>NZ_JBLQUA010000001.1:0-4850786 GCF_048684445.1 Enterobacter sp. BNK-34
ATTGATGCCTGGCAGTTCCCTACTCTCACATGGGGAGACCCCACACTACCATCGGCGCTACGGCGTTTCACTTCTGAGTTCGGCATGGGGTCAGGTGGGACCACCGCGCTAAAGCCGCCAGGCAAATTCTGTTAATCTGTATCAGGCTGAAAATCGTCTCTGTCTTCGCCAAAACACCTTCGGCGTTGTAAGGTTAAGCCTCACGGTTCATTAGTATCGGTTAGCTCAACGCATCGCTGCGCTTACACACCCGACCTATCAACGTCGTCGTCTTCAACGTTCCTTCAGGAGACTTAAAGTCTCAGGGAGAACTCATCTCGGGGCAAGTTTCGTGCTTAGATGCTTTCAGCACTTATCTTTTCCGCATTTAGCTACCGGGCAGTGCCATTGGCATGACAACCCGAACACCAGTGATGCGTCCACTCCGGTCCTCTCGTACTAGGAGCAGCCCCCCTCAATTCTCCAGCGCCCACGGCAGATAGGGACCGAACTGTCTCACGACGTTCTAAACCCAGCTCGCGTACCACTTTAAATGGCGAACAGCCATACCCTTGGGACCTACTTCAGCCCCAGGATGTGATGAGCCGACATCGAGGTGCCAAACACCGCCGTCGATATGAACTCTTGGGCGGTATCAGCCTGTTATCCCCGGAGTACCTTTTATCCGTTGAGCGATGGCCCTTCCATTCAGAACCACCGGATCACTATGACCTGCTTTCGCACCTGCTCGAGCCGTCACTCTCGCAGTCAAGCTAGCTTATGCCATTGCACTAACCTCCTGATGTCCGACCAGGATTAGCTAACCTTCGTGCTCCTCCGTTACTCTTTGGGAGGAGACCGCCCCAGTCAAACTACCCACCAGACACTGTCCGCAACCCGGATTACGGGTCTACGTTAGAACACCAGCCATTAAAGGGTGGTATTTCAAGGACGGCTCCACGCAGACTGGCGTCCACGCTTCAAAGCCTCCCACCTATCCTACACATCAAGGACCAGTGTTCAGTGTCAAGCTATAGTAAAGGTTCACGGGGTCTTTCCGTCTTGCCGCGGGTACACTGCATCTTCACAGCGAGTTCAATTTCACTGAGTCTCGGGTGGAGACAGCCTGGCCATCATTACGCCATTCGTGCAGGTCGGAACTTACCCGACAAGGAATTTCGCTACCTTAGGACCGTTATAGTTACGGCCGCCGTTTACCGGGGCTTCGATCAAGAGCTTCGCGTTGCCGCTAACCCCATCAATTAACCTTCCGGCACCGGGCAGGCGTCACACCGTATACGTCCACTTTCGTGTTTGCACAGTGCTGTGTTTTTAATAAACAGTTGCAGCCAGCTGGTATCTTCGACTGATTTCAGCTCCACCCGCAGGGGCTTCACCTACATATCAGCGTGCCTTCTCCCGAAGTTACGGCACCATTTTGCCTAGTTCCTTCACCCGAGTTCTCTCAAGCGCCTTGGTATTCTCTACCTGACCACCTGTGTCGGTTTGGGGTACGATTTGATGTTACCTGATGCTTAGAGGCTTTTCCTGGAAGCAGGGCATTTGTTACTTCAGCACCGTAGTGCCTCGTCATCACACCTCAGCGTTAAAAGGTACCGGATTTACCTGGAACCTCCGCCTACATGCTTAAACCGGGACAACCGTCGCCCGGCTAACATAGCCTTCTCCGTCCCCCCTTCGCAGTAACACCAAGTACAGGAATATTAACCTGTTTCCCATCGACTACGCCTTTCGGCCTCGCCTTAGGGGTCGACTCACCCTGCCCCGATTAACGTTGGACAGGAACCCTTGGTCTTCCGGCGAGCGGGCTTTTCACCCGCTTTATCGTTACTTATGTCAGCATTCGCACTTCTGATACCTCCAGCATGCCTCACAGCACACCTTCAACGGCTTACAGAACGCTCCCCTACCCAACAACACATAGTGTCGCTGCCGCAGCTTCGGTGCATGGTTTAGCCCCGTTACATCTTCCGCGCAGGCCGACTCGACCAGTGAGCTATTACGCTTTCTTTAAATGATGGCTGCTTCTAAGCCAACATCCTGGCTGTCTGTGCCTTCCCACATCGTTTCCCACTTAACCATGACTTTGGGACCTTAGCTGGCGGTCTGGGTTGTTTCCCTCTTCACGACGGACGTTAGCACCCGCCGTGTGTCTCCCGTGATAACATTCTTCGGTATTCGTAGTTTGCATCGGGTTGGTAAGCCGGGATGGCCCCCTAGCCGAAACAGTGCTCTACCCCCGAAGATGAGTTCACGAGGCGCTACCTAAATAGCTTTCGGGGAGAACCAGCTATCTCCCGGTTTGATTGGCCTTTCACCCCCAGCCACAAGTCATCCGCTAATTTTTCAACATTAGTCGGTTCGGTCCTCCAGTTAGTGTTACCCAACCTTCAACCTGCCCATGGCTAGATCACCGGGTTTCGGGTCTATACCCTGCAACTTAACGCCCAGTTAAGACTCGGTTTCCCTTCGGCTCCCCTATACGGTTAACCTTGCTACAGAATATAAGTCGCTGACCCATTATACAAAAGGTACGCAGTCACACCACGAAGGTGCTCCCACTGCTTGTACGTACACGGTTTCAGGTTCTTTTTCACTCCCCTCGCCGGGGTTCTTTTCGCCTTTCCCTCACGGTACTGGTTCACTATCGGTCAGTCAGGAGTATTTAGCCTTGGAGGATGGTCCCCCCATATTCAGACAGGATACCACGTGTCCCGCCCTACTCTTCGAGTTCACAACCTGTGCATTTTCGTGTACGGGAGTATCACCCTGTACCCTGCGACTTTCCAGACGCTTCCACTAACACACAAGCTGATTCAGACTCTGGGCTGCTCCCCGTTCGCTCGCCGCTACTGGGGGAATCTCGGTTGATTTCTTTTCCTCGGGGTACTTAGATGTTTCAGTTCCCCCGGTTCGCCTCGTTAACCTATGTATTCAGTTAACGATAGTGTGTCGAAACACACTGGGTTTCCCCATTCGGACATCGCCGGGTCAAAGGTTCATATCACCTCGCCGGCGCTTTTCGCAGATTAGCACGTCCTTCATCGCCTCTGACTGCCAGGGCATCCACCGTGTACGCTTAGTCGCTTAACCTCACAACCCGAAGATGTTTCACTTCTGATTGCGAAAATTTGAGAGACTCGAACACACCATTTAAGATGTGTCGTTTCAATTTTCAGCTTGATCCAGATTTTTAAAGAGCAAATATCTCAAACGTCACCCGAAGATGAGTTTTGAGATATTAAGGCAGGTGACTTTCACTCACGAACCAGCAAGTGGCGTCCCCTAGGGGATTCGAACCCCTGTTACCGCCGTGAAAGGGCGGTGTCCTGGGCCTCTAGACGAAGGGGACACTGAAGTCTCAATCGCAAGACGCCTTGCTATTTACTTTTCATCAGACAATCTGTGTGAGCACTGCAAAGGCAGGTTCTTTAAGGTAAGGAGGTGATCCAACCGCAGGTTCCCCTACGGTTACCTTGTTACGACTTCACCCCAGTCATGAATCACAAAGTGGTAAGCGCCCTCCCGAAGGTTAAGCTACCTACTTCTTTTGCAACCCACTCCCATGGTGTGACGGGCGGTGTGTACAAGGCCCGGGAACGTATTCACCGTAGCATTCTGATCTACGATTACTAGCGATTCCGACTTCATGGAGTCGAGTTGCAGACTCCAATCCGGACTACGACGCACTTTATGAGGTCCGCTTGCTCTCGCGAGGTCGCTTCTCTTTGTATGCGCCATTGTAGCACGTGTGTAGCCCTACTCGTAAGGGCCATGATGACTTGACGTCATCCCCACCTTCCTCCAGTTTATCACTGGCAGTCTCCTTTGAGTTCCCGGCCTAACCGCTGGCAACAAAGGATAAGGGTTGCGCTCGTTGCGGGACTTAACCCAACATTTCACAACACGAGCTGACGACAGCCATGCAGCACCTGTCTCAGAGTTCCCGAAGGCACCAAAGCATCTCTGCTAAGTTCTCTGGATGTCAAGAGTAGGTAAGGTTCTTCGCGTTGCATCGAATTAAACCACATGCTCCACCGCTTGTGCGGGCCCCCGTCAATTCATTTGAGTTTTAACCTTGCGGCCGTACTCCCCAGGCGGTCGACTTAACGCGTTAGCTCCGGAAGCCACGCCTCAAGGGCACAACCTCCAAGTCGACATCGTTTACGGCGTGGACTACCAGGGTATCTAATCCTGTTTGCTCCCCACGCTTTCGCACCTGAGCGTCAGTCTTTGTCCAGGGGGCCGCCTTCGCCACCGGTATTCCTCCAGATCTCTACGCATTTCACCGCTACACCTGGAATTCTACCCCCCTCTACAAGACTCTAGCCTGCCAGTTTCGAATGCAGTTCCCAGGTTGAGCCCGGGGATTTCACATCCGACTTGACAGACCGCCTGCGTGCGCTTTACGCCCAGTAATTCCGATTAACGCTTGCACCCTCCGTATTACCGCGGCTGCTGGCACGGAGTTAGCCGGTGCTTCTTCTGCGGGTAACGTCAATCGATGAGGTTATTAACCTCACCGCCTTCCTCCCCGCTGAAAGTACTTTACAACCCGAAGGCCTTCTTCATACACGCGGCATGGCTGCATCAGGCTTGCGCCCATTGTGCAATATTCCCCACTGCTGCCTCCCGTAGGAGTCTGGACCGTGTCTCAGTTCCAGTGTGGCTGGTCATCCTCTCAGACCAGCTAGGGATCGTCGCCTAGGTGAGCCGTTACCCCACCTACTAGCTAATCCCATCTGGGCACATCTGATGGCAAGAGGCCCGAAGGTCCCCCTCTTTGGTCTTGCGACGTTATGCGGTATTAGCTACCGTTTCCAGTAGTTATCCCCCTCCATCAGGCAGTTTCCCAGACATTACTCACCCGTCCGCCGCTCGTCACCCAGAGAGCAAGCTCTCCTGTGCTACCGCTCGACTTGCATGTGTTAGGCCTGCCGCCAGCGTTCAATCTGAGCCATGATCAAACTCTTCAATTTAAGTTTGATGCTCGTGAATTAAACTTCGTAATGAATTACGTATGTTCACTCAGAGACTTGGTATTCATTTATTGTCCGAAGACATTAAGAATCCATGTCACTTTGAGTGCCCACACAGATTGTCTGATAAATTGTTAAAGAGCAGTGCAACGCGGCTTTCGCTCACCGTTGCGAGGTGGCGTATATTACGCTTTCCCGCTTCAGAGTCAAGCGTTTATTTTCGCTATTCTCTGCTGACCCGGCGGCGTGCGTGCCGTTGTTCCGTGTCAGTGGAGGCGCATTATAGGGAGTAATTCCGAACCTGCAAGGATAAAGTGAAATTTATTTACTGACTGCTCACTTTCCAGGCAAAACCGACTCCAGACCTCAATTTTCGCCTGGTTTTTAAACAAAAACGAGCCGCAAGCGGCTCGTTTTTGCGTTTTGTGACTTACTGCACTGCCACAATGCGATCGTCGTTGGCTTCCAGACGAATAACTTTGCCTGGAATTAACTCTCCGGAGAGGATCAGCTGCGCCAGTGGGTTTTCGATCTGCTGCTGGATAGCACGTTTCAATGGACGCGCACCGTAAACCGGATCGTAACCATTCTCGCTCAGCAGCTTCAGCGCCTCGTCGGAGATGTGAATTTCATATCCACGTTCTTCCAGACGTTTGTACAGACGCTGCAGCTGGATCTGCGCAATCGACGCAATGTGTTTCTCACCCAGAGGATGGAATACCACCACTTCATCAATACGGTTGATGAACTCCGGACGGAAGTTATGGCTCACCACACCGAGCACCAGATCCTTCATATGGCTGTAGTCCAGTTCACCGAAACGTTCCTGAATCAAATCAGAACCCAGGTTCGAGGTCATAATGACAACCGTATTACGGAAGTCGACCGTTCTCCCCTGCCCGTCGGTCAGACGCCCATCATCCAGCACCTGCAACAGGATGTTGAACACATCCGGGTGTGCTTTTTCCACTTCATCCAGCAGGATGACGGAATAAGGACGACGGCGAACCGCTTCCGTCAGGTAACCGCCTTCTTCATAACCGACATATCCCGGAGGCGCACCGACCAGACGCGAGACGGAGTGTTTCTCCATAAACTCGGACATGTCGATACGCACCATCGCATCGTCGCTGTCGAACATAAAGTTAGCCAGCGCTTTACACAGCTCGGTTTTACCGACACCGGTTGGCCCCAGGAACAGGAACGAACCGATTGGACGATTAGGATCGGAAAGCCCCGCACGGCTACGGCGAATAGCGTTCGATACCGCTTCAACCGCTTCGTTCTGACCAATCACACGATTGTGGAGATCGTTCTCCATGCGCAGCAGTTTTTCACGCTCGCCTTCCAGCATGCGCGCCACCGGAATACCGGTCCAGCGAGCAAGCACTTCCGCGATTTCTGCATCCGTCACCTTATTACGTAACAGACGCATCGTTTTCCCTTCTGACTGCGTCGCTATCTCAAGCTGTTTTTCCAGCTCAGGAATTTTGCCGTACTGCAGTTCAGACATCCGCGCCAAATCGCCGACACGGCGAGCCTGCTCAATGGCAATTTTTGCCTGTTCGAGTTCAGCTTTGATGGTCTGCGTGCCGGAAAGGGATGCTTTCTCGGCTTTCCACTCTTCTTCCAGCTCAGAATACTGGCGCTCTTTATCGTCCAGTTCTTCATTGAGCATATCGAGGCGTTTCTTACTGGCTTCATCAGACTCTTTCTTCAGCGCCTGCTGTTCCAGCTTGAGCTGAATGATGCGTCGGTCGAGTCGGTCCAGCTCTTCCGGCTTCGAGTCAATTTGCATACGAATGCTCGACGCCGCTTCATCAATCAGGTCGATCGCTTTATCCGGCAACTGACGGTCAGCAATATAACGATGCGAAAGCGTCGCCGCCGCAACGATGGCCGGGTCAGTGATCTGCACGTGGTGGTGCAGTTCATAGCGCTCTTTCAGACCACGCAGGATCGCGATGGTATCTTCAACGCTTGGTTCAGCAACAAACACTTTCTGGAAACGACGCTCAAGAGCAGCATCTTTCTCAATGTACTGACGATATTCGTCCAGCGTAGTGGCACCGACGCAGTGAAGCTCACCGCGCGCCAGCGCAGGTTTCAGCATATTCCCGGCATCCATCGCGCCGTCTGCTTTACCCGCGCCGACCATGGTGTGCAGTTCATCGATAAACAGAATGACGTTGCCTTCCTGCTTCGCCAGGTCGTTAAGCACGCCTTTCAGGCGCTCTTCGAACTCGCCGCGGTATTTCGCACCGGCCACCAGCGCGCCCATGTCCAGCGCCAGCACGCGGCGGCCCTTCAGGCCTTCCGGCACTTCACCGTTGACGATACGCTGCGCCAGCCCTTCAACAATGGCGGTTTTACCGACACCCGGTTCACCAATCAGCACCGGGTTGTTCTTGGTACGACGCTGCAGTACCTGAATGGTACGGCGGATTTCTTCATCACGGCCGATAACCGGGTCAAGTTTGCCCTGTTCAGCACGCTCGGTCAGATCGACCGTAAATTTCTTCAAAGCCTGACGTTGGTCTTCGGCTCCCTGATCGTTCACGCTTTCACCTCCGCGCATTTTCTCAATCGCCTGAGTCACATTGGCGGTGGTCGCACCGGCAGATTTCAGCAGGTCGGTCAAGGTACCGCGTGATTCAAGCGCCGCCAGAACAAATAGCTCTGACGAAATAAAGTTGTCCCCACGTTTTTGCGCCAGCTTGTCGCAAAGGTTCAGCACGCGCACCAGATCCTGCGACGGCTGAACGTCGCCGCCGGTCCCTTCGACCTGCGGCAAACGGCTCAGCGCCTGATCGATAGCGGTGCGTAACTGGCCAGCATTAATGCCAGCGGACGTTAATAAAGGACGTACCGATCCCCCTTCCTGATTCAGCAAGGCGCTCATTAAATGAAGAGGTTCGATAAATTGGTTGTCGTGCCCCAGTGCGAGGGACTGGGCATCGGCGAGAGCAAGCTGGAATTTATTAGTAAGACGATCCAGACGCATAACTCCTCCCATAACAGGTCAAATTTGCTACTGGAGATTAAATGAGGTCATCCCTCAATTATTCAAGGTTAATGACCTGAATTATGTGAAAAGAAAACGGCACGTACCGGATCGTCTTGATTCTTTAGGTTATATCAGCCAAATAAAACTTGCCATACGACCAGTGGTCTTGTCTCGGCGATAAGAGAAAAAATCACCCTTTTCGGTGAATGTGCAGCGATCGCCGCCGGAGATCTGCGTTACGCCCACGTTATTCAAACGCTGACGCGCAAGCTGGTAAATATCGGCCAGATATTTATCTCCAGAAGGCAGGAAGGCGTCCACCGCTTGCGGATCTTTATCCATAAAGGCGTCGCGGACCTCTGGGCCCACTTCAAAAGCGCGAGGACCAATGGCCGGGCCAAGCCAGGCCATAATATTGGCGGGCTCATCCTTAAAACAGGCGACGGTTTCTTCCAGCACGCCTTCACACAGTCCACGCCAGCCCGCGTGTGCTGCAGCCACCTCGGTACCTGCACGGTTGCAGAACAGCACTGGCAGACAATCGGCGGTCATTACGGCACAAACGGTTCCCGGAGTATTGCTGTAAGAGGCATCAGCGCGTTTAGAAGCATAGGGTTCTCCCGTCAACTTCAGCACCGCCTTGCCGTGAACCTGTTCCAGCCAGACTGGCTTCGACGGCAAGTTCCCCGCAGCAAACAGACGCCTGCGGTTCTCTTCCACGTGTTCCAGGTTGTCACCACAGTGCGCACCGAGGTTCAATGACTCCCACGCGCCCTGGCTAACACCGCCAGTGCGGGTTGAACTGCAGGCAGCCACGCCAGCAGGCAATGGCCACTCCGGGACAATCAGTTTGGTCATAACCAGTCCACTTGATCCTTATGTTCTTCAAAATCAGCACGCATGGCGTCAATAAGATCCACCATATCCTGAGGGATAGGCGCATGCCACTCCATCTGAATGCCGGTGATAGGATGGTAAAGACGCAGCATCGTCGCGTGCAGCGCCTGACGATCGAATTTACGCAATACGCTGATGAACTCATCCGATGCGCCTTTAGGCGGACGCGGACGGCCACCGTAGACCTGATCCCCCACCAGCGGATGGGTAATGTGGGCCATATGCACGCGGATCTGGTGAGTACGCCCGGTTTCCAGACGCAGACGCAGGCGCGTATGAATACGGAAGTGTTCCATAATGCGATAGTGCGTCACCGCCGGTTTACCCATCGGATGCACCGACATATGGGTACGTTTGGTTGGGTGACGGCTGATAGGCTCCTCCACCGTTCCGCCAGAGGTCATATGCCCAATGGCTACCGCTTCATACTCACGGGTGATTTCGCGCAGCTGCAGCGATTCCACCAGACGGGTCTGAGCAGGAACGGTCTTCGCCACCACCATCAGACCGGTAGTGTCTTTATCCAGACGGTGCACGATGCCCGCGCGCGGGACATCCGCGATCGGTGGATAGTAATGGAGAAGTGCGTTAAGTACCGTACCGTCAGGGTTCCCCGCGCCCGGATGAACAACCAAGTCGCGCGGCTTGTTGATCACCAGAATGTCATCATCTTCATAGACGATGTCCAGTGGGATATCCTGCGGCTCGAAGCGGATTTCCTCTTCGATTTCAGCATTGATGGCGACAGCTTCCCCACCTAACACTTTCTCTTTTGGTTTGTCCCAGATCTTGCCGTTTACCAGCACGCGCTGGTCAAGGATCCATTCTTTTATGCGTGAACGCGAATAATCAGGGAACAATTCGGCCAAAGCCTGATCTAAGCGTTGACCGAGCTGATTTTCGGAGACTGTTGCGGTGAGTTCTACTCGTTGTGCCATAAACTGCTTCTTCGTTTAACGTTGGGTTTTACGGCTTTGCCGTTTAATATAGTGTGCTATTGTAGCTGGTCTTAATCGGGAGCAGGAACAGAGTTTCTCCCGGACAAACATTTGAGGAAAGTCAAAACGTCATGACGCGCATGAAATATCTGGTGGCAGCGGCCACGTTGAGCCTGGCTTTGGTGGGCTGCTCCGGTTCAAATGAACAGGTCCCTGACAATCCGCCGAATGAAATCTATGCGACTGCACAACAAAAGTTGCAGGACGGTAACTGGAAACAGGCGATAACGCAACTGGAAGCGTTGGATAATCGCTATCCATTTGGTCCGTATTCGCAGCAGGTACAGTTAGATCTCATCTACGCATACTATAAAAATGCCGATCTGCCGCTGGCTCAGGCAACCATCGATCGTTTCATGCGTCTGAACCCAACTCATCCTAACATCGACTACGTGATGTACATGCGCGGTCTTACCAACATGGCGCTGGACGACAGTGCGCTGCAGGGCTTCTTCGGCGTGGATCGTTCCGACCGTGACCCGCAGCATGCGCGTGATGCCTTCAATGACTTCTCCAAACTGGTGCGCGGCTATCCGAACAGTCAGTACGTGACCGACGCCACCAAGCGTCTGGTGTTCCTGAAAGATCGTCTGGCGAAATATGAATACTCCGTGGCGGAATACTATACCCGCCGTGGCGCATGGGTTGCCGTGGTTAACCGCGTAGAAGGTATGCTGCGAGATTATCCGGATACTCAGGCAACGCGCGACGGCCTGAAGCTGATGGAAAATGCTTACCGTCAGATGCAGATGACCGCTCAGGCTGAAAAAGTGGCGAAAATCATCGCCGCGAACAGCAGCAACACCTGATTTTGCCTCAATGCAAAACGGCAGCCCGAAGGCTGCCGTTTTTTTATTCGTTTCTGAGCGTCGCTGAAACGCGTTAGCCTCAACACATCCTGTCAACTATGGCCCCAATTTATGCCTTCTACAAGGTAAATCTCGCCTCTTCCTGCCCTGCCTCACAAAAAAGATTCCCTGACAAAAACCGACAAAATAACGTGATCTAAATCACACATTTTGACATTAGGTCGGGTATGCTGGAATCACCAAGACGGAAAGACAAGAGGTAAAATTTATGACAATGAACATTACCAGTAAACAAATGGAAATTACTCCGGCAATTCGCCAGCACGTCGCAGACCGTCTCGCCAAACTGGATAAATGGCAAACACATTTGATTAATCCACATATCATCCTGTCCAAGGAGCCGCAGGGTTTCATCGCTGACGCAACTATCAATACTCCAAACGGCCATCTGGTCGCCAGCGCAAAACACGAGGATATGTACACCGCTATTAACGATTTGATCAACAAGCTGGAACGGCAGCTCAATAAAGTGCAACACAAAGGTGAAGCCCGTCGCGCCGCAACATCGGTGAAAGACGCCAGCTTCGCGGAAGAAGTTGAAGAAGAGTAATCCTTTAAATTGAGTGTACCGCCAACGCGCCTTCGGGCGCGTTTTTTGTTTTTTATTGACAGGGTGAAAACAGTACGGGTACTTTAACGGTATCACTCACAGGATGACTTTATGAAACTTACGCCGTTCTTCTTCGCATTCTTTTTTACCTTCCCCTGAACGGGAGGCGTTTCGTCGTGTGATAAAGAATGCGAAGACGAACAACAAGGCCTCCCACACCGGGGGGCCTTTTTTATTGATAACGATAAAATGAGACAGGCAACACTATGACACCGGAAAACCCGTTACTGGATCTGCGCGTAAAAATCAGCGCGCTGGATGAGAAACTGCTGGCGCTGCTGGCCGAACGCCGTACTCTTGCCGTTGAAGTGGGCAAAGCCAAACTGGACTCCCATCGCCCGGTTCGTGATATCGACCGCGAGCGGGATCTGCTGGAGCGTCTGATCCAGCTCGGTAAAGCGCATCACCTCGATGCCCACTACATTACCCGGTTGTTCCAGCTCATCATCGAAGACTCCGTTCTGACCCAGCAAGCGCTACTCCAGCAGCATCTCAATAAAACCAATCCACACTCTGCGCGTATCGCCTTCCTCGGGCCCAAGGGCTCCTATTCTCACCTGGCCGCACGTCAGTATGCCGCACGCCATTTCGAAGAATTTATTGAAAGCGGCTGCGCGAAGTTTGCCGACATTTTTAACCAGGTCGAAACCGGTCAGGCGGATTACGCCGTGGTGCCGATTGAGAACACCAGCTCCGGCGCCATCAACGACGTCTACGACTTGCTGCAGCACACCAGCCTGTCGCTAGTCGGCGAGCTGACGATCCCTATCGATCACTGCGTGCTGGTCTCCGGCTCAACGGACCTGAACACGATCGAAACGGTCTACAGCCACCCGCAGCCGTTCCAGCAGTGCAGCCAGTTCCTGAACCGCTATCCGAACTGGAAAATTGAGTACACCGAGAGCACCTCGGCGGCGATGGAAAAAGTGGCGCAGGCGAACTCCCCCACCGTCGCGGCGCTCGGCAGCGAAGCGGGCGGCGCGCTGTATGGTTTACAGGTGCTGGAACGCAACCTGGCAAACCAGACACAAAACATTACCCGCTTCGTGGTGCTGGCCCGCAAGGCAATCAATGTGTCTGACCAGGTACCGGCTAAAACCACGCTGCTGATGGCCACCGGCCAGCAGGCCGGTGCGCTGGTTGAAGCCCTGCTGGTGCTGCGTAATCACAACCTGATCATGACGAAGCTGGAATCACGTCCGATCCACGGTAACCCGTGGGAAGAGATGTTCTACCTCGATATCCAGGCCAACCTCGAGTCTGCTTCCATGCAGAAAGCCCTGCGCGAGCTGGGCGAGATCACACGTTCCATGAAGGTGCTGGGCTGCTACCCGAGCGAAAACGTCGTCCCGGTCGATCCGAGCTAACGTTCGATAAAGCGGCTTTTCTTCATCCCTGCCACGTTAACCGGCAGGGTGAAGATGGCGCCGGAGAGCGGATACTTCGCCACCTCTTCTGCATCCATATTTTCCCGCGTGGTGGTAATAAACAGCGTTTTCATGTCATCGCCGCCAAAGCAGACCATCGTCGGGCAACGTACCGGCATGCGGTATTCTTCCAGTTGCTCCCCTTGCGGTGAAAAACGCGCAATCCGCCAGCCGTCAAACAGCGCGCTCCAGTAGCAGCCTTCCACGTCCATCGCCGCGCCGTCCGGAATCCCTTCACTCTCTTTAAACTGACGAAACACCTCGCGCCTGCCGGGTTCGCCCTGCTCATCAAGCGGGGTACGGTAAATCACACCGTTTGGCGTGTCTGAGGTAAACATCCACTGCTTGTCCGGGCTAAACGCTAAGCCGTTATGCCCGTGGATATCGCACTGGATCACCTTCGGCGTCAGGTCGTTGTCGATGCGCATCAGCAGGGCGCCGTTGTAATCTCCCGGCCCCCAGAACGTGCCCGCATAGAACCGGCCCTGATGGTCGGTACCCCCATCGTTAAAACGCGCCAGCTGCGGGTTAGAGGGGTTGTCGCACACCTTGCGCTGCAGAAGGCCATGCTTATCGGCAAGCCAGATGCCATTGCGCATGGCGACGATAAACCCGCCGCGCTCGCGCAGCGCGAAACAGCCCACCTCCTCGTGGAAAGAAAGCACGGTGTGTTCCGCCGTCGGCAGATGGTAGCGGTGGATCTCCCCTTCAAGAATATCGGCCCAGTAGAGCGCGCGCTCTTCTACGCTCCACGTCGGGCATTCAGGCAAATGCCCGGTATAATTCAACAGCAGCTGCGGTTCGGCCATGACAGTTCCCCAAAATGAAAAAAGCCAGCAATGCTGGCTTTCAGTATATACATCATCGCATTACTGGCGACTGTCATTTGCCTGGCGCAACAGCGTCCGGCTCTCACTCTGGAAGCGCTGCGCGTAATCGCCAAACCAGTGCTCGACCTTGCGGAAGCTGTCGATAAACGCCTGCTTGTCTCCGTGCTCCAGCAGCGTAATGGCTTCCCCAAAGCGCTGATAGTAGCGCTTGATCAGCGCCAGGTTGTTCTCGGAGGACATAATAATGTCCGCGTACAGCTGCGGATCCTGCGCGAACAGGCGGCCGACCATCGCCAGCTCCAGACGATAGATCGGTGAAGAGAGTGCCAGCAGCTGTTCAAGCTGCACGTTCTCTTCCGCCAGATGCAGGCCGTAGGCAAACGTCGCAAAGTGGCGCAGCGCCTGAATGAACGCCATGTTCTGATCGTGCTCGACCGCGCTGATGCGGTGCAGTCGCGCACCCCATACCTGAATCTGCTCCAGGAACCACTGATAGGCTTCCGGCTGACGACCATCGCAGTAAACCACCACCTGCTTAGCCAGGCTGCCGCTGTCCGGGCCAAACATTGGGTGCAGGCCCAGTACCGGGCCGGTATGTGCAGCCAGCATGGCCTGCAGCGGACCATTTTTGACAGAGGCCAGATCCACCAGGATGCAATCTTTCGGCAAAGGAGGCAGCTTTTCGATGATCTGCTCCGTCACGTGGATCGGCACGCTGACGATAACCATCCCGGCATCTTTCATGAGTTCCGGTGCCTGCGCCCAGTCCTCTTTTTCCAGAATGCGCACCTGATAGCCAGACAGCGTCAGCATTTTTTCAAACAGACGCCCCATCTGCCCTGCACCGCCGACAATCACCACCGGACGCAGGGACGGGCAGAGAGTTTTAAAGCCCTTGTCGTTTTCGCTGGAATAGGACTCCCGCATCACGCGACGCAGAACATCTTCTATCAGGTCCGGAGAAACGCCCAGCGCCTGCGCCTCTTTACGACGGGAGGCCAGCATGGAGGCCTCGCGCTCCGGGACGTAAATCGGCAGGCCGTATTTGCTTTTCACCTCACCCACTTCGGCAACCAGCGCCATACGGCGCGCCAGCAGATCCAGCAGCGCCTTATCCACTTCATCAATTTGATCGCGCAGTGCGGTCAATTCAGCAACCATAACTAAACCTCTTAAGCCAGACGCGTCGCCAGCTGGCCGTTCAAATCTTTGTGGATCTCACGCAGCAGCGCATCGGTAGTCTCCCAGCTGATGCAGGCATCCGTCACGGAGACGCCATGCTTCATGGCACTGCGCGGTTGTTCAGATGACTGATTGCCTTCATGAATATTGCTCTCAATCATCAGACCGATAATCGAACGGTTACCATCTTTGATCTGTGCGACCACAGATTCCGCAACCGCTGGCTGGCGACGGTAATCTTTATTCGAATTACCATGACTGCAATCTACCATCAGTGCCGGGCGCAGTCCCGCCTGCTCCATCTCTTTTTCACACTGCGCCACGTCCGCCGGGCTGTAGTTCGGGGCTTTCCCGCCGCGCAGGATCACATGGCCATCGGGGTTGCCCTGCGTTTGCAGGAGGCATACCTGGCCCGCCTGGTTGATACCGACAAAACGGTGCGGCATGGCGGCAGCACGCATGGCGTTGATCGCCGTCGCCAGGCTGCCATCGGTACCGTTTTTAAAACCAACCGGCATCGACAGGCCCGACGCCATCTCGCGGTGGGTTTGCGATTCCGTGGTACGCGCGCCAATCGCGGACCAGCTGAACAGATCGCCCAGGTATTGAGGACTATTAGGATCCAGCGCTTCGGTTGCCAGCGGCAGCCCCATGCTGACCAGCTCCACCAGCAGGCGACGCGCAATCTTCAGGCCTGCTTCCACATCAAACGAGCCATCCATGTGCGGATCGTTAATCAACCCTTTCCAGCCGACGGTAGTACGTGGCTTCTCAAAATAGACGCGCATCACCAGATAGAGGCTATCGCTGACCTCCTCCGCTAATGTTTTAAATCGACGAGCGTACTCAATGGCGGTTTCAGGATCGTGAATGGAGCAAGGACCGCATACCACCAGCAGGCGCGGATCGCGGCCGGCGATAATGTCAGAAATGGTCTGACGAGAGTGCTCAATCTGAGCCTCCTGCGCGACGCTCAGCGGAAATTCTGCTTTCAGTTGATCCGGAGTAATTAAAACCTGTTCGTCAGTGATATGTACATTGTTCAGCGCGTCTTTTTGCATGATGGCGATCCTGTAAAGCTCGTTTGCGATAGTTGTTTTCCTCGATGAGGTGAGACCACGATACCATAAAAAGTAAACATTTCAATCCAAAATACGTACAGATTAGTTTACACATGCCAATTTATTGCAAAAATCAGCCGATAAAAACGTAAACTTTAAATTACAGACAGATTTTCTTTAGCCAGGCTATGCTGAAGAAAAAAGGAGAATGGCTATGCGTTCAATTGCTCTCGCGCTGTTGTCGCTGTTTTTAACGGGCTGTCAGATCAATCCTTACACCTTCCAGCCCGACTGGACCAGCCCATCCTGGTTTGATGCCGGTAAAGAAGACGCCATGAATGGCCTGCCGGTTAAAGATAACCAGGCCCTGGCCGATAGTTTTAACGACACGCACGTCGATCGTAGTGAATATCTTCGCGGCTATGCCGATGGTCAGAAGAAAGTCTGCGAAGAAGGATTTATTCATGCCTGGGGATTAGCAGGGAAATCTTTCCCTGCCAGCTGCGATACTGCCGAAAACGCGGCAACACTGCGTGCGTCATGGCAGAAAGGGATGGATGAAAGTATGCGCTCCAGCAGACTCAATTAAGTCTGTTTTTATCCACCGGAAAATACACAACAGTAGGATTTAGCTTAGGTTGGCCTCATGCTATTTCTGACATAATGACGGATCTGATAAACAATGGTATTCTGCCCGCAACTCTTAAGGACGTCTATTTCCGGAGCGATGTGGCGGATTCTGGTGAGAAATTCATTCTTGATCTCTTTATTCCGACTCACTCTGGTGTTAATGCTGTTCCTTATGGTGGGCCCAACGACGGCAGGCGCACTTACGGAAACGGATAAATCAGTACGCTCAATTGTCTCAGGCATTGTGAGCTATACGCGATGGCCGTCACTTACCGGGCAACCTAAACTCTGCGTCTACGCCACTTCTCACTATACGCATGCCCTCAGCGGCGACGAAGGGCACAACGAGTTACCTTATACCCCCGTTATTGTACATAACGATCGGGAAGCCCTGGCCGCGACGTGCGATGCGATTTATTTCGGATCTGAATCACCGGCAAAACAACTTGAATTAATAAGTCAATATCAGGGCAGAGCGTTGCTATTAATCTCAGAGCAAAATCCGGAATGTGTAATTGGCAGTGCCTTTTGCCTGATGATCGATCGCGGCCAGGTACGGTTTTCCGTCAACCTGGATGCATTGACGCGCAGTGGCGTAAGAGTCAATCCGGATGTATTAATGCTGGCACGGAATAAGCAGCATGGATAAAGATTTCACTTCAACATCACGTCCGACGTTTAAAAGAACATTGAGGCGAAACAGCATGATAAGCGTCATTATCACCATGACGTTAATATGGCTGTTGCTCTGTTTTGCCTCCGTCGTAACCTTAAAACAATACGCGCAAAAGAATCTCGAATTAACCGGCGCCACAATGAGCCACAGCCTGGAAGCCTCGCTGGTTTTCAACGACTCGCTGGCGGCCAGCGAAACGCTTGCCGCCCTGGGCAAACAGGGGCAGTTTGCCGTGGCCGAGGTGATTAACGCGCATAAAAAGCGGTTCGCCTATTGGTCCTGGAACCCGGAAGATAACAACGACACGCTTGGGGCACTGGTCAGCCGCTGGCTTTTCCCCGTACCGGTTGCGCAGCCCATCATGCATAACGGCTTAACGATCGGCGAAATCCGCCTTACCGCGCGTGACAGTCTGATCAGCCATTTCATCTGGATGTCGTTTGCCGTTCTGACCGGCTGCATTCTCTTTGCCGCCGTCGTCGCGTTCATCATTACCCAGTCTTTGCATCGTGGGATGGTTACGGCCCTGCAGAACATTACCGACGTCGTGCATGACGTACGCACGAACCGCAACTTCTCCCGCCGGGTGAAAGATGGCCGTATCGAAGAATTTCACCAGTTTGGCGAGGACTTCAACAGTCTTCTGGATGAAATGGAAGAGTGGCAGCTCAAGCTGCAGGCGAAAAACGCCCAGCTGTTGCGTACCGCCATGCACGACCCGCTTACCGGTCTTGCCAACCGTGCGGCATTTCGTAACAGCATTGCAGCCTTAATGAACGACCCTTCAGCCAAAACAAACTCGGCCCTGCTCTTCCTCGACGGTGATAATTTTAAGTTTATTAACGACACTTGGGGACACGCGGCAGGAGACTGCGTGCTGATTGAAGTCGCCAGCAGGATGATGGAGTTTGGCGACAAACGTCACCAGGCATACCGGCTTGGCGGTGACGAATTCGCCATGGTGCTGTACGGCGTGCACTCTGAGCTTGAGGTTCAACACATTTGTGCTGCGCTTTCGCAGCAATTTATCCGTCCGTTTGATCTTCATAACGGACAAAAAGCATCGATGTCACTCAGCATTGGCTTTGCTCTGGCGTGGGAAAATGCTTCCGTGGAAGCATTACTGGAGAGGGCTGACCGCAACATGTACCAGGTTAAAAACCAGCGTACGAAAACAATAAGTTAGAAAGGAAATTCTATGTTAAAACGTTACTTCGCGCCGATAGTACTGGCCTCACTGATTCTGGCAGGCTGTCAGTCGCCGCCGGAAGGCAAATTCACTCCTGAGCAAATTGCGGCGATGAAGTCTTACGGTTTTAACGAACTGAACGGTGACTGGTCACTTGGCATATCGGACACCATCCTGTTTGATAAAAATGACGCCAGGCTGCGCCCGGAGAGTGAAACACAGATCCAGTCCATGGCCTCTCGCCTGGCGGAAACCGGGCTGAACCACGCGCGAATGGACGGTCACACGGATAACTACGGGGAAGAAAGCTACAACGAAGCGCTGTCGTTAAAACGCGCCAATGCGGTGGCCGAAGCCTGGGCTAAGGGTGCAAATATCCCTCGCAGCAATCTCACCACGCGGGGATTAGGTCAAAAATACCCGGTTGCGAGTAACAGTACCCCACAAGGGCGCGCTGAAAACCGCCGCGTCGCAGTGGTTATCAGCACGCCATAGGGTTATTTAGCGGATGATTCGGCGAGCGTCACCCTGGTTGCCGCTCGCCAGCGCAGCCAGTCCACCAGAACAAACAGCGCCAGACTCGCGCCCATGACCGGCAGGGCCAGCCCCAACAGTACGCTGGTTACTACCGCAACGCCTCTTCCCCATCCTGACAGCGCCAGCCAGCTCTGACAAAGCGTTTGTACCGGACTCACTGCCGATTGCGCCGGACGACGGATCCACCACATCCGGTATCCCCAGATAATGAGCACGCACAGGGAAAGACCAAACGCCACGAGCAGCAGCTGATTTGCCAGGCCGAACAAGATCCCCATATGGAAATCCACGCCCCAGCGGGTCAGTTTTGCCATTAGCGGGAAATCCTCGAATCGGATTCTGTCCAGAACCTGCATCGTCGAAGGATCAACCGCAACGGCATCGACCTGGGTCGGCCAGCTGCGATCGATTTCCGTCACGGTCCAGGCACGATCCATCGTTTTCGCCGGGCGGATCTCCAGCCTGTTGGCATCAATCCCCGCTTTACGCGCCGCGCTTAGCACTTTGTCAAACTGCGTCAAATCCATCGCCATTTCCGGCATCACCATTCCGCCGTGATGACCACGGTGTTCGGCATGTTCATCCACGATCTCATGTTGGCCGGATAGCGTCGTGTTCACCTGCGGGGTGAGCCAGTTCATCTCTGCCCGCAGCTTATCCACGTTCCCGCCAGCCCACTGGGACCAGGTCAGGCCGGTTGCGGAGAACAGCAGCATTCCACCCAGCAGAACCCAGCCCAGCGTCACGTGCACCCGACGCCGGTTCTGGAAGCGATTGTTGATCCGCCGTTTGGGTCGGGTATAAAACCACAGGGCAACACCGCCCAGCGCGGCAACCCACATCCACGAGGCCGCAAGCTCGCTGTAAAGGCGCCCAATGTCGCCCAGCATCAGAGAAGTATGCAGGTAATCAATGGTCTGACGCAGGGGTAAAATCCCGCTGGTGCCGTATACCGTCAGATCTCCCAGCACCGCCAGGCTCACCGGATCGATAAAGATAGCCCGGTTCTCCGATGGCCCAAGTTTCGGGTCAGCGAACATCACGCGGGTGGTTTCGCCCTCAACCAGCCCCGGACGCACGGCGTGCAAACGTAAATCTGATCCAACGGTTTTTTCCGCCGCGGCGATTTGTTCTGCCAGAGGCTGCGGCTCGCCCACGGAATCCGCGTGGAGCGCGTGCCGGTAGAGTGCGTTTTCCAGCTGCGGGGTCGCCACATATAGCGTCCCGGTCAGCGCGGCGAAGAAGATAAACGGGCCGACAAACAGCCCGACGTAGAAATGGAGGCGACGCAGCAGGTTTCCCCATGCCGCGCGCGGAGTGCAAGTAGTCATACTTTTCCTTTTTAAGGCAAAAAGTTATCGATTTTGTTTTTAAAGGGAAAAAGCAGACTGTCGCGGCGGCGCGCGGGTATCAGGGTAAAGCCAGGGGAAGAAGTGCCAGTGGTTGACCGCCTGACGCGGCGGCTTAACGCGAAGCCTCTGCAGCACCACGCTGAGCAGGATGATGAGCGCCAGCATCACGCCAGGGACATGCGCTAACAGCACGCAGTAACCGCACGCTTCAGCATGGTCGACAGGCATCGTGTGCGGCATATCGCCGTGATGCTCGTCCATCGACATCATGCTCATGTCATGATGCATGCCCGGCATGGCGCTCATGGGATCTTTCTGCAACGAGACGGAGATAAGCGGTGCTACCACGATCAGCAGGATCGCGAACAGCGCGGTCAATGCCGCTGCGCGTTTCCGGTCAGGCTGATGCAGTACGTTATCCACTTCCCCTCCATTCAAGAGGCAAGCATTGTAAATGATTTATGACAAAAGGGTTAACGCGAGAGGTGCGATGGGATAAAAAAAGGGCCAGCCTTTCGGCCAGCCCTTTCTAACAGGATGTCGCTTAAGCGAATCTTAGTTCAGACGCTCTTTAATACGAGCAGACTTACCAGTACGCTCACGCAGGTAGTACAGTTTAGCTTTACGTACAGCACCACGACGTTTAACAGCAATGCTGTCAACTACCGGAGAGTGAGTCTGGAAGACACGCTCAACGCCTTCGCCGTTGGAAATTTTACGAACAGTGAATGCAGAGTGCAGACCGCGGTTACGAATAGCGATAACCACGCCCTCGAATGCCTGCAGACGTTTTTTGGAACCTTCAACAACCCATACTTTCACTTCCACGGTGTCACCTGGACGGAAGGAAGGTACGTCCTGCTTCATCTGCTCTTGTTCAAGTTGCTTAATAATGTTGCTCATAATTTAATCTCTTATCCTGGGTAAACTGATATTCGGGAGCGTATTACGCATTCCCATCATGTTCATGCTGCTGGTGCGCGTGTTCAGTTTTGAACTCGGCCAGCAACTTTGCTTGCTCTTCAGTCAGAGCCAGGTTTTCCAGAAGTTCAGGTCTTCTAAGCCAGGTTCGGCCCAGCGACTGCTTCAAACGCCAGCGACGTATCTCGGCATGGTTTCCAGACAGTAACACCGCCGGTACTTCCATCCCTTCTAACACTTCAGGACGAGTATAGTGTGGACAGTCCAGCAACCCGTCAGCAAAGGAATCTTCCGTTGCCGAAGCTTCATGGCCCAGAACCCCCGGAATGAACCGGGCGACGGAGTCAATCAGCGTCATTGCCGGTAACTCACCACCGCTGAGAACGTAATCGCCGATAGACCATTCTTCGTCAATCTCGGTTTGGATTACGCGCTCATCTATCCCTTCGTAGCGCCCACAGACCAGAATCAGCTTTTGATTCGTCGCCAGTTCGCTCACGCCCGCTTGATCAAGCTTGCGTCCCTGAGGTGACAGATAAATCACCTTTGCGCCTTCACCTGCCGCGGCTTTTGCTGTGTGAATGGCGTCCCGTAAGGGTTGCACCATCATTAGCATCCCCGGTCCGCCGCCGTAAGGACGATCGTCCACGGTACGGTGCCGGTCATGAGTAAAGTCACGAGGACTCCAGCTCTGGATGCTCAGCAGGCCATTCTTTACTGCCCGGCCAGTTACCCCGTAATCGGTAATCGCGCGGAACATTTCAGGAAACAGGCTAATTATGCCAATCCACATAGCGCCGTCTTTTACCGTTTATCCGGAGAATTTAAAAACCAGGATCCCAATCTACTTCAATGGTTTGAGTAGTGAGATCGACTTTCTTGATAACCTGTCCATCGAGGAACGGAACCAACCGCTCCTTGATGCCAAATGCATCTTTCAGGTTTGCCTTAATGACGAGAACGTCATTCGACCCGGTTTCCATCATATCGATGACTTTCCCCAGGCTGTAGCCTTCGGTAGTGACTACCTGGCAACCCATAAGGTCTTTCCAGTAGTAGTCGCCCTCTTCCAGCTGTGGCAACTGCGACGAATCCACGACAATTTCACAATTAGTCAGCGCATTCGCGGCATCACGATCGTCAACGCCTTTCAGCTTGATGATGATGTCCTGATTGTGGTGACGCCAGCTTTCCAGCTCGACCTCTTCCCACTTACCGCCTTTCTGGATAAACCAGGGCTGGTAATCAAAAATGCTATCAGCGTCTTCAGTGGAGGAAAACACTCTGAGCCAACCACGGATACCGTAGCAAGAACCCATTTTTCCCAATACGATCGGTTCAACAGGTACTTTATTGCTCATCATGACCACCGTGACAGATTAAGCTGCTTTGTTTGCTGCTTTGATCAGCGTAGCAACGCGATCGGAAACAGTAGCGCCCTGGCCAACCCAGTGAGCGATACGATCCAGATCCAGACGAGTTTCTTCTTCTGCGCCAGCGGCCAGTGGGTTGAAGAAACCAACGCGCTCGATGAAGCGACCGTTGCGTGCATTACGGCTGTCAGTCACAACAACCTGGTAGAACGGACGCTTTTTAGCGCCGTGACGTGCTAAACGAATAGTTACCATAACATCCTCTTGTGTGAATAAAACAACCGGGCCCCATCGAGGAACGGAGCCCGGGTGTCATATTAAAAGCCCGAAAATTTTACTCATTTTCGGGCAAAAAGCAATCTCAAAAGCGATTAACGCCCTGGAAAACCGGGAGGCATCATCCCTTTCATGCCGCGCATCATCTTCGCCATGCCGCCTTTCTTCATTTTCTTCATCATGCGCTGCATGTCGTCGAACTGTTTCAGAAGGCGGTTAACGTCCTGCACCTGCATGCCGCAACCGGCTGCGATACGGCGTTTACGGGAACCTTTGATGATATCCGGGTTTGCGCGTTCTTTGAGGGTCATCGAGTTGATGATCGCCTCCATACGCACCAGCACCTTGTCATCCATCTGCGCTTTCACGTTGTCAGGGATCTGGCCCATGCCCGGCAGTTTGCCCATCAGGCTGGCCATGCCGCCCATGTTTTTCATCTGACGCAGCTGCTCAAGGAAGTCGGTGAGATCGAAACCGTCACCTTTTTTCAGCTTGCTGGCCAGCTTCTCGGCCTGCGCGCGGTCAACCTTGCTCTCGATATCTTCGATCAGCGACAGCACGTCGCCCATGCCGAGAATACGGGAGGCAATACGGTCCGGGTGGAACGGCTCCAGCGCTTCGGTTTTCTCGCCCACGCCGAGGAATTTAATCGGCTTACCGGTGATGTGACGAATAGAGAGCGCCGCACCGCCGCGGGCGTCACCGTCCACTTTGGTCAGCACCACGCCGGTTAACGGCAGCGCTTCGTTAAACGCTTTCGCGGTATTCGCCGCATCCTGACCGGTCATGGCGTCGACAACGAACAGGGTCTCTACCGGGTTGATAGAGGCATGCACCTGCTTGATCTCGTCCATCATCGCTTCGTCGACGTGCAGACGACCGGCGGTATCCACCAGCAGCACGTCATAGAATTTCAGCTTCGCCTCTTTCAGCGCGGCGTTAACGATGTCGACAGGCTTCTGCGCCACGTCGGACGGGAAGAAATCCACGCCAACCTGCTCTGCCAGGGTTTCCAGCTGTTTGATCGCCGCCGGGCGATAGACGTCCGCAGAGACCACCAGCACTTTCTTCTTGTGCTTTTCACGCAGGAACTTACCCAGCTTACCGACGCTGGTGGTTTTACCCGCACCCTGCAGGCCCGCCATCAGCACCACGGCCGGTGGCTGAGCCGCCAGGTTAAGCACCTGGTTCTCTTCGCCCATCGCCGAAACCAGTTCATTACGAACGATTTTGACGAACTCCTGACCCGGGGTCAGGCTCTTGTTAACTTCATGACCAACCGCCTTCTCTTTTACGCGGTTGATAAAATCACGAACAACCGGCAACGCGACGTCTGCTTCCAGCAGCGCCATGCGCACTTCGCGCAGCGTTTCCTTGATGTTCTCTTCAGTAAGGCGTCCGCGGCCGCTGATGTTGCGCAGCGTGCGCGACAAACGATCGGTTAAATTATCAAACATTGTCTCTCGCCTGAGTAGAAACGTTGGGCCGCCATGGGCGACACATACACAGAATTTTGCCGGAGTATAACATGAAGGCGCCTTTGTTGTTATGCAACGGTTGGAGCAGGCGTCACGTAACGTTATACTGCTTCTCTTTCTTATTAAGACAACTGTCGATGCCTATATGCCTGTTTTCGCACTGATCGCCCTTGTTGCCTACTCTGTCAGCCTCGCGCTGATCGTTCCCGGACTGCTGCAAAAAAACAGCGGCTGGCGGCGCATGGCTATTCTTTCTGCGGTCATCGCACTGATTAGCCACGCCTTTGCGCTGGAATCACGCATCATTCCCGGCGACGGCAGCGTGCAAAACCTGAGCGTCCTCAACGTCGGCTCGCTGGTCAGCCTGATGATCTGTACGGTGATGACCATCGTCGCGTCTAAAAATCGCGGCTGGCTGCTGCTGCCGATTGTCTACACCTTTGCGCTGATCAATCTGGCCCTCGCAACCTTTATGCCTAATGAGTTTATTACGCATCTGGAGGCTACCCCGGGGATGCTGGTGCATATCGGCCTGTCGCTCTTTGCCTACGCGACGCTGATCATCGCCGCGCTTTACGCCATGCAGCTCGCCTGGATTGACTATCAGCTGAAAAACAAAAAGCTGGCCTTTAACCATGAAATGCCGCCGCTGATGGTCATTGAGCGCAAGATGTTCCACATCACCCAGGTGGGGGTGGTGCTGCTGACGCTGACGCTCTGCACGGGCCTGTTTTACATGAAGAACCTGTTCAGCGTGGAGAATATCGATAAAGCGGTGCTCTCCATCATTGCGTGGTTTGTCTATATTGTCCTGTTATGGGGCCATTATCATGAAGGCTGGCGCGGTCGTCGCGTGGTCTGGTTCAACGTCGCGGGTGCGGGCATTCTCACCCTTGCCTATTTTGGCAGCCGCTTCATACAGCAATTTGCTGGCTAAGAAACAAAGGAGTTCCCCCTGGAACACATCTCTACCACCACGCTGATCGTTACGCTGATCGTCATGGTGGTCATCTCCGCCTATTTCTCCGGCTCGGAAACCGGCATGATGACCTTAAACCGCTACCGGTTACGGCATCGTGCTAAACAGGGTAACCGTGCAGCACGCCGCGTTGAAAAACTGCTCCGCAAGCCGGATCGCCTGATAAGCCTGGTGCTCATCGGCAACAACCTCGTCAACATTCTGGCCTCTGCCCTCGGCACCATCGTCGGGATGCGCCTGTACGGCAACGCCGGGGTGGCGATTGCCACCGGCGTGCTGACGTTCGTGGTGCTGGTGTTTGCCGAAGTGCTGCCGAAAACCATCGCCGCGCTTTACCCTGAGAAAGTCGCCTACCCGAGCAGCTTCCTGCTGGCACCGCTGCTGATCCTGATGATGCCGCTGGTCTGGCTGCTGAACATGGTGACGCGCGTCCTGATGCGGATGGTGGGAATCAAAGCCGACGTCACCATCAGCAGCGCGCTCAGCAAAGAAGAGCTTCGCACCATCGTGCATGAATCCCGCTCGCAGATCTCCCGGCGCAATCAGGACATGCTCCTGTCGGTGCTGGATCTGGAAAAGGTGAGCGTGAACGACATCATGGTGCCGCGTAACGAAATCGTCGGTATCGACATCAATGACGACTGGAAAGCCATCGTTCGCCAGCTGACGCACTCCCCGCACGGGCGCATTGTGCTCTATCGCGACTCGCTGGATGACGCCATCAGCATGCTGCGCGTGCGCGAAGCCTACCGTCTGATGACCGAGAAAAAAGAGTTCACCAAAGAGGTGATGCTGCGCGCCGCCGACGAAATTTACTACGTGCCGGAAGGAACCCCCCTCAGCACGCAGCTGGTGAAATTCCAGCGTAACAAGAAGAAGGTTGGCCTGGTGGTCAATGAGTACGGCGATATTCAGGGGCTGGTGACGGTCGAAGATATTCTGGAAGAGATTGTCGGGGACTTTACCACCTCAATGTCGCCTTCCCTCGCGGAAGAGGTTACCCCGCAAAACGACGGATCGGTGCTGATTGACGGCAGCGCGAACATTCGCGAACTCAACAAAGCCTTTAACTGGCATTTGCCGGAAGATGAGGCTCGCACCATTAACGGGATGATTCTGGAAGCGCTGGAAGAGATCCCGGCGGCGGGCACGCGGGTGCGCATTGAGCAGTACGATATTGATATCCTGGACGTACAGGACAATATGATTAAGCAGGTGAAAGTTCTGCCTGTTAAACCCCTGCGCGAAAGTATCGCGGAGTAAGGCTGTAGGCCGGGTGAGGCGAACGTCGCCACCCGGCACTACGGATGGCTAAATTACGCTTTCGCTTTCGCCACGGTCACCATCGCCGCGCGAATGGTACGGCCGTTCAGGGTGTAACCTTTCTGCATTACGCCCAGCACTTTACCGGCTTCCACCTCTTCGGACTCCACCATCGCAATCGCCTGGTGAACGTTTGGATCCAGCGGAACGTCGGTATCGGCAATCACTTCCACGCCAAACTTACGCACCACGTCGAGCATGGATTTCAGCGTCAGTTCGATACCTTCGATCATTGCGGCGTTGTCCGGATTCGCTTTGTCAGCCACTTCCAGCGCACGATCGAGGCTATCGATCACCGGCAGCAGTTCGTTGACGAATTTCTCCAGCGCAAATTTATGCGCCTTCTCAACGTCCTGCTCGGTACGGCGACGCAGGTTTTCCATTTCCGCCTTGATGCGCAGAACACCATCGCGTTCGCGATTCTGTGCTTCTACCAGCTGGGCTTCCAGATTCGCAATTTTTTCATCGCGCGGGTCCACCTGCTCAGCAGATGCGTCTGGCTCTACAGCCTCAACTTCATCGTGCTGTTCCGTGATAATTTCTTCAGGGGCTTGCCCCTCAGGCGTTTTCTGTTCTTTACTACTCATGAATTTCTCCGCGTTTTTCTGCATTCATCTCGCTAACTTCGCTTATTATGGGGATCAGTTTCCGGGATTCAAGGGAACAAGACAGATTGTCATCATTCATCAGGCACAAGGACCTCCAGAAAATGAATAATCATTTCAGGTGTA
The DNA here is from genome assembly GCF_048684445.1 of Enterobacter sp. BNK-34. Classification (NCBI taxonomy): domain Bacteria; kingdom Pseudomonadati; phylum Pseudomonadota; class Gammaproteobacteria; order Enterobacterales; family Enterobacteriaceae; genus Enterobacter; species Enterobacter sp. BNK-34. The sequence continues at coordinate 27,326 of NZ_JBLQUA010000001.1, forward strand.
TTGGGATCGTCGGGCATCCGCGTCACCCTACCGCACTAACGACACATGAAATGTTGTATCGCTGGTTGTGTAGCAAAGGCTATGAAGTGATGGTCGAGCAGCAGATTGCTCAGGAGCTGCAGCTGAAGAGCGTCAAAACCGGCACGCTGGCGGAAATTGGCCAACAGGCCGATCTCGCCGTGGTGGTGGGCGGCGACGGCAACATGCTCGGCGCGGCCCGCACGCTGGCGCGTTATGACATCAAGGTCATCGGTATCAACCGTGGCAATCTCGGTTTTTTAACCGACCTCGACCCGGACAATGCGCAGCAGCAGCTGGCCGACGTGCTGGAAGGCCACTATATCAGTGAAAAACGCTTTTTACTGGAAGCGCAGGTGTGCCAGCAGGACTGCCAGAAGCGCATCAGCACCGCGATTAACGAGGTAGTTCTTCATCCCGGTAAAGTGGCGCACATGATTGAGTTCGAAGTCTATATCGACGAAATCTTTGCCTTCTCCCAGCGTTCTGACGGGCTGATTATCTCCACCCCGACAGGCTCAACCGCCTACTCGCTGTCTGCCGGCGGGCCGATCCTGACCCCCTCTCTGGACGCCATTACCCTGGTGCCGATGTTCCCGCACACGCTCTCCGCCCGCCCGCTGGTGATCAACGGCGACAGCACGATCCGTCTGCGCTTCTCGCACCGCCGAAACGACCTGGAGATCAGCTGCGACAGCCAGATTGCGCTGCCGATCCAGGAAGGTGAAGATGTGCTTATTCGCCGGTGTGATTACCATCTGAATTTGATTCATCCGAAAGATTACAGCTATTTCAATACATTAAGTTCGAAGCTTGGCTGGTCAAAAAAATTGTTCTGATTTTGCATCCAGGACTTTACTGTATATAAAACCAGTTTATACTGTATGAAAACACAGTTATGGTTTTTCATACAGGAAAACAATTATGCTGGCACAACTGACCATCAGCAACTTTGCCATTGTTCGTGAGCTTGAGATCGATTTCCACAGCGGCATGACGGCGATCACTGGGGAAACCGGTGCGGGTAAATCCATTGCCATTGATGCCCTCGGCTTGTGCCTTGGCGGCCGCGCCGAGGGCGACATGGTGCGCATGGGCGCAAACCGTGCCGACCTGTGCGCCCGCTTCTCCCTGAAAGACACCCCTGCAGCTCAGCGCTGGCTGGAGCAGAACCAGCTTGAAGATGGACGTGAGTGTTTACTTCGCCGTGTGATCAGCAGCGACGGTCGCTCACGCGGCTTTATCAACGGCACGGCGGTCCCGCTCTCCCAGCTTCGTGAACTCGGTCAGCTGCTTATCCAGATCCACGGTCAGCACGCGCATCAGCAACTCGTTAAACCCGAACAGCAGAAAGCCCTGCTGGATGGCTATGCGGGTGAGTACGCGCTTACTCAGCTTATGGCGGAACACTATCGCCAGTGGCATCAGAGCTGCCGTGAACTTGCCCAGCATCAGCAGCAAAGCCAGGAGCGCGCCGCACGTGCGGAGCTGCTGGCGTACCAGCTTAAAGAGCTGAACGAATTCAACCCACAGCCGGGTGAGTTTGAGCAAATCGACGAAGAGTACAAACGCCTGGCGAACAGCGGTCACCTGCTCTCAACCAGCCAGAATGCGCTTAACCTGCTGGCGGATGGCGAAGACGTAAACCTGCAAGGACAGCTGTATAACGTCCGCCAGTTGATTACCGAACTGGTCGGCATGGACAGCAAGCTTTCAGGCGTTCTGGATATGCTGGAAGAAGCGGCTATTCAGATCTCCGAAGCCAGTGACGAACTGCGCCACTACTGTGAACGTCTGGATCTCGACCCGAACCGTCTGTTTGAGCTGGAGCAGCGTATCTCCCGTCAGATTTCACTGGCGCGCAAGCACCACGTCACGCCGGAAGAGCTGCCGGGCTACTATCAGTCTCTCCTGGAAGAGCAGCAGCAGCTTGACGATCAGGCTGACTCGCAGGAAACCCTCTCTCTGGCGGTGAACCTGCACCATGAACAGGCGCTGGCGACGGCGCAAAAGCTGCATGAAATCCGTCAGCATTACGCCCAGGAGCTAAGCCAGCACATCACCGACAGCATGCACACGCTGGCGATGCCGCACGGTGTATTCACCATTGATGTCCGCTTTGAAGAGAACCACCTGACGGCGGAAGGTGCGGACCGCATCGAGTTCCGCGTCACTACCAACCCGGGGCAGCCGCTGCAGGCTATCTCCAAAGTGGCCTCCGGCGGTGAACTGTCGCGTATTGCGCTGGCGATTCAGGTGATTACCGCGCGTAAAATGGAAACCCCGGCGCTGATTTTCGATGAAGTGGATGTCGGCATCAGCGGCCCAACGGCGGCGGTGGTGGGTAAACTGCTGCGCCAGCTCGGCGAATCAACGCAGGTGATGTGTGTCACCCACCTGCCGCAGGTCGCGGGCTGTGGTCATCATCACTTTATCGTCAGTAAAGAAACCGACGGTGAAATGACCGAAACACACATGAAGCCGCTGGATAAACGTGCGCGCCTGCAGGAGCTGGCACGCCTGCTCGGCGGCAGCGAAGTCACGCGTAACACGCTCGCGAACGCGAAAGAACTGCTGGCGGCATAAACTTTTTCGGGATCTCAGGGTCATACAGAACAACAAAAACGCCGCCAGACCGGTTTCAAAGTGGGGCAAGGTCTATTATCATCGGCATATTACATATGAGCCGCGTTCTGCTCGGGCCCGAAAAGGAATCAAATCACTATGCGTTGTAAAATGCTGACCGCTGCTGCAGCGGTTCTTCTGATGTTGACCGCAGGCTGTTCCACTCTGGAGAAAGTGGTTTACCGTCCTGACATCAACCAGGGGAACTACCTTACCCCTAACGATGTGTCCAAAATCCGCGTGGGGATGACACAACAGCAGGTCGCTTATACACTGGGAACCCCGATGATGTCCGATCCGTTCGGCACTAACACCTGGTTCTATGTATTCCGTCAGAAGCCGGGCCACGAAGATGCGACCCAGCAGACCCTGACGCTGACCTTCAGCAGCGCCGGTGTGTTGACCAACATCGACAACAAGCCTGCCCTGACCAAATAATCAGAAGTCAGAAATGCAAAAAGGTGCTCATTGAGCACCTTTTTTGTATTTCTTTTATCCCCTCGCCCCTTTGGGGAGAGGGTCAGGGTGAGGGGAAAACACGCTACTTACCCGCCTTCTCCGCACGCTGACGACGCAGCTCTTTCGGGTCGGCAATCAGCGGACGATAAATCTCCACCCGATCGCCCTCTTTCAGCACATCACCCAGCTTCACTGGACGGCTGTAAATCCCGACCTTATTTTTCGCCAGGTCGATATCGCTGCGAAGCTCAAGGATGCCGGACGCGCGGATAGCTGCCTCAACGGTTGCTCCCTCTTCCAGCGTCACGCGCTGCAGGTACTGTTTCTCCGGCAATGCGTACACCACTTCTACAGCTATCTTATGCGACACTGTAAACCTCTTTGGCGCGGGTGGTGAACGCCTGAACCATATTGGACGCCAGCTCTTTAAAGATGCGGCCAAACGCCAGCTCAATCAGCTTATTGGTAAATTCAAAGTCCAGCTGGAACTCGATGCGGCAGGCGTCAGCGCTCAGCGGCGTAAACTTCCAGCCTCCCATCAGGGTTTTAAACGGACCATCTACCAGATGCATCAAAATACTCTGATTGCTGGTCAGCGTATTGCGGGTGGTGAACGTCTTGCTGATCCCCGCTTTGGAGACGTCCACCGCCGCGGTCATCTGCGTCGGGCCGGACTCCAGAACGCGGCTCCCGGTGCATCCCGGAATAAATTCAGGATAAGACTGAACATCGTTCACTAACTGATACATTTGTTCCGCGCTGTAAGGCACAAGCGCAGTACGGCTAATCTGAGGCATAGCATTTCCCATGGTCACACAACGGACAAATAATAACATTTATCACCTGTTAAAAAAACGCTAAGCCTCATCTCGTGCTAAGATAGCGCGTTAGACCTCACAGGACGCAATGAGGTGACTTTTTGAAATCAGATTACCGACGGCTTTACGACACTTATGACGAAGAAAAAAGCACATAAACCAGGCTCGGCGACCATTGCGCTCAACAAGCGTGCTCGCCACGAGTATTTCATTGAAGAAGAATTCGAAGCTGGCCTTGCGTTGCAGGGCTGGGAAGTAAAATCGCTGCGCGCCGGGAAAGCCAACATCGGCGATAGCTACGTGATCCTGAAAGATGGCGAAGCCTTCCTGTTCGGCGCGAACTTTACGCCGCTGACCGTCGCCTCCTCACACTACGTGTGTGACCCTACGCGCACCCGCAAGCTGCTGCTGAACAAGCGTGAGCTGGAATCCCTCTACGGACGCATTAACCGTGAAGGTTTCACCGTGGTCGCCCTGTCGCTGTACTGGAAAAACGCCTGGTGCAAAGTGAAAGTTGGCGTCGCGAAGGGTAAAAAACAGCACGACAAACGTACTGACCTGAAAGAGCGCGAATGGCAGCTCGACAAAGCACGCATCATGAAAAACGCAGGACGTTGATTCTGCACACTTATTGTACTATTCAATAAGTTAGCGTTCCGGGCTGGTATCCAGGAAGTGAAATCTGGTATACTTAGTTCAACACTATTGGGGCTGATTCTGGATTCGACGGGATTTGCGAAACCCAAGGTGCATGCCGAGGGGCGGTTTGCCTCGTTAAAAGCCGCAAAAAAATAGTCGCAAACGACGAAAACTACGCTTTAGCAGCTTAATAACCTGCTCTGAGCCCTCTCTCCCTAGCTTCCGCTCTTAAGACGGGGATCAAAGAGAGGTCAAACCCAAAAGAGATCGCGTGGAAGCCCTGCCTGGGGTTGAAGCGTTAAAACTAATCAGGCTAGTTCGTTAGTGGCGTGTCTGTCCGCAGCTGGCGTGCGAATGTAAAGACAAACTAAGCATGTAGTACCGAGGATGTAGAAATTTCGGACGCGGGTTCAACTCCCGCCAGCTCCACCACTTTTGATAGGACTGCACCCGGACAGCGGCAATAAAAACAGCCACTTACGGACTCTGACCAGACAGAGCGCAGACCGAGAAAAGACAAAAAAATGCACGTGAAATGCACGTGCACTTTAAAAGAACCCCAGATCTCACGGTCTGGGGTTTTTCTATTTGTAACTAAGGGTAACAAAAACACTTCCCTTCCTCGCGCTGCGCTCGCCTTGACACTGTTTATTTTTACAGTAAAAATACTGTATGCAACCACAGTGGTTTTCCGGAGGCTTTTATGTTCGTTGAACTGGTTTATGACAAGCGAAATGTAGAGGGACTTGAAGGGGCCAGAGAGATAATCCTGGCAGAGCTGACGAAGCGAGTGCACCAGATCTTCCCTGATGCCGAAGTGAGGGTGAAGCCGATGCAGGCAAACGGCCTGAATAGCGATGCCAGCAAAAGCGATCGGGAAAAGCTGAACCGCATGCTGGAGGATATGTTTGAAGAGGCCGATATGTGGCTGGTATCTGAGTTCCCGACTGTTCGCCAGGTTGGGCTGTAAAAATTGTGCAGGCTGCCAGCTACATTATCACCGGCGGCCTGCATCATGTCTAACCACTACCTACAGGGAATTTTCGGTAGAGTGTCGAAACTCCGACATCGTAAATAATTGCCACGCGCTGGCGCGTCTCCCCTGCAGCGATCAATCTCCCTGCTTGCGCCCACTGCTCATCCGTCAGTTTTGGCCTGCGGCCGCCTATCCTCCCCTCTGCTCGCGCAGCTGCTAATCCTGCACGGGTACGCTCAACAATGAGCTCTCTTTCCATTTCTGCCAGCGCGCCCATAACATGAAAGAAGAATCTCCCCATCGGGGTAGACGTGTCTATGCTGTCGGTCAGGCTGCGAAAATTAATCCCTCGTTCTCGAAGTTCCTCCACCAGAACGACAAGATGCCGCATGCTTCTGCCGAGCCGATCGAGCTTCCAGACCACCAGCGTGTCGCCCTCTGATAGCGTCCGGAGTACCTTTTTGAGCCCTGGTCTTTCGGATGTCTTACCGCTCATCTTATCTTCAAAAATCAGCTCACATCCTGCGCAATCGAGCGCATTTCTCTGCAATGCGGTGTTCTGGTCATTTGTTGACACCCTCACGTAGCCAATAAGCACACCTTTCCCTCCAGGCAAAAGCCGAAACAATGCCAGACAAGGAGGAAATATTCATTCTCTTAAACCTCGGTTTGAAAACAGCGGCACAGCGAGATGTGGGAACGGGAGCAAATCAGATCCCCGATATGAATAGTTTTACAACTGGCTATTCAGAATCGGGGACTTCATGGGTGAGTACAAAATCTGGATGGAGCAAGGGGCCAGATGGGGTAATCACACAATGGGGCGTTTTCGGTTTCGCTAATGGACAGACTGGAACGAATGTTGTTTTCCCGGTGCCTTTCCCCGCGCGAGTTGAATCCATTACTTTGACAATGGCAGATATCCAGGAATCACTGCTTTCCCCAACAACCATGCCTGCTTATGGAGTTAACTCAGTTGGTACTTCAAGAACTGGCTTTACAGGACGTATGTCAGGTAGTGGTGGTTTTAACCTTTGCTATATAGCGAAAGGACGATAAGAAAATGAGCAAAATTAAAAGTGTTTACAGTCCATTAGAAAATACAATTTACAACGCAGCCTTATACGACAGTTACGTTGAGGCTGGAAGTTGGCCGAGTGACGGCATAGAAATTAGTGATAAAGATGCGGAGAAGTATAACGGCGGTAATAAACCTGTCGGGAAAATGCTCTCGATGATTTCTGGATCTCTTGAGTGGATAAATGAGCCGCCGCTTTCACCAGAGCAGCAAATAGCAGATGCAGAGAACATGAAAGCTACGCTGCGTGCAAAAGCTGACTCTGAGATTGCTTGGCGGCAAGATGCTAATGATGTCGGAATTGCCACAGAACAGGAAATTACGTCGCTCAGTGAGTGGAAAAAATATCGAATATTACTGATGCGGGTGGATACTTCCACTGCACCAGATATTACCTGGCCTAATCCACCGGCGGTGTAGGCCACTCGATGTCAGGTACGCTGGAGGTGTCAACGGCCTCCAGTGCATCAAGGTAATCCAACCACAGCCCATACTGTGTTAATGCATCCCCTTTGAGCCTTCCGATTGCTGCCTTACCAGGCCATTGTTTGCTGTTGATGTGTTCGTTTGCCTCATCAATAAGCGATTGTTTTTGTGCATCCGCCATTACTACCAGTTCGTCATGAGTCGGAGGAGGAACATCAGCCCATGCAGGATAATCATCCTTTCCCGCAATCCTCATTTTTCCTGTTGGTGGTGTCTGAAACTCGGAAAATGTTTCTTCATCAATTTCTACGCCATATTCAGGCCATAGCCCTTTCTCAATATAACTATCCTTCAGTTCAACAGGATAAAACGCATTCGTTTTAGCATCGAAAATATATTTCATTTTATTTACCTACCGCTATCCAGTTACACCCGGCGTTTACACCATTAGTTCGTGAACTCATAAAATAAGCCCAATTTACCGCTTGTGGAGAGACCGCAAAACTAGGGCAATCGTTTGAAGTACCAGAAGCCTGATCAAAAGATGTGGTGACTTTGTAACCCATCTGAGTAAAGGGAATTGGAAATGAAATGGCTGTTGGTGATGCAAGCGGCCCAACGACTGACGTTCCCGTCTGAATAATGGTTCCATCAGGGAAACGAACCCAACCAGATCCGGATGTAAATTCGCTATGCTGTACGGCGTTAACGATACGGCTATCATTACCCGCCGCTACGGTATTAGCAGTTGTTCCAACATCGCGCGTAGCTGAATTACCCAACCCAAGGTTAGTACGTGCTCCAGGTGCATCTTTAGCACCCGTGCCGCCGGATGCTAATTGCAGTGCAATATTCCCCGCCGGGGAATTTATCGAATATGCTCCCCAAATGCCGTTTTGCACAAAAATATATGATTTCCGATCCGGGGACCAGATACGGGTTTCGCTGGTGTCCTGGTCCAATCTTTCTAAATGGAGGTATGTGAGAAGGTTCGCCACGGTTGTCTGACCGATAACGTCCCGACCGATCTGCGTAAGGTCAGTTTGTGCCGCGGTATCTGCCCCGGTGAAATACGGAAGCTTGTTTGCTCCTGTAGCGAGGCCGGCAAGTGCCGTCAGCGTGGCATCAAGCGCCTGGAAATCCTTACCAAACGCAGTGGTCATTTTGGTAATGAACCCGTTCAAATCAGCATCATCAAGCACATCCAGACCACTTTTGTTGGCGGTGTACTGCGCCAACGCCGCCGCGATAAAACTGGCCTGCCGGATTGCCTTATTTACCTCTGCGCTGGCCGCCTTACCTGAAGTAAAACCAGAGAGCAGGGCCGGAAGTCCTTCCCAGTCAGCCTGCGACATCACGTTAGCATTTGCTGCTGTCGCGAATGGTTTAAAGTTATTTATTGCCATTAGAGTATTGTCTCCCATGCTCCAACATCGAACCCGCCGATGTATTCGTTATCCATATCAAAACCAAAGAATTTAGAGCCCTCGGATGGTGCCTCTACCGAGGGCGTTTCCACGTCACCGGCCCATACGCCAGCTGCTTTAACGGTGAGATAGCCCTGTTTGATAGCGGCGATCAGTTCGAGGGACACATTTGAAATATCAGTCTCGGGAAATACCCAGACCGAGATCGTCATGTCCTGGTTGTCAACGATTTGCATCTTCAGGCCTGAGCCTGCAGTTGCAGCATCAAGGATGGGAGGCAACGAATCATTGCGGCCGTCCCAGTTGTTGATGGCTATTTTTGCCTTAAGAACGATGCGATAGGTGGTATCGCTCAGCGTGGTATAGCCTGCATCAGGATCATACGGGCCTTGCCATACGCCCTGGTCATATCCGAGCCCGTCAGTGTCCCAGCTAAAATACACCCCGCTTATCGGCTGACTGACGATGCGACTGCGACCAATCCAGAGGCCGAGCGTATCGAGCTGGACACCGACGGCGGTATCAATGTCGAAAGCGCTTACCAGCCCCCGGGTGGCGCCGGTGATATCAATCAGTGGCCGCGTGCTCAGGTCGACGTGATCAAAAAATTTCGGCTTCGTGGCGTGATAGTTTGTGATTAAGTCCGTGTACTTGCTCATGACGTCACCGTTAGAACAATGTTTTCGGGTTTACACGACGCGGATTCGTTGTAGGCGATAATGATGTTTGCCGCCGCTACGCTACCGGCTGATTTGCCAATCAGCAGCTCCTGTATGTCGTAGTAGCGCGCATTGCCGCCACTCACTACGCCGAGGTTCGCCGGAGAATAAATCCTGCTCAGCAGCACATCGTCGCCGATGGTCAGCCCGTTGATGTAATCCGCGACGGCCTGCTGAATCTGTACGCCAATTTGCGACGTGTAGCCGGTGAATGCCTTCAAGGTGATATGTCCATAAATTGGCACATCAGTAGACCGAGAAAAGCTGATCACGTGTGGGTTGCCGTAGGTGTCCGGTACCGTGACAGATGTCGTCCCATAGGTGGCTGTTCCCTGCCCTTTGTTTCCCCTGATTGTCTGGGCTATCTCGGTAACATCACCTCCATCGACGATGGCGGAAATGGAATGAGGCGGCAGCCCGTTGCTGTCGATAGCACCAGTATCATTCTCGTAGAGCTTGTGACGTGTCACGCCTGCAACGTTGGCGATCGCACCGTCGACCCCTTCAAACGGTGTGAGGGATGGTAGCGCTACGCTTTGCCCCTGCCTGATGCGCAGCTCTGCGTCGGTTTCAGCCGGTGCGCCTACGGTGGCCGCTGCCGGGTTGGTTACAGATGCCCAGCCACGAGTCGGCGTGTTGATAGTGGTAATCGTCCCGGCCAGCGCCGCAACCGCTCCGCTGTTTGAACAGGTTGCAGTTACCGTCACGGTACCGCCGACACCGATCGTCACCGAGGCAGGAAGTCGCCAGATCACGTTATTCGTGTCTTTCACAGTACCGTTTGTGATGGACGTCCCGGCAGTACCGGTCAAAACCAGATCCACGGTAGAGTTCGTCGCCCCCCGGCGCGCGATACCGTTAATTTTTACGTTGCTGGTCAGCGCGGCGCCGTAACCTGTTGCAGGTGAAAAGCAGTTATAAACGGAGATGGCTGTGTTATTGGCATCGTGAATAGCCAGAGCCACCAGCGCTACCATCTGGCCGTCTTTGCTGTCCGGCTCCAGATAAGCGTCACTGCCATAAATCTGCTGGAAATAGCTCGTCAGGGTATCGAGTATCGTCTGGTAATCAGGCGCACTGATCCCCTCAGCGGTTACCGTTGCCGATAAGCCGAGTGTGTCCAAATTGAGGGCCATTTATGCCTCGCTGGTTACTGTCGTTGTTCCGTAGATGGTGTCGATTTCAGCGAAGAACTGGACGCGGCGCGTCGTAGTGTTCACTGTCGTATTGAAAGAGAGGATGGATTTAACACCCCGCGTTTCGAGGATGCGCTTACGGATCGCCAGGTTGTAGGTTTCCGGCTTCTGCTTACCGAGTACGGACTGAATCCACGGAGTCCCCTCGGTGGTGTCGAGAAACCATTGCCCATACCACAATTCGAATCGCGTTTTTACCGCCTGCGCCACGGCCTCCGGTGAGTTAATCAGCCAGGTATCATCGCCGCTGCCAAAGGTGTAATCACCGTCGGCGTCTTCACGTCTGTATCGCATCAGTTCACCCCGTCTGTGTTGCTGGTGCCGTGCTGCACGCCGCCGTGAGTGTGCGTATCATCGATTGACTTGCCGTTAGCTTTAACGGTACCGATAAACTCGACAGCACCGGTGATTTTGGATGCAACGCCAGAAGCAACAGAACCCACCATTCCACCCAGCCAGGACAGGAGCCCGTGAATGGTAACTTTCGCCGAGAAGTCGGCCTGCGGGGTAACTACATCCAGACCGCCAGGCGCTACGATTTTAATTTTCTGCGTAGTGGGGTTGAGCTCAAAGAACGTGCTTCCGTCGTCGCTGCGCAGCTGAGCGGCCCCCGTGCTGATTCCGCTGATTTTCTGCGCCTGTGACTGCGGCCCGACGATACAGAACGCATCCGATAAGTCATGCACCCGATCGTCGACAGGCTCCTGCACCCCGCCGTTCTGCCACCAGAAATCGATACAGCGATCGGCGAAAATCACCAGGCATTCATCACCGGCTTTAACCGGGAACGTTAGCGTGCATCCCCCGCCGCGCGGAAACACCACCGGCACATCCACCAGCAGCGGGTAATTTTTGGTAATACGGTTCCCGTCGTTATCAGTTTCAACCGAACGGATAGCAGGCTGCACAACCGCCGTCACCGCGTCAGGATCGAACGACTGGACGATGCCAGGCAAAGCGACTCGGATCTGATTCTTTGTGGTTTCCCGCTCAGATTTGAATGTTTCGGCAAGGTCGCCGCTGCGGGTCTGGTCAGATACTGCCATTTGGTCGGCTCCAGAAAGCAAAAACCCGCCGGGTGGCGGGTTCATTTTATTAAGTGCGACTATCTAACGGTGGTAATTAAATTCGTGAAGTAACGCGGGGTCGCTAATCAAACAGGCCTTAATCAAAACGATTGAAGCTTCCAATAATGAATTATCCCTTTTCGCGTCAGGCTTGAGGTATTTTCCACCGTGGAATAGGTTATTCCGGATAAAGGGAACCTGCTGCAAAGCATCGTCAAACGTTACCGTAGCTATAACTGGCGCAGCTTCCCAGGAGAGGTCTTCCTTTTGTCTTTTCACTGGCTCACGGCACAAATATTCTACAGCGCCATCAATAGCTTTAATTTTTGTAGGATAAACGATCGCCGGAGAATAATTCCCCCACTCAACACCGGTAATATAGCCCCTTTGGACTCTTTTTAAACCGCGCATTTTTAAAGCATGTTCAAAACGGGAAAAATAATTGAAAAAAGATGATACGAGTTTGGGGTCGATGCCTCCAAGCACCTTTTCAAAATCAGGCTCTACAAACGAATCAAGTGGATTAGTTTCTTCGGTCATTAGCCATCAACCTTTTTACACGGGAAAGATCCGATGATTTTCGGCGCGTCCATGCTGTTCTGCAGCAGTTGGACGTTCAGGAAAGCTTTTCCGTTACGCTTCACAAACTCAAAGCCGTAATTGTTACCATCACGCGAAGGCATCAGGCCCATGTCCATTTTCATGTTTGAGTAGTCACCATCTTTTCCCAGAAATTTTATCTTCTGTGATGTGACAGTTTCACCGTTAATAACAGTCATTCCGTCACCGGTCATCGTGTAATTGCCGCACTGAATTGCAGCCATCGCCGGAGCAGTAACCATCATAACTAACGCCAAACAGAACCGTTTCATTAAAGCCCTCTTTCCCTCGCTGATGAGGAAACAAGATCCGCCGCACCACGCGCTTCGCACATCATATCCATGTACCACGCCTGGCCCCTTGTGTCGCCAGTGTACATAATCCCGCGCACAATATAAACGCCATCCGTTGCGATGCTGGCAGGCTGCGCCGTGGTGCCGCTGAGCGTGATATTTCCGTCTGTGTTCTGGTCGGTGATCTGCCCACCAGCCATAGCGATATCGTTGTTCGACAGCGCGGTGCGATACACGGAAGCCTGATCCAGCTGAATAAGCCCGTTAACCCGGATATTCGGGTTAATCAGCGCGCGGACGTTTACGCCATTGCCGATGGTCTGCTGCGGCATGCCGATAAGCCCGGTGGCGCTATTGAGCACAATCGCGTCGTGAACATACTCGTTATTCGCCACCATCTGGCGCTGCCCGTCCACGAACTGCCATGTTGCGCCACATTGTCCGGCCACGTTATCCATAAGATGCCGAGTCATGCCGAACAGTACCCGGCCCCGGGGGAACACAGTAGCAGGCATTTCAGGCGTCAGGCCTTCGGTCGCGCCTTTGGCCTCGAAGTCTTTCATCAGCGCGCGGTTCACGTCTGCTACCGTGTAACCGGCTGCCAGCGTCTGCGAGGTTATGCTTGTGGCAAAAGCCAGGTCCGTATCGGCTGCCTGAATCAGGACGTAGGAATCAATAGGGCTGTCTTTACCGGTGACTGAGTAGCGAATTTCGCCGCTGAAAATCAGACCGTAGTTGCGGCCATCGCTCTGGCCCACGTCCGCCGCGTCGACTTCGCGCACGGTCCCGACGTCGCTTGCCGACACCTCCGGCGCGATACCGTCGTAACCGGCAATCAGCCGCACTTTCGAAAACTCCTTCCCGGTGATGCGGTTCACCGTATCAGCTGACAGGTTGTAGATTTTGAACGTACCCACCCGCGACGCGCTGCTGATGTTGAACCAGTCGATCGTAAAGGTCACTTTAAAATCGCTGAGCTCAATACCCTGCCCGTTCTCGTCCAAGAGCTGCAGCTCGAAATGTCTCATCCAGTTCTGTGACATGCTTACTCCGTTGATACCAGTAAATGACTGCGGCCGCCCAGGTCGGTTTTCGTCGGGTAATCCTGTGTGCTGTCATCACAGACCACCACCAGCTTAAAGCCGAGGCCCATATAGCCGTACTGCGCCAGCAGGTCAGCGCCGGTGACGAGAGGAATACCGGAGATTACCGGCTCCCCTCTGTCGTTCTGCAGATCCATAATCCAGTACAGATCGCGCCATATGATGCTAATCCGCCAGGTGGTCCCCGCCAGGATGATGCTGAATTGCTGGTTATCCGCTGTCAGCGGGATTTCCTGAATTGCCATTAGCCGAGCCCCAGTAATGACGCCGCGTTACCCGTGATGCTTTTCAGCAGCGAGGTATTTGGCGGCTTTGTGGTTTTGTTGCCGGTATTCAGTACCGCCGACGTGCTGGCCCCGTCCTTCATGTTGGTTTTATCCGCGACGGTGATCTGCTGCGTCTGCGAGATAAGAACCTCCCTCAGGGTGAGGACGGCAGACAGGACGTTTTCGGTTGTCTTGTCTGTCGTCACTTCCAGCGCGCGGATCAGCATGTTGCTGTACAGCCGTTTGCCGGTCACCACATCGAAAGGAATACGGCTCGCCTGCAGGTCGAGTATCTCCTGATACGTCTGCTGGGGACTCAGACCGAGCAGGCTGGTAGCCGTCAGGTTACTGGCAAAATCCAGCAACGATCCGCCACCAGCGAAACCGACCTCCATCACCACTTCAGACGGTTTTTTGTAGGCATGGTCGGCGATAGCGGCCCCGACCTCGACAGGATGCTCGGTTATCTCCAGCGTGTCGGTATGCTTCTCAGAAACAACCACGCTGGGGACAATCATCCCTATTTTTCGGCTCTGCTGCTGAAAGAGCGTAGAGAGAATATCCATTAGCCCACCTTCGTTTGATTACCGCGCATTACCTGGGCGTTTGCCGACTGCTGCCGACGCTCGACCTCGGTACCGACAGAACGCGGGTCACCACCACCGTAGATGTGGTAAGTGTTTTGCTGGTTCACGTTCGCCCCGCCAATTCCCGCGACGGCAGCCTTCCCGATTAACTCCTTCGAATAGATGTTTCGCCCATTCTCATGGTGAATAATGCTACTCATTAATGCCGACATCGTTTGTGGGTCGTTAATATTTAAAGCGGCCTGCGGATTTACTCCCAGACGTTGGGAAACCGCCTGTATATAGGCTGCTGTGTTGTTATTGTCGGAAGCGGGCGCCCAGGTGGAGATAATTTTCTCCACGCTGTTTATCCCTCTCCCGGCATACAGCAAGAGCTGGCGCGAAAGAGCGCGCAAGCCATCAAAGGCGGTTTCGAATCGGGCAAACCTGCCGCCGGGGCGCTCAAGCTCAGCCCCCGCCTGACCAGCAAAATTAAGGTTTCCGGGATTATTGTTCCGTTCGCCTCGCTTTGCAGCCTGTCCTATCTGATCTGGCTCATCATCACCAAACCAGCCGCGCACCGTTCGGCCCACGCTGCGAGGATCGAATCCCCAGTGCTCTTTAATCCAGTCGGCGGTACCGTTGGCGCTGTCTGTTACCATCGGCATCGCTGACGGATTTTCGCTGCCCTGATTAAGCATCTGTTTGCCGATGCTGGCGGCATCAGCCCAGCGGCCATCTTTAATGGCGTTAAGCAGGTCGGCGATCATATTCAGCATTTTGCTGAACTCGCCCATCTGGTCGATAAAGTTGCTGAAATCCCACTTCAGGGACCATGATTTGGGGTCAATATTGAGCAGTTTCGCCAGCGCTTTCGCCAGTTCGTTAACGGTCGTTTTAAGGTCACGAACCATCTTCAGCGCGGCGTCTACTTCCGGCTTCCACTTGCCCCAGTCAATCAGGCTGTCCCCGCCTTCCTTCCAGGTCTGATAGTCCTCCCACAGAAGGGCAATCCCCGCCGCCAGCGCGGTAATGAGGCCAATCGGCGACATCCAGAACGTACTGTTCAGAATGCGCAGCGCAATCGTCAGCGCGCCGAACAACGAGATCAGATCCCGCGTTTGCTTATCCAGCGATTGCCACCAGTTGATAAGGCTGGATGTCCCCTCAATAAGCCGGAAGAATAGCCGTCCGATAATGTCCCCAAGCGCCAGAATGCCTTTTATGGCTTTCGTCAGGGTCTGCTCGATGCGCGGGAAGTTATCGAGGATGTGGCGGCGCAGCGTGTCCAGCGAACCCGCCAGACCACCAGCAAGATTAGAGCCGATTTTGTCACGGGCCATGCCTGCCATCGCGCCGAACTCGCGCAGGGAGGTCATGAATTTGTTGGAGCTTCTGGCCGCCTCGTCAGCATTGAAGCCGATAGCTTTCGCCATTGCGCTGTACTGCCCGGAGAAACCGCCCACACCCCGGCGCATCGCCATGAGGGTATTTTCGTCAATACCCAGCATCTGCGCATACTGGTTAGCCCGGTAATACGGCATGCTGCTGAGCTTCTGGCCGACACCCGTAAAGATAGCGGCCATGTCGCGCATGTTGCCGCTGGCGTCACGGGTCTGTACGCCCAGGCGATTCAGGAAGCCTTCCGCGCCGGGATTGTTACGAACAAACCGGGAGAGGCTTTCCAGAGAGGTGCGCGCCGCGTCCACGCTGCCGCCCACCTGCGAAACCGCATAGCCAATAGACTGAATCCCCTGAACCGTCGCGCCGGTGCGCTGTGACGCCCAGTAGAGATTATCCAGCCCCGAGGCGATCTTAGCCGTGAAGGCCACCACGGTAAGCGCGGCACCTTCGACGGCCAGCCCCATTTTGATGGCGTTTGCGGTTGTGCCGGCGAGAACAGAGTCGAACTTTGACGCGCCCGCTTCATCGATATCGAATCCGAGCGAGACGAGGAAATCTTTAATAGTCTCAGCGTTCATTATCCTCTCTCCATTTCTCAATACGGCGCTGGTTGTCTGCCTTAACGGCCAGGTGGTCATTCATCAGCGCGATATCGCACAGATCGACTGATCCATCCTTCAGCGCGTAATAAGGGATTAACCCGGCGTCAACCGGGTCAAGGAGATAAGACAGCCCGTCAGGCAGGCTGTTGAGGGTTAACCCTGAGGCTGGTCCGGCGTCGCGCTGGTAGGGCTCACGGGCAAAAAATTTCCCAGTGAATCGGCGACCACCCGCGCCACCAGCTGCAGCATGGTCAGCAGGTCGATATCATCGAACATCAGCTGACCGCTGTTGAATACCGGCGTCCATCCGTCCATGTGCTTGCGTGATACCACGGCCAGGCACGGATGAATAATCGCGTTGGTATCTTCTTCAGTCAGGGAAGACAGTTCCTCAGCGATGCGCGGGAGCAGGGTTTCAAAAACCGGTTTCAGCTGATCGAATTTCACGGTGTCGATTTTGCCATCAGCAGGCAGCTGGGAGCGAATGCTCCCGAAATCTGACATCATGCCCGCCAGCACCGGCAGCAGTTTGCGGGTCACTTTCAGCTGGTCAAAAACGCTGAGTTTTGCCACGCGGTAATCGTGGCCTTTGATTGAGCATTCCATCTGTTAAAACTCTCCGAGAACCTGGTCGATTTTGCCGCAGTCAAACACCCAGGGCATCGTATTACCGGCTTTAGCGTTGGCGTTATCCGGCTGTTTCTGGAACGCCACGCTGCGCGCCGTGATGATGTCTCCGCTCACCTTGTTGCGGATCACAATGACGTTGTTTCCCCAGGTACCTGAGGACTGACTCTGCGCGTTGTACGCCAGCGACAGCTTTTTGTTTGTCGGCGAGGTCTTCAGCAGGTTGACGGTTACCGTGCCGCTTTTATCCGCGTGCAGGCTGTGCATCACTTCGCCGTCAGCGCCGATGGTCATGGTATTTTTGGGGCCGCCCATTGCAACGGTGATCCCCTCCTCTGAACTGGCGGAACCGTAGCCCAGATCAATCTCACCGGTCGGGCCGGAGAGGGACGCCGTGACGTCCATAAAAGAATAAGTAGCCATTCATGTTCTCCTTAGCGAACGACGTTGATCTGCACATCAGCGAAATGAACCGCACCCGCCAGCTTACAGGCCACCTGAATAACCGGTGCCTTACGTGCTTCACGGTCTGCCTGCGCCTGCTCGGAAATCGGCTGCGCGTAGACGTAATAGCCTTTTGTCAGCGTGTCGCCGGAATCCAGCTGCCCAATCGGGCCACCGTTCCATACGCCAGCAGCCACCAGCCCGTTCGTGACGGACTGATCCATCGACTGTTCAACATTGGAAAGCAGGCGCGTAACGCCAGCATCGGTCTGTGGGACTTTGGTTGTGCTGGTGTAGAGCAGGTTGTACAGGTTGGTCTGAACGTAGTTCTGCAGCCAGTCGAGCCCGTGGCGTTCGTCGAAGAAATCACCGCTGGACATTACGCCCTGCTGCAGGATGGCCGTATCGTTCTGGTAGTACACAAATACGTTGCAGTTTTTGGCATCCAGCGCCGCCGCCTGATTGGTGGTCAGGGTTTCATAGGTGATCCCCGGCTCCTGCTTGAATTTCAGGGTAATGGTGGTGTTGCTGCCGTTGAAATTCACCGTGAACGCGCGACCAAATGCAGACAGTGCGGCGTACTTGCTGCTGGTGGAATACTGCACAAACGTGCGAGCGTATTTTGCCGCCTTCAGCTTATAAGCCAGGTCGGTAGTGGAGGTCGCGTTTACCGTCTCAGGCTCTGCAGTGGTAATCGCCAGAATTCGGCTGAGACTGGAGGCCTCAATCGCAGCGGCCACGCTCAGCCAGTCGGCATCGTCGATATCTTCATCGTCAGCCACGGCCAGACCGTACCAGTTCGTGTAATTCAGAACGGCGTTCACCGCCTGCAGCAGCGTTTCCGTCGAACCGCTTTCAGCCGATACCAGCGTTTTAGCCCAGCGACCGACATACACCTGCTGCGGTTTCGGTGATTGCGAGAAATACACCGTAGCGGCTTCATATTCCGGGCTATCCACGCCGAAATCTGTGCCGATATCTTCCGGGGATGAGTAGAGGCGAATGCGCTCAGAAACCGGGATAACCGTTGAGCTCCCGAGAATGAGCAGCGAACCAAAGTTTCGACCAGTAGCCGCACGCGGCCCAATGATCACGTCGACATTAACGACGTTAGATACAGGTAATCCCTGCGGCATAATTTAGTCTCCGAAAAATGAGACGGGCGCATCTTGCAGCGTCCGGACGTTGTAGGTACGAATGTTTTTGCGGGACAGCGTGATGGTGAGGTCGTAGCGCCTCACCCACTGGTTATTAATGAGCTCTGGCAGGTTGTAGATAGTCCCGGCCTCCACCAGCGAAAGTCCCGAGCGATTCAGCTCAGCGTTGTTTTGCTCGACGAATATTCCCGCGCGGAAAGTTGATGCAGTGTTGGCCCCCAGAGGGCCATAGAAGCAGCAAATCACCGTTACCTGTTCCCATGTCCATTGCTCGGACTGTTCTTCCGAAACCTGAACATCGGACTGGCTTAACGGCTGGGGAACGGTAGTGATACCGAAGGCGCACCACGTCACCCCGTTGTTTGGGATCTGCGGCTGCGGGTCAGTCCATCGGGGGAAAACAAGCGCGGCCGGCAAGCCAGAAACGCCACGAATCCACCGGCTGATTTCACGCTCCAGCGCCTCGTCATACTGGGGGCTATCCCCGACAGGCGTCAGATAACCGCGCGCGGTGCTGTCGTTACTCAACTGGCGTCCCTCCGTTAAAGTCCACCAGCTCACAATGCGCCTGGACGAATCCGGCGCCGTAACTGGTGTACGGATCGACAAATGTCACCCGGTAAGCACGCCCGTTATAGCTCACGATATCGGCATCAAGTCGCGGGGCGCTGTCTGAACCGGGCTGGCCCTGGGTTAATCTGAACTGCGTCACGATGAGGATCGCGCCGCTGATGTTCTGGCCTGCCGCCATTCGCCTGGCTTCCAGAGAACGGTCAACCGTCACCACGCCAGAGAATGGGATATCCTGAGCTGTGTTTTTCGTGAAATTGTCCTCATCCACCGTCTGAACCTGCCGGTGACACACCAGACTGGTGTCCATGAAGTCGGGATCGAGAAGAACATCGCTCACATCGAGAAGAGGCATTATTTTTTCCTCACGACGTAGTTAATTGAACGCAGCAGGTATCCGTGGGCATACAGCGGCTTGTCACCGGGAATGCCTTCGGCCCTTCTGCGTTCTAGGGTTTTCTCAGAAAGCGGGTGCAGCCGGTCACCAGCACCGATAACGGCTTTTGCAGCGTCACGGGCAATCTGTCCGGCGCTCTCCAGCTCACGCATTGCTGCTTCAGTCTGCCCCTCCAGCGCGGCGGTTGCCGCTGCCTTCAGGTGCGCAGTGGTTCGGGGTTTTGAATCCTCGATCCCCATATCCAGAAAAGGACGCGGGGGAAGCGTGACCGTTGTACCGTCGATTTCCACCGTTGCGCCCGTCGAGTGGAGGTAGCCCAGTTCCGCGTTATTAATCGGAGAGCCATCCTCACGTCCTGCCTTGTCCTCAGGTATTCCTACCAGCACATCCATTCCGGATAGCTGGCGGAGGGATTCCAGAACAGCCACGGCGTTATCAGCGCGAACCGTTAACCCGCTTTTCATAGCAGCTGCCTGCCACCAGCACCGAACATCGACCACCACCAGTAGAACTCGCGCCCGTAGGCGGTGCTGTTCCAGAAACCGGCATCCGGATTGATTACCCCGGACACGTCATAGCTCACTGAAACCTTATCCACGGACTTAGAGGACACTACACCTGCAGCGCCGTTGCTGTTCACACCACCAGCGGCAGCGGCGGCCAGCGTGCGGCCACGCAGCTCCGTATAGTGAGCTGTGAATAGCTCGGCCAGGTAGACGAACTGATCGCCCTGTACGTCCTGATTCAGGAGTGAATCGGCCTGCCCCAGATAGAAATTCACTGAGGGGTCAGGGTAGCGGGTTTTATCGGCGAACTCGGGAAAGTCGGTGCGGAACTGCTCGTTAGTCGGAAGCCTGCTGTTTTTTGGCATTTTTCGCGTCCCCGCCGGTGTTATCGGTTTTGTCCGTGCTGTCGGCAGGTTTACCGCCTGCTGGTGCCTGAGCGGCTGCCAGCTGCGCTTTCAGGTCTGTATTTTCATTCCCCAGCGCTGTGATGGTTTTTTCATGCTCAGCCAGCTGCGCTTTCAGGGTGTTATTTTCTTCTGCCAGGAGAACGAGGCTCGCGGAAAGGTCTTCATTGCTCTGCTCGTTCGCCAGGTCGGCTTCGTCAATCGGGCGCGCATAGGCTTTAAAGGCCCAATGGTCCTTAACTTCTTTCGGGAAAGAGGAACTGTCATGGATGCCCTGAGACAGCTCAAATTTAGAACCGTCGGCAAAGCTGAGAGTCGCGCCACCGGAAACAACGTATTTCATGTTTTTGCTCCATAAAAAAGGCGAGTTTCCCCGCCTGTTTCAGGTTAAGACGCCGGAACGTCCAGGTAAGAGATCGTATTGGAATACGGGGTTTCCACCTGGCCCAGCTTGCCGTAGTAAGTGGTCAGCTGCTGCAGGCCGCGATACTCCAGCGGAGTGTTCAGCAGAGGAACCATAGGGAAGCGAACGTATTTTTCGTCCTGGGTGTAAGCAACGATACGATGCGCGCCACCAGCGCCACGCTTGGAGGCCCACTTCATGGATACGATCTCCAGTGGTGTGCCGTTTTCCTGAAACGCGATGGTGTTAATCTTCACGTATTCCAGCACAGAGATATTCCCTGCAGAGGAAACCTTTTTGCTCGCCAGCAGGCCGAACAGCTCCGGCGCCAGACCGATTTTCGCCGGGCAGACCGCATAACCAGAACGAACCCAGCCATCAGACAGTACCAGGTTGATATCCTGAACAATCACATCCGGATCGGTGGTTGCGGTCCACGCTGCGGCGGCAGCAACAGGAGTAACATCCGGCAGGTTCAGCAGTCCAGCAACGCCGAGCTCGTTATCACCGATATAAACCTGTTCGTCGGTGTCCATGTTCCACTTCAGCTTCATGCCTTCGTATTTCTGGACATCAACCGGACGGCCGAGTTTCTGGGCAGAAATAAGCTCCGGTACCGTCCAGCTGATTTCCTGGCCCCACAGGGTGAGGTTGTTACGGGTAGGCTGAATATCGAGCTCGATACCAGGAATGGCTGTGGCTTTTTTACCGATCCAGTTTTTACCGTTAGGGTTTGGACCACCAACACCGACGAAACTGGTATTAGTGAATGATGACACTTCATCGGCGATAGAAATGTCGCTGCGCAGCGGCATGTCGCGTGACCATTTGTAGGACACTAAAGGCATGTTTAGTGCCTGATCCATACGCTCCAGCTCGCCGATGAGAAATGCGCCGGTGGAGTCGATGGTCGCTCTGTCAAATGTAAACATTACTTATTCCCTCAGATGTTATAAGCGATTTCAATACGGCCATCGGCTTCACCCGGCCCCATGACCTCTGCATTTGGCAGCTGAGGTGTATTTGATGCGGTAGAGTCCGGCGACAGCACAAAGGAGCCAACCGGGCTTTGAGTGGTACCACCAGCCACGCGAACGTAAACCGGATCGCCTTTTTTCGCGGTCGCCGCGTTGCCTGCTGTAGCAGTTACGCAGATGTAACCGCGTTTAAGGTTGTCACCAACCTGATTAGCCGTCACACCGATGTAAGCAAGGTCCAGAGCAGAGGTGATCGGGAACGGTCGAACCAGAATCCCTTTCACTTTGCTGATGGTGTCGCCAGATTCCAGCGGAACGAATTTATCGTTCACGTATTTACCAGCCAGCCCGTAGGACGCGAACTGCTTCGTGTGGTCCAGGCTAACCGGCTCGATGGTGAGATCACGAGGACGGGTAACGCCCCCGGCAATGCCCAGGGGCATGCGCGTTAAATATGCAGTACCTGCCATGATGATTTACCTTATTTGTTTTTTGCCCAGAATTCGGCGTTGACCTTGTTCAGTTCTGCCGGGGAAAGGTGTTTAGTGCTGATTCCGCTGTCCGTAGTGCGGGTAATGTTATTCAGCGGGGTCAGCTGATTTTTCGCCTTATGCAGCGCCACAGCGGCAGTAAACACCGCGTCGACCGTAGCCTTAGGCGCTTTGTAGAAATCATCCACCCCGAATGATTTCAGGCTGTCACCGGTGCGCATTGCATGATTCAGAACCTGACGCTTAAGGCTCTTATCGCCAGCAGGCTGGAAGCCAGGGCAGATAATTTCCGCATCGGCGATCAGGTTGCGCTTAAAGGCTGCGTCACCCGTCACTTTGCGGTTTTCTTCTTCGTCTTCGTCGGTGGTCATGTTGCCAGGGTCAGGATCGCCGTCGGTGGTTTTACCCTCCAGCTTTTCCAGGCGAACCAGCAGCGCTTTCGCCCAGGCCGGGATTTCTTCATCGCCGGTGCCGGTTTTGTCTTTGTTCGGATCGCCTTCGTCCGTAGTGGTGCGATTGCCTTCAGGTAAGGCTGTGGCCTGTGAAGGAATGTTGATGGTGATAGAGGAACCGGGGATTGAAGGCATGCCATCAGACGGCATATCCGGCGCTTCGTCGATGAGTTTTGCCAGTGCATCCTCATCTTTCGTCTTAATGGCCTGAGCCAGTTTTTTAAGCCATGACATTACAGGCTTCTCCTTTGTTGTTGATGGGATGGAATCCCCGATTGCACAGCGGCCACCAGCACGCCCCCGGTCGATTCCGACAGCGAGGTGGTTACCTGTGATTTGGTATTGCTTGCCCTTACCGGGTGCCAGCTGCTTGTACTGCGCGTCATAGCCACAGCTGACATCGGTCAGGCCAGAATTCACCGCGTCGATTGCTTCCTGCCGTTTAATCAGCACGTCAGCAATGAGCAGATCCGATTTATCGCCGGTGCCGCGCCGGACGTTCTGAATGTGTCCGTGTGCCAGCTCTGCGAAGTTAGAAGGGTTCACGAAAACGATGTTGCCCAGACTGTCCTCTGGATGCCCCAGCGTGACGGCTACGCCCTCAAAGCTCGCCATCGTCTCCGGGGAAAACACCTCGTCTTCTGTTCGCCAGACTGTCACCGTGCCGGTGCCGTCCGGTTCAAGGTCGATTTCCTCAGGTAAATAGACCTGCGTCCCTGTGCGTGCGATCGGCACGTCTTTACAAAGCAGAGAGCCGTCCGCCTGCAGATAGCGCGTTTCGCCCAGGCGTGTAGTGAAGAAATATTTCATGGGTTACCTGCTCGATTACGGGCAACAAAAAGGCCGCCCGGAGGCGACCTTGTGAGATGGGAAAAATGTTCGAAATAACGGGCTATTTAACATAAGGGTTCTTACCCGCACCGACGAAAATGGACTCGATTAAAATGTCCCCTTAAAGCCGTAAAAGTAGCGATTAACTGGGCTGAAAATCGGTCTTTTCGAATACAACATTTTCATAACATTTCGCGGATATTGCAGTTCGCATGAAATGAATGCTCAAAGCCGTATTTTTCATTTTCTCGGTGCTGGAATCTGTACTTCAGGCCAGCATTTGCAGTTCGGCAAACATCCGGCGTGTCCGGTCATACCGTCCAGCGTCGGCGGGTTATCCCAACGCACAAATTTATCTTTCATCTTGCGGTGAGAATCCCGCGTTCCGGCCCCCTCAATACGCCACCAGTAGCCCTCTGAGCCAACCGAAAGGGCTCTGGCCTGCGTCAGCGCGCCGGTAGCTCGTCCAATCTCTGTACGGGCAATCAGCTGCGCCCTGCTGGCGGCCACGTCACCGGAGGCCATGATCATCTCGTAGAGCTCGTCCGGGCGTTCACCCGTGATAACCGCCTGCATTGCGCGCTGTTGTATGTCCATCACGCGATCGGCTGCTTCCAGCGGCAGGGACTTCATCAGCTGAATCTGGCGGTACACGATATCCTGCGCCACCTGCCCGACGGGGGTATTACCCACCACATCGCGCAGCCCAGCGCCAATTTCCTCTGATACCGATTTCCACTGATTCCATTCCTCCTGCTCGACCTGGGCAAACATCCTTCGCCCAACCTGCTCTGCCCAGTCGCTGATTACCTCGGAATAGTCCACCAGCGTTTTCGAAATGCTGTCAGCGCTGGCCTGTGAACCATCGTAGGTACCATCGACGATCTGCCCTATCTGGTTTGCTATCGCCAACAGGCTTTTTCGATACTGGATCTCCGAACGACGGCGGAGGGATGGTTTCAGGTTCATCCTCCTGCCACTGGGCCTTCGCATCTTCTATGTCCTCGTCAGTGATAGAACCACCGATGCCAATCACATCAGAAATGTTCCTGAGGTCGTTAAGCGCTGCTGCAGACGTCATCCCGAGCTCACGAACGGCGGTACCGAGTGCGGTAACCACATTGTTCGCCATCGCTGCACGGTCCACATCTGACATCTCCCAGAGCTTGTTAAACTCGAATGTAAAATCGTCAGGCAGTGGTTCACCGAACAGAGAGCGCCAGGAGATATCGAGCAGCCAGCGGATATGTCGGCGTAAGCGTCTCTCCTGCAGCGAGTTAACCCGGCTGTAGTAGTTTTCCAGATCGCCGTCGCCGGTGTTGAAACCTGCAGGGGACTGCCCGAACAGACGGACGAGAGGAATTCCCGTCGCGCCGGAAACCTGCTCAGCAAAGCGCAGAAGGACATCAGCGATACCCGCAAACGTATAGCTGTGGGTTTCGAACTTATCCTTACCATCCATGATGGTCATGCCTTCGATGGTCTGGAACTGACGTATCATGTCCAAGTGCTTCATCAGCGCCTTTTCAAGGTCGCCTCCGGTAGCAAGAATCTTGCGCAGGTCTTCAATGCTGTAGGTCCGCAGATGCGCTTTGTGGATCAGCTGTGTGGTGCCGACCGTCGCAGTATCAAACGCCTCGATACGCTCGAAAATACGCTCCACAACAGACATCCCCCAGCCGTTTTCCGTCTGGGCCTGCTGGAAAGGAAGCGTATCGCCCTCCATGCGGATAACGCGGCTATGGTGGATCTTCCAGGGGGGAATCCCCTGCTGGTTCGTGATTACCTTGTAATATTTCGGTTTCCCAAAATCGGGACCGTAATCGGTAACGAGATCGTAATAACTCGGGTTAACCATCCAACGGTCAAGGCTCATCACGCCCTTAAACTGCCCCTCTTTGATACGATCCAGCTTTAGCGGGGAGGACATATCCTGCCCTTCAAGCAGGACCACCAGCACCGCGCCACCGTACAATCGTGACCATTTGAGGTTATCGTTAAGCCCATCCCATATAGCGAGCTCATCCCAGAATGTTTCGAGCTTGCCCTTTTGTCCGGGTTTCAACTTTGAGCTGATGTTAATTCCCTTGCGGGTCATATCATCGGCCATCGCATCCACACCGGCACCAACGAGGAACGATGAACGATACGCAAACTCCAGCATCACCCTGTTACGGCTGATGTACCCGGGCATGTACATTCCGCCCGTCTGTATGTTTCTGGTGTCGCTGCCAAGTTTGGCCGTGAAATTGTTGTACCCGTCAGCTGTCGCAACGGGCTTTTGTGCGCCGTTCTGGCGTTTCTTACGGGACATGTCACGCTCCGGCCAGTTTGGCCCAATTATCAAGAGAGGAATCCATCGGCGCGTAGTTAATCATTACGGCGTCAGCGAGGTTCGGCGATTTTGTGCCTTCCGGCTGTTTATCCACGAGGATTTTACCGACGGCGTTTTTCGACCACGTAGGCTGTGAAAGCTCCATCAGCAGGCGGTCAATATTTTCTATCTCGCTGCTTATCGAAATGATTTCGTCGGGGTTATAGTCCATCCCGTTTAGCGCGCGGAAGGTGTTACGAAACAGCTTGCGAAGATGCCACCAGCTCTGTGCTTTCGCGTTCGCGAAGAAGTCTTTATTCAGGCGTGCCGCTTTTCCGTTATCGCCAGGAACGGCTTCATCTTCCGGATCGAATACGCTACCGCTACCACGGAAAGGCGTAGCTGTGATTGTTCCCCGGCCTTCAGCCTGCCTGAGCTCGTTTATCACGCGAGCATCGCCACGTGCACCCGCGCCCAGACCGTCCTCATCGAAACGGAACTCATCCAGACCGTAATCGTCACAGTACCCAAACGATTTAACGACAGAAGCGTAGATGTCGCTGCCAATACCAGACCATTCGTGAACGTTCTGCAGAAGGAAGCCATAGCGGCAAGAAAAGCCGTTTTTGTCTTTCCCTTCGTCTGCGATATCCATTGCGCCGAGGCGCTGGCCGCTGGGCTGAATACCCAGTTTGATATGCGCGTCGACGGCAGCCTGCACCCATTCAGAAGGAATGAGAATCCCCTCTGTGGATGCGCTGTAGTTCAGGTCCAGTTCCTGAGCAACGATAATCGGATCATCAATTTTCAGACATTCGTTGCGGTACCACTCATCATCCTTGCGCGGGTCGCTGCGCCAGTGGAACGTAAACACCGGGATATTTCCGCTGTGGCGCTTTTTAGCAAACGGGTTATTCATGCCGTTGACCGAAGAGAGGTCTATACGGCAGCGGGTGGTCTGTGATAGCGCAGCATCGATGAGAAATGGCCGTTTGAGGAATGCCGACTCATCCACAAAATAAAGCGTGGTACGGTCACCACGGCCAATGTTATCGCCAGCCTCTCCCTTAATTACCGCGCCCGTTTCCGGGAACTCCACGCGCATGTAAGGGGCATGTTTTTTGTCACTCCATGAACCGCGAAACTCAACCGGCAGCAGCTCGACAAACTTACGCGCTTTCCAGAACAGTGCTTTCGGGTCGCCGGTACTGTCGACATATTCCTCTTTACGGGAACCGAACCCGATCACCATTTCTTTGTTGAACAGGCAAAGCGAACAGGCCAGACCGATAGAGGTCCAGCTCAGCCCCATTTCTCGGCTTTTTTCTGTCAGTCCATGCTCAAGACTGGCGCGCCTGTCCATGATCCAGTGAATCCATTCCTCCTGGCGGGGGAACAGCAAAAACGGGATGGTGGCAGGCAGGCCATAATCGAGGTTACGCGGGTCCGTCGTCATACCCCAGTCGATGATGAACTGAGCTGGGTTAGTGCGGTAAAACTCACGGAGTGCCGGAAGCATTTCAGGCGCTTTCCTGATCCGCTCCAGCCTCTCCATTCTCCACTCAAACACGGCGGTATAGTCCGGTTTGCGGAAGTCAAAGGGGAACGGGATCGGCACAGAAAAATTCCTCAAAAACGCCCCGATTTAACATAATGGTCGTTACCCGCACTGGCGCAACAGCACCCATCACGCAAACAGCGTGAAGCCTCTGTTTTGAACAGAAAAGTGGTCAAATCGGGATGAATAAAACGTGCATAAAACGGGTCAAAAAGTGCATAGCGTTTTTACGGTTCGAAACGCCTGTTTTTGCAATTTTCAGCCCAGGTATTTTTTGTAGATATCGGCTGCTTCCTGCGGGGTCAGGTTCGCCGCGTCGGCTTTGGCTGCCTCGTCCATATTGTTGAACGGTTCAAAAATTTTCGGTGCTCCCAGCTCCATAAGCAGGGTTGCCGGAACTTTTACTCCCTCAGCCTCAAGCAGCTGCGCCGCCTCCAGCGCGGAGTATTTCCCGGCTACCTTGTGTTTCATCACCTCGCGAAGCACATCGCGCTGACGTTCTTCCTCGCTATAGACGCTGGTACCAAGACCGAGCACTTTTGAGAAAACAGCAATATCGTTGTGCGTGGGCAGCACATCTTCGATCGTGGTTTTCACACCATCCGGCGATGTGGTGACAACCTTCCGTTTACGAACGTCCAGGCTCTTACCGGCGACGCGGTTTATTTTCTCTCTGAGAGCTTCGCGAGCCTCAGTGAAAGCGCGCTCAAACTCGATATTCTCTTTACGCCAGCGACGGATCGTCGTCTCGTCCACACCTAAGCGCTGAGCAACCATCCGATTGCTGATTTTGCTACGGGCTAATGCCATGTCCATAACGATACCGACGTAGGCTTTTCTGAAGCTTTTTTTAGGAGCCATACTTCCGCCTAAGTCAATGTGATTATTTTTTGTTCAAAATCCAATTTCTCCGATCCGGGTGCGGCGTATCACGCGGTAAATTCTGGCGTGCAGGCCGCGTCCTCTCTGGTGCCAAGTGCGGCATATCAGAGGGGGTAAAAATGCGGCATATCCTTTTTTTCGGGAAAACTGCGATTTGATGCCCGGAGGCCGCGCAGAATGGGGAGATAGTGGATCGCCCTAATATTTCCACTATGTGGATAACTCAGTCGTCCAAATCCATCTCCACCACTTCACCGAAAAGGTGACCGTAAACGTCCATTGTGGTTTTGATGTTCGAATGCCCAATAAGTCGGGAAACCTTCAGAATATCGACGCCTTTGTTTGCCAGGCGAGATACAGCAAAGTGGCGAAGATGATGGAATCGTTTAATGCCATAGTCGTTCAGGGTTCTGACGAGAACGCCCTGAGTGCCGTAGCTGGTAGCGAGACATGCGCCGGTAAACTGGTTGCAGATAAGAGGCTCAGAGGTACCGAGTTTACTTTTATCCAGCAACGCGAAAAGCTCACGCGGCATCCGTACACGGCGCTCCACTCCTCTTTTCAGCCCCTCATGTATAACGCCGTCAACAACATGTCCCCGGATGTCGATCCAGTCGGCTGACACGTCGTTATAAGTAATCGCCAGAGCCTCACCGATGCGCAGGCCACAAATCCCGAGCCAGCACGCGATACGCTCGCGAACTGGCGCGTTATTCAGTAGCTCCCTGACCGATGATGATGGCGGTATGGTGATGGGTCGACGCTTCCGGCGCGCGGGACGGTCAACTGGGTTAAAAGTGATGAGCCGCTTTTCCACCAGCAGGAAGAAAGCCGAACGAATCCAGCGATGACAGCCGTTGCGAACCGAATCGACGATATCGCGATGGCTGATATGGAGAATATTTTTTTTCAGTATCGGCCCGTCTACAGCGAGAAGATCGTGACGGCATTTCGTATATGACGACAGCCGTATGATATTTTTTTCCAGCTTGCCGGCCTGATACCCCAGATAAAACAGAATTAACTTTCGGAAAGTCCAGGAATGGTCTATTCCGGTCCAGCTGGCGGTTCGACAATCCAGCTCGATATTCTGTTTTTGCCAGAAAAGATGTGCGGCATCATCAATATTCTTAAAGATGCGGCGGCGTCCATGACCGGATTTTTCATCCTTCCAGTGGACGTAATATTTTGATTGTCCATTGGCATCAGTGGATTCTTTTATCGAAGCCATGCTGAACAATCCTCAATCAAAAAACATTATCGAAGCCCCTCAGTAAAGGGCTCCTGTAATATCAGCTTTATAGAGGAGTAAAACGGAAATTAGTGACATATTTAGCCACCACGATAACCCGCCCTTTCATACCTTTGGTAGCTGCACAATGGTAATAATCTCCGTTCGCCTTCGGTTGGTCTTGATCCGAATAGCCGAGGATTTTTTTACCATCATTCAGTTCAAAAACTGCCTCATAAACGGTTCCCCCGGTATCGGCAGGCTCACAATCTGTTAAATGAAGGGGTGATTCAGTTTCACGACGTATATCCACGGATATTTCCTCACCGATTTTCACCGCCTCTCTTGCAGCAATTTCAGTTGCGCATGAAAGAGCGCGAAGAATATTACCTAATTCACTTTTTTCCGGGCGATAGTCCACTTCCATTACAAATGGAGAAAGCCCCGATACGGTGACTGTTATTTTTTTCATCATTGCGTTTCCTTTGAGGTGTGAGCCTGTCGTACAGAAGCACCGCCCGAGAGAGGTCGCCACCTTTAACGATGCTCCTCAGGCTCACTACTGAAAGACTCTCTGAAATGCGCGTACGAGGCGCAGAAAAAAGCCCCGCTATTGCGAGGCTCTGGTTTTCTCTATTTCACGTATCCCAGCCAGCTGGTTATTCGCTTTTTCGATAGCGGCCAGCAGTGGCTTGATCCAGAGAACAGCCTGGCAATAAGTCAGCGAGCTGGTGGAAGTGGCGCCATCACTGGCTGCGTCAGCGTTCCCGGAATCGGTGTGCATTGCGCTGGCACGTAGACGGTGCGTGTATTCGAGCAACCCACCAGCGACATCAGCAGGAACAGGCAGATCACAGGTTTTTTCACGGCGAAGAATCTCCCGGTATTCGATAACCGTGTTATCGGCGCTGGCATCAATCAGTGAATTGTTCCGGTTGGTGTAGTCGGCAATCTGATTGAAACGATTAATGTTAAAAGCTTGAGTGGCTATCACCTGCCGCTGGCCATCTACCTCTTGCTCTGCTTTTTCTGCCCTGCCACGTTGTTCGCTAACCTGCCCCAGCAGCACAAAAATAATGATTCCTGACAGCAGCAACTCAACACCCAGAAGCAACCAGGTTTTCAGGGTCATTTATCAAGCCCCCAGCACGCTAGCTCGGACTCCTGGTCACGGCGTAGAACCTGCCCGTAACAATTGTTCGAGCGGATACGACAATCGCGACCGCCGTCATAGGTCCAGCGTTTTATCTCTGCGCATGCACCGGACCGATCACCAGCATTGAGCTTTCTCCAGAACGTTGACGGCAGGCATTTTCCGGGGCCGATGTTCCACGGGCAGAAAGACGCTATGCCGACTTTTTGTGGCTCGGTCAGCGGAACTCGAACGTTTTTTTCCACCCAGGCCAAAGCTTTCGCCTGCTCTGCCTTGTCGATTTTGTCGCACTGCTGGCGAGTCAACTGCATACCCTTAACCACGGGTTTGCCGTCAACGCGAGTCACACCGCCACAAATCGTCCACACGCCACCAGCATCAGGATAAGCAACCAGGCTGGTGCCTTCTTTTTCATCCTGAAACTGACTCATTAGCACCGGCGCAGTGGCGCCGGCAGCCAATAGCCCAAGCATGGCAGCGCTGAGCTTGCTTTTAGTTGATGCCATGATTAGTTGTCCTGCGGTGGAGGGGTTACATAGCCACGCGCCAGCGCTGCCTCATAGGCTTTTGTCTGGCGGCGTTTGAAGTAAAAGTTAACGAAGAAAGTCAGCAAGCCAATAACGAAGCCGCCGACGACTGCGACAAGGTTCCAGTCAAGGTCATGTATCCATTTAGCTATGCCACCCCAGCAAATGAGGCCGCCGGATGTACAGTACCCCGCTATCGATGCGATTTTGTCAGGCATAGTTCTGTGCATTCCACACCTCCGGGTTCGGGGTGCTGTGTGTGAAAAGAAGTTAAATTCTGCGGAAAGCGTACGAAGCGACGCCCTTACGCCCTAACTGACATTCGATTGTGTTTTGCTCTGCACATTCGAAGCCCTGCTCTGCAAACCAGCGCCTGATACCTTCATCAGTGAAATACCAGATGTGCTCGTTCTTTCTGAAATGATGGGAGCGGAGAATGTCTCCGGCATCAGTGAAAATCGGGATCGACACGAACACGTATTCACTGGCCTGCTGTACCGCCAGCTCCGGCTCGTCGATGTGTTCCAGTACATCCCACATCGTCAGTGCTCGCCACTTATTGGCGTAGAGATCTGCGAATGCGCCCCGCTCGTTCAGCCAGGCAATACCGGCCGGATTAACGTCATACCCAAGCGTTCCCGGTCGGGTAGAGACGAACTGACCGGCACCGATACCAACGTCGAGAACAGGGCCGTGAAAATGGCGATCCACCAGCTCAATACGGGATTGCGTTAAAGCTCTGCCCGTTTCGGTGTCAGCCAGCTGCTGATATTTTGCGAAATACTGCTCGTCATACGGGCGTGATGCCGGAACGGGGTAACGTCCGATCCCCAGCTCCGGTAAAAATACCAGCCCGCTTTCCAGTTCCTGATAAAACGACTTCATGGAGCCAGGCCTCGAATTTATCGGAGAAATTTGAAATCCGCTTGTCGCAGTGGTGATCCCATGCTTCACAGCGGCAGTAATTGTCGGGGATTGCCCAGCCAACACGAGAAAGGTCCATCGCCGGATCGGTTACGATTTCCGGGGCGTTGTGACCACCTCGCCCACCAGCGACAACGTACACCGGCGTTTTATAGGCAATAGCAGCAGGAAGCGCCCAGCCCACCGGCGTAACCACCACGGCGGCATGCTCAATCAGGCGCATCAGCGATTTGAAGTTGAGCTGGCCGGAGTGCATGCGCAGATCTGCTTCGGGAAGTTCGCCGACGGCCCACTCCTCCCCTTCCTGCAGGTCAGCCACGCTGATTACGCAGAAATGCTTTCTCAGTAGCCGGGATGCCTGCAACAGGTATTCCGGATCAGGATTACGGGAGTCGCTGCGCCATTCACTGCGAACAGTAGCCGGACGAATTACCGCGATCGGCTTTTCAGACGTAAATTCAGCGGGTCCGTAAGAGGGCAAATCGAGTTCTGACGGCTCGGTGCCAAACTGCTGGCGCATCGCGTCAAATATTGAACCGCGCCGTAGATGATCCGGACCGTAGAAAATCCGTTTTGTCTGGCGCATATCTGGCGGCAGGTGAAAAGCGGCCTGCGTCCGGTACTCGTTTTTACGCTGCGTGCGGAGCGTTGTAAAACTGCGAACGGGCAGAACGGGCAAATCTTCATACAGTTCGGGCCAGGCGGTCCGGATATAAGTACCGGCGGGCAACTGCTTAACGAAAGCGCGCTGGTAGATGTTGTCACCCATGCCCAGCATGCCTTCAATGAATAGAGGAACGTTTAACATGCTACCTCGCGTAAAGCCTCATTGAGGCCGAGACGCCGGAAGCACTTAAGCGCTGTCTGGCGGCTACTGTTGATGATATTCACCTTACCGGTCAGCGCTCTGGCGGTATTGGCAAACTCCCCGCGCCATCGCGTAACACTCTCTGCTGTAGGATTATCCAGCCCGACGTGATCACCATGCCAGTGACTACCGCCATTAATGGAGCAGTCAAAGCCTAACAGGATGATGTTTTTCGCCCCCTGGCTGGCAGCAAACAGAATCGAGCGCTGCCCGGAGTTGAAGGCCCACCGAGTATCTGTATCAAACAGATTTAGCCCATAGCGTTTATGAGCCCGGTAATTACAGGTCCAGCGAGAGGCGGAGGACGGAAGAACATCGATGTTCTCATCCCACCAGCGCAGATCACCCGCGTAAATGTATTCACAATCAGGTACGGCTTGCCAGGTGGAGTTAACAGCAATAACCGGCAGCCCCGATCCGGAGATCAGTTCGCAATCTGATTTAGTGAGAGACGGGCCGGACGCACAAATGATGAATGTTGTCATTCGTGTTGACCTGATTCGGGAGTAATTGGTTACGGTTGCCGGTGCTTATCTTCGGCTTGTCTCTGAGGACTGCAATTAACCGTAACGGGGAGAGCACTGAGCCTACTGTGACGGGTTATCGTCACTCTTTCCCCCGAAGGGTGGCCCTCGACGCAGAACGCCCATAAGCCCAATGCTCTTTCCTGTTACGGCCATAAAAAAACCCGCTCGGAGGCGGGTTTGATTTCGTGTAGGCGTTATATCCCACGATTTGAAGCTTACAGGACAACCTTATGCAAAGTCAACGCTATAAAGTAAAAAAATGTTGTCATTTGCTTCGATCGCATCAATAACGGGTAGCCTTCTCAAACTCTTCCGCCGCTTGCCTTTCACCTTTGATCAGCGTATCAACCAATCTCTCATAAAATGGCTTCCAGTTACGTGACCACGAAGACTGATGGAGATCCGGGAGTCTCTTCAAAATGGCGCGATGGACAGTTGCAGATGATACGGCAGAAAAACCATTTCCGCTGCAGCGCTCGCAGGTTTTAAACACCGGCGCGCCGCGCTCGCTTGTGGCTTTACGGTCGAGCACCTCACCTTTGCCGCCGCAACGACAGCGTGCGCTGATTGTTCCCTTGCCTTCGCAAGTATCACAGACAGCCGGTACAACTTCTGTTACCTCAGTCCAGTGCTCCCAGTCAGACGGACGAACGGCACGAGAGCGGTTAGCCCAATATGGTGCTTTACCCCATGGGTACGAAACCTTGCGGGTAATCTGCTCGCGGGTTGTTCGTCCGGTACCACTGCAACTGTGACATGTCACGCTGGTAGCCGCCGAACGGGAGTATTCAGCAAAGGCAAATTGTGCCATCACCTGCATGCACCATCCGAACGCCCCACCAGCGGCTTTGCGCACGTTCTTCGGTGCAGTA
This sequence comes from Enterobacter sp. BNK-34, assembly GCF_048684445.1. Lineage (NCBI taxonomy): Bacteria > Pseudomonadati > Pseudomonadota > Gammaproteobacteria > Enterobacterales > Enterobacteriaceae > Enterobacter > Enterobacter sp. BNK-34. Next base: position 61,723 of record NZ_JBLQUA010000001.1, read on the forward strand.
TCCATCGCATAACGCGCCAGCCCCTGAACTGCGAGCTGTTCATCGGTTTTGCTGATACCAGCCTTTCCGAAGAAGGCAGCCAGGCCAAACCGCGCGCGGCTGCTGGTGGTACCAATGGCCGCCATAACATCGGTGCCAGTGATACGATCCGGAGAGGTTCCTTTCACGTCGTCGCTGATGTGCATGCCCTGAGGACTAAAATGTTTGAGTGATGCTTCCAGTTTCATGCGGCCACCTGCTGTTTTTTATGGAAAACCAGCTCACGAACCTGATCACCGTTCATGAGCATATTGTTGAAATCATCGTGATCCGGCCAGTACACGCTCACGCGCTGCAGGTCATTCTTTGCCAGCAGATTGGCATGAGCGCATTCATACGCAGCCGCCAGCCCGGTAGCGCTGTTCTCGTCGCGGTCGGCAAAAATAATCAGGTGCTTAACACCAGCAGGAACGCGGAATTTCTTCATGAAATTTGCCGTCATAGTTGCCCAGGTATTCACGTTATAAATCTGGTGCGCAGATAGGGCCGTTTCGATGCCTTCGGCAATGCCCAGGGTGCTGGCGACCGGGAACATACGGATCGCAACTGACCGGGCATGATCGAGATAGTTATCTTCCTGTAGTGATTTCTGTCGCTTTGCGCTGGCCCCGATATCAGCCTTTTTTGCGCCATCGAGTAACGTCTGGTGGAGGTAACACAGCTCCCCTTTATCGTCTGTTGCCAGTGAATAGATCGACTGGTAGACACGGCCGTTATGCCGTTGCTTTGGGTTTAACCGTACCGCCTCGGCTGGAAGCTTAAAAATACCGCGAGAATTAAGGTAATCGGCGCCGGAGGTACCGCGCAAAGGAGCCATTTTTGCAAAATTGTTGAGTACCTTTTTCCGCAGTTTAGAAGCGTCACTGGCTTCAGGCACTTTGTCACGCCTGAACGTATTGCCGATCAGCTCATCAATTTCGCGGCAAACCTCGTTAAATGGTTTGCCCTGGGTTTTGGTAACCAAGTCCAATCCCGTACCGTAGCCGCAGGTGCAAATCCAGGTTCCCGCGCCGTCGCGGTCATCGATGCGGAATTTACCAATCGAATCACAAAGCGGACATTTGCCTCTGAAATGGTGTTTACCGGTGATCGGCGGCAGTCCGTAATGTTCGAAAATCATGGCCCATTGGCCTTTTGCTGCTTCTGCCGTCTTCATGCTCGTTTTCCTAACTGCTGTTTGATATCGCTAATCGCTTTCTGTGCTTGCTGTACTGAGGATGGGGCTGCCGTGCCTGATGCCTCCTGCAGGCGCTTGGCCTTCTCCTGCCCTTTCGCATACGCAATCTGTTTGTGGCGGATGAAATTAGAGACGGTCGGCGTGATCTCCATCGGGAAATCGCTTAACCCGTTAGGCCACTCGTCAAACCGTTCGCGAAAGGTATTTGCGCACCAGCCATCGCTGACGGGCTTTTTCCCCTGCGATACGCGCTGGCGCTGATAGAATTTGATCTGACTCCACCAGGCCTGTTTCTCTGCCTTCGTGGGCTGATGCTGGTTTTTACCCAGCTTTTTGAGTTTCCGGCCGGTGTCGGTATCGACGTCCTCACCGCCCAGCGGCTTATGCCCACATTTCGGGCATACATAGACGCCAGCTGGCTTCATGTAATGGCATTGAGAGCATTCGTGTGGCAGTTTTTCGGCCCGTTCCTCAGCTGCTCGGCGCGCGCTTTCCTCCATCCCGTCAGACTTACCGGGAAGATCGTCGTACTCGATTGAATCCGGATAACCCAGACGGTGCACGGTGCCGCTGTGATCGAAGATGAGGCAGGACTCTTTACCCGGTGCGGTGCGCAGGCCACGCCCGAGCGCCTGCAGCCAGCGAATTTCGCTTTTTGTTGGCCTGGCGTAGATGATGCAACGAACGTCACTATCGAAGCCGGCCACCAGAACGCCCACACTAACGATGATTTTCGTTGCACCAGTTTCAAAGCGGTGAATGATGGTCTGGCGCTCATCCACTGGAGTGTCGGCGGTCATGACCTCAGCGTTAACACCCGCCAGGTTAAACTGGATTGTCAGGTAATTGGCGTGGGCTACGTTGACACAGAAAGCGATGGTAGGCAGATCCCGGCCATTCTCCAGCCAGTTCTGTACGATGTCGCCCACCAGCGTAGAGCCGCACATGATTTCAGCCAGCTGCGTTTCGTTGTAATCGCTGCCGTACTCAAGCGATGCTTTGGTTTTAACGCCTTTCAGATCCGGCTTAGTTGGCGCGTAAAATTCGTATTTACTCAGATCGCCACGCTGGATTAACTCGCCGATGGTGGTCGGCTTAATCAGTCGGTCATAGTATTTGCCCAGGAACGGGGAAAACGGAGTACCCGACAGGCCAATCACCTTTACGCCTTTGCCGCGTAGACGGTCGATATCCTTCAGGATGCGTTTTTTACGCAGGTGTGCTTCGTCGATAATCAGCAGATCGATATTTTCAGGAAAAACACGACGAATAAGCGTGTCGGCGCTGGCAATCTGAATTTTCCGGTCCGGATCGTAGTTCGGGTGATCCGCCCAGATATAACCGATTTCATCCCCCGGTAATCCATACTCCACGAACCGATTAGCCGTCTGACCGATCAGGATGGTGTACGGTGCACAGAACAGGACGCGCATACCACGGCTGACAAACCCGGCAACGATGAAGGCGGCCAAACCCGTTTTACCGCTACCAGTTGGCGAGTACACCATGAAGGTGTCGTTTGCCTTCCAGTCACGGCGCAACATGTTTAGCGCTCGTTCCTGTGCAAAATTCGGCGTGATCGTCAGCTCCATTGTGCTGCCCCCGTGCTGATGAGATAATAATTTTGTGATGTGGTTTTCATGGATTCCCCCTCACATGGCTGGTGGCCTCCCCAAAGGCTGCCAGCCTCCCTTCTGATTCAGCTCCCCTGAAAAAATCACTCTTCCAGGAAGAACCCTTTTCGTTTCTCAGCGCCTGAGCGCTCTGTACCACCTTGCTGATACAGGCGTTTTTTTTAAATTGCGCCCTTAAGACAGTGATCTACTTAACCAATGGATCTCTCCTGTTGGAAAAGACCCTATTCCTGCCCCTACACCCAATCCCCCCTTACCCCCCTTTCCCTCTTCCCCATAAAAACGTACTACTTCCCTAGTACATGTGAGGAATTGGGTCAGTTGGTTGCCAACCTGAACAGGCACCTTTAAGCCTGCTTCTGTTCGGGTACCTTTAAACCCGAAACAATCAGGATCGCGATTGCGTTCCAGCCAGGGGAGGTTCGGCGGTATACCCCTGTAAAGCTCTGCCCTGATTTCTCACAAACAGGCGAAGCCTTGTGTTTGCTTCATGCCTTGCCCGGTTCTCCTTGCGGTACGAAACGGGTTCGGCCTCGAACGTCTCCTGATACACTGCTGCATAACGCTGTATGGCTTTTTGTTTGGCGGCCATACTGAGTGACTGCAGTTGCTCACCTATCCACTGACTGTCCGCAAGGCAAAACACAGCTGGCATCTCTAACTGCTGAAATGCCTGTGACATATCAGATATCCCCGGAAGGTCGTGGGAATACCGTAGGGATATCAGGCCGTAATTCGTATGGCTTAACTTCCCCGTTTGTAGCCATTGAGATAGCGACCGCATTTTGAGGGGAAATCTTCTGATGGTTGTTCAGCCACTTCCAAACAGCCCCCTGAGTGACACCGATGGCTCTAGCCAACGCAGATTGGCCTCCTGCCAATCTCACTGCTTTCTGGATAGCGTTTTCTGACATATTAGCGCCCTTAAAAATACTTTAGGATTTGGATGATATTACCATAGTATTAATTTGGCAAGAATACTCTAGTGTTGAACGGAAAAAGCTTTTGTACTAAATTAATCCGATCGTATTAACCAGAGGCGAAATCATGAGTGGAACGACTTTTTCGGACCGGCTAAGAGACAGCATGCAGAAGGCTGGGCTGACCCAAAGCCAGTTGGCTGAAGCAGTCGGCGTGTCACAGGGGGCAATTCAAAAACTAGTATCTGGTAAGGCAAAGTCGACAACTAAGCTTGTTCAGATAGCTAATGTCCTTGGTGTTCGCCCAGAGTGGTTAAGCGAAGGCGTTGGTGCGATCCGTAAATCAGATGATTTCCCTCCAGAAGAAAAGTGGACCAAGGTCGAGACTTGGGATAGCAGCACACCTTTAGAAGCTGATGAAGTGGAAGTCCCATTCCTTAAAGATATTGAGTTTGCATGCGGTAGCGGCAGAGTTATGGAAGAAGATTACAACGGTTATAAACTGAGGTTTTCGAAGTCTACCCTGAGAAGAGTTGGAGCAAGCACGGATGGTTCAGGCATTATCTGTTTCCCGGCTGCCGGGAACAGTATGGAACCACTCATACCAGACGGTACAACAGTGGCTGTTAACATCGAAGATAAAAAAATCGTTGATGGAAAGATTTACGCGATCAATCAGGAAGGATGGAAGCGGATCAAACTCCTATACCGGACAGGTCCGGATGAGGTGACTATTCGTAGCTATAACGCAGAAGAGTACCCTGATGAGGTAGTGAAGATGTCCAGCGTAGAGGTCGTTGGTAGAGTGTTTTGGACATCTACAGTTTGGAACTAAGCCGGGGAAACCCGGTTTTTTTTGCTCAAAAAAAATAAAAAACCATTAGTTTCATAAAGTTAACCACAAACGAAAATAAGATTAATACTATAGTATTGACGCAAGATTAATCCTCCCCTATTCTCATCTCATCGGCAAACAACGGAGCCAGTGAGATGAAGACCAATACGACAATCAAAAAATTATATCAGCTTGTTGATATTCCAGATTTTCGCTACAGCAAAGATAGTTCAAGTATTGATTATGGTGATATTGCATCAGATTGCGATACTAAAACCGTGTCTATCTTTGAAGCCATTAACCATATCAGTTTGAATATTTTCTCCATTGCTGAAGATAAAGAAATAAGCAAAGAAAAGATATTAAACCTTTCTTGTATCATCGCTGACCTTGCAGAAATTGGAATGGCAACGAATAAAATTTCTCAAGCTGCCTCATATCTTTCTGGATTAAAGGATGGCAATCATGGCGCATGAATTTTCATTAGAACAAGCGAAAGAGAAAGCATATCAGGCAGAAATAATCTGCAAAATGATTGAGTTATATCCCAACAAAATGGACTGTTCTGAAATAGAGGCCATTGCAGCATTATTAAGTAAGTTAACAAGTGATGTCTGTGCCTGGTTAATTGAAGAGCAAGCCATTAGATCCAACGCTTAGTTTTTTTTAGATTTCTAAATAAATAACAGCTTTATTGCTGAGGGGATTCCATACACTTTTTTAGGAAAAACCATGATAAACATCAACGCCTTTAAGACTGCAAAGTTATTTTGTTCAGCTGGTTACTGGGATATCGCGAATTTATATCTTAGGAAAGCATACGGGAGATAAATCATGTCAACACAAGATCGCCAAGACGTGCAAGGTGTGAATATTAAAGCTGAACAACTTAACTTCCTCATGCAAACAATTCACGCTCACCATAAGGATTTTGACTGCCATCAACTTGACGGCCTTTTAGGTCTGGCTTATGACCTTGCCGGGTCGGTATATAGCTGGACCGAGGAAGAGGAAAGGATCGTATTAGCAAATGAAGATGCACAACGAAAGGTGTATTAAATGGATAATTTAATCACTACGTATCGCCGACGAATTTTAAAGGCTGCGTTATTACGCCACCAGCGTAAAACCGGAAGCACCTGCATCATTATTAATATGCCTAAGGGGGGAATAAACACCGTCGAATTAACAGAAATACTGCTTGATGGTCTGTTGAGGCGATTCGAAAAACTGGCTCTCAGTGAATGCGGGAATATTGACGGAGTAAAAGCCATCAGAGGAATTTACAGCAACGCCGTAGATGTGAATGGCAGCGGTGAGTTCCTGACAGAAAGCGGAAAGGCATTAATTGACGAGCTCATTTCTGAGCTGGTTGAGTTCGCCAAGAAACAAAAATCAGTCACAGCGGAGACAAGCCATGAGTGATCAGACACCAATTATCACGCACGAACCAGTAAATATCGTGCTGACAATCGAGAACGGAAAAGTTATACACGCGCGCCCGGTTCAGAACGGCGAGGTTACAGCATCGCTGGAGACTTTTTTATGGATGGCTGAACAAGCCGGTTACACGATCACCCCACCTGCAGGAGAGAAGGACAATGGCCCTGACAGCGATACGAATTCCTGAGTGGGTGCACCTGCAGGCGGTCCATGTCCTCCGCCAGTTCAGAGCCAGGCGGATTCATCCCTGCCGTATGCACGGCTCCGGAAACCTGAGCCTGAGGGTTAATCGCCGCTGGCGGCTGCTGTCCCGAGACGGCGGCCAGAACTGGGAAGTAATGAGTCACGAACGATACAGCAAAGTTAAGGACCGGAAATGAACGATAAACGCATCAGCACCACCTCAATTGACAGCGCCTTCACCAAAGAGCTGCAGCCTGTTTACGTGGTATCAAGACACGGCTACTCGCGTCGTTTCCTCAGCAGGAGCGCGGCGATCAGCAACCTTGCTCACTACATGGTAACCAAAACTTTTCAACGTGCCGGTTTGAACACCAACGAACCAGACGAGCCTGTTTTCAGCAATGGTGTGCTCGTCAATCGCATGGGCCAGCACACACAGCAATATCTGTTTGCACATGACCGATGCATGCGGCGCATTCGCCGAATTCTGGAACGCAAGCGTGAAGCACGTAAGTGGCTCGGGAAGTGGGACGCGATGCATGATCGATTCGTGAAAGAGCAGGCAGAACTGCAGGCCAGTAAACCAGAGGGGCTGCTCTGAATGAAGATCCAACATCAGGACTATGGCGCCGTGGCGAACATCGTTATCACAAGCACTCTGTTTGAGTTCCGTAAACATAACAGAGTGGTAGATGTCACGCTGCTACACACACCCGGAATCGTAGCAACCCGTAGCGGGATGTTCTTCATGAGAACGGTTTTATCCGGCAAGTCTCGGGACATGCTGCGTGCGTACAGAGCTGTTTTTCGGGAGGTATCACGATGAAGTATTTCCTCCTCTCTATGCTGTTTGGCCTGTTGCTGGTGGCCGTCGTTTTCGGCGCGCTGATTGAGTATAAATTTTTGATAGGTTTCTGAGGTATGCCATGAAAAAAGGTACCACTGAAATTATTGAACGCTGGACCCATTTAGCAGCGGAGGCCAAAGAGCTGGGGCTCGCCACCATTCCCATCGACCCTGAAAACATGTTGATGGTGCTGGGGGAGCTGCCGGCCAGTTCGGCGGAAAAGTCCGCCGATTGCCAGAATGACTATCAGGCTGCGATCGACATCTTACGCGACAGAGCTGCTCGCGAACTAGATGGTGGTTTTCGCGCGCATCACAACGCCCTGATTTATGCAGCTAATGAACTGGAAAATGCCCAGGCTTTCGGGCGGGAGGTCAGCCATGAGTCTTGACTGTGTACCCCTTTCTACGTACTGCAGGGACGCGGGGGAAACGGTAGAAGCCGTTAACAAACGGATACAAAGGGGGTTATGGAAGGAGGGAGTACATGTATTAAAAGTCGATGGCGTTAAAGAACGCTGGATTGACTTAACGGAGGTTTCGAAGTGGGCAAGAAAGAACAAGGATCATTATCTCTCCCAAGAGGAGTAACCATTCGCCAGCATAAAACTGGCGACACTCTGGTTATCACGTTCACATACAAAGGGGTTCTGTGCCGGGAGCCCCTCTCCAAAATGGAAGCAAACGCGCGCGGTGTGAAGTACGCCGAGCGCCTGCTCGGGGAGATACAAAACCAGATCGTCAGTGGCACCTTTGAATATGCGAAATATTTCCCCAACTCCAAAAAGCTGGAGCTGTTCGGGGTGGTGAAAAAAACCAAAAACATAAAGTCTTACCTGGACGAGTACCTGAAAATCTGCCAGAACCGCAACCTGTCCCCGTCGACTATCAACGGTTATGAAAAATGCCTGTCGGCGCTGTCAGCTCTGCATAAACTCCACGTGTCAGAACTGACGCCAGCGGTCCTTAAAAACTGGATAGCCAGCCGGAAAACAAAGCTGAAAACGACCAGGAATAACCTTTCGTTTCTGCGAAGCGCCATCGATGAAGCAGTTACGGATGGCCTGCTAACCATTAACCCGGTAACCCTCGTCAGCGCCAGCCGGTACCACGTGATCGACAGCAGCCCGAGCGCCGACGATTACGAGGTTGACCCGTTCACGCCAGCGGAAACCCTCGCCATTTACCAGAGCTGCAGGTACCCGGAATGGGAAAACCTGTTCCGCTTTGCTTTCAATACTGGTCTGCGCAGCTCCGAACTGTGCGCGCTGCGCTGGCCTGATCTCGACACCATCGCAAACACAGCCCACGTTCAGGCGGCCAGTGTCGTAGGGGTACTTAAAGGCACCAAGACAAAAGCCGGTACCCGTAAGGTGGAGCTGAACAGTGAGGCGCTGGCAGCCCTGCAGGCGCAGAAGCAATACACCTTTATGAAAAGTGAGTTCATATTCAGCGATCCAAAAACAGGAGAACCCTGGGCGAACGCCGACGCGATCCGTAAAAAAGCATGGGTACCGACCCTGAAAAAAGCTGGCGTGCGCTATCGTAACCCGTACCAGACGCGACATACATTCGCCACCAAGCATATCAGCCAGGGCGTTAACCTCTTCTGGCTTGCCGGACAGATGGGCCATAAAGGGCCGGAAATGATATTCCGCAACTACGGTAAATACCTGGCTGAATATGACGGTAAAACCGCGATTTCAGCCGCGCTGTAGCGGGGGAAATTTTTCAAAATGTTGGACAGAATCAGGACGTTAGGCAGACCTCAATATGCACGTAAAATGCACTTGAGGCCTGTCACAGTGACATAATTGTTTATTTTCAATGATTTAAATAACTTTCGGACGCGAGTTCAACTCCCGCCAGCTCCACCAAATATTGATGTACTGAAGTTCAGTAAAGTCTACTAAGCCCGCACAGCACAAGCTCTGCGGGCTTTTTTACGTCTATTGTAGTCTAGTGAGAATTGCTGAGAACTACGAGTTATGGCACCCTGAATGGGACCCACGAAGATGGGTCCTAAAATCGAGGGTCCCAAACATGGCCAAAATCGCTAAGAAGCTCACTGACACTGAAATCAAAAGCACCAAACCTGCCGAAAAAGAGGTTAACCTTTTTGACGGCGATGGTTTGCTGTTGCGAATCGCTCCCCTGGCGAAGGGAGGGAAGAAAAATTGGTATTTCAGATATGCAGTGCCTGTGACCAAAAAGCGAACTAAGGTGAGCTTAGGAACCTATCCTCACCTTACACTTGCGAAGGCACGAGCTTTACGTGATGAATACTTGTCGTTGCTTACAAATGGTATAGACCCCCAAGTTCATAACAACCAAAAAGCCAATGCACTGAAAGATGCCACGGAACATACATTTCAAGCAGTAGCCAAGAAGTGGCTTGATGAGAAAGTCAAAACGTCAGGCATCTCCCAAGATCATGCTAACGACATCTGGCGAAGCCTAGAGAGAAATATCTTTTCCACATTGGGTGATACCCCAATTAAGGAGATTCGCCCTAAAATGCTTAAACAGCATTTAGAACCCATAGAAAAACGAGGTGTCCTTGAAACACTTCGCCGCATCATATCCCGCCTGAATGAAATTTTCCGCTATGCAGCAACAGAAGAACTCATAGAATTCAACCCGGCAGACAACCTGGGGCAACGGTTCAGCAAGCCAAAAAAACAGAATATGCCAGCATTACCCCCTTCCGAACTCCCTCGCTTCTTGGTTGCTCTAAACAATGCTTCTATCCGTTTGGAAACAAGGCTACTGATTGAGTGGCAACTTCTCACATGGGTTCGCCCAGGTGAAGCTGTTCGCACAAGATGGTCAGATATTGATATTGAAACTGGTATGTGGAACATCCCGGCGGAGTTTATGAAAATGAAGAAGCCTCACAAAGTTCCACTGAGCAAAGAAGCTTTGCGAGTTTTGGATTTAATGAAAGTCATCAGCGGGCATAGAGAGTGGGTGTTCCCCAGTATCAAAGCTCCACTCAATCACATGCATGAACAAACAGCTAATGCGGCCATAATCCGTATGGGTTTCGGAGGTGAGCTTGTAGCTCACGGTATGCGATCCATTGCTAGAACGGCTGCTGAGGAGTCTGGCAAGTTTAGGACTGATGTCTTAGAAGCCGCCCTTGCACACTCGAAGAAAGATGAAATAATTGCAGCCTACAATCGTGCAGAGTATCTCACTGAACGGGTGGTTCTCATGCAATGGTGGAGTGACTATGTTTCGTCTCAAAAATGCAAAGTTATTGCCGCATAACTCTCCCATGATGGATTAACTATCTTGATTTAGTTAAAGAATTAATAATCACACCATTAACCTATGTGGACTAAGCATAGCCATTTACAAATGGGGACATTGAGTCCACATAACGAAAGCTGTCGGTCATATCAGCTAAATAATTCACATCTCTTCTCGATTATCATACACCTCGAAGATCTACCAAATTCGCTCTAATCAATGATAAAACAGTTGAATTCGGTTAAAATTTGATCAATTTTATCCTCTACATTGTATTGAATCATCCATGAGGTTTCGTGCATGGCTAGCGAAAATGACAAAAATCATAGAGTTAGGGTCGCGCAGTACTTGAGGATGTCTACCGATCATCAGCAATATTCTTTACATAATCAGTCCGAATATATCAAAGATTATGCTGAAAAGAACAATATGGAAATCGCTTATACCTACGATGATGCAGGTAAGAGCGGAGTCAGTATCGTAGGCAGGCATTCTTTGCAGCAGTTACTTAGCGATGTAGAACAAAAGAAAATAGATATACAGGCTGTATTATTTTATGATGTGAGCCGTTTTGGTCGTTTTCAAAATAGTGATGAAGCGGCATATTATTCCTTTCTTTTTGAGAGAAATGGTGTAGATCTTATATATTGTTCCGAACCTATACCCACTAAAGATTTCCCTTTAGAGTCCTCTGTTATACTGAATATAAAAAGATCTAGTGCTGCATATCACAGCAGGAATTTATCTGAAAAGGTATTTATAGGGCAAGTAAATTTAATAAAGCTTGGTTATCATCAAGGCGGTATGGCTGGTTATGGGTTGAGACGTCTTTTAGTAGACGAAAATGGCATAGCTAAAGAAATATTGAGTTTCCGCAAAAGAAAGAGTATTCAAACAGATAGGGTAATATTAATTCCGGGACCAAAAAATGAAATAAAAATTGTAAATAGAATATATGATCTCTTTATAGATAATAACGTCCCAGAATTCATTATTGCTGAGAGATTAAATGAACAGAACATACTTGCAGAAAATGGAACATTATGGACTCGTGCAAAAATACATCAAATTTTGACAAATGAAAAATATATTGGAAACAACATATATAACAAAACCTCATCTAAATTAAAAAGTAGGCTTGTAAAAAACCCCAAACATGAATGGGTTAGATGTGACAAGGCATATAAACCTATTATTTCAAAGAAAAAATACAATAAAGCTCAAGAAATAATTCAGCTCCGATCCATTCATTTGACTAATGAAGATCTATTAGAAAAACTAAAACAAAAATTAGAATCTAATGGAAAACTATCAGGCTTTATCATTGATGAAGATGATACAGGCCCTTCATCTTCTGTTTATAGAACCCGATTTGGTGGTCTTTTAAGAGCATATACTTTGATTGGTTATAAGCCAGAACATGATTACAGCTATCTCAAAATAAATGAAGCACTAAGATCATTTTACTCAGAGATAATTGAGGATTTTAAGGGTGAAATTTTAAAAAGTAACTGTCATATAGACGAGTATAAATATGCCCCAATGCTTTACATCAATGATGAGTTTTTAATTTCCGTCCTTGTTACTAAATGCATACATATGAAATCAGGTAAACTTAGATGGAAGGTCCGGTTTGATAACTCACAGAAAGCAGACATAACAATTGTTATACGAATGAATTCACAAAATATTTCACCTCTTGATTTTTATATCATACCAAAGATTGAAAACGAATATAATAAAATGTGCATGACGGAAACAAACAACATTCGATTAGATCTCTATAGATTTGATAATCTTGATAAACTTCTACAAATTATTACTCGCATGAAAGTGAGGGAACTATATGCTGCCTGAAAAAAATGAATTCCCAATAATTCAAATTGAGATTGCAAAAATAAAATTTCTTAACCCACGAACAAGAAATAAGGTAGTGCATGAAGAAATAAAGGAAAGCATAAAAAAAAGAGGATTAAGCAAGCCTATAAGCGTAAGAGCTATTGATGAAGGCGATTTCAAATATGCTTTAATTTGTGGTCAAGGGAGAATAGAGGCTCTCGTTGCATTAGGTGAAACTATTATTCCAGCAATTATAAGAGATGTATCAGAAGAAGATGCTTACGTTATGAGTTTAGTTGAAAACATTGCAAGGAGAAGACCACGTTCTAATGAGTTATTACAGGTGATTAAAGACATGAAAATCAGAGGACTTTCAGACTCCGAAATAAGTGAGATTACTGGATATTCATCGAACTGGGTGAGCAGTATTAATATGCTACTTGATAAGGGAGAGCATAAACTTCTCTCAGCAGTCGAACGGGGTAATTTGCCTCTGTATCTCGCAGTGCAATTTGCAAGATGTGAAACTGAGGAAGCACAAGATATTCTTACCGAAGCATATGATAAAAAATTAATAAAAAGTCGGGACATTATAAAGATAAAACACATTCTAAATCAAAGAACAGTTGGGAATAAAGGTGCAAAAGCAGCCGGATTTTATTATCACAAACCATCAAAAAGGATGACTGCAGAGGAGTTGATTGAGCTTTATGAAAATAGTATCGCTGAACATAAATCTGTTTATAACAACTCAAAATTCATAAAAACCAACCTACTAATAGTAAATGAGATTTTTAACATCATAATGATGAATAAAAGCTTTCAACATATACTTGAACAAGAGAATCTTTCAGAACTACCATCTCAGATGTTAACCCCAGTAAACAAAGAGGTATTAAAATGATTCAGATACGTTTTGGCGATAATTTTATTTACCTGGAAACTAATAAGTTAATTCCATCTAAGGAATTATTAGAAAACGTAAAGCGAAGCCATAAATATCATCAAATAGTTACCTCTATCGAAAGCTTAGGTATTATTGAACCAATAATAGTATTCTATGACAAAGATAAAGATGTCACTAAGATACTTGATGGCCATTTAAGGGTTGAGGCTTTAAAAGACTTAGGTATAGAAAAAGCTCCATGTATACTTTCGAGCATAGATGATGCTTTCACTCCTAACAAACAAGTGAATCATATAAATGTAGTTGAAGAACATAGAATGATAATTAAGTCTCTGGCAAAAGTATCAATTGAAAAACTTAGTGCTGCTTTGGGCATATCTGTTGATGCCATAAAAGATAAAGCGAATGTGATGAACTGCATAGATCCAAGTGTAATTGCGAAACTTTCTGATAAACCTATACCTAAGGCTACATTTGACGTTTTGAGGAAAATGAAGCCAATTCGCCAAATTGAAGCAGTCGGTACAATGATTAATTTTGATAATTATAGTAAAAAATTTGCAATGAGCATCTTGGATGCAACACCGGCATCGATGATAGTAAATAAAGGGAAAAACACTCCCTATAAAAAGGACATAAAAAAAACCATACTTCGTCTGGAACAAGAAATGGCAACAACTTCGGAAGAAACGAAAAAGCTTCAAACCGAGTATGGTTCAGATATGTTGAAATTCGTTATAATCCAGTCATATATTAATAAATTACTTGGCAATTCTAAAGTTCTTCATTGGTTCTTAGAAAACGAGGTTGATTATCTTAATGAGTTAAAAAGAATTTCTAGAATAAATTCTTTGGATGATAAGACTCTTACTGAAAACAGCAAGTCATAGTCATGGTTTTATATAGCTAAATAAACCAAGAAGTATACTTACACAACGACCTTCACGCCGAAGAAGCTGTCAGATACGCCAGCAACCAAAGCATTACGTTTAAGTGTCAGTCATTGATACGAAGGGATAACTGCGTATCAGCAGCCGGACATTGAGTCGAATAAAGGCTGGTAGAGAGGGACAGTTCTGTGTCACCGGGAGATTCGTCAGAAACATCAGCGGCAGAACAGATGAACCAGCAATTGGTAGTGCACAGAAAACTCTCCAGTATTTAATTATTCAACTTAACACTAAAAAAAATTACATAGTTAATATCATAATTTTTCTTTGGTCTACGTATGCGAGAGATATTGTGGCTTTAACCGGGTATTAGGAGTCGTTTCAGATAAAAGATGTTCTTCGATTCGACTGGACTTGGTAATAGCAATAAGTAATCGTTAATATTGAAGGACGAAAGGCTACTTCAAAACAAAGTAACCTTTCCAATATTCCCATCTATGGGACAAGTGGTACATTAACTGCACATAGTGCAGGATACATATGACATAAAACTTTTTATTTATGGCATACATTATAAATAACTTGTATTTTATGGATGTCAATAGGTTCTTGTTTAATACTTTTAAAATAATTAATTGATTGTTTTTATTATAGCTTCGCTTGTACAAGCGAAGATCCTATTGTTCTTGAATGAATAATGCCAATTATAAGAGAAGCAAGGGCTAATCCTGCGAAGCCGCTGCGCTTGCTTCTCCGGATTACCCTTGCTTTTCCTCCCTTCGGTCAGAAAAGGAAAAACAAAACCAATTGTCGTCTGCAATCGATACTGAACGGACAAGACTAATAAAGTTACGTAATTTTAGCATTCAGGCATTCACTACCATACATATACTTAACCGTTTCAAACAAAGAGATGAATACATAATGGTAAAAACCCTGAAAATAATTTAAATTAAATTTGAAAAGCCAAAAAATGAATGGCATTAATGATATCGCAAACAACACAGGAGATGAATTATGAAAAACAATAATAAACAATGCGACAACTTATTTCAGATTAGATCTAAAAATGGTGTCCTCCGCTGTCTGAAAGCGGGTGTGGATATAAATTTACTCAACTCTAAAGGCCAGACTGCCCTTTTCACCTGTAATGTTCCTGAGGCTATGCAGGCAATGATAGACAGTGGGATCAACATACATCATCTGGATAATGAGGGGAATAATGCATTATTTTACGCACGGAATATTGAGTCAATTGAGCTACTCATCAGTAACGGAATTAACATCAATCACAGAAATAAAGCAGATGCCCTCGCGCTGCAGTATATTGACGTGTCACCAGGGCTGATCAGATACATGGTGAAAGCAGGACTAAATGTACATTCCAGAGATAAAGCGGGGAATTCACTTCTTTTTGTGCCGTTTGAAGGATATGTTTACGACGCACTGGTAGCGGAAGGTTGCGACATTAATTACAGAAATAATAAAGGGCAAACCGCATTTGACCACTGGCAATCCACCAGTCATTATATAGATGGTAAATACACCCATCGGGAATTGACAATTGATAACTACATCAGGTTTCTTATCCGTAACATTCATCTGACAGACCAGTCAGTAATAATGTTTAATCATGTCACAATGAAATCAGTCGAACTCATGCATGTGCTTACGCAGAAAGGCCAGCTATTTAAAATAAATGAAAAATGTGTCATAAGTGAAATAAGCAGAAATGTCAAAGAAATAATTACGAATATGATGGCATTAACTGACCTTAAGCACGTAACATTTTACACAGAATACGATTTGCCTCTTATCCGCTACGCGGGGAAACCTATGATCAAATGGCTCATCAGAAATAATATAGCGGTCGATATTGAATCATTAAAGGAACGCGATCTTTATGAAGATATTCTGACTTATAGCATGAATAGAGAAGAAAAAGCTATACGTGTTCATCTTCGGCCTTCCAGCAATAAATGTACCAGAAAAATAAGAATTTAAATTTCTTTCAGAGAAATAAAAAGTTTGTGTTTTTAAACTCTTGTTTTGCCATAGGGCCCCGATCCTTAAAAAGCAGTAGTAATCTGATCTGCCCATCATCTAAAATGTTCGATTTATTAAACAAAGCCAATGAAGGTTAGTATTGACGATATGCTTGATGCTTTGAAGACATTACCGTCCCGTCATGAAAAAATCTTAGGCAAAAGTGAATAATTCCAATGGCATAAATTAACAGAGGGGAAAAATCCCCTCTGTTATTATCTTCGACTCATCGCCAATTTGGCGGCAAACAATAGAAATAAGCCCCCGGTTAAACGGTCCATCCATTTCACCACAAGAGTCTTTTTCAACACACCCGAAGCATAGTGGATAGCATTAATGAGTGTCAGCGACCACAGTGTGCCAAATAATACGTGGATAGCAACCAGAAGGAATGTTCAACTATAGGGCAGGATCGTCTACCGGGGCGGGGTCAGTCCAGACCGAAGATTACGAGTGCGTAAAAGGGAGGCCAGTATAGTGACACCGAAGAGGCTCCTGCGGCAATTCAACACGGAAGGACTAAGTGCTCGAAAAAAAATTACTTATAAACGACAGAATTAAAGCCATTCAGGTATTTGCGGAAACATTTTTTTACATAAAAATACAAAAAACATCATTTCTTCACCTTTTCCTTGCATTTTGTATGTGCAATAGTCAAATGGCACAATGTGCATAGAAATTTTAATAAGAGGGATTTTTATATCAAATATCAAAGAACTAAGTTTTTATGAAATAGCGTTGGTTAGCGGTGGGGAAGGACACGGCACAGAGGTGAACCGTGATAGAAGGGAAGCCCAATTAAGAGGAGGGATCGGTTATGGAGCCCAGGCAAATGGATTCCAGCCGAATCGTGCTGCAGGAGTGGCAGGTGCGAATATGTACAATGATTTAACAAGCAACTGCGGTCTTGCAATGATTGGTGGTGTTGCTGGATTAGGTGGTGCCGCGGCAACACGCAGTATCACTGGAGCAATTTCTTCAATTACAGGCATGATTGCCGGTTGTAAACCTGATTCACATGCTGCTGCAAAAAATGGCCCCCCATTTCGTTAATACCTTATAATATGGCATAGCTAATGAGCTTAAGTAGATTCCTGATCATGATCTTATCAGTGGTTATAGCAATTTTTATTACCTACAATGCTGTTATCACAATAAATAGTATAGAAGCAACTACTTCTATTCAGAAGTTAACGAGAGTCTTTACTATTGTTAGTATCATATATACTTGCAGTACGCTGATACCTTCAGCTCTAGTGAAAGCAATTAATATGATAAATTGCTTCTCTAAGTTCATATTAAATAGGCCATCTAGAAAGGTGTGAGTTAATATAACAATACTCTTTTCTGACGAAGGGGGTATTGTTTCTAAAATGGCTCTACGAATAATTTATCACGTACTCTTGCCTCAGGTGATGGTATAACAATGAGTGAAGTTATATTGCGTAACGGAAACAAGGGGAATATTTTATCCCATGATAAAAAAACGGCCCTGTATTTATTTTTTGCCATTTTTTCATCCATTCTGATTACTTCCTTACCTTTAATAACGACGAGTTTTATCGGGTATGAAATATCATTTTCGATAATGGTTGGTACGGAGTTTTTTTTGGCCCTGTTGTTTTATGTTTATTTTTTACGCCATTTACCTGAGTGTAGATATAAATTACACGCTGATATTAGAGCGTTTAAATATTCTATCGCATTGTTCTTGGCCATTTTGATAATTCAAGCTTTTTCTTATTTCTCAAGAAGTAATGTTTATTACAACACTCAAGCGAATTTAAGTATAGTTGAAATACTGACACTTGTATTTGTCATTCCTTTTTATGAGGAAATCTTTTATCGGGGGTGTTTATTTGGCTTTCTTTGTTCTGTTTATAAAAAAGGACTTATTTTACCAAGTGTGATTACATCGTTATTTTTTAGTCTAATGCACACACAACACTATGACATAGCAAGTCAATGTGTCCTTTTTTCCATTTCACTAATATTCATACACGTCAGAATCAAGACAGAAAGTCTTCTTCATACAACCATTCTGCACTCTGCGTTGAATGCATTTGTGGTGATTTTAAATATACAAAGCATCTATAGATAAATGAACTTATTCAGAAAGGAAGCTCTTAATCATCAGAATGATACTGAATTTGGAGGGGTTATTATCCCTTCATCGTTTGGTATGTTTTTTAGTGCTATATCAACCATTGTTCTGTTAACATCCATTATTTTATTCATTTATTTTTTTCAATATACAAAAAAAGCACATCTCTCCGGTATTGTAATGCCTTCCTCTGGAGTAATTAAACTCACTCCACAATATTCTGGATATGTTACTAACTTGACCGTTACAGAGGGTCAGCATGTTAGCGCCGGAGAGCCTCTTTATAGAATCAGCGGTGAACGATATAACGGTCAAGGCACAGGCACCCTTGCAGCCATGAGTATGTCATTAAAAACACAATATTCGATGTTGGCATCCCAGCAAACACAGGAGCTAAGTGATAATAATCAGCAACAACTTGCCGTTCAACAACGAATTGCTTCTCTGCAACCTCAAATTAGAAGTGCAGAGCAACGCCTGAACTTGGCAGAGCATCAGGTGCAACTTTCAATATCGGTCATGAATCGTTACCACAAACTTGTTTCAAGCCATTATGTTTCGGATATTGAATTTCAGCAGAAGCAAATAGAAGTAACTTCCGCTGAACAAAATGCTGAAGACCAACGCCAGATTCTGCTCCAGCTAAGAACAGCACTTGATACAGCTCAAAATGAACTCAACCATCAGATAGCTCTTGGTGGCAGTCGTAAAACGGAACTGGACAGACAACTTCAGATTATAAATCAACAGATAGTTGAGCTTGAAGGTGAGGCGAATTTTACATTGACTTCCCCAGTGCCTGGAACTATTGCTGCTGTACTAATTAAGCAGGGGCAATCAGTAAAAGCAGCGGAACCAGTTATGACACTGGTGCCGGACAATTCTCGTTTACAGATTGAACTCTATGCCACTAGTCAGAATGCTGGTTTTATTCAGCCCGGACAGCGGGTGGCGCTGCGGTTTGCCGCCTTCCCTTACCAGAAGTTTGGCGTTCAGTATGGAACCATCCGTGAAATCAGCCGTACAACACTGACCCCTTCGGATTTACTCTCCGTTTCTCCGGTAACCTGGAAGGAGAATGAAGGGCACTATCGTGTCATCGTCATACCAGAGAATACTTTTATCCTGGCTTATGGAAAAAAAGAGCCCTTGCGCCCCGGAATGACACTTGAGGGAGATGTCAGCCTTGATACACGTCATTTATGGGAATGGCTGACAGAACCGATCTGGAGTCTAAAAGGAAAACTGTAATGAGATCACTAAACTGGACCGGGGGAAAACGGCTTCCCCTTATTCGCCAGACAGAGTCGGCGGAGTGTGGCCTGGCGTGTCTGGCAATGATGGCCTGCTGGCATGGCCTGCAGACAGATTTACCCACACTTCGTGAACGCTTCAGCATCAGTACTCAGGGGATGACCCTGCAGAGGCTTATTGAGTGCGCTGCGGGTATCAGGCTGTCTTCCCGTGCCGTCAGACTGGAGCCAGAAGATCTGAAGTCCCTTTCTCTCCCGTGCATTCTCCACTGGAACATGAATCATTTCGTTGTGCTTCATAAAGTTAGCCGGAACAGGCTGACAATTCATGATCCGGACAAGGGGAAGGTGACAATCTCCCTGTCGGACGCAGGAAAACACTTCACTGGTGTTGCGCTGGAATTGATGCCAGCCAGTGATTTTACGTTGAGGGATGAAAGAAAGAAAATCAGTCTGCGTCAACTGACAGGGAGAACATCTGGCTTGCTGGCGGCAATGTCCCGCATCATCGTTTTTGCCATGGCGCTGGAAATGCTTGCGCTGGGAAGTCCTCTGCTCAACCAACTGGTCATCGATGAGGTCTTGGTCGCCGCCGATCGAAACCTGCTTACCGTTATTATCATCGCCTTGCTGCTGTTGTCTCTGACCCAGATGCTGCTGTCGCTGGCCCGTCAGTGGGCCAGTATCACTCTCTCCGTTAATTTTAATATGCAGTGGACTGCCCGGGTTTTCCATCATCTGGTCCGTCTCCCTCTCTCCTGGTTTGATGCACGTAGTAAGGGTAGTATTAACGCGCGTTTTGATGCGGTAGATACCATCCAGCAGGCGCTGACCACGCAGGTACTTGAAGGCATTCTGGATGTGCTGCTTGTGGTGACTGCTCTCTGTATGATGTTGTTATACAGTCCTGAAATGACGCTGATAGCGGTACTGGCAGCCGTCATCTACGGCGTGTTGAGAGTGCTCTGGTATCCGTCTCTTCGACAGTCTGCAGAAGACGCCTGGGATGCTGGTGCCAAGGAATCAGGATATTTTCTTGAAACCCTTAACGGGATCCTGAGCCTGAGAATTAACGGTGTGACTGCATTTCGGGAAGCCGCCTGGCTGAATCTCAACGTCACCCGGAGAAATACGCAGTTGCGCCAGAGTCGTCTGCTGATGTGCTATGACATTGCGCACACCTTGACCGGCAGTGTGGTATCGGCGGTTATTTTGTGGAAAGGAGCTGGCGAGGTGCTGAACGGCACTTTTACTGTCGGTATGCTGGTTGCCTATTTGTCTTATCAGATGCGTTTTTCTTCGAGTATTAGCAGCCTTACTGACAAGTTTTTTTCCTGGCGAATGCTAGATGTTTATAATGAGCGTCTTGCTGACATTGTGCTAACCCAAACAGAAGGGCATCAGCAACGGTCCGTTCATGAAGATGTCAGTACTTCTGTCATTACCTCCGTAGTCAGTGAGACTCCGGAAGCTCATCCCCCGTTATCTATCGAGCACATCATATTCAGCCACAAGGGCGGGAACAAACCGATACTTAGCGGGATTTCACTGGCGCTTCAGCCTGGTGAAGTGGTGGCCATTACGGGTAAGTCTGGGTGCGGGAAATCGACGCTGGTTAAACTTATCCTGGGAATTCATATACCAGATGAAGGGACAATCAGAACATTTGGCATACCTCAAACTCACCCCGATTATTTTCAGGTACGACGGCGGATTGGTACTGTATTGCAGGATGATCACCTTTTTAGGGGATCCATTGCAGATAACATCATTTTCTTCAGCGAAGACCGCAATCAGGAAAGAATGATCCAGTGCGCCCGTCTGGCGCTGATTGACACTGATATCATGGCAATGCCGATGGGATATCAGACATTAATCGGTGAAACCGGTGGTGGACTCTCCGGAGGGCAAAAGCAACGTATTTTGCTGGCAAGAGCGTTGTACAAACAACCGGGGTTTTTGTTACTGGACGAAGCGACCAGCCACCTTGATGTTGAGAGTGAAATCCAGATAAGCCAGACACTACGCCTGTTGGGGCTACCTGTCCTGCTGGTTGCCCATCGCCCGGAAACCATTGCCTCTGCCGACAGAGTTCTGTATCTCGCAGATGGATACTTGGAAGAACAGAAATGCCAGTACACAGGGGATAATGATTATACAATTTATGAAGCCAATGATGATAATGTGGTTAAGGAAACCTGACTATCGAATATGCTATATTCAGCTGTATTAGCTCAGACCTGATCTGACAGTTACCGGTTATTTATACAGGTATCTGTCAGGTTACATCTGGCTTAAATTTTTCTCAGCCCAGATGCGCTTTCCATCAAGTAACGTTTCCATTGGCGTCCGGCCACAACACATTTTCCCCTGATGGGTTCGCTCATTATTATAGTGAGCCAGCCATTCATCAAGATTCGATTGTAATACATCAATATCGCCATATAATTTTTTGCGGAACGTTACCTGATAAAACTCGTTCAGTACCGTTTTATGGAACCGCTCGCAGATGCCGTTGGTCTGCGGTGACATTGCCTTCGTTTTCGTATGCTCAATGTCATTTATCGCCAGATAAAGCTGGTAATCATGCTGCTCCACTTTGCCACAGAACTCAGTGCCTCTGTCGGTCAGTATCCTCAGCATCGGCAACCCCTTAGAATCATAAAATGGCAGCACACGATCATTCAGTAAATCAGCCGCTGTAATCGGTGTTTTAGAGACGTAGAGCTTGCAGTGAGCCACTTTCGAGTACGTATCAACGAAAGTCTGCTGATAGATACGCCCGACGCCTTTCAGGTTGCCCACATAGAACGTGTCCTGTGAACCCAGATAACCCGGATGAGCGGTTTCAATCTCACCCCTTGCTTCGTCATCACTGGCTTTACGTTCCAGTACGGCAATTGTAGTGGATCGGCTGTCGGTCACTTCAATGCCATTGCGGGCCACTTTCTCTTCCAGTGCTTTCAGGCGTTTTTTGAAGTTCTCAAGGTTATGACGTAACCAGACAGAACGGACACCACTGCCGGAGATAAAAACGCCCTGTTTACGCAGCTCGTTGCTGGTCCTGTGCTGGCCATAAGCCGGGAATGCGACAGCATAATCAACAACAGCCCGCTCAGTGACCTCATCGGTTCGGTTCTTAAGGTTAGGAGCGCGACGGCTGCGATTTATCAACGCATCCACGCCACCTTCATCGGCCAGCTCACGATAACGGTAAAACGTATCGCGAGAGACGCCCATGATTTTGCAGGCTTTCGACACGTTACTAAGTTCTTCAGCCAGGTTGAGCAAACCGGTTTTGTGTTTGATGACGGGATTGGTAGTATGAATCATGAGAGTTACCTTGTGTTTTGTATAAGGATTCGACACTCATATCAAAATCGGTAACTCTAAACCTTGCAAGGCCATGTGTCAGATCAAGTCGCGACTAATACATTTTAATGTTCCCTTCCCAGTAAACCCTGTCGCCGTCGTTTTATATACTGACAGAACAATAAAGTTGACATGTCAGACATTCTTTACCTGAAGCAGGTTACCTGACAAGCAATCCGTACCAGATATATTCACCTATATATTACAACATTACCTTGACTTATTTTATTGATGCGTTATTCGTAATTATATAAATATATAACACAGGAGTAACCATGGATAATAATAAAAAAGAAGAACTATCCAGAAGTTCCAGAAGAGGCAAGTTTCATACCGCCAGATTTTCTCCTGCTGAAGTGCGAACCCACTGCATCAGCGTCAGATTAAATCAGGAAGAATTAATTATTCTCGACAGTAAAAGAGGCTCATATAAAAAAGGGGAATGGTTAAGAATGGCTTCCCTGAATAAAATCCCGCCGGTACTGCCGGAAATAAATCGCGAAGCCTGGATTATGCTTGGCCGACTTTCACAGGATTTAAACCACCTGCTGAATCATCTCGACAGCAAAAGCCCTGACAGCGACCTGACCCGCACAGAACTGTTTGCTGTCCGCAGACAAATACAGACGCTTCGTGAGCATCTCATTACCACAGCCTTTATGGTGCCAGACCGATGAAAGGCATGCAGAAAATCAGGAGGGGTAAACAATTTGCCGGTGTTGTGCTGTACAGCCTGAAATCCGGCTCACACCACAACGTGATGCCGTATGTCATCGGCAGCAATATGACCGGAAACACGGCTTCTGAGCTTATCAGTGAGTTTGAAAGTTCTAAACAATTGCGTCCCGATGTCACCAAGCCCGTCTGGCATAATTCACTTCGCCTGCCAAAGGGAGAAACACTGTCAGCCAGACAGTGGGCGGCATTCGCCGACGATTATATGACCCGGATGGGGTTCACTGAAACGCACCTTCGCTGTTATATCCTTCACGATGATACCGACGGGCAGCATATCCATATCATTGCAAGTCGCATTAACATGGCCGGTGGAAAGCTGTACCTGGGGAAAAATGAAAATCTCATCAGCACCCGCATTATCAGCGAACTGGAGCGAATACACGGACTCACTGAAACAACACCTGCAACCAGCAGTCGCCCTCAGGCTAAAAGAAAACCCTCACGCAATGAGCTGATGATGGCAGAACGAACAGCAGTTCCCTGCCCTAAGTCTCAGTTGCAGACCCTGATTGATAATGTCTTAACGCATCGTCCCGATTTACTGACTTTTATCGACATGCTGGAACAGAAAGGTGTGACCTGTAAACCCAATATCGCGTCGACCGGAAAAATGAATGGATTTTCATTTCAGTACCAGGGTATTGCCTTTAAAGCGTCTCAGCTTGGAAAAAAGTATGGCTGGTCTTCTCTGCAAACGCAGATTGATTTTACACCAGAGCACCTGGCCTTACTGAAAAAAGAGCAACAACAGACTGTACCAGTGCCAGTGCCAGTGCCAGTGCCAGTGCCAGTGCCAGTGCCAGTGCCATCATGCGAGCCTGAAGAACAGGTTGCAAACCGGGAAACGATTCTGGAGAAAATCCTTCAGCTTGAAGAAAAAATTCGTCTGGAAAGACAACAGGAAACAGTGGGTGTCATTCAACTCAGGAGCAAACTGCACAATACAGCTCGTCAGATACCCCGCCAGCGTCGTCTGCATTCGTGGCTTGTATTGCTCGGCCATATTGTGGCACTTCTCAGGCGCAGGGGCATGTCTCTGTTACATGCCACTGCACATCCTTTCCACCAAATCCTGCACCTGCATCTTCTGACACCCTGTCATTCCATGACAACAAATCCCATTAAAGAACAATTAGTTAAAAATAACCCCCATCCTGCACCATAAGTTAACTAATCCATATTTTAGTGATAGTCAATAAAATATTGATCGTTTATATAGATCGATAATCTTGTTATGATAGTTATAACCTATTAACAGAGATCCATCGATCGGTACAAGCAATTTTACTAAAGCGGATCATTCATCGAAAATGTTCAAAAATACATCACCTTAAATCAGGCCACGGAGTCATGATGGATAATAAAACGATTAGCTGCCCCTTCTGCTTTACACAAAGCCCGCACGGCGTGCGGATTTGCAAAGGCTGCCATGCAAAAGTCGCCTACGGTGAGAGTCCGCTCAGTGTGGCATTCCTGTTTCAATTCGTGGCATTAGCTCTCGCCTGGTTAGTATTTTCATTGACCGGCAGCACTCCTGTCTCAGTCATTACGTTTTTTGCCAGCGTCATTATTCTTATCTGCATTATTAAAAAGAAATATGCAGACAGAGTTGTTTTTATACGGTGATATTAATTTCATACCACCGCAAACATAAAAAATTAATATGAGAGAACTTATGAACAGATTCATGTTTTCTGTGTTTTTTATTTCTGCTTTCCTTATTTCTGGTTGTTCAACATCAGGCAACCAGCATCTAAAAAAAGAAACATCACAAAGTCTGCAGTCGAAAATTATAAAAAATAAAACAACGAAATCAGAAATCATTACCGCATTAGGTGAGCCCGAAACCAAAACTACACTTGATAGTGGCAATGAAGAATGGACTTATTCGATGGATAACAATCAGTTTGATGCCACCACATTCATTCCAGTGGTCGGGTTGCTGACAGGCGGTTCACAGACGCAGGCCAAAACGCTGGAAATCGAATTTAAAGGCGAAACGGTCAGTAAGTGGACGTTCTCTGAAAACAACAGCAAGATGAAAACCGGCCTTATTCAATAACGTACTCTACAGTCTGGGATTATTTTATGAAAACATATGCATTTACCACACTCATTGCGTCCATTTTTTTGCTGAGTGGCTGTACCGGTGAACCGTCTGAGCAGGATATTTACACTGCGATGAATAAGGTCATGGAGCAGACGAATGCCATCGTTAAATCCATAGCAGGTAAAGATGTCCCGAAAGACGCACTGCGGGAATTAAAATCTGTCAAAAAGCATGACTGCGAAAAACTATCGGATAAAAGCTATAAATGCAATGTAACAGCTGTTGTCGATAACGAAAAACGCACAGCGGCTGTCACGCTGATCAAAACGGATGATGGCTGGCAGGTCATTGATAAGTAAGACCACAGTAAAACAATCCCGCCAGGCAGGACACCAGACCGGTGGCTCCTGCCTTTTTAATGCCCGGTAATGTCTTGCGGGAAACGACTGCTTTTATGTCACTCTGCCATCCCCTGTCCAGTACGTATCCGCTGCCTCACAGCCTTTTCCTGACCACGGATCCTGGTGGTGTATAAGCCAGAGAACGTGCAATGCGTTTCTTTTCATACTGTGCCAGTAAATCAGCATAAATGTGCTCTGCTTCATCCAGATTGCCTGAAATATAATTCACGAGCGAATTCAGGCAATGCAGTAATGTGTCACTGTTTGCGAGTTGCCTGAGCAGAGGGGCCTTCAGGGTAGAAACGACACCCATAAACATCTGCATGATATTATCAACGTGATAACACGAATTGCGATATTGCGCCCGTGAATAAAAATACTTCAGATGGTATCCAGCGAAAAGCACATAAAGTTTTCTGTAAAAAATATTGTTATTAACACTGTCGCGATGGTGTGTTATATATTTATCAACAACAAATATAAACTTTTCTTCCTGAGAAGAAACACAAATATTACTCATAACCCTCTCCTTTTTTGTTTTTATAATTAAGTACTATCAGCTTTAAAATTTAAATCAATACAAAATTGAAAATATTTTATTTTAAAATGACAACTATTTATTCTTTTAATACTGGAAACAGCTTACGCTGTTGGAATGTTGAGTCCGATCGATTGCATTACCACTTCCTTTTTTCAAAAGCCAGGTAGTTTCCAGATTTCAGATAAAACCCCTTCAGGAATTTTTTTGAGAGAGTGCTACGCACCGGCTCACGCCCCCGACGACAGATATATGTAGATTATTTTTACCCGTCAGATGAAAACCCAACGTTTAATCCCTCTTGCAGCGCCGCTGAGTGCCCACAGCACTCACTCGCTGAAGCAGAAAGGATTTTTCCGAAGGGGTTCCGGCGTGAGCCGTATTAAGTTAACGGGTAAATCATGTAGTCGGGTCCACTCTTTCGCTAAACTCAGCAGTCTGAATCTCTGCGCGAAGCGTATTTGTGCTGAGAGCTAAACCCAACTGTCTGAACTCCTGCGCGAAGCGTATTTCTACTGACAGTTAAACACTATAGCAATGTTCTGAAGCCCAGTGGCGCAACATACAGGTGCGCAGGCTTCACTTAAGGAATAATATTACGAAGGAAAATCAGCAATAGCAGTGTTTATCAAACTGTGTACAATGGAATTTTGTGTCAGTCTAAAGCTAAATTTCGGTTTCTTGTTTCTTTATCACTCTTTTATCTTGCAAATACAAAAAGAAAATTAATCAATTACATCAACAAGTTAAGATAGAATATTGGTTGTATCTTTCAGAACCAAAAATTATTAATGACATAACGGGTGATGGTGAAATTTAGCACCCTTCGTAATAACTCTGACAACCCTTAATATTTCACTAAAAAAATAATCACAGAGCAATAAATATAATATTTTAAAATTTTTATTACTAATAATATTGACAAACAAATTTAATATGCCATATCTGTTATCACAATAATAAAAAAGGAGCCATTATGTCAAACACAAGTGTTATGTTAACTAAAGAACAAAAAGCAATCATTGCAGAAGCATTAGATGTTATGCCCGAAGATCTGGAAGAAATAAAAGTTAAAGCAAGTGCCTGTAAAAAGACATCCTTTCGTGACGATTTTTCGATGGTCTTTAAAGATAATACGGCCACACTCGCCCGAATGGATCTGACACCAACGGCATTCAGAATTGTTCTTTATCTTTTCTCAGTCATTGATTATGGAAATATTATCCCTGACTTTTCACAGTCACGTACTGCCAGAGAGTTAGGACTGAATAAATCGAATGTTTCACGTGCATTCAGAGAATTATTTGAGAGGAAAATACTGATCCGTAACGCTGAAGACGGTCAGGTTTACCTGAATTCTAATTTATGCGTAAAAGGTATTCCTCATCGTTTCAATGAAGATCTGATGGATAAATTCAGTAAATCCAGACTTGAGACTGAAGATTTTGCCACTTCATTCAACTTTTATCGCGCAGGGCGCAAAACAAAGCCTGTAAAAAAATCCAGAAACAGATATCCAACTGACGGCATTCCCTTTTAAAAGACATAACAGCGCGGTGATTTTACGCCCCACACCAGCGAAAAACTTAACAAAACAAAGGATATCTTAATGAAGCAAAGACTCCCTGCTTACCTTTACCAGAATAAATTATCAGATGAACAACGCAATCTGAACAATACTGCTCACTATGTGTTTTGGCTTCTCACATTAATCGCTTCATACACACCAGATAAAAACACTGTTTACCTGAACTTTCACCGTGCAACATCCATCGCACAGCAGGAAGATATACATATTACGCCAGCCCGATTTTATCGGGCCATCGATGAACTGATTGATACGAATGTTATTATACCTACTGAGTTTAAATACCAGTATCGTTTAAACCCTGTATTTTTCAGTTATCTTAAATAAAACAAAGGGCAGAGAATGAAAGTTTAGGATATTCCTATCCTGCAATGCTTACTATAGCAAAACCACATGACCGCTATCAAAAGCACATAATTTTTATATATCATTACCAGTAGGATTAA
Source organism: Enterobacter sp. BNK-34 (assembly GCF_048684445.1). Classification (NCBI taxonomy): domain Bacteria; kingdom Pseudomonadati; phylum Pseudomonadota; class Gammaproteobacteria; order Enterobacterales; family Enterobacteriaceae; genus Enterobacter; species Enterobacter sp. BNK-34. The sequence continues at coordinate 90,227 of NZ_JBLQUA010000001.1, forward strand.
AATAAGAAGGTACAGACTTGTGCTGTCTGTACCCATGATAATTTATTACAGACTTTACACCTTTTTACCTGCGTTATTCTTTCTGATAATATTTTTTTCATTGACAAGGTGCTCAATACACATTCGTACTTCATCATTAATGGTAACATCTGTAGCACCTTCGACCAGTATAGAACACAACAAATAAAGAAGGACATGCTCAAACTCTATCTCTTCGACTGGATCTACATAATTACGATAGGTTTCAATAGCCTCATACAAGCTATCCGGTGAAGTCACAAATGCACATACAAAATCTTTATCTTCCGGTACTCTGATTGAATTATTCATTTTAAATCTCCTGTACTTATTAATTTATAATGTCACGGTAAAAATGCCATCATAATTTCCACCAATGACTATTGTTATTACTTCTTAATACCAAAGCCTAACCTAATACTACTTATAAAATATCAGGCGGCCCTCGACTCATTGTTGAATAGCACCATTTATTTTTACACACCAAATTTAATACACTCATCATTAGCCCCGTAATCAGGCTGCATTTTTACGTGAACGTTCAATTGCAGATGCGATCCATTCATCAACTTCGCTTTCGACAAATGCAATTGCACGCGAACCAATTTTTATTGGTTGTGGAAATAAACCTTCGTTGATTAGACGATAAATCCAGGCCTTGCCATAGCCGGTTCTGTTCATAACTTCTGGCAAGCGAATTAGGCGGGTGTTTTGATTGTTCATTTTGTTTTCCCTTTGTCGTTGTGATGGGATCACTATACGAACAGTTGGGAAAAGAAAGGAGCGAGCTTCCTAACTGCAGGGTTACGGTCTGCCCTGCAGTAGTAGACTTCGGGAATTCGAGATCAGTTAGAATCAGAGAGTTTCATCACATCTGAAACTCTCATGTTTTTCAGGTGGGGATTTCGGTTCATGAAAAAATTGAACTGCCTAATGAAGTCTATCGTTGCAGCTTTCATCGCAAGCGGACGATCTGAGTCTTTAATGTGATACCCTAAACGGGTAGTTGTTTCTTCATCTTCATCAGTATAAAGAAGCCGGGAGAGGCGATCATCTGAGATTCTTAGTTCTTTCCTTTTTGCCCAAAGTAAGATGTCCAGCATCGCAACCAACCTGTAATTTATGATTTTTTTAATGGTTCCATAGCCGAAACGAACGATACCGGTTTCATTAACTTCCACTCCTTTTACCGATCTCCATTGTGGCAGGGCCGCTTTTATCGATTCGGCTATTTCATCGTCAGTACCACTACCAAGATCGATTTCAAGCAACACCGTTTTCTCACATAAGGGGGACAAGAGTTGTGACACATAAGCTTCGTGATGAGGCGCATTAACACAATATTCATCGTTTCCTTCCTCCCAGGTGAAAAGATTCACACTAAGAGCCATCACACTAAGTTCAGCAAGCCTGGTGATATCCGTGATAAAAATGTGTGGAGGACTGTAGAGAGTATCGTTAACTGTTGGATAATCGAGATGCTTCCCTAACTGTTGGATAATCGAGATGCTTCCCTTTGAAAAGATGGGGGTTCCCACTGAAAATTTCAGTCATGTACACCCATAGCCCTTTCTTTTCTTCGTCAGTAGGCCCAGGCTTGTACAGAAGTGCTCTTGCCCAAAGTTCGTGATACAAGGCATTTAAACTGATGTCTTCGAGCTTGCGATAGTTATCTATGTCAAGCCAAGCTTTGATTTCTTTAGTATGCTCTGGTGACCAGTTTTTCAAAATTCAAATCTCCTGCCTTCTTAAAGATTTAAGTCATACGAATAGAGTTCAGTTAGTTTGAAAAAACTACCGTATTCACTAATCGATGAAAAGCACTTCCTGCTTGCAAGTTAACCTAGCCAGAAGGAAGTTGAACTGAGAAATTTGTTATCTTTTGATGCAACTTGCCAGGGTCTACGTCCTGTCAGGAAAGGAGAGGCAGGGACATGGACCGACTACGCCCTGCCTCTTACTTTACTCTGGGCGTATCTTGTCGTTGTTCTCGACCTTTTCGCCAGAAAAACCGGAGGGGTGGGCAATGAAATTCAATTCTCACCTGACAACAAACTTACCATCAGAGCACTGGAAATGGTTTGGGAGCGCCAGGGGTCAACAACGGGTAAAAAGTGATCCGCATACCGCCACCACCGACGGTCTAATGTTGATCCACCTTGTTTACTCAGGATTAGCTTCAGCGATAACCCCGGCTTTCCGTTTTTGCTTCAGTCGATAGCCTTCTCCTTTTATTTGTACGACGTGTGTGATGTAAAATCCGGTTCAACATTGCCGATGTAATGGTAGCATCTCCCGCGAAGGTTTGGTCCTATAGTCCGGACGGCAGGTTACAGGCGTAAATTTACTGCAGGTGTTTCTGATGTATCCACGGGTGGTTTGTGGAAATTTTTATTCCGCACATCATGAACACCTTTCCCCAGCTGTTGCATTTCACAGAATTTCTGATATCTAATGACTTAAACATTTTTTCATGGGGGTGTTTATGGAATTAGTCATATCCTTATTACAAAAGGGATTATTAGAAAAGGCATTAGACCTTGCCATTTCTGAATCATTCTTCAATGCAAGATCACCTGATGATATAAAGAAAGCTTTAAAAATAGGCTATGACATTAATGCTGTTAACAGTAACGGCAACAATGCCATTTTTGCCTGCAGAACCCTGGAAGCCATGGATTGCCTGCTCAGTTATGGAATTAATATACACCATATCAACGGACATGGGCAAAATGCGCTCTTTCATCAAAAAAATCCAGAAATACTGAAGAAACTGATTGAACTGGGTTTAGACACCTCGCATACGGATACTAATGGCTACACATGCATTTTTGAACATTACAGGAATGATGAAGGATTGACAGAATTAATTAATGCTGGTTGTGATATAAATCACATCGATAAAAAAGGAATGAATATTCTCTTCATGCCCCTTTCCCCGGAAGTTTTATCCGTAGCAATACATGCTGGATGCAATGTCAATCAAATTGATCATTCAGGGAAAGGATTTATTGAAAATGTATATGATTATGAATTACATGATATCATTCTCTCGCATATTGATAAATTTGACAGAAGAACGCTGCATGTAGATTTTTGTGATCTCGACTCAGCCTTTTTCTTGTATTACCTTTCTGAACATGGATTCAAAATAGAACTTAATAAAGACCATTTCACCATTAACAGTTACATTGGTGATTATAAAGAAATCTTATCCATACTTGATTTCATCAGTGAAATTCATGATATTCACTTCTATAAATATAAAGGCGGCCCTCTCTATAAAGATATCAACAAGCGAATTGTAAAGTGGATGATAAGAAATAATCTCTTGGTTGATTTATCAAAAATAAATAAACACAAGGATTATGAAGAAATTAATTCATACAAAATCCGTCGAGAACAGAAAGAAATCTCCAGGCATTTAAAACCTGCTAAAAGTATATCTGCAACAGTCAAAAACGGCGGAAGATTGTGAGAGCTTATATGTGTGATTCATTCTCATTGTTTCAATATACTGCCTCAACATGAACAAAGAAATTCAGCATCAACTATATTGGGAATTACTCTATGAATCGTATGGTGCTAAGGGTCTGACGCCTCTGCCTGGTGATGTGGAAGCTGCAGGCAATTTTAAAATATCTGCTCGTTGTTTAGTGAACTTGTCAATCATTACCCAAGTGATATTGATTATCAGCACTCGTGCTGGATCACGGCACTTCTGGAAATAAAACTTAATGAGGTAAATGATTGTCAGATGTATTCGAGAACTGCCCATCGCTGATAGCCAGTATCAATGTCAAATCAGGTTCTGATCTCCTAATCGTGCTCTCGCGATCAGTTTTCATAGAAACAGTATCCTTTATGCTCGGAAAGGCATATACCCCTAAAGCAGCTCAGGTTTATCTGGCTGAGGCTATGACGCGAAACCATTAGGGAATCTAAAAAAAGTAAAGACTGTGTGATTTGTGAGCTTGATTGAATGCACTGAGAACTCACGCCGCTGGCGATATTGCTTAAACACAACCGGCAAATAGATCGATAGTCCCCACGGAGGAACGAGGGCATATGCCAGCTTACGTTGTTCGGGAACTTCTGCTTAGTGCCAGCAGCGGACGTTGCGCGGTATGTTAGTTATGATACGAAATGTTTGCGTAAGATTTTTTCTAATAGTGAAAAAATTACTGTGACCCTTTTTGGAGTAATCGTCTGATAAGGCCGATATAAATAAAATTGCCATTTCTCCTGTCGCAGTTCTGGCAGGGGTTTTATGAGTTGACCATTTGCTAAGTACTCTCTACAGATAAAATCGCTGGACTGTACAACCGTTTTGCCAGCCAAAGCGGCCTGAATTTCTGCGTATGGGTCCGTAGTATAAAATTCAATATGACGAGGGACAAAGGTATTCACTGCGTCACTCATAAATTCAAAGATTTTTCCCGTTTCAGGATTAAGTAAACCACTGAATGGATAACGTTGCCGAAGATCTTCTAAATCCGTTGGAGCTCCCAGGCGCGCAACGAGTTCTGGGGATGCTACCAAAATATGTTCCACCTGCGTGATATTTTTAATGATAAAGTTTGGATTAGGTTCTCGCCCGACGCGTATACCTATATCGATACGATGCTCGACAGTATCAAGTTTCATCATGTCTAAACGCCAGTCGATAAATAATTCAGGATATGGGCGTAGCGCAGTCAATAGTTCATATAATACTTGTTCATGCTTTGGAAATCGAAGCGACGTGATACGGACAATGCCCTTCATTTCATTATCATCTTTCGCCGTCTGAAATAGTTTTTCCGAATCCTCTAGCAGTCGCCTGGCTTGAGGTAAAAAAAGCTCACCGAAGCTTGTGAGAAAGATCGAGCGAGTATTGCGTCTGAAAAGGGGTTCATCAAGCTGTTTCTCCAGCTCAGCGATTGTTCGTGTTACAACCGATGGTGAAACCGAAAGCTTTATAGAGGCTTCGCGGAAGTTGAGGGTCTCAGCGGCGATGATAAAAAACTTCAGAGCATCAAGTTTGTTCATGATTGTTGTGAAAGTTGCAATAATGTTTTTTGATATTAGCAATTAATTTGCAATTATTCCAGTCGTATAATCAAACCATCAAACAAGTAATCTATCGTATCCTTTTATCAGAACTTTGAAGAGTAATTTATGGCAATACAACCAGTAGAATTAAACAAAGCCTATCGTTTATTGCAGGTCGGGCCAACGACGATGATATCGGCTAAAAATAATGGTATTGAAAATGTCATGGCAGCTGCCTGGGTGGGATTAGTAGGCAATAACAAAGTGATGGCTTTTATAGGTCCACAGGCATTTACACGCGGCCTTGTCGAAAAAAGTGGATATTACGTTGTCCAGGTCCCAGTAGTAAATCAGATGGAAATGGTTTTATATGCAGGCGGTCACAGTTATTCTGACATACCCGAAAAAAACAATAAAATCCCACTTTTTTATCAGAAAGAGTTTGATCTGCCTTTAGTTGTAGGTTGCGCTGGCTGGCTAGTCTGTAAGGTTATACCCAATGAAGAAAATGAAAAGCAGCACAACTTGTTCATGGGGGAAATTGTCGGAGCATGGAGTGATGACCGCGTTTTCAGGAATGGGCACTGGATTTTTGATGATGCGCCTGATGAACTACGTACTGTCCATTACGTAGCTGGCGGACAGTTTTACGCCATTGGCAAAGGTACAAAATTTAATTATGGTCCGGGAAAAGACTAATCCTTACTTCTGTATAAATGTAGCCATAGAAAATGGCTACATAGAGGTAAGAACACCAAAATCAACCCACTAAAGATGTCTGCTCTTCGCTCATAAGAGACAACCATACTCAAATCTCCCACATTGCAGGAGATTTGAGTATGAACACGTCACCGTGGAATAAAGACCGTATCATAGGCCAAAAAAGACCACTTCAGATATCTCATATCTGGGGGATCCGAATCCGGCTTGAACTGGAAGGTAAAACGCGTGATTTAGCTCTGTTCAATATGGCCTTAGACAGTAAGCTACGAGGCTGCGATCTGGTGAACCTCAAAGTATCTGATGTTGCATATGGTAGCTCGGTTTCAAGCAGAGCAACGGTGCTGCAACAGAAAACCGGTAGCCCTGTGCAATTTGAGATAACCAAAGGGACAAGAGAAGCTGTTGCTGCATTGATAAAGCTTGGCAATTTGCACAGTAAAGACTTCTTGTTTCGGTCTCGGATCGGAACTAACCGGCACATATCAACCCGACAATACAGCCGAATTTTTCATGGGTGGGTAGAAAAGCTTGGTCTCGAAGCTTCGCTTTACAGCACACATTCCATGAGAAGAACAAAACCTTACCTGATATACAAGAAAACCAAGAATCTTCGGGTGATCCAACTTCTGTTGGGCCATAAGAAACTGGAAAGCACTGTCCGTTATCTAGGCATCGAAGTCGATGATGCGTTAGAGATCTCTGAATCGATTGAAGTCTAAGGTTGTCAGGGCTGCAACAGCAGCCCTGTGCCAAAAGCGGAAGTAGGCTGAAGATAAATTAGCATTGCTGTTAGTCGTGGGTTCTGCAGATGGGTAGAAATTGATAACTTAGGATGCAAGTTCGTCCCGCTCTTTCTGCAGTTTTCATCGAGGGGATGTTCTCCGGAATAATTGTGCCCATATACAAAGATAGTTCAGAATCGGAATGAGTTAATAATCGGTACAGCAGGCGTTGCGCTCGGGCTGACAATGATCGACCACGAAAAGCAGGAAGTATTACTTTGTCAGTAATACGATATCCTCGCAGAAAAGCGATGTTTCCTTTCTGGCATATTAGCAACCCGGCGCGAACGTCGTTTTCATAGATAATATATACTTCTCTCTCAGAAATATGGTCACACAACTCTTCGTCATCAACTGCTACCAAATTGTTTGCAGACAGTTCGCGAACTGTCTGCCATGTATGCTTATAGGCATCGCCCAGAGCCTGACAACACCAGTCAAAATCTTCGTATGTCGCCACTTGCAAAGTAAGAGATTTATCATTGAATTCCGGGGGTTCAGAAAAAGAGGTGGCGTATATATACTGGTCGGGAATACCCTGCGGGAAGGACTGGCCGGGTACAAGAATGCGAACATACTGAGCTCTGAGTTGTGACCATTCCTTACTAATGAGTTCTAATGCAGTATGATTTAGGTCAGAATCCATACCTACAATATCAATAAAAGGTTTGTTAATATTTCCGCCCTGATAACGGGGGCCAGTAAGAAATTGCTTTCCATCAATTTTGAGTTTTCGTTGTAAAAAATATTCCTGACATAATCCAGTTTCTCTCCAGGGAAATCGCGCCGAGAAACTTCTGTCTGTACACCTCGATTCCTGCTCTGACAACCATTGTTTTAGCCATGAACGTAGGGTAAATTCAGACACCGGTAGCCTGGCATATTGAGATAGCATGTAAGATAGCATAAAAAATATTTCGCCCTTGGATGTAAAAATGTTCTTTATAAACAAATCAGAATAGCTCTACTCTCATTTTATTACCAATTATAGCTGGCACGTCCGCTCCTTGCTCAATGCGGACCTTTAGCTCGATAGCTTGTCCGCTCCGCGCCAGAAGCGAACAGTGTTATCAGTGGCGATTGATAAAACGTCAGCCCGTAGACCTTGTCTCACAGCACCTCCACCACTTCAAATTCTTCTGCGATCAACTCCATATCTTCAGAAAAATGACCTTCGGAGCTGAAAAATCTCTGATGCTCTCTCTTCCAGTATTCAAGGCTTAAATCGCCTTCACCTTCTTTGCGGGCGAATGCTTCAGTGACATCACAAAAACGAACCAGCTGCATCGAAACCAGTCTGATCACGCAAACTGGAACATTCTGGCCATCAAGAATAATGTTATAACTCCCTATCCTCGGGGCAGATTTTTCCTGCTGGTAAGAGGCAAAAGATCCGCAAGAGGCCGTTTTGATCCCTTTTTTGATCAGGTCAGCAAGCTCGTTAGCCAGCTCCGGACTGTCACCCATTTGCCAGGCATCTGCGCCGGGATACTTCTTTTTTATTTCCTCAACCTCAACCATGAAAATCCCTTCGTTATCGTCAATGAAAAGAAATGGCATACCTTTTTAACATGAGCGGTCCCAACATTATCAGCGATATCTTTCTTTAGATAGTGTGGTCCGTTTTTCGCTCATAAGGGACAACCATACTCAAATCTCCCACATTGCAGGAGATTTGAGTATGAACACATCACCGTGGAACAAAGACCGTATCATCGGCCAAAAAAGACCACTTCAGATATCCCATATCTGGGGGATCCGAATCCGGCTTGAACTGGAAGGTAAAACGCGCGATTTAGCTCTGTTCAATATGGCCCTGGACAGTAAGCTTCGAGGCTGTGATCTGGTCAAACTCAAAGTATCGGATGTGGCAAATGGTAGTGCGGTTTTAAGCAGAGCAACGGTGTTGCAACAGAAAACCGGTAGCCCTGTGCAATTCGAGATAACCAAAGGGACAAGAGAAGCTGTTGCTGCATTGATGAAGCTTAGCAATTTGCACAGTAAAGACTTCTTGTTTCGGTCTCGGGTCGGAACTAACCAGCACATTTCAACCCGACAATACAACCGAATCTTTCATGGGTGGGTAGAAAAGCTTGGTCTCGAAGATTCGCTTTACAGCACACATTCCTTGAGAAGAACAAAACCTTACCTGATCTACAAGAAAACCAAGAATCTTCGGGTGATCCAACTTCTGTTGGGTCATAAGAAACTGGAAAGCACAGTCCGTTATCTGGGCATTGAAGTCGATGACGCGTTAGAGATCTCTGAATCGATTGAAGTCTAAGGTTGTCAGGGCTGCAACAGCAGCCCTGTGCCAATAACGGACGTTGTTAAGCTTATGCAGTATGGATTCACGAAGAACATACATTATATATTGTCCTGATTGACTCGGGATGAAAGCTCCTGATGGCTCTTTTTAGCTGATTTCAAAATCTTTTAATTCCCCACCTTCAGCAATCAGATTTGAGATCCGCTTCGGCATTCGCCCCTGACCTGACCATGTTTTTGACTCTCCAGTTTCGTCAGTATATCGATACTTCGCGGGGCGGGGGGAGCGCGTTCTTTTAGCCTTACCCGGAGAGCCAATAGCAGCCATAAGTTCGGATGGGTCGATACCCTCATCAAGCATCATCTGACGAAGTGATTCCAGTTTATCGCGGCGCTGACTTTCATTTGCAAGACGTAATGTCTCTTCTTCTCGTCGTTCTATAAGAATAAGTTTAAACTTTTCCAGAACATCTTCCAGCACATCTAAGGACATTTCACGAGTCTGGGAACGCAAGGTACGGATATTGTTCAACTGTGTGAGAGCATCTGACATAAAGAGACCTCTTAAAATTTCAGCAAATACCAATGTCGACGGTTGCTCATCAACCCGATTTTTCTTAATGAGCATTTTAATCCGATTGGTACATATTGTTATTAACGAGGTTTAGACTACTGATATAAATCTCTTATCGCAAGACAAAACTAAGAAGAATGTGCAAGAACTAAATTCTAACTCCTACGAAATGTCCATGCATTTTTGAAGATACTTAAAACTATAATGCCAGGAGTCATCCGGAGAGCCTTTTTATACCCTCATAACTTATTGCTTCAGTTACACCTGATGAGATTTAAAATGAGGAGAGAAAGCGCCACCACTTAGCAAGGTTTTTCACAAATGGCAGGATGGCACGCAGGGGAGAGACACCTGCATTTTGTCAGAGGGTAGCGAATTACTCTCTCTTTATAGAGGTGTTTCTAAAAAAGTGTAATGTAAAAAAAGCCTGCTGTTAGCAGGCCATAAATGTTTTTAACTCATTTTTTGTTCGATTCTGATAAATAGGGTAAGCATGCAATTAAACGTGGAGCATAGAGCATGACAAAAATGCTATAAATATTTCCTGGCTGCATCAAGTATCTCCTGTGACGTTAACTCCCTGTCAGTAGCCACGTAAACAATACCATGATCGCCAGTTAAGGAAGGAAAACCTGCAGACATAATCCGAAGAAGTGTTTCTTCACCGTTAGGATATTCCTGCCTGATTGAGGATATACCTTCCAGAACGGTCATGACTTTACAGGATTCAGCATTAAAGAAAACAAGGACTTTAATCATATTCTATTACCCTGTTCTCTCGTGGATATTAACTGGCAGATGCCATTAAGGTCAAAGCCATTACGCACTTCTTATTTAACATGTGGTTAGCTTGTGCTTTTAAACTTTTTATGCAGTAGTACTGCACTTCATCACATCGGTTAGCATACTCATAATTTTGAAAAATATGCTGATCAGAGATTAAGAATAAACGACTTTCATCTGATTTAAGTTATGGATCTATCTACTCAGGAATAATCCTTCATCGTTATCGCAGACCCACAATGATTTATTTATCGCAAAGTGTTACGTTTGCAGCAGCAGGACCCTTGCCTCCGCGGTGAATGGCGAATTCAACTTTCTGTCCTTCAAATAAAGTTTTAAAGTTGTCGCCATTAAGCGCAGAAAAATGGACAACGATATCTTTGCTGCCATCAAGAGGAGAGATAAAGCCAAAACCTTTGTCTTCGTTAAACCATTTTACCAGGCCTGTAATTCTAGAGGTCATACTGACTCCTGTTATACATCATTGTATTGATAGTAAACGTATGGACTCAAAAAGAGGGGATATCAACGATAGCGCCTGGTAATGAGAACTGCCCGGAAAATTTCTAACTTTCATTAGTACATCGAACTGATGGAATTCATTAAGGCACAGGGAATCGATATAAGCAAATTATCTTTTAGCCGTCCAGAGGTCCTGTAGGGAAAATAAAAGTGGCTGAATACCATTTTCAATGTATAGTCTTTACTTGTTTTCAATAAGGAATTGACTTGTCCCATAAAATGACAGGAATTGTCAAAAGCTTTGATATTCTTAGTGGTAAAGGCCTCATCATCCCATCTGATGGACGAAAAGACGTTCTGCTTCACATTTCAGCCGTTAACTCCCGCGAATCAGAATTACTCATCCCTGGAAGCCGCATAGAGTTTTGCCGGATAAACGGTCTCAGGGGGCCTGTGGCTGCGAACATTTATCTTTCCTGATTTTCAGTGTGTCAAAATAAATAGATTAAAACTTAACCACATGTGGTACAGTGAATCTCATTCATTGAAAGGTTAATGGTTATGTCTGTTATCAATTATGCAATGAAACTTTTCAGCAGTGCGTCTACTGCCGCTGCTGCCTGTCCTGTTTGTGGCTTAAAATCAGCACAACCGTTGTCAAAAATCCGGCTCAACCAGACCATGCTTTGCCCCGGATGTAAGGCTCTGTTTATCTCCCGACGCTAGCTCGACAAAAAACGCATAACAGAGCTCATGTCCTATACTTATGTTAGATTCCGGCAGCTGTTAAATCCCTGATGCCTGACGCCCATCCTGAGAGAACGTTTCTGAACTGATTTCGCAACTGCTCCTGCGCGCTAACGTCGCATCAGAGCAATGCTATGAAAATGAACCCAAGAGCGTGGTTTAACCGCTCCCGTATTCTGATGAATGCTGCCGAAAACATAACGTTTTCGGCGAACGATCCTGCCGGTGAAAGCTCGCCGCGGTCAGAACTCTTTTCGACCGTCCAGATGGAACGCTACGGCCAGAAGCTGGCGCGGACTCATAAAGTATCACCGGATAAGCATCCTTATTATCTTCTGAAACGGCTTGGCGACAATGAGGCCGTCATTACCCAAAACTGCTATGAGCTTAACGCGGGTAAAAAGACCAGTATCATGCCCGCCGGTGAATGGCTGCTGGACAATTATTATCTGATTGAGGAACAAATCCGCACTGTCCGCCAGCATCTGCCGAAAAGCTTTGGCAAAGGTCTTCCGTCGCTGGTATCGCCGCTGAATTGCCCACGAATTTATCATATTGCATCAGAGGCCATTGCTCACGGCGATGGCCGCTGGGATGCCGCCAGCCTGACCAGCTATCTCACTGCCTATCAACAGGTGACACCGCTGACGCTGGGTGAAGTCTGGGCGTTACCGGGAATGCTGCGCCTGGCGCTGATTGAAAATCTTCGTCGTATCAGTATGGAAGTGATAAAAGCGCAGCAGGACAGAAACCTTGCCGATACGTGGATAACAAGGATTGTCGAATGCGCAGAGAGTGCGCCCGGTGATTTAATCATGGTGGTTGCCGATATGGCGCGCTCCCGACCTCCGTTAACCAGTGCGTTTGTCGCAGAGCTGGTGCGGCGCCTGCAGGGGCATGGCAACGCGCTGTCGTTACCTCTGACCTGGGTTGATCAGTGCCTTCGGGAACAGGGGATCACCACTGACGTTCTCATACATAGTTTCAATCAGCAGCTTGCCGCCAGCCAGCTGTCCGTCAGTAACAGCATCGCGGGCCTGCGATTATTGAGTGAAACGGACTGGGCTGATTTCGCCGAAACGATAAGCGTCGTCGAACAGGCATTACGCAATGATCCTGCCGGCATTTATCCCCGGATGCACTTCAATACCCGGGATCATTACCGGCACGTAGTTGAGGTTCTGGCCAGAGACAGCGGTCTCAGCGAGCCTGAGGTTGCTGAGAAGGTGCTGGCGCTTTCAGAGGAAAAAGCGCCCGATACACCGGAACATCATGTTGGTTATTATCTTGCGGGCGAAGGTCGACAGGCGCTGGATATTCATCTCCTGGCAGACGCCTCAAGGCTCATACGCTTGCGGCACAGTTTCAACAGAATAACCCTGCTGTCATGGCTTGGAAGCCTGGCGTTGCTGACAACCGCAGCGACCGCTGCAATATTGCACGAAACCGCCATGCAGGGCGCAGACTGGCTATTGATCGCGATGATATTGCCTCTGATTATCGCTTTAACTCAGTTAATGAGCGATTTACTCAGTGATGCAACCACCCGTTTTCGCGTTCCTCGCCCCTTGCCGGGGATGGATTTTTCAGCCGGTATTCCCGCTGACAATGCCACCATGTTAGTCATTCCCTGCATGTTGACCAGCCACGAAAGTTTCAGCCAGCTCCTCACCAGTCTTGAAGTTTGCTGGTTGGGGAATCAAAACGAAAATCTCAGGTTCGCGCTGCTCACAGACTTCGCTGATTCTGAAAATGAACCCTCGTCGGAAAGTCACGCGCTGCTCAGACAGGCTATCGCCGATACGCAGGCGCTTAATCGCCGCTACCCCTCCAGCCGACCACGTTTTTATCTGTTACATCGTCAGCCTGAATGGAACCCCTCGGAAGGTGCGTGGATGGGCTATGAACGCAAGCGGGGAAAACTGGCGTTACTGAACAGCTGGTTGCGTCATCCCGGAACACAATTCGTCAGCGTTGCAGACATGCCTGCCCACCTTTTACCGGGTCACATAAAATACGTCATTACCCTGGACAGCGATACGGTACTCCCGCGCGATACGGCACATAAACTCGTCGCGACGATGGCGCATCCGCTGAATACGCCTGAGTATGATCCGGTACGCCAGAGGGTTGTCAAAGGATTCGGTATTTTACAGCCCGGTCTTGCGGAGGAGATACCACGCAACGGTCAGGGGCGTTACGCAGCCCTGCGCAGCAGCTTACCTGGCAATAACCCTTATTCGATGATGTCTTCGGATATTTATCAGGATCTCTTTGGGGAAGGCTCGTTTGTAGGCAAAGGGATTTACGATGTTGATATTTTTATGCAGGCCACTACCAACATCTGCCCGGAAAATCTGGTACTCAGCCACGATCTGCTTGAAGGATGCTATGCACGTTCGGGTCTGCTGAGCGAGGTATTAATGTATGAACAGTACCCTAATAATTATCTGTCGGATGTTGCACGACGTTCACGCTGGATCCGGGGTGACTGGCAACTGCTTAACTGGCTAAAACCACGCGTCAGAAAAGCCGATGGAACCCGGGTCAGGAATCCGCTGACCGCACTTTCTTACTGGAAATTACTCGATAATCTACGTCGCAGTCTGGTCGCCCCCTCCTTACTGGTATTGCTGTTCTTCACTCTGCTTTGGGTACCCAATCCGGTTTACTGGCTGGGCATACTGTTGCTGATATGGCTGTTGCCAGCCATCCTCTGCATTAGCCACGACCTTCTGCATAAACCTCTGCGTCGCCGCGTGAAGCCGCATCTGTTACTGGTGGGGGCGGGCGCGCTAAAGCGTCTGTCAGGTATCAGCCTTAATTTTGCGATACTGCCGCACGAAGCCGGATATTCGCTGAAAGCGATCGCCGTGACGCTATGGCGACTGGGGATCAGCAGGCGTCATCTCAGCCAGTGGGTCAGCCACAGTCAGGACAGCGATCGGGCCAGACCCGCTGTTGCACGTTTTTATCAGGCGATGTGGCTGAACGTTGCCGGTGGCGTGGCGCTGACAATACTGACCGGACAATTTGCCCCACAGCTGCTGGGGATTGCGTTACCGATCGGTTTGGTATGGTGTGTGGCACCGCTGCTGATGAGCTGGCTGAGTCGCCAGCCCGTGCGTAAGGTTTTTTCGCCTAATCAGGAACAAAAACAGCTGTTACGCCAGACAAGCCGTGAAATCTGGGCTTTTTTTGAAACATTTGCCACAGCAAAAGAGAACTGGCTTCCGCCTGATAATTATCAGGAAATACCACAACCGACGGTGGCACACCGAACTTCTCCTACCAATATTGGTCTTTCCCTTATGGCTAACCTGACGGCATGGGACTTTGGCTACCTGCCCGGCGGAGAGGTGCTCCGGCGCGTGTCGCTCACGCTCGACACGCTGGATAAAATGGAGCACTACCGGGGCCATCTCTACAACTGGTATGACACCCGTACACTGGTCCCCCTCAGTCCACGCTATATCTCAAGCGTCGACAGCGGCAACATGGCCGGGCATTTGTTGACCCTGCGTGCAGGCCTGTCCGCCATGCGTCTTCAGCCTGTTTTAAACAGCCAACAGATACTGGCAGGACTGAACGATACGCTGGATATTCTGGAAAAACAGTGGGGTAAGAACCCACCTGACAGCCTGAGACTGCTGCGCAAGCATTGCCTGAATGCGATGTCGCTCACTCCGCAAGCGTTTTTCAGCGAACTGAAAAGCATGCGCACCCAGTGCAACCATCTGACCAGCGCATGTCATCAGGGATCTCCTCTTCAGATGCGCTGGGCTGGACATCTGGAGCATCAACTGGTTCAGCTTTGCCATGAGTGGTCTCTGTTGCTTGGCTGGTTACCTGCATCCTGGAATGAACAGACGCTGCCGACGCTGAGCGAGCTTGCCCGTCCGACATTAACCGGTACAGGAACGCCTCCGGCATCAGTGGCGGAGCAGGCCCGAATGCGACTCAATATTATCACCGAGCTGGAACAGCGGCTGGATGAGCATGCCCGGATGGATTTCGCCTTTCTGTACAGTGAAGCAACCAGTCTGCTCAGCGTCGGTTATAACTGTGACACCAATATGCCTGACAAGAGCCACTACGATCTCCTGCCGTCTGAAATCCGCCTGACCAGTTTTCTTGCCATTGCGACTAATCAGCTGCCTCTTAAAAGCTGGTACGCGCTGGGTCGATTGTTTACCACGATTGATAATGAAACTGCCCTGATGTCATGGAGCGGATCCATGTTTGAATATCTGATGCCGAATCTGGTGATGCCCACCTGGCCCGGCAGCCTGCTCGATGAAATGAGTCAGTCGGCGGTTATGCGCCAGATTCACTGGGGGAAAGAACGCGGGGTACCATGGGGTGTTTCAGAGTCTGGCTATCATGCTTTTGATGTTCAGCATAATTATCAGTATCAGGCATTTGGCGTACCGGGGCTCGGTCTACGCAGGGGACTTGCCGATGACATGGTTGTCGCTCCTTACGCCACGCTGCTGGCGCTGATGGTTTCCCCGCAGAAAGCCTGTGAGAACCTGTTCAGGCTGCAAAAAAATGGTGCATGCGGAGAATACGGTTTTTATGAAGCGCTGGACTATACCCCCTCACGTCTTGCAACCGGTCAGCTCTATGCGGTGGTACAGTCCTGGATGGCGCATCACCAGGGTATGGCATTTCAGGCGCTGGCTCATGTACTGCTTGATGCCCCCATGACTGAACGCTTTATGTCCAGTACGGTATTCCGGTCAGCGAGTCTGCTGTTACAGGAGCGCGTGCCGGATGCGGTCGATCTGTACAGTCCGCGCCGTCATTTTGAATCTCATGAGGGCATGGTCAAACCCGTTCGCTATGAACCCCGTATTTTCTATAGCGTGGATACCCCCGCCCCGGATATTCAACTCCTGTCCAACGGCCATTATCATCTGATGTTGACCGCGGGCGGCGGCGGTTACAGTCGCTGGAATGATATTGCACTAACGCGCTGGCGCAGTGATACCACCCGTGATAACTGGGGAGCATTCTGCTACATCCGCGATACCCAGACGGGAGATGTGTGGAGCAATACCTGGCAACCGACAGGCTACACCAGCGGACAAGACGAGGAAGTGTTGTTCACCGATACGGGGGCAGAATTCAGACGCAGCTTAGGGGGACTCAGCGTCAAAACTCAGGTGGTGATCTCTCCGGAGGATGATGTTGAATTGCGACGGCTCACACTGATTCATCGTGGTCGTAAGCCTCGCTCTCTGGAGCTGACAACCTATGCTGAAGTGGTACTGGCACCTGATGCCAGCGATCTGGCACACCCGGCATTCAGCAATTTGTTTATTCAGACTGAGCTGGCTCCTGAGCGTGACGCTATTCTTTGCCACCGGCGCCCGCGCTCACCGGATGAACCGGGCCCTTGCCTGTTTCACATGATGGTGGTGCACGGCGATAACCGACATAACGTGTCGTTTGAAACGGACAGGGCAAGGTTTATTGGACGTGGCAGAAACCCTGCGAATGCACAGGCAATAGAGACGGGAGGGATGCTAGGCAACACGTCGGGCTCGGTGCTGGATCCGATACTGGCAATTCGCAACGCCATTATTCTGCAGCCGGGGCAGCCGGTTACGATTGATATCATTTATGGCATCAGCGAGACCCGTCAGCAGAGCATGGCGTTGCTGGAGAAATATCGCGATTACCCTATCGCCGATCGCGTCTTTGAACTGGCCTGGTCTCACAGCCTGGTGGTATTGCGCCAGATGAACGCCAGTGAAGATGATGCCACGTTGTTCAATAGTCTCGCCAGCGCTGTGCTTTACCCTGTTCAGGAGCTGCGCGCCGAAGGCCAGGCGATCGGCCGCAACCGGCGTGGCCAGTCCGGACTGTGGGGCTGGGCAATTTCAGGGGATCTGCCGATAGTGCTGCTGAGTATAACCAGCGAGGAAAGTATCACCTCAGTGACCACACTGATTCAGGCACACCGTTACTGGAGACAGAAAGGGCTGGATGTTGATTTGGTTATCCTGAATGACAGCCCCGGCGGCTACCAGCAGGGATTACAAAATCAGATTATGGAGTTAATTTATGCCGGGTCTGAAGCCAGTCTGCTGGATAAAAAGGGCGGGCTTTTTGTCCGGAACGGTGAGCATCTCTCCGCTGAGGATAAGTTGCTTTTGATGAGCGTGGCCTGTCTTTATCTTGATGACCGCGCAGGGGGTATTAATGAGCAGCTTAACCAGCGTATTCATACCCTGAAATCGCCGGCAAGGGCATTCATTCCGCGTGCTGTGCGCGAGCGTAATCAACATACGGACTGGAGCCCTGATACCAGTCAGTTATGCCATTTCAATGGGTACGGTGGATTTTCTCAGGATGGGCGGGAGTATCAGATCGTCCTTCGGGAAAATGCGCTTACACCGGCTCCCTGGTCGAACATACTGGCAAATTCTCGTTTTGGCAGTGTGATCTCAGAGGCAGGGCAGGCCTATACCTGGTATGAGAATGCCCATGAATACCGGTTGACGCCGTGGGAGAACGATCCGGTGAGCGATCGCAGCGGCGAGGCATTTTACCTGCGCGATGAAGAGAGCGGGGAGTGCTGGTCGCCGACGGCTTTACCTGTTCGCGGACACGGTGATTACCTGACCCGCCATGGTTTTGGCTACAGCGTTTTTGCCCATCGTGAGAGTGGTATAGACAGCGAGCTGACGGTCCTGGTTGCTGAAGAAGATCCGGTTAAACTGGTGCTCCTGACGCTCAGTAACTCTTCGGGACGGACACGTCAACTTTCCGTCACAGGCTATGTAGAGTGGACGCTCGGAGAAACACGAACGCGCTCAGCCCCTCACATTGTGACACATGTGGCCAGAACGCCCGGCGGCTGCGGGGTGCTTGCGAATAACTTTTATGGTGATAATGGTGGCGGCCGAACTGCATTTTTTGCCGTCAGCGGTAATGACTGTTCTCTGACAGGGGACCGCCGGGAGTTTATTGGCCGTAATGGTTCCCTTCACGCCCCTTCGGCCATGAAACTGCAAAAGCTTTCTGGTAAGACGGGGGCCGGTCTGGATCCCTGCGGAGCGGTACAATCGGCGGTTACATTAATTGACGGGGACCAGAGGACGTTTATTTTTATCCTCGGCGCAGAGGAGAATGATGTTTGTGCTCAGGAGACGCTGGCCCGCTACATGAACGAGGATACGGTCCGCCAGGAGCTGAACCGGATTCATAATCACTGGCACAATGTTCTCGATAAAATCGTAGTTAACACCCCCGACACGTCCGTAAATTTACTGGTTAATGGCTGGCTGTTGTATCAGACGGTCGCCTGCCGTCTTATGGCCCGGAGTGGCTACTATCAGTCTGGCGGTGCATTTGGTTTTCGCGATCAGCTGCAGGATACGCTGGCTCTGAGCCACGCTGCTCCGGACCGGATGCGTGAACAGATAATACTCTGTGCATCACGGCAGTTTATCGAGGGGGATGTGCAGCACTGGTGGCACCCGCCACACGGCAACGGTGTGCGTACACGCTGTTCCGATGACTATCTTTGGCTGCCGCTTGCTGTTTGCCACTATGTTGAAACGACGGGGGATATGGATGCACTGGAAATACGCATTCCTTATCTGGAGGGACGCTCGCTTCAGCCTGGTGAAGAGTCTGTCTATGACACGCCGGTCATCAGCGGCACCGAAGAGACACTCTGGTTACACTGCGTCAAAGCTATTCACTATGGACTTCGCTTTGGGGAGCATGGCCTGCCGCTGATGGGGGTTGGTGACTGGAATGACGGGATGAACCGGGTGGGTATCGAAGGCAAAGGTGAAAGCGTCTGGCTGGGCTTCTTCCTGTACGGCATTTTGCAGCGGTTTGCAGCGCTGGCGGAGCGCAGGCTGGATGAAAGCGTCGCCGTGATGTGCCGTTCACAGGCTCTGCGCCTGCAAAGTAATCTCGAAGCCCACGCCTGGGATGGGGAATGGTACCGGCGCGGGTATTTTGACGATGGTACTCCCCTGGGATCGAAAACCTCACAGGACTGCCGGATTGATGCGATTGCGCAGAGCTGGTCTGTATTGTCCGGCGCTGCGAGCCCGGGACGGTGCGAAAAGGCCATGCAGGCGCTGGATAAGCACCTTGTGGATAACGAAGGAGGGCTGATCAAACTGTTAACGCCTCCTTTCGACGGACACGGTCCAAATCCGGGCTACATACAGGGGTACCTGCCAGGCGTGCGGGAAAACGGAGGGCAGTATACGCATGGCGCCATCTGGGCAGTGATGGCCTTTGCCCGAATGGGGAATGCCGGACGAGCCTGGCAACTCTGGTCAATGCTCAGCCCTGTAAATCATACCCTGAATGCGGACTCTGTCGGGATTTATAAAGCTGAGCCTTATGTCATGAGTGCTGATGTCTACAGCGTCGCTCCCCATACCGGACGTGCAGGGTGGAGCTGGTATACCGGTTCCGCAGGCTGGGCCTGGCGTTTACTTACCGAGGAATTACTGGGGATAAAACGTTCCGGCACTGACTTTAGTGTTCATGCCAGGTTACCGGATGAGTGGTCGTCTTTTTCTATGGCATATCAATATGGTGAAAGCCATTATCAGATTAGTGTTTCACGCGGCGATGCAGAATATTGCGTGACGCTGGATGGTGTTCTCCTCCCTGATGACAGAATACCGCTGAAGGATGATGGACAAAATCATACGGTTGAGATCATTCAGAACTGACACTGATCCCGGAGGTGCATTAACGTCTGCCGTTAATGCGCTGATTATCCCTGAGAACATCAATCGCAGTCTGCATGGCGATTTTGTCATCCCGCCTTTTTTGTTTGTTCTGCATGACCTGAAGGTATTCCAGCAAGGTGCGGGTATTAATCGGCCGGCCCTGTTTACCCACAGCCAGCACGGCTTCGCCAAGAATAATTTTCACAGGCGGTAGTTGTGCCGGATACCAGTCAAGGGTGTCTTCTGATTTCATCTTAAATTTCTCACGGAAGGGTAGTGTATCATAAATAAGACGTTCAATTTTCAATATCTGATATCCTGGTTCAGACACAACTTAACATAACTTATGCCAGTTATTTTTATATTAAAGCGTATAATAATTACTCTATTCCTCAGAGAATTATTTATGTCTTATACAAATGGGCTCAGATATTTTAAAGAAAGACCGGTTCATGTTGCCTGCCCGGTATGTGCACACAGAGCCGGGCAGAAAGCAGGTAAACTAAGAAAAGATGCGGTTCTTGAGTGCCCTGCCTGCGGACTGTTGTTCAGACCTTCAGAATGCTGGTGTATCGGCGGCTGATCAGCTTCTGTCACTTAACGTCAGTGATGTCGGAAAATGATAACATTCCTCCTGTACTGCTGTTGTCGAGGGTATGATAATGAAATCTAAAAAATCTGTTTTTATTGAAGGGCATATCATGTCGAACAGCTGTCACGGACAGCCTAGCCAACCTTTCTGTATTCACCGGGTCAGTTTTAGTAATGGTAAATATGCGATTATTCGGGTGGCATCCGGGATATGTTTCAAACCAGACGAAATTATTCAACGAAACGATTGTGAGTGGTTTTATAAACTTACCAAAATTCGGCTTCTTTCTTTTGAGTACCTTGATGATGCTGAATCAAGAAGACAATTCCTTGAGTATCAATGATAAACCATGGGTTTATAGCAGAATAAATTTGCTGGCTTACAATTCACCCCTGGCTCTTTAAATTATTCACCAGTCATTGCAAAACTTTTTTTTCTGAATTTAGATGAATTTAAATTATCTAAAACAAAATGTATCGCTAAAGACGAATTGCCTCATTGTTTTCCTTTTGCGTTATAACCTTCATTAGCATTAAGGAAATTTATGGCACAGACTTTTACTCATAATTTACTTCGTCCTCGCCACTGGCTTACCTGGTCTGGTTTGGGTCTGCTGTGGCTTCTCGTTCAACTTCCTTACCCGGTTTTACATACTCTGGGCTCTGGCCTTGGAAAAATATCCAGACCCTTTCTGAAACGCCGGGAAGGAATTGCGATTAGAAATATCGAACTGTGCTTTCCCGAGATGACACCGTTTGCCCGGAGCCAGATGGTCAATAAAAACTTTGTTTCTCTCGGGCTGGGACTGATGGAAACAGGAATGGCCTGGTTCTGGAGCGATGCGAGAGTCAAAAAATGGTTTGATGTCGAAGGGCTTGAAAACCTGACCGGTGCGACAAGAGGAGTAATGGTTGTCGGGATTCATTTTATGTCCCTTGAGTTGTGTGGAAGAGTAATGGGGTTATGCCATCCTATGATGGCAACGTATCGCCCACACAATGATCCATTAATGGAATGGGTACAGACAAAAGGGCGTATGCGTTCAAATAAGGCTATGATTAATCGACGTAATTTATCAGGTTTTGTTCATGCGCTAAAAGCAGGTGAAGCCGTTTGGTTTGCACCAGACCAGGATTATGGGTCTAAGGGAAGCGTTTTTGCACCTTTTTTCTCGGTAAAAAAAGCAGCCACGACGAACGGAACGTATGCTCTGTCAAAACTCGCTGGTGCACACTTGATCACACTTAGCATGATTAGACGTAGCGATAAAAAAGGTTATCACATGTATATCAGCAATCCGTTGGCAGGTTATCCAGGGGAAGATAAGGTCGCCGCAGCGGCTTATATGAACAAGATCATCGAGCGTGAAATTCTCCGTGCCCCTGAGCAATACCTGTGGATGCATCGCAGGTTCAAAACGCGTCCTGAAGGCGAAGTCTCTTTATACAAATGAACAACTC
This sequence comes from Enterobacter sp. BNK-34, assembly GCF_048684445.1. NCBI lineage: Bacteria > Pseudomonadati > Pseudomonadota > Gammaproteobacteria > Enterobacterales > Enterobacteriaceae > Enterobacter > Enterobacter sp. BNK-34. The sequence continues at coordinate 112,387 of NZ_JBLQUA010000001.1, forward strand.
TACTTGCCATGAGCCAGAATCTATCTTTCTTGCCACTGCGTATTTGTAAAAATGCGATAAGGAATTTTCGATCGGATTCATGTTAACGATGGCTTGACTGACAGCCAAGGTTAATCAATTGAACCGGTTCGGATTTGAAGGTCCGTTTTTCGCTCATAGCAGACATGAATACTCTGCTAATTGGCCACTCCGGGCCTGAACGGACGAGGTACACCATCGACTCAAGCGGACAAGTTTATGGGCCACTACAGTATTTGAGATAGAGCAGTTTTTATTGACCCTCTCAGTAATCAGACGCTAAATATCCAGCCACACTTACATTTAGTTTGCCATAGAGCGTGTTATTTTGAAGTCGCTAGGCATGTTGGAACCATGCGAGGTTCTGTGGTTCTACTTTATGGTTCCTTTTTGGAACCCATAACGAAACTAATTTAAACAAAAATATTAAATATCAATACACTATAATTAAAAGCACAGGGACGCCAGCCCACCAAAATTCTCCATTGGCGATCACCAGAGTCGACTGATGAAGTCCTGAAAGCCCGCACGGCGCAAGCCCTGCGGGCTTTTTTGTGTCTGCTGTTGTCCGAGGGCATCCGGCTAAATGCGGTGATTATTAGTATACGTTTAGGTATACGGTAGGATGTATACCTAAACGCGTATACCAATTCATGAAGGAGCGGCCACAGTTGCAGGGACAACACGCTCCCTGGCCAAAACCGAATTTCTACGCGCTAAAGCGTTTGAGAAGGCTCTAACGCTGCATGATGGCGATGGGCTTTTCCTGATAGTGAAAACTATCGGGAAAAAACTCTGGCGTTTCCGTTATCAACGCCTGGCAACAAAGCAGCGAACAATGATGGGACTCGGCGCCTTCCCCGCCCTTTCGCTTGCTGATGCCCGAGGGTTGAGAGCGGATTACCTTGCCTTATTAGCCAATCGAATCGACCCGCAAGTTCAGACAGAAGTTGCAGCTGAACAGCAGTAAATCGCTCTGGAAAGGATTTTTTCGACTGTTGCAGCCAATTTGTTCCTGCTCAAAAGCAAAAGATATTTGGCGCTCACAGCAGAAAGATGTATTCCCTGCAGTTAGTGAGATCCCCATTCAGCGAATTAAATCCCTAACATTGGTTGAAGCGCTCGAGCCAATAAAAGTTCGTGGGGTGCTTGAGTCTGTACATCGCCTGGTAAAGCGTATTAATGAGATAATAATATATGCCGTAAACACTGGTCTGACTGATGCTAACCCTGCATCAGGTTTTGGTAGGGTATTTGAAAAGCCCAAAAACACATGCCGATGCTTCGGCCAGAAGAGTTACCGAGGCTGATGTGTTCTTTAGTCATGTCAAATCTGTCTGTCCCGACTCGCTGACTAATCAAGTGGCAATTCTTGACTCTTGTGCGCCTTTCTGAGGCTTGAAGGGGGGGATCGATAGAGATTCTAGAAGCAATGAAGCCAATTAGTGCGCATCGTGAACATGTTGTTTCAGTGGGAATGATCCTAAACAACCAATGAATAGCAAAAATTAATGCTGCTTTAAAACGTATTGGTTTTGGCAGAAAGTTGGTTCCCTACTGCTTACATTCAATAGCTAATACGGCAATGAATGAAGCTGGAATGAATGCGAACGTCATTGAGTAAGCATTAGCACAACTGATAAAAACGAAGCGCGCATAGCTTATAATGGCTCAAACTATACACTCCTGAGAATAGACCTAATAAACTAGTGGAATGAATACACAGTTAAAAGCAAGGCCGGATATTAAACGGCCTTGCTTTTAATGTTCAACATCTACAATTATCACGCAAAAATTGCGGAATCCAATTAACAAAAAACAATGAACTATTGAAAAGCGAAAATATTTCCTCAGTAGTTTTCTCTAAGGTAAAATTCCCATAATCCTGATGAACAAGTCTATTTCTTTCTGAGCCTAATGATAAAAAAGCACGTATTGACACTTCCAACGTTGAGTTTCTACGAACCTCTTCTTTGGCTATAGTAGAAAAAGAGCCACCAAACAATGAAAAAAAGGAGTTGGCGGACGTTTGCTCCCAGTTAAACCATGTATGATATTGTCTATTGATTGCCTTTTGCTGTATAAGTGCAGCAAGTATATGATTTTCACCAGCTATTTCATACGCGAACTGCAACACATTTTCGGTCATTCTTTTTTCGAAATAACTAGCAGCAGCCAATAATAATGACTTTCTGAAATTATCCTCAGCTACGTTTAGCAGCGAAATCTCCCCTGTCTCACTTAATATACGGGTTAGCTCGCCAAACTCTGCATGTAGTCTTTCTACTATGTTCGTTGACATTGAGCCCCTCTTATTTAATAACTAAATCACGCTTGGCGATAGAAATTCTTAGCTCAACATTTGCAACCTTTGTCGTGCCCTCATTAGCTGCCGCTGTAAAATCTGTATTCGATTTAATTAGCTCAATACTTTCGTATTGTATTTTACCACGAATTAACTCATGTTTTAAAAAAGAAGGCTCACATGCGGCGGTAAACACAGCCTCATAAAGAGCAATATTAAACCTCTTATTACTTTTATTAACAAACGCTTCACTAGGAAGATCAGAGCAACTATCAATAAAACTCAAATATAAATCCTGCAAATATTTATTTTTTTCAGTAGTATTTGTCTTACTTTTTTTTGAAAACTGGTTTAAAAACTTAACCATGGAAGGAATATAATTTTCAAAATCTATCAACATTGCAAATCCGCGGAGAATTATCTCTACATCTTTTACATGTAAGTCAGGTTCAGCAGTAGCAAGAATTCGCCTTGTACCAGGATGAATATTAATCTTATAGAGCATTGCGTAAAAATCAGAATGATACATGCTCGTTCTAATTTCCTGTGGTCTTAAGTTAATTCCCCCAGTATTCAATCTATTGAAGATTTCATACATAGATGAATCATCTCCATCCGGAGTATTTTGCTTCACAATGATATTCCGTAATGGACGAAGATCAAACTGTGTTTTATATTCACCAAGAGTAGAATAATTCAGCCCCTTAAATATATTCTTAACCCCAGGTATCTTCTCTTGTAATTTCAAATTGAAATTTTGGAAATAGGTGTCATCATGAAGAATATCCTCAGGTATTTGCCCCTCCCTATCAAAGATCTCTCTTAGTTGAACCCTCATCTCCTTCTTAGGAAACCGTTTTTTAATGAAATAATAAATAGACATGAGCCTTTGCTGCCCATCAATAACTAAAAAACTATTCCTTGCCTGCTCATATAAAAACAACTGAGGAACCGGCAACCCTAAAATAAGAGACTCGATCAATTTAGATGATCGGGCCATATCCCAGACAAAGTTCCGTTGAAAACCTGGTATTTTTACTGCACCAGACTCAATAAAACTATGCAATGTCATTACATTAAAATCATTGGGAGTAGAAGTTATATCATATTCTGAAATTTGGAATTGATCCGATTCATCTGCATAGTCATCAAACCAATTTTCATCATTCGCAATTTCGCCATACTCAGTGGACATTTATAGCCTCGTAAAATTTTTTTTGGTCAGGAATTTGTAGCTTACATTAAACAATCATGAGCACGCAATGCTCTCCCCGCCCCGCCAACCCGCTTAAGAGGTCGTTTTTATTTCAGGTTCATGAATGCTCTCACTACACGCCACCGCTGACGCTGGCGGGGGATTCAGTGTCAGTAAATGCATGCATAACCATGCACCTTATGCATACATGGTTTTTTTACGGGATAATAGTAGGATTTGCAGGTATTTTTGAGCAGACTACTGCGCGATCCATTCTGCATGGCGGTGTGTGTAATTCAGGTGCTATGCAGGCATAAATTTTCACGATTATCTACGCGTAAAGCCGCGTCAGGCCTGAATCCCATGGTCGTTAAAAATGTCATTATCCTGCGTCGAATAATTATTTTTTTCACCTGCAGACAGCCAGACCTGCAGCGCCGCACGCAGATAGTCGAGCGAGTGCTGCATGGAACAAAGTTGAATGGTAGGATGTTGCCAAGAATAATTCATCAGCATGGGGCAGCGACGTCCCGTGCACCTGCATAATTTCCTTTAAACGGTCACGAATACTGATATGCTGTTCCTCCTCATGCGAACCCATACAGCGACCGACATCCTGATTAATTTCCTACTTTTTCAAGTTGATAATATCACGCAGCGTTTGCAGGTTCCGGCCGCTGTGGCTACTACCAGCAAGCTGCTCGCGGTATATCTGTTCGGCCTGATCCACTTCATCCCTGCGTTGCAGCCAGGCGGATTTATTTGCCTGACAGGCCTCAAATTATATCCACATTGTTAGCCGTGGTCATATAAGTGTCTCGTTATGGCTGAACGTGCTTACGCATCTGCGCGGTAACGGTGGCTCCCGGTGCAGGCATTTGGATGACCAGCCCAGTCGCCGGTGAACGGGTGAGTCCATCAATGGATGAAAAAGTGCGAAACGTGCAGTAAAGCATGCTTATGCCACACTTTCGTAACGCCATCTTTAGTTAGCTTTTCGGGAAGAAAATAAAACTAACTGACTATCAAAGAGCGCTGAACAAGCAAAGTAATCCCCACTAACAACAATCTCCATTCTTTTTGAAACTACAAATAGCCATAGCAAAGCACATCTCATATACAATTGAAATAAAAAGAAAAAAAAAACAAAAACAAACTTAACCAATCAATATCAAAAAGACCTTTTGCCGATAATGTGCTAGAAATTTGTTCAACGCATCTCAGAGCCAAAGACAGGAACAATGAGAATATGGATACGACGTTGCTGAGCGCATTAGATACTGATGGACGCGATAAATTTGAAAGCGCGATGAATGCCTTGCAAGGCGATGTTTCCGCTGCGGCCGCGAGGTTGTCGGTCGACCCCCGCTTACGCCTTGAGTACTCAAAAAGAATCAAAGAAATGTCCGCAGACTTACGCGCAAAGGCCAATGCTGGTGTGATCTCCTGGGACAAAGCGGCACGAGAGGCTCAGGAAACGAGAAATTTGATCATGGAGATGGTGCGCTCTCGCAGTACTCCACTCGGACGGGCAATGGCCGAACGAATAAAAAGCGAGGGTAAGACGCTTAATGAGTTGGTAGCAAAAAAAGCGAAAGCTTTATTCGGCCCACAGGCAAATTTTAACAACCTTTCGGAAGTACAAAAAAATCAGATATATGCAGGTATCGTTGAATCCGCAGGCAAGTCTAACCCACAAGTAAACATGAAAATGATGCAGCTCTCGCGCGTTGGAAGGGGGTTAATTGTTCTTTCTATTGCGATTTCTGTTTACGAAATTTATGCCGCTGATGATAAGGTTTCTGAATCAGGCAGACAGATAGCGATTAATGGTGCAGGTATTGCCGGTGCTGCCGCAGGTGGTGCAATGGCGGGATTAATGTGTGGGCCAGGCGCACCTGTTTGCGTGCTCATCGGTGGCTTCGTCGGCGGCGCGCTTGCTGCATGGGAAATGGGACGTTTGTGGAATTGATTATGCAACAGGTTAATTCAATAACATTGGTTAAGGTTAGTGACGCTACCGATGTAGCCCAGGCTCAATCTGACGTTGTGCTCAATGGTAAAAGCACCGGCATTATTGTGCCGGGGCAAGTGCTTGAAGCAGCGGTCCAGGTTGATGAGCAACGTTATATCCTGTTTCTGACGGATGACATTATTTTTGAAGAGTCCCTGACGATTGCCCTTATTGACGTTCATGACGGGCTTAAAGAAATTGTTCGTTTGGGCAATGAGTACTCGACAGGAACTTTTGCAGATCTTCAGGTCACTGACGATAGCGTGGACTTCAGGTTTATTGGGGATTATATTTGGACACTGACAGTGTCCGATTCACCTCGCTTGCGGCTTCCTTTTGTTTCCGATCCCAAAGGGGTTAAACGGAAGTCAGGTCTGAAAAAGTACATAACGATATCTGCCGCACCGGCGTCGGAAAACGTAAGCTGAAGTCACTATTTATCAGAATGAAAAGGCTTTCCGCTGAGCTGGATAAATGCTCCTGAGAAGTATTCAGACTCCGCGTCTGATGAAGTCCTGAAAGCCCGCACGGTGCAAGCCCTGCGGGCTTTTTATTACCTCAACATGTCACGCCATTAAACATAATTTCTCTCATGCTCAATAAGCCATTCTTTGCGTGAAATCCCCCCTCCGTAACCTGTCATCGCGCCATCTTTTCCAATTATCCTGTGACAGGGGATCACAATCGCAATCCGGTTGGCACCGTTAGCGGCAGCGACGGCGCGCACAGCATTTGGCTTATTAAGCCGTAGTGAAATGGCCTGATAGTGTGAAGTTTGTCCATAGGGAACAGCACGCAACGCATGCCAGACGGATTGTTGAAAATCACTGCCCGGGGCATCTAAAGCGAGATCAAACTGTCGGCGCGTTCCGGCAAAATACTCGTCGATCTCTTTTACTGTCTGTCGGGTATGGCTGTTTTCGCCGGTGACGATTCTGGCGTTAAATAAACGCTGTATATCGCGGAATTCTGTTTCCAACATCCGACGATCGGTAAACTCCAGCAGACAGACTCCCCGCTCTGTCGCGCAGACAAACATCGGTCCAAGCGTCGTGGTGAACCGGTGAATGACTATCACCCGGGTTGCCTGAGTCGGCGCTGCGCCAGTAAGCCGCTTGTAGGTGTAACCAAAGCCGCTCAGGGATTCATAGCCATTGTCCAGCGCAACGTCAGTCGCCGCTCGTCCGCTTTTCAGCTCCTGCAAGGCAACGTTCACCCGCTGCATTCGCTGGAAAGCCTGAAAAGTGATGCCGTGATGTTGCAGGAACCAGCGTCTTACCCGCTCCGGGCTGATTCCATGCTGACGAAGCTCCGCGTCTGCTACACGAGATTTAATATCGCGCCTGACAAGCGCAAGCGCCTGCTCAACGAATAATGGCGCGCTGTGCGCATTTTCAGCGGGCCTGCAGACCTTACAGGGACGAAAGCCAGCCGCCAGGGCAGATTTGGCATCTTTATAAAATTCGACATTTTCGCGTTTGGGCTTTCGCGCCCGGCATACCGAAATGCAGAATACGCCAGTGGTTTTGACGCCAACAAAAAACACGCCAGTGTAGTCTGAAGCGCGTTCAAGTAATGCCTGATACCAGATATCGCATAAATTCTTATCGGTTATTTTCATCACTAAAAAGTCCTTCAAACGTCTGACGCGCTCGGATCGCATGCATGACATCAGTCAACGTTGACTGCATCGCTGAATGAACAAAATTGCCCATTGAAATGCGGCTTGCCCCGGCCCGTTTCAGCCTGTCGAATGACGGTAGATCGGGCATACACATGACATTCAGGGGCAATCCCGTTGCCTCTGCTATGAGTCTGATGTCTTTCTCTGACGTCAGGCAGGGAACAAAAAGGCCGTCGGCACCTGCAGCTTTATAGCGTTGACCCCGTAATATCGTCTCCTGCAACGCGTCTTCATGCCCGAGCAGGTACGTGTCAGTCCGGATATTCAGAAACAGACGATAATCTTCCCTTCTCAGCATATTGCACACTGCTCTCAGGTTACGGGAAAAATCAGAGGCATCGTCAAGCTGACGAACCCCGTTTATGACTCGGCTGTCTTCGAGGTTAACGCCTGCAACGCCTGCCTGAGCAAGGCGCCTCAGATTGGCTGCTATCTCTTCGGCTGAATCTCCATACCCTGCTTCCATGTCAACGCTCAATGGCAGGTTGCTGACAGCCCGGATCCGGGTGACCATATAAAATAACTCATCAAACGGCATTTCCTGGCCGTCGTCATATCCCAGTGTGGACGCTATAGCTGCACTGGACGTTCCCAGTACCTGATAGCCTGCTTTTTGCGCTGCGACAGCACTGGCGGCATCCCAGACGTTGGCGATAAGAAGAGGCTCATGCTGATAGTGGCGTTCTGCAAAGTTCATATTCATATCCTCTCGATAGATTGAAAATGAATCTAAGCACTCAGTAAGAACCTCACAACCGAAATTCAGACGACCATTTTTTAGCAAACGTCGTCTGAACATGGGGGGCGGAACAGACCAAAATCTTTCAGGCTCGGGTTCCGGCTTTCAGCATGGCAAGGACCGCCCAACGGGCCGCATCGTCCGCGATATTTTCCGGCTGCGCATCAGCACGCAGCGTGATATAAGCATCAACAGCCTTTCTGAGGGCCATGCTGACGGAATCACGATCGTGCGTTGCCAGCGTGGAAGCCAACAGGTCATCAGGATCAATGCTGAGGAATTCGATGCGGCGAACCCCACGTTGCGGTAGATTTGCTCGACGGTACAGCATAGGTCCCAGCACTTGCTCCCGGAAGAATGCCAGCATGCCTATCGCTTCAAAGAGTTCTCCTCTTCCCAGTTTCACCACCGCGTAATGAAGCCAGATCCAGGCTCGGGACTCAAACCACTCCGGCGTCATATCAGGCCAGTGAGCGCTAAATTTTGCCAGTTGGCGCTCCAGAGCGGTGTTATCACGGGTAAATAACACCACGGGCTCCTCAACGCGCTGAGTGAGCATTTCCAGGGTGACAAATTTCAGATCGACATGAAGGAGTTCGGGACCATACAGGCAGATAAGCAGACGAGGCTCTCCCACATGTTCCCCGGTGAAAGCATGGAGCAGGTGACCCAGTGTTCCGGCGAACACAATACGCTGAGCCATGATTTCGTCATAGTAGAGAGGGTCTACCACAACGACAAAATCAAGATCGGAGTATTTATCAAACCCGCCATGAACAAGCGAGCCGCCAGCGAGAAGGGAGTGAATCCGCGAATCAGCCTGAAATTTAAGCTTAAGTTGCTCTGCAAAACTTCTGTGTAAATCGGGTAACGTACTAAGCATACTTTTTCCTGTTCACAAAAAAGACAAAGCATTACAGGATATCGCGCAGTGAACAGGCAGGCCAGATATTTTTTGCAGGAACAATAATGTCCTAAGAGGGTTCTCCCGATGCGTTATATTGCCCTGTAAATTCGGAGAAATTTCTGACCATCGTCGATTACTCGGATATCTGACTAACATAGTCGTACCAGTAAAGGCAACAAAGCAGTCCTTATGAGATTATATGGACTCTATGAGTCGGCCAAAACTCACCATGAAAATCATTGGATATGGCATAAACGCAAAAATTGTTTTTGACTTGCTGTCTATTGATAATAATCCTGCTTAAAACGCCAGGCTTTATACGTTAATTTGAGGGGGGTCATCCAACAGAAGATACCAAGGATAAACACTACAGCAATGCCTGATGAAATGATATTTTCTCGCGAAGCGAAGCAAACCGCCAGTATGAACAGAACCGTAAGTACGACTGAAAATATAACAGTCCCTTTAAACCGATTTGAAAGCGCAGGAAGCAAAATATCCAGCGTCGAACGCTGAGTATCCACGTAGCGTTTAAGCTTTTGCAGCTCTTCTTTTGTGAAACCAGATCTAAGCAACGCTTCTTCCGTTATCGCCATGCTATTCCCCTCCTTCTAATCAAAGCTACTATATCTTGATCTTTAAAACATAACGACCTACCGGCTGGTTGTTTATGTTGTACTCCCCTGGCTTTGACAAACATCAACACCCTCTCCCCCCGCCTGTGCAAAATTACCCACATCACCCAGCGCTACGGATTAGCCGCCCCAACCCGGAAGGAACCCCAACATGTACAAACCCATAACCGTCATAATCTTCATTCTCCTGGCCCTCGCCGCCCTTGTTGAAATAGGCTTTTTATCCTTTGGATAATCCTCAGGCGAAATCCCCCTCATCAGGGCTCATTGATCTCATTACAGTTTTTTCCTAAAGCCATCCCGCTTCGCCTGTGCCATGCTGAATCACGCTCATAACCGATAACGTTAAATGAGGATATTATGAAAAAAACAATTATCGCATTATCTGCCGTTCTGCTGGCTTCCCCAGTATTTGCTGCGACCACACATGCAACTGACGATACCGTCGCTGCGGCGAACGCAAACGCCAACGAGGCGAAGCAAAAACTGCACGAAGAGCAGAATAAAGGTGAAGAGCTGAAGCTGAAACAGAAGCACGCTGCGGAAGGTAAAAGCGAAAGCTTTGGCAGCAAGGTCAGCGAAGATTCCCAGAAAGCCTGGCATAAAACCAAAGAAGGCACCGAGAAAGGGTGGGATGCCACCAAAGAAGGCGCTGAGAAAGGCTGGAACAAAACTAAAGAAGGTGCCAGCGAGCTGGAAAAGAAAGTCACTGAGTAATCCCTTCGAAAGGCCGCATACGCGGCCTTTTTTATTCCCTCCACCCTGCTTCCTGAAGGCTAAACTTGTTTCAGGAGGGCACCGTCATGAGCCACAAAGAAACCGCACCAGAAACCCAGGGCGTTACCGTTGAACTGCTTTCCATCGTCGATCTGGGCCCGGAGATCGCAGGCATGGACGGTCGACAGCTTCGCATGCGCAGGGTGACACTCGCCCCCGGCGCGGTCTTTGGTCCGGTGCACGATCATATCGATCGCCCCGGTACCGTTTTTATCCTTGAGGGGACCATCACCGATCATCGTAACGGTATCGCCACCGATTACGGTCCCGGCGTCGGGTGGCCGGAAGACCATAATACGGTCCACTGGCTGGAAAATCGGGGCCCGATCGCCGCCGTCGAAATCTCGGTGGATATCGTTAAAACACCCTGACGCACAAAAGTCGAATAGATCCCGGGGGTGACGCGTTTACTCCCTGCCCCCTTAAAAGAGATCCTGAGATGCTGCGACGCCTGGTGATAGTGCTGATTTTGTTTTGTCCGTGGGCGTTAGCTGCCCCAAAAAGCTACATTATCGACACCGATAACACCGCCATTCGGCTATCGTGGCATGCCTTCGGCGGCATCCTCTCCTGGGCGACGTTCAGCGGCGTGACGGGCGCCGTGACGCTCAACCCGGAAAACGACGTCGACGACCATATTCACGTCACCATTCCCGTAGCAACTCTGGTGGCATCAAACAAGCTGCTTACCTGGCAGCTGAAAAGCGATATGTTTTTTGATTCTGAGCACTACCCGACTATCGAGTTCATCAGCTCTCGCGTGGTCGCCTTGGGTGACGGACGGTTCAGGGTGTTCGGCACGCTGACCGTGCGTAACATTGCCCGCCCGGTGCTCCTGGAGGCCGTGGTGAAAGACCCGCATGCGCAAGTCCTCACCCTGGATGCCACCACGGCGATCTCGCGCGCGTCCTACGGGATGGATAAGTTTGCGCTGGTCGTGGACGATCGTATTGCCATCGCCATTGCGATTAAGACAAACGACGTGCCGTCATCCTGAAATGAGCCGCTGTAGCTGCTCCGCATTTCCCCGCAGGTGAGACGGCGGATTGCGACCAATCAGGACAAACTGGTAGCCCGCCTCCTGCCACCACGCCAGGTTCATGCTGTGCCGCTGCTCCTGGCGCAGAGAGGCCCTGGTCTTCTCGTCAACAGGAGAAATACAGAGCGCCATCGGGCCGTAGTCGGCGTTGATCCAGGCAATCTGCGCGATAGAGGTGGTTTCATAGCGCAGCATTCGCACCATCTTCAACTCTGCCCCCTGCAGGACTAACTTCGACATGTGCAGCTTTATGCCGATATCCTGTGCGGCCCGTTCCAGCCCGCGCTGCAGGATCGGCGTTGCGCTGTCCATATCCAGCAGCGTCTCGACGCTGTACAGGGACATATATTGCGCTTCGAGGTCGCGAATATGGGCGTTCTCATCCGCTGGCGCGGAAGCGGGCCGCAGCAGATAGCCCAGCCCGGAGCCGATCATCAAAAAGCTGATCGATGCGGCAATCAGCGACCGCCTGCTAACGCCAGGCGCCGTGGAGGACTGTGGTTCGGGAATAGCAGCCAGACGCGCCTGCATTGTCTCCAGAGGCGCGTCATCCAGCAGGGAGGCAAACGCCCCGGCGTAATCCTGGCTGCTTTTCATCAGTTCGTTGGTTCGCCCGGCGAGGCGTTCATCACGTTTCAACTGTTCTTCAAAATGCTGCGCGTCGGCGCGGCACATCTCGCCATCTATCCATGCCACGATAGCGTCGTCGTTATAGGGCGGTGCAAAACGGTGCGCGTTCAATAGCGTTTCTCCTTTACCGGAGGCAGTGCGTCAGCGGACCTGGCAAGCGCCGCCCGTGCCGTTGCCAGCCGGCTCATCACGGTACCGATCGGCACCGCCAGCGTGTCCGCCGCCTCCTGGTAGGTAAAGCCCTCGACATAAACCAAAAATACCGCGTTGCGCTGGGCTTCAGGCAGCGTGTTGACGCGCTGCATCACCTTAAGGTAATGCAGACGCGTCTCATCCTGTTCGCGGGTGTCCGGTGCCAGAAGCTCGTCGCTGGCCACAAATCCCTGCCCCTGACGCACGTGTCGAGCCCGAAGCTCAGAGATCCAGATGGAGTGTAGTATCGCGAACAGCCACCTGTCGATGCGTGTGCCCGGCATATACTGGCTGCTCCTTTCAAGCGCACGCACGCAGGTGGACTGGACCAGCTCTTCAGCGATATCCCTGTTTCGCGACAGCACCAGCCCATAGCGCCAGAGGCGCGACAGATGTGCGGCTAACTGTTGACGAACCTCACTGGTAGCGATGGGCTTTCCCTCCACGAGAAAATCAGGATTCCGGATGTCCGTTAATGGCGGCCTGCAGGTCACGGTACTCCTCGCAGGACTGGCCACAAATACCGGCAATGACCTTCAGCTGTTCTTTCGCGAGGTCAGGACGTCCTTTTACCATCCACGCTTCACCGAGATATTCCCGGGCTTTGGCATAATCCGGGGCGATAGCCAGCGCACGCTGATAGTAACCAATGCCTTCGTCCGTACGACCAAGCTTACGCGTGGCGAACCCGCGATAGTTCCACGCTTCAGCCGTATTGCCATTTTTCAGCGAATCAAGCAGATTCAGCGCCGCCTGGTACTCTCCTTTCTTCGCGAGATGGTACGCATAGTTGGTTTTGTCCTGGTCGCTGAGGCTGCTGCTCTTGTCCGGCACGCATTTCTGAGTAGCGCTGTCATACACCTGTCCGGAAGGACAATCAGGCGTTTTGCTCTCGGTACTATTATTGCCCATCGCCAGCGCCAGTGGCGACAGCAGGGAAAAAATCAGCACCGGGATCAAACGAAACGAGGTCGTGTTCATATAAAGCTCCAGGGTGAGTGGGGAGTGACGTCAGTAAACGTCCGACTGATGAGTTTTATTCATTCTCTGCGTCATTTTTTTTGCTGTCGCGAAATCATGCTGACGTTGTAGCCCAATGAAAATAAATCAGGTTATTCATCCTCACCTTAACGTTATTATTTCGCGTGATAGCAGAGTTTTCACCTCACATAAGAATATATTTTATAGTGCAAGTGACATAATATATTTTATATCAAAAACGTTACCTTAACTTAAATGAACATTAAGCAAACCTAAAGAATATCGTTTTACATTATATTCAAAACATTCCCTACCAATTATCGCAGTGCGTAAACCACGCTAAGAAAAAACATTACATACTAAAATTAAAGCCATATAAAACAACTGATTGCACCAGCCTAATTATTGACGACATCAATATATCAATGCCTTCCACCTTGTTTTCGCACTTATTTGCGAAAGCTTAATTTGCACAACCCATGTTTTCTGTCTATATCAATTTTATATCCTCAAAAATAATTCCTCTATTAATTACAGGGTTTTACAAAACATAAAACACGAATAAAACGGTTCTCTTTCATAAAAAATTAGATTCGCTCTGATGTTGCCACTCTGAATCCTGGCGGGCATCGTGCGCGCTAAAAAACGGTCAGTGCTGCGTTATAACAGCGACTGCGCCGGGGGCGCCCTTTACCTTCTGCAGAGATGGCTCGTCTTGCTCGCCGTTTATGACACATCTGCTGGAGTAATAACTAAATGAGCCAAATCTCTGTTATCTCGAAACTTACTGGCGTAGAAACGAAAATGGAAGGCACACAGGTCACGCTGAGCCATTCCTCCATCGTTGAGCTTCACGTCGAGCGAGCGAGCGTCTCCCACTTCGCGCGAAGTGGTAACGATCTGCTGGTTACGCTGCACTCCGGCGAAGTGATCACTGTAAAAAATTTCTACGTCACGGACGCGCAGGGCGTGAGCCAGCTGGTTCTGCAGGACAGCAACGGCGCGTTATGGTGGATTGAAGATCCGGCTGGCGCCGCCACGTACGAATCTATCGCGTCTACGAACGTGCTGCTTGCGGCGTCAGGAAGTGATGCCGGTGGTGCCGCCTTCTGGCCATGGGCCCTCGGCGGCATTGTCGCTGCAGGAGGTATCGCGGCTGCGGCAAGTACCGGCGGCGGTAGCGGAGATGGCGGTAATAACAATAGCACTAACCCCAACACCCCCGTCGATCCTGCCGATCCGGACACAACGCCGCCGAATGCACCGTCCGGTATTAAGTTCTCTTCAGATGGCAAGACCGTTACCGGTACCGCCGAACCGGGCAGCACTATCACGCTGAAAGACGCGAACGGCAATGTCGTTGGCACCGGAAAAACGGGCAGCGACGGCAACTTTACCGTCTCTCTCGGAACACCGCTGACCAACGGCGAGCAGGTGACTGCCACCGCGACGGATAACGCCGGGAATACCAGCCCGGGCACAACGCTCAACGCGCCGGACATAACCGCGCCCGATGCGCCAACGATTGGCAGTGTAATCGACGATATTGCCCCGCAGACGGGGACGGTGTCCAACGGCGGCAGCACCAACGATCAGCGCCCACAGCTTACCGGCACCGGCGAGGCGGGCTCGACCGTGACGATTTATGACAGCGGAGTCGCTATTGGTACGGCAATCGTCGCCAGCAACGGCACCTGGACCTTTACCCCGTCAGTTGACCTGAGTGAAAGCACTCACCAGATTACCGTGAAGGCAACCGACGCCGCCGGCAACACCGGGCCAGCCTCACCGGTGTTTACTCTTACGGTGGATCTTACTCCGCCGGACGCGCCGACCGCGATTGTGCTGACCGACGATACAGGTCTTATCAGGGGGACCATTACGTCGGGCGCGCCTACGGATGCTTCACTGCCGCTCCTGGCGGGAACGGGCGAGCCAGGTGGAACTATCACCATTTATGATAACGGCGTGGCGATTGGCACAACGACGGTGCAGCCCAACGGTACCTGGAGCGTTACGCCAAACGCTCCGCTGCCGGACGGGACACACTCCATAACCGTCACTGAAACCGATGCGGCCGGAAACCAGAGTACGGCATCAGCACCTGTCACCTTTACTGTGGATACTACCCCGCCGTCAGCCCCTGGAAACCTCGTCGTTTCGAATGATGGCGGCACCATCAGCGGCATTGCAGAGCCGGGCAGCACCGTGACTATCCGTGAAGGCGGCGCACTCGTTGGCAATCCAGTTGTTGCCGATAGCCAGGGTAACTTCAGCCTGACGCTGACCCCGCCGAAGCTCAACGGCGAAATCCTGACCGCTGACGCCACCGACACGGCAGGCAACACCAGTCCAACCACCTCCGCGGCGGCACCGGATATTACCCCGCCGCAGACACCGGTTATCATATCTGTGATTGATGACGTGCAGGCCACCACAGGCCCCGTGGGCCCTAACGGGCTTACAAACGACCGGGCGCCAACCGTTAACGGAACGGGTGAAGCTGGCTCGACCATCACGATCTCCAACGGTAGCGATGTCCTCGGTACGGTGGTTGTTCCCTCCTCTGGCCAGTGGAGCTTTACGCCGCCCACACCGCTGACCGATGGCACGTACGTGCTGACGGCAACGGCGACGGATGCCGCCGGCAACCAGAGCGGAATATCAACCGCATGGACAATTAACGTCGACGGGACGGCACCTGACGCCCCGGTGATTTCACAAGTCGTGGACGATGTGCCCGGTGGAATTGTTGGCTTACTCGGCCCAAATGCCACGACCAACGACTCCACCCCGACGCTCAGCGGTACCGCCGAAGCAAACGCGACGATCAGCCTGCGCGTGGACGGTGTTGAAATTGGCACAACCGTTGCCGATGGTCTCGGCGCATGGACCTTTACGCCGTCCTCGCCAATCGGTGAGGGTCCGCACGCCCTGACCGCCGTCTCGACCGACGCGGCAGGTAACACCAGCGGCGTCTCCAACACCTGGACGCTGACAATTGACAGCGTCGCGCCTGCTGCCCCGGTCATTACCCAGGTGCTGGATGATGTGCCGGAGCGCCTCGGCGCGCTCAACCCCAACGACAGCACCAACGACACCACGCCGACGCTCAACGGCACGGCTGAACCAGGCTCGACGGTCACCATCCGCCTGGATGGTACCGTTCTTGGCACGGCCCCGGTCGACAACAACGGCGTGTGGACCTATACCCCCACCGTGCCGCTTGGGGAGGGGCCTCATACCTTTACCGTTGTCGCCACCGATGCGGCGGGCAACACCAGCCAGCCGTCAAGCGGCTTCACCCTGACCGTCGATACCACACCGCCAACGGCTGCCACCATTGCCACCGTGACCGATGACGTCGGCGGCGTTCAGGGCCCGCTCACCAGCGGCGATACCACCGACGACACCCAGCCGCTGCTGCAGGGCTCCGCTCCGGCGGATGCGGTGATCACCGTCTATGACGGCACAACCCTGCTCGGCACCGCTTCCCTCGACGGCAGCGGCGGCTGGAGCTTTACGCCGGTCACCCCGCTCACCGACGGCCCGCATTCCCTGACGGTTCACGCCACGGATGCCGCCGGCAATACCACTATCTCCAGCCCGTTTGTATTAACGGTGGATACCGTCGCACCTGCCACGCCGGATATCCCGGCAATTACCGTCAATCCTGACGGCGGCACAACGCAAACGCCGCTGAACCCGGGAGAAATCACCCGCGACACCACGCCGACCCTGAGCGGTACCGGCACGGCGGGCGATACCGTGACGATCTACGGCAACGGTGTCAAAATCGGTGACGCTGTCGTGGACAATACCGGCAACTGGTCCTGGACGCCGCCATCCCCCCTGGCTGGCGGCACCTATGACATCACCCTGACCGTCACCAACGTGGACGGCACGGGCAACGAAAGCGCCCCGTCGCAGCCGGTCACCATCACCATTGACACCGACCCGCCGGCTACGCCTGCAGCACCGGTCATTACTGACAGCGTCACCCAGATCACCGGTCCCGTTCCCGATGGCGGCACCACCAACGATCCGCGCCCGGTGCTGAGCGGCACCGGTACGCCGAACGACGTTATCAACATCACTGACACGGTCAACGGCGGCACGCCAACTATCGTTGGTACCGTCACGGTAGACAGCAACGGCAACTGGAGCTGGCGCCCTGACAGTAATATTGCGGAGGGCAGCCACGTCTATACCGCCACCGCCACCGATGAGGCAGGCAACGTCTCTGACCCGTCGGCAGCCATTACGATCACTGTGGATACCGTGGCGCCGGATACGCCAGTGATTGGCGCCGTGGGCGGCGAGCCTAACGGGGGCTACATCACGGATACCACGCCGACAGTGGGCGGAACCGGCGTTAACGGTGAGACAGTGATCGTCTACAACAACGGCGTCGAACTGGGCCGTGTCGTGGTCGCTAACGGAGAATGGAGCCTGACGCTTCCAGTGCAAACGGACGGCCCGCTGAACATTACCGTTGCGGGCGTGGATGCAGCGGGCAACGTCAGCGCGCCGAGTGCGGTCTTTACCGTCACGCTCGATACCGCTGCGCCTGAGATTCCGCAGATTAATGCCGTTTCAGACAGCCAGCTCACCAACAACGTGCTCTACACCCGCGACGGCACGCCGACCCTTACCGGGACCAGTGAACCCGGCACCACCGTTATCGTCTCCATCGACGGTACCCCGTCGGGCGTGCCGGTCACGATACAGCCGGACGGCAGCTGGAGCTGGACGGCAGGCACAACGCTGTCGGATGGCCCGCACACCTTCACCGTCTCTGCTACCGATCCTGCGGGTAACGCCTCCGGAAACTCTGCGCCGCTGAGCGTGACGGTGGACACCGCCGCACCTGCCGACCCGACCAACATGTCCCTGGCACAGGAGGGGACCCCGTTGACCGGTAATGCCGAAGCGGGAACCACCGTTACCGTGAAAGACAGCGGTGGGACCGTCATTGGTACCGGCGTTGTCGCAAGCGACGGCAGCTTCTCCATTGCGCTGAGCCCGGCGCAGCTCGATCCGACCACGCTGACCGTAAGCGCTACCGATGCCGCAGGAAATGCCAGCCCTGGCGCGTCCTTTATCGTTACCGATTCACCGCTCGACCTGCCGCAGGTGCCCGTCATCACGGCGATCAACGATGACGTCGCCCCAATCACGGGCGATGTGAAAGACAAAACCACCAACGACACCACCCCGACCCTCACCGGTACGGCTCAGGCGGGGAGCCAGATCGCTATCTACCTGGACGGTAGCGCGACGCCATTGACGACGGTCACTGCCGACGGCAGCGGCAACTGGAGCTATACGCCAGCCGCGCTTGGCGAGGGGCTACACACCTTTGAGGTGACCGCGACCCTCAATAACCTGACCAGCGGCCGCTCTCCGGCGGCTAGCGTTACCATTGACCTCACCGCACCGGGCACGCCGACCATCGGCGCCGTAATTGACGACGTCGGCCCAGGCACCGGTCCGCTGACCAGCGGGCAGACCACCAACGACAACCAGCCGACCCTCACCGGCACCGGCGCAGCAGGCGATACCATCTCCATCTACAACAACGGCGTGCTGCTGGACAGCGTGGTGATCGGCAATACCGGCACCTGGAGCTACACCACGCCGCCTCTGGCAGAGGGGAATAACGTCCTGACCATCCGCGAGACAGACCCGGCGGGGAATCAGAGCGGTCCTTCTGCGGGCTTCACCGTCGTGGTGGACTCCGTTTCCGCCACGCCGGTCATCACCAACGTTACGGACAATGTCGGTAACGCTGCCACCACGGTGGTCAGCGGCAGCGAAACGAATGACGCCACGCCAACCCTTACAGGGACAGCGGACGCAAACAGCGTGGTCACCATTTTCGACGGCGGCACGCAGATTGCTGTGGTCACGGCTGACAACACAGGTATCTGGACGTTTACCCCTGACACCGCGCTCGGCGAAGGCTCGCACAGCTTCACCGTTCGGGCGACCGATCCGCAGGGCAACGTCAGCGCGGTCTCAGCCCCCTGGAGCGTGGTGGTTGACCTGACGGCACCGACGGTTCCGACGCTGGATACGGTAAACGACAACGTCCCTGGCGGCGTCACGGGCAACCTCACCAGCGGCCAGGTGACCAACGACAGCACCCCAACCATCAGCGGTACCGGGCAGGCGGGCAGCACTATTCACATCATGAATAACGGCACGCAGATTGGTACTGCAACCGTTGACGGAGGCGGCAACTGGTCCTTTACGCCGACCGCGCCGCTGGGCGACGGCAGCTACGCCCTTCGCGTCTATGCAACGGATGCGGCAGGCAACGCCTCGGCGAACTCATCGGTCTTTGCCTTTACCGTTGATACCGCAGCCCCTGGCGTACCGGTAGTGACCAGCGTAATTGACGATGTCGCGCCCGTCACCGGGACGCTCACGTCGGGCAACACGACCAACGACGCGCGTCCGACCTTCAACGGCACGGGCGACGTGGGTGCCACAGTGCACGTGATCGTTGATGGCAGCGAAATTGGCACGGCGGTGGTGAATGCCCAGGGCAACTGGACCTTCACCCCGGGCACCGATCTGGGCGACGGGCCGCACGCAATCACCTTCAACGCCACCGACGTGGCAGGCAATACCGGCAGCACGACGACGCCGTTTAACCTGACGGTGGATACGGGCGTACCGTCGGCGCCGGTCATTTCGACCGCGGGTGACAACGCGGGCAGCATTCAAACCCCGCTCTCTTCCGGGCAGAGCACCGACGATACCACGCCGACGCTGAACGGCACCGCGACCGCCAACGCCACGGTCACCGTTTATGAAAACGGGCAGCCGGTCGGCACCGTTCAGGCGGACGGTACCGGGGCATGGAGCTTTACGCCGTCAGCGCCGCTGGCCAGCGGCAGCCATACCTGGACCGCCACGGTCACCGATGCAGCGGGCAACGTCAGCCCGACCTCGCCGGACTTTACCCTGATTATTGATACCGCGGCACCGAACGCGCCGGTTATCAGCCAGGCGATAGACGACGTGGGCAGCCTCACCGGCCCGCTCACGTCCGGGCAGACAACCGACGACACCGTACCGCGCCTTGTCGGGACCAGTGAACCGTTTGCCACCGTGAAGATCTATGAGGGAACCACGCTTGTCGGAACGGGCACCGCGGATAGCGGCGGGAACTGGAGTATCTTGCTCACCACCACGCTGGCGAGTGGTCCGCACAGCTTTACCGCGCAGGCCACGGATGCGGCAGGCAACACCAGCGTGTCCTCCAGCAGCTTCAGCCTCACTGTCGACACCACGCCGCCTGCGCTGCCGGTGCTGACCAGTATCGTGGATGACGTGGGCAATGCGGCGACGCCGATTGCCAACGGCGGGATCACCAACGACGCGCAGCCAACGCTCAGCGGCACGGCAGAAGCGGGTTCCACGGTGAAAATCTTTGATAACGGCGTGCAAATCGGCAGCGTGACGGCGACCGGTGGGGCGTGGAGCTTTACGCCATCTCCGGCGCTGAGCAACGGCGCGCACAATTTAACCTTTACCGCTACCGATGCGGTAGGCAACGCCAGCGCGCCCACCGCCGGGTATGTGATTAACGTCGATACCCTCCCGCCAGCCGCGCCGGTCATCAGTTCGGTCATTGATGATGTCGGCAGCGTCACCGGGCCGGTGACCGGTACGAATCCGACCAACGACACGCGCCCAACGCTGAGCGGGACAGCCGAAGCGAATGCCACGGTGCGGATCTACGATGGCATCACGCTGGTGGGTACGGTGACCGCCGATGGCAGCGGCAACTGGACCCTGCCGCAAACTACCACCGCGCTGGCGGAAGGCACGCATAACTTCACCGCCACGGCCACCGATGCGGCGGGCAACACCAGCGTGGCGTCCGCCGTGACGACGATTATCGTCGATACGATCGCGCCAACGGCACCGACCGGGACCTTCAACGCTGACGGTAGCGTCCTGTCCGGGACTGCGGAAGCAGGCAGCACCGTCGCTATCCGCCTTGCGGACGGCTCGACGGTGACCGCCACTGCGGGCAGCAACGGCACCTACAGCTACACCTTCATTAACAAACAGACCGAAGGCCAGACGCTGCAGATCACCGCCACCGACGCCGCTGGCAACACCTCGCTGCCGGGCTCTGCCCTTGCGCCGGTGGTGCCGCTCTCCGCCAGCAATAACGTCGAAGAGCTGAACCTCAGCACCACGGCAACCGTGACCAACAGCCAGTACAGCGATTACGGCTTCCTGCTGGTCGGCGCCGTCGGCAACGTCCTGACGCTGCTGGGCAACGATACCGCCCAGGTGAACTTCACGGTGGGCAGCGGCGGCAGCGCGGATATCGTGGTGAACGCCAACGCCACGGGGGCGGTGCTCTCTCTGCTCAATACCCTGGAGCTGGTGGTTCAGCATTACGTCAACGGCGCCTGGACCACCGTGGTGGATACCGGCCAGCCGCAGTTTGCCGATCTGCTGACCCTCGGTGCAACCGGCGTCTCACTGAACCTGACCGGGCTGGCTGACGGCAACTATCGCGTGCTCAGCTACAACACCAACCTGCTGGCGACCGGCTCCTACACCAGCCTCGACGTGGCGGTGAAAGAGACCGGTCCGGGTACGGTCACCGGTGAAACCAGCCTCAACGGCAACGTGATCCTCGATACGGATCCAACCGCCGGCAGCGACAACGCGCCAGCAGGGACCACTATCTCCGCGGTCACTAACGCCCAGGGCGCCACCACCAGCGTGAACGCCGACGGCACGGTGATTCAGGGCCAGTACGGTACGCTGACCATTAACCGCGACGGCAGCTACACCTACAGCCTGACCGACACCAGCGCCGCGGTCATTGGCCGCACGGAGAGCTTCACCTACACCATCACCCATAACGGCGTCAGCGCGTCGGCACAGCTGGTGCTGTCCTTGGGTGCCGGTACGGTAGTCAACGGTATTGTCGCCGTTGACGACACCAACGCCCTGACCTTCGACACCAGCGTGCACGAAGTTAATAACGGCGCCTCGTCTCAGAACGGTTTTACCCTGGTGGGCATTAATCTCGGCAACACGCTGGGGCTTAACCTGCTGGACGACATGACCAACCCGATTATTTACAACGTGGAGGAAGGCACGACCCGCACCATGACCATCCAGGCCTCCGTGGGCGGCGTGGCGCTGGCGTCGGTATTCGATCTGTACGTCTATAAGTTCAACAACGCCACCCAGACCTTCGAGCAGGTTCGCGTCGAGTCGGGCTGGCTGCGCGCCCCGCTGCTGGGGGGCACGTCACCGCAGCTGACGCTAAATCTGCCTGCCGGGGAGTACCTGTTCTTACTCAATACCGCATCGGGGATCGCCGTCCTGACGGGCTACACGCTGAGCGTCCTGCAGGATCATGTCTACAGCGTGGCAAGCATCAGCGAAACCACCACGGGCGACGTGCTGGCGAATGACCCGGTTCCAGCGGGCACGCTGGTTACGGAAGTGAACGGCGTGGCGGTCAACAGCAGCGGCACCACCACCATTCAGGGGGAATACGGCACGCTGACCATCAATGCGTCCGGTCAGTACACCTATACCCTGAGAAGAGGCGTGGGGGCGGACCATATCAGCACGCCGGATACCTTCGTTTACACCGTTACCGCGCTTGACGGCTCGAAGGATACGGCATCGCTCAACATCACTCCAACCGCGCAGGCAATGAATGCGGTCAACGATGTCAGCGCCACGATGGACCTCACCTCGGTGCATCACACGTCGGTCTACTCGGATACCACCGTGGGCGTCGCCAGCTGGACGACGGCCCTGTTCTCATCAACCCAGGGCAGCGGAAGCGGAACCTTCGTGGTCGACCCAAACACCGCGCTGCACAACGCGTCGCTGCACTTTAGCGTGACCTCGGGGCTGGCGCTGGGCGGACTGACGGTGAACTGGTCCATCAGCGACGGCTCGGGCGTCATCCGCAGCGGCTCCTTCAGCGGCGGCTCGCTGCTGGGCGGCAGTATCGACGTTCCGTTGACCGGGCTGGATCTCAACGCCGGGACCTATACGCTGAACTTTACCGGCAGCGTCCCGGGGCTCAGCGTGGGGACCATCACCATCACGCCAAGCGTGAACGGCACCACCTACTCGCTGAGTGATTTTGACGTCACAGGCAGCCACACCGTCAACGGCAACATCTTTGACGGTACCGACTCTGGCGGCGTGCTGGATCAGCTCCACTCGGTGGATACCCGTCTGAGCGTGACCGGTTACAACGGCGTGACCACCACGCTGGATCCGTATACCGGCAGCGCAACGGTGAACATCACCGGCCATTACGGCATCCTGGCGATCGGCGCAGACGGTCATTACACCTATACCCTCAACAGCGGGGTATCGCTCTCAACCATGACCTCGAAGGAGACCTTCAACTACACCCTGACCGATGCCAACGGCAACACGGACAGCGCCACGCTAACCATCAATATGGCGCCGCAGTTCATCAGCTCGGAGCATAACGACGCCATCACCGGTACGGCCTACGGCGATACGCTGATTTACCAGGTGCTGAACAGTACGGTGGGGAATGCCACGGCGGGTAACACCAGCAGCGCCGGAGGCGATCACTGGACAGGGTTCTCGCTGGCGCAGGGAGACAAGATCGACATTGGCGATCTGCTGGTGGGCTGGGACGGTAATACCGCCTCGTTGGGGAACTATATCCATGTCACACAAAGCGGTAGCAACACTGTGATCTCCATCGACCGTGATGGTGCGGGGTCCACCTACACTAATACCACGCTCGTTACGCTTGATAACGTTCAGACCACCTACGACGAGCTTGTTAACCAGCAACACATCATTACCTGATAGCACCTGCAAGAGATGACCCGGGCGCACAGCGCCCGGGCATAACAATAAAGCTTTACTTATTTTATTAGGGACATGACATGGGAATGAAGATGCCTTACTGGTGGCTCTCGTGCTGCCTGATATCTGTGCCCGCTTTCTGTGCGAACCCGGCGGCAACCATCAATACCGGACAGCTTCGCGAAACGCAGGAACTCCCCTCACTCAACGGGCGCGTGGCCCCGGTAGCAGGCAACGCCGCTCCAGGTTCATTGCAGCTTGGCGAGGCCGTCAACCGCGCCGTTACCTGGCACCCGGCCATCAGCGAAGCCGTGGGCAAACTCTACCAGCAGAGCGAAGAGGTGGACGTCGCGAAATCAAAATACTATCCGCAGATTAATGCCGGCGTGGACAACGGTTATTCCCACGATGGCGATCAGAACGGCTTTACGCCGTCGCTGGTGCTTTCTCTCTCACAAATGCTCTACGACTTTGGCAAAGTGGCCAGCCAGGTGCGCGCCGAAAGTGCTGGCGTTGCCCAGCAGCAGGCCAACGTGCTGGTGAGTATCGACACCATCGCCCACGATACCGCCGTTGCCATGGTACAGGTGCAAACCTGGCAGCAGATGGTCGACACCGCCAAAGAGCAGCTTGAAGCCCTCTCTTCCATCGGCACGCTGACCCGCCAGCGTAACGACGAGGGCGCCACGTCGCTCTCTGACGTGGTGCAGACCGATGCACGTATCGAAGGTGCGCGCGCCCAGCTGATGCAGTACCAGGCCAGCCTGGACAGCGCCCGCGCCACGCTGATGAGCTTTCTCGGCTGGAACAGCCTGAACACGATCAGCAACGACTTTCCGCAAAAGCTGGGCCGGAGCTGCGATATCGCCGAGCCGGACGACCGTCTGGTTCCCGCCGTTCTCGCTGCATGGGCGCAGGCTAACGTCGCCCAGGCTAACCTCGACTACGCCGACGCGCAGATGACGCCAACCGTCTCGCTGGAGCCGGAGGTGCGTCACTACATGAACGACCGCTATGCGGGCAGCGAAACGCGGGATCGCACCCAGTATTCCGCCTGGGTGAAAGTGCAGATGCCGCTCTATCAGGGCGGCGGCCTCACCGCCCGGCGTAACGCTGCCGGACACGCGGTGGAGGCGGCGCAGTCCACCATTCAGCGCACGCGCCTTGATGTCCGCCAGAAACTGCTGGAAGCCCGTAGCCAGGTGATGAGCCTGCAAAGCACGCTGCAAATCCAGGGCCGTCAGGAAGCCCTCAGCGCCCGCACCCGTGAGCTGTACCAGCAGCAATATCTTGACCTCGGCTCGCGCCCGCTGCTCGACGTGCTCAACGCCGAACAGGAGGTCTATCAGGCGCGCTTCACCCAGCAGCAGACCCTCGGTCAGCTGCACCAGCTGCAGCTCAACTGCCTGTATAACACCGGACAGTTGCGTCATGCGTTCGATCTTGATAACCGCACCATCCAGACCGTGGAGATCCAGCCATGAAGCAGCGTGATATCCCGCAGGGTGAAAACATGACGGATGAGGCGCTGGCGCAGTGGGCGCAGGCCTTTGGCTTTATCGCCACCCGCTACCGCGTCGCCTGCTCGCCCGGCGCGCTGATCGCAGGCGCACCGTGGCTGAAAGGCAAACCGATGGTACCCGCCCTCACCCAGCTGGCGCGTGAGGCGGGGCTGTCGTTTCAACTGCTCACCGCTGACCAGCAGTCGATCAACAGCTGGCGTCTGCCGGTGGTGGTGGCGCTGAATGACGGCCGGGTCGGCGCGATCGAGCACTTCGACGGCGATGACACGCTGGAAGTCAGCTTTTTCGGCGATGAGACCTACACCAACCGGCTGTCGATGACGGCGATGCTGCCCGCTATCCGCCACGTTATTGCCCTGCGTCCACTTGCCGCGCTGAAGGACAGCCGCGTGGACGCCTATATCTCAAAATACCGACCGGACTGGCTCTACCGGCTGGTGATGCGCGATCTCCGCCCCTACAGCTGGGTAATGCTGGCCGCGCTGTTTATCAACGTGCTGTCGCTTTCCGGGATCGTCTTTTCCATGCAGGTCTATGACCGGGTGATCCCCGCCCAGTCCTACCCGACGCTGTACGTCCTGACCATCGGGGTGCTGATCGCCACCCTGTTTGGCTTTGTGCTGCGCGTGGCGCGCGGTCACATTATGGATCTGCTGGGCAAGCGCTCGGATATGCGCGTCTCGGATCGCGTATTCGGCCACGCGCTGCGGCTGCGCAACAGCGCGATTCCCCGATCCACCGGGAGCTTTATCTCACAGCTGCGCGAGCTGGAGCAGATCCGTGAGATGGTCACCTCGTCCACCATCTCGACGATTGTCGACCTGCCCTTCTTTTTACTGTTCGTGGTGGTGCTGGCGATCATCGCCCCGCAGCTGGCGTGGATCGCCCCGGTCGCGGCGGTGATCATGGTCCTGCCCGGCCTGCTGCTGCAGAAGAAGCTGGCGGAGCTGGCAAAGCAGTCGGCTCATGAATCGACCCTGCGCAACGCGGTGCTGGTGGAGAGCGTGCAGGGGCTGGAGGACATCAAGCTGATGCAGGCGGAAAACCGCTTTTTGCAGCAGTGGAACAGCTATATCCAGATCACCGCCGAATCCGGCCTGCGCACCCGCGAGCTTACGCAGAACCTGATTAGCTGGGGGATGACCATCCAGAGCCTGGTCTACGCCGCCGTGATTGTGGTCGGCGCCCCGATGGTGATCGACGGCACCCTGACCACCGGCTCTGTGGTCGCCGCGTCGATGCTGGCCTCCCGCATGATCGCCCCGATGGCGACGCTGTGCGGCGTGCTGGCGCGCTGGCAGCAGGTCAAAGCGGCAAAAGAGGGGCTGGACAGCATCATGCAGCTTCCCACCGAAAACCAGCGTGAGGAGACGCCGATCCGCCAGGACGTGCTGCGCGGTCACTACCTGTTCGAGCAGGCGCAGTTCCGCTATCAGCCGGACGATCCGCGTATGGCGCTGCGCATTAACCGGCTGGAGATCCGCCCGGGTGAGAAAGTGGCGATCCTCGGGCGCAACGGCGCGGGCAAATCGACCCTGCTGCAGGCCATGGCGGGCGGGATGGATCTGGCAGCCGGCGAGCTGCGACTTGATAACTTCAGCCTGCCGCATCTCGACGTTGCCGACGTCCGGCGCAACGTCGGCTTTATGACCCAGAATGCGCGTCTGTTTTACGGCACCCTGCGCGAAAACATTACCCTCGGCATGCCGCGCGCTACCGACGAAGAGATCTTTGAGGCGCTGGAGCTGACCGGCGCGGCAGGCTTTGTGCAGAAGCTGCCCAAAGGGCTGGACTACCCGATCATGGAAAACGGCGTGGGGTTATCCGGCGGGCAGCGCCAGTCGATTCTGCTGGCACGAATGCTCCTGCGCGATCCGAATATCGTGCTGATGGATGAACCCACCGCGTCGCTCGACGAGCACACCGAGCGGGAATTCATCCAGCGGCTGGGCGACTGGCTCGGGCACCGCACCCTGATTGTCGCCACGCATCGCGTCCCGGTGCTGGAGCTGGTGGAGCGCGTCGTGGTGTTGAAAGAGGGGATGCTGGTGATGGACGCGCCAAAAGCCCAGGCGCTGAACAACAGCCGTATGCAGCAACAGCAGCAGGCAGCAACCGGACGGGAGTGGAAAAATGAAAATCAGTCAGCGTGACGTGGCGGCAATGGACGATCTGGATAACGCCCTCGACTCCGAAAGCGGCTACACCGGCGCGCGTCGGATCGTGATCTTCTCGCTGCTGATGTTCGTGGCGCTGGGCGTCTGGGCGTGGTTTGGCATGCTGGATGAGGTGTCAACCGGCTCGGGTAAAGTGATCCCCAGCTCGCGCGAGCAGGTTTTACAGTCGCTGGACGGGGGGATCCTCACCGAGCTGAACGTCCACGAGGGGGATCAGGTGCAGGCCGGACAGGTGCTGGCGCGGCTTGATCCTACCCGTTCCGAATCAAACGTCGGCGAAAGCGCGGCGCGCTACCGGGCTTCACTGGCCTCCAGCGCCCGCCTGTACGCCGAGGTGAACGATCTCCCGCTGAAGTTTCCCCCTTCGCTGGCAAAATGGCCGGATCTGATTGCCGACGAAACGCGGCTGTACAACTCGCGCCGCGCGCAGCTGGAGGATACCCAGCGGGAGCTGCGCGCCGCGTTAGATCTCGCCAATAAAGAGCTGGCCATCACCCAGCGTCTGGTGAAAACCGGGGCCGCCAGCCACGTGGAGGTGCTGCGCCTGCAGCGGCAGAAAAGCGATCTGGAGCTGAAGCTCACCGACGTGCGCTCGCAGTATTACGTCCAGGCGCGCGAGGCGCTCTCCAAGGCCAACGCGGAGGTGGATATGGTTTCGGCCATCCTCAAGGGCCGCCAGGATTCCGTCACCCGTCTGACGGTAAAATCCCCGGTGCGCGGGATCGTCAAAAACATCAAGGTCACCACCATCGGCGGGGTGATCCCGCCCAACGGCGAGCTGATGGAAATTGTGCCGGTAGACGATCACCTGCTGATTGAAACCCGCCTGTCGCCGCGCGACATCGCCTTTATCCACCCGAACCAGGAGGCGCTGGTGAAGATCACCGCCTACGATTACGCCATTTACGGCGGGCTGCACGGGGTCGTGGAGACGATTTCTCCGGATACCATCCAGGACGAGGCCAAGCCGGAGGTGTTCTATTACCGGGTGTTTATCCGCACCAGCCAGGATTACCTGGTGAATAAGGCGGGCAGGCACTTCTCGATTGTGCCGGGGATGATTGCCACGGTGGACATTAAGACCGGCGAGAAAACGGTGCTGGATTATCTGATTAAGCCGTTTAACCGGGCGAAAGAGGCGCTGAGGGAGCGGTAGTCAATCGCCGGGTGGCGGCTTCGCCTTACCCGGCCTACATTGTAAAGCTCAGCGGGACGTGGGGAGGGCATCAGACCGCAACATCGCCCACTGCCCCGGCGTTTTACCGGTCCATGCTCTGAAAACCTCAATAAATGCGCTGACGCTGCTGTAGCCGCAGGACAGCGCAATCCACCCTACCGGCTTCCCCGCCGCCAGCCACTCCATTGCCCGCATGACGCGTGCCAGCTGCCGCCAGTTAACAAAGTTCATTCCGGTCTGGGCACTAAACCGACGGTTGAACGTACGCACGCTCATCCCCGCACGGCGGGCATGGCTCTCGACCGTCTGGTTATCATCGACAAACTGCAGCAAATGGCTGACCACGTTCTTCAGACGCGGATCCGTCGGCACGGGAAGAGAAAAGTGAATCTGGGGCGTCAGGGCAAGCTCATCCAGCAGCAAAGTCAGCTTTCGCGGATCGTACTCACTCTCTGCACCACATAAACGGGAAAACAGTGCATGAGTGAGATCGTCGGGCTCGAACAGCGCGGGCGCATCGGGAAGCCCTGCACAGCAGGCGGGGTCAAGATAGATGGCGCAGCCTTCTATCGCACTTTCAGAAAAAGCGGCGTGCTGCTGACCTGGCGGGATCCAGCCGATGTGTTTTGCCGGTACGACCGAGCGCGCCTGCTGCGTCTCAATGACCAACAGACCCGTTGCAATGCGCCACAGCTGGCCGGTGCGATGACTATGCCACGGTGTTCGATACCCGCCGGGATGACGGAGCGTTTCAAAACTGACCATCTCATTTTGACCGAAAATCGTTATTCATCGACATATTACAGAAACCACGTCTTCGGCTGTCAAGGATAATGGGGACTCAACCACATAAGGAGCCCGTATGAGCATTATCACGTCCCTGGTAGCCCAGCCTGACAACGCCGCGCAGCGCGAAAAGATGGCGTGCCTGTTAACCTGCTTATTCAACGGCGATATCGATCCGGCAGAGGTATTTACGCCCGATTACCAGCAGTTTACGGACGGTCACGCGCTTGACTACCGGGGTTTTGTCCAGCATCTGAGCCACGTCAGCTCACAGATCCGCACGATCGCCTTTACCGTGGTGGAGATAGCCTGTCATGACGAACTTCTGGCTGACCGGCATATCGTGACGGTCACATATCCCGATGGTCGTCAGGCAGAGATCGAGGTTTACCTGTTTGCCGCGCTGCGTGAAGGGAAAATCTGGCGGATCCATGAAGTCACGCGAGCACTCAGCGGCGATGCTGCAGACCGCACGCTGGCACACGCGACAGAATAACATCACTCAGCCGGGCGCGGTGCGGCGCTGTTATACACGCCAATATAGCGCGCAAATTTCCCAATAAACACACCGGCAAACACGCCGCCGGAGACGATCGCCAGCGCGCTCATGGCGGGCTGCTGCATCGTCTGGGGAGAGACAGCGCTCATCACGCCCAGCACATACTTGACCCCGAACGCCAGCATCATAAACGGCAGCGCGGTGTAGTCTGCCTGGCGGAAAAGGGTGCGCGGCGCCTCTGCGCGGGTGATAACCGCCTGCTTAATCAGGAAATACCCCAGCGCGGCCCCGGCGAGGATCCCCGCCGTCCACAATGCGACAGACCCGGGGGTTAACGTGCGGTAGACCACCAGATCGTAGATATCCCAGAGAAGAAAGATAGCGGGAATGATGGCAAGCCTCTCCAGCGTAACGGTAGCGGGCCTGCGGGCTTTAATGCCGCGAGAGATGAGGAAGATAAACAGCACCCACACCCAGACGGGCGTGTGGGTAACGACACCGATCAGAAATTCAAACATGGAACTCACCATGAACGATAGCGGCCCGTGCCGCCCTGAACGCGTATTGCGCATAACGGCAGGAAAGCCATTATGCGCAGCTCTTTTAGAGCGATTTTTTCAGGCGTTGAACCGCCTCTTTCAGATCTTCATCCGTTGGCGTCACAAATGACATGCGCAGCGTCGTTGGGTCTGGCTCATTGCAGTAGAAAAACTCGCCAGGCACAAATACTACGCCGTTGCTTAACGTTTTTTCAAGCCAGCGGGTGGTGTTACTACCATTATTCATCTTCGCCCACAGGAACATCCCGCCCTTCGGCTTGTGGAACGACATCACGTCGCCCAGCTCGGCCTCCAGCTCGGTTGCGAACGTCTGGTATTTCTGGCGATAGGCTTCGCGGATCATTTTAATCTGATCGGCCAGACGACCGGTTTTCAGGTATTCATACGTCATCAGCTGCGACAGCGTGCTGGTGTGCAGATCGGTGGTTTGCTTAAGGTTCACTACCGCGCGCTTCAGCCATTCCGGCACCAGCACCCAGCCTACGCGAGTACCCGGCGCGAGTATTTTAGAGAAGGTCGAGGTATACACCACGTTCTCTTCATTGCCGATATCTTTGGCATGGGCGATTAACGGGCGGAAGACTTCATCGGTATAATTAATTTCGCTGTACGGATCGTCTTCAATAATCACGAAGTCATAGCGCTTCGATAATTCCACCAGCTGCTTACGGCGCGCTTCGGAAAGCGTAACGCCGCCAGGGTTACCAAAGGTTGGAACGATATACACCGCTTTGATGGCTTTCTTTGCCACCAGGGCCTCAAGTTCGTCCACCTTCATACCGTCGCCGTCGGTGCCAACGGATTCAAAATTCGCCTGCGCCAGGCCGAAGACCTGCAGCGCGGCAAGATAGGTTGGACGCTCAACCACAACGGTTTCACCCGGGTTGATTAACGCACGCGCCAGCACGTCAAGAGATTGCTGCGAGCCGGAAGTAATAACGACATCATCGGCCTTACAGGCGATACCGCGCCCCTCGCAGATGCGTTTAATTTCCTCGCGCAGTCCCGGTACGCCTTCCGTCAGGCCGTACTGGAACGCCTCGCTAAAATGCTGAGATAAGACGGCATCGGCAGCAATTTTAAGCCCTTCGTGATCGAACAGATCGGGATTAGGAATACCCCCGCCCAGCGATATCACCCCTGCCATTTTGCTATGTTTTAATAATTCACGGATGGCAGATGATTGCAGGCCCTGCGCGCTGCTGGCGAGTTTGTTTGCAGACATTCTTTGATTACCTTCTTTTTTTATATTGTGCCCAATCTTAGCAGAATATGGGCGATAAATTCCGTAAGCTTAGGCAGTTGACGTAAATCCTGACGCCACAATAAATGCACCGGCCTTGGCGCGGGCGTGAACGGCTCAAGCACGCGCACCAGCCTGCCGCTTGCCAGCTCTTCCGCCACCAGCACTTCCGGTTGCAGCAACAGCCCCGCCCCGGCCCGCGCCGCCATGCGTAAGCCGTAGCCGTCGTTACATCTTAAGATCGCATCCCGCTTCCAGCGCACCTCTCCTTCCACGCCCGGCAGCCGCCACTCGTTACGTGCAGTCCACACCGTGTGCGAAAGACAGAGATGATCCACCAGATCGTCTGGCGTTTGCGGCGTGCCGTGTCGCGCTAAATAGTCCGGTGCGGCGCAGATCACCATGTTGTAGGGGCACAGGTATTTCGCCACCAGATCGTCATTACGAACGTCACCAATGCGAATGGCCAGATCGACGCCCTCCTCCACCAGATCGACCATCCGGTTGGTGAGATCCAGCTCGATGCGTACCTCCGGGTAGCGCTGCAAAAAGGTGGCCGTCAGCGGGGCAATCACGCAGCCGCCAAACGACGTGGGTGCCGTGACGCGCAACGTTCCGGCAGGTGCAGCACGGAGCCGCTCGACTGCATTCTCAGCAATGGAGACCTGCTCCAGCACCCGCTTCGCCTCGTCGAAATAGACGCGTCCGGCATCCGTCAGGCTCTGACGGCGCGTGTTACGCTCCAGCAGGCGGGTACCAAGCTGTGATTCCAGCAGCGCAACGTACTTGCCCACCATCACCGCCGACATCTCCAGCCGTGCCGCCGCACCGGTAAAGCTGCCGCTTTCCACCACGGCAATAAACGTCTCCATGCTGCGAAGCTTATCCATATTCCAAACTCCTGGTTAGCAATCTTCTAACTTTAGCCCAGTTTATCTGCATTTTTATTTATTAAAGAATAAAGGCTCACAACAGAAGGAGTCAGCTATGAAAATCGTCATTATTGGTGCCAGCGGTACGGTCGGTCGTGCGGTAACGGAAGAGCTGAGTCGTCGCCACGAGGTCATCCGCGTCGGCCGCACGCAGGGCGACGAGCAGGTGGATATTACCTCGCAGGCGAGCGTCCAGGCGCTGTTCGAGAAAATCGGCCCGGTAGATGCGATTGTGTCCGCCAGTGGTGGCCTCTATTTCGGCCCACTCTCGACCATGAAAGACAGCGACTTTAACCAGGGGCTGCAGGATAAACTGCTCGGGCAGGTGCGCCTGGCGCTGACCGGCCAGCACTACCTGAATGAAGGCGGCTCGATTACGTTGATAAGTGGGATCGTGGCGCACGAGCCGATTGCGCAGGGCGTGAACGCCACCACGGTGAATGCCGCGCTGGAAGGGTTTGTTCGCGCGGCAGCCTGCGAACTGCCGCGCGGGATCCGCATCAACCTGATTAGCCCGACGGTCCTCACCGAATCCGTCGAGACGTACGACGGCTTCTTCCCGGGTTTTGAAAGCGTTCCCGCCGCGACCGTGGCGCAGGCCTACCGCCGCAGCGTGGAAGGCGTGCAGAGCGGACGCGTGTATAAAGTGGGTTACTGAGCCTTACGGGCGGCGATTAGCACCAGCATCGGGCGCTCCGCCTCTTCGGCCAGCGCGGGCCAGGCGTCAATCTGCGCCTGCGTTGGCCCCCATTCGTTGACCTCGCTTATCGTTAATCCAGCCCTGATGAGCGCGTTAAGCGTGGTGCCCAGCGTGCGGTGATATTTGATCACCCCGTCCGCCAGCCAGTTGCTGACGCGCTGGCCTTCGTCCTGATAACGATTCACGCCCCAGAACCGCTCGCCGCTATCGTCGGTCAGCCAGCCCTGACGGGAGGCGCAGGTGTATATTGGGTGCTCCATCGAAAAGACCAGGCTGCCGCCGGGCTTAAGCGCGCGCTGAACCTTCGCAAACAGGGTATCCAGCTCCGGCAGGTAGTGCAGCGCCAGAGAGCTGTAGACCAGATCGATACTGTTCTCGTTGAGCTTGAGTGATTCCAGATCGCTACGCTGATAGTGAATCCGTGCGTCGTCAGTCAGTTCAGCCGCGCGGGCGAGCATCTTTTCGGAGATATCAACGCCCGTGACGTCAGCAGCGCCCAGCTCGCGCGCGGCGCGGCAGAACCAGCCGTAGCCGCAGCCGAGATCGACAACCGATTTACCGGTTAAATCCGGCAGCATGCTTTTTAGTACAGGCCACTCCGGCGCGCCGTCCAGACCCTGTACCGAGCGCGGAAGCTGGGCGTAGCCTTCAAAAAACGCCGGGTTGTCGTAGATGTTTTGTGCCATGGCAGATCCCTCTTTAAGAATGTGACTCCCAGTATAAAGCATTGCCTGCGGCCTGATGCCCTCACCCCAACCCTCTCCCACAGGGAGAGGGAGAAATGCACATCAACCCACTACGCCCCAAACCAGATTACCCTTATGGAACGTTGCGGTACGCGGGGAAATGCGCGCCACGGCTTCGGCTGAGCAGGAGGCGTCCACCAGCACAAAGCTGGCGTCGTCCTGCGCTTTTGGCCACACGCGCTCGCCTTTGTCGTTCAGCGGCAGCACGTCGCCGGTCGCAATCCCCAGCGCGCGGGAGAGCGTCTGCTCGTTCGGACGGATGTAGAGCTGCGCATAGAGATTCGCTTTTTCCAGCATGTCCCCCAGACCGTACGGCGACCAGTGGTCGATCACGCTGTCGGTCCCCGTCATCACAAACACGCCCTTCTCGCGCAGCTGCTTCAGCGGCATATGCAGAGTGCCAATCGGCACGGTGGAGGCGATGGTCACCTGCTGCGCCGCCATGCGGGTGGCGATCTCATCCACCTGCTGCTCGTTGAGCGTCGCCAGCGCGAAGGCATGGCTGATGGTGAGTTTCCCCTTCAGCTCCGGCGTTTTCTCCACGGTTTCGACCATGTAGTTCACCGCCGCCACGCCCGCCGGGCTGGTTTCGTGCAGGTGAATATCCACCCCTTTGTCGTAGTCCAGCGCAATCTGGAACATCAGATCGAGAGATTTCTCCATCGCGCCGTCAACGTTGGTTGGATCCAGCCCGCCCACGTAGTGCGCCCCGGCCTGCATCGCTTCGCGCATCAGCTTTTCAGAATTCGACAGCAGCAGCCCGTGCTGCGGGAAGGCGACGATTTCGCAGTCAAAACCAGATTTGCGGCGCGCCAGCACCGCCTGCAGGTTTTCCAGGTTTTTCAGGCCGGAAACCGGCTCAATGTTGCAGTGGCTGCGGGCGATGGTGGAGCCTTTCGACTGGATCAGGTCGATCAGCTTTTCCGCCCGCTCCTGGGTGTAGGGCTGCAGCTCCGGCAGCAGCTTCTGCTCAAGGCGGATCATGTCCTGAATCGTGGTGCCCGCCGGGCGGTTCAGGGATCGCCACGGGCCGCCGTAGAAGGTTTTATCCAGATGGATGTGCATGTCGCGCATCGCCGGGAGCATCAGCTTGTTGCCCGCATCGTAGTGAGGCAGCGAGGCGTCGGCGTGGCGCTTGTTGTCGCGCAGGGCGACGATCTTCCCGTCCTTGATTTCCAGCGTTTTCAGCTCGGTGCGGGTGCTCGTCGCCACGCCGCCGTCGACGTTAAACCCGGCCTCCAGCAACACGTTGTCCAGATAGTAATGTTTCGCGGTGATATTCACAGGCTTACCGGTCTCGCAGAGTGGCTTTGCGGAGTCAGCAGCATACGCGACGGATCCGGTCGCGCCAAACAGCGCGCAGGCGGTGACCATTTTGCCGCTCTGGCTGATAAATTCACGGCGGCTTTTGTTTTCACTCATCTTATCTTCCTTCATTCAAAATATGGGTACCGGTTTCCCCGCGCAGCGCGGCGGGCAGGCAGTCCGGCGAGGTGATAATCACGCGTTTGCCGCCGTGGTATAAAAATTCCAGCGAAGCGACGATTTTGGGCAGCATGCTTCCTGCCGGGAAGTGGCCTTCCTCCATATAACGCCTCATCTGTGCCACGTTAACGGTGTCCAGCGCCTGCTGGTTTGGCTTGCCGAAGTTGACGCACACCTTTTCCACGCCGGTGGTAATCGCCAGCACGTCGGCGCCAATCTCCCGCGCCAGCAGCGCGGTGGAGAGATCTTTATCAATCACCGCGTCGACGCTCTGGTAATCCCCTTGTTCGCTGCGCACCACGGGAATACCGCCGCCGCCCGCGCCGATCACCACGTATCCTTTTTGAGTGAGCGTCTTAATGGCATCCGCCTCGACAATCCGCAGCGGCTGCGGTGAAGCCACCACGCGGCGATAGCCACGGCCGGAGTCCTCAACAAAACGCCAGTCGGGGTGCGCGCGCTGCAGCTCGTCGCGCTGTGCCTCGCTGAAGAACGCACCGATAGGTTTCGTCGGGTGCGTAAAGCCGGGATCGTTTTTATCCACCTCCACCTGCGTGACGACCGTGACCGCTTTTTGCTCCCCGCGCACGGCCAGGCAATTGTTGAGCGCCTGCTGGATCAGATAGCCGATGCCGCCCTGGGTGTCCGCCACGCAGTTTGCCAGCGGGGTCAGCGGCAGTCCTTCCCGCTCGTGGGCGATTTCGGCGCGGCGCAAATCCAGCCCCACCTGAGGGCCGTTGCCGTGGGTGAGCACGATGTCATAGTCGGAGGCCAGCATTTCCAGCACCGACTCTGCCACCGCTTTCACCGCCTGCGCCTGATGTTCAACCGACTGGCTGGCGTTGTCTTTGATAATGCTGTTGCCGCCAATGGCGACAACCATAAGCTCTTTCATACGTGCTCCTTCGCAACGGTACCCGGCGCAGCGCTCGCCGCTTCGCGGCTATCCAGCACATGCTTCACCACAAACATGCCGCCCATCATCAGATACGCGGTGACGAACATCAGCGAACTGCCTTCGGCAAAGCCCACG
Organism: Enterobacter sp. BNK-34; assembly: GCF_048684445.1. Taxonomy (NCBI): domain Bacteria; kingdom Pseudomonadati; phylum Pseudomonadota; class Gammaproteobacteria; order Enterobacterales; family Enterobacteriaceae; genus Enterobacter; species Enterobacter sp. BNK-34. The sequence goes on from NZ_JBLQUA010000001.1 coordinate 149,227, forward strand.
ACCGGGGCGTGGATCACCCCAAACAGTGCCAGCAGCGCCCCACCCGCAGCGGCCACGGCGCCGCGCAGCGGTTTGTTAATGATGGCGAAGATGGCGATACAGCCCCACAGCATGCTGGCAAGCGGTGCTCCGTTCCCCAGATGGACTAATCCTTCGTAGTAGATCCCTTTGCTGTGCAGCACGTCGGTACCGATTTTGGCGGCATTCGTGCCCGCCGCGTCCATCACGCTGTTCATCATGGTCAGCGCCCAGTTGGCGATCCACGGGAACAGACAGATGAAGATGACGGGTACCTCCACTTTGGGCGTTTCCCTCACCACCTGGTTGGCGGTGACCACGCCGATAAACACCAGAATCGGCACGATGGCGGTCATCGGAATGATGGCGAGCATAAACGCCCCCAGCCCGAACAGCGGCACGATGAACATGGTTACGCCGGAGGCCAGCGTGTAGCCGATGCTCGCGCCCATCGCTTTCCAGCCGGGATGGCCGACGTAGACCGTCACCGGGAACGGGTTCCCCATCAGGCAACCGAGCATGGAGGCCAGACCGTTTGCCAGCATCACCTTGCGCGTCGGGTATTCATCCCCCGCCGCGTGGGCGCTTTCGATGTTTTCCAGGTCAAAGATGTAGTTCGCCAGCCCCAGCGGCACGGCAGAGGCAAGATACGGCAGCGCGTGCGGCAGGCCCTGCAGGAAGCCCTCCACGTGCACCTGCGGCGGGTTAAAGCCGAAGGATGACATGGACGCTTTAATCGCTTCCGGGCTCTGCAGGCCGGAGATCCACGCCAGTACGGTACCGGCTATCAGCAGCAGCAGGCCGGTCGGGATGCGGGCGAAAATCGGCTTTTTACCGAACCAGTTAATGAAAATCAGCAGTAGCACGATAAACGACACGGTCGGCGCCTCGAACGCCTGCAGCATCGGGTTCATCGCCAGCAGCAGAAGGCCAAGCCCAGAGAGGCACGACAGCAGCACGGTGCGCGGGATCATCTTGCGGATGGTTTCCCCTAAAAACGAGCCGCCCGCGAGGATCATCGCCTCAACAAAGCACCACACCAGGCCAATCTGGATGGCAAACTCCGCATCACCGGTCTGCTGATAGACCGGCATCAGCACCAGGAAGGTCACGGTAAAAATTGACGGCGCGCTCGGGCCGGACGGCAGCGCGGTGACGTCCGTTCGTCCGGTGGCGCGCGCCATCTGCATGCCGAACCAGGCATAGCAAATACTCGCGGTCAGCACCGCCAGCCCGAAGGCCGGCGCGATGCGTCCATAAACAATCTCCTTCGGGATGCCGACGACAAAAATGAGCAGCCCCATCATGGTCAGCAAATTGGTCAGGTTGTTGGTCATCAACCCGAAATACGCCGCCCAGTCACCTCTTTTCCACTCCAGCTTCATGTTTTTCATGGATGCTTGCCTTATAAAAAGTAGCGATCGCGGAAGGTCAACAGCGCCTTTTCAAAACAGCTAAACGGCGGGTGAACGATGCCCGCCCCAATCATGCCGATGCCCGCGTCTTTGTGGGCAATGGCGGTGTTAATCACCGGCAGAATGCCGCTGCCCGCGACTCTGGTGATGTCGATGGCGGTCGGAACCCCCATAAACGAGAGCAGCGGAATGGTGACGTTCGGGTTTTCGCCGAGGGTGATTTCGCGCATCTGGCGGGAGAAGTCGATAGCTTCCTCCACCGTGCCGCCCACCAGCGCAACGATTGCCGGGGCCGTCGCCATCGCAAAACCGCCGATGCCGTAGGTTTCGGTGATGGCGCTGTCGCCGATATCCAGCCCGGAGTCTTCCGGCTTATAGCCCGCGAACATCGGGCCGATCACCTGCTGCGCCGGGCCGGTGAACCACTGCCCCGGCAGGCCGGAAATGCGCAGGCCAAACTCGTAGCCGTTGCGCGCCATGGTAGTGACCACGGTGCTGTACTCAATCCCGTGAGCGGCGTCCAGCGCGGCCTTACACATCGCCATCCACGTCGGGCCGGAGAAGTAGTCGCTGCTGGCGACAAACTCAAATACCTCGCGCTGCTGCGCCACCGGATAGCCCGCCTGAATCAGCCCCGGCGTCAGCGCCTGGATCAGCAGCGTGGTGCCCGCGTTGTTGCGGTTGTGGCACTCGTCGCCCATGTGCAGCGCCTGGGCCAGCATCAGCCGCAGGTCGATTTCGCCGATAATCTTCATCGCATCGCGCAGCATCGGACCGAGCACGTCGCGCATCCAGTTCAGGCGGTCGATCACGCTCTGGTCGTTGGCCCCCATGCGCAGGATCTTCGCCATCTGCTCGCTGAGGTTGGTGAAGGCGCGGTTGCCGTAGGTTTTGTTCTCAACGATGTGCATAAACATCGACGCGGAGGTGACGCCCGCCATCGAGCCCACGCAGTCGTGCTCGTGGCACGGCGAGAACGTAATATCCCCGGAGGCGGCAAGCCGTGTCGCGTCGTCCAGATCTTTCGCCAGCCCTTCAAACACCAGCGCCCCGGTGACCGCGCCCTTCATCGCGCCGCACATGTTTTCCCAGGAGACAGGCGGACCGGCGTGCAGAATGGTGGTGCGGGTCATCCCCGGCACAACGTTAATCGCCTGGTCATAGCCCACCAGCACCGGATGGGACTGAATAATGCGCTCAAGCGCAAGCTTGTTGGCGGCGGCGATCTTCTCCGCCAGCGGTTTTTCCGCCAGCTGGTCGAGCGCCTCAACGACCTGCATATTGCCCTGCCCCGGCGGCGTCCAGTCGAGCTGGGTGACGGGTACGTGCTGTTTTTTAAGATCGTCGCTGAACATCGCGATGCCGACGTTGATGACGTTCAGCGGCTGGTTGAATAAGGTGGTCATTATGCGTTCTCCCCTTTGCAGACAAATTCGCGTGCCAGTAATCCGGTATTGGTGCTGCTGCTGGCCCAGATGACGCCTGCGTCGGTCAGCAGCTGGCACTGCTGCGCCAGCGACTGCGGATCCTGGTCGGTACCCAACACGTAGCCGAGGATTTCCAGCGGACGGTTATCGGCTTTCGCGATGGCCTGCGCCTCCTTAATGGCGTCGAGCATCACGCCGACCGGATCCTCGTGCGCGCCGAAGCCCAGCACGAAGTCCATCACGATAACGCCGACTTCCGGGTCGCGGGCCTCCTGCAGTAGGCGGCCGATGCGGTTGGTCGGGTCGATCATCGGGTGCGGCTTGCCGTTGGTGAAATCGTCGTCGCCAAAGTCGAGGAAGGTATGGGCTTTACTGACGCTGATGTCGCTCAGGCGCTTAGACGGATCCGGCTGGATGTTGCTGTAGACGTCGTCGAATTTCGCAAGCGCCGCGAACATCGCCTCGTCGCACAGGGTGCCGCCGCAGAACAGGCCGCGAATGTACTTCTGCTGCGGAGTCAGGCGGGCGCGCACCTCTTCAATCAATGGCCAGTTGAGCGGGTGCAGGTCCAGGGACTCTTTTTTGATGCCGGTGAGCAGGACCGCCTTCAGGGCTGCCTCTTTGGTGCCGCGCGCAAACTGCAGGCCGTCCTCATCGGCGGGCGGTTCATTGCGCCCGAGGAAGCAAACAACCACCGGCTTGCGGCAGGCTCTGGCGCGGGCCAGCACCTTTTCTGCCACGACAGGCGCCGCTGGTTTGGAGATCAGCGCGATAACCTCGGTGCCCTCGTCGGCTTCCAGCATGTCGATGGCGTCGAGCATCATCAGGCCGCCGATTTTCTCGCTGAGATCGCGCCCGCCCGTGCCAATCAGCTGCGATACGCCGCCGCCGAATTCGTGAATACGCACACTCAGCTCCTGGCTGCCGGTGCCGGATGCGCCGACGATGCCAATCGAGCCGCGACGCACCGCGTTAGCAAAGCACAGTCCCGCGCCGTTGATGATGGCGGTGCCGCAGTCCGGCCCCATCATCAGCAGCCCTTTCTGGTGCGCCAGCTGCTTCAGCGCCAGCTCGTCGTCGAGCGACACGTTATCGGAAAACAGCATCACGTTAAGATCGTTTTCCAGCGTCTGGCGCGCTTCGCGGGCGGCGAAGGTGCCGTTGACGGAAATCACCGCAAGGTTGCTGTCCGGGCGATGGGTTTTGGCGCTGGCAATCGTCGCGTAGCGCGCTTCATGGGAACCTGCGCTCTCTTTACGTGTGAACAGCGCTTCAATAGCGGCCAGCGTTTCATCATTCGCCGCGTCGCCTTTAATCACGATCATCAGGTCGCCGTTTTTGGCTTCCGCTAATTCCGGCGTTAATAGCCCGAGGTTTTTTAATACGCCTTTATTCATCTCTGTCGCCATGGCCACAAACGCCTGGTCGACGCCCGGCAATTTATTGGCTTTGGTGGAAACGGACATTAATGACACCGAATCAAAATACGTATTTTTTTTTATAACGATTTTGGTTGGCATTGTTTTCTCCTGAATACGGATAAAAGGGGGCCGCCGTCGTGCAAAATGCACGTCGGTAAAAATACTTTTGAATTAACGGCCAGCCGGAAATGATTGGCCGATTGCTTTACGCGCCCGCCGCCAGCAGCAGGTCGGCAATCTCAGTGAAGCCTTTCTCCCGCGCCAGCTCGAGCGGGGTTTTGCCATATTTGTCGGTCATGTGCGGGTTCGCGCCGTGATCCAGCAGCAGCTTCACGATCGCCTGCTGCTTTACGCCGCCGTCGTTTAGGACGATGGCTTCCAGCAGCGGCGTCCAGCCAACAAAGTTGGTGTGGTTGACGTTGATATCGGTTTTTTCCAGCAGCTCGCGTACGATCTCCACGTGCCCTTTTTCACTGGCTGGCGTAATGCCCACGCCGCCAAAGCGCGTCAGGCGGTCGAGATCCGGGTTCGCGGGTAATACCAGCCGCAGGAGAGTTAAATCATTCGTCAGGCAGCTAATGAGGAAAGGGTTAAAGCAGGTCTGGTCCTGTTTATCAATATCCGCTCCGGCGGCAATTAATAACTCTACGCAGGCATAATGTTTTTTCAGGCTGGCAATAATAACGGCGGTTCTTTTCTGGCGGTTGGTGGCGTTAATATCCACGCCTTTCTCCAGGCAGGCTTTTAGCGCATCGCTATTGCCCTCCTCTGCCGCCAGCAGAAATTCAGTAATGAGTTCAGTTGCAGACATATTCAGACTCCTGATGTTTTTATTTCTGTTGACCTGAGAATAGCAACAGCCTGGTCATAAAAGAATCCGCTTAAAAATGATTCATCGACAGTCAATTCATTGTTGATTTAAATTCAACAAACCGGTCAAAACGTGCGTCTGTGCAACCTTTTTCTTATGTTTATCCGCTTTTTAGCGCTCGAGACTGCATTATGCTCATGCCTGATGAAGCCTTACGCACCAGGGCTTTAAGCAAAGAGCCAGAACTGTGATCGGCTTCAAATGCGTTGTAACAACGCTGTTAAAATATGTTCAAAACTGATGGCTGAAGGGAGTGAGATATGAATTCCATCTTTACCGAAGAGAACCTGCTGGCCTTTACTACCGCCGCACGCTTCGGCAGCTTCAGCAAAGCCGCCGCCGAGCTGGGCGTCACCACGTCCGCCATCAGCTACACCATTAAGCGCATGGAGACCGGGCTGGACGTGGTGCTGTTTGTGCGTAACACGCGCAGCATTGAGCTGACCGAGTCCGGCTTTTACTTTTACCGTAAGGCCACCGACCTGCTTAACGACTTTCACGCCATCAAGCGCGGGATTGATACCATCTCACAGGGCATCGAGGCGCGGGTGCGCATCTGTATTAACCAGCTGTTGTATACGCCGCGCCATACCGCGCGGCTTCTGCAGGTGCTGAAAAAGCAGTTTCCCACCTGCCAGATCACCGTCACCACCGAGGTCTATAACGGCGTGTGGGACTCCATCATCAACAACCAGGCCAATATCGCCATCGGCGCACCGGACACGCTGCTCGACGGCGGCGGGATTGACTACACCGAGATCGGCGCCATCCGCTGGGTCTTTGCCATCGCGCCGGAACACCCGCTGGCCTTCGTCCCGGAACCGATAGCGGAAAGCCAGCTGCGCCTGTATCCCAACATCATGGTGGAAGATACTGCGCACACCATTAACAAGAAGGTCGGCTGGCTGCTGCACGGACAGGAAGCCATTCTGGTGCCGGACTTTAATACCAAATGCCAGTGTCAGATCCTGGGCGAAGGGATAGGTTTTTTACCGGAGTATATGGCGCGGGAAGCGGTGGAAGACGGGCTACTGGTGACGCGGCGTATCAATAACCCGCGTCAGGACTCGCGCATGCTGCTCGCCACGCAGCATGCCGCGACCGGCCAGGTCACGCGCTGGATCAAACAGCAGTTTGGCTCCCAGGGCGTGCTGACCGGGATCTACAGCGACTTACTCTGGCGTGCTTAGTTCTTACTCTGAACCCAAAAGGCATGGATAAGACCCGGGATGTAACCCAGCAGCGTCAGAATAATGTTGATAATAAACGCCCAGCCGAAACCTTTGCCCAACAGCACGCCCAGCGGCGGCAACAGGATGGTAAAAACAATACGCCAAAAACCCATATCAAAACTCCGTGCAAGCTAATCCATTGAAAATAATAAAGAGAACTATCTCTAAGCATAGCCAGTTTACCTGTCTGCGCCAGTTCTCTCCCCTGCGTTTACCCTCTTTTACGCTTTTGACGCTGGCGTAATACGCACAATTACTTTAGAATTATCTTAATTAAGCAAATACTAAAACATCATGACCGAACTCGAACAGCTTCAGGCCAGCGCAGAGCAGGCCGCAAACCTTTTAAAAGCGATGAGCAACCCGCGTCGGCTGCTGATCCTCTGCACCCTGTGCGGCGCCCCCGGCACCAGCGCGGGGGAACTGGCCCGCGCGACGGGGCTAAGTCCTTCCGCCACGTCGCAGCATCTGGCGCGCATGCGTGAGGAAGGTCTTATCGACAGCACCCGCGACGCGCAGCGCATTCTCTATTTCATTAAAAACGATGCGGTGCATCAGCTCATCAGCACCCTGAAAACCCTTTATTGCCCGTAAGGAGCCGCCATGTCACTTCCCCTTATTTCACCGCGCGAGGCCAGCGCCCGCATCGCTGAAGGCGCAAAACTGATTGATATTCGTGATGCCGACGAGTACGCCCGCGAGCATATTCCCGCCGCGCACTCCGTGCCGCTGGATACCTTACCCGGCGGTCTTAACGCTCAGGCGAGGGATACGGTGATTTTTCACTGCCAGTCTGGTGCCCGCACCTCAGGCAATGCCGACCGCCTTGCGCAGGCCGCCGCGCCCGCTCAGGCATTTGTGGTCGAAGGGGGCATTCAGGGCTGGAAGCAGGCCGGGCTGCCGACCGTCGAAGACAAATCCCAGCCGCTGCCGCTGATGCGTCAGGTGCAAATTGCTGCCGGGCTGTTGATACTCTGTGGCGTAGTGCTGGGCTATAGCGTCTCCAGCGGCTTTTTCCTGCTCAGCGGTTTTGTCGGAGCCGGGCTGCTTTTCGCCGGTGTGACGGGCTTTTGCGGTATGGCGCGACTGCTCAGGGTAATGCCCTGGAACCGGCGTACCTCATAAGCAGTAATCGGTGAAATACGCTGTACCCGGCGTCAGGCGTGGGATAAGGTGAAGATCGCTAAAACGATGAGGAGGTAATATGTTTTCTGTCGGTGATTATGTGCAACCGCGTAAAGGCGGCCCGAAACTGAAAGTGCTCGAAGTGAACGGTGACAGCATTGTGGCGGTTCAGGCCAGCAATGAGCAAGGCGAGAAATATACTCTGAAAGCTGCCGATGTGGCGCCGTATAACGAAGAAGGCGATTTCGGCGTCTGCTGAACAGCCAGCCGGGCGGCGTGTACCGCCCGGCTCACCTGTCAGATCAGAAAATCATCCAGCGATTTACCGTTTGCCAGCGCGTTGGCAATAGGCTTTGGCGTGCGGCCCTGGCCGGTCCACGTTTTCTCTTCACCGTTCTGGTCAATAAAACGATATTTTGCTTCACGCGGCTTGCGCTTTTTCGCTGGATTACCCGTCAGTGCCCTTTCAGAGCCCAGAAGGTCAGTCGGTGAAATACCATCGGCTTTCATCAGTTCCAGCAGGGCATTAATTTTTTCCTGCTGTTCAGCACGCTGCTGCTCTAATTCCGCCAGCTCACTCCGTTTCTCTTCAGTAACGACCCTGACCTTTTCCAGCGTTTCCTCAAGAACGTCCAGGGATAATTCACGCGCCATGGCGCGCAGAGTTCGGATATTATTAAGATTCTGTAACGTCAAAGACATATTATTTGAAAACCTTCTCTTTAGGGTAAATAGATAAATCGTCGACAGAATAATTCATTTCCGCTGAAATATCTACCCGTGGGGGCGCCCTGCCTGTAGGGTAAATATGTTTAAATATCACTGCGAATATTATCTTATAACGCCTGCGGGATATGCATGGATTCAATCATCGCATCAATATAAATGGTCAACTTTAATCAAAATTTCAGCATTCTACGCCTCGCACAAGAGGAACGATTCTCCCCCTGACGCCATAAACACCAACCATCTGATTTACCTGAAAAAACAGCCAATCGAGACAGATTATAACGAACCGGATAAAAAACAATCACTTTTAGAGAATTTTGTGGACAAAAGGCGATTAAATAAAAATTAATCACTAGTTGTTAGTTCAAACACAGAGATATACGCTATACACGTCAAGCAAACCAACCTAAAGCACTAATCGCTTCAGGAAAATCGTTTCTTTTGTGTTCTTCTCAAGGAGTTCAGACATGTTCTCACCGCAATCACGCCTTCGCCATGCCGTGGCGGATACTTTCGCGATGGTTGTCTACTGTTCCGTTGTGAACATGCTGATCGAAATATTCCTCTCCGGAATGTCCTTCGAGCAGTCACTTTCTTCTCGTCTGGTGGCGATCCCGGTCAATATAATTATTGCATGGCCTTACGGCTTATACCGCGATGCCGTCATGCGTTTTGCGCGTCGTATCAGCCCCGCAGGCTGGGTGAAAAACCTGGCGGACGTCCTGGCCTATGTGACGTTCCAGTCGCCGGTTTACGTGGCCATTCTGCTGACAGTGGGTGCAGACTGGCACCAGATCGCTGCGGCGGTCAGTTCGAATATTGTGATTTCAATGCTGATGGGTGCGGTATACGGCTATTTCCTCGACTACTGCCGCCGCCTGTTTAAGGTCAGCCAGTACAGTCAGGCAAAAGCGTGATGTGAAGCGACTGGCGCACGCCAGTCGCGAATTTACTGTACGTCGCCAAACAGTCCCTTCAAAAACCGCTCCAGCGCCATGCGTGAGCTGAAGCCATGCGGAATACCATAATGCTCATGCCGTTCACCGCCCAAATAGAGCGGAAATTGCTGATAGTGATCGCAGGTTTTAATATCCGAGGCAGGCTCAGCAAATGACAGACTTCTGTCTTTCAGCGTCGGGTGAATAATGAGAGCGGTACGTCCCATTCTTGCTTCACGATTAACGTAAACATAATTATCGCCGCGGCGATATCCATACGCTTTTGGTGTCACCTCATCCATGGTGAATCCCTCTTTTTCAAGAACGCGCGCCACCTCATCAGGTCGTAAATACATATCTTTTCCTCGTTATCTTTTCCTGCCCGGCAACCTTACAGTATTCAGCATTAGCAGGGCTTTCAGAATAATCCATAAACTGCCGGATAACGCGTGATGCGCTTCAGATATTAAATTTCTGAACTAAACTGAACGGGAACACAAAATTACGGAGGATCGTATGTTTAACAGACCGAACCGAAACGATATTAATGACGACGCTCAGGATATTCGTAATGATGTCAGCCAATTAGCGGACACGCTCGAAGAGGTGCTGAAGTCCTGGGGAAGTGACGCGAAGGACGAAGCGGATGCCGCAAAACGTAAGGCTCAGTCTCTGCTCCGTGAAACCCGCGCACGCTTAAACGGCCGCACGCGTACGACACAGGCTGCCTGCGATGCGGTCAGCTGCGCAACGACCTTCGTGCGCGAGAAACCGCTCTGTACGCTCGGCACGGTAGCGGCCGTCGGTATCTTTGTGGGCGCTCTGCTTAGCCTGCGTAAATAACCCGCTCACGCACCGTTATCTGCCCCGGTGGTCAGTGGCTGCCGGGGCTTTTCTTTGCCTTCTCGCCTGTAAAACCCGTATAGCCTGCCCTGCCCCGCTGTGCTCATCATCGGGACAACATCAATCTAAATTTCCCATATCTTGTATGGTTGAAACTTAAGACAACTACATCTAGTATTCCTTTTAGCAAGACACACACAACCTGACGCGATGACTCGCGCCGTTCTCTCATTTTAAATGGAAATACGAATCATGAGCATTATTATTTACACTCGTAACGATTGTGTTCAGTGCCACGCGACCAAACGGGCAATGGAAAGCCGCGGCGTGGCGTTTGAGATGGTGAATATTGACCAGCAGCCCGAGGCCGCCGATACCCTTCGCGCGCAGGGTTTCCGTCAGCTTCCGGTGGTGGTGGCCGGGGAGACCAGCTGGTCTGGCTTCCGCCCGGACATGATCAACCGCATCGCCGCGCAGGCCGCCCGGGCATGAGTGGGCTGGTGTTCTTCTCCAGCAGCTCGGAAAACACGCTCCGCTTTATTGAGCGCGTCGGGCTGCCTGCGGTGCGCATTCCCCTTAACGAGCGGGAGCGGATCCGGGTAGAGGAACCTTACATTCTGGTGGTGCCCAGCTATGGCGGAGGCGGTACGGCGGGCGCTGTGCCTCGCCAGGTGATCCGCTTTCTGAACGATCCCCATAACCGGGAGCTGATCCGCGGCGTCATTGCGGCGGGGAATCGCAATTTCGGCGATGCCTTTGGCCGCGCCGGAGATGTCATCTCTCAAAAGTGCGGCGTGCCGTATCTCTATCGCTTTGAGCTGATGGGGACGCAGCAGGACGTCGAAAACGTGCGTAAAGGAGTGAACGAATTTTGGCAACGACAACCGCAGAACGGGTAATGCAGGCGACGCCGGATTACCACGCATTAAACGCCATGCTTAACCTCTATGACCGGGAGGGACGCATTCAGTTTAATAAAGACCGTGAGGCGGTGGACGCCTTTTTTGCCGCCCACGTGCGGCCCAACAGCGAGACGTTTGCAAGCCAGAATGAACGTCTCGACTATCTGGTTAACGAGGGCTACTACGACGCGCGCGTCCTCACCCGCTACGAACGTGCCTTCGTCGTGAAGCTGTTTGAACGCGCCCACGCCAGCGGCTTTCGTTTCCAGACGTTCCTTGGCGCGTGGAAATACTACACCAGCTATACCCTGAAGACCTTCGACGGTAAACGCTACTTAGAAAGCTTTGAAGACCGCGTGGTGATGGTCGCGCTGACCCTGGCGCAGGGCGATGAAGCGCTGGCGGAACAGCTCACCGACGAGATCCTCTCCGGACGCTTCCAGCCCGCCACGCCAACCTTCCTCAACTGCGGCAAGGCCCAGCGCGGTGAGCTGGTCTCCTGCTTCCTGCTGCGCATCGAAGACAATATGGAGTCGATTGGCCGCGCGGTGAACTCGGCGCTGCAGCTTTCCAAACGCGGCGGCGGCGTGGCGTTTCTGCTCTCTAACCTGCGTGAAGCGGGCGCGCCGATCAAGCGCATCGAAAACCAGTCCTCCGGCGTGATCCCGGTGATGAAGATGCTGGAAGATGCGTTCTCCTACGCCAACCAGCTTGGCGCGCGCCAGGGCGCGGGCGCGGTTTACCTGCACGCGCACCATCCGGACATTCTGCGTTTTCTCGATACCAAACGCGAAAACGCCGACGAAAAAATCCGTATCAAAACCCTGTCGCTGGGGGTGGTGATCCCGGATATCACCTTTAAGCTCGCCAAAGAGAATGCCGAGATGGCGCTCTTCTCGCCGTATGACATCGAGCGAATTTACGGCAAGGCCTTTGGCGACGTGGCCATCAGCGAGCTCTACGACGAACTGGTGGCCGACGATCGCATTCGCAAAAAAACCATCAACGCCCGCGATTTCTTCCAGACGCTTGCCGAAATTCAGTTTGAGTCCGGCTATCCGTACATCATGTTTGAGGATACGGTGAACCGCGCGAACCCGATTGCCGGGCGCATCAACATGAGCAACCTGTGCTCGGAGATTTTGCAGGTCAATAGCGCGTCAGCCTACGACGAAAACCTGGACTACGCAGAGATCGGCAAAGACATCTCCTGCAACCTCGGGTCGCTGAATATCGCCCACACCATGGATTCACCCGACTTTGGCCGCACGATAGAAACCGCCATTCGCGGGCTGACGGCGGTGTCGGACATGAGCCACATCCGCAGCGTGCCGTCTATTGAAGCGGGCAACGCCGCGTCGCACGCCATCGGGCTGGGGCAGATGAACCTCCACGGCTATCTGGCGAGGGAAGGCATCGCCTACGGCAGTCCGGAAGGACTGGACTTCACCAACCTCTATTTTTACACCGTCACCTGGCACGCGCTGCACACCTCAATGATGCTGGCGCGCGAGCGCGACCAGCGCTTCGCGGGCTTTGAGCAGTCCCGCTACGCCAGCGGGGAATATTTCAGCCAGTATCTGGAAGGCGACTGGCAGCCGAAAACCGAAAAAGTGCGCGAACTGTTTGCTCGCGCGGGGTTTACCCTCCCGACGCGTGAGATGTGGCAGCAGCTGCGTGACGACGTGATGCGCTACGGCATCTACAACCAGAACCTGCAGGCGGTGCCGCCAACCGGTTCGATCTCCTATATCAATCACGCCACCTCGAGCATTCACCCGATCGTATCGAAAATTGAAATTCGCAAAGAAGGCAAAACCGGGCGCGTTTACTACCCTGCCCCGTTTATGACCAATGAGAACCTGGCGCTCTATCAGGACGCGTATGAGATCGGGCCGGAAAAAATCATCGATACCTACGCGGAGGCGACAAAACACGTGGATCAGGGGCTGTCGCTGACGCTGTTCTTCCCGGATACCGCCACCACGCGGGATATCAACAGAGCGCAGATCTACGCCTGGAAGAAAGGCATCAAAACGCTCTACTACATTCGCCTGCGCCAGCTCGCGCTGGAAGGCACCGAAATTGAAGGCTGCGTGTCCTGCGCGCTGTAAGGAGAAAGGATGAAACTGTCACGCGTGAGTGCCGTTAACTGGAACAAAATCCAGGACGACAAAGACCTGGAGGTGTGGAACCGCCTGACCAGCAACTTCTGGCTGCCGGAAAAGGTCCCGCTCTCCAACGATATTCCGGCCTGGCAAACGCTGAGCCACGCCGAGCAGCAGCTGACGATCCGCGTTTTTACCGGCCTGACGCTGCTCGACACCATTCAAAATACCGTCGGCGCACCGGCGCTGATGAGTGACGCGCTGACGCCGCACGAAGAGGCGGTAATGTCGAACATCAGCTTTATGGAGGCGGTGCACGCCCGCTCCTACAGCTCGATTTTCTCCACCCTTTGCCAGACCAAAGACGTGGAAGCGGCCTATGCCTGGAGCGAAGCGAGCGAGTCATTGCAGAGAAAGGCGGAGCTGGTGCTGACGTATTATCGAGCCGACGAGCCGCTGAAGAAGAAGATCGCCAGCGTGTTTCTGGAATCGTTCCTCTTCTATTCCGGGTTCTGGCTGCCCATGTACTGGTCGAGCCGGGGCAAGCTCACCAACACCGCCGATTTGATTCGGCTCATCATTCGTGATGAAGCGGTGCACGGGTATTACATCGGCTATAAGTATCAGAAAGGGCTGGAGAAAGTCAGCGAGGCAAAGCGCGAGGAGCTTAAAGGCTTTGCGCTCGATTTGCTGATGGATCTGTACGACAACGAGCTGAGCTATACCGAGGAACTGTACGCCGGCACCGGCTGGGAGGACGACGTGAAGGCCTTCCTCTGCTACAACGCCAACAAGGCGCTGATGAACCTGGGTTATGAGGCGCTTTTCCCACCGGAGATGGCGGAGGTGAACCCGGCGATTCTGGCCGCGCTGTCGCCCAACGCCGACGAAAACCACGATTTCTTCTCCGGGTCGGGCTCATCGTACGTGATGGGCAAAGCGGTGGAAACCGAGGATGAAGACTGGGATTTTTAATGAACGTTAACGTTCGTTAATTTAATATAAACCCAACAATTTCCTCTCTAATATTTACAAAGCAACTACACTGTCATTTCCGAGTCATATTCGCCTGAATCATTCCGATCCAGGCGAAATTCCCCGATGCAGCAGCAAAAAATTGAGAAAAATTCAAAACGCTCTCAGCCCTTTATTCATGGGAAATTCAGCCGTTTCGCTTCCCTTAAAATTCACGTCATAAGCAAACCCAGGGTTGTCTCAGATTCTCAGTATGTTAGGGTTATGCCCGTTAACAATTTACCATGGTAATCATATCGACATAAACAAATAACAGGACACTCTCTATTGCATGGCAATTAAATTAGAAGTGAAAAATCTTTATAAAGTATTTGGCGAGCATCCGCAGCGCGCATTCAAATATATTGAAAAAGGCCTTACGAAAGAGCAAATTCTGGAAAAAACCGGGCTATCGCTTGGCGTTAAAGACGCCAGTCTGGCCATTGAAGAAGGCGAGATTTTTGTCATCATGGGATTATCCGGTTCGGGTAAATCCACTATGGTTCGCCTTCTCAATCGCCTGATTGAACCCACCCGCGGGCAGGTGCTGATTGACGGCGTGGATATCGCCAGAATATCAGACGCTGAGCTTCGCGAGGTGCGCAGAAAGAAGATCGCAATGGTGTTCCAGTCATTCGCGCTAATGCCGCACATGACGGTACTGGATAATACCGCCTTCGGCATGGAATTAGCCGGCACGCCGGCTCAGGAACGTCAGGAAAAAGCCCTTGATGCATTGCGTCAGGTCGGGCTGGAAAATTATGCGCATGCGTACCCGGATGAACTTTCCGGCGGTATGCGTCAGCGCGTTGGATTAGCCCGCGCATTAGCCATTAATCCAGATATTTTATTAATGGATGAAGCCTTCTCCGCCCTCGATCCGTTAATTCGCACCGAGATGCAGGATGAGCTGGTAAAATTACAGGCTAAACATCAGCGAACCATTGTCTTTATTTCCCACGATCTGGATGAAGCCATGCGTATTGGCGACCGTATTGCCATTATGCAAAACGGTGAAGTGGTGCAGGTCGGCACGCCGGATGAAATTCTCAATAATCCGGCGAACGATTATGTCCGCACCTTCTTCCGCGGCGTGGATATTAGCCAGGTCTTTAGCGCCAAAGATATTGCCCGTCGAACGCCGAACGGCATTATTCGTAAAACCCCAGGTTTCGGCCCGCGCTCGGCGCTTAAGCTGCTGCAGGACGAAGACCGTGAATACGGTTATCTGGTTGAACGCGGCAATAAATTTGTTGGCGTTGTCTCCATCGACTCCCTGAAAACCGCGCTTGGCGAAAACCGGGGAATCGATGCGGCGTTAATTGACGCTCCGCTTGCAGTGGACGCCGAAACGCCGCTCAGCGAGTTGCTCTCTCACGTAGGGCAGGCGCCGTGCGCCGTGCCGGTCGTGGGCGAGGAACAACAGTACGTCGGCATCATCTCAAAACGGATGCTGCTGCAGGCTTTAGATCGCGAGGGGGCAAACAATGGCTGATCAATCAAACCCGTGGGGCACCACTGAAGCAGCGGACAGCGCTGCGCAATCCGCCGACGCGTGGGGTTCCACGCCAGCCCCAGCCGACGGCGGCGCGGCAGACTGGCTGAACAGCGCACCCGCGCCTGCGCCAGAACACTTCAACATCATGGATCCGTTCCATAAAACGCTGATCCCGCTGGACAGCTGGGTGACGGAGGGGATCGACTGGGTGGTCACGCACTTCCGTCCGGTTTTCCAGGGGATCCGCATCCCGGTGGATTACATCCTGAACGGCTTCCAGCAGCTGATGCTGGGCATGCCGGCGCCGGTCGCCATTATCCTGTTCTCTCTGATCGCCTGGCAGTTTGGCAGCGCCGGGATGGGGGTCGCCACGCTGATTTCGCTGATTGCCATTGGCGCGATTGGGGCCTGGTCGCAGGCGATGATCACCCTGGCACTGGTGCTGACCGCCCTGCTCTTCTGCATCGTCATCGGCCTGCCGATGGGGATCTGGCTGGCGCGCAGCCCGCGGGCAGCGAAGATTATCCGTCCGCTGCTGGATGCAATGCAGACCACCCCGGCGTTCGTCTATCTGGTGCCTATCGTAATGCTGTTCGGCATCGGCAACGTGCCGGGCGTGGTGGTCACTATTATCTTTGCCCTGCCGCCGATTATTCGTCTGACCATTCTCGGGATCAACCAGGTGCCTGCGGACCTGATCGAAGCGTCACGCTCGTTCGGTGCCAGCCCGCGCCAGATGCTGTTTAAGGTTCAGCTCCCGCTGGCCATGCCAACCATCATGGCGGGCGTTAACCAGACGCTGATGCTGGCACTCTCAATGGTGGTGATTGCCTCGATGATCGCCGTTGGCGGACTGGGCCAGATGGTGCTGCGCGGCATTGGCCGTCTCGACATGGGGCTGGCCACCGTCGGCGGCGTCGGCATCGTGATCCTCGCCATTATTCTTGACCGCCTGACTCAGGCCGTCGGTCGTGATTCACGCAGTCGCGGCAACCGTCGCTGGTATACCACCGGCCCTGTCGGGTTACTCACCCGCCCTTTCACGAAGTCAAAATAAGGAACAACGATGCGACATAACGTACTTTTTGCCACAGCGTTTGCCACCCTTGTCTCCACCAGCACCTTCGCGGCTGACCTGCCGGGCAAAGGTATTACCGTGCAGCCGGTGCAGAGCACCATTTCGGAAGAGAGCTTCCAGACGCTGATCGTCAGCCGCGCGCTGGAAAAACTCGGCTACACGGTTAACACGCCGAGCGAAGTGGATTACAACGTGGGCTATACCTCGATTGCCTCCGGTGACGCCACCTTCACCGCGGTGAACTGGCAGCCGCTGCACGACGACATGTATGCCGCCGCCGGTGGCGACAAGAAATTCTATCGCGAGGGCACCTTCGTGACCGGCGCGGCGCAGGGTTATCTGATCGACAAGAAAACCGCCGATAAGTACCACATCACCAATATTGAACAGCTGAAAGATCCGAAGATCGCCAAACTGTTCGACACCAACGGTGACGGCAAGGCCGACATGATGGGCTGCTCGCCGGGCTGGGGCTGTGAAGCGGTGATTAATCACCAGAATAAAGCCTTCGATCTGGCGAAAACGGTCGACGTGAGCCACGGCAACTATTCAGCGATGATGGCCGACACCATTGCCCGTTTCAAAGAGGGTAAACCGGTGATCTACTACACCTGGACGCCGTACTGGGTGAGCGACGTGCTGAAGCCGGGGAAAGACGTGGTGTGGCTGCAGGTACCGTTCTCCTCCCTGCCGGGCGAGCAGAAAGATATCGACACAAAACTGCCGAACGGCATGAACTACGGCTTCCCGGTGAACACCATGCATATCGTGGCGAACAAAGCCTGGGCCGAGAAAAACCCGGCAGCGGCGAAGCTGTTCTCGGTGATGAAGCTGCCGCTGGCGGACATCAACGCCCAGAACGCGATGATGCACGCGGGTAAATCCTCCGAAGCGGATGTGAAAGGCCACGTGGACGGCTGGATCAAAGCCCACCAGCAGCAGTTTGACGGCTGGGTGAAAGAGGCGCTTGCAGCGCAGAAGTAAAAAATACAACACAACCTAACCCCTCACCCTAACCCTCTCCCCTTTGGGGGGGGCTGGGGTGAGGGGATTAACCGCACAAACACACACATAACAATCCCCCAACATTCACAATCATTAGCTATTATGGTTTCCGGAAAAATAATCACTCAACTAACGATTCCTGAAACTAATGACAAAAACCACTCAAGGGCTTAGCCCCGCACTCATCCTTTTAATGTCCGTGGCAACGGGTCTGGCGGTCGCCAGCAACTATTACGCGCAGCCTCTTCTCGACACCATCGCCCGCGCGTTCAATCTCTCCGCCAGCTCCGCAGGCTTTATCGTTACCGCTGCACAGCTCGGCTATGCCGCCGGACTGCTGTTCCTGGTGCCGCTCGGCGATATGTTTGAACGCCGAATGCTGATCGTGTCCATGACACTGCTGGCCGCCGGTGGGATGCTGATCACCGCCAGCAGCCAGTCGCTGACGATGATGATCGTCGGTACCGCGCTAACGGGGCTGTTCTCCGTGGTGGCGCAAATCCTGGTCCCGCTCGCCGCGACCCTCGCCTCTCCGGAAAAACGCGGCAAGGTGGTGGGCACCATCATGAGCGGCCTGCTGCTGGGGATTTTGCTGGCGCGTACCGTTGCCGGCCTGCTGGCAAGCCTCGGCGGCTGGCGCACCGTATACTGGGTAGCGAGCGTACTGATGGTCATCATGGCGCTGGCGCTGTGGCGCGGGCTGCCAAAAGTGAAGCAGGAAAACCACCTGAACTACCCGCAGCTGCTGGCCTCCGTTTTCAGTCTGTTCACCCAGGATAAGCTTCTGCGTACCCGCGCCCTGCTGGGCTGTTTCACCTTCGCCAACTTCAGCATTCTGTGGACGTCGATGGCGTTTCTGCTTGCAGCTCCGCCGTTCAATTATTCCGAAGGGGTGATTGGCCTGTTCGGTCTGGCCGGTGCCGCAGGCGCACTGGGCGCACGTCCCGCAGGCGGGCTGGCCGACAAGGGTAAATCCCACCTGACCACCTCCGCAGG
This sequence comes from Enterobacter sp. BNK-34, assembly GCF_048684445.1. NCBI lineage: Bacteria > Pseudomonadati > Pseudomonadota > Gammaproteobacteria > Enterobacterales > Enterobacteriaceae > Enterobacter > Enterobacter sp. BNK-34. The sequence continues at coordinate 167,847 of NZ_JBLQUA010000001.1, forward strand.
GCTGATTTTACTTCTGCTCTCCTGGGCGGCAATCTGGTACGGGCACGTCTCGGTGCTGGCGCTGATCGTCGGCATCCTGGTGCTCGATCTCACCGTTCAGGGCGTTCACATCACCAATCAGACCGTCATCTATCGCGTGAAGCCAGAGGCGCGTAACCGCCTGACGGCCGGTTACATGACCAGCTACTTCATTGGCGGCGCGGCGGGTTCGCTCATTTCAGCGTCGGCGTGGCAGCATGCAGGCTGGTCGGGGGTATGTGCGATCGGGGCCATCGTCGCCACCCTTAACCTGCTAGTATGGTGGCGTGGTTACCATCGCCAGGATGCAATTCACTAAGTTTTACATTGCGTTGGCCTCTTAGGGTGTTAAGAGGCCTTTCACTCTGTTAATGTAAACGTAATCATTTATCCCAGAAATTTTAATGTGGGTGACATATTTACAATCGGCATGAATAGTTCAGACCCCCGTCCTCACATCCTCTCTTCAGCGGGTTCACACCCTACGCTTTCTGTGCTCACCGGGTCACGGACTTACCCGGCGCTTTCTGATGGTGACATTGATTTGGCGGATATAACCGCACAAATAATTCATTTACATTATTTGTCACTATCGTTACTATATCGGCTGTAATTAATGAGGTTATGCCCAAATGGATAGTTCGTTTACGCCCATTGAACAAATGCTTAAATTCCGCGCCAGTCGCCATGAGGACTTCCCGTACCAGGAAATCCTGCTGACTCGCCTGTGCATGCACATGCAGGGTAAGCTACTGGAAAACCGTAATAAAATGCTGAAAGCTCAAGGGATTAACGAGACGTTGTTTATGGCGTTGATTACGCTGGAGTCTCAGGAAAATCACAGCATTCAGCCTTCCGAACTGAGCTGCGCGCTGGGCTCTTCCCGTACCAATGCGACCCGTATTGCCGATGAACTCGAAAAGCGTGGCTGGATTGAGCGCCGTGAAAGCGACAACGATCGCCGCTGCCTGCATCTGCAACTGACCGATAAAGGTCACCAGTTCCTGCGCGAGGTGCTGCCACCTCAGCACAATTGCCTGCACAAACTCTGGTCTGTCCTCAGCACCGCCGAGCGCGACCAGCTTGAGCACATCACTCGCAAGCTGCTCACCCGTCTTGACCAGATGGATGAAGACGGCGCCGTTCTTGAGGCGCTGCGCTAACGCGACGACACGCTCACCATTCCAGATTCATAAGAAAACCGACAGGCCAGCACGTCACACTGCTGGCCTTTCTGACAACAGGTCGGCTCAGCCGATGTGAAAATAAGAAGATCGTGGAGAACTACAATGAGCGCAAATGCGGAGAGCACTACCCCGCAGCAACCGGCCAACAAGAAAGGCAAACGTAAGAGCGCCCTTCTTCTGTTGACCTTGCTCTTTATCATTATTGCCGTGGCATATGGGATCTATTGGTTTTTAGTACTGCGTCATGCTGAAGAGACTGACGACGCGTACGTGGCAGGGAACCAGGTACAAATTATGGCGCAGGTGTCGGGCAGCGTGACGAAAGTCTGGGCTGACAATACCGACTTTGTGCAAAAAGGCGATGTGTTGGTGACCCTCGATCCAACCGACGCCCAGCAGGCGTTTGAAAAAGCACAGACCGCGCTGGCCTCCAGCGTCCGTCAGACCCGCCAGCTGATGATCAACAGCAAACAGCTGCAGGCCAACATCGACGTGCAGAAAACGGCACTGGCGCAGGCGCAGAGCGACCTGAACCGCCGCGTGCCGCTCGGCACGGCTAACCTGATTGGCCGTGAAGAGCTGCAGCACGCCCGCGATGCCGTGGCCAGCGCTCAGGCACAGCTGGATGTGGCCATTCAACAGTACAACGCCAACCAGGCGATGGTGCTGGGCACCAGCCTGGAAAACCAGCCCGCCGTTCAGCAGGCGGCGACCGAAGTGCGTAACGCGTGGCTTGCCCTGCAGCGTACTAAAATCGTCAGCCCGATGACCGGCTATGTCTCCCGTCGTTCCGTCCAGCCAGGGGCCCAGATTAGCCCAACCACGCCGCTGATGGCGGTCGTGCCGGCAGACAATCTGTGGGTAGATGCCAACTTTAAAGAGACGCAGCTTGCCCATATGCGTATCGGCCAGACCGCGACGGTTGTCAGCGACATCTACGGCGATGACGTGAAGTACACCGGGAAAGTGGTGGGTCTGGATATGGGGACCGGCAGCGCCTTCTCCCTGCTGCCTGCGCAGAACGCCACCGGTAACTGGATCAAAGTCGTACAGCGTCTGCCCGTGCGTATCGAACTGGATGCCAAACAGCTGGCGGATCACCCGCTGCGTATCGGCCTCTCTACGCTGGTGACGGTCGACACCGCCAACCGCGACGGTCAGATCCTGGCAAGCCAGGTTCGCAGCAGCCCGGCTTATGAAAGTAACGCCCGTGAAATTAGCCTCGATCCGGTCAACAAGCTGATCGATGACATCGTGAAGGCAAACGCCGGTTAATCCGAAGGTGAGCGTTATGCAACAGCAAAAGCCGCAAAAACCGCTGGAAGGGGCGCAGCTGGTCATCATGACCATTGCGCTCTCTCTTGCGACATTCATGCAGGTGCTGGACTCCACCATCGCGAACGTGGCGATCCCGACCATCGCCGGTAACCTTGGCTCGTCGCTGAGCCAGGGGACCTGGGTCATTACCTCGTTTGGGGTGGCAAACGCCATCTCCATTCCGATTACCGGCTGGCTGGCAAAGCGCGTCGGTGAAGTGAAGCTGTTCCTCTGGTCGACGGTATTGTTCGTTCTTGCCTCCTGGGCGTGCGGCATGTCCAGCAGCCTGACGATGCTGATATTCTTCCGCGTTATTCAGGGGATTGTCGCCGGGCCGTTGATTCCGCTGTCGCAGAGTTTACTGCTGAACAACTACCCGCCCGCCAAACGCTCAATTGCGCTGGCGCTGTGGTCAATGACCGTGATTGTCGCCCCGATTTGCGGGCCTATCTTAGGCGGCTATATCAGCGACAACTATCACTGGGGCTGGATCTTCTTCATCAACGTACCGATTGGCGCCATCGTGGTAATGCTGACGCTCCAGACGCTGCGCGGCAGAGAAACCCGGACGGAACAGCGGCGTATCGACGCCATTGGTCTGGCATTGCTGGTGATCGGCATCGGTAGCCTGCAGGTCATGCTCGACCAGGGCAAAGAGCTGGACTGGTTCAACTCCCGGGAGATCATCATCCTGACGATTGTCGCGGTGGTGTCGCTGAGCTTCCTGATTGTCTGGGAGCTGACGGACGATAACCCGATAGTCGACCTGTCGCTGTTTAAGTCGCGAAACTTCACCATAGGCTGTCTGTGTATCAGCCTCGCCTACATGCTCTACTTCGGCGCGATTGTACTGCTGCCGCAGCTGTTGCAGGAGGTATACGGCTACACCGCAACCTGGGCAGGTTTAGCCTCGGCACCGGTTGGATTGATTCCGGTTCTGCTGTCGCCGATTATTGGCCGCTTCGCCCACAAGCTCGACATGCGCAGGCTGGTGACGTTCAGCTTTATCATGTACGCCGTGTGCTTCTACTGGCGCGCGTATACGTTCGAACCGGGAATGGACTTTGGCGCGTCCGCGTGGCCGCAGTTTATTCAGGGCTTTGCCGTGGCGTGTTTCTTTATGCCACTGACCACCATCACGCTTTCCGGTTTACCGCCTGAGCGCATGGCGGCGGCATCGAGCCTGTCGAACTTTACGCGAACGCTGGCGGGCTCGATTGGTACCTCGATCACCACCACCCTGTGGACTAACCGTGAATCGATGCACCATGCGCAGCTGACCGAAGCGGTGAACCCGTTCAACCCGAACTCCCGCGAAATGTACAACCAGCTTCAGGGAATGGGGATGACGGAGCAGCAGGCGTCAGGGTGGATTGCCCAGCAGATCACCAACCAGGGGCTGATTATCTCGGCCAACGAGATTTTCTGGATATCGGCAGGGATCTTTATCGTCCTGCTGGGGCTGGTGTGGTTTGCTAAACCACCGTTTGGCGCCGGTAGCGGCGGCGGTGGCGCGCACTAGTTCTGTGCACGAGTTGCCGGGTGGCGGCTACGCCTTACCCGGCCTACGCTTACCGGGCCACCATTCGTAGGCCCGGTAAGCGCAGCGCCACCGGGCAACAATCGCCACCGTGTCCAGAACGCGACAGCCATTGTCAGTTCCGATAAAGCAGCGCGCCTGAAATCGATTCACGATAGTGAAAAGACAACAGGAGCGCATCATGCTGAACACACCCGCCGACAAGTACCAACCCTATCCGACCCTTTCCCTGCCCGACCGCCGCTGGCCGGAGCAACGCATCACCCGCGCGCCGCGCTGGCTCTCAACCGACCTGCGCGACGGCAACCAGGCCCTTGCCGAGCCGATGGACAGCACGCGCAAGCTGCAGTTCTGGGACCTGCTGCTGGGCTGCGGATTCAAAGAGATCGAGGTCGCTTTTCCTTCCGCCTCGCAGACGGATTTCAACTTTGTTCGTCAGCTGATTGAAGAAAACCGCATCCCGGATGACGTGACGATTCAGGTGCTCACTCAGGCACGGGAAGATCTCATCCATCGCACTTTTGAATCCCTGCGCGGCGCGAAGCAGGCCACCGTCCATCTGTACAACGCCACCGCCCCGCTGTTCCGCCGCCTGGTGTTCGGCATGGAGAAAGCGCAAGTCGTCGAGCTGGCGACGCGCGCCACGCGGCTTATTCGTCAGCTGTGTGAAGAGAACCCGGACACCCGCTGGCAGTATGAATACTCCCCGGAAACCTTCTGCTTTACCGAACCAGAGTTTGCGCTGGAGATTTGTGAAGCCGTCGCGGAGATCTGGCAGCCGTGCGACGAACGGCCAATGGTGATCAACTTACCCGCCACCGTCGAAGTGAGCACGCCGAACGTCTATGCCGACCAGATCGAGTATTTCTGTCGCCACTTTAGCCGCCGCCGCGATGTCTGCATCAGCGTGCATCCGCATAACGACCGCGGTACCGGCGTCGCCTGCGCGGAGCTGGCCGTAATGGCGGGGGCTGACCGCGTGGAGGGCTGTCTGTTTGGTAACGGGGAACGTACGGGCAACGTCTGCCTGGTGACGCTGGCAATGAACCTCTACAGCCAGGGGGTGAGCCCGAATCTGGACTTTAGCGATATGAACCGGGTGGTGGAAGTGGTGGAAACCTGCAATCAGTTGCCGGTGCATCCGCGCCATCCGTGGGCAGGACGGCTGGCCTATACCGCCTTCTCCGGCTCACACCAGGACGCGATCAAAAAAGGCTTTGATGCCCGCAGGCCAGGCGATCGCTGGGAGATGCCCTACCTGCCCGTCGATCCGCAGGATATTGGCTGCACCTACGAAGCGGTGATCCGCGTGAACAGCCAGTCAGGAAAAAGCGGCAGCGCGTGGCTGATCGAACAGAACCATGGTCTGAAGTTGCCCCGCGCCCTGCAGCAGGATTTCAGCCAGCACGTGCAGCAGGAAACCGATCGCCATGGAAAAGAGATGACGCAGAATGCGCTGTGGCAGCTGTTCCGCACCCGCTACGGCCTGGTGGCCACGCCGCACTATGCGCTGCAATCCTACCGCAGCGACAGCCAGCAGGACGGCCAGCTGCGTTTGACGGCCAGCGTCGTCACGCAGGGGGGAACGCGCCAGCTGGAAGGCCAGGGTAACGGTCTGCTCTCCGCCGCCGCTCAGGGCCTGAGCCGCTGGGTCAACGCCCCGTTCGTGATTAAGGATTATCACGAGCATACGTTAGGCGAGCGCAGCGACAGCCGCTCGGTGGCCTACATCCGCTGCCTGTTCCAGGACGGCAGCAGTCGCTGGGGCGTGGGCATTGATAGCGACGTGGCGCGCGCCTCGCTTCAGGCGCTGTTTAACGCCGTCAGTCGTTCTTAAAGTAATCGCTGGGGGAGACGCCCATCACGCGGCGGAACATCGCCGTAAAGGCGCTGTGGCTGCCGTAGCCCAGATCCAGCGCCACGCGCAATACCGGCTGGCCCTGCGCCAGCCGCACTAAGGCTTCCAGAAGGCGCGCCCTTCTCAGCCACTCTCCATAGCTTAATCCCGTCTGCTGCTGAAAATGGCGGTTCAGGGTGCGCTCGCTCATGTTCATCACGCTCGCAGCCTGCGCGCTGCTCCAGCTTTCACCCGGGCTTTGCCGGATTTGCAGGCACAGGCGACGTAACGCCTCACTTTCCGGCTCCGGCAGGTGAAACGGCAGCACCGGCATAGTGCGGATTTCATCGAGAATGAGCTCATAGACGCGCTCATCCCGGCTTCCGGGTGAGTACGACTCAGGTAAAGCAAGGGAGACGAGGATCAGCTCGCGCAGCAGCGGCGCGATCTGCACGATCTGGCAGGTGGCCGGGAGATCGGCCCGCGCCAGCGGATCGATAAATAGCGTTCGCGCCGCCACGTTGCCGGTAATGCGCAGGGAATGCTGCGTGCCCGCAGGCAGCCAGACGCCGCGACCGGGAGGCACAACCCAACAGCCCGATGCGGTATCCACCCGTACCACGCCGCTCAGGGTGTGCAGCAGCTGTGCGCAGTCGTGCTCATGCCACGGCTCGCTGTCACCATGAGCGTAATCATGGGCGAACGGAACGAGGGGACGGTGGGTAAAGGAGAAGGTTGCGGTTGTGGTCATGGAATTAAACCACCCTCACCCTACCCTCTCCCTGAGGGAGAGGGAAAAGGTGCACTAGATGTGCAGTTCCTGCAGTTTTTCTTTCGGCAGGGCCAGCTCTTCGTTGCTGTTCACGCGAACATCACGCTCGATGATGTGGCGCGCGATCTCCTGCGCTTCTTCCAGAGAGTGCATCTGGTAGGTACCGCACTGGTAAACGTTCAGCTCAGGGATCTGGTTCTGCTCTTTCACCTTCAGCACGTCCTGCATCGCCGCTTTCCAGGCATCCGCGACGCGCTTCTCATCAGGCACGCCAATCAGGCTCATGTAGAAACCGGTACGGCAGCCCATCGGAGAGATATCGATGATCTCAACGCCGTTGCCGTTCAGGTGGTCACGCATGAAGCCGGCGAACAGATGTTCCAGCGTATGAATGCCTTTCTCCGGCATCACTTCTTTGTTTGGCACGCAGAAACGCAGATCGAAGACGGTGATCGTGTCGCCGTGCGGGGTGTGCATGGTCTTCGCCACGCGGACTGCAGGTGCTTCCATACGGGTATGGTCGACAGTAAAGCTATCTAATAACGGCATACGTCACCTCCGATAGTGATTTTTTTTAAAATAAACTGAACTCTTCTACAGAATGCGCGTCTGAGTATATGAAAGACGCGCATTTGTTATCATCATCCCTGAATTCAGAGATGTATATTTTGGCCACAGCGATGTGGCCTTTTTCTTTTCTGCTTAAGCCTGCTTCGCCAGAAACGCCTCAAACGACTCGGTATCCGCCGCTTCAACCTCTTTCTGACGCACAACGGACGCATCGCGTTCCGCGACAAAATCTGCTTCGCTCAGGATTTCTAACGGCTCCTGGATCAGCATCTCACGGTACTCCGCCGAGAGTGAACGCCCCGTACCACCAATGCCCTGATCAATCATAGAACGCAGAATGCGTGCTGAGAACGTCAGTTCCGGGTTATCAAAGCATTCCATCAGCTGGTCGCAAATCTGTTGATACGCATCCCCGCCGTCGATGCTGTCCATCGTCCGGGCAACACGCTTCAGGTCACGGAACAGATCTTTGCCGACTTTCGTCAGCGGGAACTGTGCCGTTTCGCAGCCGATACCCAGCGTCAGACCCGGCTTACGCCCTTCCAGAATCACGCGGTTCCAGTTTGTACGGGTACAGAGCAGTTCGTCTGAACTCATTTCCGGCGCATCCGCCAGCACGCACCAGACCATAAACAGATCCAGGAAGCGAATCTGCTGTTCATCAACGCCAATCGGTGAGAACGGGTTGATATCCAGCGAGCGCACTTCAATGTATTCAATCCCGCCGCGCTGCAGCGCATCCGACGGGGTTTCACCGCTGCGCGTTACGCGCTTAGGACGAATAGGCGCATACAGCTCGTTTTCAATCTGCAGCACATTGCTGTTGATTTGCAGGCGCTTGCCGTCTTTTTCGAGGCCGATTTTCTCGTACTCTTCCGACGGGGTTTTGATCGCCCGCTTCAATCCTGCCACATATTCATGCAATTCGTTAAACGTAATACCGAGATTGCTTTGCGATTTATTGGTATAACCGAGATCGCTCAGGCGCAGAGAGGTGGCGTACGGGAGATAGTACATTCCGCAGTCGGTCTTCTCGAACGGCAGCGTGGTCGGTTTCCCCTGCAGGAACGAAGAACAGATCGCCGGGGAGGCACCAAACAGATACGGGATCACCCAGCCGAAACGGTAGTAGTTGCGGATCAGGCGGAAGTAGCCTTCAGAGATCGCGTCTTTATCCGTTTCACCACATTTCGCCTGCCAGAAAGCCATCGGCAACGAGAAGTTGTAGTGCACGCCAGAGATGGTCTGCATCAACGCGCCGTAGCGGTTTTTCAGCCCCTCACGGTAGAGCGTTTTCAGCCGGCCGATATTTGACGTGCCGTACTGCGCCAGCTCAATCTCCTGCCCCTGCTCGATATAGCACGGCATGCTGAGGGGCCACATACGTTCGTCACCCATGTTGCGCGCGGTGTATCGATGGATATCGCGCATGATCGTCAGCATATGATCAATATCACCCTCTACTGGGGTGATGAACTCCAGCAGCGCTTCAGCGAAATCGGTTGTGATCCATTTATGTGTCAGCGCCGAGCCTAACGCCTTCGGGTGACCCGTCGTCGCTAAACTGCCGTCCGCGTTAACGCGCAGCGTTTCACGCTCAAGACCACGCTGAATACCCTTCAATACCTGAGGGTGGTTTTCCAGCCAGGCCAGCGCCTGAGATACGTCCGGGATCAAATTGACCTCCCGCCTGTCAAAGTAATGTTACTCAGCATAATTGTAATGGTTGACGATTGAAGGTCGCGTATTCATTCCACCAATTAGTGCCACCACGTCATACCCTGTAGTGTTGCCCACGCCACGAGAACATAGCGCAACGCCTTGCCAAGGCACAAAAAAAAGAGCACCGGTCCCCAGGAGATGCGCATCCATCCCGCCAGCAGACACAGTAAATCGCCTATTACAGGCATCCAGCTTAATAACAGCGTGGCAGCGCCATAGCGTTTTAGCCAGCCGACTGCCTTTTCCTGCCAGCGCGATTTTTCGCGCAGCGGAAAGAAACGCCCAAGAATAACGTTAGTCAGCCCTCCAAGGCTATTACCCATTGTTGCTATTAATACAAGCAGCCAGGGCTGACTCACGCCGGACAACAGCATCGCCACCAGCACCACTTCCGAATTGCCCGGTAACAGCGTGGCGCTTAAAAAACTGCTGGCGAATAATGAGGCGAGTGACAGTGCGTCACTCACAGTAAGCGCACATCCACCGCATCCATTCCGGCATCACGCGCGGCCTGGATACCAAAATCGGCATCTTCAAACACAACACATTTTGCCGCAGGGACGCCCATTAATTCTGCGCAGAGCAGGAAGGTGTCCGGTGCGGGCTTGTGATGTTTAACATGATCGGCGGCGACCACGGCAGAAAAATAGTGGCGCAGGCCAAGATGGTTGAGTAATGCCTCTGCAATCGCGCTTTCGCTGCCCGTTCCTACCGACATCGGGCGACGCCCGTGCCACTCTTTTACCACATCAATCAGCGGCAAAGGACGTACGGTATCTAAGAGCATGGCTTTTACCGCATCGGTTTTTTCGCGTGCGAGCAGGTGCGGGTCGAGATCGGCCTGATTCAGTTCAATCACGGCCTGTGCAATACGCCAGGTTGGGGAGCCATTGAGGGCGATCATCGCCTGAAGGTCGAAACGCATACCGTAGCGGCCCAGGACGTCGGTCCAGGCTTGACGATGCGTGGGTTCGGTATCCAGAAGGGTACCATCCATATCGAAGATCAAACCGTCATACTGTGCGTACATCGTGCTCTCACTAACCGATTAACAAAGCATTACTTTATCGTAAATGGTGGTTTTTGTCGCTGACAGAGAGTGTGATTGCTGACGGAACGTCGAAGGAATAAACAAAGAAGGAGAAGATGGTGCATCCGGGAGGATTCGAACCTCCGACCGCTCGGTTCGTAGCCGAGTACTCTATCCAGCTGAGCTACGGATGCATCGGGAAATGCTTTTAGAAACAGTAAATGGTGCATCCGGGAGGATTACTCGGCTGCGCCTCGCCCTTCGGGCCGTTGCTAAAGCAACGTTATCCTCCCTGGTGCTTGCGATTAACCCGCAGACCTTGAAACAACAGCGTGGCTATTATCTCGGAGAATATGGTGCATCCGGGAGGATTCGAACCTCCGACCGCTCGGTTCGTAGCCGAGTACTCTATCCAGCTGAGCTACGGATGCATCAGGGTACTGCTTTCAGAAATAGTAAATGGTGCATCCGGGAGGATTACTCGGCTGCGCCTCGCCCTTCGGGCCGTTGCTAAAGCAACGTTATCCTCCCTGGTGCTTGCGATTAACCCGCAGACCTTGAAACAATAGCGTGGCTATTATCTCGGAGAATATGGTGCATCCGGGAGGATTCGAACCTCCGACCGCTCGGTTCGTAGCCGAGTACTCTATCCAGCTGAGCTACGGATGCATCGGGATTTACTACTGTACTGCTCGATATTCATATCACTTCTAAAGCAATATGAAGTAATAGATGGTGCATCCGGGAGGATTCGAACCTCCGACCGCTCGGTTCGTAGCCGAGTACTCTATCCAGCTGAGCTACGGATGCAAAATGGCGGTGAGGCGGGGATTCGAACCCCGGATGCAGCTTTTGACCGCATACTCCCTTAGCAGGGGAGCGCCTTCAGCCTCTCGGCCACCTCACCACACAACGCCTCTTTCGAGTGCTTCGAGTTACTCGTTAAGAGCTTCTCGTCGCTGCGTGGCGCATATATTACTTTCTGGGACTTATAAGTCAAACAATTTTCCAAAAGCTTTTATCGTTTGCACAAATCACACGCAATTCGCATGTAAAAGCCGCAAAGAGGGTGTTTTATAAGCGGATTTTGCAGGCATCTTCACAGAAAACCTATGCAGAAATGGCGGCGTAAGAGCGAGTTTAGGGTAACGGAGTGGTTAAAAAGAGAGCGTTTGAAATTAAACGGTAACGTTGAGCAGGAAAAATGACAGGAGGGTTGCGTCTCGCCCGACAGCGAGACGCGACAATATCAGTAACTGGACTGCTGGGATTTTTCAGCCTGGATACGCTGGTAGATCTCTTCACGGTGGACAGATACTTCTTTAGGAGCGTTAACACCAATACGTACCTGGTTACCCTTTACCCCTAAAACTGTCACGGTGACCTCATCCCCAATCATGAGGGTCTCACCAACTCGACGAGTCAGAATCAGCATTCTTTGCTCCTTGAAAGATTAAAAGAGTCGGGTCTCTTGTATCCCGGCATTATCCATCATATAACGCCAAAAAGTAAGCGATGACAAACACGTAAAGTGTAAGCAGTCACGGCATCACATTCTGTTAAACGTAAGTTTAGCCGATATACACAAACTCAACCTGACTTTATCGTTATCGATAGCACAGTGAACAAGACGCCATAACGTTACCGCTATGGCGTCTGCTTGTGCTTTGTAGTTATTACAGTTTCGCGCTTACCCAGCTTTCAACGCTGGCCAAAGCTTGCGGGAGCGCCGCCGCATCCGTACCACCGGCTTGCGCCATGTCCGGACGACCGCCACCCTTGCCACCCACCTGCTGAGCGACCATACCAATCAGTTCCCCTGCTTTTACGCGGTCGGTCACATCCTTAGAGACGCCCGCAATCAGAGAAACCTTACCTTCTGCCACTGTCGCCAGCACGATAACGGTAGAACCAAGCTGGTTCTTGAGATCGTCGACCATAGTACGCAGCATCTTAGGCTCAACGCCCGCCAGATCGCTGACCAGCAGTTTGACGCCCTTAATGTCTACAGCCTTGCTGGAGAGGTTTGCACTCTCCTGCGCAGCAGCCTGCTCTTTCAGCTGCTGCAGCTCTTTTTCCAGCTGACGCGTGCGATCCAGCGCAACGCGCACTTTCTCGCCCAGGTTCTGGCTATCGCCTTTCAGCAGCTGCGCGATGTCGTGCAGCTGATCGCTCTGCGCATGCAGGCTGGCAATCGCACCTTCACCGGTCACCGCTTCAATACGACGCACACCTGCCGCCGTACCCGACTCGGAAACAATGCGGAACAGGCCGATATCACCGGTGCGCGAGGCGTGCGTACCGCCGCACAGCTCGGTAGAGAAGTCGCCCATGCTCAGCACGCGAACGCGGTCGTCATATTTCTCGCCAAACAGCGCCATCGCACCTTTTTTCTTCGCGTCCTCGAGATCCATGACATGGGTCTCGATTGGCAGGTTGCGACGGATCTGCGCGTTCACCAGATCTTCCACCGCGCGGATTTCAGACGGTTTCATCGCTTCAAAATGCGAGAAGTCGAAACGCAGCACTTTGTCGTTAACCAGAGAACCTTTCTGTGCAACGTGAGTACCGAGTACGTCGCGCAGGGCAGCGTGCATCAGGTGGGTTGCTGAGTGGTTCAGACGAATGCGCGCGCGGCGAGCTTCATCCACGTTAGCCTGGACGCCCTCGCCCACTTTCAGAGAACCGGAAACCAGTTTGCCCTGGTGACCAATCGCCTGACCGTATTTCTGGGTGTCGCTGACGCTGAAGCTGAAACCATTGCCTTTCAGCTCGCCTTTATCGCCAACCTGACCGCCGGATTCCGCATAGAACGGAGTTTTGTCCAGAATGACCACCGCATCCTGACCCGCGCTGATGCTGTCTACGGCTTTACCGTCAACAAACAGGGCGGTCACTTTGCCGGTCAGTTCCAGCGCCTCATAACCTTTGAATTCTGACGCGCTATCAACGCGGATCATCGCGTTGTAGTCTGCACCGAAACCGCTGGACTCGCGCGCGCGACGACGCTGCTCTTCCATCGCGGCTTCGAAGCCCGCTTCGTCAACTTTGATGTTGCGCTCGCGGCAAACGTCCGCCGTCAGGTCAACCGGGAAGCCGTAGGTGTCGTACAGGCGGAAAGCGGTTTCGCCATCCAGCGTGTCGCCCTTAAGTTTCGCCAGCTCTTCGTCCAGCAGCGCCAGACCGCGCTCCAGTGTACGCGCAAACTGCTCTTCTTCGGTTTTCAGAACCTGCTCTACCTGCGCCTGCTGGCGTTTCAGCTCATCACCGGCAGCACCCATCACGCCAATCAGTGGCCCAACGAGTTTATAGAAGAAGGTGTCCTTCGCGCCCAGCATGTTGCCGTGACGGATGGCACGACGAATGATACGACGCAGCACGTAGCCACGGTTTTCATTCGACGGGATAACGCCGTCGGCAATCAGGAACGCGCAGGAACGAATGTGGTCTGCGATAACGCGCAGCGATTTGTTGTTCAGATCGGTCGCACCGGTCACTTCGGCAACGGCTTTGATCAGGGTGCTGAACAGGTCAATCTCATAGTTGGAGTTAACGTGCTGCAGTACCGCGGCAATACGCTCCAGACCCATACCGGTATCAACGGAAGGTTTCGGCAGCGGCTCCATCGTACCGTCGGCCTGACGGTTGAACTGCATGAAGACGATGTTCCAGATCTCAATGTAGCGATCGCCGTCTTCTTCCGGGCTGCCTGGAGGGCCGCCCCAGATGTGGTCGCCGTGATCGTAGAAGATCTCGGTGCACGGGCCGCAAGGACCGGTATCACCCATCTGCCAGAAGTTGTCAGACGCGTATGGCGCGCCTTTGTTATCACCGATGCGAATAATACGCTCGCGCGGGATCCCGACTTCTTTTTCCCAGATTTCGTAGGCTTCGTCATCGGTTTCATAGACGGTAACCCACAGACGCTCTTTCGGCAGGTTGAACCAGTTTTCACCGGTCAGCAGTTCCCACGCATATTGAATGGCATCGTGTTTGAAGTAGTCGCCGAAGCTGAAGTTACCCAGCATTTCGAAGAAGGTGTGGTGACGCGCGGTGTAACCGACGTTTTCCAGGTCGTTGTGTTTACCGCCCGCACGCACGCAACGCTGTGAGGTTGTGGCGCGGGAATAATTACGCTTGTCGAGACCAAGGAACACATCCTTGAACTGGTTCATCCCGGCGTTGGTAAACAGCAGAGTCGGATCGTTGTTCGGTACCAGGGAGCTGCTGGCAACAACCTGGTGTCCCTTACTATGGAAAAAATCGAGAAACGCCTGACGGATCTCAGCGGTGCTCTTGCTCATAATTATCCTGAAATCAAGCTAACGAAATGTCGTAGCCAGCCTGTATCGGTAAACCGTTGGACAGACCAGCTACTGGAAAAAGTGGGAATAAGATAAGTTTTCTTTAGTGGGAAGTAAAATCCCGCATGCGTTCAATCGGCAAAATTACGCCAGATATCCTGAATATCTTCCATCAGAAAGCCGCGGTAGAGCAAAAAGCGCTGGATTTTGACTTTTTCTGAAAATTCACGCGGCAGCGGTTCGCCGTACTTACGAATGGCCTGCTCTTTTGCCAGCTCGCACCAGTCAATGTCGCATTCGCGCATCGCTTTTTCGATGGACTCCCGGGCCACCCCTTTCTGGTTTAGCTCCTGCCGGATGCGCGCGGGCCCGTATCCCTTGCGGCCACGGCTGACGAGAAACCGCGAGGCAAAACGCTCGTCATCAAGATAGCGATGCTCATAGCACCATGCGATGACGCGGTCATAATCTTCCGCAGTGGCATCAATCTCTTCCGGGCCGTTTTTACTCATCACCGGTGCCGACAGTTTTCGCCGCAGCTCCTGTTCACTGTGGTCACGAACGGCCAGGATGCGCACCGCGCGATCCAGTAGGCGTGCATACGCGGGTCGACGTGTTGTCGGTTCACTCATAAAAAACCTGCTGATTCAGAAATGCAAAAAGGGCCGCATCAGCAGCCCTTCATTGTTAAACGAAAGAATTAAAAATCTTCGTTAGTTTCTTCAGCATCCGCGCTATCAACCGCGAAATCTGGCGTGGAGTCCTGGTTGTTCAGCAGAAGCTCACGCACTTTCTTCTCGATCTCTTTCGCCGCAGCCGGGTTCTCTTTCAGCCAGGAGATCGCGTTCGCTTTACCCTGACCAATCTTGTCACCGTTGTAGCTGTACCAGGCGCCCGCTTTTTCAATCAGCTTCTCTTTTACGCCCAGGTCAACCAGCTCACCGAAGAAGTTAATACCTTCGCCGTAGAGGATCTGGAACTCAGCCTGCTTGAACGGCGCAGCGATTTTGTTCTTCACAACCTTCACGCGGGTTTCGCTACCCACCACGTTCTCACCCTCTTTCACCGCGCCGATACGGCGGATATCCAGACGGACAGAGGCGTAGAATTTCAGTGCGTTACCCCCGGTAGTCGTTTCCGGGTTACCGAACATCACACCAATTTTCATACGGATCTGGTTGATGAAGATCAGCAGCGTGTTGGACTGCTTCAGGTTACCGGCCAGCTTACGCATCGCCTGGCTCATCATACGTGCCGCGAGGCCCATGTGAGAGTCGCCGATTTCACCTTCGATTTCGGCTTTTGGCGTCAGAGCGGCAACGGAGTCGACCACGATAACGTCAACGGCACCAGAACGCGCCAGCGCGTCACAAATTTCCAGCGCCTGCTCACCGGTGTCCGGCTGAGAACACAGCAGGTTGTCGATATCTACGCCCAGTTTGCGGGCATAAACAGGGTCCAGCGCGTGCTCGGCATCGATAAACGCACAGGTTTTACCTTCGCGCTGTGCCGCGGCAATCACCTGCAGCGTCAGGGTGGTTTTACCGGAGGACTCTGGCCCGTAGATTTCTACGATACGGCCCATAGGCAGACCGCCAGCGCCCAGCGCGATATCCAGAGAAAGCGAACCGGTGGAGATGGTTTCCACATCCATGGAACGGTCTTCACCCAGGCGCATGATGGAGCCTTTACCGAATTGCTTTTCGATCTGGCCCAGTGCTGCCGCCAACGCTTTCTGTTTGTTTTCGTCGATAGCCATTATTACTCCTGTCATGCCGGGAGAAGCGACTGTGCTTCACCGTGGATTTCTGTTCTGTTGGTGCAATTATACTGTATGGTCATACAGTATCAAGTGTTTTGTAGAAATTGTTGCCAGAGCGTTTTTAACGCATAAACGGTTGCCTGACGACGCACGCTTTCGCGATCGCCGCTGAAGCACTCCCGGCGGGTGATCCCTTCCCCTTTGGACGTGGCGAACCCGAACCAGACGGTGCCAACAGGCTTCACGTCGCTGCCGCCGTCCGGGCCCGCAATGCCGCTAATGGAAATCGCGTAATCGGCCCGCGCCGCTTTGAGCGCACCAATCGCCATCTCGATCACTACCGGTTCGCTGACCGCGCCATGCTGTTCCAGCGTGGATTCGCGCACGCCAATCATCTGTGCTTTAGCTTCGTTACTGTAGGTCACAAAACCGCGTTCAAACCAGGCGGAACTGCCGGCAATATCGGTAATCGCTTTCGCCACCCAGCCGCCGGTGCAGGACTCCGCAGTGGTGATTGTCGCGCCACGCTGCTTTAGCGCAAGGCCCACTATCTCGCTAAGCTGCATCAATTCATGGTCAGTCATTCTCGCTCCAGGCATCAGAAAAACGTGCTGCACAAGATAGCACTTTCTCGTCAGATGTGGGGATGCACTTCAGGTTTTACGAGGGGGCTTCAGAAAAAAGCCGGTACGGACGCACCGGCGGTGGAAAGGTTATTTCATGCTGTCAGCGAGAGTGTTCACATTGTGGCGAAACGCCTTAACGTAGGTGTCTGCCACCCCACCTTTTGCCGACAACGCTTCCGGATAAAGTTCGCCCCCAGGCTGCGCGCCCGTCGCCGACGCAATCTGTTTAACCAGACGCGGATCGAGCTGATTTTCCATAAACCAGGTTTTTACGCCGTCGGCTTTGATCTGATTGATAATCTCAGCCACCTGCGCCGCGCTGGCTTCGCTCTCAGACGACAGCCCCTGCGGCGCCATAAACGTCACGCCGTAGGCACGGCTGAAATAGCCGAACGCATCATGGCTGGTCAGGACCTTGCGCTTATCCTTCGGGATCGCGCTAAAACGCGTTTTGGCCCAGCTATCCAGCTGGTTAAGCTGCGTGATATAGGGTTTACCGGAGGCTTCCAGCGCGGCTTTGTCCTGCGGATCGGCTTTCACCAGCCCGTTCAGAATATTTTGCGCATACAGCGCCCCGTTCGCCGCGCTGTTCCACGCGTGCGGATCGGTGACGGTTTTGCCGTCCTCTTCCAGGGTGTGGGTTTTCACCCCGGCTGAAGCCACCACCAGCTGCCCCTTGAATCCGGAGGCTTTTACCAGACGGTCAAGCCAGCCTTCCAGCCCTAGTCCGTTCACCACCACCACATCGGCCTTGCTCAGCGCCGCGCTGTCTTTCGGCGATGGTTCGAAGGTATGCGGATCGCCGTCCGGCCCGACCAGCGTCGTCACCTTCACATGGTCACCGCCCACCTCCTGGGTGATGTCCCCCAGTATCGAAAAGCTGGTGACCACATTCAGCGTTTTCGCCATCACGCCGTGCGACATCATCCCCAGCGCAAGCGCCACTACTAATCCTGTACGTTTCATCGTTTCCCCTTGCGTTAAAAATACGCCCGCAGACTGCCAGCGAGCCTGCTTCGCGTACCCAATAAAATGGAAATAAAGAACAGCGCGCTGGCGGTGAGCACAATGGATGGCCCGGCCGGTAGACTCATCGCCCAGGAGAGGCTCAGCCCCAGCCATGCGCAGAAAATACCGCTGATACCCGCCATCAGAAGTAACGCCGGTAGCGTACTTACCCAGCAGCGAGCCGCCACGGCCGGCAGCATCATCAGCCCGACGGCCATCAGCGTGCCGAGCACCTGAAAACCGGCCACCAGGTTAAGCACCAGCAGCGCCAGAAAAAGTCCGTGCAGCAAACCAGGCAGCCAGCGGGCGTTCACCTGTAGCCAGGCGGTGTCAAACGCTTCGGTAACCAGTCCGCGATAGAACATCGCCAGTACGATAAGGGTGAACATGCACACGCCCGTGACAAACAGCGCGGCGTCGTTGTCCACGGCGAGGATGGAGCCAAACAGCAGATGCAGCAGATCGACATTCGACCCGCGAAGCGACACCAGCGTGACCCCCAGCGCCAGTGAGCCAAGATAAAACCCGGCAAAGCTGGCATCTTCTTTCAGCGGCGTGCGGCGACTGACCAGGCCGGCCAGCAGCGCCACGGTAATTCCCGCGATAAAACCGCCGATACTCATCGCTAGCAGCGACATGCCGCTGAGCAAATAGCCCACGGCAACACCCGGTAAAATGGCGTGAGAAAGGGCATCGCCCATCAGGCTCATCCTGCGCAGCTGAAGAAACACGCCGAGCGCGGTGGTACTGACGGAGAGCGCCAGGCAAACCACCAGCGCGCGACGCATAAAGCCGTACTCAATAAACGGCTGAAAAAAGAGATGCCAGATCATGCCACCCTCACCCGCTCGGTTTTCCACTGGGGAACGTCAGCATCCAGCCGCAACGTCTGCGGGAAATGGCGCGACACGCGCTCGCTGTCGTGCAGTACCGCGAGCAGCGTTTGTCCCTGCATATACATCTCCAGCATCACATCCATCAGCACGTTGCAGGTGGCCTCATCGACCCCGGTAAAGGGTTCATCCAGCATCACCAGCGGCGCCTGCTGCACCAGGACGCGGGCAAACAGCATGCGCTGGAACTGGCCGCCGGAGAGCTCATCGATGGTGGATAACGCCATGGATGCCAGCCCAACGCGCTCAAGCGCACTGGCAATGCGCAGCCGCGTTTCGCGACGAAACCCGGAGAAAAGCGAAATTCCCGGCCAGCAGCCCATGCTTACGACGTCCTGTACGGTCAGCGGAAACTGCGCCTCCAGCGCGTGACGCTGTGCCAGCCAGCCGATTACCGGACGCTTACCCTGCCAGAGGAAGCCACCGCTGACGGGCGGGATAAATCCCGCCAGCGTTTTCAGCAGCGTGGATTTCCCACAGCCGTTAGCGCCGATAATGGCGGTCATGCTTCCGCGCTCAATCGTGCCCGAGAGGGGCCGCGTAACGGGCTGGCGTTCATAACCCGCGACCAGTTCATTCATCACGATCATGGCAATGCCACCGCCCAGCGCACGGCCAGCCCGATAAAGACAACAAGCACCAGCGCCAGCAAAAGCCGAACCAGAGCAGACAGAGAAAAAAGGGACGTTGACATGTCGATACCGCATTAAATGTTATAACATAACAATAATGAAAGACGGTTAAGATGTAAATGGAGGGTTTAAAAGGGAGTGTGGCGAAATGTTTCTGCAAAACTTCCCTCTCCCGTGGGAGAGGGTCAGGGTGAGGGCATCAGGCCGCACCGTGCGCGCCGCCATGCCGGGTGGCGGCGTTGCCTTACCCGGCCTACCCGTCGGAGCAGCTTACTGACTAAACGGTGACGCCGCCGGCACGCGGGCCTGCGATACAGCCAGCCCCAGCTGCCACACCGCCATCGCATAGTGAGTGCTGTGGTTATAGCGGGTAATGGCGTAGAAGTTCGGCAGGCCGTACCAGTACTGATAGCCCGTTCCGACATCCAGACGCAGCAGGCTCGCCTGTTGCGCATTACCCAGCGGCTGCGTTGGCGTTAAGCCTGCCGCGGTCAGCTGCGAAATGCTGTAGTTGGTTTTGAAGCCATTTTCCAGCCCCGGCGCCTGACCGTTCGCCTGCACCGCCACCTGGCCGCCCGGCACCCAGCCGTGCGCTTTGAAGTAGTTCGCCACGCTGCCAATGGCATCCACCGGATCCCACAGGTTGATGTGACCATCTCCGTTAAAGTCGACGGCATACTGTTTATAGGACGACGGCATAAACTGGCCGTAGCCCATCGCGCCGGCAAACGACCCTTTCAGATCGAGCGGATCGTCCTGCTCGTTGCGCGCCATCAGCAGGAAGGTTTCCAGCTCGGAAGAGAAATACTCCGCGCGGCGCGGGTAGTTAAAGGAGAGCGTCGCCAGCGCATCCAGGATGCGGGTTTTACCCATCACGCGGCCCCAGCGGGTTTCCACGCCAATAATCCCGACAATAATTTCAGGCGGTACGCCGTACACCTGCCACGCGCGGTTGAGCGCATCTTCATACTGATTCCAGAACACCACGCCGTTTTGCACGTTGTCCGGGGTAATAAACTGTTTACGATAGCGCAGCCACGCTCCGTTTGGCCCGCTCGGCACCTGGGCCGTCGGCGCCTGCCTGTCCATCAGGCGCAGCACGTAGTCCAGACGCTTGGCCTGAGACAAAATTTCGTGCAGCTGCTGTCTGTCAAAGCCGTGTTTGCTCACCATTTTATCGATGAACTGCTCGGCCGCCGGGTTATTCGCGAAGTCGCCGCCCATCTGCATCATATTGTGCTGCGGCTCCAGCAGGAATCCTCCGGAAGGCGCGCCCGCCGTTTGCTGAACGGCTTCGGTCTTAGGTTTGCTACTACAGGCAGACAGCAGAATAAGCGCAGGCAACAGCGCTGCATAACGACGCTTGAACATGAGACATCCATTTAACGGGTTCGATAAGAACCCAGTATGGTAAAGCATCCGCAACACCTCAAGGAAGCGGTACGCACCTCCCCCACGCAAATCCGCGCTTTTTTACACCGGAAATCATTCACCACATCAATTAACTTTCAAAATAATCCATTTTTCTTTCATTGTGAGATCTAACTAACACTTTAAAACCTTTCAAAGTGATTATTATTAGCCGCAGATAGACAAAAACAAACGCCCCACAGGAGAGAAGAATGATAGAAACCATCACCCACGGCGCCGAGTGGTTCATCGGGCTGTTTCAGAAAGGCGGAGAAGTGTTCACCGGCATGGTGACCGGGATCCTGCCCCTGCTGATCAGCCTGCTGGTGATCATGAACGCGCTGATCAACTTTATCGGCCAGCAGCGTATTGAACGCTTCGCCCAGCGCTGTGCCGGGAATCCGCTGTCCCGCTACCTGATACTGCCCTTTATCGGCACCTTCGTGTTCTGCAACCCGATGACCTTAAGCCTCGGTCGCTTCATGCCGGAGAAGTACAAGCCGAGCTATTACGCCGCCGCCTCCTACAGCTGCCATTCGATGAACGGCCTGTTCCCGCACATTAACCCCGGCGAGCTGTTTGTTTACCTCGGGATCGCCAGCGGTCTCACCACGCTTGGCCTGCCGCTCGGCCCGCTGGCGGTGAGCTACCTGCTCGTCGGCCTGGTCACCAACTTCTTCCGCGGCTGGGTGACGGACCTCACCACCGCTATTTTCGAGAAAAAAATGGGCATCCAGCTTGAACAGAAAGTCCATCTTTCAGGAGCCACAGCATGAACCGGATCCGTATTGAGAAAGGCACGGGCGGCTGGGGCGGCCCGCTGGAGTTCGACGCCACCGAAGGCAAAAAGATTGTTTACATCACCGCGGGGACGCGCCCGGCGATCGTCGACAGGCTGCGCGAGCTAACCGGCTGGGAAGCAGTCGACGGCTTCAAGGAAGGGGAACCGCCGGAAGCGGAAATCGGCGTGGCGGTGATCGACTGCGGCGGCACGCTGCGCTGCGGCATCTACCCGAAGCGCCGCATTCCGACGGTGAACATTCACTCCACCGGAAAATCCGGCCCGCTGGCGCAGTACATTCTTGAAGACATTTATGTCTCAGGCGTGAAGGAGGACAACATCACGCTGGTGAATGGCAACCCCGCGCCGCAAAAAGCGGCCCCGCGCGAGTACGACACCAGCAAGAAAATCACCGAGCAGAGCGACGGCCTGCTGGCGAAGGTCGGGATGGGGATGGGGTCCGCCGTGGCAGTGCTGTTCCAGTCCGGGCGCGACACCATCGACACGGTGCTGAAGACCATTCTGCCGTTTATGGCGTTCGTCTCGGCGCTGATCGGCATCATCATGGCCTCCGGCCTGGGCGACTGGATTGCCCACGGCCTCGCCCCGCTCGCCAGCCACCCGCTCGGCCTGGTGACGCTGGCGTTGATCTGCTCCTTCCCGCTGCTGTCGCCGTTCCTCGGCCCAGGCGCGGTGATTGCCCAGGTCATCGGCGTGCTGATTGGCGTGCAGATTGGTCTGGGGAACATTCCTCCGCACCTCGCCCTGCCCGCCCTGTTTGCCATTAACGCTCAGGCAGCGTGCGATTTCATCCCCGTGGGGCTGTCGCTGGCGGAAGCGCGCCAGGACACCGTGCGCGTGGGCGTGCCGTCCGTGCTGGTCAGCCGCTTCCTGACGGGCGCGCCGACGGTGCTGATTGCCTGGTTTGTTTCCGGCTTTATTTATCAATAAGAGGTGCCTGCCATGACCGTGATTTACCAGACCACCATTACCCGCATCGGCCAGAGCGCCGCCGACGCGCTGAGCGACCAGATGCTGATCACTTTCCGGGAAGGGGCGCCTGCGGATATCGAAGAGTTTTGCTTTATCCACTGCCACGGCGAGCTTAACGGTGAGCTGAAGGCAGGAAGCCAGCTTGAACTGGGCGAGGCGCGCTATGCCGTGACCGCCGTCGGCGACGTGGCCGAACAAAACCTGCGCGAGCTGGGCCACATCACCCTGCGTTTCGACGGCCAGCCGCAGGCGGAGTATCCCGGCACGGTTCACGTTGATGGTCCGGTTCCGCAGGCTGTCACCCCAGGCTGCACGTTAAAATTTGTTGCGTAATTAAGGAGAAACACATGAGTCAGGTTGCCGTTGTCATTGGTGGGGGACAAACCTTAGGCGAGTTCCTCTGCCGTGGGCTTGCCGCAGAAGGTTACCGCGTGGCGGTAGTGGACATTCAGAGTGAAAAAGCCGCCCGCGTGGCGGACACCATTAACACCGAGTTTGGCGAAGGGATGGCGTATGGCTTTGGTGCCGACGCCACCAGCGAGCAAAGCGTGATGGCGCTGGCCCGCGGCGTGGACGAGATTTTTGGGCGTACCGATCTGCTGGTCTACAGCGCGGGGATTGCGAAAGCGGCCTTTATCAGCGATTTCGAACTGGGGGATTTTGACCGCTCGCTGCAGGTGAATCTGGTGGGCTATTTCCTCTGCGCCCGCGAGTTTTCTCGTCTGATGATCCGCGACGGCATTCAGGGGCGCATCATTCAGATCAACTCAAAATCAGGGAAAGTGGGCAGCAAGCATAACTCCGGCTACAGCGCGGCGAAGTTTGGCGGCGTGGGGCTGACGCAGTCTCTGGCGCTGGATCTGGCCGAATACGGCATTACCGTTCACTCGCTGATGCTGGGCAACCTGCTGAAATCGCCGATGTTCCAGTCCCTGCTGCCGCAGTACGCCACCAAGCTTGGCATCAAAGCGGAAGAGGTGGAGCAGTACTACATCGATAAAGTGCCGCTGAAGCGCGGGTGCGATTATCAGGACGTGCTGAATATGCTGCTGTTTTACGCCAGCCCGAAAGCCTCGTACTGCACCGGACAGTCGATTAACATCACCGGTGGGCAGGTCATGTTCTGATCGAGCGGCCTGATGCCCTCACCCTAACCCTCTCCCACAGGGAGAGGGAATACAATAAGGAGCCGATATGGTCACCGCACTCATCACCGTCGCCGCCCTCGCCTGGCTCTGCCAGATGGCGTTCGGCGGCTGGCAAATCCACCAGTTTAACCGCGCGTTTGATGCCCTGTGTCAGAAAGGTCGCGTCGGGGTCGGACGTTCCGGCGGACGCTTCAAACCGCGGGTCGTCGTGGCTATTGCGCTGGATGAAAACAATAACGTCTGCGATTCACTGCTCATGCGCGGCATGACCGTCTTTGCCCGTCCGGTGAAAATACAGGCAATTAACGGCATTTCGTTGCAGGAATTGCAGCCTGATGTGATCTTTCCCCATGATCCACTCTGTCAGAATGCACTATCATTAGCGCTTAATCTGAAACATGGATAATTTCGTTGTGAAAGCTATAGACTTGCGAAATTATCATTTCGCAACCTAAGGAACGAAGCGCCTATGAAACCTCGTCAGCGGCAGGCGGCCATTCTCGAACATCTGCAAAAGCAGGGAAAATGTTCGGTAGAGGATCTGGCCCACTACTTTGACACCACCGGCACGACGATACGCAAGGACCTGGTATTGCTCGAAAACTCTGGCGCCGTCATTCGAACCTACGGCGGCGTGGTGCTCAATAAGGATGAAGCGGACCCGCCTATCGATCACAAAACGCTGATCAACACCCACCAGAAGGCGCTGATTGCCGAAGCGGCGGTAAAATTTATCCACGATGGCGACTCCATTATCCTTGACGCCGGCAGCACCGTCCTGCAGATGATCCCGCTGCTCAGCCGCTTTAACAACATCACGGTGATGACCAACAGCCTGCACATCGTCAACGCCCTGTCAGAGTTCGACAGCGAGCAGACCATCCTGATGCCCGGCGGCACCTTCCGCAAAAAATCCGCCTCATTTCACGGCCAGCTGGCGGAGAACGCCTTCGACCACTTCAGCTTTGATAAACTGTTCATGGGCACCGACGGCATCGACCTGAACGCGGGGGTTACGACGTTCAACGAGGTGTTCAGCGTCAGTAAAGCCATGTGCAACGCCGCGCGGGAAGTAATTTTGATGGCAGACTCGTCGAAGTTTGGCCGCAAAAGCCCCAACATCGTCTGTAGCCTGGAAAGCGTTGATAAGCTGATTACCGACGCGGGTATCGACCCGGCGTTCAGGAAAGCGCTGGAAGAGAAAGGCATCGACGTGATTGTAACCGGAGAGAGAGATGAGTGATTTTCTGTTAGAAACGGGCCGCCAGACGCTGATGCTGGAACTGCAGGAAGCCAGCCGCCTGCCGGAACGTCTGGGCGAGGATTTTGTCCGTGCCGCCAACACTATTATCCACTGCGAAGGCAAAGTGATCGTGGCAGGCATCGGTAAATCCGGCCATATCGGCAAAAAGATTGCTGCGACGCTCGCCAGCACCGGCACCCCGGCGTTCTTCGTGCATCCTGCAGAGGCGCTGCACGGCGATCTGGGGATGATAGAAAGCCGCGACGTAATGCTGTTTATCTCCTACTCCGGTTCGGCGAAAGAGCTGGATCTCATTATTCCGCGCCTGCAGGAAAAATCGGTCGCCCTGCTGGCGATGACCGGGAAATCCCGCTCGCCCCTGGCGCTGGCCGCCAAAGCGACGCTGGATATTTCCGTTGAGCGTGAAGCCTGTCCGATGCACCTCGCCCCGACCTCCAGCACCGTGAATACCCTGATGATGGGCGACGCGCTGGCGATGGCGGTAATGCAGGCGCGCGGGTTTAACGAAGAAGATTTCGCCCGCTCGCATCCGGCGGGCGCGCTCGGGGCACGCCTGCTCAACAAGGTCCACCACCTGATGCGCACAGAAGATGCGATTCCACAGGTCAAACTCAATACCAGCGTCATGGACGCGATGCTGGAGCTCAGCCGCACCGGTCTGGGGCTGGTGGCGGTGTGCGACGACGACGGGTACGTCAAAGGCGTATTCACTGACGGCGACCTGCGCCGCTGGCTGGTGGGCGGTGGCAAGCTGGAAACCAAAGTGTCGGACGCCATGACCCAGGGCGGGCTGACGCTGAACGCCGAGAGCCGCGCCATTGAAGCCAAAGAGGTGCTGATGAAGCGCAAAATCACCGCCGCACCGGTGGTGGATGACGCCGGCAGGCTGTGCGGCGCCATCAACCTGCAGGATTTCTATCAGGCCGGGATTATCTAACCCTTCAGCCCGAGACGCTTCGCCAGCCGGTGCAGGTTGGCGACGTCCATCTCCAGCGCCCGGGCGCACGCCGCCCAGTTACGGTTATTCTGCTCCAGCGCGCGGGTAATCCTCTGACGCTGAAACGCCTCCGTGGCTTCACGCAGATTTTCATTCGCTATCTCTGGCGCCGCCTGCACGACAGCCGGTGCGGTTTCATCCTGCAGCGCAAAATGCCGCGCGTGGATCACCACTTCGTCACCCGAGCGCGTCGCCCGCGCCAGCACCACCGCACGGTGGATCGCATGCTCCAGCTCGCGCACGTTGCCCGGCCAGCCGTAGCTCAACAGATGCGCCCTCGCCCCCGGGCTCAGCACCACGCGGGAAAGCCCCATCCTGAGACGGCACTGCTCGCAGAAATAGCCCGCCAGCAGCACCACGTCGTCCCCGCGCTCGCGCAGCGGCGGCACGGTAAGTGGGAACACGCTCAGGCGGTGGAACAGGTCGGCGCGGAACTGCCCGGCCAGCACCGCTTCACGCAGGTCGCGGTTGGTCGCCGCCAGCACGCGAACATCCACTCTGTGACTGCGGTCATCCCCCACGCGCTGGATGTCGCCGTACTGCAGCACGCGCAGCAGCTTGGCCTGTAACGAAAGGGAAAGCTCACCAATCTCATCCAGAAACAGCGTGCCGTTATCGGCCATTTCAAACTTGCCGCTGCGGTTGCTGATGGCCCCGGTAAACGCTCCCTTAACGTGACCAAACAGCTCGCTTTCCGCCACGCTCTCCGGAAGCGCGGCGCAGTTGAGGTACACCAGCGGGTTAACCGCGCGCGGCGAGGCTTCGTGAATGGACTTCGCCACCAGCTCCTTACCGGTGCCGGTTTCGCCGAAGATCAGCACGTTCAAATCTGAGGCGGCAACAATCTCAATCTCTTTTTTGAGCTGCGCCATGCCCGGCGAGAGGCCAATCATCTCTGTGTGCGTTATCTGCTCAAACGCCGCCGGGCTGCCGGGAAGAATATTCTGGCTCTCCAGCTGTTCAATCAGCAGCGCGTTGTTAAGCGCCCCGGCGGCCAGCGCCGCAATCAGGCGCAGCTCTTCATCGCTAAAGGTGTCGAACTGGTCCGGCGACAGGCCGTCGAGGGTCAGTGCGCCAATCAGATTCTGCCCAGCAAACAGCGGCAGGCCGATACAGGCGTGTACCTTCAGGCTCTCCTGTCCTGGAATAAGCCCGTCATACGGGTCGGGCAAGTCGCTGTCCGCCGGGAAACGCACCACGTCACCCGCGCGGGCGATAGTTTCCAGACGCGGATGGCCTTCAAGGGTAAAGCGCCGTCCGAGCACATCCTTCGCCAGGCCGTCAATCGCCAGGGGAATAAACTGCCGTCCTTCGTAGCGCAGCAGCGCCGAGGCGTCGCACGCCAGCACGTGGCGCAGCGTTGAGATCAGCCGCTGAAAGCGGTCCTGATGGCCAATACCGGTTTGCAGCTCAATGGCGATCTTCGCCAGCACGTCTACGGAAAAGCTCATGTCTGCCTCGCTGTCATTTTGACAATGCATATTGTCATAGTGACACTGTGTTGAATAGTCATAATGACTACCCATTACGGATCATAAAAATATTAATTAAGTAAAATCAACAAATTAAAAGTTGGCACGCAACTTGATATAAGCAAACCATCTTATTTGAAAATGCTGTATCACGTAGAGGTTGCTATGTCTATTCTGGTTAAAAATAACATTCATTGGGTCGGTCAACGTGACTGGGAAGTGCGCGATTTCCACGGGACGGAATACAAAACGCTGCGCGGCAGCAGCTACAACAGCTATCTCATCCGCGAAGGAAAAAACGTGCTGATCGATACCGTCGATCACAAGTTCAGCCGCGAGTTCGTGCAGAACCTGCGCAGCGAAATCGATCTCGACGCCATCGATTACATCATCATCAACCACGCGGAAGAAGATCACGCCGGGGCGCTGACCGAGCTGATGTCTTACATCCCGAACACACCTGTCTACTGCACCACCAACGCCATCGACTCGATCAACGGCCACCACCACCATCCGGAGTGGAACTTCCACACCGTGAAAACCGGCGACGCGCTGGATATCGGTAATGGCAAGCAGCTGATCTTCGTGGAAACCCCGATGCTGCACTGGCCGGACAGCATGATGACCTACATGACCGGTGACGCGGTGCTGTTCAGCAACGACGCCTTCGGCCAGCACTACTGCGACGAACGTTTGTTTAATGACGAAGTGGATCAGACAGAGCTGTTCGAGCAGTGCCAGCGGTACTATGCCAACATCCTTACCCCGTTCAGCCGCCTGGTCACGCCAAAAATCACCGAAATCCTCGGCTTCAACCTGCCGGTGGAGATGATTGCCACCTCCCACGGCGTGGTGTGGCGTGAGAACCCGACCCAGATCGTCGAGCTGTACCTGAAATGGGCGGCGGACTATCAGGAAGACCGCATCACTATTTTCTACGACACCATGTCCAACAACACCCGCATGATGGCGGACGCCATTGCCCAGGGCATCAACGAAGTGGACCCGAACGTGGCGGTGAAAATCTTCAATGTGGCGCGCAGCGATAAGAATGAGGTGTTAACCAACGTGTTCCGCTCTAAGGGCGTGCTGGTGGGCACCTCCACCATGAACAACGTGATGATGCCGAAAATTGCCGGTCTGGTAGAAGAGATGACCGGCCTGCGCTTTCGCAACAAGCGCGCCAGCGCCTTTGGCTCCCACGGCTGGAGCGGCGGCGCGGTAGACCGTCTCTCCACCCGCTTACAGGATGCGGGCTTTGAGATGTCCATGAGCCTGAAGGCCAAGTGGCGCCCGGATATCGACGCCCTGGAGATCTGTCGCCAGCACGGTCGCGACATTGCCCATCAGTGGGCGCTCGCTCCGCTGCCGGAAGTGGCGGCAAAAGCACCCGAACAGCAGGAAGCCTGCGCCTGTGCCGCCGCGGCAGCCGCCGATCTCGGCCCGCGCATGCAGTGCAGCGTCTGCCAGTGGATTTACGATCCTGACCTGGGCGAACCGCTGCAGGATGTTGCCCCGGGCACGCCGTGGCGCGACGTGCCGGACAATTTCCTCTGCCCGGAATGTTCCCTCGGTAAGGACGTGTTTGACGAACTGGGTACGGAGGCAAAATGAGCAACGGTATCGTCATCATCGGCTCGGGCTTTGCCGCCCGTCAGCTGGTGAAAAACATCCGCAAGCAGGATGCCAGCGTGCCGCTGACGGTGATTGCCGCCGACAGCATGGACGAGTACAACAAACCTGATTTAAGCCACGTTATTAGCCAGAATCAGCGCGCCGAAGACCTCACCCGCCAGACGGCGGGGGAGTTCGCGGAACAGTTCAACCTGCGTCTGTTTCCGTACACCTGGGTCACCGATATCGACGCCGCCGCCCGCGTGGTGAAAGCAAAAGAGAAGACCTGGCAGTACGACAGGCTGGTGCTCGCCACGGGTGCCTCTGCTTTCGTGCCGCCGATTGAGGGCCGCGAGCTGATGCTCACCCTCAACAGCCAGCAGGCGTATCAGGCCAGCGAAACGGCGCTTCGCGACGCAAAGCGCGTGATGATTGTCGGCGGCGGACTGATAGGTACCGAACTGGCGATGGATTTCAGCCGGGCAGGCAAAGCCGTTACCCTGGTCGACCATGCGGCGAGCATTCTGTCGGCGCTGATGCCCGCAGAAGTAAGCAGTCGCTTACAGCATCGTCTGACTGACATGGGGGTGCATCTGCTGCTGAAATCGCAGCTGCAAAGCCTGCGCAAAACCGAAGGCGGTATTCGTGCCACGCTCGACCGCAGCCGCAGCGTTGAGGTGGATGTGGTTATCGCGGCGACGGGACTGCGCCCGGAAACTGCGCTGGCGCATCGTGCAGGCGCCGAAACAGGCCGTGGCGTGAAGGTAAATAGCTACCTTCAAACCACGCAGCCCGATATTTACGCGTTAGGCGACTGCGCTGAAATCAACGGTCAGGTGCTGCCTTTCCTGCAGCCGATACAGCTGAGCGCCATGTATCTGGCGAAAAACCTGCTCGGCGGCAGCGCACCGCTGAAACTCCCCGCCATGCTGGTGAAGGTTAAAACGCCAGAGTTACCGTTGCATCTTGCGGGGGAGACGCAGCGCATGGATCTGAGCTGGCAGATTGCCATTGAACCTCACGGAATGGTTGCACGCGGCTCTGACGCCGAAGGTCAGGTACGCGCCTTTGTGGTTAGCGAAGATCGGATGAAGGAGGCTTTCGCTCTGCTGAAATCGCTGCCCGCGTAACCCGTAATCTCTTGCCACGCTCACTTAACCATTGGATTATATTATCCGTAGCCCCGATGTCCCGGGGCTTTTTTTTGCGAATTCTATTCAGGACATAAATACAAATAAGATAAATCATCACCATTAATCCCTTAACCATTACATCCATCAATATTTAAATACGGAACACCTGATAAACACCAGCCTGTTTTATTCCCTGTTTTCGGCTTATCCTAAAAATAGACCCATTAGCCGGAGACATCCCATGACCACCTTTAGCAAAGAACTCAACTACCTTTCCGCCTATTTTAAACAGGCTAAAAAATCAGAACATATTTTGTTTCGCTGGCTCTACCTCAGCCCGGAGGCGCGCATAGAGCGCCTGCGAGAACTGATGATGCCGGTGAGTAAACGTGATAACTGAAGCACGACCAGGTTAAAACCGGAACAAATTAGTTACTTCATCATTGTTTATTCCGTGAACAATTCGCTGATAAAATATAATAAAAATTAATTTATTCCGCATCACATTTTTATTACAGGGACTTTCGCATTAAAATAAAAGGTGTTATTTTTCGTCGTGAATTAAGTCCTTTTTGGAATCCACTCTCATGAACGCATTTAGTTATCTGCAACGTCTGGGTAAAGCCCTGATGTTGCCAATCGCCACCCTGCCCGTTGCAGCGATATTATTACGCCTCGGGCAGCCTGATGTTTTTAATATTCCGTTTATAGCCAGCGCCGGTGGCGGTATCTTTGACAGTCTACCTTTGTTGTTTGCCTTAGGGATCGCCATTGGTCTGGCAAAAGACAACGCCGGTGCTGCAGCCCTCGCAGGGGCGGTGGGTTTCCTGGTGCTTACCAAAGCCACGGCCGTCATAAACTCATCCATTAACATGTCCTTCTTCGCCGGGATCATTGCCGGTGTCGTCGCGGGTCACTGCTATAACCGTTTCTCAAATACCAAACTTCCAGACTTTCTCGCCTTCTTTGCGGGCAAACGCCTGGTGCCGATCGTAACCGGGCTTATTTGCCTGTTCATCGCCTGGATTTGCGGGTATGTCTGGCCTTCCGTGCAGCACGGTATTGATACCTTCAGCCTGTTTGTCTCCCGCAGCGGCGAACCGGGGTGGTTTATTTATGGTGTCCTGAACCGCGCGCTAATCCCCTTCGGTTTGCATTACATTCTGCACTCCGTCTTCTGGTTTAGTCTCGGCGACTGCCTGAAAGTGGCTTACGATGCCGCCAGCGCGGTACACAATATCTGTCTGGCCCCTGACGTGGTAAAAGGGCTGGTGGTTGGCGGTGCTGTACCGGGTATTGACGGTTCCAGCATCACGCAGATTGCAACCGACCTGACCCGTGGCGACCTTAACCGCTTCTTCGCCGGTGACCCGCATGCAGGCGTTTACATGGCCTGGGCTTACCCGATCTTTATGGGAGGCCTGCCGGGTGCCGCGCTGGCGATGTATTTCGCCGCACCGAAAGCACGTCGCGCTACCGTAGGGGGGATGCTGCTTTCTGTGGCTCTGACCGCTTTCCTGACCGGCATTACCGAGCCCATCGAGTTCTCCTTCCTGTTCCTTGCCCCTGCTCTGTATGCGCTGCATGCGGTACTGGCGGGCGTGAGCATGGTGATCACCAACAGCCTCGGCGTACTGCACGGTTTTGGTTTCTCTGCCGGGCTTATCGACTTCGTTCTCAACTGGGGACTGGCTACTAAGCCGTGGATCCTGATCCCACTGATCGTGCTGTTCTTCGCGATCTACTTTGTCGTATTCACCTTCGCGATCCGCTTCTTTAAGCTGAAAACGCCGGGCCGCGAAGACGACGAGGCTGTAGCGGGTAATTCTGACGATCAAAGCGAAGCCATCACGCAATACATCGCGGCACTGGGTGGCAAAGACAACCTCAGGATTGTCGATGCCTGCATTACCCGCCTGCGCCTGACGCTCGTTGATAACAGCGTGCTGGATGAGCCCGTGCTGAAATCGCTGGGCGCGAAAGGTATTCTCAAAATGGGTACGCAGAATGCGCAGGTTATTCTGGGCCCGCAGGCAGAAAGCATTGCGCTAAAGATTCGGGCACAGCTTGAAATCTGACGCTGCATAATCCAGTTCCCTCTCCGCCCTGGAGGGGGAACAAAACCGGAACACTTTATCAATCCAGACCTTAATTATTCCGCAAAAAAACCTACACTCTCACCATCCACCTTTTATCCTGGGTACGTCGACATGCGCCAGCTTCAGAAAATCCGACAGTATCAACGGCTTTATCAACACTATGGCGCAGAGCCAAAACCGACGACTATTGCTGAAGTCGCCGAGGTGGCGCTGTGCAGTGAACGTCATGCACGTACCCTGTTGCGCCAGCTGGCGCAGAGCGGATGGTTAAGCTGGAATGCTCAGCCGGGACGGGGACATCGCGCCATCTTGCACTGCCTGACAACCACCAGCGAACTCAGCGCCCCTCTGATGCACGCCTGCCTGGAGAAGGGGGATTACCAGAGCGCGCTGCAGCTGGCTGATGGCGATCCAGCCAGCCTGCATCACATCATCACACCCTTTTTAGGCGGAAAGTGGCTTAAGCACCAGCCAACCCTGCGCATTCCCTGGTATCGTCCACTGACGTCGCTTCATCCGGCGCTTCAGCGTCGTCGCGCTGAGCAGCACATTATCTGCGCCGTACACGCGGGATTAACGCGCTATATGCCCGGTCAGCCGCATCCAGTACCTGATCTAGCCCATCACTGGGAATTCAACGAAGACAAACGCCGCTGGCGTTTTTACCTGCGCAGCGGTGCGCACTGGCACAATGGGCAAGCTATCAGCGATGAAGATATCCTCATTGCGCTGCAACAGGTATTGGCCGATCCGGCACGCAATGCAGGTCTGACTCACGTCTGCAAGGCGTTGCTTATTGCCCCCTGGTGTCTGGAGATACAGCTGACCATCCCCGATGCGATGCTGGCGCATCGTCTCGCGCACCACGTATGCCGCCTGCCACATCCACAGCAACCGGACATCGGTGCCGGGCCCTTTGCCATTGCGCACCACCATTCTCACTACCTGCGCCTGGAGCGCCAGCCCTGGTATTTTGCTGCCCATCCGCTACTGCATGCGATAGAGTTCTGGCGAACCCGTACGGAGGCGCAAAAACCGGCGTGGATCACCGTCGGGAAAGGACAAAATGCGCAGGCAGCGGTAACGTCCACCAGCGGCGGATTCGCCTGGCTAATGGTAAACGCCAGGTTACCCGAGCCGCTTGCGGCCTGGCTACGTCAGGAAATTCAGAGCATGACTCATCAACAGTTTCTCCATCGGGATGATTTAGAAACCCAAACGGAAATACTGCCAGGCCTGACACCACCGCAATACCCGCAGGCTTCGGAAGCGATGCTTCCCGCCACGCTTTCGCTGGTTTGCTACCACACACCTGAACTGTGCGAACTGGCCGATATTCTGCGCGCGCGCCTGAAAAAGCACAGCTGCAACGTGACGGTGAAATGGAAAGATCGCGAAGAGTGGCATGGTCATAACGCGCTGGATCAGGCCGATCTTTTGTTGGGTGACTATCTGGCGGGTGAACTGCCAGGCTTTGCCCTGGTGGAGTGGTTTTTTGATGAGCCTGCGTGGGCCACGGCCTTAGGCGAGGACACCTGGCAAGAAGAGAAGCAGAAACTGATGGGTTATTGTGAAAGTGAGGAGACCCTGAATAATCACCTGCCCTCCTTCTTTCATTCCTTGCTGGAAAGCGGCGCCTGTACGCCGCTTTTCCACTACCGCTACCGTCTTAACACCCTGGAAAACGTGCAGGACATTGTGCTGACCGCCAGCGGCTGGCTTGATTTTACCCGCGCCTGGCTACCCCCTGCTCAGGATCGCACCACCAGCGCGTCGTAGCCGCGCCAGCGGTAGTTGACCATGGAGATCAGCCAGCAGGCAACGAACAGCCCGACCACCACAAACCCGGCGTTGCCCAGGTTGTCGTTTACCGCGCCAATCAGATCCCAGACGCCGCCGCTGAGGGCAAATTTATCCATCAGCAGACCCAGCGCTTCCAGCCCGCCGATAAACAGCGCCACCACCACGGAGGTGCCGGTGATGGTCATGTTGTAATAGAGCTTGCGCTGCGGCTTGTTAAACGCCCAGCCGTAGGCACCGACCATCAGCAGGTTATCGAGGGTATCCACCAGCGCCATGCCGCTGGCGAAGAGCGCCGGGAAGATCATGATTGACCACACCGACATCCCGCTGGAGGCGCTGGCGGCAGAGATCCCCAGCACGCCAATCTCGGTGGCCGTGTCAAAGCCGAGGCCAAACAGGAAACCGACCAGGTACATCTGCCAGCTTTTATTCACCAGACGAAAGGTTTTGCCAAACAGCCAGTTCATGACGCCGCCCTGGGCAGGGAGCGTGATGTCGCCCTGCACAGGCCTGCCGTGTTTCAGCGCCTGAAAACTGCGCCAGACGCCGCGCAGGATCACCATATTCACCAGCGCCATCGCCAGCAGGAAGGTCGCGGAAACGGCGGTACCAATCAGGCTGCCAGTTTCGTGGAACCATTCCATGTTTTTCTGAAACGCCGTGGCGGTAGCGGCGATGGCAATGGAGGCCAGCACCACGATGGTGGAGTGCCCCAGCGAGAACCACGCCCCCACGCCGGACGGGCGCGAGCCCTGCTGCATCAGCTTACGCGTCACGGTATCAATGGCGGCAATATGGTCAGCGTCCACCGCGTGACGCAGCCCGTAGCACCACGCCAGCAGACTTGCCGCCATCAGCGCCGTGCTGCCGCTAAAGGTGTGCCATGCCCATCCCCAGGCCAGCAGGTTTGCCATTACCAGAGCCAGCAGCAGGAGCGCGGCGCGAGGTTCATTGCGTAACAGTCGTAACATTTTTAGTCCTTTGTAAACATGACCGGGCTGCGGCGACCACCGCCTGCCCGAAGGAGATCGCTCCGTCACCTGCGGGCAGGCGCGAAGGAAAAAGAAGCGTAAAGTCAGAAAGGTAATGACGCAGGCGCGCGCGCAGCAGACGGTTGTGCAACACACCGCCGCTGAGACAGATTGTCGACAGCGATAAGCGCCGGGCATGGAACGCAGCGAGCTCCGCCAGCCCTTTTGCCAGCGCGTCGTGAAACGCCCACGCGCGCTCGCAGGGCTCTGCCTGCCAGCTCAGCCACTGCTGCCAGAAAAGCGCGAAGTCTTCCACCGACAGCGTAACCGGGTGTTCGACGCCGTTGCACTGTGCCGCCAGCGCTTCCAGCCTGCAGGCCGCTTCACCTTCCCAGGATTGGGTTTCGATACCCAGCGCGCAGGCGGCGGCATCAAACAGGCGACCGCACGACGACGCCAGCGGCGCGTTGACGCCGCGCTGGATAGCCTTCGCCAGCAGCGGCCAGTTCTGACGCTGTACCGCGCGCGTTTCCGGATACTGCTGCCAGTCAGGGACAAACGCCAGGCACTGGGCGAGCAGGTTACGCCACGGCTGCCGCGCCGCCAGATCGCCCCCCGGCAGCGCAACGGCAGGCAGGCCACCTAAATGCGCGCACTCGAGATAGTTGACACGCAGGCACTCCCCGCCCCACAGCGCGCCGTTTTCACCCATGCCGATCCCATCCAGCGTCAGGGCGATAACATCTCCGCCCTCCCGCGGCCAGCCGTTTTCCGCCAGGCACGCCGCCGCGTGGGCGTGATGGTGCAGCACGGTTTCAACGGGCAGCCCCTGCGCCTGCGCCCACTGGCGCGCACG
This sequence comes from Enterobacter sp. BNK-34, assembly GCF_048684445.1. Classification (NCBI taxonomy): domain Bacteria; kingdom Pseudomonadati; phylum Pseudomonadota; class Gammaproteobacteria; order Enterobacterales; family Enterobacteriaceae; genus Enterobacter; species Enterobacter sp. BNK-34. The sequence goes on from NZ_JBLQUA010000001.1 coordinate 203,606, forward strand.
GTACCCCGGATGGGCGTCGCACACCACGCGCTCCGGCTCGAAGGCGTAGATGTCCTGCATCGTCGAGAGCGCGCCGCGCCACTGCGCTTCGACACCCTCGTCACCGAGATCGCCAAAATGCTGGCTCAGCACCGCCTGGTTGCCACGCACCAGGCAGAAGGTGTTTTTCATCTCCGCCCCGGTGCAGAACATGGCGGGAATATTCTCGAATCCCGCAGGCAACGTGATGGCATCGGGCACAAAACCGCGCGCCCGGCGCAGCATCGCGCCGTCCCGATCCACCACCGAATCGTCCATCCGCTGAAGAATATCGCGATTGTGTAGCAGGAAGCCGTCCACGATGCCGCTGAGCTCATCCAGCACCTGCCGGTTGGTGATGGCAGGCGGCCTGCCGCTAAGGTTGCCGGAGGTCATCACCAGCGGTCGCTGGCAGTCCATCATCAGCAAATGCTGCAGCGGGTTCGCAGGAAGCATGATGCCCACGGAATCCAGACCGGGCGCGATACCTTCCGGGAACGCGGGCAGCCAGGCTTTTGGCGTGAGCACAATGGGTGCGGCGGGTGAGCGTAGCAGCGTCTGAACCGTCTCCGGCAGGTCATCCGCATGCGGGATCATCACCGCCAGCGGCTTCGCGGGCCGCTGCTTGCGTGACCGAAGCGTCGCGACCGCCTGCGGGTTACGCGCGTCACAGACGAGGTGAAAGCCCCCCAGCCCTTTGACGGCGACAATACCGCCGCTTTTCAGCATCGCCACCGCTGCGCGCAGCGCAGCCTCGCGCTCAGCAGTCATGTCGCCCGCACGCCACATAAGCGCGGGCCCGCAGTCCGGGCAGGCGACCGGCTGGGCGTGAAAACGGCGGTCGGCAGGATTGCGGTACTCGGCTTCACACGGCCCACAGAGCGGGAACGGCGCCATTGCCGTGGCCGGACGGTCATAGGGCATGGCGCGGATAATGGTAAACCGCGGCCCGCAGTGGGTGCAGTTGATAAACGGATAGCGATAACGGCGTTCGAGTGGGTCGCACATCTCAGCCAGACACGCCGGACAGGTGGCGGCATCCGGCACAATCTGGGTGTCCATCGTCCCGGCCGCGCTGTGGCGGATGGTAAAGTCCTCCGGTACGTGCGCCCAGGTAAACGGCTGCGCTTCCACGCGGTCAATGCGTGCCAGCGGCGGGCAGTCCTGATGCAGCCTCGCGGTAAAGGCCCCCCCATTACCCACGAGGCGCACCAGCACGCCCTCTCCGTCATTGCAGACGTCACCGGTCAACTGAAGCGCCTGCGCCAGCTGCCAGACGAAGGGACGAAACCCGACGCCCTGCACCTTGCCGCGCACGCGCAGCTGAACGCCGTTGCTGCTCATACGGTTCAGAACAGCAGCGATGACGAGGTGTCGAACGCCGCGCGACGGCGCTTTTCGGCGCTCATCTGCTCAAGCTTGTCGCGATCAACGCAGACCAGCGCGTGCGTCGGGCAGGCTTCCATACAGGCCGGGCCGGCGTCGCGGTGGTAGCACAGGTCACATTTGTTGGCTTCGGCTTTGTCCGCGCGCACGCTCAGTCCCATACCGCTGTTGCGCACTACCGGACGGACCACCACCTCCATCGCGCCATACGGGCAGGCGACCACGCAGGTTTTGCAGCCAATGCAGCGCTCCTGCATCACGTGCACAAAGCCTTTCTCGCGTTTAATCGCCCCGTTCGGGCAGACGTTGGCGCACGGTGCGTCTTCGCACTGGCGACAGATGGCGGCGGTGGAAATATTCACGCCTTTGATGACGTGGATGCGCGGCAAAAACGTGTCAGGGGTAAGCGACGCGCAGTCCTGCTCCGCCTGATGGGAAACCACGCACGCCACTTCACAGGTACGGCAACCAATACACTTACTGGCATCGGCCATAATAAAACGGTTCATCTGCTTCTCCAGCATTACAGTTATGCCCGGAGATATTCATAAACCGTGCCAATAATTAAATCATTGATTTTATTTGGTTTTAAAAATAAAAGCGGTGCTGTCATCGTCACTTATGACGATGACAGCTGTCGACATCAGCGGTGCGGGCCGTCAATAACCGAGTCGCGCAGGACAAGCTCGCCGGAGAAAATTTGCTGATATTTAAACTCGCCGCCGTCGAGCATGAAGATCAGGCGGCTGATGGTCTCTTTGATCATCTCCGTTACCGGGATACGTACGCTGGAAAGCGACGGCACAATGTAAGGCGCGATGGCCACGTCGTCAAAACCGATCACCGACACCGCGTCCGGTGCGGCTACGCCGCTGTCGTGCAGCTGCTTCATGGCGCCAATTGCCATGTCGTCATTACTCGCCACCAGCGCCGTAAAGCGTTCACCGCGAGCAAGCAGTTCGGACACCGCCGCCGCGCCGCTGGCGGGGTTCCACTTCCCCTGCGCAATCAGCCCCTCGCGCAGCGGAATACCGTGCTGCGCCAGCGCGTCCTTATAGCCGGAGAGACGCTCAACCCCGGTGGGAGAATCCAGCGAGCCGGTGATAAAGGCGATCTCCCGATGCCCTTTCGCAATCAGCTGTGACACCGCGTCCTGGCTGGAGGCTTTATGATCGGACCACACGCTGTGGCTGCTGTTTTTCCGCAGGCGGCGGTTGAGTACCATAATGGGCTGCTCGCACTTCTCGACGATCTCATCCATCTCTTCCACGCTCAGAAAACGCGGATAGATGATCACCGCGTCGCAGCGCATATCGAGCAAATACTGGATCGCCTCGCGCTCTTCATCCGCGCTGTGCTTGCCGTCCGCGAGGATCAGCTGCCGCCCTTTCTCTTCCGTCATGCGCGCGGCGTGAAACAGCAGCTCGCTAAAGTAGACGCCGTGATAAAGGGTGTTCGTCACCACCAGGCCCAGCGTCTGGGTACGTTTGGTCGCCAGGTTGCGCGCCAGCAAATTTGGGCGATAGCCGCTCTCTTCAATGGCCTGAAACACCCGATCTTTGGTCTCCTGGCTGACATAGCCATTGCCCGACAGCACCCGGGACACCGTGGCTTTCGAAACGCCTGCCCGCTTCGCCACTTCAAGCATCGTGGTCATGTTGTTATTCCGTCTGCATCTGATGGAGCGCAGTGTACTGCACTGCAGAAAAATTGTCGCAGCGGTGAAATCACGCTTTTGGCTCCTGCTGGTGATCGGTGTCACGAAATAAAAAAATGGTCAAAAAGCGATCTTGTTTCATCAAAAGAAACTCATGATGATTATGTGGAACCGGTTTCCTACATTTCTCAAAACGATAACAGGATCACATCCGATGGCCAAAAATTACGCTGCGCTGGCGAACGACGTTGTCAGCGCGCTGGGTGGCAAAGAGAACATCGTCGCCGTCACCCACTGCATGACGCGACTTCGTTTCGTTCTGAAAGACGAAAGCCTTACCGATACCGCGCGCCTGAAAAGCATCAGCGGCGTGCTCGGCGTGGTGCGCACCGACAACCAGTGCCAGGTCATCATCGGCAACACCGTTTCGCAGGCGTACCGCGAAGTGGTGAGCCTGCTGCCAACCAGCCTGCAGCCTGCCGTACCGGAAGGCCCGCAAAAGCTGACGCTGCGTCGCATTGGCGCCGGGATCCTCGACGCGCTGATCGGCACCATGTCCCCGCTGATCCCGGCGATCATCGGCGGCTCAATGGTCAAGCTGCTGGCGATGATCCTTGAGATGACCGGCGTGCTGCCAAAAGGCGCGCCGACGCTCACTATTCTGACCGTCATCGGCGACGGCGCGTTCTTCTTCCTGCCGCTGATGGTGGCGGCCTCGGCGGCGGTGAAGTTCAAAACCAACATGTCGCTGGCCATCGCCATTGCGGGCGTGCTGGTGCACCCGAGCTTTATCGAGCTGATGGCGAAAGCCGCGCAGGGCGAACACGTTGAGTTCGCCTTTATCCCGGTGACGGCGGTGAAATACACCTACACCGTCATCCCGGCGCTGGTGATGACCTGGTGCCTGTCATACATCGAGCGCTGGGTGGATCGCATCACCCCGGCGGTAACCAAAAACTTCCTCAAGCCGATGCTGATCGTTCTGATTGCCGCCCCGCTCGCCATCGTGCTGATTGGGCCGCTGGGCATCTGGATCGGTAGCGCCATCTCCGCGCTGGTTTACACCATTCACGGCTATCTGGGCTGGCTCTCCGTGGCCATCATGGGCGCGCTGTGGCCGCTGCTGGTCATGACCGGGATGCACCGCGTGTTTACGCCAACCATCATTCAGACCATTGCCGAAACGGGCAAAGAAGGGATGGTCATGCCGTCGGAAATCGGCGCCAACCTGTCGCTCGGCGGTTCGTCGCTGGCGGTGGCGTGGAAAACCAAAAACCCGGAGTTGCGCCAGACGGCACTGGCGGCGGCGGCCTCCGCTATTATGGCGGGGATCTCTGAACCGGCCCTGTACGGCGTCGCAATACGTCTGAAACGCCCGCTGATTGCAAGCCTGATCAGCGGCTTTATCTGCGGCGCGGTTGCCGGTATCGCGGGTCTTGCCAGCCACTCGATGGCGGCACCGGGGCTGTTTACCAGCGTACAGTTCTTCGACCCGGCGAACCCGATGACCATCGTCTGGGTGTTTGGCGTAATGGGCCTGGCAGTGGTGCTGTCGTTTGTTCTGACCCTGATACTGGGCTTTGAGGATATTCCGGTCGAAGACGACGCCGAAAAAGCGCGCGCCCTGCAGACCGCACCGGTACAGAACAACGCAGCAAAAGCATAAATTGAAAGCGAGGTAAGAATGTCTGTTTTTCCACAAGGATTTTTATGGGGCGGCGCGCTTGCCGCCAACCAGAGTGAAGGCGCTTACCGTGAGGGCGGCAAAGGGCTGACGACGGTCGATATGATCCCCCACGGCGCGAACCGCCTGGCGGTGAAGCTCGGTAAGGAAAAGCGTTTTTCGCTGCGTGACGACGAATTCTACCCGAGCCACGAGGCGATTGATTTTTACCATCGCTATAAAGAGGACATCGCCCTGATGGCGGAGATGGGCTTTACGGTGTTCCGCACCTCGATCGCCTGGAGCCGCCTCTATCCGAACGGCGACGAACCGCTGCCGAACAAAGAGGGTATTGCCTTCTACCGCGCGGTATTCGAAGAGTGCAAAAAGTACAACATCGAGCCGCTGGTAACGCTCTGCCACTTCGACGTGCCGATGCACCTGGTGACGGAGTACGGCTCGTGGCGCAACCGTAAGATGGTCGATTTCTTTGCCCGCTATGCCCGCACCTGCTTTGAGGAATTTAACGGGCTGGTGAAATACTGGCTGACCTTCAACGAAATCAACATCATGCTGCACAGCCCGTTCTCCGGCGCGGGGCTGGTGTTTGAGGAAGGCGAAAATGAAGACCAGGTGAAATACCAGGCCGCGCACCACGAGCTGGTGGCGAGCGCGCTGGCGACTAAAATTGCTCACGAGGTGAACCCGGAAAACCAGGTCGGCTGCATGCTGGCGGGTGGTAACTTCTACCCTTACTCCTGCAAGCCGGAAGACGTGTGGATGGCGCTGGAGAAAGACCGCGAGAACCTGTTCTTTATCGACGTGCAGGCGCGGGGCAGCTATCCGGCCTACTCCGCCCGGGTGTTCCGCGAGAAAGGCGTGGTGATTGTGAAAGACCCGGGTGATGATCTACTTCTGAAAAACACCGTCGACTTTGTCTCGTTCAGCTATTACGCCTCGCGCTGCGCCTCGGCGGATATGAACGCGAACAATACCAATGCGGCGAACATCGTCAAATCCCTGCGCAACCCGCATATTCAGGTGAGCGAATGGGGCTGGGGCATCGACCCGCTCGGCCTGCGCATCACCATGAACATGATGTACGACCGCTACCAGAAGCCGCTGTTCCTGGTGGAAAACGGCCTGGGAGCGAAAGATGTCGTTGATGAAAACGGCGAGATTAACGACGACTACCGCATCAGCTATCTGCGCGAGCATATCCGCGCGATGGGCGACGCGATTGAGGACGGCGTGCCGCTGATGGGCTACACCACCTGGGGCTGTATTGACCTTGTCTCTGCCTCAACCGGGGAGATGAGCAAGCGCTACGGGTTTGTCTACGTCGACCGCGACGACGCCGGGAACGGCACGCTGGAGCGCAAACGCAAGAAATCGTTCTGGTGGTATAAGAAGGTGATTGCGAGTAACGGGGCGGATCTCGAATAGCCTGTTGTCCTCACCCCAGCCCTCTCCCACAGGGAGAGGGAGATGGGTTTGGTAGGCCGGGTAAGGCGAAGCCGCCACCCGGCACTGCTCAGAGCCGGGAGAAATCCCCGTCCCCAACCCATTCCGCAAGCCGTGAATACACCACGTCCACCGCCTCCTTCACCGGCGGCGTCATCGGGTAATAAAACCCGACAATGTCCGGCTGAATACCCAAAAAGAGCACCTCGCCCACGTCGTCTTTAATCTGATCGACCAGGTAGTTCAGCGGCATATTGTGGGTAGTCATCATAAACATCTCGGCGATGTCGTCCGGGTCAATCAGGCGGATCTCGCCGGGGTTGAGTCCCATATCGGTGGCATCGACGATTAACAGCCTGTCCGGGCGCAGTTCGCGAATGGCGACCACGTCGTTTTCCGGCGCGCTGCCGCCATCAATCACCACCCAACTGCCCTGCGGGTTCGCGGCGCACATCTCCGCCAGCAGCGGACCCGCGCCGTCGTCCCCCATCATGCTGTTGCCGACACACAGTAAAACGTCAGTCACGTAATCTCCTCACCATCAGGTAGATGGCGCTCTCCTGATGAATATCGTGCAGCATGCCGAGCAGCGTTTTGCTCCACGCCTGCTGCTCGGGGGTTTGCCCGCCGAGCGCCGCGTCAAAGGCGTTGGCGAGCATCGCAATGTGGTTGGCATCGATCACGATCTCGCCGTACTTCGGCACGCCTTCCATCTTGCGACGCGCCGTACTGCCCTCCTCCAGCGTGGCGATCCACGCCAGATACTCGGACCACGGACAGCTCAGCGCCGCCTCCAGGCAGTCGATCACCCCGAGGTGATGCCCAATCGCCAGGCTGTAATAGACCACCTGCTGCGCCGCATCCGGCGTGGCATCGTTCTCATCAATAAACTTACGGCTCAGCTGGCTGAACACCACCGTTTCACTCATCGGATACGCGCCTCATCGACGATACTGTTCAGGTTCGCCACAATCTCATTGAGGCGCGGATCGTTTTCCGCCTCCAGCCAGCGTGCGACCTGATGCTCGCCCTGGCTCAGCAGGCGCAGATAGTCGTCGGCAATCTGACGGCCGTAGCGATAGCCCGCCAGCCTGCGCGCCGCGCGATCGATCTTCACCCGCAGCGGCTGCACCATATCCGGGTGCAGAATAGCCGCTGGCTGGTTGTCCAACTCGCCCGGCTCGCGCGCGTGGATTTTCTGCTCCAGCAGGCCAAGCGCCATGGCAAAGCCGTACAGCGTTGCGGCAGGCGTCGGCGGGCAGCCCGGAATGTAGACGTCCACCGGCACGATTTTGTCGGTGCCGCCCCAGACGCAGTAGAGGTCATGGAAGATGCCGCCGCTGTTGCCGCAGGCGCCGTACGAGATGCAGATTTTCGGGTCAGGGGCGGACTGCCAGGCGCGCAGCGCGGGCGAGCGCATGGCGCGGGTGACGGCCCCGGTAAACAGCAGGATGTCCGCGTGGCGCGGGGACGGCACCACTTTGATGCCGAAGCGCTCGGCGTCAAACAGCGGCGACAGGGTGGCGAAGATCTCAATCTCGCAGCCGTTGCAGCCGCCGCAGTCCACGCGGTAGACGTAGGCCGAGCGTTTGATTTTTTTCAGCAGCGACGCCTTCATGCTGGCGATGGATTCGTCCACCGTCATCGGCACCGGAATGCCGTTGTCGTCGCGCGGGCCCAGTAGGTTTTCCATCAGCTGGCCTCTCTCATATGGCGGGTAATATCAATGCGGTCGGACGGCAGCAGGCACTTCTGACGCTTGCACGCCGGGCAGGTTTCAAAGCTTTCACGGTGATGCTCCGCGCGGGCGTCGCCGTTGCGCTGCAGCAGCGCGATGGCGTAGTCGATCTCTTTCTGCACGGCGAACGGGCGTTTGCAGACGCGGCAGTTGCACAGGTCAAAGCGCGACTGCTGCAGGAAGTCTTCTTTCTTCCATACCGCCAGCTCGTACTCCTGCGACAGACGAATGGCGACCGTCGGGCACACCTCCTCGCAGCGGCCGCAGAAGATGCAGCGCCCGAGGTTGAACTGCCAGGCCAGCTCGCCGGTTTTGAGATCCGTTTCCACCGTTAAGGCGTTCGACGGACAGGCATTGACGCAGGCCGCGCAGCCGATGCACTGCTGCGGATTGTGCTCCGGCTTGCCGCGAAAGTTTTTATCCACCGGCATCGGCTCCAGCGGATAGCTGCTGGTCTGCGTGCCCGTTTTGATCACTTTTTTGATAAAGGTAAACATGGCGAGTCCTTATTTCAGCGGCGAGTTTTTACGCTCGATGCTGTAGCGCTCAAGCTCTTTGTACGGCACCACCTGGCTTTTCTTCTTGCGCACATCGACTACGGTCATGCGGTCGGTGCAGGAGTAGCACGGGTCGAGGCTGCCGATGATCAGCGGCGCGTCAGAGACGGTGTTACCGCGCAGCATGTAGCGCAGGGTTGGCCAGTTGGCGTAGGTGGCCGCGCGGCAACGCCAGCGGTAGAGCTTCTGGTTGTCGCCGGTCATGCTCCAGTGGATATCGTCCCCGCGCGGCGCTTCGGCAAAGCCAAGGGCAAAGCGGTTCGGGATGTAGGTGAAGCCCTCCACCATCAGCGGGCCGCCCGGCAGGTTGTCCAGACCAAAGTCGATCATGTTCAGGGCGGTGAACACCTCGTTGATGCGCACCTTGAGCCGCGAGATGACGTCGCAGCCCTGCTCGCTGTGCACGGTCATCGGCAGCAGGCCGTAGCCGACGAACGGGTGATCGGCGCGGGTATCGCGGGCGTGGCCGCTGGCGCGCACCATCGGGCCGACGTTGCTGAAGTCGCGGGCAATTTCCGGGTCAAGGCGGCCAATGCCGACGGTGCGCTGCTCAATGTTTGGCGTGCTGAGCAGCATGTCCACCAGCTCCTGCACGTCGCGGCGCATCTGCTGCGCCAGCTGGCGGGTCTGGATCATGTCGTCCTTCAGCAGGTCGCGGCGGATCCCGCCGATCAGGTTCAGGCCGTAGGTTTTACGCGCCCCGGTGAGGATCTCCGCCATCTTCATCGACGCTTCGCGCACGCGGAAGAACTGCATAAACCCGGAATCAAAGCCGACAAAGTGGCAGGCCAGGCCGAGGTTCAGCAGGTGCGAGTGCAGGCGCTCCACCTCCAGCAGAATGGCGCGGATCATCTGCGCGCGCTCCGGCACCACGATCCCCATGCCGTTCTCCACCGAGGTGGTGTAGGCGGTGCTGTGGGCAAAGCCGCAAATGCCGCACACGCGGTCAGAGAGGAACGTCACTTCGTTGTAGCCCATGCGGGTTTCCGCCAGCTTTTCCATGCCGCGGTGGACGTAGAACAGGCGGTAGTCGGCGTCGATAATGTTTTCACCGTCGACGAACAGGCGGAAGTGGCCCGGCTCGTCAGAGGTGACGTGCAGCGGGCCGATCGGCACCACGTTATTCTTCTTGCTGCCCAGCTCGTTGATGAATTCGTAGGTTTCGCTGTCGGTAGTCGGCGCCGGGCGCTGGCGGTAGTCCATGCTGTCTTTGCGCAGCGGATAGAGCTCGTCCGGCCAGTCGTCCGGTAGCACCAGGCGGCGCTCGTCCGGCAGGCCGACCGGCACCAGGCCGTACATGTCGCGCACTTCGCGCTCGCCCCAGACGGCGGCAGGCACGCGCGGCGTGACGGACGGATATTCCGGCTTATTCGGGTCGACTTCGACGCGCACGGTGAGCCAGCATTTTTCGCCCTGCTCCATCGACATCACGTAGTACACCGCATAGCTGCCGCACAGCTGGCGCTCGTCGTTGCCGAACAGTACCGACAGCCAGCCGCCCTGCCGGTAGTAGAGAAACTCCACCACTTCCGGCAGATAATTCACCTTTACGGTGACGGTTACCTGGTCTTTGGTTTGCCAGGACTCCTCCAGCACCACGCCGGGGAAAGCCTGATGCAATGCGGCGAGATACTGCTGACCTTTCTTTTCTTCAGACATAAATACTCTCTTTAATCACGCCACCAGCAAGGAGACGAACGCTAAAAATGCAAAACCAAAACCGGCCCAGGTGATGCGTGACGTTTCGACAAAACGCAGGCGCGCCATGCTGTTTTCAAACAGGGCAATCACCAGCACGCCGACCAGCAGCTTGAGGACGGCAACCACGACGGCCAGCAGCAGACCGCCCGCGGAGAAGTGCGTCATCTGCCCCCACGGGAAGAAGACGCCGACAAACATCTGCAGCACCACCAGCTGCTTGAGGCTGATGCCCCACTTCAGCACCGCGAAGCCGTAGCCGCTGTACTCGGTAAGCGGCCCTTCCTGCAGCTCCTGCTCGGCTTCCGCCAGGTCGAACGGCAGTTTGCCCATCTCAATGAAGGTGGCGAACGCGCAGGCGCACAGCGCCAGCACCAGCGGGATTGAGCGCGCCACCGGCCAGTGGTAAACGGTGTGGGTGATAAAGCTGATGTGGGTGGAACCCGCCACCTGCGCGGCGACCCACAGCCCCAGCAGCAGGATCGGCTCAACCAGCACGCCGAGCATCGCCTCGCGGCTGGCACCGATGCCGGTAAACGGGCTCCCGGTGTCGAGGCCCGCAATCGCAAAGAAGAAACGGGCGATGGCAAAGAGGTAGATAAGCGTAATCAGATCCCCGAGCGCCGGCAGCGGCGATCCTACCGTCACCACCGGCAGCGCGGTGGCGATGGTCAGCATGACGCCCACCATCACGAAGGGCGTCAGGCGGAAGACCCAGCCTGCGGCATCCGGCGCCACGCTCTGACGAGAAAGCAGTTTGAAGAGATCGCGGTACTCCTGAAGCACCCCAGGCCCGCGACGGTTGTGCATCCGGGCGCGCGCCACGCGCGTGATGCCCGACAGCAGCGGCGCGGCGGCGAACAGCACCAGCGCCTGAAGAATTGCCAGTAACAAACTCATGTCAGGCTCCTCGTGAAATCACAATGACCACCAGCACCGCCAGCTCGATGGCCGCCAGACGGCGGAACAGCGCGGGCGCGGCGGCGCTCTGCCAGCCGGGTACCCAGGCCACCGGATTCAACCAGTGGCGCAGCTTCAGCACGGCGGCGAAGTTCTCCTTCACCGGCATGGCGAAACCGTGGGCTGTGATAACCATCGACTGTTCATGTTCGTAGCCGCAGGCCCACGCCGCACCGCGCGCGCGGGAGGTGAGCCTGTCGCGTTTGAAGAACAGCATCAGGACGAGCGGCAGCAGCGGTGCGCCAATCAGCAGCAGCGCGATCATAGGCTGAGAGACGGTGGTATTCGCCACGGTCAGCGGCAGCGGAATGGCGTTGCCCAGCAGCGGCAACAGCCACGGCGCGGCGACGCCGCCCGCGATGCAGCACAGCGCCAGCGCGACCACGCTCACGCCCATCAACAACGGTGCGCAGCAGGCGTTTTCAGCTTCGCGGGTGCGCGGCGCGCCGAGGAAGGTCACGCCGTAGACTTTCGCCATGCACATCACCGCCAGCGCCCCGGTAATTGCCAGCCCGACCGCCAGCAGCGGGCCGAGCAAACGCGCGATAAAGAGATCGCTCTGACCGAGCGCGAAGAAGGACTGATAGATCACCCACTCCCCGGCAAAGCCGTTCAGCGGCGGCAGCGCGGCCATCGCCATCAGCCCGACCAGCATCGCCAGTGAAATTACCGGCATCTTTTTGCCAATCCCGCCCAGCTTTTCGATATCCCGATGGCCGGTGCGGAACCAGACGCTGCCCGCCCCGAGGAACAGGGTGCTTTTAAACAGGCTATGGTTAACAAGGTGATAAAGACCGCCGATAAAACCGGCCGCGATTAGCGCCGGATGATTGAGCGCCAGCCCGGTTACGCCCGCGCCAATACCGAGCAGGATGATGCCGATATTTTCAAGCGTGTGGTACGCCAGAAGACGCTGGATATTGTGCTCCATCAGCGCGTACAGGCCGCCGACGAACGCGGTAATCATTCCGGCGATCAGCAGCACAACGCCCCACCACAGCGGCGGTTGTCCGCCGGTCAGCGTAATCGCCAAAATTCCGAACAGACCCACTTTCATCACCACCACCGAAAACAGCGCGGCGGCGGGCGCGGAGGCATTCGCATGCGCCTGCGGCACCCAGCCGTGCAGCGGGATGATGCCAGCGAGCAGGCCAAAGCCGATAACGCCCAGCAGCCAGACGTCATTCCCCAGCGGATGCCCGTTGAGCGCAGAGAAATCCAGCGTGCCAAAGCGTTGCCACACCAGCCAGCAGGCCAGCGCCAGCAGCAGCGTCCCAAGGCGTCCCAGCGCAAACCACAGCTTGCCGGAGGCGCTGCAGCCCGTCAGGAACACGCCGCACAGCGCCATGATTTCCGCCATCACCACCAGCGCGCCGAGGTTGCTGGCGATAACGGTACAGACCGCCGTCGCCATCAGCAGATTGACCAGCAGGCCGTTGGCTTTAGCGTGCGGGTGGCGGTGCCAGTCGATATTGAACAGGCTGATAAACAGCCCGCACAGACCAAACGTCACCAGCCAGATGGCGTTCAGGGGCGTGATCTCAACGGTGTGCCGAATCAGCGGCATCACGGTTTCTGCGGACTGGCCGCCGAGCAGGACAACGCCGCCTGCCGCCAGCGTCATCAGGCTAGCTACCGCCCCGCCAATCCCGGCGATCGCGCCGCTCAGGGTTTTATGGAATGAGAAGATCAGCGCCAGAACAGCGGCGGCAGTAAAACAGGCTACCGCGCTGGTAATCATCATTGCCGCGTTCATTTCGCCCCCTCGTTAAGCGCCTGTAGCAGAGAAAGGTCGCCAAAATCACTGTTGATGGTCAGCTCGCGTTTACGCTTGCTGGTACGGGCGATGTCGCGAATGTTAACCAGAATCAATGCCTTAGTCGGGCAGGTGCGCACGCAGGCCGGACCCTGCTCATCGAAGCTGCACAGGTCGCACTTCACCGCCACGGCGCGGATGCCGGGCACCCAGTCCAGCAGCGTGCTTACGCGTGCCGGAGCCGGTGGCGCAGGCGGGGCTTTTGGCGAGTTAGCGTTCGCCGGAATGTGCAGCGGACGGCTGCCGGAAAATTCAATCGCGCCAAACGGGCAGGCGATGCCGCACAGCTTGCAGCTTACGCACAGGCTTTCGTTCAGCTGGACAGCGCCATCAACACGGGTGATGGCATTCACTGGGCAGACACCCGCGCAGGGAGCATCTTCACAGTGATGGCAGAGCTGCGGGGCAGACTCTTTTTCATTACGCATGACGTGCAGGCGCGGCATGGACTGCAGCCCATGCAGGCGATGCGTTTCCGAACACGCCGCCTCACAGGTTCGACAGCCAATACAGACCGTCGAGTCGGCAATTACAAAACGGTTCACCGGGTCATCCTCTGGTGATAGTCATTTTTGACGAAAAACTGTCTTGTCGACACTTCTCGACACGCAAGGGTCAGGCCACGTTAGCTGAGGTATTTCCGTCCATCAGCTGCTTCAGGTTGACCGGGAGATCGCGTTCAACGGCGGCGTACAGGCCGTTATAGACCGGCGCGATTTTTTCCAGATAGTGCTCCAGCACCTGCTGGCGATCGCGGTTGCTGACGTGGCCGTCCACCATGCCGTCGGCCATCAGCTGCGCCTTCGCAATACACTGTTTTTCGCCGTCTTTTGTCTCGAGGTGGTACTCAATGGTGTGGCTGTTGAAGTTATCCGCCAGGGTCACGTTAATGGTGAAATGGCCGAACAGGACAAAGCTCATATCCCCCTGTGCCGCGCAGCTCATCGCGTGGTGAAGACGCGCTTTCGAGAGGGTAATGCCCTGAACCAGCGAGTTGCAGTAAAGGTGCCACTGGTCCTGCAGCTGCTGATGACGCTGCGCGATGTAATCCGCTTTTTCGCTGATTTCCCAAATAGTCATAGAAGGTATCCGTTTAATGGAGATAGCGGCTGTTAAGCAGATTCCATGCCAGTTTTTATCTTTATGATTTTTAATGTGTTTAATTGCAAAACCGCTGTCAACGCCGCGGTGTCGACGTGTCATTTCGACAGCGTTGACATCGTCACGCCTTAACAAAAATCAAGCTGGCATCGTTATTGCATTCAATGGCGCAATTCACTGAGGAGGCGTCATGCACGAAATCACCCTCTGCCAGCGGGCTCTGGAACTTATCGAGCAGCAGGCAGTGCAAAACCACGCGAAACGCGTTACCGGCGTCTGGCTGAAGGTCGGGGCGTTTTCCTGCGTCGAGACCAGCGCCCTGAATTTCTGTTTTGAACTGGTGTGCCGCGGCACGCTGGCGGAAGGCTGCGAACTGCATATTGAAGAGCAGCAGGCGGAGTGCTGGTGCGAACAGTGCCAGCAGTACGTCACCCTGCTGTCATCGAAGGTTCAGCGCTGTCCGCAGTGTCAGAGCACTGGTCTTCGCATCGTGGCGGATGACGGCATGCAGATCCAACGCCTCGAAATCGAGAAGGAGTAAAGTATGTGTAGCACCTGCGGTTGCGCCGAAGGCAACCTGTATATAGAAGGGGATGAACATCGCCCCCATTCCGCGTTTCGCTCCGCGCCCTTTTCTCCTGCCCCACGCCCTTCTGCGGCACTGACCGGTATCACCTTCGCCCCGCAACGCTCCGAGGCGGGCGATCTGCATTACGGCCATGGGGAAGCGGGCACCCACGCGCCGGGTATCAGCCAGCGCCAGATGCTGGAAGTGGAAATCAACGTGCTGGACAAAAATAACCAGATCGCCGCCCGCAACCGCGCCCGCTTTGCCACCCGCAAACAGCTGGTGCTGAACCTGGTCTCCAGCCCCGGCTCCGGCAAAACCACGCTGTTAACGGAAACGCTCAAACGCCTGAACGGGCGCGTCTCCTGCGCGGTGATTGAAGGCGACCAGCAAACCGTTAACGACGCGGCGCGTATTCGCGCAACCGGCACCCCGGCGATTCAGGTTAATACCGGCAAAGGCTGCCACCTGGATGCGCAGATGATTGCCGACGCCGCCCCGCGTCTGCCGCTGGCGGATGACGGCATTCTGTTTATTGAAAACGTCGGCAACCTGGTCTGCCCGGCGAGCTTCGACCTGGGCGAACGGCACAAGGTGGCGGTGCTTTCGGTGACCGAAGGCGAAGACAAACCGCTGAAGTACCCGCATATGTTTGCCGCTGCGTCCGTCATGCTGCTGAACAAAGTCGACCTGCTGCCGTACCTGAATTTCGACGTGGATAGGTGCCTGGCGTATGCCCATGAAGTGAATCCGGAGATTGAGATCCTGCTGGTCTCCGCCACGCGCGGTGACGGCATGGACAGTTGGCTACAGTGGCTGGAGAACGAGCGATGTGCATAGGCGTACCTGGGCAAATTTACGCCATCGACGGTAATCAGGCCAAAGTCGAGGTCTGCGGCATCCTGCGCGACGTGGACCTGACGCTGGTGGGCAACACAGATGAAACGGGCGCATCGCGTCTCGGCCAGTGGGTGCTGGTGCACGTGGGGTTTGCCATGAGCGTGATTAACGAAGCGGAAGCCCGCGACACGCTGGATGCGTTGCAGAACATGTTTGACGTGGAGCCGGACGTGGGCGCGCTGCTGTACGGCGAGGAGCGGTAATCATGCGTTACGTTGATGAATACCGCGCGCCGGAGCAGGTGCTGCAGCTTATCGGCTACCTGAAAACGCGCGCAGCGCTGCTGGACTACACGACAGAAAGACCGCTGCGGATCATGGAGGTGTGCGGCGGGCACACGCACGCCATCTTCAAATTTGGCCTCGACCAGCTGCTGCCGGAGAACATCGAGTTTATCCACGGCCCCGGCTGCCCGGTCTGCGTGCTGCCGATGGGGCGCATCGACAGCTGTATTGAAATTGCCAGCCAGCCCGACGTCATTTTCTGCACCTTTGGCGACGCGATGCGCGTGCCGGGGAAAAACGGCTCGCTGCTGCAGGCAAAAGCGCGCGGTGCGGACGTGCGGATCGTCTATTCGCCGATGGATGCCCTGACGCTGGCAGAGAATAATCCCGCGCGCAAGGTGGTGTTTTTCGGCCTGGGGTTTGAAACCACCATGCCCGCCACCGCCATCACGCTGCAGCAGGCGAAAGCGCGCGGCGTCGATAACTTTTTCTTCTTCTGCCAGCACATTACGCTTATCCCCACCCTGCGCAGCCTGCTGGAAGAGCCGGGAAACGGCATTGACGCCTTTCTGGCACCGGGGCATGTCAGCATGGTGATTGGCACAGACGCCTACGGTTTTATCGCTGAACAGTACAATCGTCCGTTAGTGGTCGCTGGTTTCGAACCACTTGATCTACTGCAAGGTGTCACCATGCTGGTTGAGCAGAAAATAGCGGCCCTGAGTGCAGTGGAAAACCAGTACCGGCGCGTGGTGCCGGATGCGGGAAATGAACGGGCACAGCAGGCGATAGCCGACGTGTTTAGCGTTGAGGGCGACAGCGAATGGCGTGGTCTGGGGCTGATTGCCGAATCCGGCGTGCGCCTGACGTCAGCCTATCGCACATTCGACGCCGAAGCGCATTTCCGCCCGCAGCCGCAGCAGGTTTGCGACGATCCACGGGCCCGCTGCGGCGAGGTGCTCACCGGCAAATGCAAACCGCATCAGTGCCCGTTATTTGGCAATACCTGCAACCCGCAAACGGCGTTTGGCGCGCTGATGGTCTCCTCCGAAGGGGCGTGTGCCGCGTGGTATCAGTATCGCAACCAGGAGAGTGAAGCATGAATACGGTTGAAATGGCGCACGGTAGCGGCGGACAGGCGATGCAGCAGCTCATTAACCGGCTGTTTATGGCGGCCTTTAACAACCCCTGGCTCGCCGAACAGGAAGACCAGGCGCGCATTGACCTCGCCACCCTCACCGCCCAGGGCGACAGGCTGGCCTTCTCCACCGACAGCTACGTCATTGACCCGCTGTTCTTCCCGGGTGGCGATATCGGCAAGCTCGCCGTCTGCGGCACGGCCAACGACGTGGCCGTCAGCGGCGCCGTTCCGCGCTACCTCTCCTGCGGGTTTATCCTCGAGGAGGGCCTGCCGATGGAGACGCTCACAACAGTGGTCAACAGCATGGCGCAGACCGCGCGCGAGGCGGGGATAGCTATCGTAACCGGCGATACCAAAGTGGTGCAGCGCGGTGCGGCCGACAAGCTGTTTATCAACACCGCCGGCGTGGGGGCGATCCCCGCCGATATTCACTGGGGCGCGCAGCAGCTTAGCGTGGGCGACGTGCTGATCGTGACCGGAACGCTGGGCTGTCACGGGGCGACCATCCTGAATCTGCGCGAAGGCCTGGGGCTGGACGGGGAACTGCGCAGCGACTGCGCGGTGCTCACCCCGCTGATTCAGACGCTGCGTGCCGTACCCGGCGTCAAAGCCCTGCGGGACGCCACGCGAGGCGGCGTGAATGCCGTGGTCCACGAATTTGCAGCAAGCTGCGGGTATGGGATTGAACTCACCGAGCGCAGCCTGCCCGTTAAGCCCGCCGTTCGCGGGCTTTGCGAACTGCTGGGGCTGGACCCGCTTAACTTCGCAAACGAAGGCAAATTGGTGATTGGCGTTGAACGTGCGGCAGCGGAAGCCGTTCTTGAACAGCTGCGGGCTCATCCGTCAGGAAAAGAGGCGGCAATGATTGGTGAAGTGGTTGAGCGCAAAGGGGTGCGCCTGACCGGGCTTTATGGCGTGAAGCGCACGCTGGATCTGCCGCACGCGGAACCTTTACCCCGTATTTGCTAGAACCGCGCCAAAAGCGGTCAGCATGGATTTTTTTGCTCGTTTCTACTGGAAAGCACTATGCCGTATACACCGATGAGCGATCTTGGACAGCAGGGCCTGTTTGACATCACGCGCACACTTTTACAGCAGCCCGATCTCGGCGCGCTGAGCGATGCCCTGACCCGGCTGGTCAGGCAGTCGGCGCTGGCCGACAGCGCCGCGATTGTACTGTGGCATAGCGGAACGCACCGTGCGAGCTACTACTCAACGCGTGACAATGGCAAAACGTTCGAATATGAAGACGAAACGTATCTCGCTCATGGCCCGGTGCGCCGCATTCTCTCCCGGCCTGAAGTGCTGCACTGCAATTTTGAGGAGTTCCGCCAGGCGTGGCCGCGGCTGGCACAGAGCAACCTTTATCAACCTTTCGGGCATTACTGCATGTTGCCGCTGGCGGCAGAGGGTCAGATTTTTGGCGGCTGCGAGTTTATCCGCACCACCGACCAGCCCTGGAGCGAGGCGGAATACGAACGCCTGCACACCTTTACCCAGATTGTGGCCGTCGTCGCTGAGCAGATCCAAAGCCGCGTGACCAATAATGTGGATTACGACCTGCTGAGCCGCGAACGCGACAACTTCCGCATTCTGGTCGCCATCACCAACGCCGTGCTGTCACGGCTCGACATGGATGAACTGGTGAGCGAAGTCTCGAAAGAGATCCACCACTATTTCAAAATCGACGCCATCAGCATTGCGCTTCGCGGCCATCGCAAGGGCAAGCTGAACATCTACTCCACGCATTATCTTGATGAAGCCAACCCGGCACACGAGCAGAGCGAAGTGGATGAAGCGGGGACCCTTTCTGAACGGGTCTTCAAAAGCAAAGAGATCCTCCTGCTCAACCTGAACGAGCAGGATCCTGTCGCGCCGTACGAGCGAATGCTGTTTAACACCTGGGGCAACAAAATTCAGACCCTGTGCCTGCTGCCGCTGATGTCCGGCAACACCATGCTGGGCGTGCTTAAGCTGGCGCAGTGTGAGGAGGGCGTGTTCACCACCGCCAACCTGAAGCTGCTGCGTCAGATCGCCGAACGTATTTCCATCGCCCTGGATAACGCCCTCGCCTACCAGGAAATTCATCGTCTGAAAGAGCGTCTGGTGGATGAGAACCTGGCCCTGACCGAACAGCTCAACAACGTGGACAGCGAGTTTGGTGAAATCATCGGGCGCAGCGACGCCATGTACAGCGTGCTCAAGCAGGTCGAGATGGTGGCGCAAAGCGACAGCACGGTGCTGATCCTGGGCGAAACCGGTACGGGTAAAGAGCTGATTGCCCGCGCCATCCACAACCTGAGCAACCGCAACAGCCGACGGATGGTGAAGATGAACTGCGCCGCGATGCCCGCAGGACTGCTGGAAAGCGATCTGTTCGGCCACGAGCGCGGTGCATTCACCGGGGCAAGCAGCCAGCGGCTGGGCCGTTTTGAGCTGGCGGACAAAAGCTCGCTGTTCCTCGACGAAGTGGGCGATATGCCGCTGGAGCTACAGCCGAAACTGCTGCGCGTGTTGCAGGAGCAGGAGTTTGAGCGCCTGGGAAGCAACAAGCTTATCCAGACCGACGTGCGGCTGATTGCCGCCACCAACCGCGATCTGAAAAAAATGGTCGCAGACCGCGAGTTTCGCAGCGACCTTTACTATCGCCTGAACGTGTTCCCGATCTTCCTGCCGCCGCTGCGCGAGCGCCCGGAAGATATCCCCCTGCTGGTCAAAGCGTTTACCGCCAAGATCGCGCGCAGGATGGGGCGAAATATCGACAGCATTCCTGCCGAGACGTTGCGTACCCTTTCATCGATGGAGTGGCCCGGCAACGTGCGCGAGCTGGAAAACGTCATCGAACGTGCGGTGCTGCTGACGCGGGGGAATGTGCTGCAGCTCTCCCTGCCTGAAGTGACGCTGCCTGACGTGACCCTGCCCGCCGCCGAGACAGCGAAAGAGGGAGAAGATGAATATCAGCTCATTATGCGCGTGCTGAAAGAGACCAACGGCGTGGTCGCCGGGCCAAAAGGTGCCGCCCAGCGCCTGGGGTTAAAACGCACCACCCTGCTGTCGCGCATGAAGCGACTCGGGATTGAGAAAGAGAGCCTGGCTTAAGCCCCTACTCTGGCGGTGTTTTCTGGCACCGCCTTTCGTTACCCCGCGTAATAGTCCCTCATTGACACAAAATCGTTTCCTCTGTATAAAATTCCGCCTTAATAATGAGTTTCATTTGCATCAATAATAATATTAATCAAGGGTAGCGTTTCATGAAGAAGGTCATCTGCGCGTTAGGCCTGGCGGTTGCGTCGGTCAGTTCTGCTCTGGCAACCACATATCCTCTGACCATTGAAAACTGTGGCTATAAAGAAACATTCACCAAAGCGCCGGAACGCGTCGTGGCCCTGGGCCAGAATACCGTCGAAATTTTGCTCCTGCTGGGGCTGGAAGATAAGGTGAAGGCCAGCGCCTTCTGGCCGACCAAAGTGCTGCCGCAGCTGGCGGAACAGAATGCAAAAATCAAAACCCTGACGGTCGAAATCCCTACCCTTGAATCCGTGCTTGCGCAAAATCCCGACTTTGTCCCCGCCCAGACGCCGCTGTTGCTGGGGCCGGAAAGCAAGGTCGCAAAACGCGAAGACCTGATGACCCTGGGCATGAACAGCTACGTGTCACCGGGCATGTGCGCGACTAAAAAAGCCACCGGCGATATGTACGGCAGCCGCCAGAAACTGTGGGATATGACGTATCTCTATCAGGAGATTGAGGATTTCGCCAAAATCTTTAACGTTGAAGATCGCGGTCAGGCCGTGATTGCCGATTTCAAAAAGCGCGAGGCCGACCTGCGTAAGGAATTCGGCAAGAACAAAAAAGACCTGTCGTTTGTCTTCTGGTTCTCCAGCTCCTCCCCCTCTGCGGACGCCTACGTCGGCGGTAAAAACAGCCCTTCCGGGTTTATCGCGAGCCTGATGGGCGGGCATAACGCCATCACCTCCGAGACCGAATGGCCGACCGTGGGTTGGGAGAGCATTATTGCCGCCAATCCGGATGTGATTGTGGTCTCCAGCCTGGATCGCAACCGCTGGGCGCTGGATAACGCACAAGAGAAAATCAAATTCCTGAAGAGCGATCCGGCGGTCAGCCAGCTGGACGCCGTGAAAAAAGGCCACATCGTGGTGATGGACGGCCAGGCGATGAACCCGACGATCCGCACGATTTATGGGGCTGAGCAGGTCGGCGAACAGCTCAGAAAACTGGGGCTGAACTGATGACATCCGCCGTTCTTCAGGCCCGGCAGAGCCTGGTTCTGACGACCTCGGCTTTGCTCGCCCTGGTACTGCTATTTCTGGTGATCGCCCTGAGCGTCAGCGTCGGCGAGCTGTCCATCCCGCTGGATAACGTGTTTTACGCCATCAGCAATAAAATGGGGCTTACCGAGGTTCCGCTCACTCGCATCTATGAGAGCGTCATCTGGGACTTTCGCCTGAGCCGCGCGCTGGTGGCGGCCTGCTGCGGCGCGGGGCTGGCCATCTGCGGTGCCGTATTGCAGAGCCTGCTGAAGAACGCGCTGGCGGAACCCTACGTGCTCGGCGTGTCCGCGGGCGCGTCGACCGGGGCGGTTTCTGTCGTCGTATTAGGGATCGGCACCGGTGCGGTGTCTCTCTCCGCCGGTGCCTTTGCCGGGGCGTTCGCCGCGTTTGCGTTTGTCGCGTTTCTGACGAACGGCGCGCGCGGCGGGAATGAACGGACCATTCTGGCAGGGGTCGCCGCCTCGCAGCTTTTCAACGCCATTACCGCCTACACCATCAGCACCTCCGCCAGCGCCCAGCAGGCGCGCGACGTGATGTTCTGGCTGCTGGGCAGCTTCAGCGGCGTACGCTGGCCTGAATTCCAGCTGGCGCTGGTCGTGGTACTGATTGGATTAGCCGTTTGCCTCTACTATTCCCGGGCGCTGGATGCCTTCACGTTCGGTGATGACGCCGCCGCCTCTTTAGGTATTGCCGTCCCGTGGGTGCGCCTGACGCTCTTTACCACTACCGCGCTGATTACCGCGACCATCGTCAGCATGGCGGGGTCAATCGGCTTTGTCGGGCTGGTGGTGCCGCACGTGATACGCTTCCTGTTCGGGCCGCTGCACCGCACGCTGCTGATTGCCAGCGCGCTGGCAGGGGCGATCCTGATGGTGCTGGCAGACATTGCCTCGCGCATGCTGATTGCACCGCAAAGCCTGCCCGTCGGGGTGGTCACCGCGCTGGTGGGCGTCCCCTTCTTTGCCGTGATTATCTACCGTTCAAGGAATAAGTGATGAGCATCTGCGCGGAAAATATTACCTGGAAGGTCGGCAAAAAGGTCATCGTTAATGACGTCTCGCTGAAGGTGTCACGGGGCGAAACGGTAGGACTGCTTGGCCCTAACGGCTGCGGGAAATCGTCTCTTTTACGGATCCTCGCGGGGCTGCGTCGCCCGGATGCTGGCTGCGTTACCCTGGACGGGCAGGACATCTCCCGCATCGCCAAAAAGCAGCTTGCCCGCCGGGTCGCCTTCGTGGAGCAGCACGGCATGACGGACGCCAATATGCGCGTGCGCGACGTGGTGAAACTTGGGCGTATTCCACACCACTCCGCCTTTTCCAACTGGAGCAACCACGATGACGAAACCGTCACCGCCGCTCTGCAGCGCGTGGATATGCTGGATAAAAGTGGCCAGGGCTGGCTGAGCCTCTCCGGCGGCGAGCGCCAGCGCGTCCACATTGCCCGCGCGCTGGCCCAGACCCCGACGGAAATCCTGCTGGATGAACCGACCAACCACCTGGACATTCATCATCAGATGCAGCTGATGCAGTTGATCAGCGAATTACCGGTCACCAGCATTGTCGCTATCCACGATCTCAACCATGCCTCGATGTTCTGCGACACGCTGATTGTGATGCAGAAAGGACAAATTGTGGCGACGGGGACACCGCAGGACATCTTATCCGAGTCGTTGCTCTGGGACGTCTTCCGGGTCAAAACCAAAATCGAGATCTCGCCGTTCCATGGCAAAAAGCACATCCACTTTATCGTTTAGGGGCGAGTGAACAACGATGCTCCTTCGCCCCGCCACCACGCTCTGGCCGCCCGTCTTACTGGGTAGCCAGTTTGTTTTTAACATCGGCTTTTACGCCGTTGTCCCCTTCCTGGCAATATTCCTGCGCGACGATATGCTGCTCTCCGGCGGACTGATCGGGCTGATCCTCGGCCTGCGCACGTTCTCTCAGCAGGGGATGTTTATCGTCGGTGGTGCGCTCTCGGACAGGTTTGGCGCGAAAGTCGTTATCCTGAGCGGGTGCATGATTCGCGTTGCGGGCTATCTGCTGCTGGCGTTCGGAGGCTCGCTGTGGACGATTATTCTGGGCGCGTGCCTGACAGGCGTGGGCGGCGCGCTGTTTTCTCCGTCTATTGAGGCATTGCTGGCGAAAGCGGGCACGCACAGCGAGGCGAAAGGTAAACGAAGCCGGGCGGAGTGGTTCGCGCTATTTGCGGTCTGCGGGGAACTCGGTGCGGTACTGGGCCCGGTTGCCGGCGCCCTGCTCACCGGCCTGGGCTTTCGCCAGGTGGCGCTGGCGGGCGCAGGGGTCTTTATCGTTGCGCTGGTGGTGCTCTACTTTTGCCTGCCCGCGTTACGCCACGCCTCTCGGACGCTGAAGCTCGTTCCCTGGTGGACGACGTTCCGCCAGCCGCGCTTTGTCGCCTTTATCATTGCCTACAGCTCGTGGCTGTTAAGCTATAACCAGCTCTATCTGGCGCTGCCAGTGGAGATCCAGCGCTCTGGCGGTAACGAGAAAGATCTCGGCCCGCTTTTTATGCTGGCCTCGTTGCTGATCGTTGCATTACAGCTGCCGCTGGCGCGTTTCGCCCGGCGCGTGGGCGCGGTGAGGCTCCTGCCGGTAGGCTTTTTGCTGCTCTCCTCCGCCTTTGCGAGCGTGGCGATATTTGCCCCGATGACGCCGCAGGAAGGCTGGCTGCGCTTACTGCCCTCAGTCTGCTTTGTGACGCTGTTGACGCTGGGACAGATGCTGCTGGTGCCATCGGCTAAAGATCTGATCCCTCGGTTTGCGGAGGAATCAACGCTTGGCGCGCACTACGGCGCACTCGCCACCGCCGGAGGCATTGCGGTACTGGCAGGAAATCTGTTGTTTGGCAGCCTGCTGGATCGCGCGCTGGTGCCCTCAACGCAGGCAATGTATCCCTGGCTGCTGCTGGCCCTTTTCCCACTCTGCAGCGCGCTGGCCCTGAACGTGATTTGCCGCCCGCTGAGACGCTGAACCGATCACTTTTTCGGACGGTACTTCTCCGGCAGTTCCGGTACGGGACGACGATCATCAATCAGATGACGAACGGTCAGGATAGGATGACGCCATAACATACGCGGACCTGCCCAGCGCATAACCTGCTTCATCTCTTCACGTCTGGCAGGCTGGTAGCAGTGTACCGGACACTGCTTGCAGGCAGGCTTGTCCTCACCGAAAACGCACTTATCCAGGCGCTTATCGGCATACGCGTTGAGCGCCTGATAATGCCCTTCCTCCTGAGATGCCTGCGGACACTGCTTTTCATACAACGCGATCATTTTCGCGATGGTCTCTTTTTCTCGTGAGATGCGTTTACCGGACATAACGGCCTACCGAATAATAAAGTGCATTAATAATACACTTTTAAGTACTGTATTTCAGCGGTTGCATTTCGTTTCCTGAAGCCTGATTCCAGTTTTCACCCTGCACCGACCGATAATTACTGGTATTTTATACAGGCATCAGAAATGACCTTTGTCCGTGTTGTCTGGAGACCCTATGCAAGAGCTCGCGATCGGCAAACCCTATCGCCATTTAAAAGTGGGATATTTTAGAAAGCGCCATGAAGACCGCAATACCAAGATACCAAAGCGTTACAGCGTACATGCGGCGCTGAGCTTAAAAGGTGACTGGCTTGAAAAGGCGGGGTTTACGACCCATTCCAGAGTCAGAGTGGGCGTGGAGCATGGAAAAATTATCATTGAATTAATGTCGGAAGACGGCTCGTAAAGCCACGACATTTTTCTGCGCCGGACCTTTTTTTCATGCGACAATAGAAGGAACAAACGGCCACTGAGCCGATCAAAACGGTTTATATTCAAAGAAATGGACATCATAACTCCATGAGCACAATCGACAATTTCGACGCACATACGCCGATGATGCAGCAGTATCTGAAGCTGAAGGCACAGCATCCGGAAATCCTGCTGTTTTACCGTATGGGTGATTTTTACGAGCTGTTTTATGACGATGCTAAGCGTGCATCGCAGCTGCTCGACATCTCGTTGACCAAACGTGGCGCATCGGCAGGTGAACCCATCCCGATGGCAGGTATCCCGCACCACGCGGTAGAAAACTACCTGGCGAAACTGGTGAATCAGGGTGAGTCCGTCGCCATCTGCGAACAGATCGGCGATCCGGCGACCTCAAAAGGCCCGGTGGAACGCAAAGTCGTGCGCATCGTCACGCCTGGCACCATCAGTGATGAAGCCCTGTTACAGGAGCGCCAGGATAACCTGCTGGCAGCGCTGTGGCAGGACGGTAAAGGGTATGGCTACGCGACGCTGGATATCAGCTCCGGACGTTTTCGTCTGAGTGAACCGGCTGACCGTGAAACGATGGCAGCCGAACTGCAGCGTACCAACCCGGCAGAATTGCTCTATGCCGAAGATTTCGCCGAAATGGCGCTGATTGAAGGCCGTCGTGGGTTGCGTCGTCGTCCGCTGTGGGAATTCGAAATTGATACCGCCCGCCAGCAGCTGAATCTGCAGTTTGGCACCCGCGACCTGATTGGCTTTGGCGTTGAAAATGCCCCGCGCGGGCTGTGTGCGGCAGGGTGTCTCCTGCAGTACGTGAAAGATACCCAGCGCACCTCCCTGCCGCATATCCGCTCTATCACCATGGAGCGCCAGCAGGACAGCATCATCATGGATGCCGCCACGCGCCGTAATCTGGAGATCACGCAGAACCTGGCGGGTGGCGTAGAAAACACGCTCGCGTCGGTCCTCGACAGTACGGTAACGCCAATGGGCAGCCGCATGCTGAAACGCTGGCTGCATATGCCGATTCGCGATACCGCTACGCTGGTTTGCCGTCAGCAGACGATTGCCGCCCTGCAGGATCGCTATACCGAGCTGCAGCCTGTCCTGCGCCAGGTGGGCGATCTGGAGCGTATCCTGGCTCGTCTGGCGCTGCGCACGGCACGACCGCGCGACCTCGCGCGGATGCGTCATGCTTTCCAGCAGTTACCGGAACTCCGTGCACAGCTGAGCGACGTTGACAGCGCGCCGGTACAGAAACTCCGCGAAACCATGGGCGAATTTACCGAGCTACGCGAACTGCTGGAGCGCGCCATTATCGATGCGCCTCCGGTTCTGGTGCGTGATGGCGGCGTGATTGCCCCTGGCTACAACGAGGAACTGGACGAATGGCGCGCGCTGGCCGACGGTGCGACGGACTACCTCGACAAGCTGGAAATCCGCGAACGCGAACGTCTCGGGCTCGACACCCTGAAAGTGGGTTATAACGCGGTACACGGCTACTATATTCAGATCAGCCGCGGGCAGAGCCATTTGGCGCCGATTCACTACGTGCGTCGCCAGACGTTGAAAAACGCCGAACGCTACATCATTCCTGAACTGAAAGAGTACGAAGATAAAGTCCTTACCTCGAAGGGTAAAGCGCTGGCGCTGGAAAAACAGCTTTATGACGAGCTGTTCGACATGCTGATGCCGCACCTGGCCGACCTGCAGCTGAGCGCCAGCGCGCTGGCGGAACTGGACGTGCTGGTGAACCTGGCAGAACGCGCGGAAACGCTGAACTACACCTGCCCGACCTTTACCGACAAGCCTGGCATTCGTATCACTGAAGGTCGTCACCCTGTGGTAGAGCAGGTGCTGAATGAACCGTTCATCGCCAACCCGCTGAGCCTGTCACCGCAGAGAAGAATGCTGATCATTACCGGTCCGAACATGGGCGGTAAGAGTACCTATATGCGTCAGACGGCGCTGATTGCCCTGCTTGCCTATATCGGCAGCTACGTCCCGGCGCAAAACGTGGAGATTGGCCCCATCGACCGCATTTTTACCCGCGTCGGGGCAGCGGACGATCTGGCGAGCGGTCGCTCTACCTTCATGGTCGAGATGACCGAAACGGCAAACATTCTGCATAACGCGACGGAGCACAGCCTGGTGCTGATGGACGAAGTCGGACGCGGAACGTCAACCTATGACGGTTTGTCACTGGCATGGGCCTGTGCGGAAAGCCTCGCGAATAAAATCAAGGCCATGACGCTGTTCGCTACCCACTACTTCGAGCTGACGCAGCTGCCGGAGAAAATGGAAGGGGTTGCGAACGTTCATCTGGATGCGCTGGAGCACGGCGATACCATTGCCTTCATGCACACGGTGCAGGATGGCGCGGCGAGCAAGAGCTATGGCCTGGCCGTCGCGGCGCTGGCAGGTGTACCGAAAGAGGTGATCAAGCGCGCGCGTCAGAAACTGCGTGAACTGGAAAGCCTCTCACCGAATGCGGCGGCGACGCAGATTGATGGTACGCAGATGTCGCTGCTGGTACCGGCGGAAGAGACATCGCCTGCCGTGGAAGCGCTGGAAAACCTCGATCCGGATTCACTGACGCCACGTCAGGCGCTGGAGTGGATTTATCGTTTGAAGAGTCTGGTTTAGTTCTCTGCGGTCTTTTGCCCGGTGGCGCTGCGCTTACCGGGCCTACGGGTTTTGTAGGCCGGGTAAGGCGAAGCCGCCACCCGGCAAAACAGACCGCACGATGTTATCGCCCGGTAAGCGCAGCGCCACCGGGCTTTTTTTACAACAGCGGCGGGATCGTCGGCACCTGAGGCGCCTCATCAATATCCTTCTGCGTCATGCGGAACGCTTCCGGATAATGCTCACGGCTGGTACGACGCAACGGTTCAGTGTCGCGCCAGGTATACAAACAATGCTGGCACTGGTAAACGGTCCAGACCCCTTTTACCGGCGACGTCGCCATCACTTCAATATGCTCATCGGCACAACGTGGACAAATCATCTTTTCCTCCTTATTGGCGTGCTGCCAGCATCGCGGTCAGTTTTTCGGCCCAGGCTTTGGTTTCTGGGAGATCCTGTACCGGCTGGCTATAGTGGCCACGGGTGTCCGGTGCGACAGGCGTAGTGGCATCGATAATCAGTTTGTCGGTAATGCCCGCCGGGCTGGATCCAGGATCCAGTTCCAGCACCGACATGTTCGGCAGTTGCACCAAATCCCCTGCAGGATTCACTTTCGATGACAGCGCCCACATCACCTGCGGGAGGTTGAACGGATCGACATCCTCATCCACCACGATCACCATCTTCACGTAGCCCAGACCGTGCGGCGTGGTCATGGCACGTAAACCGACCGCGCGGGCAAAACCGCCGTAACGTTTTTTGGTGGAGATAATCGCCAGCAGACCGTGGGTGTACATCGCGTTAACCGCCTGCACTTCCGGGAATTCTGCTTTCAGCTGCTGGTAGAGCGGCACGCAGGTAGCCGGTCCCATCAGATAGTCGATCTCGGTCCACGGCATGCCAAGGTAAAGGGATTCGAAAATCGGTTTGGTGCGGTAAGAGACTTTGTCGATACGGACAACCGTCATGTTACGGCCACCGGAGTAGTGCCCGGTAAACTCGCCGAAAGGCCCTTCGATTTCACGCTTGCGGCCTTCAATCACCCCTTCCAGGATCACTTCAGAACCCCACGGCACGTCGAAGCCGGTCAGCGGCGCGGTGGCAATAGGGTACGGGCTTTCACGCAGCGCGCCGGCCATTTCATACTCGGACTGATCGTATTTCAGCGGCGTGGCGCCCATCAGGGTGATGATCGGGTCGTTGCCGAGGGTAATCGCAATCGGCAGGTCTTCGCCGCGCTCTTCCGCTTTGTGCAGATGCAGAGCGATATCGTGCATCGGTACCGGCTGCAGGCCGAGCTTGCGCTTGCCCTTCACTTCCATGCGGTAGATCCCGACGTTTTGCTTGCCGAAGTGATCCGGGTCGAGCGGATCGCGCGAGACGACACACGCTTTATCGAGATAAAAGCCCCCGTCACCGTCGTTCAGACGGAACAGCGGCAGAATATCGAACAGGTTGATGTCTTCACCGTCCACCGTATTCTGCGCCCAGGCCGGGTTAGCGCGGCGCTCCGGTGTGACGGGGAATTTATCCCAGCGGCGGATAAACTCGTCGATCTGTTTTTTTACCGGAGTGTTCGCCGGCAGCCCCATCGAAATGGCGTGGTTCTGCCAGGAGCCGATGGTGTTCATCACCACGCGGGCATCGGTAAAGCCACGAATGTTGTCGAACCACAGCGCGGGCGCGCCGTCGCCAATGCGGCCGGTCGCGTTGGCTGCCGCTGCCAGATCGGGCTCAGCGTTTACCTCTTCCTCAATTTTCAGCAGTTGCCCTTGCTCATCGAGCGCCTGGAGGAAGCTTCTCAAATCATCAAATGCCATCTTTATTCTCCTGTGAAAAATGTTTCGCCTCCCGCAGCCCGTTCCAGCGTCGCGCCTTTTTATGCTCCAGACCGAACTGGTCGAGCACGCGGGTCACAATATGCTGGGTAATGTCATCTGCGGTCTGAGGGTGGTTGTAATACGCAGGCATAGGCGGCACCATCGCCACGCCCATGCGGGAGAGCGCAAGCATGTTCTCAAGATGAATGGTGCTGAGCGGCGTTTCACGGGGAACCAGCACCAGCTTGCGCCCCTCTTTCAACACCACATCCGCCGCACGTCCCACCAGCCCTTCGGCGTAACCCGCGCGGATACCCGCCAGCGTTTTCATGCTGCAGGGAATGACGATCATGCCGTCGGTGCGAAACGAGCCGGAAGAGATAGTGGCGGCCTGGTCAGCCGGGCTGTGGACAACGTCAGCCAGCGCAGCGACGTCCTGCGCGGTGTAAGGCGTTTCCAGCTCAATGGTGGTTTTTGCCCACTTAGACATCACCAGATGGGTTTCCACCTCCGGCATGTCACGCAGTGCCTGCAATAAAGCCACACCCAGCGGCGCGCCCGTTGCTCCCGTCATTCCTACTATCAATCTCATTCATCACCTCAACAATTTGTTCGTACACGAACATTATAAATAAGCTACTCCAGGATTGTTTTTCTGACAAGATCGTTCGCATACGATCACACGAATGGCTAAAAAATGCCGCGTTAAAATTGAGAGCAATAGCGGCTATCATAGGGGGAGATTTTTTCCGTCGGAGTGTTCATGGAACTAAGACAAGAGGCGTTCCACCTGTTACGTCAGCTTTTTCAACAGCATACCGCGCAGTGGCAACATGCCTTGCCGGAACTGACCAAGCCACAGTATGCGGTGATGCGCTCCATTGCCGAGCATCCGGGCATTGAACAGGTGGCATTGACTGAAGTCGCGGTCAGCACGAAAGCGACCCTGGCGGAGATGCTCAGCCGCATGGAGGCGCGTGGTCTGGTTAAACGCGAGCACGACCCTGCGGATAAGCGCCGTCGCTTTGTCTTCCTGACGCCAGAAGGGGAAGCCCTGCTTGCAGACTGCAAGCCGGTAGGCAATGAGGTTGATGAGGCCTTTTTAGGCCGTCTAAGCAAGGCCGAGCGGGAGCAGTTCTCGGCGCTCATTAAAAAAATGATGCACGATTAATTCACGCTAGTGCGCATAAAATCGATAAAGGTGCGCACTTTCGCTGACACATGCCGGGCATCAGGATACACCGCATAGATACCCTGCCGCGCAAAGGTATATTCCGGTAATACCGGGGCCAGTTTTCCAGCATCAAGCGCACCGCGTACCAGCCATTCCGGCAGTAACGCCACCCCACCGCCTGCGAGCGCAAAAGCCATAAGGGCCTGAGCGCTGTCGGCAAACAGGCGCGGCGCTTGTTTTATCTCCAGTATTTCAGGCGCACCGCTGGCATCTCTCACCTGCCAGCGCAGCGGCGAGGCCAGGCGCTCGTGAATAATCCAGTCCGCGTGGGCCAGCTGCGCAAGCGTTTCTATCGGATGGTTAACGAGCCACCCGGGCGTCGCCACAGGGATAATAGAAAAGTGCGAAATCAGCGCGGCGTGGTTGCGCGAATCGGCAAGCGTTCCCAGCCGGATGGCCACGTCAAAGCGCTCCGAGATAAGGTCGGCGTGCAGGGACGACGAAGCATGTCGTACGCGAAGCTCCGGGTGCTGCTGGCTAAATCTGGCCAGCAGCGGCACCACCACCTGTGAGCCATACTCGGGCGTAGTGGTGATCCGCAGTTCGCCAGTAAGCCCCGCATGATTCGCACGGACATCATCCTGCAGCCGTTCGGCGTCCTTCAGAAGCGCCACGCTGCGCTGATGAAAAAGCGCGCCCGCCTCGGTTAACGTCAGTCGACGGGTGGAGCGCAGCAGCAGCGTAACGCCCAGCTCATCTTCAAGCTGGCGAATATTGAAGCTGACGACCGCTTTTGTCAGCCCCATCGCCTCGGCGGCCGCCGTAAAACTGCCGGTGTCGGCCACCGCGACAAACATCTGCGTCCGCTGCAGGTTAATCATCATCACGCCCTTTACTGTCAAAATATTTTTGACAGTATATCGCGCTTTGTCAGGTTTATCCGTGATTACCGAGCCGATACGATACGCCACCTCACCGGAGGATCCACCATGACGTATCGCAGCAAAGTCGCCGTCGTTTATCTGCTGGGCTTTTTTCTTGATTTGATCAACATGTTCATTGCCAGCGTCGCGTTCCCGGCAATGGCCCACGCCTTTAACGCCACGCCTTCGGCCCTTACCTGGGTTAGTAACGGGTACATTGCCGGCCTGACGCTGGTGATCCCGTTTAGCAGCGTGCTCACGCGCCGCATCGGGCCCAAGCGCGTCATCCTGCTCTCGCTTTTTCTGTTTAGCGCAGCCTCCGCAGCGGCGGGCCTGTCTGCAACGCTTGAAAGTCTGATCGCCTGGCGAGTGCTTCAGGGCGTGGGAGGAGGCTTACTGATCCCCGTCGGACAGGCGCTGACCTGGCAACAGTATAACCCTCACGAGCGTGCCAGACTCTCCTCGGCGGTGATGCTGGTCGCGCTGCTTGCCCCGGCCTGCTCCCCGGCTGTCGGCGGCGTGCTGGTGCAGACGCTGGGCTGGCGATGGATCTTTTTCGCTACGCTACCGGTCGCTATCGTGACCTTTGCTCTAGCGTGCCTGTGGCTTAAACACGAAAAACCCACGATGAAAGCGGCCAGACTGCTAAACCTGCCCTTGCTCGCGGACCCGCTTTTGCGTTTTTCCATGCTTGTTTATTTATGCGTTCCTGGCGTATTTATTGGGGTGAGCGTCACGGGCATGTTTTATCTTCAGCACGTGGCGAACATGAGCCCAGCCGCAACGGGGATGCTCATGCTGCCGTGGTCCGTGGCATCGTTTATCGCCATCACGGCAACGGGACGTTATTTTAACCGTATCGGTCCCCGGCCGCTGATCGTCATCGGCTGCCTGTTGCAGGCCACGGGTATCCTGCTATTGATTAACATCAGTTCGGCTACGCTGCTGCCTGCCGTTGCGTTTACCCTGATGGGCGCGGGAGGAAGCCTGTGCAGCAGTACGGCTCAGAGCAGCGCGTTTCTGACAACGCGACGGGATGAGATGCCGGATGCCAGCGCGCTGTGGAATCTCAATCGTCAGCTGAGCTTTTTTGCCGGTGCCCTGCTGCTTGCCCAAGTGCTGAACCTGGCTCAGGCGTGGCTGCCACCGCTCGCCGCCTGGCACGGGATGTTTATTTTTGCAGCAGGCATGACCTTGCTGCCTGTACTGTATGTTTTTCGTCTTAACAATTCGCAGGTGCTCACCCAGCTGCGACAGGAGAATTCATGACGCCTTTCGAACACGACATTATCGACCTCCACATTGCGCTTGAAGACTGGTTAGGCAAAGGTGAAGGTGATTCCGACGCCCTGCTCGCCCGTTTCCGTCCCGATTTTCTGATGATCCCGCCGGGCGGTGTGCAGATCGACTATAGCGGCCTGGCCAGTTTTCTGGAAAAACAGCGCGGAAGCCGTCCCGGGCTGAAAATTGTCATTGACGAATTAACCACGATCCAAAGCGGCGAACGGGGTGCTGTGCTTCACTACCGGGAGACGCAAACCCGTCCAGACCTGCCCGTCAACGTGCGCTGGTCGACCGCGGTGCTCAATCAGGAAGGCGATCGGATAGTGTGGCGTCTGCTGCACGAGACGGCGGCACAGCCGTAACACAAAAGAAAAAGGCCCGTCTCACGACGGGCCTTTTTGACGAAAGGTTGCTTATTCGCGGAACAGCGCTTCGATATTCAGACCTTGCCCCTGCAGGATTTCACGCAGGCGGCGCAGACCTTCAACCTGAATCTGACGAACACGTTCACGGGTCAGGCCAATTTCGCGGCCGACGTCTTCCAGTGTCGCAGCTTCATACCCCAGTAAACCGAAACGACGTGCCAGCACTTCACGCTGTTTGGCGTTCAGTTCGAACAGCCATTTGACGATGCTCTGTTTCATGTCATCGTCCTGCGTGGTGTCTTCCGGGCCGTTGTCTTTTTCATCGGCCAGGATGTCCAGCAGCGCTTTTTCGGAGTCGCCACCCAGCGGGGTGTCAACGGAGGTAATGCGCTCGTTGAGACGCAGCATACGGCTTACGTCATCAACCGGTTTATCGAGTTGTTCGGCAATTTCTTCTGCGCTCGGCTCGTGGTCCAGCTTATGGGACAACTCGCGCGCGGTGCGCAGATAAACGTTCAACTCTTTGACGATGTGGATCGGCAGGCGGATCGTACGGGTCTGGTTCATAATAGCCCGTTCGATGGTCTGACGAATCCACCAGGTCGCGTAGGTTGAGAAACGGAACCCGCGTTCCGGGTCAAACTTCTCAACTGCGCGGATGAGACCCAGGTTGCCCTCTTCAATCAGATCCAGCAGAGCCAGACCACGATTGCCGTAACGGCGGGCAATTTTCACGACCAGTCGCAGGTTACTTTCAATCATGCGACGACGCGAGGCCACATCACCACGCAAAGCACGACGTGCGAAATAGACTTCTTCTTCGGCCGTTAGCAGTGGGGAGTAACCAATCTCCCCAAGGTAAAGCTGAGTCGCGTCCAGTACACGCTGTGTGGCACCCTGCGATAACAGCTCTTCTTCAGCCAAATCGTTATCACTGGGTTCCTCTTCTACTAAGGCTTTTTCGTCAAAAGCCTCTACTCCGTTCTCATCAAATTCCGCGTCTTCATTTAAATCATGAACTTTCAGCGTATTCTGACTCATAAGGTGGCTCCTACCCGTGATCCCTGAACGAGACACCCTGGCTGGCATGCCCCGTCAAATTATCGCTGCGGCAAGTACTGCAGCGGGTTTACGGATTTCCCCTTGTAACGAATTTCAAAATGCAAGCGTGTAGAACTGGTTCCGGTGCTACCCATGGTAGCGATTTTTTGCCCCGCCTTAACTTCTTGTTGTTCCCGGACCAGCATTGTGTCGTTATGGGCGTAGGCACTCAGGTAATCATCGTTATGTTTGATGATAATAAGATTACCGTAACCGCGCAGAGCGTTACCGGCATACACAACGCGTCCATCTGCGGTCGCGATGATAGCCTGTCCTTTACTCCCTGCGATATCGATCCCTTTATTTCCCCCTTCGGAGGAAGAGAAGTTTTCGATAACCTTGCCGTCAGTCGGCCAGCGCCATGCAGAAATCGGCGAACTGGAGGTCATACTGCTGGCAGTCGGTTCAGTAGAGCTAACCACAGGTGCCGTAACCGGTGCTGTGACAGCAGTCGCAGTCCCTTTATTATTCGGCAACATTTTGTTAGCAGTCTGATCACCTGAATCCTCAGAATACGTAATTACAGGTTGTGAAGCAACCACCGTGGTGGATTTTTGTGCAGGCTTAACGCTGTTATTCTGCGCCGTCACATCGGCCGCGGAAACGGTGTTGCCAGGGGTCAGCGGCGTGCCCGTCGCGTTACCCACCTGGAGCGTTTGCCCGACTTCCAGACCGTATGGGGCCTGGACGTTATTGCGCTGCGCGAGGTCACGGAAATCGTTCCCGGTGATCCACGCAATGTAGAACAGCGTATCGCCGCGTTTCACGGTATAGGTGCTGCCACCGGTGTAGCTGCCTTTCGGAATGTTCCCATACTGGCGGTTATAGACTATGCGGCCATTTTGGGTCTGAACAGGTTGTTCAACTGGCTGAACCTGCATTGGCTGTGTAACAGGATGTTGCACAGGCTGAATTTGTGGTGTTTTCTGCGGCGCAGCCGTCCCCATTTTAGGTGGCGGCGTGATTAACATTCCGCTGGACGTGTTACCGGAGCCGCTGTTTCCGCCGACGGAACTGACGGGCGCAGGCGCGTTGTTAGAACTTGTACAACCTGCCAGCCAGAGCGAAACCAGTGATAATGCCGCAACACGGCTGATGGTGAATTTAGGGCTTCCCGCGCTCATTTATCCCCCAGGAATGTTTTAACTACCAGTGACTTAAAATTTACCGTGATGGCACGAATCTTTCGCGCCACACCATACGCTGAATTTGCCTTAATAACCCTGGATAATTCCGAGTCTCAGGCCAACTCCCCCTTCACCAGAGGCACAAAGCGCACGGCTTCCACGGTGTCGATAATATACTCGCCGCCGCGCCGACGAACGCGCTTCAACAGCTGCTGCTCGTCCCCGACAGGCAGAACCAGAATGCCCCCCTCATCCAGCTGCGATAACAGGGCAGCTGGAATTTCAGGCGGGGCCGCCGTCACGATGATGGCGTCAAACGGGGCGCGAGCTTTCCAACCCTGCCATCCATCACCGTGTCGTGTCGAAACATTATGTAAATCAAGTTGTTTCAGGCGACGACGCGCCTGCCACTGTAAACCTTTAATCCGCTCAACGGAGCATACATGGTGCACCAGATGCGCCAGGATCGCAGTCTGATACCCCGACCCGGTGCCAATCTCCAGCACGCGGGAGTCGGGCGTCAGCTCCAGCAGCTCCGTCATCCGCGCTACCATATAAGGCTGCGAAATCGTCTGGCCCTGCCCGATGGGCAGCGCCACGTTTTCCCACGCTTTGTGTTCAAACGCCTCGTCTACAAATTTCTCACGCGGAACCTGAGCAAGTGCTTCAAGCACGTGCTCGTCGCGGATCCCCTGCGCGCGGAGTTGTTCCAGAAGAGTTTGTACACGTTTGTTTACCATTGCGCGTTCACTCCTGCGCGATCCAGCCAGCCCGACACCACATCATGCGCGCTATACGCGGTTAAATCTACGTGCAGCGGGGTAACCGAAACATAGCCTTCTTCTACGGCGGCAAAGTCGGTATCCGGACCCGCATCGCACTTATCGCCAGGAGGGCCAATCCAGTAAAGCGTGTTGCCGCGCGGATCCTGCTGCGGGATCACCTGATCGGCAGGATGTCGGCTTCCGCAACGGGTGACGCGAATGCCTTTAATTTCTTCAAGAGGAAGATCCGGCACGTTGATGTTGAGGATGCGCCCGGTACGCAACGGCTCGCGGCCGAGCGCCCGCAGGATCGAACAGGTCACCGCAGCGGCGGTGTCGTAGTGCGTGTAGCCGTTCAACGAGACCGCCAGCGCCGGGAACCCCAGATGGCGCCCTTCCATTGCGGCCGCCACGGTACCGGAGTAAATCACGTCATCGCCGAGGTTAGGCCCGGCGTTAATGCCGGAGACGACGATATCCGGACGCGGACGCATCAGCGCGTTCACGCCCAGAAAAACACAGTCGGTTGGCGTGCCCATCTGCACGGCAATGTCGCCATTTTCAAAGGTAAAGGTGCGAAGCGACGACTCCAGCGTCAGCGAGTTAGACGCTCCACTGCGGTTACGATCGGGTGCCACGACCTGCACATCCGCAAATTCGCGGAGGTGTTTCGCCAGGGTCTGAATGCCCGGCGCGTGGATCCCGTCATCGTTACTCAGCAATATTCGCATAATCACCCGAGGTGTTGATAAGTTCCCTGACAACACTGGTGGCAAAGCTACCTGCCGGCAGCCAGAAGCGTAACTCGACGGTTACGTCATCCCACCAGTTCCAGCTTAACTGCTGCGGATAGAGCAGCATTGCGCGGCGTGCCGCGTCGACTTTTTCCCGCACCAGCAAGGATTGCAGTTCTGGCGCATCCGCTACGGCTGCTTGCTCGGCGGCCAGCGCGTCGCCCTGTGTTCCCCAGTCGCCCGTACCGGGCAGCGCGGCGGTAATCATCAGCGCTTTTGCGTCCACGCGCGACTGCACATCGGCCATTTCTTCGGCCGTTGCCACAAACCAGCTTCCGCGTCCCGCTAATTGTAGCGCATCGCCAACAACAACTTGATTCGCGTCCGGTTTTTTCAGCCTTTCGCTCACAATCTGATTAAACAACGCACTGCGGGCCGCCGACAACCAAAAACTGCGTTTATTCCTGTCCCGCACCGGTGCATCGCTTTGCGCCCAGCGCAGCGCGCCCTGCAGGTTGCTGCCGCCAATACCAAAGCGCTGCGCGCCAAAGTAGTTCGGCACGCCGCGTTCACTGATAGCGTTCAGATGTTTTTCAACGTCTTCGCGGTGGGTCACTTCCCGCAGCACCAGCGTAAAGTCGTTACCCTTCAACGCCCCCAGACGCAGTTTGCGCTTGTGGCGGGCGAATTCCAGTACCTTACAACCCTCAAGCTCAAATTTGCTTAAATCAGGCATCGTATTACCGGGAACGCGCGCGCAGAGCCACTGTTCAGTGACGGCGTGTTTATCTTTCTGCCCGGCAAAGCTCACTTCGCGGGCATGAATTTTAAGGAATTTTGCCAGCGCGTCGGCCACAAAGCGGGTATTGCAGCCATTTTTCAGAATACGCACCAGGATATGTTCGCCTTCGCCATCCGGCTCAAAGCCCAGATCCTCTACCACGAGGAAGTCTTCAGGGCTGGCTTTCAGCACCCCGTTCCCCTGCGGTTTACCGTGCAGGTATGTCAGGTTGTCGAAGTCTGTCATTTGCTCGCCTTCACCAGCAGCGCAACGGCTTCACAGGCAATCCCTTCGCCACGCCCGGTAAAGCCCAGCTTCTCGGTCGTCGTCGCTTTGACGTTCACGTCGTCCATATGGCAGCCCAGATCTTCTGCAATAAACACGCGCATCTGCGGAATGTGCGGCAGCATTTTCGGGGCCTGGGCAATAATCGTCACGTCGACGTTGCCGAGGGTGTAGCCTTTCGCCTGAATGCGACGCCACGCTTCGCGCAGCAGTTCGCGGCTGTCCGCGCCTTTAAATGCCGGGTCGGTGTCCGGGAACAGCTTGCCGATATCACCCAGCGCGGCCGCGCCCAACAGCGCGTCGGTCAGCGCATGCAGCGCCACGTCGCCATCAGAATGCGCCAACAGTCCTTTTTCATAAGGAATGCGCACGCCGCCAATGATAATTGGGCCTTCTCCGCCAAAGGCGTGTACATCAAAACCGTGTCCAATTCGCATTATGCCTTCTCCTGATGGGTCGAACGGGTAAGATAGAATTCCGCAAGCTGTAAATCTTCCGGACGCGTCACTTTAATATTATCAGCGCGTCCTTCAACAAGCTCAGGGTGGAAACCGCAATATTCCAGCGCAGAGGCTTCGTCCGTGATGGTCGCACCTTCTCTAAGCGCACGCGTTAAGCAGTCGTGGAGTAATTCGCGGGGGAAAAATTGTGGCGTCAGCGCGTGCCATAAATCGACGCGATCGACGGTGTGGGCGATAACCTGTTTACCCGGCTCGGCGCGCTTCATGGTGTCGCGCACCGGTGCGGCCAGAATCCCGCCAACCTTGCTTGTTTCGCTCAGGACCAGAAGACGCGCAAGGTCGTCCTGATGGAGGCACGGACGCGCCGCGTCATGCACCAGCACCCACGGCGCGTTTCCGGCGGCCTGAATGCCCGCCAGCACGGAATCGGCGCGCTCGGCGCCACCGTCGACGACGGTAATCTGTGGATGATTTGCCAGCGGCAGCTGCGCAAAGCGCGCATCGCCAGGGCTGATAGCGATGATCACCCGCGTCACCCGCGGGTGCGACAGCAGCGCCGCCACGGCGTGCTCGAGGATCGTTTTATCGCCAATAGAGAGGTACTGCTTGGGACATTCTGTCTGCATGCGCCGGCCAAAACCTGCGGCCGGCACCACGGCGCATACGTCCGAAAAAGTTACTGCCATGTCGTAATCCTGGGCCTGATTATCGATTGTTTTGTGCTGAGCCCTGATTGCGTTTAGACGCATCCGGAACCAGACGATAAAAGGTTTCGCCCGGCTTAGTCATACTGAGTTCATTGCGTGCGCGTTCCTCAATCGCCTCTTGCCCGCCATTGAGGTCATCAATTTCAGCAAAGAGTTGATCGTTTCGCGCCTTAAGTTTGGCGTTTGTTGCCTGCTGAGCCGCGACGTCATCGCTTACCCGGCTATAGTCGTGCAGTCCGTTCTTACCGAACCACAGCGAATATTGCAGCCAGATTAGCAAAGCCAGCAACAGCAGCGTTAGTTTACCCATCCTGCCCCCTGAAAAACGGCATCATCATCCCAAGACTTCCCCAGAGCACTACGCCGGGGTAACAGAGATGCCGCAACATCGCGGGCAAATGTACCACATTTTTTCCGCAGAATCGTCCTGCACAATATCGTTACACAGTTGGTTACGGTTTGAATTATGGCTGAAGTTAGCCCATGAGCCACAAAAATAACAGACCAAACATCAGAACCACCGTCACAATCGTGACCACGGTGCTGTACAGGAGCTTACCGTTGAGCAACGAGTGCAGCGCAATGCCGACGACAACCGCCACGGGCATCAGCGCCAGAAAGAAAGGCCAGGTGTAGAGAAAGAAGAACAGCGTGTTACCGCCGTAGATGAGAAATGGGATACCCAGCGCCAGCAACCATGAGACGAAGCCGATGATGGCCCCAGGAAATGACCAGGTCGTTTCGTCGTCGGTCGCAAGCGGCTCCGACCCGGTGGTGGTGATGTAATGTTCACTGTTGCGCATAGCTAATCCTGTGACCGTGACTCATCGTTCGGGAAGACAGCTCCCGAACGATACCGTCTCAGGATCTGATAATATCGTCCCGTCTGAGCAGGTCTAATAATTGGCTTACTAAATTTGTTACCAATTGTTGACCCTCCAGGTGAATTTCAGGCGATTCAGGCGCTTCGTATACCGCGTCAATTCCTGTGAAGTTGCGCAGTTCTCCGGCACGCGCTTTCTTGTACAGCCCTTTCGGGTCGCGCGCTTCGCAAATTTCCAGCGGCGTATCGACAAACACCTCGATAAAGCGATCCTGGCCCACGCGTTCGCGCACCATCTGGCGCTCGGCGCGGTGCGGAGAGATAAACGCGGTCAGCACCACCAGCCCGGCGTCCGCCATCAGGCTGGCGACTTCGCCCACCCGGCGGATGTTCTCTTTACGGTCGTCGTCGCTAAACCCTAAATCGCTGCACAGGCCGTGACGCACGTTGTCACCATCCAGCAGGTACGTGCTTACGCCCTGCTGATGCAATGCCTCTTCCAGCGCGCCCGCCACCGTTGATTTACCCGAGCCGGACAGCCCGGTAAACCACAGCACAACCCCACGGTGACCGTGGAGCTGTTCGCGCTGGGCGACGGTCACCGGATGAGGATGCCAGACGACGTTCTCATCATGGGCGGCCATTACTTGCCTCCCAGCAGATCGCGTGCGCCCCAGTGCGGGAAGTGTTTACGCACCAGCGCGTTCAGTT
Source organism: Enterobacter sp. BNK-34 (assembly GCF_048684445.1). NCBI lineage: Bacteria > Pseudomonadati > Pseudomonadota > Gammaproteobacteria > Enterobacterales > Enterobacteriaceae > Enterobacter > Enterobacter sp. BNK-34. Next base: position 244,252 of record NZ_JBLQUA010000001.1, read on the forward strand.
CCAGCTCGAAGGCACTGAATTCAGACGCCACGACAGACTGTTTAATCGGTTCGCGGACCATTCCGGCCCCGACGGTAACGTTGGTCAGCCTGTCGATAAAGATAAGCCCCCCCGTCACCGGGTTCTGCTGATACGGATCCAGCACCAGCGGTTCGTCGAAGGTCAGATCGACCAGACCAATGCCGTTCAGCGGCAGTTCGGTAACCTCGCGCTGGGTGAGATTGTTGATGTCCACCTGGAACTGAATACCGTCCACGCGGGCGCGGGTTTTCTTGCCGGCAATTTTGATGTCGTAGCTCTGGCCCGACGTCAGCGGTTGCTCCGCCATCCACACCACGTCCACGGAAGCCCCCTGTACGGCGGCCAGCGTTTCCTGGGCATCCACCAGCAGATCGCCCCGGCTGATATCAATCTCGTCTTTCAGCACCAGCGTTACGGCTTCACCGGCGCCCGCTTCCTGCAGGTCACCGTCGAAGGTGACGATGCGGGCGATGGTAGATTCCACGCCGGATGGCAGCACCTTAACGCGCTGGCCGACCTTCACGGAGCCTGACGCGAGGGTACCTGAGAAACCGCGGAAATCGAGGTTAGGACGGTTAACGTACTGCACCGGGAAGCGCATCGGCTGGGTGTCGACCACGCGCTGAATTTCAACGGTTTCCAGCACCTCCAGCAGCGTCGGGCCGCTGTACCACGGCATGTTCGCGCTCTGGGAGGCGACGTTATCCCCTTCCAGCGCCGAGAGCGGCACAAAGCGGATATCCAGGTTGCCCGGCAGCTGCTCGGCAAAGGTCAGGTAGCTCTGGCGGATCTCCTCGAACTTCTCTTCGCTGAAGTTCACCAGATCCATCTTGTTGACCGCCACCACCAGGTGTTTGATCCCCAGCAGCGTGGAGATAAAGCTGTGACGACGGGTCTGATCCAGCACGCCTTTACGCGCGTCCATCAGCAGGATGGCCAGGTCGCAGGTAGAGGCGCCGGTTGCCATGTTACGGGTGTACTGCTCGTGTCCTGGGGTGTCGGCAATAATAAACTTGCGCTTCTCGGTAGAGAAGTAGCGGTAGGCCACGTCGATGGTGATGCCCTGCTCGCGCTCCGCCTGCAGGCCGTCCACCAGCAGGGCCAGGTCGAGTTTTTCACCCTGGGTGCCGTGACGTTTACTGTCGTTATGCAGGGAAGAGAGCTGATCTTCGTAAATCTGGCGCGTATCGTGCAGCAGACGGCCAATCAGGGTACTTTTCCCGTCATCCACGCTGCCGCAGGTCAGAAAACGCAGCAGGCTTTTATGTTGCTGCGCGTGCAGATAGGCTTCCACGCCGCCTTCGTTGGCAATTTGTTGAGCAATAGTGGTGTTCATGGCGGCTCCTTAGAAATAACCCTGACGTTTCTTCAGCTCCATGGAGCCTGCCTGGTCGCGGTCAATCACGCGCCCCTGTCGCTCACTGGTGGTGGACACCAGCATCTCTTCAATGATCTCCGGCAGCGTCTGCGCGCTGGATTCCACCGCGCCGGTCAGCGGCCAGCAGCCGAGGGTGCGGAAACGGACCATCTGTTTCTTGATCACTTCACCCGGCTGCAGGTCGATGCGATCGTCGTCGATCATCATCAGCATGCCGTCGCGCTCCAGTACCGGGCGCTCGGCGGCCAGATACAGCGGAACGATCTCGATGTTTTCCAGATAGATGTACTGCCAGATATCCAGCTCGGTCCAGTTAGAGAGCGGGAAGACGCGAATGCTTTCGCCTTTGTTGATCTGACCATTGTAGTTGTGCCACAGCTCCGGGCGCTGGTTTTTGGGGTCCCAGCGGTGGAAGCGGTCGCGGAAGGAGTAGATACGCTCTTTGGCGCGGGATTTCTCTTCGTCACGGCGCGCACCGCCAAAAGCAGCGTCAAAACCGTATTTATTCAGCGCCTGCTTCAGCCCTTCGGTTTTCATGATATCGGTATGCTTGGCGCTGCCGTGCACGAACGGGTTAATGCCCATCGCCACCCCTTCCGGGTTTTTATGCACCAGCAGCTCGCAGCCGTAGGCTTTGGCGGTACGGTCGCGAAACTCATACATCTCGCGGAATTTCCAGCCGGTATCCACGTGCAGCAGCGGGAACGGCAGCGTGCCCGGATAAAACGCTTTACGCGCCAGATGCAGCATGACGCTGGAATCTTTACCGATGGAGTACATCATCACCGGGTTAGAAAACTCGGCGGCCACTTCGCGGATGATATGGATACTCTCCGCTTCGAGCTGCCGCAGGTGTGTAAGACGTTTTTGGTCCATAACCGTTCCTTAAGCCAAATTTACGACAGAAGAACCAAAGCCTTCTGTATCGGTTGTGTGTTGGAACCAGGCGAGCGTGCTGTGCAGCTGCACCACTTCTCCCACCACGATCAGGGCGGGCATCGGGGCGTCTTTCGCCAGGGTTGCAAGTTGTTCCAGGGTGCCCGTCGCAACGTGCTGATCGACGCGCGTGCCGCGAGAAATGACGGCAACGGGCGTCGTCGCCTCGCGACCGTGCTGAATAAGCTGTTCGCTGATATCCGCCGCCTTCATCGTGCCCATGTAAATCGCCAGCGTCTGGCGGCTCTGGGCGAGATGGGACCAGTCGAACGGTGTGCTGTCGGCCTTGTAGTGGCCGGTCACAAAGGTCACGCTCTGGGCGTAATCGCGGTGGGTCAGCGGGATACCGGCGTAGGCCGTTACCGCAGAGGCCGCCGTAATGCCGGGCACCACCTGGAACGGTACGCCCGCTTCGGCTGCCGCCTGCAGCTCCTCGCCGCCGCGACCGAAGATAAACGGGTCTCCCCCTTTCAGGCGCACCACGGTTTTACCCGCTTTGGCGGCGTCAACCAGCATCTGGTTGGTGTCGTGCTGCGGCACAGAGTGCTCGCCAGCCCGTTTGCCGACGCAGATTTGCTCCGCGTCGCGACGGATCAGCTCGCGCACGCCGTCGGTAACCAGATGGTCGTAAAACACTACGTCCGCGTCCTGCAGCACCTGCAGTCCGCGCAGCGTCAGGAGCCCGGCATCGCCCGGTCCTGCGCCGACCAGAATGATCTCCCCGCCGGTGCTGCCGGGGTTATCCAGTTCGTCTTCAAGAATTTTCTGCGCCGCCGTCTCATTGCCGGCATGCATCAGGCTGGCAAAGCGGCCGCGAAACACGCGTTCCCAGAAGCGACGGCGTTCCGTCACGCTGGTCAGGCGGGTTTTCAGATGGTTGCGCCAGTAGCTGGCTTTTTCCGCCATGCGCCCGAGGCTGGTCGGCAGCAGCGCTTCGATTTTTTCCCGCAGCACGCGCGCCAGCACCGGTGCGGTACCGCCGGAGGAGATCGCCACCAGCAGCGGCGAACGGTCAACGATCGACGGGAAGATAAACGAGCATAAAGGCTGGTCGTCCACCACGTTCACCAGGCGGTAGCGGGCCTGAGCGGCCTCGGAAATCCGCCGGTTCAGGTCGCGATCTTCGGTCGCCGCAATCACCAGCACGACGCTGTCGATTTGGGATTCGTCGAAATCCGCTTCTGCTACTACCCGCACCTGCGCCCCTGCGCGCTGCAGAAACGCAATTTTGCGATCGGCAATTTCACCCGTGCCAACAACCAGCACCGGCTTCTCTTTTATCGCGGCAAATAAGGGCAGATAGTCCACAAGCAACAACTCACTAACAACGAGGAATAGAGGGACTATAGGGGGCGGCTTAGACCGAATGAAATTACGAATTGGAATGAGTAGTTACTCAATGGAATAACGCCGTGAAAAAGCTAATACCAAAAAGTGCTTAACACGCGAAATTTCGGGCATTTAAGAGCAATTCAAATTGTGTATGGACGATCACAGTTTCATACTAAGCGGGTTATTATTTTGCTCAGTTTTTAAGGACTCACTATGTTCTCCGCAACGCGCCACCGTATTGCTGCCCTGGCGCTCGGCGTTTGCTTTATTCTTCCTGCCCAGGCAAAAAACCAACCTTATGGTGAAATCGCCAATATGCAGGCGCGGCATATTGCCACCGTCTTTCCTGGCCGTATGACCGGTTCGCCTGCGGAAATGCTCTCCGCGGACTATCTTCGCCAGCAGTTTGCCGGGATGGGCTACCAGAGCGATATCCGGTCGTTTCACAGCCGCTACGTCTATACCTCACGAAACAAAACGAAAAACTGGCATAACGTGACCGGCAGTACGGTTATCGCGGCGCATGAAGGTAGCGCAAAAGAGCAAATTATTATTATGGCGCACCTTGATACCTACGCCCCGATGAGTGACGCCGATACGGATAACAACCTCGGCGGGCTGACGCTGCAGGGCATGGACGACAACGCGGCAGGCCTGGGCGTGATGCTCGAACTGGCCGAGCGAATGAAAGATATTCCAACCCAGTATGGTATCCGTTTCGTGGCCACCAGCGGTGAAGAAGAGGGCAAACTCGGCGCTGAGAATCTCCTTAAACGCATGAGCGCTGAGGACAAGAAAAATACGCTGCTGGTGATCAACCTCGATAACCTGATCGTCGGCGACAAGCTCTATTTCAACAGCGGGCAAAGTACGCCGGGTACCGTGCGGAAACTGACGCGAGATCGTGCGCTGGCGATTGCCCGCAGCCACGGGGTTTATGCCACCAGCAACCCTGGCGGTAACCCGGATTATCCGCGAGGAACGGGCTGCTGCAACGACGGGGAAGTGTTCGATAAGGCGGGTATTCCGGTGCTGTATGTCGAAGCGACAAACTGGGCGCTGGGCAAAAAAGATGGCTATCAGCAGCGGGCTAAATCGAAAGCCTTCCCGGACGGGACAAGCTGGCACAACGTGATGCTGGATAATCAGCAGCACATCGATCGCGCGTTGCCGCAGCGGATTGAACACCGCAGCCGTGATGTGGTGAAGGTGATGCTGCCGCTGGTGAAGGAGCTGGCGAAAGCGGGGAAAGCCTGATGTTTTAAAGCCTGGTGCGGCCTGATGCCCTCACCCCAACCCTCTCCCACAGGGAGAGGGAGGATAAAGGATCACCCTTCGTGCAGCCCGCACTCGCGCTTCAGCCCAAAGAATCGCGTCTCTTCTTCCGCCATTCCCGGTTCCCATTTGCGCGTGGTGTGGGTGTCACCCACCGACAGATAGCCCTGGTCCCACAGCGGATGGTACTTCAGCCCGTGCTTTTGCAGATACTGATACACCGTCCGGTTATCCCAGTCGATAATCGGCAGCACTTTAAACACCCCGCGCTGGACCGCCAGCACCGGCAAGGTTGCCCGGCTGCCGGACTGCTCGCGGCGCAGGCCAGCAAACCACGTCTGCGCATTGAGCTCTTTCAGCGCCCGGTTCATCGGCTCAACTTTATTGATCTCATTGTATTTCTCAATGCCCTCAACGCCCTGTTCCCACAGCTTACCGTAGCGCGCCTCCTGCCAGGCCGCGCTTTCCGTCGCGCGGTAAACTTTGAGGTTCAGCTTGAGCTTGTCCGTCAGCTTGTCAATAAACTGGTAGGTTTCCGGGAACAGGTAGCCGGTATCGGTGAGGATCACCGGAATGTCCGGACGGATCTGATTCACCAGATGCAGGCTGACCGCCGCCTGAATACCAAAGCTCGACGACAGCACATAGTCTCCCGGCAGGTTTTCCAGCGCCCACGCCACGCGCCCTTCGGCGTCCAGCTTTTCAAGGTGGGCATTGGTTTCTGCGAGTGCCAGAATGCGTTCGACTTTTGGCAATGCGTTAAGCGCGTTTAGATCGAGTACGGACATAATTACCTCTCGTGGTTACTCCCAGAAATCCCTTGCGGGATCGAGCACCGGGCGAATGATGCCCGCACGCACCGTAAAGTCGCCGAAGCCTTCACCCGCTTCGCGCTCTTTCGCCCAGCGCCCGACAAGCTCGTCGATGGAATCAAGAATTTCCGGCTCGGTGATGTTCTCGCGGAACATACGCGGGATGCGCGTACCGATTCGGTTACCGCCCAGGTGCAGGTTATAACGCCCCGGCGCTTTCCCCACCAGACCCAGCTCGGCCAGCATCGCGCGGCCGCAGCCGTTCGGGCAGCCGGTGACGCGCATAACAATATGCTCGTCCGGAATACCGTGTTTTTCCAGAATCGCTTCTACCTTGTCAGTAAATGACGGCAGGAAACGCTCCGCTTCGGCCATCGCCAGCGGACAGGTCGGGAACGACACGCAGGCCATTGAGTTTTCACGCTGCGGCTTCACCGCATCCATTAACCCGTGATCGCGCGCCAGCTTCTCGATCTTCGCCTTCTGGCTCTCCGGCACGCCGGCAATAATGAGATTCTGGTTAGCGGTAATGCGGAACTCGCCTTTATGGATCTTAGCAATTTCCAGCAGGCCGGTTTTCAGCGGACGGCCCGGATAATCCAGAATACGGCCGTTTTCGATAAACAGCGTCAGGTGCCATTTATTGTCGATACCCTTCACCCAGCCAATGCGATCGCCGCGACCGGTGAATTCGTAAGGGCGGATCGGCTCGAATTTGATGCCCGCACGACGCTCCACTTCCGCTTTGAACGTCTCAACGCCCACGCGCTCCAGGGTGTATTTGGTTTTCGCGTTTTTACGGTCTGTACGGTTGCCCCAGTCGCGCTGGGTGGTCACTACCGCTTCCGCCACGGCCAGCGTGTGCTCCAGCGGCAGGAAGCCGAACTCGCTTGCGGTGCGGGCGTAGGTTTTCTTGTTACCGTGCTCAATGGACAGGCCGCCGCCCACCAGCAGGTTAAAGCCAATCAGCTTGCCGTTTTCGGCAATCGCCACGAAGTTCATGTCGTTGGCGTGCAGGTCGATATCGTTCTGCGGTGGAATAACGACCGTGGTTTTAAACTTACGCGGCAGGTAGGTCTGGCCAAGGATCGGCTCTTCGTCGGTGGTGGCGACTTTTTCCTGATCGAGCCAAATCTCTGCGTAGGCGCGCGTGCGCGGCAGCAGGTGCTCGGAGATCTTCTTCGCCCACTCGTACGCTTCGGCATGCAGCTCGGATTCATACGGATTCGAGGTGCAAAGCACGTTACGGTTCATGTCGTTGGCGGTCGCCAGCGCGTCCAGCCCAACGGAGTGCAGCATCTGGTGCACCGGCTTGACGTTCTTCTTCAGAATACCGTGGAACTGGAAGGTCTGACGGTTAGTCAGACGGATGCTGCCATAGATCGTGTTTTCACCGGCAAACTTGTCGATCGCCTGCCACTGTTTGGTGGTAATCACCCCGCCCGGCAGACGGCAGCGCAGCAGCATCGCGTGACGCGGCTCCAGCTTCTGTTCTGCACGCTCGGCGCGGATGTCGCGGTCGTCCTGCTGGTACATGCCGTGAAAACGGATCAGCAGGAAGTTGTCGCCTTTGAAACCGCCGGTGAGACCGTCATTCAGATCTTCAGCAATGGTGCCGCGCAGATAGTTGCTTTCCAGCTTCATGCGCTCGGCGTCTGTCAGTTTACCTTCGACCACCAGTGGCCCTGGATGTTTTTCGCTCATTAGTAGACATCTCGCTGATAACGGCGCTCAACGCGCAGCTCACTTAAAAATTCGTCTGCCGCTTCGGCATCCATACCGCCGAATTCGGCAATCACTTCCAGCAAAGTCTGCTCAACGTCTTTCGCCATACGATTGGCGTCGCCGCAGACATAAATGTGGGCACCGTCATTGATCCAGCGCCACAGCTCTGCGCCCTGTTCGCGCAGCTTGTCTTGTACGTATACTTTTTCTTTCTGGTCGCGGGACCAGGCCAGGTCGATGCGGGTCAGAACGCCTTCTTTCACATAGCGCTGCCACTCAACCTGGTAGAGGAAATCTTCGGTAAAGTGCGGGTTGCCGAAGAAGAGCCAGTTTTTACCCGGCGCTTCATCTGCCGCGCGCTGCTGCATGAAGGCGCGGAACGGCGCAATGCCGGTGCCAGGGCCAATCATGATGACCGGGGTTTCCGGGTTTGCCGGCAGGCGGAAGTTGTCGTTGTGCTCGATAAAGACGCGCACTTCGCCCTCTTCTTCCACGCGATCCGCCAGGAAGCCTGATGCCCCACCCGTGCGGGCGCGGCCTTCGATATCGTAGCGCACCACGCCGACGGTAACATGCACTTCACTCTCCACTTCAGCCTGGGAAGAGGCGATAGAGTACAGGCGCGGGGTGAGCGGGCGCAGCAGACCGATCAGCGCATCGGCATCCAGCTGAGCCGGAGAGAAGCGCACCATATCGACAATCGGCGTCGTCGCGGCGTAATGCTGAAGCTTCGCTTTATCGCCCACCAGCGGCAGCAGGGATTCGCTGCGCGTCAAGGTGGCATAGTTTTCGACGATATTCGGGGTGTTCACCGTCAGTTCGAAATGCCACTGCAGCGCCTCTGAAAGCGGCTGGGTTTTGCCGTCAACGGTGACAGGCTCGTCGCCTTTCAGCCACAGCAGCTCAACCAGTTCTTTCACCAGCGCCGGATCGTTCTGATACCAGATACCCAGCGCATCGCCCGGCTGATAGCGCAGCCCCGAGTCGCCCAGATCGATTTCGATATGGCGCACGTCTTTTTCCGAGTCGCGGCCGGTAATTTTCTGGTTCACCGACAGGCTCGCCGTCAGCGGCGCCTCTTTGGTGTACGGGCTGGTGTGGATGTCGTTAACAGCACCCGTCGCGGTGAACGCGGCCTGCGTCGACGTCTCTTTCGGCACGCGCGCTTTTAACACCTCAACGATGCGTGCACGCCATTCGGCGGCGGCGGTCTGGTATTCGACATCCGCGTCAACGCGGTCCAGCAGACGCTCCGCGCCCAGTTCCGCCAGCCTGCTGTCGAAGTCTTTACCGGACTGGCAGAAGAATTCATAGGAGGTATCGCCCAGGCCAAACACGGCAAACGCCGTGCCATCCAGCTTCGGCGCTTTTTTCGAGAACAGGAACTTGTGCAGGGCCACCGCTTCTTCTGCGGGTTCACCTTCACCCTGCGTTGAGGCCACAACCACCAGCAGTTTTTCTGACGCGATTTGTTTGAATTTATAATCCCCGGCATTGACCAGGTTCACGTTCAGTTTGGCGGCCAGCAGGTCGTCACGCAGCGCCTCGGCCACGCGGCGGGCATTGCCCGTCTGCGAGGCGGAAATCAGGGTAATGGCCGGAATTTCAACGGCCGTTACCGGTGCACCTGCCACGGCGCCAGGCTGCTGATTGAGCATTCCCCAGAAATAACCGGAGACCCAGGCAAGCTGAGTGGGAGAAAAATCAGAGGTGGCAGCCTGAAGGCGCGCCAGTTGCTCCGGGTTCAGGGGAAGCAAATTTGAAGGTGGGGCCTGTGTTGTCATGCGTCGTTATGTTCCAGTAGCCAAGCGGACTTTAAGCGAATAAATCCAAACTGAAGATAAGGTTAACGGCGAGGATAATAACAATTAAAGAAGGGATGGAAATAATAAATAACCAAATGGACTAACCTGTTTTGGTTGTCATGCTTAGCGATAAAACCGATTAATTAACCCTCTGAAAATTATCGATAAAAACAACAAAAAACGCCTCTTAATGAGACGCCTGGCTTCAGAGCCGTTTTAGTTAATGCTAAAAATTGTGCTTTCCGGTACTATGCGGCGGTTTTTTCCGCATTACTGAGAGCGATCATGTCCACCACACTGTTTAAAGATTTCACCTTCGAAGCCGCCCACCACCTTCCGCATGTTCCAGAAGGACATAAATGCGGCCGTCTGCACGGGCATTCGTTCATGGTGCGTCTTGAGATCACCGGTGAAGTTGATCCGCATACCGGTTGGATCATGGATTTTGCCGAGCTGAAGGCGGCGTTTAAGCCGACCTACGATCGTCTGGATCACTACTACCTGAATGAGATCCCGGGCCTTGAAAACCCGACCAGTGAAGTGCTGGCAAAATGGATTTGGGATCAGATGAAGCCGCTGGTACCGCTGCTGAGCGCGGTGATGATCAAAGAGACCTGCACGGCAGGCTGCGTGTATCGCGGAGAGTGATGCTTGCCGGGTGGCGCTGACGCCTGCCCGGTCGACAAGAGCATCGAACCATAGGCCCGGTAAGCGCTCGCGCCACCGGGCTTTTTTTATGCAATATTCAGATACTTGTGCGTCTGCATCGACAGGCGCCAGTTGCGCGCAATACAGGTTTCAATGCACAGGCGCGTCGCGTCATCTTTCTGGCTGATCGGCTGAAGCGCAATGACGCGCTGCTTTTCATCCGTCAGCGTGGCCAGCAGTTCATCCAGCGCTTCGATATCACGCACGCGCCCTACCGGGTGCTTAATCTCATCCGCGCGTTCCAGCGCCTGAGACAGCACGTCATACCCGCCGCGCATATTCACTTTTGGCGATACCGTCACCCAGGTCGTGTGTGAACAGCGCACTTCATGGGTGCCGCTGGTTTCAATCTGGCAGCTGTAGCCGTTCTTTTCGAGCAGCTCGGTCAGCGGCGTCAGATCGTGGATGCAGGGTTCACCGCCGGTGATCACAACGTGGCGCGCCGTCCAGCCCTGACGACCAATAATGGCCAGCAGATCTTCGGAACTGCCCGCGCCCCACTTATCGCTCTCTTTGGTTTTCGCCAGAATGCTAAACAGCGACACTTCCCGATCTGCGAGCTTATCCCACGTATGTTTGGTATCACACCAGGCACAGCCAACCGGGCATCCCTGTAAACGAATGAAAATAGCGGGAACGCCGGTAAAGTAACCCTCGCCTTGCAGGGTCTGGAACATCTCGTTAATCGGGTACTGCATAGTCATCTCAGTAAAGGGGATAAACGATAAGTATCGCAGATCCCCGCCGGATGGTCATGCTCCATCGGTGCTTTGCGCGCCAATCGCCGCCATAAACCGTTCCGTGATTTGCTGTGGGCGGGTGATCGCACCGCCGACGACGACCGTATGCGCGCCCAGCGCCAGGCATCTGGCCGCGCGTTCAGGCGTATCCACGTTGCCTTCGGCAACCACGGGAACCGTCACGGCCGCCAGCACCGCTTTCAGGAACGTGCAGTCGTTGTCAGGCAATGTATGACCCTCGGTTTCCGCCGTGTAGCCGTAAAGCGTGGTGCCGACGCAGTCAAAGCCCAGCGCCTGCGCCGTCACGGCTTCGTCCACGGAGGAGATATCCGCCATCAGCAGCACCGCGGGATAGCGTGAGCGGATGCGCGAGACCAGCGTTTCCAGGGATTCTCCGCCGGGACGCTCCCGCGCCGTCGCATCAAGCGCAATGATTTCCGGAGAGACGGTCATGAGCTCATCCACCTCTTTCATCGTGGCGGTGATAAACACCTCGCTTTCCGGGTAATCCCGTTTGATGATGCCGATGACCGGCAAAGAGACCTGCTGCTTAATGGCCTCGATATCTACCACGCTGTTGGCACGAATTGCAGCGGCCCCGCCCTGCGCCGCCGCCAGCGCCATCCGCGACATAATAAACGGGCTATGCAGCGGTTCATTCTCCAGCGCCTGACAGGAGACGACCAGTTTTCCCTTCAGGTTATCCAGTACAGTTTTCATTACGATAAGATCTCTTCCACTTCGTTTTTGATAATCGTGACGTGCGGGCCATAAATGACCTGAACACCGTTACCGCGCACGATAACGCCGCGCGCCCCGGTGGCTTTCAGCGCCGCGTCATTCACCTTGCTGCCGTCCTTCACCGTGACGCGAAGACGCGTGGCGCAGCAGTCCACCTCTTCAAGATTGTCTTTTCCGCCTAATCCGGCGATCACCGCAGCAGCGCGTTCGTTTTGCGGCAGACTGACGTCGTCAGCCATCGCCTCCTTTTCCCGACCCGGCGTAGCAAAATCAAAGCGGTTAATCAGGTAGCGGAAGGTGAAGTAGTAAAGGAAGAACCATGGCACGCCGACCAGCGGAACGAACATCCAGTTGGTTTTGGCCTCCCCCTGCAAAATGCCGAACAGCACGAAGTCGATAAAACCGCCGGAGAAGGTTTGCCCGATGGTGATATGCAGCATGTGTGCAAGCATGAACGCCAGCCCGTCAAACAGCGCATGAATGACGTAAAGCACCGGTGCAATAAACAGGAACGAGAATTCGATAGGCTCGGTAATCCCGGTCAGGAACGAGGTTAACGCGGCAGAAAGCAGCAGTCCGGCAACGCGCTTTTTGTTCTCGGGTTTTGCCGTGTGGTACATCGCCAGGCACGCGCCGAGCAGGCCAAACATCATCGTAATAAAGCGCCCGGACATGAAGCGTGACGTGCCTTCGTAAAACTGACGCGTGGTAGGATCGGCCAGTTGGGCGAAGAAGATCCGCTGCGTGCCTTCCACCAGATGACCGTTGACGATTTCACTGCCGCCAAGCGCGGTGGTCCAGAACGGCAGATAGAAGATGTGGTGCAAACCAAACGGGCCCAGCATGCGGAGAATAAAGCCGTACAGCAGGGTGCCCAGATAGCCGGTGGCATCCACCAGCCCGCCCAGACCAAAAATCAGCTTCTGGAAATGCGGCCAGACCATGGTCATGAGCGCACCGACGAGGATCGCCGCCAGGGAGCTGATGATGGGAACAAAGCGCGAGCCACCAAAGAACCCGAGGAACTGCGGAAGCGCTATTTTATTAAACCGATGATGGAGCGTGCAGGTCACCAGACCAATCACCACGCCGCCAAACACGCCGGTTTCCAGCGTCTGAATGCCCAGCGTCATGCCCTGCCCCACGGCGCCCGGGTTGTCGTGCGCCAGTTTGCCAGTGAGGATCAGCAGCGCGTTAATGGTGGCATTCATCACCAGAAACGCGAGTAATGCCGCCAGCCCGGCCGTACCCTTATCGCTTTTTGCCAGCCCTACGGCCACCCCAACGGCAAACAGCACCGAGAGGTTCGCAAACACGATGGATCCTGCGCTGCTCATGATGGTGAAAATGGCCTGAAGCCAGCCCACATCTAAAAACGGATAAGCCGCCAGCGTATTGGGATTCGATAACGCGCCGCCTATCCCCAGCAGCAGACCCGCCGCAGGCAACACGGCAATCGGCAACATAAAGGATTTGCCAAAGCGCTGCGCTTTTTCAAACCATCCCCCTGAAGAAGCCCCACTGAATATTTGCATCATTTTTTCATCCCCCCATTAAACGATGAAAATTTTTACCATATAAATATTTAATAGTGAAAATTATCATCAAAAACCAGGACGACGATCATACTTTTTCAAAATGACTGGCATCTTTCCCCCGCTTTCCGCCACACTAGTCGCAGAGAAACGCATTAAGGATCGAGCATGTCAGACCATGAAAACCTGCTGCTGAAGCTACGCCAGGAGGCTTCCGGGTACAGCCCAACACAACAAAAACTCGGTGAATTTGTCCTCAGCGATCCTGCCCGGGTGCTCTACCTGACGATCACCGAGCTGGCGCGCGAGAGCCACACCAGCGAGGCCAGCGTCACGCGTCTTTGCCGCACGCTGGGCTGCAAAGGCTATAACGAATTTAAAATGGCGCTTGCGCTGGATATTCAGCAGGGCCAGCCCGCGCGTCAGGCGGGAGATGAGATTGATAACGTCGTGGATGAGTCGGTGCAGGCTTTGCAGGATACCGCCAGACTCCTCGACCGCACGCTGCTTGAAAAGGCGGCGCTGGCGCTGCACCAGGCACAATCCGTGCAAATTTATGGCGTCGCGGCCAGCGCGATCCTTGGGGAGTATCTGCACTACAAGCTGTTGCGTCTGGGCAAACCCGCACAGCTGTTTAGCGATATGCACCGCGCGGCCATGAATGCGACAACGCTTTCGAAAGAGACGCTGGTTGTGGCCATCTCCAGTTCGGGTTCGACGCGGGATTTACTCCACGTGGTGAAGCTTGCCCGCAAGCGCGGCGTTAAAGTTCTGGCACTCAGCAATACGCCCCGCAGCCCGCTGGCGTCCCTGAGCGACATGCTGCTGGTGGCTGCCAAACCAGAGGGCCCCCTTAGCGCAGGCGCACTCAATGCTAAGGTTGGGGTGATGCTGCTGGTCGAGCTGCTGACCACGTCCATGATTGCGCTGGATGGTCATTACGGCGACGTTAGCCAACAAACAGCCAGCGCTACGCTTCCTCTGTTACTCTAAAAATCCTTCGCAGGCTAAATAAAATAGCCTGCGATTTATGCCGTCTGATTTTAGTTAAGTGGCGTTTAAATCATTTATTTGATAAATGTTTGGTGTAACAAATTATTATATTTATTACATTTTGAATTAAGTTTACCGTTCAGGCACGCCCCTATAAAAAACATTAAATTCAATAAGTTAAAATTTAAATTTTAATAGAGTGAATTTTTACCCTTCCGCTAATGTCCAAAATATCCGCCCGATTTCCTTTCCTTAAAATAAGCTTAAGATGCTGTCGGTTTCGGCGATTTATTATTTAAATGCCGTTTACTTTTGCGCGCCTACAATCCGCCTCATCAATCATAATGAGACGGTATTAATGAAGATGTTATTGATTACAGGCGTGACCGGATTTCTGGGCGGTGCAGTTCTTGAAAAAATCCTGACCAACGATCAATCCGTAGAACTCCTTTTGCTCGCGCGTGCCGGCGATCCGCAGAGCGGGCTGGAGCGCGTGCTGGAGAATATGCGCAAGTTCAACGTTCCTGAGGACAAACTGGCCTCCCTGACGGTGGATAATATCCTGATTGGCGACCTCAGCCAGCCTGAAGCCTTCCTGAACGATCCCCGTCTGGATCGGGTCACGCATGTCGTGAACTGTGCGGCCGTCGCCTCATTTGGTAACAACCCGCTGATCTGGAAGGTCAACGTTGAAGGTACGCTCGCGCTGGCACGCCGTATGGAGCAGGTCACAGGACTGCAGCGTTTCCTCCATGTCGGCACCGCGATGTCATGCACGCCGGAGCAGGATTCCCTGGTAGCCGAAAGCGCTGAATTCAGAGAGAATGCTGAACACCTGGTGGAATACACGTTTTCGAAGTCAACCATCGAACAGCTGATGCGCCAGGAGTGTCCGAACCTGCCGCTGCTCATCGCCCGTCCGTCCATCGTCGTCGGCCATACCCGTCACGGCTGCACACCGTCGAGCAGCATTTTCTGGGTCTTTAGCATGGGCCTGATGCTGCAGAAGTTTATGTGCTCAATGGAAGACCGGATCGACGTTGTTCCGGTGGATTATTGCGCCGACGCGATGTTAATGCTGCTCAACAGCAACGCGCGTCCGGGAGAAGTGGTACACATTTCTGCGGGAGAAGAGAACAGCGTTCGCTTTGCGGATATCGATCAGGCAATGGCGCAGGCGCTGGAGAAAGCCCCCGTCGGTGATAAGTATGCGCAGGTCAGCTACGAAACGCTGGTCAGAATGCGTCGCGAGCTGAAACATATTTTTGGGCCGTGCAACGAACGTCTGATGCTGAAAGCCATGCGGTTATACGGTGCGTTTGCCACGCTTAACGTGCGCTTCAGCAACGATAAGCTGCTGAGCATGGGGATGCCGAAGCCACCCCGGTTTACGGATTATATCGCCCGCTGCGTGCAAACCACTCAGGGGCTGACCATTCCGGAGCAAATGGCGGTTGATTTTAAATAGCAAAAAAAAATGCCAGTCATTCGACTGGCATTTTCGTTTTAAGGCTTAGGCGATTATGCCTGGCCTTTGATCTCTTTACGACCGTTGTATGGTGCTTTTTCGCCCAGCGCTTCTTCGATACGAATCAGCTGGTTGTATTTAGCAACACGGTCAGAACGGCTCATAGAACCAGTTTTGATCTGGCCTGCAGCGGTACCCACAGCCAGGTCGGCAATGGTAGCGTCTTCAGTTTCGCCAGAACGGTGAGAGATAACAGCGGTGTAGCCAGCGTCTTTCGCCATTTTGATCGCAGCCAGAGTTTCGGTCAGAGAACCGATCTGGTTGAATTTGATCAGGATGGAGTTAACGATGCCTTTCTCGATGCCTTCTTTCAGGATCTTGGTGTTGGTTACGAACAGGTCGTCACCAACCAGCTGGATTTTGTCGCCCAGTACTTTAGTCTGGTATGCGAAGCCAGCCCAGTCAGACTCGTCCAGACCGTCTTCGATAGACACGATTGGGTACTGTTTGGTCAGGTCTTCCAGGAAGTGAGTGAACTCTTCGGAGGTGAACGCTTTGTTGCCTTCGCCAGCCAGAACGTATTTACCGTCTTTGTAGAATTCAGATGCTGCGCAGTCCATCGCCAGGGTGATGTCTTTGCCCAGCTCGTAGCCTGCAGCTTTTACTGCTTCTGCGATAACAGCCAGTGCTTCTGCGTTAGAACCCAGGTTTGGCGCATAGCCACCTTCGTCACCAACAGCCGTGTTCATACCTTTGGCTTTCAGAACTTTAGCCAGGTTGTGGAACACTTCAGAACCCATACGTACCGCTTCTTTCAGGGATTTCGCGCCAACTGGCTGAATCATGAATTCCTGAATATCAACGTTGTTGTCTGCGTGCTCACCACCGTTGATGATGTTCATCATTGGTACAGGCATGGAGTATTTGCCTGGGGTGCCGTTCAGTTCAGCGATGTGCTCGAACAGTGGCATACCTTTAGCAGCCGCAGCCGCTTTGGCGTTCGCCAGGGAAACTGCCAGGATTGCGTTCGCACCGAAGTTAGATTTGTTTTCAGTACCGTCCAGATCGATCATGATCTTGTCGATGCCAGCCTGGTCTTTGGCGTCTTTGCCAATGATTGCCTGAGCAATAGGACCGTTTACAGCGCCAACCGCTTTCAGTACGCCTTTACCCAGGAAGCGAGATTTGTCGCCATCGCGCAGTTCCAGCGCTTCGCGGGAACCGGTAGAAGCACCTGATGGAGCAGCAGCCATACCAACGAAACCACCTTCCAGGTGAACTTCGGCTTCAACGGTCGGGTTACCACGGGAGTCGATGATTTCACGACCGATGACTTTAACGATTTTGGACATTAGATTTTCCTCAGTACAAGTTAAACTAAAACTCCAGACAAACAACGCGTACCAAAGGTACGCGTTGCCGTTCTAACTTTTTTTACTTCGCCTGACGCTTCTGGTAGTCGCTGGCGGCCTTCACGAAGCCTGCAAACAGCGGATGCCCGTCACGTGGCGTTGAAGTAAATTCCGGGTGGAACTGGCAGGCGACAAACCACGGATGGTTTGGCACTTCAATGATCTCGACTAACTGATCATCCCCGGAGCGTCCCGCAACACGCAGGCCCGCGGCTTCAATAGGTTTCAACAACATGTTGTTGACTTCATAGCGGTGACGATGGCGCTCGGTGATGACCGGCTCGCCATACAACTTGCGAACCACGCTATCGTCAGTCAGCTGGCAGGCCTGTGCGCCAAGACGCATGGTGCCACCCAGATCGCTCTTCTCGGTACGGACTTCGACGTTACCTTCTTCGTCACGCCATTCAGTGATAAGCGCCACCACAGGGTACTTACAGTCTGGCACAAATTCCGTAGAGTTCGCGTTTTCCATTCCCGCTACGTTGCGCGCAAATTCGATCAGCGCAACCTGCATACCCAGGCAGATGCCGAGGTATGGAATATTGTTTTCACGCGCATAGCGCGCGGTGGCGATCTTGCCTTCTACACCGCGGTAGCCGAAGCCGCCAGGGATAAGGATAGCATCCAGATCTTTCAGGATTTCAACGCCACGCGTTTCAACATCCTGCGAATCAATCAGCTTGATGTTCACGGAGACACGGTTCTTCAGACCACCGTGTTTCAGCGCTTCGATCACTGACTTATAGGCATCCGGCAGTTCAATGTACTTGCCGACCATACCGATAGTCACTTCGCCTGCCGGGTTGGCTTCTTCATAAATAACCTGTTCCCATTCAGACAGGTTAGCTTCCGGACAGTTCAAGCTGAATCGTTTACAAATATAATCGTCCAGGCCCTGCGATTTCAACAGGCCCGGGATTTTATAAATGGAATCGACATCTTTCATTGAAATAACGGCTTTTTCAGGCACGTTACAGAACAATGCAATTTTCGCACGTTCGTTCGCCGGAACCGCGCGATCGGAGCGGCAAACCAGGATGTCTGGCTGAATACCAATGGAGAGCAGTTCTTTAACAGAGTGCTGAGTCGGTTTGGTTTTCACTTCACCTGCAGCGGCCATGTACGGCACCAGGGTCAGGTGCATGAACAGCGCGTGTTCACGGCCAATATCTACCGCCAGCTGACGAATCGCTTCCAGGAATGGCAGAGATTCGATATCACCCACGGTACCGCCGATTTCAACCAGCACCACGTCGTGGCCTTCGCCACCCGCAACAATGCGTTCTTTGATGGCGTTAGTGATGTGCGGGATAACCTGAACGGTGGCACCCAGATAATCACCACGGCGCTCTTTACGCAGAACGTCGGAGTAGATGCGGCCAGTCGTGAAGTTGTTACGACGGGTCATTTTGGTGCGGATGAAACGCTCGTAGTGGCCAAGATCCAGATCGGTTTCAGCGCCGTCTTCAGTAACGAACACTTCCCCGTGTTGGATTGGGCTCATGGTGCCCGGATCGACGTTGATGTACGGATCCAGTTTCATCATGGTCACATTGAGGCCACGGGCTTCAAGAATGGCTGCGAGGGAGGCTGCGGCAATGCCTTTACCCAGAGAGGATACGACCCCGCCGGTCACAAAAATATAGTTCGTTGTCATGCTGAACCTGAGAAGTTAGGGTGAAACGATGGAATAACCAGGACGGGAAAGTAGTATACCCGAACACGGCGAGCGCCACAAACTTTCATTCTCCGTCTCCATTCCAGGCCATGACAAACATAAGGAGTGAGAAAATAGCCCCTTTTGGGTAAATGTTTTTGACGCAAATCAAGCGCTTGTCATTTAAAAAATCACACAAATTGCGCTTGATCGCAAAATTTCGTTAGAGATCAGATTCCTGGCGCTTTACTTCCTGCCAGACTTCTTCCATCGCTTCGAGGTCAATACCGCTCATTTCCAGGCCGCGCGAGGCCACAATCCGCTCAACTTCGCGAAAGCGGCGTTCGAATTTCAGGTTGGCTTTTTGCAGTGCCGTTTCCGCTTTTACACCCAGGTGGCGAGAAAGGTTGACGGTCGCAAACAGCAGGTCGCCCATCTCTTCCTCAAGCTTTGCTTCATCCACCACCGCCTGCTGCGCTTCGTGCATGACCTCATCTATCTCTTCGTGCACTTTATCCAGCACCGGGCCGAGGGAAGTCCAGTCAAACCCCACCGCGGAGCAGCGTTTCTGGATTTTGTGCGCGCGCATCAGCGCGGGCAGGCTCAGCGGGATATCATCCAGCGCGGAGTGCTGGGATTTTTCTGCCCGCTCGGCGCTTTTGATCTGCTCCCAGCGGGCCAGCACTTCGGTGCTGTTTCCTGCGGTGGCGTCACCAAAAATATGGGGATGACGGCGCTCAAGCTTGTCGCTGATGGCAGCGCAAATATCGTCAAAGTTAAAGCGCCCTTCTTCCTGCGCCATCTGCGCGTAGAACACCACCTGGAACAGCAGATCGCCCAGCTCGCCGCGCAGGTCGTCAAAATCTTCACGGGAAATGGCGTCCAGCACCTCGTAGGTCTCTTCAAGGGTGTACGGGGCGATGGTGGCGAAAGTCTGCTCTTTGTCCCACGGGCAGCCGTTTTCAGGGTCGCGCAGGCGTGTCATGATGCCGAGCAGGCGGTCGATTTGAGTCATAGTTCTGTCCTGATGAAAAAATGCCGGGTGGCGGCGTTGCCTTACCCGGCCTACGGAAGAGGATGTTTAGCCGCCGTGCAGACGACGCGCGTCAATCACATCCGGCACCTGGTTCAGCTTGCCGAGCACGCGGCCCAGCACCTGCAGGTTGTAGATTTCGATGGTCATATCGATGGTGGCAAGCTGCTCGCGGGTATCGCTGCGGCTGGCGACGCCCAGCACGTTGACCTTCTCGTTGGCGAGAATGGTCGTAATGTCGCGCAGCAGGCCGCTGCGGTCGTTGGCGGTAACGCGCACCACCAGCGAGTAGCCAGCGGAATAGCTTTCCCCCCAGACCGCTTCCACGATGCGCTCCGGCGCATGGGACTGCAGCTCGGCAAGCTGGTCGCAGTCGGAACGGTGAATCGAAATTCCGCGCCCCTGGGTGATAAAGCCGACGATATCATCCCCTGGGATTGGCTGGCAGCAGCGGGCGATGTGGTGCATCAAGTTACCGACCCCTTCGACCACCACGCGGCCGTTGTCCTTGCTGCGCTGCTGCGGCGCGTAGGTTTTCTGCTGCAGCTGCTTCAGCGCCGCCGCGTCCTGCTCTTCCGCGCTTGGCTTATTGAACTGCGCCTGCAGGAAGTTCACCATCTGATTCAGACGAATATCACCGCCGCCAATGGCCGCTAACAGCTCATCAAGCTCGTTGAAGTTGTAGCGCGGCAGCAGGAATTTCTCCGCCTCTTTCAGGCTGATTCCGATATGCTCCAGCTCGTCGTCGAGGATCTGACGACCGGCAAGGATATTCTTGTCACGATCCTGTTTACGGAACCAGGCGTGAATTTTCGAGCGTCCGCGGCTGGTGGTGACATACCCCAGGTTCGGGTTAAGCCAGTCCCGGCTCGGGTTCGGCTGCTTCTGGGTAATGATTTCAATCTGGTCACCCATCTGCAGCTGATAGGTGAACGGTACGATACGCCCGCCAATTTTCGCCCCGATGCAGCGGTGCCCCACATCGCTATGGATGTGGTAGGCAAAATCGAGCGGCGTAGAGCCGGCCGGCAGGTCAACAACGTCCCCTTTCGGCGTAAAGACATACACCCGATCGTCAAAGACCTGGCTGCGCACTTCGTCGAGCATCTCGCCGGAATCGGCCATCTCTTCCTGCCACGCAATCAGCTTACGCAGCCAGGCAATGCGGTCTTCGTGGCCTGAACGCGCCCCGCCGGACGTGCCTTCTTTGTATTTCCAGTGCGCGGCAACGCCCAGCTCGGCGTCCTCGTGCATCTGTTTGGTGCGGATCTGAATCTCGACCGTTTTACCGCCCGGGCCAAGCACCACGGTATGGATAGACTGATAGCCGTTCGGTTTGGGGTTGGCGACATAGTCATCGAACTCATCGGGCAGATGACGGAAGTGCGTGTGCACTATCCCCAGCGCGGCGTAGCAGTCCTGCAAACGCTCCGCCACGATACGCACGGCGCGCACGTCAAACAGCTCGTCAAAGGCGAGGTGTTTCTTCTGCATTTTGCGCCAGATGCTGTAGATGTGTTTTGGTCGACCGTAGACTTCGGCGCGCACGTTCTCTTCTTTCATCGCCTGACGCAGGCCACCGACAAACTCCTCGATATAGTGCTCGCGATCGATACGGCGCTCGTGCAGGAGTTTGGCAATCCGTTTATATTCCGCCGGGTGCAGATAGCGGAAGCAGTAATCTTCCAGCTCCCATTTCAGCTGACCAATCCCTAAGCGGTTCGCCAGCGGCGCATAGATGTTTGTACACTCTTTGGCGGCCAGCACGCGCTCGTCTTCCGGCGCATCCTTCACCTCTCGCAGGTGGGCAATACGCTCGGCCAGCTTGATGACCACGCAGCGGAAATCATCCACCATGGCCAGCAGCATCCGGCGAACGTTATCGACCTGCTCTGAGGAGACGGAATCGGTGTGCGCGGCTTTAAGCTGGCGGATAGCCGCCATATCGCGTACGCCGTGGATCAGCGCGACGACGGATTTCCCGACGCTGTCGCGCAGCACGTCTTCGCTGACCACGTCCGCATCCGCGAGGGGGAACAGCAGCGCGGCCTGCAGCGTTTCGATGTCCATGTTCAGCATGGACAGGATTTCAACCATCTCCACGCCGCGCCACAGGAGAAGATCGGCGTCGGGATGCCCCTGCGTGGTGCGCAGACAATAGGCCCAGGTTTCGGTTAAGCGTTCACACGACTGCTGGCTGGAAATTCCCAGACTTGCGATCCATTTTTGTGGGTCAAACTCCCCAGCTTTATTGAGATGTGCACTTCTTACCGCAACCATTGTCCTCTCCTTTAGGGACCAGGGCCTGTCGAAGTCGACAAGCCAAACAAATTAGATGTGCTCGAACAACACCATCGATTCCAGATGCCCAGTGTGCGGGAACATGTCCAGCATTGCCAGACGCTGAATCTGGTAACCCGCGCTGAGTAATGCCTCGCTGTCCCGGGCAAGCGTTGCCGGGTTACAGGAAACATAGACCACACGCTTCGGCGCGAGTTTAATAATATGTGCCATCACGCCCGGGGCACCGGCACGTGCCGGGTCGAGCAAAATTTTATCGAAGCCCTGCTTTGCCCACGGCTGTTGGGTGACATCTTCCTCAAGATTTTGATGAAAGAATGTCACATTTTGCAAGCCGTTCTGCCGCGCGTTCTCCTGCCCTTTCGCCACCAGCGCCTCAACGCCTTCCACGCCGACGACGCTGGCCGCTTCTCGCGCCAGCGGCAGCGTGAAGTTGCCCATTCCGCAGAACAGATCGAGCACCCGGTCGCTTTTCTGAACATCCAGCCACGCCAGCGCTTTCGCCACCATCTGCTGGTTAACGCCATCATTGACCTGAATGAAATCTCGCGGACTGAACGTTAAGCGTAGTCCGTTTGACGCATACCAGGGCGCCTCACCGGTAACCTGTTCAAGTATCTCGCTTTGTGGTGCAAGGAAAAGCGCCAGGTCGTGGGAATGCGAAAAGCGTTCCAGTTTTTCGCGATCTTTTTTCGACAACGGCGCGGTATGGCGCAGCACCATCAGCGGGCCATTGTTTGCCATGACCAGTTCGACATGCCCAAGATGGCGAACGCCGTCCAGCCCGGAGAGGCAGATGCGCACTTCCGGAAGCAATGCCTCAAGATGGGGCACCAAAATGGGGCACTGCTTCACGTCAACGATGTCGCTGGAGCCGGCCTTGCGAAACCCCATCTCCAGCCGCTCCGTTTTTGGCTGATAGCTGAGGCTCAGGCGCGCGCGACGACGATAGCCCCAGGGCTCATCGGCAAGAATTTCGTTAACGTCATGTTTAAGCAGACGCGCCAGCGCGCGGCTTTTGCTTTTTTGCTGTAATTCTGTGCTCGCGTGCTGTTGCTGGCAGCCGCCGCACACGCCAAAATGAGGACAGCGGGGCGCCACACGCTCCGGGCTATCGTTGAGGCGACGCTTAACCTGCCCGCGCGCAAACTGGCGTTTATCTTCCGTCAGCGTAATTTCTGCTCGTTCTGCTGGCAGTAAACCTGTTATAAACAGAGCCTTACCATTGTGGCGTGCCACTCCCTGACCAAACGGATCAAGGTCCGTGGCCTCAACAGTGATGATTTGACGCGTCGTCACGCGTCGCTTTGCAGAGTAGAATTGCGCCATCGCCGAGATTTTTCTCACATAAACATAATTATCTTAATTGTCCCATAACGGAACGCCATGACCAACTACAGCCTGCGCGCGCGCATGATGATTTTGATCCTCGCCCCCACCGTTCTCATCGGTTTGCTGCTGAGTATCTTCTTTGTGGTGCACCGCTATAACGATTTGCAGCGACAGCTGGAGGATGCAGGCGCCAGCATTATCGAACCGCTTGCCGTCTCCAGCGAGTACGGCATGAACCTGCAAAACCGCGAATCCATTGGGCAGTTAATCAGCGTACTCCACCGCCGCCACTCGGACATCGTACGCGCCATTTCCGTTTACGACGAACATAACCGCCTGTTTGTCACCTCGAACTTTCATCTCGATCCGGCAGCCCTGAAGATCCCGGACGGTACGCCGTTCCCGCGTCACCTCACCGTACTGCGGCGCGGCGATATCATGATCCTGCGCACGCCGATCGTGTCGGAAAGCTATTCCCCCGATGAGTCTGCGCAGTCCGACGCCAAATCCAGCAATAATATGCTGGGATATGTGGCGCTGGAGCTGGATCTCAAGTCGGTCCGGCTACAGCAGTACAAAGAGATTTTCATCTCCGGCGTGATGATGCTGTTCTGCATCGGCATTGCGCTGATCTTCGGCTGGCGCCTGATGCGCGACGTGACGGGTCCCATCCGCAACATGGTTAACACGGTTGACCGCATTCGCCGGGGACAGCTCGACAGCCGTGTGGAAGGGTTTATGCTGGGTGAGCTGGATATGCTGAAGAACGGCATCAACTCGATGGCCATGTCGCTGGCGGCATACCACGAAGAGATGCAGCACAACGTTGACCAGGCGACGTCCGACCTGCGCGAAACGCTGGAGCAGATGGAGATCCAGAACGTTGAGCTGGATCTGGCGAAAAAGCGCGCTCAGGAAGCGGCGCGTATTAAGTCGGAATTCCTGGCCAATATGTCGCACGAGCTGCGTACGCCGCTCAACGGCGTGATCGGCTTCACCCGCCTGACCCTGAAAAGCGAGCTCAACCCGACTCAGCGGGATCACCTGCACACCATTGAACGCTCGGCCAACAACCTGCTGGCGATCATTAACGACGTGCTGGACTTCTCGAAGCTGGAAGCGGGCAAACTTATCCTGGAAAGCATTCCCTTCCCGCTTCGCAGTACGCTCGATGAGGTGGTGACGCTGCTCGCGCACTCGTCCCACGACAAAGGCCTTGAGCTGACGCTCAACATTAAAAACGACGTGCCGGATAACGTCATTGGCGATCCGCTGCGCCTGCAGCAGGTCATTACGAACCTTGTCGGGAATGCCATTAAATTCACCGAAAGCGGTAACATCGACATTCTGGTAGAAAAACGCTCAATCAGCAACAATAAAGTGCAGATTGAAGTCCAGATCCGCGATACCGGCATCGGGATTCCGGAGCGCGACCAGTCGCGTCTGTTCCAGGCGTTCCGTCAGGCGGATGCCAGTATCTCCCGCCGTCATGGCGGCACCGGTCTGGGGCTGGTGATCACGCAACGCCTGGTGAACGAGATGGGCGGCGATATCTCTTTCCACAGCCAGCCGAACCGCGGTTCAACCTTCTGGTTCCACATTAATCTGGACCTCAATCCAAACGTATTGACCGATGGCCCGGTGACGGACTGCCTGAAAGGCAAGCGTCTGGCCTACGTCGAACCTAACGCGGCGGCAGCACAGTGCGCGCTCGACATTTTAAGCACCACGCCGCTGGAGGTGGTCTACAGCCCAACCTTCTCCGCTCTGGCCGTTGAGCATTACGACATCCTGCTGATGGGGATCCCGGTCACCTTCACCGGCGAGCTGACCATGCAGCAGGAGCGGCTGGCGAAAGCCGCGTCGATGACCGACTACCTGCTGCTGGCGCTGCCTTGCCACGCGCAGCTCAATGCAGAAGAGTTGAAAAATGACGGGGCAGCCGCCTGCTTGCTTAAACCGCTCACCGCGACCCGCCTGCTGCCTGCGCTCACGGAATATTGCCGTCTCAGCCAGCATGCCCTCCCGATGATTGACGATGAGCAAAAATTGCCGATGAGCGTGATGGCGGTGGATGATAATCCGGCCAACCTGAAGCTCATTGGCGCATTGCTTGAAGACCAGGTTCAGCATGTGGAGCTGTGCACCAGCGGCGCGCAGGCGGTTGAACAGGCTAAGCAGATGCAGTTTGATTTAATCCTTATGGATATTCAGATGCCGGGCATGGATGGCATTCGTGCCTGCGAGCTGATCCACCAGCTGCCGCATCAGCAGCAAACGCCGGTGATTGCAGTCACCGCACACGCGATGGCCGGTCAGAAAGAGAAGCTGCTGAGCGCCGGAATGAATGATTATCTGGCGAAGCCAATCGATGAAGAGAAACTTCATAACCTGCTGTTACGCTATAAGCCGGGTCATATTGGCGGGACGTACACGGTATCCAGCGAGCCGGTTGAAATAACCGTCAACCAGAACGCGACCCTTGACTGGCAGCTTGCTCTGCGCCAGGCGGCAGGTAAACCCGATCTGGCCCGCGAGATGCTGCAAATGCTGGTCGCGTTTCTGCCGGAAATTCGCAATAAGGTGGAAGAGCAGCTGGTGGGTGAAAACCCGGAAGATCTGCTGGAAGCAATCCACAAGCTGCACGGTAGCTGCGGGTACAGCGGCGTACCGCGGCTGAAAAACCTCTGCCAGCTGCTGGAACAGCAGCTGCGTGCCGGTACGCCGGAATCGGAGCTTGAACCGGAGTTCCTGGAGCTGCTGGATGAAATGGATAACGTGACGCGGGAAGCGATGAAGGTGTTGGGGAGCTGAGGTAAAAGCCCGGTGGCGGCTTCGCCTTACCGGGCCTACGATTGCGGGTGCGGCCTGATGCCCTCATCCCGCCCCTCTCCCACGGGGAGAGGGAGAACTACATCCCCTGCCCCACTTTCAGCACCGCCGCGATATTCCTTGCGGCCATCCTGACGTTCTCGCCGGCATTTTCCAGCGCGTCTTCCAGCGAGCAGATGGTGTAGATCACGCTAAACACGGCATCAATGCCGTGATCGTGAACCACACCAACGTCCGCCGTCAGGCTGCCTGCAATGCCGATGACGGGTTTGTTAAAGCGTTTCGCCACTTTTGCCACGCCCACCGGGACTTTGCCGTGGATCGTCTGGCTGTCGATGCGACCTTCCCCCGTGATCACCAGATCCGCATCGGCTACCTGATCGGCCAGGTGTAGCGCATCGGTCACGATCTCGATGCCCTGGCGCAGCTGCGCGCCGCAAAAAGCGTACAGCGCGGCCCCCATGCCACCCGCCGCGCCGCCGCCCGCAAGGTTAAGCACGTCGATATACAGATCCCGGGCAATCACGCTCGCATAGTGCGCCAGCGCGTTGTCCAGGGTAACGATCATCTCGGGAGTGGCCCCCTTTTGCGGGCCAAATACGGCTGACGCGCCATCCTTTCCGGTAAGCGGATTCGTCACATCACAGGCGACTTCTATCCGGCACTCCGCCAGACGTCTGTCCAGCCCGCTCAGGTCGATACGCGCGAGTTTTCCCAGCTCGCCCCCGCCCTGCCCAAGAGGCTGTTCGCTGGCGTCGAGCAATTTAGCGCCCAGCGCCTGCACCATCCCTGCGCCGCCGTCATTGGTGGCGCTGCCGCCAATGCCAATGATGATATGCTTAACGCCCGCATCCAGCGCGTGACGAATCAGTTCGCCCGTGCCCCAGGAGGTGGTTTTCAGCGGATTACGCTGCGAAGGCGCAACCAGCTCCAGGCCGCTTGCCGCCGCCATTTCAATAAAGGCACTCTGCTCGTCACCGGATAAGCCATAAAACCCTTCCACGCACTCACCCAGCGGGCCGGTCACCGGAACATGTACAATGCGTCCCTGCGTTGCCGCGATCATCGCCTCAACCGTCCCTTCGCCACCGTCCGCGACCGGCAGTTTGACGTAAATCGCCTCGGGAAAGATCTCGCGAAAACCACGTTCTATCGCTGTCGCAACCTCAAGCGCACTCAAACTTTCCTTATACGAGTCCGGTGCGATAACAATTTTCATAAGCCATCCTTACGCATAGTCGTTACGTTAAGCATACACCACGTAAAAGACCGCTCATGGGAGCGGTCCCAATGCGTTTATCGTACCATGCACGGGCGTTTATTGTCGAATGTCCAGTCCGGGATCAAATACTGCATCGCCATCGCGTCGTCGCGCGCGCCCAGACCGTGTTTTTGATACAGCTCGTGGGCCTTCATGACCTGATCCATATCCAGCTCAACCCCCAGCCCCGGGGTGGAAGGCACTTGCACCATGCCACCTTTGATCTCAAACGGCTGCTTAGTCAGACGCTGGTTACCTTCCTGCCAGATCCAGTGGGTGTCGATAGCGGTGATCGTGCCCGGCGCGGCGGCGGCGACGTGAGTGAACATCGCCAGAGAGATATCGAAGTGGTTGTTAGAGTGCGAGCCCCAGGTCAGGCCAAACTCATGGCACATCTGCGCCACGCGCACCGACCCCTGCATCGTCCAGAAGTGCGGGTCCGCCAGCGGAATATCAACAGACTGCAATGACAGGGTGTGTCCCATCTGACGCCAGTCGGTCGCAATCATATTGGTCGCGGTCGGCAGCCCCGTAGCGCGACGGAATTCCGCCATCACTTCACGTCCTGAGAAGCCTTGCTCTGCCCCACACGGATCTTCCGCATACGCCAGCACGCCTTTCAGCTGTTTACCGATCGCAATGGCCTCATTAAGCGACCATGCGCCGTTCGGATCCAGCGTCACGCGCGCCTGCGGGAAGCGTTTTGCCAGCGCGGTCACGGCTTCCGCCTCTTCCTCACCGGCCAGCACGCCGCCCTTCAGTTTGAAATCATTGAAGCCATATTTTTCATAAGCGGCTTCCGCCAGGCGCACCACCGCATCCGGAGTCATCGCCTCGTCGTGGCGGAGCCGGTACCAGTCGCATTGTTCGTCCGGCTGGCCCTGGTACGGCAAAGGCGTCAGCTTGCGGTCGCCAACAAAGAACAGATAGCCCAGCATTTCCACTTCGCTGCGCTGCTGACCCTCGCCCAGCAGCGACGCAACGTTGACGCCCAGATGCTGACCCAGCAGATCCAACAGGGCGGATTCAATCCCGGTCACCACGTGAATGGTGGTGCGCAGATCGAAGGTCTGCAGGCCACGCCCACCGGCATCGCGATCGGCAAAGGTGTTGCGCACAGTGTTGAGGACATTTTTGTACTCACCCAGCGTTTTGCCCACCACCAGCGGAATGGCATCTTCCAGCGTCTGGCGGATCTTCTCCCCGCCCGGAATTTCGCCCACGCCCGTATGGCCGGAATTGTCTTTGATAATGACAATGTTGCGGGTAAAGAATGGCGCATGCGCGCCGCTCAGGTTCATCAACATGCTGTCATGGCCCGCAACCGGAACGATCTGCATGGCGGTAACTACAGGGGTAGAAAAAGTACTCATCGTTCAATCCTTTTATCAGTGACGTCCGAAAACAGGGCGCTTACGGTCAAAAGTCCAGCCGGGAATAAGGTACTGCATCGGGCCCGCGTCGTTACGCGCGCCGCCCGGCAATTTTTTATACGCCTCATGGGCTTTATGGATCCGATCCCAGTCAATCTCCACGCCCAGGCCCGGCGCATCCGGTACGGTAATCTTGCCATTGATGATTTCCAGCGGATTTTTCGTCAGGCGGGCTTCCCCTTCCTGCCAAATCCAGTGGGTGTCGATGGCGGTCGGGTTACCCGGCGCCGCCGCGCCAACGTGGGTAAACATCGCCAGCGAAATATCAAAGTGATTGTTCGAGTGACAGCCCCAGGTCAGCCCCCAGTCGTCGCACAGCTGCGCCACGCGCACTGCGCCTGAAAGCGTCCAGAAGTGCGGGTCCGCCAGCGGTATGTCGACGGCGTTTAGCATCACCGCGTGACCCATTTCGCGCCAGTTGGTAGCAATCATATTGGTCGCGACAGGCAGCCCGGTGGCGCGACGGAACTCAGCCATGACTTCACGGCCCGAAAAACCCTGCTCCGCGCCGCAGGGATCTTCCGCATAGGTCAGAACATCCCCTAGCCCTTTGCACAGGCTAATCGCTTCATCCAGCAGCCATGCGCCGTTGGGATCGACGGTGATCCGTGCATCCGGAAAGCGCTTTTTCAGCGCCCGGGCCGTGTCAATCTCCTGCTCGCCGGGCAGCACGCCGCCCTTCAGCTTGAAATCCTTAAAGCCGTAGCGATCCTGCGCCGCCTCGGCCAGCCGCACCACCGCGTCGCTGGAGAGCGCTTCCTGATGGCGCAGCTGATACCAGTCGTGGTCGCCCGCGGTTCGGGCCAGATAGGGGAGATCGGTTTTATTGCGATCGCCAACGTAGAACAGATAGCCCAGCACGGTGACCGCATCGCGCTGTTTACCGGGTCCCAGTAGCTCGCAGACCGGGACATTGAGCGCCTTACCCAGTAAATCGAGCAGGGCGGCCTCCAGGGCGGCGACCGCGTTGACGCGCAGTTCAAACGTCCAGGCACCTTTACCGAACGTCTCAAAGTCTGCCGACTGATTACCCTTATGCACCCGCTGAACCACCTTGTTCAGACGGGCCACTTCCTGGCCCACGACCTGCGGAATGGCATCGACCAGCGTCTGGTAAATCACCTCTCCGCCAGGGGCCTCGCCCACGCCGGTATTTCCTGCGCTGTCTTTCAGTACGACGATATTACGGGTAAACCAGGCGTTATGCGCACCGCCAATATTGAGCAGCATGCTGTCCTGCCCGGCCACCGGGATGACCTTCATCTCCGTGACGATTGGACTCGATTGCGTTGTCATCAGCCACGCTCCGCAACAGGTTTAAGTTCGACGCGTTTGATATCCCCCACCAGCACCAGGTAACTCAATACCGCCACCAGCGCATGCACACCCACGTAGATCAGCGCACCGTTGAACGATCCGGTGGTGCCGACGATGTAACCGATCGCGATGGGCGTAACAATCCCGGAGATGTTGCCGAACATGTTGAACAGACCGCCGCTCAGGCCGCTGATCTCTTTCGGGGCCGTATCCGCCATCACCGCCCAGCCCAGCGCGCCAATGCCTTTGCCGAAGAAGGCCATCGCCATAAAGCCGATGATCATCCACTCGGCATTGACGTAGTTACAGAACACCATGGTCATGGAGAGCAGCATGCCGAGCACGATAGGCGTTTTACGCGCGATGTTCAGTGACCCCGTGCGGCGCATCAGCCAGTCGGAAATCACCCCGCCGAGCACGCCGCCGACGAAACCGCAGATTGCCGGGACCGAGGCGACGAATCCCGCTTTCAGAATCGACATACCACGGGCCTGAACCAGGTATACCGGGAACCAGGTGATGAAAAAGTAGGTTAAGGCGTTAATACAATACTGGCCCAGATAGATGCCGATCATCATGCGCGAACCGACGAGCTGCCTGATCTGCGCCCATTTCTGGCTGAACGGGACTTTTGCCGTCGCGGATTTCTGATCCATGTTGATCAGCGCACCGCCTTCTGCGATGTACTCCAGCTCTTTTTTGTTCACGCCAGGGTGCTGGTTGGGTTCGTGGATCACTTTCAGCCAGATAAAGCTGATGACGATCCCAAGCCCACCCATGAAGAAGAAGACGTGTGACCAGCCCACCTCATGCGTCAGCCAGCCCATGATTGGCGCGAAGATCACCGTTGCGAAGTACTGTGCGGAGTTGAAAATCGCCACCGCCGTCCCCCTCTCCTGCGCCGGGAACCAGGCAGCGACAATGCGGCTGTTGCCCGGGAAGGAAGGCGCTTCCGCTAAGCCCACCAGGAAGCGCAGCGTGAAGAGTGCCACGATAATACCGAAGCCGCTGAAGATATCGACGAAGCCCTGCAGCAGGGTAAAGGCAGACCAGATAAAGATGGACCAGAAATAGACGCGTTTAGATCCAAAACGGTCCAGCAGCCAGCCGCCTGGAATTTGCCCGATGACGTAGGCCCATGAGAATGCGGAGAAAACGTAACCCATGCCCACGGGATCAAGGCCGATATCTTTTGCCATTTCCGAACCGGCAATCGACAGCGTGGCGCGGTCACCATAGTTAAAGGACGTGACGATAAACAGCATCACCACTATCCAGTAGCGGGCGTTGGTGCGCTTTTCAGCGCTGCTCGCCGCGTGGCTTAATGTACTCATTGTTGCACTCCTGAAACATAGCTTTCGCCAGGTTCATTCTGTACAGCACCGGTAGGGTAATCAGAATGAGATTTGTTTTGTCGTTTTGGTACGGCCTGAAGCCGTTTTATCGTGACCAGGAAAGTATATGAAGGAGTGACACCTTCTCTCACCGTGCAAAAACACAGTATTAAAGGGTGTGAGGGAGGTTGTTTAGGGCATAAGCCCAGAGGAGTGGAAGGTGGTTCACGGAAATGGCGTTTTAATGCCGGGTGGCGGCTACGCCTGACCCGGCCTACCATTGGTATAGCGCAGGGTTATTTAAGCAGCGTTGCCCAGTGCTCGACCCATGGGTTTGATTCGCTTTCTGGCTCCGGGTGCTCACCCGCATCAATCAGCAGCATCTCGCCGACGCGCTGGGCGCTCTGCTCCTGCAGGAGCGCATCGAACTGCTTGCCACCGCCGCAGAAGTTGGCGTAAGAGCTGTCGCCCAGGGCAATGATGCCGTAGTGCACGTCCGGCTGATAGCCAAGCTGGTCTTTAATGCCCTGGAACAGCGGTACGATGCTGTCCGGCAGATCGCCCTGCCCGGTGGTGGAGGTCACCACCAGAATGTATTTGTCTTTATACTTTTCCCAGTCTGCCAGCTCCGGGTCTTCATAGACCGTGGCTTTATGGCCCAGGCTTACCAGAATCGCCTCAGCCTCTTCCGCGACCAGCAGCGAATTGCCGTACATTGTGCCGACAAAAATGCCTACTTCAGCCATGATATTTTCCCATAATGAATGCGTTTACTGTTCATCCTGAACGTTGCCCGATACAAACTCAACCCTTTCATTTTCGGGGAGTTGTCCCAGCCAGCCAAACTGTGACAGCGCCTGCATCCAGACATCGTCCAGCCCCGCGCGGATAGTCAGCGGTTCGCCGGTAAACGGGTGCGTCATGCTGAGCTCGCTCGCGTGAAGCATCAGACGATGGCAGCCAAAGTGTTCGGCCGCGCTGCGGTTCTGGCGCAAATCACCGTGTTTGCTGTCGCCAATAATCGGGTGGCGCAGATGTGCAAGATGGCGTCGCAGCTGGTGCTTACGCCCGGTTTTGGGCAGAAGCTCAACCAGGCTGTAGCGCGTGGTCGGAAATTTGCTGGTGGCCACCGGCATTTCCGTCGTCGCCATGCTGCGATAATCCGTCACCGCAGGCTGCGGACCTTTGTCATCGCGGGCAAATTTATCGGCAATTTTGTCCAGCTCCTCCACCAGCGGGTAGTCCAGGGTGGCGGACTCGGTCAGCCAGCCACGCACGATCGCGTGGTAGCGCTTCTGGATCTGGTGCTGTTCAAACTGCTGCGCCAGCAGACGGCCAGCTTCGCTGGACAGCCCCATCAGCAGCACGCCGGAGGTCGGTCTGTCGAGACGATGGGCGGTAAAAACATG
This sequence comes from Enterobacter sp. BNK-34, assembly GCF_048684445.1. Lineage (NCBI taxonomy): Bacteria > Pseudomonadati > Pseudomonadota > Gammaproteobacteria > Enterobacterales > Enterobacteriaceae > Enterobacter > Enterobacter sp. BNK-34. Next base: position 277,045 of record NZ_JBLQUA010000001.1, read on the forward strand.
CTGACCAATCTGGTCGCGAACGGTCTGCATCACCACCACTTTCTCGTCGCGATCCAGCCAGCTGCGGTGCACCAGCCAGCCTGACGGTTTATTCACCGCCACCAGCCACTCGTCCTGATAGAGGATCTCAAGCGTCATGCATCTTCACCGGCAAACAGGGCATCCAGTTTTTCCAGTTCGACCAGCATCACGTCACGCGCAGGGTGCGTCGCCTCGAGCGCCATTTCATAGTAGGGAGAGACAGCAAACGCCTGCGGCAGCGGGTGACCGCCCTCAAGCAGGGCGTGCATGCGCGGAATTAACACCCACTGCAGCCACTCAAACGGGGCCAGCGTATCCAGGCAGAAGGGCTGGGTGCTCGCGAACGCTTCTGGCTGCGGCGCGGTCTCCTGCCACAGCTGATGTTGGCGCAAAAGGGCTTCGATGGCGTGCAACTGAGCACGAACGCTATCGTGTTGCGTCATAGTAACCTCAACTGAAAAAGTGAACGGCGCGCAGCATAGCATTGCGGAAGACAGAAATAAAAAAAGGGAGCACTGTAAAAACAGTGCTCCCGGTTCGTTCCGCAGCATTCCAGCTACAATTCGTGCTCCCTGCTCATCCGTGACAACTTTTCCTGAAGCCCGAAGGCCTGGTCATCCGTAAACCGATGCATCCTGCACACATCTTCCTGACGTGTTTGTTTCATCCTGAAACGTCCTGGCCTTCCAGACCCACCGACCATCCTGACCGGCTCTCGTTCTCCTTCCTGGAGGTGTCCCTTACGCATCCTGCGTAATCCACTTCGCTTCATCCTGAAGCCTTCCTGCAGCGCCATCCTGACGAGTCCTGAGTGAGATACGCCATCATCCTGATGTTCGTTTCTCGTGTCGGCATCCTGTCGACGGAGATAGAATCCGCTATTCCGCTTCGTCTTACAACCCACCCTTTCGGGTGTGTAAGCCGTAAGAAATCCCTAAAAAAGGTGCAATAAACCCGTAATCTATTGAAAAACAGAGTAATATTAATCTGAACTAAATGAGGTAATACTGAATGTTCCAGCGATCTCTCACAAACCTTGTAAGAGATCTCTCACACGCGCTATAGCATCATGGATTACAGAAGTGGCTCAAGTCGGGTGAGGAAATCCGCAAGAGAGGGGGCGAGAGTCTCGCGATTGCGGGTACCGATAGTCTCTTTAACCACTTCACCTGACAGGTTACAGACGGATAACACATCCAGTTCACTGTCCAGCGTGGCAATAAAGAGCGTCGGAGAAAGCTTAAGGCGCTTTTGCGTGACCAGATGACCAATCAGGTTTTCCTGAACACGCTGCAGATCGTCTCCGCTCCAGGTCTGCAACAGCATCAGCGTGATATCAGCAAAGCGCGCGGGCATATCCCCTGCGAACTGCGTGGTATAAAACGCATGAACCGCTGGTTGTACCACAATGTCCATTGCCCGTTCAACCGCATTTACATTTTGCTCGCCGGTATTGGGCTTCGGCTGCCAGATAACGTAATCCTCAAGCGAAGAGATAATGCACGGCGAGGGTACGCCATATAAATCAGCACTTTGCGGCCACGAGCCCTGCTTTTCATGCCATGCGTCGCAATAGCGGGTCGTGAAGGTAGTGAGGGCATTTGCAGTTTCGACGTCCACCGATTTCTCTCTTCTTGTCAGACAGGATAAACTCAGCCCATAAGTGTACCTGTAAAGTGGCTATGAAACATGTCTTACGAAAATCATCAGGCGTTAACCGGCTTAACGCTGGGTAAATCGACCGATTACCGCGATACCTACGATGCAAGCCTGCTGCAGGGCGTACCGCGCAGCCTGAATCGCGATCCTCTGGGTCTGCATGCGGACGCATTGCCGTTTGTCGGCGGTGATATCTGGACGCTGTACGAACTCTCCTGGCTCAACGCACGCGGTCTGCCGCAGGTGGCGGTGGGCCACGTCGAGCTGGATTACGCCAGCGTTAATCTCGTCGAGTCCAAAAGCTTTAAGCTGTATCTCAACAGTTTTAACCAGACAAAATTCAACAGTTGGGACGACGTTCAGCACACCCTGGAACGTGACTTAAGCGCCTGCGCGCAGGGTAAGGTAAGCGTTTCACTGTATCGCCTGCACGAGCTGGAAGGGCAGCCTGTCGCCCACTTCAACGGGACCTGCATCGACGATCAGGATATCGAGGTGGAGAATTATGAATTCAGCGCCGGTTACCTCGAAAACGCGGCGAGCGGAAAAGTGGTCGAAGAGACGCTGGTCAGCCATCTGCTGAAATCCAACTGCCTGATCACCCACCAGCCGGACTGGGGCTCGGTGCAGATCCAGTACCGCGGCCCAAAAATCGACCGGGAAAAATTGCTGCGCTACCTGGTGTCGTTCCGCCATCACAACGAATTCCACGAGCAGTGCGTGGAGCGCATCTTTAGCGATATTCAGCGTTTTTGTCAGCCGGAGAAGCTGAGCGTTTACGCGCGCTACACCCGCCGCGGCGGTCTGGACATTAACCCGTGGCGCACCAACACCGATTTTGTGCCGGCGACGGGACGGCTGGTGCGTCAGTAATATAAATATTTTCACAATATGCGCGGTATCTTCCGCGCTTTAGGTTGTGAAACGTCACGCGCCAGGGCTATTGTAATCAACAGGGAAAGACGATAATCGTCCCGTAAGGAGCTCACTTGATTACACATATTAGCCCGCTTGGCTCAATGGATATGTTGTCGCAGCTGGAAGTGGACATGCTTAAACGCACGGCCAGCAGCGATCTTTATCAACTGTTTCGTAACTGTTCACTTGCCGTACTGAACTCCGGAAGCCTGACAGATAACAGTAAAGAACTGCTGTCCCGCTTCGAAAGCTTTGATATCAACGTGCTGCGCCGCGAGCGTGGCGTGAAGCTCGAAGTCATCAACCCGCCGGAAGAGGCCTTTGTCGACGGGCGCATCATTCGTTCACTTCAGGCTAACCTGTTTGCCGTGCTGCGTGACATTCTGTTTGTTAACGGGCAGATCCACAACGCAGGCCGTTTCCAGCATCTCGACCTGGAAAGCTCGGTCCATATCACCAACCTGGTGTTCTCCATTTTGCGTAACGCCCGTGCCCTGCACGTTGGCGAAGCGCCGAACATGGTCGTGTGCTGGGGCGGTCACTCCATTAACGAAACCGAATACCTTTATGCCCGTCGGGTGGGCACCCAGCTTGGCCTGCGCGAGCTGAACATCTGTACCGGCTGCGGTCCGGGTGCGATGGAAGCGCCAATGAAAGGTGCGGCGGTTGGGCACGCGCAGCAGCGCTATAAAGAGGGGCGTTTCATCGGCATGACCGAGCCGTCAATCATCGCCGCTGAGCCGCCTAACCCGCTGGTTAACGAGCTGATTATCATGCCGGATATCGAGAAGCGTCTTGAGGCGTTTGTCCGTATCGCCCACGGCATTATCATCTTCCCGGGCGGCGTCGGGACAGCGGAGGAGCTGCTCTACCTGCTGGGTATTCTGATGAACCCGGCCAACAAAGATCAGGTTCTGCCGCTGATCCTGACCGGGCCAAAAGAGAGCGCCGACTACTTCCGCGTGCTGGACGAGTTTATCGTGCACACGCTGGGTGAAGCCGCGCGTCGTCACTATCGCATCATCATCGACGATGCCGCAGAAGTGGCCCGCCAGATGAAGAAAGCGATGCCATTGGTGAAAGAAAACCGTCGCGATACCGGTGATGCGTACAGCTTTAACTGGTCAATCCGAATTGCGCCGGACCTGCAGATCCCGTTCGAGCCTTCACACGAGAACATGGCGAACCTGAAACTCTACCCGGACCAGCCGGTAGAAGTCCTGGCCGCCGATCTGCGTCGTGCCTTCTCCGGGATTGTGGCGGGCAACGTCAAAGAGGTCGGTATCCGCGCCATTGAACAGTACGGTCCGTACAAGATCCACGGCGATCCGGAGATGATGCGCCGCATGGATGACATGCTGCAGGGCTTTGTCGCCCAGCACCGCATGAAGCTACCGGGCTCTGCCTATATTCCTTGCTACGAAATCTGCACCTGACGCTTAGCGATATCTCATCAAAGCCGGGTCGCCCTGTTGCGCGTCCCGGCTTTTTTTATTCCTGATGTAATTCATAGGCATCACTTATATCTTTTACAAAGTTGTCACATACGCAAACGATTACCTGCATTTTGCAACCGTAAATTATCAGCCTTAATCCAAATTACCTGCCAGAAAATACTAAAAACCCATTTCTTTACAGCGAAAGACACCTATATCACGGGGCGGTCTTTCAGCGCACATGTCGTTGGTGGTAGCCTTCGCGCCCGTAAATTCTCTTTGATGTTTTTTTAACAGATAAATGGTCTAAAGATGCCCACATCATAAGTGGATTATTGCATTTGGGATCACGATCACTGATAGATTCATAACTAGAATGTATCTTTCCGCCCGCCAATAGTTACGGGTGAAAATTATTAAAAAACCGTCACTGAACGAATTTCATATTACCGTCAGGCACTTTTTCATCGGATTTGACTAAAAAACCTGACAATTCGCTTCCTCCAGGAGATACAGATGGAAACCACTCAAACCAGCACCGTTGCTTCGATTGAATCCCGAAGTGGTTGGCGCAAAACGGATACCATGTGGATGCTTGGCCTTTACGGCACAGCAATCGGCGCTGGTGTACTGTTCCTTCCTATCAACGCAGGCGTCGGCGGTCTGATCCCGCTGATCATTATGGCTATCATTGCTTTCCCGATGACCTTCTTTGCACACCGCGGTCTGACCCGCTTCGTGCTGTCCGGTAAAAACCCGGGCGAAGACATCACTGAAGTGGTTGAAGAGCATTTCGGCGTGGGCGCAGGTAAATTGATTACCCTGCTCTACTTCTTCGCGATTTACCCTATTCTGCTGGTCTACAGCGTGGCGATCACTAACACCGTTGAAAGCTTCATGATGCACCAGCTGCACATGACGCCGCCGCCGCGTGCGATTCTGTCTCTGATCCTGATTGTGGGCATGATGACCATCGTGCGCTTCGGTGAGCAGATGATTGTGAAAGCAATGAGCGTACTGGTCTTCCCGTTCGTTATTGCTCTGATGGTACTGGCTTGCTACCTGATCCCACAGTGGAACGGTGCAGCGCTGGAAACCCTGTCCCTGAGCAGCGCATCGGCAACCGGTAACGGCCTGCTGATGACACTCTGGCTGGCGATTCCGGTAATGGTGTTCTCTTTCAACCACTCCCCAATCATCTCCTCTTTCGCTGTTGCGAAACGTGAAGAGTACGGTAATGGTGCAGAGAAGAAGTGCTCCAGCATCCTGGCACGCGCTCACATCATGATGGTACTGACCGTTATGTTCTTCGTCTTCAGCTGCGTACTGAGCCTCTCCCCGGCGGACCTGGCGGCAGCGAAAGAGCAGAACATCTCTATTCTGTCTTACCTGGCAAACCACTTTAACGCACCTGTCATTGCGTGGATGGCACCTATCATCGCGATTATCGCCATCACCAAATCCTTCCTGGGCCACTACCTCGGCGCACGTGAAGGCTTCAACGGTATGGTGATTAAATCTCTGCGCGGTAAAGGCAAGAGCATTGAAATCAACAAGCTGAACAAAATCACTGCACTGTTCATGCTGCTCACCACCTGGGCGGTAGCAACGCTGAACCCAAGCATCCTGGGCATGATTGAAACCCTGGGCGGCCCGGTCATCGCGATGATTCTGTTCCTGATGCCGATGTACGCGATTCAGAAAGTCCCTGCTATGCGCAAGTACAGCGGTCATGTGAGCAACGTCTTTGTGGTTATCATGGGTCTTATCGCAATCTCTGCGATCTTCTACTCCCTGTACACCATGTTCTGATTATCACCCGCGCCGTCTTCGGACGGCGCACTCCTCCCTCTCTGACTGAAAGCAATGGACGCATCATGATTAGCGTATTCGATATTTTCAAAATCGGTATTGGTCCTTCCAGCTCTCACACCGTCGGACCAATGAAAGCCGGTAAGCAGTTCACGGATGACTTGATTGCACGCGGCATCTTGCATGACGTTACCCGCGTGGTTGTCGATGTATACGGCTCGCTTTCCCTGACCGGGAAAGGCCACCATACTGATATCGCCATTATCATGGGCCTGGCGGGAAACCTGCCGGATACCGTTGATATTGATGCGATCCCTGGCTTCATCCAGGATGTGAACACCCACGGTCGCCTGCTGCTGGCGAACGGTGAGCATGAGGTTGAATTCCCGGTTGATCACTGCATGAACTTCCATGCGGACAACCTGTCGCTGCACGAAAACGGCATGCGCATTACCGCACTGGCCGGCGACAAAGCGGTATACAGCCAGACGTATTACTCTATCGGCGGCGGTTTTATCGTCGACGAAGACCACTTTGGTCAAACCGATAACGCTTCTGTCGAGGTGCCGTATCCGTACAAAACGGCGGCGGATCTTCAGCGTCACTGCCAGGAGACGGGCCTTTCCCTCTCCGGCCTGATGATGAAAAACGAGCTGGCACTTCACAGCAAAGAAGAACTCGAACAGCACTTCACCAACGTCTGGGACGTGATGCGCGGCGGTATTGAGCGCGGGATCACCACCGAAGGCGTTCTGCCGGGCAAGCTTCGCGTGCCGCGTCGTGCTGCAGCGCTGCGCCGTATGCTGGTAAGCACCGACAAAACGACAACGGACCCAATGGCCGTCGTTGACTGGATCAACATGTTCGCCCTGGCGGTGAACGAAGAGAACGCCGCAGGGGGCCGTGTGGTCACCGCGCCGACTAACGGTGCCTGCGGTATCGTTCCGGCGGTGCTGGCGTACTACGACAAGTTTATCCGTGAAGTAAACGCCAACTCACTGGCACGCTACCTGCTGGTCGCCAGTGCGATTGGTTCGCTGTATAAGATGAACGCGTCCATTTCCGGTGCGGAAGTGGGCTGTCAGGGTGAAGTCGGCGTGGCGTGCTCCATGGCGGCGGCGGGTCTGGCCGAACTGTTGGGTGCAAGCCCGACCCAGGTGTGCATTGCTGCGGAAATCGGCATGGAACATAACCTGGGACTGACCTGTGACCCGGTTGCCGGACAGGTACAGGTGCCGTGCATCGAACGTAACGCGATTGCCTCCGTGAAGGCGGTGAACGCGGCACGTATGGCGCTGCGCCGCACCAGCGAGCCGCGCGTCTGTCTCGATAAGGTTATCGAAACCATGTACGAAACGGGTAAAGATATGAACGCCAAATACCGCGAAACCTCTCGCGGCGGCCTGGCGATGAAGATCGTGACCTGCGATTAAGCCTCTCAGGAAGCCTCGTTTTGCGAGGCTTCTTCCTGTTTTCCCCACCATTCATAGTTTCATGCTGCTGACAGTGTTACCCTTCCTGCATTAGATAGAAGGGAGATTATCTGTGGCCGTTCATTTACTTATCGTCGATGCACTTAACCTGATTCGCCGTATCCATGCGGTACAGGGGACGCCTTGTAAAGACACCTGTCTGCACGCGCTGGAACAGCTTATCCGCCACAGTGAACCCACCCATGCGGTCGCGGTATTTGATGACGAAGCCCGCAATACGGGCTGGCGGCACCAGCGTCTGCCGGACTACAAAGCCGGGCGCGCACCGATGCCGGACGATCTTCACGCTGAATTGCCCATGCTGCGCGCCGCATTTGAACAGCGGGGCGTCCCCTGCTGGGGGGCACAGGGAAATGAAGCCGACGATCTCGCGGCCACCCTGGCCGTAAAGGTGGCGAGTGCCGGGCATCAGGCCACGATCGTTTCAACGGACAAAGGCTACTGCCAGCTGCTCTCCCCCACTATCCGCATTCGCGACTATTTTCAAAAACGCTGGCTGGACGCGCCGTTCATTGCCAGCGAGTTTGGCGTCTCGCCTGAGCAACTGCCGGACTACTGGGGGCTGGCAGGCATCAGCAGTTCTAAGGTTCCGGGTGTCGCCGGTATTGGGCCGAAGAGCGCCGCACAGCTGCTGACCGATTTTCAGAGTCTGGAAGGAATTTACGCCCGTCTGGATGAGGTGCCAGAAAAGTGGCGCAAGAAGCTGGAGGCGCATAAAGAGATGGCGTTTATCTGCCGGGAAATCGCAACGCTACAGACGGATTTACAGCTGGACGGGAATTTACAGCAGCTGCGTTTAGAACGTTAATGCCCCCTCACCCTAACCCTCTCCCCATAGGGGAGAGGGAACTGCTCGGTGCGGTCTTTTCCCCCTCGCTCATTTGGGGAGAGGGCCGGGGTGAGGGGCAATCAGCGCACTATCGCTCGTCGCGACGTCCGCCGACCGCGGCCCACCAGCGACGAATATGCACCGTCACCTCTTCGCGGTCGTGATACAGCTGACGCGCCTGGATCTCCACGTTAATACCGTGTTCGTCCATCTGCTCCTGAATGTACGCAAGGTTCTGCGACACTTCCTCATAGCGCTTTTTCATCGGCAGCTTGAGGTTGAAAATGGTCTCACGACACCAGCCGTTCACCAGCCAGGAGGCCATCAGCGCGGCGACTTTTGCCGGCTTCTCAACCATATCGCACACCATCCACGAGATGTTGTTACGGTTCGGGCGATAGCGGAAACCATCTTCACGCAGCCACGTGACCTGTCCGGTGTCCATCAGGCTTTGCGCCATTGGACCGTTATCAACGGACGATACCCACATATTGCGTTTCACCAGTTGATAGGTCCAGCCGCCCGGGCACGCGCCAAGGTCGACGGCGTACATGCCGTTTGCCAGGCGCTCATCCCACTCATCCGCCGGGATAAAGACGTGGAACGCCTCTTCCAGCTTGAGCGTGGAACGGCTTGGCGCATCGGACGGGAAGCGCAAACGCGGGATGCCCATAAAGAAGGGAGAGTTGTTGGTAGTGTATGAATAGCCCGTATAACAGCAGCCCGGTGCGATAAAGAAGATATGCACCACCGGACGCTTCGGCGTTTCGTAGTTCGTCAGCACGCCCGCATCACGCAGCGCCGCACGCAGCGGCACGGTGAACTTACGGCAGAACTTCATCAGCTCTTTACTTTCGTTGGTATCCGCCACTTCAACGCGCAGATCGCCGCCCTTCTCCACCACGCCCTGCAGCATGCCGACAATGGGCGTGATGCGGTCTTCCGGCGGAAGATCCTTCAGCAGCTCACTCGCAACAAACATCTGACGCGCAAAGATCAGCGAGCTGAACGGCAGCTCGCGTGCCAGCTTGTCTGCGTCTTCAGGCTGATAGCATTCAAATACCACATAGCCCGCGTTCTCTTTTACGCGGGCAAAGCCGAAGACTTCGCGCTTCGCCGCTTTATCGGTAATTTCCGCGGCGCACTCTTTCTCAAACCCCGGGCGACAATATAAAACAACCTTATTCATGAACAACGCCCTTGCGTTTCAGACGGATAGCTCCGATAAACATTAATACCCAACCCGCCAGGAAGCTGAAGCCGCCGACAGGTGTAACGAACGCCCACAGGCGCAGATGTGAGAGCGCAAGGCAGTACAGGCTACCGCTGAACAACACGGTACCCAGCGCCATGAACACGCTGCTCCAGTAAAACCAGATACTGATACGGCGCTGCATCGCCACCGCCAGCCCAAAAATAGCCAGCGTATGGAACGCCTGATATTCAAGGCCGGTCTGGATCCAGCCCATCTCTACTGCGCCTAAAGATTTGCTTAAGACATGTGCGCCAAAGGCGCCCAGTGCAACAAAAATAAAGCCACTCACCGCGGCAAAAATCAGCATGAATCGGCTGGTCATGTTTAAGTCCTGAATTGATGCGTGCCCGGCACACAAACGTTATTGTTCATACCTGAAGCGGAATTTTTCTTGCTCGGTTGCCGCTTTCGCCAGTATCCACTGCCGGAAGGCGGCTATTTTACCCAGTTCTGCCTGACTGTCATGACAAACCAGATAAAACGCATTCTTGCTGACCAGTACATCATTAAAAGGGCAAACCAGGCGGCCTGCCTCAATTTCGGACTGCGCCATGACGTTGTTCGCCAACGCCACGCCCTGCCCGTGAATGGCAGCCTGTAACACCATCGCACTGTGGCTAAAGATGGGTCCCTGCTGCACGTTTATATGAGTAAGACCTAATTGACGGGTATAAGTTTGCCAGTCACGTCGAGAGGCATCATGCAAAAGCGTATGCTGAGCCAGGTCAGCGGGTGACTTCAGCGCCTTTTCACCTGTTAACAGCAGGGGAGAGCAGACCGGCAGGAGATATTCTGCGTATAATTTCTCAACACGCAAGCCCGGCCAGTTACCGCGACCATAAAAAATGGCGACGTCCACGTCATCTGCCAGCTTATCTTCCTGACGATCTACGGCCTGGATTCGAACGTCGATCCCCGGATAAGCTGAGTTAAAGCTTGAAAGTCTTGGCACCAGCCATTGAATGGCAAAACTGGGCAATAAACTGACGGTCAGGGCACCTTTTGCACTGCGAGCCTGCAGCTTACGCGTGGCTTCCGTAAGCTGTGAAAAAATCTCTTTAATATCCTGAAAATAGCTCTGCCCCTCTTCGGTCAACAGCAACGAACGGTTGCGTCGACGAAACAGCTTAAGGCCCAGAAAATCCTCCAGAGACTTGATTTGATGACTTACTGCGGCCTGTGTCACAAAAAGCTCATCGGCTGCGCGGGTGAAGCTCAGGTGACGTGCTGCTGCATCAAAAACACGTAATGCATTGAGGGGTGGCAATCGCTTTGACATGGTTATCTGGCTTAGATGTTAACGGATTTTAACAAACAGGAAACAACGTTTAACCTATTAGTTTTTTTTATCTGAGCCATTATAATTTGTCCGTTGAGGAACTACCAGCAAATACCTATAGTGGCGGCACTTCCTGAGCCGGAACGAAGAGCTTTTTTCGGAATGCGTGTTCTGAAGGGCTTTTGGCTTACGGTTGTGATGTTGTGTTGTTGTGTTTGCAATTGGTCTGCGATTCAGACCACGGTAGCAACGCTACCAATTTTTCACTTCCTGTACATTTACCCTGTCTGTCCATAGTGATTAATGTAGCACCGCCTATTTGCGGTGCTTTTTTTTCGCCTGCGATCTGTTAATGCTCGATCTCTTTCATCTCTTTCACGTCCGTGCGGTTGATCTGCTGCTTGTTTCCGTTAGCATCTTTGTATGAAATCATCCCGGTATCGTTATCAGTAGTCGGTTTCCCTTCCGATACGATAGAACGACCATCGTTGGTGTGCATCACGTAGTTGTTACCGGAACACGCGCTCAGGGCAAAAGTAAACGCACAGGCAGAAATGATTGCAGCTGTCTTATTCATGATTATTCTCCTTTAGCAATTAATGCTATTCAAACCTCGATTTATAACAGGCTAAAACATCCGCCTAACACTATTTAGCATAACCTGCTTTTTTAGGGTCATCAGGATAAGCAGACAATTCTGATAGATATCAACCTCCTTGCCCTGCCGCTGAAATTGCGCGACGATCGCTATATTGAAATGAGGAATCCCATGAACGCTTTCAGCCCTGCGCAGTTCCGCGCACAGTTTCCGGCCCTGGCCGATGCCGGTATTTATCTGGACAGCGCCGCCACCGCCCTTAAGCCCCAGGCGGTGATTGAGGCCACGCAGCAGTTCTACAGCCTGAGCGCCGGGAACGTGCATCGCAGCCAGTTTGCCGAAGCGCAGCGTTTAACCGCGCGCTATGAAGCGGCACGCGATCAGGTCGCACACCTGATCAATGCCGAAAGCGGGAAAAACATCGTCTGGACGCGCGGTACGACCGAGGCCATCAACATGGTGGCCCAGTGCTACGCGCGCCCGCTGCTTCAGCCGGGCGATGAGATCGTCGTTAGCGAGGCGGAACATCACGCCAACCTGGTGCCGTGGCTGATGGTGGCCGAGCAAACGGGTGCACGCGTGGTGAAGCTTCCACTGGGTGCAGACCTTCTGCCCGATGTGGCCCGTCTCCCCGAGCTGATTACCTCCCGCAGCCGCATTCTGGCGCTCGGACAGATGTCGAACGTCACGGGAGGCTGCCCGGACCTGGCTCAGGCCATTCGCATAGCCCATGCCAGCGGGATGGTGGTAATGGTCGACGGCGCCCAGGGCGTGGTGCATTTCCCCGCTGATGTGCAGGCGCTTGATATCGACTTCTATGCCTTCTCAGGACATAAGCTCTACGGGCCAACCGGTATAGGGGCGTTATATGGCAAGCCAGATCTGCTGGCAAAAATGACGCCGTGGCTCGGTGGCGGCAAAATGATTACCGAAGTGTCGTTCGATGGCTTCAAAACTCAGGACGTTCCCTATCGTCTGGAAGCCGGTACGCCGAACGTGGCGGGGGTGATTGGCTTAAGCGCGGCGCTGGAGTGGCTGGCAGAAACCGACATTGTCCAGGCTGAAAGCTGGAGCCGGGGACTGGCGACGCTGGCAGAGGAAGAACTCAAAAAGCGCCCGGGTTTCCGCTCGTTCCGCGTTCAGGACTCCAGCCTGCTCGCCTTTGATTTTGCGGGCGTTCATCATAGCGACATGGTGACGCTGCTGGCCGGATATGGCATTGCCCTGCGTGCCGGACAGCACTGCGCCCAGCCGCTGCTGACGGCGTTCGGCGTTAACGGTACGCTGCGCGCCTCGTTTGCGCCGTATAATACCCAAAGCGATGTCGACGCGCTGGTTGCCGCCGTTGACCGCGCCCTTGAAATACTGGTGGATTAATGACTAGCGCTGCTTTAGCCGGACATCCGTTTGGCACGGTCATCACAGAAGAGACCTTAAAACAGACCTTCGCCCCGCTCCAGCAGTGGGAAGATAAATATCGTCAGCTGATCCTGCTGGGTAAACAGCTCCCTGCGCTTTCAGACGATCTCAAAACGCAGGCGAAAGAGATCGCAGGCTGTGAAAACCGCGTCTGGCTGGGCGTGAGCGTCTCCGGCGAGAAGCTGCACTTCTTCGGCGACAGCGAAGGCCGCATTGTCCGGGGCCTGCTGGCCGTATTGTTAACCGCTGTGGAAGGGAAAAGCGCGGCGGAACTGCTGGCACATTCGCCGCTGGCGTTATTTGATGAGCTTGGACTGCGCGCGCAGCTCAGCGCCTCGCGCGGTCAGGGGTTGATCGCGCTCAGCGACGCGGTACTGGATGCCGCACGTCAGGCTCAGGCCTGACGTTCCGCCTTCGCCATCATTTTCTTAAGGGCGTGAGACACCGCCACAAAGCCGAAGGAGGCGGTCACCATCGTGGCCGCGCCAAAGCCTGAGGCACAATCCATTCTCTTTGGCCCTTCCGCCGTGCTTTTCATCGCACACACGGAACCGTCCGCCTGCGGGTAGACCAGCGCTTCGGTCGAGAACACGCAGTCGACGCCCAGCTTGCCTTTGCTGTTCTTCACCACGTTAAAGTCGCTCTTCAGGCGCTCACGCAGCTTGGCAGCCAGCGGATCTTGGATCGTTTTCGCCAGATCGGCCACCTGGATCTGCGTCGGATCGATTTGCCCGCCCGCGCCGCCCGTCGTGACCAGCGGCACCTTGTAGCGGCGGCAGTATGCGATCAGCGCCGCTTTTGGCCGTACGCTGTCGATGGCGTCAATCACATAGCTGTAGCCTTTACTCATATACTCCGCGACGTTATCTGCCGTCACAAAGTCGTCGATCACCGTCACGCGGCACTCCGGGTTGATCAAGCGGATACGCTCCGCCATGACCTCAGATTTTGCCAGGCCGACGCTATCACGCAGAGCGTGAATTTGACGGTTGGTGTTGGTGACGCACACGTCATCCATGTCAATCAGCGTGATTGCGCCAATACCGGTTCTCGCCAGCGCTTCTGCCGCCCACGATCCCACACCACCAATGCCCACGACGCAGACATGCGCATCCGCAAACAGCTGCAGGGCTTTTTCACCATATAAACGTGCCGTCCCGCCAAAACGCTGGCGCCAGGCGTCGCTGATTACCACAGACATAAAACCTCAGATGTAAAAAGGGTGAGGTTTTCCTCACCCTGAACAGTAATCCGTATTGCGCTCAGAATACCACAATCAGCCGCTGAATACGTTTCCGGCACCCGGCGCCGCCTTCAGTACCCACACGCGTCCGTAGTGGTTATACCAGCCCGCGCGGTGGCCAGCGTCAGGGCCAATGCCCTGATAGATATCGAAGTGCTGACCTTTGATCGCCCCGCCGACGTCCAGCGCCACCATCAGACGCAGCTCATACTGGCCGTTGAACTTGCCGTTGTTGTCCAGCAGAGGAACTTCAGCCAGCAGCGTGGTACCTGCAGGAATAATCGAGCGATCCGATGCTACCGACGCGCGGCCAATCAGCGGAACGGCACTCGCCCCTTTCACCGGGGCGAAGTTTTGCGGTTTGAAGAAGACGAACGACGGGTTCTGCTCCAGCAGCTCACGCACCTCGGCTTCGCTGTGTTTCTCGCCCCACTCGCGGATCGCCTGCATCGACATGTCTTCTTTCTTCACTTCGCCACGGTCGATCAGCACCTTGCCAATACTGCGATAGGCGTGGCCGTTTTTACCGGAATAGCTAAAGAAGTTAAGCGGTGAACCGTCGCCAAAATCAATGTAGCCGCTGCCCTGAACGTCCATGATGAAGTTATCCATCAGGGAGTTGCTGTAGGCCAGAACGTAGTTTTCGCTCAGCGCACCGGCGTAGATCTCAGCGCGAGACGGCAGACGGCCGCGTTTTGGCGGCATACGGTAGATAGGATACTGGAACTCGCCCTGACGCGAGTGTCGTGCCTGGATAACCGGGGTGTAATAGCCGGTAAACTGAACGTTGCCGTAGTTATCAGCCCCTTCCATCTGCCAGGCGTCGATACCAAACTGGCGCATGTTGCGCGTATCGCCGCCTGCTTTCAGCCAGTCCTGGACCGCGTTATACACGCTACTCTGGGTGCCATACAGACGCGGCGACGCGTTGCGGATCTGGTAGACCTGCTCGGAGAAATCACCGGCATTAATCGGTGCGCCGACCGCATCAGGCTGATTAACTAAAGAGAAAGGCTGGGATAACTTCCCGTCTTTATACTGTTGACCGCGATCGGTCGGTTTGGAAGAACAGGCCGCAAGAATCGCTACCATTGCGCCCGCCATCAGATACTTCGCCCAACGTCCTTTCATTATATCTCGTCTTTAAGTTGCCCATTTCCGCGTGATGAAGATAACAAACCGCCAGGGCTAATGAAATGCGATCGCATGCCCTTTGGCAAATTTTGCGCAAAAAGTAGTCCAAACAACGCCATGTCGTTCAATTTGCATACAAAATCATGATAAATGTGAAAAAGGGGTTGCATCACAAACCTATCCGAGTATAGTGCGCATCCACGGACGCGGGGTGGAGCAGCCTGGTAGCTCGTCGGGCTCATAACCCGAAGGTCGTCGGTTCAAATCCGGCCCCCGCAACCAATTAAAATTTGATGAAGTATCTTCTACGACTGTAGAAAGACGGACGCGGGGTGGAGCAGCCTGGTAGCTCGTCGGGCTCATAACCCGAAGGTCGTCGGTTCAAATCCGGCCCCCGCAACCAATCAAATTTGAAGAAGTAAGCTTCTACAAGAGTAGAAAGACGGACGCGGGGTGGAGCAGCCTGGTAGCTCGTCGGGCTCATAACCCGAAGGTCGTCGGTTCAAATCCGGCCCCCGCAACCAACACTTCTAAAACAATAAACACCCTTAAGGGTGTTTTTTTGTATCTGTCGTTTGTGAATTTGCCGGGCGTGAACCCGGCCAAAAGATCTACCCGCGCCGCGCCAGCGTCGCCCCGTCAGAGAAATACGCACGAATCCCTGCAAGAATCGACTCCGCAACCTCCTGCTGGAATTTTGCCGTCTTGAGCTTACGCTCCTCTTCCACGTTACTGATAAACGCGGTTTCAACCAGGATGGACGGGATATCCGGCGCCTTGAGTACCGCAAATCCGGCCTGTTCAACGCTGTTCTTATGCAGCTTATTGATGTTGCCCAGCTTGCCCAGCACCGCTTTACCAAACTTCAGGCTGTCGTTAATGGTCAGCGACTGCACCATATCGAACATAGTGTGGTCGACGTAGCGATCGCCACTTTTGCCCACGCCACCAATCAGGTCAGAGGCGTTCTGGGTGTCCGCAAGGTATCTCGCGGCGGTACTGGTCGCGCCTTTGGTCGAGAGCGCAAACACCGACGAGCCGCTTGGCTGACGGCTGGTAAACGCATCCGCATGGATCGACACGAACAAATCGGCGCGCTGCTTCTGCGCTTTCGCCACCCGGACCTTCAGCGGAATGAAGACATCCTCATTACGCGTCATATAGGCGCGCATATTACCTTCTTTATCGATTAAGGCCTTCAGACGGCGCGCAATTTGCAGTACCACGTCTTTTTCACGCGTACGGTATTTCCCCACCGCGCCAGAGTCTTCGCCGCCGTGGCCAGGATCAAGCATGATCACAATCGGACGATCGCGCCCTGCTTTCCCCGGCTGCGGACCGCTTTGCGCAGGTGGAACCTGACGCTCCAAATCGCCCTTGTTGTAATCCTCCAGCAGGGCAAGAAGCGGATCCTGAATATCCGTCGCATTGGCCGGGTAGAGATCCATCACCAGGCGCTCTTTGAAGGTCGCAACAGGCGCCAGGGCAAATAGCTGCGGCTTAACGTTCTGCTTCAGTTCAAACACCATGCGCACGGTTTGCGGATCGAACTGCCCGACGCGCGCCGATTTAATAAACGGATCGTCACCGCGGATCTGCGCCGCCATTCCTTTCAGCACGGAGTTGAGGTTAACGCCTTCGAGATCCACCACCACACGCTCCGGGTTGCTGAGGGCAAATTGCTTATATTTCAGCACGCGATTGGATTCGACCGTCACGCGCGTATAGGTCGACGATGGCCAGACGCGCACCGCCACGACCTGGCTGGTGGCGGC
The DNA here is from genome assembly GCF_048684445.1 of Enterobacter sp. BNK-34. Lineage (NCBI taxonomy): Bacteria > Pseudomonadati > Pseudomonadota > Gammaproteobacteria > Enterobacterales > Enterobacteriaceae > Enterobacter > Enterobacter sp. BNK-34. Next base: position 293,916 of record NZ_JBLQUA010000001.1, read on the forward strand.
AAGACCGACCTGACTGACGCTAAGCAACCACATTGCCCCGGCCCCTTTTAACAAACGGCGGCGGCTTATTGCTGAATTGGATCCCGACATGCTTCTCCCGAGCAAGAACACTGACTGATATACAAAATGTCCAGATTGACCGAAAACTTTAACGAATGACGCATAAACTGTCATCTATAAAAGGGTAAACAATCATACGCTAACGCACGGATTACTTACCAATTTCTGTGGGTCGCGGAAAATTTGCGCTTGCACACGCGACCACAATCGAATAAAAATACACAAATTACGAATAAACATTCATTAAGGGTTGTGCCATGGTGAAGGAACGTAGAACCGAACTGGTCCAGGGATTCCGCCATTCTGTTCCCTATATCAACGCCCATCGGGGAAAAACGTTTGTCATCATGCTTGGCGGCGAAGCCATTGAGCATGAAAATTTTTCCAGCATCGTCAATGACATTGGCCTGCTGCACAGCCTGGGGATCCGCCTGGTGGTGGTGTATGGCGCGCGTCCGCAGATCGACGCCAACCTGGCCGCTCACCACCACGAGCCGATTTACCACAAACATACCCGCGTCACCGATGCCAAAACCCTGGAGCTGGTGAAACAGGCGGCGGGTCTGCTGCAGCTGGATATTACCGCTCGCCTGTCCATGAGTCTGAACAACACGCCGCTGCAGGGGGCGCATATCAACGTCGTGAGCGGCAACTTTATCATTGCCCAGCCGCTAGGCGTGGACGATGGCGTGGATTACTGCCACAGCGGCCGCATTCGTCGTATTGATGAAGAAGCCATTCACCGCCAGCTGGACAGCGGAGCCATCGTCCTGATGGGCCCGGTCGCCGTTTCCGTGACTGGCGAAAGCTTTAACCTGACGTCCGAAGAGATTGCCACGCAGCTGGCGATCAAGCTGAAGGCGGAAAAAATGATTGGGTTCTGCTCCTCCCAGGGCGTCGTGAACGATGAAGGAACAATCGTGCCGGAACTCTTCCCGAACGAAGCCCAGGCCCGCGTGGAAGCGCTGGAAGCCGAAGGCGATTACCACTCCGGCACCGTCCGCTTCCTGCGTGGCGCCGTGAAGGCCTGCCGTAGCGGCGTGCGCCGTAGCCATCTGATCAGCTATCAGGAAGACGGCGCCCTGCTGCAGGAGCTGTTCTCCCGCGACGGTATTGGTACGCAGATTGTGATGGAGAGTGCGGAGCAGATCCGCCGCGCCACCATCAACGATATCGGCGGCATTCTGGAACTGATCCGCCCGCTGGAACAGCAGGGTATTCTGGTGCGTCGCTCACGCGAACAGCTGGAGATGGAGATTGACAAATTCACCATTATTCAGCGCGATAACCTGACTATTGCCTGCGCCGCGCTCTATCCGTTCCCGGAAGAGAAGATCGGTGAAATGGCCTGCGTGGCGGTGCATCCTGATTACCGCAGCTCTTCACGCGGTGAAATGCTGCTTGAGCGCGTGGCGGCACAGGCGCGCCAGATGGGGCTGAGCAAGCTGTTCGTCCTGACGACGCGCAGCATTCACTGGTTCCAGGAGCGCGGGTTTACGCCGGTGGATATCGATTCTCTGCCGGAGACGAAGAAAGAGATGTACAACTATCAGCGCCGCTCAAAAGTGCTGATGGCTGACCTGGGATAATACGACGCCCTCACCGTCCGGCGAGGGCTTCGTTCAGAGGGACTCAAATATCGCGCCCAGCCCGCTTCGACGTTCCGTACGGGTGGCAATCGCCTGCACCAGCACGCGTTCATCGGTATAGAGCGACAGGCGCTGACGCGCGCGCGTTATGGCGGTATAGATCAGCTCTCGGGTAATGACGGGGGAAAGCTGCGTGGGCAGGATCAGCGCCGCGTGGTTAAATTCGGAGCCCTGGGATTTATGCACCGTCATCGCCCAGGCGGTTTCATGCTCGGGCAAACGGCTGGGCTGGAAAGACTTCACGCTCCCGTCCGGCATCTGGAACCAGACGCGCAGACCCTGACCGCAGTCGAGCGCAATCCCGATATCCCCGTTAAACAATCCCAGCGCGCTGTCGTTACGGGAGATCATCACCGGTCGCCCTTCATACCAGCGCGAGTGCGGGGTACGGTTAATTTTGCGTTTTTGCGCCAGCAGCTGTTCCAGCCTGTCGTTAAGACCCCGGACACCAAAGGGGCCTTCCCTCAGCGCACAGAGCAACTGATATTCGCCAAACGAGGCAATGACCTGCTCCGGCGTACTTTGCTGTTGTACGTCCGTCAGAAAGCGCTGGTACCCCTGCAGGGCGTCGTCAAGCATCGCCTGATACTCTTCCGCGCTTTGCAGCGATTTTTTCTCAATATCCGTAAAGGTTCCGTCAAATACCGCCGTGGTGGCGCGCCGGTCGCCCCGGTTCACCGCTGCCGCAAGCTGGCCGATGCCGGAGTCGCTGCCGAAACGGTAGCTTTTTTGCAGCAGACACAGGCTGTCGCGCAGCGCCCCTGCTAGCGAATGGTTTTCAGAGGTGAGCGAGCATCCGGTGAGACGGGCTAACTCCTGAGCGCGTTCAGCTGTATATCCCAGGCTGGCATAGGTGCAGATATCACCCAGTACCGCCCCCGCCTCCACGGAGGCAAGCTGGTCACGATCGCCGAGGAAAATGACGCGCGCGTGCGGCGGTAGCGCATCGATCAAACGCGACATCATCGTCAGGTCAATCATTGAGGCTTCATCCACCACCAGCACGTCAAGGTGCAGCGGATTACCGGCATGATAGCGCAGACGCTGGCTACCCGGCTGTGCGCCAAGCAAACGGTGCAGCGTGCTGGCCTCATTGGGGAAAAGCGCAAGCTGCTCCCCGGTTAGCGGCAGCTTTTGCAGCGCGCCGCCTAACGATTCCGTCAGACGTGCCGCCGCTTTACCGGTGGGGGCCGCCAGGCGAATACGGCACTTTTGCTCACCCGATAACTGAATCAACGCGGCAAGCAGTTTTGCCACGGTGGTCGTTTTCCCGGTACCCGGGCCGCCAGAAATCACTGAGATCCGTCGCGTTAAGGCTACGGCAGCCGCCACTTTCTGCCAGTCTGTCTCGTCGTCAGAGGTAAACAGCGCATCCAGCGTTTGCCGGAGCTGTGCTTCATCGCAGGGAAGCGGGGCGTTGGTCTCGCTGAAAAAGCGCGCTACCGTCAGTTCGTTACGCCAGAGCCGGTTAAGATACAAACGCTCGCTGACTAGGATCATCGGCGTCCCGGTATCGGCTCCGCTCACGGCAGGCGAGCCGAGTAATATCGCCTGCCAGTCCACTGCGTCACCCAGCAGCGCGAAGCACGCCTGTAAAACCGGAGGCATCTTCTCATCCACCGCCAGACGCGACAGCGGCAGACACACGTGCCCCTCCCCCGCGTCTTTGCTCAGAATGGCGGCGGCAAGCATGACGGCAGGCTCCTCGCCTGCCACCATCATGGCGAACTGCACATCCAGGTGGCGCAGTAATCGTTGTTCAACCGCGTCCAGCAGTAGCGCCTGCATCGTCATGCCACCTCCTCCGTGCCTGCAGCAAACAGGTTATCCATTTTTTCAATCAGTTCCGCAGCCGGACGCGTGCTAAAGACGCCGGAACGCGGGTCGTTAGCATCCACTCCGCGCAGGAACAGGTAAATTACGCCGCCAAAATGCGCTTCGTAGCGGTAATCAGCCATGCGATGGCGCAGGTAACGGTGCAGCGCCAGGGTATAAAGCTGGTACTGCAGATCGTAGCGATGCATCTGCATGGCCGCGGCCATCGCGTCTTGCGTGTAGGCTTCGCTGCTTTCACCCAGCCAGTTCGATTTGTAATCCAGCAGGTAGTAGCGTCCTTCGTGGCGGAAAACCAGGTCGATAAAACCTTTGAGCATCCCCTGCACCTGGCGGAAGTTCAGCGGCGGGCACCCGGCGGATAACGGATCGTACTCGCGGATCACCGCATCAAGCGCCTCTGCCCTGAGCGGACTGGCGATGGGGAGATAAAACTCCATCTCCACCTGCTTATCTTTGGTAGTCAACTGGCTAAGCGAGATCCCCTGCGCGGTGAGCGGAGCATGCAGAACCGCGCGGATCCAGTCGGTGAGAACCGGCTGCCAATGCGCGTCGTAACCACCACTCTGTAACATCTTCAGCACCCACTCTTCGGAAACCGGCTGGGTAAAATCCAGCTCTTCAAACAGGCTGTGCAAAAACGTGCCTGGAGAAGCGCCGCGCGGGAACTGGTGCGGCGTGAGCACCGGCTCAGCGGGTACGCTACCGGCCCCCGCGGCATCCACGTCCAGTTTTGGCATCAGATCCTGAGCGATACTCTGCCCGTGCTGTTGTAAACCGGAGTAGCTGGTGACGCGCCAGTCGTCGGCTATCGTACGCACAACCTGGCGGGCATGGAGCGCTGAATCACGCAGCTCCGGCATCTGCCAGCGGCTGTTGTCGGGCAGCGAAGGAATATGCAGGGCAACATGCTCAGTGCAAAGGGATTCGATGCACTGACGCAGGCCTGCCGCGTCTTTGGGTTCACCCTGCTGAATAAGCCGCCCCAGCGCGCTCAGATGAAAATCGCTCTCCCCGCTTTTTTCGCCACGGCGACGGAACAGAGGCGCAACGCCCAGGCTACAGTGCCAGATCGAACGGGTCAGCGCCACGTAGAGCAGGCGCAAATCTTCCGCCAGACGTTCAGCCTCTGCCAGCTCAACGCTGGACTCCGCGTTGCTGAGATCGAGCACCGCCTCAAAAGACTCGCGATCGTGGTAAAAGGCCTGATCCTGCACGCGGTAATTGGCAATAAACGGCAGCCAGACCAGCGGATATTCCAGGCCTTTCGATTTGTGAATGGTGACGATCTGCACCAGATGTTTATCGCTCTCAAGGCGCATCTGCTGGCTGGACGAATTGCTGTTCGGATCGGCAATCTGCTGCGCCAGCCAGCGCACCAGAGCGTGCTCGCTCTCCAGCTGCGTACCCGCTTCCTGCAACAGTTCGCTGATATGTAAAATATCGGTCAAACGGCGCTCGCCGCCTGCTGTCGCCAGCATATTCTCCGCAATGTGGCGCTGCGCCATGAGCTCGCGCACCATTGCCATTACCCCGCGCTTCTGCCATTTTTCGCGGTAGCGAACAAACTCTTCGACCACGGCATCCCATGCGGCTTCGTCATTGTTGAGCGCATCAATATCCCGCGCATTCAGCCCGAGCATCGCGCTCGCCAGTGCGCTGCGCAGCGTGCTTTCCCGCTCCGGGGCCAGCACGGCCTGCAGCAGCCATAGCATCTCCTGCGCTTCCAGCGTTTCAAAGACGCTGTCGCGGTTTGAGAGGTAGACGGAGGGGATATTCAGTAACGTCAGGGCGTCGCGGATGAGCGCGGCCTCCTGACGGCTACGCACCAGTACCGTAATATCCGATGCCTTTACGGGGGTGGGGTTATCCCCCTTCCACAGCAGCGCGTCACCGCGCGCGCCCGCACTGAGCCAGTCACGGATTTGCGCGGCACAGTGCTGGGCCATGGCATTTTGATAGTCGGCAACGCCGCAGCCTTCCCCATCCAGCAGCCAGAAGTTCATGGCAGGCTGCGTCTCGCCGTTGAACTCGAAGCGCAACGAGGCATTTTTCTCGGCAAATTTTACCGGCTGAAACGGGATCTCCCGGAACATAAACGCCGTATCCATGCGGCTGAAGAGCCCGTTGACGCTTTCCACCATGCCGGGAGAGGAGCGCCAGTTGGTATCGAGCGTGTAGTGCGCGTCAACCTCGCTGCGGGCTTTCATGTAGGTGAAAATATCCGCACCGCGGAAGGCGTAGATAGCCTGTTTCGGATCGCCGATTAACAGCAGCGCGGTGTCGGGCTGCTGGCGCCAGATACGGCGGAAAATGCGGTACTGCTGCGGGTCGGTATCCTGAAATTCGTCGATCATCGCCACCGGGAAACGGGTGCGGATCGCGGCGGCAAGCGCTTCACCGTTTTCACTGCACAGCGCCGCATCGAGGCGGCTCAGCATATCGTCGAAACCCAGTTCACCCCGGCGGCGTTTCTCACGCGCGACGGCTTCGCGAATTTCCGTCATGGCGCGGGTAATCATCAGATCGTTGAGCGTTAAGGGCTCCGCCAGCAGGGATTCAATCGCCACAAACAGGGGATGCTCAGGGACAATGCCGTCGGCTTTGGTCCGCTCAACCAGGAAACGTTGGGAGAATTTCTCCAGCGCGTCCGGGAGCTGGTAGCCTCGCGTCTCTTCCTGCGCCCAGGCGCCGATCTTGTCGATCCATTTCCCCTGATTGCCACGGTTAAACTTGCGTCGGTCAATCCCGGAATTTTCGATGATTGCGTCAATCTCGCCAACGGACTCAAGCCATTTTTGCTTGATGTCGGCAATCTGCGCGATGATCTTTTCATGCCGTGAGGCCAGCGTTTCATCTGCCGGCGGCGGGGATTTGATGACCGGCGCTTCCCCCTGCAGATAACGATCGATAGCGCGCAGCAGCGCCTCCGGGCCCTTCCACAACGCGTGTACGGCTTCGGCGATATCGCGCGGTAACGGATAGCAATGGCGACGCCAGAAATCCGCGCAGGCCTGATAGCGAAGCACGGATTCATCTTCAATAAGCTGCTGTTCGAACAGCATGCCGGATTCAAACGCATTCAGGCTCAGCATGCGCTGGCAAAAACCGTGAATGGTGAAGACGGACGCTTCATCCATCTGCCGTTCGGCGAGGAGCAGCCACTGTGCTGCCTGTTGCTTATCGGCAATCTCTTCCAGAAGGCTCGCGTAGAGAGGGTTATCCGTGCTCTGACGCAGACAGGCGATGCGCAGCTCGTGGATATTGGTACGAATACGGCCCCGCAGCTCAGCGGTGGCAGCCTCGGTGAAGGTCACCACCAGCAGCTCTTCCACGCTCAAAGGGCGTGGAAAAGCGGCGTTGCCGCCAAGCCCCAGCAGCAGACGCAGATAAAGGGCGGCGATGGTGAAGGTTTTTCCCGTTCCCGCTGAGGCTTCAATCAATCGTTCACCCTGCAGAGGTAAACGTAAGGGATCAAGGGACTCAGCGGTATCGGTCATTCTTTCTTACTCCAGGGCATAGATTGCTGCAGCGCGCTGACGCTTTTCCAGACTTTCCAGCCTTTCGGGTTCACGTACTCCGTTTTCCCGTTCTGGCTACCGGAAACCTGGGACAGGATGGTGATACCCTGCGGCTTAATGACCGCCTGATGGAAGAAGTCGGCAACCTTCTGCGGCGTCAGCTGTTTTATCTCGGCCACTACTTTATCACGCGAATCAAAATTCAGATTACCGCGATCGAAATCTTTGCTCAGCTGCGAGGCTTCTTCACCCAGCGTCTGCGGCGGCTGCATTACCTGCGCGATGACGGCCTGCTGGATCTGAGCAAACTCTTCCGGCTTCATCGCGCGCAGCTTTGCTTCCACCTGCGGGAAGAAGGCCTGGTAACGCTGCCAGAGATACGCCGGCTGTTTGTCGCTGCTTTGCAGCAGGAAGCCCAGCCCCCACTGTCGGCCGACGTTCATGGAGAAGGCAAATACCGCGTAGCCAAGCTGCTCTTCTGTGCGTAACTGGTTATAGAACCACGGCTGAATAATTTGTCCCAGCACGGCGCTCTGCGCTGAGCTGGCGAATTCATCATACCCCGTTGGCACAAAGACCGCGGCCAGCGCGGAATCCGTGCTGTTACCCGTCTTTTCAAAAATCACATTCTGCTTTTTCTCAACCAGCACGTCCTGGTTGCGGCACCACTCGTCGCCTTTCGAACCGAGCTGAGTGCGCACATTCTCCGCCAGGGTTTTGGCCTGCTCCTCACTCATGTTGCCGACGATCAGGAACTCCGGACGCGTGTTGGTTTTCAGCGCGTCACGGTACGCCAGCACGTCTTTTAAGGAGATCGAAGGCAACAGCGCGCGGCGGTCTTCTCGCTGGAAATAAGGAACCTGCGACAGCATTTGCGCTGGCATAAGCGCCAGATCGTAAGCTTTGCCCTTCTCGGCAGAATCCATCATCTGGGCGTACCACGATTTGGCCTGCTCAAGCTGCTCTTCCGTCGGCGTGTAGCTGAAATACCCTTCCAGCAGTGCCTGGAACAGCTGAGGCAAACGCTGGGTATAGCCGTTTGCATTGAGCATCAAACCGTTGTTGGCGTTGGTGGAAAAGCTGATGCCGCCCACGGCCGCCTGGTTGCTGAGCTGATCGAGCGCAATCCCGGCGAGATAGTCATTGAGCGCGAACATCACCTGATTTTTGGCGCTGTTCATCGCTTTCGGGTTACGCAGCACCACGCTGACATCGGCCTTTGGCTCGCTGGCGAAATAGCGGCTTGGGGTATACACGACGCGCAGCGTTGGCTCATCAATGATCAGCGCCGGGTGCGGGTAATCTTTAGTCGTTTTGGTCAGCGAGAAGTCATCCGGAATATAGGGGTTCAGCTCCGGCAGCTTCAACGCAATCTCCCCGGCCTTTTTCTGCCAGTCGGCGAAGGTCTGTGCGCTGATTTTATCTACCTGATAAGGGGCATCGACAAAGTACGCCGTCTTGTTATGCGGTTCGTTCGGGCTGATGTACCAGATGCGGGCATTCTCCGGCGTCATCATCGCCAGGCGAGCTTTTACCGCCCCGGCATCGTACCGGTCGGCAATATTCACCGCATCGAGGGTATGTTCCACCGGCACGCGGATCATGGTATCCGCCAGCCACTCAACGTAATCCATGTCGCGGGTGATGGACGGGTAGCGGAAATCGAGATCCAGCACGTGGGCAAGTTCATCAAAATAGCGCTTATCGACGCCTTTCTCGCGCAGTAAAGCGAGGTAGCTGAAGATAGCCGCCACGACTTCATCACGGTTGGCCTGTCCTTTGTCGGTCAGGGTGGCGGAGATCGCCAGCACGCCGCTATTGCCGTTCACAACCGGATCGGAGTCGGCGCGAATGCCTTCCACCAGCCCCTGTTTTTGCAGCCAGTCAGAAAGCGTACCCGGGCTACGGTTACCTATCAGGTAGGTGACCAGCTCATCGGTTTTACTGCGAAACTGTGCGGTGTTGTTATCGATGCGGAATTCCACGCGCAGCACTTTGCGCGGCAGCGCCGGCACGTAGTGGATAACGATGCCTTTTTGCGCGTCCGTAACCACCGGGACGTTTATTTGCGGCAGGTCGATATTTTTATTCGGCACCCGGCCAAACGTTTTAGCCGCCATGTCTGCCAGCTCCGGCAACGGTTTATTGCTGTAGATGACCGCTTTCATCAGGTTGGCGGAGTAGTATTTATCGCGAAACGCGTGCAGAGCATCCAGCACCGGGCTGTTCGGTTTGTCGCTTAACGTCTCAAGGTTACCGCCGGAGAAACGCGAACCCGGGTGTGCAGGGTTGATGGTTTCGGCACTGACCTGGGCCATGCGCATACCGTCTCGCGTGCGGGCCATGGTCAGCTCGGCATTCACCGCATTGCGTTCACGATCGGCATATTTTTTATCCAGCAACGGGGCGGCGATGGAATCAGCAAGGCGATCGACCGCCCCTTCCAGCGCATCATTTTCGACTTCAAGATAAAAGGCCGTGCGGTACGGTGCCGTGCTGGCATTGTGGCTGCCGCCATGCATTTTCAGAAATTCGGACAGGCTATCTGGCTGCGGGTATTTTTTTGACCCCATCAGCGTCATATGTTCCAGATAGTGTGCAAGCCCAGGATGAGCGTCAGGATCTTCCAGCGATCCAACCGGCACCACTAATGCCGAAAGGGATTTCACCGCCTGCGGATCGGAAACCAGCAGTACGGTCATGCCGTTATCAAGACGAATAGCCTGATATTGACGGGTATCTTTTTCGCTTTTACGAATAGTTTCCTGAACGGGTTGCCAACCGGAGTCTGCCTGAGTGACGGGTACCCAGAGGGCGAAAAACAAAACAAACGCTTTAAACAAGGTGCTACCTCTTTATCACGGCTACATCATTAACACATTGCGTGCTGGACACGCCAACATCTCTTTATTGGGTACATCAGTCCGTGATAAGAAGTGCATCATAAATGAACACCCCGTGCTGCGCAATTTTTATACAGCACTCAGGACTGATTAAATTTAAACAACGGCAGCAGGTAGCGCTGCGCCTCTTCCGTGATAGCCTCGAAGTACTCTGGCTCAAGGGTTCGCCATAAGCGCTGATACCAGACATCTTCACCTTCGCCACGCACCATCATGTTACCTTCATAGGCCTGCATAAATTTACTGCGTGCTTTCTGCAGCGAAGCCTCATCCGTTAACATCGCATCATTCTGCGCGTCATAACAGGCTTTTATCCACGCTCCGCCACTTTCCGGTAGTAACAGGAGCGGTTTGTTCATTCCCTGACGGTAGCCTTCAATGTACAAAGACAGATAACCTAACGCCTGCTCGGCTTCCATCGGCGGGAAGCGCCATTCCCCCTCTTTGCGCACGAAAATCCGGCTTTCGCCTTTATGCCCACCCGCACTGTAGACAAGATGTTCCAGCCAGAGTTGCAATCCCTGCGAAACGCTCAGCATGGAGGGCCGCCAGCGCAGCAGCCCGTCCGGCTGAACCTGGGTTAACCAGCCCGTGAGCTGTACCCCGTTGCAGTTGAGATCGATTTCAATACTTTTCCCCGGCTGTCGGCACGCTCTTACGCGCTCCGCCAGAGCGGTCATCTCCTGGCACTGCGCCTCCCAGACAATTTCCCCGAACGCGCCGTAGGGCAGCTGACCCGCAGCGCGGTAGCGACGGTAAAGCTTGTCCGCATCTTCCTCTTCAACCAGCGCATTCAGCAGCTGCAGGTTTAACTGGTAGCGCTCCAGACCTTCCAGCGTAAACGGCTCTGCCTCAGGAATTTCGCTCTCTTCAGAGCGGAAGTTGACCTGCAGTCGTTGCTGGAAGAAGGCGCGCACCGGATGCGCCCAAAACCGCTGAAGCTGTTCGAAGGTCAGAGTGTCGATTGGGCGCGGATCAAGTTCCTGAATGAAATCGGTATGCGCACTTCCCTCTTTTTTCGCCGCCGGTAGCCACTCCTGTGCATAGCTCTGGCGCTCGCTGGCAATATAGTTCACCGGATCAAACGGCATGCGGCTGTGGAAACAGGTGATATGGGCTTTCACCCTCTGCTCGCTTTCATCGCAGTTGCGCGCTTCATCTCCCGGCAGGTAGTGGCTCTGGCCGATATAGTCCACCAGCTCCTGCACCAGTACAGAGGGGAAACGCTCGCTGTTGTCCTGAATGGAACGACCGATATAGCTGATATAGAGCTTACTCTGAGCGGAAATGAGCGCTTCAAGGAAGAGGTAGCGGTCATCATCACGGCGGCTACGATCGCCCCGTTTTGGGTTTGCGCTCATCAAGTCGAACCCCAGCGGCGGCAGCGCGCGCGGATACACACCGTCGTTCATGCCAAGCAGGCAGACCACCCTGAACGGGATAGAGCGCATGGGCATCAGGGTACAAATATTGACAGGACCCGCCAGGAAACGCTGGCTGATTCGCTCCTGGTCAAGCCGCTGCGTCAGCTCATCCCGCAATAGCGACAGCGGGATGGCCTCCTGATAGTGGGAATTCACGCCTTCATCGATGATAGTCTGCCACTGGGTTTCAATGAGCGCCATGGCCGCTTCGGTGTCATTGTCCGGCAGGAAGAAATCATTGAGTAACGCCCTGCAGACCGGGAGCCATTCTTCAAGTGGACGCGGCTGCAACAGCGCATATCGCCAGCGGTTAAGCTGCATTAATAGCGACGCTAAATGCCCCACAAGTTCAGCAATTAACCCGCTGGACTCATCGTAAGGCAGCACCTCATTCCACTCGCCCTGGCTGCTCTCCATGGCGTAGCCCAGCAGCATACGCGTCAGGCCAAATCGCCAGGTGTGCTGCCCGGTTGGGGGAAGTTCGAACTCCTGAACGTTATCGTCATCGATCCCCCAGCGAACGCCAGACTCATTCACCCACTGACGAAGGTAGCGCAGGCCCTCTTCATTGATATTGAAGCGTGCAGCCAGCACGGGAACATCCAGCAATGCCAGGACATCTTCGGAGATAAACCGGCTATCCGGCAGTGACAGAAGAGTGATAAACGCCTGCAATACCGGATGCGACTGACGGGCACGACGGTCAGAGATAGCGTAAGGCAGGTATCGCTCGCCCGTCGCGCTGCCAAAGACGGCCTGAATAAAGGGACTGTAGCTGTCGATATCCGCCACCATCACCACGATATCGCGTGGCGTCAGATCGGGGTCCTCCTGCAGCATCGCCAGCAGCTGGTCGTGAAGCACTTCGACCTCACGCTGCGGGCTGTGGCAAACGTGGATCGTGACGCTGCGATCGTCAGGATCCAGTTTTCGCTTATTATCGCTGCGTTCGAACTCGTTCGCCGTCACGCCCATGACGGCACGGTTTTCCAGATCCAGGATATCTAACTGAATATTATGCAGCAGGCTGTCCGGGGCGATCTCAACAAAGGCATCCACGTCACCTTCTCCTGAGGACGTGATGTCTGAAAGCATATGAATGTAGTCACGTCCCAGCTTCCCCCATGAGGCAAGCAGCGGATTGGGCAGGTTCTGGATACCGTCTTCATCGAAAAGCTGCCCGGCAGTCGAGCCGTCTTTAAACAGCGGGACGGCACGTTCTTCAAAAAGGCGCTTTCTTTGGCGGCTCACCAGCCGCGCAAGCCAGCGTTCGTCGAGGATATCCCCCCAGTATTGTCGGCAGGGGTTGGTAAACAAAATATGGATATCAATATGCTTACCCAGCGCATTCAACGCCTTTAGATAGACAGGGGGTAATGCGGATATTCCGCAGATAAAAACGCGTGACGGCAGTCGGGCCGGGCGCTCCGACGCATTTTCAAGTATCGAGATAAACCGCTCGTAGAGATTGGCACGGTGCCACTTAGGCTGGCCCAGTTTCTCCGTATGCTCTACCAGCGCTTTCCACAGCGGGGCCTGCCATATTTGCGCCTCCGGCAGGCCTTCAACCAACTCGCCCGCTTCCCAACGAATTAACCAGTCAGAACGGTAAACAAGGTATTGGTCATAAAGATCGGCGGTGCGCGATGCCAGCTGGAAAAGCTTCCGCTTGTCGGTATCGTCATTGAGGTAGTGGCGCAGCATGGTGAATTCATCACGCTGCAGCATGTCCGGCAGCAGCGCCATCAGCTTCCAGCTCATGGCCTGTTTGTTGAAGGCGCTCTGCTCCGGGATATCCGGCAACACGCGGACAAACATCTCCCAGATAAAGCTCGCGGGCAGAGGGAAATCAATATTCGCGGCTATGCCAAACTTGCGGGAAAGCGACATTTGCAGCCACTGTGCCATACCGGTGCTCTGCACCAGCACCATTTCAGGCTCAAAAGGATCGTCAAGCCGCTCGCGCTCAACGATAAACTCCATCAGTGCTTCCAGCACATCCAGACGATTTGAGTGGTAGACCCTTAACATAGACGCTCCCGACTACTGGCTAACCGGGCAATGCAGACGCGTTATCTCACCGCGCCGCCCCAGAGGAGAAATTAGTGTAACCGTGATGCTGACACATCCTGCGAGCGTTGTCTGCCCCCGACTGGCCTGCCAGCCTGCGGGGAGAACATTTGTTGAGAGCTGAGACTGATTCCAGGCATGGTGCCAGAGCTGGCGATACTGGTTAAACACGCTAAACCGCGCCGCCAGCGCCCGGTGATAACCCGACAGAGCCGTCACGACGATCACCAGCAGCATCATCGCCAGCAGGACCTCCACCATGCTAAACCCTTTTTCTCGGCTCACGGCAGCTGACATAACGCCCTCTCCTTTAGTGGACAAAAATCACTCCAGCCGTGAGGCGAAAAGCGAATTTTCCCGTCGACAATCTCTCCTGCGCGCCAGAGCAGCAGGTCACTGTCTCCGGCAATCAGCAGCACACGCGCCTCACTCAGCTGGCGCAAACAGACTCGCCACGCCGATGTCTTTTTGCACTGAACCTGCAGCTCTGATGACCAGCTCTGAACCCGTCCCCACTCAAGCGCGGACTGTACCTTCGCCTGCTGCTGAAGCGAGCGGCTCTCGCCGCCAACGAGCGCGCTAAATGTTGTCAGCTGCTGATTGAGACCCGACAGGATCAGGGTACCGAGCACCAGTAAAAGCAGAACCAGGGCCAGTGAAGACATTCCGCGTTGACGATTCACAGGTTGTACCCCGTGACCGTATACGAAGCCTCCCAGGGCTCTCCCTGCCCGCCTTTACGCATCGCGGCCAGTTCGATATTTACCTCTGGCGCAAAACCGGCATGTTCAACTTTGCTCACCACAAAGCGCGTGATTACCAGCCTGTCCGGGTCCGTGAGCTTTTCCCACCCTTTTCCTTCACACGACGTCGCCCCACGCTGGGTTTCCAGCGCGCCGGATTCCAGACGAAAACCGGTGCTGTCATTTTCTGATGCGCTGCTATCCCAGTTGCCGTTACTGTTGGCATCCCAGCGTACAATGACGCAGCCTCCAAGCCTCGCGGTCACCAGCGCCTGTCCCTGACAGTTTCCCGCACAGTACCCCGCACGCTGAAGCTGTTTGCCCAGGGCAAACAGGTGTTGCCAGACCTCTTCCTTCAGCTCTCTCTGGCCGGATTGCAGTAAGACTGCCCGCTGCAAGCCGGGTAAAAAACGCGACGCGCTTATCAGCAAAAGGCTGCTAATCGCCGTGGCAATCAGCACTTCAGTCAGTGAGAAACCGCGCTGCCTCATCAACATGAACCTCCCTCAGAGACCTGACACATCCTGATGCGTCCTCCATTTGAGACAATAATCAGCCATGCTCCGGCACGGCTTTGAACGCGTATCCGCCCTGCCCACGCTGTATCCCTTAATCCATAAAACCCCAGCGACGGCGTGACCTCACTGACCTCGACCTCAGGCCAGGGCGGAATCAGCACAAAGGGACTCTCCTTCTTACAGCCCTGCACGGCAGAGCTCACCAGACAGTCCCCGCCTCCCACCCGCTGAAGGGTAATAAGATGGTCGCTGTTGTGCCGGTTGGCATGGTTGCGCAGAAACAGCAGGTAATCTCGCACCTGACTGGCGGTTTGCCACAGCCGCTGCTGTCGTTGCCAGCTGTCCCAGCCGTACAGACCTGAGGCGCTTAGGATAACGACAAGCGAAACGGCGACAAGCGTTTCGATAAGCGTAAAACCGTTCTCTTTTTTCATACCGGGAGTGTGGCGAAGCGCCGTGAAGATGACGAGCGACGGATCCTCGTTTTACGAGGTGTTGTCCGGAGAATTGGGAGAGGTGCAGCGCGTTGCACGCTTTCTGGATAGCGCATCGGGAAACGGGATAAAGGCGAAAAAAAA
Organism: Enterobacter sp. BNK-34; assembly: GCF_048684445.1. Classification (NCBI taxonomy): domain Bacteria; kingdom Pseudomonadati; phylum Pseudomonadota; class Gammaproteobacteria; order Enterobacterales; family Enterobacteriaceae; genus Enterobacter; species Enterobacter sp. BNK-34. The sequence goes on from NZ_JBLQUA010000001.1 coordinate 309,215, forward strand.
CCGGCGCTAAACAGCACCGGTTGTGTCACGCTTTATCGCATCAGATAGCGACGGGCGCTTTGATGCCCGGATGCGGGTCGTAACCCTCAATCTCGAAATCATCAAAGCGGTAATCAAATATTGATGCCGGTTTGCGTTTGATAATCAGCTTCGGCAGCGCACGCGGTTCGCGGGTCAGCTGGAGATGCGTCTGTTCCATATGGTTGCTGTAAAGATGGGTATCCCCACCGGTCCAGACAAAATCACCCACTTCCAGGTCGCACTGCTGCGCCATCATGTGAACTAACAGCGCATAGCTGGCAATGTTAAACGGCAGGCCGAGGAACACGTCACAGGAGCGCTGGTAGAGCTGGCAGGAAAGCTTTCCATCCGCCACATAGAACTGGAAGAACGCGTGGCACGGTGCCAGCGCCATTTTATCCAGCTCGCCGACGTTCCAGGCGGAAACAATGATTCGGCGCGAGTCCGGATCGTTTTTCAGCTGGTTCATCACGGTGGTGATCTGGTCAATATGGCGGCCATCAGGCGTTGGCCATGCGCGCCACTGCTTACCGTAAACCGGGCCCAGGTTGCCGTTTTCATCTGCCCACTCGTCCCAGATTGAGACGTTATTTTCGTGCAGATACGCAACGTTGGTATCACCTTGCAGGAACCAGAGCAGTTCATGAATGATCGAGCGCAGGTGGCAGCGCTTTGTCGTCACCAGCGGGAAGCCTTCTTGCAGATTGAAGCGCATCTGGTGGCCAAAAATGGAGAGCGTACCGGTACCGGTGCGGTCGTTTTTCGGCGTGCCCTCATCGAGCACTTTTTTCATCAATTCAAGATACTGTTTCATGGTTCCTCAGGAAATTTGTTGCTGTGGACGACGACGATACGCCCAAATCATCATAATGGCACCCGCGACAATCATCGGAATGGAGAGGATCTGCCCCATGCTGATGTACTGTACCCACTCGCCGGTAAACTGTGCGTCAGGCTGGCGGAAGAATTCGACGATGATGCGGAACGCGCCATAGCCAATCAGGAACAGCCCGGAAACAGCCCCCATCGGGCGCGGCTTGCGAATAAACAGGTTGAGGATGATAAACAGCACCACGCCTTCCAGCGCCAGCTCATACAGCTGAGACATATGGCGCGGCAGAACGCCGTAGGTATCGAAAATGGACTGCCACTCCGGATGCGATGGCAGCAGCGCGATGTCTTCTGCGCGGGAGCCCGGGAAGAGCATCGTGTACGGCACGCTCGGGTCGACGCGGCCCCACAGTTCACCGTTGATAAAGTTGCCCAGACGACCAGCGCCGAGACCAAACGGGATCAGCGGTGCGATAAAATCTGAAACCTGGAAGAAGTTGCGTTTGGTGCGTTTGGCAAAAATCACCATCACCAGAATCACACCAATCAGGCCGCCGTGGAAGGACATGCCTCCGTCCCAGACGCGGAACAGATAGAGCGGATCGTTCAGGAATACTGGGAAGTTATAGAACAGCACATACCCGATACGGCCACCGAGGAACACGCCGAGGAAGCCCGCATACAGCAGGTTTTCAACTTCGTTTTTGGTCCAGCCGCTGCCCGGACGGCTGGCGCGACGGCCAGCGAGCCACATGGCAAAAATGAAGCCCACCAGGTACATCAGACCGTACCAGTGAAGCGAAACAGGTCCTACTGAGAAAATGACCGGATCAAATTCCGGAAAATGCAGATAACCACTGTTCATCTGTCACCACAAGATGTTGTTATTCCGCTGAAAGTGGACAGCGGTAGAAATGCGATTCTGCTGTAAGCAGAGGCTCCAAAGTTGCGAATCATAGCACAAGGCGGGCGCGGAGGATGCGCCAGAGATGTAAAAGATGTGTATAGGGTTTTATGCGCGCTGGCGCCCTCATCCACAGGGAGAGGGCGAAAAACGATTAGCGGCCACCGCGGATCAGACCGCCCATACCGCGTCGTTCCATAAACGCCGCGACCTGGTGGCGGACTTCCGTTGCCAGCTGCGCCTCAAGGCTGCGTTCAGCCAGCTCGCGGGCATCATTGATGTCGATATGCCGCAGCAGGTATTTCACGCGGGCGACGGCGCGACCGTTCATCGACAGATGGCGGAATCCCAGACCAATCAGGATCGCAACACACATGGAATCCCCGGCCATTTCACCGCACAGGCGTAAATCAATACCGTACTGCTCCGCTTCACGGGCGATCATCGCTAACGCGCGAATAATCGCCGGATGCAGGCTGTCGTAGATACTGGCGACGCGAGTATTGTTACGGTCGACGGCCAGGATATATTGCGTCAGGTCGTTCGTGCCGACAGAGATAAAATCAACACGGTTTGCCAACTGCGGCAGCATAAAGACCATAGACGGCACTTCAAGCATCACCCCAATCCGCGGTTTCGGGATCGCATAGCCGATCATCTCTTCCACTTCGCGGCCAGCACGTTCGATCAGCCGCCGGGACTCGTCGATCTCATCGATGCTGGTGACCATCGGCAGCAGGATGCTGAGATTGCCCGTCGCCGCGTTGGCGCGCAGCATCGCACGTACCTGGATCAGGAAGATCTCCGGCTGATCGAGCGTAATGCGGATCCCACGCCAGCCCAGGCACGGGTTTTCTTCGCTGATCGGCATATAGGGCAGCTGTTTATCCGCCCCGACATCCAGGGTACGCAGGGTGACAGGTTTGTCGTTAAACATCTGCAGCATCCCCTGATACTGTGCCACCTGCTCCTCTTCGGAGGGGAAACCACTCTGCAGCATGAACGGGATTTCAGTACGGTATAGGCCAATACCGTCGATGCGGCTGCCAAGCTTTTCTTCATGTTCAGGGCTTAAACCGGCGTTGAGCATGACTTTGATCCGCTCACCGCTCTTCAGCTGTGCGGGCAGGTTAACGTCATCTTCAGCCAGCTTGCTTAATTCATTCTCTTCGCTGATAAGACGCTGGTACTCCTGGAGCAGAACCGGCTCAGGATCGACCAGCAGCTCACCGCGATAGCCGTCGACCACCAGCGTACGTCGGTGCAGTACCGACGGCTGAATGTCCGCCCCCATAACGGTAGGGATACCCAGCGCGCGCACCATAATGGCGGCGTGTGAGTTGGCGGCACCATCGCGCACCACCACACCGGCCAGCCTGTCCTGGGGCAGTTCAGCCAGCGTCGTAGCCGAAAGTTCGTCGGCGACCAGAACAAACCGTTTTGGCCAGGCATTCGGGCCCTGAATGGTGTCATCAAGATGGAACAACAGGCGCTGCCCCAGCGCGCGCAGATCCCCTGCCCGCTCTTTCAGGTAACCGTCGGTCAGTGCTGCAAACTGGTCGGCAAATTTTTCGATGACCTTCTTAACCGCCCACTCCGCGACCGAGCCTTTATCCACTTCCGCAAAAAGCTCACGACGCAGACGCGCATCGGAGAGCAGGTGCGAATAGAGGTCAAAGATCGCCGCCGTCTCTTTTTGCGCGCCTGCGGCAAAGCGCTTGCTGTAACGACGAAACTCATTCGCCGCCTCTTCCAGCGCAGCGGTGAGACGCTCGCGCTCCAGCGCTTCATCAAGCGTTGAGGCTTCGTAAACCTGCTCCATCAGCGGCAGCGTAGCGTCCATCCAGCCTTCAGCTATCGCCACGCCTGGCGATGCCGGAAGGGCACGAATGCGCGTATGGCGATACTGACCAAAAAGCGCGGCAAGCTGGGACTGGGAGAGGATCGCAGCCATCTGCGTGGCCAGCGTGACGAGGAAAGACTCCTCGCTTTCGTCGTACTGACGTAGCTCACGCTGCTGGACGACCAGCACGCCGAGCAGCTGGCGACGCTGGATAATCGGCACGCCAAGGAAAGCGCGGAAGCGCTCTTCTTTTACGGAAGGGATGTACTTAAAGCTGGGGTGTTTTTGTGCGTCAGCAAGGTTGATGGGTTCAGCCAGCCGCCCGACCAGACCCACGATACCTTCATCAAATGCGAGCGTTACGGTGCGTCCACGTGGTTTTTTCAAACCACGGGTTGCCATCAGGTAATAGCAGCGCCGATCGTGGTCGGCCAGATACACCGAACAGACCTCGGTTTCCATCGCAAGACAGATGTCGGTGACCAGAATATTCAGCGCCTCGTTCAGACGCGGCGCGCTGGCCACCTTCTCGACTATTTCTCGCAAGCGGGTGAGCATGATTTGCGTAGCTTAACCTCTTTTACGTCGCCAGGCAGGTGCGCTCTGCGGCTTAGGCGGGATCTCCTGAAGCTGCATTACCACACTTGCAAACTCTTTCATCACCCTACGGTAAACATCGCGTTTAAATGACACGACCTGACGAACAGGATACCAATAGCTCACCCAGCGCCAGCCATCGAACTCCGGCGTACTGCTGGTTTGCATATTGATGTCTGAATCGTTGCCCACCAACTGCAACAGAAACCACTTTTGTTTCTGGCCGATACAAACCGGCTTTGTGTCCCAACGCACCAAACGTTTCGGTAACTTGTAACGCAACCAGTTGCGGGTCGAAGCCAGGATGCGAACATCTTTTCGGCTTAAACCGACCTCTTCAAAAAGCTCCCGGTACATCGCTTGTTCTGGGGACTCTCCCGGATTGATCCCGCCTTGCGGGAACTGCCAGGAGTGCTGACCATATCGCCGGGCCCACATTACCTGGCCCTGACGATTACAAATTACTATTCCTACGTTCGGGCGGTAGCCATCGTCATCAATCACCGGACTACCCCAAACTAAACCTTATATATGAATGATTGTTTCACACTACAGGGAGGCGGTAAACCACTCTCTTACAGGGCTGCAACCTAATAACATTTGAATAACTCACAAATAAGTGCTGAGTTATAAACAGATGAGTGGCAGTGAAGGGAATTTTATTCACCTTTTCTGTGGATATAGTTGTGAAGAAGTGTCTGATTACCGATGAACAACCTTAAACGCTGCCATATCCCCTCTTTCACCTGAATTCAATAATGCAATTATTTTCATAGAGTTAAATGTATTTCCATGAACACAAAACAGAATAACGTGACGATCATCACATCAGGGATCGTCGTGCTGATGAAAGATCGAACAGCGTCGGTTTTATCCACAGATTGTGCCAATAAGTTAGTCACAATTTGTTTGAAAATTCGATTTTCATCGCACGTCAAGGCTGTAAATTGAAACAGTAGTCAGGGTTATGCCCAGTTATCCCATTTTTCTGTGGATAACATGGTGTAAGATCCTGTTCATTGTCAGTGACCAGATTTGAACAACCGGTTTTCTGACTCGGGTGAAACGATTTCAAACCCATAAAAAAACCTATAAATCATATACATGGAATATTGGTACAGAAATAGTTAAACTCTATCCACAGGGGACAATTTCTTCGTTTATTTTTTAATCAAAAGGTTACCGTCATGCATCCGCTTACACCCTTGCTCTCACCGCCGTCCAGCGAGGGCCAGTTGCTCCAGCAGGCACAGCGTCTTGCGGGCTTTTCGCTTGGCGAGCTGGCGGCAATGGCAGGGCTTCCGATCCCAAAGGATCTTAAGCGGGATAAAGGCTGGATCGGCATGCTGCTTGAGCTGTGGCTGGGTGCCAGCGCAGGGAGCAAACCCGAGCAGGATTTTGCAGCACTTGGCGTGGAGTTAAAAACCATCCCAATAGATAGCCAGGGCAAGCCGCTTGAGACCACCTTTGTCTGCGTTGCGCCATTAACCGGCAACACCGGCGTGACGTGGGAAACCAGCCACGTTCGCCACAAGCTGAAGCGCGTGTTGTGGGTACCGGTTGAAGGCGAGCGACAGATCCCCCTGGCCGACCGTCGCGTTGGCGCGCCGCTGCTCTGGAGCCCGAACGAGGATGAAGAGCATCAGCTTCGGCTGGACTGGGAGGAGCTGATGGACATGATCGTTCTTGGGCAGGTAGAGCGCATCACCGCCCGACACGGAGAAGTTTTACAGCTGCGTCCGAAAGCGGCCAACAGTAAAGCGCTTACCGAGGCCATCGGCGCACAGGGTGAGCCGATACTGACGTTGCCGCGCGGTTTTTATCTTAAAAAGAATTTCACCGGCGCGCTCCTGGCACGTCATTTCCTGTTAAAAACATAGTTTTTTACTTATTTTGCGAGCTCTCAAACATAATCGACTGCTTTTTAAGATTTTACTGCTTCCTCAAGTCGCCATATCGGGTTAATACTAGATTATGATTTGATACGCGCCAGATCCAGATGAGGACGATAACGATGAAAAAATGGGCAGTGTTAGTTTCAGCAGTCGGTTTAGCGTTTGCCGTATCGGGCTGTAGCAGCGATTACGTCATGGCGACAAAAGACGGTCGAATGATCCTGACCGACGGAAAACCCGAAGTTGACGATGATACCGGTCTGGTCAGCTACCGCGACCAGGAAGGCAATAAAATGCAGATCAATCGCGACGAAGTATCGCAAATTATCGAGCGATAAACAGAGAGAGGTCAGTCGCTTGCTGACCTTTTTGATTTTTTTCTTCCCCTTTTGCTTCCCCTCTGCCATGTTTATATTCCTTTGTCGGGCACGCCCTGACGCGGTCTATAAGTCTACTGAGGAAGCCGGCTATGCATTATCACCGTATCCCCCACAGCGCTCTGGAAATAAGCCAACTGGGGTTGGGCACGATGACATTTGGTGAACAAAACAGCGAAGCCGATGCCCATGCACAACTCGATTACGCCGTCAGCCAGGGGATTAACCTGATTGATGTCGCGGAGATGTACCCTGTTCCGCCATGTCCGGAAACGCAGGGACTTACCGAAACCTACGTCGGTAACTGGCTGGCAAAACACGGCAACCGTGAAAAGCTGGTGATTGCCTCAAAAGTCAGTGGCCCCGCACGCAACAACGATACCGGGATCCGCCCGAATCAGATCCTCGATCGCAAGAATATTCGCGCTGCGCTGGACGCCAGCCTGAAGCGCCTGCAAACCGACTATCTCGATCTGTATCAGGTGCACTGGCCTCAGCGCCCAACCAACTGCTTTGGTAAGCTCGGCTACACCTGGAATGAGAGCGCCCCCGCCGTGACGCTGCTGGAAACGCTGGAAGCGCTGACCGAATGCCAGCGCGCGGGAAAAATCCGCTATATTGGCGTCTCTAACGAAACGGCCTTTGGGGTCATGCGCTATCTGCACCTGGCGGATAAACACGATCTGCCGCGTATCGTGACTATTCAGAACCCGTACAGCCTGCTTAACCGCAGCTATGAAGTGGGTCTGGCCGAAGTGACGCAGTATGAAGAAGTGGAACTGCTCGCCTACTCCTGTCTCGGCTTCGGCACGCTGACGGGGAAATACCTGAACGGTGCGAAACCGGCCGGGGCGCGTAACACCCTCTTTAGCCGCTTTACCCGTTACAGCGGCGAGCAGACGCAGAAAGCCGTTGCCGCCTATGTGGATATCGCGAAGCGTCACGGTCTTGACCCTGCGCAGATGGCGCTGGCCTTCGTGCGTCGTCAGCCGTTTGTTGCCAGCACCCTGCTGGGCGCGACCACGATGGAGCAGTTGAAAACCAATATTGCGAGTTTCAATCTGAACCTGAGTGAAGAGGTGTTAGCGGAGATTGAAGCGGTGCATCAGGTTTATACGTATCCCGCACCGTAATAAAAGCAAAACGGCAACGCACGTTGCCGTTTTTAGGGTTTGCTCCCTCTCCCTGTGGGAGAGGGCCGGGGTGAGGGCATCAGGCCGCACTTATCAGCGGCGACGTTGCCAGATCCACAAACCCACAATCGCCAGCGCAAACAGCCCACCAAACCCGACGCCAATCCCCACCACCGGCACGCCCACTTTTACCGCCAGCGAGTAGAGCCCCAGCATTAACAGCATTGCCAGGTTTTCCCCCAGGTTTTGTACCGCGATGGCATTGCCTGCCCCGACGGTCTGCTTGCCCCGCTCCTGCAGTAACGCGTTCAGTGGCACCACGAAGAAGCCCCCCAGAATACCAATCAAGATGAGGAGGACATACGCGGGCAATAACGCATGCTGCAGCGAGAAGATCAGCACCACGACGCCAATCAGGATCCCTGCGGGCATGCAGCGTGCGACCGTCTCGAGCGTTACCAGCTTCGCCGCCGCGCCAGCCCCCACCACAATGCCGATGGCCACCATCGCATTCAGATAGGTCGGCGTCGCGTTGTCAGTAATCCCCAGCGCCACCGGCACCCACAGCACCAGCAGGAAGCGCAGCGTGACGCCCGCCCCCCAGAACATACTGGTCCCCATCAGGGAAAAACGCGTTTCACCGTTACGCCACAGCACGCGGCAGGCGGTAAAGAAGCTGCCGGTCATCGGTTTAAAACGCCAGGATTGCCCCGGGCGAGCCACCGGCAGCTTAGGAATAAACAGGTTCGCCACGACCGCCCCGCCATACACCGCCGCGCATACGCCCAGTGCCGCCAGGACATGCCAGTCGGCCAGCACGCCGCCCGCAACGGATCCGAGCAGGATAGCGGCAATGGTTGACGACTCCATCAGACCGTTGGCTTTCACCAGCTTATCCCCGGTGGTCAGCTCGCCGAGAATGCCATACTTCGCCGGGGAGTAGGCGGCGGCGCCAATGCCCACCAGCGTATAGCCAATAAACGGATTAAAGCCAAAGCAAATGCTGGCCGCACCCAGCAGCTTGAGGCCATTGGCAAACATCATTACCCGACCTTTGGGGAAGCTGTCCGCCACCTGCCCGACGAACGGAGCAAAGATAATGTAAGCGCCCACAAACACCATCTGCAGGATCGGCTGACTCCAGTCGGGGTAAAACTCGGCTTTCAGCAGCGCCAGCGTGGCAAACAGCAGCGCGTTATCGCCGAACGCAGAGAGAAACTGTGCGGCGATGACGGCCATCATGCCTTTCGACCTGAGCGATGTGTTAGTGTGTACTGACTCATGCATTTTGCTGTTCCGCCTCTTCAACCATGCCTTTCAGGGTCACGAAATCGGGCTTCCCGCTACCCAGCACAGGGAGCTGTTTCAGGTAGCGAATATCGCGCGGCACGGCCAGTTCAGGAATACCGTGTTCACGCGCATAGCTCAGTAACCTGTCGCGCTTCAGCTCACCGTCGGTCGTAAACAGTACCAGCGCCTCACCTTTGCTGGCATCGCTCTTCACCACCGTGGCGTGCATCTTATCCGTGGACACGGCCGTCGCCAGCTGCTCAACCATTTCCAGAGAGACCATTTCACCGGCGATTTTGGCGAAGCGTTTCGCGCGTCCTTGAATCTGTACAAAGCCCTGTTCATCAAAACGGACGATATCACCGGTGTCGTACCAGCCGGTTTCAACCTCGCCGTTGACGTTTTCAGCTGTGGGCACCTCCAGCACGCCCGGGTTTTCCACGCGCAGATACCCGTTCATCACGTTTGGCCCTTTGAGCTGCAGACGGCCACCGTCCTCAATGCCCGGCACGGCCAGCAGACGCGCGTCCATCCCCGGCAGAATTCGGCCAACCGTGCCCGGTTTCGCCGCCATCGGCACGTTAATCGAGACCACGGGCGCACACTCGGTAACGCCATACCCTTCGAGAATGCGCAGGCCAAACTTGTCCTGCCAGATCTGACGCGTGCTCTCCTGCAGTTTTTCCGCACCGGCCACCACATACCGCACGCGATAGAAGTCATACGGATTGGCGAAACGCGCATAGTTGCCGAGGAACGTTGAGGTGCCGAACAGGACGGTGCAGTTACGGTCATACACCAGCTCCGGCACAATCCGGTAATGCAGCGGGCTTGGATAGAGGAACACTTCTGCGCCGGTCAGCAGCGGTGTAAACAGCCCCACCGTCAGGCCAAAGGAGTGGAACAGCGGCAGCGCCGACATAAAACGGTCATCCGCGGTAAAGTCAGCAATGCTTTTGATCTGCTCAACGTTCGCCAGAATGCTCTTGTGGCTGTGGACGACGCCTTTCGGGTTGCCCTCCGATCCCGACGTGAAGAGGATAATGGCGTCATCTTCCGGCTGCTGTTTGACCTGTGCCAGACGCGGCATCAGCAGGTGAGCAAAAATCCACAGCTTGTCGCCGGTGGTCACGTCGGCTTTCAGATCCTCCAGGAAGACCCAGCGCACCTGGGTGAGCTGCTCGGGAAGATGCCAGAGCTTGCCTTTGTCCAGGAACTGACGAGAGGTAAAGATGGTATTAATCTGGGCAGCGGTGATGGCGCTGGTCAGCCCTTTCACGCCCGCCGTGTAGTTCATCATCGCCGGGATCCGGCCCCGGGAAACCGCGCCGAAAATCACCGCCGCGCTGATGCCCGCGTTAGGCAGCATCAGGCCAATCTTTTCGCCCTTTTTGCTGTACTTCTCAAGAATGCGGCCCACAAACAGGGTCTTGGTCAGCAGTTTGCGATAGGTATCCGGGGTAAAGTTGATGTCTTCGATGCAGTTTTTCTTCGCGCCATAGCGGTGCTGCGCGGAAAGCAGAGATTCGTACAGCGTTTCGCGCGGACGCACGGCCATGCGCGCTTCCATCATAATCTGGTGCAGCATTTCCCCGGCGATTTTACGGCGATCGCGGGCACGCGGCGCGTCGGGCATCGGTAACGACGTTGGCGGCAGAATATGCAGCGTGATTTTGGGGAACAGACGCTGCTTCACCAGTCCCTTCAGACGGCTGAAATGGGTCAGCTCTGCGCCTTCAATTCGCAGCGGCACCACGGTCGCTTTTGACTTCGCCGCGACAAACCCCGCACCGTCGTAGATTTTCATCAGCGAACCGGTCACGGAGATACGCCCTTCCGGGAAAATGACCACCGGACGACCCTGCTCGACCAGACGCACCAGATGCTTAATCATCATCGGCTTTGTCGGGTCGAGCGGCACAAAATCAATCAGCGGCGTGAGCCAGCGCATGTACCACTGCTGGCTGATGGAGGTATAGACCGCAAATACCGGGCGCACGGGCAGAAACAGCGCCAGCAGGATACCGTCTATAAAGGAAACATGATTTGGTGTGATAAGAACGCGTTCGCCGCGAAGCGCCTGGGCATCGCCAGTGACGCGGATGCGAAAGAGAATACGGAACAGTGTACGGAAGAACCCAAATAGCATCTCAACTCCCTTTGCCAGCCAGTGTGGAGGGTTGATAGTAAATGGTGGCAGATTACACGAGAAGTGATACGGGAGCGACAGCAAAAGTGGAGGCGAAAAAAAACCTGCGCATCCGCGCAGGTTGGTGCAAGAGATGAGTACGAAACCGTACTAAGAATTCTCACCAATCAATACCTCTGGGATCTCAACTGTATCAATCTCATTAACATCCTCGCCATCGGACAATCGCAACAGCCTGAGGCAAAGTGTAACCAAAGGTTCAGATTGACATTCTTCAGACATGACTGCGCGTGTAACGATTACACCGCCAGGGTTGTTCTGCGTCACGTTTGTGGAGAGCGGAAATCCGCTCCCCTTGAATGCGCGCCGCTTTTCCGCAACACTATTTGGTGTGTAAACGCTTACCCCCAATAAGAAGGTAATGAATGGCGACAATAAAGGATGTGGCCCGTCTGGCAGGTGTGTCGGTGGCAACCGTCTCCCGCGTGATTAACGACTCCCCAAAAGCCAGTGACGCATCACGCCAGGCGGTACAAAGCGCCATGGAATCCCTGAACTATCATCCCAATGCCAATGCCCGCGCGCTCGCCCAGCAGTCCACAGAAACCATTGGTCTGGTGGTAGGAGATGTCTCCGATCCCTTTTTCGGCGCGATGGTGAAAGCCGTTGAGCAGGTTTCTTATCAGACAGGCAATTTTTTGCTGATCGGCAATGGCTATCATAATGAACAAAAAGAACGCCAGGCCATCGAGCAGCTGATCCGCCACCGCTGCGCGGCGCTGGTAGTACACGCCAAAATGATCCCGGATGCCGAACTGATTCATCTGATGAAGCAGATCCCCGGGATGGTCATCATCAACCGCATTATTCCCGGGTTTGAAAAACGCTGCGTGGCGCTCGACGACCGCTACGGCGCGTGGCTTGCGACCCGTCATCTGATTCAGCAGGGCCACACCCGGATTGGCTATCTCTGTTCAAACCACCCGATTTCTGATGCAGAAGACCGTCTGCAGGGCTACTACGATGCCCTGCGCGAAAACGGACTGCCGTGCAATGACCGCCTGGTGGCCTATGGCGAACCGGATGAGAGCGGCGGTGAACAGGCCATGACCGAGCTGCTGGGTCGCGGACGGAATTTCACGGCGGTTGCCAGCTATAACGACTCGATGGCCGCAGGGGCAATGGGGGTGTTGAACGACAACGGGATTGAGGTACCGGCAGAAATTTCGCTGATTGGCTTCGACGACGTGCTGGTCTCCCGCTACGTGCGCCCACGCCTGACCACCGTGCGCTACCCGATTATCACCATGGCCACACAGGCCGCCGAGCTGGCGTTAGCGCTGGCGGAACAGCGCCAGCCGCCGGATATTACGCATCTGTTTAGCCCGACGCTGGTTCGTCGTCACTCCGTTGCGTCGCCTGCGGAAGCGCAGAGCGAATAACGGTAGAGGTGAACCCGCGTGTTGGGGTATTCCAGCCCATCACCGATATACTGCCAGCCGTAACGTTCGTAGAAGTCGCGGCAGGCAGACCAGAGGTACAGTTCTTCATATCCCGCCTGCGCGGCCCAGGTAATAACATGCTGCTGTAACTTTCCTGCCAGCCCCTTGCCTCGCGCCGCGTCGTCAACGTACAGCGCCGCCAGCCACGGAAAGAGATCCTGACGGGTGATCAAATCGCAGCGCCAGATCCCCACCGTGCCAATAAGCTGTTGATCTTCTACGGCAATAAAGGTCAGCGGTAATTTTCCCGGCGTCTGGCTGTGCTCAACGATGCTGTGGAAAAATTCCCGGGGAAGCCCTTCGCCAAAGGCCTGCCAGATCCAGTCAGTAACCTGCTCAGCATACTGCGGTGCATCGTAAAGCGGGAGGATAACAGTCTTTTTCACGTTTCACCTGCGTATTCTCATTAATGGGCTGGCCTGACGCCTCCAGCTCGTTTTGGCGATTATTTTACCAGAGTCAGACTATTTAGTTTTACTTCAGGCAGGCCAGACAAATCGTTACCGAAAAGCGTGATCGTGGCGGAATTTTTGCGCTTCCCGCATCGCTTATACGGCGTAAGCTCTGTGTTAAACTGCAGATCATTACGTGAAAGCAGGAATGTAGAATGGTAACAATGCTGGATGTCTCACTGCGCGCGGGCGTGTCAAAGGCCACGGTATCGCGCGTGCTGAACGGCACGGGTCAGGTTAAAGAGAGTACGCGTCAGCAGGTGTTTGCGGCGATGGAAGAGCTGGGCTATCGGCCGAACTTTCTCGCGCGCTCGCTGGCTAACCAGACCAGCAACAGCATTGGTCTGGTCGTCTCGACCTTCGACGGCTTTTACTTTGGCCGTCTTCTCCAGCAGGCGTCGCGGCAGACCGAAACCCACGGGAAACAGCTTATCGTCACCGACGGTCACGACGCGCCGGAACAGGAAGAACAGGCGGTGCAGATGCTCGCCGATCGCCAGTGCGATGCCATCGTGCTTTATACGCGCTATATGAGCGAAAAAGCGATCATCAAACTGATGAACACCGTAAAAACACCTCTGGTGGTCATTAACCGTGAAGTGAGCCAGGCGCCGGATCGCTGCGTGTTCTTCGAACAGCAGGATGCCGCGTTTAAGGCCGTGGATTATCTGATCGAACAGGGCCATCGGGAGATCGCCTGTATCACCGTCCCGATCCATACCCCAACCGGGAAAGCGAGGCTGATGGGCTATCGCAAGGCGCTGGAAAAGCACGGCATCCGTCTGGACGAGCGTCGGATAAAGTACGGCGATGCGGGAATGACCGGGGGATATGAGCTGTGCAAGGAATTGATTGCCGACGGTGTATCGTTTAGCGCCCTGTTTGCCTGTAACGACGATATGGCGCTGGGCGCGTCCAAAGCGTTACACCAGGCGGGGCGTAAAATCCCGCAGGATATTTCACTGTTCGGCTTTGACGACGCCCCAAGCGCGAAATGGCTGGAGCCTGCGCTCTCGTCGGTTTATCTGCCCATCGACAATATGATTGTCACGGCCATCGATCAGGCGATCCGGCTGGCAAAAAACCAGCCGGTCGATGCCATCCCGCCGTTTACCGGCACGCTGGTCTTACGCGATTCGGTCACGACGGGGCCGTACTTTCATCAGATGAGCTCTAACGCCAGCAGTTCCTGAATGGTCTGGCGGCGGCGGATCAGCCGCGCCTTGCCGTTATCAAACAGCACTTCCGGCAGCAGCGGGCGGCTGTTGTAGTTAGATGACATAGACGCCCCGTAAGCGCCGGTGTCGTGCAGCACAAGATAATCACCCGGTTTGACCTCTGGCAGCGCGCGGGTCTCCACTTTGCCGCCCTCCTGCTGGGTAAACACGTCACCCGATTCGCACAGCGGCCCCGCAACGACCGTCTCAACGCGTGGTGCCTGCGATAAATCGCGGCCGTCGGCAGCCAGGGCGGTAATGTGGTGATAGCTGCCGTACATGGACGGACGCATCAGATCGTTAAAGCCTGCGTCAATCAATACGAAGTGGCGAGACCCCATCTCTTTCACGCTGCGCACCTGCGAAACCAGCACGCCGGCTTCCGCCACCAGGAAACGGCCCGGCTCAATTTCCAGTTTTACCGCGTGGCCCAAATGCGCGGCGATTTGATCGCGCGCAGCGCTCCACAGACCGTAATAGTGATCGGTATCAATCGCCTCTTCGCCCTCGCGATAAGGAATGGAGAGACCGCCACCGGCAGAGATCGCCTCCAGATCCTGACCGAAGTCGACAACCTGACGCACCATCGCGCCGCACACCTGCTCCAGGTGGCCGTAATCGACGCCAGAGCCAATGTGCATATGAATCCCCACCAGCTTCAGGCCGTAGCGCTGTAATACCGCCAGCGCGGCAGGCATATTGGCATACCAGATCCCGTGCTTGCTGTTTTCGCCGCCGGTATTGGTTTTTTGGCTGTGGCCATGACCAAAGCCCGGGTTCACGCGCAGCCAGACGCGATGGCCGGGTGAAACCTCGCCCAGCTGCTCCAGCATATCCACAGAGCCGGCATTCACCGGGATCTGCAGCTCGTGGACGCGCGCCAGCGTCGCATCGTCGATCACATCGGCGGTAAAGACGATCGCGTCACCGTCGGCTTTCGGATCGTATCCGGCCGCCAGCGCGCGCTCGATTTCGCCGAGTGAAACGGAGTCCACCTTCACGCCCTGCTCACGCATCAGGCGCAGAATGTGGATATTGGAGCAGGCCTTCTGGGCAAAACGCACCACGTCAAACTGATGCAGGGCGGCGATCTTCTCGCGAACGATCTGCGCGTCGTAGACCCACACCGGGCAGCCAAATTCGGCGGGCAGGCGCAGCAGGTTGTCGGCGTTCAAATCGGTATCAGTCTGGTTCAGCGGGCGTGGCATGGTCTTCTCCGGGTAAATGCGTTTTCATGATTACGCCACAGCACAAAGAGAATAAAAAATATCGTTTTATCGCGAGTCTATGCAAAAATGATATGGTCAGTTCTCTGCTTTCAGGTGCCCTATGCCCGCCGTCAATTTACGCCATATCGAGATTTTTCACGCCGTGATGACCACCGGTAATCTCACCGAAGCCGCACAGATGCTGCATACCTCGCAGCCGACGGTGAGCCGCGAGCTGGCGCGCTTCGAGAAAGTGCTGGGGTTGAAGCTGTTCGAACGTACCCGGGGCAGGCTTCACCCGACGGTACAAGGGTTACGCCTGTTCGAGGAAGTTCAGCGCTCCTGGTACGGGCTGGATAGAATAGTGAGTGCCGCGGAAAGCCTGCGCGAGTTTCGTCAGGGCGAGCTGTCGATCGTCTGCCTGCCCGTCTTTTCGCAATCCTTTTTGCCGATGCTGCTGCAACCCTTTCTGGCCCGATACCCGGAGGTCAGCCTCACCATCGTGCCTCAGGAATCACCTCTGCTTGAAGAGTGGCTTTCGGCTCAGCGCCATGATTTAGGCCTGACCGAAACCGTCTCCACGCCAGCGGGAACGGCGCGCACGGAGTTGCTCTCGTTAGATGAAGTGTGCGTTCTGCCCGCCGGGCATCGGCTTGCCGGTAAGGCGGTGCTTACACCGGAGGATTTCCACGGGGAAAACTACATCAGCCTGTCGCAGACCGACAGTTATCGACAGCTGCTGGATACGCTGTTTGCCGAGCATCAGGTCAAACGCCGAATGGTGGTAGAAACGCACAGCGCGGCCTCGATTTGTGCGATGGCACGCGCAGGCGTCGGCGTCGCGGTGGTGAATCCGCTCACGGCGCTGGATTATGCGGAAAGTGGGATTGT
Organism: Enterobacter sp. BNK-34; assembly: GCF_048684445.1. NCBI lineage: Bacteria > Pseudomonadati > Pseudomonadota > Gammaproteobacteria > Enterobacterales > Enterobacteriaceae > Enterobacter > Enterobacter sp. BNK-34. Next base: position 325,525 of record NZ_JBLQUA010000001.1, read on the forward strand.
TGTACGTCGGTTTAGTGTCTCAGTTCCTTTCACCGTTAACCTAATCCGCCCACTGCATCGTCCGGCGTCGGCGCTGGTGGAGGCGTTCAGTGAACATCTGCAAGGAGGGTTAAGTCTGTTGGCTGGACAGCTAAATAAGATGTTGAATCAGACGCCCCACTGAACAGAGGGCGTCTGAAAACTCAGTTAAAACGTTTCGCGATGGCCGCAACACGCTCGCCGAATTTCACAGCGGTTTGCAGATCGCCGCTGGCAATGGCGCCAGCATCAGCATCTGATGGAGACTGCACCAGCAAACCGACTGAACCGCCCAGATTATTAATGTCCTGACGGGTTGCCGCGAGAGTATTTGACGGCGGCAGCCCCAGGCTCACCCATATCCCACCGTGCTGAGAGGCCAGCGTTTGCAGGTATTGCAACGACACCTGCTTATCACCGTTCAGGCTGGCGCTGTTGCTGAAGCCCGCGAACACTTTGTCCTGCCAGCTACGCACGAACCAGGCTTTTGAGGTCGCATCAGCGAATTTCTTAAACTGCCACGGTACGCTTCCCATGTAGGTTGGCGCGCCAAAAATAATCGCTCTGGCATCGTTAAGTTTTTGCCAGTCGCTTTCCTGAATATCGCCATTGCTGTCAATGGCGATCAGCTCAGCCTGCGCGCCCTCGGCGACTGTTTCAGCAACGCGTTTGGTGTGGCCGTAGCCAGAATAATAGATAACTACAACGCTCATGATAGATCTCCTGATGCAATATTGCCTTGTGAGTCAAACGATTAAGACGACTTTAAAATTGCTCTGCGAGCCCGTTGCCATTTTCGGTTCCCTGGTATCAAATAGAAACCTTACGTCGTTTTATACACGCAAACATTCACGGGCGTAAGAAGGCACCTTTATCTCACCTGGTTACCTCGAGGGAACCACCATGACCCAAACAGCAGTTCTGAAAAAGGAGATGCCTCCTTACAACGTGTTCGATGAACGCTGCCCGACCCGCGGCGTGCTGGCGCGTATCGCCGATAAGTGGGCACTGTTAATTCTTGCGCGCCTTGAGAATGGGCCGATGCGCTTTAGTCATCTTCAACGTGATATTCAGCGAATCACCAAAAAGGTGCTGACCCAGTCTTTACGCAAACTGGAACGTGATGGGCTGGTGTCGCGAAAGATATTCGCCACGGTACCTGTAACCGTCGAGTACAGCCTGACGCCGCTTGGCCAGACGTTAACCGAAACGGTGACTGTGCTTGCGCACTGGGTGGAAAATAATATTGATGCCATTGTGGCGGCGCAATCCGCTTATGACGCCGCCAACACGTAAACCTAAACCGGGTGCTCAGGACAACATAAACGCCACGGCATCGGCGGCATGAATTGCAGTGGTATCAAATACCGGGAGAGGGCTTCGCTCGACGGGTACCAGCAAACCAATCTCAGTGCAGCCGAAAATCACCCCTTCGGCCCCCTGCAGCCTAAGTTTATCGATAACGCTGACGTAATACGCGCGGGAAGCTTCGCTGAAGGTACCGAGGCAGAGCTCGTCAAAGATAATCTGATTGATGCGCGCCCGATCTTCTTCATCCGGGATCAGGCTTTCTATCCCAAATTCACTGTGCAAACGTCCACGATAAAAATCCTGCTCCATGGTGTAGCGTGTACCCAAAAGCGCTACGCGGCGCATTCCGGATGCCGCAATCGCACGCCCGGTCGCGTCCGCGATATGCAGAAACGGCAGCGAGCAGCGGTCCTCAATATGCGATGCCACTTTGTGCATGGTATTGGTACACAGCACTATCCCCTCGGCGCCGGCACGCTCCAGTCCCAGCGCCGCCTGAGCCAGGATCTCTCCGGCTTTATCCCACTCACCGCTCGACTGGCAGGCTTCGATTTCATGGAAATCAACGCTATGCAGCAGCAGACTTGCGGAGTGCAGACCACCCAGACGCTGCTTTACCCCTTCATTAATCAGGCGGTAATAAGGGATTGTTGATTCCCAGCTCATACCACCTAACAGGCCGATCGTTTTCATCATCCCTCCTTATCTTTGGTCTCTTTTTTTAACACAACCGATGCACATAAAAAAAGGCGCTCTATTGAGCGCCTTTTTAAACTGCAGATTTTATTTCGCCACCGGCTCTGGCGGCGAAGTACGGGTGTGCATCGCCTCGCGCAGTAACACGCTACCGCAGGCAAACAGGCCCCCAAGAAGCGCCGCCAGAACGACAATCAGAGCCTTGCCCGGGCCATCCTTTTTCACCGGCATGGAGGGTGAAAGCTGGTACCTGAATGGCTCAAGTTTAACATCGGCAAAGGAGAGATTTTTCAGCTGTGCCAGGTAGTATTCCCGGTTCTGAAAGTCCGCATTCAGTTCAGTCACGTCCTTCAGATTTTTTTCAATCTTCAGTTTTTGCGCGATACCGTCAGCACCGAGCGCAACGGAATAATCCGGGTCATCCTTTACGGCCTGCCCGTTGCTGTAGACCGGCTTCTTGATACCGGCGGCATTCGCCACTTCCAGGGAATAATTCAGTCGCTGCAGGTTGGTATTGTGAACATTGGTCAGACGAACACGATCCAGTTCCAGCTGCTGCTCAACAACGTTCGTTTTCAGGGCGATCTGGTTGCGGATATTCTGCACCGTCTCTTTTTCGACGATAGCCACGATATAATTGATATACCCCTCCAAAACGGTTTGCGCATCGCCTGCTGTTGGTGCAGTGAAGCTCAATGTCCAGGAGACAAAAGGCACTTTATCCGCGTCTTTTCCCTGATCGTCATTCATCGCTTTCATTCTGTCTGAGATGTTGACTATCGCGCGATGCAGATCGAGCGGATCCACCTCAACACCTTTAAGCTGCGATATCACATAAGGAGAGGATTTCATGTACTCTTCGAGCAATGACTGCGACTGAAACTTTTTAATAAAGAGATCAAAAATTTCTGGACGGGTAATTTTCACGTCCACGTCAAGCACCTGCAGCGCAACCAGCATCTGGCGCAGCGGATTCCACTGCGACTGCTCTGCCGGGGTGATCACCGCTTTACTGGTCCATTTCTGCGGCAGTAAAAATGAAACGGCCAGCCCCACCAGCGCGAAAGCAATGACGATGGCGACGATACGTTTTTTCGCCGCCAGAAGGACCTCAAAAAGTCCCAGAAGATCGATCTCTTTTGCGCTTACAGCCGGGCCGGCATAACGGGGAAAGTCGAGGTCCGTGCTTTTTTTGAAATCCATTTCTGACATAGTGATTCTTCTTTTTCCGGATGCAACGCATCTCTTAACATTGATGGCGGTGGTCCGATAATACATCAACATAAGAAAAATCCTAATGCCTGTTCCCTCTCTGTGTCTACTCCCTACCAGAGTTAGTGGTGATCTTAGTCACATTTTTATTGTGATTAAGCCACCTTTCCCTTTCCAGTTACGGCACGAATTAAAACCTTCGGACGGGCAAAAAATCACCCGCCGATGTTCCGCAGTTTCTCTCCAGCCATCAGCTTGCGCTCGATGTGTTCCAGCGTCACGCCTTTGGTTTCCGGGATCAGCCAGAACGTGACGCCAATAAATGCCACATTCAGTACCGTATAGAGCCAGAACGTTCCCGCTGCGCCAATCGCGTCCAGCAGCGTCAGGAACGTCGCGCCGATGATCATGTTCGATACCCAGTTGGTTGTCGTGGAACAGGTGATGCCAAAGTCACGGCATTTAAGCGGCTGAATCTCGGAGCACAGGATCCACACCACGGGCGCGGCGCTCATCGCGTAGCCTGCGATGCACATCATGGTCATCCCGACAGAAAGCCAGGAAAGTCCGCTTGACGCCGTGCCGTTATCAAATTGCATCAGGCAGTAACCGAGGATCAGCGTGCCGAGCGCCATCACGCTAAAGCCAATCTTCAGCGCAGGTTTACGGCCGGCTTTGTCCACGGTGAATACCGCAATAAAGGTGGCGAACATGAAGGTCAGCCCGACCACCAGGGTGGCGATCATCTGCTGTTCCGTGGTGGTGAACCCGGCCATTTTAAAAATACGCGGCGCGTAGTACATGATGATGTTCATGCCGGTGAACTGCTGCATCGCCTGCAGCAACATGCCGAGGAAGACCGCCCGGCGCACGTTGCGGTTGATCTTAAATAGCGCCCAGCCACCCTGCTTCAGCTTCAGGCTTTCGCGGATCTCGTTCAGCTCTTCCCGCGCTTTCTCCGAGGTATCGCGCAGCATGCGCAGGACCTCTTCTGCCTCCACGTGGCGCCCTTTTTGCGCCAGCCAGCGCGGACTGTTCGGCAGGAAAATCACTAAGACAATCAGCACCACCGCTGGCAGCGCCAGCACGCCGAGCATTGCGCGCCAGTTGCCGCTGTAGCTGAAGTACGTGTCAGACAGGAACGCCAGCACAATACCCAGCGTGACCATCAACTGATACATGCTGATCATCTTGCCGCGCACGTTTTCACTCGCCATTTCGGAGAGATAAAGCGGCGCTGTGTAGGAGGCAATCCCCACCGCCACGCCCAGCAGCACGCGGGAAAGCAGCAGCACTTCTACGTTTGTCGCAAACGCGGAGCCGATCGACCCCGCGACGAACAGAATCGCCCCGACCATCAGGCTGTATTTGCGCCCCAGGCGGAACGACAGCCAGCCGTTAAACAGCGCCCCGATGGCCGCGCCGAGCATCATGCTGCTCACCACCCACTCCTGCAGACGGTTACTGAGGGTAAAGTGATCGGTAATAAACGGCAGCGCTCCGGCAATGACGCCGATATCCAGTCCAAATAACAGGCCCGCCACGGCGGCGGCAATAGAGACAAACTGGTTCATGCGCCGGGTATCACGCAGCGCAGCGGGCATTAGGGTAGAGTCATTGATAGATGTCATATTTTTCCTGCCTCAACAGCAAAATTCGTTAACTGAAATTACGAGAAAGCGAGGAAAAGTGTCAGGCGGGAATTCGTGAAGATATGGATTATTTCGCTATGGCATCGCGATCTGTGATGGACATTACAATTTCAACTAATGCTGAAATTGCCACGTTTTTTATTAATTACCTAATATTTAAGCAATAAAAATGTGATACGCGTCATTCGTGAATTCTCATTATGGATTTTTCATCTTATGTCATATGGATAATGGTAATTTTTAGCCAAAAAAAACCTCCACCCGAGGGCAGAGGTTCGTCATGCAGGTGGAATTAACGTGCCAGCCAGCCGCCATCGACCGCCACGGTGTAGCCGTTGATGTAATCCGATGCCGACGAGGCCAGAAAGACCACCGGCCCCATCAGATCGCGCGGAAGACCCCAGCGCCCCGCCGGAATACGATCGAGGATTTCCGCGCTACGCTGCTCGTCTGCACGCAGCTGCTGCGTATTGTTGGTCGCCATGTAGCCCGGCGCAATCGCATTCACATTGATGTTGTGCTTCGCCCACTCGTTTGCCAGAAGGCGGGTCACGCCCATCACGGCGCTTTTGGACGCGGTGTACGACGGCACGCGGATGCCGCCCTGGAACGAGAGCATGGAAGCAATATTCACGATCTTGCCGCCGTTCCCCTGCGCGATAAAGTGCTTTGCCGCCGCCTGGGACATGAAAAATACGCTCTTGATGTTCAAATCCATCACGTCATCCCAGTCGCGCTCGCTGAAGCTGATCGCATCTTCGCGGCGAATCAGCCCGGCGTTGTTGACCAGAATGTCGATATGACCGAATTCCGCCACCGCGCGATCCAGCAGTTCAGGAATGGCATCGATTTTACGCAGGTCGGCGGTCAGGCTCAGGAAACGGCGGCCCAGCGCCGTCACGCGTTCGAGGGTTTCAGTCGGTTCAACGATATTAATTCCGACGATATCGCAGCCCGCTTCCGCCAGGCCTAGCGCCATCCCCTGCCCCAGCCCGGTGTCACAGCCGGAAACCACAGCCACTTTCCCCTGCAGAGAGAATGCATCCAGAATCATGTTTATTCCTTACTCTTTCAGAGCCTGTCACTCACAGGCAGGTTTATGCTTCACTGCCCGCGACTAGCGCAAATCGCTGACCGCAACATGGTCCATATCATCGAAGACCTGATTTTCGCCCACCATTCCCCAGATAAAGGTGTAAGCTTTCGTCCCTACGCCGGAGTGAATAGACCAGCTCGGTGAAATCACCGCCTGCTCGTTGTGCATCACGATATGGCGCGTTTCCTGCGGCTGTCCCATCATGTGGAACACGCAGGCGTCTTCCTCCATGTTGAAGTAGAAGTAGACCTCCATTCGGCGCTCGTGGGTATGGCACGGCATGGTGTTCCACAGGTTGCCTGGCGCAAGCTCGGTCAATCCCATGCTGAGCTGGCAGGTCTCCAGCACGTCCGGCACGAAGTATTTATTGATGGTGCGGCGGTTGCTGGTGAGGTTGTCGCCCAGCGTCACGGGCGCGACGTCTGCCGGGGTCACTTTTTTTGTTGGACAGGTGGCGTGAGCCGGCGCGCAGTTATAGTAAAACTTCGCAGGCTTGCTGCCGTCGATGCTGGCAAAGACCACGTCTTTCGCCCCTTTACCCACGTACAGTGCCTCGCGATGGCCAATCTCATAGCAGTGTCCGTCTACGGTGATGGTGCCCGGCCCGCCGATGTTGATCACCCCCAGCTCGCGACGCTCGAGGAAATAATTTACGCCCAGCTGTTTACCGACCTCGCCGCCCACGGAGACGGTTTTCGTGACGGGCATAATGCCGCCCACAATAATACGGTCGATATGGCTGTAGACCATGGTGTACCTGTCGGCCTCGAATATCTGCTCGACTAAAAATGCCTTGCGCAGCCCCTGAGTATCCAGCGTTTTGGCGTGCGCGCTGTGGATGCTTTCTCTGACGTCCACGGTAACCTCCAGATGTGGTCATGCCCGAAGGCAGAAATAAACGAAACAGCGTTCCGTTTTTCATATTGAACGCATACTATCGGCATAAAGCGGGCTTTTCAATTATATTTAAAACAATGTTTCATTTTTATTTTTGTTTATGACGAAAATGATGTTCGGATCACAATTAAACCGTAGGGAGAAAAAGGGCGCGAAAAAAAACCTCCCGGAGGAGGTCATTTTCAATAAGGAGAAGTTAGCGTTCGATGGCCAGCGCCACCCCTTGCCCGCCGCCTATACAGAGCGTGGCAATCCCTTTGCGGGCATTGCGTTTTTTCATTTCGTGGACCAGCGAAACCAGGATCCGGCAGCCGGACGCCCCGATCGGATGGCCCAGCGCGATCGCGCCGCCGTTAACGTTGACCCGAAGGGGATCCCACTCCAGCATTTTTCCGACGGAGATCGCCTGCGCGGCATAGGCTTCGTTCACTTCGATCAGATCCACATCCGAAAGCTGCCACCCCGCACGCTCCAGACAGCGGCGGGTCGCGTAGACCGGTGCGATCCCCATTAACGCAGGATCAACCCCCACGCTGGCGAACGCCTTAATGCGGGCCAGCACGGGAAGATCGAGTTCGAGGGCTTTGCTTTCGCTCATCATCATCACGGCGGCAGCGCCGTCGTTAATGGAAGAGGCATTTCCCGCCGTCACCGAGCCCTGCATTTCAAACGCAGGATTCAGCCTCGCCAGCCCTTCAGCACTGGCGTCGGTGCGCGGCTGTTCATCGGTATCCACGACAATAAACTCACCGCTCTGACGCTGCGTGCTGACAGGGACAATTTCGTCGCGAAAACGACCGGAATCAATCGCCGCACGCGCTTTTTGCTGCGAGCTCAGCGCGTAGGCATCCTGCACTTCACGGCTGATGCCGTACTCGCGCGCCAGGTTTTCCGCCGTCACGCCCATATGATAGTCATTGAACGCATCCCACAGCCCGTCATGCACCAGGCTGTCGAGCAGCTGACTGTTGCCCAGCTGTGCGCCGGTACGGCTGTCGGTCAACACGTGCGGCGCGCGGCTCATATTCTCCTGCCCGCCCGCAATGATCACGTCCGCTTCACCACACTGAATGGCCTGCGTCGCGAGATGCAGCGCTTTTAATCCTGAGCCACAGACGTCGTTAATGGTGATGGCGGAGACGGTATTGGGCAGCCCCCCCTTCAGCGCCGCCTGACGCGCAGGGTTTTGCCCGGCACCGGCCGTGAGGACCTGTCCCAGGATCACCTCATCAACTTCATGTGCTGCGATCCCGCTACGTTCCACCAGCGCTTTCACCACCACGCTTCCCAGGTCAACCGCCGAGTGACGCGCAAGCGCTCCCTGAAAACAGCCGATAGCTGTACGCAACGCACCCACTATTACGACATCTTTCATCACGACCTCTGTGTTAAATGACATGACGATAGTAGAGGATTGTTACTGGCAATTATCTTAATTGTTTAAAAATAGTGAGTTTAATCACAAGGATCAGCGCGCATCCTGCAGATACTGCCGCAGCCAGCTTCCGGCAACGCCGGGAGGGGATCGCTTATTCCACAGCAGATCGATGCCGATCGCCCGCGGCCAGCCGGGAACATTGAGCTGTACCAGGGATTTCGCGGCGGCAAACTCATCCACCAGCGCGCACGGCAAGACGCACCAGCCAAATCCCTGAACCGCCATACTCAAGAGTAACAGGTAATTCGGTGCTGACCAGACGGGCCCGCGCGCGATCTCAGCCTCGCGCTCAAGATAGGTGCTCAGCCGCAGCTCTCGCCAGCCGTGGAGCTCGTCACGCTGAACGTCATGTTGTCCGGCCAGCGGATGCGTGGTCGCGACATAGATCGCCATGCGGGTCTGCATCGGCAGCCGGATGGCGCCGATATCCGTAGGATAACCGTCTCGCGCTTCGGTGAGGCCAACCTGCGCTCGCTCCTTTTGCAGCAGATCGATCACGTCCTCCTCCTCGCCAATCAGACATTCGAATTCCGTATGGGGAAAGCGCGCGTCAAACTGTTTCATCATCTCTTCCAGCACGTCCGGGTTAAGGGTATCGGAAAGGACAAACGTCAGACGCGCCTCCGTTTGCGCCGTTAACGACACCGCCAGCTCGTCCAGCCGCGTGCTGGCGGCCAGGATGGCCTGCACGTAGCCCAGCACCTGTTCCCCCTGGGCCGTTAACACCGGCTGGCGCGCCGAGCGGTCAAACAGCTCGAAACCGAGATCGGCTTCAAGATTGGCAATGGACGTGCTGATCGTCGACTGGCTTTTACGCAGCCGGCGGGCGGCCGCAGAAAAAGAGCCCGCCGCAACGGTCTCGACAAATGCGTTAAGGGCTTCGGGTGAATAGCGCATAACCTATCTACTTTAACGATGGATACTATCTTTAATATATCAGCTTTAGCGATGAAAATAGGCCACATCAACGCCTATACCGGCGAATTAATGAGGTCTGTGATTATGCAACATCAGGATGCACTCCAACGTAAACTGCCGGAGCGGATCTTTCATGCTGTCTGTTTTGAAGGGATTGCGACGGCGATCCTCGCCCCTACGGCGGCGTGGCTCATGCAGCGTTCCGTGGTGGAGATGGGTGGGTTGACCATTATTCTGGCCACCACCGCCATGCTGTGGAACATTATTTATAACTTCGGCTTCGACCGTTTCTGGCCGGTTCAGCGCGTCAAACGTACGGCAAAAGTGCGTGCGCTGCATGCGCTGGGGTTTGAATGCGGGTTTATTGTGATTGGCGTGTCGATTGTCGCCGCCGTGCTGGGCGTCACCCTGCTTCAGGCATTCACGCTGGAAATAGGTTTCTTCCTGTTCTTCCTGCCGTACACCATGTTCTACAACTGGGCATACGATTGCCTTCGCGATAAATTTCTTAAGCGTCGCCAGCAACGGCGCGCCCTGGCAGGCTAAACCACCTCTGGCCGGACGCCCGTTCCGGCCAAACTCCTTCGAAGCAACTGCGCTCTCCGTGCATAACTATGGTAAATTGCACTCCATTCCGATGGTTTGATAGTTGATACGTTGCTCTAATGTCGAAAATTTGGTCAAAAGATGAGACTCTCTGGAGTTTCGCTCTCTACGGCACGGCCGTGGGCGCAGGAACGCTGTTTTTGCCCATTCAACTGGGCTCAGCAGGCGCTATCGTCCTGTTTATTACTGCCCTCGTGGCCTACCCCTTAACCTACTGGCCGCACCGGGCGCTGGCGCAATTTATCCTGTCGTCCAAAACAAAAGGCAACGAAGGGATCACCGGCGCCGTGTCGCACTACTACGGCAGGAAGATTGGCAATCTGATCACCACGCTCTATTTCATCGCCTTCTTTGTGGTGGTGCAGATTTATGCGGTGGCCATCACCAACTCACTCACGGAACAGCTGGCGAAACACCTGACGGTGGATACCGCCGTTCGCGTGCTGGTCAGCCTGGGGGTGGTGCTGGTCCTGAATCTGATCTTCCTGATGGGACGGCATATCACGATAAAAGTGATGGGCTTCCTGGTGTTTCCGCTGATTGCCTACTTCCTTTTTGTCTCGCTCTATCTGATCGGCAGCTGGCAACCTTCGCTGCTGACCAGCCAGATGGCCGTCGATCGCCATACGCTGCACCAGGTCTGGATTTCGATTCCGGTGATGGTGTTTGCGTTCAGCCATACCCCGATTATCTCCACATTTGCCGTTGATCGTCGCGAGAAATTTGCCGACGGCGCAATGGATAAATGCAAGAAAATCATGAAGGTGGCGTACCTGATTATCTGCCTGAGCGTGCTGTTCTTTGTCTTCAGCTGCCTGCTCTCTATTCCACCGTCGTACATTGTGACCGCCAAAGAGCAAGGGGTGACGATCCTGTCCGCGCTGTCGATGATGCCTTCTTCACCGGCGTGGTTGGGGATTTCCGGGATTATCGTGGCGATTATTGCGATGTCGAAATCGTTCCTCGGCACCTATTTTGGGGTGATTGAAGGGGCAACGGAAATCGTGAAGTCGTCGCTCAATCAGGTGGGCGTGAAAAAGAGCCGCGCCTTTAACCGCGCGATATCCATTATGGGGGTGTCGTTAATCACCTTTGCCGTCTGCTGCATTAACCCGAACGCCATTTCGATGATTTACGCCATCAGCGGCCCGCTTATCGCCATGATCCTGTTTATCATGCCGACGCTGTCGACGTATCTGATCCCCTCCCTGAAACAGTACCGTTCCATTGGCAACCTGCTGACGCTGATCGTCGGGGTGCTGTGCGTGTCGGTGATGTTTGTCGGCTAATCTCCTTTGATGCCCGGCGCTCTGCCGGGCATGTCATTCAGTCTCGTCCCGTGACGTCCAGCGGAAAAGGTCTGTCCTGCACCACCGTTTTCATCACCAGCGTAGAGCGAAGATGCTGCACGCCAGGCATGGCGGAAAGCTTCTCGTCATAGAGCTTCTGGAAAGCGGAGAGGTCGCGGGTCACGACGTGCATCAGATAATCGGGATCGCCAAACAGACGCTGCGCCAGCACGATCTGCGGAATTTCCTCCACCGCCGCTTCAAACGCGCTAACCGCCTTTCGGTCCCCCTCTTTCAGCGTCGCAAAGACGATCGCCAGGAAGTTAAACCCCATTTTAGCCGGATCCAGGCTGGCACGATATCCCGTTATGGCCCCGCTTTGCTCCAGCGCCCGCACGCGACGATGGCACGGCGAGAGGCTCAGATTCACTCTTTCAGCCAGCTCGGTAAGGGATAAGCGGCCATCTGACTGTAGCTCAGCAAGAATTTTTCGATCGATGCTATCCATGTGGAAGATTTTCTCAATTTCACCGTGTTATGAGCATAACATTGAAAGCCTATTTCGCAGGGTTAACGATATTCTTTTTCGCAACGTTTGACGCACTGCGGGAGTTTTCAGGACGATGGAAATGAGTATTGTGGCCGGCTTTTGGGTGGTTTCTTTTCTGCTTATCATGACCCCGGGGGCCGACTGGGCCTACGCAATTAGCGCCGGGATCAACGGCCGCCGCGTGGTACCGGCGGTTATGGGGCTGATGTCCGGGCATCTGCTAGCCACGTTGATTGTGGTGGCAGGCGTGGGGGTACTGATTGCTCAACATCCGCTGGCGTTAGCCGGGCTGACCGTGGCGGGAGCGCTGTATCTCCTGTGGCTTGGCATAACGTTGCTGCGTCACCCGGCAGCACCGGAAAAGACCACCCAACACGCGGGAAACTGGACGCAGTGGGCGGTGAAAGGGCTCTGCATTAGCGGCCTAAACCCGAAGGTTTTTTTGCTGTTCCTGGCCCTGCTTCCGCAGTTTACAGACCCGACCGGAAGCTGGTCGATAGCGATGCAGATGGCTGCGCTTGGGATGATGCACCTTATCACCTGTACGCTGGTCTATCTGCTGGTGGGGTATGGTTCGAAAGCGGTGCTGGCGACCCGACCCCAGGCGGCGCGTCTGGTGAGCAGGGCATCGGGAGGGTTGATGGTGCTGATAGCGCTGGTATTGCTGTATGAGCAGGTGAGATAAAAAAACACCGGCCATCGCCGGTGTTATTTACGCGCGAATATCGTCATATTCCCGCGTTTTATCAAACTCATGCTTCGCGAACGGGCACAGCGGAATAATTTTGCGGTTCTCACCGCGCATCTTCTCCACCACTTTTGCCACCAGCTGTTTACCGACCCCCTGCCCTTTCAGGCTCTCATCCACATCGGTATGCTCAATGATGCTCAGGTGCTCGCCGGTCGGCACGAAGACAATCTCCGCGACCTGATTACCGTTCGCATCATTCACGTAAAACTTGTTATGGCCTTCCAGAATATCCATGGTTCCTCGCTTATTTTTGGCGATACTTCAGCGCACCGCTCGGGCAGGTATCAATTACGCGGACAACCGTTTCAACGTCCACTTCATCGGGAATAATCCACGGTTTACGTTTCAGATTAAACAGCTTTGCGCTCCCACGCACGCAGTTACCGGAGTGTTTGCAGATCCCGGTGTTGAAGTAAACGTCAATTTTCTCGCCGGTATAGGCCCGGTAACCCGCATCCAGTAGCTCTTTATCCATGACATTGCCTCTGTAATTATTATCGTGCTGAATGAAGAATAGCCTGACGGGATCCTGATGGCTATAACGCCGAAAACGAAAAGCCAGGTCACAACTCTTTTCTTGCCACATTGCGTCCGCTATTTGCCCATGTCAGGCTCGGCAAATGTCACTTTTACATAACATCCGCAGGTTGAATGAAACGCAGACTCTCTTTTCAGGTAAAGCTATTTTTAGCGCTGGTGTGCTTCTCCTGCCTGCTATTAGTTCTGCTGGGAACGATCCTGTTTCATTTTATTGACCGGCAGCTCCATCACGATCTCGGCCAGCGCGCCCGGGTTCAGGCCAGCCAGATCGCGCTGATGCCGGGTCTGGCGGCAATGGTTGCGGCCAGAGATATCCCCGGCATCGCCCGGTTAATTCAGCCGCTGCGCGCCGAAAGCGATGCCAGCTACATTGTGATTGGCGATACCGAGGAACAGCACCTCTATCATTCGGAATCCCCGGAGCGCATTAATTTACCGATGATCGGCGGGGACAATGCGGAGGTGTTAAAGGGTAAAACCATTATTTCCGTGCGTCAGGGTGGGATTGGCGTGTCGCTACGCAGCAAAGCCCCCATCTTCAATGCGCAGCATCAGGTGATTGGCATTGTCTCGGTCGGCTATCTGACATCCTATATTGCCAACATAAATGCCCGCATTCTCTGGCAGTCCGGGCTGTACGGCGCGGGTCTTCTTCTGCTGCTGTTTATGTTCTCCTGGCTGTTTACCCGCAATCTCAAAAAACAGATGTTCCGACTGGAGCCGAAAGATATCGCTCAGCTGGTTTTGCAGCAGCGCGCGCTATTAGAAGCCATGTATGAGGGGGTATTTGCCGTCAATGAAGAGAAGCAGCTGATTTTAATTAACCGCGCCGCACGAGAAATGCTGGATATCCGGCAAAGTGAGAAAGAACTTATCGGCAAACCGCTGGAAGACGTTCTGCAGACGTCACCGGGCTTTTTATCTCAGCGCTACGCCTCGGTGAGCAGCGGCCGCCACGACCAGATTGCTGTTCTTAACCAGCGCGAGGTGATCGTCAACCGCGTGGCGATTGAGGTTGAACCCGGCGTTGAAAGCGGCTGGGTCTACAGCTTTCGCGACAAAAATGACATCAACACCCTCAGCAGCCAGCTCAGCCAGATCAAGCGCTATGCGGATAACCTGCGCATTATGCGCCACGAGCAGCTGAACTGGACCGCCACGCTGGTGGGATTACTGCAGATGAAACACTATGACGAGGCGATCCGTTACATCCAGATACAGTCCGAAGGCGCGCAGCGCGTGCTGGATTTTGTCTCCGCCCGCTTTTCCTCTCCCGCGCTGTGTGGTCTGCTGTTAGGAAAATACGTCAGCGCGCGCGAGAAAGGGATCGAGCTGCTGTTTGACCCCGCCTGCCAGCTCACCCGTATGCCCGCCACGCTCAACGAAACGGAGCTGATGTCGGTTATTGGTAATCTGCTGGATAACGCGGTGGACGCAACCCTTAAAGCACCGGTCCTCGCGCCGGTAGAACTCTATATTTCTGACCGTAACCAGGAGCTGCTGATCGAGGTGGCCGACCGGGGTTGCGGGGTGGAGGATGCGATGAAGCCGCATATTTTCCGCCAGGGATTCAGCAGCAAACCGGAACGTGAAAACGACATTGTGGGCACCGAGCACGGTATTGGCCTGTTCCTGGTGGCAGGATATATCGACAAGGCCGGCGGCAGTATTGAGATTGCCGACAACACGCCACAAGGGACTATTTTTTCTGTGTTTATTCCGAATGGGCCAAAAGCATGACCCGAGCACTTGATGTTGTGATCGTTGAAGATGAGCCGCACCTGGCGGAGCTGCATCGCGAGTATATCGAGCAGAATTTTCATTTGCGCGTGGTGGGCATCGCCGCGTCGATTGAGCAGGCATGCAGCCTGATTCGTCAGCATCAGCCGCGGCTTATCCTGCTGGACAACTATCTTCCGGACGGTAAAGGCGTGGAGCTCATCGATAACCCGCTGCTGAAAAGCTACGAATGCTCGGTGATCTTCATCACCGCCGCCAGCGATATGCAAACCTGCAGCCACGCCATGCGCAGCGGCGCGTTTGACTACCTCATCAAGCCCGTCTTTTTCCAGCGCCTGCACGCCTCGCTGGAGCGGTTTATGCGCTTCATCCACACCGTGCAGCAGGTGAAGGTGGTCGACCAGCATGCGCTGGATCGCCTGTTTAATCTGCCTGCCGCGGAATCCTCAGCTACGCCGTCCACGAAGGGTATTGAGCCCCAGACGCTGGAACGCATTAAACGCCTGTTCGCCGAACATCCCGACAATGCGATGTCGGTTGAGGAGGTGGTGGAAAACGTGGGGATCAGCAAAACCACGGGGCGCCGCTATCTTGAATACTGCGTGGAGAGCGGGTTAATCAGCGTCGAAATGCTGTATGGCAATATTGGTCATCCACGCCGGTTATACCGCAAAGCCCCCGATAAGCCGTAATCCAGAACCGTTCGTAAGCTAACGTTCGCGGATTTTATGGTGTTAATTGCTGAAACGACGGCGACAATCACACTTCGGTATCATTATCCGCTCCCCCCTATTGTGGGTGGAGCCCGATACGCTATGTTGACAATTAGTTCCTCAAATGTAACTAAAAGGTTAACTATAATGTCGAACACGTTCCGAATTTCTCTGCTTACCGCTACTGTACTGTTCTCTGCTTCTGCACTCTCTGCCCTGCCGCAGGGCTATCCTGCTGAGTATCAAAAAGTGGTTGATGCCGCCACGAAAGAGGGCAAGGTTGTCATCTATTCCACCACCGACATCAAAGCTGCCGGACCGCTGATCCAGGGCTTCGAAAAAACCTACCCGGGCATTAAAGTCGAATACAACGACATGAACAGCACCGAGCTGTACAACCGTTTCATCAGCGAACAGGCTTCCGGCGGCGTGAGCGGTGACGTGGTCTGGAGCTCCTCGATGGACACCGGCCTGAAGCTCGCCACCGACTACGCCATGGAGTATAAATCTCCGGAGCAAAGCCAGCTGCCGAAATGGGCGGTCTGGAAAGATAAGGCCTACGGCACCACCTATGAGCCAGTGGTCTTCATCTACAACAAGCGTCTGATCCCGGCCGGTGACGTGCCGGATTCTCACGCCGCGCTGGCGAAGCTTATCGCCAGCCAGACGGATAAATTCAAGAACAAAGTCACCACCTACGACATCGAAAAATCGGGTCTGGGCTTTATGCTCTCGGTACAGGATCACAGCGCCGATCCAAACTACTTTAAGACCCTGGCCGACGTCGCCAAAGGTGGCCTGTCGGTGCAGTCGTCTACCGGCACCATGATGGAGCGCGTCTCCTCCGGTGAAAACCTGATTGGCTTCAATATCCTCGGTTCCTATGCGGAAGCACGTGCGAAGAACGATCCGTCGCTCGGCATCTCCTATCCAAAAGATTACACCCTGGTGCTGTCGCGCGTGTCGTTCATCAGCCAGCAGGCGCAAAACGGCAACGCTGCGAAACTGTGGCTGGACTACGTGCTGTCTGAACAAGGGCAAAACATTCTGGCCAATCAGGCGGACATCCCCTCCATTCGTAACGATATCGAAGGCAAGAATGATATCGACGGCCTGACAAAAATCCTCGGCAACGCGCTGAAGCCGATCCCGGTTGATGAAACCCTGCTGGAATACCTGCAGCCGAAAAAACGCCTCGAGTACATCAAAGAGTGGCGTACCGCCGCCGGTAAATAAGCATCTGAGCGCGGCGTTGGCCGCCGCGCTTCCTTATCGACTGAGTTCGTTTTTCTGGGCTGCAATACCAGGGATACCCCATGAATACATTACGCAGAAAGTGGCAAAGCCTGCCGCGAGGCATCGTCGTGCTGATAACCGCCCTGGTTATCTACACGCCGCTGTCGTTTATCGTGATACAGAGCTTCCTGTCCGCGCCGTTCTTTTCGCCGTCAAAAGAGTGGAGCTTTGAATCATTTGATTTTATTTTCACCGACCCTGATTTTTATAAGGCCCTGAAAAGCGGCTTTATTCTTGCTTTCGGGCTGGTCTTTATCTCTATTCCGCTGGGCGGCGTGCTGGCGTTTCTGATGGTGCGTACCGACCTGCCCGGCCGCCGGTTGATTGAGCCGCTGATCCTGGTGCCGATTTTCGTTTCACCGATGGTGCTGGGCTTCGGCTACGTGGTGGCCGCCGGTCCGGTGGGCTTTCTCTCCCAGTGGGCAGAGGCGCTGATTGGCTTTGTGCCGTGGAACATCTACGACATGTCGAGCATTGTGGTCATTGCCGGCCTGACGCACGTCCCGCACGCCTATCTGTATATCTCGTCAGCGCTGCGCAGCGTGGGCTCCGACGTGGAAGAAGCCGCGCGCACCGCGGGCGCCTCGCCCTGGCAGGTGATGACCTCCGTCAGCCTGCCGATGGTGCGCCCGTCTATTCTGTACGCCACCGTGCTGCTGTTCTTCCTGGGGCTGGAGGTGTTCGGCCTGATGCTGGTCCTCGGCGACCCGGAAGGCAACATGGTGCTGGCGACCTATCTCTATAAGCTGACGAACAAGATGGGCACCCCATCCTATAACCTGATGGCGGCGGTTGCCGTGGTGCTGATCTGCATCACCATCCCGCTGGTGATGCTCCAGCGTCGCCTGATGCGCACCGCCAACCGCTTCGTTACCATGAAGGGCAAGGCCTCGCAGGCCCGCGCGCTGCCGCTGGGTAAATGGCGCTGGGTGGCTGGCGCGGTGATTGCCTTCTGGCTCACCGTCACCATCGGCGTTCCGCTGCTCGGCGTGGTATTGCGCGCGTTTATCTCCAACTGGGGCGTGGGCGTTTCGCTGTGGGACGAGCTTTCTCTGAATACCTTCCGCACCATCTGGGCGCAGCCCAACCTGCTGCGCGCCATCGTTAACTCCATGGCGATTGGCGTCATTGGCGGCGCGCTGGCCGTGGTGTGCTACCTGTTTGTCGGCATTGCCATGCACCGCAAGCCGGATAACACCACGCGTTTCCTGGACTACAGCGTGCTGGTACCGCGCGCCGTGCCTGGCCTGCTGGCGGGTCTGGCCTTCCTGTGGGTGTTCCTGTTCCTGCCGATGTGGCTGGATAACTCGCTGAAATCCGGCTGGCTTTCCGGATTCGCCTGGACCGACTGGATGCGTGAAAACGTCATCGTCTGGCTGCGTTCGCTGCGAAGCACCATTTTCAGCGTCTGGCTGGCCTATACCGTAGTGTGGATGGCTTACGGGCTGAGGCTCATCTCTTCCACGCTGCTGCAGGTAGGGCCGGAGCTTGAAGAGGCCGCGCGCAGCACCGGAGCGACGCGCGGGCAGATCACCCGCCACGTTACCATCCCGCTCTCCCGCTACGGCCTTATCGGTTCGTGGCTGCTGATGTTCCTGATCTTTGAACGCGAATACTCAACGGGTGTGTACCTGCTTTCACCCGGCACGGAGACCATCGGCTCGATGCTGGTTTCCCTCTGGGCCGCGGGTGCCATCGATATCGTGGCGGCGCTCTCTTTCATTAATATCCTGCTGGTCGTGGTAGGTCTGGGCATTGCCCTTCGTTTCGGAGTGAAAATACATGATTGAATTAGCGGTTGACGATCTGCACTTAACCTACGGCGACAATCCTGTTTTAAAAGGTGTCTCCATGAACCTGAAGCGCGGCGAAGTGGTCTCCCTGTTAGGCCCCTCCGGCAGCGGCAAAACCACCCTGCTCCGCGCCGTCGCGGGTCTGGAAAAACCGACCCAGGGGTCGATTATCATTGGCAATAATAAAGTTTACGACGGCACGCCGCGCAGCGAGATCCCGGCGGAAGAGCGTAACCTGGGGCTGGTATTCCAGTCCTATGCCTTGTGGCCGCACAAAACCGTGTTTGAGAACGTGGCCTATCCGCTCAAGCTGCGCAAAGTTCCGGCCAAAGAGATCCAGCAGCGCGTGCAGGACGTGCTGGACCAGCTTGGTCTGGGCCATCTTGGCAAACGTCACCCGCATCAGCTCTCTGGTGGACAGCAGCAGCGCGTGGCAATTGGCCGCGCGCTGGTCTACAACCCGCCGGTGATTTTGCTGGACGAGCCACTTTCCAACCTCGACGCCAAGCTGCGCGAAGAGGCCCGCGTGTTCCTGCGCGAGCTGATTATCAAGCTCGGGCTGTCCGCGTTGATGGTGACGCACGACCAGAACGAAGCGATGTCCATTTCCGACCGTATCCTGCTGCTTAACAACGGCAAAATTGAGCAACAGGGTACGCCGCAGGAGATGTACGGCTCGCCGAAGACGCTGTTTACCGCCGAGTTTATGGGCAGCAACAATCGCCTGCACGGCAAGGTCACTGAAGTGCGCGACGGCAGAGCGCGTATCGAAGGGAAAGGCTGGGTGCTGTGGGGCCAGGCGGGCGAAGGGGTACAGAACGGTAATGACGCCACGGCGGTGATCCGCGTCGAGCGCGTGGCGGTGGTCGAGGGGCCAGGGGAAAATCAGCTTGAGCTACCGCTGCTCACCAGCATGTACCTTGGCGACCGCTGGGAGTACCTGTTCCGCACCGTGGGGGATGATTTTGTGATCCGCGCGTATGGACATGAGGTTCGGGATCCGCAGCACTGCCATCTTTCGCTGCCGGAGAAGCATGTTTGGGT
This sequence comes from Enterobacter sp. BNK-34, assembly GCF_048684445.1. NCBI lineage: Bacteria > Pseudomonadati > Pseudomonadota > Gammaproteobacteria > Enterobacterales > Enterobacteriaceae > Enterobacter > Enterobacter sp. BNK-34. Next base: position 345,085 of record NZ_JBLQUA010000001.1, read on the forward strand.
GTTCCCGAAAGGGTGAGTGTGTGAGGAAAGGCTGCGGGATGCGGCCTTTTTTGCTTTGACAGGGTGAGAGCATGCAATCTACCTCTCAAATGTTACTTTTCCGTTTTCAACAACGTCTGCACTTGCCTGGTTTACTGAGATTGCGGAATGCCTGGGCTGCCGCAGATAGTGGCAGTGGCACGGCCAGTGTCGCACAGGTGTTCCATGCGCCCATTACGTGATGGCGCCGCAGGCTGTCCCTGCAGCAGAACTCAGGGAAGCGGCCCCGAGCATGCCGGCGACAATGCCAAGGAACGAGGCCCTGGTCAGCCAACTGCGGGCAAAGTTGAGGGAAAGCAGGTAGGACCGGGCAGGATTAACCGGGTCTTTACCTCCGGGCAGCATCGGCATGAAATTCTCATTGGGCAGAATGACATCCAGCGACAGGTTAAGCGCAGGATCATCATCGGGTATCAGGACATTCAGGGCCCGTCCGGGGCGGAAGTCCTCCGGCGCGCTGCGTGAAAAATCGAGGTGAATGATTCCGAAAAGCATACCGCAGAGAGTCTACTTTTCAAAGGTACATTTTAATAATGTAGAAATAAAAAGGCTCCAATTGGAGCCGAATGCGTTACAAGAATAAATTTTCATTCACATCATTCTTAAAGTAAGAATGAATAAACTTTATAGAAATGGCTAGCAGACCTAAACCGAGTATATATTTTAATATATCCATAATAGAAGAACCAAAAAATTCAAGTTTTGATTGCAAATAAGTTATCTTACGAAGATTCATTATCTTGTTATCAACAAAAACAAGATCTGCTGTGCCATATATTTTAATTTTCTTACTTTTATTAACCAGTCCATACAAACTCCCTTCAGAAATAATAATCTCAGATTCCGGTCTTAACGACAGATGTTTTCCGTTGATACTAAACTGTGAGATACCTGTTGCTCTCAGAGAAGATAATTTCCCATTACTTATATCATCATATATTTTATCAAGCTTCTGGTATGTTTTCTTATAGAAAGCAAAATCAGTCTTAAGTAATACGGAAGGGCTATTGTTGTAATTTATAATATCATCTGGTTTTAGAACAAGTAAAAAACCCGTCAAGTAATTAGCATTAATGCTATAGGTATTTGTTAAATCCGATACTTGCTGATATTCACACTTCATCTTCTTATTTTTATCAAGCCTTGACAAAGGAGCAACATGATTTTCAATTTTATATTTTTTAGTATTTATGATTATATCATATGTATAATCATGTAAAATACCGTTAGTGGTTATTGGCATAAATGCAAAAGCAACCATCAATTGTGCATTGTTTGATTGAAATGTTATTTGAGAGTCAGTAACACTTGAAGCTAGCATATATTCATCATCTTGCTTGCTCAAACTTAACCTTGATGCTGCTTTAGGTATCACATCCGCAGATTCCCCTTGTATGAACCCCATCATTGGAAGTTTCTGAGTGATTTCTAGCTTTTTCACATTTAGAAAAGATTTTTTGGGATCAATCGGTACATTGCGAAGTAAATCTGGAAGGGCATAGCAACCTGAGACAATATATATATCAGCCCCACTCAAACCCTTTTTATCATTATATATCAAACTACCATTTTTCATTACATCCAGATACGTTGGTGTGTCTGTTTTTTTATCATTTAAAAAACCAAATGATTCCTCATTATCTTTTACACCTACATATGCGATGTCTGAGCCTTCAGAAATATCCATCTCAATCTCTACCGCTTGCCTGGCAAACAATAAATATATAACAGCGGTTATAAGCATTGCTATTATTATTGCAGCAATTAATGGAATCATTGCCGATAAAATCATTGAAATATGTTTTACCTTATTGAGATGGAAAAGAATTGAATTTGATAAACACACAAACAGGGATAATAAAATTGCCCCAAAAAGATTGTACAGTATGTTTAATAAAATATTGTTCATAGCTATATCATCTAATGTGTGTATTAAAACCACATCTGTTAGCGTTAGTACGATCCATGTAAGAGCTAATAATGTTAAATAACCTTTAATTCTATGCTGAATAAAAACAGACCCAAGAAATATGGTAACAGCAGATATGAGATACCATGCGGTTCCTTGCGAAAAATAAAATTGTTTTATGTAATCAAGTTTCATTGAGCATTCATAACAATTACCTTCTGTGAAGGCAGCGGTAAAATATTGAAAAAGAACTCCACTGCAAACAAGAAAAAATATCGAGGAAATATAGAAGAATGCCAAGATCGCAAAGTCAATTTTTTTGCTAAATATCTTTTTTAAAATTTCTCTTTCAGATACAAAAGCCATAGCAAGTCCATATATAAAGCCTTTAAGGTTGATTTTTAATCATACGCAACAAACCATCGACTTTCTAGCAACCAATGTTGATGGCTGACGACTGTATCAACGACAAAATTCTAGTCAAGAGCGCTGGTCAATAGACACTATCTGTGACCTGCCCCCAAGATTAGATACAACCTTCAGCTAGTAATGTCGGTTGTTTTTTCTTCATATCTCCCGTTTCTCCAGTCCGCTGCAAATTCAGTCGGAATCTGGTAATTCAGCGAAGAATGTGGACGGCACTCGTTATAATCCTGTCGCCAGTCATTAATCGTTTTCCTAGCATGAACAATATCGCCGCACCAGTGCTCGTTTAGGCATTCATCTCTGAATCGTCCGCTAAAACTCTCAATAAATCCGTTCTGAGTCGGCTTGCCCGGCTTGATAAGACGCAGTTCCACGCCATGCTCAAAAGCCCATTGATCCAGTGCACGGCAGGTGAACTCCGGTTCCTAATCGGTTCTTATCGTAGCCGGATAACCACGAAACAGCGCGATACTGTCCAGAATACGCGTGAGCTGCACGCCTGAAATCCCGAATGCGGCGGTAATCGTCAGGCACTCCTTCGTGAAACCATCCACGCAGGTCATGCACTTGAACCTGCGACCGTTGGCCAATGTGTCCATATCAAAATCCATCGACCAGGTCAGATTCGGTGCATCCGGGCGCAGAAGCGGAAAGCGTTCGGTCGCCAGCCCTTTACGGCGTCGTCTGCGTTTTACGTTCAGTCCATTAAGGTGGTAAATGCGGTATACCCGCTTATGATTGACATGAAGACCAAACCGACGCAGTAGCTGCCAGATGCGCCGATAACCAAAACTTCGGCGTTCAAGCGTCAGCTCAGTGATACGCCCTGATAAATGCGCATCAGAAGATGGACGATGAGCATCATAACGGCAGATCGGCAGAGACAAACCTGTAAGCCTGCAGGCGCGACGTTGCGACAGACCGGTCGCATCACACATCACCACCGCGGCTTCCCGCTTCTGGCCTGTCGTCAGTACTTTAATAGCCACCTGAGCGCCTCCTTAACCAGCATGATTTCGGCAAGTAACTTCTTGAGCCGGGCGCTCTCCTCTTCAAGCGACTTAAGCCGCTTTACTTCCGGAACTTCCATGCCACCAAACTTCTTGCACCAGGTGTAGAAAGTGGCGTCTGAAATAGCGTGCTTACGGCAGAGTTCCCGGGCAGAAACCCCGGCTTCAGCCTCACGGAGAATACTGATGGTCTGTTCGTCGGAAAAACGCTTGTTCATAGAGATGCCCTCACGTTGCTGATGAAGACATTACTAACATCACGGTGTATTAATCAACGGGGAGCAGGTCAGAGCTTCTACAGAGTAGGTCAATGCTAAGCCAAGATGCCCGCATCAGAGCATAGTTGAAATGTCCTGTTTTGTAGTTATTGGCATAGATCATCATAAAAGATGCTAGGGTCGTAATATTTTAGGCGTTTTCACTTGCTTGATTTTTCCGTTCAGGTTTACATTTATTGTCATCTATATATAGATAAAAGTCCTCCGCCATAGATATATGATATATCATCAACAGCTTGAGTAACTACTTAAAGAACGAGAGTTCTTGAATTGACTCTATTTTATCAAACTACTTCTAGTACGAATGCGTCTTAACCCATAAATAAATTTTGTAGTCCAAGTAAGTACAAGCCATAAGAAGGGATTATATGATCAAGTTACCTGCGATTACGTTTGAAGCTCGGTATTCAATAGGATTTATCAAACATGAGCTCCGCAAAGCGGAATGTGTGTCTATTATATCAGAGCAATACATTCAAGTGTCTCCAAGAATTAAACTGCCATTGATCGAAATAGATACTGGAGAACGTCTTATCCTGACATCCCGGAAGGACGTTGAATTACCAGAAGGGGTTGATGGAATTCTTCATGATGATAAGGGAAAACTGACCTGGGTACGTCATAGATTGCTAGATTCATTTCTAGCAGAGCGAAGCCACATAGGATGTATTGCACAGGCTAAGAAAATCGCCGCTAGCTGGACAGGGAAGGTGCACTTTTCAGTCGAGAAAGTAGAGAAAGGTAGGCAAAGTAGAGGAGGATTACGCCCTCCACAGTTAGGGGCTCTTCATGCTATTGGGTCTCACTGGAGCCTTGAAACATCAGCAGCAACTATTGTAATGCCAACAGGCACGGGCAAAACAGAAACAATGTTGGCAACATTAGCGGCATATTCAAATCAACCTCTTCTTGTTGTTGTACCATGGGATACGTTAAGAACCCAAACTGCAAATAAATTTGTAAATTTCGGCCTATTACGGAGCATTGGTGTACTTGAAAATGATGTACCTAATCCGATTGTTGGTGTCATGAAAAAAAGACCGAAATCGATATCAGACTTGAGTTTATTTGAACATGCTAATGTAATTGTCGCGACTATAGGTTCTATAGGCACAAGTTTATCGTCGTCAGTTCTCAAACATTTATCTAGCAAATGTAAGGCTCTCATTCTAGATGAAGCACACCATGTTGCAGCATCTAGCTGGGCAAGTCTTAAAGACGTATTCAATGATGTTCCCATACTCCAATTTTCTGCAACGCCTTTTCGCCGCGACAAACAACTAGTTGATGGGAAAGTCATATTTAATTATTCGCTTGCCGCAGCCCAGAGGGATCAATACTTCAAACCAATAAAGTTCGAGCCTGTACAGGTAAACCCATATCTTGCGGATCGCTCAATTGCAATAACTGCAATTAAACAGCTTAGAGCGGATTTAGATAAGAATTTAGACCATTTGTTAATGGCTCGTTGCGTTAGCATTGCCAGAGCTGAAACCATCGCAGAGATCTACCGTGAACTGGCAGGGGATCTTAACCCAGTATTGATTCATTCTGAATCTGATTCGGCAAATCGTGACCTTGATGCATTGAAAAATGGAGAGTCAAGGATCGTAATATGTGTTTATATGCTTGGAGAGGGATTCGATTTACCTCAGTTAAAAATAGCAGCCATTCATGATATGCACCAGAGTTTAGCCATATTGCTACAGTTTATTGGAAGATTCACAAGAGTAGCAGGGGATAATATTGGTGATGCAACAGTCATAGCAAATATTGGTGACAAACGCGTTTCTGACGCGCTAGAACGGCTTTATTCTGAGGATGCAGACTGGAACATTATATTATCAGAATTAAGTTCCTCTGCGGCCAAAGAGCATGCTGAACTTGTTAGTTTTTTAAATGCATCAAAACGACTAGATACAGGTAAAAATGATACGGTTATACTTGCCCCCCATCTTCTCAAGCCAACATTCAGCACTGCATTTTATAGAGCAAAATCCTTCTCAGCTTCCCGTTTTCATAAAGGGTTACCCAAAAATTTTATAATACAAGCTATCTGGCAGCATGACAGCAGTCCTACACTTTATTTTGTCACCAGAACTGAGTCACGGGTTCGTTGGACGAATTCAAAAGAAGTTTTGGATTGCGAGTGGGCTCTTTTTGTTATCCATCATGACGAGTCTTTAAATCTTCTTTTCATATCATCTACTAATCATGACTCCCTGTTTCCTGATATAGCGGAGGCTGTTGCAGGTGAAGCCGTATTAATTCAGGGAGAAAGCATTTTCAGGAGTCTGGGAAGAATTAATAGACTAATGTTCCAAAATATTGGCGTAAAAAAACATGGGCGCCGAAATCTAAGCTTTGCAATGTACACTGGCGCTGACGTTGAAGAAGCGTTGGGATTAGCTGAAAGAAGTAACTCAATTAAAAATAATGTTAGCGGGATGGGATGGGAAGATGGAGTCCGGGTTTCAGTTGGATGTTCTGTAAAAGGACGTGTCTGGTCAAGAGAGCAAGGAACCATTCCTTCTCTTCTCGAGTGGTGCCATAAAGTAGGTGTAAAATTACTTGATGAAAGCATAAATATAGAAGATATAATTTCAAATGTTCTAATACCTACAGCAATTAAAAAGCTTCCGCAAGGGAAGAAAATACTATCGATAGAGTGGCCGGCTGAATTGTTAGGACAAGCCGAGGAGAGAGTGTTAATTGGAACTGTGGGTAAGGAAGAGTTAGTTCCAATATATATGTTCGAGCTATTTAATGCTCAGATTATAAATCAAACTCTAAAGTTTTATTTGATATCCAATATTGACACTTCCAAATATGAGTTTGAGCTGCGCTTAGATAAGAAGGTCAGTTTTAAAGTAAAACAAGCCGATTCAAATTATCTGACAATCTCTCTAGGCAAGCGAATTTGCAGGCTTGACGAGTACTTCTCAAATTACCCGCCTCTAGTGCGGTTTATTGACCTCTGCGAACTAGATGGGAATTTACTTATCAACCCTCGAAATCCTCGAAAACTTGTCATAGATCCGTCAAGGTTTGAAGCTTGGAATTGGCATGGTACTGATATTAAGAAGGAAAGTTATTGGAAAGATGGGGTGGGTAGACTTGATTCAATACAGTGGCGAGTAGCCGAAGAATACATAAAATCGAACTATGATATTGTGTTTGATGATGATTCTGCTGGCGAAGCAGCAGATCTTATCTGTCTTCAAGAAAAAGATGCCGAGATTTATCTCGTCATGATTCACTGCAAATTTTCTGGCGCCCAAACTACTGGCGAACGCATAAAAGATGCGGTTGAAGTATGCTCTCAAGCTGTAAGATCTGCGAAATGGAAATGGAGATTTGCAGATCTATGCAGGCATTTAATCGGCAGGGAAGAACGACTTAAAACAATTAGTCGTCCAACTAGATTTTTAAAGGGTAACTTGTCAAAGTTAAATGAAATTCAGCGACAAAATCGATTTAAACCTATTATTGCGAACATAATAATAGTTCAACCAGGGTTATCGGTCACTAAAAGAAGTGAAGATCAAGATATGGTTTTGGCAGCTGCAATCACTTATCTTAAAGAAACTATTGGTTGCGATCTTCAAATCATTTGCAGTCAGTGATATTGACTGTATTTTCAGGCCTCGAGCTATTAAATTGTCGTGGCCTTGCATACTTAATAGCTATCTTGATAGAGACGCTATTATCAAACTAGTACGCATAAACACAGAATATGTTAAATAGCCGTACAATTAGTGAACAGGTGCACTTCAAAACATCAAGTTATCTTCCTTGCGTCAGCCCAAAGCAGCATTGTGTAACTGCACTGCTTGTTGCAGTGAGGCGTGTCGCTGAAGGCATCACGTAGCGATATTTGGCGAAGAAAAGCGCTTTTCACCGAGGGCCTGGGCTGACGGTCTAGCAGATCACCAACAGAGCCGGGGATATTTTGAACAGGAGAATGTAAACTGGAAGGATAAAGCAACGGGACACCCACGGGGGCGGGTTGTGAAAGTATTTCCTGTTGTCTTCGACCTTATTGCACGTAAAATGACCAGACACATTTTGGGAGGGAGTCTTTAATGGATATTGCGCTGCTCAACAGGGGCTGGAACAGAACATGGTCAGATACCATGGTAAATCTGGAAGCCCGGAAACTCGTCGAAACTGCAAATCGGCTATCAGCATTCTATTTGCAAGATGGGATAACACGTATCAAGTTTGTCGAAGAGATAAGGCAGGTTGTAGAGAAAGAATTTGAAACTGCACGACGGGCCAAAACCGATGAAGAATGCATTGCATGCATCAAAAATCTGCGTGCCGAAACAGATAATCTGCAAGAACAAGAACGCTTGTTAAGAACCAGAGCCGCCCAACTTTATGCAAAGGTCGAGTTTGTCAGGGAAAACAATAAAATCGTCGGATACGTGATTTCGGCAATCCATATAGTGGTATCTGGAGCAGCATTATTTGGTGGGATGGTTATGATGTCCACTATGACCCCTGTTGGAGTTCTTGCAGGAGCAGTTTTATTTGTTGATGGTATTAACGGTATAACAAAAGAAGCAAGCCATCTTCGCTATGGTGAACAATCCAAATCGGAAGGAATTTTTGCTGATGGCGCAATGGAGACCGCACAATTTATGGGGTTTAGCCCAAAAAGTGGATTAGCTCTTTATAATACGGTGACTCTAGGGGCGAGTGTCTATAGTATCTTCGGCTTAGCAAGGAAACCCGGAGCTTGGCGATTATTCCGTTGGCTGCCGCGTGATTACTACCGAAAAGTTGACACAATGAGCAAGCCTAAGCTAACCATGAAAATCGCTGGATATGGTGTCAAAGCGAAAGTCATTTTTGATCTTCTGGCTACTGATAACAGTACTAATTAAGATTTGTTCGCTCTACAGAATCGCCAAGATTTATAAGCAAGTACAGGCGGTTGTATAAAAATTGCAACCGCTGCGCCACAAGAAAGGCCAATAGCACCAGAGAAAACACTCTGCTCAGATGCGAACATCACAAGAAAAATGAATACAGCAAGGCAACCGGATACAACCCACACGGCAAGAATAAATCGCCTGGCCAGGTCCCTGATTGCATTCCCCAACGTTCCACCATAGCTTTCAACGTTGTTCTTTATCTTCTTCAAATCCGATGGTGTAAAGCCAGAACCCAACAAAGCCTCATCAGTAACATCCATATTGTCCTCTCCGCATTTCTTAACTGGCAATGGCACACATAATCATAGTGATGAACTTTACAGTAATCCACATGATGTTTGTGCAATGTATCAGATTTCAGACAATAGAAGCCATAAAGCCCCGTTAGTGGTACAAGCAACAAGCGGAGCATAGCGACTGCATCAGGCCAACCTGGTTGGTTTCGCTTTGCGAAAGTCACCAGTGACCAAATCAGATTGTCAGAGGGATCACACCTTATCAGGGTGCTCGTGTACCTTTCGGAGCGTGAGCGAAGCGCTGGCAGGGCCTGCATATCGTGTGCAGGTACGTTTACCACTATACACCTGTTTACGCAGCCACAAGGCCGCACATCGGGCTTAAATGCGTATGATCAATCTGTTCGGGAGTTATGCCAGGTATGCGGCTTTTTGTTCGTTGTTTTGCTGTCGCGGTAAGAACCTGGAACCACCGCCAGCGTGATGATATGCTCCCTTGTACCACAGACCAATCACGCGACAGGTGCGGGCGTAGAACAATGGGTAGTTTAAGTTGTACCTGCTAAAGCGGGGCAACGTAACTAACTGATAAATCATAACCTGTTGATTTATCAGGAGATTGGAGCGGGCGAAGGGAATCGAACCCTCGTATAGAGCTTGGGAAGCTCTCGTTCTACCATTGAACTACGCCCGCTTTGAGGTGCGTATGGCATTATAGACCTTACGCACCTTCATACAAGCCTCTTCACAACTAACCGGCGATAAAATAATCACTTAGCACTTCGGTTTGCTGCCGGGCGCAGGAAGATAACGCTGCGGATCGATGGCCGTCGCCTTATAGCGAATCTGGAAATGCAGCTTCACCGAATCCGTACCGGTACTGCCCATGGTGGCAATCTTCTGCCCGGCTTTGACGTTCTGCCCGTTGTTGACCAGCATCGTGTCGTTGTGCGCATAGGCCGTGATGTAGTCTTCGCCATGCTTAATCATGATCAGGTTACCGTAGCCGCGCAGCTGGTTACCCACATAAACCACCTTCCCGGCTCCGGAGGCATAAACCGGCGTACCGCGCGCAGCGGCGATATCAATCCCCTTGTTACCACCCTCAGAGAGTGAGTAAGGGGCGACCACTTTACCGCTGGCAGGCCAAATCCAGCAGCGCTGTCCAACCGGCGGCCATGACGATTGCGGCACCTGATAGGACGGCGTCACTTTGGCGGTTTTGCCTTTCGAAGAGGATTTTTTACCCGAGGACGTTCCGCCGCTCACCTTCAGCTGCTGCCCCACCTCGATGGTGTAGGGCGGAGAAAGATTATTCATCCGCGCCAGATCCTTCACGCTGGTCCCCGTTGCGCGCGAAATCCGGTACAGGGTGTCCCCGCGTTTGACGGTGTAGACCGAACCGGAATAGCTTCCCGTATCCGAAGATTTGCTCCCTGAACAGCCCGCCAGGAATAGCGTCAACGTCAGGCAAAAAACAGCGGTAATGGGATTTTTCGTCAGGCTTCCTGCAAACAAAACAGATCCTCGGTCAGCGTGAATGGCGCCCTATGATAACAGCCAAAACGAACAGGGGTCATGCCCTTTTCCGCTCTACGAGCCAAACCGTTCGTATAAGAATGCAGTATAATGCTTCGGCTGATGGTGCTGAACCACTCGGCATTTTGGCACTGGAGCATCAATGAGTATTCAAGAACACGTTATTTTGGTAAACGACCAGGGAATGGTGATTGGCACTCAGGAAAAATATGCCGCGCACACGTTACATACCCCGCTGCATCTGGCGTTCTCTTCCTGGCTTTTTAACGCAAAAGGCGAATGTCTGATCACCCGGCGCGCCTTAAGCAAAAAAGCCTGGCCCGGCGTCTGGACCAACTCCGTCTGCGGCCACCCGCAGTCCGGCGAAGAGACGATACAGGCGATAATCCGCCGCTGCCGCTTTGAAGTGGGCGCGGAACTGGCCGATATCACCGCCGTCGCCCCTGAATTTCGCTATCGGGAAACCGACCCGTCCGGGATCGTGGAAAACGAAATTTGCCCGGTATTCGCCGCCCGCATCACCAATGACGTGACGATAAACGAAGATGAAGTGATGGACTATCAGTGGGTTGAGCTGGACGCGTTATTCCGCGCGCTGGACGCGACGCCCTGGGCATTTAGCCCGTGGATGGTCATGGAAGCGACGACCGCCCGCGAAAAACTCAAAGCCTTCGCGGCGCAATAAAAAAGCCCCTTTCGGGGCTTTTTTTACATCTTAATGTCTTATTTCACCGGGCGCATCGCCGGGAACAGGATCACGTCGCGGATGGTGTGGCTGTTAGTGAACAGCATTACCATACGGTCGATACCAATCCCCAGACCCGCCGTTGGTGGCAGACCGTGCTCCAGCGCGGTCACGTAGTCTTCGTCGAAGAACATCGCTTCGTCGTCGCCTGCCGCTTTCGCGTCAACCTGATCCTGGAAGCGCTGAGCCTGGTCTTCCGCATCGTTCAGCTCGCTAAAGCCGTTGCCGATTTCACGGCCGCCGATGAAGAATTCGAAACGATCGGTGATCTCCGGGTTCTCGTCATTACGACGCGCCAGCGGAGAGACTTCAGCCGGGTATTCGGTGATAAAGGTCGGCTGAATCAGGTGCGCTTCGGCGACTTCTTCGAAGATCTCGGTCACGATACGGCCCAGACCCCAGCTCTTCTCAACCTTGATACCGATGCTGTCGGCGATCGCTTTCGCAGAATCGAAGTTATCCAGATCCGCCATGTTGGTTTCCGGACGGTACTTCTTGATCGCTTCGCGCATGGTCAGTTTTTCGAACGGCTTGCCGAAGTCGAAGACTTCTTCACCGTAAGGGACCTGCGTGGTGCCCAGAATATCCTGCGCCAGGGTACGGAACAGGGATTCGGTCAGCTCGATCAGATCTTTGTAATCCGCATACGCCATGTAGAGTTCCATCATGGTGAACTCTGGGTTATGACGAACGGAGATACCTTCGTTACGGAAGTTACGGTTGATCTCGAACACGCGATCAAAACCACCAACGACCAGACGCTTCAGGTACAGTTCCGGCGCGATACGCAGGTACATGTCCAGGTCCAGGGCGTTGTGATGGGTGATGAACGGACGTGCAGATGCGCCGCCAGGGATCACCTGCATCATTGGTGTTTCCACTTCCATAAAGTCGCGGTTCACCATGAACTGGCGGATACCGGCCATGATCTGGGAGCGAATTTTGAAGGTCTTGCGGGATTCATCGTTAGAGATGAGATCCAGGTAACGCTGACGGTAGCGCGCTTCCTGATCCTGCAGGCCGTGGAATTTGTCCGGCAGCGGGCGCAGGGCTTTGGTCAGCAGACGCAGCTCGGTGCAGTGGATAGACAGTTCACCGGTTTTGGTTTTGAACAGTTTACCTTTTGCGCCCAGGATATCGCCAAGGTCCCACTTCTTGAACTGCTCGTTGTATATGCCTTCCGGCAGATCGTCACGGGAAACGTACAGCTGGATACGGCCGCCAACGTCCTGCAGGGTCACGAAGGAAGCTTTACCCATGATACGACGGGTCATCATGCGGCCTGCAACGGCCACTTCAACGTTCAGCGCTTCCAGCTCTTCGTTCTCTTTCGCGTCGAAGTCAGCGTGCAGTTGGTCTGAGGTGTGGTCACGACGAAAATCGTTCGGGAACGGCACGCCCTGCTCGCGCAGCGCTGCCAGCTTCTCGCGGCGGGTTTTCAGTTCGTTGTTAAGATCGACTACCGCGTCAGCGCCCTGTGCTTGTTGTTCAGACATGTTGGTTCCTCATAACCCTGCTTTCAAACTTGCTTCGATAAATTGGTCCAGGCTGCCGTCCAGCACCGCCTGCGTGTTGCGGGTTTCAACCCCGGTACGCAGGTCTTTGATGCGGGAGTCATCTAGGACGTAAGAACGGATCTGGCTGCCCCAGCCGATGTCGGACTTGTTGTCTTCCATCGCCTGTTTCTCAGCATTTTTCTTCTGCATCTCCAGCTCATAAAGCTTCGCTTTCATCTGCTTCATGGCCTGGTCTTTGTTCTTATGCTGGGAACGGTCGTTCTGGCATTGCGTGACCAGCCCGGTTGGAATGTGGGTAATACGCACCGCCGATTCCGTACGGTTAACGTGCTGGCCGCCCGCGCCGGATGCGCGATAAACGTCGATACGCAGGTCCGCCGGGTTAATTTCGATATCGATATCTTCGTCAACTTCCGGGTAAACGAACGCGGAGCTGAAGGAGGTATGACGACGGCCGCCGGAGTCGAACGGGCTCTTACGCACCAGGCGGTGAACGCCGGTTTCAGTACGCAGCCAGCCGTAGGCGTAGTCACCGATGATCTTAATGGTGACGGATTTAATACCGGCCACTTCACCTTCAGACTCTTCGATAATTTCAGTTTTGAAGCCGCGCGCTTCTGCCCAACGCAGGTACATGCGCGTCAGCATGCTGGCCCAGTCCTGCGCTTCAGTACCGCCAGAACCTGCCTGAATATCAAGATAGCAGTCAGCGCTGTCGTATTCGCCGGAGAACATGCGACGGAATTCAAGCTGCGCCAGCTTCTCTTCCAGCACGTCGAGTTCTGCCACGGCTTCGTTAAAGGTTTCTTCGTCGTCGGCTTCGACGGCCAGCTCCAGCAAACCGGAAACATCTTCCAGCCCCTGGGCCATTTGATCCAGCGTATCTACGATAGCTTCGAGAGAGGAACGCTCTTTACCCAGCGCCTGTGCGCGTTCAGGTTCGTTCCAGACGTCCGGCTGTTCCAGCTCGGCGTTTACTTCTTCAAGACGCTCTTTCTTGGCATCGTAGTCAAAGATACCCCCTAAGAACGTCAGAGCGCTCCGTGAGGTCCTGAATACGGTTTTTTACCGGATTAATTTCAAACATGGTCTGTTTTCTTTTATGGACTTGTCAAAATGCGGTGATAAGAGCGGGATTGTACCGAATCCACGCCCTTTTTTATAGAGATTACTGCCGCTAAATTGGCCAGATATTGTCGATGATGATCTGAAGGGTGCGGTTACCGCGAAACTCGTTGATGTCCAGTTTGTACGCCAGCTCGACCTCGCGCACGCCGTTGTCCGGCCATACCGCTGTGTCAACGTTAAAGGCAATACCGTCCAGCAGCGGGCCGCCGCCGACCGGTTCAACCATCACCTTCAGATGACGTTCACCGACGATACGCTGTTGCAGCAGGCGGAAACGCCCGTCGAACAGCGGCTCCGGGAACATCTGTCCCCATGGACCGGCATCGCGGAGCATTTGCGCCACGTCCATCGTCATCTCAAGCGGTGAAAGCTCGCCATCGGACACCACTTCCCCCTGCAACAGGGCCGGGTCGATCCAGTCGGTGACCAGTTCACCAAACAGCCGCTGGAACTCGTCGAACTTCGTCTCTTCCAGCGACAGGCCCGCCGCCATCGCATGGCCGCCAAACTTGATCATCAGACCCGGATACAGCGTATCGAGACGCTCCAGCGCATCGCGCATGTGCAGACCCTGGATTGAGCGGCCAGAGCCTTTGAGCGTGCCGTCGCCCGCGGGGGCGAACGCGATCACCGGACGGTGGAAACGCTCTTTAATGCGCGACGCCAGAATGCCGACGACGCCCTGATGCCACTCTGGATGGTACATCGCCAGACCGCCCGGCAGCGTATCGCCGCTGCGCTCAAGTTTTTCGCACAGGGTCAGCGCCTCGGCCTGCATCCCCTGCTCAATCTCTTTACGGGTCTGGTTCAGCGCGTCCAGCTCATTGGCCAGCACGCGTGCTTCACCAATGTTATCGCACAGCAGCAGCGCCACGCCGACGGACATATCGTCCAGCCTTCCTGCCGCGTTCAGGCGCGGCCCGAGGGCAAAGCCCAAATCGCTTGCCGCCAGCTTGAGCGGGTCGCGGTTGGCGATTTCCAGCAGCGCCTTGATCCCCGGACGGCACTTGCCTGCCCGGATGCGGCTTAAGCCCTGCCAGGTCAAAATGCGGTTATTAGTATCAAGCGGCACCACGTCCGCGACGGTACCCAGCGCCACCAGATCGAGATATTCGGCCAGGTTCGGTACGGCAATACCGCGGGAGTCGAACCAGCCCTTGTCGCGTAACAGGGTACGTAACGCCAGCATCAGATAAAACGCCACGCCCACGCCTGCGAGGGATTTCGACGGGAAATCGCAGTCGCGCAGGTTGGGATTAATAATCGCTTCCGCATCTGGCAGCGTTTCGCCCGGCAGGTGGTGATCGGTGACCAGCACCGGGATCCCCAAAGCGTGAGCATGATCGACGCCCGCATGGGAAGAGATCCCGTTATCGACGGTCATGATCATCTGTGCACCGCGGGCGTGGGCCTGATCGACCACTTCCGGGCTGAGGCCATAGCCGTCTTCGAAACGGTTCGGCACCAGATACGTGACGTTATCGCAGCCCAGCGCGCGCAGGCTGAGCACGCTCAGCGCGGTGCTGGTTGCGCCGTCGGCGTCGAAATCCCCTACCACCACAATCCGCGTTCCCTCACGAAGCGCGTTGTAGAGCATTTCAGTGGCTTTTTCGATACCGCTCAGCTGCTGCCAGGGCAGCATCCCTTTCACGCTGCGTTCAAGATCCTCAGCGCTACGCACGCCGCGGCTGGCGTAGAGGCGCTTAAGCAGCGCCGGGAGTTCGTCTGGCAAATCAACCGGTTCAACCGCCTCGCGGCGGCGCAATTTTATTGGGGCTTTCACGCGGATTATTTACCACCAAACTGTTTCTGGTGCGCGTCGAGGAACTCTTTCATCTCTTTCGGTCCCTGATAGCCCGGAACGACATAGCCGTTGCTCAGGACAATCGCTGGCGTACCGTTAACGCCAAACTGCACGCCAAGCGCGTAGTGGTTAGCAATATCAATGTCGCAGGAGGCCGGCTTAACGCCTTTGCCGTTCATCGCGTCGTCAAACGCTTTGTTGCGGTCTTTCGCACACCAGATGGCCTTCATGTCCTGCTCTGGCTGGCTCTGCACGCCCGCGCGCGGGAAGGCCAGATAGCGCACGGTAATACCCAGCGCGTTGTAATCTTTCATCTCTTCATGCAGCTTGCGGCAGTAGCCGCAGGTGATGTCGGTGAAGACGGTAATGACGTGTTTTTCCTGCGCCGCCTTATAGACGATCATCTCTTTTTCGAGCGCGTTCAGGTTTTTCATCAGCAGCTGGTTGGTCACGTTTACCGGCTGCGCGCCGCTCACGTCGTACATTGGTCCCTGAATAATGTGTTTGCCATCTTCGGTGACGTACAGCACGCCGCTGCTCGTCAGCACCGTTTTCATGCCGGCAACCGGTGCAGGCTGAATATCGCTGCCGGTGACGCCAAGCTTAGCCAGCGACTGTTTGATGGCGGCGTCGTCCGCATGGGCGAAACCGGTAAATGAGGCTGCCAGCAGGGTGAACAGCGCGAAAGACTTTTTCATAAGTGTTCCTGTTACAATTCGTCGGCACTCACGCACGAGGGTGGTGCTGTTGGTGTAGCTGCCGCAGGCGTTCCGTCGCGACATGGGTGTAAATTTGCGTCGTGGAAAGATCGCTGTGCCCCAGCAGCATCTGCACTACGCGTAAATCAGCGCCGTGGTTTAACAGATGCGTCGCGAAGGCGTGACGCAATACGTGCGGCGAAAGCTTTTCACTGTCGATACCCGCCAGTGTGGCGTAATGCTTGATGCGGTGCCAGAACGTTTGCCGCGTCATCTGCTGCGCGCGCTGGCTTGGAAACAGGACGTCGATAGACGTACCATTGAGCAGCCACGGACGACCATGCTCCAGGTACGTTTCCAGCCAGTAAACCGCCTCTTCACCCAGCGGAACCAGCCTTTCCTTGTTTCCTTTACCGATGACGCGCACCACGCCCTGACGCAGGCTGATGTCGCTCATCGTCAGACCAACCAGTTCCGAAACGCGCAGGCCGGTAGCATACAATAGCTCAAGCATGGCTTTATCGCGTAACTCCAGCGGCAGGTCAACAGCAGGTGACTGTAATAATCTCTCAACTTGTGCTTCGCTGAGATCTTTCGGCAGCCGCTGCGGGAGCTTAGGGGATGCCAGCAGCGCGCTGGGATCGTCCTCGCGGATCTTCTCACGGTAGAGATGCTGGAACAGCCGACGCATGGCGCTGAGTAAACGTGCGGAACTGGTGGCTTTATAGCCCCCCGCGATACGTTCCCCCAGCAGCGCCTGCAGGTCGTCACGCTGTGCACTCGCAAGGGATAACCCCCGGTGCGCAAGCCACTCCACCAGCATGGTGAGATCGCGACGGTAGGCGCTAAGGGTATTCTCGGCCAGGTTTTTCTCCAGCCACAGCGCGTCGAGAAACTGTTCGATCAGTGCGAGATCCTTTTCCACATCAGCCCCTTTGATTCTGCAGTCAGGCCATTATGCCTGATTGCGACCGGTTTCTGGTACACTACGCGCAAAGTCAAAGCAAGAATTGAGATAGTTACGCGATGAATATTGGTCTGTTCTATGGTTCCAGCACCTGCTACACCGAAATGGCGGCAGAGAAAATTCGCGACATCATTGGCCCGGAACTGGTGACGTTGCATAACCTGAAAGATGACGCGCTTACGCTGATGGAGCAGTATGACGTGCTGATCCTCGGCATCCCGACATGGGATTTCGGCGAGATACAGGAAGACTGGGAAGCTATCTGGGACCAGCTTGATACGCTCAACCTCGAAGGCAAAATCATTGCCATGTACGGCATGGGGGATCAGCTGGGTTACGGGGAGTGGTTCCTGGACGCGCTCGGCATGCTGCACGATAAGCTGGCGCCGAAAGGGGTATCGTTCATCGGCTACTGGCCAACCGAAGGTTACGAGTTCACCAGTAAAAAGCCGATTATTGCCGACGGCGAGCTGTTTGTTGGGCTCGCGCTGGATGAAACCAACCAGTACGATCTCAGCGATGAGCGCCTGCAAAGCTGGTGCGAGCAGATCCTGGGCGAAATGGCAGAGAAGTTTAGCTAACGCGCGTTACCCCTGCGTCGTCTGTTGTAGCAACATCCGGCGCAGGTCTCGCCACTCGGCAGCATCCATACTGTCAGCCGCCAGCCAAAGATGCTGGCAACGCCCGCCGTCCACCTTGCGTAACCGTAACATCATGCCGCAGTTGAGCATCCAGGGCATACCGAGGATATCCCACTCTTTACCCTGCCAGCGCAGGCGGGAATCCATCAGTAATTTAATCTCTCCCTGGCGGGCATTAATTCGACGCTGGCTGCGTACGCTGTCAAAAACGACAAACGACAGTAACAGCAGCCACAGCGGCGTATAGCTCAGCGGCCACGGCATCAGTAACACAATGGCCGCAACCAGGCCGTGGAGCAATAAAGACATCCACTGCGAGCGCCACGAGACGCGAAGATCAGATTGCCACAGGACCACGTTCCCGATTCCGTGTTTGAATTAATTGCACCATCCGTTGCAACTCGGTGTCGGCGGGTTTGCCGTGGTTCATCAGCCAGTTGAATAAATCCGGATCGTCAGACTCAAGCAGTCGAACAAACAGACGCTTATCATCGTCGCTTAAGGTGTCATACTCATATTCGAAGAAAGGCATGATGGAAATATCAAGTTCACGCATGCCGCGGCGGCACGCCCAGTGAATACGGGCCTTGTTGTTAATATCCATGTTCAGTTTCCTGCATTACGTTTGGCACAGTCGGTACCCCCTTCAGTGTTCTTTATTTCTCTACGGGGACACCAGCTAGTGTAACGTGTTTTTGACCGTTTCATTACTGGAATATTGCGATCGCCGAGCAGGCTTCCAGAATAATCCCCACAAAGACAGCGGATTACATTATTTTGCGTAGCGCTACGCATAACCGGTTTAAGGCACAAATGGTCTGCTGAAAGCGCTTGCATTGCCTGCAGGCTCTTTTACCATTAGGCATTATCAAAGCGTTAAGCAATTCAGGATATCGTTATGGCCTTTACACCATTTTCTCCTCGCCAGCCCGCCGCCTCTGCGCGTCTGCCGCTGACGCTTATTTCTCTTGATGACTGGGCGCTGGCAACGCTCACCGGTGCCGACGCCGAAAAATACCTGCAGGGCCAGGTGACCGCCGACGTCAGCCAGATGACCGAACACCAGCACCTGCTGGCCGCGCATTGTGACCCAAAAGGCAAAATGTGGAGCAACCTGCGCCTCTTCCGCCGCCAGGACGGCTTTGCCTTCATTGAGCGCCGCAGCCTGCAAGAGGCCCAGCTCAAGGAGCTGAAAAAGTACGCGGTCTTTTCCAAAGTTACTATCACCCCGGACGACGAACATGTCCTGCTGGGTGTGGCCGGTTTCCAGGCGCGTGCGGCGCTGAAAAATCTGTTCAGCGAACTGCCGGATGCGGAAAAGCAGGTGGTCAGCGAAGGCGCGACATCCATCCTGTGGTTTGAACACCCGGCGGAGCGTTTCCTGTTAGTCACGGATGAGGCAACTGCCGAACGCGTCACCGAGGCGCTGCGCGGCGAAGCGCAGCTCAACAACAGTCAGCAGTGGCTGGCGCTGAACATCGAAGCGGGTCTGCCGATCATTGACGCCGCAAACAGCGCGCAGTTTATTCCTCAGGCAACCAACCTGCAGGCGCTGGGAGGAATCAGCTTTAAAAAGGGCTGTTACACCGGCCAGGAGATGGTGGCGCGTGCGAAATTCCGCGGAGCAAACAAACGTGCGCTGTGGACGCTGGCGGGCCATGCCAGCCGTGTACCTGAAGCGGGTGAAGACTTAGAGCTGAAGATGGGTGATAACTGGCGCCGCACCGGCACCGTATTAGCCGCTGTACAGCTGGATGATGGACGCCTTTTGGTACAGGCCGTCATGAACAACGACATGGAGGCTGACAGCGTGTTTCGCGTGCGTGACGATGCGAACACACTGAGCATCGAGCCGCTGCCGTATTCTCTGGAAGAGTGATGCTGTATCGCCCGGTGGCGCTGCGCTTACCGGGCCTACGGTTTTGGTGTCCTCCCTCTCCCTGTGGGAGAGGGCCGGGGTGAGGCACGGTGGAAAAAACTACGCCTGCCCCACATACAGATAAATAGCCAAAAAGTGGCACACGCTGCCGCCCAGCACAAAGCCGTGCCAGATGGCATGGTTGTACGGGATGCGCTTGCAGACGTAGAAAATCACGCCGAGCGAGTACACCACACCGCCTAAGGCCAGAAGCGTCACGCCCCCTACCGACAGTTTGACTGCCAGTTGATACACCACAATCAGCGACAGCCAGCCCATCGTCAGATAGGTGACCAGTGACAGCACCTTAAACCGGTGCGCTATGGTCAGCTTAAACAGGATCCCCAGCAGTGCCAGGCTCCAGATAACAATCATCAGGCCACGCGACAGCGGCGAGTTGAGCCCCACCAGCAAAAACGGTGTGTAGGTGCCTGCAATCAGAAGATAGATAGCGCAGTGGTCAAATTTCTTGAGCCACGTCTTGGCTCGCTGATGCGGGATCGCGTGATACAGCGTCGACGCCAGGAACAGCAGGATCATACTCCCGCCATACAGGCTGTAGCTGGTAATGGCCATCGCGCTGGCATTGGTGTCCACCGCCTGCACCAGCAATAACACTAAACCGACAATCCCAAACACCAGGCCAATGCCGTGGCTGATGCTGTTGGCTACTTCCTCAGCCAGCGAATATCCCTGTGCGATTAATGGTCTGCTCACCATACAAAACTCCGGGAAAACAAAAGATGATTATTCATCGCATAACTATGCTAACTGAGAATGATTCCAGTGAACACCTGTTAGCTAAAATAATTTCATTTCAAAATTTATACCTAAAAATCATAGATATAAAGAAATCTTTCACCTAACAATTGTTCACATAAAAATTTAATCATTATGAATCAAGAGCATAAAAATGGATCCTGCCGTCCGGGTGCATGTTATGATGTGACGATGAGGTCAGAATAAGAGTTATGCCATTGTGAGTATGTTCACCCACTCCGCCATTGCCAGTCTCAATAACCTGGAGATGATGGTCTACAACTATGTCATAAAAAATCGTGACAAAGTCATGTACATGACCATCCGCGAGCTGGCGGATGCGGCAGATGTCTCAACCACAACTATCCTGCGCTTTTGCCGCAAGCTTAACTGCGAAGGCTATTCTGAATTCCGCGTGCGCTTTAAGCTTTATCTTGAACAGAACGAGCCCCAGCAGGCGAACTTCGGTGCCAGCGAAATTATCAGCTTTTTTAAAAGCGTGAATAATGAAGAGTTCGACGCGTTATTAGATAGTGCGGTCGATATTATTTTATCATCGGAACGCATTATATTTGTCGGCGCAGGGACATCGGGTTCGCTGGCAAAATATGGCGCACGTTTCTTTTCTAATATCGGAAAATTCAGCAACCATATTGATGACCCTTATTTCCCGGTCACCAATGATATGGCGAAAAATGCGCTGGCGATCGTGCTCTCCGTCTCGGGCGAGACCGAGGAGATCCTGCGCTTCGCCAGCCAGTTCAGCCTGCATCACTGCAAAGTGCTCTCCATTACCAGCCATGAGCACTCGCGCCTCGCAAAGCTGGCGGACTTTAATCTCTCCTGGCATGTTCCTCAGACGCGTATTGCAGGCGTCTACGACATCACCACGCAAATTCCCGTCATTTATATTCTGGAGTCTCTGGGACGTAAACTGGCGAAGAAACTCACAGAATAAAACACCCTGTTTTTTTGATGTGACAAATCACATTATGCACACCTTGTTATATCGTGACATTTAATTTCGCTTTGCTAGACTCGATGCCAATAAGCCATTTATTGAGAATAGCAGCGATGAAAAAATTGACCTTACCAAAAGATTTTTTATGGGGCGGCGCGGTTGCGGCTCACCAGGTAGAAGGCGGCTGGAACAAAGGCGGTAAAGGGCCAAGCATTTGCGATGTATTGACCGGCGGCGCACACGGCGTGCCGCGTGAAATCACGCAGGACGTGGTGCCGGGGAAATATTATCCCAATCATGAGGCGATTGATTTCCACGGCCACTATAAAGAAGACATCAAGCTGTTTGCCGAGATGGGCTTCAAGTGTTTCCGCACCTCTATTGCCTGGACGCGTATCTTCCCGAACGGTGACGAAACGCAGCCAAACGAAGAGGGTCTGAAATTTTACGACGACATGTTCGATGAGCTGCTGAAGTACAACATTGAACCGGTAATCACCCTCTCCCACTTCGAAATGCCGCTGCACCTGGTGAAGGAGTACGGTAGCTGGACCAACCGTAAAGTGGTCGATTTCTTTGTGCGCTTCGCGGAAGTGGTCTTCGAGCGCTACAAAAACAAGGTCAAATACTGGATGACCTTCAACGAAATCAACAACCAGCGTAACTGGCGCGCACCGCTGTTCGGCTACTGCTGCTCGGGCGTGGTCTACACCGAATATGAAAATCCGGAAGAGACCATGTATCAGGTCCTGCACCACCAGTTTGTGGCCAGCGCCCTGGCGGTGAAAGCCGCGCGCCGCATCAACCCGGAGATGAAAGTCGGCTGCATGCTGGCGATGGTGGCGCTCTATCCGTTCTCCTGCAAACCGGAAGACGTGATGTTCGCCCAGGAATCAATGCGCGAGCGCTACGTCTTTACCGATGTCCAGCTGCGCGGCTACTACCCGTCCTACGTGCTGAACGAATGGGAGCGCCGTGGCTTCTCCATTAAAATGGAAGCGGATGACGAGCAGATCCTGCGTGAAGGCACCTGCGACTACCTGGGCTTCAGCTACTACATGACCAACGCGGTGAAGGCGGAAGGCGGTACCGGCGATGCCATTTCCGGTTTCGAAGGCAGCGTACCGAACCCGCACGTGAAGGCCTCCGACTGGGGCTGGCAGATTGACCCGGTAGGCCTGCGCTATTCCCTGTGCGAACTGTACGAACGTTATCAGAAGCCGCTGTTTATCGTGGAAAACGGGTTCGGCGCTTACGATAAAGTCGAAGAAGACGGCAGCATCAACGACGACTATCGTATCGACTACCTGCGTGCCCACGTGGAAGAGATGATCAAAGCCGTGACGCACGATGGCGTGGATCTGATGGGCTATACGCCATGGGGCTGTATCGACTGCGTGTCGTTCACCACCGGCCAGTACAGCAAGCGCTACGGCTTTATCTATGTGAACAAGCACGACGACGGCACGGGCGACATGTCGCGTTCCCGTAAGAAGAGCTTCGAGTGGTATAAAAGCGTGATTGCCAGCAACGGCGAAGCGTTGTGATTTTTTGCCCGGTGGCGCTGCGCTTACCGGGCCTACACGAATGGTAGGCCGGGTAAGGCGAAGCCGCCACCCGGCTTATTTCCCGCCCGCCAGCTCTATAAAACTGCCCGTTACGTACGACGCCTTTTCGCTCAGCAGCCAGACAATCGCCTGGGCGACCTCTTCCGGCTGGCCGCCGCGCTGCATCGGCAGCAACGCTTTCACGCGATCCACTCGCCCCGGCTCTCCGCCGGACGCATGAATATCGGTATAAATCAGACCCGGACGGACGCAGTTGACGCGAATGCCCTGCGCCGCGACCTCAAGCGATAAACCCGTTGTCAGCGAATCCACCGCCCCCTTCGACGCGGCATAATCCACATATTCACCCGGCGCGCCCAGACGTGACGCCGCGGAAGAGACGTTCACTATCGCCCCACCCTTGCCGCCGTGTTTGAAGGACATGCGCTTTACCGCTTCCCGGCAGCAGAGGAAGTAGCCCGTGACGTTGGTCGCCAGGACGCGGTTAATGCGCTCAGCGGAGAGATTCTCGATAGTGGATTGCTCAAACAGAATTCCCGCATTATTGACCAGCGCGGTCAGCGGCTCACCTTCACGATCGAGGCTGTTAAACATCGCCAGCACCTGAGCTTCATCGCTGATGTCTGCACGGACGGCAAAGGCTTTACCGCCTGCATCCACAATCTGCCTGATGACGTCCGTCGCGGCGTTAATGTTGTGATGATAGTTCACCGCCACGGTGTAGCCTTCGCGAGCCAGCTGCAGCGCGGTGGCTTTACCGATGCCGCGGCTGGCGCCGGTGACCAGTGCAATTGCCATTATCTTCTCCCAATAAAAAAGCCGGGTAGCGGCTTCGCCTTACCCGGCCTACGTTACTACAGCAGCAATGTTACTGGTATTCGCTCATCGGCACGCAGGAGCAGAACAGGTTACGGTCGCCGTAGACGTCATCAAGACGCTTCACGGTCGGCCAGTATTTGTTCGCCACGCCTGCCGGGAAGACCGCCAGCTCGCGGGAATAGCCGTGGTTCCACTCTGCCACCATTTCGTGCTGGGTGTGCGGGGCGTTAACCAGCGGGTTATCTTCCAGCGTCCACTCGCCGTCCTGCACGCGGTCGATCTCCATGCGGATGGCCAGCATCGCGTCGATAAAGCGGTCCAGCTCGGCTTTGCTTTCAGATTCCGTTGGCTCCACCATCAGCGTGCCCGCAACCGGGAACGACATGGTTGGCGCGTGGAAGCCGTAGTCGATCAGACGCTTGGCGATATCCAGCTCGCTGATGCCGGTCTGCTCTTTCAGCGGACGAATATCCAGAATGCACTCGTGCGCCACGCGACCGTCGCGGCCGGTATAGAGCACCGGGAAGGCGGACTTCAGGCGAGTCGCAATATAGTTGGCGTTCAGGATCGCCACCTGGCTCGCCTGCTTCAGCCCTTCCGCGCCCATCATGCGGATATACATCCAGCTGATTGGCAGGATAGAGGCGCTACCGAACGGTGCCGCTGAGACCGCTCCCTGACGGGTCAGCATGCCTTCAATCTGCACCACGCTGTGGCCCGGCACAAACGGCGCCAGATGCGCTTTCACGCCGATTGGCCCCATGCCCGGGCCGCCACCGCCGTGCGGGATGCAGAAGGTTTTGTGCAGGTTCAGGTGCGACACGTCCGCGCCGATAAAGCCCGGCGAGGTAATGCCCACCTGAGCGTTCATGTTTGCACCGTCGAGGTAAACCTGACCGCCGAACTGGTGCACGACTTCGCACACTTCACGGATGGTTTCTTCGTACACACCGTGGGTAGACGGGTAGGTCACCATGATGCAGGAGAGCTTGTCGCCCGCCTGCTCGGCTTTCGCACGCAGGTCGGCCAGATCGATGTTGCCGTTCTTATCGCACGCCACCACCACAACTTCCATGCCCGCCATCTGGGCAGAGGCCGGGTTGGTACCGTGGGCGGAGCTTGGGATCAGGCAGATATCGCGGTGGCCTTCGTTGCGGCTTTCGTGATAGTGACGGATCGCCAGCAGGCCCGCATATTCACCCTGCGCGCCGGAGTTCGGCTGCATGCAGAGCGCGTCGTAACCGGTCAGCTTCACCAGCCAGTCGGAAAGCTGGTTGATCATCATGTGATAACCTTCCGCCTGCTCTGGCGGGCAGAACGGGTGCAGCTCGGAGAATTCTGGCCAGGTGATCGGGATCATCTCTGCCGCGGCGTTCAGCTTCATGGTGCAGGAGCCCAGCGGGATCATCGCCTGGTTCAACGCCAGATCCTTGCGCTCCAGAGAGTGCATGTAACGCATCATCTCGGTCTCGCTGTGGTAGCGATTAAAGACCGGGTGCGTCAGGATGGCGTCGTTACGCAGCATGCTGTCCTGAATGGAGCGGCTGTCGAGCGCAACTTCTTTGTCGAGCGCATCAATGTCCAGACCGTGCGCATCACCCAGCAGCACGCTGAACAGGTTCAGGATATCGTCGCGGGTGGTGCTTTCATCCAGCGTAATGCCGACGGCGTTGTGAATGTCGCTGCGCAGGTTGATCTCTGCCGCATTCGCGCGCGCCAGCACGGCCGCTTTGTCCGCCACGTCCACGCACAGGGTGTCGAAGTAGTGGGGGTGGCGCAGCTTAAGGCCTTTCTGCTGCAGACCGCAGGCCAGAATATCGGCCAGGCGGTGAATGCGGCTGGCAATGCGTTTCAGGCCAGCCGGGCCGTGGAACACGGCGTACAGGCTGGCGATGTTTGCCAGCAGCACCTGTGAGGTACAGATGTTGGAGTTCGCTTTCTCGCGGCGGATATGCTGCTCGCGGGTCTGCATCGCCATGCGCAGCGCGGTGTTACCGGCAGCATCTTTTGAGACGCCGATAATACGGCCAGGCATGGAGCGTTTGAATTCATCTTTCGCGCCGAAGAACGCCGCGTGCGGGCCGCCGTAGCCCATCGGTACGCCGAAGCGTTGTGCGGAGCCGAATACGATATCTGCGCCCTGTTTACCCGGCGCCGTCAGCAGCACCAGCGCCATAAAATCGGCGGCAACGCTGACAACCACTTTGCGGGATTTCAGCTCGGCAATCAGCGCGCCGTAGTCGTGTACTTCACCCGTCGTACCTACCTGCTGCAGCAGCACGCCGAAGACGTCCTGATGATCCAGCGCTTTGTCGGCGTCGTCGACGATCACGTCAAAGCCGAAGGTCTCTGCGCGAGTACGCACCACGTCCAGCGTCTGCGGATGCACGTCCGCCGCGACGAAGAAGCGGTTGGCATTTTTCAGCTTGCTCACGCGTTTTGCCATCGCCATCGCTTCGGCGGCGGCGGTGGCTTCATCCAGCAGAGAAGCAGAGGCGATATCCATGCCTGTCAGGTCCAGCGTCACCTGCTGGAAGTTCAGCAAAGCTTCCAGACGGCCCTGGGAAACTTCTGGCTGATACGGGGTGTAAGCGGTGTACCAGCCCGGGTTTTCCAGCATGTTGCGCAGGATAACCGGCGGCAGCTGCACGTTGGTGTAGCCCATGCCAATGTAAGACTTATAGCGCTTATTCAGGCCGGCAATAGCCTTCAGCTCCGCCAGCGCGGCGAATTCCGTAGTGGCTTCCCCCACCTGAGGCGGCGTGGCAAGCTGGATGTCTTTTGGCACTATCTGGCCGATCAGTGCGTTTAATGAATCCGCGCCAACCGTCTTCAGCATCTCCTGCTGTTGCTGAGCATCCGGCCCAATGTGACGTTCAATGAAGGCGCCACGGTTTTCAAGCTGGCTTAAAGTCTGTGTCATGAGCGATGGTTCCTGAAACGTGCAGTGAATCGTAGTTATCTGTAACGCTGTTGCCCGGTGGCGCTAACGCTTACCGGGCCTACGTTGATCTCCAGGCCGGATAAGCGCAGCGCCATCCGGCACAACGTTATTCGTCTTCCAGTAGTGCTTCGTATGCGGTCGCATCCAGCAGCGCGGCAACCTGGGATTCGTCGCTGGCTTTGATCTTGAAGATCCAGCCGCCTTCATAAGGCTCGCTGTTGACCAGTTCTGGCGAATCGCTCAGCGCGTCGTTGACGGCAACAATTTCACCGCTTACCGGCGCGTAGATATCGGATGCTGCTTTTACGGACTCCGCCACGGCGCAGTCGTCGCCCGCGCTCACGGTCGTGCCCACGTCAGGCAGGTCAACAAACACCATGTCGCCCAGCAGCTCTTGCGCGTGCTCGGTGATCCCTACGGTGTAAGTGCCGTCCGCCTCTTTGCGCAGCCACTCGTGTTCTTTGCTGTATTTCAGTTCTGCTGGCACATTGCTCATTGAAGTTCTCCTGATAAAAATGATTAGGCGACCGGCTTACCGGCGCGAACAAAAATCGGTTTGGTCACGTTGACCGGCATTTCGCGGTTGCGGATTTGCACCACCGCCGTTTCGCCAATCCCCGCCGGCACGCGTGCCAGTGCAATACTGTAGCCCAGCGTCGGTGAGAAGGTTCCGCTGGTGATCACGCCTTCGCGAGGATTGCCGTCAGCATCGGTAAAGCGCACCGGCAGTTCGCCGCGCAGCACGCCCTTCTCAGTCATCACCAGGCCCACCAGTTGTTCAGTGCCCTTCTCGCGCTGCATCTCCAACGCTTCACGGCCGATAAAGTCACGGTCAGCCGGTTCCCACGCGATGGTCCAGCCCATGTTGGCGGCCAGCGGAGAGACGCCTTCATCCATCTCCTGACCGTAGAGATTCATCCCCGCTTCCAGACGCAGCGTATCGCGCGCGCCCAAACCCGCAGGCTTCACGCCCGCTTCCACCAGCGCACGCCAGAAATCAGCGGCCTTCTCGTTTGGCATCGCAATTTCGTAGCCCGCTTCACCGGTGTAGCCGGTGGTGGCGATAAACAGATCGCCCGCCTGCACGCCGAAGAACGGCTTCATGCCAGCGGTGGCTTTACGCTGCTCGTCGTTAAACAGAGAGGCGGCTTTCGCCTGCGCGTTCGGCCCCTGCACGGCGATCAGCGACAGATCGTCACGGACGGTGATGTCGATGGCATAAGGTTCGGCGTGTTGGGTGATCCAGGAGAGGTCTTTTTCGCGGGTGGCGGAGTTTACAACGAGGCGGAAGAAATCTTCAGTGAAGTAATAGACGATAAGGTCATCAATCACGCCGCCCGAGGCATTCAGCATGCCGGTATAGAGCGCTTTACCCGGCGTCTTCAGTTTGGCGACGTCGTTTGCCAGCAGATAACGCAAAAACTCCCGGGTGCGGCTACCGCGCAGATCGACAATCGTCATGTGGGACACGTCGAACATACCGGCATCGGTGCGCACCGCGTGGTGCTCATCAATCTGCGAGCCGTAGTGCAGCGGCATCATCCAGCCATGGAAGTCCACCATGCGGGCGCCGCATAACACGTGTTGTTCGTACAAAGGAGTCTGTTGAGCCATCTTGTCCTCGTTGAAAAATTCACCGTGAAACCCGGTATCGGCACCGCGTTCGGGCACCGACGCAAACGTTCTCTTTTACCTGAACTTACCACCGAAACCGGCGGTTAACCATAAGGCAAAATGGGTCATCACATTAGCTTATGACCAAAAAACGCTAAAAAGCCTACAGAGTTATTCACTGGAAAAATGCGATTAACCCCGCACAAAATTAACAATGATCTAACAGGATTTAGCACATGGTGATATTTCGTGCGGAAAATCGGGCCGAATTTCCGTAACAAGAAAAACGCGACATTAGATTATCTAATGCGAAAAATGACGTGAAATTAGAATATTTCAAACGAGGGAATTTCCCCGGCGCGGAGGCCGGGAAAATAAAGTGTGACAGGGGTCTAAATTAACGTAGCCAGTCCGGCAGGTCGTTAAGACCCATCGCCTGACGGAGGAGTTGAGGTTTGACGCCAGGAAGGGTATCGGCCAGCTTGAGGCCGATATCGCGCAGCAGTTTTTTCGCCGGATTCGCCCCGGCAAACAGCTCGCGGAAGCCCTGCATGCCCGCCAGCATCATCGCCGCACTGTGCTTGCGGCTGCGCTCGTAGCGGCGCAGATAGAGATGCTGCCCGATGTCCTTCCCTTCGCGATGCAGGCGACGCAGCTCCTCGACCAGCTCCGCCGCGTCCATAAAGCCAAGGTTAACGCCCTGCCCGGCCAGCGGATGAATGGTATGCGCCGCATCCCCCACCAGCGCCAGACGGTGCGCGGCAAACTGACGCGCGTAGCGGCCGGTTAACGGGAACACCTGACGCTCGCTTTCAAGCGTGCACAGGCCAAGGCGGTTATCAAAGGCCACGCACAGCGCCTGGTTAAAGGCGTCCGGCGTTGCCTCCTGCATCTGCTGGGCTTTCTCCGGCACCAGGGACCAGACAATCGAGCACAGGTGCGGATCGGCAAGCGGCAGGAACGCCAGTATGCCGTCGTTGTGGAAAATCTGGCGCGCCACGCCGCCGTGCGGCTCTTCGGTGCGGATCGTCGCCACCAGCGCGTGATGACGATAGTCCCAGAAGGTCAGCGGGATATCGGCTTTATTACGCAGCCAGGAGTTGGCACCGTCAGCACCGACCACCAGACGCGCGGTCAGCATATCGCCGCTCTGCAGGGTAATAAACGCCTCGTTTTCGCCCCACGCCACCTGCTGGATCTGCGCAGGCGCAATCAGGGTCACGTCGCTGCACTGCTGTGCTTTCTGCCACAGCGCGTGGTGGATCACCGCGTTTTCAACAATGTGACCCAGATGGCTATAGCCCATGCTTTCATCATCAAAAGCAATATGACCAAAGCTGTCTTTATCCCACACTTCCATGCCGTGATAGCAGCTGGCGCGCTGTGCCACAATATCTGACCAGACGCCAAGGTGCGTCAGCAATTTCTCGCTGGCGGCATTGATCGCCGAGACGCGGAGTTCCGGCGGCGCATCCGGGGCAACGGGCTGAGGCTGCTTTTGCTCCAGCACCGCCACGCGTAGGCCGCTGCCCTGTAAACCACAGGCCAATGCCAGTCCGACCATTCCGCCGCCAACGATGGCGACATCAACATTTTGCACGGTGATAACTCCTTAACGCGCGACCCAACCCAGGGTCCGCTGCGCCAGCACGTCACGTGCCGGAATGAATAGTTCCATCGCCATCAGCCCGAGGTTGCGGCCCGCAACCAGCGGTGCCCAGCGATTGGCAAAAAGATGGACCAGACCATCGGTCACACCGATGGTGGCCTCTTTATCCGCCTGGCGGCGCTTCTGGTAATGGCTAAGCACCGAATACGTCCCGCAGTCTTTTTGCTCACCCCACGCCTGCGAAAGGGTTTCCGCCAGGCTCATGACGTCGCGTAAACCAAGGTTGAACCCTTGCCCCGCGATGGGGTGCAGCGTCTGCGCGGCATTACCGACAAGCGCCAGACGATGGGAGATGGACTGAGACGCCGTAGTCAACGAAAGCGGGTAGACCGCCCGCTGGCCGGCATGGGTGATACGCCCCAGCCGCCAGCCAAAGGCTTTTTGCAGCTCGGTACAAAAACGTCCGTCTGACCAGGCCTTCACCTCTTCAGCCTTATCCTGCGAATGACACCACACCAGGGAACAGCGCCCGTCCGACATCGGCAGCATCGCCAGCGGGCCATGCTGCGTAAAGCGCTCAAACGCCCTGCCGTCGTGGTCAGCTGCGGTAGCGACGTTCGCAATGACCGCCACCTGGCCGTAAGGCTGCTGGCGCCACTCCACGCCACACTGGGTGCCGAGCGATGAGCGCGAACCGTCCGCGGCGACCAGAAGCTGGCCTTCAAGGACGGTGCCGTTTTCCAGCGTCACGCTAACCGACGCCTCACTACGGCTCACGCTGGCCACGCGCGCCGGACAATGCAGCGTAACGCCCGGCGCGTCCTGAAGCAGGCGGAACAGACGCAATCCGACGTCATGCAGCTCAACAACCTGCCCAAGAGCATCAATACGATAATCCTGCGCGTCCAGGGTGACAAAGCCAGCATGGCCGCGATCGCTGACGTGAACGGTTTTAATTGCCGTGGCGCAGTCGGCAATGGCCTGCCAGATGCCAATGCGGGAAAGCTGCTGGCAGGTTCCCTGCGCGAGCGCAATGGCGCGGGCATCAAAACCGGGGTGGTTGGACGCCTCTGGCGCAACGGCTTCCACCAGGTGCACCGGAAGCTGGCCTTTCGTCAAATGTGAAATGGCCAGTGCCAGCGTAGCCCCGGTCATGCCGCCGCCAACGATAATCACGCTCATGCGCGTGCCGCTGCCATCAGCGCCTCAATATCGTCAGCGTTTTTCACGACGCTCGCGGTCAGGTTTTCGTTACCGGTTTCGGTAATCACGATGTCGTCTTCAATACGAATGCCAATCCCGCGGTACTCTTCAGGCACGTCGGCATCCGGCGCGATATACAGACCTGGCTCCACGGTTAACACCATGCCCGGCTCCAGCACGCGCGAACGGTCGGTGCCGTAAGCGCCAACGTCATGCACGTCCAGCCCCAGCCAGTGGCTCAGGCCGTGCATGAAATACGGTCGATGCGCATTTTCAGCAATCAGGGTGTCGACATCCCCTTTCAGGATCCCGAGCCTGACCAGACCGGTAATCATGATGCGCACCACTTCACCGGTCACTTCCTGCATGGAAGTTCCAGGGCGATACAGCCTGAGCGCCGTCTCAAGGGATTCGAGAACGATGTCGTAAATCGCGCGCTGTGCCGGTGAGAATTTACCGTTCACCGGGAAGGTACGTGTGATATCCCCCGCGTAGCCCTGAAATTCGCAGCCGGCGTCAATCAGCACCAGATCGCCGTCGCGCAAAGCGCTTTCGTTTTCGGTGTAGTGCAGAATGCAGCCGTTTTCCCCGCCGCCAACGATGGTGTTGTAGGAGGGATAGCGCGCGCCGTGGCGGTTAAATTCGTGGTGAATTTCGCCTTCCAGCTGGTATTCGAACATCCCGGGACGGCATTTCTCCATCGCGCGGGTGTGCGCCAGCGCGCTGATTTCGCCCGCACGGCGCATCAAATTCAGCTCTTCTTCAGACTTGAACAGGCGCATCTCATGCACCACCGGACGCCAGTCCGTCAGCGTGGCCGGTGCGGACAGGTTCTGGCGCGAGCCTTTGCGCAGCTTATCCAGCGCGGTGAAGACAATCTCATCAGCGTACGCATATTCGCCCTGCGCGTGATAGAGCACGTCGAGGCCGTTAAGCAGCTGATAGAGCTGCTGGTTGATTTCGCTAAACGCCAGCGCGCGGTCAACACCAAGCTTTTCCGGTGCGGCCTCTTGCCCTAAGCGGCGGCCAAACCAGATTTCGGCCGTCAGATCGCGCACGCGGTTGAAAATCACGCTGTGGTTGTGGGTGTCATTGCTCTTAATCAGCACCAGTACCGCTTCCGGCTCGTTAAAGCCGGTGAAGTACCAGAAGTCGCTGCTCTGGCGATAAGGATATTCGCTGTCGGCGCTGCGCGTCACTTCGGGCGCAGCAAAAATCAGCGCGGCGCTGCCCGGCTGCATTGTTGCCAGCAGCGCCTGACGGCGGCGCGAATACTCTTGACTTGAGATAACCATGACACCCTCCTGTGCGTTATTTTTCTTAATGTAAGGTTGGCTTGCGGACTTCCGGCGCGGTCGGCTGTGAGCGCGTGAAGTTGTCGTGGCACAGCAGTGCCGCCACGCGCACGTACTCGATGATCTCTTCAAGCGACATTTCCAGCTCTTCCTGGTCTTCGTCTTCATCGTAGCCAAGCTGGGCGATGTTACGCAGGTCGTCGATCGCTTCACCCGCTTCGCCGGTGACTTTATCCAGTTTAGGCTGCGTCACGCCCAGCCCCAGCAGATAGTGGTTTACCCAGCCGGCCAGCGCATCGGCGCGATCGAACACGCTGACGTCGTCGCCTTCAGGCAGATAAAGCTGAAAAAGGAAGCCATCGTCTTCCAGCGAATCACTGATGGCGGCATGCATTTTACGCAGCGCTTCCGCCAGCTCGTGACCAAACGCCAGCCCTTCATTCGTGAGGTCGTGGATCAGCGGCTGCCATGAGCTGTCGCTGTTTCCGCCGCACAGCATGCCACTGATCAGACCGTGCATTTCGGCAGGGGTTAAACCGACTCCCTGCTGGTTCAGTAACTGGTTTAAATCCTTGTAACCAGGCATTTCGTTCTGTATAGACATGAGCATTCGTCGTCAAAGGGGGGAAGTTTCATGATATGCTACCACTTTGGACCCTGGTGATACCAGAAAAGGGCTTGTATCTTCACATCAGGGTAGCTATAGTGTCGCCCCTTCGCAGCCCCCGGGGCAGTAAGCGAAGGCAGCGCAGTCAATCAGCAGGAAGGTGGCATGTCTGCACAACCCGTCGATCTCCAGATTTTTGGCCGTTCACTGCGAGTGAATTGTCCGCCTGAACAAAGGGATGCTTTGAATCAGGCAGCGGACGATTTGAATCAGCGGTTGCAAGATCTAAAAGAACGCACTAGAGTCACAAATACTGAGCAGCTGGTTTTCATCGCCGCGTTGAACATCAGCTATGAACTGACTCAGGAAAAAGCGAAGACCCGCGACTACGCGGCAAGCATGGAGCAGCGCATTAAAATGCTCCAGCAGACCATAGAACAGGCATTGCTTGATCAAGGTCGCAATCCCGAAAGACCGGGACCCAAGTTTGAATAACACTTCTCAGTTGACTATGGTAGAGTAACTGTGAAGACAAAATTTCTCTGAGATGTTCGCAAGCGGGCCAGTCCCCTGAGCCGATATTTCATACCACAAGAATGTGGCGCTCCATGGTTGGTGAGCATGCTCGGTCCGTCCGAGAAGCCTTAAAACTATGACGACACATTCACCTTGAACCAAGGGTTCAAGGGTTACAGCCTGCGGCGGCATCTCGGAGATTCCCTCTCTTTTCTTCTACCGACTACCATGACTCAATTCCCTGAAGTTTCGGCTTCACGCCAGGACATCCGTCAGCTCATTCGTCAGCGCCGCCGTGCGTTAACCGCCGATCAGCAAGCGCATTTTGCCCAGCAGGCCGCCGCCCGTATGATGGCATATCCCCCTGTCGTGATGGCGCATACCGTTGCGCTGTTTCTGTCATTTGATGGAGAGCTGGACACCCAACCGCTGATAGAGCAGCTCTGGCGCGCCGGGAAGAAAGTCTACCTGCCGGTGCTGCACCCGTTTAGCGACGGTAATCTGCTGTTTCTGCACTACCACCCGCACAGCGAGCTGGTGGTGAATCGCCTGAAAATCACCGAGCCGAAACTCGACGTGCGCGACGTGCTCCCGCTGTCGCAGCTGGATGTACTGATTACGCCGCTGGTCGCGTTTGATGAACAGGGCCAGCGTTTAGGGATGGGCGGCGGTTTTTATGACAGGACGCTGCAAAACTGGCAGCAGTACGGGGTGCAGCCGGTGGGTTACGCGCATGATTGTCAGGGCGTGGAGGCGTTGCCGGTGGAGAAGTGGGATGTGCCGTTGCCGGCGGTAGTGACGCCATCGAAGTTGTGGGAGTGGTGAAACAGGCAGCCTGATGCCCTCACCCCAGCCCTCTCCCACAGAGAGAGGGTGAAAACATGAAAAACGGTAACTATCGTTACCGTTTTGCATTTACCTCGCACCCATCAGTACAGCAGACGCGCGCGAATCGTCCCCGCTATAGACTTCATGCTCAGCAACGCTTTCTCGGCAACATCGTCATCCGCTTCGATATCAATGACCACGTAACCCATCTGCGAATTCGTTTGCAGATACTGCGCGGCAATGTTGACGCCCTGCTCGGCAAAGATCTGGTTGATCGCGGTCAGCACGCCCGGACGGTTTTCGTGGATGTGCAGCAGACGACGACCACCGTGCAGCGGCAGAGACACTTCCGGGAAGTTCACGGCAGAGAGCGTAGAACCATTGTCGGAGTATTTGCTCAGCTTACCCGCCACTTCCAGACCGATATTCTCCTGCGCTTCCTGGGTCGAACCGCCGATGTGTGGCGTCAGGATCACGTTGTCGAACTCGCACAGCGGAGAGGTAAACGGATCGCTGTTGGTGGCTGGCTCGGTCGGGAACACGTCGATGGCCGCGCCCGCCAGATGCTTACGCTTCAGCGCATCCGCCAGTGCCGGGATATCGACAACCGTGCCGCGCGCGGCGTTGATCAGCAATGAGCCTGGCTTCATCAGCGCCAGCTCTTCCGCACCCATCATGTTTTTGGTGGACGCATTTTCCGGCACGTGCAGGCTCACCACGTCGCTCATGTTCAGCAGGTCAGAGAGGTGTTGAACCT
Organism: Enterobacter sp. BNK-34; assembly: GCF_048684445.1. Lineage (NCBI taxonomy): Bacteria > Pseudomonadati > Pseudomonadota > Gammaproteobacteria > Enterobacterales > Enterobacteriaceae > Enterobacter > Enterobacter sp. BNK-34. The sequence continues at coordinate 380,363 of NZ_JBLQUA010000001.1, forward strand.
GGGTGGCGTTACCCAGCGGCAGCTTGCTTTCGATATCGTAGAAAAACACGTGCATACCCAGGGATTCCGCCAGAATACCGAGCTGCGTACCGATGTGGCCGTAGCCGATGATCCCCAGCTTTTTACCACGCGCTTCATAGGAGCCAGACGCCAGCTTGTTCCACACGCCGCGGTGCGCCTTGGCGTTCGCTTCAGGAATGCCGCGCAGCAGCAGCAGCAGTTCGCCAATCACCAGCTCCGCCACGGAACGGGTATTGGAGAACGGGGCGTTGAAGACGGGAATACCGCGTTTGGCAGCAGCATTCAGGTCAACCTGGTTGGTACCGATGCAGAAGCAGCCGATAGCCACCAGCTTTTCCGCCGCAGCAATAACGTCTTCAGTCAGGTGAGTACGGGATCGCAGGCCAATGAAGTGGGCATCACGGATGGACGCTTTCAGCTCTTCGGTATCGAGCGCCCCTTTGTGAAATTCGATGTTGGTGTAACCTGCCGCACGAAGGCTATCGATTGCTTTTTGATGCACGCCCTCGACCAGCAGGAATTTAATCTTGTCTTTCTCCAGTGATACCTTTGCCATTTACCCGACCCTGTTTTTGTCTGAACTGATGTTGTGCTGGATATGAATCCGCTGTAGCCAACATATCAAAAAAAACTATTGCAGCAATATGAACGTTTGCGTCGGCACTCTGAAGAAAAGTCATACAGAGCAAAATGTCAGAGGAAAATGCTATGGAAATTTACAAACGCGGCAGGATCGGCAAAAGAGGCTCAAAAACGTGACACAAGTCACCGAATTTAGCTTTTCAAAAATTTTTTAGCGGGGGGAGGACTCCCCCCGTCAGATCATTTTACGATGGTTTTCACGCCGTCAGCGGTGCCGATCAGTGCCACATCCGCGCCACGGTTGGCGAATAGCCCTACGGTCACTACGCCTGGGATAGCGTTGATGGCATTTTCCAGCGCAATCGCGTCGAGAATTTCCAGACCGTGAACGTCGAGGATCACGTTACCGTTGTCGGTGACTACGCCCTGACGATATTCCGGACGACCGCCCATCTTCACCAGCTGACGGGCAACCGCGCTGCGCGCCATCGGGATCACTTCGACCGGCAGCGGGAAATTGCCCAGAATGTCGACCTGCTTGGAGGCGTCTGCGATGCAGATAAACTTGTCCGCAACGGAGGCGATGATTTTTTCGCGCGTCAGCGCCGCGCCGCCGCCTTTGATCATCTGCATGTGGCCGTTGATTTCATCCGCGCCATCAACGTAAATCCCCAGACGATCCACTTCGTTGAGATCGAAAACGGTAATGCCGAGGCTTTTCAGCTTTTCCGTGGAAGCATCAGAGCTGGAAACCGCGCCCTCGATCTGCCCCTTCATCGTGCCCAGCGCATCGATAAAGTGTGCCGCGGTTGATCCCGTACCGACACCGACAATGGTACCCGGCTGTACGTACTGGAGAGCGGCCCATCCTACTGCTTTTTTCAGTTCATCCTGCGTCATGATCGTTTTGCCTGTGGTATGAAAACTCAGGGCGCATTATAGAACACGTCGAATGGAATTCGTCTGCCACAAAGGGAAAATTGTGTCATAGTGCAGAATAAGCAAAATTAAGGAGCCAGCCAGAGCAATGAAACGTCCGGACTACAGAACACTACAGGCACTTGATGCAGTTATTCGTGAACGAGGTTTTGAGCGCGCGGCGCAAAAGCTTTGCATCACGCAGTCCGCCGTATCACAGCGTATCAAACAGCTTGAAAACATGTTCGGTCAGCCGCTGCTGGTGCGTACCGTGCCGCCACGGCCAACCGAGCAGGGACAAAAGCTCCTCGCCCTGCTGCGCCAGGTTGAACTGCTGGAAGACGAGTGGCTGGGTGACGAACAAACGGGCTCTACGCCGCTGCTGCTCTCTCTGGCGGTCAACGCCGACAGTCTGGCGACCTGGCTGCTGCCGGCCCTGGCGCCGGTATTAGCTGACTCCCCTATCCGCCTGAATTTGCAGGTTGAAGATGAAACCCGTACCCAGGAGCGCCTGCGTCGCGGTGAAGTGGTTGGGGCGGTTAGTATCCAGCCTCAGGCGTTGCCAAGCTGCCTTGTCGATCAGTTGGGCGCCCTGGACTACCTGTTCGTGGGTTCAAAATCCTTTGCCGAGCGCTACTTCCCCAACGGGGTGACCCGTGCGGCGCTGCTGAAAGCCCCTGCCGTGGCGTTCGACCATCTGGACGATATGCATCAGGCGTTCCTGCAGCAAAACTTCGATCTGCCGCCGGGCAGCGTGCCTTGCCATATCGTTAACTCATCTGAAGCCTTCGTGCAGCTTGCGCGTCAGGGCACCACCTGCTGCATGATCCCGCATCTGCAGATTGAGAAAGAATTGAAAAGCGGTGAGCTGATTGACTTAACGCCGGGGCTGTATCAGCGTCGGATGCTCTACTGGCACCGTTTTGCGCCGGAAAGCCGGATGATGCGCAACGTCACTGACGCGCTGCTGGCGTACGGGCACAAGGTGTTGAGACAGGATTAAAAAATAAGCCGGGTGGCGGCTTCGCCTTACCCGGCCTACAGATTACTGAGCCGGTTTCGGCTGTGCTGCAACGGGTTCCAGCTGGAAGACCACATCCACCTGATCGTCGAACTGAATGGTTGGCTGCTCGTAAGTTTCCTGAGCGGACACCGGGGCTGCATCAGCCTTCATCATCCGTACCATCGGGCTTGGCTGGTAGTTAGAGACGTGGTAACGCACGCTGTAAACCGGGCCGAGCTTGCTCTTAAAGCCAGAAGCCAACTGTTCCGCCTGGTGAATGGCATCATCAATCGCCGCTTTACGCGCTTCGTCTTTGTATTTCTCCGGTTGCGCAACGCCCAGCGACACGGAACGAATTTCGTTCAGACCCGCCTTCAGCGCACCATCCAGCAGCGAGTTAAGCTTATCCAGCTGACGCACGGTCACTTCAACGGTACGCACGGCGCGGTAGCCTTTCAGGATGCTTTTACCATTCTGGTAGTCGTAATCGGGTTGAGTACGCAGGTTCGCAGAGTTGATATCTTTTTTACCGACGCCGTTCTGCTCGAGGAAAGAAAGGTATTGCGCAACACGATCGTCAGCCTGCTTCTTGGCAGATGCCGCATCTTTCGCAGCCACATTGACTTCAATTGCCAGGGTTGCAACATCGGGTACCGCGTCCACGCTTGCGGTGCCAGAAGTGACGATGTGCGGGCCATCCGGCAGTTCACTTGCCTGCGCCGACACCGCACCAAAACTTACTAATGCCGCCAGGGCCATCACCTTAAACTTCACTGTTATTCCTCCATGTTGCGAAGAGTGCCCATTAACAGGGCGCATGCCAGCAAGCTTAGCGGGTCTTGTTCAGTTGTCCATAAGACAAGGATTAGTTGAACAATTCCTGAACGTGGTGAATTCCCTCTTTTGCCAGCTGAAAAGCAATAAACCACATCACCAGCCCCACCAGGATATTAATGATGCGCTGGGCTTTGGCCGTACGCAGACGAGGTGCCAGCCATGCCGCCAGAATGGCGAGACCGAAGAACCAGAGGAACGAGGCGCTGACCGTACCGAGAGCAAACCAGCGTTTCGGCTCTACGTCCAGTTGACCGCCCAGGCTGCCCAGCACCACAAAGGTGTCCAGATAAACATGCGGATTAAGCCAGGTGACCGCCAGCATGGTGACGATAATCTTCCAGCGGCCCTGCTTCATGACCTCCGCGCTCGCCAGCTCGAGGTTGCTGCTCATCGCCGTTTTCAGGGCACCAAAACCATACCATAGCAGAAACGCCACGCCGCCCCAGGTGACCAGCGCCAGCAGCCAGGGAGACTGCATCAGCAATGCACTGCCGCCAAAAATCCCGGCACAGATCAGCAGTAAATCGCTTACCGCGCACAGCAGGGCAATCATCAGATGATACTGGCGGCGGATGCCCTGGTTCATCACGAACGCATTTTGCGGGCCGAGCGGAAGGATCATGGCCGCGCCTAATGCAAGCCCTTGAAAATAATAAGATAGCATGACGATTTTCTCGCAGAGTTGTTCTGGAAGCCGACTATACTGCGCAAATCACATTAGAGGAAATGGATAATTTTAATTGGGGATTAGCGGGGCTTATAAAAATAAAGCCCGGTGGCGCTAGCGCTTACCGGGCCTACGGGTGACGTTATTCTGCTTCTTTAACTTTTTTGACGTTTACGTCCATCTGCGGGTACGGGAAGCTGATGCCGTTGGCGTCGAAGTCGCGCTTAATGCGTTCCAGCACGTCCCAGTACACGTTTTGCAGATCGCTGCTCTTGCTCCAGATGCGCACCACGAAGTTAATGGAGGACGCGCCCAGTTCGTTCAGGCGAACCGTCTGCTCTTTGTCTTTCAGAATGCGATCGTCTGAAGCAATGATGTTGCTAATCAGCGACTTCACCTGATCGATATCGGAATCGTACGCCACGCTGATAATCAGCTCATTACGACGCACCGGCTCACGGGAGAAGTTAATGATGTTGCCCGCGATGATTTTCCCGTTAGGTACGACCACGATGCGACCATCGACGGTACGCATGGTCGTTGAGAAAATCTGCACCTGCAGCACGGTCCCGGCAATGCCGCCAAGATCAACGTATTCGCCGGAACGGAACGGACGGAAGGTCACCAGCAGAACGCCTGCCGCCAGGTTTGAAAGTGAGCCCTGCAGCGCCAGACCAATGGCCAGACCGGCGGCACCGAGAACGGCAATAACGGAGGCGGTCTGCACGCCCACGCGGCCCAGCGCCGCAATCAGCGTAAAGGCGATAATGCCGTAGCGCACCAGTGCGGAGAGAAAGTCAGCCACCGTGGCGTCAATGTGACGGGCCAGCATTACGCGGTTAACCGCGTTAGATACGATACGCGCCACGATCATCCCGACGATGATGATGGCAATCGCCGCGACGATGTTCACGGCATAGCTCAGCAGCAGCGCCTGGTTACGCACCAGCCAGTTACCGGCGTTATTGATGCTGTCTACAACATCGAGTTGTTCCATTTATTCTTCCTTTTGTTAAACCAAAACACAAAATCCATCCCCCATGGAGACAGGCAGGTCCGTAAAGGGTAAACAAAAAGCGCAAGTATTGCCAAACAGATCACAAAAACCGGTCCGGCAGGGTATTGAAAAAGCATAAAAAAAGGCCCGCATTTGCGGGCCTTCTGATGCTGTTAGCAGCTCAAATTACAGAACGTCGATCGCGTTCAGTTCTTTGAAAGCCTGCTCCAGACGGGTCACCATGGACGTCTGGGCAGCGCGCAGCCATACGCGTGGATCGTAGTATTTCTTGTTCGGCTGGTCTTCGCCTTTCGGGTTGCCCAGCTGGCCCTGCAGGTAAGCTTCGTTCGCTTTGTAGTACTGCAGAATACCGTCCCAGGTTGCCCACTGGGTGTCGGTATCGATGTTCATTTTCACTACGCCGTAGCTTACGGAGTCTTTGATTTCCTGAGCAGAAGAACCGGAACCGCCGTGGAAGACGAAGTTCAGGCTGTTGTGCGGCAGGTTGTGTTTCTTGGAAACGTATTCCTGAGAATCACGCAGGATGGTTGGGGTCAGAACCACGTTGCCTGGTTTGTAAACGCCGTGTACGTTACCGAAGGACGCTGCAATGGTGAAGCGTGGGCTGATTTTGCTCAGCTCGGTGTAAGCGTAATCAACGTCTTCTGGCTGGGTGTACAGTGCAGAAGCGTCCATGTGGCTGTTGTCCACGCCGTCTTCTTCACCACCGGTGCAACCCAGTTCGATTTCCAGGGTCATGTCCATTTTGGCCATGCGCGCCAGGTACTTAGAGCAGATTTCGATGTTTTCGTGCAGTGACTCTTCAGACAGGTCGATCATGTGAGAAGAGAACAGTGGCTTACCGGTTGCCGCGAAGTGTTTTTCACCCGCGTCCAGCAGACCGTCGATCCACGGCAGCAGTTTCTTCGCGCAGTGGTCAGTGTGCAGGATAACTGGAACACCGTAGTGTTCAGCCATCTGGTGTACGTGGTGCGCACCAGAGATAGCGCCCAGGATTGCAGCACCCTGAGGAATATCAGTTTTCACGCCTTTACCTGCGATGAACGCAGCGCCGCCGTTAGAGAACTGAACGATAACCGGTGCTTTAACTTTAGCAGCAGTTTCCAGTACGGCGTTGATGGAGTCGGTACCCACGCAGTTAACTGCTGGCAGAGCGAAGTTGTTTTCTTTAGCTACCTGGAACACTTTCTGTACGTCATCACCAGTGATAACGCCAGGTTTTACGAAATCAAAAATTTTAGACATGTTGCTTAGTCCTGTATCTTCGGCCGTTAGAAAAGGTGCGAGCTCTTAAAAGCGCGCTGAAAATTGGGCAGGTTTCCCTGCCCTTGAATGGCTTACTTCTTAGCGCGCTCTTCGAGCATTGCTACTGCTGGCAGTACTTTGCCTTCCACGAATTCGAGGAATGCGCCGCCACCAGTGGAGATGTAGGAGATCTTGTCAGCGATACCGAACAGGTCGATTGCTGCCAGGGTGTCACCACCGCCTGCGATAGAGAACGCTTCGCTGTCTGCGATAGCGTTAGCAACGATTTCAGTCCCTTTGCGGAAGTTCGGGAATTCGAACACGCCTACCGGACCGTTCCACAGGATAGTTTTTGCGTTTTTGAGGATTTCAGCCAGTTTCTGTGCAGAAACGTCGCCCAGGTCCAGAATCTGCTCTTCATCTTTGATGTCGTTTACAGACTTCAGAGTCGCGGTTGCGGTTTCGGAGAACTCGGTCGCGACGCGAACGTCAGTTGGAACCGGGATATCGCAGGTGCTCAGCAGGCGTTTGGCTTCGTCAACCAGGTCTGCTTCGTACAGGGATTTACCCACGTTGTGGCCCTGAGCGGCAACGAAGGTGTTCGCGATACCACCGCCAACGATCAGCTGGTCAGCGATTTTAGACAGGGAATCCAGAACGGTCAGTTTGGTAGAAACTTTAGAACCACCAACGATAGCCACCATTGGACGAGCAGGTTCTTTCAGTGCTTTACCCAGCGCTTCCAGTTCGTCAGCCAGCAGAGGACCGGCACACGCTACGTCTGCGAATTTACCGATACCGTGGGTTGACGCCTGCGCGCGGTGAGCCGTACCGAAGGCATCCATTACGAATACGTCGCACAGTGCAGCGTATTTTTTGGACAGGGTTTCGTCGTCTTTCTTTTCGCCTTTATTGAAGCGGACGTTTTCCAGAACAACCAGTTCACCGGCTGCAACGTCAACACCGTCCAGGTAATCTTTCACCAGGCGAACCGGGTTGGACAGTTTGTCTTTCAGGTAATTAACCACTGGCAGCAGAGAGAACTCTTCGTTGTACTCGCCTTCAGTTGGACGACCCAGGTGGGAGGTGACCATCACTTTCGCGCCCTGCTTCAGAGCCAGTTCGATGGTTGGCAGAGATGCACGGATACGCGCGTCGCTGGTCACTTTGCCATCTTTAACCGGTACGTTCAGATCGGCACGGATGAAAACGCGTTTACCAGCCAGATCCAGATCGGTCATCTTAATTACAGACATGGTGAATCCTCTCGTTGATTCTTAAAGTTTTGCAGACGCACAATGCGTCTTACCTGAAACCTTGAGCGGCCATTGCTAACGTGGTGTCGAGCATTCGGTTAGCAAAGCCCCATTCGTTATCACACCAGACCAGCGTCTTGATAAGGTGTGCACCACTAACCCTCGTTTGCGTGCCATCAACGATGGCGCTGTGCGGGTCGTGGTTAAAATCTACTGAGACCAACGGTAATTCCGTATAGTCAACTATACCATGAAATGCCCCCTGTGCCGCTTTTTGCAGCAACAGGTTGACTTCACAGGCTTTTACCGGTTTTTTCACCGTCACGCTGAGGTCGATCGCGGTGACGTTGATCGTTGGAACACGCACGGCAATCGCTTCAAACCGGTCATTAAACTGCGGAAAAATTCGGGTGATCCCTGCCGCCAGTTTCGTATCCACCGGAATGATTGACTGGCTCGCCGCGCGAGTGCGTCGTAAATCCGGATGGTAGGCGTCGATAACCTGCTGATCGTGCATGGCGGAGTGAATCGTGGTCACGGTGCCGGATTCAATGCCATACGCATCGTCTAACAGTTTGATGACCGGAATAATGCAGTTGGTGGTACAGGAGGCGTTGGAAACAATGCGGTGTTCGGCCTGCAGCTCATGCTGGTTGACGCCAAACACGACGGTCGCGTCGAGGTCGTTACTGCCGGGATGAGAAAACAGGACTTTTTTCGCGCCGGCAGCCAGATGCGCTTCGCCATGTTCGCGGTTGCCGTAGACACCGGTACAGTCAAGCACCACATCCACACCCAGTTCACGCCAGGGTAGCCCGGAGATGCTGTTCTCATGCAGCACACGAATAGCGTCGTCACCCACAAAGAGCTGATCTCTTTCCTGGCGCACATCCCAGGCAAATCGTCCGTGGCTGGTGTCGTATTTCAACAAATGCGCCATGCCCGTAGCATCCGCCAGTTCATTGATTGCCACCACGGTTATTTCCGCCCGACGTCCGGATTCATACAAAGCACGAACCACATTACGTCCGATGCGACCGAAGCCATTAATCGCTACGCGTACGGTCATAGATCTCCTGCAAAGCAATCCCTGAGTTTGAGGTGGCTGAAAGAGTAATCCAGCTACGCCCGAAGGGGAATCCTTGCTGTCACAAACTGCGATTGATTGGTCAATTGTCGAACATTTAATCGACTGAAACGCTTCAGCAAGAATAAGCGAATCGGGGAATAAAAGGAATGTCTGTCCAGATGAATAAGCGAGCTATATGACTTGCGTCACATTTTAGGTGGAATAATTTACGGCGAGGTAAAAGCAAAACGGTAACCGAGAGGTTACCGTTTTTAGTGTTTGCACCCTCTCCCGGTGGGAGAGGGCTGGGGTGAGGGCATCAGCCCGCACCGTACAAACGATTACAGCAGTTCTTTCGCTTTCGCGACAACGTTCTCAACGGTGAAGCCGAATTCTTCGAACAGCTGCTCTGCCGGAGCAGACTCACCGAAGGTGGTCATACCGACGATAGCGCCGTTCAGGCCCACGTATTTGAACCAGTAGTCAGCGATACCCGCTTCCACTGCCACGCGAGCGGAAACCGCTTTAGGCAGCACGGATTCACGGTAAGCGGCATCCTGCTTGTCGAACGCGTCGGTAGACGGCATGGAGACCACGCGCGCCTTCACGCCTTCGGCAGTCAGTTTTTCCCACGCTGCCACAGCCAGTTCAACTTCAGAACCGGTGGCAATGAAGATCAGCTCTGGCTGGCCCGCGCTATCTTTCAGCACGTAACCACCGCGAGCGATGTTCGCCAGCTGCTCAGGGGTACGCTCCTGCTGCGCCAGGTTCTGACGGGAGAGGATCAGCGCGGTTGGACCGTCCTGACGCTCAACGCCGTATTTCCACGCTACCGCGGATTCAACCTGGTCACACGGACGCCATGTGCTCATGTTTGGGGTCACGCGCAGGGAAGCCACCTGCTCTACCGGCTGGTGAGTTGGACCGTCTTCGCCCAGACCGATGGAGTCGTGAGTGTAGACCATCACCTGACGCTGTTTCATCAGCGCGGCCATACGCACGGCGTTACGTGCATATTCAACGAACATCAGGAAGGTAGAGGTGTACGGCAGGAAACCACCGTGCAGGGAGATACCGTTGGCAATCGCAGTCATACCGAATTCACGTACACCGTAATGGATGTAGTTACCGGCAGTGTCTTCGTTGATTGGCTTAGAACCGGACCACAGGGTCAGGTTAGATGGCGCCAGGTCAGCGGAGCCGCCGAGGAATTCAGGCAGCAGAGGACCAAACGCTTCAATCGCATTCTGAGACGCTTTACGGCTCGCGATTTTAGACGGGTTCGCCTGCAGCTTAGCGATGAACTCGTTCGCTTTCGCGTCGAAGTCAGACGGCATGTCGCCTTTCATACGACGGGTGAATTCAGCCGCTTCCTGCGGGAACGCTTTCGCGTAAGCAGCGAACTTCTCGTTCCAGGCCGCTTCTTTCGCCTGGCCCACTTCTTTTGCATCCCACTGAGCGTAGATCTCAGATGGGATTTCGAATGCAGGGTGTTTCCAGCCCAGCGCTTCGCGGGTAAGTGCGATTTCCGCGTCGCCCAGCGGCGCGCCGTGGGAGTCGTGCGTACCCGCTTTGTTCGGCGAACCGAAGCCGATGATGGTTTTGCACATCAGCAGGGACGGCTTGTCCGTCACCGCGCGCGCTTCTTCTACTGCACGTTTAATCGAGTCAGCATCGTGGCCATCAACACCACGCACAACGTGCCAGCCGTAGGCTTCGAAACGTTTAGCGGTGTCGTCGGTGAACCAGCCTTCAACGTGACCGTCGATGGAGATACCGTTGTCGTCATAGAACGCAACCAGTTTGCCCAGCTTCAGGGTACCTGCCAGGGAGCACACTTCGTGAGAAATGCCTTCCATCATGCAGCCGTCGCCCATGAACGCATAGGTGAAGTGGTCAACGATGTCGTGACCAGGACGGTTGAACTGCGCCGCCAGCGTCTTCTCAGCAATCGCCATACCCACAGCGTTAGCAATACCCTGACCCAGCGGACCGGTGGTGGTTTCTACGCCAGCGGTGTAGCCCACTTCCGGGTGACCTGGAGTTTTAGAGTGCAGCTGACGGAAGTTTTTCAGCTCTTCAATTGGCAGATCGTAGCCGGTGAGGTGCAGCAGGCTATAGATCAGCATAGAGCCGTGGCCGTTAGACAGTACGAAACGGTCGCGGTCAGCCCATGACGGGTTCTGTGGGTTGTGGTTCAGGAAATCGCGCCACAGGACTTCGGCGATATCAGCCATACCCATAGGGGCCCCTGGGTGGCCGGATTTGGCTTTCTGTACTGCGTCCATGCTCAGCGCACGAATAGCATTAGCAAGCTCTTTACGTGAGGACATTTTAACTCCAGATCGGACTGTTAAAGGCCATGCCCTTGACGACAGCGCGTTTTGGGCTACGCCGGAAAAAAGTGCCAACAATGTAACCCAAGCCGCAAGTCATGTACATGGAGCATTCTTTTGCTTGTTAAGAAATCTCTGGATCATGCTCGCATGTTGCGCAATCTACTCGCCCGGCTCTGTCGATATTCCTTATACTTAGCCCGACACCGGCTTCGCTGACGGTGCACTTTTCGGATTTTATTCAGATTAACGAGTACGGAAGCAACCTCATGAAAATGCGTGCAATAGTGCTGGCCCTGGGTACAACGCTCCTGCTGAGCGGCTGTCAGAATATGGATTCTAACGGTCTGATGACGTCAGGCGCAGAGGCCTTCCAGGCCTATTCCCTGAGCGATGCGCAGGTGAAAGCGCTGAGCGACCAGGCCTGTAAAGATATGGACGGAAAAGCCACGCTTGCGCCGGCTAACAGTACCTACACGCAGCGTCTGAATAAGATTGCTTCTGCGCTGGGCGACAACATCAACGGCCAGCCGGTGAACTACAAGGTGTACATGGCGAAAGACGTGAACGCCTTCGCGATGGCGAACGGCTGCATCCGCGTCTATAGCGGGCTGATGGACATGATGACCGACAACGAAGTGGAAGCGGTCATCGGCCATGAAATGGGCCACGTTGCCCTGGGCCACGTGAAGAAAGGGATGCAGGTTGCTTTAGGCACCAACGCCATCCGCGCTGCGGCGGCCTCAGCGGGCGGTATCGTTGGCAGCCTGTCGCAGTCGCAGCTTGGCGACGTGGGTGAAAAGCTGGTTAACTCCCAGTTCTCCCAGCGCCAGGAGTCCGAAGCGGATGATTACTCTTACGATCTGTTGCGCAAACGCGGCATTAATCCATCAGGTTTAGCCACCAGCTTTGAAAAACTGGCCAAACTGGAAGCGGGACGTCAAAGCTCCATGTTTGACGATCACCCTGCCTCAGAAGAGCGCGCACAGCATATTCGCGACCGTATGGCCGCAGACGGAATTAAATAATTTTACCGGGAGGCATATTTGCCTCCCTTTTATTTCGCATGAATTGTTAACTTAACAGCACGTATCGATAACACCCCTGAAAGCCCCGCCAAATCTACGTTATCATATTGAAATGTCTGGTCACATAATTATTGCAAAGGTCACTTTTTCCGGTAATTATCACTTCCGCAGTTATTCAAATTAATATATCCAGACAGAGACGTTCCCTCCGTGAAAAAAGAATTATCATTAATTGCTTTAAGTTTATTTGCCGCATTACCTGCCGCTGCAAGCCAGCAATCCGACAGTCAGGGTTTTATTGACGACAGCCATCTGGATCTGTTTTTACGCAATGCCTATATCAGCCGCGACTACCATCAGGGCCAGCAGGACAAAGCCGAATGGGGTCAGGGGATCATCGCCACGTTTGCATCCGGCTATACCGAAGGGCCTGTGGGCTTTGGTGTGGACGGTATTGCTCAATACGGCGTGCGCCTGGACGGCGGGCGGGGCAAAAGCGGCGCAGGCGGCATCGACTTCTTTAAACAGGAAGATGATGGCCGGGCAAAATCCGATCTGGCAAAGTTTGGCGCAACCGCCAAAATGCGCATATCGAACACCGTGCTAAGTTACGGGAATCAGCGTCCTGAGCTGCCTATCATCAATGCCGACAGCTCCCGCCTGCTGTTTGAAAGCTACACCGGCGCTATGTTGACCTCAAAAGAGATCGACGGTCTGGAAATCAACGCCGGTTACTTCACCGACGAGCAGCGTAAAAGCGATGACCGCCACGACAGCGGGCTGAAGAGCCTCTCCTTCGGCGGCGCAAGCTACCAGTTTAACGACCAGTTCAGCGGCGCGCTTTACGCTTCTCATAATGAAGAGGTGATGAACAAGCAGTATCTGGGCCTGAACTTCAAACAGCCGTTCAGCACCGGGCAGCAGCTGGTGCTCGACTTCAACGGCTATAACTCCCGTCTGGACCAGGGTTACGCTGACAGCCTCGACACGGGCCGCAGCAACACCATCTGGAGCCTGGCGGCGAGCTACATCTGGGATATTCACACGTTCAAAGTGGCCTACCAGCAGAGCAGCGGCAGCACCGGCTACAACTATGGCGGCTATCGCGACCAGGGCGGCGTGGGTGACGGCGGTAACACCATCTGGCTGGCGAACTCCTACTGGTCTGATTTTAACGGCGAAGATGAACGTTCCTGGCAGGCATCCTACGGTCTGGACTTTGGCGGCCTTGGTTTACCGGGCCTGAGCTGGACCACCGCCTACGTGCGCGGCGATAACATCAAAACCGCTGAAACCAGCAACGGTAAAGAGCACGAGTGGTTTAACCAGATCCAGTACCAGGTGCAGGATGGCCCGGCGAAGGATCTGAAACTGAAACTGCGCTACTCCGTGCTGCGCGTCTCAAGCAACGCCAGCGACTATAACGTGGGCGGGGACGAAATCCGCGCTTACGTGGAATACCCGTTTAACGTGTTCTAAAGGCAATAAAAAACCTCTCCAGGGAGAGGTTTTTTTCACGCCAGGAGAGGCTTATTCGCCTTTTTTGGCAGCCTGGATGTAGAGCATTTCCAGTGCCAGGGTCGCTGCGGCCAGCGCAGTGATTTCGGACTGGTCATACGCAGGCGCCACTTCCACCACGTCCATCCCGACAATGTTCAGATCCTTCAGGCCGCGCACCAGCTTGATAGCACGGTCTGAGGTCAGGCCGCCGATCACCGGCGTACCGGTACCCGGTGCAAATGCCGGATCCAGGCAGTCGATGTCGAAGGTCAGATACACAGGCATATCACCCACGATCTGCTTCACCTGCGCGAGAATGTCATCCACGCCGCGATCGTTAACCTGGCCCGCATCCAGCACGGTGAAACCGTTGTCCTTGTCGAACTCGGTGCGAATACCGATCTGCACGGAGTGGTTCGGGTCGATCAGACCTTCGTTCGGCGCGGTGAAGAACATGGTGCCGTGGTCAAACTCACAGCCGTTCGCGTAGGTGTCGGTATGCGCATCAAAGTGTACCAGCGCCATTTTACCGAAGTGCTTGGCATGGGCACGCAGCAGCGGCAGGGTCACGAAGTGGTCGCCGCCGAAGGAGAGCATGCGCTTACCGGCAGCCAGCAGCTTCTCGGCGTGCGCCTGCAGCTTTTCGCTCATCTCACGCGCGTCACCAAAGGCATACACCAGGTCACCGCAGTCCACCACGTTCAGGCGCTCGCGCATGTCGAAGTTCCACGGGAAGCGGTTATGCTCCCAGGCCAGGTTAGTGGAAACCTGACGAATCGCCGCCGGTCCGTGACGACCACCCGCACGGCCAGATGTTGCCATATCGAACGGCACGCCGGTGATCACCCAGTCCGCATCGCTGTCGTACGGCTGGAAGTTCATTGGAAGGCGTAAAAAACCAAACGCGTTAGATACCAGAGAGTTATCGTACTGATGACCTAAAGTGCTCATGTCCTGACCTCTTTTAAAGTCGATACATTAAAAACAGATGAAAAAAAATCCCCTCCGCGTCGTTAAACCCGACGAGGAAGGGATTGATTCGTAAATCGCTTATTGGGGCGAATTATCGCCGGTAATGCATACGGGTTCAAGTGAGTATAGGGCATTGTGCGGACTGATGCCCTCACCCCGCCCCTCTCCCACAGGGAGAGGGAGGTTTTCCTACTCGTCTTCCAGGTAGGTGTACCCGTACAGACCCGCTTCAAACTCTTCCAGGAACTGCTGCTGCAGCGCATCGTCCAGCCCGGTGTTTTTCACCTGGTCGCGGAACTGCGTCAGCAGGGTTTTCGGATCCAGCTGAACGTATTCCAGCATGTCCGCCACGGTATCCCCTTCGTCAGACAGCTCAACTTCCACGCTGCCGTCAGGGAAGACAAACACGTCAACCGCCTCGGTATCACCGAACAGGTTGTGCATGTTGCCGAGGATCTCCTGATACGCGCCGACCATAAAGAAGCCCAGCATCGGCGGGTTCTCCGGGTCGTACTCCGGCATTGGCATCGTCGTTGCGATACCGTCGCCGTCAACGTAGTGGTCGATAGCACCGTCGGAGTCACAGGTGATGTCCAGCAGCACCGCGCGACGTTCCGGGGCGTGGTTCAGCCCTTCCAGCGGCAGAACCGGGAACAGCTGGTCGATACCCCAGGCATCCGGCATTGACTGGAACAGCGAGAAGTTGACGTAAATCTTATCCGCCATACGCTCCTGCAGCTCGTCGATAATCGGACGGTGCGCACGGTTGCTCGGGTCGAGCTGTTTCTGCACTTCATGGCACATGTTCAGATAGAGCTGCTCCGCCCACGCGCGCTCCTGCAGGCTGAAGGTGCCTGAGGAATACCCCACGTGGATGTCATGCAGGTCCATCTGGCTGTCGTGCAGCCATTCGCGCAGGGAACGACGCGTGCCCGGCTCGTGCATTTCCTGCCAGGTTTCCCACATGCTTTGCAGGGAGCGCGGGGCATCGTCTGCCGGAGGCGTCGCTTCGGTGATTTCGCTACGCTCAACGCCGATGATGTTAGAGACCAGCACCGTATGGTGCGCGGTGACCGCGCGGCCGGATTCGGTGATTACCGTCGGGTGCGGCAGGCCGTTCTCTTCACAGGCATCGCCGATCGCCCAGATGATATTGTTCGCGTATTCGTTCAGGCCGTAGTTCACGGAGCAGTCCGACTGCGAGCGGGTCCCTTCGTAGTCCACGCCCAGGCCGCCGCCCACGTCGAAGCACTGAATGTTCACGCCAAGCTTGTGCAGCTCAACGTAGAACCGCGCGGATTCACGCACGCCGGTGGCGATGTCGCGAATGTTGGCCATCTGCGAGCCGAGGTGGAAGTGCAGCAGCTGAATGCTGTCGAGACGACCGCGCTCGCGCAGGATTTCCACCAGCTGCAGCACCTGGTTCGCCGCCAGGCCGAACTTGGATTTTTCGCCGCCGGAGGACTGCCATTTACCGGAACCCTGTGACGCCAGACGCGCACGCACGCCAAGGCGCGGCACCACGTTCAGACGCTCGGCCTCTTCCAGCACGATGGCGATTTCGGTCATCTTTTCGATAACCAGATAGACCTTGTGGCCCATCTTCTCGCCAATCAGTGCCAGACGAATGTATTCACGGTCTTTATAGCCGTTACAGACGATCACCGAACGGGTCATGCCCGCATGCGCCAGAACCGCCATCAGCTCCGCTTTGGAGCCAGCCTCCAGACCCAGCGGCTCGCCGGAGTGGATCAGGGATTCAATCACGCGGCGGTGCTGGTTTACCTTGATTGGGTAAACCAGGAAGTAGTCGCCTTTATAGCCGTAGGACTCACGCGCGCGCTTGAAGGCGGCGTTAATAGAACGCAGGCGATGTTGCAGGATCTGCGGGAAGCAGAACAGTGCAGGCAAACGCTGGCCCTGAGCTTCACGGGCTTTCACCAGTTTAGCAAGGTCCACGCGCGCTTCAGGGACGTCGGGATCCGGGCAGACGCTGATGTGGCCCAGTTCGTTGACGTCGTAGTAGTTATTGCCCCACCAGGCAATATTGTAAGTGCGCAGCATCTTGCTGGCTTCCTCGGAGCTCATCGCAACCTCCTGCATAGAACGTAGTACACCCTGTTCGCCCGCTGACGAAGGCGAAAAAGAAGACATGTCGTCAGACATAGCGAACCTCAACTCTTTGTATTAAGTGTAAAACAGTTGACTACTATCGCAGCGTTATACGGCGATAACAACCCATAAACGGCTCCGTTTCCCAGCAGAGTATGCTGAAATCCAGACCGTGCGACCGGTTTCTTATTCATATCATTGTAAAACACGTATCCGAACTCTGTATGACAAGGTTCGGCGAAACCACGAGAAAACTCTTGTATTAACAAGAGCGCCCTTGTTCAGTTTTCACAAAGCGTGACCGGCCCTGGAATCCTGAGAAGCGCCGAGATGGGTATAACATCGGCAGGTTTGCAGACTAGAAATGCGGGTTGCGGGAATCAAATACGCGCCAGAACGGCTGCGCTGAATTAGCGGAAAACGATGGTTCATTATCTCGTATCACCTCCACGGCCGCCTCTGCTGAAACGGACCCCAAGCCAAAGCTAAAAGTTCACTGCTTAACCCGGCTGGAAGTGGCGACACGATGAGTTCATCGAGCGCTTATTTTATATGAGCCGCGCGCCGCGTTTTATACCGAGAAGGGGGCTAAAAAGCAAAACAAAAATGCGCGTGTTGCCGGGGCCGTCAGGAATTATTGCCAGCAGCAATTTCAACTGAGTGAGAGGTTAGTCAAAAAAAACTGGAAATCGGGCGAAGAAGTGACCTAAAATAGCCATCCAGATGTTAATCCATCTATACTGATTAACACTCATACTGCCAGTGTCAAAAACCTGCAGGCCTTGGTAGAATTATCTCCTTTGGCTATTCCACACAGCAGCTTGAGCTAACCAAATTCCTCTTAGGTGAAATAAAACATGGCAAAACACCTGTTTACGTCCGAGTCCGTATCAGAAGGACATCCTGATAAAATTGCTGACCAAATCTCCGATGCGGTGCTGGATGCGATCCTGGCGCAGGATCCAAAAGCGCGCGTAGCGTGTGAAACCTATGTCAAAACCGGCATGGTTCTGGTTGGCGGTGAGATTACCACCAGCGCATGGGTTGATATCGAAGAGATCACCCGTAACACGGTGCGTGAGATCGGCTATGTGCATTCTGATATGGGCTTTGATGCCAACTCCTGCGCGGTACTGAGCGCGATTGGCAAACAGTCTCCAGACATCAACCAGGGCGTTGACCGTGCCGATCCGCTGGAACAGGGCGCGGGCGACCAGGGTCTGATGTTCGGCTATGCAACCAACGAAACCGACGTGCTGATGCCAGCACCGGTCACCTACGCACACCGTCTGGTGCAGCGTCAGGCTGAAGTTCGTAAAAACGGCACCCTGCCGTGGCTGCGCCCGGATGCGAAAAGCCAGGTCACTTTCCAGTACGACGACGGCAAAATCGTCGGTATTGACGCGGTAGTGCTTTCTACCCAACACTCCGAAGATATCGATCAGAAATCCCTGCAGGAAGCAGTGATGGAAGAGATCATCAAGCCGGTTCTGCCGACCGAATGGCTGAGCTCTGCGACCAAATTCTTTATCAACCCAACCGGACGCTTCGTTATCGGCGGCCCAATGGGTGACTGCGGTCTGACCGGTCGTAAAATCATCGTTGATACCTACGGCGGCATGGCGCGTCACGGTGGCGGTGCGTTCTCCGGTAAAGATCCGTCTAAAGTTGACCGTTCTGCGGCGTACGCTGCACGTTATGTGGCGAAAAACATCGTTGCCGCCGGCCTGGCTGACCGCTGTGAGATCCAGGTTTCCTACGCTATCGGCGTGGCTGAACCAACCTCCATCATGGTTGAAACCTTCGGTACTGAAAAAGTGCCTTCAGAACAGCTGACGCTGCTGGTGCGCGAGTTCTTCGACCTGCGTCCATACGGCCTGATTCAGATGCTGGATCTGCTGCACCCAATCTACAAAGAAACCGCGGCATACGGTCACTTTGGTCGTGAACATTTCCCATGGGAAAAAACCGACAAAGCCGCCCTGCTGCGTGAAGCTGCCGGTCTGAAGTAATCGACTGACATCGCTTTTAAAAGGCCAGCCTTCGGGCTGGCCTTTTTTTATGTTTGAAACCGATTACACCATGCCAAATATATCCCGCTTTCAGAATAATCTCTTTGCCTGATCGCCTTTCTTCTGCTGTTACATTTCATTTCAGTTAAGTCCGAAATTATAACAAACGCGATGCACATCACCTCGTTTACCTCTATATTTTCAAAGCTTTAATTATTTTTACGGTTCCACGTTAGTGTAACCGATTACACCTATGTGATTAATCTCACATATTTTTACGAGTTGCTCACCTACCCTTTACATCAATAAAACTGATAACCCAACTGGAGGGCATAATGCCTGACAATAAAAAACAGGGGCGTACGTCCAACAAGGCGATGACATTCTTCGTCTGTTTCCTCGCCGCCCTGGCAGGATTACTTTTTGGCCTGGATATCGGCGTGATTGCCGGTGCATTACCTTTCATCACTGACGAGTTCCAGATCAGCGCTCACACCCAGGAATGGGTGGTCAGCTCCATGATGTTTGGCGCTGCCGTCGGGGCCGTCGGCAGCGGCTGGCTCTCCTTCAAGCTCGGGCGTAAAAAGAGCCTGATGATCGGCGCGATCCTGTTCGTTGCCGGTTCACTCTTCTCGGCCGCTGCGCCTAACGTTGAGGTTCTGCTGGTTTCCCGCGTGCTGCTCGGCCTGGCCGTGGGCGTGGCGTCCTATACCGCCCCGCTTTACCTGTCTGAAATCGCGCCGGAGAAAATCCGCGGCAGTATGATTTCGATGTACCAGTTGATGATCACCATCGGTATCCTGGGCGCGTACCTTTCCGATACCGCGTTTAGCTACAGCGGCGCATGGCGCTGGATGCTCGGCGTGATCATCATCCCGGCCATCCTGCTGCTGATTGGCGTCTTCTTCCTGCCGGACAGCCCGCGCTGGTTCGCTGCCAAACGCCGCTTCGTGGATGCTGAACGCGTGCTGCTTCGCCTGCGCGATACCAGTGCGGAGGCAAAAAACGAGCTGGAAGAGATCCGCGAAAGCCTGAAGGTCAAACAGTCCGGCTGGGCGCTGTTTAAAGAGAACAGCAACTTCCGCCGTGCGGTGTTCCTTGGCGTGCTGCTGCAGGTCATGCAGCAGTTCACCGGGATGAACGTCATCATGTACTACGCGCCAAAAATCTTTGAGCTGGCGGGTTATACCAACACCACCGAGCAGATGTGGGGGACCGTCATCGTGGGTCTGACCAACGTGCTGGCGACCTTTATCGCCATCGGTCTGGTGGACCGCTGGGGACGTAAGCCAACCCTGACGCTGGGCTTCCTGGTGATGGCGGCCGGTATGGGCGTCCTCGGTACCATGATGCATGTGGGCATTCACTCCCCAACCGCCCAGTACTTTGCGGTAGGCATGCTGCTGATGTTTATCGTCGGCTTTGCGATGAGCGCCGGTCCGCTGATCTGGGTACTGTGCTCGGAGATTCAGCCGCTGAAAGGGCGTGATTTTGGTATCACCTGCTCTACCGCAACCAACTGGGTTGCCAACATGATCGTCGGCGCAACGTTCCTGACCATGCTCAATACCCTGGGCAACGCGAACACCTTCTGGGTATACGCCGGTCTGAACATCTTCTTTATTGTGCTGACCATCTGGCTGGTTCCAGAAACCAAACACGTTTCGCTGGAACATATTGAACGTAACCTGATGAAAGGTCGTCCTCTGCGCGAAATCGGCGCTCACGACTAATTATCTTGCGGGAGGCGCCTCTTGCGCCTCCCCGCTTCGCGCTTTATGCTCTGCCCCTATGAAAGCACCCCGTCTCCCCATCGCCATTCAGCAGGCCGTTATGCGCAGCCTGCGGGAAAAACTCGCCCAGGCGAACCTGAAGCTCGGTCGCAATTATCCTGAACCCAAACTCGTCTACCAGCAGCGTGGAACCTCGGCCGGTACCGCCTGGCTCGAGTCGTATGAGATCCGCCTTAACCCGGTGCTGATGATGGAAAACCAGCAGGCGTTTATCGAGGAAGTGGTGCCGCACGAGCTGGCACATCTGCTGGTGTGGAAACACTTTGGCCGCGTCGCGCCGCATGGAAAAGAGTGGAAGTGGATGATGGAGGCAGTGCTCGGCGTTCCGGCACGCCGTACCCATCAGTTCGAGCTGGAATCGGTGCGCCGCAATACCTTCCCCTACCGATGCCAGTGTCAGCAGCACCAGCTTACCGTCCGTCGCCATAATCGCGTGGTGCGCGGTGAGGCGACCTACCGCTGCGTCAAATGCGGCGAGCCGCTGGTTGCGGAATAATCATCTGAACTTTCAGGAACTTTCCTGATCTGACTGATTGCATACAGGAACAACATTCGTTACGTTGCGGGCTCGTTTTGACACGGAGTGTAAGATGTCCCGTAATTTTTCTCTCGCGGTCGCCTTTCTGACGACGGCGCTCTCAGGCCATTCTCTGGCCGACGGTATCAACAGTTTTTCCCAGGCCAAGGCCGCAGGCGTGAAGGTCAACGCTGACGTGCCGGGCGATTTCTACTGCGGCTGTAAAATTAACTGGCAGGGTAAAAAAGGGGTCGTTGACCTTGAGTCCTGCGGCTATAAGGTGCGTAAAAACGAAAACCGCGCCAGCCGTATTGAATGGGAGCATGTCGTTCCGGCCTGGCAGTTTGGCCACCAGCGCCAGTGCTGGCAGGATGGCGGACGTAAAAACTGCGCCAAAGATCCGGTGTATCGCCAGATGGAAAGCGATATGCATAACCTGCAGCCTGCCGTGGGTGAAGTGAACGGCGACCGGGGTAATTTCATGTACAGCCAGTGGAACGGTGGCGAAGGCCAGTACGGCCAGTGCGGTATGAAGGTTGATTTTAAAGAGAAAGTCGCCGAGCCCCCTGCCCGCGCGCGCGGCAGCATTGCCCGCACCTACTTCTATATGCGTGACCGTTACGACCTCAACCTTTCCCGCCAGCAGACGCAGCTGTTCAACGCCTGGGACAAGCAGTACCCGGTGACGGAGTGGGAATGCCAGCGCGACGAACGTATCGCCAGAGTCCAGGGGAATCACAACCCTTACGTCCAGCGGGCTTGCCAGGCGCAAAAGAGCTAACCTACACTACGGCAATTCGCTTATATCGCATGACACATGGAATTTCTGACTATGCGCATTCCCCGCATTTACCATCCTGAACTGATTACCGCAGGCCGCGAAATCGCCCTGTCTGATGACGCTGCCAACCACGTTGGCCGCGTGCTGCGCATGGGCGCAGGTCAGGCAATACAGCTGTTCGACGGCTCGAACCAGGTTTTCGACGCGGAAATCACGCGGTCTGATAAAAAAAGCGTACACGTTAACGTCCTGCGTGGCGAAGTGGACGACCGGGAATCACCGCTGCACATTCATCTGGGCCAGGTGATGTCGCGCGGCGAGAAAATGGAGTTCACCATTCAGAAATCCATTGAACTGGGTGTAAGCCTCATTACGCCACTTTTTTCTGAGCGCTGTGGCGTTAAACTGGATGCGGAACGTCTGAACAAAAAGATCCAGCAGTGGCAGAAAATTGCCATTGCGGCTTGCGAACAGAGTGGCCGCAACCGTATTCCGGAGATCCGCCCGGCGATGGATCTGGAGGAGTGGTGTGCAGAAGAGGACAGTGGGCTGAAGCTCAATCTTCATCCGCGCGCCAGCGCCAGCATCAATACGCTGCCCCTGCCCGTTGAGCGCGTACGCCTGCTGATTGGCCCCGAAGGCGGCCTGTCGGCGGACGAAATTGCGATGACGGCACGTTACCAGTTTACTGATATTCTGTTGGGACCTCGCGTTCTGCGCACTGAGACAACGGCACTCACGGCCATTACCGCGCTACAGGTACGGTTTGGCGATCTGGGTTGAAGCATTAACGGAGAAGAACATGATCAAGCTCGGCATCGTGATGGACCCCATCGCAAACATTAACATCAAGAAAGATTCCAGCTTCGCCATGCTGCTGGAAGCGCAGCGTCGCGGCTATGAACTCCACTATATGGAGATGAACGATCTTTACCTGATCAACGGTGAAGCCCGCGCGCGCACCCGCATCGTTAACGTCGAGCAGAACTACGACAAATGGTACGAATTCGGCACCGAGCAGGACATTTCCCTGGCCGATCTCAACGTCATCCTGATGCGTAAAGATCCGCCGTTCGACACCGAATACATCTACTGCACCTATATTCTCGAACGCGCTGAAGAGAAAGGCACGCTGATCGTCAACAAGCCCCAGAGCCTGCGCGACTGTAACGAGAAGCTCTACACCGCCTGGTTCTCTGACCTGACGCCGGAAACCCTGGTGACCCGCAGCAAAGCGCAGCTGAAAGAATTCTGGCAGAAGCACGGCGATATCATCATGAAGCCGCTGGACGGCATGGGCGGCGCATCGATTTTCCGCGTGAAAGAGAGCGACCCAAACATTGGCGTGATTGCCGAAACGCTGACCGAACTGGGCACGCGCTACTGCATGGCGCAGAACTATATTCCAGCGATCAAAGACGGCGACAAACGCGTTCTGGTGGTGGATGGCGAACCGGTTCCTTACTGCCTGGCACGTATCCCGCAGGGTGGCGAAACCCGCGGTAATCTGGCCGCCGGTGGCCGCGGCGAGCCGCGTCCGCTGACCGAAAGCGACTGGGAAATTGCCCGCCGCGTTGGCCCGATGCTGAAAGCCAAAGGTCTGATCTTCGTCGGACTGGATATCATCGGCGATCGTCTTACCGAAGTGAACGTCACCAGCCCGACCTGCATTCGTGAAATTGAGGCGGAATTCCCTGTCTCAATCACCGGCATGCTGATGGACGCTATCGAAAAGCGTTTACAAAAATAACCTAACAATACTATTAGTGACAGCGCCTGAGTTTGTCCCCATACTGGGCGCTGTCGCTTTTTAAACCAGGAAACAGTACCTCTGACAATGAATTTACAGCATCACTTTCTTATTGCCATGCCTGCTCTCCAGGACCCGATTTTTCGCCGCGCCGTGGTTTATATTTGTGAATACAATGAAGACGGCGCGATGGGCATTATCATTAATAAACCGCTGGAAAATCTTCAGGTTGAAGGGATTCTGGACAAGCTGAAAATCCCGGCTGAAGCGCGACTGCCGGAAATCCGGCTTGATAAGCCCGTGATGCTGGGTGGACCTCTTGCAGAAGATCGCGGTTTTATCCTGCATACGCCGCCGGTATTCTCTTCCAGCATTCGCATCTCCGACAAGACCGTTATCACGACCTCGCGTGACGTACTCGAAACGCTGGGCACCGCAGAGCAGCCTTCTGAAGTGCTGGTGGCGCTGGGCTATTCGTCGTGGGAGAAAGGCCAGCTTGAGCAAGAGATCCTCGATAACGCCTGGCTCACCGCCCCTGCGGACATGAATATCCTGTTTAAAACCCCTATCGCCGATCGCTGGCGTGACGCGGCAAAGCTGATTGGCATTGATATCCTGACCATGCCTGGCGTAGCGGGGCACGCCTGATGAGCGGAACGCTTCTTGCCTTCGATTTTGGTACTAAAAGCATTGGCGTCGCCGTGGGGCAGCGCATCACCGGTACCGCGCGTCCGCTTACGGCCCTGAAGGCCAACGACGGCACGCCGGACTGGAACCTCATTGAGCGCCTGCTCAAAGAGTGGCAGCCGGATGACGTGATTGTTGGGCTGCCGCTCAACATGGACGGTACCGAACAGCCGCTGACCGCCCGGGCGCGTAAGTTTGCCAATAAAATCCATGGCCGCTTTGGCGTCTCCGTGAAGCTGCACGACGAGCGTCTGAGCACCGTCGAAGCGCGCTCGGGTCTGTTTGAGCACGGCGGCTTCCGGGCGCTGAACAAAGGCAGCGTGGACTCCGCTTCTGCCGTCATCATCCTCGAAAGCTATTTCGAGCAGGGCTTTTAAGCACAGGGGCCTACAGCCGCCCCTGCGCCCGTCTCTCCGCCAGGCTCTGGTCAAAGTTCTGCATGCCTGCCTGCTGACCGGTTTGAATGATGCCGGGCAGTTGCCACGTTTTCCCTTCACGAATGAGATTCGCCGCCGCTGCGGTGTTCACCAGCAGCTCATACAGCGCGACGCGCCCGCCCTGTAGATCGGGAAGCAGCTTTTGCGCCAGCACCGCCCGCAGGCTGCCGGCCAGCTGGTTACGCACCGGATCTTTCTCCTGCGCCGGGAACGTATCGACCAGCCGTTCAATCGCCTGCGATGCCCCGCGCGTATGCAGCGTCGCCAGCACCAGATGCCCGGTCTCCGCCGCCGTCAGCGCCAGGCGGATCGTTTCGCTGTCGCGCAACTCCCCAAGCAGAATCACGTCCGGATCCTGGCGTAAGGCACCGCGCAGCGCTTCTGCAAATGACGGGCTGTGCTGGCCTATCTCCCGCTGCTGGATCAGACAACGCTCGCTCCGGTAGATAAACTCCACCGGATCTTCAAGCGTGAGGATATGGCCATCAGCATGGCGGTTAAGAAAATCGACCATCGCCGCCAGCGTAGTTGATTTACCGCTGCCGGTTGCTCCTGTCACCAGAATCAGTCCGGCGTCATTGGACAACAGTTCCGGGATTGCCCGCGGCGCGCCCAGCGAAGCGAGCTGCGGGCAGGTACGCGGCAACAGCCGGAGCGTTACAGAGATACCGCTCATCTGCTTAAAGGCACTGCCGCGCAGACGCTGGCCTCCCGCCACCGTCACGGCAAAATCCACCTGCCCGATGGCCCACCAAATCCCCTGCTGCTCGTCGTTGAGCCACGCTTTTAATAACGCCCCGACGTCAGGAGGAGGAAACGGTGCCGGTTCAAGGCGGCCCGTTCTGCGCCAGCGGGGTGGCGAATCACTGCACAGGTGTAGATCGGAGACGTTATGCTTTACACTAAGGGCCACAATTTCTTCCACATCCATACACTACTCCTCGGAAAATGAACGACATTGCGCATAACCTGGCACAGGTCCGGGACAAAATCTCAGCCGCCGCAGCGCGTTGCGGCCGGGCTTCAGAAGAAATTACGCTGCTTGCAGTCAGCAAAACCAAGCCTGCGAGCGCTATCGCAGAAGCCATTGACGCAGGCCAGCGGGCGTTTGGTGAAAATTACGTGCAGGAAGGCGTGGATAAAATTCGCTACTTCCTGGAACAGGGGAAGACGGATCTGCAGTGGCACTTTATTGGCCCGCTGCAGTCGAACAAAAGCCGTCTGGTGGCAGAGCACTTCGACTGGTGTCACACCATCGACCGTCTGCGTATTGCGACACGTCTGAACGACCAGCGTCCGGCAGAGATGCCAGCGCTTAACGTGCTGATTCAGGTCAACATCAGCGACGAAAACAGCAAGTCCGGCATTGCGCTGAGCGAGCTGGACGCGCTGGCCGCAGAGGTGGCCGAACTGCCGCGCTTAACCCTGCGCGGGCTGATGGCCATTCCGGCGCCTGAGTCAAGTTATGAAAGGCAGTTTGCCGTGGCACAGCAAATGGCTGTAGCATTTGAGGCGCTTAAAGCGCGCTATAACACGGTAGACACGCTTTCTCTGGGCATGTCGGATGATATGGAAGCCGCCATCGCGGCAGGCAGCACTATGGTGCGCATCGGCACGGCAATTTTCGGTGCGCGCGACTACTCAAAATAATAAGGAAACCTGAGGAACGCCATGAAGACGTTGACTTTCCTGCTCTCAACTGTGCTTGAGCTGTATACGATGGCGCTTTTGCTGCGCGTCTGGATGCAGTGGGCCCGCTGTGATTTTTACAATCCGTTCTCGCAGTTTGTCGTGAAAATCACGCAGCCTGTTGTCGGACCATTGCGCCGTATTATCCCGGCCATGGGCCCCATCGACAGTTCGTCTCTGCTGGTGGCGTTTATTCTGAGCGTTATCAAAGCGATCGTGCTGTTTATGGTCATTACCTTCCAGCCGATTATCTGGATTGCTGCGGTCCTGATTCTGGTCAAAACCATCGGTCTGCTTATTTTCTGGGTGCTGCTGGTGATGGCCATCATGAGCTGGGTCAGCCAGGGGCGTAGCCCGGTGGAGTATGCTTTGATTCAGCTGGCAGAGCCGCTGCTGCGTCCAATCCGTAACCTGCTTCCGTCTATGGGCGGCATCGATTTTTCCCCGATGATCCTGGTTCTGCTGCTCTATGTGGTCAACATGGGGATCGCTGAGCTGTTACAGTCCACGGGCAATATGCTGCTGCCGGGGCTGTGGATGGCGCCATGAGTGCCGTAAGCACCTGCGCTGACGGGCTGGTTTTGCGGCTGTATATTCAGCCAAAAGCCAGCCGTGACAGTATTG
The DNA here is from genome assembly GCF_048684445.1 of Enterobacter sp. BNK-34. NCBI lineage: Bacteria > Pseudomonadati > Pseudomonadota > Gammaproteobacteria > Enterobacterales > Enterobacteriaceae > Enterobacter > Enterobacter sp. BNK-34. The sequence goes on from NZ_JBLQUA010000001.1 coordinate 407,217, forward strand.
TTGGGCTGCATGGCGACGAGTTAAAAGTCGCCATCACCGCCCCGCCGGTTGACGGCCAGGCGAACGCGCATCTGACTAAATATCTGGCAAAACAGTTTCGCGTCGCCAAAAGCCAGGTCATCATTGAAAAAGGTGAACTTGGGCGACATAAACAGGTAAAAATCCTTAATCCGCAATCTATCCCGACGGAAGTCGCGGCACTGAAAGAACAGGACTAAACCATGCAGAAAGTTATTCTCGCGACCGGCAACGCTGGTAAAGTGCGCGAGCTGGCCTCGCTATTAAATGATTTTGGGCTGGACGTGGTCGCCCAGACCGATCTTGGCGTGGATTCCGCCGAAGAGACGGGGCTGACGTTTATCGAAAACGCGATCCTGAAAGCGCGCCACGCCGCGCAGATTACGGGCCTGCCCGCGATTGCCGACGACTCCGGCCTGGCCGTGGATTTTCTCGGCGGCGCGCCGGGGATTTACTCCGCGCGCTATTCCGGCGCTGACGCTACCGACCAGCAGAATCTGGAAAAGCTGCTTGTCGCCCTGAAAGACGTACCGGACGAACAGCGTACCGCGCAGTTCCACTGCGTACTGGTTTATATGCGTCACGCGGAAGACCCTACGCCTATCGTCTGCCACGGCAGCTGGCCGGGCGTGATCACCCGTGAAGCGGCTGGTAACGGCGGCTTTGGCTACGACCCGATTTTCTTTGTCCCGACCGAGGGCAAAACCGCTGCGGAACTGACCCGCGAAGAGAAAAGCGCGATTTCCCACCGTGGACGCGCGCTGAAATTGTTACTGGAAGCACTGCGTAATGGCTAATTTGCCGCCTCTGAGTCTTTATATTCACATCCCGTGGTGCGTGCAGAAATGCCCGTACTGCGATTTCAACTCGCACGCGCTGAAGGGCGAAGTGCCGCACGATGATTACGTTGCGCATCTGCTGGCCGACCTGGACGCCGATGTACCTTACGCACAGGGACGTGAAGTTAAGACCATTTTCATTGGTGGCGGTACGCCGAGCCTGCTGTCCGGTCCGGCTATGCAGACCCTGCTGGACGGCGTGCGTGCGCGCCTGAACCTGGCAGCGGATGCTGAAATTACGATGGAAGCCAACCCCGGCACCGTTGAGGCCGACCGTTTTGTCGACTATCAACGCGCGGGCGTAAACCGCATCTCCATCGGCGTGCAGAGCTTTAGCGAACCGAAGCTAAAACGTCTTGGGCGCATTCACGGCCCGGAAGAGGCGAAGCGCGCGGCAAACCTGGCGACAGGGCTTAATCTTCGCAGCTTCAACCTCGATTTGATGCACGGCCTGCCGGATCAGTCGCTGGACGAGGCGCTGGATGACCTTCGCCAGGCGATCGAACTGAACCCGCCGCACCTGTCGTGGTACCAGCTCACCATCGAGCCAAACACGCTGTTCGGTTCCCGCCCGCCGGTGCTGCCGGACGACGACGCGCTGTGGGATATCTTCGAGCAAGGTCACCAGTTGTTAACCGCTGCGGGCTATCAGCAGTACGAAACGTCCGCGTACGCGAAGCCGGGCTACCAGTGTCAGCACAACCTGAACTACTGGCGCTTTGGCGACTATCTCGGGATTGGCTGCGGCGCGCACGGCAAGGTGACCTTCCCGGACGGGCGCATTCTGCGTACCGCCAAAACCCGCCACCCGCGCGGGTATATGGAAGGCCGCTACCTGGAGCGTCAGCACGACGTCGAGGCGGCGGATAAGCCGTTTGAGTTCTTTATGAACCGCTTCCGCCTGCTGGAGGCCGCGCCGCGCGCGGAATTTACACGTTACACCGGGCTGCCGGAGTCGGTGATTCGCCCGCAAATCGACGAGGCGCTGGCCCAGGGGTATCTCACCGAGTGTGATGAATACTGGCAGATCACCGAGCACGGCAAACTGTTCTTAAACTCCCTTCTTGAGCTGTTCCTCGCCGAAGAATCCTGAAGGATGATTCAGGATTTTGCATCCCGTTCTGCCGGCTGAGGGAAAGGCTGGCAGAGTGCGGGGATGGACAAACCAAAACAACTCCGCAAACAAATGACGCCCGAAGAGTTACGCCTCTGGTATTTACTCAGGGGACGCCGCTTCTTTGGCTATAAGTTTCGCCGCCAGATGCCGATTGGTGCGTATATCGTGGATTTTGCCTGTTTTAAGGCAAAGCTGATTATCGAGCTGGACGGTGGACAACATCAGAACAACGAAATGTATGATTCACGTCGTGCTGAATTTTTGAATGTAAACGGCTGGGAAATACTACGGTTCTGGAATAATGAATTCAGAGCTAATGAGGAGGAGGTAATGATGGCAATTCTGCAACGACTGCAATGCCTGATGCCCTCACCCTAACCCTCTCCCACAGGGAGAGGGAACGATTACACCCTCTCCCCTGGGGAGAGGGATGGGGTGAGGGGCCCAGCGCGCAGAGATCTTACTTCAGCGTCCCCACCAGCGCCTTCCGGCTATCTTCCAGCGACACCACGCGTTTACACACGTCTTTGCCGAACTGCTGGAAATCATCTTCCTGGTTCTTCCACTCGTTCTGAATAGAGGTTTGCAGGCCGCCCAGACTGCCCAGCACGCCCTGCAGCGGGTTACCGCCGCCTTTCAGCACCGCTTTGGCGCCCATCTCGTTGATGCTGTCCTGCAGGATGCCGCCCATCGCCTGGTTCACCAGCTGCTGCCCGTCGGCACGGACCTGATCAATCGCCTTGTAGTGGAAAGTCAGGCCGTCGGAACGCGTCTCGATAATCCGGTTCATCTGTTCTTTAAGCTGCTTATCAAGCTTCGTCAGGCGGGTGCGCATATTGCTGCTCTCCCCCACCTCTTTAGTGATGATCTTATCCAGCGCCACGCGGCTCTTTTCGACGCGCGTCAGGGCACCTTCATTAATCCACGGCAGCGCGGTACGCAAATCGGCCTGATAGTCTTTCGCCTGCTCACGCTGTGCGGCAGTCAGGTTGTACTGCTTGCCGTTAAAGGTGACGTTCCCCTGCGGCGTAATCACCAGATTGCCGTTCTCGCCTTTGACCTGCACGGTTTGCGGGCTTAACACCACGTCATCACGCGGGGTGACGCTACACTGATAATCCGCATGGGCGGTGAATCCAGTTGCCATCAAAGCAACAGCCAGCAACGTTTTGCGCATCTTAAACACTCCCTCAGACAAAATGGGCCAGCTAATGCTGGCCCCTGACTTCTTTATTAGTCCCACCAAACGTCGAAAAGTTCGCTGACGCGGACATCTTCCAGCTTGTGGTCCTCAAGCCATTTACGCACCAGCGCCTGATGTTCTTCGGTGCATTTACCCACTTCCTGGGTGCAGATCAGACCTTCCCATGCCAGGTAGCCGCTACCGTCGAAGGCCAGCTTGTTTGGCTCAATCACGTCGTTGATGAACGCATCCACGTCCTGATCGATCTGTTCTACACTGGTGCCTTCCGGGAAACGCCACGCAACGGAGAAGCCCACTTCCTGGAATTCTTCGATGTGCATCTTTTTACGCAGACGACGGCTACGATTCTTTGCCATTATTTCACCCTCTCGAACATTAAGTCCCATACACCGTGACCAAGACGATGGCCACGCTGTTCAAATTTCGTTACCGGACGCGATTCCGGACGCGGTACATAGTCGTTGCTCGCAGACTGGTTTTTGTAACCGTCCAGCGACGACATCACTTCCAGCATATGTTCCGCATACGGTTCCCAGTCGGTCGCCATATGGAAGACACCGCCCAGCTTCAGCTTGCTTTTCACCAGCTCGGCAAACGGTGCCTGAACGATACGGCGTTTATTATGACGTGCTTTGTGCCACGGGTCAGGGAAAAAGAGCTGAACCATGGTTAAAGAATTGTCAGGAATCATTTTGTGCAGCACTTCCACCGCGTCGTGACACATCACGCGCAGGTTCTCAACGCCCTCTTCATGGGCCGTTGCCAGGCATGCACCCACGCCCGGGGAGTGGACTTCAATACCGAGGAAGTTCTGCTCCGGGCGGGCTTTCGCCATGGTCACCAGCGAGGTGCCCATACCAAAACCGATCTCCAGCGTGACGGGTGCTTCGCGGCCGAACAGTTCAGTAAAGTCCAGAGGCTGCTCGCTGAACTCAACGCCCATCACCGGCCAGTAGTTGTCCAGCGCGTGTTGCTGACCTTTTGTCAGGCGGCCCTGACGACGGACAAAGCTGCGAATACGGCGCAGCGGGCGACCGTTTTCATCAAATTCCGGTGAAATGACGTCGTTTTTCATAAAAGAGTTGTCTGCTTGTGAGAATGTTCGGGAAACGGGCATTATCCAAAGTTAAGGCTTCTATGCAAGCATGGGAAAGATCCGGTTTACAGCAGATTGACGCTGTGCTGCAATCTGCGTCCCTGATTATGCGAATCGATGACCATGCAAGCCTCTCAATTTTCAGCCCAGGTGCTGGACTGGTACGACAAATACGGGCGTAAAACCCTGCCCTGGCAAATTGAAAAAACGCCTTACAAAGTATGGCTCTCCGAGGTGATGTTGCAACAAACGCAGGTCGCCACGGTGATCCCTTACTTCGAGCGTTTTATGGCGCGCTTCCCGACGGTGACCGATCTGGCCAACGCCCCGCTGGACGAGGTCCTGCACCTGTGGACCGGTCTTGGCTATTACGCCCGCGCGCGTAACCTTCACAAGGCCGCACAGCAGGTCGCGACGCGCCACAACGGGAAATTCCCGGAAACCTTCGACGAGGTGGCCGATCTCCCCGGCGTCGGACGCTCAACCGCAGGTGCGATTCTTTCCCTGTCGTTAGGCAAGCATTTTCCGATCCTCGACGGCAACGTAAAGCGCGTGCTGGCACGCTGCTACGCCGTCGAAGGCTGGCCTGGGAAGAAGGACGTTGAAAAACGTCTTTGGGAAATTAGTGAAGAGGTCACCCCGGCCAACGGCGTCGAGCGTTTCAACCAGGCGATGATGGATCTCGGCGCCATGGTCTGCACGCGCTCAAAACCAAAATGCGAACTCTGCCCGGTGAATACTCTCTGCGTGGCGTATGCCAACCATTCCTGGGCGCAGTATCCGGGTAAGAAACCCAAACAGACGCTGCCGGAGCGAACCGGCTATATGCTGCTGATGCAGCACGGCGACGAGGTCTTCCTGGCCCAGCGTCCGCCGAGCGGCCTGTGGGGTGGTCTATACTGCTTCCCACAGTTTGAAGATGAAGACTTGCTGCGTGAATGGCTTAAAAAGCGCGGGATTGCTGCCGATAACCTGACGCAGTTGACCGCGTTTCGCCATACCTTCAGCCATTTCCACCTGGATATTGTACCCATGTGGCTTCCCGTGTCGTCATTTGCCTCGTGCATGGATGAAGGCACCGCTCTCTGGTATAACTTAGCGCAACCGCCATCAGTCGGACTGGCGGCTCCCGTGGAGCGCCTGTTACAGCAATTACGTGCCGGTGCAATGGTTTAGCATCGACAAGAAAAAGAGGAATGTGTATGGCCAGAACGATTTTTTGTACTTTCCTGCAGCGTGACGCTGAGGGCCAGGATTTCCAGCTTTATCCGGGCGACCTGGGTAAACGCATCTACAATGAAATCTCCAAAGAAGCCTGGGGACAGTGGCAGAAAAAGCAGACCATGCTGATTAACGAGAAGAAACTCAGCATGATGAACCCGGAACACCGCAAGCTGCTGGAGCAGGAGATGGTGAGCTTCCTGTTCGAAGGTAAAGACGTACACATCGAAGGCTATACGCCACCGGAAAAATAACAGCGTGCGGGGGAAACCCCGCCGTTAAAGCAAACACAACACGCACTCCCGGAATGATGAAAAAACTTTTAGCGCTAGCCCTTGTTGCGCCGTTGCTTGTCTCGTGTTCGTCAAAAAAAGGCGAAGATTACAACGAAGCCTGGATCAAGGACACCAACGGTTTTGACATTTTGATGGGGCAGTTTGCCCACAACATCGAGAACATATGGGGATTTAACGAAGTTCTTATTGCCGGACCCAAGGACTACGTTAAGTACACCGACGCCTATTTGACCCGTAGCCACATCAACTTTGATGAGGGTACGATCACGATTGAGACTATTGCAGGCACTGACCCTGCAGCGCGCTTACGTCAGGCCATTATCAAAACCCTGCTGATGGGTGACGATCCGGGATCTATCGATCTCTACTCCGATGCCGACGATATTACGATCTCGAAAGAGCCGTTCCTGTACGGCCAGGTTGTCGATCAGACCGGCCAGCCGATCCGCTGGGAAGGTCGCGCCACGAAATTTGCCGACTACCTGCTGCAGACGCGCCTGAAAAGCCGCTCTAACGGTCTGAAGATTATCTACAGCGTCACCATCAACCTCGTCCCGAACCACCTCGACAAGCGTGCGCATAAGTACATTGGGATGGTGCGTCAGGCCTCACGTAAGTACGGCGTGGATGAGTCGCTGATCCTGGCGATTATGCAGACCGAATCCTCGTTTAACCCGTACGCGGTAAGCCGTTCCGATGCCCTGGGGCTGATGCAGGTGGTACAGCACAGCGCCGGGAAAGACGTCTTCCGCGCGCAGGGGAAATCCGGCACGCCGAGCCGTAGCTATCTGTTCGACCCGCAGAGCAACATTGATACCGGTACCGCCTATCTGGCGATGCTGAATAATGTGTATCTCGGCGGTATCGATAACCCAACGTCGCGTCGCTATGCGGTGATCACCGCCTATAACGGCGGCGCGGGCAGCGTGCTGCGCGTCTTCTCGAATGACAAAGTGCAGGCCGCGAACATCATCAACAGCATGGCACCGGGGGATGTTTATTCCACCCTCACCACCCGCCACCCGTCTGCGGAATCCCGCCGGTACCTGTATAAGGTGAATACGGCGCAGAAAAACTATCGTCGTCGGTGATCGGCACACCTTCTCCTGCAAGGAGAAGGTGTTCTGCTTCCCCCCACCCATACGAAAATGTTATTTGCATCACAATCCAAACTGCAAATTAATGTGGATTGCATTTTTTTGCGGGAGGTAACAAAACATATCGTTGCCAACTGATAGAATTGCATCAAATAACAACCCTGAATGTTCCTATAACAACATATCTCCCGCTCACTTGTGAGGAAAGTAACATGAACCTTAAGCTGCAGCTTAAAATATTGTCGTTTCTGCAGTTCTGCCTGTGGGGTAGCTGGCTGACTACACTCGGCTCCTATATGTTTGTGACGCTCAAGTTCGATGGTGCGTCAATCGGTGCCGTATACAGCTCGCTCGGTATTGCGGCGGTCTTCATGCCAACGCTGCTGGGGATCGTAGCGGATAAATGGCTAAGCGCCAAATGGCTGTACATGCTTTGCCATCTGGTGGGCGCGGGGACGCTGTTTATGGCAGCCCAGGTGACCACGCCGGGGGCAATGTTCATGGTGATCCTGCTTAACTCGCTGGCCTATATGCCAACGCTTGGGCTGATCAACACCATCTCCTACTACCGCCTGAAATCCGCGGATATGGATATCGTGACCGATTTCCCGCCAATCCGTATCTGGGGCACCATCGGCTTTATCATGGCGATGTGGGGCGTGAGCTTCGCGGGCTTCGAACTGAGCCATATGCAGCTCTATATCGGTGCGGCGCTCTCCGTGCTGCTGGCGATCTTCACCCTGACGCTGCCAACCATTCCGGTGTCTAACCAGCAGAAAAACCAGAGCTGGAGCACCATGCTCGGCCTGGACGCCTTCGCGCTGTTTAAAAACAAACGCATGGCGATCTTCTTCATCTTCTCCATGCTGCTGGGCGCGGAGCTGCAGATCACCAACATGTTCGGCAACACCTTCCTGCACAGCTTCGATAACAACCCGCTGTTCTCAGGCAGCTTTATCGTTGAACATGCGTCGGTGATGATGTCCATCTCTCAGATCTCTGAGACGCTGTTCATCCTGACCATCCCGTTCTTCCTGAGCCGCTACGGCATCAAGAACGTCATGCTGATCAGTATCGCAGCGTGGATGTTGCGCTTCGGTCTGTTCGCCTATGGCGACCCAAGCCCGTTCGGCACCGTGCTGCTGGTGCTGTCGATGATTGTTTACGGCTGCGCCTTCGACTTCTTCAACATCTCCGGTTCGGTGTTTGTGGAAAAAGAAGTGAAGCCTGAAATCCGCGCCAGCGCGCAGGGTATGTTCCTGATGATGACCAACGGCTTCGGCTGTATTCTGGGCGGCGTGGTGAGCGGTAAAGTGGTGGAGATGTACACCACCAACGGCATCACCAACTGGCAGCCCGTGTGGCTGATCTTCGCGGCGTACTCGCTGGTGCTGTTCTTCGCGTTCATCGCGCTGTTCAAGTACAAGCACGTACGTGAACCACACGGTGCGCAGCCAATCGCGCATTGATTGTTGTGCCCGGTGGCGCTGCGCTTGCCGGGCCTACAAAACCAGACCGTAGGCCGGGTAAGGCGAAGCCGCCACCCGGCTATTTTATTCCAGACAGCACCCACCCTACCGACAGTAAATCCGCGCTGCCGCCCGGGCTCAAGTTCCGTTCAATCAGTGCGTTATCCATTCTAAGCAACGCCTCGCGGTCCCAGCCGTTAGCCAGCAGTTCCCGCGCGTAGCCCTGAACGTAGCGCAGCCCTTCCATGCCGCCGCGAGATACCAGATTGCTGTCCTGATTGACGGCCATCAGGCGTAACAGCAGGCCGTGAAGTGAATGTCCATTCCACTGCGCCAGCGCCTTACGCACCGTCGCAAAGCCGCTCTCCGCCTCACCGCGCGCGCCGGTTAAGCCGTACTGATGGAACTGTCGCTCGCCCGCCGTCGCCTGTCCGCTGCGTGCGGCCAGCTCCCGCGACACCAGCCCGCGGCAGATGTTACTCACCTCACAACAGAGGCTGTCTGCGGAGACATTTTTCACACGACCGGCGGCGAAGCACAGTAAACCCAGGGCAAAAATCCCGCCTTTGTGCGTGTTCACCCCGTTCGTCGCGGCATACATCGCCTGCTCGCAGGCCAGCCCCATCGGGCGGAGAAACCGTAGCTGTTCGCCAGCGGGTTTATCCGCATGCGCGCTGCCCAGCTCGGCAAAACGCGAAAACCACGGCGTAATCGCCGCGATGCTGCGGACGAACAGCGCGTGGTCCATATCCCGATGGGAACCGTTGTTGAGCGTGTCCACCAGTCCCGGCTTGGGCGTCAGCTCCAGCTCCTGCCACAGCGCCGCTTCGGCAAGCGCGGGCACGTCAGCCGGGCGCGGTTTAGTCGCGAGCAAACCAGTCATCGATCGTCTTCTCCACGCGGGAAACCACCTGCTTAACGGGGTGGTTACGCGAACGGGAACAGGCGTGGGCGGGCGCGTCGCAGATCAGGCAGCGCCTGAGATTCGCCCCCAGCGACTGACGCCCGACGTGGCCGTGCTGAGGGCAAATCACGTCCAGATCCCACAGCCTGCCGAGCGGGTGCGTCTGCTCCAGATCCGTACAGTGCGCTTTGATTTCCACCGCCGGATGGGCCACGCACCAGAGGGCTTCAGGTCCGGTCGGGAGCCACAGCACCTGACGATCCAGCACCTGCCAGCGGTTTTCCCACAGCAGCTGGTCGCACATCTGCAGCGCCACGCCCATGGTATTGCGGTAGCGCAGGCTGTCCTTGATTTCCCCTGGCGTGACCAGCGTGAGGGAAATCACCGGTTGTTGATAGTGCTCAAGCATGTCAGCCTGGCGCTTTGCGCGGCGCTCTTTCGCCGCCAGCAGTTCGTCAAGGCTGACACCCGCCCGCACGGGTGTCGCTAAAGTCATACTTCCTCCTTCACCTGTCGCACGGTGTCGATCACGCTGCCGTCGCGGTAGCGGATCACCCCGACGATTTTGTCGGTAAACTCAATCGGTTTCGGGACGCCGGTCAGGGAGATCGCCCGCTCGTACAGCGCGTTGATATCCACAACCTTCAGCCCGGCCTCCAGCAGCCGCTCGCGGATTTCCGGGCGCGCCGGGTTGACCGCGATGCCGTGGTCGGTGACCAGCACGTCAATGCTTTCGCCCGGCGTGAGGCGCGTGGTAACCCGCTTCACCACCGTCGGAATGCGGCTGCGCAGCAGAGGGGCAACGACGATGGTCAGGTTCGCCGCGGCGGCCACGTCGCAGTGCCCGCCGGACGCGCCGCGCATCACGCCGTCGGATCCGGTGATGACGTTGACGTTGAACTCGACGTCGATTTCCAGCGCGCTGAGGATCACCACGTCGAGCTGGTCGCAGCTTGCCGCCTTGCTGCCTGGGTTAGCGTAAACGTTGGTGGAGATCTCCACGTGGTTCGGGTTGCGCGCCAGCGAGGCCGCCGCCTGGCCGTCAAAGCACTGGGTATCGAGCAGCTTTTCGATGAGCCCCTTCTCGTGCAGATCCACCAGGCTGCCGGTGATGCCGCCGAGCGCAAAGCGCGCCTTCACGCCGCTGCGCTCCATCTTCTCTTCCATAAAGCGGGTGCAGGCCGTGGCCGCCGCGCCGGAGCCGGTCTGCATCGAGAAGCCCGGTTTGAAGTAGCCGGAGTGTTCAATGACGTCCGCCGCATAGCGGGCGATCATCAGCTCGCGCGGGTTGCTGGTGACGCGCGCCGCGCCGACGCTGATTTTCGCCGGGTCGCCCACGCTTTCAACCTGCACGATGTAGTCCACCTGGTCCTGCACCAGGCTGGCGGGCATATTGGGGAACGGCACCAGCTCTTCAGTCAGCAGCACCACCTTGCGGGCAAAGTGGGCGTCTACCATCGCGTAACCGAGCGAACCGCAGCACGATTTGCCGTGCGTGCCGTTGGCGTTGCCAAACTCATCGCTGCACGGCACGCCGAGAAACGCCACGTCGATATTCAGCTCGCCGTCCTGGAGCAGCTTCACGCGCCCGCCGTGGGAGTGAATTTGCACCGGCTCGTCCATCAACCCGTGGGAGATGGCGTCCGCCAGCCTGCCGCGCATGCCGGAGGTGTAAATCCGGGTGATGACGCCGCTTTTGATATGCTCGATCAGCGCGTCGTTGCAGGTCATCAGCGAGCTGGAGGCCAGCGTCAGGTTTTTAAAGCCCATCCGCGCCAGCAGCGCCACGACGGTGTTGATCACCCGGTCGCCTTCGCGAAACGCATGGTGGAAGGAGATGGTCATCCCGTCCTGCAGGCCGCAGCGCTTAACCGCCTCTTCAACAGAGGCGCACAGCTTGCGGCTGTGCTTCGCATCGCTGTCCGCCAGCCACGGCGTGGTGCTATGGGCGGTATCAAAGGGTTTTAGGTCCCGCAGATGGGGAAAATTCACATGAAGAAGTTCTGTCTGATTCATTGTCTTATCCTTACCGACGCACGCCGGAGGCTGCCGCGCGCTCCAGCACCACCTGCGCGTGGTTAATAATCGGTGCATCCACCATTTTGCCGTTGAGCGACACCACGCCCAGGCCGTTACGCTCGCCCTCTTCTGCCGCCTCAATCACCCTTCTGGCGTGATCCACCTCTTCCTGCGTCGGGGCGTAGGCGTTGTGCAGCAGGTCAATCTGACGCGGGTTGATCAGCGATTTGCCGTTGAAGCCCATCTTGCGGATCAGATCGACCTCGCGCAGGAACCCGGCCTCGTCGTTAACGTCTGACCACACCACGTCGAAGGCGTCGATGCCCGCGGCGCGGGCGGCGTGCAGCACGGCGCAGCGGGCGTAGAACAGCTCGGTGCCGTCGCCGCGCTCGGTCTGCATGTCCATCACGTAGTCAAAGGCGGCCAGCGCGATGCCGATGAGGCGCGGAGAGCTGCGGGCAATCGCCACGGCGTTGATGACGCCAATGGCCGACTCAATCGCCGCCATCACGCGGGTGGAGCCGACCTCGCGGCCGCACTCGCGCTCGATACGCTCAAGGTGGCCCTCCAGCTCGTAGATGTCGTCCGGCGTGTCGGTTTTCGGCAGGCGGATCACGTCCACGCCGGCCCGCACGGCGGCCTCCAGATCCAACAGGCCAAACGGCGTGCTGAGCGGGTTAATGCGCACCACGGTTTCGATATCCTGATACATCGGGTGCTGCAGCGCGTGAAACACCAGCATGCGCGCGGTATCCTTCTCGCGCAGGGCAACGGCGTCCTCAAGGTCAAACATGATGGAGTCGGGACGGTAGATAAAGGCGGTGGAGAGCATGGCGGCGTTGGCGCCCGGCAGGAACAGCATACTGCGGCGGAGTTTGCTCATTTCAGCGCCCCCCAGTTGATGGTCTGTTCGTCGGCGGCACGCATCAGCGCGCTTTGCAGGCGGGCGCGGATCACACAGTCCAGCGCCCCTTTGTCTTCAATAATGATTAATCCCTGGTGCACGTTCATGGCGCGCAATGTGTCGTTGACCACCTGGCGAATATGCTCGCCAAACTGCTTAATCACTTCGCTGTGGATGACGATCTCCAGCTCGCCGTGAGCGGGAGCGATTTTCACCATCAGGTCGCTGGACTCCTGCGTTCCGGCCAGCGCCTCCCTTACAATTTTCATGATAAATTCCTGGTAGTTAAGCGACTTCCGCACTCGCACGGTAATGCGTTTCGAGATGCGCGAAGGTGGAGTCCGGGACAATCTCCCGGATCCGGGAAAACTGCTGTGTCTTCAGTAATCGGCGCACTTCGGACGCCGATATGGCGTTGCCGGTGGCCTTGATGCGCGGCATCTCCACCACCTCGATATGCGAGGCCAGCAGGTCGTGCAGCGTCTGGTTGTACTGGCGGGTGATATCGCAGAACGGCTCCGAGCCGATGAAGCGGTGCGTGATGCCGAGCGCCGGGGCGATAAAGTCCCGGAAGATCAGCACGTCAATCTCGCTCCACGCCTGCTGCACTTTGCCGGTCTCCTTCAGGAAGTAGGCCGGAAACGTGGCGCGAGAGATGATGTACTGCGAGCCTTCATGCACCACCACGTTGGGCAGATGCGCCACGCCCGCGCGCACCATCTCAAGGCGCGCGCTGAACGGGAAGAACGACGCGTCTTCACGCACCACGAACAGGTGCAGGGCGTCGCACTGCGCCGCCGCCTGCTCCACCAGATGGCGGTGGCCGAGGGTGAACGGATTGGCGTTCATCACGATGGCGCCAATCTTCTCCCCGCACCTGCGGTTCGCGCGCAGAGAACGGCAGTAGCGCTCGATCCCCTGCGGGGTGTTCTCCATCAGCACGGCGTTGTTCCCGCTCTGGGCAATCGGCCAGAAGCCGCTGCGGGCAAAGCGCTCCCGGTTGCACGGACGGGTGCAGAGGAAGAGGTGAAAATGGCCGCGCTCCAGCGCCGCATGTTCCACCTCTGCCAGCAGCCGCGCACTGAGGTTCTCGCCGCGAAGCTGCTCGTTGACCGCCACGCACTTAATGACGTTGGCGGCAAGCCCTGCGCAGCCCACCAGCTGCGAGCCGGACCAGGCTTCGACGAACAGCGTGATGTCGTTGTCCAGGCCAAGGCCGCTGTCTGCCAGCAGGTAACGGATCTGGCTTAAGCGTTCCGGGTGCTTCGCCACCAGCGTGTGGCGAAAATCGATGGGTTGCGAATGCATGCTGCCGCCTTACCTAATGTGCTGCCGCAAACCCGACGGCTGGCGCTTCCACGATCACGTTGCTCAGATGACCGATATGCTCGATCTCCACCTCAATGCGGTCGCCCTCTTTCATAAACAGCGGCGGGTTACGCTTTTTACCCACGCCGCCCGGGGATCCGGTGATGATCACGTCGCCCGGGCTTAAGCGGGTAAAGGTGCTGATGTACTCGATCAGCTCCGCAACCTTGTGGATCATGCTGCTGGTGTTGTCTTCCTGCACCATGCGGCCGTTCAGCCAGGTGCGGATTGCAAGCCTGTGCGGATCCGGGATCTCATCCGCCGTTGCCATCCACGGGCCGAACGCGCCGGTCTGACGCCAGTTTTTACCGGCGGTAAACCAGGTGTGCTGCCAGTCGCGGGCGGAGCCGTCCATATAGCAGCTGTAGCCCGCCACGTGGCGCAGGGCATCATCACGGCTGATGTTCTCCCCGCCTTTACCGATGATCACCGCCAGCTCGCCTTCGTAGTCGAATTCGCTGGAGTGGCGCGGCTTCAGCACCGGCTCGTTGTGGCCGGTCTGTGAATCCGGGAAGCGGACAAACAGCGTCGGAGCCGGGTTGTGCTGGTCAAACTCCTTGCGCTTGTCGGCGTAGTTCATGCCCACGCAGAGGATTTTTTCCGGCTGCTCAATCACCGGTAAGAAGGTGATGGCGCTCATCGGCACGTCCACGGTATCGTTCAGGTAGCGGGTGGCCTGTGTCAGCCCGTTGCCCTGCAGCAGCGCCTTGAGGTCGCTGTAGCGGTCGCCCAGACGGCGGCCTAAATCAATCACGCCGTCGGCCTGGACGATGCCGTAGCTGCGTTTTCCCTGGTATAAAAAGCTTGCGAGTTTCATTGTTCTTTCCTGAAAACTTAAACGAGGAAGTTGCCCAGAATCAGCAGTGAGACAGAGACGTTAATCGCGCCGCCGATACGGGTAGCAATCTGGGCGAACGGCATCAGGCTCATGCGGTTGCCTGCGGTCAGGATCGCCACGTCGCCGGTACCGCCCTGGCCGCTCTGGCAGCAGGAGACGATGGCGACATCAATCGGGTGCATACCAATCTTTTTGCCGACGAAGAAGCCGGTGGCGACCAGTGCAGAAACGGTGCTGACAATCACCAGCAGGTTGCTGACGGTGAACGCCGCCACCAGTTCATGCCATGGGGTGATGGCCACGCCAACGGCGAAGAGGATCGGGTAGGTCACAGAAGTCTGGAAGAATTTGTACACCACCTGAGAACCTTCCAGCAGGCGTGGAGAAGCGCCGTTGCAGAGCTTCACCAGCACCGCCATAAACAGCATGCCGACCGGAGCAGGCAGGCCAATCAGCTTGTGGCCGAGCATGCCCAGCATGTAGAGCAGCACCGCCAGCAGCGCGCCGGAGGCGATAGTGGTCACATCCGCTTTGCCGGAGAACGCAGGCTGAGAGACGGTGGTATCGGCATTGGCGCGGTTAGGCATCAGCTGGCCTTCACCGGTCAGGTGCGGGAAACGTTTACCGAGCTGGTTCAGGCAGCCGGAGATGATGATCGCCGTCAGACCGCCGAGCATCACCATCGGCAACACGCGGCCGAGCGCCACGCCCTGGTCCATGTGCAGTAAGGTGGCATAGCCGATGGAAAGCGGGATCGCCCCTTCCCCGACGCCGCCCGCCATAATAGGCAGAATGATAAAGAAGAAGATCTGGAACGGCTCAAGACCCAGCGCCAGACCGACGCCCATCCCCACCAGCATGCCGACGATTTCGCCGCACAGCATCGGGAAGAAGATGCGCAGGAAGCCCTGAATCAGCACCGTGCGGTTCATGCTCATGATGCTGCCGACAATAATGCAGCAGATATAGAGATAGAGAATGTTGGTGGATTTGTAGAACTTGGTGGTGGACTCGACCACCACGTCCGGCAGCAGGCCATAGTAGACCAGCGCGGAAGGAATAAAGGTGGCGCAAATCGCCGCCGCGCCGAGCTTGCCGACAATCGGCAGGCGTTTGCCAAACTCGCCGCAGGCAAAGCCGAAGAAGGCCAGCGTTGCCACCATCACCACGATATCGCTCGGCAGTTTTCCGCCCAGGCAATCAATCGCGATCAGTGCACCCGCCAGAACGAACAGCGGCAGAGGAATAATCCCAATTTTCCAGGTATCCATAATATGCCACCAACGCTCTTTGAGCGAAGGTCGCTGAATTTCAATCGGGTCGTGGGTAACAGAGAAAGAATCGTCAGTTGTGCTCATAATAAGCCCCTTGGTTATTTTGTGCGTTCAGCTTAGAGTCACAAAGGCTTACTTTATGTGAGGAATGGCATATTAAAAGCGAAGTTTTAATGGCAGCTATGGTTTTAATGGTTTCTTTTATTTAATGTGATTTATACCTTATTTATTAGCGTGGTTTTTATGGTTTCTTTTCCGAATCGAACAAACAAATAACATTTGTTCATGCAGCCAGAGGCACGGCAGACTTTAGGATAACGCTTTTACAGCGCCCGCTGTGCAAGGGATCACAAGTTTTCGGCAAAGCGGGCGTCCGCGTGAAAAAAGATGATATATTGGCGATCTTTGCTGCTACCTTGCGTGATAGTTATGAAAGTCTCTTTCCAGATCAAGTTGTTTATTTCGCTGGTTGCCTTTTTCTCAGTACTTTTTGCGTTACTGGGCGGATATTATTATGCCGACGTCGGGAAACAGCTATATCAGGAAATGAGTACGCGAGCCAAAATACAGGCTGAAGAAATTGCACTTATTCCGACATTGCGTAATGAAGTTGAACAAAAAAATATCAGCGCCATCCATGATTTTATGCAGAAGATTTCTGCGCACAGTGACGCCAGCTTTATTGTGATTGGTGATAATAAGGGTCAGCATCTTTTTCACTCCGTCTTTGCCGACAGAGTGGGCACAACCCTGGTTGGCGGAGACAACGAAGCCGTATTGCAGGGTAAAAGCACCACCACCATTCGCAAAGGCGGGTTGGGTATTTCGCTGCGCAGTAAGGCCCCCATCTTCAACGCTGCCGGACAGGTGGTCGGCATTGTTTCTGTCGGCTATCTCACCAGCTACCTGGACACCATTACCGTCAGTAAGGTGGTCAATATCCTGATTGCCGCCGTGCTGCTGCTGATCGCTCTCTTTATCTTCTCCTGGTTCTTTACCCGCAGCATCAAGAAGCAGATCTTCTCTCTTGAGCCGCGAGAAATCGGGTTGCTGGTGCGCCAGCAGAAGGCGCTAATGGAGTCTATTTATGAAGGGGTGATTGCCATTGACGATCGGCGACGGATTGAAGTGATCAACCAGGCGGCGCGCAAGCTGCTGGGTCTGAGCCAGCCGGCCCGGGAGCTGCGCGGGCAGCTGATAAGCCAGGTTATCGATCCGGTCCCGTTCTTCGACACGCAGACGATGCTGGCGAAAGATACCCATGACGAGATTTGCCGTTTTAACGATCTCACGGTAATTGCCAGCCGGGTGCACATCATGCTTGAGGGGTCGCTGCAGGGGTGGGTGATCACCTTCCGCGATCGCAATGAAATCGACTCGCTGAGCGCCCAGCTCAGCCAGGTAAAACGCTATGTCGATAACCTGCGTATTATGCGCCATGAGCAGTTAAACCGAATGACCACGCTCTCCGGCCTGCTGCATATGGGCCGCTATGAGGAAGCCATTGGCTACATTCAGGCGCAGTCGGAGCATGCCCAGGAGTTGCTGGACTTTATCTCTTCGCGCTTCAGCTCTCCGACCCTGTGCGGCCTGCTGCTGGGGAAAGCCGCCCGCGCGCGGGAGAAAGGCGTCGAGCTGTGCTTCGACCCGGCCTGTCGGCTGGACAGACCGTTCCTGCCGCTGGGGGAACAAGAGCTGATTTCAATTATTGGCAACCTGCTGGATAACGCCATCGAAGCGACGCAGCGATCGCCGCTTCCCCATGCGCCGGTAGAAGTGCTGATAAAACTCAGCGACCAGGAGCTGATTATTGAAGTCGCCGACCAGGGCGTTGGCATTACACCGGAGATCCGTGACCGGATCTTTGAACGCGGCATCACCACCAAAACACGCGGCGATCATGGGATTGGCCTGTATCTGATCGAAAGCTATGTCACACAGGCTGGCGGCGCGATAGAAGTTGCCGATAATACCCCGCGCGGCGCCATTTTCTCCTTGTTTATCCCGGCCACGGGAACCGCCCGGCAACTGGAAGACACCGACTATGCAACATGAACTTATCGACGTACTGATTGTTGAAGACGAGAACGAGCTGGCGCAACTGCACGCGGAGCTGATAAGCAAACATCCGCGACTGAGGCTGGTGGGCATTGCCTCGTCGCTGGCTGCGGCTCAGGCAGAACTTGCAAACAAACAGCCGCAGCTGGTGCTGCTGGATAACTATCTGCCGGACGGCAAAGGGATCTCGTTGATCAATAACCCCATGCTGGCCCGCGCCAACTGCTCGGTGATTTTTATTACCGCCGCCAGCGATATGGACACCTGCAGCCAGGCGATTCGCAACGGCGCGTTCGACTACATCCTCAAACCCGTCTCCTGGAAGCGGCTCAGCCAGTCGCTGGAGCGGTTTGTGCAGTTTGCCGAACAGCAGCGGGTCTGGAAGATTGTCGACCAGCAGAACGTGGATTCGCTGTATCAGCTACAGGCGAAAAACTACCGCCTGGACAACGGCAGCAAGGGCATTGAGGAAAATACGCTGGCGCGGGTGCAGTCGCTGTTTAACGACAAGGCAACGCACTGCTTTACCGTGGATGAGGTGGTGAGCGAAACGGGATTAAGCAAAACCACCACCCGGCGCTATCTGGAACACTGCGTGGAGGCGGGTTTTCTGACGGTGGAGATGCTGTACGGCAAGATTGGGCATCCGAGGAGGATGTACAAGCGTAGTGCGGTTTGATGAAAGGTTCCCTCTCCCTGTGGGAGAGGGTTAGGGTGAGGGCTGCAGCCCGCACTATCTCAACACATACCCATACAGCCGCTTGATCCCGTCAGCATCCTTCTCGCTGTAAACCCCCTGCAGCTCCGGCGAGAAGCCCGGCAGCAGGTTGATCCCCTCTTCCAGCGCCAGGAAGTAACGCTGTACCGCCCCGCCCCAGACTTCACCCGGCACCACGCACAGCACGCCCGGCGGATAGGGCAGCGCTCCTTCGGCCGCAATTCGCCCTTCGGCATCCCGTATGCGAACCAGCTCAACCTCTCCGCGAATATACGCCTGATTGGCATCCTGCGGGTTCATCACCACATCAGGCAGGCTCTCCTTGCGGAACATCGCCTTCTGCAGATCCTTGACGTCAAAGCTGACGTAGAGATCGTGCATCTCCTGGCACAGTTGGCGAAGGGTGTAATCCCGGTAGCGCACCGGGTATTTCTGGAAGATCGTCGGCAGCACGTCCGCCAGCGGCGTGTCGTCTTCAATATGCTGTTCAAACTGGCCCAGCATCGCCACCAGCTGCGCCAGCTTCTCGCTGCTTTCGGCAGGCGTCAGCAGGAACAGGATCGAGTTGAGGTCGCATTTCTCCGGCACGATGCCGTTTTCGCGCAGGTAGTGCGCCAGAATCGTCGCCGGGATCCCGAAATCAGTGTACTCCCCGGTTTCGGCATCGATGCCCGGCGTGGTCAGCAGCAGCTTGCACGGGTCGACAAAGTACTGCTCGTGAGCATAGCCCTCAAACCCGTGCCATTTGGCCCCCGGCTCAAAGCTGAAGAAGTGCAGCTCGCTGGCAATGGCGTGCGTCGGATGATCCTGCCACGGCCGCCCCGCCACCACCGGTGGGATAAACGGTTTGATCATATGACAGTTGGCAATGATTGCCTTACGCGCTTCAATCCCCAGCTCAACGCACTCGGCCCACAGCCTGCGCCCGCTTTCCCCTTCGTGGATCTTGGCATTCACATCCAGCGCGGCGAACAGCGGGTAAAACGGGCTGGTGGAGGCATGCAGCATAAAGGCGTTGTTCAGCCGCTTGTGCGGGCAGAAACGCGCCTGACCGCGGATGTGGTTATCCTTTTTATGGATCTGCGACGTTTGTGAGAACCCGGCCTGCTGTTTGTGCACCGACTGGGTCACAAAAATGCCCGGATCGTTCTCGTTCAGCTCCAGCAACAGCGGGGACGTTGCCGCCATCATCGGAATAAATTGCTCGTAGCCCACCCAGGCGGAGTCAAAGAGGATGTAGTCGCAGAGATGGCCGATCTTGTCGATCACCTGACGGGCGTTGTAGATCGTCCCATCGTAGGTGCCGAGCTGAATGATCGCCAGGCGGAACGGACGCGCCTCGTCGGCTTTCTCCGGCGCCGCCTCGCGGATCAGGTCCCGCAGATACGCGTCGTCAAAGCAGTGCTCGTCAATCCCGCCAATAAAGCCAAACGGGTTACGTGCAGCCTCCAGATAAACCGGCGTGGCACCCGCCTGGATCAGCGCCCCGTGGTGGTTAGATTTATGGTTGTTGCGGTCGAACAGCACCAGGTCGCCGCGGGTGAGCAGCGCGTTGGTCACTACCTTGTTGGCCGCCGACGTTCCGTTCAGCACGAAGTAGGTTTTATCCGCGTTGAACACTTTCGCCGCGAACTTTTGCGCGTGCTTGGCGGACCCTTCGTGGATCAGCAGATCGCCCAGCTTCACGTCGGCATTGCACATGTCGGCGCGAAACACGTTCTCACCGAAGAAATCATAGAACTGCCGCCCTGCCGGGTGTTTTTTGAAAAAGGCGCCGTGCTGGTGTCCCGGGCAGGCGAAAGTGCTGTTGCCCATCTCCACATACTGACTCAAGGTGTCGAAAAACGGCGGCAGCAAATTCTCTTCATAACGGCTGGCAGCAGTTTCCAGTTCCAGAAACTCCTGAGCTTTACCCGAGATGACCGCGGTGGCACCGTCAGGTACGTCCGTTGCCTCCTGCGAGAAAATAAACACCGGTAGCTGAAAGCCCGTACGTTTCAGCAGTGCAAGAATGCCGCTGCGACTTTCAGCTGTTGTGATGACGACGGCCGCCACATCGGTAAAATCAGTGCTGTCCAGCGTCACCTTTTCGCGGTGCGTAGACACGGTGGAGACCAGCTCGCGGCTGACGGCAATTTTCATGGTTTTCATAGGCGCAGTTACCCTCACCGAGCGGTGAGACAGGGAGGAGAAAATTCGCGCAATAATGTCACCTTTTATTTTGAGGTGCAAGAAGGAATCAGTATGCACGAAACCACCCAAAGCTAAGGCTCGAGCAGGCCTGACGTGCCATAATAATGCAATATCAATGATTAAATAACAGGAGTTAACTTTGGTTATCGGGCCATTTATCAACGCAGGAGCCGTATTGCTGGGCGGCGTACTCGGCGCCGTGCTGAGCCAGCGGTTGCCGGAGCGGATTCGCACCTCCATGCCCTCGATATTCGGCCTGGCATCGTTAGGGATCGGTATTCTTTTAGTCATCAAATGCGCCAACCTGCCGGTGATGGTGCTGGCCACCCTGCTCGGCGCGCTGATTGGCGAGTTCTGCTATCTGGAAAAAGGCATTAACGGCGCGGTGAGTAAAGCCAAAAACCTGATTGCCCGACCCGGCGGCAAGGCGAAACACGGCACGCACGAGTCGTTTATTCAAAACTATGTCGCCATCATCATTCTGTTTTGCGCCAGCGGCACCGGGATTTTCGGTTCGATGCAGGAAGGGATGACGGGCGACCCGAGCATATTGATTGCGAAGGCGTTTCTTGATTTCTTCACCGCCACCATTTTCGCCACTACTCTTGGCGTCGCCGTGGCGGCGATTTGCGTCCCGATGCTGCTGATCCAGCTGGCACTGGCTACCTGCGCCACGTTGATTCTTCCGCTCACCACGCCAGCGATGATGGCAGACTTTACCGCCGTCGGCGGCCTGCTGCTGCTGGCTACCGGGCTGCGTATCTGTGGGATTAAGATGTTTGCCGTGGTGAACATGCTGCCCGCACTGCTGCTCGCCATGCCGCTCTCCGCGCTCTGGACGCACTTTTTCGCTTAAGGATGCGGCGAAATGGTGAGAGATTGCGCAGTCTGTAACGAAAACAACATTTTTCGTTGACGCCACCGGGCAGATCGGGTTTAATGCGCCCCGTTGCCCGGATAGCTCAGTCGGTAGAGCAGGGGATTGAAAATCCCCGTGTCCTTGGTTCGATTCCGAGTCCGGGCACCACTATTTAAAGAACCCGCCCTCGTGGCGGGTTTTTGCTTTTGCGCTAGTCCAGCAGTTCATACAGCCAATCACTGACATAGTATTACGCTTCCAGCGTCAGACTTACTTTTAATTTTTGATTAAAAAATAACAAGTCATTGTCTTAAAAAAACAAAGACAGGCCGTAAACATGATCTGTTTTGAACTTCTATACCAGCTACGCGTATACGCTTGCCCGAATGGTCTGCGAAAGCAGGATGGAGATCCACACGCAAAAAGGAAGGAATATTCGAATGGCTATACCGGCTTATCTATGGCTGAAGGACGATGGTGGCGCGTTGATTAAAGGCGGAGTTGATGTTCAACACAGAGAATGCAGCATTGAAGTGAAAGGTTTTCATCATAACCTTGTTATCCCAACAGATAACGCAACCGGTAAAATAACCGGTACGCGAATGCACTCACCTATGTTGATCATTAAGGAATTCGATTGTTCAAGCCCATACCTCTACAAAGCCGTTGCGACAGGTCAAAACCTGTCATCAGCTGAGATAAAGTGGTATCGGATAAATTACTCTGGCATGGAAGAAGAGTATTTCAACATGTTGCTTGAAGACGTTAGGATAGTGTCGATTTCCCCTGCGATGGCTTCAGGCGATAACCCTAACGAAAACCATATGGAAACCATCGAACTCAGGTACGAGAAAATCACCTGGAAGCATAACGATGGGAACATCATCTTTAGTGATGCATGGAACGAGCGTCAATCGGCGTAAACATCATAAGGGGCTTTCAGCCCCTTAGTCATATAGCCAGCGCCCCGCTTTTGCCGACTCAATAATCATTTCGAGATTTAGCGGCTTGTACTGCCGATCGCGGAATTTTTTTCTGAGCCGAAATTGAAACCAATACAGCTCCGGTTCAAAATAATGGTCCATCACAAAGTTGCTATATTCAATTCCATACCGGGTGAAAAGGTCAAGCAGCATGTCCTCAAGATCTTCTGGTACGAGATTGAAATGCTCCTGGAAGGTCCATTCTTTCCTTGCCGGAGTTTTACGGTCACTATAATTCTCAGTGATGTAATCTAGTAATTCTTGCTCATCAGGAAGCAACATCAGAAGTATGTCCAGGCAATACGATCTTTAGGTCGCGCGATGAGGTTGTACTTGCTTCTCGTTTCTCTGGCAACCGTAATAAAAATAATCACCGCCTGAGTATAGCCAACATACGGAACCGCCCGCCCTACTGCTGCCCCGACCTTGTTTGTTAGACGTGTCTTACCCATACCAATGGTGGTTTCGACCCTTATGCCATCGGGGAAACGTGCTCCCTTTAAAATACGCCGCGCCACTTTCGAGGCAATACTTGTCCGTGATCCGGATGCACCCAGGACCTTTCGCTTAGGCAGAAGGGGTTGCCCAGCCAAAATGGTTGCAGCAGTCTCAACCGTCACCCCTATATGATTTGCAAGACCTTCAGCAAATATGAGCAAAAATAGCTCCTGCGCTGTTACGTTAGCATTACCGTGATAGAAATATGTTCCACCAGACTCTTCAACCGTGTCCATTACAGCGTCCTTTCTCTCGTTTTGAGCCAGAGTAAATCCATATCTGAAACAAGGATGCTGTCACCGTCCATTTTTCTTAAAACTCAGAATAGCGCCCGCAAGACAGTTTTATGCTTTTGGTCTCTCCCCAACCCAGGGATCGTTACTACCTGCGCCCAGCAGTTTGTTTTTGAAGATAAACAAACACGCCTCATTAAAATTCTCCGCCCCCAGCCGTTCCGAGAGCGCCGTCCGTTTACGATAGAGACTTTTCACCGACGTATTCAGCTCGCCTGCAACCTCCTCCATTAACATCCCTGCCCTCAACATGGACTGACCCCGCCAACCACTCAGCGAAATGAGTAAATTACTCAACAGGATAGGGGCTCTCCCCGTCATCCGGCTTTATCGAAAGTGCAAAGATTGCTTTCAGATATGTAGGGCAGCTATTCACTGGAGCAGGAGTGGCACAACACATGTGAGCACCGGCGACAAAGCAGGCCGAGGAGCGAAGCTGCAAAAAGCGACTTCTGCTTCAGACCCCGTAACTACATTGCTACTATATTGTCCATGCGTTGGCACGCATGGCTGTCAGAGGGAGCCGTTTATCAGTCTAAACAGATGCCGGTAAAGCAATTGAGAGGAATTACAATGGATGCAGCATTGCTTAACATGATGCAATCAGGTGGAAGAAATAAAGCCTGGGCGGAAACGATGGTGAATATGGAAGCCAGAAAACTGGTAAATACAGCCAACACTCTGTCGGCTTTTCATCTCAGCGATGGTCTGACTCGAATGAAGTTTATTCAGGAAATTCGGGACCTCATAGAACAACAGTTTACGTTAGCTCGTCGGGCTAAATCAGATGAAGAATGCATGGAATGCGTTAAAAAACTTAGAGAAGAAAACTATAACCTTCTGGAACAAGCTCGTTTATTACGAACTAAGGCAGCGAAGCTTTACGCTAAAGTCGAGTTCATCCGAGAGAATAACAAAATTGTTGGGTATGTTATCTCGGCAGTTAGTGTTGTCCTGGCCGGTGCTGAAATAGCCGCAGGATTTACCCTTATTGGCACTATGACTCCTCTCGGGGTCCTTGCTGGTGCGGTTCTGGTTACTGACGGGGCAAACAGCATCAGTAAAGAAGTGGCTCGCTACGCAACGAACAACACTACCAGTGAAGGGCTGGTCGCGGATGCCGCGATGTCTACAGCTGAGTTTATGGGCTTTAGTCGTGAGAACGGGTTAGGTGTCTACAAATCAATTTCACTGGCCGCTAACGCTTATACCATTTTTGGCTTGTTGCGGCGACCAGGTACCTGGCGACTGTTTCGTTATATGCCCACAGACTATTACCGAAAGGTGAGCACACTGAGCCGCCCGCAGCTTACAATGAAAATTGCTGGTTATGGGGTCAAAGCTAAGATTATTTTTGATCTTTTGTCCGTCAGCGATCCGTCCCAGAATTAGTCAGCATTTTACGATAACGCCAGGATTTGTAGCCAAGTTTTGCTGGCGTTATATACCAGATAAAAGGGAGTACAATCAATAACGTGAGCGCAAGTGTCAGACTTGTATCCCTGGATGCAAGTAAAAGAGTTAAAGCCAGTATGATAAAGGCAATAATAGTTATCCACTTCATTGCCTTAAAACGATTGGCCAGATCATGAGTTACGCTATCAAACGAACCACCGTAATTCTCGATATTGTTTTTTAGCTTTTGAAGATCTCGTTTACTAAAACCTGATTTTAAAAGTGCTTCTTCGCTCGTCATTCTGCCATCCGTCCCATAACTCACTGAAACCTGTGACGAAGTTTAACTTAATTTGACGGATAAATCGCTCCTTGACGATATTTGTAAAATTTTTATTTAAATCAAATATTTGAAGATATGCTACACAGTAGCGGTGACTAGACTCTTCAATCGTGTCCATGACAACGTCCTTGTGTCGTTTTGAGCCAGAGTAAATCCAAACCCAAGGCCAGGAAGTTGTCCTCATCCAGCATTCTCAAAGCTCAGAATACCGCCCGCAATTTTGCTTTTGATCTCTCCCCACTCTAGGGATCGTTCCCACCTGCGTCCAACAGTTTGTTTTTAAAGATAAACAAACACGCCTCATTAAAGTTCTCCGCCCCCAGGCGTTCCGAGAGCGCTGTTCGTTTGCGGTAGAGGCTTTTCACCGACGTATTCAGCTCATCGGCAATGGCTTCCATCGACATCCCTGCCCTCAGCAAGCGCAGCATGATCGCTTCGTGCGTGCTCAGCCGTAAATTCAGCAGCCACTTCGTGGTCAGGCGCCTGCCCTTCATATTGAGCACCAGGTTAAACAGCGAGGCCATATCCGGCGCAGTAAGCGACGTGTTCATAAACAGCTTCATACTGAGCAGATTCTCCTCGCGGTGACGCATATCAAGCATAACGCAGCAGATTGTTTTTTTCGTTCTGGCCGGATGGCGTATCAGGTAATCATATAAACGGAGCGGACAACGACTATCAATCAATACAGAATATTCATCTGCACCGTTATCAAATATGTTTCTGTCAATCGAATCGAGCAGGATAATATCCGGAAAAAATATCCGCATTCCCCTGACAAGGTAGCAATCCTGAGTCACTAACACTATTGAAGTTGCCACTAACCATCCCTTTTAGATTAAAGCAAGAACGATCCTTCAGAAAGAAGGCCGCCTTCGTTTTATAGCGCTGTTATATTAACGATAAATGTATTCTGGCTTTGGACATCCCTCAATACAGACATTGATGAGTAAGACTTCCTGTAGACTATCATTCAATGTCTGCCATTAATTATAAATAAAAAACAATCGCAGAAAAGTCACTTCTCTAAACATTAAGAATTTTTGTCATGAAACTTCCCAAACATGCACCAGAAAGTACTTTAATTGAGGCGGATAAACGTCATTAAAAATATATACAAAACTGTCACAATAAAAATAAAATCATTTTATTTCAGTTAGTTACGATTAATCCTCCAATTCAAAATAATCATTAAAACCTGCTCATTCCAGAATTATCTCAAAACTACTCAGCCGCTTTTCAGCATATTTATCCGGCAACATATCAGGTGTACATTACCTCCCATCCAGTCTACTGAGATGAGGATCCATAATTACCTTTAAGTAAGTACCCCGTAACATCACTGCATTCAGATTTAATGTTCTCATTTATGGCCTTTTACGCTGAGCTTAAAGGCGGCCGTGTTATGCAATGGAT
This sequence comes from Enterobacter sp. BNK-34, assembly GCF_048684445.1. NCBI lineage: Bacteria > Pseudomonadati > Pseudomonadota > Gammaproteobacteria > Enterobacterales > Enterobacteriaceae > Enterobacter > Enterobacter sp. BNK-34. Next base: position 433,637 of record NZ_JBLQUA010000001.1, read on the forward strand.
TCATGATAAACAAATGGCAAATAGATATGGAAAGATCACTTAGCTTCAGTACATTATTCTTTTATCGCACCCCAACATTATTGTTTCTGTTATTACTCTTTCCTGTTCTGGTTCAGGCTACGGAATCCGTTTATGAGCAACAGATTCAACAGGCGCGTAACGGTAATTACACGTCGTTTCTCGATTATCTTCAGCGTTATCAGCAGCAGCATGCCCTGACGCCTGAACACGTCGCGGACTGGTTACAGGTGGCGGCCTGGGCAGGTCATGATGACGAGGTTATTCAGGTCTGGCAGCGCTACAGCATTTATATGCCGCTACCCGCCCGCGGCGTTGCGGCTGTCGCGCAATCCAGGCGAAATCAAAAGGCGTGGCAGCCCGCCCTGGCGCTCTGGGAAAAGGCGCGCAGCCTTGCGCCGGATAACGACGATTATCGTATCGGCTATATCAAAACCCTGGCCGATGCCCGCAAAGATACGCTTGCCCTGCAGGAAGCCCGGCGGCTGGTGGCGGAAAATCCCTCTCAGGCGCATCTTCAGACGCTGGCGTATGTCTGGTTACGCCAGGGAAAAAGCTGGGATCGGCTCTTAGCAGACACGCGCGCGCTGAATATCGCACCTGAGAATAAAACGCTCCTCAGGGAGCTGATTGATGCGCTAACGGATAACCGGGTCAATACCCCCGCGCTCCTTCTTTCACAAAAGGTGGCGCTGTCCCCCGCAGAGCGTCGTCGCCTTGAGCTGAATGCCGCAGCCGAAAGCGTTCGCCTTGCCGATGTGCCTGGCCGAACAGAAAAGGAGCGCCTGCAGCTTGCGCAATCTGCGCTGAATCGTTACGGCGCGCTGCTTGCTCGCTGGCAACGCGAGCCGCAGGCGGCGGAAGACATCATCCTTGCGCGTATCGACCGGCTCGGCGCGCTGTACGCCCATGGTGATTACCCGCGGGTCATCAGCGAATATCAGGATCTGACGGCAGCCCAGCATCCGGTGCCGGGCTGGGCAATCGGCTGGGTGATCTCCGCGTACCTGCAGGAGAAAAACGCGGCTGCCGCCTTCTCGCTTCTGCAACGCTATCCGCAATACGCTTCCGACCCGCAGGACGAGGAGCACGCGCTTTTCTACGCCTGGCTGGATACGGGAGAGTATCCGTCCGCCCGCCGGTATGCAGAGCGCCAGACCCGCAACGTCCCCTGGACCCGTTACGATTTCGGCTCCCCTACCCCTCAGCCTAACGATCTGTGGCTTACCGGGCAGTCGCTCCGTTTTAACTATTTGCTGGCGACGAATGCCCTGCCGGAAGCCGAAAAGCTGGCACACCATCTGGCGACAACGGCGCCGGGCAATCAGGGATTACAGATTGACTACGCCACGCTGCTTCAGGCGCGGGGTCTGCCGCGCGCGGCCGAGCAAACGCTGAAAATGGCGGAGGCGCTGGAGCCCTCGAATCTGGAACTTGAGCAGCAGCAGGCTTACGTCGCCATGGATCTGCAGGAGTGGCGGCAGATGGATTTACTGGCCGACGACGTCATCACCCGCACGCCCGTCGATCGCAGCGCCAGGCGTCTGGACAGGCTACGCACCGTCCACCATATGTCCGAACTGCGCCTCAACGCGAGCAAGGGCTTGCACTCCGATAACCCCGTCAGCGGGACACACGACCTCAACTGGGACGCCACGCTCTATGGCCCGCCCGTAGCGGATAACTGGCGGCTGTTTGCCGGCACCCGCTATGCGCAGAGTAATTTCGAAGAAGGCGAAGGCACCAGCCGTCACCTGTTGGGCGGCGTCGAATGGCGACCACGCGACCTCCAGCTCGAAGCCGAGCTCTCCAGCAACCGCTATCACGGGGCAAACAAGCCGGGCGCTCGCCTCTCAACCTCGTACGTTCTGACGGATAACTGGCAGGTCAGCGGCAGCCTTGAACGCCTGTCGCGCACCACGCCCCTGCGGGCGTTACGCAACGGAATTAGCGCCAACCGGGGTGAAGGCGGGGTGCGCTGGTATCAAAACGAGCGCCGTGAGTACCAGTTCAGCGCCGCCCTCAGCCGCTTCTCAGACCATAACCGCCGTCAGGAATACACCCTCATGGGTAAGGAGCGTCTCTGGCAGACCCCGTCCCTGACGCTGGATCTCGAACCAGGGATCGCCGCCAGTAAAAACAGCCTGCACGACACGCTCTATTACAACCCGGCGCGGGACCTGTCCGTGACGGCCGCCCTGTCCATCGACCATGAAATGTATCGCCATTACGACACCCTCTGGAGCCAGCAGTTCGTGGCGGGTGGCGGCGGCTACTGGCAGAAAAATCAGTCCGCTGGCGCCATCACCCTGCTGGGTTACGGACAACGCGTTCAGTGGAACAACGTCATGGACACCGGCGTGATGCTGAACTGGGACAAGCGCCCTTACGACGGCAAACGCGAGAGCAACCTCTCCGTCACGTTTGATGCGACTTTACGCTTTTAAGGATGATGATGATGAACACACGTTTTTCCGTGAGCCTGATACTCATCGGCTGGCTCTGCCTCAGCGCGAGCGTCTGCGCGCAGGCATTTACGTTTATTGCGCCCAACGCGCGGCCACAGCTGGAGGCGAGCAAACCCTGGCCGCAGAACCAGTTTCTGGTACTGGCCTACCACGACGTCGAAGACGATGCCGCCGATCAGCGCTACCTCTCCGTGCGTACCAGCGCGTTAAACGAGCAGATAAGCTGGCTGCTGCACAACGGCTATCACGTCATCAGCGTGCAGGACATCCTGGATGCCCATGACGGGAAAAAAACGCTGCCGCCCAAAGCCGTTCTGCTCAGCTTTGACGACGGCTACAGCAGCTTTTACACCCGCGTCTGGCCGCTGCTTCAGGCGTGGAACGTTCCTGCGCTGTGGGCGCCGGTGGGCAGCTGGGTGGATACGCCGGAAAATCAAAAAGTTAACTTCGGCGGCCTGATGACGCCCCGCGATCGCTTCGCGACGTGGGACATGGTGCGCGAACTCAGCCAGTCCCCGCTGATTGAGATTGGATCGCATACCTGGGCCTCGCATTACGGCATTCCGGCCAACCCGCAGGGCAGCCGCGAACCGGCGATCGCCAATCGCTTTTATGATAAAGCAACGGGCCGCTATGAAACCGACCATCAGTTCAACCAGCGGATCGGCGATGACGTTCGTAAAGTGACCGAAAAAATCACGCAGGTGACGGGCAAGGCGCCGCGCGCCTGGGTCTGGCCCTACGGCGCTGCTAACGGTACGTCGCTTGCGATCGCCAGACAGCAGGGTTACCAGCTGGCCTTTACCCTTGAGGACGGGCTGGGGAACGTTCAGGAGCTGGGGAACATCCCTCGTCTGCTGATCGCCGGTAATCCGTCCCTCAAGGCGTTTGCCAGTACGGTAAGCCAGGTTCAGGAGCGCGAGCCCGTGCGCGTCATGCACGTCGATCTCGACTACGTTTACGATCCCGATCCGGCCCAGCAGACTCAAAATATCAACAGGCTGATCCAGCGGGTCTACGACATGAAAATCAGCCATGTTTTCCTGCAGGCGTTTGCCGACCCGCAGGGCGACGGCAGGATCAAGGCGCTCTATTTTCCCAACCGTCGGCTACCGGTCCGGGCCGATCTCTTTAATTTTGTCTCCTGGCAGCTGCAAACCCGCGCGGGCGTGAAAGTCTTCGCGTGGATGCCGGTGCTCTCGTTCGATCTCGATCCTGCTCTGCCGCGCGTGCAGCGCCGGGATCGCCAGACAGGCCAACTGAGCGAGGCCACCGAGCCCTATATCCGGCTCTCCCCGTGGGACCCGCAGGTGCGCCAGCAGGTGACGGACATCTATGAAGATCTGTCCCGCTATGCCAGCTTCAATGGGATTTTGTTTCATGACGATGCGGTGCTGACGGACGTGGACGATGCCGGGCAGGACACGACTCGCCAGAAGAGCCAACTGCTTATCGGGTTTACCCACGCCCTGAGCCTGGCGGTGAAGCATATCCGTGGCCCGCAGATAAAAACCGCGCGCAATATGTTCGCCTTACCCATTCTGCAGCCCGAAAGCGAGGCGTGGTTCGCGCAGAATCTTGACGATTTTCTGGCGGAGTATGACTGGACGGTGCCGATGGCCATGCCGTTGATGGAGTCCGTCCCGGTAGACGAAAGCGATGCCTGGCTGACGCGTCTGGTTAAAGCGGTCGCCACGCGTCCCGGCGCGCTCGATAAAACCATTTTCGAGCTGCAGGCCAGAGACTGGGATAAGCAACCGCCGCGCGCCGTTTCCGACAGCCAGCTGGCACAGTGGATGCGCGTGCTCCAGCTGAACGGCGTCAAAAACTACGGCTACTACCCCGATGATTTCATCAACAACCAACCTGATATCTCACGTATCAGGCCTGTATTTTCTTCGTACTGGTATCCTGACAATGACTGATCGCATTATCGCCTTTTCTATTTTATGTCTGGTATTCGGGTTGCCGTTAGGCGTGGCCGCCCTCTTTACCGGTGAGCTGATTCTGGATTTTGTGTTCTTCTGGCCGCTGTTCATGTCGGTGCTCTGGATAACCGGCGGCCTCTATTTCTGGTTTCAGCTTGAACGCCACTGGTCGTGGGATAAAGACACGCCCGCGCCGACGCTCGCCGGTGAGCCGCTCATCTCCATTCTGATCCCCTGCTTTAACGAGGGACGAAATGCCCGGGAGACCATCAGCGCCGCGCTGGATCAGCGGTATGAAAATATAGAAGTTATCGCCATCAACGACGGTTCGTCTGACAACACGGCGGAGGTATTGCAGGCTCTGGCGCAGGAACATCCGCGCCTGCGGGTGATTAACCTCGCGGAGAACCAGGGGAAGGCGCTGGCGCTCAAAGCCGGGGCAGCGGCGGCCCGGGGCGATCTGCTGGTCTGCATTGACGGTGACGCCCTGCTCGATCGCGATACGGCAGCGTATCTGGTGGCACCGCTGATTCAGTATCCCCACGTTGGGGCAGTCACCGGCAATCCACGTATTCGCACGCGCTCCACGCTGATTGGTCGCATCCAGGTGGGCGAGTTCTCATCGATTATTGGGCTCATCAAGCGGACGCAGCGGATCTATGGCCGGGTCTTTACCGTCTCGGGCGTTATTGCCGCCTTTCGCCGACAGGCGCTGGCGGACGTCGGGTACTGGAGCCCGGACATGATCACCGAAGACATCGACATCAGCTGGAAGCTCCAGCTGCGCCACTGGGATATCTTTTTCGAGCCGCGGGCGCTGTGCTGGATCCTGATGCCGGAGACGCTCAAGGGTCTGTGGAAACAGCGTCTGCGCTGGGCCCAGGGCGGCGCGGAGGTGTTTCTGGTCAACCTGCGCAGGATTGTGCGCTGGGAGCATCACCGCATGTGGCCCCTGTTTCTTGAGTATGCCCTGTCAACGCTGTGGGCCTTCGCGTACGCGATGACGGTGCTGTTATTTATCCTCAGCCATATCGCCCCTGTTCCTGCCAGGCTGACCGTGGAGAGCCTTTTTCCACCGGAGTTTACCGGGCTGCTGCTGGGGGTGATGTGCCTCCTGCAGTTCCTGGTCAGTTTGTACATCGAGCGGCGCTATGAACGGAAGGTGGCCAGCTCGCTTTTCTGGGTGATCTGGTTCCCGATGGTGTACTGGATGATTGGCCTGTTCACCACCCTCGTCGCATTTCCAAAAGTCATGCTTAAACGCCAGCGCGCCCGCGCGCGCTGGATCAGTCCGGACCGGGGAAAAGGAAGCATTCAATGAACGAAAATACCTTAATTTTGACCGAACATCGGCTATTGCCACGTGTTTTCGATGCCGCGTTAACGCTGGTGGCGTGGGGAGGCTTTCTGTTTTTCCTGTATGCCCGGCTCTGGATGCAGCTCACCGAGGAGAGCGACCACCGCTGGGGCGTCATTATTGCGTCCTTTAATACGGTGTTGATCTATTTACTGTTCGCCGCGCTCAACGGCTGGCTGCTGATTTTGTGGTATCAGTACAACCGCCGCCGCGCCCACGTGAGGCGGCGTCAGCCGGGCTATTTTCACCAGGAGGAGCTGGCCCGCAGCTTTAATGTCTCACCGCAGATCATCTCCGAGATGAGCCAGTACAACCTGCTGACGGTCTATCATGACCAGATTGGCCGCATCATCGATCTGAAGATCAACGGGCTGGAAGAGGAAGAACAGTAACGAAAAGCCCCCGCAGAATGCCCTGCGGGGGCTTTTTTACTGCGGGTAAGAGCTACTTATCTTTAACTACAATCAGCGGCTCGATATCACTCTCTTTCTTCACCACCAGCGAGTCATCGCCGCGCAGGCAGGTTCCGCCGTAGTTCCCACCCACGGTGAAGGTGCAGACCTGAATGTACTTGCCGTCGACCTTCGGCAGGCACCACAGCTGCTGGTAGATGTTTTTACGGTCGACAAACTTGCCGCTGGATTTATCCAGCAGCTCGTCCTGGGCGCTAATCAGGTCGATATTGCTGCCGCAGCGTCCGGCAATCGGCTTGACGGCATAGCCGGTCTGCTTCAGCAGATCGTTAACCTCAAAATCGGTGTCGAGCAGGTAACGGTGGTTCGGGAACAGCTGCCACAGTACCGGGAGAATCGCCTTGTTGCCGGGAATGACGGTCCACAGCGGTTCAAAGACCAGCACCTCCGGGCGCAGCAGGACGTCAATCAGGCGCACCTCGCCTTCAGGATGTCCGGTGCGGATCGGCACGGCGGCATATTCGGTTTCGCTGACCTCACGGATCTGCTCTATCGCCGTCTCCCACGCCCAGGTTTTCCACACGCAGTTGACGTGGCGACCTTCGTCGTCAATCAGCTGTCCGGCGGCATCCCAGCTCAGAGCCCCCAGCCCGTGCAGGATTTTGGTTTCAAACCCGGCCTGCATCAGCGAACGCTGGATAAAGAGCGCGTGATAGTCCTCTTCGACATCGTTGTCCTGCATGATGTGGACAAACGGCCGCGCGTGACTGTGCTTCCAGGCGCCGGTCAGCTCTTCCAGCAGCCCTTCCGCCGGGTTATGCCCGTTGCCGCGATAGCCGTTTTTCACCCACTCTTCGAGAATCAGCCCGCCCTCGGTATGGCATGAGGCGGAATCCGCGTTGTACTCGTAGACCTTGATGCCGCGCTCATCCATGCAGAAATCCATACGACCGGTGATCATATGGTGACGACGCCACTGCCAGGAGAGGCGCAGGCGCGGCCAGAGGATTTTCGGGATGTCGAAAAGCGCCAGCAGGCTGTCGTCTTTCAGCACCTTGTCCGTCGCGTGCAGGTACATCAGATGCAGTTCGTTGGTGGCCTTGATCAGCTCCTGCTCGGCGCTTTCGGTAATGGTGAAGTACTGGCAGGGATCTTTGTTGATCACATGGCCGTTGGCGCGGATATACGCCTGCTGCAATGCGTCATTTTCGTTAAGCCATTTTCCGTCGAACTGACGCCTGTTTTTCAGCCGCGCGCCGCTGATTTTCAGCAGTTCGCCGTCGATTTCCGGCTGGGGAATGCTGTGTTCCGTGTCGTCGGTCTGGATCATCCAGCCGAGGATCTCCGTGTCGTTGAAAGTGTCATGGATCGTATAACACCCGTTCTCCACGCTCAGACGCAGCTCGCGCGTCCATTGCTGCCCGAGCGGCAGCGGAGAGTGAATCACGTTCTGCTCGGCGATACGCACCTTATCGTCCAGAAGCTGGGTGATCACCGCCACGTGGCCGGTCTCATGGAACTCGCCGCCCTTTTGCCAGATCAGCAGCGCCCCGGCCCGCGGCGCGCGTTTTGAGCCATTAGCAAAAGCCTGAAGGGGCAGGATGTTATCGTTCACCACCTGACGCAAAAAGCGCAGGGAGAAGATCTCCCATGCCATGCCGACGTCGGTAAACACGAAGCCATAGTTGAGAAACAGGAAACGGCGGGCAAATTCAACGCACTGCCACTTGTGGCCCATGTATTCGTTGCCAATATAGCTGCGAAAATCCGCATCTTCCGGGTAGTTGCGCGGGTCCAGACTGCCGTAATTTGAAGAGTAAATCGCCACGCCACCGGGCGCATAGCCTAACAATGTCCCGAATGGCGCATCACTGCTTAACTTTCCTTTACGCATGTATCCAACCTAAAACAGGCAGGCGGCAATTTTTTTAAGGGTTGTCGTCGTCTGCACGTTGTAATTAACCTGACAGAGGGGCATTTATCATACACCTGCGTGGGGCATTAATTACACGTTAAACAACCAGCACGCCGCGAAATGCCCTGGCGCAATCTCCCGCATGGCAGGCTCCTGCGTCTGGCAAACCGGCATGGCGTGCGGGCAGCGGCTGCAGAACTTACAGCCCGGCAGCGCGGACGTGGGGCCTGGAATGTCGCCGCGCAGGGTGGCGTCTTCGAGATTGCGGATGCGCGGATCGGGCCGGGGAACCGCCGCCAGCAGCGCGCGGGTGTAGGGGTGCGCCGGACGCTGATACAGTTCATTCGCCGGGGCCACCTCCACCAGCTTACCGAGATACATCACCCCAATGCGGCTGGAGATATGGCGCACCATGGAGAGATCGTGGGCGATGAACAGATAGGTCAGCCCCAGCTCCTGCTGCAGATCCTGCAAAATATTCACCACCTGCGCCTGCACCGAGACGTCCAGCGCCGAAAGCGGTTCATCGCACAGCACAAATTCAGGACGCACGGACAACGCGCGGGCAATACTGATGCGCTGACGCTGCCCCCCGCTGAACTCATGCGGGAATCGTTCAAGGTGTTCGTGCTTCAGCCCCACTTTGTAGAGCAGCGTTTCCGTACGTTCCCGCTGTTCTTCGCGGCTGTAGCCGTGGATCTGCATCGGCTCGGCCACCAGCTGTCGTACCGTCATGCCGGGGTTGAGCGAGGAGTAAGGATCCTGAAAAATCGCCTGCATCCGCTTACGCAGCGGCTTGAGCTCTTTTTCGCGGGCGTGAGCGATCGCCTGCCCGGCAAAGTGGATCTCGCCAGAGGTAATATCGAAAAGGCGCAGGATGGCGCGCCCGAGGGTGGATTTCCCACAGCCGGACTCTCCCACCAGGCCAAACGTCTCGCCGGGCTGAATATCAAAGCTCACGCCATCAACCGCCTTCACGGCCACGCCTTTATGCAGCAGACCGCCGTTGAGCGGATAGTGTTTGCGCAGATCGCGAACGCTCACTAATGGCGCCTGTTGTTCACTCATGCCTGAATCTCCTTATCGGCCCATAGCCAGCAGGCGGCGCGATGGCCCTCTCCGGCGGTGTAAAATGCGGGCTGCCGTTCACACTGGGGCATGCGTTTCGGGCAGCGTTCGGCGAACGGACAGCCCGGCGGCGGGTTAAGCAGGCCAGGCGGCGCGCCTTCGATGGGCGATAAGCGTTGGTTAACCTCATCCGGGCGCGGCAGCGAGGCCAGCAGACCCTGAGTGTAAGGATGCGCAGGGCGATAAAAAATGTCCTCCACGCTCCCCTCCTCCATCACCAGCCCGCCGTACATCACCACCACGCGGCTGCAGACCTGCGCCACCACGCCGAGATCGTGGGTGATCAGCAGAATCGCGGTTTGGGTCTGCTGTTGCAGGCTTTTCAGCAGACGCAGGATCTGCGCCTGAATGGTCACGTCCAGCGCGGTGGTTGGCTCATCGGCAATAAGAAGCTTAGGGTTGCAGGAGAGCGCAATCGCGATCATCACCCGCTGGCGCATCCCGCCGCTAAACTCGTGGGGATACTGGTCGTATCGGCGTTCCGCTTCGGCAATCCCCACCTGTTCCAGCATGGCGATCGCCGCCGCTTTGGCCGCTTTTTTGGTCAGTCCTTTATTGCGCATCAGGATCTCCGCCATCTGTTTGCCGATGGTCAGCACCGGGTTCAGGGCGGTCATCGGATCCTGGAAAATCATCGCGATCTCGTTGCCGCGAATAGCGCGCATCTGCTCAGGGGTTTTCTGCGCCAGATCGTCATTCTGGAAGCGGATGCTGCCGCCGGTTATCCGTCCGTTGTTCCCCAGAAGCTGAATGATCGACTTACAGGTGACGCTTTTCCCGCAGCCCGACTCGCCGACGATACCGACGAGTTCGCCCGGCTGAACCTGAAAGCTCACGCCGCGCACAGCGTGAACCTCGCCCTCGCGGGTGCGGAAGGTGGTTTGCAGGTTCTCAAGCGCTAATAAGTTACTCATCGCGATTCGCTCCTGGCTCAAAGGCGGTACGGAAGACATCGCCCAGCACGTTAAAGCTGAACACCGTCAGCAGGATCAAAATGCCGGGGAACATCGCCAGCCACGACGCTTCGCCAATATACGACTGGGCGTTGTTGAGCATGCTTCCCCACGATGCCGCAGGCGCCTGCACGCCCAGCCCTAAGAAGCTGAGCGTCGACTCCATCAGAATGGCCGAGGCGATATTGAGCGTGGCGGCCACGATAATGGTCGGCAGCACGCCGGGAATAATGTGGCGCACGATAATGCGCAGCGGGTTTTCCCCCGACGCGCGGGCATAAAGCACATACTCGCGCTCTTTCACCGATAAGGTTTCTGCGCGCACCAGCCGCGACATGTTCATCCACGTCAGCAGGCTGATGATCAGAATGATGTTATCCACGCCCGGCTTGAGGTAAGCATTCACCACCAGCAGCAGGAAGAAGGCCGGAATGGCCATCAGGATATCCACGGCGCGCATCATCACGTTATCCAGCCAGCCGCCAAAATAGCCGCTCACCGTTCCCACCACCGTGCCGATAAGCGTGGAAAAGAGCATGGCGAGAAAACCGACCATCAGGGAGATCTGGCCGCCATACAGCGCGCGGGTGAAGTAGTCGCGGCCATACTCGTCGGTGCCGAACCAGTGCGCGGCATCCGGCGGTAGCGTGCGTGCGCCGAGCGCCATCCGATCCGGATCGTACGGACTTAGGCCCGCACAGAGCGCGGCGACAACAAAAATAAAAAGCACAAACAGGGAGAACTGCGCCGGACGGTTGCGGCGCAGCTGGTGACGAACCTGCTGCCAGCGTCTGCTCATCCGGGTTACCTCAGCGTACGAATGCGGGGATCGGCGAAGCGATAAAGCAGATCGGCGATCAGGTTACCGACGATCAGCATCATCGACGAGAGCATGATGATAGCCATGATCAGCGGGTAGTCCAGCGAGGCGATCGACTGGATCCCGAGCAGCCCCATCCCCGGCCACGAGAAGACGCTTTCCGTCACATAGGCCCCCACAATCAGCTCACCGAACGACAGGCCGAACAGGGTAATCACCGGCAGCAGCACGTTTTTCAGCACGTGGCGGAACAGAATGCTGGAACGCGTGGCGCCGTAGGCCAGCTGGGTCTGCACGTAGTCAGCCGAGAGCTGCGAGATGGTGTTGGAGCGGATGTAGCGCACGTAGCTGGAGAGGTTGTAGAACGTGAGGGCAATACACGGCAGCACGCCGTGACGCAGCACGTCCAGCGCGTTATCTTCCATGCCGATGGTGCGCATACCCATGCTGGGGAACCAGTTAAGCTGCACGGCAAAGACCGTAATGAGCAAGATGCCGAACCAGAAAATCGGCACCGAGATGCCGATATAGGCGAACAGGTTCAGCAGGTGATCCAGCCAGCGGTGCTTAAATGCCCCCGCCAGCAGGCCCAGCGGGATCGCCAGCACGATCGCCATCAGCAGCGACGCGCCCATCAGCCCCAGCGTGGCCGGAATGCGTTCGCCGATCATCTCCAGCACCGGGCGGTGGTAGATAAGCGAATAGCCGAGATCGCCCTGCAGGACGTTTTTCAGCCACAGGACGTACTGCGTGACCAGGGGCTTATCCAGCCCCAGGCTCTGGCGAATACGTTCAATATCTTCCGGGGCCATGCGCGGCGTAATGTACGCCGCCACCGGATCGCCGGGCGCAAGTTTGACCAGCAAAAACGCCACCAGTGAAATAAAGAACAGCATCGGCAGCAGCTGCAGCAGCCGACGGGTGAGGAGTGTGTTCACGACATGCCCTTACAAAATCCCCGACCTGACGGCCGGGGCAATCACTTATTTCTGATAGATTTTTGACAGATCCTGGAACAGATAGACCGGTTTCGGCTCTGCCTCCTGGGTGCCGCCGAAGCGCTTGTCCACCGCGACGGTCGCATTGGTATAGGCAATCGGGTAGTAGGTCATGTCGTTCGCCACGGTCTGCTGAATGTGCTTGTAGATATCGGCACGTTTCGCGGCGTCGGTTTCCACGGCGCCTTTATCCCACAGGGCATCAAACTGCGGATTTTTGTAGTGCGCGTAGTTATAGGCTTCGTTGCTCATGAACAGCGATTTGTAACCGTCCGGCTCGGAGCCCATGATGTAGCCGCCCAGGTTCAGCTCCCACGCGGTGTTGTTCATATCAAGGCTGCGCTGAGACATGGCGTTGGAGTCCAGCGGCATCAGCTCCACGTTCACCCCAATCGCCTTCAGCGCCTGCTGAATATAGAGTGCCATGCTCTCCTGGGTTTTGTTGGTGTTCACATACGCCAGGCGCAGCTTGAGGTTGTCCGGCGCGCCGGACGCTTTAAGCAGCTCTTTGGCTTTTTGCAGATCGAATTTGTACTGTTCAACGTCATCCGTCTTGTAAAGCGTATCGGGCGTCAGGAACGAGGTCGCCGGTTTAGCGTAGTCCGGCGAGGTAAACGCGGTCTGGGTGAGCTCGTCTTTGTTGATGGCATACGCGATGGCCTGACGCAGCGCTTTGCTCTTCATCACCGACACGTTCTGGTTGAACGTCATATAGGCCAGGCGGCCTTCCGGATAGACCACGAAGTCAAACTTACCGGTATTTTTCAGGCGGTTTACATCCTGCGGGTCAACCATCTTGAGGTTGATTTCTCCGTTTTGCAGCGCCAGGTTGGCGGCGTTGCTGTCTTTGGCGAAACGGTAGGTAACCGAATCAAGCTTCGCTTTGCCGTTCCAGTAATCGTCAAAACGGGTCAGGGCGTAGTATTGTCCGGCGCGGTACTCTTTGAATTTGAACGGCCCGGAGCCGACCGGCGCATCGTTTTTGCTGCTCTTTTCCAGGTCACCTTCACCTGCGAACACGTGCTGCGGAATCGGGTAGATTTGAACCAGAGTGCCGGTAAAGGCCGCGCTAACCTGCGGTAAGGTGAACTTAACGGTGCGGTCGTCAACCTTGCTTACCTGTACCGGCTTATCGCCGTAGGTGAACATGCTGCGGAAGAAGCTGTGCTGTTTGGCATCCAGCAGCTTATTGAACGTAAAGACCACGTCGTCCGCCGTCAGCGGCTGTCCGTCCTGCCATTTCAGGTTGGGTTTTAACGTCAGGGTATAGCTCAGGTTGTCGGCGGAGGGCGTCAGGCTTTCCGCCAGGCCCCACTCGATCTTACCGTTGTTGAAGCTATAGAGCGGGGCATAGAGCGCCTGCATGATCGTTAACGTCGTACGGTCACTGGCATAGAGCGGATTAACGGCTAACGGGTCGCCGGAGGTAATACCGATAATCAGCGAACCGCCCTCTTTTGGCGCGTCGCTTTTTGCCGCAGGGGGGGTATTGGTCTCTTTATTTTTCGCATCATCACAGCCCGCCAGGCCTAACGCGAGCGAAACGACCACTGCCGATAACAGAAGCTTGCGCATCTCACTAACTCCTTGCCTTATAAAGTGTTTATTACTGCATCTTTTATTTATGTTGAAGCATCATATGCAGCTTTATCCGTTTACGCATTAATTATGAAAATGCGATTTTCGATTAAGCTTATGCCGGATTTGATATATATAAGCGCCGGAAGGAATAGCGGCAGATCGATTACGCTCAGTTGGTTAAACGCTTCACAAATCTCCTGCTACACTGCCTCAACACATCACTCAAAAGGCAGGCCAACATGTCAGACAACACGTATCAGCCACCAAAAGTGTGGGAATGGAAAAAGAACAACGGCGGCGCGTTCGCCAATATTAACCGCCCGATCTCCGGCGCAACGCATGAGAAGGATTTGCCCGTAGGTTCGCACCCGCTGCAGCTTTACTCTCTCGGTACGCCGAACGGCCAGAAAGTGACGATCATGCTCGAAGAGCTGCTGGCGCTGGGCGTGACGGGCGCGGAGTACGACGCGTGGTTGATCCGCATCGGCGAGGGCGATCAGTTCTCCAGCGGCTTCGTTGAGGTGAACCCGAACTCGAAAATACCGGCGCTTCGTGACCACTCCACGAACCCGCCAACGCGCGTATTTGAGTCCGGCAATATTCTGCTCTATCTGGCGGAGAAGTTCGGCCACTTCCTGCCGAAGGATCCGGCGGGACGCACCGAAACGCTGAACTGGCTGTTCTGGCTCCAGGGCGCGGCGCCGTTCCTCGGCGGCGGTTTTGGCCACTTCTACAACTACGCGCCGGTGAAAATTGAGTACGCGATTGACCGCTTCACCATGGAAGCCAAACGCCTGTTCGACGTGCTGGATAAACAGCTGGCGCGCGGCCGCTACGTGGCGGGTGAGGAGTACACCATCGCGGATATCGCTATCTGGCCATGGTTCGGCTGCGTGGCGCTGGGCAGCGTGTATAACGCCGCCGAGTTCCTCGACGCAGAAAAGTACACCAACGTGCAGCGCTGGGCGAAAGACGTGGCGAACCGCCATGCCGTTAAGCGCGGACGCATCGTTAACCGCACCAGCGGCGAGCTGAACGAGCAGCTCCACGAACGCCACGCGGCGAGCGACTTCGAGACCAATACAGAAGACAAACGTCAGGCGTGACGACTAGCCGGGCGGATCGCCGCCCGGCCACAGAGATCCTTGCTCAGGGCATGATTAGCCTAAAGGTTGAGCCGGTATTGCTGGCACTATCTGTGCGTTTTTCTCACCTCAGAGTGAGAAGCAACGTATCAACCGACAGCAGTCACAAAGGATCTGTTATGAAACTTATTAAAACAACGCTGGTTATCAGCGCCCTCATTTTTTCCACCTCGGGAATGGCCATCGACAAAACCGCCGCTGGCGCGGTAGCAGGTGCTGCCATTGGTGCGGCCACGGGCAAAGATCTGAAATCGACCGTTGGCGGTGCCGTTGTTGGCGCAGGCACCGGTGCCATGTTCAAAAACGGCGACAAAGGTAAAGCCGCGCGTAAAGGTGGTGCGGTAGGTGCTGCCGTGGGCGCAGGTGCCGCAGCGGTTACCGGCAAGAGCGTGCTGAAAGGTGCAGCCGTTGGCGCGGGAACGGGCGCGCTGATTGGTGAAGCGACGCACTAATAGATTTCGCCGGGTGTCGCAGCGCGTGCCCGGCCTCATGACTGTTCAGTAATAACTCCCTGCACCCAATCACGACTATTTGCCCTCAACTTATGGTCAGAAATGTCACCCGGAATACATCAATGGTGATCGTCATACTGATGCTCAATCACCATCCCTTCCGCCACGCTCGCCACATGACGTGCACGCGGATGATAGACCGGTGCAGGGGCGGCATACGTTGTTTGTGCAGGTGCAGGCGCAACGCTTACCGCCTCAGGAACCGTGGCTGACTGCGGAACAATCACGACCTTATACCCGGCAGGGACATCGACCGTGACGCTCTGGGCCATAGCTGTATTGAACACAGCAAAACCTGCCAGGGCAGCAAATAAAATAATACGGTTTTTCATAAATTGAATTATTTCCGGTATCAAGAAGATAATTCATTATGTCGACTGAATCTTAAGACAATATTAATTTTCATGTTCTGGAATGTGCAGAAAATGCCAAATATATTGTTACAAGCAAATACTTTAATATTTAAAAAATATTGACTTACGTTTTTTAAAAAGGCGGCAAGAAATACGCTTGCATGCCGCCTCACCTGTTATGTTAATACTTAATATCCCGCGCTTTTTGCCGTCCGGACTGTTTCATCTGGCGCTTGTCCTGGCGGCAGTCGTGATTACTCTGGTTATTGTTTGCCACGCAGGTCTGCTTCACCTGCCGTGACGCATCGCGGGTTTCCTGCCTGACATCACGCGCCACGCGCCGTTCCTGCGCCTGCTGGGTCGCACTGGCAAAAACCGAAAACAGCATCAGAAAAATGAAAGAGAGAACAGGGATGACAGATAACGATCTGTTCATAGCAACACCTCATAGAAGAGAGCCCAGAACGTCAGGGGATTAGCAAAAGAATAGCAGTTTCAGCGCGAGCTGGAGGGGAAGACGTTAATAATGCAAGGCCGCACAAGGCGGCCTTGCAGCGCTGCGTTATGCCGTCAGGCGGAACTTCTGCACCGAGCGCTGAAGATCTTCGGTCTGGCGCTCCAGCGCCGCCGCCGCCGCGGAAACCTCTTCAACCAGCGAGGCGTTTTGCTGGGTAACGCCGTCCATCTGGGTAATGGCAACCCCGACCTGCGAAATGCCCTTGCTTTGCTCCTCAGAGGCAGAGGCTATTTGCTTCATAATGGTCGTCACTTCCGTCACGTCACGCAAAATCGCATCCATAGTGGTGCCGGTGTCGCCCACCAGCTTCGCCCCCTGCTCGACGCGGGAAACGGAGTCGGTAATCAGCCCCTCAATCTCTTTGGCCGCGTTGGCGCTGCGGCTTGCCAGGTTGCGGACTTCGCCTGCGACTACCGCGAAACCACGGCCCTGTTCGCCCGCGCGCGCCGCTTCAACCGCCGCATTGAGTGCCAGAATATTGGTCTGGAAGGCAATGCTGTTAATGACGTTGGTGATTTCAGCAATTTTCTTCGAGCTTTCCGAAATCCCGCTCATGGTGGTCACCACCTCTTCCACCAGCGAGCCGCCGCGGCTGGCAGTGGTAGAGGCCACATCGGCCAGCTGGCTTGCCTGACGCGCGCTTTCCGCGTTCAGCTTCACCGTGGCGGTCAGCTGTTCCATGCTGGCGGCCGTCTCTTCCAGTGCGGCCGCCTGCTCTTCGGTACGGGACGAGAGATCGTTGTTACCGCTGGAGATCTCCGTTGCGCCGCGCCAGATATTCTCACTGCCGGAGCGGATCGTGCTGACCGCTTCGCGCAGGCTGTCCTGCATGGCGCTCAGCAGCGGTACCAGCTGTCCCACGCAGTTGCGGCCGAACGGCTCAATGGGCTGGCTGAGATCGCCCTGGGCAATCTGGCGGAACTGCTGGCGAATGCGATCCAGCGGTTTGACCAGCATCGCCACCAGGTAGCGGTCGGTAAAGAGCAGGATCAGCAGGCCGATTATCGTGGCAACGATAATCACCGTGCGGGTCATGCTGGTCAGGCCGTCCACCACCACGCGGGTGCTGTCGAGCGACTTCGCGGCAGCATTGTTGAACTCTTCAGCCGCCGCGCCGAACGCGCGGCTCAGCGGTGGGGTGACGTTGTTGGCCTGCTGACGGTAGCCGTCCAGCGCGCCCAGCTTCGCCTGCTGCATTTGCGGCGTCACGCCCTGTTCAAGCAGCGCCTGCCAGGTGCCGATCACCCGGGAAGAGATCTGCTCATCCATCGGGCCAGGGGAAATGGCTTTCATTTCAGCCAGCTTCTTGCCCATGTTATCCAGCGCCTGCTGGGCAGAGGCCAGATCCGGCGTGCCGCCTGCAGCTTTGACTTCCATCGCTCGGCTCAGACGGGTCACAAAGCGGAAATACTGATCGTTGCCCTGACTGAGCACCGTCATCTGTTTGACCAGCTGGCGGTCCACCTCGTTGCCATCTGTAACGCGAGACAGGGACCAGGTGCTGTACAGTCCAACACCCGCCCACATTAAACAAAAGATCCCGAGAATCGCCAGCATGACGAAACGGATCGTGAAATTACGGAGCATATTCATAAGTCTTCCTTGCCGTGAGGGTGAGTTCGCCCAGAGGCGAGTACTACTCTCGTTATCGGCAGGAACGAGGGAAATTATAACGTTTTGTGATCATTTTTAATTAGCGTGGCTTCACTGGTCGCACAGCCGCCGTTAACCATTATCTTCGCGCATAGTGATGTGATAAGTTCAGAATGAAAACGACGTTTCAAAAAATTATCGATAAGAAAAGGAGACATCATGTCCTGGTTCCCTGACGCTACCCGCTATGAACATATGCAGTACCGCTACTGTGGAAAGAGCGGTCTGCGCCTTCCTGCGCTGTCGCTGGGACTGTGGCACAGCTTCGGCCACGTTCAGCCTCTTGATGCCCAGCGCGCGCTGCTGCGCAAAGCCTTCGACCTCGGCATCACCCATTTCGATCTCGCCAATAACTACGGACCTCCGGCGGGTAGCGCGGAAGAGAATTTCGGCCGCCTGTTGCGGGAGGACTTCGCCGCGTACCGCGACGAGCTGATTATCTCCACCAAGGCGGGTTACGACATGTGGCCAGGGCCGTACGGCTCGGGCGGTTCACGCAAATATCTGCTCGCCAGCCTCGATCAGAGCCTGAAGCGTCTGGGCGTCGAGTATGTGGATATTTTCTATTCCCACCGCGTGGATGAAAACACGCCGATGGAAGAGACGGCCGCCGCGCTGGCCCACGCCGTACAGAGTGGAAAAGCGCTGTATGTGGGCATTTCCTCCTACTCAACCGGGCGCACACAAAAAATGGCCGAGCTGCTGCGCGAGTGGAAGATCCCCCTGCTGATCCACCAGCCGTCCTATAACCTGCTCAACCGCTGGGTCGATAAGACCGGTTTGCTGGATGCGCTGGAAGCAAACGGTACGGGGTGTATCGCCTTTACCCCGCTGGCGCAGGGTTTGCTGACCGGAAAATACCTGAACGGTATTCCTGAAGATTCACGCATGCAGCGTGAAGGCAAGAAAGTCCGTGGTCTGAACGAAAAAATGCTGACCGAAGCCAACCTGAACAGCCTGCGTTTACTGAGTGAAATGGCGCAGGCGCGCGGTCAGACCATGGCGCAGATGGCGCTAAGCTGGCTGCTGAAAGATGCGCGCGTGACGTCCGTGCTGATTGGCGCAAGCCGCCCGGAACAGCTGGAAGAGAATGTTCAGGCGCTGGAAAACCTGCGCTTTACGGAGGACGAACTCAAGCGGATTGACCAGCATGTTGCGGATGGGGAGTTGAATCTGTGGCAGGCGTCGTCGGATAAATAGTGCGGTCTGATGCCCTCACCCCGGCCCTCTCCCTGTGGGAGAGGGTTAGGGTGAGGGGGAATTACTTCTTACTGATCTTATCCAGATACCCCATCACAAACGCAGAGAGCACAAACGTCAGGTGGATAATGACGTACCACATCAGTTTGTTATCCGGCACGTTCTTCGCGTCCATAAACACGCGTAGCAGGTGGATAGAGGAGATCGCCACAATCGACGCGGCCACTTTATTCTTCAGCGATGACGCATCCATTTTGCCCAGCCAGCTGAGCTTCTCTTTACGCTCGTCGATATCAAGCTGGGAGACAAAATTCTCGTAGCCGGAGAACATCACCATCACCAGCAGCCCGCCCACCAGGGTCATATCCACCAGCGACAGCAGAACCAGAATCAAATCCGCTTCGGCAATGGAAAAAATGTTCGGCAGAACATGCAGGATTTCCTGAAAGAACTTAATCGTCAGCGCGACAAGCGCCAGCGAAAGGCCAAAATAGACGGGGGCCAGTATCCAGCGAGAGGCGTACATGGCATTTTCAAAAAAGCGTTCCATAAAGTCCTGTTTGCAAAAGAAACCAGCGCCCAGTATATCTCAACGGCGCTGACTGTTTGCAATAACTCAACAGTACGCCACTCAGACGTTGTCCGGGTTAACCTCGGGACGGGCGTACTCCGGCCAGACAAGCGCCACCAGCTCAGGATAGGCTTCCAGACTGAACTCGCGAAAACACTGCCGCAAATTTAATACGTCCAGATCGGAATAAGAGACCTTCTCGCCGTTAAGGCAGCGCTTTTTGATATTGTCATAATATTTATACACGGCTGAATTCAGGTCGCTACAGCGACGCTGCGCCTCAAACAGTCCGGGCGTATCATTAATTTCCGACATTTTCATGCGCTTAATTGTCGCGTGTAAAAAGTCGATATATTCGTGGTTCACCCGCCAGTACCAGACCGGCGTAACGGAGTTCATCAATACAGAGAAATGGTCTTCACCTTCCTCTTTTGTCATCAGTTCAGGTTGCGGGGGTTCACTGGTGTCTTTCGACACTTTCGTTTTATTGAACTCCTGCATCAATAAAAGAACACCAGCGGTCAGTAATAGTAATGTGATGACCGTAAAAAAGATGCTGTTCATGGGTAGGCTCCATTTTTTTTGATTTTAAATTTGCCTCATGATATTGTCAACGAATCTCACGCCTTTACCAACCCCACCCTGTTGAAATTAAAGGAAATTGAAAATGCTGCCCGACTATCTCGTCCCGGCTAAGTACCACATCACGCCTGTGGAACAGCAACCGACGGAAGCAGAAAAAGAGGCCAGTTTCACTCAGGGGAAAAGAAAGCTCTCTGATTTCGAGCCCGATATATTAATTGGTGTTTCCCGAACTGGCAAATCCCGAAATATGTTGCTGGAAGAGCACGATCGCCATATAAAAGACCGCTTATTTCGCGCCATAAAAATTGAAGCCTTTGTCCACCTGCTGAATGACCTGCAGGCCGAGGGTGAAATAGATGCCCAGAAACTAAGTCAAATATTGGCCGAGAAAACCGAAGAAATTAACAAAGCGGGCAATGAAATTTGGCTTAACTTAATTACGCGCGAAAAAAACAACCCAATTTTTTATAGCCTTGGGGAGGATTAACGTGAAGGAAGTTAAAAACAACGACGTTTATTTGACTTTAGATGATAAGAAAAGTGATGAATTTATCTTAAAGCAAAATCTCGATGCGCTGCGAAACACAAAAAATGACGAGATGACGCGTATTACCCAGGACCTGGTATCGATCCCGGCAACGCTGGTGCGGCTGAAATGGCAGAATCGCCGTGAAATTTATCCGCTACAGGTCAAAGAAGAAATTTACGGTGCCGTGATGAACACCATCATGGAACAGCGGCCAGAGCTGAAAGAGAAGCTTCTGGGTCGCCTCGAGGCCAATTACCAGTATCTGCTTGCCAGAGAAATCGCCACCCTGCGCCTGACGCGCAAGCTGTCAGACGGTGAGTACCGTACATCAAACGTCACCTGCGTTGCGCTTGATGAAGACGCGCTGGCGTCTGGTGCCAGCGCCCCCTCCGAACCGCAACGCTAATTAAATCTGAATACGGCAATCGCCTCTTTTAACTGACCCGTCTGCTGGCGCTGCGCTTCAGCCACCTGCACTGTTTGCGCTACGTGACGCACGTTCTCCTGCACGCTGGCATCGATGCTGGCAATGCTGTCGTTCATCTGCGCAATGCTCGCCCGCTGCTGCTCGCTCATCTGCGACAGCTCCTCCAGCAGAGAGCGAAGCCCTTCGATACTCTCAATGATCGACTTCATTGTCATACCCGCCTGCTCAACCTGCTCGACGCCCTGCAGCGTGGTTGCCTGCGATGCGGTCAGAAGCTGGCGGATATCTTTTGCAGCCCCCTCGCTGCGCTGGGCCAACACACGCACTTCCGAGGCAACCACTGCGAAGCCTTTGCCATTTTCGCCCGCTCTGGCAGCCTCGACCGAGGCGTTGAGCGACAGAATATTGGTCTGGAACGCAATCCCGTCGATCAGCTCCAGAATGGCGTAAATGCGCTGCGACTCCTCGCGAATGTGCTCCATCGCCGCAATCGCCTGCCGTACGTTATGGCCCCCCTGCTCCGCCACGTTACTGGTGCTGAACGCCACCTCCCTGACCTGGCTTGCTTTTTCACTGGTCAGGGTGGCGACAGCCCTCAGTTGTTCCATCGCACTGGCCGCCGTCGCCAGCGAACTTGCCTGGTGATCGGTACGTTCCGACAGCGCGCTGTTGCGCTGTCCTAACGCGCGGGATGCCTCCAGCAGTTGCCCAATATTGGCGCTGACCTGCTCAAGCGTGGCGCGCATGGTGCCCAACGTCAGGCTGAACGTGCGGGCAAAGGAAGACTCTGCGGGGACCGCATCGACGGCCAGCGTGAGGTACCCCGGTTCACGGTTGATCACCCCCGCCAGCCTTGCCACCTCGCTCGCCGAGCGGGCGTCCTGCTCCATTCGTATCGCCAGCAGAACCAGAATTGCGGTCTGGACCACCACAAACAGCCCGTGGAAAACCACCATATGAAAGCCGGTGTGCATGAACACCACGACGCCGTAAAGGTCATTTTCCTGCAGATAGTTAAACACCAGATGATGTAACGCGATGACCGCCGCCCCCATCACCAGAGGTCGCCAGTCTCGCCAGGCAAGCAGCGCGGAGAGCAGGACGAAAACCGAGAAATGGTATTCAGTTTCGCCTTCGCCCAGATGAATCAGCAGCGCGGAAAATGCCATTAGCACAAACGCAGAGCTCAGGCGGAGCAACAGCGCGCCGGGAAACAACAGCGTCAGCAGCGTCGATAAACAGACCAGAGAGGTGCCAATAATCGCCCCCTGCACGATATTCTCGTTGATATAGCCCACCCCCAGCGAGATGGCCCACAGCGACCAGATGAGCACCAGTATTAGCCTGTCGGCGCGTCGTCGAATGGCAGAAAGCGAAAACAGATCGTTTTGAGGCGCGTGCGGATACAGCCATGTCATCGTAGCCATAGGGAGTCTCTTGCTGTGCAGGTGAAAAGATCCTTCGAAGAAGGTTTGTTTTTATTATCTTTTTTAAGCGTAGTGGGGATATTCCACGACGCCATTTCAGCCAACGATATATTTTAATGGCTCAGCCGAATACTGATATTTACTTAACTATCAATGGATTATTAATTATTGCTTTATTGATAAGGAAATATGAAGAATGGGGATATACAGCAGAAAATAATAACGATGTTGCGTGGCAGAAAACAAAAAAGCTGGCTTTCGCCAGCTTTCGTTCTATTTTTTGGCCGCTTTTTCTTCGCCGACCAGCCCAATCTTCAGGTAACCCGCCTGATGCAGCGTGTCCATTACCTTCATCATGGTTTCATAATCAACGGTTTTATCCGCACGGAAGAAGACCGTGGTGTCTTTCTTACCGCCCGTAAGCTGATCCAGGGCCGGGATGACAGAGTCGGCCGTCACCGGGTCATTGCCGAGGAACATGGATTTATCCGCCTTCACCGACAGGTAGATAGGCTTCTCCGGGCGCGGCTGGGGCTGGCTGGATGAGGCAGGCAGATTTACCTTCACATCCACCGTCGCCAGCGGCGCAGCCACCATGAAGATAATCAGCAGAACCAGCATAACGTCGATAAACGGCGTCACGTTGATCTCATGCATTTCGCCGTTATCGTCCAGATTTTCGTTTAGACGCATCGCCATACTATCAACCCACGCGCAGTTTGGACGCCGCGTGCACCGGCTTAACCGAGCTGGCATTCAGGTCGAGATCGCGACTTTGCAGCAGCAGAACCTGCGCGGCAACGTCACCCAGCGTGGCTTTGTAGCTGCCAATCATACGCGCGAAGATGTTATAGATAACCACCGCCGGAATCGCCGCGACCAGACCAATCGCCGTCGCCAGCAGCGCTTCTGCGATACCCGGGGCCACAACCGCCAGGTTGGTGGTTTGGGTCTGCGCGATACCGATAAAGCTGTTCATGATGCCCCAGACCGTACCGAAAAGGCCGATAAACGGTGAGATCGCCCCGATGGTCGCCAGATAACCATTGCCGCGCCCCATGTGTCGGCCAACGGCCGCCACGCGACGCTCCAGGCGGAAACCGGTACGTTCTTTGATGCCTTCGTTATCTTCACTGCCCGCGGAGAGTTCCAGCTCGTTCTGCGCTTCATTCACTAACAGGGTGGTAAGGCTTTTCGCGTGGAAGGATGAGGTCATGTCTGAAGCCTGATCCAGAGAGCGGGCTTCAGCCAGCTGCTGCTGTTCCCGCTTGAGACGACGCTTCTGCGAAAGCAGCTCGGCGCTCTTGCTGAAGAAGATAGCCCAGGTGACAACGGACGCCAGAATCAGGCCGATCATCACAATCTTAACCACGATGTCAGCATGCTGATACATGCCCCAAACGGAGAGATCCGCCTGCATCAAATTATTACCCACTCTGTATCTCCAGGACGCAAATCACAAAATCTGAACGTAATAATATCAAAACGTCGTCGAATTGATAGTAGTTCTCATTAGTATTTGCATAGTGCCGCAATTTTCGTTCACTTTCCTTGCGCTTACGCAGTAAAAATTTCTTATGCGTTTTTTTGCTAATATTTTCTGCTTATTCGATAAGCCTGCGGGTGCAGTTTTTTCCAATCGTGGTAGTCTGGACGTCCAGACGTATAAAAACAGGGTTAGCGAACATGACAAAGAAGCATCTTGATACCACGCTGGTACAGGCAGGACGCAGCAAAAAATATACTCAGGGATCGGTCAACAGCGTGATTCAACGCGCCTCCTCGCTGGTGTTTGATACCGTTGAGGAGAAAAAAATCGCCACGCGCAACCGCGCGAAAGGCGGCCTGTTTTATGGCCGTCGCGGCACGCTAACCCATTTTTCTCTGCAGGAGGCGATGTGCGAGCTGGAAGGCGGCGCAGGCTGCGCGCTGTTCCCGTGCGGAGCGGCTGCGGTCGCCAACACCATTCTGGCGTTCGTGGAACAGGGCGATCACATCCTGATGACCAACACCGCCTACGAACCCAGCCAGGACTTCTGTACCAAAATTCTCAGCAAGCTCGGCGTGACCACCGGCTGGTTCGACCCGCTGATTGGTGAAGGTATTGCCGAACTTATTCAGCCCAACACGCGCATTGTGTTCCTGGAATCGCCGGGGTCGCTCACCATGGAAGTTCACGACGTGCCGGCTATCGTGAAGGCCGTGCGCAGCAAAGCGCCAGAGGCGATCGTTATGATCGACAACACCTGGGCGGCAGGCGTGCTGTTCAAAGCGCTGGAATTCGACATTGATATCTCGATTCAGGCGGCGACGAAGTACCTGATTGGCCACTCTGACGGCATGATCGGCACGGCGGTCTCCAACGCGCGCTGCTGGGATCAGCTGCGTGAAAACGCCTACCTGATGGGGCAAATGGTGGATGCCGACACGGCCTACATGACCAGCCGGGGCATCCGCACGCTGGGGGTTCGCCTGCGTCAGCACCATGAAAGCAGCCTGAGAGTTGCCGAGTGGCTGGCACAGCATCCGCAGGTTGAGCGCGTGAATCACCCCGCGCTACCCGGCAGTAAAGGCCATGAGTTCTGGCAGCGTGACTTTACAGGCAGCAGCGGGTTGTTCTCGTTTGTGCTGAAAAAACGGCTGAATAACGACGAACTGGCAAGCTATCTGGATAATTTTACCCTCTTCAGCATGGCCTACTCGTGGGGCGGTTTTGAATCCCTCATCCTGGCTAACCAGCCGGAACAAATTGCGGCCCTGCGCCCCGGTGGCGACGTGGACTTCAGCGGTACCCTGATTCGACTGCATATCGGTTTAGAAAATGTTGACGATCTGATTGCGGATTTAGCAGCAGGGTTCGAGCGTATCGTGTAGAGTGCAGGCTGAAAATGTACTCCCTGGACGCTTTTGTGGACACCGCAAGCGGAAAAGTCTGCATGAGTTGCGCCCGGGATCAAACCCGACGGACGAATAAGGGAGTACAATAGCGCTATATCTGCTGTTCCACAGGAAAGTCCATGGCTGTTATTCAAGATATTATCGCGGCGCTCTGGCACCACGATTTTGCCGCGCTGGCGGATCCTCACGTCGTCGGTATCGTCTATTTCGTGATGTTCGCAACTCTGTTTCTGGAAAATGGATTACTGCCAGCCTCGTTTTTACCCGGTGACAGCCTGCTTTTACTTGCCGGGGCGTTAATCGGTAAAGGCGTCATGGACTTCACGCCAACGATGGTTATCCTTACCTCCGCAGCCAGCCTGGGCTGCTGGCTGAGCTATCTGCAGGGCCGCTGGCTGGGGAACACGCGCGTCGTCAAAAGCTGGCTGGCGCAGCTGCCGCATAAATATCATCAGCGTGCGACCTGCATGTTTGACCGGCACGGCCTGCTGGCGCTGCTGGCGGGGCGTTTCCTGGCGTTCGTTCGCACCCTTCTGCCGACGATGGCGGGCATTTCCGGCCTGTCGAACCGCCGCTTCCAGTTCTTCAACTGGCTGAGCGCCCTGCTGTGGGTTGGCGTGGTGACGACGCTCGGCTACGCGCTGAATATGATCCCCTTCGTGAAACACCACGAAGATCAGGTGATGACCTTCCTGATGGTGCTGCCGATGTTCCTGCTGGTGGCGGGTCTGGTGGGGACTATCGCGGTGGTGATTAAGAAGAAGTACTGCAGCGCATAATTCAACAAAGCCGGGTGGCGCTATCGCTTACCCGGCCTACGTTTTTCGTCAGACTCCCTGCATCGTTCTTATACGTGACGCATCCTCTCCCGGCGTAACGCCGAAATAGCGCTTAAACTCCCGACTGAACTGCGACGCACTTTCGTAGCCCACCCGCATCGCCGCCGCGCTGGCCTTCATGCCGTCGTGGATCATCAGCATCCGCGCCTTATGCAGCCGGTAGGTTTTGAGGTACTGCAGCGGCGAGGTGCTGGTCACCGATTTAAAATTATGGTGAAACGCCGAGACGCTCATGTTCGCTTCCGCCGCCAGCTGGTCGACGCTGAGGTTTTCGGTGTACTGGCTCTCGATACGCTTGAGCACGCGGCTTATCAGGCTGAAGTGGGTCTGTCGGCTCACCAGGGCCAGTAACGCTCCGCCCCCCGGGCCCAGCAGCACGTGGTAGAGAATTTCGCGGATAATCTGCTTGCCCAGAATGCGCGCGTCCAGCGGCCTCTCCATCACGTCCAGCAGACGCTCAATGGCGCAGAGGATCTCTTCCGACAGCGTCGCCGAGTTAATCCCGCTTGACGCCATCGAAGGCTGGAAGAACTCGTCTTCACCTATCTCCATCAGCAGCTCCTGCAGCTGAAGAATATCGACGTTGACGCGAATACCGGCCAGCGGAACCGCCTCTGTCGCGAAGGTTTCACATTCGAAGGGTAAAGGTACCGTCAGAAGCAGATATTCGTTGGTGTCGTAGCGGAACACGCGCTCGTTGATATAGCCAATTTTATGGCCCGAGAAGAGAAAAACGATGCCCGGCTGATACATGACCGGCGTGCGCGTCCCTGGCTGCGTGCCATAAAGCAGGCGAATGTCAGGAAGCAGGCCACTGACGCCATTTTCGTTATCTATCAGTCTTTTAATCTGCGCAGTGAGCTGCTGGCAGATAGCCTCACGGTTCATCTTGCGTTACTCCGGGTGCGGTTTTCGACGTTGACAGTGTGCGTTGTTTTCCGCGCTTTCTCCAGCGCTCTGTAGAAATGGGCAAGACATCGGCAGGAATGTGCATTGAGGGCGTAGCCCCGGGCGGCCACAATGAGCAGCATCAGGTCGCCCTCTGCGCCACCACGGTTTTTCACCCACTAAAGGGAACGAGCAATGAACAACTTTAATCTTCACACCCCAACCCGCATTCTGTTTGGTAAAGACGCTATCGCCGATCTGCGCGCGCAGATCCCTGCTGACGCCCGCGTGCTGATCACCTACGGTGGCGGCAGCGTGAAAAAAACCGGCGTATTGGATCAGGTTTACAGCGCGCTGGACGGTCTGGACGTGCGTGAGTTCGGCGGCATCGAGCCAAACCCGTCTTACGAAACGCTGATGAACGCGGTGAAAATCGCCCGCGAAGAAAACATCACCTTCCTGCTGGCGGTCGGCGGCGGCTCCGTGCTGGACGGTACCAAATTCATCGCGGCGGCAGCGCACTACGCTGACGGCATCGATCCATGGCACATTCTGGAAACCCGCGGCAGCGACATCAAAAGCGCTATCCCGATGGGCTCCGTGCTGACCCTTCCGGCCACCGGTTCTGAATCCAACAAGGGCGCGGTGATCTCCCGTAAAACCACCGGTGACAAACAAGCATTCATGAACGAACACGTTCAGCCTGTGTTCGCCATTCTGGACCCGGTTTACACCTACACCCTGCCTGCGCGTCAGGTAGCGAACGGCGTGGTCGACGCCTTTGTTCATACCGTTGAGCAGTACGTCACGTATCCGGTAAATGCCAAAATTCAGGATCGCTTCGCGGAAGGCATTCTGCTGACGCTCGTCGAAGAAGGTCCGAAAGCGCTGAAAGAGCCGGAAAACTACGACGTTCGCGCCAACGTAATGTGGGCCGCCACGCAGGCGCTAAACGGCCTGATCGGGGCTGGCGTGCCGCAGGACTGGGCAACCCACATGCTGGGCCACGAGCTGACGGCAATGCACGGTCTGGACCACGCTCAGACGCTGGCCGTTGTGCTGCCTGCCCTGTGGAACGAAAAACGCGACACCAAACGCGCCAAGCTGCTGCAGTACGCTGAACGCGTGTGGAACATCACCGAGGGTTCTGACGATGCGCGTATTGATGCCGCCATCGAAGCGACCCGCAGCTTCTTTGAAGGTCTGGGCGTGCCAACGCGTCTGTCTGGCTACGGCCTGGACGGCAGCTCTATCCCTGCCCTGCTGGCGAAACTCGAAGAGCACGGTATGACCCATCTGGGCGAGCACGGCGACATCACGCTGGACGTCAGCCGTCGTATTTACGAGGCGGCACGCTAAGCGTTTTTGTCCCCCCGACTTTCGTTTTTTGACATTTCGTCCAGACTTAATGCACACCCCATCGCCGGAGGAACCCTCCGGCGATGCGCACCTGAAGGAGGAAAAATGGCAAACCAAACCGTAATCAAGCTGCAGGACGGCAACGTGATGCCCCAGTTGGGGCTAGGTGTATGGAAAGCCGGTAACGACGAGGTCGTCTCCGCCATTCATAAAGCCCTGGAAGTCGGCTACCGGTCGATTGACACTGCCGCCGCGTACAAAAACGAGGACGGCGTGGGTACCGCACTGGCCAGCGCCGGTGTCCCTCGCGATGAGTTGTTCATCACCACTAAACTCTGGAACGACGACCAAAAACGTCCCCGCGAAGCCCTGGAAGAGAGCCTGGAAAAACTCCAGCTCGACTTCGTCGATCTCTGGCTGATGCACTGGCCGGTTCCGGCTATCGATCACTACGTTGATGCCTGGAAAGGGATGATTGAACTGCAGAAAGAGGGGCTGGTGAAAAGCATCGGCGTCTGTAATTTCCAGGTTCATCACCTGCAGCGGCTGATTGACGAGACGGGCGTCGCGCCTGTCATTAACCAGATCGAGCTGCACCCGCTGCTGCAGCAGCGTCAGCTTCACGCCTGGAACGCCACGCATAAAATCCAAACCGAGTCCTGGAGCCCGCTGGCGCAGGGTGGCCAGGGCGTGTTCGATCAAAAAATTATCCGCGAACTGGCGGATAAATACGGCAAAAGCCCGGCGCAGATCGTCATTCGCTGGCATCTGGACAACGGCCTGGTGGTGATACCGAAATCAGTCACGCCGTCGCGCATCGCCGAGAACTTCGACGTCTGGGATTTCCGTCTGGACAAAGACGAGCTGGGTGAGATTGCGAAGCTGGATAAGGGTAAGCGGCTTGGGCCGGACCCGGATCAGTTTGGCGGGTAATACCTAAAACGAGCCCGGTCTTCCGCCGGGCTCGTTTTAATCTATAAACCGGACTGACATCTCGCTTCTCCGGGAAGGTCAGGCAATGTGCAAATAACGTTATACACTTTCCCTTCAAGTTTATGTGGCCCACCGAGACCGCCGCCTGCTTCTACATCATATTCCTTTCCGTTGACACTTATCTGGAGCGGGGTGTGATAAATCCAGTCCATCGGACCTATT
Organism: Enterobacter sp. BNK-34; assembly: GCF_048684445.1. Taxonomy (NCBI): domain Bacteria; kingdom Pseudomonadati; phylum Pseudomonadota; class Gammaproteobacteria; order Enterobacterales; family Enterobacteriaceae; genus Enterobacter; species Enterobacter sp. BNK-34. The sequence goes on from NZ_JBLQUA010000001.1 coordinate 463,274, forward strand.
GGCAGAAAAAAGATCCACTCATGCTGGCTCTGAAAAGCAAAACGACCGTTGTCGTCAGAAAGCGTTTGCTCCCTCTCTAATGTTATTTTAGCGCCAGAGACTGGCTTACCTGCGCTGTCGATTAGACGTCCTTCCACTTCTGGCTGTGTCTGGCGGTGCATTACACAACCGCATAACGTCAGGCCAATCAGCATCGTTCCTGTTAACTTCCTTATTTTCATTTTGGGCCTCCTACCCTTATGCAGAAAAAAGCCGGGTGGCGGGACTTACCCGGCCTACGCGCTGACCTGTAGGCCCGGTAAGCGCAGCGCTACCGGGCATTGTTACAGGTTTAACCGATCTTACGTTTTACGTTCTTCTTCGTTCCCGCCCCACCGTTCGAACGCTGATGCACAATTGGCGTGTGCTTGGTCAGCGCCGGGCGCGTATTGCGGTTCTGGCGACGCGCTTCGCGCATCTCCTCCAGCGTCGGGGCCGGTACCAGGCAGTCGCGGCGCGAGCCGATCAGATGTTTTTTACCCATCTCTTCCAGCGCCTGGCGGATCAGCGGCCAGTTTTTCGGATCGTGGTAACGCAGCAGCGCCTTGTGCAGACGACGCTGTTTATCCCCTTTCGGCACCACCACCTCTTCACTCTTATAGCCAATCTTACTCAGCGGGTTCTTGCCGGTGTAATACATGGTCGTCGAGTTGGCGAGCGGTGATGGATAGAAGTTCTGCACCTGATCCAGACGGAAGCGACGCTGCTTCAGCCACAGGGCCAGGTTCACCATGTCCTCATCGCGCGTGCCCGGGTGGGCGGAGATGAAGTACGGGATCAGATACTGCTCTTTGCCCGCCTGCTTCGAGTAGGTGTCGAACAGCTCTTTAAAGCGATCGTAGCTGCCCATGCCCGGCTTCATCATCTTCGACAGCGGGCCTTCTTCGGTATGCTCCGGCGCAATCTTCAGATAGCCGCCGACGTGGTGCGTCGCCAGCTCTTTGATATAGCGCGGATCTTCCACGGCGATGTCGTAACGTACCCCGGACGCGATGAGGATCTTCTTGATGCCCTTCAGGTCACGCGCGCGGCGGTAGAGGTTGATCGTCGGCTCGTGGTTGGTGTCCATGTGCTCGCAAATGCTCGGATAGACGCAGGAGAGGCGACGACAGGTTTGCTCCGCGCGCGGCGACTTGCAGCGCAGCATGTACATGTTGGCGGTTGGGCCACCAAGGTCAGAAATCACGCCGGTAAAGCCCGGCACCGTGTCGCGAATCGCTTCGATCTCATTGATAATCGACTCTTCCGAACGGCTCTGAATAATACGCCCTTCGTGCTCGGTAATGGAGCAGAAGGAGCATCCGCCGAAGCAGCCGCGCATGATGTTGATCGAGAAGCGGATCATCTCATACGCCGGGATGCGGGCGTTGCCGTACGCCGGGTGCGGCACGCGCTTGTACGGCAGCGCAAAGACGCTGTCCATCTCTTCGGTGGAGAGCGGGATGGCCGGCGGGTTGATCCAGATAAAGCGCTCGCCGTGCTTCTGCATCAGCGCGCGGGCGCAGCCCGGGTTGGTTTCATGGTGCAGAATACGGGACGCGTGCGCGTAGAGCACCTTGTCGGCTTTCACCTTCTCGTAGGACGGCAGCAGCACGTAGGTCTTTTCCCACGGTTTCGGGCGCGGCGGCTGCACGACGATAGCCTTCGCTTCCGCTTTTTTCGGCTCAACCGGCTTGTTATCGGCACACGGAAGATCTTCACCGTACGGGTGTGGGATCGGGTCGATTTTGCCCGGCATATCAATGATGCGGGAATCCACACCGCGCCAGCCCGGCAGCGCCTCTTTCACCATGATGGCGGTATTGCGCACGTCACGGATGCTGCTCACCGGCTCGCCCTGCGACAGACGGTGCGCCACTTCTACCAGCGGACGCTCGCCGTTACCGTAAATCAGCATGTCGGCTTTGGAATCCACCAGCACCGAGCGGCGCACGGTATCAGACCAGTAATCATAGTGCGCGGTACGGCGCAGGCTCGCCTCGATGCCGCCCAGGATCACCGGGACGTCTTTCCAGGCTTCTTTGCAGCGCTGGGTATAGACGAGGGTCGCGCGGTCCGGACGTTTGCCCGCCACGTTATCCGGCGTGTAGGCGTCGTCATGACGCAGCTTACGGTCGGCGGTATAGCGGTTGATCATCGAGTCCATGTTGCCTGCGGTCACGCCGAAGAACAGGTTGGGTTTACCCAGACGCATAAAGTCGTCTTTGCTGTTCCAGTCAGGCTGGGAGATGATCCCCACGCGGAAGCCCTGCGCTTCAAGCATACGGCCACAGATGGCCATGCCGAAGCTCGGGTGGTCAACATAGGCATCGCCCGTGACCAGAATGATGTCGCAGCTGTCCCAGCCCAGTTGGTCCATCTCTTCCCGGGACATCGGCAGGAACGGCGCCGGTCCAAAGCAGGCCGCCCAGTACTGGGGCCAGGAGAAGAGGTCACGATCCGGCTGGATCAGGGAAATTGCGCTCATAATGCTTCCGAAGAAAAAATAGACAAAAGGGCGGGGATTATACGCTGGATCATTGTGGGAAATGAAGGGGTATTATGCGGGCTGTTGCCCTCACCCCAACCCTCTCCCACAGGGAGAGGGAGAAAAACAATTTACGGTGCCGGATTGATCAGCATCTGCCCTACCGACCCCCTGTCCATCATCTCCAGCGTCTGGCTGTGGAACAGGAACGGGAAGTGCGGCCACGAAGGCTGGCCGTAATAAACCAGCAGTTCCACCTGGCCGTCCACCCAGACGGTATCTTTCCAGCCGCGATCTTCCGGGAACGGCATCGCGCCGTTGACGTTGCGGATCAGGAACGACACCCCTTCAATATGGAACGACTGCGGCATATCCGAGCGAACCGTCCAGCGCTCCCAGGTGCCCTGCTGCGCGGTGATGTCGATGCGGTTAACGTCCCACAGCGCGCCGTTGATCCCCGGATCGTCGCCCAGGCTGATATCACGGCTGCGCGCCGGCGAGCCGCTCATGATCTCCTGCGGCAGCAGACGCATTGGCAGGCTATCGGTCACCAGCGGCAGCAGACCGGTTGGACGCAGGGTCAGCACCAGGGTCGAGACAAGTATGCTCGACGGTTCAAAGAACCCGCGAATACGGTCAACAATGCTGGCCGCTTCACCGCAGGTGACAGACACTTCATCCCCATTGGTCATATCAATGAGCACTTCGCGACGTTCACCCGGCGAGAGCGCCAGCTGTTTGACGGAAACCGGCGCCGGTAAAAAGCCCTGATCGCCGGAAATTACGTGCAGCGGACGGCCATCGCTCATTTTCAGCTGATAGCGGCGCGAGTTAGACGCGTTGAGCAGACGCAGGCGCACCCAGCCACGGGACACTTCTACATACGGGCTCTGCGCGCCGTTTACCAGCAGCGTATCGCCAACGAAGCCGCCGCTGCCCGGTTCGCTGTATTCCGGCGTACCGAAATTATCCAGACGTTTGTCCTGGATGATAATGGGGAAGTCATCCACGCCGTAGTGGTTCGGGATCGGCAGGGATTTGCTGACCTCATCTTCCACCAGCCACATTCCGGCCAGGCCGTTATAGACCTGCTGCGCCGTGCGGTTAGGCGTGTTGGCGTGATACCACAGGGTTGCCGCGCTCTGGCGAATCGGCAGAACGGGCGCCCAGTCGGCGCTGGGGGACATCATGCGCGCCGCGCCGCCAATCAGCGGGCCAGGCACCTGCAGGCCGCTGATGGTCATGGCGACATTTTCAGGGGTGCGGTTACTGTAGATGAGCTTTACGTCATCGCCATTCCACACGCGAATGGTCGGCCCAAGGTAACGTCCGTTAATGCCCCAGACGGGTGCACGCGTCCCCTGGGTAAAGGACCAGTGGCTGCGCTGCAGCGTCAGGAAAAGCGGCTGACCTCGACGGGATTCAATGAGTGGCGGAATAGGCAGCGGCTGTTGCTGCCCGGCGGCGCTGGCTGTCAGCGGCATCGCACCCGCACAAAGGGCGATCCCCGAAGCCTGAATAAACTGACGCCGACTGAGTGACATATAAGCTCCATCTGAAACGACTAACAACGCGGGAATTCGTTTTCCCTTCAACGCCGGATTAAATCTTACCGGCGGCTTCTCTCTCTGCGACTTCTTTGTCGAGCAGCGCAATATGCTCAGCCATCAGATCACGGCAGTGCGCGGCCAGCTCGCGCACCTGATCTTTACCGTATTTGCTGGTATCGACGGGTGGCAGCATTTCGACAATCACCAGCCCGTTATTCAGGCGGTTAAGATTAATCTTATTCGAAGTATTGGAAACGCACACAGGAATAATTGGAACACCTGCCGCAATTGCGGCATGAAACGCACCGGTTTTAAACGGCAGCAGGCCGCGGCCGCGGCTGCGCGTCCCTTCCGGGAACATCCAGATTGAAATTTTGCGCTTTTTAAAATGATTCACCACTTCCGCAATGGTGCTGTGCGCTTTTGCACGGTTATTACGGTCGATCAGCAGGTTACCGGTAAGCCAGTACAGCTGACCAAAAAACGGGATCCACAGCAGGCTTTTTTTGCCCACCGTCACGGTCGGTGGAAGCACGATATTAGAGGCCGTCACCATATCGTAGTTGTTCTGATGGTTGGCGATATAGATGGCGTTACCGAAATTCTCCGCCCCTTCCGGCAGACGTTTTTCAACCTTCAGACCGAACAGCGGCGCAAGGCGACCAAACATATGGCCGAAGGTGGCGACATGCTTCGGATTACGCGGGCTGAACAGGCAATAAATAGAGCCGAAAATACAGACCAGGATGCAGTAGATAACGGTAAGAATAAGACGAACAATATATAGCATAGCGACCTCTGAAGCCCCAACAGCTGACAATTATACTTCACCTGTGGCCAGGTAAGGACTTTATTACGAGCGCGTATTGTTAATCGCAACGCACGAATTAACAACGATTTTACGGGAAATTTTATTGAAATTCCCCCTCCGGACAGAGGGGGGTATCACGACATTACTCTTCGCTGTCACCCGCGGTACTGCGTGCAGGAGAGTCAATCTCCACGCGGTCGATGCGCTGCAGACCGCGCATCAGCGAGCCGCGGCGACCGCGCTCACCCACCACCTTCTGCAGCTCTTCCGGACGAAGCTTGATTTTGCGCTTGCCGACGTGAATGGTCAGCGTGCTCTGCGGCGGCAGGAGGAAGAGGTGCGCCAGGCCATCTTCGCCTTTCGCGGCCTCCGCCGACGGGATGTTGATGATCTTGTTGCCCTTGCCTTTCGACAGCTCCGGCAGATCGCTGACCGGGAACATCAGCATACGTCCGGCGGTGGTGATCGCCAGCAGCATGTCGCTTTCGTTCTCAATCACCAGCGGCGCCATCACGTGAGCGTTGTCCGGCAGGCTAATCAGCGCCTTACCGGCACGGTTGCGGGAAACCAGGTCGTTAAAGGTACAGATAAAGCCGTAGCCCGCATCGGACGCCAGCAGCAGCTTCTGCTCATCGGCTTCCATCAGCATATGGTCAACCGTCGCCCCCGGCGGCAGCGTCAGCTTGCCGGTGAGCGGCTCGCCCTGCCCGCGCGCGGAAGGCAGCGTGATCGGGTCGATGGCGTAGCTGCGGCCGGTGGAGTCGATAAACGCCACCGGCTGGTTGCTCTTCCCTTTCACCGCCGCTTTGAAGCTGTCGCCCGCTTTGTAGCTGAGCCCCGGCGCGTCGATATCGTGGCCTTTGGCGCTGCGCACCCAGCCGCTCTGCGACAGGACAATGGTCACCGGCTCGGACGGCTGCATGTCGTGCTCGTTCATCGCCTTCGCTTCTTCGCGCTCGTGCAGCGGAGAACGACGGTCGTCGCCAAACGCGTCGGCATCGGCCTGCAGCTCTTTCTTCAGCAGGGTGTTCATCTTGCGTTCGGACGCGAGGATCGCCTGCAGCTGATCGCGCTCTTTTTCCAGCTCGTTCTGCTCGCCGCGGATCTTCATCTCTTCCAGTTTGGCGAGATGGCGCAGCTTCAGCTCGAGGATCGCTTCGGCCTGGGTTTCGCTGATGCCAAAGCGCGACATCAGGGCGGGCTTCGGCTCGTCCTCGGTACGGATGATTTCAATCACCTCGTCGATATTGAGGAACGCCACCAGCAAACCTTCGAGGATATGCAGGCGCTTAAGCACTTTCTCCAGACGATGGTTCAGACGACGGCGGACCGTATCGCGGCGGAACGTCAGCCATTCGGTGAGGATCTCCAGCAGGTTTTTCACCGCCGGGCGCCCGTCGAGGCCGATCATGTTCAGGTTGATGCGGTAGCTTTTTTCCAGATCGGTGGTGGCAAACAGGTGGTTCATCACCTGCTCCATGTCCACGCGGTTGGAGCGCGGCACAATCACCAGACGGGTCGGGTTCTCGTGGTCAGATTCGTCGCGCAGGTCGTCCACCATCGGCAGCTTTTTATTGCGCATCTGGGAGGCGATCTGCTCCAGCACTTTGGCACCGGAAACCTGATGCGGCAGCGCGGTGATCACCACGGCGCCGTCCTCTTTATTCCACACCGCGCGCATGCGCACGGAGCCGCGACCGTTCTGGTAGATTTTGCGGATTTCCGCGCGCGAGGTGATGATTTCGGCTTCGGTGGGGAAATCCGGACCCTGCACGATATCCAGCAGATCGTCGAGCGAGGCTTTCGGCTGCTCAATCAGGGTGATGGCGGCTTTCGCCACTTCACGCAGGTTGTGCGGCGGAATGTCCGTCGCCATACCGACCGCAATACCGGTGGTGCCGTTCAGCAGGATATTCGGCAGACGCGCAGGCAGCATCTTCGGCTCCTGCAGCGTACCGTCGAAGTTCGGTACCCAGTCAACGGTCCCCTGACCCAGCTCGCCCAGCAGCACTTCGGCATATTTAGACAGACGGGATTCGGTATAACGCATCGCCGCGAAGGATTTCGGATCGTCCGGCGCCCCCCAGTTCCCCTGACCATCCACCAGCGGGTAGCGGTAAGAGAACGGCTGGGCCATCAGCACCATCGCTTCATAACAGGCGCTGTCGCCGTGCGGATGGTATTTACCCAGCACGTCACCGACGGTACGGGCGGATTTCTTGAACTTGGCGGTGGCGTTCAGCCCAAGCTCGGACATCGCATAGACGATGCGGCGCTGAACGGGCTTCAGGCCATCCCCGATAAACGGCAACGCCCTGTCCATGATGACGTACATGGAGTAGTTCAGGTAGGCGTTTTCCGTGAATTCATGTAGCGCGAGGCGCTCTGCCATATCGCTCATTACGTGTGATTCCTCAACTCAGAAACCGAAGGGTTTCAGGCAATATTGCCGCAGATACTACCTTATCTGGCGAGTTGAGTCACAAAGAAAAAGGGCCGCTTATGCGGCCCTTTCCGGGTTATTTGTTCAGCTTAATGACCTGCTTCACGTCGATTTCAAAATCGTTCCACTCTTTATCGACCTTGCCCTGGATTTCCACTTTATCCTGAGGGGTGACGGTCACACCGTTCCAGCGCTTGTGGTCAATTTCCACGTTCACCGTGCCGGTCTCATCGCGGAAGGTGTAGCGGTCATCGGACAGGCGCTGGGTGATGTTCCCGCGCAGCTTCACCCAACTGTCGTCCTTCATCTCTTTCACCTTCACCGCGGTAGTGAGGTTGGCGTCATTATCGACAAAACCGCCTGCCTGCGTTTGGGTCTGGGTCTGTGCGGCAGACGGGCCGTTAAATCCGCCCTGCGCGGCAAAAACGGGGGCAGTGGTCATCATCATGATGGCGGCAATAGCAGCGAATTTTTTCATATTAACTCTCCCTTTAATCTGGTTTCGCAGTCCATTAAACAGGGTAATCCTTAACAACTTCTTAAGGGAAAAATTTATTTATTATTGCTGTACAGCAGGCGCTTACAGAGGGTTTACTGACGGCATCAAGGAGGGAACATGCGCATTTTACTGGTAGAAGACGACAGGTTAATCGGTGACGGTATCAAGGCGGGGTTAAGCAAAATGGGCTTTAGCGTGGACTGGTTTACCGACGGTAAAACCGGTCAGGCCGCGCTCGCTTCTGCGCCCTATGATGCCGTGGTGCTGGATCTGACGCTGCCGGAAATCGACGGTCTGGACATCCTGCGCGCGTGGCGCGAAAGCGGGCGCAGCGAGCCGGTATTGATCCTGACTGCGCGGGATGCGCTTAACCAGCGCGTGGAAGGGCTGCGTCTTGGCGCGGATGATTATCTCTGCAAGCCGTTCGCGCTGATTGAAGTGGGTGCCCGCCTCGAGGCGCTAGTCCGCCGCAGTCACGGCCAGACGCGTAGCGAGCTACGCCACGGTAAGGTCACGCTCGATCCGACCCGACTCGTCGCCACGCTGGACGGTGAGCCGCTGACGCTCAAGCCGAAAGAGTTCGCGCTGCTGGAGCTGTTAATGCGTAACGCGGGTCGGGTGCTGCCGCGAAAGCTTATCGAGGAAAAACTGTATACATGGGACGACGACGTCTCCAGCAACGCCATCGAAGTGCACGTTCATCATCTGCGCCGCAAGCTTGGCAGCGAGTTTATCCGCACCGTGCACGGCATCGGCTATATCCTGGGTGACGCATGAAGCTGACGCAACGCCTGAGCCTGAAGCTGCGCCTGACGCTCCTTTTTTTAGCGCTTTCCCTGACGGCATGGTTTGCCGCCAGCCTGGTGGCCTGGCAGCAGACCACCCACAAGCTGGATAAGCTCTTCGATACGCAGCAGATGCTGTTTGCCAAACGGCTGCTGACGATGGATCTTGACGAGATCCGCGCCCCCGAACGCATGCGTGAGATCCCCAAAAAAGTGAAGCATGGTCGTCTGGATGACGACGCGCTGGCTTTCGCCATTTACGCTGTCGACGGCAAAATGCTGCTGAACGACGGCGAGAACGGGCGCGATATTCCGTACCACTATCGCCGCGACGGGTTTGCTAACGGGCAGCTCCAGGACGACAACGACGAATGGCGTTTCCTGTGGCTGACCTCACCCGACAGGAAGTACCGCGTGGTGGTCGGTCAGGAGTGGGAGTACCGCCAGGATATGGCGCTGGACGTGGTCAGCTCACAGCTGACCCCCTGGCTGGTGGCGCTGCCCGTGATGTTGCTGCTGCTGGTTCTCCTCCTCAGTCGGGAGTTGAAGCCACTGAAAAAACTGGCGCAGACCTTGCGCTCCCGCTCGCCGGATGCCACAGATAACCTGCCGACGGAGGGCGTACCAACAGAAGTACGTCCCCTGCTCGACGCGCTGAATCACCTCTTCGCGCGCACCCAGGAGATGATGACCCGCGAGCGCCGCTTCACGTCCGATGCCGCCCACGAGCTGCGCAGCCCGCTGGCGGCCCTGAAGGTGCAAACTGACGTGGCGCAGCTCTCTCATGACGATCCGCAGGCGCGGGAAAGAGCGCTGGCGCAGCTGCATGCGGGAATCGACCGCGCTTCCCGGCTGGTGGATCAGCTCCTCACGCTGTCGCGTCTGGACTCGCTGGACAACCTGGACGATGTCGAACCGATAACGCTTGCCGATCTACTGCAGTCGGCGGTGCTGGATATCTGGCATCCGGCGCAGCAGGCGGGCATTGATGTTCGCCTGAATATCCATGCACCAGAGGTTACACGTACGGGCCAGCCGCTGCTGCTGAGCCTGCTGGTGCGCAACCTGCTGGATAACGCGATTCGCTACAGCCCGCACGGCAGCGTGGTGGACGTGACGCTGGACGCGCGTAGCTTTAGCGTGCGCGACAACGGTCCCGGGATTTCACCGGACGCGCTGGCGCGCATCGGCGAGCGCTTTTATCGTCCGCCGGGTCAGGATGCCACGGGCAGCGGGTTGGGATTATCCATCGTAAAACGCATCGCCGCGCTGCACGGGATGCGCGTCTCGCTGAGCAATGCCCCTGAAGGTGGTTTTGAAGCGAAGGTCAGCTGGTAACGGATTATTGCGTTTAACGCAAAAGACTTTGCACATTTTGCTCATTTTTCCGCTCCGTCCTCGCGCGTAGAATACCCGGCATACTCTCATCGTCGAGGACAAATAATGAGCAACATTCTGATTATTAACGGTGCAAAAGAATTTGCGCACTCTAAAGGCCAGCTAAATGACACCCTGACCGAGGTCGCGGATGGTTTCCTGCGCGACGCCGGGCATGATGTTAAGGTCGTGCGTGCAGACAGCAACTACGATGTGAAAGCAGAAGTGCAGAACTTCCTGTGGGCTGACGTGGTGATCTGGCAGATGCCAGGCTGGTGGATGGGCGCGCCGTGGACCGTAAAAAAATACATGGACGACGTGTTCACCGAAGGTCACGGCTCACTGTATGCCAGCGACGGTCGCACCCGCTCTGACGCGTCCAAAAAATACGGTTCAGGCGGTCTGATTCAGGGCAAAAAATATATGCTGTCACTGACCTGGAACGCGCCGCTGGAAGCCTTCACCGAGAAAGATCAGTTCTTCGAAGGCGTGGGCGTGGACGGCGCGTACCTGCCGTTCCACAAGGCGAATCAGTTCCTGGGCATGGATCCGCTGCCGACGTTTATCGTCAACGACGTGATTAAAATGCCTGATGTCCCGAGCTATATCGCAGAATATCGCAAGCATCTCGCGAAAATTTTTGCTTAACTGGTAGCCTGGAATTAAAGGAGTAGTAAACATGCTTACCGTTATCGCAGAAATCCGTACTCGTCCAGGTCAACATCACCGCCAGGCGGTGCTGGATCAGTTCGCGAAAATTATCCCGACCGTACTGAAAGAAGAAGGCTGCCACGGCTACGCGCCGATGGTGGATGCCGCCACTGATGCCAGCTTCCAGGCGACCGCGCCGGACTCGATCATCATGGTTGAGCAGTGGGAAACCGTCGCGCATCTTGAAGCGCATCTGCAGACCGCGCACATGAAAGCGTGGAGCGACGCGGTGAAGGGCGACGTGCTGGAAACCCACATCCGCATCCTGGAGCAAGGGGTTTAAGTTTCCCCTCACCCCGGCCCTCTCCCCAGGGGAGAGGGAGAACAGATCCAGGCCCGGTAAGCGCTAGCGCCACCGGGCTTTGTTGTTTTTAGCTGCTTTTCTTCCCCGGTTTTAACCCGCGATGGAGCTCGTTGATACGCTTCATGGACTTGATGGTGCGCTGCGGCTCGGTAGAAGCGACGGACAAAATGATCATCTCCAGACACAGCAGCACCGTGCCGTGGAGCGGGATTTTGCCCTTTTCGCCGCCGCGCGGAACGTGGATCACCACGCTGGCCTCCTTACTGAAACGCGAATCAAGGGCGTTGGTAAGCAGGATGGTGGGAATGCCCAGACGTTTTGCTTCACGCAGGGTGGTTTGCCCCTCCCGGTGCGCGGATTTCTGCGCCATCATTACCAGCACGTCGCCGCGCTGAAGCGCAATCAGCTGCTCGGCAAGCCCTATCCCGGTACGGTTGAGCGGCGTGGCGGGTAATCCCATACGGCTGAACAGCCTGGCGGTGTACTCGGCCAGAATGCCGGAGGCGCCAATGCCAAATATGGCGACCTGCCTCGCCTGCGCCAGCAGAGAGACCGCCTGCGCCATCGCGTAGCGGTTGTGGGGCTCGGATAACACCTCACAGGTGTGCTGATGCCCCTCCAGCACGAAATCAATGCTCGCGTTAACGTCGCTGGCGAGCGTGTTCACCGTGGTGGACATCTTTTCGCTGGAGGTGACCACCGGGCCAAACCACTGCTCCAGCGTCTGCTTGAGATCGCGCAGCCCGGCGAACCCCAGCGCCTGAATGGCGCGGACCACCGTGGCATCCGAGGTTTTCAATACGGCGGCAATCTCCATGGCGGTCTGCTCCATCACCGCCTCGCGGTTGTCATGGATGTAGCGTGCGACCTGCAGCAGACGCGGCGTCAGCTGATGCGCGCGCGAGCGGAATCTCTCACCGTAAACATCGACTCTTCGGATCACCGTGACGCCTCCGGCAGCGGACGCCCGGCAATCTGCGACTGCACCTGCGCGGCCATCAGCCCTAATGACGCGAACGAATTCGAGATCGCCTCTTCACGCGAGATCAGCACGTAGTGCCCGGTTCGGCAGGCATTCAGGAACTGACACCAGCCCGGCATGACCGCATCCATCGCCGCCAGCTCGTCCTGCGGTTTACCGCCCGTATCCCCGCGCCAGGTGGCGAAGACGAAATCGGCATCCAGCTCCGGCAGGCGCTCGGCGCTGACGTCAATCCGCCCCCCTTCCGGGATGGACTCAATCAGTGGCGGGAATTTGAATCCGGCGTCGCGCAGCACGCGACCCAGCGAGTGGTAGCTGTGCATGGCGTTGATTTTCCCCTGATTAGCCTGAATCACCGACACAGTGATTTTGCGCGTGTCGATGGTCGCCTTCAGCGCCTTGATTTGTTCCTGATAGCGGCGTTCCAGAGTGTTTAGCCTTGCCTGCGTGCCCGTGAGCTGCGCCAGCTTGCGGTAGATTTCCGGCGCGCCGCCGTCGAGATGATCGATGCTCACCGTCGGGGCAATTTTTTCCAGCTGTTCCACCGGGGTGTTGCGCGTCGGCTCGGTGATAATCAGGTCAGGCTTTGCGGCGGCGATGGCCTCTATGTCGATATCGGCCGTGCCGATAAATTTGATATCGGAATTATCGAAGTCGACGCCGGTCAACATGCCGCTGGAGCGCAGAAAGTGGCTGCCGTCCGGCCGCGTGCGGCCATGGCTCGCCACCGGCGGCACGCCAAGCTCAATCAGCGGAATGGTGATATCCAGATCGTGTAATGAAACAATCCGCTTCGGATGAACCGGCACAACGACTTTGCGTCCCAAATCGTCGGTAAATACCTGCGTCGGCTCCGCCGCGCTCACCGCGAACCCCACCAGCAACAGCATCGAAAACAGTATGCGCATCATAGTCCCCTAAAATCTGTCCCGACGCTGCCAGAGCAGCAGCAGGAAAAACGGTCCGCCAATCAATGAAATTACAATCCCCGCCGGCAGCTGCAGCGGGAGGAATGCCAGACGTCCGACGTTATCCGCCAGCAGCACCAGCAGCGCGCCCAGCACGGCGCTTCCCGTCAGGAGCGCGGTTTGCCCACCGCGCAGCAGCAGGCGCGCCATGTGCGGAGCAATCAGCCCCACGAAGCCAATACTGCCCACGCAGGAGACGCAGGCCGCCGTCAGCACCACCGGGGCGAGAACCCGCAGCAGCGCCAGCCGGGTTGTACGCACGCCAAGACCTGCGGCGGCCTGATTGCCGAGCAACGCCACGTCCGCGGCCCGGGCGGTAAACAGCAGCAGCGCAAACGCGGGAGCCGTCCAGAGCGCGGCCAGCCCTACCAGCGTCCAGTTGGCCGCGTGCAGGCTTCCCGCCAGCCACAGCATCGCCGTCTGCACGTCGCGCACGTCGGCGGTGGTGATAAAGACGCCCATTGCCGCGGCAAACGCCCACGACACGCCGATGCCGATCAGGATGAACCGCGGACGCGAGATATCGCGCGCCAGGGCGATAACCAGCAGCGCGGTGAGCAGCCCACCGGCCATGCCGACCAGCGGACGCCAGGCCAGGCTCAGCGCCGGGAACTGAAAAATCAGCAGCAGTACCGCCGCGCTACAGCCCTCCTTCACGCCGATAAGCCCCGGGTCAGCCAGACCGTTGCGGGTGATGGACTGCATCGCCGCCCCCGCCATGCCGAGCATCGCGCCGCACAACACCGCCATCAGCAGGCGCGGCAGGCGGATATCCATCACGACGTAGCGCGTCTCCGCCGTCAGACTTTCAGGCGAAAACAGCGCACGCCCGATGACGGAGGTTGGAATGGGCAGAGAACCGTGCGTCAGGCCAAAGCCCAGCAGGCTTAGCGCCGCCAGCGCGATAAGCGACAGATACGCCAGCGCTTTCGGGCGAACCAGCGCCGACAGGTGGCCAACGCGGATCGCGCGGAGTCCGGCCCGGTTCATTTGAACATCCTCGACGCCATAAAGATGAACACGGGCGCGCCGACCAGGGCCGTCATGATGCCGGTTGCCAGCTCCCAGGGGGTAAACAGCGTGCGGGCAGCGATGTCCGCCAGCAGCAGTACCATCGCGCCGCACAGGGCCGACAGCGGCACCATCACGCGTAAATCGACCGACACCAGACGGCGGATGAGCTGCGGCACCACAAGGCCGATAAAGCCAATCGGCCCGGCTATAGAGACGGCCGCGCCGCAGAGCAGCGCGATGGCCAGCAGGGCGAGCAGGCGGGTTTTCAGCAGCGACACGCCAAGCCCCTGTGCCATCCGGTCTCCCAGCGCCAGCATGTTGAGCGAGGGCGACAGCCCGATAGCGAGAACAAAACCGGCGGATGCCGCCCACAGGGCGCTCTGGAGCGTCTGCGCATTGACTCCGGCGATATCACCCGCCAGCCAGGTGCGCATGGCGAGCAGCGTCTGTTCATCCAGAATTAACACCGCGGCGGTAATCGACGAGGCAAACGCCGACATCGCCACGCCGCACAGCGTGACCTTCATCGGCGTAAGCCCGGTGCGACCGGACGAGGAAAACATCAGCACCAGCAAAAATAGCGCGGCGGCACCGGCGGCGGCAACGAGCGGGCGACCAAACGGCAGCGACAGCCCAAGTGCGCTGGTAATCACCACCGCCAGCGCAGCCCCGGCGTTGAGTCCCAGAATATGCGGCTCGCCGAGCGGGTTGCGGATCACGGACTGCAGCAGCACGCCCGCCACGCCGAGCGCGGCGCCCGTCACTATCGCGGCGCAGAGGCGCAGCAGTCGTAGTCTGATGATGACGTTATGGTCGAAATTGCGCGGATCGAAATGGAAGAATGCCTCCACCACCGTTAGGGGAGGAATAAACCGCGCCCCGATGCCAAGATGCACAATCGCGCCCAGCACCAGCAGCAATGTAAAAATCAGGAAGGCCAGAGAGGAGCGCATCATGGTTGAACAGCGCCCTGCCGAAACGGCATAAAGAACGGCTTGCCGGTCAACGGGTTTAGGGACATATGCACGTCCACATCAAACACCGCTTTGATCAGCTCCGGCGTGCAGGCATCGCCCTCATGCAATACGCCCTCAACTTTTCCCTGACGTAAAAAGACCAGCGAATCGCCGTAGTTCACGGCGAAGTTGAGATCGTGCAGCACCACCACCACCGTACGCCCGTGCTGGCGGGTCAGGGTGTGCAGCAGCTCCAGGATCTCCACCTGGTAGCGGAGATCGAGATACGTCGTCGGCTCGTCAAGCAGGATATACGGCGTTTGCTGCGCCAGCGCCATGGCGATCCAGCAGCGCTGACGCTGGCCGCCGGACAAGCTTTCCACCGGCATATGGGCAAACTCTGCCGTGCCGGTCAGGCGCAGGGCCTCTTCCACCGCCCGCTCGTCCTCGTCGCTCCACTGGCGCATAACGTTCTGCCAGGGAAAACGCCCGCGCGAGACCAGTTCAAAAACGGTCAACCCTTCCGGCAGCAGCGGAGACTGCGGGAGAATGCCAAGCTGACGGGCGACCGCTTTGGTGGGCTGCTCATGAATGGCTTTACCGTCCAGCAGCGCGGTTCCCCCCAGCGGCTGCAGCAGCCGCGCGATAGTGCTCAACAGCGTGGATTTCCCACAGCCGTTCGCCCCTACCAGCACCGTCATTTTCTGCGAAGGGATGGCAAGGGAGATATCATCAACGATGATTTTTTTCTGATAGCCCGCAGAGAGGTTCTCCAGAACCAGACCCGGTTTGTGTGTGTTGTGAGCCACGTGAACGCCAACGTAATGAAAAAACAACAAATAAAAATAAAACTCATTCTCTTTTGAGAGTTTGACGCTGCGCCATGTAGTAGTCAAGCGAAGAAACACCCTGAAAAAATCAGGGGAAATCCAGAGTAAAGATGAATGCATTAAGGTTTATAAAAACATTAATTTCAATAAGTTAATTAACATCCTTCTGCGCTTATCCGCACGTTTAAACGCTGTAGTCGATTTTTTCTTTTTTCCATTTACTACTACATTCCCGCATGGTTGAATGATTCTCAATTACATGTCCGATGCCACTTCCGGCTAACGGACAGACCGTAAAGGGCAATGACTCACACAGTTTGCCGCGAACGCATTCGCGGGATATTTCGGGATAACAGATGTAATGGCTACGTTCACACCTTCACTCTCTGGGGTAAAAGGGCGCGCGCTCTTTTCACTGCTGTTTATGGCGCCGCTGGCGCAGGCAGCAGACACCACCGCGGCTAAAGACGGCGAAACGCTTACCGTCACCGCCGATCCAAATACTGCGGCGGAAGCCACCAACGGCTATCAGCCGTTGAATACCTCCACCGCGACGTTAACCAACATGCCGATGCTAGACATCCCGCAGGTGGTCAATACCGTCAGCGATAACGTGCTGGAGGATCAGCACGCCACCACGCTGGACGAAGCGCTCTATAACGTCAGCAACGTGGTGCAGACCAACACCCTGGGCGGCACGCAGGATGCCTTTGTGCGCCGCGGGTTTGGCGCGAACCGCGACGGCTCGATCATGACCAACGGCCTGCGCACCGTCCTGCCGCGCAGCTTCAATGCCGCCACCGAGCGCGTGGAGGTGCTGAAAGGCCCGGCCTCGACCCTGTACGGCATTCTCGATCCGGGCGGCCTGATTAACGTCGTCACCAAACGCCCGGAGAAAACCTTCGGCGGCTCGATTTCTGCCACCTCTTCCAGCTTTGGCGGCGGCACCGGACAGGTCGATGTGACCGGCCCGATCGACGGCACGCGCCTGGCGTATCGCCTCACGGGCGAATATCAGGACGAGGATTACTGGCGTAATTTCGGCACCGAACGCAGCACCTTTATCGCTCCGTCGCTCACCTGGTTTGGCGACGATGCCACCGTGACCGTGCTCTATTCGCATCGTGACTATAAGACGCCGTTCGATCGCGGAACGATCTTCGATCTCAACACCAAAAAGGCCGTCGATGTCGATCGCAAAACCCGCTTTGACGAGCCGTTTAACATCACCGACGGCCAGTCCGACCTCGCTCAGCTCAACGCGGAATATCGCCTCAACAGCCAGTGGACCGCGAAGTTTGACTACAGCTACAGCCAGGACAAATACAGCGATAACCAGGCCCGCGTGATGGCCTACGATTCAAAAACCGGCAACCTGACCCGCCGCGTGGATGCGACCCAGGGCTCGACCCAGCGCATGCACAGCACCCGTGCGGATCTGCAGGGGAACGTGGATATCGCAGGCTTTTACAACGAGATCCTGACCGGCGTGTCGTATGAGAATTACGATCTGCTGCGCACAGATATGATGCGCTGTAAAAACGTGAAGGATTTCAATATCTATCACCCGACGTATGGCAATCTCGACAAATGCACCACCGTGTCGGCGTCCGACAGCGACCAGACGCTCAAGCAGGAAAGCTACTCTGCGTACGCGCAGGATGCCCTGTACCTGACCGATAAGTGGATCGCCGTCGCCGGGATGCGCTATCAGTATTACACCCAGTACGCGGGCAAAGGCCGTCCGTTCAACGTCAACACCGACAGCCGCGACGAACAGTGGACGCCGAAGCTGGGGCTGGTTTACAAGCTCACGCCAGCGGTCTCGCTGTTTGCCAACTACTCGCAGACGTTTATGCCGCAGTCGTCCATTGCGAGCTACATCGGCGACCTGCCGCCGGAAACGTCGAATGCTTACGAAGTGGGCGCAAAGTTCGACCTGTTCGACGGCATTACCGCCAACATCGCGCTGTTTGATATCCACAAGCGCAACGTGCTGTATAACGAAAGCGTGGGGGGTGAAACCATCGCCAAAACGGCGGGCCGCGTGCGCTCCCAGGGCGTGGAGGTGGATCTGGCCGGATCGCTGACCGAGAACACCAATATCATCGCCAGCTATGGCTATACCGACGCTAAGGTGCTGGAAGACCCGGACTATGCGGGCAAACCGCTGCCGAACGTGCCGCGCCATACCGGCTCCCTGTTCCTGACCTACGATATTCACAATGCGTTTGCCGGGAATACCCTGACGCTGGGCGGCGGCGGGCACGGCGTAAGCCGTCGTTCCGCAACCAACGGTGCGGATTACTATCTGCCGGGCTATTTCGTGGCGGATGCGTTTGCGGCGTATAAGATGAAGCTGCAGTATCCGGTGACGCTGCAGGTGAACGTGAAAAACCTGTTTGATAAGACCTACTACACCTCATCTATCGCCACCAACAATCTGGGTAATCAGATTGGCGATCCGCGCGAAGTGCAGCTGACGGTGAAGATGGAGTTTTGACGTAAAAAAGCCCGGTGGCGCTAACGCTTACCGGGCCTACGATCCATTCCCTCTCCCTGTGGGAGAGGGTTAGGGTGAGGGCATCAGGCCTCAATATCCGCCATATCGCCTTTCTCCTGCAGCCAGTTACGACGGTCTTCCGAACGTTTCTTGGCAAGGAGCATATCCATCATTGCGTTGGTCTGCTGTTCGTCTTCGTCGCTGATCGTCAGCTGCACCAGACGGCGCGTGTTCGGATCCAGCGTCGTTTCGCGCAGCTGCATCGGGTTCATCTCGCCCAGCCCTTTAAAGCGCTGCACGTTAGGCTTGCCCTTCTTACGCTTCAGCTGTTCCAGCACGCCCGCTTTCTCTTCTTCCGTCAGCGCGTAGTAAACCTCTTTGCCGAGGTCGATACGGTACAGCGGCGGCAGCGCGACGTGGACGTGACCGTTTTTCACCAGCGTGCGGAAGTGCTTCACAAACAGCGCGCACAGCAGCGTGGCGATGTGCAGACCATCGGAGTCCGCATCCGCGAGGATACAGATCTTGCCGTAGCGCAGCTGGCTCAGATCGTCGCTGTCCGGATCGATGCCGATCGCGACCGAGATATCGTGGACTTCCTGCGAGGCCAGCACTTCATCAGACGAGACTTCCCAGGTGTTCAGGATCTTACCCTTGAGCGGCATGATCGCCTGATATTCACGATCGCGCGCCTGCTTGGCCGACCCGCCCGCCGAGTCCCCTTCCACGAGGAACAGCTCGGTACGGTTGAGATCCTGCGCGGTACAGTCCGCCAGCTTGCCCGGCAGCGCAGGGCCGCTGGTCAGCTTTTTACGCACCACTTTCTTGGCGGCGCGCAGACGACGCTGGGCGCTGGAAATGGCCATTTCAGCCAGCATCTCTGCCGCCTGAACGTTCTGGTTCAGCCACAGGGTAAATGCATCTTTCACCACGCCGGAAACGAACGCCGCGCACTGACGTGACGACAGGCGCTCTTTGGTCTGACCGGCAAACTGCGGATCCTGCATCTTCACGGAGAGCACGTAGGCACAGCGATCCCAGATATCTTCCGCCGACAGCTTCACGCCGCGCGGCAGGATGTTACGGTATTCGCAGAATTCGCGCATCGCGTCCAGCAGCCCCTGACGCAGGCCGTTGACGTGGGTACCGCCCAGCATGGTCGGGATCAGGTTAACGTAGCTTTCGGTCAGCAGCTCGCCGCCTTCCGGTAGCCACAGCAGCGCCCAGTCCACCGCTTCGGTATCGCCGGTGAAATTGCCGACGAACGGTTTTTCCGGCAGCGTCGGCAGGCCGTTTACCGCTTCGCACAGATAGTCATTAAGGCCATCTTCGTAACGCCAGGTCTGCTCGGTGTTGTTGACGTTGTCTTTAAACGTGATTTCCACGCCCGGACACAGCACCGCTTTGGCTTTCAGCAGGTGCGTCAGGCGGGAAACGGAAAAGCGCGGGCTGTCGAAGAAACTTTCGTCAGGCCAGAAGTGAACGCTGGTGCCGGTGTTGCGTTTGCCGCACGTGCCGACAACCTGCAGATCCTGCACCTTCTCGCCGTTTTCAAACGCGATGTTGTACACCTGACCGTCGCGACGGACGTTCACTTCCACGCGTTTTGACAGGGCGTTGACGACGGAAATCCCCACGCCGTGCAGGCCGCCGGAGAACTGGTAGTTTTTGTTGGAGAACTTACCGCCCGCGTGCAGACGACAGAGGATCAGCTCAACGGCCGGGACGCCCTCTTCCGGGTGGATATCCACCGGCATGCCGCGCCCGTCGTCAATGACTTCCAGCGACTGATCGGCGTGCAGGATGACGTCAACGCGTTTGGCATGGCCCGCCAGCGCTTCGTCCACACTGTTATCAATAACTTCCTGGCCCAGATGGTTTGGGCGCGTCGTATCGGTGTACATCCCCGGGCGGCGGCGAACCGGCTCAAGCCCGGTGAGGACCTCAATGGCATCAGCGTTATAGGTTTGCGTCATGATTTAAACTAGCAATTCGCATTGATTGTCAGTGGCTGTGCAGTCCAAGAAAATCGACAATCTGGGTGAAATGATTCTCAAAGCCCGTGAAAGCATGGTTTCCGCCCTCTTCTATAGTCTGGCGGCAGGAGGCGTAATACGCCACTGCCTGGCGGTAATCCAGCACTTCATCTCCCGTCTGCTGGAGCAGCCAGATGAGATCCGGCGCCTCGAGCGGGTCGACCTGCATAACTTTGAGATCGTAAATATGGCGTGACTCTAGCACATATTGCTGGCCCGTGTAGGGGTTCTCGTTTTCGCCAAGAAAGTCCCGCAGCAGCTCAAATGGCCGAACCGCCGGATTAACCACAACGGCGGGCAGCATAAAGCATTGCGAGAGCCAGGTGGCGTAATACCCGCCCAGGGATGAACCGACCACACCAAAGGTTTCGCCGCCGTGCGCAAGCACAATGGATTCCAGCATCTCCGCGGCCTCTGCCGGGTAAGGCGGCAGCTGAGGGATAATCATCTCAACGTCGGGGTGATGCTCGCTCAGCCACTGGCGAAACTGTGTCGCTTTTGCGGAGCGTGGCGAGCTGTTGAATCCGTGCAGATAAAGGAGCGTAGACATCAATAGCCTTCTGAAGCGGTATCCGGGCGGAATTTTGCACCGGTCAAACGGCAGACTTCCGTGGTCAGCGTGCCGTCGGCATGCAGTTCCAGCCAGCGCCAGCCTGGCGCGATGGTATCCAGCGTAAAGTTGGCGCAGTGCGGCTTAAACTGAACGCAGGTCGACGGCGTCGCCAGCATGCGGCGCCCGTTCCAGTCGAGATCCTGTTCCTGGTGAATATGCCCACACAGCAGATTTTTCACCCGCGGGAACTTCGCCAGCACGCGATCCAGCGCCGCGGAGTTGCGCAGGCTGTGCTGATCGAGCCAGCTGCAGCCCGCCGGCAGAGGGTGATGATGAAGCAACAGCAGCGTATGACGTTCAGGTTCAGCAGCCAGTTTGGTCTCAAGCCAGTCGAGCTGAAACTCGCTTAATTCACCGTGCGGGACGCCAAACACCTGACTGTCCAGCAGCAGGATCTGCCACTGTTCACCCGCAAAAACACATTTCGCCGGAGAAATACCCGCATCCTGAAGAGAACTGTACATGGCGGGCTGGAAATCGTGGTTGCCTGGCAGCCAGACGCAAGGCACGCTAAAGCTCGCGATGCCTTCAGCAAAATGCTGGTAGGCCGCGGAAGATTGGTCCTGCGCCAGATCGCCCGTTGCGACAATCAGATCGCATGCACGGTTTTCAGCGTGAATGGCGCTCAGTACCGCCTGATAACTCTCCCAGGTGTTCACCCCCAGCAGCGTTTCATGCTTTTCGGCAAAAAGGTGGGTATCGGTGATTTGTAATATCCTGACTGGCGCCCCACCAGCAACAGTCAGGTTCAACAGGCTTTCCAAATGGTGTCCTTAGGTAGGTTTATGACGCTAACAAACCGGAATCGCCATTGCTCCATGTGCTAAACAATATCTTAGCCAGTCGGCTAAAAACTGGTTAATTTGATGCTTTTCGTCGCGTTGATGCAACTTTTTATTCGGGTAATCATACCGCGCCTTGAAGCGAAAGATCTGCTGGCTTGAACACACTTCAGCGACCATCGCGTCGTGATAGAGACGTACCGTCATCGACGGCAGGCTCCAGTAGCTAATGCTGGGTGCCGTTTGCTCAATCTCCACCAGCGTAGTGTAGCGCGTTGATTCTGTTATCGTTAATCGATACTGCGCGTTGCTCACCTGATAGCTTACCGTTTCGCCGGGTGCGTCGTTTTTCGGCAGCAGGCGGCGCAATTGTGCGAAATTGGTTTCGCACAGGCGCATCATTTCTGGGAAGTCAGGCGTATAGCGCTTCATTTTTTCCACTCGTTTCGTAATGTCTGATAATGCAGCTGTAGCCATTGCAGGGCGATGACAGATGCTGCGTTGTCGATTTTCCCCTCTTCTACCCACTGGTAAGCCTGTTCCCGGCTTACCACATGAACCCGAATATCTTCGTTTTCATCAGCCAGACCGTGAATGCCTTCTGCGGTCGTGGCGTCCACTTCGCCCACCATTATGGATAAGCGTTCGCTGGTGCCTCCCGGGCTTGCCAGATAGCTCAGCACCGGTTTTGTGCGGCCGACCACCAGCCCCGCCTCTTCCAGCGCCTCGCGCCGGGCGACGTCCTCGACCGACTCGCCTTCTTCGATCATCCCGGCCACCATCTCCAGCAGCCACGGGCTCTCACTGACGTCATAAGCGGCGATGCGGATCTGCTCCACCAGCACAACTTCGTCACGCACTGGGTCAAAGGGTAGCAAGACTGCCGCATGCCCGCGCTCAAAAATTTCGCGTCTGATTTCGCCGCTCATTTCCCCGTTAAACAGGCGATGCCTGAAACGGTAAAGATCCATTGAAAAAAAACCGCTATAAAGCGTTTCTCGTGCAATAATTTCTACATCGTTTTTGGCGAAAGTCACGGGCAACTTATCTGGTTTTTGCATGAGTCGAGTCCTGGTAGCAATGGTGATGAAATTGTGAATTTCAAGGCTGTTTGGCTGCCGTTTGTAAGGCTATATGGTAGATTGGTGCAAATTACCGCCAGATGGCACGTAACGCCAACCTTTTGGTATGGAAGATTCTGTTAGAATCGGCAATTATTTTTTAATTAGATCAGCGCTAATACTGCTTCACAACAAGGAATGCAAATGAAGAAATTGCTCCCCATCCTTATCGGCCTGAGCCTGACGGGCTTCAGTGCAATGAGCCAGGCGGAAAACCTGTTACAGGTCTACCAGCAGGCACGTCTGGGCAACCCTGATTTACGTAAATCAGCGGCCGATCGTGATGCTGCGTTTGAAAAGATTAACGAAGCGCGTAGCCCCTTGCTGCCACAGTTAGGGTTAGGTGCAGATTATACCTACAGCAACGGTTTCCGCGACGCTAACGGCGTAAACTCCAATGCTACCAGCGCCTCACTGCAATTAACACAGACGCTGTTTGATATGTCCAAATGGCGTGCCCTGACCCTGCAGGAAAAAAGCGCAGGCATCCAGGATGTGACCTATCAGACCGACCAGCAGACGCTGATCCTGAACACGGCCACGGCGTATTTCAACGTGCTGAGCGCGATTGACGCACTCTCCTACACCGAAGCGCAGAAACAGGCGATTTACCGCCAGTTAGATCAAACTACCCAGCGCTTCAACGTGGGCCTGGTGGCGATCACCGACGTGCAGAACGCCCGTTCACAGTACGACACCGTGCTGGCCAACGAAGTGACCGCGCGTAACAACCTCGATAACGCGCTGGAATCCCTGCGTCAGGTCACCGGGAATTATTATCCTGAGCTGGCGTCTCTGAACGTCGACAGCTTCAAAACGGATAAGCCGCAGGCCGTTAACGCCCTGCTGAAAGAGGCGGAAAACCGCAACCTGACGTTGCTGCAGGCGCGTCTGAGCCAGGACCTGGCCCGCGAGCAAATTCGTCAGGCGCAGGACGGTCATCTGCCAACCCTGAGCCTGAGCGCCTCTACCGGCATCTCTGACACCACCTACAGTGGTTCTAAAACGAATGGTGCCAATTCGCAGGGTTATAATGACAGCAATATGGGCCAGAACAAGGTGGGCCTGAGCTTCTCTCTGCCGCTGTACCAGGGCGGTCAGGTCAACTCTCAGGTGAAACAGGCGCAGTACAACTTTGTTGGCGCGAGCGAGCAGCTGGAAAGCGCGCATCGTAACGTGGTGCAGACCGTACGTTCCTCCTTCAACAACGTGAACGCCTCGATCAGCAGCATCAACGCCTATAAACAGGCCGTTGTGTCTGCACAGAGCTCTCTGGACGCGATGGAAGCGGGTTACTCGGTCGGTACACGTACTATCGTTGACGTGCTCGATGCGACCACTACGCTGTACAACGCGAAACAGCAGCTCTCCAGCGCGCGTTATCAGTACCTGATTAACCAGCTGAACATTAAGCAGGCTCTGGGTACGCTGAACGAGCAAGACCTGCAGATGCTGAACAGCGCACTGGGCAAGCCGGTCTCCACCTCTCCGGAGAGCGTTGCACCAGAGAATCCTGATCAGGTTGCCGCGGTTGATAACTTCAACGCTAACAGCAACACCCCTGCTGCACAGCCCGCTGCCGCACGCACCACAGCGCCTGCCAGCAAGGGCAATAATCCGTTCCGTAATTAAGAGTGTCATCAGGCCTGGTGCGGCCTGATGCCCTCACCCCGCCCCTCTCCCACAGGGAGAGGGAGCATCTGAATCACATCCGAACGTAAGCCAACGTAAAGATCCCCCTGATTCCGCCCCTCTTCGCTTCATTTTCAACCACTCATCCTCTATCCTGAGCGTTATTACCACTGGGTCCTGGAAGACAAAGATGAAACGGACAAAATCTATAAATCACGCTTCGTTCCGCAAGAGCTGGAACGCGCGTCACCTCACCCCTGTTGCGCTGGCGGTCACGGCTGTCTTTATGCTGGCAGGCTGTGAGAAAAATGACGAAACGGTTTCGCTGTATCAAAACGCAGACGACTGCTCTGCCGCAACCGGCAAAGCCGCCGAGTGTAAAACGGCTTATACGAGCGCGCTGAAAGAAGCAGAACGTACCGCGCCGAAATATGCCTCACGCGAAGACTGCGTGGCGGAATTCGGTGAAGGTCAGTGCCAGCAGGCCCCGGCCCAGGCCGGCACCGCACCTGAAAATCAGGCGCAGGCGCAGTCCAGCGGCAGCTTCTGGATGCCGCTGATGGCAGGCTACATGATGGGTCGCCTGATGGGCGGCGGTGCAGGCTACCAGCAGCAGCCGCTGTTTAGCTCGAAAAACCCAGCCAGCCCGGCTTACGGTCAATATACCGATGCCAGCGGCAAAGGCTACGGCGCAGCGACGCCTGGCCGCACCGTGACGGTACCGAAAACGGCAATGGCGCCGAAACCTGCGACGACCAGCACCATCACCCGCGGCGGGTTTGGTGAATCGGTGGCGAAGCAGACCAGCATGCAGCGCAGCGCGACAGGCACCTCCTCTACTCGCTCAATGGGCGGCTGATCATGGAACGAGTCAGTATCACCGAGCGCCCGGACTGGCGCGAAAAAGCCACCGAGTACGGCTTTAACTTCCACACCATGTACGGCGAGCCGTACTGGTGTGAAGACGCTTACTACAAGCTCACGCTGGCCCAGGTTGAGAAGCTGGAAGAGGTGACGGCCGAGCTGCATCAGATGTGCCTGAAGGTCGTGGAAAAGGTCATCGACAGCGACGAGCTGATGGCAAAGTTCCGCATTCCGAAGCACACCTGGAGCTTTGTCCGCCAGTCGTGGAAAACGAATCAGCCTTCGCTTTACTCTCGCCTGGATCTGGCATGGGACGGCAAAGGCGAGCCTAAGCTGCTGGAAAACAACGCCGATACCCCAACGTCCCTGTACGAAGCGGCGTTCTTCCAGTGGATCTGGCTGGAAGACCAGGCCAATGCCGGAAACCTGCCGGAAGGCAGCGACCAGTTCAACAGCCTGCAGGAGAAGCTGATCGAGCGCTTCGCCGAGCTGCGCGAGCAGTTTGGCTTCAACCTGCTGCATCTTGCCTGCTGCCGCGACACGGAAGAAGACCGTGGCACGGTTCAGTATCTGCAGGACTGCGCTGCCGAAGCGGAGGTGGCGACCGAGTTCCTCTATATCGAGGATATCGGCCTGGGTGAAAAAGGTCAGTTTACGGATACGCAGGACCAGGTGATCAGCAACCTGTTCAAGCTCTACCCGTGGGAGTATATGCTGCGCGAGATGTTCTCCACCAAGCTGGAAGATGCTGGCGTGCGCTGGCTGGAACCGGCCTGGAAGAGCATTATCTCTAACAAAGCCCTGCTGCCGATGCTGTGGGAGATGTTCCCGAACCATCCGAACCTGCTGCCCGCGTATTTTGCGGAAGATAATTACCCGCAAATGGAGAAATACGTCGTTAAGCCGATCTTCTCCCGCGAAGGCGCGAACGTGTCGATTATCGAAAACGGTAAGACGCTGGAAGCGGTTGAAGGGCCGTACGGCGAAGAAGGGATGATCGTCCAGGAATTCTATCCGCTGCCGAAGTTTGGCGACAGCTATACGCTGATTGGCAGCTGGCTCATCAACGATCAACCGGCCGGAATTGGCATTCGCGAAGATCGCGCGCTGATCACGCAGGATCTGTCGCGGTTCTATCCGCATATTTTTGTGGAGTAAGACTGCGGCCTGATGCCCTCACCCCAGCCCTCTCCCACAGGGAGAGGGTGCACACACTAAAAACGGCAACCTGAAGTTGCCGTTTTGCTTTTATTACCCCACCTGCACCGACAGCATACTCAGACTCCCCATCTCAATCCCGTCGACCGGGATCGTAACCGGCTCCTGACCATCCCACGCGCCAAGTACATACAGCAGCGGCAGGAAGTGTTCCGGCGTCGGGTTAGAGAGCGAACCGCCCTCATGATCCAGATAGTTCACCAGCGGATGCTCCTCAGCCGAACCCTGCCAGGTCAGGTTCGCTTTAACGTAGTCGTTAAAAGCGGTCGCCCATGGATATGGCGTGTTTTCACCGTGCCAGCGCGCCGTACGAAGGTTGTGCACCACGTTGCCGCTTGCCACCAGCATGATGCCTTCATCACGAAGCGTTGCCAGCTTGCGGCCCATTTCCAGATGCCAGGCGGCCGGTTTGGTGCTGTCGATGCTCAGCTGCACCATCGGGATATCCGCATCAGGATACATTTTAATCAGCACGCCCCACGAGCCGTGGTCAAAACCCCAGGCTTCTTTATCCAGCGTTACAGGGACAGGCGCCAGCAGATCCACCAGCCTTTGTGCCAGCTCAGGCGAGCCGGGGGCTGGATAGTGCGTGTCATACAGCGCCTGCGGGAAGCCGCCAAAATCATGAATGGTCTTTGGCGCTTCCATGGCGGTCACGCCCGTTCCACGGGTGAACCAGTGCGCGGATACCACCACAATCGCTTTTGGACGCGGCAACGTCTCGCCCAGGCTACGCCATGCGCGGGTATAGACGTTGTCTTCCAGAACGTTCATAGGGCTGCCGTGACCTAAAAACAGGGCTGGCATACGGGAAGAAGTCATGGTGATATCCTTACAGAAGGTGTCAATTTAATGGTGCTACATTACGCGCAATCCGGCAAAGATGAACGCAGATAAGCGTGAAGATCATCATCAGGAAATTTGAATGTAAGGAATGTGTAAAGCCGTGGTTCGCCCCTCGCTTTGCCAGAAATGAATCATTTATATTAATGAGAATCATTATCACAAGGAGTTATGCATGTCAGTCCCCTTGATCCTGACCATACTCGCGGGCGCTGCGACCTTTATCGGTGCGATCCTCGGCGTACTTGGTCAAAAGCCCTCTAACCGCGTGCTGGCCTTCTCGCTGGGCTTTGCTGCCGGGATCATGCTGCTCATCTCCCTGATGGAGATGCTGCCTGCCGCGCTGGGCACAGAAGGCATGTCTCCGCTGCTGGGTTACGGCATGTTTGTTTTTGGCCTGCTGGGGTACTTTGCCCTCGACCGGATGCTGCCGCACGCGCATCCGCAGGATTTAATGCAGAAAAACGTAACGCCCATGCCGCGGAATATTAAGCGAACGGCGGTTCTGCTGACGCTGGGCATCAGCCTGCATAACTTCCCGGAAGGGGTCGCCACCTACGTGACGGCCAGCAGCAATCTGGAAATGGGCTTTGGCATCGCGCTGGCGGTCGCCTTACACAATATTCCTGAAGGACTGGCCGTCGCCGGTCCGGTCTACGCCGCCACGGGCTCGAAACGCACCGCAGTGTTCTGGGCAGGTATTTCCGGGATGGCCGAAATCCTTGGCGGCGTGCTGGCCTGGCTGATCCTTGGTAGCCTGGTCTCCCCGGTAGTGATGGCGGCGATTATGGCAGCGGTAGCCGGGATCATGGTTGCACTTTCGGTGGATGAACTGATGCCGCTGGCGAAGGAGATAGATCCTAACAACAACCCCAGCTATGGCGTGCTGTGCGGAATGTCGGTGATGGGATTAAGCCTGGTTCTGCTGCAGACCGCAGGAATCGGGTAAAAAAACGCCGGGATATCCCGGCGTTTTTATTATCAGCTGGCTTTGCGCTCGTGCGCCTGGCGATACTCCACCAGATCTTCAATCGTGACCACCGGCATGTTGTGCAGACGCGCAAAGGTGATGCACTCCGGCGCGCGCGCCATGGTGCCGTCATCGTTGGTCAGTTCACACAGCACGCCCGCAGGTTTGAAGCCCGCCAGCGTCACCAGGTCGATGGTCGCTTCGGTGTGACCGCCGCGGGTCAGGACGCCGCCCGCCTGCGCGCGCAGTGGGAAGACGTGGCCTGGACGATGCAGATCGGATGGCTTCGCACCATCAGCAATCGCGGCACGTACGGTGGTCAGACGGTCAGCCGCAGACACACCGGTGGTCACGCCATGCGCCGCTTCAATAGTCACGGTAAAACCGGTACCAAAGGCGCTGGTGTTGTTTTCGACCATCATCGGCAGCTCGAGCTGCTTACGACGATCTTCGGTAATACACAGGCATACGATGCCGCTGCCGTGACGGATGGTCAGCGCCATCTGTTCAACGGTCATGTTTTCGGCGGCGAAAATCATGTCGCCTTCGTTTTCACGGTTTTCATCGTCAAGCACCATCACACCGCGGCCTTCGCGCAGTGCATCCAGTGCATGTTCAACACGTTGAGTTGAAGTGCCAAAAGAGGAAAGTAGCGTCTGATTCATGGTAAAAAAACCTCATTAACATTATGGTTACCAGAATCAGGGCAGTCTTAGGAGCGCCGTATAAGCGGCAAAAAGATAACGTGAGCGGGCCCATGCCCGACTGGATCGTTACTCTCTCCCATCCGGACTCTAACCGTCGGCCCCGGAATTACACCGGATCTGCTGACCTTTGAGTTTTCACCCAAAGCGCTCGCGGGCTTTCAGCGTCACGCTGATTTACCGCCGGTGGGGAATTTCGCCCCGCCCTGAGAATAAGCGAGATAACTATAACGCTATTGATTATCCTGGGCAATGCATAAGCATCAAACAATTTTGTTTACCCCGGGCATGACGCGCTACAATGGACACTGACACCTTTCCATCAAGGGAAACGACAATGATTGACCCGAAAAAAATTGAGCAGATCGCGCGTCAGGTTCATGAATCTATGCCAAAAGGCATTCGTGAATTTGGTGATGACGTTGAGAAGAAAATCCGCCAGACGCTGCAGGCGCAGTTGGTTCGCCTTGATTTAGTCAGCCGTGAAGAATTTGACGTGCAGACCCAGGTTCTGCTGCGCACCCGCGAGAAGCTGGCGCTGCTGGAACAGCGTCTGACCGAGCTGGAAAACCGCAATGCGCCGGAAGAAGTGAAGCCGGCGCCGGCTATTCCGCCGGTGGATAACCAGGAGTAAGTGCGGCCTGATGCCCTCACCCCAGCCCTCTCCCACAGGGAGAGGGTGAAAAAAAACGGGCCAACTGGCCCGTTTTTTTTACTGACTGTCTTTCTGGATCTTCCTGATGATGTTGGTGGTGGAACACCCGTCCTCAAAGTTGAGCACCATCACCTCGCCGCCGTTGGCCCAGACCTCTTCGCTGCCCGCGATTTGCTCCGGCTTGTAATCCCCGCCTTTTACCAGCAGATCCGGCAGAATACCGGCAATCAGGCGCTGCGGTGTGTCTTCTTCAAACGACACCACCCAGTCCACGGCTTCCAGCGCGCCGAGCACGATCATCCGCTGCTCAAGCGGGTTCACCGGACGCGTTTCACCCTTCAGGCGTTTCGTCGACGCATCGCTGTTGACCGCCACAATCAGGCGATCGCCCAGCTTGCGCGCATTCGCCAGATAGGAGACGTGGCCCGCGTGCAGGATGTCAAACACGCCGTTGGTCATCACCACTTTCTCACCGCGCTTGCGCGCGGCGGCGACGGCCACTTTAAGCTCGTCTTCGGTCATAACGCCAAAACCGGTGTCCGCACGGCCGCGCACCGCGTTTTCCAGCTCGATTGGGGAAACGGTTGAGGTACCGAGCTTACCAACGACCACACCCGCCGCGGCGTTAGCGAAGTAGCACGCCTCTTCCAGGGAGTTTCCTGCGGCCAGCGTCGCCGCCAGCACGCCGATCACCGTATCACCGGCACCGGTCACGTCGTACACTTCCTGCGCCTGGGTTGGCATATGCAGCGGCGCCTTGCCCGGCTGCAGCAGCGTCATCCCCTGCTCGGAGCGGGTCACCAGCAGCGCGGACAGCTCAAAATCAGCAATGATCTTCATGCCGCGCTCAACCAGCTCTTCCTCGGTTTTGCACTTGCCCGCCACCGCCTCAAACTCGGAGAGGTTTGGCGTCAGCAGCGTCGCGCCGCGATAGCGCTCAAAGTCGGTGCCTTTCGGGTCGATCAGCACCGGCACGCTGGCTTTACGCGCCAGCTGGATCATCGTCTGCACGCTCGCCAGCGCGCCTTTCGCGTAGTCGGACAGCACCAGCGCGCCGATATTGCCCAGCGCCTGGTTAATGCGCTCGTGCAGCGGCTCGGGATCAACGCCTTCGAACCCTTCTTCAAAGTCGAGGCGGATCAGCTGCTGGTTGCGAGACAGCACGCGCAGCTTGGTGATGGTCGGGTGGGTCGGAACCGAAACGAAGTCGCACTTCACGTTCACGTCCGCCAGCGACTTACTCAGCGCGCGCGCCGCATCGTCGATGCCGGTCAAGCCCACCAGACGCGAGTGCGCGCCCAGAGAGGCAATGTTCATCGCCACGTTTGCCGCGCCGCCGGGACGCTCTTCAATGGTGTCGACCTTTACCACCGGTACCGGTGCTTCCGGAGAGATGCGGCTGGTCGGTCCATACCAGTAGCGATCCAGCATCACATCCCCAACAACCATTACCCCAGCACGTTCAAACTCTGGCAGTGTTACTTTCATTCCTGACTCCAGAAAGATTCACAATTTGCGCGCGATAATATCACACTTGATTTGTTACGCACGGTTCCACCAGCCACTTCTGCCAGCTGGCCGTTACCTGAGCGCGTTCTGCGACAAAACAGTCCAGCGCCACGTGGCCCGGCTGCTCCTGCAGCGCCAGGTGGTGAAGCTCGTCGCGCAGCGTCGTGTAGGCGCGGGTTAAGGCCTGCGCCTCCTGCTCGTCCATGATGTCGTTTTGCGCCAGCAGTTCCAGAATGCGCACGTTATCGGACCAGCGGGTCAGCTTCGGCTTGTCGTGGGCGTGGAGCAGCACCAGATACTGGGTAATGAACTCAATATCGGTGATCCCGCCCTCGTCGGCTTTGATATCAAAACGATCGCGGTGTTTATTGCCGAGATGCGCGCGCATTTTCTCGCGCATCTCGCGCACTTCGGTCTGCAGCGTACTGCCCTCGCGTGAGGTGGTCATGACGTCCTTACGGATGGCATCGAACTGCGTTTTGAGCTGCGGATCGCCATACACCACGCGGGCGCGCACCAGCGCCTGATGCTCCCATGTCCAGGCTTCATTCTTCTGGTAATCGGCGAAGGATTCCGTTGAGGTCACCAGCATGCCCGCCGCGCCGGACGGACGCAGGCGCGCATCGACTTCATACAAAATGCCCGACGAGGTGCGGGTGCTGAACAGGTGCATGATGCGCTGCGCCAGGCGCAGGTAGAACTGACGCCCGTCAATCTCACGCTCGCCGTCGGTCATCACGTCAACCGGGCAGTCGTGCAGGAAGATTAAATCCAGATCGGAGCTGTATCCCAGCTCCCAGCCGCCAAGCTTGCCGTAACCGACCACGGCAAACCCTCGCCCCTCACGGTCAGCAAGGTGCTTCGGCTGGCCGTAGCGGGCCACCATCTGCACCCACGCCTGCTGCACTACCGCGTCGATGATCGCCTCCGCGAGCCAGGTTAAGTGATCGCTCACTTTCATCACCGGCAGCGTTCCGGCGATATCCGCAGCCGCCACGCGCAGCATCTGCGCCTGCTTAAACTGCCGCAGCGCCTCCAGCTGCTGCTCTTCGTCTTCTTCCGGCACGCGCAGCAGATACTGACGCAGCTCGTCCCGGTAGGCATCCGTCGCCGTGGGTTGATACAGGGTGTTCGGGTCGAGCAGTTCATCCAGCAGCAGCGGATAGCGCGCCAGCTTGTTGGCCACCATCGGCGAGGCGGCGCAGAGCGTAATCAGATGCTTCAGCGCCCCCGGAAACTCGCTCAAAAGTTCAAGGTACGTGGTGCGCGTGATGATCCCGCTCAGCAGCGGCATCATGCGCGACAGCGGCACCGGCGCATCCGCCCGCGAGCAGACCTCGCTCAGCAGGTGCGGCATCAGGTGATCCAGCACCTGACGGCCGCGCGGGCCGATGGCGCGTTTGTTCAGTTCGAGACGGAAATCCGCGATTAGCGCCACCACGCGATGCCGGGCATCGTCACTCAGGTGCGCCAGCACGGGAGTCGTGTCATCTTCCTGGAGCGCATCCTGCCACAGCTCGCGCCAGTGCTCGGAAAGCGCATCGTCCTGCGATTCGCTTTCGTCATCACCGATCAGTTCGTTAAAGATGCGGCGCACGCCTGCCATATGGGCATCGAGCCGTTCGGTCAGCGTTGACCAGTCGTCCACCCGCATCCCCCAGGCCAGACGCGCTCGATTAAGGTCATCCCCCGGCAGGGTCTGAGTCTGTTCGTCGTTGATGCTTTGCAGCAGGTTTTCCAGACGACGCAGGAACAGATAGGCCTCGCGCAGGGTTTGCGCGTCGCCGTCCGGCAGCAGGTGCAGCTGCTCGATGGCGCTCAGCGTCGGCAGCAGAGAGCGGGACTGCAGGGACGGCTCACGGCCGCCGCGAATCAGCTGGAAGACCTGGACGATAAATTCGATTTCGCGAATGCCGCCCGCGCCGAGCTTGATGTTGTCCTTCAGCCCACGACGGCGAACCTCACGGGCGATCATCCCTTTCATATTGCGCAGGGACTGGATGACGCTGAAGTCGATATAGCGACGGAACACGAACGGGCGCAGCATGGCGCGCAGCTCGTTGGCGTAAGCGTCGTCGCTGTCACCCATGATCCGCGCTTTGACCATCGCGTAGCGCTCCCAGTCGCGCCCCTGCTCCTGGTAATAATCTTCCAGCGCGGCAAAGCTCAGCACCAGCGGGCCGCTGTCGCCAAACGGACGCAGGCGCATGTCCACACGGTAAACAAAACCGTCCTGCGTGGGCTGATCCAGCACCTTAATCAGACGCTGACCGAGACGGGTAAAGAACTGGGCGTTGTCCAGCTCGCGACGGCCGCCGCGCGTGGAGCCGTTCTCGGGCCAGGCAAAAATCAGGTCGATATCGGAGGAGAAGTTCAGCTCGCAGCCGCCCAGCTTGCCCATCCCCAGAATCAACAGCGGCTGAGGAACCCCTTCCTCGCTGCACGGCGTGCCCCACTCTTTACAGCAGGCGGCGTAGAGCCAGTCGCGCGCGGCGACAATCAGCGTTTGCGCCAGCTCGCTTAGCTGCTGCAGCGTACTCTCTTCGCTCACCAGCTCCAGCGCCTGAGCCCAGGCAATACGCACCATCACCCGACGGCGGAACTGACGCAGGACGCGCATCAGCGTCGTCTCATCCGCTACGTCTTCGAGTGCGGCCTGCAGCCAGCCGGCGTAATGCCGCCACTCGTCCGCCTGCGGCGGCGCGTTCTCAAGCTCCACCAGCCAGTCCGGGTAGACGGTGATGCTTTCCTGCACAAAATCACTGAAGGCGAGTACGCTTTTCGCCTGCTCGCTTAACGATGACGCCGGTAATGACTCAGGCAGACGTTCGCAAACGGTCTGCCACTGCTGCTGTAACGGTGAAGAAAGCGGCATTCTAGGGGTTCCTTGCCAGAGTTAACGTTTTCCGCTGTGCAGCCAGAACGGCTCCTGCGAAATGGCCTCGTTACGGAAATGCTCAATCTCAATATGCTGGCGGGTTTCGATGGCATGCTTCAGCCCCTGCCAGTTTTCCAGCCACGCCTGCGCCTGTGGCCCGTCGTAGGCACCGGAAAGGAGCAGCATGCTGTCGATGTTGCGCGACAGACGGGGAAGCTGATCGCCATACTTATCGCCGAGCGGATAGGCAAAGGTGCTCTTCAGTTCAGCGGCATGACGGGAAAGATGAATATCCGCAAAACGCTTAAAGTTTTCCGCGATTTTGGCCTCTGCTTTCGCATCCAGGAAGGCGCGCCAGCCGCGCGTCACCAGAAACTCGGTCAGCGCCAGTTTTGCCGTGGCGGTTTGCGGGCTGTAGATCGCCGTTTGCGCCGAGACATCGGAGAGCATCAGCGTTTCGGTCTGCGTCAGCAGGTCACGTAAGTGAGCGCTCGCTTTGCGAGGAACAATACCACCGAATAGCGTCAGGATATGGCGCACCAGAGCAATCGCCGCCAGCACGTGGGATTTGGCGTTTTTCACATTCCGCACCCACAGCTCTTCATGGTATTGCCACTGAGAAAGCGCCAGCTCCAGCGCAGCTTCCAGACCCTGTTCAACGCTGGCTTTCGGCGCAACGTGCAAAATGGTCGTCTCTTTCAGCACGCGCGGCGCATTTCCGGCGGCCAGATGGTAACCTCGCGCGGCTTTACTCAGGCTTCCCTGACGTAATCCGGACTGGTTTACCAGCCTGCGCGCCAGCTTCAGCACGTCATTGGCGTCCCCTTCCAGCAGCTCAAGCTCCAGTTCGCAAATCGGTTCCTGGAACTCACCCGCCTTCACGTCCCCCAGATCGAGGGCAATTTCGATGCGGCTTTTACCTTCCGTCACCAGCCATTTTTCGCGCCAGAAATCGGTGCTGAACAGCGGCTGCACCTGTTCCGCCAGCGTGGAAGGCAGCTCGCCTTCCGGCCAGACTTCCGCCGGAAAACGTTCCAGCTCAAGTTCTGGCTTGCTGATGTCGATATTGTATTCCGGGCGCTGATGTAAGCCGCCGACCACGCGGCCGGCAATTTTCATCGTCATCTCGTAGCGCCCGCCCGCGCCGCGGATACGCAGCCCCATATCGTGGCGGCGCAGCCAGTTGTCTGGCGTTTCGTAATAGATATTAAGCAGTTGTACCGGTGCATGGTGTTCGCCGGAAAGCGTATGCAGATGCTGGCGGAGTGCGTCAACGCTGTCTTTTTCGACGATAAACTTTAATTCGATTTCTTGTGCCATAGCCTTGTACTTTTGCGTGCGTCACAGACGCGTCAATGAGGGCGAACTTCCTCGCCATTTGTTTGTCAGTACATAGTATTTTGCGCCAAATTGCCATGCAATGAGCAATTTGTCGGGCGTAAATGTGTAGAGTCGTGACACAGATGATTCTGATTGCTGACGAATGCTTTGCGTAGAGACACTGTTGCCACTACTATCGTTCCACTATTTATGAAAATAACGACTAATGATGCTTAAATTACGCCTGATTGGACTTACTTTACTCGCTTTTAGCGCCGCAACCGCCGTGCACGCTGAAGAAAAGCGTTACGTTTCTGACGAACTGAACACCTGGGTACGCAGTGGCCCCGGAGATAATTATCGCCTCGTGGGCACGGTAAATGCCGGCGAGGAAGTCACCCTGTTACAAACCAATGCGGACACCAACTACGGTCAGGTTCGCGACAGTACCGGTCGTACTTCCTGGATCCCGCTGAAAGAGTTGAGCACCGTGCCAAGCCTGCGCACGCGCGTGCCGGATCTGGAAAACCAGGTGAAGACCCTGACCGACAAGCTGAACAACATCGACGGCACCTGGAACCAGCGCACCGCTGAAATGCAGCAGAAAGTGGCGCAAAGCGACGGTGTGATTAACGGCCTGAAAGAAGAGAACCAGAAACTGAAAAACGAGCTGATTGTCGCGCAGAAGAAAGTGAATGCCGCCAACCTGCAGCTCGACGACAAACAGCGCACCATTATCATGCAGTGGTTTATGTATGGCGGTGGCGTGCTGGGCGTGGGTCTGGTACTGGGTCTGGTCCTGCCGCATCTGATCCCAAGCCGTAAGCGTAAAGACCGCTGGATGAACTAATTCGTCTTCTCTGCCAGACTTACGTATCATTCTGGAAAAGAGAAAACGGGAGAGTTGGGCGTGAAGAGTTATCTGGTCGGTGGTGCGGTACGTGATGCGTTGTTAGGTCTGCCGGTCAAAGATAAAGACTGGGTGGTGGTTGGCGCCACCCCTGAAGAGATGCTCGACGCGGGCTACCAGCAGGTAGGCCGCGATTTTCCCGTGTTCCTGCACCCGAAAAGCCGTGAAGAGTATGCCCTGGCGCGTACCGAGCGGAAATCGGGCTCGGGCTATACGGGCTTCACCTGCTATGCCGCGCCGGACGTGACGCTGGAGCAAGATCTCCTGCGCCGCGATCTCACCATCAACGCGCTGGCGCAGGACGAGCACGGGCAGATCGTAGACGCCTATGGCGGTCAGGACGATCTGCGCAACCGTCTTTTACGTCACGTCTCCCCGGCGTTTTCTGAAGATCCGCTCCGCGTGCTGCGCGTGGCGCGCTTTGCCGCGCGTTACGCCCATCTCAGTTTCCGTATTGCCGATGAGACAATGGCGCTGATGACCGCCATGACCGAGGCGGGCGAGCTTGAACACCTGACGCCAGAGCGCGTCTGGAAAGAGACGGAAAATGCGCTCACCACGCGTAACCCGCAGGTCTTTTTCCAGGTCCTGCGCGACTGCGGCGCGCTGAAGGTGCTGTTCCCGGAAATAGACGCGCTGTTTGGCGTACCTGCCCCGGCAAAATGGCACCCGGAAATTGATACCGGCATACACACGCTGATGACCCTGAGCATGGCGGCCATGCTCAGCCCTGACGTGGACGTTCGCTTTTCCACCCTGTGCCACGATCTCGGCAAAGGCTTAACGCCAAAAGAATTCTGGCCTCGCCACCACGGACACGGTCCGGCAGGGGTGAAGCTGGTCGAGGGGCTGTGCCAGCGTCTGCGCGTGCCGAACGAGATCCGCGATCTGGCGAAACTGGTGGCCGAATTCCACGATCTGATCCATACCTTCCCCATCCTGAAACCGGCCACCATCGTTAAGCTTTTCGATAATATCGACGCCTGGCGCAAACCCCAGCGCGTAGAGCAAATCGCGCTGACCAGCGAAGCTGACGTGCGCGGGCGTACCGGGTTTGAAGCGTGCGACTACCCGCAGGGACGTTTACTGCGTAAAGCCTGGGAGGTGGCGAAAGCGGTGCCCACGAAGGACGTTGTCGAGGCGGGATTCAAAGGACCGGAAATTCGCGAAGAACTCACGAAACGGCGAATTCAGGCGGTGTCTGACTGGAAAGAAAAGCATTGCCCTCAGCCAAAAGACTGAGGGCCATCGGTCAGAAGAAGACCACGTACACCGCAGCCGCGACGATAAAGCGATAGATCGCGAACGGAATAAACGAGATACGCTTAATCAACTGCAGGAAGGTTTTGATGGCAATCAGCGCCACGATAAACGCGGTGATGAAGCCAACGGCGAACATCGGAATGTCGCCAGCCGTCAGGAAGTGATAGCTCTTATAGACGTCGAGTACAGTGGCGCCCATCATCATCGGCACCGCCAGCAGGAACGAGAACTCTGACGCGGCGTAACGGCTTACGCCCATCAGCATCCCGCCGGAGATGGTAGCGCCTGAACGCGAGAAGCCCGGCCACAGCGCCAGACACTGGAAGCAACCAATGATAAACGCCTGACGATACGTCATATCGTCCAGACCTTCCGCGCGCGGCGTTTTTGGCTTCAGCACTTCCGCGGCGATCAGCAGGAAGCCCCCCACCACCAGCGCGTACATCACGTTAATTGGGTTAAACAGCGATTTGATGGCGTCGTGGAAAACCAGGCCCAGCACCACCGCAGGTATCATCCCGAGCAGAATATGGATCAGCGACAGGCGACCTTTACTCATCCCTTCGTGCTGCGGCGGACGGCCAAAATGGATGCCGATCAGGCCAAACAGACGGCGCCAGAACATCACCACCACCGCCAGAATAGACCCCAGTTGGATCACCACTTCGAACGTTTTGGCGGTATCGCCTTCAAAGCCCAGCAGATGGCCAACGATAATCATATGGCCCGTACTGGACACCGGCAAAAACTCCGTCAATCCTTCGACCACACCCAGTATTGCCGCCACCAGCAGCGAGTGCATATCGCTCATCTATAAACCCCTAAAAAGATATAAAAAAACGGTGTCCCATACGGACAACCGATAAGATACAGTCCTGAGACCGGTATAACCTAAATTGGTTTAGCAATTATGACGTTAATTCTTGCCTTTCAGATTTGTGCCACGCTCAATGATGACGCCAACGTTGGCGGCGCGCGCCACCGCGCCCGGTTTACTCAGCTTGATGCGCACCCACGGTGAGTTAAATTTTTTCAGCAGCAATTCTGCGACTTCTTCAGCCACCCGTTCGACCAGCGCAAAACGTTGCCCTTCCACATGGCTGATGACCGTTTCACTGATGTCGGCATAGCTCAGACAGTCGTTCACGTCATCGCTTTTTGCCGATTTGCGGTTATCCCAGCCCATTTCGATATCGAACACCAGTTTCTGCTCGATGGTCTGTTCCCAGTCGTAAACACCAATAGTGGTGATTACCGAAAGTTGCTCTATAAATACAATATCCATCACGACCTGCCTGCTTTTTGGCTAAACCGGATACCACTTCCGGCGAATTATGCGTATTATCCACAGATGCTGAGAATACAGATACATTTTCAAAACGGAACAGCGTTATGAGTGCAATCGCGCCTGGAATGATCCTCCTCGCCTATCTTTGCGGCTCAATCTCCAGCGCCATTCTGGTCTGCCGCATTGCCGGGTTACCTGACCCGCGTGAAAATGGTTCCGGGAATCCGGGGGCGACCAACGTACTACGAATTGGCGGCAAGGGA
Source organism: Enterobacter sp. BNK-34 (assembly GCF_048684445.1). Lineage (NCBI taxonomy): Bacteria > Pseudomonadati > Pseudomonadota > Gammaproteobacteria > Enterobacterales > Enterobacteriaceae > Enterobacter > Enterobacter sp. BNK-34. Next base: position 502,382 of record NZ_JBLQUA010000001.1, read on the forward strand.
GCAGCCGTAGCGGTTTTGATTTTTGATGTTCTGAAAGGGATGCTACCCGTCTGGGGCGCGTATGCGCTGGGCGTCACGCCGTTCTGGCTGGGGCTCATTGCTATTGCTGCCTGCGTCGGCCACATCTGGCCCGTATTCTTCGGCTTTAAAGGCGGCAAAGGTGTGGCGACCGCCTTTGGTGCCATTGCCCCCATTGGCTGGGACTTAACCGGCGTCATGGCCGGGACCTGGCTTCTGACCATTCTTCTGAGCGGCTATTCGTCGCTGGGCGCTATCGTCAGCGCGCTGATCGCCCCGTTCTACGTCTGGTGGTTCAAACCCCAGTTCACCTTCCCGGTGTCGATGCTCTCCTGCCTTATCCTGCTGCGTCATCACGACAATATCCAGCGCCTGTGGCGTCGTCAGGAGACCAAAATCTGGACGAAGCTCAAGAGGAAGAAAAAAGACGCTCCGAGGGGTTAGTTATGCCTTATAGCCAAATGTGATTTTGGTCACCTTCTGCCTGTGGTAACTGTTAGGAACACAACACAACCACATAAGAAAAAAATGACTGAAATCACAGAATCTACTCCCCTTTCAACGGCAGGTATTCCCCCTGATGGCGACATCCAGTGGGTGCGCAGTGCATCGGATGTATCACGCCTCGTTAATGACGGTTCTCAGGGCCGGGCAAACGCCCGTATCGTAGTCGGTATCGCGCTGGGCGGCATTTTCCTCGATGCCTACGATCTGGGCGCGCTGGCATTTGGCATTAAAGACATCACCCGCGAATTTAACCTGACGCCCACCGGTACCGGTATGGTGGCCTCGGCGATTACCTTTGGCGCCATTGTCGGGGCGCTGCTTGGCGGCTATCTCACGGATAAAATCGGGCGCTACCGCGTTTTTATGGCTGATATGGTGTTCTTCGTGGTGGCCGCCATCGCCTGTGCACTGGCCCCGAACGAATATGTGCTCGCGGGCGCCCGCTTTGTGATGGGGCTCGGGGTCGGGATCGATCTTCCCGTGGCGATGGCGTTTTTAAGCGAGTTCGCCAGGCTGAAAGGGCCCGGCAATAAGGCCTCCAGCGTCGCGATGTGGTGCCCCACCTGGTATGCCGCCATCAGTATCTCCTACCTGCTGGTGCTTTTCTTCTACGCCGTGCTGCCGGAAAGCCACAGCGACTGGCTGTGGCGTTTGATTCTCGGCTTTGGCGCCGTGCCCGCGCTGGTGATTATCGCCATCCGCAGCCGCTATATGAGCGAATCTCCGGTCTGGGCGGCGAATCAGGGCAACCTGAAAGAGGCGGCGTCCATTTTACGCCAGTCGTATAACATCAATGCCCACGTGCCGCAGGATGCGCTGAGCCAGCCGGCCCCTGTCGTGAATAAAGCGAAATGGTCAAACTATCTGAACCTGTTCCGCGGCATCTACTTACGCCGCACGACGCTCGCCACGCTGCTTTCCGTCGTCTCTTCGTTTGCCTATAACGCCGTGGCGTTTGGCCTGCCGGTGATCATCTCCAGCTTCTTTGTCCAGTCAATGCTGACCACCATCCTGATATCTCTGGCGCTTAACCTGCTGTTTGCCTTCGTTGGCGGACTGCTGGCGGTACGCTACGTACCGCGCTTCGGCGCCTGGCGGATGTCGCTTGCGGGTTATGCCTGCCAGCTGCTCGCGCTGCTGGGACTGGCGCTGATTGGCCGCCCTGAAGGCGCCTCTGAAGGGGTGCTCGCCGTCGCGATGCTGGCGCTATTCCTGTTCGGTCAGGGCTTTGGCCCGGGCGCGCATACCATGACGTTCGCCTCGCTGAGCTACCCGACCTCGCTGCGCGGCGTGGGTGTGGGTCTCAACCAGACGCTGATGCGCAGCAGCTCGACGCTGTCGCTGTTCCTGTTCCCGCTGCTGGTCGCCTCGCTGGATACCGCCGTGTTCTGGGTAATTGCCCTGGCGCCGTTTATCGGCCTGGCCTCGCTGCTGGCAATCCGCTGGGAGCCTTCCGGGTATGATGTGGATGCGGAGGATTACCGCTAGTCCCGCAAACCGGCTCACAAGAGCCGGTTTTTTATCCATAAGCGACTCGTATGACAGCCTTCATTTCCGCCAGGGCATACTGAAACGTATCCCGATGGTGTGGAAATGGATGCAGCATGTTAGCAGCTCAGGTCACTGATAATTCGTACAAAGGCTGGCAGGCATCGCTTGCCCTGCTGTTTTGTCACACCCCTGAGAAAACCCTCCTGCACTCCGCCCACCACGTCGGGCCGCTTACCGTTCAGCGTCCGTTTTACCCCGAAGGGGAAACCTGCCACCTTTATCTGCTGCACCCGCCGGGCGGGGTTGTGGGCGGCGATACGCTGGATATCACCGTGCGTCTGGACGCCAAAAGCCATGCGCTTATCACCATGCCCGGTGCCAGCAAGTTCTATCGCAGCAGCGGCCCACAGGCTCGCCTGAATCAGCATTTTTATCTCGAGGAAAATTCCACCCTGGAGTGGCTGCCGCAGGACACGATTATTTTTCCCGGCGCGAATGCCGCGCTGCGCTCCGTTTTTCATCTGAAGGCCTCCAGCACGCTGCTGGCGTGGGAGCTGTACTGCCTGGGCCGCCCGGTGATAAACGAAACCTTCAGTCACGGCACGCTGGAGAGCCGTCTTGAGGTGTGGGTAGATGACGAGCCGCGCCTGATTGAGCGTCAGCACCTTGGCGACGGCGATCTCACGCCCGTCGCCGGGCATCCGTGGCTCGGCACGCTGCTGTTCTACCCTGCCCGGGAAGAACATCTCGACGCGGTGCGTGAACGCCTCGCACCGCTGGAAAATTATGCAGGTGCAACGCTCACCGATGGCCTGCTGTCGGTGCGTTTTCTCTCCCACGATAACCTGATTTGTCAGCGGGTGATGCGCGACGTCTGGCAGTCGCTTCGCCCGCTTCTCACCACCAAAACCGCCTGTTCGCCGCGTATCTGGCAGACATAAGAGAAACGTTATGGAACTGACCCCCAGAGAAAAAGACAAGCTGTTGCTGTTCACCGCCGCGCTGGTTGCCGAACGCCGCCTTGCGCGCGGGGTAAAGCTCAATTACCCGGAATCAGTCGCGCTGATCAGCGCCTTCATCATGGAAGGCGCGCGCGATGGTGAAACCGTCGCCTCGCTGATGGAGGCAGGCCGCCACGTCCTGAGGCGCGACCAGGTGATGGAGGGCGTGCCGGAGATGATCCCGGATATTCAGGTCGAAGCCACCTTCCCGGACGGATCGAAGCTCGTCACCGTCCATAACCCGATCGTCTAAGGAGCACATGATGATCCCTGGCGAATATCAGATCCAGCCCGGCGCGATTGCGATCAACGTCGGGCGCGAAACCCAAGCCGTGATTGTTGAAAACCACGGCGACAGGCCGATCCAGGTCGGATCGCACTACCACTTTTACGAGGTCAACCCGGCGCTGAAGTTTGATCGTGAGGTGACCCGAGGCTACCGGCTGAACATCCCGGCGGGTACCGCCGTGCGCTTCGAGCCCGGCCAGAAGCGGGAAGTCACGCTGGTTCAGGTCGCGGGGGCGCAGCGCATTGTCGGCTTTCGCGGCGAGGTGATGGGCGAGGTGAAACATGGCTGAGATTTCGCGCCGGGCCTATGCCGATATGTTTGGCCCCACCACCGGGGATAAAGTGCGGCTGGCCGACAGCGAGCTGTGGATCGAAGTGGAAGACGATCTCACGGTCTACGGCGAAGAGGTCAAATTCGGCGGCGGAAAGGTGATCCGCGACGGAATGGGCCAGGGGCAGATGACCGCTGACGGCTGCGTGGATCTGGTTCTCACCAACGCGCTGATCGTCGATCACTGGGGGATCGTAAAAGCCGATATCGGCGTCAAGGACGGGCGGATCTTCGCCGTTGGCAAAGCCGGAAACCCGGACATTCAGCCCGGCGTGACGATCCCGATTGGCGCGGCAACGGAAGTGATTGCCTCCGAGGGGAAGATCGTCACCGCCGGCGGGATCGACACCCACATCCACTGGATCTGCCCGCAGCAGGCGGAAGAGGCGCTGGTCTCCGGCGTCACCACCATGATCGGCGGCGGCACCGGACCGGCGGCGGGCACCAACGCCACCACCTGTACGCCGGGGCCGTGGTATATCGCCCGCATGCTGCAGGCTGCCGATACGCTGCCGGTGAATATCGGCCTGCTCGGCAAAGGTAACGGCTCCAGTCCGGATGCCCTGCGCGAGCAGATTGCCGCGGGTGCCATCGGGCTTAAAATCCACGAAGACTGGGGCGCGACGCCTGCGGCGATCAACTGCTCGCTGGAGGTGGCCGAAGAGATGGACATTCAGGTGGCGCTGCACAGCGACACGCTGAACGAGTCCGGGTTTGTCGAAGATACGCTGGCCGCCATTGGCGGGCGCACAATCCACACCTTCCACACCGAAGGGGCGGGCGGTGGCCACGCGCCGGATATCATCACTGCCTGTGCGCACCCGAATATTCTGCCCTCCTCCACCAACCCGACCCTGCCCTACACGGTGAATACCATCGACGAGCATCTCGACATGCTGATGGTTTGCCATCACCTCGATCCGGATATCGCCGAGGACGTGGCGTTTGCCGAATCCCGCATTCGCCGGGAGACCATCGCCGCCGAAGACGTGCTGCACGACATCGGCGCGTTCTCGCTCACCTCGTCAGACTCTCAGGCCATGGGCCGCGTCGGGGAAGTGATTATCCGCACCTGGCAGGTCGCGCACCGCATGAAGGTCCAGCGCGGCGCGCTGCCGGAAGAGACCGGCGAGAACGATAACTTCCGCGTGAAGCGCTATGTCGCCAAATACACCATCAACCCGGCGTTGACCCACGGTATCGCCCATGAGGTCGGTTCGATTGAGGCGGGCAAGCTGGCGGATCTGGTCGTCTGGTCTCCGGCGTTCTTCGGCGTCAAACCCGCCACCATCGTCAAGGGCGGGATGATCGCCTGCGCGCCGATGGGGGATATCAACGCCTCAATCCCCACGCCGCAGCCGGTGCATTACCGCCCGATGTTTGGCGCGCTGGGCGCCGCGCGCCACGCCACCCGACTGACGTTTGTCTCGCAGGCGGCCAGTGCGAACGGTATCCCGCAGCAGCTCAACCTGCAAAGCGCCACCGCGGTGGTAAAAGGCTGCCGGACGGTGAAAAAGGCGGACATGATCCACAACGGGCTGCAGCCGAATATCACCGTCGACTCGCAAACCTACGAGGTGCGCGTCGACGGCGAACTGATTACCAGCGAACCGGCTGACGTTCTGCCGATGGCGCAACGCTATTTCCTGTTTTGAGGAGTGATGATGATCTATTTAACCCAACGCCTGGACCATGCGCATCAGACTACCGCCAGCGTCACGCTGCCGATTGACGTGCGGGTGAAAAGCCGCGCCCGCGTGGCGCTGAACGACGGCCGCGAAGCCGGGCTGATGCTGCCGCGCGGCCTGCTGCTGCGCGGGGGCGACCTGCTGACTACCGACGACGGCAGCGAGGTGATTGAAGTGATCGCCGCCCCGGAGTCGGTTTCCGTGGTGCGCTGTGCCGATCCGTTCCTGCTCGCCCGCGCCTGCTTCCACCTGGGCAACCGCCACGTGCCGCTGCAGATCATGCCCGGCGAGCTGCGCTATCACCACGACCACGTTCTCGACGACATGCTGCGCCAGTTCGGGCTGGACGTGGGCTACGCCAGCCTGCCGTTTGAACCGGAAGCGGGCGCTTATACCAGCGGTGCCCACAGCCACGGCCATTCTCACGCTCATTCACATTAAGGATCCATCATGCGCAAGTATTTACCGCTGTTACTGCTGGCTTTTTCCGTTCCCGCGCTCGCGCATCCCGGCCACGGTGCCGACAGCTTTCAGGCCGGTTTTTTCCACCCGCTGACCGGGCTCGATCATCTCCTGATGCTGACCGGTGCAGGCGTGCTCTCGGCGCTGAGCGGCCGCAAACTCCTGCTGCCGTTTGCCACCCTCGGGATGATGCTTGTCGGCGCCATTGCGGGCAGCCTGCTCGGCGGCTTTAGCGGCATGGAGATGCTGATTATCGCCTCGCTGGCGGTCAGCGGCGTGATGATGTTTAAAACGGAAAATCGTCTGCTGCTGGCGGTGCCTGCCCTGGCGATGTTCCACGGCTGGGCGCACGGCGTGGAGATGTCCGGCCACAGCTTCTGGCTCTTCACCAGCGGCTTTATGCTGGCCAGCGCCGCGGTGCTGTGCGCCAGCTTTGCCGCAGGGCTGCTGCTGCGCCGTCACGACGGTCTGCGTAAAACCTTCGGCGGCGGGCTGATTGTCTCCGCCCTGCTGGCGCTGATGAGCTGATGGAGCACGCCCGCCAGAGGCTGCGCCTGATGCAGCTCTCCAGCAGCAGCCTGCCGGTCGGGTCGTTTACCTGGTCCCAGGGGCTGGAGTGGGCCGTTGAGTCGGGCTGGGTCACGGACGCCGGGGCCTTTAAACGCTGGCAAATACAGCAGATGGAGCAGAGCTTTTTCTGCGTCGATCTGCCGCTGTTTATCCGTCTTTATCAGGCCTGTGAGCAATCCTCTCTTACAAATGCAAAACGCTGGACGGCATACCTTCTCGCCTGCCGTGAAACGCGCGAGCTGCGCGAAGAGGAGCGCAACCGTGGGGCGGCCTTTACGCGACTGATTAAGAGCTGGGAACCTGACTGTCCGCCCGAATGGCTGCCGCTGTTTATGCAAAGCCAGCTCTGCGGCATGGCCTGGCTCGGCGTACGCTGGGGCATTAACGTGCGCGAGCTGGCGCTGAGCCTGGGATACAGCTGGATTGAGAGCGCGGTGATGGCAGGCGTCAAGCTGGTGCCTTTTGGGCAGCAGGCCGCACAGCAGCTGATTATCGAACTGAGCGACCACTACGCCGCTGGTTTTGAACAGGCATTTTTACGTCGCGACGACGCGCTGGGGGCAGCAACGCCGCTGTCCGCCATCGCCTCCGCGCGCCACGAAACCCAATATTCACGACTATTCCGTTCCTGAGGAGTCAACATGGCTGATTACAAACATCCCCTGCGCGTGGGCGTGGGTGGCCCGGTAGGGTCGGGCAAAACCGCGCTGCTGGAAGCGCTCTGCAAGGCGATGCGCGATACCTACCATCTTGCGGTGGTAACCAACGATATCTACACCAAAGAGGATCAACGCATCCTGACCGAAGCGGGCGCGCTGGCGCCGGAGCGCATTGTGGGCGTGGAGACCGGCGGCTGCCCGCATACCGCCATCCGCGAAGACGCCTCAATGAACCTGGCGGCGGTGGAAGCGCTCAGCGAGAAGTTCGGCAATCTGGATCTGATCTTCGTTGAAAGCGGCGGCGATAACCTGAGCGCGACGTTCAGCCCGGAGCTGGCGGATTTGACTATTTACGTGATCGACGTGGCCGAAGGGGAAAAAATCCCGCGCAAGGGCGGGCCGGGGATCACCAAATCCGATTTTCTGGTGATCAACAAAACCGATCTCGCGCCGTACGTCGGTGCGTCGCTGGAGGTGATGGAGCGCGATACCAACCGCATGCGCGGCGAGCGTCCATGGACCTTTACCAACCTGAAGGCGGGGGACGGTTTAGCGACGATTATTGCGTTTCTGGAAGAGAAAGGGATGCTGCGGGTGTAGTGCGGTTTGTTGCCGGGTGGCGGCTTCGCCTGACCCGGCTTACAAAACCGTAGACCCGGTAAGCGCAGCGCCACCGGACAAAAAAACTCACGCCTCAGGCAGTTCCGCCAGCGGCCAGCGCGGACGCACGGACACGCTCAGGTCGGACGTTACGCCAGCGTTCAGGCGCACCATACCCGCGTAGGCGATCATCGCCCCGTTATCGGTACAGAATTCCGGACGGGCATAGAACACTTCCCCGCGACGCTTTTGCATCATCTCGGCGAGCTTCGCGCGCAGCGTACGGTTGGCGCTCACGCCGCCCGCCATCACCAGACGCTTGAAGCCGGTCTGATCCAGCGCGCGCTTGCACTTGATCATCAGCGTATCCACCACCGCATCTTCAAACGCGCGGGCGATATCGGCGCGGGTCTGCTCGCTGTCATCGTTATTGCGGATCGTATTGGCCGCGAAGGTTTTCAGCCCGGAGAAGCTGAAGTCCAGCCCCGGACGGTCGGTCATCGGACGCGGGAAGACAAAGCGCCCTTCCGTTCCCTGTGACGCCATTTTCGACAGCATCGGGCCGCCAGGGTAATCCAGCCCCAGCAGCTTGGCAGTTTTGTCGAACGCTTCACCGGCGGCATCGTCGATCGACTCGCCCAGCAGCTCGTACTTGCCAATGCCCGTGACGCTAATCAGCTGCGTGTGACCGCCGGAGACCAGCAGCGCCACAAACGGAAATTCAGGCGGATTCTCTTCCAGCATCGGCGCCAGAAGGTGCCCTTCCATATGATGAACCGGGATCGCCGGCACATCCCACGCGAAGGCCAGCGAACGGCCAACCGTTGCGCCAACCAGCAGCGCGCCGACCAGGCCCGGGCCTGCGGTATACGCCACTGCATCAATCTCTTTTGCCGTTAATCCTGCTTCTTTCAGCGCCGCCTGAATCAGGGGAACCGTTTTACGCACGTGGTCACGAGAGGCCAGTTCAGGCACGACGCCGCCGTAGTCAGCGTGCAATTTCACCTGACTATACAGCTGGTTGGCCAGAAGCCCTTTTTCGTCGTCGTAAATGGCGATGCCGGTTTCATCGCAGGATGTTTCAATACCCAGTACACGCATGACTTGTTTTACCTCGTTTCAATACCGCGCAGTGTAGAGCCTGGGCGGGTTGATGTAAAACTTTGTTCGCCCCAGGAAGAAGGCTCGTGTATACTCCTCACCCTTATTAAAGTCCCTTTCAAAATCGCATCGGTGCTTTACAAAGCAGCAGCATTTGCAGTAAAATTCCGCACCATTTTGAAATAAGCTGGCGTTGATGCCAGCGGCAAACCGAATTTATTAAAGGTGAGAGTTACATGCCGGTAATTAAAGTACGTGAAAACGAGCCGTTCGACGTAGCACTGCGTCGCTTCAAACGTTCATGCGAGAAAGCAGGTGTTCTGGCTGAAGTTCGTCGTCGTGAGTTTTATGAAAAACCAACGACCGAACGTAAGCGCGCTAAAGCTTCCGCTGTGAAACGTCACGCGAAGAAACTGGCTCGCGAAAACGCACGCCGTACTCGTCTGTACTAATTGGTTGAGGGCCTCAGCCCTCAATTGACAGACAGAGTAATAGTCGTAAGGCCGTGCTTCCGGAAGGAATGCGCGGCTTGTTTTCGTTTATAAGTCGCTTAAAATTTTGGGGCATATGGCCGGAAGAATCCCACGCGTTTTCATCAATGACCTGCTTGCCAGAACCGACATCGTCGATCTCATCGACGCGCGGGTAAAGCTGAAAAAGCAGGGCAAGAACTACCATGCGTGCTGTCCGTTCCATAACGAAAAAACCCCCTCCTTCACCGTAAACGGTGAAAAGCAGTTCTACCATTGCTTCGGCTGTGGCGCACACGGTAATGCCGTCGATTTTTTGATGAACTACGACAAGCTCGAGTTCGTTGAAACCGTCGAAGAGCTGGCGGCGATGCATAACCTTGAAGTGCCGTATGAAGCAGGCAGTGGGCCAAGTCAGATCGAGCGCCATCAACGGCAAACGCTGTATCAACTGATGGATGGCCTGAATTCGTTTTACCAACAGTCTCTTAAGCACTCTGCGGCTGAGCCTGCGCGTCAGTATCTGAACAAGCGCGGACTGAGCGACGATGTCATTGCGCGTTTCGCTATTGGCTACGCCCCGCCCGGCTGGGACAACGTGTTAAAGCGTTTTGGCGGCAATAGCGAAGATCGTAAGTCTCTTATCGATGCAGGCATGCTGGTCACCAATGACCAGGGACGAAGCTACGATCGCTTCCGCGAACGGGTGATGTTCCCAATCCGCGACAAGCGAGGCCGGGTAATTGGTTTTGGTGGTCGCGTGCTGGGTGATGCCCTGCCGAAGTACCTCAACTCCCCGGAAACCGATATTTTCCATAAAGGCCGCCAGCTTTACGGTCTTTATGAGGCGCAGCAGGATAACGCGGAACCTCCGCGTCTTCTGGTCGTCGAAGGCTATATGGACGTCGTGGCACTGGCGCAGTACGACATCAACTACGCGGTTGCGTCGTTAGGAACGTCCACGACAGCGGATCACATTCAACTGCTGTTCCGCGTGACCAACAACGTGATTTGCTGTTACGACGGTGACCGCGCAGGACGCGACGCCGCCTGGCGCGCGCTGGAAACCGCGCTACCCTATATGACCGACGGGCGTCAGCTACGCTTTATGTTTCTGCCCGACGGTGAAGACCCGGATACGCTGGTGCGTAAAGAGGGCAAAGCGGCGTTTGAAGCGCGGATGGAGCAGGCTCAGCCGCTCTCCACGTTTTTGTTTAACAGCCTGATGCCGCAGGTCGATTTGAGTACCCCTGACGGGCGCGCGCAGCTCAGCACGCTGGCGCTGCCGTTAATCAGTCAGGTGCCCGGCGAAACGCTGCGCATCTATCTGCGTCAGGAGTTAGGCAACAAGCTCGGCATTCTGGATGACAGCCAGCTTGAACGTTTAATGCCTAAACAGGCTGAAAACGGCGCGGTTCGCCCCGCGCCTCAGCTAAAACGCACAACCATGCGTATACTTATAGGGTTACTGGTGCAAAACCCCGAACTGGCGCCACAGGTGCCGTCGCTGGCGGGTTTGAACCACGAAAAATTGCCCGGACTTGGCTTATTTTCAGAACTGGTCAACACGTGTTTATCACAGCCAGGTCTGACCACCGGACAACTTTTAGAACATTATCGCGGCACAAAAGAGGCCGCTACCCTTGAAAAATTGTCGATGTGGGACGATATAGCAGATAAGGATATTGCAGAAAAAACGTTCACCGACTCACTCAACCATATGTTTGATTCGATGCTTGAGCTGCGCCAGGAAGAGTTGATAGCTCGCGAGCGCACACACGGTTTAAGCAGCGAAGAACGCCGGGAGCTCTGGATGATTAACCAGGAACTGGCGAAGAAATAAAGAAATTTAACGGCTTAAGTGCCGAATATCGATCGGGAAGCCCCCGGCAGCCGCACTGAGAGGCAGCGGCAAAAATATAAGTACGCCCTCGCTTTAAAGGTTGGCAGCCCCATCGCCGACACCAATCAAACGAATTAAGTGTGGATACCGTCTTATGGAGCAAAACCCGCAGTCACAGCTGAAACTTCTTGTCCAACGTGGTAAGGAGCAAGGCTATCTGACCTATGCCGAGGTCAATGACCATCTGCCGGAAGATATCGTCGATTCAGATCAAATCGAAGACATCATCCAAATGATCAATGACATGGGCATTCAGGTGATGGAAGAAGCACCGGATGCCGATGATCTGTTGCTGGCTGAAACCTCCAACAACACTGACGAAGATGCGGAAGAAGCTGCTGCACAGGTACTGTCCAGCGTGGAATCTGAAATCGGGCGTACCACTGACCCGGTCCGCATGTACATGCGCGAAATGGGTACCGTTGAACTGTTGACCCGCGAAGGCGAAATTGACATCGCAAAACGCATCGAAGACGGGATCAACCAGGTTCAGTGCTCTGTTGCCGAGTACCCTGAAGCGATTACCTATCTGCTGGAGCAGTACGATCGCGTTGAAGCGGAAGAAGCGCGCCTGTCTGACCTGATCACCGGTTTTGTCGACCCGAACGCTGAAGAAGATATGGCGCCTACCGCCACTCACGTCGGTTCTGAACTGTCTCAGGAAGAGATGGATGATGACGAAGACGAAGATGAGGAAGAGAGCGACGACGATACTGCGGACGATGACAACAGCATCGACCCGGAGCTGGCGCGCGAGAAGTTTGCCGAGCTGCGTACCCAGTACGAAGTGACGCGTGACACCATCAAAGCGAAAGGCCGCAGCCATGCTGCCGCACAGGAAGAGATCCTGAAACTGTCTGAAGTATTCAAACAGTTCCGCCTGGTGCCAAAACAGTTCGACTACCTGGTAAACAGCATGCGCGTGATGATGGATCGCGTACGTACCCAGGAACGCATCATCATGAAGCTGTGTGTTGAGCAGTGCAAAATGCCGAAGAAGAACTTCATCACCCTCTTCACCGGCAACGAAACCAGCGAAACCTGGTTCAACGCGGCTATCGCGATGAACAAGCCATGGTCTGAAAAACTGCACGACGTGAAGGACGATGTGCATCGCGGCCTGCAGAAACTGCATCAGATTGAAGAAGAGACCGGCCTGACCATCGAGCAGGTTAAAGATATCAACCGTCGTATGTCCATCGGTGAAGCGAAAGCCCGCCGTGCGAAGAAAGAGATGGTTGAAGCGAACTTGCGTCTGGTTATCTCTATCGCCAAGAAATACACCAACCGTGGTCTGCAGTTCCTGGATCTGATTCAGGAAGGCAACATCGGTCTGATGAAAGCGGTAGATAAGTTTGAATACCGTCGTGGTTACAAGTTCTCCACCTACGCAACCTGGTGGATCCGTCAGGCGATCACCCGCTCTATCGCGGATCAGGCGCGCACCATCCGTATTCCGGTGCATATGATTGAGACCATCAACAAGCTCAACCGTATTTCCCGCCAGATGCTGCAGGAGATGGGCCGCGAGCCGACGCCGGAAGAGCTGGCCGAGCGCATGCTGATGCCGGAAGACAAGATCCGTAAAGTGCTGAAGATCGCCAAAGAGCCAATCTCCATGGAAACACCAATTGGTGATGATGAAGATTCGCATCTGGGTGATTTCATCGAGGATACCACCCTCGAGCTGCCGCTGGACTCTGCAACCACCGAGAGCCTGCGTGCCGCAACGCACGACGTTCTGGCTGGCCTGACCGCCCGTGAAGCGAAAGTCCTGCGTATGCGTTTCGGTATTGATATGAACACCGACCACACGCTGGAAGAAGTGGGTAAACAGTTCGACGTTACCCGCGAACGTATCCGTCAGATCGAAGCGAAGGCGCTGCGTAAGCTGCGTCACCCAAGCCGCTCTGAAGTGCTGCGTAGCTTCCTGGACGACTAACCGGTCCTGACCGTGAAAAAGCTCCCAATCGGGAGCTTTTTTTTGTTTATTCCCTCTCCCTGTGGGAGAGGGCCAGGGTGAGGGCATCAGGCCGCAGAGGATTACAGCCCCCGCACCATCAGCGCCTCATCCAGCTCCCGATACGCCTCTACCAGCTTATCCAGCGTCGCTCTGTTGAGCCCGCTTGGATTTGGCAGCACCCATACCTGCGTCACGCCAATCATGATGCTCTGTTTGCCCCACTGCGTTCCGCGCTGGCTAAACGCCTGCTCGTAGGCCTGCTTGCCGAGGATCGCCAGCGCGGCCGGCTGATAATCCTCTATCTTCTTGATCAGCTCCCGCCCGCCGCTGCGCAGCTCATGCAGGTTGACCTCACTCGCCTGTACCGTCGGCCGCTCGACCAGCATGGTAATGCCGCAGCGCGTATCCAGCAGATGCTGCTCCTCTTCAGGCTTGAGTAACCTGTCGGTAAACCCGGCCTGGTAGATCACCTTCCAGAAGCGATTCCCCGGATGGGCGAAGTGAAAACCGGTGTGCGCCGAGGACTTGCCCGGGTTAATTCCGCAGAACACCACCCGCAGGCCAGGGGCCAGAATATCGTTGATCATCTTTACTCCCGCTCAATACATCGTCAGGGAAGTATAAAGGATTGATTATGCGTTGTTTATAAAAACAGCAGGCAGGTGTGAATGGCTGGATTGCTGCGGGGAGTTACTTTATAATTCACCGCCACGGCCCCTTAGCTCAGTGGTTAGAGCAGGCGACTCATAATCGCTTGGTCGCTGGTTCAAGTCCAGCAGGGGCCACCAGACACCGCAATGGCTGGCGGGGAGTCACCCACCAGCCTGATTTTTCCGGGGCTATACCGGGGATTTCCAAAAAATTAACCATAGTGATTCATGGTTAATTTATGACAGTTCATACACTCCTGGAATTAACCAGCTTCATGCAGTAACCACTACTGCAAGGGGTATGAATGAAACGGTTCTTCATCACTGCTTCGGTTCTGTTTGCCACTCTCAATAATGCTCATGCTGGCTGTTACTATGCCTGTAGAAACCTAACGAATGAAAAAGCGCTGCTGATTTTCGGCCTTCTACTTTTGCTTTTCGCTGGGCTGGGAGTTTGGGGCAGCATTGATAGCCTCAAAAAATAAACTGCCCTCCTTACTTTTCTGTGTTTTGCTGGCCGTAGTGAATTTTTCTGGACTGATCTCCATGTACTTCATCGGCGGTTATGGTTTTCTTGGCGCGGTCGTCGGCACAGGCTTACTGATGTTCCTCAGTCCGAAAGGTGTTTAAAACACCATCCCACCAGCACGTCAGATGCCTGCATTGTTCGTTACCCTAATTTTTTATTTTCGCGGGTGTAAAAATTCGATGAAGCGGGCCGTTCCGCAAAATGAAAGGCTCTGGGATTGATCCTCCCCCTCCTATCCATGGGTATGCAGCAAGATAAACCGATACAGAAAAGCTAAATATACACCTGTATATTTTGGTTATCTGTTACGAGTCTGATGCTGGTGGTAGCCCAGTAGCGAGGTTTCAGATAGTCAGTATGGGAACGTGTCAGGAATGGTTATAAAGCGTAAATGCCCTGTCTAGCCACAGAACGTAAAACGTAGCATCGCGCTTGTAACCTACCATGGGTACCTTGCTACAGAAGCGGAATGCAATAAGCTCCACGTCTTCGGTAACATGAGCGGGGATGGCCGCCTTGATTGAGTTACGGGAGATTTTTTCGTATCCGAATTTATGCCAGTGCTGCTGGCGGATATCCGCCCATGAAAGTTGACTCAACCGGAAAAGCTTATCAGTTAATGCTGCCTTTTCTTTTTGCTCGCAGCAATCAACGCAAAAACCCTTTTGAAGGTATGCCCCAAAAACCTTATCATTTTTTAACAGCTAACAGGGTAAGGCATATCCGCGAATTATCAGGCCTTCCCCTGCCAAAAAACCCGCTAGACATACCGCCGACATGTGTTTTGAGACGATCGAAGCATCATGATGATTCCCGAAATCATTAAACCAAAAGTTGCGAATTCGCAGATCGTATGTGGGGGATTCTGGCTGTAATTTTTGCAGGGAAGTTCTTCCCTGGCAACATCAACCGGATCTCACTCACGCCCCAGCCATTGACCTGCAGGGGCAATAACCCAATTTGTGCCCGGCGGGCAATCACAATGTACCTTTGATCCATGAACCGCTACGGGTACGCCGTGAAAACTTACACGCGGCTAATCGGGTCATTGACCCGACTGCAAGGGGATTTTTACTATCGACTAAATTTCCCCTTGTCCCTGCCCTCGCCGCGGGCCGTTAAGTCGATTAACGGCGCGGCCGCTATTCCCTCAGCATCATAAAAAAATGCGGACGTTGTAAAGCTGTACACGGTGCCATAAACAGTAAATGAGATATTGTTGCCTATACCGTCAACTTTCACACGGGCGGTGTTCGCTGTAAGCGTTGGGGCGATATGTTGTTTTTCGAGAGCCACCAGCGGATCGCCGTCAATCTTGCTTGCTAAAAAATAACGATATACTTCCCCTGTGGTCATGTTCGAGCCGTCATACTCAGTAATGTATAACCAGGTCCGGGACGTGAGCTGGCGAACTTCATAAAGCCGATCACTAACAGTTAAACGCTGTATATGCTGGAAATAACAGTACCCAGCGATCACGATGGCCATCGTAATTGTAGCCACCCAATGCAACGCCTTAAACGCCCTAATAGTGGTGCTGCTTAACATAGTCTATGCCTTGCTTTAACCAAAATTGGTCCATCGGATCATCACCAAACGGCGGGGCCCCCGTGAAATTCCCCCACTCTGGTCTTGATGTGCCGGCTTTCCACTGCGCCGCGCCGGCGGCAATAAGCAAAATCTTTGCAGGTATGCACGCTGCATAACCCACTGCGCCGTAATGAAAATTCCCGAAGTCAGCGTAAGCCCGTTTTTGTTGTTTGTAATCCCACACCCCGCCGTTTCTTACTCGCTCATAAAACCACGTATACGTAAGCGGGGTAGCCATATCCTGGACTCCGTGACGCGCCCGCGCGAGCCTAATGTGTTCGCGCAAAATTTCCAGCCCGCGGGGCGGGTAAATCGGTATACATGCCATCGTTATTCCCTTTTGCCTGGCAAAACCAGCAACATAAGAGCAACGGCGCTGCACGGTACTGTTTGAGATCAATCAATCATTTTTATTATTAATATCAATACTTAACGCGTTTTAATCACTCATACCGATAACACAATTTGTATCACCTGCGATCCGGTTTTAGCCGTTTAATGAGGGTTTACCCTCATAAAATGGAGTTTTAAAATGGCTATTCCAGCTTACATGTGGCTTAAAGACGATGGCGGCAACCTGATCAGGGGGTCTGTAGATGTTCAGGATCGTGAAAGTAGCGTAGAAATTCTCTCTTTTAGTCACGGCTTGCTTGTTCCAACCGATAGCAACACGGGCAAAATCACGGGTACACGCTTACATGCGCCGCTTATGATCGAGAAAGAATTTGATAGCTCCAGCCCGTATCTCTATAAAGCGGTAGCAACCGGCCAGACGCTTAAAAGCGTTGAAATTAAGTGGTACAGAATCAACGACGCGGGGCAAGAGGTCGAGTATTTCAACATGCTGCTTGAGAATGTGCGGGTAGTCAGCATTAACCCAGTTATGCATAACTGCAAAGAGCCAGGTTTACAGATGCATAATCATAATGAGGGCGTACAGCTGCGCTATGAGCGGATCACCTGGAAGTATTGCGATGGGAACGTCCAATATTCAGACGCATGGAACGAGCGTGTAACAGCGTAAAAAAAAGGGGGCGGTTAATCCGCCCTATATTGTTTTTAGTGCCAATTCTCTCGCCCCCTGGGTCTGCCAGCACGTAGCCTCCCTCGATAGCAATACCCCGCTCGATCACCCGGTGCCGGCTCTCCGCACTTCTTATACGTTTGGGGTATTTTAATCATGCTTTATGCTGTTAAGCATTCTCTGGCAGTTATTGCGGCGTACCGCTGCCGCTGCGCGCGTTTTATCGGTCTGGTCTGGCAAATACATCACCTCCAGCCAGCGCGTTGCTGCGCGTCTCCATAGCTCCAAATTTTCGAGTTTCTCGGCTACGCTCACTTTGCACATGACCACCTGAATGAAGCGACATTGCTCAACCCACTAACACTTTTTTAAGGCGTTATTTTTATAAGACAAGCTATGGAATGGGATACATTATTAGTATTGACCTGTGTACTTCTTTGCGGATTGTGGATGATTTTTCATTCAGCAAAAGCTCTTAGAAGTGGGGTCTTCGTCGGCTGGTATAAAGGCACATATGAAAATTACTACATCTACCGATCCGAAACACCTATCTACTTCTACTGGTATAACACTGTGTTTTCGCTGTTCGGCTCCTTTATGATTGGTTTAGCCCTCTACCTCTTGAATGGCGATTATCATTTTTTATAGGCATCATTGGCAGCAAAATGGCAGCAGACCTATTCACTATGCTTTCATATTTGAAATTATTCGATGCAAAAACCCATTAAAAAGTAATTTCTTGTTTTATAAGTCTTTAAATTGGGACTCAAAATCGCCAGGTTGCTGGTTCAAGTCCAGCAGGGGCCACCAAATTTTAGTTTTAGAATCATATGATTAAGCCACTCGATTGAGTGGCTTTTTTATTGGCTTTTTTGAGCCGGTGACGCAGCCACTAACCCTGGTTCAGCGAAGCCGTCTGGACACGTTCAGAAACACCGGGGGTCGCAATCAGGCGCTCCACGGACTCCATCGTCACGAACGTACAGCTGCAGTCCACATTGGTGCACTGGTGATAGCGCTCTTTGGTATTTTCACTTAGATAGCGACTGGTACGCGCATGCGCAGAGTGCTTGCACTTAGGACAATGAAACATGTACCCCTCCACTTGATTCACATTTTGTGAATCAATAATACCCAAAATAAAACCAATAGCAACTGTATTACTCACTATCAACAATAAATTTTTCGTCAGTGACATTCAGTTCAAGCTTAAGTTGCGTGGTAAATCCGCTATCGTTGAGGGTATGCACCACCTCGCCGATGATCCACGCCTGCTCGTCAATGACGCGTTTAAAACCGTTTACTAATACCGGCGTTTCGGGGTACAGATCGGCTCGCCCCAGCGCCAGCTGGATAGAAAAATTCACGGTACCCCGCTGCAGCGCGCGCCACTTCGCCTCTGCGGCCCTGAGAGCCTGCTCTTCAGAGGCATACACCGTGGTGAGCTCAAATACGTTTTCCGCCGATCCCACCAGCCTCTCTTGCGGTTTCTGCTCCTTGCCTTCAGCTCCCGCTACCGGTGCGGCGGCATCCGGGTGCTGCAGTGCTTCTGTCGGCTGCCCCCCTGACTGACGGAAAATACTCAATTGAGGATTTTGCTGTTTTGGGTCGCGCGTTTGCAGCCATTTGGCCGTCACGCCGGAATAGTTTTCACGATCGGCAACGTAAAAAAGGTGCTTATCGCCGTCCCCACGCTCAATCATCATTAAGGGGATCGGCGTGCCGCTGGCCGTCACGGCGTGCCCCGCTTTCATAAAAATAACCTTGCCGGCTTTGATTGAAACAAAGGCACCATTGCGTTCGGCCAGGCGGGTGAGAAACGCAGCGTCGGTATCCTGAGACTGATCGATATGAGAAATGGCGATGGATGCAAGTCCCGCCGCAACGCTGGCAGTTAACTGGTTACGCTGAGCGATAGTATTGACTATCGCGCCGATCGTCGTGTCATGCCACGACTGTTCGCGCCGCACGTTTAGCTTTCCACGAAAATCAGCGCTGCATCCCCGAATGGTCAGCGTGTCCGGCGCGCCCCGAAATTCAATTGTATCGATCGTAAAGTTCCCTTTCGGCTGGAGCGGGGTTCCCTCCCATCCCAGCCATAAGGAAAGCTTTGCCCCCCGGGCCGGCAAGTCTAACAGCCCGTCGGAATCATCCAGTTGAATATCCAGCTGATCGGCTTCCAGTCCACGTTTGTCGATCATGCTCAGACTGATAAGACGGTGGCTGAAATTCTGTGTGACATCGCGATCGTCAAGCTTAAGCATAAAATCAGGGGCGATTTTCCCACCCGCCCGGATATTCATTTCGGTGATCATCCCACCAGCCCTCCAATGCTATTACGTGCGCTCGTCACCAGCTCTTCGGCCTGGGTTCTCAGATCGCCAAACATCGTCATCAGCGATTCGTCCACGCGTTTCAGTTCCAGCGTAAAATTAATTTTTCGGGCGGTACCGTCACTGTAAAAATCCGAATGCGTGTGCGTGACTTTTTCAATGATAAACATGCCGTGAATGATGCCGGTTCCGTCTATCAACGGCCATGCCCGCCCCTCATTCGCCATCAGCTCAACCGCCTTGAGGGAAAGCCGCCCTCCCGTGAGCTCAGGGTAAAGCAGTCCGGAGAGGGTAAAAGATGTCTCGCCTTCGCCAAGGTACTGCCAGGCTTTAGGTTTCCCGATCCGATTGTTGGACGCCCAGCGGTAATCCTTTGTAAACTGCATTGTCTGATAGGGTAAGGTTCGTCGTTCAAAGACAAACAGACCCAGCACCATTAACATTTTCTCTCTCCTCAACCTTACATAAAGCTGGCTTGCTGCCGTCTCGCTTTATCCTGTTCAATGCTATCTATTGTCTCCCGGATTTGACGCGTCAGATCCGTTCCTGAAGCCGTGCCCCCCTGCAGCGTGATGTTGTATTCGCTTTTACTCTGATCGACGTAAGAGCGTCCTCCCGGCACGAGGGTTGGCTGATACCCCAGGCCGACGCCAGAGATCCCCGCCACCGGAATGGACGAACTGCCCGCAGAAGAGGATGTCGCGCCTGCTTTTGCCGCCGCGGCATCGAGATTACCCGACTCGTTTTTGATAAGACCGAGTTTCTCCAGCAGCCAGCTGGCCTTGCCGCTCAGGCTGTTAAAGAGATTAAGCGGTGCCATTAACGCATCACCCAGCGCCTGTCCAAAAATCACGCCAGCGTTTTTACAGCCATCCAGCGTTTCCTGCGTCGCCTTGATCGGCGTGATTAAGTCGGTGAACCATTGCCAGATACCGCCCAGCTTCTCCGAGATAGCGTCAAATACCGCCATCACCGGTGAGAACAGCGCACCCAGCGGTGCGAAAGCCGTTGAAAGCCCTTCCATCACTCCGCCAAAGAAGGCGCTGATGGGCTCCCAGTATTTGAAAATCAGTAAGGCGCCGGCGGCAATCGCCGCGCCAAGGGCAATCACCGGCCAGCTAAGTGCGCCCAGCACCGTCATGATGGCGCCGCCCACCACGCTGAATACCGTTCCTAACATCCCGGCCGCGGTGATAACCATATTGACGCCCGTCAGAACCGGGCCGAGAACCGTGCCTACGCCACCCAGTACGCCAGCAAACGCCTGCGCGCCGACAACAACGCTGGCGAGGGTCTGCGTCAGCTCAGGGTTGGCATTCACCCAAAGGGAGGCCGTGCCAAGCCAGCCGGTTGCGGTTGTTATCAGGTTACGCAGAGCGCCATCCGCTTTATCAAATACATCAATCTTCAACCCGTTCCACGCGGCCTGGAATCGGTTGATATCGCCGTCAAGATTATCGGTCTGCACGGAAGCCGCGAGCGCGGTACTCCCCTTCGCCCCCCGCAACTGCTGGCGTTTTTCATCAAGCGATCCATCACCCGCGGCGGAAGCCAGCGCCCCCGAGGCTTTTATGGCATCCGGAGTCTGAACATGGCGCAACATCGCGCTGAGCGCGTCCCCGGCGGCGGCGCCTTTCATCCCTTTTTCCGCCAGAACGCCCAGCAGCGCGGTGGTCTCTTCAAGCCCCATACCGGCGGCATCCGCAGCGGGCGCTGCAGAGGTGACGGCCGCCACCATCTCAGCGAGGCTGGTATTCGAAGAGGTAAAACCGCGTGTAAGCACATCTGCGATGCGTCCCGCATCCGCATCGGCCAGGCTATACGCGGCCTGCGTGCTGGCGATCATATCGGCCGCTTTAGCCGCGTCGACATTCCCCGCCAGGCTGAGGTTGACCGTTGGCGCGGTGGCCGCAAGCAGCCCGTCGGCGTCATAGCCTGAACGAGTAAGTTCGGTTTGTGCCCGAAGGACCGTATCTGCAGGTACTCCGGTCCTGGCACTGACCTCCCGCGCCTGCTGGCGAATCGCCTCAAGCCGGGAATCCCCCTTCGCCAGGTCAAGGTTTGCCTGAATGGCCGACATCTGCTTTTCAACGCTGATGCCTGGCGCCATAAAGCGGGACGTCTGGTCAAAGCCCGCTTTGGCCATGCCCACACCCGCATTCGCAAGCTGGCGCACCCGCGCGGTAACGCGTTTGCCTGACTCGTAGCGATTCTGAACGGTACTCAGCCGCTCCTGCTGCTGGTTGACGCGGGCCAGCGCATCCCGCTGTCGGTTAAGCTGCTGCGTTTTTTCGCTGATGTGAGTTCGTAAACGACGCTCATCAGACGAGAGCGTACGCGTGTTGACTCCCGCCTGGGCGAGTTCAGTGCGCTGCCGCTGTACCGAATAGCGTAAGCTGTTGTACTCAAGCTTAAGGTCGGCCGCCGATTTTCGGGCTGCGGACAGCGCATCAGCCTGTGCCTGGGTAGGGTTTTGCGTGTTTTTAAGCTGCACCGCCAGCGCCGCTGCCTGTTGTTTCGCCTGTGCAAGCGACTGCTCCGTCACGGAGAGCTGGGCGTTTGCTTTCCTGAAGCCGTTAATACGCCCCGCCTGCTCATCAAGCGCCCCCAGCGCCGTCTGCGAATCGTGGATATCGCTTGCGAGAGTGACGCTGGCGTTATGGAGAGCGTTAAGTGGTCGGGTTGCCCGGTCGACTGCCTTAAGCAGCTCCTGAAGACTGACATTATTACTCATGGTGGTTTCCGCTTCGCTGCAGCGCTTTTTCGCGCCATAAGAGGAGTTCGGTCACGCTAAGGGAGTACAGTTCTGACGGCGGCCAGTGAAAGATCACCGCGATATCCGCCATCAGATCGTCGACCGACAGATTTTCGGGAAATTTCAGCGAGCCGAAGCCGGTGACAAAAAACCGATCACCTTACCTGCAAAAGAGAGCAGATCGCAGGCATCCAGGCGCGCAACCTCATGCTCGGTCAGGGCCGGAGAGGTCATTCGCGGCAGCACCTTAATCAGCGCATCGACGTCAGATTGCGCCAGCGACGCCAGCGATACCCCGCGCAGGGTTCCCGCATTGGGTTTAGAAACCGTCACCTGTTCAATTTTCTGCTCACCGCGCTGAACGGGGCTATCAAGCGTGACGATATGTGGGTTTTCACTTTCGTGCATGGCGGTCTCGTTGATATTTTCCATTTCTTTACTCTTCAGAAAGTTAACTCACCGGCCGGTAATCCCGGCCGGTTAAAGGGTTACAGGCCGATGGCCTTACGGTGTTCTGCCAGACGATCGACGCCGTCGACTTTCAGCACCATGTTGATGATGTCGATCTCGATGATCTCTTTGCCATCAATGGTCAGCTGGTAGTACGCGCACTCGGTGGACATCTTGGTGGTGCCGCTCTCGCCCTGCTTGTTTTCACCGCCATCGAACTCTTTATGACGGCCGCGCATGACGATTTCGACGGCAGAGATTTCGCCGGTATCATCGCGCTGATAAGAGCCGGTAAAGCGCAGCGGCACGCTGCCCGCGCCCGGAGAGGCATACTGCGCCCACAGCGCGGCGTCCGGCAGACCGCCAACGGTCCACTCCAGCGCCAGGGCATCATCGTCCAGACCGAGGTCGACAGAGACCGAGCCCGGCATACCGCCGCCGCGATACTTCTCCAGCTTGCGGGTAAGCTTCGGTAGGGTCACAGACTCAACAACGCCCATATAGCTCAGGCCATCGTTGAACATATTCAGGTATTTAAGTTTGCGTGGTAACGCCATGCTGCAGCTCCTTAGCTATTAACCGAATCTGACAGGTCTGCCAGATAGGTATCGGTGATGCGCTGGCGCAGGGTCAGATTTTCCAGCGGCGGGACAGGGGTGTAGTCGTAATCGATATACAGTTTCCCCGCTTTCAGGGTTGATGCATCGTTAGACTCAGGGTCATACCAGCAGGAGCCGTCGACGATATAGCCGTTGGTTTTCAGCTCGCGGAACTTGGCATTAATACCGGAAACGATGTCGCGGATAAGCGTTGGCGTGATGGGTTTATCCATCGCCCACGCGTGCGCTTCCGCCATGGTATCGGCCAGCACCTGCGCGGTACGGGTGTAGTTTTCAAAGACGAATAACGGATCGTCTGAGCAGGTACGGTTACCCCAGAATTTGAAGCCGTCGTTGCGAATCAGCGTGGTGACGCCCGCCTGGTTAAGCAGGTTCGCATCGGTAGCCTGTTCCTGCAGATCCCAGGAGACAGAGGCGCTTACGCCCGTAACGCCGTTGACGCCAACGTTTGACAGGGTTTTATGCCAGCCGATTGTCTGGTCGATTTTGGCGCGCAGGCCAAGCGCGCGGGCGGTCGCCCAGGCCGTCGTCGTTGCGTTCATGGTGGTATCCCATGCCAGAAAATCAGGATGGATAACCATCAGCTCGCGCTGGCTGAAGTTTTTGCGGTAGTTGATCGCGTCAGAGATGGTTTTACAGCCCCACGCGCTGACATAGCCGAACGCGCGCAGGCTCTGGCACATCGTGGCCAGTGCGGTCGCCACTTCCTGAGAATCGAGTCCCGGCACGCCGAGAATGCGTGGCTTAACGCCGGTTACCGTTTTCGCAGTCAGAAGCGCCTTCAGGCCGGTGTATTTGCCGTTTTCGTCGGTGGTACCGATGATGTTGGAAACGGTCTGCTTGCGCGCCTCTTCCGGTGTTTCAGCGGTGCCTTCAGCCACGCGAACAACAACGACAACCGGTTTACACTGGTCAGCGATCGCCTGCAGAGAAGCGGACAGCGTCCCCGCCTTACCGGCTTTCGCAATCGCATTTTGCACGTTGGTAATGAGCACTGGCTCGTTTAAAGGAAATGTCTTGTCGTCAGCATCGCTGGCCGTACAGACCATGCCGATGATTGCCGTCGAGACGGTGGAAATGGTGCGGGTGCCATCGTTGATTTCGATAACTTCCACGCCGTGGTGAAAATCACTCATCCGTTTAACTCCTTGGTTGGTTGGTGAGTGATATTGTCGCGGTTGGAGTTGTTATGGGCTAACTGTCACCGTCCAGCGGTGACTGGCACAACGATTGTCCGATTACCGTGGCGGGGAATTTTTTATAAAGCGTGGAAACACCCACATCAAAAATTAACGCAACGCGCTGCCGGGATTCTCCGGCAGCAATCAGTCTTCCAGCCTGAGCCCATTCCTCCTGCGTCAATTTAGGGCGTCTGCCACCAATACGTCCCTGTTCCCGCGCTGCGGCCAGCCCGGCGCACGTTCTCTCGACAATGAGTTCACGCTCCATTTCAGCAAGCGCTCCCATAATATGGAAGAAGAAACGCCCCATTGGCGTTGAGGTATCAATGCTGTCAGTCAAACTGCGGAAATTAATGCTTCGCTGGCGTAGTTCCTCGGTCATTGAAACAAGGTGGCGCATACTGCGCCCGAGCCGATCGAGTTTCCATACAACGAGAGTATCGCCCGCATTCAGCTGTCTGAGGGCACGATTGAGCCCTGGTCTGTTTGTCGATTTACCGCTGATTTTATCTTCAAAAATGAGCTCACATCCTGAACGCTGCAGCGCGTCACGCTGTAAGGCGGTGTTTTGTTCATTTGTTGACACGCGTATGTATCCAATAAGCATGGTCTTTCTCTCCGTCAAAACCGGAAATCATGCCACTTAATTGATAAACACGCATTTTCGAAAACCTTGGTTTAGGAGAAGGGTCAGCTTTGCCGGTGGGCGTTCCCGTTCCGTGGCCGTCAGCAAATCCACCGACGGGGTGGCTCAAATGCAATGGCGCGGCGTTCACCGCCTCACAGTATCCCAAGCTTGCACTGGCTTATCCTGCGCTCAGATTACCTGATTTACGTGGTGAGTTTATCCGTGGCTGGGATGACGGGCGAGGGATTGACGCTGGTCGTGGGCTGCTGTCATTCCAGGAAGGTACTATTGTTTCGGGCTTTGATGACAATGATACGGGAGATATCAGCTCAATCGGGTCTGCTGCCTATGGGTTCGGTGATGTAATGACCGCAGCACAATGGGAAAATATTAAAGGAAAAAAATGGATAGGTAGTCCGGCAAATTCGCAGCGTTACGATTGGTGGGCTTATGTTTCAGCCCGCCCCCGTAACATCGCATTTAACTACATCGTGAGGGCCGCATAATGGTGATGGCAAAATTAAACAGTGAACATATCGCCATTATGGCCGGTGAGATTACTGTGTTTAATTATGATGGGGCGACGGGAGAATATCTTTCTTCATCCGTTGAATATTTAGTGGAAGGTGTAGGCATTCCAGCCTTATCCTGTATTGATGCGCCTGGAGTAGCTCTGGAAGGTTTTACTATCTGTCGCACCTCTGACTTAAGCGCATGGGAGTACCTCGTCGATCATCGTAGTGAAACTGTATACAGCACGAAGACAGGTCAACGAGTCACGATTTCCCTGCCGGGTGATTATCCGAAAGATACGACTACAGAAGCCCCTGGTACGCCATATGATAAGTGGAGTGGCAGCGAGTGGATAACCGACGTAAAAGCGAAACACTCTGCGGATGTGGAAAAGGCTGAACAGCAGAAAACCGCATTACTGGCTGAAGCGTCTGCAATTATCGCACCATTGGCAGATGCTCAGGTTGGAGGCTACATTGACGATGCAGATATTCCACGTCTGACTGAATGGCAGCGGTACCGTTATAAACTAACTAAGATTGATACCGGCACTGCTCCGAATCTTTACCTTCCACCAAAACCCGAGGTATAGGTCATCCAATATCAGGTGCTTTTGATGTATCAATAATCATCAGCAGCACCTGATATTTTCAGCATTCAGCCAGGAAACGTATTCATTTATTCGTTGCCAGATATATCATGGCTAATTTCCATAAGAGTTGGCTCACCTTTTTCATTGACTTCAAGCCGCATTCCCTCAGGTATTTCCCGCATTGTGAAAAACCAGTTATCTTCAGGGAGCTCTATAGCACCAACAGTATCGTGGAAACCATGAATGACCTCCGTCATCGTGATCGGATTAAATAGGCGCATAGTAAACTCTCCACGAAAAACCATTATTTGATGGGGCACCCGTTGCGGCCATTGTGCAACGAGCTTTGAAACCGATATTTGTTGTTAAAGCATCAATGATCATTGATGAATGAGCAAAGTTGGGCGCTGTGCCAGGATCAGCAGAGAGACGTTCGGCAATGCTGATATAGCGGCTTATACCTGGTAGCGCAATTGGGTAATTAACGGTTGCCAGGCCGTTATCAAGGATTACACCATACCCCATAACCTCAATGGCTCCATCCGACCATATTACCCAAGCTCCATTTGCGTTACTTCCTCGACTGGTTACGTATTTAGCTCCTCCCAAACCAAGGTTTTTGAGAACCTCAGCACTCAACCCTGCATCGGCAATTTCTTTTAACGCATTGGCGATTAAAGGGTACTGTTTATGCGGATTATCAGCAGCAATATGCTTTTTCATCTGATCATCAGCGTAGCCCTTTACCTCAATAACTTTATCGTCAACATACTGGCGCGTTGCCAGCACAACCGACGGATCAATTTTCAGGGAAATTGATGACGTGCTCGACACAATCAGAATCATACGAATGGTCTGCGTGCGACCACTGCCTTCCTGCAGCTGAGGCTTATAAGTCTCCGGGCAGTTAGCCACGGCGATCAGAATGCCGTCGTCGTCATAGAGACCGATCTCTCGGATCCAGAAACCGCCCTCATTCTCGGGAATAATCTGTTCCGCGATGATCTGGCTGGTATTATTAGGGTCAACAGCGAGCAGGTTCAGCGGCGCTATGCGTTTTTGGTTGACGAGCTTCGTCTGCGCCGGATCGGGGGTTGGCAACGTTCCGTTAGCGTCGCCTACCGCCATTTGCGTCAGGTTGAGTTGCGTACCAAGTGCCGTCGCGTTAGCTAGCCGCGCAGCGCCCTGATTCGTCAGTATGGCAAAATATTTTGCGGTCATGCGTTCACTCTCAGGTTATCAATCAAATGGATGGCCGAGGCCGGGTAATAATCACCACCGACAATAAGTTCCTCAGTGGTGTAGGGGTAAATAGCCAGCGCATCGCCGTGATAGCATCCTGCGCCGACATAAAACTCTCCCGTCGAGCTCAGGCTGATAGCCAGCCCGGTCATGTGTCTACTTGCCGGTTTGGCATCCTCAATGAGACGTTCAAGCTCCTGATACATTTCGTCAGTGATGCCGTTATCAAGCACACCGACAACCAGACGGAATGTGCCAGGCTCCTCACCGAGCTGCCACCACTCGCGCACCTCAATCAAAAAGCCAAGCGGTTCCACCACACGACGCAATGCGCTGATGGTTCCTTTGTGCTGATGGACGAAAAACGAGGACATAATGACGCTGCGTTTAGTGCTCTCCGGCCACGCCTCATCCCAACGGTCTACCGACAGCGCCCATGCCAGGTAGGGAAGTAAATTCACCGGGCACGCGCTGGGGTTCCATAACGTGCGTAGCGGTACCGGCACACGCTCAATATTCGAGAGCGCAGCGGCAGCAGCGATTTCCAGCGGTGAGGACCCAACGGGTAATAGCCTGTCACTCATCCGAACCCCCGATCGCTATCTGATACGAGGTACAGTTCGAGGCCTGCGACTTACTCAGTACAATGTCAGACTGGGGAGATTCCAGTTCAACGCGCTGCACGCCTTCAACGTGAAGTGCTGCATAAATGGCCGACAGGCGGATATCGCGTCCAAGGCGATGCTGTGCGCTGATATAATTTTGCAGCCTCTGCTCTGCAGCCTGCCTGATGGGTTCAGACTCTGGTCCGGGATAAACGTAGAGTGTTGCGTTTATCTTGTAAGGCACAATTTCTGCTGACTGAACAGTCACACGATCGCCGACCGGGCGGACGGTTTCAGCGTTAAGCGCTTTTTCAACAACCGCCAGTAGTTCAGGACGAGCGGTACCATCACCCTCACGGGATAACACCGAAATCGTCACGTATGCAGGCTGAGGGCTATCAACCGAAACGTCAGCGACCCGTCCGTCGGCACTTCGACCATGATATTCATAGGCTCCAACCGGCCCCGCGACGCTCAATCCCTCAAATGCTTGCTGGGCGCGCAGTCGCAGGTCAGCGTCAGACTCCATGACGGCAGCCGTTGGCGGAATGGTAGTGTCATCTCCCGGGGTGATGGTCAGGCGTTCGGTATTATTGTTTCCCGCAATAACATCAAGGTCACGACCAGCAGAATAGGCAAGCGTCACAGCCAGCGCAGCCTCATTAACCCGCTGGCGCCAGATAACTTCCCGGTAGGCGTTCTCCTGCAGCAGCTTCACAATCGGCTCTGACTCCAGGGTCAGCGTCCGTGCAATCGCCTCTCGCTCCTCTTCCGGATAGAGGGAGACAAAGGTGGCCTTTCGTTCTGCCAACAGCGTTTCATAATCCACCTCCTCCACGACATCAGGCGCGGCGAGCTGGCTCAGATCAACAATAGCCATAGCGTTTAACTCAGTGAAATGGTGATAGAAAAGGATTGTCCGGAGGTCGGGCGCGTGCCGGTGATATCGACATACAACGTCCCGTCGTTCTCCGAACGTTCGAAAGTGATGGCCGTCAGGCTTATCCGCGGCTCCCATTTCTGGATGGCGGAATAACAGCCGGCCATGATCTGCAGGCGCAGCGCCGGGCTCTGCGGCCTGTCTATCATCGCCGCCAGCAGCGAGCCGTAATCCCGCCGCATGACCCGCGAACCAATCGGCGTGACCAGGATGTCGCGCACGCTTTGCCGAATGTGTTCAGCCTCTGAAATGCTCAGCCCGGTCTGCCTGTTCATCCCCCTGTAACGCACCGTCATTGTGTCCCCTTAGTCCAGCTTCCGCCGCTTTGCACACTGCCGTGCGCGTGGTTGTCCACCTGCACCCCGTTGGAGGTGAATTTACCGCCGGAATGCTCAATATTTCCGGCCATCACACCACCCTTCTGCACTTCCAGCGAGGCGGTAATTAACCTGTTGGTACACACCACTTCAGGCGTATCCAGCGTGATGCGGGACGTTGACGTCACCCGTACCTCCGGCACGGTGGCGGTCAGCGATTCAGAGGCGGTAATGTCGGCCGTTTTAATGCCTGCAACCGTCAGCGCCCCGCGCCCGGGTTCATACTCGATCACCGCGCCGTCCGGAAACGAGACGTGGAACGCATCAGGTGACCCGGACGGTGCCGGATGGTCGTCCGAGAAAATGCCGGGCAGCACAAAGGCGGTATCAAGCTCACCGCCGATGGCCAGCAGCAGCACCTGCTCTCCCTCGGAAGGGGCCCACCACACGCGCGAACGTCCCGCACGACAGGTTAGCCAGTTCAGCCAGGTGGTTTTCATCCCGCCGGTCTGGACACGACAAAGCCCTCTGTTGAGGTCAACGTCGGTCACAACACCGATACGAATCAGGTTGCGGATCGCGCGAGCGATACCGTTCATGGAAGTTAATGTATTCATGAGAAGAGAATGCCGTTCAGGGCGAACGGCAGCAACGAGACGGGGTTTTCTGCGGGATGATACAACAAGCGGTCCAGACAGCAGGCGGCTGGCGGCCTTCAGCGCGGGAAGCTTAATCCTCCCACTGGCTGACCAGCTCACCGTTGATGTACAACGCCTTCGGACGCGTGACGGGCTCCGGCAGCGGCGGCTCCGGGGAATACGTCGCGTCCAGAGCGCCCTGCTCCTGAGTGACAAGAACGCGCTCGGTCAATTGCACGCTGATGGTGATATCCATCGTATCGTCATCGTTTAAGACGAGCGTGAAGGTGTATCCGTTTTTGCGTCCGTCATCGAGGGTAAAAATGTCCGGCTGGTTTTCCCGCAGCCAGGCCAGCACTGGGACAAAAAATCCCTCGCTGTCGCCGGTGAAACCGCTGACCTTCGCGTTCAGCACATACCGCTTTTCAAAGGAGAGCGAGGAGGCAAGTCGGGCGTCTATATTGCCGCTTCCGACCGACATCTGCAGGCGCTCCGGGTTGGCATTCAGTTGGGGGATCGCGTCAATTAATGCCTGACGCAGGCTCTTGAGTTTGTGCATCGAGTTTATCCTGACAGTCTTTTATGGTTTCAACCTGCAGCGCGCAGGCGATAAGGGCGTATTCAAGCCTGCGAATATCCGCGCTGAGATCGCCGTTAGTGGCGGGTTCGCTTCCCGGCATCGGGCAGCGGCTCACCTTCGGGCAGGCGTTGTAAACAATGTGCTGCGGAGGCACAGGCGGTGCGGGTGTGCAACCTGCGGACAACATCAGGCAGCTGAGCGGTATACCAGCGGCGTAACGCTTTATTTTCATTGAGTAATCTCCCGATAGTCGCTTCCCGTCTTGCCCTCTCCTCGCCCGCAGTAACAAGCTCCTCACGGAGCCTGACCTGGGCGTTTTCATTTGCTCTGGCCATCCGTTGCGACAGAGACAGCTGATGGTTAAGCGTGGCGAGGGCCGTTTTTTGCTCGCTGGCGACCCGGTTGGCCGTGGCTAAAGAACGGGACAGGGTCTGGTTGTCATGACGAAGCCACAGCGCGATCGCCAGCAGTCCGGCCAGCATCAGCATGAGGACTCTCATGGCAGCCCCTTCATGCACCAGGCCTTCTCGCGGACACGACGATTTTCCAGCCCGGTATTTTTGACGCCGTTGACGTACACCCAGCGGGTAAGCTGCCCGCACGCCTGTGACCACTGTTTACGTTTGATAAAGGAGACCAGAGTCGAACGGCAGGCGGCGCCTGCGCCGACGTTAAAGGAAAAACTCACCAGCGCGTCGTAGACCCGCGGCGGCATCTCCACCGGCGCGCACGCCGCCAGACGACGCTCAACGTTGAGCACATCAGCGACCAGATTTACCGCGGCCTCACGCTCGGTAATGTCCCGCGTCGGCACGACGTTTGCCGTGTGACCAATGCCTGACGTCCATACCCCAGCGCTGCACCGGTAGGGCGAGAGGCGACATCCTTCGAGATCGGCAATCAGCGCCAGCCCCTCCGGGGAGGTTTTCAGTAATCGAAAGTCAGGCATCAGCACCGCCAGGGCCAGCACGCCGGCGACGCTGCAACGCTTAATGATTGAGTTCACGAATGCTCTTCTTATCGAGGCCCAGAGACTGGAGGTAGCGCCAGGTTTTGCGCTTAAACCAGTAATTCGTCAGCGCGGTAAAAATGGCGCAAAGGCTCCCCACGTACAGCGCAACCTTTTCAGGAGACATCGCCCCGAACCAGGCCAGCGCCACGGCCAGCCAGTAGGCGATAACCGTGGTGATTTTCTCCAGGCTCAGTCCCATAGGTTTACGGATTCTTTGGTGGGGGCGCTATTCACCTCCGGCATCTCTACCGGCGTGCCGTGAGGCAAAATAACGCCTGACTCCGCGAGGCCAGGATTGGCCTTCAGAACGGCTTTTACGACGCCAGCCGTGCGCCCATAATAGCGGGCGCAAACGGCATCAAGCGTGTCCCCCTGCATTGCATAGATCTTCATCAGACGCTCCCAACATCCGGTTACCAGGTACTGTAGAGTTTCCCGGGCTGGCGGCCTTTGCGCTATCGCTGACGGATGGGCAATCGCGGACACAACAGACCGTCCACAAGCAGCGAAGCGTGGGTCGACGAAAGCGCAAAATCTGAATGAGGGTGTACGTTCGGGCTATGACGCTGGGCTAACGCCAGCTCTCGTCTTCCCAGACTTCCCGGAGAATATTATCCAGCATTTCGCGATCGGCCTCTCCTTCAAGCCCCTGGAGCTCGACTCCCGTCACCGACCCTATTTTCACGCTCACCCGCGATGACGGAAAAAGGGATCGTATTCTGCGGGTCAGTTCGCACTGAAAGGCTTCAACGACGGCATGGCCAATCTGCTGATCTTTATCGAGCGTAATGTTCACCCGAACGTTACCCTCTTTTTTGATTCGTTCCGGAACAGGCGATGCTGAGAAAACAACGGTAAATGCGTTGTTCTTGATTAAATTT
Organism: Enterobacter sp. BNK-34; assembly: GCF_048684445.1. Lineage (NCBI taxonomy): Bacteria > Pseudomonadati > Pseudomonadota > Gammaproteobacteria > Enterobacterales > Enterobacteriaceae > Enterobacter > Enterobacter sp. BNK-34. The sequence goes on from NZ_JBLQUA010000001.1 coordinate 534,514, forward strand.
CCCCGCGCAATCTCAGCAATCAAATTCAGGGCAATCTCACGATCTCTTTCCTGACATGTTCCTTCTGTCGTCAGTCGCGCAATCATCTCGACGCGTTCAATCATGACCTGCTCGTTCAACTCTCTGTCCACACAACCTCCACCACGAGATACTGTATAAACATACAGTAGCACGTATTCATAAAAAGAGTGAAGCGAAAAATCAGAACCCTTCACGGTATGTACATGATATGGATGGAGATTAGCGGGCTCTCTGAGCAAAGAGATCCGTTAAATAGCCAATACGTTCAAGGATTTTCCGCGCCTTGTGCTGATAAGAACGCGCTGCCGGAAAGAGCGATCCGTCAGCTGCGCCTCTGCACCATTTGTCGTTAAAGCGGCTAACGCCGCCAGCCATAAGATGCAGGGCCTCTCCACGGCTGATGGCGATTCCGGTGGCGAGCCGTATCTCATCGATCACCTTCTCCGGAACCCCGTTCTGCGGGTCGCTCGCGAAGACGATGGGCGACGACGCGCCAGGGCGGATGAATTTGATGCGTTCGGTTAACGCCCGCCTCGCACGCCTGCTGAGGGGTTGAGAAAGATCGGTCTGCGTACAGTTATTGACAGAACTCCGAGAGGATACAGGTGCGTCCTTAAGTTCCGCGGCCCGCTTCGGCACAATTTTCCACTGCGTGAGTCGGGTTATAATTGGGCTGCCCGCGCCAACGGCAGAATCGTACACGCCGCGGATGCGGACCGTTTCCTCGCCGTACTGGTTAAACCCGGCGCCCGGCTCATACAGGGTGCGCACCTGTAAATCATCGCGACGCACAAACGGGCCGCCCTGTGCAGTAACGTATCCCGCCCAGTCACCGGCGTCGGCAGCCTCCTGGACGGCAGCAAACTCGACGCTCAGACCGCGCGCGGCCTCAGAATCCGCCAGACGTCGCAGCTCGCGGTAGACCGTTACCGGCGCGCCGCCGATAAACTGAAACTGGCGAATGTGCCAGCGCCCCGCCCAGGCCGACACAACAGACGCCGTCTCCTTCAGCAGCCCGCCGCTTTCGCTTTCGCTATCGGTCTCGCCATCGAGCGCATAGCCGTCGATATTCTTTGAGATGTATTTGGCAATATAGCCGGTAGCACTGCCTTTCTGCGGATCGATCGCGTCCGCGTGAAAGCGCGCCTGTCTGACGCTTTCGCTCTGCAGCTCAGCGGCATCCTCCTGCCGCGCGTAGTCCCCGATAATCCGACGAACGCATTCGACATCTTCCGGCAGCATAAACATCAGCATGTGCCAGTGGGGCGTACCGTCATGATGGGGTTCCGCAACGCGGATACCGAAAATACGGATCCCATCACGGTGGAGCTTTGCGCGGATGCGCGCCCACAGTCGGGTGAGGTAGCCTTGCGTATCCGCCGGACTGGCCCCGTTCCACTTCGCGTTGGGGTAGCCTGATTTCAGCGTCGCGTGATACTGCGCGGGTGCGGTTAAGGTATAGAACTCGCCCACATAGCCCAGTGCCTCACAGATATTTTCAAATCCGCGGATACGGGTCATCAGTTCACAGCGTCGTATCGCCGGGTTGGCCACCGAGCTATCGAATTTTTCAATCAGGCTAATGCGGTTGCCCTCTTCATCTTCCAGCTCCATGCCCTTGAGAAATTCGCGGGTGCGGCGCTTCTGCTCGCGCCACTCGGTCACGCAGCGTTTGCTCGCATACGCCGTTCTCCGTTTGCTGACGTTGCCGAGGGCAATCTGCAAATGCTCGCGCCAGGCCGCCGCGACCCGACGCAGACGCCCGCGCCACCACGCCTCGGAAAACATGCGTATCACCGCCGCGGCAACGTCATCTTTGTCGAAACATGTCTTCGACACCCGTTCCCAGTGCGGAGGCGACACGTTGAACTGGCGGGCGATCTGTCCGGCGCGCTGATACCAGACGTACAGCGTCTGGTATTCGCCCATCTCAGCATCGTTAATATTCGCCAGCTCGCCGCGAATAAAGCTGGCGATATCGGCGGCCAGCAGGTCGATGTCCGCGCGGGACATATCCGGCAGACGGTTATAGCGGGCAACCAGTTCGACCATTCGCGAGGCAAGGTACTGCAGAAGCAGGGTATCGAAATGGCCGTCAAACACGGTTCGGGAGACTGCTTCATGCAAACCTGCGCAGGCATAGCGTTCAGAGACCCGCCGCAGGCGAGGTAACATTCTTTTGCAGAAGCGGATCAAAAAGGCGTTAGCCTGCGGGCTGCCACGATGCTGTTCGAGGGCGTCAAACGCGCGCCAGACCTCAAAACGCACGCAGTCAGGCTGCTGTGAAAGAGCCATTCTTGCCTGCTTCAGCGCCGCGAAGAAGCGATCGCGGCGCTGCTGTTGGGCATGGGTGAGATAAGGGCTGGCAATGGCCGACCGTGGGGCATTCCACGGATAAGCAAATGACGTCGCCAACTCATCCTCCCCGGACGTGTTTATTTTTCATCTCTGCGATCTCCTGACAGGTGACGCACAGGGCTACGCCAGGCACCGCTATTCGGCGCGCCTCCGGTATCGGCGCCTCGCAGTCCTCGCAGAGGAAACGCGAAGGCGATGCGGGTCGTCTGCGGGCGCGATTAATGTGGCGCTCTCTGTCTTCCTGCTCGCGCGCCTGGGCAAGATCGATAAAATCGGCCATCAGTGCAGCTCCTGGGATTCACGCTCGTAGCGAGCCGCTTCGTGGCACAGCAGTTCGGCAACGTCCTCTCCGCTCATACCGGTTTTGTAGATATGGCTCGCCAGCGCCTCCAGGCGCAGGGAAACCGCGAGGGCTCGCGCGCATCGTTCCTCCGTTTTTGCCTCTGCCAGCAGGCGTTTCAGCTCTTCACTTTCGGTCGGATAAGGGCGGTTTTCACTGTTTCGCATCACGCGTTCTCCTTAAATTCAGGCAAAAGGATGCCCGGCGGGTTTACGCCATTAGTTTTTGGGTTGGGTTATATCGGCATGGTCAGCCGTTCAGGAAATAAACTCACAACAGCACGAAAATGATTCATGGCGTTAATCAGCGCCCGTTTCTCTTCGGTCGTCAGCTCGCTGATATCGCACTCATGCCGGGCGACGGGCAATCTCGCCAGGAAAAAGAGGGCGGCCAGCGCCCTGCTGTTTTCCTCAAAACAGGGGTCGCGCTTATCGCGCAGCTCGGCCATAAACCGCGCCAGCTCTTTTCCGCTATCGCTCCCGTATCGGGCGCGCAGTTCAGCGACGTGGTTAAGCCCGTTAAGACGCGCTCCCACGCTAAGTGGAACCCTTGCACGGGCAGCTTCTATCGCCATATCTCCCCTCGCATAAATTCACGCACGCTAATGTGCTGAAAACGGGTACAGCACGGTTTTTTCCACCGTTTGATGATTGCGATTTCAGAAGCCATGCTGCATGATTCCCATTTTGATACTGTCTGCAATCATTAGCCTCTGTTTGCCAACATCTGCCGCTGATTGCCCGAATTTGCAATGATATTAATACCCAATTGAGTATTAGTAAACACCCAAAGGAATATATTTTGATCTTAGATTCTCAAGTGAATAATGAAGAGTTACTCGATAGAATCTGTCAGGTATATGGTTTCACGCAGAAAATCCAGCTGGCCCGGCACTTTAATATCGCCGCCAGCTCGCTTCAGAACCGCTACGCGCGCGGTACCGTCTCTTACGACTTTGCGGTTCAGTGCGCGCTGGACACCGGCGCGAGCCTTCGCTGGCTGATGACCGGCCAAGGGGCGCAGTTTGAAGGTCATCCCGTGCCGGGCGATCCCGTTTCAGTTTCGACATTCACACTCAGTGACGGGAGACTGGAAGAAAATTCCATTTTGAGTATAGACTCTGCTTTCTTTAGCAAACCGCTGGCGCGCGGCATCGCCGTCCGGGCGGATGGGAAGCTGCACTTTATCGAAAAAGACGCGTCGTTAACCGACGGCCTGTGGCTGGTTGAGATTGAAGGCACCGCCAGCATCCGCGACCTAACTCTGCTGCCGGGTAAAAAACTCCACGTGGCGGGCGGCAAGGTTCCGTTTGAGTGCGGTATCGACGAGATTAAAACGGTAGGGCGTGTGGTGGGGATCTATAGCGAAGTAAGCTGAGGATGTTTCATCCCCCCCTCGTGGCTGTGGATCTGCCGCAAGATAAACCGATACAGAGAAGCGAATTATATGTCCGTATAATTCGCTTCTCTGTTCTTGTTTAATCAGGCTTATAACACTCATAAAAAAATATATATTTTTAAATTATATTTTTATTACTTCATTCAACCAATGAATGCATGTAACTGTAGTGACACGAAATATTACAAACAGAAAAATCATGAAGGAGTAAGGTCAGAGAAATTAATTAAATAAATGGAGTTAACCAGAATGGCTATACCAGTTTATCTCTGGCTTTACAGCGAAGAAGGGAAACAGTTAAAAGGTAGCGTTGATGTACATAGACGCGAAGGTAGCATTGAAATAACCGGACTGTCACACGGCGTAGAGATACCTACAGATGATTACTCCGGAAAAATAACAGCCACACGCCAACATTCTCCCTTTGTTTTTACAAAAGCGCAAGACGTCTCAAGTCCTTACCTTTATCAGATCGTTAGTACGGGAAGCGTTCTTAAATCTGCTGAGCTAAAATTTTATCGAATCAACCACGCAGGGCAGGAAGAAGAATATTTTAATATTTTTATGGAAAATGCACGTATTACCTGCATTGTGCCTTATATGGAAGATGTGAAGGATCCCGACTTCACACATTATGATCATATGGAAGCCATAGAAATGACATATGAAAAAATAACATGGAAATATCTGGACGGTAACATTGTCCATTCCGATAGCTGGAAAGAACGCAGCGCGGCATAAGGGGAATAGCTCATGGCATGGACCTACTACCAAAGTACCGGTGAACTGTGGCATAAAGGTAAACTTATTGGCACAGGGTATTCCGGAAACCTGACAAACAAAAATAATCCAGACCGTCAGCACGTTAAGGGGATGGGACCATTACCACGCGGAACGTATCGCATAGGAGGCCATACATCCTCAAGGGGGCCAATGACAATTAACCTCAAACAAACCTCTGGTGAGAGCTATGGGCGATCGCTGTTTCGCATCCATGGTGAGAAAAAGGCACCAGCCATTCCTGGTTTTGCATCAGAGGGCTGCATTATCATGGGACCTCACATTCGCTCTAAAATAATTCTTTCGTCAGATCGTACGCTTGAGGTAGTTCGTTGAAAAAGTACGTGTTTTCTCTAATTACCTGCATTCTTACGGCTTCCTGTATAGCGTCAGAGAGTGACTGGATAACCTATATTAAGCTGGTGTCCAGCGCTGACATGGCAGCTATTCAGGCATTACCAGCGAAGATTAAAAGCACTGGTGATAATCTGGATGACGAGCATGCTGAACAGTTGGCGACCGCCATCAGCATGGCGCTTATCCGCGCCCCAGAATTAGTGCTGAATGTCACCAATCAATTTGAGTTGAACCCAGACCCTTTACAGCAACGGTTTGGAACCACTTTGATATGTAGCATACCGATGATGATACACAGCACTAATGCGGAGGTTGAAACCTATTTAGCAAAGGCTAAACCAGCATTGGAGAAAGCGGGCTCCCCAGCAAGAGAATGCTTAAGCAATATGCTCGATGTAATCAATGAGGTTAAGCAAGAAAAGGATAAGGACTCAAAACGTTAGCATCATATTATAACAAGCGCTCTTCTGAGCGCTTAATCTTTGAACCATTAAATAATAAACTACATATCACTCCAGTTTATCCAAAAATAAAAGAGCACATGGCTAAATCCTCCCTTTCAACCATCACCGTATCAAATAACAGCGGCTGCTCGGCTATGAGTGCGACGCAGAAATTTGAAAATATCTATATCCCACCGGGAATGAACTTGATATGAAAACGATGCAGCTGTTTTTGATTATGTTAGTGATATCGCACGTGGCTTATGCAAATAACTGTACTTCTGTTGAAGAAATGGACAAGGCAGATAACGCAGCCTCTGCCATTCAGGACTGGCAAGGCATCCATTCTTTTTACAAAAATTACAGACAGTGTGATGAGGGATATATCGCAGAAGGGATATCAGCGACTATTGTCGGGCTGTTAGCCAACAACTGGAAGACCTCCCATCAACTCATGCAGCTATCTGTAAACGATCGCGCTTTTGAGTCATGGATGATTAATCACATCGATACGACCACGAACGATCGCGAGCTCGATAAAGTCGTGAGAAACGCCACGGATAGCTGTCCCGAAGGCGGTAAAGCGTTCTGCAATCAGATTGAGAATGCCGCACAAGGCGCGTTGAAGGAACTGCAAAGCCCATAGCCAAGAATGGTTTCACAGGTAGAGCAGGAAACGGAGCTATCCTCACCCTCCACCTTACAGGCTCCTGCTCACTTCCCCACGTCACAAACTGCAAAACTAAAGAAATCCCCCATCGCGCCGATCATCATCCGTGTGTATTATTTCCTGTAGCTTTTACAACAACTAACCTTAACTCAAATACTTAAGCGCCAAAGCGAAAGGCATCATGAGCACACCGATCAAACGGCTAGAAATCATTAAAAATGCCATTGAACTGGAAGATGACGACATCATCCAGAGCCAGCTGACACGCCTGAAAAATGAAGCGTTTGACGATGAGCTACAGGCAATCGTCGTGGCGCTTGAGGAGAAGAACTACACCGCGGCCATGGCGGCCATTACCGCCTGGCTGCAGGGCCAGCGCGCCGTCACCCCGTGGCGCGACCCGCAGGTGGCCGCCAGCAAGCTGGAACTGAAGGCGCTGGAAGAGCGTCTGCGCGATCTGATTGATCGCCGCAACGCCCGCGTGCAGCAGCTTGATGAGTTTAACGATCTCTATTTTTCCCGCCTTGGGCCGCTGATGCAGCAGATCCTCGCCCTGCGTAAAACCCTGGCGGAGCTAAACCTGCGTCGTCAGCAGGCGGAAGCGCGTCGTCGCGAGGAAGATTACCGTCGCTGCCAGCACTATATGGCGCAGGCGGTAGAGGTGCTGGCGACGCTCACCCAGCGCTGGCGCGATCTCCCGGCCGATTCCGTCCAGGCCGCTGAGGCGCGTAAGCATCTGGAACAGCAAAGCAATCTGATTGCCAACCTGCTGGCCGAAGCGCTGGAGCTGGAGAGCGGCTTAACGCGCGAAGAGGAGCCTGCGCGTCAGGCGCGCGACGAGGCGAACGAAGAGTACGAGAAGTATCGCGAACAGCATCACGATGCCGAAGTGCGGCTGCGCAAAGGTAAGCATCTTTCGGAAGAAGACCAGAACGAGCTCAAGCGCCTCTGGCGGCAGGCGAGCAAGCTCTGCCACCCGGACCTCGTGGCGGACGATTTGAAAGAAGAAGCCAACAGCATGATGGTGCAGCTTAACCAGGCGAAGCAGCGCGGCGATGTGAAAGCCATTCGCTCGCTGGTGGCCCGCCTGCAACAGGGCTTCGAGCCATTGATGGCCAGCGACAGGCTGAACGATCTGGAACGTATCCGCAAAAAAATGGCGCAGGTCCGCGAGCAAATCGACATTTTAGTGAACGAGCTGGCGGAACTGGAGAAAGAGGAGTCCTGGCTGCTGGTCTCGTCGCTCAATAATATGGAAGCGTACTTCGCTCAGCAGGAGAAAGCGCTGCACGAGGTCCGCGCCTCGCTCGAACATCAGGTGAACGAAGCGCAGCTGGATTCCGCCGCCTGATTATTTGGCGTGCCAGTATGCGCTGGCACGCACCAGCTGCGGATCAATCGCGTCGGTTTCAAACTGACGGCTCAGCGTTTTCACCACCTTCCCTTCCCCGGTCAGCCAGATGAAGTAGTCTTCCCCCGGAACGGTCAGCGCCGTCAGATGGTCTGCGACCGCCTGCTCGCTATGGCCCACCACCCAGGTGATATTGAACCCGCTCAGGTGCGCCAGATAGTCTTTATAAGATTCGTCCCCGACCGTCACGACCGCATGAACCTCCGGGCGAACCGGCAGTTTAGCAATGCTTTCTAAACGTCGACGCAGCGCGGGCATGCCGGATTCATCGCACACGTACAGCTGCCAGGCGTAATCCTCCGGCACCACCAGCGAACCGCGCGGGCCGCCGATGGTCAGCGTGTCGCCCGCTTTCGCCTCGACCGCCCAGCTGCTGGCAATGCCGCCGTCATGAATGAAGAAATCGAGAACCAGCTCATGATTTGCCTCATCGTAGAGCGGCGTATAGTCGCGCGCCTGCGGACGCACGCCGTCGCCCCAGTCGATGCCTTCATCGGTGACCACCGGCGGCGTAAACGTCGTCCCGGATGCCGGGAAAAAGACTTTGGTATGGTCGTCGAAACCGCGGGAGCTAAAGCCCTCCAGCGCCTCGCCGCCTAAAACAATGCGCTGGAAACCCGCGCTGGCGCGCTCAGCGCGGAGCACCGTCAGCTCGCGAAAACGCAGGTCATTACGAACACGCTGTGGATAACGGGTAGATGCCATTTTTAGACCCTTTGCTGGTTAATACGATATATCTAAATCAATTTTCAAATGATAATGATTACTAATAATGAAAAATGCAAGATCTTTTAGATTGCATCTGAATATATCTTAGATATAGTTTAGATATATCAATTAAAGGACCTGTTATGCGACACGAACACGACAGTGGCGGGCGCCGACCGCGCTTTTTCGGCCACGGCGATCTGCGGCTGGTGATTCTGGATATCCTGACTCGCAGCGCGAGCCACGGCTACGAGCTGATCAAAGAGATTGAAAACCTGACCCAGGGGAATTATACCCCGAGCCCGGGCGTCATCTATCCAACCCTGGATTATCTTCAGGATCAGACCTTTATCACCATTACGGAAGAAGAGAGCGGGCGTAAGCGCATTGCGATTACCGCTGAAGGACAGCGCTGGCTGGATGAAAACCGGGAACAGCTGGAACAGATCCAGGTGCGTATCAAAGAGCGCAGCGTCGGTTTTCAGCTGCGCAAAAACCCGCAGATGAAGCGGGCGCTGGATAACTTCAAAGCGGTGTTAGACCTGAAGGTGAATCAGGGAGAGCTCAGCGACGCGCAGCTTAAGCAGATTATCGGCGTGATTGACCGCGCGGCGCTGGAGATCTCCCAGCTGGATTAAACCGGCGCGTGCTCGCTCACGCGGAAGACGCGTACCAGCTCTTTCAGGTGCATCGCCTGTTCGTTAAGCGATGCCGCTGCAGCTACAGACTCCTCCACCAGCGCGGAGTTCTGCTGGGTGGTGGCATCAATCAGGCCAATCGCGCTGTTAATCTGCGAGATACCTTCCGTCTGCTCGTGGCTGGCCTGGCGAATTTCCCGCAGAATCACGTCCATCTCCTCCACGTTACCCACCATCCCGTTGATCAGCCCACTCGCTTTTTCGACAAGGTTCATCCCGTCCTGGGTCTGGCTGGTGGAGCTCTCAATCAGCTCCCGGATTTCGCTGGCAGACGACGCGCTCTTCTGGGCAAGCTGGCGAACCTCACCGGCCACCACCGCAAAGCCGCGTCCGTGCTCGCCGGCGCGCGCCGCTTCCACCGCCGCGTTCAGCGCCAGAATGTTGGTCTGGAACGCAATGGCGTCGATCAGGTCGATAATGTCGGACATCCGGTTCGATGTTTCGTTAATCAGGCGCATTTTGCTGGTCACCTGCTTCATCATCTCACCGTTGTTTTTGACCACCGTGGCGGCATCGGCCGAAAGGTTGGTCGCTTCCCCGGTATGCGAGGCAGTATTTTTCACCGTCGCGGTGATCTGCTCCATCGAGGCAGCGGTCTGTTCGACAGAACTTGCCTGCTCTTCCGTGCGCGCGGCCAAATCCTGGTTCCCGGCGACAATCTGCGCGGCTGCGCTGGAGATATTCTCCGAGCCGGTTTGCACCTGCTGCACAATGTCCAACAGTCGCGTCTTCATCTCCATCAGCGCATGCAGCAGCAGACCCGTTTCGTCTTTGCCGTGCGGCGTGATGCTTCCCGTCAGATCGCCCTCTGAAATGGCTTTTGCAAAATGCACCGCCTCGCCGAGCGGACGTGTGATAGCGCGCACGATAAACCAGCCAATCAGGCTGCCTGCCACGACGCTAAAGAGCGTGATCAGGATCAGCAGCAGGCGGTTAGACCTGAAATCTCCTTCTACCTGCGCCCCTGCACTCTGCATCTCGCTGTTTTGAATCGTAATCAGCTCCTTCACCTTCGCTTTATAAGCCTGCTGCACGGCGAGGGTGGTGGTCATCATCTCCTGAATAGCGCCCGCACGATTGTTGTTCTGCACCGCCTGCAAAATGCGGTAGCGCGAGTCCAGATACTGCTGGCGCACGCTGCGGATATCCGCCAGCACCTGCTGAGACTTTTGATCCTGCAGCGCGTTGTTCAGCTCGCCCAGGATCACCGTGATGTGCTCGCTGATCTCTTTCAGGCGCTGCTGCGATTGCCCCGTGTAGGTACCCTGCTCATCCAGCAGCATCAGCTGTTGCGTGCTAATAAATTCCTGGAAGTTATCGATTAACTGGTTCGCTTTTACCGTGGTCGGATAATCACTGGTAATAATGGATTGCATCCCGTTATTAGCCCGGTTCAGACTCAGCAGAGACAGGCTCGCGCTGATCGCCATCAGGACAATAAAGAATCCAAACGCCAGAAATAATTTCGTGCCGATCTTTACGTCATGTAAGAACATATTTTCTCCATCGATGTGATTATTTCTCAGACGATCGCTGTTATCGGTAACGAATTTGCTAACTTTATGACTTTGATCGTTTTTTTATTTCATAACCCTCACAATGCATAGGTGTAGGCTATTAATATTGCTTCATCGATCGTTACCAGACCGTCAAACGAGGTATTTTTGAAACAGGATTCTGAAGAACTGACTTAGGCAGGAATAAATAACTGAGGCACTTTCTTTAGTTATTTAATATGAACTTAACAATAAAATACATTAATAGTCACAACCAGAAAATAAAAAGCCGCTTATTCCTTACGGAATAAACGGCTTTTCCGGAACATTATTGACTCAATGGAGCACAGTCACCGCATCCTTAAGGCGTCCGGCGCGATGCTTCACCATCGCAGAAATGTGGGCGCTCTCCTCGACCAGGTCGGCGTTTTTCTGCGTGATGCTGTCGAGTTCAGCCACCGCGCGGGTCAACTCTGACAGTCCGGTTGCCTGCTCGGAGGTCGCGTGGCTGATCTGGGCGATAAGCTGCGTCACGTTTTTCACCTGCACAACGATATCATCCATCGTACGGCCTGCGGCGTGTACCTGCTCAGAGCCGGACTGCACCTTGCTGGCGCTGGCATCAATGAGTTTACGAATATCATTAGCCGCACTGGCGCTGCGGCTGGCGAGATGACGGACTTCACCCGCGACCACGGCAAACCCTTTACCCTGCTCCCCTGCCCTTGCTGCTTCAACCGCCGCGTTTAGCGCCAGAATATTGGTCTGGAAAGCGATATCGTTAATCAGGGAGGTAATCGAGCCAATTCGCTGCGTGCTGTCGGCAATGTCATCCATGGTTTTAACGACAGTCTGCATCGCGTTGCCCCCTTTCGTTGCCGCGCTGCTCGCGGCCACCGAGAGTTTGTCCACCTCGGCGGCGGTTTCGGAGTTACTCTGAACGGACGCGGCCATCTGGTTCATTGTTGCGACGGTCTGCTGCACGTTCGCCACGGTCTGACGCGTCCGATCGTTCAGATCTTCATTCCCCTGCGCCAGCCTGTCGCTGCCGTCACGGACGCTCACCACCTGGCTCGACACGTCATTGATTAACCAGCGGCACATCAGGCCCAGTTGCCCGACCGCACGCAGCGTCAGCCCCAGCTCGTCGCTGCGGTTCAGGTGCTGCACGCTGTTGCGCTCGCCGGTTGCGACCTTCAGCGCCTGTTGCGCCACATTCTCGATCGGGCGGACAATCTGTTGCTCAAACAGCAGCGTCCCCAGCAGCATCACCACCGCGGCAGCGGCGAGAGGCATCCACCCGGCGGAGGTCGCGACCAGCGTGGCGGCGAGTACGGCAAAAAGCGCCGCCATCACGCTGCGCACGCGCCAGCGCAGCGGCATTGCCGGCAGTTTGCCCAGCCAGCCCTTTCCGACCACCAGCCCTTTATGAATACGTTTTTTACAGCGCCCGTCGTTCAGCGCCCGGTAGAGCGGCTCCACGGTGGCAATCTCTTCCGCTGTGGCTTTGGTACGAATGGACATATAGCCCGTCACCTGCCCGCGGCGCACCATCGGTACCGCATTCGCACGCACCCAGTAGTGGTCGCCGTTTTTGCGCCGGTTTTTGACAATCCCGCTCCACGGCTCGCCCTGCTGCAGCGTGTACCACATATCGGCAAACGCGGCTTTTGGCATATCGGGATGGCGTACCATATTGTGCGGCTGGCCCGTCAGCTCATCGAGCTGGTAGCCGCTCACCTGCACAAAGGTGTCGTTGGCGTGTGTGATATAGCTGTGGACGTCTGTGGTAGACATTAAGGTGGTGTCATCGTCCAGAGGATATTCATTCTGGGTGACATAGGTTGGAGAGGACATCGTGGGCATCCCTTGCAGGTTATTTGAATGTTAATTTTGTGGGTCAATGTTTTTTCGGCGGTAAACAATTTATCTTTAGTTGTTAAACTTGATGGAGATCGCAGATTTGACTTAAACCATACTTTTTGTACGATTTTTTAATTCATTGATTTCAAATACTTTCGTAAAGAAATTACCTGTAAAGCATGACCCGTTAACGCCCACTTAAGTTGCAGCGAATGCACCTCTTTAGTGCAGCTGCGCGTTTCCGTCCTCATTTATCCTCTCTTTCCTGTACCGCTAAATCCCGTTTCGGTTGCTCCGGCATGATTAAATATTGTGCAACATTATTTTAACCTGGCGTTTATCCCGATTTTCGTTAAGTCATCTGAAGTGGCGTAATCCCTGCAATACTTAACTCAGTATCATGTGATACGCGATCCCCGGGAGCACATTTTGAACAGGTTACCTTCCAGCGCCTCGGCTCTTGCCTGTACCGCGCACGCACTGAATCTCATTGAGAAGCGAACGCTCGATCATGAGGAGATGAAACAACTTAACCGAGAGGTCATCGATTACTTTAAAGAGCACGTCAATCCAGGGTTTCTGGAGTATCGCAAATCTGTTACCGCCGGCGGGGATTACGGAGCCGTAGAGTGGCAAGCGGGAAGTCTGAACACGCTTGTCGACACCCAGGGACAGGAGTTTATCGATTGCCTGGGAGGTTTTGGAATTTTCAACGTGGGGCACCGTAATCCAGTTGTGGTTTCCGCCGTACAGAATCAACTTGCGAAACAACCTCTCCATAGCCAGGAACTGCTCGACCCGCTTCGCGCCATGCTCGCGAAAACGCTGGCGGCCTTAACGCCCGGCAAACTGAAGTACAGCTTCTTTAGCAACAGCGGCACGGAATCGGTCGAAGCGGCGATTAAACTCGCCAAAGCGTACCAGTCGCCGCGCGGGAAATTCACCTTTATCGCCACCAGCGGCGCGTTCCACGGGAAATCCCTGGGCGCACTGTCTGCTACCGCCAAATCCACCTTCCGCAAACCGTTTATGCCGCTGCTGCCGGGCTTCCGCCACGTGCCGTTTGGCGACATCAACGCCATGCGCACCGCGCTGAGCGAATGCCGCAAGACCGGCGATGACGTGGCGGCGGTGATCCTGGAGCCGATTCAGGGCGAAGGCGGCGTGATCCTCCCTCCGCAGGGCTATCTGCCCGCCGTGCGTCAGCTGTGCGATGAGTTTGGCGCGCTGCTGATCCTCGACGAAGTCCAGACCGGGATGGGGCGCACCGGCAAGATGTTTGCCTGCGAGCACGAAAACGTGCAGCCGGACATCCTGTGCCTGGCGAAGGCGCTCGGCGGCGGCGTGATGCCGATTGGCGCGACGGTGGCCACCGAGGAGGTCTTCTCGGTGCTGTTCGACAATCCGTTCCTGCATACCACCACCTTTGGCGGTAACCCGCTGGCCTGTGCGGCCGCGCTGGCGACCATCAACGTGCTGCTGGAGCAAAACCTGCCCGCGCAGGCGGAGCAGAAAGGCGACATGCTGCTGGACGGCTTCCGTCAGCTAGGCCGGGAGTATCCGGACCTGGTGCAGGACGCGCGTGGGAAAGGGATGCTGATGGCGATTGAGTTTGTTGATAACGAAACCGGCTATAGCTTCGCGAGCGAGATGTTCCGCCAGCGGGTGCTGGTGGCCGGAACGCTCAACAACTCGAAAACCATCCGCATTGAACCGCCGCTGACGCTGACGATTGAGCAGTGTGAGCAGGTGCTGAAAGCGGCGCGTAAAGCGCTGGCAGCGCTGCGGGTGAGCGTGGAAGAGGCGTAATCAACGCCGGGTGGCGTTACGCTACCCGGCAGTTTTTTATCGGTGAAACTCCGCCACCGTCATGGTGAAGCGAAGCACGGTATCGCTTTCATTGGCGTAGCCGTGCGACGCTTCCGTTTTCGCCACCGCCGACGCACCAGCGTTAACCTGGTTCACCGTCTCATCCACCGTCAGCGTTAACTCGCCCTCGTTTACGTGCAGCAGCTCAAAGGTTCCCGCCGGGTGCCCCGGAGAGGTAAACCGTTCTCCCGGCTGCATCTCCCACTGCCATAACTCAATCATGTCAGGTCCCGCGGTACCCGCCAGCAGTCTGGCACGTCCACCCAGCGCGCCCTGCCACAGCACCGGAATCGCCTCTTCTTCGATAACGTGTACCAGCGGCTCGCTGGAGACGTTGACGATATCCGCCACGGAGATGCCGAGCGCGGCGGCCAGCTTGCACAAAATGGCGATGCTGGGATTGGCTGCGCCCTTTTCGATCTCCACCAGCATCCCTTTGCTGACGCTGGCGCGGCGGGACAGCTCGTCCAGCGACAGCTTTTTCTCTTTACGCCAGTTGCGGATGCGGTTCGCCACGGCCAGGCTTACCTGGGCAACATCGGCACCCGAATCAGTCATTATATTGACTTTATCAGTCATTGGTCACTACCATGGTATAAAACAGTCAATACAGGATTATTTATGTCTCTCGTTACGCCGTCAATAGATTCGCGTCTTGCCGGGATTGCCCCAGGCTTTCGGGCGCTGAGCATTCTGGTTGAAGCTGCGCCGATTACCCACCCGGAGGTAGCGCCCGCCGCGCTGGCGCAGGCCTGCCAGCAGATGTTGAATGATGATGTGCCGTGGGCTGATGCACACCTTTCAGACTGGGATGAGGTGTTTAAAGCCTTCGGCGCGAAACCGAAACGCACGCCCTGTTCCGCCGCGGCCCTGCGCAAGCGGGTACTGAAAGACGGTTCGCTGCCGTCGCTGGATCCGGTGGTGGATATCTATAACGCGGTGAGCATTCGCTATGCCATTCCGGTGGGTGGGGAAAATCTCGCGGCGTACTCGGGTGCGCCGCGTCTGACGCTGGCCGAAGGCAGCGAGCCGTTTGATACTTTAAAAGAGGGGCAACCAGTGGTGGAACATCCGGAACCAGGCGAAGTTATCTGGCGCGACAATCTCGGCGTCACCTGCCGCCGCTGGAACTGGCGACAGGGGGTGCGTACCCGTCTGGATAGCCAGGCGCAATTTATGTGGTTTATTCTTGAAAGCCTGCCGTCGATGCCGCTTGCGGCACTGGAAGAGGCGGGAGAAGAGCTGGTCAACAACCTGCAGCGGCTGATGCCGGGGGCCACGGCTCAGGTTAAGATGCTGACGCTGTAAGAGGACAACACGATGTTTCACGGATTAAGCGCTTTTCCGTTAACCCCCCTGAAAGAGGGGACGTTTGACGAGCAGTCCTTCATTAATCTTCTGCGCCCCGTGGTCGACGCTGGCGTGGATTCTCTGGGCATTCTCGGCTCAACGGGAAGTTATGCCTATCTGACCGTAGAAGAGCGTGGTCGGATCGCACGCTGCGCGGTGGCGCATGCTGATGACATTCCGGTCATCGTCAGCATTGGCGCATTACGGCTGGACGATATTCTGCGTCTGGCTGACGACGCGCAATCGGCAGGTGTCTCCGGCTTGCTGCTGGCGCCCGTGTCGTACCAGCGATTAACGGAAGACGAAGTGTTTAATCTCTATGAAACGGTGACCCGCCAGATCTCCGTACCGCTGTGCATTTATGATAATCCCGCCACGACCGGTTTTTCATTTAGCGATGAATTGTTATTTGCCGCCGCGGCCCTGCCGAATATAGGCTCCATAAAGCTTGGCCGCGTGCCGGAGGACCTGTCGCAGGTACGGGCTCGTCTTCCTGATACCGTCACGCTGGGTATCGCCGGCGACTGGCGAGCGGCCTCCGCCCTGCAGGCCGGGTTTGACGTCTGGTACTCGGTGCTCGGCGGATTGTTCCCGCAAACAGCGCTGGCGATTGCCCGTTCGAAAGAGGCGGCACAATCCGAGCGGCTGGAGCCGCTGTGGGAATTGTTCCGTCGATACGGCAGCTTGCGGGTGGTAGCGGCAGCGGCAGAAATGCTGGGGAAAGTGGAAACACCCGCGCTCCCCTTCCCGCTTCAGGCTATTCAGGGTGAGCCGCGCGAAGCGCTTGCTGCGATACTTGCGGATCTGGTGCTGGCCTGAACAATGCCGGGTGGCGCTAACGCCTACCCGGCCTACAAAAGCAACACAACCTCTTACCCGTACCGTTACTCCGGCAACAACCCCACAAAACTCCGTTTCTTACGTGGCTCCGACATCAATTCCTCAAGCTTATCCACGCACGCCAGATAGTGCGGCGTTTGCTTATGCGCCAGCACCGCCTCTTCGTCTTTATAGGCTTCGTAGATAAAGAAGCGGGTTTTCACCCTCGGGTCCTGCAATACGTCAAAGCGCAGGTTTCCCGGCTCCTTGATTGCCCCCTCGTGGTTGGCGCGGAATACCTCCAGAAACTCGTCCACCCGCTCGGGCTTAATGTTGATTTCAACCAGCGTCACGTTCATTTTGCTTCTCCCTGTTTCTCTTCCTGCCAGAACTGGAACGCATCGCGGGCGTTCCAGTTCTCGTGAACCACTTTTTTCACCGCCTTCAGCATGGCGAGCGGCGCGCTGGACTGGAAGATGTTGCGCCCCATGTCCACGCCGGATGCCCCCTGATCTATCGCGCGCCAGCACATCTCCAGCGCCTCGTGCTCCGGCAGCTTTTTGCCCCCGGCGATGACTATCGGCACCGGGCAACTGGCGGTCACTTTTTCAAAGCCCTCGTCCACGTAGTAGGTTTTGACGAACTGCGCCCCCATTTCGGCGGCGATGCGGCTGGCGAGCGAGAAATAGCGCGCGTCACGCGCCATCTCTTTACCGACCCCCGTCACCGCCAGCGTCGGCATGCCGTAGCGCGCGCCCGCATCGACAAGCTTGATGATGTTGTTGATCGACTGATGCTCAAACTCACTGCCGATGTACACCTGCGCCGCCACCGCGCAGACGTTCAGGCGCAGCGCGTCCTCCATCGCCACCGCCACGCACTCGTTCGACAGCTCGCCCAGAATCGAATTACCGCCGGAGGCGCGCAGCACCACCGGTTTGTTGGTCGCGGCGGGCACCTGGCTCCTGAGGATGCCGCGGGTGCACATCAGCACGTCGGTTTCACCAAACAGCGGCGCGATGGAGAGATCGATACGCTCAAGGCCGGTGGTCGGCCCCTGAAAGTAGCCGTGGTCAAAGGCCAGCATCACCGTACGGTTGCTCTTAGGGTTGAAGATGCGTACCAGGCGGGACTGCATGCCCCAGTCCAGCGAGCCGCAGCCCTTCAGCGTGAACGGCACGTTGACCTGCGGCGTGCCGATGCCAAAATCCTTACCGTCTTTGATATCGTCTAAATCAGCCATTTGCTCCCCCGTCAGAAATCGTATTTGCTGATGTTCTCTTTGGTGAACACCACCCGCTCCGGCAGCAGCACGATGCCGTTGCCCTTCGCCTCATACTGGTAGCCCTGCACGCTGTTCGGCTCGACCTTCAGCGCCCCGATATTTTTTACGTCCACGCTGTCGCCGACGTTAAGATCGCCTTTTTTCAGCAAACGATCGGCGACATTGACCGCAATTTTGCCCTGTTGTACGACATCCCACAGGCCGAAGGCTTTTACCGTGCCGCGCTCAACGTACGGACGCATCACGTTCGGCGTACTGAACCCGACAATCGCCACCCCTTCGCGCTTCAGGTTTTCCGCCGCCTGTGCCGCGGCCGGCAGCGCGTTGGCATCCGGGGCGATGATCGCATCCAGATCCGGATACGCTTTTAAGATCCCTTCGGCGGTTTGCAACGATTTGGTGGCGTCGTTATAGCCAAACTGGGTAGTGACGACCTGCCACTGGGGATGATCTTTCTCGATTTTGGCCTTCGCCTCTTTCACCCACTGGTTTTGGTCGGTGACGGTGGGGCTGGAGTAGAAGAACGCCACTTTGGCATTCGGTTTGGTGACCTGCTTGCCCGCCATCTCCACCAGCAGGCCGCCCAGCTGTTCCGGCGTTCCCTGGTTGATATAGATGCTGCGGCACTCCGGTTTGGTGTCGGAGTCCCAGGTCAGGACCTTGACGCCGCGCTGCATCGCGCGCTTGAGCGCCGGGCAGAGGCCGTCCGGCGACACGGCGGAGACGATGATGGCGTTATAGCCCTGGTTGACGAAGTTATTGATGAGCTGCACCTGGCCGGAGACGCTCGGCTCGGTCGGGCCGTCGTAGGTGACGTCCACACCGAGGTCTTTCCCCGCCTCTTTCGCGCCGTTGCCGCCGCTGGTGAAGAAGCCCACGCCCACCAGCTTCGGGATAAAGGCAATGCGATCCGCCGCCTGCGCCGAAGCGAAGCTGAGGGCCATTGCCAGGACGAACAGTTTTGTTTTCATCTTACGCTCCGGATAGTTTTCTAAAGAGAGAACGCACCCACTCGCGGTGCAGACTCAGCGAACGTCCCATCACCACCACGACCAGCAGCGCCCCTGACAGCGCGCTCGACACCTGATTAGGGATACCGACCATCTGTAAACCCTGCTGCAGGTAGCCCACCAGCAGCGCCGCCAGCGCCGTACCGACAACCGAACCTGAACCGCCGTAGATATTGGCTCCGCCGAGTACGGCGGCGGTGAGCGCGGGCATCAGCAAATCGCGCCCCAGATCCGAACGCGCGGAGCCGAAATAGGAGACCATTACCAGCGCGGCAACCGCCGAGGCCACGCCCACCAGACCATACAGCGCGTAGGGCATGCCGTTCACCGACAGCGCCGCATAGCGTGCCGCACGCGGATTTTGCCCAATCAGGAACAGATGGCGCCCAAAGCGCCCGCGGTGGGTAATCAGCCAGAAGAAGACGGTAATCACCGCGAACAGCACCAGCGGGATCGGCAGCCCCAACACCGCGAGGTTAGCGAACGCCGTGAAGCTGTCCGGGAAGCCGCCGATGCCCTCGTAGCCCGTGGCTCCCGCCATGCCGGAGAGCAGCAGCGCCCCGCCGCCGTAGAGGTAGAGCGTGCCAAGGGTAATCACCAGCGGGCTGATGCCGGTGTAGTGGATCAGCGCCGCGTTTACCAGCCCGCACAGCAGTCCCAGCAGCAGCGTCAGCGGAATCGCAACCGCCATCGGCCACCCGGTCTGCATCATCACCCCCAGCGCAATCGCGCACAGGCCGATGGTCGAGCCCAGCGAAATGTCGATCCCGCCGCTGATGATCACCAGCGTCAGCGGCAGCGCCACGATGCCAATGCAGATAAAATCGCTGGTGCTGAACAGCAGCATGTTGACGTCGAGCATGCGCGGGTTGATGACACCAAAGAGCAGGATCTCCAGCACCAGTAAAATCAGCAGCGCGCTTTCCCAGTTAAGCCTCATTTACGCCACCTCTTTTTTGCGTTTGGGAAACGGGGTGACGTGCTTCCCCCCTCTGTTACCCGGCTGGAAGCGACCGTACTTCAGCGCCCGCTGATGGCGCGCCAGCGCCTGGCGCAGACGCCCGTCGAGCACCAGTACGCCCAGCAGCACCAGCCCGGCGATAAAGTCGTTCCACCACGCCGGGAGCCTGAACAGCACCAGCACGGTGTCGATTTGCGTCAGGAAAAACGCGCCGAGCAGCGCGCCGATCAGCGTGCCCGTGCCGCCCAGCAGCGAAATACCGCCGAGCACGCAGGCGGCGATGGCCTTCATCTCCAGCCCGCTGCCGGTCTGGTTGGGCACAAAACCAATCTGCGCGGCAAAGACGATCCCGGCGCAGGCCGCCAGCACGCCGTTGAGGGTAAAGGCGATCATGCGGGTGCGGTTCACCGCCACGCCCAGCTGCCGCGCGGCGGCGAGGTTATCCCCCACCGCGTAAAAATCACGCCCGAACGCGGTGCGCGACAGCGTCCACGCGCCGGTGACCACGATAATCAACACCACCATACCAAGGGGCGACACGCCGATGACCGCAGGCTCAGAGAGAGATTTCAACCCCGGCGGCAGCCCTTCAATCCACTTTCCGCCCGTCCAGAGCAGCATCGCTCCACGGTACAGCCCCAGCGTGCCGAGGGTGGCGACAATCGCCGGGATGCGCAGCCCCACCACCAGAAACCCGTTGAATAACCCGGCCAGCGCGCCAACCGTGAGCGCGAAGAGAATGGAAACCGGCAGGCTGTAGCCGCTGTTGAGCGCCACGCCGACGGCAATGGCGGAGAGCCCGACGGTTGAACCCACGGAGACGTCGATATTGCGGGTCAGCATCACCAGCGCCGCGCCGATCGCCAGCAGGATCAGGATCTGCGAGCTGGCGAAGATCATCCCCAGCGTCTGCAAACTCAGGTAGGACGGATTGAGCGCCACCAGCACGGCGAACAGCGCCAGAATGGCGAGAAACGCGCTCAGCTCGCGGTTTTTCAGTAAGGTCTTCATGCTTGCCCTCCGAACGCCAGCGCCATCATTCTGTCGAGGCTGACGGCATGGCGCGGCAGCTCGCCGCTGAGTACGCCCTGATGCATCACCAGCACGCGGTCCGCGAGGCCCGGAAACTCATCGAGATCGCTTGAGATCATCAGCACCGCCACGTTCTGCGCCGCCACGCTTTTGATCAGCTGGTAGATGTCGGCGCGCGCCGAGACGTCCACGCCGCGCGTCGGTTCATCGACGATCAGCAGCAAAGGGTTGGCCTCAAGGCAGCGCGCCAGCAGCACCTTCTGCTGGTTACCGCCGGAGAGCGTGCGCACGGTTTGATCCGCATGGTTGAGCTTGATCCCCAGCGCCCGGTGATAGCGCTCCACGACCGCAGACTCCCGCTTGCGCTGCTGCCAGAGAGACGGCTCGTTCAGCGCCACGGTGTTCCAGCGGATCGGCGCGTCGAGGAACAGGCCGGACACCTGCCTGTCTTCCGGCAGGTAGACCAGCCCTTTTTCCAGGCGTGAACTTACCGGATCGCCGGTGATCTCCTGGTTCTCCAGCCAGACACGGCCCCCGCGCACGGGCCGCAGGCCGTAGAGCGTTTCCGCAAACTCGGTGCGCCCGGATCCCACCAGCCCGGCCAGGCCGACGATCTCCCCGGCATAGATCTCAAGGCTGAGATCGATAAAGCCTTCCCCGGTAAGATCGTCAACGCGCAGCACCGGGAAATCCTGCGGCTGGGTACGGCGATTGCCCGGGAGCGCCAGCCACAGCTTTTGCGTATCGCTTAGGGATTTCTCCCGGCTTACCGGCGTCATGGCGGCGATCAGGGCGCTGTCGTCAAACTGCGCGGTTTCGCCGCTCAGCACCACCGCGCCGTCGCGCATCACCGAGACATGGCTTGAAAGCATGCGAATTTCCGGCAGCTTATGGGAAATAAAAACAATCCCGACCCCGAGTGTCTGCAGGGCGCGGATCTGGCGAAACAGCCGTTCGGTTTCGCCCGGCGTGAGGGAGGCCGTAGGTTCGTCGAGGATCAGGACCCGGGCGTTGCGCATTAATCCGCGCAGGATCTCCACCATCTGCTGATCCGCCACTTCCAGCGTGCTGGCGGTAGCGTCGAGGTTAAGCTGGCACTGCAGCTGCTGGAGTTTCTCCGCCAGGCACTTTTCAAGATCGCGCTCGCGCGGCAGGCGGAACAGGATGTTTTCCCGCACCGTCAGGTTGGGGAACAGCAGCGGCTCCTGCGGCACGAGGTAAATGCCAAGCCTGTGCGCCTGAACGGGCGTCAGCCGCGCATATGACTGCCCCTCGACGGAAAGTTCACCGCTGTCAGGCGTTTCGACCCCGGCGATGATTTTCATCAGCGTCGATTTTCCCGCGCCGTTTCCGCCCATCAGGGCGTGCACCTGGCCCGCAAGCAGCGTGAAATCAATGCCTTTAAGAACCGGCACGCCTGAGAACTGCTTGCTGATATTCCGCGCGTCGAGAAGTGAGGCCATCATCGCTCCGCTATTGAACAAATGATTTTTAGATTTAATAATGTTCAAAAGCGTAGACGGTGAACTATATTTACAACCGTGCAGGGATCACAGTTTTATCGATTGAGATTCAGATAAACCAGAAACGATCGAAATGATCCGTTTTGTCGCGTGGCTCACACTTTCCCTTCGCGCCATCACGAACATATGATCTAAATTTTTATAAGAGTTCAACTATGAGCGATAAACGCACTGCGGAAGAAGGACGGTTTGCCGGGCTGGCACTGGCGGAAGAGGAGCTGGTGGCGCGCGTGGCCTGGTGCTACTACCACGACGGGCTGACCCAGAACGATATCGGCGAGCGGCTCGGGCTGCCGCGATTAAAAATCTCCCGCCTGCTGGAGAAGGGCCGTCAGTCCGGGGTGATCCGCGTGCAGATCAACTCCCGCTACGAGGGCTGCCTGGCGCTGGAAACCGAGCTACAGCAGCGCTTTGA
Source organism: Enterobacter sp. BNK-34 (assembly GCF_048684445.1). Lineage (NCBI taxonomy): Bacteria > Pseudomonadati > Pseudomonadota > Gammaproteobacteria > Enterobacterales > Enterobacteriaceae > Enterobacter > Enterobacter sp. BNK-34. Next base: position 557,321 of record NZ_JBLQUA010000001.1, read on the forward strand.
CCTGAAGCTGGTGCGCGTGATGCCCGCCCTGAATACGCCGCCGATGAACGTGCGGCTGGGCATTGGCGCGGCGCAGTCGCTGATGGGCGTACTGGAGCCCGGCCAGCTGCTGGCGGTGGGGTTTGGTGAAACCACTATGAGCAGCCTGCAGCACCTGAGCGGCTTTATCAGCTCGCAGCAGATCCGCCTGGTGACGCTCTCCGGCGGCGTCGGGCCGTACATGACCGGTATCGGCCAGCTGGATGCGGCCTGCAGCGTCAGCATGATCCCCGCCCCGCTTCGCGTGTCATCCGCTGAAGTCGCCGGGATCTTAAAACGCGAGACCAGCGTGCGGGACGTAATCCTCGCCGCCACCGCCGCCGACGTGGCAGTGGTCGGCATTGGGTCGGTGAACCAGCGCCGTGACGCCACGATCTTGCGATCCGGCTATATCAGCGAAGGTGAACAGCTGATGTACGCCCGCAAAGGCGCGGTCGGCGACATTCTCGGCTATTTCCTCAATGCCGAAGGGGAGTGCGTCGAGGAGCTGGAAATCCATAAAGAATTACTCGGCGTCTCGCTTGATGAGCTGGCGCAGCTGCCCACCATCGTTGGCGTGGCCGGAGGGGAAGAGAAAGCCGATGCGATTTATGCCGCACTGAAGGGTCGCCGTATCAATGGCCTGGTGACGGAGGAGACGACAGCCCGCGCGGTGCTGGCTCTGGCCAAGTGAGAGCCCGCCCTGCGCTAACAGCGAGGCAAGCTCATGAGTTACCTTTTAGCGTTAGATGCAGGGACCGGCAGCGTTCGCGCCGTGATTTTCGATTTGCAGGGCAACCAGATTGCCGTCGGCCAGGCCGAGTGGAAGCACCTGAGCGTGGAGAACGTACCGGGGTCGATGGAGTTCGACCTCGAGACCAACTGGCAGCTGGCCTGCCGGTGCATTCATCAGGCGCTGTCGCGCGCGAATATGGGCGCGGCGGACATTCAGTCCGTCGCCTGCTGCTCCATGCGCGAAGGGATAGTGCTTTACGACCGCAACGGCGAGGCCATCTGGGCCTGCGCCAACGTTGACGCCCGCGCCAGCCGCGAGGTGGCCGAACTCAAAGAGATCCACGACTATCGTTTTGAATCCGAAGTGTATGACGTTTCCGGGCAGACGCTGGCGCTGAGCGCCATGCCGCGCCTGCTGTGGCTGGCGCACCATCGTCCGGATATTTATCGTAAAGCCGCCACCATCACCATGATCAGCGACTGGCTGGCGGCGAAGCTCTCCGGCGAGCTGGCGGTCGACCCGTCTAACGCGGGCACCACCGGCATGCTGGATCTGTTTTCCCGCGACTGGCGTCCGGCGCTGCTCGACATGGCCGGGCTGCGCGCCGATATTCTCTCCCCGGTGAAAGAGACCGGCACCGTGCTGGGCGCTATCACCAAAGAGGCCGCGCAGCAAAGCGGCCTGCGCGAAGGCACGCCGGTCGTCATGGGCGGCGGCGACGTGCAGCTGGGCTGTCTGGGGCTGGGCGTAGTTCGCGCCGGGCAGACGGCGGTGCTGGGCGGCACCTTCTGGCAGCAGGTGGTGAACCTGCCGCAGGTGCGCACCGACCCCGAGATGAACATCCGCGTGAACCCGCACGTTATTCCCGGCATGGCGCAGGCGGAGTCGATCAGCTTCTTTACCGGGCTGACCATGCGCTGGTTCCGCGACGCCTTCTGCGCGGAGGAAAAGCTGATTGCCGAGCGGATGGGGATGGACACCTACTCCCTGCTGGAAGAGATGGCCAGCCGCGTGCCGGCGGGTTCACACGGGGTGATGCCGATCTTCTCCGACGCCATGCATTTTAAGCAGTGGTACCATGCCGCGCCGTCGTTTATTAACCTCTCCATCGACCCGGAAAAATGCAACAAAGCGACGCTGTTCCGCGCCCTGGAGGAGAACGCGGCGATCGTCTCGGCCTGCAACCTGGCGCAGATTTCGCGCTTCTCCGGCGTGACGTTTGAGAGCCTGGTGTTTGCCGGTGGCGGTTCAAAAGGCGCGCTGTGGAGCCAGATCCTCAGCGACGTCACCGGCCTGCCGGTGCGCGTGCCGGAAGTGAAGGAGGCGACGGCGCTGGGCTGCGCCATTGCGGCAGGCGTTGGCGCAGGGCTGTTTGCCGATATGGCCTCGACGGGCGAGCGGCTGGTGAAATGGAGCCGCGAGTTCACGCCAAACCCGGTACATCGCGAGCTGTACGACGGCATGATGCAGAAATGGCAGGCGGTATATGCGGACCAGCTTGGGTTGGTGGACAGCGGGCTGACGACGTCGATGTGGCAGGCACCGGGGTTAGTAAAAACCCATACCCCTCACCCTGCCCCTCTCCCCATAGGGGAGAGGGAAAAAACCAGATCGAGCTGATTCTTTAAGGCCGCACCGGCCAGTCCCCTCTCCCCTCCGGGGAGAGGGTTAGGGTGAGGGGAAGTTCTTTGAGATCTATCACAATCATTCGATCCCGCTTTTACCTTTCCGTTGCCGCTGGCTAAATTAGTAACTCATCCGACCACATAACAATAATTTTACACTGGAAGAGACTATGAGCCGCTACCCGTCGTTATTCGCCCCTCTCGATCTGGGGTTCACCACACTCAAAAACCGCGTGTTGATGGGGTCGATGCACACCGGGCTGGAGGAGCACCCGGACGGGGCCGAGCGTCTGGCGGCTTTCTATGCCGAGCGCGCCCGCCACGGGGTGGCGCTGATTGTCACCGGCGGCGTGGCCCCTGCCCCTTCCGGCGTGGGCATGGAGGGCGGCGCGGTTCTGAACGATGCGTCACAGCTGCCGCACCACCGCATTGTGACCGACGCGGTACACCGCGAGGGCGGCAAAATCGCCCTGCAAATTCTGCACACCGGACGCTACAGCTATCAGCCGAATCTGGTCGCGCCATCGGCTCTTCAGGCACCGATTAACCGTTTTAAACCTCACGCCCTCACCCACGACGAGATCCTGGCGCTGATTGACGACTTCGCCCGCTGCGCGGCGCTGGCGCGCGAGGCGGGCTACGACGGCGTTGAGGTGATGGGCTCAGAAGGCTACCTGATCAACGAGTTTCTCGCCGCCCGCACCAACCACCGTGAAGACGAATGGGGCGGCGACTATGCCCGCCGGATGCGCTTTGCCGTGGAGGTGGTGCGCGCGGTGCGCGAACGTGCAGGGGCTGATTTTATTATCGTCTTCCGCCTGTCGATGCTCGACCTGGTGGAAGGCGGTGGGACGTTCGACGAAACCGTGCAGCTGGCGCAGGCGATTGAAGCCGCAGGTGCCACCATTATCAACACCGGCATCGGCTGGCACGAGGCGCGCATTCCGACCATCGCCACGCCGGTGCCGCGCGCGGCGTTCAGCTGGGTGACGCGCAGGCTGAAAGGGAAAGTGTCTGTTCCGCTGGTCACCACCAACCGCATTAACGATCCGCAGGTGGCGGACGATGTGATTTCACGCGGCGACGCCGACATGGTCTCAATGGCGCGGCCGTTCCTTGCCGATGCCGAGCTGCTGTCCAAAGCGCAAAGCGGCCGTGCGGATGAAATCAACACCTGCATCGGCTGTAACCAGGCCTGCCTGGATCAGATCTTCGTCGGCAAGGTCACCTCATGCCTGGTTAACCCACGCGCCTGCCATGAAACCAAAATGCCGGTCGTTCCGGCGGCCAATAAAAAACGCCTGGCCGTGGTGGGCTCAGGCCCGGCGGGGCTGGCGTTTGCGGTCAATGCTGCCTCGCGCGGGCACAGCGTAACGCTGTTTGATGCGCTGGGGGAGATTGGCGGGCAGTTTAATATCGCCAAACAGATCCCCGGCAAAGAGGAGTTCTACGAAACGCTGCGCTACTACCGCCGGATGATCGAGCTGACGGGCGTCGAGCTGCGGCTTAACCAGTTTGTCCGCGCGGCGGATCTGACTGATTTCGATGAGGTGATCCTGGCGAGCGGGATCGTACCGCGCACGCCTGCGATCGAGGGTATCGATCATCCGAAGGTGTTGAGCTATCTGGATGTATTGCGAGACAAAACGCCGGTTGGCGAGAAGGTGGCGATTATCGGCTGCGGCGGGATCGGCTTTGATACCGCCATGTATTTAAGCCAGCCGGGCGAAGCCACCAGCCAGAATATCGCCGAGTTTTGCGTGGAATGGGGTATCGACACCAGCCTGAAGCAGTCCGGCGGGCTTCGTCCCGAAGGGCCGCAGCTGCCAAAAAGCCCGCGTCAGATCGTGATGCTGCAGCGTAAAGCCAGCAAGCCGGGCGAAGGGCTGGGTAAAACCACGGGCTGGATCCACCGCGCCACCCTGCTCTCGCGCGGGGTGAAGATGATCCCAGCGGTGAGCTACGAGAAGATCGACGACGAGGGTCTGCACGTCACGATCGGCGGCGAACCGCAGCTGCTGCGCGTAGATCACGTCATTTTATGTGCCGGGCAGGAGCCAAAGCGCGATCTGGCGGATCCGCTGCGCGAAGCCGGTAAAACGGTGCATCTGATTGGCGGGTGCGACGTGGCGATGGAGCTGGACGCGCGGCGCGCGATTGCGCAGGGGACAAAACTGGCGCTGAGTATTTAACGGCATCGCCCGGTGGGGGGGTAAAAGCAAAACGGCAACCGGGTTGCCGTTTTTAGTGTTTGCGCCCTCTCCCTGTGGGAGAGGATCGGGGTGAGGGCATCAGGCCGCACATACACAATCTTAACGACGACGTCCCAGCTTCACCGACTTCAGCACCACAAACTTATTGTTCGTCGCAATGGTGACGCAGTTGCCGAAAATCTTCTTCAGCTTGTGGAAGTAGTCCAGGTGGCGGTTCGCCACGATGTACAGCTCGCCGTTGATTTTCAGGCAACGGCGCGCGTGGTGGAACATTTCCCACGCAACGTTATCCGTCAGGGCGTGCTTCTGGTGGAACGGCGGGTTACAGAACACCGCGTTGAAGCGGAACGGCTCTACGCCAGACAGCGCGTTGTTGATCATAAACTCGCAGCGGTCCAGCGCGTCCGGCATGTTGGTTTCCACGTTCAGACGGCTGGAGGCCACCGCCATCGGCGACTCGTCGCTGAACACCACGCTGGCTTCCGGGTTCTTCGCCAGCAGCGTCAGACCGATCACACCGTTGCCGCAGCCCAGGTCGACAATCTCACCTTCCAGATTTTCCGGCAGATGTTCCATAAAGAAGCGCGCGCCGATATCCAGACCGGTGCGGGAGAAGACGTTCGCGTGGTTATGGATGGTCCAGTCTGTCCCTTCCAGCTTCCAGCTCAGCGTTTCTGGCGCGTCGGCCAGCTCAGGGGCGGCGAACGTACAGTTGATCAGGCGCGCTTTTTTCCAGGCCAGCGTGGTGGTGGTCGGGCCGAGGACTTTCTCGAACAGCTCCAGCGTCGAAGTATGAATATCGCGCGCTTTGGCACCCGCGATGATGCGGGTTTCTGGCGTGACGACCTTACGCAACGCGCGCAGCTGCTGCTCCAGCAGCGCCATGGTTTTTGGCACTTTGATCAGCACCACGCCGGGCGCCTGCGGGTAGTCCGCGGTGCTGTCGAGGAACTTCACGCTGGACTCTTCGATGTCGTTATGGCGAAGGTTTTCACGCGTCGCCAGCTCGCTCAGGTAGGAGTCGCCGATACTGTACGGCGTGTGCTCCGCCAGGGCGCAGCCCAGCGCGCCGAAGGCGTCATTCAGGATCAAAACCGGGCCGCGGATTTCAGTGTCATCCAACTGCTGCAGCAGATATTCATCCGCCGCTTCCCACGCCTGAAGCGGGTTAACGTCGTCCGTCTCCGGGAAACGTTTAAGGTTGAGTGAACGGAAACCGTTGTCTAAGTGGCTCATCGGCCCTCCTGAATGGTAAAATTTGGCGTATCCCTGAAAAGGGTGCGTGAGTATACCCGTTTTATTGTCGATTTGGGGCGTTGATGAACCAACTTACTTATCTCCAGGGCTACCCGGAGCATTTACTGACTCAGGTTCGCAGCCTGATTGCCGAGCAGAAGCTGGGCGCGGTGCTGGAAAAACGCTACCCCGGCACCCACGATTTCGCGACCGATAAGGCCCTCTGGCAGTATACGCAGGATCTGAAAAACCGGTATCTGAAGAGCGCCCCGCCGATCAACAAGGTGATGTACGACAACAAGATCCACGTGCTGAAAAACGCGCTCGGCCTGCACACCGCCGTCTCCCGCGTGCAGGGCGGCAAGCTGAAGGCGAAGGCCGAAATCCGCGTCGCGACGGTTTTCCGCAACGCGCCGGAAGCCTTTCTGCGGATGATCGTCGTCCATGAGCTGGCACACCTGAAAGAGAAAGAGCACGACAAAGCGTTCTATTCCCTGTGCTGCCACATGGAGCCGCAGTACCACCAGCTGGAGTTTGATACCCGTCTGTGGCTTACGCATTTATCGTTAAAAGGTAATGCGGAATAGCGCACGCGAATTGTCATGATGACGTGCTACAGTGGCTAAAGGTTCCCCGCTACGGAGTACGTAAACGTTTATGATACGTTTCGCAGTCATTGGAACGAACTGGATCACGCGCCAGTTCGTCGACGCCGCCCACGAAACCGGCAAACTGAAACTTACCGCAGTCTATTCCCGCAGCCTTGAGCAGGCGCAGAGTTTTGCCAACGACTACCTCGTCGAGCATCTCTTCACCTCGCTTGATGAGATGGCGCAAAGCGACGCCATTGACGCGGTCTATATTGCCAGCCCGAACTCCCTGCACTTCCCGCAAACGAAGCTGTTCCTCAGCCATAAAAAGCATGTGATTTGCGAGAAGCCGCTGGCGTCGAACATCGATGAAGTCGAAGCCGCCATTGCGCTTGCCCGCGAAAACCAGGTGGTGCTGTTCGAAGCCTTCAAAACCGCCAGCCTGCCGAACTTCCTGCTGCTGCAGCAGTCCCTGCCGAAGGTGGGCAAAGTGCGCAAAGCGTTTATCAACTACTGCCAGTACTCGTCGCGCTACCAGCGCTATCTCGACGGCGAGAACCCGAACACCTTTAATCCGGCCTTCTCTAACGGCTCGATTATGGATATCGGTTTCTATTGCCTGGCCTCTGCCGTGGCCCTGTGGGGCGAGCCGCACGGCGTAACGGCCACCGCCAGCCTGCTGGAGAGCGGCGTGGATGCGCACGGTTTAGCGGTGCTGGACTACGGTGATTTCAGCGTCACGCTGCAGCACTCCAAGGTGAGCGACTCTGTCCTGCCGAGCGAAATTCAGGGCGAAGCGGGCTCGCTGGTTATCGAGAAGATCTCCGAGTGCCAGAAGGTGAGCTTTGTGCCGCGCGGCGGCAAAGCTCAGGAGCTGACGCAGCCTCAGCATATAAACACTATGCTCTATGAGGCAGAGGTCTTCGCCCGTCTGGTGGAAGACAACGAAGTGAATCACCCAGGCCTTGCGGTGAGCCGCACCACAGCGAAGCTGCAAACGGAGATCCGCCGTCAGACCGGCGTGGTGTTCCCGGCAGACGGCGTGAGCGCGGAAGCTATCGCGTAAAGCTGTGTAATGAAACGGCGCAGACCATTGACGAAACCAATGGTCTGACATATTTTGTTACCTGCAAAGGGGAGTAACTTCTTCGTCGGTGGATCGTCATTACGATGCGTGCAATACCGCATCCGGTCGCCGGGCAACCCTCGTGGTTGTAAGTGAGACCTTGCCGGAAGGCGAGGTCTATGCATAAAAAGCTAACGGCTATCGTCTTCTGACCATGGCCGTTTTGTTTTTTATGTGTAAGGAAAATAGTATGCATTCTGTCGGCACTCCCATGTTGTGGGGCGGATTCGCGGTTGTCGTGCTCATCATGCTGGCGATCGACCTCTTTTTACAGGGGCGTCGCGGCGCGCACGGCATGACCATGAAACAGGCTGCGGCCTGGTCGCTGGTGTGGGTTACCCTCTCCCTGCTGTTCTGTGCCGCCTTCTGGTGGTATCTGGCCTCGACCGAAGGCCGCGCGGTGGCCGATCCTCAGGCCCTCGCCTTCCTCACTGGCTATCTGATTGAAAAAGCCCTGGCGGTGGATAACGTCTTCGTCTGGCTGATGCTGTTCAGCTATTTCGCCGTGCCTGCGGCCCTGCAGCGCCGCGTGCTGGTCTACGGCGTGCTGGGGGCGATTATCCTGCGTACCATAATGATCTTCGCCGGCAGCTGGCTGATTACCCAGTTCGAATGGCTGCTGTACGTCTTCGGCGCGTTCCTGCTGTTCACCGGGGTCAAAATGGCGCTGGCGAAAGAGGACGGCTCTGCGATTGGCGATCGCCCGCTGGTGAAGTGGATCCGTGGACACCTGCGCATGACCGATAAGATTGAGAGCGAACACTTCTTCGTGCGCAAGAACGGCCTGCTGTTTGCCACCCCGCTGCTGCTGGTGCTGATTCTGGTTGAGCTGAGCGACGTGATTTTCGCCGTGGACAGCATCCCGGCTATCTTCGCGGTGACCACCGACCCGTTCATCGTCCTGACCTCAAACCTGTTCGCCATTCTCGGCCTGCGTGCGATGTACTTCCTGCTGGCGGGCGCGGCGGAGCGCTTCTCGATGCTGAAGTACGGTCTGTCGGTGATCCTGGTGTTTATCGGTATCAAGATGCTGATCGTCGATTTCTACCATATCCCGATCGCCATTTCGCTCGGCGTGGTGTTTGGCATTCTGATCGTGACGCTGATTATCAATACCTGGGTTAACCGCCAGCACGATAAGAAGCAGCAGGTGGAGTAAAACGTTCGGTGCGGACTGATGCCCTCACCCCGGCCCTCTCCCACAGGGAGAGGGTGAACACACATTTGTAACGAAGTAGTTAAAAAACATGACGCACCACGTAAAATCCAGCATTTTACGCTTCCCTCCCAAGACACTTTCCCTATACTCGACCAGGCAAACATTTACTTACATCCGGACATAAATGTGACTAAGAGCACATCCGGGATGGAACGCAATTTCACTTAAGGAACACTCATGACGACATCCTCGTCTGGTCTGTTTGCGCGCCTCTCGCGCGGCAGCCTCGTTAAGCAAATACTGGTTGGCCTTGTGCTCGGCATCGCACTGGCACTGATCTCGAAACCTGCCGCCGAGGCCACCGGCCTGCTCGGCACGCTGTTCGTCGGCGCGCTGAAAGCGGTCGCGCCGATTCTGGTTTTGACCCTGGTGATGGCCTCAATCGCCAATCACCAGCAGGGACAAAAAACCAATATTCGCCCGATTCTGTGGATGTACCTGCTGGGGACTTTCTCTGCGGCCCTGACGGCCGTGGTGGTGAGCTTTATCTTCCCGTCCACGCTGCAGCTGACCACCGGCGCTACCGACATTACCCCACCTGCGGGCATTGTTGAGGTGATGCACGGCCTGCTGATGAGCATTGTCGCCAACCCGATCCATGCGCTGATTAACGCGAACTACATCGGGATCCTGGTATGGGCCGTCGGTCTGGGCTTCGCTCTGCGCCACAGCAACGACACGACCAAAAATCTGGTTAACGACCTTTCTCACGCCGTGACCTTTATCGTGACGGTGGTCATCCGCTTTGCGCCGATTGGTATTTTTGGCCTCGTGGCATCCACCCTGGCAACCACCGGTTTCGGCGCGCTGTGGGGCTATGCGCAGCTGCTGCTGGTGCTGATTGGCTGTATGGCCGTCGTGGCACTGGTGATTAATCCGCTGCTGGTGTTTCTGCAGACCCGTCGTAACCCGTACCCGCTGGTGCTGATGTGCCTGCGCGAAAGCGGCGTGACCGCCTTCTTCACCCGCAGCTCGGCGGCAAACATTCCGGTCAACATGTCCCTGTGTGAGAAGCTGAATCTGGACCGCGATACCTACTCCGTATCCATTCCGCTGGGTGCGACCGTCAATATGGCGGGAGCGGCCATCACCATCACGGTGCTGACGCTGGCGGCGGTCAATACGCTGGGTATTCCGGTGGATCTGCCAACCGCGCTTCTGTTAAGCGTGGTGGCTTCGCTGTGTGCCTGCGGCGCATCCGGCGTGGCGGGCGGTTCCCTGCTGCTGATCCCGCTGGCATGTAATATGTTCGGCATCCCGAATGAGATCGCCATGCAGGTGGTTGCGGTAGGCTTTATCATCGGCGTGCTGCAGGACTCCTGCGAGACGGCGATTAACTCCTCCACCGACGTGATGTTCACCGCCGCCGTGTGCCAGGCGGAAGACGCGCGTTTAGCGAAGAACGCCCTACGAGGTTAACAGCAAAACGGCAACCCTGAGGTTGCCGTTTTTAGTGTTTGTACCCTCTCCCCGTGGGAGAGGGCCAGGGTGAGGGCATCACGCCGCACCGATTAAAGCGTCACACCGCTCTTAAAGATCGCCAGCTCGCGGAAATCGTTCTTCTCGTTGCAGGTCTGCCTGCCGTTGGCAAATTCCACAATCGCGTCCACGAATTCCGTCAGCAGCTGCGGCATCGCCTTGCCGTGGATAAGCTGCCCGGCATCGAAGTCGATCCAGTGCTTTTTCTTCGCCGCCAGCTCGCTGTTAGTGGCGATTTTCACCGTCGGCACAAAACCGCCGTACGGCGTGCCGCGACCGGTGCTGAACAGCACCATATGGCAGCCGGCTCCCGCCAGCGCGCTGGTGGCGACAGCATCGTTACCCGGCGCGCTCAGCAGGTTCAGACCGTGGGTTTTCAGGCGCTCGCCGTAACGCAGAACGTCAACCACCTGGCTCGCGCCCGCTTTCTGGGTGCAGCCGAGGGATTTCTCTTCCAGCGTGGTGATCCCGCCCGCTTTGTTACCCGGAGACGGGTTCTCATAAATGGGCTGATTGTGGGCAATGAAATACTGTTTGAAGTCGTTCACCATGGTGACGGTTTTTTCAAACGTCTCCTCGTCGCGGCAGTGGCTCATCAGAATACGTTCCGCGCCGAACATCTCCGGCACCTCGGTCAACACCGTCGTGCCGCCGTTAGCGATCACATAGTCCGAGAAGCGGCCCAGCATCGGGTTGGCGGTGATACCGGACAGGCCGTCAGACCCGCCGCACTCCAGCCCAAACTTCAGCTCGCTCAGTTTGCCCGGCTCGCGCTTGTCATGGCGCATCACGTTATACAGCTGGTGAAGCTGCTCAACGCCCACCTCCACTTCGTCATCCTGGTGCTGACACACCATAAAATGCACGCGCTCAGGGTCAAACTCGCCCAGCGTGTCGCGGAAGGCATCAACCTGGTTGTTCTCGCAGCCCAGGCCAATCACCAGCACCGCGCCTGCGTTCGGGTGACGCACCATGTTTTGCAGCATGGTGCGGGTGTTAATGTGGTCATCCCCCAACTGAGAGCAGCCGTAGGTGTGGCTGAACAGATGCACGCCGTCGGTGCCTTCGGCATTGTTGGTCTCTTTCAGGAAGCGCGTCTGGATCTGACGCGCAATCCCGTTCACGCAGCCGACGGTCGGGAGGATCCACAGCTCGTTGCGGATCCCCACGTCGCCATTGGCGCGGCGGTAGATCTGCACGTCACGATCCGCCGCCTGCTCTTGTGCCGCAGGTAAATCAGGTTGATAGCTGTACTCGTCCAGATCGCTCAGATTGGTGCGGGTATTATGGGAATGAATATGTTCACCCGGCACGATATCCGCCAGCGCATGCCCAATCGGAAGACCGTACTTAATGACGTTGTCCCCTTTAGCGAGAGGCTTCACGGCAAACTTGTGTCCGCGAGCAATCGCCTGACGCAGGGTGACGCTCTGGTTATCAACGGTCACCACGTCGCCTTCAGCGAGATCCGTCAGCGCGACGGCCACGTTATCCAGCGAATGGATTTTGATGTATTGCATATCAACCTCAAACGGCCTTAGTTCAGTTCAATGGCGAAGTAGTCACGCGCATTGTTAAAGCAGATGTTTCTCACCATGTCGCCCAGCAGCTGGATATCCGCCGGCGCTTCGCCCGCGTGCACCCAGCGGCCAATCATCTGGCACAGAATGCGGCGGAAGTATTCGTGGCGAGTGTAAGAGAGGAAGCTGCGGCTATCGGTTAGCATGCCGACAAAGCGGCTCAGCAGGCCAAGCTGCGCCAGCTGCGTCATCTGACGCTCCATGCCGTCTTTCTGGTCGTTGAACCACCAGCCGGAACCAAACTGCATCTTGCCCGGCATCCCTTCGCCCTGGAAGTTGCCGACCATGGTGCCCAGCACTTCGTTATCGCGCGGGTTCAGGCAGTACAGGATGGTTTTTGGCAGCAGGTTTTGTTCGTTCTGTTTGCTCAGCAGTTTGGACAGCTCTTCCGCCAGCGGACGGTCGTTGATGGAGTCAAAGCCCACGTCCGCGCCGATCAGTTTGAACTGGCGCTGGTTATTATTGCGCAGCGCGCCGATGTGGTACTGCTGTACCCAGCCGCGACGCGCGTATTCCGCGCCGAGGAACACCAGCACCGCCGTTTTGAACTGCGCCACTTCGTGTTCGCTAAGCGATTCACCGGACAGGCGACGCGCCAGAATGCTGTCCAGCTCGGCCTCGTTTGATTCCGCGAACAGCACGACGTCCAGCGCGTGGTCAGAGACTTTACAGCCGTGCGCCGCGAAGTGATCCAGACGTTTGGTCAGCGCGGTTTGCAGATCGGCGAAACGGCGAATGTCGGTATCGGACACTTCCGCCAGCTTCGCCATGTAGTCGTTAAACGTGGCCTGCTCAATGTTGAAGGCTTTGTCCGGGCGCCAGCTTGGCAGCACTTTGATATCAAAAGAAGTGTCTTTGGCGACGACGGCATGATGCTCCAGGGAGTCAATTGGATCGTCGGTGGTGCCCACCATCTTCACGTTCATCTGCTTCATGATGCCGCGCGCGGAGAAGTTATCCTGCGCCAGCAGCGCATTGCAGCGATCCCAGATTTCATCGGCGGTCGTTGGGGAGAGCAGTTTGCCGGTGATGCCAAACGGACGACGCAGCTCAAGGTGCGTCCAGTGATAAAGCGGGTTGCCGATGGTGTGCGGAACGGTCGCCGCCCAGGCGTCAAACTTCTCGCGGTCGGTCGCATCGCCGGTGCACAGGCGCTCAGCGACGCCGTTGGTGCGCATGGCACGCCATTTGTAGTGGTCACCCTTCAGCCAGATGTCATACAGGTTTTTGAAACGGTAATTTTCGGCAACCTGCTGCGGCGGTAAATGGCAGTGGTAGTCGAAAATCGGCTGGTCTTTTGCGTAGTCATGATACAGGCGGCGAGCAAATTCGGTATCCAACAGAAAATCTTCGGTTATAAACGGCGTCATTATCGTCTTCCTCATTACGGGAGCGTCAGAAAGCGTATGTTCATATGCTGCAAAGTTATCACACCAATTTCCACCCACCGAAGCTTTTTTCGTGAGTGAGATCAATAAACGCCAACAAATAAATTACCCTCAATGGCGTAAACCCTTCTGCAGGCCCCGCCATTACTGGCTTTTCGCGCAGCGATTAATGTCCCTACAAAGAATCATACATTTGTGATGTCACTCACCTTTTAAAGTTGTATGACAAGTTATCTTTTCGCCGTCGCAAACGCTAAGCCGACGGAATGCATTACCGGTGTGAGAGGCATCGGATTTAACGGTACGGATACCGACTTATGCACGCTTACTTATGGCAAGGTTCGGGCCGTTCCGGGACATGCTCCCGCTACGCCCCTCCCGTTACACAACTGCTCCCGGAAACGGTTGAGAGGTTGCCGTGCTCTGGCGCGGACATAACATAACGATGAGGTTTTAGATGCGTAAAATTAAAGGGTTACGTTGGTATATGATCGCACTGGTGACGTTAGGCACCGTGCTGGGCTACCTGACGCGTAACACCGTGGCAGCTGCAGCGCCAACGTTGATGGAAGAGCTGCATATCTCCACGCAGCAATACTCCTACATCATTGCTGCCTATTCCGCGGCGTATACCATCATGCAGCCTGTTGCTGGCTATGTGCTGGACATTCTCGGTACCAAAATCGGTTATGCCTTCTTCGCCATCGCCTGGGCGGTGTTCTGCGGTGCCACCGCGCTGGCAGGCAGCTGGGGTGGGCTGGCGCTGGCGCGTGGTGCGGTCGGTGCGGCAGAAGCCGCGATGATCCCGGCAGGCCTGAAGGCCAGCTCCGAGTGGTTCCCGGCAAAAGAGCGCTCCATTGCGGTCGGCTACTTCAACGTGGGCTCGTCCATCGGGGCAATGATTGCACCGCCGCTGGTGGTGTGGGCCATTGTGATGCACAGCTGGCAGATGGCGTTCATCATCTCTGGCGTGCTGAGCTTTGCCTGGGCAATGGCGTGGCTGATTTTCTATAAACACCCGCGCGATCAGAAAAAGCTCTCCGAAGAAGAACGCGAATACATCATTGGTGGTCAGGAAGCACAGCATCAGACCAACAACGGCAAAAAAATGACCGTCTGGCAGATCCTGGGCACCCGTCAGTTCTGGGGTATCGCCCTGCCGCGTTTCCTGGCTGAACCGGCCTGGGGCACCTTTAACGCGTGGATCCCCCTGTTCATGTTTAAAGTCTACGGCTTTAACCTGAAAGAGATCGCGATGTTCGCCTGGATGCCAATGCTGTTCGCTGACCTGGGCTGTATCGTGGGCGGCTACCTGCCACCGCTGTTCCAGCGCTGGTTTGGGGTGAACCTGATTGTTTCCCGTAAGATGGTCGTCACCATGGGCGCGCTGCTGATGATTGGCCCGGGTATGATCGGCCTGTTCACCAGCCCGTACGTCGCCATTGCCCTGCTGTGCATCGGTGGCTTTGCGCACCAGTCCCTGTCCGGCGCGCTGATTACGCTCTCGTCTGACGTTTTCGGCCGCAACGAAGTGGCCACCGCCAACGGCCTGACCGGGATGGCCGCCTGGACCGCGAGTACGATGTTTGCGCTGGTGGTCGGCGCGCTGGCGGATACCATCGGCTTCAGCCCGCTGTTCGCCGTGCTGGCTATTTTCGACCTGCTGGGTGCGGTAGTGATCTGGACGGTGCTGAAAAGCAAATCGGCAGAAGAGCTGGCGAAAGAGTCCCTCGGGAAACCGGCGACGCAGAGTTAGCGAAAATGCGTTTCACCGAAGCCGCCTCCGGGCGGCTTTTTTAATGGCAAAATCTGGAGAGTGGCACGCAAAAGTGGTATAACAAATCATCTGCCGTACCCTGCCTGGAGCGCATATGGAAATCACCGAACCACGTCGTTTATATCAACAACTTGCTGCCGAGCTGAAAGATCGCATCGAGCAAGGGGTCTATCTTGTCGGTGATAAACTTCCCGCCGAGCGCTTTATCGCGGATGAAAAAAGTGTGAGCCGCACCGTGGTGCGTGAAGCGATTATCATGCTGGAAGTGGAAGGCTACGTTGAGGTACGCAAAGGCTCCGGCATTCACGTGATTTCTAATCTGCCGAAACACTCTCCCGTCGCGGACGAAAGTCTGGAATTCGCCAGCTATGGCCCGTTTGAGCTGCTCCAGGCTCGCCAGCTGATCGAAAGCAATATTGCCGAGTTTGCGGCGACGCAGGTGACCAAGCAGGACATCATGAAGTTGATGGAGATCCAGGAGAATGCCCGTAAGGAAAAATGTTTCCGCGATTCAGAGTGGGATCTGCAGTTCCACGTTCAGGTCGCCCTGGCAACCCAAAATACGGCGCTGGCGGCAATCGTAGAAAAAATGTGGACTCAGCGCGTTCACAACCCGTACTGGAAAAAACTGCACGACCATATCGATTCCCGTACCGTCGACAACTGGTGTGACGATCACGATCAAATCCTTAAGGCGCTGATTCGTAAAGACCCGCATGCCGCTAAGCTGGCGATGTGGCAGCACCTGGAAAACACCAAGCAGATGCTGTTCAACGAAACCAGCGATGACTTCGAATTTAACGCTGACCGCTATCTTTTCGCCGATAATCCCGTTGTTCATCTCGATACGGCATCCAGTGCCGCAAAATAGATGACCTTTCTGCTGGTAGGCGCTACGTTGCGCCTTCTGGCTTCAATGGGTAAGCAAAACATATATAGTGTCAGCCTTTGTAAATCCCCTCGCTCACTTCCTGGGCTTACGCCAAAATCAACTCACCCCTGCAAATTCTGTGACGCAGAACGTTGGGCTTTGTTACAATTGGATTCAATTCCTTATTTTGTAAGTTAGTGCTTGCTAACCAGCCAATTAACAGGGAACAGTGTTGGCCACACCGCAATGTGTCCGCGAGCGACCATAATGAAATCACAACAATGTCGCCGTGCTGTTTGTCCCGGATAACAGGCGTGACGTTAACCGATTTCCAGGAACACTGAATGGAACTTTTGACCCAACTACTGCATGCCCTCTGGGCGCAGGATTTTGAAACGCTGGCCAACCCTTCCATGATTGGCATGCTCTATTTCGTCTTGTTTATGATCCTGTTCCTTGAGAACGGTTTGCTGCCTGCTGCCTTCCTGCCCGGTGATAGTTTGCTGGTGCTTGTCGGCGTGCTGTGTGCCAAAGGGGCGATGGCGTTTCCACACACCATTTTATTACTGACCGTCGCGGCCAGCCTCGGCTGCTGGGTGAGCTATATCCAGGGAAGATGGCTGGGCAATACCCGAATCGTCCAGAACTGGCTCTCGCACCTGCCTGCACATTATCACCAGCGGGCGCACCACCTTTTCCATAAGCACGGGCTTTCCGCGCTGCTGATTGGCCGCTTTATTGCCTTTGTTCGCACCCTGTTGCCCACCATTGCCGGGCTGTCGGGGTTGAGCAGCACGCGCTTCCAGTTCTTCAACTGGATGAGTGGTCTGCTATGGGTGCTTATTCTGACGACGCTGGGCTATGCGTTGGGTAAAACGCCTGTCTTTATGAAATATGAAGACCAGCTGATGTCCTGCCTGATGCTGCTGCCTGTGGTTCTGCTGGTCTTCGGCCTGATCGGCTCCCTGGTCGTCCTGTGGAAAAAGAAATACGGAGCCAGAGGCTGACGATGGGTATCTCACCGCTCGCTCTGCGCCGTTTTGCCTTTGCCATGATTACGCTGGTGGTGCTCAGCGCCCTGCTGCTGGCCTGGAGCGCGCTTTCGCATCAGGAATCGACGCTGGCCATCCGCCCGGTAAACCAGGGTGCCAGCGTGCCTGACGGTTTTTCTGTCTGGCATCATCTGGATGCGAACGGGATCCGCTTTAAGAGCATCACCCCGCAGGACGATGTTTTACTGATCAAGTTTGATTCCCGTGCGCAAAGTGCCGCCGCGAAAGTGGTTCTCGACCGTACGCTGCCGCGCGGGTATATCATTGCTCAGCAGGAAGATGACAGCCAGCCTGCTGCCTGGCTCTCATTGATTCGCGATACGTCGCATCGGTTTGGATAACTTCCAGGATTCCGAATCTTTTCACTCACTTTGGTGAATCCCCCGTTTACTTACTATGCTTAAGTACGCGGAGCACCCCTCGATGTACTCCGCATAACTTTGGATAGCGGCTCAAGCCGCAACACAATGGAAGGTTTCGATAATGAAATTCCGCATGACTCTGGCTTTGGCCCTTTTTTCTTTAAGCACAGCATCCTTCGCAAACTCTCTCTGTCAGGAGAAAGAACAGGATATTCAGCGTGAGATCGGTTATGCCGAAAAGCATAACAATCAGCACCGTGTTGATGGTCTTAAAAAAGCGCTGAGCGAAGTGAAAGCGAACTGTTCAGACAGCAAGCTTCGTGCCGACCACCAGAAGAAAATCGCTGAACAGAAGGACGAGATAGCCGAGCGCCGTCGCGACCTGCAGGAAGCGAAAGAGAAAGGGGATGCGGAAAAAATTGCTAAGCGCGAGAAGAAGTTGAAAGAAGCGCAGGACGACCTGAAAGCGCTGGAAGCTCGCGATTATTGAGTTAACGGAAATCTCAACAGGAGAGAGAATCATGTCAAAAGATACGACGTCTGAACATCTGCGCGCTGAACTGAAATCCCTGGCCGATACCCTTGAAGAGGTGCTGAACTCCTCTGCTGACAAGTCAAAAGAAGAGGTCAGCAAGCTGCGCAGCAAGGCGGAGCAAGCGCTGAAGGAGAGCCGTTATCGCCTGGGTGAAACCGGTGATGCACTGGCGAAACAAACCCGTGAAGCGGCTGCCCGCGCGGACGAATATGTGCGTGATAATCCATGGACGGGTGTAGGGATTGGTGCCGCAGTGGGTGTGGTGCTGGGTGTCCTGCTGACGCGTCGTTGATATGGAAGATCCTCGTCACGCACAAGGGCCTGCTAACAACGTCCTCGGCATCGGCCAGCGTATTTTAACGACGCTGGTCGGGATTGCCGAAACGCGCGTCCGGCTGGCAGTGGTCGAGCTGGAAGAGGAGAAAGCGAACCTCTTCCAGATGCTGCTGATGCTCGGGCTGACCATGCTCTTCGCCGCGTTTGGCCTGATGAGCCTGATGGTGTTAATCATCTGGGCCATTGACCCGCAGTATCGTCTTAACGCGATGATTGCCACCACCGTCGTTCTGCTGGTCGCCGCGTTGATCGGCGGTATCTGGACGCTGCGTAAAGCGCGCAAGTCCACATTCCTGCGCCATACGCGTCAGGAGCTGGCGAACGATCGCGCCCTGCTGGAGGATGACTAGCCGTGAGCGGTAAAGCCGAACGTCAAAAGCGAAAAGCGTACCTGCTAAGCCAGATCCAGCAGCAACGGCTGGACCTGTCTGCCAGCCGTCGCGACTGGATTGACGCGACGCGACGGTTTGACCGGGGCTGGAATACCGTCCTGAGCCTGCGTTCATGGGCGCTGGTCGGCAGCAGCGTGATGGCTATCTGGTCCGTTCGTCATCCAAATATGCTGATCCGCTGGGCGCGTCGTGGATTTGGTGCATGGAGCGCCTGGCGTCTGGTGAAAGCAACGTTGCGGCAGCAGCAGCTGCGGTGATAAAAGCAAAACGGTAACCCAGGTTACCGTTTTTTGTTTTTGCACCCTCTCCCTGTGGGAGAGGGTTGGGGTGAGGGCACCAGCGCGCACTTTCCCTTACTCAATATCTTTGAAAAAGATTGACAGTTTTCCTTGCTAACAATTGCCACCCGCCCCGTTTATTATCCTCTCCATCGACAGCAACGACGCGGTATCTACCCGGAATTGCAGACAAATAACGTTCAGCCGCTGATGTGGTTTCCTGGAGAGTAAAATGAAAAAATTAGAAGATGTTGGTGTACTGGTAGCGCGTATTCTGATGCCAATTCTGTTCATCGTGGCAGGTTGGGGAAAAATCACCGGTTATGCGGGTACCCAGCAGTATATGGAAGCCATGGGCGTTCCGGGGTTCCTGTTGCCACTGACCATTCTTCTTGAGTTCGGCGGCGGCCTGGCGGTACTGTTCGGCTTCCTGACCCGCACCACCGCGCTGTTTACCGCAGGCTTCACCGTGCTGACGGCGTTCATCTTCCACAGCAACTTTGCGGAAGGCGTGAACTCTCTGATGTTCATGAAAAACCTGACCATCGCGGGTGGCTTCCTGCTGCTGGCCGTCACTGGCCCGGGCGCATACAGCATCGACCGCGTTCTGAATAAGAAATGGTAAGCACGCTATACTGAATGAACACAAAGCGAGGAGACATCTCCTCGCTTTTGCTATCTGACGGAGGAGAAAAAATGGGACAACTCGTAGACGGCGTCTGGCAGGATGTCTGGTATGACACCAAATCCACCGGAGGTCGCTTTAAGCGCTCTGTTTCGGCCTTCCGTAACTGGCTGACCGCCGATGGTGCACCAGGCCCTAGCGGTGAAGGCGGCTTCGCGGCTGAGAAAGACCGTTATCATCTTTATGTTTCCCTTGCCTGTCCGTGGGCCCACCGCACGCTGATCGTGCGCAAGCTTAAAGGTCTTGAATCCTTCATTCCGGTTTCCGTCGTCAACCCGTTGATGCTGGAAAACGGCTGGACGTTTGACAGTGATTTCCCTGCGGCGACCGGCGACGAACTGTATCACCACGATTTCCTGTACCAGCTCTATCTGCGCGCCGACCCTCATTACACCGGTCGCGTGACCGTGCCGGTGCTGTGGGACAAGAAAAACCAGACGATTGTCAGCAATGAGTCTGCGGAAATCATCCGCATGTTCAATACCGCATTTGATGCCCACGGCGCCCGCGCCGGAGATTACTATCCGGTTGAGCTGCGTGAGAAAATTGATGAGCTGAACAGCTGGATTTACGACAACGTCAACAACGGTGTCTATAAGGCCGGTTTCGCCACCAGCCAGGAAGCGTATGACGAAGCGGTTGGAAAAGTGTTTGAATCGCTTGAACGCCTGGAACAGCTCCTGGGCAAGCATCGCTACCTGACGGGCGATCACCTGACGGAAGCGGACATTCGCCTGTGGACCACGCTGGTTCGCTTTGATCCGGTCTATGTCACCCACTTTAAGTGCGACAAGCACCGCATCAGCGATTACCTGAACCTGTATGGTTTCCTGCGCGACATCTACCAGATGCCGGGCATCGCGGAGACGGTCGACTTCGATCATATTCGCACCCACTATTTCCGCAGCCACAAGACCATCAACCCGACGGGCATTATCTCCATTGGGCCGTGGCAGGATCTGGATGAACCTCACGGGCGCGACGTCCGTTTTGGATAAATATTAAGGGCATCAATAGATGCCCTTTTTTAATTCACAATCTCCATCTATCCTTACCTCGATCGCTTAGAAAACAAGTGATTGACTGACTAATGAGGCAAGGAAAATGGACTGGTATTTAAAAGTACTGCGCAACTACATTGGATTTGGTGGCCGCGCCCGCCGCAAAGAGTACTGGATGTTCGTTCTGGTGAACTTCGTCCTCGTCATGGTGCTGGGCATTGTGGATAAAATTCTTGGCTGGGAGCGGGCTGGCGGTGAAGGCGTGCTGACTACCATTTATGGCCTGTTGGTCCTGCTGCCATCATGGGCGGTGCTGTTCCGTCGACTGCACGACACCGATCGTTCAGCGTGGTGGCTATTGCTGCTGTTGATCCCGATTGTGGGCTGGATCGTGATTTTGATTTTCAACTGCCAGAGCGGGACGCCGGGCGAAAACCGCTTTGGCCCCGATCCTAAGGTCGGCGCGTAAAATAACGCCCGGTGGCGCTTACGCTTACCGGGCCTACTCGTTTATTTATTGTGGTGGGCGAAGAGTTTGGGTATTTCGCGCAGGCACCATGATTTGGCTTCGCCCATGCTGTCGCGACGCCACGCCATAATGATATCCACTTCGCTGGTATACTCCGGGCTCACGACCCGCAGTCGCCCTTCTGCAATATCTTTTTCCACAAACGGGTACGGCATGGTCGCCACGCCCAGACCTGCCAGCAGCGCCTGCCGTTTGTCTTCCAGCGAGGTCACCGTCAGACGAGGCTGCTTATCCAGTAACTGCACCGTCAGCACCGGACGCTCGCGCGCGGTATCCGCGACCGCCACGCCGCGATACTTCACGCGCGTGACTTCAGAGAGCGGCTCCGGCTCCTGGTGAATCGGGTGGTTGGGGGCAGCAACGTAGACGTTCATCACGCTGTAGAGCTTGCGCGAGTTGATTTCTGACGATGAGCGGAAGTGCATGTCCGGCGCAATGACGATATCCGCCCTGCCCGTCTCCAGACGCTCCCACGCCCCTGCCAGCACCTCGGTGATGATCGACAGCTGCGTATTGGCCTTCGCTGCCAGGCGGTCCACCAGCGGAAACAGCGCTTCTGACGGCACCAGCGCTTCGGTAACTAACGTCAGATGGGTTTCCCAGCCGCGCGCCAGCGCTTCGGCGTCCGTCGTGAGCTTGTCCGCCGCTTCCAGCAGCACGCGGCCACGCTCCAGCAGCATCCGCCCGACGTTGGTGAATTTAGTTCGATGACCGGAGCGGTCAAACAGCACCACGTCCAGCTCTTCTTCCAGCTTCTGCATGGTGTAGCTCAGCGCAGACGGAACGCGCCCCAGTTCATCTGCCGCCGCCGCAAAACTGCCGCGCCGATCAATCGCGTCCATGACGCGAAGCGCCTCAAGCGTCAATGCTCTCTCTTTAGCCATCTCGTTCTCATTCAGGAAATTTGAACATACCAGGCAGAATATCTGGCTAACAATGCAGCGTCCATACCTTTACCATTGTTTTAGTGTAAAGAGAGGTCAAGTTTATGATTACGACAAGAACAGCTAAACAGTGCGGACAAGCCGATTTCGGTTGGCTGCAGGCCCGCTACACCTTTTCCTTTGGACACTACTTTGACCCTAAACTCCTCGGTTACGCTTCATTGCGCGTGTTGAACCAGGAAGTGCTCGCCCCGGGCGCCTCCTTCCAGCCGCGTACGTATCCGAAAGTCGATATCCTGAACCTGATCCTGGAAGGCGAGGCAGAATACCGCGATAGCGAGGGCAATCATGTCCAGGCAAAGGCTGGCGAAGCGTTGTTAATTTCCACGCAGCCGGGCATCAGCTACAGCGAGCATAACCTCAGCAAAGACAAAACGCTGACCCGCATGCAGCTGTGGCTGGACGCCTGCCCTGAACGGGAAAATCCGCTGGTACAGAAGTTAGATTTAACGGGCGATAAGCAACAGCTGATTGCATCGCCGGATGGCAGTAAAGGTAGCCTGCAGCTGCGTCAGCAGGTGTGGCTGCACCATATCGAACTGAAGAAAGGTGAACAGGCAAGCTTCCAGCTTCATGGCCCGCGCGCCTATTTGCAGTCTATTCACGGTACGGTGCATGCGGTGACGCATACGGAAGAGAAAGAAGCGCTCACCTGCGGCGACGGGGCGTTTATTCGTGATGAAGCGAATATCACCCTGGTGGCGGATACGCCGCTGCGCGCGCTGCTGATTGATTTGCCGGTTTAAAAATCCCCCTAACCCCAACCCCTCTCCCCTTTGGGGAGAGGGCCAGGATGAGGGGTAACGGGTTGGATTAAATCACGACACCTTACTCGCCATAATCTCAATAATCTGCCGGTCCGTGGCCTGCATCGAGCGGCACGCCAGCGCGCACAGGTTTGCGATTGACTGCTCCACATCGTGCGCCACAATCCCCTCGTTGCCCGTTACGCCCGACTCATCCAGCGCCATCATCACCGCTTTCCAGGCGCTACTGACGCTGGTTGAGACCTTCATGGCGCAGCTGTTTGACGCCCCGTCGCAGATCATCCCGCTGACGTCGCCGATCATGCTTCCAATCGCCATCGCGATGGTCTGGTAACAGCCCCCCATCAGCCACGCCATGCCCGCCGCAGCGCCCATCGCCGCCGTTGTCGCCGCACACAGTGCGGACAGGCGCGGAAGCTGATAATGGATATAGATCGCCGACAGATGCGACAGCATCAGCGCCCGCGCCAGCCTTTCGTCGTCAGCCTGAAGGTGTTCAGCCACAACAACGACGGGCATGGTGGCGGTGATCCCCTGATTACCGGAGCCCGAATTGCTCATTGCCGGCAGCGTCGCGCCGCCCATGCGGGCATCCGAGGCTGCGCTGGTGCGAATAACAATGTCTGAACCCAGATCCTGCGCCAGCCATCCGCGCGCGCGCTGCTTATCAAGCGTTGCGCCAATATGCAGCCCCCACTTCCCGCTGAGCCCTTCGCGGGAGAGCGCATCGTTCAGCCGCCCTGCCTGCAGGATAAAGCAGATCGCCTCAAACGGCACCTGCTCAACAAATTCCAGGATCTGCGACAGTGTAGTAGTTGAAAGCACCGCCAGCGGATAGTCATTCGTCTGGCACCGTTGATCGTCAAGCGTAAAGCGTGTTTCCCCCTGGCAAACCACTTCCACCACCCGCGTATGCCCGCCCGCGATGGTCACCATCGCCGAGTGATCCCCGGCATGAACGCAGGCGCGGGAATAGAGGATCTCATCACAGGGCTCCTGCAGTTTTACCTGCACTTGCCCTGCCTCAAGCAGGGCTTTGGCGCGGACCAGAGCATCGGCGGTGGCATCTTTCAACACCTCCAGTCCGGCGTGCGCGTTACCGCCAATCGCGCCCAGCGCCGCCGCAATCGGTAACCCGACCATACCGGTACCCGGCACCGTCACGCCCAGCCCGTTTTTCATCAGGTTCGGCGAGACCCACGCCTCAATCCGTGTGACCTCCCCCGGCAGAAGGTCTGCGGCCATCGCACAGGCCAATGCCAGAGAGACGGGTTCGGTACACCCAAGGGCAGGCTTCACTTCTTCCTGCACCGCGCGAATAAATTGATTCCATAAAGGATGAGTTTGCTCAGACATCGTTACGACCTTAATTACCCTCAGGAGAATGCGAGGAAAGGAGAAACACAAAGCAGCAGTCCGGTGATGACGATAATCACCAGCGATACGCCTTTATATTTATGCAGGGCTGGCACCTTGTAGACCAGCCATGCAGGTATCAGGCAGCCCACCATGCCGAAGATGGGGCTGCAAATGGAGGTGAAGCTCAGCACCGGCGCGTTCAGGACTATCGCGCTCCAGGCCAGTAGAATGGCGAACAGCATAATCCCGCGCTGGACGGCGTTTTCATTGATTTTCTCAGCCGGCATTCTGCGGCGCAGGATGTTCATGACGATACCCTGCGTCGCCTCGCGAAAGCCGAGATAGACGCCGAAGAACGCGGTCATCACGGCGAAGATATTGAGGATCACGCTGACGATTTTGACCCAGCCCGCGCCGTCGCCGCTGATAAACTGCGCCGCAATCGCCAGAGCCGAAATGTTCTGCTCGTAGGCTTTAACCGCCTCATCGTGCCCCATCGCCAGGGTGAAGGAGACGGCGTAGAAGAAGACCGTCACAAACAGGATGCCAAAGGCAATATTCATCGCCCGCAGCGCCTTATGACGCGCCACCTCCACCGATTTTTCCCGTGAACGGTATGAGATCACCATCGGACTCAGGGTCTGAATAAACAGAATGGAGGTTAAGGTAAAGGGCAGCGTAATGATGGCGTTTTTAATCAACAGTCCCAGCGGCGGCAACATGCCCACGTTGGCTAAATGCCAGAGGCCAATCATTGACAGCCCCAGCGCGGCTACCACGAATAATTTGGTCAGCACCATCAGGCTGGAGACTTTAAACAGCAGCTTTTCTCCGCGCGACGAAATGGCCACCAGAATGCAGATCAGGCATAAACCGTAAAACGGATTATCTGATAACAAACCGTCGGTCACGCCGAAGGTGTGCAAATACGAGGCGCTGTCGTTGGTAATGGCCGTGGAATAGACAAACATCCAGATCACCAGCATCACGAAATAGAGCGCGCCTAATAAGATGCCCCAGTTCTTACCCAAATAACCGCTAATTACGCTCGGGTAATCTTTGCACTCCGGTGATTCCGCCAGCGTATTAATAAACAGACGCTGGAATAAATACATGGCCGGATAGCCGATTATTGATGAGAGCAAAAATACCCACAGCCCCATTAATCCGACCTGCACGGGGAGAAAAACTATCCCCGCGCCGATAGCCATCCCAATACTCATGATGACCCAGCCCGTGTCGGTGCTGTCGAATTTAATCGCCTCTCGCCACTCGCTTTCACTCATTCCCGCCCGCCTTGCCGCGGGGGAATCACTCACAATCATACTGCTGTTTGTTGCCGTATCCATTGGGCACTCGCTTATTTTGTAGGGTAAACAGTTGTTTTTATTAGTTTCCGATCGCCAGCGATTACGATTCAGATGGTTGCAGGTGAGTGTTATTGGTGTGGGAAGATCATATCCGGAGAGCGGGAGAAAAAGGTCACAACATTAATAAGGATATTCTGCTTCTGGAGGAAATTTTGCTTCTGAAGTGGGATATTAAAAGCTAATTTTCTAAAAGTGACGCCGATCAAGAAATAAAAACCCGCGCTATGCGCGGGTAGGAAATCAGTTAGCCAGCGCGTTAGCCATATCCGTTCTAATCTGTTTACGCTGTTCCGGCGTCAAAACCTGGCTGACGTCGAAGTAATATTTCACGCGGTAATAACGGGTCTGCTCTTCAATTTTGCTAAAGGCAGCAAGCTGGCTTTTCACCGTGCTTTCGTCCCATTTGCCCGCCTGGAACATGTCGATCAGCGCGCCGTCCTTCACGCCCGTCATCGGGATCTTGCTGACATTTTGTTCCAGCTGCTTATGCAGACCTTCAATCTTCGTAACCTGCTCATTGCTGAGCTTCAGGTGCTGCACCAGCGGATCCTGCGATGGAGACGGAGCAGCCTCAACGTTCGCGGCCTGTGCCGTAAAACTACACACTGCCAGCGAGGCGGCGACCAGCGCAATACGGGTCATTTTCATCATCTTACTGTCCTTACATGCTGTTATAGGGAAAAGCAGGGGTATTGTTTTTCAAGAGCGGATGAATATGTGTGAGTAATTATATAAACAATTTTGTATGTTTAGCGGACAAAAAAAGGCCCCCTGCATTGAGGGGGCATGAGAGCTCACGTTTAGATAGAGTGGGTAAAGGTTCGCGAAATCACATCCTGCTGCTGCTCGCGCGTCAGCGCATTAAACCGCACCGCATAACCTGAAACGCGGATGGTCAGGTTCGGGTAATTCTCCGGGTGCGCGATGGCATCGAGGAGCATTTCCCGGTTCATGACGTTGACGTTCAGATGCTGCCCTCCCTCAATAGAGCCTTCGTGATGGAAATACCCGTCCAGTAGCCCCACCAGGTTGGTTTTGCGCACCAGCTCGTCCTTGCCAAGCGCCTGCGGCACGATGGAGAAGGTGTAGGAAATCCCGTCTTTCGCGTAGGTGAACGGCAGTTTGGCAACCGACGTTAGCGAGGCCACCGCCCCTTTTCTGTCGCGCCCGTGCATTGGGTTCGCGCCTGGGGCAAACGGCGTGCCGCCGCGTCGTCCGTCCGGCGTGTTCCCGGTCTTCTGACCATAAACCACGTTGGAGGTGATGGTCAGGATCGACTGAGTTGGCACCGCGTTGCGGTAGGTCCGCAGCGCCTGAATTTTCTTCATAAAGCGCTCCACCAGGTCGCAGGCAATGCTGTCCACGCGGTCGTCGTTGTTGCCGTACTGCGGATAATCCCCTTCAATCACGAAATCGACTGCCAGTCCCGTATGGTCGCGCACCGGCTTCACCGTGGCATATTTAATGGCCGACAGGGAATCCGCGGCTACCGACAGCCCGGCAATGCCGCAGGCCATGGTGCGATAGACGTCCCGGTCGTGCAGCGCCATCAGCGAGGCTTCGTAGCTGTACTTATCATGCATGTAGTGAATGAGATTCAGGGCGCTAATGTACTGCACCGCCAGCCAGTCCATAAAGTGATCGAGGCTCGCCATCACGGTGTCGTAATCCAGCACGTCGTCCAGCAGCGGCTCGGTTTTAGGACCGACCTGGATCTTCAGCTTCTCGTCCACCCCGCCGTTGATCGCGTACAGCAGCGTTTTGGCGAGGTTGGCGCGCGCGCCAAAGAACTGCATCTGCTTGCCGATCACCATCGGGCTGACGCAGCAGGCAATGGCGTAGTCGTCGCTGTTGAAGTCCGCGCGCATCAGATCGTCGTTCTCATACTGCAGCGAAGAGGTGACGATCGACACCTGCGCGGCGTATTTCTTGAACGCGATCGGCAGTTGTTCAGACCAGAGGATCGTCAGGTTCGGCTCAGGTGCTGGCCCCATGGTGTGCAGCGTGTGCAGATAGCGGAAGCTGTTCTTGGTCACCAGCGTGCGCCCGTCCAGCCCCATGCCGCCGATCACTTCCGTCGCCCAGATCGGATCGCCGGAGAAGAGCGTGTCGAACTCCGGCGTGCGCAGGAAGCGCACCATGCGGATCTTCATGATGAAGTGGTCGATCAGCTCCTGCGCCTGGACTTCATTCAGCCTTCCTGCCTGCATGTCACGTTCAATGTAGATATCGAGGAACGAGGCCGTGCGCCCCAGCGACATCGCCCCGCCGTTCTGGGATTTCACCGCGGCAAGGTAGGCAAAATAGAGCCACTGCACCGCTTCCTGGGCGTTCATCGCCGGGCGTGCGATATCGAAGCCATAGTTCGCCGCCATCTGCTGGATCTGCAGCAGCGCGCGCTTATGCTCCGCCAGCTCTTCACGCAGGCGGATCGTCGCCTCCAGATCCTCACCGCGCTCCAGCCTGCCCTGCAGATCCGTAAACTGGAGTTCACGCTCGCGCACCAGATAAGCAATCCCGTACAGCGCCACGCGGCGATAGTCGCCAATGATACGTCCGCGCCCGTAGCCGTCTGGCAAGCCGGTCAGCACGCCGGACTTACGGCAGCGCATCATCTCTGGCGAATAGACGTCAAACACGCCCTGGTTGTGGGTTTTGCGCAGGTCGGTAAAGAGATATTCAAACTGCGGATCCATCTCCCGGCCATAGGCTTCGAACGAGCTGCGGATCATGTTGATCCCGCCGTACGGATGGAGCGCACGCTTGAGAGGCTTATCGGTTTGCAGGCCGACGATCGTCTCCAGATCCTGGTCGATATAGCCCGGCCCGTGGGCCGTAATGGTGGTGGCAATGTTGGTGTCAAAATCCACCGGAGCGTGGGTGGCATTCTCCTGGCGAATGCCGACCATCACCTTCTGCCACAGCGCCGTCGTTGCTGGCGTCGCCTGCGCGAGGAAAGCTTCATCGCCTTCATAAGGGGTGTAGTTATGCTGAATAAAATCGCGGACGTTGACGGCGTTTTTCCATTCTTCACCGCGAAACCCGGCCCATGCGTCGCTGTAGGGCGCGACGCCCGTATCGATTGTTACTTTCATGTGTTTCTCGCTTTATCAGGCGTAAGCCGCAGCCGGGGTAACCTTCCCAAGACGGAGGGCGTCCAGCGCGATCATTTTTTCTTCGTTGGTAGGGATCACCGCGCAGGCAACGCGGGACGACTCGGTGGAGATCACGCGCTCACCCGCGCTGCCCGGCAGGGCATTTTTGGCGTCGTCGAGGCGGATGCCGAACACGTTCAGATGTTCCGCCACCAGCGCGCGGACAAGCGTCGAGTTTTCGCCAATACCGCCGGTAAAGACCACCCCATCGAGGCGGTGCAGTGACGCAGCGTGCCCGGCAATGTGTCGCGCTATACGGTGAACGAAGGTCTGGATAGCCAGCTGCGCCCGCTCGTTGCCAGCGTGCCAGGCTTTCTCCAGCGTGCGTAAATCGGAGGAGATGCCGGAAATCCCAAGCAACCCGGACTCTTTGTTGACCACGCGCTCCAGATCCTCGAACGACTGCCCGGTCTGCTGGGCAATCCACGCCATCGCGCCGAAGTCCACATCGCCGCAGCGCGTACCCATTACCAGCCCTTCCAGGGGGGTCATCCCCATGGAAGTATCCACGCTTTCGCCGTTGCGCACCGCGCAGATGGACGCTCCGTTGCCGAGATGGGCAATCACCAGGCCGCTGTCATCGGGGGACAGCCCGAGAAGCGTATGCGCCTGCGCGGCCACGTAGCGGTGAGAGGTGCCGTGGAAGCCGTAGCGGCGCACGCCCAGCTCTTCAAAATAGCGGTACGGCAATCCGTACAGATACGCCTGCGGCGGCAGCGTCTGGTGGAAGCTGGTATCAAATACCGCGACCTGCTGCACGCCCGGGAACAAGCGCTCTGCGGCTTCCACGCCGCTCAGGTTAGCGTAGTTATGCAGCGGCGCCAGCGGAGAGACCTGGCGGATCTGCTCAATCACCGCTTCCGTAATCAGGGTCGACTCGCTGAAGAGGTCGCCGCCGTGCGCAATGCGGTGGCCAATTAAGGCCACGCTGCTCATCAGGTCACGCTTCTCCAGCTCCAGGGCGATGGCAGCCAGCGCCCCTTCGTAGTCCTGGTGAGCCAGTCTGGCTGGCTCACCCCCGTTCACGGAAATAAAGGCCTTCTCGGTGTTGATGCCGTCTGCAATGCCCGTCATCAGGGCGTCGCAGCTGCTGGCGTCGAGCACCGAAAACTTAACAGAGGACGAACCGCAGTTAATTACCAGTACAACCGGAAACTCAATCATCATGTGACTCCGCTCTTCCTGAGCAATGGGTTAGAACAGTTTGTAAACGATATTCAGAATGGTCAGCAGGCCGACCGCGGTAACGAAGATGTTCTCGGTACGCCCTTTGTATTTCGCCAGAGCCGGGGCTTTGCGGATGGCGTACATCGGCAGCAGGCACAGCAGAGAGGCGATGATTGGTGCGCCCATGGCTTCAATAAGGTCGAGAATGTTCGGGTTGGCGTAGGCCACAACCCAGGTGGAGCCCATGATGAACACCATGCTGATGGTGTTCAGTTTGCCAACGGAAACTTTCTTCTTATCGCCCTTGTAGCCGAACTTAAGGATCAGGCCGTTCAGACCTTCCAGCGTGCCCAGGTAGTGCCCGAAGAAGGATTTGAAGATAGCAACCAGCGCGATGATAGACGCGCCGTATTCCAGTACCGTCGCGAACGTCGATTTGGTTCCGGACATTGACGCAAAGTGGTTCGCCAGGTAAGAGAGCACCGGAATGTTCTGCGCCTTGGCGTCCGCCATGTTCTGCGGAGAGAGCGTAAACAGACAGCTAAAGGCGAAGAACATCACCACGGCCACCATCAGCAGGCTGGCGCGACCGATGATTTTGGAACATTTCTGCTCGGTGAACTCTTTACCGAACGTTGGCTCGTACTCTTCGCGCTTGGAGACCACGAACGAGGAGACGATAGGCGAGAAGTTGAAGGAGAAGACCATGATGGAGATACCCAGCCACACGGTGACCAGAATGCCGTCATGACCGGTGAAGGCGATATCGCTCAGGTTGACCTGGTCGATCACCGCCGAGTTCCAGTAAGGGATCAGCGACAGGGAAATCAGCACCAGGCTGGCAATAAACGGGAACACCAGGAAGCTCATGACCTTCACCATCAGATCTTTACCAAACCAGATAACAAAGGCCATCAGCAGCAGCAGGAACAGCGCCACCACGCCGCGGTTCAGCGCTGGCAGCTGGAGCTGGTTTTCCCAGAAGGTCATAAAGGTGTTGGTAATGGTGACGCCGTAAATCCACAGCAGCGGGCAAATGGCGAAGAAGTAGAGGAACGTGATCACCACCCCGCCGGTTTTACCGAAATGCTCTTCCACCGTTTCGGTGATGTTGCCGGAGACGTTGCTGCCGGACAGACACAAACGCGCCAGCGCGCGGTGGCAGTAAAACGCAATCGGGAATGCGAGAACCAGCATCAGCAGGATCGGGATCAATCCGCCAAAGCCTGCGCGAATGGGGAAGAACAGCACGCCTGCGCCAATGGCGGTACCAAACAGGCCAAGCGTCCAGGTGGTATCAGACTTACGCCAGGAGGACGTTTTTGTCTGGCCAACGATAATGCTTTCTGTGTTGCTCATAGGTCACCTTTATGCGTCAACGAAGCCGGTAATTTGGGAAACACGGGAGAGGTCGATATTGCCGCCGGAAATAATGCAGACGGTTTTGCGGCCCTGAATATAGTGGTCAAGTTTGCCGCTTAATAACGCAGCACAAGCCAGTGCGCCAGCGCCTTCCGTCACCACTTTATTTCGCTGAATAAGGGCAACCATGCTGTTGCGAATATCGTCTTCGCTCACCAGCACAATGTCATCGACCAGTTCACGAACGATTTCGAAGGTTAATTTCCCCGGACGAGAGACGTCGCAGCCGTCGGCTAACGTGCCGGTAACGCGATGGTTGGTTATTTCTCCTGCCTGCCAGGAGGCTGCCATTCCGTGCACGTTTTCAGACTGTACGCCGATAATATTAATGGTCGGGTTGATGGATTTAATTGCCGTCGCAATCCCGGCAATTAATCCGCCGCCGCCGATAGGCACAATGACGTTATCCACGTCGTATAAATCTTCGAGAATTTCCAGGCCGATGGTGCCCTGCCCGGCAATCACTTTTGGGTCATCGTAAGGCGGAATAAAAATGCGCCCCTCCGTCTCAACGATTTCGCTCACTTTCGCGATGGTATCGTTGAAGTTCTCGCCGTGCAGGACCACTTCGGCGGAGTAGTCGCGGGTGGCGGCAACCTTGGATTTCGGTGCCCCCTTCGGCATCACCACTTTGCCGTCGATGCCGAGCATGGCGCAGGAGAGGGACACACCCTGCGCGTGGTTTCCCGCGGAGCAGGCGACAACGCCTTTGCGTTTTTCAGCGTCGGTCAGCGAGCTTAACTTGTTAAACGCGCCGCGGATCTTAAACGAGCCGGTACGCTGCATATTCTCAAATTTCAGGAATATTTCGCCCTTACAACGTTCGCTGAGATAATTCGAACGTGGCATACCGGTTTTATATATTTTTCCTGCCAGTCGTTTTCTGGCGTCCTGAATATCTTCAATCGTTACCGGGAGATCGTAGGTAATATGCATAATATCCTCGTTATAATAATTCATTATTTTCAGGCAAAGTCAGGGTATCAGCGCGTTAACACGTTAACGCTCTGGGTGTTTTTTAAAATGGGTACTAATTATTCATCGTCGTCTTTCGATATTCATCGACGAATATTGTTTTGCCAGCTCAACTAATACTGACGCCGATTTTTTAATCCTGTAATTTTTTGACCACACGGCGGCATAACGCGCCACGGGTAATTCATCTTCCACTGGCAGCACAATAAACTGGTCAGAACCGAACGGTGCAATCATGTCGCGGGGAATAACCGTCAGATAATCGGCATTCAGCACAAGGTTATAAATGGTGACGACGGAATCGGTCTGGACGATGTTTTCGATGCTGATGTGATTGTCTTGCAGGGTGGTCAGAAGTTCTTTGTAGTAGCCCATATCGGTTTGCGGCATCACCCACTGCTCGTGCGTGAGCGATGCCAGTGTCGTCGGGCCGGTGCACGTTCGCGTTTTGCTGGCGACCAGCACAAACTCGGACTCAAACAGCGGTTCGACGTGCAGATCCTGCAGCAGCATTTCATCACTCAGCGTGCCGATAGCGAAATCCAGACGACCGTCGCGAATGGCCGGAAGGAAAGAGGAGAGCTGGGCTTCATACATCGAGACGCGTGCTTTCGGGAACACTTCCTTAAATTTTTTGATCATTTCGGACAGGAAGGTGAAGCCGATCAACGACGGGTAACCAAAGGAGACGTCCATAACGGTGCTGAAACTCAGGCTGTTAATCTCACTCACCATGTTTTTCATTTCGCGGGTGATGGACTCTGAGTACGAGAGCAGAACCTGGCCCGCAGCAGTGAGTTTTACGCCGGTGTTTTTACGCACCATCACTTCCACGCCGAAGTAGGACTCAATATCGCTGATGATTTTGCTGACGGCGGGTTGCGTCAGGCCCAGCTGTCTTGCTGCAGAACCTATGGAGCCACTTTTAATGACTTCCTGAAATACCACGAGGTGCTGTGTTTTCGGTAGAATAATAGTGTTCATAATATTCTGCACTTATTTCCCTATGACGGGGTGAATTCTACTCAATAATGTTTGAAGGGGTATGTGCTGTTACTCACAATTTGCTTTCCAGGCCCTTTATCACGCACAGCGAAAAACCATAAAAACGCTTATTTATCAAAGCAATAAATAGAGACAAATATGCTACTACGCTGATATTGATCAACAAAAATAGCGGTAATAAATTTATTTTATGGCGATAACCCGGATAAATTTTACCATCCGGAAAAAATCAATAAAGGCGATATTTCAGGCAATTAAAGACCAATAAATAACCGCTATTTGTTTGAAACATTCTTTCAATTTATCAAATTTTTCCGACGCGAATTTTCAGGCTGGCGGAAAAGAGTGGAATACGTCACATATTCACGGGAGAAATGTATTTGATTTCAATGTATGCATATCAAACGAGAAAAGTTTCGCGATCATTAAGATAACAATCATAACAAATTATCAATACTGAAAATCGCGAGTTTTTTAGCGTGAAATTTTGTGATGACGATCGTCCACAGACACAGGAGCGATACTGAAGGGATAAAAACAGTGAAATGTGCTTAATGTCGCAAATATGAGAATTGATGTCGTTTGTCTGGTGCCGGGTGGCGCTGCGCTTACCCAGTCTACACCCCCTGAAAGCAAAAACCCCGCCGAAGCGGGGTTCTCTAAGAAGTTGAAGCTGACCGATAAGCCGGGTTCTGTCGTTGGACAGTCATTCATCTAGGCCAGCAATCGCTCACTGGCTCAAGCAGCCTACCCGGGTTCAGTACGGGCCGTACCATGTGAACCCCTATTTGGCCTTGCTCCGGGTGGAGTTTACCGTGCCACGGACTGTTACCAGCCGCGCGGTGCGCTCTTACCGCACCCTTTCACCCTTACCTGATCCCGCTTGCGCGGGCCATCGGCGGTTTGCTCTCTGTTGCACTGGTCGTGGGTTTCCCCCCCAGGCGTTACCTGGCACCCTGCCCTATGGAGCCCGGACTTTCCTCCCCTCCGCCCGTCTCCCCCGAAAGGGACGACGACGAAGCGGCGACTGTCTGGTCAGCTTCGGCGCGCAGTATAGAGGGTTTGCGCGCCGCTGTCACCCTCAGGTATGGGCAAGGCGTGATTAACGCGCCACTTCCACCTTCGCCAGTTTTTCGTAGTAGCATGCAATTGCGCTGTGATCGGCCGTGCCCAGGCCATCGGCACGCAGCGCCTGCATCATCTCCATGACCGCCGCGGTCAGCGGCAGCTGCGCCCCCACGCCGTGAGACGTATCCAGCGCGTTGGCCAGATCTTTGATATGCAGGTCGATGCGGAAACCGGGTTTGAAATTACGATCCATGACCATCGGCGCTTTGGCCTCCAGTACGGTACTGCCCGCCAGACCACCGCGAATGGCCTGATAGACCAGGTCCGGGTTGACGCCCGCTTTGGTTGCCAGCGTCAGCGCTTCGGACATGGCGGCAATGTTCAGCGCCACAATCACCTGGTTTGCCAGCTTGGTCACGTTACCCGCCCCGATATCCCCGGTATGCACCACGGAGCCCGCCATCGCTTTCATCAGGTCGTAGTATCTATCGAAAACGGCTTTATCGCCGCCGACCATCACCGACAGCGTGCCGTCTATCGCTTTCGGCTCACCGCCGCTGACCGGCGCGTCCAGCATATCGACGCCCTTTGCTTTTAGCGCCTCGCTGATTTCACGACTTGCGAGCGGCGCAATAGAGCTCATATCAATCAGCACCAGGCCCGGCTTCGCGCCATCGATAATGCCGTTTTCACCCAGCGCGACCTCTTTAACATGCGGTGAGTTTGGCAGCATGGTGATGATGACGTCGCACTGCTCAGCAATCGCTTTGGCTGTGGTGGCCGTTTCTGCGCCCGCCGCCATCACTTCCGCCACGGCCTGTGGATTATGATCGGATACCACCAGCGAGTAACCCGCTTTGATGAGGTTCTTACTCATTGGTTTACCCATGATCCCCAGGCCAATAAAACCCACTTTCAGCGTCATAATCTGTATCCTCAATGATGGTTATTTTTTAAAAGCGTCCGCTAATTTATGCGTGGCCGAGCGGAATACGCCGAGGTCGCTGCCGACGGCAACAAACGTGGCTCCCCACTCCAGATAGCGACGGGCGTCCGCCTCAACCGGCGCCAGAATGCCGCACGGTTTGCCGTGTGCTTTGGCGCGGGCAAAGATATGCTGGATCGCGCGCTGCACGTCAGGGTGGCTGGCGTTGCCCAGATGGCCAAAGGCGGCAGCCAGATCGCTTGGGCCGACGAAGATACCGTCCACGCCGTTTGTGGCGGCAATCGCGTCGACGTTATCAACGCCCTGCTGGCTCTCGATCTGAACCAGAATGGTGATGTTGCTGTTGGACTGCGCGAAATAGTCCGGCACGGTGCCAAACATATTGGCGCGGTGCGAAACGGAGACGCCGCGGATCCCTTCCGGGGGGTAGCGCGTTGAGGCTACGGCCAGCGCCGCTTGTTCTTCCGTCTCCACAAACGGGATCAGAAAGTTGTAGAAGCCGATATCCAGCAGACGCTTGATAATCACCGGCTCGTTGGTGGGTACACGCACCACCGGGGCGCTGTGGCTGCCTTTCAGCGCCATCAGCTGCGGAATAAACGTGCTGATATCGTTCGGCGCATGTTCGCCGTCCAGCACCAGCCAGTCGAAACCGGCCAGGCCCAGCACTTCGGTGCTGATTGGGTTTGCCAGCGCGGACCAACAGCCAATCTGAATCTGGTGCGCCGCGAGGGCCGCTTTAAATTTATTCGGGAAGATATCGTTACTCATCGTATTTACCTTTTTATTCCGCAGCCTTTTTCAGTGTCATTTTATTTATTCATTCAGACACCGTGCCAGCATGATATTTATTATTCTGACGTATTCTGGCGTGATAAAATCGTCATTCAGTATAAGACGCCATCCGCGACCGCACATTGTTTTAATGCTCAGGTATTACGGCATATTTTGATAAAAATTTTTGCATATGCACAAAGCACTGGGCGCTAATGCACAGAATCAAGGATTACGGGTTCGGGAGCGAGCGAGATCACATTTTAATATCCCCTATGCTGACATGCTTTATTTCTGAAAGACGCGTATTTATTTCTACCATTAGAAAATTGGCTGAATTTATTATCAGACACTTTGCTGGAGAATAGTGAACAATGGCCGACATTGAAATTCGACAGGCATCGCCGACGGCGTTTTATATCAAAGTACACGACATCGATAATGTGGCGATTATTGTCAACGACAATGGCTTAAAAGCGGGCACTCGATTCCCGGACGGGCTGGAACTGATTGAGCATATTCCACAGGGACATAAAGTCGCCCTGGTGGATATCCCTGCTAATAGCGAAATCGTACGTTACGGTGAAGTCATCGGCTATGCCGTTCGCGCTATACCACAGGGTAGCTGGGTTGAGGAGTCGCTGGTGGCACTTCCAGAAGCGCCGCCGCTGAACACGCTTCCGCTGGCAACCCGCGTGCCGGAACCGCTTCCTCCGCTGGAGGGCTATACCTTCGAAGGCTACCGCAATGCGGACGGCAGCGTCGGCACCAAGAATCTGCTCGGCATTACCACCAGCGTGCACTGCGTGGCGGGCGTAGTGGATTACGTGGTGAAAATTATCGAACGCGATCTGCTGCCAAAATACCCGAACGTCGACGGCGTGGTGGGCCTGAACCACCTCTACGGCTGCGGCGTGGCGATTAACGCGCCCGCTGCCGTGGTGCCGATCCGGACCATCCACAATATCGCCCTCAACCCGAACTTTGGCGGCGAGGTGATGGTCATCGGCCTCGGCTGTGAAAAATTGCAGCCAGAACGCCTGCTGCAGGGTACCGAGGATGTCAAAGCCATCCCGGCAGAC
Source organism: Enterobacter sp. BNK-34 (assembly GCF_048684445.1). Lineage (NCBI taxonomy): Bacteria > Pseudomonadati > Pseudomonadota > Gammaproteobacteria > Enterobacterales > Enterobacteriaceae > Enterobacter > Enterobacter sp. BNK-34. Next base: position 594,383 of record NZ_JBLQUA010000001.1, read on the forward strand.
GAGGCCAGTATCGTGCGCCTGCAGGACGAACGCCACGTTGGTTTCCGCTCAATGGTCGATGACATTCTGCAGGTGGCAGAGCGACATCTGGACAAACTCAACCGCCGCCAGCGCGAAACGTGTCCGGCCTCGGAACTGGTCGTGGGCACCCAATGCGGCGGCAGCGATGCCTTCTCCGGCGTGACGGCCAACCCGGCGGTAGGCTATGCGTCCGATCTGCTTGTTCGCTGCGGCGCCACGGTGATGTTCTCCGAGGTGACCGAAGTGCGTGACGCCATCCATCTGCTTACGCCACGCGCCGTTAATGAAGAGGTCGGCAAGCGCCTGCTTGAGGAGATGGCCTGGTACGATAGCTATCTCGATATGGGCAAAACCGACCGCAGCGCCAACCCGTCTCCGGGGAACAAAAAAGGCGGCCTGGCGAACGTGGTGGAAAAAGCCCTCGGCTCCATTGCCAAATCCGGGCAGAGCGCCATTGCAGAGGTGCTCTCTCCGGGACAGCGCCCGACGAAACGCGGACTGATCTACGCGGCAACGCCGGCCAGCGATTTTGTGTGCGGCACGCAGCAGGTCGCATCCGGCATTACGGTGCAGGTCTTTACCACCGGGCGCGGCACGCCGTACGGCCTGATGGCGGTGCCGGTGATTAAAATGGCGACCCGCACCGCGCTGGCGAACCGCTGGTATGACTTAATGGATATCAACGCGGGAACCATCGCCACCGGAGAAGAGAGCATTGAAGACGTGGGCTGGAAGCTGTTCCACTTCATTCTGGATGTCGCCAGCGGGCGGAAGAAAACCTTTTCGGATCAGTGGGGATTACATAATCAGCTGGCGGTGTTTAACCCGGCACCGGTGACGTGACTTCCCCTCACTCTGCCCTCTCCCCCAGGGAGAGGGTAAAATAATTTAAACCAACACCACCTCAATCCCGCTTTTCCGTAATCCTTCAAGACTTTCCGCCGGAATACCTTCATCGACAATAATCATATCAATCCGTTGCGTATCGATGATTTTATGCAGGCTTGAGCGATTAAATTTGCTGGAGTCAGTGACAACGATAATACGCTCCGCCACCTCGCACATTTTGCGATTCAGACGGGCTTCATCTTCGTTATGCGTACTCACGCCACGATCGAGATCAATGGCATCGACGCCCAGGAACAGCAGGTCAAAATGGTAATTCTGTAGCGACTGCTCGGCCTGGTCACCGTAGAAGGATTGCGACTGACGACGCAAATGTCCGCCGGTCATCAGCAACTCCACCCCATCAGCTTCCAGCAGCGCGTTCGCCACGTTCATGCCGTTAGTCATCGCAATCACATCCGTGTGCTGACGCAGCATGCGGGCGATTTCAAACGTCGTGGTGCCGGAGTCCAGAATAATACGGTGCCCGGGTTTGACCAGCGCGGCAGCAGCCTGCGCGATACTGCGCTTCACCGCCGTATTCAGCGAGCTTTTATCCTCCACGGAAGGCTCAGCGCCCGGCATGTTGCCTTCGCAAATCAATGCCCCACCGTAAGCGCGAACGGCAATGCCCTGCTTCTCCAGGAACGCCAGGTCGTTGCGGATTGTTACCGTCGATACGCCGTACAGATGAGACAGATCGTTAACCTGTACGCTTCCCTGCGCCCGCAACCGCTGAATGATCTGCTCCCGCCTTTCACTGGTGCTGGTGATGCGCTTTTCCGCGGATGAATCGGTGCTGCTCATACGAGCTCCTTAATCAAAATTCTTTCGTTTCATTTCGTTTTGCCTATTAAGGCCTTTCCTTTACGGGAATGCAAGCGCTGCATAGTGACGATACGCAAGCTGGCACCGCGCTGAAACCTTTCATTATGTTTCTTTTGTGAAACAGATCGGAAAACTATTATCTTTCGTTTTATTTTTAGATCACCATGATGCAGGATTAAATGAAACAAAACGAAAGATAAATATCATTACCATCCGAAATGGAGAGGAAAGTGAAACATCTGACAGAAATGGTGGAACACCATAAACGGGGGAATTCAAACGGGATTTACGCCGTCTGCTCCGCACATCCGCTGGTACTGGAAGCTGCAATTCGTTACGCGCATTCACATCGATCCCCGCTGTTGATCGAGGCCACCTCCAACCAGGTGGATCAGTTTGGTGGCTATACCGGCATGACGCCCGCTGATTTTCACGGGTTTGTCTGCCAGCTGGCCGAGTCGCTCGGTTTCCCGACGTCACAGCTGATCCTCGGCGGCGATCACCTGGGCCCTAACCGCTGGCAAAACCTGCCTGCGCAACAGGCGATGGCAAATGCCGACGATCTGATCAAAAGCTATGTTTCTGCCGGATTCAAAAAGATCCACCTCGACTGCAGCATGTCCTGCGCGGACGACCCGGTTCCCCTGACCGACGCGATCGTTGCCGGACGCGCCGCACGCCTGGCGAAGATTGCCGAAGCGACCTGTTGCGAGCAGTTTGGTGAATCCGATCTGGTCTACGTTATCGGCACGGAAGTGCCGGTTCCCGGTGGCGCGCACGAGACGCTCACCGAACTTGCCGTCACCACGCCAGACGCGGCCCGCGCCACGCTTGAAGCGCACCGCCACGCGTTCGAAAAGGAAGGCTTAAGCAACATCTGGCCGCGCATTATTGGCCTGGTGGTCCAGCCTGGCGTGGAGTTCGACCATGCGCACGTCTGCGACTATCAGCCGCAGAAAGCCGTTGCCCTGAGCAAAATGGTTGAAGCCTACGACACGCTGGTGTTTGAAGCACACTCCACCGACTACCAGACGCCGCAGGCGCTGCGAAAGCTGGTCAACGATCACTTTGCGATTCTGAAAGTTGGTCCTGCCCTGACCTTCGCCCTGCGCGAAGCGCTGTTCTCGCTGGCCGCCATAGAAGAGGAGCTGCTGCCGGCAAAAGCCAGCTCCGGCCTGCGTCACGTACTGGAAAACGTCATGCTCGACCGCCCGGAATACTGGCAAAGCCATTACCACGGTGACGGCAACGCGCGTCGCCTGGCGCGCGGCTACAGCTACTCTGACCGCGTGCGCTACTACTGGCCGGACGGTCAGATTGACGACGCCTTTGAACGCCTGGTGCGTAACCTGGCAGACGAGCCCATTCCGCTGCCGCTGATCAGCCAGTACCTGCCGCTGCAGTACGGGAAAGTTCGCGAGGGCGCTCTCAAGTCAACGCCACGGGAACTCATCATTGACCACATTCAGGACATACTCCAGCAGTACCACGCCGCCTGCGAAGGCGTAACAACGCAAAACGCATAATAAAAAGAGGAAAGCGCTATGCCAAACATTGTCTTATGCCGCATTGATGAACGCCTGATCCACGGTCAGGTGGGCGTGCAGTGGGTGGGGTTTGCGGGGGCAAACCTGGTACTCGTCGCCAACGATGAGGTGGCTGAAGATCCGGTTCAACAGAACCTGATGGAAATGGTGCTCGCGGAAGGGATCGCCGTGCGCTTCTGGTCGCTGCAAAAAGTGATCGACAACATTCACCGCGCCGCTGACCGCCAGAAAATCCTGCTGGTCTGCAAATCACCCGCCGATTTTCTGAAGCTGGTTGAGGGCGGCGTGCCCATCACCCGTATCAACGTCGGAAACATGCACTACGCCAGTGGCAAACAACAAATTGCCAAAACGGTCTCTGTCGACGCGAACGATATCGCCGCGTTCAACGGCCTGAAAGCGGCCGGTGTGGAATGCTTCGTTCAGGGCGTTCCAACAGAAACTGCTTTGGACCTCTTTAAACTGCTCTGAGGGATTCACAATGGAAATCAGTCTGTTGCAGGCGCTGGGGTTGGGCATACTCGCCTTTATCGCCGGTCTGGATATGTTTAACGGGTTAACACACATGCACCGCCCGGTGGTGCTCGGGCCGCTGGTCGGCCTGATTCTGGGCGACCTGCATACCGGTATTTTGACCGGCGGTACGTTAGAGCTGGTCTGGATGGGGCTGGCCCCGCTCGCCGGTGCCCAGCCGCCGAACGTCATTATCGGCACCATCGTGGGTACCGCATTTGCCATCAGCACCGGGGTGAAGCCAGAAGTTGCCGTTGGCGTCGCCGTCCCGTTTGCCGTTGCGGTTCAAATGGGGATTACGTTCCTCTTCTCGGTGATGTCCGGCGTGATGTCACGCTGCGATCGCATGGCGGCCAATGCTGATACTCACGGTATTGAACGGGTTAACTATCTTGCGCTGCTGGCGCTCGGCATCTTCTATTTTCTGTGCGCGTTCCTGCCGATCTACTTCGGTGCGGAACATGCGAAAACCGCCATTGATGTTCTGCCGGCACGGTTGATTGACGGCCTCGGCGTCGCGGGCGGCATCATGCCAGCCATCGGCTTCGCCGTGCTGCTGAAGATCATGATGAAAAACGTCTACATCCCTTACTTCATTATCGGTTTTGTCGCCGCCGCCTGGCTCAAGCTTCCGGTGCTGGCGATTGCGGCGGCCGCGCTGGCGATGGCGCTGATCGACCTGATGCGTAAATCACCTGAGCCGACGGCTCCAGTAGCCCAGAAAGAGGAATTCGAAGATGGCATCTAACCAAACCACCCTGCCGGACGTGTCTGAACGCGAAGAGACGCTGCTGACCGGCGTGAATGAAAACGTCTACGAAGACCAGAGCATCGGTGCCGAGTTAACTAAAAAGGATATTAACCGCGTGGCCTGGCGTTCCATGCTACTGCAGGCCTCGTTTAACTACGAACGTATGCAGGCCTCCGGCTGGCTGTACGGGTTGCTACCCGCGTTGAAAAAGATCCATACCAACAAGCGGGACCTGGCGCGGGCAATGAAAGGCCATATGGGTTTCTTTAACACCCACCCGTTCCTGGTGACCTTTGTAATCGGCATCATTCTGGCGATGGAGCGCTCCAAGCAGGATGTGAACAGTATCCAGAGCACCAAAATTGCCGTCGGCGCGCCGCTCGGCGGTATTGGCGATGCCATGTTCTGGCTAACCCTGCTGCCCATCTGCGGTGGTATCGGCGCCAGCCTGGCGCTGCAAGGGTCGATTCTGGGGGCCGTGGTCTTTATCGTGCTGTTTAACGTGGTGCACCTCGGCCTGCGTTTTGGCCTGGCGCACTACGCTTACCGGATGGGTGTGGCGGCCATCCCGCTGATTAAAGCCAACACCAAAAAGGTCGGCCACGCGGCGTCTATCGTCGGGATGACGGTGATCGGCGCGCTGGTGGCAACCTACGTCCGCCTCAATACGACGCTTGAAATCAAGGCAGGTGATGCCGTTGTCAAACTGCAGGCCGACGTTATCGACAAGCTGATGCCCGCGTTCCTGCCGCTGGTCTACACCCTGACCATGTTCTGGCTGGTGCGCCGCGGCTGGAGCCCGCTGCGGCTGATTGGTATCACCGTGCTGCTGGGCGTTGTCGGTAAATTCTGTCACTTCCTGTAAAAGCAAAGAGGTTGCGATGTTAGGCATTATTTTGACGGGTCACGGCGGGTTTGCCAGCGGGCTTGAGCAGGCGATGAAGCAGATCCTCGGCGAACAGCCGCAGTTTATCGCCATCGATTTTCCTGAAACGTCCACCACCGCGCGGCTGACCGCTCAGCTTGAGCAGGCGGTGAGCGAACTCGATGCAGAGCACGATATTGTGTTTCTCACCGATTTGCTCGGCGGCACGCCGTTTCGCGTGGCATCGACGCTCGCCATGAAACGGCCGGGCAGTGAAGTGATCACCGGCACCAACCTGCAGCTGCTGCTGGAGATGGTGCTGGAGCGCGACGGATTAAGCAGTGAAGCATTTCGTCTGCAGGCACTGGAGTGCGGGCACCGCGGCCTGACGAGCCTCGTAGACGAGCTGGGACGCTGTCGCGAGGAAGCCCCTGCCGAGGAAGGGATATGAGCCAGCTGCTGCGCGCGAGGCGGGTGCTTACCGAACAGGGCTGGCTGGATGACCACCAGCTACGCATTGAAAACGGCGTGATTGCGGCTATTGAGCCTGTCCCGGCAGGCGTGACGTCGCGCGATGCAGAGCTGCTCTGCCCGGCGTATATCGATACGCACGTCCACGGCGGCGCGGGCGTGGACGTGATGGATGATGCGCCTGACGTGCTGGATATTCTCGCGATGCATAAAGCGCGCGAAGGCGTGGGCGCCTTTTTACCCACAACCGTGACCGCGCCGCTGGAGACTATCCACGGCGCGCTCGCGCGAATCGCCCGGCGCGCTCAGTCGGGCGGCCCCGGGGCGCAGATCCTGGGCAGCTACCTGGAAGGACCGTACTTTACGCCGCAGAACAAAGGGGCGCACCCGCCCGAGTTATTCCGGGAACTGAATATCACGGAGCTGGATGCACTGATCGACGTCTCGCATAACACGTTGCGGGTAGTGGCGCTCGCGCCAGAAAAACCCGGCGCGCTGCAGGCGATCCACCATCTTAAACAGCGCGGTTTACGCGTGATGCTGGGCCACAGCGCTGCCACGTACCGGCAAACACTCGCCGCGTTTGATGCGGGTGCCGACGGGCTGGTTCACTGCTACAACGGCATGACGGGGCTGCACCACAGAGAGCCCGGCATGGTCGGTGCAGGGCTGACGGACAAACGGGCGTGGCTGGAGCTAATTGCCGACGGCCACCACGTCCATCCTGGGGCGATGCGCCTATGCTGTTGCTGCGCGCAGGATCGCGTGGTGCTGATTACCGATGCCATGCAGGCGGCAGGTATGCCGGACGGACGGTACACGCTCTGTGGTGAAGAGGTCTCAATGCAAAACGGCGTGGTTCGAACCGGCTCCGGCGGGCTGGCTGGTAGCACGCTGTCGCTGGATGCCGCGGTCAGGAATATGGTGGAGCACACGGGCGTAACCGCCGAAGACGCTATCCATATGGCCTCGCTACACCCTGCCCGGCTGCTGGGCGTTGACGGTCAGCTCGGATCCTTAGCCCCGGGTAAACACGCCAATATCATTGCGCTGGACGGTGGTTTGCACCTCCAGCAGATCTGGATTCAGGGCCAGGCTCTCCCCCTTTAGCCCTTTCATTGTGTCTCCTGTTGGCCTTACGGCACCCGATCGTAAGGCCTTTCTTTTCCTTTCCTTAAATTTTCCCTTTCCTTTCACGATCACACTTTTCGTTTTATTTCTTTTCTTTCATTGAAGTTTCGATTTATTTTCTATAGATTTTATTTAACTGCTAAAGTGAACAAGTGAAACGAAACGAAAGATAGCGACACGATTGCCAGCGTCTGATGTGGAATTCACACGACTAAGGACTGAGTTATGCCACAAACTACCACCGCCGCAACCGGCACCTGGACCGAGGAAGAGATCCGCCAGCAGCCTGCCAGCTGGATCCGCTCGCTCAACAATATCGATAGACTGCGCTCTTCGATCGACAGCTTCCTGACGCCGCTGCTGCGTAAGGACGACCTGCGGATCGTCCTGACCGGCGCGGGCACGTCCGCGTTTATCGGCGATATCGTTTCTCCCTGGCTCGCGAGCTACACCGGGAAAAACTTCACTGCCGTCCCGACAACCGATCTGGTCACGAACCCGATGGACTACTTCAGCCCTGCGCATCCGCTGCTGCTGGTTTCGTTTGCCCGCTCCGGCAACAGCCCGGAAAGCGTCGCAGCCGTCGAGCTGGCAAACCAGTTCGTGCCGGAGTGCTACCACCTGTCGATTACCTGCAACGAGGCGGGGAGCCTGTACCAGAACGCCGTCGACAGCGATAACGCCTGTGCCCTGCTGATGCCTGCCGAAACGCACGATCGCGGGTTCGCAATGACCAGCAGCATCACCACCATGATGGCGAGCTGTCTGGCCGTATTCGCCCCTGAGACGATCAACAGTAAAACCTTCCGCGACGTCGCCGATCGCTGTCAGGCGATCCTCACCTCGCTCGGCGATTTCAGCCACGGCGTCTTTGGCAATGAAGCGTGGAAACGCGTCGTCTATCTGGGAAGCGGCGGCCTGCAGGGCGCGGCGCGCGAATCGGCGCTGAAGGTGCTGGAGCTGACGGCGGGCAAGCTGGCGGCGTTTTACGATTCTCCGACGGGCTTCCGTCACGGACCGAAGTCTCTGGTCGACAACGAAACGCTGGTGGTGGTGTTCATCTCCAGCCATCCGTATACGCGCCAGTACGATCTGGATCTGCTGGCCGAGCTGCGCCGCGATCGCCAGGCTATGCGCGTCGTCGCCATCGCCGCTGAAAACGATCCGGTCATTGAAGCGGGTCCGCACATTCTGCTGCCGCCTTCACGTCCGTTTATCGATATGGAACAGGCGTTCTGCTTCCTGATCTATGCCCAGGTCTTTGCACTCACCCAGTCGCTCAGCGTAGGCAATACGCCCGATACGCCATCCGCCAGCGGAACGGTCAACCGCGTGGTGCAGGGCGTTGTTATTCATCCGTGGCAGGCTTAAGAGGATCTGATTATGAGTATTATCTCGACGAAATATCTTCTGCTGGACGCGCAGGCAAAAGGCTACGCCGTTCCGGCGTTCAACATCCACAACGCGGAGACGATCCAGGCGATCCTCGAAGTGTGCAGCGAAATGCGATCGCCGGTGATCCTCGCGGGCACGCCGGGCACCTTCAAGCATATTGCGCTGGAAGAGATCTACGCCCTGTGCAGCGCGTACTCCCACACCTACGACATGCCGCTGGCGCTGCACCTCGATCACCACGAATCGCTGGACGATATTCGCCGCAAGGTCAACGTGGGCGTGCGCAGCGCGATGATCGACGGCAGCCACTATCCGTTTGAACAAAACGTGAAGCTGGTGAAGTCGGTGGTCGATTTCTGCCACCTTAACGACTGCAGCGTCGAAGCCGAGCTGGGCCGCCTGGGCGGCGTGGAAGATGACATGAGCGTGGACGCCGAAAGCGCGTTCCTTACCGATCCGCAGGAGGCGAAACGCTTCGTCGAACTGACCGGCGTCGACAGCCTTGCCGTCGCCATCGGCACCGCGCACGGCCTGTATACCAAGCGCCCAAAAATCGACTTCCAGCGGCTGGCAGAAATTCGCGAAGTGGTCACGGTGCCGCTGGTGCTGCACGGCGCGAGCGATGTGCCGGATGAGGATGTGCGTCGCACCATCGAACTGGGCGTGTGCAAAGTCAACGTGGCCACCGAACTGAAAATTGCCTTCTCTGACGCGGTTAAAGCCTGGTTTGCCGAAAACCCGCAGGGTAACGATCCGCGCTTCTATATGCGGGTCGGCATGGACGCCATGAAAGAGGTGGTCAGAAGCAAGATCGCCGTTTGCGGCTCGGCAAACCGATTGCTGCTTCCGGCAGAAGCCTGATTAAAAAGGAGCTTACGCTGATGAAAAAAATCTTCGCACTCTCAGTGCTGGCCCTGTGCGTTTCCCATAGCGCGGCGGCGGCGAACTACGCGCTCAATAACGACAATATTACCCTCTCGTTTGATGACGCAAACTCAACGGTAGTGGTTAAGGACAATAAGGCTAACCATCCGCTCACGCCGCAGGAGCTGTTCTTTCTGACGCTGCCGGATGAGACAAAAATCCACACCGCTGATTTCACCATCAAGCACGTCGAAAAGCAGGACAACGCAATTGTCATCGACTTTACCCATCCGGACTTTAACGTGACGGTGAAGCTAAACCTGGTGAAGGGAAAATACGCCAGCATCGACTACACCATTGCCGCAGTCGGCCAGCCGCGAGACGTGGCGAAAATTACCTTCTTCCCGACCAAAAAACAGTCTCAGGCCCCCTATGTCGACGGAGCGATTAACAGCTCGCCGATCGTTGCTGATTCATTCTTTATTTTGCCGGACAAGCCCATCGTTAACACTTACGCCTATGAAGCGACCACCAATCTCAACGTAGAACTGAAAACGCCGATCCAGCCAGAGTCGCCGGTCAGTTTTACCACCTGGTTCGGCACTTTCCCGGAAATCAGCCAGCTGCGCCGCAGCGTAAACCAGTTTATTGATGCCGTTCGTCCGCGACCGTACAAGCCTTATCTGCACTACAACAGCTGGATGGATATCGGCTTTTTCAATCCCTACACCGAGCAGGATGTGCTGGGGCGGATGGACGAGTGGAATAAGGAGTTTATTACCGGACGCGGCGTGGCGCTGGACGCCTTCCTGCTGGACGACGGATGGGACGACCTTACCGGGCGCTGGCTATTTGGCCCGGCATTCAGCAACGGTTTTGGCAAGGTTCGGGAAAAAGCCGACAGCCTGCACAGCTCGGTTGGACTGTGGCTCTCACCGTGGGGAGGCTACAACAAGCCGCGCGACGTTCGCGTCTCGCATGCAAAAGAGTATGGGTTCGAAACCGTCGACGGGAAGCTGGCGCTGTCAGGGCCGAACTACTTTAAGAACTTCAATGAGCAGATCGTTAAGCTAATCAAAAACGAACACATTACCTCATTCAAGCTGGACGGGATGGGTAATGCCAACGCGCATATCCAGGGCAGCCCGTATGCCTCGGATTTTGACGCCTCCATCGCCCTGCTGCACAACATGCGCAGCGCCAACCCGAATCTGTTTATCAACCTGACGACAGGTACCAACGCCAGCCCGTCCTGGCTGTTCTATGCCGATTCTATCTGGCGCCAGGGCGATGACATCAACCTGTACGGCCCCGGCACGCCGGTGCAGCAGTGGATGACCTACCGCGATGCGGAAACGTACCGCTCCATTGTGCGCAAAGGCCCGCTGTTCCCGCTGAACTCGCTGATGTACCACGGGATCGTCAGCGCGGAAAACGCCTATTACGGGCTGGAGAAAGTGCAAACGGACAGCGATTTTGCCGACCAGGTCTGGAGCTACTTCGCCACCGGCACGCAGTTGCAGGAGCTGTATATCACCCCGTCAATGCTGAACAAGGCGAAGTGGGATACCCTGGCACAGGCGGCGAAGTGGTCGCGGGATAACGCCAGCGTGCTGGTGGATACGCACTGGATTGGTGGTGATCCAACCGCACTGCAGGTTTACGGCTGGGCATCCTGGAGCAAGGACAAAGCGATTCTCGGCTTGCGTAACCCGTCGGATAAGCCGCAAAGCTACTTCCTGGATTTGGCGAAAGATTTCGAAGTCCCGACAGGAAACGCGGCGCAGTTTAGTCTGAAGGCGGTGTATGGCCGTAATTCAACCGTACCGGAGGCGTACAAAAATGCGGTGGTGATTACACTGCAGCCGCTGGAAACGCTGGTGTTTGAGGCGATGCCAGGGAAATAAAGCGAGTTCAGCTGGCAGGTTAAGCCATGACCTGCCAGCTCCCCCCTTTCCTTGCCCCGATGCGTTTTAATTTACCTTTTGTTTGCAAAGAATGGAGATATCGTTCCGCGGTGCGGGAAGTCACGCCCAATACAGAGGCCAACATCACTGCAGTCATTTGTGGTTGAACGGTAAGAAGCTCAAGGATAGCGTTTTCCTTTTCCGACAATTCTTCCGACATTTTTACCGACATGACGGACGGCAAGTTTATGCCTTCCCGCAAAGCGTCGGCCATATTTTGCAGCATAAATTCCACGAATACCGTGCAATCACTGGCCCGATCGCATTGCCCTAAAATCTGGTAATAGCGCGCTTGCTGGAAGTGAATCAGTGTCTCAACGGGCAACCATGCAAGCTCTGCACGCCACTGGCTTAATATCAACGTTTGCCACAGCCGCCCCATGCGGCCATTTCCATCCGAAAAGGGATGAATAAACTCAAACTCGTAATGAAATACCGAGCTGGCAATCAGCGGGTGAAGATCGGTTTGCTTAAGCCAGGAAAGAAGATCGTCGATAAGGCGATTCATCTGCGAGGCTGGCGGAGCCATGTGAACTAACTGGTTTCCACGGTATACCCCTACGTCCCCATTTCTGAGCTTTCCGGGATGATCGACCAGACCCATCATCAATAATCGGTGCGCACTGAGTAAGTCATTGAGCTTCCAGGGCTTCCATTCGGGCAATTTCTCATATGCCAGGATAGCGTTGCGTACTTCCTGAATATCTTTTTCAGGAGCAAGTACGCGTTTGCCATCCATGATTGCCGTCACCTGCCCTGTCGTCAGCGAGTTATGTTCAATGGCTAGCGAGGCCTGAATGGTTCTAATACGATTCTCTTTACGGAGAAGTGGCGAAGTCCTACCAGAATGTGCCGCCCAATGCCCTAATAGCTCACCAATCTCAACCACCTGATTGAGGATAAAGGGTGTGATGGTGAACGGAGGCTGATAGCGGCTCATTTGACTTACTCCCCCTGCTGCTCCAGCGCATGCTTATACAGCGCATTTTTCTTCACGCCGTGAATTTCTGCCGCCAGCGCAGCGGCTTTCTTCAGCGGCAGTTCCGCCTGCAGCAATGCCAGCGTACGCAGCGCGTCGGCAGGAAGCGCGTCTTCTTCCGCCTTGTGCCCTTCGACAATCAGCACCATTTCGCCCTTGCGGCGGTTTTCGTCTTCCTTCACCCACGCCAGTAGTTCACCCACCGGCGCGCCGTGGATAGTCTCCCAGGTTTTGGTCAGCTCGCGCGCCAGCACCACGTAGCGGGCTTCCCCCCAGACGGTCACCATATCTTCCAGGCTCTCCAGCAGGCGGTGCGTGGATTCGTAGAAAATCAGGGTACGCGGTTCCGCTTCCAGGTCTTTTAAGACGTCGCGGCGGCCTTTGGATTTGGCAGGCAGAAAGCCTTCATAGCAGAAACGGTCAGACGGCAGACCTGCGGCGCTCAGCGCAGCAATGGCAGCGCATGGACCCGGCAGGGGCACAACGCGAATACCGGCTTCGCGACAGGTACGCACCAGGTGATAGCCAGGATCGTTAATCAACGGCGTACCGGCGTCGGAGACCAGGGCGATGTTCTGCCCCTCTTTCAGCTTCGCCACCAACGTTTCGGCTTTTTGTTGCTCATTGTGATCGTGCAGAGCAAACAAACGGGCGTTAATCGCGAAATGTTGCAGCAGCAGGCCAGTATGGCGGGTATCTTCAGCAGCAATTAAATCAACATCTTGCAGTACGGTGAGCGCACGTTGGGTAATATCAGACAAATTCCCGATAGGAGTAGGTACAATATAAAGCTGGCCTTGAGAATTATCTGCCGTTTCGTGTTGTTTCATTGTTTCGTCCGTATTGCCGATTTAATATTGAGCATTGCGTAAAAAAAATCACTGGATACAGTATGGTACCGTTAACGTTTCTTCGAAAAAAAGCCACGCGCAGCGTGCCGCTTCTGCTGGCAGCCCTGATCTTTGCAGGCTGTGGCACCCAGGCACCTGACCAGAGCACCGCCCATCTCCAGGGTTCTGCTCAGGCTGATTCTGGCTTTTATCTGCAACAAATGTCGCAGAGTTCAAATGATACCAAGACCAACTGGCAATTACTCGCCATTCGTGCACTGCTGAAAGAGGGTAAAACCCAGCGGGCAGCCGAGCTGTTTAACCAGTTGCCAAAAGATCTTAACGACGCCCAGCGTCGCGAGCAGAGCCTGCTCTCTGCCGAGCTGAAAGTCGCGCTGAAAGATTACGCCGCCGCGAAGAAGATCCTCGGGGATATTGACGTGAGCGCGCTGGATAAAAATCAGCAGGCACGCTTCTGGCAGGCGGGCATTACCGCTGAGCAGGGACGCCCTTCGCTGACCTTGCTCCGCGCGCTCGTCGCGCAAGAGCCACTGCTTGGCGGTGCCGATAAGCAGAAAAATATCGATGCCACCTGGCAAGCGCTGGCGTCGATGACGCAGGAACAGGCGCAGGCGCTGGTCATCAACGCGGATGAAAACGTCCTGCAGGGCTGGCTGGATCTGCAGCAGATGTGGTTTAACAACCGCAGCGATCCTAAGATGTTGAAAGCCGGCATTACGGACTGGCAGACGCGCTACCCGCAAAACCCGGGCGCGAAAATGCTGCCAACCCAGTTGGTGAACGTGCAGAACTTTAAGCCTGCCTCGACCAGCAAAATCGCCCTCCTTCTGCCACTCAACGGCCAGGCGGCGGTGTTTGGACGCACCATTCAGCAGGGCTTTGAAGCGGCGAAAAACGGCACCACCCCGGTAACCGGCAGCGCGGTTCCTGCGCAGGCGGCTCAGGCGGCTAACGTGAATGATGTTGTCAGCCCGTCTGCCGCAGAGACCAGCGACCTGACCACGGCGCAAGCGCCGGCGCAGGGCACGATGCAAAACCCGGTGACGGCTCCGACGACGCCGCCAGCTACAGCGGCACCGGCTACTACAGCACCTGCGACCCAGGCTCCGGCTCCGGCCGAGACGCAAGCGGCACCTGCACCTGTCACAACAGCAGAGCAACCTCAACAGCAGCCTGCGCAACCCGCGGCCCAACCTGCCGCGCAGCCGCAGGCCGTGGCAACCACCAGCGCCAATCCGGGCGCTGAGTTGAAAATCTACGACACCAGTTCGCAGCCGCTTGATCAGGTGCTGGCGCAGGTTCAACAGGACGGGGCGAGCATCGTTGTCGGTCCGCTGCTGAAAAACAACGTGGAAGAGCTGATGAAGAGCAATACCACGCTGAACGTGCTGGCGCTCAACCAGCCGGAGCAGGTTCAGAACCGGGCCAATATTTGCTACTTCGCGCTCTCTCCTGAAGATGAAGCCCGCGATGCGGCGCGTCATATTCACGAGCAGGGTAAGCAGGCTCCGCTGCTGCTCATCCCACGCAGCGCGCTGGGCGATCGCGTGGCCAATGCCTTTGCCGATGAGTGGCAGAAGCTGGGCGGCGGCGTGGTGCTGCAGCAGAAATTCGGTTCCGTCTCTGAACTGCGCGCGGGCGTAAACGGCGGGGCGGGCATCGCGCTTAACGGCAGTCCTGTCACCGCGAGCCTGCCACAGCAGCAGGGCGTGACGATTGGCGGCCTGACGATCCCTGCCCCACCTACCGACGCGCAGATCAGCGGTGGCGGTAAAGTGGATGCGGCCTATATCGTTGCCACGCCGCAGGAGATCGCCTTTATCAAACCGATGATCGCGATGCGTAACGGCAGCCAGAGCGGCGCAACGCTCTACGCCAGCTCCCGCAGCGCGCAGGGCACCGCAGGGCCGGATTTCCGTCTGGAAATGGACGGTCTGCAGTACAGCGAAATCCCGATGCTGGCCGGCAGCAACCCGGCGCTGATGCAGCAGGCGCTGAGTACCGTACGTAACGATTATTCGCTGGCGCGTCTGTATGCGATGGGTGTCGATGCATGGGCGCTGGCGAACCACTTTACCCAGATGCGTCAGGTGCCGGGCTTTGAGCTTAACGGCAACACCGGCGATCTGACCGCGACTCAGGACTGCGTGATCAACAGGAAGTTATCATGGCTCAAATACCAGCAGGGGCAGATCGTCCCGGCCAGTTAAGCCGCAAACAGACCGGCGATGCGTGGGAGTTAAAGGCGCGTCGCTGGCTTGAAGGCAAAGGACTGCGCTTTATTGCCGCCAACGTCCGCGGGCGTGGCGGCGAAATTGATCTGATCATGAAAGACGGTCAGGTCATCGTGTTTGTAGAAGTCCGCTTTCGACAGTCCTCCCGTTTTGGCGGTGCTGCCGCCAGCGTGACGCTCGCCAAACAACATAAATTATTACAGACTGCCCACTTGTGGCTTGCCCGCCATAATGGGAGCTTTGATACTGTGGATTGCCGGTTCGATGTGATAGCCTTCACCGGAAATGAGATCGAATGGCTTAAAAACGCTTTTGGCGAAGACGCATAATTAGGATTTAAAAGGGATAACGTGCTCGAAAGAATTAAAGTGTGCTTCACAGAAAGCATCCAGACTCAGATTGCCGCGGCGGAAGCCCTTCCGGATGCTATCTCGCGTGCCGCAATGACGCTGGTGCAATCCCTGCTTAATGGCAACAAAATCCTCTGTTGTGGCAACGGCACGTCAGCCGCCAACGCACAGCATTTTGCTGCCAGCATGATCAATCGCTTTGAAACAGAACGCCCGAGTTTACCCGCCATTGCACTTAATACCGATAACGTGGTCTTAACGGCGATTGCTAACGATCGTCTGCATGACGAAATTTACGCAAAGCAGGTGCGAGCCCTGGGTCATGCCGGAGATGTGCTGCTGGCCATCTCTACGCGCGGTAATAGCCGGGATATTGTCAAAGCCGTTGAAGCCGCCGTCACCCGCGACATGACCATCGTGGCCTTAACCGGCTATGACGGGGGTGAGCTGGCGGGTCTGCTTGGGCCGCAGGATGTGGAAATCCGCATTCCGTCTCACCGAAGCGCGCGTATTCAGGAAATGCATATGCTCACGGTGAACTGCTTATGTGACTTGATCGATAACACGCTTTTCCCTCACCAGGATGATTAAGGAGTTCTTATGAAGGCTTTATCGACCCTCGCAGTCCTTATGTCTGCATTACTGCTTCAGGGATGTATCGCTGCGGCCGTTGTGGGTACCGCCGCAGTAGGCACCAAAGCGGCAACCGATCCGCGCTCTGTGGGGACACAGGTGGATGACGGTACGCTGGAGCTGCGCGTCAACAGTGCGCTGTCGAAAGACGAACAGATCAAGAAAGAGGCGCGTATTAACGTGACGGCTTACCAGGGCAAAGTGCTGCTGGCAGGCCAGGCGCCGAATATGGAACTCGCCTCTCGTGCGAAACAAATCGCAATGGGTGTTGAAGGAACCACAGAGGTGTTTAACGAAGTGCGTCAGGGCAAGCCAATTGGCCTGGGTGATGCCTCTTCCGATACCTGGATCACCACCAAAGTGCGTTCCCAGCTGCTGGGCTCGGACCAGGTGAAATCCTCCAACGTGAAAGTGACGACGGAAAACGGTGAAGTGTTCCTGCTGGGTCTGGTGACCGACCGTGAAGGGAAAGCGGCGGCCGATATCGCCAGCCGGGTGAGCGGCGTGAAGCACGTCACCACTGCGTTTACTTACATTAAATAAAAAAAATCCCCTCACTTGAGGGGATTTTTTTGTAGGCCCGGTAAGCGTAGCGCCACCGGGCGTTTTTCACAGAAGCGCAATACTTCCCACCATCACCCCGCTCAACGCCACCAGCCCCGCGGTCAGCCAGAGCGCTTTCGCCGGGAATGACTTACGCAGCATAATCAGCGACGGCAGGCTGATCGCCGGCAGCGTAATCAGCAGCGCCAGCGCCGGCGCGGTGCCCATGCCGGCCAGCATCATGGTTTGAACAATGGGAATTTCAGCCGCCGTTGGGATCACAAACAGGCAGCCTGCAACGGCCATCGCAATGACCCACATCAGCGTGTTGTCGATAGCGCCATCCGCATGCGGGAAGAGCCAGACGCGCGCCGCCCCCAGAACCAGTACCGCCAGGATATAGACCGGGATGGTGCTCCAGAAAAGTTGCCATAGCGCCCTGCCCCAGCGCGCAAAGAACCCGCCCTGCGGCTCGCTGACGTCCAGCTCAACGGCTGCGGGTTCTTCGGCAGTATCCTTCACCAGTTTTTGCACCAGCGTCGCCACCACCAGCACGGTCAGCAGCCCGGCGACCAGACGGATGAACGCGAAATGCCAGCCCAGCACAAAACCCATAAACACCAGCGTCGCCGGATTGAGCAGCGGGTTGCCCATCCAGAACGCCAGCGCGCCGCCCATCGACACGCGCTGGCGGCGCATCCCTGCCGCCACAGGCGCGGCACAGCAGGAGCACATCATGCCCGGCAGGGAGAAAATCGTCCCCAGCAGCGTGCCCTGAAAGCGCGGCTGACCGAGGGTTTTCACCAGCCAGTTACGCGGGATAAGCACCTGAATCAGCGACCCCAGAATGACGCCTAAAACGGCGGCTTTCCAGACGGCAAGGAAGTAGACCATGGCATAGTCCCACGCCGCCTGCAGCGGGCTGGACTCAGCCTGAGCGAGAATAGATTTACCGATGCTGTGCGTTTCAGCGGCGGTGAAGGCTTTGCCGTAGTACGGCTGCCATTTCACGTACCAGAGGCCAACAATGACCACGAGAAAGAAGAGTGCGGGCTTCCACCATTGAACAGGTGTTGCCGCCTGAGATGAAGACTGACCAGTCATAGCATTCCCCGGAGAGTATTAGGTTATTAGCCGGGGGAGTTTACGCCTCGCCCTGCGCGATTTCACGCAGTTTTGCCGAAGGGATAATGTTTACGCCCGCTTTCGACGGGGCCAGTCCCTCTTTTAACATCGCCCGCGCGACGTCCCGTGCCTCGATGGCCTTCCAGTTGCCGGGAAGGATGCGAAACAGCGGGGCCAGGATCGACTCGTTAAAGCGGCGTTCGTCCCGGTGGCCGATCAGCATCGAAGGGCGCACAATCGTCAGTTGCTCCCATTTCTGCGCAATCAGCGCATCCTCCATCTTGCCCTTCACCTTGTTGTAGAAGAAAGGCGATCCGGCATTAGCGCCCAGCGCGCTGACCACCAGAAAATGTCTGGCCCCCAGCTTTTTCGCCGTAAGCGCGGTGTCCACCACCAGCGTATAGTCAGCGTGGATAAATGCCTCTTTGCTGCCCGCCTCCCGTCGCGTGGTGCCCAGACAGCAAAAGGCGATATCAATAGGATCCTGGACCTGCGCCAGCGCGTCCGTCAGCTGAGGATCGTGCGGATTAAAGACGCCAGATAAATCTGCCAGCGGTCGACGCGTCGGGGCGGCGATATAGTTCACGCGGCGATCCTGAATCAGCAGCCGCAGCAGATGATCGCCCACTAACCCGGTAGCCCCGGTAATCAATACCTGACTCATCGTATCCCCTTTACAGAATTGTCCGTTTGCGAACTCAGCGTCGTCGACCACACTTAGAAGTCTGTTACAGGTAAGTATTTACCACAAGCGGAGAAAAATCAGTCTGAAGCCAAAACAACGGAGGAAGCATGGGCAAGAAAATCGCAGTCTTGATTACCGACGAGTTTGAAGATTCAGAATTCACCTCGCCTGCAGAGGCGTTCCGCAAGGCAGGACATGAGGTCATCACCATTGAGAAAGAGGCGGGCAAAACGGTGACAGGCCATAAGGGCGAGGCGACCGTAACCATTGATGAGACTATCGATAACGTTAGCCCCTCAGATTTCGACGCCCTGCTGTTACCCGGTGGCCATTCCCCGGATTCCCTGCGCGGGGACGAACGCTTCGTGACCTTTACCCGGGACTTTGTCTCTACCGGCAAACCGGTCTTTGCCATCTGTCACGGTCCGCAGCTCCTTATCAGCGCGGAGGTTGTACGCGGGCGTAAGCTCACGGCGGTGAAACCGATCGTTATCGATCTGAAAAATGCGGGCGCCGAGTTTTACGATCAGGAAGTGGTCAACGACAAAGATCAGCTGATCACCAGCCGTACTCCGGACGATCTCCCGGCGTTTAACCGCGAAGCGCTACGCCTGCTCGGCGCGTAACCAGTGCAGCTTCTTGCCAAAGCCCAGGGTGTTGTCGGTAAATTTCAGCTCATCGAGGCGGATTTCCCACACCGGGGCTTTTAGCGCAGCGGCAACGGGAAAGCGGCGCGTGTAGAGCTTACGGCGCGCGTCGCTCTCTTCGCCATCCAGACGACGGATCTCCCCTTTGAACTGCACGCCGCGGATCAGCGCGACCGTTTTCGGCTGGCCATTCACCGTGCCTGCGACCTTCGCCTGCAGGTCGGTCATCTGCGCATGACGCGTTTTGTCTTCGCTCATGACATAAAACGCGACGCGCTCCGGATCGTAGTAGTAAAACGCGTTAGCGCACCACATCTCCCCCTCGTCATAGACGCACCAGGTGACAACATGCTGCTTCGCCAGCCAGCGGTTAATGGCGGCCAGTGTTTCCATTTTCGTTCTCTCTCATGCTATGGTGCGTTCACCTTAACATACTGAATCTGTTTACCGTGTGCTGGTTTCTCTATCTTGTCCGAACCGCTGATAACGCACTCTACACCGGGATCACCACCGATGTGGCGCGGCGTTTTTTACAACATCAAACGGGAAAAGGGGCAAAGGCGCTGCGGGGGAAAGGGGAATTAAAGCTCGCCTTTTCGGCGCCCGTCGGTGACCGATCGCTGGCGCTCAGGCTGGAATACCGCATCAAACAGCTGACGAAGCGCCAGAAAGAGCGCCTCGTGACCGGAGACGGCTCCTTTGAGGCGCTACGCGAGAGCCTGATTAAAAGCGATTGAAATGGTCGTGGTACTCGACCAGACCATTGACGCCGTTCAGCGCGTCGTCCGCCAGACGGTGCACCTGGAAAGCGGATTCCGTACCCGGCCAGCGGCAGCGCAGATCGTAATGCGCGGCCTGCTCAAAGCCTAAACGGCCATAGAACGCCGGATCGCCCAGCGTGACAACGGCCGCATAACCGAACTCATTGAGCGAATCCAGCCCTTCATAGACCAGCTGGCGTGCCACCCCCTGCCCGCGATAGCTTTCATCTACCGCCAGCGGTGCCATACCTACCCACTGCAGCTCTTCGCCCTGAACGATGACCGGACTGAAGGCAACATAGCCCACCACCTGACCTTCGTCATCGGTGGCAACCAGCCCCAGCGTAATCAGGCCGTCTTCGCGAAGGTCGTGGACCAGTTGGGCTTCGGCATCGCTCGCAAAGGCGCGGCGTAACAACGCATCGATCCCCGGCGCATCAATCCCAATTTCGACTCGAATCAGCATGGCTCACCTACTGAAGTGTGTTTACCGTCCGGCGGGGTTTTCAGCCCGGCCTCAACGAAATCTGCCATTTGCATTAACATCACGCGCAGCGCTTTCGGCATCTGCTCCAGCTCAATGGCATCCATTAAATTCTTCACGTACAGACCGAGCTCCGTGTCGCCTTCAATCACCAGACGGCGCTGGAAGAAGAGCGTATCCGGATCCTGCTTACGCGCGGCGATCATCAGCAGATCGCTGGCGTTGGCGCTAAAGCTCACATCCGCCTCGGCGGTTTCGCGGACGATTAGCTGGTCATTCTCAACGGAGGTAAACCAGCGCAGCCCGATATCACGCACCTCAATGCTCAACCAGCGCCCTTCCAGGAATTCCAGCTCGCCATCCTGCAGCGCCTGGCGGAACTGCCAGCTCAGGACCTGCTCCAGCACCTGACGTTTAAGCGCGAACGGCGCCAGCTTTACCGGCACGCTCAGCATTGATGGACCAAATTGTACGAGACGTGAACGCAGTTTATCCAGCACGAGCTTTACTCCCTGATATCTATAGTCCTGCTATTTTGCCATATCCGAAGCGCAACATAGCGGCGTAAATCAACAAACCGTCGTCCGCCGTACCTCATTATTGGTGTCATCAATACGCCATTAGCTGCCTTAAATCAAAAATTGTCGCCTATGGGTTAATTAAAATCCCAGCTCGTTAACAATTTTGCGATCGACTACATCAGGATAAATTATGGAGCTGCTCTGCCCTGCCGGAAATCTTCCGGCGCTTAAGGCGGCCATCGAAAATGGGGCCGATGCGGTCTATATCGGGCTAAAAGATGACACCAACGCCCGCCATTTTGCTGGCCTCAACTTTACGGAGAAAAAGCTTCAGGAAGCCGTTAACTTCGTTCACCAGCACCGCCGCAAATTGCATATCGCCATCAATACCTTTGCTCATCCTGACGGCTACGCCCGCTGGCAGCGCGCGGTGGATATGGCGGCACAGCTGGGTGCCGATGCGCTGATCCTGGCCGACCTCGCCATGCTTGAGTATGCGGCAGAACGCTATCCCCATATTGAGCGCCACGTCTCTGTTCAGGCATCTGCCACCAACGAAGAAGCTGTGCGTTTTTACCATCAACACTTTGACGTGGCTCGCGTGGTGCTGCCGCGCGTGCTCTCTATTCATCAGGTTAAGCAACTCGCGCGCGTCACGCCAGTGCCGCTGGAAGTTTTTGCCTTTGGCAGCCTGTGCATCATGGCCGAAGGCCGTTGCTATCTTTCCTCTTATTTAACCGGTGAATCGCCGAATACCGTCGGAGCCTGCTCCCCTGCCCGCTTTGTCCGCTGGCAGCAGACCCCTCAGGGGCTGGAATCCCGCCTGAATGAGGTGCTGATTGACCGCTATCAGGACGGTGAAAACGCCGGTTATCCAACCCTGTGTAAAGGCCGCTATCTGGTCGACGGCGAGCGCTACCACGCGCTGGAGGAGCCGACCAGCCTCAACACGCTGGAGCTGCTGCCGGAACTGCTGGCGGCCAATATTGCCTCGGTGAAAATCGAAGGTCGTCAGCGCAGCCCGGCCTATGTGAGCCAGGTGGCGAAAGTGTGGCGTCAGGCCATCGACCGCTGCATGGCGGACCCGCAGAACTATGCTCCGCAGCAGGCCTGGATGGAGACGCTCGGATCGATGTCCGAAGGCACGCAAACCACGCTTGGCGCGTATCACCGTAAATGGCAGTGAGATAACCATGAAATATTCATTAGGACCGGTGCTCTACTACTGGTCAAAAGAGACGCTGGAAGATTTTTACCAACAGGCCGCCACCAGCAGCGCCGATGTGATTTATCTCGGCGAGGCGGTGTGCAGCAAGCGCCGCGCCACCAAAGTGGGCGACTGGCTGGACATGGCGAAAAGCCTGGCCGGCAGCGGCAAGCAGGTGGTGCTCTCGACGCTTGCGCTGGTGCAGGCCTCTTCTGAACTGGGCGAGCTGAAGCGCTATGTCGAAAACGGCGAGTTCCTGCTGGAAGCGAGCGATCTCGGCGTGGTGAACATGTGCGCTGAACGTAAGCTGCCGTTTGTCGCGGGCCATGCTCTGAACTGCTATAACGCCGTGACCCTGCGCCTGCTGCTCAAACAGGGGATGACGCGCTGGTGCATGCCGGTGGAGCTCTCCCGCGACTGGCTGGCTAACCTGCTTAACCAGTGCGACGAGCTGGGCATTCGCAATCAGTTTGAAGTGGAAGTGCTGAGCTATGGGCATCTGCCGCTGGCCTATTCTGCCCGCTGCTTTACCGCGCGCTCGGAAGACCGTCCGAAAGACGAGTGCGAAACCTGCTGCATTAAGTACCCGAACGGGCGCAGCATGCTATCGCAGGAGAATCAGCAGGTGTTTGTCCTCAACGGCATTCAGACCATGAGCGGCTATGTCTATAACCTCGGCAACGAGCTGGCGTCAATGGACGGGCTGGTGGATATGGTGCGCTTGTCGCCGCTGGATACCGGCGTGTTTGCGATGCTGGATGCCTTCCGCGCCAACGAAAACGGCGCCGCTCCGCTGCCGCTGACGGCAAACAGCGACTGCAACGGCTACTGGAAGCGTCTGGCCGGGCTGGAACTGCAGGCCTAAAAAAGGCTCACTTTGTTAACAACGGTTATCATTTTTTAATGCAGTATTAAAGATTGACCGTCGACAAAGTGAGCTGTTATGACTGACAAAACTATTCCGTTTTCGGTGCTGGATCTGGCGCCGATCCCACAAGGCTCCTCGGCAAGAGAAGCCTTTTCGCACTCCCTCGATCTCGCTCAGCTGGCCGAAAAGCGTGGCTATCACCGCTACTGGCTGGCCGAGCACCACAACATGGTGGGCATTGCCAGCGCCGCCACCTCGGTACTGATTGGTTATCTGGCGGCAAATACCACAACTCTGCACCTGGGCTCCGGCGGCGTGATGCTGCCGAACCATGCCCCGCTGGTGATCGCCGAGCAGTTCGGCACGCTGAATACCCTCTATCCGGGCCGTATCGATTTGGGGCTTGGCCGTGCGCCCGGCAGCGACCAGCCAACGATGCGCGCCCTGCGTCGCCATATGAGCGGCGATATCGATAACTTCCCGCGCGACGTGGCAGAGCTGGTGGACTGGTTCGACGCGCGCGATCCGAACCCGCACGTGCGCCCGGTACCGGGCTACGGTGAGAAGATCCCGGTATGGCTGTTGGGATCAAGCCTCTACAGCGCACAGCTGGCCGCACAGCTGGGGCTGCCGTTTGCGTTTGCCTCGCACTTCGCGCCGGATATGCTGCATCAGGCGCTGCATCTTTACCGCACGCACTTCAAACCGTCCGAGCGTCTGGAGAAGCCGTACGCGATGGTGTGCATCAACATCATTGCCGCCGACAGCAATCGCGACGCGGAATTCCTGTTCACCTCTGTGCAGCAGGCGTTTGTGAAGCTGCGCCGCGGTGAGACGGGCCAGCTTCCGCCGCCGGTGGAGAATATGCATCAGCTGTGGTCAGCGTCAGAGCAGTATGGCGTTCAGCAGGCGCTGAGCATGTCGCTGGTAGGCGATAAGGCGAAAGTGCGTCACGGGCTGGAGGCGGTGCTGCGCGAAACGCAGGCGGATGAAATTATGGTTAACGGCCAGATTTTCGATCACCAGGCGCGATTGCATTCGTTTGAGCTGGCGATGCAGGTGAAAGAGGAGCTGGTGGGGTAGTTTTTTGCCGGATGGCGGCTTCGCCTTATCCGGCCTACGCGATCCCTGTAGGCCCGGTAAGCGCAGCGCCACCGGGCTTTCTGTTTATTGATACACAGGCAGCAGGTTAAAACTCGACAGCACGTGGACCAGCGCATTGCCAGCACCGAACACCAGAATCAGCGCAATCATCGGCTTACCGCCCCAGACGCGGAATTTCGGGCTGCCGAAGCGTTTACGTGATTTACGCGCCAGCAGTGCGGGCACTATTGCCGCCCAGATTGTTGCCGCCAGTCCGGCATAGCCGATGGCGTACAGGAAGCCGTTCGGCCACAGCAGGCCACCCACAATCGGCGGCAGGAAGGTCAGCAGCGCGGTTTTGAAACGCCCCATCGCAGAATCATCAAAGCCAAACAGATCCGCCAGGTAGTCAAACAGGCCCAGGGTTACGCCGAGGAAAGAGCTCGCCACTGCGAAGTTAGAGAAGATAACCAGCAACAGATCCAGGCTGCGGCTGTTCAGCACGCCGCTCAGGGCCTGTACCAGCACGTCGATGTTACCGCCCTTCTGGGCAATGCCGATAAACTCCGGGCGCGGGATGTTGCCCATCGTCCCGAGCAGCCAGATCACATACAGCCCCAGCGCCAGCAGCGTGCCGTAGACCAGACACTTCACAATCGTGCGCGGATCTTTGCCGTAGTACTTCATCAGGCTCGGCACGTTGCCGTGGTAGCCGAACGACGCCAGACAGAACGGTAGCGTCATCAGCAGGTACGGCGTGTAGGAGGTATTCACTTCGGCAACGTTAAACAGCGTGGTGGGCGTCACGTGCCCCAGCAGGCTGCCGAAGGTCAGGAAGAAGGTGATGACCTTCGCGCCCAGTACGATTGCCGTCATCCGGCTTACCGCTTTGGTACTCATCCAGACGATAAACGCCACGCCCAGCGCAAAGCATAGTCCGGCCAGACGCGCCGGAACGTTCAGCGACATCTCAGAGAAGGTGTGATGCAGAATCGAACCGCTCGCCGAGATATATGCGTAGGTCAGGATATAGAGCACAAAGGCGATGGACAGCCCGTTAACCAGGTTCCAGCCTTTGCCCAGCAGATCTTTGGTGATGGTGTCGAAGCTGGAGCCAATGCGGTAGTTCAGGTTTGCTTCGAGGATCATCAGCCCGGAATGGAGCATACAGAACCAGGTAAAGACCAGCGCAGCCAGCGACCAGAAGAACCACGCACCGGACATGACCACGGGCAGGGAGAACATCCCGGCACCTATAATGGTTCCGCCGATGATCACCACGCCGCCAAGCAGCGAAGGTGACGTTTGGGTGGTGGTTAGTGTCGCCATACAGCCTTTTCTCCAGTCAATCATGCGGTTCTGCATTTTAATGTGACGCACTGTACCAGTACAAGAGTACAAAGGGAATAAAAAAAGCCCCGATAGCATGTATCGGGGCTGTATATTTTACTTTACGTCAGAAGCGTAAGGCTTACGCGTCACCGAAACGACGACGGCTGGTGCCTTCTTCACGACGCGGGCCACGGCTTTCGCGGCGCTCGCCGGAGAAACGACGACCTTCACCACCGCGACCTTCGCTGCGACCGCCTTCACGACGCTCGCCGCCGAAGCTGCGACCACCGCCACGACGTTCGCCGCCACGGTCAGGACGTGGCTGTGCATCGCCCAGCAGCTGCATGTTCATCGGCTTGTTCAGGATGCGGGTACGCGTAAAGTGCTGCAGCACTTCGCCCGGCATGCCTTTTGGCAGTTCGATGGTAGAGTGGGAAGCGAACAGCTTGATGTTACCAATGTAACGGCTGCTGATGTCGCCTTCGTTAGCGATCGCGCCAACGATGTGACGAACTTCAACGCCATCATCACGGCCCACTTCAATGCGGTACAGTTCCATGTCACCCGCGTCACGGCGTTCACGACGTGGACGGTCTTCACCACCACGCTCTGGACGGTCACCACGTGGGCCACGATCGTTACGGTCGCCACGACGTTCGAAACGATCGTCACGGTCACGGAATTCACGCTTAGGACGCATCGGCGCATCTGGCGGCACGATCAGGCTACGTTCGCCCTGAGCCATTTTCAGCAGTGCTGCAGCCAGGGTTTCCATGTCCAGCTCTTCGCCTTCAGCAACAGGCTGAATCTGCGACAGCAGCGCGCGGTACTGATCCAGATCGCTGCTTTCCAGCTGCTGCTGTACTTTGGCGGCGAATTTTTCCAGACGGCGTTTGCCCAGCAGCTCTGCGTTTGGCAGGTCCGCTTCTGGAATGGTCAGCTTCATGGTACGTTCGATGTTACGCAGCAGACGACGCTCGCGGTTCTCAACGAACAGCAGTGCACGGCCAGCACGACCCGCACGACCGGTACGGCCGATACGGTGAACGTAAGACTCGGAATCCATCGGGATGTCGTAGTTAACAACCAGGCTGATACGCTCAACGTCCAGACCACGTGCTGCCACGTCGGTGGCAATCAGAATATCCAGACGACCGTCTTTCAGACGCTCCAGAGTCTGCTCACGCAGGGCCTGGTTCATATCGCCGTTCAGCGCTGCGCTGTTGTAGCCGCTACGCTCCAGGGCTTCAGCCACTTCCAGGGTCGCGTTTTTGGTACGAACGAAAATAATCGCCGCATCAAAATCTTCCGCTTCCAGGAAACGTACCAGCGCTTCGTTTTTACGCATGCCGTACACAGACCAGTAGCTCTGGCTGATGTCCGGGCGAGTGGTTACGCTGGACTGAATACGCACTTCCTGCGGCTCTTTCATGAAGCGGCGGGTAATGCGACGGATAGCTTCCGGCATGGTTGCAGAGAACAGCGCGGTCTGATGACCGTCCGGGATCTGCGCCATGATGGTTTCAACGTCTTCGATGAAGCCCATACGCAGCATTTCATCTGCTTCATCCAGTACCAGACCGCTCAGTTTAGAGAGGTCCAGGGTACCGCGCTTCAGGTGATCCAGCAGACGGCCCGGCGTACCGACAACAATCTGTGGGCCCTGACGCAGGGCGCGTAACTGCACGTCATAACGCTGGCCGCCGTAAAGGGCTACCACGTTTACGCCGCGCATATGTTTAGAGAATTCCGTCATGGCTTCTGCAACCTGAACAGCCAGTTCACGGGTTGGAGCCAGAACGAGGATCTGCGGTGCACGCAGGTCCGGATCAATGTTGTTCAGCAGCGGCAGCGAGAATGCTGCAGTTTTACCGCTACCAGTCTGGGCCATGCCCAGCACGTCACGACCAGAAAGCAGGTGTGGGATACACTCAGCCTGGATCGGAGATGGTTTTTCGTAACCCAGATCGTTAAGGGCTTCAAGGATAGGAGCCTTCAGGCCCAGATCTGCAAAAGTGGTTTCGAATTCAGCCATGTAGTACGAGTGCCTCAATGTCAATGGCGGCCAGTCTACTTAGCTCATCGTGAAAATGATTAGCAATTTTCATTGAAAAGTGTGAACCGGCTCAAAGTAGGTGTATTGACGAACAACAACGCCCTCACCAGTTAAGGTGATGGCAATCAAAAGATTACGGGCTGATGTTTCTGTCGTCAGCTATTGCTGGTCCGATTCTGCCAGGTCGTCATGCTCCTGGCCCAAGAGCGATAATTCCAACAATGCATAACGGTGCTCAACGAAGTTGTGTACGTTGTTAGCAACCGCTAATTTGAACAGTGCCGTAGCGCTGTCCATATCCCCCAGACTTAGGTAGTACTTACCTAAATAGAAGTTGGTTTCACTGAGATGCTCAGCGAGCGAGGTGTTATCCGTTGCGTCCGCCTTGAGGCGTTCCATCAGCGTTGCTTCGCTAATGTTGCCCAGGTAGAACTCGACAATGTTCCATCCCCACTGTTCCTTGTCCGATTTATCGAAGCGCTGTTTCAGTGCTTCTTTTGCCTGCTTCTCATCGAGCTTCCGCTCAACGATGTAAAGCCACAGGCTACGGAAAGGATCATTAGGATCGTCTTGATAAAACGCCAGCAGATCATCTTGCGCTAACTTATCACGACCGCCGTAATACAATGCGATACCGCGATTCAAGTGCGCGTAGTTGTAAGTTGGATCAAGCTCAAGTACAGAATCAAACGCTTCATAGGCAGCATCAAAATTGCCTGCCTGCGTTAAATAAATGCCTAAGTAATTGAATACTTCAGGCATATCAGGTCGGATAGCCAGCGCTTGTGAAAAATCATTTCGCGCCAATGCCCTCAGACCGAGACTATCATACAACACTCCGCGCTCATATAAAAGCTGTGCGCGTTCTTCATCGGTTAAAGCCCGACTGGCAAGTATTTGTTCCATGCGTGCCAGGATCACTTCCTGCTGCAAAGTCGGTTGCAATGGCACTGCGAGGACTTCGCTCTTACGCCAGGCAGAGTTGCTGCATCCTGCCAGCGTTAAAGCTGTCGCAACGAAACACCAGCGCAAAAAAGGCTTCATTTCCCACTCCCGAAGACAACTATTGGATGAACGTCCTGTCCCCCGGCGGCTTAACAAGGCGTCCTGCCTGATAATAGGCCCTCCGCAAAGCGGAGGGCAAATGGCAACTTACTCGCCTTGCTGTTCTGCTGCCTGTGCTTCTGGCGCAGCAGCTGGCTGAGACTGCTCGGTTGCTTCTTTAATGCTCAGACGGATACGGCCCTGGCGATCAACTTCCAGAACTTTCACCGGTACTTCCTGACCCATCTGCAGGTAATCAGTTACTTTCTCAACGCGCTTGTCAGCGATCTGAGAGATGTGAACCAGACCTTCTTTACCGCCACCGATGGCAACGAACGCGCCAAAGTCAACGATACGGGTCACTTTACCTGCGTAGACACGGCCCACTTCGATTTCTGCAGTAATTTCTTCGATGCGACGGATCGCGAATTTCGCTTTCTCGCCATCGGTTGCTGCGATCTTCACAGTACCGTCATCTTCGATTTCGATGGTGGTACCGGTCTCTTCGGTCAGCGCACGGATTACGGAACCGCCCTTACCGATAACATCTTTGATCTTGTCTGGATTGATCTTGATGGTGTGGATACGTGGAGCGAACTGAGAAATGTCGCCACGCGGCGCGTTAATCGCCTGTTCCATCACGCCCAGGATGTGCAGACGCGCACCTTTAGCCTGGTTCAGAGCAACCTGCATGATCTCTTTGGTGATACCTTCAATTTTGATATCCATCTGCAGTGCAGAGATACCTTCGCGGGAACCCGCTACTTTGAAGTCCATATCGCCCAGGTGGTCTTCGTCACCCAGAATGTCAGACAGTACAACGAAGTTGTCGCCTTCTTTCACCAGGCCCATTGCGATACCCGCAACGGCGGCTTTGATTGGCACGCCTGCATCCATCAGCGCCAGAGAGGCACCACACACGGAAGCCATGGAAGAGGAACCGTTGGATTCGGTGATTTCAGACACTACACGTACGGTGTACGGGAATTTGTCTGCTTCTGGCATGACTGCCAGTACGCCGCGCTTCGCCAGACGACCGTGACCAATTTCGCGACGCTTCGGCGAGCCAACCATACCGGTTTCGCCTACGGAGTACGGAGGGAAGTTGTAGTGGAACAGGAAGCTGTCAGTGCGCTCGCCCATCAGTTCGTCGATGATCTGCGCATCACGTGCAGTACCCAGGGTCGCGGTAACCAGCGCCTGCGTTTCGCCACGGGTGAACAGCGCGGAACCGTGAGTACGTGGCAGAACGCCAGTACGCACATCCAGACCACGGATCATGTCTTTTTCGCGGCCATCGATACGCGGCTCGCCTGCCAGTACGCGGCTACGAACAACGTTTTTCTCGATAGCGTGCAGGATGTCGCTCAGTTCATTAGCGTCCAGCGTTTCATCTTCCGCAACCAGGGTCGCGATAGTTTCAGACTTGATCACGTCAACCTGAGCGTAACGCTCCTGTTTGTCAGTGATGCGGTATGCATCGCTCAGACGAGATTCTGCCAGTGCAGCAACGCGTGCGTTCAGCGCGTCGTTTGCCGCTTCTGGCTGCCAGTCCCAACGTGGTTTACCGGCTTCTTTCACCAGGTCGTTGATGTTCTGGATAACGATCTGCTGCTGGTCGTGGCCAAATACCACAGCGCCCAGCATCTGGTCTTCGCTCAGCAGTTCAGCTTCGGATTCAACCATCAGTACAGCCGCTTCAGTACCCGCAACCACCAGGTCCAGCTTACTTTCTTTCAGCTCTTCCTGGGTTGGGTTCAGCACGTACTGGTCGTTGATGTAGCCAACGCGCGCGGCACCGATTGGACCATTGAATGGAATACCAGACAGCGACAGGGCAGCTGACGCACCGATCATCGCTACGATGTCCGGGTTAACCTGCGGGTTAACGGAAACAACGGTCGCGATAACCTGTACTTCGTTAACGAAGCCTTCCGGGAACAGTGGACGAACCGGGCGGTCAATCAGACGCGCGATCAGGGTTTCGCCTTCGCTTGGACGGCCTTCACGACGGAAGAAACCACCCGGGATTTTACCGGCAGCGTAGGTACGCTCCTGGTAGTTAACGGTCAGCGGGAAGAAGTCCTGACCTGGTTTAGCTTTTTTCTGGCCAACAACGGTAACGAATACCGCAGTGTCATCCATGCTTACCATAACGGCAGCAGTAGCCTGACGAGCCATCATGCCGGTTTCCAGCGTGACGGTATGTTGACCATACTGGAATTTACGAACGATCGGATTCAGCAAAGTTCTGTCCTTTCTTAAATGTTTGACAGCACACCACCGGTGTGCTGTCGATTTAACCCGACCTTCTTCGCATCCTCGCGACTAATGACAACCAACACCCCCATGGGTGAAGCCTCTCATTAGCCGCGCGAACCTCTGCAATGAAGATCATTTATAGCAACAATACAATAGTTTCCAGTGAATTGCTGCCGTCTGGTTGAAAAAAGGGGCCATCAGGCCCCCTTTTCTGAAACTCGCAAGACTTAGCGACGCAGACCCAGACGCTCGATCAGCGCGGTGTAGCGTGCAACATCTTTACGTTTCAGGTAGTCGAGCAGTTTACGACGCTGAGAAACCATACGCAGCAGACCACGACGGCTGTGGTGATCTTTTTTGTGCTCTGCAAAGTGACCCTGCAGGTGGTTAATCTGTGCAGTCAGCAGTGCAACCTGAACTTCGGTAGAACCGCTGTCGTTAGTACCACGACCAAACTCAGAAACGATTTTAGCTTTAGCTTCAACGCTTAGAGACATTTTCAAACTCCAAAGTATAAAGAATGTAAGGATGCCGATCTCTAATTCAGCGACCCCATGTACGCCCCGCAGATTGTTAAACAATTTACCAGGCGTTAAGCGGCGATATTCTACTCGTCTCCCCTGCTTATCGCAAGGTGAGCCGTCATCACCGTCATGCTTCGATCGGATACTCGACGACCAGACGACGCGGCGCAACGCGCCCTTCACCATCCATTTCGCCCATACCGATGAATTTCCCTTCGTCACCTTCGGTCACGCGTACCAGTCCTTCCAGCGGCGCTTCCGCCGTACGAACCGGGTTGCCGTTCTTAAAGTAAACGGAGGATGTTAAAGGAAGATTAACAACCGGGAAGTCCGCTGCCGGACTGTCCATCGGCATCAGCAATGGATCCAGCAAATCTGCCGGCGCGATCCCCTGCACTTCCGCCTGTTCTACCAGCTCGCGCAGTTGCTCCAGGGTCACCATCCGCTCTACCGGGTACTTGCTCACCGCCAGACGACGCAGGTAAATCACATGTGCGCCGCAGCCCAGCTTTTCACCGAGATCGTCGATGATGGTGCGAATATAGGTCCCTTTCGAACAGTGCACTTCCAGCTCAAGCTCATCGCCTTCGTGGCGAATAAACAGCAGCTCATACACGGTTATCGGACGGGCTTCACGCGGGACGTCAATGCCCTGGCGCGCATATTCGTAGAGTTTTTTTCCCTGATACTTCAGCGCCGAATACATCGACGGCACCTGCATCGTGTCCCCACGGAAGCTCTCCAGCGCAGCATCAAGCTGTTCCGCGCTGAAGGTCACCGGACGCTCTTCTACCACCTGGCCATCCGCGTCGGAGGTATCCGTGCGCTGGCCCAGTTTAGCGATAACGCGGTAGCGCTTATCGGAGTCGAGCAGGTACTGGGAAAACTTTGTCGCCTCTCCCAGGCAGACCGGCAGCATGCCGGTTGCCAGCGGATCGAGCGCGCCGGTGTGGCCCGCACGGTTGGCGTTATAAATACGCTTAACTTTTTGCAGCACGTCGTTGCTGGAAGCGCCCTGGGGTTTATCCAGCAGCAGCACACCATGCACGTCGCGACCACGACGACGAGGACGACTCATTAGTCCTCCTTGCTGTCGTCCGCCGGGTTAACACGACGCTCGTCGTCATGTTTAACCACGCTGGTCACCAGGTTGGACATACGCATACCTTCGACCAGCGAGTTGTCGTAGAAGAAGGTCAGTTCAGGCACGATACGCAGGCGCATCGCTTTGCCAAGCAGGGAGCGGATAAAACCAGAGGCTTCCTGCAGCGCTTTAATGCCGTTTTTCACTGCCGCTTCGTCCTGATCGTTCAGGAAGGTGACGAACACTTTGGCATAGGCCAGGTCACGGGACATTTCGACACCGGAAACGGTGGTCATCATGCCGACACGCGGGTCTTTAATTTCACGTTGCAGAATGAGTGCGATCTCTTTCTGCATTTCCTGCGCTACGCGCTGAGGGCGACCAAATTCTTTCGCCATAATAAATTCTCCAGACAAAAAAGGGGCTAAAGCCCCTTTTTGAAATTATTGCCGGGTGGCGCGAGGCGATCCCGGCTTACAATCGGTAATTAAGCGATGGTACGCTGAATTTCGATGATCTCGAACACTTCGATCATATCGCCAACGCGAACGTCGTTATAGTTCTTCACACCGATACCACATTCCATGCCGTTACGGACTTCGTTAACGTCATCTTTGAAGCGGCGCAGGGATTCCAGCTCGCCTTCGTAGATAACCACGTTGTCACGCAGTACGCGGATTGGGTTGTGACGCTTGATGTTACCTTCGGTCACCATACAGCCCGCGATCGCACCGAATTTCGGTGATTTGAACACGTCACGTACTTCAGCCAGACCGATAATCTGCTGTTTCAGCTCAGGAGACAGCATACCGCTCATCGCGGCCTTCACTTCGTCGATCAGGTTATAGATGACGGAGTAGTAACGCAGATCCAGGCTTTCGGATTCAATCACTTTACGCGCAGACGCATCCGCACGAACGTTGAAGCCAACCAGGATAGCGTTAGAGGCAGCAGCCAGGGTAGCGTCGGTTTCGGTGATACCACCTACGCCCGAACCGATGATCTTCACTTTCACTTCGTCGGTAGACAGTTTCAGCAAGGAGTCGGAGATCGCTTCCACAGAACCCTGAACGTCGGCTTTCAGAACGATGTTCACTTCGTGAACTTCGCCCTCGGTCATGTTGGCAAACATGTTCTCGAGTTTAGATTTCTGCTGACGAGCCAGTTTAACTTCACGGAATTTGCCCTGACGGTACAGTGCCACTTCACGCGCTTTCTTCTCGTCACGCACAACGGTCACTTCGTCACCGGCAGCCGGAACACCGGACAGACCCAGGATTTCCACTGGAATGGACGGACCCGCTTCCAGCACTTCCTGACCCAGTTCGTTACGCATCGCACGAACGCGGCCGTATTCGAAACCGCACAGAACGATATCGCCTTTATGCAGTGTACCTTCACGAACCAGAACGGTAGCAACCGGGCCACGTCCTTTATCCAGGAAGGATTCGATTACCGCACCGCTCGCCATACCGTTACGGATGGCTTTCAGCTCCAGAACTTCGGCCTGCAGCAGGATCGCGTCCAGCAGTTCGTCGATACCGGTACCCGCTTTCGCAGACACGTGTACGAACTGGCTTTCACCGCCCCACTCTTCCGGCAGGATACCGTACTGGGAAAGTTCGTTTTTAACACGATCGGGATCCGCTTCTGGCTTATCGATCTTGTTCACTGCAACCACAACTGGCACACCTGCAGCCTTCGCGTGCTGGATAGCTTCGATGGTCTGTGGCATCACGCCGTCGTCTGCGGCAACAACCAGAACAACGATATCCGTCGCCTGAGCACCACGAGCACGCATTGAGGTAAACGCGGCGTGGCCTGGGGTATCCAGGAAGGTGATCATACCGTTGTCAGTTTCTACGTGGTATGCACCGATGTGCTGGGTAATGCCACCCGCTTCACCCGAGGCAACCTTAGTAGAACGAATGTAGTCAAGCAGAGAGGTTTTACCGTGGTCAACGTGACCCATGATGGTCACAACCGGTGCACGCGGTTCAGCCGCAGCGCCAGTATCACGGTCGCTCATTACTGCTTCTTCCAGCTCGTTTTCACGACGCAGGATAACTTTGTGGCCCATCTCTTCAGCAACCAGCTGTGCGGTTTCCTGATCGATCACCTGGTTGATGGTCGCCATGGCGCCCAGTTTCATCATCGCTTTGATGACCTGAGAGCCTTTAACCGCCATCTTGTTCGCCAGTTCGCCAACGGTAATGGTTTCGCCGATCACAACGTCACGGTTAACGGCCTGAGCAGGCTTCTGGAAGCCCTGCTGCAGAGCGGAACCTTTACGCTTGCCGCCTTTACCACCGCGAACAGCCGCGCGTGCTTCTTCACGATCAGCTTTGGATTCAGCGTGCTTGTTGCCTTTTTTCGCCGGACGCGCAGCTTTTGCATTACGGCCACGGCCACGACCGCCTTCCACTTCACGGTCGTTATCATCTTCAGCCTGACGCGCATGCTGAGAAGTGGTCACGTGATAGTCGCTGGTGTCTTCAGTCGGCTCAACGGTATTCACACCATTCTTCTCGTTTTCTTCTGCCATACGGCGCGCTTCTTCGGCGACGCGGCGAGCTTCTTCTTCCAGCTTACGGCGGGCTTCTTCTTCCGCTTTACGCTTCAGCTCGGCAGCTTCATTTTCACGGCGGGCTTTTTCAGCCTGGGCGGTTTTGGTCATTTCGTCTGTCTGTTGATTGCTCACTTTGTCTTTTTCCGCAGCGTCACGCTTCACTTTATCACTTGCGTCGCGTTTCGCTTTTTCTGCGGCCTCACGTTCAGCTTTTAATTCTGCTTCACGTTTGGCGGCTGCTTCCGCCTCACGCTGAGCTTGTTCTTCCGCTTCACGCTGTGCCTGCTCTTCCGCGGCAAGGCGTTCTGCCTCTTGCGGATCACGTTTTACAAAGGTGCGCGTCTTGCGGACTTCAATTTGTACCGATTTGCTTTTGCCACCGGTACCAGGGATGTTTAACGTGCTACGCGTTTTGCGCTGCAGCGTTAACTTGTCAGGCGTAGAACCGTGTTCACGGTTCAGGTGCGTTAACAAGGTTTGTTTTTCTTGCGCGGTCACCGAGTCATCAGCGGACTTCGGGATCCCTGCATCAGCAAATTGCTGTACCAGGCGGTCCACGGAGGTCTGAATCTCAGCAGCCAGCGATTTTACAGTTACATCAGTCATGCTGTTCCTTCCTGCTACAGTTTATTACGCTTCGTCGCCGAACCAGCAAATATTACGTGCGGCCATGATGAGCTCGCCGGCTTTCTCGTCGGTTAAACCTTCGATATCAGCCAGGTCATCAACGCCTTGCTCAGCGAGATCTTCCAGCGTACAAACACCACGGGCAGCCAGCTTGAACGCAATCGCACGATCAAGACCTTCCAGATTCAGCAGGTCATCAGCCGGCTTCTTATCGCCAAGGCTTTCTTCCTGAGCCAGTGCCAGGGTGGTCAGTGCGTTTTTAGCGCGTTCACGCAGGGCTTCAACGGTTGGTTCATCCAGACCGTCAATTTCCAGCAGCTCTTTCATTGGCACATAGGCCAGTTCTTCCAGCGTAGAGAAACCTTCTTCAACCAGAACAGTGGCGAAGTCTTCGTCAATATCCAGGTATTTAGTGAAGGTGTCGATCGCCGCATGGGCTTCAGCCTGATGCTTAGCCTGCAGGTCATCAACGGTCATCACGTTGAGTTCCCAGCCGCTCAGCTGTGACGCCAGGCGTACGTTCTGGCCGTTACGGCCGATTGCCTGCGCCAGGTTGCCCGCTTCAACAGCGATATCCATGGTGTGTTTGTCTTCGTCAACAACGATAGACGCCACATCAGCCGGAGCCATTGCGTTGATCACGAACTGCGCCGGGTTGTCATCCCACAGAACGATATCAATACGTTCGCCGCCCAGCTCAGTAGAAACTGCCTGGACACGCGCACCGCGCATACCGACGCAAGCACCGACCGGGTCGATACGCTTGTCGTTGGTTTTCACCGCAATTTTCGCACGGGAGCCCGGATCGCGAGCCGCCGCTTTAATCTCGATAACTTCTTCACCGATTTCCGGTACTTCGATACGGAACAGTTCTACCAGCATTTCTGGTTTAGAACGGGTCACGAACAGCTGTGCGCCACGCGCTTCAGGGCGAACGGCGTACAGAACACCGCGAATACGGTCGCCTGGACGGAAGTTTTCACGCGGCAGCATATCTTCACGCAGGATCACGGCTTCAGCGTTACCCGGCAACCCTTCGGATTTGATCTCCAGGGAGATATTGTCGCGGTTCACTTTCTTCACCACGCCGGTGATGATTTCGCCTTCCTGATCGCGGAACTGATCGACAACCAGCGCGCGCTCGGCTTCGCGCACTTTCTGCACGATAACCTGTTTAGCGGTCTGGGTGGTGATACGGTCGAAGGTCACAGATTCAATCTGATCTTCAACGTAGTCACCCACGTTCAGACTTTCGTCTTCAAAACGGGCGGCTTCCAGGGTGATCTCTTTGGTCGGCTGGGTCACTTCTTCTACGATTACCCAACGACGGAATGTATCGAAGTCACCGCTTTTACGATCGATTTCTACGCGAACATCGATCTCTTGTTCGTATTTTTTCTTGGTTGCTGTAGCCAGTGCACTTTCCAGCGCTTCAAAAATCTTTTCACGCGGCAGTGATTTCTCGTTGGAGACGGCTTCAACAACAGCCAAAATTTCTTTGTTCATCGCGGGCTTTTCACCTCAATCCAGACTGTTAAAAGTGGGGAACCAGGTTCGCCTTCTGGATATTACTCAGCGCGAACACTTCATCTTTGCCTTCGACTGTCACCGTGATCATTTCACCATCAACGGCTTTGATAATTCCCTGCCATTTACGGCGGTTCTGTACGGCCATACGCAGAACGAGAGCCACTTCTTCACCGGTAAAGCGCACATAGTGCTCGGCCGTGAACATCGGGCGATCGAGGCCAGGTGAGGAAACTTCCAGGTTGTACGCAACGGTAATCGGGTCTTCAACATCAAGAACCGCACTCACCTGGTGGCTGACATCAGCACAATCATCAACATTGATGCCATCTTCACTATCAATATAGATGCGCAGCGTCGATGTACGGCCGCGAACGAATTCGATGCCGACCAGTTCGTAGCCCAGTGCTTCGACCGGTGCAGTAATCATCTCTGTTAATTTTTGCTCTAATGTGGACAAGCCCACCCCCAAGACATAAAAAAAGGGCGTAAAGCCCAGTTATTCTGTAGTCAGATAACAAAAAACCCCGATAAATCGGGGCTTTAGATAACTGAACCCTATAGCCACAACTGTGGCCTGGAGCACTTTCCGAAAGAATTTTTTCAAATCCAGCTACGAAGGCTCTAAGTCTTCACAGTATATTTGAAAAAGAACTTTATGGGAAAGTGGTTGCGGGGGCCGGATTTGAACCGACGACCTTCGGGTTATGAGCCCGACGAGCTACCAGGCTGCTCCACCCCGCGCCTGAAACGTGGCAAATTCTACGCGTTTTGGACAGAATTTGCAAATAATGCTGGGATTTGGTACCGAAGACGGGACGTAAAATCGGCGTTTAGTATATTGATAGTTGACCCCACCTGTCAAGGCGACTTCCGCCAGATCGATCAGACCAAAATTTTTACAAAAAACGCATGACTCTCTTCCGGTCTTCGCCAAAAGATGATTAAATGAATACTCACTTATTTTGCATAAAAATGCACAAGAGAGCGAAAGCGGTCTCTAATCAGTCAATCAAGCAGGGTTTTATTCTATGACGACGATTCTCAAGCATCTTCCGGTAGGACAACGTATTGGCATCGCTTTCTCAGGTGGCCTGGATACCAGCGCTGCACTGCTGTGGATG
The DNA here is from genome assembly GCF_048684445.1 of Enterobacter sp. BNK-34. NCBI lineage: Bacteria > Pseudomonadati > Pseudomonadota > Gammaproteobacteria > Enterobacterales > Enterobacteriaceae > Enterobacter > Enterobacter sp. BNK-34. The sequence continues at coordinate 632,741 of NZ_JBLQUA010000001.1, forward strand.
CGCCAGAAGGGAGCGGTTCCGTATGCCTATACTGCGAACCTGGGTCAGCCGGATGAGGACGACTATGATGCCATTCCTCGTCGCGCTAAAGAGTATGGTGCAGAGAACGCGCGCCTGATTGACTGCCGTAAGCAACTTGTCGCGGAAGGTATCGCGGCTATTCAGTGTGGTGCATTCCATAACACCACCGGCGGTCTGACCTATTTCAACACCACCCCGCTGGGCCGTGCGGTCACCGGCACCATGCTGGTTGCGGCGATGAAAGAAGACGGCGTCAACATCTGGGGTGACGGTAGCACCTATAAAGGTAACGATATCGAACGTTTCTATCGTTATGGCCTGCTGACCAACGCCGAGCTGCAGATTTACAAACCATGGCTGGACACCGACTTCATCGACGAGCTGGGTGGTCGTCATGAGATGTCCGAGTTTATGATCGCCTGCGGTTTCGACTATAAGATGTCAGTCGAGAAAGCCTATTCCACCGACTCCAACATGCTGGGTGCAACGCACGAAGCGAAAGACCTGGAATTCCTGAACTCCAGCGTGAAGATCGTTAACCCGATCATGGGCGTGAAGTTCTGGGACGAGAACGTCAAAATCCAGGCGGAAGAGGTGACCGTACGTTTCGAGCGCGGCCATCCGGTTGCGCTGAACGGTAAAACCTTCTCTGACGATGTTGAGCTGATGCTGGAAGCTAACCGTATTGGCGGTCGTCACGGTCTGGGCATGAGCGATCAGATTGAAAACCGTATCATCGAAGCGAAAAGCCGTGGCATTTATGAAGCCCCGGGAATGGCGCTGCTGCACATCGCTTACGAGCGTCTGCTGACCGGCATTCACAACGAAGACACCATTGAGCAGTATCACTCTCATGGCCGTCAGCTGGGCAAACTGCTGTATCAGGGCCGCTGGTTCGATCCACAGGCGCTGATGCTGCGTGATGCGCTGCAGCGTTGGGTGGCAAGCGCGATCACCGGTGAAGTGACGCTGGAACTGCGTCGCGGTAACGACTACTCCATCCTGAACACCGTGTCTGACAACCTGACCTATAAAGCAGAGCGTCTGACTATGGAGAAAGGTGAATCTGTGTTCTCACCAGACGATCGTATTGGTCAGCTGACCATGCGTAATCTGGACATCACCGATACACGTGAGAAGCTGTTCAACTATGTTGAGAATGGCCTGCTCTCCGCCAGCTCCGGTAACGGCCTACCGCAGGTTGAAAACCTGGAACACAGCGATAAGAAGTAATCGACAGCAAGACATGCAAAAGGCGCCCAACAGGCGCCTTTTTATTTGGTATTTGTAGGGCGGGTAAGCGCAGCGCCACCCGCCATTTTGCCCGCTACCACAATATACAGACGAAAAAAAAGACGTCTTTCGACGTCTTTCTTCTGGAATATTGGTACCGAGGATGGGACTCGAACCCACAAGCCCGTTAGGGCACTACCACCTCAAGGTAGCGTGTCTACCAATTCCACCACCTCGGTACAGAATACTTAGTGCGGGATATCGCTGGTTGGCTTAGCCGGTGCAGCTGGCTGAGTCTGCTCAGTTTTCGCTGGCGCGCTCAGGTTTTCCCACTCGCTTCCTTTGCTGGTCTTATTGCTGTTGATATTGCCAAGCACCAGACTGATGATGAAGAACAGCGTAGCCAGAATCGCCGTTGTGCGGGTCATGAAGTTCGCAGAACCACTTGAACCGAACAGCGTACCGGAAGCGCCTGCTCCGAAGGAGGCTCCCATATCAGCGCCTTTACCTTGCTGCAGCATAATCAGCGCTACGAGAGCGATGGCTACAATAAGGAAAACAACTAAAAGAGCTTCGTACATAATCAACCTGTTCCTTGCGGATTTGCCGCATACCAATGCTTCGACCAATTAGCAGGATTTTTGTTTCCCACTGAAGCGGGTGTGAATACTAACCAAAGCGAATCACCTTCGCAAGGGCATTTTCGACGCATTGTATCAACTGCGGAAAAAAACAGCAAAAAGCCATGAATTGCTTAAAACAAAGGCGGCAAACGCCGCCTTTTTAAACATTTAGCGTGCAAGATTATGCAGCTTTTACGGCATCCGCAATACGGTGCGCAAATTCGGTGACCTGCGCTTCGTCTTCACCTTCCACCATCACGCGGATCAGCGGTTCGGTACCGGACTTACGCAGCAGCACGCGTCCACGGCTGCCCAGAGCCGCTTCAACATCAGCCATCACCGCTTTGACGTTCTCATTTTCCAGCGGATCGCCTTTGCCAGCAGTAAAGCGCACGTTCACCAGGATCTGTGGGAACATTTTCATCCCGCTGCACAGATCGTGCAGGCTCATATGGTTGCGCGCCATCGCGGCAACCACCTGCAGCGCGGCCACGATACCGTCACCGGTGGTAGTTTTGTCGAGCAGGATGACGTGACCCGAGTTTTCTGCACCGATGCGCCAGCCCTTCTCCTGCAGTTTTTCCAGCACGTAGCGGTCACCCACTTTCGCGCGCACGAACGGAATACCGAGCTGTTTCAGCGCCAGTTCCAGGCCCATGTTACTCATCAGCGTACCTACCGCACCGCCGCGCAGCTGGCCCTGACGCAGACCTTCACGTGCAATGATGTAGAGGATCTGATCGCCGTCGACCTTGTTACCTTCGTGGTCGACCATGATCACGCGGTCACCGTCGCCGTCCAGCGCAATACCGAGATCGGCTTTCTCCGCCAGAACACGCGCCTGCAGGGCACGAACGTCAGTTGCCCCCACCTGCTCGTTAATGTTCAGACCATCCGGCTCGCAGCCGATGGCGATCACTTTCGCACCCAGTTCGCGGAAAACATTTGGGGCGATGTGGTAGGTCGCACCGTTCGCACAGTCCACCACAATTTTCAGATGAGCCAGGCTCAGCTCATTCGGGAAGGTACCTTTACAGAATTCGATGTAACGCCCCGCCGCATCGACGATACGGTTCGCTTTACCCAGCTCTGCGGAATCAACACAGGTGATCTCTTTTTCCATTTCGGCTTCAATCGCCTCTTCCACGTCATCCGGCAGCTTGGTGCCGTCAATGGAGAAGAATTTAATGCCGTTGTCGTAGAACGGGTTGTGAGAAGCCGAGATGACAATCCCCGCTTCCGCACGGAAGGTGCGCGTCAGATACGCGACTGCAGGCGTTGGCATTGGGCCCGTAAAGGAGGCGGACAGTCCGGCAGCTGCCAGACCCGCTTCAAGCGCGGACTCCAGCATATAGCCCGAAATACGGGTGTCTTTACCGATGATAATTTTACGTGAGCCATGACGCGCCAGTACCTTGCCAGCAGCCCAGCCGAGCTTCAGGACAAAATCAGGGGTGATGGGAGCATCGCCTACACGCCCACGGATACCGTCGGTACCAAAATATTTACGATTACTCATAGCGTTTGTTTTCCTTCGCTGCCAGTGTGGCTTCCACCACACGCATGGCTTCTACTGTTTCTTTGACGTCATGGACACGAATAATGTGCGCACCCTGCATCGCCGCAATCACTGCGCAGGCCAGGCTGCCGCTCAGGCGTTCGCTCGGCCCCACGTTCAGCAACTGCCCAATCATCGACTTTCTCGACATCCCCACCAGTAACGGCAGGCCAAAATGATGGAATTCCGACAGGCGCGCAAGCAACGCATAGTTGTGGGAGAGATTTTTACCGAAACCGAACCCCGGGTCGAGCAGCAATTTCTCTTTTGGGATACCTGCACGTTCACAGCGTGCAATATGCTCAATAAAGAAGCGATTCACGTCGGCAAAGACATCGTCATACTTCGGTGCTTCCTGCATGGTTTTCGGTTGGCCCTGCATGTGCATCAGGCATACCGGTAACCCCGTCTCTGCCGCGGCTTCAAGTGCGCCAGGCTCGGTGAGTGAGCGAATATCATTAATAATGTGAGCGCCCACTCTCGCCACTTCACGAATCACTTCGGGTTTGGAGGTATCAACGGAGATCCACACTTCAAACCGCTGCGCGATGGCTTCAACGACCGGCACGACGCGCGCCAGCTCTTCTTCCACAGACACGTCAGCCGCACCAGGACGCGTCGATTCGCCGCCAACGTCAATGATGGTGGCACCCGCATTAATCATTAAATTCGCGTGCTTAACCGCCTCGATAAGCGTGTTATGCGTGCCGCCGTCAGAGAAGGAGTCAGGGGTAACATTCAGGATCCCCATCACATGGGGATGTGAGAGATCGAGATGCGAGTCCTGAGCGAATAATTTCATGGCGAAATCCCTGATATCTATATGGTTAAACAGAAATGAAAAACCCCGGAGCAAGCTCCAGGGTTTGAGGTACAGACAAACGCGTCAACAGCAGTAACTTACTTATCGCCCAACTGTTCTGACATGGTGTTGCCCGGGTTTGGCGTACGCGGTTCATCAACCGGACGCGGCGCACGCGGGGTGCCATTGTTGTCAGAATTATTGGAAGCGCCTGGGTCTTCCCAGCCTGCTGGCGGACGCACTTCACGGCGCGCCATCAGGTCGTCAATCTGCGGTGCATCGATGGTCTCATACTTCATGAGCGCATCTTTCATCGAATGCAGGATGTCCATATTGTCGTTCAGGATCTGGCGAGCACGTGCATAGTTACGCTCTACCAGAGATTTTACTTCCTGGTCGATGATACGTGCCGTCTCATCGGACATATGTTTCGCTTTCGCCACAGAACGGCCCAGGAAGACTTCACCCTCTTCCTCTGCATACAGCAGCGGACCGAGTTTGTCGGAGAAGCCCCACTGCGTCACCATGTTACGCGCCAGGTTGGTCGCGACTTTAATGTCGTTGGACGCACCGGTAGAAACATGTTCCACACCGTAGATAATCTCTTCTGCCAGGCGACCACCGTAGAGGGTAGAAATCTGACTTTCCAGTTTCTGACGGCTGGCGCTGATCGCGTCGCCTTCAGGCAGGAAGAAGGTCACACCCAGCGCACGACCGCGCGGAATAATCGTCACTTTATGCACCGGATCGTGTTCCGGTACGAGGCGACCAATAATCGCGTGACCCGCTTCGTGGTATGCCGTGGACTCTTTCTGCGCTTCCGTCATCACCATGGAGCGACGTTCCGCACCCATCATGATTTTGTCTTTCGCTTTCTCGAACTCCACCATGGACACCACGCGCTTGTTACCGCGAGCGGCAAACAGAGCTGCTTCGTTGACCAGGTTAGCCAGGTCCGCACCGGAGAAGCCAGGAGTACCGCGCGCAATGATTGCCGCGTCGATATCTGGTGCCAGCGGTACGCGACGCATGTGAACTTTCAGAATCTGTTCACGACCGCGAACGTCCGGCAGACCCACAACAACCTGACGGTCGAAACGGCCTGGACGCAGCAGCGCAGGGTCAAGTACGTCCGGACGGTTAGTCGCCGCGATAACGATGATACCTTCGTTACCTTCGAAGCCGTCCATCTCAACCAGCATCTGGTTCAGCGTCTGTTCACGTTCATCATGACCACCGCCCAGACCTGCGCCACGCTGGCGGCCTACGGCGTCGATTTCATCGATGAAGATAATGCACGGTGCTGCCTTCTTGGCCTGCTCGAACATGTCACGCACACGAGATGCACCGACACCCACGAACATTTCAACGAAGTCAGAACCTGAAATAGTAAAGAACGGCACCTTCGCTTCGCCCGCAATGGCTTTCGCCAGCAGGGTTTTACCGGTACCCGGAGGGCCAACCATCAGCACGCCTTTCGGGATCTTACCGCCCAGCTTCTGGAAACGGCTCGGTTCACGCAGGTATTCAACCAGTTCGCCGACCTCTTCTTTCGCTTCGTCACACCCGGCAACGTCTGCAAAAGTGGTCTTGATCTGATCTTCCGTTAACATACGCGCCTTGCTCTTACCGAACGACATGGCACCTTTGCCACCGCCGCCCTGCATCTGGCGCATAAAGAAGATCCAGACGCCGATAAGAAGCAGCATCGGGAACCAGGAAATGAAGATAGAAGCCAGCAGGCTTGGTTCTTCTGGCGGCTCGCCAACTACCTTGACGTTTTTGGTCAGAAGGTTATCAAGCAGCTTAGGATCGTTCACCGGGATGTAAGTCGTGTAACGGTTACTATCTTTCTTGGTAACGTTGATCTCACGTCCGTTGATACGCGCTTCGCGAACCTGGTCCTGATTGACCTCCTGCAGGAAGGTAGAATAATCCACCTTGCGGCCATTCGACTCGCTGGGCCCAAAGCTCTGGAATACTGACATCAGCACAACGGCAATGACCAGCCAGAGTATTAGGTTTTTCGCCATGTCACTCAAGGGATTAACCTCATATTACAACTGTGTTAAAAACAGCGTCAGGATACTCTATATCCAGTTTCATTCAAACTTTCGTCTGAAATCTCCCGGTTATCATTTTCGCCCGGTCGCTACAATATACACTTCACGGGAACGGGCCCGGGAAGAGTCCGGCTTACGAACTTTGACCTTCGCAAACAGGGAGCGAATTTCCTTAAGATACTCCTCGAAACCTTCGCCCTGAAACACCTTCACAACAAAACTACCACCAGGCGCTAGTACATCACGACACATTTCTAACGCTAGCTCCACCAGATACATGGCGCGGGGGATATCCACCGCCGGTGTTCCGCACATATTTGGTGCCATATCTGACATGACAACCTGGACCTTACTGTCACCTACACGATCAAGTAACGCTTTCAGCACTAATTCATCACGAAAGTCGCCCTGAAGGAAGTCGACACCGACGATGGGATCCATTGGTAAAAGATCGCACGCGATGATTCGGCCCGTTCCGCCGATCTGCGTGACCGCATACTGGGACCATCCGCCAGGTGCCGCACCGAGGTCAACAACCGTCATCCCCGGCTTAAAAAGTTTGTCACTTTGCTGTATTTCATCAAGTTTAAACCAGGCACGGGAACGCAACCCCTTTTTCTGTGCCTGTTGAACATATTTATCGCTAAAGTGTTCCTGGAGCCAGCGGCTGGAGCTGGCAGAACGCTTTTTACCTGTCATTTAACATTTCCGTCCTGGTTCATCGTTGCTTGCCTGTGACGTAAATTTCTACGCAGCTATTTGGCGATATAAGGGAGATGGCGGTAGAATGAACCGTTTTCAATCCCAACGTAAGCAAAAATATACGATGAATCTGAGTACTAAACAAAAACAGCACCTTAAAGGTCTGGCACATCCGCTCAAGCCTGTAGTGATGCTTGGCAACAATGGTTTGACCGAAGGGGTGCTTGCCGAGATTGAACAAGCGCTGGAACACCACGAGCTGATCAAGGTGAAAATCGCCTCTGAAGACAGAGACACTAAAAACCTGATCGTGGAAGCCATCGTGCGCGAAACCGGCGCCTGTAATGTACAGGTCATCGGTAAAACGCTGGTGCTCTACCGCCCGTCTAAAGAGCGTAAAATCTCGCTGCCACGTTAAGGATATCCTGAATTAAACACATTTTCTGTGTGAAACGAGGGATTTCTGTCAGCAGGCGAGCAAAATGCCATGCTCCTTGAGTTGATAAAAGGCCGCTACGCGGCCTTTTTCTTTTCTTTACAATGTATCAACATCTTAGTAGAGAAGCGAATTACAGGTATTCAACCTTAATAATTTCGTATTCTACTTCACCGCCAGGGGTGCGGATGGTGACAACATCGTCCTGCTCTTTGCCAATCAGGCCGCGAGCAATCGGCGAGTTCACCGAAATCAGGTTCTGTTTGAAATCAGCTTCATCATCACCCACGATGCGATAGGTCTGCTCTTCGTCGTTGTCCAGGTTCAGCACGGTCACGGTAGAACCAAAGATCACACGCCCGTTGTTAGGCATTTTGGTGATGTCGATAACCTGTGCATTGGACAGTTTTGCTTCGATATCTTTAATACGCCCTTCACAGAAGCCCTGCTGCTCACGCGCGGCGTGGTATTCAGCATTCTCTTTCAGGTCGCCATGCTCGCGCGCATCCGCGATAGCGGCGATGATTTCAGGACGACGCACGGATTTCAGGAAATCCAGCTCTTCGCGCAGTTTTTCGGCACCACGTAAGGTCATCGGAATAGCTTGCATTTGTTATACCTCTTAAACATTCCTGTTGGGAGCAGTGTTCCCTGCTCCTGCCCCCCTAAGCGGGCAAGAAGCAAAAAGAAAACCGACCCGGGAGCAATGCCCCAGGTCAGCAGCAATTTTTCAATTTGATATGCATTTTACCGCGAAGTTCACTATGGGTCATCGTTTACTTTGCAGTGCCATGCACCGTAGTATGACGGTTTGTTTTCGGGTTGTTAGCGCGAGATTATGCGATTTTCCAGATTTATCATCGGATTGACTACCAGTATAACGTTCACCGCCCAGGCCGCGAATGTTGATGAGTACATTAATCAGCTCCCCGCAGGCGCGAACCTTGCCCTGATGGTGCAGAAGGTTGGCGCACAGGCTCCCGAGATTGACTTTCACAGTCAACAGATGGCGCTGCCTGCCAGTACCCAAAAGGTGATCACTGCCCTCGCCGCCCTGCTCCAGCTCGGGCCTGACTTCCGTTTTACGACCACTCTTGAAACCAAAGGTAACGTTGAGGGTGGCGAACTGAAAGGCGATCTTATCGCCCGTTTTGGCGGCGATCCGACCTTTAAGCGCCAGGATATCCGCAATATGGTTGCGGTGCTGAAAAAATCTGGCGTGCAGAAAATTGATGGCAATGTGCTGATCGACACGTCCATCTTTGCCAGCCACGATAAAGCCCCAGGCTGGCCGTGGAACGACATGACCCAGTGCTTTAGCGCCCCGCCCGCCGCCGCGATTGTCGACCGTAACTGCTTTTCGGTTTCGCTTTACAGCGCGCCAAAGCCGGATGATTTAGCGTTTATCCGCATAGCGTCCTACTACCCGGTCACGATGTTTAGCCAGGTCCGCACGCTGGCGAAAGGCTCCCCGGATGCGCAATATTGTGAGCTGGACGTCGTGCCAGGCGATCTTAACCGCTTCACGCTGACCGGCTGCCTGACCCAGCGCGCCGATCCGCTGCCGCTGGCCTTTGCGATACAGGATGGCGCAAGCTATGCGGGCGCCATCCTGAAAGATGAACTGAAACAAGCGGGAATAACCTACTCGGGCACGCTGCTTCGTCAGACGCAGGTCAACCAGCCCGGTACGGTCATCGCCAGCAAACAGTCTCCACCGCTGCACGATTTATTGCGAATTATGCTGAAAAAGTCGGACAACATGATTGCCGATACGGTGTTTCGCATGATTGGTCACGCCCGTTTCGGCGTGCCGGGAACCTGGCGCGCGGGTTCAGACGCGGTTCGGCAGATCCTGCGCCAGCAGGCGGGGATCGAACTGGGTAATACCATCGCTGTCGATGGCTCCGGACTATCGCGCCATAATTTGATCTCTCCGGCCACGATGATGCAGGTGCTTCAGTACATTGCACAGCATGACACTGAGCTAAACTTTATTTCAATGCTGCCGCTGGCCGGGCATGACGGTTCACTGCAGTACCGCGCCGGGCTTCACGCTGCCGGTGTGGATGGCAAAGTATCCGCTAAAACAGGCTCACTGCAGGGGGTTTACAACCTTGCAGGCTTCATCACTACCGCCAGCGGACAACGCATGGCATTCGTGCAGTATCTTTCCGGCTATGCCGTCGAACCGACCGACCAGCGCAATCGTCGTATTCCGCTTGTTCGCTTCGAAAGCAGGCTTTATAAGGACATCTACCAGAATAACTAGCGATGAAACTACTTATAGTTGAAGACGATCTGTTATTGCAGGAAGGGCTGGCGCTGGGGCTGGCCAATGAAGGGTATGCCCTCGACTGTGCCGGCACCGCAGCGGAGGCGGACGCCCTGATTCAGAGCGGCGAATACAGTCTGGTGATCCTCGATTTGGGCTTGCCTGATAAAGACGGCGCTACGCTGCTCAGCCAGTGGCGACGTCGCGGCATCGCCAACCCGGTATTGATCCTGACGGCACGTGATGCCATTGAAGACCGTATCACCGGCCTCGATGCAGGCGCAGATGATTACCTGGTGAAGCCTTTTGCGCTTGCGGAGCTGCAGGCTCGGGTGCGAGCGTTGATTCGCCGCTATCAGGGACATAGTGATAACTTACTGACCGACGGCGATATTACGCTGAATCTGCAAACCCAGCAGGTACTGCGCCAGGATCAGGCGGTCGAGGTAACACCAAAAGAGTTCGCCTTGCTTACGCGTCTGATCATGCGCAGCGGGCAAACTGTGCACAGAGAAACGCTCCAGCAGGATATCTACTCCTGGCAGGACGATCCGGGGTCAAATACCCTTGAAGTCCACATTCACAACCTGCGTCGTAAGCTTGGCAAGGACAGAATCAAAACCGTCCGTGGCGTTGGCTATCGCCTGGAGAGCCAGAAATGAACAGCATGCGTCGGCGTTTGATGGTGCTGCTGGCGGTCATTCTGTTATTTTTCCAGCTGATAAGCGTCATCTGGCTGTGGCATGAAAGCCGTGAGCAGATTAGTTTCCTGGTCAGTGAAACGCTGTCAGCAAAAGCGCGTAATAACCATGTCGAGAAAGAGATCCGCGAGGCGATTGCCTCGCTGCTGGTCCCTTCTCTGGTGATGGTCGGTTTTACCCTGCTCTTCTCCTTCTGGGCGGTCACCTGGATCACCCGGCCCCTGAATAAACTGCGTGTCAGCCTGGCTAACCGTTCGGCGGATAACTTAACCCCGCTTCCTATGTATTCCGACATGGAAGAGATCGGCGCGGTGACGACTTCCCTGAACCAGCTCCTCGCCCGGCTGGACAATACCATTCAACAGGAGCGTCTCTTCACTGCAGACGCCGCGCACGAGCTTCGAACGCCTCTTGCCGGTATCCGGCTCCATCTGGAGCTGATGTCGCAGTCTGGTGCGCCACAGGCGGCAACGCTGATTAGCCGTATCGATCAGCTCATGCATACCGTCGAACAGCTGCTGATGCTGGCCCGGGCCGGACAGGCAATGGCGAGCGGCCACTACGAAACCGTAAGCTGGACGGAAAATATCATTGAACCTCTCGGCCTGGGTCATGAAGCCAAAGAGCATACGGTAATTTGGCCCGCTAAAAGCGCGCTCACGGTTCAGGGAGACGCCGTGCTCCTGCGCCTGATGCTGCGCAACCTGCTGGAAAATGCAGGACGCTACAGCCCGGCAGGGACAACGATTACAGTGACGTTAACCGAGGTCGACGGGGGGACGCAGATCAGCGTTATCGATCAGGGCCCAGGGATTGATGAAGCGCACCGGCAGTCCATTACCGAGCCATTCCGCCGTCTTGACCAGCGCTACGGCGGCAGCGGTCTGGGGCTGAGCATCGTGCAGCGCATCGTCCAGCTTCACCACGGCAGGCTAACGCTTGAGAATGGCGCAGAAGGCGGTTTAATCGCCAGCTGCTGGCTGCCTGCGACGCTGGAATAAAAAAAGCCCCCATAAGGGGGCTTTGGACAGATATTAGTGCTTGTAGATGAACTCGACGCCTTCTTCGTCATCTTCATCCCAGTCATCGTCCCAGTCTTCATCGTCTTCTTCCGCTTCCAGCTCTTCGAGCTGCTGGCGGTGGTAGTCATCCCACATGAATTCGACTTTTTCAGGCTGTTTGGCTTCTTCCGCCTGAACGATTGGGTTCTCGATGATGAAGGTCATCACATCCCAGCACAGATCTTTCACGCCAACCTGGCTTGCCGCAGAGATCAGGTAGTATTTATCTTCCCAACCCATCGCTTCGGCAATGGCTTTCGCTTTTGCTTCCGCTTCGGCTTTGTCCATCAGGTCGATCTTGTTGAAGACCAGCCAGCGTGGTTTATTCGCCAGTTTTTCGCTGTATTTTTCCAGCTCACCGATGATGATGCGGGCGTTTTCAACCGGATCGGAACCATCGATAGGATCGATATCAATGAGGTGCAGCAGTACGCGGCAACGCTCAAGGTGTTTCAGGAAGCGAATACCCAGTCCCGCGCCTTCCGCAGCGCCTTCAATCAGACCCGGAATATCGGCAACCACAAAGCTCTTCTCGTTATCCATGCGGACAACGCCCAGGCTTGGTACCAGCGTGGTAAACGGATAGTCCGCCACTTTCGGTTTCGCCGCAGAGACGGCACGAATGAACGTTGATTTACCGGCGTTTGGCATACCCAGCATGCCCACGTCAGCCAGAAGCATCAGCTCCAGCTGCAGGTCGCGCTTATCGCCCGGGGTACCCATCGTTTTCTGACGCGGCGTACGGTTAACGGAAGATTTGAAACGGCTGTTACCCAGACCGTGCCAGCCGCCTTTCGCTACCATCAGGCGCTGACCGTGTTTGGTCATGTCACCCATGGTTTCACCGGTTCCCTGGTCAATCACACGCGTACCGACCGGAACCTTAATGGTGACGTCTTTACCGCGTTTCCCGGTACAGTCACGGCTCTGGCCGTTCTGGCCACGTTCAGCGCGGAAGGATTTTTCGAAACGGTAGTCGATCAGCGTGTTGAGGTTCTCATCCGCCTCCAGCCACACGTCACCACCATCCCCACCGTCGCCGCCATCAGGGCCGCCACGAGGGATATACTTTTCACGGCGGAAGCTCACGCAACCGTTGCCGCCATCACCAGCCACGACCAGGATCGTCGCTTCATCAACAAACTTCATTTTACTCTCCGTAACTCATTCGCCTGAGCGGGGGACTACTACAACCGCTTCATTTTTGCGCCAACGTCCCCAAAGACGATGACCAATGGCGGAATACATCGCGCCCGCAACCACGACAAACGCACCGAGATAGCCCAACAGGTTGAGCATCGGTCTGACGAAGACATCGGGCCAGGCCATTGATAACAAATCTGAAAATAACAGCGTAAACAGCGGAGTAAGCGTAATTAACGCGCTCACCTGTGCTGCCTGCCAGCGCGCCATCGCTTCGGCAAGCGCGCCATAACCGACCAGCGTGTTCAGCCCACAAAAAATGAGGCACGCCAGTTGCCAGTCGCTAAGCTGAGTAATCACACCCGGCTTCGCTAATGGCAGCAATGCTATTGTACACAAAGTGTACAGCAAAAAGAGGATCTGCTGTGAGGCAAGTCGACGCAATAACACCTTTTGTGCGACGCCATAGCTCACCCAGACCGTTGCTGCCCCCACACCGAAAATGACACCCCATGTGTAATCCGTCAGGCGGGTAAAAATCTCTATCAGACTGGTGTTGAAGAACATCACCAGACCGCACAGCAGCATGCTCGCCCCGATAATCTGCGTACCGCGCATCTTCTCCTTGAGGATAAAGACGCTGGCGACCATCATGCCCACCGGTGAAAGCTGACCTATTACCTGCGACGCCGTGGGGCTGAGATATTGCAGGGAAGAGCTGAACAGGATGAAGTTACCGAACAGACCGCCCGTCGCGATAGCCAGCAGCACCAGCCAGCGCGGTTTACGGAAGAGCCGCAAGGGTGGAAGCTTACCTTTGACGGCCAGAATCGCCCCGAGGCCGATGCTTGCCATCAGAAAGCGATAAAAGACCACCGTAGGCGGCTCCATCACTTCCAGCACCTGCTTCATTGCAATTGGCAGCGCACCCCAGCACATTGCGGTGGTGAGCGCCAAAAGAATTCCTATGCCGGCCTGCTGCTTCATGCCCGTTTTCCCTACAGAAAAAATTACCGGGTTTCCAATGTAAAAAGCCCCGCAACAGGGTGCGGGGCTTTAATCCGTTACCGGACCGAGAAAACCTTACTCAGCAACGATGCTGATGTATTTACGGTTGTTCGGGCCTTTAACTTCAAATTTCACTTTACCGTCTGCTTTAGCAAACAGAGTGTGGTCACGACCGCAACCTACGTTGTTGCCAGCGTGGAATTTGGTACCACGTTGACGAACGATGATGCTACCCGCCAGAACGGATTCGCCACCGAAACGCTTAACGCCCAGGCGTTTAGCTTCTGAATCGCGACCGTTACGTGTGGAGCCGCCAGCCTTTTTATGTGCCATTTAAATCTCTCCTCAGGTCTTAGGCGCTGATGCCAGTAATTTTCACATCAGTGAACCACTGACGGTGGCCCTGCTGCTTACGGTAGTGCTTACGACGACGAAACTTAACGATTTTAACTTTCTCGCCACGACCGTGTGCAACAACTTCAGCTTTGATAACGCCGCCATCAACGAAAGGAACGCCGATTTTGACTTCTTCACCGTTTGCGATCATCAGAACTTCTGCGAACTCAACAGATTCGCCAGTTGCGATGTCCAGCTTTTCCAGGCGAACGGTCTGACCTTCGCTTACTCGGTGTTGTTTACCACCACTTTGGAAAACCGCGTACATATAAACTCCGCTTCCGCGCACATCCTCGTATGATTCAGAGTGCGCTATAAATATTCACAATAGGGCGCGAATATTACGCAAAACGCGAGCCTTTGACAAGTGCTACCGTCAATACATGAAGAAAAAAAACACAACACGTACGGTAACGTTTATCTGAGCCGTTTTTTCAGTACAATCAGCACTACTATTGATAAACCGAAACCCTTCGTTACCCCATTGAAGATGGGATCAACAGGATAAAAAGCCCGGCTTTTGCGATGAATTTAGAAAAAATCAACGAGTTAACCGCGCAAGATATGGCGGGTGTGAATGCAGCAATCCTGGAGCAACTCAACTCTGACGTCCAGCTGATCAATCAGTTGGGCTATTACATTGTCAGCGGCGGTGGTAAACGCATTCGTCCGATGATCGCCATTCTGGCTGCCAGAGCCGTTGGTTATCAGGGAAATGCCCACATCACTATCGCAGCGCTCATCGAATTTATCCACACGGCGACGCTTCTGCACGACGATGTGGTGGATGAATCGGATATGCGTCGTGGCAAAGCCACGGCTAACGCCGCGTTCGGGAACGCAGCCAGCGTACTGGTGGGGGACTTTATCTACACCCGCGCCTTCCAGATGATGACCAGTCTGGGCTCCCTGAAAGTGCTGGAAGTGATGTCCGAAGCCGTAAACGTCATTGCTGAAGGCGAAGTGCTGCAGCTGATGAACGTCAACGACCCGGACATCACCGAAGAAAACTACATGCGCGTGATCTACAGCAAAACCGCGCGCCTGTTTGAAGCGGCGGCCCAGTGTTCCGGCATTCTGGCTGACTGTACCGAAGCACAGGAAAAAGGCCTGCAGGACTATGGTCGCTATCTGGGTACGGCATTCCAGCTGATTGATGATTTGCTGGACTATAGTGCGGACGGTGAGACGCTCGGCAAAAACGTGGGCGATGACCTTAATGAAGGCAAACCGACCCTGCCGCTGCTCCATGCCATGCGTAACGGAACAGCCGATCAGGCGAAAATGATCCGTGAAGCGATTGAGCAGGGAAATGGCCGCCATCTTCTGGAACCTGTGCTGGAAACCATGGCTATCTGCGGATCGCTGGAATGGACGCGGCAGCGTGCGGAAGAAGAAGCCGACAAAGCCATCGAAGCTCTCCAGGTCATTCCCGACAGCCCGTGGCGCGAGGCATTGATTGGTCTTGCCCACATCGCCGTTCAGCGCGACCGTTAACCCTCCTTGTTTCTCCCCGCGACCATGGCGGGGGGATTCCAGAAAAATCCTGTAAATTACGTATTCCTGTAAATTCATCGGTTTAGAGACTGCATGAATAAAGCCATGTCTTATTCTGAATATCCCTTCAAGTAACGCGAACTTTTTAGAACAAAAGCTTGAAATGGGTATATTAACCCCGTCGTTTCAGAAGAAACGGCGTAGGTGAATCCGAACTTAAGGACGGCGTTATGGATACGAAATTTATCGACTGGCACACGGCTGATATTATTGCCGCACTGCGCAAAAGAGGCACTTCACTGGCAGCAGAGTCCCGCCGCCATGGACTGAGTTCTTCAACTCTGGCAAACGCCCTCACCCGCCCCTGGCCCAAGGGAGAATTAATCATCGCGACGGCGCTGGATACGCATCCGTGGGTGATTTGGCCTTCGCGCTACCACGATCCCATCACCCATGAATTTATCGACAGAACGCGCATGATTCGCCAGAGAAAGGCAAAAAGAGAACCGCAGAAGTAATGCGTTTTTGACAGGAACAGCAACCCCCCGGTCATTGCTGGCAGGGGGCTGCCGGAACGATTACTCGCCCTTCACACGCTCGATATTGGCACCCAGCGCGCGCAGTTTATCTTCGATACGCTCATAACCACGATCGATGTGATAAATACGATCCACGATCGTTGTGCCTTCCGCGATACAACCCGCCAGCACCAGGCTTGCAGACGCACGCAGATCGGTTGCCATCACCTGAGCACCTGACAGTTTCTCAACGCCATGGCAAATCACGGTATTACTTTCGATCTCAGCATGCGCACCCATACGGATCAGCTCCGGTACATGCATAAAGCGGTTTTCGAAAATGGTTTCTGTGATGAAGCCAGTACCTTCGGCGACCAGGTTCAACAGGGTGAACTGCGCCTGCATGTCCGTTGGGAACGCCGGATGCGGCGCCGTCCGCACATTGACCGCTTTTGGACGCTGGCCGTGCATATCAAGGCTGATCCAGTCTTCACCGATTTCGATATCCGCACCCGCATCGCGCAGTTTCGCCAGCACCGCATCCAGGGTATCGGGCTGCGCGTTGCGACAAACAATCTTACCGCCAGAGATCGCGGCAGCGACCAGGAAGGTACCGGTTTCGATACGGTCCGGCAGAACGCGATAAACACCACCGCCCAGACGCTCAACGCCTTCGATGGTGATACGGTCGGTACCCTGACCGGTGATCTTCGCACCCAGCGCCACGAGGAAGTTGGCGGTATCCACAATTTCCGGTTCGCGCGCGGCGTTTTCGATGATAGTGGTCCCTTCTGCCAGCGTCGCCGCAGACATAATGGTAACCGTTGCGCCCACGCTCACTTTGTCCATGACAATGTGCGCGCCTTTCAGACGACCATTGACGGACGCTTTGACGTAACCTTCTTCCAGCTTGATCTCTGCGCCCAGTTTTTCCAGACCAAAGATGTGCAGGTCAACCGGACGCGCACCGATAGCGCAGCCGCCCGGCAGAGAGACCTGACCCTGACCAAAACGCGCCACCAGCGGGCCAAGCGCCCAGATGGAAGCACGCATGGTTTTCACCAGATCGTAAGGGGCAGAGAAGTTGTTCACCTTGCTGGCGTCGATCCAGACGGAACCATTACGCTCGACTTTCGTGCCCAACTGGGTGAGCAGCTTCATGGTGGTATCGATATCTTTCAGCTTCGGTACGTTCTGAATTTCTACCGGCTCTTCCGCGAGCAGCGCAGCAAAGAGGATTGGCAGCGCGGCGTTTTTCGCGCCAGAAATTGTGACTTCGCCCTGGAGACGCGTTGGCCCCTGTACACGAAATTTATCCATTGTGTGCTCTCTTATAAATTCAACCGTGCTGCGGGCCTGTCGCCCTCAGCTCAAAAACCGTTTAGTTTGCGATCGCGTGCCCACTCTTGCGGGGTGAACGCTTTAATCGACAGGGCGTGGATGCGGTTATCCGCAATATATTCCATCAGCGGCGCGTACACAGCCTGCTGTTTCTTTACACGGCTCATACCGTCGAACATCTCACCCACAGCAATAACCTGGAAGTGACTGCCATCGCCAGTGACGTGGGCTTCCTGAAGGGAGAGTGCATTCATCAGCACTGTCTGGATTTCATGATTTTCCATGGGTTCTTAATCATCTGATAGTGAAAACAAGCCCAACATCTTAGAGCAAAGTGGCGTCGTCTTAAACAAGCAAAAAGCCCCGACGATGAAACTGTCAGGGCTTTCGGAAGTAACGCACTGAAAATATTAACGAGGCAATACGTCCTGAGGCAGATTGTAGAGCTGCGCCAGGGTAACGACATTATCGCTCGCGCCGCGAAGCGTGACGCTCGCCCCCTGCTTTTTCCCTACCGCAACCAGATGGGCAAGCAGCGCAACGCCTGCCGTATCGACCCGTGTGATGTCGGTTAAGTCGATAAGCGTCACGCCCTGCATGGCCTCATGGCGTTTATCCCATAAGGGGTTCAGCAGATCCTGATCCAGCTCACCGGACAGCTTTAATGTCTCGCCTTCACGCGACCAGCTGAGTTGCTGTGACATTACTTCTTCTCGTCCAGCGTGATTTTCTGACGAGCAATGGACTGCAGCTGCGCGGTCAGGCCATCAATACCCTTAGTGCGCAGCAGGTCACTCCACTCGTTCTGTTTGGTGGTGATCATGCTTACGCCTTCGGCGATCATGTCATACGCCTGCCAGTGGCCGGTCTGGCTGTTTTTACGCCACTGGAAATCCAGACGAACCGGCGGACGGCCGTTAGGATCGTTGATCGTTACGCGGATAGGCACGATGGTCGCATCACCCAGCGGCTGCTCAGGCGCAATCTGATAGGTCTGACCGTGGTACATCGCCAGCGCCTGGCCATAAGCCTGTTTCAGGTATTCACGGAACGCGGCAAAGTAGGCCTCACGCTGCGCAGGGGTCGCGTCTTTGTAATAACGTCCCAGCACCAGCGCACCCGCATATTTGATCTGCACATACGGCAGCAGTTCCTGGTCAACGACATCACGCAGATAATCAGGATTAGCACGAATTTTAGGCTGTTCGTTTGTAAGGCGGTCGAAGGTCTTCTTCGCGGCCTCGTCCATCAGTTTGTACGGGTT
Organism: Enterobacter sp. BNK-34; assembly: GCF_048684445.1. Lineage (NCBI taxonomy): Bacteria > Pseudomonadati > Pseudomonadota > Gammaproteobacteria > Enterobacterales > Enterobacteriaceae > Enterobacter > Enterobacter sp. BNK-34. The sequence goes on from NZ_JBLQUA010000001.1 coordinate 651,383, forward strand.
ACTCTGATCCGCAGCGTGGGCAGCGGTGAGAGGGGCGATGACCAGCATGGCAACCATTAACAGTCGTTTAAACATGAATGACTTCTCCTGAAATTAATTCGCAGCACCAGGTGTCGGTGCGGCGTCGGTATGCTCTTCGCTCTGCGCAGGGGCTGCATCGGATTTTTTCTCATCCCCTTTGCTGTTGTAAAGGAACTGACCAATCATATCCTCCAGAACCATCGCGGATTTCGTATCCTGAATGACGCTACCGTCTTTAAGGATAGTCGTTCCCAGCTCGGGGTCTTCAAAACCGACGTTAAGCGCCAGATATTGTTCACCCAGCAGGCCGGAAGTACGGATAGAAAGGGAACTGGTGTCCGGGATATGGTTATAACGCTCTTCGATATCCATCGCGACGCGTGGCAGATAGGTTTTCTCATCGAGCGTAATGTCCGTTACGCGTCCGATCACCACGCCGCCAATACGGACCGGTGAACGCGCCTTCAGCCCGCCGATGTTATCGAAGGTGGCATAGATGCGATACGTCGGCTCGGTGCGCACAGACGTAATATCCGCCGCTCTCAGGCAGATGAACAGCGCGGCCAGCAGCGCCAGAAGCAGGAATACACCGACCCAAATTTCATTTTTTCTCGTTTGCATGAACTCAATTCCCAAACATCAGTGCGGTGAGCACAAAATCCAGACCCAGTACGGCCAGCGACGAATGTACGACGGTACGTGTAGTTGCACGGCTAATGCCCGCCGACGTCGGAATGGCATCGTAACCATTGAACAATGCAATCCACGTGACCGTAATGGCAAATACCACGCTTTTAATCAGGCAGTTAACCAGATCCATTCGCAGGTCAATGGCGTCCTGCATCGCGGACCAGAAGAAACCAGCGTCAATGCCTTTCCAGTGCACGCCAACCAGCGAACCGCCCCAGATACCCACGGCGACAAACAGAATAGTCAGTAACGGTAAAGAGATCACCCCAGCCCAGAAACGCGGCGAGATCACGCGACGTAGCGGATCGACCGCCATCATCTCCATGCTGGAGAGCTGCTCGGTCGCACGCATCAGGCCAATTTCAGCCGTTAATGCCGACCCCGCACGCCCGGCGAACAACAGCGCCGCCACAACCGGCCCCAGTTCTCGTAGCAGCGAGAGCGCCACCAGCATCCCGAGGCTGGTTTCCGCACTGTAGGTTGTCAGAACAAGATAGCCCTGTAGCCCAAGCACCATACCGATAAAAAGACCGGAGACAATGATGATGAGCATCGACAGCACGCCGACATTATAAAGCTGCCGCACCAGCAGCGGTGCGTGCTTACGGAATTCCGGCTTGCCGACCAGCGCGTTGAATAACATCAATCCGGCACGCCCGAACGTCCTGATGGTTTTTATGCCACGGTGTCCGAGAGCGGCCAACGCATTTAACAGCATGAGTGGCTTAACTCCCTATTCCCAGTAAATCGTCACGATAGTCGCCCGCCGGGTAGCGGAACGGCACAGGGCCATCGGCAATACCGTCGAGGAACTGCCGCACGCGCGGATCGCAATTCTCCTGCAGCGCCTGGGCGCTACCGTGCGCGACGATCTTTTTGTCCGCCACGATATAGGCGTAATCGGCAATGCTCAATACTTCCGGTACATCGTGAGATACCACAATGCAGGTGACGCCAAGCGCACTGTTCAGTTCAGAGATGAGCTTCACCAGCACGCCCATCGTGATGGGATCCTGTCCAACGAACGGTTCGTCAAACATGATTAAATCAGGTTCGAGTGCAATGGCTCGCGCCAGCGCGGCGCGGCGCGCCATCCCCCCGGATAGCTCTGAAGGCATCAGTTTCGCGGCGCCCCGCAAACCGACGGCTTCAAGCTTCATCATCACCGTGCTTTTCAGCAGTTCAGGCGGCAGGCTGGTATGCTCGCGCAGCGGATAGGCCACGTTATCAAAGACATTCATGTCGGTGAACAAGGCTCCAGACTGAAAGAGCATGCTCATGCGTTTGCGGACAGTATACAGGCGCGAGCGTGACATCTCCGGGATGTTTTCGCCATCAAAGAGAATTTCACCGCTATCCGGTGGGATCTGCCCACCAATAAGGCGCAACAGGGTCGTTTTACCGATCCCGGACGGCCCCATGATGGCAGTGATCTTGCCACGCGGTACGGTCAATGAAATATCATCAAATATCAATCTGTTGGCGCGAGAAAAACTCACACCGCGAACATCGACTAAATTCGCCATCGTTTGGCTCATTTATGGTTCCTTTATTACCCTGCTCACATTAAGGCATGCTGCCTGAATCAGCCCTCAACTCCGCATTTTTACAGAATAATAGCCGTTGAGGTTAGCGAAAGCTGGCATTTGTTTTACTTTTCCGGCGCATAAAGTCAAAATTAGGAATTCGTTACGCCTCAGACTGTATGCAGTCCAGCCATTTCCGCGCGATGGACCGACGAGTATACCTGAAGAAAGGACTTTTGATGCTTTTAGCAACAGCACTGTTAATAATTGGTTTACTTTTGGTGGTCTACAGTGCTGACCGTTTAGTGTTTGCTGCATCTATCCTGTGTCGCCTGACGGGCGTACCGCCTGTCGTCATCGGGATGACCGTGGTCAGTGTTGGAACGTCACTTCCTGAAATCATCGTCTCTGTCTCGGCATCGCTGCATGGTCAGTTAGACCTGGCAGTAGGCACTGCGATTGGCTCTAACATCGTCAATATACTCTTGATTTTAGGCCTGGCGGCACTGCTCCATCCATTTCGCGTGCATTCTGATGTTCTGCGCCGTGAATTGCCGCTAATGTTAATCGTAAGTCTGCTGGCAGGGTGCGTATTTTACGATGGTGTACTGAGCTACAGCGACGGCATTTTCTTGCTGGCGCTGGCCGTTATTTGGCTGCTGTATAGTGTTAAAATCGCCCGTCTGGCTGAAAAGCAGGGCCAGGATAGCCTCACGCGTGAGCAGGTCGCCGAACTTCCGCGAGAAGGCACGCTGCCTGTTGCCCTACTGTGGCTTGGCGTTGCGCTGATCATCATGCCGATGGCAACGCGTATGGTTGTGGATAACGCGACGGTGCTGGCGAACTATTTCGCCATCAGTGAACTGACCATTGGTCTGACGGTGATTGCCATCGGTACCAGCCTGCCGGAGCTGGCCACGGCCATTGCGGGGGCACGCAAAGGTGAGGATGACATTGCCATTGGTAATATCATCGGTTCCAACATATTTAATATCGCCATTGTGATGGGTCTGCCGGCCCTGATTACGCCAGGGCCCTTTAATCCCCTGGCGTTCTCACGCGACTACGGCGTGATGTTATTGGTCAGCGTGATATTTGCCCTGCTCTGCTGGCGGCGGCAACGACAGATCGGCAAAGGCGCAGGCGCGCTGCTGACGGGTGGATTTATCGTATGGATGGCGATGCTGTACTGGCTCTCGCCTCTTCTCTCTGGGTAACGGAAACGCATTATGTCGCAAATAGAATTGCAGCCGGGTTTTGACTTTCAGAAAGCAGGCAAAGACGTTCTGGAGATTGAACGTGAAGGTCTGGCGCAGTTAGATCAGTACATTAATCAGGATTTTAGTCTGGCATGTGAGAAGATATTCTACTGTGCCGGCAAAGTCGTGGTGATGGGGATGGGTAAGTCCGGCCACATTGGACGCAAAATGGCGGCAACATTTGCCAGTACCGGCACCTCGTCCTTCTTTGTGCACCCGGGAGAAGCCGCGCATGGCGACCTGGGTATGGTCACGCCGCAGGATATCGTCATCGCGCTGTCCAACTCCGGTGAGTCCAATGAGATCCTGGCGTTGATTCCGGTACTGAAGCGCCTGCAGGTGCCGCTTATTTGCATGACCAGCCGTCCGGAAAGCAGCATGGCGCGGGCGGCAGACATTCACCTGTGCGTGAAAGTGCCCAAGGAGGCCTGTCCGCTCGGCCTGGCGCCGACGTCCAGCACCACCGCCGCGCTGGTCATGGGTGATGCGCTTGCCGTCGCGCTGCTCGAAGCCCGTGGTTTTACGCCGGAAGATTTCGCGCTTTCCCACCCGGGCGGTGCGCTGGGGCGCAAGCTGCTGCTTCGGGTAAACGATATTATGCACACCGGGGATGAGATCCCTCACGTCAGTAAAGAAGCCTCCCTGCGTGATGCGCTGCTGGAAATCACCCGCAAGAATCTGGGGATGACGGTCGTGTGCGACGATCTGATGAAAATTCAGGGGATCTTCACCGATGGCGACCTGCGTCGCGTGTTCGACATGGGTGTCGATGTCCGCACGCTCGGCATTGCCGACGTGATGACGCCAGGCGGTATCCGCGTGCGTCCGGGTACGCTGGCCGTGGATGTGCTGAACCTGATGCAGTCCCGCCATATCACCTCCGTTATGGTTGCCGATGGCGACCAGTTGCTGGGTGTGGTACATATGCATGATCTGCTGCGCGCAGGCGTAGTGTAATGAAGGATAAGACAATGAGTAATGCGGGTGCATCCCTTGCAACCTGTTATGGTCCGGTCAGTACCCAGATGATGGCAAAGGCGGAAAACATTCGTCTGCTCATCCTGGATGTGGATGGGGTACTCTCCGACGGCCTGATTTACATGGGCAATAATGGTGAAGAGCTGAAAGCGTTTAACGTTCGCGACGGCTACGGTATCCGCTGTGCGCTCACCTCAGGTATTGAGGTGGCTATCATCACCGGGCGAAAAGCTAAACTGGTAGAAGACCGCTGTGAAACCTTAGGCATTACCCATCTGTATCAGGGGCAATCCGATAAGATGGCGGCGTTTAAAGATTTACTGGGTAAACTGGCTATCGCACCGGAAAACGTGGCCTACGTCGGGGACGATCTGATTGACTGGCCCGTGATGGCTGAAGTTGGGCTGAGCATCGCCGTTGCCGATGCGCATCCGCTGCTGATCCCGCGCGCTGACTACGTTACCCACATCAACGGGGGCCGCGGTGCCGTACGTGAAGTCTGCGATCTGCTCCTGCTGGCGCAGGGCAAGCTTGATGAGGCCAAAGGGCAATCGATATGAGTAAAACCAGACGTTGGATTATCATTTTGCTTTCGCTTGTCGCACTGGTATTGATTGGCGTGAACCTTGCCGATCGCGACGATACGCAAACGGAAGTGATCAACAATAACGATCCAACCTATAAAAGCGATCACAGCGACACCGTGGTCTACAGCCCTGAAGGCGCGCTGAACTATCGCCTGATTGCCCAGCATGTTGAATATTTTTCAGATGACGGTATTTCGTGGTTTACCCAACCTGTCATGACCACATTTGATAAGGACAAAGTGCCGACGTGGTCAATTAAGTCAGATCGGGCAAAACTGACAAATGACCGTATGCTTTATCTGTATGGCCACGTTGAAGTCAACGCCCTGACCGCTGACTCGCAGCTACGAAAAATTACGACGGATAATGCCCAGATCAACCTGGTAACCCAGGACGTGACGTCGCAGGATCTGGTCACACTGTATGGCACAACATTTAATTCCAGCGGTTTGAGAATGCGCGGGAACTTACGCAGCAAAAACGCCGAGCTGATTGAAAAGGTTAGAACCTCCTATGAAATTCAAAACAAACAAACTCAGCCTTAAAGTAATTATCGCCAGCGCGATGCTGGCGACCAGTCTCCCCGCGCTTGCTGTAACGGGCGATACCGACCAACCGATCCATATCGAGTCCGATACCCAGTCTCTCGATATGCAGGGCAACGTCGTCACCTTCACGGGTAACGTCGTCATGACTCAGGGCACCATCAAAATTAATGCCGACAAAGTGGTCGTGACCCGTCCGGGTGGCGAGCAGGGCAAAGAGATCATTGATGGTTACGGTAACCCGGCCACCTTCTACCAGATGCAGGACAACGGCAAGCCGGTGAAAGGTCACGCTACGCACATGCACTATGAGCTGGCGAAGGACCTGGTCATCCTGACCGGTAATGCGTACCTGGAACAGCTGGACAGCAACATTACCGGCGACCAGATTACCTATCTGGTAAAAGAGCAAAAAATGCAGGCCTCCAGCGAGAAAGGCAAACGCGTCACCACCGTACTGGTTCCGTCGCAGCTGCAGGACAAAGGCAAAGGCCAGGCCCCGGCACAGAAGAAGAGTAACTAATTCGTTATGGCAACATTAACTGCAAAAAATCTCGCGAAGGCCTATAAGGGCCGCCGTGTCGTAGAAGATGTCAGTCTGACCGTCAACTCCGGCGAAATTGTAGGGCTGCTTGGCCCTAACGGTGCGGGTAAAACCACCACTTTCTACATGGTCGTTGGCATTGTGCCGCGAGATGCCGGCAACATTGTCATTGACGATGAAGACATCAGTCTTCTGCCGCTGCACGCGCGCGCACGTCGCGGGATCGGCTACCTGCCGCAGGAAGCCTCCATTTTCCGTCGTCTTAGCGTTTACGATAACCTGATGGCGGTCCTGCAAATTCGTAACGATCTGACCAGCGAACAGCGTCAGGATCGTGCCAACGAGCTGATGGAAGAGTTCCACATTGAGCATCTGCGCGACAGCCTCGGTCAGGCTCTCTCCGGGGGCGAACGCCGCCGCGTTGAGATTGCCCGTGCGCTGGCCGCAAACCCGAAGTTTATCCTTCTGGATGAACCGTTTGCGGGCGTTGACCCAATCTCGGTTATCGACATTAAACGTATCATTGAACACCTGCGTGACAGCGGGCTTGGCGTACTGATCACCGACCACAACGTCCGTGAAACGCTGGCCGTGTGTGAACGCGCGTATATTGTGAGCCAGGGCAATCTGATCGCCCACGGTACGCCGCAGCAGATCCTCGAAGACGATCATGTTAAGCGCGTCTATCTTGGGGAAGACTTCAGACTCTGATAGGGTAGAGGTAACGTAACGCCGAACCGGAGAAAAATGCTCTGAACATGAAGCAAGGTTTGCAATTAAGGCTCAGCCAACAACTGGCGATGACGCCGCAGCTACAGCAGGCAATTCGCCTGTTGCAACTGTCCACGTTAGAACTTCAGCAGGAGCTCCAGCAGGCGCTGGACAGCAACCCCCTGCTGGAACAAACCGATCTTCATGACGAGGTAGATACCCAGCAATCGCAGGATACAGAAGCGCTCGACACCGCGGATGCACTCGAACAAAAAGAGATGCCGGACGAGCTTCCGCTGGATGCCAGCTGGGATGAAATCTACACCGCCGGAACCCCTTCCGGTACGCGTGCAGACTACCAGGATGATGAGCTACCGGTCTACCAGGGCGAAACCACCCAGTCACTGCAGGATTACCTGATGTGGCAGGTGGAACTCACACCCTTCTCCGATACCGACCGCGCGATTGCCACCTCAATTGTCGATGCCGTTGACGACACCGGCTATTTGACCGTCACGCTGGACGATATTCTGGAAAGCATGGGCGACGACGAGATTGAGCTTGAGGAAGTTGAAGCCGTTCTGAAGCGCATCCAGCGTTTCGATCCGGTAGGCGTGGCCGCAAAAGATCTGCGCGACTGCCTGCTAATCCAGCTTTCTCAGTTCAGCAAAGAGACGCCATGGCTCGACGAGGCGCGCTTAATCATCAGCGATCATCTGGATCTGTTGGCGAACCACGATTTCCGCACCCTGATGCGCGTCACGCGCCTGAAGGAAGAGGTGCTGAAAGAAGCGGTGAATCTGATCCAGTCGCTCGATCCGCGCCCGGGACAGTCGATCCAGACCAGCGAGCCCGAGTACGTCATCCCGGATGTGCTGGTCAGAAAACACAATGGCCGCTGGGTCGTTGAACTGAATTCAGACAGCATCCCTCGCCTGCAAATCAACCAGCAGTATGCCTCCATGTGCACCAGCGTGCGTAACGACTCCGACAATCAATATATTCGTAGCAATTTGCAGGAAGCGCGATGGCTGATCAAAAGTCTGGAGAGCCGAAATGATACGCTGCTACGCGTCAGCCGCTGTATTGTCGAACAGCAGCAGGCGTTCTTTGAGCAGGGCGAAGAGTATATGAAACCGATGGTACTGGCGGATATCGCCCAGGCCGTCGAAATGCATGAATCAACCATTTCCCGTGTCACCACGCAGAAGTATCTGCACAGTCCACGCGGTATTTTTGAGCTTAAGTATTTCTTCTCCAGCCATGTGAATACCGAAGGCGGCGGCGAAGCGTCGTCAACGGCCATTCGTGCCCTGGTGAAGAAGTTGATCGCCGCGGAGAATCCCGCGAAGCCACTAAGCGACAGTAAGTTAACCACCATGCTGTCCGATCAGGGTATTATGGTGGCACGTCGTACTGTTGCGAAGTATCGAGAGTCTTTATCCATTCCGCCGTCCAACCAGCGTAAACAGCTGGTCTGACACAACCGATAAGGAAGACACTATGCAGCTCAACATCACTGGACAAAACGTCGAAATTACTGAGGCTTTACGCGACTTTGTGAACGCGAAGTTTGCAAAACTCGAGCAGTATTTCGAAAGGATCAATCAGGTCTATATTGTGTTGAAAGTGGAGAAAGTGACTCATATCTCGGATGCCACCCTGCATGTTAACGGGGGTGAACTGCATGCCAGTGCGGAAGGACAAGACATGTACGCTGCTATCGACGGCTTGATTGATAAGCTTGCACGACAGCTCAATAAACATAAAGATAAACTGAAACAACACTAATTGTCCGGGCAGTTAACGGGTGCAGGACGGCCTGTTGTGAAACACAACAGGCCATTTGTACAGTTAGCGCTTAGGTGAAATTATGATGAACAACGATTCCGCTCTTCAACTGAGCAATGTCCTTAACCAGGAATGTACCCGCAGTGCGGTTCACTGCCAGAGCAAAAAACGTGCGCTGGAGATCATCAGTGAACTGGCTGCAAAACAGCTGGGCCTGCCGCCGCAGGTGGTATTCGAAGCGATTCTGACCCGTGAAAAAATGGGCAGTACCGGTATCGGCAACGGCATCGCGATCCCGCACGGCAAACTGGAAGAGGATACCCTGCGTGCCGTTGGTGTGTTTGTGCAGCTTGAAACACCCATCGCCTTCGATGCCATTGATAACCAGCCCGTCGATCTCCTCTTCGCGCTGCTGGTGCCTGCCGATCAGACTAAAACCCATCTGCATACGCTGTCGCTGGTCGCCAAGCGTCTGGCTGACAAAACCATTTGCCGTCGACTGCGCTCGGCCCAAAGTGATGAAGAGCTCTATCAGATTATCACTGAAGCAGAAGGCAATCAGGATGATGCATAACCAGGAGATGGCCTTCACATCTGTTGTCCTGAGGAGAAACGGAACATGGTGCTGATGATTGTCAGTGGCCGTTCAGGGTCGGGGAAATCCGTTGCTCTGCGCGCGCTGGAAGACATGGGTTTTTACTGCGTCGATAACCTGCCGGTCGTGTTATTGCCTGACCTGGCCCGTACGCTTGCGGAGAGGCAAACCTCTGCCGCCGTCAGCATCGACGTCCGTAACATGCCTGAATCGCCAGAGATCTTCGAACAGGCCATGAGCAACCTGCCTGATGCGTTCTCGCCTCAGCTGCTTTTCCTCGATGCAGACCGCAATACGCTGATCCGCCGCTACAGCGATACCCGTCGCTTGCACCCGCTTTCCAGTAAGAACCTCTCTCTGGAGAGCGCGATCGATGAAGAGAGCGACCTGCTGGAGCCGCTGCGTTCTCGTGCCGACCTGATTGTCGACACCTCTGAGATGTCCGTTCACGAGTTGGCGGAAATGCTGCGTACCCGACTGTTGGGCAAGCGCGAGCGCGAACTGACGATGGTGTTCGAATCCTTCGGCTTTAAGCACGGTATTCCGATTGATGCGGATTACGTTTTCGACGTGCGCTTCCTGCCTAACCCGCACTGGGATCCGAAGCTGCGTCCCATGACCGGTCTGGATAAACCCGTCGCGGCCTTCCTCGACCGGCACACAGAAGTTCACAATTTTATCTACCAGACGCGAAGCTACCTTGAGCTATGGTTACCTATGCTGGAGACAAACAATCGTAGCTACCTGACGGTGGCGATTGGCTGTACCGGCGGTAAACATCGTTCGGTTTATATCGCCGAACAGCTGGCCGACTATTTCCGCTCGCGCGGGAAGAACGTTCAGTCCCGTCATCGCACGCTGGAAAAACGTAAAACATGACCGTAAAACAAACCGTTGAGATCACCAATAAGCTGGGTATGCATGCACGCCCGGCGATGAAACTGTTTGAGCTGATGCAGGGTTTCGATGCTGAGGTTCTGCTGCGGAATGACGAAGGTACCGAAGCGGAAGCGAACAGCGTGATCGCCCTGCTAATGCTGGATTCCGCCAAAGGGCGCCAGATTGAAGTCGAAGCCACCGGACCTCAGGAAGAGGAAGCGCTGGCGGCGGTGATTGCCCTGTTTAACGCCGGATTTGACGAAGACTAGCGTTCGCCCCTCGGCGGGTGGCGCTGCGCTTACCCGCCCTACATAAGATTATTACGCTGCATAAAACCCTCTCCACCCAGCTGATTCATCTGGCGTAGGATCCACGCCTGACGGCTTCGCACGTACCCTGATGGGGCACTGGCTTTAAAGCGGATGGGATTCGGTAAGACAGCGGCCAGAAATGCTGCTTCTGACATGCTCAGACGGCTGGCTGGCTTATTGAAATAACGCTGCGCGGCAGCTTCCACGCCAAAAATACCGTCGCCAAATTCAGCGACGTTGAGATAGACGGTCAGAATGCGCTTTTTGCTCCAGACCGTTTCCATCCCCAGGGTTAACCCCGCTTCCAGCCCTTTTCGCACCCAGCTGCGGCCGTCCCACAGAAACAGATTTTTGGCCGTCTGCTGCGACAAGGTTGAGGCACCGCGCACGCGGTTTTCATGGCGTTCGTTATGGGCTAGCGCCTTCTCAATGGCCGCCACGTCGAACCCCCAGTGCTCCGGGAATTTCTGGTCCTCCGCCGCGATGACCGCCAGCCCCATGAACGGCGAGATCTCGTCCATGCTTACCCAGTCAGAGTGGGCAACATAGCTGAAATCGCCGCCGAGCCACGCGCCGAGCTGGCGCTCAACCATTACGGCGGAGAACGGGACTGGCATAATGCTGAACAGGGCGAGTCCACCGCCCCAAAACACCGCCAGCATCAGAACGATGCGCAACAGGGTACGTTTTACCCACGCGCCGGCACCGGATTGACGACTCATTCAGCCAACACCAGCACGCGGGCGACCAGCTTTTCGATCCCCATAGCCGCTTCTGCAATATTCTTCGCCAGCATATACGCAGGCGTGGTGACAATTTTGTTATCTTCATCAACCACAATGTCATCTACCGGGCACGGAACGTGTTCGCCCCCCATTTCCTCGACGATCTCTGCGGTATCGATATCCGTCCCGATGGTCAGGCGCAGCGGGAAATCAAAAATCTTAGGCAACATCGCCGGTGCGATACAGATAAAGCCCAGCGGCTTTCCTGCCGCATGCATGGCCTGTGACAGCGCTTTCAGATGAGGATCGATCTGACACTCCGCGCCCTGCGCAGCAAAGGTACTGAGATTTTTGGCCGCGCCAAACCCACCCGGCACAATGAGCGCATCAAGCTCTGTAGGGTCTGCCTGAATAAGAGGATGGATATCACCTCGCGCAATACGCGCGGCTTCAATCAGTACATTACGGGTTTCCGCCATCGGCTCACCGGTCAGATGATTAATCACATCCGCCTGATTTTTGTCTGGCGCAAAACAAATCACCTCTGCTCCCTGCTTAGCCAGGGCCAGCAGTGTGATTACGGCTTCATGTATCTCAGAACCATCGTAAACACCGCATCCGCTCAGCACGACACCAATCTTTTTCATCATGACAATCCTTTTCTGCAACTTGCTGAAGCACATTAATAATTTTGATTAAAACGCTATGCTTCACACATTTCACTGATTCATGTAACAAACCATTTAAGATTTGCTATCTTATCTGCGTGCGGCCTAAATTTTTCAGGCAGCGCCCTTTCGAAAATAACGTTTAAAAACAGGCGCAGCCACGATTTCCCTGGTGTTGGCGCAGTATTCGCGCACCCCGGTTAATCCGGGGTCATTTTTTTCTGGCGTCAACCCAGGCTTTAAGCACCGCCACATCGTTTTGCCACTCTTGCTTCATCTCTTCAACCCAATCACCCACGTTATCTTCCCATGCAGGTAAATCAGGCGACTGAATCTGTTGACCCAACTGCTGCAGGTGGCGTAGGCCAACCGAACCGGCGGCACCTTTAATTTTATGTCCTTCTTCCACGATGCCCTTCTGGTCACGCGCCGTCAGGTTTGATTCCAGCACACTCAGATAGCCCGGCATCATTTTTTCGAACACCGCCAGACCATCGGTAATCAGTTTCGGGCCGACCAGATCGATGTACTGCTCCAGCATCGCGGTATCGAGTATCGTTTGGGCTTTTGCGCTATCAACAGACGTCATGGTGCTCTCCTCTTCATCACGGGTATCCCAGAACTTCTTAATCATGGCGGTCAGAGCAGGCACCGCCAGCGGCTTGCTGAGTACATCGTCCATACCGGCATCGAGATACTCTTTTTTATCTTTCAGCACGTTCGCCGTCAGGGCAACCAGCGGCGGCAGTTCGTCGGCCGCGTACTGACGCGTCAGCTCGCGTGAGATATCCAGCCCGGTCATATCCGGTAACTGAATATCCAGCAGAACAAGATCGTATTCGTCCGGTTTAAACATCTCCAGCGCGGCCTTACCGGTCATCGCGACATCGACGCTGTTGCCCAGTTTTTCCAGCACGGAGCGCGCCACGATCACGTTCAGCTCAATGTCTTCCACCAGCAGGACGTGCAGCGCAGGCAGCGGCATATCGTCATTTTCAAAGGTATCCTCAACCTCCTCCGCCACCGCCGGCGCATGGACCGTCAGCGTGAAGGTTGACCCTTTACCCGGCTGGCTGGCAACGGTGATATCGCCCCCCATGCTCTTCGCCAGTCGTTTAGAGACCGCCAGGCCAATGCCCGTTCCGGTAGCTGGTTTTCCGCCGTTGCTGTCCTTCACCTGGTAGTACATGGCGAAGATTTTGTCCTGCTCCTCCTGCGGAATACCCATCCCGGAGTCCTCTACCTCAAAGTGCAGCATGTCGCCTTCGTCAAAGCGGATGCGCACCGCAACCTGCCCCTTCTGGGTAAATTTCACCGCGTTGCTGATAAGGTTCCACAGGATCTGGCGCAAACGCGTACCGTCAGTCACCACTTTATGCGGCAGCGGCAGGGTTGGCTCCATGACAAAACTTAGCCCCTTCTGCTGCGCCTGCAGGCCGGACAGGTTTTCCAGATCGGCAAGGAAGCTGGTGAAATCAACAGGCTGATTATCAAGCTGAACTTTACGGCGCTCCATCTTATCCATATCAATAATATCGTTGAAGATATTACCCAGCGTGACCGCCGAAACATGGATAGTCTTGAGGTATTTTTCCTGCTCTGCGGTCAGGTCGGTATCCAGCAGAATACGGCTCAGCCCGACGATGCCGTTAAGCGGCGTACGCAGCTCGTGGCTGATGGTGGAGATAAAGGTGGTCTTGTCGCGGCTGGCACGCTCAAGGGCATCCTGATAGCGCTTACGCTCGGTAATGTCGCGGCCAAAGCCCATCAGGCCATGGCGTTTCCCCACGCGGTCATAGTAGGGCACCTTACGGATCTCAAAGCAGGCTTTGCGTCCGTCCGGGTAATCCAGCCACTGTTCATAGGTCAGCGAGACGTTATGACGGAAGACTTTTTCGTCGGTCTCCATGACCTTGGCCGCCGCCTCTTCAGAGTAAACGTCCTGCGGTTTCAGGTTAATCAGCTGCTTCTCGCTTTTCCCGGTGAGCAACTCCATCGCCCGGTTACAGCCGGAAAACTCTTTATCTTCATTACGGTAAAACACCAGATCCGGCGAAGCATCGAGGAACGACCGCAGGAAAGAGGATTGCTGCTCAAGCTGGATCTGCGTGACCTCGCGCTCTTTCATTTCGATTTTCAGCTGCTCCAGCGTGGCCTGGCGCTCGGCCTCCGCCTTCTCACGATCTGAAATCTCCTGGTTCAGCTGCGCAATGTTGTCTTTAAGCTGGACGTTGAGCTTCAGGTCTCGCTCGCGCATCTCTTCCAGTTTATCGACCAGCTTAGACAAACGCTGACGGGACTCTTCCAGCTGTTCAACCACCACGGAAAGGAAGTAGACCGCCCAGGGGGTAATAAGTAATCCAAAGAAGATGGAGCGGATGACGTCGATACTCTCGACCTGACCATGCAGAACCATGGTGACGGCCATTTGCACGACAATGGCCAGAACGACCAGCGCCAGCGCAAGCAGCATGGAGAAACGCACCAGCCCAAGCTTCATCATCAGATCGACGTAATACTGGGCAAGCATTCGAATTTGCTTCATAGAGGATCCCTTCACGACTTTATCGCTCAATAATACTCAAATTCAGGGCGAGGCGTTGAAGGTTGTGAGAAAAAGTGCGGGGTGAAACAGGAGATTAGCCTCGCTCCCGGTGAACCGGAAGCGAGGAGAGGTCAATCAGGAGCGTTTCAACAACAGCCAGAGGCTGATCAGGAGGAAACTGGCGCTTGGCAGCAGCGCACCAATTATCGGCGGAATGCCATAAACCAGCGTCAGCGGACCGAAGATCTGGTCGAGCACGTAGAACACAAAGCCGAAGCTGATACCGGTCACGACGCGCACGCCCATCGGCACGCTGCGTAACGGGCCGAAGATAAACGACAGCGCCATCAGCATCATCACCGCCACGGACATCGGCTGGAAGATTTTGCTCCACATGTTGAGCTGATAACGTCCCGCATCCTGCCCGCTCGACTTCAGGTATTTCACATAGTTGTGTAAACCGCTGATGGAGAGCGCGTCTGGATCCAGCGCCACGACCCCGAGCTTATCGGGCGTCAGGTTGGTCTTCCACGTCCCGGTTACCGTCTGAGAACCCGTAATCTGTTTCGGATCGGTCAGGTTAGATTCATCAACCTGGGACAACCGCCACTGCTTATGTTCGGCGTCAAATTTCGCCGAAGAGGCGTGGCGAACGGACTCCAGACGGCGCTGGTCATCGAAAGCGTAGATGCTCACCCCACCCAGTTCGTCATTCCCCTTTACCCGCTCGATGTAGACGAAGTTTTTACCGTCTTTCGCCCATAAACCTTGTTGAGTCGAGAGCAGTGAGCCACCGTACATTGCCTGCGCACGGTAGTTACGCGCCATCTGTTCGCCCTGCGGCGCGACCCACTCGCCGATCGCCATGGTCAACAGCACCAGTGGGATCGCGGTTTTCATTACCGACAGCGCGACCTGCATGCGGGTAAAGCCTGAGGCCTGCATAACGACCAGCTCACTACGCTGCGCCAGCATTCCCAGCCCCAGCAGCGCGCCCAGCAGGGCCGCCATCGGGAAGAAGATCTGCACATCTTTCGGCACGCTGAGCAGGGTATACATCCCCGCGCCCATCGCGTCATAGCTCCCCTGCCCGGCTTTTTTCAGCTGATCGACAAATTTGATAATGCCGGAGAGCGACACCAGCATGAACAAGGTCATCATGATGGTGGTAAAAATGGTTTTACCGATATAGCGATCAAGAACGCCAAACGCCTGCATTAGATGGCTCCTTTACGCGAGAATCGGGCACGTATGCGGCGCACAGGCACCGTATCCCACAGGTTTAACCCTAGCGCCAGTAAGATGTACAGGCTGTTGACGAACCATGTCCAGACCATAGGGTCCAGCTTACCCTTCGCGCCGTTAGAACGAATCGAGGTTTGCAGCAGGAAATAGATCAGGTAAAGCAGCATCGCCGGCAGCATAGAGAGCACGCGTCCCTGGCGAGGGTTCACCACGCTCAGCGGAACGACAATCAGCGCCATCATAAACACGGTGAAGACGAGCGTAATACGCCAGTGGAACTCAGCGCGCGCTCTGTCGGTATCGGTATTCCAGAGGGTCCGCATGTCCATTTGCTCGGTATCCGTTGGATCGAGCGCCACCGCCTGATGGCCGATAATGGCCTGATAGTTCTGGAAATCCGTGATACGGAAGTCGCGCAGCATCGCGGTGCCTTCGAAACGGGTGCCTTTATTCAGCGTCACGATCTGAGAACCATCTTTGCGCTGAGCAAGCTGACCGGAATCTGCAACCACCACGGAAGGACGCGCGTTACCTTTGGGACGTAACTGCGCCAGGAAGACGTCGTTGAATTTACTGCCGTCAACGCTCTCAATAAACAGCACGGAGTTGCCGTCGGTCGCCTGCTGGAACTGCCCCTGGGCTAACGCCGCCATGCCGGGGTTGGCTTTCGCTTCGGCCAGCACTTCGTCCTGATGACGGGAAGACATGGGGCCCGCCCACATCACATTCACCGCGGCAACAATACCCGTGAACAGCGCCAGTATCATGGCCGCTTTCACCAGTACCGCTTTGCTCAGGCCACAGGCATGCATCACCGTGATTTCACTCTCGGTGTAGAGTTTCCCAAGCGTCATGAGCAGGCCAAGGAAAAGACTTAGCGGCAGGATGAGCTGCGCCATTTCCGGGATCCCTAAACCAAGCAGGGAAAGCACCAGATTTGTTGGAATTTCGCCGTCAACGGCCGCACCGAGGATCTTAACCAGCTTCTGACAGAAAAAAATCAGCAGCAGGATGAAGAGGATCGCCAGTTGGCTTTTGAGCGTCTCCCGCACCAGATATCTTATGATTATCACTTTAAATACGCCCGTAAAAACCCGTCTCTTTGCAGGAATTTCGCTTGTTTCATGGCTTAAACGTCATTTATTCTCTTGAGTCGTCGAAATCATCGCTAAGATTAAAACATCCAGCGGATTCACGCTTCAGGACTTTTTCTGACGTGTCGAAACCGTAGTAACGTAAGATTAACACGAAGTCACCACAACAGCGGACATGAGTTACGAAAGGTTTCAATTCTATCCGTAGCAGCCGCCGTTGTCTTTAAGATTCAGGAGCGTAGTGCATGGAGTTCAGTGTAAAAAGCGGTAGCCCGGAGAAACAGCGGAGTGCCTGCATCGTTGTGGGCGTCTTTGAACCACGCCGACTCTCCCCGATCGCCGAGCAACTCGATAAAATCAGTGACGGCTATATTAGCGCCCTGCTGCGCCGTGGCGAACTGGAAGGCAAACCTGGGCAGACGCTGTTACTGCACCATGTTCCGAACGTACTGTCAGAGCGTATTCTGCTGATTGGCTGCGGCAAAGAACGCGAGCTGGATGAACGTCAGTATAAGCAGGTGATTCAGAAAACAATCAATACGCTGAATGATACCGGCTCAATGGAAGCCGTCTGCTTCCTGACTGAATTGCACGTCAAAGGGCGTAACACCTACTGGAAAGTGCGTCAGGCGGTCGAAACGGCAAAAGAGAGCCTCTACAGCTTCGATCAGTTGAAGACCAATAAAAGCGAGCCGCGTCGTCCGCTGCGTAAAATGGTCTTTAACGTGCCAACCCGTCGCGAACTGACCAGCGGCGAACGCGCGATCCAGCACGGTCTGGCGATCGCAGCCGGCATTAAAGCGGCCAAAGATCTCGGCAACATGCCGCCTAACATCTGTAACGCGGCGTACCTGGCCTCTCAGGCGCGTCAGCTGGCCGACGCCTACAGCAAAAACGTCATTACCCGCGTCATCGGCGAACAGCAGATGAAAGAGCTCGGGATGCACTCTTACCTGGCGGTCGGTAACGGATCGCAGAATGAATCCCTGATGTCCGTCATCGAGTACAAGGGCAACCCGGCCGAAGACGCGCGCCCTGTCGTGCTGGTCGGTAAAGGCCTGACCTTCGATTCCGGCGGTATCTCCATCAAGCCTGCCGAAGGCATGGACGAGATGAAATACGACATGTGCGGCGCGGCGGCGGTTTACGGCGTGATGCGCATGGTCGCTGAACTTCAGTTGCCGATTAACGTTATCGGCGTACTGGCGGGCTGCGAAAACATGCCTGGCGGGCGTGCTTATCGTCCGGGTGACGTGCTGACCACCATGTCCGGCCAGACCGTTGAAGTGCTGAATACGGACGCCGAAGGCCGTCTGGTGCTGTGTGACGTGCTGACCTACGTTGAGCGCTTCGAGCCTGAAGCGGTCATTGACGTCGCCACGCTCACCGGCGCCTGTGTGATTGCGCTGGGCCACCACATCACCGGCCTGATGTCGAACCACAATCCGCTGGCGCACGAGCTTATCGGCGCCTCGGAACAGGCCGGTGACCGCGCATGGCGTCTGCCGTTGGGTGACGAATATCAGGAGCAGCTGGAGTCTAACTTCGCGGATATGGCAAACATCGGTGGACGTCCTGGCGGGGCGATCACCGCGGGCTGCTTCCTGGCACGCTTCACCCGCAAGTACAACTGGGCGCACCTGGATATCGCGGGCACCGCATGGCGCTCCGGCAAAGCCAAAGGCGCAACCGGTCGTCCAGTGGCGCTGCTGTCGCAGTTCCTGCTCAATCGCGCGGGTTTTAACGGCGACGAATGATGTAAAACGCCGGGTGGCGGCTTCGCCTTACCCGGCCTACAGCGTCACTCAACCGTAGGCCGGGTAAGCGTAGCGCCACCCGGCTTTGCATTTAAATCCACGACAAGAAGCCCCATATATGAAGAATGCAACGTTCTACCTTCTGGACAACGACACCCATCAGGATGGCCTCAGCGCCGTCGAACAGCTGGTGTGTGAAATTGCCGCAGAACGTTGGCGCGCAGGTAAACGCGTTCTGATTGCCTGTGAAGATGAACAGCAGGCTATTCGCCTTGATGAGGCGCTGTGGGCGCGTCCGCCGGAGAGTTTTGTCCCGCATAACCTGTCGGGCGAAGGCCCGCGCGGTGGAGCACCCGTTGAAATTGCCTGGCCGCAAAAGCGCAACAGCAGCGCGCGCGATATTCTGATTAGCCTGCGGATAGATTTTGCAGATTTTGCCACCGCTTTCACAGAAGTGGTAGACTTTGTCCCTTACGAAGAATCTTTGAAACAACTGGCGCGCGAACGCTATAAAGCGTACCGCCTGGCTGGTTTTAACCTGAATACGGCAACCTGGAAATAATGGAAAAGACATATAACCCACGCGATATCGAACAGCCGCTTTACGAGCACTGGGAACAGCAGGGCTATTTCAAGCCTAACGGCGACGAAAGCAAAGAGTCCTTCTGCATCATGATCCCGCCGCCGAACGTCACCGGCAGTTTGCATATGGGTCATGCTTTCCAGCAGACCATCATGGATACCATGATCCGCTACCAGCGCATGCAGGGTAAAAACACCCTGTGGCAGGCGGGGACTGACCACGCGGGTATCGCGACCCAGATGGTGGTTGAGCGTAAAATTGCCGCTGAAGAAGGAAAAACCCGCCACGACTACGGTCGCGACGCGTTCATCGACAAAATCTGGCAGTGGAAAGCGGAATCCGGCGGCACCATTACCCGTCAGATGCGCCGCCTTGGCAACTCCGTGGACTGGGAGCGCGAGCGCTTCACCATGGACGAAGGCCTGTCCAACGCCGTGAAAGAAGTCTTCGTCCGCCTGTACAAAGAAGACCTGATTTACCGTGGCAAACGCCTGGTAAACTGGGATCCGAAACTGCGCACCGCCATCTCTGACCTGGAAGTGGAAAACCGCGAGTCTAAAGGCTCCATGTGGCACATCCGCTATCCGCTGGCCGACGGCGCGAAAACCGCCGACGGTAAAGATTACCTGGTGGTCGCAACCACCCGTCCGGAAACCCTGCTGGGCGATACCGGCGTGGCCGTTAACCCGGAAGATCCACGTTATAAAGATCTGATCGGCAAATTCGTGGTGCTGCCGCTGGTAAACCGCCGTATTCCAATTGTGGGCGACGAACACGCCGACATGGAAAAAGGCACCGGCTGCGTGAAAATCACCCCTGCGCACGACTTCAACGACTATGAAGTCGGTCGTCGTCACGCCCTGCCGATGATCAACATCCTGACCTTCGACGGCGATATCCGCGAAAGCGCAGAAGTGTATGACACCAAAGGCGAAGAGTCTGACGTTTACTCCAGCGACATCCCGGCGGAGTTCCAGAAGCTGGAACGCTTTGCCGCGCGTAAAGCGATCGTGGCTGCCGTCGACGCACTCGGCCTGCTGGAAGAAATTAAACCTCACGATCTGACCGTGCCTTACGGCGACCGTGGCGGCGTGGTTATCGAGCCAATGCTGACCGACCAGTGGTACGTGCGTGCCGACGTGCTGGCGAAACCGGCTGTTGAAGCGGTTGAGAACGGCAGCATTCAGTTCGTGCCGAAACAGTACGAAAACATGTACTTCTCCTGGATGCGCGATATTCAGGACTGGTGTATCTCCCGCCAGCTGTGGTGGGGTCACCGTATTCCGGCGTGGTACGACAACGACGGCAACGTCTACGTTGGCCGCACCGAAGACGAAGTGCGTCAGGAAAACAACCTGAGCGCGGACGTTGCGCTGCGTCAGGACGAAGACGTGCTGGATACCTGGTTCTCCTCCGCGCTGTGGACCTTCTCCACCCTCGGCTGGCCAGAAAACACCGACGCGCTGCGTCAGTTCCACCCGACCAGCGTGATGGTGTCCGGCTTCGACATTATCTTCTTCTGGATTGCCCGCATGATCATGATGACCATGCACTTCATCAAAGACGAAGACGGCAAGCCGCAGGTTCCGTTCCATACCGTCTACATGACCGGTCTGATCCGCGACGACGAAGGCCAGAAGATGTCCAAGTCCAAGGGTAACGTGATTGACCCGCTGGACATGGTTGACGGTATCTCTCTGGAAGAGCTGCTGGAAAAACGTACCGGTAACATGATGCAGCCGCAGCTGGCGGAGAAAATCCGCAAGCGCACCGAGAAGCAGTTCCCGAACGGGATCGAGTCTCACGGTACCGACGCCCTGCGCTTCACCCTGGCGGCACTGGCCTCTACCGGCCGTGACATCAACTGGGACATGAAGCGTCTGGAAGGTTACCGTAACTTCTGTAACAAACTGTGGAACGCCAGCCGCTTCGTGCTGATGAACACCGAAGATCAGGATTGCGGCTTCAACGGCGGCGAAATGACCCTATCTCTGGCGGACCGCTGGATCCTGGCGGAATTCAACCAGACGGTGAAAGCGTTCCGCGAGGCGCTGGACAGCTACCGCTTCGATATCGCGGCGGGCATCCTGTATGAATTCACCTGGAACCAGTTCTGCGACTGGTATCTGGAGCTGGCGAAGCCGGTGATGAACGGCGGTACTGAGGCGGAGCTGCGCGGCACGCGCAACACGCTGATTACCGTTCTGGAAGGTCTGCTGCGCCTGGCGCATCCGGTCATTCCATTTATCACCGAAACCATCTGGCAGCGCGTGAAGGTGATTGCAGGCATCAACGCTGACACCATCATGCTGCAGCCGTTCCCGGAATTCGATGCGGCTAAGGTTGATGAAGCGGCGTCGGCGGATACCGAGTGGCTGAAACAGGCGATCGTGGCGGTGCGTAACATTCGTGCTGAAATGAACATCGCCCCTGGCAAACCGCTGGAACTGCTGCTGCGCGGCTGCAGCGAAGCGGCTGTTCGCCGTGTCACCGAGAACAACACCTTCCTCAAGACCATGGCGCGTCTGGAAAGCATCACCGTGCTGCCTGCGGATGACAAAGGTCCGGTTTCCGTGACCAAAATCATCGACGGCGCCGAGCTGCTGATCCCAATGGCAGGTCTGATCGACAAAGACGCTGAGCTGGCTCGTCTGGCGAAAGAAGTGGCGAAAGTCGACGTGGAAATTGGCAAAATCGAAAGCAAGCTGGCGAACGAAGGCTTTGTCGCCCGCGCGCCGGAAGCGGTCATCGCGAAAGAGCGTGAGCGTCTGGTTGCCTTCGCCGATGCGAAGACCAAGCTGATTGAGCAGCAGGCGGTTATCGCCGCGCTGTAATGCTTTTACCCCTTACGCTTCAGGGCGTAAGGGGTAACCTTCCTGAAAACTCCTCGCTTGCACTCCCCCTTCTGCGGTGCTATTAACAGCAGTTATGTGTCAATTTTTGTAATGAGTAATGCTATGAGCGTGATTACCCCCGTCGCGACGACGATGCGTCGGATCGCTGAGCAGGATAATCCGGCTATCGCCGCCGTTATCCGCACCGTTTCTGCCGAATATGGCCTGACGGCTGACAAAGGCTACACGGTTGCGGACCCGAACCTGGACGCGCTTTTCCAGCTCTACAGCCAGCCAGGGCATGCCTACTGGGTAATCGAGCAGAATGGCCAGGTGGTGGGCGGTGGCGGCGTGGCGCCCCTCAGCTGCAGCGAGCCGGACATCTGCGAACTGCAGAAAATGTATTTCCTGCCAGCGGCGCGCGGACAAGGACTGGCAAAAAAGCTGGCGCTGATGGCGCTGGACCACGCGCGCAAGCAGGGCTTTACCCGGTGCTACCTGGAAACGACCGCCTTCCTCAAAGAGGCCATCGGCCTGTATGAACATCTGGGCTTTGAGCATATCGATGCGCCGCTGGGCTGTACCGGCCATGTTGATTGCGAAGTCAGGATGCTGAAAAGTCTGTAAATATCTTTGCTGCCCCCTTCTGTTAAGCGGCGCTGAACTGAATACTCTACACTCTCAGTTCACACCACAACGGGGGAAACACGATGTCAAAGATAAAAAGCTACGCCGCACCGCAGGCGGGTGCAGAACTTGAGCTGTACGAGTACGATGCAGGCGAACTAAAAGCAGAAGACGTCGAAGTACAGGTTGATTACTGCGGGATCTGCCACTCGGATCTCTCAATGATCGACAACGAATGGGGCTTTTCAAGCTATCCACTGATTGCCGGGCACGAGGTCATTGGCCGCGTCGTGGCGCTCGGTAGCGCCGCGCAGGACAAAGGGCTGAAAGTGGGCCAGCGCGTAGGCATTGGCTGGACAGCGCGCAGCTGTGGTCACTGCGATGCCTGTATCAGCGGCAATCAGATCAACTGCCTCGAAGGCGCCGTTCCCACCATTCTGAACAAAGGCGGTTTCGCCGACAAGCTGCGCGCCGACTGGCAATGGGTCATCCCGCTGCCGGACAGCATTGATATCGAATCCGCCGGTCCGCTGCTGTGCGGCGGTATCACCGTCTTCAAACCCCTGCTGATGCACCATATCACCGCCACCAGCCGCGTGGGCGTCATCGGTATCGGTGGCCTTGGGCATATCGCCATCAAGCTACTGCACGCGATGGGCTGCGAAGTCACGGCGTTCAGCTCGAACCCGGCGAAAGAGAAAGAAGTGCTGGCGATGGGTGCGGATAAAGTCGTGAACAGCCGCGATCCTGAAGCACTGAACGCGCTGGCGGGTCAGTTTGACCTGATCATCAACACCGTCAACGTCGATCTCAACTGGCAGCCGTACTTTGAAGCGCTGGCCTATGGCGGTAACTTCCACACCGTGGGTGCCGTCATGAAGCCGCTGCCGGTTCCGGCGTTTACCCTGATCGGCGGGGATCGCAGCGTATCCGGCTCTGCGACCGGCACGCCGTTCGAGTTGCGCAAACTGATGAAGTTTGCCGGACGCACCAAAGTGGCGCCGACTACGGAACTGTACCCGATGTCGAAAATCAACGAAGCCATCCAGCACGTGCGCGACGGCAAAGCCCGTTATCGCGTGGTGCTGAAAGCAGATTTCTGATGTGAGTTTGCCGGGTGGAGGCTTCGCCTTACCCGGCCTACTTTCACTGCTACGCCAATACGTTAAATACTTCCGCTACCGCGACCGCTCCCGGATCCATCACCCCATCCAGGTTCTCTTTATTGACATACGACGAGCGTCCCGCGCCGGCTTTCGCCATTTTCGACGTTGCTTCTGCGCCCTGCTGCGCGGCCTGCGCTGCCGCCTGAATATTGCCTTTCTGTAACGCCTCCAGCGCCGGTTGCAGCGCATCGATCAGCGTGCGATCGCCAAGATCCGCTCCGCCGTACTGCTTCATCTGCGCCAGTCCGCTCAACAGCGCATCCGGCAGGGCGTGTCCGTCATGCAGCTTTTGCCCGGCCGCGGTAAAGAAGATCGACATCAGCACCCCGCTCGACCCGCCCATCACCGTAGCCAGCCGCTCGCCAACCAGCAGCAGCAGCTTAGACACGTCATTAAGCGGGAGCGTGTTCTCCTCCAGGCGCTGCGCAATATCCCGCGCCCCTTGCGCAAAGGTGGAGCCGGTATCGCCATCGCCCACTTTGGCATCCAGCGCGTTCAGACGGTTTTCGAGTTGGATCAGCGTCCTCGTTACCGAGGAGACATACTCACCCACCTGCGGATTGTCAGACGGGGTGTATTCCACGCGATCGTGAATAGCGCTATGCGCCACGGTGCGCAGCGGCGCAAACGCCACGGGCTTCTGCCAGCCCAGCGTTTCAACCTCGGCGTGAATCGCCTTTTCGAAGAAATCGTTAAGCTTCAGCAGCGTCAGAGAAAAGCCTTTCATATCCAGCGCGCTCACCAGCGGCGCGGGGCCTATCAGATACGCGATCTCCTCTTTCAGCGCCGAATGCGCCAGCTCTTTGGTCAGCAGCGCCATCTCCAGCGCCGATACGCCGCCAAGATTGTTAATCAATACCGCAAAGCGCCCCTCTCCCGCCTGCGCGCGTAGCGGCGTCACCAGCGTGTCGATAATCGCTTTGCTGTTCTGCGTATCTACGACGGAAGCGCCGGGCTCGCCGTGAATGCCCAGACCCAGCTCGACGTGGCCTTGCTTAATGCGCCCCTCTTCATCGTCGCTGCCCGGCAGATTACAGGTTTGCATCGCAACGCCCAGGCTCCAGAGGTTATCGCAGGCCTGTTGCGCAATATCCCGCACCTCGCTCAGCGATTTCCCCTGCTCCGCCGCATAGCCCGCAATCTTGTGCACCAGTGCCGTACCGGCAATACCGCGCGGCTGCTTGTTATCCGGCAGCGCGATATCGTCTGCCACAATCACCATCTCCACCTTCAGGCCATAGCGCTTGGCCTTTTCGGCCGCCAGACCAAAGTTCAGGCGGTCGCCGGTGTAGTTTTTGACGATCAGCAGACAGCCGCGATCGCCCGTGACCGCCACAATGGCATTCAGCACCGCATCCACGCTCGGCGAGGCAAACAGATCGCCGCACACTGCCGCCGTCAGCATCCCTTTGCCGACAAACCCGGCGTGTGCGGGTTCGTGGCCTGAGCCGCCGCCGGAGATCACCGCCACGCGGCTTTTGTCCCAGTCGCCGCGTGCGACGATCCTGATGGCCGGATCGATATCAAGCTTGACGAGATTGGCATGTGGCGCAGAAAGCAGTATGCCTTCAATGGCATCGTTGACCAGCTGTTTGCGATCGTTAAAGAAGAATCTGGACATAGTTTCCCACTATTTTGTGAACCGTATGCAAAAGCATAGTCCGCGCTGGATAATGCGCCGCAAAGTCAGGAATTTACTCAACCAAATTGCTATCAGGTTGCCTATACTCCACCCAGGACTAAGAGAGGAAGCGCATCATGAGTACACCATTGTTAATTGCCCGGACGCTGGAAAAAGAGCTCTATTTACTGCCCGCGATGGCGAACCGCCACGGTCTGATCACCGGCGCGACCGGGACGGGGAAAACCGTCACCCTGCAAAAGCTGGCGGAGTCGCTTTCGGAGATTGGCGTACCGGTCTTTATGGCTGACGTAAAAGGCGATTTAACCGGTGTGGCTCAGGAAGGAGCGGCCTCTGAAAAACTGCTCGAACGGCTGAAAAATATTGGCATCACGGACTGGACGCCGCATAACAATCCGGTGGTGGTGTGGGATATTTTTGGTGAGAAAGGCCATCCGGTGCGCGCCACCGTCTCCGATCTTGGCCCGCTGCTGCTGGCCCGTCTGCTTAACCTCAACGACGTGCAGTCCGGCGTGCTGAATATTATCTTCCGCATTGCCGACGATCAGGGGCTGCTGCTGCTTGATTTCAAAGATCTGCGCGCCATTACGCAGTATATCGGCGATAACGCCAAATCCTTCCAGAACCAGTACGGCAACATCAGCAGCGCCTCGGTGGGCGCCATTCAGCGTGGGCTACTGACGCTTGAGCAACAGGGCGCTGAACATTTCTTCGGTGAACCCATGCTGGATATCAAAGACTGGATGCGCACCGACAGCAGTGGCAAAGGTATTATTAACATCCTGAGCTCAGAGAAGCTCTACCAGATGCCGAAACTCTACGCCGCCAGCCTGCTGTGGATGCTCTCCGAACTCTATGAACAATTACCCGAAGCAGGCGATCTGGAAAAACCGAAGCTGGTGTTCTTCTTTGACGAAGCGCATCTGCTGTTTAACGATGCACCTCAGGTACTGCTGGATAAGATCGAACAGGTTATCCGCCTGATCCGCTCCAAAGGCGTCGGCGTCTGGTTTGTCTCGCAAAACCCGTCGGATATCCCCGACAACGTGCTCGGGCAGCTCGGCAACCGCGTGCAGCATGCCCTGCGCGCCTTTACGCCGAAAGATCAGAAAGCGGTGAAAGCCGCCGCGCAAACCATGCGCGCCAATCCGGCCTTTGATACCGAAGCGGCGATTCAGGCGTTAGGCACCGGTGAAGCGCTGATCTCGTTCCTCGATCCGAAGGGCAGCCCGTCCGTGGTGGAACGCGCCATGGTGATTGCCCCCTGCTCGCGCATGGGGCCGGTGACCGACGATGAGCGCAACGGCCTGATTAACCACTCTCCGGTTTACGGGAAATACGAAGACGAGGTGGATCGCGAGTCCGCGTTCGAGATGCTGCAAAAAGGGGTCCAGGCGACAACGGAATCGCAGGATGCACCTGCCGCTAAAGGGCAATCAGTCGCCGTGGATGACGGCATTCTCGGTGGGCTCAAAGACATTCTGTTCGGCAGCACCGGGCCGCGCGGCGGCAAACGCGACGGCGTAGTGCAGACCATGGCGAAAAGCGCAGCCCGACAGGTCACCAATCAGATCGTGCGCGGCATGCTGGGGAGTCTGTTAGGCGGCCGTCGCCGGTAGACGGGGAACCCACGGGCGGCCCAGCGCCGAACCCTGCACACCGTGCTCCTGCAGATAGCGGTCGATTTCCACCATCCCCGTCCAGCGGTTTTCACACCATAGCGGTGCCAGAAGCGTTGGACGGCGGGCGCTGGCGGAGATGCGGTGGTAGACGATTTCCGGCGGCGTGTGGCGAATCATCTCCCCCGCCGTCACTGAATAGTCCTCAAGCGCAATACAGTTTAACCGCCCCGCTTCCCAGGCTTTCGCCATAATGCTTCCCTTCACGATATGCAGCGGGTGCAGCTTAATGCCGTCCACGCCGGTCTCAACCACCTTTTCCAGCGTTTCAAGACCATGCTGTTGACCTTCACCGGGTAACCCAACAATCAGGTGCGAACAGACCTTCAGCCCGCGCTCACGGGCCAGGCGCGTGGTGCGCTGGTAGCAGGCGAAATCATGGCCACGGTTAATACGGTGCAGGGTTTTGTCGTGCGCGGTTTGCAGGCCCAGCTCCAGCCAGATCTCGTAGCCTTGTTCTTTGTACTCGCTGAGCAGGTCCAGCACCGCGTCCGGCACGCAGTCCGGGCGCGTGCCCACGCACAGCCCAACGATGTTAGCCTGGCTGACGGCCTGCTGATACATAGCGCGCAGCACCTGCACCTCCGCCCACGTGCTGGTGTAGGCCTGGAAATAGGCCAGATATTGCTTCGCGCGGTTCACCAGGCTGGCCTGATGGGCAAGCTGTTCCGCGATAGATTTATGCTGCAGGGCTTCGTCAGCAAAGGATGCAACGTTACAGAAGGTGCAGCCGCCGCGCCCGATGGTGCCATCACGATTCGGGCAGCTAAACCCGCCGTGCAGCGTCAGCTTATGAACCTTTTGCCCGTACCGCTGCAAAAGATCCCCACCAAACATATTGACTAATTTCTGTAACTGCATAATCTGATAGACCGTCCCGAAGAAAGGGGACAAGCCTGCCACTTTTAGCCTCTGTCGGCGATGACCTGGATCAATCGCCCTGGACGGCCTTTATCTATATGAATAAATACTCAGGATTACTGCAATTTCATTCACGCTACTCGTGATTACTTTTCCTTATGTTCTGATTGTTTTTTTCATTTATAGCGCCGTTACTGAAAAACAGTGACTTTATGCGGGTTTGAAGACAATGCCAGATTATTATTCTGCTATAAAACCGCTATTCAGCACGCTACATTGATAATACCGCTTACATATAGTGAGTCAGATCACACTCCGCTACGTCCTGTCAGGGCATATAATCAATGTAAATATAGTTAAATATCCTTTAATTACAATCAGATAAACTCTCTTTAGCACATTTTTGTATAAATAAGAATGCCATTTGACCTGTGTACCAATTCCCGATAAGTTGGAAATCCGCTGGAAGCTTTCTGGATGAGCGGCCTGCTCATCATATTTATGCAGTAATTGAGATTCCCTCTGAAGCAAGTCCTCAAACTTGTTTACCTGCGCGAAAGGATGAAAAAGAGGGCGAATGCGAGGTCCGCGTATGAAACGCAAACCCCGTCGCCATGCTCTTTCTGTGCCTGTGCGCCACGGTAAAGTTCAGTGGGAAGCCCGACGAGCCTGGGGAGGTTCACTGATATGTTGTACGATAAATCCCTTGAGAAGGATAACTGTGGTTTCGGCCTGATCGCCCACATAGAAGGCGAACCTAGCCACAAGGTAGTGCGTACTGCTATTCACGCACTGGCCCGTATGCAGCACCGTGGCGCCATCCTTGCCGATGGTAAAACCGGCGACGGTTGCGGCCTGCTGCTGCAAAAACCGGATCGTTTCTTCCGCATCGTGGCGGAAGAGCGCGGCTGGCGTTTAGCCAAAAACTACGCTGTCGGCATGCTGTTCCTGAATCAGGATCCTGAAAAGGCTGCCGCCTCACGCCGCATCGTCGAAGAAGAACTTCAGCGTGAAACCCTGTCGATTGTCGGCTGGCGCAATGTGCCAACCAACGAAGGGGTACTCGGTGAAATCGCCCTCTCCTCGCTGCCTCGTATTGAACAGATTTTCGTCAACGCGCCTGCGGGCTGGCGTCCGCGTGATATGGAACGCCGTCTGTTTATTGCCCGCCGCCGTATTGAAAAACGTCTCCAGGACGATAAAGAGTTCTACGTCTGTAGCCTCTCTAACCTGGTGAACATCTATAAAGGTCTGTGTATGCCGGCTGACCTGCCGCGCTTCTACCTGGACCTGGCGG
The DNA here is from genome assembly GCF_048684445.1 of Enterobacter sp. BNK-34. Lineage (NCBI taxonomy): Bacteria > Pseudomonadati > Pseudomonadota > Gammaproteobacteria > Enterobacterales > Enterobacteriaceae > Enterobacter > Enterobacter sp. BNK-34. Next base: position 680,543 of record NZ_JBLQUA010000001.1, read on the forward strand.
ACCTGCGTCTGGAATCGGCCATTTGCCTGTTCCACCAGCGCTTCTCCACCAACACCGTTCCACGCTGGCCGCTGGCTCAGCCGTTCCGCTACCTGGCGCACAACGGCGAGATCAACACCATCACCGGTAACCGCCAGTGGGCCCGCGCCCGTACCTATAAGTTCCAGACGCCACTGATCCCCGATCTGCACGATGCCGCACCGTTCGTGAACGAAACCGGCTCTGACTCCAGCTCGATGGATAACATGCTGGAACTGCTGCTGGCGGGCGGGATGGATATCGTGCGCGCCATGCGTCTGCTCGTGCCACCGGCCTGGCAGAACAACCCGGATATGGATCCTGAGCTGCGCGCGTTCTTCGACTTTAACTCCATGCACATGGAGCCGTGGGACGGCCCGGCGGGCATCGTGATGTCCGACGGCCGTTTTGCCGCCTGTAACCTGGACCGTAACGGTCTGCGTCCGGCGCGCTACGTCATCACCAAAGACAAGCTCATCACCTGCGCCTCTGAAGTCGGTATCTGGGATTACCAGCCTGACGAAGTGGTCGAGAAAGGCCGCGTCGGTCCGGGCGAGCTGATGGTAATCGACACCCGCGGTGGGCGCATCCTGCACTCCGCCGAAACCGACAACGATCTGAAAAGCCGCCATCCGTACAAAGAGTGGATGGAGAAAAACGTGCGTCGTCTGGTGCCGTTCGAAGATCTGTCGGACGAAGAAGTGGGCAGCCGCGAGCTGGACGACGATACCCTCGCAAGCTACCAGAAGCAGTTTAACTACAGCGCAGAAGAGCTGGACTCCGTCATCCGCGTGCTCGGTGAGAACGGCCAGGAAGCGGTCGGCTCGATGGGTGACGATACCCCGTTTGCCGTGCTCTCCAGCCAGCCGCGCATCATTTACGATTACTTCCGTCAGCAGTTCGCGCAGGTCACCAACCCGCCGATCGATCCGCTGCGTGAAGCACACGTGATGTCGCTGGCCACCAGCATCGGTCGCGAGATGAACGTCTTCTGCGAGGCCGAAGGCCAGGCACACCGTCTGACCTTTAAATCGCCGATCCTGCTGTACTCCGATTTCAAACAGCTTACCACCATGAAAGAGGAGCACTACCGCGCCGACACGCTCGATATTACCTTCGACGTGAACGAAGCGAGCCTCGAAGAGACGGTGAATGCGCTGTGTGACAAAGCCGAACAGATGGTGCGTAACGGTACCGTTCTGCTGGTGCTGTCCGACCGCAACATCGCGAAAAACCGTCTGCCGGTACCGGCCCCGATGGCGGTTGGCGCTATCCAGACGCGTCTGGTCGATAAGAGCCTGCGATGCGACGCCAACATCATTGTGGAAACCGCAAGCGCGCGCGATCCGCACCACTTTGCCGTGCTGCTGGGCTTCGGTGCGACGGCGATCTACCCGTACCTGGCCTACGAAACGCTGGCCCGTCTGGTGGATACCCGCGCGATCGACAAAGATTACCGCGCGGTGATGCTGAACTACCGTAACGGCATCAACAAAGGTCTGTACAAGATCATGTCCAAAATGGGCATCTCGACCATTGCCTCCTACCGCTGCTCGAAGCTGTTTGAAGCGGTCGGCCTGCATGACGAGGTCGCCAACCTCTGCTTCCAGGGCGTGGTCAGCCGCATCGGCGGCGCCGGTTTTGCTGACTTCCAGCAGGATCTGGTGAACCTGTCCAAACGCGCCTGGCTGGCACGTAAGCCGCTGGATCAGGGCGGTCTGCTGAAATACGTTCACGGCGGCGAATACCACGCCTACAACCCGGACGTGGTGCGCACGCTGCAGCAGGCGGTTCAGAGCGGCGAATACCGTGATTATCAGCAGTATGCTGAGCTGGTGAACAACCGTCCGGCGGCAACGCTGCGCGACCTCATTGCCCTGAACCCGGGTGATGAAGCGGTCAGCATTGACGAGGTTGAGCCGGCATCCGAGCTGTTCAAACGCTTCGACACCGCGGCGATGTCCATCGGCGCGCTGAGCCCGGAAGCCCACGAAGCGCTGGCGGAAGCCATGAACAGCATCGGCGGCAACTCTAACTCCGGCGAAGGCGGTGAAGATCCGGCCCGTTACGGTACCAACAAGGTGTCCCGCATCAAGCAGGTGGCATCCGGTCGCTTTGGCGTAACGCCAGCGTACCTGGTCAACGCCGACGTGATTCAGATTAAAGTCGCTCAGGGTGCGAAACCGGGCGAAGGCGGCCAGCTGCCGGGTGATAAAGTTACCCCGTACATCGCCAAACTGCGCTACTCGGTACCGGGCGTGACGCTGATCTCCCCGCCACCGCACCACGATATCTACTCTATCGAGGACTTAGCGCAGCTGATTTTCGACCTGAAGCAGGTCAACCCGAAGGCGATGATCTCCGTGAAGCTGGTTTCCGAACCGGGCGTCGGCACCATCGCCACCGGCGTGGCGAAAGCCTATGCGGACCTCATCACCATCGCCGGCTACGACGGCGGTACCGGTGCAAGCCCGCTCTCCTCCGTGAAATATGCGGGCTGTCCGTGGGAGCTTGGCCTGGTGGAAACCCAGCAGGCGCTGGTGGCTAACGGTCTGCGTCATAAGATCCGCCTGCAGGTGGACGGTGGCCTGAAAACCGGCCTCGACATCATCAAGGCGGCGATCCTCGGTGCGGAAAGCTTCGGCTTCGGTACCGGCCCAATGGTTGCACTTGGCTGTAAATACCTGCGTATTTGCCACCTGAACAACTGCGCAACCGGCGTGGCAACCCAGGACGAGAAGCTGCGTAAGAATCACTATCACGGTCTGCCGTTCAAAGTAACCAACTACTTTGACTTCATCGCCCGCGAAACCCGCGAGCTGATGGCGCAGCTGGGCGTGAAGCGTCTGGTAGACCTGATTGGCCGCACCGATCTGCTGAAAGAGCTGGAAGGCTTCACCGCCAAACAGCAAAAGCTGGAGTTGAGCAAGCTGCTGGAAACCGCGCAGCCGCATCCTGGCAAAGCGGTCTACTGCACCGAGAACAACCCACCGTTCGATAACGGCGTACTGAACGCGCAGCTGCTGCAGCAGGCGAAGCCGTATGTGGACGACAAGCAGAGCAAAACGTTCTGGTTTGATATCCGCAACACCGACCGCTCCGTGGGCGCCTCCCTTTCCGGTTATATCGCGCAAACGCACGGTGACCAGGGGCTGGCGGCGGATCCGATTACCGCGCACTTCAGCGGTACCGCGGGTCAGAGCTTCGGCGTGTGGAACGCAGGCGGCGTTGAGCTTTACCTGACCGGCGATGCCAACGACTACGTCGGCAAAGGCATGGCGGGCGGTCTGCTGGCGGTGCGTCCTCCGGTTGGCTCAGCCTTCCGCAGCCATGAAGCCAGCATCATCGGTAACACCTGCCTGTACGGCGCGACCGGCGGTCGCCTGTTCGCAGCAGGCCGTGCGGGCGAGCGTTTTGCGGTGCGTAACTCCGGTGCCATCACCGTGGTGGAAGGCATTGGCGATAACGGTTGTGAATACATGACGGGCGGGATTGTTTGCGTTCTGGGTAAAACCGGCGTGAACTTTGGCGCGGGCATGACGGGTGGTTTTGCCTACGTCCTGGATGAAGACGGTGAGTTCCGCAAACGCGTGAACCCGGAGCTGGTGGAAGTGCTGGACGTTGATACGCTGGCTATCCACGAAGAACACCTGCGCGGTTTGATCACCGAACACGTGCAGCATACCGGTTCTTCGCGCGGCGAAGAGATCCTGGCGAACTGGCCGGCGTTCTCTGCGAAATTCGCGCTGGTTAAGCCGAAGTCCAGCGATGTTAAAGCCCTGTTGGGTCACCGTAGTCGTAGCGCAGCAGAGCTGCGCGTGCAGGCGCAGTAAGGAATTCAGATGAGCCAGAACGTATACCAGTTTATCGACCTGCAGCGTGTTGATCCGCCAAAGAAACCGCTGAAGATCCGCAAAATTGAATTTGTTGAAATCTACGAGCCGTTTTCAGAGGGCCAGGCCAAAGCGCAGGCAGACCGCTGCCTGTCCTGCGGTAACCCTTACTGTGAATGGAAATGCCCGGTACATAACTACATCCCGAACTGGCTGAAGCTGGCCAACGAAGGACGTATTTTTGAAGCCGCCGAGCTGTCTCACCAGACCAACACCCTGCCGGAAGTGTGCGGCCGCGTGTGTCCTCAGGACCGTCTGTGCGAAGGTTCCTGTACGCTGAACGACGAGTTCGGCGCGGTGACCATCGGCAACATCGAGCGCTATATCAACGATAAAGCGTTCGAGATGGGCTGGCGTCCGGATATGACCGGCGTGAAGCAAACCGACAAGCGCGTGGCGATCATCGGCGCGGGCCCGGCGGGCCTGGCCTGTGCGGACGTGCTGACCCGCAACGGCGTGAAGGCGGTGGTCTTTGACCGTCATCCGGAGATCGGCGGTCTGCTAACCTTCGGTATCCCGGCCTTCAAGCTGGAAAAAGAGGTCATGACCCGTCGCCGTGAAATCTTCACCGGCATGGGCATTGAGTTCAAACTGAACGTGGAAGTGGGCCGCGACGTGCAGCTCGACGACCTGCTGAAGGATTACGACGCCGTGTTCCTGGGCGTGGGCACCTATCAGTCCATGCGCGGCGGTCTGGAGAACGAAGACGCGCCGGGCGTGTACGACGCGCTGCCGTTCCTGATTGCCAACACCAAGCAGATCATGGGCTACGGCGAAACCGCCGATGAGCCTTTCGTCAGCATGGAAGGCAAACGCGTGGTGGTGCTGGGCGGCGGTGATACCGCGATGGACTGCGTGCGTACCTCCATTCGTCAGAATGCGGCACACGTGATCTGCGCCTACCGTCGTGACGAAGAGAACATGCCGGGTTCTAAACGCGAAGTGAAAAACGCGCGTGAAGAGGGCGTGGAGTTCCAGTTCAACATCCAGCCTCTGGGTATTGAAGTGAATGCCAACGGTAAAGTGAGCGGCGTGAAGATGGCGCGCACGGAGATGGGGGCACCGGATGCGAAAGGCCGTCGTCGTGCGGAAATCGTCGCCGGTTCTGAACACGTGATCCCGGCCGATGCCGTGGTGATGGCGTTCGGTTTCCGTCCTCACAGCATGGAGTGGCTGGCGAAGCACAGCGTTGAGCTGGATTCGCAGGGCCGCGTGATTGCGCCAGAAGGCAGCGATAACGCGTTCCAGACCAGCAACCCGAAAATCTTCGCCGGTGGCGATATCGTTCGCGGTTCTGACCTGGTGGTGACGGCGATTGCCGAAGGCCGCAAGGCGGCTGACGGTATACTGAACTACCTGGAAGTGTAAAAAAACAGGCCCGATTGGGCCTGTTTTTTTTATTTCACGACGCGAAGAGCCGGACGGCCACCGCGCGGAGGCGGATCGTCATCAGGGTCATTGTCGTCGTGATGATCGGGTTTATCGCCATCAATAAGTGACATCACCGTGTCGCTTTCGCGCTCATCGGATGCGTTGTCATCATTCAGGCTGGCAACATCTTCATCATACGCCGCTTCCGGCTCGAACATGGTACCCGCCCCGTTTTCACGCGCGTAGATAGCCAGCACGGCTGCCAGAGGTACGGAAACCTGACGCGGCACGCCGCCGAAACGCGCGTTGAAGCGCACTTCATCGTTTGCCAGCTCCAGATTACCCACCGCACGCGGCGCAATGTTCAGTACGATCTGTCCGTCACGCGCGTATTCCATTGGAACCAGCACGCCCGGCAACGTCACATCCACAACCAGGTGCGGCGTGAGCTGGTTATCCAGCAGCCATTCATAGAAGGCGCGCAGCAGATACGGACGGCGTGGGGTAAGTTGTGACATTTCCACAGTCATTAGCCTCGGCCGAGACGCATTTCACGTTCCGGTTCAGTTAAAGATGCCAGGAAAGAGTCGCGTTCAAATACGCGAGTCATATAGCCTTTCAGCTCTTTCGCGCCAGGACCGCTGAACTCTACGCCCAGGGTTGGCAGACGCCACAGCAGCGGTGCCAGGTAGCAATCCACCAGGCTGAACTCATCGCTCAGGAAGAACGGTTTCTGACCAAACACAGGCGCGATTGCCAGCAGCTCTTCACGCAGCTGCTTACGTGCAGCGTCAGCTTCAGAAGCGGAACCGCTGACGATAACGTTCATCAGCGAGTACCAGTCTTTTTCAATACGCTGCATGTACAGGCGGCTTTCACCACGCGCGACAGGGTAAACAGGCATCAGTGGCGGATGCGGGAAACGCTCATCCAGATATTCCATAATGATACGGGATTCCCACAGGGTCAGCTCGCGATCCACCAGCGTCGGTACGCTTTGGCTCGGGTTGAGATCGATCAGATCCTGAGGCGGGTTATCCTTTTCCACATGCTCGATCTCAAAACTGACACCCTTCTCGGCCAGCACGATACGAACCTGATGGCTATAAATGTCAGTAGGACCAGAAAACAGCGTCATTACCGAACGTTTGTTGGCAGCGACAGCCATGAAAACCTCCAGGTATATTCAGAATTTTTACTGCTACCAGCCCAACAGGGGCCAGCCAGATGTTGTATCGCCCATCCCAGAGAAAACACATTGTTCAAGAAACGAACAAAAATCGAGTATTCACCGATATTTGGGCAGAAAATTGGATGATAGTTTACCAGATTTTGATGGCTTTGTGGTGAGGGGATTCTGGAAATGTGGAAAAAGAGAAGATATATGCATGGAGATTGTGGATAACCTGCGCATTATCCATAAAAAAACCCGCCGAAGCGGGTTTTTCGCCAATCGTTCTGCGTAAGCAGAATGGATTAACGTTTGGAGAACTGTGGACGACGACGTGCTTTACGCAGACCCACTTTCTTACGTTCAACCTGACGCGCGTCACGAGTAACGAAGCCAGCTTTACGCAGTTCAGAACGCAGGGATTCGTCGTACTCCATCAGAGCGCGGGTGATACCGTGACGGATCGCACCTGCCTGACCGGAGATACCACCACCTTTAACGGTGATGTACAGATCCAGTTTTTCTACCATGTCAACCAGTTCCAGCGGCTGGCGAACTACCATGCGGGCAGTTTCGCGACCGAAGTATTGTTCCAGAGAACGCTGGTTGATTACGATTTTACCACTGCCCGGTTTGATGAAAACGCGAGCTGCGGAACTTTTGCGGCGACCAGTGCCGTAGTATTGATTTTCAGCCATTGCCTATAATCCCGATTAGATGTCAAGAACTTGCGGTTGCTGTGCCGCGTGGTTGTGCTCGTTGCCTGCGTAAACTTTCAGTTTACGGAACATAGCACGACCCAGCGGGCCTTTTGGCAGCATGCCTTTAACCGCGATTTCAATCACACGCTCAGGACGGCGAGCAATCATCTCTTCAAAGGTCGCTTCTTTGATACCACCGATGTGGCCGGTGTGGTGATAGTACACTTTGTCAGTACGCTTGTTGCCGGTTACAGCAACTTTATCAGCGTTCAGAACGATGATGTAATCACCGGTATCAACGTGCGGAGTGTATTCCGCTTTGTGCTTACCGCGCAGGCGACGAGCCAGTTCAGTAGCCAGACGGCCCAGAGTTTTACCGGTCGCGTCAACAACATACCAGTCGCGCTGTACGGTTTCTGGTTTAGCTGTAAAAGTTTTCATTAAAAGCTTACCCAAATAATAAGTTACACGTTGGTGAACACCCAAACGTTTAGTCAGTTGAGGTTCACACGACAAAGTCCGGCAAACCTACCCCTTCGAATAGCTAATGCCGACACATAGAAAGTTTCGGGAAAAAAACCTTCTCGTAACGTGGGGTCGCAAGATTATAGAGAAGTTGAGGTCAAAGATCGACCCTTAAATGTGATTTGGAATGGGTTTTTCGGGGGTAAGTATTGCGCGGTCTGGTGCCCTCACCCCCGGCCCCTCTCCCACAGGGAGAGGGTGACGTTTGTTACGGCATATGCTCCAGCTTCAGGTATTCCTCGCTCTGCATCTCCTGCAGGCGCGACAGGCAGCGCTGGAATTCAAACTTCAGCCGCTCGCCCTGGTAAATCTCATATAAAGGTACCTCGGCGCTGACCACCAGCTTGACGTGGCGCTCATAAAACTCGTCCACCAGCGCAATGAAGCGCCGTGCTTCGCTCTCCATCAGCCGCGTCATCACCGGTACATCCAGCACCATGACGGTGTGGAACAGACGCGAAAGCGCAATGTAGTCGTGCTGGCTGCGGGCATCCACGCAGAGCGTCGTAAAGGAGACCGCCAGCGTTTGGTTTTCGACGCCAAGGGTGGGCAGCGGGCGATGGTTAATCTCGAGTTCCGGGGCGTGATCGCGTTTTGCCCCCGCCAGCGCCAGCCAAAGCTTATCCATCTCGCGGGTGGTCTCTGCATTTAACGGCGAAAGCCACAGGTGCGCCTGTGTCAGGGTGCGCAGACGATAATCGACACCGGCATCGACGTTCATGATGTCGCAGTGCTGCTTGAGGGCGTCGATGGCGGGCAGAAAGCGTGCCCGCTGCAGGCCGTTACGATAGAGCTCATCCGGCGGGATATTCGACGTGGCCACCAGCGTGATTCCGCGGGCAAATAGCGCTTTCATCAGGCCACCTAACAGCATGGCATCGGTGATGTCAGACACAAAAAACTCATCGAAGCAGAGCACGTCGGTTTCCGCCTTGAACCTGTCGGCCACAATCTCCAGCGGATCGCTTTTACCCTGCAGTGCGGTCAGCTCTTCATGCACCCGCAGCATAAAACGATGGAAGTGCAGGCGCTGTTTACGTGCGCCCGGCAGGCTCAGATAGAACAGGTCCATCAGCCAGGTTTTTCCGCGACCGACCCCGCCCCACATATATAAACCGCGCACCGGCACATGAGCCTGCGGCGTTTTTTTACCGAGCAACCGCCCAAACGCCGCCTTTAGGCCACCGTTCTGTTCGACTTCAGCGGGTTTTGCCGTGAGCTCCTGATAAATCGTCTCCAGACGGTTTACCGCCTCACGTTGAACGTCATCCGGCTGATGAGTGCCCTCGTTTAGGGCCAGTTGATATCGCGATGCAGGGGACAGGTTTTGCATAATCTTATTGTTATTCCTTCAATTAACGCTCACCAGCAGACGCGACTGATGAAAAAAAGGCCGTTCTACACTACGCGATGATACGTCAGGATTCCACTTCTACGGAAATAGCGGTTATAGTGGCATTATCAGGCACAGGCAGGAGCCGAGCCAACACCCTACGGAACAACAAGACAACGGGAGAAGTTCATGACCTGGGAATATGCGCTAATCGGTTTAGTCGTCGGCATCGTTATCGGTGCTGTGGCCATGCGTTTCGGTAATCGCAAATTGCGTCAGCAGCAGTCACTGCAGTACGAACTGGAAAAGAACAAAGCCGAGCTGGAAGAGTATCGTGAAGAGCTGGTCAGCCATTTTGCCCGTAGCGCCGAGCTGCTGGACAACATGGCGACCGACTATCGTCAGCTGTATCAACATATGGCCAAAAGCTCCAGCAGCCTGCTGCCGGAAATGACCGCGGAAACCAACCCGTTCCGCAACCGTCTGGCTGACTCTGAAGCCGGTAACGATCAGGCGCCCGTTCAGATGCCTCGCGACTATTCCGATGGCGCGTCCGGCCTGCTGCGCGGCGGTGTAAAACGCGATTAATCGCATAACCTGAATTTATTTTACGGGCGCAGCGATTGCGCCCGTCCTTTCTTGATGACCCCAGCTATCATTTAGTTAAACACCTCATTGTTCAGCGGTTTAAAATTCAATAACATCAACGTGTTTTTGGGGCCGTTTTTCCTTTATTCCAGGTTACGAGAGTCAACATCGATGAAGAAAAAAAACCAGCTGTTGAGCGCTATCGCGTTAAGTGTCGGGTTATCTCTCTCGGCGTCCGTCCCTGTATTCGCCGCCATCCCCACCCAGGTGCCTGGCCAGGCGGCCATTCCAAGCCTCGCCCCCATGCTGGAAAAAGTGTTGCCTGCGGTCGTCAGCGTTCAGGTTGAGGGTACCGCAGTACAAAGCCAACGCGTCCCTGAAGAACTGAAAAAATATTTTGGCGATGAGTCTCCCGACCAGCAGGCGCAGCCTTTTGAAGGCCTGGGCTCTGGCGTCATTATTGATGCGGCAAAAGGCTATATTCTGACCAACAATCATGTCATCAGCCAGGCCGATAAAATCAGCGTCCAGCTGAACGATGGCCGCGAATTCGATGCTAAACTGATCGGCGGAGATGACCAGAGCGACATCGCGCTGTTGCAGGTGCAAAACCCGAGCAACCTGACCCAGATTGCCATCGCGGACTCCGACAAACTGCGCGTCGGCGATTTTGCCGTCGCCGTGGGCAACCCCTTTGGCTTAGGGCAGACCGCGACTTCCGGGATCGTCTCCGCGCTGGGACGCAGCGGCCTCAATCTGGAAGGGCTGGAAAACTTTATCCAGACCGATGCCTCCATCAACCGTGGGAACTCCGGCGGGGCATTGCTCAACCTTAACGGCGAGCTGATAGGGATTAACACGGCGATTCTGGCCCCGGGCGGCGGCAGCATCGGGATCGGTTTTGCTATCCCCAGCAATATGGCCAAAACCCTCTCTCAACAGCTCATTCAGTTTGGCGAAGTCAAACGCGGGCTGCTGGGTATTAAAGGTATGGAGATGAGCGCGGATATTGCAAAAGCGTTCAACATCAACGTACAGCGCGGGGCGTTTGTCAGTGAAGTGCTGCCAAACTCCGGCTCGGCAAAAGCGGGCGTGAAATCGGGTGATGTGATCGTCAGCCTGAACGACAAGCCGCTGAGCAGCTTTGCCGAACTGCGCTCGCGGATTGCCACCACCGAACCCGGTGCCAAAGTGAAGCTGGGCCTGATACGTGACGGTAAGCCGCTGGACGTTGAAGTCACGCTGGATAAGAGCACCTCTTCCTCTGCCAGTGCGGAGCTTATCGCCCCGGCCCTGCAAGGGGCTACGTTGAGCGATGGGCAGCTGAAAGACGGTACGAAAGGCATTCGCATCGACACCGTCGAGAAGAGCAGCCCTGCCGCACAGGCCGGATTGCATCAGGATGACGTGATCATTAGCGTAAACCGCAATCGCGTGCAGTCCATTGCCGAACTGCGCAAGTTGCTGGAAAGTAAACCGGCGGTTATTGCCCTGCAGGTCATGCGTGGCAATGAGTCCATCTATATACTGTTGCGCTAAGCATTTGTGACCCGGACATCACCGCTGCGTGTGATGTCCGGATAACTCATGTTATGCTGCAAATCGTTCCTTTTTTAACGACACGCGCATCATGCTTTTAAAGCTCTTACGTTCTATTGTCATCGGTTTGATTGTCGCTGGCCTGCTGCTGCTGGCGCTGCCGTCTATACGTCAGTTCAATAAACTGTCGGCTCCCCAGTTCGATAGCACGGATGAAACGCCAGCCACCTATAACCAGGCCGTCCGCCGTGCCGCACCTGCCGTGGTTAACGTCTATAACCGTGGTCTGAACACCTCAGCCCACAACCAGCTGGAGATCCGTACTCTCGGCTCCGGCGTAATCATGGACGAGCGCGGCTACATTATTACCAACAAGCACGTGATTAACGATGCCGACCAGATCATCGTCGCCCTGCAGGATGGCCGCGTATTTGAGGCGTTACTCGTTGGTTCTGACAGCCTGACCGATCTGGCCGTGCTGAAAATTAACGCCACGGGCGGTTTGCCGGTCATCCCGATCAACCGTAAACGTACCCCGCATATTGGTGACGTCGTCCTGGCGATTGGTAACCCTTACAACCTGGGTCAGACCATCACCCAGGGGATTATTAGTGCGACCGGTCGTATTGGCCTCAACCCCTCCGGGCGGCAGAACTTCCTGCAAACCGATGCCTCCATCAACCACGGTAACTCCGGCGGGGCGCTGGTCAACTCGCTGGGTGAACTGATGGGCATCAACACCCTCTCGTTCGATAAGAGTAACGACGGCGAGACGCCGGAAGGGATCGGCTTTGCCATTCCGTTCCAGCTGGCGACCAAGATCATGGATAAGCTGATCCGCGACGGACGCGTGATCCGCGGCTATATCGGTATCGGCGGGCGCGAAATTGCACCGATGCATACCCAGGGCGGTGGTATCGATCAGATTCAGGGGATTGTGGTGAATGAAGTGTCGCCTGGTGGCCCGGCCGCTAATGCGGGTATTCAGGTAAATGACGTCATTGTGTCGGTCAACGGCACGCCAGCGGTCTCTGCGCTGGAGACGATGGACCAGGTGGCAGAGATTCGTCCGGGCTCTATCATCCCTGTTGAAGTCATGCGCAACGATAAGAAACTGACGCTGCATGTGACGATTCAGGAATATCCGGCCACTAACTGACAAGCATAAAAAAACGGAGCGATAAGCTCCGTTTTTTTTGCCAGAAGACGGTTCGTTTTACTTGTTAACGAACTCTTCACCCAGGGTGATATCTTTCTTCAGCGTATCCAGCATACCTTCCATCGCGTGTTGTTCAAACGCGCTCAGCGTACCAATGGATTTACGCTCTTCGATACCGTTTTTACCCAGCAGCAGCGGTTGAGAGAAGAAGCGAGCGTGTTCGCCATCGCCTTCAACGTAAGCGCATTCAACAACGCCTTTCTCGCCCTGCAGAGCGCGAACCAGTGACAGGCCAAAACGCGCAGCTGCCTGGCCCATAGACAGGGTTGCAGAACCGCCACCCGCCTTCGCTTCCACCACTTCGGTGCCCGCGTTCTGGATGCGTTTAGTCAGGTCAGCCACTTCCTGCTCGGTGAAGCTCACGCCTGGGATCTGCGACAGCAGAGGCAGGATGGTGACGCCAGAGTGACCGCCAATGACCGGCACTTCCACTTCTGTTGGCTGTTTGCCTTTCAGCTCAGCAACAAAGGTGTTGGAACGGATGATATCCAGCGTGGTCACGCCGAACAGTTTGTTTTTGTCGTAAACACCCGCTTTCTTCAGCACTTCTGCCGCGATAGCCACGGTAGTGTTCACCGGGTTAGTGATGATACCGATGCATGCTTTCGGGCAGATTTCTGCAATCTGCTGCACCAGGTTTTTCACGATGCCCGCGTTGACGTTGAACAGGTCTGAACGATCCATGCCTGGCTTACGCGCCACGCCTGCAGAAATCAGCACCACGTCAGCACCCTGCAGTGCAGGACGTGCATCTTCACCGGAGAAGCCTTTGATTTTTACAGCGGTCGGGATGTGGCTCAGGTCAACCGCCACACCTGGGGTTACCGGAGCAATATCGTACAGGGAGAGTTCTGAGCCTGAAGGCAGTTGGGTTTTCAGTAGTAGGGCAAGCGCCTGGCCGATACCACCAGCAGCGCCGAGGACTGCGACTTTCATCCTAAACTCCTTATTATGGTTAACTTAAGTATCTGTAAATCCGTTGCGGCGACCATAATTCAGCAAGTAAATAATTACAATTTTCGTAGCTAAAGAATTTGAGGTCACGCGACTTTATCTCTCATCAGAAGACTATCTGACGACAAATGGCAACGCATTAAGAGGTGGTTACAATACACCCTGCCCCGCCACCAAAACAACATCATTTTGATAACATTTAATTTACTTTTAAGCTTATTTGCGCGGCGTGACCCAGGCATGTTTTCTGATAACGAAATCTGATAAAATCACTCCCTTTCATAACATTATTTCAGCCTGGCGCTGGGTAGATAATTTGCATAAAAATTCATCCACATGCATAATAATGTTGTTTCTATCGTCATATTCCGGGTGACTTATGCGAAGCTCGTCTAAGCAAGAAGAATTAGTAAAGGCGTTTAAGGCGCTACTCAAAGAAGAGAAATTCAGTTCTCAGGGAGAAATTGTTCAGGCGCTGCAGGAACAAGGCTTCGATAACATCAATCAGTCGAAAGTCTCCCGCATGTTAACGAAATTTGGCGCGGTGCGTACCCGTAACGCCAAGATGGAGATGGTCTATTGCCTGCCGGCAGAACTTGGCGTGCCGACCACCTCCAGCCCGCTCAAAAATCTGGTTCTGGATATCGATCATAACGACGCCGTAGTGGTGATCCACACAAGCCCTGGGGCCGCACAGCTGATTGCCCGCATGCTGGACTCGCTGGGTAAAACGGAGGGTATCCTCGGGACTATCGCCGGCGATGACACCATCTTTACCACACCAGCCAGCGGTTTCTCCGTGAAAGATCTCCACGAAGCGATTCTGGTTCTGTTCGAACAGGAACTCTAATCCCCTCTCCCCGTAGCGTCGCTACGGGGATCGTTCTGCTTACGCTGCGTTTCCCCCTCTTTTCTACTGCCCTTCACTTTGACAAATAGTGCTTTTTACCACCCATTAACATTCATCTGGTGAATGCTAAATCAAAAAATCGCACAAAAAATCAAAAGCTACTATCCATATGATTTAATTAGATATAACCACCACAATCGAACAAAAAACACCCAATATTATGCAATTTGGTTATAAAAAATAGTCTGGTTAACACGTAATAACAATAGAAACCATTAGTCTGGTATTAATTTTTACCGTTATTAGTGTATACTTGATTTTGTGATGAGGGTCACGAAACAAGACCCCACTAAAAAATTCGACGAGGTAAGAATCATGAAAATCAAATCAACTGTAGCGGCGCTGAGCGTCCTGTCTGTCCTGTCATTCGGTGCTTTCGCTGCCGACTCTATCAATGCTGACCAGGCGCAATCCCGCCAGGCCATCGGTACGGTTTCTGTCGGCGCGGTCGGCACATCGCCAATGGACATGCGTGAGATGCTGAACAAAAAAGCGGAAGAACAGGGTGCGTCATCCTATCGCATCATCGAAGCGCGTTCTGGTGACCACTGGCACGCCACCGCTGAGCTGTACAAATAAGTTTTAGTAATAACTAAAAACGTAAATCTCCCCTCAACGGCACCAGGCATAAAAATAGCGGTTCAACCCTTCTCGCCGTTGAGTAAAAAACCCTATTCAGGAGTAAAGACTATGAAAACCAAATTGATCATCGCAACCCTCGGTCTGGCATCCGTTCTCTCTTTCGGCGCAAGTGCAGCCGTACAGCAGGTGAATGCCGACCAGGCACAAAATCTGCAGCCAATGGGCAGCGTATCCGTGACGTCAGTCACCGGTTCCCCAATGGATATTCGTCACGAACTTGCCGCCAAAGCTGAAAAAGCAGGCGCCAGCAGCTATCGCGTCACCGAACTGAATCAGGGTGACCACTGGCATGCAACGGCAGAGCTGTACAAATAAACCCTCGTCGTATCTCATCATACGACTTGCCCCTGGCCTCATGGTCAGGGGCTTTTTTTTTGATTCAATGCCGCGCGTTAAAGCGCAGCTGCCCTTCAAGCTCTTCTTCCGCTTCATCGAAAAGCAATATCAGCGCGCCAAAACGTCTGCGAAGCTTATCGGGCAAATGGATGAACTCAATTTCCAGCGGTAGCGGCAGCAGGCTGCCGGTCACCACGTCCCACAGCGTATCCAGATTCGTCACGCTTTCCCGTTCAAGATCAAACACCCGGATAAATTCACGGTAGAAGTCTTCCTGACTGTCGATCTCGTCAAAATCAAACGTATAGGTTTTCATTGCCAGCCACCCAGTCCAGGCGAGCGGCAGATGCCGCCCTGTCTATTATAATCCCCCAATATGCAGGGTTTTAACTTCCAGATACTCTTCCAGCCCAAGCACGGAGCCCTCTCGTCCAAGACCTGACTCTTTTACGCCGCCAAAGGGGCCGAGCTCCGTGGAGACGGCACACTCGTTAATGCCAATCATCCCGCTCTCGATTGCCTGTGAAACGCGGAAGACCCGTGAGAGATTCTGGGTATAGAAGTAAGCCGCCAGCCCATAGGGCGTGTTGTTGGCGCGCTGGATAACTTCATCTTCCGAGGTGAAACGGAAGCACGCCGCCACCGGGCCAAACGTCTCTTCTTCTGCCAGCTTCATGCCTTCATGGCAGTCGCCCAGTACGGTTGGCATCCAGAAATTCCCACCAAGCGGATGGGGTTTACCCCCAGCCAGTACGGTTGCGCCCCGGGCAACGGCATCGTCGACATGCTCACGCACCTTGTTGACCGCAGAAGGTTCAATCAGCGGCCCGACGACCACCCCTTCGTCAAGACCATTGCCCACCTTCAGCCCATTCACCGCATCGGCAAGTTTATTAACAAATTTGTCGTAGACGGTTTCCTGAATATAAAAACGGTTCACGCTGACGCAGACCTGCCCGGCATTGCGGAACTTGTTGGCGATCGCCCCCTTAACCGCTGCGTCGATATCCGCATCCTCAAAAACGATATAAGGAGCATTTCCCCCCAGCTCCATCGAGACTTTCTTCATGGTTTCTGCGGCGTTACGCACCAGCGTTTTGCCGACGGAGGTTGAACCCGTAAAGGAGATTTTACGCACGTCCCGGCTTGCCATAATCGCATCGCTGATTTCATGCGTATTCCCGGCCACGGCGTTGAGCACGCCGTCGGGTACGCCGGCCTGTTTTGCCAGGGTAAGCAGCGCAAAGGCACTGAGCGGTGTGTTATTGGCCGGTTTGATCACCCCGGTACATCCTGCTGCCAGCGCCGGGCCTAACTTGCGGGTGAGCATGGCCATCGGGAAGTTCCACGGCGTAATCGCCGCGACCACACCAATGGGTTCACGGGTCGCCAGAATGCGTGAGCCGGGTTTGATCGGCGGAATAATTTCACCGTTGGCGCGTTTGGCTTCTTCGGCAAACCACTGGATAAAGCTGGCGGCGTACTCGACTTCTCCCTCAGCCTCTTTCAGGGGTTTGCCCTGTTCGGTGGTCATTAACCGCCCGAGCCAGCTTTTATTCTCAATAATCAGTTCGTACCAGCGGTAGAGAATCGCCGAACGCTCTTTTGCGGTTTTGGCACGCCAGGCCGGGAAGGCTTTGGTGGCCGCTGCGATAGCGTCTTCGGTTTGTGCTTTACCCGCCTTCGCGACTTTAGCGATGACTTCCCCGGTCGCGGGGTTAAGTACATCGAACGTCGTGTCCAGCGTTTTCCAGATTCCATTGACCAGATAACCGGTCTGAAAAAGGATGTGATCCTGAAGCGCCTGGGTCGTCATGTGTCCTCCCTTCCTGAAATGTAAGAACGTGCTGGAATAAGTATAGCCACAAAAAAACCGACGCTTTTGGCGTCGGTTTTTTTACTTCAGTCAGTTATCCGTGAGGGCATTCTGGTAGCGATGCAGCATAAACACCAGCCGTCCTACCGGCTCGGTCACCTGAGGCGGTGCTTCCCAGTGCTTTAGCTTCTCCTGGTAGATATCGAGCTCTTCAAGCAGCTGCGTAAAGTAACGACGTCGTTTGTCATCGCTGCTGGCAGAAAGCACGTGATCGGCGGTACGACGCAGCTGGCGGTGCCAGGCCGACAGATCGTCGTTGATCGGCACCGGCGCGTTACGCAGACGCTGGTGCGCGATGATCATGGTTAACGCCAGGCGGAACTTTGCGATATCGCCCGGGAACTTGTTCAGCAGTAAAAACAGCTGCTGGTAGAGCGCGGGCAGGTGGTTCTCTTTACGGCGCGCGGTATTGGTTGTCATCGACGATACGGCAGCCGACACGAACTGGTTCAGCAGCACGCGGCCCGTTCTTGCCTGCGAGTTATCCCGAACCAGAAGTATCACCATCATGGCCAGGAAACAGCCCACCAGCTGACCTAACGCGCTGTCGAGGAACTGGCTGAAATGGAAGGTCATCGGGTTATCGAGCACGATGATGTTAATCGTACTTGCCAGCGCCCCCAGCGATCCCAGGCGCCGCTTTTGTACTTCAATGCCGATAAAGAACGCCATTACCGCCAGACTAATACAGAGCAGCAGCATGCTCTGCTGGGTAGACGGGATGATGACCAGAAAATAGAGCGCGCCTATCGGCAGGGCGGCAATGGTGCCGTAGAGGAAATCAATGGCGACCATTCGCGGGTTAGGCAGACGCATCGCCAGTGCGGTCACGACGGCAATCATCACCATCGCGCCGCTGCCGGACGTCCAGCCCGTCCACAGCCAGAACAGCGTGCCGAGCATACAGGCCAGCGTGGTACGCCAGAAGTTGACCATGGCGTGATGGCGCTCGGCGGATTCCGCCTTGATCACCACTTCGCCCTGCAGCACCTCTTCTTCCGCCGCGCTGATTTTGGTATTCCCGATCACGCCGCGCTTCAGCAGCAGATAGCGCGTCGCGGCGCCGACCCAGGTGTAGATCGTCACCGGCGTGTCGCGCTCCCCTGTCCAGGCAATCACCCGACGTATGCGCTTAAGCTGCTTGTGCACGTCCTGCACGGTTTCCACCGGCTCGGCAAACAGTTCGCGGAACGTATCGGTGACAGCTTTCGGCCGGGTGTTCTGAATCAAATAGGTTTCACATGCCTGGGTAATCAGCGTCAGAGAGACGGTGTTGAGGGCTTTCAGGCGACGATTCGCGCGAGCCCAGCGCGAGGACTCCATATTAAGGTTGCTGCGCATCCCTTCCAGCGCCTGCGTACGACGTACCAGCCCGCTCCAGGCTTTATCCACCTCTTCGCTGTCGCCGTGCTTAATGCAGAGCTGCATCAGCTGGTACTGGGCAACCATCAGCGCGTCAAGCTCAAGGTCGACTTCCTGCTTGATGGAGCGCGGGGAGAACAGCAGGTCAGCGACGATTGCACTGACAATACCAATCACAATCTCGCTGCAGCGCTCCACCGCAAACTGTGGGGCGAGCAGCGGTTCAGACTGAATGGTAATGACAATAATCAGCGCGGTATAGCCCGCCAGCCCCCAGGCGTAGGAGTTCTCCACTTTCACCAGAGACGAGATCCAGGTGCAAAAGCCCGCCCAGATACAGCAGACCATCAGCATCAGCAGCGGCGTGCGGATCATCAGAATAATAATGGTGAGCGCCGCGAAACAGCCGATAAACGTCCCGATGATACGCAACATCCCGCGATAGCGGATCGCGCCTGAATAGGGTTCCCCACCCGCAGCAAAGGCCGGGCCCGCCGCGACAATCGCAGCCGTCAGCACCGCCCAGCGAGGGGTTTCAAGCTGGAAGTGAAAGCCAACAAACAGCGCCAGCACAATGGCACACGCCAGCTTCACGGCGAAGCGAATGTGTTGGCTGGCGATGGAAAAGATGCCCATAGCGATTAACCAAACTCGCGCAGACGGTGGGCGATTTTACGGAAGAACGAGTCCTGGCTGGCATCCCGATCTTTTTCACCGGTAATCACCACCGTCGCCGTGGTACCCGCAGGCCACAGATTTCCCTGCTGCTCGTCCAGGTGGATGCGCACCGGCACGCGCTGGGCCAGACGCACCCACTCGAGGTTGGAATCTACCGTCGCCATCCCTTTAGCATCGTTAGAGCTGCTGGAGTTAGTCACCCCTGCGGCGACGCTGTCGACGGTGCCTTTAAAGACGCGATTGCTGCCCAGCGGCGTGATCTCCGCGCGATACCCTGGACGTACACCCTCCAGCTTGGTCTCTTCCATATAGGCGAGCACGTAGAAGGAGTTCTGTTTAACCAGCGCCACGGCGGTTGAGCCGCGGGTAATGAATTCCCCGGCGTAGACGTTCAGGTTGGTCACCCAGCCATCCGACGGCGCACGGATCACGGTGCGCTCCAGATCGAGCTTCGCCAGATCGCGCGTTGCCTGCGCTTTCGCCAGCTGGTGGAGCACGGTCTGCAGCACGTTGTTGGACTGGTCAATCTCTTCACGGGACATTGCCTGAACGCCCAGCTGATTGCGGCGGCCAGCCTCGCGGCGTTTCTCCGCAGCCAGCGCCTGGTAATAGGCCACGTCCGCTTCCGCCTCTTCCAGCGCTTTCTGGTAACGAGGCTGGTCGATGGTGAACAGGACCTGATCTTTCTTCACCAGCTGGTTGTCGTGGACGTTGACCGCCGTGATAAGACCGGCCACGTCAGGGGCGATGGCCACCACATCGGCGCTGAAGCGTGCATCACGCGTCCACGGTGATTCGGTGTAATAGACCCAGGCGCGGAAAATAGCGATGAAGGCGAGGATAACCAGCGCCGTAGTGATGGCAGTGCGGGAGATTTTTCTTGTTAGCGTTTTCACATCAACCTCAGACAAACATGCGCGATATCAGGTAGAACAGGCAGCAATACAGCGCGGTATTGAACAATGCAGGGTGCCAGACGAAATCGTAGATCCCGGTAGGGACCAGCACCTTGCGCACCAGCCAGAAGATCGCCAGTGATAAAAGAAGCTCGAAAAATATCGGTGGGAACGACAGACCGAACACCACGATAACGGGAAACAGACTCATGTTGACCTTGATTAGAGAGAGTGCAGGCTTCAGAATTTTTTAGCGCACGCCATCGCAGGAGAGCAAGAAACGCCGGGCGAGAATGGCGCAGCCGTTATGTAATAAATAATATATTAACGTAACTGTTATGCTGTTATCTATAATATGTGATCTAAATCACTTTTAAGCCAGAGTGAACAATGGAACGTTTAAAACGCATGTCGGTCTTCGCCAAAGTGGTTGAACTGGGCTCCTTTACCGCCGCTGCACGCCAGCTTCAGATGAGCGTCTCATCCATCAGCCAGACGGTGTCCAAACTGGAAGATGAGCTTCAGGTCAAGCTGCTCAACCGCAGCACCCGCAGCATTGGGCTGACGGAAGCGGGTAAAATTTACTATCAGGGCTGTCGCCGCATGCTGCTTGAAGTGCAGGATGTTCACGAACAGCTTTATGCCTTCAACAACACCCCCATCGGCACGCTGCGCATCGGGTGTTCTTCAACTATGGCACAAAATGTTCTCGCTGCCATGACCGCGGATATGCTGAAAGAGTACCCCGGGCTTACCGTCAATCTGGTGACGGGTATCCCGGCGCCGGATCTGATTGCCGACGGGCTGGACGTGGTGATCCGCGTCGGCGCGCTGCAGGATTCCAGCCTGTTCTCGCGTCGGCTGGGCAGCATGCCGATGGTGGTCTGTGCATCGAAAAGCTATCTGGCGCAGTACGGTGTGCCGGAGAAACCCGCCGACCTCACTAACCACTCATGGCTGGAGTACAGCGTGCGGCCCGACAATGAATTTGAGCTGATCGCCCCGGAAGGGATCTCCACCCGACTGCTGCCGGAAGGGCGTTTTGTCACTAACGATCCGATGACCATTTCGCGCTGGCTGGTGGCCGGCGCCGGGATCGCCTACGTGCCGCTGATGTGGGTGATCAACGAGATCAACAGCGGCGTGCTGGAGATCCTCTTCCCACGCTACCAGTCCGATCCGCGCCCGGTGTACGCCCTGTATACCGAAAAAGACAAACTCCCGCTCAAGGTACAGGTGTGTATTAACTATCTGACCGAGTATTTTGTGGACGTGGCGGAGCTGTTTCAGGGGATGCGGGGAAGAAGGAAGGAATAATCGATTTATCCCTGAAAGTATATGAGCGATGAATATTTCCAGGATAAAACCCCTCTGCATTCTGGAATATTCCTTCGCCACTATCAGGAATAGCTAATTGACACTGCCGCCGCGCGCCCTTTACTTTATAAACAGTCTGCTGTTCAGACTGTTATTAATTTGTTGCTGATATGAATAATAAAATGTATTCCGCAGGATGACATTAAACAAGGAAAAGAAATGAATCTATTTGAACAAACACCGCCTTCACGCAGGCGCTATGGGCTCGCCGCATTCGTCGGTTTAATTGCAGGGATTGTCTCCGCGTTTGTCAAATGGGGAGCCGAGGTGCCGCTTCCGCCACGCAGCCCCACCGATTTATTTACCGGCGCATGCGGGCCTGAGCAATTAATAAGAGCCGCAAGCCAGATTGACTGTTCACGTAATTTTTTAAACCCTCCCTATGTATTTTTACGTGACTGGCTGGGTGTTGTTGATCCTAACGCAGCGGTTTATACATTTGCCGGACATATATTTAACTGGGTCGGCGTGACGCATATTATTTTCTCAATCGTCTTCGCTGTCGGGTATTGTGTCGTTGCTGAAGTCTTCCCGAAAATTAAACTCTGGCAGGGTTTGCTGGCGGGTGCGTTAGCTCAGCTCTTTGTGCATATGATCTCCTTCCCGCTGATGGGGCTGACGCCACCGCTGTTTGAGCTGCCGTGGTATGAACACGTGTCAGAGATCGTGGGCCATCTGGTCTGGTTCTGGTCGATCGAAATCATTCGTCGTGATTTACGTAACCGCATCACGCACGAGCCGGATCCGGAGATACCGCTGGGTCAATTACGCTAAAAAAAAGGCGCTACTGATGTAGCGCCTTTTTTATGAAGGAGTCAGGTCAGGCTGTACCGCCCACCGTTAGGTTGTCCACTTTCAGCGTTGGCTGGCCCACGCCAACCGGCAGGCTCTGGCCCTCTTTACCGCAGACGCCCACGCCGTTATCCAGCTTCAGATCGTTACCAACCATCGAGATCTGCTGCATGGCTTCAATACCGGAGCCAATCAGCGTTGCACCTTTCACCGCTTTGGTTACTTTGCCCTTCTCGATCAAGTACGCTTCTGAAGTAGAGAAGACAAACTTACCGGAGGTGATGTCCACCTGGCCGCCGCCAAAGTTTGGCGCAAAGATACCGTAATCAACGGATTCGATAATCTCCTGCGGCGTGGATTTGCCCGGCAGCATGTAAGTGTTGGTCATGCGCGGCATCGGCAGATGCGCGTAAGATTCACGGCGTCCGTTGCCCGTCGGCGCAACACCCATCAGGCGCGCGTTGAGTTTGTCCTGCATGTAGCCTTTCAGCACGCCGTTTTCGATCAGCACATTGTACTGGCCTGGCGTACCTTCATCGTCGATAGCCACCGAGCCACGGCGATCGCGCATGGTGCCGTCATCCACCACGGTGCACAGCTCCGAGGAGACAAGCTGCCCGATCTGTCCACTGAACACGGACGTCCCGCGACGGTTAAAGTCGCCTTCCAGGCCGTGGCCTACCGCCTCATGCAACAATACGCCCGGCCAGCCGGCACCCAGCACCACCGGGAATGAGCCCGCCGGCGCCGCGACGGCATTCAGATTCACCAGCGCCATACGCACGGCTTCTTTTGCCCACGCGTCAGCGCGCGCTTCACCGTCAACGTCGCCCAGGAACCAGTCATAGCCGAAACGACCGCCGCCGCCGCTTGAGCCGCGCTCGCGTTTGCCGTCCTCATCAACCTGCACGCTGATGGAGAGACGCACCAGCGGGCGAACATCTGCCGCCAGGGTGCCGTCCGTTGCCGCCACCAGAATCAGTTCATACACACCGCTCAGGCTGGCTGAAACTTCCTGCACGCGTTTGTCCGCCGCGCGGGCGACTTTGTCCACGCGACGCAGGATATCCAGCTTCTCTTCACGGCTCATGCTCTGCAGC
This sequence comes from Enterobacter sp. BNK-34, assembly GCF_048684445.1. Lineage (NCBI taxonomy): Bacteria > Pseudomonadati > Pseudomonadota > Gammaproteobacteria > Enterobacterales > Enterobacteriaceae > Enterobacter > Enterobacter sp. BNK-34. Next base: position 703,824 of record NZ_JBLQUA010000001.1, read on the forward strand.
GGATCGATGCTGGTATAGAGCGCAGAGTGCTGCACTTCTCCGAGGGTTTTCACGCGACCATCGCCGGTATCACGCACAATGGTACGCGCGGCCTGCGCGCTCTGCTCAAGTGCGGTGAGGCTAATCTGATCGGCATAGGCAAAACCGGTTTTCTCGCCGCTGACGGCACGGACGCCGACGCCCTGGTCGATGTTGTAGGAGCCATCTTTGATGATGCTGTCTTCTAAAACCCAGGATTCGTGATAGCTCGACTGGAAATAAAGGTCGCCGTAGTCGAGACGGCGTTCGGTCAGTTGACCAAGAATGGAGAACAGGTCCTGATGGCTCAGGCCGTTCGCTGCGAGCAAATGTTCACTTACCAGGTTCAGACTCATCGTATTGCTACTCGTTCGTTGCCGCCCGTGGCGGTATAAAGATCGTATTTATTGAGAGTGAGGCAATTACCTGCCCACGTCAAATCATTGCTGTGCATCTTTGCGCGGCTGGCGCAGCACCTCGTTAATCTGCGGTTTATCTACCGGACCGGTAATGCGGTAGCGCAGAATGGAGACCTTGCTCCAGAGTGGCCCCAGCACTTTACTGGCGGCAAACACCGCCGCACCAACAATCGGGTTCACCACGAAAGCTGCCGCCACACCCACGCTCGCGGAAATTTCCGGTGCCACGACGGCTTCCATATCCAGTTCGCGACGCACGAGGTTAACGGAGCCTTTCATGGCGATATCCGCTTCAAGGCCATCCACCAGCGTGTCGTCCGTGTGCAGAACGCCGTCCTTGATCCACGCCGTACTGCGGATGGAATCGTAGTAGAAACCTTCGTTGAAGGTATCACTGAAATCGAAGCGCAGCTTGCGCAGCAGCGCGTCAAAACTCAGCAGGCGCAGGATCTGTCCGGCACGCCCCGTGCTTACGTCGGCGATCTCACCTTTGCCGAAGTGGGTTTTCAGAATGCCGTTAAGCGAGGCCTCATCCGGCTTCCACGGTGCGTCGCGCCAGTGAAGATCGTAATCGACATCAAATGACGAGCCGCGCAGCGGCGTGCTGATACCAAAGAAACTGGCTGCCGCATCCAGTTTGTTGCCTTTAATGTCGCCCTTCAGGGACGTCCGCTGCTCGCCCGGGTTATTCACCCATTCCCCTGCGGCCGTCATGCGGCCAAATCCGGTATCAACCAGGCCGCCGGAGAGCGTAAGCGTGTTTCCCTGGATGGCAAAATCACCGTCGATGCGGCCATATTTCTGCCCCCACAGCCAGCAATCCGCACAGCGCAGCTGGAGATCGGGCCAGCCGCTAAAATCGACGCGGGAGGTATGACTCAGCGGCGACGTCTCTGCCGGTTTGTCTTTCCCGCTCGCGGCGCTTGCCGGGTTGTAGTAGAGGTAGCGGATCGCCGCCTGCCACGGCGCGTGATTGCGCATGGTCAGCGTACCGTTGATCTCTCTGCCCTGGGCCTCCACCTTCGTGCCGTTAGCGCCAGGCTGCGAGACAATGCTCAGGTTGTTCCACTGCTGCCCGCCCAGCATCAGCGACGGCGTACGTACGGTAATGGTTTGCGGGAACTGGGCGGTTTCATCAACGTTTTGCCCAACGCCTTTCTGGAACAGCGCCAGCCACTCAGCACCGTCCATCGGCGGGAGGTTCAGCTCAATGCCCGTCTGCTCCGGCAGCGGCGGCGTGGAGCGGCTATCCGTTGTCCAAATGGCTTTGTCGAGGGTGAGTTTGCGGTTAAGCAGCCAGCGGCTGTTGAAGTGGTTTGTCCCACCCGCGCTGCCGGTCAGCGCGAAGCTGTTCAGGTTGCCATCGACGTTCAGCTTTACCGGCAACGGCTGTCCGGCCTGTTTATCCAGCGGCGCAGGCAGCTGGCTCTGAAGGTTTTTCAGATCGCCCGTGATGTCGACCTTATACTGGGCACCCGCGTGATAAGGCAGGTCGATTGCCACTTTACCCTGCCAGGCAACCGCCCCCTCCACTGACGCCTCAATGGGCTTCGGCAGGACGTCCATACGTGATGGTTGCCAGTTACCGTCCAGATTGACGGCTACCTGATAGGCCTTTTCACCCTCGGTCGTCGTGAAGTCAATATTAACGGGCTGATTAAACCAGCTGGCCGTAAGCGGCTCGCTCTTCAGGTTACCGTTCTCAAAGCTGAACTGCCCGCTGAGATTTTTCAGCGTGCTCTCAAGGGGTTTGATGAACAGACTGTTGTTCTTCAGACGGACGTCGCCTTTGGCGGTGGTCATCTTGCCGTCCAGCGGGATATCAAGATGTAAGCGAGCATTCACATCGCCATCAAGCTGCAGCTGTTGAAGCGTCGCGGCCAGCGACTCTTTCAGCGGCGTCTCCTCAAAGTACGGTCCGACCGCCTTGCCGGGACCGTTGATGTCGGCATCAATCAGCAGCTTCTCTTTTGAGTAGTCCGGAATGTTGGCCGTCAGGTTACTGGCCGTCACGCCGCCCAGCGCCACGCTGTCGGACTTCATCCACAGGCCGTCATTGAGGAAATTAAGTTCGATATCCAGGTTTTTCAGCGCGGGCCAGCCCGGCTGGAACGCGAAGGTGGCGTTATGCAGCGGCACCAGCACCTGGAACTGGCCTTCATTATGTTTATACGGGAAAAGATGCGGATTTCCGCCGTAGACCAGCGTGGCATTGTCCGCCTGACCGCCCTGAATCGCCCCGCTGAGATAGTCTACCAGCGCTTTTCCCATCAGGTTTTCCGGGAAGTAGCGCCAGGCCTGAGAGCCATCATCGGTGCTGATCCCGGCGAGAATACCCAGCCACGGCTCATCCCCTTCAGGCTGCAGATAGCGGAAATCGCCGCGCGCGTGCACCGCTTTGGCTTTCACATCGATATGGCGTCCATCAAGCTGGAAACCCTTGTCGTTACGGAGCCAGTTAAGCACCGCGCTGCCCTGTTTGATTTCTAGCGGCGCGCGGAAGACCGTCTCGTAAGGCATTTTGGCGTCGTGCATATCAACCGTCAGCCTGCCGTTTTCCACGCTGCCTTCCAGCTTGCCGCTAAAGTGCTCTGCACCCGGCAGCAGCTTCCACTGCTTCCAGGCAAGATCTTTCCACGTTGCCTGGAAGCGGGTTTTTTCCGTCGCCTGGAGCGGGATATCCAGCGCCAGAGCGTCTATCTTCCCGCTCGGCTGCGTTGCCAGCCAGATCTCGCCGAGATCGGGAGAGAGCTTTGCCGCCATCGAGCGCAGCCCTTCAATGGCGGCCAAATCCAGGTTGCTGGCACGGATGCGCAGCTCGTCGCTGCGTTTACTGGCCGTGCCGCCAACGTCCTGCTCCGGCATCCAGGCCAGCGTCAGCGCACCGCGCGGCCACGGCTTGCCGTCCATCGTGATGCGCGTATCGGGAATGGCAAACTGCCAGCCCTCTTTCTCCTGCGTTACGTGTGCGGTGAGGTTATCGACGGAAAGCTGATGCTGTTGTTTTTCGCCTTTCCAGCTCGCGCCCCCCTGCTTGAGCCAGATATCACCGCTGGCAAATTCGCCTTTCGTCAGGGTCAGCCAGCCTTCAAGACTGAAGCGGGCCGTTTCCAGCTGCATATTTTGCTGGAGCCAGTCGCCCAGCCACGGCTTGACGTCCACATCGTCGGCCTGCAGCCAGACTTTGCCGTTATTTAACAGGCCGTCATCGTCGCGCAGATCCATGCGCACCTGCATCACGCCGTGCTGGCCGTTCAGGCTTGAGAGATTGACCTGCCCCTCGGCGCGGTGCCGATCCTTACCGTTGAGCCAGGTCAGCTGCGGGATCGCCAGCTCGGCGCGCTGGCCGGAAAGAGTAATAAAGCTCACTTCGCTGTCACGCAGATCGAAATGATCGAACTGGCGGAGGAAAAGATCGCTGAAGCGGTTGGCTTCAAGCCCCTGACCGCTATCGCTACCGGACAGCGGCGTATTGGTCAGGAACTGGAGTTGATAAAAGGTGAGATCGCGAAACTGCCAGCGCAGATGCAGCAGGCTTTGCCAGACGTCCAGCGCCAGGGTCACGCGTTTGATTTTCAGATAACCGCCATCTTTCAGGCGGGCGTTGATATCCCGGACATCGAGCGTCGGGCCAAAATTTTGCCAGTTAGCGCTGACCTGACTGACGTTCACCGGCACGCCGGTGGTGGATTCGATTTTCGCCAGCAGCTGCGGACGCCAGCTGTCCAGATGCGGCAATACGAGGCGTAGCCCGCTCACGAGCAACGCGACAATCACGACCAGCGTTGCCCCTGTAAGCAATAAAATCCCCGGCAATCGCCTCACGCATCTCTCCTTGTCAGCATTCGTCACGCAGCGTACTGCGCTTACATCATCACGACGTCAAACTGCTCCTGGTTATAGAGCGGTTCAATTTGTACTTTTACCTGTTTGCCGACAAAGATTTCCACTTCCGCCAGCGCGTGTGACTCTTCGCCTTTCAGCGCTTCAGCCACCGCAGGGGAAGCATAGACCAGAAAACGGTCGGAGTCGTAGGCATGATGCACACGCACAATTTCACGCATAATTTCGTAGCAGACGGTCTCAACCGTCTTTACCGTTCCGCGTCCATGGCAGGTCGGGCATTCATTACACAGCACATGCTCCACGCTCTCGCGGGTACGCTTACGCGTCATTTCCACCAGCCCCAGCTGTGAGAAGCCGTTGATGCTGGTTTTCACGCGATCTTTACTCAACGCCTGCTCAAGCGAGTGCAGCACGCGGCGACGATGGTCTTCATTACTCATATCGATGAAGTCGATGATGATAATGCCGCCCAGATTGCGCAGACGAAGCTGGCGCGCAATCGCCTGCGTGGCTTCGATGTTGGTGTTGAAGATGGTGTCATCGAGATTGCGATGGCCGACAAACGCGCCGGTGTTAATATCGACGGTGGTCATCGCTTCGGTCTGATCGATGATCAGATAGCCGCCTGACTTCAGTTCAACCTTACGCTCCAGCGCACGCTGGATCTCGTTTTCGACATCATAGAGATCGAAGATCGGCTGACGCCCTGAATAATGCTCCAGCAGGCCAGGCATCTCGGGGATATATTCGGCGGTAAATTCCAGCAGCGCTTCATAGGTCAGGCGCGAGTCCACGCGAATGCGGTCGAGCTGCGCATCAGCAAAGTCACGCAGAACGCGTTGTGCAAGCGCCAGTTCACCGTAGAGCTGGTAGCGGGTCTGGTTGCGTTTTTTACGCTCCATCACTTTGGTCCAGACGCGCTTCAGGTATGCCGCATCCGACGCCAGGTCTTCCTCGCTGATCCCCTCTGCGGCGGTACGGATGATGAACCCGCCCTGCTCATCGCAGTAGGCGCTGACCACTTTTTTCAGACGCTCGCGCTCGCTTTCGCTCTCAATACGCTGCGAAACGCCCACGTGCGACGCGCCGGGCATAAAGACCAGATAGCGGGAAGGTAAGGTGATGTCGGTGGTCAGACGGGCGCCTTTGGTACCGAGGGGATCTTTCACCACCTGCACCATCAGATCCTGTCCCTGACGCACCAGTTCGGAAATGTCGCGCACGGCAAACTGCTTTTGCTCTTCGCCCGCGACGCACTCGGTGTGCGGCATGATATCGGAGGCATGTAAAAATGCCGCCTTATCCAGTCCAATATCTACAAAAGCCGCCTGCATACCCGGTAGTACACGACTGACACGACCTTTGTAGATATTGCCTACTATTCCGCGCCGCGCTTCACGCTCAATATGAATTTCCTGAAGAATGCCACCATCAATATAGGCCACACGGGTTTCCGATGGCGTTACGTTTACCAACAATTCAGCCGTCATAATTATCCCTTCCCTCACGCAGTGAGTTAAAATTGCTCAGCAACTCATACGTTTCCACCAGCGGTAAGCCGACTACGGCGTGATAGCTGCCATGAATCTTCCTGACAAAACAGCCACCCAGCCCCTGAATACCGTATGCACCTGCCTTATCCATTGGTTCACCGCTGGCAATATAAGCGGCGATGTCGTCGTCGGTAAGCACTCTGAACGTCACTTCTGTCACCACCAGGCAATCCAGCACATGCTGGCTGTCAGCCAGCGCGACGGCCGTCATCACCTGATGCGTATGTCCGGACAGTTTGCGCAGCATGCGCACCGCATGATCGGCGTCGCGCGGTTTCTCAAGCACTTCACCGTTCAGAATAACGATGGTATCTGCTCCCAGCACGGGGAGATCGCATGGCACACTGGCCACGCCCGCCTGCGCTTTCTCACGCGCCAGGCGAGACACGTACTGTTGCGCGCTTTCGCCCTCAGCACGTTTTTCTTCAATGCCGGTCACGATGCGTTCAAAAGAGACCCCTAGCTGCGTCAGGAGTTCCTGACGGCGCGGGGAGCCGGAAGCGAGATACAAAGACGTCATAGAAACCTTTTATTGCACAGCAAACTGCTGGCGAACCTTACGCATCAGCAGGAATAACCATGGCCAGAGCACACCGTTTACTACACTACTCCAGAACACTTCCGGTCGGAAAGAGACGTTGATCACTAAAAACTCTGCCCAGAAAACAACGATATCCGCAGCGAGCGACAATAGCATCACCACCAGGGCCTGTTGCCAGAGCGCAAGGTTACGGAAGAGCTGGAATTTGAGTGCGACGAGGTACGCAATAATGCTCATGGACAAGGCGCGCACGCCAAGCGTAGAGCCGCTAATGAGATCCAGTATGGCACCCATCACGAAACCTGTGCCGACATTTACGCGATGCGGCAGGGCAAGGATCCAGTAGAGCAAAATGAGCAATACCCAGTTTGGCCGGAAAACGAGAATGTCATCCGGCCAGGGCATCACTTGCAGCAACAGTGCAATGAGAAACGAGAGCCAGATGACCCAGCGTCCCTGGCTACGATAGCTTGCCACTACTGCCCTCCCGAAGAGAGTTTAGGCGGTGGCGGCGCATCCGGCAGCGGCTGCGTTAACCCGGTTGCCGGCGCCGGGACTGGCGCAGGTGGCCCCATGGAATCCGCAGGCGGGAGAACCTGCGGCATCATCTGCATCAGGCGCTCATTTGCTACGCGATGCACCTCTTCAGGCGTCATCGGGTTAGCACCGTTACGATCGGCGCCCCACAGCAGCAGCAGATAGCGCAGACGCTGCAAACCGGCGGTTGGACGCGCCTGAATTACGGTATAGGCACGCTGCGTATCCAGCTTCACTGAAGAAACCACCGCAACCGGATAGCCCTCAGGGAAGCGTCCGCCCAGACCGGAGGTCACCAGAACGTCACCCACGCGGATATCCGTGTTAGCCGGCAGGTGTTCCAGCTGCAGGTCGTCCGTACAGCCATTACCGGCCGCAATCACGCGGATGTCGTTACGCAGGACCTGGATCGGCAGCGCATGCGTGGCATCGCAAATCAGCAGCACGCGGCTGGTCAGCTTGGCCACGGCAACCACCTGGCCCACGACGCCTTTATCACTGATAACAGGCTGACCTTCATACACCCCGTTCACGCTCCCTTTGTCGATCACAACCTGATCGCTGTAGGGGTCGTTCACGGTGGAGATCACCTGCGTGACCATTTTCTGCTCATCCTGACGCAGCGGCGAGCCGAGCAGTTCACGCAGACGCGCGTTTTCCTGCTTGTATTGCCCCAGCATCAGCAGTTCGCTGTTTTTCAGCAACAGTTCCTGACGTAATGCCCGGTTTTCGAGTTCGAGTTGGTCGCGCGAAGACAGCGTTTGAGAAACGGAGTCGAGCAGTTCACGGGGACCATTTGAAACAAAGTAGAAAGGACTGACGGCGGTATCCATGTACGTTCTGATCTGGCTGAACGTACCGAGGCGGCTATCGGCAATAATGACCCCAAGCGCAACCAGAACCGCCAGAATGAGGCGAAACTGTAGCGATGGGCCACGGCTAAAAATTGGCTTCATAGGCTATGCGTATTCTCGCGTCAGAGAGAAAGGGTAGCAAATTGCTACCCTCTCAAACTCGACTACTCTTCGCTGAACAAATCGCCGCCGTGCATGTCGATCATTTCCAGCGCCTTGCCACCACCACGGGCGACGCAAGTCAGTGGATCTTCTGCAACTACGACAGGAATACCTGTCTCTTCCATTAACAGGCGGTCGAGGTTACGCAGCAGCGCACCACCACCGGTCAGAACCATACCGCGCTCGGAGATATCGGACGCCAGCTCTGGTGGGCACTGTTCCAGCGCGACCATTACCGCGCTCACGATACCCGTCAGTGGTTCCTGCAGTGCTTCCAGAATTTCGTTGGAGTTCAGGGTGAAACCGCGTGGCACACCTTCAGCCAGGTTACGGCCACGTACTTCGATCTCACGCACTTCATCGCCCGGATACGCAGAGCCGATTTCGTGTTTGATACGCTCTGCGGTGGCTTCACCGATCAGAGAGCCGTAGTTACGGCGTACATAATTAATGATGGCTTCGTCGAAGCGGTCACCACCGATACGTACGGAAGAGGAGTACACCACGCCGTTCAGAGAGATAACGGCCACTTCAGTGGTACCACCACCGATATCCACCACCATGGAACCGGTCGCTTCAGACACAGGCAGACCAGCACCGATGGCCGCCGCCATTGGCTCTTCAATCAGGAACACTTCACGCGCACCTGCGCCCTGGGCAGATTCACGGATTGCGCGACGCTCTACCTGGGTTGCACCAACCGGCACACACACCAGAACACGCGGGCTTGGGCGCATGAAGCTGTTGCTGTGAACCTGCTTGATGAAGTGCTGAAGCATTTTTTCAGTCACGAAGAAGTCGGCGATAACGCCGTCTTTCATTGGGCGAATGGCGGCGATGTTGCCAGGGGTACGACCCAGCATCTGCTTCGCGTCATGACCCACTGCGGCCACGCTTTTCGGCGAGCCTGCACGATCCTGACGAATGGCCACAACAGAAGGCTCATTCAATACGATGCCTTGTCCTTTTACATAAATAAGGGTATTCGCGGTACCCAGGTCAATGGACAGGTCATTGGAAAACATGCCACGAAATTTTTTCAACATACTAAGGGATAATCCTGAAAGCTGGGGCGGAAAACAAAATCCGCTTACTTTACCAACCACACGCAGCAGCGACAAGGCGCAAAAATCATCTGCAACGGTGAAAATTTGTGCAGTACGTTTCCTGATGTTACAAAATCATCCCCTGACTCCCTCAGGGCTGAATAAACAGTAGCGTTCCCCACTGACGTTTGTAACCCGTTAAAGGTCGTTCACTGGCTTTTTGCTCGACATACTCAAAGCTACAGGCGCGATATTCTACGTGAAAACAGCGTAAACGGCAGGTCAAACAGAGTATCTTTGCAAATATTTTTTCACGTTGGTGTCAAGCGGTTGAGAGGCAGCAAAAAAATCCCCCTGACCACCCATCACACCGCGCTCTGTTAACATCTGCCATTCACTTCTGGAGCGCACGCCCGTGGCAAATACTTGTGTTCGCGTTCCCTTGCATGCTTCTACCAGACTCTGTACCAGCAGCTGGTTTTCCGTACGCTTCTCAATATTCCTTACCAGCCCCGGATGTAGCTTTAATAACTCCACATCCAGCTCCTTGATCCAGTTGGTACTGACCAGCGTTAAACCTGCCTGAGTCACCGCCACACGCGCACCGAGCGCATTGATCAAACGTACTACCGGACGTAACCGGCTGATGTGTTGACCTACATCGGCCTCAGCAAGTTCAAAAATAATGTGTTTGCGTTGCGATTTTTCGCATTGCATTAATGTATCACGAAGCCAGCGCTGAAAACGTGGGCGTATTAATGACTCAACGGTAACCTGTAATGCCAGGCTCTCTTCAGGCCAAAAAGATAAAAACGGAATCAATCGGGTAATTTGCTGGCGGTCATACTCTTCGGACAGGCCAAATTGCAGGACCATCGGCAGATATTCCGCCGAGATAACCTCTTCCGAACCGTCAAAAATACGACACATCAGTTCACGGTGATGAACGTTGCCGTTTTTCATGACCGCGGGTTTTTGATAAATACGTGGTCCACCGCGGCTAAGCATTTGCTCAATCAAAGTACGCCAGCGCACATTACCACGCCCTTTTTCCGGCAGCGAGTCATCGTAAACCGCCCATCCGTTCGCCCCCTGCAACACGGCGTTGCGGGTGGCAGCTTCCGCATGTTCCATCACCTGTTCTGTGGATTGTCCGCCACGCCAGGCGCAGATCCCCATGTGGACCATATCGTCCCTGTCGAGCATTTTGCTCTGCGGCAGCGCATCCACCGCCTTCAACAGCTGGCTGGCGATGCTTTCCGACTCTTTCAGCGTACGATGAGGCAACAATACGGCAAAGTCGCTGCGGTGATAGCGGGCCAGCAGCGCGCCCGGGTAGCGCATAATAAAGGTGGAGAGCAGGTTGATCAGCGTAAAGAGATTTTCTTCCGCAGCCCGCTGTCCCCAGGTATCGCGCAGGAGATCGAAATCGGGCAGGCGAATCATCATCACCACCCCGTGTGTCCCCACTTTTTCTGAATCGTCGAGCAGCGTCGCGAGCTGATTATCAAAGAAAAGACGGTTGTTAAGGCCAGTTTTATTATCCTGGGCGGCATAAGAGCGAATCAGCGTATCCATTCGGCTGCGCTGGTCGCTGGCAAACTGGATTTCCGAGAGCAGCGTATCCAGCGCGCTGCTGGCGCGTGACGGCCACTCATGGACCGAGCCACGCACCTGCGGACCGCGTTCACCGTTAAGGATCCGCACGGAGCGCATCTCCAGCAGCTCCTGGCCGGAGAGCTGGCGGCGCAGCCAGCGGACCGCGAGAAAGATCAGCAGGACGATAAACGCAACGGCGACGGTGAGCGGTGCGGTGGTCATCATTGAACGAAAATAGCTCGCCATCGGATCGAGGTAGACCATGTGTATGGTCATCCCCGGATTTTTCAGGGAATGCACCGTCACTTCCCGATACTGGCTCACCACGCCCGCGGGACGATAGCTTCCCGGCCGTTCGTGGCTTAAAACACGATGCTTTCCCTGCAGAATGTCGATCTGAACGATATCAACAGGTACCATCAACTCATCGAGCTCACTGGAGAGCGCCGGTAGCGGCGTCGTCAGCAGACGCGCATCAATCACCGATGCAACAGACTGTACCCGGTTAACCAGCTTGTCCTGAATGGCGGTGTAAAAGCTCAGGGAGCAGCCCATAAGCGTGACAAAAATGGTAAGCCCCGTCAGCAAGGTGATAAAAGCCGAGAACTTCGTCGTTAATCGCATCCTTGAGATTACTCCGTGGGTTGATGGGGTAGCGAGTAAGCGCTAACTTGCATTCCAAATGCGGCATACTACCAAATCGAGTGTATCTGGCAATTTATTGCGTTAAATCGGCATTGCGTTTCCCTGAGCGAGTATAGTCTTCAGAAATTATTTTCCAATCATCTGAGTCGAGAGGACCCCGTATGCAGGCTTTGATCTTAGAACAGCAGGACGGCAAAACGCTTGCCTCAGTGCAGGCGGTTGAAGAGAGTCGCCTGCCGGAAGGCGAAGTAACCGTCGACATCGACTGGTCCAGTTTAAATTATAAAGATGCGCTGGCGATTACCGGTAAGGGTAAAATCATCCGAAATTTCCCTATGGTGCCGGGGATTGATTTCGCTGGCCGGGTTCATACCAGCGAAGATCCGCGTTTCCATGTGGGCCAGCAGGTGCTGCTCACCGGCTGGGGGGTGGGTGAAAATCACTGGGGCGGGCTGGCAACGCAGGCGCGCGTGAAGGGCGACTGGCTGGTGCCAATGCCGAAAGGCATGGATGGCCGCAAGGCGATGATTGTCGGCACGGCAGGCTTTACCGCCATGCTGTGCGTGATGGCGCTGGAAGAGGCGGGCATCCGCCCTGAGTCGGGTGAAATTGTCGTCACCGGTGCCAGCGGCGGCGTGGGCAGCACTGCAGTCACGCTGCTGCACAAGCTGGGCTATCAGGTCGCGGCGGTGTCGGGCCGCGAAAGCACCCACGATTACCTGCGCCAGCTCGGGGCCAGCCGCATTCTCAGCCGTGACGAATTCGCCGAAACTCGTCCACTGGAAAAACAGGTCTGGGCAGGCGCGGTGGATACCGTCGGTGATAAAGTGCTGGCAAAAGTCCTGGCGCAGATGAACTACGGCGGCTGCGTGGCAGCCTGCGGACTGGCGGGCGGATTTGCCCTGCCCACCACCGTGATGCCATTTATTTTGCGTAACGTCCGCCTGCAGGGTGTGGATTCCGTGATGACCCCGCCGGCCCGTCGCCATGAAGCCTGGGAACGGCTGGTGCGCGATCTGCCGGAATCTTTCTATACCCAGAGCGCAACGGAGATAACCCTCAGCCAGGCGCCGGAATACGCCAGTAAGATCATGGACAACCAGTTCCACGGTCGTGCGCTGGTAAAAATCGCCTAATCTTCAAATTTTCGTGACATATTCGCGCGAATCCCTCTCCTCCGTCATGCTTAGGAAAACGCATGACGGAGGATGCCATGAAAAACCGAAAACTGACGGAAGCCGACGTAACGTCCGAGTCTGTCTTTATGTTACAGCGCCGCCAGATCCTGAAAATGCTTGGTATCAGCGCCACAGCCCTGACGCTCTCTCCGGCGGCACACGCCGACCTGCTAGACTGGTTTAAAGGCAACGATCGGCCGAAGGCTCCTTCCGGCGCCCCGCTCACCTTTACGAAACCCGCCCAATGGCAAAATAAACTGACGCTGACGCCAGAAGATAAAGTCACCGGCTACAACAACTTCTACGAATTTGGTCTCGACAAGGCCGATCCTGCCGCCAACGCCGGTAGCCTCAAAACCGATCCGTGGACGCTGAAGATTGATGGCGAAGTGGCAAAACCCCTGACGCTGGACCACCACGATCTCACCACCCGTTTCCCACTCGAAGAGCGTATCTATCGCATGCGCTGCGTGGAGGCCTGGTCGATGGTGGTGCCCTGGGTCGGCTTCCCGCTGCATAAACTGCTGGCGATGGTTGAGCCCACCAGCAACGCAAAATATGTCGCTTTCCAGACGCGCTATGCGCCGGACGAGATGCCAGGACAAAAAGACCGGTTTATCGGCGGCGGGCTTGAGTATCCGTATGTGGAAGGGCTACGTCTCGATGAGGCGATGCACCCGCTTACCCTGCTAACCGTTGGCGTGTACGGCAAGGCGCTTCCGCCGCAGAACGGCGCGCCCATTCGTTTAACCGTACCGTGGAAATACGGTTTCAAAGGAATTAAGTCCATCGTCAGCATTAAGCTTACCCGCGAGCGTCCTCCCACCACCTGGAATCTGGCGGCTCCGAACGAATACGGCTTCTTCGCCAACGTGAACCCGCATGTGGATCACCCGCGCTGGTCGCAGGCAACCGAGCGGTTTATCGGTTCCGGCGGTGCGCTGGACGTGAAGCGTCAGCCAACGCTGCTGTTTAACGGCTATGCGGATGAAGTGGCCTCGCTGTACCGTGGCCTCAATTTACGGGAGAACTTCTGAGTGCGTTTAACGGCAAAACAGATTACCTGGCTGAAAGTGCTGCTGCACCTGGCCGGGTTACTTCCTTTTATATGGCTGTTCTGGGCCGCCAGCCAGGGGCTCTTTAGCGCAGACCCGGCCAAGGATATCCAGCATTTTACCGGTCGGATGGCTCTGAAATTTTTACTGGCCACCTTGCTCGTCTCGCCGCTGGCGCGCTACGCTAAACAGCCACTATTGATACGCACCCGTCGGCTGTTAGGGATATGGTGTTTTGCCTGGGCGACGCTGCACCTCACCAGCTATGCCCTGCTGGAACTGGGAATTAACAATCTGGCACTGCTTGGCCGCGAACTGGTGACACGCCCTTATCTGACGCTGGGTATTGTGAGCTGGGTGATTTTACTGGCGTTAGCGCTGACCTCCACGCAATATGCGCAGCGAAAACTGGGCAGGCGCTGGCAGCTGCTACACAACTTCGTCTATCTTGTCGCGATCCTCGCCCCCATTCATTACCTGTGGTCGGTGAAGATCCTCTCCCCGCAGCCGGTCCTGTACGCACTGGCCGCCGTGGCGCTTTTAGCATGGCGTTACAAGAAGTTCCGCCAGTGGTTGCGATAGTTCGCGAAACTGTGCGTTTTCCCGCATATTCCCTGTCAACCGCAAATCTTTTTCGGATAGCGGTTGATAATCTTCCCTGATAAGACCAGTATTTAGCTGCTAAATGCTACGAAATCGTTATAATGTGCGACCTTGGTTCGCCTGACAGCGGTTTTAAGCCTCTGAAAAGGTGACATTTGCGTTTCGAAGGTATATTTTGTTTTTTACCCGAAAATCGCAGGAGATAGCGGCATAATGACTGATAAGTTCCATATCTTAGTTTTGAACGGACCGAACCTGAACATGCTCGGAACCCGTGAGCCAGAGAAGTACGGCACGCTGACATTGAGTGAAATTGTTAACCGTCTGGGAACGGAAGCAGCGTCACTGAATGTGGATTTGGATCATTTTCAGTCGAATGCGGAGTACGCAATCATCGACCGTATTCATCAGGCTAAAGACAATGTGGACTATATCCTGATCAATCCGGCCGCGTTTACGCACACCAGTGTTGCTATCCGCGACGCACTGCTCGCGGTGAGTATCCCGTTTATCGAGATCCACCTGAGTAACGTGCACGCCCGAGAGCCGTTCCGTCACCATTCATATCTGTCAGATATCGCTGCTGGCGTTATCTGTGGACTGGGCGCAGACGGCTATTCATACGCTTTACAGACAGCGGTAAAACGCTTGTCACAATCACACTAAACAAGAGTACGGAACCCACTCATGGATATTCGTAAGATTAAAAAACTGATCGAGCTGGTTGAAGAATCAGGCATCTCCGAACTGGAAATTTCTGAAGGCGAAGAGTCTGTACGCATCAGCCGTGCAGCCCCAGCCGCTAGCTTCCCGGTAATGCAGCAGGCTTATGCTGCGCCAGTGCAGCAGCCTGCGCTCTCCGCAGCCGTTGCGCCAGCAGCTGAAGCCGCACCTGCCGCTGCAGCAGAAATCAGTGGTCACATCGTACGTTCCCCAATGGTTGGTACTTTCTACCGCACCCCGAGCCCGGACGCGAAGGCGTTCATCGAAGTGGGTCAGAAAGTCAACGTAGGCGATACCCTGTGCATCGTTGAAGCGATGAAAATGATGAACCAGATCGAAGCAGACAAATCAGGTACTGTGAAAGCGATTCTGGTCGAAAGTGGTCAGCCGGTTGAATTTGACGAGCCGCTGGTCGTCATCGAGTAACGAGGCGTACATGCTGGATAAAATTGTTATCGCCAACCGCGGCGAGATCGCACTGCGTATTCTTCGTGCCTGTAAAGAACTGGGCATCAAGACCGTCGCTGTGCACTCAAGCGCGGATCGCGATTTAAAACACGTATTGCTGGCGGATGAGACGGTCTGTATTGGCCCGGCTCCGTCCGTAAAAAGCTATCTGAACATCCCGGCTATCATCAGCGCCGCTGAAATCACCGGCGCGGTGGCAATTCATCCGGGTTACGGCTTCCTCTCTGAGAACGCCAACTTTGCTGAGCAGGTTGAACGCTCTGGCTTCATCTTCATCGGCCCGAAAGCCGACACCATCCGCCTGATGGGCGACAAAGTGTCTGCAATCACCGCGATGAAAAAAGCCGGTGTGCCAACCGTACCAGGCTCTGACGGCCCTCTGACCGACGACATGGATGCTAACCGTGCTCATGCTAAACGCATTGGCTACCCGGTTATCATCAAGGCGTCCGGCGGCGGCGGCGGTCGCGGTATGCGCGTTGTGCGCAGCGATGCTGACCTGGCGCAGTCCATCTCCATGACCAAAGCTGAAGCGAAAGCCGCTTTCAGCAATGACATGGTATACATGGAAAAATACCTGGAAAACCCACGCCACATCGAAATTCAGGTGCTGGCTGACGGTCAGGGCAACGCGATCTATCTGGCAGAGCGTGACTGCTCCATGCAGCGTCGTCACCAGAAAGTGGTCGAAGAAGCGCCAGCACCGGGTATTACCCCGGAACTGCGTCGCTACATCGGCGAGCGTTGCGCCAAAGCGTGTGTCGATATCGGCTATCGCGGGGCGGGTACCTTTGAGTTCCTGTTCGAAAACGGCGAGTTCTATTTCATCGAAATGAACACCCGTATTCAGGTTGAACACCCGGTTACCGAAATGATCACCGGCGTTGACCTGATCAAAGAACAGCTGCGTATCGCAGCCGGTCAGCCGCTGTCCATCAAGCAGGAAGAAGTTGTGGTGAAAGGCCATGCGATCGAGTGTCGTATCAACGCCGAAGACCCGAACACCTTCCTGCCAAGCCCGGGTAAAATCACGCGTTTCCACGCGCCGGGCGGCTTTGGCGTGCGTTGGGAATCTCATATCTACGCAGGTTACACCGTACCGCCGTACTATGACTCAATGATCGGTAAACTCATCTGCTACGGCGAAAACCGTGACGTGGCGATTGCCCGCATGAAGAACGCCCTGCAGGAGCTGATCATCGACGGTATCAAAACCAACGTTGATCTGCAGATGCGCATTATGAGCGACGAGCACTTCCAGAATGGTGGAACCAACATCCACTATCTCGAGAAGAAACTCGGTCTTAACGAGAAGTAAGACTGCGCGCACACGAAAAGGCCGGATTATCCGGCCTTTTTTATTTCTGGGGCCTGGAAAGCCTCATCATGTACAATCCCCGCTTTCTTCATCCACAAGGGACAAAAAATGGACAAACGTTTTGTTCAGGCCCATAAAGAAGCGCGCTGGGCGCTGTGGCTGACCCTTCTCTATCTCGCCGCATGGTTAGTAACTGCTTACTTACCGAATTCAGCATCCGGCATAACCGGCCTGCCGCACTGGTTTGAAATGGCGTGTCTGCTGGTACCGTTGATTTTTATTTTGCTCAGCTGGCTGATGGTGCGCTTTATCTTCCGCGATTTCCCGCTGGAGGACAGTGATGCAAACTGAAATCATCACCGTACTGGTTGTCTATTTGATCGTGGTATTTGGCCTATCTTTCTATGCCATGCGCAAACGCAGTACCGGATCGTTCCTGAGCGAATATTTCCTCGGCAGCCGTTCCATGGGCGGGTTTGTGCTGGCGATGACGCTGACCGCCACCTACGTGAGCGCCAGTTCGTTCATTGGCGGGCCGGGAGCCGCATACAAATACGGCCTGGGCTGGGTATTGCTGGCCATGATTCAGGTGCCCACGATTTGGCTGTCACTGGGTATTCTGGGCAAAAAATTTGCCATACTCGCTCGCCGCTATAACGCCATTACGCTGAACGACATGCTGCAGGCGCGTTATCAGAGCCGCGCGGTGGTCTGGATTGCCAGTATCAGCCTGATTGTCGCCTTCGTCGGCGCCATTGCCGTTCAGTTTATTGGCGGCGCGCGCCTGCTGGAAACGGCGGCGGGTATTAAGTACGAGACCGGGCTGCTCATCTTCGGGATCACGATTGCGCTGTACACCGCGTTTGGCGGTTTCCGCGCCAGCGTGCTGAACGACACCATGCAGGGCATGGTGATGCTGATAGGTACTCTTGTGCTGCTGGTTGGCGTCATCTACGCGGCCGGCGGGTTACACAATGCAGTGCAAACGCTGGAACAGATCGATCCTAAGCTGGTCAGCCCTCATGGTGCTGACGATATCCTGACGCCCGCGTTTATGACCTCCTTCTGGGTGCTGGTTTGCTTTGGGGTTATCGGTCTGCCGCACACCGCCGTGCGCTGTATCTCCTATAAAGACAGCAAAGCCGTTCACCGCGGGATTGTGATTGGTACCGTCGTTGTCGCCCTTCTGATGTTGGGCATGCATCTGGCGGGCGCGCTGGGTCGAGCTGTATTACCTCACCTGACCGTGCCGGATCAGGTGATCCCAACGCTGATGGTGCAGGTTCTGCCGCCGTGGGCCGCAGGTTTATTCCTTGCTGCACCGATGGCGGCCATCATGTCCAACGTTAACGCGCACCTGCTTCAGGCTTCCGCCACCATTATCAAAGATCTGTGGCTTAGCGCGCGTCCGGCTAAAATGCATAATGAGCAGAAGCTGAAACGCATCTCAACCTGGACCACGCTGGTGCTCGGTATTCTGATGATGCTCGCCGCATGGCGTCCGCCGGAGATGATCATCTGGCTGAACCTGCTGGCATTTGGTGGGCTGGAAGCGGTATTCCTGTGGCCGCTGGTGTTAGGGCTCTACTGGGAGCGGGCAAACGCGGCGGGCGCGCTGAGCGGCATGATCGTCGGCGGTGTGCTGTATGCCGTCCTCGCAACGTTTAAGATTCAGTACCTGGGCTTCCATCCGATTGTGCCTTCGTTACTGCTAAGTTTACTGGCGTTTGTGGTGGGGAACCGTTTCGGTCAGCCTGTCCCACAACCCGCTATGATTTCTACTGATAAATAAAGAGTTTTGCCATGCCGTGGATCCAACTAAAACTGAACACAACCGGCGCTAACGCCGAGGAACTGAGCGATGCGCTGATGGAGGCCGGTTCGGTCTCTATCACCTTCCAGGACACGCATGACACGCCGGTCTTTGAGCCACTGCCGGGCGAAACCCGTCTGTGGGGTGATACCGACGTTATTGGCCTGTTTGATGCCGAAACCGATATGAAAGAGGTTGTCGCGATTCTGGAAAACCATCCTCTGCTGGGCGCGGGATTTGTGCACAAAATCGAACAGCTGGAAGATAAAGACTGGGAACGCGAGTGGATGGATAACTTCCACCCGATGCAGTTCGGCAAACGTCTGTGGATCTGCCCAAGCTGGCGCGACGTCCCGGACGAGAATGCGGTCAACGTGATGCTCGACCCGGGCCTTGCATTTGGTACCGGCACTCACCCAACCACATCCCTGTGCCTGCAGTGGCTGGATGGTCTCGATCTGGACGGGAAGACGGTGATCGACTTCGGCTGTGGATCCGGGATCCTCGCGATTGCCGCCCTGAAACTGGGCGCAGCTAAAGCCATCGGGATCGATATCGATCCGCAGGCGATTCAGGCCAGCCGCGATAATGCCGAGCGTAACGGCGTGTCCGATCGTCTGGAGCTGTATCTGCCGGATGCGCAGCCAGACGCCATGAAAGCCGATGTGGTGGTCGCAAACATTCTGGCGGGCCCACTGCGCGAGCTGGCCCCGTTAATCAGCGTGCTGCCCGTTGAGGGCGGTCTGCTGGGGCTTTCCGGTATTCTGGCGAGCCAGGCCGACAGCGTGTGTGAAGCCTACGCCGATCTTTTCACCCTCGACCCGGTGGTTGAGAAAGAAGAGTGGTGCCGCATCACCGGCCGTAAAAAATAAGCATTTGGCGTGGTCATCTGACCACGCCTTTCACCCTCTGATTATTCTCTCTCCCTCTGCCATTCTTCGCTAAAATAACCACACAAATCATGTTGATTTGTATTATAAAAATTCACCGGAAGAATATGATGAAACACATTACAGGCAAGGCAGCGCTGCTGGCGCTGAGCATGGTTTCGGCTTCAGCATTTGCGTCACACTGGAGCTACGAAGGGGAAGGTTCACCGGAACACTGGGGCGAGCTGGACGAGGCATACAAGACCTGTCAAAGCGGGATGAACCAGTCTCCGATTAATATTGATTCGACCGCTAACGCCCATCTCCCTCCGCTTAAAACACACTACATTGATGGCCCTGTCGGGCTGACAAACAATGGCCATACCATTCAGGCCAGCGAAAAAGCAGATACCCGCAACACGATAACCCTGGACAAGCAAACCTGGACGCTACAGCAGTTCCACTTCCATGCGCCGAGCGAAAACACCGTGCACGGCAAAAAGTACGCGATGGAGATGCATCTGGTACATAAAAACAGCGCGGGTGAGCTGGCCGTGGTGGCCGTCATGTTTGATAAAGGTGCTGCGAATCCCGAGCTGGCAAAGCTGTGGAATGTGATGCCTCAGCAGGCTGAACAGAATGTATCTATTGAGAAGGATCTCAACCTGAACAAACTGCTGCCAAAGGTGAAAACTTACTGGCGCTTTAGCGGCTCCTTGACCACGCCACCGTGTTCTGAAGGGGTCACCTGGATCGTGCTCAAACAGCCGTTAACCCTCTCAGCAGAACAGCTTGAGAAATTTACTCATACCATGCATCACGATAATAACCGTCCGGTACAGTCGCTGCACGGGCGCGTTGTGGTCGAATAAGACGCATTTTTCGCATGACGATCATGTTCTAAAATGCGACGCAGATCGCAAAGAAGTGGGGAAATCTGCTGCTAAAAACAGCAGATTATCCCGCTTCATCGAAGCATTTATTCAGAAATGATGAGAAGTTACGGGAAATTGTAAGCGCCTATAAAATAACCATTCTCGTATAACATAATGATTTAAATAATGAATAATTTTGAACGGAAAGATTGAGCGGCGATTCCTTGATCTACAACAGTGGATTGTTCAAAGTTTGGCCTTTCATCTCGTGCAAAAAATGCGTAATATACGCCGCCTTGCAGTCACAGTATGGTCATTTCTTAACTCATGCGCATCGGACACCACCAGCTTAGAAATCGCCTGATCGCAGCCCCTATGGCAGGTATTACAGACCGGCCGTTCAGGACGCTGTGCTATGAGATGGGAGCCGGTTTAACCGTATCCGAGATGATGTCGTCTAACCCGCAGGTTTGGGAAAGCGATAAATCCCGCCTTCGGATGGTGCACGTTGATGAACCAGGTATTCGCACCGTGCAAATTGCCGGAAGCGTGCCTGAAGAGATGGCAGATGCCGCGCGGATTAACGTGGAAAGTGGTGCCCAGATTATTGATATCAATATGGGGTGCCCGGCCAAAAAGGTGAATCGCAAGCTTGCAGGTTCAGCCCTTCTGCAATACCCCGACCAGGTGAAAGCTATCCTGACGGCGGTTGTCAGCGCAGTGGACGTTCCTGTTACGTTGAAGATTCGCACGGGTTGGTCGCCGGAACACCGTAACTGTGTAGAGATTGCCCAACTGGCCGAAGACTGTGGCATTCAGGCCCTGACCATTCATGGACGCACTCGCGCCTGTTTGTTCAACGGTGAAGCTGAATACGACAGCATTCGGGCAGTTAAGCAGAAAGTTTCCATTCCGATTATCGCGAATGGCGACATAACTGACCCGCTTAAAGCCAGAGCTGTACTCGACTATACGGGAGCTGATGCTCTGATGATAGGACGTGCCGCTCAGGGAAGACCCTGGATCTTCCGGGAAATCCAGCATTATCTGGACACTGGGGAGCTGCTTGCCCCGCTGCCTCTGGCAGAGGTTAAGCGCTTGCTTTGTTCGCATGTTCGGGAACTGCATGACCACTACGGTCAGGCAAAAGGGTACCGAATTGCGCGTAAACACGTCTCCTGGTATCTCCAGGAGCACGCTCCAGATGACCAGTTTCGGCGCACATTCAACGCCATAGAGGATGCCAGCGTACAGCTGGAGGCGTTGGAGGCATACTTCGAAAATCTTGCGTAATGAAATAAAGAGCTGACAGAACTATGTTCGAACAACGCGTAAATTCTGACGTACTGACCGTTTCTACCGTTAACTCTCAGGACCAGGTAACTCAAAAGCCCCTGCGTGACTCGGTTAAACAGGCACTGAAGAACTATTTTGCTCAACTGAACGGTCAGGATGTTAATGACCTGTATGAGCTGGTACTGGCTGAAGTTGAACAGCCACTGTTGGACATGGTGATGCAATACACCCGCGGTAACCAAACCCGCGCTGCGCTGATGATGGGTATCAACCGTGGTACTCTGCGTAAGAAACTGAAAAAATACGGCATGAACTGATACTAATCAGTTAAATGCTTGTTTAAAAAGGCGCTCTTCGGCATGGGGAAGCGCCTTTTTTATTACCTGTACCTCTCCGTCAACGCAGTGTAAACCTTCGCTTCTCCCGCTTTTAAACCACGGTTTTTCGTGTATATTTTTCCCCATCCTACAGGCGCTCTTCTCGCGGAATGACACAATGATTCGTAAATACTGGTGGCTGATTGTCTTTGCAATCTCCGTTCTCATTTTCGATGCACTCCTGATGCAGTGGATTGAACTGATGAGTACCGAAACCGATAAGTGTCGCAATATGAACTCCGTCAATCCGCTGAAACTCGTGAACTGCTCCGAGCTCGACTAACCGCCCGATTGCGCAAATCACACTATTATTACCCACTAAAAACGGGGATTTAAATCCCTTTGAGCCATTACCTGACGGTGATAATGTCTCGCCCTTCTCAACCGCTCTAGCGTAACCCCACACTCGAGTAGAACCGTCCATGCTGGTCAGCCAATACAACCATATCCTTGTCGTCCTCTCCTTTGTTGTTGCCATCCTTGCGGCGTATACCGCGCTGAACATGGCTGCACGCGTCGCCGGGAGTGAGGGCGTCGCTGCCCGCGTCTGGCTGGCTGGCGGCGGTATTGCAATGGGTATTGGCGTGTGGGCCATGCACTTTATCGGCATGCTGGCGATGGACCTCTCCATGAGCATGAGCTACAACGCCACCCTGACGGTGTTATCCATGGTCATCGCCGTGGGTTCATCACTGTTTGCGTTATGGCTCGTGAGCTGCGAGCAATTACGCCTGCGCCGACTGCTGCCCGGCGCGCTGGTGATGGGGAGCGGTATTGTTGCTATGCATTACACCGGCATGGCGGCGCTGGAAGTGATGCCGGGGATTATCTGGGACAAGGTCTGGGTGGCCATTTCGGTCGCGATTGCGCTTGCCGCTTCTCTCGCGGCGCTATGGCTGACCTTCCGCCTGCGTCGCGAAGCCGCACAGGTCGTGCTGATGCGCATGGGGGCCGCCATCACGATGGGGATTGCCATTGCCGGTATGCACTATGCCGGGATGAAAGCAGCGCAGTTTCCCATGTCCACAATGGTTCATCATGAGGGGATTAACGGGAGCTGGCTGGCGGTGCTGGTCAGCGTTGTCGCCCTCTCTATTCTTGGGATTACCCTGCTGGTGTCGATGCTGGATGCCCGCCTTCAGGCACGTACGGCCCTTCTGGCCTCGTCGCTGGCAGAAGCTAACCGGGAACTCGCTCAACTGGCGCTGCACGATACCCTGACGCGTCTGCCCAATCGTATCCTGCTGGAAGACAGACTCGATCAGGCCATCAGCAAAGCCGATCGTGAAGGGAATCACTTTGCCCTGATGTTCATGGATCTCGACGGCTTTAAAGCCATCAACGACGCCTACGGCCATGATGTTGGTGACAGGCTGCTGGTCGCCGTTACGCAGCGTCTGCTGCTTCTCCTGAAAGGCCAGTTCACCCTTGCACGTATCGGCGGTGATGAGTTTGTTCTGCTGGCAGAGGGAGAAGGTCCGGACGACGCGGCATCGCTGGCAAATTCGCTGGTCCGCGCGATCGATAGCCCGTTCAATCTCGGCCCCTATGAACTGGTGGTGACTCTCAGCATTGGTATCGCACTGTACCCTCACGACGGCAAAACTGAGCGTGAACTGATGTTTAACGCCGACGCGGCGATGTATCACACGAAGCATATGGGCCGTAACGGCTACCACTTTTTCCAGCCCTCCATGAACACCCTGGCGCAGACCCATCTCCAGTTAATGAACGATCTGTGGATGGCGATCGATCGCAATGAGCTGCGCCTGCTGTATCAGCCAAAATTTCACGCCCCCGCGGGTCCTGTCCTCGGATTCGAGGCGTTATTGCGCTGGCAGCATCCTAAGCAGGGGTTACTGACGCCGGAGCTTTTTCTGCCGCTGGCGGAAAAAACGGGGCTGATCATCCCCATTGGCAACTGGGTGATTAATGAAGCCTGTCGCCAGCTGCGGGAATGGCATCTTCAGGGGCATCAAAGCTGGTCAATGGCGGTAAACCTGTCGACACTGCAGTTTGAACAACCTTCGCTGGTGAAAACGGTTCTCGACTGCCTGGCTCTTCACCATGTGCCACCGGAAATGTTGATCCTCGAAGTGACGGAAACCACGGCGATGAGCAACCCGGATGAGAGCGTACGGGTGCTGACAGAGCTAACGGATGCGGGCGTGAAGGCCTCCATTGATGATTTTGGCACCGGATATTCGAGCCTGCTGTATCTCAAGCGGTTACCGGCCTGTGAATTGAAAATCGACAGGGCGTTTGTGAAAGAGCTCAGCGGCGAAAGCGAGGATGCCACTATTGTCTCAGCGATTGTCGCCCTTGCCAAAACGCTTAACCTGAAAGTCGTGGCAGAAGGTGTAGAAACCGAAGCACAGCAAGCCTTTTTAACCGAGCTGGGCTGTAACACCCTTCAGGGTTATCTGTTAGGTAAACCCACCAGCGCGCAGACCATAGAAGCACTTTGTGCCCGAGGGGAAATGTTACCTGGCGCTGAGCTGTAAGCATCCTCATCAGGCGACACGCGAATGACAGGGAGTGTCGCCAGTATGCTATCAACCAGAGCGGGAGCCTGCTGATAAAGATTAAAACTGTCGTTATTCATTAACCAGTTTTTAATTATTCCGCTAAAAAAACCGTGGAATACAATCAAGGTGAGATCAACATTCACCTTTGGCGAAATGATATTCTGCGAAATACAGGTCTCCAGCGTGGCGCGTAGCGTGTCATCATTGAATCCAATGCGGTTTCTGATTTCACGCTCTGAAATCATATCACTGCTAAATTCACACTTATGATACAGAATTTGTAAAAGCGCACATTGCCGGGGTTCACGGGCAATATACTGCAGCGCAGTAATAAATTGCTCACGAAGTTTTAACAATGGGTCGTCGCTATCGGAAAGGGAAAGCCTGTCACGAATAATGTCGCGAAGCGGTAATTGCTGTTCCCAGATGGCATTAAATATTTCTGATTTACTGGTGAAGTGCCAGTAGATCGCGCCGCGCGTCACCTTTGCAGCATCAGCGATATCCGTCAGCGTCGTACTGGCTACGCCACGCGTCGCAAACTGTCCTATAGCCGCCTCAATCAGCTGCTGCCGGGTTTGTTGAGCCTCTTCTTTCTTTTTACGCGCCATAGGCAACTACTCGTTACTCACAAGGTTTAAAGGTAATATTGCGTTCATGCAAATGTAAGTATTCACTAAAATCCGTTTTAATTTTGCACAAAAAAAGTCACCCCTCTTAATTTATAATTAATACAAATACATCGAGCCAATTAAATTGACGGGATGAATAACCAAACAACATAAACCCCATTTACCTGATTAACATGCCTGAAGTATATCCCGGAATGGACCAGGTCTGATTCTGATTTTCTCCAGAAGCATGGTCATTCGCACTTATAAATTAAAAAACATTAAATACCCTCATTATTATACGCAGCTACATTTTATTTTTTATCCCTCTGCCCCAGCTACCGGTTCGCGGCATATATCGGTTAATGGGTATTTAAAGGAACAGTAATGACGAATCATTTCAGACGCTTGCCCTTATCCGGTTTCATTGTCTGCGCGGTACTGCTCACTGGATGCGATGGTCAGGAAAATCAACAACAACACCTGCAGGCGCCTCAGGTCAGCGTGCACATTGTGAAAAGCGCACCTCTGGCTGTCACCACTGAACTCCCGGGCAGAACAGATGCATTTCGCGTTGCGGAGGTTCGTCCTCAGGTTAGCGGCATTATCCTTCGCCGCAACTTCGCGGAAGGTAGCGATGTAAAAGCGGGTGAGTCACTTTACCAGATTGATCCTGCGACCTATCAGGCAGCCTATGACAGCGCGAAAGGCGAACTGGCGAAGGCTCAGGCGGCGGCCAATATTGCGCACCTGACGGTAAAACGCTATCTCCCGCTGGTAGGCACCCAATATGTCAGTAAGCAGGAGTATGACCAGGCCGTGGCGACGGCTCAGCAGGCAGATGCCAGCGTGGTTGCCGCGAAAGCCGGCGTTGAAAGCGCACGTATCAACCTTGCCTACACCAAAGTAACCTCGCCTGTTGATGGTCGTATCGGGAAATCCAGCGTGACCGAAGGGGCGTTGGTGACGAACGGACAGGCCTCAGCGCTGGCAACGGTCCAGCAGCTCGATCCGATTTATGTCGATGTCACCCAGTCCAGTAATGATTTTATGCGCCTGAAACAGACTAGCCTGCAAAAAGGCGATACCGCCAGCAGCGTTGAGCTACTGATGGAGAACGGGCAGCCCTATCCGCTGAAAGGCACCTTGCAGTTCTCTGACGTCACGGTCGATGAAAGTACCGGCTCAATTACCCTGCGCGCCATTTTCCCGAACCCTCAGCATATGCTGTTACCCGGCATGTTTGTTCGCGCCCGCATCGATGAAGGTACCCAGCCGGATGCGATTCTGGTTCCCCAGCAAGGCGTGACCCGCACACCGCGAGGTGATGCAACCGTCCTGGTGGTGAACGATAAAAACCAGGTTGAGCCGCGTACCGTCGTCGCCCCGCAGGCAATTGGCGATCGCTGGCTGGTGACGGAAGGGCTGAAAAACGGTGACCGCGTGATTGTCAGCGGGCTACAGAAAGTCAGACCAGGGGTAACCGTCGTCGCCACGCCGGATACCACCACGACTCCAGCCGGTTAAGGGACGACGACATGGCTAACTTCTTTATTCAGAGACCGGTTTTCGCCTGGGTACTTGCCATCATCCTGATGATTGCAGGCGGGCTGGCCATTCTCAAACTTCCGGTCGCACAGTATCCGACCATCGCCCCTCCCGCCGTGGCGATATCCGCGACCTACCCGGGAGCGGACGCTCAAACGGTGCAGGATACCGTGACCCAGGTTATCGAACAGAACATGAACGGTATCGATAACCTGATGTATATGTCCTCCACCAGTGATTCAGCGGGTAACGTCACCATCACCCTGACCTTCGAGTCAGGCACCAACCCGGACATCGCTCAGGTGCAGGTACAGAACAAGCTGCAGCTCGCCATGCCGCTGCTGCCGCAAGAGGTTCAGCAGCAAGGGATTGGCGTGGAGAAATCCAGCAGCAGCTTCCTGCTGGTCGCCGGTTTTGTTTCTGACAACAAAAATCTCACGCAGGATGACATCTCTGACTATGTCGCCTCAAACGTCAAAGATGCCATCAGCCGAACGTCTGGCGTCGGTGACGTTCAGCTGTTTGGCGCTCAGTATGCGATGCGCATCTGGCTCGACAGCAACGCGATGAACAAATACCAGCTGACGCCGCTGGATATTATCAACCAGCTGAAAACCCAGAACGATCAGATAGCGGCAGGCCAGCTGGGCGGAACGCCGTCCATTCCCGGGCAACAGCTGAATGCCTCGATCATCGCGCAAACTCGCCTGAAATCGCCGGAGGAGTTTGGCCGCGTGACGCTCAAGGTGAACCAGGACGGCTCGATGGTTCATCTGAAGGACGTGGCTCGTATTGAGCTGGGCGGCGAAAACTACAACATGGTCACTAAAATCAACGGGCAGGCGGCAACCGGTCTGGGGATTAAGCTGGCAACCGGGGCAAATGCGCTGGACACTGCGGCAGCCATCAAAAGCAAGCTGGCGCAGCTGCAGCAGTTCTTCCCACAGGGGCTGAAAGTTGTCTATCCCTATGACACCACGCCTTTTGTGAAAATCTCCATTCACGAAGTGGTGAAGACCCTGTTTGAAGCGATCGTTCTCGTCTTCCTGGTCATGTACCTGTTCCTGCAAAACCTGCGGGCGACGCTCATCCCGACTATCGCGGTGCCGGTCGTTCTGCTGGGCACCTTTGCGGTTCTGGCGGCGTTTGGTTTCTCCATCAATACCCTGACGATGTTCGGCATGGTGCTGGCGATAGGTCTGCTGGTCGATGACGCTATCGTGGTCGTTGAGAACGTCGAACGTGTCATGGTCGAGGACAAGCTGCCGCCGAAAGAGGCCACGCAGAAGTCGATGGAGCAGATCCAGGGCGCACTGGTCGGGATCGCCATGGTGCTCTCGGCGGTCTTTATTCCGATGGCCTTTTTTGGCGGCTCGACGGGGGCGATCTATCGCCAGTTCTCGCTGACTATCGTTTCCGCTATGGCGTTGTCCGTACTGGTTGCGCTCATCCTGACGCCCGCACTCTGCGCAACGTTGCTTAAGCCCGTATCCGGCGACCATCATGAGAAAAAAGGGGGCTTCTTCGGCTGGTTTAACGCGCTCTTTGATAAAAGCGTGGAGCACTACAGCAACAGCGTGAGCGGTATTTTGCGTAAGACAGGGCGCTATCTGGTGGTGTACGTCATTATTGTCGGTGGGATGGCGGTACTCTTCCTGCGCCTACCCACCTCCTTCCTGCCCGAAGAGGATCAGGGGGTGTTTATGACGATGGTTCAACTCCCGGCAGGTGCAACCCAGACGCGTACTCAGCAGGTCCTCGACCAGGTTCAGGACTACTACCTGAACAAAGAGAAGGCGAACGTTGAATCCGTCTTTACCGTAAACGGCTTTAGCTTTAGCGGCCAGGGCCAGAACTCCGGTATTGCATTCGTCAGCCTGAAGCCCTGGGAGGAGCGCCCGGGGTCGGAAAATGGTGTCGAAGCCATTGTGGGTCGCGCGACGAAAGCCTTCAGTCAGATTAAAGATGGCCTTGTTTTCCCGTTTAACCTGCCTGCAATTATTGAGCTGGGTACCGCCACGGGCTTCGACTTTGAATTGATCGATCAGGCTAACCTGGGGCATACCCAACTGACGCAGGCGCGTAATCAACTGCTCAGCATGGTGAAAGAGCACCCTGATCTGCTGGTTCGCGTGCGCCCTAACGGTCTTGAAGATACGCCGCAGTTCAAACTGGATGTCGACCAGGAGAAAGCCCAGGCGCTGGGCATCAGTCTTTCTGACGTCAACCAGACGATTTCGACAGCCTTAGGTGGCACCTATGTGAACGACTTTATCGATCATGGGCGCGTGAAAAAGGTCTACGTACAGGCCGACGCCAAATTCCGTATGTTGCCAGGCGATATTAACAACCTCTATGTGCGCAGCGCGAATGGGGAAATGGTCCCGTTCTCTGCCTTTAGCAATGCTCATTGGGTCTATGGTTCACCTCGCCTGGAGCGCTATAACGGGATGCCCTCTATGGAGATCCTCGGTGAATCAGCCCCGGGTAAAAGTACCGGTGAGGCCATGGTTATGATGGAAAGTCTCGCGGCAAAACTGCCTTCCGGCATCGGCTATGACTGGACCGGAATGTCCTATCAGGAGCGGCTCTCGGGTAACCAGGCGCCTGCACTGTACGCCATTTCGCTGATCGTGGTGTTCCTGTGTCTGGCAGCGCTGTATGAAAGCTGGTCCATTCCGTTCTCCGTTATGCTGGTTGTACCGCTGGGGGTCATTGGGGCGCTTCTCGCAGCATCGCTGCGCGGGTTAAACAATGACGTCTATTTCCAGGTCGGCCTGCTGACGACGATTGGTTTATCGGCGAAAAACGCCATCCTGATCGTCGAATTTGCTAAAGACCTGATGGAGAAAGAAGGCAAAGGCATTATTGAAGCCACGCTGGAAGCTTCCAGGATGCGCCTTCGACCGATCCTGATGACGTCTCTGGCCTTTATCCTTGGCGTCATGCCGCTGGTGATCAGCTCCGGTGCCGGGAGCGGCGCGCAAAACGCCGTCGGTACGGGCGTTATGGGGGGAATGCTTTCCGCAACGCTTCTGGCGATTTTCTTCGTGCCCGTCTTCTTTGTGGTTGTTCGACGACGGTTTACTCACCATAAAGAGTAATATTCCCCCTAAAAGGCACCTTTGGTGCCTTTTTTATTTTTAACATAAACAATGAATTACGCTTTACATAAAGGCAGTGTTAAAAATATGATGATTTGCATTAAGTAAAAACAGTCTCTTGCAGCTCCATAATGTCTCCATTAATTCCTCCTGAAACCGATTTTTCTCCACGATTTTTACAAACTACATAATTTGAGATTATTCCTCGTGTAACGAGGACTTACCCCGGTGGTAAAATAACCTCCAGTTCGTTAATAGCCCTCCTGGCTTTATAGCGGATGAGAAATAATACTGAGGTAACATCATGAAAAGATTCATTTCCGTTGCACTTCTCGCTGCGCTGCTGGCTGGTTGCGCGCACGACTCTCCATGTGTACCGGTTTACGATGACCAGGGCCGACTGGTTCATACCAATACCTGTATGAAAGGCACCACCCAGGATAACTGGGAAACTGCGGGTGCTATCGCTGGCGGTGCTGCCGCAGTAGCGGGTTTGACGCTGGGTATTGTTGCCCTGACGAAGTAACATCTGTAAAGAAAGCGCGGCTCTGGCCGCGCTTTTGCTTTTAATGAGTGCAGTATTTTAAAATAAGTAAAAAAACAGCCCCGTATTTATTCACATAATTAATCTAAGCCTGAAGTCAGTCACAGCTTTTTCGCATACTCATTCAAATTACTTATTCTATCGTGATGATTTTCACACATTAATATTATTGAATACCCTGCCAATATTCACTCTGGAAACTATCTCCCCTTTTTCCTGACCCGACGCATAACTTTTGCTCCGATTTGTGGCACAGGTTGTAATTTCGCACCATTTCAGGGCGCTCGTTTTATTTAAGCCTGTCTACACTCAGCATTAAGCGTTCGCTCGTCTCTTATTTTGTCGAACGCAAAACTGGCATTACGTTTGCTTTATAAACGTTGGCCAAAGCCACAGATAGGTTAAGCGTTTAAAAACGCCTCTATAACGATAAATTTCGCCACACAGGATGCATTATGAAAAAGACGATGATAGCCAGCCTGGCCGCTGCAGGCATGTTGTTTGCCGTAGCCGGTCAAGCCCATGCGGGAACGACACTGGATGCCGTTAAAAAGAAAGGTTTTGTTCAATGCGGTATCAGTGACGGTTTGCCTGGCTTCTCTTATGCCGATGCGAACGGCAAATTTACCGGTATCGATGTGGACGTCTGCCGTGGCGTTGCGGCCGCCGTTTTTGGTGATGACAGCAAAGTAAAATATACCCCGCTGACGGCGAAAGAACGCTTTACGGCGCTGCAGTCCGGAGAGGTCGACATGCTCTCCCGTAATACCACCTGGACGTCCTCACGTGATGCAGGCATGGGGATGTCATTTACGGGCGTGACCTATTATGACGGTATCGGCTTCCTGACCCACAATAAAGCAGGCCTGAAAAGCGCTAAGGAACTGGATGGTGCCACCGTTTGTATCCAGGCGGGCACCGATACCGAGCTGAACGTCGCGGATTATTTCAAAGCAAATAACATGAAATACACCCCAGTGACATTCGACCGCTCGGATGAGTCGGCCAAAGCGCTGGAGTCCGGCCGTTGCGACACGCTGGCCTCTGACCAGTCACAGCTGTATGCCTTACGTATTAAGCTGAGCAACCCGGCAGAATGGATTGTTCTGCCTGAAGTGATCTCCAAAGAACCTCTCGGACCGGTCGTACGTCGTGGCGATGAAGACTGGTTCTCAATTGTTCGCTGGACGCTGTTCGCCATGCTGAACGCAGAAGAGATGGGCATCAACTCGAAAAACGTTGATGAGAAAGCCGCTAAGCCATCCAACCCGGATATGGCACACCTGCTCGGTACAGAAGGTGATTTCGGCAAGGATCTGAAGCTGGATAACAAGTGGGCCTACAACATCATCAAACAGGTGGGCAACTACTCTGAGATCTTTGAGCGCAACGTGGGATCGGAAAGCCCGCTGAAGATCAAACGCGGCCAGAACAATCTCTGGAACAACGGCGGTATTCAGTACGCGCCACCAGTACGTTAAGTCATAGCTGTAACGGGCACTGCTCAGGCAGTGCCCACTCCAGAGTCATGGTTACTGAGGTTTCTTTATGTCCCATCGCCGCTCAGCCGTAAAAGGATCGCTATCCTTTTCTCATCCCGCGGTCCGCGCCTGGCTATTCCAGATTATTGCTATTGTTGCGGTTGTTCTCATCGCCGTGTATCTCATCCATAACACCATTACCAACCTGAATAATCGTGGCATTACCTCCGGTTTCGCGTTTTTAGATCGCAGCGCGGGGTTTGGCATTGTTCAGCACCTTATTGATTACCAGGAAGGTGACACGTATGGACGCGTGTTCGTGGTCGGTTTACTGAATACGCTGTTGGTATCGGCGCTTTGTATCGTCTTCGCGTCGATACTGGGCTTCTTTATTGGTCTGGCACGTCTTTCTGAAAACTGGCTGCTGCGGAAACTGTCGACTGTTTATATCGAGACGTTCCGCAATATCCCCCCGCTCCTGCAGATCTTCTTCTGGTATTTCGCCGTACTGCGTAACCTTCCCGGTCCCCGTCAGGCCGTCGACGCGTTTGAGCTGTTTTTCCTGAGTAACCGTGGGTTGTCCATTCCTTCTCCTCAGACGGGTGAAGGGCTGTACGCTTTCATTGGCGCGATTGTGATGGCGCTTGCTCTTTCTGTTGGCGTATTTCGTTTTAATCGCAAGCACCAGATCAAAACCGGTCAGCTTCGTAGAACCTGGCCAACGGCTGTGGTCCTGATCGTTAGTCTCCCGCTATTGGCACACTGGCTGTTTGGGGCTGCGCTGCACTGGGACATTCCCCATCTGCGTGGCTTTAACTTTCAGGGCGGGATGGTATTAATTCCCGAGCTGGCAGCGCTGACATTGGCGCTGTCGATTTATACGTCCGCGTTTATCGCAGAGATTATCCGTGCCGGGATCCAGGCTGTACCTTACGGACAGCACGAGGCGGCACGCTCGCTGGGATTACCCCATACCGTGACGCTTCGCCAGGTCATCATTCCGCAGGCTTTACGGGTCATCATCCCCCCCCTGACCAGCCAGTATCTCAATATTGTCAAAAACTCGTCGCTGGCCGCTGCCATTGGTTACCCGGATATGGTGTCACTTTTCGCCGGAACCGTGCTTAACCAGACCGGACAAGCCATTGAAACCATCGCCATCACGATGTCTGTCTATCTGATCATCAGCCTGGTGATTTCACTCCTGATGAACCTTTATAACCGTCGTATAGCACTGGTCGAGCGCTAAGGATCTATGATGACAAAAGCGATACTGTCGCACTCCTCGCGCCCTGCCAACTCGACAGGTGGACGTTTCATTCTCTGGGCGCGTAAGAATCTGTTCTCCAGCTGGAGTAACAGCCTGCTGACGATTGTCTGCCTGTGGCTCATGTGGGAATTGATTCCTCCCCTGCTGAACTGGGCGTTTTTACAGGCCAACTGGGTCGGTTCAACCCGAGCAGACTGCACAAAAGCCGGTGCCTGCTGGGTGTTTATCCACGAGCGATTCGGTCAGTTCATGTATGGGTTGTATCCGCATGAACAGCGCTGGCGGATTAATCTGGCGCTGGTTATCGGCCTGCTCTCTGTCGCAGCCATGTTCTGGAAAAAGCTGCCTCATCGCGGACGCTATATTGCCGTCTGGGCAGTGGTTTATCCGATTATTGTCTGGGTACTGTTGTATGGCGGTTTTCTGGGGCTGGAACGCGTAGAAACACGCCAGTGGGGCGGGCTGACGCTGACGTTGATTATCGCTTCAGTGGGGATAGCCGGTGCTCTGCCGTGGGGGATTTTACTTGCCCTGGGGCGGCGTTCAAAAATGCCGATCGTACGCGTGCTCTCCGTTATCTTCATTGAGTTCTGGCGCGGCGTACCGCTTATCACCGTTCTGTTTATGTCGTCGGTCATGCTGCCGCTGTTTATGGCAGAAGGGACCACCATCGACAAGCTGATCCGTGCCCTGGTGGGGGTGATTCTCTTCCAGTCCGCCTATGTCGCTGAAGTTGTGCGCGGAGGTCTGCAGGCGCTGCCTAAAGGCCAGTACGAAGCGGCGGAATCACTGGCTCTCGGTTACTGGAAAACGCAGGGGCTGGTCATTCTTCCACAAGCACTCAAGCTGGTCATCCCAGGTCTGGTCAACACGATCATTGCCCTCTTCAAGGATACCAGCCTGGTGATCATCATTGGATTGTTCGATCTCTTTAGCAGCGTGCAGCAGGCAACCGTTGACCCTGTCTGGCTGGGTATGTCCACCGAGGGATATGTCTTTGCAGCTCTGATCTACTGGATCTTTTGTTTTAGCATGTCGCGCTACAGCCAGCATCTGGAAAAGCGCTTTAACACCGGGCGTACACCGCACTGAGGAAATTATGAGCCAAATAACTATGACACCCGCCGACGCGATGATTACGCTGGAAAACGTGAATAAATGGTACGGACAGTTTCATGTCCTGAAGGACATTAATCTTAAGGTCAAGCAGGGAGAGCGCATTGTCCTGTGCGGCCCTTCCGGATCCGGGAAATCCACAACCATTCGCTGCATTAACCATCTTGAAGAGCATCAGCAAGGACGCATCGTGGTTGACGGTATCGAGCTGAATGAAGATATCCGCAATATTGAACGCGTTCGTCAGGAAGTGGGAATGGTCTTTCAGCACTTTAATCTGTTTCCGCACCTGACCGTTCTGCAGAACTGTACGCTTGCACCGATTTGGGTACGAAAGATGCCGAAAAAGGAAGCGGAGGCATTAGCCATGCACTACCTGGAGCGCGTACGTATCGCAGAGCATGCGAATAAGTTCCCTGGCCAGATATCGGGTGGCCAACAGCAGCGTGTGGCTATCGCCCGTTCTCTGTGTATGAAACCGAAAATTATGCTGTTTGATGAACCGACATCTGCCCTCGATCCTGAAATGGTGAAAGAGGTTCTGGACACCATGATTGGGTTGGCACAATCCGGCATGACCATGCTGTGTGTGACGCATGAGATGGGGTTTGCGCGAACTGTAGCCGACCGGGTGATCTTTATGGACCGTGGGGAGATTGTTGAGCAGGCACCGCCGGATGAGTTCTTTGCCCATCCGAAGTCAGAACGTACGCGAGCATTCCTGTCGCAGGTGATTCATTAGTCGTTAGCTCTGCCGGGTGGCGGCTTCGCCTTACCCGGCCTACCGTTTTTTTCGGCGCATGAACGCAAAAAGGCCATCCTTTCGGATGGCCTTTTCACTTATTTGATGTCTGGCAGTTCCCTACTCTCACATGGGGAGACCCCACACTACCATCGGCGCTACGGCGTTTCACTTCTGAGTTCGGCATGGGGTCAGGTGGGACCACCGCGCTAAAGCCGCCAGACAAATTCTTTTACTTCTTGCCGAACTTTAACCTAAGTATAAAGTGGTGCTGATACCCAGAGTCGAACTGGGGACCTCACCCTTACCAAGGGTGCGCTCTACCAACTGAGCCATATCAGCACGCTAAATTTGATGCCTGGCAGTTCCCTACTCTCACATGGGGAGACCCCACACTACCATCGGCGCTACGGCGTTTCACTTCTGAGTTCGGCATGGGGTCAGGTGGGACCACCGCGCTAAAGCCGCCAGGCAAATTCTGTTAATCTGTATCAGGCTGAAAATCGTCTCTGTCTCTTCGCCGAAACAGCTTCGGCGTTGTAAGGTTAAGCCTCACGGTTCATTAGTATCGGTTAGCTCAACGCATCGCTGCGCTTACACACCCGACCTATCAACGTCGTCGTCTTCAACGTTCCTTCAGGAGACTTAAAGTCTCAGGGAGAACTCATCTCGGGGCAAGTTTCGTGCTTAGATGCTTTCAGCACTTATCTTTTCCGCATTTAGCTACCGGGCAGTGCCATTGGCATGACAACCCGAACACCAGTGATGCGTCCACTCCGGTCCTCTCGTACTAGGAGCAGCCCCCCTCAATTCTCCAGCGCCCACGGCAGATAGGGACCGAACTGTCTCACGACGTTCTAAACCCAGCTCGCGTACCACTTTAAATGGCGAACAGCCATACCCTTGGGACCTACTTCAGCCCCAGGATGTGATGAGCCGACATCGAGGTGCCAAACACCGCCGTCGATATGAACTCTTGGGCGGTATCAGCCTGTTATCCCCGGAGTACCTTTTATCCGTTGAGCGATGGCCCTTCCATTCAGAACCACCGGATCACTATGACCTGCTTTCGCACCTGCTCGAGCCGTCACTCTCGCAGTCAAGCTAGCTTATGCCATTGCACTAACCTCCTGATGTCCGACCAGGATTAGCTAACCTTCGTGCTCCTCCGTTACTCTTTGGGAGGAGACCGCCCCAGTCAAACTACCCACCAGACACTGTCCGCAACCCGGATTACGGGTCTACGTTAGAACACCAGCCATTAAAGGGTGGTATTTCAAGGACGGCTCCACGCAGACTGGCGTCCACGCTTCAAAGCCTCCCACCTATCCTACACATCAAGGACCAGTGTTCAGTGTCAAGCTATAGTAAAGGTTCACGGGGTCTTTCCGTCTTGCCGCGGGTACACTGCATCTTCACAGCGAGTTCAATTTCACTGAGTCTCGGGTGGAGACAGCCTGGCCATCATTACGCCATTCGTGCAGGTCGGAACTTACCCGACAAGGAATTTCGCTACCTTAGGACCGTTATAGTTACGGCCGCCGTTTACCGGGGCTTCGATCAAGAGCTTCGCGTTGCCGCTAACCCCATCAATTAACCTTCCGGCACCGGGCAGGCGTCACACCGTATACGTCCACTTTCGTGTTTGCACAGTGCTGTGTTTTTAATAAACAGTTGCAGCCAGCTGGTATCTTCGACTGATTTCAGCTCCACCCGCAGGGGCTTCACCTACATATCAGCGTGCCTTCTCCCGAAGTTACGGCACCATTTTGCCTAGTTCCTTCACCCGAGTTCTCTCAAGCGCCTTGGTATTCTCTACCTGACCACCTGTGTCGGTTTGGGGTACGATTTGATGTTACCTGATGCTTAGAGGCTTTTCCTGGAAGCAGGGCATTTGTTACTTCAGCACCGTAGTGCCTCGTCATCACACCTCAGCGTTAAAAGGTACCGGATTTACCTGGAACCTCCGCCTACATGCTTAAACCGGGACAACCGTCGCCCGGCTAACATAGCCTTCTCCGTCCCCCCTTCGCAGTAACACCAAGTACAGGAATATTAACCTGTTTCCCATCGACTACGCCTTTCGGCCTCGCCTTAGGGGTCGACTCACCCTGCCCCGATTAACGTTGGACAGGAACCCTTGGTCTTCCGGCGAGCGGGCTTTTCACCCGCTTTATCGTTACTTATGTCAGCATTCGCACTTCTGATACCTCCAGCATGCCTCACAGCACACCTTCAACGGCTTACAGAACGCTCCCCTACCCAACAACACCTAAGTGTCGCTGCCGCAGCTTCGGTGCATGGTTTAGCCCCGTTACATCTTCCGCGCAGGCCGACTCGACCAGTGAGCTATTACGCTTTCTTTAAATGATGGCTGCTTCTAAGCCAACATCCTGGCTGTCTGTGCCTTCCCACATCGTTTCCCACTTAACCATGACTTTGGGACCTTAGCTGGCGGTCTGGGTTGTTTCCCTCTTCACGACGGACGTTAGCACCCGCCGTGTGTCTCCCGTGATAACATTCTTCGGTATTCGTAGTTTGCATCGGGTTGGTAAGCCGGGATGGCCCCCTAGCCGAAACAGTGCTCTACCCCCGAAGATGAATTCACGAGGCGCTACCTAAATAGCTTTCGGGGAGAACCAGCTATCTCCCGGTTTGATTGGCCTTTCACCCCCAGCCACAAGTCATCCGCTAATTTTTCAACATTAGTCGGTTCGGTCCTCCAGTTAGTGTTACCCAACCTTCAACCTGCCCATGGCTAGATCACCGGGTTTCGGGTCTATACCCTGCAACTTAACGCCCAGTTAAGACTCGGTTTCCCTTCGGCTCCCCTATACGGTTAACCTTGCTACAGAATATAAGTCGCTGACCCATTATACAAAAGGTACGCAGTCACACCACGAAGGTGCTCCCACTGCTTGTACGTACACGGTTTCAGGTTCTTTTTCACTCCCCTCGCCGGGGTTCTTTTCGCCTTTCCCTCACGGTACTGGTTCACTATCGGTCAGTCAGGAGTATTTAGCCTTGGAGGATGGTCCCCCCATATTCAGACAGGATACCACGTGTCCCGCCCTACTCTTCGAGTTCACAACCTGTGCATTTTCGTGTACGGGACTATCACCCTGTACCGTGCGACTTTCCAGACGCTTCCACTAACACACAAGCTGATTCAGACTCTGGGCTGCTCCCCGTTCGCTCGCCGCTACTGGGGGAATCTCGGTTGATTTCTTTTCCTCGGGGTACTTAGATGTTTCAGTTCCCCCGGTTCGCCTCGTTAACCTATGTATTCAGTTAACGATAGTGTGTCGAAACACACTGGGTTTCCCCATTCGGACATCGCCGGGTCAAAGGTTCATATCACCTCGCCGGCGCTTTTCGCAGATTAGCACGTCCTTCATCGCCTCTGACTGCCAGGGCATCCACCGTGTACGCTTAGTCGCTTAACCTCACAACCCGAAGATGTTTCACTTCATG
Organism: Enterobacter sp. BNK-34; assembly: GCF_048684445.1. Classification (NCBI taxonomy): domain Bacteria; kingdom Pseudomonadati; phylum Pseudomonadota; class Gammaproteobacteria; order Enterobacterales; family Enterobacteriaceae; genus Enterobacter; species Enterobacter sp. BNK-34. Next base: position 742,037 of record NZ_JBLQUA010000001.1, read on the forward strand.
ATTGCGAAAATTTGAGAGACTCGAACACACCTTAAAGATGTGTCGTTTCAATTTTCAGCTTGATCCAGATTTTTAAAGAGCAAATATCTCAAACGTCACCCGAAGATGAGTTTTGAGATATGACGGCAGGTGACTTTCACTCACGAACCAGCAAGTGGCGTCCCCTAGGGGATTCGAACCCCTGTTACCGCCGTGAAAGGGCGGTGTCCTGGGCCTCTAGACGAAGGGGACACTGAAGTCTCAATCGCAAGACGCCTTGCTATTTACTTTTCATCAGACAATCTGTGTGAGCACTGCAAAGGCAGGTTCTTTAAGGTAAGGAGGTGATCCAACCGCAGGTTCCCCTACGGTTACCTTGTTACGACTTCACCCCAGTCATGAATCACAAAGTGGTAAGCGCCCTCCCGAAGGTTAAGCTACCTACTTCTTTTGCAACCCACTCCCATGGTGTGACGGGCGGTGTGTACAAGGCCCGGGAACGTATTCACCGTAGCATTCTGATCTACGATTACTAGCGATTCCGACTTCATGGAGTCGAGTTGCAGACTCCAATCCGGACTACGACGCACTTTATGAGGTCCGCTTGCTCTCGCGAGGTCGCTTCTCTTTGTATGCGCCATTGTAGCACGTGTGTAGCCCTACTCGTAAGGGCCATGATGACTTGACGTCATCCCCACCTTCCTCCAGTTTATCACTGGCAGTCTCCTTTGAGTTCCCGGCCTAACCGCTGGCAACAAAGGATAAGGGTTGCGCTCGTTGCGGGACTTAACCCAACATTTCACAACACGAGCTGACGACAGCCATGCAGCACCTGTCTCAGAGTTCCCGAAGGCACCAATCCATCTCTGGAAAGTTCTCTGGATGTCAAGAGTAGGTAAGGTTCTTCGCGTTGCATCGAATTAAACCACATGCTCCACCGCTTGTGCGGGCCCCCGTCAATTCATTTGAGTTTTAACCTTGCGGCCGTACTCCCCAGGCGGTCGACTTAACGCGTTAGCTCCGGAAGCCACGCCTCAAGGGCACAACCTCCAAGTCGACATCGTTTACGGCGTGGACTACCAGGGTATCTAATCCTGTTTGCTCCCCACGCTTTCGCACCTGAGCGTCAGTCTTTGTCCAGGGGGCCGCCTTCGCCACCGGTATTCCTCCAGATCTCTACGCATTTCACCGCTACACCTGGAATTCTACCCCCCTCTACAAGACTCTAGCCTGCCAGTTTCGAATGCAGTTCCCAGGTTGAGCCCGGGGATTTCACATCCGACTTGACAGACCGCCTGCGTGCGCTTTACGCCCAGTAATTCCGATTAACGCTTGCACCCTCCGTATTACCGCGGCTGCTGGCACGGAGTTAGCCGGTGCTTCTTCTGCGGGTAACGTCAATTGCTGAGGTTATTAACCTCAACACCTTCCTCCCCGCTGAAAGTACTTTACAACCCGAAGGCCTTCTTCATACACGCGGCATGGCTGCATCAGGCTTGCGCCCATTGTGCAATATTCCCCACTGCTGCCTCCCGTAGGAGTCTGGACCGTGTCTCAGTTCCAGTGTGGCTGGTCATCCTCTCAGACCAGCTAGGGATCGTCGCCTAGGTGAGCCGTTACCCCACCTACTAGCTAATCCCATCTGGGCACATCTGATGGCAAGAGGCCCGAAGGTCCCCCTCTTTGGTCTTGCGACGTTATGCGGTATTAGCTACCGTTTCCAGTAGTTATCCCCCTCCATCAGGCAGTTTCCCAGACATTACTCACCCGTCCGCCGCTCGTCACCCGAGAGCAAGCTCTCTGTGCTACCGCTCGACTTGCATGTGTTAGGCCTGCCGCCAGCGTTCAATCTGAGCCATGATCAAACTCTTCAATTTAAGTTTGATGCTCGTGAATTAAACTTCGTAATGAATTACGCATGTTCACTCAGAGACTTGGTATTCATTTATTGTCCGAAGACATTAAGAATCCATGTCACTTTGAGTGCCCACACAGATTGTCTGATAAATTGTTAAAGAGCAGTGCAACGCGGCTTTCGCTCACCGTTGCGAGGTGGCGTATATTACGCTTTCCTCTTTCAGAGTCAACCCGTTATTTCAGGATTTTTTCTCTTCAACCGACCGGGTTGTTTGTGAAGTGATTCACATCTGCCGTGTCGATGGAGGCGCATTATAGGGATCCCATTTTTTAGCACAAGCATTTTTTAGATCTTTTTTTCCGACTGCTGATTTTCCGCGCTTTTCGCTGAAATCCCGCCCGATCTGCTTAAATATTGACGTATTTTGCCTTGCCTCGATCCATTACTATGATCAAAGTCTTCTGTATAGCGCCCATTGTTAGAGGTAGATATGCCCGCAGTATTACGTCCTTATAAAGGTCTGTTCCCCCAAAAAGGCGATCGCGTGATGATCGATGCCAGCAGCGTGGTGATTGGTGATGTCCGAATGGCCGATGATGTCAGCATCTGGCCGCTCGTCGCCATCAGGGGTGATGTTAACTATGTGTCGATTGGTGCACGTACCAATATTCAGGACGGTTGCGTTCTGCATGTCACGCACAAATCCTCCTATAACCCGGAGGGCAATCCCCTCATCATTGGAGAAGAGGTTACCGTCGGCCATAAAGTGATGCTTCACGGCTGCACAATCGGAAATCGCGTGCTTGTTGGCATGGGGTCGATTTTGCTGGATGGCGTCATAGTAGAAGATGACGTAATGATTGGTGCCGGTAGCCTGGTCCCGCAGAACAAACGCCTGGAGAGCGGCTATCTCTATCTGGGAAGCCCGGTAAAACAGATCCGCCCCCTGAAGGAGGCAGAGATCGAAGGGTTAAAATACTCAGCGAACAACTACGTTACGTGGAAGAATGAGTATCTGGATCAGGACAACCAAACCCAGCCCTGATCGTCTTCCTGCTGTTCGCGGATTAAATCGCTGGCTTCCTCTTCCAGATCCCAGCGATTTTCGCAAAATACCGCTATCGGGTTTGAACCGCCAAAACGACGCAGCAGCGTTTCCCCATGAATGGCACAGGTAAGTTGCATACCCTGCACCAGCACCGGAAAACAAACCGCTTGTTTACTCTCATCCCAGCTCTCTCTGTCCGGGAAATGAATAGCCTGGTTCACGCCGAAAGTTCCTGCTTTAACTTTTCAATGACAGGTTCGACCGCAGGCAACACGCCGTGCCAGAGCAGCACCGCATGCGCAGCCTGACCTACCAGCATTCCCAGTCCATCGGCTAACTGTTTCGCGCCGTGTTGTTCACACCAGTTAAGGAAAGGCGTCTTCCCTTTCTGATAAAACATGTCATAGAAGTACATATGCGCGCTGACCAGAGAAGCGGGGATTGCCGGGATCTCACCGTTGATGCCGCTGGACGTGGCATTAATGACAAGATCGAACTCACGATCGGCAAGATCGTCAAGCGCTACTGCGCTCACGCTACCGGTATGCGCAAACAACGCCGCCAGCGCTTCTGCACGGGAAAAGGTTCTGTTGGTAATGGTCACCGCACAGTCCAGTGAAAGCAGAGGCAACAGTACTCCCCGCGATGCGCCGCCCGCACCAATCAGCAGGACCCGGAACCCGGGCTTAATAAATGAAAGTCGTTCCAGATCGCTAAGTAAACCAATTCCGTCGGTGTTATCCCCCAAAAGGCGACCATCCTCAAGCCGTTTTAGAGTATTGACTGCACCAGCCAGTGAAGCGCGCTCGGTCAGCTCATCCGCACGTTCGAAGGCTTCTTCTTTAAACGGGACCGTCACATTCGCACCTTTACCGCCCGCGGCGAAAAAAGCCTCCAGCGTTGGAATAAATGCATCCACCGGTGCCAGTACGCGACCATAGGGATGATTTATCTGCAGCTGCTTCGCAAATTGCTGATGAATCAACGGTGATTTGCTGTGTGCAATCGGATTACCAAAAACAGCATAGGTTTCCATGAGATTACCCCTGGCGAAAACGTTCGCCGGTTAAAGCGTCGCGAATTTCAGACGGATTCAGACGCCCTCCCGTTTCACCGACAGCAACAGGGAAGTCATTCCCGAACTGCGCCAGCACTTCTTCGGTTGTCCGACAAGGTGGCAATCCGGTCAGGTTAGCGCTGGTTGAGACCAGCGGTTTACCAAACGCCAGACAAAGCTCGACCACCAGCGGATGGTCAGTGACGCGTACGGCGAGGGAATCAAAGCGTCCGGTTAACCAGCGCGGCGTTGTCGGCTGCGCAGGGAAGACGAAGGTCACCGGTCCAGGCCACGCGGAGAAGATCGTCTCGCGCTGCGCCGGCGTCAGCATAGAATCATCGATGTAGGGCTTAAGCTGCTCGTAATTTGCAGCGATCAAAATCAGCCCTTTCTCGACGGGTCTTTGTTTTAAGGCAAGCAGACGGCTCACAGCCGTCTCGCTGTCAGGATCGCAACCGACCCCAAAAACAGCTTCAGTTGGATAGGCGATGACTTCTTCATTTTTCAGAACATCCAGTGCATGCGCAATGGAGCCTGATGGCAGGTTATTATTCACTATTTTGATCCGCCGTAACCGGCTTTCCACATTGTTTACTGGCGCAGAAGCGTTTCATGCCTTGCGCGGTTTTCTTCTCTATCAGTAGCGGATAATTGCAATGAGGGCAGATTCCCGCTACCGGCTTAAAATTGATAACGAACTGGCAGTCAGGGTAGCGATCGCACGAATGAAAGGTCTTACCATAACGGGAACGGCGCTGTACCAGCTGACCGCGCTGACACTGAGGGCAGGCAATTGCCGTTTCATCAGGCTTATCAATTTGTTCCGTATGCTCGCATTCCGGGTAGCGACTACATCCAATAAACATGCCGAAACGCCCCTGCCGAAGGGCTAATTCACCACCGCAGAGTGGACAAGACTGCCCCTCCAGAATTTTAACGATATGTCCATCCGCCTGGCTTTTCAGGGGACGGACATAATCACATTCCGGATAGTGTGAACAACCGAGAAACGGGCCGTGTTTCCCGGACCGAATAACAAGTTCAGCCCCGCACTGCGGGCAGGGCTCGTTTTTATGCACCGTGAATAGTGCTGATTTGGCCATAACAACTCTTGGTGCTGCACATTGAATTAGTGCAGCATACCTTCATTCACTTCAAAGAGTAATTCTTCCATTTGCTGATAGGCATTTTCACAGCCCGGGATATTAAACAGAACCATCAGGATCACCCACTTGAGATCTTCCAGTTCAAATTCTGCTGTATCCAGCGCCATGACGCGCTCTATCACCATTTCTCTCGTTTCGAGGTTTAGCACCTGAATCTGCTCAAGGAATAAAATGAACCCCCGGCAGCTGGCGTCCAGCCTTTCACACTCTTCTGCGGTATAAATGCGTACTGACAATGGGTCAGAAGCAAGCTGCATCGGTTCGGCGAGGCCTTCCTGATAATCAGCCAGTTTTTCCAGCCACATCAACGCATTATAGATATCTTCCCGCTCAAACCCCGCATCGGTAAGATCCTGTGTCAATTTGTCCTGATCCACTCGCATTTCTGCTTCGTTATGGATGTAAGTCTCAAACAAATACATCAGTACGTCGAACATGGCATGCCCTCCTTAATCGGACATAGCCGCCGGGTACAGCTGCGATCCACCCTGCTAACTCCAGTTCGAGTAGCTGTGCTACCGTTACTGGCACAGGTTGGCCGGCACGTTCAGCGACAACGTCAACAGGTGTTACCTCATCTCCTACGTTAGCCAGGAGCTTGGGAAATGGCAATGCCACCTTTCCCTGATCTGATGAATATTGTCGCTTTTCGGGATCTTCCTGCAGCCATTGCAGCCCATATTGCAAATTTTCAAGAATATCCCCTACTTCCGTTACCGGTGTTGCCCCTTGCTTAATCAGCCAGTGGGGCCCCTCGCATCCGGGGTTGCCTATCGGACCAGGCAAGGCGAAGACTTCTCGTCCCTGTTCCAGCGCGCATCGCGCCGTGACCAGTGAACCGCTTCGCAGCGCGGCTTCAACCACCAGCACACCTTTGCTAAGCCCGCTGATAATGCGATTACGACGCGGAAAGTTTGCCGGTCTGGGCTGTGCGGAAAGCGGAAATTCAGACACTATCGCGCCGTCAGACTCAATAAGCCGCATCGCCAATGCCTGATGTCGGCGTGGATAAATGCTAAAAAGACCATTCCCCAGCACCGCGACAGTTCGTCCTTTAAGTGACAGCGCCGCGCCGTGGGCAACGCCATCAATACCACAGGCCAGCCCGCTGGTAATCGTGAAACCACTTTGTGAAAGTTGTTCGCACAGGATTTTCCCCCATCGCTCGCCGTACCATGACGGCGCACGACTGCCTACCACCGCCAGCTGAACAGTTTTAAGCGTCTCAGGGTTACCTTTTATGAATAATGCCCCGGGATAGTCAGGGATCGTGCGGAGTAGAGGGGGATAAAGGGAATGATTGGCCGTTAATAAATGATGTCCCGGCTGCTCAAGCCATTTCAGGCTACGTTCCAGCTCACTCTCATTGAACGCAAAGAATCGTTCAGCCTGCTTTGCTGTCAGTCCAGCATTTCTTAAAGCAAGCGTGTCGATGCCTTCCTGCCTCTGCAGTCGTGCAGCCGCTTCCACCATGACATCACCACACAGAGAACCTGTGTGCATAAGCCGTAGCCATATCTCGATTGACGTCATCCTTTCCCCTGCCATAAGCGCTCTCCGCAATCATTGCGATTGGTCACTGATGCTGTCAATCGATGGGGGATTTGTCTAGAATAGAGGTAGTATTCTTATCAACTCCTGAACACGACTCTGGAAATTTATGGCAGTTTTGCAAGTGTTACATATTCCGGACGAGCGCCTTCGCATCGTCGCTGAACCGGTCAAAGAAGTGAATGCAGAAATCCAGCGTATCGTTGATGATATGTTCGATACCATGTACGCCGAAGAAGGCATTGGCCTGGCGGCGACGCAGGTAGACATTCACAAGCGTATTATCGTGATTGATGTTTCTGAAAATCGCGATGGCCGCCTGGTGCTGATCAACCCTGAGTTGCTCGAAAAGAGTGGCGAAACCGGTATTGAGGAAGGCTGTCTGTCTATTCCTGAACAGCGTGCGTTAGTGCCGCGTGCTGAAAAAGTGAAAATTCGCGCCCTGGATCGTGACGGTAATCCGTTCGAACTGGAAGCAGACGACCTGCTGGCGATTTGTATTCAGCATGAGATGGATCACCTGGTCGGTAAACTGTTTATCGATTACCTCTCGCCGCTGAAACAGCAGCGTATTCGTCAGAAAGTAGAGAAACTGGATCGTTTGCGTTCTCGCGCATAACGTCCCCCCGGATACAAGGATCATCGTGTCTAAAACACTACGTATTATCTTCGCGGGAACCCCTGATTTTGCAGCGCGTCATCTTGACGCGCTGCTATCGTCTGGTCACCAGGTTGTTGGCGTCTTTACCCAGCCGGACCGTCCTGCTGGTCGCGGCAAAAAACTGATGCCGAGCCCGGTCAAGGTGCTGGCAGAAGAGCATGGGCTTCCTGTTTTTCAGCCCGCATCGCTGCGCCCGCAGGAAAATCAGCAGCTGGTTGCTGACCTGAATGCCGACGTAATGGTGGTGGTGGCTTACGGTTTAATTCTGCCAAAAGCCGTGCTTGATATGCCGCGCTTGGGTTGTATCAACGTGCATGGGTCTCTGCTCCCACGCTGGCGTGGTGCAGCACCTATCCAGCGCGCGCTGTGGGCGGGTGATGCCGAAACGGGCGTGACCATCATGAAGATGGACGTAGGTTTAGACACCGGCGACATGCTGTATAAACTGGCCTGCCCCATTACGCCAGACGATACCAGCGCCACGCTGTATGACAAACTGGCAGACCTTGGCCCACAAGGTCTTATCGAGACGCTTCAGCAGCTTGCTGACAATACGGCAAAACCGGAAGTTCAGGATGACGCGCTGGTAACCTACGCCGAAAAGCTGAGCAAAGAAGAAGCACGGATCGACTGGTCCCTGTCGGCCGCTCAACTTGAACGCTGCATCCGCGCTTTTAATCCGTGGCCAATGAGCTGGATGGAGATTGATGAGCAGCCAGTGAAAGTCTGGAAAGCCTCCGTCATTAGCGGTACTACCGCGGCTGAACCCGGTACGATTGTTGACGCCAACAAGAACGGGATCCAGGTGGCGACTGCGCAAGGGATCCTGAATCTTGAATCGCTACAACCGGCCGGTAAGAAGGCCATGAGCGCTCAGGATCTGTTAAATTCTCGTCGCGAATGGTTTATTCCGGGCAATCGTCTTGCCTGAGCAAATTTATTCTTAAGGCCCGGTGTTTCCGGGCATTTTTATTTTTACGGTTATGAAAAAACAAAATCTACGCAGTATGGCGGCTCAGGCCGTTGAGCAGGTTATCGAGCAGGGCCAGTCATTAAGTAACGTCCTGCCTCCCCTACAGCAAAAAGTCTCTGATAAAGACAAAGCCCTGCTTCAGGAGCTCTGCTTTGGCGTTCTGCGCACGCTTTCTCAGCTTGAGTGGTTGATTAACAAGCTGATGTCACGCCCAATGACAGGCAAGCAGCGCACCGTACACTATTTGATTATGGTGGGTTTTTATCAGCTTCTTCATACCCGCATCCCACCTCATGCCGCGCTGGCTGAGACGGTGGAAGGTGCCGTTGCGATTAAACGCCCTCAGCTGAAAGGGCTGATCAACGGTGTACTGCGTCAGTTCCAACGACAGCAGGATGAGCTTCTGGCTGAATTTGCCCAAAACGAAGCACGCTTCCTGCATCCGGACTGGCTGTTGAAGCGGCTGAAAAAAGCTTATCCGCAGCGGTGGCAGGACATTGCCGATGCCAACAACCAGCGTCCGCCAATGTGGTTACGCGTGAATCGTAATCACCACACCCGTGACGCATGGCTGGCATTACTCGAAGAAGCTGGAATGAGTGGTTTCACTCACGCTGCATACCCTGATGCCGTACGTTTAGCCTCCCCCGCTCCGGTACATGCATTACCGGGTTTCGAAGAGGGTTGGGTAACGGTACAGGATGCTTCTGCCCAGGGTTGCATGACCTGGCTTGAACCCCAGAACGGTGAGCAGATCCTCGATCTCTGCGCCGCACCAGGGGGCAAAACGACGCATATTCTTGAAGTGGCTCCGCAGGCCAGCGTGATGGCGGTGGACGTCGATGAACAGCGTCTTTCACGCGTCTACGACAACCTCAAGCGTCTGGGCATGAAGGCGCAGGTTAAGCAAGGCGATGGACGCAAACCCGCAGAATGGTGTGGTGAAACGCAATTCGATCGCATTTTGCTGGATGCTCCCTGCTCTGCAACCGGCGTTATTCGTCGTCATCCGGACATCAAGTGGCTGCGTCGCGATCGTGATATTAACGAACTTGCCCAGCTGCAGTCCGACATTCTCGACGCCATCTGGCCGCATCTCAAACCTGGCGGAACGCTGGTCTATGCAACCTGCTCCGTACTGCCGGAAGAAAACAGCCAGCAAATCGCGGCCTTCCTTAAACGTACCCCGGACGCCGCGCTGCGCGATACGGGAACGCCTGAATCCCCGGGTCTGCAGAACCTGCCGGGTGCCGAAGAGGGTGATGGCTTCTTTTACGCTAAGCTAATCAAAGAGTGATGTTGAGAACAGGTCACGAGATATGAAGATTATCATTCTGGGTGCAGGACAGGTTGGCGGTACGCTGGCGGAAAACCTGGTGGGCGAAAACAACGACATCACCATAGTCGATACCAACGGCGATCGTCTGCGTGTCTTACAGGACAAGTTTGACCTGCGCGTGGTGCAGGGTCATGGTTCTCACCCACGGGTTCTTCGTGAGGCAGGTGCCGACGATGCCGACATGCTGGTTGCGGTAACCAGTTCTGACGAAACCAATATGGTGGCCTGTCAGGTGGCCTACTCGCTTTTCAACACGCCAAACCGAATCGCGCGCATTCGCTCTCCGGACTATGTTCGCGATGCTGAGAAACTGTTTAATTCCGAAGCGGTCCCTATTGATCATCTCATCGCACCGGAACAGCTGGTTATCGACAATATCTATCGCCTGATCGAATATCCGGGCGCCCTGCAGGTGGTGAACTTTGCCGAGGGTAAAGTGAGTCTGGCAGTGGTTAAGGCCTATTACGGTGGACCATTGATCGGCAATGCGCTTTCTACCATGCGCGAGCACATGCCGCATATCGATACGCGCGTCGCAGCCATTTTCCGTCACGACAGGCCAATCCGCCCGCAAGGCTCCACGATTGTCGAAGCAGGTGATGAGGTCTTCTTTATTGCGGCCTCACAGCATATTCGTGCCGTAATGAGTGAACTTCAGCGTCTCGAAAAACCCTATAAACGCATTATGCTGGTCGGCGGCGGCAATATCGGTGCAGGCCTGGCACATCGGTTAGAAAAAGATTACAGCGTAAAATTGATCGAGCGCGATCAGCAGCGTGCTGCTGAACTGGCGGAAAAACTGCAAAATACGATCGTATTTTATGGCGATGCGTCTGATCAGGAGCTGCTGGCTGAAGAGCATATTGATCAAGTTGATCTTTTTATTGCCGTCACCAACGACGACGAGGCGAATATAATGTCCGCCATGCTCGCCAAGCGTATGGGTGCAAAGAAGGTCATGGTGCTTATCCAGCGCAAGGCGTATGTCGATCTGGTCCAGGGTAGCGTTATTGATATTGCCATTTCGCCGCAGCAGGCGACAATTTCCGCGCTCCTGAGCCATGTTCGTAAAGCGGATATTGTCGGTGTGTCATCGCTCCGCCGCGGCGTAGCGGAAGCCATTGAAGCCGTGGCGCATGGAGATGAAACCACATCACGCGTCGTGGGCCGGTCGATCGACGAAATTAAGCTGCCGCCAGGCACGATCATCGGCGCCGTTGTGCGCGGAAATGACGTCATGATTGCCAATGACAATTTACGTATTGAGCAAGGCGATCACGTTATTATGTTCCTTACGGATAAAAAGTTTATTACTGACGTCGAACGTTTATTCCAGCCAAGTCCATTCTTCCTTTAAAGAGTAGGGTGCTCTAGAAAGAGCACCCGCACTTTATCCTTTTCATTTCTGTGCCTTTTATTTTTCATAACGTTTAATTATCCCGAATGGCAATTGGCTAATCATTTGTTAAACTTATACTCGTCAGCTGGCACAAGGAGAGAACAATGAGTTTTATTAAAGAATTTCGCGAATTTGCGATGCGCGGGAACGTGGTGGATTTGGCAGTGGGTGTCATTATTGGTGCAGCATTCGGCAAGATTGTTTCATCATTAGTGGCCGACATTATCATGCCACCATTAGGGTTGTTAATCGGGGGCATTGATTTCAAACAATTCGCTTTCACACTGCGTGAAGCGCAGGGTGATGTTCCGGCAGTAGTAATGCACTACGGCGTATTTATTCAGAACGTATTTGATTTTGTGATTGTCGCGTTTGCCATTTTTATGGCTATCAAGCTGATCAACAGGCTCAACCGTAAAAAAGAAGAGCCGGCTGCTGCACCTGCACCAACGAAAGAAGAAGTGCTGCTGAGTGAGATCCGCGATCTGTTAAAAGAACAGAATAACCGCGTTTAATCGAAAGTTTAAAGCAGAAAGGCCAGTGGTAAATAAGCGATTCGCTTGCTTGCCACTGGCCTCCCAGTTACCCCGTTTTTCATGTTTGTCTTTACGCAGATAACTTCCTTTCCCTTTTTTATTCTTCTCAACGCGCTGCCTGAATAACGGGTCGTGAAGTAACGCCTCAATGGCATTGTCCTTAATTTGTCCTTTCGTGTGCTGATAGCGGCTCATAATGTCTCCAGAGCAAGGTTTATGACGACGGGAGTCTAGACCCAGATGAATTAAAAATCAACAGCCCTCGGTTTCTCCACTCGCTCCCTGTTCAAGGGCTTCGAGAATTGAACAGTAAATACTGCTGTGGGCCGTCCCGCAGCAGGCATCATTCAGCCTTTGCAGAGAGCGCTGCATGGTTTGCAGCTCCTGGATGCGTGCTTCAACTTCGTCCAGCCGGGCCTGCACAATGCTTTTAGATTCCTGGCAGGTGTGATGTTCCGGATCGATGCGGATCGATAATAACTCGCGGATCGAATCCAGCGTGAAGCCGAGCTGACGCGCATAACGAATAAATCGCAGGCGCTGAAGATCGTTATCGGTATAAAGTCGAAAGCCTCCTTCAGTACGAACTTCATGATCGATCATCTGCTGCTTTTCGTAATAACGGATGGTATCCGGCGTAACGTTCGCAAGCTTCGCAAGTTCACCAATACGGTACATAACTACTCCTCGTTTATTCTCTGTATCAATCTTTCACCGTATTCACCGCGCAGAAAATCAGTGTTCATCCCAGCCTGGCGCAGCTTGAGTTCAAGCAGGGCGAGACGGCGGCTCAGTTCAGAATGTCGCGGATCGTCCTGACGGATACCGTTGAGAAGATCGGCCAGTTCAACAGCCTCTCTACGCTGTTCGAGCTCCGGAGGGAGACAGCCCGCGTTTTTCAGTAAACGGTATCCAGCTCGCAGTTCAGGCGCAATGTGCGAATCATCGTCAAGCACAAGGGGTTCGCCGCTTCCCGGGAGATCGTCGAATTCACCTTTATTTTGGGCATCGCGAATATGGCGTTCTGCCCACTGGTCGAGCAACCACATTACCAGCTCCAGGGAATGAACAGAATTGATACAGACATTGTAGAGAAGTGGGGATATCGCGGATATAAAAAAACCCGCCGGAGCGGGTTTTTTTACGTTACTACAGATTACTCTGCAGCAGCTTCTGCTTTCTCTGAACGATCAACCAGCTCGATGTAAGCCATCGGCGCGTTGTCGCCTGCACGGAAACCACACTTCAGAATGCGAGTGTAACCACCGGCACGGCTCGCGAAACGCGGGCCCAGTTCGTTAAACAGTTTTGCCACGATCTCGTTATCACGAGTACGGGCGAATGCCAGACGACGATTAGCAACGCTGTCAGTCTTGGCAAGAGTAATCAGCGGCTCAACTACGCGACGCAGCTCTTTCGCTTTAGGCAGGGTCGTCTTGATGATCTCATGACGAACCAGTGAACCTGCCATGTTGCGGAACATAGCCTGGCGATGGCTGCTGTTGCGGTTCAGTTGACGACCACTCTTACGATGGCGCATGACCTTATCCTTCTCAGTAAAACCTTAACCTGTGATCCGGTTACTCGTCAGCAATGCTTGCCGGTGGCCAGTTTTCCAGGCGCATGCCCAGAGACAGACCACGTGAAGCCAGCACGTCTTTAATCTCAGTAAGAGATTTTTTACCCAGGTTCGGCGTTTTCAGCAACTCAACCTCGGTACGCTGTACCAGATCACCGATATAGTGGATAGCTTCTGCCTTGAGGCAGTTAGCAGAGCGGACAGTCAATTCGAGATCGTCAACAGGGCGCAGCAGGATCGGATCGAATTCTGGTTTCTCTTCTTTCACTTCCGGCTGACGTACATCACGTAAGTCAACGAAAGCTTCCAGTTGTTCTGCCAGGATGGTTGCCGCACGACGAATCGCCTCTTCAGGATCGATTGTGCCGTTGGTTTCCATTTCGATGACCAGCTTGTCCAGGTCGGTACGCTGTTCTACACGCGCTGCTTCAACATTGTAGGCAATACGCTCTACAGGGCTATAGCATGCGTCGACCAGCAGACGGCCGATTGGGCGCTCATCTTCTTCCGAATGAATTCGGGCAGAAGCCGGCACATAACCACGACCGCGCTGAACTTTGATACGCATGCTAATAGCTGCGTTCTCATCGGTCAGGTGGCAGATCACGTGCTGCGGCTTGACGATTTCAACATCACCGTCGTGGGTGATGTCGGCTGCAGTCACAGGGCCAATGCCAGATTTATTCAGAGTAAGAATAACTTCATCTTTACCCTGAACTCTCACCGCCAGCCCTTTCAGGTTGAGCAGGATTTCAAGGATATCTTCCTGAACGCCTTCTTTGGTGCTGTACTCATGAAGTACACCATCAATCTCAACCTCGGTCACCGCGCAACCCGGCATCGATGAGAGCAGAATACGGCGCAGTGCGTTACCCAGAGTATGGCCAAAGCCACGCTCTAAAGGCTCAAGGGTCACCTTGGCGTGCGTCGAACTCACTTGCTCGATATCTACCAGGCGCGGTTTTAGAAACTCTGTCACAGAACCCTGCATTGTGTCCTCTCTTTGGTACTAAGCTTTACTTGGAGTAAAGCTCGACGATCAGGTGTTCGTTAATGTCCGCAGACAGATCAGAACGTTCTGGCTGACGCTTGAACGTACCTTCCATCTTGCCAGCATCAACTTCCAGCCAGGTTGGCTTTTCACGCTGCTCAGCCAGCTCCAGAGCGGCCTTCACGCGAGATTGCTTTTTCGCTTTCTCACGAATGCTAACAACGTCATTCGCTTTAACCTGATAAGAAGCGATGTTAACAACACGACCGTTTACCATGATTGCTTTGTGGCTAACCAGCTGACGTGATTCAGCACGAGTAGCGCCGAAGCCCATACGGTATACAACGTTGTCCAGACGACCTTCCAGCAGAGCGAGCAGGTTTTCACCTGTGTTGCCTTTCAGACGTGCTGCTTCTTTATAGTAGTTACGGAACTGACGCTCCAGCACACCGTACATACGGCGAACTTTTTGCTTTTCACGCAACTGCACACCATAGTCAGACAGACGCGGTTTACGCGCACCGTGCTGGCCAGGAGCTTGTTCAATTTTACACTTGGTATCGATCGCGCGAACGCCAGACTTAAGGAATAAGTCGGTGCCCTCACGACGGCTCAGCTTGAGCTTAGGACCCAAATATCTTGCCATTTTCTATCTCCAACTAACCTAAAAAACGGAGCGTTATACGCGACGTTTTTTCGGCGGACGACAACCGTTATGAGGGATCGGAGTCACATCAGTAATATTCGTGATGCGGAAACCAGCGGCGTTCAGAGCGCGAACAGTAGATTCACGACCCGGACCCGGACCTTTAACCATAACTTCCAGATTCTTGATGCCGTATTCTTTTACGGCTTCTGCGCAACGCTCTGCTGCAACCTGAGCTGCGAACGGAGTGGATTTGCGAGAACCACGGAAACCGGAACCACCGGCTGTTGCCCAACCCAATGCGTTACCCTGACGATCAGTAATAGTAACGATGGTGTTGTTGAAAGAAGCATGGATATGAGCCACGCCGTCAGAGACTTGTTTTCTTACACGTTTACGTGCACGAACTGGTGCCTTTGCCATTATTCAATCACCCCGATTATTTCTTGATCGGTTTGCGCGGACCCTTACGGGTACGTGCGTTGGTCTTAGTACGCTGACCGCGCACTGGCAGACCACGACGATGACGCAAACCGCGATAGCAACCAAGATCCATCAGGCGCTTGATGCTCATGCTGATTTCACGGCGCAGATCACCTTCAACGACAAATTTGGCAACTTCGTCACGCAGCGTGTCGATTTGTTCTTCAGACAGCTCACTGATCTTAACATCTTCAGCGATACCCGCTGCAGCCAGAATGGCTTTAGAACGGGTCTTGCCGACGCCGTAGATCGAAGTTAATGCGATCACAGCATGTTTCTGATCAGGAATGTTAATGCCTGCTATACGGGCCACTATGCACTCCTACTATTTAATATGTACGCACCATGCTGAAAAGCCCGTTTTCAGGATACTCAAATGGAAACGTACAGACATACAAAAGATTGGCTGGCTAATCTAGCCAGCTCAACCCAACTTTGCAAGAAAAATATGCGAAATAATCAGCCTTGGCGCTGTTTATGCTTCGGCTCGGCACTGCAAATCACACGGATGACACCATCACGCTTAACGATTTTGCAGTTACGGCATAATTTCTTGACGGAAGCACGAACTTTCATTTTTACTCTCCGTAACTTCTCAGGCGACCATTTAGCGGCCGTAGCCTTTCAGGTTCGCCTTCTTCAATGCAGACTCG
Organism: Enterobacter sp. BNK-34; assembly: GCF_048684445.1. Lineage (NCBI taxonomy): Bacteria > Pseudomonadati > Pseudomonadota > Gammaproteobacteria > Enterobacterales > Enterobacteriaceae > Enterobacter > Enterobacter sp. BNK-34. The sequence continues at coordinate 757,956 of NZ_JBLQUA010000001.1, forward strand.
TACTGACTGGACATCATCAGAGTTTGCACTTGAGCCATAAAGTCCATAATCACGACAACAACGATAAGCAGTGAGGTCCCACCGAAGTAGAACGGTACTTTCATTGCATCACGCATGAACTCCGGGATCAGGCAGATAAAAGTAATATAAAGCGCACCAACCAAAGTCAGGCGAGTCATTACTTTATCGATATACTTCGCCGTTTGCTCTCCCGGACGAATTCCTGGTACAAATGCACCGGACTTCTTCAGGTTATCTGCTGTTTCACGCGGGTTGAAGACCAACGCCGTGTAGAAGAAACAGAAGAAGATGATCGCAGACGCATAGAGTAACACATAAAGTGGTTGCCCAGGCTGCAAATACAGCGAAATTGTTGTCAGCCAGTTCCAACCAGTACCGCCCCCGAACCATGACGCGATGGTCGCCGGGAACAGAATAATACTGGAAGCGAAGATAGCCGGGATAACCCCCGCCATGTTCACTTTCAGCGGTAAATGTGTGCTCTGTGCAGCATAGACACGACGACCCTGCTGACGTTTAGCGTAGTTCACCACAATGCGGCGTTGACCACGTTCAACGAAGACAACAAAGAACGTCACTGCAAATACTAATACTGCAACCAACAGCAACAGGAGGAAGTGCAGGTCGCCTTGACGCGCTTGCTCAATAGTATGGGCGATGGCTGGCGGGAGGCCCGCAACAATACCGGCGAAGATAATGATTGAGATACCGTTACCGATACCACGCTCAGTAATCTGTTCGCCGAGCCACATCAGGAACATAGTCCCTGTGACCAGACTTACAACAGCGGTGAAGTAGAATGCAAAGCCCGGGTTTAAAACCAGGCCCTGCATACCAGGCATATTCGGCAGACCGGTAGCAATACCGATCGACTGGAATATTGCCAGCACCAGAGTACCGTAACGGGTGTACTGACTAATCTTACGACGTCCAGACTCCCCTTCTTTCTTCAACTCTGCCAGGGCCGGATGAACGACCGTCAGCAGCTGGATAATAATAGATGCCGAAATGTACGGCATAATACCCAATGCGAAGATAGAAGCACGGCTGAGAGCACCACCAGAGAACATGTTGAACATTTCAATGATGGTGCCTCGCTGTTGCTCAAGCAGTTTGGCAAGTACAGCGGCATCGATACCAGGGATCGGAATAAAAGAGCCAATACGGAACACAATCAGCGCGCCGATAACAAACAGCAGTCTGCGTTTCAGCTCGCCAAATCCACCTTTGGCACTTTGAAAATCTAATCCCGGTTGCTTAGCCATCTGCTACTTATTCCTCAATTTTACCGCCAGCAGCTTCGATAGCAGCACGAGCACCTTTAGTAACACGCAGGCCACGAACAGTTACCGGAGTAGAAACTTCACCAGCCAGGATCACTTTCGCGAACTCGATCTGGATACCGATAATGTTTGCTGCTTTCAGCGTGTTCAGGTCTACAACGCCGCCTTCAACTTTCGCCAGGTCAGACAGACGGATTTCCGCTGTGATCGCTGCTTTGCGAGAGGTGAAGCCGAACTTCGGCAGACGACGGTACAGTGGCATCTGGCCACCCTCGAAACCGCGACGTACGCCACCGCCAGAACGAGAGTTCTGACCTTTGTGACCACGACCACCGGTTTTGCCGAGGCCAGAACCGATACCACGACCCAGGCGTTTACCCGCCTTTTTAGAGCCTTCGGCCGGAGACAGAGTATTTAAACGCATCTCTTACTCCTCAACTTTAACCATGAAGTAAACCGCGTTGACCATACCACGAACAGCAGGAGTATCCTCGCGCTCAACGGTATGACCAATACGACGCAGACCCAGGCCAAGCAGCGTTGCCTTGTGTTTCGGCAGACGACCGATTGCACTGCGGGTTTGAGTGATTTTAATAGTCTTTGCCATGGTCAATTACCCCAGAATTTCTTCAACGGATTTACCACGCTTGGCAGCGACCATTTCTGGAGAATTCATATTTTCCAGGCCATCAATAGTTGCACGAACCACGTTGATCGGGTTGGTGGAACCATATGCTTTAGCCAGAACGTTATGAACCCCAGCAACTTCCAGAACGGCGCGCATTGCACCACCGGCGATGATACCGGTACCTTCTGAAGCTGGCTGCATGAATACACGAGAACCCGTGTGAACACCTTTAACTGGGTGCTGCAGGGTGCCGTTGTTCAGCGCGACGTTAATCATGTTGCGACGGGCTTTTTCCATCGCTTTCTGGATCGCTGCTGGAACTTCACGCGCTTTACCGTAACCAAAACCAACGCGACCGTTACCATCGCCTACTACAGTCAGAGCTGTGAAGGAGAAAATACGACCACCTTTAACGGTTTTAGATACGCGGTTTACCGCGATCAGCTTTTCCTGCAGTTCGCCAGCCTGTTTTTCGATGTGAGCCATCTTACACCTCTACCTTAGAACTGAAGGCCAGCTTCACGGGCAGCATCTGCCAGTGCCTGGACACGACCATGATATTGGAACCCGGAACGGTCAAAGGAAACATTGCTGATGCCTTTTTCCAGAGCGCGTTCAGCAACAGCTTTACCTACAGCTGCAGCGGCGTCTTTGTTACCGGTGTACTTCAATTGTTCTGAGATAGCTTTTTCTACAGTAGAAGCAGCTACCAGAACTTCAGAACCGTTCGGTGCAATTACCTGTGCGTAAATATGACGCGGGGTACGATGTACCACCAGGCGAGTTGCACCCAGCTCTTTGAGCTTGCGGCGTGCGCGGGTCGCACGACGGATACGAGCAGATTTCTTATCCATAGTGTTACCTTACTTCTTCTTAGCCTCTTTGGTACGCACGACTTCGTCGGCGTAACGAACACCCTTGCCTTTGTAAGGCTCAGGACGACGGTAGGCGCGCAGATCTGCTGCAACCTGACCGATCAGCTGTTTATCAGCGCCTTTCAGCACGATTTCAGTTTGAGTCGGACATTCTGCAGTGATACCGGCCGGCAGCGGATGCTCAACAGGGTGTGAGAAGCCCAGAGACAGGCCTACTGCATTCCCTTTGATAGCTGCACGATAACCTACACCAACCAGCTGAAGCTTTTTAGTGAAGCCTTCGGTAACACCAACAACCATTGAGTTCAGCAGGGCACGCGCGGTACCAGCCTGAGCCCAACCATCCACGAAACCATCACGTGGACCGAAGGTCAGAGCGTTATCTGCATGTTTAACTTCAACAGCTTTGTTGAGGGTACGAGTCAGCTCGCCGTTTTTACCTTTGATCGTAATAACCTGACCGTCGATTTTTACATCAACGCCGGCAGGAATAACGACCGGTGCTTTAGCAACACGAGACATTCTTTCCTCCGATTAGGCTACGTAGCAGATAATTTCGCCACCAAGACCAGCCTGGCGCGCTGCACGATCAGTCATAACACCTTTAGAGGTAGAAACAACTGCGATACCAAGACCAGCCATAACTTTTGGCAGCTCATCTTTTTTCTTATAGATGCGCAGGCCTGGGCGGCTGACACGCTGAATGCTTTCTACAACAGCTTTACCCTGGAAATACTTGAGAGTAAGTTCCAGTTCCGGCTTGGTGTCGCCTTCAACTTTAAAATCTTCGATAAAACCTTCTTCCTTCAGCACGTTGGCAATTGCCACTTTCAGCTTGGCGGAAGGCATGGTGACCGCAACTTTGTTCGCGGCCTGACCGTTACGGATACGGGTCAGCATATCCGCGATCGGATCTTGCATGCTCATCTGTCTTTACTCCCGTGATTCAATTGGTAATTACCAGCTAGCCTTTTTCAAGCCTGGCACTTCACCGCGCATAGCGGCTTCACGCAGTTTGATACGGCTCAACCCAAACTTGCCCACATAACCATGTGGACGACCTGTTTGACGACAGCGGTTACGCTGACGAGACGGGCTGGAATCACGCGGCAGAGACTGCAGCTTGAGAACCGCATTCCAACGATCTTCGTCGGAAGCGTTCACATCAGAAATGATCGCTTTCAGTTCAGCGCGTTTAGCGAAGAATTTATCAGCTAAAGCTACGCGCTTTACTTCGCGTGCTTTCATTGATTGCTTAGCCATTCAGTAACCCTACCTTACTTGCGGAACGGGAAGTCAAAGGCAGCCAGCAGAGCACGGCCTTCTTCGTCAGATTTCGCAGTAGTGGTAATGGTAATATCCAAACCACGCACGCGGTCGACTTTATCGTAGTCGATTTCTGGGAAGATGATCTGCTCACGGACACCCATGCTGTAGTTACCACGACCGTCGAAAGACTTAGCGGACAAGCCACGGAAGTCACGGATACGTGGAACAGCAATAGTGATCAGGCGCTCAAAGAACTCCCACATGCGTTCGCCACGCAGAGTTACTTTACAGCCGATCGGATAGCCCTGACGGATTTTGAAGCCTGCAACAGATTTGCGTGCTTTGGTGATCAGCGGTTTTTGACCGGAGATTGCTGTCAGGTCAGCTGCTGCGTTATCCAGCAGTTTCTTGTCAGCGATCGCTTCACCAACACCCATGTTCAGGGTGATCTTCTCGACCCGAGGGACTTGCATGACAGAATTGTAGTTAAACTCAGTCATGAGTTTGTTAACTACTTCGTCTTTGTAGTAATCATGCAGTTTCGCCATCGTACTACTCCAAATTACTTGATAGTTTCGCTGTTAGACTTGAAGAAACGGACTTTTTTGCCGTCTTCGAATCTAAAGCCTACACGGTCAGCCTTGCCGGTAGCCGCATTGAAGATTGCAACGTTAGAAACCTGAATAGCAGCTTCTTTTTCAACGATGCCGCCTGGTTGGTTCAGGGCCGGAACCGGCTTCTGATGTTTCTTAACCAGGTTGATACCTTCAACGACAAGTTTGCCGGAAGACAGAACATTTTTTACTTTACCGCGTTTACCTTTATCTTTACCGGTTAACACGATAACTTCGTCATCACGACGGATTTTCGCTGCCATGATTCGCTCCTTAGAGTACTTCTGGTGCCAGAGAGATAATTTTCATGAACTTCTCAGTACGAAGTTCACGAGTTACCGGCCCAAAGATACGCGTGCCGATAGGCTGCTCGCTGTTATTGTTTAAAATAACGCATGCATTACCATCGAAGCGAATGACAGAACCGTCAGGGCGACGAACACCCTTCTTGGTGCGCACCACTACCGCCTTCAGCACATCACCTTTTTTGACCTTACCACGTGGAATTGCTTCCTTGATGGTGATCTTGATGATGTCGCCTACGCCTGCGTAGCGACGGTGCGAGCCACCCAGAACCTTGATACACATTACGCGACGTGCACCGGAGTTGTCGGCGACGTTCAGCATAGTCTGTTCTTGGATCATTTTAGTGCTCCGCTAATGTCAACTACTACCTGAGACTCTAAAATCAGAGCCGTTAAAAAGCCCCATATCGAGGGCGCGGCATTATAACACCGCTTCTGCAATATGGGTAGAAAAAATAAACGGCTCATCGCTGAGCCGTTTATTCGTATTGAGAAGGCGTACTGTATTACAGAACCGCTTTCTCTACAACGCGAACCAGCGTCCAGGACTTAGTCTTGGACAGTGGACGGCATTCACGGATTTCAACCTTGTCGCCGATACCACATTCGTTGTTCTCGTCATGTACGTGCAGTTTGGTCGTACGCTTGATGAATTTACCGTAGATCGGGTGTTTCACAATACGTTCGATAGCTACAACAATGGATTTCTCCATTTTGTCGCTAACAACACGACCTTGCAGAGTACGGATTTTATCGGTCATTACGCACCCGCCTTCTGAGTCAGTAAAGTCTTAACGCGTGCAACATTGCGACGCACTTGCTTCAGCAGGTGAGTCTGTTGCAGCTGGCCACTTGCAGCCTGCATACGCAGGTTGAACTGCTCACGCAGCAGGTTCAGCAGCTCAGCGTTCAGCTCTTCAACGCTTTTTTCACGCAGCTCTTTTGCTTTCATTACATCACCGTCTTAGTTACAAAGGTGGTTTTGATAGGCAGTTTCGCTGCTGCCAGGCCGAAGGCTTCACGGGCCAGCTCTTCCGGAACACCGTCCATTTCATAAAGGACTTTGCCCGGTTGGATCAAGGCAACCCAGTACTCCACGTTACCTTTACCTTTACCCATACGAACTTCCAGCGGCTTCTCGGTGATCGGTTTGTCCGGGAATACACGGATCCAGATCTTACCTTGACGCTTAACTGCACGGGTCATTGCACGACGTGCTGCTTCGATCTGACGTGCAGTCAGACGACCACGGCCAACAGCTTTCAGACCGAAAGTGCCGAAGCTAACATCCGTACCCTGCGCCAGACCACGGTTGCGGCCTTTGTGCACTTTACGGAATTTTGTACGCTTTGGTTGTAACATCAGCGACGCTCCTTATTTACGGCCTTTACGCTGCTGCTTTTTAGGTTGAACAGCCGGTTTTTCCGGTTGTTCAACAGCAGCCATACCACCCAGGATCTCACCTTTGAAGATCCATACCTTAACGCCGATTACACCGTAAGTGGTGTGCGCTTCAGAGGTGTTGTAGTCGATGTCAGCACGCAGAGTGTGCAGCGGTACGCGACCTTCACGGTACCATTCGGTACGTGCGATTTCCGCGCCGCCCAGACGGCCGCTAACTTCAACTTTGATACCTTTAGCGCCCAGACGCATTGCGTTCTGTACAGCACGCTTCATAGCACGACGGAACATAACACGACGTTCCAGCTGAGAAGTGATGCTGTCAGCAACCAATTTAGCGTCCAGTTCAGGCTTACGAACTTCAGCGATATTGATCTGTGCAGGAACGCCAGCGATATCCGCTACGACCTTGCGCAGTTTTTCTACGTCTTCGCCTTTCTTACCGATAACGATGCCAGGGCGAGCAGTGTGAATAGTCACACGGATGCTCTTAGCTGGACGCTCGATAACGATACGAGATACAGACGCTTTAGCCAGTTCCTTAGTCAGGTACTGACGTACTTTAAAATCGCTGTCCAGGTTGTCAGCGAATTCTTTGGTGTTCGCAAACCAGGTAGAGTTCCATGGTTTTACAATACCCAGGCGAATACCATTAGGATGTACTTTCTGACCCATTGCTAGTCTCCAGAGTCTCAGCGATCGGACACAACCACAGTAATGTGGCTGGTGCGCTTCAGGATGCGATCTGCACGACCTTTCGCACGCGGCATAATGCGCTTCATGCTTGGGCCTTCATCTACGAAAATTTTCGCGACTTTCAGATCGTCGATGTCAGCGCCATCGTTGTGTTCAGCGTTAGCAATGGCAGATTCCAGTACTTTCTTGACCAATACCGCAGCTTTCTTGTTGGTATAGGTCAGGATGTCCAGGGCCTGCGACACTTTCTTACCGCGAATCAGGTCAGCAACAAGGCGAACCTTCTGAGCAGAAGAACGAGCATGGCGATGTTGAGCTAAAGTTTCCATCTCTTCCTCCTACCTTATTTCTTCTTCGCTTTTTTATCAGCAGCGTGGCCGCGATAAGTACGAGTCGGTGCGAATTCACCCAGTTTGTGACCAACCATTTCGTCGGTAACAAAGACTGGAACGTGCTGACGACCATTATGGACAGCGATGGTCAAACCGATCATGTTAGGAAAGATCGTTGAACGACGGGACCAAGTGCGCAGGGGCTTCTTGTCTCCGCTTTCCACCGCTTTCTCTACCTTCTTCAGCAAGTGCAGGTCAATAAAAGGACCTTTCTTGAGAGAACGTGGCATGGCTTATCCTCTAAAATTATTTGCTACGGCGACGTACGATAAATTTATCAGTACGCTTGTTGCTGCGGGTCTTCTTACCTTTGGTCTGAACGCCCCACGGAGTTACCGGGTGCTTACCAAAGTTACGACCTTCACCACCACCATGTGGGTGGTCGACTGGGTTCATCGCAGTACCGCGAACGGTAGGACGAACACCACGCCAGCGTGCAGCACCTGCTTTACCCAGAACGCGCAGCATATGCTCAGCATTGCCAACTTCGCCCAGAGTAGCGCGGCAGTCTGCTTCGACTTTACGCATTTCACCAGAACGCAGACGCAGGGTGACATAAGCACCATCACGCGCAACGATCTGAACGTAAGTACCAGCGGAACGTGCCAGCTGACCGCCTTTACCTGGTTTCATTTCTACGTTATGAACGGTAGAACCAACCGGGATATTGCGCATCGGCAGGGTGTTGCCTGCTTTGATTGCAGCATCAACGCCAGACTGAATCTGGTCGCCAGCTTTCAGGCCTTTAGGGGCCAGGATGTAACGGCGTTCGCCGTCTTTGTACAGAACCAGCGCGATGTTCGCGGAACGGTTCGGATCGTACTCAAGACGTTCAACAACTGCTGGGATACCGTCTTTGTTGCGTTTGAAGTCAACAATACGATAAGCCTGCTTGTGGCCACCACCGATGTGACGAGTGGTGATACGGCCATTGTTGTTACGACCACCGGATTTGCTGTTTTTTTCCAGCAACGGAGCAAAAGGTTTGCCCTTGTGCAGCTCAGGGTTAACCACTTTAACTACGTGGCGACGACCCGGAGATGTCGGTTTACATTTAACAACTGCCATTGTATTACTCCTCCGACTTACTCAGCGCCGCCAACGAAGTCCAGATTCTGGCCTTCTTTCAGGGTGACGTAAGCTTTTTTCCAGTCGCTACGACGACCGATACGCTGTCCGTGACGTTTAACTTTCCCTTTAACTACCAGGGTGTTAACGACTTCGACTTCGACTTCAAACAGTTTCTGCACAGCAGCTTTGATCTCTGCTTTGGTCGCGTCTTTAGCAACTTTGAGAACGATGGTGTTTGTTTTTTCCATCGCAGTAGACGCTTTTTCAGAAACGTGCGGTGCGCGAAGCACCTTCAGCAGACGTTCTTCACGAATCATGCCAGCATCTCCTCAACTTGCTTAACAGCATCAGCAGTCATTACGACTTTGTCGAAGGCGATCAGGCTAACCGGGTCGATACCAGTCGCATCGCGTACGTCAACCTTGTGCAGGTTACGTGCGGCCAGGAACAGGTTCTCGTCCAGCTCACCGGTGATGATCAGCACATCTTCCAGAGCCATGTCTTTCAGTTTCTGTGCCAGCAGCTTAGTTTTAGGCGCTTCTACAGAGAACTTCTCGACAACGATCAGACGATCCTGACGTACCAGTTCGGACAGGATGCTTTTCAGCGCGCCGCGGTACATCTTTTTGTTAACTTTTTGACTGTGGTCCTGTGGACGCGCAGCGAAGGTCACGCCACCTGAACGCCAGATCGGGCTCTTGATAGAACCTGAACGCGCACGGCCGGTACCTTTCTGGCGCCATGGCTTTTTGCCAGAACCAGTTACTTCAGCACGAGTCTTCTGAGCACGAGTACCCTGACGAGCACCAGCTGCATAAGCAACAACAACCTGGTGAACCAGCGCTTCGTTGAAATCACGACCGAAGGTAGTTTCGGAAACAGTCAGCGCGCTCTGCGCGTCTTTCAATACTAATTCCATTGCTATCCCCTTACGCCTTCACAGCTGGTTTAACGATCAGGTCGCTACCGGTTGCACCCGGAACTGCACCTTTAACCAGCAGCAGGTTGCGCTCAGCGTCAACACGTACTACGTCCAGGCTCTGAACGGTTACACGTTCGTTACCCAGCTGACCTGCCATTTTCTTGCCTTTGAACACTTTGCCCGGAGTCTGGTTCTGACCGATAGAACCCGGAACGCGGTGAGACAAGGAGTTACCGTGAGTAGCGTCCTGGGTACGGAAGTTCCAGCGCTTAACGGTACCAGCAAAACCTTTACCTTTAGAGGTACCGGTTACGTCAACTTTTTTAACGTCAGCAAACAGCTCAACGCTAATGTCCTGACCTACGGTGAACTCTTCGCCTTCAGCAAGACGGAATTCCCACAGACCACGGCCAGCTTCTACGCCAGCTTTAGCGAAGTGACCCGCTTCTGGTTTGGTTACACGGTTAGCTTTTTTAGCACCAGTGGTAACCTGAATAGCGCGGTAGCCATCGTTAGCCAGATCTTTAACCTGAGTAACGCGGTTTGCTTCAACTTCGATTACGGTTACTGGGATAGAAACGCCATCTTCAGTGAAGATGCGGGTCATACCCACTTTTTTACCGACTAAACCAATCATTGTTTCAACCTCTCAATCGCTCGATGACCTGATTAACCCAGGCTGATCTGCACGTCTACACCGGCAGCCAGATCCAGACGCATCAGAGCATCAACGGTTTTCTCAGTTGGCTCAACGATGTCAACCAGACGCTTGTGAGTGCGGATTTCGTACTGATCACGCGCGTCTTTGTTGACGTGCGGGGAGATCAGAACGGTGAAGCGCTCTTTGCGGGTCGGCAGCGGGATCGGACCACGGACTTGCGCACCAGTGCGCTTAGCAGTCTCGACGATTTCCGCGGTTGATTGATCGATCAGACGATGATCAAACGCTTTAAGGCGGATACGGATTCTTTGGTTCTGCATGAGACCAGAGCTCCAATTATTTTATAAACGAAAATGATTACTCCTCAAACCCATTACGATTGATGGGAGAGTGTAACCGTTCTTACGTAGCTCCCCAATTGGGAGCATTGTTGAGTAACAAAATGAGCTACTCTGGTTCTGATTGAACCCGCCGTCAATTACGACAAGCCCGCGCATTATACGTAAATCTGGGCAAGACGCAAGTGCCGTTTAGAAATTAAGCGCCAAAGGCGCAGGATGCGTAAGAGCGCGCAACATTTCATGCAATGTATTCTGCGTCGATTCTTTGTTTCGAGCCGCTACGCATCTCCGTTTTTTATGCATTGCCGGCCAGGCCGTTTATAACGAGTATGCGCTCAAACCCGTTTGAGGCCTTTTTCATGCTAACTACCCTCCCCTTTCTGCTGATCTATCTTTCACTGACTGCCTTACTGGTACATGCCGATATTCGCTACGGTCTGCTTCCCGATAAATTTCTCTGCCCGCTGCTATGGGCGGGTCTGCTCTTCCAGCTCTGTATCCAACCTGATTTTCTGCCGAGCGCGGTGGCGGGTGCGATGGCTGGATATATTGTCTTTGCCATTATTTACTGGGGCTACTGGTTTATCCGCCGACGTGAAGGTATGGGATATGGCGATGTGAAATACCTGGCGGCGCTTGGTGCATGGCACGGCTGGTGCGTACTGCCTACGCTGGCGTTACTCGCGGCACTGATGGCGCTTCTTTGCATTCTTGTCTTTTCGTTCATTCGCCCTGATAAGAAGGCAATAAAAAACCCGCTGCCTTTTGGGCCATTTCTGGCAGCAGCGGGTTTATGCGTAGGCTGGAAGACGTTGCTTATTCTTCCACTTTAATCTGTGACTGAAGATAGTTTTGCAGGCCAATTTTAGCAATGAGATCCAGCTCTGTTTCCAGCCAGTCAATATGCCCTTCTTCATCGGCCAGGATCTGGATCATCATATCGCGGCTGACGTAGTCATGTACGCTGTCAGCATAGGCAATGGCTTCACGGAGATCTTTAGCGCCTTCAAGTTCCAGCCTGAGGTCAGAACGCAGCATCTCTTCGACATCTTCTCCAATGCCCAGCTTGCCGAGATCCTGCAGGTTTGGAATGCCTTCAAGGAATAAAATACGCTCGATATATTTATCAGCGTGTTTCATCTCATCTATAGATTCATGGTACTCAACGTCGTTTAAACGTTTGAGTCCCCAGTTTTTGAACATTCTCGCGTGAAGAAAATACTGGTTGATTGCGACAAGCTCATTTCCCAATAATTTATTGAGATAACTTATGATTTTAACATCACCTTTCATTATATAGTCCCTCCGCTTCCACTCATTGAAGCGTAGATCGGGCTACAGGGATGTCAAAAAAAAGATGGGCGCTTACGCGATCTCTTTGTATTCCGGGATCTGCATCAGTTCGTCCTGCATGATCTCTCGCGCAGCACGTACACATTTACCGCATTGATTTCCCACCGGAACAAATTTGCGAAGCTGCTGGAATGACTGGGGCTGAAACTGGCGAACGGCCTGACGTATTTTTTTGTCGCTTACACCATTACATAAACAAACGTACATAGAAACTCCCGTTCAAATTATGCGCAAAGTGTAAGTGAGAATGGTTATGATTACAATAGCACAAACGCCAGAATGCGGGGCGGGAGCAGGCAAAAAATGCGAAATTTTGTGACAACGCCTGAGCGGCAGAAAACAAAAAAGGACGCCGAAGCGTCCTTTTTTATTCGGGGATAATTAATTAGCCCAGAACTTTAGCAACAACGCCCGCGCCAACGGTACGGCCGCCTTCACGGATTGCGAAACGCAGACCGTCGTCCATCGCGATTGGGTGGATCAGAGTCACAACCATCTTGATGTTGTCGCCTGGCATTACCATCTCAACGCCTTCTGGCAGTTCGATGGTACCGGTCACGTCAGTAGTACGGAAGTAGAACTGTGGACGGTAGCCTTTGAAGAACGGAGTATGACGGCCGCCTTCGTCTTTGGACAGGATGTACACTTCAGATTCGAACTTGGTGTGTGGCTTGATTGAGCCTGGCTTCGCCAGAACCTGACCACGTTCGATTTCTTCACGTTTGATACCACGCAGCAGAACACCAACGTTCTCACCAGCACGGCCTTCGTCCAGCAGTTTGCGGAACATTTCAACGCCAGTACAGGTAGACTTCGCAGTCTCTTTGATACCAACGATTTCAACTTCTTCGCCAACTTTGATGATACCGCGCTCTACACGACCGGTAACAACGGTACCACGACCGGAGATGGAGAATACGTCTTCGATTGGCAGCAGGAATGGCTTGTCAATCGCACGCTCTGGTTCTGGGATGTAAGAATCCAGGAAGCCAGCCAGTTCGATGATTTTCGCTTCCCACTCAGCTTCGCCTTCCAGCGCTTTCAGAGCAGAACCACGAACGATTGGGGTATCGTCGCCTGGGAAATCGTACTGAGACAGCAGTTCACGAACTTCCATCTCTACCAGTTCCAGCAGCTCTTCGTCATCAACCATGTCGCATTTGTTCAGGAACACGATGATGAAAGGAACGCCTACCTGACGACCCAGCAGGATGTGCTCACGAGTCTGAGGCATTGGGCCGTCAGTCGCAGCAACAACCAGGATCGCGCCGTCCATCTGCGCAGCACCGGTGATCATGTTTTTAACATAGTCGGCGTGGCCTGGGCAGTCTACGTGTGCGTAGTGGCGAGTCGGGGTGTCGTACTCAACGTGAGAGGTGTTGATGGTGATACCACGAGCTTTTTCTTCTGGTGCGTTATCGATCTGGTCGAATGCGCGAGCAGAACCACCGTAGGTTTTTGCCAGAACGGTAGTGATTGCAGCAGTCAGGGTAGTTTTACCATGGTCAACGTGGCCGATAGTACCAACGTTGACGTGCGGTTTTGTACGTTCAAATTTTTCTTTAGACACGGCTATATTCCTTACTATAGTGCTCTCCCCTGTGGAGAGAGCACGGGACTTAGGTTTTAATCCTGTGGATTACTTACCACGGGCTTCAATAACGGCCTGAGCAACGTTGTTAGGCGCATCATCATACTTCAGGAATTCCATGGTGTATGATGCACGACCTTTGGTCAGAGAACGCAGCTGAGTTGCATATCCGAACATTTCAGACAGCGGAACTTCAGCGTGGATCTTAACGCCAGTTACTTCGGATTCCTGACCACGCAGCATACCGCGACGACGGCTCAAGTCACCGATAACGTCACCGGTGTTCTCTTCAGGAGTTTCTACTTCAACCTTCATGATTGGCTCAAGCAGAACTGGTTTTGCTTTCTTAAAGCCTTCTTTAAAGGCAATAGACGCAGCCAGTTTAAACGCCAGTTCAGAGGAGTCAACGTCGTGGTAAGAACCGAAGTGCAGACGAACACCCATGTCAACAACCGGATAGCCAGCCAGAGGGCCCGCTTTCAGCTGTTCCTGGATGCCTTTATCAACGGCTGGGATGTATTCGCCAGGAATTACACCACCTTTGATGTCGTTGATGAACTCGTAACCTTTCGGGTTAGAGCCCGGCTCCAGTGGGTACATGTCGATCACAACGTGACCGTACTGACCGCGACCACCAGACTGCTTAGCGTGTTTACCTTCAATGTCGGTAACTTTCGCGCGAATCGCTTCGCGGTAAGCAACCTGAGGTTTACCCACGTTCGCTTCAACGTTGAATTCACGCTTCATACGGTCAACGATGATGTCCAGGTGCAGTTCACCCATACCAGCGATGATGGTCTGGTTAGATTCTTCATCAGTCCATACGCGGAATGATGGGTCTTCTTTCGCCAGACGGCCCAGAGCCAGACCCATTTTTTCCTGGTCAGCTTTGGTTTTTGGTTCAACTGCGATGGAGATTACCGGCTCTGGGAATTCCATACGCTCCAGAATGATCGGGTGATCCGGGTCACACAGGGTGTCACCAGTGGTCACGTCTTTCAGACCGATAGCTGCAGCGATGTCGCCCGCACGAACTTCTTTGATCTCTTCACGTTTGTTAGCGTGCATCTGTACGATACGGCCAAAACGCTCACGCGCCGCTTTCACGGAGTTCAGGATGGTGTCACCGGAGTTAACCACACCAGAGTAAACGCGGAAGAAGGTCAGGTTACCCACGAATGGGTCGGTAGCAATTTTGAACGCCAGTGCAGAGAATGGCTCTTCGTCGCTTGCGTGACGCTCAGCCGGGGTATCTTTACCGTCGTCCAGGATGCCGTTGATCGCAGGAACGTCAACCGGGGATGGCAGGTAGTCAACTACCGCATCCAGCATCGCCTGAACACCTTTGTTCTTGAACGCAGAACCACAGGTTACCAGGATGATTTCGTTGTTCAGAACGCGCTGACGCAGAGCTTTTTTGATCTCTTCTTCAGTCAGTTCTTCACCACCCAGGTATTTCTCCATCAGCTCTTCAGAAGCTTCAGCAGCGGATTCGATCAGGTTCTGGTGCCATTCGTCAGCCAGGTCCTGCATTGCAGCTGGGATATCTTCGTATTCGAAGGTAACGCCCTGGTCTGCATCGTTCCAGTTGATGGCTTTCATTTTCACCAGGTCGATAACGCCGGTGAAGCCTTCTTCAGCACCAATTGCCAGCTGCAGCGGAACAGGGTTCGCGCCCAGACGGGTTTTGATCTGACCAACAACTTTCAGGAAGTTAGCACCCATACGGTCCATTTTGTTAACGAACGCGATGCGTGGAACTTTATATTTGTTCGCCTGACGCCATACGGTTTCAGACTGTGGCTGAACACCACCAACTGCGCAATAAACCATTACCGCGCCGTCAAGAACACGCATGGAACGTTCTACTTCGATGGTGAAGTCAACGTGCCCTGGGGTGTCGATGATGTTTACGCGATGCGGTTCGTACTGCTTAGCCATACCTGACCAGAATGCAGTAGTCGCTGCGGAGGTGATGGTGATCCCACGCTCCTGCTCCTGTTCCATCCAGTCCATGGTGGCTGCGCCGTCATGAACTTCACCGATTTTGTGGTTTACACCGGTGTAGAACAGAATACGTTCGGTAGTAGTGGTTTTACCGGCGTCGATGTGCGCACTGATACCGATGTTACGGTAGCGTGCGATGGGTGTTGTACGAGCCATTTGATTCCTCGTTTATATCTTTAGGCGTTCAGTTAAGTTACCCAGAGCGGGCGGCTTCTCTGAAGCGCCCGCCTGGTGACTAATACTCCGAAGGGATTACCAACGGTAGTGTGCGAACGCCTTGTTGGCTTCTGCCATACGGTGAACGTCTTCACGTTTCTTAACTGCAGTACCTTTGTTGTCTGCAGCATCAGAAAGTTCGTTCGCCAGACGCAGAGCCATGGATTTATCACCGCGTTTACGAGCAGCTTCAACGATCCAACGCATTGCCAGGGCATTACGACGAACCGGACGAACTTCAACTGGAACCTGATAAGTAGAACCACCAACGCGGCGGGACTTAACTTCTACAGTTGGGCGAACGTTGTCGAGAGCGACTTCGAAAGCTTCCAGTTCATTTTTACCAGAACGCTGAGCCAGGGTCTCAAGCGCGCTGTATACGATTGCTTCTGCAGTAGATTTTTTACCATCTACCATCAGGATATTTACAAATTTTGCCAGCAGTTCTGATCCGAATTTCGGATCTGGAAGAATTTTACGCTGACCAATGACGCGACGACGTGGCATGGGAATACTCCGTTGTTAATTCAGGATTGTCCAAAACTCAAAGAGTTTAGTGTGACATTAAGATAAATCAGTTTGGCCTTACTTAACGGAGAACCATTAAGCCTTAGGACGCTTCACGCCGTACTTGGAGCGAGCCTGCTTACGGTCTTTAACACCTGAGCAGTCCAGCGCACCACGAACGGTGTGGTAACGAACACCCGGAAGGTCTTTAACACGACCGCCACGGATCAGGATCACGGAGTGCTCCTGCAGGTTGTGACCTTCACCACCGATGTAGGAAGTCACTTCGAAACCGTTAGTCAAACGCACACGGCATACTTTACGCAGTGCGGAGTTTGGTTTTTTAGGAGTGGTGGTATATACACGAGTACATACGCCACGTTTCTGCGGGCAGGCTTCCAGCGCAGGCACGTTGCTTTTCGCAACTTTGCGTGCACGTGGTTTGCGTACCAGCTGGTTAACTGTTGCCATTAAATAGCTCCTGGTTTTAGCTTTTGCTTCGTAAACACGTAATAAATCGACCTCATACAATATGAGGACGCGAAATTTTAGGGCTACGTCGAAAAGGTGTCAAGAAATATACAGCGATCTCAGATCACCAGTTCATTTGACTGGCGTGCGTCACAGTAAGATTGACGAAATCAGTATAGCCAACCACGTCAATTTTGGCTGAAATTTGACCAGAAAGACCCCGCGCATCCAGATCGTCTTTCAGCGCAGAGACTGTTATGGGGGCGTTCGTGAGAATTTCAACGAAACGACTGCCTTCCAGTGCGGCAAGCACGCCGTCCTGAATCAGCAGCAGGTCATCACCTTCGCGCAGCATACTCAGTAACGCGTCGATATCACATTGCCACGGTGAATGGCTCAGAGTATGGAGCATGTCGGCCTCAGAAAGTCAGAACGGTGTCGTAGTGGGAAAGGTGTTCGCGCAATGCAGCAGAAGACAGGACGGTCACATCCAGCACGAAAGGCGTCTTATCATCCAAACCGCGAGCGGCCAGCGAATCGGCGCAGACATACAGGGTTTCAATGTCGTACAGCGGCAACACTTTGAAGGTCGCGATGTAATCCCGCGCCAGAATGGCCTGTGGCTGCTGACCCGCCAGAAGCTGAAACACCCCGTCCCCCAAAAAGAAGACGCCGATATCTTCGGTCAGCGCGGACGTCGCAAGTAACGCATCCAGCCCTTCGCGGCCGGAAGCGCTGCCGTGCGGCGCAGACGTAAAAACAAATGCCACGCGCTTCATCAGAATTGCACCACTCTGTCGCAGGTTAATGCCGCCTGTGCCAGTGCACCCAGACCACTCAACGAAAAACCGGGCTGCAGGTTAGAACCCGATAAACCAGAACGCGCGGCTTCGGTTGCATCGGTCACGCCGCGGCGCAGTGCCGCCGCCACGCAGATGTGCAGTTCTACGCCCTGCTTTTCGTTTAATGCCTGCCAGGCGCGCACCAGATCGAACTCATCGCTCGCCGGTGAGGTAAACTGATTCGCGTTATACACCCCTTCCCGATAGAAGAAGACGCTCGCCAGCTCATGTCCAGCCGCCAGTAGCGCATGCGCAAACTGCAGCGCGCTGCTGGCCTGCTGAGTACCGTACGCCGGGCCTGTCACCATTAACGCAAAACGCATTACTTGTCTTGCCCCAGGAAATCGCCGCTTTTGAACTGGCGAATATAGAGGTAGACCGTGTGCTTGGAGATGTTCAGACGATCGGCCACCTGGTTGATGGCGTCTTTAATATCAAAAATCCCTTTTTCATAGAGATTGAGCACGATCTGACGATTCTTGGCGTTGTTCGAGACGTTGCGATCGGCATTCACCTCTTCAATCGTAAACTCAAGCGTCTGCGTCACCAGATCTTCAACGGAGGAGGCAAAGTTAACAGAAGAGCCAACGTCCGGCGTTTCTGGTGGAATAAAGGTGCTCATGATTTGCGAGAATGGCACATCAAGGTTCATGTTGATGCACAGCAGCCCAATAACACGATGCTCGCGGTTTCGAATCGCGATGGTTTCTGATTTCATCAGCACGCCGCTTTTGGCGCGGGTGAAATAGCATTTGGAGACGCTGCTGTCCGCGCCGGTCATGTCATGCAGCATACGCAATGCAAGGTCGGTAATTGGCGAACCAATTTTACGGCCAGTATGCTCACCATTCGCAATGCGGATGGCGGAACACTTCAGATCTTGCAGGGAGTGCAATACGATTTCGCAGTGGGAGCCAATGAGCATCGCTAACCCGTCCACTACCGCTTCATAGGATTTCAGAATATCGAAGTCGGTCTGATCGAAAGGACGTTGATCCAGCAAATCAAGTTCACTGGTTTCGTTGGTTAAAAGCGACCTGGACATGAAAAAAACACTCCTTTTCAGGAGCCTGTCGTTAGGTTTTCAGGGCAGGCTCATTATCTACACGGACAACTAAATTAATACAGCGTGCCTAACGCTTTCCAGTGTTAATTATATCTGCCCCACAATAAAAAACCGCCGCCTTAAAGGCGGCGGTTTTTTTTCAGCATTACTTCTTAGCAGCAGCGGCTTTATCGTCAGCCGGCGCGTCTGCCTTGGCATCCGCTTTCGGTGCCGGTTTGATGTCCAGCAGCTCTACGTCAAAGACCAGCGTAGAGTTGGCAGGGATACCCGGCACGCCGGTTTTGCCATAGGCCAGATCCGGTGGGATAACCATCTTGATCTTGCCGCCTTTCTTGATGTTTTTCAGGCCTTCAGTCCAGCCCGGGATCACACCATCAAGACGGAAGGAGAGCGGCTCACCGCGGGTGTAAGAGTTATCGAACTCTTTACCGTCGATCAGCGTACCTTTGTAGTTCACAACAACGGTGTCGCTGTCTTTAGGCGCATCGCCGGTGCCTTCTTTCTCAACTTTGTACACCAGGCCAGTCGAAGAGGTTTTCACACCCTTCTCTTTAGCAAAGGTGTCGCGGTAGGCTTTGCCTTTCGCTTCGTTGTCTTTAGCGTCCGCGTCCATCTTAGTCTGCGCGGCACCCTTCACGCGCGCTTCAAACGCCTGCAGGGTCTGTTCAATTTCCTGGTCAGACAGCTTGCTCTTATCTGCAAATGCGTCCTGAACGCCCGCGATCAGCTGAGCTTTATCCAGTTTGATGCCCAGTTTCTCTTGTTCTTTCAGAGAGTTTTCCATGTAACGGCCCAGAGATGCGCCCAGTGCGTAGGCAGATTTCTGGTCGTCATTTTTGAACGCCGCTTTGCTGTCTGCAGTGGCAGCAGGCTTCGCAGCAGTATCAGCAGCGAATGACAGCGGCACGTTCAGCGCAACAGCCATCGTCGTCGCCAGCAGCGTTACTTTAAACAGTGATTTCATCCATATCTCCAGGGCCTGGGGACTCTCACCCCAGCGTTAAACGTAAATGAGTTACGTACTATAAAACGTTGCGGAAGAAATCTACAGACAGACACTTCCAATTCTCGCCACTTTTCAGACTATTTTTGTTTAAATAAGTTTCCTGCCAAGGGGATGCGGACTGTACTTAAGGATAAACTCAGTTAAACTGCGCCGCCGCAGGACCAATATGGCGAATCTGAAATAAACGAGGTGAATGATGAAGGATACAGCATTAGAAGCGAGAATGGCTGAGCTGGAAAGCCGCCTGGCTTTTCAGGACATCACCATCGAAGAGCTAAACCAGACCGTGACCGCACATGAGCTCGAAATGGCAAAACTGCGGGATCATATGCGCCTGCTGACGGAAAAGCTGAAGGCCACGCAGCCGTCAAACATTGCCTCTCAGTCAGAAGAGACGCCACCTCCTCATTATTGAGGCGTAAAAAAAGCGGGATTATCCCGCTTTTTTATTTTCCGCATGACGGAATTAGTGGCAACCGCAGCCGCCGTTACCGCAACCACCTTTACCGTGATCGTGGTCGTGACCATGGTCGTGGCCGTGACCACCGCAGCAGCCGTCGTGGCCGTGATCGTGGTCATGGTCGTGACCGTGCGCACCGTGAACGTGGCCATGAGCCAGCTCTTCTTCGGTCGCTTCACGGATCGCAACAACTTCTACGTTGAACTTCAGGTTCTGGCCAGCCAGCATGTGGTTACCGTCAACCACGACGTGGTCATCTTCCACTTCGGTGATTTCAACAGGAACGGGGCCTTGGTCAGTTTCAGCCAGGAAGCGCATGCCAACCTGCAGTTCGTCAACGCCCATGAACACGTCTTTAGGAACGCGCTGAACCAGGTTGTCGTCATACTGACCGTAAGCGTCGTTCGCGCCTACAGCAACGTCAAATTTGTCGCCAACTTCATGACCTTCCAGCGCGTTTTCCAGGCCGGAAATCAGGGAACCGTGACCATGGAGGTAGTCAAGCGGCGCACTCACCGGAGACTCATCAACCAACACACCGTCTTCTGTACGTACCTGATAGGCCAGGCTGACCACCAGGTCTTTTGCTACTTTCATGATATCTCCTGAGCGTGGGAAAATTGCTGGCGCAGATTGTAGCGGAAATCTGCACCTGTGTACCCTTTAGCTTAAAAAAACTCAGGGCATATCGCTAGTCCGGATGAAAAATCCCGATAACTTGCTCTTCTTTGCGAACGTGATCGCGGGCCTCTTTATCGACCTCACGCATCTGGTGACCGCACTTAACACACTCAACAACATCAATATTATTTTCCCGCCACATCGCCAGGGTATCTTGCGCCTGGCAGGTCGGGCATTTTGCTCCCGCGATAAAGCGTTTACGTACAGCCATCTTTCGTTACCCTTTATTCAAATTCATCCCAGCCATCGAGCTGGCGTCGTTCCTGCTGCATCTCGCGCTGGAAGATCTCCTCCAGCTCGCGACGCGCTTCCCGCACGCGGGAGATCTGCGCCGTATCGGTATGGACCGGCATCAGCTCGCGCAGCATCCGCATATCCAGCCGGCGGAAGTGCATCTGGGCACGCTGCGCCTGATGCGGATGCATGCCGAGCGAGATCAGCGCCTTACGGCCCAGCTCCAGCGCGCTGGAGAACGTCTCACGGGAGAAGTGTTTCACACCCGCCTGCAATAATTCGTGAGCTTCAACACGTCCCCGCGCACGCGCCAGAATATGCAGATGCGGGAAATGCTGCTGACACAGCTCCACCAGCTTCATCGTATCTTCCGGATCGTTACAGGTAATGACGATGGACTCTGCCGCTTCCGCCCCCGCCGAGCGTAGCAGCTCAAGCTGGGTCGCGTCGCCGTAGTAAACCTTATAGCCATATTTACGCATCAGGTTAACCGCGCTGATATCCCGCTCCAGTACCGTAATGCGCATTTTGTTCGCCATCAGCAAACGCCCGATAACCTGTCCAAAACGACCAAAGCCCACCACAATCACCTGCGGCTTGTCGTCTTCCACCCACGGTGCTTCGTCTTCATCGTCAGTGGGATTCAGGCGGCGCGACAGCAGTTTATCCACCAGCTTCATCAGCAGCGGCGTGGTCATCATCGACAGCGTGACCGTTACCAGCAAAAGCGCCATCTGATCGTCTTTAAACAACTTCTGGGAGGAGGCGGTAGAGAACAGCACAAACGCGAACTCGCCCCCCTGGCTTAACACGCTGGCAAACTGCATGCGTTCCGAACTGCGCAAGCCATAAATGCGCGCCATGACGTACAGCACCAGCGTTTTCACCGCCACCAGGATGGCGACGCTCACCACAACCCACAGCAGATGGGTATAGAGCACGCCAAGGTTGAGCGCCATCCCCACCGAAATAAAGAACAGGCCTAACAGCAGCCCTTTGAAGGGATCGATGGCAATTTCCAGCTCGTGCCGATACTCGCTCTCCGCCAGCAGCACCCCGGCGATAAAGGTCCCGAGCGCCATCGACAGCCCCAGCGCGTCCATAAACAACGCCGACCCCAGCACCAGCAGCAGCGTCGCGGCGGTAAATACCTCGCGAACGCCCGACGCGGCAATAAAGCGGAATACGGGACGTAACAGGAAACGACCGCCAATCAGCATGCCCGCGAAGGCAAGCACCTTCATGGCGATTTTCGCCCAGTCGAAGTGATCGTCTCCGGACCCCGCCAGCAGCGGCACCAGCGCCAGAGCCGGGATGACTGCCAAATCCTGGAACAGCAGCACCGAAAAGCCGAGCTGGCCGGCTTCGTTGCGATTCATCCCTTTATCGCGCATCAGCTGCAGCGCCATCGCCGTCGACGACATCGCAAGGCCTATCCCGCCAATCACCGCCGCCTGCCATGAAAAATTGGTCAGCATTAACAGGCCACCCAGGATCGCGGCGCTGAACATCACCTGCGCGGCGCCCACGCCAAAGATAGAGCGTCGGAGTTGCCACAATTTCGAAGGATTCAGTTCCAGCCCGATGATGAACATCAGGAACACCACGCCCAGTTCGGAGAAATGGAGAATCTCATCTACATCGCTGATAAATCCCAGTCCCCAGGGGCCAATCGCGATCCCCGCCAGCAGATACCCCAACACCGCACCGATACCAATGCGTGCCGCAAGCGGCACCGCGACGACGGCCGCAAATAAAAACAGCACCCCGGCGAGGAGCAAATTCGATCCTTCCATTAACGACCTCCTGCCGGAATCGGTGACGCCAGCCATTCACCATAGGCTCTGGCGTGGCTGGCCAGTTCTTTCGGATCCTGACGTCGGGCCCAGTAGACAATAATCGGGCTCATCCAGTGCATACGGCACATCGCCGCCGTCAGCTCGAAAGGCCGCAGAATATCGCTCATCGGATAGCGGTTCAGCCCGTCGTGGCGGTAAGCACTTTCCGGCTCTCCGGTGGTGATCACACTACGCCAGTACTTTCCCGCCAGCTGGTTGCCCCCCACCCCGCTGGAGAAGCCCCGGCTCAGCACGCGGTCCAGCCACTCTTTGAGCAGCGCCGGACAACTGTAGGTGTAAAGCGGATGCTGGAACACAATGACGTCATGCTGACGCAGCAGTTCCTGCTCGTAAGGGATATCAATAAAGAAATCAGGATAGTGCGCGTAGAGATCGTGCACCGTCACGTTACTGAGCTGTGTGGCCGGCTTAAGCAGCACCCGGTTTGCCACCGAGTCCTGAGATTCCGGATGGGCATACAGCAGCAGCACTTTTGCTGTCTGAGACATCATTCCCCTCCCGGTCTTGTTTCTGTTTTTGTGTATCGTCGTTGTTTTGGGCTACCATGGCGGCCCGGTGCGGAAAATGGCCCACACCTTACATTATCATAATGACAAATTAACATAGTCGGAACATACGGCGCTTCTATGATTGTTTTCTCCTCGTTACAAATTCGTCGCGGCGTGCGCGTCCTGCTGGATAACGCCACTGCTACCATCAACCCGGGCCAAAAAGTGGGCCTGGTCGGCAAAAACGGCTGTGGTAAATCCACCCTGCTGGCACTGCTGAAAAACGAGATTAGCGCGGATGGCGGTAACTTTACCTTCCCGGGGAACTGGCAGCTCGCCTGGGTAAACCAGGAGACGCCGGCGCTGAGCGAACCGGCACTCGACTATGTTATCGACGGCGACCGGGAATACCGTAAGCTCGAGGCGGAACTTAACGCCGCTAACGAGCGCAACGACGGCCACGCCATCGCCACCGTTCACGGCAAGCTGGACGCTATCGACGCGTGGACCATTCGCTCCCGCGCCTCCAGCCTGCTACACGGCCTGGGCTTCAGCAATGAACAGCTGGAACGCCCGGTCAGCGACTTCTCCGGCGGCTGGCGTATGCGACTCAACCTGGCGCAGGCGCTGATCTGCCGCTCTGACCTGCTGCTGCTCGATGAACCGACTAACCACCTCGATCTCGATGCGGTTATTTGGCTGGAGAAGTGGCTCAAGAGCTATCAGGGCACTCTGATTCTGATCTCCCACGACCGCGACTTCCTCGACCCGGTAGTGGATAAAATCGTTCACATCGAACAGCAAACGATGTTCGAGTACACCGGCAACTACAGCTCCTTCGAGCGTCAGCGCGCGACGCGCCTTGCCCAGCAGCAGTCCATGTACGAAAGCCAGCAGCAGCGCGTGGCGCACCTGCAAAGCTTTGTGGATCGCTTTAAGGCCAAAGCCTCAAAAGCCAAGCAGGCCCAGAGCCGCATCAAGATGCTGGAACGCATGGAGATGATTGCCCCGGCGCACGTGGATAACCCGTTCCACTTCAGCTTCCGCGAGCCGGAAAGTCTGCCGAACCCGCTGCTGAAGATGGAGAAGGTCAGCGCGGGCTATGCCGACCGCATTATTCTCGACTCCATCAAGCTCAACCTGGTGCCGGGTTCGCGCATTGGCCTGCTGGGGCGTAACGGCGCCGGTAAATCGACGCTGATCAAGCTGCTGGCGGGCGAGCTTAGCCCGGTCAGCGGTGAAATCGGCCTGGCGAAGGGCATCAAGCTGGGTTACTTCGCCCAGCATCAGCTGGAATTTTTACGTGCGGATGAATCGCCGATTCAGCACCTCGCGCGTCTGGCGCCGCAGGAGATGGAGCAGAAGCTGCGCGACTATCTCGGCGGCTTTGGCTTCCAGGGTGATAAGGTGACGGAAAACACCGAGCGCTTCTCCGGCGGCGAAAAGGCCCGTCTGGTGCTGGCGCTGATCGTCTGGCAGCGCCCGAACCTGCTGCTGCTCGATGAACCGACCAACCACCTGGATCTCGATATGCGTCAGGCGCTGACCGAAGCGCTGATTGAGTTCGAAGGCGCGCTGGTGGTGGTTTCGCACGACCGTCACCTGATCCGCTCCACCACGGACGATCTCTATTTAGTGCACAGCGGCAAAGTCGAACCGTTCGACGGCGATCTGGAAGACTACCAGCAGTGGCTGACGGACGTGCAGAAGCAGGAGAACCAGCCGGAGGAATCGGCAAAAGACAACGCCAACAGCGCGCAGGCGCGTAAAGACCAGAAGCGTCGTGAAGCGGAGCTGCGCACCCAGACGCAGCCGCTGCGTAAAGAGATTATCCGTCTCGAAAAAGAGATGGAAAAACTCAACGCCACGCTTGCCGCTGTTGAAGAGAAGCTCGGCGACAGCGGTCTGTATGACCAGAGCCGCAAGGCTGAACTGACCGACTGCCTGCAAACGCAGGCGAAGACCAAATCCAGTCTCGAAGAGTGCGAAATGGCGTGGCTCGACGCACAGGAACAGCTGGAAGCGATGCTGCAGGCTGAATAACACGCCGGGAGGGCTATGAGTTTCGATATCACAAGCGAGATTACGTTCCGCAAGCTCAGCATCTTCATGACGTTTATGGAGAAAGGGAATATTGCGCGTACCGCCGAAACTCTGGGCCTGAGCGGCGTGAGCGTGCACCGTGCGCTGCACACCCTGGAAGAGAACGTACGCTGCCCGCTCTTCACCCACAAGGGGCGCAACCTGATTGCCCTGCCTTCCGCCTGGACGCTGCTGGAGTACTGCCAGGAGGTGATGCAGGTGATGGAGCGCGGGCTGGAAGAGTCGCGCAAAATTGCCGGGATCGGTCAGGGGCGGCTGCGAGTCGGGACGCTCTACTCGCTCACCCTGGAAACCGTGCCGCGTCTGATCATGGGCATGAAGCTGCGTCGTCCGGATCTGGAGATGGATCTGACGATGGGCTCCAACGACACCCTGCTGCACATGCTGGATGAAGGCTCGCTGGACGCGATTCTTATCTCCATCTCCGAAAGCGACATTGACCGTAACAGCCTCGAAGTGCTGCCCCTGTTTCATGACGACATCTTCCTTGCCGCACCGGCTTCCGCCACGCTGAATACCCGCGGACCCGCGGATCTGCGTGATTACAAAGACCAGAAATTTGTCGCTCTGGCAGAAGGGTTCGCCACCTATGCAGGGTTTCAGGAAGCCTTTCATATCGCCGGTTTCGAGCCGGAGATAGTTACTCGGGTGAATGACATTTTCTCGATGCTCAGCCTGGTGCAGGCAGGCGTTGGTTTTACGCTGATGCCGGGCAGGATGAAGAAAGTGTATGAGAATTCCGTGCAGCTGTTGAAGCTGGCGGAGCCGTACCAGATGCAGCAGCTGATTGCGATCGTCTTTGCCCGCAACCGCGAGCAGGACCCGAGCCTGCGGGCATTAGCCGCCGAAGGGCGGATGTATGCGCGCAGCCTGCAGGAAAATACGTGATACAAAACAAGGCAATCGAACCCGTAGGCCCGGTAAGGCGCAGCCGCTACCGGGCAAAATTCTCACCGCTGAAGCCGCTTCGCCAGATGCACCGCAACGTCCACCCCGCTGCGCTCCAGTGAAATCGTCTCTCCTTCCCACGCAGCCTGACGCGTCAGGCAGGTCAGCACGCCGCCAGGCGGCATTTCAATCGCCAGCCGGGCTTCGCGTTCATTCGCTGAAATCATCGCCTCCTGCCAGCGCACGGTACGCGCCATGTTCATCGCCAGATCGTCGGCGATCTTTTCCGGCTGCCACAGCACGCGCCCGCTGCTGCCGCTCAGATAGGCGCAGCGTGGGCGTGAAAGCGTAACCGATTCAAACGCCGCTGCCAGCTTTTGCGCGGGTTCCGCCAGCAGTTCGCAGTGGGACGGCACGCTGACCGCCAGCCGTTTGGCCTTGCTCGCCCCTTTCGCCAGCGCGCGCGACGCCGCCTGCGCCATCCCGTCATCGCTTCCGGCAATCACGATCTGCGTTTCGGCATTCAGGTTGGCAATGTAGGTCCCGGTGCCCTGGATAAGGTCTTCCACCTGCGGCAGAGTGAGCCCCATAATTGCCGTCAGGCCGTAGCCGTGCGGATACGCCTGCTCCATCAGATCGCCACGCAGCGCCACCAGCTTCAGCGCATCCGTGAAGTCCAGCGCGCCTGCAATGACCGCCGCCGGATAAGCGCCGATGGACAGCCCGCTGACGATATCCGGCGCCACGCCGCGCCGTTCCAGCTCGCGCGCCCAGGCCACGCCTGCAATTAGCAGGCAAAGCTGAACCGCGCGGGTATGGCTTAACGCGTCTGCGCTATCCAGCGTATCGACTTCGCTGCCCAGTACCGCACGCGCCCGTTCCAGCTCCGTTCCCGGCAGGTTTTGCAGCATGCCTTCATGCTGCGTGCCCTGTCCCGGAAAGGTAAACACTATTTTCATCACTCCTCCCTGCGCCACGGATCCGCCACCAGGCGCGGTCCACGGCAGGTTTTCAGCAGCGTTTTGCCGTCGCGCAGCCACTCTGCCAGCGCAAAGCCACCCTCGGGGGTATCCACCTGTGTATCCGCCCGACACAGCGCCCGGCTAAGCTGAGACTGCCAGCCAGCAAACGCATCGGGGGAAACGGCGTGCGGGGCGCGGATCAGCAGATCAAGATCGCTGTCGGCATGAATAACCGGAATACCGGTCGCCAGCGCGTAGCCGGTGCTGCCGGTAATGCCCCACGTCCACGGCCACGCCTGCTGAGAAAGCTGCAGCGCCACCTGAACGGGTGGCTGGGTAACAAACGGCGAGCGCAGCAGATCGGCCGCAACGCTCAGGTCTTCCGGTGAAACCACGCGTAACACGTTTTCCGGCTTCACCCACCCGGCCGCCCGCTGGTCGCGACGCAGTCCGCGCACGCCAACGGGGATCCGGCCTTCACTGTCAACATCACGCCGCACCACCACCGGCAGGCCAGTATGCCAGGCCGCCTCCACCCAGGATTCGGTGATGCCTTCCAGCGTGTCGCGCGCGGTAAGCCAGATGAGGTCGTGCGGGCGTAATGTTGTAGTCATGATTACATTCCTGAAGTCAGCGAGATAAACAGCGGCAGCGACAGGATACACAGTACGGAGCTTAACAGCAGCACGGCTTCAGCATCCGGCGACTGCACGCCAAAGCGGTTACCGAACACCACGCCGAAGAAGCCCGCAGAAAGTGCAATCATCAGGATAGCGGTGATCGCCACGGAGCCATGCAGGCCGAAGATCAGCACAATACCCCAGGCAATCGCTGGCTGAATCAGCAGCTTGGCGATGGTTGACGTAATCACCATGGTGTTGATCTGCAGCTTACGGGCAGAGAGGATCACCCCGGTCAGGAACAGCGCGGCAGCGGTGGCGGACAGCCCCAGCGGTTTAATCGCTGCAAGAACCAGTTCCGGCATTTTGATCCCAATGGCGGAAAGAATCACGCCCAGCAGCGGGCCCATCACGATCGGTTTTTTAATGGAGCGCCACATCAGCACCGGCAGCATGGAGAGCGTCGAGCCCGAGTTATTCCCCTCGGCGCGTGCTTTCTCACGCTCCAGAATCAGCAGGCAGAACGGGGTCATCAGCACCGAACCGCAGGCAATAGAGACCGCAACGGAAAGCGACGTGGACGAACCTTCACCCAGCACGCTGCCCAGAATCGGCAGGCCAAGCGCTGCATAGTTCGGTAAAGCTACCGTCAGGGTCAGCACGGCCGCGTCCTGCGGGGATTTCTTAAAGACTTTCGTGGCGAGGAAGTAGATGGCCGCATAGGTGATCCACATCGCCAGAGTGAGAACCAGAATCAGCGGCGACTGCGCCACGATGCCGGCCCACGGCGTTTGCACGGTGGCGCCAAACAGCGCGGCAGGCAGTGCAAAATCCATCACGAAGATATTGAGCAGGGAGACATTTTTGTTATCGACCATCTTTGCCTTACCGGCCCAGAATCCCAGCAGCATGATGACGAAAATCGGTGCAAGAGCATGAACAATTACGTAAGTCATAAATCACCTGTAGTAAAAAAAGTTTTAGCACTGGTGCGATGTTTATTATTTTTCAGGATGCAGGCTCCCGCGCGGGCGCAGCGGGCGCGCCCACGGGGTTTGCATCTCCGGCAGGTCTTTTTTTTACTTACCAGCTGGCTCGCATACGTTCGCGTACGAGCGCCGAGCTGCGGCGGTTGTCAGCACCCAGACGGTTTTTCAACGTGGTGTCCTGACGAGCGTCACTGATGGCCTGTTGCAGGGTGGTTTTCACCAGCGTCAGATCGTTATCGGAGGGGGCATCCGGGTTGCTGATATCCAGCAGGTTAGAGAGCAGCCCCAGCGTGGCGTAGTTGCCGATGTCGTATGCCATTGGCGGAATGGTCGCCGCCAGTTTTTCCAGCGCCTCGACGGTTCGCAGCGTGATGCGCGCGGCGGACTCTTTGCCCATCGCATGGATCAGCACGCCTTTGTCGTTAAAGGCGATCAGACGGTTGGCCTGATAGCCGTGCGCCAGGAACGCGCCGGACATCGCCTTGCCGACGATAAGCCCAATCACCGGGTGACCGGCCAGGCGCGCATTCGCATAGGCTGCTGCCGCACCGGCCAGCGCCTGATGAATACCAAACGCCTCTTCGCGTCGGCCATAGGCCTGGCTTGGAACATCGATCACTGCCACAATCGGGCGCTTCACGCCCTTATCGGCATCCGCCGCGACGGTTTCGCTGACTACTTTCGCCAGGGTCCAGCCCTCCAGCAGACCGACTTCCCCTTTCGCCGCGCGCGGGAAGTGGTTGTTGGCATCCGGGACAACGGCAACAAAACGTACCGCTTCGCCGTTCAGTTCACCGTCTGCCGCCTGCACGGACGGGCACAGTCCCGCGATACGTTTGGCATTCGGGGAGAGGGTTTCCAGCCAGAGCTCGCCGCGGTTTTTTGAATTACTCATCATTTCACCTCCCGGGCAAAAAGTGCGTTAATCTGTTCGGCATCGGCCTGTTTGCGGGTGTCGAAATTCGTTAAACGGTTCAGGTAATCGTCGTAGTTGTCGGTGCGGTGTTTCGCGGGAACGCCTTTACCAATCGCGTCGTTCATCGCCTTTTTCACCGCGTTGATACCATCGCCGACGAGCGCATCCACCAGCCCGCTTTGATAGCGCACTTCACCGCCGGTCATGCTCCAGATAAACGGACGATCGCGGGAGTCGTACTCCTCAATGCCCGCCTCCTGCTCGATAACCTGCGGGCCGTTAAGACCAAGACGCGCTTCGCGGGTCACAATCAGATAACTGCACAGCGCTGCCGCGATGGACATCCCGCCGAAGCAGCCCACGGTCCCGGCCACAATCCCGATGACGGGCGTGTAGCGACGCAGGTCGACAATCGCGGCGTGGATATCGGCAATCGCCGCCAGGCCGAGGTTCGCTTCCTGCAGACGCACGCCGCCGGTTTCGAGGCACAGCACCGCCTGCGTCGGAATGCCGTTGCGGTTATCTTCCGCCGCCAATTCCAGCGCCGCCGCCATTTTGGCACCGGACACTTCGCCCATGCTGCCGCCCTGGAACGCGCCTTCAATCGCCACGACGACGGCAGGCTTGCCGTTGATGGTGCCTTTCGCCACCACCATGCCGTCGTCCGCCTGCGGCACAATGCCCTGTGGCCCAAGCCACGGAGAGATAATGCCTTCAAACGGATCCAGCAGTTCGCGGTAGCTGCCCTCGTCGAGCAGAGCCTGCGCGCGCTGGCGCGCTTTCAGTTCGATAAAGCTGCTGTCATCACGCATGGCTCACCCCCTCAAAAACCTGTTCGATACGAATGCGCGCCACGCCCGGCGTCGCGCCGAAGTCGTGGATGGTCAACTTCCCTGCGGGCAGGCTGCTGACGGTTTGCAGACGGTTGAACAGCGCCTCCCAGCGACCCCGGCTGTTGTCCACGGAGGTGGTGATATCAATGGTTAGCGTCTGGCCCGGTTCGGCGGTGAAGAGCACCTCCATATCCCCGGAACCAACTACCCCTGCCAGCGCCCTGCCGCTTAACGCGCGGCTGGCTGGCACGGTCAATGTGATTTTTTCCATAACATCCTCTTAATGCTTTGAATTTGGCGTTTCGATGCGGTCGAGAAACAGCGTGGCTGCAAGCAGGTCGGCAGCGCCGCCCGGTGAGGCGTTGAGCGCCAGCATCTGACGGTCTAACCTGGCCAGCGCCTGCTGGCCCGCAGGCGTTGCGCAGCCGCCGGTATTCAGCACCGCACGGGCACCGTCCTGCATGGCGTCAAGCCCTTCCATTCCGGCACGTGACAGCACGCAGGTGTCGGTGAGTGAGGTCATGATGGCCATCAGCGCGTCGAGCCTGGCATGCGTTTCGCTGCTGCCGTTGAGGCGGCTCAGACGAAGCTGCGGCAGCGCACGCTGCATAACGTGCGGAAACGCCTGCTGCGCCTCTTCACGCGCGCCCGGCACGCGGTAACGGTGCGTGGCGCGCAGGCCTTTACTGAACACCTTCGGCGCCGCGTCGTCCGGCAGTCTCGCCAGCTGTGCGGCGGTACGGGCGACGTCTTGCGCCCTGGCATCACCGCCGAGCATCGCCACCGCGCTGACCAGCAGCCCCAGCGCCCAAATCGCGCCGCGATGGGTGTTTACGCCACCGGTTGCGGCCATCATTTGCTGCTCGCCTTCGCGACCGAGTCGCCCGACGGTTTGCCGAAGTGCGATATCTGCCGGACGCTGCCAGCTTTGCTGCGCCAGCGCCTGAAACGTGGAGGTCAGGCTGTGCGCCGAGCGCTCCATCAGCGCAAGGGATAAATCGTGGTGCGCGCCGTTCCCCCGACTGTCCACCAGACCGGGTTTCGGGCTTAAACGTGCTTCGTCAATCAGACACTGCGTGGCGGTTCGCGCCAGCCATTCGGCACCGCCTTCAACCTGAATCTGGGGGAGAAGCTTCATTACCAGCTCCGGAATTTCGCAGGTGGGTTATACAAACCGCCGGACCACTCAACGAGGTCAGACACGCTGCCCGCAGCCAGCAGAGAGCGGGTGGCGTCAGTGCGGCGAATCCCCATATCTTCCGGATACACAACCTTGCCGCTCTGGCGCAGTTCCGCCACGCGTTTGGCGTCCACGCCCAGGCCGATGTCGGTGATCCCCGCGACGGCGGCAACCATGGCCCGACGCTCTTCCAGATCTTTCGCCCGGTAGAGGTAGGCAATCCCCTCTTCCGTCAGCACGTGCGTCACGTCATCTCCGTAAATCATCACCGGTGCCAGCGGCATGCCGGAGGCTTTCGCCACGTCTACGGCATCGAGTTTTTCCACGAAGGTTGGCTTCACGCCTGCCTGGAAGGTTTCGACCATCTGCACGACCAGCTTTTTACCGCGCTGCATCGGGTCCGGCTCGGTGATCATGTTCAGCCAGGCCGGCGTGGCGTGGCGGCGACCGTGCGGGTCATGGCCCATGTTTGGCGCACCGCCGAAGCCGGAAAGACGACCGCGGGTCACGGTTGAGGAGTTGGCGTAACCGTCTACCTGCAGCGTAGAGCCGATAAACATATCCACCGCGTACTGACCTGCCAGCTGGCAGAAGGCACGGTTGGAACGCATAGAGCCGTCGGCACCGGTAAAGAAGACGTCCGGACGAGCACGGATGTACTCTTCCATCCCCAGCTCGCCGCCGAAGCAGTGCACGCTCTCCACCCAACCGCTTTCGATGGCGGGGATCAGCGTCGGATGGGGGTTCAGCGTCCAGTGTTTACAGATTTTGCCCTTCAGGCCGAGCTGTTCGCCGTAGGTGGGCAGCAGCAGCTCGATCGCTGCGGTGTTAAAGCCGATACCGTGGTTCAGGGACTGCACCTGGTGCTCCGCGTAGATGCCTTTGATGGCCATCATCGCCATCAGGATATGTTCCTGTTTAATGAGGCGTGGGTCGCGGGTGAACAGCGGTTCGATAAAGAACGGCTTATCGGCAACCACCACGAAGTCAATCCACGAGCCCGGAATATCCACGCGCGGCAGGTCACACTCGTCATCCACCAGCTCGTTCACCTGCGCGATGACGAT
Organism: Enterobacter sp. BNK-34; assembly: GCF_048684445.1. Classification (NCBI taxonomy): domain Bacteria; kingdom Pseudomonadati; phylum Pseudomonadota; class Gammaproteobacteria; order Enterobacterales; family Enterobacteriaceae; genus Enterobacter; species Enterobacter sp. BNK-34. Next base: position 790,774 of record NZ_JBLQUA010000001.1, read on the forward strand.
GCCGTCATGGAACGCGGCGGCTTCCACCAGCGCCGGGGTATCTTCGGTGCTCGCCCCGGTGTAGAGGTTGCCTTTGCGGTCGGCTTTAAAGCCGGCAATCAGCGCCACGTTGGGCGACAGGTCGACGTAGAGACGTGAGTAAAGTTCGATGTAGGTGTGAATTGCGCCGATTTCGAGCTGACCATCTTCCAGCAGCTGGGAGATTCGCAGGCTCTGCGTCCCGGAGAAGGAGAAATCCAGCTTGCGGGCGATGCCTTTCTCGAAGATATCCAGATGCTCGCTGCGGCCGACGCTCGGCATGATCATATGCAGGTCGTGGACAATTTGCGGATTCACTTCGGCCAGCGCGCGGGAAAGGAAATCCGCCTGCTTCTGGTTGTTACCTTCCAGAACGACCTTGTCGCCAGGCGCGATTAATTTTTCCAGCATGGCGACAAGATCGCCGGTTGGCAGTACCTTGCCCTGCACCGGTACGGACGCCAGGCGACGCGCTTTTTCGCTGCGTCGCGTGTTCCATTGCCGGGTGGGTGTTTGCCCAGATAACATTATTAACCTCCTGATTCAGCTAATCATTTTGATTTTCTTAACGTTGAGTAAAGTGTGCGCTCTGGTGAGAAAGGCATCAATTAAGCGTAGAGTGGAATCATTAGCCTGAGAGTAATAATCAAGGTAAAGATTTGTGATCGGGATCAGTTCATGTTTCGGAAAACCAGGCTAAACGGGGTACAATTCGGAAAGTACCGTAAATTTCTGACAAGAATCAGCATCGCCCTTATGACCCAAATCATTCCATCAGACTTCGACATTGCGGCCGAAGACAGCACTGAGTTCGTGCCTATGCGCGGCGTGGCCAATCGCCATTTGCAGACCATGCTGCCGCGACTGATCCGCCGCAAGGTTCAGTTCACCCCACACTGGCAGCGGCTTGACCTGCCAGACGGTGATTTTCTGGATCTCGCCTGGAGCGAAGCGCCGGAGCAGGCCCGCCATAAGCCGCGTCTGGTGGTCTTTCACGGTCTGGAAGGCAGCCTGCACAGCCCGTATGCACATGGGTTAATTGAGGCGGCAAAAGCGCGCGGCTGGCTCGGCGTGGTGATGCATTTTCGCGGCTGCAGCGGCGAACCGAATCGTCAGAAACGCATTTATCACTCGGGTGAAACCGAAGACGGAACGTGGTTTTTACACTGGCTACGGGACAACTTTGGCACCGTGCCGACCGCCGCGGTGGGCTACTCGCTGGGCGGCAATATGCTGGCCTGCCTGCTGGCCAAAGAGGGTGAAAGCGTACCGCTGGATGCCGCCGTCATTGTCTCCGCGCCGTTTATGCTGGAGCAGTGCAGCTACCACATGGATAAAGGCTTTTCCCGCGTCTATCAGCGCTACCTACTCAACCTGCTGAAGGCCAACGCGGCGCGTAAGCTGAAAGCCTACCCGGATACCCTGCCGGTAAGCCTGCGTCAGCTGAAAAAGGTGCGCCGTATTCGCGAGTTCGACGACCTGATCACCGCGAAAATCCACGGCTTCGCCGATGCGATTGACTATTATCGTCAGTGCAGCGCCATGCCGCTGCTCAGCAAGATCACGCAGCCAACGCTGATCATTCATGCCAAAGATGACCCGTTTATGGATCATCATTCGATCCCCGCTCAGGAATTCCTGCCCGACAACGTTCACTATCAGTTGACCGAGCACGGCGGCCACGTCGGGTTTATCGGCGGTACGCTGCGCCGCCCGAAAATGTGGCTTGAGACGCGTATTCCTGACTGGCTAACCCCTTATCTGGACGGTGCAAAATGATTATTCCCTGGCAGGATCTGGCTCCCGAAACGCTCGATAATCTGATTGAAAGCTTTGTATTACGCGAAGGCACCGATTATGGTGAACAGGAACGCTCGCTTGAGCAAAAGGTCAACGATGTAAAGCGCCAGCTGAAAAGCGGCGACGTGGTGCTGGTGTGGTCAGAACTGCATGAGACGGTCAATATCATGCCCCGCAACGCGTTTCACGGCTGATCTTCCACCCTTTTAAGTCAGGGAGTTGCTATGTCTGCCAGACATCCGGTTATTGCCGTTACGGGGTCGAGTGGTGCGGGAACCACCACCACCAGCCTCGCCTTTCGCAAGATTTTCGCCCAGCTGAATCTTCGTGCGGCGGAGGTCGAAGGCGACAGCTTTCACCGCTACACGCGTCCGGAGATGGACATGGCCATCCGTAAAGCGCGCGATCTGGGTAAACACATCAGCTATTTCGGCCCGGAAGCCAATGACTTCGGCCTGCTGGAACAAACCTTTATAGAGTACGGTCAGAGCGGCAAAGGGCAGTCCCGCAAGTATCTGCATACCTATGATGAAGCTGTTCCCTGGAATCAGGTGCCGGGGACGTTCACCCCGTGGCAACCGCTGCCGGAACCCACCGACGTACTGTTTTACGAAGGATTGCACGGTGGCGTGGTCACTCCTCAACACGACGTGGCGCGCCACGTGGATCTGCTGGTCGGCGTGGTCCCTATCGTTAACCTGGAGTGGATCCAGAAGCTGACGCGCGACATGAGCGAGCGCGGCCATTCACGAGAGGCGGTGATGGACTCGGTGGTGCGCTCCATGGAAGATTACATCAACTTCCTGACGCCGCAGTTCTCCCGTACCCATATCAACTTCCAGCGCGTGCCGACGGTGGACACCTCCAACCCGTTTGCCGCCAAAAGTATCCCGTCCCTTGATGAGAGCTTTGTGGTGATCCATTTCCGCAATCTCGAAGGCATTGATTACCCCTGGCTACTGGCCATGCTGCAGGGCTCGTTTATTTCGCACATGAATACGTTAGTCGTGCCGGGCGGAAAAATGGGGCTGGCGATGGAGCTCATCATGACGCCGCTGGTGGAGCGACTGATGGAAGGGAAGCAGATTGCGTGAACATGTTCCCTCTCCCTGTGGGAGAGGGTTAGGGTGAGGGCATCAACACGCACGATGCCCCAATAATTAAGCCTCGATCACTTCATACGAATGCGTGATTTTTACCGCTTTCTCCAGCATTAACGCCACAGAGCAGTACTTCTCCGCAGACAGATCCACCGCACGCGAGACCGCTGCGTCCTTCAACTCTTTACCGGTGACCACAAAGTGCAGATTAATATGGGTGAACAGGCGTGGCGCCTCTTCGCGACGTTCTGACGTGAGTTTAACCTCACAATCCGTCACGTCATGACGACCTTTTTGCAGAATCGACACCACGTCAATGGCGCTGCATCCCCCTGCCGCCATCAGCACCATTTCCATTGGGCTTGGCGCTTTATCGCCGGAGTTACCGTCCATCAAAATCTGGTGTCCTGACGCGGACTCGCCCAGGAACGTTAAACCTTCAACCCATTTCACGCGCGCTTGCATATTCTTAAACTCCAACGTTGCATTTTTGGTGACAGATTACGCGTGCGTTACATTTCTCGCAATGGAAGGCGACCTGCATCATGCTGAAGCGAGACACCAGGAGACACGCGGCGAAAGCTATGCTAAAACACTCTGGATGCTACAGTAATACATTGACGTTACACATGTATGCAGAGGACATCAAACTTTACTGGCTGCGAAACGTTACGGTAGCCGACTTCCCAGGGTATGGGTAAGAATTCGATTGCAACCCCAGAGTCCGGATGCATCTGATGACTCTGGTGACAGCTTATAACAGAGGATAACAGCGCATGGTGCTTGGCAAACCGCAAACAGACCCGACTCTCGAATGGTTCTTGTCTCATTGCCACATTCATAAGTACCCATCAAAGAGCACGCTGATTCACCAGGGTGAAAAAGCGGAAACGTTGTATTACATCGTTAAAGGCTCGGTGGCAGTGCTGATCAAAGATGAAGAAGGGAAAGAGATGATCCTTTCTTATCTGAACCAGGGCGATTTCATCGGTGAACTGGGCCTGTTTGAAGAGGGCCAGGAACGTAGCGCCTGGGTTCGTGCAAAGACAGCATGTGAAGTGGCTGAAATTTCTTACAAGAAGTTCCGTCAGCTGATTCAGGTTAACCCTGACATCCTGATGCGTCTTTCTTCCCAGATGGCGCGCCGTCTGCAGGTCACCTCAGAGAAAGTGGGCAACCTCGCCTTCCTGGACGTGACTGGCCGTATCGCACAGACCCTGCTGAACCTGGCGAAACAGCCAGACGCCATGACCCACCCGGACGGCATGCAAATTAAAATTACCCGTCAGGAAATTGGTCAGATCGTCGGTTGCTCCCGTGAAACAGTGGGCCGTATCCTGAAAATGCTGGAAGATCAAAACCTGATCTCTGCCCACGGTAAAACCATCGTGGTTTACGGAACGCGTTAATTCCGCTTAAACGGCGTGCCATCGCAAGGTGTCACGCCGTTTTTGTCTCTACTCCCCATGTGGCGCAGGCTGATCTATCACCCGGAAGTTAACTACGCACTGCGACAAACGCTGGTGTTGTGTCTTCCCGTGGCCATAGGCCTGATCCTCGGACATCTTCAGCAAGGTCTGCTGTTTTCCCTCGTGCCTGCCTGCTGCAACATCGCCGGTCTGGACACGCCGCATAAGCGCTTTTTCAAACGCCTGATTATCGGCGGCTGCCTGTTTGCGGGCTGTAGCCTCGCCGTACAGCTTTTACTGGCTCGGGATATCCCGCTGCCGCTGATCCTGACCGTGCTGGCGATGACCCTCGGCGTCACGGCGGAAATCAGTTCGCTGCACGCCCGCCTGCTTCCCGCGTCGCTGATTGCGGCCATTTTCACGCTGAGCCTCGCCGGGAATATGCCGGTGTGGGAGCCGCTGCTGATCTACGCCCTGGGGACATTATGGTACGGCCTGTTTAACTGGTTCTGGTTCTGGCTGTGGCGGGAGCAGCCGCTGCGTGAATCCCTGAGCCTGCTCTATGTGCAGCTTGCGGATTACTGCGAAGCCAAATACACCCTGCTGACCCAGCATACCGATCCGGAAAAATCCTTACCGCCCCTGCTGACGCGCCAGCAGAAGGTGGTGGATCTGATAAGCCAGTGCTATCAGCAGCTGCATATGCTCGCCGCCAACAAGAACCACGAATACAAACGGCTGCTGCGCACCTTCCAGGTCGGGCTGGATCTGCAGGAGCATATCTCCGTGAGCCTGCACCACCCGCAGGAGGTGCAAAAGCTGGTCGAGCGCAGCCACGCCGAAGCGGTGATCCGCTGGAACGCGCAAACCGTGTCCGCACGCCTGCGCGTGCTGGCCGATGATATTCTCTATCACCGCTACCCGACGCGCTTTAACATGGATAAACAGCTGGGCGCGCTGGAGAAAATCGCTCGTCAGCATCCGGATAACCCGGTCGGCCAGTTTGCCGCCTGGCACTTCAGCCGTATCGCCCGCGTGTTGCGCACGCTGCGCCCGCTTTATCCCCGCGACCTGATGGCGGATAAGCAGAAACGGCTGCCGCTATTGCCCGCGCTCAAAAGCTATCTTTCTCTTAAGTCGTCCGCCCTGCGCAACGCCGCAAGAATTAGCGTGATGCTCAGTACCGCCAGCCTGATGGGCATGGCGCTGCATCTGCCGAAACCCTACTGGATCTTAATGACCGTGCTGTTTGTCACCCAGAACGGCTACGGCGCCACGCGGGTGCGTATTCTGCATCGGGCTGGCGGAACGATGGCCGGGCTGATCATCGCGGGCGTGACGCTGCACTTCCACGTGCCGGAAGGCTACACCCTGGCAGGGATGCTGGCGATCACGCTGGTGAGCTACCTGATTATCCGCAAAAACTACGGCTGGGCGATGGTGGGCTTCACGGTGACGGCGGTATACACCCTGCAGCTACTCACGCTCAATGGCGAACAGTTTATTGTCGCCAGGCTGATCGATACCCTGATCGGCTGCCTGATTGCCTTCGGTGGTATGGTCTGGCTCTGGCCGCAGTGGCAAAGCGGACTGCTGCGCCAGAACGCCCACGACGCGCTGGAAGCCGACCAGCAGGCCATTCGCCTGATCCTGAGCGACGACCCGCAGCCCTCCCCGCTGGCGTATCAGCGCATGAAGGTCAACCAGGCGCACAACGCCCTGTTTAACTCGCTCAATCAGGCGATGCAGGAGCCGGGCTTTAACTCGCACTATCTGGCCGATATGAAGCTCTGGGTGACGCACAGCCAGTTTATCGTCGAGCACATTAACGCCATGACCACGCTGGCGCGCGAGCACACGATGCTGACGCCGGATCTGGCGCAGCGCTATTTGCAGTCGTGTGAAATTGCGTTGCAGCGGTGTCAGCAGCGTCTGGAATATGACTCGCCGGGTGAGTCGGGAGATTCGAACATTCTGGAAGCGCCGGAAACGTTAACCCACGGGCCAATGAGCACCCTGGAGCAGCATTTGCAGCGCGTACTGGGGCATCTGAACACCATGCACACCATTTCTTCGGTGGCATGGCGTCAGCGTCCGCATCACGGGATTTGGCTAACCCGCAGGTTGAAGCGGACGGCGTATTAACCTTTTACGATCTTCGCGACCGCGGCGGCAAAGCGGGTTAACCCGTCTTCGATGTCTTTATCTTCCACCACCAGCGACGGCGCAAAGCGCATCACGTCCGGCCCGGCGTTCAGCACCATCACCCCTTCGCGAGCGGCGGCATGCAGGAAATCACGCGCGCGTCCCTTGTACTGCGGCTTCAGCTCAGCGCCAATCAGCAGTCCCATCCCGCGGATCTCGCTGAACACGTCGTACTGCTCGTCAATCTTTTGCAGGTGTTTTACGAACAGCTCGCGCTTCGCGCTAACGCCGTTCAACACCTCCGGCGTGTTGATGATGTCGAACGCGGCGCCCGCTACGGCGCTCGCCAGCGGGTTACCGCCGTAGGTAGAGCCGTGAGAGCCAACGTGGAACGCGGAGGCGATCTCCTGCGTCGTCAGTACCGCACTCACCGGGAAACCGCCGCCGAGCGCTTTCGCGCTGGTCAGAATATCCGGCGTCACGCCGTAGTGCATATAGGCGAACAGATCGCCGGTACGCCCCATTCCGCACTGCACTTCATCAAAGACCAGAAGCGCCTGATGCTCGTCGCACAGCGCGCGCAGCCCTTTCAGGAATTCCGGAGTTGCCGCGGTCACGCCGCCTTCACCCTGAATCGGCTCGACCACCACCGCGCAGGTGTGGTCGTCCATCACCGCTTTCACCGCGTGCAGATCGTTAAACGGCACGTGGACGATATCAGCCGGTTTCGGGCCAAACCCGTCGGAATACTTCGGCTGGCCGCCAACGGAGACGGTAAAGAAGGAGCGTCCGTGGAAGGCATTGTGGAAGGCGATGATTTTGGTTTTGTACGGGCTGTGACGCGTTGTCGCGTAGTAGCGTGCCAGCTTAAAGGCGGTTTCGTTGGCTTCGGTGCCGGAGTTCATAAATAGCACGCGCTCGGCGAAGGTGGCATCTATGATCTTACGTCCCAGGCGCAGCGCCGGTTCGTTGGTGAACACGTTGCTGGTGTGCCACAGGGTTTCGCCCTGGGTTTTTAGCGCCTCAACCAGCGCGGGATGGCAATGACCCAGCGCCGTGACCGCAATACCGCCCGCGAAATCCACATACTCTTTACCCTGCTGATCCCAGACGCGGCTGCCCTTTCCCTTCACCGGGATAAACTCAGCCGGTGCATAAATCGGCAGGATCACTTCATCAAATGTCGCGCGGGTAATTGCTGGTTGTTCAGTTGCCATGTCATGCCCATCCATTTTATGTCACATTGATTGTGAAAATATAATCACAAAATATGCATAAAAAATCACAGCAAGGCAACAGTTATTCAGCGATGGAGGAAATTTGCCAGCAGCGCATGGCCCTGCTCGCTGAGGATGCTTTCCGGGTGAAACTGCACGCCTTCGAGATCCCATTCGCGGTGACGAATCCCCATGATCTCCTGCGTATCGCTCCAGGCCGTCACCTCAAAGCAGTCGGGCAGCGTCGACGGGTCAATGACCAGGGAATGGTAGCGCGTCACGGTTAACGGATTATTGAGCCCCGTGAACACTCCGGTGCCCGTGTGGGTGACCGGGGAGGTTTTACCGTGCATCACTTTGGCGGCGCGCACGATGGTGGCACCAAACGCCTGGGCAATCGCCTGATGGCCCAGACAGACGCCCAGGATCGACAGCCTGCCGGCATAGTGCTGGATCACATCCAGAGAAATACCCGACTCCGAGGGCGTACACGGCCCCGGAGAAATCACGATTTTCTGTGGAGCCAGCGTCTCGATATCGGCGAGATCGATCTCGTCGTTGCGACGAACAACCACCTCGGCACCCAGTTCGCAAAAATACTGGTAAAGGTTCCAGGTGAAGGAATCGTAGTTATCAATCAGCAGAATCATGGCGGCTCCCGAAAAAAATGCCGCCCTATTCTACTCAGATTCCCGCGCTTCGCTCACTACTTTGGCAAAGATAGCGTTCAGCGCGGATAAATCACCCGTTGCGCCGCTGCGGTTAGCCGCCACCCACTGCTCGGGATCGATATCGCGCCAGTCCAGCGCGTAGCCTGCATGGAGCGCCAATTGCTCGAAGAACACGCGTTGGGCAATACCGTTGCCGCGTATGAAGGGATGCAGCATGTTGATTTCGCAGTAATAGTGGCTAACCCGGTCAACAAACGCCGCTTTCTCAAGACCCACAAGATATTTTTCGCTTTCCAGCGCCGCCATCAGCTCGTTACCCATCTTTTCGATGTATTCGAAATGGCAGAACGGAATATCACCTTTAAAAATATCCTCGGTACGGAGTTCGCCTGCCCGCTTCATCTCGCTGCGATACAGATGACGATGAATAAGGCACAGATGGGGCAACCCAGGCGCGGAAGGCCCAAGCTCCAGCGTCTCAATGTGGGGTTGCGAGGGACCATTACCTTTTTCAAGGAGACAACTGGCCTGTAAATTGACGTTACGCTGCTGTTCCCAGAGACGGGATTTTTGCTTGTCGGTGAGTTTTTTCACTTAACGCCTCCCTGAATAGTCCGTTTGCCACAAGTATAAGCAGCAAAACGCGCTTTCGCAGGGAGGGTGACATCACGCGGGCAGGAGAGCCCGCGTTCAGAAGAATTACGGCAGAACTTTTGCGGAGAGGATAACCACCGGTTTTGACGGCACATTCTGATACGGACCGACGTCGTGAGTAGGCACCTGAGAAATCTTGTCAGCCACGTCCATCCCTTTCACGATTTTACCGAACACCGCATAGCCGAAGTCACGCTGACCGTGGTCGAGGAAGGCGTTATCCGCCACGTTCAGGAAGAACTGGCTGGTCGCGCTATCTTTGTCTGCGGTACGCGCCATGGAGATGGTGCCGCGCTTGTTCAGCAGGCCGTTGTCCGCTTCGTTTTTAATAGGCGGGTTCGGCTGCTTCTGCTGCATCTGCTCGTTGAAGCCGCCGCCCTGCACCATAAAGCCAGGGATCACGCGGTGGAAGGTGGTGTTGTTATAGAAACCACTGTTCACGTAGTCGAGGAAGTTTTTCACAGAAACCGGAGCTTTCTGGCTATTCAGTTCCAGCTCAATGTTCCCGGCGGAGGTGGTCAGCAGAACGTGAGGGTCCCCTTTGGCTGCCAGCGCAGCAGGGGAAACGGCAGAAAGAGCAAACACAGCTGCAACAGCCGCCAGTGTTGATTTGAGCATGAGAATTCCTTAACAAAGCGCAGTATAAAAAGCGAATGGCTTGATTCTAAAGAGCAGTATGAACGGAGACCAGCCTTTTACCTAATTTTACGAAATTGAAACAGTTGTAACCACGCAAACGGTTGGCTTTAGCACCATTTTGTGTGATCAGGATCACACAAAAACATGCAATGAAGTTCTAATTTCTCTTAAAAGATATGAATAGATCACTTTAATGTCTAAAATCTGCCCGCTCTCAGCGCCCCCTGGGCGCTTTTCTTTTTCTGAACAGGCCAGACATGACTAACAGCAATCGCATCAAGCTCACATGGATCAGCTTCTTCTCCTACGCCCTGACCGGCGCGTTGGTGATCGTCACCGGGATGGTGATGGGAAATATCGCAGACTACTTCCAGCTGCCCGTTTCCAGCATGAGTAATACCTTCACCTTCCTCAACGCAGGGATCCTGATCTCTATTTTCCTGAATGCCTGGCTGATGGAAATCGTGCCGCTGAAAACCCAGCTGCGTTTTGGCTTTGTGCTGATGGTCGCCGCCGTGGCTGGCCTGATGCTAAGCCACAGCATCGCGCTGTTCTCCGCCGCGATGTTCGTGCTTGGTCTGGTCAGCGGGATCACCATGTCGATCGGTACGTTCCTGATTACCCATATGTATGAAGGCCGCCAGCGCGGCGCGCGCCTGCTGTTTACCGACTCCTTCTTCAGCATGGCCGGAATGATTTTCCCGATGGTCGCGGCCGTTCTGCTGGCGCGCAGCATCGAGTGGTACTGGGTCTATGCCTGCATTGGTCTGGTCTACGTGGCGATCTTTATTCTGACCTTCGGCTGCGAGTTCCCGGTGCTGGGCAAGAAAGCGCAAACCACCGCAGAGCCCGTTGCGAAAGAAAAGTGGGGAATCGGCGTGCTGTTCCTCTCCATCGCCGCACTGTGCTACATCCTGGGCCAGCTGGGCTTTATCTCCTGGGTACCGGAATACGCCAAAGGTCTGGGCATGAGCCTGAACGATGCGGGTCAACTGGTGAGCGATTTCTGGATGTCTTACATGTTCGGCATGTGGGCGTTTAGCTTCATCCTGCGCTTCTTCGACCTGCAGCGCATTCTGACCGTGCTGGCAGGCCTGGCGACCGTGCTGATGTACCTGTTCATCAACGGCTCCCCGGAACATATGCCGTGGTTCATTCTGACCCTGGGCTTCTTCTCCAGCGCGATCTACACCTCGATCATCACCCTGGGCTCCCTGCAGACCAAAGTGGCCTCGCCGAAGCTGGTTAACTTCGTTCTGACCTGTGGCACCATCGGCACCATGCTGACCTTCGTGGTGACGGGCCCGATCGTTGCCCACAGCGGCCCGCTGGCCGCGCTGCATACCGCGAACGGTCTGTACGCCGTGGTGTTCATCATGTGCTTCATCCTGGGCTTTGTTACCCGCCACCGCCAGCACAACGCGGCAGCGGCATCGCACTAAACCCTGCGCCCCTTTGCATTAGGCAGAGGGGCTGTTTCTGGCGAAACTTACCTCTTCTCCTCCGGTATCCATCTGGATCCAGGTCTGCGCCAGCTGGGTCGTAGCGATCACGCGCCCCTGACGAATCGACCAGCGCACCGGCACCTGACAGCGCACCGCTTCAAACCCGCTCTCCGCAGGCAGAATAATCAGGTTTGCCGGGTTTCCCGTTTCAATGCCGTAATCGCTCAGGCCAAAGGTCCGGGCGCTGTTGTGGGTGATGAGATTCAGGCCGCTGTCGATTTGCGGGTAGCCCATCATCTGACAGACGTGCAGCCCCATATGCAGCACCTGCAGCATGTTGCCGGTGCCGAGCGGGTACCACGGGTCGAAGACGTCGTCGTGACCGAAGCAGACGTTAATGCCCGCCTCCTGCAGCTCTTTCACCCGGGTGATGCCGCGACGCTTCGGATAGTCATCAAAGCGCCCCTGCAGGTGGATGTTGACCAGCGGGTTCGCGACGAAGTTAATCCCCGACATTTTCAGCAGGCGGAAGAGCCGCGAGGTGTAAGCGCCGTTATAGGAGTGCATGGCGGTGGTGTGGCTGGCCGTCACGCGCGGCCCAATACCGGCCTCATACGCCAGCGCGGCCACCGTCTCGACAAACCGCGACTGTTCGTCGTCAATTTCGTCGCAGTGAATATCCAGCGGACGGTCATACTTCTTCGCCAGCTCGAAAGCGATGTGCAGCGACTGGACGCCATATTCCCGGGTAAATTCGAAGTGTGGGATCGCCCCAACCACGTCGGCGCCCAGCTTTAACGCCTCTTCCAGCAGCGCCGCGCCGTTCGGATAAGAGAGAATACCTTCCTGCGGGAACGCGACGATTTGCAGCGTTACCCACGGCGCCACCTCCTGCTTCACCTCCAGCATCGCCTTCAGGGCGGTCAGCGTCGGGTCGGAGACATCCACATGGGTGCGAACAAACTGAATGCCGTTGGCAATTTGCCACTTCAGCGTTTTCCAGGCGCGCGCTTTAACGTCCTCATGACTGAGCAACGCCTTGCGCTCGGCCCAGCGCTCGATGCCTTCGAACAGCGTGCCGGACTGGTTCCAGTTCGGCTCACCCGCCGTCTGGGTGGTATCAAGATGGATGTGCGGCTCGATGAACGGCGGAATAGCCAGCCCACCGCGCGCATTCAGTACTTCATAACTTTCGGCATGGGTGTCGTCCATCGGGGTGATGTCACCAAATCGCCCGTTCTCAATGGCGAGCTGCCACAGCCCTTCCCGACCCGGTAAACGAACATTCTGAACAAGCCATAACGGTGCTGTAGACATACCTTTCCCCTAAAAAACGCCGCTGATATTCAGGCGTATCGTTTTTTGCAAAATCGCCCCTGAGTTGTACACAAATTCAACGAACACGAAAAGCCTTCGATTTCCAATACTTATAAAAATCCTGACAAATCAGTTATATACCACCTAAGGAGTAGGCGAAGACGTATTTGATTTGCATCAATAAGCGCCCCTGCTGAATCGTTAAGGTAGGCAATAATAGAAAAGAAATCGAGGCAATAATGAGCAAAGTCAGACTCGCTATCATCGGTAACGGCATGGTCGGCCACCGCTTTATCGAGGATCTTCTCGATAAAGCCGATGCTGAGCAGTTCGATATTACCGTGTTCTGTGAAGAACCCCGCAAGGCGTACGACCGTGTGCACCTCTCTTCCTACTTCTCCCATCATACCGCCGAAGAGCTCTCTCTGGTGCGGGAAGGTTTCTACGAGAAGCATGGCGTAAAGGTGCTGGTGGGCGAACGCGCTATCACCATCAACCGTCAGGAAAAAGTGATCCACTCCAGCGCCGGGCGTACGGTTTTTTACGACAAGCTGATCATGGCGACGGGCTCCTATCCGTGGATCCCGCCGATTAAAGGCTCGGAAACGCAGGATTGCTTCGTCTACCGTACCATTGAAGACCTCAACGCCATTGAGTCCTGCGCACGCCGCAGCAAGCGCGGTGCGGTGGTCGGCGGCGGTCTGCTGGGCCTGGAAGCGGCTGGCGCGCTGAAAAACCTCGGCGTTGAAACCCACGTCATCGAATTTGCCCCGATGCTGATGGCCGAACAGCTGGACCACATGGGCGGTGACCAGCTGCGTCGTAAAATCGAGAGCATGGGCGTGAAGGTTCACACCAGCAAGAACACCAAAGAGATTGTCCAGGAAGGCACCGAAGCACGCAAAACCATGCGCTTTGCCGACGGCAGCGAGCTGGAAGTGGACTTCATCGTCTTCTCCACCGGTATTCGTCCGCGCGACAAGCTGGCGACCCAGTGCGGGCTGGCCGTAGCGCAGCGCGGCGGGATCATGATTAACGACGCCTGCCAGACCTCCGATCCGGATATCTACGCTATCGGCGAATGCGCCAGCTGGAACAACCGCGTATACGGTCTGGTGGCGCCGGGCTACAAAATGGCGCAGGTCGCCGTGGACCATATCCTCGGCAGCGAAAACGCGTTTACTGGCGCAGACATGAGCGCCAAGCTGAAGCTGCTGGGCGTGGACGTAGGCGGTATTGGCGATGCGCACGGCCGCACCCCGAATTCCCGCAGCTATGTCTATCTCGACGAAAGCAAAGAGGTCTACAAACGACTCATCGTCAGCCAGGACAACAAAACCCTGCTCGGCGCGGTGCTGGTGGGCGACACCAGCGACTTCGGCAACCTGCTCCAACTGGTGCTCAACGCCATCGAACTGCCGGAAAACCCGGACGCGCTGATCCTCCCGGCGCACGCCTCCAGCGGCAAGCCGTCTATCGGCGTAGATAAACTGCCGGACAGCGCGCAGATTTGCTCCTGCTTCGACGTCACCAAAGGCATGCTGATCTCCGCGATCAACAAAGGGTGCCACACCGTTGCGGCGCTGAAAGCGGAAACCAAAGCCGGTACCGGCTGCGGCGGCTGTATTCCGCTGGTCACTCAGGTGCTGAACGCCGAACTGGCGAAACAGGGCATCGAAGTGAACAACAACCTGTGCGAGCACTTCGCGTATTCTCGCCAGGAGCTGTACCACCTGATCCGTGTTGAAGGCATCAAGTCCTTCGATGAACTGCTGGCTAAGCACGGCCAGGGCTACGGCTGTGAAGTGTGTAAACCGACCGTCGGCTCCCTGCTGGCCTCCTGCTGGAACGAATACGTGCTCAAGCCGGAGCACACGCCGCTGCAGGACACCAACGACAACTTCCTGGCCAACATCCAGAAAGACGGCACCTACTCCGTGATTCCACGCTCGGCCGGTGGTGAAATTACGCCGGAAGGGCTGGTCGCGGTGGGCCGTATCGCACGTGAATTTAACCTTTACACCAAAATTACCGGCTCCCAGCGTATCGGCCTGTTCGGCGCGCAGAAGGACGATCTGCCGGAAATCTGGCGTCAGCTGATTGAAGCGGGCTTCGAAACCGGCCACGCGTACGCCAAAGCGCTGCGCATGGCGAAAACCTGCGTGGGCAGCACCTGGTGTCGCTACGGCGTCGGCGACAGCGTGGGCTTCGGCGTGGAGCTGGAAAACCGCTACAAAGGCATCCGTACCCCGCACAAAATGAAGTTTGGTGTCTCCGGCTGCACCCGCGAATGTGCGGAAGCGCAGGGTAAAGACGTGGGTATTATTGCCACCGAGAAAGGCTGGAACCTGTATGTGTGCGGCAACGGCGGGATGAAACCGCGCCATGCGGACCTGCTGGCGGCGGATCTCGATCGCGACACGCTGATTCAGTATCTCGACCGCTTCATGATGTTCTACATCCGTACCGCCGATAAGCTGACCCGTACCGCCTCCTGGCTCGATAACCTCGAGGGCGGCATCGACTACCTGAAATCGGTCATCATCGACGACAAGCTGGGCCTGAACGAGCATCTGGAAGCGGAAATGGCGCGCCTGCGCGAGGCGGTGATCTGCGAGTGGACGGAAACCGTCAACACCCCGGCGGCGCAGACACGCTTCAAACACTTTATCAACAGCACCCAGCGCGACCCGAACGTACAGGTTGTGCCGGAGCGCGAACAGCATCGTCCGGCGACGCCGTATGAACGTATTCCGGTCACGCTGGTGGAGGAAAATGCATGAGCCAGTGGGTAAACATCTGCAATATTAACGACATTCTCCCCGCCACCGGCGTCTGTGCGCTGCTGGGCAACGAGCAGGTGGCGATTTTCCGCCCTCGTCACGATGAACAGGTCTTTGCTATCAGCAATATCGACCCGTTCTTCGAGGCCAGCGTGCTCTCCCGCGGACTGATTGCCGAGCACCAGGGTGAACTGTGGGTCGCCAGCCCGTTGAAAAAGCAGCGTTTCCGCTTAAGCGACGGGTATTGCATGGAAGATGAGAGCCGCTCTGTGAAGCACTACGACGTCCGCGTGAAGGACGGTAAGGTGCAGCTGAAAGGCTAATCCCCCGCCCTTTTAGGGATAACGGCAGGAAAGTCGTATGTTCTGTGCGATCCCTGCTGTTATCCTGACGTCAATTCTTACCCCCTCCATGAATGCTGCGAGGTAACGTCGTGGATCACCTGCCGATTTTTTGTCAATTACGCAACCGCGACTGCCTGCTCGTGGGCGGCGGCGACGTGGCTGAACGCAAAGCGCGCCTGCTGTTAGAGGCTGGCGCCCGACTCACCGTCAACGCCCTCGACTTCGCCCCCCAGTTTGAGGTCTGGGCGCAGGAAGGGATGCTCACGCTGGAACAGGGTGCGTTTAATGAATCCCTGCTGGATACCTGCTGGCTGACCATTGCCGCGACGGATGACGATGAAGTGAACCAGCGCGTGAGCGATGCCTGCGAAGCGCGCCGTATCTTCTGCAACGTGGTGGATGCGCCGAAAGAGGCCAGCTTTATCATGCCGTCGATTATCGACCGCTCGCCGCTGATGATTGCGGTATCGTCCGGGGGACGTTCACCGGTTCTCGCGCGTCTGCTGCGGGAAAAACTGGAAGCCCTGTTGCCCCAGCATCTTGGTCAGATTGCGCATTATGCCGGGCAACTCCGCTCCCGCGTGAAGCAAACCTTCTCGACAGTGGGCGAGCGCCGCCGCTTCTGGGAAAAATTCTTTGTGAACGACAGGCTGGCGCAGTCGCTGGCGAATCAGGACGTGAAGGCGGTTGAAGAGACAACGACGCAGTTACTCTCCGAACCCCTAGATCATCGAGGCGAAGTGGTGCTGGTGGGCGCAGGTCCCGGCGATGCGGGTCTGCTGACGTTAAAAGGACTACAGCAGATCCAGCAGGCGGATATCGTGGTGTACGACCGTCTGGTTTCTGATGACATCATGAATCTGGTCCGTCGCGATGCCGACCGCGTATTCGTTGGCAAACGGGCGGGCTACCACTGCGTGCCGCAGGAGGAGATTAACCAGATCCTGCTGCGCGAGGCGCAGAAAGGTAAGCGCGTGGTGCGCCTTAAGGGCGGCGATCCGTTTATCTTTGGTCGCGGCGGCGAGGAGCTGGAAACCCTGTGCGACGCGGGCATTCCGTTCTCCGTCGTGCCGGGCATTACGGCAGCATCCGGCTGCTCAGCGTACTCTGGCATTCCGCTGACCCACCGGGATTACGCCCAGAGCGTGCGTCTGGTGACGGGCCACCTGAAGACCGGCAGCGAGCTGGACTGGCATAATCTGGCCGCCGAAAAGCAGACGCTGGTGTTCTACATGGGGCTCAATCAGGCCGCCACGATTCAGGCGAAGCTGCTGGAGCACGGTATGAATGCGGATATGCCCGTCGCGCTGGTCGAAAACGGCACCGCCATTACGCAGCGCGTGGTGGATGGTGTACTGACGCAGCTCGGTGAGCTGGCGCAGCAGGTTGAAAGCCCGGCGCTGATTGTGGTGGGCCGCGTGGTTGAACTGCGCGACAGGCTGAACTGGTTCTCGAATCACTAACGCATACTCTTCCTTCCCGGAGTAGTCCTTAAGCGGACTACTCCCCTCTTACCGCTGTCGATAACATACCGCCCCGAAGTGGAACTTTTCCCTTTATTCCCTTGAGTTACATCCAATTTTCGTTTTTAAGACAAGGAATGCGTATGTTCAAACTGGCAAAAGCCGCCGTTCTGGTTGGCCTGTTATCGACACTGACGGCCTGCACCGGCCACGTACAGAACACCAAAAATAACTGCAGCTATGATTACCTGCTGCATCCGGCGATCTCCATTTCGAAGATCATCGGCGGTTGCGGCCCGGCGGCGCAGCAGTAAGCGTTTTACAGGCGTAAAAAAACCGGGATGTCCCGGTTTTTTTGTTTAGGGAAGTCGGCCTGATGCCCTCACCCTGACCCTCTCCCACAGGGAGAGGGAACAAACCCTAAAAACGGTAACGTGGTTACCGTTTTGCTTTTACTTAAGGTTTACCCACAAACCCAATCGCGTTGTATACCGCTTTCAGGGTTTCGGACGCGCGCGCGCTGGCTTTTTCCGCGCCCTCTTTCATCACCTTCTGCAGGAAGGCTTCGTCATTGCGATAGCGGTTATAGCGCTCCTGCAGCTCGGTCAGCATGCCGGAAACGGCGTCTGCCACTTCACCTTTCAGGTGGCCGTACATCTTGCCTTCGAAGTGCTGTTCCAGCTCAGGAATGCTCTGGCCGGTCACGCCGGAGAGGATATCCAGCAGGTTGGAGACGCCCGCTTTGTTCTGCACGTCGTAGCGCACAACAGGCGGCTCGTCGGAGTCGGTGACCGCGCGCTTGAGCTTTTTGACGACGGATTTCGGGTCTTCCAGCAGGCCGATAACGTTGTTGCGGTTATCGTCAGACTTGGACATCTTTTTGGTCGGCTCCAGCAGCGACATCACGCGCGCGCCGGACTTCGGAATAAACGGCTCTGGCACTTTGAACACATCACCGTAGATCGCGTTAAAGCGCTGGGCGATATCGCGGCTCAGCTCCAGATGCTGCTTCTGGTCTTCACCCACCGGGACCTGGTTTGTCTGGTACAGCAGGATGTCCGCCGCCATCAGCACCGGATAGTCAAACAGACCGGCGTTGATGTTCTCAGAGTAGCGCGCGGATTTATCCTTGAACTGGGTCATGCGGCTCAGCTCGCCGAAATAGGTGTAGCAGTTCAGCGCCCAGCCCAGCTGCGCGTGCTCCGGCACGTGAGACTGAACGAAGATGGTGCTTTTCTCAGGATCGATGCCGCAGGCCAGGTACAGCGCCAGCGTATCGAGAGTGGCTTTGCGCAGCTTCTCAGGATCCTGACGCGCGGTAATCGCATGGAGATCGACGATGCAGTAGATGCAATGGTAGTCATCCTGCATGCTGACCCACTGACGTAACGCACCCATGTAGTTACCAATGGTCAATTCACCTGAAGGCTGTGCGCCACTAAAAACGATGGGCTTAGTCATTATTCAATTCCTGATGTTCACTGTGCGAAAGCCCGAGTGCGGGCAACAAATCTTTGAAGTGGTCGAAGACCACATCCGGCTCACTTAGCGTGATGGCCTCACCGTAGTTGTAGCCATAGGTTAATCCGACGGAAGGACACCCTGCCGCTCGGGCAGCCAGAATATCATTGCGCGAATCCCCGACAAAGAGCAGCTCCGCGGGCGTTAAGGATAATTTTCCTGCCACCAGCAAAAGCGGTTCCGGATGCGGCTTTTTGTTCTGCACGTCATCGCCGCCCACAATCACGGAGAAATACTTCGCGATATCGAGCGCTTCCAGCAGAGGCGCAACGAACGGGGTTGGCTTGTTAGTCACCAGCCCCAGCGGGATACCCTTCGCGTGAAGCGCGCTCAGCGTTTCCTGAACGTCCGGGAACAGGAAACTGCCCTCCTCGACGGTCTCTTCGTAGAAACGATCGAACAGTTTGCGCAGAATACGCAGCTGCTCATCCTTAGGAATGTCAGCGTGATCGACGCTCGGTTTACCCTGCGCGGAACGCTGCGACGCGCGCTCCTGGCGAGCCCACGTCAGCGCACGCTCCATCAGAACATCGGCGCCGTTGCCAATCCACGTTACCACGCGTTCTTCACCTGCAACGGGCAGCTCAAGTGCGTACAGCGCCTGGTCAACGGCGCTCGTTAAGCCCGGCGCGCTGTCAACCAGCGTGCCGTCGAGGTCGAATGCCACACCCCGCATAGCCTGTAATTTATCCATGACTTACCTTCGCCAGCTCGCGGCGCATTTCATCGATGACTTTTTTGTAATCCGGTTGGTCGAAAATGGCTGAACCGGCAACGAACATATCCGCGCCTGCCGCCGCAATTTCACCAATGTTATTCACTTTCACGCCGCCGTCCACTTCCAGACGAATATCGTAGCCTGACTCGTCAATACGACGGCGGACTTCACGCAGCTTATCCAGCGTGTGAGGGATGAATGACTGGCCGCCAAAGCCCGGGTTAACGGACATCAGCAGGATCACGTCCAGCTTGTCCATTACATAGTCGAGATAGCTCAGCGGCGTGGCCGGGTTAAACACCAGACCCGCTTTACAGCCGTTCTCTTTGATCAGCTGCAGCGTGCGATCCACATGTTCAGAGGCTTCCGGATGGAAAGTGATGATGCTGGCACCCGCCGCGGCGAAGTCAGGCACGATGCGGTCAACCGGTTTCACCATCAGGTGAACATCGATCGGGGCGGTAATGCCATAGTTACGCAGCGCCTTGAGCACCATCGGACCGATGGTCAGGTTTGGAACGTAGTGGTTATCCATCACGTCGAAATGGACGACATCCGCGCCAGCCGCCAGTGCGTTGGCAGTGTCTTCACCCAGGCGGGCAAAATCGGCCGACAGAATTGAGGGAGCAATCAAAAACTGTTTCATCCGCTTCTCCTTGAAATGTGTTTACCGGCGGGCAAAACGGCTCAGGGGCGATAAAGAGCCAGGAGTTCGTCCACCTTTTTACGTGTGCCGCCGTTGCTGCTAATGCTACGCCGCACCTTAACCTGAAAATGCTTCGCGGCTTTGTACCATTCGCGCGTATCAGGCGTGTCGTGATTCGAAATTAACACCGGAATTCTTTTGCTGACCAGCTTTTCCGCCATCTCCGCCAGACGAGCCTGTTCGGCCGGGCTGAAGCTGTTGGTGTGATAGGCGGTGAAGTTCGCCGTCGCAGACAGCGGCGCGTAAGGCGGGTCACAGTAAACCACCGAGTTTACGCCTGCCAGTTCCATACACTCTTCATAGGAGAGGCAATGAAACTCCGCGTTCTGCGCTTTTTCGGCAAAGTGATACAGCTCGTCCTGCGGAAAATACGGGCGCTTATACCGGCCAAAAGGCACGTTAAACTCCCCGCGCAGATTATACCGACACAGGCCGTTGTAACCATGTCGGTTGAGGTAGAGGAACAGCAGGGCTCTGCGGAACGGGTCCTGGCTCTGGTTAAACTCCGCGCGGTACTGGTAGTAAACGTCCGGGTTATTGTTCTCGGGCGTAAACAGTTTGCGCGCCTCGGCGACATACTCATCGGTACGCAGCTTAACGATGTTATAGAGGCTGATAAGGTCGCTGTTGATATCCGCCAGGATATAACGAGAAAAATCAGTGTTGAGGAACACCGATCCTGCCCCCACGAAAGGTTCGATAAGACACTCGCCTTTAGGCAGGTGCTTTTTAATATCATCGAGCAGGGGGTATTTCCCCCCTGCCCATTTCAGAAAAGCGCGATTTTTTTTCATGCTGACTAACTGATTACACCTTCTCCAGCTGTGGAGAAAGCTCCGACAGCATCCTGCGCTTTAAACATTACTTCAGATCGGCCTGAACCTGATGAATCGGCTTCGCCCATGGGTTTTTCGCCTGAACATCAGCTGGCAGCGCCGCTACGGCACGTTTTGCTTCATCTTTGGACGAATAAACACCGCTCACCAGCACATACCACGGCTGACCGTTACGGGTCGTCTGATAAACAACGTAGTTTTTCAGATTTGATTTCTTCGCCCAGCTGTTGAGGTTGTCATAGTTAGACGAACTGCTCAGTTGCAGCGTGTAGTTGCTGGATGGCGCAGACTTCAGCGAGCCAACGTTACCTGCAGTTTTACCTGCGGCGCTGCTGGAGGCTGTTGCCGTGGCTGCTGGAGCCGTGGCTGCAGGTGCAGCTGTGGCAGCCGGTGCCGTGGTGGTCGCCGTGGCTTTCGGCGCAGTCTGCGTGACGGGCGCTTTAGCCGGCTCGCTCACCGCGGCCGTTTCGGTATGTTTCGGCTGGGCCGGAACAGCTTTCACTTCAGGCGCTTTAACGACTGCCTGAGGTTTAGTTTCACGCTTAGGCTCAATCACCGCCTGCTTACGTTCAGGACGTGCCGCAGTCTGCGTCTGGCGCGGCTTGGTTTCCGTCGCGGCCGCTTGCGGCTGAGCATTACCACCGCGAACCGGGGCAACGGTTGCAGGTTCAGTTGGCAGCGTAGAGTTAACCACGACGTTATCAACCTGCTGCTGGTTCTGCGGCTGCGTCAGCGCATTGTTCAGGTCTCCCTGAACTTCTACGCGCTGCTGGCCTTCAGGCGTAGCAGGTGCCTGACCCTGAGCAGGGGTTGAAGAAACAGGCGGCAGAGAAACATCCTGCGGCGCTGCGGTGTTCCCTGCGGTCTGCTCTGCGGAAGTGGTACCCGGAGCAGGCTGTGCACCATTCGCCTGATTGGACGCATCGTTACCGGACAGGTTGATGCTCTTCTCAGCGGAAGCCGTTTGCTCGGTTGAGTTCGTTGACGGTGCTTTAAGCGCGGAGCCAATGCCGACAATCAGCAGCACAAGCACCAGAACGCCAAGGCCCATCATGATGTACTGGCGGGACGCCGGTTTAGGCGTAGCGGCTTTTTTACGTTTACGCGGGCGACGCTCTACAGGCTGTTCGTCCATTGAATCTTCTTCGGACTCATAATCCTCTTCTGCTCGCTCTTCGTGCGCGTTGCGGCTGCGCGAAGGGCGACGATCGTCTGCATCCAGATCAACATCGTCAAAGTTGATCTGCGGCTCGTTATCACGTTCTGAAGATTGACGAGAACGACCAGTACGACGATCGCTGGGATCGGGTTTCAGCTCGTCTTCTGGTTTGAATTCATCCATTTAACACCCCACTCAAAGGCTTATGCCAACGACTTTGCATTTCACCTGAAGCTAAACGACCACCTGCGACAGTGGCCTGACCTTTCTAGTTGTTACGCCTGCTGACAGTCAGCGATAGCGCCAAGAACGACATCGTGCGGCACTCCGCCGCGTACTTCACTCTTCCCTATTGCAAGCGGGAGTACAAGACGCATCTCGCCTGCCAATACTTTTTTATCGCGCATCATGTGGGGTAAATACGCTTGCGCCGACATCTCCTGCGGCCCGGTTACCGGCAAACCTGCACGCTCAAGCAGCGCAATGATGCGTGCCGTCTCTTCCGGCTTGAACTGCCCGAGACGTTCGGAGGTGCGAGCCGCCATCACCATGCCGGCCGCAACGGCTTCACCGTGCAGCCAGTTACCGTAGCCCATTTCGGCTTCAATCGCGTGACCAAACGTATGCCCAAGATTCAGTAAAGCACGTAAGCCCGTTTCACGCTCGTCTGCGGCAACAACTTCTGCTTTCAGCTCACAGCAACGACGAATGCAGTATGCCAGTTTAGCCTCATCCAGGCCCAGCAGCGCATCCATATTCTCTTCAAGCCAGCTAAAGAACTCGCCATCCAGAATAATGCCGTATTTGATCACTTCCGCCAGACCAGAAGCCAGCTCGCGCTTCGGCAGCGTTTTCAGACAGTCGAGATCCACCACCACCGATGCGGGCTGGTAGAAGGCGCCAATCATGTTTTTACCGAGCGGATGGTTGACTGCCGTTTTGCCACCGACAGAGGAGTCGACCTGGGACAGCAACGTGGTCGGGATTTGAATAAAACGGACGCCACGTTGATAGCTTGCGGCCGCAAAACCGGTCAGATCGCCAACAACACCGCCGCCCAGGGCAAGCAGTGTTGTATCGCGACCGTGTGGTTTTTGCAGCAATGCGGTAAAGACGGTATCCAGTACCGTCAGGCTTTTATACTGCTCGCCATCGGGGAGAATCACACTGTCGACTTTTACGCCCGCCTGCTCAAGCAGGTGGCGTACGCGGTCGAGATAAAGCGGAGCCAGCGTCTCATTGGTGACCAGCATCGCCTGATCACCCGCTTTCAGTGGTAAAAAGGAAGCTGGGTCGTTAAACAAACCAGCCGCGATGGTGATAGGGTAACTACGTTCCCCGAGAGTAACTGTAATCCTCTCCATGACGCGACATCCACCTTTAATGCTTTTACCCGCAGGCGAGTGTATATAAAGCCAGAATCAGTTGCTTTCCAGCATATGAATAATCTGGTTTGCAACCACTTTAGCGCTCTGGTCGTCAGTACGAATGGTCACATCGGCAATCTCTTCATACAGCGGATTGCGTTCATCGGCCAACGCTTCCAGAACTTCGCGTGGTGGCGTTTCAACCTGCAGCAGCGGGCGCTTTTTATCGCGCTGCGTACGTGCCAGCTGTTTCTCGATAGTCGTCTCAAGATAGACCACTACGCCACGGGCGGAGAGACGGTTGCGGGTTTCGCGAGATTTCACAGAGCCGCCGCCTGTTGCCAGAACGATGCCCTGTTTTTCCGTGAGTTCGTTGATCACTTTTTCTTCTCGGTCACGGAAACCTTCTTCGCCTTCTACGTCGAAAACCCAGCCCACATCAGCTCCGGTTCGTTTCTCAATCTCTTGATCAGAATCGTAAAATTCCATATTGAGTTGTTGAGCTAACTGACGCCCAATAGTGCTTTTGCCGGCACCCATAGGCCCAACCAGAAAGATATTGCGTTTCTCTGCCATTTTATCGGTACTACTAAGACTATTCGTTAATGGTAATCCCCGCTGCGCAGACACCCGGCGTAGCAGGACATGAACTGAAACCTCATATGCAATAGAGCGAGAGTCAGACTAAAAATTATCTCAATACTCCGGCTTGTTTGGCAACTGATTAAATCACCGCGCCGGGCGCATAAGGTAATAAGACGTAAGTCCAACTCAAATCGGTACTCCTTGTATGCTAATTCATGCCCCACGTCAAACATCTGCAACAAACTGAATGCAAATTCATTGCGGGGATCGTTACCCGTCAGCGAATACCGACCAGACGTGGTGTAATAAACACCACTAACTCACGCCGTTCGTTGTCTTTCCCGTCATGGCGAAAAAGCTGACCAATCCAGGGGATTTTTCCCAGCCCCGGCACGCTGTCACTGCCGGTTTTGTTCTTCTGCGAAAAAATTCCGCCTAACGCCAGCGTTTCTCCACTTTTTACCTCCACCTGGGTTTCTATCTCCTGTTTGTCGATCGCCAGCGTTTCTCCGTCCGCCTGCTGCAGAACCTGTCCAGGCATATTTTCGCTGATGTGCAATTTCAGGCGCACGCGCCCTCCCGGTAACACCACCGGCGTGACCTCCATCCCTAATACCGCTTCCTTAAACTCAACGGAGGTGGCGCCGCTTTCACCGCTTGAGACCTGATACGGGATCTCACTCCCCTGCTTGATACTGGCCGGCTGCATATGCGAGGCCAGCAGCCGCGGGCTGGCGATGATATCGACCTGCTGTTTTTGCTCCAGCGCAGAGAGCTCCAGATCCAGCAGCCGACCATTGATCCGTCCGATGTTAAAACCTACGTGGCTGGTGGCGCTGGCGACGGAAAGATCGCTGCCAAGCGTGGTGAGCTGGCCAACCTTGCCCGCGTCGGTGGCGTCGGCGAGATTCCACTTCACTCCCAGCTCACGCAGGCTTTTTTCATTAATGGTCACAATGTGCGCCGCCAGCTCGACCTGTTCGACGGGAATATCCATCTGAGCGGCCCAGCGCTGCAGCGTCTCCACCACCGTCTGGTTATCCCGGATCAGCAGGCGGTTGGTGCGTTTGTCGACAGATAAACTCCCCTTAGGGCTCAGGAGTTTTTCCGCGGCTTTTTGCAGCTCTCCGGCATCGGCATAGGAAAAAGGGATAGTGTGAGACACCAGCGGCGCATCAAGCTGCCGACGCGCCCGCTCCTGTTCTGAACGTTCCCGCTGCTCACGCTGCCAGGCGGCGGTATGCACGTAAAAAATGCCCGCTTCCTCGCGCAGGACAAGTCCGGCACTGGAGACTACCGTCTGTAACGCCTGCCGCCAGGGGACGCGCGTCAGGTTAAGCGAAAGCGAGCCGCCGACATCAGGCGAGACCACCAGATTACGGTTCTCCTGTGCGGCCAGGCTCTGAAGCACCTGGACTACAGGAACGTCATCCACCACCAGCGTGACCGGTTTTGGCGCGGCGGCCCACAGCGGATGGCTGAACGCCAGCAGCCACAGCATTATCCGTAAATTCATTCTTATCCGTTCCTTCTCGTTGCCACGTCCATTTTTCTGGTTCACATGTGTCACCCACATCAACAACCAGTTCCGTTGCATTGATGGCTGTTATCGTCCAGCCTGCCGGGAAGCGCTCATGCGTTTTCAGCCGGTACCAGCGCTTTTGCCCATCCTGTAAAATGCCGATAGCCTGCTGTCCTTCCACCATGCCGCGATAGTGCCACTGCGCCAGCTCGCCAATGGCGCAGGGATCGTCCGGCGGGCGAAACGGATCGCGCATGCCGGTCAATAGCAGCGCTGAGCAAATCAGTAAATATCGCGCGCTATTTCGCATGTGCCAGCTCCAGCCGCAGGCGCAACGCTGTACCTTGTGGCACAATCGCAAAAGCGGCGATCTGCACATCCCGCTGCGCCAGCCGGGAGAAAAGCGCCGGAAGCGCCTGCCACTCAACCTCCAGCATCAGTTCCCCTCCGTTCTGCAGCGGCTTCCAGTGAATCAGCGTCGTGTTATCACCCTGAAAATCGAGCGGGGAAAAAGATATCAATTCCCGTGATTCCGGCGTTTCCGGACGAAAAGGCACCTTTCTGACGGCAGGCCATAACGCTGCGTTAGCTCTCGTGTCCTGAATCAGCTGACGCTGTCGTTCAGCACACTGTCTGTCTACCGGTCTGAGCAAGGTACCCCACGCGGCCAGTCCTGCCAGGAGACTCCCCAGACACCAGAAGAGTACCCGATACCAGGGACGGCTTTCGCACCAGCGTTCTAACAGGGTATCCACGCGTTACCCCTCGCTTTTAAGCTGAAGGGTGAACATCCAGCGCCCCTGGCTGTCCCGCCGAAGCTCACCCGCCGTCCCGGGCGTAAAACCCGCTATTTGGCCAAGCGCATCGCGCAGAGCAGACAGGGCCGGCAGGGTTATGGCATACCCGCTCAGCATCAGAGCAGGAGGCTGATAGCGCAGCTCTGTCAGCCAGACCTGTGCCGGAATGGTGCGGGAAAGGGCTTCCAGCACCGGTTGCCATGCACGTCGTTGAATTTCCTGCGCTGGCAGCTGCGCCTGTGAGGCGAGTCTCTGCCGGGAGAGAAGCACATGCTGCACGGCCTGCATGCCCGTCAGATCCGTTTGCAGCGCGTGCAGCCTCATAAGAGGGTTCATCCGCAGACAGAAAATGGCCATGAAGATTAACAGTACGGTACCGACACACATTGCGCCCCAGAAACGCAGGCATCGCTCGCGCCGCTGCTGCCGCCAGGGCAGAAAGTTCATGATGCTCATCCGGGCACCTCGCTCATGGCCAGCGCCAGCGCAACGGTATAATCAGCGCCGCAGTCCGGCAGCGGGGCATGGCAGCGCTCAAGGATTTCCCACGGGTCACGTCGGCTATCAAACAGCGCGATGTCATCCGGACCAAGCGCCAGCAGCGCCGACAGCTCAGCCACATTGTCTGCTTCTGTGGTAAAGCGTCGTCCCCACTGGTGGCGCATCGCCCAGAGCCACTGCCGCTCGTCCCGCCAGGCGATGCACTTCGCTGGTGTCACCGCAGGAAGAAGATTCGCCAGAGCGCTGGCATCCGGCGTAATGGTCATCAGCCGCAAACGCAACGCCTTCGCCAGCGCCAGAAGGGTGTCAACCTCGTTGTTTTGTGCGGCTGTCACCTGAAAGGTATTGCTGAACGTATCCTGCACGTAATCGAAACAGAGCGTATCGGCAGACATCTCCAGTTCGCGGGCGAGCGCGGCGCCAAGCCATGAGAGCTGCTCGCTGTCGCGCAGCGCAACGGTCGGACGGGCAAGCGACCGCTGCAGGGTGCGTGCTGCCGGGAAAGAGAGGAACGCCCGGTGGTAGTGCGGCAGCGTTTTTCGCCAGTCGCGTAACGCATCAACCAGCTGTTCTGACTGATAAATTTTGCCGTCACGAATGATGCCTTCAGCCAGCGGGATTGCCCACCAGCGCCGCAAACACCAGCCGGACTTCTCCCGGGCCAGTGCGACGATCAGCACCCTATCCTGTTGAATATGAATGCCCGTTTGCCAAGTTTTGAAAGCCATGCTTCACGATCTCCTTATCGCCCGTCACCCTGACGGCTATATCAATGAATCAGGCTTGCCTTTATACTACCGCGCGATTGTTTAGAAACTGCCCAAGTGAAACCAAATGGGAAATCTCCGGTGAAGTTCGTAAAGTATTTATTCATCCTTGCAGTCTGTTGCATTCTGCTGGGAGCAGGCTCGATTTACGGTTTGTACAAATATATTGAGCCACAGCTACCTGATGTCGCCACGCTTCGCGATGTGCGACTCCAGATCCCGATGCAAGTCTATAGCGCCGATGGCGAGCTCATGGCGCAGTATGGCGAGAAGCGTCGTATTCCGCTGACCTTAAACCAAATTCCCCCTGTGATGGTGAAAGCCTTTATCGCCACGGAGGACAGCCGTTTTTACGAGCACCACGGTGTCGATCCGGTGGGGATTTTCCGCGCCGCGAGCATTGCGCTGTTCTCTGGTCACGCCTCTCAGGGGGCGAGTACCATTACGCAGCAGCTGGCGCGTAACTTCTTCCTCAGCCCTGAAAAGACGCTGATACGTAAGATCAAAGAGGTGTTCCTTGCTATCCGTATTGAGCAGCTGCTGAGCAAAGACGAAATCCTTGAGCTGTACCTCAACAAAATCTACCTGGGCTACCGCGCTTATGGCGTGGGGGCTGCCGCACAGGTGTACTTCGGTAAGCCTGTTGAGCAACTCACCTTAAGCGAAATGGCAACCATTGCCGGTCTGCCGAAAGCGCCGTCCACGTTTAACCCGCTCTACTCGCTCGATCGCGCCACCGCGCGTCGGAACGTCGTCCTGTCACGTATGCTGAGCGAAGGCTACATCAGCCAGAGCGAGTACGAGCAGGCGCGTAACGATGTCATTGACGCTAACTACCACGCCCCTGAGATCGCCTTCGCCTCCCCTTACCTGACCGAAATGGTTCGCCAGGAGATGGTGAATCGTTATGGTGATAAGGCCTATGAAGATGGCTATCGCGTGTACACCACCGTCACCCGCAAAGTTCAGCAGGCGGCGCAGGAAGCGGTACGCAACAACGTGATGGACTACGATATGCGTCACGGCTATCGCGGCCCGTCAAACGTGCTGTGGAAAGTGGGCGAAAGCGCGTGGGACAGCAAAAAAATCACCAGTACGCTGAAGGCGCTGCCAACCTACGGTCCGCTCCTTCCTGCCGTGGTGACGCAGGCCGATCCTCAGGAGGCCGTTGCGACGCTTGCGGACGGTACCTCCGTCTCCCTGCGTATGGACGGTATCCGCTGGGCGCGTCCGTACCGCTCGGATACGCTGCAGGGCGCCACGCCGCGTAAAGTGACCGACGCGGTACAAACCGGGCAGCAAATCTGGGTGCGCAAGGTAGGTGAATCCTGGTGGCTGGCGCAGGTGCCGGACGTCAACTCGGCCCTGGTCTCGATCAACCCGCAGAACGGCGCCATCCTGGCCCTGGTCGGCGGGTTTGATTTCAACCAGAGCAAATTTAACCGCGCCACCCAGGCGCTGCGTCAGGTCGGTTCCAATATAAAACCGTTCCTCTACACGGCAGCGATGGATAAGGGTCTGACCCTCGCCAGCATCCTGAACGACGTGCCAATTTCCCGCTGGGATGCCGGTGCCGGTTCCGACTGGCAGCCGAAGAACTCCCCTGCGGAATATGCCGGTCCTATTCGTCTTCGTCAGGGCCTGGGACAGTCGAAAAACGTGGTGATGGTACGCGCCATGCGCGCGATGGGCGTCGACTATGCCGCAGAGTATCTGCAGCGCTTCGGCTTCCCGGCGCAGAATATCGTTCGCACCGAGTCGCTGGCGTTGGGCTCAGCCTCCTTTACGCCGCTTCAGGTCGCACGCGGTTACTCGGTGATGGCCAACGGCGGCTTCCTGATTGACCCGTACTTCATCAGCAAGATCGAGAACGACCAGGGCGGCGTGCTGTTTGAAGCGAAGCCGAAAATTGCCTGCCCTGACTGCGATATTCCAGTCATTTATGGCAATACGCCGAAATCCGACGTGCTTGAAAACAAGGACATGGAAGACCCGGCCGTGTCGCAGGAGCAGCAGAACGGCGTTGTGCCGCAGCCGCAGCTGGAACAGGCGAACCAGGCGCTGGTGGCGCAGACCGGTGCGCAGCAGTATGCCCCGCATGTGATCAACACGCCGCTGTCGTTCCTGATCAAGAGCGCGCTGAACACCAACATCTTCGGTGAACCGGGCTGGCAGGGTACCGGCTGGCGTGCAGGACGTGATTTGCAGCGCCATGATATCGGCGGTAAAACGGGGACAACCAACAGCTCGAAAGACGCGTGGTTCTCCGGTTACGGGCCGGGCGTGGTGACATCGGTCTGGATCGGCTTCGACGATCACCGCCGCGATTTAGGGCGTACAACGGCCTCCGGCGCGATTAAGGATCAGATTTCCGGCTACGAAGGCGGAGCGAAGAGCGCGCAGCCGGCCTGGGACGCCTACATGAAGTCCGTTCTCGAAGGCGTGCCGGAGCAGCCGCTGACGCCACCGCCAGGCGTGGTGACGGTCAATATCGACCGCAGTACGGGTCAGCTCGCCAACGGCGGTAACAGTCGCGAAGAGTATTTCATTGAGGGCACCCAGCCAACCACACAGGCGGTGCACGAGGTGGGTACAGAGATCATTGACAACGGCGAAACGCACGAGCTGTTCTAAACATAAAAATGCCCGGTAAAAACCGGGCAAAGCATCGTAGGCCGGGTAAGGCGAAGCCGCCACCCGGCTTTTTTTATGGCCTACAGCCGCCCCTGCCCCTTCAGCCACTCCCGAACCAGGAACAGCGCGCTCACGTTACGAGCCTCATTAAAGTCAGGGTCTTCCAGCAGATCCATCAGGTGCGCCAGCGGCCAGCGAACCTGCGGCAGCGGCTCCGGCTCATCCCCTTCGAGCGATTCAGGATAGAGATCTTCAGCGACCACAATATTCATTTTGCTGGAAAAATAGGACGGCGCCATGCTCAGTTTTTTCAGGAATGAAAGCTCATTCGCCCCGAAACCGACCTCTTCTTTCAGCTCGCGGTTGGCCGCTTCAAAGACGGTTTCACCCGGATCGATAAGCCCTTTCGAGAACCCAAGCTCGTAAGATTCCGTTCCCACAGCGTATTCGCGGATCAAAATCAGATGATCGTCGATAATGGGAATAATCATCACCGCTTCGCGCGACGAGGGGCGCATACGTTCATAAACGCGACGCACACCGTTGCTGAACTCCAGGTCCACACTTTCAACATTAAACAGCCGCGATTTGGCGACAGTTTCAACATTCAGAATGGTGGGTTTTTGTAGTGGTTTGCTCATCGTGATGGGTCTTAGCAGTGAGAACTGGGGTTATTGTGCGATACGCCGCACGGTTTCGGCAATGTCAATTGTTCTGTATTTACATTTGTGCAACCTAGCAGGAATCAATCCTCAATTCAAAACAAATGTCAAGAGGTTGAAATGTTTCCAGGAATTTGCTGATATCGCGCCATAACAGGCTTTGCTATCATCACCGGTCACTGGGATGCGCTTCAGAATGCTCAAGTTCGACTCCATACTTGCCGATAGCCAACCACAGACACTCATTCAATGTAAAGGTGCTACTGACTACACCTGTAAGATAAGTAAGATGGGGAAAGCATGAGCACCATTTTGATTGTTCTCGCTGCTATGCTGGCCGGCGCATTGGTTGCAGGGTGGATGTACAGGCGCCGCGTACAGCGCCGTTATCGTCTGCCCTTTTTAAATGCATTTGCGGGCGCGACCACGCGTAAACTCACGCAAGACGAGCGCGATGCAGTTGAAAACTATCTCGAAATCCTGAACCGTTCTCAGCTCACGCCTGGGCCAACGGGAGCTACCGCCGCACCCGTCGCGCTAAAGCTCAATGCGCAAAGTGATACCGTGCTCTGCGTGACGCGCTCCATCACGCGCTATGGCATCACTACTGATGACCCCAACAAATGGCGCTATTACCTGGATTCCGTCGAAGTGCATCTCCCTCCGTCCTGGGAGCAATACATTAATGACGAAAACAGCGTTGAGCTGATTCACACCGATTCGTTGCCCCTGGTTATTTCGCTTAACGGCCACACGCTGAATGAATACCTTCAGGAAGCCCCGCGTTTTGCGCTGGAGCGTGCGAGTTCAACGCAGGCTTCTATTCGTGGCGAAGAAACTGAGCAGATCGAACTGCTGAATATTCGCCAGGAAACCCATGAAGAGTACGCCCTGAGCCGCCCGGACGGCATTCGTGAAGCGCTTCTGATCGTCTCCGCCTTCCTGCTCTTTTTTGTCTGCCTGTTGACGCCGGATGTGTTTGTCCCCTGGCTGGCGGGAGGCGCGGTGCTGCTGCTGGCGGCCGGGCTTTGGGGTCTCTTTGCCCCACCGGCCAAAACCTCGTTGCGCGAGATCCACTGCCTGCGCGGTACGCCAAAGCGCTGGGGCCTGTTCGGTGAAAACGATCAGGAACATCTCAATAATATTTCGCTCGGTATTATCGACCTGATCTACCCGCGCCACTGGCAACCGTGGATTGCGCAGGACCTGGGTCAGAAAACGGATATTGATATCTACCTTGACCGACACGTTGTGCGTCAGGGGCGCTTCTTATCCCTGCATGATGAAGTGAAAAATTTCCCGCTTCAGCACTGGCTTCGCAGCACGGTCATTGCCGGAGGCGCGGCGCTGGTCTTAGTCATGCTGCTGCTTTTCGTGCCGCTGGATATGCCCATCAAATTCACCCTGTCGTGGATCAAAGGGGCGCAAACCATCGAAGCGACCAGCGTCAACAAGCTGGATGAAGCCGGTGTGCGCGTGGGGGACACGCTGCGCCTGAAGGGTACCGGGATGTGTAATATTCACACCCCGGGGGCGTGGAACACCCGCCAGAATTCGCCGTTTATGCCGTTCGATTGCTCGCAAATTATCTGGAACGACGCGCCGCCGCTGCCGCTGCCGGAATCCGAAGTGGTGAATAAAGCCACGGCCCTTACCCAGACGGTGAACCGCCAGCTGCACCCGAAAACGGACGATGACTCGCGCGTCAGCCCCGCGCTGCGCTCGGCCATTCAGAAATCAGGCATGGTTCTGCTGGATGATTTTGGTGACATCGTCCTGAAAACGCAGGATTTATGCTCCTCTCAGGATGAGTGCATACGTCTTAAAAACGCCCTGGTAAACCTGGGTAACAGTAAAGACTGGGACTCGCTGGTGAAACGCGCCGAAGCGGGACGACTGGACGGTGTTAACGTGCTGCTGCGTCCGGTGAGCGCTGAATCGCTGGATAACCTGGTCGCCACTTCCACGTCGCCGTTCATGATGCGCGAGACCACCCGAGCGGCTCAGGCGCTGAACAGCCCGGCACCGGGCGGGTTTGTGATTGTCAGCGATGAGGGCAGCGACCTGGTCGATCAGCCTTACCCGCAGGTTGCGCTTTACGACTACCCGGCGCAGGAGCAGTGGAGCCAATTCCAGCGCCTGGCGCAGATGCTGATGCAAACGCCGTTCAGTGCCGAAGGGATCGTCACAAGCCTTTACACCGACGCCAACGGCACTCGCCATATCGGCCTGCACCGGATGCCGGATAGCGCAGGGCTATGGCGTTACATCGGCACCTCTCTGCTGATGACCGCAATGCTGATTGCCATTTTCTGGAACGGCTTTATGGCCCTGCGCCGCTACCAGCGCTCGCGCACCCGGCTTGCCGAGATCCAGCAATATTACGAAAACTGCCTCAATCCTAAGCTGATCCCCTCGTCTGAGAGCCTGATCTGATAACGTCGTTGCGCGACAAGATGTGCTACCCTGTCGCGCACGTTTCTTCTGGCTGGAGTTCCCCCTAATGCATCTTGATATCGCCTGGCAGGAGGTTGATACCGTTCTGCTGGATATGGACGGCACGCTGCTCGATCTCGCCTTTGATAACTATTTCTGGCAAACGCTGGTTCCTGAAACCTATGGCGAGCAGCAGGGGATCTCCCCGACAGAAGCGCAGGCATTCATTCGTTCGCAATATAGCGCGGTCCAACATACGCTAAACTGGTACTGTCTTGACTACTGGAGCGATCGCCTTGGTCTGGATATTTGTGCCATGACCACCGCCCAGGGTCCACGCGCCGTATTGCGCGAGGATACGGTTCCGTTCCTGGATGCGCTGAAAGCAAGCGGCAAGCGCCGTATTTTACTGACCAACGCGCATCCACATAATCTGGCGGTGAAGCTGGAGCATACGGGTCTGGCGTCGCACCTTGATTTATTACTTTCCACCCACACATTTGGTTATCCGAAAGAGGATCAGCGGTTGTGGCATGCGGTGAAGGAAGAGACGGGTTTGCAGCCAGAACGTACGCTGTTCATTGATGACAGCGAGCCCATTCTGGATTCCGCGGCAAAGTTTGGCATCCGCTACTGTTTGGGCGTTACCAATCCTGACTCTGGCCTGGCTGAAAAAAGCTATCTGCGCCACCCTGGACTGAACGACTATCGCCAGATGATCCCCTCACTGACCGTGAAGGAGACGCCATGAAAGAAAAACCCTCTGACGGGGTAAGACTGGATAAATGGCTGTGGGCGGCGCGTTTTTATAAAACACGCGCCCTTGCCCGCGAGATGGTTGACGGCGGAAAAGTGCATTACAACGGCCAGCGCAGCAAACCGAGCAAGCTGGTTGAGCTGAATGCCACCTTAACGCTGCGTCAGGGCAACGATGAACGTACGGTAGTGATTAAAGCCATTACCGAACAACGTCGACCCGCAACGGAAGCCGTACTGCTTTATGAAGAGACGGCGGAGAGCATTGAAAAGCGCGAGAAGACCGCGCTGGCGCGCAAAATGAACGCGCTGACGATGCCTCACCCGGACCGGCGACCGGATAAAAAAGAGCGCCGCGACCTGATGAAATTTAAACACGGTGAGACTGAATAACCTCACCCGCACGAGAGATGAAAATGGCCCAACACGACCAATTACACCGCTATCTGTTTGAACAATTCGCCGTGCGCGGCGAGCTGGTCACCGTATCTGAAACCTGGAAACAGATTCTGGAAAACCACAACTACCCGCTGCCGGTGAAGACCCTGTTGGGCGAACTGCTGGTTGCCACCAGCCTGCTGACGGCGACGCTGAAGTTTGCCGGTGATATCACCGTGCAGCTGCAGGGTGACGGCCCGATGACGCTGGCGGTCATCAACGGCAATAACCAGCAGCAGATGCGCGGCGTCGCGCGCGTTCAGGGCGACGTGCCTGAAAATGCAGACCTCAAAACGCTGGTGGGTAATGGCTACCTGGTGATCACCATCTCCCCTGAGGAAGGTGAGCGCTATCAGGGCGTGGTGGGTCTGGAAGGCGATACCCTGGCGGCCTGCCTGGAAGATTACTTCATGCGTTCTGAACAGCTGCCGACGCGTCTGTTCATCCGCACCGGTGAAGTGGACGGTCAGCCTGCTGCGGGCGGTATGCTGCTGCAGGTTCTGCCTGCGCAGGACGCACAGACCAATGACTTTGAGCACCTGGCGACGCTGACAGAAACCATCAAAGCGGAAGAGTTGTTCAACCTGTCAGCGACTGACGTGCTGTGGCGTCTGTACCACGAAGAAGAAGTGACCGTTTACGACCCGCAGTCCGTGGAATTTAAGTGCACCTGCTCCCGCGAACGCTGCGCTGGCGCACTGAAAACCCTGCCGGACGAAGAGATCGACAGCATCATGGCGGAAGACGGTGAAATTGATATGCACTGTGACTACTGCGGTACGCACTATGTGTTCAATTCAATGGATATCGCTGAGATCCGCAATAACGCCTCCCCGGCAGATCCACAGGTTCACTAAACCTCTTTCCCTCACCCTATAACCCTCTCCCCTTTGAGGAGAGGGCTGGGGTGAGGGGAAAAAACTCCACCCAAGCTGAATCGTTTTCCCTATGTAACTCTTACGTAATTTTCTTACGTGTATGCGATTACATTCACATTCTTTCCGATAAAATCACCAGTCTTTAACCTTTTCGGAACATTTTCCCCACCCAAAAAGCGATTCCTGCGATAATCCGCCTGCGCTGTGACTGGAGTCGCAGCGTTTTCCGTTAGTAAGGGTTTTGTCCAGATGCATGAATCTATGAGCCCCGTCGCGGTAAACAACCCCAGAAAAACCCTACAATTTCAGGCAGTACATATTGGCTAAGGAGCAGTGATATGCGTGTTACTGGTTTAACCCCGCAAGATCTCAAGGCTTATGGTATTCACGACGTCCAGGAAATCGTCTACAACCCCGACTACGATACGCTGTATCAGGAAGAGCTCAATCCAGCACTGGAAGGATACGAGCGTGGTGTGTTGACGAATCTTGGTGCTATCGCCGTCGATACCGGTATCTTTACCGGTCGTTCGCCGAAAGATAAGTATATCGTCCGAGACGAAACCACCCGCGATACGCTGTGGTGGGCTGACAAGGGCAAAGGGAAGAACGACAATAAACCGCTCTCTCCGGAAACCTGGCAGCACCTGAAAGGGCTCGTCACCCAGCAACTTTCCGGCAAGCGTTTGTTTATTGTCGACGCTTTCTGCGGCGCTAACGCCGACACCCGTCTCTCCGTACGTTTTATCACCGAAGTGGCCTGGCAGGCGCATTTCGTGAAAAACATGTTTATTCGTC
Organism: Enterobacter sp. BNK-34; assembly: GCF_048684445.1. Lineage (NCBI taxonomy): Bacteria > Pseudomonadati > Pseudomonadota > Gammaproteobacteria > Enterobacterales > Enterobacteriaceae > Enterobacter > Enterobacter sp. BNK-34. The sequence goes on from NZ_JBLQUA010000001.1 coordinate 826,860, forward strand.
CAACCGACGAAGAGCTGCAGGACTTCACCCCTGATTTCATCGTGATGAACGGCGCGAAATGCACCAACCCACAGTGGAAAGAGCAGGGTCTGAACTCCGAAAACTTTGTTGCCTTCAACCTGACCGAGCGTATCCAGCTGATCGGCGGTACCTGGTACGGCGGCGAAATGAAGAAAGGGATGTTCTCGGTCATGAACTACCTGCTGCCGCTGCGGGGCATCGCCTCCATGCACTGCTCGGCGAACGTCGGTGAAAAAGGCGACGTGGCGGTCTTCTTCGGCCTGTCCGGCACCGGGAAAACGACTCTGTCCACCGATCCAAAACGTCGTCTGATTGGCGATGACGAACACGGCTGGGATGACGACGGCGTATTCAACTTTGAAGGCGGCTGCTACGCGAAGACCATTCGCCTGTCTGAAGAGGCCGAGCCGGATATCTTCCACGCGATCCGTCGCGATGCGCTGCTGGAAAACGTCACCGTGCGTGCCGACGGCTCCATCGACTTCGACGATGCGTCGAAAACGGAAAACACCCGCGTCTCTTACCCGATCTACCACATCGACAATATCGTGAAGCCGGTGTCAAAAGCGGGTCATGCCACGAAGGTTATTTTCCTGACGGCGGATGCGTTCGGCGTGTTGCCTCCGGTGTCTCGCCTGACGGCCAGCCAGACGCAGTACCACTTCCTCTCCGGTTTCACCGCCAAGCTGGCGGGTACCGAGCGCGGCGTGACGGAGCCAACCCCAACCTTCTCCGCCTGCTTCGGTGCGGCCTTCCTGTCGCTGCACCCGACGCAGTATGCTGAAGTGCTGGTGAAACGCATGCAGGCATCCGGCGCGCAGGCATACCTGGTGAACACCGGCTGGAACGGCACCGGCAAACGTATCTCCATCAAAGATACCCGCGCCATTATCGACGCCATTCTGGATGGTTCTCTGGACGACGCCGAAACCTTCACTCTGCCGATGTTTGACCTGGCGATCCCAACGTCGCTGCCGGGTGTGGATACGCATATCCTCGACCCGCGCAATACGTACGGTTCGCCGGAGCAGTGGCGTGAGAAAGCGGAATCGCTGGCGAAGCTGTTTATCGAGAACTTCGAGAAGTACACCGATACCCCGGCGGGTGCTGCGCTGGTGAGTGCGGGTCCAAAACTGTAGTCCATGTCGGGTGGCGGCTTCGCCTTACCCGACCTACAAAAAAGGGTGGCTCGTGCCACCCTTTTTTCAACTCTCTTTCACCTGCCCTCGCGTCACCGGAACCGGCAACCAGGCGCGAATGCTCAACCCACCCCGCTCGCTGGTACCAATCTCCAGCAGTCCGTTATGGTTATCCACAATACGCTGCACAATCGCCAGGCCTAAGCCCGTACCGCTGGTGCTGCGCGCGCTGTCGCCGCGCACAAACGGCTGGAACAGATGCTTACGCTGCTCGGGCTTGATGCCCGGACCGTCGTCTTCCACCTGGAACCAGGCGCGGTTGAGTTCAGAGCCGCTGCTGACCTTAATCCAGCCGTTGCCGTAGCGCGCCGCGTTAACCACCATGTTGGCCACCGCGCGCTTAATGGAGAGCGGGTGCATGCGTACCTGGATCTCGCCCGCCTGAAGGTCGGTATCAATCTCGCGCTCGTAGCCGCTTTCCGCCGCCACCACTTCGCCCAGCACCGCGTTCAGATCCGCCATCTCCATCGGCATCTCCTGACCGGTGCGCAGGTAGTCGATGAACTGCTCGATGATGGCGTTGCACTCTTCGATATCCTTGTTGATGGACTCGGCGAGATAACCGTCCTCTTCTCCCATCATCTCCGTCGCCAGACGGATACGCGTTAGCGGCGTGCGCAGGTCATGACTGACGCCCGCCATCAGCAGCGTACGGTCATCCGCCAGCTGCTTCACGCCTGCCGCCATATGGTTAAACGCGCGCGTCACCGAGCGGACTTCCGAGGCGCCATACTCGCGTAGCGGAGGAGGAATAATCCCTTTACCGACCTGCAGCGCAGCGTGCTCCAGGTCGACCAGCGGTCGGTTCTGTATACGGATAAATAGCCACGCGCCGCCTATCGCCAGCAGCATAATCGCCAGGGTGTAGCGGAACAGCGGCGAGAAGTCGCCCTGATGGATTTCGGTCAGCGGGACGCGCACCCAGATATTGGGTGACAGCCAGGTTTTCAGCCAGACGACGGGCGAGCTCTTGTTGACCTCAACGCGCACTTCCGTCGGGCCACCCAGTTGCTGCGCCATCTGCTGGCTGAGGAATTCATAGTGCTGCGCCCAGCGCAGGCCCGCGTCTTCCGCCGCTTCATTCGAGTAGAGCGAAATGCCCAGTTCACGGTAGATTTCACGGCGAAACGCCGGGGGAACGACGAGCTGCGTGCCGTCCTCCAGCTGCAGTTTATCGGTCATCAGCATACGGACTTCGTAGGCCAGGACCTTATTAAACTGCTGGAGGCTCGGCAGGATCGCAAAGTTCAGCACCACCAGATAGGTCGTCACCAGGCTGACGAACAGCAGGGTGACGATCAGTAACAGGGTGCGGGCAAACGAGCTACGCGGCGAGAAGCGCATTCGCCTCATGCTTTAGAGCCGTCCGGGACGAACACGTAGCCCAGACCCCATACGGTCTGAATATAACGAGGATGCGCCGGATCTTCTTCCACCATGCGGCGCAGGCGGGAGATCTGCACGTCAATAGAGCGTTCCATTGCGGAGTATTCGCGACCGCGCGCCAGGTTCATCAGCTTGTCACGGGAAAGCGGTTCACGCGGGTGGCTGACCAGCGCTTTCAGGACCGCAAACTCGCCGCTGGTGAGCGGCATTGGCTCGTCTTCACGGAACATCTCGCGCGTACCGAGGTTCAGCTTGAACTTGCCGAAGGCGATGACGGCTTCTTCCTGCGACGGCGCGCCAGGCAGTTCGTTAGCCTGACGGCGAAGGACAGCGCGAATACGCGCCAGCAGTTCACGCGGGTTAAACGGTTTTGGAATATAGTCGTCGGCGCCGATTTCGAGGCCCACGATACGGTCAACTTCTTCTCCCTTCGCCGTCACCATGATGATCGGCATCGGGTTGCTCTGGCTGCGCAGACGGCGGCAGATAGAAAGCCCGTCTTCGCCAGGCAGCATCAGGTCGAGAACCATCAGGTGGAAAGATTCACGGGTCAGCAGACGGTCCATCTGCTCAGCGTTCGCGACGCTACGAACCTGGAAGCCCTGCTCGGTCAGATAACGTTCCAGCAGCGCACGCAGGCGCATGTCGTCATCCACGACCAGAATTTTGTAGTTCTCTTGCATTGTGTGTACTCCCAAAGGTTCGGATAGTCTTTGTAACAGCGTATTCTAAAAAAGTGCACGTATTCGACCAGTTAATTCTGGTATAAATTCTAGTCGAAATTGTTACAAAGCATATTTAACAGCAGCTTATCTGTTCATTTCATCACATAAATCATTATTAATCCTGTCTGTTACACTGTGTGGTACGTATTGTGCGCAAGACAGAAAACCGGCAGCAAAGGCTTTACCATGAAAACGCCCCTGATCACCCGCGAAGGGTATGAGAAGCTCAAAGAAGAGATGGATTACCTCTGGCGCGAAGAGCGTCCTGAAGTGACCAAAAAAGTGACCTGGGCCGCGAGCCTGGGCGATCGCAGCGAAAACGCTGACTACCAGTACAACAAAAAGCGGCTGCGCGAAATTGACCGCCGGGTTCGCTATCTGACGAAGTGCCTCGAGAATCTCAAAATTGTCGATTACTCACCGCAGCAGGAGGGCAAAGTGTTCTTCGGCGCGTGGGTGGAGATTGAAAACGACGACGGCGACACCCTGCGCTTTCGCATTGTCGGCTACGATGAAATTTTTGGTCGTAAGGATTACATCTCCATCGACTCCCCGATGGCTCGCGCGCTGTTGAAAAAGGAAGTGGGCGATCTGGCCGTCGTGCAGACCCCAGCCGGCGAAGCCAGCTGGTACGTCAATGAGATCGTCTACGTAAAATAGTCCGAGAGCGCCCTCCCCGGCTGGCATTTTGCCGTGTCAGCCCGTATAACTATCCCCTGATTTTTGACCCACAAGATGATAAAGCCATGATGAAAGATTCGCTCTGCCGCATTATTGCGGGTGATATTCAGGCCAGAGCCGAACAGGTAGAAGCTGCCGTTCGCCTGCTTGATGAAGGGAACACCGTGCCATTTATTGCGCGCTATCGTAAGGAAGTCACCGGCGGTCTGGATGACACGCAACTGCGTAACCTGGAGACCCGTCTCGGTTATCTGCGCGAACTGGAAGAACGTCGTCAGGCGATCCTCAAGTCCATCGGCGAACAGGGCAAGCTGACCAGCGATCTGGAAAGCGCCATCAACGGCACCCTGAGCAAAACCGAACTCGAAGACCTCTATCTGCCGTATAAACCGAAGCGCCGCACGCGCGGGCAGATTGCGATTGAAGCGGGTCTTGAGCCGCTGGCCGACCTGCTGTGGAACGAGCCGTCCCACGATCCGGATACCGAAGCGGCGAAATTTATCGACGCTGACAAAGGCGTAGCGGACACCAAGGCCGCCCTCGACGGCGCACGCTACATTCTGATGGAGCGCTTCGCCGAAGACGCCGCCCTGCTCGCCAAAGTGCGTGATTACCTGTGGAAGAACGCCCACATCGTCTCTACCGTCGTCGCGGGTAAAGAGGAAGAAGGCGCGAAATTCCGCGACTACTTCGATCACCACGAACCGATCTCTACCGCCCCTTCCCACCGCGCGCTAGCGATGTTCCGCGGCCGCAACGAAGGCGTGCTGCAGCTCTCCCTGAACGCCGACCCGCAGTTTGACGAGCCGCCGAAAGAGAGCCACTGCGAGCAGATCATCATCGACCATCTTGGCCTGCGCCTGAACAACGCCCCGGCGGACAGCTGGCGCAAAGGCGTGGTGAGCTGGACCTGGCGCATCAAGGTGCTGATGCACCTCGAAACCGAGCTGATGGGCACCGTGCGCGAGCGCGCCGAAGATGAAGCGATTAACGTCTTCGCCCGTAACCTGCACGACCTGCTGATGGCCGCTCCTGCTGGCCTGCGCGCCACCATGGGTCTCGATCCGGGTCTGCGCACCGGTGTAAAAGTCGCTGTGGTTGACGGCACCGGCAAGCTGGTGGCTACCGATACCATTTATCCGCACACTGGCCAGGCAGCGAAAGCGGCCGTGGTAGTGGCGGCGCTGTGCGAAAAATACAACGTCGAGCTGGTTGCCATCGGCAACGGTACGGCCTCACGTGAGACCGAGCGTTTCTACCTCGACGTGCAGAAGCAGTTCCCGAAAGTGACGGCGCAGAAAGTGATCGTCAGCGAAGCGGGGGCATCCGTCTATTCCGCATCCGAGCTGGCGGCACAGGAGTTCCCGGACCTGGACGTTTCCCTGCGCGGTGCGGTCTCTATCGCTCGCCGCCTGCAGGATCCGCTGGCGGAACTGGTGAAGATCGACCCGAAATCCATCGGCGTGGGCCAGTATCAGCACGACGTGAGCCAGACGCAGCTGGCGCGCAAGCTGGATGCTGTCGTGGAAGACTGCGTTAACGCCGTCGGCGTTGACCTGAACACCGCCTCCGTTCCGCTGCTGACCCGCGTGGCGGGCTTAACCCGCATGATGGCGCAGAACATCGTCGCCTGGCGTGACGAGAACGGCCAGTTCCAGAACCGTCAGCAGTTGCTGAAGGTCAGCCGTCTGGGGCCAAAAGCCTTTGAGCAGTGCGCGGGCTTCCTCCGCATCAACCACGGCGATAACCCGCTGGATGCCTCTACCGTTCACCCGGAAGCGTACCCTGTGGTGGAGCGTATTCTGGCCGCCACCCAGCAGGCCCTGAAAGATCTCATGGGCGACAGCAGCGCTCTGCGCAATCTGAAAGCCGTTGATTTCACCGATGACAAATTTGGTGTCCCAACCGTTACCGACATTATCAAAGAGCTGGAAAAGCCGGGCCGCGATCCGCGTCCTGAGTTCAAAACGGCGACCTTTGCTGACGGCGTGGAAACCATGAACGACCTGCTGCCCGGCATGGTGCTGGAAGGCGCGGTGACCAACGTCACCAACTTTGGCGCGTTTGTGGATATCGGCGTGCATCAGGACGGTCTGGTCCATATCTCCTCCCTTGCCGACAAGTTCGTTGAAGACCCGCACACCGTGGTCAAAGCGGGCGACATCGTGAAGGTCAAAGTGCTGGAAGTGGACCTGCAGCGCAAGCGTATCGCCCTGAGCATGCGTCTGGACGAACAGCCGGGTGACACCAACGCGCGCCGTGGCGGAAACGGCGGTGGCCGCGAGCAGCAGCGTCCGGCCGCGAAAGCAGCAAAACCGCGCGGACGTGATGCCCAGCCTGCAGGCAACAGCGCGATGATGGATGCGCTGGCGGCAGCGATGGGTAAGAAACGCTAAACCCTCACCCTAACCCTCTCCCCACAGGGGAGAGGGAATAATAATATCGTGCCGTAATATATGAAACCGATTGCACATCCATATTTAAACCACTAATTATCACTCTGTTAACAAATACTCCCCTTTTCGTCTTCCAGGCATTTCAGCAAATATTGAGCAAGGTCAAAAAGGCCGTAAATTAATATCGCAAACAACATTCCGTCACAGTTTTAATATTGCTGATAAAAACTATTCTCATTATCATCCCATAGTAGATAATTTAACCTTTCGTGGAATCAGGCGTTATGCAATTCACTCCAGACAGTGCATGGAAGATTACCGGTTTTACCCGCGAAATTAGCCCGGCCTATCGGCAAAAGCTGCTGTCGCTGGGCATGCTGCCCGGCTCGTCATTCCAGGTCGTGCGTGTGGCGCCGCTAGGTGACCCGGTTCATATCGAAACCCGCCGCGTGAATCTGGTGCTGCGTAAGAAAGACCTCGCGTTAATAGAAGTCGAAGCCTTATCCCGATAACAAGCCAGCGGTTTCAGTGAGTCTAAAAAATGAAAAAGTTAACTATTGGCTTAATTGGCAATCCTAATTCCGGCAAGACTACGCTTTTTAACCAGCTGACTGGAGCCCGCCAGCGCGTGGGCAACTGGGCGGGCGTGACGGTTGAGCGTAAAGAGGGCCAGTTCACGACAACGGACAATCAGGTAACGCTGGTCGACCTTCCCGGCACCTACTCCTTAACCACCATTTCGTCGCAAACCTCGCTCGATGAGCAGATTGCCTGCCACTATATTCTTGGCGGCGACGCGGACCTGCTGATCAACGTGGTCGATGCCTCCAATCTCGAGCGTAACCTTTATCTGACGCTGCAGCTGCTGGAGCTGGGGATCCCCTGCATCGTGGCGCTCAACATGCTCGATATCGCAGAGAAACAAAAGCTGCGCATCGACGTCGATGCCCTCTCCGCGCGCCTGGGGTGCCCGGTGGTTCCGCTGGTCTCGACGCGCGCGCGCGGTATTGATGCGCTGAAGCTGGCCATTGACCGTCACGCGGGTAATCGCGACATTGAGCTGGTGCATTACGCGCAGCCTCTCCTGCGTGAAGCCAACGTGCTGGCGCAGGAGATGGACAACAGCATGCCTGCGAAACAGCGCCTGTGGCTTGGACTGCAGATGCTGGAAGGGGATATCTACAGCCGCGCTTACGCCGGGCATGCGGCCGATAAGCTGGACGTGACGGTGGCCCGGCTTAGCGACGAGCTGGACGACCCGGCGTTGCACATCGCCGACGCCCGTTACCAGGCCATCGCCTCGATCTGCGACGTGGTCAGTAACGCCCTGACGGCAGAACCCAGCCGCTTAACGGCGGCGGTGGATAAAGTTGTGCTTAACCGCTTCCTTGGTTTGCCGATCTTCCTGCTGGTGATGTACGTGATGTTCTTGCTCGCCATTAACATCGGTGGCGCGCTGCAGCCGATTTTTGACGCCGGTTCCGTCGCGGTCTTCGTCCACGGGATCCAGTGGGTGGGTTACACCCTGCACTTCCCGGAATGGCTCACCATCTTCCTCGCGCAGGGGATCGGCGGCGGTATCAACACCGTTCTGCCGCTGGTGCCGCAGATCGGCATGATGTATCTGTTCCTCTCGTTCCTGGAAGATTCCGGCTACATGGCGCGCGCCGCGTTCGTGATGGATCGTCTGATGCAGGCGCTGGGTCTGCCGGGTAAATCCTTCGTCCCGCTGATTGTCGGCTTCGGCTGTAACGTGCCGTCGGTGATGGGCGCGCGCACCCTGGATGCACCGCGTGAACGTCTGATGACCATTATGATGGCGCCGTTTATGTCCTGCGGTGCCCGCCTGGCAATCTTTGCGGTCTTTGCGGCAGCCTTCTTTGGCCAGCAGGGTGCGCTGGCGGTCTTCTCGCTGTATGTGCTGGGCATCGTGATGGCGATCCTCACCGGTCTGATGCTGAAGCACACCATCATGCGCGGTGAAGCGTCACCGTTTGTGATGGAGCTGCCGGTGTATCACGTGCCGCATCTGAAAAGCCTGGCGATCCAGACCTGGCAGCGCCTGAAAGGCTTTGTGCTGCGCGCCGGTAAGGTAATTGTCATCGTCAGCATTTTCCTGAGCGCGCTGAACAGCTTCACCTTCAGCGGGCAGGCGGCAGATAACATCAACGACTCTGCCCTCGCTTCCGTCAGCCGCGTCATCACGCCGGTCTTCAAACCGATTGGCGTGCATGAGGATAACTGGCAGGCAACCGTCGGGCTGTTCACCGGTGCGATGGCGAAAGAGGTGGTTGTCGGCACCCTGAACACGCTTTACACCGCTGAGAACATTCAGGAACAGGAATTTAATCCAGCAGAGTTTCATCTCGGTCATGAGCTGCTGGGTGCCGTAGAGGAAACCTGGCAGAGCCTGAAGGACACCTTCAGCCTGAGCGTGCTGGCGAACCCGATTGAAGCGAGCAAAGGCGACGGCGAAATGGCGACGGGTGCCATGGGCGTGATGGGCGAGAAATTTGGCAGCGCGTCCGCGGCCTACAGCTACCTTATCTTTGTACTGCTCTACATTCCGTGCATCTCGGTGATGGGGGCGATTGCCCGCGAGTCCAGCCGCGGCTGGATGGGTTTCTCCATCCTGTGGGGGTTAAATATTGCGTACTCGCTGTCGACGCTCTTTTATCAAACCGTTAACTTCAGTCAGCATCCGCGCTACAGTCTGGTCTGCATTCTCGCGGTTGTGCTGTTTAACGTGGTAGTGCTCGGTCTGCTGCGGCGGGCACGCAGCCGCGTCGATATTGATCTGCTGGCAAACCGTAAAACCGCCGCGACCTGCTGCAACAGCCCGGCGGGCGACTGCCACTAAGGAGTACACCACATGGCATCGTTGATTCAGGTTCGTGACCTGCTGGCGCTACAGGGGCGGATGGAGGCGAAACAGTTGAGCCTCAGCCTGCATACGCCGCAGCCGATGATCGATGCCATGCTGGAAAGACTGGAAGCCATGGGGAAAGCCGTGCGGATTCAGGAAGACGCGGATGGCTGTCTCTCCGGCAGTTGTAAAAGCTGTCCGGAAGGAAAGGCCTGCCTCAGGGAGTGGTGGGCACTGCGCTAGTAAAGCCAGGCATCGCTGCCTGGCTTTATCGTATTACTTGTAGACGTCCGCCGTTGCGCGTACGTTCTTCGTGTCTTTGTTTGCACTGGTTACCACGTAGTACGTCCCACCCAGTTCATCCGCTTTCTTCGACAGCTCTCTGCGAGCATCCATCGGCGCGGTAGTATCAGACGTAGAGATCTCACCAACTTTGGTCAGATTCATGCCGGCAACTTTATCTTTTTCCAGCTCTTTTGCCGCAAAGACGCCAAATGAAAGTGACCCAATAACCAGAGAAGTGACAATACCTGTAACAAGTTTCATAACCTGACTCTCCATAGGATTGTTGTTTTGATTATCGTAGGCAGAACAACCGCAACGACATCTGGAGTATGGTTGCGGTGTGTAACTTTTTCCAGGCTGGATAGAAAATAATCAGTCGAAACGTTGACTTAACGCAATGAGCGCTGAACAAAACTCCGCCGGATGAGAGATGAACGGGGCATGTGCAGCTTTGGCAACGATCTGCGATTCGCTGTTCGGCCAAAGTGAATCCAGGAGTGGAACCACCTTGCGCGGCACAATTCCGTCGAGGTAACCGTAGATACGCAGGTGCGGCAGCGTCAGGGAGGCCAGCGGCGCGCGCAGGTCAACCGTTTTCAGCAGCTCAAGACCGCCGTTAAGCACCTCAACCTCCGGCATCGGCAGCGACAGCACGGTTTGCTTCAGCGTGCGGGCATCCTTACGGGCGGTGTCAGTTCCCATCGTCTGCAGGGCGAGGAAGCGCTCTACGGTCCGCTGGAAATCTTCGCTCAGCTGCTGCTGGAATCCCGCCAGTACCTCGGGTTTTATCCCCGGCCACGCGTCCTGCGCGCTAAAACAGGGCGACGACGCCACCGTCACCAGCGCTTGTACGCGGTCTGGTCGCGACAGCGCAACCTGGCTCGCCACCAGCCCGCCCAGGCTCCAGCCCAGCCAGACAGCGTTTTGCGGCGCGGCGTCCAGAACCTGCTGCGCCATCTCATCAAGCGACAACGCGCCATATCCGCGGCTGCGGCCAAAGCCGGGTAAATCCACCAGATGCAGTGTGAAATGCGAGGCGAGTTCCTCACGTATGCAATGCCATATCTCCGCATTCAGGCCCCATCCGTGCAGCAGCACAAGATGGCAATTTCCTGTCCCTACAGTCTGCCACCACAGCGTCTTCATCAGTTACTGTTCTCTTTTTTCACATGGAGGTTGCACATGCTAACAGTACCTGGGTTGTGCTGGCTATGCCGAATGCCGCTGGCGCTAAGCGAGTGGGGCGTCTGCTCCGTCTGTACGCGTTCGCTGGAATGGCGTATCGGGATCTGTCCACAATGTGGTTTACCGGCCATAAATTCCTCTTTGCCCTGCGGCCGCTGCCTGAAGAAATCCCCGCCGTGGAGCGCGCTGGTGGCCGTGGATGATTATGTTCCACCGCTGAGCAGGCTGATTCACGCGCTGAAGTTTTCCGGGCAGAGCTCGCTTGCACCGCCCCTTGCCCGCCTGCTATTGCTGGCGGTTTTGCAGGCACGGCGTCATCGCGCACTGCCGAAAATTGACAGGGTGGTGAATGTCCCCTTATACCGACATCGGCACTGGCGGCGCGGCTATAACCAGAGTGACCTGATCTGCCGTCCCCTCGCACGGTGGCTCGGCTGTCGGTATGATGCCAGCGCGCTGACGCGTGTTCATGCCACCGCCATCCAGCATCAGCTCAGCGCGCGGCTTCGCAAAAGAAACCTCAAAAATGCCTTTCGCCTTGAATTACCGGTCGACGGTCTCCATATCGCGATTGTGGATGATGTCGTCACCACGGGCAGTACCGTTGCTGAACTTTCCCGACTGCTTTTGCGAAGCGGCGCCGCGTCGGTTCAGGTATGGTGTCTGTGCCGTACCTTGTAGCCCTTCTTCAATGGGCGTATGATTATACCCAGGTAATTTAGTCAACTATTAGGCCAAAGCTATGATCCGTATTTCCGATTCTGCACAAGCGCACTTTGCCAAACTGCTGGCAAATCAGGAAGAAGGGACGCAGATCCGCGTGTTTGTGATTAATCCAGGCACTCCGAATGCAGAATGTGGTGTTTCTTATTGTCCTCCGGACGCTGTGGAAGCCACCGACACTGCCCTTAAATTTGAACAGCTCACCGCCTATGTTGATGAGCTGAGCGCACCGTATCTTGAAGATGCGGAGATCGACTTCGTCACCGATCAGCTGGGTTCTCAGCTGACCCTGAAAGCGCCGAACGCGAAAATGCGTAAAGTGTCTGACGATGCCCCGCTGATGGAGCGCGTCGAGTATCTGCTGCAATCCCAAATCAACCCACAGCTGGCGGGCCACGGCGGCCGTGTTTCCCTGATGGAAATCACCGACGAAGGTTTTGCCATTCTGCAGTTTGGCGGCGGTTGTAACGGTTGTTCAATGGTCGATGTCACCCTGAAAGAAGGGATCGAGAAGCAGCTGCTGAACGAGTTCCCGGAACTGAAAGGCGTGCGTGACCTGACCGAACACCAGCGCGGCGAGCACTCCTACTACTGATTCAGTGCCCGTCTGTATTGCCCGGTGGCGCTGCGCTTACCGGGCCTACAAAACCCTGCCCCCCCCCTCTTCGTTCCCCTCTATATGTTGACCTGCGTCTCATAATTCACATTTTGCCTGCCAGGGTGATTCTCAATCACGTCATGTTACCCGTATCATTCTCATGGGCACTAAGCACACTCATAACAGCCGACTAAACTTAATGGTTTCCAAGGCATCAGTATTAGTGCCGTTACTTCTCTGTTCCCAGTTGGGACAATCGGAATGTGTCGTTGAAACAATGACGTTACCCATAACAATTCAAAGGCCAGGTAAATCATGCCATTAGTCATCGTTGCTATCGGTGTTGTGTTATTACTGCTCTTGATGATCCGTTTCAAAATGAACGGATTTATCGCTCTGGTTCTGGTGGCACTTGCAGTCGGTCTGATGCAGGGTATGCCGCTGGTTAAAGTTATCAGTTCCATCAAAGCCGGTGTCGGCGGCACGCTCGGCAGCCTGGCGTTGATCATGGGCTTCGGCGCTATGCTCGGTAAAATGCTGGCGGACTGTGGTGGCGCCCAGCGTATTGCTACCACGCTTATCGACAAATTTGGTAAGAAGAATATTCAGTGGGCAGTGGTGTTAACCGGTTTTACCGTCGGTTTCGCGCTGTTCTACGAAGTGGGCTTCGTGCTGATGCTGCCGCTGGTGTTCACCATCGCGGCTGCCGCGAGCATCCCGCTGCTGTATGTTGGCGTGCCGATGGCTGCGGCGCTGTCCGTGACCCACGGCTTCCTGCCGCCGCACCCGGGTCCAACCGCTATCGCGACCATCTTCCACGCGGATATGGGTAAAACCCTGCTGTTCGGTACGATTCTGGCGATCCCGACGGTGATTCTGGCAGGCCCGGTTTATGCCCGCTTCCTGAAGGGCATTGATAAGCCAATCCCGGAAGGTCTGTACAGCGCCAAAACCTTCACCGAAGAAGAGATGCCTGGTTTTGGCGTCAGCGTCTGGACTTCTCTGGTACCGGTGATCCTGATGGCAATGCGTGCCGTGGCTGAGATGATCCTGCCGAAAGGTCATGCGTTCCTGTCCGTTGCGGAATTCCTGGGTGACCCGGTGATGGCAACGCTGATTGCCGTGCTGATCGCGATGTTCACCTTCGGTCTGAACCGTGGCCGCTCGATGGATCAGATCAACGACACGCTGACCTCTTCCATCAAAATCATTGCCATGATGCTCCTGATCATCGGCGGTGGCGGTGCCTTCAAACAGGTTCTGGTTGACAGCGGCGTGGACAAATACATCGCCGCGATGATGCATGAAACCAACGTGTCGCCGCTCCTGATGGCCTGGTCTATTGCCGCGGTTCTGCGTATTGCCCTAGGCTCTGCGACCGTTGCGGCGATTACCGCAGGCGGCATCGTTGCGCCGTTGATTGCCACCACGGGCGTGAGCCCTGAGCTGATGGTTATCGCCGTCGGTTCCGGTAGCGTGATTTTCTCTCACGTTAACGACCCGGGCTTCTGGCTGTTCAAGGAGTACTTCAACCTGACGATCGGTGAAACCATCAAGTCCTGGTCCGCGCTGGAAACCATTATTTCGGTGTGCGGTCTGGTCGGGGTGCTGCTGTTGAATATGGTGGTCTGATGCCCTAAGTCGGGTGGCGGCTACGCCTTACCCGACCTACATGAGCACTACCGGATAATAAAAAACCCGCCACTGGCGGGTTTTTTTATTACTTCTTCCCGGCAGCTTTTCGCCGCTTATCCAAATCCTTAATCAGCCTGTTCACCCCGTCATCGGCAAACATCGCCTCAAGCGTGGTGGACAGCTTGCGACGCCAGTTCTTGTACTGATAGCTGGTGCCCGGTATGTTCACCGGCTCCGCCATATCAATCCAGTCTTCCGGCTGCAGCCCCAGCAGGGCGCTGTTGCTGTCGGCAATATAGCGCTGCAAACCACGGTTGAGGGTCGCGGTCATCGACATCAACGACGCCTTATGCCCGGCGCGTTTCGGCAGACAGCCCTGCTTGTGCAGCGCATCCAGCAGCCCCTGCTTAGAAAGCTCGCGATCCTGATACAGGCCGCGCAGAACCTCTTCATCAGGATACAGTCCCAGCGTTTTGCCGAGCGTCAGATCGCCGCTTTCCCAATAGCCACGAAGCGTAGGAAGGTCATGCGTCGTCGCGACTGCCATTGACTGTTCAGGGTACGCTTTCGGCGCGCGGAAGGTTTTCTCATGGTCGTTTTCAAAATAGAGCACTTTATAGGAGTAGACGCCGCTGTCGCGGAGCTTGCTGACAATCTCCACCGGCACGGTACCGAGATCTTCACCGATCACCATGCACTGGTGGCGCTTACTTTCCAGCGCCAGGATCGACAGCAGATCGTCAACCGGGTACTGCACGTACGCCCCGTGATCCGCAGTTTCACCGTACGGGATCCACCACAAACGCAGCACGGACATCACGTGGTCAATACGCAGCGCCCCGCAGTTCTGCATGTTAGCGCGCAGCAGGTCGATAAACGGCTCGTAGGCGCGCGCCGCCATGACGTGCGGATCCATCGGCGGTAATCCCCAGTTCTGGCCCAGCGGGCCCAGGATATCCGGTGGTGCCCCCACGGAGGCCTTCAGGCAGTACAGCTCACGGTCGCACCAGGTTTCCGCGCCGCCTTCCGCCACGCCCACGGCCAGGTCACGGTACAGGCCAATCGGCATTTTATAGCCCTGGCTCACCTGCCAGCAGGCGGCAAATTGGCTGTACGCCAGCCACTGCAGCCACAGGTAGAAGTCCACCTCATCGGCATATTTTTTACAGAACGCTTTTACTTCCGGCGTGTCGATGGACTGATACGCTTCAGGCCAGACCGGCCAGCCCCAGCGCATTTCGTCCTCTTTCACCTGATACGCGTGCAGCGCATCAAACGCCGCCTGCCAGTACAGGCTCTCGCCCTCCTGCGTCACAAACTGACGGAACGCGGCCATCTGCTCGTCGTCACGCTGCGAAAAGCCTTTCCACGCCAGACGCAGCGCGGCCATTTTCAGCGCCGTGACGGTGGAATAGTCCACCCAGTCTGCGTCGCGCGCCTGCTTCAGCGCCTGCTGCGTGGTGCTGAGTTTCCACCACGCCTGCGCCTCTTTGCTGTTTTTGAAGTCATCTAAGGCGTTAACGTCGATATAAATCACGTTCAGCCAACGACGGGACGACGGGCTATACGGGCTGGCGCTCTCCGGGTTGGCGGGATAAAGCGCGTGGATCGGGTTGAGGCCGATAAACGCGCCGCCGCGCTCGCCCACGGATGCCAGCATGTTCTTCAGATCGCCAAAATCACCGATGCCCCAGTTGCTGTCGGAACGCAGGGTGTAGAGCTGCACGCAGGCGCCCCACAGCTTTTTGCCTTCGAGCAGCGCCTGCGGCTCGTAGCAGCGTTTTGGCGCGACGATCACCCGGCAGTGGAAACGCCGATCGTCCTGGGTGAGCGTGAGGGTGTGATAGCCCTCCGGCAGCTTCGCCGGAAGGTTTAACGTTTTGCCGCCGGTGGCGTGACCTTTGTGCTGATGCCCCTCTTCGGTGGTCAGCAGCCAGCTAAACTCGCCGCGCCCCTCCACCGCCAGCGGCATCTTTTTGCCTGCGGTGAATACCTTCACGTTCGGCACCGGCGCAGCCGACGCTTTCGCGTCGGTTTTGTGCATAGCGTCCAGCAAACGTCTTTTGGTGTCGGCGCCAATAGACTGCGGTTTGCCGTGAGCATTGATGTAACTGAGGCTGATCCCCGCCGCCTGCGCGGCGCTGTCCAGACGTTTACTCTCCATCGCGCTTCCTTAGCGTTTTGCCTGCCAGATACGGGCCTGATAATCACGGATTGAACGGTCAGAGCTGAACATACCGCAGCGGGCGGTGTTCAGGATGCACGCCCGGGTCCACGCCTCCTGATCGCGATAGAGCACGTCGACCTGCTTTTGCGCTTCGACATAGGCCGTGAAGTCCGCCATCACCAGATACGGGTCACCGCCGTGTTTGTCCATGCTGTGCAGCATCTGGTCAAACGCGTGCTTGTCGCCGTCGCTGTATTTACCGCTTTCCAGCTCCTTCAGCACTGCATCAAGCACTTTGTCTTTCTTACGCCATTTCACCGGGTCATAGCCTTTGGCCTTGATGGCTTTCACCTCTTCCACGGTATGGCCGAAGATAAAGATATTCTCTTCCCCCACCTTCTCGGCGATTTCGACGTTGGCCCCGTCGAGCGTGCCGACGGTAAGCGCGCCGTTCAGCGCCAGCTTCATGTTGCCGGTACCGGACGCTTCTTTCCCTGCGGTAGAGATCTGCTCGGAGATGTCCGCCGCCGGGATCAGCATTTCAGCCGCCGAGACGCAGTAATCCGGCAGGAACACCACCTTCAGCTTGTCGCCCACTTTCGGGTCGCTATTGATCGCCGCCGCCACTTTGTTGATGGCGAGGATGATGTTTTTCGCCAGGTAGTAGCCCGGCGCCGCTTTCGCACCGAACAGGAACACGCGCGGCACGCGGTCAGCCTGCGGGTTCTCGCGGATCTCTTTGTACAGCGCCAGAATGTGCAGCAGGTTCAGGTGCTGGCGTTTGTACTCGTGCAGACGTTTGATCTGGATATCGAAAATCGCATTCGGGTTGATCTCAATCCCGGTACGCATTTTCACGAACTCCGCCAGGCGAACCTTGTTCTCCTGCTTGATCGCACGGTACTGCTCGCGGAATTTCGCGTCGTCGGCCTGTTTTTCCAGGTTGATGAGCTGGTCCAGATCGTTGGCCCACTCTTTCTTCAGGGTCTTATCCAGCAGGCCGGCCAGCAGCGGGTTGCACTGCTTGATCCAGCGACGCGGCGTGATGCCGTTGGTCACGTTGTGGAATTTGGTTGGCCACAGCTGGTGGTATTCAGGGAATAGATCTTTCACCACCAGATCTGAGTGCAGCGCCGCCACGCCGTTCACCGCAAAGCCGCTGACTACGCACATGTTTGCCATGCGCACCTGCTTATCGTGAACCACCGCCAGCTTCGCCCAGACCGCTTTGTTGCCCGGCCAGGTTTTATCCACGAGCTTTTTAAACTGGTCGTTAATCTTGTTGATGAGCTGCATGTGGCGCGGCAGCAGCGCTTTCACCAGCTTCTCATCCCAGCACTCGAGCGCTTCCGGCATCAGGGTGTGGTTGGTGTAGGCAAAGGTACGGCTGGTGATGGCCCAGGCGTCATCCCAGCTCAGCTGATGCTCGTCGATCAGCACGCGCAGCAGTTCCGGGATCGCAATCGTCGGGTGCGTGTCGTTGAGCTGAATCACTTCGAAGTCCGGCAGCTGCGCCAGCTTGCGGCCCGCCAGGTGATGGCGACGCAGAATGTCCGCCACGGAGCAGGCGCACTGGAAGTACTGCTGCATCAGGCGCAGCTTTTTACCGGCCAGGTGGTTGTCGTTCGGATAGAGGACTTTGGTCAGCTTCTCGGCGTCGATACCCTGCTGCTCGGCGCGCAGGAAATCGCCGTCGTTGAATTTGGTCAGGTTAAACGGATGGGCGTGCTTCGCCTGCCACAGACGCAGCGGCTGCGCCACACCGTTACGGTAGCCAAGCACCGGCAGATCCCAGGCTTCACCGGTGATGGTGAACGCTGGCTCCCAGAGCCCCTGCTTTGTCACTTTCCCGCCAATGCCAACCTGCACATCCAGCTGCGCGTTGTGGCGGAACCACGGATAGGTATTGCGATGCCAGTCGTCCGGCGCTTCCATCTGATGTCCGTCGGCAAACGACTGACGGAACAGGCCGTACTGGTAGTTCAGGCCGTAGCCAATCGCCGACTGGCCGACGGTCGCCATGGAGTCCAGGAAACAGGCCGCCAGACGTCCCAGGCCGCCGTTGCCCAGCGCCGGGTCAATCTCTTCTTCCAGCAGGTCGGTCAGGTTAATGTCGTGCTCTTTCAGCACATCACCGACTTCCTGATACCAGCCGAGGTTCAACAGGTTGTTGCCCGTCAGACGGCCAATCAGGAACTCCATTGAAATGTAGTTTACATGGCGCTGGCCTTTTACCGGTTTTGCCAGGGGTTGAGCATCCAGCTGCTCTGCGAGCGCACCGCTCACTGCCTGCCACCACTGGTGAGGCGTCATTTCGTTTGCAGCATGAAGGCCAAAACGCTGCCACTGACGCGTCAGGGCAGCCTGGAATTGAGCTTTGTTGAAGGTAGGCTGTGACATAGGGGATCGGCATCCTTTAGAAAGAAAACACAAGTTGGCGCTAGTGTGCCTGGCTCATTTCCCCTCTTCCTCCTCCCGTGGGGGATTAGACAGGGAGGAGTAGCGGGGATGAGCAGAAAAGTGTGATCGAGGCCACTCTCAGAGCATAGTTCGAGTGTGCCCGGAAGATAAAAAAGTAACCGAGGATAATGTCAAAGAAATGAAATGCAGTTTCGGGTGAAATCAAACCCCACCGAAATAATTACTTACGTAGAATAATATTTCTGCAATCGGGTAATCGCTAAGGAGATTATTAATCTCCCTTAACTTTACCAGCAGTATATTAAATTTGACGTCACTATCCCTTTCTGAAACCAGTTTCAGCGCAGCGGTAACCAGTACAGACAAGCCAGCAGTGACGCGGCGTCAAAGACCTTTCCAGAAAGTTCCATCTTCTTCCTGAATGTTTTGTGACAGAGTGCAAATTCACAGCCACCAAATCCAGACATAACTTGCAATAGTTAACTTATTGGCCGACCTTATATCCATTAATTACGAAGCGCAAAAAAAATAAAATCTCTCGTTCCCCACAGTGAAGTGAAACCTATGTTGATTCCGTCTAAATTAAGTCGCCCGGTTCGCCTTGACCATACAGTGGTCCGCGAACGTCTGTTGGCTAAACTTTCCGGCGCGCATAATTTCCGACTGGCGCTGGTTACGAGCCCTGCAGGTTATGGAAAAACAACGCTCATTTCGCAATGGGCCGCAGGTAAGAGCGATCTTGGCTGGTACTCCCTCGATGAGGGCGATAACCAGCAAGAGCGTTTTGCCAGCTATCTGATTGCTGCCATACAGCAAGCCACCCATGGACACTGCGTCGCCAGTGAGATGATGGTGCAAAAGCGCCAGTATGCCAGCTTGTCTTCCCTTTTCTCTCAGCTGTTTATCGAACTGGCCGAATGGCATCGCCCGCTTTACGTGGTGATTGATGATTATCATCTCATCACTAACCCGGTGATTCATGAATCGATGCGTTTCTTCCTGCGCCATCAGCCGGAAAACCTGACTTTAGTCGTGCTGTCACGCAACCTGCCGCAGCTGGGTATTGCCAACCTGCGCGTGCGCGATCAGCTTCTGGAAGTGGGCAGCCAGCAGTTGGCCTTTACCCACCAGGAAGCAAAACAGTTCTTTGACTGCCGCCTGACCTCACCGATTGAGGCCGCCGAAAGCAGCCGTCTGTGTGATGACGTTGCGGGCTGGGCCACGGCGCTGCAGCTTATCGCCCTCTCTGCCCGGCAAAACAACAGTCCGGCGCATCAGTCTGCGCGGCGTCTGGCGGGCATCAACGCCAGCCACCTTTCTGACTACCTGGTGGATGAGGTGCTGGACAGCGTCGATCCCTCGACGCGTAATTTCCTGCTGAAAAGCTCTCTGCTGCGTTCCATGAATGATGCGCTCATCGTGCGGGTGACGGGCTGTGAAAACGGTCAGCTGCAGCTCGAAGAGATTGAACGTCAGGGCCTTTTCCTGACGCGCATGGACGATCCGGGCGAGTGGTTTAGCTATCACCCGCTGTTTGGTAGCTTCCTGCGCCAGCGCTGTCAGTGGGAAATGGCGGTTGAACTCCCGGAGATCCACCGCGCCGCTGCCGAAGGCTGGATGGCACAAGGCTTCCCGAGCGAGGCCATCCACCACGCGCTGGCCGCCGGTGATGCCAGCATGCTGCGCGATATCCTCCTCAACCATGCATGGGGCCTGTTTAACCACAGCGAACTGACGCTGCTGGAAGAGTCCCTCAAAGCCCTACCGTGGGAAAGCCTGCTGGAGAACCCGCGTCTGGTGCTGCTGCAGGCCTGGCTGATGCAGAGTCAGCATCGTTACAGCGAAGTGAACACCCTGCTGGCGCGCGCCGAGCAGGAGATGGAAAGCGAAATGGATACCACCCTGCACGGCGAGTTCAACGCGCTGCGCGCTCAGGTGGCCATTAACGACGGCGACCCGGACGAAGCTGAACGGCTGGCGATGGTCGCGCTGGATGAACTGCCGCTGGCTAACTTCTACAGCCGCATCGTGGCGACCTCGGTGCACGGCGAAGTGCTGCACTGCAAAGGCGATCTCACGCGTTCGCTTTCACTGATGCAGCAAACCGAGCAGATGGCGCGTCGTCATGATGTCTGGCACTACGCGCTGTGGAGCCTGATCCAACAGAGTGAGATTTTATTCGCGCAGGGGTTCCTGCAGGCCGCCTGGGAAAACCAGGAAAAAGCGTTCCAGCTGATTCGTGAACAGCACCTGGAACAGCTGCCGATGCACGAGTTCCTGTTGCGTATTCGCGCTCAGCTGCTGTGGGCATGGTCGCGCCTGGATGAAGCAGAAAGCTGCGCCCGTCAGGGTGTAGACGTACTCTCCAGCTTCCAGCCGCAGCAGCAGCTGCAGTGCCTGGCGCTGCTGGTGCAGTGCTCGCTGGCACGCGGCGATCTCGATAACGCCCGCAACCATCTCAACCGCCTGGAAAACCTGCTCGGCAACGGCCAGTATCATAGCGACTGGGTATCGAACGCCGATAAGGTTCGGGTGATTTACTGGCAGATGACCGGCGACAAAAAATCCGCCGCCAACTGGCTGCGCCAGACGCCAAAACCGGAATTTGCCAACAACCACTTTCTGCAGAGCCAGTGGCGCAACATCGCCCGCGCGCAGATCCTGCTCGGTGATTTAGAGCCCGCAGAGATTGTCCTGGAAGAGCTGAACGAGAACGCGCGCAGCCTGCGCCTGATGAGCGACCTGAACCGCAACCTGCTGCTGCAGAACCAGCTCTACTGGCAGGCGGGTCGTAAAAATGATGCCCAGCGCGTGCTGCTGGAGGCGCTGCAGCTGGCTAACCGCACCGGGTTTATCAGCCACTTTGTGATTGAAGGTGAAGTGATGGCGCAGCAGCTGCGTCAGCTTATTCAGCTCAACACGCTGCCGGAGCTGGATCAGCATCGCGCCCAGCGTATTCTGCGCGAGATTAACCAGCATCATCGGCACAAGTTCGCGCACTTCGATGAGAACTTCGTTGAACGTCTGCTGAACCACCCGGAAGTGCCGGAGCTTATCCGCACCAGCCCGCTCACCCAGCGCGAATGGCAGGTTCTGGGGCTGATCTATTCAGGCTACAGCAATGAGCAGATTGCCGGTGAGCTTGCGGTGGCGGCGACCACCATCAAAACGCATATCCGCAACCTGTACCAGAAGCTGGGCGTGGCGCATCGTCAGGATGCGGTGCAGCATGCACAGCAGCTGTTGAAGATGATGGGTTACGGAGTTTAGGTTTTGTGCGGCCTGATGCCCTCACCCCGCCCCTCTCCCACAGGGAGAGGGAGAACGGCGTTTCAACACAACTCTAACTGCAAATTATTATCTTTAATCACCTGCATCACGCCCGCCGGCGGCATCACGTCGGTGTAGACCGCATCCACCATGCTGATGCTGCCCATGTTCACCATCGCGTTACGGCCAAACTTCGAATGGTCTACCACCAGCATCACGTGGCGCGAGTTTTCAATGATCGCACGCTTGGTGCGCACCTCGTGATAATCAAACTCCAGCAGCGAGCCGTCGCTGTCGATGCCGCTGATCCCCAGAATGCCGAAGTCGAGGCGGAACTGAGAGATAAAATCGAGGGTCGCTTCGCCGATAATTCCGCCGTCGCGGCTGCGCAGTTCGCCGCCCGCGAGGATGATGCGGAAATCGTCTTTCTGCATCAGGGTATTGGCCACGTTCAGGTTGTTGGTGACCACGCGCAGGTTCTCGTGATCCAGCAGGGCATGGGCGACCGCTTCCGGCGTGGTGCCGATATCAATAAACAGCGTTGCCCCGTTCGGGATCTGGCTGGCGACCTTGCGGGCAATACGCTCTTTCTCCGCCGTCTGCGTGGCTTTACGGTCGTGCCAGGAGGTGTTAACCGAGCTGGACGGCAGCGCCGCGCCGCCGTGGTGGCGAAGAATACGGTTCTGATCGGCCAGGTCGTTCAGGTCACGACGGATGGTTTGTGGGCTGACGGCAAACTGCTCCACCAGCTCTTCGGTGCTGACGTATCCCTGTTTTTTTACCAGTTCGATAATGGCGTCATGACGTTGTGTTTGTTTCATCAATTATCCCTGAGAATTATGTTCGTTTTCGCGCATGGAGCGTGTCGGCAAAGGCCATCGCCAGCCCCACGGCCAGCCCGGCGACGTGTGCACCGTTGGCGATAGACATACCAAACAGATCAAACCATCCGGCAATTAGCCATATTAACGCAAAGGTTATTAATCCGCGTTGCAGATAGATGCCGCTTTCCGGGTCGCGCTCCCCGCGAAGCCAGACGTAGCCCATCAGGGCATACACGACACCCGACAGCCCGCCGAACCACGGCCCGCTGAACTTGTGCTGCACGTAACCGCTTAACAGGGCGCTGATGATGGTGATAACGATCAGCTTGCCGCTGCCCAGACGCTTTTCAACGGCACCGCCGAGATACCACCACCAGAGCAGGTTAAAGAGGATATGCATCACCGAGAAGTGCATCAGCGCGTGGCTAAAGTAGCGCCAGACGTCAAACTCAAGAGACGGGTCATAGGGCCACGCCAGAGCAATCATCACGCTCTGGTCGCCGACCACGTTCATGATAATGAAGACGATGATGCAGGCTGCCATCAGCAGCAGCGTAAACGGGCCCGCGCGCTCGCGAATGGTGGCGAGGAAGGGAAAGCGGCTGTAGTGCAATCCGCTGCCGGTCTGGCCGGACTGCCAGCTTGCCGCCAGATAGCGCGGGTCGCCAGGGTTCTCAAGAAAACGCGCCAGTTCCTCGTTTACCCGCCCGGCCTGGCTCTCATCGGCCAGCCAGACGTCGGTCTGCGTATGTTGCTGAATAGTCAGAATAACGCCCTGCGTCGCCATATAGTCGACAAACGCCTGGGCGACGCGCGGGTTGGTAAAAGAGGTGATCATCAACATGGGCAGCGGTCGCTTATTTCCACACAAAAGGGGACAGTATAGCGGGATCAGCGCTCAAAAGCGTATTCCACTTCTGCCGGGAAATGACGATGCCAGGCATCGAAGCCACCGTCGACGCTGTACACCGCGTCGTAACCCTGCTGCAGCAGATACTGCGCCGCGCCTTTGCTGCTGTTGCCGTGGTAGCACATGACCATGACCGGCGTCTCGAAGTCGTTATCGCGCATAAACGCGCCCAGCGTGTCGTTCGTGAGATGGAACGCGCCGGGCGTGTGGCCCATCGCAAAACTCTGCGGATCGCGGATGTCCACCAGCACCGCTTTTCCCTGGTGCATCTTCTGGTGGGCTTCTTCTACGTTAATACATTCAAACTGATCCATGGTGTTCTCTTTACAGTGGTCAACGACAAGATTTTACCCCGTAGTGTACGTCCTGGCGGCGGGTAAACGCCATTATGTTATCCATATCACTCTAAATTGTTTTTTTGATGTTACCAAAAGCGCGTTCCTTTGCTATTATGAGCGATATCGAACATTTCTGAGCTTTAACGAAAGTGCATGAGGGTGTTATGGAAACCAAAGATCTGATTGTGATAGGCGGTGGCATCAACGGTGCCGGTATTGCGGTCGATGCCGCAGGACGCGGTTTATCCGTACTGATGCTGGAAGCTAACGATCTCGCCTGCGCGACGTCGTCCGCCAGCTCCAAACTGATTCACGGTGGCCTGCGCTACCTGGAACACTACGAATTCCGCCTGGTCAGTGAAGCGCTGGCCGAACGTGAAGTGCTGCTGAAAATGGCCCCGCATCTGGCGATTCCGATGCGCTTCCGCCTGCCCCATCGCCCGCATCTGCGTCCGGCATGGATGATCCGAATTGGTCTGTTTATGTACGATCATCTGGGTAAACGCACCAGCCTCCCGGGTTCGAAAGGTTTGCGTTTTGGCTCAGAATCGGTCCTTAAGCCTGAAATCGTGCGCGGATTCGAATATTCCGACTGCTGGGTGGACGATGCCCGCCTGGTGCTGGCGAACGCGCAGATGGTTGAGAAGAAAGGCGGCGAGGTGAAAACCCGCACTCGCGCGACCTCTGCCCGCCGTGAAAACGGCCTGTGGATTGTGGAAGCGGAAGACATCGATACCGGCGAGAAATTCAGCTGGAAAGCGCGCGGCCTGGTGAACGCCACTGGCCCGTGGGTGAAACAGTTCTTTGACGAGGGCATGCATCTGCCTTCCCCGTACGGCATCCGCCTGATCAAAGGCAGCCACATTGTGGTGCCGCGCGTGCATACCCAGAAGCAGGCGTACATTCTGCAGAACGAAGACAAGCGCATCGTGTTTGTGATCCCGTGGATGGACGAATTCTCGATCATCGGCACCACCGACGTGGAGTACAAAGGCGATCCGAAGAACGTCGAGATCGACGAGAGCGAAGTGAACTACCTGCTTAAAGTGTATAACGCGCACTTTAAGAAACAGCTGTCGCGCGACGACGTGGTCTGGACTTACTCCGGCGTGCGTCCGCTGTGCGATGACGAATCTGACTCACCGCAGGCCATCACCCGCGACTATACGCTCGATATTCACGACGTAGACGGCCAGGCGCCGCTGCTGTCCGTGTTTGGCGGCAAGCTCACCACCTACCGCAAGCTGGCCGAGCACGCGCTGGAAAAACTGGCGCCGTACTACAAAGGCATTGGCCCGGCATGGACCAAAGGCGCGGTGCTGCCCGGCGGTGATATCGGCGGTAACCGCGATGATTACGCCGCGAAGCTGCGCCGTCGCTTCCCGTTCATCACCGAAGGGATGGCGCGCCACTATGCCCGCACCTACGGCAGCAATACCGAGCTGTTCCTGGGCGATGCGAAGGACATTGCGGATCTGGGCGAGCATTTCGGCCACGAGCTGTACGAAGCCGAGCTGCGCTACCTGGTTGAGCACGAGTGGGTGCGTCGTCTGGACGATGCTATCTGGCGCCGTACCAAAGAAGGGATGTGGCTCAACGCCGAACAGCAGTCTCGCGTGGCGCAGTGGTTACTGCAACATGCGGGAAAGCGTGAGCTGTCGCTGGCGTCCTGATGTGAAAAAATGCCCGGTGGCGCTACGCTTACCGGGCCTACGGGATCAAGTAGGCCGGGTAAGGCGAAGCCGCCACCCGGCTTTGTTTTTACAACCTCACCGGATCAATATGCCAGATCGTCTCGGCATACTCCTTGATGGTCCTGTCTGACGAGAAATAGCCCATATTGGCGATGTTGTACATAGCGGCGCTGGTCCACTTCTCCGGCTGGCGATACAGTTCGTCCACCTTGTCCTGACAGTCCACGTAGCTACGGTAATCCGCCAGCACCTGATAGTGATCGCCAAAGTTTATCAGCGAATCCACCAGATCGCGGTAGCGGCTCGGTTCATCCGGGCTAAACACGCCGGTCGCGATCTGCGTCAGCACCTGGCGTAACTCTTCATCCCCTTCGTAATATTGACGTGGCGAGTAGCCTTTTCTGCGTAGCGCCTCCACCTCTTCCGTCGTATTACCAAAGATAAAGATATTGTCTTCGCCCACGTGCTCCAGCATCTCGACGTTCGCCCCGTCAAGCGTACCGATGGTCAGCGCGCCGTTAAGGGCAAACTTCATGTTACTGGTGCCGGATGCTTCCGTCCCCGCCGTGGAAATCTGTTCAGAGAGATC
Organism: Enterobacter sp. BNK-34; assembly: GCF_048684445.1. NCBI lineage: Bacteria > Pseudomonadati > Pseudomonadota > Gammaproteobacteria > Enterobacterales > Enterobacteriaceae > Enterobacter > Enterobacter sp. BNK-34. The sequence goes on from NZ_JBLQUA010000001.1 coordinate 852,773, forward strand.
CGCCGCCGGAATAATCAGCTGCGCCAGGCTGACGCTGTAGTTTGGAATGAACACCACCTTCAGCTTGTCGCCAATGTCCGGATCCTGGTTAACCACCTTCGCCACGTCGTTGATGAGATGAATAATGTGCTTCGCCATGTAGTAGGCCGACGCCGCCTTACCGGCAAAGATCTTCACGCGCGGCACCCATTCGGCCGTCGGATCGGCCTTAATGCGGTTGTAATGGGTGATCACGTGCAGCACGTTCATCAGCTGACGCTTGTATTCATGGATGCGTTTGATCTGAACGTCGAACAGCGCTTTCGGGTTTGCCACCACGTTGAGGTGCATCGCCAGCCAGACCGCCAGACGTTTTTTGTTCAGCAGCTTGGCTTCGCGCACGGCTTTGTTCACCGTCGGGAAATCAATATGCTGTTCCAGCTCGCTCAGCTGGCTCAAATCGGTACGCCAGGTACGGCCAATATTCTCGTCCAGCACCTCAGAGAGCGGCTGGTTGGCCAGCGCCAGCCAGCGGCGCGGGGTGACGCCGTTGGTCACGTTGCAGAAGCGCGTCGGGAAAATCTTCGCAAAGTCCGCAAACAGCGACTGCACCATCAGGTTCGAGTGGAGCTCGGACACGCCGTTGACCTTGTGGCTGATGACAACCGCCAGCCAGGCCATGCGCACGCGACGACCGTTCGACTCATCAATGATGGACGCGCGGCTCAGCAGGCCGGTATCGTTCGGATACTGCTCCTGCAGCGTCTTGAGGAAGTAGTCGTTAATCTCAAAGATAATCTGCAGATGGCGCGGCAGGATTTTGCCGAGCATGTCCACCGGCCACGTTTCCAGCGCTTCGCTCATCAGCGTGTGGTTGGTGTACGAGAACACCTGGCAGGTCACCTCAAAGGCGTCGTCCCAGCTGAACTTATGCTCGTCGATCAGCAGGCGCATCAGCTCCGGAATAGAGAGCACCGGGTGAGTGTCATTAAGGTGGATCGCGGTTTTCTCCGCCAGGTTGGCGTAGGTTTTGTGCAGCTGATGGTGGCGGCTGAGGATGTCCTGAATGGTCGCCGAAACGAGGAAATACTCCTGACGCAGGCGCAGCTCGCGGCCCGAGTAGGTCGAGTCATCCGGGTACAGCACGCGGGACACGTTCTCGGAGTGGTTTTTATCCTCCACCGCCGCGAAGTAATCCCCCTGGTTAAATTTACCGAGGTTAATTTCGCTACTGGCCTGGGCGCTCCACAGGCGCAGCGTGTTGGTGGCGTCGGTGTCGTAGCCGGGGATAATCTGGTCGTAGGCCACGGCCAGGATCTCTTCCGTTTCTACCCAGCGGGATTTTTTCCCTTCCTGCTGAATACGTCCGCCAAAGCGCACCTTGTAGCGCGTGTTGTGGCGCTTAAACTCCCACGGGTTGCCGTACTCCAGCCAGTAGTCCGGGGACTCTTTCTGACGCCCGTCGACGATGTTCTGCTTGAACATGCCGTAATCGTAGCGAATACCGTAGCCGCGGCCCGGCAGCGCCAGCGTCGCCAGCGAGTCGAGGAAGCAGGCGGCGAGACGTCCCAGACCGCCGTTACCGAGGCCCGGGTCGTTCTCTTCGTCGATCAGTTCTTCTAAATCTAACCCCATCTCTTCCAGTGCGGTTTTGACGTCGTCATAAATACCGAGCGACAACAGCGCATTGGACAGCGTGCGGCCAATCAAAAATTCCATCGACAGGTAGTAAACCTGACGCGTCTCCTGCGAGAGCTGGGCGCGGTTTGAGCGCAGCCAGCGTTCAACTAAGCGGTCACGCACGGCAAACAGGGTGGCGTTCAGCCACTCGTGCTTGTTGGCAATAACCGGATCTTTCCCGATGGTGAACATCAGCTTGTAGGCGATAGAGTGCTTTAACGCCTCAACGCTGAGCGTGGGTGAAGAGTAGCTAAATGGAGCGTTCATATCAGTAACTTCGCCTCGTTACATCAAGCGTTGATAGAGATCGCGGTATGACTGCGCCGCGACGTGCCAGCTAAAGTCCATGGACATCGCCTGACGTTGTACGTAACGCCACAGCGATGGACGGGACCACAAGACGAAAGCACGCCGAATCGCCCGAAGCAGCGACCAGGCATTACTGTCCTCAAAGACAAACCCGCTGGCGATACCGTCCGCCAGGTTTTCCAGAGAGCTGTCGGATACCGTATCCGCCAGTCCGCCCGTGCGGCGTACCAGCGGCAGGGTGCCATATTTCAGGCCGTACAGCTGCGTCAGGCCGCAGGGTTCGAAACGGCTTGGCACCAGGATGACGTCCGCGCCGCCCATAATGCGGTGCGAGAATGCCTCGTGGTAGCCAATCTGCACGCCCACCTGACCCGGATGTTCCGCCGCGGCGGCAAGGAAACCTTCCTGCAGCACCGGGTCGCCCGCGCCGAGCAGCGCCAGCTGTCCGCCCTGCTCCAGTAAACCGGGCAGCGCCTCCAGCACCAGATCCAGCCCTTTCTGGCTGGTCAGGCGGCTGACCACCGCGAACAGCGGCACTTTGTCGTTAACCTTCAGGCCCATCGCAATCTGCAGCTGGCGTTTGTTTTCCGCTTTGTCTTCCACGGAATCACGGCCGTAGCGCGCCGCCAGCAGGAGATCGGTTTCCGGGCTCCAGATCTGTTCGTCCACGCCGTTCAGAATGCCCGACAGGCGGCCTTCGCGATGGCGCTGCTGCAGCAACCCTTCCATACCGTAGCCAAACGCCGGCTGGGTGATCTCACGCGCGTAGGTTGGGCTCACCGCCGTGATGTGATCGGCGTAGTACAGCCCGGCTTTCAGGAACGAGATCTGCCCGTTAAATTCCAGCCCGTGCATGTTATAGAACGATAATGGCAGATCGATTTCACTCATGTGATGGGCATAGTACATCCCCTGATACGCCAGGTTATGCACGGTAAAGACCGATTTCGCCGGGTGGCCGCGCGCGGCGAGATACGCCGGGGCAAGCCCGGCGTGCCAGTCGTGCGCGTGCACCACATCCGGGCGCCAGAACGGATCCAGCCCCGTCGCCATTTCGGCACCGACCCAGCCGAGCAGCGCAAAGCGCAGCACGTTGTCGGTGTAGGCGAACAGGTTCGTATCATGATACGGGCTGCCCGGGCGATCGTATAAATGCGGCGCGTCGATCAGGTAAATCCCTACGCCATTGTAATGTCCAAACAGCAGGGTAATGCGTCCGGCAAACGTTTCACGGCGGGTCACCACTTTCGCATCAGGTATACCGCGCCGGATATCCGGAAAGGCGGGCAGCAGGACTCGGGTATCCACGCCTCCGGCGATTTGCGCCGCCGGTAATGCGCCAAGCACATCTGCCAGTCCGCCCGTTTTCAACAACGGGAACATCTCAGAACATACGTGTAAAACCTGCATCATCGCTCCTGTTTGATCTGCAGCTTCCGCAACATTTCCCGTGTGACTAACACGATCCCCTCTTCCGAACGGTAGAAACGACGCGCGTCTTCTTCCGCATTCTCCCCAATAACCATCCCTTCAGGGATGACGCAGGCACGGTCGATCACGCAACGACGCAGACGACACGAGCGCCCTACCCAGACATCCGGCAACAAGACTGCCGAATCGATATTACAGAATGAATTTATCCGCACGCGGGGGAACAGCACCGACTGCACCACCACCGAGCCTGAAATAATGCACCCGCCGGACACCAGCGAGTTCAGCGTCATACCGTGGCTGCCGGAGCGGTCCTGGACGAACTTGGCCGGCGGCAGCGACTCCATATGGGTACGAATCGGCCAGTTCTGGTCGTACATATCCAGTTCAGGCGTGACCGATGCCAGATCGAGGTTCGCTTTCCAGTACGCTTCCAGCGTGCCCACATCGCGCCAGTAAGGTTCCGCATTCGGGTCGGACTGCACGCAGGACAGCGGGAAAGGATGTGCATACGCCATGCCAGCTTTCGTGATTTTCGGAATGATGTCTTTACCGAAGTCGTGGCTGGAGTTTTCGTCTTTGTCGTCTTCTTCCAGCAGCTCATAAAGATAATCTGCGTCAAAGACATAGATCCCCATGCTGGCAAGCGATTTGGTGTCATCGCCCGGCATGGTTGGCGGGTTCGCCGGTTTTTCAACGAAGTCGATAATTTTGTCGTCGGCATCCACGTGCATGACGCCAAACGCCGTCGCTTCAGCAACGGGCACAGGCAGACACGCCACGGTGCAGCGCGCCCCTTTTTCGACGTGGTCGATCAGCATGTGGGAGTAATCTTGCTTGTAGATGTGGTCCCCGGCGAGGATCACGATGTATTCCGCGTTGTAGCGACGAATGATGTCGAGGTTCTGGGTCACCGCATCCGCTGTCCCGCGATACCAGTTCTCGCCGTGGACGCGCTGCTGCGCAGGGAGGAGATCGACAAACTCGTTCATCTCTTCGCTGAAGAATGACCAGCCGCGCTGGATATGCTGAACCAGCGTATGCGACTGATACTGCGTAATGACGCCGATGCGGCGAATGCCCGAGTTCAGGCAGTTGGAGAGCGCAAAGTCGATGATACGGAACTTACCACCAAAGTGAACAGCCGGTTTGGCGCGCTTGATGGTCAAATCTTTCAGACGGGTACCACGCCCGCCCGCAAGTATCAGGGCAACCGTTTTTAATGGTAGCTGGCGTGCCAACATTAAGGGATCGTTCTTCTCTAATCTAACCATGACTAACTCCTTTTTTATCATCTTTGGAATACGCACACTCCGTGCGCAGGCCCGTGCCAGACAGCCATTACTACCGGATTATCCGCTCCGGCAAAGGGAGGAACGGCGCGCCATTCCCCTTCAGGTAAAACAATCTCTGCGACGTCATCCGTCGCGTTCAGCGTGACCAGCCATTTATCCGACAGCAGGATTTGCAGGCGTGGTACGCCGTGTTGCCACTCTTGCGCGCTTAACGGTTGCGCGTCTTTATTCAGCCAGCGAACGTTGCCGTCACCCTCTTCCCACCAGCGGTCGGCGGTCAGCGCGGGGATCTGCTGGCGAAGATGGATCAGCGCAGCGGTAAAATGAATCAGCCCGCTGTTGGCTTCACCCCAGTCGAGCCAGGTTAACGTGTTGTCCTGGCAATACGCATTGTTGTTACCGTGCTGGCTGTGGCCGTGTTCATCGCCTGCCAGCAGCATCGGCGTGCCCTGCGACAATAAAAGCGTTGTCAGCAGCGCATGTACGCTGGCGCGTCGCCGCTCTATCACATCCAGACTTCCGCCTAACCCTTCTATACCATGATTAAAGCTATGGTTATTGTTAGTGCCATCGCGATTCTCTTCGCCGTTTGCCTCATTGTGTTTCTGATTGAAACAAACGCAGTCCCTGAGGGTAAAACCGTCGTGCGCCGTCAACAGATTGACGGTGGCCGACGGGCGTTTGCCGTCACGCTTAAAGAGATCGCTTGAAGCGGCAAAACGTCCGGCAAACTCCCCGAGCGACAGATTCCGCTCCAGCCAGAAGCGGCGTACGGCGTCGCGGTAGTGGTCGTTCCACTCGGCAAACAGCGGCGGGAAATTCCCGACCTGATAACCACCTTCTCCGATGTCCCACGGCTCGGCAATGAGCTTCACCTGCGAGAGCACCGGACAGTTTTTTATCGCCTCAAACAGCGGCGCCTGCTGGCTGAACGCCGGCGTGCGCCCCATCACGGGCGCCAGGTCGAAACGAAAACCGTCGACGTGGAATGTTTCCACCCAGTATTTCAGGCATTCATACGCAAAATGCGTGACCGCCGGATGGCTGAGATTGAGCGTGTTACCGCAGCCGGTCCAGTTCTCATAATCGCCATCCTGCCTGATCCAATAATAGCTACGGTTATCAATTCCGCGCATGGAGAGCGTCGGACCGTCGAGATCGCTTTCGGCACTGTGGTTCAGCACGACGTCCAGAATGACCTCAATGCCCGCCGTATGAAGCGCCTTCACCGCATCGCGAAACTCGTCCCGCGCCTTTTCCGGATGAGCGGCATAGCGTGGCTCAAGCGCGAACATCGCCAGCGGGTTGTAGCCCCAGTAGTTGCTTAGCCCCAGCCGCTGCAGGCGCGGCTCGCTGGCAAAATGGGCGACGGGCAGCAGTTCCAGAGCGGTGATGCCGAGGTGCTTCAGGTAGGCGATCATGGTGGGATGCCCGAGCGCCTTGTAGGTGCCCCGCATCTCTTTGGGGATCGACGGGTGCAGGTACGTCAGTCCTTTGACGTGGGCTTCATAAATGACGGTATGGCCCCACGGCGTCTGCGGCGGGGCATCGTCTTCCCAGTCATAAAGATCGTTCACCACCACGCTTTTTGGCGCGACGGGCGCGCTGTCGCGGTGGTCGGGATCGCCGTAACCCACGTGGAAGAGCGGGTCGTCTTTAAATTCGCCGTCCACGCGGTGCGCGCACGGGTCAATCAACAGCTTCGCCGGATTAAACCAGTGACCCTGCGCCGGATCCCACGGACCGTGTACGCGAAAGCCATAGTGCAAGCCTGGCCGCCCTCCGGCCAGGTAGCCGTGCCAGGTATCCCCCGTGCGCGCGGGTAAATCGTAACGGTGCTCGTTGCCTTCCCCGTCAAACACGCACAGTTCTACCCGCTCAGCGTGAGCGGAAAAGAGGGTGAAATTGACCCCCTTCCCGTCAAAACGCGCCCCGAGCGGTTCGGGTTTACCTGCCGTAAGCTGCGTCATTCGCCCTCCCGCATTAGCCAGATGGTGCCAAGCGGCGGCAGCGTCAGGCTCAGGGAGTTGGGTCGTCCGTGGCTTTCGATGGAGTCGCTCTGTACCAGCCCGCCGTTACCGGCGTTACTGCCGTGGTAGTGCATCGAGTCGGTATTCAGAATTTCGCGCCATTTGCCCGGCTGGTTAATGCCGAAGCGGTAGTGTTCGCGCGGCACCGGCGTAAAATTGCTGGCGACGATGATCTCGTTACCGGCTTTGTCACGACGCACAAAGACAAACACCGAGCGTTCGTGGTCGTCCACCACCAGCCACTCAAAGCCGTACGGATCGAAGTCGAGCTCGTGCAGCGCTTTGTGGTGGCGATAGGTCAGGTTCAGATCGCGTACCAGACGCTGCACCCCGTGGTGCCAGTTGTCGCCGCCTTCCAGCAGATGCCAGTCGAGGCTGGCGTCGTGGTTCCACTCGCGCCCCTGAGCGAACTCATTGCCCATAAACAGCAGTTTTTTGCCCGGGAAGGCAAACATCCAGCCGTAATAGGCGCGCAGGTTGGCAAACTTCTGCCACGCGTCGCCCGGCATGCGGTCGAGAATCGATTTTTTACCGTGTACCACCTCATCGTGCGACAGCGGCAGCATGAAGTTTTCGGTGTAGTTGTAGAGCATCCCGAACGTCAGCTTATCGTGATGGTACTTACGGTGGACCGGATCCAGCTTCATGTAGTCGAGCGTGTCGTGCATCCAGCCCAGGTTCCACTTATACCAGAACCCCAGGCCGCCTAATGACGGCGGACGGGAGACGCCCGCAAAGTCGGTCGACTCTTCCGCCATAGTTACGGCACCGTCCACCTGCTCGCCGATAATGCGGTTGGTATTACGCAGGAATTCAATGGCCTCCAGGTTTTCGCGGCCGCCAAACTCGTTCGGGATCCACTCCCCCTCTTTGCGGCTGTAGTCGCGGTAGATCATCGACGCCACCGCATCGACGCGCAGGGCATCGATACCAAACCGCTCGATCCAGTACAGGGCATTCCCGACCAGGTAGTTTGCGACCTCACGGCGACCGTAGTTGTAGATCAGCGTGTTCCAGTCCTGGTGATAGCCTTCGCGCGGATCGCTGTGCTCGTACAGCTTCGTGCCGTCAAACTCTGCCAGCGCGAAATCATCCGCAGGGAAATGACCCGGCACCCAGTCGAGGATGACGTTCAGCCCGGCGGCGTGCGCGGCATCAATGAAATAGCGGAAGTCGTCGCGCGTGCCGAAGCGGCGCGTTGGCGCATACAGCCCGGTGGGCTGATAGCCCCAGCTGCCGTCGAACGGGTGCTCGTTGACCGGCAGCAGCTCAAGGTGGGTAAAGCCCATCCATTTGGCATACGGCACCAGCTGGTCGGCAAGCTCCCGGTAGCTCAGCCAGAAGTTGTTATCGGTGTGGCGACGCCAGGAGCCGAGATGGACTTCATAGACGGAGATCGGCGCATCAAAGCGGTTGGCCTGCTTGCGCTCCTCCGTCTGAACGACCTTCTCCGGCAGGCCGCAAATCAGCGACGCGGTATCCGGGCGCATCTGCGCTTCGAAGGCATACGGGTCGGCTTTAATGCGCAGCTTGCCGTGGGCGTCGATCATCTCGAATTTATAAAGCTGCCCGTGGTGCGCCCCGGGGATAAACAGCTCCCAGATGCCGGTTTCCCGACGCAGGCGCATCGGGTGGCGGCGGCCGTCCCAGTAGTTGAACTGTCCGACAACGGAGACGCGCTGGGCATTGGGCGCCCACACGGAGAAGCGCGTGCCGGTAATGCCGTCCATGGTATCGGCATGGGCACCCAGCGTTTCATAAGGACGAAGATGCGTTCCTTCGGAAAGCAGCCAGGCGTCCATCTCTTTAAGCAGAGGGCCGAAGCTGTAGGGATCGTCAATCAGGTTTTGCTGACCGTGCCAGAGAACGGCGAGCTGATAGCGAAACGGGTTTTTACGACGGGGCATTACACCCGAGAAGAAGCCACGGGAATCGAGGCATTCAAGATTACCCACCTTGCGGCCGGTTTTGGGTTCAATCACCCAGACTTCTGTGGCATCCGGTAACAGTGCCCGAACTTCAAGGCCATCCTCAGTACGATGCATCCCAAGCACAGAAAAGGGGTCAGCAAAATGACCCGCAATAAGCGCATTAATCACGTCTCTATCCACACGATCGGACATGGTATTCATCCTGTTTTTTATGTCGTCCTTTTTAAGCGCTCCGGGACGACTTTTAATGTGACCTGAACGGGACAGCACAAAAATGTGCATCCAATCTGCTCCGTTCGAACCTCAGGTAAGAAATGACTCTTCCTTAAAGCATAGCCAACGCTCTAGATGACTCCTGATAAAAAATAAGACATACGCGTGTTACTCCATGTAGTACGCAAAAAAAAGGGGTGAAAATCACCCCCGGTATTTAACAAATTATTACGCCAGCTGGCGCAGCATGCGGCGCAGCGGCTCGGCAGCGCCCCACAGGAGCTGGTCGCCAACGGTGAACGCGGAGAGATACTCCGGCCCCATGTTCAGCTTGCGCAGACGGCCAACCGGCGTGGTCAGCGTGCCGGTAACGGCAGCCGGGGTCAGCTCGCGCATGGTGATATCGCGATCGTTTGGCACCACTTTCGCCCACGGGTTGTGCGCGGCCAGCAGCTCTTCCACGGTCGGAATAGACACATCTTTTTTCAGTTTAATGGTGAAGGCCTGGCTGTGGCAGCGCAGCGCGCCGATACGCACGCAGAGGCCGTCAACCGGAATGGTGTTCGCGGTATTGAGGATTTTGTTGGTCTCAGCCTGGCCTTTCCACTCTTCGCGGGTCTGGCCGTTATCCAGCTGCTTGTCGATCCACGGGATCAGGCCACCGGCCAGCGGTACGCCAAAGTTATCCACCGGCAGCTCGCCGCTGCGGGTCAGCTGAGTGACCTTACGCTCGATATCCAGAATAGCGGATGCCGGGTTTGCCAGCTCGGTCGCAACGCTCTGGTGCAGCTGGCCCATCTGGGTCAGCAGCTCGCGCATGTGACGCGCGCCGCCGCCGGACGCCGCCTGGTAGGTCGCCACGGAGACCCACTCCACCAGATCCTGCGCGAACAGGCCGCCGAGGGACATCAGCATCAGGCTGACGGTGCAGTTACCGCCGACAAAGGTTTTCACGCCGTTGTTCAGGCCATCGGTGATCACGCCCTGGTTAACCGGGTCGAGAATGATGATGGCATCGTCTTTCATGCGCAGCGACGAGGCCGCGTCAATCCAGTAGCCCTGCCAGCCGCTTTCACGCAGCTTTGGATAGATTTCGTTGGTATAATCGCCGCCCTGGCACGTGACAATAATGTCGAGTGCCTTCAGCGCTTCCAGATCGTAAGCATCCTGCAACGTGCCCGTGGTACCACCAAAGGACGGAGCAGCCTGGCCGAGCTGGGAAGTGGAGAAGAAGACCGGGCGGATAGCGTCGAAATCGCGCTCTTCAACCATGCGTTGCATGAGTACAGAGCCGACCATACCGCGCCAGCCGATAAAACCAACGTTTTTCATAGCATTTTTTTCCTGCTGAGGGTGTGTGCTGTTTGTGCAAGCCAGTATTGAACTGGGATATGCTTCACATTACAAAATGCTGCCAAAGTCGCAAGCGAAATTAATCGATGATTGCCCGACAATCAGAAATACAGCTAATTATCATAATAACCATAGAGAATTTCAGGGATAATTTACATGAGTGAAATCATTTCCGCAGCGGTTTTATTGATTCTGATAATGGATCCACTGGGTAACCTGCCGATCTTCATGTCGGTGCTGAAGCACACCGAGCCGAAGCGCCGCCGGGCGATCATGATCCGCGAGCTGCTCATCGCCCTGCTGGTGATGTTTATCTTCCTGTTTGCCGGGGAAAAGATCCTCGCATTCCTGAACCTGCGCGCCGAAACTGTGTCGATTTCCGGCGGGATTATTCTGTTCCTGATTGCCATTAAGATGATTTTCCCGAGCGCGGAAGGCAGCAGCAGCGGCCTGCCTGCGGGTGAAGAGCCGTTTATTGTGCCGCTGGCGATCCCCCTCGTCGCGGGCCCGACCATTCTGGCCACGCTGATGCTGCTGTCGCATCAGTATCCGAACCAGATGAGTCATCTGGTGATTGCCCTGCTGATCGCCTGGGGCGGGACGTTTATTATCCTGCTGCAGTCGTCCCTGTTCCTGCGCCTGCTGGGTGAGAAAGGGGTGAACGCGCTGGAGCGCCTGATGGGGCTGATTCTGGTCATGATGGCGACGCAGATGTTCCTGGACGGGATCCGGGCGTGGATGAAAGGATGACTTTCTCCCTCTCCCCGTGGGAGAGGGTCGGGGTGAGGGCATCAGGCCGCAGAGGGCAGCCCATCTACCCCTTACGAATCAAATACTGGTACGGCAGCGCCTCAGTCTGCTGTGCCACCAGCTCATGTTCCATAAAGGTACAAAAACCGGGAATATCGCGGGTTGTGGCCGGGTCATCGGCAATAATCAACAGCGTTTCACCGGTCTGCATATTGCGCACGGTCTTACGTACCATCATTACCGGTTCCGGGCAGCGAAGGCCCTGGGCATCAAGGGTGTGGTCTGGGCTGGAAAACAGGTCGGTCATGATCTTCTCGGTCAGATAAAAACGGCTGTAGTTTACGCCCGGTTGCGATCAATGCAAACCAGGTTAACGATTGCGTAAAAACTAACCATTGCAATGTCCTGCCAAAGCAGTATCATGCTGCGGTTTTTATTGGGTTCCCTCACCCCAACGTATAAAAAGGTCACAATATGACGTCGTTTTCCGAATCTCAGCGCGTAAAAGCGTTGTTCTGGCTTTCGCTTTTCCATTTGCTGGTGATCACCTCCAGCAACTATCTGGTGCAGCTCCCGATCTCCATCTTTGGTTTTCATACCACCTGGGGCGCGTTCAGTTTTCCGTTTATTTTCCTCGCGACCGATTTGACCGTGCGTATCTTTGGCGCACCGCTGGCTCGCCGCATTATTTTTTCGGTCATGCTCCCGGCGCTGTTCATCTCGTACGTGATTTCGTCTCTGTTTTATATGGGAAGCTGGCAGGGCTTTGAGGCGTTAACCCACTTTAACCTGTTTGTCGCCCGTATCGCCGCCGCCAGCTTTATGGCCTACGCGCTGGGGCAGATCCTCGACGTGCACGTGTTTAACCGCCTGCGGCAAAATCACCGCTGGTGGATGGCGCCAACCGCCTCCACGCTGTTCGGTAACGTGAGCGATACGCTGGCCTTCTTCTTCATCGCCTTCTGGCGCAGCCCGGATGCGTTCATGGCCGAACACTGGATGGAAATCGCGCTGGTGGACTACTGCTTCAAGGTCCTCATCAGCATTGTCTTCTTCCTGCCCATGTACGGCGTACTGCTCAATATGCTGCTGAAAAGGCTGGCAGATAAATCTGAAATCACGGCATTGCAGGCTGGTTAAGGGTTCGCTTTATCAGTTGTGATAAGATGAGCGAATGAGCCGTTATGGCCGTTTATCGAAAGGAAGAAGTCAATGCGCAATCTGGTTAAATATGTCGGGATTGGCCTGCTGGTTGTGGGTCTTGCAGCCTGTGATAACAGCGACACGAAAACGCCTGCTCAGGGCGCATCCGCAGAGAGCAACGCGACCGGCCAGCCGGTTAATCTGATGGATGGCAAACTCAGTTTCTCTCTGCCAGCCGATATGACTGACCAGAGCGGCAAGCTGGGCACCCAGGCGAACAACATGCACGTTTACTCCGACGCAACCGGGCAGAAAGCGGTCATTGTGATTGTGGGCGACGACACCAGCGAAGATCTGGCCGTTCTGTCCAAACGTCTGGAAGATCAGCAGCGCGGCCGCGACCCTCAGCTGCAGGTCGTGACCAATAAATCCATCGAGCTGAAAGGCCATAAGCTGCAGCAACTGGACAGCATCATCTCTGCAAAAGGCCAGACCGCTTACTCCTCTGTCGTGCTGGGCAAGGTCGATAACAAACTGCTGACCCTGCAGATCACCCTGCCAGCGGAAGATCAGCAGAAAGCGCAGACGGCTGCTGAAAACATCATTAACACCATCGTGATCCAGTAACGTTTCACGGCGATGACGTGGCCTCCGGTGCCTGCACCGGGGGCCATTTTTTTAGCCGCCACGTCAGCAGCAGTGCAATCACAACCAGACCCGCTGCAGCAAGATAGATCACCGGCACGCCTGCCCAGGCCATCACCAGCCCCGCCAGCGGGCCGGTAATGCCTAAAGACATATCCATAAACACCGTATAGGTCGCCAGCGCCGCCCCCTGATTCTGCTGCGGCACGGCTTTTACCGCCACCACGCCCAGCGCCGGGAAGACCAGAGAAAAGCCTGCCCCCGCGAGGAATACGCCCACTTTCGCGACCCAGGGCACCATCGCTATTCCGGTCAGCAGCAGCCCGACAATCTCTATCGCAAAGCAGATCATCGCCACATTCAGCCCGCCCAGACGGTTGATGCCGTTAGGGAAAAGCAGGCGCGCGCCAACAAACGCACAGCTGAACAGGGTTAACGCAAAGGCCGCACCGTCCCAGCCTTTGGCGTCATAGAACAGAGTAATGAAGGTGGCTATCACGCCGAAGCCGGTTGTCGCCAGCGCCAGGGCCATGCCGTACGGCCAGACGCGCCCCAGCACCGCCCGAAACGGCAGCGGCTTGCCTTTGCTGGCCTTCACCTTCGGGCGCGGCAGCGCAAAGAGGATCGCCAGCAGCGCGACCGCCATGATGGTGATGGCCAGCCCATGCAGCCCGCCCAGCGCATAGCAGGCCACGCCGAACGGCGCACCGAGCGCCATCGCACCGTAGGTGACAATCCCGTTCCAGGAGATCACCCGGCCAATGTGCGGCGCGCCGACAACCCCCACGCCCCACAGCGTCGAGCCGGTTCCCGCCAGGCTTTGCCCAATGCCCAGAATGACGCGACCCAGGCAGAGCAGCGCCAGGCTGACCAGCGGCCAGTGGCTGGTTGCGGCAGCCAGCAGATAGCTCAGGCCACTGAGGAAACAGCCGCACAATCCCACCACCACGATGCTTTTTGGACCGAACGTGTCCGCGTAGCGCCCGGCATGCGGGCGGCTTAGGAGCGTGGCGAAATATTGCAGGCTAATCACCAGCCCCGCCCAGAAGGCGCTGAAGCCCATCACGTCATGGACATAGCCCGGCAGGACCGCCAGCGGCAGCCCGATGGTCAGATAGCTGGCAAAGTTGAAAATCACAACGGAAACGATGCGCAGATTGAGGCGCAGTCCGCTCAGTGCCGGTTCAGCGGCAGGTTCGGGCATGGGGTTCTACCTGGATTTTTTACAACAGTGTTTCACTATTACCACGGCGCAATAAGAAAATCAGCCCCGACTTTCAGATTAACGGCCCCAGACGAAGCGGAGCCCGGACACTACACTTACCGGGTCATCATATTAAGGAACACGCATGATCGCTAACCCGTCCGACAAAGCAGGGCTCCATATCTTATTAAAACTCGCCTGTCTGGTGGTTATCCTTGCGGGTATCCACGCTGCCGCTGACATTATTGTCCAGCTCCTGCTGGCGCTCTTTTTTGCCATTGTGCTTAATCCGCTGGTCACCTGGTTTTTACGCCGGGGCGTCAGCCGTCCGGTAGCCATCACCATCGTCGTCATCGTGATGCTGATTGCCCTGACGGCGCTCTTCGGCGTGCTGGCGGCCTCGCTGAGCGAATTCTCCACCATGCTGCCGCAGTACAACAAAGAGCTGACCCGTAAGATTGTGGCGCTGCAGGAGATGGTACCCTTTCTTAATCTGCATATCTCACCCGAACGGATGCTGCGCAGGATGGATTCCGAGAAGGTCATGACCTACGCCACCACGCTGATGACGGGGCTTTCCGGCGCGATGGCCAGCATTCTGCTGCTGGTCATGACGGTGGTGTTTATGCTGTTCGAAGTCCGCCACGTTCCCTATAAGCTGCGCTTTGCCCTGAACAACCCACAAATTCACATTGCCGGATTACACCGGGCACTGAAGGGCGTCTCAAAATATCTGGCGCTGAAAACGCTACTGAGCGTCTGGACGGGGATCATTGTCTGGCTGGGGCTGATGCTGATGGACGTGCAGTTCGCGCTGATGTGGGGCGTGCTGGCGTTTCTGCTCAACTACGTGCCCAATATTGGCGCGGTGCTTTCCGCCGTGCCGCCGATGATTCAGGCGTTCCTGTTTAACGGCTTCTACGAATGCATGCTGGTCGGCGCGCTGTTCCTCGTTGTGCATATGGTGCTGGGCAATATTCTTGAGCCGCGCATGATGGGACACCGGCTGGGCATGTCGACGCTGGTGGTGTTTTTATCCTTACTGATTTGGGGATGGCTGCTGGGCCCGGTCGGAATGCTGCTGTCGGTCCCCCTGACCAGCGTATGTAAAATCTGGATGGAAACCACCAAAGGCGGCAGCAAGCTGGCGATCCTGCTCGGGCCGGGGAGGCCGAAAAGCCGGCTACCCGGGTAACCGGCCTACCTGTACAGGTAGGTTTAAAGCGTCAGTAATACACCGTAAATTACCGCGTCCCTAATCCGTCGCGGTATTTTTATTTGCGTTAAGGCGATATTCACTCTGTCTTTATTTACTCCACGCGCATTATATTGAAACGCAACTCATGATTTAACGCAAATTATAAAAAATGAAATTCTTATTTATTTTCCATGTTATTATGCCCACCTTCGCGTCAACGCAATGCAAACATTAATATTGATTAAAAATACATCTAGCGGTCAAAAAAAGCCGGATGCGTATTATTTGTAAAAACCACTACCTTTAATTGTTATTATTGATATGGAGTTGTTGATGAAAAAGATCGTTAAATGGTGTACTGCTGCCGTATTCGTGGGTGCACTGGCAGGCTGTGCGCGTACGGCCCCAATCGCTCAGGTTCACTCTATTGTCAGCGCGGGTCATACTGCCGATCAGGTAAAAACGGCAATTTTGAAAGCAGGCCAAAAGCGTGACTGGATCATGACGGAAGCGGGTCCTGGGGTGATTAAGGGACGTCTGCAGTCACGCGATCACTCGGTCCAGGTGAGTATTCCGTACACGGCAACAAGCTATTCAATCAACTATGAAAACAGCCTTAACCTGAAAGCGGCAGACGGTAAAATTCACAAGAATTATAACCGCTGGGTGAATAACCTCGACCACGATATTCAGCTGAACCTCTCCGCTGGCGCCGCGCTGTAATATTTTTCTAAAGTCGGGCCGCGTATGGCCCGATAACCTCTCTTTATTGCCCTAAAAGGTTACGCAGTAATGTACGAAAAGGACACACTCAGCGCACTGGATGCCATTACCGAAGCGCAACGCATCGCCTTTGCCCCGATGTTATTCCAGACTGCGCTTTGTCTGCGTAACTCTGGCGTTCTCGCCTGGCTCGATAAACAAGGCAAAGAGGGAGCTACCCTCGAGGAAATAACCGAAAACAGCACCCTGAGTAGCTATGGTGTTAGCGTCCTGCTGGATATGGGATTAAGCGGACGCATCGTTACCCAACAGGATGGACGTTATTTTCTGGCGAAAGTGGGACATTTTTTACTGCACGACGCAATGACCCGCGTAAATATGGATTTCACTCAGGACGTTTGTTATCAGGGGCTATTTCACCTGGCGGACGCCCTGCAGGAAGAAAAGCCGGCCGGATTAGCCGTGTTTGGCGACTGGCCAACCATCTACCCGGCATTATCCCAATTACCGGCTCCGGCGAAAGAGAGCTGGTTCGCTTTTGATCATTACTATTCTGACGCCGCTTTTGACGCTGCGTTACCATATATATTCGCAAGCTCGCCGACAAAATTGTACGATGTGGGCGGAAATACGGGTAAATGGTCGTTACGCTGCTGCCGCTATGACGAAATTGTTGCCGTGACGATCCTCGATCTGCCGCAGCAGATAGCGCTGGCGCAGGAAAACATCGCAAAAGCAGGTTTTTCTCATCGTATTGGATTCCATGCTGTCGATATGCTTAGCCCTGCAGCATTGCCGGGAGACGCCGACGTCTGGTGGATGAGCCAGTTCCTGGATTGTTTCTCTCCGGATCAGATTGTCGCCATGCTGACGCGCGTCGCACAGGTCATGAAGCCAGGCGCACGTTTGTGCATCATGGAGCTTTTCTGGGATGCCCAGAAGTTTGAAGCGGCCTCTTTCAGTCTGAATGCCACCTCGCTCTATTTCACCTGTATGGCGAATGGTAATAGCCGGTTTTACAGCGTAGAGAAGTTTTATCGCTACCTGGAGAGCGCAGGTTTCAGCGTTGAACAACGGCTGGACAACCTTGGGGTCGGTCATACCCTGCTGATATGCACCAAACGTGAACAACAGAGCAGCGTAGCTGCCCGGGTGGCCCAGCCTGCCCTTTGAATACGGTTTTTTCGCGGACGCGCGTAGATGAAATTTTCACTGAACATTATCGACTGGCAGACGAGAGCGCCAGGACTCAGCGATGCCACAGAGTGGCAGGCGTGGTCGCGCCTGCAGCTGGCCGTTGACCCAGCGGCCCCGCTTCCCCGGCTGACCGCTTTACCTATGATGACCGCGCGCCGCCTCAATTCAGGCAGTAAGCTGGCGGTGGACATTGGTCTTGCCATGCTGCAAAAGCACGCCATTGATGCCGTCGTCTATTCCAGCCGTCACGGCGAGCTGGAGCGCAACTACCGTATTCTGCATGCTCTGGCGACCGGGCAGTCCGTTTCCCCCACCGATTTCGCTATGTCCGTGCACAATTCCGCGGTGGGCAATCTCACGATTACCGCACGCCAGGCCATCGTCTCATCATCCATCTCAGCCGGACTGGACACCTTCCAGCAGGCCTTATGTGAAGTGCTGAGCCTGCTGCATGCGGGCTATTCCCGCGTCCTGCTGGTCGATTTTGACGGCGCGCTGCCGGAATTTTACCATCCGGCGTTACCGCCGCAGATGCCCACCTGGCCGTACGCGCTGGCGCTGGTGATTGAATCCGGCAACGGATTGCAGTGTGAAACCCGAAGCGGCAGCACGGGTGAAGAACCCGCCCTGCCGCAAAGCCTGTTGTTCCTGCAACGCTATCTCAGCGAGGCACGGCAGTTTGTGGTGCCCGGGGAACGTTTGCTGTGGCAATGGACGCGCGCATGAACCGCCTGGCTGCCCGTATCAACTGGTTATGGCGTCTGGTGATGACCGGCTTCTGCTTCGCGCTGTTTGGCGTGGGCGGGCTGCTGCTGTCGCTGGTCTGGTTCAACCTGCTGCTGATCGTCCAGCGCGATCGCGCCAGCCGTCGTCGCCTGGCGCGTCGCAGCATTGCGGCCAGCTTCCGCTTCTTCCTGACCGTTGCTCGCAGCCTCGGAGTACTGGACTATCGCATTCACAATCTTGACGCGCTGCGCAGCGATCGGGGTTGTCTGGTGGTGGCTAACCACCCCACGTTAATTGACTACGTGATTCTGGCGTCGGTGATGCCGGAAACCGACTGTCTGGTGAAGAGCGCGCTGCTGCGCAACCCGTTTGTCAGCGGTGTTATCCGTGCGGCGGATTACCTGATTAACAGCGAAGCCGAGCCCCTGCTCGCGGCCAGCCAGCAGCGTCTGGCTCAGGGCGACACGCTTTTAATCTTCCCGGAAGGCACGCGTACCCGATTTGGCGAGGCTATCTCTCTCCAGCGCGGCGCGGCAAATATCGCCGTGCGCTGTAACAGCGATCTGCGGGTGGTGCTGATCCACTGTAGCGAACATCTGCTGGATAAAAAAAGTCACTGGTATGATGTACCGCCAGAAAAACCTGTTTTCACCGTGGATGTCCGCGACCGCGTGAACATCGACGAATTTTACGATGCAACTGAACAAGAACCGGCGCTGGCGGCAAGGCAGTTAAACCGGCATCTACAGCATCGATTAACATCAGGCCTTCAATCTTTGTCAGGAATTAATGATGCAAGCGCTTTATCTTGAAATTAAGAATCTCATTATCACCACGCTGAATCTGGACGAGCTTACCGCAGAGGATATTGATACCGATGCCGCGCTGTTTGGCGATGGGCTGGGTCTCGACTCTATCGACGCGCTGGAACTGGGGCTGGCCGTGAAAAACCAGTATGGCGTGGTGCTTTCCGCCGAAAGCGAAGAGATGCGCCAGCACTTCTTTTCCGTCGCCACGCTGGCGTCCTTTATCAACGCTCAACGCGCCTGAGATGTGATCACGATGACCGAACAAGAAACCATTTATCAGGAAGTCTGTGGCCTTTTGACCAAGCTCTTTGAAATCGACCCGCAGGATATTACGCCCGAAGCCCGTCTTTACGAAGACCTGGAGCTGGACAGCATTGATGCGGTGGACATGATTGTTCATCTGCAGAAAAAAACGGGCAAGAAAATCAAGCCGGAAACCTTCAAATCGGTTCGTACCGTTCAGGATGTGGTAGACGCCGTCGAACAGCTTCTGCGCGAAGAGTAAGACATTGTGCGTGGTGGACGGACGTTCCCGGTCATCCCACTGCTGACGGGGCTGATGCTGCTGGCGTGGCCCTTCCTCATTGGATTTGGGCTGACGCACAACAGCCTGCAATGGCTGTTACCGGTGATGGCACTGGTATTGCTGCTGCGGCTGCGTCAGGCGCAGCGAAACACCGGCCCGATGCGGTACGTGGTGCAGTGTGTTGCGCTGGCGGGCATCGTGCTCTGCGCGGCCAGCTATCTGCTGAAAACCCATCAGTGGCTGCTGCTCTACCCGGTGGTCGTCAACCTGGTGATGCTGGCCGTGTTCGGGGGTTCGCTGTGGACCGCGATGCCACTTGTCGAGCGACTGGCGCGCTTGCGCGAGCCAGATTTGCCCCCGGAGGGCGTGCGCTATACCCGCAGGGTGACTCTCGTCTGGTGCGGCTTTTTCATCGGTAACGGCGCGATGGCGCTGTTCACCGTCCTCCACGGCGACATGCATCTGTGGACGCTGTGGAACGGTATGGTGGCTTACATCCTGATGGGGACGCTGATGGCGACAGAGTGGCTGGTGCGCCAGCGGGTGATAAAAAAAGAGATGCACAATGACTAACCCCCTTCCACTGGGCCAGTGGTTAAACGCGCCGCGCCCTGACGATACGCCCGTTGCCTGGCTTGACGATCGTACCTGGACGCTGGGCCAGCTGCGCCACGACGTGACCTTACTGGTCGACACCCTGCGTCAGCAGGAAGGCGAGCGCTGGGCGCTGTGCTTTGAAAATAGCTACCTGTTTATTGTTGCGCTGCTGGCCTCGCTGCATGCCGGTAAAACACCGGTCATTCCCGGCCATAGCCGCGTCTCACAGCTTGAAGAACAGCAGGCGTTGTTTAGCGGCGTTCTGAGCGATCGGACTCTCGCTTTCCATGGGAAGCTGATTGTGGTGGCCTCCCACCATCAGACAGTTAACCACTGGGCGCCCCTGCCGGAGATTGACGAAAGCCGCTTCGTAGAGCTGTTCACCTCCGGCTCCACGGGTACCCCGCGCCGGGTGATTAAGCACATCGTCAGTCTGGATCGCGAGGCCCGTCTGCTGGCTGACCGCTTCGGCGAGCGTCTGGCCGGATGCAGCGTTGTCGCCTCGGTCGTACCGCAACACCTGTATGGCCTGACATTCCGCATCGTATTGCCGATGGCGCTGGGTCTGCCGCTGCATGCCGCGATGCTCTATTACGCAGAACAGCTGGCCGCCCTTCCTCATGACAGACTTTACCTGTTCATCAGCAGCCCGGCGTTCCTGAAGCGCCTGGATACCGAGCTGGCCGCGCCGCCCGTCAGGATGCTGATTTCCGCAGGCGGAATGCTGCCCTGGTGTGACGTCGCCACCACCGCTGGCTGGCTTAACATCTGCCCGGATGAAATTTATGGCAGTACCGAAACCGGGATCCTTGCCTGGCGCCATCGCCAGCAGGATAACGTCCCGTGGCTGGCGTTCCCCGGCGTGATCTTCCATCAGGAAGATGAAGCCTGTCGCGTCACGTCGCCACTGATCCATGAGGCTGAAGGACTCCAGCTGGACGATATCCTCCACTTCGACAGCGAGGGGCTGTTCAGCATCGCCGGTCGTCGCGGGCGGGTGGTCAAAATTGAAGAAAAGCGCATCTCGCTTAACGAGATCGAACGTCGCCTGCTGGAGCTCGACGGCATTTGCGAAGCGGCTGTACTGCCGGTCACGCGCGGAGGCCGTCAGGGGATTGGTGCACTGCTGGTCCTGGACGAAGCGGTTCGTCAGCGCGGGTATATGCAGGATAAAAAAGCGCAGGAGTTCGCCTGGCGTCGCGCCCTGCTGCCCTGGCTTGAGCCGGTCGCCGTTCCACGCTACTGGCGCATTGTCGATGAAATGCCGGTAAACAGTATGAACAAGCGTGTCTATGCGCAGTTAGAGGAGTTGTTTCATGAAAATTCATGAAATTGAGCGCCACCAGACACAGCCGGAGAAGCTGGAAATCACTTTGCATCTCGACGCGGCGCTGTTCTGGTTTCAGGGCCATTTTGCCGTACAACCGCTACTGCCCGGCGTTGCACAGCTTGACTGGGTGATGCACTACGCCACGACATTACTGGCACCGGGCTACCGCTTTCACAGCATTCAAAACGTGAAGTTCCAGGCTCCTCTGCTGCCGGAAACCACGGTCACGCTGGTGCTTGAGTGGCATGCCGAACGTCAGATGCTGACCTTCAGCTACCAGCGTCACGCCGGGGATGAGCGCCATACCGCCAGCAGCGGAAAGATTCGTCTATGTCAGTAATCTTTCGCCCCTGCGTGCTGATCCCGTGCTACAACCACGGCGCCATGATCGCCAGCGTGCTGTCGCGTCTCGCACCGTTCGGCCTGCCGTGCCTGGTGGTGGATGACGGCAGCGAAGCTGTCACCCGTCAGGAGCTCGAACGCCTGGCGGCGGCGGAGCCACAGATGACGCTGGTCCGTCTGGCGCAAAACGCCGGGAAAGGTGCCGCGGTCATCAGGGGGCTGGAGGAGTGCGCGCGCGCGGGCTATACCCACGCCGTGCAGGTGGACGCGGACGGCCAGCACGCCATCGAAGATATCCCCAAACTGCTGGCGCTGGCAGAGCGCCACCCGGACGCGCTGATTTCCGGCCAGCCCATTTACGATGATTCCATTCCACGCTCGCGACTCTACGGTCGCTGGGTAACCCACGTCTGGGTGTGGATTGAGACCTTATCCCTGCAGCTTAAAGACAGCATGTGCGGCTTTCGGGTCTACCCGGTCTCCCCCACGCTGCGGCTGGCAGCGCGTGAACCGCTCGGTAAACGCATGGACTTTGACACCGAAGTGATGGTCCGTCTCTACTGGCAGGGCAACACCAGCGTCTTTCTGCCCACCCGCGTCACCTATCCGAAGGACGGGTTGTCCCACTTCGATGCGTTAAAAGATAACGTGCGGATCTCCCTGATGCATACCCGACTCTTCTTCGGCATGCTGCCCCGCATGCCCGGCCTGCTTTTCCGTCGACGCCGCCAACACTGGGCGCAGCAGGACGAAGTCAAGGGTCTGTGGGGGATGCGCCTGATGCTGCGCGTCTGGCAACTGCTGGGGCGGCGGGCCTTTGCCGTGCTGCTGTGGCCGGTGATCGGCGTGTACTGGCTTATCGCGCGTCCGGCGCGGCAGGCCTCGCGGCAGTGGATTGCGAGAGTGAAGCAAGAACTGCGTCAGCGGAGCATGCCTGTTCCCTCACGGCTCAACAGCTTTTTCCATTTTATGCGCTTCGGCAATGCGATGCTGGATAAAGTCGCCAGCTGGCGCGGTGAGCTGAAGTTTGAGCGCGACGTGGTCTTTGCCCCCGGCGCGAGCGAAGCGCTAGATATCGCGGCGCCGCAGGGCAAGCTCCTGCTCGCCTCGCACCTTGGCGACGTAGAAGCCTGCCGGGCGCTGGCTCAGCTGGAAGAGAGCAAAATCATCAACGCCCTGGTTTTCAGCGAGAACGCCCAGCGCTTTAAGCAAATCATGAGCGAAATGGCGCCCCAGGCCAGCGTAAATTTGATGTCGGTTACCGACATCGGCCCGGACACCGCGATTGCCATCAAAGAGAAGCTTGAGCGCGGAGAGTGGGTCGCGATTGTGGGCGATCGCATCGCGGTGAATCCGCAGCGTGGCGGCGACTGGCGCGTGATCTGGAGTCCGTTCATGGGCCAGCCTGCGCCGTTCCCACAGGGGCCGTTTATTCTGGCCTCCATCCTGCGCTGCCCGGTGGTGCTGATTTTTGCCCTGCGCCAGCAGGGGAAGCTCACCCTGCACTGCGAACCGTTTGCCGACCCGCTGCGCCTGCCGCGCGGTGAACGCCAGCAGGCGCTGCAGGATATCGTCGATCGCTACGCGCAGCGGCTGGAGCACTACGCCCTCATGTCGCCGCTCGACTGGTTTAATTTTTTCGATTTCTGGCATCTGCCAGAGTCCAGAGAGAAGGAGTAAAGGGTGCTGACCGATCCCCGCTTTACGACTGAAGTCGAGATCACCGTTCCGTTCCACGACGTCGATATGATGGGCGTGGTCTGGCACGGTAACTATTTCCGCTACTTTGAGATCGCCCGCGAGGCGCTGCTCAATCAGTTTAACTATGGCTATCGCCAGATGAAGGCCTCCGGCTACGTCTGGCCCGTCGTCGATACCCGGGTGAAATACCGCGATGCGGTGACCTTTGAGCAGCGAATTCGCGTCCGCGCACACATTGAAGAGTATGAAAACCGCCTGCGCATTGCCTATCAAATTTTCGATGCGCAGACCGGCAAACGCACCACCACCGGTTACACAATCCAGGTGGCAGTAGAAGAAGCCACCCGCGAAATGTGCTTTGTGAGCCCGGCAATACTGTTTGAACGAATGGGAGTGACGCCATGAAATGGTTGCCTTTGCTGGCGCTGATCGTCAGCCCGCTGGTCAGCGCCGTGACGCTGGATGAACTGCAGCAGCGCTTCACCGAGCAGCCTGTCGTGCGTGCGCACTTCGAACAGGTTCGCACGATAAAAGATATGCCGCAGCCGCTGCGCTCGCAGGGCGAGATGCTGATCGCCCGCGACAGTGGCCTGCTGTGGGATCAAAAAGCGCCGTTTCCGATGACGCTCCTGCTGGACGACAAGCGGATGGTTCAGGCGATCAACGGCCAGCCGCCGCAGACCATCACTGCCGACAATAATCCGCAGATGTTCCAGTTCAACCACCTTCTGCGGGCCCTGTTCCAGGCCGACCGCAAGGTGCTTGAAGAGAACTTCCGCATCGATTTTAAAGACCAGGGAGCAGGCCGCTGGTCGCTGGTGCTCACGCCAAAAACGACGCCGCTGGACAAGATTTTCGCCACCCTCGATCTGGGCGGCGCGACCTATCTGGAGACGATTCGCCTCAACGACAAACAGGGTGACCGTACCGATATCGCCCTTTCACGCCACCAACTGACGCCCGCCAGCCTGACCGATGACGAACGCCAACGCTTTGCCGCACCGTAAATCCCTGCGCCCGGCGCTGCTGTGGGCCACGCTATGCCTGATCCTGCTGGGCGTGCTGCTGTCGCGGCTGCCCGGCGCGCGGCTGAACAGCAGCGTGCTAGCCATGCTGCCGAAACAGACGCTGGGGGCGATCCCGCCGGCGCTCAACGACGGGTTTATGCAGCGTCTCGACCGCCAGCTGGTCTGGCTGGTCAGCCCCGGCAAAGAGCCGGATTCGCGCGTGGCGCAGCAGTGGCTGGCGATGCTGCAAAGCAGTGACGCGCTCAGCGACGTCAAAGGCCCGATGGACGCCGCCGGGCAAAAAGCCTGGGGAGAGTTCTTCTGGCAGCACCGAAATGGCCTTATCGATCCCGCCACCCGCGCCCGCCTGCAAAACGGTGGAAACGCGCAGGCGCAGTGGATTCTATCTCAGCTCTATTCAGCCTTTTCCGGGGTCAGCGGCAAAGAGCTGCAAAACGATCCCCTGATGCTGATGCGCGGCTCGCAGCTCGCTCTGGCGCAAAACGGCCAGAAGCTGCGGCTGATGGACGGCTGGCTGGTCACAAAAGATGAGGCGGGAAACTACTGGTATCTGCTTCACGGTGAACTGGCGGGCTCGTCATTTGATATGCAGCAGACCCACCGGCTCGTGACGACGCTTAACGCGCTGCAGGAGACGCTCAAAGCCCGTTACCCGCAGGCACAGCTGCTTTCCCGCGGAACCGTGTTTTACAGCGATTACGCCAGCCAGCAGGCCAAACGCGACGTCTCAACGCTGGGCATCGCCACCCTGCTTGGCGTGTTCCTGCTCATCGTGGCGGTGTTCCGCTCTCTGCGTCCGCTGCTGCTGAGCGTGCTCTCGATTGCCATCGGCGCGCTGGCGGGCACGGTGGTAACGCTGCTGCTCTTTGGCGAGCTGCACCTGATGACGCTGGTGATGAGCATGAGCATCATCGGTATTTCAGCCGACTACACGCTCTACTACCTGACCGAACGGATGGTGCACGGCGCGGAGCATTCCCCCTGGCAAAGCCTGGGGAAAGTGCGCAATGCGCTGCTGCTGGCGCTGCTGACGACCGTCGCCGCCTACCTGATAATGATGCTGGCCCCCTTCCCCGGGATCCGCCAGATGGCGGTGTTCGCCGCCGTGGGATTGAGCGCCTCCTGCCTGACGGTGATTTTCTGGCATCCGTGGCTGTGCCGGGGTTTACCGGTGCGCCCGGTTCCGCTGATGGTCCCGATGATGCGCTGGCTGGCCGCCTGGCGACGCAATAAAAAATTGTCCGTTGGTTTGCCCGTCGCGCTGGCGCTGCTCTCCGCCGTGGGGATGAGCACCCTGAGGGTGGACGACGATATCGCCCAACTGCAGGCCCTGCCAAAAGATATTCTGGCGCAGGAGAAGGCCATTACCGCCCTGACCGGACAGAGCGTCGATCAGAAATGGTTTGTGGTCCATGGCGCCTCGCCTCAGCAAACGCTGGAGCGGCTGGAAGCCTTTACCCCGGCGCTGGCCGAGGCGCAAAAAGCGGGAGAGATCGCCCGCTGGCGTACCCTGCCGCTGAACTCGCTGGCCCGCCAGAAAAGCGATCTTACGCTGCTGCGCGACGCTGCCCCTGCGGTAACGAACGTGCTGCAAAGCGCCGGGCTCAACGCCGTCTCCCCGAATCTCGACACCATGCCGGTCAGCGTGGACGCGTGGCTTAAAAGCCCGGCCAGCGAAGGCTGGCGTCTGCTCTGGCTGACCCTGCCGAATGGGGAAAGCGGCGTGCTGGTGCCGGTGGACGGCGCGAAAAACAGCGCGCACCTCAGTGAACTGGCCGCGCGCCATGACGGCGTCGTCTGGGTCGATCGCAAAGCCAGCTTTGACAGCCTGTTTGCCCTCTATCGCACGCTGCTGACGGGGCTACTGTTTGCGGCACTGGCAGTGATTGCCTGTGGGGCAATGCTGCGCCTCAGCTGGCGTAAAGGGCTGATAAGCCTGGTACCGTCCGTGCTGTCGCTGAGCTGCGGGCTGGCGGTCCTGGCCGCAACGGGCCATCCGGTGAATCTGTTTTCACTGCTGGCGCTGGTACTGGTGCTCGGCATTGGCATTAACTACACGCTGTTTTTCAGCAATCCGCGCGGTACGCCGCTGACCTCAATGCTGGCGATTACGCTGGCGATGATGACCACGCTGCTGACGCTGGGCATGCTCGTCTTCAGCGCCACCCAGGCCATCAGCAGCTTTGGTATCGTGCTGGTGAGCGGTATTTTTACTGCCTTCCTGCTGGCGCCGCTGGCGATGCCGGATAAGAAAGAGAGAAAACGTAAATGAACGCTTTTTACCGCGCCGCCGCGCTGGCCGCGGCGCTGCTGCTGGCGGGCTGCAGCCATTCGACCGATACCAAAGAGACGCGTCCCCAGGCCTGGCTCCAGCCGGGAACCAAAGTTACGCTCCCGCCACCCGGCATTAGCCCGGCAGTAAGCTCCCAACAGCTGCTGACCGGCAGCTTTAACGGACAATCGCAGTCTCTGCTGGTGATGCTCAACGCGGATGCGCATAAAGTGACGCTGGCCGGACTCTCTTCCGTGGGCATTCGTCTGTTCCTCGCGACGTACGATGAGACCGGTATTCATACCGAACAGTCGATCGTCGTGCCGCAGCTGCCGCCCGCCAGCCAGGTGCTGGCCGACGTGATGCTCAGCCACTGGCCAATTAGCGCCTGGCAGCCACAGTTGCCGAAGGGCTGGACGTTAACGGACAATGGCGATCGACGCGAGCTGCGCAACGCCAGCGGCAAGCTGGTGACGGAGATTGTCTACCTGCAGCGCAAAGGCAAGCGCGAGCCGATCAGCATCGAGCAACACGTATTCAAATACCACATCACCATTCAATATCTGGGTGACTGAGATGATTTATATTTCCGCTGTTGGCATGGTCAACGCGCTGGGCAACTCGCCTGATGAGATTGCCGCGAACCTGACGGCAGGCGTGGCGCCGGGGATGCATGCCCGGACCGGCTGGCTGCAGGACTCACCCGAAGCCGTACTGGGTGGCGTGGAAGGCGAGCTGCCGACCATCCCGGATACCTTGTCCGCACACCGCACCCGCAACAACCAGCTGCTGCTGGCCGCGCTGGCGCAGATTCAGTCGACCGTCGACGAGGCCATCGCCCGCGTCGGTCGCGACCGCGTGGCCGTGGTGCTGGGAACCAGTACCTCCGGGCTGGATGAAGGCGATGAGCATGTGCGCCGCATGACCGACGGCGAGACCAGCACGCGCTGGCAGTATGCGCAGCAGGAGCTTGGCGATCCGTCCCGCTTCCTTGCCAACTGGCTTCAGCTCGAGGGCCCGGCCTATACGATCTCGACGGCCTGCTCTTCCAGCGCGCGGGCGATGATCGGCGGCAAACGCCTGATCGACGCCGGACTGGTGGATATCGCCATTGTCGGCGGGGCCGATACCCTGAGCCGAATGCCCGTCAACGGTTTTAACAGCCTTGAATCCTTCTCCCCTACGCTCTGCGAGCCGTTCGGTCGCGATCGCCGGGGGATCACCATCGGTGAAGCCGCCGCGCTGATGGTGCTTAGCCGTGAGCCCGCCGATGTGGCGCTGCTCGGGACGGGCGAATCCAGCGATGCTTACCATATTTCCGCTCCGCATCCGCAGGGCGAAGGAGCGATCAGGGCCATCACGCAGGCGCTTAATGACGCGGGTATGCAGCCGGAGGATATCGGCTACATCAACCTGCACGGTACGGCCACGCCGCTCAACGATCAGATTGAATCGCAGGTCGTTCACGATCTCTTCGGGGAAAGCGTGCCGTGCAGCTCAACCAAACACCTTACCGGCCATACGCTGGGCGCTGCCGGCATTACCGAAGCGGCCCTGAGCTGGCTGATCCTGACGCGCGATCTGCCCTTGCCGCCGCAGGACTTCGCCCGCTACGCACCGGACGACACGCTGGCGCCGTGCGGCCTGCTGCACCAGAGTGCCGCTCTGAAAAAACCGATCATTCTGTCTAATTCGTTCGCGTTTGGCGGCAATAACGCCAGCATTCTGCTGGGGAGAGCGTCATGAGCTACTTATCACCCGTCGACTATTTGCCGCACGATGCGCCAATGATGCTGCTCGAGTCCGTTGAGTGCGTTACGGATGACACGGCGGTATGCCGCGTTGTGGTCGACAGGCAAAGCGTACTGGCGCCGTTTCTGAATGCCGATGGCGATCTGCCGGGCTGGTACGCGCTCGAGCTGATGGCGCAGACCGTCGGCGTCTGGTCAGGCTGGCATCGCCAGCAGCAGGGGCAGGATCATATTGCGCTGGGCATGGTGCTCGGCGCGCGCGAGCTGGTCTGCGCCAGCGGGCGTTTTACGCAAGGTCTGACGCTGGAAATCACCGTAAAACTGCTGATGCAGGACGAACGCTTCGGCAGTTTTGAATGCGCGATTTCCGCTGATGAAGAGACGCTGGCCACGGGCCGGGTCAACACCTTCCAGCCGAGCGCAGAAGAATTAACCTCGCTTTTTAATCAGGGATCTAACGCATGAGTCGTTCCGTACTGGTCACAGGGGCCAGCAAAGGCATAGGGCGCGCCATCGCCCGCCAGCTCGCCGCCGACGGGTTTACCGTAGGCGTGCATTACCATCGTGATGCCGCAGGCGCGCAGGAGACGCTGGACGCCATCACGCAGGCGGGTGGCAACGGTCGTTTACTCGCCTTTGATGTGGGCAACCGCGAACAGTGCCGCGAGGTGCTGGAGCAGGACATTGAAGCCCATGGCGCATGGTATGGCGTGGTCAGCAACGCCGGTATCACCCGCGATGGCGCCTTTCCGGCATTGAGTGAAGACGACTGGGACAGCGTGATCCACACCAATCTCGACAGTTTTTATAACGTCATTCACCCCTGCATTATGCCGATGATTGGCACCCGTAAAGGGGGACGTATTATCACCTTATCGTCCGTATCCGGCGTGATGGGCAACCGCGGGCAGGTGAACTACAGCGCGGCAAAAGCGGGCATTATCGGTGCTACCAAAGCGCTGGCGATTGAGCTGGCAAAACGCAAAATCACCGTGAACTGCATTGCCCCGGGGCTGATTGATACCGGCATGATTGAGATGGAAGAGGCCGCGCTGAAAGAAGCGATGTCCATCATTCCAATGAAACGCATGGGCCAGGCTGAGGAGGTCGCCGGGCTGGCAAGCTATCTGATGTCAGATATTGCGGGCTACGTCACCCGCCAGGTCATTTCCATTAACGGAGGAATGCTATGACGCGTCGCGTGGTGATTACGGGCATGGGCGGCGTGACCGCCTTTGGCGAAAACTGGCAATCCGTGTCCAGCAGACTGCTGGCGTATGAAAACGCGGTGCGTAAAATGCCGGAATGGCAGGTGTATGATGGCCTGCACACCCTGCTGGGTGCGCCGATCGATGATTTCACGCTGCCGGAACACTATACCCGCAAGCGTATTCGCGCCATGGGCCGGGTGTCGTTGATGTCGACCCGCGCCACCGAGCTGGCGCTGGAGCAGGCGGGATTGATTGGCGAAGCGGTACTCACCAACGGGCAAACCGGTATTGCCTACGGTTCTTCTACAGGCAGTACCGGACCGGTCAGCGAATTCGCGACCATGCTCACCGAAAAGCACACCAATAACATCACCGGGACAACCTACGTGCAGATGATGCCGCACACGACCGCGGTGAATACCGGCCTGTTCTTTGGGCTACGTGGCCGCGTCATCCCGACGTCGAGCGCCTGTACGTCCGGCAGCCAGGCGATTGGCTACGCCTGGGAGGCGATTCGCCACGGCTACCAGACCGTTATGGTTGCGGGGGGCGCTGAGGAGCTGTGCCCGTCTGAAGCGGCGGTGTTTGACACGCTGTTTGCCACCAGCCAGCGTAACGACGAACCCAAAACCACCCCTTCACCGTTCGATACGCAACGCGATGGTCTGGTGATTGGGGAAGGCGCAGGTACCCTGATACTCGAAGAGCTGGAGCATGCCAAAGCGCGCGGAGCCAGGATCTACGGCGAAATCGTGGGCTTTGCCACTAACTGTGACGCGGCCCATATCACCCAGCCTCAGCGTGAAACCATGCAGATTTGCATGGAGCAGTCGCTGGCCATGGCGGGATTAAGCGCCCTGGATATGGGGTATATCTCCGCGCACG
Source organism: Enterobacter sp. BNK-34 (assembly GCF_048684445.1). NCBI lineage: Bacteria > Pseudomonadati > Pseudomonadota > Gammaproteobacteria > Enterobacterales > Enterobacteriaceae > Enterobacter > Enterobacter sp. BNK-34. Next base: position 883,032 of record NZ_JBLQUA010000001.1, read on the forward strand.
GTACCGCCACCGATCGCGGTGATATCGCCGAAAGTCAGGCCACTGCCGCTATCTATGGTGACAACGTGCCGGTCTCCTCGCTGAAGAGCTATTTTGGCCATACGTTAGGGGCCTGCGGCGCGCTGGAAGCGTGGATGAGCTTGCAGATGATGCGTGAAGGCTGGTTTGCCCCGACGCTCAATTTAACGCACCCGGATGAGCAATGCGGTGCTTTAGATTATATTATGGGGGAAGCCCGCCAGATCGATTGCGAATATCTGCAGAGTAATAACTTCGCGTTCGGCGGCATCAACACCTCGATTATCATTAAACGCTGGGCGTAACTATGTACCAGTTTGTACTGGGAAAGATCTCCACCCTTAGCGCGGACCCGCTGGCGTCAACGCTCGTACACAGGGCACCTCAGGGTGCCCAACATGCCTCCTGGCTGGCCGGGAGGACGCTGCTCGCCAGAACGTTATCTCCTCACCCGCTCCCCGACATCATTTACGGTGAGCAGGGGAAACCAGCCTTTGCGAAGGGGCATCCACTGTGGTTCAACCTGAGCCACAGCGGTGACGATATCGCCTTACTGATGAGCGATGAAGGCGAAGTCGGCTGTGATATCGAAGTGATTCGTCCAAGGAAGAACTGGCAGGCGCTGGCTAATGCGGTATTCAGCGTGACAGAGCATGATGAGCTGGAGCGTGAAGCGCCCGAGGAACGGCTTTCTGCGTTCTGGCGTATCTGGACACGGAAAGAAGCGATTGTGAAACAGCGTGGCGGCAGTGCCTGGCAGATTGTCAGCATCGACAGCACTGCGCAGACACATGCGGTCAGTCAGCTACAGGTCGGCTCGCTGAGCCTTGCCGTCTGCACATCGACCCCTTATACCCTGACCAACGAGTCGATTATTCACGTTGGGACGTTCGGGGCAGAAAAATCACTAACACACCCAGAATAATAAACCCGACCCCCGCCAGCCCGTGCCAGGAGAAATGCTCCCCCCAACCCGGCAGCAGGATCGCGATGCCCCACACCAGAATATAACTGAGGCTCAGCAAGGCATAGGCTTTGCTGAGCGCCATACGATGCAGCGCCAGATACCAGCAGCCCATAGAGGCCACATACCCCATCAACCCCAGCAGCAGCGCGCCCGTGCCGGATGAGAAGTGCCACAGCGCGGAAATCAGCGCCAGAACATCGCTGACCGGTGGCAGTGCCAGCATGGCGTCTCGCAGCAACAGCTGCGCGGCGCTGACTAACAGCACGCTGCATAAGGCCCAAAACGCTCCTTTCACAGGCTCCCTCCCAGGATAACAATCCCAACGATGATCAACCCCACCCCCAGCCAGTGATGCAACGCGACGGTTTCACGCCAGAATACCTTCGCCGCCAGCGTCACCCAGACAAAATTGAGGCTCAGCATAGGGTAGGCAATGCCGACAGGCAGGCGTTGCAGCACCACCAGCCAGACCAGCATCCCGCTGCCCAGCGCCAGCAGGGCCAGGCCAAGCCACAGCGCAATATGCGCCCCACGCCGCCCGGCTTTCGCCGGACGGGTGGCTTGTTTCTGACACAGTTGTCCCGCGCAGCTGAGCAGGCTTGCCAGTATCAGCCAGATCCAGGTCATCACTTCGGCAGATACTGCAGGTAGGCCAGACGGCCCTGGATATACAGGCTATCCGGTTCTGGCAGATTAGCCCGCGAAAGGTCATCGCGTTTTGACAGCAGGATAACCAGCGATACGCGTCCCTGCTGACGGTGCTCTGCCAGCCACTGCGCGAAGTCATCTCTACCGACAAAACGATCTTTCACATCAGGATAATCCAGCCCGTAACGCAGCTCGCCGCTCTGACCAAACAGCGTGATGTCATTGCGCTTCAGCTCCCACGCCAGGCCAGCGGCCACGCCCACGTTATTGGCCAGAACAAATCGGCTGTCCTGAAGCGGCTCGCGCACGGTGTCGACCAGCGACTGCGGCTGTTTGGAATCCACCACCAGGTTAGGAATGGCAAAACCAATCAGCAGCGCCAGCCCCGCAGGGCACAGTGCCGCCAGCCACCAGCGCTGCTGACTCTGCCTGAACGTAAACCAGCCTACCGCGGCCCAGATAAGGAACGCGACCACCGCGCAGAAGACTTTATACAGTTCGACCGAGGTCCAGACCGGATGCTTAGACAGTCCCCACGGCGAGACCACTAGTGCCGCTATCACGCCGATAACGCCAAACGCCAGGTTAATCCCGCCGTTAATGCGCAACGCTCTGGCACCTTTCTCCGCCGCGAGGCAGGCATAGCGCGCCATCAGGATCGCCAGCGGGGCAAAGCACGGCAGGATGTAAGTCGGCAGCTTGCCTTTGGCAATGCTGAAGAACAGCAGCGGCATCACCACCCATCCCAGCAGATAGAACCCGCCACCCGCGTTTTGTCGGTCATTCCAGCCGAGACGAAACGCGCCGGGCAGCAGCGCCAGCCACGGCAGGCTACCCGCAATCAGGAACGGTATGTAGTACCAGAACGGGGCTTTGTGCTGCGCGTCGCTCTGGGCGAAACGCTGAATATGCTCAACCCAGAAGAAGTAACGCCAGAAGTCAGGCTCACGTTGCGCAATGGCCAGCCCCCATGGCAGAACAATCAGCACGCAGCTCAGGATCGCGAGCCAGCCAAAAATCAGCACCTCTTTCCAGCGCTTCTGGGCGATCACCCACGGCAGCACGCCAATCACCGGTACCGCCAGCGCCAGGAAGCCTTTGGTCATCACCCCCATCCCGCAGGCCAGCCCGAGCAGCACATAGCCACCCGCTTTTCCGGCAACGGTTTGCGCCTGTGAGGCCAGCCAGAAGCTGCACATCGCCGCCACCAGCCACAGGGTGATGACAGGATCCAGCACCGCATACGTGCCGATGCCATACACCAGGAACAGGGTCAGGAAGATCAGGCCAGAGAAAATGGCAGTCCGCTTATCTCGCCAGAGACGCCAGGCCATCCAGATGACCAGCAGCGCCGCTACCCCTGTAGAGAATATGGAACCGGCGCGCACGGCGAGGTTGGTGTGCCCGAACAGCATCTGCCCGATACTGTTGATCCAGTAGCCAGCGATCGGCTTTTCAAAGTAACGCAGCCCCAGAAAATGCGGGACAACCCAGTCTCCGGAGGCCAGCATTTCGCGGCTGATTTCCGCATAGCGCGTTTCATCAGGCTGCCACAGCAGGCGGACATCGACAGGAATGAGGTAGTAAACGATAAACAGTGCGAGAAGCGCTAAGCCATAACGGGCTGTTTTCATGGGACCGGACTCACGGTTTGTTGATAGCCAAGCCAGCCTTCCCGGCCAGCCAGTTCATTACGTACGACTTTGCCCACGGGCAGGGTGCTGAGGTCGTCTGGCAGCAGCTCGCTCAACGGGCAGAATTCGATGCCCTCCTGAGCGGCCATGGTCAGCAGTTCGTCGAAATCATGTTGATACGCAATCCCTTCCACTTCGGCATGGATGGTATACACCGGCGTACCGGCGTCACGATGAATGCGGTCCAGAATGTAGCGATTGAACTCATCCGCCTTTACCTCGCGTCCGACCACTTCATCCCAGGTGGGAAGTGTGACCGGAATTTGCACCGTACCGTAGCGATTTTCGCCTAACAGCGGCAAAAAGGGTCCGGTTCCGCGGCAATCGCTGTTGTAGCGAAACGCGAAGGCTTCTTTGGCTTTCACGACGCGCTGATCCGCACGCCATCCCGCCACGGCAGAGCAGCGCACGGGCTGACCGGTAATGGCCTCCAGCTCCAGCATCCCCCGCTCGACCTCACGGGACAGGCGCGGGATGTCCCAGACGCCAGCCCAGGCTTGCCAGGCATGGTGATCCCAGGCATGCAGGCCAATCTCATGATGCTGAGCCGCCTCGCGGATAATCGCTTCATTACCCGCGCCGATGCGTCTGCCGGGCCAGGCGGTGCCGGCCAGCAAAATATCCCAGCCGTAGAGGGATGCTGCGCGCGAGCGCAGCATTTTGAACAGAAATGCCGGTTTAACCAGACGCCATAAATGGCGTCCCATGTTGTCAGGCCCCACGCTGAAGAAAATGCTGGAACGCACACCGTGCTTGCTCAGCAGTTCCAGCAGTTTGGGTACGCCGTCACGCGTTCCCCTGAAGGTGTCGACATCAATGCGTAAACCGACTTTTTTCATGAGTCCTGTTCCGACAGCTCCACGGTGCGCAGGAAGAAATCGAGCGTCTCATCAATGGTCAGCTCCATCTTCACCGTCGGCGTCCAGTTCAGGCAGCGCTTCGCGTTGCGGATGCTTGGCTTACGGTGCTCAACGTCCTGATACCCTTTACCGTAGTAGCTGCTGCTTTCCACTTCGCGGAAACCGGCAAACGGCGGGAACTTATCGCGCAGCGGATGACGCTCGAAGCTGGCCAGCAGCATCTCGGCCAGCTCGCGAATGCTCGCTTCGTTGTCCGGGTTACCGATGTTAATGATCTCGCCGTTGCAGCGGTTATCTTTGTTCTCGATAATGCGGAACAGCGCTTCGATACCGTCGCTGATATCGGTAAAGCAGCGTTTCTGTTTCCCGCCTTCGATAAGCTTAATTGGCGAGCCTTCCACCAGGTTCAGGATCAGCTGGGTGATCGCACGGGAGCTGCCGATACGCGCCGCGTTCAGGTTATCCAGACGTGGCCCCATCCAGTTGAACGGACGGAACAGGGTAAAGCGCAGACCTTCTTTCTCACCGTAGGCCCAAATCACGCGGTCCAGCAGCTGTTTGGAGACGGAGTAGATCCAGCGCTGTTTGTTGATCGGCCCGACCACCAGGTTGGAGGTGTCTTCGTCGAAGTTCTTATCGGTACACATGCCGTACACTTCAGAGGTGGACGGGAAGATGATGCGCTTGTCGTATTTCACGCAGTCGCGGATGATCTTCAGGTTCTCTTCGAAGTCCAGCTCGAACACGCGAAGCGGGTTACGGGTGTACTCGATTGGCGTGGCAATGGCGACCAGCGGCAGCACCACGTCGCATTTTTTAATGTGATATTCGATCCACTCGGAATGGATGCTGATATCCCCTTCCACGAAGTGGAAACGCGGGTTGTCGAGGAAACGACTGATCGCATCAGAGCCGATATCCAGACCGTAGATTTCGTAGTTATCGTCTTTGAGCAGACGCTCGGTCAGGTGGTTACCGATAAAGCCGTTTACGCCGAGGATCAGCACGCGGGTACGGCGTTTGATGGCTACAACCGGTGCGCTGGTGATCAGCGCCCCGGTCACCAGGCCCAGAGACTGAGCCAGCTGTGTACCCTGGACGTACAGGCCGTTGTCGGTTTGTCCGGTGACGATCTCCAGCGCCTGGTCGCCGCAGCTCACAATCAGCGGGGAGACAGAGACGACGGTGCCCGGTTTAGCGGCAGGAATATCGTCACGCACGCGGGATTTCCAGACGATAAATTTGCTAACGCCAGCAAAGCTGTACGCGCCCGGCCACGGATCGGTCACGGCACGTACCAGGTTGTGCAGCTGGCGGGCCGGTTTGTTCCAGTCCAGACGACCATCTTCCGGCGTACGGCGACCAAAGCTGCTTGCCTTGCTCTCATCCTGCGCGGTCTCGCTGAAGGTGCCGCTGAGGATGGCGGGAAGTGCATCACGCAGCAGCGTCTGTGCCGTCGCGTTCAGCTTGTGATGCAGCTGCAGCGCAGTCTCGTCCGCATCAATAGCGACCTTCTGCTGTGCCACGATAGCGCCCGCATCCGCACGGCGCACCATGCGGTGCAGCGTCACGCCCGTTTCCGTTTCACCGTTCACCAGCACCCAGTTCAGCGGGGCGCGGCCACGGTAGGCCGGCAGCAGAGAACCGTGAAGATTAAAGGCGCCTTTTGCGGCCAGGCCTAAGATCTCGTCGGAGAGCAGGTTGCGATAGTAGAACGAGAAGATCACGTCAGGCGCGAGCGCGCGGATGCGATCCACCCACAGCGGGTGATTTACGTCGTCCGGCGCATAAACAGGGATCCCACGCTCGGCGGCGATGCGCGCCACGGAGCCGAAAAAGTTATTCTCTCCGGCGGTGTCCGGATGAGTAAAGATTGCCGCAATGTCATAGCCCGCTTCCAGCAGGGCCAGCGTGCCCGTGCACCCCATATCGTGATAGGCAAATACAACAGCTTTCATGGGTGAATTTCCTCTTGAGATGCTTTGTGTTCCTGACGGACAACACGTTGAATAAAGTAGCGCGGACGCGCGCGAACATCGTTATAGATACGGCCAATGTATTCACCGAGAAGGCCCATTCCGACAAACTGGGCGCCGATGAACATAAACAGCACGGCAAAGAGCATGAAGACCCCTTCCGCCGCCCACTGCGGGCCAAAGACCAGTCGCAGCACCACCAGCAGAACGGACAGCGCAAAACCGGCCACGGCGATGATGCTGCCGAAAACGCTCAGCAGACGCAGCGGTGTGGTGGTCAGGCAGGTGATGAGGTCATACATCAGGTTGATGAGACGCATAAAGCTGTACTTCGATTCCCCGTGCTCGCGCTCGGCGTGCAGAACCGGGATTTCCGTTGCCTTACGGGCAAAGGTGTTCGCCAGAATAGGAATGAAGGTGCTGCGCTCATGGCAATGCAGCATGGCGTCGACAATATGGCGGCGGTAGGCGCGCAGCATGCAGCCGTAGTCACCCATCGCTTTACCGGTGGTGCGCTGGATCAGGCGGTTAATGGTGCGTGACGCCAGCTTACGGAACAGGCTGTCCTGGCGGTTCTGACGTACCGTGCCGACCACGTCATAGCCTTCATCGGCTTTGGCAACCAGGCGCGGGATCTCTTCCGGTGGGTTTTGCAGGTCAGCATCCAGGGTGATGATCAGATCGCCCGTGACGTGGCTAAACCCCGCCATAATCGCCGAATGCTGGCCGTAGTTGCGGTTGAGCAGCACGGCCACAATGTGGCTGCCTTCAGCCTGCGCGGCTTCGGTCAGCATCAGTGCGGAATTATCGCTACTGCCGTCATCCACCAGCAGAATTTCGTAAGCCTTGCCCATCGTGTCACAGGCGGCCGTTGTACGGCGGATCAGTTCGGGCAGGCTCTCCTGCTCGTTATAAACCGGGATGACCACGGAAACTTTTTGTACAGGCGGTGCACTGAACATATCAATGTCCTGCAAGCTGATGGAGTGCGGTAATGACACGGGTTGTGTCGTCATGAGTCATATCCGGGAAAAGAGGGAGGGAACAAATACGCGCGCTATTCCATTCAGAATTCGGGAGCGATACTTCAGGAAAACGCTCGCGGTAGTATTTTTGGGTGTGCGCCGCGCGGAAGTGGAGGCCGGTACCGATGCCTTTCTCTTTCAGCGCCGCCATCAGGTTGTCGCGTGAGATCCCACAGCGCGCTTCATCAACGCGAATAATAAACAGGTGCCAGGCGTGCACGTGCGGCCATGACGGAATGGTGAGCGGCTGGAACGGCGTATCGGCCAGCTCCCGCAGGTAGCGTTCAGCGATTTCCTGGCGGCGCCTGTTGGCCTCTTTCAGTTTACCTAACTGCACCAGCGCCAGCGCGGCATTAATGTCCGCCAGGTTGTATTTATAGCCCGGCGCGATCACTTCAGCCTGCGGCGCACGACCGTGCGTCTGGCGGTCATAGGCGTCTACGCCAAGGCCGTGGAATTTCAGACTGCGGATCCGCTGTGCCAGCTGGGCATTATCCGTGACGACTAAGCCGCCTTCCGCGCAGGTCATATTTTTAATGGCGTGGAAGGAAAAAATCGCCGTCCCTTTCCAGCCCACGTGACGGTTCTTGTAGTACGTTCCGGCGGCATGGGCCGCATCTTCAATAACCGGAATACCGTGACGTTCACCGATGGCATGGATAGCGTCGATTTCACACGGCGCGCCGGCATAATGAACGGGAATAATGGCTTTGGTACGCGGGGTAATGGCGGCTTCAACGGCTTCTGGCGTCACCATTAATGTATCTTTGTCCACATCAATCATGACCGGTGTGGCACCCAGCAACACGATCATATTCAGCGTGGAGACCCAGGTCTGGGAAGGGGTAATGACTTCATCGCCCGGGCCAATATCCAGCGCCATCAGCGTGACGTGCATACCCGCGGTGGCTGAACAGACGGCAATCGCATGCTGATTCCCGGTAAGTTGACAGAATGCCTCTTCAAGTTCCTGATTCTTAGGCCCCGTGGTGATCCAGCCCGACATCAAAACGTCCTGAAGCGCCGCAATTTCCTCAGCGCCCATCGACGGTCGCGAAAAAGGCAGAAAATCACTCATTATTAATTTCCTTGCTGTATTAAAGGCGTCATCTTTTACTGCGCTGTCGTAATGGGCAGCTCAATGGGATCATGCAAGATGGTTATTAAATAAAGACCAAATAAAATTAAGTCGCTATAACAGTTATGTCAACAAACCATCAACTGAAGCAAAAGTAGCGTCGTTTTCTTAGGAAAAAATTAAGACAGGCGAAGAGCGGAAGGGAAACAGCACATAAAATAGGATAGAAAATCGTTTTACAACAGCAGGATAGTGATTCTAACTATTTTTTTGTTTTTTTGCGGGTGGACTCACAGCGATTACTCTACTATTTCATTTCGTTTACATTAAAATTATAAGAAAAGTAAATGAATACTCAACCAAAATAAAAATCCCGGAGGTTTGGGTGGGAATTCCGTCATCCTCCGGGAACTTTCTATTAATATCAATTGTCGCGCATTCAACTGTCGCGCTTAGTTAAGATTAGCAGGAAAATCATTCGGCAATTCGCTGGCGGCGCAGGCGATAACGCTTTCATTATTTGCGCCGCAGTCGCGCACAAAGGTGATCGTGGCAAATTCATCAATCACTTCCGTTGGATACGCCGGGCCCGCATCGCGATAGCTGTTCATCAGCGGAATATGATCGTTCTGGAAGCAGACGGTTTTTTCCGGGTTGTTCATGACCCAGCGCGGGAAGAAGATGGTGCCGTGGAACAGTTTGTCGCCCAGGTTCACAATCAGGCTGACGTCGGTGCCGGTTGGCTCGGTCCAGGAAATTTTATAGATGCTCTCCCCTACCCGCACGATGTAAGCCTGCTGATCTTTCACCCAACGGTTTGCCACAAGACCGCTGTGAATACGGTAATCCAGGGTCGTCTCATTTTTGACGTAAATCTCGTAGTTCCAGCCGTTATCGTAGGTATAAACAAGGTGTTTGCCAACGAAGCCGCTTAAGTCGTGTTTGTCGAAGGTGTTCATAAGATGTCTCCTTTGTTTTGATGAGACGATCGTACCCCTTCAAAAAATGGATGAATAACGCTATGTTTTAATCAAATTCATCCAAATTTTAGATAAATTATGCATAAGACGACGCTGGAACAATGGTCCTTACTGGAACGAGTGGTGGAAGCGGGCAGCTTTGCCAAAGCCGCAGAAGAAACCCACCGCAGCCAGTCTTCGGTGAGCTATAACCTGTCGCTGCTGCAGGAGCGGCTCGGCGTGGCGCTGCTGGTCCCGGAGGGGCGACGGGCGGTGTTAACCCCGGCCGGTGAGCTTCTGCTCAACCAGGTTAAACCGCTGCTGAAAGCCTTTTCGTATGTTGAGACGCGCGCAGCGACCCTTCGCAACGGGATGCGCACGCGGTTGGATCTGGTGGTGGACTCCATTTTCCCGCGCCGCCGCCTGTTCGCTATCCTGCGTCAGTTCCAGCAGCAGTATCCGCAGACCCAGGTACGACTCACCGAAGTGCTGGAAAACACCCGCGCCGACGCCATTAACGACGAAGCCGATGTGATGATCTTAACCCGCCGCCAGGACATTACCGGGCTCGGCGAATGGCTGATGAATATCGACTTTGTTGCCGTGGCCCATCACCAGCATCCCCTCTTTCACCTCGACGCGCCGCTAAATGATGAGATGCTGCGCCCGTGGCCGCTTATCCAGATTGCGGACAGCCAGCCCGCCGCGCGTGCTGCCGGTGAGTCGTGGACCTTCTCCACCATCGATGCCGCCATAGAGGCCGTCCTCTCTCAGGTCGGCTACGGCTGGCTGCCAGAGGAACGCATCCAGACCCAGCTGGATCAAGGCGTCCTGAAACGCCTGCCGCTGAGCCACGGTGCGCGCAGAGCAACGCCGCTTCACCTGATTGTAAAGCGCTCCCTCGCCCCGCTTGACGAGCAGGTGGAGACGCTGCTGCGCCTTTTTAGCCAGGAGCCGTCATCCTCACCTGCTACGCTTTAAGGTCCGAACGTTAAAACGATAAGGAGCTGATGATGAAAATCGACTTTACGGGGAAAGTGGCGCTGGTGACCGCCTCAACCGGCGGGATCGGGTTCGCCATTGCCAGAGGGCTGGCAGAAAGCGGTGCCGAGGTGATCGTCAATGGCCGCAGCACGGAATCGGTGAACAAAGGCATTCAGCAGCTGCAGCAGGTGGTGCCGGGCGTGCAGGTGCGCGCCGCGATTGCCGATCTCAGCACGGCGGAAGGGGTCGAGTCGCTGCTGAAGGTGGCGAATAACGTCGACATTCTGGTTAACAACGCCGGGATTTACGGCCCTGAGGATTTCTATGCCACCGACGATGAAACCTGGGAGCGTTACTGGCAGACCAACGTGATGTCCGGCGTGCGTCTGTCCCGCGCCCTGCTGCCGGGCATGGTGCAGAAAGGCTGGGGACGCGTGGTGTTTATCTCCTCCGAGTCGGCCTGCAATATCCCGGCGGATATGATCCACTACGGCGTGACCAAAACGGCACAGCTCTCGCTGGCGCGCGGGCTGGCGAAGTTCGTGGCAGGGAGCGGCGTGACGGTCAACAGCGTACTGCCAGGCCCGACGATGTCGGACGGTTTTGCAGAGATGATGAAAGATGAAATCGAAAAAACCGGCAAATCGCTGGAGCAGCTGGCGAAAGAGTTTGTGATGGCCAACCGCCCCAGCTCGGTGATCCAGCGCGCGGCCACGGTTGAAGAGGTGGCCAATATGGTGATTTATGTCTGTTCGCCACAGGCCTCCGCCACCTCCGGCGCGGCGTTACGCGTCGACGGCGGCGTCGTGGATGACATTATTTAATGTTGTCAGGCATCACTTGCCGCAACACGTCGGGCGGAATGGAGCAATCTGCGCGCCGCAATGCGTGATTCCGCCCCGCGGTTACCGGGTGATTTCCCCTTTCTGGTATGGATCGAGAATACGCTAGCGCAGCGGATCCGTTGCCTGATGCTTCAGGGCAGATTTCGCTGGCGATACTGCCAGTTCATAGTTCATCGATAACATCGACGCTGGAAGTTGAAAACTCATTGCAGAAAACGAAGCAAAACTTAACGTGAGGATTGAAATAAGCGATCTAAGAGTCATATCAAGAAAGACGTAGTGAGTGAGTTTTTCCTTACCTGTGGGGCCCAATGGTTCCCCAAAATATCTTGCGATGTGGCGATGATATAGGCAGTTCTTTTTTTCACCAATCCTTATCGAGACCAAAAATGGACTCACTTTGAGATCGCAAGATGGAGAAAAAATGGTGGTGGTATAAGGACTGTCCAGCTAAAGCAGGTAAACTGATCCGCAGAATGTGTATTTCAGCTAAGACGTATTTATGACCAATATGATTGCCGACGAGACGGTGGCGAAATCCAGCGTGCTCTCTGTCTTTGACTTTGATGGGACATTAACGCACCACGACAGCTTTATTCCTTTCCTGCGCTTTGCCTTCGGGAAACGTTACTTCGCGGGTCGTCTGGTGCGTATGGCGCTGCCCACGCTCCACTGCGTGCGTCGTAAGCTGACGCGCGATGAGCTAAAGGAAGTGCTGATCAAAACGTTCCTGACGGGCGTGGATGAACACTGGTTGCGCCAGCAGGCGGAAGCCTTTTGCGAAAAATACTGGAACAAGCTGATGCGTCCCGAAGGGGTTCTGGCGGTGGCGGCTGAGGTGAATTCCGGTGCGGAGGTGACCATCTGTTCCGCCTCTCCGGCGCTGGTGCTTCAGCCGTGGGCTGACAAACTGGGCATTAAGCTGATTGGCACGCAGCTGGAAGTGAAAGATGGCAAGCTGACGGGGCGCATCACGGGCCACAACTGCCGCTGCGCCCAGAAGGTGGCAAGGCTGGAAAAAGTGTATGGCGATCTGAACGCCTATCACCTGCGCGCCTGGGGAGACACCCGCGGCGACCACGAGCTGCTGGCGGCGGCGCAGGATCCGCACTGGCGGCACTTCCACCCGCCGCGCAAGCGCCGGAATTCACCGATTAAGGGTTAGGTGCGGTCTGGTGCCCTCACCCCGGCCCTCTCCCACAGGGAGAGGGAGAAAAGCGATGTATCAGGCCTCACGTTTCCCCGGGAACATCACGCTCGCAATAATCCCCAGCGCCAGCACGCCTAATACAACAAACAGGCTGGCCGTCGCGCCAATGCTGTAACCGTGATGCCAGAAGTGGTCAGTGGCATTTAACCCCAGCTTGAACGCCACAAAGAACAGCAGCAGCACCACGGCTTTCTCAAGGTGTACCAGGTACTGCTTCAGCGCTTCCAGCACGAAGTAAAGCGTACGCAGACCGAGAATAGCGAACATCATGGCGCTGTAGATAATCAGCGGCTCGCGGCTCACGGCAATAATGGCCGGCACGGAGTCAAACGCGAACATCACGTCAGAGAGCTCAACGACGGCCACGCAAAGCAACAGCGGCGTCGCATAGCGCTTCGCCTTCTTGACGCGTCCGACCATCACGTCCTGGTTTTCCGGCTTCTCCAGCTCCGCATCCACCTCTTTCTGCGTCAGAATAAAGGCATTGCTGCTGATTTTCGGCCAGACCGGATAGAAGCGCTTCACCAGGCGATAGGCGAGATGACCCGAGTAATCTTCCACTTCGTCGCTCTCTTCATTACGTCTGAGCATCATCACCGCCGTCCAGCCAACGACCAGCGCGAAAATCACCTCAACGTACGGCCCCAGGCTTAACAGGCTGGTGCCGATAGCTACAAAGATGCCGCGGAAGACAATCGCCCCCAGCACGCCCCAGTAGAGCACACGGTGACGGTACTTATCCGGCACGCCGAACCAGGCGAAGATCGCCATCATCACAAACAGGTTATCGACGGAGAGCACCTCTTCCAGCGCATAGCCGGTGAGGAACAGGCTCGCCATCTCGGCGCCGTGGTGAACGTACAGGAATCCGGCGAAGGCCATCGCCATCATGACCCAGAAGATGGACCACATCGCCGCGCTTTTCAGCGAAACAGGTTTATCGTGACGGTGCATAAAGAGGTCGATAAACATCGCCCCAACGGCCATCACCACAAAGACAACAACGGTTTCCGTCGGGAAACCGAGATGAGCAGCAGACATACAAAACCCTTTTGGCAGACAAAACACAACACCATGCAAACTGGCGTAAACCAGGAACAGAAAAGGGCGGGCCGTTAATCAGCCTCTTCGCCCTCAAAATCGCAGCCATCTGGCCGCGCAAGGAGGGGTACTTTACCTTACCAGACGGGGATCGTGCATCAGCCGTTTAAGCGCTCATGCCGCGCAAACGCTGCAGCACCGCCACCAGAACCGCCACAGACCAGCCTACCATCAACGCGCCCACCAGCCCTTCCACCCCGCCGATGAGCCGCCAGTGCTGGGGCAACGTGACGTCGCCGTACCCTACCGTCGCATAGCTCACCAGCGAAAAGTAGAAGCTGGTATTCCAGTCATTAAACGCGTCGATGACAAAATAAAACGCAGCAAACAGCCCGGCTTCCAGGAGATGGGCGAAAATCATAGAGATCACGATACCGACATTGCGTAAAACAATGCGTACCGCAGAATCGACTTCTAACGTAATGAATTTTAAAACGCCAAACATCCACAGAGAATGAATCACCACGGTTAGGGTAAGCAAAATAATAATACTGAGTAGCTGCATGATGCGTGCTCGACCAAAAGGAATATGGCCCCACTAACGCGGCGGGGCATCTGGTCGAAGCTTAGTTGAATGGAGCAGAAAAGTTGGTGCAATAATTGCGTTGCGTGATTATTTCCCTCCCAGCCCGTCCCGTTTGCGGTTGGTCAGCAGCTGTAAGCGATATCCAGAGCGCACTATCTGTGAGTCACCTCTTATTTACACCATTTAAACCTTCCATTAACTGGATAAAAAGAACGCGCCGTCGCTATAGTGGTTTTGTTTAATAAAACTAAGTTGTACCTAATAAAACAAAGAACACACCCTGCGAGGATACAATGACAGAACATTTACGTAACGGCGCGACCGCCACCGAGGACATAGAAAGAGAGACGATGCGGAAGGTGATCTGGCGTATTCTCCCGTTTCTGATTGTCAGTTACCTGGTCTCGATTATCGATCGCGGGAATATCGGCATGGCTTCGCTGCAGATGAATGAGGACCTTGGCCTCAGCAAAGCGGCGTTTGGCTTCGCCAGCAGCCTTTACTTCGTGGCCTATTTTTTGTTTGAGGTACCCAGTAATCTGGCCATGCAGAAAGTCGGCGCCCGGCTGTGGATCCCGCGCATTATGATCAGCTGGGGCATTGTCTCCATGGGCATGGCGCTGGTTCAAAATACCACCTCGCTCTATATCGTCCGCTTTCTCCTCGGGGCAGCGGAAGCAGGCTTCTTCCCCGGCGTTGTGCTGTATCTGACCTGGTGGATCCCTTCCCGCTACCGCGCGCGCATTATTGCGTCCTTTATGGTCGCCATCCCGCTCGCTAACTTCATCGGCTCCCCGCTTTCCGGGTTGATACTGTCGCTCGATGGCTGGCTGGGTCTTCGCGGCTGGCATCTGCTGTTCATTATTGAAGGCTTACCTGCGGTGCTGCTGGGTATTGCGGCCTGGTTTATTCTCCGGGATCGCCCTCATCAGGCGAAATGGCTCAGTGTTGAACAGAAAAAGTGGCTGGAAACCACCCTTGAGACCGAGCGGAGCCAGCAAAAGAACATCGGACACCAGACGACGTGGCAGCTGCTGAAGCATCGTCAGATCTGGCTGATGGCGCTGATTTACGCGGGCGCATCGTCCGCGGGCACTACCATCAGCGTCTGGTCTCCTCAACTGCTGAAATCCTTCCATCTCGATAATCTTGAGACAGGTCTGCTTAACGCCATTCCTTACGGTCTGGCATCGGTTCTGATGATTGTCTGGGGACGACACTCCGATCGCACCAACGAACGCCGCTGGCATACCGCGCTGACGCTGTTCATGATTGCCGCCGGCGTGTTCGCTGCCTTTGTAAGCGTCTCGCTCTTTGCCACTATCGTGATCCTGAGCATTATCCTGACAGGCGCGTATTCTATGAAAGGGCCTTTCTGGGCGCTGGCATCCGGCTGGATGAGCAGCTCCTCGGCGGCGGCGGGGCTGGCCGCGATTGGCGCCATCGCGAACCTGATTGGCGGGGCGGTCATGGTAAATGCCTACGGCATGATCAGCGAGCGGACGGGCAGCTACACGCTGGCTATGCTTCCGCTGGCCGCGCTGTGCCTGGCCGGGGGTATCGCGGTGCTCATTATGGGACGGCAGGCCCGCAACGCTCAGCTACACGAAAAACAGGTCACGCATTCGTGATGACAGAAGCGGGACACGTGTCCCGCTTCTGCGTTTAAAGATTTTCTTCCGCCGCGTCGCTCGTTTCACCAAAGAACTGCAGACAGAAGGGCTTACTGGCTCCCATTTTTTGCGACAGACGGCTGGCCGCCGCCTTCATCAAAGGCCCTATCTCCTTCTCACGACGATCTTCCGTCAGCCGTGAGATGGGGCCGGTCAGGGCTAACGCCGCAACCAGCTTGTCGTGAACGCCGAAGACAGGCATCGCAAACGCCGCGGTGTGGGGATCGCGTGCGCCTGACGTGTAGAAAGGGAGTTCAGCGTCTCCCTCCGGCAGGCTCTCATTGAGCCCCCAATGGCGCAATACCTTACTGATGGCCGAACTATCAAGCGGGAACTGGCTGCCGGGAAGATTGCTGTGTCGCAGGCCGTGCGACGCTTCCGCGCGAAACAGGCAAAGGCGCTGCCCACCCTCCAGCACATACCAGCTGGCACTCTCCTGAGACGCCAGGGAGAGCGCCTGAAGCTCTGGCTGAACCACCCGCGAAAGATGGAAAGATTGTTCATACAGCTTGCCGAGGTAAAGCAGACGTGGGCCAAGCGCATAATTGCCGTCTTCATGCCTGACGACGTAATTCATCCGTTCAAGAGAATTCATCAGGCGGTAAACCGTGGTTTTGTGATAACCCGACAGCTGTGCCAGCGCGGTCAGCGTCAGGCTCTCATCCCCAGGACGGAAGCAATCCAGTAAAGCCAGCGCTTTTTCAACCGCTACAACGCCTTCATTCCCCATCATTATCTCCTTGTTAGCCCGGCAGTGAGTGTACCTCAAATTTTGTGAGTCACTTCGTGTTTACATCACAAACGCCACCTCGGGTCTGGCTAAAAGGAAAGCAACACCGCTATAGTTGTTTTGTTCTGTACACCTGCGTTGTACTAAGTAAAACAATATGGAGGCATTCATGTCCGTTTCTGAAAAAAAAACGATTAATCGCCAGTTCGAACGCGTTTCTGCCGAGGACGTTCGTCGGGCTGCCGAGTATCAGGCAGCCATTCTGGCCGACGTGGCCGGTCGCCGCGGTACGCTTCATGGCCGCATCAAACCGCTGGCCCCACACATGTCCGTTGCGGGTCCGGCCATCACCGTGGAAGTTCGCCCGGGTGATAATCTGGCGATTCATGCCGCGATGGCGGTGGCGCAACCCGGCGATGTCCTGGTCGTCGATGGCAAAGGCGACCTGAGCTGCGCGCTGCTTGGCGAAATCATGGCCACTCAGGCTCAGGCGAGCGGCATTGCGGGCATCATTATTGACGGCGCTGTACGTGATGCCGATTCCCTGAGCAAAGGCCACTACCCTGTCTTTTCTGCCGGTCTGAATCCCTGCGGCCCGACAAAGTTAATTTCTGGCCGGGTTAATCATCCTATTTCAGTCGCCGGGGCGACGGTTCAGGCCGGGGATCTGGTTGTCGCGGATATCGACGGCGTGGTCGTCATCCCGCGCGATGAGGTTCAGCAGGTCATCGCGCTGGCAAAAGAAAAGCTGGAGATGGAGACCCGGCGTCTTGCCGCCATCCGTGAAGGCGATTTGCGTCCACACTGGCTTGATGACGCGCTTCGTAAGGCAGGTATGTTAGCTGACGGGGAGACGCTGTGATGGGGGGCAAAGACGTAATTCTGGTTACCGGAAGCGACCTGGCGGAGCAGGCCATGGTGATGTTGCAGGGCTTTGAAGTGGTGTTTGCAGGCCGCCAGCCCACAGAAGATGACCTGATCGCGCTGTGTGAACGACACAATCCCGTGGCGATTCTGGTTCGTTACGGCCGGATCACCGCGAAAGTGATGGATGCTGCCCCGGCTCTGCAGGTTATTTCCAAGCACGGAAGCGGGATCGATGTGATAGACCAGACGGCAGCGGCCGAGCGCAATATCGCCGTCCGTGCTGCACCAGGCGCAAACGCAGCGGCAGTGGCTGAACATACCTGGGCGCTGATCCTCGCCTGCGCAAAGTCCGTGGTGCCACTGGACAAGCGGCTGCGGGACGGGCACTGGGATAAGGCGACGCATAAATCCATTGAACTGGAGGGATTGACGCTGGGGCTAATCGGATTGGGCGCTATCGGCTCGCGCGTGGCAAATATTGGTCACGCCTTCGGCATGAAGGTGCTGGCTTACGATCCCTATGCTAAGTCCATGCCTGCCCTGTGCGAGCGCGCAGAAACGCTGACCGGGCTTCTTTCCCGTTCCGATGTTATCTCTTTGCACTGTCCGCTAACCGATGAGAACCGGGGGATGATCAATAGCCAGACGCTCGCACACTGCAAGCGGAACGCCATTCTGGTCAATACGGCACGCGGTGGGCTGATCCACAGTGAATCATTACTGGCGGCTCTCCGGGATGGCACGCTCCACAGCGCAGCGCTGGACAGCTTTACCCACGAGCCGCTGACGGCGCCGCACCTCTGGCAGTCCGTAGAAAATGTGGTCATTACACCGCATATTGGCGGCGTTACCGCAGCGTCATATATCAGGATGGGGACCGTGGCCGCGAGCAATATTCTGGCCGTGACGGACGTCACCACCGTCAGCCCGTAAAGCCAACCGCGACGAGTGGCAGCGCGCTTATGTCACTTGTCTTCTGCCAGCGCCTGAGCACACGCCCAGGCACTTGCCCATGCCCACTGGAAGTTGTACCCGCCGAGCCAGCCGGTCACATCCATCACTTCGCCAATAAAATAGAGCCCCGGCACGTTGCGCGCTTCCATGGTGCGGGAAGAGAGTTCATTGGTATCGACCCCGCCCAGCGTCACTTCCGCGGTGCGGTAGCCTTCGGTGCCGTTTGGCTGCACGCGCCAGTTTGTCAGGGTCTCCACCAGCACCTCCTGCTCGCGGCTGTTAAGCTGCTTGAGCGACACATCCGGGATCTGCCCCAGCACCTGCAAACACTCCACCAGACGCTTCGGCAGCTGCATTGCCAGCGTGTTTTTCAGGCTTTGATTCGGGTGCGCGGTACGCTGCTCGTTAAGGAACGCGTCGAGATCGCAGTCCGGGAGCAGGTTAACCGTGACGAATTCCCCCGGCTGCCAGTAGCTGGAGATTTGCAGTACCGCCGGGCCGGAGAGGCCGCGATGGGTAAAGAGCAGATTTTCACGGAACACCGTCCCGTCTTCGGCGGTAATGACGGAGGGAACAGACACGCCAGACAGCGTCTGAAGC
Organism: Enterobacter sp. BNK-34; assembly: GCF_048684445.1. NCBI lineage: Bacteria > Pseudomonadati > Pseudomonadota > Gammaproteobacteria > Enterobacterales > Enterobacteriaceae > Enterobacter > Enterobacter sp. BNK-34. Next base: position 901,747 of record NZ_JBLQUA010000001.1, read on the forward strand.
TGTTCGAGAAGCGGTTTATGCAGCGTGAACGGCACCAGCCCGGCGCGCGTGGGCAAGACTTTCAGGCCAAACTGTTCGGCAATCTTATAGCCAAACGGGGAAGCGCCCAGACCCGGCATGGACAGGCCGCCGCTGGCGATCACCAGATTATCGGCGCTGACGGTTTCACCGTTGAGCTGTAGCGTATAGCCCTGGTCGTCACGGGCGACTTCCAGCACTTCCGTGCGCAGGCGCATGACGACGCCGCCCTTCTCGCACTCGGCCACCAGCATATCGACAATCTGCTGCGCGGAGTCGTCGCAGAACAGCTGGCCCAGCGTCTTCTCATGCCATGCGATACCGTGCTTACCGACCAGGTCGATAAAATCCCACTGGGTATAACGCGCCAGCGCAGATTTACAAAAATGACGGTTTTGGCTCAAATAGGCCGCGGGTTCAACATACAGGTTAGTAAAGTTGCAGCGCCCGCCGCCGGACATCAGGATCTTACGGCCTGGCTTTTTACCGTTATCCAGCAGCAGCACGCGACGACCCGCCTGTCCGGCCATCGCCGCACAAAACATACCCGCCGCACCGGCGCCAATTACCACGGCATCAAACCTTTCCACGTCAAAACCCTCTTTGTTAACTGCCGCGGATTGTAAAGTTTCCTCTGTGGTCACACCAGCGTAAAAAGATATTACAAAGCCATTCCATTGAAATTTAAAGAATATCCTTTCAGGCACTTTTCTCAAATCAGGTGGTATGTCAAAAAAAGTCTATATTTCACTTTGCCCGTTGCGCATTTGTCCTGGATAATGCGCCGCGTTCATGTCCTCAAAATGGCGTAACGTCCTATGCTACATTTGTTTGCCGGCCTGGATTTACATACCGGGCTTTTACTCTTGCTTGCTCTGGTTTTTGTACTGTTTTACGAAGCGATCAACGGCTTCCACGACACTGCAAACGCAGTAGCGACGGTTATCTACACTCGCGCAATGCGATCGCAGCTTGCGGTTGTTATGGCGGCGGTATTTAACTTTTTTGGTGTCCTCCTGGGCGGACTGAGCGTTGCGTATGCGATTGTGCATATGCTGCCAACAGATCTGCTGCTTAACGTAAGTTCTGGCCATGGCCTCGCCATGGTGTTCTCAATGCTGCTTGCTGCAATTATCTGGAACCTCGGTACCTGGTATTTCGGCCTGCCTGCATCCAGTTCTCACACCCTCATCGGCGCGATTATCGGTATCGGGTTAACCAACGCCCTCATGACCGGTACATCGGTTGTTGATGCGTTAAATATCCCGAAAGTACTGGGGATCTTCGCTTCTCTCATCGTCTCCCCAATCGTGGGTCTGGTGGTGGCAGGCGGGCTGATCTTCATCCTGCGTCGTTACTGGAGCAATACTAAAAAACGCTCCCGTATTCACCTGACGCCAGCAGAGCGTGAAAAGAAAGACGGCAAGAAAAAGCCGCCATTCTGGACGCGTATCGCCCTGATCATTTCCGCTATCGGCGTGGCTTTCTCACACGGCGCGAACGATGGTCAGAAAGGCATTGGTCTGGTGATGCTGGTGCTGATTGGCGTTGCTCCGGCAGGCTTCGTGGTTAACATGAACGCCTCCGGCTACGAAATCACCCGTACTCGCGATGCGGTCAACAACGTCGAAATCTACTTCCAGCAGCATCCTGACCTGTTGAAGAAGGCGACCGGCGTTGACCAGTTAATCCCGTCACCGGAAGCCGGTGCCGCGACTGCGCCAGGCGAATTCCACTGCCATCCTGCAAACGCGATTAACGCGCTGGAACGTGCCAAAGGCATGCTGGGCAATATCGAAAGTTATGACAAACTGACCGTTGAGCAGCGTGGTCAGCTGCGTCGCATTATGCTGTGCATCTCTGATGTGACGGATAAAGTGGCGAAGCTGCCTGACGTGAATGCTGACGACCAGCGTCTCCTGAAGAAACTGAAAGGCGATATGCTCAACACCATTGAGTACGCGCCAATCTGGATCATCATGGCGGTCGCACTGGCGCTCGGTATCGGTACGATGATTGGCTGGCGCCGTGTGGCGACCACCATCGGCGAGAAGATCGGTAAGAAAGGCATGACCTATGCGCAGGGTATGTCCGCGCAGATGACGGCGGCGGTGTCTATCGGTCTGGCGAGCTACACCGGTATGCCGGTATCCACCACCCACGTACTCTCTTCGTCCGTGGCAGGTACCATGATTGTTGACGGTGGCGGTCTGCAGCGCAAAACCGTAACCAACATTCTGATGGCCTGGGTATTCACCCTTCCGGCATCCATCCTGCTGTCTGGCGGGCTGTACTGGATTTCGCTGAAGCTGATTTAATCGGTTGAAGGCGACAAAAAAGCGGGTCAGGAAACTGACCCGCTTTTTTTATGGCTGTTGTGTTACTTAATCCATTGCTGTGATTAGGAAAATCTGAACACTATCTGTTCAGATTTTTACTGCACAAATAACTATTATCCCCGCGAATATTCTCAGTTCCCCCCATGACGGAAAAGACTATGCCATTCAAAACGGCTACTAAATGGATTCATCGCCTTGTTACGGTTTCGCTTCTGGCTCTGGTCATTGGATTTGTGTGGCTAAACCACCAGCCTAATCAGCGAAATAACGATGCACTTCAACGTGTTTATAAATTATCTGACAGCGTCTGGCTCTATATGACCGTGAACAATCAGGGTGGCGCCACCGTACCGACAATCTACCGTTACTATCTCTCGGAAAAGATAACAGGGAAAGACATCGACATTATCCATCAGTTGGCAATGAAGCATCCTGTCATTGAAGGTACGGGTACAATCACTGCGGCCAGCATTGATACAAACGGAGACGTTAATATCGCCTATAGCGGGAAGGTTATTTCGATTGAGAGCGATATCTCCGATCTCCGGTTCACGGTTAAGCCCTGAGCCAGAGGAAAGAAGGCGGGGCTGACCCCGCCTGCTGTGATGCTCAGTGCCAAATCATCAATGCAATCATGCTGACCACGACCAGGCCACACAGGGCGCTGGTTAAAATGAACTGACGACGCAGGCGCTCGCAGCGACGGATAAACTCTTCATCGTGATGATCGCGGTAGCGCTGATAGTAGATATATCCCACCAGACGCATCTGTTTGCTGGGCTGTCCATGCGAGGTGAAGAACCCTCCACCGTCCACATACTGATAAAGCAACGGATCGCAACCACGAAGTACCACTAACAGCGCACGTAACGATGAGAAGTAGCGCGCCATATTCACTATGCAAACTACGCATAACGCCCAAAACAATGCGACGGTGCTAATCATACATCCTCCCCGGCGTCCGCCCACGAAGCAAGGCTTCTGAGCTACCGCACCCCAATGCCCTGACAGACAGTTCAGTGAAAGAATGACCAAAAGTCGATCCGGTTCGCGTTTTAATATCCGAACGGCTCATTTAATAGTGTAGGAGATCCGTTAATTTTTTTGCCACAAGGTTAATCGTTATCAACACCAAAGCTTGAAAAATATGTTTAACTGGGCCGTAATGAAAGCATCAGACGACGGCTTTCCCATTTAGTCATCGATAACTTAAGGAAGGAGTAACACTATGGCTTACAAACACATTCTCATCGCGGTAGACCTCTCCCCGGAGAGCAAAGTGCTGGTTGATAAAGCGGTATCCATGGCACGTCCCTACAACGCGAAAGTTTCGCTGATTCACGTTGATGTGAATTACTCCGACCTCTACACCGGTCTCATCGACGTCAATCTTGGCGATATGCAGAAGCGTATCTCCGAAGAGACGCACCACGCCCTGAGCGAGCTGTCCACCAACGCAGGCTACCCGATTACCGAAACCCTGAGCGGCAGCGGCGACCTGGGCCAGGTATTGGTTGATGCGATCAAGAAATATGACATGGACCTGGTGGTGTGCGGTCACCATCAGGACTTCTGGAGCAAGCTGATGTCTTCCGCGCGCCAGCTGATTAACACCGTTCACGTGGATATGCTGATTGTTCCACTGCGTGACGAAGAAGACGAGTAAGTGCGTTAAATTCCCCTCACCCTAACCCTTTCCCACAGGGAGAGGGGATAGATCGAGGACGTAGGCCGGGTAAGGCGAAGCCGCCACCCGGCTTTTTTTATTCCGGCGTGCCTGAGTAGATATCAAACCGGTGCCCTTTGGTGGTCACCGCATTGGTCGTGGCAACGTCCGCCAGCGGCGGCGCATAGTCAGGGCGCTTCACCACCACCCGCTTCGTCGCCAGCTGACGAGCCGGTTCCAGCAGGCCATCCGCATCCAGATCAGGCCCTACCAGAGACTGAAACACCCGCATCTCTTTCTTTACCAGCGCGCTTTTCTGCTTGTGCGGAAACATCGGGTCGAGATAGACCACCTGCGGGCGCGGGGTGATATCGGTCAGCGCCGTCAGGCTCGAGGCGTGGATCAGCTGCAAACGCTCCTGCAACCACGGGCCGATTTCCGGGTCCGCGTAGCCACGGCTTAGACCATCGTCGAGCAGGGCCGCCACCACCGGATTACGCTCCAGCATCCGCACCCGACAGCCGACAGACGCCAGCACAAACGCATCGCGCCCCAGCCCCGCCGTAGCATCGACCACGTCCGGCAGATAGCTTCCTTTAATCCCAACCGCTTTAGCCACCGCTTCGCCGCGACCGCCGCCGAACTTGCGCCGGTGCGCCATCGCCCCACCGACAAAATCGACAAAAATCCCGCCGAGCTTCGGTTCGTCGCGCTTGCGTAATTCAAGATGTGCTGTGGTCATCACCAGCGCCATCGGGTTTTCATCATCGTACTCCAGCCCCCAGCGGGCGGCCAGAACAGATAAGGCGCCGTCTCCGGCGCCTGTTTCATCCACTAAGCAGATCTTCACGTAACAATCAGCCTTTGATCCCGTAATGCTCAAGCATCGCATCCAGCTGCGGCTCGCGGCCGCGGAAGCGTTTGAACAGCACCATTGGTTCTTCGGAACCGCCGCGGGTCAGGATGTTGTCGAGGAACGACTGGCCGGTTTCGCGGTTGAAGATCCCCTCTTCTTCGAAGCGAGAGAAGGCATCCGCCGCCAGCACGTCGGCCCACAGGTAGCTGTAGTAACCCGCCGCGTAGCCGCCTGCAAAGATATGGCTGAACGCGTGCGGGAAGCGGCCCCAGGTTGGCCCTGGGATCACGGCGACCTGCTTTTTAATCTCGGCCAGGGTTTCCAGGATTTTCGCGCCCTGCTCCGGGCTGAACTCGGCGTGCAGGCGGAAGTCGAACAGGCCGAACTCCAGCTGACGCAGGATGAACATCGCCGCCTGGTAGTTCTTCGCCGCCAGCATTTTATCCAGCAGCTCCTTCGGCAGCGGTTCGCCGGTCTCATAGTGACCGGAGATAAACGCCAGCGCGTCCGGCTCCCAGCACCAGTTTTCCATAAACTGGCTTGGCAGCTCGACCGCATCCCACGGCACCCCGCTGATCCCGGCCACGCCTGCGGTTTCGATGCGGGTCAGCATATGGTGCAGACCGTGACCGAACTCGTGGAACAGGGTGATCACTTCATCGTGAGTAAAGAGCGCAGGTTTGCCGTTCACCGGACGGTTGAAGTTACAGGTCAGGTAGGCGACCGGCTTCTGCAGAGAACCGTCGGCTTTACGCATCTGGCCCACGCAGTCGTCCATCCACGCCCCGCCGCGCTTGTTCTCACGCGCGTAGAGATCGAGGTAGAAGCTGCCGCGCAGTTCGTTTTTCTCGTCATACAGCTCGAAGAAGCGCACGTCCGGATGCCAGACGTCGATATCGGTACGCTCTTTGGCGGTGATGCCATAGATGCGCTTCACCACTTCAAACAGGCCGTTAACGGCTTTGTTTTCCGGGAAGTACGGGCGCAGCTGCTCGTCGCTGATGCTGTAGAGATGCTGCTTCTGTTTTTCGCTGTAGTAAGCGATGTCCCACGGCTGCAGCTCGTCCACGCCAAACTCCGCTTTCGCGAAGGCGCGGAGCTGGGCCAGCTCTTTCTCACCCTGCGGACGGGCGCGTTTCGCCAGATCGGTCAGGAAGTCGAGCACCTGCTGCGGATTTTCCGCCATTTTGGTGGCGAGGGATTTATCGGCGTAGTTCTCAAAGCCCAGCAGCTGGGCCAGCTCGTGACGCAGGGCGAGGATTTCCGCCATCACCGGGCTGTTGTCCCACTTACCGGCATTCGGCCCCTGATCGGAAGCGCGGGTGCTGTAGGCGCGGTACATCTCTTCGCGAAGCGCCTGGTTGTCGCAGTAGGTCATCACCGGCAGATAGCTCGGGATATCCAGCGTCAACAGGAAGCCATCCTGCTCTTTCGCCTCGGCCTGGGCTTTTGCCGCCGCCAGGGCGCTTTCCGGCATGCCGGAAAGCATAGCTTCGTCGGTAATCAGCTTCGTCCAGCCCATGGTGGCGTCGAGCACGTTGTTGCTGTACTGGTTGCCCAGCTCGGACAAGCGCGCGGCAATTTCACCGTAGCGGGTCTGCTTCTCTTTTGGCAGGCCAATCCCGGACAGCTCAAAATCACGCAGGGCGTTATCGACCGATTTTTTCTGCGCCGTGTTCAGTTCGGCATAATGGTCGCCGTCGCGCAGGTCGCGGTAGGCTTTGTAGAGCCCTTCGTGCTGGCCGACCCAGGTGCTGTACTCAGAGAGCAGCGGCAGGGTCTGTTCGTAGGCTTCGCGCAGTTCCGGGCTGTTTTTTACCGAGTTCAGGTGGCTCACCGGGGAGAAAATACGCCCCAGCACGTCGTCCACTTCGGCCAGCGGCTGACACAGATTTTCCCAGGTGTACGGCGCGCCCTGCGCTACCACGCTTTCTACCGCCGCGCGGCAGTTGTCCAGCGATTGCGTAACGGCTGGAACCACATGCTCAGGGAGGATTTTAGAAAACGGCGGCAACGAAAAAGGCGTCAGTAATGGATTGGTCATAAACGCTGTCCTGTTGAAATAGGTGAATGAAGCGCGCATCCGGCGCTGTGCATATGCGATCTAGAATGGGGTTAAGTGTAGAGGATTTCAATGCCAGACGTGGCGGAAAAGAGCCCGGTGGCGCTGAGCTTACCGGGCCTACGGGTAATCTGCGCCGTTCTGCTGTAAACTGTGGCAAATCGTCAATTCAGCGGAATATCATTACCCATGCTCAGTTATCGCCACAGCTTCCACGCTGGCAACCACGCCGACGTCCTTAAACACACCGTTCAGAGCCTGATCATCGAATCGCTCAAAGAGAAAGAGAAGCCGTTTCTCTATCTGGACACCCACGCGGGCGCGGGCCGTTATCAGCTGAGCAGCGAGCATGCCGAGCGTACCGGTGAATATCTGGAAGGGATCGCCCGCATCTGGCAGCAGGACGATCTGCCTGCAGAGCTGGAGCCGTACATCGGCGTGGTGAATCACTTCAACCGCAACGGCCAGCTGCGCTACTACCCGGGCTCGCCGCTGATTGCCCGCCAGCTGCTGCGCGAGCAGGATAGCCTCCAGCTGACCGAGCTGCATCCGAGCGACTTCCCGCTGCTGCGTTCTGAATTCCAGAAAGACAGCCGCGCCCGCGTGGAAAAATCCGACGGCTACCAGCAGCTGAAAGCCAAGCTGCCGCCGGTTTCCCGTCGCGGCCTGGTGCTTATCGACCCGCCGTACGAAATCAAAACCGACTATCAGGCGGTGGTGACAGGGATCCATGAAGGCTACAAACGCTTCGCTACCGGGACATACGCCCTGTGGTACCCGGTGGTGCTGCGCGCGCAAATCAAACGCATGATCAAGGATCTGGAAGCGACCGGCATCCGCAAAATCCTGCAGATTGAGCTGGCGGTACGTCCGGACAGCGATCAGCGCGGCATGACCGCCTCGGGCATGATCGTCATTAACCCGCCGTGGAAGCTCGAAGCGCAGATGAACAACGTGCTGCCGTGGCTGCATAAAACGCTGGTGCCAGCGGGTACAGGCCACGCCACCGTCAGTTGGATCGTGCCGGAGTAATCGCAGCCATCGGTGGAAACTATTGATTTCAGGTATACAATCGCGGCAATTCACGATTAAGGACAAAAGCTATGACTAAGCATTATGACTACATCGCAATCGGCGGCGGCAGCGGCGGCATCGCCTCCATCAACCGCGCGGCCATGTACGGCCAGAAGTGCGCGCTGATTGAAGCCAAAGCGCTGGGCGGCACCTGCGTGAACGTGGGTTGTGTACCGAAGAAAGTGATGTGGCATGCGGCGCAGATCCGTGAAGCTATCCATATGTATGGCCCGGACTACGGCTTTGACACCACCATTAATAACTTTGACTGGGACAAGCTGATTGCCAGCCGTACCGCCTACATCGACCGTATTCACACCTCGTACGACAACGTGCTGGGCAAAAATAACGTCGACGTTATCCACGGCTTCGCCCGCTTTGTTGACGCGAAAACGATCGAAGTGAACGGCGAGACGATCACCGCCGATCACATCCTGATCGCCACCGGCGGCCGTCCTAGCCACCCGAACATTCCGGGCGTGGAATACGGCATCGACTCCGACGGTTTCTTCGAGCTGCCTGCCCTGCCTAAGCGCGTTGCCGTTGTTGGTGCGGGTTACATCGCGGTGGAACTGGCCGGGGTGATTAACGGCCTGGGCGCTGAGGCGCACCTGTTCGTGCGCAAACACGCGCCGCTGCGTAGCTTCGATCCGCTGATCGTTGATACGCTGGTTGAAGTGATGAACACCGAAGGTCCAACCCTGCATACCAACGCCGTGCCAAAAGCGGTCGTGAAAAATGCAGACGGCAGCCTGACCCTGGAGCTGGAAGATGGCCGCAGCCAGACCGTCGATTGCCTGATCTGGGCGATTGGCCGTGAACCGGCTAACGATAACTTCAACCTGGGCGTGACCGGCGTGAAAACCGACGAAAAAGGCTATATCGTCGTCGATAAATTCCAGAACACCAGCGTACCGGGCATTTATGCGGTCGGCGATAATACCGGTGCAGTTGAGCTGACCCCGGTGGCCGTTGCGGCGGGTCGTCGTCTTTCCGAGCGCCTGTTTAACAACAAGCCGGACGAGCATCTGGACTACAGCAACATCCCGACCGTGGTCTTTAGCCACCCGCCAATCGGCACCGTCGGCTTAACCGAGCCGCAGGCGCGCGAGCAGTATGGCGACGACCAGGTGAAAGTGTATAAATCGGCGTTTACCGCGATGTATACCGCCGTCACCTCTCACCGTCAGCCGTGCCGCATGAAGCTGGTCTGCGTCGGTCCGGACGAGAAGATTGTCGGTATCCACGGCATCGGCTTCGGCATGGATGAGATCCTGCAGGGCTTCGCCGTGGCGCTGAAGATGGGCGCAACGAAGAAAGACTTTGATAATACCGTGGCAATCCACCCAACGGCGGCGGAAGAATTTGTGACCATGCGTTAAGGGCTTTTCGCAGGAAAGCACGTCATAAAAACTGGCCTTTGCGGGCCAGTTTTTTTATATGGCTCGATAATTTAAAGACAAAGCATCATCATCCCAGCGAATATAAAATCATCATCACGCTAAAAAGGAATTGAGATGAAAGCGCTTATCGGGTTGACCCTGCTTCTTTTTTGCTTTGCCGCCGCCTCCTCTGACAAAATCACCTTCTGGGATACCCCTCAGCACGGTGGAAACAGCTTTAACCGCCTGCCGCCCACGCAGGAATACTATGACGCGCTGCGAGGCTATGGCGCGACGTGGGTTCGCCTCTCTTACGACAAATGGAAACCTGCCGGGAGAGATTTTCTTCTCGGCAACGCCGACGGCTATCGTGGGCTCGAGGCCACAGACCTCGCGACGCTCAAAGCCTCCATCAGGAAAGCACACGCGGCCGGGCTACAGGTCGTCATTGCCCCACTCTCTTTGCCCGGCATGCGCTGGGCGCAAAATAACAATAACCAGTTTGATGACCGCATCTGGCAGGACAAAAAATACTGGCAGGAAGCCGCTCAGTTCTGGCGTGATTTGGCCCAGGCCCTGAAGGACGAACCGGGCATTGCGGCCTGGAATCTGGTCAATGAACCCGCGCCTGAAAAAAGAGGCAACATTAGCGAGCAGGCGTCGCCAGAGGCGTTAAAAACCTGGTATCAGCAGCAGCAAAGTACGGCGCGTAACCTCCCCGCTCTCTACAATCAGATTATTGCCGCCATCCGCGAGGTCGATGCCACCACACCGATTATGGTCGATGGAGGCTGGTACGCCTCCGCGCGTGGTTTTTCTGGTTGGCCGTCCGCGCTTGAGGATAAGCGGGTGCTCTACAGCTTCCACATGTACGAGCCCTATGATTTCACCAGCGCGCCAAATGCACGCCGCAAGGTGCCGTTCGACTATCCAGGCATGATCACGTTCGGCGGTAAAAAGGTGAAATGGGACGCTACGGCCATAGAGAAATGGATGAACGCGCCCTTTGACTGGGCGAAGCAGAATGGTATTCCGGCCAACCGGGTTGTCGCGGGAGAGTTTGGCTGCGTTCGCACGCTGCAGGGCTGCCGGCAGTGGCTTAATGATGTTCTGACCGTCCTCGACAAACATCATGCACACTGGGCATTTTATGCGTTTCGTGAAGATGCCTGGGACGCCATGGACTATGAGCTGGGGAAAAAACCGGTGCCGTGGGCCTACTGGAAAGCCATCGAGGATAACGCACCGGATACGATCAAGCGCCATTCTACCGAGGAATTTGAACCGATTGCTAAGCGGCTAAAACAAGGCCTTTGATCCGGGATACTCGCCTCTTGTTCAGTAGCCTCTTTTGAAGAGGCTACTGTTAACAGACATAAATCGTTGCAAAACGAATGCTCCGAAAATAGTGATCTACCGCACATATTCCTCCCCCTCTACCGAAGCGAATGTCTACGCTTATAAGACGCCCGGATAAACCTGTCTTTTGAACACACAACCGGAGGTCCCTATCACCATGTTCAACCAGAAACTACAGGCTACCGAGAACATCGAATTCGAGATTGCAGAAGAGCTGCGCTACGAGACCGATCCCTGCGAGTTGAAACTGGATGAAATGATTGAGGCGGAGCCGGAACCCGAAATGATCGAGGGGCTACCCGCCTCCGATGCGTTGACGCCCGCAGACCGCTATCTTGAACTGTTCGAGCATGTACAGTCGACGCGGCTGTTTGCCGACAGTAAAACCTTCCCCGACTGCGCGCCGAAGATGGATCCGCTGGATATCCTGATCCGCTACCGCAAGGTCAGACGCCACCGGGACTTCGACCTGCGCCAGTTTGTGGAGAACCACTTCTGGATGCCGGAAACGTTCGGCACTGAGTATGTCTCCGACCCGGGCCTCTCCCTGAAGGAGCACATTGATAACCTGTGGCCGGTGCTGACGCGCGAGCCGCAGGATCATATTCCCTGGTCTTCCCTACTAGCGCTGCCGCAGGCCTATATCGTTCCCGGCGGGCGATTCAGCGAGACCTACTACTGGGATTCCTATTTCTCCATGCTGGGGCTGGCGGAGAGCGGTCGTAACGACCTGCTGAAGTGCATGGCGGACAACTTCGCCTGGCTGATTGAACGCTACGGGCATATCCCCAACGGCAACCGTACCTATTATCTCAGCCGCTCCCAGCCGCCGGTCTTTGCCCTGATGGTGGAGCTGTTCGAGGAGGACGGCGTGCGCGGTGCGAAACGCTATCTGAATCACCTCAAAATGGAGTACGCCTTCTGGATGGACGGCGCGGAGTCGCTGCTGCTTAACCAGGCTTACCGCAGCGCCGTACGCATGCCGGACGGTTCACTGCTCAACCGCTACTGGGACGACCGCGATACCCCGCGCGACGAATCGTGGATCGAGGACGTGGAAACTGCCCGCCACTCGGGCCGTCCGCCAAACGAGGTGTATCGCGACCTGCGGGCGGGGGCGGCTTCCGGCTGGGATTATTCGTCCCGCTGGCTGCGCGATCCGTCGCGGCTCGCCAGCATCCGCACGACGCAGTTTATCCCCATCGACCTGAACGCCTTCCTGTTCAAGCTGGAAAGCGCGATTGCCAACATCTCGGCGTCGAAAGGGGACAAAGAGACGGCCGACCTGTTCCGCCAGAAAGCCAGCGATCGCCGCGCGGCGGTGAACCGCTATCTGTGGGACGAGGAGAGCGGCTGTTACCGCGATTATGACTGGCGACGCGAAGAGCTGGCGCTGTTTTCTGCCGCCAGCATCGTGCCGCTGTATGTCGGCATGGCAACCCACGAGCAGGCCGAGCGCCTGTCGGATGCGGTCAAGGCACGACTGCTCACGCCGGGCGGGATTCTGGCGACCGAGTACGAAACCGGCGAGCAGTGGGATAAACCCAACGGCTGGGCGCCGCTGCAGTGGATGGCGATTCAGGGGTTCAAGCAGTACGGCAACGACTCGCTGGGAGATGAAATCGCCTGGAGCTGGCTGCATACGGTGAACCATTTTTATCAGACGCACCATAAGCTGATTGAGAAGTACCACATCGCCAGCAGCACGCCGCGCGAAGGGGGCGGTGGGGAGTATCCGCTGCAGGACGGTTTCGGCTGGACGAACGGCGTGGTGCGGCGGCTGATTGGGTTGTATGGGGAGCCTTGAGTGAGGTGCGGTCTGGCGCCCTCACCCCGGCCCTCTCCCACAGGGAGAGGGAGAACAACTTAGCGAATCACCTCATAAATGGCGCTCTGAATGGACTGCCATTTTTTCGTGGTGGCATCTGGCTGTGACTGCGCACGGCGTGTGGCCATGTCGAGATCGTGCTGCTGGCGTTTCACCACAGCAGGCACGGTGCAGAACGCTTTAAGATACTCTTTACGTACCGAGGTCAGAGACTCGCCGTTCGACATCGCGTGGCTGAGCGTGTTGATGAAGCGGCGACACGGCTTCTCCTCCACCATGTTTTGCCGGTAGCGTAACATCAGCTCCAGCACGTCGTCATAGCCTGCCGACATCGCTTCTTCGGTCCAGGACAGCTTCCAGTCCATACCACCCTGCAAAAAGAGCTGGGTCACGCGGGTGTCGTTGCGGTTAATGGCCGAGCGGAAATTATTCTCGTCCCAGGTCACCCCCATGCGCGTGAGCGTTTCACGCGAGGAAGGCGTCTCGCGCATTTCCTGTGGTGGTGCCGCTTCAGCCGCGCTGGCGGTCGCAGGCTGCGGTTTACTGCTGGTCACCAGCCAGAATCCCCCCGCCACGATGGCAATCACCATAACGCCAACCGCCCCCCATAGCGCACCGGAAATAAGCTGCTCACGTTGTTCGGGGGTACGCGGCGCGCGCTGGGTCGGCTTTTCAATGGTGTCGCGGACTTCAAACAGATCCCCACCGGTGACCCGATCCATTTTCTGCGCCTTTTCCCAGAAGGTATGCAGTTCGCTGGCATCTACCGCCATGAATCCCGCCGGATTGACGCGCGTTCTCCCCTCTTCAAACGCGCGTTGAACGGGCCGCGCAATCTGCGCGTAGTAGTTATCCAGCAGCTGAATTTGCGCCGAGCTCAACGTTTTCTGAACGGTGATGCTGTTGCGAATTTGCCGGATGTCGTCGAGGAAGGTTTGCAGCGTTTTACGCGGTTCAACCAGCAGCGTCAGCATGGACGGATCGCTGAACAGCGAAGCGTAATAGCGGCTGAATTCTTTTTTATCCACCAGCATCTGCGCCAGCTCGCTGAACATCATGCCGCTCAGGACATCGTTGATCTCGCCAAGCTTCAGCCAGCGCCGAACGCGATCGGCGTTAAACAAGGTCTTCAGATGATTGTTCAGCCGTACCTGATCGGGCCAGGCCTGCTGGATGAGCCCTTTTATCATCAGCTCAATCGCCCGCACCTGCTTGTGCGCCTGCTGTTGCTGAAGTTCGCTTCCCGGTGCCAGGTCCGTGCTGTAGGTCAGCAGCGGCTGCTGCAGGCGCAGGTGTTCCAGCGCGGTGACAAACCGCATCGCCGCAATAAGCTGGTTTTCACTCACATCCTGTCCGCTTTCATACTGCGGAACGCGCTGCTGCAGCAGGCGCAGCTGGAGCGTAAATTCCGACATCTCGGCGTCATTCAGGTTGAGTTTTTTCGCAACGGCTCCCCAGCCGCCCAGCGCTAATCGAGCACTGTCGAGTTGCTCCAGAAACCAGCGTGGATCTTTACCCTCAGAAGCATGTACATTCAGAAGTAGCAAAATTTCCACCGACGCATGGCGAATGACCGCCAGACAGTGTTCGAACTGTTCGCGAATATGATGTGATGTGCTGAGACTCATTGTTTTCCTTAAGCGACAACGAAGACATCCGGAATGGGCACGAGACGGCCTTTTTTTCTTTTTATTTATACGCGATTAACCATACCTGACTTTCTGTTGAAATAAAGTGACAACCCTAAAATCATTTAAAATGTTTCAGGAGAATCTGAATGCCGGTTTTAATTACCCCTCGCCTTACCTGCTCACCTCTGCTGGAACAAGACTGGCCCTTTTTTCTGGCATTACAGCAGAATCCCGACGTCATGCGCTTTGTGGCGGAAAACCGCCCCGTTGCGGCTATACGCGAGGCATTTGATTCGCGCCTGACGCCCTGGTCACCGGGCAGCGCGCACTGGCTTTGTCTCGTCGTACGTGACACCGCCTCACAGGCTCCGCTGGGCGTTACCGGGTATATTCATCGGGAGGGGGACTGTGCCGAAGTGGGCTTCCTTTTCGCACCCGAGGCGCAGGGGAAAGGCTACGGCTTTGAATCCCTGAAAGCGCTTTGTGATTATGCTTTTCATCAGGGCGGTATACGTCGACTCACCGCCACCGTCACCGTGGGAAATGTCGCTTCAAGGCGCCTGCTGGAAAAAGCCCGCTTTCGCCTGGAAGGCGAATTACGCGAGAGCTATTACCTTGCGGGGCGCTGGCAAAATGACTGGTTATTTGGTTTATTGCAGCAGGAATACCTGAATAATAATGCCTGATCAATAGCCATTTGGCGGATATTTCTCGGACGTCGTTTCCTCTACAGTGTCGCTCTTAAGAGGAAATGAATATGAAAGGTCACGCGCTGAAAATATCTTCTGCCGCCATTGCGTTAATAAAAAAACATCAGGGTCTTTCTCTGGAGAAATATCGTGACGAAAACGGATTATGGGTTATTGGCTATGGCCACGTTATCCGCGATCGAGCACTTTTTCACGGTCCCATCACGCCTGCCGAGGCAGAAGATTTGCTGCATGACGATATTCAGTTGCGTGAGGCGCTGCTGCGGGAAAGTGTGACACATCCATTAACCCAACAGCAGCATGATGCGCTGGTTATGATGATATTCAGCTTCGGAGAGATGCCCTCGCTCCCAAACGCGATTTTTCAGGCCTTCGCACGGGTATAGTACATGGCAGCCTGCGTTCTGTTTTTCACGTCCAGCCGCCGGAAAAGCGCCTCGAGATGCGCTTTTACCGTGGCCGCACTGATGTTGAGATTGCGGCCAATCTCTTTATTTGACTCCCCCGCCGCCAGCAATTCCAACACGTCGCGCTGACGCTCGCTCAGGGATGATAACGCCTGAGACGACGGCTGCCTGACCCACTCCCCGGGAAAACAGACCATCCCTCTGGACACCGAATCCAGCACGGCCGAAAACCGCTCGGGACTGGCATTTCGGGGAATAATGGCCATGATGTTTCGCTGCCGCAATTGCTCAACCCATCTGGCCTCTTTTTTCGCCAAAACCAGAATCACGCGTATCGCCGGAAAGCGTTGCAGCATCTCTTCCAGCAAAGCGCTCCCCTCGTCCTGCATTAAATTGCCGTCAATCATGACGATAGCTGACGGTGAAGCGGAAATCTGGGTCCATAAATCGTCTGCCTGACAGGTCCCTGTCATATCTATTTCCGGAATGAGCGTCTGAAGACTGTGTATCGCTCCGTGAATAAAGAGTGACTGCCTGTCAAACATGATTACTCGCATCGTTTTTTATCCCTCTGAGAATAGCGAAGGGGGATTCTACAGAGGGGTTATTTAAGAAAAAACTCAACGAATGGAGACGTTACAAATCCCCCCGAGTTCTTTATATCTGTCCGTATTTAGACACATTGACCTTAAGGATTTCCTTAAGTGCGTACATCACAGGAACATGCCGCCTGAGACTTCAATACGTTGCGCATTCATCCAGCCCAGTTTGTCGCTGAGCAGTGCCGCAATGGCATCGCCAATATCGTCCGGCAGCCCCACCCGTCCCAGCGCCGTTTGCGAGGCCAGCAGCTGATTCAGCTCCGCGTTGTCGCGCACGCGTCCGCCGCCAAAGTCAGTTTCAATCGCGCCCGGCGCGATGATATTGACGGCGATCCCGCGCGCGCCCAGCTCTTTCGCCTGATAACGCGTCAGCACTTCCATCGCCCCCTTCATGGCCGCGTAGGTCCCTGAGCCCGGCTGGGTAAAGCGGGCCAGCCCGCTGGAGACGTTGAGGATCCGTCCCCCGTCGTTCAGCAACGGCAGCAGGCGCTGGGTCAGGAAGAAAGGTCCTTTGAAATGAACGTTCAGCGCCTCATCAAACTGGGCTTCCGTCGTGTCGGTATAGGGCGCATATAAACCCGTTCCGGCATTGTTCAATAAATAGTCAAAAGTTTCACGCTGCCAGACACGCCTAAGGGTTTCCTGAAGCTGCTGGGCAAAATGATCAAAACCCGTGATATCCCCGACGTTGAGCTGTAATGCCGCTGCGTTAACGCCTTTTTCCTGAATTTCATGCACAACATCCAGCGCTTCCTGCTGGCTACGGTTGTATGTCAGGACGATTCCCGAGCCGTCTGCCGCCAGCTTTAACGCAGCGTTTTTACCCAGACCACGGCTACCACCCGTCACTAATGCGATACGTTCACTCATCATAAACCTCGTTTTGGCTGTTAAGGAGATTGAGAAAGAGCTTATTAGGTGATAGAAAATCAATAAAGATGGATTAAAACGCTTCACTGTTTCAGCTGTAACAACAATGAGCTTCCGCTATGGATAAAATTCACGCAATGCAGTTATTCGTCCGCGTCGCGGAACTGGAGAGTTTTTCCCGCGCGGCCGAAACATTAACCCTGCCGAAAGGCAGCGTTTCACGACAAATTCAGGCCCTGGAAAACCGGCTTGGCACCCAGCTATTGCACCGCACCACGCGCCGCGTCAGCCTGACGCAGGACGGCATGGTCTATTACGAGCGGGCAAAAGATCTGCTGGCAAACCTTGATGAACTCGACGGTATGTTTCAGCACGATCCCTCCAGCATCAGCGGACGGCTCCGCGTGGATATGCCCGTCGGCGTTGCTCGAAATTTAGTCATCCCCAAACTGCCTGCTTTCCTGCAGCACTATCCGGGCATTGAACTGGAACTCAGTAGCAGCGATCGCCTGGTGGATGTGATCCGTGAAGGGTTTGATTGCGTCGTCCGCGTCGGCACGCTGAAGGATTCAGGGCTGATTGCCCGTCCGCTGGGCAAGCTGTCGGTGATTAACTGCGCCAGTCCGGATTATCTGGCGCGTTTTGGCTACCCGGAAACGCTGGACGATTTAGGCTCACACGCCGTGATCCACTACGCCGCGATGCTGGGAACCCGCCCGCAGGGCTTTGAGTTTTATAACGGCAGTGCGACGCAGTGGGTAAAAACGGGCGGGGTGTTAACCGTTAACAGCACGGAAACTTACCAGGCTGCCTGCCTCGCCGGACTGGGCATTATTCAGGTTCCGCGGGTTGGGGTGCGCGATCTACTGCGCGCGAAGAAACTGGTTGAGATCCTGCCGCAATACCGGGCCGAACCGATGCCTGTCTCCCTGATTTATCCCCACCGCCGCAACCTCTCCCGACGGGTCCATCTGTTCATGGAGTGGCTAACCGAACTCACAAAAGCTTACGTGGACTAGTCGCAAGCTATAATTCAGTAACATCCAGCCAAACGAAAAGGAAAAGACGCGTGACGCCGGAAAACAACCCGCAACGACCCACCCAACATTTAGAGTATGAGCCCGTCAAAAAGATGGAAACCGGGCCTGAAGAGGCCAGGTCCCCTGGTACCGCCAGCAAAGCGCTGGGGACCGTCACCGGCATTGTCGCCAGAATTCAGCAGTTTCCCATGATTGCGCATCTGATACGCGCGACCGAACGCTTTAATGACCGCATGGGAAACCAGTTTGGTGCCGCCATCACCTATTTTTCCTTCCTGTCGATGATCCCAATCCTGATGGTGTCGTTTGCGGCGGCCGGTTTTGTGCTCGCGTCGCACCCGACGCTGCTGCAGGATATCTTCAATAAGATCCTGAATAACGTCAGTGACCCGACCCTTGCCAGCACGCTCAAAAGCACCATCAATACCGCCGTTCAGCAGCGTACTACCGTCGGGATCGTCGGTTTGCTGATTGCCCTTTACTCCGGCGTTAACTGGATGGGCAACCTGCGCGAGGCCATTCGCGCCCAGTCGCGCGATGTCTGGGAGCGTAAGCCGCAGGACCAGGAGAAAATTTGGGTTAAGTACCTTCGCGATTTTGTTTCTCTGATTGGCCTGCTTGTCGCGCTCATCGTGACGCTTTCTATTACCTCCGTGGCAGGCTCGGCGCAGCAGATGATCATCTCCGCGCTTTACCTTGATTACATCGAATGGCTGAAGCCCGCCTGGCGCAGCATTGGTCTGGCCATTTCCATCTTTGCCAATTACCTGCTGTTCTTCTGGATCTTCTGGCGCTTGCCCCGCCATCGTCCGCGCAAGAAGGCGCTGATCCGCGGCACGTTGATTGCGGCGATCGGCTTTGAAGCGATCAAAATCGTCATGACCTACACCTTACCGTCACTGGTTAAATCCCCTTCCGGTGCGGCGTTTGGCTCGGTGCTGGGGCTGATGGCGTTCTTCTACTTCTTCGCGCGTTTGACCCTGTTCTGCGCGGCGTGGATTGCCACTGCCGAGTACAAAGACGACCCGCGAATGCCGGGCAAAACGCACCGGTAACCCCACTCTCGGGCTGAAATTTCAGCCCGATTCATCATTTCAGCATATAAATCCAGCCTGTAACTTTTATTTAACTGAAAACCAGTTTTATTGACTGATATTTAAAATCTGTGAAGCATTTCATAGACCTGTTTTGGCTGGCCTGAAAATTATCCGCTTTTTGTTGCTTTTATCACCAGTGCGCGGCTTTGTTACAGATTGAAATGTCGCTTTTGCTGTGCGTAATATGGCCTTTCGTTCGACAAAAATAAGAAAATATTATGCAAGCAACCGCCACCACACTCGACTCAGGAACGGAAAACGTTCCGGTAAACTCGCGCAATAAAGTTGTCGTCGCATCGCTGATTGGCACCGCCATTGAGTTCTTCGACTTTTATATTTATGCCACCGCCGCGGTCATCGTCTTCCCGCATATTTTCTTCCCGCAGGGCGATCCGACGGCGGCCACGCTGCAGTCTCTGGCGACCTTTGCTATCGCGTTTGTTGCGCGTCCGATTGGCTCTGCGCTGTTTGGACACTTTGGCGATCGCATTGGCCGCAAAGTCACCCTGGTGGCCTCGCTGCTGACGATGGGCATCTCCACCGTGGCCATCGGCCTGCTGCCGACCTATGAAACCATCGGCATTCTGGCGCCTGTCCTGCTGGCGCTGGCCCGTTTTGGTCAGGGTCTGGGCCTTGGCGGCGAATGGGGCGGCGCGGCGCTGCTGGCCACCGAGAACGCCCCGGCACGCAAGCGCGCGCTGTATGGCTCATTCCCGCAGCTGGGCGCACCAATTGGCTTCTTCTTTGCCAACGGGACGTTCCTGCTGCTCTCCTGGCTGCTGACGGATGAACAGTTCATGAGCTGGGGCTGGCGTATTCCGTTTATCTTCTCAGCCGTGCTGGTGCTGATTGGCCTGTACGTGCGCGTTTCTCTGCATGAGACCCCAGTTTTCGCGAAAGTGGCCGCGGCGAACAAGCAGGTGAAAGTGCCGCTGGGTACGCTGCTGACCAAACACGTCCGCGTGACCGTGCTGGGCACGTTCATCATGCTGGCAACCTATACGCTGTTCTACATCATGACCGTCTACTCCATGACCTTCAGTACCGCCGCCGCGCCGGTTGGGCTGGGTCTGCCGCGTAACGAAGTGCTGTGGATGCTGATGATGGCGGTGATCGGGTTTGGCGTGATGGTTCCGATTGCGGGCCTGCTGGCGGATAAGTTCGGTCGCCGCGCGAGCATGATTACCATCACCACGCTGATCATTCTGTTTGCCCTGTTCGTCTTCCCGCCGCTGCTGGGTTCAGGTAGCCCGGCGCTGGTGATGGCCTATCTGCTGATTGGCCTGAGCCTGATGGGGCTGACCTTCGGCCCGATGGGTGCGCTGCTGCCAGAGCTGTTCCCGACGGAAGTACGCTATACCGGCGCGTCGTTCTCTTACAACGTCTCGTCTATTCTGGGCGCCTCCGTAGCGCCGTATATCGCCACCTGGCTGCAGGCGAACTATGGTCTGTTCTATGTGGGGGTTTATCTGGCGGCAATGGCGGGACTGACGCTGATTGCGCTGCTGCTGACGCACGAGACGAAACATCAGGCTCTGTAAGCTAATGCCGGGTGGCGGCTACGCCTTACCCGGCAATAACAGGCCGCACCTTACTTCTTCATCTGCGACAAAATGGTCCGACACTGATTCGCCTCGCCTTCTGACGGCGAAATCAAGGCCAGCAGCGCTGCGGCTGGAGTGACCAGCGTCGCAAGCGCCGCAGCCACTGCGCCACGCGCAATCAGCGGTCCGGGCTTCACGCCCGCCTGCGGATTTTTGAAGGTCCCGCGCACGTAAAGCGGCGAGCGCAGGGTGATGATACGGATCCCCTTACTTTCCGGGTCAATCGTCAAATCAAGCTGCTCCGAGGCCATGCTGGCGGTACCGGTCACGTTAATCACCGCATTTTCCGTGTCAAAGGCAAAAATCTGCGGGCGCGCCACGCCGTTAACCAGATCCAGATTGGCCGCCGCGCAGTTCACACGCACCTCGTCATCACCGAAGATTTGCCCGATGACGTAGTTACCGACGTTCAGCCCCAGGATCTCCATCAGGTTGCGGCTCACCAGCCCATCGTTCATCAGCAGCTTCAGGTTACCATTGCCGCTGCCCAGCAGCGCCGCCACCGAGTTCCCCACGCCGCGAATATCGGCATCACCGTTCATTTCACCGAGGGTTTTCTGCATCAACTCGACGTTCGGCATCAGCTCTTTCAGCTTCAATCGACGCGCCTGAATCTCCGCCCGTCCCTGCATCGGCTTCTTATCGCCTTCCAGGTGAATGTTCGAGGAGATCGTCCCGCCCGCCATGCCAAACTTCAGCGGCTGCAGACGCAGGTCGGCGCCTTTAAGGAGGATATGGGTCGTAAGATTGCTTATCGGCAGCGTACTGCCATGTTCAATTTTTCCGCCTTTGAAGCGCACATCCGCATCCATCACGTTCCATTTATCCGTCTCAAAACGTTCATAAGGCAGCACTTTGCCGGCAGGCTGAGGATCTTTCTTCACCTCTTTTGACTTAGTGCCTTTACCGGAGTCGATACCTATCAACGGGCCCAAGTCGGCCAGACGCAGCTGACGGGACTCAACATCCCCTTCCAGTTTCGGGCGCGGTTTTCCGGTGGTGTAGGTCAGCGTGCCGTGGATGTCGCTGTCGCCGATCCGACCGTTAAAATCCCGGTAGTCAAAAACGGACGATTTTTCGGTGTCGATTTTGGCGACCAGATGCCCGTCTGTTTCGAACGGTGGGGTATCCGGCAGCAGTACGCCGGTCAGTTCATACAGCTCGCCCAGCGAATCACCGGCAAATTTGAGCTGAAGGTCCACGCCCCCCATATTCATCGGGTCGTTGACCGTGCCCACGAACGCCACGCGGGTGTTACCGGAACGGAAGTCCGCCTGCACCGGGAACGGCGTGCCTTCGCTCCGTAGCGCCAGCATGCCGCCTATTTTCCCTTTACCGCTGAGCGGCTGGTCGTTATAGCGTCCTTTTGCCGTCAGGCCGAAGACATAGTCGCCCACGCTTGCCGCATCACCTTTCGCTTTCGTCCCCGTGACCTCGCTTAACGGCAGCGGCTTGCCCAGCGGATCGACCAGGATCTCCACATCCGCCTTGCTGACCTTATCGTCGATGGCGATCCGTCCGCGATCGAAGAGAATGTTGTCGAGACGGAATGACCAGGAAGAAGGCTGGGCATTCGGATCTTTTTCGCTGTCGCTGGCCAGGCTAAACGTCCAGTTGTTGTTTTTTTCGGAGAGGCGGATCAGGCGCGCATCGGGCTGCTGAAGTTTGATCCACGGCAGATAGACCGTTTTGGTGAAGAGTGCCAGCGGAGCCAGCGTGGCTTCAACCCGCGGCAGGTGGATCATAGTGACGTCCGGGATATCCGGCGGGTTGCCGAGAATGATGTCGTCAGCATGGATATGTGGCCAGGGGATCCAGCTTCGCCAGCCGGGCTCCTCTTTCTGGCGTTCCCATACCACCCCTAAATCACCCCGTATGGCGAAGGGGCGGTTCAGCTCGGTTGAGACTTTCTGGTTGATGGTCGGCTTGAGACGGTTCCAGTCAAACGTCGCAATAATGATGGCGACAACCACGATCAACAACAAGAAAATCCCTGCTGTCCAGGAGATTACCCTGGTTGTTCTTGTCATTTTTATCCCCTTTCCTGATGACCTGTCCTGTAAAACTATAGTCCAGACAAAGGGAAGCGGGTTTATCAGAGGGTCGTTATGACGTTATCGAGGCGATCCATGGGTACCGGGCGAGAGAGATAGTAGCCTTGCGCCGCCGCTGCGGGAGAGTTTTGCACATCGCGCCACTCTTCCAGTGTTTCCACACCTTCAACAATCACGCCCTGGCAATAGCGGTTCATCAGCTGTAATAACAGCGTAAACAGATTCCGCCCTTCCGGGGTCTGACGCAGCATAATGAACAGATCGCGGGCCACTTTAATGTAGTCGTAGCGCACTTCACTCAGGGCGGAGAAGTTCGCCATGCCGGTGCCAAAGTCATCCAGCCACAGCGGGCCGTATTCGCATATCGAAGCAAACGAGGAGTCCTGCGGCAAACGGACATGCTCCACCAGCTCAAAGCGCATCCACGGCAGGGTGGCGATCAGCTCCTGCAATTTCGCGTTCTGGCGCAGCGCCAGCAGGGTTGGGCCATCGACGTTCACCGAGGCGAGGATATCGTGCTGTTCGAAAAAGGCGTGCTTCGTTGCCAGCATGCGAAGCTGCTCTTCCAGCACGTCCAGACGCTGGCGAACGGCAACTTCGGCAAAATAGCGATCCGGCGCGATGCGCTGAGTAGGGTTTGAGGGGTGCGTAACGACGGTCAAAATTTCGATGGCCATCAGTCGACCATCTGTTCGGTAGATCGGCTGATAGGTATACGCACGCTCACATTGCAGCCAGTAGCGATGCTCCTGCAAGTTCTCAATACTTGCCTCAGGCGTAGTGCTCAGCCGCTGGATAACCTGCTCTGACTTCATTTCAGATGTCCTGTTGTTGGGATAGCCTTTCTGGACTCGTCACAGGATTATCGGCGCGACAATTGAGAACTTTATGTTCAATTCACCCGGAAAATGAAATTAAGATGACAGGAATGCGCGGGAACACGCGCTGGCTCAAAAAAAATAATGGAACGTTGTTTTAATATAGTTGACCGGTTAATTCACTCAGCGCACACTGCTGATAATTCTTCTGTTCAGGTTCACGACTATGTCCAAAAAAATTGCCGTGATTGGCGAATGCATGATTGAGCTGTCACAAAAAGGCGCGGAAGTCAGCCGCGGATTTGGTGGCGATACGTTAAACACGTCCGTTTATATTGCCCGTCAGGTCGCGCCTGAGGCGCTCACCGTGAACTACGTTACCGCCCTGGGTACGGACAGCTTCAGCCAGCAAATGCTGGAGGCCTGGCAGAGTGAACATGTTGAAACGTCGCTGATTCAGCGTATGGAAAACCGCCTCCCGGGGCTTTATTACATCGAAACCGACAGTACAGGCGAACGCACGTTTTATTACTGGCGTAACGAAGCCGCAGCCAAATTCTGGCTGGAGAGCGACGCGGCCGCGGCCATCTGCGAAGAGCTGGCGACTTTTGACTATCTCTATCTGAGCGGCATTAGCCTGGCGATTTTAAGCCCCGCCAGCCGAGACAAGCTGCTCTCGCTGCTGCGCGAATGCCGTGCCAACGGCGGTAAGGTTATTTTCGATAACAACTACCGCCCGCGCCTGTGGGCCAGCCGCGAAGAGACGCAGCAGGTCTATCAGCAGATGCTGCAGTGCACCGATATCGCCTTCCTGACGCTCGACGATGAAGACGCCCTGTGGGGTGAAAAGCCGGTAGATGACGTAATTGCGCGCACGCAGGCGGCAGGCGTGAGCGAAGTGGTGATTAAGCGCGGTGCGGATTCGTGCCTGGTCGCGGTGGCGGGTGAAGCGCTGGTTGACGTTCCGGCAGTGAAGCTTGCCAAAGAGAAAGTGATTGATACCACGGCGGCGGGTGATTCATTCAGCGCGGGCTATCTGGCGGTACGCCTGACGGGTGGAACGCCGGAAGCGGCGGCACAGCGCGGGCACCTGACGGCCAGCACGGTGATTCAGTATCGCGGGGCGATTATTCCGCGCGAAGCGATGCCTGTTTAAGTAGGGTGCGGGCTGATGCCCTCACCCTAACCCTCTCCCACAGGGAGAGGGAATGTTTGCATTACTGCCCTTGCGGGATATCCGTCGCGTCCGGATGTAAATCATCCGCCGTGACGGCCTGCGCTGGCTGCGGCGCGGTAGCCATAATGGCATCCCAGGTCGTCTGAAGTTCCTTCATGTCATATTCCGGCTCGCCCTTCGGTTGCAGAAGGATCAACGCCATCTCCTGCGACAGCTGCTGACGGAGGTCCTGATTGAGCATATCGACGGTCAGACCGTTCAGGAAGTCCTGACGAAGCTTCTGATACTGTTCCGGCGCAATGTCCACCACCTGATTCTGCAGGGAACGAATACGCTGGCTGATCAGAATGTCGGTATCGGCGCGAGCGTAGGTCGCAAACAGCTTCTGCAGCTCGAGTTTTTTCTGCGCCACGAGAGCGTTGAATTCCTCTTCGGAAAGCCCCTCTTTACGCACTTTTGCCAGCTCTTTCGCGACCACACCCAGATTGGCATTTAGCTTATCGCCCGGTGATTCAACGTTGATGGCACATTGCGCACGCTGGAACAGCACGCGGCAGTCAAAGCCAAGACCGATATTCTTCACGTTGTTCTTACTCAGCGTCTGCTGGACGTGCCAGAACAGCGCTTCACGTGCCAGATCGGCACGCCAGTAGCGTAACATCGCCGCAGATTCACGGATGGGCTGCCAGGCGTTATCCCACATGACGGAGAGGCGATCCTGACGCACGGTGTCCGTCATAATGCTGACAGGCTCTGCACGCAGCGGAGAGAGCGTCGGGACAGGGGCTGGCGTTTCACGCTTGCCTTTCAGATCGCCAAACGCTTTGTTGATCTGCTCCACCACCGCGCGGCTGTCCACGTTACCCACCACGATCAGCGTCATCGCGTCCGGGGTGTACCACTTCTGGTAGAACGATTTCACCTGTTCGGCGTCCACCGGCTGTTTCAGCGGTTCGGCCGGATCATGTCCCAGTAACGTTGAGCCCTTCAGGCGGTAACGCCACCAGCCCTCTTTGGTATCCCCAGGCCAGGTTGCCACCATGTCGCTGTTACTCAACGCATAGTTGACGGTGTCCGGCGTAATCGCCAGATTGCCAGAGGCATCGGAGAGATACGTCAGCGCTTCTTTAAGCAGGTCGTTACGGTTGTTTGGCAGGCTCAGGTTAAACATGGTGTAGTCATACGAGACAACAGCCGGGGGGAGTGGGCGTTTCGGATCGATGGCCTGCTGCCAGAGTGAACGCACCTGAACCGCTTGCAGGCTGCCGCTCTGCGTGAGCGCCAGCCGGGGAATAAAGTGGCTGAAACCGGTTTGCTGGGTGCTTTCCGTGAGGGAACCGGTATTAACAGACAGACGGATTTCAATACGATCGCTGGGACGTTGCGGCGTGGCTAAGACCTGCCATTGAAAACCGTTCGCTAATGTCCCTTGTTGCCAGGCCGGGTCTGGCTGGAGCGCATCTGCCTGCACATAACTGGCTGCTGCCATCATCAGCAAACCGCCGGTTAAGAGTCGAATTTTTGTGCCCTGCATGTGAACCCCTGATCAACATTCCTGGTTAAAAAAGAGTGCTCGCGACGCGCTTCACTCTTAAAGATGACGATGAAAACACGTCGATTAGACCGCGCGTTCGGCAAAACGTCACGGTCCGAAGTGAAATATACCCAAAAAAAATCTTGTCGAATTATGACAGGTATGAACAGTTATTATGCGCAGGAGCCCGCATCCCCACAAGGGAATACGGGCATTTGTGACAAGTTTAAGAGGATAAGCCAGGATTTTTGCTGTCAGTTGAACGATTATTCAGAGTATCGTCGAGCTTTTTGTGATCCAGCTCTTTCACCCATTTCGCCACCACCACCGTTGCCACGCCGTTACCCACCAGGTTGGTTAACGCACGCGCCTCAGACATGAAGCGGTCAATACCCAGAATCAACGCCAGACCCGCCACCGGCAGGTGACCCACGGCAGAAATGGTGGCTGCCAGCACGATAAAGCCGCTGCCCGTTACGCCTGCCGCGCCTTTAGAGGAGAGCAGGAGCACCACCAGCAGGGTAATCTGATGGAAAATATCCATATGGCTGTTGGTCGCCTGAGCGATAAATACGGCCGCCATCGTCAGGTATATCGAGGTACCGTCCAGGTTGAAGGAGTAGCCCGTCGGGATCACCAGCCCGACCACCGATTTACGGCACCCGAGTTTCTCCATCTTGTCGAGCATACGCGGCAGCGCCGATTCTGAAGAGGAGGTCCCCAGAACAATCAGCAGTTCTTCGCGGATGTAACGGATAAATTTGAAGATGTTGAAACCTGTCGCGCGGGCGATGGAGCCCAGCACCACCACCACGAAAAGGATACAGGTAATATAGAAGCAGATAATCAGCTGACCCAGCTGCACCAGCGTGCCGACGCCATATTTACCGATGGTGAAGGCCATCGCACCGAAGGCACCGATTGGCGCCAGGCGCATGATCATATTGATGATGCCGAAAATGACCTGTGAGAAGCTTTCGATCACATTAAAAATAAGCTGGCCCTTGCTGCCCAGACGGTGCAGGGCAAAGCCAAACATCACGGCGAACAGCAGAACCTGGAGGATGTTTCCGCTGGCGAACGCGCCAATGACGCTGCCAGGGATGACGTCCAGCAGGAAGGCGACCACGCCCTGATCCTTCGCCTGCTCGGCATACACCGCGACCGCTTTAGCATCCAGCGTTGAGGGGTCTACGTTCATCCCCGCGCCTGGCTGCACCACGTTGACGATGATCAGACCGATAATCAGCGCAAGGGTACTGACCACTTCGAAATAAAGAAGCGCCACTGCACCGGTACGACCGACCGCCTTCATGCTTTCCATGCCAGCGATGCCCGTGACTACCGTACAGAAGATCACCGGCGCGATGACCATTTTGATGAGCTTAACGAACGCGTCGCCAAGCGGTTTCATTTGCGCGCCCAGCTCAGGGTAATAGTGACCCAGCAGAATACCGATGGCGATGGCTGTCAGGACCTGGAAATAAAGACTTTTGAAGAGTGAGGTTTTCATAAGGTGTCCTTGGGAAGAAAAACCACAGGTTTTGTAAGGTTATGGTTAACCTGCGGCTTTAAAATAACACCCACATAACAGGACAGAAATAAACTCAGTTCAAATTTGAAACACAAATGTTAAGAACTTTGAGCTGGCTCGCACAAGCCAGCAACAAAGTTACACTTTTGCGGGGTCGTCAGCACCAGAAAGGTATCGTTGTTCAAAGACATCCGAAGGAACAGCTGGGGCAAAAAGGAAGCCTTGCCCGCTCTCCACACCCGCCTCTGCCAGCCAGGCGCGTTGCGCGTCGGTTTCAATCCCCTCGGCAATAAGGTGCAGGTTGAGACTGCGCGCCATCTGGATAATCGCCTGCACCATGCTGCTGTCGTCCGGCAGACCGTCGACAAACGCTTTGTCAATTTTGAGCACATCTACCGGAAGGGTTTTCATGTGCTGAAGCTGGCGCAGCCCGGCGTACCCCATGCCAAAATCGTCCAGCGCAATGCGAATGCCAGCATTACGCAGCGGCTTCAGGATTGCGACCGCCTCATTGGGGTCGTCAATACGTCGGCTCTCCGTCACTTCCAGGGTCAACGTATCTGGCTTGATGCGGTAACGATGGATCAGCTCCAGCATCTCTGAAACCATGGTCGGGTGCATAAGCTGCAGGGCAGACAGGTTAACCGACAGCGGCAGCGTCACGCCGCGCTCCTGCCAGGCCGCAAGCTGACGGCAGGACTCCTCCAGCACCCAGTAGCCGACGGTAACCATCAGGCCGCAGGACTCAATGCGCTCAATCAGCCCTTCCGGCAGCTCCCATGAACCATCCGGCTGCTGCAGACGCAGCAGAGCCTCGGCGCTTTTTACCTCTCCCGTCCGCAGATCCACCTGCGGCTGCAGCCAGAGGGCAAAATGGCGGTTATCCAGGGCGGTCAGGATGTCGCTCTCTTCCGTCAGGCGCTGCTGCGCCTTTTCCATCTGCTCCGGGTCGAAGAACTGGATCTGATTTTTCCCTTTGCGCCGGGCAGTAAACGCCGCCGAGAAGGCGCGACGATAAAGCTGTTCCGCCGTTAAATCACCGTAGTACATGGCGATACCGATGCTGGCGCTCGGGCGAAGCTGGATACCCTGAATGGGCAACCGCTCATTAATGACAGTGAGTACTTGCTGACCTAATGTGATTGCATGCCAGGGCTCTTTTACGCCATTGGCAATCACCACCAGATCGTAACCGCTGACCTGGGTCAGCACCATGCGCGGGGCAAGGACAGATTTGATCTTTTCCACCAGGGTGAGCAGCAGCATTTCGCGCTGGCTCTCCTTGAGCACGCCAGCCGTGTCCTGCAGCGTTTCACAGGCGATAACCATCAGCGCCGTGGTTTGCTGGCGCTCAACGGTTTGCTCCAGCATCGCCATCAGGAAGGCTTTATTGGGAAGCTCCGACACCGGGAAGCGCGTGGCGCTGCTGTTTAACTCATCCTGCTGACGCTGGATGCGCTGCTGGTTGAGGTTGTAGCTGCGCACCAGCATGCCTATCTCATCGTCATGATGCAGACGCGGTAGCTCAAGCTGATGTCCCATCTGATCCTGCGGCGCAAGCGTATTCAGCTCGCGGGCGATACGGCGCAGCGGATGAACAATCAGCCGGTTAATGCACCAGGTGAGCGCCACGCTGAGAATAAGCGTCATAAGTAAGCAAGTGGTCACTAACGTAACCACCCAGCTCATGACGAATTTATACATGCGGTAAGAGTCCGCCTGTAATACCAGGTAGGCCAGCGGCTGCGGATTGGCAGGGCGTTCGAGTGAATAAACGGGCAGCGAAATTTGCACCGGCAGTTCAAACAGGCGCATCACCATCATCGGGACGGGACGCTCCGGGATAAAGCTCATCCGCAGCGCCTGAAACTGGTTAGGCAAGACGACGTCGGCGCGGCTAACGACGCCGGCAGGCTGAATGCGTTTTAAAATGGTTTCCGCTTCGGGAATATCCCCTTTCAGAATCGAGGCGGAGAGCGGGCCGCGCACCGAGCGGGCAATACTTTCTAACTGCGAAGCCGTGTTATAGCGATTCTGCTGTACGGAATGAAACAGCAGAATTACGCAGAAAAGCAGGACAAACAGCATGGTGACGGCAGAAACCATCGCCATCTGTTTGATTGTTAAGGAACGGCTGACACGCAAAATGACTCTCCACAAAACTCGAAGCGCAGGGCGCGCCAGGGTGTAAACCTGGCGCGCCTGAGTATACCCGATTGCCGCGCTATTAAGAGAGACTTACAAATGGATTAAGGAAAATCCGATTACCAGTCCGCGTACGGGATAAGCGGCTGCGGCGGTAAGTCCATATCGCCCTGCCAGCCTGCAGCAGAGTAGCGCACATAGATCAGCGCGTGGCTTGGGGTATAGTCTTTCGCTTGCTGGATATCCACGCCCATGCCCACAAACCAGTTGGACGTTACGCGGCGTTCGATAATGGCCCGTGCGGTATAACCCGTACCGGAAGAACTGCTGCCGGTTTCCATCGCGCCCCGGTCGGTATAGCGGTCTGGCTCATCGGTCGGGATCAGATTCTGAATCGGGTAGCGCAGCTCGTCTTTGGTTTTGGAGTGGGACCAGGACACCGAGCCACCCAGCTCCCAGGACCAGTTCTCCGTGCGTTTACGCCAGGTCACCGGCAGCGCGAAGGAGACATACTCCTGCGGGCTGTAGTAGCCGCCCTGGCCCAGGGTATAACCGCTCAGGTCTTTGTCGTAGTGCCAGAGCATATTGGAGACGCCGACCGTCAGGCGCTCATTGTTTTTATTAATGAGCTTGTAGTAGTAACCCGTCATCCAGCGGACGCGCCAGTTATCCTCCACATTTTTACCCGTCAGCGTTTCCGCGTTCAGGCTTGACCAGACGCCGTTCGCTTCCCCTTTGTCATAGCTCATACTTACGCCGCCACCGGTGGCGCGTACGCCGCCCCAGGTGGTGCCGGTATTGGTATCTTTTTGCCCGCCGAAGGCCAGCAGAGAGCTGGAGATTGGGCGGCGATGGGCGTTAACGGTATAGCCGATGGGCCCCAGATCGCTGCTGTAGCTGATGCCGCCCACCACGTCGACGACGTCAAAGCCCATTGGCGTGGTGCCAATATCCATCGCCCAGGTTTTATTCTGCCAGCCGACGGCAACGCTTGCGCCATTGTCGGACTGATGGGTGTTGCCGCTACACGGCGTTTCGTAGCAGGTTCCCCATTTAGGGTCGTAAGTCCCGTTCTTGCTATCAAATGAACCGGCGTCCATGTTGACCAGATCGCTTCTGAAGAACATGCGCCCATCAGAGAGCGGGGCATCCACCTGTAGCATGGTGGTATGCGCTTTCAGGTCGGAATAACCGCCCGTGCCGCTGGAGCCCCAGTAGTCGTGCTGCAGCGTGACGTTAACATCCTGCTGACGATACAGGTCACCGGCATCGCTGCGCACGCCGCGCTTCAGCCAGTCATCCTTTTCATCGTTACGCGTCAGACGGGTGAAACTGTCGTTGTCAGCCGGACGCGTCGTCGTGATACCCGTCGATACCATCGCATCTTTATAGGTTTCCAGCGCCTGCTGAGGCTGGCCGTTCTGCGCCTGGAAACGTGCGGCATCACGCAGCACCAGCGCGTTTTCCATGGAGCCGGGCTGCGATTTAGCCTGCGGAATGATTTTGTTGAAGGTCTGTTCTGCGGCAGCGGAATCGCCCAGGCCTGCCTGCGCCATCGCGATGCGGCGCTGCATATTGAGCGACAGCGGCTGGCCGTTTTGCGCGGCGGGCAGTTTCGCCAGCTCTGCGCGCGCGGCATCCTTGTTACCCTGCGCGCTGTAAATCTCGGTCAGGCCGAGGATCGCGTCTTCGTTCTGCGGTTCACGCTGCAGGACGGCATTGTACGTCGTTTTCGCCGAGTCCAGATCGCCACGCTGCTGTGCCCAGTCCGCCAGCGTGAGGTCGATACGGGTGGAGGTCGGCTGCTGGCGAAGAAGATTCTCTGCGTCCTGCTCTTTACCGCTGTCGCGCAGACGGTTGGCGGTTTCCAGCACCTGGTTGCTTTGCAGGCGGTCGGCAAGTTCCTGAATATTGCCGTTCCACTGGCTGCGCGGCAGCGTATCCAGATGCGCCAGCGCGGCGCGGTCCTGATCGTTTCCGGAAAGATAGAGCCCGTTGGCGTACACCTGATCCGGATCGGACGGTTTCTGGCTGGCAAGCTGACGCATCAGGGTATCCGCCTGGCTGCGCTGACCCGCGCTGTAGAGATCGCGCGAGAGACGGTAGGTTATCCACACGTCGCCGGGAGAGAGCGCCAGACGACGACGCTGAATGTCTGCCGCCTGAGCGTATTTCCCCTGATTTTCCAGCTGTTCGGCCTGAGTGGAGAGCTGCTCGTTGGTCAGGCTACGTTCAATATCGTCTATGCTTCGGCGCTGGCTGGCGGAGAGAGACTGGATAAACTGCGAGGCCTTCTCCGGGGACTGCGCGCGGTAAATATTGGCCAGGCCGCGGACCGCATTGCTGTTGCCGCTGTCCATACGCAGCGCCTGGCGATAGTAACGTTCCGCCGCGTCGTTATCTTTACGCGCCGCGGCGGCGTCGCCCAGCCCCAGCACGGCATAGCTGTCGGCATTGTCGATACCGCGTGCCTGCTGATAGTAACGCTCCGCCTGCGCCGGGTTATTCGCCTTCAGCGCCGCATCGCCCTGCTGGATCAGCAGCCAGTAGCGGTTAACCTTCAGAAGACTGTCCCATTTACCCCGGTTATCGCTCTGGGGATCGAGGGCAATCGCCTTTTCAAACTGTGCCACCGCGCGGGCGCGGTCGCCCTTCTGAGAATACGCCTGTCCAAGGGCCCCCACAGCCTCACTGTCGGCATGGTTGGCGCTGACGGCTTTTTGCAGCTCAGCCACCGCCTTACTCCCCTGCCCGGCATCCACCGCCGCCAGCCCTTCCGCTTTCGCGCGGAACGCCGGATCGGCGAGCTGTTTTTGCTGCGCTTCAAGCTGGGCACGCGCCGCCGCGACGCTATCCCCGTCGCTGAATACGCTCAGGTATTTTTGCAGCGCGCTGACGCTGGCGCTGCTGGCAGGCTGACCTTTGATTTGGTCATACCACATATCAGACGCCTGGTTACGGCCATTGGTGGATTTGGCCATCTCTTGCAATACCGCAAAGCCTTCATCACGGCGTCCGCTCTGGAACAAAAGCTGGGACAGCGTTGCCTGAAGCTGCGTATTTCCGGGGCTGCTGCTGTTTATTTTCTTGAGCTGGTTAATGGCTGCATTTCGGCGAGCAGGGTCTTTCGCCACGACGTTCCAGTATTCCGTGGCCACGTCGCCGCCCGGCGGGTTGCCGTCAAACAGCTTGTCATAGGCGGCAATCGCCTCCTGCGTGTGTCCCGTGGTGGCGAGTAATCGCGCCTGCTGGAGCTGCTGGCGGCCATCCGGGGTAGAAAGCAGCATCGTGTTGCGTGATGACTGGTACGCACTCGAGCCCGGCGCGATCCCTTTCAGACGATCCAGCTCTTTTTGCGCACCGGCGTTATCGCCCTGGCGCAGCAGGTAGCGAAAGCGTGCGGCAATGACGTCAGGGTTGTTCGGGTCAATCAGCTCCAGACGATAAAGCGACTGACGAACCAAATCCTCACGCTGTGTCGATTCGCCCAGCCGAACCTGTTCCAGCAGCTGTTTCTGCTGCGGAGAGTTGGCGGCTTCAGCCAGCGGCATCAGTGCCAGGCCAAGCGATAAAGTGAGTAGATTTACTGTGAACTTGCGCATTCCTGGCCCCAATCCGGTATTAATTCACCTTTTGCGGTGAAGCGAAAACGATGCTGATCCCATCCTTGCCCAAAGAGAGTCAGCACGTAGCTGTAATAGGCATTGTTATCGGGAAAATGGTCCGCAACGCGCTGGCGCTGAACCGCCTGGGCATCACGCTGTTGTAAAAACGGCAGCATGGCGGCAGAGAACCCGACCGGGCCATTCCCGGTGCGTTTCCCCGTCGCCACATCCACTTTCTCCGGCGGCACACCCCGTTTCATAGTCTTTGCCGCCATCGGCTGGAAGCGCGTCAGCAGCCGGGCTTTCTGAGGATCGTTGTCACTCATCATGCCCACCCAGAGATACACGCGGATGGCGTCGTAGCCGCCCACCAGCGCCTTATCCTGCTGTAACCGCCAGCCTTTGTGTTTCTGATACTGCACCCAGTCCGGCGAAAAGCCTTTCGGCGCACTCTCCTGCAGCAGGCGCAGATTGGTTTCACGAAGCTGGGTCCACGGGGAACCAAAGCGCGTGAAATAACTCGCTAACTGCGGAGGAAGATAACTGGGGTTAAAGCGCCAGACCTGTTCATCGGCAAAACCGACTTTACCGGGAAGCAGCATTGCGCCGAGTCCCGGCACTTTCACCACTTCCTCGCTGACAATGCGTTTCAGCAACGCTTTACCCGTGCGGGTATAGTCCGGATGTTTCCACAGCCGACCCGCTTCGAGCAGTGACCAGGCGATCCAGACATCGGCGTCTGAGGCGGAGTTGGTATCAATCACCGCCCACGTTTCTTTATCCTTCTGACCCCATAGCCAGGCAGGCAGATGGTCGTTGAGATCGCCGCTGGCAAGATTATCGCGCGTCCACGTCAGCAGCTGGTCAAACGCGTTGCGATCGTTCGCCGCCAGGGCAAAGAACAGGGCGTAGCTTTGCCCTTCCGAGGTCGTAATTTTGCGCGTGTCACTGGGATCAATGACACGCCCGCCCTCACTGATGTAGTCCTTTTTAAACTGCTCCCAGGCAGGCCAGGTACAGGCGGCGCGAAGAGGAAGCGCCGCCAGCATCACCGCTGCTAATGCACACCAGCGAAAGGCTTTCATTACATCTTACTCATCCGGGTTCAGACGGCGACGGCTGATGATACGCAGCAGACGCCACAGCACCCATGCCAGCAAGACCACGCTGACCGCAGCCAGGATGGCGAGCAGCACCGGATGGTTGGCCAGCGCATACCACAGGCGTTCAAACCACGGCAGATGGCCCACGTAGTACACATCGCCCACGCGCAGGCTATTGACGCCGGACTCACGGATCACCGACACGGAACCAAACATCGCGGCACGTTTACCGCTGTCGTTCATGGCCGTATTGAGGAGCTCATACCCGCGCGGGCTGTCCGCAAGGAGAGCCACCACACTGCGCTGTTCGTTGTATGGGGACTGGAAGCCCACCACTGCGGCCATCGCCCCCTGAGACGTTACCGTCGTCTGCGCGCTGGCCTGACGGTCGTTCACATCCGGCATAATGCTCGGGAACTCGGTCTGGCGCAGCGGCGTGTTAACCCAGGACTGGGCCGCTTTCACCAGCAGATCGATACGCTTGTCATCCTTTAGCTTATCCGGAATGGTACCGATCACCATGATGTCAGCGTCTTTGTTCTGAATCTGGCTGCCATCGTCCGTCAACGTGACGTTAATCGCCGGTAATCCTGTTTGTCCCCCAACGGTCGCCATGGTGTCCAGCAGAGTCGTGACCTGCCCTTCGTTTGGCGCTTTTGGCATCACCACAATGGACTCAGAGAGATCGGCCATGCGGCTGAACGGGAAGCCCGCGTTAGCAAACGCGCGCAGGTCCGGCATCGCCAGGAAGTGATAGTACTTCGAGAAGTCGATGGTCGATTCATCGCCAATCACCACGTGGTTCTGAACCGGCTGGAAGGTGATGCAGTTTTCCGCCGAGCCGCCAGGCATCGGGTTCATGTACTGGAAGTCAAAGCGCAGCTGGTTTATCGCACCCAGCTTCAGTGCCGGAATGGAAACATCCGTTTTACCGTCCAGCAGCCCCTGCAGCACCGGCAGGCGAAGCATCAGGCGGTTAGTATCCTGCGTGCTTTGCAGGCTGAAGGATTGCAGGAACTGGTTGTTGAGGCTGATATCCATGCGCGAGCTGTCTTTGGTGGCTGGCGCGGTATAGCGGTAGTTCAGATTGATATCAATGCCGTTGGTACGTAACAGGTACAGATCCGGCGGCAGATTCAGCGACAGGCTAATCGGCGCTGGCTCAAGCCCCGTCGCCTGCAGCTGTTCTTCATAGGTTTTCAGCTCGCCAAAGGTGACCGCACGGTCGGTACGCACCCAGTTTGGCGCATCATACGGTTTACGCGCCAGCAGCGGTTTGACCTCATCTATCACCACGCTGTTGCCGCGGAACAGGACGTTGCCCTGGGCAATGGCTTTTGCTGCCTGCACCAGATCTTTATCATCACGACCAAAGACCACCAGCAGCTTCACGTACGGGTTTTCCGGATGACTTATCATCTCAACGGTCGGCGCTTTGACGTCCGGATGATCGCGCAGGAAGGCCGGGCGTTTCGCGTTGGTCGCAAACACAATGGCATTTCTGTCCGGCAGCTTGTCATACATCGCCGGGAAGCTCTGGCCGCGCCAGCCCGCGCGTGAACCAAACCAGGACGCCACGATGGTGGCCGCCAGCTGCTCGGTCACGTCCGGGGAAGAGGCAAACACCATCGGCAACGTGAGCGGACGGTTATCACGCGGATCGAAGAACGGAACCGGGAAGGCTGAGAGATCGTTTTTCAACGCCAGCGACTGGTAGGTCAGCTGCAGCGAGGAGTTACGCCCGACGTCCATCCACAGCGTGTTGCTGGCCGGGTTTTCGCAGACATCGCGGTAGTGACCGACAAATTCCAGGCGGATACGGTTAAAGTCGGTGATGAACAGCGGGTTGATCGGCACCTGAGCCTGGGTTTTCTTGCCCAGCTGCTCTTTCGTGACCGGCAGGACGTCCATCAGCTCATCATTCAGATAGACCTTCAGCTGAGACTGGGTCGGCAGCAGCGACGGTGACGGGGTGTACTCAAGGTTCAGCACCGCATTAGAGACGACCTCATCGCTGCGCATGCCAAATTCAATGCCGCCGTTAGGGTTGATACCGCGCAGCACCATGCTGCCCGGAGGCGGCGCAATTTGCGCGAAGGTCAGCTTCACGTCCCGTGACGGCGCATTGTCCGCGACGACGGGCGCATTCGCCCCCCGGACGCCCGGCATCACCTGTCCGATGACCTGACCGTCTGCCGGCAGGGTGTTCCCCTCCGTTGGCTGGTTCGGCATGATGTTTTCCGTTTGACCGGGTGCCGCGGTGACAACCGGATCGGTTGCTTGCGCGACGACAGGTACCGTTGGCGCAGGCGTTGCCGCTGCATTACCAGGAGCGGCGTTAGCCATTGTTGCGGGGAGGACATTCATCCCCATTGCCACTGCACATAACCAGGAAAGTTTTGTTTTCATCGCGTTATCATCATTGTTGAGCCATAACCGGGTCCGCCTGCTTCGCCTCATCCCGCTCAGGACGACGAGGAATGAACGACACGACCCAGGAAACCAGCGAAGTAAGTGACCGGAAAATTAATTTCACCGACGACGGGGCAAATTCTGCAAGGTGACGATAGCCACGGAACCCCAGCTTCAGAATATCCAGCAGGCTTTCCAGAGGTTTATCTTCCGGGAAGCTGTCCTGCCAGAGAGCCCACGTATCCGCGCGGGCAAACGTACACTGCACAAAATCGATATGCTGCTTTTTGGTCAACGGCATCAGCTGCAGACCGACTTCATTGCCCGCCACGCGAACAACCTGCGTCGGGAAGACATACTCCTGCTGACCGCGCTTAAGCAGCAGGTTAACTTTCTGCCC
Source organism: Enterobacter sp. BNK-34 (assembly GCF_048684445.1). Lineage (NCBI taxonomy): Bacteria > Pseudomonadati > Pseudomonadota > Gammaproteobacteria > Enterobacterales > Enterobacteriaceae > Enterobacter > Enterobacter sp. BNK-34. Next base: position 939,074 of record NZ_JBLQUA010000001.1, read on the forward strand.
TTCCAGCACCTTCGCCTGGCCGTTGATTTTGATCCCCAGACCGCCGTCAGAGAAGTCGTGCACGGTACAGGAGAAGAGATGGCCATCTTCACGGGCGATCGCCGCAGGCATGCAGATTTCAACGCGATGCGCACGACGAACCTGTTTGCTTTCCACCGACACCGCCACCGCGCCGCCGAGGATAATCAGGTTGTAGAAGACCCAGGCCATACTCACGAAGACGGTCAGGATTTCGTTTTCCGGGCCGTAGAAATAACGCCAGATACCGGCGATGACGCCAACGATATTCAGCAGTACCAGGAAGATATACGGACGGGAGATCACCCAGTCGACGTACTCTTCTTCCACCAGGCCGCCCTTCGCGGTGACGTTGAATTTCCCTTTATGCGGGTTAATCAGCGCCACCATCGTCGGCGGTGCGATGTACCAGGCCAGCACCGTTTCGTAGATTTCACTCCAGAAGGAGTGGCGGTATTTACCCTGTATCTTCGAGTTCGTCAGGCTCGCGTGGATCATGTGCGGCAGAACAAACAGCGCAATCATCAGCGCCGGGGCGTAGATGATATAAGCGTGAAGGAGCAGGAACGCCAGCGGCGCGGTCAGGAAGATCAGCCGCGGAATACCAGATAAGAAATGGAACATGGCGTTGACGTAGCAGAGACGCTGCGCCAGCTTGAGCCCTTTCCCGATCAGGGGGTTATCGAGACGGAAAATCTGCACCATCCCGCGCGCCCAGCGAATACGCTGACCAATGTGCGCCGACAGTGACTCCGTTGCCAGACCGGCAGCCTGCGGAATACGCATATAGGCTGAGGTATAGCCACGACGGTGCAGACGCAGCGAGGTATGCGCATCTTCGGTGACCGTTTCGACGGCGATACCACCAATTTCATCCAGCGGTTTACGGCGGATAACCGCACAGGAGCCGCAGAAGAAGGTGGCATCCCACATGTCGTTTCCGTCCTGCACCAGGCCATAGAACAGCGTGCCTTCGTTCGGGGTTTTACGGAAACGGCCAAGGTTACGTTCAAACGGGTCCGGCGAGAAGAAGTGGTGCGGCGTCTGCATCATCGCCAGCTCTTTCTCCTTCAGGAACCAGCCCATGGTCATCTGCAGGAACGAGCGCGTCGGCACGTGGTCGCAGTCAAAGATCGAGACAAACTCCCCGGTGGCATACTTCAACGCGTTGTTGATGTTCCCGGCTTTAGCATGTTCGTGCGTCGGACGGGCGATGTACTCGACGCCGACCTCCTCTGCGAACTGGCGGAACGCCGGACGGTTGCCGTCATCCAGGATCCAGACCTTGAGCTTATCTTTCGGCCAGTCGATGCCCAGCGCGGCATAGATGGTGTTCTTCACCACGCTCAGGTCTTCGTTGTAGGTCGGCACGAAGAGATCAACTGACGGCCACTGCGCGGTGTCTTTAGGCAGCGGAACCGGCTGACGGTTGAGCGGCCAAATCACCTGGAAATAGCCCAGCACCAGCACAATCCAGGCATAGGTTTCAGCAAACAGCAGCACCAGGCCGCACACCAGACTCACCGGATCGTCCCAGTTCAGCGTCGAGGTATAACGCCACCAGATGTAGCGACAGGAGACGGTCAACGACAACACAATCAGCATCAGCGCCGAGAAGCGGCCCGGAATACGGCGGACCAGCAGCGCCACGCCCCACAGCAGGATCAGGAAGGTAAACTGCGCCAGGGGGTTGAAAGGTTGCGTAATACAGACCAGCGCCAGAATGAGCGAGAACACGACGATCACACCGAGGATAAAACGCCGCAAACCCGGGTGGAGATGCCCGAGCTCTTTATGGTTATCCAGATGGCTGGTCTTATCGCTGACGCTGTTGGGCAGTCTGTCCAGCCACTGGTGGTAGCGTTCACGTAGCTGCTGCACGCGGGAGAAACTGCGCCAGTGCGGCGTTTTTGTCTCCGCGCGGGATGAGGTCGCCACCAGCCAGATGGCCTGAATGAGATAACGCGCCGGATCCAGTGGACGCGGACGGTCAGGATTAATGTGCGGATACAATTCACTGTGCCGGGCACGTATGCGCTGCCAGCGCGGGTGTTCGAGTGGAATAAACATCCAGGCCAGAATCATCCAGAAACAGCCGAGCGCGGCGCTGAATGCCGACGCGCCGTGACGGCGAAAATGCCGGTAATGTTCGCTCAAACGCGAACTGACCGGTGGGATGAGTAACCAGCTGGCGAGACGACTCATACATCACTCCCTGCATGCTCCGCCCTGTTGGCGAAGTTCAGCAGACACCAGTTAGCCAGCGTCAGGATCTCTTCTGCCGCCAGTGAATCGCTACGGTATTCGCCGAGCGGTTGCTTCGACGCAAGGCATTCCGCCATGCCCTCATCACGATGGATGACAATGGGAAGCAGGCGGCGCTGGCTCTGCAGCCAGACCTGATACAGATCGTCCTGGATCTGGCTGCCAATGCGCAAATCGTTAATCAGGATATGGCCATTTTGAGGTAGCCCCTGCTGATGCAGGCGGATATGGCAGTTCGCATCGACGTTGACGATCGAGAGCACATGATCGCACTGGGCAATAAGCTGTCGGGTCAGCGTGCCGGCGCCGTGCGGCAGATCCAGCAGGATCCACTTGTAGTGCCCCTTTTCTTTCAGGGTCTGCAGCGCCAGCGTGAACTGCGAAAACAGACGCTGATACGCGGCTTCATTCTCGCGCTCCGTGGTGGTCAGTTGACCAAACGGCAGCAGATCGAGCTGGGAGGTATAGCGCATTCCTGCATCCTGCCAGTCTTTATCGTCGAGCAGCGCACGGGCCCAGCCCTCTTCGCGAGTAAAGTCGACGTTAAACGACATACGCAGCAAATTATCGGCGCAGGCGTCAATAACCAGCACCGATTCACCTAAAAGCTGTAATGACCACGCCAGCGCCGCGGTAACAGATGTGGTACCCACACCGCCACGGACACCCTGTAATCCGAGTATGGCCATCAATGGCTCCCTTAATGTTGATGGGCGAATTCAGCTAATAACGGCCAGCGTTTAATAGCCGCGGCCAACTGTTCCCGCTGGGAAATATCGGTGTAATCTATTTCAGGTAAAGAAAAGGCCTGCGTCAGCGCCAGAAAATCGTTTTGGAATGTGTAACCCAGGGTCGAATCGACTGGGGTTCCGGGTTCGTTATTATCCATTCTTTTTCCATCCCTTTGAGGAAAATCGCACGCTAAAGAAGTTGCGGGGCTTCCTGCCCTGACAAATTTCATTTACATGCTAAATCTGATGTTCTTTAATTTCAATGTTAGGTTTATTTCTACGCTTTCGCTAGTAAACTGAGATACAGATAAATTAGACGAAAAGAGGGACACCGTGGACTCCATATTTTCTATTGGCATCCAGTCATTATGGGACGAATTGAGCCACATGCCAGTCGGAGGAGTCTGGTGGATTAATACGGACCGAAATGAAGATGCTATCAGTCTGGTAAACCAGACAATTGCTGCCCAGGATAAGGATTCCCGCGTGGCCGTCATTAGCATGGGCGAAGATCCGAAGAAAATTATCACGCTGGAAAACGATTGCGGGCCTCAGACGGTGCGATTATTTTCCATGACATCGGATGCCGATAGTCTATACTTTTTGTCCCGCGACGTTCAGTGCACTATTGATCCGGATCACTATTTAGTGATCCTTAAATGCGCAAATAACGTCCTGCAAAATATCCCTTCTGAAAAACTGCTGCCGTGGCTGGAAAAAATCAATAAATGGGCAAAATTTCAAAATTGCACGCTATTGATAGTCAATCCCGGCAGTAATAATGACAAGCTATTCTCACTTTTAATGGGTGAATATCGCTCCCTGTTCGGTCTGGCAAGCGTTCGTGACCAGGCGGGAAGCTATCTCTACGATATTGCATTCTGGTGTAATGAAAAAGGCGTGAGCGCCAGGCAACAACTTACGCTGAAACAAATCGAGGGTAAGTGGCACCTGGCACAGCAGGAAGAAACCGTGGTGCAGCCGCGCAGTGATGAAAAACGCATTCTGAGCCATATCGCGGTTTTAGAGGGAGCACCTGCCCTGTCGGAAAACTGGTCACTGTTTGAATCTAACGAAGCCCTCTTCCATGAAGCGCGCACAACCCAGGCGGCAACGATTATTTTCTCGCTGATGCAGAATAACCAGATTGAGACGCTGGCGAGGCAAATCCACACCTTACGCCGCCAGCGCGGCAGTGCGTTAAAAATCATCGTACGCGAAAACAATACCAGCCTGCGCGCTACCGATGAGCGTCTGCTTCTGGGTTGCGGCGCCAATATGGTTATCCCCTGGAACGCGCCGCTGTCACGCTGCCTGACGCTTATCGAAAGCGTTCAGGGTCAGCAGTTTAGCCGCCATGTACCGGAAGACATTTCTACGCTGCTCTCCATGACGCAGCCGATGAAGCTGCGCGGTTACCAAAAATGGGATACCTTCTGCGACGCCGTCGGCAACATGATGAGCAATACGCTTCTTCCTGCAGACGGAAAAGGGGTTATGGTTGCCCTGCGCCCTGTTCCGGGTATCCGTGTTGAACAGGCGCTTACCTTATGCCGCCCAAACCGTACAGGGGACATCATGACCATTGGCGACAATCGCCTGGTGCTGTTTTTGTCCTTCTGCCGGGTAAACGATCTCGATACGGCGCTTAACCACATCTTCCCTCTGCCTACCGGGGATATTTTCTCGAACCGTATGATTTGGTTCGAAGATAATACGATCAGTGCGGAGCTGGTGCAGATGCGTGCGCTCCAGCCTGAACAATGGGTTAAGCCACTCGCTATCAAGAGCGATGCCAAACCGATCCTCAATGCCAGACATGATGGACACGTCTGGCGTCGGGTGCCGGAACCCCTTCGCTTATTAACAGACAACGCGGAGAACGCATCATCATGAATATCAGCGATATTATTCAACTGGTTATATTCTGTGCGCTGATCTTTTTCCCGCTTGGCTACTATGCGCGTCATTCCATACGCCGTATCCGTGATACGGCCAGAGTGCTGTTTATAAAACCTCGCTACGTAAAACCAGCCGGAACACTGACACGGGCATCACACGTCAAGGCAGACCGAAAACATGACTAATTCTACCTATACCGCTTCGTCACCCTCGCCGCTCTGGCAATACTGGCGCGGCCTTTCCGGCTGGAACTTCTACTTTCTGGTGAAGTTTGGTCTGCTTTGGGCAGGCTATCTGAATTTCCATCCTCTACTCAACCTCGTGTTTATGGCCTTCCTGCTGATGCCGCTGCCAAATATCAGGCTGCATCGCTTACGTCACTGGGTTGCCATCCCCGTCGGCTTTGCGCTGTTCTGGCATGATACCTGGCTACCGGGGCCGGACAGCATTATGAGCCAGGGGTCCCAGGTGGCAGGCTTTAGCGCCAGCTATGTCCTCGATCTGACCGAGAGGTTTATTAACTGGCAGATGATAGGCGCGGTATTTGTGCTGCTGGTTGCCTGGCTGTTCCTGTCGCAGTGGATCCGCGTCACGGTGTTTGTCGTCGCGATTATGATCTGGCTTAACGTGCTGACCCTGGCTGGGCCAAACTTTTCGCTGTGGCCTGCCGGTCAACCGACCACCACGGTGACCACCACCGGGGGAAGCGCAGCGGCCACCGTCACCACGGCAGGCGATACGCCAGTGGTGGGTGATATCCCAACCCAGACCGCACCGCCGACCTCAACCAACCTGAACGCCTGGCTCTCCAGTTTCTATACCGCGGAAGACAAGCGACAGACGAAATTCCCGGATGCGCTGCCGGCGGATGCTCAGCCGTTTGAACTGCTGGTGATCAACATCTGCTCTCTCTCCTGGGCCGATGTGGATGCAGCTGGTTTGATGTCTCATCCGCTGTGGTCTCATTTCGACATTCAGTTTAAAGATTTCAACTCTGCCACCTCGTACAGCGGCCCGGCGGCGATCCGCCTGCTGCGTGCAAGCTGCGGTCAGACATCGCATAAAAACCTGTATCAACCCGCCGGCAACCAGTGTTATCTGTTCGATAACCTCGCCAAGCTGGGCTTTACGCAGCACCTGATGCTGGGGCATAACGGCCAGTTCGGTAACTTCCTGAAAGAGGTGCGCGAACAGGGTGGTATGCAGTCACCGCTGATGGACCAAACCGGTCTTCCTGTCTCTCTGCTGGGCTTCGACGGCTCGCCCGTCTATGACGATACCGCCGTCCTGGAACGCTGGCTGCAGACCATCGAAAAAGACAGTAATCCACGCAGCGCGACGTTCTTTAATACCCTGCCGCTCCACGACGGTAACCATTTCCCGGGCGTGAGCAAAACGGCAGATTATAAAGTGCGTGCGCAGAAGTTCTTCGACGAGCTGGACGCGTTCTTCACGGAGCTGGAAAAATCAGGCCGTAAAGTGATGGTGGTTGTGGTGCCTGAGCACGGTGGTGCGCTGAAAGGTGACAGAATGCAGGTGTCAGGTCTGCGTGATATCCCAAGCCCGTCCATCACCAACGTACCTGCAGGCATTAAATTCTTTGGTATGAAGGCACCGCATCAGGGCGCACCAATAGAGATTACGCAGCCAACCAGCTATCTGGCAATCTCAGAACTGGTTGCCCGCGCCGTTGACGGGAAACTCTTTGTGGAAGATAGCGTGAACTGGGACCAGCTCACCAGCAAACTGCCGCAAACGGCAGAAGTCTCGGAGAACGCCAACGCGGTAGTGATTCAGTATCAGAACAAACCGTACGTTCGCCTGAACGGCGGGGATTGGGTACCGTATCCACAGTAACTGATTTACCCCTCTCCCCATTGGGGAGAGGGGATAGTCGGTGCGTTATTATTGCGCTGAAATCCACACCAGCATTTTCAGACTTGCCGAATAGTAGTCGTCCTTAGACGTGATTTCGGGTTCTCCGGAAGACTGTCCCATCGTTAAATCCCTAACCGCCAGCAGACCACCTTCCATCATGTAGGGCGCATATTCGTTAGTCGTCACGTCAACCCAGGCGGGCGTTTGTTCCCGGGGGAACTGACCGAACCAGGCCTTCCACGGCGTCAGGAGCGGGCTTTGTTTATCAGACCAGGCAACGTACAGAGGAATACGAATCGCGTCATAGCTCATTCGCGGTGGCCAGCCTTTAGCGGGAGCCAGCTTGCCACCTGATGTCAGTGAAACCCAGTCAGTGGGCAAGTTCGCTTTACCCGAGCCCATTTTCCCCAGCAGGCGTTCCCCGTCCTTAATCAAATCGCGCCAGACCGGCAAATGACTGCGTCCGGCGAAGGCCTGCCAGGCCGGAAACACAAAATAGGAAGGATTAAGGACCACTTCACCGTCAAGCTTAAATCCCTGGACACCGGGCAGCATCACGCGGTAACCCGCATAGCGGATGACGCTATGGGCGACCAGCGCTTTTGTAATGGCATCCGATGCGGCGCTGTAGCGTTTGTCATGCCAGCGGGCATCGGCTTTAAGCAGCGCCCAGGCAATCAGCACATCGCCATCGGCGGCGTTGTTTTTGTCAGCGACCGGGTTGGACTCTGCGGGGTTATAGCGCCAGTAAAACAGTCCGTTCTCTTTGTTCTTCAGCTCACGGTTTGTCCATTGCCAGAGCTTATCGAACGTGGCCTTATCGTCGTTGGCCACTGCCATCAGCATGGCAAAGCCCTGACCTTCCGTATGCGACACGCCGCCATTGCCGGTATCGACAATGCGGCCTTCCGGTTTGAAAAAGCGCGCCTTGTAACTCTCCCAGGCCTGACCCGCCTGAGAGAGGGGTGAGAACAGCAGACTCATCATGACGGCCAGCGTCGCGCAGACGGGTTTTCGCATCGTTCACTCCATCCGGTTATTCGGCACTTCGCAGGGAAATCTCACCGCCCATCCAGGGTTTGATCACGCCATCCTGCTCCAGAAGCAGCGCGCCCTGAGCGTCAATACCGCGGGAAGTCCCGTAGATCTCTTTATCACCGATCAGCAATTTCACCGGGCGGTTGATGAAGTTATCCAGCTTTTCCCAACGAGACAGGAACGGTGCCAGCCCTTCCTGCTCAAAAAGCGTGAGCGAGCTGCGCAGCTCTTTAATCATACGTACGGCAAGGGTGTTACGATCGATGACGATCCCCGCCTCCTGGAGGTTAGTCCAGGCCTGGTTCACCACATCATTTTGGACATTGCGCATCACCATATTGAGGCCTGCGCCAATGACGATTTGCGCCGCATCGCCCGTTTTTCCCGTCAGTTCGACCAGAATCCCGGCAAGTTTACGATCGTTGAGGTAGAGGTCATTTGGCCATTTTACGCGTACTTTATCAGCCCCCAGATCGTGCAACACTTCCGCCATGACGATGCCGATGACCAGACTCAGGCCAATGGCAGCGGCCGGGCCCTGATCGAGTCGCCAGTACATGGACAGATAGAGGTTAGCGCCAAAGGGTGAAAACCATTTGCGGCCACGACGGCCGCGACCGGCCTGTTGATATTCAGCAACGCAGGCATCGCCGGATTTGAGCTCAGGCAGACGATCCAGCAGATACTGGTTCGTCGAGTCAATCACCGGCAGCACCGCCACATTGCCGTATCCAATCTGGCTGCGGATCGCGTCTTCATTCAGCAACTGAATCGGCTCCGGCAGGCTGTAGCCTTTTCCGGGAACCGTAAACACATCCACACCCCAGTCACGGAGCGTCTGGATATGCTTGTTAATGGCGGCGCGGCTCATGCCCAGCTGTTCACCCAGCTGCTCGCCGGAATGGAATTCACCATCCGCCAGGATACCAATCAGGGTTAACGGGACCGTATTGTCCTTCATGCGATAGTCTCCACAGCGTTGACTTCACCTGTGCGACCAATGAAGCGGACTTCTGGCTCCAGCCAGACGTTAAATTTTTCGCCGACACGCTGGCGAACGTAGTGAGCCAGCTGTACCACATCGTCGCTGGTCGCATCGCGCTGGTTAATCAGCACCAGGGCCTGCTGTTGGTGAACGGCTGCCCCGCCGACTGAAGTGCCTTTTAGCTGGCATTGATCGATAAGCCAGCCCGCGGCCAGCTTCACGCTGCCGTCCGCCTGAGGGTAATGTGGCGCCGCTGGCCATCCTTCAAGAAAGACTTTTGCATTTTCGCTGCTGATAACCGGGTTTTTGAAGAAACTTCCTGCATTTCCGTTTACTTTTGGATCGGGAAGCTTGGTCATCCGCATATGGCAAACCGAGTCAAAAACGTCGCGGGCGGTAACGGTCGCCGGATCGAGACGCGTTAAATCCCCGTAGGTCAACACCGGCTGCCAGTTCTTCGACAGGCGCAGGCCCACGGCGACAATCACGTAGCGATCCTGATATTCATGTTTGAAGATACTGTCACGATAGCCAAATCGGCACTGTTCTGCCGTTAAACGCTTAGCCGTTCCGGTCGCCAGTTCGATGCAGTCGACATATTCACAAACATGTTTCAGTTCGATGCCGTAGGCGCCGATGTTTTGAATAGGAGACGAGCCGGCGCAGCCTGGAATAAGCGCAAGGTTTTCCAGGCCCGGCATCCCTTTTTCGAGGGTAAATTGCACCAGATGATGCCAGTTTTCTCCGGCACCCACGTGCACGTGCCAGCTGTCGGCACGCTCTTCCACATCAATTCCCATGATGCGGTTAACGATCACCGTTCCCGCAAAATCATCGAGAAACAGGACATTACTTCCTTCGCCCAGAATCAGTACGGGTTCGTTATTTTCTGTCGCGTTTTGCCATGCATCCAGCAGCTGCTGTGCAGTATCGGCACGTACAATTTGATTGGCATTGCGTTGAATGCCAAAGGTATTCCAGGGCTTAAGGGAGTGGTTCATAGACGCTATCCTGATGCAAAAACGCAGGTAGTTTACCGTATAAGCAGGGTGATGGGGGATCAGTTTGTGCAGCGCATAAACGCAAAAAGGCCATCCTTTCGGATGGCCTCTTCACTTGTTTGATGCCTGGCAGTTCCCTACTCTCACATGGGGAGACCCCACACTACCATCGGCGCTACGGCGTTTCACTTCTGAGTTCGGCATGGGGTCAGGTGGGACCACCGCGCTAAAGCCGCCAGGCAAATTCTGTTAATCTGTATCAAGGCTGAAAATCGTGTCTGTCTCTTCGCCGAAACAGCTTCGGCGTTGTAAGGTTAAGCCTCACGGTTCATTAGTATCGGTTAGCTCAACGCATCGCTGCGCTTACACACCCGACCTATCAACGTCGTCGTCTTCAACGTTCCTTCAGGAGACTTAAAGTCTCAGGGAGAACTCATCTCGGGGCAAGTTTCGTGCTTAGATGCTTTCAGCACTTATCTTTTCCGCATTTAGCTACCGGGCAGTGCCATTGGCATGACAACCCGAACACCAGTGATGCGTCCACTCCGGTCCTCTCGTACTAGGAGCAGCCCCCCTCAATTCTCCAGCGCCCACGGCAGATAGGGACCGAACTGTCTCACGACGTTCTAAACCCAGCTCGCGTACCACTTTAAATGGCGAACAGCCATACCCTTGGGACCTACTTCAGCCCCAGGATGTGATGAGCCGACATCGAGGTGCCAAACACCGCCGTCGATATGAACTCTTGGGCGGTATCAGCCTGTTATCCCCGGAGTACCTTTTATCCGTTGAGCGATGGCCCTTCCATTCAGAACCACCGGATCACTATGACCTGCTTTCGCACCTGCTCGAGCCGTCACTCTCGCAGTCAAGCTAGCTTATGCCATTGCACTAACCTCCTGATGTCCGACCAGGATTAGCTAACCTTCGTGCTCCTCCGTTACTCTTTGGGAGGAGACCGCCCCAGTCAAACTACCCACCAGACACTGTCCGCAACCCGGATCACGGGTCTACGTTAGAACACCAGCCATTAAAGGGTGGTATTTCAAGGACGGCTCCACGCAGACTGGCGTCCACGCTTCAAAGCCTCCCACCTATCCTACACATCAAGGACCAGTGTTCAGTGTCAAGCTATAGTAAAGGTTCACGGGGTCTTTCCGTCTTGCCGCGGGTACACTGCATCTTCACAGCGAGTTCAATTTCACTGAGTCTCGGGTGGAGACAGCCTGGCCATCATTACGCCATTCGTGCAGGTCGGAACTTACCCGACAAGGAATTTCGCTACCTTAGGACCGTTATAGTTACGGCCGCCGTTTACCGGGGCTTCGATCAAGAGCTTCGCGTTGCCGCTAACCCCATCAATTAACCTTCCGGCACCGGGCAGGCGTCACACCGTATACGTCCACTTTCGTGTTTGCACAGTGCTGTGTTTTTAATAAACAGTTGCAGCCAGCTGGTATCTTCGACTGATTTCAGCTCCACCCGCAGGGGCTTCACCTACATATCAGCGTGCCTTCTCCCGAAGTTACGGCACCATTTTGCCTAGTTCCTTCACCCGAGTTCTCTCAAGCGCCTTGGTATTCTCTACCTGACCACCTGTGTCGGTTTGGGGTACGATTTGATGTTACCTGATGCTTAGAGGCTTTTCCTGGAAGCAGGGCATTTGTTACTTCAGCACCGTAGTGCCTCGTCATCACACCTCAGCGTTAAAAGGTACCGGATTTACCTGGAACCTCCGCCTACATGCTTAAACCGGGACAACCGTCGCCCGGCTAACATAGCCTTCTCCGTCCCCCCTTCGCAGTAACACCAAGTACAGGAATATTAACCTGTTTCCCATCGACTACGCCTTTCGGCCTCGCCTTAGGGGTCGACTCACCCTGCCCCGATTAACGTTGGACAGGAACCCTTGGTCTTCCGGCGAGCGGGCTTTTCACCCGCTTTATCGTTACTTATGTCAGCATTCGCACTTCTGATACCTCCAGCATGCCTCACAGCACACCTTCAACGGCTTACAGAACGCTCCCCTACCCAACAACACATAGTGTCGCTGCCGCAGCTTCGGTGCATGGTTTAGCCCCGTTACATCTTCCGCGCAGGCCGACTCGACCAGTGAGCTATTACGCTTTCTTTAAATGATGGCTGCTTCTAAGCCAACATCCTGGCTGTCTGTGCCTTCCCACATCGTTTCCCACTTAACCATGACTTTGGGACCTTAGCTGGCGGTCTGGGTTGTTTCCCTCTTCACGACGGACGTTAGCACCCGCCGTGTGTCTCCCGTGATAACATTCTTCGGTATTCGTAGTTTGCATCGGGTTGGTAAGCCGGGATGGCCCCCTAGCCGAAACAGTGCTCTACCCCCGAAGATGAGTTCACGAGGCGCTACCTAAATAGCTTTCGGGGAGAACCAGCTATCTCCCGGTTTGATTGGCCTTTCACCCCCAGCCACAAGTCATCCGCTAATTTTTCAACATTAGTCGGTTCGGTCCTCCAGTTAGTGTTACCCAACCTTCAACCTGCCCATGGCTAGATCACCGGGTTTCGGGTCTATACCCTGCAACTTAACGCCCAGTTAAGACTCGGTTTCCCTTCGGCTCCCCTATACGGTTAACCTTGCTACAGAATATAAGTCGCTGACCCATTATACAAAAGGTACGCAGTCACACCACGAAGGTGCTCCCACTGCTTGTACGTACACGGTTTCAGGTTCTTTTTCACTCCCCTCGCCGGGGTTCTTTTCGCCTTTCCCTCACGGTACTGGTTCACTATCGGTCAGTCAGGAGTATTTAGCCTTGGAGGATGGTCCCCCCATATTCAGACAGGATACCACGTGTCCCGCCCTACTCTTCGAGTTCACAACCTGTGTGTTTTCGTGTACGGGACTATCACCCTGTACCGTGCGACTTTCCAGACGCTTCCACTAACACACAAGCTGATTCAGACTCTGGGCTGCTCCCCGTTCGCTCGCCGCTACTGGGGGAATCTCGGTTGATTTCTTTTCCTCGGGGTACTTAGATGTTTCAGTTCCCCCGGTTCGCCTCGTTAACCTATGTATTCAGTTAACGATAGTGTGTCGAAACACACTGGGTTTCCCCATTCGGACATCGCCGGGTCAAAGGTTCATATCACCTCGCCGGCGCTTTTCGCAGATTAGCACGTCCTTCATCGCCTCTGACTGCCAGGGCATCCACCGTGTACGCTTAGTCGCTTAACCTCACAACCCGAAGATGTTTCACTTCATGATTGCGAAAATTTGAGAGACTCGAACACACCATTTAAGATGTGTCGTTTCAATTTTCAGCTTGATCCAGATTTTTAAAGAGCAAAACTTCGCAGTGCACCTTTTCAGGTTCACTCTGAAGTTTTCTTGGGTTTGCAGTAAAAGATGGTGGAGCTATGCGGGATCGAACCGCAGACCTCCTGCGTGCAAAGCAGGCGCTCTCCCAGCTGAGCTATAGCCCCATCGTTTTGCTAACCTCTTCAAATTTGCTTCGCAAATTTGGTAGGCCTGAGTGGACTTGAACCACCGACCTCACCCTTATCAGGGGTGCGCTCTAACCACCTGAGCTACAAGCCTGTAGAGGTTTTTTACTGCTGTTTTTTCATCAGACAATCTGTGTGAGCACTGCAAAGGCAGGTTCTTTAAGGTAAGGAGGTGATCCAACCGCAGGTTCCCCTACGGTTACCTTGTTACGACTTCACCCCAGTCATGAATCACAAAGTGGTAAGCGCCCTCCCGAAGGTTAAGCTACCTACTTCTTTTGCAACCCACTCCCATGGTGTGACGGGCGGTGTGTACAAGGCCCGGGAACGTATTCACCGTAGCATTCTGATCTACGATTACTAGCGATTCCGACTTCATGGAGTCGAGTTGCAGACTCCAATCCGGACTACGACGCACTTTATGAGGTCCGCTTGCTCTCGCGAGGTCGCTTCTCTTTGTATGCGCCATTGTAGCACGTGTGTAGCCCTACTCGTAAGGGCCATGATGACTTGACGTCATCCCCACCTTCCTCCAGTTTATCACTGGCAGTCTCCTTTGAGTTCCCGGCCGAACCGCTGGCAACAAAGGATAAGGGTTGCGCTCGTTGCGGGACTTAACCCAACATTTCACAACACGAGCTGACGACAGCCATGCAGCACCTGTCTCAGAGTTCCCGAAGGCACCAATCCATCTCTGGAAAGTTCTCTGGATGTCAAGAGTAGGTAAGGTTCTTCGCGTTGCATCGAATTAAACCACATGCTCCACCGCTTGTGCGGGCCCCCGTCAATTCATTTGAGTTTTAACCTTGCGGCCGTACTCCCCAGGCGGTCGACTTAACGCGTTAGCTCCGGAAGCCACGCCTCAAGGGCACAACCTCCAAGTCGACATCGTTTACGGCGTGGACTACCAGGGTATCTAATCCTGTTTGCTCCCCACGCTTTCGCACCTGAGCGTCAGTCTTTGTCCAGGGGGCCGCCTTCGCCACCGGTATTCCTCCAGATCTCTACGCATTTCACCGCTACACCTGGAATTCTACCCCCCTCTACAAGACTCTAGCCTGCCAGTTTCGAATGCAGTTCCCAGGTTGAGCCCGGGGATTTCACATCCGACTTGACAGACCGCCTGCGTGCGCTTTACGCCCAGTAATTCCGATTAACGCTTGCACCCTCCGTATTACCGCGGCTGCTGGCACGGAGTTAGCCGGTGCTTCTTCTGCGGGTAACGTCAATCGATGAGGTTATTAACCTCACCGCCTTCCTCCCCGCTGAAAGTACTTTACAACCCGAAGGCCTTCTTCATACACGCGGCATGGCTGCATCAGGCTTGCGCCCATTGTGCAATATTCCCCACTGCTGCCTCCCGTAGGAGTCTGGACCGTGTCTCAGTTCCAGTGTGGCTGGTCATCCTCTCAGACCAGCTAGGGATCGTCGCCTAGGTGAGCCGTTACCCCACCTACTAGCTAATCCCATCTGGGCACATCTGATGGCAAGAGGCCCGAAGGTCCCCCTCTTTGGTCTTGCGACATTATGCGGTATTAGCTACCGTTTCCAGTAGTTATCCCCCTCCATCAGGCAGTTTCCCAGACATTACTCACCCGTCCGCCGCTCGTCACCCGAGAGCAAGCTCTCTGTGCTACCGCTCGACTTGCATGTGTTAGGCCTGCCGCCAGCGTTCAATCTGAGCCATGATCAAACTCTTCAATTTAAGTTTGATGCTCGTGAATTAAACTTCGTAATGAATTACGTATGTTCACTCAGAGACTTGGTATTCATTTTTCGTCCGAGGACGTTAAGAATCCATGTCACTTTGAGTGCCCACACAGATTGTCTGATAAATTGTTAAAGAGCAGTGCCGCTTCGTTTTCGCTGCGGCGCGGGGTGTGCATATTACGCCTTCCCGCTTCAGAGTCAAGCGTTTATTTTCGCTATTCTCTGCTGACCCGGCGGCGTGTGTGCCGTTGTTCCGTGTCAGTGGAGGCGCATTATAGGGAGTTATTCTGAAGTGACAAGCACAAAATACAAAAAACTTTTCGTTCGCTCACTTTTCAAACTTAACGCTTATTTATGTCGCGAATCGCCCGTTAAATGTGCGATTTCTCGCGCAAAACTGGCTACCTGCGACCAGTCGGTATAAACCACTTCTTTACGCGTGTCGGTTTCGCCCCCCGTCATCTTCATAATAAGACGGATCATAAAGCGGTCATACCAGCGGTAGCGAGGGTAGCGCAGCGCGCCGGCAAAGACAGCGCACAGTTCAGGCTGCCACGGCGAGCTGAGTAAAAACTTGCGCGTGTAGCTGTTGGTCTGCGGCGTGCGCTTCTCGGGTTTACGCGCGACCAGATTGACCGAGTAAAATGCACCGGGCAGTTTATTGAGCACCGCCGTATGCTTTTTCACAAAGCGATCCAGCGCCGGATGGAAATGCCCGTAACGAATAGATGCACCAATTACCACGCGGTCGTAATCCTGCCAGCTTATCTGCTCAGCACGGTTCAGGTTCACCACATCCGAGTAAATCCCCAGCTCTTTTAATTCAGATGCCAGATAGGCGGCAATCTCCCGCGTTTGCCCGTCTCGCGTAGAGAAAAGAATCAGTGTTTTCATCAACGGCTCCTTACTCGCGCCAGAATGTAGGGGTGAACAGCACCAGCAGCGTAAAGACCTCAAGACGACCAAACAGCATATTAGCGATGAGGATCCATTTCGCGACGGGGTTCATACTGGCAAAGTTATCCGCCACAACCCCCAGGCCAGGCCCAAGGTTGTTCAATGTTGCGACAACGGAAGCAAAGGCGGAGAAATCATCCACTCCCGTCGCGATAATCGCCAGCATACTGACGATAAAGACCAGCGCATACGCCGAGAAGAACCCCCACACCGCTTCGAGGATACGTTCCGGCAGCGCGCGGTTCCCCAGCTTGATGCTGTAGACCGCGTTCGGGTGGACCAGGCGCTTCAGCTCACGGTTGCCCTGCTTGAACAGCAGCAGAATACGGATCACCTTCAGGCCACCGCCCGTCGACCCCGCACAGCCGCCGATAAACGCGGAACAGAGCAGAAGCACCGGCAGGAACAGCGGCCAACGGGCGATGCTGTCCGTAGTAAACCCGGCGGTTGTCGCCATCGACACCACCTGGAAGAAGGCCTGGTTTAGCGTGGTCAACGCGGAGTTATAGACATCATGGAACCAGAGCACCAGGGTACAGATAATTACCAGCGTCAGCTGGACGCCAATAAACATGCGGAACTCAGGGTCACGCCAGTACACCTTCAGGCTGCGTCCGCTCAGTAAAGAGAAGTGCAGACCATAGTTACAGCCAGAGATCAGCAGGAAAATGGCAATAATCGTGTTAATCGTTGGGCTGTCGAAGTAGCCGACGCTGGCATCGTGGGTGGAGAACCCACCGATCGCGATCGTCGCGAAGCTGTGTCCGATGGCGTCGAAAGCGGGCATCCCGGCGAACCATAGCGCCAGCGCACAGGCCACCGTCAGTAATACATAGATAAGCCAGAGAGTTTTCGCCGTCTCAGCAATACGCGGGCGCATCTTGTTATCTTTCAGCGGTCCGGGCATTTCGGCGCGATAGAGCTGCATCCCGCCAACGCCCAGAATAGGCAGAATGGCCACCGCCAGGACGATGATCCCCATCCCCCCGAACCACTGCAGCATCTGGCGATAAAAAAGAATGGCGTGCGGAAGTGAATCCAGCCCCACCAGCGTCGTCGCCCCGGTGGTCGTTAAACCGGAGAAGGATTCAAAAAAGGCATCCGTGATGCTCAGGTTAGGCTGTTCAGAGAAGATAAAGGGTAGTGAACCAACGCTCCCCAGCACCGTCCAGAACAGGACCACAATCAGAAACCCTTCGCGAGATTTCAGCTCACCTTTCTGGCGACGGTTTGGCCACCACAGCAGCGAGCCAATCGCCAGCGCGACAAAGAAGGTCTGGGTAAATGCCCGCCCCGCGCCGTCCCGGTAGATAAGCGCCACCAGTCCAGGGAGAATCATCGTCCCGGAAAAGAGTATGACCAGCAGTCCAACGATTCGGGTTATGGCACGAAAATGCATCTCTGCCGCTTCCTTTGGTATTCAAAAGTGAGGTGGGGATTATTCTTCAATCGGCAGCAATTGCAACGAACCACGACTAAAATCAGCCAGTTTTGCTGAAAAAGCAGCCAGTTCCGCCTGAGGAAGCGCCACGCGTAATTGCACCATTGCCTGATATTCACTGTGTGCGATGACACCGTTAAACTGCCGCAGCAGCGCTTCAATACCCGATAGCTGGGCGTAATCGCATAATAAAGTATATTCGGTAAGCGGCGTTTTGCGGGTAGTGACCAGCATATTAAGCGCCTGCTGCACGCCCCCGCCATAGGCTTTAACCAGCCCACCGGTGCCTAACAAAATGCCGCCGTAGTAGCGCACCACCACGGCGGTTATTTCGCCCACGCCGCTGCCCATAAGCTGGGAGAGCATGGGTTTACCGGCCGTGCCCGCCGGTTCACCGTCATCGGAAAACCCCAGCTGCTGTGAATCGTCCGGCGGCCCTGCTACCCACGCCACGCAGTGGTGGCGGGCGTCAGGATGCTCAGCCCGGACGGACTCGACAAACGCTTTTGCCGCCTCTACGCCATCGGTATGCGCCAGCAGCGTAATAAAGCGGCTTTTCTTGATTTCCTCAACAAAGGTGACCGGTTCAGCCGGTATCAGCCAGCTTTCCATCAGGCCAGCTTCAGGTCTCGCGTCATATTCTCGATACCGTTTTCGTGAACCACCACGTTATCTTCGATACGAATACCGCCAAACGGCTTCAGCGCGTCAATTTTTTCCCAGTTGAAGTGCTTGCTGAACTGGCCTTCACGCCACGGCGCCAGCAGGGATTCGATAAAGTAGATCCCCGGCTCAATCGTCAGCACCATACGCGGCTCCAGAATACGGGTGCAGCGCAGGTAAGGATATTTAGACGGTGCCGCCAGGTGCGTACCGGTATCATCCTGCATAAAGCCCGCAACGTCGTGAACCTGCAGGCCCAGCGGATGGCCGATACCGTGCGGCATGAATGGCCCGGTCAGATCGTTCTCAACCATCGCCTCTTCGCTCATGTCTTTCACAATCTGATGCTTACGCAGCAGTTTTGCGATGCGCTGATGGAACTGGATGTGGTAATCCACATAGCTGGTGCCCGCCTTCATGGTGGCAATCAGCGCCAGCTGTTCATCGTTCACGTCTTTGATCAGCTGCGCGAACTCGGTGTCCGCATTCGCCGCCCAGGTGCGGGTCAGGTCGGCCGCGTAGCCGTTGTACTCTGCCCCTGCGTCCAGCAGGAAGCTGCGCATTTCCGACGGAACCTGGTGATCCAGTTTGGTGTAGTGAAGCACAGACGCGTGCTCGTTCAGCGCGACGATATTGCTGTACGGCACGTCGGTATCACGGTGGCCTGTCGCGGTCAGATAGGCCTGATTGATGTCGAACTCGCTCATCCCCGACTGGAACGCTTCATGCGCCGCACGGTGACCATTCACCGCCGTTTTTTGCGCTTCACGCATGCAGTAAAGTTCATAGTCGGTTTTATATGCGCGGTAATAGTGCAGATAATCCAGCACCCCTTTCGGATTGAGTTTGTCTGCCGGAATATCCAGACTCAGCGCACGCTCCGGAACAGGGCCAATGTAGCCGATGTTGCCGCGCGCGGCAGGCAGTTGGCTGCCAATACCGTCCGCTTTCGGCAGCGCAATGACCTCTATCTCTTCCGTCCAGAAAGAGGTCGGCAGCGGTTCTACGTTGTGCCAGTAATCGACCGGCAGGTAGAACCACAGTTTCGGTTTGTTCACGCCATCCACCAGCAGCCAGCAATTTGGAACCTGCGTCACCGGCACCCAGGCTTTAAACTGCGGGTTCACCTTAAACGGATAAGCGTGGTCATCCAGAAAGGTATTCATCAGCTCGCCGGAGTGGATCAGCAGCGCATCCAGCTTAAAGCGGGCCAGTACATCGCGGGTACGTTCCTGTAGGGTAACGATATGATTTTTATAAAGCGAAGCCAGTGAGTCCATCATTCTTCCTTTCGTTTTTTTGACCTCAAGTCATCGCATCTTAGCACACCTCACTCCGGCTGCGTGATTTCCACCGACCGTGATCAATGCAGCATTTTCTTAATGAGTAATTTGCATTTTATTAACATAAATCCCACACTCCGATTCATCTGGTATGACCAGATCCAATTGCTGGATTCAGGAGACTGACATGCTCTACAAAGGCGACACCCTGTACCTCAACTGGCTGGAAGATGGCATTGCCGAACTGGTGTTCGATGCCCCCGGCTCAGTGAACAAGCTTGATACCGCGACGGTGGCCAGTCTTGGCCAGGCGCTGGATGTTCTTGAAAAACAACCTGAATTAAAAGGGCTGCTGCTGCGTTCGAACAAAGCGGCCTTTATCGTCGGTGCCGATATCACCGAGTTCCTTTCGCTGTTCCTGGTCCCGGAAGAACAGCTGAGCCAGTGGCTGCACTTTGCCAACAGCGTCTTTAATCGTCTGGAAGATCTGCCTGTCCCGACCATTTCCGCCGTTAACGGCTATGCACTGGGCGGCGGCTGCGAGTGCGTGCTGGCGACAGACTATCGCCTGGCGACACCGGACCTGCGCATCGGCCTGCCGGAAACCAAGCTGGGCATCATGCCGGGCTTTGGCGGCTCCGTCCGTATGCCGCGCATGCTGGGTGCCGACAGCGCGCTGGAGATCATTGCCGCGGGTAAAGATGTCGGCGCAGAACAGGCACAGAAAATCGGCCTGGTCGACGGCGTTGTGAAACCTGAGAAGCTGGTTGAAGGTGCTGTCGCCATTCTGCGTCAGGCGATTAACGGCGATCTCGACTGGAAAGCCAAACGCCAGCCGAAGCTGGAACCGTTAAAACTCAGCAAGATTGAAGCCACCATGAGCTTCACCATCGCCAAAGGCATGGTGATGCAGACGGCGGGTAAACACTACCCGGCGCCAATCACGGCGGTGAAAACCATTGAAGCGGCTGCCCGTCTCGGACGCGATGACGCGCTGAAGCTCGAAAATCAGAGCTTTGTCCCGCTGGCGCACACCAATGAAGCCCGCGCGCTGGTCGGTATCTTCCTTAACGATCAGTTCGTGAAAGGCAAAGCCAAACAGCTGACCAAAAACGTTGAGACGCCAAAACATGCGGCGGTACTCGGCGCGGGCATTATGGGTGGCGGCATCGCTTACCAGTCGGCCTGGAAAGGCGTGCCGGTAGTGATGAAAGACATCAGCGAGAAATCCCTGACGCTGGGCATGACCGAAGCGGCCAAGCTGCTGAATAAACAACTGGAACGCGGAAAAATTGACGGGCTGAAGCTTGCAGGCGTTATCTCCACCATTCAGCCCGTGCTGGAATACAGCGGTTTCGACCGTGTCGACGTGGTGGTCGAAGCCGTCGTCGAGAACCCGAAGGTTAAAAAAGCGGTGCTGGCGGAAACGGAAGACAAGGTTCGTCCTGAGACCGTGCTGGCCTCTAACACCTCCACTATTCCAATCAGCGAACTGGCGAGCGTGCTGAAGCGTCCGGAAAACTTCTGCGGGATGCACTTCTTCAACCCGGTACACCGTATGCCGCTGGTCGAAGTGATCCGTGGGGAAAAAACCTCTGACGAAACCATCGCTAAAGTGGTGGCATGGGCAAGCAAGATGGGCAAAACGCCGATCGTCGTTAACGACTGTCCGGGCTTCTTCGTCAACCGCGTGCTGTTCCCTTACTTCGCCGGTTTCAGCCAGCTGCTGCGCGACGGAGCGGACTTCCGCAAAATCGACAAAGTGATGGAAAAACAGTTCGGCTGGCCGATGGGCCCGGCGTATCTGCTGGACGTGGTCGGCATTGATACCGCCCACCACGCCCAGGCGGTAATGGCGGCAGGCTTCCCGCAGCGTATGCAGAAAGATTATCGCGACGCGATTGACGCGCTGTTCGACGCTAACCGCTTCGGTCAGAAAAACGGCCTGGGCTTCTGGCGCTATAAAGAAGACAGCAAGGGCAAACCGAAGAAAGAAGAAGACGCCGCGGTGGATGGCCTGCTGGCCGACGTATGCCCGCCGAAACGCGACTTCACCGACGATGAGATCATCGCCCGCATGATGATTCCGATGATCAACGAAGTGGTGCGTTGCCTCGAAGAAGGCATCATCGCCAGCCCGGCAGAAGCCGATATGGCGCTGGTATACGGCCTGGGCTTCCCTCCGTTCCACGGCGGCGCGTTCCGCTGGCTGGACACGCTCGGCAGCGCCCGCTATCTCGATATGGCTCAGCAGTATCAGCACCTCGGCCCGCTTTATGAGGTGCCGGAAGGGCTGCGTAACAAAGCGCGCCATAACGAACCCTACTATCCAGCAGTTGAGCCAGCCCGTCCGGTTGGCGAACTGAAAACGGCTTAAGGAGTCACAATGGAAAAGGTTGTCATTGTTGATGCGATTCGCACCCCGATGGGCCGTTCAAAAGGCGGTGCATTCCGTAACGTGCGTGCGGAAGACCTCTCCGCGCATCTGATGCGTAGCCTGCTGGCGCGTAACCCGGCGCTGGATCCTGCTGCGCTGGACGATATCTACTGGGGCTGCGTGCAGCAGACCCTGGAGCAAGGTTTCAATATCGCCCGTAACGCGTCGCTGCTGGCGGAGATCCCGCATTCGGTTCCGGCCGTCACCGTGAACCGCCTGTGCGGTTCGTCAATGCAGGCGCTGCACGACGCGGCGCGCATGATCATGACCGGCGATGCGCAGGCCTGTCTGGTGGGCGGCGTTGAGCACATGGGCCATGTGCCGATGAGCCACGGGGTCGATTTCCACCCGGGGATGAGCCGTAACGTGGCGAAAGCCGCGGGGATGATGGGTCTGACCGCCGAGATGCTTTCTCGTCTGCACGGCATCAGCCGTGAAATGCAGGATGCCTTTGCCGCGCGCTCTCACGCTCGCGCATGGGCGGCGACACAGTCCGGTGCCTTTAAGAATGAGATCATCCCGACCGGCGGTCACGACGCAGACGGTGTACTGAAGCAGTTCAGCTACGACGAAGTCATCCGCCCGGAAACCACGGTCGAAGCGCTGTCTACCCTGCGCCCGGCGTTTGATCCGGTCACCGGTACGGTCACGGCGGGAACGTCGTCCGCCCTGTCCGACGGTGCCGCGGCGATGCTGGTGATGAGCGAAAGCCGTGCCCGCGAGCTGGGCTTAACCCCTCGCGCTCGGGTACGTTCGATGGCGGTCGTGGGCTGCGATCCGTCAATCATGGGCTACGGCCCGGTTCCGGCCTCGAAGCTGGCGCTGAAAAAAGCGGGATTAACCGCCAGCGACATCGATCTGTTTGAGATGAATGAAGCCTTCGCCGCACAGATCCTGCCGTGCATTAAAGATCTGGGGCTGATGGAGCAGATCGACGAGAAGATTAACCTCAACGGCGGCGCGATCGCCCTCGGTCACCCGCTGGGCTGCTCCGGTGCGCGCATCAGCACGACGCTGATCAACCTGATGGAACGCAAAGATGCCCAGTTTGGTCTGGCAACGATGTGTATCGGGCTGGGTCAGGGTATCGCGACGGTGTTTGAGAGAGTGTAGGTCTAATACGTAGGCCCGATAAGCATCGCGCCATCGGGCTTTTGCCGGGAGGCGCTGCGCTTTCCCGGCCTACGAGAGGTACCTCGCCGCCAGTGGCGTCACTGGCGAAGAGAGAGAGTTTAGTTGCCGTTCTTCCCGCCTGTCAGGGGCGGGTTTTTTATTTAAATGAAGGCAAACGCATCGCCAAACAGGCGGTCTTCACGCGCATCACGTTCGTTACAGAACAGATCGCGGGCGATTTTCGCCATCTCGAAACGGCCAGCGATATAGATATCGTGCCCAGCCAGCGTACCGTGATCCTGCAGCACCGCCGTCAGCACCGTACCGCTACGCCCGCGCCAGCCCTCTTCCGGCTGCTCAACCACCGGCTCAATGCGCAGGTTAGGATGGGTGACGCTCAGCGCTTCCAGTTCAGACAGATCGTACAGATGTTTCTCTTCGCGGCCACCCCAGTAAATGGTGATGTCACGGTCCGGGTTACGCGCCAGTGCGGTCAACAGAATGGAGCGCACGTAGGAGAAGCCTGTACCACCAGCAATCAGGATCAGGGGACGATCTTCGTCATCGCGCAGCCACGCATCACCGTGCGGAATATCCACTACGATCTCGCGCTCTTTCAGAATGCGGTCCATGACGGCCATCGCATACAGGTTAAGCTCTGACGCACCGATATGAAGCTCAATAAATTCCTGCTCCGCTGGCGTGGAGGCCATAGAGAAAGGACGCTTATCACGCTCATCCATCACAACCATCAGGTACTGACCCGCGCGGAAAGAGAATGGCGCTTCTGGCACTAAACGGACGCGATATACGGTGTCGGTGATGGCATCTACCGAGGTCACTTTACAGCTTAAGGTTGTCATTCGCTCTCTCTGTCGGGAAGTCTATAGGGCTTAACGGTCAGCTCAGGGTTTACCGTTATTCATTATGGCCAGCTCGTCCCAGATCGCGTCAATGCGCGCGGTCACAGCAGGATCTTTTTTGATCGGGCGACCCCATTCACGGTCGGTTTCGCCAGGCCATTTATTTGTGGCATCCAGTCCCATCTTTGAGCCAAGACCGGAAACCGGCGAGGCAAAATCCAGATAATCAATCGGCGTGTTTTCGACTAACACCGTATCGCGCGCCGGGTCCATTCGCGTGGTAATGGCCCAGATTACGTCATTCCAGTCGCGGGCGTTAACGTCATCATCGCAGACAATAACAAATTTGGTATACATAAACTGGCGCAGGAAAGACCATACGCCCATCATCACGCGTTTAGCATGACCAGGATACTGCTTCTTCATCGTGACCACCGCCATGCGATACGAGCATCCTTCAGGCGGCAGATAAAAATCAACTATTTCCGGGAACTGCTTTTGCAGGATCGGCACAAACACTTCATTCAGCGCCACGCCCAGCACCGCCGGTTCGTCCGGTGGACGTCCAGTATACGTGGAGTGATAAATCGCATCTTCACGCTGCGTAATGTGCGTCACGGTAAACACCGGGAAGTTATCCACTTCATTGTAATAGCCGGTGTGGTCGCCGTAAGGGCCTTCTGGCGCCATTTCACCCTGCTCAAGGTAACCCTCCAGCACAATTTCTGCACTGGCCGGAACTTCGAGATCGTTAGAGATACACTTCACGACTTCGGTTTTCGTTCCGCGCAGCAGGCCTGCAAACGCATATTCAGAAAGGGTATCCGGCACGGGGGTGACGGCTCCCAGAATGGTGGCCGGATCGGCGCCTAAAGCGACAGACACCGGGAAACGCTCCCCCGGATGCGCAGCGCACCACTCCTGGAAATCCAGCGCGCCGCCGCGATGCGACAGCCAGCGCATGATGAGTTTATTCTTGCCAATCAATTGCTGGCGGTAAATACCGAGGTTTTGCCGCTCTTTGTGCGGGCCGCGCGTAACGGTCAGCCCCCAGGTTATCAGCGGCGCAGCATCTTCCGGCCAGCACTGCATGACAGGGATTTTGGTCAGATCAACCGCATCGCCTTCCAGCACCTTCTGCTGGCACGGCGCGCCGCGCAAGCGTTTGGTGGGCATGTTCAGCACCTGCTTAAACTGCGGCAGTTTGTCGAACAGATCGCGAAAGCCTTTCGGTGGCTCCGGCTCTTTCAGAAACGCCAGCAGCTTACCGACTTCACGCAGCGCCGTGACGTCCTCCTGACCCATCCCCAGTGCAACACGACGCGGTGTACCAAACAGGTTGCACAGTACCGGCATGGAGTACCCTTTCGGATTTTCAAACAGTAACGCGGGGCCACCGGCACGCAGGGTGCGGTCAGCAATTTCTGTCATCTCCAGATAAGGATCAACAGGAAGTGTAATACGTTTGAGTTCACCCTGCTTTTCCAGCAGCGTCAGGAAGTCGCGGAGATCGTGGTATTTCATGCAGTTAATCATGGCCTCTCTGTAAGCGCTTCATTATACGGCGTAAGCCTGCTTGATGCTGTAATTTTGTTAAATTAGCGTGAAGTTATGCGTTCTGTCCCATTTTCGCCCATTATAATCAACTTAGCGATCCCGCCAGGGTTTTGATATGCTTGCGCCCCGAACTAAGGGAAAGAGTGATTATGCAGGCCTGGTATTTACTGTATTGCAAACGCGGGCAACTTCAGCGCGCGCAGGAACATCTTGAACGTCAGTCTGTAAATTGCCTGACACCCGTGATCACGCTTGAAAAAATGCAGCGCGGGAAGCGCACAACCGTCAGTGAGCCGTTGTTCCCGAACTACCTGTTCGTGGAGTTCGACCCGGAAGTCATCCACACCACCACCATCAGCGCCACGCGTGGCGTCAGCCACTTCGTTCGTTTTGGTGCTCACCCGGCAACGGTTCCGTCGACGGTCATTCATCAGCTGTCGATTTATCAACAGCCTGAAGGGATCACCGACCCCGAAACCCCTTACACGGGCGATAGCGTCGTAATTACCGAAGGCGCTTTCGAAGGCCTGCAGGCGATTTTTGCCGAGCCGGACGGGGAAGCGCGCTCTATGCTGTTGCTCAATCTGCTGAACAAGCAGGTGCTGCAGAGCGTTAAAAATACCGACTTCCGCAAACTTTAAACGTTTATCCCGAACAGATTACGCGCGTTGTTATCCGTCTGCGCTGAAAGCCAGTGCGGATCCTCTCCGCGCCACTTCGCAACGCTCTCAACAATGTGCCCCAGATACGCGGGCTCATTTCGCCGCGATGCCGGTTTGGGTTTCATATCGCGCGGTAGCAGATAGGGCGCATCGGTTTCAAGGAGCAACCGGTCAGCCGGGATCGCTGGCAACAGCTCCCGAAGTTCGAGCCCGCGACGCTCATCGCAAACCCAGCCAGTAACACCCAGATAAAGCCCTCGCTTCAGGCAATCCAGCGCTTCCTGTCGTGAACCGGTAAAGCAGTGGAGTACCGCGCCGGGCAGTTTCTCCAGCCACGGATCCAGAAGTGCCAGGAAACGCTCATGCGCGTCGCGGCAGTGCATAAATACGGGCATTCCAAGCTCTGCCGCCAGCGCAAGCTGGGCAGTGAATGCTTTTTCCTGCTCTTCAGGCGTGGAAAAGTTACGGTTGAAATCGAGACCGCATTCGCCGATCGCTACCACTTCTGTCGTCTTCGCCAGCCTGTACAGGGTGTCGCCACTTTCCGGGGTCCACTGGCTACTGTCGTGAGGATGTACACCAGCAGTAGACCAACAGCGATCGTAGCGTTGCGCCAGCTGCTGCGCCTGCTCGCTCTCATGCAGGTTAGTGCCTGTCAGCAGCAGCCCTTTCACCCCGGCAGCAAACGCACGCGCAACTACCTCATCACGATCTTTCGCAAACTGCGAGCTGGTCAGATTGAGTCCGATATCAAACATGCAAATCCCCATATAACAACCGCCCTGACGGGCGGCTGGTTTTACTCTTCAGTGGTCTTGTCGGACGTATCGTCTTCGTCATCCGCTCGACGTCCTTTACCCACGTAGAAACGCGAGAAGAAGACGCCAACCTCAAACAGACAGTACATCGGTATGGCCAGCAGCGTCTGCGAGAACACATCCGGCGGTGTCAGCAGCATGCCGACCACAAAGGCGCCCACCAGGATATACGGACGCTTCTTACGCAGGTCATCCGGGGTTGTTACCCCTACCCAGCAAAGCAGCACAATGGCCACCGGCACTTCGAATGCCACGCCGAACGCCATAAAAAGCGCCATCACAAAGCTGAGGTAGCTGGCGATATCCGTCGACACCTGAACCCCTTCCGGCGCGGTATGCGTCAGGAAGCCGAAGGCCAGCGGGAAGACAACGAAATAGGCAAACGCCATGCCGATATAGAACAGCAGCGAGCTGGACACCAGCAGCGGGATCACCAGCTTGCGTTCATGCTTATACAGTGCTGGCGCCACAAACGCCCACACCTGATAAAGAATGACCGGCGCTGAGGCAATCAACGACACCCAGAAGGTCAGCTTGATGGGGGTAAAGAACGGAGAAGCAACGTCTGTTGCAATCATCGTTGCGCCCAGCGGCATCTGCTTAATCAGCGGTGCAGAGACCACCTGATAGATATCGTTGGCAAAATAGACCAGGCACAGGAATATGAGTAAAACCGCAATAATGCAGTTTAACAGGCGCTTACGCAGCTCAATGAGGTGCGCAATCAGCGGTTGAGTATCATCTACTGCCATGTTTACGCTTTATCACTCGACGAGGGGGATGATTCGGAAACGGACGCAGCGGGCTTCACTTCCGCCGTTTTTGCCACCGGCTCTTCCGGCTGCACCTGTTTTTTCACTTCGGTTTCCTGCGGCGTCTGTTCTGGCGCGGCAGCCTGATGTTCTGCGCTGGCAGGCGTTACGCCCTCGCGCTGCTCCTCGCTGCCCTTCACCACCGGGTTATGGATGGTGTTCGCTTCATCGCTCGCTTTTTCAGGATCGTTAACGCTGTAGGAGCGCTTCATGGATTCCGCCGCTTCGCGCAGCTCATCCATTGACGCTTTCAGTTCCGGCGTCAGGTTATCCATGCTCGCCTTCTCAACCTTTTTCAGGCTTTCCTGAAATTCCTGCAGCTTAAGCTCCTGCGCCAGCTCATTCTGAACGGTCGATGCCAGCGATCTCAGCGCACGAACCCAGCCCGCAACGGTCTTCACCGCCACCGGCAGACGCTGCGGCCCCAGCACAATCAGGCCAATCACAAAGACCAGCAGGAGCTCACTAAAACCAATGTCGAACACGACTTACACCTGCTCTTTATCGTGGCGTTTAGCGTCTTCCTTTTTGGCTTCTTCCTGCTTATCGGCGATGGACTTAGCAGTAAAATCAGCGTCCTGGCTGGTTTTATCCTGCTTGCTCTCATCATCGCTCATCGCTTTCTTGAAGCCTTTGATAGACGCGCCCAGGTCGGAACCAATAGAACCGAGCTTTTTGGTGCCAAACAGCAGCACGACGATGACGGCAATGATCAACAATTGCCAGATACTGATACCACCCATACATGTTCCTCAGGGATAGATGATTAATTAGTCAGGTCGCATTATACGTATGCGACCCGTCGATAGCGACGCAAACTCAGCGCGTTTTTCGCCATCCGGCAAGCCAGACAACCACCCCGGCGGCCATCAGCCAGGCGGGCATCATCTGCCAGTCCGGACGGTTGATCAGCAGCAGCGTACCGCTCAGCAGCAGCGTTGCGCCAATCCCAAAGAGATAGCGTGACTGGCCCTGGCGAACCCGGCTGGACTGAAGCTCGCGGGCGATTTTATCCATGCTGTGCTGAAGGTTCTTGCTCTGACGCAAACTGTCATAAACCAGTTCAGGAATTTCCGGCATTTTTTCTATCCAGAACGGGCCTTTCTCTTTCAGCGAGCGCACCAGCGCCGGAATGCCAACCTGATCCTTAATCCAGGACTCAAGGAAAGGTTTCGCGGTCTTCCACAAGTCTAACTGAGGATAGAGCTGTCGGCCTACACCCTCAACGTAAAGTAATGTTTTCTGAAGTAAAACTAGCTGTGGCTGAACTTCCATATTAAAGCGGCGAGCCGTGTTGAACAGGTTTAACAGCACGTGCCCGAAGGAGATTTCCGCCAGCGGTTTTTCAAAAATCGGTTCACAAACGGTCCGGATCGCGAACTCGAACTCCTCGACGTTGGTGTCCGGCGGCACCCAGCCTGAATCGACGTGCAGCTCGGCCACCTTACGGTAGTCGCGGTTGAAGAACGCGATGAAGTTCTCAGCCAGATACCGTTTATCTTCCTTGTTCAGTGACCCCACAATCCCGCAGTCGATACCGATGTACTTCGGATCCTCAGGGTGTTCGTAGCTCACGAAGATATTGCCCGGATGCATGTCCGCATGGAAAAAGCTGTCGCGGAACACCTGGGTAAAGAAGACCTGTACCCCACGCTCGGCCAACAGCTTCATGTTCGTTCCCTGCTTCTCCAGGGCCACCACATCCGAAACCGGAATACCGTAGATACGCTCCATTACCATCATGTTCTGGCTGCAGTAGTCAGAATAGACTTCAGGAACATAGAGCATCGGGCTGTTTTCAAAGTTGCGACGCAGCTGAATGGCGTTTGCCGATTCGCGCAGCAGGTTAAGCTCATCAATCAGCGTTTTTTCATATTCCCGCACCACTTCCAGTGGACGAAGGCGACGCCCGTCCGGCAGCAAGCGTGGTACCCAGCGCGCCAGACGATAAATCAGCTTCATGTCTGCTTTGATGATGGGCAGGATGTCCGGACGAATGACCTTAATAACAACTTCTTTGCCGTTTTCTTTCAGACGTGCGGTATGCACCTGCGCGATAGAGGCCGATGCCAGTGGGTGAATGTCGAAATCGTCAAACCAGGTCTCGACGGGTACATTTCCCATCGCCTCTTCAATTTGCTTTTTCGCGCGCGCGCCGTCAAACGGTGCGACGCGGTCCTGCAGCATCGCGAGCTCATCGGCAATAAGCGGCGGGAAGAGATCGCGACGGGTCGACAACATCTGTCCGAATTTAATCCAAACCGGACCGAGCTCCTGCAGCGCCAGGCGAAGACGCTCACCCAGCGGCTGACCTTTATGGCGATTAGGCATCCAGAAGAGCATCCGCCGCCAGATACGAAGCGGCAGCGTGATACGCATTTTGGGGATAAGCTCGTCGAGCCCGTAGCTCAAAAAGGTGCGAATAATAAAATAGAGGCGCCGAATTTCACCAGGCGTCATTTGCCCTCCAGTTTTTCCAGCCGTTTGGTTAACGCATCAACCGCACGTTCAACAGCAGCGGTCTCTTCCGCAAACCATGCCACTTCCAGTGGACCGGGCGCCATTCGCCACTCCTCCGTCAGCACTTCCGCCGCATAGCGTTGCTGACGTTGCAGGCTTTTACGCGCAAAGGAGGTGCCACCCTGAAGGACTTTCCCGATACCTTCAGCGGCAATGTCGCCGATAAAGGGCGCGAGCAGTTCTGCCGGGTCGAACTCCGCCAGATCGGTGAGCGCAACGAAGTTCTGCACGACCTGAATGTCGCCTTCCACTTCCAGCTCACCGCTGCGGATAAGCGCCGTTAATTGCTGGCGATCACGCAGTTTTGGCAGCACGCTCATGTGCGTGATGACCGAGCAGTCGGCGTCACCTTCCCACGCCCCCAGAACGTCAAGCTGGCGTTCGCTGAAGACCAGTACAAGCGGCGTCGATAACTCTTTTAAAACAATGCGCAATACCTTCCCGTTTAGCCGCTGACGCGCAGCTTTCAGCGCCGGAGCGCGATACAGGAAAGCATTCAGTATATTCTCGATGCCTGCAGAGACTAAGGGTTTAAAGGGCACGGGACACCTCCACTCAGAATTTGTAACCGCGATGCAGCGCGACGACACCCGCCGTCAGGTTGAAATATTCAACGTTCTCAAATTCTGCATCCTGCATCATGGCTTTTAAGGTGTCCTGATCCGGGTGCATACGGATAGATTCCGCCAGATAGCGGTAACTTTCCGCATCATTCGCCACCAGCTCACCGATGCGCGGCAGCACGTGGAAGGAATAGGCGTCGTAGGCTTTGCTCAGCGGCTCAATGATCGGTTTCGAGAACTCGAGCACCAGCAGGCGTCCACCCGGTTTCAGCACGCGGTACATGGAGCGCAGCGCCTTTTCTTTATCGGTCACGTTACGCAGACCGAAGGAGATCGTGATGCAGTCAAAGGTATTGTCCGGGAACGGCAGCGCTTCGGCGTTTGCCTGAACATATTCCACATTCCCCACCACGCCGATGTTACGCAGCTTTTCGCGGCCCATTTTCAGCATGGAGTCATTAATATCGGCGAGGACAACGCGCCCGGTTTCGCCCACCAGGCGAGAGAATTTCGCGGTTAAATCGCCCGTACCGCCGGCTAAATCCAGCACCGTTTGTCCGCGACGCACGCCGCTACAGTCAATGGTGAAGCGCTTCCACAAGCGATGAATGCCGAACGACATCAGGTCATTCATTACATCGTACTTCGCCGCCACGGAATGAAATACGTGGGCCACCATGTCAGCTTTCTGCGCTTTGGCGACAGTCTGAAAGCCAAAGTGCGTTGTGTCTTGTGAATCGTCAGCCATCTCAGAGCCTGCTTATCAGTAAAATGTTCGTGAAGTGTAACAGATTGGGCGCGTTTGCCCTACGTTTCAACCACCGCGAAAGAAACGCGCTGGAGCCTCGTCTGGTGATAAATCCACCGCTAACGTATTGTCTTCACTGTTTGTCTTTTGTTCGTCCGCACCTTCTCGCAGGCGAAACTCGTCGTCCTGGGCGGTGGCCTGTTCCACCAATTCCGGATTAATCTCGCGTTTAACCTCTACCCCCAGGCTGCGGAATGATTCGGCCTGCGCCAGCAGATTGCCGCGTCCCGAGGTGAGTTTTTTCATCGCCTGGCGGTAGTTATCCTGCGCACGATCCAGGCTCTGCCCGACTGAGGACATGTCGTCCACGAAGAGGCGCATTTTGTCGTACAGCTTGCTGGCACGATCGGCAATCTGCTGCGCGTTGCGGCTCTGGTGCTCATAGCGCCACAGGTTCGCAATGGTACGTAACGCCACCAGCAACGTGGTAGGGCTGACCAGCATAATGTTATTTTTGAGCGCTTCGGTGATGAGTTCAGGCTGCCTGTCGAGTGCCAGCAGAAACGCGGGCTCTACCGGGATAAACATCAGTACATAGTCTAGCGATCGCAGGCCAGGCAGCTGCTGATAGTCTTTTCTGCCAAGCAGGCGAATATGATTGCGTACGGAGGCAATGTGCTCCTGCAGCGCCGATTCACGGGTGTAGTCGTCCTCCGCATTGAAGTAACGCTCATACGCCACCAAAGTCATCTTGGCGTCAATCACCACATCTTTACCCTGGGGCAGCCGCACGATCACATCCGGCTGCATTCGCGAGCGGGCATCATTTTCAATACTCACCTGCGTTTCGTATTCGTACCCTTCCCGAAGGCCTGAAGCTTCTAGGACGCGGGTCAGCACCACTTCTCCCCAGTTGCCCTGGGTTTTGTTATCCCCTTTCAGCGCACGGGTGAGGTTGACCGCCTCCTGCGCCATCTGGGCATTCAGCTGCTGGAGATTGCGAATTTCATGCGCCAGGGTATGCCGCTCGCGGGCTTCCTGACCAAAGCTGTCCTGTACCTGACGGCGGAAGCCGTCCAGCTGTTCACGCAGGGGCGTCAGCAGGCTGTTCAGGCTCTGGCGGTTCTGCTCGTCAACGCGGCGGTTGCTGTGCTCAAAAATGCGGTTCGCGAGGTTTTCAAACTGTTCGCTGAGGCGCTGCTCGCTGTTGATCATCTGGCGGATTTTATCTTCCGCATGCAGCTGAGTGGATTCCAGGCGGGTGGTCACTTCACGGAGATCGGCCTCCAGCGAGGTGTTGATATCACGGAGATTGCGCAGCTCGTTGTTGAGCAGTTCACACTCGTCGCGCCAGTGTTCACTCAGGGCAAGCTGCTGCCTGGCCGCGCTTAAATCGGCGACGATCTCTTCGCGTTCAGCCAGCTGATCGGCCTTCTGCTGCGCATGCTGATAGCTGGACATCAGCCAGCCTATCGCCACGCCCGCCAGCGCAATCACCGCATAAATCAGGATTGAGATATCCACATTGCCCCCTGCATCAACGTATTACCCGCACAAAATAGAATTGTGCTGTATAAACGTCCAGTTTGAAAGGGTTTTCCTGCGAGGCGCTACGCAAAAATAAAGGCCGAACGTGCCGGCCTTTGATTTCGAAAGGAGGGGACTAGATCAGGCGACGCGCGGCTTCGACCACGATTTTCACTGCATGGCTTTCGGTCTGCTTCATGGTTTCGGCGTTCGGGATCTCCTGCTGGGTACGGTTGACGATAACGCCCGCCACCATACCGGCACGCAGACCCTGGCTTGCGCACATGGTCAGCAGCGTGGCGGATTCCATTTCGTAGTTCATCACACCCATTGACTGCCACTCTTCCATGGAGCCTTTGAAGCGGCTTACCACGCGGCCAGAGAAGGTGTCGTAACGCTCCTGGCCCGGGTAGAAGGTGTCGGAAGAGGCGGTTACGCCCACGTGGGTGGTGGCACCCACAGATTTTGCGGCTTCAACCAGCGCGGTGGTGCACTCGAAATCCGCCACTGCCGGGAATTCCATCGGTGCAAAGTGCAGGCTTGCACCATCCAGACGGACGGACGCGGTCGTGACCAGCACGTCGCCGACGTTGATGTGCGGCTGGATAGCGCCGGTGGTACCGATACGCAGGAAAGTACGAATGCCCAGCTGCGCCAGCTCTTCAACAGCAATAGACGTAGACGGACCACCGATACCGGTAGAGCACACGATCACCGCTTTGCCATCCAGCTCTGCGCGCCAGGTGGTGAACTCACGATGGGCAGCCAGCTTGACCGGCTTATCCATCAGCGCGGCGATCTTTTCCACACGCTCAGGATCGCCAGGGACGATAGCGAGCGTAGCCCCTTGTAAATCGTTTTTAGTGAGGCCGAGATGAAAAACATCAGACTTAGACATAGGTGACTCCTCTGTGGGTCGGTTAGTCAGAAGAAGTAAAACGGTACTTTACAGAAGCAGTAAGCATAATTTCGTGACGCATCTAACCATGAATGAAAATGATTGCATTGAATTTCCACCAAAAAGTGATTTACATCACATTAACAAGTTATATCGTCAGGTGCTGCACAAAAGATAGACCGTTTAAGGCACTGTGAGTTGTTAACCTGGTGTCTATATTTACCTTTGCGCTAACTGATTGGTACGGAGAATGCCATGACTGAAAAAACCGGTTTTGCACCTGCTGCGGCCCCGCATGCTTCAACCATCGTCTCAACATCTGAAGACGCCATCACGGCGGGTGAGACCTCTATTCCCTCGCAGGGGGAGAATATGCCTGCTTATCACGCACGACCAAAATCGGCAGACGGCCCGCTGCCCATCGTGATTGTGATTCAGGAGATATTTGGTGTTCACGAACACATTCGCGACCTCTGCCGCCGGCTGGCGCTGGAAGGGTATCTGGCCGTTGCGCCAGAACTCTACTTCCGTCAGGGCGATCCGAACGACTACAGCGATATTCCCACCTTGCTCAGCAACCTGGTCAGCAAAGTCCCGGACGCGCAGGTGCTGGCCGATCTCGACCACGTCGCCAGCTGGGCGGCGCGCAACGGGGGCGATCCCCATCGTCTGCTGGTCACCGGTTTCTGCTGGGGCGGACGCATTAGCTGGCTGTATGCCGCGCATAACCCGCAACTCAAAGCCGCTGTCGCCTGGTACGGCAAACTGGTGGGTGAAAAAACGCTGAATTCACCGAAACATCCGGTTGATATCGCCACCGAGTTGAATGCTCCCGTGTTAGGGCTTTACGGTGGTCAGGACACCGGTATTTCGCTGGATTCGGTAGAAACCATGCGCCATGCGCTCCGCGCGGCAAATGCGAAGGCGGAGATTGTGGTTTACCCGGATGCCGGGCATGCGTTTAACGCCGACTATCGTCCGAGCTATCACGCTGAATCGGCGAAAGATGGATGGCAGCGGATGCTTACGTGGTTCCGTCAGTACGGTGGTAAAAAAGGGTAAGCCTTTCCCATCATCATGACGCATAAGGAGTGCGTGTTATGGACAATTCCCTCGCGTTTCAACACGGTTTTTTATGGGGCGGCGCGATTGCCGCCAACCAGGCCGAAGGCGCATGGAACGTGGACGGCAAAGGGCCGTCCGTTGCCGACGCTGTCGCCTGGAAACCCAACCTCTCCGTGAAAGATTACAGCGGCCACATGGCCCTGACGGACGAGAATATCCGCGACGCGTTTGAAGGTAAAAATGATGCGCTGTACCCGAAACGCCGCGGCATCGATTTTTATCACCACTATAAAGACGATGTCGCGCTGTTTGCTGAGATGGGTTTTAAGGTGCTGCGCGTATCCATTGCCTGGTCGCGTATTTTCCCGACCGGAGAGGACGCCGCGCCAAACGAGGCCGGGCTGCAGTTTTATGAAGAACTGTTCCGCGAGCTGCGTCGTCATAACATCGAGCCGCTGGTCACCCTTTCCCACTACGAAATGCCGCTGGCGCTGAGCGAAAAATATAACGGCTGGGTGCATCGTAATGTGGTCGATGCCTTCGTTCGCTTCAGCAATGTTTGTTTCGACCGCTACAAAGAGCTGGTGCGTTACTGGCTAACCTTCAATGAAATAGACAGTATTCACCGCCATCCCTTTACGACCGCGGGCATTCGCGAAGAGAAAAGCGCGCCGGGCTACGCGAAACAGGATATCTATCAGGGTCTGCACCATCAGTTTGTCGCATCTGCACTGGTCACCCGAGACTGCCACGCCAAAATTCCGGGCAGCCAGGTCGGGTGCATGCTGACGAAACTGACGACCTATCCGCACAGCTGCCGTCCGGAAGACGTTGAAGCCACGCTAAAGAAAAACCTGGAAAACTATTTTTATGCCGACGTGCAGGTATTTGGCGACTATCCGCCGCTTATCCTGCGCGATCTGGAACGACGAAATATCCATATTGAAATGCACCCTGACGATCGGCGTATTTTAAAGGCGTATACCGTCGATTTCATCTCCTTCAGCTATTACATGTCGATGACCGAATCCACTCAGCCTGACGCCGAACGCATTCCCGGGAATACCGTTCTCGGTGTGAAAAACCCGTATCTACCTGCGTCCGAATGGGGATGGCAGATTGATCCACTAGGGTTGAAAATCTCGCTGCTGGAGCTGTATGACCGTTACCGGAAACCGCTGTTTATCGTTGAAAACGGTCTGGGCGCGAAGGATGTGGTCGAAAACGGCAAGATCCACGATAGCTATCGCATTGACTATTTCCGCGCACACTTCGCGCAAACGCTGGCCGCGATTAATGAAGGCGTGGAGGTGATGGGGTTCACCACGTGGGGCTGTATCGACATCATTAGCGCGGGCACCTCGCAGATGTCCAAACGCTACGGTTTTATCTATGTCGATCAGGACGATGAAGGCAACGGTACGTTGAAACGGCTGAAAAAAGACTCCTTCTGGTGGTACCAAAAAGTGATTGCCAGCAACGGCGTTGATCTGAGCTAAGAATGCGCATTTCAGGCCGGGCAGACGCCCGGCCATCGCGCGTCACAATTATGCCTGACGCAAGTTCTGTGCTGCCTTCACCATGTTCGCCAGCGCCGCACGCGTCTCCGGCCAGCCGCGGGTTTTCAGGCCGCAGTCCGGATTCACCCACAGGCGCTCAGCCGGAATGCGCTGGGCCGCTTTTTTCAGCAGGACTTCAATCCACTCCACGCTCGGCACGTTCGGGGAGTGAATGTCATACACGCCCGGCCCGATTTCGTTCGGGTACTCGAACTCTTCGAACGACTCCAGCAGCTCCATGTCAGAGCGCGACGTCTCAATGGTGATCACGTCGGCGTCCAGCGCGGCAATCGAATCCATGATGTCGTTAAATTCGCAGTAACACATGTGGGTGTGGATCTGGGTGTCGTCCTTCGCCACCGCGGCGTTGATGCGGAACGCTTCCACACCCCACTGCAGGTAGGCATCCCAGTCGCTGCGGCGCAGCGGCAGACCTTCGCGCAGGGCCGGTTCGTCAATCTGAATAATGCCAATGCCTGCGGCTTCCAGATCCGCCACTTCATCACGCAGTGCCAGGGCAATCTGTTTGGCGATGGTTTCACGGGTCACGTCTTCACGCGGGAAGGACCAGCAAAGAATGGTCACCGGACCGGTGAGCATGCCTTTTACCGGCTTGTCCGTGAGGGACTGCGCGTATTTCGCCCACTCCACGGTGATCGCTTCCGGGCGGCTGACGTCACCGATAACCACTGGCGGCTTCACGCAGCGGGAGCCATAGCTCTGCACCCAGCCGTTTTGGGTAAACACGAAGCCGTCGAGATGCTCACCGAAGTATTCCACCATGTCGTTACGCTCGGCCTCACCGTGTACCAGCACGTCCAGACCCAGACGTTCCTGCTCGATAATCGCCTGCTTGATGTGTTCGGCGATACCGGTGCGGTAGTGATTCGCATCCAGATTGCCCTTTTTGAAGTCCAGACGCAGGCCACGGATTTCGGTGGTTTGGGGGAAGGAACCGATGGTGGTGGTCGGCCACGCAGGCAGGTTGAAGCGGGCACGCTGCGCTTCAGCGCGGACTTCATACGGGCTCTGACGCTGGCTGTCCTGGGCGGTGATGGCCGCCAGGCGTTTTTCCACCGCCGGGTTGTGCACGCGCGCCGAGTGACGACGCGCCTGGATCGGTGCGCTCCATTCGGCGATCGCCGCCGTGTCGCCGCTGTTCAGCGCATCGCGCAGCAGCGTCAGCTCTTCGCATTTTTGCAGCGCGAAGGCAAACCAGCTTTTCACCTCGGCATCCAGGCGGGTTTCCACGCTCAGATCGATCGGGCTGTGCAGCAGGGAGCAGGACGAAGCCACCCACAGCTCACGTTTGCCGACGATGTCCTTAATCTGCGCGTATTTCCCGGTGAGATCGGCACGCCAGACGTTACGACCGTTAATCAGCCCGGCGGAAAGCAGCCAGTCCACAGGCAGGCGCTTATGCAGCTCCGCCACATCGTCTTTACCGTGTACGAGGTCAACGTGCAGGCCCTGAACCGGCAACGCGGTAATGGTGTTAAGGTTCGGCGTTACGCCTTCGAAATAGGTGGTCAGCAGCAGCTTCACTTGCCCCGCCAGCGCGTCATACGCCGGTTTGAAGGCATCGAGCCAAACCTTGGGCAGTTCGAGCACCAGCGCCGGCTCGTCGATTTGCACCCACTGAATGCCGCGTTTGCCCAGCTCAATCAGCACCTGTTTGTAGACCGGCAGAATGTCCTTCAGCAGGCTGAGTCGGTCAAACTGCTCGCCTTTTACTTTACCCAGCCACAGGTACGTTACCGGCCCGAGCAGAACCGGTTTCACCTGATGGCCCAGCGCCAGCGCTTCGTCCACTTCATCCAGAAGCTGCGTCCAGGTCAGCCTGAACTGCTGACCTTTTACGAACTCCGGCACCATATAGTGATAGTTAGTGTTAAACCATTTAGTCATTTCCGCCGCTGCCGCTGGCTCACCCGTTGGCGCACGGCCACGGCCGATGCGGAACAGGGTATCGATATCTACCGATCCATCTTTGTTCTGATGACGAGCCGGCACGTTGCCAAGCAGCAGGCTGGTCGTCAGAACATGGTCGTACCAGGCGAAATCGCCCACCGGCAGCAGGTCAATGCCCGCCTGTTTTTGCTGATCCCAGTGACGGGCGCGCAGCTCGCGTCCCACCGCCAGCAGTTCTTCACGGGTGGCGTTCCCCGCCCAGTAGCTTTCTTGCGCTTTTTTCAGCTCGCGACGCAGGCCAACGCGAGGGAAACCGAGAGTGTGATTGCGGATTGTCATGGTGTGCCCCTTGTGAAATTCGTTATTTAGACGTCCAGATGTTTACACATCTATAATTGGCAGGTACTGTATATTCCTCAAGCGCAATATGTTCATGGCGAAGTGAAGGACTTTCATGATCGAGATAAAACACCTGAAAACGCTACAAGCGTTGCGGAACTGCGGCTCGCTCGCGGCTGCGGCTGCCACGCTGCACCAGACCCAGTCCGCCCTTTCTCACCAGTTCAGCGATCTGGAACAACGCCTCGGCTTCCGTCTTTTTGTGCGTAAGAGCCAGCCCCTGCGCTTTACGCCGCAAGGTGAGATACTGTTGCAGCTGGCGAATCAGGTCCTGCCGCAAATCGCCAGCGCGCTGCAGGCGTGTAACGAACCACAGCAGACCACGCTGCGTATCGCCATTGAGTGCCACAGCTGTATTCAGTGGCTGACCCCCGCGCTTGAGAACTTCCGCCAGAAGTGGCCGCAGGTGGAGATGGACTTCAAATCCGGCGTGACGTTCGACCCGCAGCCGTCGCTGCAGCAGGGCGAGCTGGATCTGGTGATGACGTCCGACATTCTGCCGCGCAGCGGCCTGCACTATTCGCCGATGTTTGATTATGAAGTACGCCTGGTACTGGCACCGGATCATCCGCTGGCGGCGAAAACGCGCATCACGCCGGAAGACCTGGCGACGGAAACGCTGCTGATTTACCCGGTTCAGCGCAGTCGTCTGGATATCTGGCGCCACTTCCTGCAGCCCGCGGGCATCAGTCCGCAGCTGAAAAGCGTGGATAACACCCTGCTGTTGATTCAGATGGTGGCGGCCAGAATGGGTATCGCGGCGCTGCCGCACTGGGTGGTAGAGAGCTTTGAACGCCAGGGTCTGGTGGTGACCAAAACCCTGGGTGAAGGACTGTGGAGTCGACTGTACGCCGCCGTGCGCGATGGCGAGCAGCGTCAGCCGATTACGGAGGCGTTTATTCGCTCAGCGCGGAACCACGCGTGCGACCATCTTCCGTTTGTGCGGAGCGCGGAGCGACCCAGCGGCGATGGACCCACAGCGAAGCCAGGATCACCGCTCCCCCAATAAGGAAGCTCGGCCAGTGCGGCTGTTGCTGCCAGATGGCGAGGTTGACCAACAACCCAGCCGGGACATGCACATTGTTCATGATCCCCAGCGTACCGGCGTCGACCTGCGTCGCGCCGTAGTTCCACATGAAGTACCCCAACCCGGAAGCCACGACGCCCAGCCAGATCAGCACGCCCCACTGCACGGCGGTGGTCGGCAGCTTGTGCGGGTTACCGAGCATAAACCACGCCGCCACTGCGACAATCGCGGCGCCCATATAAAACCAGGCGAACGCGTTATGCTGCGGCATCGGGCGGGTTTCCATCAGGCGCTTATAGCCCACCATGCCGATGGCGAAACTGATATTGGCGAGCTGGACGAACATCAGTCCGGTCCAGAAGTGATCGCTCACTTTGTCGTAGCGAATAATCGCCGCGCCAATCACCGCCAGCGCCGCGCTAAGCAGGTATCCCCAGCGCAGGCGGCGTTTACTCAGCAGATCGTATATCAGCGTGATGTAGAGCGGCGTCAGCACGGTAAAGAGCAGGAATTCCGAGACGGACAGATAGACGTAAGCCCGGAAGCTAAACAGGTACATGATGCCGAGCTGCATCGCCCCCACCAGCATATACAGCACAATCGTTTTCAGCGATTGCCCGCGCGTACGCAGAAACGGCAGGAACACCAGCGCCGCCAGCCCCACGCGCATCAGCACCGAGAAGTAGCTGTCGACCGAACCGGCAAGGTATTCGCCAATCAGGCTAAAGGAGAAGGCCCACAGGATAGTGGTGATAATGAGTAGCGCCACAATGCTTGTCTCTCAGAAAGAAGGAGAGGCATTGTAGCGAACTCTTTAGTTGACATCTGAGCAACAAACAACCAAATGAAGATTATTCAAGGAACAGTTTGCGCAGGTATTTCGGTACCGCATTGTCTGCGTTGGTGCCGATCACTTCCAGCTCCGGGTGCAAATCTTTCAGACGCTGGTGCGCATTCTCCATAATGCAGCCCTTGCCTGCCATCGACAGCATTTCGGCATCGTTCATGCCGTCACCAAAGGCGATACAGTCTTTCAGCTCGAAGCCCAGACGTTTCGCGACGGCTTCCAGCGCGTGGCCTTTGGAGACGCCACCCGCCATCACTTCCAGACAGGTCAGGGTTGAGAAGCTCACATTGACGCGATCGCCCCAGCGGGCGTTGATTGCCTGCTCCAGCGGGAGCAGTTCTTCATGGCTGTCGCAGGTGAAGAACACCTTACTGATCCCCTCCGGCTCAAGAAGGCCCGGCTCGTACAGGGAGTAGTTAAATACCGCTTCTTTGAAGAAACGCATTTCATCCGGGCGGTGGCGGTTCATGAACCAGTCGTCGTCACGATAAACGTTGGTGACGATAGCCGGATTATTGTGCACCACGCCAAACAGATCGGCGGCAATATCGCGATCCAGGTTGTGGGTGAAGATCAGGTTGCCGTCGGTATCATGCACGCGCGCACCGTTGGAGGTGATCATGTACGATTTGATCTCAAGATTATCGCGGATCTGCCCCACGTCGACGTGGTGGCGGCCGGTGGCAAACACAAAGTTCACGCCCCGTGCCGTCAGCAGCTTTAGGGTCTCTTTCGCGTAAGGCGACAGGGTGTGGTCAGGGGAAAGCAGCGTGCCATCTAAATCAGATGCAACAACCTGGTACATAGGGATTTCAACCTCTGGTGGAAAACAATAATCAATTATGCCTGTTGAAAAATTCAACAATGGCGTTGAGCGCGACTGAGCGCATAGCGTCCTTTTCAAAAAGGATCTCATGGTACGCGCCGTTAATGACCAGCGGTTTTCCCCCTTCACAAGGGTGACCGGCGGCCGCGCGCAGTTCACAATAGCGGTCATGCATGCGGTTATCCACCACACGCTCTTCTTCCGCCTGAATCAGGAGTGTTGGTGTATCGTCATTGCCGACACCCGCCAGAACCTGCTCACCGGCAAGGATACCTTCCCGCACCCAGTGGTAGGTCGGGCCCCCCACGCGCAGGCGCGGTTCATCGGCATAAAAACGCAGGTTACGACGATACCGCTGGCGACTGTGGGTCAGAACGTTCATCGCAAACGGCAGTGCCCGCCAGCGTCCCGTCCCGATGGCATAGCCTTCCCGAATGCGCTGATGGCCCTCAGCCCAGTCAAGAATATGACGCACCATCCAGTCAGGAAAACGCATGACGATGCCATACATCGGCGCGGTGAGCGCAATGGCGTCGCACTGGTGAGCGTGGCGCTGTAAAAACAGCGTTGAAATCGCACCGCCCATCGAGTGCGCCAGAATATAGCGCTTCCGCCAGGGGCCGGGCTCGACCTCCTGCTGCCAGAACGCGGCAAGATCGTCGACGTAATCGCTGAAGTTATCCACGTGGCCGCGATGCGTATCCGATAGCAGGCGGCCAGAAAGCCCCTGCCCGCGGTGATCAATAATCAACACATCGAAGCCCAGATGGAACAGGTCATAGGCCAGTTCGGCGTATTTGATATAGCTCTCGATACGCCCGGGGCAGACCACGATGACCCGGTCATTTTTCTTATCGTGAAAACGCACAAAGCGTACCGGTATATCACCGACGCCCGTAAACTCATCTTCCTCACGCTGGCGCCAGAAATCGGTCAGCGGCCCCATGGAGAAAGCAGCAAATGCGTTTTCTCGTGTTTCCCAGTCCTTTTTCTGCTGAAACATCGGGTTTCTACTCACCTAAGCCAAGGAATATCGTTTTTTCGTAACCGGTCACAAAATGACTCAACAATAGCGTATTGTGGCATAAAAACAGACGATTCGGGAGTTTCAAATGACCTTCGAGTGGTGGTTCGCTTACCTGCTGACATCCATCATCCTTAGCCTTTCACCGGGCTCGGGCGCCATTAACACCATGACCACCTCCATCAACCACGGCTATCGCGGTGCGGCAGCGTCAATTGCCGGTTTGCAGACCGGGCTGGGCATTCATATCGTGCTGGTTGGGATTGGTCTGGGGACTCTGTTCTCCCGCTCGGTACTGGCCTTTGAGGTGCTGAAATGGGCCGGGGCGGCGTATCTGATTTGGCTCGGCATCCAGCAGTGGCGCGCGGCAGGCTCCATCAACCTGAACACGCTCGCGCAGACGCAAAACCGCGGTCATCTGTTTAAGCGTGCGGTGTTAGTCAACCTGACCAACCCGAAGAGCATCGTGTTCCTCGCCGCGCTGTTCCCGCAGTTTATCGTGCCGCATCAGCCCCAGGTGATGCAGTACGTGGTGCTGGGCGCGACCACCAT
This sequence comes from Enterobacter sp. BNK-34, assembly GCF_048684445.1. NCBI lineage: Bacteria > Pseudomonadati > Pseudomonadota > Gammaproteobacteria > Enterobacterales > Enterobacteriaceae > Enterobacter > Enterobacter sp. BNK-34. The sequence goes on from NZ_JBLQUA010000001.1 coordinate 982,157, forward strand.
TATTGTCGATATCATCGTGATGATTGGTTACGCGACGCTGGCGCAGCGGATTGCGGCGTGGATTAAAGGGCCTAAGCAGATGAAGGCCCTGAATAAAGTCTTTGGCTCGCTGTTTATGCTGGTTGGCGCGCTGCTTGCGTCAGCGCGTCATGCTTAGCGAGAAATGATGAGATGAATGCCGAAGCCGGCGAACAGCGCGCCGGCGAAGCCATCAATCCACTTCGCGATACGCTGGTAGCCGCGGCGCATCGCCGGTAAGGCGAACAGGCTGGCCACAATGGTAAACCAGGCAAAGGTTTCAACAACGATCAGCAGGAAGATGCCCCAGCGTGCGCCCGCACCGACGCTATCGCCGACAAACAGCGAGAACACGGAGCCGAAATAGATAATCGCTTTTGGGTTCGCCAGATTGGTCAGCAGCCCTTTTACAAAGCTGCGGCCGCCCGTTGCCAGCTCCACCTTTGGCTCTTCCGGTTTTTTCTGCTCTTTCTTCAGCGCCCCGCGCAGCATCTGGTAGCCCATCCAGCACAGGTACAGCCCGCCGCCGACCATAATGATGTTATGCAGCCAGGCCATTTTCGCCAGAATCAGGTTCAGACCGAGCAGCGCAACGGCCGCCCAGACCATAACGCCCATGGTGATACCGAGCACGCCCATCATCGCCTCTTTGCGGGAGCGACTGACGGCCGTTTGCGACACGAAGAAAAAGTCCGGTCCCGGGCTCATCAGCGCAACGATGTGCACTAACGCCACGGTGAGAAATAGCATCAACATAATTAACTCGCGGGGAAATAATTCAGTGAGTCATCATCCTGGCACTTTTTCGCCCGGCTGACTACTCCTCATCATCACCATCGGCGTGAGAGCGGATGAGCGCCATAAACTCTTTACCAAAGCGCTCCAGCTTGCGCGTCCCCACGCCGTTGACGCTGAGCATCTCGCTGGCGCTGAGCGGCATCTGCTCGGCCATCTCGATGAGCGTCGCGTCGTTGAACACCACGTAAGGCGGGATGTTCTCTTCATCGGCGATGGCTTTACGCAGCTTGCGCAGTTTGGCAAACAGCTTGCGGTCGTAGTTGCCGCCGTAGGATTTCTGCATCACCCGCGGCTTGAGGGCGACCACGCGCGGCACGGCGAGCTTCAGTTCAACGTCACCGCGCAATACCGGACGCGCCGCTTCGGTCAGCTGTAGCGCGGAGTGCTGGGCAATGTTCTGTGTGGCAAAGCCGAGGTGGATCAGCTGACGAATAATGCTGACCCAGTGCTCGTGGCTCTGGTCCTTGCCAATACCGTAGACAGGCAGCTTGTCGTGGCCCATATCGCGGATACGCTGGTTGTTGGCACCGCGCAGCACTTCCACCACGTAGCCCATCCCGAAGCGCTGGTTCACGCGGTAAATGGTCGAGAGCGCCTTACGCGCGTCCATCAGACCATCGTACTGTTTCGGCGGATCCAGGCAGATATCGCAGTTGCCGCAAGGCTCCTGGCGCCCTTCACCAAAGTAGTTGAGCAGCACCAGACGGCGGCAGGTTTGCGCTTCAGCAAACGCGCCCATCGCGTTGAGCTTGTGGCGCTCAATATCCTGGAGCTGCCCCTGCGGTTTCTCTTCCAGACAGCGGCGCAGCCACGCCATATCGGCCGGATCGTAAAACAGCATCGCTTCCGCAGGCAGACCGTCACGTCCGGCGCGACCGGTTTCCTGATAGTAGGATTCGATATTGCGCGGGATGTCGAAGTGCACCACAAAGCGCACGTTCGGCTTGTTAATCCCCATCCCGAACGCCACCGTCGCAACCACGATTTGCAGGTCGTCGCGCTGGAATTTCTCCTGCACGTCGGCGCGGATGTGGTTCTCTAACCCGGCGTGATACGCGGCGGCACTAAAGCCGCGGTTTTGCAGACGCGCGGCGGTGTCTTCCACCTTCGCACGGCTGTTGCAGTAAATGATGCCGGACTTGCCGCGCTGCTCCTGGACGTAGCGCAGGAGCTGATCCAGCGGCTTGAACTTTTCCATCAGCATATAGCGGATGTTAGGGCGGTCGAAGCTGCTGACCTGAATATACGGGTCGTTCAGCCCCAGCAGGCGAACGATATCCAGCCGCGTGGTGTCATCCGCCGTGGCGGTGAGCGCCATAAACGGCAGCTCGGGGAAGCGCTGACGCAGCTGGCCGAGGGCAGCGTATTCCGGGCGGAAATCGTGTCCCCACTGGGAGATACAGTGCGCTTCATCTACCGCCAACAGCACCGGGTTCCAGTGCGCGAGATGGTCGAGGAAGTTATCCAGCATCAGGCGTTCCGGGGCGATATACAGCAGGCGAATCTGCCCGGTGCGGCACCCGGCCATCACCTCTTGCTGCTGCTCCCGGGTTTGCGTGGAGTTAAGACAGGCGGCCGCGACGCCGTTGGCGAGCAGTTGGTCAACCTGGTCTTTCATTAGCGAAATGAGCGGGGATACCACGACCGTCAGGCCGTTAAGCACCAGCGCGGGCACCTGATAACAGAGGGATTTACCGCCGCCGGTCGGCATCACCACCAGGCAGTCACGGCCTTCCAGCACCGTTTCAATGATGGTTTCCTGGCCAGGGCGGAACTGCTGGTAGCCAAAGGTTTCATGCAAAACCTGTTTAGCCAGCGACTCCTGATTCAATACTTCCGCCTGCGCCACGTTAACCCCATATGCCTGAAATGAAACAGGCGCTATTTTCAGCGCCTGAGAGAGAAACTTCAACGTTTAACGCAAAAACATTCGAGCAGCCTAGAGAATATCGTTCAGCATCACGCCCACGCCGATGCGGGTCTGGTTGAAGTTGTAATCGATAAGCGACTCGCCGTAACCGCTGTACACCTGAGTATAGATGCGGACATGCTTCGTCATTGGGTAGCTTAAGCCCACTTCCGCACCACCGTAGCCGGTGTTCCAGTTGTACTGACCTTTGGCGCTGAGCACGGCATCACCTAGCTGGTAGCCGACCTTGAGCTGGTAATAGCCCATATATTTGGTGATATCCGGGTTGTCATCGGTTTCGCCCACCACATACCACGGCTTCACTTCCACCATCCAGTTACCGTTCTGCGCCATCAGACGCGTATAGGCACGGTTCCAGCTGCGCGAGGTGGGATCGGAACGTCCGTTAGAATCATGGTTAAAGCCCACTTCGACATCGCGCAACGTCCAGCCCGCAAACTCATAATCCGTTGCAAAACCGAGGAACAGCTGCGGCTCATAGTTGGTTTCACGGAACGGCGAGGATTCTCCGCTGTTAGAGAGCTGCCACCAGGATTTCTGGGTGTAAGACGCTCCGAGCACCGAGTTCGGCCCCAGAATGCCGCGCCAGAACGGGAATGCCAGGCTGAGCTGGAACTTCACCTCATCTTTACGCGCATTATCAGACCAGTTATAGGAGCTTATCGCCTCTTTGTTGAGATCGCTGGTCTGGGTGTAAATCACGTAGTTGGTGTCATACGGATAGAGCGTGAACGGATTGTCATGTTCCTGAAGAAGGTTCGCGATAATGCTACCGTGAACGGCAGGTTTATCATGCACCTCTTTGATCGTCGCTTCCTGCGCATATGCTGTGAAGGGCAGCGCAACCGCCGCCAGTAACCAGGCCAGATACGTCCGCATCGGTGGTGTTCTCCTGCAAAAGAGTAAAATTACCTGAATAGTTATGTGGCGGACATTCTACAGACTTCTGCGACAACTGCTGCATCCTCGTTTCTGAAAGTGGCATTCCTTGTTGCTGCGGCATAAAATCAACATTTCGTTAACAATAAGGATGTGATGCCTCATGTCAGCCATGCTTACCGCCGAAGAAGTGTTAAAACTCGTGGGCGAGATTTTTGTTTACCATATGCCGTTTAACCGCGCGCTGGGACTGGAGCTGGAGCGTTACGAGAAAGACTTTGCCCAACTGAGCTTCAACAACCAGCCGATGATGGTGGGTAACTGGGCGCAAAGTATTTTGCACGGCGGTGTGATTGCCTCCGCGCTGGACGTGGCGGCAGGTTTGGTCTGCGTGGGCAGTACGCTGACCCGCCATGACACCATCAGCGAAGACGAACTTCGCCAGCGTCTGGCGCGAATGGGTACTATCGACTTACGCGTCGACTATCTTCGCCCGGGACGCGGAAATCGCTTTACCTGTACCAGCAGCCTGCTGCGCGCGGGGAATAAAGTCGCCGTGGCGCGCGTTGAGTTACACAACGAAGAACAGGTGTATATCGCCAGCGCAACCGCCACTTATATGGTGGGTTGAGGCGGCAAAATCGGGTAAAATTAATTCACTTTTTTGTAACGGATTTTCCCGATGGATGCTAAACAGACGCGGCAGGGCGTTTTACTCGCCCTTGCCGCTTATTTTATTTGGGGTATCGCCCCGGCGTATTTCAAGCTTATCGCCTACGTTCCGGCTGACGAGATCCTGACTCATCGCGTTATCTGGTCATTCTTCTTTATGATCGCGCTGATGAGCCTCAGCCGTCAGTGGTCGGGCGTCAAAACGCTGTTTAAAACCCCTAAAAAGGTCTTCCTGCTGGCGCTCTCAGCGGTGCTGATTGGCGGTAACTGGCTGCTGTTTATCTGGGCGGTGAATAACCATCACATGCTCGAAGCGAGCCTGGGGTACTTCATTAACCCGCTGGTAAACATCGTGCTGGGGATGATTTTTCTTGGCGAACGCTTCCGCCGGATGCAGTGGTTAGCGGTCCTTCTGGCCTTCTGCGGCGTACTGGTACAGCTGTGGACCTTCGGCTCGCTGCCGATTATCGCCCTCGGTCTGGCGTTCAGCTTTGCCTTCTACGGCCTGGTACGCAAGAAGATTGCGGTGGAAGCGCAGACGGGGATGCTGTTTGAAACCCTCTGGCTGCTGCCGGTGGCGGCGATTTATCTCTTCGGCATCGCCGACAGCCCAACCAGCCACATGGGCAGCAACCCGTGGTCGCTGAACCTGATGCTGATGGCGGCGGGCGTGGTGACTACCATTCCTCTGCTGTGCTTCACCGGTGCCGCGACGCGTCTGCGTCTCTCCACGCTGGGCTTCTTCCAGTACATTGGCCCGACGCTGATGTTCCTGCTGGCAGTGGTGTTTTACGGAGAGGTACCGGGGGCGGATAAGATGGTGACGTTCGCCTTTATCTGGGTGGCGCTGGCGATCTTTGTTGCGGATGCGATTTATACCCAACGCAGAATGCGTAAAGGGCTGTGATGTTGCCCTCACCCTAACCCTCTCCCACAGGGAGAGGGAATTCGATCGTAGGGCGGGTAAGCGCAGCGCCACCCGCCAGTTTTTTACAGCCAGTTCCGGCGTTTGAAATAGAGATACGGCGCCAGCCCCGCGAGGATCATAAAGATAATCGCCCCCGGGTAACCAAAGCTCCACTTCAGCTCCGGCATAAACTCGAAGTTCATCCCGTAGCTGGATGCCACCAGCGTCGGCGGCAGGAACACCACGGAAACCACCGAGAAGATCTTGATGATGCGGTTCTGCTCGATGTTGATAAAGCCCATCGCCGCCTGCATCAGGAAGTTGACCTTCTGGAACAGGGATTCGTTGTGCGGCAGCAGGGATTCGATATCTCGTAAGATCTCACGCGCCTGCTCCAGCTGACCGCCCGGCAGACGCGCCTTGCGCACCAGGAAGTTCAGCGCGCGCTGGGTATCCATCAGACACAAGCGCACCTTCCAGCCGATATCTTCCAGCTCCGCCAGCGTGGAGAGCGCTTCGTCGTACTCATCGCCCTGATGGCCTTCCATGATCACGCGGCTCAGCTTTTCCAGATCGCTGTAGATGTTTTCAATTTCGTCCGCCAGCTGTTCAATTTTGGTCTCGAACAGATCGAGCAGCAGTTCGTACGCGTTGCCGTCTACCATCGCCTGGCTGCGGGCGCGCATGCGGTAGAGACGGAATGCCGGCAGCTCACGTTCGCGCAGGGTAAACAAACGGCCGTCGCGTATGGTAAACGCCACGGTGGAGTTACCCGCGTGGTCTTCCGCATCTTCAAAGAAGAAGAAGGAGTGAATGTGCAGACCGTCTTCGTCTTCAAAAAAACGCGCGGATGCTTCGATGTCTTCCAGTTCCGGGCGGGTTGCCAGGCTTTGCCCCAGCTCAGATTGTACGCGAAGGCGCTCATCGTCGTCCGGCTCGACCAGATCCACCCATACGGCATCAATGAGGGGCTGTGACTCTTCGGCTTCAAGCCGAGTCAGTCGGTTATTTTCGAGTTGAAATGCGCTCAACATGACCGGGACTCCCAATGCAAAAAATATCGGACAGTTCGGTGGGCACACAGAAACAAATTGGGTTTCAGACCATTAAACAGCCTGACTCAGCGCGACGGGAATAGAGCAGTCGCTGACAACCACTAAGGCCATCAGCAAGAGGAGATAGCCTTAGGAGTTGTTCCTGGATGACAGGGAATTGAGCCAGTATCTACTGGGTGTGTCCAAGGCGAATGTCCTCTTAGCGTAATCGTGCGCGCATGTTACGCCAGCTATAACTGTGGCGTCAACACGCAACGGAACGCTGAAGGGCATTAATTGACCTTCACTGTATAAGGCTAGCAGATTATTGCAAAATAATGATATTTTTCTGAATGTTAGACTGTTTCCAGCTTCGCGTAGGCCGCCACCAGCCATTTGATCCCCTGCCCCTGGAACGCCACCTGCAGGCGGCTATGCTCGCCGCTGCCTTCCAGATTCACAATGGTACCTTCGCCAAACTTCGAATGGCGCACGCGCTGGCCCAGCTTGTAGCCGGTGTCGGTTTCCGCAATCGGCGAACCCATGCGCTGATGGCTGACCGGACGGCTGATGCTCGCCCGCAGACGCACCTCTTCCACGCACTCCTCCGGCAGTTCGCCGATAAAGCGCGACGGACGGTGATAGACCTCTTTACCGTACAGACGTCGGGTTTCGGCGTAGGTCAGCGTCAGCTTTTGCATCGCGCGCGTCACGCCCACGTAGGCCAGACGACGCTCCTCTTCCAGACGACCGCCTTCATCCAGCGACATCTGGCTCGGGAACATCCCCTCTTCCATCCCGACGATAAATACCTGCGGGAACTCCAGGCCTTTGGCGGAGTGCAGGGTCATCAGCTGAACCGCATCCTGCCAGGTGTCCGCCTGCCCTTCGCCCGCTTCCAGCGCGGCGTGTGAGAGGAACGCCTGCAGCGGCATCAGGTCTTCGTCTTCTTCGTTGTAGCTGAACTGGCGCGTTGCCGTGACCAGTTCCTCTAAGTTCTCAATACGGGTCTGGCCCTTCTCGCCTTTTTCCTGCTCGTACATGGTGCGCAGGCCGGAGTCTTTAATCACCCGGTCGGTCTGCACGTGCAGCGGCATGTCGGCGGTTTCCTGCGCCAGGGCGTCAATCAGCTCAAGGAAGCGCTGTAGAGCGCTGGCCGCGCGTCCGGCGAGGGCTTTTTCCTGCAGCAGCTCGCGGCACGCCTGCCACAGTGTCAGCTGGCGGTCGCGCGAGGCCTGACGCACCACGTCCAGCGTACGGTCGCCAATCCCGCGGGTTGGTGTGTTCACCACGCGTTCAAACGCCGCATCGTCGTTACGGTTGGCAATCAGACGCAGATACGAGAGCGCATCTTTGATTTCCTGACGTTCGAAGAAGCGCATGCCGCCGTAAATGCGGTAGGGCATGCTCACCTGCAGCAACGCCTCTTCCAGCACGCGCGACTGGGCGTTGCTGCGGTAAAGAATGGCGCACTGCTCCAGTGCGCCGCCGTTGTCCTGCCAGGTTTTGATGCGGTTGACCACGAAGCGCGCTTCGTCGAGTTCGTTAAACGCGCAGTAAATCGAAATCGGTTCGCCATCGACGCCGTCGGTCCACAGCTTTTTACCCAGACGCCCGTTGTTGTTCTCAATCAGGGCGTTGGCCGCGCTCAGAATGTTGCTGGTTGAGCGGTAGTTCTGCTCCAGACGGATAGTTTCCGCGCCGGGAAAATCGTTGAGGAAGCGCTGGATGTTCTCCACCTGCGCCCCGCGCCAGCCGTAGATCGACTGGTCGTCATCGCCCACGATCATTACCTTGCCGGTATCACCGGCCAGCAGGCGGATCCACGCGTACTGGATGTTGTTGGTATCCTGGAATTCGTCCACCAGGATATTGGTGAAGCGTTCACGGTAGTGCTGCAGGATGTGCGGCTTGTTGAGCCACAGCTCGTGGGCGCGCAGCAGCAGCTCGGCGAAATCCACCAGGCCAGCGCGATCGCACGCTTCCTGATAGGCCTTGTAGACGTTCTGCCAGGTCTGCTCGACCGGGTTGCCGAAGCTCTGAATGTGGTGCGGGCGCAGCCCTTCGTCTTTCTGGCCGTTGATGTACCACATCGCCTGACGCGGCGGCCACTGCTTCTCGTCGAGGTTCATCGCCTTGATCAGGCGCTTCAGCAGACGGAGCTGGTCTTCGCTGTCGAGGATCTGGAAATCCTGCGGCAGGTTGGCGTCCATGTGGTGCGCACGCAGCAGGCGGTGCGCCAGGCCGTGGAAGGTACCGACCCACATGCCGCCCTGGCTGGTGCCCATCAGCTGCGCGATGCGGTGTCGCATCTCCGCCGCCGCCTTGTTGGTAAACGTCACCGCCATGATGGAGTACGGCGAGCAGTTCTCCACGCTCTGCAGCCAGGCGATACGGTGAACCAGCACGCGCGTCTTACCACTGCCCGCCCCAGCCAGCACCAGCAGGTTGGTGCGCGAGGCGGCAACCGCGTCACGCTGTTTGTCATTAAGGCTGTCGAGCAGGTAAGAAACGTCCATTGGCACCGTCACGTCATGTCGGGCAGGCGAATAGCATTCGCCAAAACCCTGTTAATTTATACAGAACAATTGATGATTATATCAGCGTCGTGAGGGATGCCAACCGCGAAATTTCCACGTGCGGCAGAAGACGGCTATCGGAGGCATTCATCAGGTCAGCGTTTTCCGGCTTGATCCAGCAGGCCTGCATGCCGCAGCGGATAGCGCCAGCCACGTCCGTGGTCAGGTCATCCCCCACGTGCAGGATCTCACCCAGCGGCAGGTTAAGCTTATCTGCGGCCAGATGGTACATGTCACTGAACGGCTTCGCGCGCCCGTGAGGGCCCGCACGCAGCACGAACTCAAAGTAATCGCTCAGGCCAAACAGCTCCGGCTGGGCATTGCCGTTGGTGATGGCCACCAGCGGCCACTTTTCGGCAAGCTTCGCCAGCGTGTCGTGGGTTTCCTGCGGCACGTCGATACGGCTGCGCCATTTGGCGAAGTTTTCCATGGCCGCTTCCGCCCCAATGGCGGCATCCTGCGCGCTCAGACCCACGTTAAGCATCGCCTGCTCAACCGCGCGACGACGCCATTCGGTCACGTCGTGGTAAATATCCGGCTCGGTCTCCCGCAGGGACTGGCGCAGCTTCTGGAAATCCTTGTTCTGTATCGCCTTCAGCGCGGGATGGTAGTTCTGCACGAACGCCAGCGACTCCTGCTCGGTACGCAGGATCACCTCGCGGTTGTCATAAAGGGTGTCATCAAGGTCAAACGTCAGAGCTGAAATCTGACCGAGTGGGCGGTAAAAACGCATTATTTCCCCCGTTTGGCGCGTGGATGCGCCGCGTCATACACCGAGGCAAGGTGTTGGAAGTCTAAGTGGGTATAGATTTGAGTGGTAGACAGATTTGCGTGCCCGAGGAGCTCCTGCACGCCGCGCAGATCGCCGCTCGACTCAAGCATATGTGTTGCAAAGGAGTGGCGCAGCTTGTGCGGATGCACGTGGCTGTTCAGCCCCTGCTTAATGCCCCACTCCGCAAAGCGCTTTTGCACGTTACGCGCCGAGATCCGCTTGCCGAGTTTCGACAGGAACAGCGCATCTTCGTCGGAGCCAAACAGCCCGCGCAGGTCAAGCCAGTGCTCAATCCAGGAGACCGCATTGCGGCCAATCGGCAGGCGGCGCTCTTTGCTGCCCTTACCCATTACCCACACTTCGCCAGATTCCAGATCGAGATGCGTGAGGTCAAGGTTGACGAGTTCAGACAGACGCAGGCCTGCGCCGTACATCACCTCCAGCATCGCGCGGTCGCGTACGGCAAGCGGATCGTTGAGGTCGATATCCAGCAGGCGGTTTACGTCGTCAACGTCAATATTTTTAGGCAGATGGCGCGGCGCCTTCGGCGTGGCGATGCCCTTTGCCGGGTTGGCTTTTAAACCGCCCTGGCTGACCAGCCAGTCGAAGAAGCTGCGCAGCGCTGAGAGCCTGAGCGCCAGGCTCGCCGGGCTGAGGTTTTTTTTACGGCTACGCACAACAAACCCGCGTACCGTCGCAGCATCACATTGTTGCCAGCTTTTCAGGCCGATCTCGTCGGCGATCTGCATGATGGCATCAAGCTGACGCTGATAGTTAAGCAACGTAATGGGGCTGAGCTGGCGTTCCACGCCCAGATAGCGCAGAAAGCGCGAAACGTCAGTGGCGAGCAGTCCGTCCGTCATACGCGCTCAATCCAGCGCTCCAGCAGCTCGGGCAGCATCAGGGCGATCTCCTGCAGCAGGTGGGTGGCTTGCCCTTGCTCATAGTGATGCGCGTCGCGGCTGGTAAATAAGATGACGCCCAGATCGCCATCGCGCCCCATCAGCGACATCGCCACCGAGCCAATCGCTTTGGCTTCCGGTAACACCACCAGTAGCTCAGGCCCGTTCAGCGGCCCCAGATAGTGGTGCTCATGGCCCAGACGCTGAATGCGCAGCGGTTCAAATGCCTGACGGCTCAGTGCCAGATGGGTAAACCCCGACGGCGCGCCAATGCGCCAGCGGTCAGGGAACAGGCGAATCGTTGCGCCTGCCAGCCCCAGCTCGCGGGCCCAGCGGTGGAAGCGGCTGAGGAACTCGTCAAGGCTGTGGGCCGACGCCAGACGCGCCTGCAGATGCAGCAGACGATAGAACAGGCTTTCGTTGGTGCTGGCCTGCTCCATCAGCAGCGTCATGTTCTCTTCAAGCTGGTTGATATGGTTGCGCGCGCGCGCCATATGCCATTCCACCAGCGACACGGTCCCGCGAACCGGATGCGGCACGCGCATCTCTTCGACAACGCGTGCATTGCGAATAAAAAACTCAGGATTGCGCAGCAGATAATCAACAACAGCTCTGTCGTCCAGTTCCGTCACTGTTTCCTGCAGTTCTTCCCCTGGTTGTTTCATAGATGGATAAACCCGTCATAGACATGTGCCGCCGGGCCAGTCATATACAGTGGATGACCCGGTCCTTTCCAGGCGATATCAAGCCGACCGCCCGGTAATTCCACGCGAACCTCTTCTGCCAGTAACCCCTGAGAGATGCCCACGGCCACCGCCGCACAGGCACCGCTTCCGCAGGCCTGAGTCTCACCCGCGCCGCGCTCGTAAACCCGCAGGCGAATGTGCTCGCGCTTCACCACCTGCATAAAACCGATGTTCGCGCGCTCCGGGAAACGTTCGTGGCTTTCCAGCACCGGGCCGAGCGTTTCGACCGCGGCGGTTTGCACATCATCAACCTGAATCACGCAGTGCGGGTTACCCATTGAGACGACGCCGCACAATACTGTCTGCTCGGCCGCACGCATAATATAGGTCTTTTCCGCTTTGTTTGCGCGAAACGGCACGACGGAGGGCTCGAAGTTAGGCTCGCCCATGTTCACGCGCACCAGTTCATCATCGGTGACGCTGAGCACCATGCGACCATTGGCCGTGCTGACGCGAATATCACGCTTGTTGGTCAGCCCTTTCAGACGGACAAAGCGGGCAAAACAGCGCGCGCCGTTGCCGCACTGGTTAACTTCGCTGCCGTCCGCGTTAAAAATACGGTAGTGGAAATCGAGGTCGGGGTCGTACGGCGGCTCAACCACCAGCAGCTGATCGAACCCCACGCCCAGATGCCGATCCGCCAGGCGACGGATCAGTTCCGGGGAGAAAAACACATTCTGCGTTACCGCGTCGACGACCATAAAATCGTTGCCAAGGCCATGCATTTTAGAGAACTGCATCATTTGCTCCATTGCGCGGGTACAGAACGTTGTCGTCAGAGATTAACCTGAGTCGGGCCACCGTTGTCGCCACGGTCATTAGTATTTGGCGTGGTAGACTCAATGCCGCTGTTAACCGGTTTCGTCGGCGGCGGTGCGGTTTTATCCGCAGGTGGGAAGTACAGTGGTCCCTTCAGTCCGCAGCCAGTCAGGCTAAACAGCGTGATGAGAACGGCAAGCGTTCGGAAAGCGTTTTTCATTATAAAGTTGCCCGTAAGTTCAAATCTGTTTCTATCATCGCAGGAGAAGACACAAAAGCAAGAGTTTGCCGCTTTCCTGCAACGGGAATTATTTAGGGTTATACTGCCGGCATCACGAAAAACAGGAACAAAACCATGAACGACAGTGAATTCCATCGCCTTGCCGACAACCTGTGGATGACCATCGAAGAGCGTATTGACGACTGGGACGGCGACAGCGATATCGATTGTGAAATTAACGGCGGTATTCTGACCCTGAGCTTCGAAAATGGCAGCAAAATTATTATTAACCGCCAGGAGCCGCTTCACCAGGTCTGGCTGGCCGCGAAACAGGGCGGCTATCATTTCGATCTGAAAGACGGGGAATGGGTTTGCGACCGTAGCGGCGTAACGTTCTGGGATCTGCTGGAACAGGCGGCGACCGCGCAGGCGGGTGAGGCGGTGAGTTTCAGGTAGTTTCTGTGCCGGGTGGCGCTAACGCTTACCCGGCCTACGGGTTCGAGCGGTTGTAGGCCGGGTAAGCGTTAGCGCCGCCCGGCGAAAAGACTCAGGAGAAATACTGCTGCAACAGCGGCGCGGTGTCCTGATTGGCAGGCGCGGCAGGCGTTACGGCCTGGGTCCGGAACGGGATCACCTGCGTACGACCGTCGACGTTCACAATCTGGTAGAACTGCGGCAGGTTAAAGTTGATAAAGCTTGAGCCGTAGGTGAAACGGTCATGCGAAGAGGAGTAGAAGCGGCTGACGTCGCGCACCAGCTCCTCTTTACTGCCTTCACAATGGTGATACACCTCGGCGCGGTTGGTCTCATCCAGAATGTAGATGTTGAACCCGGCATCGTCGCCCGACTCTTCAAAGAAGAACTGAATAATCCCTTCGCTGGCAAAGCCGTCCACCACCTGCGGCAGCTTAACGTGGTTGGTTTCCACCTGCACCGACAGACCGTGCAGCTTGTTATGCGAAATCGCGCCGTAGAATTCGATGGCGTTTTCCAGCTTCTGTACCGACACGTTCAGGCGCTCGAAGAACAGGCCCCAGGTCTGACCGGAGACGCGCAGCGCTTTGAAGCGTCCGGTCTCCTGACGGGTGCTGGAGAGACGCAGTTCGATACACTCAGAGACCAGCTGCTGCACGCGGGTACGAATCAACCCACGCAGGTGCTGGCTGTAGCAGAACACTTCCACGCTGTCCGGCGGCGCGGCATCCTGGTGCATCTTGCCGAGAATGGTTTTCAGCGCCTCGATCATCGCCTGCTCGCCGTTGAAGTGCAGGGTACGCACTTCGTTCCACGAGTTACGATAGAGCAGGTCCACACTGCCAACCAGGCAGTTTTGCTGCTCGCCAAAGCTAAAGACGTCCAGCTTGCGGAAGTCAAAATGGACCACCTGATTGCGGAAGGCCGCCGTCGGGTCATATTCCAGGTTGACGATGATCGCCAGATGGCGAATCTCGCACGGGCTGTAGAGCGCTTTCGGCGTTGGGGCAGGCAGACGCAGCGGGAAGTGGTGCGACACATCCGCGACCATCTCCTGCAGCTTAGCGAGATCGACCACCTCGTTGCCTTTGATAAACAGGCGCGTACGCGAGGTCAGCAGGCCGTTAAACCAGGCCCAGGCCACCAGCTTGTTCAGATAGCGGTTATATTCCAGCGGCTGATGGCTGATGATTGAATCCATGCTTGGCGCACGGTTGTACAGATACCACCCGGTGCGGTTCGCGCGGCCCGGCGGCACGTAGATAAAGGTCAGGTTCGGTTCTGACAGGTCAGGCGAAATCTGCGGGTTAACCAGGGTGACTTTGCCCGGCAGCGCTTCAAACGCGGCGTACAGCTTACGGGTCAATACCCCGATGTCCTGCGGGCTGGCGGAAACGCTGAGGTTGTTACGGCGCGCAAAGCGGATCAGATTACGGTAGCTTTGCATCATCGCATCGAGCAGTTCGTTGTGCGCTTCACGCACCTGATCGATTTTCCAGTTGGCCCGGTTGTCGAGCATGGACAAACGCGCTTCGTCCCATCCCCACTCTTTCACTAACTGACTGACCACTTCACGACGCCAGCCCACGCAGGCGCGCTCGCGGCTCAGCTTCTCACAGACTTTGAGATAGAAACATCGACGCACCAGGTCAAGACGCGTGGTGTCATCAATGGCTTTCAGGTATTCGGTCACGCGCTCCAGCATCATGCAGTAGGCGTCCAGCCCGAAGGAGACGATTTCCCCGTCGTGCAAACGCTGCTTGATATCTTTCGCCAGCAGGCGCGGCGTAGGGTATTCCCAGGAATAGGCTTCAAGCAGCAGCGTTTTCAGCACCGCTTTGTACGGTGAGTCGATACTCTTATAGAGCTGCCAGAGGCTTGCGCCGAAATACTCTTCTGCTGACAGGGAACTCAGGCCGCCGAGATCCAGCCATTCGTTTGGCGTCAGTACGCCCTGCGCGTAAAGCGACATGACGTAATCATCGTAATGCTCTTCTTCTTCGCACGGGACCATATTCCACAGAATACGCTTCCCGGCCAGGCGCACAGCAGTACGGTAAAATTCATCCAGCAATAAGATGTGCTGAGTCGAGCCGCAGTCCTCACCACCCAGACTGCCGCTTTCGTTATGGCGGAAACGGTTTTCATCAATCAGGAAGAAGCTCACTTCCACACCGAGCGATGCCGCCCAGCTCTCCAGCAGGCTGCATTTACGTTGCAGCAGCTGACGCTCGTCGTTATCGAGCCAGGACTGATGGCAGACCCAGATGTCCAGGTCCGAAGAACAGCTTTGCCCTACCGATGAGGTGCTCCCCATTGAGTAAACGCCGGTAATCGGCAGTTCACCTTTCGGGGACTCCTGTGGCGGCATGCCGCGGTAGAGTTCCAGCTCGTTCAAATAATGCTGTTGGGTTTCATCAGGCGTGAAAAGGCAAATGCCCTGGGGAACGTTACCATCAAGGTAGCCAGGCATCAGCGGGTGGTGATAGTGCAATAATGTCGGCAGCAGACTGTATACCTGCTGGAAAGCAGGGCCCATAGCAGCAAGCGCGCGATCCACACGCAGTTGATTTATGGCATCCAGTCTCTGTTTCAGAGTCTCAATATAGAGGTACAAGACGTATCGCCTGATGTTTCCGGGTGTCGCAGCTATTCAAAACACGAGTAACAGCGGACCCGCAGTATTTCAAAAAGATAACCGTTGCCCTTTTTCGCCCTTATCATTTTTGGTGGTACCGACGAAAAAATGGTCTAAAACGTGATCAATTTAACACCTTGCCGGTTGACCGTAAAGAAAGATGCGCTACATACAAGTGTAGCACCGTTCTGTACGTGTAAATTCCTGAATACGGCTATGGCTGGCGAATACGCCGCCTTGTCCCTCTCACGCTTCATCAACCGTAAAACTGCCATCCCAGAGTCAACAATGTTAGGATGGTTAGCGATTGATAATGACGGTAACAAGCATGTTAGACAATGTTTTGAGAATTGCCACACGCCAAAGCCCTCTCGCGCTCTGGCAGGCACATTATGTGAAGCAGCGCCTTGAGGCCTGCCACAGTGGATTGCGCGTCGAGCTGGTGCCGATGGTCACGCGCGGTGACGTGATCCTCGATACGCCCCTGGCGAAAGTGGGCGGCAAAGGCCTGTTTGTCAAAGAACTGGAACTGGCATTGCTTGAGAACCGCGCCGATATCGCCGTACATTCGATGAAAGACGTACCCGTCGAGTTCCCGGAAGGGTTGGGGCTGGTGACCATCTGCGAGCGCGAAGATCCGCGCGATGCGTTTGTCTCTAACCACTATGACTCCCTCGACGCGCTGCCAGAAGGTAGCGTGGTTGGCACGTCCAGTTTACGCCGTCAGTGTCAGCTGGCGGAACGTCGTCCTGACCTGATCATTCGCTCGCTGCGCGGTAACGTCGGCACGCGTCTGGGCAAGCTGGATAACGGCGATTACGATGCCATTATCCTCGCCGTTGCCGGCCTGAAGCGTCTGGGGCTTGAGTCGCGCATTCGTGTGGCGTTACCGCCAGAGCTGTCGCTGCCGGCCGTGGGCCAGGGTGCCGTCGGCATCGAGTGCCGTCTGGACGATGCGCGTACCCGCGAACTGCTCGCACCGCTGAACCATGACGATACCGCTACCCGCGTAAAAGCCGAGCGTGCGATGAATACCCGCCTCGAAGGGGGATGCCAGGTTCCAATTGGCAGCTATGCTGAATTGACGAATGGCGAACTGTGGCTGCGCGCGCTGGTAGGCGCCCCGGACGGTTCGCAGATGGTGCGCGGCGAACGTCGCGGTAAAGCGCAAGATGCCGAGCAGCTTGGCGTTTCGCTGGCCGAAGAGTTACTGGATAACGGCGCCCGCGAGATTTTGGCTGACGTTTACAATGGAGAACCCCCTGCATGAGTATTCTCGTCACCCGCCCTTCTCCCGCAGGAGAGCAATTAGTGAGCCGTCTGCGCGCACTGGGGCAGGTGGCCTGGAGTTTTCCGCTCATAGAATTCTCCCCCGGTCGCGAGCTCTCTGCGCTCGCCGACCAGATGGATACCCTTCAGGACGGCGACCTGCTGTTTGCGCTGTCGCAACATGCCGTGGAATTTGCCCACGCGCAGCTGCAACAGCAGGGTTTGACCTGGCCAACCGCCCCCCGCTATTTCGCGATTGGCCGTACAACGGCCCTGGCGCTGCATACCGTAAGCAGCGCGGACGTTCGTTACCCGTTAGATCGGGAAATCAGTGAAGTCTTGCTACAATTACCTGAATTACAAACTGTTGCCGGAAAGCGTGCGCTCATTTTGCGCGGTAATGGTGGCCGCGAACTGCTGGGCGAAACGCTGCGTGAACGTGGTGCAGACGTGACGTTCATTGAGTGCTATCAGCGCTGTGCAAAACACTACGATGGCGCGGAAGAGGCGATGCGCTGGCACGCGCGCGGCGTTAATACGCTGGTGGTCACCAGCGGTGAAATGTTACAACAGCTTTGGTCGCTGATACCGCTTTGGTATCGCGAAAACTGGTTACTCCGCTGTCGGCTTCTGGTCGTCAGTGAGCGTCTGGCGAACCAGGCCCGGGAACTGGGCTGGCAGGATATTCGGATCGCTGATAACGCCGACAACGATGCGCTGCTGCGCGCATTACAATAACTCTCAAATGGGAAGCCATAATGACGGAACACGACAAATCCTCCGCCGTGGTTGAAGAGACCAGGGAGACTGTGGAGACGACGCCACAGCCAGAGACGACAGAGAAAACCGCTGAGAAGAAAAACGGCAGCAACAAAACGAGCCTCACGCTGAGCGCGATTGCCATCGCCATTGCGCTGGCAGCGGGGGTTGGCCTGTACGGTCTGGTGAAGCAACAGGGTGCTAATCAAACGTCCACCAGCGATGCGCTGGTGAATCAACTCACTGCCCTGCAAAAAGAGCAGGAGACGCAGAAATCCGAGCTGGAAGCCGTGATTAAGCAACAGGCCGCCGCGCTTGCCGAAGCGAACAGCAAACAGGAAGAGCTGACCAAACAGTTGGGTGAAGTACAGCAAAAAGTCGCCACCATTTCCGGCACCGATGCCAAAACCTGGCTGCTCTCGCAGGCCGACTTCCTGGTGAAGCTCGCCGGACGTAAGCTCTGGAGCGATCAGGACGTCACCACTGCCGCGGCGCTGCTGAAAAGCGCCGATGCGAGCCTGGCAGACATGAACGATCCAAGCCTTATCACCGCCCGTCGCGCGATCACCGAAGACATCGCCAGCCTCTCCGCCGTCTCACAGGTGGACTACGACGGCATTATCCTCAAGGTGAATCAGCTTTCGAATCAGATTGATAACCTGCAGCTGGCGGATAACAACGACGACGACTCCCCGATGGATTCCGACGGTACCGAACTTTCCAGCTCGCTGAGCGAATGGCGCATAAACCTGCAGAAAAGCTGGCAGAACTTTATGGACAGCTTTATCACTATCCGCCGTCGCGACGAAACCGCCGTGCCGCTGCTGGCACCGAACCAGGACATCTATCTGCGCGAGAACATTCGTTCCCGTCTACTGGTGGCGGCGCAGGCCGTACCGCGTCATCAGGAAGAGACCTACAAGCAGGCGCTGGATAACGTCTCAACGTGGGTGCGTGCGTATTACAACACGGATGACGCGACGACCACGGCCTTCCTGGAAGACATCGATAAGCTGAGCCAGCAAAACATCACCATGAACGTGCCGGATAAGCTGGCCAGCCAGCCGATTCTGGAGAAGCTGATGCAAACGCGCGTGCGTAATCTGCTGGCACAGCCGGGCGTACCGGCAGAGCAGACGAGCGGAGCAGCACCTGCTCCTGCGCCTGAAAGCGCACCGCAAGGAGAGTAATGATGCTAAAAGTCCTCTTACTCTTCATCCTGCTGATCGCCGGGATCGTCCTCGGGCCTATGCTTGCGGGGCATCAGGGTTACGTCCTGATCCAGACCGATAACTACAACATTGAAACCAGCGTA
Organism: Enterobacter sp. BNK-34; assembly: GCF_048684445.1. Lineage (NCBI taxonomy): Bacteria > Pseudomonadati > Pseudomonadota > Gammaproteobacteria > Enterobacterales > Enterobacteriaceae > Enterobacter > Enterobacter sp. BNK-34. The sequence continues at coordinate 1,000,828 of NZ_JBLQUA010000001.1, forward strand.
ACGGGTCTGACGATCATTCTGATCCTCGGCGTGGTGGTGCTGTTTGCGATCGAGTGGATCCTGCGCCGTATTTTCCGTACCGGTGCCCATACGCGCGGCTGGTTCGTTGGCCGTAAGCGCCGCCGCGCCCGTAAACAGACCGAGCAGGCGCTGCTTAAGCTCGCAGAGGGTGATTATCAGCAGGTTGAAAAGCTGATGTCGAAAAACGCCGACCACGCCGAACAGCCGGTGGTGAACTATCTGCTGGCGGCCGAAGCAGCGCAGCAGCGCGGTGATGAAGCACGCGCCAATCAGCACCTGGAACGGGCGGCTGAGCTGGCTCACGGCGACCCGATTCCGGTGGAAATCACGCGCGTTCGTCTGCAGCTGGCACGTAATGAGAATCACGCGGCTCGCCACGGCATCGACCGCCTGCTGGAAGTCGCGCCACGTCATCCGGAAGTGCTGCGCCTTGCCGAGCAGGCCTACATCCGTACCGGCGCCTGGGGCTCACTGCTGGACATCATTCCATCGATGGCGAAGGCCGAGGTGGGCGACGATGAACATCGTGACGAGCTTCAGCGTCTGGCGTGGATTGGCCTGATGGATCAGGCGCGCGCTGACCTGGGCAGCGACGGTCTGAAAACGTGGTGGAAGAATCAGAGCCGGAAAACGCGTCAGCAGGTTCCTCTGCAGGTGGCGATGGCGGAACATCTTATTGAATGTGACGATCACGACACGGCTCAGGAGATCCTCCTCGACGGTCTGAAGCGCCAGTACGACGATCGTCTGGTGATGGTGATCCCGCGCCTGAAAACCAACAATCCTGAGCAAATCGAAAAAGTGCTGCGTCAGCAGATTAAAACCGTTGGCGATCGTCCACTGCTGTGGAGCACGCTCGGCCAGTCGTTGATGAAGCACGGCGAATGGCAGGAGGCGAGCCTCGCCTTCCGTGCAGCGCTCAAGCAGCGTCCGGACGCGTTTGACTACGCATGGCTTGCCGATACGCTGGACAAGCAGCATAAGCCGGAAGAAGCGGCCGCCATGCGCCGTGATGGGCTTTTGCTGACGCTGCAAAATAACGGTACGCAGCAGTAATTAATCAGGAGGCCAGATGGCCTCCTTTTTTTATCGCCTTTCTCCTGCTACATTCTTTACACCCGCATCCACAAACGAACCCGCCAATGTAACGATATCTTTTCATTAACTTTTTTTCACACACGCGCACATTCTGCAGCGTGGATTAAATCGTTTTTGAAAGGAAAGCGTCATGAACTCGCTTTTATATGCGCTTATTGAAGCGCTGCGCGGCCACCGCTGGCTGCGCCTGCTTGCCTGTGCTTTTATCTTTTCTTCGTTGGGGAATGGCTTAACCCAGGTTGTGGTCTTCGGCTTGCTGTTAGCGTGGTCAGCTCCGCCCGCTCTGCTCACCCTTGCTTTTCTTTTCGCTACGGTACCGGGATTTATCGGCAGTACGATCGGCGAAAAGCTGTGCTCACGCTGTTCTCCAATATCCCTGCTGATACTGACCGAAGGGCTGGGCCTGCTCGCCCTGCTCTTTCCCCTGCTTGGTGTGGGTTATCACAGCGTTGCCGCATTACTCGCCGTACAATCCACCGAGGCGCTGCTCAGCGGGATGAGCTGGCCCGCGCTGACGTTGCTCTTCAAGCGCGGCCTCAGTGAAGCAGAGCTGTCTGCTGCGACCTGTCTGGAAAATGTGATTTTTGCCTCGCAGGTATTGTTAGGGACCGGCCTGGGCGTGGTGCTGTTCCAGAAGACTTCCGTGTTTACCCTGCTGGCCATAGATGCCGCCAGCTTTCTCGGGTCACTGCTCATGCTATGGCTGGCTGGACGCCGGTTTTCTGCGCCATCACTCACGCCCCCCGAGGAAGAGGAAGCCCCTGCGGCATTACGCTGGCGGACGTTGACCGTTCGGCAGAAACGCAGCCTGCTCATCCTGCCGTCGCTGGCGGCCGTCGGCTCACCGGCCATGGCGCTGCTTCCGGCGCTGGCACAGCAAATCCATCCTCAGGATGCGGCGGGGCTTGCTCTGCCGCTGCTTTTCGCAAGGAGCATGGGACAACTTTGCGGCCCCATGCTGATAAAAAAGAGAGCCTGACGCGCTTTGCCGCTCACACGCCGCGCATCATCGTTTGTCTCGGTATCTTTCTGACCGGTTATGGTGTGCTACCGTTTTTGTCCGGGTGGACGGCATGTGCGCTGAGCATGATCTTTATCGCGCATCTGGCCTCGAATATTCTCTTCGCAGCGGGCACGTTTGGCGTACTCAGTAGTTTTCATCTCACGCAAACCGCTTCAGCCAGCGGGAAAGCCTGGCGCTGGCAAACGCTCAGCGCCTCTCTTTTCACCGGTATTGCAGCGATGGTGGCTGTTGGGCTTGGCTCAGTGCTGGCGCTCTATACGGTCTCGTCAGTTGCCCTGCTGTTGGTCGCCCTGATCATGCGCAGGTATCGGGAATAAGGCATAAAAAAACGCCTGCTATAAAAGCAGGCGTTAAAACAGGTCTGTAAGACAACATATTTGGTGCTTCACTCAACGTTATGTCCATGGTGTCTGATGAGGCCGAAGCGACATCTGTCAGTGGACGATAAGCACCGTAAATGGCTCTGCGTCATTCCTGAGTTTATGAGGCACTAAGGCGAACATAAGAGATGGAATGAGCATCTACACGCATATTATTGCACGTAACGTGCCAACATGACACCCAGAACTTTTACATGACGCAACATTTTAAGATAAAAGGAAATTATGCTGTTAAGTAACGTCTTAAGCACTACAACGTATCGGGAAAAGGCGGGAAGATGTCGCCAGGAGGAGACAGCAAAACCCATAAACAGTTATTTACCTAACTTTCAATGAGTTATATGTCGCTGGATTGCGACAATGAAAAAGGACGTTGTGGGGGAATGACGACAGGGATGAAGAATTGCAGAAAACAAAAAACCCCGCCGAAGCGGGGTTCAAAATTGGTCGGCGAGAGAGGATTCGAACCTCCGACCCACTGGTCCCAAACCAGTTGCGCTACCAAGCTGCGCTACTCGCCGATGTACTGCTTTTTTGAATTTTTAGTTCAATTCATTTAAAAAGTCGTGGTGCGAGGGGGGGACTCGAACCCCCACATCCAAAGGACACTAACACCTGAAGCTAGCGCGTCTACCAATTCCGCCACCTTCGCAATTCACAACTCTTTCAAATAATGGGGTGGCTAATGGGATTCGAACCCACGACAACTGGAATCACAATCCAGGGCTCTACCAACTGAGCTATAGCCACCACTGTATTCTTTCACGCGGTACTGACTACTTCTCAGACCACCGCAGCTCCAGCACCGGGTTAATGGTGCGCCCGACAGGATTCGAACCTGAGACCTCTGCCTCCGGAGGGCAGCGCTCTATCCAGCTGAGCTACGGGCGCTTAGCGCCGTTGCGGGGCTGGATATTACGTACCTCCGTCCCCGCTGTCTAGTGCTTTTTTGAAAAAAATGCGCGTTTGGTTATGGTTTGCACATTTTGCCGCTTATTCCTCCACTTTCTGCGTGGTGGCACGGCGGCCCAGGCCAAAAAGCTTATATGCGGCCGTCACAGCCGCCAGGAAGATCACCCCGACAAACAGCGACATGCGGGTATCTTCATTAAAGTACATCCCGATTAATACGCAAATCAGGAACGCCATCGTCAAATAGTTCGCATAGGGGAACAGAATTGAGCGGAACGGATGGCTTTCAATCGCCTTTTTGTGCGCATGACGGAAGCGCAGCTGGCTGATGAGGATAACAAACCACGGCACCATGCCCGGCAGTACGCTGGCGCTATAGACGTAAACGAACACCCGCTGCGGGTTAGGAATGATGTAATTCAGGCAAGAGCCAATCAGCAGGATCGCAATGGAGACCGCCACCCCCGCCACCGGCACCCCGGCACGTGAGACTTTACTCATCGCCGCAGGCAACTGGTTGTTCTTCGAGAGCGCATAGAGCATACGTCCGCAGCTGTACATCCCACTGTTACAGCCTGACAACGCTGCCGTCAGGACCACAAAGTTGATGATACCCGCCGCCGCCGTGATACCAATTTTGGCGAAGGTTAAAACAAACGGGCTGCCGGTCGCGCCAATTTCGTTCCACGGGAAGATGGTTACGATAACGAAGATTGCACCCACATAGAAAATCAGGATGCGCCACAGCACTTTGCCTACCGCGCTACGCAGTGTGACCTGCGGGTTTTTCGCTTCACCGGCGGTAATGCCGATCAGCTCCACGCCCTGATACGAGGCCACAACGATACACAGCGCCGTCAGGAAGCCCTTCCAGCCGCCAGCGAAGAAGCCGCCGTTTTCGGTCAGGTTGCCAAAGCCGATAGCGTGTCCACCGTTGCCAAAGCCGAAGAAAATCACGCCCAGGCCGACGACAATCATCACGATAATCGTGGTGACTTTGATCATTGCGAACCAGAACTCAATTTCACCGTAAAGGCGCACGGCGGCCAGGTTTGCCAGTGCCACCAGCCCCACGGCAATGAGCGCGGGTATCCACTGGACCATGTCCGGGAACCAGAACTGGACGTAGACCCCTATCGCGGTGATCTCTGAGATGCCCACCGCCATCCACATAAACCAGTATGACCAGGCCGTCAGGTAGCCAAAGAACGGGCTCATATAACGATGCGCGTAAACGGCGAACGAGCCGGTTACCGGCTCCAGGAAGAGCATTTCGCCCATGGAACGCATAATGAAGAAAACAAACAGCCCGGCGATAATATACGCCAGTAATACGGAAGGGCCTGCCCATTTGAGCGTACTTGCGGAACCCATAAACAGGCCCACGCCGATAGTGCCGCCCAGCGCTATCAGTTCAATATGACGAGCTTCCAGCCCACGCTGTAGCTCCGGTTTTTTCTCTGCCATAGATCCTCGATTGTGTTTGCTGTTTCCCGGCTTAAGACCGGGTATTGTTTTTTAGGGGTACTAAAATACGGAGCGAATGGTTTCTTAAAATCGGCCAAATGGCAAACGATGCATTAAAAAAATGAATGCATTGCACAGATTGTCAGCAGTTTTGCAGGCGAGTTGCAGCGCGAATAGCATATCGCGCTACATTTTGATTACATTTTCCCGGTGTAATGCCAGGCGAGGTAGCGAAGCAGACGGATCTGTCGTTTAATGCGCGTCGGTTGCGATAGCAGGCGGTACAGCCACTCCAGCCCCAGATTTTGCCAGACCCTGGGCGCACGCTTAACGTGGCCGGTAAAGACGTCGTACGTACCGCCAACGCCCATGTAGAGGGCATCCGGACAGACCAGACGGCAGTCACGCATCAGGATCTCCTGGCGCGGGGACCCCATCGCCACGGTGACAATTTTCGCCCCGCTGTCACGAACGCGCTCAAACAGCGCCTGCCGATCTTCCGGTTTGAAGTAACCATCCTGGCTGCCGACGATATTAACATTCCATTGACGACGCAGTTTCTCCTCCGTCTGGGCCAGTATCTCCGGCTTACCGCCAATCAGGAACACGGGCGTGTCCTGCGCACCTGCGCGGGCCATAAGCTGCTCCCAGAGATCGGCCCCCGCCACGCGGGAAATATTAGCGTCAGGATACTTTTTACGGATAGAGCGGACCACGCTGATCCCGTCCGCATATTTAAATTCAGCCGCTTCAATCAGGCTTTTGACTTCCGCATTATCCTCAACCGCCAGCATTTTTTCCGCGTTGATGGCCACCAGCGTACCGGATTTCATCTGGCCGTCGGCAAACAGAAAGTCCAGCGCGTGCTGCATGTCGCGCCAGCCAATAAGCTGCAGGCCACGTAGCGCATAGCGCGGTGCAGAAATTTTATCAGTCATTACTATCCTTACTCAGACTTGCGACAGCGTTGTGCTGCCCTGCCGCTCGCGCTTGTGCACAAGCCCTGCGCTGTCAAACAGCCAGTACAGCAGTTTGGCCAGTAACAGGCAGACGCCGAAAACGACCATGAAGAACACCACGCGCGACACGAATGAATCCAACCCTTCGCGCGCCAGAACGATCATATTGAAAATGGCACCAAAGCAGAAACTGTGCAAAATGGCGGCTTTATAGCGGTTGGTCTCTTCGTTGCCACGCACATAAAGCCAGTCGAACCACTTGATAATCAGCCCCACGGCAACCGCCCCGGGCAGAATGAACCACGCCCCGCCCATCACCACCAGGGAACCAATCAGCGTTGGCGAGATTGCCAGACCGGAATGGTTGTTCAGCACTTCCCAGGTAAAATAGTTCGCGGTATTGAGCACCACACCAGGCCGGTCCGGCCAAAGCCAGGAAGGGATAAAGACGTAGAAGTCGCGAACAATCGGCGCCAGCCCCTGGAAATCAATCTTGTCGTAGTTTTGCAGCAGCAATGCCAGGTTTTCCCACGGCGAGAACGTATCGCGCGTCAGGTAGAGGAACGTGTAAAACGCCTCATCTCCCGCCACGTTCATCCCATAGCGCTTCAGCGCCAGCCAGAACATCCCCACTATGCCAAACACTCCTGCCGCAACCAGCATCCACAGCGAGATCCAGCCGCGAATGATGCCGATAAACAGGAAGATCGCGAAGGCGATAATAATGTTCGCGCGCGTACCGCCCACAATCATGTAGGTCAGGATGCCAAACGCGACGGTGCTGACCAGGAAGAACAGCCACGCTTTGCTGTCCTGACGCAGGAAAAAGATCACCAGCATCGCCGGAATGAAGAAGTAGAAGAAACGCTTAAGCGCCACGCCCGAGACTTCGGCTGAAAAAATCTGGCTGTAGGAGTGGAGCTTAAACAGCAGGAAGCCGTTATGCATGAAGAAGATACCGACGCTGACCAGGGCGATGGTCATCAGCATCACCCACGTCAGGTGAGTCTCCACCCGATTCATGGTAAAAAGCGCCCGACGCGGGGCTGTAGCCTGCGCTGAACGCAGACGCGTTTTATAGGTAACGTAGTAGACCGCATAGAAACAGGTCGCCGCCAGAAGCGCCTGGAGCAGGATTTCCGGCGGCGCGACGCTCACGTCAAAACGGAAGACCAGAATGCTGGTGAGCGGGAAGCCGAAAAAGAAGGTCAGCAGAAACAGTAACGAGAAGAAAACGTTAAAGTTGAAGCGCACCCGGCGGAATTCAAACCAGGTAAGCGTGGCGATAAACAGGGTGCTCAGAAGCCAGACAACCAGTAAGCCGCTGAATTGCAACTGACTCATGCTTTGTCTCCTGACGCGATACGCAGCGCGCGGTGCCACGGCGTGAGGTAATTCGGGCTGAAAAAATCGATGCTATTTTTATCCACCAGCGTGAGCTGGCGCTGAGCTTCACGTACCACCTCGACATTTAGCGCATCTGAGGTAAACAGCACCGGAATATGCTGCTCGGCCATGTCCTGCCAGAACGGGTTGTCGCGGTTGAGCACGCACGGTACCCCCGCCTGAATCAGCAGACACAGCGTGCCGATTCCCTGCTGTCGGGCAAAGATGAAATAGCCAAGATCGCATTTTCTCAGCAGCGCAAGATATTCATCAAATTCCAGCTTATCGCTAAGGATGTGCAGATTTTCTGCACTAAACAGCGCAAGTCCCTGTTGCCGAACCTCATCAATATAGGCGTCGTTGTTGGCGGGATAGCCCATCGGCACCACCACGTTCACCGTGTCGCCGAACTGCTGATGCACTGCCCTGAGCGCCGAAACGTGTTCGTTACTGCGATCGCCGGAATTCCCCACCAGGATCGTTAGCTTGCCTTCACGCACCGTGTCATTCGCCATGGTGTTCAGCGCCGGATCCATGCGGGTGGGGAAATAGAGGAGTTCTCCGCGCACGCTCGGGTGCTGTTTAGCAAAATAGTTGAGATCGCCACGGGTGGCAAACACACAGCCTACGCGCCCCTGCGCCATGCGGCGTAAGGGATAGAAAAGACGGAATTTCCAGCCGCGGGAGACTTCGTAGAGATCGGCTCCCCAGATATGCCAGCTGCACTGGGAGGGTTTAATCCCTCCGCTGAGAAGCGCCAGCCACAGGCCGGTATTAAACTGCCCGTGGAAAAAGAAACGTTGCTTACGATCCGCTTTGGCTTTGGCAACAACCGCCTTCGCCAGTGAGGCCTTATCCGGCCAGAAGCGAATAGCGAGCGCCGGAAATGCTGCGCTCAGGCCCTTATCCTGACCTGCAACCATAAACTCACGCGCATCGGGATTACCCGATGCCAGCTCGTCGTTGAAGAACCGCAAAACGGTCTGGTTATGGTGTGGGATATCCGATCCCAGGATGTGAATCAGTGCAGTCATGCGCGTTTACGCCACAATAAAAATACGCCGCAACAGGCAGCGAAATAAACGATATAGGTTGCCATGTAGGCCTGAGCCGCCCCCAGCGCACCGTATGCGGGTATCAGCCAGTGTGAAAATGCTGTCAGTAACGCAAACTGGCTAATTTCCGCCAGGATATACAGCCGCAGGGACGCTTTTGCAATCACCAGATAGCCGAAAACGTAAGCACCCACTTTCAGCACATCGCCCACCAGCTGCCAGGCAAACAGATCGCGCATGGCGGTGAACTTCGCCGAGAACAGCAGCCAGATGGCGACATCACGCAATAACCAGACGGTCAAGCTGGCAGCTGCAACCGCTGGCAACACGAAGCGCAGCGATCGGAAAATCTCACGGGTAATATCCTGCCTGGACGTCAGACGCGATAATGTTGGCAGCAAATAAACGCTAAAGGAAGCCGTAATAAACTGGAGGTAGGCGTCGGAAATGCTGCTTACGCCCTGCCAGATCCCCACTTCATCCCAGCTATAATGCGCCGCCAGCAGGTTTCGCATCATCACGTAGGCCACCGGCAGCGTGACGGAGGTAATGAGCGCCATCAGGGTAAATTTACCCAACTGACTGGCAAGCACTTTATCCCATTGCGGTTTCAGGTAGCTCAGCGGGATGACGCCCCGACGCATCAGCATAAGCGCCGCAGGCACAACAACCAGAGCCGGGACCAGCGCCAGTCCGAGCAGCGCGCCTTCATAGCCTCCCAGGCGATAGCAGAAGTAGTAGGCAATCACGCCGATGATGCTGCCCAGAATTAAGGCAAGCGCGTTCCCGGCAGCATCACGAAACCCTTTCATCAGCGCCAGCAGCAGGTTAGCCCAGGCAATGCCCATCTGGACCAACGCCACCAGACGCACCAGCCCCTGGTAATGGGTGTGCCCGAACAAGCCCTGGCTGATAGGGGCCGCCGCCAGCAGAAAGATAATCGCCATCAGGGTCGAAAAACCCGTGACCATCGCCGAAGAGGTGCCCACGACTCTGCGAAGCTGAGCCGCATCATCGTGATACTGCGCAACGTATTTGGTCACGCCGTTAAAAATACCGGCACCGGCCAGCACCCCAAGGACGGTGACAAGCTGGCGGAAATTACCCGCCAGTCCCACACCAGAGGGGCCAAATGAGACCGCCAGCAGCTTGACAACCAGCAGCCCGGCACCAATTTTTACAAGCGTGGACGCGGCGGTCCACACCGATGCTTTTGCCAGAGACATATCAGCCGAAATAACTCAGGAGGGTATTAATCACCGTACGCTGGTTAACTGGCGCGAGGTTGTAGAACAGTGGCAGACGAAGCAAACGCTCACTTTCTTTGGTGGTGTAACGGTCTTCACCCGCGAACACCCCAAACGTTTCACCCGCCGGGCTGGAGTGCAACGGGATATAGTGGAATACCGCCATAATTTCGGCTTCTTTCAGCCAGGCAATGAGCTGGCTGCGGTCGTCGTTATCGCGTAGCTTGATGTAGAACATATGCGCGTTGTGGACGCAATCAGCCGGAATGGTTGGCAGCTCAATACGCCCGGCTTTGGCCAGAGGCTCAAGGGCATCGTAATAGGTTTGCCACAGGGAGAGACGCTGCAGGTTGATACGTTCCGCCGCTTCCAGCTGCGCCCACAGGTACGCCGCCTGCAGATCCGCCATCAGATAGCTTGAACCAATATCGCGCCAGGTGTATTTGTCCACCTGGCCGCGGAAGAACTGGCTGCGGTTGGTGCCTTTTTCGCGGATCACTTCCGCACGCTCCACGAGCGCCTGGTCGTTAATCAGCGTCGCGCCACCTTCTCCGCCTGCCGTGTAGTTTTTGGTTTCGTGGAAGCTAAAGCAGCCGATGTGGCCGATGGTACCCAGCGCGCGTCCCTTGTAGGTAGACATCACGCCCTGCGCGGCATCTTCCACCACAAACAGATCATGTTTTTTGGCGATGGCCATGATGGTATCCATTTCACAGGCCACGCCCGCGTAGTGAACCGGCACGATCGCGCGTGTTTTATCGGTGATCGCCGCTTCAATCAGCGTCTCATCAATGTTCATGGTATCCGGTCGGATATCCACAAAAACGATTTTCGCCCCGCGCAGAACAAACGCGTTCGCGGTGGAAACGAAGGTATAGCTCGGCATGATCACTTCATCACCGGGCTGGATATCCAGCAGCAGTGCCGCCATTTCCAGCGATGCCGTACAGGACGGGGTCAGCAGCACTTTGGCGCTGCGAAAACGCTGTTCCATCCACTGCTGACAGCGACGGGTAAAACCACCGTCACCGCAGAGTTTGCCGCTGCCCATGGCAGACTGCATATAGTCGAGTTCAGTTCCGACGACGGGTGGTGCGTTAAATGGAATCATCTTGTCACCTGTATAACCAGTAGGCGGTGGCGTCGATGTTGGCACCACTCGCAATATAACGTTTAAGCGCGGCGGTGTTGCCCAGTTGGGTCGCGACCCGCAGCGTCACAAGCTGTTGCTGCTGCGCCCAGTGCAGCGCCGCCTGCATGAGTTTCTCACCCATGCCGCGCCCGGCTAATAAGCCGATACGCGCCTCGCGCGCGTTGAGCTTACGCAGCGAGACGAACCCCTGGATTTGACCGTCCCCTGCACGGAAAACCAGGCAGACGTGGTCAAAGGTGCCTTTGACGGCATTCTCTATCCACTGGGCATAGAAACGCCCGCTATCGTCAGGCGCATACCAGGGCGCACGAAAGCGGCTCTGCGCAAACGCCTGAGCCGCCATCCGACGCAGCACGGGGATATCCTGTTCCGTTGCAATTTCCGCGCCGGACGCATCGTGCCGGGTGAGGGTAATGGAAAGATCGACCTCACCTTCAACCAGCTGAAAGCCGTGCTGCTGGAGCGCGTCAAGCAGATCGACGCGCTCCGCCGGAATCTTCGCCTGCACCCGTTGCCAGGCGATAAAATCCGATTCAGCCAGTACCGGCGCGTCATCGCGCAGACGCACGATGGCCGATGGCAGGCCGAAAAAGACACTTTCCCACTGCAGGGACTCGAGCACCCCATTCAGGCTATTCAACGCCAGACACCTTTGGTATCCACAATATACTGCTGACGAACGGCATCGCCGGACGTCGCTTTAAACTCTTTATGATCTACCAGCAGCACCAGCACGTCCGCCGCCGCCAGCGCGTCATCCAGCGCCGTCAGCGTGCAGTGCCCCGCCAGTTTTGCCGGTAATTCATGGATATTCGGCTCAACCACCAGCGTTTCGCCCTTGTGCCATTCAGCAATCATCTCGGCAATTTCCATCGCCGGGCTTTCACGCAGATCGTCAATATTGGGTTTAAATGCCAGACCAAAGCAGGCAATTTTCAGCTCGCTGGCGCGCTTGCCGCTCTCTGCCAGACAATCCGCTACCGTCGCTTTAACCTGATTGAGCACCCAGTGAGGCTTGCTGTCGTTCACTTCGCGCGCGGTGCGAATCAGGCGCGCCTGCGCCGGATTCTGCGCCACGATAAACCACGGATCGACGGCGATACAGTGTCCGCCTACTCCCGGGCCTGGCTGGAGAATGTTGACGCGCGGATGGCGATTCGCCAGGCTAATCAGCTCCCAGACGTTAATCCCCTGATCGGCGCAGATCAGCGACAGTTCGTTCGCAAAAGCGATATTGACGTCGCGGAAGCTGTTTTCCGTCAGCTTGCACATCTCGGCGGTGCGGGAGTTGGTCACCACACATTCACCTTCCAGGAAAATCTTATACAGCGCGCTGGCACGTTCGGAACAGACGGGCGTCATACCGCCAATGACGCGGTCGTTTTTAATCAGTTCGACCATGACCTGGCCCGGCAGCACGCGCTCCGGACAGTAGGCGATGTTGATATCCGCCTGCTCCCCCGCTTGCTGCGGGAAGCTTAAATCAGGGCGCGCGTCGGCCAGCCACTGTGCCATCTGCTCGGTAGCACCAACCGGAGAGGTCGATTCCAGGATCACCAGTGCCCCTTTCTTCAGCACAGGTGCGATGGATTTTGCCGCCGCCTCGACAAAAGCCATGTCGGGCTCGTGGTCACCTTTAAAGGGTGTTGGAACGGCAATCAGGTAGGCATCTGCTTCCACAGGGGTCGTGCTGGCACGCAGGAAGCCTCCGTCCACAGCCTCTTTCACCACGCGGTCAAGATCGGGCTCGACAATATGAATTTCGCCACGGTTAATGGTTTCCACCGCGCGTGCGTTGATATCCACACCGACAACCTGTTTTTGACGAGAGGCAAACGCCGCCGCGGTGGGCAAGCCAATGTAGCCAAGACCAATGACAGAGATGGTAGTAAAACTCATAGCGATACCCGATTGTGTTTAAGTGCATGCAAAATACGACCACAAGCCTGCCCGTCGCCATACGGATTATGGGCCCGGCTCATCGCCTGATACGCTTCATCGTCGTGCAGCAGGCGCGTGACCTCTTCGACGATCAGCTGTGCGTTGGTGCCGACCAGACGCACCGTACCGGCTTTGACGGCTTCCGGACGTTCGGTCGTTTCACGCATCACCAGTACCGGTTTGCCGAGGGATGGCGCTTCTTCCTGAATTCCGCCGGAATCGGTGAGGATCAGCCAGGCATGGTTCATCAGCCAGACAAACGGCATGTAGTCCTGCGGTTCGATCAGCAGGACGTTTTCGACGTGGCCCAGAATACGATTGACCGGCTCGCTGACGTTAGGGTTAAGGTGTACTGGATAGACAATTTGCACATCGTCGTTCTGCGCGGCGATTTCAGCCAGCGCATGGCAGATTTGCTCAAAACCCCGGCCAAAGCTTTCGCGTCGATGACCAGTGACCAGAATGGTTTTTTTGCCGTTGTGGAGGAACGGATAGCGGGCTGCGAGCTCTTTCTGAAGATCGCTATTTGCCAGGACGCGGTCACGTACCCAAATTAACGCGTCAATGACCGTATTGCCGGTCACAAAGATTTTATTATCGGCGATATTTTCACGCAGCAGGTTTTGACGAGAGTTTTCCGTTGGCGCAAAGTGGTACATCGCCAGATGGCCCGTTAACGTGCGGTTGGCCTCTTCCGGCCACGGTGAATAAAGATTGCCGGTACGCAGCCCCGCCTCAACATGTCCCACGGGAATTCGCTGGTAGAACGCGGCCAGGCTTGTCGCCACGGTAGTGGTGGTATCACCGTGTACCAGCACCACGTCAGGCTTAAATGACTCCAGGATCGGCTTAAGTTCTTGCAGAATGCGACAGGTTATCTCCGTTAACCCTTGCCCCGGTTTCATAATATTGAGGTCGTAATCCGGGACGATGGAGAAGAGGGTTAAAACCTGATCGAGCATCTCCCGGTGCTGGGCCGTGACGCACACTTTCGCTTCAATATCAGGATCGCAGGCCAGCGCATGAACCAGAGGTGCCATCTTAATGGCCTCCGGCCTGGTGCCAAATACGGTTAGTACTTTCACATCGATTCTCTTCGATTAGGCGATGAAGGCCGCAGCCTTCATCGTAGACGGCGTTCTTAGTTTTTGCGACGACGCGTTAACGCCACGCCTGCGCCCGTCAGTGCGCCTACAATCCCCCACATGATCATCAGGAATGCACGACGCGGACTATCGCGTTTTACAGGTTCTTCAGGCGTTCGCAAATAACGATAGGTCTGAAAACGCGGGTCCAGGGATGGACCGACATTAAGCGTATTGAGCATCGCGCGATTTTGATCGTAATCGAGGTCAAAATCAGGGCCAACGGCCTTCAGGTTTTCCAGACGCGCCTGCAGCATGGGGCGACCAAGGAGGAACATCTCTGAATCAGGCAGCTCATCAGCCGGTACGTCCGTCTCAGTACGGGAAATATTGTGCTGTTCCGCAATTTTCAGCGCCTGCTCAATATTGTGTACACGACGAGCAAAAATGGCTTTAGCCACCTCTTCCTGACGTTTCACCTGCGCTTTCATCTGGATGGTACGAGCCGCCCAGGCGCCTTTAAGCTCTTCGTTAAGATGGCTTGCGGCACGCTGACTGGCAAACGCAACATACTGACGCAACAGGTTGTTGGCATCCGGCGCAGTTTCTGCAATTAGCTTGACGCTGTCATTCACGTTACGCAGCGCATCGCCCGGCATAAACTGGATATTGTTAATCAGATCGTCCAGCAGGGCGGCATCGGCTTTGGTGTTATCAACCCGACGCTGCTTGTAGTAATCCGTCTGGGACCAGAAATCGCGGCGGGTATCCCACGAAGCCAGCTGCATCACAAACTCTTTATAGGCTTCATCCATAACGGAGGCCTGGTCTGGCGTTGCAAGACTGGCTTTGATATCCAGATTTCGCAGGAATTGCTGCTGGGAATAGTATCCCCCGAGCATGTTAACCGTTGGTTTGTCCGTGATTGCCGTGGCGCTCCACTCTTGTTTTGCAAAGAATGTATAGGCCAGCGCTAACAGTGCAAACCCCAGCGCGATCCCGGCAATCCAAAGTTTGCCTGCCCATAACACGCGAAACAAACCCCGAATATCCAGTTCATTCTCAGTTACCACTGATTTCGCTCCCGCCAACGGTTGAGTCATCATAGTCCCGGTTTTACTTAGTTAATGTTGTATTTTTGCCACTGTTACGACGCATCCTGCGTTTAAGACGTTTAATAAATCGCGCCACTTTCCATGCGCGCTTAATGCAGTAGCCGTACAGGAAAAATGCCAGCAAGAATAATGCCAACATAACCCACTCAGGAATAATATGAGAATATTCTGCAGCTACACCAATCGCGGCTAAAATAGCGGCGGCCAGCGTAATCAGTACAAACGCCTGACGAGATGTAAAACCCGCGCGCATGATGAGATGATGAATGTGTTGGCGGTCGGGAGAGAAAGGACTCATTCCTTTGCGCAGGCGGCGGTACATAATCGCCACCATATCCATTAATGGAATGGCAATAATCCACAGCGCTGTTACAGGGCTTATCGGATGGGTCTGGCCCTGAGTGGTTTCAAGCAGGATCCAGATAACCGTAAAACCAATCAGCGTACTGCCCGCGTCTCCCATAAAGACTTTATAGCGACGGCCCAGCACACCGAGGTTTAAGAGGATATAAGGCAGAATGGCGGCAATCATGGCGAAACACCACATTGCCAGACTGTACTGGCCATCAAACCATAAAATAATGCCGATAGCGGCGAACGAGACGGATGACAACCCACCGAGCAGGCCGTCAATGCCATCCACCATGTTGAAAGCATTGATTGCCGCCCAGACGGCAAAGAGTGTCAGGAAGAAGCCAAATGGGCCCAGAACTAACTCCCAGGGGCCAAACACATAGCCGAGGCTTCGCAGATACAGTCCGCCCACAACCATCATCACCACGCCAATGCCCGCCTGAACGGTGGCGCGTATTTTCACCGCGATATCAAACCGGTCATCAAGAGCCCCGACTAACACCAGGACACCGGCGCAGGCAATGTAGAGGGCGGCATGCGGGATATAATAATCGGCAATACCAAACGTGAAGCAAATTCCTGCGTAAACAGATATCCCGCCGACTAAAGGAATAAGTCCCTGATGGCGTTTACGAAAATTAGGCTTATCCACCAACCCTATTCGTTTTGCCACCTTACGCGCAATGAACAAAAAACAGGTTGTGAATAAAAAAATACTGATCAGTTCAGTAACGGCGGTGAATAGATTCACAATGGATTGCTCTCAACAAATGTTAGTCCCGGAAGTATAACCATGAAGCCACAGCCTCAGAAGTAATAAAGATGGCTTCTTACAACTCCCTTTGTATATTTTTCAATCAATTATTTCTTTTCCTGCATAAACGGCCCTATTGTCGCACTGACCGGTCAAAATTGGGAGTAGGTGGTACTAGCGTATAGTCCATAAAAGAAAAACGCCACGTAAAAACGTGGCGTTCGCTGGCTTTATTTGCGTTACGAGCGTTTCATCATGTCGAAGAAATCGTCGTTGGTTTTGGTCATCGCCAGTTTGTTAATGAGGAATTCCATCGCGTCAATTTCACCCATTGGATGGATGATTTTGCGCAGGATCCACATTTTCTGCAGCTCTTCCTGAGTGGTGAGCAGCTCTTCTTTACGGGTACCGGAACGGTTGTAGTCGATAGCCGGGAAGACGCGTTTTTCAGCGATCTTACGAGAGAGGTGCAGTTCCATGTTGCCTGTACCTTTAAACTCTTCGTAAATCACTTCGTCCATTTTGGAACCGGTATCGATCAGCGCCGTCGCGATGATGGTCAGGCTGCCGCCCTCTTCCACGTTACGTGCAGCACCGAAGAAGCGTTTCGGACGATGCAGGGCGTTAGCATCCACACCACCGGTCAGCACTTTACCAGACGCTGGCACCACGGTGTTGTAGGCACGCGCCAGACGGGTGATGGAGTCGAGCAGGATGATCACGTCTTTCTTGTGCTCAACCAGGCGTTTTGCCTTCTCGATAACCATTTCCGCAACCTGAACGTGGCGAGAGGCTGGCTCATCGAAGGTTGAAGCAACCACTTCACCTTTAACCAGACGCTGCATCTCGGTCACTTCTTCCGGACGTTCGTCAATCAGCAGCACCATCAGCACACAGTCTGGGTGGTTATAGGCGATGCTCTGCGCGATGTTCTGCAGCAGCATGGTTTTACCCGCTTTTGGCGGCGCCACAATCAGACCACGCTGGCCGCGACCAATAGGTGATGCCAGATCCAGAACACGCGCGGTTAAGTCTTCGGTAGAACCGTTACCACGCTCCATGCGCAGGCGAGAGTTCGCGTGCAGCGGCGTTAAGTTCTCAAAGAGGATCTTATTACGCGAGTTTTCAGGTTTGTCGAAGTTAACTTCATTGACTTTCAACAGCGCAAAGTAGCGTTCACCCTCTTTAGGAGGACGAATCTTACCTGAAATGGTGTCACCAGTGCGGAGGTTGAAACGGCGGATTTGGCTGGGGGATACGTAGATGTCGTCAGGGCCGGCGAGGTAGGAGCTGTCTGCAGAGCGGAGGAAACCAAATCCGTCTTGCAATATCTCCAGCACACCGTCGCCAAAGATATCTTCGCCACTCTTAGCGTGCTGCTTCAGGATGGCGAAAATGATGTCCTGCTTGCGCATACGAGCCTGGTTTTCCAGCCCCATATTTTCGCCGAGAGTGATCAGCTCAGAAACCGGCGTATTCTTTAATTCGGTAAGATTCATAATGGTGTGGGTTCTTAAACTCGGGGTGATTCTCGAACTTAATGTTGTGAATGGTATGGCAGGGTCATCCATGCCTGTTTAGCGGCCATCAACTCATGTCTGTTCGCTGTCTGGTCACAGGGAAAGAACGCAGAACTGAAACGACAAGACGGATTGAGTGACAAGCCCGGAATTTAGCCACTTCACGCACTGGATATGTCAACAGCGGGAAGTATCGGGTAAAACAAGATTCAAACAACAAGATATGTTTAAAACGAAGTCATAGCTAACTTAGCACGACTTCAGCCGGGCGTCCAGAGTTCCAGATCATTTAGCCGGGAGCTCTGAACGCGCAGCGGAGAAACCTTACGCCAGGTTAGCGTCCAGGAACTCTTTCAGTTGACCTTTGGACAGCGCGCCCACTTTGGTCGCCGCCACTTCGCCGTTTTTGAACAGCAGCAGGGTCGGAATGCCACGGATACCGTATTTTGGTGCGGTGCCCGGGTTCTGGTCGATGTTCAGCTTGGCAACGGTCAGTTTGCCCTGATATTCGTCGGCGATCTCATCCAGAATCGGGGCGATCATTTTGCAAGGACCACACCATTCAGCCCAGAAATCGACGAGGATCAGCCCGTCAGCCTTAAGTACGTCCGTGTCAAAACTGTCGTCAGTCAGGTGAATAATTTTATCGCTCATATATAACTCCACAGGAATAAGCCTGGTACGTTGGTTTTGTCTCCACCAACGACGTGTTGATGTCGCATTAACCAACTAAAGGTTGACTTTATTTCACCGGATACGCTTTCGTAAAGCAATAGTAAGCTGATATTCTACCACACTATGAGCAAAACACATTTAACAGAACAGAAGTTTTCCGACTTCGCGCTGCACCCGAAGGTGATTGAAGCCCTTGAAAATAAAGGGTTTCATAACTGCACGCCCATTCAGGCCCTCGCGCTGCCGCTGACGCTGGCCGGTCGCGATGTTGCCGGGCAGGCGCAAACCGGTACCGGCAAAACGATGGCGTTTTTAACGTCAACGTTTCATTATTTACTTTCTCACCCAGCGATTGCAGACCGCAAAGTTAACCAGCCGCGCGCGCTAATTATGGCCCCGACGCGAGAACTGGCGGTACAGATCCATGCAGACGCTGAACCCCTGGCGCAGGCTACCGGCCTGAAGCTGGGTCTGGCCTATGGCGGCGACGGCTACGATAAACAGCTGAAAGTGCTGGAAAGCGGTGTGGATATCCTGATCGGTACCACCGGCCGTCTTATCGACTACGCTAAACAGAACCACATTAACCTCGGTGCAATCCAGGTTGTGGTGCTCGATGAAGCTGACCGCATGTACGATCTGGGCTTCATTAAAGACATCCGCTGGCTGTTCCGCCGTATGCCTCCGGCTAACCAGCGCCTGAATATGCTGTTCTCTGCAACCCTCTCCTACCGTGTGCGCGAACTGGCGTTCGAACAGATGAACAACGCCGAGTACGTGGAAGTGGAACCGGAGCAGAAAACGGGTCACCGCATTAAAGAAGAGCTCTTCTATCCTTCCAATGAAGAGAAAATGCGTCTGCTGCAAACGCTGATCGAAGAAGAGTGGCCCGATCGCGCCATTATCTTCGCGAACACCAAACACCGTTGTGAAGACATCTGGGGCCATCTGGCTGCAGACGGTCACCGTGTTGGCCTGCTGACCGGCGACGTGGCGCAGAAAAAACGCCTGCGCATTCTTGAAGAATTTACCCGTGGCGATCTCGATATTCTGGTCGCAACCGACGTGGCGGCACGTGGTTTACACATTCCGGCCGTAACGCACGTCTTTAACTACGATCTGCCAGACGACTGCGAAGACTACGTACACCGTATCGGTCGTACCGGTCGTGCGGGCGCAAGCGGTCACTCGATTAGCCTTGCGTGTGAAGAGTATGCGCTGAATCTTCCAGCCATTGAGACTTATATCGGTCACTCTATTCCGCAGAGCAAATACAATCCGGAAGCGCTGTTAAGCGAACTGCCGCCGCCTAAGCGTCTAACCCGCCCACGCTCCGGCAATGGTCCGCGTCGTTCAGGCGGCGCACCGCGTAATCGTCGTCGTTCAGGTTAAAAAATATGCTCAGCTCCACCTCGCTTTATGCGGCAATTGATCTCGGTTCGAATAGTTTTCATATGCTGGTTGTGCGCGAGGTGGCGGGAAGCATACAAACGCTGACGCGCATTAAGCGCAAGGTCCGCCTCGCGGCGGGCCTGAGCAGCGACAATCACCTCTCACCTGAAGCCATGGAACGTGGCTGGCAGTGTCTGCGACTCTTTGCCGAGCGTCTGCAGGATATCCCGCATGCCCAAATCACCGTGGTCGCCACTGCGACACTCCGCCTGGCGGTTAACGCCGTGGATTTTATTGCCAGAGCGCAGGAAATTCTCGGTTGTCCGGTTCAGGTTATCAGCGGTGAAGAAGAAGCTCGCCTGATTTATCAGGGTGTTGCACACACCACGGGGGGTGACGATCGTCGCCTGGTAGTGGATATCGGCGGTGCCAGTACCGAGCTTGTTACCGGCACCGGCGCGCAGGCAACGTCGCTGTTCAGCCTGTCGATGGGCTGCGTAACCTGGCTTGAGCGCTACTTTACCGATCGTAATCTGGGTAAAGAGAACTTCGACGAGGCAGAGAACGCCGCGCGCGAAGTGTTACGCCCGGTGATGGACGAGCTGCGCTATCACGGCTGGAAAGTCTGCGTGGGTGCCTCGGGTACCGTGCAGGCCCTGCAGGAAATCATGATGGCGCAGGGAATGGACGAGCGGATTACGCTTGCCAAACTTCAGCAGCTGAAACAGCGCGCCATTCAGTGCGGACGCCTGGAAGAGCTGGAAATTGAAGGCCTGACGCTGGAGCGCGCGCTGGTTTTCCCGAGCGGGCTGGCCATTCTTATCGCTATTTTCACCGAGCTGAACATCCAGTGTATGACCCTGGCCGGCGGCGCGCTGCGCGAAGGTCTGGTCTACGGGATGCTGCATCTGTCGGTCGATCAGGACATCCGCAGCCGTACCCTGCGCAACGTGCAGCGTCGTTTTCTGGTTGATATCGATCAGGCAGGACGCGTATCGCAGCTGGCGTCACGCTTCGCCGATCAGGTCGCTAACGTCTGGGATCTTGATCCTCTGAGCCGGGATTTATTGCTAAGCGCCTGTGCGCTACATGAAGTGGGGCTGAGCATTGATTTTAAGCAGGCACCTGCTCACGCAGCGTATCTGGTGCGCAACCTGGATTTACCGGGCTATACACCCGCGCAGAAAAAATTGCTGGCAACGCTGTTGCTGAACCAGACCAATGCCGTTGACCTCTCGTCTTTGCATCAGCAAAACGCCGTACCGCCGCGCGTGGCCGAGCATCTGTGCCGCCTGCTGCGTCTGGCGATCCTGTTTGCCAGCCGCCGCCGCGATGATTTGCTGCCCGCCATTAGTCTGGTGGCCGATGACGAGAAGCTTTCGCTGACGTTACCGGAGAACTGGATTGATCGTCACCCGCTTGGGGCAGAGATGATCGAGCAGGAGTGCCAGTGGCAGAGCTATGTGCACTGGGTGCTGGAAGTGAAGTAATACGCTGAACATTGCCGGGTGGCGGCTTCGCCTTACCCGGCCTACTCATCATTATCCTTTCTCTTTGGCTTTTGCCAGCATGGCGCGGATATTTGCCACGTTAGCCTGCCCCTTGTGCATCCGCTCTTCTGCGGTAATCACTTTGCGCTCCTGTTCCCAAATCACGTCATCCTGCGGCAGCTCCAGCAGGAAACGGCTCGGCTCCGGGCGGACAAGTTCGCCATACTGACGGCGCTCTTTACACAATGTGAACGTCAGCTCTTTCTGCGCGCGGGTGATCCCCACGTAGGCCAGGCGGCGCTCCTCGTCGACGTTGTCTTCATCAATGCTGCTCTGATGCGGTAACAACCCCTCTTCCATACCGACCAGATAGACATACGGGAACTCCAGACCTTTTGACGCGTGCAGCGTCATCAGCTGTACCTGATCGGCCTCTTCTTCGCTCTCGCCCCGCTCCATCATGTCGCGCAGGGTAAAGCGGGTGACCACCTGCGTCAGGGTCATCGGCTCGTCGATTTCAGAGCCTTCCAGCATTTCGGTCATCCAGCTGAAGAGCTGGTTAACGTTCTTCATGCGCATCTCAGCCGCTTTCGGGCTGGCCGAAGTTTCGTACAGCCAGGACTCATAGTCGATGCCGTGAATAAGATCGCGCACCGCCGCCACCGGCTCGCGCTCCGCGAGACGTTGCACTTCGCCAAGCCAGTGGGTGAATCGCGTTAATGAATCATACCCGCGTCCGGTTAACGTCTGGCTCAGCCCCATGTCGAAGCTGGCGGTAAACATACTTTTGTTGCGGGTCATCGCCCACTCGCCGAGCTTTTGCAGCGTCGCCGGGCCAATCTCGCGTTTTGGCGTATTCACGATGCGCAGAAACGCGCTGTCGTCATCCGGATTCGTGAGCACGCGCAGGTAGGCCAGCAGATCTTTGATTTCTGGTCGTGAGAAGAACGACGTGCCGCCCGAGATTTTGTACGGAATACGGTTCTGCATCAGCATCTTTTCAAAGACGCGCGACTGGTGATTGCCGCGATAGAGGATCGCGTAATCCTTATATTCGGTTTTGTTGACGAAGTGGTGGGCGATGAGTTCGCCCGTCACGCGCTCCGCTTCATGATCCTCATTGTTGGCGCTGAGCACTTTCAGCTCCGTGCCGTAACCCAGTTCGGAGAAGAGACGCTTCTCAAACACGTGCGGGTTATTGGCAATCAGGATGTTAGCTGCTTTCAGGATACGCCCGGAGGAGCGATAGTTCTGCTCCAGCTTAATCACCTGCAGCGCCGGGAAATCTTTGCTCAGCAGCACCAGGTTTTGCGGGCGCGCGCCGCGCCAGGAGTAAATTGACTGGTCGTCGTCGCCTACCACGGTAAAACGCGCGCGCTGCCCCACCAGCAGCTTCACCAGCTCGTACTGGCTGGTGTTGGTGTCCTGATACTCATCCACCAGCAGGTAACGGATTTTGTTCTGCCAGCGCTCGCGCACCTCTTCATTGCGCTGCAGCAGCAGCGTCGGCAGCAGGATCAGGTCGTCGAAGTCCAGCACGTTGCACGCTTTCATATGTGCATCGTACAGACCGTAGCAGTGGGCGAAGATGCGATCCCGTTCGCCTTTGGCGATCGCCGCGGCCTGGGCCGGCGTCATCAGATCGTTTTTCCAGTTCGAGATCGTCGAGATCAGCTGCTGCAACAGCACTTTATCATCTTCGATCAGCCCCTCGGTGAGCTCTTTGAGCAGCGCCACCTGATCGGTGTCATCGAAGAGCGAGAAGTTGGACTTCATTCCCAGCGCCGCATACTCGCGTTTGATGATATCCAGCCCCAGCGTGTGGAAGGTGGAGATCATCAGGCCGCGCGCCTCTTTACGGCCCAGCGTCTGACCGACACGCTCTTTCATCTCGCGCGCCGCTTTATTGGTAAAGGTGACCGCCGCAATGTGTCGCGCCTGATACCCGCAGTTGTGGATCAGATGGGCGATTTTGTTGGTGATCACGCGGGTTTTACCCGAACCGGCCCCTGCCAGCACCAGGCATGGTCCAGTAACGAATTCGACCGCTTGTTGTTGTCCAGGGTTTAAACGCATGGGAGTATTGCTCAATCTTCGAACGGGGTGTGGATTGTAGCAGAAAGCCGGGCGCAGATTTACCGGCTAATGATAAAGTGGAGAAATCGCGTTTAACCCTTAGAGCAGAACCATGAAAAAGACCGCAGCAGCCCTGCATATTCTGGTAAAAGAAGAGAAACTGGCCCAGGAGATCCTGGCCAGGCTGGAGCGCGGCATCAGCTTTGATCATCTGGCGAAGCGTTACTCTAAATGCCCGTCCGGGCGCAATGGCGGTGATCTTGGGGAGTTTCAACAAGGTGCGATGGTCGGCCCGTTCGATCAGGCGGTCTTTAGCTGCCCGCTTCTGAAGCCCTACGGCCCGGTTAAAACCAAATTTGGCTACCATATCATTAAGGTGCTTTATCGCCGCTGACGCGTGGTATATTGCGCCCCGATTTATCTCAACCTATTCAAGGCACGATCATGGCAAAAACAGCAGCAGCACTGCATATTCTTGTTAAAGAAGAGAAACTGGCTCTGGATCTTCTGGAGCAGATCAAAAACGGCGCCGACTTCGGCAAACTGGCGAAGAAGCACTCTATCTGTCCGTCAGGCAAACGCGGCGGCGATCTGGGTGAATTCCGCCAGGGTCAGATGGTACCGGCGTTCGATAAAGTGGTCTTCTCCTGCCCGGTGCTGGAGCCAACGGGCCCGCTGCACACGCAGTTCGGCTACCACGTGATTAAAGTGCTGTATCGCAAATAAAAAAGCCGGGTGGCGGCTGCGCCTTACCCGGCCTACATCTTACGGTTTTGTAGGTCGGGTAAGCGAAGCGCCACCCGACAAGATTGTTAGCCCGCTACCGCGATACGCTTCATATCGGTCATGTAGCCACGCAGTTTGTGACCCACTTTCTCGATCTGGTGGCTGCGAATCGCTTCGTTCACGTCGCGCAGCTGCGCGTTGTCCACGGCACCTTCAGCAATCGCTTTGCCCAGATCGCCCGTCTGCAGAGTGGTCATAAACTCTTTCAGCAGCGGTACGCAGGCGTAAGAGAACAGGTAGTTACCGTATTCTGCGGTATCAGAGATCACCACGTTCATTTCGTACAGACGCTTACGGGCGATGGTGTTCGCAATCAGCGGCAGCTCGTGCAGTGATTCGTAGTACGCAGACTCTTCGATGATGCCGGAATCGACCATGGTTTCGAACGCCAGCTCAACGCCTGCTTTCACCATCGCGATCATCAGGACGCCTTTATCGAAGTACTCCTGCTCGCCGATTTTACCTTCATACTGCGGCGCGGTTTCGAACGCGGTTTTACCGGTCTCTTCACGCCAGGTCAGCAGTTTCTTATCGTCGTTCGCCCAGTCCGCCATCATACCGGAAGAGAACTCGCCGGAGATGATGTCGTCCATGTGTTTCTGGAACAGCGGCGCCATGATGGTTTTCAGCTGTTCAGACAGCGCGTAAGCACGCAGTTTTGCCGGGTTGGACAGACGGTCCATCATCAGCGTAATACCGCCCTGCTTCAGCGCTTCGGTGATGGTTTCCCAGCCGAACTGAATCAGTTTTTCCGCGTAGGCCGGGTCAGTACCTTCTTCCACCAGCTTGTCGAAGCACAGCAGAGAACCGGCCTGCAGCATGCCGCACAGAATGGTCTGCTCACCCATCAGGTCAGATTTCACTTCGGCAACGAAGGACGATTCCAGCACGCCCGCACGGTGGCCGCCGGTCGCCGCTGCCCATGCTTTGGCAATCGCCATGCCTTCGCCTTTCGGATCGTTTTCCGGGTGAACTGCGATAAGCGTCGGCACGCCGAAGCCACGCTTGTACTCTTCGCGTACTTCCGTACCTGGACACTTCGGTGCCACCATCACTACGGTGATGTCTTTACGGATCTGCTCGCCCACTTCAACGATGTTGAAGCCGTGGGAGTAACCCAGCGCGGCGCCGTCTTTCATCAGCGGCTGTACGGAACGCACAACGTCTGAGTGCTGTTTGTCCGGGGTCAGGTTAACCACCAGATCCGCCTGCGGGATCAGCTCTTCGTAGGTACCCACTTTGAAGCCGTTTTCGGTCGCTTTACGCCAGGAAGCACGCTTCTCGGCAATCGCTTCTTTACGCAGGGCGTAGGAGATATCCAGACCGGAGTCACGCATGTTCAGGCCCTGGTTCAGACCCTGTGCGCCACAGCCGACGATGACCACTTTTTTACCCTGAAGGTAGCTCGCGCCATCGGCAAATTCGTCGCGCGCCATGAAGCGGCATTTGCCCAGCTGCGCCAGCTGCTGGCGCAAGTTCAGTGTATTAAAGTAGTTAGCCATGGGTGATACCTCGTGATGTTGTGTGTCTTATTGTTCGGTTCGCGTTTCAGCGAGAATGTACCCACATTACAACAGGAAATTTATTGCGGAAATTGATATATTCACAACGTCACGTTGCAATTTTTGCAATATAAAAAGAGGGAGTGGAATCAGTGGATTTACGCGATCTGAAAATGTTCCTGCACCTGGCGGAAAGCCGTCACTTTGGCCGCAGCGCGCGGGCGATGCACGTTAGCCCCTCCACGCTTTCGCGCCAGATCCAGCGCCTCGAGGAAGACCTCGGCCAGCCGCTGTTCGTGCGCGACAACCGTACCGTCACCCTCACGGAAGCGGGCGAAGAGTTGCGCATTTTTGCCCAGCAGACGCTGTTGCAGTACCAGCAGCTGCGTCACTCGATTGACCAGCAGGGGCCGTCGCTTTCCGGTGAGCTGCATATTTTCTGCTCCGTGACCGCCGCCTATAGCCATCTGCCGCCCATTCTCGACCGCTTCCGCGCGGCGCATCCGTCGGTTGAAATTAAACTCACCACCGGCGACGCCTCCGACGCAATGGAGAAAGTGGTGACGGGCGAAGCGGATCTCGCCATTGCCGGGAAGCCGGAAACCCTGCCGGGTGCGGTAGCGTTCTCAATGCTGGAGAATCTGGCAGTAGTACTGATTGCCCCCGCCCTGCCCTGCCCGGTGCGTAATCAGGTGTCGGTGGAAAAACCGGACTGGTCCACGGTGCCGTTTATCATGGCCGATCAGGGGCCGGTGCGTCGTCGCATCGAGCTGTGGTTCCGCCGTCAGAAAATCAGCAACCCGTCGATTTACGCCACGGTTAGCGGCCATGAGGCGATGGTGTCGATGGTGGCGCTGGGCTGCGGCGTGGCGCTGCTGCCGGAAGTGGTGCTGGAAAATAGCCCGGAACCGGTGCGCAATCGCGTGATGATTCTGGAGCGCAGCGACGAGAAGACGCCGTTTGAGCTTGGCGTGTGCGCACAAAAAAAGCGGCTGCATGAGCCGCTTATTGATGCGTTCTGGACGATATTGCCGAACCACTAAAGCCGGGTGGCGCTGCGCTTACCCGGCCGGACCTTAGCCCGCGAGGAAGAAGCGGAAGGCCGGGTTATGGGTTTCGTCGTGACACTCATAGCCCAGCTCGTTCAGCCGCGTTTCGAAATCCGGTTCATGCTCGCCCAGTTCAAACGCCGCCAGCACGCGGCCGTAGTCGGTGCCGTGGCTGCGGTAGTGGAACAGAGAGATGTTCCAGTGCGTGCCCAGCGTGTGCAAGAACTTGAGCAGCGCGCCCGGCGATTCCGGGAACTCGAAGCTGAACAGACGTTCCCTGAGCGGCTTCGATGGACGCCCGCCAACCATGTAGCGCACGTGCAGCTTCGCCATCTCGTCGTCAGAGAGATCGACCACGCTATAGCCGCCCTCATGCAGCAGGTTGAGGATCTCTTTGCGCTCCTCCACGCCGCGGCTCAGGCGCACGCCGACAAAAATACAGGCGTCTTTGGCATCGGCAAAACGGTAGTTAAATTCCGTCACAGAACGACCGCCCAGCAGCTGACAGAACTTCAGGAAGCTGCCCTTCTCTTCCGGGATGGTCACCGCCAGCAGTGCTTCACGCTGTTCGCCCAGCTCGCAGCGCTCGGAAACGTAGCGCAGACCGTGGAAGTTCACGTTGGCACCAGACAGCACGTGCGCCAGCCGCTCGCCGCGAATGTTGTGCTGCGCGATGTATTTTTTCATCCCCGCCAGCGCCAGCGCGCCGGAAGGTTCCGCCACCGCGCGCACATCCTCGAACAGATCTTTCATCGCCGCGCAGATGGCATCGCTATCCACCGTGACGATATCGTCGAGATATTCCTGGCACAGGCGGAAGGTTTCATCCCCAATGCGCTTCACCGCCACGCCCTCGGCAAACAGCCCGACGCGCGGCAGATCTACCGGGTGACCCGCATCCAGCGCCGCTTTCAGGCAGGCAGAGTCTTCCGCTTCAACGGCGATGACTTTGATCTGCGGCATCAGCTGTTTGATCAGCACCGCCACGCCCGCGGCCAGGCCGCCGCCGCCGACCGGCACAAACACGCGGTCGAGATGGGCATCCTGCTGCAGCAGTTCAAGCGCCAGCGTCCCCTGCCCGGCAATAACCATCGGATGGTCGAACGGCGGCACCCAGGTGAACCCCTGCTGCTGCGCCAGCTCGATCGCTTTGGCTTTCGCTTCGTCAAAGTTGGCGCCGTGGAGCAGCACTTCGCCGCCGAAACCGCGTACCGCATCGACTTTGATGTCGGCGGTAGCGACCGGCATCACGATCAGCGCTTTCAGACCTAAACGGGCCGAAGAGAAAGCTACACCCTGCGCGTGGTTGCCCGCTGAGGCGGTAATCACGCCGCGCGCTTTCTGCTCGTCGGTCAGCCCGGCCATCATCGCGTAGGCGCCGCGCAGCTTGAAGCTGTGCACCGGCTGACGGTCTTCGCGCTTGACCAGGATCACGTTGTCGAGGCGCGAAGAGAGTTTTTCCATTTTCTGCAGGGGTGTGACCTGCACGGCTTCATAGACCGGCGCGCGCAGCACCGCTCTGAGGTATTCCGCCCCCTCGGGGGCGGCGGATAAGGGTTGCGACTCGGCCATCATTAGCCCCCAAGTTTAGATTTATCGCGCACCGCGCCTTTATCTGCACTGGTGGCAAGGCTCGCGTAGGCGCGCAGGGCGAAGGAGACTTCGCGCTGGCGGTCTTTCGGCGTCCAGGCTTTGTCGCCGCGGGCTTCCTGCGCTTCACGACGGGCCGCAATTTCCTGGTCGCTCAGCTTGAGCTGAATGCCGCGATTCGGAATGTCGATTTCGATCAGGTCGCCGTCTTCGATGATGGCGATGTTGCCGCCGCTTGCCGCTTCCGGCGAAACGTGACCGATAGAGAGGCCGGAGGTGCCGCCGGAGAAACGTCCGTCGGTGATCAGCGCGCAGGCTTTACCGAGGCCCATCGATTTCAGGAAGGTGGTTGGGTAGAGCATCTCCTGCATGCCCGGGCCGCCTTTCGGCCCTTCATAACGGATGACAACCACGTCGCCTTCCACCACTTTGCCGCCGAGGATGGCGTCTACCGCTTCATCCTGGCTTTCGTACACTTTCGCCGGGCCGGTGAATTTCAGGATGCTGTCGTCCACGCCAGCGGTCTTCACGATGCAGCCGTTTTCCGCAAAGTTACCGTACAGCACGGCCAGGCCGCCGTCTTTGCTGTAGGCGTGTTCCAGCGAGCGGATGCAGCCTTCGGCGCGGTCATCGTCCAGGGTGTCCCAGCGACAGTCCTGCGAGAATGCCTGGGTGGTGCGAATACCGGCAGGACCCGCGCGGAACATTTTTTTCACCGCGTCGTCTTTGGTCAGCATCACGTCGTACTGGTCCAACGATTCCGGCAACGTCAGGCCGAGGACGTTTTTCACGTCTCGGTTCAGCAGCCCGGCGCGATCCAGCTCGCCGAGGATACCGATGACGCCACCGGCACGGTGCACGTCTTCCATGTGGTACTTCTGCGTACTCGGCGCGACCTTACACAGCTGCGGCACTTTACGGGACAGCTTGTCGATGTCGCTCATGGTGAAGTCGATTTCGGCTTCCTGCGCGGCGGCCAGCAGGTGCAGAACGGTATTGGTGGAACCGCCCATGGCGATATCCAGCGTCATGGCGTTCTCGAACGCCGCTTTGCTGGCGATGCTGCGCGGCAGCGCGCTGGCGTCATCCTGCTCGTAGTAGCGTTTGGTCAGCTCAACGATACGTTTACCGGCATTGAGGAACAGCTGCTTACGGTCGGCGTGGGTCGCCAGCAGCGAGCCGTTGCCCGGCTGAGAAAGACCCAGCGCTTCGGTCAGGCAGTTCATGGAGTTCGCAGTGAACATCCCGGAACAGGAGCCGCAGGTCGGGCACGCGGAGCGCTCAACCTGATCGCTCTGCTCGTCAGAGACTTTCGGGTCCGCGCCCTGGATCATCGCATCAACCAGGTCGAGCTTGATGATTTTGTCGGAGAGCTTGGTTTTCCCCGCTTCCATTGGGCCACCGGAGACGAAGATCACCGGAATATTCAGGCGCAGGGAGGCCATCAGCATCCCCGGGGTGATTTTGTCGCAGTTGGAGATACAGACCATTGCATCGGCGCAGTGGGCGTTAACCATGTACTCCACCGAGTCGGCGATCAGCTCGCGCGACGGCAGTGAATAGAGCATGCCCCCGTGCCCCATCGCGATACCGTCATCCACCGCAATGGTGTTGAACTCTTTCGCCACGCCGCCGGAGGCCTCGATTTGCTCGGCAACCAGCTTACCCAGATCGCGCAGGTGCACGTGGCCCGGAACGAACTGGGTGAAGGAGTTCACCACGGCGATAATCGGCTTACCGAAATCGGCGTCGGTCATTCCGGTGGCGCGCCACAGTGCGCGGGCACCCGCCATGTTACGGCCGTGGGTGGTGGTGGCTGAACGATACTTAGGCATGCTTTATTTACTCCCGTCTGACTATGTAATGGGACGGTGCGTGCCGTCCCAAATTTATACTTAGTGATTAACCTGATCCAACCAGCCGTATTTATCTTCTGTTTCGCCGGTGAAGAGGCCAAAGAACGCTTGCTGAATGCGTTTGGTGACCGGGCCACAGCGGCCTTCGCCCACCTGGATACCGTCTACGCTGCGCACCGGCGTGATTTCAGCCGCGGTACCGGACATAAAGACTTCATCGGCCAGATACAGGGATTCGCGGGACAGCACCTGCTCGCGCACTTCGATACCCAGATCTTTCGCCAGCTTGATGATGGCATCACGGGTGATGCCCGGCAGCGCGGACGAGGTGAACGGCGGCGTGAACAGGATGCCGTCTTTCACTTCAAACAGGTTTTCACCCGCACCTTCTGAGATGTAGCCGTTTACGTCCAGGGCGATACCTTCCTGATAGCCGTGACGGCGCGCTTCGCTACCGACCAGCAGTGAAGAGAGGTAGTTACCGCCAGCTTTCGCGGCGGTCGGGATGGTGTTTGGCGCAACGCGATTCCAGGAAGAGACCATTGCGTCGATCCCCTGCTCCAGGGCTTCTGCCCCCAGGTAGGCACCCCATGGGAACGCGGCAATGATCACATCCGTGGTATAGCCAGCGGGCGGGTTCACGCCCATACCGACGTCGCCCACAAACACCAGCGGACGAATATAGGCGCTGGTCAGGTTGTTCTTACGGATCACGTCGCGGCAGGCTTCCATCAGCTCGTCGACGCTCTGGGAAACCGGGAAACGATAAATTTTGGCTGAGTCATGCAGACGCTGCATGTGTTCGCGATGGCGGAACACCACTGGCCCTTTGTGAGAATCGTAGCAGCGGATGCCTTCAAACACGGAGGTACCGTAATGCAGCGCGTGGGACATCACGTGGACCTTCGCGTCCTCCCAGCGAACCATCTCACCGTTGAACCAAATGTAATCAGCTTTTTTTGTCGTCATTTTTTCGTCCTGTCACGCTTAAGCGCGGATTTGTTGTGATGTGGTTGTGCTCTGGCAGATGGCAACATGGGCAACGTCTACCAGCTTTGATAACTGACTAAACAGTAAGTCGACCGACCGCGGGCTGGCAACGGTTAATTCGATACTGATATTCCGGGCGTCAGTGGCCGTCTCCATATTCATAGAGCAAATCTGAAAACCACGATGACGCACCACGCGCAAAACGCGTTCTAAGGTTTCCGGGTTGAAGCGAGCCTGTACGGCGACCTGATGCTGCATCATGATAATTTCTCCATCATTTGTGAGTTACTGGCACCAGGCGGTACCAGCGGCCAGACGTTCTCGAGTTCATCGATTGAGACATGAAGCAGGTAAGGCCCATCGCTGTTCAGCATGGTGTCGAGCGCCGCTTCAACCTGATCTTTACGGGTGATGTGCTGACCAGGAATGCCAAAGGCGCTGGCCAGGGTGAGGAAATCGGGGTTATCGGTGAGCGTCGTTTCGCTGTAACGCTCCTGGAAGAACAGCTGTTGCCACTGGCGAACCATCCCTAAACGCTGGTTGTCGAGCAAGACGATTTTCAGCGGCAACTGCTTGCGCTTAACGGTGCCGAGCTCCTGAACGTTCATCATGAAGGAGCCGTCACCGGAGATACAGATAACGGTATCGTTCGGGCGGGCAACCTGTGCGCCAACGGCGGCTGGCAGACCGAAGCCCATCGTCCCTAACCCGCTTGAAGTGATGAAGTTCTCCGGACGGGTGTAGGTCATGTGCTGGGCTGACCACATCTGATGCTGGCCTACGTCGGTGGTGACGACGCTGTCAGCCGGTTTACGGTCGGACAACTGCTTCAACAGCAGCGGCGCGTAGATAGCCTCGCCGGGGTGGTCGTAACGCCAGGCGTGCTCGGCGCGCATGTCTGCGGTGTGCTGACGCCATGCATTGATATCCAGCGGCTGCTGCAATGCCGGTAACAGCGCGTTGAGATCGCCCTGCAGGGCAACGTGCGCCTGACGCAGCTTGTTCATCTCCGCCGGGTCGATATCCATATGGATCACTTTGGCGTTCGGCGCAAAGGTATTCAGCTTGCCGGTGACGCGGTCGTCAAAACGGGCACCTACGGCGATGAGCAGATCGCACGCCTGCACCGCCAGGTTTGCCGCTTTGGTGCCGTGCATCCCCAGCATGCCCAGATAGTATGGGTAATCCGCGTCGACAGCACCGAGACCTTTCAGCGTGCAGGTCGCTGGCATCTGCGTTGTTGCGATAAATTCGCGCAGGGCTGGAACGGCCTGCGCCATGCCGACGCCACCGCCGACGTACAGCATCGGCTGTTTCGCCTGCGCCAGCATCTGGCGAGCCTCTTCAACTTCCGCATCCGGAAACGCATTGTCGCTTTCAACGGTTGAGAAGTGCGGTTCCAAATCGCCGAATGCCACCTGGATATCTTTCGGGATATCGACCAGAACCGGACCAGGACGGCCTGAGTTTGCCACTTCGAACGCTTCTGCCATTACGCGCGGCAGCTCTTCCAGAGACTGGACGAGGAAGCTGTGTTTGGTGCAGGCCAGCGATAAACCGAGGACGTCGACTTCCTGGAAAGCGTCGGTACCGATGAACGGAGACGCCACCTGCCCGGTGATGGCGACAACGGGAACGGAATCCAACAGCGCGTCAGCCAGGCCGGTGATGAGGTTAGTTGCGCCCGGGCCTGACGTCGCCATACACACGCCCGTTTTACCTGTCGCGCGGGCATAGCCGATGGCTGCCATCGCTGCGCCCTGCTCGTGTCGGCACAAGAGATGTTCCACGCCGCCGTCATACAGTGCATCGTAAATCGGCATAATTGCGCCACCCGGATAACCGAATACTGTCTCGACTCCCTGCGCGCGCAACGCATGTACTACCCACTGTGCCCCATTCATAGTTAGTTCCCCGTCATAAATCGGGAGAAACAGAATTTTGTGCTAGTCGTCATGCTCTGCTCCTCATTTGCGTTTTTTAGTCATAAAAAAACCCCCGGACCTTTCGGTGCGGGGGTCTTAGTTCGTTAAGGCTTGATTTCTAAGCCTTTCCTCGTCCAAGTGCAGCCCCGCACGGTGGGATAATAATCACCACCACGCTAATCACGACCAGGCTAATCACTCGTAGAAGGGCTGTCATTTTCAGTTCTTTTTGCATCTTGTTCGAAGGAATACCTAAAGAGTTATCACAGTTTTTAAATCAAACACAAGATTTATTTATGACGGATTTGGTTAGTCCGCGAATCATATTTCTTAAAAGCGTTGTTTTATATACGGAAATTAGAAAATGAATATTTTTCATTTTTTTACTGTGGCGCTAACCGTCAAAACAGGATTTTTTACGTTCTGCGAGGAGGTTTCCACGATTATGAGATTGTTGCAATACACCATTAAAATCCCTGAACAAGCGGCGTAAATTCACGAAATGGCGCTAAACAAATATAACGAGCACTGACATAGTCACACCAGGAGGTAGTGCAAATGTCACTGTCAGTTGTTTATACGCGTGCGGCTCTCGGGGTAAAGGCACCGCTTGTTTCCGTAGAGGTACATTTGAGTAATGGGCTGCCCGGACTCACGCTTGTCGGGTTACCTGAAACGACGGTTAAAGAGGCCAGGGATCGCGTCCGCAGCGCAATAATAAATAGCGGTTATGCCTTCCCCGCGAAGAAGATCACCATCAACCTTGCTCCTGCCGATCTGCCTAAAGAGGGGGGACGATACGATTTACCTATCGCAATTGCCCTTCTCGCGGCTTCTGAGCAGCTTAATACGACACGGCTAGGCTCGTATGAGTTCGTTGGCGAACTCGCGCTTACAGGCGCGTTAAGAGGCGTTCCCGGGGCGATATCGGGAGCGCTGGAAGCCATACGTGCAGGGCGGCAAATCATTGTGGCCAATGAAAACGCATCAGAAGTGAGTCTTATCGCGGAAAAAGGATGCCTCATCGCGGGGCATTTACAGGAAGTTTGTGCATGGCTGGAAGGGCGGCATGAACTGTCCGAGCCGGAGGAGTGTGATGATGTTATAGCGGATGCTCCAGAGGATCTCAGCGAGATTATGGGGCAGGAACAAGGGAAACGGGCGCTGGAGATTACGGCTGCAGGGGGACACAATCTTCTGTTAATTGGTCCGCCGGGTACGGGTAAAACCATGTTGGCGAGCAGATTGAGTGGGTTGCTTCCACCGCTCAATAATCATGAAGCGCTGGAAAGTGCCGCCATATACAGCCTCATCAGTTCTGCATCGTTGCAAAAACAGTGGCGCCGTCGCCCTTTTCGTTCCCCACATCATAGCGCTTCACTGACGGCAATGGTCGGCGGTGGGTCTATCCCCGGGCCGGGTGAGATCTCGCTGGCACACAATGGCATTCTGTTTCTTGATGAATTGCCGGAGTTTGAGCGCCGCGTGCTGGATGCACTGAGAGAACCCATTGAATCCGGCGAAATACATATATCGCGCACGCGGGCCAAAATAAGCTATCCCGCGCAGTTTCAGCTGGTCGCCGCGATGAACCCCAGCCCGACGGGTCACTACCAGGGCAACCATAACCGCTGTACGCCAGAGCAGACATTGCGCTATCTCGGTAAGTTATCCGGCCCGTTTCTCGACCGTTTCGATTTATCTCTCGAAATCCCGCTTCCTCCACCGGGCCTGCTCAGGCAAACGGGCATCACGGGTGAAAGCTCAGCAGAGGTACGCGAGCGGGTGATTGCAGCCCAGAAGCGGCAGTACGCCCGTCAGAACAGGCTAAATGCGCGGCTGGATAATGCCGGGATCCGGCAGTTTTGTTCTCTTAACATTGAGGATGCGGGATGGCTGGAGGAGACGTTGACGCGGTTCGGGCTATCCATACGTGCGTGGCAGCGTTTGTTGAAAGTGGCCAGAACCATTGCTGACGTGGAGGGGTGCACTGACATTGAGAGGAAACATTTGCAGGAGGCGCTGAGCTATCGCGCTATCGATCGTTTGCTGCTGCATCTGCAGAAGTTGCTGGCATAAAAAAAGGGGCCGTAGCCCCTTCTTATCATCTTAGTCATCAGACTCGGTGTAGTCTTCTGCACCTTCCATCTGCGGCTTACCGCCAGACAGCGTATGGAAGCGCTTTGGACGCTTAATGCGCGCCATGTACTTGATCCACACACGTTCCGCTTCAGACTGCGGCTCACGCTCACCACGGCAAACAGAAACAAACTGTTTTTCGTCTTCGGTTGCAGGTTCACGCTTACCCAGATCCAGCTCGTTAAAGGCATAACCATGGCGCTCAAGCAGTTGAGCTTCTTTGATGGTGAAATCGCCGTGACGAGAGAACCCGCGCGGATAATGTTTATTGTCGAAAAAACGATTAGTCGTCGTAAAGCTTTCCGCCATCCTACACGCTCCTAATTCTTTGGCCGAGCTATTTATGGCGCGGAGTATTAGTTACGCTTGACAGAGTGTAAAACAAAACATTTAAATCATAACGACAAATAATTTTGCGGAGAAAGATGTGGATACGGAATTGCTTAAAACTTTCCTTGAAGTGAGCAGAACACGCCACTTTGGGCGAGCAGCTGAAGCCCTTTACCTGACGCAGTCAGCCGTCAGTTTTCGTATTCGACAGCTGGAAAATCAACTGGGTGTGAATCTTTTTACCCGCCATCGTAACAATATTCGCTTAACGCCTGCCGGCGAGAAACTGCTGCCGTACGCTGAAACGCTCATGAATACCTGGCAGGCGGCACGCAAAGAGGTGGCACATACGTCGAGGCATAATGAGTTCTCGATAGGGGCCAGCGCTTCCCTGTGGGAATGTATGCTAAGTCAGTGGCTTACCCGGCTTTATCATTCACACAGTCACCTGCAATTCGAAGCCAGGATTGCGCAACGGCAGTCGCTGGTTAAGCAACTTCATGAGCGCCAGCTTGATCTTCTGATCACAACCGAAGCCCCCAAGATGGACGAATTTAGCAGCCAGATTGTGGGTCAGTTTGGACTGGCGCTTTATGCCTCTGAACCTTCAATGATGAAGGCAGACCTGACCTATTTGCGCCTGGAATGGGGGCCAGATTTTCAGCAGCATGAGACGGGATTGATTGCACCTGATGATGTTCCGCAGTTAACAACCAGCTCTGCGGAGATCGCCTGTCAGCAGCTGCCCTTGCTGAGAGGTTGTACCTGGTTACCTGTTCGCTGGGCAGATACTAAAGCGGGGCTGCATACGGTGCTGGATTCCACCACGCTTACCAGGCCGCTGTATGCGATTTGGCTGCAAAACAGTGATAAGCAATCACAGATAAAAGATCTGTTAAAAATCAATGTAATGGATTGATATATCAGCCAGCAGGAATGCTGGCTGAAAAATTAAGAAGAGCGTTTTCTGCAGCGCTTCAGGCAAAAAAAAATCCTTTGCCGAAGCAAAGGATTCTATATGGCAGGGGCGGAGAGACTCGAACTCGCGACACCCGGTTTTGGAGACCGGTGCTCTACCAACTGAGCTACGCCCCTAAAGTTTTTGCCATTAAGCCTGCCGATAGGGCAGGCTTAATGTCTTAATAAGTGGCGGAACGGACGGGACTCGAACCCGCGACCCCCTGCGTGACAGGCAGGTATTCTAACCGACTGAACTACCGCTCCACCGAAGACTGCTTGTAACCACCGGATTAATGCACCGGCTTACTACTTAATTTGATGCCTGGCAGTTCCCTACTCTCACATGGGGAGACCCCACACTACCATCGGCGCTACGGCGTTTCACTTCTGAGTTCGGCATGGGGTCAGGTGGGACCACCGCGCTAAAGCCGCCAGGCAAATTCTGTTAATCTGTATCAGGCTGAAAATCGTCTCTGTCTTCGCCAAAACACCTTCGGCGTTGTAAGGTTAAGCCTCACGGTTCATTAGTATCGGTTAGCTCAACGCATCGCTGCGCTTACACACCCGACCTATCAACGTCGTCGTCTTCAACGTTCCTTCAGGAGACTTAAAGTCTCAGGGAGAACTCATCTCGGGGCAAGTTTCGTGCTTAGATGCTTTCAGCACTTATCTTTTCCGCATTTAGCTACCGGGCAGTGCCATTGGCATGACAACCCGAACACCAGTGATGCGTCCACTCCGGTCCTCTCGTACTAGGAGCAGCCCCCCTCAATTCTCCAGCGCCCACGGCAGATAGGGACCGAACTGTCTCACGACGTTCTAAACCCAGCTCGCGTACCACTTTAAATGGCGAACAGCCATACCCTTGGGACCTACTTCAGCCCCAGGATGTGATGAGCCGACATCGAGGTGCCAAACACCGCCGTCGATATGAACTCTTGGGCGGTATCAGCCTGTTATCCCCGGAGTACCTTTTATCCGTTGAGCGATGGCCCTTCCATTCAGAACCACCGGATCACTATGACCTGCTTTCGCACCTGCTCGAGCCGTCACTCTCGCAGTCAAGCTAGCTTATGCCATTGCACTAACCTCCTGATGTCCGACCAGGATTAGCTAACCTTCGTGCTCCTCCGTTACTCTTTGGGAGGAGACCGCCCCAGTCAAACTACCCACCAGACACTGTCCGCAACCCGGATCACGGGTCTACGTTAGAACACCAGCCATTAAAGGGTGGTATTTCAAGGATGGCTCCACGCAGACTGGCGTCCACGCTTCAAAGCCTCCCACCTATCCTACACATCAAGGACCAGTGTTCAGTGTCAAGCTATAGTAAAGGTTCACGGGGTCTTTCCGTCTTGCCGCGGGTACACTGCATCTTCACAGCGAGTTCAATTTCACTGAGTCTCGGGTGGAGACAGCCTGGCCATCATTACGCCATTCGTGCAGGTCGGAACTTACCCGACAAGGAATTTCGCTACCTTAGGACCGTTATAGTTACGGCCGCCGTTTACCGGGGCTTCGATCAAGAGCTTCGCGTTGCCGCTAACCCCATCAATTAACCTTCCGGCACCGGGCAGGCGTCACACCGTATACGTCCACTTTCGTGTTTGCACAGTGCTGTGTTTTTAATAAACAGTTGCAGCCAGCTGGTATCTTCGACTGATTTCAGCTCCACCCGCAGGGGCTTCACCTACATATCAGCGTGCCTTCTCCCGAAGTTACGGCACCATTTTGCCTAGTTCCTTCACCCGAGTTCTCTCAAGCGCCTTGGTATTCTCTACCTGACCACCTGTGTCGGTTTGGGGTACGATTTGATGTTACCTGATGCTTAGAGGCTTTTCCTGGAAGCAGGGCATTTGTTACTTCAGCACCGTAGTGCCTCGTCATCACACCTCAGCGTTAAAAGGTACCGGATTTACCTGGAACCTCCGCCTACATGCTTAAACCGGGACAACCGTCGCCCGGCTAACATAGCCTTCTCCGTCCCCCCTTCGCAGTAACACCAAGTACAGGAATATTAACCTGTTTCCCATCGACTACGCCTTTCGGCCTCGCCTTAGGGGTCGACTCACCCTGCCCCGATTAACGTTGGACAGGAACCCTTGGTCTTCCGGCGAGCGGGCTTTTCACCCGCTTTATCGTTACTTATGTCAGCATTCGCACTTCTGATACCTCCAGCATGCCTCACAGCACACCTTCAACGGCTTACAGAACGCTCCCCTACCCAACAACACCTAAGTGTCGCTGCCGCAGCTTCGGTGCATGGTTTAGCCCCGTTACATCTTCCGCGCAGGCCGACTCGACCAGTGAGCTATTACGCTTTCTTTAAATGATGGCTGCTTCTAAGCCAACATCCTGGCTGTCTGTGCCTTCCCACATCGTTTCCCACTTAACCATGACTTTGGGACCTTAGCTGGCGGTCTGGGTTGTTTCCCTCTTCACGACGGACGTTAGCACCCGCCGTGTGTCTCCCGTGATAACATTCTTCGGTATTCGTAGTTTGCATCGGGTTGGTAAGCCGGGATGGCCCCCTAGCCGAAACAGTGCTCTACCCCCGAAGATGAGTTCACGAGGCGCTACCTAAATAGCTTTCGGGGAGAACCAGCTATCTCCCGGTTTGATTGGCCTTTCACCCCCAGCCACAAGTCATCCGCTAATTTTTCAACATTAGTCGGTTCGGTCCTCCAGTTAGTGTTACCCAACCTTCAACCTGCCCATGGCTAGATCACCGGGTTTCGGGTCTATACCCTGCAACTTAACGCCCAGTTAAGACTCGGTTTCCCTTCGGCTCCCCTATACGGTTAACCTTGCTACAGAATATAAGTCGCTGACCCATTATACAAAAGGTACGCAGTCACACCACGAAGGTGCTCCCACTGCTTGTACGTACACGGTTTCAGGTTCTTTTTCACTCCCCTCGCCGGGGTTCTTTTCGCCTTTCCCTCACGGTACTGGTTCACTATCGGTCAGTCAGGAGTATTTAGCCTTGGAGGATGGTCCCCCCATATTCAGACAGGATACCACGTGTCCCGCCCTACTCTTCGAGTTCACAACCTGTGCATTTTCGTGTACGGGAGTATCACCCTGTACCCTGCGACTTTCCAGACGCTTCCACTAACACACAAGCTGATTCAGACTCTGGGCTGCTCCCCGTTCGCTCGCCGCTACTGGGGGAATCTCGGTTGATTTCTTTTCCTCGGGGTACTTAGATGTTTCAGTTCCCCCGGTTCGCCTCGTTAACCTATGTATTCAGTTAACGATAGTGTGTCGAAACACACTGGGTTTCCCCATTCGGACATCGCCGGGTCAAAGGTTCATATCACCTCGCCGGCGCTTTTCGCAGATTAGCACGTCCTTCATCGCCTCTGACTGCCAGGGCATCCACCGTGTACGCTTAGTCGCTTAACCTCACAACCCGAAGATGTTTCACTTCATGATTGCGAAAATTTGAGAGACTCGAACACACCATTAAAGATGTGTCGTTTCAATTTTCAGCTTGATCCAGATTTTTAAAGAGCAAAACTTCGCAGTGCACCTTTTCAGGTTCACTCTGAAGTTTTCTTGGGTTTGCAGTAAAAGATGGTGGAGCTATGCGGGATCGAACCGCAGACCTCCTGCGTGCAAAGCAGGCGCTCTCCCAGCTGAGCTATAGCCCCATCGTTTTGCAATCTCTGTACCGCTCATCCTTTAAAAGGAGTTTGGTAGGCCTGAGTGGACTTGAACCACCGACCTCACCCTTATCAGGGGTGCGCTCTAACCACCTGAGCTACAAGCCTGCAGAGATTTTTACTGCTGTTTTTCATCAGACAATCTGTGTGAGCACTACAAAGGCAGGTTCTTTAAGGTAAGGAGGTGATCCAACCGCAGGTTCCCCTACGGTTACCTTGTTACGACTTCACCCCAGTCATGAATCACAAAGTGGTAAGCGCCCTCCCGAAGGTTAAGCTACCTACTTCTTTTGCAACCCACTCCCATGGTGTGACGGGCGGTGTGTACAAGGCCCGGGAACGTATTCACCGTAGCATTCTGATCTACGATTACTAGCGATTCCGACTTCATGGAGTCGAGTTGCAGACTCCAATCCGGACTACGACGCACTTTATGAGGTCCGCTTGCTCTCGCGAGGT
This sequence comes from Enterobacter sp. BNK-34, assembly GCF_048684445.1. Taxonomy (NCBI): domain Bacteria; kingdom Pseudomonadati; phylum Pseudomonadota; class Gammaproteobacteria; order Enterobacterales; family Enterobacteriaceae; genus Enterobacter; species Enterobacter sp. BNK-34. The sequence goes on from NZ_JBLQUA010000001.1 coordinate 1,041,186, forward strand.
CGCTTCTCTTTGTATGCGCCATTGTAGCACGTGTGTAGCCCTACTCGTAAGGGCCATGATGACTTGACGTCATCCCCACCTTCCTCCAGTTTATCACTGGCAGTCTCCTTTGAGTTCCCGGCCTAACCGCTGGCAACAAAGGATAAGGGTTGCGCTCGTTGCGGGACTTAACCCAACATTTCACAACACGAGCTGACGACAGCCATGCAGCACCTGTCTCAGAGTTCCCGAAGGCACCAATCCATCTCTGGAAAGTTCTCTGGATGTCAAGAGTAGGTAAGGTTCTTCGCGTTGCATCGAATTAAACCACATGCTCCACCGCTTGTGCGGGCCCCCGTCAATTCATTTGAGTTTTAACCTTGCGGCCGTACTCCCCAGGCGGTCGACTTAACGCGTTAGCTCCGGAAGCCACGCCTCAAGGGCACAACCTCCAAGTCGACATCGTTTACGGCGTGGACTACCAGGGTATCTAATCCTGTTTGCTCCCCACGCTTTCGCACCTGAGCGTCAGTCTTTGTCCAGGGGGCCGCCTTCGCCACCGGTATTCCTCCAGATCTCTACGCATTTCACCGCTACACCTGGAATTCTACCCCCCTCTACAAGACTCTAGCCTGCCAGTTTCGAATGCAGTTCCCAGGTTGAGCCCGGGGATTTCACATCCGACTTGACAGACCGCCTGCGTGCGCTTTACGCCCAGTAATTCCGATTAACGCTTGCACCCTCCGTATTACCGCGGCTGCTGGCACGGAGTTAGCCGGTGCTTCTTCTGCGGGTAACGTCAATCGATGAGGTTATTAACCTCACCGCCTTCCTCCCCGCTGAAAGTACTTTACAACCCGAAGGCCTTCTTCATACACGCGGCATGGCTGCATCAGGCTTGCGCCCATTGTGCAATATTCCCCACTGCTGCCTCCCGTAGGAGTCTGGACCGTGTCTCAGTTCCAGTGTGGCTGGTCATCCTCTCAGACCAGCTAGGGATCGTCGCCTAGGTGAGCCGTTACCCCACCTACTAGCTAATCCCATCTGGGCACATCTGATGGCAAGAGGCCCGAAGGTCCCCCTCTTTGGTCTTGCGACGTTATGCGGTATTAGCTACCGTTTCCAGTAGTTATCCCCCTCCATCAGGCAGTTTCCCAGACATTACTCACCCGTCCGCCGCTCGTCACCCGAGAGCAAGCTCTCTGTGCTACCGCTCGACTTGCATGTGTTAGGCCTGCCGCCAGCGTTCAATCTGAGCCATGATCAAACTCTTCAATTTAAGTTTGATGCTCGTGAATTAAACTTCGTAATGAATTACGTATGTTCACTCAGAGACTTGGTATTCATTTTTCGTCCGAGGACGTTAAGAATCCATGTCACTTTGAGTGCCCACACAGATTGTCTGATAAATTGTTAAAGAGCAGTTGCAACGCGGCGTTAAGCTCACCGTTGCGAGGTCCCGTATATTACGTTTTCCTCATTCAGAGTCAAGTGATTATTTTCGCTTTTCTCTGCTGGCGTTCATCTCTGAACCCCGCTAACCCGGCGGCCTGTAAGCCGTTGTTCCGTGTCAGTGGAGGCGCATTATAGGGAGTTCTCAGACGTTGACAACCCCTCTTTTAAAAAAAACTTTCAACCGTCTCTTTTTTGCTCAAAACCGTGCTACAGCGCCAGTTTTTCGAGCGTTTCAAAGCCATAACGGCGTAAAACGGGTAAAAGTTGCTCAGTCTCTTTCGTGATAGCCATACAAAACGCGATATTCGCATCGGTAGATTTCGCATCCGGCGCTTCATGCTCCAGCAACCAGGCCGTACGACGGGCAATAGCCGCACCGGAATCCACCAGGCGCGTCCCCTCCGGCAGCACCTCCAATAGCTCTTCCTGTAATAGCGGGAAGTGGGTACAGCCCAGCACAACGGTATCCGGAGGTTCGGGCATTCGCAGCCACGGACGAAGAATACGACGCAGCTCCTCGAGTGATACCGCCTTGCCATGCAGCTTCGCTTCAGCCATCTCCACCAGCTCAGCCGAACCCAGCATCGCTATCTGGCATTCGTTGGCAAAACGGTCGATCAGCTCGCGGGTATAAGGACGCTTTACCGTGCCTCGCGTGGCCAGCAAACCCACAATGCCGTTCGCAGTCAGACGCGCGGCAGGCTTTATTGCAGGAACGACGCCCACAACCGGGAACTGGAATTTTTCACGCAGGGCGGGAAGAGAAACGGTGCTCGCCGTATTACAGGCGATGACGGCCAGCGCAAGGGGATAGCGCTTTTGTACCGCGGTGACGATTTCAACGACACGCTCAACAATAAAATCTTCGCTCTTTTCCCCGTACGGGAAAGCGACGTTATCGAAGGCGTAGATGTAATGGAGATCCGGCAGAAGATGCCGAATCTCATCATAGACCGAAAGCCCACCGACGCCGGAATCAAACACCAGCACGGTGGGACGCGGATTAGAAGGTGTAGCTGCCAGACAAGGTGTATTCCCGTCCTGCAGTTTGGTAGCCATAAACTGTCTCGTAATCTTTATCGAACAGATTGGCTATTTTACCACGAACTGTGAGATGTGAGGTGACAGGATACGAAACTGCGACATCCCACAGACTAACACCGCCCATTTTCACGCGTTCTGACGAATAGGTGTCTGGATCAATCGCGACATCATAGCGGGTGCCCAGATAACGATAGGCAAGGTTCCAGTCGAGATCCCATACCTGCCAGTCAAGCTGATACTTAACCTGCTGCTTAGAACGACGGGCCAGTACTTCGTTGGTTTTGGCATTACGCGGGTCGACATAATCATAGGAAATCTGATGTCCGACCGGGCCAGTATCGAACTGTGCCGTCGCTTCCACACCTTTAATACGTGCTTCGTCAACGTTGTAGTAACGATACGTATGCGGATCGCTGCTAATAAGATTATCAATGTCATTGCGATAACCGGTGATACGCCAGTTGACCGGTCCCGTCAGGCCTTCAAAGCCACCTTCCCACTGCTTACTCTCCTCTGGTTTAAGGTCCGGATTACCGTAAGAGGCACTGTGGATCTGGCTCATGGTCGGTGCTTTAAATGCGGTACCGTAGGAGGCAATGACGCGATAGCCCTCCACAAACTCCCACGCTGCGCTGGTTTGCCACGTGCCATGGTTGCCGAAGTTAGAGTTATCGTCATTACGCGCCGCCGCTTCAAGCGTCACGCTGCTGAACTGCTGCATCGCCGAAACAAACACGCCGGTATTGCGTTGCTCGTAACCTTTCTCCAGATAGCCCGTTCCAGCCTGGGTCTTCTGCTTTTGCCAGTCCAGACCTGCGCCAATGTTGCCGTGACCGACTTCTACGGTGTTGAGCCATTGGGTGGTGTACTGCTTCACGTCATCCATGGTGGCGGAATCAGCGTAACGCCCTTTCTTCGGATCATAGTTCTGATCTTTACTGCGACCATAGCCCGCCACCAGCTGTGACTGGAAAATCCCCTGGTTGTAACGCAGACCGGTATCCCAGTTCTGGCTGTAGAGCTGGCGAGTATCAGGTCGTCCATCCACCATAAAGTTGGCGTCGTAGTGATCGTAACCGTCATACGCGGTGCGGTTGTCATAACCAAAGCCACGGAAGAAGCCGCTCACGCTGTCGGTAATCTGCTGTTCCACGGAGCCGTACAGCGATTTACTCATAAAGCCATCGCGGTCAGGCTGGCGCGGCGCATCTTTTGCGGCGATGTCAAAACCCCGGGTATAGGTGTAGTTACCCGCCATGGTGATTTTGGTTTTATCCAGCACCTGCTGGAAAGCGCCATCATAGGTCTGATATCCCTTAGAGCCAACGCCCGCTGAGATTTCTGCACCCGGCTTATCACGTCCGGTAATGATGTTAATCACGCCACCAATCGCGTCGGAGCCATACAGGGCTGAACGCGGACCACGGATGTACTCAATACGCTGAATCAGCGAGGTCGGGATTTGGCTCAGATCGGGAACGTTGCTGATCCCGGCGTTATTCAAAGGAATACCGTCAACCAGCACCAGCACATGGCGAGATTCCGTTCCGCGAATAAAAGTCGAAGAGTTCGAGCCCATTCCACCGCTTTGCGCGATATCCACGCCAGGCAGACGTGACATGATTTCCACCACGCTCTTTGCCTGCCAGCGCTCAATGTCTTCACGCGTCACGACGGACGTCGGTGCCAGAACAGTTTTTGCCGGTTGTTCAAAACGATTTGCCGTCACCACCAACGAGTCGGCGCTGTCCTGCGCCCAGCCCGAAAATGCCGTGACGGACAACGCCGTCAACAGCGATACTTTTTTAATCATTGTTAAAGCATCCACAATATAAGAAGGATGCCGCAGGCCTCATCGATAGCACGCGATGATGAAACCAAATGCGACGTGATCCCGGCAGGTCTTCGGGCTAGGTGGCTATATAAGGATGAAGACTTCCCATTTTCACAGTGTCTACAACGCTCATCCCGCCAGTCTTTACCGCTGCGCGTCAGCTCCAGATTTACACTGGATTCCCTTTTCACTCTCAGGAGACCGGAAACAGAATGCTACAATTAGACACGTATGGATGTCCAGACAGCTATTGGCCATTAAATCTGGACATCCCCTGAACAATGCCTACAATCGCCGCGTAATTCTTTATCACTCAGGACGCATCATGACCCCAGAACACCTCCCGACAGAACAGTACGACGCGCAGCTGGCAGAGAAAGTTGTCCGCCTGCAAAGTATGATGACGCCTTTCAACGCGCCCGTTCCCGAGGTGTTCCGCTCTCCTGTCAGCCACTACCGCATGCGCGCCGAGTTCCGCATCTGGCACGACGGTGACGACCTGTACCACATCATTTTCGATCAGCAGACAAAGTCCCGTATCCGCGTGGACAGCTTTCCGGCGGCGAGCGAGCTCATTAACCAGTTAATGACGCTGATAATGGACGGCGTGCGCAACAATCCGGTACTGCGTAACAAGCTGTTCCAGATTGACTACCTGACCACGCAAAGCAATCAGGCGATTGTCTCTCTCCTGTACCACAAAGCCCTGAACGACGAGTGGCGCGAGCAGGCGGAAGCGCTGCGCGATGCGCTGCGCGCGCAGAACATCAACGTTCACCTGATTGGCCGCGCGACAAAAACCAAAATCATGCTGGATCAGGACTACATCGACGAGCGCCTGCCGGTAGCGGGTAGAGAGATGGTTTACCGTCAGGTCGAGAACAGCTTCACCCAGCCGAACGCCGCGATGAACGTGCAGATGCTGGAGTGGGCGCTGAAGGCGACGGAAGGGTCAACGGGCGATCTGCTTGAGCTCTACTGCGGTAACGGCAACTTCTCGCTGGCGCTGGCGCGTAACTTCGATCGCGTGCTGGCAACGGAAATCGCCAAGCCGTCGGTGGCCGCCGCGCAGTACAACATTGCCGCTAACCATATCGACAACGTGCAGATCATTCGCATGGCTGCTGAAGAGTTTACCCAGGCCATGAACGGCGTTCGCCAGTTTAACCGCCTGGAAGGGATCGATCTGAAGAGCTACCAGTGTGAGACGATTTTTGTCGACCCGCCGCGCAGTGGCCTGGACAGCGAAACAGAGAAGATGGTGCAGGCGTACCCGCGTATTTTGTACATCTCCTGTAACCCGGAGACGCTGTGCAAGAATCTCGAAACATTAGGCCAGACGCACAATATTGAACGTCTGGCGCTGTTCGATCAGTTCCCGTATACGCACCATATGGAGTGCGGTGTACTCCTCACGGCGAAGTAATGTGGCGTTGTAGGGCAGGTAAGCGAAGCGCCACCTGCCAAAAAAGCCGGATGACGCTTCGCTTATCCGGCCTACAATGACAAAACCCTTTACTCAGGTAACTGGCTCTTACGGCTACGCATGCGCGAGCCAATCCAGAACACCAGCGCCACAGACAGTACCGCAGGGAAGAAGTTAGAGCCGATATCCGGATATTCCGCGCGAACCACGGTGCTGTACAGCAATACGCCCAGAATAAAGCAGGCGGCGGCCAGCCCCGGTAACCCCACCGGCATGGTGCGGTTCAGGTAACGTTGATGCAGGCAGTATACCGTCAGCACCAGCGCAATAAGCGGGAAAATCGAAAACGGCACGATTGAGCTAAAAATAGCGGCAAACGTACCATTAATGGATAAGCCAGCGATCAATGCCAGCAACAGCGTCCCTTTATCCTGACCTGACTGTTTCATTACTCACCTTCACTCTTCGGTTTGATGTGCCAGTTTCTCTTGTTCACGGCGATACCAGTAGTACGCGCCTTTGGAGATCATCCTGAGCTGCAATACCAGTCGCTCTTCAAGCTGCTTGCGTTGTTCAATGCTGACATCCAGCGCTTCGGCACCCGCGCTGAATACAATCGTCACCATCGCCTCGGCCTGTGCTTCAGTAAACGCACGCGGCATATGGTTTTCGAGTTCAAGATAGTCGGCAAGTTCCGCGATGAAGTGCTGAATTTCGCGCGCGACGGCGGCACGAAACGCTGCCGATGTGCCCGAACGCTCGCGCAGAAGCAGACGAAACGCGTTGGGATTGTTGCCGATAAATTCCATAAAGGTCGACACGGAGGTGCGGATCACGCTGCCCCCTTTGGCGATACGCTGACGCGCCTGGCGCATCAGCTGACGCAGCATCAGGCCGCTCTCGTCGACCATGGTCAGGCCCAGTTCATCCACATCACGGAAGTGACGATAGAAGGACGTTGGCGCAATCCCGGCCTCGCGTGCGACTTCGCGCAGGCTCAAACTGGCAAAACTCCGCTCGGCACTCAGTTGACTGAATGCGGCTTCCACCAGCGAACGCCGGGTTTTCTCTTTTTGTTGTGCTCTTACGCCCATCACGATAGTTGAATCCTTCCAAAGGCCTGATGGCACTATACCAGAGAATAAAATTAATCTGTTTGCCTGGCTTTGTGAATGATTGTTTACGTGCGGTTTGTGCTCCACTGCCGGAAAAAAGCACAACGATAATTGGGTTACTCTGGCAATGATGTTATGATTCTGTTGCTTTTATGTATAAGAACAGGTAAGCCTTACCATGCCACATTCCTACGATTACGACGCAATAGTTATTGGTTCCGGCCCCGGCGGCGAAGGCGCTGCTATGGGTCTGGTGAAACAGGGAGCCAGAGTAGCGGTCATCGAGCGCTACCATAATGTCGGCGGCGGTTGCACCCACTGGGGCACCATCCCTTCGAAAGCCCTCCGCCACGCCGTTAGCCGCATTATCGAATTTAACCAGAACCCTCTTTACAGCGACCATTCCCGACTTCTTCGTTCCTCCTTTGCCGACATCCTGAATCACGCGGATACCGTCATTAACCAGCAGACACGTATGCGTCAGGGGTTTTATGAGCGTAACCACTGCGAAATTTTGCAGGGCAACGCGCATTTTGTGGATGAACACACCCTGGCACTCGAATGCCACGACGGGTCGGTTGAAACCATCACCGCTGAAAAATTTGTAATTGCCTGCGGCTCACGTCCTTACCATCCGGCCGACGTGGACTTCTCGCACCCGCGCGTCTACGACAGCGATTCGATTCTGAGCCTGCACCATGAACCCCGCCACGTCATTATCTATGGCGCAGGGGTTATTGGCTGCGAATATGCGTCGATCTTCCGCGGAATGGACGTCAAAGTTGACCTGATCAACACCCGCGACCGCCTGCTGGCGTTCCTCGATCAGGAAATGTCAGATTCGCTCTCCTACCACTTCTGGAACAGCGGCGTGGTGATTCGCCACAACGAAGAGTACGAGAAGATCGAAGGCTGTGACGACGGGGTGATCATGCACCTGAAGTCCGGCAAGAAGCTGAAAGCGGACTGCCTGCTGTACGCCAACGGCCGTACCGGCAACACCGATTCCCTGCAGCTGGAAAATATCGGCCTTGAGACCGACAGCCGCGGTCAGCTGAAGGTCAACAGCATGTATCAGACCGCCCTGCCGCACGTTTACGCGGTCGGCGACGTGATTGGCTACCCAAGCCTGGCCTCAGCTGCTTACGACCAGGGACGCATTGCCGCACAGGCGCTGGTAAAAGGCGAAGCGACGGCGCATCTGATTGAAGATATCCCGACGGGCATCTACACCATCCCGGAAATCAGTTCCGTAGGGAAAACCGAGCAGCAGCTGACGTCTATGAAGGTGCCTTACGAGGTGGGTCGTGCGCAGTTTAAACATCTGGCGCGGGCGCAAATCGTGGGGATGAGCGTGGGAACGCTGAAGATCCTGTTCCACCGCGAGACGAAAGAGATCCTCGGGATTCACTGCTTTGGTGAACGCGCCGCGGAAATCATTCATATCGGCCAGGCGATAATGGAGCAGAAAGGTGGTGGTAACACCATTGAGTACTTCGTTAACACCACCTTTAACTACCCGACCATGGCGGAAGCCTACCGGGTAGCGGCCCTAAACGGCCTGAACCGCCTGTTTTAACGCGCTGTCGAAATGGCCATCCATCGAACCACGGATGGCCTCTGCCAGCTGCTCATAGCGGCTGCGCAGCGGTGAACCCGGACGATATACCAGGCCGATAGTGCGACGCGGCTCCGGCTTGATGCACGGCAAATAGACCACGCCATCACGCTTACGCTCGCGCGGCACGGCCAGCGCAGGCAGCAGCGTTATACCGCTTCCCGCCGCGACCATGTTACGCAGCGTTTCCAGGCTGGTTGCGCGGAAATGGGTATCCTCATCCGCACCCGCTTCGAAGCAGAAGCCCATCGCCTGGTCGCGCAGGCAGTGGCCATCTTCCAGCATCAGCAGCTTTTCACCCGCCAGATCGGCCATCGGCACGCGATCGCGGTTCGCCCACGGATGATCTTCATAGATCGCCAGCATCATCGGCTCATCGAACAGCGGCACTTCAATAAAGGCTTCACTCTCTTTTACCAGTGCCAGAATGGCGCAGTCGAGCTTGCCGCTATCTAACTGCGCCAGCAGCTGATGGGTTTGCGCTTCGTGCAGGTACATTTCGAGTTTCGGGAACGTCTGGTGCAGCATCGGAATGATGTGCGGCAACAGGTACGGGCCAACGGTTGGGATCAGGCCAATATGCAGCGGGCCGGACATCGCCTCCCCCTGCTGGCTTGCCATTTCCTTGAGCACTTTGACCTCGCGCAGCACGGTGCGCGCCTGATCCACCAGCAGAAGACCTGCCTGTGTGAACAGAACCTTACGACTGGTGCGCTCCAGCAGCATCACGCCCAGCTCGTCTTCCAGCTTGCGGATCTGGCCACTCAGCGTGGGCTGGCTGACGTGACAGGAATCTGCCGCGCGGCGAAAGTGACGATGCTCGGCTAACGCTACCAGGTATTCAAGATCACGAATATTCATTATTCATCCTCCGTCGCCACGATAGTTCATGGCGATAGATAGCATAGCAACGAACGATTATCCCTATCAAGCATTCTGTTGAATAATACACCACATAGACGAGGCGGCACGTGTTTGACCCTTGACGTCCCCGCACCGTCAGCGAGTTTCTCTCAAAACTCGAACAACTAAAGCCAACGTGAACTTTTGCGGACCCCGTGGTCCGCTTTTTTTTTTGCGTAAAAAAAAAGCCCAGCGCTAAGCCAGGCTCCGTTTTTCTCCCTCTCCCTGTGGGAGAGGGCCGGGGTGAGGGCACCAGCCCGCACGGTTCAAACCAGCCGGTTTTTCGCATCCGCAATCGCCTGCGCCACCTGCTTCGGCGACACGCCGCCCTTCGCGGCACGCTTGTCCAGACAGGACTGCAGCGCCAGAATCGGATACACATCATCCCCGATAACCGCGCTGAACTTCTGCAGATCGGCCAGCGTCAGATCTTCCAGCGGCTTGCCCTGACGAATCGCCTCGACCACCGCTTCACCGACAATATGGTGCGCCTCGCGGAACGGTACGCCCTTCGCCACCAGATAATCCGCCAGTTCGGTAGAGTTCGCATAGCCCTGCTGCGCCGCTTCCTGGCAGCGCGGACGTTTCACCTGAATGCCGTCCAGCACCAGCGCGCCCATGTGCAGGCAGTCCAGCCAGGTGTCGAGCGCGTCGAACAGCCCCTCTTTGTCTTCCTGCATGTCTTTGTTGTACGCCAGCGGCAGCCCTTTCAGGGTCATCATCATGCCGGTCAGCGCACCCTGCACGCGGCCACATTTCCCGCGGATCAGCTCCAGCGCGTCCGGGTTTTTCTTCTGCGGCATCAGGGATGAACCTGAGGTCACGCGGTCGGACAGCTCAACAAAGCCCGCTTCGCCGGAGTTAAAGAAGATCAGGTCTTCGGCAAAGCGCGACAGGTGCACCATACCGATAGACGCGTTAGAGAGCAGTTCCAGCACATGGTCACGATCGGAGACGCTATCCAGGCTGTTACGGGTAGCGGAGGCAAAGCCCAGCCAGCCTGCCAGCTGTTCACGGTCGATTTCGTAAGCGGTACCCGCCAGCGCGCCGCTGCCCAGCGGGCTGACGTCCAGACGTTTCAGGGTATCCTGCAGACGGCTTTCGTCACGCGCCAGCATCTCAACGTAGGCCAGACACCAGTGCGCAAAGGTCACCGGCTGGGCGCGCTGCAGGTGGGTATAACCCGGCATCACCGCGTCCTGGTTGTTCTGCGCGGTTTCCACCAGCGCGCTCTGCAGCTGACGGTTGGCCGCCAGCAGTTCGCCGACGGTATCTTTACACCACAGCTTCAGGTCGGTGGCGACCTGGTCGTTACGGCTGCGGCCGGTGTGCAGCTTTTTACCCAGCTGGCCGACCTTGTCGATCAGTTTGCCTTCCACCCAGCTGTGAATATCTTCGGCATCGCTCTGCAGGATTTGCTGCGGATCCAGACGCACCTCTTCCAGCAGATTGTTCAGCGCTTCTTCCAGCTGTAATTGTTCGTCTGCGGTCAGTACGCCTACCGTTACCAGCGCTTTGGACCAGGCCACAGAGCCGACAATATCCTGTTCGGCCAGGCGGTAGTCGAAGCGCAAAGAGTCGTTGAACTGTTTGAACCGCTGATCCGCTGCCTGTGTAAAACGCCCACCCCAAAGTGCCATAACATGCTTCCTTAATATCTTTGAATTTCATTGCCCGGTGGCGCTGCGCTTACCGGGCCTACAAAACATTAAATCGATTACGCTAAAATACGCGTGCCAATCGGCGTGCCGTTAAACAGCGCCGGGAGCTGCTCCGCGTGGCGCCAGGAGGCGATATCCACCGGGCGGCCCAGCGTGCGCGCGGCATCCAGCGCGGCGTTCACTTTGACGATCATGCCGTCGGTAATAATGCCCTGAGCAATCAGCTGCTCGGCTTTCTCAGCCGTCATTTCCGCAATGCGCTGGCCTTTACCGTCCAGAATACCGCTCACGTCGGAGAGCAGGATCAGGTCCGCGCCCAGCGTTGCCGCCAGCGCGGTCGCCGCCTGGTCAGCGTTAACGTTCATCAGCTCGCCCTCTTCGGTCACGCCGATGGAGCTCACCACCGGCAGGAAACCGCCTTCCAGCAGCGTGTTAATCAGCTTAGGCGAACCTGGCTGCGCCAGTCCAACGTGGCCGAGCTCTTCGTCGAGCTGGGTCACTTTTACGCTGTCGCCATCGCCCAGATAGAGGCCCACGGACGCGATATGGTGTTTCTTCGCCCACGCCAGCAGCGTTTTGTTCGCCGTACCCGCCAGCGCGCCGGTAATGATGCCAATCTGGTCAGCAGGCGTCACGCGCAGGCCGTTCTTCTTTTTCACCGGCAGGTTGAGCCCTTTCATCAGCTCATCCACCACGCAGCCACCGCCGTGCACAATCACCAGCGGACGTTGATGTGATTCGCGATAGTTCACCAGCGCGGTAAACAGACGCTCCAGCGCTTCTTCGCTGTCCAGCAGTACACCACCGAGTTTGATAATTAATGGGTTCATCATCACACCTTAAATAAGAGCCTGCGTTTCCGGGAAACCGAAACGAATATTTGCACACTGCATTGCCTGTGCGGCAGCGCCTTTCAGTAAGTTATCTTCTGCGGCCACCACGATGAGATGCTCACCCTGAACGGCAAAGCCGATATCGCAGAACGGCAGACCGACCACGTTTTTCAGCGCCGGCACGCCTTTGTCGTACAGGCGCACCAGCGGTTTATCCGCATACGCCTGCGTGAAGACCTCGCTCACCTGCTCTTTGGTCACGCCCGGTTTCAGGCGACAGGTGATGGTTTCGAGGATCCCACGCGGGAAGCTGCCCAGGTGCGGGGTGAAAATGACGTCCGCGCCCAGATGCGTCGTGATTTCAGGGTGATGACGGTGATTAAACACGCCATACGGCTGAAGGCTCACTTCGCAGAAGCTATTGGAGATCGCCGCCTTACGCCCTGCACCGCTCACGCCGCTGGTGGCGTTGATCACCGGCCACTGGTTCAGATCCAGCAGGCCCGCGTCGATCAGCGGCTTCAGGGAAAGCTGCGCCGCCGTCGGGTAGCAGCCCGGAACGGCAATCAGGTCCGCTTCTTTCAGTTTATCTGCGCTCCACTCCGCCAGGCCGTACACAGCTTTTTCAAGCAGATCAGGGTGCTGATGGGTGAAACCGTAATATTTTTCGTAGAACGCGCCGTCGTTAACGCGGAACGCGCCGGAGAGGTCGAAGACCACGCAGCCGGCCGCCAGAAACTGCGGCGCCAGGTCGTGGCTGACCTCATGCGCGGTGGCTAAAAACACCACGTCGACGCCGTCGGTAAACTCGCTGATGTCAGACATGGGCTGCAGCGGCAGATCGACCAGGCCCTTAAGCTGCGGATGCAAATCGGAAATTAACTTTCCTGCATCATTGCTTTGCGCTGACACGGTCAAAGCGGTTATGGTCATATGTGGATGGCGATTCACGTAGCTTACAAGCTCTGCGCCCGCATAACCGCTAGCGCCTACAATCAGCGTATTCAACATCGGGTTCCTTTATGCTCAACGTTAATGTATTTTTATTCACATTTATTGCATGAATATTGATACTATCACGACCTAAGGTGTGTCAACAATGAAAATGAACTTACCGCCATTTATCGAGATCTACCGCGCCCTGATTGCCACACCGTCTATCAGCGCAACGGAAGAAGCGCTGGATCAGAGCAATGAGTCTTTAATCAATCTGCTGGCGGGTTGGTTTAGCGATCTTGGGTTTAACGTTGAGGTTCAGCCCGTCCCCGGCACTCGCCACAAATTTAACCTGCTCGCCAGCACCGGAGCCGGTGCGGGCGGCCTGCTGCTGGCCGGTCATACCGACACCGTGCCGTTTGATGATGGCCGCTGGACGCGCGATCCGTTCACCCTGACCGAGCACGACAACAAGCTCTACGGTCTGGGCACCGCCGACATGAAAGGCTTCTTCGCCTTTATCCTCGACGCGCTGCGTGACGTGGACGTGACGAAGCTGAAAAAACCGCTCTACATTCTGGCGACCGCCGATGAAGAAACCAGCATGGCGGGGGCGCGCTACTTCTCTGAAAACACCTCGATTCGCCCGGATTGCGCCATTATCGGTGAGCCGACGTCTCTGCAACCGATCCGCGCGCACAAAGGCCATATTTCTACCGCCGTGCGCGTGCTGGGCCAGTCCGGCCACTCCAGCGATCCGGCGCGCGGCGTGAACGCCATCGAGCTGATGCATGACGCCATCGGCCGCATCATGACCCTGCGCGACGATCTGAAAGAACGCTATCACTACGAGGCGTTCACCGTGCCGTATCCGACCCTGAACCTCGGCAGCCTGCACGGGGGTGATGCCTCCAACCGTATCTGCGCCTGCTGCGAACTGCACATGGATATTCGCCCGCTGCCGGGCATGACCCTGAGCGATCTTGACGGCCTGTTGAATGAGGCTCTGGCCCCGGTGAGCGAGCGCTGGCCGGGTCGCCTGACGGTCTCCGAGCTGCATCCGCCGATCCCGGGTTATGAATGCCCGCCGGACCATCAGCTGGTTGAAGTTGTGGAAAAACTGCTCGGTGAGAAAACCGACGTGGTGAACTACTGCACCGAAGCGCCGTTTATTCAGACGCTGTGCCCTACCCTGGTCCTTGGCCCTGGCTCCATCAACCAGGCGCACCAGCCGGATGAATATCTGGAAACCCGCTTTATCAAACCCACCCGTGAACTGATTACCCAGGTTGTGCATCACTTCTGCTGGCATTAAAACCGCACCGAAGAGTCCCCTCTCCCTGTGGGAGAGGGTTAGGGTGAGGGCAACAAATCGCATGATCTCCGTCACATTCCCATAAGCATCTCTTATCTGACGCAATGCGAATTAAATTTCGTAAATTGCCCGCATTTATTCGTTTGCTGAACCGTTTTCGCAGCAATTGACGACGGGGGTTTTACGTGGCTTTATAAAGGGAGATGACAAAATAATGTCCAGAAGATTTTCGCCTGGGCATAAACAAAAATGATGGGGTGACTGGGTTTTTATGAACGAACAATATTCCGCGTTGCGTAGTAATGTCAGTATGCTCGGCAAAGTGCTTGGAGATACCATCAAAGATGCGTTGGGGGAGAACATCCTCGACCGCGTTGAAACCATCCGCAAGCTGTCTAAATCTTCCCGCGCCGGTAACGAGGCCAGTCGTCAGGAGCTGCTCACCACCTTGCAGAACCTCTCTAACGATGAGCTGCTACCCGTTGCACGCGCATTCAGCCAGTTCCTGAACCTGGCCAACACCGCTGAGCAATACCACAGCATTTCGCCAAACGGCGAAGCGGCCAGCAACCCGGAAGTCATTGCCCGCACCCTTCGTAAACTGAAAGACCAGCCAGACCTCAACGAAGCCACCATCAAAAAAGCGGTGGAGTCGCTTTCGCTGGAGTTGGTGCTGACCGCACACCCAACCGAAATTACCCGTCGCACCCTGATCCACAAAATGGTGGAAGTGAACAACTGCCTCAAGCAGCTGGATAACAAAGACATTGCCGACTACGAACGCAACCAGCTGATGCGCCGTCTGCGCCAGCTGATTGCCCAGTCCTGGCACACCGATGAAATTCGTAAGCATCGCCCAAGCCCGGTAGACGAAGCCAAATGGGGTTTTGCGGTGGTGGAAAACAGCCTGTGGGAAGGGGTACCGAACTACCTGCGCGAGCTGAATGAACAGCTGGAAGAGAACCTCGGCTACCGCCTGCCGGTTGATTTTGTTCCGGTGCGCTTCACCTCCTGGATGGGCGGTGACCGCGACGGCAACCCGAACGTGACCGCGGAAATCACCCGCCACGTCCTGCTGCTGAGCCGCTGGAAAGCGACCGATCTGTTCCTGAAAGATATTCAGGTATTGATCTCCGAGCTGTCGATGGTTGAAGCGACGCCAGAACTGCGCGCGCTCGCCGGCGAAGAAGGCGCCAGCGAGCCGTACCGTTTCCTGATGAAAAAGCTGCGTGGTCAGCTGATGGCCACTCAGGCCTGGCTGGAAGCACGCCTGAAAGGCCAGCGCCTGCCAAAACCAGAAGGCCTGCTCAGCCAGAACGAACAGCTCTGGGAGCCGCTTTACGCCTGTTATAAATCACTGCAGGCCTGCGGGATGGGTATCATCGCTAACGGCGAACTGCTCGACACCCTGCGTCGCGTGAAGTGTTTCGGCGTGCCGCTGGTGCGTATCGACGTACGTCAGGAAAGTACCCGTCATACCGAAGCGCTGGGCGAGCTGACCCGCTATCTCGGCATCGGCGATTATGAAAGCTGGTCCGAAGCTGACAAGCAGGCGTTCCTGATCCGCGAGCTGAACTCGAAGCGCCCTCTGCTGCCGCGCAACTGGGAGCCAAGCAACGAAACCCGCGAAGTGCTCAACACCTGTAAAGCGATCGTTGATGCGCCGAAAGGGTCGGTGGCCGCCTATGTGATCTCCATGGCGAAGACCCCGTCCGACGTGCTTGGCGTTCACCTTCTGCTGAAAGAAGCGGGAATCGACTACGCCCTGCCGGTCGCCCCGCTGTTTGAGACCCTCGACGACCTGAACAATGCCAACGACGTCATGAGCCAGCTGTTGAATATCGACTGGTACCGCGGCTTTATTCAGGGCAAACAGATGGTGATGATTGGCTATTCCGACTCCGCGAAAGACGCGGGCGTGATGGCGGCATCCTGGGCGCAATATCAGGCGCAGGACGCACTGATCAAAACCTGCGAGAAAGCCGGTATTGAACTGACCCTGTTCCACGGACGCGGTGGCTCAATTGGCCGTGGCGGCGCACCGGCGCATGCAGCGCTGCTGTCGCAGCCGCCGGGAAGCCTGAAAGGCGGCCTGCGCGTCACCGAGCAGGGCGAGATGATCCGCTTCAAATACGGCCTGCCGGAAGTGACCATCAGCAGCCTGTCGCTCTATACCAGCGCGATCCTGGAAGCCAACCTGCTGCCGCCGCCGGAGCCGAAAGCCTCCTGGTGCCATATCATGGACGAGCTGTCGGCTATCTCCTGCGATCTGTACCGCGGCTACGTGCGTGAAAACAAAGATTTCGTCCCTTACTTCCGTTCAGCCACCCCTGAGCAGGAGCTGGGTAAACTGCCGCTGGGCTCACGTCCTGCGAAGCGTCGCCCAACCGGTGGCGTAGAGTCTCTGCGCGCGATCCCGTGGATCTTTGCCTGGACGCAGAACCGCCTGATGCTGCCCGCCTGGCTGGGCGCCGGTGCTGCGCTGCAAAAAGTGGTGGAAGACGGCAAACAGAACGAGCTGGAAACCATGTGCCGCGACTGGCCGTTCTTTTCTACCCGTCTGGGGATGCTGGAGATGGTCTTCTCGAAAGCTGACCTGTGGCTGGCGGAATACTACGACCAGCGTCTGGTGAAACCTGAACTGTGGGCGCTGGGTAAAGAGCTGCGCGAACTGCTGGAAGGCGACATCAAAGTGGTGCTGGACATCGCCAACGACTCACATCTGATGGCGGACCTGCCGTGGATTGCAGAGTCTATTCAGCTGCGTAACATTTACACCGACCCGCTGAACGTCCTGCAGGCAGAGCTGCTGCACCGTTCGCGTCTGGCGGAAGAAGAAGGGAAAGAACCGGATCCGCGCGTTGAACAGGCGCTGATGGTGACGATTGCGGGCGTTGCGGCGGGTATGCGTAACACCGGCTAATGCTTTATGCCCGGCGGCGCTGCGCTTGCACGGGCCTACGTTAAGTAGGCCAGGTAAGCGTTAGCGCCACCCGGCAAATTTCGGTAGTCTCCTTATGCATTCCGATATCACCCAAATTTTGACTGACCTGGTGAACCGCACGTTACCGCTGGGTCAGATTCATTTCTCAGCGCTGGCTGAACAGCATCCCCGCACATATCCCTGCCTCCGTATTACCCTTGGTACCCCCAGCGAGGCGATTTTTTCTTTTTTTGGACAAATCACGCATCCTGCGCCTCACGTCATGAGCATACATTTCGGTAAGCAGCAGCTTACAATCGAGTTACAGCGTGACAATGTGCTCTTACAACAACTCCAGGTTGCCCGACGTGGTCCGCGAACGGGGGCTTTTCTTCTGCAAACGCTCACCGAATTACAGATGCAGCCTGAGGAACAAGACACAGCAAGGCTGGTAGTTTTAAGCCTGCTCAGCCACTGCCGGGATCTGCTTGGCAGTGAAATTCACACTGACAGCCGCAGCCGGGCACTGTTCGAAGCCGTTCGGAGCTATATCGAAGAAAATTATGCCTCTTTGTTAACTCGCGAATCCGTGGCACAGGCGTTCTACATCTCACCAAACTACCTTTCCCATCTATTCCAGAAAGTCGGCAGCGTCGGATTCAATGAATATTTAACAAAAACGCGCCTGGAACATGCGCGTCAGCTGCTGAAAGGCTACGATCTCAAAATTAAAGATATCGCCACACGCTGCGGATTTACGGACAGCAACTACTTTTGCCGTCTCTTTCGCAAGCACACCGAACGTTCCCCTTCCGAATATCGACGCCAGTACCACAGCCAGCTGATCGCCAAAAAGTAGCATTGTGATCGCTCTCTCACTTCTCTAAGGACATTACATTTGTCCAGTATTTGGCAAAATTGACCTGTATTCGCCGCACCTGGGTGCGCCGTATCCTTTATTCAACCTTTCTGACTTAAGGAAAAATAATGGAACTGTACCTAGATACCGCCAACGTGGCGGAAGTTGAACGTCTGGCGCGCATCTTTCCTATTGCGGGCGTCACCACCAACCCGAGCATCATCGCCGCCAGCCGCGAATCCATCTGGGACGTGCTGCCGCGTCTGCAAAAAGCCATCGGACCGGAAGGCACGCTGTTTGCTCAAACCATGAGCCGCGATGCCGAAGGCATGGTGGCGGAAGCCAAACGTTTGAGTAACGCCATACCGGACATCGTGGTGAAAATCCCTGTCACGGCTGAGGGCCTTACCGCGATCAAGGCGTTGAAAAAAGAGGGGATAACCACGCTGGGGACCGCCGTTTATAGCGCTGCACAGGGCTTGCTCGCCGCACTCGCAGGGGCGAAATATGTCGCGCCGTACGTAAACCGCGTTGATGCGCAGGGCGGTGACGGCATTCGCATGGTGCAGGAGCTGCAGTCTCTGCTGGAACTGCACGCGCCGGAAAGCAAGGTGCTGGCCGCCAGCTTCAAAACGCCGCGTCAGGCGCTGGACTGTCTGTTGGCGGGATGCGAGGCAATCACGCTTCCCTTAGACGTAGCGCAACACATGCTCGGCACGCCAGCGGTAGAGTCAGCCATAGAGAAGTTTGAGCAGGACTGGAAAAACGCGTTTGGTAACCTCAACCTCTAAGGGAGAACTGTTATGGACCGTATCATTCAATCGCCGGGGAAATATATCCAGGGCGCTGATGTGCTTACCCGTCTCGGCGACTACCTGAAACCCCTGGCCAATCGCTGGCTGGTGGTCGGCGATAAATTTGTGCTGGGTTTTGCCGAAGAGACCCTGCGTCAGAGTTTTAAAAAAGCCGAACTGCATGCCGAAATCGCGCCGTTTGGTGGTGAATGTTCACAAAATGAAATCGATCGCCTGAAAAAGCTGGCCGACAGCGCCGACTGCCTGGCAGTGCTGGGCATTGGCGGCGGTAAAACGCTGGATACCGCCAAAGCGCTGGCCCATTTCATGGACGTACCCGTCGCTATTGCGCCAACTATCGCCTCCACCGATGCGCCATGCAGCGCCCTTTCCGTCATTTACACCGACAGCGGTGAGTTCGATCGCTACCTGATGCTGCCTCACAACCCGAACATGGTTATCGTCGATACCAAAGTGGTAGCGGGTGCGCCGGCACGTCTGCTGGCCGCCGGGATTGGCGATGCGCTGGCGACGTGGTTTGAAGCACGCGCCTGCTCGCGCAGCGGTGCGACCACCATGGCGGGCGGCAAATGTACGCAGGCAGCACTCGCGCTGGCCGAGCTGTGCTACAACACGCTGGTTGAAGAGGGTGAAAAAGCCATGCTGGCGGCGGAACAGCATGTGGTTACACCGGCGCTGGAACGCATTATCGAAGCCAACACCTATCTCAGCGGCGTAGGCTTTGAAAGCGGCGGGCTGGCGGCAGCACACGCTATTCATAACGGCATGACGGCGGTGCCGGACGCGCATCACTTCTATCACGGCGAAAAAGTGGCGTTTGGTACGCTGACGCAGCTGGTACTGGAAAACGCGCCGGTAGAAGAAATAGAGACCGTCGCCGCGCTTTGTCACAGCGTTGGGCTGCCGATCACGCTGGCACAGCTGAACATCAAAGAGGATATTCCGGCCAAAATGCGTCTGATCGCGGAAGCGTCCTGTGCGGAAGGAGAAACCATCCACAACATGCCCGGCGGCGTAACGCCGGATCAGGTGTATGCGGCACTGCTGGTAGCCGACCAGTATGGGCAACGGTTCCTGCAGGAGTGGGAGTAAATAGCGTGAATAAAAATCCCCGCATCAGCGGGGATTTTTTTGCCCGTAGGCCGGGTAAGCGTTAGCGCCACCCGGCACAAGGGTTACTGCAGGTCAAACCGGTCCAGATCCATCACCTTCGCCCATGCGGCAACGAAGTCACGGACAAACTTCTCATGCGCATCATCGCTGGCGTAAACCTCTGCCAGCGCGCGCAGAACGGCGTTCGAACCGAAGACCAGATCGGCGCGGGTGGCGGTATATTTCACTTCACCGCTGGCGCGATCGCTTCCGGCAAACAGCTCATTGGATTCGTCGGTCGCCTTCCACTGCGTGTTCATGTCCAGCAGGTTCACGAAGAAATCGTTGCTCAGCACGCCCTCGCGGTCAGTGAACACGCCATTCTTGCTGCCATCAAAGTTGGCACCCAGCACGCGCAGGCCGCCGATCAGCACCGTCAGCTCCGGCGCGGTCAGCGTCAGCTGCTGGGCCTTGTCGATCAGCAGTGACTCCGTGGTGGACACATCCACCTGCGCACGATAGTTGCGGAAACCATCGGCAACCGGTTCGAGCAGGTTAAACATCTCGATATCCGTCTGATCCTGACGCGCATCCACGCGGCCTGGGGTGAACGGTACGGTGACGTACACGCCTGCGGCTTTTGCGGCCTGCTCAACGCCTACCACGCCCGCCAGCACGATGATATCGGCCAGTGAGGCTTTGTTGGTGGTGCGCTGAATAGCTTCCAGAGCCGGCAACGCGCGAACCGCCGCGGCGTTCACATCCCAGTCGCGCTGAGGCGCCAGCGCCAGACGCGCGCCGTTAGCGCCGCCACGCTTATCGCCACCGCGGAAGGTTGAAGCTGACGCCCAGGCAACGGAAACCAGTTCGCTCACGGACAGACCAGAGGCCACAATTTCCGCCTTCAGGCTTTCAATGTCTTCTTTCGACGGATTGAACACCGCCTGCGGCAGCGGGTCCTGCCAAATCAGATCTTCTTTCGGCACTTCAGGGCCGATGTACCGCGCTTTTGGCCCCATATCACGGTGGGTCAGCTTGAACCAGGCTCGCGCGAAGGCTTCGTTGAAGGCCTGCGGATCGTTCAGGAAGCGGCGGGAAATTTTCTCGAATTCCGGGTCAAAACGCAGCGTCAGGTCAGTGACCAGCATGGTCGGTTTGCGTTTTTTCGACGGGTCGAACGGATCGGGCATGATTTCCGGTGCATCTACGGCTTCAAACTGAATCGCCCCTGCCGGGCTGCGGGTCTGCACCCATTCGTATTTGAACAGGTTTTCGAAGAAGTAATTGCTCCACTGCGTCGGGGTTTGTGACCAGATGACTTCCAGACCGGAGGTAATGGCATCTGCACCCACGCCCGTGCCGAGCGTGCTCGCCCAGCCCAGGCCCTGCGCTTCAATTGGTGAGGCTTCCGGGTCGGTACCCACGTGGGTGGCTTCACCCGCGCCGTGAGTCTTGCCGAGGGTGTGGCCGCCTGCAATCAGCGCGACGGTCTCTTCATCGTTCATGCCCATGTTGCCGAAGGTCGCGCGAATCGCTGCCGCCGCTGACAGCGGTTCACCGCTGGCGTTTGGCCCTTCCGGGTTCACGTAGATCAGGCCCATTTCGGTGGCGGCCAGAGGACGCTTCGCCAGCGCTTCCGGATCGCGGTGGGTCAGCCAGGCTTTTTCATCACCCCAGTTCACGTCCAGATCCGGTTCCCAGACATCTTCACGCCCGGCACCGAAACCAAAGGTGCGGAAGCCCGAATTCTCCAGCGCCACGTTACCCGCGAGGATAAACAGGTCAGCCCAGGAAATTTTTTGTCCGTATTTTTGCTTGATGGGCCACAGCAGACGGCGCGCCTTATCCAGGCTCACGTTATCCGGCCAGGAGTTCAGCGGCGCAAAGCGCTGTTGACCGCGTCCTGCGCCACCGCGTCCGTCAACGGAGCGATAGGTACCCGCGCCATGCCAGGCCATACGGATAAACAGGCCCGCATAGCTGCCCCAGTCGGCAGGCCACCACGGTTGGGAGTCGGTTAATAGTGCTTTGAGATCGCCTTTCAGCGCGGAGTAATCAAGCTTGCTAAATTCTTTGCGGTAGTCAAAGTCTTCACCCAGCGGGTTCGAACGATTGGAATGTTGGTTAAGAAGATCGATGCGGAGTTGTTTTGGCCACCAGTCGCGGCTGCCTGTACCTGCGCCCGCGCTGTGATCGACGCCGCCCTGATGGAACGGGCATTTGCCGACTGATGCCGCTTTATTGGTTTCGTCTGACGTGCTCATCGCTATGCTCCCTTTTACAGTGTTACCGTTACGATATACGCCCTTGTTGATAAGGTATAGTTGAGATAACCCACAGATTCGATAGTTAAATCCGTTTAATTTCCCATGGAAAATACATGAGTTTTGTACGTCAAAGGCAGCATTGCTGATATGGCAGGAAAATAAAACCCTTATAAATCAAAAAACCCTCCGAAGAGGGCTCTTTTTTGTTACACGCCTGGTCTAACGCCGAGCGTGTGGCATATGGCGTAACTCATCTCAGCACGGTTCAGCGTGTAGAAGTGGAAATCCTTCACCCCTTCACGACTTAAGATCTTCACCATGTCCATCGCGATATTTGCGCCCACCAGCTTGCGTGTTTCCGGGTCATCGTCCAGCCCCTCGTACATTTTAGACATCCAGAGAGGAATACGCACATTGGTCATATCAGCAAATTTCTTCGCCTGTTTGAAGTTAGAGACCGGCAGAATACCTGGGATAATTTCAACGTCGATGCCCGCGGAGACGCAGCGGTCACGGAAGCGCAGATAGCTTTCTACATCAAAGAAGAACTGAGTAATGGCGCGGTTTGCGCCGGCATCCACCTTACGCTTGAGGTTAAGCAGATCGGCCTGAGCGCTTTTCGCTTCCGGATGCACTTCAGGATAAGCGGCCACGGAGATATCAAAGTCCGCCACCCCCTTCAACAGCCCCACCAGATCGGCGGCATACATGTCCGGCTTACCGCTCCCAGGAGGCAGGTCACCGCGCAATGCAACAATATGACGGATACCGTTATTCCAGTAATCCTGGGCGATGGCGCGCAGCTCGTCGCGGGTGGCGTCGATACAGGTGAGGTGCGGGGCCGCTTCGAGACCGGTGCGATCTTTGATGCCTTTAATGATGCTGTGCGTACGGTCACGCTCGCCGGAGTTCGCACCGTAGGTCACGGAGACAAACTTCGGTTTCAGGCTGCTGAGACGATCGATAGAGCTCCACAGGGTTTGCTCCATTTCACTGGTGCGCGGCGGGAAAAATTCAAAAGAGACGTTAATCTGGCCGTTTACTTCGGCCAGGCTCTGATTCAGTGCTTCCCGCTGGTTGGCGTGAAAAAAGCTCATACCTTACCTCTATCAATCGCGTGTCATTGTCTGTTGTGTTGTGAACTTCTATACGTTTAGACGTCCAGATGTAAAAATGACGGAAAAGCGGAGGGACGTCAATAGAAATAATCAACAATAACGGTGAGGTTTGCTCAGGGAATATGAGAAAAATTCAAGATGAGGGTGAGTGCGGTCTGATGCCCTCACCCTAACCCTCTCCCACAGGGAGAGGGAAATGCAGATGTTACAGCAGCTTAGCCAGACGGTTGATGTCGGACTGGATGGCCCCGGCGGTGACATCGCGCCCCGCGCCAGGACCGCGGATCACCAGCGGGTTATCGCGGTACCAGCGGCTTTCGATGGCGAAGACGTTATCGCACGGCAGCAGCGCCGCCAGCGGATGTTCAGGACGCACCGCCTCGACACCGACTCGCGCTTTTCCGTTGGCCTCGAAACGCGCCACGTAGCGCAGCACCAGCCCCATCTCGTTCGCCGCTTCCAGACGCTGCACCATTTGCTCGTTAAGTTCTTCTCCATTTTCAAAGAAATGGTCCACAGAGCCTTCTTCACAGCCGGCAGGCACCAGCGATTCGACGCGTACGGAATCCGGTTCGATGTCATAACCGGCTTCACGCGCCAGGATCACCAGCTTGCGCATCACGTCTTTACCGGAGAGATCAACACGCGGATCGGGTTCCGTTAAGCCCTGCTGCCACGCCTGATCCACCAGGTCGGTGAACGGAACGGTGCCGTCAAACTGCAGGAACAGCCAGGAGAGCGTGCCGGAGAAGATACCGCTCAGCGCCAGAATGCTGTCGCCGCTTTCAATCAGGTCCCGCACGGTGTGGTTAACCGGCAGCCCCGCACCCACGGTGGCGTTGTAGAGCCAGTGACGACCGGTTTTTTCAAACGCGTCGTGGATCTGACGGTATTTATCGGTGCTGCTCGCCCCCGCCAGCTTGTTCGCACTGATGACGTGGAAGCCGTGGCTGGCAAAATCAAGATACTGATCGGCAAGCTGTTCGCTGGCGGTCACGTCCAGCACTACCAGGTCATCGTAAGGGTGCGCGCGCATCCACAGGAACAGCGACTCTTCATCCTGCTCTACGGCTTCATCATTAAAGAAGGCAAGCGCGCGGCTGGCGTCCAGCCCTTCGTAGTTCAGCAGGCTGCGGCGGCTGTCCACTACGCCCGCGAGAATGAATTCGAACCCGGTACGCGCCGAGAGCGTGACCTGTTCGCGGGCGAACAGCTCCAGCCAGCGGGAACCGATGTTGCCTTTACCAAACAGCACCAGGCCGATGCGCTTTTCCGCGCGGAACAGGGAGGTGTGCAGACCCTGAATCAGGCTTTCGGTTGGCCCTTTGCGCAGAACGGCCACCAGGCTGATGCCCTCTTCCGACTGCCAGGTGAACTCCACCGGCTGGCCTTTCAGCTGCTGCCAGAAGCGGTGGCAGTGCAGCGGGTTACGGGTGACGCCCGCGCCCACCATCGCCACCAGCGCCAGCCCCTGACGCAGGCGAAGCTCGCCCGGCAGGCCCGCTTCATCCAGAATTTTCAGGGCGCTGTCCGCCACTTCAGCGGTATAGCAGAACTGCAGCAGCTGGCGGTCATTGTGGACGCCAACGGCCAGCGGGCGCACCTGAGCACGCTTTAACACCAGGTCGATCTCTTTATGCGCCAGTTTGAAGTCCTGGCCCGCAGGCACCTGGAACTCAATCAGGCAGATGTCGTCGTGGCTGGTGACAATACGCGCCCCGGTGCCGGACGCCAGTACGCGTTCAATACGGGTAGAGCCTTGATCCGGGGTGTAGCTGCAGCGCAGCTGGAGGTCGATATCGCTGCCGGAAACCGGCTGCAGCGTGCGCGCGTGCAGTACCGGCGCCGCCAGACGCGCCAGCTCGCTGGCTTCGTCGAGACGCAGCAGCGGCAGCAGACAGGCATCTTTCACTTTACGCGGGTCGGCGCTGTAAACACCGGCCACGTCGCTCCAGATGGTGACGCGGGACACGCCCGCCAGGGCACCGATTTGCGTTGCCGAGTAGTCGGAGCCGTTACGGCCCAGCAGCACGGTTTCACCCGCGTTGCTGCGGCTGATAAAGCCGGTAACCACAATACGTTTGCCCGGATGCTGCACCAGCAGCTGTTGCAGCAGCGGATAGGACAACCCTTCATCCACCTGCGGCTGCGCGGCGCGTTCGGCGCGCAGGAAATCACGCGCATCGAGCCAGGCCGCCTCCACGCCCAGGTGTTGCAGCACCGCGGCCATCAGGCGCGCGGACCACACTTCACCGTGGCCCACCACTTCGGCATACACCGCATCGGTGATCCCGCTGTCCAGCAGGGCGGCCAAACGCTCAAGGTCATGCGTGAAGGCGCTGATCAGCCCGTCCGCCACGTCCGCAGGCAGCAGGCCGGCAATCAGCTCGCTCTGGTAACGACGTAAGGACTGTTGCACCTGATGCGCAGAAAGGCGATCGGTCTGGCTCAGTTTCAGCCAGCTAATCAACTGGTTGGTGGTGCTGCCCGCCGCCGAGACAACCATCATGTCACCCGGCTGTGAATATTCCGTCATGATCCCTGCGACACGCAGGTAACATTTCACATCAGCAAGACTACTACCACCAAACTTGTGCAGCTGACGACCCTTCGCCCCTGCCTGCGCTATCACACTCATGATTACCCCTTGGCTGCGATCCGGAAGCCATTTTCCAGATCGGCAATTAAATCTTCAGAATCTTCAATACCGGTTGAGATCCGCAGCAGCGTCTCAGAAATCCCGGCGGCGGCACGTGCTTCCGGTGCCATACCTGCGTGTGTCATGGTCGCGGCGTGGGAGATCAAGCTTTCAACCCCACCTAAGGATTCCGCCAGCGTAAACAATGACAGCCCGCTCAGGAAGCGACGCAGCGTTTGCTCGTCACCGTCCAGTTCAAAACTTAACATCGCGCCAAACCCTTTCTGCTGGCGCGCGGCAATCTCGTGCCCCTGATTTTCCGGCAGCGACGGGTGATACAGCTTCTTCACCAGCGGCTGGGTTTTCAGGAAGTCGACAATCGCCTGAGCATTGCGCTGCGCCACGTCCATGCGCGGCGACAGCGTGCGGATACCGCGCAACAGCAGGTAGCTGTCGAAGGCGCCTGCGGTGACGCCAATATTATTGGCCCACCATGCCAGTTCGGTGACAACATCCGGATCTTTGGCAATCACCACGCCTGCTACCACGTCAGAATGGCCGTTCAGATATTTAGTGCATGAATGCAATACCAGATCGGCACCCAGTGCGAGTGGGTTCTGAAGGGCCGGACTGAGGAACGTATTATCCACTACACTTATCGCTCCCGCATCCCTTGCGAGCTGACAAATTTTCGCAATATCGACAACGCGCAACAATGGATTGCTTGGACTTTCTACCAGAACCAGCTTCGGTTTCTCTGCCAGCGCCTGTTTCAGCGCCTGTTCGTCGTTTTGATCGACAAACAATACGCGATAACAGCCGCGTTTCGCCAGGCTATCAAACAGGCGATAGCTGCCGCCGTAGCAATCGTGCGGCGCAACCAGCAGGTCACCTGGTTTCAGGAACACGGTGGTCACCAGGTGAATGGCGGACATCCCCGTATTGGTTAATACGGCGCCTGCGCCACCTTCCAGCTCGGCCAGCGCACGCTGGGTCACGTCACGCGTAGGGTTGCCACGACGCGAATAATCATGCGCGCGGGGTTCATTAAATCCGGTGAAGTTGTAGGTACTGGAAAGATGAATGGGCGGGACAACGCAGCCGTACTGCTCGTCATCATTTAATCCGCTACGCACTGCGATAGTGGCCTGTTTACGCGTCATGGTGAGGGCTTCCTGGCGAATGAGGTGAAAAGTCAGGCACCAGAGTAAACATTGAAAGTATGGACGTCAATACATCTGGACATCTAAACTTCTTTGCGTATAGATTGAGCAATGCGCAAATAGCCGTTAAAATTATATGCTTTAGTGCACGCTGCAGCGGCAATATCCGTGCCACGGTATCGTCTCTACGGTAAACTAGGCAAGATTGCGGTTCAAAACGAGTGGTTACAGGTTTTGCACCTTTAGATAAATGACTGAGAGGATTAAAGGTATCTCATGGCTGAATGGAGCGGCGAATATATCAGCCCATACGCTGAGCACGGTAAGAAGAGTGAACAAGTAAAGAAAATTACGGTTTCTATTCCTCTGAAGGTGTTGAAGATCCTCACCGATGAACGTACGCGTCGTCAGGTGAACAACCTGCGCCACGCGACCAACAGCGAACTGCTGTGCGAAGCGTTCCTGCATGCGTTTACCGGTCAACCGTTGCCGAACGATGAAGATCTGCGTAAAGAACGCAGTGATGAAATCCCGGAAGAGGCGAAGGTGATCATGCGTGAACTGGGTATTGACCCGGAGACGTGGGAATACTGAGAAGCGGATACAAAAAAGGCACCTTGCGGTGCCTTTTTTTCGGGAAACTTATTTAGCGCCCGGGATGCTGAAACGCTTGTTGAAGCGGTCAACACGGCCACCGGTTGCAACATCACGCTGCTTACCAGTGTAGAACGGGTGGCATTTGCCGCACACGTCCAGGTTCAGATCGTGACCCACGGTAGAGCGGATCTGGATAGAGTTACCGCAAGAACAGTTTGCAGTAATCATTTCGTATTTCGGGTGAATATCTTTTTTCATGGGAGAACCTCAGTTAAGGCCGCGTCGCTCTTCCAGCCCTAACGCCAGACACCACGCGATGTTGATTGTAAGTTCTTTGGCGTAAAGTACACCAAAGGCGGCGAATCATACAGAATTTGACCAACGTATGCAAACTGATCCGCACGCCGCTTTCACTAATGTGTATACTAACGCGCCACTTTTCAAGTCAGGAAGATTCGATGCCCGTCGCTCACGTTGCCCTGCCCGTTCCGCTTCCCCGCACCTTTGACTACCTGCTGCCCGACAGCATGAGCGCCAAAGCGGGCTGTCGCGTGACCGTGCCGTTTGGCAAGCAGCAGCGCGTGGGAATTGTTGTCTCCGTCAGCGATCGAAGCGAACTGCCGCTCAATGAACTGAAGTCGGTGGTTGAGGTGCTCGACAGCGAGCCCGTTTATTCCACCAGCACCTGGCGACTGCTGCTATGGGCGGCGGATTATTATCATCACCCCATTGGCGACGTCCTGTTCCACGCCCTGCCCATCATGCTGCGCCAGGGCAAAAGCGCCAGCCATGCGCCGATGTGGTACTGGTTTGCTACGGAAGATGGCCAGGCCGTCGACATTAACAGCCTCAAGCGCTCACAGAAACAGCAGCAGGCCCTGGCGGCGCTGCGTCAGGGGAAAATCTGGCGGCATCAGATCGACGAACTTGAAGTCAGCGAAACAGCGCTACAGGCATTAAGAAAGAAAGGGTTGAGCGACCTGGCAAGCGAAGCGCCTGCCCTTTACGACTGGCGCGAGAGTTTCTCCGTTTCAGGGGATCGCCTGCGTCTGAATACCGAACAGGCCACCGCCGTGGGCGCGATTCATAGCGCCTCCGATCATTTCTCCGCCTGGCTGCTGGCGGGCGTGACGGGCTCCGGCAAGACGGAAGTCTACCTGAGCGTGCTGGAAAACGTGCTTGCGCAGGGCAAACAGGCGCTGGTGATGGTGCCGGAAATTGGCCTGACGCCGCAAACCATCGCCCGCTTTCGCGAACGCTTTAATGCGCCGGTTGAGGTGCTGCACTCTGGCCTGAACGACAGCGAACGCCTCAGCGCCTGGCTGAAAGCGAAAAACGGCGAAGCGGCGATTGTGATCGGCACTCGCTCGTCGCTGTTTACGCCGTTTAAAAATCTTGGCGTTATCGTGATCGACGAAGAACACGACAGCTCCTATAAACAGCAGGAAGGCTGGCGCTATCACGCCCGCGATCTGGCTGTTTATCGCGCCCACAGCGAGCAAATTCCTATTATTCTCGGCTCCGCCACGCCTGCGCTCGAAACGCTGCACAACGTGCGCCAGCGTAAATACCATATGCTGCGCCTGACGCGTCGCGCGGGGAATGCCCGTCCGGCCATTCAGCACGTACTGGATCTGAAAGGTCAGCAGGTCCAGGCCGGGCTTGCGCCTGCACTGATTACCCGCATGCGCCAGCACCTGCAGGCGGGCAATCAGGTGATCCTGTTTCTTAACCGTCGCGGATTTGCACCCGCCCTGCTGTGCCACGACTGTGGCTGGATTGCCGAGTGCCCGCGCTGCGATCACTACTATACCTTCCACCAGGCCCAGCGGCATTTGCGCTGCCACCACTGCGACAGCCAGCGCCCGGTGCCGCGTCAGTGCCCGTCATGTGGTTCCACGCATATCGTGCCGGTGGGGCTGGGAACGGAACAGCTGGAACAGGCCCTTGCGCCCTTCTTCCCCGACGTGCCCCTGTCCCGCATCGACCGGGACACCACCAGCCGCAAAGGCGCGCTGGAACAGCAGCTGGCGGAAGTGCATCGCGGCGGCGCGCGTATCCTGATTGGTACGCAGATGCTGGCAAAAGGCCACCACTTCCCGGACGTGACGCTGGTCGCCCTGCTGGACGTGGATGGCGCGCTGTTCTCCGCAGATTTCCGCTCAGCCGAGCGCTTCGCCCAGCTGTATACCCAGGTGGCAGGGCGTGCCGGTCGCGCCGGTAAACAGGGTGAAGTAGTGCTGCAAACGCACCATCCTGAGCACCCGCTGCTGCAAACCCTCCTGCACAAAGGCTATGACGCCTTTGCCGAGCAGGCGCTGGCCGAACGCCAGACCATGCAGCTGCCGCCGTGGACCAGCCACGTCATCATCCGCGCGGAAGATCACAACAACCAGCAGGCGCCACTTTTCCTGCAGCAGCTGAGAAACCTCCTGCAGGCCAGCCCGCTGGTGGATAATCAGCTGTGGATTTTGGGCCCGGTGCCGGCACTCGCCCCAAAACGCGGCGGACGTTTCCGCTGGCAAATTTTGCTCCAGCACCCCTCTCGCGTTCGTCTTCAGCACATCGTCAGCGGCGCGCTGGTGCTGATTAACACCCTGCCCGAAGCGCGAAAAGTGAAGTGGGTACTGGACGTCGATCCCATCGAAGGCTGAAGACGGATCGAAAAATTTAACGCTCCTCACACTTTTTATGAAAATTCTGTAACCGATTCCATTAACTATCTGTAAAAATGGTGATGTCAGAAGTTCGGTGTTCAGGCGAGGAGAAGACGTTGAAGTCCAGGAAAGAGGTTGCACCGGCGACCATGAAAGACGTTGCCCAGAAAGCGCAGGTCTCTACGGCAACGGTATCCCGCGCATTAATGAACCCGGATAAAGTCTCCCAGGCGACCCGTAACCGGGTGGAGCAGGCTGCGCTTGAAGTGGGCTATTTCCCACAGGCGATGGGGCGTAACGTCAAACGCAATGAGTCGCGCACCATCCTGGTGATCGTACCGGACATCTGTGACCCTTTCTTCAGCGAGATTATCCGCGGTATTGAAGTCACCGCAGCGGAACAGGGTTACCTGGTGCTGATTGGCGA
Organism: Enterobacter sp. BNK-34; assembly: GCF_048684445.1. NCBI lineage: Bacteria > Pseudomonadati > Pseudomonadota > Gammaproteobacteria > Enterobacterales > Enterobacteriaceae > Enterobacter > Enterobacter sp. BNK-34. Next base: position 1,071,861 of record NZ_JBLQUA010000001.1, read on the forward strand.
CTGTGCTCACCAGAACCAGCAGGAAAAAACCTTCATCGATCTCATTATCACCAAGCAGATCGACGGCATGCTGCTGCTTGGCTCTCGCCTGCCGTTTGATGCCAGCATTGAAGAGCAGCGTAATTTACCGCCGATGGTCATGGCCAACGAGTTTGCGCCAGAGCTGGAGCTGCCGACGGTCCACATTGATAACCTCACCGCCGCATTCAACGCCGTAAACTATCTCCAGGAACTGGGGCATAAGCGTATTGGCTGTATTGCCGGACCGGAAGAGATGCCGCTGTGTCACTACCGCTTACAGGGCTACGTTCAGGCGCTGCGCCGTACCGGCGTCACCGTCGATCCACACTATATTGCGCGCGGTGATTTTACCTTCGCTGCGGGTGGACAGGCGCTGGAGAAACTTCTGGACCTGCCTGAGCCGCCAACCGCCGTATTTTGTCACAGCGACGTGATGGCGCTGGGTGCATTATCGTATGCCAAACGCCGCGGCCTTCGCATACCGAAAGATTTATCGATCATCGGATTCGATAATATTTCGCTTTCGGAATTTTGCGATCCGCCGCTCTCAACGGTCGCTCAGCCGCGCTATCAAATCGGCCGCGAAGCAATGCTTCTGCTGCTGGATCAGCTTCACGGTCAAACAGTTAGCAGCGGCTCGCGGTTGCTGGACTGCGAACTGATTGTTCGCGGCACGACCCAGGCATTGACTTAAAGTAAACGTCTTTCGGATACCCTTATCTGGTCAAAGCCCCGCCGCTTAAGTAACATGGCGGGCTGACGAACGAATAAATACAGCGAAACGATAGTGGCACAACGAGATTATGTACGTCGCGGCCAGCCGGCACCTTCGCGACGCAAAAAGAGTAGCTCAAGGAAAAAGCAACGTAACCTGCCTGCTGTCTCGCCAGCAATGGTCGCTATTGCTGCGGCTGTAGTCGTCGCCTTTATTGGTGGCCTGTACTTTATCACGCACCATAAAAAAGAAGAGTCTGAGGCGCTTCAGGCCAGTAAAGTCGCCGGAAACGGCCTTCCTCCGAAGCCTGAAGAGCGCTGGCGCTATATCAAAGAGCTGGAAAGCCGTCAGCCTGGGGTACGTGCGCCAACCGAACCTTCTGCGGGTGGTGAAGTACAGAATGCGAATCAGCTGACGGATGAACAGCGTCAGCTGCTGGCACAAATGCAGGCCGATATGCGCCAGCAGCCTACGCAGCTGAACGAAGTGCCGTGGAATGAACAGACGCCAGCGCAGCGCCAGCAAACGCTGCAGCGACGTCAGGCACAACAGCAGATTCAGCAGCAACAGCAGCAGCAGTGGGCGCAAACCCAGCCGGTGCAGCAGCCTAAAGCGCAGCCGCGGGTAACGGAACAACCATACCAGCAGCAGACGCGTACGGTGCAGTCTCAGCCTGTCCAACAGCAGCCGAAAACGCAGCCGCAGAAACAGGCGGCTCAGCCGTATCAGGATCTGCTCCAGACGCCAGCGCATACCACCGCGCAGCAGCCGAAAACGCAGCAGGCCGCACCGGTCACCAAAGAGACCGAAGCGCCGAAGCAGACGACCGAGAAAAAAGATGAGCGCCGCTGGATGGTACAGTGCGGTTCGTTCAAAGGTGCCGAGCAGGCGGAAACGGTACGTGCTCAGCTGGCCTTTGAAGGGTTTGATTCGCGTATTACCACCAATAACGGCTGGAATCGCGTGGTGATTGGTCCGGTCAAAGGCAAAGAAAATGCCGATGGCACCATTTCGCGTTTGAAAGTCGCCGGCCACACAAACTGCATTCGACTCGCCTCCGGGGGTTGAAACCCCCGAAATCCCCCCCATCTATCATTTAATTCAGCCCTGAGCACAGGCTCAGGGCTTCTGTTTCCCGATTCTGTAACCAGGGGGTCTGCTCGTGACAACAATAGTAAGTGTACGCCGTAACGGCCATGTGGTAATCGCCGGTGATGGCCAGGCCACGCTGGGTAATACCGTCATGAAAGGCAACGTGAAGAAAGTGCGCCGTCTCTACAACGACAAAGTGATCGCCGGTTTTGCAGGCGGCACGGCGGATGCCTTCACGCTGTTTGAACTGTTTGAACGCAAACTGGAAATGCACCAGGGTCATCTGGTGAAAGCTGCCGTTGAGCTGGCGAAAGACTGGCGTACCGACCGCATGCTGCGCAAGCTCGAAGCGCTGCTGGCGGTAGCCGATGAGACCGCATCGCTTATCATCACCGGTAACGGTGACGTGATTCAGCCGGAAAATGACCTGATTGCCATCGGCTCTGGCGGCCCTTATGCCCAGGCTGCAGCCCGCGCGCTGTTGGAAAATACCGACATGAACGCGCGTGATATCGCGGTGAAGGCGTTGGATATTGCAGGTGATATCTGCATCTATACCAACCACAACCACACCATCGAAGAATTGACCTCCAAAGCGTAAGGATCTCCCATGTCTGAAATGACCCCACGCGAAATTGTCAGCGAACTGAACAAACACATTATCGGCCAGGATAACGCCAAGCGCTCCGTGGCTATCGCCCTGCGTAACCGCTGGCGTCGTATGCAGCTTGACGAAGAGCTGCGCCACGAAGTCACGCCGAAGAACATTCTGATGATCGGCCCGACCGGCGTCGGTAAAACCGAAATCGCCCGTCGTCTGGCGAAGCTGGCCAACGCGCCGTTCATCAAAGTTGAAGCCACCAAGTTCACCGAAGTGGGCTACGTGGGTAAAGAAGTGGACTCCATCATCCGCGATCTGACCGACTCGGCGATCAAAATGGTGCGCGTCCAGGCGATCGAGAAAAACCGCTATCGCGCGGAAGAGATGGCCGAAGAGCGCATTCTCGACGTGCTGATCCCACCGGCAAAAAACAACTGGGGCCAGGCAGAACAGCAGGCGGAACCGTCCGCTGCGCGTCAGGCGTTCCGCAAGAAACTGCGTGAAGGCCAGCTGGACGACAAAGAGATTGAGATCGATCTCGCTGCCGCACCAATGGGTGTGGAAATCATGGCGCCTCCGGGCATGGAAGAGATGACCAGCCAGCTGCAGTCCATGTTCCAGAACCTGGGCGGCCAGAAGCAGAAAGCGCGTAAGCTGAAAATTAAAGACGCAATGAAGCTGCTGATTGAAGAAGAAGCCGCGAAGCTGGTGAATCCGGAAGAGCTGAAGCAGGACGCTATCGACGCGGTTGAGCAGCACGGCATCGTGTTTATCGACGAGATCGACAAAATCTGTAAGCGCGGCGGCAACAGCTCCGGCCCGGATGTGTCCCGCGAAGGCGTTCAGCGCGACCTGCTGCCGCTGGTTGAAGGCTGCACCGTCTCCACCAAGCACGGCATGGTGAAAACGGACCACATCCTGTTTATCGCATCAGGTGCCTTCCAGGTTGCCAGCCCGTCGGATCTGATCCCGGAACTGCAGGGCCGTCTGCCTATCCGCGTTGAGCTGCAGGCGCTGACCACCGAAGATTTCGAACGTATCCTGACTGAGCCAAACGCCTCTGCTACCGTACAGTACAAAGCGCTGATGGCGACCGAAGGCGTGAACCTCGAGTTCACCGAAGACGGTATCAAACGTATTGCCCAGGCTGCATGGCAGGTGAACGAAACCACCGAAAACATCGGTGCGCGTCGTCTGCATACCGTGCTGGAACGCCTGGTCGAAGATATCTCTTACGACGCGAGCGACCTGAACGGTCAAACCGTTACCATTGACGCAGAATATGTGAGTAAACATCTGGATGCGTTAGTGGCAGATGAAGATCTGAGCCGTTTTATCCTATAATCGCGGTTACTGGATTCTCATCACGTTTAATGGGGGCTAATGCCCCCATTTTTATTGGCTAAATACTTATGACTGACATCAGCCGTACTCAGGCGTGGCTCGAAAGTCTGCGCCCTAAAACACTTCCTCTGGCCTTTGCCGCGATTATCGTCGGCACCGCCCTTGCCTGGTGGCAGGGTTATTTTGATCCGCTGGTCGCCGCGCTGGCATTGATTACCGCCGGCCTGCTGCAAATCCTCTCCAATCTCGCCAACGACTACGGTGACGCGGTAAAAGGCAGCGACAAGCCGGACCGCATAGGGCCACTGCGCGGAATGCAGAAAGGGGTGATTACCCAGGCGCAGATGAAGCGCGCGCTGATTATCACCGTGGTGCTGATCTGTGCATCCGGCCTGGCGCTGGTGACGGTGGCATCTAAGACTCCCAGCGATTTCATTGGCTTCCTGGTGCTGGGTTTACTGGCCATTATCGCAGCCATTACCTACACCGTCGGCACGCGTCCTTACGGTTATATTGGGCTCGGTGATATCTCCGTACTGGTTTTCTTCGGCTGGCTGAGCGTGATGGGAAGCTGGTACCTGCAGGCGCATACGGTGATCCCTGCCCTGTTCCTGCCCGCGACCGCCTGCGGCCTGCTGGCGACGGCGGTGCTCAACATCAATAACCTGCGCGACATCGACAGCGATCGCGAGAATGGCAAAAATACTCTGGCGGTTCGTCTTGGGCCGGTCAATGCCCGCCGTTATCATGCCTGCCTGCTCACTGGCGCGCTGGTTTGCCTGGCGCTGTTTAACCTGATTTCGTTGCAGAGCGTGTGGGGCTGGCTGTTTGTGCTTGCCGCGCCGCTGCTGATTAAGCAGGCTCGCTTTGTGATGCGTGAGCTCAGCCCGTCCGCCATGCCGCCGATGCTGGAGCGCACGGTAAAAGGCGCGCTGCTGACTAACCTGTTGTTCGTCATCGGGATTGTCTTAAGCCAGACGCTCAGTTAGCTGACAAATATCAATTAACAATTGATGATTTTGCCAACAACGCATTTCGCACGATATACTGAACACATTCGCAGCAACTGAGCGTTAAACCTATGAAATACGATACCTCCGAGCTTTGTGACATCTACCAGGAAGATGTCAACGTCGTTGAACCGCTGTTCTCCAACTTTGGTGGGCGGTCGTCGTTTGGCGGACAGATCGTCACGGTGAAATGTTTCGAGGACAACGGGTTGCTGTACGATCTGCTCGAACAGAACGGCCGCGGCCGCGTACTGGTGGTCGATGGCGGCGGTTCCGTGCGCCGTGCATTGATTGATGCTGAGTTGGCCGGCATTGCCGTCCAGAATGAATGGGAAGGCCTTGTGGTATACGGCTCCGTGCGCCAGGTGGACGATCTGGAAGACCTGGATATCGGAATTCAGGCCATCGCGGCCATACCGGTAGGGGCGGCGGGTGACGGCATCGGCGAAAGCGACGTGCGCGTCAATTTCGGCGGCGTGACCTTCTTCTCCGGCGACCATCTCTACGCCGATAATACCGGCATTATCCTTTCCGAAGATCCGCTGGATATCGAGTAGTAAAACCGTAAGCGTGAACCATAAAAAAACCGCCAACAGCAATGTGGCGGTTTTTTTTGTCCCTCGGGATTCGCGGTCCGTTGGGAAGTCTACAGACTAACACCAAGGAACTTCATCATACTCTCGTCTAAACCTTGGGCAACCCCTCAGAACCTTTATAAAATCCTAATTGTCTATGAAAACCTTAACGCTATGGTTGATGCTCTTTATGATACAGCGTCCCTTTCCGCCATCTCGCAAATGGGCATCGGTCCAGGGAAAGGTGTATTCACTACCGTAAAGCAGGCTAACACCAGGGCTTTTTATGGTTGGATGTCAGTCAGCGAGAACCATAAAAAAAGCCGGGTAGCGGCATCGCCTTACCCGGCCTGTTCAGTTCATCCCAATGGGAATTAGACTTCTTCCATACGTCCCAGCAGCGCCTGCAGGCGATCCTGCCAGCCGTTCTGCTGTTCGCGCAGCTGGTTGTTTTCGCGCTCCAGTTCTTCGCGGCCGTGCTGCGCGTTCTGAACTTCCTGCGCCAGGCTGTTGTTCTTCTCTTTCAGCTCTTCAATTTCCATCTGCAGCAGGGTGATGGTGTCAATCGCCTGCTGTACTTTCGATTCCAGTTTCTCAAACACTTCTAAAGACATGATGCTACCTCTCCTGAATTGCAAGGCGACGCTTTAACATAAACGCGCACGACATATACCGTCGATTGTATGGAGCGCGGCGCTCTGTGTCCAGCGACACACCGCGCAGATCGCGGTTTGCAACACTTTTAGGTCTGGTCCTGGTGCGTTCGCGTCATATACCCCTAAATTCTTAACTGATTCGTTAATGAAATGATTCAGCTCACATTCCTGTACCGATCCTGTACTGCTGCAAAAATGTGCTTTATGGCGCGAAAACGCTCATTTTATTGACACAGACCACACATTTTGATTTCGATATTTCTCGTTTTTGCTCGTTAACGATAAATTAACACTATGTCTACAGGGCATCGTGGCTGTCACGGGCGGCCATGCTAACAATAAACATCAATTTCTTCAGGATTCCGATTATGAGTCAGACATCAACCTTAAAAGGCCAGTGCATTGCCGAGTTCCTTGGTACCGGGTTGTTGATATTCTTCGGAGTGGGCTGTGTCGCTGCACTGAAAGTGGCGGGTGCCAGTTTTGGTCAGTGGGAAATCAGTATCATCTGGGGTCTGGGCGTGGCGATGGCCATCTACCTGACCGCAGGAGTGTCTGGTGCACATCTTAACCCGGCGGTGACAATCGCACTGTGGCTGTTCGCGTGCTTCGACGGACGCAAAGTTGTTCCTTTCATTCTTTCTCAGTTTGCCGGCGCGTTTTGCGCAGCGGCGTTAGTTTACGGGCTTTATTACAATCTTTTCATCGACTTCGAACAGACGCATCATATGGTGCGCGGCAGCGTCGAAAGTCTGGATCTGGCAGGCATCTTCTCAACCTACCCAAACCCGCATATCAATTTTGTGCAGGCGTTCGCAGTTGAAATGGTGATTACCGCTATTCTGATGGGCGTTATCCTGGCGCTGACCGACGACGGAAACGGCATTCCGCGCGGCCCGCTGGCCCCCTTGCTGATTGGCCTGCTGATTGCGGTGATTGGCGCCTCCATGGGCCCGCTGACCGGCTTCGCGATGAACCCGGCACGTGATATCGGACCAAAAGCGTTCGCCTTCATCGCAGGCTGGGGCGACGTCGCCTTCACCGGAGGCAAAGACATTCCTTACTTCCTGGTACCGCTGTTTGCGCCGGTTGTCGGGGCTGCGCTGGGTGCGTTCAGCTACCGCAAATTAATTGGTCGCCATTTACCGTGCGACACCTGTGTGGAAGAGGAGAAGGAAACGACTTCTACCGCACAACAAAAAGCTTCGCTGTAATCTGACTACGGGACACATACCATGACCGAAAAAAAATATATCGTTGCGCTCGACCAGGGCACTACCAGCTCCCGCGCTGTCGTAATGGATCATGACGCGAACATCGTCAGCGTGTCACAGCGCGAATTTGAGCAAATTTATCCTCGTCCAGGCTGGGTAGAACACGACCCGATGGAGATCTGGGCGTCACAAAGCTCCACGCTGGTCGAAGTGCTGGCGAAAGCCGATATCAGTTCCGACGAGATTGCCGCGATTGGTATCACTAACCAGCGTGAAACGACGATTGTCTGGGAACGTGAAACCGGTAAGCCTATTTACAACGCCATCGTCTGGCAGTGCCGCCGTACCTCTGAGATCTGCGAACAGCTGAAGCGCGACGGCATGGAAGAGTACGTGCGCAGCGCCACCGGTCTGGTGGTTGACCCGTATTTCTCCGGCACCAAAGTGAAATGGATCCTCGACCATGTGGAAGGTTCACGCGAGCGTGCTAAACGCGGCGAGCTGCTGTTCGGTACCGTTGACACCTGGCTCATCTGGAAGATGACCCAGGGACGCGTTCACGTCACCGACTACACCAACGCCTCGCGCACCATGCTGTTCAACATCAACACCCTGGAGTGGGATGACAAGATGCTGGACGCCCTGGATATCCCACGCGCCATGCTGCCTGAAGTGCGCAAGTCTTCAGAAGTGTACGGTCAGACCAACATCGGCGGTAAAGGCGGCACCCGTATTCCTATCGCCGGTATTGCCGGTGACCAGCAGGCGGCGCTGTTCGGCCAGCTGTGCGTCAAAGAAGGGATGGCGAAGAACACCTACGGCACAGGCTGCTTTATGCTGATGAACACCGGCGAGAAAGCGGTGAAATCAGAAAACGGTCTGCTGACTACCATCGCCTGCGGCCCGCGCGGCGAAGTGAACTATGCCCTGGAAGGTGCGGTGTTCATGGCCGGCGCGTCTATCCAGTGGCTGCGCGACGAGATGAAGCTGATCAGCGATGCGTTCGATTCCGAGTACTTCGCGACCAAAGTGAAAGACACCAACGGCGTGTACGTGGTACCTGCGTTCACCGGTCTGGGCGCACCGTACTGGGATCCGTATGCACGCGGCGCGATTTTCGGCCTGACGCGCGGTGTGAACTCTAACCACATTATTCGCGCCACCCTGGAATCCATCGCCTACCAGACGCGAGACGTGCTGGAAGCGATGCAGGCTGACTCCGGCATTCGTCTGCACGCCCTGCGCGTGGACGGCGGTGCGGTCGCGAATAACTTCCTGATGCAGTTCCAGTCCGACATTCTGGGCACCCGCGTTGAGCGTCCTGAAGTGCGTGAAGTGACGGCGCTGGGCGCGGCGTATCTTGCCGGTCTGGCGGTAGGCTTCTGGCAGAACCTGGACGAGCTGCAGGAAAAAGCGGTGATCGAACGCGAATTCCGCCCGGGCATTGAAACCACCGAGCGTAACTTCCGCTACAGCGGCTGGAAGAAAGCGGTGAAACGCGCCCTGGCGTGGGAAGAGCACGACGAGTAAGTCCCCCAAAGGGGAGAGGGGACTTAAAACCCCCCTCCCCACTCTGTGATAAACTTCGTGCAATTCCTTTTGATTGCACGAGTACCTCATGAAACGTGAACTTGCTATCGAGTTTTCCCGCGTCACCGAAGCGGCCGCCCTTGCAGGCTATAAATGGCTGGGTCGTGGCGACAAAAATACCGCAGACGGCGCAGCCGTCCATGCCATGCGCATTGTCCTTAACCAGGTTAACATCGACGGCACCATCGTGATCGGCGAAGGCGAGATCGACGAAGCGCCAATGCTCTATATTGGTGAAAAAGTCGGTACCGGCAAAGGCGATGCCGTGGATATCGCCGTCGACCCGATCGAAGGTACCCGCATGACGGCGATGGGTCAGGCCAATGCCCTGGCGGTGCTGGCCGTGGGCGATAAGGGCTGCTTCCTTAACGCGCCGGATATGTACATGGAAAAGCTGATTGTCGGGCCTGGCGCAAAGGGCGCAATCGACCTCAGCCTGCCGCTGGAAGAGAACCTGCACAACATCGCCAAAGCCCTGGGCAAACCCCTTAGCGAACTGACCGTGACGATTCTGGCCAAACCGCGTCACGACGCCACCATCGCGCAGATGCAAAAGCTCGGCGTGCGCGTATTTGCTATTCCTGACGGTGACGTTGCCGCCTCGATCCTGACCTGCATGCCGGACAGCGAAGTAGACGTGCTGTACGGCATCGGCGGCGCGCCGGAAGGTGTCGTCTCTGCGGCAGTGATCCGCGCGCTGGACGGCGACATGCAGGCTCGTCTGCTGCCCCGTCATGAGGTAAAAGGCGACAGCGAAGAGAACCGCCGTATCGGGGAAAACGAGCTGGCGCGCTGCGAAGCGATGGGCATCGAGGCCAATAAAGTGCTGGCTCTGGACGAGATGGCCCGTAGCGACAACGTTGTCTTCTCCGCGACCGGCATCACCAAAGGCGATCTGCTGGACGGTATCACCCGCAAGGGCAATATGGCGACCACCGAAACGCTGCTGATCCGCGGTAAATCGCGCACCATTCGCCGCATCCAGTCTATCCACTATCTCGACCGCAAAGACCCGGACGTACAGACGCACATTCTGTAAAACCGTTTGATCGATAGAGCTTTCCGGCCCTGACGGGCTGGAAATTGTCACCACAAGTACGGAAGATAGAACAGAGAAACAGCACAGGAGAAGATCATGGCGGACTGGGTAACAGGTAAAGTCACGAAAATAGAGTTCTGGACCGATGCGCTATTTAGTCTCACCGTCCATGCTCCCGTCCACCCGTTTAAAGCCGGGCAATTCGCCAAGCTGGGGCTGGATGTCGACGGCGAGCGCGTGCAGCGCGCCTACTCTTACGTTAACGCGCCTGATAACCCGGATCTCGAGTTCTATCTGGTCACCGTTCCGGACGGTAAGCTCAGCCCGCGTCTTGCCGCCCTCAAGCCCGGCGACGACGTGCAAATTGTGAGTGAAGCGGCAGGCTTCTTTGTGCTCGAAGAGATCCCTGATTGTGACACGCTCTGGATGCTGGCAACCGGCACGGCCATCGGCCCTTATCTCTCTATTTTGCAGTACGGCAAAGATCTGGAGCGCTTTAAAAACATCGTGCTGGTGCACGCTGCGCGCTACGCTGCAGACCTGAGCTACCTGCCGCAGATGCAGGCGCTGGAACAGCAGTACGGCGGAAAGTTAAAGATTCAGACGGTGGTCAGCCGTGAAACCGTAGCAGGAGCGCTTACCGGTCGCGTGCCGGCGTTAATTGAGAGTGGAGCCCTGGAGGACGCGGTAGGTTTGCCGCTGAACGCTGAAACCAGCCACGTCATGCTGTGTGGCAATCCGCAGATGGTTCGCGACACGCAGCAGCTTCTGAAGGATACCCGGCAGATGACGAAACATCTTCGCCGCCGACCGGGCCATATGACCGCCGAACACTACTGGTGATCAGCGGTACTTCACCTCAACGGTATCTTTACCGTATTTGTTTTCGCTCTGGGTGCCAATAAACGCGCCCAGATCGACAATCATCATCACGAAGATGACCGACGGCAGCAGCCTGCCCACAACCCACGGCAGGATGGACGGCAGCATCGCCCAGTTTCCCGCCACCAGCATCCACGCCAGAATAATCAGAAATGCCCACGCGCCGGAACGTCCGCGATCGTGCAGCCGTTTCACGACGACAGCCGCCGTTGGCCATAGCAGACAGACCAGCGCGAAGGCCGCCGTTTGCGTGCTTAGCCATGCGTTATAGGCAACGAAAAACAGAAGCAGCATGGCGACAATCCACGTCACCATCCAGATCCAGAAATCACGGCGTCCAATACGCCCTTTGAACGAAAACAGCCACTGCTGTATGGTCATGTAAGGTTCCTTATTATCGTATAGCGCGCATTTTACCCTGGAGTTGTGACCTTTTGACAAGCCGACCAGATATCGTTTTAATCATGAGCACTTACGGCCAGGGGCAATGTTGATGAAAAGTTCGGCACGTTCTCTCTTCCTGTGTTTAGCGCTGCTCAGCGTGGGTTATCCCCTGCACGCCGCCGAAACCACTGCCCCGACCACAGCTCCGTATCTGCTGGCGGGCGCGCCGTCATTCGATCAGTCCATCAGCGAGTTTCGTGAAACCTTCAATCAGGCCAACCCTACGCTGCCGCTGGATGAGTTTCGTGCCATCGATGGCCCCCGCGACACGCCTACCCTGACCCGTGCGGCAAGCAAGATTAACGAGAATTTGTATGCCTCCACGGCGCTGGAGCGCGGGACGTTAAAAATCAAAAGCATGCAAATCACCTGGCTGCCAATACAGGGGCCAGAGCAGAAAGCCGCTAAGGCGAAAGCGCTGGAGTACATGAGCGCGGTATTGCAGGCCTTTACCCCTGCGCTGACGAAAAAGCAAAGTCAGCAAAAGCTGCAAAAACTCCTTACCGCCGGGAAAAACAAGCGTTACTACGCCGATACCGAAGGCGCGATCCGCTATGTTGTAGCGGACAACGGCGAAAAAGGACTGACCTTCGCTGTTGAACCGATTAAGCTGGCACTATCTGACACTCTCGACGGGGCGAATTAATGACAAAAAGCAAAGCCTTTCGAGGGAAAATCTCTATACTGATTCACAGACCATGCTGCCCGACAGGGTGGCCATATTCCTTAATTCGCTTATTGAGCGTGGAGAATTGAAATGCGACATCCTTTAGTGATGGGTAACTGGAAACTGAACGGCAGCCGCCACATGGTAAACGAACTGGTTGCGAACCTGCGTAAAGAGCTGGCTGGCGTGACGGGCTGCGCGGTTGCTATCGCTCCGCCGGATATGTACCTGGATCTGGCTAAACACGCCGCTGACGGCAGCCACATCATTCTGGGCGCGCAGAACGTTGACGTTAACCTGTCTGGCGCGTTCACCGGTGAAACCTCCGCTGAAATGCTGAAAGATATCGGCGCGAAATACATCATCATCGGCCACTCCGAGCGTCGCACCTATCACAAAGAATCTGACGAGTTCATCGCGAAGAAATTCGCCGTGCTGAAAGAGCAGGGTCTGATCCCGGTTCTGTGCATCGGTGAAACCGAAGCAGAAAACGAAGCGGGTAAAACCGAAGAAGTGTGCGCACGTCAGATCGACGCAGTGCTGAAAACCCAGGGCGCGGCAGCGTTCGAAGGCGCGGTTATCGCTTACGAGCCAGTCTGGGCGATCGGTACCGGCAAATCAGCAACCCCTGCGCAGGCTCAGGCGGTTCACAAATTCATCCGTGACCACATTGCGAAAGCTGACGCCAAAGTCGCTGAGCAAGTGATCATCCAGTACGGCGGTTCCGTAAACGCCTCCAACGCTGCTGAGCTGTTCACCCAGCCAGACATCGATGGCGCGCTGGTTGGCGGTGCATCCCTGAAAGCGGACGCTTTCGCGGTGATCGTTAAAGCGGCAGAAGCGGCTAAACAGGCGTAATTGCCTTTGTGGCGGGTGGCGCTTGCGCTTACCCGCCCTACAAAAACGCTACAACTTACCTAACACGCTAAACCACAGATAATCCAGCGGCAGCAGCACCAGATAAGTTGCCACCGCCAGCGCCAGACAAAGCACCATCCCCGCCCTTGCAGGCACCTTCCCGAGCCCCATCGCCACCACAATCGGCGACGCCTGATACGGCAGCAGCGGCGTAGAATAGCCCAGCACCTGAATCATGATCACCGACAGCAGCGGGAAACCGGTCGCATCCGAGAAGCTCTGCGCCAGGGTGGTGTAAAGCGCCGGCACGCCGTTGGCGGTCATAATGAAGTTGAGTGCGGTGGTAATACCGGTCAGCGCCAGGAAACTGGTGAACGGTCGGTCTGCATTCAGCGGCATAATGCGGAGCAACGCCTCGCCCACCGCCGTTCCGATGCCGGTTTGGGTCACGACGATCGCCAGCCCCAAAATACCGGCAACGTAGATACAGGTGCGCATATTCACCCCCGCAGAAAACTCCTCCCCGGTGATAAAACCTATACGCGGTAGCATAACGATGATCGACGCCGCCAGCCCCGTCCACGCGGGTCCCACGCCGTGCCAGCTCTCCGTCACCCACATCCCCAGCACCACCGCCAGCAGCCAGGCGAGACGCTTTTCGTCCCGCCCCATAGGCTCAGAGGGCGCCTGTTCCTTCGGCGGTTTCGGGCTACCGGGAAATAGCCAGCAGATCAGGCCAATCAGGATCAGGCCTTTGAGAATGCCCAGCACCGGCGTGTGCAGCAGCAGATATGGGACATAGTTCAGATGGATGCCGTACGAACCTTCCGCAGCACCGCTCATCACCAGATTAGGGACGTTAGCGGGCAGAATCGTCGCCGATAGCTGGAAAGTCCCGAACCCTACCGCCAGCGCCAGACCAAACCAGGCGCGGGAGCCGTCGGCGATACCGGCGCGTTTTGCCATCGCCGCGACAATTGGCATCAGCAGCGCAATTCGTCCCATGTTCGACGGCATCACAAACGCCAGCGCATAGCTCAGCAGCACCACGCTCGCTACCATTAATACCCAGGAGTCGGTGAGCTTTGACGACAGCGCCCGGGCGGCCCTGTCCGCCAGTCCGGTTTTACGGATCGCCACGCCGAGCACAAAGCCGCTGAATACCAGCCAGAAAGCCGACGAGGCAAAACCGCCGAAGATGACCTCCGGCGGGGCGATTCTGGCGGTCATCGCCGCCGTGAAGAACAGCAGCGCGGTGATGAATTCCGGCAATAGCGACGTCGCCCACAGAACGATGGTGACGCCAACAATCAGTGAGGGTAGCAGCAGAGGATACGTTAACCAGAGCGACATACCTGTCTCCTGTAGAATTTTTCAGCAAGTCTACGGTGACAGGCAGCCCGAGTAAACGCGATTTATGGTGGGGTTACTTCAGGATAGCGCATTGATGATCCTGCAATTCCTCTGCCGACGCGCGGTTGAGCATCAACAGATTGCGCTCGGTCGCCAGCAACACAAACGAGCCATCCGACTGCTGCGTCATCGCCAGGGCAAAGCGCCCCATATGGTCGCGCGCTTCCGGCAGCTCTTCAGCCAGCATTATGAACGGGCTGCGCTGCACCAGTTCATTTTCCGTCACCCGGCGAGCAAGATACTCATGTCCTTCCAGCCCTCCGGGAAGAGGCAGCCACTGGGTGCTGATTTCTCCCTGTGCCGCGTTGAGCTTCTCGCGCACGTCCGGGCGCAGGCAGGAGATATGAATATGGAAATGGTTCTGCGTGCGCCCTGTCGGCGAGTTAATCGTCAGCGAAATGGCGCTGTCAGGCACCTCGGAGCCGCGCTTCAGGGTCATAAAGCTGCGCGACTGCCAGGCCAGCCAGAAAAAGTTCGGAGTATGAGATTCGGTCAAAAGCGGGCTTTCGGTGCCGTTGATGCGGTAGGTTGGCATCAGCAGGTACTGCAGCGGCCCGTTGCGATCTTTAAACACCACGTAGCCTGCGTCCGTTTTCACCTGCGCACACGGTGCCGGGTTACGGTTCTGGATCTGATTCGGCACACACTGGTCGAGAACGATATGTCGCAACGCATTCGGATTACCCGCTTTCATCCAGTACACGCCGCCAGCTGCCAGGGCGATGACAATGAGGAGCAATAAGATAATTTTTTTCACAACGCGTTCCCTGTTTTCAATAGAGGCAAAAGAGTAACGCAAAATGATGACCAAATAAAAAACCCGGCGGATTTCTCACGCCGGGTCACCGTGTCATGGGCTAATGGGTTAGCGCTGGCTGATCTGGTCGAAGGTGCCGCCGTTAGAGAAGTGCTCTTTCTGCGCTTTGGTCCAGCCACCGAACTCGTCATCAATGGTGAAGAGTTTCAGTTTAGGGAATACGCTTTCGTATTTCTTCGCAACGGCCGGATCGCGTGGACGATAGAAGTTTTTCGCCGCAATTTCCTGGCCTTCTGGCGAGTACAGATACTTCAGGTAGGCTTCCGCCACCGCTTTGGTATCTTTCTTCTCAACCACTTTATCGACCACGGAGACGGTCGGCTCAGCCAGAATCGATTCGCTTGGGGTCACGATCTCGAATTTGTCTTTACCCAGTTCGTTAGTGGCCAGCAGGGCTTCGTTTTCCCATGCGATCAGCACGTCGCCAATCCCACGCTCGACGAAGGTGTTGGTGGCGCCACGTGCGCCGGAGTCCAGCACCTCAACGTTTTTATACAGCGCTTTCACGAATTCCTGCGCTTTGGCCTGGTCGCCATTGTTATGGTGCAGCGCGTAGCCCCATGCGCCCAGGTAGTTCCAGCGAGCGCCGCCAGAGCTTTTCGGGTTAGGCGTGATGACTGACACGCCCGGCTTAATCAGGTCATTCCAGTCATGGATCTGTTTCGGGTTGCCTTTACGTACCAGGAAAACGATGGTCGACGTGTATGGCGCGGAGTTATCCGGCAGGCGTTTGATCCAGTTTTTGTCGATACGGCCACGCTCGGCGATCGCGTCAACATCGTAGGCCAGCGCCAGGGTCACCACGTCGGCTTCAATCCCGTTGATAACGGAGGTCGCCTGCTTGCCAGAACCACCGTGAGACTGGCGAACCACGACGTTGTCGCCGGTTTCCTGTTTCCAGTGTGCCGCAAACGCTTTGTTGTATTGCTCGTACAGCTCACGCGTCGGGTCGTATGACACGTTCAGTAACTGGATGTCCTTAGCCAGAACGCTGGTCGATGCCAGCAATAATGTTAAACCCACGCCCCATTTATTCATCGCCCAGCTCTCTTGTGTAGTGTTTTGATGAATGCAGCGTGCCAGAAAGCGATTCAAGGATTAAAGAATAAAAAAAGATTGGCTATAACGGAGTGGAATAAAAAAGCGTGCACACATAAAAAAGCCGGGTGGCGGCTTCGCCTTACCCGGCCTACGAACCGTGCTTTTGTAGGCCCGGTAAGCGCAGCGCCACCGGGCAAAAAACGCCGATCAGTACAGTTTTTTCGCGCAGTCCAGCCAGTCACCTTTGAACGGACGCTTCATATTTTCAATCGCATCGATGATGTCATGGTGAACCAGTTTTTCGTTCTGAATACCGACGCAGCGGCCGCCGTGACCCTGCAGAAGCAGATCGATAGCGTACGCGCCCATACGAGACGCCAGAATACGGTCGTAAGGGCCTGGGGAACCGCCACGCTGGATGTGACCCAGTACGGTCGCGCGGGTTTCGCGTTTGGTTTCGGCTTCGATGTACTTCGCCAGCTCGTCAACGTCACAGATGTGCTCGGTGATAGCCACGATTGCGTGTTTTTTACCCTTCGCGATGCCCGCTTTGATTTCAGCCACTAGATCTTCACGGCTAAATTCGACTTCTGGCACGACGATAAATTCGCAACCGCCCGCAATGGCTGCCGCCAGGGTCAGGTCGCCGCAGTAACGGCCCATCACTTCAACGATAGAGATACGCTGGTGAGAAGACGAGGTGTCACGCAGACGGTCAATCGCTTCAACAACGGTACCCAGCGCGGTAAAGAAGCCGATAGTGTAGTCAGTACCTTTGATGTCGTTGTCGATGGTGCCCGGCAGACCGATGCACGGGAAACCCATTTCGGTCAGACGTTTTGCACCCATGTAGGAGCCGTCACCACCGATAACCACCAGGGCGTCCAGGCCGCGTTTCTTCATGTTTTCGATAGCCACTTCACGAACGTGTTCATCACGGAATTCCGGGAAGCGCGCAGAACCGAGGAAAGTACCGCCACGGTTGATCATGTCAGACACGCTGTAACGGTCGAGCTGAACCATACGATCTTCATACAGGCCCAGATAACCGTCATAAACGCCAAAAACTTCCAGGCCTTCCGTCAGCGCTGCACGGACAACACCACGAATTGCCGCGTTCATGCCCGGCGCATCACCGCCGCTTGTCAACACACCGATTTTCTTAATCATGACTACCTCTGAACTTAGGAATGCAAAATTGAAATCTGTTGCCGGAAGAAACTTATCGACCAACGAATACTGCAAATAGTATATCAATCCCTTCCAGCTGAATTGATTCAGGTCAGACCAAATGGCGGTAATTTATACACAAAATGCTGGCCTGGCTCACTTTTTTACAACGAATTACGAAAGCCCAACATGACCGGGTACAACCGAGCAGGGATCCTGGTGAATGATGACGTCTGAACCAGGAAAACGCTGCAAAATCGCCTGCTCGACCTGCTCAGCTATCACGTGAGCCTGAACCAGTGGCAGGTTGTCTTCCATTTCAATGTGAATCTGAATAAAGCGGGTCGGCCCTGACTGCCGCGTTCGAAGATCGTGTGCACCGCTGACGCCGGGCCAGGAGGTCACGATAGAAAAAATTTCATTACGTTCTGAGTCCGGGAGGGCGCGGTCAAGCAGTGATTGCACCGCTTCATACCCCATCCGCAGGGCGCTATATAAAATATAGATACCAATCCCTAACGCAAACAACGCATCGGCCCGATGCCAGCCATACCAGGCCAGACCGAGCGCAATAAGAATAGCCCCATTCATCATAACATCAGATTGATAATGAAGCATATCTGCCCGTACAGCCTGACTTTGCGTTTTGCGCACAACCCAGCGCTGGAACGTTACCAGAACAAGTGTGCATATAAGCGCGACAATCGTCACAACGACGCCGACGCCGGGATCGTTCATCGGTGTCGGTGAGACGAGATGCTGAATGCCGGTGAGAAACAAGAACAGCGCAGAACCGGATATAAACATGCTTTGCGCCAGCGCGGCCAGCGACTCCGCTTTACCGTGCCCAAAGGTGTGCTCTTCATCCGCTGGCTGCAGCGAGTAACGCACCACCAGCAGGTTGGTCAGCGAGGCGGCAATATCCACCAGCGAGTCCACCAGCGCCGCCAGAATACTGACCGAACCGGTATACCACCACGCGAAAACTTTGATGACCAGCAAGCACGACGCCATTACCGTCGCGGCCATGGCGGCCCGGTTTACCAGTCTTCCATAGGATTGATTCATAAACGCTCCTGTCATGTCATGCCGCTAGTATAACGGAAGCATGTGGAGTCGAAGGATGAATAAACGGTTAACAAATCAGAATGCGGGGCAAAAAAAACCCCCACATCATGTGGGGGAAGACAGGGATGGTGTCTATGGCAAGGAAAACAGGGTTTACTGGTTACTACGGGTACTGCTATTGCTACTGAAAAACGTCGTTTCTGAGCTTCGCTGCATCCGTGCAACCTCACGCAGCTGGTCCATTCGCTGCTGATGTCTGGTGTTCAAAACCGCTTGCTGCTCGGGCGTTAGCAGGTGGAACATCTGGTTGCGGACCTTCGCCATTTCGACCTGGCGGGCAACCTGTTCCTGTGCCATTTTTTCGGCCTGAGCGCGTACAGCGCTTTCGTCAAAATTTTCTGCGGTGACAAGGCGATGCATTGTCTCCATTTCGCTAACATTAACAGGGGGCTGGTCGTGTCTCGCCCTCTGCATCAGATCTCGCATCTGTTGACGCTGATGTTCGGTTAAACTTATGCCGTCAAACATATGGCTTTGGCTGCTGTTCTGCGTTGCGCCCTCTTGTAAGGGACTGTTATCGCTGGTGATAGCTTCAGCAGCCTGGCTAAACGCACTGAACGCCAGCGTTGAGGCCATGACGGCAGCGGTAACTTTGCGCATCACTTGCTCCCAAAATCTTTCGTGTCGCGATTCAACGAGAGACAGTCTACGATTCAGGCTGCAAACATGCGTCAGGGGGTGTAAAACAACGTAAAGTCATGGATTAGACAGCCTTGATGTCGTAATTTCTGCCTCGGAGGTATTTAAACAATGAATAAAATCCTGTTAGTTGATGATGACCGAGAGCTCACATCCCTTTTAAAGGAGTTGCTCGACATGGAAGGTTTCAACGTCCTGGTTGCCCATGATGGCGAGCAGGCGCTGAGTCTCCTTGACGACAGCATCGATTTACTTTTGCTCGACGTGATGATGCCGAAGAAAAACGGTATTGATACGTTGAAAGAGCTTCGCCAGACACACCAGACTCCCGTTATCATGCTGACCGCACGCGGCAGCGAACTCGATCGCGTACTCGGCCTTGAGCTGGGCGCGGATGACTATTTACCGAAGCCGTTTAACGACCGCGAACTGGTCGCCCGTATTCGCGCGATCCTGCGTCGTTCCCACTGGAGCGAGCAGCAGCAGAATACCGACAACAGCTCACCTACCCTTGAAGTCGACTCCCTGAGCCTGAACCCGGGCCGTCAGGAAGCGAGCTTTGATGGCCAGACGCTGGAACTGACCGGCACGGAGTTCACCCTGCTGTACCTGCTGGCACAGCACCTCGGCCAGGTGGTTTCGCGTGAGCATTTAAGTCAGGAAGTGCTGGGCAAGCGTCTGACCCCGTTTGACCGCGCCATCGACATGCACATCTCTAACCTGCGCCGTAAGCTGCCGGAGCGTAAAGACGGTCACCCATGGTTTAAAACCCTGCGTGGTCGCGGTTATCTGATGGTTTCCGCTTCATGATAGGAAGCTTAACCGCCCGCATCTTCGCCATCTTCTGGCTGACGCTGGCACTGGTTTTAATGCTCGTACTGATGTTGCCAAAACTCGACTCACGCCAGATGACGGAGCTTCTCGACAGCGAGCAACGTCAGGGCGTGATGATCGAGCAACACGTGGAAGCCGAGCTGGCAAACGACCCGCCGAACGATTTAATGTGGTGGCGCAGATTATTTCGCGCTATCGACAAGTGGGCGCCGCCCGGACAACGCCTGCTGCTGGTGACCAGCGAAGGCCGCGTCATTGGGGCCGATCGCAATGAAATGCAGATTATCCGCAACTTCATTGGCCAGGCGGATAACGCCGATCATCCCCAGAAGAAGAAATATGGCCGCGTAGAAATGGTAGGGCCTTTCTCCGTCAGAGACGGAGAGGATAATTATCAGCTCTACCTGATCCGTCCGGCGAGCAACTCCCAGTCTGATTTTATCAACCTGCTGTTTGACCGCCCTCTCCTGCTGCTGATTGTCACCATGCTGGTCAGCTCGCCGCTGCTGTTATGGCTGGCGTGGAGCCTGGCAAAACCAGCGCGTAAGCTGAAAAATGCCGCCGATGAAGTGGCGCAGGGTAACCTGCGACAACACCCTGAACTGGAAGCCGGACCGCAGGAGTTCCTTGCCGCCGGGACCAGTTTTAACCAGATGGTGAGCGCTCTCGATCGCATGATGACCGCACAGCAACGTCTGCTGTCGGATATCTCGCACGAACTGCGTACCCCGCTTACGCGCCTGCAGCTTGGCACCGCGCTGCTGCGCCGCCGCAGCGGTGAGAGCAAAGAGCTGGAGCGTATTGAAACAGAAGCTCACCGCCTGGACAGCATGATCAACGACCTGCTGGTCATGTCGCGTAATCAGCAGAAAAACGCGCTGGTCAGCGAAACGGTGAAAGCCAATCACCTGTGGCACGAGGTGCTGGACAACGCGGCGTTCGAAGCGGAACAGATGGGTAAATCCTTCACCGTCAACTTCCCACCGGGTCCATGGCCGCTGTACGGTAACCCCAACACGCTGGAAAGCGCGCTGGAGAATATCGTGCGTAACGCCCTGCGCTACTCGCACACGAAGATTGAGGTGGCGTTCTCGGTGGATAAAGACGGGATCACCGTCATTGTCGACGACGACGGTCCTGGCGTCAGCCCGGAAGACCGCGAGCAGATTTTCCGTCCGTTCTATCGTACCGATGAGGCGCGCGACCGGGAATCGGGGGGTACGGGGCTGGGCCTGGCGATTGTGGAAACCGCCATGCAGCAGCACCGTGGCTGGGTGAAAGCCGATGACAGTCCGCTGGGTGGATTGCGATTGACCCTCTGGCTGCCGCTGTACAAACGTTCATGACGCCCTGTCCCCGGCGTTTGCCGGGGACAGCTGACCTTATACCTCCGCGGTGACTGCCGCGCGGTTCTGCTTTTTGATCCGTTTCACCAGCAGCGTTGAGCAGACGAATCCCATCAGGCTGAACGCGATCATCACGCTAAAAACATAGTTGTAGCCTGCGATACCGGTGTGGGTATCCAGTAGCCAGCCATAAAGCGTGTAAGCAAACATGGCGGGCATGTAACCGATGATGCAGCCAAACGCCATTGCCGAGCCGGCATACTCACGCGGAGTGCCTATCTCATCCATCGGCGCGAAGAAAATGGCGCGCTGCGAGAAAATAATCGCCCCAAAACCTAAGGTTGCCGCCATCCCGATATAGACGTTCATCGATTGGTGGGGTAGCTGCATAAAGACAATCATCGCCGCGGCGGCAATCAGGAAGGTCCACTTCAGGTAGACAGTAGGCGATTTTGCCACTTTATCCGCCAGGAAACCGCCCACCGGTCCCCCCACCATTTTCAGGGCATACTGGTTGATAATGCCGTAGGCTCCCACCAGCGCAACCGGAAGCATATAGATATCTTTGAGGAAAGGGATAAAATATGTCAGCCCGCAGTAGGCAGCGTACACGAAGAAAATGCCAAACGCGGCCAGCCAAACGTTGGCGCAGGAGAGGATATGTTTGATCCCCTTGAGCACCTCCATGTTGGCACTCCCCTTTTCGCTGCCTTTGACCTTGTCGTCATCGACAATGAAGTAGGTGATCACCCCTGCGACCAGGGTAATCAGCGTGTAGTATAACAGCCCCGCCTGCATGCCCGCTTTGCCTTCCCCGAAGTGCACAAAGACGAACAGTGCCCCGGAGGCAACAACCACGTCCACCACGCCGCGGCCAGCCTCAAGAAAGCCAAACATACGCCCCTGTTCCTCCTGCGTTCCCAGCAGACGCACCGCTTTCAGCAATACTGGCCAGTAAACTACGTCAGCGAAAAAGGCCATCGCCGCAAAACAGAGCAGATACCCGGTAAATGACGGCAGCGTGGATAAGTAGAGGCCGCACAATCCCACGCCGATTAAACCAAACGGCAGCAGTATTTTTTTAGAGTAACGGTCGGCAATATACAGAGAGAGGAACAGGCCCGTTGTCTGGACAATAGTATATACCGTAAAGCTTAAACCAATTTGGGTATTGGTTAATCCCCAGTCATTTTGCATAGGTACATAAAAGACATCTTTCATACTGGAAAGTTTGAATATCGTCCCGCCGCCTAAAATCAAAAAGCAGAGTCGTGCCCATTTATTCATGAACATAATTAACACCCTTAGCGTAGGTTGAGAAAACGTTCTCAATCAGGAAATGAATGCAATAATCCTCAGCCAGCTCAAAATGAAATGGCCTTCATGTTGACGTTCTTTTTTAACGATCTAAATACTAGTCAGGTTGTTATAAATTTTTGACACACGTTACGTATATACTGAATTTGAGAAAGGGCGTGATGTTTTTCCTCCGCAAGACGGGCATCTACCATCGTGCTGTCGGGCAATGGGGTATAGCTCGCATTTCGCCACGGTATCCAGGGGTTATTCCCTTCATCGTCGAAACGGAACGCAGGAGCATAATATTCTACCTCTTCTTCTAAGCCAAAAGAGGTGACCTGGGGTTGCTCATCACCTAAAAGTAGTAATCTTTTTAGCATCTCCTCCACAGGTAGATCACCGTATCCGGTACGACAGGCTTCATGTCCCCAACCTTTCCCCTCGTTAATAATCCGCGCATCTTTAATATGCACCTGGGTAATTAAGGGGGCCATAACCTCTAATGCCGCCAGCGGCTCTTCGTTGGCATTAATCATATTGCCAAAGTCGAACAGAATTGAGAGGTTTTTCATCCCGCTGTTTTTCACCAGCGTCACCAGTTCATGGCCCTGTAAATCTTCATGTTGTTCAATAGTAAAACTCAGGCCGCAATCGTCATAACGAGATAAATACGCAATATCACTGGCAATTTTATCGAGCACGTCTTTCAGATACCCTTCATAACGCGGGTAGAAGCGCACCGAGGTCGCTCCCGTCGCCAGGGCGATACGGATCGCATCATCCAGCGTCGCTTTATCCGAAGCGCTGGTTTCAATATGAATATCCAGATGGTAGCTTTGCGCTTTTTCTTTAAACGTGCGTAACTGTTGGTCATTTAATTTTTGCAGGGATTGCGTTTCACCGTCTTCGACATGAATTTTTACCCCCTTTAATTTCTGCTGATACGCTATATCTAACAAATCACCCGGCAATACGCGTTCATAGCGCATATTTAAATGAAACGCGTAGGCGTGCAGATAGAGAGGTATATTTCTCGCACGTTCCGCCAGCCGCACTTTATCAATATTTTTCATTTTTATTCTCATTCATCATGAATAACGAGTTCCACTGATTCAAGGCGCCAGTATTCAAAATCGACCTGCACCACTTTTTTATCCCGTGTCGCTCGGTGTTTTTCCACCAAAATTCCGTAAGTATTCGGTGCCACACCCAGTTCTTTGCAGGCCAGCTCCGGCATATTGACCGGTTTGAAGATCATCTCTTTAATGGTTAAGGTATGACCGAATTCATCTTCCCAGACGCTGGCAAACGACTGGTTCTCCAGTTTATGGATATATCCCGGCGCGGTTTCTGCATCAATATATGACTCGTGGTAAAAAACCTTATGTTCATCGAGCCCACACCATCCTGTTACCCGATAGCAATTCTCAGACGCGGGAAACACCCTCTCAACCTGATGCGGTACGCTCTCCATGCTCTCACGGGATAAATAGCCCCAGGAGGGATTTCGCCCCTGGGCACGGGCTTCCGCATTAAAACTGGAGAGGGATTTTGGGTTATAGATAAAGCGCTTAGCAGAAATAAACCAGCCGCTGCGGTTCTTTCTAAATATCCGTGCACCCACCTCCAGCTCAATCAGCACCTGCCGTAAGGTCATGCGTTTGGCATCCAGCAGTTCGCACAACTCGCGCTCAGACGGTAGCTTCGAGCCAGCCGGTAAGTTTTGTTCACTCAGCCAGCGTTCAAAACGCTCCCTGAGCACATCCACGTAGTTTTTTTCTTTCATCCCACACCATCTGGTTTAAACCAATTTGATCATAAGATATTTGAGCCGGAAGAATTCTCAAGTGTTTTTACATGGCCAACACTTTTTTTGTGGGCCATGTATCAGGAATGAAGCAAGGAAAGGTTGAGTACGGTGTAAAAAAAGGGAGCATCCCCCGTTAGCACGGGGGAGACGAACGAAAGAGAAACCTATTTACCCCATAACCGACGGGCATTGTCTTCAATTTTGTTACTGAGCCGCCGTTTTTGCATGGTGCGCGTCCAGCTGGTCGACAACCCCGCCGCTGACAGCAGGCGGTGATACTGTTCGTCATCAAACGGCATATGCCAGGCAATGGCGCAGGCGTCATAAACAGACACATCGCTCAGGCGTGATGCCAGCTCAAGCGGTGCGTCCGCTGAAACCTGCCCAGCCAGCACCACACGGTACAGCCAGCCGGTTTTACCCGCGTTTTGCATCTGAGCCGACATGTCATGAATGCCGAAATGGTAGTTGAGCTTGAAGCACGGCGAGCGCGGCTGCGTCACCTGAATCAGGGCATCGCCCCAGCGGTAAATATCACCGATAAAGACGTTTTGCTCGGTCAGCCCTTCGGTCGAGAGGTTCTCACCGAACGCGGGCGCGACAAACAGATCCGCCTGTTCGGGGAATTCGGCTTTCCAGTGCTGATAGTGCTCGCGCGGGTAGTGGCACAGCGCGCGCTCGGGCCCGCCGTGGATTTTCTTTTCGGCCTGCTCGTCACCCGCCAGCCCGAGGTCGGTAAGCGTCAGCTCACCGTCAACCTGAATTTTAGCGATGGCGCTCGGGCGACTGCCGTCGTACTCCCTTACCTTGCCTGTAAATACGTTCACCGGGTAATGCATTGCTGCCTCCATTACGCA
The DNA here is from genome assembly GCF_048684445.1 of Enterobacter sp. BNK-34. NCBI lineage: Bacteria > Pseudomonadati > Pseudomonadota > Gammaproteobacteria > Enterobacterales > Enterobacteriaceae > Enterobacter > Enterobacter sp. BNK-34. Next base: position 1,096,923 of record NZ_JBLQUA010000001.1, read on the forward strand.
GATACAAAAAAAGCGAGTCATAAGACTCGCTTCTCACAGGCGTCAACGCAACCTTATTTTTTAGCGGCGAAACGTGCTGCAGCTTCGTCCCAGTTCACCACGTCCCAGAAGGCTTTGATGTAGTCCGGGCGACGGTTCTGGAATTTCAGGTAGTAAGCGTGTTCCCACACGTCCAGACCCAGGATTGGGAAGCCGGATGCGCCAGAGATTGCTTCACCCATCAGCGGGGAGTCCTGGTTCGCAGTAGAAACCACCGCCAGTTTGTCACCTTTCAGAACCAGCCACGCCCAGCCAGAGCCGAAACGAGTAGCCGCGGCTTTTTCGAACTCCGCTTTGAAGTTGTCCACGGAACCGAAGTCGCGCTCGATAGCCGCTTTCAGGTCGCCCTGCAGGGTGGTACCGGTTTTCAGGCCTTTCCAGAACAGGCTGTGGTTAGCGTGGCCGCCAGCGTTGTTACGCAGAACGGTTTTCTTGTCCGCTGGCAGCTGGTCCAGCTTGGTGATCAGCTCTTCAACAGGCAGGTTAGCGAACTCTGGCAGGCTTTCCAGCGCGGCGTTCGCGTTGTTCACATAGGTCTGGTGGTGTTTAGTGTGATGGATTTCCATCGTCTGCTTGTCGAAATGCGGTTCCAGTGCGTCGTAGGCATACGGCAGGGATGGCAGTGTATAACTCATAATCCTCTCCATTATTGTCGGGCGGCACAGCTGTTAATGCCGCGTAAGCAGTTGGTTCATTATAGTTAATTAAATGATATTGAAAATGATTATCAATGCCGTAGTTTTTATAAGGTTATTCGCATTCTGACAAAAGCCAAAATGGGTAATTCACTCAGGAGGTTAACGGAAGATGCTGTCGCAAAGACGACAGCATTGTCGGGTTAGTTTTGTTCCGCCACCAGCAGCGCGTAAGTGTCTGGCTCCAGGGCTTTAAAGATGTGCGGCTGGTCGGCGGGATAACAAATGTAATCCCCTGCGCCGAGCTCTTCCGCCGCGTCAAGCAGGCCAACCAGCGCCCGTCCCTGCGTGACAATGATATGCTCAACCGAGCCCGGCGGATGCGGCTGTGAAATACGGTCTGCACCCGGCTGGGTCATCAGAAGATAAACATCGCGGCGCGCGCCGGGCGGGCATGCGGCCAGTAAAATAGCCTCGTAATTAGCCTGTCCGGCGACCACTTTCGTCCCTTCACCGCGGCGGATCACCTGTGTGGTCGGCAACTGCGGCTCAAGCAGGCGGGCGAAAGGAATATCCAGCGCCACGCAAAGCGACCACAGCGTTTCCAGGCTAGGGTTACCGTTGCCGGACTCCAGCTGGGAAAGGGTGGATTTTGCGATCCCGGCACGGCGGGCAATTTCCGCCAGTGAAAGCCCGGTTCGCAGGCGTTCTCGCACCAGACTTTTGGCGATCAGGCTGATCGGCTGCGTCATATAACGGCCTCTTGTTCTATAAAACGAACGAATCGTTCGTCTTGAAAATCAGTTTCGTTGCGTTCATTATAATGGATACACGTTCGATATGGCTAAAATTGTATGAAGCATCATCTCTCTTGCCTGCAAGGCGATACCATAAAAGCAATTATCCTGGTCTGCCTCGCGGTGGGCGTGGTCGGGATGTCCTACGGCTCCCTGGCGATGGCCTACGGTTTCCCGGTCTGGGTACCGTTTGTACTCTCCATCACCGTACTCGCGGGCGCGTCAGAGTTTATGTTTATCGGCATTGTGGCAAGCGGCGGTAACCCACTGGCAGCCGCAGCCGCGGGGTTGCTGGTCAACGCGCGGCACGTGCCGTTTGGCGTGACGGTTCGTGAACTGGTAGGCAAGCGCGGTCTGAGCCTGTTGGGTTGCCACATTATGAACGACGAAAGCGTGGTGTTTGGCCTGTCGCAAAAAACCGCCGAGCAGCGGAAGGCCGCCTACTGGCTGTGCGGCTTAGGCGTCGCCATTGTCTGGCCGCTCGGCGCGCTGCTGGGTGCCATGGTTGGCAAACTGTTACCTGACCCGGAGACCATCGGCCTGGACGCGGTATTTCCGGCCATATTGCTGGCGCTGGTGGTTCCCGCATTTAAAAACCGTACCACGCTAATCCGCGCCTGCAGCGGGGCCGCGCTTTCACTGGCTGCAGTACCGTTTGCCCCGGTAGGATTACCGGTGCTGCTCTCTTTACTGGGTCTTGCTGCGAGGAAAAAATAATGGGAAATATGACGTTTTTTATTCTCGGCATCGCCATTTTGTCTGCGGGAACGTATCTGATGCGTCTTGGCGGGGCGAAACTGGGCAGCAGGCTGGCACTGTCAGAACGCTCTCAGGCGCTGCTTTCGGACGCGGCAACAGTGCTGCTGTTTTCCGTGGCGCTGGCGACCACGTTTTATGAAGGCGAACATTTCGCAGGAATGGCGCGCGTGCTGGGCGTGGCGTTTGCGGTGTTTTTGGCCTGGCGGAAAATGCCGTTAATTGTGGTGATCGCGGCGGCGGCAGTGGTAACCGCGCTGCTGCGCGTGGCTGGCATAAACTAAAAAAGCGCCCCGGGGGCGCTCTTTCGACGGTGTGACAGCTTATTTCGTCAGTTCAGCGGTCATGTGTACGCGGTTACCTGAGAACGCCTGGGTAATTTTGTAAGATGACGCGCCGGCTTCCTGAGCCTGAGCCGCGATTTTCGCTTCTGCGCCGTCAATGGTTGACGCGGTTGCGGTCACGGTCTGAGCAGCGAAAGAACCGAAAGAAGTAGCCAGAGCGATTACAGCGACAAAAGTTTTGATGCTTTTCATAATATAAACCCTTTCATTAAGTTGTTTAGGTAAGGCACCGTGCCTTGATGAGATAAATACTAGACCTCATCATGAACAACTAAAAGCGGAAGGATTTGCTATTATTATTCAAAATTATTGATTAAGTTTTAATCGCTGTGGATGGGTATAAATGGTTGCCCTTCCCGGCTTGCAGAAGCCCACCAGCGTCAGGTTACAGCGCTCCGCTACCTCCACCGCCAGCGTGGTCGCCGCCGACACCGCGAACAAAATTTCCACACCGCACATGGCGGACTTTTGCACCATCTCGTAGCTGGCCCGGCTGGAAACGAGCGCCGCGCCCTGCTGCCAGACGTCACTTTCACGCGCCCGGCGCCCCAGCAGCTTATCCAGCGCCACATGGCGGCCAACGTCCTCATGCCCACCGGCAATCTCTCCCGACGGCAACACCCATGCCGCCGCGTGCGTACAGCCGCTCAGCTGGCCGATGGGCTGAACATCGTTCAGGTGCTTAAGGGCAGGGTCGAGGTGAGCCAGATTAAAGGTCTGAGTAAACGGCAATGGCGCAACGGGTTTACCAATATCATTGAGTTGCTCAACGCCACAGACGCCGCAGCCGGTACGCCCGGCCAGCGCGCGGCGGCGCTCTTTCAGCCCCATAAAGCGGCGGCTGGAGAGTTCGATTTGCACTTCGAGACCGTTGCAGGCCTGCACCACGTCCATGCCGTAGATGTCTTGCGGATGCTCGATGATGCCTTCCGAGAGGGAAAAACCGATGGCGAACAGCTCAAGATCTTTTGGCGAAGCCATCATCACCACATGCGAGATACCGTTGTAAACGAGCGCAACGGGCACCTCTTCCGCCAGAAAATCCGGCGTGGCATGGGTGATGTGGGGCGGTCTGTGTACCGACAGTTCCACAATGCCCGCAGGCAGTGGTGACGAGTGGGGAGCACGGTTTTGTTTAGACACAGCGGTATTCCTGAAAAACCACGGAGGTGAGCCTGCTATTGCAGCATAATCCACAGGCGTTACGCATAGTATGGATCAACTTTTCGACAACCATTCTCCTACTCATTTAGCAGGGGTGCAACCTGCCACCGGCTACACCGCTTTAACATGCAGAGCTGTTAATGTGATCGATATCACACTTTATAATCAACATGGTGATAATACGTTCACTTTGTATTAACGCCATTAGAACAGCGGTACCGACAATGTGGTATTCTGATGATATCCCTCGTGGAATTGAGGGATTAACGCAAATTTTTCTCCTTTGCGGTCAATTCTCAACCGCGAAGTTAAAACTACATATGTAAGCAATGTCGAAACAAGGAGTGACCCATGCAGGTCAGCAGAAGGCAGTTCTTTAAGATCTGCGCTGGCGGTATGGCAGGCACCACGGCAGCGGCACTGGGCTTTGCGCCCGGCGTAGCGCTGGCGGAAACGCGGCAGTATAAACTGCTGCGCACCCGTGAAACCCGTAATACCTGTACGTACTGCTCTGTCGGTTGCGGGCTGTTAATGTATAGCCTCGGCGACGGTGCTAAAAACGCCAAAGCGTCTATTTTCCATATCGAAGGCGACCCGGATCATCCGGTCAACCGCGGCGCATTGTGCCCGAAAGGGGCCGGTCTGGTGGACTTTATCCACTCCGAAAGCCGCCTCAAATTCCCTGAATATCGTGCGCCTGGCTCCGACAAATGGCAGCAAATCAGCTGGGAAGAGGCGTTTGATCGCATCGCAAAACACATTAAAGAAGACCGCGATGCCAACTTTGTTGAGAAGAACGCCGACGGCGTTACGGTCAACCGCTGGCTCTCCACCGGGATGCTGTGTGCCTCTGCTTCCAGCAACGAAACCGGTTATTTAACCCAGAAATTTACGCGCGCACTCGGTATGCTCGCGGTCGACAACCAGGCGCGTGTCTGACACGGACCAACGGTAGCAAGTCTTGCTCCAACATTTGGTCGCGGTGCGATGACCAACCACTGGGTCGACATCAAGAACGCCAACCTCATTGTGGTGATGGGCGGTAACGCCGCTGAAGCGCACCCTGTCGGGTTCCGCTGGGCGATGGAAGCCAAAATCCACAACGGTGCGAAACTGATTGTGATCGATCCCCGCTTTACGCGTACTGCGTCAGTGGCGGATTTCTACACCCCTATTCGTTCAGGTACTGACATCACTTTCCTGTCAGGCGTACTGCTGTACCTGATGACCAACGAAAAATACAACCGCGAATACACCGAAGCCTATACCAACGCCAGCCTGATCGTGCGTGAGGATTACCACTTCGAAGATGGTCTGTTCAGCGGTTACGACGCCGAAAAACGCAAATACGATAAAACCAGCTGGAACTACGAGCTGGATGAGAAAGGCTTTGCGAAGCGCGACACCACCCTGCAACACCCGCGCTGCGTGTGGAACCTGCTGAAAGAGCACGTATCCCGCTACACGCCGGAGGTTGTCGAAAACATCTGTGGTACGCCGAAGGCGGACTTCCTGAAGGTGTGCGAGCTGATCGCCGAAACCAGCGCGAAAGATAAAACCGCGTCGTTCCTGTACGCCCTCGGCTGGACGCAACACTCCATCGGCGCGCAGAACATCCGTACCATGGCGATGGTTCAGCTGCTGCTCGGCAACATGGGGATGGCAGGCGGCGGCGTGAACGCCCTGCGCGGTCACTCCAACATTCAGGGTCTGACCGACCTCGGCCTGCTGTCTCAAAGCCTGCCGGGCTACATGAACCTGCCAAGCGAGAAACAGACCGATCTGCAAACCTACCTGACGGCCAGCACGCCCAAACCGCTGCTCGAAGGCCAGGTGAACTACTGGGGCAACTATCCGAAGTTCTTCGTCTCGATGATGAAAGCGTTCTTCGGCGATAAAGCGACGGCGGAAAACAGCTGGGGCTTTGACTGGCTGCCGAAGTGGGACAAAGGCTACGACGTTCTGCAGTATTTCGAGATGATGCACCAGGGCAAAGTGAACGGCTATCTGTGCCAGGGCTTTAACCCGGTGGCCTCGTTCCCGAACAAGAACAAGGTTGTTGAGTCTCTGTCGAAGCTGAAGTTCCTGGTGACGATTGACCCGCTCAATACCGAGACCTCAACCTTCTGGCAGAACCACGGTGAATCGAACGACGTCGATCCGTCGAAGATTCAGACCGAAGTGTTCCGTCTGCCGTCTACCTGCTTCGCGGAAGAGAACGGGTCTATCGTTAACTCCGGGCGCTGGCTGCAGTGGCACTGGAAAGGCGCGGACGCCCCGGGTATCGCCATGAACGACGGCGAGATCCTGGCCGGTATCTTCTTGCGCCTGCGTAAGATGTACGCGGCAGAAGGCGGCGCGAACCCGGAACCGGTCCTGAACATGACCTGGAACTACTCGACGCCGGAAAACCCTGCGCCAGAAGAAGTGGCGATGGAGAGCAACGGTAAGGCGCTGGCGGACGTTATCGACCCGGCCACCGGCACCGTGCTGGCGAAGAAAGGCGATCAGCTTAGTACCTTCGCCCACCTGCGCGATGACGGTACCACGTCAAGCGGCTGCTGGATCTTTGCCGGTAGCTGGACGCCGAAGGGCAACCAGATGGCCAACCGCGATAACGCCGATCCGTCGGGCCTCGGCAATACGCTGGGCTGGGCATGGGCGTGGCCGCTCAACCGCCGCATCCTCTATAACCGCGCATCCGCTGACCCGCAGGGTAACCCGTGGGATCCGAAGCGTCAGCTTCTGAAGTGGGACGGCGCGAAATGGGGCGGCGTGGATATTCCGGACTACAGCACTGCCGCACCGGGCAGCGACGTTGGGCCGTTTATCATGCAGCCTGAAGGGATGGGACGTCTGTTTGCTATCGATAAGATGGCGGAAGGTCCGTTCCCGGAACACTACGAGCCGTTTGAGACGCCGCTGGGCACCAACCCGCTGCACCCGAACGTGGTCTCTAACCCGGCAGCCCGTATCTTTAAGGGCGATTTCGAAGCGCTGGGTAAAAAAGACAAGTTCCCGTACGTGGGCACCACCTACCGTCTGACCGAGCACTTCCACTACTGGACCAAGCACGCGCTGCTTAACGCCATCGCGCAGCCGGAACAGTTTGTGGAGATCGGCGAGAAGCTGGCGAACAAGCTCGGGATTGCGCATGGCGATACCGTGAAGGTCTCCTCTAACCGCGGCTACATTAAAGCCAAGGCGGTGGTGACCAAGCGTATTCGCACGCTGAACGTTCACGGTCAGCAGGTGGATACCATCGGTATTCCGATTCACTGGGGCTATGAGGGCGTGGCGAAGAAAGGGTTCATTGCGAACACCCTGACGCCGTTCGTCGGCGATGCGAACACGCAGACGCCGGAGTTTAAGGCCTTCCTCGTGAACGTGGAAAAGGTGTAACGGAGACGACTTATGGCTTATCAATCTCAAGACATTATCCGTCGTTCCGCGACTAATGGTTTCACGCCCGCGCCTCAGGCGCGGGACCACCAGCAGGAAGTGGCGAAGCTCATCGACGTGACCACCTGTATCGGCTGTAAAGCCTGTCAGGTGGCGTGCTCTGAGTGGAACGATCTGCGTGACGAAGTGGGTCACAACGTCGGGGTGTACGACAACCCGGCGGACCTGACCGCCAAGTCCTGGACGGTGATGCGTTTCTCGGAAGTGGAGCAGAACGACAAACTGGAATGGCTTATCCGCAAAGACGGCTGTATGCACTGTGCGGATCCGGGCTGCCTGAAGGCATGTCCGTCAGAAGGGGCTATCATTCAGTATGCCAACGGCATCGTCGACTTCCAGTCCGAACAGTGCATCGGCTGCGGCTACTGCATCGCGGGCTGTCCGTTCGACGTACCGCGCCTGAACCCGGAAGACAACCGCGTCTACAAATGCACCCTGTGCGTGGACCGCGTCACCGTCGGCCAGGAGCCTGCATGCGTGAAGACCTGCCCAACCGGCGCTATCCACTTTGGCTCCAAAGAGGATATGAAAACGCTGGCGGCAGAGCGCGTGGGCGAGCTGAAAACCCGTGGTTACGACAACGCGGGCCTGTACGATCCGGCCGGGGTTGGCGGTACGCACGTGATGTACGTGCTGCACCACGCCGACAAGCCGAACCTGTATCACGGCCTGCCGGAGAACCCGGAAATCAGCGCAACCGTGAAGTTCTGGAAAGGCATCTGGAAACCGCTGGCAGCGGTGGGCTTTGCTGCCACCTTCGCAGCGAGCATCTTCCACTACGTCGGCGTTGGTCCGAACCGCGCGGAAGAGGAAGACGACAACCTGCATGAAGAGAAAGACGAGGTGCGCAAATGAGAAAACGTGACACCATCGTGCGCTACACCGCGCCGGAACGCATCAACCACTGGGTCACCGCCTTCTGCTTCATGCTGGCGGCGATAAGCGGGCTGGGGTTCTTCTTCCCGTCCTTCAACTGGCTGATGCAGATCATGGGGACACCACAGCTGGCGCGCATCCTGCACCCGTTTGTGGGCGTCATCATGTTTGCGTCGTTCATCATCATGTTTTTCCGTTACTGGCACCATAACCTAATCAATCGGGATGATATCTTTTGGGCGAAGAATATTCGTAAGATCGTCGTCAACGAGGAAGTGGGTGATACCGGGCGTTATAACTTCGGCCAGAAATGCGTATTCTGGGCGGCGATTATCTTCCTGGTCCTGTTGCTGGTGAGCGGCGTGATCATCTGGCGTCCGTACTTTGCGCCTGCTTTCTCAATCCCGGTGATCCGATTCGCGCTGATGCTGCATTCATTTGCCGCAGTGGCGTTAATTGTGGTTATCATGGTGCATATCTACGCCGCCCTTTGGGTGAAAGGCACCATTACCGCGATGGTGGAAGGATGGGTAACCAGTACGTGGGCGAAGAAGCATCACCCGCGCTGGTACCGTGAAGTCCGCCAGAAACAGGAAAAGTCATCTGAATGAGTATTCGCATAATCCCGCAAGATGAGCTGGGGTCGAGCGAGAAACGCACGGCGGATTATATTCCGCCGTTGTTATTCCCCAGACTCAAGAACCTCTACAACCGCCGCGCAGAGCGTCTGCGCGAGCTGGCAGAGAACAACCCGCTGGGCGATTTTCTGCGCTTTGCCGCGCTGGTCGCCCACGCGCAGGAAGTGGTGCTGTACGACCATCCCCTGCAAATGGACCTGACCGCGCGCATCAAAGAAGCCAACGCGCAGGGCAAGCCGCCGCTGGACATTCACGTCCTGCCGCGCGACAAGCACTGGCAGAAGCTGCTGCATTCGCTGATTGCCGAGCTGAAGCCCGAGATGAGCGGTACCGCGCTGTCGGTCATTGAGAATCTGGAAAAAGCGTCCGAACAAGAGCTGGAAGAGATGGCAAGCGCGCTGTTTGCCTCTGACTTCTCGCTGGTGAGCAGCGATAAAGCGCCGTTTATCTGGGCTGCCCTGTCGCTCTACTGGGCGCAAATGGCAAGCCTGATCCCGGGCAAAGCGCGCGCAGAATACGGCGAAGCGCGCCAGTTCTGCCCGGTCTGCGGCTCCATGCCGGTATCGAGCATGGTGCAAATCGGCACCACGCAGGGGCTGCGCTACCTGCACTGCAACCTGTGTGAAACCGAGTGGCACGTGGTGCGCATCAAGTGCAGCAACTGCGAGCAGACCCGCGATCTGAACTACTGGTCGCTGGAAAATGAAGACGCGGCGGTGAAAGCCGAAAGCTGCGGCGACTGCGGCACTTACCTGAAGATTCTGTATCAGGAAAAAGACCCGAAAGTCGAAGCGGTGGCCGACGATCTTGCCTCGCTGATTCTGGACGCGAAGATGGAGCAGGAGGGCTTTGCCCGCAGCTCGATCAACCCGTTCCTGTTCCCGGGTGAAGGGGAGTAATTCCCTGTGACAGTGCCGGGCAGCGCGTGCTTGCCCGGCCTGTAATTCGACAGCAGTAGCCGCCGTCTTTCATGCCAGATACTCTCTATTCTCGTTGAGAGACGCGTTATCGCCTTTGCGAGGCGCTTTCCAGCTTGTTGCCCTCAACAATATTCTTGTTTTCTTTTGAATCAAACCAGGCTATAAACTGTTCATCCATACAGTAAAAGGGAATTTTCATGGCGCTGGAACAGGGTATTGCACAACTGGTTCAGGGATTTATCGCTGCAGGTCGACCCTCGTCACGTCGCCAGAGCATTGAGGTGCGACGAGCAGGCTATATTGCCAGCACGGGGCTTGCCGGGGAGACCGAAACGCGCGTACAGGTGGAGACGCTTGTTCTTGAGGGTCTTACCATTCGGGTATTTTCACCTCTCAATGCACCTGAAATATTGCCTGCAGCCATCTACTATCACGGTGGATGCTTTATCAGCGGCGGCTTTGATACCCATGACAACCAACTTCGGCAGTTAGCCTGCTACAGTAACTGCCGGGTGATTGCGATTCAGTACAGGCTGGCGCCGGAGCATACCTTCCCCGCCGCACATGACGATGCGGAAAGAGGTGCGGAGCTGGTATGGCAATATGCGGACAAATTAGGCGTCGACAGGAACCGGCTCACCCTTTGTGGAGACAGCGCGGGGGGACATCTTGCGCTGGTAACGTCATTGCGGCTCAACGCGAAAGGGCGATGGAAACCCGCACAGCTTATTCTTATCTACCCCATGCTCGACGCCACCGCCAGTTTTGAAAGCTATGCCCTCAATGGCACGGATTACGTTATCACCCGGGATACCCTGCTCAGCGGGTATGAAATGTATCTCGCAGAGACTGACCGTCAGCATCCCGAAGCGAGCCCGCTGTGGCGCGATGATTTTTACGGGCTTCCGCCAGTGCACATCATTACCGCAGAGTACGATCCGCTGTGCGATGAGGGAGAAATGTTATATCAGCATCTGACTGAGCAGGGTGTGAAGTGTACCGCTCAGCGCTGGCTGGGCGTCATCCATGGCTTCTTTCAGCTTGGCGGCATCAGCCAGTCAGCGCGAGACGTTATGCGGGATATCGCCGGGCGAATTCAGCACTCCCGGTAAGAGTGAACAGGAGATTACTCCTCCTCGTTCCCCCCCTCTTCATACGCGCCGAAGGGCTTCGCCGGAAGAACGATATAGGTGCCTTCAAACACCGCGCCCGGTGTTTTATCGCCAAACAGTTCAACCTGCATTTGGACGCGAGCCTTGCGGCCACGTGCCAGACGGTCCAGATCGCCGCCCAGTGACCCCAGATCGGCCACCGCGCTCGGCTTGCCGCTGATCGGTGCGCTATAGCGGATGTGAGCATCGGCCAGAATGATGGTGCCGCCCAGATGGCGCTCGCGCAGCATCAGCCAGATCAGCCCCCAGCCGGTGAGCGTGGCCAGTGAGAACAGGCTGCCGGCAAACAGCGTGTGGTGCGGGTTCTGATTGCCGGTTTCCGGCATGGTGGTAATAAATTTTTGTCCGGTGTACTGCTGAATACGCACGCCCATTTTTTCACTGAGCGGAATGTGCTGATACCAGGCCTGCTGGAGCTGTCCGCACCAGTCGGCGCGATGCAGAATATCGTCCAGCGTGGCGATGGGTTTGATCATCAAAAAATGACGAATCGGCGTGGTTTGCGGGGTCGTGATCTCCCCCTGATTCACAAAACCAAGTTTGGCAAAGAATTCTACGGCATCTTCGCGGGCGCTACAGGTGACGCGTTTAACGCCTTCCTGACGGGCGACGGACTCCAGGGTCATCGCCATTAGCGTCCCCAGACCTTTGTCCTGCACGGAGGGATGAACCGCCATAAAGCGAATAGACGCTTCGTTATCGGCGTTGATATACAAACGCCCGACGGCGACGAGGTTACCCTCTTCGTCCATCACCATCTGATGGTGGGCCATCGCGTCCCAGGCGTCGCGTTCAGAGCCTTTTGGCTGATGCAGTGGCTTGCGCAGCATTTCCCAGCGGAACTGGTAATAAGCGTCTAACTCTTCTTCCGTTTGCGGTACTCGAAGGTGATACATAGCTGTACTCTCTCTTGTTACCCGCGGCCATGCCGTAAGTATGCTCATACCTGGAGCCAGAATGTGACAGGGCCATCGTTCACCAGCGACACCTGCATATCTGCAGCGAATCGTCCGGTTTGCGTATTCATTTCCTGCTGGCGACAACGCTCAACAAAGTACTCGTAAAGTGCTTCTGCACGATCCGGCGCGGCGCCTTTAGAGAAACTCGGGCGCATGCCGCGCTCGGTATCCGCTGCCAGCGTAAACTGGGAAACCACCAGCACGCTGCCGCCCGCCTGCTGGACGTTCAGGTTCATCTTGCCTTCCGCATCGCTGAAAATACGGTAGCCCAGCACGCGCTCACATAAGCGGTTGGCTTTTTGTTCGTCGTCATCCTTTTCGACACCTAACAAAACCAAAAGTCCTGGGCCAATTTCACCCGTCACCTCTCCCTCCACGGTGACGCTGGCACGGGTTACGCGCTGTATCAATGCAATCATGGTTGGTCTGCTTCTAATTGTTTTTCAGCTTCTGCTGCTTTTTTCAGTTCGCGGTAAACACCGAGAGTGACAGTTATTTCGGCACCAAGCAAGACGATACACCAGGTCCAGTAGACCCAGACAAACAAAATGGGGATCACCGCCAGCACGCCGTAAATAAGCTGATAGGACGGAAACATGGTGATGTAGAGGGCAAACCCTTTTTTACCGAGCTCAAAAAGCAACGCCGCCACCAGCGCCCCCACAACCGCATCGCGGTTAGGCACGCGCGTGGTCGGCACGACGCTATAGAGCAGCCAGAACGAGAGCCACGACAGGATCAACGGGAAGATGCGAAGCGCATTATCAATTACGCCGTTTAACTCACTCGCCCAGCGCAAGGAGAGAAGATACGAACTGATCGCCAGGCTCGCCCCGGCCAGCAGCGGCCCCAGCGTGAGAATCATCCAGTACACGGCAAAGGAATACACCTTTGGCCGCGCTTTTTTACTCCGCCAGATCGTGTTCAGCGCGTTATCAATGGCATACATCAATAACAGCGCCGTGACGATAAGACCGCACGCCCCCACTGCCGTCATCTTGCTGGAATTGGCAACAAACTGCTCAATGTAGTTCTGGATAACATCCCCGGTTGCCGGAATGAAATTCGCGAAGACAAAATGACGAAGCTGCACGCTGACGTCCGCAAACATCGGAAAGGCGGAGAACAGGGCAAAGATGACCGCCACCAGCGGCACTAACGAGAGCAATGACACGTAGGCGAGGTTACCCGCCAGCGTGGTCATATTGTCCTCATCAATCCGGTGCCAGAGCAGTTTCAGCCAGGCCCGCAGCGGGCGAGTATGGTGCGTGGCTTTTTGATGAACGGTTTTTAGCATAGCTGCTTCGCAAAGTAGTCAGGTATCGTCTCTTTTCCGGTCACCAGAATTGACGTAATACCCAACTGGTTAGCTCCCTCTATATTATCGGCGTTGTCATCAAAAAAGACCGCATCGGCCGCGGTGAATCCCTCTGCCTGCAGAACAGCCTGATAAATTCGCGCTTCAGGCTTACGCATACCCATCTCCTGCGAAAGATAGATCTTATCTGCCGCCGCCTTAACTTCAGGGTATTCCTCAGGCCAGAACGTCGTGTGCAGACGGTTGGTATTTGATAGCACAACGACCCGATGCCCCTGCTCGCGCAGTTTGTGCATGATGTCGATCACCTCAGGCCGAATGGCGACAAATACCGCCTGCCAGCCGTGGGAAAACTGCTCGTAGCTTAACGGTAGATCCATCTCCTGACAGAAACGTTCCGCGAATTCCTCATCACTGATCTCGCCCCGCTCATGCTGATGGAAGGTCTCGCCCATCGCGAAATTTTGCTTTAACGTTGCCAGCGGCACGCGGCTAAAGTCGCTCCATGCACCCAACACGCGATTAAAATCGATATCGACGATGACGTTTCCTAAATCAAAGATATAAAGCATGTTTATCTCCTGCTCGCCGTGGAGAGGTAACTGTAGCGGGAAAGATAAAGTTTGGCTATGCACGAGATTCAGCTGAGAGGGAGCAGTATGAAGAACAAAAATTTAGCCCGGGAAAATGATATTGGCTTTCGGGCGATAGGCTGGGATGAGTTTTATTTAAGTGCGTTTTTGCGAAGATATACGTTTTAGTTCATTTTGCAAAAAATTATAGAAAAACGCTTCCATAAGCTTTTTCTCATCACCATATTCCCCCAGTTTTTTCCATGGCAATCCCATTTCTCGCGGCTTTGCGAGAAATTGCAACAAGTTTACTTTACTTAAATTTACATTTAGATACAAATACTCTATTTATCTTCTTTTTTATAATGCTAAGTTTACATTACTTTACACATGGAGCTGCACTTTCGTGAAGATTAAAAAGGGATACGTCCTCAGTGCCGTATTAATAGCAATACTCTGTGCATTCGCTATTTATTCATACAATGCCTACCGATTTAAAAAAGCCAGCAGAGATATTTTATATCAACTCTCTAGCCAACTGATTGTGAAGCAAGGGCTTGAACCAAAACTTTCAACCCACCTCGTTTTTGATACGTTATATATCGACGGAAACATATCCAAAGATGATGACAAAATCATTGTGGGGCTTATCAGGAAAAACCTTATCCCTGTCAGAACGATATCCATAAACAGTGGTGGTGGCGATGTCGAAACTGCAATAAAAATAGCACAAGTTATTCATGATAAAGAAATTAACATTGAGGTCAGGCGATTATGCCTTTCTTCCTGTGCTAACTATCTTTTCCCAGCGGCAAAAAACAAAATCATCAACTATGGTTCCATTATTGGTTTCCATGGGTCGCCTAATTCTGATGACAATAAGTTAACAACTACGGTTAACGGAGAAATCAATACAGACACAGCGATAACAGATCGCATTTTCTCAGAAATAAGAAAAACGGATAAAGCATTCTACAAAGATATAAATGTGTCATGGATGATGCCACTTTGCGGGCAAAAAGAAAATATTGGTGATCCAGACACAGGTCTGTCGACGTACAGCGAAAAGGATTTTACGCGTTTTGGCGTAAAAAACATTTCATTCACGGATGGTGAAATGGTATGGAAAAAGTCTATGGATATTATGGGTATACCTTTTGCTCACTATTGCAAGGAAAATTAATAATGCGTGAACTCAATGAAAGTGAATTAAGTAACGTCAGCGGTGCAGGAATGTGGGGTTCTATCGGTAGTGCGATTGGTGGGATGTTCGGTGGTGGTAGCGCTGGTTGTAATGGCAGCTATTCTCACACCAGCACCACTAACAAAGATGGTTCTCACTCTGAAAGCACATCCTTTAGCGGTGGTTGCTCGGTTAACGTTGGTGGTAAAAGCGGTGGTTCATCAAAAGGTAATGGTGGTTCGAAAAGTGGCGGTGGCCGCCAGGGTAATGATCACGGTAGACATTAATTCCTGAACCATTATAACTCATAGCCGCTGATATTTGGCGGCTATTTCCACCCCGCAGGAGGCCAGATATGTTTCGCAAGGAAGCTATTGAATATCAGAGTACCCGGTGGGAAGGGAAAGCCGTTCTTCTGCCGGGCATCCCTTTTGCTTTTATTATATTGCTCAGCATTTTTTTTATTGCTTCCATTTCTATTTTTATTACCAAAGGTTCCTACACCCGTCGCGTCATCGTTCACGGTGAAATAACCACTTTCCCTGGCTCGGTGAATATCTCTGCATCAATGCAGGGTACAGTCGTGCAGAGTTTTGTTAATGAAGGCGATCGCGTAAAAAAAGGTGACGCCCTCTTTCTCATTCATTCAGGTGTATCGACGCAATCAGGCCTGGTTGATGAGAATAAAAAAAGGAGATCGCGCTACAGATAAAGAGTATCAGCGTAATGATGGCAAATTTGAACTCTTCGAAAAACCGTACGCTCAACGCGCTGACGACTCAAAAAGATCATTATCAGTCCAGTTTTAATACCTCATCTGGGCTACTGGTGCAGGCTGAGCGGGAACTGCATCAGATTGAGAAGAACGTTAACGATTACCGTGGTTATCAGGAAAAAGGTCTGGTCACCAAAGACCAGATGAGCAGTCAAAACGCACTACTCTATCAACAGCAGAGCAATGTTTCTGACCTGGTCGCCAGAAAATCACAGGACCAGGTTCAGATCGATGCGCTCAATCAGCAAATCCAGTCCCAGAGCGCTGATTATGACCAACAGATTTACCAGCTTGAGCAAAAAATATACGAACTGCAAAAAGAAAAGTTAAATACAGAAGCGGAAGGTAATTATGTCATCGTGGCAACAGCCGATGGCTTAATCGACTCCATCAATACGGCGCAAGGTAAGATGATCGGCGCAGGCGATGTACTGGCGCGAGTTCAGCAGAATATCCATTCTCCATGCTATCTCGAAACCTGGGTTCCGGATGAAGTTCTTCCTTATCTGGCGATTGGCCAGCGCGTTAATGTTAGTTACGACGCCTTTCCTTATGAAAAATTTGGTCAGTTCAGGGCATCAATATCAGCAATATCCAGGCTTCCGGCATCGAAGCCAGAACTCCTGTCAAAGCAGACCATCGCACATGAATTCTATGACGATAAAAAGTCCTGGTACAAAATCATGATCAAACCTGACCTACAGTCTGTGCAAGTTCATGGAAAACAACTCTCACTGAGCCAGGGAGCCAAAGCGCAGATTTCTCTTTTCCTTGAAAAGAGACATATCTATGAGTGGTTATTATCGCCCTTTTACGAAATGAAAATGAGCGTAACGGACGCGGGTAATGAATAATCTTTATACACTTGAGACGCTGCTGCGCAAGTTGGATCTGAAAATATTTAAACGCATCCCAGTTGTCTTTCAAACCGAAGCGTCCGAATGTGGCCTGGCCTGTCTTTCAATGATATGCAGTTTTTATGGCAAGCAGGTGGATCTACTGCAACTCCGGCAACAATTCAATTTGTCATCACGTGGGGTCAACCTCAATGCGATAAAAGCAATTGCCAGTGAACTGGAGATGTCGTCACGCGCATTGTCCGTGGACCTTCAGGAATTACATGACGTGCGTAAGCCCTGCATATTGCATTGGGATTTTAACCATTTTGTCGTACTGATTAAGGTCGATAAGAACAGCGCGGTGATCCACGACCCTGCGTTTGGACGACGGGTGATTAGCATGCCCGAATTGTCCCAACATTTTACTGGTGTTGTGCTTGAGGTATGGCCGGGAACCACTTTCTCAGTTCAAAAGAAGCAAAACAGGTTAAAAGCGACCACGTTATTAAAGAATATCAATGGACTGATAACTTCACTGACGAAGGTATTTTTCTTATCGCTGGTGATTGAGTTGATCAGCCTGCTAATGCCAGTGGGGACACAATTAGTCACGGATAATGTGATTGCATCCGGAGATTACGGTTTACTTAATATCATCTGTCTTGGGTTGTTTATTCTGATTCTGTTACGTTTGACGGTCAGTGTCATACGCTCCTGGACCACGCTGATACTGGGAACACTCATCGACGTCCAGTGGAGTTTTAGCCTCTTTTCTCACCTTATTAAGCTACCGACCACCTATTTTGAAAGACGCAAACTGGGGGACATTCAGTCTCGCTTCCACTCGCTTGATGTTATACGGGCCACTTTTACCACAGGTTTGACTGGTAGCATTATTGATACGCTAATGCTCATGGGTTTGCTGGTAATGATGTTTTTATACAACCTGCAGCTCAGCATGATAGTGGTCTCTTTTACCGCAATATACACCTTCATTCGGTTTGCTACCTATCGATACTATCGCCAGCTATCCGAAGAAGAGTTAATCAAGGAAGCACGCCTTAATTCTTATTTTATGGAAACCCTGTACGGTATCGCGACGATTAAGATTCAGGGGATGACTGACCTGAGAATCAATAACTGGTTTAATCTTTTTTCAGATAAGGTCAATACAGGCATTCGTTTGACGCGAATGGATCTTTTCTTTGGTGGCGTCGTCTCTTTTATCGCCGCCTGCGACCAAATTGTTATCCTGTGGGTTAGCGGCAGGCTGATGATGGATAGTCATTTAACCATCGGTATGTTTATCGCATTTAACACC
Organism: Enterobacter sp. BNK-34; assembly: GCF_048684445.1. Classification (NCBI taxonomy): domain Bacteria; kingdom Pseudomonadati; phylum Pseudomonadota; class Gammaproteobacteria; order Enterobacterales; family Enterobacteriaceae; genus Enterobacter; species Enterobacter sp. BNK-34. Next base: position 1,114,693 of record NZ_JBLQUA010000001.1, read on the forward strand.
TTCAGGAGTCAGTTCTATGACCGAATAAATGCCCTGATCAACTTTATCATTCAGCTGAAGATCATCAACTTACACAATGAACGCGTTGCCGATATTGCGCTGCAGGAAGCATCTTCTTCAACGGCCACCAGCCCGCTGCGTTTACCACACGGAGCCTTAACGCTCGAAACTCAGGATCTGACTTACCGTTATGATAACCATGCGGACCCTATCTTCAGCAAACTGAATCTGACCATTCATGCCGGAGAGAGTATTGCTATTACGGGCGTATCGGGTTCAGGTAAAAGCACCTTGATGAAAGTGTTGTGCGGTTTATTCGAACCGTCGAACGGCTGCGTCCGAATTAATGGCATTGATATTAAGCAACTTGGTTTCGAGCATTATGCTGAACGCATTGCCTGTATCATGCAGGAAGATAAGCTGTTTTCAGGCTCAATCAAAGAGAATATCGCCGGTTTTCGGCCTGACATTGACGAGCAGTGGATGGTGCAATGCGCTATCGCAAGCCATATTCATAATGACATTTTAAAGCTACCAATGGGTTACGAGACACTGATTGGTGAACTTGGGGAAGGGTTGTCCGGCGGTCAAAAACAGCGGATTTATATTGCCCGGGCATTATACCGTAAACCGGGTATTTTATTCATGGACGAGGCGACCAGCCACCTTGATAAAACCAGTGAAAGTCAGGTCAATCAGTCTATACAGGAGATGAACATCACCAGGATTATTATCGCGCATCGCGAAACCACGATTTCATCGGCAGATCGGGTGTTCGTGATAAATGGAGCAGAGTTACCCTAATCCGTGAATTTCGCAGGAAAGAGATAGCTTCGGGACATAACGCCCCAGGTAATGAAGAATTCTGGCGATCATCGAATAAAAAAGCCGCAGAGAGATCAGCGGCTTTTTAGTTGCCGGGTGGCGCTCACGCTTACCCGGCCTACGGATTGACCGTATTAGTCTTCTTTCGCACCGCGCATAGCACGTTTACGATCGTTCTCGGTCAGGTGACGTTTACGGATACGAATTGACTGTGGAGTCACTTCTACCAGTTCGTCATCATCGATGAATTCCAGAGCCTGCTCCAGAGTCATCTTGATCGGTGGAACCAGAACCGTTGCTTCGTCAGTACCGGACGCACGCATGTTGGTCAGTTTCTTACCGGTCAGGCAGTTTACGGTCAGGTCGTTAGAACGACTGTGAATACCGATGATCTGGCCTTCATAAACTTCAGCACCGTGACCCAGGAACAGCTTACCGCGATCCTGCAGACCGAACAGCGCAAACGCAACCGCTTTACCCTGACCGTTGGAGATCAGCACGCCGTTGTTACGCTGGCCCACTTCGCCCGGACGAACGTCGTCGTAGTGGCTGAAGGTGGAGTACAGCAGACCGGTACCGGAGGTCATGGTCATGAACTCTGAACGGAAGCCGATCAGGCCACGGCTTGGGATCACGTAGTCGAGACGTACGCGGCCTTTGCCATCTGGATTCATGTTTTTCAGGTCGCCTTTACGCTCACCCAGAGCCTGCATCACAGAACCCTGGTGCTGCTCTTCAACGTCCAGCGTCACGTTTTCGAATGGCTCTTGTTTACGGCCATCGATCTCGCGGAAGATTACTTTCGGACGGGAAACCGCCATTTCGAAACCTTCACGACGCATGTTTTCGATCAGAACAGACAGGTGCAGCTCACCACGACCCGAAACGCGGAATGCATCAGCGTCTTCGGTTTCTTCAACGCGCAGCGCAACGTTGTGCACCAGCTCTTTGTTCAGGCGGTCAAGGATCTGACGAGAGGTAACGAACTTACCTTCTTTACCACAGAACGGAGAGGTGTTGACGTTGAAGAACATGGATACGGTTGGTTCATCAACGGACAGGGCTGGCAGCGCTTCGACGTTCTGCGGATCGCAGATGGTGTCGGAGATGTTCAGTTCACCCAGACCGGTGATAGCGATAATGTCGCCCGCTTCAGCGATGTCGCTCTCGATACGCTCAAGACCCAGGTGAGTCAGCACTTTACCAACTTTACCGTTACGGGTTTTGCCTTCGCTATCGATGATAGTAACCTGCTGGTTAGGCTTCACTTTACCGCGCTTGATACGACCAATGCCGATTACGCCAACGTAGTTGTTGTAGTCGAGCTGAGAGATCTGCATCTGCAGGGTACCGTCGAGATCGACGTTTGGCGCAGGAACACGGTCAACAATCGCCTGATACAGCGGGGTCATGTCTTCAGCCATGTCTTCGTGGTCCAGACCTGCAATACCGTTCAGCGCAGAGGCGTAAACGATAGGGAAGTCCAGCTGCTCGTCGGTAGCGTCGAGGTTAACGAACAGGTCGAAGACCTGGTCAACAACCCAGTCAGGACGCGCGCCAGGGCGGTCAACTTTGTTGATAACAACGATTGGCTTCAGACCATGGGCAAAAGCTTTTTTGGTCACGAAGCGCGTCTGTGGCATTGGGCCATCCATTGCGTCAACGACCAGCAGAACGGAGTCTACCATGGACATTACACGTTCAACTTCACCACCGAAGTCGGCGTGCCCTGGGGTATCAACGATGTTGATACGGTAGTCATTCCATTTAATCGCGGTGTTTTTCGCGAGGATGGTAATCCCACGCTCTTTCTCCAAATCGTTGGAGTCCATCACGCGTTCTTGGGTTTCGGCACGCGCATCAAACGTACCGGATTGCTGCAGCAGCTTGTCAACCAGGGTAGTTTTACCATGGTCTACGTGCGCGATGATGGCGATGTTACGCAAATTTTCGATCACAACTTTGCCTCAGGCATTTAGAAATAGCGCGTTATTGTACACGGATTAATCGCACTACAAAACAGGATCACAAACATCCCCCGCAAACAAGTCATGCAGGGATGCTTTGTGATCGCTTTCACGGAGCGGTAAAAGGGCACTTTAACGTAAATTGCACCAATATGGTGCTAAATGTTCACATTGAAGCACTATACTGGTGCAACAAATCCATCGTGGTGCAGCCCTTTTGCACTATGGTGCGCATGATAACGCCTTTTTGGGGTGTTTTAAAAGTTGGCACAGATTTCGCTTTATAAAAAATACATGGCACCAGCCAGTACAAACAGAAATTGAAGACCTCGTTACCACGACGACAATGACCAATCTGGAGAGTTAAGTATGTCCGCTGAACACGTTTTGACGATGCTGAACGAACATGAAGTGAAGTTTGTTGATCTGCGCTTCACCGATACCAAAGGTAAAGAACAGCACGTCACAATCCCTGCTCATCAGGTGAACGCCGAATTCTTCGAAGAAGGCAAAATGTTTGACGGCTCCTCCATTGGTGGCTGGAAAGGCATTAACGAATCCGACATGGTTCTGATGCCGGACGCGACCACTGCGCTCATTGACCCGTTCTTCGAAGAACCAACCCTGATCATCCGTTGTGACATCCTCGAGCCAGGCACGCTGCAGGGCTACGACCGTGACCCACGTTCTATCGCAAAACGTGCTGAAGAGTACCTGCGTTCTACCGGCATCGCAGACACCGTTCTGTTCGGACCAGAGCCAGAGTTCTTCCTGTTTGACGACATCCGTTTCGGCGCTTCAATTTCTGGTTCCCACGTGGCTATCGATGACATCGAAGGCGCATGGAACTCTTCCACCAAATACGAAGGTGGTAACAAAGGTCACCGTCCTGGCGTGAAAGGCGGTTACTTCCCGGTTCCTCCGGTCGATTCTTCACAGGACATCCGTTCTACCATGTGTATGATCATGGAAGAGATGGGCCTGGTTGTTGAAGCGCACCACCACGAAGTGGCGACTGCTGGCCAGAACGAAATCGCTACCCGCTTTAACACCATGACCAAGAAAGCGGATGAGATTCAGATTTACAAATACGTTGTGCACAACGTTGCGCACCGTTTCGGTAAAACCGCGACCTTCATGCCAAAACCAATGTTTGGCGATAACGGTTCCGGTATGCACTGCCACATGTCTCTGTCCAAGAACGGTACCAACCTGTTCTCTGGCGACAAATATGCCGGTCTGTCCGAGCAGGCGCTGCACTACATCGGTGGTGTTATCAAACACGCTAAAGCGATCAACGCCCTGGCGAACCCAACCACTAACTCCTACAAGCGTCTGGTCCCGGGCTACGAAGCGCCAGTGATGCTGGCCTACTCTGCACGTAACCGTTCTGCTTCTATCCGTATTCCTGTGGTGGCGTCTCCTAAAGCACGTCGTATCGAAGTGCGCTTCCCGGATCCAGCGGCTAACCCATACCTGTGCTTCGCAGCACTGCTGATGGCCGGTCTGGACGGTATTAAGAACAAGATCCACCCGGGCGAAGCGATGGACAAAAACCTGTACGACCTGCCGCCAGAAGAAGCGAAAGAGATCCCACAGGTTGCTGGCTCTCTGGAAGAAGCCCTGCAGGCGCTGGACGCAGACCGCGAGTTCCTGACTGCGGGTGGTGTGTTCACTGATGAAGCGATTGACGCTTACATCGCCCTGCGTATCGAAGAGAACGACCGTGTGCGTATGACGCCACACCCGGTTGAGTTCGAACTGTACTACAGCGTTTAATAAAGTTGTTTTACCCGGCGTGACAAGCGCCGGGGGTAGTTGCCGTGGAAACTTTTAGCCCATCTCCGGATGGGCTTTTTTCTCCACCAACAACCTGATCTCACGCGCTATTTACGCCGAAAACGCTATACTGCACTAAAACAGTGCAACAACTCCAGGAGACTGCTGAATGGCAACTGGCACGCTGCCCGATGCTGGGCAGATCCTCAATTCTTTGATTAACAGCATTTTGCTGGTCGATGACGAGCTGGCCGTTCATTACGCCAACCCGGCGGCGCAGCAGCTGCTCGCCCAAAGCGCACGTAAACTGTTCGGCACCCCGCTTCCTGAACTCCTGAGCTATTTTTCGCTGAATATTGGCCTGATGCAGGAAAGTTTGCAGGCTGGCCAGGGGTTTACCGATAACGAAGTGACGCTGGTGATCGACGGGCGCTCGCACATTCTGTCGCTGACCGCGCAGCGTCTTCCCGATGGGATGATCCTGCTGGAAATGGCGCCGATGGATAATCAGCGTCGACTGAGCCAGGAGCAGCTTCAGCATGCGCAGCAAATTGCCGCCCGTGACCTGGTACGCGGTCTGGCGCATGAAATCAAAAACCCGTTGGGTGGATTACGCGGCGCGGCGCAGCTTCTGACCAAGGCACTCCCCGATCCCGCGCTGGCGGAGTACACCAACGTCATCATTGAGCAGGCGGACCGTCTGCGAAATCTGGTAGACCGTCTTCTTGGTCCGCAGCAGCCGGGAATGCACGTCACTGAAAGCATCCATAAAGTGGCTGAACGGGTGGTGAAGCTCGTCTCAATGGAGCTGCCGGAGAACGTCACGCTGGTACGTGATTACGACCCAAGCCTGCCGGAACTGGCCCATGATCCGGACCAGATTGAGCAGGTCCTGTTGAATATTGTGCGTAATGCCCTGCAGGCGCTGGGGCCTGAAGGGGGGGAGATTATTTTACGCACCCGCACCGCCTTCCAGCTCACGTTACATGGCGTGCGCTACCGGCTGGCGGCCCGAATCGACGTTGAGGATAACGGGCCCGGCATTCCATCGCATCTGCAGGATACCCTGTTCTACCCGATGGTAAGCGGTCGCGAAGGCGGAACCGGCCTGGGCTTATCCATTGCCCGCAGTTTGATCGATCAACACTCCGGGAAAATTGAATTTACCAGTTGGCCGGGACATACCGAGTTTTCGGTTTTCCTGCCGATTAAAAAATAAAGGTGACGTTTATGCAACGAGGGATAGTCTGGGTAGTCGATGACGATAGCTCCATCCGTTGGGTGCTTGAACGCGCGCTCACAGGGGCAGGATTAAGCTGCACGACGTTTGAGAGCGGCAGCGAAGTGCTCGATGCACTCACCACCAAAACGCCGGATGTTCTGCTTTCGGATATTCGTATGCCGGGCATGGACGGGCTGGCGCTGTTAAAGCAGATAAAACAACGCCACCCTATGCTTCCGGTCATCATAATGACCGCGCACTCCGATCTGGATGCCGCAGTGAGCGCCTATCAGCAAGGGGCGTTCGATTACCTGCCCAAACCGTTTGATATTGACGAAGCGGTGGCGCTGGTTGAGCGCGCGATTAGCCATTATCAGGAGCAGCAACAGCCGCGCCACGCACCCGATTTTGGGCCAACGACAGACATCATCGGCGAAGCGCCGGCGATGCAGGACGTGTTTCGCATTATCGGTCGTCTGTCCCGCTCGTCCATCAGCGTCTTGATTAACGGCGAATCGGGAACCGGTAAAGAGCTTGTGGCGCATGCATTGCATCGCCACAGCCCGCGGGCAAAAGCGCCGTTTATCGCTTTGAATATGGCGGCGATCCCGAAGGATTTGATTGAGTCCGAACTGTTCGGCCATGAAAAAGGGGCATTTACCGGCGCTAATACCATTCGTCAGGGGCGTTTCGAACAGGCTGACGGTGGCACGCTGTTCCTGGACGAAATTGGCGATATGCCGCTGGATGTCCAGACCCGCCTGCTGCGCGTGCTGGCCGACGGACAGTTTTACCGCGTGGGCGGCTATGCGCCGGTGAAGGTAGACGTGCGCATTATTGCCGCGACCCACCAGAACCTGGAGCAACGCGTGCAGGAAGGAAAATTCCGCGAGGATTTATTCCATCGCCTGAACGTCATTCGCGTTCATCTGCCGCCGCTGCGTGAGCGTCGGGAAGATATTCCCCGCCTGGCGCGTCATTTTCTGCAGGTGGCCGCCCGCGAGCTGGGTGTGGAAGCCAAGCAGCTTCACCCGGAAACCGATGCCGCTCTGACGCGCCTGGCGTGGCCGGGCAACGTGCGTCAGCTGGAAAACACCTGCCGCTGGTTAACCGTGATGGCCGCCGGGCAGGAAGTGCTGATTCAGGATTTACCCGCTGAGCTGTTTGAAGCGACCGCGCCTGAAAGCACTACCGGGCACGCGCTGCCGGACAGCTGGGCGACGCTGCTGGCACAGTGGGCCGACCGCGCGTTGCGTTCCGGTCATCAAAACCTGCTGTCTGAAGCTCAGCCAGAGATGGAGCGTACGCTGTTAACTACCGCGCTTCGTCATACGCAGGGTCACAAGCAGGAAGCCGCTCGCCTGTTGGGATGGGGACGTAATACCCTGACGCGCAAGCTTAAAGAGTTGGGAATGGAGTGATCTTCCCCGAAGTGTAAAGGTTATTAATTGAGCGCAAATCGCCGTTATTTTGCGCTTTACTGTTCCGATGAGTTTTGTATGATCGTGCCCGGAAATTGGGGGTGAACATCATGCTGGAAACAATCGTGAATATGCTCTCTAGCGGAGCCGCTGAAAGCCACACGCCACAAACCGCCGTTGCGGCTATGTTGTGTGCGGCGCTGGTTGGGCTGTTTAGCTAGCGGGGTTGAACGTAAAAGCCGGGTGGCGGCTTCGCCTTACCCGGCCTACGTTTGCGCTTTTGCGGCTTAAATCACCCGCGAGAACTGCTGCAGTCGCGCTTTCTGACGCAGATACGCGTCGAAGCACATGCAGATATTACGGATCAACAGACGCCCTTTCGGCGTGACCTCAATCGCGCTCTCCGACACATCCACCAGCCCGTCTTTCGCCAGCGGCGCCAGAAGCTTCAGGTCTTCTGCGAAATAATCGCTGAAGTTCAGCTCCCACTGCGCTTCCACGTCGCTGAAATCGAGACGGAAGTTGCAGATAAGCGCCTTAATCACATCGCGACGGACACAGTCATCGCGCGTTAATGCAATGCCGCGCCACAGCGCGTTGCCCGTCTCATCAACCTGCTGGTAATACAGCTTCAGTTCTTTCTGGTTTTGCGCGTAGCAGTCGCCAATCATGCTGATGGCGGAGACGCCCATTCCCAGCAAATCGGTATCGCCCTGGGTCGTGTAGCCCTGGAAGTTGCGGTGCAGGACCCCTTCGCGCTGAGCTACCGCCAGTTCGTCATCCGGACGGGCAAAGTGATCCATCCCGATAAACTGATAGCCGGTTTCGGTCAGCGAGGTGATCGTTTCCTGCAGGATATCCAGCTTCTGCTGGGCAGAAGGCAGATCGGCATCTTTGATTTTGCGCTGGGCAGCAAACAGCGTCGGCAGATGCGCGTAGTTAAAGACGCTCAGGCGGTCCGGGTTGAGTTCGGCCACGCGCTTCAGGGTGAAGGCGAAGCTTTCCGGCGTTTGCTTTGGCAGGCCGTAAATCAGGTCAATATTGGTCGAGGTGAAGCCAATCTCACGCGCGTGATTGAGTAAGGCAAAGATAAATTCTTCGTCCTGCTCGCGATTCACCAGACGCTGAACCTCTTTATTGAAATCCTGCACGCCCATGCTCAGACGATTGAAGCCTTCGGCGCGTAAGTGATCCAGTACATCCAGCTCAATTTCACGCGGATCGACTTCGATCGAGATTTCAGCGTCGGCGTTAAAACTGAAATTGCCGCGCAGCAGGGTCATCAGGCGGCTTATTTGCGCTTTATTCAGATAGGTTGGCGTACCGCCGCCCCAGTGAAGCTGGCTGACGTGACGGCCAGCAAACAGCGGCGCGCGATGCACAATTTCTTGTTCGAGCGCATCAAGGTACTGGTCGGCTTTATGCTGCTGACGGGTCACGATTTTATTGCAGCCGCAGAAGTAACACAGCTTATGGCAGAACGGAATATGGACGTAGAGAGACAGCGGACGCTCAGGATAGCGCGCGACAGCCTGCTGGAAATCACGCTCTCCGAAGGCATCGGAGAACTCCAGCGCGGTGGGGTATGACGTATAACGCGGCCCGGAATAGTTATATTTCTGGATTAGGGCCAAATCCCAGTCGATAGTTGGTGCTGACATGCTCACTCCTTCCGTTGGTGTCGCGTTCGTATACGGCGGCCCGTTCTGGCCCCATCGCGGGCCATCACTCGGGTGCGCAGCCACTTCTGTCGCCGCGACAACCGCCGTAGTTTAACGAATAACCACACCAGATAACATATAACCGGAAGGGTTATAAGCAGGACTATCGTGCCTGCCGGGTGCAAATGTTAGTTTCCACCCTTCAGAAGACGCATCATATCTTCCTGCTTTTCGTCTTCTTCTTCGTCGTCTTCGTCATCGTAAGACAGGCCCAGCTTCTGCATCAGCTCGTCGATGCGATCCAGTTTGGCATCCACCCATGACTGCTCTTCGGCGGTCAGGGTTTCACCCTCTTCAAGACGTTCCAGCAGCGCGTCCAGGCGCTCATCGTTCTCCAGCAAATCCAGCTCAGCCTGCGGTGAAAGCATAGGTTTCTCGCTCTTTGGTTTGTGCTGCTTAGTGACCGGGGTGTCTGTCACGCCCAGTGGAATGGGAGTTTTACTGCCGATACGAGGATCTTTCTGCTGTTTGCCTTTTGCAGAAGCGCCCGCTGCACCACCACCGTTGGCACGGCTACCCGCAGCATGACCGCGATGTTTTTTGTCGCGTTTGCGATCGCGCGCTTCCTGGTTCAGTTCTTCGCGCGTTTTGCGGCGTGCTTTTGCAGGGCGTTTCGCGCCCGCAGCGGAGGTTGGTTTTTTCATGATGTTTTATCTTTAAGTCGTTTTCTTCAGTATAGAATTGCGGCGAAATCTAGCAGAAAGCAAGCAAAGAAAAAAGGCGACAGAGCAATCTGTCGCCTTTTTTCCTGACTCACAACCCTTAGCGGGTCAGACATTCCGTGTTTGCCAACAACAAACCCTGTTTATCCCTTGGCTAATACCGTCCGTGATACGGTTCCCTTTCCTGTTTAAACGCCTCCAGGCGCTGGTCATCCTGACAATCCTGCGTCTTCGCCTCCTGGCGCTCCTGACCCTAATCCTTAAGTCGATATCCTGTTGGCTTCCTCGCCCTGACGCACACTTTACCTTGTTCCGTTAAACTAACAAGCAACGAAACGGTACAAAAAGGGATTTTCAGACAATTACCCGAAAATAAGCTTATGATTTAAAACAGTTTGGCTTTTTTGACGCCTGCGAATTCTCTGAAATCTCCCATAGCATCTCTGGCCGATCTCTCACACCGGTTGGGGCATTCGCCTACAAGTCCTGGCAATCAGAAAAGCCTTTTGCCTGCATTCAGGTATAATCCCCCTCAGATTACGATTTTGGAGACGACCACGTGACTACCTGGAACTACCAACAGACGCATTTTGTCACCAGTGCGCCCGATATTCGCCACCTCCCTTCTGATACCGGTATTGAAGTGGCCTTTGCTGGCCGCTCCAATGCGGGGAAGTCCAGCGCCCTGAATACGCTGACCAATCAGAAGAGCCTGGCGCGTACCTCAAAAACACCTGGCCGTACCCAGCTCATCAACCTGTTTGAAGTCGCAGAGGGCAAACGCCTGGTCGACTTACCGGGCTACGGTTACGCGCAGGTACCGGAAGAGATGAAAATCAAGTGGCAGCGTGCGCTGGGGGAATACCTGGAAAAACGCCTGTGCCTGAAAGGTCTGGTGGTGCTGATGGATATTCGCCATCCCCTGAAAGATCTGGATCAGCAGATGATCGACTGGGCTGTGGCAAGCGATATCGCCGTGCTGGTGCTGCTGACGAAAGCCGATAAGCTGGCAAGCGGCGCGCGCAAAGCGCAGGTGAATATGGTTCGCGAAGCGGTGCTGGCGTTCAACGGTGACGTGCAGGTTGAGCCGTTCTCCTCGCTGAAAAAGCAGGGTGTGGACAAGCTGCGTCAGAAGCTCGACACCTGGTTTAGCGAGCTGGAACCCGCGACGGAAGCGGAAGAAGAGTAATACCGAGCGCGGCCATGGCCGCGTTTTTTTTGCCTGAATTTTTCTTTGCCGCAATAAAAAACGCCCCAGTCATTACTGACTGGGGCGGCTAAAATATTCAGCCAAATCCGATTACGTGAAGTAAAAGGTCTGAAAGATAGAACATCTTACCTCTGTACCCTACGCCGATAACTCTACCCCTTTTTGTGCTGCAGAAAAAGCACTTTTTGTAGTTTTTTTTCATTCTTTACATAGGGAATTCTAATGATCGTCACAAAACGCGCGTTGTTATGTTGCAAACTTACATAAAAGGCGCGTTATGCGAAGAACCGTTAGTGAGCCTGATCCCAGTTTTCACCACTTCCCACTTCCACCAGCAACGGCACGTCAAGCGTCATGCTGCTTTCCATCAGTTCGTGGATCTTCTTCGACACGGCGTCGAGGTCGTCTTTGTGCACTTCAAATACCAGTTCATCGTGTACCTGCATGATCATTTTCACGCGAGGCTTCTCTTTTTCCAGCCAGGCATCAACGGCGATCATTGCACGCTTAATAATGTCCGCCGCGGTACCCTGCATCGGGGCGTTGATCGCCGCACGCTCTGCGCCAGCGCGACGTGCCGCGTTGCTGGATTTGATGTCAGGTAAATAGAGACGGCGACCATCAAGGGTTTCGACATAACCTTTCTCCTTCGCCTGCGCGCGGGTGCGTTCCATATATTCCAGCACCCCCGGATAACGCTCGAAGTAGAGATCCATATACTTCTGCGACTCTTTACGCGGAATGTTGAGCTGGCGCGAAAGCCCGAATGCACTCATGCCGTAAATCAGACCGAAGTTGATCGCCTTAGCGCTGCGGCGCTGTTCGTTGGTCACGCTGTCCAGCGGCAAACCGAAGACTTCTGCCGCGGTTGCCCGGTGGATATCCTTCCCTTCGGCAAATGCGCTCAACAGGCCTTTGTCACGGGACAGGTGCGCCATAATGCGCAGTTCGATTTGCGAGTAGTCCGCCGAGACAATCAGATAATCCTCTGGAGCGATGAAAGCCTGGCGAATACGACGGCCTTCTTCGTTACGTACCGGGATGTTCTGCAGGTTGGGATCGGTAGACGAGAGTCGACCGGTCGCCGCGACAGCCTGATGGTATGAGGTATGCACGCGGCCCGTTTTCGGGTTGATCATCAGCGGGAGCTTATCAGTGTAGGTAGACTTCAGCTTCGCGAGACCACGGTACTCCAGAATCACTTTCGGCAGCGGATAATCCAGCGCCAGCTCTTCCAGCACCTCTTCAGAGGTTGACGGCGCGCCGCCAGGGGTTTTCTTCAGCGGCTTGATGCCCTGCTTTTCAAACAGGATGGTTTGCAGCTGCTTCGGTGAAGAGAGGTTAAACGGCTCGCCTGCAAGCTCATGCGCTTTTTGCTCCAGCTCGGTCAAACGCTGTGCCAGCTCCCCGGAGTGGTTATGCAGCACCGTTGGGTCGATTTTCACGCCGTTACGTTCAATGCGTGACAGCACGGGGACCAGCGGCATCTCGATATGCTGGAATACGTTCAGCGGACCTTCGTGCTTCTGCAGTTTTGGCCACATCTTCAGGTGCAGCTGCAGCGTGACGTCAGCGTCTTCCGCCGCATAGCGTCCTGCCTCTTCGAGAGCAATCTGGTTAAAGGTGAGCTGATTTTTCCCTTTGCCGGCAATCTCTTCGAAGGTGATCGTTTTGTGCTTGAGCCAGCGGTCAGATAAGGAATCCATATCATGGCGGCCCGCGACGCTGTCCAGAATGTAGGATTCGAGCATGGTGTCGAAGGCGATCCCGCGCAGTTTAATGCCGTAGTTTTGCAGAATGCCGCAGTCGTACTTGAGGTTTTGCCCAACCTTAAGCGCCTTTTCGTCTTCCAGGATCGGCTTCAGCAGCTCAAGCACGCGTTCACGGGAGAGCTGCTCCGGCGCATCCAGGTAATCGTGCGCAACGGGAACATAGGCCGCATGACCAGGCTCTGTCGCAAATGACAGGCCTACCATATTGGCAGAAATGTTATCGAGACTGTCCGTTTCGGTGTCAAAGGCGAAGACCGGCGCTTTTTTCAGTTTTTCGATCCAGGCGACCAGCTGTGACTCTTCAAGAAGGGTTTCGTAGTTGTCGAAGGTAAGCACCACGGCTTCTTCTTCCGCCTGCTCTTCTGCGTCAACGACAATCGTCTCCTTCGGCTTTGCAGCAGGTTTCGCCCCTTTTGCCTGCAGCCATTTACCGGCTTCCACGTCAGTGATCCAGCGCTTAAATTCGTATTTCTTAAACAGGCTCAGCAGATCGTCAGCGGAAGGCTGTTGCACTTCCAGCTGCTCACAGCCCAGCTCCAGTTCGACATCGGTTTTGATGGTTGCCAGCTTATAAGAGAGATAAGCCACCTCTTTGTTCTCTTCCAGTTTTCCGGCCATGGTTTTTGCGCCACGGAAGGAGAGCCCGGCGATTTTGTCTGATTCCGCATAGAGCGTATCCAGCCCGCCCAGCCCCTGAAGCAGCGCCTGCGCGGTTTTCTCACCAACGCCGGGAACACCAGGGATGTTATCCGAGGAGTCGCCCATCAACGCGAGGAAGTCGATAATCAGCTCAGGCGGCACGCCATACTTAGTGACCACTTCTTCTGGCCCCAAAATGGTGTTGGTCATGGTGTTAATCAGGGTGATACCTGGCGTTACCAGCTGCGCCATATCTTTATCACCGGTGCTGATCAGCACAGGACGCCCCATTTTTTCTGCTTCACGCGCCAGCGTGCCGATGACGTCATCGGCTTCAACGCCGGAGACGGCCAGCAGCGGCAGCCCCATCGCTTTTACCATGGCGTGCAGCGGCTCAATCTGCGCACGCAGATCGTCAGGCATTGGCGGACGGTGGGATTTGTAATGCTCAAACAGCTCATCGCGGAAGGTTTTACCTTTCGCATCAAAGACGACGGCCGCATGGGTTGGCTGATACTGAAGGATCAGGCTGCGCAGCATGTTCAGCACGCCATACATTGCGCCGGTGGGTTCCCCTGCGCTATTGGTCAGAGGAGGAAACGCATGGTATGCCCGATACAGGTAAGAAGAGCCATCGACGAGAATAAGAGGGTTTTCTGGGATCTGAACCATAATGTCCGTGCCTTTAATCAATTTATGGGTAAAGGATGCCACAGAAGGATGAAAACATCAGTTATTAGCGCCAGATACAGGAAAAGATTTTGCGATCGTGAGGATCGCTCGCAAAAATCAAACTGTGGATAAGTTTGTGTATATTTTCACTTCATATGAATAACAGACGCAAAAAACACATATGAGGTAATATTTAGATCTTAATTATCATGCTGTTATGTTGTCAGATCTTATCTATATGGCCAACTGATGGCAATTTAGTCTATGTGGATATAAGCCTTGATTCGCGCAGAACCCCAGAGAAATCTGCTGCGCCAGGGTAAAAGCCGCCAAATCATCATGTGAAAGCGCCATTCATTTGTCTGTTTTCTGGTAAAATCAGCGCCCAGCGTCGACTAGTCGGTCGCTCACTTACAGCTAACTATTTGAAAAAGCTCATCATGTCGAGATTGCTCGCTGCAATAACATTACTGCTAAGCATCATTTTAACTATTCTGGTGACGATCGCCTGTTCCGTGCCGATCATTCTCGCCGGGATCATTAAACTGCTGCTGCCTGTACCCGTGGTGTGGCGAGCCGTGTCCGCATTTTGTAACTTCATGATGTATTGCTGGTGCGAAGGGCTGGCGATCCTGTTGTGCCTTAACCCGCATCTGAAGTGGGATGTCAAAGGGCTGGAGAGTCTCAACAAAAAGAACTGGTACCTGCTGATCTGCAATCACCACAGCTGGGCGGACATCGTGGTGTTATGCGTGCTTTTTCGCAAACACATCCCGATGAACAAATACTTCCTGAAACAGCAGCTCGCCTGGGTGCCTTTTATCGGGCTGGCCTGCTGGGCGCTCGATATGCCGTTTATGAAACGCTATTCGCGCAGCTATTTGATTCGTCATCCGGAACGTCGCGGTAAGGATGTGGAGACCACGCGCCGTTCCTGTGAAAAGTTTCGTGCACATCCTACGACCATCGTGAACTTTGTTGAAGGTTCCCGGTTTACGGAAGAGAAGCGCCAGCAAACTCGCTCTCCTTATCAGCATCTGTTGCCGCCAAAAGCGGCAGGGATTGCGATGGCGCTTAACGTGCTGGGAGCACAGTTCGATAAACTTCTTAACGTCACGCTCTGCTATCCGGAAAACGACAGGACGCCGTTCTTCGATATGCTCAGCGGCAAACTGACGCGCATTGTCGTGCACGTCGATCTGGTCCCGATAGACGCTGAACTGCACGGTGATTACGTAAACGATAAGAACTTCAAACGTCGTTTCCAGCAGTGGCTTAATACGCTCTGGAAAGAGAAAGACGAACAGATAGACAAGATAAAATCTTCATACAAAAACGCCGGTCAGTGACCGGCGTTTTTACATCAGCGAAATTACTTCTTCTCAACCAGGTATTTCACGGTATCAGCATACTGCTGTACGAAGATATCCATGCTGCTGGTGTCCATACCCTGCATGTTCAGCTGGTATTTGCCGTTAACAAACATCGCCGGAACGCCCTGAAGCTGGAGGTCAGCAGCCGCTTTTTCCTGCTGGGCAACCAGTGATTTCACCACGAAGCTGTTCCATGCGGCATCGTACTCTTCACCTTTCACGCCAGCATCAACAAACACTTTACGGATATCTGCAGTGGTCTGAACGGTCTGGGTTTTCTGTACGGCTTCAAACATTGGCGAAGTGATCTTATCTTCCACGCCCAGTGCCATCGCCACCGCCCATGCCTGAGTCAGGTCTTTACCCAATGGGCCCAGGAACTCAACGTGGTACTTGGTCATTTTGGTGCCTTCCGGCAGCTTTTTCTTCACGCTGTCAGAGACATGCAGCACCTGCTCGAACTGATAGCAGTGTGGGCAATAGAACGAGAAGAACTCCAGAACCTGTGGCTCGCCAGCGACCGGCTTGTCCAGCGTGATGTACTGTTTGCCGTCGGTAAACTGCGCAGCAGAAGCGCTAAATGCCAGAATCATACCTGCCAGCGCCAGCCAAATTTTTTTCATGATTAACTCTCTCCTGGGTGTGTCCAATTAATACATCGGCGTTAATTGCAGAGGGGGCTCCTGAAGAACCTTAACCTGCTCAGTAAATGTAGATATCTGGCTACGCCAGTAATCCTCTCCGGTAAGCCACGGGAAATTTCGGGGAAATGCCGGATCGTCCCAACGCCTGATTAACCATGCGAGATAATAAACAAAACGCATCGCACGTAAAGGCTCAATCAGGGCAATTTCGTCTGAATTAAACGGGCTAAATTCTTCATAAGCTTCAATAATGGTTTCAAGCTGCATGCGTTGCTCGGCTTTGTCGCCATTGAGCAGCATCCACAGGTCCTGAACCGCTGGCCCCATACGCGCATCATCGAGATCGACAAACAGCGGGCCATCACGCCAGAGAATATTCCCGGCGTGACAATCGCCATGCAGGCGCAGAACGGAAATATCATCGCGCCAGCAGGTTTTCACTGCAGCAATAAGCTTATCGGTGGCGTTGAGGAAATCATCCTTTAGCGCAGCGGGGATCATTGCAGACGTTTCGAATAGTTCGCGCGGTTCAAGAAGGTATTCCTGAATCCCCATCGTCGGGCGGGCAATAAAGGCTTTTTTGCGTCCCGTCTGGTGGATACGCCCAAGATAGCGGGCAACCCATTCCATCTGATCGATATTATCCGCTTCAAACTGACGACCACCCAGGCTTGGGAATACTGCGTAGTAATACCCTTCGTGCGTGAGGAGCGTTTGGTTATTGAATTTTAGCGGTGCGGCAACGGGAACATCGTCATCCAGCAGATCGTGAGCAAACTGATGCTCTTCCTGAATTTGTTCTGCGGACCAGCGTTCAGGACGATAGAACTTTACGACGAAGCGCTGACGATCCTCGTCCTGAAATTGATAGACGCGGTTTTCGTAGCTGTTTAATGGGGTTAGCCCGGAATCCACCCGAATACCCTGTTCAAACAGGGCATCCATAATGGTGTCCGGGTGTAATGTCTGGAAAGTAAAAGCCTGGTCGTTCATCCGATCATCCGGAAATTATACGAATGATTCAGGATATCATCTTGTGGCGATTTCGGTGCCGCCGCTTACAAGCTTTTACTCTTTAATTACGCCTCGGGCGCGCAATAATGCGGTCTTAAAATCTTCCTCATAATCTTTCTGAATACCAGGAATAACAGCATCTTTGGCGGAGTCGCGCATTTTAAGGTGGTAGATCAGGATGTCGTCAGAAAGGTCTGCCAGATCGCCGTCAAAACCTGACTCTTTCGCCAGTTTCTGTAAAAATTGCATCAGATTTAGCTCTGGCTCTTTTTGCCAGGCGGGCTGGAGGAGTTCAATAACTTCATTCAGACGTTTACATTTCATGGTGGTGCTCCTTTCATTTAGAGTGACACGTTAGCAGGGTCAATCCCACAATAAAAGAGGCGATATTCGTGAATCTTAGCCAGGAAATCATCGGGGTCGTTCTGGCAGGCGGCAGAGCAACGCGAATGGGCGGTAAAGATAAGGGGCTTCAGCTTCTTAATGGAAAACCCTTGTGGCAGCATGTCGCCGATACGCTCGCCGGCCAGGTGACGGCAATGACCATCAGCGCGAACAGGCATATCGACACTTACCGGCGCAGCGGATACGCCGTTTATCAGGATAGCCTTGAGAATTACCCGGGCCCGCTGGCCGGTATGCTTTCGGTCATGCAACAGTCGCACGGAGAGTGGTTTATCTTCTGCCCTTGCGATACGCCGTTTATTCCCTCCGGTCTCGTCGAGCGTCTGCTCCTGCTTCGTGGTACAGCACCTGTGGTTTGGGTACATGACGGCGAGCGTGACCATCCTGCTATCGCGTTGATGCATCGTTCGCTAGCGCCTGCTCTGCAGAGCTATCTGGCTGCGGGAGAGCGCAGGGTGATGGTCTTCATGCGTGAGTCTGGCGGCCATTCCGTTGATTTTAGCGATGTGAAATCAGCGTTTGCGAACGTGAACACGCATGAAGATTTGCAGATGATGCAGGAGAAAAAATGATACCTCTTTTAGCCATTTCCGCATGGAGTGGGACCGGGAAAACCACGCTGCTGAAAAAGCTGATACCCGCGCTGTGTGCCAGAGGCCTTCGTCCTGGATTGATTAAGCATAGTCATCACAACATGGATATCGATACGCCAGGAAAAGACAGCTATGAGCTGCGTAAGGCCGGAGCAGCACAAACGATGGTAGCAAGTCCTCAGCGCTGGGCGTTAATGACAGAAACGCCGGACGAGGCGCCGCTGGATCTCGCTTATCTGGTCAGTCGGATGGATCATTCCACCCTGGATCTGGTGCTGATTGAAGGATTTAAGCATGAGGCAGTGCCTAAGATCCTGCTGTTCAGAAACGATGCCGGGCATGATTTCAGCGAGTTAACGCTGGATGAGCATGTGATTGCGGTGGCCAGTGATATGGTATTGCCACTTGAGGTTCCGGTGCTGGACTTAAATGATGTGGATGGGATTGCGGGCTTTATTGTGACGTGGAGTGCGGTCTGACGTGCCGGGTGGCGGCTTTGCCTTACCCGGCCTGCCGTTTTTTTGGCGCATAAACGCAAAAAGGCCATCCTTTCGGATGGCCTCTTCACTTGTTTGATGCCTGGCAGTTCCCTACTCTCACATGGGGAGACCCCACACTACCATCGGCGCTACGGCGTTTCACTTCTGAGTTCGGCATGGGGTCAGGTGGGACCACCGCGCTAAAGCCGCCAGGCAAATTCTGTTAATCTGTATCAGGCTGAAAATCGTCTCTGTCTTCGCCAAAACACCTTCGGCGTTGTAAGGTTAAGCCTCACGGTTCATTAGTATCGGTTAGCTCAACGCATCGCTGCGCTTACACACCCGACCTATCAACGTCGTCGTCTTCAACGTTCCTTCAGGAGACTTAAAGTCTCAGGGAGAACTCATCTCGGGGCAAGTTTCGTGCTTAGATGCTTTCAGCACTTATCTTTTCCGCATTTAGCTACCGGGCAGTGCCATTGGCATGACAACCCGAACACCAGTGATGCGTCCACTCCGGTCCTCTCGTACTAGGAGCAGCCCCCCTCAATTCTCCAGCGCCCACGGCAGATAGGGACCGAACTGTCTCACGACGTTCTAAACCCAGCTCGCGTACCACTTTAAATGGCGAACAGCCATACCCTTGGGACCTACTTCAGCCCCAGGATGTGATGAGCCGACATCGAGGTGCCAAACACCGCCGTCGATATGAACTCTTGGGCGGTATCAGCCTGTTATCCCCGGAGTACCTTTTATCCGTTGAGCGATGGCCCTTCCATTCAGAACCACCGGATCACTATGACCTGCTTTCGCACCTGCTCGAGCCGTCACTCTCGCAGTCAAGCTAGCTTATGCCATTGCACTAACCTCCTGATGTCCGACCAGGATTAGCTAACCTTCGTGCTCCTCCGTTACTCTTTGGGAGGAGACCGCCCCAGTCAAACTACCCACCAGACACTGTCCGCAACCCGGATTACGGGTCTACGTTAGAACACCAGCCATTAAAGGGTGGTATTTCAAGGACGGCTCCACGCAGACTGGCGTCCACGCTTCAAAGCCTCCCACCTATCCTACACATCAAGGACCAGTGTTCAGTGTCAAGCTATAGTAAAGGTTCACGGGGTCTTTCCGTCTTGCCGCGGGTACACTGCATCTTCACAGCGAGTTCAATTTCACTGAGTCTCGGGTGGAGACAGCCTGGCCATCATTACGCCATTCGTGCAGGTCGGAACTTACCCGACAAGGAATTTCGCTACCTTAGGACCGTTATAGTTACGGCCGCCGTTTACCGGGGCTTCGATCAAGAGCTTCGCGTTGCCGCTAACCCCATCAATTAACCTTCCGGCACCGGGCAGGCGTCACACCGTATACGTCCACTTTCGTGTTTGCACAGTGCTGTGTTTTTAATAAACAGTTGCAGCCAGCTGGTATCTTCGACTGATTTCAGCTCCACCCGCAGGGGCTTCACCTACATATCAGCGTGCCTTCTCCCGAAGTTACGGCACCATTTTGCCTAGTTCCTTCACCCGAGTTCTCTCAAGCGCCTTGGTATTCTCTACCTGACCACCTGTGTCGGTTTGGGGTACGATTTGATGTTACCTGATGCTTAGAGGCTTTTCCTGGAAGCAGGGCATTTGTTACTTCAGCACCGTAGTGCCTCGTCATCACACCTCAGCGTTAAAAGGTACCGGATTTACCTGGAACCTCCGCCTACATGCTTAAACCGGGACAACCGTCGCCCGGCTAACATAGCCTTCTCCGTCCCCCCTTCGCAGTAACACCAAGTACAGGAATATTAACCTGTTTCCCATCGACTACGCCTTTCGGCCTCGCCTTAGGGGTCGACTCACCCTGCCCCGATTAACGTTGGACAGGAACCCTTGGTCTTCCGGCGAGCGGGCTTTTCACCCGCTTTATCGTTACTTATGTCAGCATTCGCACTTCTGATACCTCCAGCATGCCTCACAGCACACCTTCAACGGCTTACAGAACGCTCCCCTACCCAACAACACCTAAGTGTCGCTGCCGCAGCTTCGGTGCATGGTTTAGCCCCGTTACATCTTCCGCGCAGGCCGACTCGACCAGTGAGCTATTACGCTTTCTTTAAATGATGGCTGCTTCTAAGCCAACATCCTGGCTGTCTGTGCCTTCCCACATCGTTTCCCACTTAACCATGACTTTGGGACCTTAGCTGGCGGTCTGGGTTGTTTCCCTCTTCACGACGGACGTTAGCACCCGCCGTGTGTCTCCCGTGATAACATTCTTCGGTATTCGTAGTTTGCATCGGGTTGGTAAGCCGGGATGGCCCCCTAGCCGAAACAGTGCTCTACCCCCGAAGATGAGTTCACGAGGCGCTACCTAAATAGCTTTCGGGGAGAACCAGCTATCTCCCGGTTTGATTGGCCTTTCACCCCCAGCCACAAGTCATCCGCTAATTTTTCAACATTAGTCGGTTCGGTCCTCCAGTTAGTGTTACCCAACCTTCAACCTGCCCATGGCTAGATCACCGGGTTTCGGGTCTATACCCTGCAACTTAACGCCCAGTTAAGACTCGGTTTCCCTTCGGCTCCCCTATACGGTTAACCTTGCTACAGAATATAAGTCGCTGACCCATTATACAAAAGGTACGCAGTCACACCACGAAGGTGCTCCCACTGCTTGTACGTACACGGTTTCAGGTTCTTTTTCACTCCCCTCGCCGGGGTTCTTTTCGCCTTTCCCTCACGGTACTGGTTCACTATCGGTCAGTCAGGAGTATTTAGCCTTGGAGGATGGTCCCCCCATATTCAGACAGGATACCACGTGTCCCGCCCTACTCTTCGAGTTCACAACCTGTGTGCTTTCGTGTACGGGGCTGTCACCCTGTATCGCCGGACTTTCCAGACCGTTCCACTAACACACAAGCTGATTCAGACTCTGGGCTGCTCCCCGTTCGCTCGCCGCTACTGGGGGAATCTCGGTTGATTTCTTTTCCTCGGGGTACTTAGATGTTTCAGTTCCCCCGGTTCGCCTCGTTAACCTATGTATTCAGTTAACGATAGTGTGACGAATCACACTGGGTTTCCCCATTCGGACATCGCCGGGTCAAAGGTTCATATCACCTCGCCGGCGCTTTTCGCAGATTAGCACGTCCTTCATCGCCTCTGACTGCCAGGGCATCCACCGTGTACGCTTAGTCGCTTAACCTCACAACCCGAAGATGTTTCACTTCATGATTGCGAAAATTTGAGAGACTCGAACACACCATTTAAGATGTGTCGTTTCAATTTTCAGCTTGATCCAGATTTTTAAAGAGCAAATATCTCAAACGTCACCCGAAGATGAGTTTTGAGATATGACGGCCGGTGACTTTCACTCACGAACCAGCAAGTGGCGTCCCCTAGGGGATTCGAACCCCTGTTACCGCCGTGAAAGGGCGGTGTCCTGGGCCTCTAGACGAAGGGGACACTGAAGTCTCAATCGCAAGACGCCTTGCTATTTACTTTTCATCAGACAATCTGTGTGAGCACTACAAAGGCAGGTTCTTTAAGGTAAGGAGGTGATCCAACCGCAGGTTCCCCTACGGTTACCTTGTTACGACTTCACCCCAGTCATGAATCACAAAGTGGTAAGCGCCCTCCCGAAGGTTAAGCTACCTACTTCTTTTGCAACCCACTCCCATGGTGTGACGGGCGGTGTGTACAAGGCCCGGGAACGTATTCACCGTAGCATTCTGATCTACGATTACTAGCGATTCCGACTTCATGGAGTCGAGTTGCAGACTCCAATCCGGACTACGACGCACTTTATGAGGTCCGCTTGCTCTCGCGAGGTCGCTTCTCTTTGTATGCGCCATTGTAGCACGTGTGTAGCCCTACTCGTAAGGGCCATGATGACTTGACGTCATCCCCACCTTCCTCCAGTTTATCACTGGCAGTCTCCTTTGAGTTCCCGGCCTAACCGCTGGCAACAAAGGATAAGGGTTGCGCTCGTTGCGGGACTTAACCCAACATTTCACAACACGAGCTGACGACAGCCATGCAGCACCTGTCTCAGAGTTCCCGAAGGCACCAATCCATCTCTGGAAAGTTCTCTGGATGTCAAGAGTAGGTAAGGTTCTTCGCGTTGCATCGAATTAAACCACATGCTCCACCGCTTGTGCGGGCCCCCGTCAATTCATTTGAGTTTTAACCTTGCGGCCGTACTCCCCAGGCGGTCGACTTAACGCGTTAGCTCCGGAAGCCACGCCTCAAGGGCACAACCTCCAAGTCGACATCGTTTACGGCGTGGACTACCAGGGTATCTAATCCTGTTTGCTCCCCACGCTTTCGCACCTGAGCGTCAGTCTTTGTCCAGGGGGCCGCCTTCGCCACCGGTATTCCTCCAGATCTCTACGCATTTCACCGCTACACCTGGAATTCTACCCCCCTCTACAAGACTCTAGCCTGCCAGTTTCGAATGCAGTTCCCAGGTTGAGCCCGGGGATTTCACATCCGACTTGACAGACCGCCTGCGTGCGCTTTACGCCCAGTAATTCCGATTAACGCTTGCACCCTCCGTATTACCGCGGCTGCTGGCACGGAGTTAGCCGGTGCTTCTTCTGCGGGTAACGTCAATTGCTGAGGTTATTAACCTCAACACCTTCCTCCCCGCTGAAAGTACTTTACAACCCGAAGGCCTTCTTCATACACGCGGCATGGCTGCATCAGGCTTGCGCCCATTGTGCAATATTCCCCACTGCTGCCTCCCGTAGGAGTCTGGACCGTGTCTCAGTTCCAGTGTGGCTGGTCATCCTCTCAGACCAGCTAGGGATCGTCGCCTAGGTGAGCCGTTACCCCACCTACTAGCTAATCCCATCTGGGCACATCTGATGGCAAGAGGCCCGAAGGTCCCCCTCTTTGGTCTTGCGACGTTATGCGGTATTAGCTACCGTTTCCAGTAGTTATCCCCCTCCATCAGGCAGTTTCCCAGACATTACTCACCCGTCCGCCGCTCGTCACCCGAGAGCAAGCTCTCTGTGCTACCGCTCGACTTGCATGTGTTAGGCCTGCCGCCAGCGTTCAATCTGAGCCATGATCAAACTCTTCAATTTAAGTTTGATGCTCGTGAATTAAACTTCGTAATGAATTACGCATGTTCACTCAGAGACTTGGTATTCATTTATTGTCCGAAGACATTAAGAATCCATGTCACTTTGAGTGCCCACACAGATTGTCTGATAAATTGTTAAAGAGCAGTGCCGCTTCGTTTTCGCTGCGGCGCGGGGTGTGCATATTACACTTTCCCGCTTCAGAGTCAAGCGTTTATTTTCGCTATTCTCTGCTGACCCGGCGGCGTGCGTGCCGTTGTTCCGTGTCAGTGGAGGCGCATTATAGGGAGTTATTCCGAGGTGACAAGAGGAAATTTAAAAAAAATTTCCATCCGCGTTTTTTTTCACCAACAGAGGTGAAATCAAGCTACAAATTGTTCTATTTGATGTATCTGCAACCACAATCACATTCGAGGTGGCATAATTATCAGCATGAATCTTTAAGGAATAAAAGCGATGCCATTAAGCGCACAACAGCTGGCCGCCCAAAAAAACCTGTCGTATGTGCTGGCAGAAAAGCTGGCTCAGCGGATTTTAGCGGGTAAATATGCCCCGGGCAGCATCCTGCCGGGTGAAATGGAGCTGGGTGAGCAGTTTGGGGTGAGCCGTACCGCAGTGCGCGAAGCGGTGAAAACCCTGACGGCAAAAGGTATGGTGCTTCCACGTCCTCGTATTGGCACACGCGTGATGCCACAGAGTAACTGGAATTTTCTCGATCAGGAGCTGCTCTCCTGGTGGATGACGGAAGACAACTTTCATCAGGTCGTCGATCACTTTCTGGTGATGCGCAGCAGCCTTGAACCTCAGGCATGTCTGCTTGCCGCCACGCTTGGCACAGCAGAGCAGAAAGCGCAGCTTAACGCGTTGATGGAAGAGATGGTGTTCCTGAAAAAACACTTCAACCGCGAACGCTGGGTTGAGGTCGATATGGCCTGGCATGAACATATCTATATGATGAGCGCCAATCCGTTCCTCACCTCGTTTGCCTCTTTATTTCATTCGGTGTATCACACCTACTTTACCTCTATTACACAAAACGACGTGGTAAAACTGGAATTGCATCAGGCGATAGTGGATGCCATTCAGGAAAGCGACGGGCAGCGAGCCCTGAGTGCGTGCCAGGCATTACTGGCTGCGCCAACCCACCAGCAGGTAAATAAATGACAAAGAAAAAAGCGCGCAGCATGGCCGGATTGCCGTGGATTGCAGCCATGGCGTTTTTTATGCAGGCACTGGATGCCACCATCCTCAACACCGCGCTTCCCGCTATTGCGCAAAGCCTTAACCGCTCCCCGCTGGCGATGCAGTCCGCCATCATCAGCTACACCCTGACAGTTGCAATGTTAATTCCAGTTAGCGGCTGGCTGGCCGACCGCTTCGGTACCCGTAGAGTTTTCATGCTGGCCGTAACGCTCTTTACGCTCGGTTCGCTGGCCTGTGCGCTCTCCTCGTCCTTAACGGAACTGGTTATCTTCCGCGTATTACAGGGCATTGGCGGCGCGATGATGATGCCCGTGGCGCGCCTTGCTTTATTACGAGCCTACCCTCGAAGCGAACTGCTTCCCGTGCTCAACTTTGTCACCATGCCGGGACTGGTCGGCCCGATACTTGGCCCGGTACTCGGTGGCGTGTTTGTCACCTGGGCAAGCTGGCACTGGATCTTCCTGATTAATATTCCGATTGGCGTTGCGGGGCTGCTGTATGCCCGTAAATATATGCCGAACTTCACCACGCCAAGACGCAGCTTCGACATGGGTGGCTTTTTCCTGTTTGGCCTGAGCCTGGTACTCTTCTCCAGCGGGATGGAGCTGGTTGGCGAGAAGATCGTCGCGACGTGGATGGCGCTCTCCGTTATCCTCGCCGGCGTGCTGCTGTTCCTTCTTTATATACGTCACGCGCGCCGTCACCCGACGCCGTTAATCTCTCTTGGGCTCTTCAACACCCGAACCTTTTCCGTCGGGATCGCGGGAAACATTGCCTCGCGTCTGGGGACGGGCTGCGTACCGTTCCTGATGCCACTGATGCTGCAGGTGGGTTTCGGCTACCCGGCCCTGATTGCCGGCTGCATGATGGCGCCCACCGCAATGGGCTCGATTCTGGCAAAATCGACCGTGACGCAGGTGCTACGCTGGTTTGGCTATCGTAAGACGCTGGTTGGCGTGACGGTCTTTATCGGCCTGATGATTGCGCAGTTCTCGCTGCAGTCCGCCGCGTTACCCGTCTGGATGCTGATCCTGCCGCTATTTGTGCTGGGCATGGCGATGTCGAAGCAGTTCACCTCAATGAACACCATCACCCTTGCGGATTTGACCGACGAGAACGCCAGCAGCGGCAACAGCGTGCTGGCGGTAACCCAGCAGTTGTCCATCAGTCTGGGTGTGGCCGTGAGCGCGGCGGTACTGCGGTTTTATGAAGGTTTCGACAGTGCGAACACCGTCGAGCAGTTCCACTATACCTTTATCACCATGGGCGCACTCACCGTCGTTTCAGCGCTGGTCTTTATGCTGTTAAAACCGAAAGATGGCCGTAACCTGATTAAAGAACGCCATAAGGCGAAAGCTAAACCGAACCCCGTTCCATCAGAACAGGAGTAAGCTGCAGGCGTTGCTGCTGCAGCGTGGGCTGAGCCATTCGGTGGATCAACACATCGATGGCCAGCTCGCCCAGCTCATCTTTTGGCTGATGAATGGTGGTGAGCGGCGGCGTCATATAGCTGGCCAGCTCGATATCATCGTAGCCGATTACCGCCATATCGTCGGGAACACGCAAACCGGCCTGATATAACGCCTGATAGGCACCAAACGCCATGGCATCGTTGCCGATAAACACCGCCTGTGGACGCTGAGGTTGCGCCAGCAGTGTTTGCATCGCTTCAAAACCACCGTGAAACTCAAAATCGCCGGTAATACGGTACCCTTCCGGCACGGAAAGGCCCGCCCGCGCCATTGCGGCGAGATACCCTTCCAGACGCAAACGCGCCGGGGTTTTATCCAGCGGGCCGGTAATACAGGCGATGCGGGTATAGCCTTTATCGATCAGATACTGGGTGGCCATATCGCCCCCCAGCAGGGAGTTATCCTGAATAAGATCGCTGGTACCGTCGAACGGCGCCCAGTCCATCATCACTGTGGGAATGGAGGGGTAGCGCTGGATAATCTCTTTCGACGGCTGGTGCGTTTCGGTACAAAGCAGCAGTAGCCCGTCGACGCGTTTTTGCATCAGCGTTTCCAGGTTACGATTCATGCGCTGCTCGTCACCTTCGGTATTGCACAGCACCAGGCTGTAGCCACGCTCGAAGCAGCTGCGCTCCACGCCGCGAACCAGTTCTGAATAAAAGGGATTGGTACTCGCGGTGATCAGCATACCGATGGTGCGCGTCTGGTTGAGCTTAAGGCTGCGCGCCAGCGCAGACGGCGCATAGTTGAGATCTTTTACCGCCGCTTCGACTTTCTCCCGAATCGCCTCGCTGACGAAGCGATCGTTGTTTATAACATGAGAGACCGTCGAGGTAGAAACGCCCGCCATGCGGGCGACATCTTTCATTGTGGCCAAGCGTTACCCCTGCTGACTTAAGAATTCATCGATCTCTTTACGCCACGGAACGGAAGGCTGGGCACCCTTGCGCGTCACCGCAATCGCGGCGGCAGCGTGTGCGAAGCGGATAGCATCATCCATTCTCATGCCTTCCAGCAGCGCGGTCACCAGTGCACCATTGAAGGTGTCTCCCGCTGCAATGGTATCAATCGCCTTCACCTTAAAGCCCGGCACGCGGCGGCCTTCGCCATTGACGCTTGCCCACACCCCACGGCTGCCCAGGGTGATGATCACGGTGCCGATGCCTTTGTCGTGCAGCGCACGCGCGGCTCGCGCGGCATCATCATCGTTTTCAACGCGAATGCCCGTCAGCTTTTCGGCTTCGGTTTCGTTCGGCGTGATGATGTCCACCAGCGCCAGCAGCTCGTCAGATAATACACGGGCAGGGGCCGGATTAAGTACGACAGTGGTATGATTTTCATGCGCAATTTTGGCGGCGGCCAGCACGCTTTCAACCGGCGACTCCAGCTGCATCAGCAGGGCTTCCGCTCCGCCGATGAGTGCACGTTGCGCTTCTACGCGTTCCGTCGTCAGCGCCGCGTTAGCGCCAGCATGAATACCGATGACATTCTCACCTTCTGCGTTGACGAAAATCAGCGCCACGCCGGTAGATTCCCCTGCAACAACGCTGACCGGTGCGATATCGATATTGTCGCTCGCCAGCTGCTTGCGTACGCGCTCACCGGTATCGTCATCACCCGTGCAGGCGATAAACGCAATATTTGCCCCGCTGCGACCGGCAGCAACGGCCTGGTTTGCACCTTTACCGCCAAATGCCACCTGATACTGGTTACCCGTGACGGTTTCGCCCGGTGTCGGGAACGATTCAAGGTTAAGAATGTGATCGGCATTGATACTGCCAAGGACGACGAGGTTACCTGCGGTTTTCATGGTTGGATTGTCCATCAGAGAGCGCCACCGGTGTTACCCGGTGGCGTATGCCACACTTTTCTTTATTGGTGTCCCTCAGGCCGCCGTGACGGCCTGATTCGCCTTTACTGCTTGATGACCAGCTTCAGGTCAACCGGGTATTTGGCCTGAACTTTTTCGCCCTTCAGCACTTTGTCGGCAGTTTCAACGCCAGTGGCGCCAATCTGCTCAGGCAGCTGAGCGATGGTCGCAGCCAGTTTGCCATCGTTTACTGCTTTTTCACCATCCGGCGTGCCGTCAAATCCGACAACCATCACATCAGATTTACCAGCGGTCTGCAGGGCACGCAGCGCGCCCAGCGCCATTTCGTCGTTCTGCGCGAATACTGCCTGCACGTCAGGGTGCGCGGTCAGCAGGTTCTGCATGACGTTCAGACCCTTAGTACGGTCGAAGTCTGCCGGCTGGCTCGCCAGTACGTTGAATTTATGCGCTGCAACCGCCTGCTGGAAGCCTTCGCCACGCTCGCGGGCGGCAGACGTACCGGCAATCCCCTGCAGTTCGATGACTTTCGCGCCTTCGCCGGCTTTCTTCGCGATGTAATCACCGGCGATTTTGCCGCCCAGCACGTTATCAGACGCAATATGGCTCACCACTTCGCCTTTGGTTGCCTGACGGTCCAGGGTGATTACCGGGATCTTCGCCTGGTTTGCCATCTTCACGGCGTTGCCTACGGCATCAGAATCGGTTGGGTTGATCAGCAGAATTTTGGTGCCGCGAACGGTTAAGTCCTGAACGTTAGCCAGCTCTTTCGCCGGGTTGTTCTGTGAATCCAGAACCACCAGGTTGTAGCCCAGTTTGTCCGCTTCTTTCTGCGCGCCATCCTTCAGAGAGACGAAGAACGGGTTGTTCAGGGTAGAGACAACCAGCGCGATGGTGTCTTTCGCCATGGCGTTAGCACTTACGGTTGCGCTCAGCGCGACAGCGGAAACCAGGGTAGCCATTTTTTTCATGTTCATATCTAAGATGTCCTGTAGTGTCGTCAGTTACTGTTTTTTGTTGTCTACCAGTACCGCCAGCAAAATCACCACTGCCTTAACGATCATCTGGTAATAGGAGGAAACACCTAACAAATTCAAACCATTATTCAGGAAACCGAGGATCAGTGCGCCGATCAATGTCCCAACAATGCGACCTTTACCGCCCGCAAGACTCGTACCGCCCAGAACCACTGCCGCAATGGCATCCAGCTCATACCCCGTACCCGCCGTTGGCTGCGCGGAGGAGAGGCGCGCCACTTCGATAATGCCTGCCAGTGACGCCAGCAGACCGCACAGGGAGTAAACGATAATTTTGACTTTATTAACGCTGATACCGGATAGACGCGTTGCCGCTTCGTTACCGCCCAGCGCATAGATATAACGGCCCAGACGAGTGTGATGCAGCATGTACCACGCCGCCAGGAAGACAATAGCCATGATCCATACCGGGGTCGGGACACCCAGCGGGCGACCGATACCGAACCAGCCAAACAGATCGGCGTTATCGGTAAAGCCGGTATTGACCGGGCTGCCGTTGGTATAAACCATGGTCACCCCGCGCAGCAGCAGCATCATCACCAGCGTGGCGATGAACGCCTGAACGCGGCCTTTTGCCACAATCACGCCGGTGACGGCGCCTATCGCCGCACCTGCCGCCAGGGCAGCGGCCACGGCCACCAGCGCGTTGACTTCAATGCCGACAATCGAAGCGGCGATCGCGCCGGTGAGCGCCAGCAGGGAACCGACGGACAGATCGATACCTGAGGTCAGAATCACCAGCGTCATGCCGACCGCCATAATGGCGTTCACCGACGTCTGCTGCAGAATATTGAACAGGTTATTAACGGTGAAGAAATTCGGGCTCATGGTCGACACAATCGCGATCAGCACCAGCAGGGCAATCAGCGATTTTTGCTCCATCAGCCACGCCTTTGTGAAATAGCGGCGACCAGAAACAGCCTGGGTAGTCATCTTCTTACTCCTGATTCACGCGATTAAGCTTGCCCACAGCGGCAGCCATCAGAACTTCCTGGGTGGCCTGCTCGCGAGTGAATTCACCGCCGAGATGCCCTTCATGCATGACGATAATGCGATCGCTCATGCCTAATACTTCTGGCATCTCGGAAGAGACCAGAATGATGCTTAGACCGTCGGCCTTAAACTGGTTAATCAGCTGATAGATCTCTTTCTTCGCCCCCACGTCTACGCCGCGGGTTGGCTCGTCGAGGATCAACACTTTCGGGCGCGTCATCAGCCCGCGCGCAATCGCCACTTTCTGCTGATTCCCGCCGGACAACAGGCCAATCGCCTGCTCCATCGACGGGGTTTTGACGTTAAAGAGGCGGATAAAATCGCTCACCGCCTGCTGCTCGTCTTTATGCTTCAGGCTGCCACCGCTGTGGCTGAAATAGCGCAGCGCGGTCAGGGACATGTTCTCTTTTACCGACATGCCCAGCACCAGGCCGTCGCGTTTGCGGTCTTCGGAGATATAGACGATGCCGTTCGCCAGACCATCCTGCGGAGAGCGGGTGACCACTTCATGGCCGTCGAGGGTGACATAACCGCTGGTACGCGGCAGTGCGCCGTACAACACTTTCATCAGCTCGGTACGTCCGGCACCCATCAGGCCCGCCACGCCCAGGATCTCGCCCTGGCGTAGGGTGAAGGTCACGTCGTTCACGCCCGGACCGCAGAGGTTGTCCACCTTCAGGCGGATCTCACCCGGCGCTTTATCCAGATGCGGATACTGATCTTCCAGCTTACGTCCCACCATCATTTCGATGAGCGTATCTTCGGTCAGCGTCGCCACTTCGCGCTCGGCAATAAACTGCCCGTCGCGGAAAACGGTGACGTCATCGCAGATTTCGAAGATCTCTTTCATACGGTGAGAGATATAGACAATCCCGCGCCCCTGCGATTTCAGCTCGCGGATAACGCGGAACAGGGATTCGGTTTCGGTATCGGTCAGGGCGTCGGTCGGTTCATCCATAATGATGACCTTCGACTCGAAGCTCAGCACCTTCGCGATTTCCACCATCTGCTGATCGCCAATGGAGAGATCGCCCACCAGGCGGTCGCTCTTAAAGCGCAGGTTCAGCTTCGCCAGCAGCTTATCCGCTTCGGCATACATGGTTTTCCAGTCTATTTTGCCGAACCGGTTAACAAACTCGCGGCCGAGGAAGATGTTTTCCGCAATGGTGAGCTGCGGGATGAGGTTCAGCTCCTGGTGAATAATACCTATGCCCGCTTCCTGAGAGGATTTCGGGCCAGTGAAGGTAGTCTCTTTACCCAACCAAAGGAGTGAGCCGGCATCGCGTTGATAGATACCGGTCAGCACTTTCATCATGGTGGATTTGCCGGCGCCGTTTTCGCCCACCAGCGCCATGACGCGCCCGGGGTAGACGTTCAGCGCCGCGCCGGAGAGGGCTTTTACGCCCGGGAACGACTTATCGATCCCTTTGAGTTGCAGTAATGCGTCCATGATGGCCTCAGAAGGTGACGCCAGCACAGAGAATGATATTCGCATACGGGGAACACTCCCCGCTGCGAATCACCGCCTGACTGTCTGCGGTTTGTTGTTTGAATTGTTCGTGCGTTGTGTAACGAATTTCTATGGTATTTCCCTGGTGTTGTTGCAGCTGCTCAAGGTGGCTGAGCAACGTTTCGTGGAGTTGCGGATTATGTTGTTTGATTTCCGCCGCGAGAATGACCGCCTCAACCTGCATCTCCGCGGTCACCACGTCCAGTACCTGCATAAACGAAGGTACGCCCTGCGTTAACGCCATATCGATACGGGTTGTGCTGCGCGGAACCGGTAAGCCTGCATCGCAAACCACCAGCGTATCGGTATGCCCAAGACGGGAAATAACCGATGAGATTTCTGAGTTGAGTACAGTGCCTTTCTTCATTTTCTTGCTCCACTAGCGAAACGTTTCGCTAAAAGTAGTGTAGCCCCAGAAATGTTCAGAAAACCATCATGACGTAACAGATTTGTGATCGACGTCGAAACGTTTCGCTAAGTGAAATGGCGTGGAGGTAAATGCAAAACGGTAACCCCCAGGTTACCGTTTTTATGTTTGCGCCCTCTCCCTGTGGGAGAAGGGCGGGATGAGGGCTTCAGGCCGCACAAAGACTTAAATCTCGACCTGCGTACCCAGCTCAATCACGCGGTTAGGCGGGATCTCAAACTGGTCAGGCGCACGCAGGGCGTTACGCTGCAGGATGAGGTACAGCTTGCCGCGCAGGCGCAGATACCACGGGCGCTTGCCGATAATCAGCGACTCGTGCGACATAAAGAACGACGTTTCCATCATCCGACAGCTCAGCCCTTCCAGGCCGCAACGGTGGAACACCTCTTCCACGTTTGGCGTTTCACGCCAGCCGTAGCTTGCCACCACGCGCCAGAAGGTCGGCGACAGTTGCTCGATTTGCACGCGGCGGACGTTATGAACATACGGCGCATCTTCGGTGCGCAGCGTCAGCAGGATCACGCGCTCGTGCAGCACTTTGTTGTGCTTGAGGTTATGCATCAGCGCGAACGGAATAACATTTAGCGCGCGAGACATGTATACCGCGGTACCTGGAACGCGGACCGGCGGAGATTTCTCCAGAGAAGCGATCATCGCCTCCAGAGAGTTCCCGTGCTCATGCATGCGGCGCAGCAGGCGGAAACGCTCGCTTTTCCAGGTGGTCATGACAATGAACATAACCAGACCCAGCGTCAGCGGCAGCCAGCCACCGGAGACAATCTTATCGAGGTTCGCAGAGAACAGCGGCACGTCGATGCACAGGAAGCCCACCAGAATCATCGCCACGAGGAATTTATTCCAGTGCCAGTTTCGGTACGCCACCGTGGTGGAGAGAAGCGACGTCAGCACCATCGTACCGGTTACCGCAATACCGTACGCCGCCGCCAGGTTACTGGAGTGCTCGAAGCTGACGATAACAATGACCACAGCGAAATAGAGCAGCCAGTTAATGAACGGGATGTAGATCTGACCCGACTCCATCTCTGAGGTATGGATGATGCGCATCGGTGAGAGATAACCCAGACGCACGGCCTGGCGCGTCAGAGAAAACACGCCGGAAATCACCGCCTGAGAGGCAATGACGGTCGCCAGCGTCGCCAGGATCAGCATCGGTACCAGCGCCCAGTCAGGCGCCAGCAGGAAGAACGGGTTCTTGATCGCTTCCGGGTTTTTAAGCAGCAGCGCCCCCTGACCAAAGTAGTTCAGCACCAGCGACGGGAGCACCACAATAAACCATGCCACGCGGATAGGCAGTTTCCCGAAGTGACCCATATCAGCATACAGCGCTTCCACACCGGTGATGGAGAGCACCACGGCACCCAGCGCCACAAAGGAAACCACTTTGTATTCGAGGAAGAAATGCACGGCCCAGTAGGGATTCAGCGCCTGCAGCACTTCCGGGTTCGCGATAATGCTGCGCAAACCAAGCGCCGCCAGGATCAGGAACCAGGCCAGCATAATCGGTGCAAACAGTTTGCCCACCAGCCCGGTACCGTGCTTCTGGATCATGAACAGCAGCGTCAGGACAATAATGGCCAGCGGAACCACCCATGAATCAAGTTGTGGAGCGATAATCTCCAGCCCTTCTATCGCCGACAGCACCGAAATAGCGGGCGTGATAACCACCTCTCCGTAGAAGAAACTGCCCCCAATCAGGCCGATAATGACCAGCACTGAGGTCATTCTGGCCGAGGTATTGCGCCCGGCAAGAGACATCAGGGTCAGGATCCCGCCTTCACCTGCGTTATCAGCACGCATAACGAAGGAGAGATACTTAACGGAAACCACCAGGATCAGCAGCCAGAAAATGAGGGACAGGAAGCCAAACACGGCATCGCGTTCAACACCAAAGCCAAACTGGCCGGACAGACATTCACGAAGCGTATAAAGCGGGCTGGTGCCGATATCACCGTAGACAACCCCGATCGCCGCAAGCGTTATTGCGGGTAATGATTGCTTATTATCAGTGCTCATAGACTAGTCTTTTCGTTTAAATAACAAATGTGTTCCTGGTCCCTTGGCCCACAAAAAGCGCACAGTATGCACGATTCATTGCAAAATCGTACCCCTAAATGCAACCGCATTAATGTAGCGCAAAGAAAATTGCGCCGCACTTCAGTCTATTACCAGCCCTGACTGAAACGTCTATACTCGCTTCAATTGGCCGCCACGACGGCGAAAGGATGCAAAACTATTATGGCTCACTCACATTTATTAGCAGAAAGAATTTCCCGCCTCAGCAGCGCGCTGGAGAAAGGCCTTTTCGAGCGTAGCCACGCCATTCGCCTCTGTTTACTGGCGGCGCTGAGCGGTGAAAGCGTGTTTTTGCTGGGACCGCCGGGCATTGCCAAAAGCCTGATTGCCCGCAGGCTAAAATTTGCTTTTCAGAATGCCCGCGCCTTCGAATATCTCATGACCCGGTTTTCCACCCCGGAAGAAGTGTTTGGCCCCCTCTCTATTCAGGCGCTGAAAGATGAAGGGCGCTATGAGCGTTTGACGGCGGGGTATCTGCCTGAGGCTGAGATTGTCTTTCTCGATGAGATCTGGAAAGCGGGACCGGCCATTCTTAACACCCTGCTCACGGCGATAAACGAACGTCGGTTCCGCAACGGCGCCAGTGAAGAGAAAATCCCGATGCGCCTGCTGGTGGCCGCCTCTAACGAACTGCCCGAGGCCGACAGCAGTCTGGAAGCGCTGTATGACCGTATGCTCATCCGCCTGTGGCTGGACAAAGTGCAGGACAAATCAAACTTCCGCTCCATGCTGGTGAGCCAGCAGGATGAGAGTGAAAACCCGGTATCCGCTTCGCTGCAGGTGACGGATGAGGAGTATTACCAGTGGCAGCAGGATATCAGCAAAATCAAACTGCCTGATGCCGTATTCGAGCTGATCTATCTGCTGCGTCAGCAGCTTGATCTCCTCCCTTCGGCACCCTATGTCTCCGATCGTCGCTGGAAAAAAGCGATCCGCCTCCTGCAGGCCAGCGCCCTGTTTAGCGGCCGCGATGCCGTTGCCCCCATCGATCTGATCCTGCTGAAAGATTGCCTCTGGCACGACGCGGAAGGCATGAATCTGATGCAGCAGCAGCTTGACGTTTTGATGACCGGACACGCCTGGGGGCAGCAGGCGATGCTCAACCAGCTGGGGGCGATTGCCCAGCGGCGCATCCAGCTCCAGCAGCAGCAAAGTGATAAAACCGCGCTGAAAGTGAATCGCCTTGGAGGCATGTTTGCCCGCAAGCCGCACTATGAGCTTCCTGCCGATCTGACCGGCGCAACGCTCACGCTGCTGCTCCAGCAGCCGCTCAAACTGCATGATATGCAGGTGGTACACATTACGATTGAGCGCGAGGCGCTGGCGCAGTGGCTGGATAAGGGGGAGAGATCCGCGGCAAGCTCAACGGCATCGGCTTCGCGCAGCCGCTGAATATGGAAGTGGACAGCAGCCAGCATCTGGTGATCCGCGACGTCAGCCTGCAGGGCTCGCGTCTGGCGCTGCCGGGCACCGCCTCGGACAGCGTACCGGAAGAGATTAAGCAGCAGCTGGAAGCGCTGGATACGGAATGGCACCAGCAGCATACCCGCTTTAGCGAGCAGCAAAAATGCCTCTTTATTCATAGCGACTGGTTAGGCCGCATTGAAGCCAGCCTGCAGGACGTCAGCGCGCAGATCAAACAGGCGCGTCAATGCTAACCCTGGATACGCTTAACGTTATGCTGGCCGTCAGCGAGGAGGGGTTGATCGAAGAGGTGGTCATAACACTTCTGGCGTCACCGCAGCTGGCAGCCTTCTTTGAAAAATTTCCGAAGCTCAAAAAGGCGATGACGGACGATCTTCCGCGCTGGCGCGAAAATTTGCGTCAGCGGTTCAGGGAGACCGAAGTTCCGCCTGAGTTAACGGAAGAGGTGGCCTGCTATCAGCAGTGCCAGCGGCTCT
This sequence comes from Enterobacter sp. BNK-34, assembly GCF_048684445.1. Taxonomy (NCBI): domain Bacteria; kingdom Pseudomonadati; phylum Pseudomonadota; class Gammaproteobacteria; order Enterobacterales; family Enterobacteriaceae; genus Enterobacter; species Enterobacter sp. BNK-34. Next base: position 1,150,624 of record NZ_JBLQUA010000001.1, read on the forward strand.
CCACGCCGCAGTTTATCGTCCATCTTCCGCAAACCTTGACGTTGCTCGACAAGGTCCACTCCCCGTTTGCCAGCCAGGCGCGGGCGCTGGTCACGGATAACGCCACTTTTACCCCGGCGCTGCACACCCTCTTCTTACAGCGCTGGCGCCTCAGCCTGGTGGTGCAGGCCACGACGCTAAACCAGCAGCTGCTGGATGAAGAGCGCGAACAGCTGCTTAGTGAAGTTCAGGAACGAATGACCCTGAGCGGCCAGTTAGAACAAGTGCTGGTGGAGAATGAAAACGCCGCTGGGCGTCTCTGGGATATGAGCGCAGGCCAGCTCAGGCGCGGGGACTATCAGCTGATCGTCAAGTACGGCGATTTTCTGACGCAGCAGCCCGAGCTGATGAAGCTTGCAGAACAGCTGGGACGCTCAAGAGAGGCAAAGTCGGTTCCAAAGAAAGACGCCCCGATGGAAACCTTCCGCACCCTGGTGCGTGAACCGGCCACCGTACCGGAGCAGGTCGACGGGCTCCAGCAGAGCGATGATATTTTGCGTCTTCTCCCCACGGAGCTGAGCACGCTGGGGATGACCGAGCTGGAGTATGAGTTTTACCGTCGGCTGGTGGAAAAACAGCTCCTCACCTACCGGCTGCACGGCGAAGCCTGGCGCGAGAAAATCAGCCAGCGGCCGGTCGTTCATCAGGATTTTGATGAACAGCCGCGCGGACCCTTCATCGTTTGCGTGGATACGTCCGGATCGATGGGCGGGTTTAACGAGCAGTGTGCGAAGGCATTCTGTCTGGCACTGATGCGCGTGGCGCTCGCCGATCGCCGTCGCTGCTTCATCATGCTGTTCTCCAGCGAAGTCGTGGGCTATGAGCTGACGAACCAGCAGGGGATCGAGCAGGCAATCCGCTTCCTGAGCCAGCGTTTTCGCGGCGGCACGGATCTGGCCAGCTGCTTTCGCAGCATTGTGGAGCGTATGCAGGGCGGCGACTGGTACGACGCCGACGCGGTGGTAATTTCCGATTTTATTGCCCAGCGGCTGCCGGATGACGTGGTGAATAAGGTGAAGGAATTACAGCGGGTGCATCAGCACCGTTTTCATGCGGTGGCGATGTCCGCCCATGGAAAACCCGGCATCATGCGCATCTTCGATCATATCTGGCGCTTTGATACCGGGCTGCGTAGCCGCCTGCTCAGACGCTGGCAGCGTTAATTACAGAAGAGAGCCGACGCTTTCACGTACCTGCTGCGGCCAGACGCCACACTGAACCTGACCGATATGGGGTAATTGCAGCAGCAGCATGGTCAGACGGGACTGGCCGATACCGCCGCCAATCGTCTGCGGCATTTCACCGCGCAGCAGCGCCTGGTGCCACTCGAGCTTGAGACGATCTTCATCTCCGGTGACCGCCAGCTGGCGCTTCAGCGCGTCAGCATCCACGCGGATCCCCATAGAAGAAAGCTCGAATGCGTCTTCCAGAACCGGGTTCCAGACCAGAATATCGCCGTTCAGCCCGGCAAACTCGCCCTCACCCGCAGTGCTCCAGTCATCATAATCCGGCGCGCGAACGTCGTGGCGTTTGCCATCAGACAGTTTGCCGCCGATCCCAATCAGAAATACCGCGCCCAGCTCTTTAGCAATCGCACGTTCACGGCCTTTGGCATCCAGATCCGGGAAGCGGGCCAGCAATTCCTGGCTGTGCACAAAGTGGATCGTATCCGGCAGGAACGGTACCAGACCAAACTCTTTGCTCACGGCCGCTTCGGTCGCTTTGATCCCGGCGTAGATCGCCTCAACGGTGGATTTCAGCGTGCCGACGTGGCGCTCGCCGTCACCCATTACGCGCTCCCAGTCCCACTGGTCAACATAGACAGAGTGAATTGGGGTGAGGCGGTCTTCATCGGGGCGAAGGGCTTTCATGTGCGTGTAGAGCCCTTCGCCCGCGCTGAAGTCGTGTTGCCCCAGGGTTTGACGCTTCCACTTCGCCAGTGAATGAACCACTTCAAACTGGGCGTCTGGCAGTGTTTTCACTTTCACCTGTACCGCTTTTTCGCATCCAGACAAGTTATCCTGGGTCCCGTCACCCACGCGGCTCAGAATCGGCGCCTGGACTTCAATTAGCCCAAGTTTATCTTCCAGCTGGCGGGAAAAATGGGATTTAACGAAACTGATCTGGCGTTGTTTTACGATGTAAGCGGTTTTCATTATTTATACTCCTGCGTCCTGTTGATATTGATTAAGCAACAGAAATGGCATCACATTCAATAACTCATCAACAAAAAGCCACCTTCACTTTTGATTCGATAAAATTAAACGCTAGAATAGAGTGATTCATTAATCTTCATAAGAAAAAGCTATGGAAAATTATCAGATCGACAATCTCGACCGCGGCATTCTGGAGGCGTTAATGGCCAATGCCCGTACCGCCTACGCCGAACTGGCGAAACAGTTTGGCGTCAGCCCGGGAACCATTCACGTTCGCGTAGAGAAAATGAAGCAGGCGGGGATCATTACCGGCGCACGCATTGACGTCAGTCCTAAACATCTGGGTTACGACGTCTGCTGCTTCATTGGCATCATTCTTAAAAGCGCCAAAGACTATCCTTCCGCCCTGGCGAGGCTAAACGCACTGGATGAAGTCACCGAGGCGTATTACACCACCGGGCACTACAGCATCTTTATTAAAGTCATGTGCCGATCCATCGACGCCCTTCAGCAGGTACTTATCAACAAGATCCAAACAATCGATGAAATTCAGTCCACCGAGACCCTGATCTCCCTGCAAAACCCGATCATGCGTACCATCCGCCCGTGATCGGGCAAATTCATTCCCACATTTTCCACAGGTAGATCCCAGCTCGCTCACAGCGTACAATGGCCGTCTCTTTATCCAGGCGAGCGATCAATGGCGGACATTACCCTTATCAGCGGCAGCACCCTTGGTGGTGCGGAATACGTAGCGGAACATCTGGCTGAAAAGCTGGAAGATGTGGGCTTTTCCACTGAAACCCTGCACGGCCCGTTGCTGGAAGATCTCCCGACTGACGGGGTCTGGCTGCTGATCACCTCCACGCACGGCGCGGGCGATCTGCCGGATAACCTGCAACCTTTATATGACGAACTGCTGGAACAGCAGCCCGACCTGTCAAACGTCCGTTTTGGCGCAGTGGGGATCGGCAGTCGCGAATATGACACCTTTTGCGGGGCAATAGAGAAAGTCGAAGCCGCTGTCACCTCCTGCGGAGCAAAACAGCTGGGTGAAACGCTCAAGATCAACATCCTCGATCATGACATTCCGGAGGATCCAGCCGAGATCTGGCTCGCGGAATGGAAAAATTTACTCAAAAACGATTAAAGATCGCGCGAACAGATGTGGATAACTCTGGTTAAAAGCTCGTATTAACCCGTAGTTATCCAAAGAACAACCGTAGCGTCGTTTTTGGCCTGTGCATAAAGTCGCGATCTGATCCCAGCTTATACGGTCCAGGATCACCGATCATTCACAGCAAACGATCCTTTCTAACTGCATGATCTTCTTTATGAGATCGGACTTATCCACACAGGTTCGCGATCCTAATAAGAGATCACAATAGAACAGATCTCTAAATAAAAAGATCTTCTTTTTAATAGCCCAGGATCCCAATGCTTTCTCGAAAGACTAAAGTTGAGTAGAATCCACGGCCCGGGCTTCAATCCATTTTCATACCGCTTTACGCGAGGCAGACCACCATGTTTTATCAGGATCCTTTTGACGTCATCATCATTGGCGGGGGTCACGCAGGCACTGAGGCCGCAATGGCCGCAGCGCGAATGGGTCAGCAGACCCTGCTTTTGACACACAATATCGACACGCTGGGACAAATGTCCTGTAATCCGGCGATTGGCGGCATTGGGAAAGGACACCTGGTAAAAGAAGTGGATGCACTTGGCGGCCTGATGGCGAAAGCGATCGATCAGGCTGGCATCCAGTTTAGGATACTAAACGCGAGTAAAGGCCCCGCTGTCCGTGCGACCCGTGCTCAGGCAGACCGCGTACTTTACCGTCAGGCGGTGCGTACCGCCCTGGAGAACCAGCCGAACCTGATGATCTTCCAGCAGGCGGTTGAAGATCTTATCGTTGAGAACGATCGCGTCGTGGGTGCCGTGACCCAGATGGGCCTCAAATTCCGCGCGAAAGCCGTGGTGCTGACCGTGGGCACATTCCTGGACGGTAAAATTCATATCGGTCTGGATAACTACAGTGGTGGCCGTGCTGGCGATCCGCCGTCTATTCCACTGTCTCGTCGTCTGCGCGAACTGCCGCTGCGCGTTAGCCGCCTGAAAACAGGCACGCCGCCGCGTATTGATGCGCGTACCATTGATTTCAGCGTGCTGGCGCAACAGCACGGTGATAACCCAATGCCGGTCTTCTCGTTCATGGGTAATGCGGCACAGCATCCGCAGCAGGTACCGTGCTACATCACGCATACCAACGAGAAAACCCATGACGTGATCCGCAATAACCTCGATCGTAGCCCCATGTATGCTGGCGTGATCGAAGGGATCGGTCCACGCTACTGTCCGTCGATCGAAGACAAAGTGATGCGCTTTGCCGATCGTAACCAGCACCAGATCTTCCTGGAGCCGGAAGGGCTGACCTCGAACGAAATTTACCCGAACGGCATCTCCACCAGCCTGCCGTTTGATGTGCAGATGCAAATTGTTCGCTCAATGCAGGGGATGGAGAATGCGAAAATCGTTCGCCCTGGCTACGCTATTGAGTACGATTTCTTCGATCCGCGTGACCTGAAGCCAACCCTGGAAAGCAAATTCATCCACGGTCTGTTCTTCGCGGGTCAGATTAACGGCACCACCGGCTATGAAGAAGCGGCTGCACAGGGTCTGCTTGCCGGTCTGAACGCCGCGCGCTTCTCTGCTGAGAAAGAGGGCTGGGCACCAGGCCGTTCTCAGGCGTATCTGGGCGTGCTGGTTGACGATCTCTGCACGCTGGGTACCAAAGAACCGTACCGTATGTTTACCTCTCGCGCGGAATATCGCCTGATGCTGCGTGAAGATAACGCCGACCTGCGTCTGACCGAAATGGGCCGTGAACTCGGTCTGGTCGATGACGAACGCTGGGCGCGCTTCAACGAGAAGCTGGAACGCATTGAACAGGAACGTCAGCGCCTGAAAACCACCTGGGTGAATCCGCAGGCGGAAACTGCTGCCGAAGTAAACGCTCACTTAACAGCGCCGCTGTCGCGCGAGGCCAGCGGGGAAGATCTGCTGCGCCGTCCTGAAGTCACCTACGAGAACCTGGTCAAACTGACCGCGTTCGCGCCGGGCCTGGAAGACGCTGAAGCGGCAGAGCAGGTTGAGATCCAGGTGAAGTACGAAGGTTACATCGCGCGTCAGCAGGATGAGATCGAAAAACAGCAACGCAACGAAAACACGCTGCTGCCGGAAATGCTGGACTACCGCCAGGTGACGGGTCTTTCTAACGAAGTGATCGCCAAGCTGAACGATCACAAACCGGTGTCGATCGGTCAGGCGTCCCGCATCTCGGGGGTTACCCCTGCGGCGATTTCGATCCTGCTGGTCTGGCTGAAAAAGCAAGGTATGTTGCGCCGCAGCGCGTAATTGACATTGCTTTTGGCGGGTGGCGCTTCGCTTACCCGCCCTACTTATTCGTAGGCCCGGTAAGCGGCAGCGCCACCGGGCGAAAAATCTCTAAACAGGTATTCACCGTGCTCAACAAACTCTCTCGTCTGCTGGATCAGGCAGGTATTTCGCTCACCGATCACCAGAAAAATCAGCTGGTGGCCTATGTCGATATGCTGAACAAATGGAACAAAGCGTACAACCTGACGTCTGTTCGCGACCCCAACGAGATGCTCGTCCGCCATATACTCGATAGCATCGTGGTTGCCCCCTGGCTGAAAGGTGAGCGTTTCATCGACGTGGGTACGGGTCCAGGTTTACCGGGCGTTCCGCTGTCGATTGTTCGCCCTGAGAGCCATTTCACGCTGCTGGACAGCCTTGGCAAGCGCGTGCGCTTTTTACGTCAGGTACAGCATGAGCTGAAGCTTGAGAACATCACGCCCGTGCAGAGCAGGGTAGAGGAATTCCCGGCAGAGCCGCCGTTTGACGGGGTTATCAGCCGCGCGTTTGCTTCGCTCAATGACATGGTGAGCTGGTGTAAGCACTTGCCTGCGGAGAACGGCCGCTTTTATGCGCTGAAAGGGCAGTTGCCAGGCGATGAGATTGAACAGCTTCCAGACGGTTTTGCTGTCGAGTCTATTGAGAAATTACAGATTCCTCAGCTCGAAGGTGAACGTCATCTGGTGATAATTAAGCCAAACAATTTTTAAAAAATTAATAAAAAATGTGGAATTCGTGCTGTTCTTATCATGTTAAAAAACAGCACAACTACCAGGGTTTTATCGGGGAGCTTTTAACCTCTGCTTCACTAAGGTTTTTCTTCCGGTTAACGTAGCGCCTATTATTCACCGAGAAGATAGTCATCTGTGAAAATATAAGTCTGCTAAAAGTGGAAGGCAGTAACCAGAACGTAATGTTAATTATTTATTAAGAATGTCAATAAAAGGTTTTTATTGTGTACCGGGCTGTTTTGAAAATAGTTGCGACATTTTGTGTTTAATTTCATAAAGATAAATTTTCGTGATTTGCGCCTTTGATAAATACAACCTTATCGCAAATGTGTGTTTTGTGATCTCGTGCACGCTTTATCGACAACGTTTTCGCGCTGTTTGCAGTTTTGGTCGAAGGTTGACGCTTTCAGCGAAAGTTAAAAAATAGCGGTGGGGAAAAATATTTAAACATTTATTCACCTTTTCGCTACTTAATGTTTGAAATCACGGGTGCGCACCGTATAATTTGACCGCTTTTTGATGCTTGACTCTGAGCCTTAAAGGACGTTTTATACGACACGCGGCATACCTCGAAGGGAGCAGGAGTAAAAACGTGATGTCTGTGTCGCTCTTGAGTAGAAACGTTGCTCGTAAGCTTCTGTTCGTTCAGTTTCTGGCTGTGATAGCAAGTGGACTGCTGTTTAGCCTCAAAGACCCCTTCTGGGGCATCTCCGCCGTGTGCGGGGGTTTGGCGGTTGTGCTGCCAAACGTGTTGTTTATGATTTTTGCCTGGCGTCATCAGGCGCATACACCCGCCAAAGGCCGCGTGGCCTGGTCCTTCGCCCTCGGCGAAGTGTGTAAGGTGTTGCTGACCTTTGCTCTACTGGTGATGGCGCTGGCGGTTTTGAAAGTGGTCTTCATGCCGCTGATAGCAACGTGGGTTTTGGTGCTGGTGGTACAAGTTCTGGCTCCAGCTGTAATCAATAACAAAGGGTAAAAGGCATCATGGCTTCAGAAAATATGACGCCGCAGGATTACATAGGTCACCATCTGAATAACCTTCAGCTGGACCTGCGTACATTCTCGCTGGTGGATCCACATAACCCCCCGGCCACCTTCTGGACGATCAACATCGACTCCATGTTCTTCTCGGTGGTTTTGGGTCTTCTGTTCCTGGCCATGTTCCGCGGTGTTGCTAAACGAGCGACCAGCGGTGTACCAGGGAAATTCCAGACCTTCATCGAAATGATCATCGGCTTCGTCCATGGCAGCGTCAAAGACATGTACCATGGCAAGAGCAAGCTGATTGCTCCGCTGGCGCTGACCGTGTTCGTTTGGGTCTTCCTGATGAACCTGATGGACCTGCTGCCAATCGATCTGCTGCCGTTTATCGGCGAGCACATCTTCGGCCTGCCTGCACTGCGTGTTGTACCGTCTGCGGACGTGAACATCACCCTGTCGATGGCGCTGGGCGTGTTTATCCTGATTCTTTTCTACAGCATCAAAATGAAAGGCGTAAGCGGCTTTGTGAAAGAGCTTACCTTGCAGCCGTTCAACCACTGGGCGTTTATTCCGGTCAACCTGATCCTGGAAGGCGTTAGCCTGCTGTCCAAACCTGTTTCACTGGGTCTGCGACTGTTCGGCAACATGTATGCGGGTGAGCTGATTTTCATTCTGATCGCGGGTCTTCTGCCGTGGTGGTCACAGTGGGTTCTGAATGTGCCGTGGGCCATTTTCCACATCCTGATCATTACGCTGCAAGCCTTTATCTTCATGGTTCTGACGATCGTCTATCTGTCGATGGCGTCTGAAGAGCACTGATTTTTTACCAACACTACTACGTTTTAATTGAAACAAACTGGAGACTGTCATGGAAAACCTGAATATGGATCTGCTGTACATGGCTGCCGCTGTGATGATGGGTCTGGCGGCTATCGGTGCTGCGATCGGTATCGGCATCCTCGGGGGCAAATTCCTGGAAGGCGCAGCGCGTCAACCTGATCTGATTCCTCTGCTGCGTACTCAGTTCTTTATCGTTATGGGTCTGGTGGATGCTATCCCAATGATCGCTGTAGGTCTGGGTCTGTACGTGATGTTTGCTGTCGCGTAGTAGTAGTTTTAAAACCCTAAGCCACAGAAATTAAAGAGGTATTGTGCTGTGAACATGAACGCAACAATCCTCGGCCAGGCCATCGCGTTTATTCTCTTTGTCTGGTTCTGCATGAAGTATGTATGGCCGCCTTTAATGGCTGCCATCGAAAAACGTCAGAAAGAAATTGCTGACGGTCTGGCTTCTGCAGAACGCGCTAAGAAAGATTTGGACCTTGCACAGGCCAACGCGACAGACCAGCTGAAAAAAGCGAAAGCGGAAGCTCAGGTAATCATCGAACAGGCTAACAAACGCCGTTCTCAGATCCTGGACGAAGCCAAAGCTGAAGCAGAACAGGAACGTACTAAGATCGTGACACAGGCTCAGGCAGAAATTGATGCTGAGCGTAAACGTGCTCGTGAAGAACTGCGTAAGCAGGTTGCGATTCTGGCTGTTGCTGGCGCCGAGAAGATCATCGAACGTTCCGTGGATGAAGCTGCTAACAGCGACATCGTGGACAAACTTGTCGCTGAACTGTAAGGAGGGAGGGGCTGATGTCTGAATTTGTTACGGTAGCTCGCCCCTACGCCAAAGCAGCTTTTGACTTTGCTGTCGAACACCACAATGTCGATCGCTGGCAGGATATGCTGGCGTTTGCCGCTGAGGTGACGAAAAACGAACAAATGGCTGAGTTGCTTTCCGGTGCGTTAGCACCTGAAACTCTCGCCGCGTCGTTTATCGCCGTGTGCGGAGAGCAACTGGATGCCAACGGCCAGAACCTGATTAAGGTGATGGCAGAAAATGGTCGTCTCCGTGTGCTCCCGGATGTTCTCGAGCAGTTTGAGCACTTACGTGCCCTTAGTGAAGCAACCGCTGAAGTTGAAGTGACTTCTGCGACTGAACTGAGTAACGAACAGCTTGCGAAAATCACCGCCGCGATGGAAAAACGTCTGTCACGCAAAGTTAAGCTGAATTGCAAAATCGATAAGTCTGTAATGGCAGGCGTAATCATCCGCTCGGGTGATATGGTCATTGATGGCAGCGTACGCGGCCGTCTTGAACGCCTTGCAGACGTCTTGCAGTCTTAAGGGGACTGGAGCATGCAACTGAATTCCACCGAAATCAGCGAACTGATCAAGCAGCGCATTGCTCAGTTCAGTGTTGTGAGTGAAGCTCACAACGAAGGTACTATTGTTTCTGTAAGTGACGGTGTTATCCGCATCCACGGCCTGGCCGATTGTATGCAGGGTGAGATGATTTCCCTGCCGGGTAACCGTTACGCTATCGCACTGAACCTGGAGCGCGACTCCGTAGGTGCAGTTGTGATGGGTCCATACGCTGACCTCGCCGAAGGCATGAAGGTTAAGTGTACTGGCCGTATTCTGGAAGTACCGGTTGGCCGTGGCCTGCTGGGTCGCGTTGTTAACACCCTGGGTGCGCCAATCGACGGTAAAGGTCCGGTTGAGCACGATGGCTTCTCCCCAATCGAAGTTATCGCACCAGGCGTTATCGACCGTCAGTCCGTAGATCAGCCTGTTCAGACAGGTTATAAGTCCGTTGATGCCATGATTCCAATCGGTCGTGGTCAGCGTGAACTGATCATCGGTGACCGTCAGACCGGTAAAACCGCGATGGCTATCGACGCCATCATCAACCAGCGTGACTCCGGCATCAAATGCGTGTACGTGGCCATCGGCCAGAAAGCGTCCACCATTTCTAACGTGGTTCGTAAACTGGAAGAACACGGCGCACTGTCTAACACCATCGTTGTGGTAGCAACTGCGTCTGAATCCGCTGCACTGCAATACCTGGCGCCATACGCCGGTTGCGCAATGGGCGAATACTTCCGTGACCGCGGTGAAGATGCACTGATCGTATACGATGACCTGTCTAAACAGGCTGTTGCTTATCGTCAGGTTTCCCTGCTGCTCCGTCGTCCACCTGGACGTGAAGCGTTCCCTGGCGACGTATTCTACCTCCACTCTCGTCTGCTGGAGCGTGCTTCCCGCGTTAACGCGGAATACGTCGAGAACTTCACCAAAGGTGAAGTGAAGGGTAAAACGGGCTCTCTGACCGCTCTGCCGATCATTGAAACCCAGGCGGGTGACGTTTCTGCGTTCGTTCCGACCAACGTAATCTCCATTACCGATGGTCAGATCTTCCTGGAAACCAACCTGTTTAACTCCGGTATTCGTCCGGCAGTTAACCCGGGTATCTCCGTATCCCGTGTTGGTGGTGCTGCTCAGACCAAGATCATCAAGAAACTGTCCGGTGGTATCCGTACCGCGCTGGCACAGTATCGTGAACTGGCTGCGTTCTCTCAGTTCGCATCCGATCTGGACGAAGCAACCCGTAAACAGCTGAGCCACGGTCAGAAAGTGACCGAGCTGCTGAAGCAGAAACAGTATGCACCAATGTCTGTTGCTCAGCAGGGCCTGGTTCTGTTCGCGGCTGAACGCGGTTACCTCGAAGATGTGGAACTGGCGAAAATCGGTAGCTTCGAAGCCGCTCTGCTGGCTTACGTCGACCGTGATCACGCTCCGCTGATGCAAGAGATCAACCAGACCGGTGGCTATAACGACGAAATCGAAGGCAAGCTGAAAGCTATCCTCGATTCCTTCAAAGCAACCCAATCCTGGTAATCGTCCGGCGGCTTGTCTCAGGACAAGCCGCCTGGCATTGAGGAGAAGCTCATGGCCGGCGCAAAAGAGATACGTAGTAAGATCGCAAGCGTCCAGAACACGCAAAAGATCACTAAAGCGATGGAGATGGTCGCCGCTTCCAAAATGCGTAAATCGCAGGATCGCATGGCGGCCAGCCGTCCTTATGCAGAAACCATGCGCAAAGTGATTGGTCACCTTGCAAACGGTAATCTGGAATATAAGCACCCTTACCTGGAAGAACGCGACGTTAAGCGCGTGGGCTACCTGGTGGTGTCGACCGACCGTGGTCTGTGTGGCGGCTTGAACATTAACCTGTTCAAAAAACTGCTGGCGGATATGAAAGCATGGTCTGAAAAAGGCGTTCAGTGCGATATCGCAATGATCGGCTCTAAAGGCGTCTCTTTCTTTAACTCCGTTGGTGGCAACATTGTCGCTCAGGTGACCGGTATGGGTGATAACCCGTCCCTGTCCGAACTGATCGGCCCGGTTAAAGTGATGTTGCAGGCTTATGATGAAGGCCGTCTGGACAGACTGTACGTTGTCAGCAACAAATTCATTAACACCATGTCTCAGGTTCCAACGCTCACGCAGATGCTGCCGTTACCGGCATCAGAAGATGGCGAGCTGAAGCAAAAAACCTGGGATTACCTGTATGAACCCGATCCGAAACCGCTGCTGGATACCCTGCTGCGTCGTTACGTTGAATCTCAGGTTTATCAGGGCGTTGTAGAAAACCTGGCCAGCGAGCAGGCCGCACGAATGGTGGCGATGAAAGCCGCGACCGATAATGGCGGCAGCCTGATTAAAGAGCTGCAGTTGGTTTACAACAAAGCTCGTCAGGCCAGCATTACTCAGGAACTCACCGAGATCGTCTCGGGGGCCGCCGCGGTTTAACCAGGTTTACGAATTACGTAGAGGATTCAAGATGGCTACTGGAAAGATTGTCCAGGTAATCGGCGCCGTGGTGGACGTCGAGTTCCCTCAGGACGCCGTACCACGCGTGTACGACGCGCTTGAGGTACAGAATGGTAACGAGAGCCTGGTGCTGGAAGTTCAGCAGCAGCTCGGCGGCGGTATCGTGCGTACCATCGCGATGGGTTCTTCCGACGGTCTGCGTCGTGGTCTGGAAGTAAAAGACCTTGAGCACCCGATCGAAGTCCCGGTAGGTAAAGCAACACTGGGTCGTATCATGAACGTATTGGGTCAGCCAATCGACATGAAAGGCGACATCGGTGAAGAAGAGCGTTGGGCTATCCACCGCGCGGCACCTTCCTACGAAGAGCTGTCCAGCTCTCAGGAACTGCTGGAAACCGGTATCAAAGTTATCGACCTGATGTGTCCGTTCGCGAAGGGCGGTAAAGTCGGTCTGTTCGGTGGTGCGGGCGTAGGTAAAACCGTAAACATGATGGAGCTGATCCGTAACATCGCGATCGAGCACTCCGGTTACTCTGTGTTTGCGGGCGTAGGTGAACGTACTCGTGAGGGTAACGACTTCTACCACGAAATGACCGACTCCAACGTTCTGGACAAAGTATCCCTGGTTTACGGCCAGATGAACGAGCCACCAGGAAACCGTCTGCGCGTTGCGCTGACCGGTCTGACTATGGCTGAGAAATTCCGTGACGAAGGCCGTGACGTTCTGCTGTTCGTTGATAACATCTATCGTTACACCCTGGCCGGTACTGAAGTATCTGCACTGCTGGGTCGTATGCCTTCAGCGGTAGGTTATCAGCCTACGCTGGCGGAAGAGATGGGTGTTCTTCAGGAACGTATCACCTCTACCAAAACCGGTTCTATCACCTCCGTTCAGGCGGTATACGTACCTGCGGATGACTTGACTGACCCATCACCAGCCACCACCTTTGCGCACTTAGATGCAACCGTGGTACTGAGCCGTCAGATCGCGTCTCTGGGTATCTACCCGGCCGTTGACCCGCTGGACTCCACCAGCCGTCAGCTGGATCCACTGGTTGTTGGTCAGGAACACTACGACACCGCGCGTGGCGTACAGTCCCTGCTGCAGCGTTACCAGGAACTGAAAGACATCATCGCCATCCTGGGTATGGATGAACTGTCTGAAGAAGACAAACTGGTGGTAGCACGTGCGCGTAAGATCCAGCGCTTCCTGTCCCAGCCATTCTTCGTTGCGGAAGTATTCACCGGTTCTCCGGGTAAATACGTTTCCCTGAAAGACACCATCCGTGGCTTTAAAGGCATCATGGAAGGCGAATACGATCACCTGCCGGAGCAGGCGTTCTACATGGTTGGTTCCATCGACGAAGCCGTGGAAAAAGCCAAAAAACTTTAACGCCTTAATCGGAGGGTGATATGGCAATGACTTACCACCTGGACGTCGTCAGCGCAGAGCAACAAATGTTCTCTGGTCTGGTCGAGAAAATCCAGGTAACGGGTAGTGAAGGTGAACTGGGTATCTTCCCGGGTCACGCACCGCTGCTCACCGCCATTAAGCCTGGTATGATCCGCATCGTTAAACAGTTCGGTCATGAAGAGTTTATCTATCTGTCCGGCGGCATTCTTGAAGTGCAGCCAGGCAGTGTGACCGTTCTGGCCGATACCGCTATCCGTGGCCAGGATCTCGACGAAGCGCGAGCCCTGGAATCGAAGCGTAAGGCTGAAGAGCACATTAGCAGCTCTCATGGTGACGTGGATTACGCTCAGGCGTCTGCGGAGCTGGCCAAAGCGATCGCTAAACTGCGCGTTATCGAGTTGACCAAAAAAGCGATGTAACACCGGCTTGAAAAGCACAAAAGCCAGTCTGGATACCAGGCTGGCTTTTTTTTTCGGCCTTAATTCATGATGAAAAAGATGTAGAATTTTAAGCATCAAACGTTTTTACTTCTCACTCAAACTACCGTCAGGATGCGTATGTCAAACAGTGCGATGAGCGTGGTGATCCTTGCCGCAGGCAAAGGGACCCGCATGTATTCCGATCTGCCTAAGGTGCTCCACACGCTTGCAGGAAAGCCAATGGTGCAGCATGTCATTGATGCAGCGAATGAACTGGGTGCGAGTCAGGTCCACCTGGTCTACGGCCACGGTGGCGATCTGCTTAAAAAGACGCTGAGCGATGACAAGCTCAACTGGGTGCTTCAGGCCGAACAGTTGGGTACAGGCCATGCGATGCAGCAGGCAGCGCCCTTCTTTGCGGATGACGAAGACATTTTGATGCTCTACGGCGATGTCCCGCTGATCTCCGTTGAAACACTGACTCGCCTGCGTGCAGCCAAACCGCAGGGCGGCATCGGTTTGTTGACCGTCGTGCTGGACGATCCGAGCGGTTATGGCCGCATCACCCGTGAAAACGGTAACGTCACGGGTATTGTTGAGCATAAAGATGCCAGCGACGAACAGCGCAAGATTCAGGAGATCAACACCGGTATCCTGATTGCCAATGGCGCGGATATGAAGCGCTGGCTGTCCAAACTCAACAACAACAACGCGCAGGGTGAATACTACATCACCGACATCATTGCGATGGCGTACCACGAAGGGCGTGAAATTGCCGCCGTTCATCCGGCGCGCATCAGCGAAACGGACGGTGTGAACAACCGCCTGCAGCTTTCTCGTCTTGAGCGTATTTATCAGTCCGAGCAGGCTGAAAAACTGCTGCTGGCGGGCGTGATGCTGCGCGATCCGGCGCGTTTCGATCTGCGTGGTTCGTTATCTCACGGGCGTGACGTTGAGATTGATACTAACGTTATCCTCGAGGGTAACGTGACGCTGGGCAACCGCGTCAAAATTGGCACCGGCTGCGTGATTAAAAACAGCGTCATCGGTGACGACTGCGAAATCAGCCCGTTCAGCGTGGTGGAAGATGCCCGTCTGGATGCCGCCTGTACCATCGGCCCGTTTGCACGTCTGCGCCCGGGCGCTGAGCTGCTGGAAGGCGCTCACGTGGGTAACTTCGTGGAAATGAAAAAAGCGCGTTTGGGTAAAGGCTCGAAAGCCGGTCATCTGACCTATCTGGGCGACGCGGAAATTGGCGATAACGTGAATATTGGTGCAGGGACGATTACCTGTAACTATGACGGCGCGAATAAGTTTAAAACCATCATCGGTGATGACGTGTTCGTTGGCTCCGATACGCAGCTGGTGGCGCCTGTTACCGTGGGTAACGGGGTGACCATTGCCGCCGGAACAACCGTCACGCGCGATGTGGCCGAGAACGCGCTGGTGTTAAGCCGCGTTCCGCAGGTCAGCAAGCAGGGCTGGAAACGCCCGGTGAAGAAAAAGTAACGGATTTACCCCTCACCCTAACCCTCTCCCCACAGGGGAGAGGGGATCGTTCGGTGCGGTGTTTTTCTCCCTCGCCCCTTTGGGGAGAGGGCCGGGGTGAGGGGATAATATAATCCTCCCCCCACAAGCAGTACCCATAAAAATAACCCCACTCTCTACAAGGCTCGGGGCGCCCGGAAAGGGCAAATACAGGTCAGCGACAACGCAGGCATAATGCCTAAATTCGGAATCTAAAATTATGTGTGGAATTGTTGGCGCAGTTGCGCAGCGTGATATTGCTGAAATCCTTCTCGAAGGTTTACGTCGTCTGGAATACCGTGGTTACGACTCAGCCGGTCTGGCTGTCGTCGATGCAGAAGGCCATATGACCCGTCTGCGTCGTCTCGGAAAAGTGCAGATGCTGGCCCAGGCCGCGGAAGAACATCCGCTGCACGGTGGTACCGGTATTGCGCACACCCGCTGGGCGACGCACGGTGAACCGTCTGAAGGTAACGCGCACCCGCATGTGTCTGAACACATCGTGGTCGTGCACAACGGCATTATCGAAAACCACGAACCGCTGCGCGAAGAACTGAAAGCGCGCGGCTACACCTTCGTCTCTGAAACTGACACCGAAGTGATTGCTCACCTGGTGCACTGGGAGCTTGAGCAGGGCGGCACACTGCGTGATGCGGTGCTGCGTGCTATCCCTCAGCTGCGCGGTGCGTACGGTACGGTGATCATGGATTCCCGCGACCCGTCCACGCTGCTGGCCGCGCGTTCCGGTAGCCCGATGGTTATCGGTCTGGGCATGGGCGAAAACTTCATCGCTTCTGACCAGCTGGCGCTCCTGCCGGTTACCCGTCGCTTTATCTTCCTCGAAGAGGGTGATATCGCGGAAGTGACTCGCCGCAGCGTGACCGTGTTCGATACCAAAGGCGAGCAGGTGAAACGTCAGGAGATCGAATCGAATCTGCAGTACGACGCGGGCGATAAAGGCGCTTACCGTCACTACATGCAGAAAGAGATTTACGAGCAGCCAAACGCCATCAAAAACACCCTGACCGGGCGCATCAGCCACGGTGAAGTGGATCTGAGCGAGCTGGGCGCAAACGCGAACGAACTGCTCAGCAAGGTTGAGCACATTCAGATCGTGGCCTGCGGCACCTCCTACAACTCCGGTATGGTTTCTCGCTACTGGTTTGAATCCCTGGCGGGCGTGCCGTGCGATGTGGAAATAGCGTCTGAATTCCGCTATCGCAAATCTGCGGTGCGTCGTAACAGCCTGATGATCACCCTTTCCCAGTCTGGCGAAACGGCGGACACGCTGGCCGCGCTGCGTCTCTCTAAAGAGCTGGGTTACCTGGGCTCGCTGGCCATCTGTAACGTTCCTGGCTCTTCTCTGGTGCGTGAATCCGATCTGGCGCTGATGACCAAAGCAGGCACCGAAATCGGCGTGGCCTCCACCAAAGCGTTTACCACGCAGCTGACCGTTCTGCTGATGCTGGTGGCGAAGCTGGCGCGTCTGAAAGGCGAAGATGCTTCCGTTGAGCACGACATCGTTCACGGCCTGCAGGCGCTGCCGAGCCGCATTGAGCAGATGCTGTCTCAGGACAAACGCATTGAAGCGCTGGCGGAAGACTTCTCTGATAAACATCACGCCCTGTTCCTGGGTCGTGGCGATCAGTATCCGATTGCGCTGGAAGGCGCGCTGAAGCTGAAAGAGATCTCCTACATTCACGCTGAAGCCTATGCGGCAGGCGAGCTGAAACACGGCCCGCTGGCGCTGATTGACGCGGATATGCCGGTCATCGTTGTGGCACCAAACAACGAACTGCTGGAAAAACTGAAATCTAACATCGAAGAAGTCCGCGCCCGCGGTGGTGTCCTGTACGTCTTCGCCGACAAAGATGCCGGTTTTGTCAGCAATGACAACATGCACATCATCGAGATGCCGCATGTGGAAGAGGTGATTGCACCCATCTTCTACACCGTTCCGCTGCAGCTGCTGGCCTATCACGTTGCGCTGATCAAAGGCACCGACGTCGACCAGCCGCGTAACCTGGCGAAATCGGTTACCGTAGAATAATCCCTTCAGGCTCCACCTTCGGGTGGAGCTTTTTTATCCTGCCTGGTTTGTTTTTCATCAATCCTTTCTCATTTTTAATAATGACAATTTGTCATCTTCAGCTACTTTTTTCAGTGTCACATAAAGAAAATATTTCTGAAAACGTCTTGTCATAAACGTGGCTAACGCATTGAAAAATAAGTTTTCTTTTGCTGTTTTTTAAGTGAAATTTTCATTGTCATAAAACTGTCATAATTCGTACATTTATCTGTCACCTGTTTGTCCTATTTTGCTCATCGTAGCCACTAAACAACGATTTACGAAAATCTTGCAGGAGACATTATGAAAGTTATGCGTACCACTGTCGCAACTGTTGTCGCCGCGACCTTATCTCTGAGCGCGTTCTCTGTATTTGCAGAAGCAAGCCTGACTGGCGCTGGTGCAACCTTCCCTGCGCCGGTGTATGCCAAATGGGCGGATACCTACCAGAAAGAAACCGGTAACAAGGTTAACTATCAGGGTATCGGCTCCTCCGGTGGCGTTAAACAAATTACCGCGAACACGGTTGATTTCGGCGCATCAGACGCTCCGCTGTCTGATGACAAACTGGCTCAGGAAGGCCTGTTCCAGTTCCCGACCGTGATTGGTGGCGTGGTCCTGGCCATCAACCTGCCGGGCGTGAAGTCGGGCGAGCTGGTGCTGGACGGCAAAACCCTGGGTGACATCTACCTGGGCAAAATCAAAAAATGGGATGACGAAGCGATCGCCAAACTCAACCCTGGCCTGAAGCTGCCTTCTCAGAACATCGCCGTGGTTCGCCGCGCGGATGGTTCCGGTACCTCTTTCGTGTTCACCAGCTATCTGGCAAAAGTGAACGAAGAGTGGAAATCTAAAGTCGGCTCCGGCTCTACCGTTAACTGGCCAACCGGTCTGGGCGGTAAAGGTAACGACGGTATCGCCGCGTTCGTACAGCGTCTGCCAGGCTCCATCGGCTACGTAGAGTATGCTTACGCGAAGCAGAACAACCTGTCCTACACCAAACTGGTTTCAGCCGACGGCAAACCGGTTAGCCCAACCGAAGAGAACTTTGCTAACGCAGCGAAAGGCGCTGACTGGAGCAAATCGTTCGCGCAGGATCTGACTAACCAGAAAGGCGAAGGTGCATGGCCAATCACCTCTACCACCTTCATCTTGGTTCACAAAGAGCAGAAGAAACCTGAGCAGGGCACCGAAGTGCTGAAGTTCTTCGACTGGGCATACAAAAACGGCGGCAAACAGGCTAACGCTCTGGATTACGCCACCCTGCCGGACAACGTGGTTGAGCAGATTCGCGCTGCATGGAAAACCAACGTGAAAGACAGCAGCGGTAAAGCGCTGTACTAACAGGATATATTTAACGAAGATGGCGGGTGGCGCTGCGCTTACCCGCCCTACGGTTTAAGCTGTAGGCCCGGTAAGCGTTAGCGCCACCGGGCATATTCGTAAAAACGTCTCAAACAGAAGAGTAATTTATGGCTGCAACCAAGCCTGCATTTAACCCTCCGGGTAAAAAAGGTGACATGATTTTCAGCGCGCTGGTTAAACTGGCTGCGCTGATTGTGCTATTGCTGCTGGGCGGCATTATCGTGTCTCTGATTTTCTCCTCATGGCCGAGCATCCAGAAATTCGGTTTCTCCTTCCTGTGGACCAAAGAGTGGGACGCGCCGAACGATATCTACGGCGCCCTGGTGCCGATTTACGGCACGCTGATGACCTCGCTCATCGCCCTTCTGATTGCGGTTCCGGTGAGCTTTGGTATTGCCCTGTTCCTGACGGAGCTGGCGCCGGGCTGGCTGCGGCGCCCGCTGGGTATTGCCATCGAACTGCTGGCGGCCATTCCAAGTATCGTCTATGGCATGTGGGGCCTGTTCATCTTTGCACCGCTGTTCGCCACATACTTCCAGGAACCGGTCGGTAACGTTCTTTCTGCCATTCCGTTTGTGGGGGCCCTGTTCTCTGGCCCGGCTTTCGGTATTGGCATTCTGGCGGCAGGTGTGATCCTCGCCATCATGATTATTCCGTACATTGCGGCGGTTATGCGCGATGTCTTCGAACAAACGCCGGTGATGATGAAAGAGTCGGCCTACGGTATCGGCTGCACCACCTGGGAAGTGATCTGGCGCATCGTCCTTCCGTTCACCAAAAATGGGGTGATCGGGGGCGTGATGCTGGGCTTAGGTCGTGCGCTGGGTGAAACCATGGCGGTTACCTTTATCATCGGTAACACCTACCAGCTCGACAGCGCGTCGCTCTACATGCCGGGTAACAGTATTACCTCGGCGCTGGCGAATGAATTTGCGGAAGCGGAATCGGGGCTGCACGTGGCGGCGCTGATGGAGCTGGGTCTGATTCTGTTCGTTATCACCTTCATTGTTCTGGCGATTTCCAAGCTGATGATTATGCGTCTCGCTAAAAATGAGGGGGCACGCTAATGGCTACTCTCGAAATGCAAGCAACCGCTGAACTGGCGGAATCTCGCCGTAAAATGCAGGCCAGACGCCGCATGAAAAACCGCATTGCCCTGACGCTCTCTATGGCGACGATGGCATTCGGCCTGTTCTGGCTGGTCTGGATCCTCTTCTCGACGGTCGTTCGCGGAATTGACGGAATGTCACTGTCGCTGTTCACCGAAATGACGCCGCCGCCGAACACGGCGGGTGGTGGCCTGGCGAATGCCCTGGCGGGCAGCGGACTGCTGATCCTCTGGGCGACGGTCTTCGGCACGCCGCTGGGCATCATGGCGGGCATCTACCTGGCAGAATACGGTCGTAAATCCTGGCTGGCGGAAGTCATTCGCTTCATCAACGACATTCTGCTGTCTGCACCGTCTATCGTCGTGGGTCTGTTTGTATACACCGTGGTGGTGGCGCAGATGGAACACTTCTCCGGCTGGGCGGGTGTGATTGCACTGGCGCTGCTGCAGGTGCCGATTGTGATTCGAACCACCGAGAACATGCTGAAACTGGTGCCGGACAGCCTGCGTGAAGCGGCTTATGCGCTGGGTACGCCGAAATGGAAGATGATCTCGGCGATTACGCTGAAGGCGTCGGTCTCCGGGATCATGACCGGTATCCTGCTGGCGGTTGCGCGTATCGCGGGTGAAACGGCGCCGCTGCTGTTTACGTCCCTCTCCAATCAGTTCTGGAGCACGGACATGATGCAGCCGATCGCCAACCTGCCGGTAACGATCTTTAAATTTGCGATGAGCCCATTCGCGGAATGGCAGCAGCTGGCCTGGGCCGGGGTGCTGATCATTACCCTTTGCGTACTGTTGCTGAACATTCTGGCGCGCGTCATTTTCGCGAAGAAGAAACACGGTTAATTTTTTACGGCGCGGCAGCTCGCGGCGCCGAATGAGGAAATGAGTCAATGAGTATGGTTGATACTGCCCCGGGTAAGATTCAGGTTCGTGATTTGAACTTCTACTACGGCAAATTCCATGCCCTGAAGAACATCAACCTGGATATCGCCAAGAACCAGGTCACGGCATTTATCGGTCCGTCCGGCTGTGGGAAATCCACGCTGCTGCGTACCTTTAACAAAATGTATTCGCTCTATCCGGAGCAGCGCGCTGAAGGGGAAATCATCCTCGACGGCGAAAACATTCTGACCCAGGCTCAGGATATTGCCCTGCTGCGCGCCAAAGTGGGGATGGTGTTCCAGAAACCCACACCGTTCCCGATGTCCATTTATGACAACATCGCCTTTGGCGTTCGTCTGTTTGAAAAGCTCTCCCGTGCCGATATGGACGAGCGCGTGCAGTGGGCTTTGACCAAGGCCGCATTATGGAACGAAACCAAAGATAAGTTGCACCAGAGCGGTTACTCTCTCTCCGGTGGTCAGCAGCAGCGTCTGTGCATTGCGCGCGGTATTGCGATTCGCCCTGAAGTGTTGCTGCTGGATGAGCCGTGTTCAGCGCTGGACCCGATCTCAACCGGCCGCATTGAAGAGCTGATCACCGAGCTGAAGCAGGATTACACCGTGGTTATCGTGACCCATAACATGCAGCAGGCTGCACGTTGTTCCGATCACACGGCGTTTATGTACCTGGGTGAATTGATTGAGTTCAGCAACACGGACGATCTGTTCACTAAGCCCGCGAAGAAACAAACCGAAGATTATATTACTGGCCGCTACGGTTGATTTGCCTTAGTGCATGTGGAGAAACCATGGACAACCTCAATCTTAATAAACATATTTCAGGCCAGTTCAACGCAGAGCTGGAAAGCATCCGCACGCAGGTGATGACCATGGGTGGCATGGTTGAGCAGCAGCTTTCTGATGCAATTACGGCAATGCACAACCAGGACAGCGAGCTGGCGAAGCGCGTCATTGAAGGCGACAAAAACGTCAACATGATGGAAGTCGCTATCGACGAGGCCTGCGTGCGCATTATCGCGAAACGTCAGCCGACGGCGAGCGACCTGCGTCTGGTGATGGCAATCATCAAAACCATCGCCGAGCTGGAGCGTATTGGTGACGTGGCCGATAAAATCTGCCGCACCGCGCTGGAGAAGTTCTCTCAGCAGCACCAGCCGCTGCTGGTGAGTCTGGAGTCGCTGGGCCGTCACACCGTGCAGATGCTGCACGACGTGCTGGATGCCTTTGCGCGTATGGACCTGGACGAAGCGGTGCGTATCTACCGTGAAGACAAGAAGGTCGACCAGGAGTATGAAGGCATCGTGCGTCAGCTGATGACCTATATGATGGAAGATTCCCGTACGATCCCAAGCGTACTGACTGCCCTGTTCTGCGCGCGCTCCATCGAGCGTATCGGCGACCGCTGCCAGAACATTTGCGAATACATTTTCTACTTCGTGAAAGGTCAGGACTTCCGTCACGTGGGCGGCGACGAGCTGGATAAGCTGCTGGCGGGTAAAGATCCGAAAGAGTAATGTTTGTGGCGGGTGGCACTAGCGCTTACCCGCCCTACTAGCCCTGTAGGCCGGATAAGCATTAGCGCCATCCGGCTTTGTTTTTTCAGCGAGTAATATCCCACCCGCGCGCCTTCCACAGCGCGGGCAACTGCGCCAGATCGGTGAAGGTCGTGACTTTTGGATGATCGATCGGCTTGTTGTGCGGGTCGGCGCAGAAGTAAAACACCTCCATTCCCGCATCAATCCCCGACTGCGCGCCCGCAGACGAGTCATCCACCAGAATGCAGTTCTCTACGTTGACGCCCATCGCTTTCGCCGCATGGAACATCAGCGCCGGGTCCGGCTTCCAGCGCTGGATATCGTAGCCACTGAACAGCTTTTCCGGGAAGTGGTGCAGCATCTCAAGCTTGCCCAGCGAGTGCTGCATTTTGCTGACCGGGCCGTTGGAGACCACGCAGATCGGCACCGTCATGGTATCCAGCAGCGCGTTTGCGCCCGGAATCACCCCCAGCTCCGAATCGAACAGGCGTGCAACCTCGGCGCGGTACACCGGTTCCAGAGCCGCTTTCTCCAGAACGACGCCGTGTTCTTCGTTAATGATGTCGATGATCTCGTAGAGCTTCACGCCCTTAAAGCGTTTAAACACCTCTTCGAGTTCCAGCGTAATGCCAAATTCCTGGAACATGGCCACATACGCGCGGGAACAAATGACCTCACTGTCGACCAGCGTACCGTCGCAGTCGAAAAATACCGCTTCAATTCCGGACATGCCTTTCCCTTTTAACCAGTTTAACGTTTACGTGCGGCAGTTCGCCGGAACGCAATCGTTGCCGTATAAGCAAATTCAATGAAAAAAGTATCACGTAACCGCCACTATTGTCGCATTTTGGTATAGGATAGCGACGAATTTTCCCTCCTTGTTCGGAAATTGATGATGAGTCAACAACACACTACCCAGACGTCTGGTCAGGGTCTGCTTGAGCGCGTTTTCAAACTGCGCGAGCACGGCACAACGGCACGCACCGAAGTGATCGCGGGTTTCACCACCTTCCTGACGATGGTCTATATCGTTTTTGTTAACCCTCAAATTCTGGGCGTTGCTGGCATGGATACCAGCGCCGTCTTTGTAACCACCTGCCTGATTGCGGCCCTTGGCAGCATTCTGATGGGTGTGTTCGCTAACCTGCCGGTTGCGCTGGCCCCGGCGATGGGCCTGAATGCGTTCTTCGCATTCGTGGTCGTTCAGGCGATGGGGCTGCCGTGGCAGGTTGGCATGGGCGCCATCTTCTGGGGCGCGGTTGGTCTGCTGCTGCTGACCATTTTCCGCGTGCGTTACTGGATGATTGCGAACATTCCTGTGAGCCTGCGCGTGGGCATCACCAGCGGTATCGGTCTGTTCATCGGTATGATGGGGCTGAAAAACGCCGGCGTTATCGTGGCGAACCCGGATACGCTGGTGAGCATCGGTCACCTGACCTCTCATAACGTGCTGCTGGGCGTGCTGGGCTTCTTTATCATCGCGATCCTGGCTTCCCGTAATATTCACGCGGCGGTGCTGGTGTCCATCGTGGTGACCACGCTGCTGGGCTGGATGCTGGGCGACGTTCACTATAACGGCATCGTTTCCGCGCCACCGAGCATCTCTACCGTTGTTGGTCACGTCGATCTGGCGGGCTCCCTGAACCTGGGCCTGGCGGGCGTGATTTTCTCCTTCATGCTGGTGAACCTGTTCGACTCCTCCGGCACGCTGATTGGCGTGACCGATAAAGCGGGTCTGGCGGATGAAAAAGGGAAATTCCCGCGCATGAAGCAGGCGCTGTTTGTGGACAGCGTCTCCTCTGTAACCGGTGCGTTTATCGGAACCTCGTCTGTTACCGCGTACATTGAATCTTCTTCCGGTGTATCCGTGGGCGGCCGTACCGGCCTGACGGCGGTGGTCGTGGGTATTCTGTTCCTGCTGGTGATCTTCCTCTCGCCACTGGCGGGCATGGTGCCTCCGTACGCGGCGGCGGGCGCGCTGATCTACGTGGGGGTGCTGATGACCTCCAGCTTGTCACGCGTGAAGTGGGATGATTTAACCGAAGCGGTACCTGCGTTTATTACCGCCGTGATGATGCCGTTCAGCTTCTCGATTACCGAAGGTATCGCGCTGGGCTTTATCTCTTACTGCGTAATGAAGATCGGTACCGGCCGCTTCCGCGACCTCAGCCCGTGCGTCATCGTTGTGGCGCTGCTGTTTGTGCTGAAGATTGTGTTTATTGACGCCAAATAAACAGTAAGCCCTTTTCTTCGAAAAGGGCTTTAGTGTTTGTTCCCTCTCCCCGTGGGAGAGGGTCAGGGTGAGGGCATCAGGCCGCAATGATCTTACGCCTTCACTCGCTTAATATAATCCCCGAACGCCGTCAGCTGGCCAGAGAGATGGTCGCGCGTGCTCTGATCCACCACCTCACCCGTTTGCGGGTCAACCTTGTTCTGAATCACTCCGCCCATAAATTCCGGCTTGTTCATCACCATCGCATCGAGGAATACCAGGATCTGGCGCAGATGATACTGGCAGCGCGCGCCGCCAATCGCGCCCATGGAGCTGGTCTGGATCAGCACCGGTTTGCCTGACAGCGGCTGCTCAGGTAAACGGGACAGCCAGTCGATGGCATTCTTCAGGCCACCCGGAACCGAGTAGTTATACTCCGGCGTGACGATGACCACGCCGTCGGCCTGGCGGATCTGTTCGGCCAGTGCCTCAACGCTCTGCGGGAACCCTTCTTCCTGCTGGACATCCGCATCATACAGCGGAATATCGCCAATAGACGGCAGGGCGCTAATTTCCATACCTGCAGGCGCCAGCTGTGGCAGCGTGCGGGCTACCATCCCGTTAAATGAACCTTTGCGCAGGCTTCCCAGTAAAGTAACGACTTTCAACGTATCAGACATGATTACTCCTGTTTCATCATGATGACCCTGATTGGATCAGCTAAGGGTGAATGCTTTTTCTGCCGGTAAACTGGTTAAACGCATCAGGCGTGCGGCGGGCTCGTTGGCGCGCTCGGGCACATCAGGAAGGCTACGCCATCCCTGTTGACTGTCAAATTCCCAGATTTTCATGCGTTCGATGGCGGGGGTAACCGCAATGGACCAAATGAGCACATCCTCTGCGTCACTGAGCGCCTCTACCAGCGTGGCCTGAGTGGCACGAAGACGTCCGGAGCCTGGCAGCAGCTGCAGCAGGCTGGCGTCGTCTGAGGCGCATCCACAGAGCTTGCGAATGCTCTGGCGTAAGGTAATGAGCTGGGCTCTGGCTTCGACAGGATCGTTCTGGTTGCGGACCCACAGCTTCTCATTGCTGGAGAGCGGATAGTCTTCATGCGCATTACCGCCATGGAAGCTGCGCGTCGCGCGCTGAAGTTCCATATCGAGCCCACAATCCCCTTCGGTGGTCAGCGCGACGCCAATGATATTGCCCGCGTAGGCAATCGAAAAACAAGGGAGATCCGGGTCGGCAAAGACCGGACGGCCTTCGGGTTGGGTAATGATATCCGGCAGCTCGCTGGTGCCGTACAGCATAAACAGCAGTTCTGCGAGAAGCGCTCTGGACGCTAAAAACCGCGTCCTGCGGTGTTCCGGGAGAGTGAGTGCTTCAGTGTGACACGCTGAAGAAATTCTTGCCGATACGAGACGTCCTTCCGTAAGTATCCCTCTTGCAAAGTGCGTAGCCATTTTTCGCTCCTTGATAATGGTCGTAATCGGTTAAACGGTTACATGATTATCGCTTAACTTGACTCCTGTTTTAATCAGTAAATGGGAGTAAGAGAAGCCTTAGGACCGAACTTTACATTTTCTTAGGCAAAAATTGGATCGCTCGCACCGTACAGCGCCTTGATGGTCTCCCGCAGCCAGAGGATTTTTGGATTGTGGCTGTTCCGTTTATGCCAGATCAGCGTGAAGGGAACGGTAAGCTTTTCAGCCTGCGCTTCGTCAATGGGAATAGGAAGCGCGATCAGCTTCCGCTGGTGGAGTTCATTGTAGTGATGGCAGTAGTGCGGAGCCGTGGCGATATAGTTATGGTTGGGCTGCGCCGCCATAAACATCGCCTGTTCAAAGCCCGGCAGGCTCATGGCGATCGTGCGCTCGCGTCCCATCTCCTTTAGCACCTCATCAAGCGCCCAGGTGTCGCTGCGTTCCCAGAAGATGCTGATATGGGGATAGCGCAGGAAGGTCTCCAGATTCCACTCTTGCTGAAGCGCCGGATGATCCTCGCGCAAATAGACGCAGGGGCGATCGCTGAACAGAATTTCGTAGTCGATAAACCACGGCATCAGCTTAAGCAGCTCGCGGGATCGCGGATGCGTTTCACGCCCGGTGAAGCCCAAATCCACCTCGCCACGCGTAATCGCGTCCAGCGAGTCGTAATCCCACTGGCGCATTTTCACCGTAGCCTGCGGATAGCGCTGGTTCACCTGCTCCAGCAGAGTATTGAAGCGAATCAGCATCAGCGGCGTTTCCGCGGCCAGCACGAACGTCAGCCCGCCCGGAGAATCATGGTGGAATTTATCGAGGATCTGGTTGCCGATTTGCATCCAGTCAGCCAGATCCTGCTCAAGACTTACCGTCAGTGGCGTCGGCAGCAGCCCTAGCGGCGTTTTGACAAACAGCGGGTCGTCAAACCAGTCGCGCAGCTTGGCCAGCGATTTGCTCACCGCCGACGGCGTCACGTTCATCCGCTTCGCCGCTTTGGTAACGCTGCGCTCCTGCAGCAAAAGCTGCAGGCAGAGCAACAGGTTAAGATCGAGACTGCTGATGGGCTTCTTCATAGTGCGCCGCGGGCCGGATGACCATAAGTAAGGTAATGCACAGTATGCTACAGCCAATCAGAACCCCGATCAGCATATTCAGCGCGTTGAGCCCGATGACCGCCGCCAGCCAAATCCACAGCGACGAGCCGCAGACCTGCGCGATCCCCAGCACCGAGCTTGCCACGCCTGCCCGCAGCGAGAAGGGGCCAAGCGCCTGGCTCATCGCCACGCCAAAGCCAACCGAGAACCCGGCGCAAATAAGGGTAATACCCACCAGCATCACCGCATGTGAGCTGGTGGTCGCCAGGATCGCGCCTGCCGTGAGGAATAAAACCTGTGAGGTCAGCATCAGCGTGCGCTGGCTGAAAACATTTAGCGCAAACGGGGTGGAGAACGAGACCGCCATACTGACCATGGCGGTTAATGCCATCACCGTTGAATACTCACCGCGATCGAAGCCCATGGTTTCCATCAGTAAAACCGGGGAAACGTTTACATAGGTCAGGATCACCGCCACGCTTAACGTGGTCACGGCCAGACGGCTGAGGAAAAAGCGGTTGAGAAGCTTCTCTGCCGGGTGAATGGTGGCGGTATGGCCGGTATTCTGCGAGCCCGGGTGGGTCTCTTTCAGCACGGCGATGGATAAGGTAAACACCAGCGCGCCCATGGCCGCCATGGTCCAGAACAGGCTCTGCCACGGGAATTTCAGCATGATCAGATATCCCACGACCGGGGCCAGCACCGGGATGATGCAGGTAATACCGTTCAGCATCGAGAGCACCTTAGCGCGACGCTGGGCGCTTAGGGTGTCGCGCAAAATGGCAAACGCCACCACGTAGCAACCGCCAGCGCCAATACCCTGGATAAACCGTCCAGTCAGGAACACGGTGCTGTTCTGCGCCTGCGAGCAGAGAAGAGAAGCCAGGGCAAAAATGATGGCGCCGGTTATGGCGACAGGCTGACGGCCTGCTTTATCCGCTATCTTCCCGGCAAAGACCATCGACGACGCCATCCCCGCGAGGTAGGCCGAAAACGCGATGTGTAGCTGCGCCTCGCTGGCACCCAGATCGCGGGCGATGTGGGGCAATCCCACCAGATACATATCAATACCAGACGGATAAAGCAGAACTAATGCGAAACTACAAAACAGAAAACGCGCCATAAACCCCCCATAGATGCAGGCATGCAGGATAGGGGGTGAAAAGGGATTAGGCGAGTTGCCATTTGGACAATGGTGATTTCCCAGGAGGAAATCACCATTAATTAGCGGGCATTACTTACCAATACAGAAGCTCGAGAAGATCCTTCCCAGCAGATCGTCCGACGTAAACTCCCCGGTGATCTCGCTTAGATTCTGCTGCGCCAGACGCAGCTCTTCCGCCAGCAGTTCACCCGCCCACGCGCCGATCAGCTGTGCTTTACCCTGAACAAGGTGATTTGCTGCCTCTTCCAGCGCCTGCAGGTGACGACGACGCGCCAGGAAGCCGCCTTCCATGCTGGTGTCAAAGCCCATGCTCTGCTTGAGATGGTTACGCAGGTCGTCAACGCCTTCACCGGTCCGCGCCGACAGGCGAATCAGTGAGTGACCATTCACATCGCTGATGCCGAGCGTTTCGCCGGTCACGTCCGCTTTGTTACGCACCACGGTGATTGGCAGTTTCGCCGGCAGACGGGCGATAAAGTCTGGCCAGATCTCAGCCGGGTCAACGGCGTCGGTGGTGGTGCCGTCCACCATAAACAGCACGCGGTCGGCCTGCTCGATCTCCTGCCAGGCGCGTTCGATACCGATGCGCTCCACTTCGTCGCTGGCATCGCGCAGACCGGCTGTGTCGATAATATGTAGCGGCATCCCGTCGATGTGGATATGCTCGCGCAGCACGTCGCGGGTGGTCCCGGCAATGTCGGTCACGATCGCCGCTTCACGGCCCGCCAGGGCATTCAGCAGGCTCGATTTCCCGGCGTTAGGGCGTCCGGCAATCACCACCTTCATCCCTTCGCGCAGCAGGCTGCCCTGGCGCGCTTCGGCGCGCACGGCGTCGAGATCGCTCATTACCTGGTTAAGCTGGGCTTCGATTTTGCCGTCAGAGAGGAAGTCGATCTCCTCATCCGGGAAGTCGATAGCCGCTTCCACGTAGATGCGAAGGTGAGTAAGTGCTTCCACAAGGTGATTCACACGCGCGGAGAATGCCCCCTGCAGCGAGTTCAGGGCGGAGCGGGCCGCCTGTTCAGAGCTGGCGTCGATCAGGTCAGCAATCGCCTCCGCCTGCGCCAGGTCGAGCTTGTCGTTGAGGAAAGCACGCTCGGAGAACTCCCCCGGCTTCGCAATGCGCAGGCCCGGCAGGGTCAGAATACGTTTTAACAGCAGGTCGAGGATAACCGGCCCGCCGTGGCCCTGCAGCTCCAGCACGTCTTCGCCGGTAAAGGAGTTCGGGCCGGGGAACCACAGCGCAATGCCCTGGTCAAGCGGCGTGCCGTCGGTGTCCTTAAACGGCAGGTAATCAGCGTAGCGCGGCTTTGGCAGTTTACCCAGCACCGCTTCGGCCACCTCGCGCGCCTTCAGGCCGGAGATACGCAGAATGCCTACACCACCGCGTCCCGGTGGGGTTGCCTGGGCGACGATAGTGTCGTTATGGCTCATGGTTGCTCTCGTTCAATACAAATAAAAAAGGCGGTCAATCGACCGCCCTTATTTTAGCGTTAACTTACCGAATCAGGACTTTTTCTTTTCGCGGCTATGCAGGCCACGTTTTTCCAGACCACGGTAAATCAGCTGCTGCTGGATGATGGTCACCAGGTTGCTGACGATATAGTACAGCACCAGCCCTGACGGGAACCACAGGAAGAACACGGTGAAGATGACCGGCATAAAGGTCATGATCTTCTGCTGCATCGGGTCGGTCACGGTGGTCGGCGACATCTTCTGGATGAAGAACATCGTCACGCCCATCAGGATCGGCAGGATGTAGTACGGGTCCTGTGCGGACAGGTCATGGATCCACAGTGCGAACGGCGCGTGGCGCAGCTCAACGGAACCCATCAGCATGTAGTACAGCGCAAGGAAGATTGGCATCTGAATCAGCAGCGGGAAGCAGCCACCCAGTGGGTTCACTTTCTCTGCTTTGTACAGGGCCATCATCTCCTGGCTCTGACGCTGTTTATCATCGCCCAGACGCTCACGCATTGCCTGAATTTTCGGCTGCAGCATGCGCATCTTCGCCATGGAGGTGTACTGCGCTTTGGTCAGCGGGTACATGATGCCACGAACGATGAAGGTGATAACGATGATGGAGAAGCCCCAGTTACCCAGGAAGCTGTGGATGAACTTCAGCAGCTTAAACAGCGGCTGAGAGATGAACCACAACCAGCCGTAATCCACGGTCAGATCCAGGTGCGGCGCAACAGCGGCCATTTTGTCCTGAATTTCCGGGCCGACCCACAGGGTGCTTGCCAGCTTACCGGTTTGACCCGGCTGTACCAGAACCGGCTGAGATTTGTAGCCGATGGCTGCAAGACCGTTACCCAGGTTCGCGGTATAGAAGTTGTTGGTACCGTCGTTATTTGGCACCCACGCAGTGGCGAAATACTGCTGCAGCATTGCCACCCAACCGCCTTTAGCGCTGACGTTCAGGTTTTCGTTATCGGCAATGGTGTCGAATTTGTATTTCTCATACTTCGCGTCTGGCGTGGAGTACGCCGCGCCACGGAAGGTATGCAGCGCAAAGTTGCTGCTTCCGGTGTCACGGTGTGACGGCAGATTGATGGACTGCTTCAGCTGGCCAAAGGTCGACAGCTCCAGCGGTTTCGCACTGGCGTTCTGTACGCTGTAGCCCACGTTCACCGCATATTCACCGCGTTTCAGGGTGAAGGTTTTGGTGAAGGTGTTGCCTGCAGCGTCGGTGTACGTCATCGGGATCGCGAGTTCGTTCTGACCATCAGCCAGCACAAAGGTGTCGTTCTCGACGGTATACAGTGGACGCGCACCGTTAGCCGGGTTATCCGGGCCGTCACGACCGGTCAGGCCGCTCTGCGCCTGGTAGATAAACTCAGGCGTGGTTTCCAGTAACTGGAACGGTTCGTTAGACTTCAGCTCTTTCGGGTAGGTTAACAGCAGCGCCTGCTCAACATCACCACCACGGGTGTTGATTGTCAGCTCAAGCACATCGGTCTTAACCGTAATCTGTTTCCCCTGGCCACTGGCCGGTACGCCCTGGTCGGCGGCGCTACCCGCTGCGGTGGTCGTAGTCTGCGTGGTCTGCTGCTGGGGTTGAGGATTTTTATCCTGCTCCCATGCCTGCCAGATCATGAAAGACACGAACAACAAAGCGATGATAAGAAGATTGCGTTGCGAATCCATCGTTAGTGTTCTCTGGTATCAAAGGGTCCTGGGGGGACGGGGTCGTCTCCACCTGGGTGTAAAGGGTGGCATTTTAATACGCGTTTCACCGTCAACCAACTGCCTTTTATCACTCCAAACCTGCGCAATGCCTCAATTCCGTAGCTTGAGCATGTTGGTGTGAAACGGCAGTGCGGCCCGAGTAGCGGACTAATCAGGCGTTGATAGACCCGAATGAGGGCTATCAGGACCCGTGAGCCAGGCGACAGTGGCGGCGCCATAATTTTTCCAACGCTTCCGAGAGAGCACGGTTATCGAGGTCGGCAACCCCTTTCTTCGCCACCACCACGAAATCCATTGAAGGCAGTTCGTGCTGACGTAAACGGAAGCTTTCACGCGTCAGACGTTTAATCCGATTGCGTTCATGCGCACGCTTAACATTTTTCTTGGCGACTGTGAGACCGATGCGGGGATGCCCCAGCGAATTTTGGCGGCCGAGGATGGTGATTTGCGGCGTGCCAGCCCGTAGTGGCTGCTGGAAGACGAAAGTGAAATGAGCGGGAGTTAACAAACGTAACTCCCTGGGAAATGCTAGCTTAACCACTCAGGGGTTAGCTTTATTACTTGGAAACGGTCAGACGAGCGCGGCCTTTAGCACGACGACGTGCCAGAACCTGACGACCATTTTTAGTAGCCATACGAGCACGGAAGCCGTGAGAACGGTTGCGCTTCAGTACAGACGGTTGAAAAGTGCGTTTCATGGCGATTTCTACCTAAACTTGAATAAATTCACTGACTTTTGCGTATACCCGAACGAGTTTCGAACGACTAACGCCTCAGCGTGGGTGATTAAAGAGGCCGGATTGTAATAATTGTACACTCCGGAGTCAATTCTCTTTCCTTATTTCCCGCGTATTTCCGCACGTTTTCGCGTGGAAAATGAGCAACGGACGACGCAGGAAGATGAGCATCACGCGCCGGGTCGAGGATTATACGGGCTCAACGATAAAGCGCAAGGATCGTCCCGGATCTTCGTTAGATCATTTAAGCAAAAAATTGTCTGTGCTCATTAATTTTTCCAATATGCGGACTAAATCGTGGGGCACTCCCGTCAGGATCGTTTACACTTACCCGGTTTCGGATCTTCCTGTGGATAAATCGGGAAGAATCTGTGAGAAACAGAAGATCTCTGGCTCAGTTTAGGCTATGATCCGCGGTCCCGATCGGGATCCCAGGATCCTGGTCAGGATAAATTGCAGATAGCAATTCGCACGTCCCCCTTTACACAGGGTCATGTCGATGTGCGCCAACAATCATGAATATTCAATAGTTTTCTTTTATTGTTCGAGTGGAGTCCGCCGTGTCACTTTCGCTTTGGCAGCAGTGTCTTGCCCGATTGCAGGATGAGTTACCAGCCACAGAATTCAGTATGTGGATCCGCCCGTTGCAGGCGGAACTGAGCGATAACACGCTGGCTTTGTATGCGCCAAACCGTTTTGTGCTCGATTGGGTAAGGGACAAGTACCTTAATAACATCAATGGACTGCTGAACGATTTCTGCGGGTCAGATGCCCCACAGCTGCGCTTTGAAGTGGGTACAAAGCCGGTCACCCAAACCGTTCGTGAAACCGTGAACGTCGCAGCGCCTGCTCAGGCCGCTCCTGCTCCGGCCCCTCGCGTCGCCCCCGCTCGTCAGGGCTGGGATAATGTTCCCGCACCGGCTGAGCCAACCTACCGCTCTAACGTTAACGTGAAACACACGTTCGATAACTTCGTTGAAGGTAAGTCGAACCAGCTGGCGCGCGCGGCGGCTCGCCAGGTTGCTGATAACCCCGGTGGAGCCTACAACCCGCTGTTCCTGTATGGCGGCACGGGTCTGGGTAAAACGCACCTGCTGCATGCGGTGGGCAACGGCATTATGGCGCGCAAGCCCAATGCCAAAGTGGTGTATATGCACTCTGAGCGCTTCGTTCAGGACATGGTAAAAGCCCTGCAAAACAATGCGATCGAAGAGTTTAAACGCTACTATCGATCTGTTGACGCGCTGCTGATCGATGACATTCAGTTCTTTGCCAATAAAGAACGATCGCAGGAAGAATTTTTCCACACCTTCAATGCCCTGCTGGAAGGTAATCAGCAGATCATTTTGACCTCGGATCGCTATCCAAAAGAGATCAACGGCGTTGAAGATCGTCTGAAATCCCGCTTCGGCTGGGGCCTGACCGTGGCGATCGAGCCACCGGAGCTGGAAACCCGCGTCGCGATCCTGATGAAGAAAGCCGATGAAAACGACATTCGCCTGCCGGGCGAAGTGGCGTTCTTCATTGCCAAGCGTCTGCGCTCCAACGTGCGTGAGCTGGAGGGGGCACTGAACCGCGTTATCGCCAATGCCAACTTCACCGGTCGTGCGATCACCATCGATTTTGTGCGTGAAGCGCTGCGCGATTTGCTGGCATTGCAGGAAAAACTGGTCACTATCGACAATATTCAAAAGACAGTGGCTGAGTACTACAAGATCAAAGTGGCAGATTTACTGTCTAAACGTCGTTCCCGCTCGGTGGCGCGTCCGCGTCAGATGGCGATGGCGCTGGCAAAGGAGTTAACCAACCACAGTCTGCCGGAAATCGGGGACGCGTTTGGTGGCCGTGACCATACGACCGTGCTGCACGCTTGTCGCAAGATTGAGCAGTTACGCGAAGAAAGCCACGACATAAAAGAAGATTTTTCCAATCTAATCAGAACATTATCATCGTGACGCTATGAAATTTACCGTTGAACGTGAACATTTATTAAAACCGCTGCAACAGGTGAGTGGCCCATTAGGCGGCCGCCCAACGCTGCCTATTCTCGGAAACCTGCTGCTTCAGGTCGCGGACGGTACGCTGTCGCTGACCGGTACAGATCTGGAAATGGAAATGATCGCGCGCGTTACGCTGACGCAGCCGCACGACGCGGGCGCGACCACGGTTCCGGCACGTAAATTCTTTGATATCTGCCGCGGGCTGCCGGAAGGCGCTGAAATCGCCGTCCAGCTGGAAGGCGACCGTATGCTGGTGCGCTCTGGCCGCAGCCGTTTCTCGCTCTCCACGCTGCCTGCTGCGGACTTCCCGAACCTGGACGACTGGCAGAGCGAAGTTGAATTCACCCTGCCACAGGCGACGATGAAGCGTCTGATTGAAGCCACGCAGTTCTCCATGGCGCATCAGGACGTTCGTTACTACTTAAACGGCATGCTGTTCGAAACCGAAGGTGAAGAGCTGCGTACCGTGGCCACCGACGGCCACCGTCTGGCGGTCTGTTCTATGCCGATTGGCGACTCACTGCCAAACCATTCGGTGATCGTGCCGCGTAAAGGGGTGATTGAGCTGATGCGTATGCTCGACGGTGGCGACACGCCGCTGCGCGTGCAGATCGGCAGCAATAACATCCGCGCCCACGTGGGCGACTTTGTCTTCACATCGAAGCTGGTTGACGGTCGTTTCCCGGATTATCGCCGCGTATTGCCGAAGAACCCGGACAAAACGCTGGAAGCAGGCTGCGACAGCCTCAAGCAGGCCTTTGCCCGTGCCGCGATCCTCTCTAACGAGAAATTCCGCGGCGTGCGCCTGTATGTGAGTGAAAACCAGATCAAAATCACCGCTAACAACCCGGAGCAGGAAGAAGCAGAAGAGATTCTGGACGTCACCTACGCCGGGGCTGAGATGGAAATCGGCTTCAACGTCAGCTACGTGCTGGATGTGCTGAACGCGCTGAAATGCGAGAACGTGCGCATCCTGCTGACCGACTCCGTTTCGAGCGTACAGATTGAAGATGCCGCATCACAGTCGGCTGCCTATGTTGTCATGCCAATGAGACTGTAATGTCGCTCACCCGTCTGTTGATCCGCGACTTTCGCAATATCGAAAGCGCGGATCTCGCTTTATCCCCTGGCTTTAACTTCCTGGTTGGCGCTAACGGCAGCGGCAAAACCAGCGTACTTGAGGCCATCTATACGCTCGGCCACGGCCGGGCGTTTCGCAGTTTGCAGATTGGTCGCGTCATTCGCCACGAGCAGGAATCCTTTGTTCTGCATGGGCGTTTGCAGGGCGAGGAGCGGGAGACCGCCATCGGCCTGACCAAAGACAAGCAGGGCGACAGCAAGGTGCGCATCGACGGTACCGACGGCCACAAGGTGGCGGAGCTGGCGCTGCTGATGCCAATGCAGCTGATAACGCCGGAGGGGTTTACTTTACTCAACGGCGGCCCCAAATACAGAAGAGCGTTCCTCGACTGGGGATGCTTTCACAACGAAGCCGGATTTTTTAACGCCTGGAGCAACCTGAAGCGTCTGCTCAAGCAGCGTAACGCCGCGCTGCGCCAGGTGACGCGCTACGCTCAGCTGCGTCCGTGGGACATGGAGTTAATTCCTCTTGCGGAACAGATCAGCCGCTGGCGTGCCGAATACAGCGCAGGTATCGCCGAAGACATGGCCGACACCTGCAAACAGTTTTTACCCGAGTTCTCTCTCACCTTCTCCTTCCAGCGCGGCTGGGAGAAAGAGACGGATTATGCCGAGGTGTTAGAGAGAAACTTCGAGCGCGACCGCATGTTGACCTACACCGCGCACGGCCCGCACAAGGCGGATTTCCGCATTCGTGCCGACGGCGCGCCGGTGGAAGACACGCTGTCGCGCGGGCAGCTCAAGCTCCTGATGTGTGCGCTACGTCTGGCACAGGGGGAGTTTCTCACCCGCGAGAGCGGGCGGCGCTGCCTGTACCTGATAGATGATTTTGCCTCGGAACTTGACGACGCGCGGCGCGGGCTGCTTGCCAGCCGCTTAAAAGCCACGCAGTCGCAGGTTTTCGTCAGCGCCATTAGCGCTGAACACGTTATAGACATGTCGGACGAAAATTCGAAGATGTTTACCGTGGAAAAGGGTAAAATAACGGATTAACCCAAGTTGAAATGAGCGAGAAACGTTGATGTCGAATTCTTATGACTCCTCCAGTATCAAAGTCCTGAAAGGGCTGGATGCGGTGCGTAAGCGCCCGGGTATGTATATCGGCGACACGGATGACGGCACCGGTCTGCACCACATGGTATTCGAGGTGGTAGATAACGCTATCGACGAAGCGCTCGCGGGTCACTGTAAAGACATCGTGGTCACCATCCATGCGGATAACTCCGTCTCCGTCACCGATGACGGTCGTGGCATCCCAACCGGTATTCACCCGGAAGAGGGCGTCTCTGCGGCGGAAGTGATCATGACCGTCCTGCACGCAGGCGGTAAGTTCGACGATAACTCCTATAAAGTTTCCGGCGGCCTGCACGGCGTAGGTGTTTCGGTAGTAAACGCCCTGTCGCAGAAGCTGGAGCTGGTTATCCAGCGCGAAGGCAAAATCCACCGTCAGCTCTATACGCACGGCGTGCCGCAGGCACCGCTGGCCGTTACAGGCGACACCGACAAAACCGGTACCATGGTGCGTTTCTGGCCGAGCCTCGAAACCTTCACCAACGTCACCGAGTTCGAGTACGACATCCTGGCGAAACGCCTGCGTGAACTGTCGTTCCTGAACTCTGGCGTCTCGATTCGCCTGCGCGACAAGCGTGACAACAAAGAAGACCACTTCCACTACGAAGGCGGTATCAAGGCGTTTGTTGAGTATCTGAACAAGAACAAAACGCCAATTCACCCGAATATCTTCTACTTCTCCACCGAAAAAGACGGTATCGGCGTGGAAGTGGCGCTGCAGTGGAACGACGGTTTCCAGGAAAACATCTACTGCTTTACCAACAACATTCCACAGCGTGACGGTGGTACTCACCTTGCGGGCTTCCGTGCGGCGATGACCCGTACCCTGAACGCCTACATGGACAAAGAAGGCTACAGCAAGAAAGCGAAAGTCAGCGCCACCGGTGACGATGCCCGTGAAGGCCTGATTGCCGTTGTCTCCGTGAAGGTGCCGGATCCGAAGTTCTCCTCACAGACCAAAGACAAGCTGGTCTCTTCTGAGGTGAAATCGGCGGTTGAGCAGCAGATGAACGAACTGCTGAGCGAATACCTGCTGGAAAACCCGTCCGACGCGAAAATCGTGGTGGGCAAAATTATCGATGCGGCGCGTGCCCGTGAAGCGGCGCGTAAAGCCCGTGAAATGACCCGTCGTAAAGGCGCGCTGGACTTAGCCGGCCTGCCGGGCAAGCTGGCTGACTGCCAGGAACGCGACCCGGCGCTGTCCGAACTGTACCTCGTGGAAGGGGACTCCGCGGGCGGCTCTGCGAAGCAGGGCCGTAACCGTAAGAACCAGGCTATCCTGCCGTTGAAGGGTAAAATCCTCAACGTTGAGAAAGCCCGTTTCGACAAGATGCTCTCTTCTCAGGAAGTGGCGACGCTCATCACCGCGCTGGGCTGCGGCATTGGCCGTGACGAGTACAACCCGGACAAACTGCGCTACCACAGCATCATCATCATGACCGATGCGGACGTCGACGGCTCGCACATTCGTACGCTGCTGTTGACCTTCTTCTATCGTCAGATGCCTGAAATCGTTGAACGTGGCCACGTCTACATTGCCCAGCCGCCGCTGTACAAAGTGAAGAAAGGCAAGCAGGAACAGTACATCAAAGACGACGAAGCGATGGATCAGTACCAAATCGCAATCGCGCTTGATGGCGCGACCCTGCACGCGAACTCGCACGCCCCTGCACTGGCCGGTGAGCCGCTGGAGCGTCTGGTGTCCGAGTTCAACGCCACGCAGAAAATGATCACGCGTATGGAACGCCGTTATCCGAAAACGCTGCTGAAGGAGCTGGTTTATCAGCCAACTCTGACCGAAGCCGATCTGAGCGACGAGCAGACCGTGACCCGCTGGGTGAACGCTCTGGTGACCGATCTGAACGAGAAAGAGCAGCACGGCAGCCAGTGGAAATGCGATGTTCAGCAGAACGCCGATAAGCAGTTCGAGCCTATTATTCGCGTGCGCACCCACGGCGTTGATACCGACTACCCGCTGGAGCACGAGTTTGTCACCGGTCCGGAATACCGTCGTATCTGCACGCTCGGCGAGACGCTGCGCGACCTGATCGAAGACGATGCGTTCATCGAACGTGGCGAACGTCGTCAGCCGGTAGCCAGCTTCGAGCAGGCGCTGGACTGGCTGGTGAAAGAGTCCCGTCGTGGCCTCGCGATCCAGCGCTATAAAGGTCTGGGCGAAATGAACCCGGAGCAGCTGTGGGAAACCACCATGGATCCGGAAAGCCGCCGCATGCTGCGCGTTACCGTTAAAGACGCGATTGCTGCAGACCAGCTGTTCACGACCCTGATGGGTGATGCGGTTGAACCACGTCGTGCCTTCATCGAAGAGAACGCCCTGAAAGCGGCAAATATCGATATTTAATCGGTTTGAAACCGCACGATAACTGGCCGCGCTTTTAGCGCGGCTTTTTTATGGGCGCAGGCATATCCAGCGACATTGCGGACGGTAAACGGCTCGCCAGCGTATCTATCGCAATTCTTACCCTCAGCGGCAGGTGCGGCGTCTGCTGCCACACCGCATGAACGTCGAAATGCACGTCCGGTGCCTGCTTCAGGAGCGGGACGAGTTTACCCTGGTGAATATCTTTAACGACCATCCAGCAGGGCAGCCATGCAATGCCGTGTCCGGCCAGCGCAGCGTCGCAGATCGCCTGCAAATCATCCATATTAAGTGATGACCGGGGAGTAAAGGTGTGCGACGTTCCTTCGTTATCCATCAGTTGCCAGGACAGCACTCTGCCTGCGCGCAGATAGTTAATCGCCGTATGCTGGGGTAAATCAGCCACGCTTTGCGGCTGGCCTTTCTTCTGCAGATAATCCGGCGCGGCGCATAGCACCATGCGGTGTTCTCCCAGCCTTCTGGCGACCAGCACGCTGCTGTCCTGAAGCGTGCCGTTACGCACCGCCATATCAAACCCTTCCTCGACGAGATCCACCACCCGGTCGCTGAATGACATTTCCAGTTCAAGCCCGGGGTGTTCCTGCGCCAGCGCTATCAGCAGCGGGGCGACACACTGGCGACCAAACAGCACCGGCATGGCAACGCGCAGGCGGCCACTGACCTGCTGTTTCCCTGTTTCAAGCAGCGATTCCGCGCCCCGAATCTCCTCCAGCGCGCGCAGGCAGCGTTCATAAAAAAGAGCGCCGTTATCGGTCAGCCTCTGGCTACGGGTGGTGCGGTGAAAAAGACGTACCCCCAGCCGCTCTTCAAGGCGAGCGATGCTTTTCCCTACCGCCGAGCGTGACAAATGCAGGCGAATTGCGGCCTGAGCGAAACTTCCCGCCTCAACGGCGGCCACAAAAACAGGAATATCCTTCAGCGTATCGGTCATGGATTGTATCGATTATGGCGTCAATAAAGAGAAAACTTATCGCCACTGGTGACCTTTAGTCAACGGTAGACTGTCAGGACTAAAGCTCATCTGATGGCAGGAGAAATAAAATGACAGAGACAATGCAACGCTGGTCCATGGACGCCCTCGGGCGCGAGAACCTCAAGCTGACTCAGGCACCCGTTCCACAGCCCGGCCCGGGTGAAGTGCGCGTACGGGTGAAGGCCGTTGCGCTCAACTATCGCGATAAAATGGTTGTTGAAGGCACAATGCCAATCCCACTTTCCTTCCCGTTTACCCCGGCGTCTGACATGGCGGGCGTCGTAGACAGCGTGGGTGAAGGCGTCACGCGCTTCCAGCCCGGCGCTCGCGTTATCTCAACCTTCTTCCCGGAGTGGATCGACGGTAAACCGCAGGCGGACGCGCGCAATTTGCCCTATAAAACGTCCGGTGGATACTTCCAGGGGATGCTGGCCGAGTATGTGATTGTGAAGGAAGACGCGCTGGTGGCCTCCCCGGAGACCCTGGATGACGCCGAGGCCAGTACCTTACCCTGCGCAGGGCTTACCGCCTGGTTTGCGCTGGTGGAACGCGGACAGCTGCGCGCCGGGCAATCGGTGCTGGTGCAGGGCACGGGCGGGGTGGCGATTTTCGCCCTGCAAATTGCAAAAGCGCACGGCGCAGAGGTATTTGTCACGTCCGGGAGCGATGAAAAGCTGGCGCTGGCCAAAAAACTGGGGGCCAGCCAGGGCATCAACCGCCTGAAAGGCGACTGGGCTGAAAATACGCTGGCGCTCACGCAGGATCGCGGCATCGACCATATTATTGAAACCGTGGGGGGCGAGAACCTGAA
This sequence comes from Enterobacter sp. BNK-34, assembly GCF_048684445.1. Classification (NCBI taxonomy): domain Bacteria; kingdom Pseudomonadati; phylum Pseudomonadota; class Gammaproteobacteria; order Enterobacterales; family Enterobacteriaceae; genus Enterobacter; species Enterobacter sp. BNK-34. The sequence continues at coordinate 1,191,255 of NZ_JBLQUA010000001.1, forward strand.
GCACTCCCTGCGCGCCGTTGCCGTTCACGGACGTATCTCCGTTATTGGCGTGCTGGCCGGGACGGAGATAACCCTCTCTGCTGGCGAGCTGTTGCTGAAATCTCCCGTCATTCAGGGGATCGGCGTGGGACACCGCCGGGCGCTGGAAGATTTCGTCCGCGCTGTTGACGTCACCGGACTGAAACCCGTGATTGAGCATCGCTACCGTTTTAACGAGCTTGAACAGGCGTTTGAACATCTCGATCGCGGCGCGTTCGGTAAAATCGTTCTCACCCGCGAGTAGGTCTTTGTTCCCCGGGATAAGCGTAAAAGGGGGCTTTTGTTGCGCAATGTAGCTCTATTTTTGTGTGCTTAATCGCGTTAGCATGAGGCAGCACTCATTTATCCCGGGGAACTCATGGCTATCAAACTTATTGCAATCGATATGGACGGCACGCTGTTGCTGCCAGACCACACTATCTCTCCAGCCGTTAAGAACGCGATCGCCGCGGCACGCGCAAAGGGCGTGAATGTGGTCCTGACCACGGGGCGTCCGTATGCGGGCGTGCACAGCTACCTGAAAGAGCTGCACATGAATCAGCCTGGCGACTACTGCATCACCTATAACGGTGCGCTGGTGCAGAAAGCCGCGGATGGCAGTACGGTTGCGCAAACCGCGCTGAGCTACGATGACTATCTGTTCCTGGAAAAACTGTCCCGTGAAGTGGGCTCCCACTTCCACGCCCTCGATCGCAATACGCTTTACACCGCCAACCGTGATATCAGCTACTACACGGTGCATGAATCCTACGTTGCGACCATTCCGCTGGTGTTCTGTGAAGCGGAGAAAATGGACCCTGCCACCCAGTTCCTGAAAGTGATGATGATCGACGAGCCGGAGATCCTGGATAAAGCGATTGCACGCATTCCGGCCGAGGTGAAAGAGAAATACACCGTGCTGAAAAGTGCTCCGTACTTCCTCGAAATCCTTGATAAACGCGTCAATAAAGGCACCGGCGTGAAATCGCTCGCTGATGCGCTGGGGATTAAACAGGAAGAGATCATGGCGCTGGGCGACCAGGAAAACGACATCGCGATGATTGAATTCGCGGGCATGGGCGTGGCGATGGATAACGCCATTCCGTCGGTGAAAGAAGTGGCCAACTTCGTGACCAAATCCAACCTGGAAGACGGCGTTGCCTACGCGATCGAGAAGTTTGTGCTGCAGTAACGCTTATTTCTAATCATCGGCCTCGGTTATCAACCGGGGCTTTTTTTTGCGCTGAATTTATCGAATTGTTCTTTTTGTGATCTTGATTGTAGTACAACATTGATTGATTGTACTACATTGTCACCACAACAAAGTCGAACGCCCTCACGTTTGTACTGCAAAAGTGAGGTGAAATTCAGCGGTCGCGGTAAAGTAGTGATGGACATACAGAGCACAAGGACTCTCCATGACTCTCAATAAAACCGATCGCATCGTCATTACGCTGGGCACCCAGATTGTGGGTGGCAAATACGTTCCCGGTTCGCCGCTGCCTGCAGAGGCCGAACTGTGTGAGGAGTTTGAAACCTCGCGCAACATCATCCGGGAAGTCTTCCGCTCGCTGATGGCGAAGCGGCTGATTGAAATGAAGCGCTATCGCGGCGCGTTTGTTGCCCCGCGCAACCAGTGGAACTACCTCGATACTGACGTACTGCAGTGGGTGCTGGAAAACGATTACGACCCGCGGCTTATCGGCGCGATGAGCGAAGTCCGAAACCTGGTTGAACCGGCCATCGCCCGCTGGGCGGCGGAGCGCGCAACCTCTGGCGATTTGGCGCAGATTGAGTCGGCTTTAAACGACATGATCGCCAATAACCAGAACCGGGAGGCGTTTAACGAGGCGGATATTCGCTACCACGAAGCGGTGCTGCAGTCGGTGCATAACCCGGTATTACAGCAGCTTAGCGTGGCGATCAGCTCGCTACAGCGAGCAGTATTTGAACGTACCTGGATGGGCGATGAGGCCAACATGCCAAAAACGCTCCAGGAACATAAAGCGCTGTTCGATGCGATACGGCATCAGGACGGCGATGCGGCAGAGCAGGCGGCGCTTACCATGATTGCCAGCTCGACACGAAGGCTGAAGGAAATCACATGACATCTCGCTACATCGCAATTGACTGGGGATCGACCAATCTGCGCGCCTGGCTGTACCAGGGCGAACAGTGCCTGGAGAGCAGGCAATCAGAAGCAGGCGTGACGCGCCTGAACGGTAAATCCCCCGAGGCGGTGTTAGCAGAGGTCACACAAAACTGGCGCGACAGCGCCACGCCGGTGGTCATGGCGGGAATGGTCGGCAGCAACGTTGGCTGGAAGATAGCGCCTTATCTACCGGTTCCTGCCCATTTCTCCGCGATTGGCGAGCAGTTAACGTCCGTTGGCGACAATATCTGGATAATTCCCGGTTTGTGCATCTCTCGCGGCGATAACCACAACGTGATGCGCGGCGAAGAGACGCAGCTGCTTGGCGCGCGCACGCTTTCTCCTTCTTCTGTCTACGTCATGCCCGGAACGCACTGCAAGTGGGTCCAGGCCGACGCTGAGCAAATCCACGATTTTCGCACCGTGATGACCGGCGAGCTGCACCATTTGCTGCTCAATCATTCACTGGTGGGAGCCGGTTTGCCGGAGCAGGAAGCCTCGTCAGAGGCGTTTGCTGCCGGGCTTGAACGTGGGATCGCTTCTCCTGATGTTTTGCCGCAGCTTTTTGAGGTTCGCGCCTCGCACGTGCTGGGAAATCTCCCGCGCGAGCAGGTCAGCGAATTTCTCTCCGGCCTGCTAATTGGCGCAGAGGTCGCCAGCATGCGTGATTTCGTCGCGCACGAGCAGGCCATCACCCTTGTCGCTGGCACATCGCTAACGTCGCGCTATGAGCAGGCGTTTCGCGCCGTTGGACGTAACGTTTCAACGGTATCCGGCGACACGGCATTTCAGGCAGGAATAAGGAGCATCGCTCATGCAGTGGCAAACTGATCTTCCCCTTATCGCGATTTTGCGCGGCATCACGCCCGACGAGGCGTTAGCCCACGTCGGCGCGGTTATCGACGCCGGGTTCGACGCGGTGGAAATCCCGCTTAACTCTCCGGAGTGGGAAGAAAGCATTCCGGCCGTGGTGGAGGCCTTCGGCGATAGGGCGCTGATTGGCGCAGGCACCGTGTTACGGCCTGAGCAGGTAGATCGGCTGGCAAAGATGGGCTGTAAGCTTATCGTCACGCCCAACATTCAGCCTGAGGTGATCCGCCGCGCGGTGGGTTACGGCATGACCGTCTGCCCTGGATGCGCCACCGCCACGGAAGCCTTTACTGCTCTGGATGCGGGCGCACAGTCGCTCAAAATTTTCCCGTCATCGGCTTTTGGACCGGACTACATCAAAGCGCTGAAAGCGGTATTACCCGCCAGCGTGCCGGTCTTTGCCGTGGGCGGCGTAACGCCAGAAAACCTGGGCCAGTGGATGAGCGCGGGCTGTGTGGGCGCGGGGCTGGGCAGCGATCTGTATCGCGCCGGTCAGTCCGTGGAACGTACCGCACAGCAGGCGGCAGCATTTGTGAAAGCGTATCGAGAGGCAGTGAAATGAAAATAACCAAACTCACCACGTACCGTTTACCCCCGCGCTGGATGTTCCTGAAAATCGAAACCGATGAAGGGATCGTGGGCTGGGGCGAACCGGTAATTGAAGGACGTGCGCGCACCGTAGAAGCCGCGGTGCACGAGCTGGGGGAATACCTGATTGGCCAGGATCCGGCTCGCATCAACGACCTGTGGCAGGTGATGTACCGCGCGGGCTTCTACCGCGGGGGGCCGATCCTGATGAGCGCCATCGCCGGTATCGACCAGGCGCTGTGGGATATCAAAGGCAAAGTGCTGAACGCGCCGGTCTGGCAGCTGATGGGCGGCCTGGTGCGCGACAAAATTAAAGCCTACAGCTGGGTCGGCGGCGACCGTCCTGCGGAAGTGATCGACGGCATCACGCAACTGCGCAACATCGGTTTTGACACCTTCAAACTCAACGGCTGCGAAGAGATGGGCGTTATCGACAACTCGCGCGCGGTGGATCGCGCGGTGAATACTGTCGCGCAAATCCGTGAAGCCTTCGGCAACGAGATCGAATTTGGCCTGGACTTTCATGGCCGCGTTAGCGCGCCGATGGCCAAAGTGCTGATCAAAGAGCTGGAGCCGTATCGTCCGCTGTTTATCGAAGAGCCGGTACTGGCCGAACAGGCCGAGTACTATCCGAAACTGGCTGAACAGACGCACATTCCCATCGCGGCGGGTGAACGCATGTTCTCGCGCTTCGAGTTTAAACGCGTGCTGGAAGCGGGCGGCATTGCCATCCTGCAGCCGGACCTCTCTCACGCGGGCGGCATCACCGAATGCTACAAAATTGCCGGGATGGCCGAAGCTTACGATGTGGCGCTGGCCCCGCATTGCCCGCTTGGCCCGATCGCGCTGGCGGCCTGTCTGCACGTCGACTTTGTCTCCCGCAACGCGGTGTTCCAGGAGCAGAGCATGGGGATTCACTATAACAAGGGCGCGGAACTGCTCGATTTTGTGAAAAATAAAGAAGACTTCAGCATGGAAGGCGGTTTCTTTAAACCGTTAACGAAGCCGGGCCTTGGCGTTGAGATTGATGAAGCCAAAGTCATTGAGCTGAGTAAAAACGCGCCGGACTGGCGTAACCCGCTGTGGCGTCATGAAGACGGTTCCGTAGCCGAGTGGTAAATCGCCGGTAAGCGCAGCGCCATCGGCCAAAAAAACGTACCTACAAAAATATAACCCTCTGTAAATTACAGGGCATGGTGAGCGGCTTCGCTATGCCCAAAATCTGGAGACAGATTGCGATGGATATTCCAGTTACCGCTACAAAAACCGGGCGTCGCCGCTACCTGACGCTGATTATGATCTTTATTACCGTGGTCATTTGCTATGTCGACCGCGCCAACCTTGCCGTGGCATCGGCCCATATTCAGGAAGAGTTTGGCATCACCAAAGCGGAAATGGGTTACGTCTTCTCGGCGTTTGCCTGGCTGTATACGCTCTGCCAGATCCCGGGCGGCTGGTTCCTTGACCGCGTGGGTTCACGTTTGACCTACTTTATCGCCATTTTCGGCTGGTCCGTGGCGACACTTTTCCAGGGCTTCGCGACCGGGCTGATGTCGCTGATTGGCCTGCGCGCCATCACCGGGGTTTTCGAAGCGCCCGCGTTTCCCACCAACAACCGCATGGTGACCAGTTGGTTCCCGGAACACGAGCGTGCGTCTGCCGTCGGCTTTTACACCTCCGGGCAGTTCGTTGGCCTGGCGTTCCTGACGCCGCTGCTGATCTGGATCCAGGAGCTGCTGAGCTGGCACTGGGTGTTCATCGTCACAGGGGGGATTGGCATTATCTGGTCGCTGATCTGGTTCAAGGTCTACCAGCCGCCGCGGCTGACCAAAAGCATCACCAAAGCCGAGCTGGACTACATCCGCGACGGCGGTGGCCTGGTGGACGGTGATGCGCCGGTGAAAAAAGAAGCGCGCCAGCCGCTGACCAAAGCGGACTGGAAGCTGGTCTTCCACCGTAAGCTGGTGGGCGTTTATCTGGGCCAGTTCGCGGTGACCTCCACGCTGTGGTTCTTCCTGACCTGGTTCCCGAACTATCTGACCCAGGAAAAGGGCATCACGGCGCTGAAGGCGGGCTTTATGACTACCGTGCCGTTCCTCGCGGCTTTTTTCGGCGTACTGCTCTCCGGGTGGCTGGCCGATAAGCTTGTGAAAAAAGGCTACTCGCTGGGCGTGGCGCGTAAAACGCCGATTATCTGCGGGCTGCTGATCTCCACCTGCATCATGGGGGCCAACTACACCAACGATCCGGTGTGGATTATGACCCTGATGGCGGTGGCGTTCTTCGGTAACGGTTTCGCCTCTATCACCTGGTCGCTGGTGTCGTCTCTTGCGCCGATGCGGCTGATTGGCCTGACCGGCGGCGTGTTCAACTTTGTCGGCGGGCTTGGCGGGATCACCGTACCGCTGGTCATCGGCTACCTGGCGCAGGACTACGGCTTCGGCCCGGCGCTGGTGTACATCTCCGCCGTGGCGCTGATCGGTGCGCTCTCCTACATCCTGCTGGTGGGTGATGTGAAACGAGTAGGCTAATCCCTGCGGATGTTTTACCCTGATGCACTCACCGTGCATCAGGGTATCCTCATGAAACAAATCACCTTCGCTTCCCGCAACCACCAGCTGACCAACATCAATACCTGGACGCCGGACAGCCAGTGGCTGGTCTATGACGTGCGCCCTTCCGGTGCATCGTTCACCGGTGAAACCATTGAGCGGGTCAATGTGGCTACGGGTGAGGTGGAGGTGATCTATCGTGCAACTGACGGCGCGCACGTCGGCGTGGTGACCGTTCATCCCGCGCATGAGAAATACGTCTTTATCCACGGCCCGAGAAACCCGGATGCAGACTGGCACTACGATTTTCATCATCGCCAGGGGGTGATCGCGCAAAACGGTCAGGTGAGCAATCTTGACGCGATGGATATCACTTCGCCGTACACCCCTGGGGCGCTGCGCGGCGGCAGCCACGTCCATGTCTTCAGCCCGAACGGCCAGCTCGTCAGCTTTACCTATAACGACCATGTCCTGCACGTGCGCGATCCTAAACGTGATTTACGCAACGTCGGCGTGGCTGCGCCTTACGGCCCTGTGAACCCGCAGGGGAACCATCCCCGTGAGTATCCGGGAACCTTCTGGAGCGTGCTGGTCAGCCGCACGACGCCCAACCCGCAGCCGGGCAGCGACGAGATTAACCGCGCCTATGAAGAGGGCTGGGTAGGCAACACCAGGCTGGCGTTTATCGGCGATACCCTCTCTGCGCAGGGCGAAAAAGTCCCGGAACTGTTTATCGTCGACCTGCCGGAAGACGAGCAGGGCTGGAAGCGTGCGGGCGATGCGCCGCTGCAGGGCACGGCAGAGACCCTGCCGGCCCCGCCTGCCGGGGTAATGCAGCGTCGTCTGACCTTTACGCATCAGAGGGCCTATCCGGGCCTGGTGAACGTGCCGCGCCACTGGGTTCGCAGCAACCCGCAGGGGACGCAGATCGCGTTTCTGATGCGCGACGATAACGGCATTGTGCAGCTGTGGCTGATCTCGCCTGAGGGCGGTGAGCCGCGCCAGCTGACGCGTAACGGGAGCGATATTCAGTCTGCGTTTAACTGGCATCCGGCGGGTGACCGACTGGGGTTTGTGCTCGAAAACCGGATCGCCTGCTGCGACGCGCAGACCGGAGAGGTGACGTTTTTGACGTCCGATCACGGCAATCCGCCGTCTGCTGATGCCGTCGTGTTTTCCCCGGACGGGCACTTTATTGCGTGGATGGAAGAGACAGGGGGTTTCCGTCAACTTTGGTTAACGGAAACCGCGCAGAACTAGCGTGGAGGCATCTCTGCGGGCGGGATAACGGCGTTTGTCGCCAGATTCTCCTGCTCGCTTTTTTCTACCCGTGAGCGCACGGAGTTGTCCTTACGAAACATATCCCACGGCAGCAAAAGCGTATCCGCCACGGCCGTAAACGGCATATCCAGGATAACCAGGGATTTGGTGCCCCAGTTTGTATCGTCATCGGAGATCATCGCCGCGCTGGCGCGCGTCCCCGGATATGTTCCTTCTTTACCGCCGGTGTGAGACATCACGCTCGAACACCCGCAAAGTAAAACAACCCCGCTGAACGTCGTCAGCTTTATCAGAACATTTTTCATCATCACTCAGTCATCGTTAATGGCACTGCATAGACCTGCAACTCAGGGTTATAACGAGCCTTAACCAAAATGGATAGCCCGATAACCCCGCACTGTGGCAGCCATCGCAATTTAACCCTTTGTGCTGTTGTCCCAGTCTAAGCGAGATGCAGGAAAGTGCAAAAAAAAGTGCAGTCGTCGCGCTTGAAAAGCCCGGTTGCAGACCCATTTTAAGAATACGACCCGAAAACGAACTCGCCTGATGGGTGTTCGGGGGGCGCAAAGGCCTGTCCATGGTGGAAGGCTACATTTTCTCGCTGATTTCAGGAGTTTTATTTATGCGTAACTTCGATCTTTCTCCGCTATACCGTTCTGCAATTGGTTTTGACCGCCTGTTTAACCATTTAGAAAATAACCAAAGCCAGAGCAACGGCTACCCTCCATACAATGTTGAGCTGGTTGACGAAAACCACTACCGCATTGCCATTGCCGTCGCCGGTTTTGCAGAAAACGAACTGGAGATCACCGCGCAGGACAACCTGCTGGTGGTGAAAGGTTCCCATACGGCCGAGCAGAAAGAGCGTACTTACCTTTACCAGGGCATCGCCGAGCGCAACTTTGAACGCAAGTTCCAGTTAGCCGAGAACATTCACGTTAAAGGCGCGAACCTGGTCAACGGCCTGCTGTTTATTGAACTGGAACGTGTGATTCCGGAAGAGAAAAAACCGCGTCGTATCGAAATTAACTAATTATGCGGGTCGCGCGAGCGGCCCACCCAGAATTGCTTGCCGTAACGGGAGCATATGCGAATCCATCAGGATTTGCAGGAACAACTGCGCACAAAATTAAACTGTGCCGAACTCGCTTCTCAGAAGGAGATTTAGTATGCGTAACTACGATTTATCCCCCTTACTTCGTCAGTGGATTGGTTTTGACAAACTGGCTAATGCCCTGCAAAACACCGCTGAGCAACAGACGTTTCCGCCGTACAACATCGAAAAAAGCGACGATAACCACTATCGTATCACCCTGGCGCTGGCCGGCTTCCGTCAGGAGGATCTGGATATCCAGCTCGAAGGCACGCGTCTGACCGTGAAAGGTACGCCGGAGAAACAAGAGACCGAGACCAAATGGCTGCATCAGGGGCTGGTTAATCAGCCGTTTAGCCTGAGCTTTACCCTGGCAGACCATATGGAGGTGTCCGGCGCCACGTTTACCAACGGGCTGCTGCATATTGACCTGACCCGCAACGTGCCGGAAACCATCCCGCCGCAGCGTATCGCCATTAGCGACCGGCCGGCGTTAAACAGCTAACAGTGTGCGGGCTGGTGCCCTCACCCCGACCCTCTCCCACAGGGAGAGGGTGAAAAGATAAAGCCCTGCCCCGGCAGGGCTTTTTTGTGCGCCATCGCCCATACAACCGCCCACGGCTCTGAGAGAATCCTTAGCATAACCAAGGTTATGCCAAGGAAGTGGATCATGAGTGATATCGCGTTAACCGTCAGCGTGTTGGCCCTGGTCGCTGTTGTCGGCCTATGGATAGGGAATATCAAAATCCGCGGCGTCGGGTTTGGGATAGGCGGGGTGCTGTTTGGCGGCATTTTTGTCGGCCACTTTGCCGACCAGCTCGGGCTGGTGCTGAGTGCCGAAATGCTCCACTTTACTCAGGAGTTCGGCCTGATCCTGTTCGTTTATACCATCGGGATTCAGGTGGGGCCGGGTTTTTTCGCCTCTCTTCGGGTCTCCGGATTACGGCTCAACCTGTTTGCCCTCGGCATTGTGGTGATGGGCGGGCTGGTCACCGCCATTCTGCATAAAATCTTTGCTATCCCTCTGCCCGTGGTGCTGGGCATTTTCTCCGGAGCGGTCACCAACACGCCCGCGCTCGGTGCCGGACAGCAAATCCTGCGCGATTTGGGCATCGAACCCGGCATCGTCGACCAGATGGGGATGAGCTACGCCATGGCCTATCCGTTTGGCATTTGCGGCATTCTGCTCTCCATGTGGCTGGTCCGCGTCCTGTTTCGCATTAACGTTGATAAAGAGGCGAAAGACCACGAAACCACGCTCACCAACGGCCATATGCCGATTAAAACCATCAACATTCGGGTTGATAACCCCAACCTGAACAATATGGCGATTCAGGACGTGCCGATCCTGAACAGCGCCAATATTATCTGCTCCCGCCTTAAGCGCGACGATATGCTGATGGTGCCCGCGCCTGGCACCATCATTCAGCAGGGCGATCTGCTGCACCTGGTTGGCCAGCCTGGGGATTTGAACAATGCCCGTCTGGTGATTGGTCAGGAAGTGGATACCTCGCTCTCCACGCGCGGCACCGATATGCGGGTGGAACGCGTTGTGGTGACTAACGAGCACGTTCTTGGTAAGAAAATACGCGATCTGCAGGTAAAAGAGCGCTACGACGTGGTGATCTCCCGCCTCAACCGTGCGGGCGTTGAACTGGTCGCCAGCCCGGAGGCCAGCCTGCAGTTCGGGGATATCCTCAACCTGGTTGGGCGACCGTCGTCCATCGACGCCGTGGCGGATATGGTGGGTAATGCCCAGCAAAAACTGCAGCAGGTGCAGATGCTGCCGGTGTTCATCGGTATCGGGCTTGGCGTACTCCTTGGCTCGATCCCGCTGTACGTGCCGGGCTTCCCGGTGGCGCTCAAGCTGGGCCTGGCGGGAGGGCCGCTGATTATGGCGCTGATCCTCGGTCGTATCGGCTGCATCGGTAAGCTCTACTGGTTTATGCCGCCGAGCGCCAACCTGGCGCTGCGCGAGCTGGGCATCGTGCTGTTCCTGGCGGTGGTCGGGCTGAAGTCCGGCGGGGATTTTGTCGATACGCTGATCAAGGGCGAAGGGATGAGCTGGGTCGGCTACGGCATCTTTATCACGGCTATTCCTCTGCTGACGGTGGGCATACTGGCGCGGATGTTCGCCAAAATGAACTACCTGACGCTGTGCGGCATGCTGGCGGGCTCCATGACCGATCCGCCCGCGCTGGCCTTTGCCAACAACCTGCACGCCACCAGCGGCGCGGCCGCGCTCTCCTATGCCACCGTCTACCCGCTGGTGATGTTCCTGCGCATCATTACGCCGCAGCTACTGGCGGTGCTGTTCTGGGGGATGGGCTAGCAGGTCGTCCGGGTGGATGCGCCGCAGATGGTAGTCCACCTGGTAATCGCTGGTATTTCGGAACATCACGGAATAATTGAGAAACTCGCCGCTGTCGCTGTAGGAAAGGGACGTAATGCGCAGCAGCGGCGTCTGTTCCGGGAGGTTCATATAGCCGGCCAGCGTTTTATCTGCCAGCACCGGCGTCAGGCTCTCGTAGTTCCCGCTGATGGTGATCCCGCACTCCTTCTCGATGTAATCAAATTTTGACCCCTCAAGATGCGCCAGCGACAGATTGCGGAACAGCTTCACCGGCATAAAGCTGTCCTCCAGCATCAGCGGCTTCCCGTCCACGTAGCGCACCCGTCGGGAAAAGTAGATCCGCTCATCCACCTGAATCCGCAGCTGGCTGGCGATGGCGGGTGGGGCGGGCATCACTTCGAACTGCAGCACCTTGCTCTGCACCTCTTTTCCCTGCTGGCGCAGCACCTCCACCAGCCCGGTCAGGTTGGTGGTTTCGTGGTGAACGTCTTTACGCGACACAAACGTGCCGCTGCCGTGCCGCCGCTCAACCAGCCCCCAGCTTACCAGCAGATCCAGCGCCTTGCGGATGGTCATTCGCGCCACGCCGAACTCCTGCGCCAGCGCTTTTTCGCCGGGCAGCGGGCTGCCGATGTTGTAGTCCGACGAATTCAGCCGCAGCCGCAATCTGTCGGCAATAGATTTGTAGATCACTGGTAGACCTCTCTGCCCTTATCAGGGCGTGGATGGCGTCCTGACATGTCCATATTTACAGCAAAAAGTAGACCTGATTGGTCAAAATAAAACCATGAATGCGATCACGAATCGCAGCGGCACGCCATGTTCGCGCATCAGTAAGTTCTTATGCTCACTTCAGGCCAGCAAAAAACCATAAAGGCCTCTACCCCTACAGGTTGTTTCATGAGGATTTAAAAATGCTCAGTCAAATACAACGTTTTGGCGGTGCCATGTTTACCCCGGTGTTGCTGTTTCCGTTCGCCGGGATCGTGGTGGGAATCGCCATCATGCTTCGCAACCCGCTGTTTGTCGGCGAAGCCTTAACGGCCCCCGATCATCTTTTCGCGCAGATTGTTCACATCATTGAAGAGGGCGGCTGGGCGGTGTTTCGCAATATGCCGCTGATTTTTGCCGTCGGCCTGCCGATTGGCCTGGCGAAGCAGGCCCAGGGCCGCGCCTGCCTGGCGGTGCTGATTAGCTTCCTGACCTGGAACTACTTCATCAACGCGATGGGGATGACCTGGGGCCACTTCTTTGGCGTCGACTTCTCCGCCGAACCGACGGCGGGAAGCGGGCTGGCGATGATTGCCGGCATCAAAACGCTCGATACCAGCATCATCGGTGCCATCGTGATTTCAGGCATCGTCACCGCCATCCACAATCGCTATTTTGACAAGCCGCTGCCGGTATTTCTGGGGATTTTCCAGGGCAGCTCGTTTGTCGTTATCCTCGCATTCTTCGTCATGATCCCCTGCGCCTGGCTGACGCTGCTGGGCTGGCCGAAAGTGCAGATGGGCATTGAGTCCCTACAGGCGTTCCTGCGCTCTGCCGGGGCGCTGGGCGTGTGGGTCTATACCTTCCTGGAACGCATTCTGATCCCAACCGGATTGCACCACTTCGTCTACGGTCCGTTCATCTTCGGCCCGGCGGCGGTTGAGGGTGGGATTCAGGTCTACTGGGCGCAGCATCTGCAGGAATTCAGCCAGAGCACCCTGCCGCTGAAAACCCTCTTCCCTGAAGGCGGCTTCGCCCTGCACGGTAACTCAAAAGTGTTTGGTTCGGTCGGGATTGCGCTGGCGATCTGGTACACCGCGTCGCCGGAAAACCGCGTCAAGGTCGCGGGGCTGCTGGTCCCGGCCACGCTCACCGCCGTGCTGGTGGGCATTACTGAACCGCTCGAATTCACCTTCCTGTTTATCTCGCCGCTGCTGTTTGCCGTTCACGCCGTGCTGGCGGCGACCATGGCGACGGTGATGTACACCTTCGGCGTGGTCGGGAACATGGGGGGCGGCCTGCTGGACCAGTTTCTGCCGCAAAACTGGATCCCGATGTTCCATAACCACGCCGCGACGGTCTTCACCCAGATCGGCATTGGCGTCTGCTTCACCGGAATTTACTTCGTGGTCTTCAAAACGCTGATTGCGCGCCTGAACCTGAAAACGCCGGGCCGGGAGGAGAGCGAAATCAAGCTCTACAGCAAGGCCGACTATAAGGCGGCGCGTGGGCAAACCACAGCTCCGGCCGCGGCCAGCCAGCAGGTCGGGCAGGCCGCCGGATTCCTGCAGGCGCTGGGCGGTGCGGCCAACATCGAAAGCATCAACAACTGCGCCACCCGCCTGCGCATCGCCCTGGTCGATATGGCGAAAACGCAAAGCGATGACGTCTTCAAAGCCCTCGGCGCCCACGGCGTGGTGCGACGCGGCAACGGCATTCAGGTGATTGTCGGCCTGCACGTTCCTCAGGTGCGCGACCAGCTGGAATCGCTGATGAAAACCCCCTTAACGAATGAACAAACCACCCTGACAGAGGCTATATCATGAAAAAATTCTCAGTTGTCATTGCAGGCGGCGGCAGCACCTTTACGCCTGGTATCGTCCTGATGCTGTTAGCCAACCGTGACCGTTTCCCGCTGCGCGCCCTGAAGTTCTATGACAACGACGGCGCGCGTCAGGAGACCATCGCCGAAGCGTGCAAAATTATCCTTAAGGAACAGGCTCCGGAGATTGAGTTCAGCTACACCACCGACCCGAAAGCAGCCTTTAGCGATGTCGATTTCGTGATGGCACATATCCGCGTGGGTAAATACCCGATGCGCGAAAAAGATGAAAAAATCCCGCTGCGCCACGGCGTGCTGGGTCAGGAAACCTGCGGCCCGGGTGGGATTTCCTACGGCATGCGCTCTATCGGCGGCGTGCTGGAGCTGGTGGATTATATGGAGCAGTACTCTCCGAACGCGTGGATGCTGAACTACTCCAACCCGGCGGCGATTGTCGCGGAAGCCACGCGGCGCCTGCGTCCGAACGCCAAAATCCTCAACATCTGCGATATGCCGATCGGCATTGAAGGGCGCATGGCGCAGATTGTCGGCCTGAAGGACCGCAAAGAGATGCGCGTGCGCTACTACGGCCTGAACCACTTCGGCTGGTGGACGTCGATTGAAGATCTGAACGGCAACGATTTGATGCCGAAACTGCGTGAATACGTGGCGAAAAAGGGCTATGTTCCGCCTTCAGAAGATGCGCATACCGAAGCGAGCTGGAACGATACGTTCGCTAAAGCAAAAGACGTGCAGGCGCTGGATCCGGACACCATGCCGAACACCTACCTGAAGTATTACCTGTTCCCGGACTACGTGGTCGCGCATTCCAACCCGGAACGTACCCGCGCCAATGAGGTCATGGATCACCGTGAGAAGCACGTGTTCAGTTCCTGCCGGGCGATTATCGAGGCGGGAAAATCCTCTGCCGGTGAATTGGAAATCGACGAACATGCGTCGTACATCGTCGATCTGGCGACCGCCATTGCCTTTAACACCCAGGAGCGGATGCTGCTGATTGTGCCCAACAACGGGGCTATCCATAACTTCGATGCCGACGCGATGGTGGAGATCCCGTGCCTGGTGGGCCATAACGGGCCGGAGCCGCTCACGGTGGGCGATATTCCGCACTTCCAGAAAGGGCTGATGAGCCAGCAGGTGGCGGTGGAAAAACTGGTGGTGGATGCCTGGGAGCAGCGCTCGTACCAGAAACTCTGGCAGGCGATCACCCTGTCGAAAACCGTGCCGAGCGCGTCCGTCGCGAAGGCGATTCTGGATGACCTGATCGAGGCCAACAAAGAATACTGGCCAGAGCTGCATTAATCGTCCTGACCGGCATCGTCCGATGCCGGTCTCCTTGTCCTTGTCGATTTACGCTATGCTGAAGCCTGCCCGTAGCTCGACAAGGAACCTTCATGAAAATTTCCCGCCTCGGCGAAGCGCCGGACTACCGCTTCTCGCTGGCTAATGAACGCACGTTTTTAGCGTGGATCCGCACCGCGCTGGGATTCCTTGCCGCCGGGGTGGGGCTCGATCAGCTCGCGCCCGATTTCGCCACGCCGCTGATCCGCGAGGTGCTGGCGCTGCTGCTGTGCCTGTTCGCGGGCGTGCTGGCGATTTACGGCTACCTGCGCTGGCTGCGCAATGAGAAGGCGATGCGTCTGAAGCAGGATCTGCCCTATACCCGCGGGCTGCTTATCATCAGCGCGATTCTGCTGGCGGTGGCGGGCGTAGTGATGGTGCTGGTGTTCTATGGCGGATAGCCGCAAAGCGCGACGCGAAGCGGACCCCGGCCTGCAGCCGGAGCGGACGTCACTCGCCTGGCTGCGCACGCTTCTGGGGTATGGCGCGCTGATTGCCCTGGCGATTAAGCACAACTGGCACCGCACCGGGGTGCCGTTCTGGATCTCGCTTGTCGTGCTGGCGCTGGTGGCGATTATTTTATGGCGCTATACCCGCAGTCGAAACCTGATGGACGTGGCGCAGAACGATTTTGTGCAGCCGAAGGCGGTGAGGGATAAGTTCCTGATTGCCCTGGCTGTACTTTCTCTCTCACTGCTGTTTGCGATGACTCACATTCAGCAAATTGTGAGCTTTTAAAGCCCGGTGGCGGCTACGCCTTACCGGGCCTACGATTAGCGGCCTTTTGCTAAATACTTCGCCATCTCGTCTTCCGGCACCATGCCGCCGCCGGTCGCCCATACCAGGTGGGTAACGCTGGCATCTGAAGGCACGCGCAGCGGCCCGGCCATGCCCGCCAGCGCGGACGGCTCCAGCCGAATGCCTTCCTCCTGCGCCAGCCAGCCGAGCATGTCGTACATGCTCTGGTCGGAAAGCGTATAGAACCCGTCAAGCAGGCGCTCCATCGCGCGGCCCACGAAGC
The DNA here is from genome assembly GCF_048684445.1 of Enterobacter sp. BNK-34. Taxonomy (NCBI): domain Bacteria; kingdom Pseudomonadati; phylum Pseudomonadota; class Gammaproteobacteria; order Enterobacterales; family Enterobacteriaceae; genus Enterobacter; species Enterobacter sp. BNK-34. Next base: position 1,207,078 of record NZ_JBLQUA010000001.1, read on the forward strand.
CGGACGCGCGCCCTACCGCCAGACCGTCCGCCGCCGTAACGTTATCAATGCCCAGATCCTGCACCGCAATCTCATCGTGCAGGCCGGTGTAAACACCCAGCAGCATGCACGGGGAGTGCGTCGGCTCCGCGAAGAAGCAGTGGACGTTATCGCCAAAGGCCAGCTTCAGGCCAAACGCCACGCCGCCGGGGCCGCCGCCGACGCCGCACGGCAGATAGACGAACAGCGGATGATCCGCATCCACCACGCGGCCCTGTGCGGCAAACTGCGCCTTCAGTCGCTCGCCTGCCACCGCGTAGCCCAGGAACAGGGTGCGGGAGTTTTCATCGTCAATGAAGAAACAGTTAGGATCGCTTTCTGCCGCTTTGCGTCCCTGCTCCACCGCCACGCCGTAATCCTGCTCATATTCCACGACGATCACGCCGTGGCTGCGCAGTTTGGCTTTCTTCCACTCGCGGGCGTCGGCAGACATATGCACCGTCACCTTAAAGCCGATGCGGGCGCTCATAATGCCGATGGACATCCCGAGGTTGCCGGTTGAGCCGACCGCAATGCTGTACTGGCTGAAGAAGTCCTTAAAGCGCGGCTCGAGCAGAACGCTGTAGTCGTCTTCAACGCTCAGCAATCCGGCCTCCAGCGCCAGTTTTTCCGCGTGGGTCAGCACCTCATAGATACCGCCGCGCGCTTTAATCGAGCCGGAAATCGGTAGATGGCTGTCTTTTTTTAGCAGCAGCGTGCCGGGAACGGATTTGCCAGACTCTTTCTCCAGCCGCGCCTGCATTGCCGGAATGGCGACCAGCTCGGATTCGATAATTCCGCCCGTTGCCGCCGTCTCCGGGAAGGCTTTCGCCAGATACGGCGCGAAGCGTTTCAGGCGAGCGTGCGCGTCGTCCACATCGGCTTTGGTCAGCCCGACATAGGGCAGCCCTTCCGCCAGCGTGGTGGTACGCGGGTTAAGCCAGGTGGTTTCTTTCAGGGCAATCAGATCCTCAACCAGAGGAAACTGTGCGGTTAAAGTAGTGATAGTTGCGTTTTCCATAATACGTCTCTTCGCGCTCAGATAATGAAGGAAAGCAGGAATGTGCCGCCAAGTGCAAGCACCGAGGCGATAAACGTCGCCGTCGTATAGTATTTGAAGGTCTCATTCAGGGTCGCGCCGCAGTACTGCTTCACCAGCCAGAAGAGGGAATCGGTCACGATCGTGCAGCCAATGGCGCCGGAACCGATGGCAATGGTGATGATCTCCGGGCTGACGTTTGGGTAGAGCGGCAGCATCGGCGCGACGATCGCCGTCGCCCCCATCATCGCCACCGTCGCGGAGCCAACGGCGGCATGCAGCACCAGCGCCACCAGCCAGGCGAGCAGGATAGGGTGCATGTGCAGGTTCGAGAGAATATGCGCCAGTGAGTCCGCCAGTCCGCTGGTTTTCAGGATGGCGTTGAACGCGCCGCCCGCGCCGATAATCAGCAAAATGTTGGCGATAGAGCCGAAGCCGTGCTCGGTGTGCGTCAGCATCGCGCCCATGCCCATGTGCTGGCGGATCCCCAGCAGGTAGTAGGCGACAAACACGGCGATAAACATCGCGGTGATCGGGTTGCCGATAAACTCCAGCAGCGTATACAGCGTGCCTTCTTTTGCCATATTCAGTTCGGCGATGGTCTTCACCAGCATCAGGGCAATCGGCAGCAGCACCGTGAACAGCGTGGCGCCCAGCGACGTCAGGGTGTGCTCTTCCCGCACCTTCAGGTCTGAAAATTCCGCCGGAACCGGTTTAAACGGCAGACGATTGCCGAGCAGTTTCAGGAACAGCGGGCCGCCGACCAGCGAGGCCATCAGGCCTACCATCAAACCGTAGACAATGACCGTCCCGACGTCCGCACCTAATTTATTGGTCACAAACAGGGCAGCAGGATGCGGCGGCACCACGCAGTGCACCGCCATCAGCGCGGTACAGAGCGGAATGGCCAGCTTGAGCAGCGACGTGTGGGTCTTTTTGGCGATGGAAAACGCCAGCGGGATGAGCAGGACCACGCCCACTTCCACGAACAGCGTGATACCGCAGATCAGGCCCACCAGCACCATAATCACGTCTGCTGACAGCCAGCGGCAGCGCTGCAGTGCGATCCCGATGCGCTCTGCTGCGCCGGAAACCTCCATCATCTTGCCGAGAATGGTGCCCAGACCAATCACCGCCGCCAGGAAGCCCAGCGTGCCGCCAATGCCGTTCTCAATGGCGTTCACCATATCCAGCGGGCTCATCCCCATCATCGCGCCGACGAAAAAGCTCGCCAGCAGCAGCGCGAGGAACGGGTGAAACTTCAGTTTTACGATGGTTAAAACAATCAACACAATGCTGACCAGCAGCGTTGCCACAACCCAGACCTGAGATCCCATATCTCACCTCACCCTTATGTCATCTGAGGATATTGGACGAAAAAGCGGCGTGGGCTGACAAACGATATAAATTGGCGTTCAGGTGAGCCAGATTGGATCAACTGAGTGACTGCGCTCTAAAAAGCGCACTTAATTCGTATTAGGTTCACATAAATTCACCCTTAAACGGTATGCTGAGCGCAGAAACCACGCGTGAGAATTGTGATGACCGATGCAAATGAAGCCAGAAACCGGCTGTTAAACGGCTGGCAGCTGTCGAAAATGTACACTTTTGAAGTGGCCGCCCGGCATGAGTCCTTCGCGCTGGCGGCGGAGGAACTGTCGCTTAGCCCCAGCGCGGTGAGCCACCGCATCAACCTGCTGGAAGAGGAGTTGGGCATTCAGCTGTTCGTCCGCTCGCACCGTAAAGTCGAGCTGACGCAGGAGGGAAAGCGCGTCTACTGGACGCTAAAATCGTCCCTCGACACCCTGAATCAGGAGATCCTGGATATCAAAAATCAGGCGCTGTCCGGTACGCTGACGGTCTACTCCCGGCCGTCGATCGCCCAGTGCTGGCTGGTACCCATGCTGGGTGATTTTACCCGTCGCTACCCGTCGATTTCGCTCACCATCCTGACCGGCAATGATTACGTCAATATGCAGCGAACGGGTATCGATCTGGCACTTTATTTCGACGATACGCCGCCTAACCATCTCTCTCATCACTTCCTGATGGACGAGGAAATTTTGCCCGTCTGTTCACCACAATATGCCCGTGAGCATGAACTGTTGAAAAACCCCGATAATCTCAGCCACTGCACGCTGCTGCACGACCGTCAGGCCTGGAGCAATGATTCCGGTACGGATGAGTGGTTGAGCTGGGCGCAGCACTTTGCGGTGAACATGCCGCCATCGTCTGGTATTGGTTTCGATCGTTCTGATTTGGCGATTATTGCGGCCATCAACCACGTCGGCGTCGCGATGGGGAGAAAGCGGCTTGTGCAGAAACGGCTGGAACGAGGCGAGCTGATCGCCCCGTTTGGCGAAAAGACCCTGAAATGCCATCAGCACTACTATATTTCGACGCTTTCTGGCCGTCAGTGGCCGAAAATTGACGCCTTTATCGGCTGGCTGAGAGAACTGGCAGGTTGAAGAATTATTACGCTTTCGCTCTACACCAAATATGAAAAAGCGTGCTAAATACAGGTAATGCTTTCGATTTATCCAGGGTAAACCGTGTTAAAGCCTTTTATTGTCTCTGCATTACTGATCTCTTCCGGCTGGGCGATTGCCGCTGAGCCGCCGCTGACGGCTGCCCATTATGCGCAGCAGCTTGGCGTCGGGATGGATGTGGACTGGGCGCGAACCGAGCGCGGCATACGCGAATTCGACCCGCTGGTGGTCCGCGATTTTCGTGCAAAAGGCATTACTCACGTGCGCATCCGCGTGGCCGATGAGCCGACGGAAGCGCGGCTGATTCACCTGCGCAAGCTGGTGGAAGCCTGCGAGCAGTATGGCGTGATCCCGATAATCGCTTATCAGGCTGATGAATATAAAAACGACCCAAAAGCCGATAACGAAATAGAGACGATCAACTGGTGGATTGCCGTTGCGCACTATTTCGGTCAGAGCTACCCGCTGCTGGGTTTTGATCTCATTTATGAGCCAGCCGACAAGCTTAACCACAACCTCGCGTCGCTAAACCGCGTGTATGAAAAAACCATTAAAGCGATCCACGACATGGACCCGCAGCGCATGATCTTTATTGCGCCGCGCCTGCGTGCCGCGCCGGAGGATTTATCCAGCCTGAAGCTGCCTGCGCACAGCCAGAACTACCTGCTGGCGGAGTGGCATATTTTCCCGTGGGGGCCGCTGAAAAATAGCGGTAAATACCCGTGGACGTCCGGCACGGCGGCGGAGAAAGCGGCTATCCATAACCGCATCAACGCCGCGCTGCACTGGCAGCAAAAAACCGGGCACGTTAGCTGGGTCGGGGGCTGGGGCGTGGGAGAATCAAGCCGCTTTACGCCAACCGCTTCGCAGCTGGCCTTCGCCACCTTTATGGCCTGCGAGCTGCAAAAGGCGAAAATCCCGTATGCGCTTAACGCGGATTTCCAGTTTTACGACGGAGAAGAGGGCGCCTGGCGGCCAGCGCCAGAGCCGTTATTGCAGGCGATGATCGCCCCTGTCTGTGAAAAGCCCGGCGAGAAGCCGGGCCATCATGCGGTTAAACCGGCTGCTCGTGATGCGGGACACGCGACGCCAGCGGCAGCCAGCACAGTAAAATCAGAAGCCCCATCAGCGTCATCAGCAGGCCCAAACTAGCCTGCCCGGTCTGCGGCATCATCGCCGAGAGCCAGGCCAGCGCGCCGGAGCCGATATTCTGCAAGCCGCCCACCAGCGCGCCCGCCGTACCTGCGAGGAACGGGAACGGCTCCATCGCGCCGCTGGTGGCGAGCGGGAACAGCATCCCCGCGCCGAAGAAGAACAGCGCTGCCGGGATGAGCAGCGTCCAGACCGACATCACGTCAAACAGCCCCGGGATCCACATCATCAGACCCGCCAGCAGACAGCTGATCACCGACTGCCACATCAGGGTGGAGAAGCGTTTGTTCGGGCGTCCGGCAAACCACGCGCCGAAGAACGCCGCCGGGATCGGCAGAATAAACAGAATACTCACCACCATGCTGCTCAGGCCCAGCCCCGCGCCCAGCAGCACGCCGGAACAGGCTTCGAACACCGCAATGCCCGCCAGGCCGCCGATCAGCATCAGCAGATAGCAGGTAAACGCGCCGTTGCCGAACAGCGTTTTATAGCTGGTGATAAGCTTCGTGCGCGGCGCGTCCTGCGGGCGCGTTTCGGGCATCCAGCGCGCCATGCTGAAGGTGACAATCACGCAGAGCACCAGCAGGAAGGCGTAGCAGGCGCGCCAGGACCACATCGTGTCCAGCAGGCCGCCGATCAGCGGGGCCAGCAGCGGGCTGACCAGAATGCCCATGTTTAACAGGCTGTTGGCATGGCGCAGCTGGGTACCCTGATACATATCGCGCGGTAAGGTACGCGCCATCACCCCGCCGACGCCGGTCCCGACGCCCTGAAGGGCGCTGGCGGCAATCAATACGGTCAGGCTGTGGGTGGTAATGGCAATTACCGTCGCCACCATGAAAATGCTCATGCCCACCAGGATCACCGGGCGACGCCCGACGCGGTCGGACAGCGGGCCGTAGAAGAGCTGCGAAACGCCATAGGTCAGCAGATAGGCTGCCATTACGCTCTGTACCGCGCCCTCGCGGACGTTTAATTCCTTTGCCATGTCGGCAATCGCCGGAATGTAGATGGTTTGCGCCATCTGACCGACGGCCACCAGTAACACCAGCATCAACAATAAGTTAACGTTCCGTTGCTTTTTCATGTCGCTGAATACTTTTGCCAAAAGAGAAAAATGAAGAATAAGTGACTGCGCATTCCCATAAATGCGCGAGGAATCTACCACAGAGAGATGACAATTTAAGCATTGTCTTGGTGAATGAAAAAACCGGCAAAGGCAGGATTTGTAAACAAGAACGGCAACTAATGTTGCCAGTGCTTTACGCCAGGCGCAGCAGAATGGCGCCGCCGGCAATGCCCAGCGCCGCCGCGATGCGCAGGCCTGCAACCTTCTCTTTTAAAAGCAGAAAAGCGATCAGTGCGCCAAAGAGTATGGAGGTTTCCCGCAGAGCCGCGACCACCGCCAGCGGTGCCTGCGTCATTGCCCACAGCGCCAGACCATATGAGCCCATCGTGCCAACCCCGCCGAGCAACCCCTTTTTCCAGTGCAGACGCAGGTAGCCGGACGCCTCGCGCCGACGCGCCACCATCGCCCAGCTCAGCAGGCAGAAGCCGTTCATAAAGAAGGTCCATAGCGTATAGCCCAGCGCGGTGTCCGACAGCCGTACGCCGGTGCCGTCCACCAGCGTATATCCGGCAATAAAACAGGCGTTCAGCAGCGCCAGCCAGATCCCTTTCCGCGACTGCGTGCGCCCGTTCATCGCCATCGCCAGAATCGACAGGCAAATTACCCCGATCCCGGACCAGGCGAGCCACGAAAGGCTATCGCCGAGCGCCAGCACGCTGATCAGCGCCACCAGCAGCGGGGCGGTGCCGCGCATCAGCGGGTAGGTCTGGCTCATGTCGGAGACCTGATAGGTTTTCGCTACCAGCACGGTGTACACCACCTGCAAGGCGCAGGAAACAATCAAAAACGGCCAGCTTGCGGCAGAGGGCTGTGGAGAAAACGGCAGTAAGACCAGAGCGATAACCGTGGCAGAGCCGCTGACGCTTATTGCGGAATAGAGCTTGTCCGTTCCGGCTTTAACGATGGCGTTCCAGCTGGCATGCAGCAGTGCGGCGAACAGCAAAATGCAGAAAACGGTGATGGTCATGGCGTATCGGGTGGTGAATTGTCACTCAACTGTAACATTCACATCCTGAAGCTGCCAGGCGATTACACCGCACAAAAAAGGCGGTGCGTCACCCGCGGTTCGTCCGAGACCAGCGTAAAACCTGCCCGGCGATAAAACCCATAGGCAGCGTCCGGCGCATGGGTATTGAGGAAATCAAACCAGATGCTGGCATCGGCCATCACGACGGTTAAAAGCTGCTTGCCAATCCCCAGCCCGCGGCACTTCTCGCTGACGTAGAGATGGCGAATACGTCCGGCGCGCGGCTGCTGGCTGAACGGATCGCGGTTGAGGCCGCACACGCCCACCAGCTTGCCGTTAAGAAACGCACCTAACAGCTTTTCACCCGGCGCGTTAAAGCGGTTCTCACCCCGCTGCCAGCTCTCTTCGAGCCTGCGCAGCATGTTAAAATTCAGTGCAATACTTTCCGCCTTCAGGGCGATATACCCCGGCTCATCCGGTGTGACAGGCTCAATCAACAGACGCGACATAGCATTCCCTCGTTATTAAAGAGGGGCGGTTGCCCGCCCCTCTCAGGTGCGACTTGAACCTGAATTACCGAAGGAATTTCAGGACAGCATCAAGCAGTTGCAGTACAGCAACAATGAGTTTGAGGATAAGTATCACCATATCCACTACGCTCATACGCGTCTCCTTTTGGTTAAAAGGAGCACGATGCTGGCGTACCTTTCCGCCGCCTGTTGCCAGCACCTGGATTGACGTAACACAGTGTGCTCACTTCAGGGGTTAAGGCACTGACGGCACCACCCGTTTCAGCCAGGACTTCGTTGCGCCGGTAGAACTGCGGCCCCCTCGCTCACTGCGAACACCCTCAGTATAGATAAATACTGTATGTATGAACAGTATTTTTTGGACAAAAATCGAAAGGCGATCCATACTCAAAAACGTCAAAATCCGTGCCGGAATTGCGCGTTCGTCTTCGATCGCGTATACTTTTTGCGTTGACGTAACACAGTGTGTTCTGCGGCAACCAACCGCAAAACCCTGATAAAAACCTCGCTCCGGCGGGGTTTTTTGTTTTCACCACCCAACAAACGAAACGTGATCCCTGACGCATTTTTGCGCAGATGAAAATTTTTCCATTGTCACGCCCGAAAACCTGTGTTTGTATAAATTCAATCAATGATTCCAAACACAGGTCCCCAATGACTTCATCCATCTTCACTTCGACCCTACTAAAAACTGCGCAACCAGCCGCAGTGGTCGTCGTGCGTGTGGTGGTGGTCGTCGGCAATGCGCCGTAGGGACTGGATCAACACACGAATCCAAAACCCCGCCGGCGCAAACCGGGCGGGGTTTTTCGTTTAAGAGCCTCCCCGGAAAGTCGGCCCAGAAGAAAAGGACTGGAGCATGGCAAGTTCGGGCACAACATCCAACAAGACGCGTTTTACTGGCGCGCAGCTGATCGTTCATCTGCTGGAGCGACAGGGCATCACCACGGTTGCGGGCATCCCCGGCGGCACGGTGCTGCCGCTGTACGATGCGTTAAGCCAAAGCACGCAGATCCGCCACGTCCTGGCACGCCACGAGCAGGGGGCAGGCTTTATCGCTCAGGGCATGGCGCGTACCCAGGGTAAACCGGCGGTCTGTATGGCCTGCAGCGGGCCGGGCGCAACCAACCTGGTGACCGCCATCGCCGACGCGCGCCTCGACTCCATTCCGCTGATCTGCATTACCGGTCAGGTGCCGTCCTCGATGATCGGTACCGATGCGTTCCAGGAAGTGGATACCTACGGCATCTCTATCCCCATCACCAAACATAACTATTTAGTTCGCGATATCAGCGAACTTCCTCAGGTTATCAGCGATGCGTTCCGCATTGCCCAGTCCGGCCGCCCGGGCCCGGTGTGGATAGACATTCCTAAGGATGTCCAGACCGCAGAGATCGAGATCGACGTGCTGCCGGAGCCGGGCGACCGTGCCCCCGCGCCAGCATTCAGCGCTGAGAGCGTGCGCGATGCTGCCGCCATGATCAACGCCGCTAAACGTCCGGTGCTCTATCTGGGCGGCGGGGCGATTAACGCTGCGGATGAAATCCGTGAGTTTGCGGAAAAAGCCAACCTGCCGACCACCATGACCCTGATGGCGCTGGGCATGCTGCCAAAAGCGCACCCGCTGTCCCTGGGGATGCTGGGCATGCACGGCGCGCGCAGCACCAACTACATCCTGCAAGAGGCGGATTTGCTGATTGTTATGGGCGCGCGTTTTGATGACCGGGCGATTGGCAAAACCGAGCAGTTCTGCCCGAACGCGAAAATCATTCACGTGGATATCGACCGCGCCGAGCTGGGTAAAATCAAGCAGCCGCACGTGGCGATTCAGGGCGACGTGGCCGAAGTGCTGGCGCAGCTGATCCCGCAGACGGACGCAACCGACCGCGCCGACTGGCGTCAGCTGGTGGCCGATCTGCAGCGCGAGTTCCCGGGCGCCATCCCAACCGAAGGCGACCCGCTGAGCCACTATGGTCTTATCAACGCCGTTGCCGCCTGCGTGGACGACAGTGCGATTATCACCACCGACGTGGGTCAGCATCAGATGTGGACCGCCCAGGCCTACCCGCTGAACCGTCCGCGCCAGTGGCTGACCTCCGGCGGTCTGGGTACTATGGGCTTTGGTCTGCCTGCAGCAGTAGGTGCGGCGCTGGCGAATCCGGACCGCAAGGTCATCTGCTTCTCCGGCGACGGCAGCCTGATGATGAACATTCAGGAGATGGCGACCGCGGCCGAAAACCAGTTAGACGTGAAAATCATCCTGATGAACAACGAGGCGCTGGGTCTGGTGCATCAGCAGCAGAGCCTGTTCTACAAGCAGGGCGTGTTTGCGGCGACCTACCCGGGAATGATTAACTTTATGCAGATTGCCGCCGGTTTTGGCCTGCACACCTGCGATCTGAACGCTGAAGAGGATGCCCACGCGGCGCTGCAGGCGGCGATTTCTCGCCCCGGCCCGGCGCTGATCCACGTGCGTATCGACCCTGAACAAAAAGTGTATCCGATGGTGCCGCCGGGTGCGGCAAATACTGAGATGGTGGGAGAATAAGCCATGCAGAAACAACATGATAACGTCATTCTGGAACTCACCGTCCGCAACCACCCTGGCGTCATGACCCACGTCTGCGGGCTGTTTGCCCGCCGGGCGTTTAACGTGGAAGGCATTCTCTGTCTGCCGATTCAGGGCAGCGAGCACAGTCGCATCTGGCTACTGGTCAACGATGACCAGCGTCTGGAGCAGATGATGGCGCAGATCGACAAGCTGGAAGATGTCACCAACGTGGCGCGTAACCAGTCCGATCCCACCATGTTTAACAAAATTGCGGTGTTTTTCGAATAGATCGCTTAAGGTAAGCGTCTTTCGCTCTTGTAGGCCGGATAAGCGCAGCGCCATCCGGCGTTTTCAGACCGCAGGAAGACACATGACCACCATCGCCCTTATCGACGACCACCTTATCGTCCGCTCTGGCTTTGCCCAGCTTCTCAACCTCGAACCAGATTTCCAGGTCGTGGCCGAGTTTGGCTCCGGTCGCGAGGCGCTGGCGGGCCTGCCGGGGCGCGGGGTGCAGGTCTGTATCTGCGACATTTCGATGCCGGATCTCTCCGGGCTGGAGCTGTTAAGCCAGCTGCCGAAAGGGATGTCGACGATTATGCTCTCGGTCCACGACAGCCCGGCGCTGGTCGAGCAGGCGCTCAACGCGGGGGCGCGCGGGTTTCTCTCCAAACGCTGTAGCCCGGACGAGCTGATTGCCGCCGTGCGCACCGTCTCCACCGGCGGCTGCTACCTGACGCCGGATATCGCCATCAAGCTGGCGGCCGGACGTCAGGATCCGCTCACCAGACGCGAGCGCCAGGTTGCGGAAAAACTCGCGCAGGGAATGTCGGTAAAAGAGATTGCCGCCGAGCTGGAACTGTCCCCGAAAACCGTACACGTTCACCGCGCCAACCTGATGGAAAAACTTAACGTCAGCAACGACGTCGAGCTGGCGCGCCGCATGTTCGACAGCTGGCAATGAGTCCCGTCTTTTCGCGGCTGATCGCCGTCGTTGCCAGCTTTTTTATCTTCTCCGCCGCATGGTTCTGCTTATGGAGCATCAGCCTGCACCTGGTGGAACGCCCCGAGCTGGCGGTGCTGCTGTTTCCCTTCGGCCTGCGACTGGGGCTCATGCTCCAGTGCCCGCGCGGATACTGGCCGGTTTTGCTGGGCGCAGAGTGGCTGCTGCTGGTCTGGCTGGCGCAGGAAGTCGCTCTGGTGCACCTGCCATTATTGATGACCGGAAGCCTGCTCACGCTGCTCCCTGTTGCCCTCATTTCCCGCTACCGTCACCAGCGCGACTGGCGCACGCTGCTGCGACAGGGGGCGGCGCTGATTGCCGCCGCGCTGCTGCAGTCCCTGCCGTGGGCGGGTGATAAGGAGATGCTCAACGCGCTGCTGCTGACCCTGACAGGCGGCCTGACCCTCGCGCCGACCTGCCTCGTTATCTGGCATTACCTCACCAGTACCGTCTGGCAGCCGCTCGGCCCGGCGCTGGTTTCCCAACCGGTGAACTGGCGCGCCCGGCATCTCATCTGGTATCTGCTGCTGTTCGTGGTGAGCCTGTGGCTTCAGCTGGGTCTACCTGCCGAGCTTTCACGCTTTACCCCATTTTGCCTTGCGCTGCCGATTATCGCCCTGGCCTGGCACTACGGCTGGCAGGGGGCGCTGATCGCCACCCTAATGAACGCCATCGCGCTGATTGCCAGCCAGACCTGGCACGACCATCCGGTGGACCTGCTGCTTTCCCTGCTGGCCCAGAGCCTGACCGGGCTGCTGCTCGGCGCGGGCATTCAGCGCCTGCGCGAGCTGAACCAGTCCCTGCAAACCGAGCTGGCGCGCAACCGGCGTCTGGCTGAACGCCTGCTGGAGACCGAAGAGAGCGTGCGGCAGGAGGTCGCCCGCGAGCTGCACGATGATATCGGCCAGACGATCACCGCCATCCGCACCCAGGCGGGCATTGTCCAGCGTCTGGCGGCGGAAAATGCGGGCGTGAAGCAGGGCGGAGCGCATATCGAGCAGCTTTCGCTGGGCGTGTATGACTCGGTGCGACGCCTCCTCGGCAGGCTGCGTCCGCGCCAGCTCGACGACCTGTCGCTGGAGCAGGCGGTGCGTTCCCTGATGCGCGAGATGGAGCTGGAAAGCCGCGGCATTGTCAGCCATCTCGACTGGCGAATTAACGAATCTGTCCTGAGCGAAGGCCAGCGCGTGACGCTGTTCCGCGTCTGTCAGGAGGGGCTGAACAATATCGTCAAACACGCCAGTGCCAGCGCGGTCACGATCCAGGGCTGGGAGCAGGACGAACGCCTGATGCTGGTAATTGAAGACGACGGCTGCGGCCTGCCGCCGGGCTCCGGCCAGCAGGGCTTTGGCCTGGCGGGCATGCGCGAGCGCGTGAAGGCGCTCGGCGGCACGCTGAACCTCTCCTGCACCCACGGGACGCGCGTCAGCGTCAGCCTGCCGCTAAGGAGCCACCATGTTTAAGACCCCCGCGAACGCCGCACCGATAGGTAACAAAGCGGAAATCGACGCCCGCTACCGCTACTGGCGTCGCCATATTCTGATCGCTATCTGGCTCGGCTACGCGCTTTTCTACTTTACCCGCAAAAGCTTCAACGCCGCCGCGCCGGAGATCCTCGCCAGCGGCGTGATGACGCGCACCGATATCGGCCTGCTGGCGACGCTGTTTTACATCACCTACGGCCTGTCGAAGTTCTTCTCCGGCATCGTCAGCGACCGCTCTAACGCGCGCTATTTTATGGGCGTTGGGCTGATCGCCACCGGCGTGGTCAACATTCTGTTTGGCTTCTCCACTTCGCTCTGGGCCTTCGCCCTGCTGTGGGCACTGAACGCCTTTTTCCAGGGCTGGGGCGCGCCGGTCTGCGCCCGCCTGCTCACCGCCTGGTATTCGCGCAACGAGCGCGGCGGCTGGTGGGCAATCTGGAACACCGCGCATAATGTCGGCGGGGCGCTGATCCCGATGGTGGTGGGTGCCGCAGCGCTGCACTACGGCTGGCGCGCGGGGATGATGATTGCCGGCGGCCTCGCGATTGTCGCCGGGCTGTTCCTCTGCTGGCGCCTGCGCGACAGGCCGCAAACCGTTGGCTTGCCCGCGGTGGGCGACTGGCGGCACGACGAGATGGAAATGGCGCAACAGCAGGAGGGGGCGGGGCTGACGCGCAAAGAGATCCTCACCAAATATGTGCTGAAAAACCCGTATATCTGGCTGCTGTCGCTCTGCTACGTACTGGTTTACGTGGTGCGTGCGGCCATCAACGACTGGGGCAATCTGTACATGTCCGAGATGCTCGGCGTGGACCTGGTGACCGCCAACTCGGCGGTGACGATGTTCGAGCTGGGCGGGTTTATCGGCGCGCTGGTGGCGGGCTGGGGCTCGGACAAGCTGTTCAACGGCAACCGCGGCCCGATGAACCTGATCTTCGCCGCCGGGATTTTGCTCTCCGTTGGCTCGCTGTGGCTGATGCCGTTTGCCAGCTACGTGATGCAGGCGGCGTGCTTCTTCACCACCGGCTTCTTCGTGTTCGGCCCGCAGATGCTGATCGGCATGGCGGCGGCAGAGTGCTCGCACAAAGAGGCGGCAGGCGCGGCGACGGGCTTTGTCGGGCTGTTTGCTTACCTTGGCGCATCGCTCTCCGGCTGGCCGCTGGCGCGGGTGATCGACATCTGGCACTGGAGCGGATTCTTCGCGGTGATCGCCATCGCGGCGGGGATCTCCGCCCTGCTGCTGCTGCCGTTTTTGAACGCGCAGGCGCCGCGCGAAGCGTGACGCGCCTCACCTTTTGCTGCCGAGTGGCGCAAAACTAAGAAATTTTCCCGGTTTCACCTGGACGCTGTCTCAGGCATCTCTCCCGGCTGGTTTTTACAATGCTGCAAAAATCAGCTCAGGAGTAACTCAGTCATGCTGGCCTTCTTAAATCAGGTGCGCAAGCCGACCCTGGATCTGCCGCTCGACGTGCGGCGCAAAATGTGGTTCAAACCGTTCATGCAGTCTTATCTGGTGGTCTTCATCGGCTACCTGACCATGTACCTGATCCGCAAAAACTTTAACATCGCGCAGAACGACATGATCTCCACCTACGGGCTGAGCATGACGCAGCTGGGGATGATTGGCCTGGGCTTCTCCATCACCTACGGCGTGGGTAAAACCGTCGTGTCCTACTACGCGGATGGCAAAAACACCAAGCAGTTCCTGCCGTTTATGCTGATCCTCTCCGCCATCTGTATGCTTGGCTTCAGCGCCAGCATGGGCGCAGGGTCCGTTAGCCTGTTCCTGATGATCGCCTTCTACGCCCTGAGCGGTTTCTTCCAGAGTACCGGCGGGTCGTGCAGCTACTCCACCATCACCAAATGGACCCCGCGCCGCAAGCGTGGTTCGTACCTCGGCATGTGGAACATCTCCCACAACCTCGGCGGTGCCGGTGCGGCTGGCGTGGCGCTGTTTGGCGCGAACTACCTGTTCGACGGCCACGTGATCGGCATGTTTATCTTCCCGTCGATTATCGCCCTGATTGTCGGCTTTATCGGCCTGCGCTACGGTAGTGACTCCCCGGAATCGTACGGCCTCGGCAAAGCCGAAGAGCTGTTTGGCGAGGAGATCAGCGAAGAGGACAAAGAGACCGAAGAAAACGAGATGTCCAAATGGCAGATCTTTGTTGAGTATGTGCTGAAAAACAAAGTGATCTGGCTGCTGTGCTTCTCGAACATCTTCCTCTACGTGGTGCGCATCGGCATCGACCAGTGGTCCACCGTGTACGCCTTCCAGGAGCTGAAGCTCTCTAAAGAGGTGGCGATTCAGGGCTTCACCCTGTTCGAAGTGGGCGCGCTGGTTGGTACCCTGCTGTGGGGCTGGCTCTCCGACCTCGCCAACGGCCGTCGCGCGCTGGTGGCCTGCGTCGCGCTGGCACTGATTATCGCCACGCTCGGCGTCTACCAGCACGCCAGCAACCAGTACGTTTACCTGGCGTCACTGTTCGCGCTCGGCTTCCTGGTGTTTGGTCCGCAGCTGCTGATTGGCGTGGCAGCAGTGGGCTTCGTCCCGAAAAAAGCGATCGGCGCCGCCGATGGGATTAAGGGCACCTTCGCCTACCTGATCGGCGACAGCTTCGCCAAGCTGGGTCTGGGGATGATTGCTGACGGCACGCCGATTTTCGGCCTCACCGGCTGGGCGGGCACCTTCGCGGCGCTGGATGCAGCAGCGATTGGCTGTATCGTCCTGATGGCGATGGTCGCGGTGCTGGAAGAACGTAAAATTCGCCGTGAGAATCGTGCGCAGAAATTAAAAACAGCCTGAGTGTGCAGGTAACTTCTTTGCCCGGTGTGTGATGCCGGGCTTTTTTATTAGCTGAGTTAAGACCTACCCCAGAACAAAAATATCCCCTGTTGCCGGGGTAACCGCGTCCGGCAACCACAAATTGCCCCATTTACCCGTACAATGGCAGCCCATTATTTTGTCGGGTTGTAGGCCGTGCAGAAACTGCCTGAGTGCCCAGAGCTTACGCGGTGACGCACAGCGAAGATGGAAACCACCGAAAATTGCATGAATATGGTTGATGCCGGTTATTCTCTGACAGTGACGCACAATATCGATCAGACCTCGGTGCCCACAGCCGATAAAAATGACCAGGCCACGGTCAGATTTATAAATTAGAACCCCTTCATCTTTCACATAATCCACATCCGCATTTTTACTACCGATAACACCGTATGCGTGCGGTTTGGCGACAGGGATCTCCCCTGACCATATAAAGCGCTTCCCAATCTGGAGCGGGGTGCTGCTGTATTCCATGCGATAGTGTGAATAATCATTTTTCAGCGACAACTTTTTTAATCTGGCGGTATACCCTGAAAACTGTATTGCCGAGTAGCGCTCGCAGGCCACGTGGGGATGGCAGACGATCCGGCAATTATCCGGTAACCACGGAACGCCGCCGCAATGGTCATAGTGCCCGTGAGAAAGTACAGCTGCGGTCAGGCAGGTCAAATCGACTCCCATCAGAGCTGCGTTATGTATGAAGCTATCATCCGGACCGGTATCAAACAGAATGGAATCATTTTCATCCTGTATAAACAGGCTGAGTCCTGCTTTAGCTCGCAGTAAATTTTTAGCGCCGGGATTAGGTCTGTTCTCCAGCAGGACACTGATTGTTATGGACATGTTCGCTCTTTCCCTGAAGTGAAGATTCGTTACCGCCAGGCATTGACCATACACCGTGTATATATAATCGTCCCCATAAAAACTAAAACGACTTTCCTGCCGTTTTTCCAGCACTTTTCCATTCACTATTATGCTTCTACCCGCTGTCGACGCCGTGCGTTTCCCGCTATGATGAGCGGCTAGTCTAAGGAGAACGCATGGTCTGGATAATGCTGGCAACGCTTGCCGTGGTGTTTGTGGTGGGATTTCGCGTCCTGACCTCAGATTCCCGCCGCGCCATCAAACGTTTAAGCGAGCGTCTGGGCATCACCCCGATGCCGGTCGAGTCGATGATCGATCAGTTTGGTAAAACGTCGGGCAATGAGTTTATCCGCTACCTTGAGCGCCCGGACGAAGCGCATCTGCAAAACGCGGCGCAGGTGCTGCTCATCTGGCAGGTCTGCATTGTCGACGGTAGTGAAGAGAACCTGCACACGTGGCACCGCCTGCTGCGTAAAGCCCGCCTGGCTGCGCCTATCACCGATGCACAAATTCGTCTCGCGCTTGGCTTTATGCGCGAGATGGAACCCGATCCGCAGGAGCTGAACGCCTTCCAGCTGCGCTATAACCAGCTCTTCCTGCCGGAAGAGGGCGTGTTTTATCTGCACTGATCCCCTGTAAAAACGACAAAAGTTGTCTAAACGTTAAATTCGTCACACTTTTGATGATAAACTGCGCGACTTTTCCGCACGTTTTTATCTTCAGGTGATGCCATGACAGAACATATCCAGCCCACGACCAGACCGCAGACCAACGAGGTTTCACGCCCCAACTGGTCGGCCGTCTTCGCCGTGGCGTTCTGCGTCGCCTGCCTGATTACCGTTGAGTTTCTGCCGGTCAGCCTGCTGACGCCGATGGCGCAGGATCTGGGCATTTCCGAGGGCGTGGCGGGTCAGTCCGTTACCGTCACCGCCTTCGTGGCGATGTTCGCCAGCCTGTTTATCACCCAGGTGATTGGCACCATCGACCGCCGTAAAGTGGTCATCCTGTTCAGCGTGCTACTGACGCTCTCCTGCCTGCTGGTCTCCTTCGCGGAAAGCTTCACCCTGCTGCTGCTCGGGCGCGCCTGTCTGGGGCTGGGATTAGGCGGCTTCTGGGCGATGTCGGCCTCGCTCACCATGCGCCTGGTGCCCGCGCGTACGGTGCCAAAAGCGCTTTCCGTTATCTTCGGTGCGGTTTCTATCGCGCTGGTGATTGCCGCGCCGCTGGGCAGTTTCCTGGGCGGGATCATCGGCTGGCGTAACGTCTTCAACGCGGCGGCAGTGATGGGCCTGCTCTGCATTATCTGGGTGTGGAAGGCGCTGCCGTCCCTGCCGGGCGAAGCGGCGCATCATAAGCAGAACATGTTCAGCCTGCTGAAGCGCCCCGGCGTGCTGGCAGGGATGACTGCGATCTTTATGTCCTTTGCCGGGCAGTTTGCCTTCTTCACCTATATACGCCCGGTGTATATGACCATGGCGGGCTTTGACGTCGACGGCCTGACGCTGGTGCTCCTGAGCTTCGGTATCGCCAGCTTTGTCGGCACGTCGCTGTCGTCACAGTTCCTGAAGCGCTCCCTGAAGGTGGCGCTGGCGGGTGCGCCGCTGGTGCTGGCAGTGAGCGCCACGGTGCTGGTGCTGTGGGGCAGCGATAAGTGGGTCGCGTCGGCGATTGCGATTATCTGGGGCTTTGCCTTCGCGCTGGTGCCGGTGGGCTGGTCGACGTGGATCACCCGCTCGCTTGCCGATCAGGCGGAAAAAGCCGGGTCGATTCAGGTGGCGGTGATCCAGCTGGCAAACACCTGCGGTGCGGCCATTGGCGGCGTGGCGCTCGACCATCTGGGGCTGACGTCACCGCTGGTGATTTCCGGTACGCTGATGCTGCTGACGGCGCTGCTGGTGGCAGGGAAGGTTAAAGCGAAGTAGTGTTTTTCTCCCTCTCCCGTGGGAGAGGGTTGGGGTGAGGGCATCAGGCTACGCCGATGCCTTAACCCTTCTACGCGAATCCATCGAAATCAGCACCACCGACGACACAATCAGCAGCGTTCCCAGCCAGTCCGGCAGGGTGAACGCCACGCCCAGCAAAATCACCGACAGCAACGCGCTGCTCAGCGGTTCGGCACAGCTCAGAATGCTCGCCTTCGGCCCGCCAATCATCTGCGCGCCTTTCAGATACAGGCTGAACGTCAGCGCCGTGCCGATCACAACCAGATAGAAAAACGCCAGCAGCAGGCTGCCGTCAATCACGAAGGTCGTCCCGCGCCCGGCGTAGAACGGCGTCAACATTAACCCGGCAATCAACATGCTCCAGCCGACAATCGGCAGCGTACCGTAGCGGGCGATAAGCGTTGACGGGTACGTCGTATAAAACGCGGCGGCAAACGCCGAGGCGATACCGAAGAACAGTGCGGCAGGCGAGATGGAGAGCGAGGTTGGGTCGCCGTGGGTCACCAACAGGAAGGTGCCAACTAGCGACGTCATGATGGCCGACAGCACAAACACGCCGGGACGCTTTTTCCGCGCCAGGGCAAACCACGCCACAATGATGGTCGGTGACAGAAACTGCAGCACGGTAGCGGTCGCTGCGTTGGATTTTTCAATCGTCAGCAGGAAGGTGAGCTGCACGGTGAGCGCGCCGACAAGTGAGAATATCAGCAGGCTGAGGGCGTCTTTGCGATGTTTGATGACCGAGAAAATCTTGTCGCCGTGAACGAAGGAGAGCGTCAGCAGGATCACGCCGGTAAACAGCAGGCGAACCATGGTCAGGTAAGGCGAAGAAATGTGGCTTTTCTCCATGATGTACTGCGCGCAAACGCCGGAACTGCCCCATAAAACGGCGGCGATCAGAACGTTCAGCATCCCTTTACGTGTGGAACCCATTTTCTCCCCTGTTATGTTGGTTTTTTTGTAGCATAACATGGGATCTTGCCGGGTGGCGCTACGCTTACCCGGCCTACAAAACCTTGTAGGCCCGTGCAAGCGCAGCGCCGCCGGGCGAAACAAACGGCGCTCTACTAGAACCACGCCTCCCACATCGCGCCGACGTTGAAGTCGTCGAGCGTCTCGTCTTTGGTGTTATTCACGCGCGCGGTGCGTGCGTTATCCACCTTGCCGCCGGTCACGTAGAAGCGCAGCATCGGACGGAACTCTGGCCCCATGGCGATAGACATGTTCTGCGACAGGGTCAGCTTCCAGCCCTTATTATCGCCGCCGTTGTCGTAATCCACGTGCTGCCAGCCCGCTTCCAGCCAGGTGGAGTGAACGTCGTTCCACCAGTGCATCGGACGCACGATGGCGTTGTAGTTCTTACGGTTGTCGGTCTTATCACGGCTGTTGTCGTAGTCGTGGAAGGCGAGGATGTACTCCACCTGCGTGGCCTGGGTGAATTTGTACAGCCCTTCGAAGCTGGCGTAGACCGTGGTCAGGTCTTCGGTTTTATTGAACACGCTGTTGTCCGAGTTATCGGAGTAGCGGGCAATCACCTTGTTCACGCCGCTGTCGTTGGTGTGGCTCAGCACCACGCCGCCCTGCCAGGCGTTCAGACGCTCATCGCTCTCCACCGCTTTTGAATCAAAGCCGTAGTTGGCGTACAGCTCCAGATCCAGCGGACCGAGCTTCATACCGTGGATTTTAGAGGTGGCCGCGTAGTTACCTTTGTCGCCCGTGCCGGACCCGCCGGTACAGGTGATGCGTGACGGGTTCGCTTCGTCTTCCATCACTTCCGGGCTACAGGATTCCACTGCCGCCACGGCAGCGACGTCAAACTGCACGCCGCCGATATCGAAGTTCTTCACCCCGGCGCCCTGTCCGTCGTGGTTCATCCAGAAGTAATCGTTGATGCCCTGCTGCGGACGCTGGTGGAAGTCGCGACCGGCCCAGAAATAGGCATTCGGGTTGGAGGCCATAATATTGGTCACCCCCGCGTAGGCCTTTTTCAGGTTAACTTCGTCGCCCCAGTGGTCGATCATCACGTTGATGTCCCAGATGGCGCCGTTTTCGCCCTTGAAGGCTTTAGAGAGCTGGAACTCGCCGCCGTTGCCTTCGTTACCCAGACGACCAATTGCGGACGCGCCGTTGTAGGAGCCATCGACCGCCACATATTTCTGATCGGCGGCCTGGAAGTGCGCGCCATAGCGGGCGTAGCCGGTAAATTTAATCCCGAACGGAATCGCCATGTCCGGGGATTGCGCCGCGCTCTGCGGCTCGGTCACCACGTCCGCTTTTTTCGCGACGGCGGCATCCATTTTGGCCTGACGTTCGGCCAGGGCTTTATCCACCGCTTTCGCCACAATGGCGTCGATTTGCTCCTGCGTGAATTCCTGGGCGAGCACGGAAATTGGGCAAAGCGCGGCGATAACCGCCATGGTTAATGGAAGTTTTTTAATCGTATTCATGGTTATCTCAATATAGTTTAATTTTATTCAGACAATAACCATCCCGCTCCGATCTGACAGAATATGTCGCTATCATCAGAACAAGTGGATTTCTAGTTTTAGGTACAGAGGTATTACAGTAATTTATTTCGCCATAGACTATCTCTGATATAAATGAATAATTTCTTCGGATAATTCACGCGCTAATAAGGAGTTCATTAAATGATCCTGCGCGTGCACCATAATTAAGGTCATCGGCTGGCGGGCTTCGCCCGCGTCCTGCTCAATCAGTTTGGTCTGCATCTTGTGCGCCTGACGCGCGTAGCCGTCGGCTTCGCGCAGCAGGCTTTTGGCTTCGTCAATGTTGCCCTGGCGCGCCGCGTGCAGCGCTTCAAAGCACAGGCTGCGGGACTGCCCGGCGTTGACGATAATTTCCATTACGGCTTCTTCTAGTGCGATCATCATCATTACTCTTTATCAAAGCTGTTATTTAAGGCGGTGGCGGCAAACCACTCTCCGCTTTTCTTAATGGTGCGCTGCTGCGTCTCCAAATCGAGCTGGATAAATCCGTAGCGATTTTTATAGGCATTACACCACGACCAGTTATCAATAAATGTCCACATATGGTAGCCAAGACAATTACACTCTTCGCTTATGCCTTTATGCAGCCACGTTAAATGCTCAGATATAAAATCAATGCGGTATTGATCGTTAATCTGGCCATTTTCAATAAAACGTTGCTCGTTTTCGACGCCCATGCCGTTTTCAGAAATAAAGCAGCGGGGGTTGCCGTAATTGTCGCGCAAGTTAATCAGAATATCGTAAATACCCGGCGCGTAGATTTCCCAGCCGCGGTAGGGGTTCATCTTGCGGCCCGGCATCTCGTAGCTATCAAAGAACCATTCCGGCATAAACGGCGACTGCGGGTTCACCGCGCTGTCGCGACACTTCACGCGACGCGGCTGATAGTAGTTAATGCCGAGCAGGTCGATTTTCCCTTCCGCAATCAGGAAACCGTCTTCCGGCTTGCAGGCGGGCAGCTGGTCGTAAGATTTCAGCAGCGCCACCAGATCGGCCGGGTATTCGCCGCGCAGGACCGGGTCGAGGAAGCTGCGGTTAAACATCAGATCCGCAACGTGCGCCGCCTTCACGTCTGCCGGGTTCTGCGAACGCGGATACGACGGCGTCAGGTTCAACACGATGCCGATCTCCCCCGCGTAGTGCCCGGCGCGGTAGGCCTGAACCGCCTTCGCATGGGCCAGCACCGTGTGATAAGCCACGGTGGCCGCCCGGCGGAAATCCACTACGTTGGGGTAGTGGAAGTCGTACAGATAACCGCCTTCCACCGGCACGATCGGCTCGTTGAAGGTAAACCAGTGCAGCACGCGGTCGCCGAACAGCTCGAAGCAAATCTGCGCATAGCGGGCGTACGCGTCCACTACGTCACGGTTTTCCCAGCCGCCAATTTCCTGCATCGCCATCGGCATGTCGAAATGGAACAGGGTGATAAACGGCGTGATGCCCTGTTCATTCAGCTCATCAATGACCTGATTATAAAAATCGACCGCGTCCGGGTTCACTTCACCGATACCGTCGGGGATCAGGCGCGCCCAGCTAATCGAGGTACGAAAGCTGTTGTGGTTCAGCTGTTTTAACAGCTGAATGTCCGTTTTCCAGTGCTGATAAAACGTGGAGGTGTGCTGCGGCCCCACGCCGTTGTGAAAACGGTTCGGCTCGCGGGCAAACCAGTAGTCCCACGTGGTTTCACCCTCTCGTGTCCCTTCCGTCTGGAGAGCGGAGCTTGCGCTGCCCCACCAGAAGTTATCGGGAAATGCGTATTTCATGACCCTTCCTCTTTGACTTAATTACTTGTGGCTTCAGCGGCACCCACGGCTGCAGCCTGGGCTTTCTGCTCTTCGTTTTTAATCAGCGTACGCTCATAGGCGCGCAGGAACGGCAGGTACATCAGCGCCGACATCACCATGCAGACGAGGCACATCACCACCGGGCTCAGCGCCCAGTTCGCCGCCCACGAGGCGCCAATCGGTGCTGGGGTAGTCCACGGGGTTAACGAGACGACCTGCGCCAGCCAGCCGAGCTTCGTGGCGCCGTACGCCAGGCAGGCGTTGACCAGCGGAACGAACACGAACGGGATAAACAGCATCGGGTTCATGATGATCGGCGCGCCGAACAGAATCGGCTCGTTGATGTTAAAGAAGCTTGGCACCACGCCCATTTTGCCGATGGTGCGCAGGTGGGTAACGCGGCTGCGCAGCAGCAGGAAGGCCAGCGGCAGGGTGGAACCGACGCCGCCAATCAGCAGGTAGTGATCCCAGAAACCTTGCAGATAAACGTGCGGCAGCGCCGCGCCTGCGGCCAGTGCCGCCTGGTTTGCCGAGAGGTTCGCCATCCAGAACGGGTTCATGATGCCGGTAACAATCAGCGAGCCGTGGATACCCGCGAACCAGAAGATCTGGCACAGCAGCACGGAGAGCAGAATGGCAGGCAGGGAGTCAGACGCGGACACCAGCGGCTCCAGCAGGTGCATGATCGCCTGCGGGATAATCATCCCGGTCTGCGCTTCAATGAACAGGTTCAGCGGGTGCAGCGTGCCGATCACCACCATCACCGGGATCAGGATCTCAAACGAACGCGCCACGCCGGTGGGCACTTCCTTTGGCAGGCGGATGGTGACGTTGTTCTGCTTCAGCCAGGCGTACACGCGGGTTGAGTAAATGGCGGCGATCAGCGCGGTGAAGATGCCCTGGCCGGAGAGGTACTGGGTTGAGATTTTGCCGTCGGCATACGGCGCGGCGACCAGCAGGAAGGCCATAAAGGCCAGCAGGCCGGACATCACCGGGTCGAGGTTAAACTGACGCCCCAGGCTCGCCCCAATCCCTACCGAGATGAAGAAGGTCATCACGCCCATGCTGAGGTTAAACGGCAGCATCAGCTGTTCGCGGTAGGTTTGGGAAAAATCCAGCCAGCCGCGGGCGAAGCTGTTAGTGGTATCCGCCGAGAACGGCGGGAAGATGAACACCAGCATAAACGAGCCGATGATCATAAACGGCAGCGCGGCGGTAAAGCCGTCGCGGATGGCAATCACGTACTTTTGCTGACCGAGCTTCGCGGCCAGCGGGGTAATTGACTGCTCAATCACCGCAACCATGGATTGATATAACGAACTCATGTGAACACCTTTTAGTGTGCCGCTTCGATGAGCGACAGAGCAAAGTCCAGTACTTTATCGCCACGCTGCATGCCGTAGTCCATCATGTCGATGGGCTGCACCGGAATGCCATGCGTCGCCGCCTTGTCTGAGAGTGTCTGTAACATGTATTTCACTTGCGGTCCGAGAAGTACCACTTGGTATTGCGGAAACTGCGTATCAAATTCGGAAACACCGTACGCATCAATCTTCACCGACAAACCACGTTCTTTCGCTACATCGACCATTTTGCTGACCAACAGGCTGGTGGACATCCCGGCAGAGCAGCACAGCATAATCTTGAACATCGACAACCATCCTCTAAATGTAAAAAGTTATTGCGAGGATGATTGGACATGATACGGAAACCGGTTTCCATTCATAAAAGACAGAACTGTGACAACCATCAAGATCCAATACTTATGAGGCTAATTAACCGGATGCAGGTCACATAATTTGGCTGTTTTGACATCATTTGGAGTGGAAACGGAAAATCGGTTTCCATGGAAAACGGAAACGGATATACTCCGCTCTGGCTATAATGTGAGCCGAAGCGGTCATGGAATTTGCAGGCGCGAGGTAAGCCTGCCAGGGGAAAGAGATGTCGACAATCAATGATGTATCACGTCTTGCCGGGGTGTCTAAAGCCACGGTATCGCGAGTGTTGAGTGGGTCGCGTGGCGTCAAGGAAGCCAGCCGTCAGGCCGTTCTGAAGGCAGTGGATGAGCTTAACTACCGGCCTAATGTGATTGCCCAGTCGCTGCTGAGCCAGTCTACGGGCTGTATCGGGGTGATTTGCGCCCAGGAAAACATTAACCAGACCACCGGTTATCTCTACGCGCTGGAAAAACAGCTCAGCCAGCATCAAAAACACCTGCTGCTGCGTTTCGCGCACAGCAAAGCGGAAGTGATGCACGCTCTTGAGGAACTCTCCTGCGGGCTTTGCGATGACATCCTGGTGATTGGCGCGCGTTTCCCGCTGGACGTCGACATGGACAACGTCATTCTGGTGGACTGCATGGAGTCTGATAATTCCAACAGCATCCAGTTCGATCACGCCTTTGCCGCCGAAACCGCCTGTAACTACCTGACCAGCCAGGGGCGACGCCAGATTGCCCTGATCCATCCGCACGGCAGCGGTTTTGCTGACCAGGTGCTGCTCGGCTACAAGCACGCGCTGG
The DNA here is from genome assembly GCF_048684445.1 of Enterobacter sp. BNK-34. Classification (NCBI taxonomy): domain Bacteria; kingdom Pseudomonadati; phylum Pseudomonadota; class Gammaproteobacteria; order Enterobacterales; family Enterobacteriaceae; genus Enterobacter; species Enterobacter sp. BNK-34. The sequence continues at coordinate 1,231,889 of NZ_JBLQUA010000001.1, forward strand.
AGAAAAATTTCCTGCCCTTTAATCGCAACCTTGTGTTCATGGACGCGACCTCGTCGTCCGTTGCGCTACAGGAGCTGCTGAATAACGCCAGCACGCTGAACTTCAACGCTCTGCTGGTGGCGGACGAGCAGGAAGCCCAGCGGGTGATCCCGCAGCTGCAGGCGTTTAATAAATCCGTGCCGGACGACATTATGGTCTTTAGCCTGGCCGGATCGCTGCACCTGCCGGGTATTCCGGTGATCCCGGCGATTGAATATTCTATGGATGCCATGGCGGCGCGTATCGTGAGCTGGCTGACGGAGAAAACGCAGATGCTGGGTTCGTATGTGCTGCGCGGGGATTTGATCATTCCAGACGTGCGTAAGCGTTAAACATGTTGTGTAGGCCGGGAAAGGCGCAGCCGCCACCCGGCGAGAAGCACGTTTCCAGCCCTCAGTAATCTTCCATACAATCCACCTGACCAACCGCCGCCCAGTAGGCATCCAGGTTGTCGCGCTTCACGGCGGTAACGGCATTTTTGATCAGCAGCTGATTGGCCTCGGAGGACAAAATCATCGCCTGCCAGGCCTTATCGCTCTGCTTTTTCTGTGGCGTACAGGTTTTCTTAATATCTTTCAGGACCTGCTGCTTTATTTGCGCCTCTTTCGCCGGATCCTCCTTTTCCTGAGCATGGACAAACGCGGCGAAGAGCAGACAAACCAGCAGGCAGACCAGATGCGCAGCTTTCATCAACAACCCCCATTAGAAGTCACAGGCTTCCCATGAAATATATCGTTACATTCAGTGTAGCGACTCCAGTCGAAAGTATGAATTTTCTCCACGATGCGTGTGTGAGATAGTGAAACGGCACAGATAACAAGGAGAAAAAATATGCACCTAAGCATTACTGATAATGTTACGACGCAGGAGAAAGAGGAGTTACTGACGGGGCTGAGGGCTTTTAACGGAAAGTTTCTCGATCTGACAAACTTTAGCGGCGACATTGGCGTTTACGTGCGCGACGATAAAGGCGTCATGCTCGGCGGGCTCATTGGGGGGCGTAAAGGCGACTGGTTGAATATCGACTTTCTCTGGGTGAGCGATGCCGTGCGCGGATCCGGCGTGGGCAGCCAGCTCATCAGGACGGCCGAAGAAGAAGCCAGGCGCAAAGGCTGCAAGCACGCGCTGGTCGATACCGCCAGCTTCCAGGCGCGTCCGTTCTATGAAAAACAGGGGTACCAGCTGCAGATGTCTTTGCAGGATTATCCTTATCCGGGCATGCAGCGGCATTATCTGGCGAAAGCCCTTTAAGCCCTGAATCCGTAGGCCGGGTAAGCGCAGCGCCACCCGGCAACAGACCGCATATAACTTATCCTTCTTATTGATTCTTTTTCGGTTTTTATTTCCCCGCCTCGTTGTCGATATAGTCACTAAAACATTCAGCAAAAGGAACTGTCTTGTGAAACGTCGATTGGGTGCTCTGGTACTGGCTGGCCTGCTGCTGGCAGGGTGCGATCAAAGTGGCAGCGATGCCAAACACATTAAAGTCGGCGTCATCAACGGCGCTGAACAGGACGTGGCGGAAGTCGCCAAAAAGGTGGCAAAAGAGAAATATGGCCTGGACGTGGAGCTGGTGGGCTTCAGCGGCTCGCTGTTGCCTAACGATGCCACCAACCAGGGGGAACTGGATGCCAACGTCTTCCAGCATCGCCCGTTCCTTGAAGAAGATAACAAGGCGCATGGCTACAAGCTGGTGGCCGTGGCGAACACCTTTGTTTTCCCGATGGCCGGCTATTCCCGCAAAATCAAATCCGTGTCTGACCTGAAGGACGGGGCAACCATTGCCATTCCAAACGACCCGACCAACCTTGGCCGCGCGCTGTTGCTGTTGCAAAAAGAGAAACTTATTACCCTGAAGCCGGACACCGGGCTGCTGCCCACGGCGCTGGATATTACCACCAACCCTAAGCAGCTGAAAATTATGGAGCTGGAAGGGGCGCAGTTGCCGCGCGTGCTGGACGACCCGAAAGTGGATGTCGCCATCATCAGTACCACCTATATCCAGCAAACCGGGCTGTCACCGGTGCATGACAGCGTCTTTATTGAAGACAAAAACTCGCCGTACGTGAACATCGTGGTGACGCGCGAAGACAACAAGGACGCGGAGAATGTGAAGGCGTTTATCGAGTCGTATCAGTCACCTGAAGTGGCAAAAGCGGCTGAGACGATCTTTAACGGCGGGGCAGTGCCGGGCTGGTAAACGATGTGACAGAAAACGGGTTGCTTATCTTGGCCCGATTCCATCGGTAATCGCCCTTTAGCCCACAGCGTCAATTGCGACGGCTGGCTATCCTCCTTATCACACCAACAGGAGGATAGCCCATGAACATTACCCACATTCGCAACGCCACCCAACTGATTACCTATGCCGGAAAACGTCTTTTAGTCGACCCGATGCTGGCCCCACAGGGCGCTTATCCGGGCTTCCCTGGCACGGCCCATGCCGAACGCCGCAACCCGACGGTCGAACTCCCCGTTGACGTCAACGCGCTGCTGGACGCCGACGCGGTGATCGTCACCCATACCCATGACGATCACTGGGATCGCGCCGCAGCGGAACTGATCGCCAAAGACAAACCGATCTACGTACAAAATGACCGCGACGCCGCGCTGCTGCGCAGCCAGGGGTTTAGCAACCTGACGGTCATGACCGACGAGACCACCTTTGGCGAGATTCGAATTGCGAAGACCCACGGCGGCCAGCACGGTACCGATCGCGCATACGCCGTGCCCGAACTGGCGGAGCGGCTGGGCGAGGCCTGTGGCGTGGTGCTGCGTCATCCTGATGAGAAGACGCTCTATATTGCCGGGGATACCGTCTGGCGTGACGAGGTGGCGGCCGATCTGCAAAAGCATCAGCCGGACGTGGTGGTGCTGAACGCCGGCTATGCCCACGTCATTGGTTTTGGGCCCATTATTATGGGGCAGGAGGATGTGCTCAACGTTCATTTCCTGCTGCCGCAGGCCAACATTGTGGCGAGCCATATGGAGGCCATTAACCACTGCCTGTTGACCCGCAGCGCGCTGCGTGAGTACGTTGAAGCTAATCAGGTGAGTGACGCAGTGAGCATTCCCCAGGATGGCGAAACCGTTATATTCTGAGTGCGTTAAAGGGAAAGGAGAGACAGATGTCGCTAATCAACGTCGCGATTGTCGCGGTAGACGGGTTCAGCCCGTTTCACTACTCCGTTCCCTGCATTCTGTTTGGCGACTCGGTCTCCGGCGAAAAGCGCTTTAACGTAACGATTTGCGCCGAAACGCCGGGGTTCCTTACCTCAAAAGACGGATTTGCTCTCAATGCCACGCAGGATTTTACCGCCATTGGGCAGGCCGATATTGTTGTCGTTCCCTACTGGCAGCACGTTCTGGAACGCCCGCCGCAGGTGCTGCTCGACAGCCTGGTGCAGGCGAGAGACCACGGTGCAGAAATCGTCGGGCTGTGTCTGGGATCGTTTGTGCTGGCCTGGGCGGGGATCCTCGACGGCAAACGTGCGGCCACCCACTGGGAGTTCGAACGTCAGTTTCAGTCGCTCTTCCCGAACGTTCAGCTGGATATTAATGCCCTTTACGTGGATGACGGCAATATCATCACCTCCGCCGGTACTGCCGCTGCCCTCGACTGCTGCCTGTATATCATTCGCCAGCGCTTTGGCAGCGTGGTCGCCAACCAGATTGCCCGCCGGATGATTGTTCCGCCCCACCGCGAGGGCGGGCAGGCGCAGTTTATCGCCCAACCGGTACCCAAAGATACCCGCGACGGACGCATTAACTGCCTGATCGACTACCTGCAGCAGCACATCACCGAACCGCATAGCCTGGACTCGCTGGCGGAGGTGGTTTCGATGAGTCGCCGAACCCTGACCCGTCATTTTATTAAAGCCACGGGGATGAGCGTCGCTGACTGGCTTACCGCCGAACGCCTGCGGCGCAGCCAGATTTTGCTTGAAGCCGGAAATATGCCGATTGAACGCGTTGCTGAGCTTGTGGGATTTAATTCCGCCGTCACTTGGCGACAACAGTTTAAAGCACGTTTTGGGGTGAGCCCCGCAGAGTGGCGAAAAACGTTTCGGCTTCATGCCTAGTGTATTACCACTAACTCAAGATTTAAGGGTGAGTTAAACAATTTCTTATTTTCTCTTAATATCCTTTTCACTTTTCTGAAAGAACTATTAATTTTAGGTGCCCTAATGCAAATTAGATATACTCGCCTTAAGAATGCTCTTATATTACAAAAATAATCATTGCGGACGTTTTTGTGGCATGGATGAATAGCTCCAAAATAAAAAATAGAATAATTTCATTAGTAAATTATGCTGCTGCTATCTTATTGGCTGTCTTTTTTTTAGCGCGCGCCAATGCTGCGCCGCTGTCGCCAGCCGATCGCGATTCCATTCAACAGCAACAGCAGCAGCTTTTATTACAGAACCAGCAACAGCGTGAAGAGCTGGAGCGCAGTATTCCTCGCCCTGCGCCCGCCAGACCGCTGCCTGTTACCGGCTCCGGGCCCTGTTTCACCATTCATACCATTACCCTTTCCGGTGCGACCTTAATCTCCCCGAAAACCCGGCAGACCCTTGTCGCGCCGTGGCAGGGCCGCTGTCTGGATATGGCGAAAATAACGGAACTTCTCGCCCATATTTCTGACTGGTATATCAGCCGGGGATATATCACCAGCCGCGCTTTTCTTACCGAGCAGGATCTCTCCGGCGGCCAGCTGAATATTGTTGTGCTGGAAGGTCGGCTGGAAGCGATCCGTCTGGAAGGCGAAACGCCGCGCATGCTGAAAATGGCGTTTCCGGGACGGGTGGGCGGCATTCTTAATTTACGCGACATCGAACAGGGCATGGAGCAAATTAACCGTTTGCGTACCGACCCGGTTCAGATTGAAATTCTTCCGGGGACGCAGGCCGGATATTCCATCGTTAATCTCACGGCAAAACCGGAATTTCCCTTAAGTGCAACCGTAAGCCTGGATAATAGCGGGCAGAAGAGTACCGGGGAAGATCAGCTGAGTGGCGTGCTCACCGCCAATAATATGCTGGGGCTGGCGGATAAATGGTTTGTCAGCGGCGGGCGCAGCAGCGATTTTGCCAGCGCGTACGATGCGCAGAATTTCCAGGCGGGCGTCAGCGTGCCGTTTGGCTACGGATTACTGGACTACAGCTACGCCTGGAGTAACTACCGGACCACCATCAGTAACCAGGGGTTCAACTGGCTCTCCACGGGCGATACCAGAACCCACCGCGTTAACGCGTCCTGGGTGGTCTTCCGCAACGGGGATGTCAAAACCGGCATTGCGGCAGGCGTGGTTCAGCGCTCCAGCCGCAACTGGCTTAACGACGCGCCGCTTCAGAGCAGCACGCGCAACCTCTCCAGCCTGGTCCTGGGCATTACGCATACGCAAAAAATGCTGGGCGGCGTGGCGACGTTCAACCCGACCTGGAGCCACGGCATGCCGTGGTTCAGTGCCGAAACCGACGAAGATAAGTCCGGGGATATGCCGCGGGCGGAATTCCGCAAATGGAGTCTGAACGCCAGCTTCCAGCGTCCTGTCGCCCGCAACGCGTGGTGGCTGACCAGCGCCTACGGCCAGTGGTCGCCCGACCGGCTGTACGGCTCCGAGCGCCTGACGCTCGGCGGCGAAAGCTCCGTGCGCGGTTTTAAAGAGCAGTACCTGTCCGGGGACAACGGCGGCTACTGGCGTAACGAGCTGGGGTATTCCCTCTTCACCCTCCCGGTGATTGGCGCGGTGAGCGCAACGGTCGCCGTTGACGGCGGCTGGCTGGAAAAAGACCGTCAGGACCGCTTTGCCTCCGGCACGTTATGGGGAGGCTCGGTGGGGCTGAGCAGCGCAGGGCGCGGGTACAGCAGCCAGATTTCGGTCGGCACGCCCCTGCACTACCCCGACTGGCTCGGCCCGGATCATGTGAGCGTTAACTGGCGCATTGCCTTCATGCTTTAAGAGACTCTACGACTATGGATACCCGCCACCCACCCGTTCGTTTCTCGCAGCGTCTGATCAGCTGGATTGTCTGCGGCTTAATGGTCTGGCAGCCGATGGCGCCTGCCGTCGCGGCGGCGCTTACGCCGACCGGGCAGACCACGGTCGATCGGGCGGGGAACGGGGTGCCGGTCGTTAACATCGCCACGCCCAACGGGGCGGGCATTTCGCATAACCAGTTCGGTGAGTATAACGTCGGCAAAGAGGGGCTTATCCTCAATAACGGCACGGACCGTTTAACCCGGACCCAGCTGGGCGGGCTTATCCAGAACAACCCCAACCTGCAGGCCGGGCGGGAAGCGAAAGGCATTATCAACGAAGTCACGGGCGCCAGCCGCTCGCAGTTACAGGGCTACACGGAAGTTGCCGGTAAAGCAGCAAACGTCATGGTGGCCAACCCGTACGGCATTACCTGTAACGGGTGCGGATTTATCAACACCCCGAACGTCACCCTGACCACCGGGAAACCGCAGTTCGACGCCAGCGGTAACCTGCAGGCGCTGGAGGTGACGAAAGGTGCCATCACGGTTGAAGGCCAGGGGCTGGATGCCAGCAAGAGCGACGCGCTGTCGATCATTGCGCGCGCGACGGAAGTGAACGCCGCGATACATGCGAACGACCTGACGGTAACGGCAGGGGCGAACCGCGTGGGCGCAGACGGCAGCGTCAGGCCGATTGCCGGTGAGGGCGCCGCGCCCGTGGTGGCCGTGGATACCGGCGCGCTCGGCGGGATGTATGCCAACCGCATCCGCCTGGTCTCCAGCGAGACGGGCGTGGGGGTGAACCTCGGCAACCTCACCGCGCGCCAGGGCGATATTCAGCTGGATGCGGGCGGGAAACTGACGGTCACGAACAGCCTGGCCAGCGGCTCGATTACCGCGAATGGCGCGGGGGTGGCCCTCAGCGGCAGCCATCAGGCCGGGGGCGCGCTGAATGTGGCCAGCTCGCAGGATGTGGAACTCAATAACAGCACGCTCGCCAGCCAGGGCGATATGCGCCTTTCCGCTGCGGGGAAAGTGCAGACGACGGGCGGCGGGACAAACAGCGCGGGGGTGCTTGCGGTCAGCAGCGGGCAGGGGATGACGCTCAGCAATACCTCCCTGGTCTCCCGCGGCGCGGCGACGCTGGACAGTAAAGATACCCTGACCGTCAACGGCGGCGGCGTGTCGGCACAGGGCGGGGCGCTGACCGTCACGAGCAATCAGGGAATGGCGCTTTCGGATGCGACGCTGACGGGTCAGGCCGACACCACGCTGTCCACCGGTGGCAGCCTGACGCAGCGCGGCGGCAGCGTCACCAGCAAGGGCGCGCTCAGCGTGGCGGCCGGAAAAGATATCGCGCTGACGAATACCCGCAGCGGTAGCGATGCCCGCGCGACCCTCAGCAGCGGCGGTATGCTGACATCCACGGGCAGTGCGGTCTCGGCAGGGGAGAGTCTGGCCCTGAGCGGCGGGCAGCTGGTGCTGGACGGCCAGAGCCGGGCCGATGCCACGGGCGATATCCGCCTGACGGGCAGCACCGTCAGTAACCAGGGCCAGGTGAATGCGGGGCGCGACATTGCGCTCTCCGGCGACAGGGTGTCCAGCAGCGGCCAGCTGGCGGCGAAAGGCCATCTGGACGTGAACGCCGGAGACCTGACGAACGGCGGCACGGCGCAGGGTAACGACGTCACCGTGAAGGGGCAGACGGTCACCAATAACGGCACCCTGCAGAGCGCCGGTAACCTGGCGTTAAGCGCCGGAACCCTGGAGCAGCGGGGCACGCTGAGCGCGAAAGGCAATGCAAACGTCACGGCGCAGCAGACCCTGCGTAACGGCGGCAGCCTGCTGGCTGACGGCACGATGAGCGTGACCGCAGGCTCGCTTGAGCAGAACGGCACCCTTTCCGGCGCGACGGCGCTGACGGCGCAGGCCGGCACCCTGACCAGCGGTCAGGCGTCCCGTACCACCAGCCAGGGCAATGTACAGCTTACCGCGACCCGCAGCGCCAGCCTGAACGGGCAGACGGACGCGGCGGGGGCATTAACCGTCAGCACCGGCGACCTGACCACCGGTCAGGATGCCCATCTGCAGAGCGGGCAGGGGCTCTCTCTGCAGGCGCAGAATGCCGCGCTGAACGGCACGCAGGCGGCGAAGGGGGCCCTGTCGGTGACGGCGGGCACGATTGCGCACGCCGGGAAATCCACCGGTGACACGCTGAGTTTTAACGCGACCGGCGACCTGACCAGCGGCGGAGAGCTTACCGCCAGCGCCATCGCGCTCAGCGGACAGAACATCCTCCAGTCCGGCGTCGCAAAAGCGGACCGCATGACCCTGACGGCCCCCGGGCGCATCACCAGCAGCGGTACGCTGGTTGCCGGTACGCTGGCGCTGGACGCTGCCTCGGTGGAGAACAGTGGACTGCTGCAGGGGACCACCCTGCTCGGCCTGAAGACCGGGTCACTCACAAACCTCGCGGGCGGATCGGTCTACAGCACGCAGGATTTAACGCTGAACGTTCCGGTGCTGGCCAACAGCGGGCTTATCACCACTGACGGTACATTGCGCCTCCGGGGCGACACGCTGACAAACCAGGGCGAAATCAACGGCGTCAGCCTGAGCAGCGAGTACCTCAGCCTGACCAACGCCGATACCGGACGCCTGCTGGCGGACGACCGGCTCACCCTGAACGGCACTGCGTTTTCTAACGCGGGCAATATAGCGGCCAGCGACCTGCACATCACGGCGGACAGCCTGCAGAACCAGGGCACCGTTGAGGGGGACTCGGCGCTGACGCTCGGCGTGGCAGACCTCACTAACCGTGGCGCGCTGCGCAGCAGCGGAACGCTGACGCTTAACGGCGACACGCTGGCCAACAGCGGCGAGCTCAGCGCCACCGCCCTGCTGCTGAACCTGACCCGACAGGCCAGCAACGATGCCGGCGGGCGGGTGATTGCCCGGGACGGCCTGACGCTGACCGCCGCCAGCCTGACAAACAGCGGGCTGATGGCCGGTACCGACGCGCAGTTTAACAGCGCGTCGTTGACCAACGGCGGCACGCTGCAGGGGACACATTCCCTCACGGCGACCGGGGCACAGCTCAGCAACCAGCAGGCGGGCATGCTGCTCTCCGGCGGCGCGCTCGACCTGCACCACACCACCCTGAACAACGCCGGGCTGCTGCAGGGCAACACCCTGAACCTGGCCACCGGCGAGTGGAACAACACCGGCAATGCGCTGGGGGAAGCAGGCGTGACGGCGGCGGTGACCGGTACGCTGACCAGCAGCGGTAAGGTGCTCAGCCAGCAGGCGCTGGACGTCCAGGCCGGCAGGACCGATAACCGGGGCCAGCTGCTGGCGAAAGTGCTGACCCTGCGGGGCGACCTGCAGAACAGCGGTCTGCTTCAGGGGAGCAGCACGCTGGCCTGGTCCGGGAACACCTTCACGAACCAGCCTCAGGGCCAGGTGACGGGCGGCGAGACCCTGACCCTGAGCGGACAAACCCTCAGCAACGCGGGCAGCCTTCAGGGGCGCAGCGCGACGCTTGACGCCGGGAGCCTGAATAACCAGGGCAGCGTTCAGACGCTGGACGGCCTGACCCTTTCCACGACCGGCAGGCTGGATAACACGGGCGCCCTGCTCAGCCAGAACCTGTTCACGCTGACGGCGGCGCAGCTGTTCAACGACGGCCAGCTGGCCGGGAAAGCGCTCACGGTGAAGGCCGCGCAGCTGAACAATACCGGGATTCTTCAGGGCAACGACACGCTGGCGCTGACCACCCGCGCGCTGAGCAACGGCGCCACCGGGCAGCTGGTGAGCGGCAGTCCTCTGGACTTATCCCTCGACACGCTCGATAACGCCGGTCTGCTGCTGGTGAACGGCGGGTTCACCCTGCGGGGCAGCGACCTGACGAACCGGGGCGATATTCAGGCGCAGAGCCTGGATTTGGGCCTGAGCAATGCCCTGACCAGTACCGGGAACATCGTTGCCACCGGCGATGCCACGCTTAACGCGACGACGCTGACCAGCAGCGGCACGGTGGCGGGCAAAACGCTGACCGCAGGCGCGGCGGAGCTGCGCAACAGCGGCCTGATGCAGGGCAGCAACGCGGTTAACGCCACCGCCGACCGCTTTATCAACGAGCTGAACGGTAAATGGCTCTCCGGCGGCGGCTTCACGCTGACGGGCGGACAGCTGACCAACGCCGGTACGCTGCAGGGTGCGACGCTGGGCATGACCGGCACCACCCTCACCAACAGCGGCACGGTGAACGGGCAGACGGGACTCAGCGGCACGCTCAGCGGGGCGTTAACGAATACCGGGCTGCTGCAGAGTGGCGGCACGACCGCCTTCACCGCGGACACCCTGGCGAACCCGGGGCGCATCACGGGCGGTACGCTGTCCCTCACTGCCCGCGATATGAACAACGGCGGGCTGATGCAGGGAACGAACGGCCTGGCGCTCACCGGCACCACGCTGACCACGGGCGCGACCTCGCGCACCCTCTCCGGCGGCATGCTGACGCTGGATGCAGGCCAGCTGACCACGCAGGGCACGCTGCAGGGGAACGGCGCAGACATCCGCGCCAGCGACTGGACGCACGGCGGGTCTCTGCTCAGCCAGGGAACGCTGACGGCCACGACCGGCGGCACGCTGACCTCAACCGGCTCGCTGATGAGTCAGGGCCGGGCGGATATCACCGCTCAGACGCTGGATAACCGCGGGCAGCTCCTCAGCGAGGGTGATGTGACGCTCGGCGGCAGCACGCTTAAAAACAGCGGCACCGTGCAGGGGAACACCCTCGCGCTGCATCAGAACAGCATTAACAACCAGGGCACCCTGACCGGTCTGCAGAGCCTGACCGTTCAGGGTCAGCAGCGGCTGATGGCGCGCATGGCGATGGCCGCGCCTCAGCAGGAGCTGATTAACGGCGCAGGCGGTAAGCTTCTCACCCAGGGTACTCTGACGATTGCGTCCGGCGCGGTGACCAACGCCGGCAGCTGGCAGGCACAGAATATCCTGCTTAACGCCCGGTCACTCACCAACAGCGGGGCGGTGCAGAGCGCCGGTGCGCTGCAGATGACGCTGGCCGACACGCTCACCGGGACTACGGGCAGTAAGATTACCGCGCTGGGCGCCGCCACGCTGCAGGCCGCGACGCTGGCGAACCAGGGCCAGTGGGCGGCGAAAAACCTGACGCTGACAGGCGGCACGCTCAGCAACAGCGGCGCCATCAGCGGCGTGAATGGCCTGACCCTCAGCCAGACCGGCGCGGTCAGCCAGCGGTCTGGCGGCACCCTGCTGTCCGGCGGGGCGCTGAACATCACGGCGGCCTCCGTCACCAGCGACGGCAAAATGCAGGGGGGCACGCTCGGCATCACCACCGGGGCGCTCACCAACAACGGTCGTCTGCAGGGCGATAACGGCGCGACGCTGGCCCTCAGCGGGACGCTGACCAACAACAGCGGAGGCGAAATCGTCAGCCGCGATGCGCTGACGCTGACCACGCCCGCACTGTTTAACTACGGCCTGATCCAGGGCGGCGGCGAGACGCGGGTGACAGCCTCCTCCCAGGCGCGTAACGACGGAAGGCTCCTGTCCGGCGCGCGCCTGACGCTCGGCACGCCGCAGTTCACCGGCACCGGCTGGCTGCAGGCCACCGACCTGATCCTGAATGCGGCAAACGCCACCAACGGCGGCACGTGGGTGGCCGATCGCGCCACCCTGACCGGCACCACCTTCGCCAGCCAGGGCACCACCCAAGCGGGACAGCTGACGGTTAACTACGGCCAGCTGAACAACAGCGGCACGCTGCTCGGCAACGCGCAGCTGAATATTGGTGCGGACCAGGTGACCCAGAGCGCGGGCGGCAAGCTGCTGAGCGGCGGCAACCTGTGGCTGCAGAGCCGGGGGCTGGACCTGACCGGCCAGCTGGTATCCCTGGGGGACTTAACGCTGCAGCTGACGAACGCGTTTACCAGCCGGACCACCGTGGCGGCAGGAAGAACCCTGACCATCAACAGCGGCGGCGACATCGATAACCGCAGCGTGCTGCAGGGGCAGGCGGTCAACCTGAACGCGGGCGGGCAGCTCAACAACAACGGACAAATCACCACCGGCGGCGGCGCGAGTACGCTCTCCGGCAGCAGCGTGGCGCTGAACGCCGCGGGCTCGGTGCAGGGCGGGGGCGACATCACCGTTGCCAGCCGGAGCAACATTACCGTCGACGGCTTCACCGGCACGCGCGGCTCGCTGACCCTGAGCGCGCCGGGCGCCATCGTCAACACCGCGCTGCTGTATGCGGCGAATAATCTGGCGCTGTTTGCCGACAGCATCACCAACCAGCGCGGCGACATCATGGCGGGGAACAACCTGTGGATGCAGCGGGATGCGGCGGGGAATGCGAACAGCCAGGTGGTGAACACGTCGGGGAATATTGAGACGCAGAATGGTGATATTACGATCAGAACGGGGCATTTGCTGAACCAAAGGGATGGTCTGGTGGTGCTTAACAGCAAAACCGAAAACCTGATGGAGCAGGTCAAGTGGTTGAAGGACGGCTATGCGGATATCCCTCTTTCTGAGCTGATCGCGGGAACCGATTATGGCTATATCGTCATGGAATCCTGCAGCGGCGGTGGCAGTCCTGGGCATGGAGCTGGTCCTACATGCAGGGATATAGCTACTCCGATGCCGATGAAAAACAGTCCGGCGAAAGAGATTGCGATTTTACGAACGACACAAACTGTGTCCGCAAATGGTGGAGCGGGACGGATTAGTTCAGCCCAGGGGATGGTCATTCAGGCGGGGCAACTGGAAAATAATGCCAGTACACTGCTTGCCGCGAAAGATATGTTCCTTTCTGGTACGACTCTGCAAAATCAGTCATGGACTGATGGTACGGTGACGCGTTACAGGACATATGTTGCCGACCGTGAGCAATATAATCGTAAAGCAAATCCCTCCGCGTCGGTCGACGCAGATGTTTATAAGAAGACCCCCATTCACTATGTTGCACAGGGTGATGATCGGGACGAAGGATCTGGAGGAACAATATATCGTTCCGTCATCCAGGCGGGCGGTAACGTCACCGCAAACTTTACCAGTAACATCAGCAACACCAATACCACCGCGAACGCGGGCGGCGTCAGCAACGTTATCTCTACCCCGTCGCTGAACACCCTCAGCAACCAGAGCGTCGGCGGCGGCGTGCAAAAACAGGGGCTGAGCAATACCGGCACCGTGGCGGTGAACTCGCCGCAGTGGAACGATCAGCTCCAGGGGGCGCTGCAGCAGCTTAACGGCGGTGGTGCGCTGGAAAACGGCGGCGCGTCCGGCACGCCTCTCAGCAACATTGGCACCACGCAGAAAGGCAACGCCAACCTCGGCCAGTTGGGCGCGCTGGCGAACGCGGGGGTCACCACCGCCGATCTCCGAACCGCTCAGGGCGGTGCCGTCGGGCATTATCAGGGCCAGCGCGTCGATACCAGCGCTTACCCGCTGCCGTCGGGCAACAACGGCTATTTTGTCTTCTCCGACAACCCGAAAAGCCCGTACCTGATCAGCATCAACCCGAAACTGAACGGTCTCGGGCAGCTTGATCCCGCCCTGTTTGCCGATTTGAACGCGATGCTTGGGGTCAAACCGTCGTCCACGGCGCCGCAGGAGACGCGGCTGGCGTTTACCGACGAGAAGCAGTTCCTCGGCTCGTCTTACATGCTCGGCCGCCTCAACCTGAACCCGGATTACGATTACCGCTTCCTCGGTGATGCGGCGTTCGATACCCGCTATGTCTCCAACATGGTGCTCAACCAGACCGGTAACCGCTACCTGAACGGCATCGGTTCCGATCTGGATCAGATGCGCTATCTGATGGATAACGCCGCGGCGGCGCAGCAGTCGCTGGGCCTGCAGTTTGGCGTCTCGCTGACCGCCGATCAGATTGCCGCGCTCGACCACAGCCTGCTGTGGTGGGAGAAAGCCACCGTCAACGGCGAAACCGTGATGTTACCGAAACTCTACCTGTCGCCGAAGGACGTCACCGTCAATAACGGCAGCGTGATCGCGGGTAACAACGTTACCCTGAAGGGCGGCGACATCACCAACAGCGGCAGCTCGCTGCTGGCGAAAAACAGCCTGACGCTCGACAGCCAGAACAGCATCAGCAACCTCAACAGCGGCCTGATGAAAGCGGGCGGCGACCTGAACCTGAGCGCCATCGGCGATATCAATAACATCAGCTCAACCATCAGCGGCAAAACGGTCGCGCTGGAGAGCCTGGACGGCAGCATCAACAACCTGACCCAGGTTGAGCAGATTGATATCAACGCCGGAGGGAAGTACGGCAAGATCGGCCTGAAAGACACGCTGCTGGGCAACACGGCGTCGATTACCGCGCAGGATGGCCTGTCGCTTGAGGCGGGGAAAAACATCACCGTTACCGGGGCGAACCTGGCCTCAGGCGGCGATATGCTGCTGAACGCGTGGGGCGATATTGCCGTCAACGCGAATCAGATCAACGACGCATTCAGCTCCAGCCGGGCGAAAACCAGCCGTTCGTCCGTCACGTATCAGGGCAGTAACGTCACCGCGGGCGGCAACCTGCTGGTGAATACCGGGCACAATCTTGACGTGACCGCCAGCGACCTGAAGGCGGGCGGTAGCGCGGGGCTGAGCGCGGGCAACGATCTCAATCTGAACGCGGCACAGACCAGCGAAAGCAGCCGTAAAGGGAAAAGCGAATCCCACAGCACCGGGCTCGACCGCACCACGATTTCCGCAGGCGATAACCTGGTGCTGAAGGCCGGGCAGGATATCAACGCTCAGGCCGCCGCGCTGGCGGCGGAGAAAAGCGTCGGGCTGCAGGCGGGGCGCGACGTGAATCTGGCTGCGGAAGAGACCACGCAGGGCGATAGCTATAGGTCAGGCAAGAAAACCGTCATCAACGAATCGGTACGCCAGCAGGGAACCGAGATCGCCAGCGGGGCGAATACCCAGATCCTCGCCGGGCGCGATGTCACCACCGAAGCCGCGCAGGTGACGGCGAAGGGCGATATCGGCGTAGCGGCAGGCCGCGACGTCAGTCTCAATACCGCAACCGAAAGCGATTATCACTACAAAGAGCAGACCAAAACCAAAAAAGGTTTCCTCAGCAAGAAAACCACCCACACCATCGAGGAGAACAGCGCGACGCGTGAATCCGGCTCTTTGCTGAGCGGCGACAACGTGCAGGTGGTGGCGGGCAATAACCTGCTGGTGAACGGCTCCGCCGTGGCGGGCGATGGCGACGTGAAGCTTAAGGCGGGCAACAACGTCGATATCGTGGCGGCCACGAACAGCGACACCTCCTGGCGCTTTAAGGAAGAGAAAAAATCCGGCCTGATGGGCTCGGGCGGGATTGGCTTCACCATCGGCAGCAGCAAAAGCACGCACGATCTTCGTGAGAAGGGCACCACCCAGAGCCAGAGCTTCAGTACGGTGGGTTCGACGGGCGGTAACGTCGCGATTTCTGCCGGAAACCAGGCCCACATCGGCGGCGCGGATCTTATCGCCGGGAAGGATTTAAGCCTCAGCGGCGACAGCGTCATCATCGAGCCGGGGCACGACAAGCGCACCCGGGATGAAGCCTTCGAGCAGAAGAAAAGCGGGCTCACCGTGGCGCTCTCCGGCACCGTCGGTAGCGCTATTAACAATGCCGTGAGCGCGGCGCAGGAGACCAAAGAGCAAAGTGATGGCCGTCTGAAAGCCCTTCAGGCCACCAAAACAGTGCTGTCCGGCGTGCAGGCCGGGCAGGCAGCGGATATGGCGGCAACCACCGGCGATCCGAACGCAATGGGTGTGAGCCTCTCGCTGACGACCCAGAAGTCGAAATCACAGCAGCATGCTGAGAGTGATGCGGTGGCAGGCAGCACGCTGAACGCAGGTAGCAATCTCTCCATCACCGCGAACGGCAAAAACAAAGGTGCAAATAGCGGCGACATCGTGATTGCGGGTAGCCAGCTGAAAGCCGGGGGCGATACCACGCTGGATGCACAGAACGACATTCTGCTGTCCGGCGCGGCGAATACCCAAAAAACCAGCGGCAAGAACAGCAGCAGCGGTGGCGGCATTGGCGTGAGCATCGGTGCCGGCGGCAACGGCGCGGGTATCAGCGTGTTTGCCAACGTCAACGCCGCGCATGGCAAGGATAAAGGCAACGGTACCGACTGGACCGAAACCACGATCGACAGCGGCAAAAACGTCACCCTAAAAAGCGGGCACGACACCGTGCTTGATGGCGCTCAGGTTAACGGCAATAAAATCGTGGCAGATGTTGGTCACGACCTGCTGATGCGCAGCCAGCAGAACAACAGCGACTACGACAGCAAGCAGACCAGCGTTGCGGCGGGTGGCAGCTTCACCTTCGGCACTATGTCCGGTTCAGGCTATATCAACGCCAGCCAGGACAAGATGAAGAGCCGCTTTGATTCGGTGGCCGAACAAACCGGGCTGTATGCCGGGGACGGCGGCTTCGATATCACCGTGGGGCATCATACCCAGCTTGATGGAGCGGTTATCGCCTCTACCGCCACGCCGGACAAAAACAGCCTCGATACCGGGACGCTGGGCTTCAGCGATATCCACAACGAAGCGGACTTTAAAACCTCGCACTCCGGTATCAGCCTGAGCGGCGGCGGCAGCTTCGGGGATAAATTCCAGGGTAACCTGCCGGGCGGCATGATCTCCGCTGCGGGTAATAAAGGCCATAAGGAAGGCACCACGCAGGCCGCCGTGGCAGAGGGCTCCCTCACTATCCGCGACAAAGCAAACCAGAAGCAGGACGTGGCCGATCTGAGCCGCGACACCGAACATGCCAACGACAGCATCAGCCCAATCTTCGACAAGGAGAAAGAGCAGAACCGCCTGAACGCAGTTGGGATGATCAGCGACATTGGTAGCCAGGTGGCGGATATTGCCAGGACGCAGGGTGATCTTAACGGGCTGAAGGCGGCCCAGAAAGAAACCGGCGCAACACTACCTGCAAACGCAACAGAGAAACAGCGCCAGGATTATCTGGCGAAACTGCGTGATACCCAGGCATACAAAAACGTGATGGTGACCTACGGAACCGGCAGCGCCATGCAGCGCGGCATCCAGGCGGCCACAGCAGCGCTGCAGGGACTGGCGGGCGGCAATATCGGAGGGGCGCTGGCGGGCGCGTCAGCACCGGAGCTGGCGAACATCATCGGCCATCATGCAGGCATTGATGACGATACGGCGGCAAAAGCGATTGCCCATGCCATCCTCGGCGGCGTAACCGCAGCCCTTCAGGGCAACAGTGCCGCAGCGGGTGCTGTGGGGGCCGCATCCGGCGAACTGATTGCGACAGCGATTGCCAAACAGTTTTATCCGGACACAGACCCGTCGATGATGACGGAAGAGCAGAGGCAGACCGTGAGCACGCTGGCGTCTGTTTCAGCGGGCATAGCTGGCGGGATTGCTGGGGGAAATACGGCTGGCGCGGCGGCTGGTGCCAGTGCAGGGAAGAACAGTGTTGAGAATAATTTCCTTGGTGCGACATCTTCGGACAAGCTTGATAAAGCTATTGAGAAAATAAAGCTGGGTGATAGATCGCTGGCGGCGGCTAATGACGTGATTAAACTGGAAAATGCTGATAAACGTAGTGATGCGCTAATGGATAAGTTTCGGCGCGATCCTTCTTCATTATCAGAATCTGAACGAACTGAATTAAATACCTATGTTAGAGTCTATGCTGCTGAAATGCAGAATGTTTATGGTGCAGATAGAGCTAAAGAGATGGTGCAGAATCTTTTTGCCTATCCTGGTTATGAACGTAATCCTGACAATGGAGTTTTGAATCAGGCCCAGAGCATTGTAAATACCTGGGGTTACCATGAGTCTAATGCCAGTATTGGTGATGCGCCTCTTATGTTTGGTAGTAGTGTGCTGGGAATTACAATAAGAGAAGGTATGGCTGTTAATGCTGCGATAGGAACAGCAGTGAATACTGGTTTTCAACTTAGTGGAAAGGAACCATTCAGCTACGTTGATGCCATTATGGCGGGAGTAGCATCTGCCGCAACTACAGGGAAAGGCTGGAAAGTATCAGCGGCAATCAATATGGGGGGGGCTGCGATTGGTAGTGCGATTAAAGGGGAAGACCCGACTAACTCTGTGATAAGTACGGGATTTGGAAGTGTAGCTGGTAGTGTAGGAGGGAAAGTTGTTGATTCATTGTCTCCAGTAGCTGATCAAGTGACAAAGGATGTTATTGGCGCAGTTACAGGTTCTACTGCTTCTGAATTTACAGGAAAAGTGGTAAAAGATGAATTAGACAAACGGGAGAAGAAGCAATGAGTGTCTTCAATAAGGTTGGTATCTTTTGGCTCCTTTTCTTAGTTGTGTACTGTACAGTTCTACTCACTATTGTTCTTTTCGTATGCCAGTTCGGAGTGTCAACAATTTTTTATTTTAACGATGGTGAATTCCTTTTTTCATGGAAAAAGGCATTACATATCGCATTAATAAAAGGAAGTATTACAGGATTAATATTAGGTGTAGGGATATGGTTAAAAAATAAACTACATGAGTATCACCGGAAAAATGATCGCTGAGGATAGCTCGCTGAGCGACTTGCTGGATGAAGTATCTCACTGCAAAACGGCCCGGCAGATGGCGCAAGAGCGTGTCGAAGCAGAAAACGAATGAGTTTTATAAGAAAAAACTGTGCCGTTTTATAGAGGCACACAGTGCGCTTGATTATCTCGCCACCGTTATCGGGATTATAAGGGGTGCAGATGATGTTGTTGGCAAAGTAATCAAGGGTGTAGGAAAACTCAATTTCAAAAGTTTAAGTGGATGACAATTAAAGTCGAAAAATGAACCGCTCACCAGCAATCGTCGTCGGATAGAATTGTTATCGAGAATAGTTAGCATGAGCGAGATGCGAAAAAACAGCCTCCGTGCCCATTGAGACTACCCCAGCCTCTCCACCCTCGTCTCCCCCTCCACCATCGACAGCTGATACAGCGAAAACGACCTCTGCTTCTCAATCAACTTCGCCAGCTCCGGCGAGTGGCTGGTGAGCCAGATCTGCGAGTAGCGGCTGGCCTCGGCGATTAAGCTCGCCAGCGCGGGCAGCATCTGCGGGTGCAGGCTGTTTTCCGGTTCGTTCAACGCGATAAACGCCGGTGGGCGCGGGCTGAGCAGCGCTACCGCCAGGCACAGAAAGCGCAGGGTGCCGTCGGAGAACTCTGCCGGTTCCAGCGGCCTGCTCAATCCCTCGCGCTGCATCATCATGCGAAAACGTCCGCCGGTGTTGTCGCTGTAAAACACGCAGCCGGGGAAGGCCTGGTCAAGGATGCGCATCAGCAGCAGCTCGTCGCCAATCTCGACGATAGTTTGAAACGCGGCCGCCAGGTTGGCGCCGTCGCTGGCCAGCACCGGGGAGCGGAAACCGACCTGCGGAGCCCGCATCGCCGAGCCGGATGAGACGGAAAACTCATGATAAAAGCGCCAGTTACGCAGGGACTCGCGCATCTGGGACACTTCCGGGTAAAGGTGCGGTTCACCGAGCTGTCCGAACACCGATTCGTTCTCGTACAGCGTGCCGCTGTGGGTCACCTTCTCGTGATGCACGTTGTTCAGAAAGACCGCCTGGTTCTTACGTTTCATCAGCTGTGACGAAGGCCGACGGTGCTGGCCGCTCAGCCAGATGGACTCCTCTTTGATCACCGGGTCGAGCTGAAACTGCGAGGGATAGGGCAGCTTCTCCACAAACCCGACCTGCAGCTCGTATTCGTAGGTCTCTGTTTCCACCGCCAGATTCATCCGCCGCAGCTGGTCGCTGCGGGTTTTGCCTGCCCAGAACACCTTCAGAATGCCGCCCTCGTTCGCCAGCGCCTGGGAAAACTGCCCCTGGGCGGCGCTGTGCATCAGATGTATCGCCTTGTAAATATTGGATTTCCCGGTACCGTTCGGCCCGAAGACGATGTTGAGCTGCTCCAGCTCCAGCGACATCTCGCGGATGGAGCGGTAGTTTTGAATGTGCAGGGTGTTGATCACTGGCAGGCCCCTTTTTTGCAGAATAAGCCTGTATATAATCACAGGATTTTGGATGAAATGCAAAAAAGAGACGACAGTGAGGATGTCGTCTAAACGGGGTACTGCTTTGGGCCTCTACGGGTCAATGGGGCCTTCGCATTTTTATGATCACTTGACTGCCAGACGCAGACCCAAATCATCAGGATAGGGATCAAAGTAGTTTTGCGTCATCAGATATCGGTCGGGGTATTCGGCCAGGTAGTGCTTCAGCAGCGTGATCGGGGCGAGAATAGGCAACTGCCCGTTGCGATAGTGCAGGATCACGTCGCGCAGCTCGCCGCGCTGGCGGGTGTTCAGCTGGCTACGGAAATACCCCTGAATATGCATCAGCACGTTGGTGTGATTTTTCCGCGAGGCGGGTTTTTTCAGGATGGTCATCAGCTTTTCCCGATACGCCACGAAGAAGGCATCCAGGTCTTCCCACTCGTGCAGCGAGGCAACGAACGGGCCGATTTCACGGTAGCCTGCCTGATGGTGCGCCAGCAGCTGAAGTTTGTAACGGCTGTGGAAGTCCAGCAGCGCACGGCGTGTGAGGCCATTTTTACGCAGCGTGTTCAGTTCGTGCAGGGCAAAAACACGTTCGACAAAGTTTTCCCGCAGCACCGGATCGTGCAGACGTCCGTCCTCTTCCACGGGCAGCCACGGCCAGGTTTCAAGGAGGGCGGCGGTGAACAGCCCGACCCCCTCCTTGCGGCCCCGGTTGCCGTTTTCATCATACAGACGCACGCGTTCCATGCCGCAGCTTGGGGATTTAGCGCAGACGATAAAACCAGCGAGATCGCCGATTTTCGGCAAAAAATCTGCCGTAAAGTCCGCCATTTTCTGCGTAACGTCTTCATGAGGCGCATGGCTAAAACGCATCTGCGTTTCACCGTGTTCCGTCACGATCAGACGCAGCGCCGGGCGAGGGGTCGGCAGGCCGATGGCCATTTCCGGGCAGACGGGCCTGAAATTCACCCACTGGGCCAGCTCATCCATGACGAAGCCCATACGCTTGTGTCCGCCGTCAAAGCGAACGGCGGATCCGGTCAAACATCCGCTAATACCGAGCACAGGTTTCGTTGTCATGGTGTTGTCCTCCCGTTCATATAACTAAAACTTACACAACATGACTAATTTGTCCAAGTATTCGCGGAACTATTTTTTATAATCCTTTAAAATCAATGCGTCTTAACTGCCCTTGTAGGTCGAGTAACCGTACTGACTCAGCAGAAGCGGGATGTGCAGTTTCTCGTTTGTGCGGGTCACGGTAAACAGCACCGGGATCTCCGGGAAGAAGGAGTCGAGCTTTTTGCCGTGGAAGTAATCTGCGGTTTTGAAGGTCACTTTATACACGCCAGGCTGCATGTCCTGATCCTGCGGATAGAGCGATTTGATACGGCCGTCGTGGTCGGTTTTGCCGCTGGCAATCGGGGTCCATTTGTCCTGCTGCTGCTTCTCCAGCGTAACGGTCACGTCTGATGGCGGCATCCCGGTTTGCTGGTCGAGGATGTGTACGCTCAGGGTGCCGGCCGGGGCGCTAAAGGCGGCAGGGGCAAAGGCCATCGAGGCCAGGATCAGCAGAGGGGCAGTTTTTTTCATGATGTTTTCCTGTGGAATTATTCGTCACAGAAAAACGTTAGCATCTGCGGCGCGGGAAAATATTCAACTTTTCGTGAAGATTCCCGCAGGAGAAAATGATTAGAGGATAATCACTTCAAGCGATACCTGCTGCTGCCACTGCTCCAGCTGCTTTTTCCGCCCGGCGGTGAGTTTGCCGCTGGTGACCAGCAGCCATTTACGCTCCGGGAAAATTTCCGGTGCCAGCGCGTCAGGCGGAACCGGCAGGATGTCGATCCGGTGGCCCTGCCCGGTGCGCGTTAGGGCTTCGAGCCAGATTTCGCAGGCGTCGTTGAGGTGCCAGCCGCTGAGCAGAATATTATCGCCCGGCGCTTTTTTATCGCCTTCGAGGCAAAACGAGGTGTAGGCGATGATGATGCCGTCGAGGATCGCGCGCAGGGTCATGGCGGCGGCGACGTTGGCCGAAACCTGGCTGCGCAGCGGGCGCAGCACGTTCGCGACCAGCTCCGGCCTTGGGTACTCGCGTCCGGCGTCGTAAATCATCTGGCGCAGGGATTCGACTTTGCCGTCCTGCAGGCGTTGCAGCATGTTCTGCTGCAGGGTTTGCCAGTTGTTGGTCCGGCCCGGCGTCGGGCGTTCCAGCAGCGGTTTGACCTGGCCAATCGGAACGCCTTTTTTTACCCAGTCGAGGATTTTGAGCGCCTGCTGGACGTCCTCATCGCTGTACTGGCGGTGTCCGCCTTCCGTGCGCTGTGGCTTGAGTAAACCATAGCGACGCTGCCACGCCCGCAGGGTGGTGGCGGTGATGCCGCTGAGTCGGGCGAATTCGCCGATGGAGTAAGCCATGTCCGTGTCCAGAGTGGAGGAATACTCTCAATATACTACGAATTTTCCCGAACGGGATGAAGCGCCGAAACGGTGCACTACACTTAACGTCCAACCGTGCAAATGAAAGGAATTCTCATGAAGCTATGGCCTGTTGTGACCGGTGTTGCCATTGCGCTGACGCTGGTCGCCTGTAAATCCCCCACGCCGCCGAAGGGCGTGCAGCCTATTTCCGGTTTTGACGCCAGCCGCTATCTCGGAAAATGGTATGAGGTCGCCCGTCTGGAAAACCGCTTTGAACGCGGGCTGGAGCAGGTAACCGCCACCTACGGCAAGCGCAGCGACGGCGGCATCAGCGTGCTCAACCGGGGTTACGATCCGGTGAAGAACAAATGGAATGAGAGCGAGGGGAAAGCGTACTTTACCGGCGAACCGACCACGGCCGCGCTGAAGGTCTCCTTCTTCGGCCCATTCTACGGCGGCTATAACGTGATCAAGCTCGACGATAAGTACCAGTACGCGCTGGTCAGCGGCCCGAACCGCGATTACCTGTGGATCCTGTCGCGCACGCCAACGATCCCGGATGCGGTGAAGCAGGATTACCTGAACATCGCGCGCAGTCTGGGCTTCCGGGTTGACCAGCTGGTGTGGGTGAAGCAATAAAAATCGTGCTTTCTTCCTGGGGCATTACTGGCTCGCCTGGATAGACTTCCGTTAAAAGCCTAACGGAGGGAAGTCGACATGAACTGGCAGCCTTTTCGCGGCGATGCACCGGAAAATATGACGATTTTCAGCGCGTCATTTCCCGACGTCAGCGACCAGTGGCCGATGAAAGACGATGCTGCCCGCGAGATCGCCTCCCTTGACCGCGCCCTGAAAGCCGAGCCAGCGCTCCGGCCGCCGAGGGTGGAATACGACGAGGGCGGGCAGGCCGTGCTTGTCCCGCAGAACCGCTATTCCGAACAGGCCTTCCGCAACCGCCCGGCGCTCACCGCGTGGCGCACCCGGCTGGTGCCCTCCGCGCTGGCGCTGTTTGTGGTGCAAAACCCGCTGGAAGATCGCCTGCCCGACGGCACTAAAATGGACAGCGACAGCCGCCAGTGGTTTATCCACGCTAACGATGCGGTTGGCGTGCGTTCCCGCGCCAGGGTGCTGGCCGCGCTGGTGGATAAGTACATTCACAATGAGAGCGAGAACAACTGGGTCAGCCTCGCGAGCGGTGCCGCCATTCCGGTGCTGGAGGCGCTGCGTGAAGCAAAGCTCGACGGCCAGCAGGTCTATCTCACGCTGGTAGACAAAGACCCCGTTGCGCTCAGCTGGGCCGAAACCATGGCGGCGCAGGAAGGCATTGTGGTGGGTGAACAGCTGACGCTGCTCAGGCGCAACCTGCTCCATACGCTGGTGCGTAACGAGGACCTGCTGTTGGAGCTGGGCGAGCATCAGGCCGAACTGGTCGATGCGTTGGGGATCTTCGAATATTTCAACGATACCGATGCGGTGGTTTTTCTCCAGCGCGCGCTGCGGCTGGTCAAGCCCGGCGGGGCGGTGATTGTGTCGAACATGCTCACCAGTAGCCCGCACATTGACTTTGTGCTGCGTGGTATCGGCTGGGAGGATATTCACCCGAGGACGCTGCAGCAGCTGCAGGATATCCACCTCGCGGCGGGCGTGCCGGTGGAAAACGTCACCGTGGTCGTGCCTAAGGACGGGGTGTACGCGGTGATGGAGATTAGGGTTTAGCGCGATCGATTCCCTCTCCCTGAGGGAGAGGGTTAGGGTGAGGGGGGAACAGACCGCAAAGCGTGGCTTGAAATAATTCGGTTTTCCAAACATGATCCCCCCATGAAAATAGAAACCGCACTCCCCTCACACTTCGAACGTCTGGTCGCGATCTGGGAATCCTCCGTCCGCACCACCCATCATTTTTTGCAGGAAAGCGATATTGCGGCGCTGCGCCCGTTATTGCTTAACGCCTATCTGCCTAACCTCAAGGTCGTGATGGCTCGCGATGATGCAGGCGTTATTCACGGCTTTTTAGGCGTGGATGAAAACCGTATTGAAATGCTGTTTGTTGATGACGCGAGCCGGGGGAAGGGCGTCGGGAAATTTCTGCTGCAACACGCCATCGCAGCGTTCGGCGCGAACGAAGTGGACGTGAATGAGCAGAACCCGCAGGGCGTGGGATTTTATCGCCATATGGGGTTTGAGCAGGTCGGACGCTCGGAACTGGACGGGCAGGGGAATCCGTTTCCGCTGTTGCATATGCGGTTGGGTGGACAGGCTTAACGCCCTTGACCTGCTCCCCATTGATTAATACACAGTAATGCTGGCAATTTCTTCATCGACTTTGAGAGTAACTGCGAACTTCAGTTCCTCGCTCGTAGCGGACGTTTTCTGGTCCATCTCCGGTCAGACATAACCCAGGCAGGGTATGTGGTCAATCAACCGCGGGGCATTAGGGGTCTTTGCCTGTTGCCTGGAATGCGCAATAATTGGGCGTATAACGGCAGCGTAAAAGGGACACTATGCTTCATCACAGTCAGGCAATGTCACTGGACGACATCTACCTTGAGGACATTCCTCACATTATCCATCCGGACACTGCGGCAGGAGATCTCGCAGAAACTGCACTGCCCAACCGCATAATTCAGGAGTGGAATTTACCACAGGGCTATACCCGGTTTGTCAGCCGTTATCAACCGTTTCACTGGCAGCATCCGTGGATGGCATACCGTGACACTCTTGCCGACATCAAATCTGGGAAGCTCGTTCTGCTGAGAAAAGACATAACCGGGCATGCTATTTCGGGAGTGTTGACGACATCCGGTGACCTTCGCAATGATCTGCCGCTGTTCCTTCATACCCGGCTCAGCCATCTCCTGTCCCGGCAACTGAAACGCCCGGGATATCACGTTCGCCCGGCGGCGATGCGCCAGCGGGTTACAATCAGGTTATGGACAATAAAGGGCTGGTTATTGCTGGCGCTTCTGTTGCTGCGGGTCTTGGCCTTGGCAGACTGGGGGCGGCGAGTGAGCTTAACAATCTCCATGTTCTGGGAAAAGTCGAGGGTGAATACTCGATGATAAAGCCCGGACCATTAAATGAGCGCTTTGCCGAAACATTCTCAGGCGGAGCTTACAAGGGAATAACATTGTCCCAGGACACCACATTTTTAGAGGTGGTCAAAGCGGCACAGAGTTGGGTCGATTTTTCAGTTATGAACGACCTTTAGGAGTACTACAGACGCGTGTCGATAAGGCTGTGTTACCAAAATGGCCTGACGGTTCTGAATCTGTGATCGATAGTTTTTATGAGATAAAAATTCCTGCAGGATCGAAGGTATATGTCGGAGAGGTGGGCTACCAGTCTGATATTTTCCCTGGAGGTACTGAGCAAGTCGTAATCCCTGCGCCTTGGAATATTCCAGGCGTAGAGACGGTTAATTTTGGGGGATTGAAATGAAATCAGAAATACATACGTTACTTAATCAAATCATTGAATTACTTGTCTCTTGTGATGAAAGTGTTTGGTCAAAAAGACTAATTTATTATCGTGAGCACCTGGATTCTGATTATGACCAGGTCGTGTTAGGTATTAGGTCTATTTTCAGAGGGGCTGGTTCCTTTAACGACTTAATATTGCAAAATAACGGCAAAATGCTGCAAGCTGAAAACAATACCCTTAATGAGTTATCAGATAAGCTATACAGCTTAATAAAAGCAGAGATCTCAGAGCGTAATATCTGAAAGATGTCGCTGAAAATAACTGTCACAGGGCTGAATATCAGCCCTGTCCTGCTGCCCACCGGCAGTTACACGGAGTTAATCGTCGCGCTCAGCCCTGGATGACGCAGGCGTTATTCACGGCTTTTTAGGCATGGATGAAACCGCATTGAAATGCTGTTTGTGGATGATGCGAGCCGGGGGACCGGGATTAGCGCTTAGCCTGCTTATCCCATTTTAATAAGCCGACGATATCTTTCTCACCCTCGGCTTCTTTCAGCAGGCGCTGCATTTTTTCAAACTCAATGTATTCTGAGCACGCCTTTTCATCAGCCACTTTCTTGCTGATCTTGCCTGCCCCTTCTAAAACGTCCGGTCGTTAAATTGCAGGAACTGCTCGAGTTTGGTTTGCCTGTCTCGTAATAAATCGTAAAGCTGAACTCACTAAACTGTGCTCTCCATACAATAAAATATCATATAAGAAATTGTGCAGTTATTTTTCAGAATTACATTACATTGAAACTACTCTTCTGGACCAAATTGTGGAGCAGCGCTATATGAATAAACCTAACGGGGCAAAAATTTTCATCTCTCATTCATCATTAGATAAACCGTTTGCAAAGATGTTATGTATGGACCTTGAAGCAAATGGGTATGCTCCTTGGTTGGATGAATGGGACATAAAAGTGGGGGGGATTATTCCCGAGCGAATTTCAGACGGACTAGAAGAAGCTGATTTTGTAATTGTTATTCTTTCTGAAAATGCGGTTTCATAAAAATGGGTAGAAAGAGAATGGCAAAAAAAATATTGGAATGAAATTCAACACAATTGTATTCATGTGCTTCCTTTACTTTTGAAAGATTGCAAAATACCTGAGTTGTTAAAAACAAAAAATACGCAGATTTTAGAAATGATTTTAACAGTGGATTAAGGGACTTATTGGCAGCACTAGAAAGTTTGTATAAAAAGGAATGATTTTGGCGGAAGATCACAGGAGTCGAACCTGCCCGGGAACGCTGGCGTCCCCAACTGGATTTGAAGTCCAGCCACCTCACCGGAGATGACGATCTTCCGCGCCTCGATTGCTACATGGAGGCGGGGCGCATTATAGCTACTTTCAGGCATTTACCACATACCCCACACCACTTTTTTCACCTCTCTTTTGACCTGTACCCCCCTGTTTCAGGTAATTCCTAAGAAAATCCTCATGTTAGCCTTTCTGCTTCCCAACATTTACCGCGATCACAAAAAACAAGAAACGTAATCTGCTAATCAGAAAACGCAATACCCGCTCCTGAAACAATGGTTTAAAACTCTGTAACCGGTCTCAGCGCCCCCTACAGCGTGAAGGATAAAAAAAGATGAGCGAAGTATTGTCAGTAAAAGAGAAGATTGGCTACGGCATGGGTGACGCCGCCAGCCACATCATTTTTGATAACGTTATGTTGTACATGATGTTTTTCTACACCGATATTTTCGGCATTCCCGCCGGGTTTGTCGGCACCATGTTCCTGCTGGCGCGCGCGCTGGATGCGATCTCCGACCCGTGCATGGGGCTGATCGCCGACCGCACCCGCAGCCGCTGGGGTAAGTTCCGTCCGTGGATTTTGTTTGGTGCCATCCCGTTCGGCATCGTCTGCGTGCTGGCCTACACCACGCCGGACCTCAGCCTCAACGGCAAAATGGTGTATGCCGCCATTACTTACACCCTGCTGACCCTGCTCTATACCGTGGTCAACATCCCCTACTGCGCGCTCGGCGGCGTAATCACTAACGACCCGACGCAGCGTATCTCCCTTCAGTCCTGGCGCTTTGTGCTGGCGACCGCGGGCGGCATGCTCTCTACGGTGCTGATGATGCCGCTGGTGAACCTGATTGGCGGCGACGATAAGGCGTTCGGCTTCCAGGGCGGCATCGCCGTGCTGTCGGTGGTCGCGTTCCTGATGCTGGCATTCTGCTTCTTCACCACCAAAGAGCGCATCCAGGTGCCGCCGAGCACCACCTCTATGCGGGAAGACCTGCGCGACATCTGGCAAAACGACCAGTGGCGCATCGTCGGCGTGCTCACCATCCTCAATATCCTCGCCGTCTGCGTGCGCGGCGGCGCGATGATGTACTACTGCACCTGGATCATGGGTTCGCCGGAGGTGTTCGTCGCGTTCCTCACCACCTACTGCGTTGGCAACCTGATCGGCTCCGCGCTGGCGAAACCGCTTACCGACTGGAAGTGCAAGGTCAGCATCTTCTGGTGGACCAACGCCGCGCTGGCGGTGGTCAGCGTGGCGATGTTCTTCGTGCCGATGCATGCCACCGTGCTGATGTTCGCCTTTATCTTCGTCATTGGCGTGCTGCACCAGCTGGTGACGCCGATTCAGTGGGTGATGATGTCAGATACCGTCGACTACGGCGAATGGACCAACGGCAAACGCCTGACCGGCATCAGCTTTGCGGGCACGCTGTTCGTGCTGAAGCTCGGTCTGGCGCTGGGCGGGGCGATGATCGGCTGGATGCTGGCAGGCGGAGGCTACGACGCGGCAGCTAAAACCCAGAACAGCGCGACCATCAGCATCATCATCGGCCTGTTTACCCTGGCCCCGGCGGTCTGCTACGTGCTTAGCGCCATTATCGCCAAACGCTACTACACGCTGAAAACGCCATTCCTGACCAAAATCATGGGCGAGCTGGCGCAGGGCGCGCGCCGCAATCAGCAGGAGTTTGAAAACCTGGCGGTCAGCAAAGAATTACAGAACTAAGAGGACGAGAGTATGAAAATCAGTGATGGAAACTGGCTTATTCAACCGGGCCTGAACGTGACCTGTCCGGTTCAGGTGTTCGACGTGGAGCAGCAGGGTAATGACCTGGTGGTCTTTGTTGCCCCGCGTGACGTGCGTGAACGCACCTGGCAGCTCGACACGTTGATGTTCACGGTGCGCCTGTTTGCCCCGCAGGAAGGGATTGTCGGGGTGCGCATCGAGCATTTCCAGGGCGCGCTGAACAACGGCCCGCACTATCCGCTGAACGTTCTGAAGGACGTGAAGGTAGAGATTGAAAACAACGCCGAGTTTGCCGAGCTGAAAAGCGGCAGCGTCAGCGTGCGCGTCACCAAAGGCGAGTTCTGGGCGCTGGATTTCCTGCGCAACGGCCAGCGCATTACCGGCAGCCAGTTGAAAAATAACGGCTACGTGCAGGATACCAACGCCGACCGCAATTACGTGTTCGAACGTCTGGATCTGGGCGTGGGGGAAACGGTCTACGGCCTGGGCGAGCGCTTCACCGCGCTGGTGCGCAACGGCCAGACGGTCGAGACCTGGAACCGCGACGGCGGCACCAGCACCGAGCAGTCCTACAAAAATATCCCATTCTACCTGACCAACCGCGGCTACGGCGTGCTGGTGAATCATCCGGAAAACGTCTCGTTTGAAGTCGGCTCCGAGAAGGTCTCCAAAGTGCAGTTCAGCGTGGAGGGGGAATATCTTGAGTACTTCGTGATCGACGGCCCGACGCCGAAAGAGGTGCTGAACCGCTATACGCAGTTCACCGGGCGACCGGCGCTGCCGCCTGCGTGGTCATTTGGCCTGTGGCTCACCACCTCGTTCACCACCAACTACGACGAAGCGACGGTTAACAGCTTTATCGACGGCATGGCCGAGCGCAACCTGCCGCTGCACGTGTTCCACTTCGACTGCTTCTGGATGAAGGCCTTCCAGTGGTGCGATTTCGAGTGGGACCCGGTGACCTTCCCGGATCCGGAAGGCATGATCCGCCGCCTGAAAGAGAAAGGGCTGAAGGTCTGCGTGTGGATTAACCCGTACATTGGCCAGAAGTCGCCGATCTTCCAGGAGCTGAAAGCGAAGGGCTACCTGCTCAAGCGCCCGGATGGCTCCCTGTGGCAGTGGGACAAATGGCAGCCGGGGCTGGCGATTTATGACTTTACCAACCCGGACGCGTGCCGGTGGTATGCCGACAGGCTGAAAGGCCTGGTGGAGATCGGCGTCGACTGCTTCAAGACCGATTTCGGCGAGCGTATCCCGACGGACGTGCAGTGGTTTGACGGGTCCGATCCGCAGAAGATGCACAACCATTACGCCTACATCTATAACGAGCTGGTGTGGAACGTGCTGAAAGAGACGGTGGGGGAAGAAGAAGCGGTGCTGTTCGCCCGCTCCGCGTCCGTCGGGGCGCAGCAGTTCCCGGT
This sequence comes from Enterobacter sp. BNK-34, assembly GCF_048684445.1. Taxonomy (NCBI): domain Bacteria; kingdom Pseudomonadati; phylum Pseudomonadota; class Gammaproteobacteria; order Enterobacterales; family Enterobacteriaceae; genus Enterobacter; species Enterobacter sp. BNK-34. The sequence goes on from NZ_JBLQUA010000001.1 coordinate 1,262,313, forward strand.
GCACTGGGGTGGCGACTGCTACGCCAACTATGAATCCATGGCCGAGAGCCTACGCGGCGGGCTGTCGATTGGCCTGTCCGGCTTCGGGTTCTGGAGCCACGATATTGGCGGGTTCGAAAACACCGCCCCGGCGCACGTCTACAAACGCTGGTGCGCGTTCGGGCTGTTCTCCAGCCACAGCCGCCTGCACGGCAGTAAATCCTACCGCGTGCCGTGGGCCTACGATGACGAGTCCTGCGACGTGGTGCGCCACTTCACGCAGCTGAAATGCCAACTAATGCCGTACCTGTACCGTCAGGCGGCGCTGGCCCGCGAGTTCGGCACGCCGATGCTGCGCGCGATGATGCTGGAGTTCCCGGACGATCCGGCGTGTGATTACCTCGACCGCCAGTATATGCTGGGGGATGCAATGATGGTGGCACCGGTGTTCTCCGAGGCGGGCGACGTGCAGTTCTACCTGCCGGAAGGCCGCTGGACGCACCTGTGGCACAACGACGAAATTCAGGGTAGCCGCTGGCATAAGCAGCAGCACGATTTCATGAGCCTGCCGGTCTACGTGCGCGACAACACGCTGCTGGCGCTGGGCAGCAACAACCAGAAGCCGGACTACGCGTGGCACGAGGGGACGGCCTTCCAGCTGTTTAACCTGAACGACGGCGCAACGGCGGTGAGCGAAGTGCCTGCGGCGGACGGCGCGGTGGTGTTTACGCTGAAGGCATCGCGTCAGGGCGATATCGTGACCTTTACCGGCGCGGGAGACGCGAAAAACTGGTCGGTGTGCTTGCGCAACGTGCAGAAGGTGAGCGGCGTGAAAGGCGGCTCACACGCGGGCAGCGAGTGGGGTGTGGTGGTGAAAGCGGAGGGGAATGAGGTGGTGGTTCACCTCTGAGCCGTAAAAATGCCCGGTGGCGCTTCGCTTACCGGGCCTACATGGGATCGTAGGCCGGGTAAGGCATAGCCGCCACCCGGCTATTTACTGTGCCGGAGCCACCGTCGACACCACGCCACCCGTCATCGTCTGCTGCACCTGCTGTTTATCCATATTCACCGCGTTCAGCTTGCCGTTCACCGTCGGCATAAGCGGGGTATTCGCCTGCACGCTGCCGCTGGCGGTGAGCTGAATATTGCCGTCGCCCGCAATCGGCAGCGCGGGCCAGCCCCACTGCTGCAGTACGTTGAGCGGCACGCCGCGCCCGTTCAGGCTCACCGTAGTCTGCCGCTGCGGAAGCTGCGAAACCGTCGCCGTTGCTTCCAGAATACCTTTCTCGGTAAACGCGCTCAGGTCGGTAATGTTCAACGTGGCGGCGTTGGCATTCAGCGCCAGCGACGGACGGCGCACGTCCACGCGGTTAAAGGTCGCCGCCGCGCCGTTCAGGGTCGCGCTGCCGCCCCAGACACCCCACTGGCGATCTTTCACCAGCTGCAGGTTTGCGCCATAGCCATCCAGAGAGGTGATCTGCCACGGGAAGGCGGGATCAATGTCGATCACCAGGTTGCGGCTCAGGCCGAATTTTTGCAGCGTGACGCTGTTCAGCCATTCCGGCAGAGGCTCCATCCACAGCGTCTTCCAGTTCTGCGGCAGGGTGTATTCCAGCCCGGCGATGGCGACATCGTCCAGCACCAGCGCTTTACCGTCTCGCAGCCAGTTACCGGAGGTGCGTATCATGCCGCCCTCCCAGCGGGAGGTGAACTGACGCAGCGCCATGCCCTGCGGGGAAAACTCTGCATTCAGAATCGGGTCAAACAGATGCAGCGAGCCGTAGATAAACTCGCTGGCGTTCATGGACAAGCGGCCTTCCTGGCTCTGCCAGTCGCCTTTGCTGAGAGTCAGGTTGCGCAGGCTTAAATCGAGATCGGTCACCGCCCAGTCCGGGCCCTGAAGCCGGGCGTCGGTCACGTCCAGACGACCAATCTGCAGAGAGGGAATGGTGGCCAGCGGCGCGAAGAACGCCGTCAGCGTTTTATCGCTCTGCAGACGGATCTCGTTCAGGCGCATGGTGTCGATAATCCAGCTCCCGTCGGCGTTGCGCAGGGCGGAGCCGGTGAGTGAGCCGCGGGCCATATCGGCGCCAATCGTGTTCAGCACCACTTCCTTGCCGTTAAGCTGGCCCTCGATCAGCACGTTGGTGGCCGGTACGCCGTTCAGGGTCAGCGAGCCTGCGCTCATCTGAATCTGCGCGTTGTTCCCCAGCACGTTGCCGGCTTCCGGCTGCCACGGGCTGACGCCGCCCGTCACCTTCTGCGCGCTCAGGTCCCATTCGGTATTCGGGCTGTTAAAGGCCATGTTGTTCAGCTGCAGGCGATCCGCCTGGAAAGGCAGCGGCGCCGTCTGCGGCGAGAGATTCAGCGTGCCGTCGAACAGGGTGATGGTGTCCATATGCAGCGGATCGGTTACCTGGCGGCTGCTCAGGCCAATATCGACTTTTTTGGCGACCAGCGTGGCGGGTTTACCGTCCCGACCAAAGATGACATTTTCCAGAATAATGTGGGAAGGCGACGAAAAGCGGTGATTCATCTTGTCGAAACTGAGTTCGTAATCCGTATTCACCGTCACCCAGCTGCTGACCTGAGACGCGCCCCAGCGGGTCTGGAGCAGAATGTAGAGCGCCAGCATCACAATGAGCAGGGCTACCAGAAGATAGATGAGGAGCTTTCCAATAAATTTCATGGTCTTCCATCCCGCAAAACGCACATATGGGAGTTATGCACGATTTATGCGCAATCCTCAAGGCGGGAATGGTGTAATTAGATGTCACGGCAGGCATTGACTGCCTGCCGTGAGAGAAATCAATTTTTCTCAGGCGGGAAAACGAGGTTCAGCACGATAGCGGTGATACCGCCTGCGGCAATGCCGGAAGAGAGCAGGTTTTTCACCCAGTCAGGTGCAAACTGCAGGATCAGCGGCTGCTGGGAAACGCCCAGACCGACGGCCAGCGACAGAGCGATAATCATGATCGCGCGGCGGTTCAGCGGCTCGCGGGAGACAATACGCACGCCGGAGGCCGCGATCGTCCCGAACATCACCAGCGTTGCGCCGCCCAGCACCGGCTCAGGGATGTGCTGCACAAAGCCGCTTACCGCCGGGAACAGGCCGAGGACGATCAGCATCAGCGCCACCACGAAGCCAACGTAGCGGCTGGCCACGCCGGTCAGCTGGATCACGCCGTTGTTCTGACCGAAGCAGGAGTTCGGGAAGGTGTTGAATACCGCAGAGACAAACGAGTTCAGGCCGTTCGCCAGCACGCCGCCTTTCAGGCGCTTCATGTACAGCGGGCCGGACACCGGCTGCTCGGAGACGTCGGAGGTGGCGGTGATATCACCGATGGTCTCCAGAGAGGTGATCATAAAGACCAGCATCAGCGGCAGGAGCAGACCCCAGTCAATGCCCAGACCGTAGTACAGCGGCGTAGGAACGACGATCAGCGCGCTGTTGGTCGGCGCGGTGTTCTCCGGCAGCATGCCCAGCGCCCACGCCAGCAGGTAACCCGCCGCCATGGCGATCACCAGCGAGGCGACGCGCAGGTAAGGGTTACGCTGACGGTTAAGCAGAATAATGATCGCCAGCACGACGCCTGCCAGCAGCAGGTTTTTCGGCGCGCCGAAGGTATGGTCGCTCATTGCGGCATAGCCGCCGCCGATGGAGGTCAGGCCCACCTGGATCAGCGACAGGCCGATAATCATCACGACGACGCCGGAAACCAGCGGGGTGATAACGCGGCGAGCCAGATGCAGAACGCGGGAGATCACCATCTCCGTACAGCTGGCCAGCATCAGCGTGCCGAACAGCGCCGCCATCATGGTCGGGACATCCGCACCGCCGGTTTTCAGCGCCGTACCGCCCATGATCAGGGGCGCCACGAAGTTAAAGCTGGTGCCCTGAATCGACAATAATCCCGACCCCACCGGCCCCCATGCTTTAATTTGAATAATCGAGGCCACGCCGGAGGCAAAAAGAGACATGCTGATAATGTGCTGCGTGTCCTGCGCCGGTAAACCGAGCGCCTGGCAAATCAGCAGCGCCGGGGTGATCACCGCAACAAACATCGCCAGAAGATGCTGGCAGGCGGCGAACAGCGTTTGCGGCAGCGGCGGGCGGTCTTCAAGGCGGTAAATCAGTTCGCTATTTTGCTTCTGCGCAATCGGTTGCGCATCAGGCGACTCTATGGTGTTAACGGACATCGGCGGCAATCCCACGGTGTAAAAGCGGGCATTTTATCTGACCACCTGGTAAAAGCAAACGATTGCCAGCAAAAAAAGGGAAGAAAATCTGCCGCTGTGAGCAGGTTTTCTACAACGTATCGGGAAAAAAAATTACACTTTTTCGCGCCGGGAGCTCATGAAGAGCGCAAACCGGCCCAGGATAACGCCGCGTGTGTATGGAACACGCGCAAAACAGGAGCCTTCTATGATTCATCTCGATACGTTGTCGACACTTGTTGCCGCAACGCTGGTCTTACTGCTTGGCCGTAAGCTGGTACATAGCGTTTCCCTTCTGAAGAAATACACCATTCCTGAACCTGTCGCCGGTGGTCTGCTGGTGGCGCTGGCCCTGCTGATACTGAAAAAAAGCATGGGCTGGGAAATCGATTTTGATATGTCCCTGAAGGACCCGCTGATGCTTGCCTTCTTTGCCACCATCGGCCTGAACGCCAATCTGGCGAGCCTGCGGGCGGGCGGTAAAGTGCTCGGCGTATTCCTGATTGTGGTGGTGGGGCTGCTGCTGATGCAAAACGCTATCGGCATTGGGATGGCGACGCTTCTGGGACTGGATCCGCTGATGGGGCTGCTGGCGGGGTCAATTACCCTTTCGGGCGGCCACGGTACCGGGGCCGCATGGAGCAAGCTGTTCATCGAGCGCTACGGGTTTGAAAACGCAACGGAGGTGGCGATGGCCTGCGCGACCTTTGGGCTGGTGCTGGGTGGCCTGATTGGCGGCCCGGTGGCGCGGTATCTGGTTAAGCACTCCACCACGCCGGACGGCAGGCCGGACGATGAGCTGGTGCCGACCGCATTTGAAAAGCCGGACGTCGGGCGCAGCATTACCTCGCTGGTGCTGATTGAAACCATCGCGACGATCGCCATCTGCCTGACCGTGGGCAAAGTGGTTGCGCAATGGCTGGCGGGCTCAGCGTTTGAACTGCCGACGTTTGTCTGCGTGCTGTTTATCGGGGTGATCCTGAGCAACGGCCTGGCGCTGATGGGCTTCTACCGCGTGTTTGAACGGGCGGTGTCGGTGCTCGGCAACGTCTGCCTGTCGCTGTTCCTGGCGATGGCGCTGATGAGCCTCAAGCTGTGGGAGCTGGCCTCGCTGGCGCTGCCGATGGTGGCGATTCTGGCGGTGCAGGCCCTGTTTATGGCGCTGTACGCCATGTTCGTGACCTGGCGCATGATGGGTAAAAACTACGATGCGGCGGTGCTGGCGGCGGGTCACTGCGGGTTTGGTCTGGGGGCTACCCCAACGGCTATCGCCAACATGCAGGCGATCACCGAACGCTTCGGGCCTTCGCACATGGCGTTTCTGGTGGTCCCAATGGTCGGGGCGTTCTTTATTGATATCGTCAACGCGCTGGTGATTAAGCTGTACCTGATGCTGCCGATGTTTGCCTGAATCAGGCGTTGGAATAGCGTTCGGTTTCCGGCATCCAGCGCTCAATTAACGCTGCCGCCTGCTCGGGGTAGCGTTCATGAATGTGGCGGGCGAGGCGCTGAACCTCGGGGATCATGGCCTGATCGCGCAGCAAATCCGCCACTTTGAATTCGGCGTTCCCCGTCTGACGCGTGCCCAGCAGCTCGCCAGGGCCGCGGATCTCCAGGTCTTTTTGCGCAATCACAAAACCGTCGTTGCTGTCGCGCAGCACCTGCAACCGCATCTGGGCTGTTTTTGAGAGCGGGGCTTTGTAGAGCAGGACGCAGTGGGACGCTACCGCGCCACGGCCAACGCGCCCGCGCAGCTGGTGGAGCTGGGCAAGGCCCAGGCGCTCCGGGTTTTCGATGATCATCAGGCTGGAGTTCGGGACGTCCACGCCCACTTCAATGACCGTCGTGGCGACCAGCAAATGCAGCTCGCCCTGCTTAAACGACTGCATCACCGCCTGTTTTTCGGCAGGCTTCATGCGTCCATGAACCAGGCCCACGTTCAGCTCCGGCAGTGCCAGCTTAAGCTCTTCCCACGTGGCTTCGGCAGCCTGCGCTTCCAGCAGTTCCGACTCTTCAATCAGCGTACAAACCCAGTAGGCCTGACGCCCTTCATGGGTGCAGGCGTTGCGCACGCGGTCGATGATATCACTGCGGCGCGTGTCAGGAATGGCGACCGTTGTGACCGGCGTACGGCCCGGCGGCAGTTCGTCGATGGTGGAGGTATCCAGATCGGCGTAGGCCGTCATCGCCAGGGTGCGCGGGATCGGCGTAGCGGTCATGATCAGCTGATGCGGGTGGAAGCCCTGCTGCAGGCCTTTCTCCCATAATGCCAGACGCTGGTGCACGCCGAAGCGATGCTGCTCGTCGATAATCACCAGCGCAAGGCCGTTAAACTGCACCTGTTCCTGGAAGATGGCGTGCGTGCCGACAATCATCTGCACCTGCCCGCTGGCAATAGCCTCCTGTTGCGCAAGGCGCGCTTTGCCTTTTTGCTTCCCGGCAAGCCAGCCCACTTCAATGCCCAGCGGCGCGAACCAGGCGCGGAAATTGTTGGCATGCTGTTCCGCCAGCAGTTCGGTCGGTGCCATCAGCGCGACCTGTTTGCCGTGGGCAATCGCACGCAGGGCGGCCAGCGCGGCAACCAGCGTTTTGCCGGAGCCCACGTCGCCCTGCACCAGGCGCATCATCGGCACGTCGAGCGCCATATCGCGTTCAATCTCGGCGGTGACGCGCGCCTGTGCGCCGGTGGGTTTAAACGGCAGGGAGGCCAGCAGCTTATCTTTGAGCTCATCTCGCGGGCTTAAGGGCTGGGCGTGGAAACGCTGCGCGCCGGCGCGAAGCGCCAGCATGCTCAGGTTATGGGCCAGTAATTCCTCAAGGATAAGTCGCCGTTGGGCGGGGTGTTTGCCGCTTTCTAAGTCGCTGAGCTGCAGCGTTGGCGGCGGGCGGTGCAGGGTGCGCAGCGCCTCGGGCAGGCTCATCATGCCCTGCGCCAGCTCGGGCGGCAGCAGCTCGGTAATGGCGCAGGTATCCAGCAGCTCCAGCGCCTGATCGGTGAGCTTACGCAGCGTCGCCTGCTTGATGCCTTCCGTCGTCGGGTAAACCGGGGTGAGCGTCTCCTGCAGCTCCGGCGTGCTGAGATCGCCCTGCACGCGGTACTCCGGGTGGATCATCTCTGCGCCGTATTTCCCGCGTTTGGCTTCGCCATAGGCCAGCACCCTGCGGCCCGTCGCCAGGCTGTTTTTCATCGCCGCGCTGAAGTTGAAAAAACGCATGGTGAGAATGCCGGTGCCGTCGCTGATCTGGCAGGTCATCATCCGGCGCCCGCCGAAGGTGATGTTGCAGTTCAGGACTTCGCCTTCAACGGTGGCGTAAATGGCAGGAAGGAGATCGCCAATCTTATAGAGCTGGGTGCGGTCTTCGTAACGCAGGGGGAGGTGAAGCAGGAGATCCTGAATGGTGTGCAGGCCAATTTTTGCCAGCTTATTGCTTTGCGCCGCGCCCACGCCCGTCAGGCTGTTAAGCGGGATGGCATCCAGCAGGCGGCCTTTCATCGCTTACCCGGCGTACTGCATGGTGGCCCACCACTCGGCATCGGCTTCAATTTCGCCCTGCGCGTTGACGTGGGGGTAAGGCAATTTTTTCTGCTTCGCAACGCGAGCCAGCACCGGATAGCCACCTTCAAACAGCAGGCGCTGCTGTTCCTCTTCCGGCAGCATGCTGTTGCTGCGCTCGTACATCCCGGCGTTCTGACGCTGGCGCTGCGCTTCATACAGAATGAGCGCGGACGCCACGGAGACGTTAAGAGACTGGACCATGCCGATCATCGGAATGATGATGTCCCGATCCGCCAGAACCAGCGCTTCCTGGGTGATCCCGGTTTTCTCCTGACCCATCAAAATGCAGGTCGGGCGGGTGTAGTCGATCTCGCGGAAATCTACGGCTTTAGCGGACAGGTTAGTGGCCAGGATCTGCATCCCGCGCCCTTTCAGGTGCGATACGGCTTCGCCAATGGTGTGATGATTTTTAACAGACACCCAGCTGTTGCTGCCTGCCGCCGCCGAGACCGTATTTCGCATACGGCCGTCCGGCCAGACGGCGTGCACTTCATGCACACCGACGGCATCTGCGGTACGAACGATAGCAGAGACGTTATGAGGTTTATGCACCTGCTCCATGCAGACCGTCAGGTCAGGCTGACGCCTGGCGAGCATTTCGCAGATACGTGCATAACGTTGTGAATTCATAAACCTAGTTTCGGTTTCGGGTGACTTTAATCACGTCCGGCATGACGCGGATCTTGCGCATAATATTCGCCAGATGCACGCGGTCGCGAGCGGTCAGACGAATAAAGGCGCTATACACGCGGCCATCTTTCTCTTCCGTATTCAGGCTCTGAATGTTGGACGAAGCCGTGTTGATCGCTGCCGTCAGGTTCGCCAGGGCACCCTGGTGGTTGAACATATCCACCTTAATTTCGGTGATAAATTCCTGCGCGGTCTCTTTATCCCACTCGACCGCCATAAACTTCTCGGCTTCTTTCTGATAGCCGCGAATGTTACGACAGGATTCGTGGTGGATAACCAGCCCTTTGCCCGGGCTGACGTGCGCAATAATCGGATCGCCAGGAATTGGACGACAGCATTTTGCGAAGGTGATCAGCACGCCGTCCGCGCCTTTAATCGGCAGGTGTCCGTGGCTTTGCGTGGTTGCCGGCACCGCTGTTGTGTCGCCTTGCTGCAGGTTCTTCGCCACCACCACGCTCATGGCGTTGCCGAGGCCAATCTCTGCCAGCAGGTCGTCAAGCGACGTAAGCTTCATGCGCTCCAGCTCACGCTGGACGTTCTCCTGCGGAATTTCAGCCAGCTTACGGCTTCCGCCCAACGCGTGGTTGAGAAGACGACGACCCAGGCTGACGGAATCATCACGCTTGAGGTTTTTCAGCAACTGGCGAATTTTGGCGCGTGCTTTGGAGCTCACGACAAAGTTCAGCCAGGCCGCGTTCGGACGTGCGCCCGGCGCGGTAATAATTTCTACCGTCTGGCCGCTGGAGAGCGGCTGAGACAGTGGATAAGGCTGTCTGTCGACGCGCGCGCCGACGCAGGCATGCCCGATATCGGTATGCACGGCGTAAGCGAAGTCGACCGGCGTTGCGCCCGCAGGCAGTTCGACAATGCGACCTTCTGGGGTGAAAACGTAAATCTCATCCGGGAAGAGATCGGATTTAACGCTCTCGATAAATTCAAACGAGCTGCCCGCACTCTGCTGAAGCTCCAGCAGGCTCTGCATCCAGCGCTGGGCGCGGATTTGTGCGGTCGTGCTGCTTTCGCCACCGTGCTCTTTATACGCCCAGTGTGCGGCAACCCCCATCTCTGCCATCTGGTCCATGTCTTCGGTGCGGATCTGCACCTCAACAGGCACACCGTGCGGACCAATCATCGAGGTGTGCAAAGATTGATAGCCGTTCGCTTTTGGAATGGCGATGTAATCTTTCATGCGCCCCGGACGCGGTTTGTAGAGGCTGTGCATCTGCCCCAGCACGCGATAACAGGTGTCCGAGTCATGGACAATGACGCGGAAGGCGTAGATATCCATGATCGAGTGAAAACGCTGCTCTTTGAGCACCATTTTGCAGTAGATGGAGTACAGGTGTTTCTCGCGACCGCTGACGCGGCACGGGATCCCCGCTTCCTGTAAGCGCCCTTCGATTTCAGAGAGGATCTTTTGAATCATCTCTTTACGGTTACCGCGTGCGGCTTTCACCACCTCTTTAATCACGCGATAGCGGTTCGGGTACAACGCTTCAAAACCCAGCTCTTCCAGCTCGGTTTTAATGTGGTGAATACCTAAACGGTGCGCCAGCGGACTGTAGATTTCGAGGGTTTCACGGGCAATGCGGCGACGTTTATCCGGGCGAAGTGAGCCCAGCGTGCGCATATTGTGGGTACGGTCAGCGAGTTTGATGAGAATGACGCGGATATCCTGCACCATCGCCATAATCATCTTGCGGAAGTTTTCGGCTTGCGCCTCTTTCTTGTCGCGGAAATTCAGCTTATCGAGCTTAGAGACCCCTTCCACCAGTTCGGCAACGCTTTTGCCAAACAGCTGTTCCATGTCCTGGTAAGTGGCAGGGGTATCTTCGATCACGTCGTGCAGTAGAGCGGCCATCAGCGTTTCGTAGTCGAGTTTCATCTCGGCCAGAATACAGGCCACCGCTACCGGGTGCGTGATATAGGGTTCACCGCTTGAACGTGTCTGGCCCTCGTGAGCGTCACGTGCAACGAGATACGCCTGCTGAAGACGTTTAATCTGGTCTTCAGGCAGGTAGGTTTGAATCAGTTGATTCAGGCTTTCAAACAGATACAAGGGCGACCCGCAGGTTTAATTAACGACGACCTTCAGCAATAGCGGTTACGGCCTGCAGTTCTGCGGCTTCCTGCTCTTGCTGCTCCTGGCGCTCACGCACGTCGAGGATCTGGTTGTTGATCAGACCTTCTTCGATTTCGCGAAGTGCAATAACGGTGGTTTTATCGTTTTCTTCCGGTACCAGCGGATCTTTACCGCCTACCTGCATCTGACGAGCGCGACGCGCGGCGACCAGCACCAGGTCAAAACGGTTACCAATTTTCTCTACAGCGTCCTGAACAGTTACGCGTGCCATACTTAAAATGCTCCACAGGTGAAGAAATGACTGGGCATGATACTGAAAGTGGGTTCAGTCTGCCAACAGTTTGGTGATTAATGCGTCATGTCGCTGCTTCTGGCGGCTCATACGCAGACGTTCTGCACGAAGAATGGTTTTGAGATCGCTCAATGCGGCATCAAAATCATCATTCACAATAAGGTAATCATATTCCGCGTAATGGCTCATTTCTGCAACAGCCTGTTCCATACGCTTTGCGATCACTTCTTCGCTGTCCTGACCGCGGCCACGCAGACGGCGATCCAGCTCATCTTTCGATGGCGGTAAAATAAAGATACTGCGCGAGTCAGGCATTTTCTTGCGAATTTGCTGTGCGCCCTGCCAGTCGATATCCAGGAACACATTCACGCCCGTGGCCAGAACCTGCTCAATGGTTTCACGCGAAGTACCGTAGTAATTACCAAATACTTCAGCGTGTTCAAGAAACGCGTCTCTGCCGATCATCGCTCTGAATTCGTCGTGATCCACAAAGAAATAGTGTTCACCGTGCACTTCACCCGGACGCGGCTGGCGCGTGGTGTGAGAAACAGAAACCTGTGTGTCGTACAACGGTTGGGTTTTTAACAGTGCCTGAATAAGGCTGGATTTACCCGCGCCACTAGGGGCAGAAACAATATAAAGCGTGCCTTGAGCCATGAGAGTCTTTTGTATGTGTTAACGAAGAAGTCCTACATACGGGCTTATTATACACGTCACCGCCGTGTGACGTAGCCTTTGTCACACTTTTTCCCCTCGATTATTGAATTTTGCGTGCCGTTTTCAGGTTTTATCTGTGGTTTTCAGCAACCAAAAGAAATACTGGATAGCGTCTCGCAATGCGAAACGTTGCCGTTAGCGTTGTTTCAGGCATCCGGGTATACCTCCTGCAACGCAAAGGAGGGGTAGCGATGTGGCGATGGATAAGCGGGTTAATGCTGTTGTGGTGCGGTTATGGCGCGGCGATGTGTCCGGTGTGGTCGCAGGCAAAAGCAGAGAAAGAGATGGCGTCGTTAAGCGCGCAAATCAAACGCTGGGATGAGGCTTACTGGAAGCAGGGCGTGAGCGAGATCAACGACGAGGTTTACGACCAGCTTCACGGGCGTTTAACGCAGTGGCAGCGCTGTTTTGGCAGTGAGCCTTCAGAAGAGAAACTCCCCGCGCTGACGGGGAGCGTAAAACATCCTGTTGCCCACACGGGCGTGCATAAGGTGGCCAGCAAAGAGGAACTGAGACAGTGGATGCGTGCCCGACAGCATCTGTGGCTGCAGCCGAAAGTTGACGGTGTGGCGGTGACGCTGGTCTATCGTGACGGGAAGTTAACCCAGGCCATCAGTCGTGGTGATGGCCTGAAAGGGGAAGACTGGGCCGGGAAGGTGCGTTTAGTCCCGTCTGTTCCGCAAAAGCTCACCGGCAAGCTGGCGAACAGCGTCTTACAGGGCGAGCTCTTCTGGTTGCGCGACAACCACATTCAGCAGCAGATGGGCGGAATGAACGCTCGTGCAAAGGTGGCGGGGGCGATGATGCGGCAAAAGGATAACTCGCTATTGAGCAAGATCGGCATATTCATCTGGGCCTGGCCGGACGGACCGAAAGATATGCAGACCTCTTTAGCTGAACTGTCTCAGGCTGGTTTTACGCTGTCGGCACGGTATACGCTTCCCGCCGAATCTGTTGATGGCGTCGAGAAACAGCGCGCGGCCTGGCACGTGACCGCATTACCCTTTGCCACGGATGGCATTGTGGTGCGTTCGGAGGATGAACCTGCGGGCGAAGATTGGTTACCGGGAGAAGGCAACTGGGTCGTTGCGTGGAAATATGCGCCTACAGCCCAGGTTGCTGAGGTGAGTAATATTCATTTTTCCGTGGGGCGAACGGGCAAAATTTCCGTTGTAGCAACGCTGGAACCCGTGCAACTGGATGATAAACAGGTGCAGCGGGTGAGCCTGGGCTCGGTTGGGCGCTGGCAGAGACTGGATATTGCCCCGGGGGATCAGATACAGATCAGCCTGGCCGGGCAGGGTATCCCCCGGTTTGATAAAGTGCTCTGGCGCGGGACGGACAGACATAAACCAGAGCCTCCGGCCTCGCGTTATCATTCGCTTAGCTGTTTCTACGCTTCCCCGGAGTGTATGGAGCAGTTCTTTGCCCGGCTGACCTGGCTCAGTTCAAAGCAGGTACTTGATATTGAAGGATTAGGCGAGTCAGGCTGGCGTACCCTCTGGCAGGCGCATCATTTTGAACATCTCTTTTCATGGCTGTTATTAACTCAGGCGCAGTTGCAGTCTACACCGGGGTTTTCCTCAGCACGCGGGCTGGCGCTCTGGCACCGATTTAATCTGGTGCGCGAGAAGCCGTTTATCCGCTGGCTCATGGCATTGGGTGTGCCAATGACGCAGGCTTCGCTGAAGGCGATGGGAGACGTATCGTGGGAGAAGATGAACGGGCGCAACGCAAAGGACTGGCAGGCCCTGCCGGGAACGGGAGAGGAAAAAGCGCGACAAATCGTTAACTGGATGCTCGCGCCTCAGATTGATGTACTGGCGAAATGGCTCGCTGAACAGCGCATCAACGGGTTCTGAAACTAGTGTGCGCTGTGTTTGTAATGAAAAACGGGCAGCCCGAGCTTCAGGCGCAGCGCCAGCATGCGGGCCGTAAAGCCAAACAGTAGCGTCGAGATGACCACCACATCATGGTTAGAAACGTAATGCTGCAGGGCGATATAAAGCACCGCTGCCGCAAAGGAGATGCCGGCATACAGTTCTTTTTGAAAGACCAGAGGAATGCGCTTGCAGAACATATCGCGCAGCACACCGCCGAATACGCCTGTGACCACGGCGGCAATGGTAGCGATAACCGGTCCTTCCCCCATATCGAGCGCGATTTGCGCACCGATGATCGAAAAGACGATCAGCCCCAGCGCATCAAGCACCAGGAACAGGCGGCGAAGATGGGGCATAACGGGCGCCACGATGGTGGTTAACACGGCAGCAGTCGCCACAATAATCACGTATTCAGGGTGTTTAACCCAGCCGAGCGGGTAATGGCCAAGCAGGATATCGCGCACGGAACCACCGCCAAGCGCGGTCGCGGTAGCAATAATGATTACGCCGAAGGTGTCCATACGGCGACGTCCGGCGGCAAGCGCGCCGGTCATGGCTTCTGCGGTGATGCCAATGAGATAAAGGATGTGAAGCAGCATATACCCTCCGGTGTGAACGCGGGGAGGTTAGCGATTTGTGCGCAAGATCACGATTGAGATTTTCTAAGGCGAGTCAGGTTGCCCTATAAAATTTTATTAATTTGTTTTGAGCAGGCTTGGTGATAGGCGGTAAAACGTAAAAACGGATGTTGATATGGATTAGAAAAAATAATGGGTGGTGCAGTCGACACCACCCGAAAGGCATTACTCGATGTTCTGAATCTGCTCGCGCATCTGCTCAATCAGCACTTTCAACTCAATCGCTGAATTCGTCACGTCTGCATTGATCGACTTAGACGCCAGGGTGTTCGACTCGCGGTTGAACTCCTGCATCATAAAGTCCAGACGGCGGCCCACCGCTTCCTTCTTCTTCAGAATGTTGTAGGTCTCTTTAACGTGCGCTTCCAGACGGTCCAGCTCTTCAGCGACATCGATACGCTGCGCCATCAGCACCAGCTCTTGTTCCAGACGGGTGTTTTCCAGCTGAACTTCCGCTTCTTCCAGTTTGGCGACAAGGCGTTCGCGCTGCCACTGCAGCACTTCCGGCATATGGGTGCGGACTTTGGCTACTTCGGTGCTCACGCCTTCAAGGCGCTGCTCAATCATCGCTTTCAGCGCCTGACCTTCGGTTTCGCGGGCAACGATAAAGTCGTCCAGCGTGCCGTCGAGGGCTGCCAGGATTTCAGCGGCAATGGCATCCAGATCCTGCTCTCCAGCTGCCATGACGCCAGGCCAGCGCAGAATATCAACCGGGTTGATTTCACCTTCATCGCTCTGCATTTTGACCCAGTTCGCCGCATTCACGAGCTGTTTCGCTAGTTTTTCGTTGAGGATCAGCTCGCCCTGTGCGCTGGCATCAGGCTCAAAGCGCAGGTTACATTCCACTTTACCGCGCGTCAGACGCGTACGAATACGCTCGCGTACAACAGGCTCAAGGCTGCGGAACTGCTCCGGCATACGGAAATACGTTTCCAGGTAACGCTGGTTTACCGAGCGCATTTCCCATGTGGCGCTACCCCAGCTACCCTTGATTTCACGCCGGGCGTAGGCGGTCATACTGCGGATCATAGACATTCCCGTTTTTAAAGGAGAGATGGGGGGATTATAGCTTTCGGGGGCTTCTCAGGATAGGAATAAGCGTCCTTTATCCGTATAATGCGCAGCCACATTCGTTTCAAGCCGGAGAATCCATCATGCGTCCATCAGGTCGTAGCGCCAACCAGGTGCGTCCCGTCATCCTGACCCGTAACTATACAAAACACGCTGAAGGCTCCGTGCTGGTTGAGTTTGGTGACACTAAAGTGCTGTGCACTGCCTCCATCGAAGAAGGTGTTCCGCGCTTCCTGAAAGGTCAGGGCCAGGGCTGGATCACCGCAGAATACGGTATGCTGCCGCGTGCGACCCATACCCGTAATGCCCGTGAAGCGGCAAAGGGGAAGCAGGGCGGTCGTACCATGGAGATTCAGCGTCTAATCGCGCGCGCGCTTCGCGCCGCCGTTGACCTGAAAATCCTTGGCGAATTCACCATCACTCTCGATTGCGACGTAATTCAGGCAGACGGCGGTACGCGTACCGCATCCATTACCGGTGCCTGCGTGGCGCTGGCGGACGCTCTGAACAAGCTGGTTGCGGCCGGCAAGCTGAAAACCAACCCAATGAAAGGCATGGTTGCGGCGGTTTCAGTTGGTATCGTTAACGGCGAAGCGCTTTGCGATCTGGAATACGTTGAAGATTCCGCAGCCGAAACCGACATGAACGTGGTGATGACCGAAGACGGTCGCATCATTGAAGTACAGGGTACGGCGGAAGGCGAGCCGTTCACTCACGAAGAGCTTCTCTCTCTGCTGGCGTTGGCCCGAGGGGGAATCGAATCTATTGTAACGACGCAGAAAGCGGCGTTAGAAAATTGATTTTAAAGGCGACCAATGAGTCGCCTTTTTTTTGCCTGTAAGACAGAAAAACCAAAGGAGCAAATCCATGAAATCGTATCAGCGCCAGTTTATTGAGTTTGCGCTCAACAAGCAGGTACTCAAGTTTGGCGAATTTACGCTGAAATCCGGGCGTAAGAGCCCCTATTTCTTCAACGCCGGGCTGTTTAATACCGGGCGCGATCTGGCATTGTTAGGCCGTTTCTATGCCGAAGCGCTGGTGGATTCCGGGATTGATTTTGACCTGCTGTTTGGCCCGGCCTATAAAGGCATTCCGATTGCGACCACCACCGCGGTGGCGCTGGCGGAACACCATGACCGCGATGTGCCATACTGCTTTAACCGCAAAGAGGCCAAAACCCACGGTGAAGGCGGGAATCTGGTCGGCAGCGCGCTGCAGGGCCGCGTCATGCTGGTGGACGACGTGATCACCGCCGGTACGGCGATCCGCGAATCGATGGAGATTATTCAGGCCAACGGTGCGACGCTTGCTGGCGTGCTGATTTCTCTTGATCGTCAGGAGCGTGGTCGCGGGGAAATTTCCGCTATTCAGGAAGTCGAGCGCGATTACAGCTGCAAAGTGACGTCGATTATCACTCTGAAAGACCTGATTGCGTATCTGGAAGAGAAGCCTGAGATGGCGGACCATCTGGCGGCGGTACGTGCGTACCGGGAAGCGTTCGGGGTGTAGTTAAATTGCCCGGTGGCGCTACGCTTATCGGGCCTGCGCATTTCGTAGGCCCGATAAGGCGAAGCCGCCACCCGGCAACGGTGTTACTGCAACTGAGCAGCCACTAACGGCCAGCGGGCGTCAAAATCGTCCGTTGGACAGTATTTGAACTCGCTGCGCACAAAGCGAGAGAGCATCCCTTCACAAAACGCCAGAATCTGGCTCGCCAGCAGCGTTTCATCAATGCTGTAACCTTCGCCTTCACGCATTTTCTTTTCGCGCAGTACCTGGCGCAACTGAGCTTCAATGCGTTCGAAAAGCTGGTTAATGCGGCCCTGCAGTCTGTCCTGCTCAAACATCAGCGCGTGGCCGGTGAGGATACGAGTTAAGCCCGGATTGCGTTCACCGAAGCCCAGGATTAACAGCACAATCAGACGCAGACGCGCGGTGGTGTCTTTTTCGTCTTTCAGAATCAGGTTGATGCGCGTGATCAGGCTGTCTTCAATAAACTCGATCAGGCTGTCGAACATCCGGGTCTTGCTCGGAAAATGACGGTACAGCGCCGCCTCAGACACGCCCACAGAGGCGGCCAGTTTAGCGGTGGTGATGCGTTGACTGCCATCGCTGGATTCAAGCATCAGAGCCAGAGATTGAAGTATTTCTTCGCGACGATTCCTTTTCGCGGTTTGTTTTTCTGCCATGTTACAAAATACCCCTGAAAATAAGCACTTGCCAGGCTGGCATCCACACAGCGACCGCAAACGGGCGTTTGCGGTTTGTTATTGCATTATGACGCTGTGAGATACGTGTCTGTCGGGCCGTTATTTGCGCCCGGAATGGCCGAAGCCGCCTTCGCCGCGGTCGGTGGCGTCAAAGTCTGCCACCAGGTTAAATTCTGCCTGTACCACCGGTACAAAGACCATCTGTGCGATACGCTCACCCGGTTCAATGGTGAAGCTGTCCTGACCACGGTTCCAGACGGAGACCATCAGCTGACCCTGGTAGTCGGAGTCGATCAGGCCGACCAGGTTCCCCAGCACAACGCCATGCTTATGGCCCAGGCCAGAACGCGGCAGGATCACCGCCGCCAGCGACGGGTCAGCAATGTGAATGGCCAGGCCAGTTGGAACCAGGGTAGTGGCACCCGGAGCCAGTTCTACGGCGTCATCGAGACAGGCGCGCAGGTCAAGACCGGCAGAGCCGGAGGTGGCATAGGTTGGCAGCGGGAATTGCTCGCCAACACGCGGGTCCAGAATCTTAACGTCGATTTTTTTCATCATAACGGGTAACGATCTCGTCGAGTAATTGTTGGCCCAGGAGTTCCTTGCGCTCAAGCGGTAAGACTTTATCTCCATCCTGCCAGAAAAGGTGCAGTGCGTTGCTGTCGCTGTTAAATCCTTGTGTGGCCAGCGATACGTCGTTCGCGCAAATCAAATCGAGGTTTTTGCGGGTACGTTTTTGCCGGGCATATTCTTCCACATTATTCGTTTCTGCGGCAAACCCAACAACGTATGGACGGTGGCTTTTTAGTGCGGCGACACCGGCAACAATGTCCGGGTTTTTTACCATTTTTAGTGTTAATTCATCGCCTTGCTTTTTAATTTTAGCCTCGGCGATCGTCTCGGCACGATAGTCTGCGACGGCAGCACAGCCGATAAAAATCTGCTGGCTTTGTGCATGAGCCTGTACGGCGGCTTCCATCTCCAGCGCGGTAGTAACGTCAATTCGCTTCACAAACGCAGGGGTAGGCAGCGAGACCGGGCCGCTCACCAGCGTGACGTTCGCGCCACGCTTCGCAGCGGCGGCGGCAATCGCAAAGCCCATTTTACCGGAGCTGTGGTTGGTGATGTAGCGCACTGGATCCAGCGGCTCGCGCGTGGGGCCCGCGGTAATCATGATGTTGAGATGTTGCAGATCGTTGACAGGCGAAAAATGGGCTGCGGCCATATCAACAATCGTCAGCGGGTCAAGCATGCGACCCGGGCCAACATCGCCGCAGGCCTGGCTGCCGCTGTCCGGACCCCAGATAAGCAGGCCGCGTGAGGCCAGCGTCTCCAGATTGTGCTGGGTGGCCGCGTTACGGTACATCTGCTGGTTCATGGCAGGAACGACGGCAACAGGGGCAGGCGTGGCCAGACAAATGGTAGAGACCAGATCGTTTGCCATACCGGCCGCCACCCGGGCGATTAAATCAGCCGTGGCGGGGGCAAGGATAACCAGGTCAGCCCATTTACCCAGCTCAATATGGCCCATCGCGGCTTCGGCGGCCGGATCGAGCAGGCTGTCAGATACCGGGTATCCTGAAACGGCCTGCAGGCTCAGGGGAGTGATAAAGGCTTTACCGCCTTCGGTTATCGCGACCCGCACATCTGCCCCGCGCTCGCGCAGACGACGCACCAGCTCCGGCGCTTTGTAGGCAGCAATGCCGCCGCTCACGCCAAGAACGATTTTTTTACCGGCCAGGCTCATCATGATTCTTTCCTGTTGGGTTTCACCAGAGAGGAGGCATTTTATCACAATCCCCAAAGCGGGGTGATTTTGTCCTTCGACCACTTTGCGAGGCGCTACGCAAGAACGCAACGTGGCCGTCGAGCGCCGGATTGGCGTGTGGCAGCATGCGGTTAAAAAAGGGAGAAAGAGCATGGAAGAAGAGGATGAACAGCTGCTGCCGCGTGAAAAACTGCTGCGCTACGACGTCACCTTGTTAAAAGATGACGAACTGCTGGCGCTCTTTTTACGTACCGGAACGCCCGGCAAAACGGTATTTACGCTGGCAAAAGAGCTGATAGCACGTTTCGGTTCGCTGTACAGTTTACTGACCGCCGATCTGGCGCAGTTTACGCACGTTGAGGGGATCGGCGTGGCGAAATATGCCCAGCTGCGGGCCATTGCCGAACTTGCCCGTCGTTTTTACAATGTCCGCATGGAGAAGGACGATCCGATCCTGACGCCCGCGATGACGCGCGAATTCCTGCAAAGCCAGTTAACCGATATTGAACGCGAGATCTTTATGGTGATCTTTGTTGATAACAGAAATCGGGTGCTGAAACATAGCTGTCTCTTTGCGGGCACGTTGAGCCACGTTGAGGTGCATCCGCGTGAAATTGTGCGGGAAGCGATAAAAGTGAATGCAGCGGGCGTGATCCTCGCGCATAATCACCCCTCTGGCTGTGCAGAACCGAGCAGAGCGGACAAAGAAATCACCGAACGCATTATCAAATGCTGTCAATTCATGGACATTCGTGTGCTGGACCATCTGATAATTGGCCGCGGTGAGTACATTTCTTTCGCAGAACATGGCTGGATTTAGGCTATTTCTCGCGATCCATCGGGATCTTTGTCTGTTCGGGACTTGAGCACACCGCCGAGTCAGCGTATACTACGCCACCTTTGAGAATCTCGGGTTTGGCATTTGGGCCTGGCAATCGAGAGTTCACTTAGAACTATGCGATGACCGGGCTGTAAAGCCTGACGAGGCGCCGATACCCCATACGAAGCTCGAGCTAATTTGATTTTTGGAGAATAGACATGTCCCGAGTCTGCCAAGTTACTGGCAAGCGTCCGGTGACCGGTAACAACCGTTCCCACGCACTGAACGCGACTAAACGCCGTTTCCTGCCGAACCTGCACTCTCACCGTTTCTGGGTTGAGAGCGAGAAGCGTTTTGTCACCCTGCGCGTATCTGCTAAAGGTATGCGTGTAATCGATAAGAAAGGCATCGATACAGTTCTGTCTGAACTGCGTGCCCGTGGCGAAAAGTACTAAGTACTTAAAGAGGAAATAAATCATGGCTAAAGGTATTCGCGAGAAAATCAAGCTGGTTTCTTCTGCTGGTACAGGTCACTTCTACACCACCACGAAGAACAAACGTACTAAGCCGGAAAAACTGGAACTGAAAAAATTCGATCCAGTTGTACGCCAGCACGTACTGTACAAAGAAGCTAAAATCAAATAATTTTAGTCTCCTTGTATCGAAAAACCCCGCAACTGCGGGGTTTTTTGCATTCTGTATCTCAACGGAGGAACCATGCCTGAATTACCTGAGGTAGAAACCAGCCGTCGCGGCATTGAACCCCATCTGGTCGGCGCGACGATTCTTCACGCGGTTGTCCGTAACGGGCGTCTGCGCTGGCCGGTGTCCGATGAGATCCATGCCCTGAGCGATCAACCCGTCCTTAGCGTGCAGCGCCGCGCGAAATACCTGCTGCTGGAGCTTCCCGACGGCTGGATCATTATCCACCTGGGGATGTCCGGGAGCCTGCGCGTTCTTACCGAAGAACTGCCTGCGGAAAAGCACGACCACGTTGATCTGGTGATGAGCAACGGCAAAGTGCTCCGTTACACCGATCCACGGCGCTTTGGCGCGTGGCTGTGGACGAAGGAGCTGGAAGGGCATAACGTGCTGGCACATCTGGGCCCGGAGCCGCTCTCAGACGCGTTTAACGCGGAATACCTCAAGGCGAAGTGCGCGAAGAAGAAAAGCCCGATTAAGCCCTGGCTGATGGATAACAAGCTGGTGGTCGGCGTGGGGAATATCTATGCCAGCGAATCGCTGTTTGCCGCCGGGATCCATCCCGATCGGCTGGCCTCTTCGCTGTCGGCGCAGGAGTGTGAGCTGCTGGTCCGGGTGATTAAAGCCGTATTACTTCGCTCGATTGAGCAGGGCGGGACAACGCTGAAGGACTTCCTGCAAAGTGACGGCAAGCCGGGCTATTTTGCCCAGGAGCTTCAGGTGTATGGCCGTAAGGGCGAACCGTGCAGAGTCTGCGGCACGCCAGTTATTGCCACGAAGCACGCCCAGCGCGCCACGTTCTACTGCCGTCAGTGCCAGAAATAGGGTTACTTTAGCTTTTCCATCAACGCCTGGTGGACGTTAACCGGCAGGAAATGGGTAACGTCCCCGTGATGACGCGCCACCTCTTTCACCAGCGTGGACGAGATAAACGACCACTCTTTGGAGGGCATCAGGAACACGCTCTCCAGCTCCGGCATCAGGTGGCGGTTCATGTGCGCCAGCTGCATCTCATACTCGAAGTCTGCCACCGCGCGTAAACCACGGATCAGAATGTTTGCCTGCTGAGCGCGGGCGAAGTTAGCCATCAGGTCGCTAAATCCGACCACCTCAACATTCGGCAGGTGCGAAATGGCATCGGTGGCGAGCTGTACGCGCTCGTTGAGGTCAAACATCGGCTTTTTGCTGGGGCTGGCGGCTATGGCCAGGATCACCTTGTCGAACATGCACGCCGCACGGGTGATGATATCAAGATGACCGTTGGTGATCGGATCGAAGGTACCCGGATAAATCGCTTTTGTGCTCAT
The DNA here is from genome assembly GCF_048684445.1 of Enterobacter sp. BNK-34. NCBI lineage: Bacteria > Pseudomonadati > Pseudomonadota > Gammaproteobacteria > Enterobacterales > Enterobacteriaceae > Enterobacter > Enterobacter sp. BNK-34. The sequence continues at coordinate 1,284,248 of NZ_JBLQUA010000001.1, forward strand.
GGCTCACGTTTTCTCTGAGTAGCCGCGGCAGAGCGCCCACAGCTCGGTGTATTTGTTGAAAGTATACTGGGCATTCACTACCGCGAGTAACCAGCCCTGCTTACCGTCCAGTACGCCGCCGCGCAGCAGCAGCGTTTTCAGGAACGCGCCCAGCGTGTGGGTAAAGATACCCGTCAGCGAGGCCTTCTTGCAGCGTTGGTGACGCTCCTGCGCCCATGCGGTGGCATAGTTGAGCTGTTTACGCTGGAAGCTGGCGAAATCGCGGCAGGTCAGGTGCAACAGGTCGCCCGTCAGGGGGATCACCTGGGCGTTATCGCAGCTCAGGGATTCATGCACCAGATTATCGTTGTACTGATACCGCTCGCGCTCGTAGAGGCGCATCACGCGGTCAGGATACCAGCCGCTGTGGCGCATAAAACGGCCAAGGAAGTAGTTGCGGCGGGCAATGCTGTATACGGCGCCAGGCTCAGGCGAAGAAAGCACTGCCTGAATGGCCTGCTGAAGTTCTGGCGTAATACGCTCGTCAGTATCGAGCATCAGAACATACTCACCGGTGGCATACCCCTGCGCGCGCTGGCGCTGGATGCCATAGCCTTGCCAGTCAGTGTCGATAAACACTTTTACCCCCGCTGCCCGGGCAACGTCCACCGTGTTGTCCGTACTTCCGGAGTCAAGAATGACTATCTCGTCAGCCCAGGCAACGGAGGCCAGGCAGTCCGGAAGCAGGTCGGCGGCGTTTTTGGCGATCATCACGACCGACAGACGCGTTGACATTAGTGGCTCCGCTGGGGCAGGTAAGGTTGCAGAAGCTGCAGCAGACGGGTCAGGGCACCCTGGTTCTGGTGCAGCACTTCGACCGCATGGCGCCCGTACCACAGGCGATAATCTTCGTCAGTCAGAAGGGTCGATACCTCTTTGACTACTGAATCTGCATCGGTCACGGTAATTAAACCATCGGCCTGCTGTAATTTCGCGCAGATATCTTTGAAGTTAAACGTGTGCGGCCCCATCAGCACCGGAATGGCGTGGGCTGCTGGCTCCAGCGGGTTATGTCCGCCACGCTCGACCAGGCTGCCACCGACAAACGCGAGGTCAGCAATGCCGTACAGCAGCATCAGTTCGCCCATCGTATCGCCAATCACCACCTGGGTGCTGCCGGAAGGGATCTCACCGCTGCTGCGCAACGTGAAGCTGAAACCGCCTTTCTGCACCATTTCACGGGCATCTTTGAAACGCTCCGGATGGCGGGGCACGAGGATCAGCAGTAAATCAGGGAAGCTTTCCAGCAGCTTGCGGTGAGCCTGCAGGATGATCTCTTCTTCACCGTCATGGGTACTGGTCGCAATCCAGACCTGACGACGCGGGGCCCACTGGCGACGCAGCGTGATCGCACGGGCAGCGAGCTCAGGGGTAACCGAAATATCAAATTTCAGGCTGCCCGTCACCGCGAGCTGGTTGCGTTTGAGGCCCAGAGAGACAAAGCGTGCCGCATCTTCTTCATTCTGTGCGGCGATCAGCGTGATCTTGCTCAGCAGGCGGCGCATAAATTTACCCAGCTTGCCGTAGCCTTTCGCCGAGCGCTCTGACAGGCGCGCGTTGGCAATCACCAGCGGAATTTTGCGGGCATGCAGGGCGGAAATCATGTTCGGCCACAGTTCGGTTTCCATCACAATCACCAGCTTCGGGCGCACGGTGTTGAGGAAACGATTCATGGCGCAGGGCAGATCGTAAGGGAGATAGACGTGATGGACGTCTTTGCCAAAAGCGGATAACGCGCGCTCCGAGCCGGTTGGCGTCATCGTCGTGACGGTAATTGGCAGCGACGGGTAGCGGTGACGCAGGGCGCGAACCAGCGGGATTGCCGCCAGCGTTTCACCGACAGAAACGGAATGCAGCAAAATACCGTCCGGAGCGACTTTATTGCGGCAGAAGCCATAGCGTTCAGCCCAGCGTTTACGATACGCAGGCGCTTTACGGCTACGAAGCAACAGCCTCAGCCACACCAGTGGCTGAATGATGTAGAGCAGAGCGGTATACAACAATTCCAAGCGATTATCCGTTTTTTTAGTTTCGGCGGGCAAATTCTAAGCATTTAAGCCAGGTAAAGCTATCTCTTATGCCAGATACCGTTTCAAACGGAAATAACGGCGACCCAGCCGCCAGTGCTGGCGCAGTCCACGGGCATTTTTCCAGATGAGTGCCCAGATACCGCGGTCGAACAGTTCACGGATGATTTCGCGTTTTTTGCTGAGATCGCCGATGTTGTTAATAGCGTGCAGAATGCCCAGCCCCTCTTTTGCAATTTGCCACCTGCAGGCCGGCACCCGGCGCACGGCCTCCGGGTAGCGCTGGTTGATAACATCCAGCATTTCCAGGATTTTCATGTAGTGACGGGCGTTACGCATACGCGTGTCATCCGTTCCTGGCGTGTGCGAGACGGAGGCGGAATGAATCAGGTAGTCGTAGAACGTTTCGTCAGTGTACTGCACGCGTTTTGCAGTAAGCAGCACTTCAGTGGTCCACGGGATATCCTGATGACGCAGACCATGCTCAAAGGTGAAACCCTGCTCTTTAATAAATGCGTGGCGATAAATATTCAGCCAGGTAACGTGCAGGAATTTACGCGACGCCAGCGCGCGCTGTAGCCACGTTGGGCCATCCAGCACGTCTGTAGATTGCAGTTTGTCGGACGGGAAGATTTTCTTCGACGGCCTGCCGTCATCGTAGATATACGTGCCGTTGCAGGTAGCCACATCGAGATTGTTATTTTTGGCCATTTCAAGCAGTCGCGGATACATGCCCGGATAAATGACATCGTCGATATCCGGGAACGCGACGTACTCGCCTGTCGCTTGCGCCAGACCCGTATTACGGGCCGCCGAGACGCCCTGGTTCGCCTGGTCAATGACCTTGTAGAACGGGAATTCTCCGGCGTACTGCGCAATGATGGCCGAGGAGTTGTCGCTTGACCCGTCGTTCACAACGACCAGTTCCAGACTGTCCAGATGTTGAGCTTTGATACTGTCGAAAAATGCGCTGAGGAATTTTTCACCGTTATAGACGGCGACTACAAGGCTCAATAAAGGTGTGTCGGACATGCTTTCTCCGTTGTGTTCAGGGCAGGCCACCCAATATGGTGATACCATTCGTGCTGTATTATATCTGGTGGATACTAAAAACATATGCCTGGAGGGACAAAGATCCTGCCAGGCGGCAAATTAGCGTCACGCGGACGAGATTCTTAACAGGAAATGTATGCATATTGTTCACACTGAAGCAGACGGTGGCAAAGGCGGACAGCCTCTGCGCATTATCAACGAATCGCTTGGGATGATTCAGCGTGGCCATCAGGTTACTCTCCTTTGTCCGGAAACCGCGCCGCTGCATGCGCTGGCGCGCAATGCCGGATTGACGGTTGTCACGATGCCGTTGAAGCGCAAGAACCTTAAAAATCTGCGGTTGCTGCGTCGCTGGCTGAAGGATAACCGTCAGTCGATTGACGTTATCAACAGTCACAACTCTGCCGATACATGGCTGGTGGCGCTGGCGAATCTGACGCTCGCCAACCCTGTGCCGCTGGTCCGCACCCGTCATGCGTCAGGCGTACCGCGCAACAACTGGACGACCCGCTGGCTGTTCCGCACGGCCTGTGCGCATATCGTGACCACGGGGGAGGCGTTGCGTCATCAGGTGGCAAATATTGGCGTGCCGATGTCCCAGAGTACCTCGGTGCCAAGCGGTGTCGATACGCAGCGTTTTCACCCGGGAGATAAGCACGAAGCCCGCGCGCATTGTGGCCTGTCCGGAGACGATTTCTGGCTGGGCGTGGTGTCGCATTTGCGTCCGAACAAAGGCCATAGCGTACTGTTGCGCGCCCTGGCGAAAATCGACAATCCACACATCAAGCTGGCGATTGTCGGCGAAGGCCCGCACAAGGCGACGCTGGAACAGGAAATCGCCGCGCTGGGATTACAGCAGCGCGTGGTCATGGCGGGACATCAACCCGATCCGGAACGCTGGTTTCCGGCCTTTGATATTGCGCTGAGTCCTTCGCACGATATGGAAGGTGTTCCACAGGGCGTACTGCAATCATTAGCCACCCGTATTGCAACTATTGCGACGGACGCCGGTGGAACGGGAGATGCGGTGATTAACGGGCAGACGGGCATTTTAATCGCGCAGCGCGACGAAAACGCACTGCACGATGCCATAATGAAACTCTATGACGACTCAGCCCTTCGCGAGACGCTCGCGCAACAGGGGTATGACTATCTGAGTACACATTTTACCCGCGAATGTATGCTGGACGCGATGGAGAAGGTCTTCTCCGATGCGGCTCAGCGCAGCAGATCGCGATAAAGTGCCTGCAGCTCTTTCGCCATTCTGTCCAGGGTGAAGGGCTCCGCAGTTGCACGCGCAGCAGCGGAGTAATCGACACCCTGTTCACGGCCTTTCAGCCATTGAGATATGGCCTGCTGGTAGCCTTCGCTATCCAGCGCATCACGCACCCAGCCGTTTTTACCCTCGTTTATCCACTCCGCCGCACCGCAGCCGTGGCTGGTAAGCAGCGGCAGACCGCAGGCCAGCGCTTCCACGCAGACGTTCGGGAAGGGATCGTAAAGCGTCGGCAGGATCAGAGCATCAGCCGTCCCATAGACTTCGCGCACGTTGGCAACGGGTCCCAGGAACTTCACGCGTGAGGAAACCCCCAGAGCCTGTGCCAGTTTTTCAAACTTCCGCGCATGTTTATCGCGTCCGGCAATTAGCAGCCAGACGTCAGAATGCGGCACAATGGCGCGTAGCGCGGTGGCGACACCTTTACGACTGAAACCTGACCCAACATACGCCAGTACCGGTGCGTTACGGGGAATGCCCAGTGCATCACGCTGCGAAAGGGCGCGGACCTCAGGGCTAAACTGAACGGTGTCTACGCCGTTGTAGATCACCGTCAGCTTGTCTTCCGACAGCCCGAAGCGACGGGCAATATCATCGCGCACCATCTTCGAATTACAGATCACCTTGCGCAGCTGCGGATGGGTAAACATCTGCGTCTCAGCCTGCAGAATGTAGCGGTGATAGCGGCTCAGAGATTGCGCCCAGCGCGCCAGTGGCGAGAGGATGCGGCCATATTGCTCAAGCCAGGCGGCGTGAACCCCGTCCCCGGCCCGGAAAATGGTCGCTCCCGGTATGCGCTCGTGACTTTGCACAATATCAAACTGCGCAAAATGCGAAGCGGCTTCGGTGGCAAAGCCGGATTCACGAGCGATACGGTTACGGAACGGCGGATTGACCGTCAGCGTTTTCCAGCCGGTGGCGTCTTCCCACTGGCGGGCAATCAGCGTCACGTCCAGGGACGTGTCCTGCGACAGCACGTTAAGCGCGCGCGAGACGAAACGTTCTGCACCACCGTTGGGGTTGTAGGTTTGTCGGACTATCGCCAGCTTCATGCAGGATTTTCCAGGAGCATCGTGTCGATGGCGCTCAGCACCTGCTGTGGGGTGATGGCTGTGATGCAGTCTGAGACACCGCTGTCTCCGCAGCCCGCTTTACCGCACGGCTGGCAGGTAAACCCGGCAACGATTACGCGATAGTTCACCCCCCACGGTGCCCACTTGATGGCGCCGGTAGGGCCAAAGATGGCGACGGTCGGGGTACCGACGGCGCTTGCAAGGTGCATCGGCATGGAGTCCACACCGAAATAGACCCGCGCGTGCTTCATGAGCGCGCCCAGTTCTTTCAGGTTCAACTGACCGCTCAAATCAAAGACCGGCTGGGTGAGCGCAGCGCGCAGCTCGTCCATGTAGGCCTTCTCTTCTTTTGACGGTGCGGCGGAAAGGATAATTGGCAAGCCGCGCGCCGCCAGGTTATCAATGGTCGCTGCCAGCTTTTTGATATCCCAGGCCTTAAACATCCAGCGCGAGGTCGGGTGAACCAGGATATAGGATTTACTCTTGAGCCCAAACCCGGCCAGTTTTTCGGCCACAGAGGCTTCTGCCGCGTCACCAGGCACAAAAAGCGTATGCTTGTCTTCGTCGGACTGGGGATGAATACCGATTCGGCGCAGGGCATCCAGATTGACTTCCACCATATGGCGGCTGTTGTCCTGAATCGCCGGGTAGAGCGTGGTGAACGACTTCACCCAGCGACGACGTGCCAGGCCCCCGCGTTTATCCGGCTTAAAGCCGACGGAGACGCGCGGTTTCAGGCGACGCGCCAGACGCGCGCCGTGCCAGTGTTCGGTCAGGTTAATGAGCACGTCGTACTGACGGTCTTTTAGGGTATTGAGCAGCGCGCGGTAGAGGCGGAATTGTTCAAACCACCCCTTTTTGCGCCAGTTGCGCCCAATAGTATGGACCTGGTCGATATGCGGGTGGCTGGTCAGCATCGCCTGCGTGTCGTCATAGACCAGCGCGTCGACCTCCACGTTCGGCCAGTTCTTTTTCAGCACGGTAAAAACCGGCGAGATAAGCAGAACGTCACCGTGGTGACGCAGCTTAATAATCAGCACGCGCTTTGGCGGGCGCTCCGCTGAGAAAAAATCAGACATAGGCTCTCTCTGCTGCCAGCAAAGGCTCTAATTGCGCAAATACCGCAGCGGCGCTGAGATCGCTCAACTGCGATGAGTGTTCCGGGCGGCAGATATACTGATTTTTTCCATAGCCGCCGATCAGGCCCGGGTCCGTTGGGCCGTAAAGCGTGATGTTAGGACGGTCCAGCGCCGCCGTCAGGTGGCTGAGGCCCGTATCCACGGAGACCACAGCCGTAGCGCCTGCCAGCGCCTGAGCGACGCCGTCAAGTTTCATGCGTGGCAGAACGTCCACGTAATCAAACCCTTCTGCCAGACGTTTGGCCCGTGCCTCTTCGTGCGGTGCGCCCCACGGGAGTTTAATACGCAGCCCCGCGCTTGCCAGCAGGCCGATCAGTTCGCGCCAGTACGCTTCCGGCCAGTGCTTGTCATCGCGGGTTGTCGCGTGAAGGAAAATCAAATAAGGGTCGCTTTTCTGCGATGAGGCGTGCAGGAAATGCCGGGAAATTGCATAGTCGCCCTGGGTTTCCGGTTTCGCATAGCCCAGGCTTTTGGCAAACAGCTCGCGGGTACGTTCCACCGCATGCTGTTGCTTTGCGATGTGATGACGACGGTTATAAAACAGGCTCGCCAGCGGTTCGCGGGCGCTGTGCCAGTCCATCCCGTGCTTTACGCCGTGTGCCAGACGCGTGACCAGCGCGGCGCTTTTCACCAGCCCCTGGGCGTCGATGATGGCGTCGTAACGCTGTGCCTGCACCGCCTCACGGAAGGCTTTGCGTTCGGCTTTAATCGGCGCGGAGAACCACGCTTTGCGCCAGCGGCGAATCGCCACCGGGATCACGCGGTCAACCGCTTCATGCCAGGTGGGGATCTGCGCGAAGCCTTCCTCCACCACCCAGTCAAAACGAATACCGGGAATGGCCCGCATGGCGTCCGTCAGTGACGGCAGCGTATGCAGAACATCGCCCATCGAAGAAGTTTTAACGATCAGTACCCGCATTCGTTATCCTTCTTCGCTCAACAGCAGCTCGTTAAGCTCTTCGAGAACGCGCGCTGGCGTAATGTCGATCAGGCTCTGATGGTAGCCTTCTGCGGCATCGCCTTTGCGCACTTTGTGGTAGCCGGTGATCAGGCGGATGACGCGCGCTTTATGAGAAAGCGGGGGCGTGAAGTCCGGGCTACTTGGGCCATACAGCGCCACCAGTGGGCGGTTGAGCGCAGCGGCGACGTGCATCAGGCCAGAGTCGTTAGTGACCACCGCTTTACAGGCGGCAATCAGGATAACAGCCTGTTCAAGCTGCGTTTCTCCCGCCAGATTGCGGCACCAGGCCTGCTGTTCGTTACTGAGCGTGGCGAGAATTTCGTTGCCAGCCTCGTGATCTTTTGCCGAACCGAACAGGACAATCTGGTAGCCTTCGTCAATCAGCTGTTTCGCCAGCTCCGCATAGTGATAGTGCGGCCAGCGTTTTGCCGGGCCGAACTCGGCGCCTGGGCAGAAGCCAATCATCGGGCGTTCAGACGAAAGACCAAACGCGTTACAGGTCTGGGATTTTTCACCGTCGTTAACCTGAAGCTGTGGCCAGAGCAGCGGCTGCGGCAGATCTTTCGCGCTGCGCATCACGCCTTTGTCATAGGCCAGCGCCACATAGCGCTCCACCATCAGCGGCCAGGCTTCTTTATCCAGCACCCGCGCATCGTTCAGCAGACCGTAGCGCATTTCACCGCGCCAGCCGGTGCGATGTGGGATGCCCGCAAAGAAGGGTACCAGGGCGGATTTAAAGGAGTTTGGCAGGACATACGCGCGATCGTAGCGCTTCTCGCGCAGGCTATGACCGAGCTTGCGGCGTTCGCCGATTTCCAGCGCTCCGTGACCGAGTGGCATCGGGATGGCTTCATTCACTTCCGGCATACGCGATAACAGCGGACGGCACCATGCGGGTGCCATCACGTCGATTATCGCCTGGGGATAACGCGCCTTGAGCGTGCGATAGAGACTTTGCGACATCATCATGTCGCCCACCCATGACGGGCCGATCACCAGAATTCTCATACTTACGCGTCGCGGTTCAGCCAGGCCATATATTCCGTTACGCCTTCGGCAACGGTCTTGAACGGCTTGTCGTAGCCTGCGGCGCGCAGGTTGGTCAGATCGGCCTGCGTGAACGCCTGATAACGGCCTTTCAGTTTTTCCGGGAACGGAATGTACTCGATGCTGCCTTTTTTGTGATACGCCAGCGTGGCGTCAGCCACTGCCTGGAAGGATTCCGCACGGCCAGTACCGAGGTTGAAGATGCCGGACACGCCGTTTTCCCAGAACCACAGGTTTACGGCCGCCACGTCGCCCACGTAAACGAAGTCGCGCTTAAAGCCGTCGCTGCCTTCGAACAGTTTTGGACTTTCACCGTTATTCAGTTGGGTGTTCAGGTGGAACGCCACGCTTGCCATGCTGCCTTTGTGGCCTTCACGCGGTCCGTAGACGTTGAAGTAGCGGAAACCAACGATCTGCGAGTTCGCTTCTGGCAGAACCTGACGCACGTACTCGTCGAACAGGAATTTAGAATAACCGTAGACGTTCAGCGGCTGCTCATATTCGCGGGATTCGATGAAGTCCGAGGTGCGGCCGCCGTAGGTTGCCGCGGAGGAGGCGTACAGGAACGGAATCTCACGCTCCAGGCAGTAGTGCAGGATCTCTTTAGAGTACTGATAGTTGTTGTCCATCATGTACTTACCATCCCACTCGGTGGTGGAAGAACACGCACCTTCGTGGAAGATGGCTTCGATCTCGCCGAACTCTTCGCCTGCCATAATCTGGATAAGGAAATCTTCTTTATCCATGTAGTCAGCGATGTTCAGATCCACCAGGTTGACGAACTTAGTGCCATCTTTCAGGTTGTCAACCACCAGGATGTCGGTGATGCCTTTGTCATTGAGAGCCTTAACAATATTACTGCCGATAAAGCCTGCGCCGCCGGTAACGATGATCATAACTGTAACCTTTGAAGTGTGGAGCCCGGGGACAATCCCGGACGCTAATGTCTCTATCATATCATTAGTATGGCTGCCCTTCAGCCATTCACCTTCACAGCGCAGGGGTACGCGTGATTTATGCTGCAAAAACGATAAGAGATGACGTGTCATCTCGTCATGAACTATAGGTTTGGGTAATATGTCCCGAAATTTGCCGAGTCTGGAGAATTGCAATGCGTGGTGATTTTTACAAACAGTTAAACAGCGACCTCGACACCGCACGTGCGGAAGGGTTGTTCAAGGAAGAGCGTATTATCACGTCTGCCCAGCAGGCGGACATCACCGTTGCCGACGGCAGCCATGTGATTAACTTTTGTGCGAACAACTACTTAGGTCTTGCGAATCATCCTGAGCTGATTGCCGCTGCAAAAAACGGCATGGACACCCACGGTTTCGGCATGGCCTCCGTACGCTTTATCTGCGGTACCCAGGACAGCCACAAGCAGCTTGAGCAAAAGCTGGCGAGCTTCCTCGGAATGGAAGACGCGATTCTGTACTCCTCCTGCTTCGACGCCAACGGCGGTCTGTTTGAGACACTGCTCGGCGCAGAAGATGCGATTATCTCCGACGCCCTGAACCACGCCTCCATCATCGACGGCGTACGCCTGTGTAAAGCGAAGCGTTTCCGCTACGCCAACAACGACATGGTTGAGCTGGAAGCACGCCTGAAAGAGGCTCGTGAAGCGGGTGCCCGCCACGTGCTGATCGCCACCGACGGCGTGTTCTCTATGGACGGTGTGATCGCTAACCTGAAGGGCGTGTGCGACCTGGCAGACAAATACGACGCGCTGGTGATGGTCGATGACTCTCACGCGGTCGGCTTTGTCGGCGAAAACGGCCGCGGTTCCCACGAATACTGCGACGTGATGGGACGCGTGGACATTATCACCGGTACGCTGGGCAAAGCGCTCGGCGGCGCGTCCGGCGGCTATACCGCCGCGCGTAAAGAGGTGGTGGAATGGCTGCGCCAGCGCTCCCGTCCGTACCTGTTCTCCAACTCCCTGGCGCCGGCGATTGTTTCTGCCTCCATCAAAGTGCTGGAGATGGTGGAGTCCGGCGCTGAGCTGCGCGACCGCCTGTGGTCCAACGCCCGTCTGTTCCGTGAAAAAATGAGCGCCGCAGGTTTCACCCTGGCCGGTGCTGACCACGCGATCATTCCGGTGATGCTGGGCGATGCGGTCGTCGCGCAGCAATTTGCCCGCGAACTGCAGAAAGAAGGTATTTACGTCACCGGGTTCTTCTTCCCGGTGGTGCCAAAAGGTCAGGCGCGTATCCGCACCCAGATGTCTGCGGCGCATACGCCTGAACAAATTGAACGTGCGGTGGAAGCCTTTACCCGCATCGGTAAACAGCTGGGCGTCATTGCCTGAGGACGTGTGATGAAAGCGTTATCCAAACTGAAAGCGGAAGAAGGGATTTGGATGACCGACGTGCCGGAACCGGAAGTCGGTCATAACGATCTGCTGATCAAAATTCGTAAAACGGCTATCTGCGGTACTGACGTTCACATCTACAACTGGGACCAGTGGTCGCAGAAAACCATTCCGGTACCGATGGTTGTCGGTCACGAATATGTCGGCGAAGTGGTGGGCATCGGCCAGGAAGTAAAAGGTTTTAAAATTGGCGACCGCGTCTCCGGTGAAGGCCATATTACCTGTGGTCACTGCCGTAACTGCCGCGGCGGACGTACGCACCTGTGCCGCAATACCATCGGCGTGGGCGTGAACCGTCCGGGCTGCTTCGCGGAATACCTGGTGATCCCGGCCTTTAACGCCTTCAAAATCCCGGACAATATTTCTGACGATCTGGCCTCCATCTTCGACCCGTTCGGCAACGCGGTACACACCGCGCTCTCCTTCGACCTGGTCGGTGAAGACGTGCTGGTCTCCGGCGCGGGCCCAATCGGCATTATGGCGGCAGCCGTGGCGAAGCACGTGGGTGCGCGCAACGTTGTGATCACCGACGTGAACGAATACCGTCTGTCTCTGGCGCGCAAAATGGGGGTCACCCGCGCGGTGGATGTCTCGAAAGAGAGCCTGACCGACGTGATGGAAGAGCTGGGCATGACCGAAGGCTTTGACGTGGGCCTGGAGATGTCCGGTGCACCGCCGGCGTTCCGCACCATGCTCGACACCATGAACCACGGCGGTCGTATCGCGATGCTGGGCATTCCGCCGTCGGATATGTCTATCGACTGGAACAAAGTGATCTTCAAGGGGCTGTTCATCAAGGGCATCTATGGCCGCGAGATGTTTGAGACCTGGTACAAGATGGCGGCATTAATTCAGTCCGGTCTGGATCTGTCCCCGATTATTACTCACCGTTTCTCCATCGATGAGTTCCAGCAGGGCTTTGACGCGATGCGTTCCGGCCAGTCAGGGAAGGTGATCCTGAGCTGGGAGTAACCTGTCTGCTGGCATCACTTTTACGGGTGCCAGCACTCTTTCTTAGCGGTTTGACTTTCCAGAAGTTACTTGTTAACTTCTGGCGAAATTTCATCCATTCTGTCTTCTCCGCACGTTCATTCTTGCAATCAAAATGATTTCGTCAGGAAAGATATTGCCAGGCTAATCAGGTCATTATGTCCACACTGTTTTCACAGAAGTTGGTTGAGACACCTTCGCGATTTACCGCTTTCTTTACTGTCGTTATTTCTCTGCTAATAGTCATTGGCGTTAATATTATACATGCTAAATATAATGCGGTGATTAACCGCACGTTGGTTTTCGCGCTAATATTGCTGACATTAAAATGTATAAACAATAAATTAATCAGGAATGTACTGGCGATTATTTTATTAATTCCGGTTGCAGCAGATATTACTTTACAGCTATACGCCTGGAGTAATTTCAATTCTGCGTTTAGTTATGGTTTTGCGCTGAGCGTACTCAATACGACACCGGGTGAAGCAAGTTCGATGCTCGGTTTGTACTGGCGCGATTGCCTGATCTTTATCGCCCTGTCCGCGTTGTTCATTTATACCGCGAATACCGGCAAATGGCCTGTCGCGCCGCGTTTTCGTCGCTGGCCCGCCGTTGCGCTTGCCGTCACGCTGCTGGCTTTTTATGGTCAGGCCTTGCAGCACCAACTCAGGAAAAGCAGCGTCGAAAGCCTGGCACAGCGCGTGGTTCAGGCGACGCCTGTTAGCACATCAAAAGTCTTTATGCAGGCCATTGAAGATAATGCCGTGGTGGCCAATATCGGCAAAAATATTCCTGATTATAAAATCACGTTATCCGATACCGGCATCGAAAACTATGTGCTGATCATTGGTGAGTCTGAGCGTACGGCAAATATGAGTATCTATGGTTATCAACGAGATACTACTCCAGAGCTGGAAAAGCAAAAATCGCAGCTCTTACTGTTCCGCAATGCCGTTACGCCTGCACCGGTCACGATTATGGCGGTACCGCTGGCGTTAACCGCGGATACTGTGAATGCACGCGATCCGCGTAAGTATGGCGATAACGTCATCAATATCGCTAATAAAGCGGGATATGATACGTACTGGTTTAGTCGTCAGGGTAAAGGAGGGGCGCATAATAACGTCATTACCGGCATTGCTCTGAACACGAAACAGCATGAATGGATTGACGGGGGCTACGACGAAGACCTTTTGCCGCTGTTGCAGAATGCGCTTAAAGCGCCGGGCAAGAAATTAATTGTTCTGCATTTGTACGGAAGTCACGAACCTTCCTGTCGACGCTTCCCTGCCAGCCAGGCGGTTTTGCACGGTGATAATGAAGCCGATGACTGTTATGACAACTCTGTGCGATATACGGATACGTTGATGAGCAAGGTCTTTAGCCTTCTGGAAAACTCGCGCTCATCCGTCATGTATTTCTCCGATCATGGCCTCATTCGCGATCCGAAACGTGCTGTAGCTTACTCCCACGGTAACGTTAATCCTCCACGAGAGGCGCTGCATATCCCGGTGTTTATCTGGTACGGACATCAGGTGGATTCTGGTAAGCAATATACCGGAGATTACAATACCGTATGGTCAGCTGATGATATTAATACGCTGGCAGAGCTGTGGCTTGGGATCCATCGCCAGGGGGAGCCTGTCCAGTCGGTACAGTCCTGGCTTACCGGTTACAATAAGAACGTTTCCGTGCTGGACACGACCGGGAAGTCCTATGACTGGCGTAATATTCGTTAACACTGGTGCGATAAACTTGCATTTAGCAGTGTGCTAGCCTGCTTTGCCTTCTTAGTAAATGGAATAATGATGATTAATGTAGAACGAGATAAGGTCCAGTTTGCGTTGTTGCAATTACTCTTTGGACTGTGTGCTATCGCTTTTGGTTGCGTAGTTGTTTCACCCAATTTATCTGCCAAAATTTTGGGCCTGGCGGGTGTTACCGCATTCGTTATTTTCTTGTTGGATATTAAAAATTTCAGAAAGAATGATGCATTCTGGCTTTGTCTGGTCCTGTTGATCATCGGGATTTGCGATCTGGTCTGGTACCGAATGTATAAGGTTGATAGTGCGGCGATCAACTCATATCGCGCTTATCTTGAAGTCGGGAAAATCTGCCTGTTCGGAGCATTTTCCATCTTCGTGTTTGTGAACCGTAATCAGCTCAAAGTAGGTAGCAATAAGATTCATATGCTGCTGGCTATCGCATTGCAGGTGATGATTGTTGTCTACGCCGGGTACCAGCACCTGTTTCTTGAAAACCAAAGGGTAACGCTCTCCCTTGCTGGTGGAGCTGATGCAACAGGAGCTGCCTATACCATTGCGTTTATCTCGTTCTATACGATTCTGGTGCTACAACACAGTTCAAGTCGATGGAAAGAGCTGTTTATACTCGCGCACTTCTTTATTACCTTCCTGGTACTGGTGGCGACAGAAACGCGGGCAGCTATTTTGACCTATCCGATTATTTTCTTCGGCTTGATGGTATTTAAGCTGTACCGGGACAAGCATATTCCGTGGAAGGGGGTGTCTGTTTTTCTGATCGCTTTGCTGGCAGGCGCATTTATGATGAAAGACAGTCTGACACAGCGTTATAATGACTTTAATAATGACATCGCTTCCTATGATAAAGCGAACAGTGCCACTTCTGTTGGGGCTCGTTTTGCTATGTGGAAGGTGGGATTAGCTGCATCTAAAAATAGTTATTTATGGCAGTCTACTGATGAGCGAAACGCAAAGATAATTGATGAAGTTAATAAAGATCCAAGCCTGTCAGGTGCACTGGATCACATTCGTGGTCATCTTCATAATGAAATTGTTGAAACCCTTTCTGTAAAAGGTCCTTCAGGCGTTATTCTCTATATTCTGTTTGTTATATCGCTTGGCTGGTATGCATTACGTATCCGTAAAAGTATTATTCTTTTCGCTTTCCTGGTCTCGATTGTTATGTTCGGAGTAGGTGGCGTGATGTTCTATTCAAAAACAACCCCTGTAGCCTGGATGCTGACGTTGATAATGTCGATTGTTTTCCTTGAACAGAACAAACACCATAAGGTCATTAAGTAATCGTTTTGATTCTCCATCGGGAAAAAGGTATTCTCCCGATGGAGAAATACCTTTTACCAGACGAGCATGCCATGAACGAACTGATTTCAGTAATCATCACCACCCACAACAGAGAGGCGTTGCTGGAGCGCGCAATTCGTTCAGTTATTGCTCAGACATACCCTGCGGTAGAATTGGTTATTGTTGATGATTGTTCTAATGAGCAAACCGCTCAACTTATAGAGCGTATGCGCGCGGAGTGTGAAGCGCGTTTTGTGCATTTCATCTACGAACGTAACGAAAAGAACAGCGGTTCTAACTTCAGCCGTAACCGGGGTTATGCGCTATCGCACGGCGTGTTTGTGACGGGGCTGGATGATGACGATTATTTCCTGCCAGAACGTCTGACGAAACTCGCTGAGCGGTATGATGATAAGTATGCCTTTGTGACGGATACCCCCGCCCGGCTGGATAAGACCCACCGCACTTATCCGGATACTGATGATAAAAGGATAATTGCGCTACAGGATATTTTGTGCGAAAACGTGGTGGGCAATCAGGTCTTGACCACTAAAGAAAAACTATTAGGTGTAGGCGGATTTTCTCCTGAAATTAAACAACAGCAAGATCGCGACGTCTGGATTAAATTAATTCTGAAATATGGTCCAGGTATCAAATACAGTTTCAGTACGGCGATGGTGGATGCTGAACACGGGAGCGATCGGATTACGTCGCAAGTTAAAAAATACAATGCGTACCGTAAGCTCTATTTTAAATATCGACAGTACATGTCTGAAGTTACTCGCAGTAATAACTTGTTCCAGCTCATGTCTTTTCGTGGGTTTAAATCGACTCGTATGAATTGTTTATTACGAGGGCGTAAAAAAGACGCTAAGTTAAAAATGAAACTGCTTCGCCGTACGCTAAAAGAGCTATTCTGAATTTATTAAGGTGAAATGATGAATCTCAATGCAACGAATAAGCTCATCAAGAAAACCCGACGCTGGCACAAAAAAACGGGTTTTTCTCTTTTTCAGCGTGCGGCCAGCCATTTTGAGCGGAAGAAAAAAGAGACAATTTTTAGCGTTATTGATGATCTGCATGTTCAGCCTGACGCTGCGCAACTAACTGAATCGGAGCAATCACGCGTCATCTGGATCTGCTGGTTCCAGGGGCTCGATAGCGCGCCTGAGTTGGTGAAACGATGCATTGCATCTGTTCAAGCAAACACGCCGGATGCGCAGGTCATTATCCTGACGGATGAGAATATCCCTGACTACCTTACTCTCCCTGAACACATCAAAACGAAATACCAGGCGGGGCTGATTAGTAAGGCGCAATACTCTGATATTGTTCGCTGTTCTCTGCTGTATCAATATGGCGGGATCTGGATGGACGCCACGGTGTTCATGACGAAGCCGGTGCCGGAAACATTTTTTGAGAACACCTTCTCATCACTACGTTTTGATTCACCTGAAAATGCATTGAGCCAGGGTTACTGGACGGCCTATTTTCTTGCAGCCCAAAAGGGATGCTCACTGGTAAAGACGGTTCGGGATATTCTGTATCGCTACTGGCAACACCACGATATCCTGATTGAATACTTCCTGATTGATTACAGTTTCTTATATGCGCACGAGCGCTATCCGCAGTTTCGTCAGATCATGGATCTACAGCCGGTCACCGGGAATAATCGCTTTCTGATTCGCCAGTTCATCTCAGCGAAACCTGATTTGACGGCCATGGCGATGCTAAATAATGATCCCGTGGGCATTTATAAGCTCTCGCACAAAGAACAATACCAAACTACAGACAACGGCCAGCCGACGTTGTATAGCCAGATCCTCGACGGTTCTTTCGAACTGAAGTGATAAAAAAGCCACCATGACGGTGGCTTTTTTATCGTCAGGCTTTCTTACCCCATCCCTGCCATTGCTGCTGGACGTATTTCACCAGCGTGCTGTTGCTGATGCTGTCTCCGATAACGGAGAAGAAGCGGGTCGCATAGACCGGTTCAGGCGGTTGCTTCGGTACACAGCGCTTCACGCCGCGGAACGGATTACGCGGCGCTGTCGGGACGGGCTGCGCAGAATTTGGCGTAGAGGTATCCACCTGCGGTTCGTTCAGCAGATCGCTCGGGCGTACCAGCGTGATATCGGCAGGTAAGGTCGGCAGCATTTGCTGCAGGACGCGAACGGTAGACGGGTGCGGGTGACCGATGGCAATGGCCGAGCCATTACGGCGGGCCAGCTGTACCGCGCGATTGAACTGCACGCGAATATCAGCTTCGTTCTGGGTATCATCCAGGAACACCTTACGCTTAATCACCTTTACGCCCGTTCCCTGAGCGGCGCGCATCGCCTGGCTGTTGCCGATGGTCATGCTGTCGAGGAAGTAGAGGTTATAACGCTCCAGCGCCTGCATCACTTTGAGCATCCCGTACAGGCTGGAGGTCATCGCACTACCCATGTGATTGTTCAGACCAACGGCATACGGCACTTTGTTGTAGGCGTCGCGGATGATGCGCTCGATCTCCTCGCTGCTCATATCCGGGCGGAGGGTATCTTTTTCCAGCGGCTGCTTGCTGAGCGGTGCCATGGGCAGGTGGATGAGAACCTGATGACCGCTGCTGTGGGCTTTGGTCGCCATCTCACGCGCGTGAGGGGCATTCGGAAGGACGGCGACGGAGATGGCCGACGGCATCGCCAGCACCTGATTTTCATAGTGTGGACGATAACCGAAGTCATCAATCACGATAGCGAGCTTACCTGCGTATACCGGTGCAGCCAGCGCCAGCGTGCTGACGACGGAGAAAACGATTCGACGAAATTGAAGCAAAACTTATCTTCCCAACCACGGCTGTGGATTGACCGCCTGACCCTGACGACGAATTTCGAAATAGAGTGACGGGCGGCCCTGACCGCCACTGCTGCCCACAAGGGCGATGGGTTGGCCGGCGCGCACCTGTGTGCCGACGCTGACCAGCGCGCTCTGGTTGTAGCCGTAAAGACTCATATCACCTTTACCGTGTTCGACCACCACCACCAGTCCGTAACCCTGCAGCCAGTCGGCCAGAATCACGCGGCCATCGGCAATGGCTTTCACTTCGCTACCTTCAGACGCACCGATAACGATCCCTTTCCAACGTAGCTCACCCTGCAGCTGTTCGCCATAGCGATGCAGAATTGAACCACGAACGGGCCAGAAAGCCTGGCCGCGAGGCGAGCCTAAACCGCCGGTACGCGACATCAGGGAACGTTCGCTTTCGCTTGGCTTGTAGGTGGTCCCTTTGCGGGACGCTTCCTGCTGCTTGTCGCGAACGGCCTGCGCCTCGCGCGCCTCTTTTTCGGCGCGCGCTTTCGCCGCCGCTTCCGCCCGGGCGATGCTGTTACGCAGTTTGGATTCGTTGGCGCGCATTTCGCTCAGCTGGCTCTGGCCTTCCTGAATCGAGGATTCAAGGCCGGAAAGGGTTTTCTTACGCTCGTTGCGGGCCTGCTCAAGCTTCGCCTGCTGGGCCTGCTGATCGTAGAGCAGCGTCTGCTGCTGGCTCTGCTTCTCTTCCAGCTCGGCTTTTTGCGTGGAGACCTCTTCGCGCGTCTGCTTCAGCTGCGCGATCGTCTCCTGACGCGCCTGGTTGAGATAGCCAAAGTAGGCCTGCAGGCGCTGGCCGCGCTGGCTCTCTTCGCCGCTGAGGATCAGCTGGAGTCCGGTATGTTCACCCTGACGGAATGCGGCATCAAGCTGTGCGGCAAGATTGCGCTCCTGCGCATCGCGCTGGCGCTCCAGTTTGGCAATTGACGCGTTCATCTCGTCGATCTGTTTATTCAACTGGGCGAGGGTGTTTTGCATTTCACGGAGTTTACGCGTGGCGGCGGAGATCGCCTCTTCCTGCTGCTTAAGCTGGGCGAGCAGGGTGGAGCGCTGCTGCTGCTGCTGGCGCACCGCACGCTCTTTGGCGGCGATATCGGCCTGAATAGATTTCAGCTGGTCGCGGTCATCCGCATGGGCGGATGCGGCGCACAGCAATACGCCAGCGCTGAGTGCGCTGGCGTAAAACAGAGGTCTGACTGATAACCTAAGCGGCTTCACGACCCATGTGATTGAAAAAATCGCCTTTCCCCTCATGGGGAGCGATTATTCCACGATGAACAGCGGCTTACCAGTCATCTCTTCAGGGATCGGCATCCCCATCAGCGACAACATGGTTGGCGCGATGTCAGAAAGCTTGCCGCCTTCCACTGCTTTCAGTGACTTATCACCCACATAAATCAGCGGAACCGGCAGGTTGGTGTGGGCCGTGTGCGCCTGGCCGGTCGCCGGGTCGCGCATCTGTTCAGCGTTTCCGTGATCCGCGGTGATCAGCAGCTGGCCGCCAACGGACTCAACCGCTTTCGCAACCTGCTCAACGCAGTGGTCCAGCGCTTCAACCGCTTTCACTGCCGCTTCCATCACCCCGGTATGACCGACCATATCACCGTTCGGGTAGTTACAGATGATGGTGTCGTACTTACCGCTCTTGATGGCCGCAACCAGTTTTTCAGTCAATTCTGCAGAGCTCATCTCTGGCTGCAGATCGTAGGTGGCCACTTTCGGGGAGTTGATCAGAATGCGGTCTTCGCCTTTGAACGGCTCTTCAACGCCGCCGTTAAAGAAGAAGGTGACGTGCGCGTACTTCTCGGTTTCAGAGATACGCAGCTGCGTTTTGTCGTTCTTCGCCATCCACTCGCCGAAGGTATTGGCCAGCGAGGCGGGCGGATACGCGCATGGGGCCTTGATGTCTGCCGCGTATTCGGTCAACTGGATGAAGTCGAGTTTCACCACTTTCTTGCGGGCAAAACCGTCGAAGTCGCTGTTGACGAACGCACGGGTGATTTCGCGCGCGCGGTCTGCGCGGAAGTTCATGAAGATCAGCGCATCGCCGTCTTCCATGGCGGCATCAGCCTGGCCTTCAGCACGGATCACGGATGCTTTCACGAATTCGTCATTTTCATCACGTGCATAAGCCGCTTCCAGGGCCTCAACGGCGGTCGCGAACTGGAATTCACCTTTTGCCAGGGTCAGCAGGTCATAGGCCTGTTCAACGCGATCCCAGCGGTTGTCGCGGTCCATGGCGTAGTAACGGCCAATGATAGACGCCACGCGGCCTTTGCCCAGCGCGGCGAATTTGTCTTCAAAGGCTTTAAGGGAGCCTTCTGCACTGCGTGGTGGCGTGTCGCGACCGTCCAGGAAGGCGTGCAGATAGATTTTTTCCGCACCGCGTTCAGCGGCCAGCTCAACCATCGCCATGATGTGATCTTCGTGGCTGTGAACGCCGCCTGCAGAGAGCAGGCCCATGATGTGAACGGCCTTGCCAGCGGCAACGGCTTTATCAACCGCGCCAGACAGCGTTGGGTTGGAGAAGAAGGTGCGTTCTTTGATTTCAACATCCAGACGCGTCAGATCCTGATACACAATACGCC
Source organism: Enterobacter sp. BNK-34 (assembly GCF_048684445.1). Taxonomy (NCBI): domain Bacteria; kingdom Pseudomonadati; phylum Pseudomonadota; class Gammaproteobacteria; order Enterobacterales; family Enterobacteriaceae; genus Enterobacter; species Enterobacter sp. BNK-34. The sequence continues at coordinate 1,304,727 of NZ_JBLQUA010000001.1, forward strand.
CGGCGCCCAGGTTAACGTGACCAACTTCGGAGTTGCCCATCTGGCGGTCCGGCAGGCCCACTTCCAGGCCAGACGCGTCAATCAGCGTATGCGGACGTTTTGCCCACAGGGCATCCATGACCGGGGTTTTGGCGTTGAAAATAGCGTTATCCTGGCTGTCTTCACGGTAGCCATAGCCATCCAGAATCACCAGTACCATAGGTTTTTTAGAAACCGACATTGCGACAACCTCATGCTCAAGAGTCAAAATTTGCGTAATTTTACTACAGCTGAATCGATCAAATAGCCGCAGAAGATCAAAGAAAGCGCAGGGGCAAGGTGCTGACCAGACCATTTTGAGGCATTTTTTTAGGTGGCATGCCGCAGAAAATGGATTAGGTTAGGGTCGCTGGCTGTATTTGCCAGAACGCACAGGTATACTCCTGTCCTGGTTTTTTTATCACTTAGTCGGGAGTAGTTACCCTCCATGCAAGAAATTATGCAATTCGTTAGCCGCCATCCGGTTCTGAGCATCGCGTGGATTGGCCTGCTGGCTGCTGTGCTGTTCACCACATTTAAGAGCCTGACGTCTAAGATTAAGGTTATCACCCGTGGTGAAGCGACGCGTCTAATTAACAAAGAAGATGCCGTCGTTGTCGATCTGCGTCAGCGTGACGATTTCCGCAAAGGTCACATTGCGGGCGCAATCAACCTGTTGCCAGCTGAAATCAAAGCGAACAACGTCGGTGAGCTTGAGAAACACAAAGCCCAGCCGATTATCGTTGTGGATGCGACCGGCATGCAGGCACAGGAATCTGCCAGCGCGCTTCATAAAGCAGGCTTCGAAAACGTAACGGTGCTGAAAGAAGGTATTTCCGGCTGGAGCGGGGAAAATCTTCCTTTGGTGCGCGGTAAATAAGGAGTTCAGTCATGGCCCATATTGAGATCTATACCAAAGCGACGTGCCCGTTCTGCCATCGTGCGAAAGCGCTGCTGAACAGCAAAGGCGTCACGTTCCAGGAACTGCCGATCGACGGTGACGCGATTAAACGCGAAGAGATGATCCAACGTAGTGGTCGTACGACGGTTCCACAGATTTTTATTGATGCGCAGCACATTGGCGGCTGTGATGACTTGTATGCGCTCGACGCCCGTGGTGGACTCGATCCGCTGCTGAGCTAAGAGACTTTAGGACAATTAAAAAGGGTATTTCCATGTCAGAACAAAACAACACCGAAATGACTTTCCAGATCCAGCGTATCTACACCAAGGATGTCTCTTTCGAAGCGCCAAATGCGCCACACGTTTTCCAGAAAGATTGGCAGCCAGAGGTTAAACTTGATCTGGATACCGCATCTACCCAACTGGCAGATGACGTGTATGAAGTCGTGCTGCGTGTGACCGTTACCGCGTCTCTTGGCGAAGAAACTGCATTCCTGTGTGAAGTACAGCAGGGCGGCATCTTCTCTATCGGCGGTATCGAAGGCAACCAGATGGCGCATTGCCTGGGTGCGTACTGCCCGAACATTCTGTTCCCGTATGCGCGTGAATGCATCACCAGCCTGGTTTCTCGCGGTACATTCCCGCAACTGAACCTTGCGCCAGTTAACTTTGATGCGCTGTTCATGAACTATCTGCAGCAGCAGGCTGGCGAAGGTGCTGAACAACATCAGGATGCCTGATGAGCACTGTTAATGCGTCAATGACTGTGATCGGTGCCGGTTCATACGGCACCGCTCTTGCTATCACGCTGGCAAGAAATGGTCACGACGTGGTCCTGTGGGGCCACGACCCAAAACATATCGCTACGCTGCAGCGCGATCGTTGCAACGTCGCGTTTCTCCCGGACGTTCCGTTCCCTGACTCCCTGCACCTTGAAAGCGACCTTGCGACCGCGCTGGCGGCCAGCCGCAACATTCTGATTGTGGTTCCGAGCCATGTATTTGGCGACGTACTGCGTCAGATTAAGCCGCTGATGCGCCCGGATGCGCGCATTGTCTGGGCGACAAAAGGACTGGAGGCCGAAACCGGACGCCTGCTGCAGGACGTTGCCCGCGAAGCGCTGGGTGATGAGATCCCGCTGGCGGTCATCTCCGGCCCGACCTTTGCCAAAGAGCTGGCCGCTGGCCTGCCGACGGCGATTTCGCTGGCTTCCACCGACCAGGCCTTCTCCGACGATCTTCAACAGTTGCTGCACTGCGGCAAGAGCTTCCGCGTCTACAGCAACCCCGATTTTATCGGCGTGCAGCTGGGCGGGGCGGTGAAGAACGTGATTGCGATTGGCGCCGGGATGTCAGACGGCATTGGTTTTGGTGCCAATGCGCGTACGGCGCTGATCACCCGCGGGCTGACCGAAATGTCCCGCCTGGGCGAAGCGCTGGGTGCCGATCCGGCCACCTTTATGGGGATGGCAGGCCTGGGCGACCTGGTGCTGACCTGTACCGACAACCAGTCTCGTAACCGCCGCTTTGGCATGATGCTCGGACAGGGCAGCGATGTAAAAGGCGCGCAGGAGAAAATTGGTCAGGTGGTTGAAGGCTACCGCAATACCAAAGAAGTCCGCGAGTTGGCACACCGTTTCGGTGTCGAAATGCCAATAACCGAGGAAATTTATCAGGTATTGTATTGCGGAAAAAATGCGCGCGAGGCAGCATTGACCTTATTAGGTCGTGCGCGCAAGGACGAGCGCAGCAGTAACTAGTCGGAACCGTTGTCATCTGAATGACCCAGCCAGCGCAGAACTGGCTGGTCATTAACTATCGTCTGGAGTAAGCAATGCCGTGTGAAGAACTGGATATCGTCTGGAACAATATTAAAGCCGAAGCCCGGGCGCTGGCCGACTGTGAGCCTATGCTGGCCAGTTTCTACCACGCAACGCTACTCAAACACGAAAACCTGGGCAGCGCGCTCAGCTATATGCTCGCCAACAAGCTGGCGTCCTCGATTATGCCTGCTATCGCCATTCGTGAAGTGGTGGAAGAGGCTTACGCCGCAGACCCGGAAATGATCGCCTCTGCCGCCTGTGATATCCAGGCCGTGCGCACGCGTGACCCGGCGGTCGATAAATATTCTACGCCGCTGCTGTACCTGAAAGGCTTCCACGCTCTACAGGCTTATCGTATCGGCCACTGGCTGTGGAATGAAGGCCGCCGCGCGCTGGCGATCTTCCTGCAAAACCAGGTTTCCGTGACGTTCCAGGTCGATATTCACCCGGCTGCGAAAATTGGCCGTGGGATCATGCTCGACCACGCCACCGGGATTGTCGTCGGGGAAACGGCGGTGATTGAAGATGACGTCTCGATCCTGCAGTCGGTTACTCTGGGCGGTACCGGGAAAACCAGCGGCGATCGCCATCCGAAAATTCGTGAAGGTGTGATGATTGGCGCGGGCGCCAAAATCCTCGGCAATATCGAAGTCGGGCGCGGCGCGAAGATCGGCGCAGGCTCCGTGGTGCTCCAGCCTGTGCCACCGCACACCACCGCCGCTGGCGTACCGGCGCGTATCGTCGGTAAACCAGACAGCGATAAGCCGTCCATGGACATGGATCAGCACTTCAACGGTATTCACCATACGTTTGAGTATGGTGACGGCATTTAACTTCTGAGAATGGCGCCCGGATAACCCAGCTGGCGCCATGCTTCATACACCACGACCGACACCGCGTTCGACAGGTTCATGCTGCGGCTGTCCGGCATCATCGGAATACGGATTTTCTGCTCAGCGGGCAGGGCATCCAGGATCGTGGCCGGCAGGCCGCGGGTTTCCGGGCCAAACATCAGATAGTCACCTGCCTGATAGCTTACGGCGCTATGTGCTGGCGTGCCTTTGGTAGTCAGGGCGAACATGCGCTGCGGCTGCTCGGCTTCCAGAAACGCGGCGTAATCGTGGTGGCGAACGACGGCGGTAAATTCATGATAATCCAGCCCTGCCCGACGCAGACGTTTGTCGTCCCACGTAAAGCCCATCGGCTCAATGATATGCAGACGAAAACCGGTGTTGGCACACAGGCGGATGATATTGCCGGTATTTGGCGGAATTTCTGGTTCGAATAAAACGATGTTAAGCATGCTGCCCCCTTAATTGCGGGGGCAGAATAGCAGAAAAGAGAGGAACTACGCGACGCCGGGTTCCTGCGAGCGGCTGTACAGCATTTTGTAGACGGTTGCCGCAGCGGCCACCAGGGCGGGCACGCTGAGGATCATTAAAATACTGTCTGCCTGCCACTGCATCGAAAGAAGCTGCGCGCTGGTCATGGTACCCGCCACGCCGCCAAAGCGGCCGATCCCCTGCATCCAGGCGATACCCGTCGCGCGGCACTCGGTAGGGTAAAAGGTGGCGGCCAGGGTTTGCATGCCCGACTGCGCGCCGTTCATCGCGATCCCCATCAGGAAAATCAACCCGCCAAACAGGGCGATATGGTTATGCTCAATGCCGAGCAAAAGAATAAGGCCCATCGTCAGCACGAAACCACACGCAACCACCCTGTGCGCTTCCCAGCGGTCCATCATCCAACCTGCAAGCAGGATGCCGGCGGTGCCGCCGAAGGTGAACAGCGAGGTGAGCCAGGCGGATTCAGCCAGAGCATAACCCATCCCCTGCATCAGCGTCGGCATCCAGCTTAGCAGAACGTAGTAGATGACCAGCCCCATAAAATAGGTCACCCACAGCATCAGGGTGCCGGGCAGCCAGGGCATGGAAAACAGCTGCGACACGCTCCCTTTTTTAGACGCGACTTTCTCCTCGGCCAGGAAAAAGCCCGTGACGCTCTCCAGCGTGCCGCGGGCGAACCGGCTGGCAATGCGGCGGACCTGCATGACGTCTCTCCCGCGCTGCACCAGAAACTTCACGGACTCCGGTAAAAACAGCGCCAGCAGCAGCGTTAAAATCAGCGGCGCAATCGCGCCGGTCAGCAGCACGCTTCGCCAGCCGTGGTGGGGGATAAGCCAGGACGAGATCGCGCCGCCGCCCGCCGCACCCAGAGGGAAGCCGCAGTACATGGTATTAATCGCCATGGCGCGGCAGCGCTGGGGGGCAAACTCGGAGATCAGCGTAATGGCGTTCGGCATGGCGGCGCCGAGCCCCAGGCCCGTCAGAAAGCGCCACAGCGTCAGGGTATTGAGGCTTTGCGCCCAGGCCGTGCCCAGGCTTGCCAGGCCGAAGAACAGACACGAAAAGACCAGCACCCGCTTGCGCCCCATCCGGTCCGATACCGGACCTGCGATCAGCGCGCCCAACGACAGCCCCAGCAGCGCTGCGCTCAGCACCGGCCCCAGATCCTGTTTGTGTATCCCCCATTCTGCCGACAGCGTAGGCGCGATGTAACCCATCGCTGCCGTATCAAAGCCATCGATCGCCAGAACCAGAAAGCCCAGCACAATGAGCAGCCAGTGAAACCCTGAAAAGCGACTGTCGTCGATCACCTGCTGAATATCCACCTTACCTGAATAGGTCATACGCTCCCCTCTGATGTGATGTTGTTTTTGTGTTCTTGTCTTTGCTTGTCTATACAATTGCGGACGGCAGGTGGATGTCAAATTTTCTTATCCAATATGTTATCTGGATGTTATTTTCGGCATAAAAAAGCGCCCGAGGGGGAGATCGGACGCGTGAGAAAGAGGCGTTAATGAGGGGGGATTCAGGCCGCGTTTCCCTGAGCAAGGGGAGCCAGCGCTGCAGGTAGTTTGCTTAACTCCTGCACCAGGGAATCCCTGCTGATTTCGCTAATGGTTTTCGCACCGGTCAGCGTCATCGCCACCTTCATCTCTTTTTCGATCAGGTTAAGCAGATTCGCCACGCCTGCCTGGCCGGCCGTCGCCAGGGCGTACAGATACGCGCGTCCCAGCAGCACGCTGTCGGCACCCAGCGCAATCATACGCACCACGTCCAGCCCGTTGCGGATCCCGCTGTCGGCCAGGATGGCGATATCGCCTTTCACCGCATCGGCAATAGCTGGCAGGGCGCGGGCGGAGGAGAGCACCCCGTCAAGCTGGCGTCCGCCGTGGTTAGAGACCACAATCCCGTCTGCGCCAAAGCGGACCGCATCGCGGGCATCTTCCGGGTCGAGGATCCCCTTGATCACCATCGGGCCATCCCAGAATTCGCGGATCCACTCCAGGTCTTTCCACGAGATGGACGGATCGAAGTTGTTCGCCAGCCAGCCGATGTAATCCTCCAGCCCGGTCGGTTTGCCAAGGTAGGCCGAGATGTTCCCCAGATCGTGTGGACGACCGTTCAGGCCGACGTCCCACGCCCACTGTGGATGCGTTACCGCCTGCCAGTAGCGGCGGAGCGACGCATTTGGGCCGCTCATGCCGGAGTGAGCATCACGATAGCGTGCGCCGGGGGTCGGCATATCAACGGTAAAGACCAGCGTGGAGCAGCCCGCCGCTTTAGCGCGCTCAAGCGCGTTACGCATAAAGCCGCGATCGCGCAGGACGTACAGCTGGAACCACATCGGCCGCTTGATGGTCGGGGCGACCTCTTCGATCGGGCAGACGGACACGGTGGAAAGGGTAAACGGAATGCCTTTGGCATCCGCCGCCGCGGCCGCCTGCACTTCGCCACGGCGGGCATACATCCCGCATAAGCCTACAGGCGCGAGCGCCACCGGCATGGAGAGCGTTTCGTTGAACAGTTTTGTCTCAAGGCTCAGGTCAGACATATTCTTCAGCACGCGCTGGCGCAGAGCCACCTCCGACAGATCTTCCACGTTGCGGCGCAGGGTGTATTCGGCATACGCCCCGCCGTCGATGTAGTGGAACAGGAACGGCGGCAAAATGCGCTGCGCCGCGGCGCGATAGTCACTGGCTGCTGAAATAATCATGCTTTGTTCTCCCTGGAAATATCACTTTCGCCAGGCAGACGGGTAATACGCGCCTGTCGGGCCTGGTCTTCATCGAATCGTTTAATGGTGGTGTGCACGAAACCGAGATGCGCCATCATCGCTTTGCGCGCGGCCTCGGCATCACCGGCCAGAATGGCGTTGAGCACCGCCTCGTGCTGTTCGGTCAGCTGGGCAAACACCGGCGGAACCAGATACATGCGCTGGCGGCTCTGCTTCACGGAGGATTGCAGCAGGTCGAAGAACCCGCGCATGGTCTGGAGCAGCACCACGTTGTGCGACGCCTCGGCAATCGCCAGGTGAAAACGGACGTCCGCCTGGGAGGCGATGTCCGGGTCGCTGCTTTGCGTGGCCTCAAAGCAGGCGATGAGTTTCTCTTTGTCGGCGTCGGTTGCCCGCATGGCCGCGTGCCAGGCGGTACTGGTTTCGATGGCGTGACGCGCTTCAAGGATGTCGAAGCTGTAGTCCGGGTCGTTCTCCATCAGCGTCTTCAGCGGCTGAACGATGTTTTGCTCGGACCAGTCGTCATGCTGCCAGCGTACAAAGGTGCCGCCGCCGCGACGGCTTACCAGCACCCCTTCGCTGACCAGCGTCGCCAGCGCCTCGCGCAGTGAATTGCGCGACACGCCAAGCTGGGCGGCGAGCTGGCGTTCGGCGGGCAACTTCATGCCCGCTTCAAGCTGTTGTTCTTCAATCAGCGCCCGCACGCGAGAGGCAATCTCGTCGGACAGGCGTCTGGGCATCACTATCATGGGATCATCCAGGTTAAGACATAGGCCTGCAGGGTGGTGATCACCCCGACCATGCAGGTGAATATCAGGCTGTGTTTCACGGTAAAGCGGAACAGGTCCGACTCTTTACCGACCAGTCCCACCGCCGCACAGGCAATGGCGATGGATTGTGGCGAGATCATTTTCCCGGTCACGCCGCCGGTGGTATTCGCGGCCACCAGCAGGACGTCCGATACGCCAATCTGCTGGGCTGCCGTTGCCTGCAGCGCGGCAAACAGGGCGTTCGACGAGGTATCGGAACCGGTCAGGAACACCCCCAGCCAGCCGAGGAACGGCGAGAAGAAGGTGAAGGCGTGGCTGGTATGGGCCAGCGCCAGTGCCAGCGTCGATGACAGGCCGGAGTAGTTCGAGATAAACGCGAACGCCAGCACCATACCGATTGAGTAAATCGGCAGCATCAGCTCTTTAACGGTCGCCGCAAAGGTCTGCACCGCGGCCGCAGGCTTCATGCGCAGCCATACCACGGAAAGGATAGCGGCAAACAGGATGGCGGTACCGGTAGCGGAGAACCAGTCGAATTTATAGACCGCGGCATACGGCGTGGCGGCGTGCACCACCGGCGGCATACGGGCGACCATCTTGTCGAGGAACGGCACGGAAATATTAATCACCATGTCGTACAGCGCCCCGCCCGGCGCGAACAGGGCTTTAAACGGCGGGATGCTCCACAGGGTGACCGTTGCGGTCAGGAACAGGAACGGCGACCAGGCGCGGATCACCTGGCCCGCGGTATAGCCTGTACGGGCCAGGGTTTGATCGACCTGCGAGGCACCCATGTCGGCGAAGCGGAAAATACGCACCGGCTGCCAGCGTTTCAGGAACAGCGTCAGGCAGACCAGCGAGACCAGCGAAGAGATGATGTCCGGCAGCTCCGGGCCGAGGAAGTTCGAACTGAGGTACTGAGCGATAGCGAACGAACCGCCCGCCACCATCACCGCAGGCCAGGTCTCCTTCACGCCGCGCCAGCCGTCCATAATCGCCATGATCCAGAACAGGACGATAATGGTCAGGAACGGCAACTGGCGACCGACCATCTGGCCGATCTCGAAGCTGTCCAGCCCGGTGACCTGTCCGGCCACCAGAATCGGAATACCCATCGCGCCAAACGCCACCGGCGCGGTGTTCACAATCAGGCACAGGCCCGCAGCATAGAGTGGGTTAAAGCCCAGACCCACCAGCAGCGCGGCGGTAATCGCCACCGGTGCGCCAAAGCCTGCCGCACCTTCCAGAAACGCCCCGAAGGAGAAGCCGACAATCAGCATCTGCAGGCGCTGGTCCGGCGTGATGGAGAGAATCGACGAGCGGATAATGTCGAACTGCCCGGTTTTCACCGAGATTTTATAGACAAAGACCGCGGCGATGATGATCCACGCAATCGGCCACAGGCCGTAGAAGAAACCGTAGACGACGGAGGCCAGCGCGCGATCGACCGGCATTTTGTAAAAGAACAGCGCCACCATCAGGGCGATAGCAACGGTATACGTCGCGGCAAGGTAGCCCTTCAGCTTGAGCTTAATCAGCGCAAAGAAGAAGAACAGGATCGGAAGCGATGCGATCAGGCTCGACAGCCAGATATTACCGGCCGGGTCGTAGTTTTGTTGCCAGAGGCTCATGCAGGTCTCCTGGGGACCAGACAGCCTGCGCTGCGGGTGAGTCTCCGCTCATCTCTGCATCACAGTCTGTGTAAAAGTGGTCCTGCCAATGTTGTGTTGTAGGGTTAATGACAATGAATGGTTAACTGGATGTTATGAGCTAGCAATAGTTTTGTGAGCGGAAATAATGGAATTGTGAACCGGGGGAGGATTGATTGCGCTATTGGTTGGACCAATTCACGCGAAGGGGAAAAGAGTAGGCCGGGTAAGCGCAGCGCCACCCGGCATGAAATCAGAACGCGGTCTTACAAAAGCCCGTCATCTCTTTCAGGCCCATTTCGCGGCCAAGCTCGGTCATCGGGTGAACCACCACCAGACCACGGACGCTTTTCTTCAGCTTGCCCATGTCGGCCTGCTCTTTTTTGGTGATCGCACGACGGTGCGGCATGTTCATCAGCTTCTGCGCTTCTTTGCTCAGCTTCTGGCCTTTGACTTCGCGCAGGCGCTCGATCTCCGCTTCCAGCTTCGCGGTCTCTTTTTCAAGCTCGGCATACTTCTCGGCGGACTCGACCAGTGACAGGCCCGCCATCTGGTGGCGGATGAGATCCAGGCGGTCGCTCAGGCGTTTAATTTCGTTCTTTTCGACTTCTTTCATGACAAATAACTCTGAAAACGGGGAATTTACAGGGAAGGATACACCAATGTGAGCAGGCTTACTTCTGAAACGCTTTTTTTAAGCTGATTCGGGAAATCAGCTCAGTCAGTGAGAGAACCATCGTGGAACGGACAACCTGTTGATAACGCAGCTTTTGCATCGCGTAGAGCTCAGGGTCGCTGTTATCAAACTGCGGTGCCGGAGGAAGCGCGGTGACGCAGTGCAGCTCGCCGAACGGCCCCAGGATTTCATCGTCGGTAAAGGTGTATTCATTACCGTCATGATTGAGTTCTTCGCGCAGCGCCATTAGCAGCTCCGCATCTTCATACTCTTGTCGGTTCAGCACGCCAAGACCATAAATCAGCTTCAGACGCACGGATAAATCGCCCAGCGGTCCGTCTCCGTCCAGTAACGGTTCTACAGCATATTTTACCGCGTAGTCGTCTTTGCGAAACACCTGAAGCACCAGGATATTCACCGCCTCGGTTAACAGCTCGACGGCGGCAATCAGGAAACTTCGTACGGTTTTGCCAGCATTCAGACGCTCAAGCACACGATTTTCAAAGGCCTGGGTTTGTTCCATTATTGCCTGCATATCTGACAATCTGTTATCCGGGCGCAGGCTAACCTGCGCCGCATTGTGCATCATTTGGTTGCGTTGTATGCGTTAACCGCCTCCACAACCACGTCGCTGTTGGCGTCCAGACCGGAAATCTGCGCCAGCGCAGCCTGCGCGCCCTGGGTATCAATCAGCTGAGCCAGTTCCTGCGCCTGCGGGTCCTGCTCGCTGCGGTAGTGCATTGCGGCGGCAATCCCTTTCACCAGGTTGGCGTGCGGCAGGCCGTATTCCAGCGTGCCCAGCAGCGGCTTAATCAGGCGGTCGCCCGCGCTCAGTTTGCGCAGAGGCTGACGGCCCACGCGCTCAACGTCATCTTTCAGATACGGGTTTTCAAAGCGACCGAGGATTTTCTGGATGTATGCTGCGTGTTTCTCAGCATCAAAACCGTAGCGTTTGATCAGCACCGCGCCGCTCTCTTCCATTGCCCCTTTTACCACTGCGCGGATCTTCTCATCGAGGATCGCGTCACGAATGGTCTGATGACCGGCCAATTTTCCGAGGTACGCGGTTATAGCATGCCCGGTGTTCAGCGTGAAGAGTTTGCGTTCGACAAATGCCATCAGGTTATCGGTTAATTCCATTCCCGGAATGGTCGGCAGGGCGCCTTTAAACTGGGTTTTATCAACGATCCACTCGCTGAAGGTTTCCACGGTCACTTCCAGCGGATCGTTGGTCGCGGATTCGGAAGGCGGAACGATGCGATCCACGGCGGAATCCACAAAACCCACGTGCGCTTCAACCCAGGCTTTGTCTTCGTCTGCCACAGCGTTGAGCACGTGGCCTTTCAGCTGCGTGGTGCCGCGCACCATGTTTTCACAGGCGATGATGTTCAGCGGGGTATCGATACCCTGCGCTTTACGTTTTGCGAGGCCTTTCGCGACCGCAGGGGCGATGCGCTCAAGCACAACCGGACCCACGGCGGTGGTAACCAGATCGACGCTGGCGATAAGGTCAATAACGTCGTCGCCGATGCTGCTGACCGCGTTGACGCCAGATACCGTCTCAACCTGCTCGTTTTCACCGACCACATGGACCTGATAGCTATGACGGGCATTCAAGGCATCCAGGACAACCTGATTCACATCGGCGAATGTCAGGGTAATGCCCGCGTCTGCCAGCAGTTTACCGATAAATCCACGACCGATATTACCTGCGCCAAAATGTAATGCTTTCATAGTGTTAACCTTCATCAATGTTTTTACCCGAGAGGGCTGGGGTGAGGAACGTTTTCCCCTCACCCTAGCCCTCTCCCCGGGGGAGAGGGAGGTGTACCGTTATTTGTTAAGCAGAGCCAGAACTTCTTCAACGCTGGTGGTGTTGGCCAGACGCTCAATGACGGACTCATCATCCAGCGCGTTGGTCAGGCTGGTAATCACCTGAATGTGCTCGTTGTTGCGAGCGGCGATACCAATCACCAGACGGGCGATGTCGTCTTCTTCTTCACCGAAGCGCACGCCCTGCGGATACTGACAGAATACGACGCCGGTTTTCAGGACACGATCTTTCGCTTCAACCGTACCGTGCGGCACCGCGATGGATTCGCCCAGGTAGGTCGGGGTCAGTTTTTCGCGTTCCAGCATCGCGTCGACATATTCAGGCTGAACGTAGCCGCCTTTCACCAGCTGCTCACCGGCAAAGCGAATCGCTTCTTCTTTGGTGGCCGCGGTACGACCGAGGAAGATGTTTTCCGCACCCAGCTTAAACAGGTGGGCGTTGCTCTCGTCAAAGCTGTCCTGCAGGCTGGAGCGCACTTTCACTTCGTTGTCTTCGTGACGCTGCGCGGCAACCAGACGTTCGGTCAGGCTGGTATACAGGCCGCTGTCGAGGAAGTTGGTCAGCGAAATGTGCTGTGCCTGTGGTACCTGACGCATGGCGCGTTCGGTCAGATCGCGGTGCGTGATAACCAGGTCAACATCCGGTGGCAGGCTGTTAATGGCGCTGTTGGTCACGGAGATGTTGGTCAGGCCCGCATCCTGCACTTTCTTACGCAGCACGCCTGCACCCATTGCGCTGGAACCCATACCGGCGTCGCAGGCAACGATGATTTTACGCACGTGGCTCAGGTCGTTAGAGACATCACCGGCTGCCAGTGGCGTCGCGCCTTTGGATTCGGCTTTCATGTCGTGCATACGACGGGTTGCGGCTTCGATGTCATCATCTTCTTTCACTTTGCTGGTTTTCAGCAGGATAGAAGAGACCACGAAGGAGACGGCCATTGCCGCAAAGATCGCCGCGAGGTTTGCGAAGTAAGCCCCTTTTGGCGTCATCGCCAGTACCGCCAGGATAGACCCCGGAGAGGCTGGAGAAACCAGACCACCGCCCAGCACGCTCAGGGTGAACACACCGGTCATACCGCCGAGGATAACGGCCAGGATCAGACGTGGGTTCATCAGCACGTACGGGAAGTAAATTTCGTGGATACCGCCCAGGAAGTGGATGATCGCCGCACCGCCAGCAGACTGTTTTGCGCTGCCGCGGCCAAAGAAGATATACGCCAGCAGAACACCCATACCTGGACCCGGGTTAGCTTCAATCAGGAAGAAGATAGACTTGCCGAGATCGTGAGACTGCTGAATACCCAGCGGCGAGAAGATGCCGTGGTTGATGGCGTTGTTCAGGAACAGGATTTTCGCCGGTTCAACAAAGATAGACGCCAGCGGCAGCATGTCGTGCGCAACCATGAAGTTAACGCCTGCCGCCAGAATTTTAGACAGCACTTCAACCGCAGGACCGATGCCGAGGAACGCCAGAATGGCGAGGATCATCCCGATGATGCCCGCAGAGAAGTTATTCACCAGCATTTCGAAGCCGGATTTGATCTTACCATCAACCCAGACGTCGAATTTCTTAATCGCCCAGCCGCCCAGAGGACCGGCAATCATCGCCCCGAGGAACATCGGCATATCCGCACCGACGATAACACCCATGGTGGTGATAGCACCCACGACGCCACCACGGTCACCGCCCACCAGACGACCCCCGGTGAAACCGATGAGCAGCGGCAGGAGATAGGTAATCATTGGGCCAACAAGTTTCGCCAGCGTTTCGTTAGGCAACCACCCTGTCGGAATGAACAATGCGGTGATGATACCCCACGCGATAAACGCGCCGATATTTGGCATCACCATGTTGCTGAGGAAACGACCAAAGCTTTGAACTTTGATCTTGAAATCGGATGACATAAAACACCCCTTCTTCTGTTTACGCTTAGGCTTGTGGCCCGAGGTTTATTGTTAATGAGGCGGCAGAGGTAGCCGGACCCTGTTCTGATGCTGTGAAATCTGGCACTGAATCGTTCAACTGTCCAGACAGCGAAAATTTGTGTGACACATGTCACGTAAATGTAGGGGGTGTGGACATCAATGAGGTGATCTTAATCACAAAACAGGTGTGCAAAAAAAATACGATGGCGAGAAATACGGCAAAAACCACCCTTTTCTGTGATGTTTGTCACGTTTTGGTTTTATGTGTTTGTTTCTGGATTGTGACTGATTTCACAAAATATTTTTATGCGGATTTCTCCGGCTGTGATCGGCGGCAAACTCTGATTCGCGATTCAGCGCCAGGATGATATTGCACGACACGATAAGCTAAAAAACCACTTTTCATGTGTGGTATGGCGAAAAGTTAAAAGGTGGATTACGCTCATATTGTAAGGTTAAGTCTATTATTATTCAGGATATATTTTGACACGCTTATAAACTTGCATGGAGATATTATAAAAATACATACTTCCCGGCCCTGGGAATAATGAACACAACCCCGTGTTTATAAAAATTAATTAGGTTGCGTACCGTTTTATTAATTTAATGAGTTGACGTTGTTTAAGTGAGGAGAATATGTTTCTCAACTATTTTGCGCTGGGCGTATTGATTTTTGTATTTCTGGTTCTGTTTTACGGAATCATCGCCATTCATGACATCCCTTACAATATGGCCAAAAAGCGTAACCATCCGCATGCCGATGCAATTCACACGGCAGGGTGGATTAGCCTGTTTACGCTCCATGCCATCTGGCCGTTCCTGTGGATTTGGGCCACCCTGTACCGCGAAGATCGTGGCTGGGGTATGCAAAACCACATTACAAAGCCTGATGAGGTCCCGGGCATGGATGCGCTCGCCAAACGCGTGGCGGAACTCGAACAAAAGCTGGCCGCGGTAAAGCCTGCTGCTGATAAGAACACGCTGGAGCGCTAATCATGGATCTGTTGATTATTTTGACCTACGTGGCATTTGCCTGGGCCATCTTTAAAATATTCCGAATTCCGGTCAACCAGTGGACGCTTGCCACCGCAACATTAGGCGGCGTATTTATTGTTGCCGGACTTATTCTGTTAATGAACTATAACCACCCGTATACCTTTACGGCGCAAAAAGCGGTTATTTCTATTCCAATCACGCCGCAGGTGACCGGTGTGGTCAGCGAAGTGACCGATAAAAATAATCAGCTCATTAAAAAAGGCGAAGTGTTATTTAAACTGGATCCTGGCCGCTACCAGGCACGCGTCGACAGACTTCAGGCCGACCTGGTAACCGCGACGCACAATATCGATAATCTGAAAGCGCAGCTGGCGGAAGCCGTTGCCAATACCACGCGCGTCTCCGCTGAACGCGATCGCCTCTATAAAGATTATCAGCGCTACCTGAAAGGCAGCCAGGCGAAGGTGAATCCGTTCTCTGAAAGCGATATCGACAACGCGCGGCAGAACTATCTGGCGCAGGATGCGCTGGTGAAAGGCTCCGTGGCTGAACAGGTGCAGATCCAAAGCCAGTTAGACAGCATGGTGAACGGTGAACAGTCGCAGATTGCCTCCTTACGCGCCCAGCTTGCCGAAGCCAAATACAATCTGGATCAGACCGTGGTGCGCGCGCCAAGCAATGGTTACATCACCCAGGTGCTGATCCGTCCGGGGACCTATGCCGCCGCGCTGCCTTTGCGCCCGGTGATGGTCTTTATTCCTGAACAGAAGCGTCAGATTGTGGCCCAGTTCCGTCAGAACTCGCTGCTGCGTCTGAAGCCGGGTGATGAAGCGGAAGTGGTGTTTAACGCGCTGCCGGGCCAGGTGTTCTCCGGGAAGCTTACCGCGATTCTGCCGGTGGTGCCGGGGGGGACCTATCAGGCGCAGGGCGCGCTGCAGTCGCTGACGGTCACTCCGGGTAGTGATGGTGTGCAGGCCATCATTGAGCTGAACCCCAATGCGGAGGTCGATGCGCTGCCAGACGGTATTTTTGCCCAGGTGGCGGTCTATTCGGACCACTTCGCCCACGTCTCGGTCATGCGTAAAGTGCTGCTCCGTATGACCAGCTGGATGCACTACCTCTACCTCGATCACTAATCCTTCCAGGGCAGGAATGCGACACGCAGACCTGCCCTTTTTTCATCGCTTGATCCATACTGACTTTTTTGCAGCATCAAGGATCAGGCAATGAAACTCATCGGTAGCTACACCAGTCCCTTCGTGCGAAAGATCTCGATTCTCCTGCTGGAGAAGGGGATTGAATTTGAATTCGTGAATGAACAGCCCTACAACGCGGAAAACGGCGTTGCGCAGTACAACCCGCTGGGGAAAGTCCCGGCGCTGGTGACGGACGAGGGCGAATACTGGTTCGATTCCCCGATAATTGCCGAGTATATCGAGCTGCTGGGCGTTGCCCCGGCCATGCTGCCGGCTGACCCAAAAGCGGCGCTGGCAGTGAAGCAAATCGAAGCCCTGGCCGATGGCATTATGGATGCGGCGTTAACCTCCGTACGGGAACAGGCCAGACCCGCCGCCCAGCAGTCGGAAACGGAACTGTTACGCCAGCGGGAAAAAATCAGCCGCAGCCTGGACAGGTGCGAGCAGCTTATCCGGGAGGGTAAGATTCACCCCGACAGCCTGAACCTGGGGACCATCGCCATCGCCTGCGCCATCGGCTATCTCAACTTCCGCCGCGTCTCCCCGGGCTGGTGCGTCGACCGTCCGCTGCTGGTGAAACTGGCAGACACGCTGTTTAGCCGCGAGAGCTTTGCCCGTACCGAACCGCCAAAGGCTTGACGCGGGTTATAACACTTCGGCGTCGGAGGCGGTACAATCCCTCCACATGTTAACTCCCTCTCCCGTCGGGAGGGGGGAAGATATTTACTCGCCAGGCGCTTTCATGACTACTCATCATTCGCTGTACAGCCAGATCCCCGCTATCGACCGTCTTCTTCGCGAGCCCCGCATTCATGATGTTGTTGAGCGCTTCGGCCATACCGCGACGGTGGAGATGTTACGCCTGCTTCAGGACGAAGCCCGATGCGCTATTCAGTCAGAAAACGCCTTGCCCGACTGGTGCACGGCGTGGGTGCAGGAAGTTGAACGCCGGCTGGATGGAAAGGCACAAAGCGCGTTACGCCCGGTGATTAACCTGACCGGTACCGTGTTGCATACCAACCTGGGCCGCGCGCAGCAGGCGGAAGAGGCTGTCGAGGCGGTTGTGCAGGCCATGCGAACGCCCGTGACGCTGGAGTACGATCTGGACGGCGCCGGACGCGGGCACCGCGACCGGGCGCTGGCGGAGCTGCTGTGCCAGCTGACCGGCGCGGAAGATGCCTGCATTGTGAATAACAACGCCGCCGCGGTGCTGCTGATGCTGGCGGCCACCGCCAGCGGCAAAGAGGTGGTGGTTTCCCGCGGCGAGCTGGTGGAGATTGGCGGAGCGTTTCGTATCCCGGACGTGATGCGCCAGGCAGGCTGCACGCTACATGAAGTGGGCACCACCAATCGCACCCATGCGAAAGATTATCGCGCGGCGGTGAATGAAAATACCGCCCTGCTGATGAAGGTCCACACCAGCAATTACCATATTGAAGGCTTCACCAAAACGGTTGACGAGGCGGAGCTGGCGGAAATAGGGCGTGAGCTGGATATCCCGGTGATTGCCGATCTTGGCAGCGGCTCGCTGGTGGATCTGAGTCTTTACGGGCTGCCGAAAGAGCCGATGCCGCAGGAGATGATTGCGGCGGGCGTTAGCCTGGTCAGCTTTTCTGGTGACAAGCTGCTTGGCGGGCCGCAGGCCGGGATTATCGTCGGCAAGCGCGAGCTGATTGCACAGCTGCAGCAGCATCCGCTCAAGCGCGCCCTGCGCGCCGATAAAATGACGCTTGCCGCGCTGGAGGCGACGCTGCGGCTCTATCTCCATCCGGAAAAACTGGCCGACCGCCTGCCTACGCTGCGTCTGTTAAGCCGCGATGCCGCCTCGATTCGCGCCCAGGCCGAACTGCTGCTGCCGCGCATTGCCCCGCACTACCCCGATTTTGACGTTCGCATTGAGCCCTGCCAGTCGCAGATTGGCAGCGGTTCTCTGCCGGTGGACAGGCTGCCGAGTGAAGCGCTCACGTTCACCCCGCGTGACGGGCGCGGCAGCCATCTTGACGCCCTGTCGTCGCGCTGGCGCGGTCTCTCGACGCCGGTTATCGGGCGGATTTACGACGGCAGAATGTGGCTGGATCTGCGCTGCCTTGAAGATGAAGAGCGATTTCTGGAGATGTTGTTGAAATGATTATTGCCACCGCCGGTCACGTCGACCACGGAAAAACCACGTTGCTGCAGGCGATTACTGGCATTAACGCCGACCGCCTGCCGGAAGAGAAAAAGCGCGGCATGACCATCGATCTGGGTTATGCCTACTGGCCCCAGCCTGATGGCCGCGTGCTGGGCTTTATAGATGTTCCGGGGCATGAAAAGTTTCTGTCCAACATGCTGGCGGGAGTGGGGGGCATCGATCATGCCCTGCTGGTGGTGGCCTGCGATGACGGCGTCATGGCGCAAACCCGTGAGCACCTCGCGATCCTACAGCTGACCGGCAACCCGCAGCTGACCGTGGCGCTGACCAAAGCCGATCGCGTGGATGACGCACGCGTCCGCGAGGTGTGCGAAACGGTCCAGGCGACCTTACGGGAGTATGGTTTTGCCGACGCGTCGCTTTTTGTCACCGTGGCGACAGAAGGGCGGGGTATCGAGGAACTTCGCCACCATTTGCAGCAGCTTTCGTCGCGCGATCATGCCAGCCATCACCGCTTCCGTCTGGCGATTGATCGGGCGTTTACCGTCAAAGGCGCGGGTCTGGTGGTTACCGGTACGGCGCTGAGTGGTGAAGTCAGCGTGGGAGATTCGCTCTGGCTGACGGGCGTGAACAAACCGATGCGCGTGCGCGGGCTGCACGCGCAAAACCAGCCCGCTGAACGTGCCCATGCCGGACAGCGTATCGCGCTGAACATTGCCGGGGATGCAGAAAAAGAGCAGCTTAACCGCGGCGACTGGCTGCTGGCCGATGCCCCACCGGAACCGTCTGAACGCGTCATTGTTTCCCTGCAGACACACATGCCGCTGACCCAATGGCAGCCGCTGCATATTCACCACGCGGCCAGCCATATCACCGGGCGCGTGTCGCTGCTGGAAAACGATCTTGCCGAGCTGGTATTCGATTCACCGCTCTGGCTTGCAGACAACGATCGTCTGGTACTGCGTGATATTTCCGCGCGGGAAACGCTGGCCGGGGCGCGGGTCGTCGCGCTGAATCCACCTCGACGCGGCAAGCGTAAACCTGAATATCTGCAGTGGCTGGCCGCGCTGGCGCAGGCCAGCGATGATAACGCCGCGCTGCGGGTGCATCTCGATCGCGGAGCGGTAAGTCTGCGTGATTTTGCATGGGCACGCCAGCTGAGCGAGGAAGGCCTAATCCAGCTGACCCGGCAGCCGGGCTTTATTCAGGCTGGAAACAGTCTGCTTAATGCCCCGGTTGCGGCACACTGGCAGCGTAAGATACTGAATACGCTGGCGACGTACCATGAACAGCATCAGGACGAGCCAGGCCCGGGCCGTGAGCGTCTGCGACGCATGGCGTTGCCGATGGAAGACGACGCGCTGGTGCTGCTGCTGATTGAAAACATGCGCGAAAGCGGGGTGATTAAAAGCCACCACGGCTGGCTGCATCTGCCGGATCACAAGGCCGGGTTCACCGCAGAGCAAGAGGCGATATGGCAAAAAGTCGCCACGCTGTTTGGTGATGAGCCGTGGTGGGTTCGCGATCTGGCTCGCGAAACCAACACCGATGAACAGGTGATGCGTCAGGTATTGCGCCATGCGGCGCAGCAGGGGCTGATAGTCGCGATCGTAAAAGATCGTTATTACCGTAACGATCGTATTGTGGCGTTTGCCAATCTGATCCGCGAGCTGGATCAGGAGCGGGGCTCCACCTGCGCGGCCGATTTCCGCGACCGGCTGAACGTGGGCCGCAAGCTGGCGATTCAGATCCTGGAGTATTTCAACCGCATCGGCTTTACCCGCCGTCGCGGTAACGATCATTTATTGCGAGATTCGTTGTTATTTCCTGAAACTCCGTGACCTCCGTCGTAAACACCGTTACCGGCTGGCGAGAAAATCGCCAGCCGGAACTACCCTTGTTGTACACCAACAGCAAGGAGACGGTCATGACAAACAATCCTCCCTCATCGCGTATCCAGCCCGGCGAGTATGGTTTTCCCCTCAAGCTGAAGCCCCGTTATGACAACTTTATTGGCGGCGACTGGGTCGCTCCCGTCGACGGCGAATACTATTCCAACCTGACCCCGGTTACCGGCCAGCCGCTGTGTGAGATTGCCAGCTCCGGCAAGCGCGATATCGACCTGGCGCTGGATGCGGCGCACAAAGCGAAAGAGAAATGGGCTCATACCTCCGTTCAGGACCGCGCGGCCATTTTGTTCAAAATCGCCGACCGGATGGAGCAAAATCTTGAGCTGCTGGCGACGGCGGAAACCTGGGATAACGGCAAGCCTATCCGGGAAACGATGGCGGCTGACGTGCCGCTGGCCATCGACCACTTCCGCTATTTTGCCTCCTGTATTCGCGCTCAGGAGGGTGGAATAAGCGAGGTAGACAGCGACACCGTGGCGTATCACTTCCACGAGCCGCTAGGCGTCGTCGGGCAAATTATTCCGTGGAACTTCCCGCTGCTGATGGCGAGCTGGAAAATGGCGCCCGCGCTGGCGGCCGGGAACTGTATTGTGCTGAAACCGGCGCGTCTGACGCCGCTCTCGGTGCTGCTGCTGATGGAAATTGTTGGCGATCTTCTGCCGCCGGGCGTGATTAACGTGGTCAACGGTGCTGGCGGTGAGATTGGGGAATATCTGGCGACCTCGAAACGGATCGCTAAAGTGGCGTTTACCGGGTCGACGGAAGTGGGCCAGCAGATCATGCAGTACGCTACGCAAAACATCATTCCGGTGACCCTGGAGCTGGGCGGGAAATCCCCGAACATCTTCTTCGCAGACGTGATGGAGGAAGAGGATGCCTTCTTCGATAAAGCCCTGGAAGGGTTTGCGCTGTTTGCGTTTAACCAGGGCGAAGTCTGCACCTGCCCAAGCCGCGCGCTGGTGCAGGAGTCCATCTATGAGCGCTTTATGGAGCGGGCCATTCGCCGCGTTGAGTCTATCCGCAGCGGTAATCCGCTCGATAACGTCACGCAGATGGGCGCGCAGGTCTCGCACGGACAGCTGGAGACTATCCTCAACTATATCGACATCGGCAAGAAAGAAGGGGCGGATATTCTGACCGGCGGACGCCGTAAAGTGCTGGGAGGAGATCTGCAGGAAGGGTATTACCTTGAGCCGACGATCCTCTTCGGTCAGAACAACATGCGCGTCTTCCAGGAGGAAATTTTCGGACCGGTGCTGGCCGTGACCACCTTTAAAACGATGGAGGAGGCGCTGGAGATTGCCAACGACACGCCATATGGCCTGGGGGCAGGCGTCTGGAGCCGCAACGGTAATCTGGCCTATAAAATGGGCCGCGGCATTCAGGCCGGGCGCGTCTGGACCAACTGCTACCACGCCTATCCGGCGCACGCGGCCTTTGGCGGTTATAAGCAGTCGGGCATCGGGCGTGAAACCCACAAGATGATGCTGGAGCATTACCAGCAGACGAAATGTTTGCTGGTCAGCTACTCCGATAAACCGCTGGGGCTGTTCTAATCGCCCAGCTCAGGCCGTCCATGGGCGGCCTGAGCAATTTGCTGGCGCAGGCAGTTCAGAACGCCGTCCAGGACGTATTGCACACGCCAGGGCTGGTATTCACGTTTGCGGAAGATGGCCGTCAGATCGAGCCACCACTCCTCCTGATGCGGGAAGCAGGGGACCAGCATCCCCTGCGTTAATTCTTTCTTCAGACTCTCTTTGGGTGCAAAAACAATCCCAAGATTATTTCTTGCCAGCTCCAGGGCCGTCTGCGTATTGTCGCAAATATAATTACCGGTCACCCGGTAGTCGTGCACGTTATCACTGCCGTGCACGCGGAAACGCCAGATGTTCGCATCATCGACCAGCATGGAATCAATAAGAATGCAGGAGTGATTAATTAAATCTTCAGGTCCCGTTAAGGGATGTTTATTTAAATACTCTACGGTTGCGAATGCCGTAACGGAATATTTTGTCAACACGCTGGCGACCAGGCTTTCGTCTTTCGGTTGCGCATAGGTAATTAAAATATCGCAGTCATCAGGAAAGGAAACGCCTTCTGAAAATTCATTCCGGTCCAGATTGTAGGTTTTCAGGGAGATGCGAATGTCACCGATGTCTTCTATCTGATGGATCACGTGGCGCGCGAGATAGGTCACGATACCTGTGGGGGCATAGATTGTGACCTTTCCGCGCTTTTCATGCTTATAATCAGCAATGAAATTAACGAGTTGACTGTTCTTATCCAGCGTGGCATTAACGTAAGGGAGTAACGCTTCACCAAACTGGGTCAGGGCCAGCTGGCGCGTGGTGCGCTCAAACACCTTCAGTCCAACCCGCGTTTCAAAATCAGACAGATATTTACTGACGTTGGCCTGCGCCATGCCCAGCAGGGCCGCGGCATCACCAATGCTGTGGGTGGCTGCGATGACGGATATAATTTTTAATTCGCGTGGCTTTAGCTGTAATTTATTCATCATGCGCACCCATCTATATGATTTTATATATAATATTATATAAACCGCAGCGTTGCATTGGCAAATTTGTAACCATTATTATGCGCCTCGCTTGTTTGGCATTTTAATGGATTACATGTAATGACTATTAAATACAATTTACTCATCGCTGCCACGTTATTTGCAACATCCTCAGCAATGGCCGGTGACTTTTCACTTGGAGCGGGGGCTGTATTTAATGAGTCTCCTTACAAAGGCTATAACGAAAATACTACCGCAGTACCGTTAATTAGCTATGAAGGCGATCGTTTCTATGTTCGTCAGACCACTGGCGGATGGATCCTGTGGAAAGACGCAAAAAATGAATTCAGTCTGACCGCGTCGTGGATGCCGCTGCATTTCGATCCTGATGACAACGACGACCATCAGATGAAGCAGCTGGATGAGCGTAAAGCTTCTGCCTTCCTCGGCGGCGCGTACTACCGCCATGAGAGCTGGGGTTCGCTCAAAGTGGCGGTCTCTGGTGATGCCATGGATGAAAGCGGCGGCGTGATCGGCGAGGTATCTTACTTCCGTCCAATCAGGATGGAGCGCCTGACCCTGACGCCTTCTGTTGGTGTGTTCTACAGCGACGAAAGCTATAACGATTACTACTATGGCGTATCCGGCAGCGAGTCTCGCCGCTCAGGACTGGATCAATACACCGCCGGTGACAGCTGGACGCCATACGTTGGGCTGGCGGCTAAATATCAGTTAACCCAGAAGCTGTACCTTAACGCCAGCGCGGTCTACACCGTGTTGCCTGACGACGTGAAGAACAGCCCGATGATTGACCGCGACGACAGCTTCGCGCTGATGACCGGCCTGACCTGGCGTTTCTGATGCGGTAAAGCCTGTTTACTCCCTCTCCCGTGGGAGAGGGATGGGGTGAGGGCAACAGGCCGCAAATATTCAGCCTTCATCCACCCAGATCCGCATTTCCCCTTCTCCCCGGTTAGCCCAGCTAAACCAGGGAATAAAGGTCAGCGTCTGGGGCTGACGTTGTACCGGCGAGCGATCGTACTGCCACAGCGCATCCGTGTCCTCCACGTGACACCCAATCCCCTCTGCCTGTATTAGCATCTTGTGCGCGAAAATCCCTTTCCCTTCAAAGACCCTGAACTCGCTGTTTTCAGGCAGAGAAAGGTGATGAAGATTGGCGCCGTTATCGGCCTCTTCCAGGCAGTAGACTAGCGGGCCGCGCTGCAGGGCGACTTTCCCCGCCTGCTGGCGGACCTGTGGGTTGCCATACACACGGCGAACCGGCATAGGTAACCTTAGCGTAATGACGTCACCCTCCTGCCAGCTGCGGGTAAGATAAAGGTATCCACGGGAGATCTCGCCCGTTACCGCTTCTCCATTTAATGAAACGTCAGGCGCGGCACACCAGTCCGGCAGCCTCAGGGCTAGCGTATGCGTGACGGGAACAGGCGAGGTAATGTCGATTTTTACCTGTTCATGCCACGGATAGTTACCGCTAATTCGCAGCGCCAGGGTTTCGTCGCCAACCGGTATGGCGACATCGTTGCCCACGTAAAGGTTAATAAAAAGCGCATCCTGGCGAACGGTATAAATGTAGTGCCCCAGCGACGTCAGCACGCGGGCGATATTCGGCGGGCAGCAGGCGCAGCCAAACCAGCGCTGGCGGACGGGCTTCACGTGATCGTAGATATGGTTGAACGCCAGGGTTTTCGGATGGACTTCCAGCGGGTTCACATAGAAGAAATGCTTACCATCCAGCGCCATTCCACCCAGTACCGTGTTGTATAGCGCGCGCTCCATTACGTCGGCGTAGTGGCCGTCGGCCTCCATCTCCAGCATCCGGCGGGCAAACATCATCAGGCCGATGGAGGCGCAGCTTTCGGCGTACACCGTATCGTTGGGCAGATCGTAATCGCTGCTGAACGCCTCGCCGCTGCTTTGTGAGCCGATTCCACCGGTAATATACAGCTGGCGCTGCGCCATGTTTTTCCACAGCCGCAGACAGTCCTGTCGTTTACCCTCGTCATGACTCAGGCGCGCCAGATGCGCCATGCCCGCCATCAGATAGACAAAACGCAACGCATGGCCGACGGCCGTTTGTTGTTCCGAAAGCGGCTGATGCGCCTGGCTGTAGGCTTTGTCTTTGACCATCCAGGCCGGGCCATAGGTGTTCCAGTACGACGTTCTGCCGCGCTTCTCGTATTCGATATCGTAGAAGTGAGGCTGAACGCCGCGTTGCTCGATGAAATATTTCACCAGAGTGAGATAGCGGAGCTCCTGCGTGATGTCGTAAAGCCGCATCAGCGCCAGTTCGATTTCCGGATGGCCCGGATAACCGTGTAGCTGGTTCTCGCCGGGGCCAAACACGCTGTCGATATGGTCTGCCAGCCTGCACACCACCTCCAGCAGACGGCGTTTTCCGGTGCCCTGAAAATACGCTACGCCCGCTTCTATCATATGTCCGGCACAGTACAGCTCGTGACACTCGGCCAGATTCGTCCAGCGTTCGCCCGGTGCCTTTACCGTGAAGTACGTGTTGAGATAACCGTCTTCACACTGCGCCGCAGCGACCAGCTCAATCACCTCGTCGGCGGTTTTCTCCAGTTCAGCATCAGGCTTCTGGCACAGCGACCACGCCACGGCTTCCAGCCATTTCGCCACGTCGCTGTCCTGAAATACCATGCCGTAGAATTCACCCTGCTCCAGACCCGCCGCAATGCGGAAGTTGGTGATGGCGTGGCTGGGTTCGGCTTCCGTCACGCGGTCGTTTAGCGCATCCCACTGGTAGGGGATCACCACCTCACGTACCAGACGTTGATACTGCCCGAGAAACGGGTCGTTAATTTTCAGTTTATGCAGATCGGCTTCCATTATGGACATCGTGTTCTCCTCAGGAGGGTACGTGACGCTGGCGCAGGTCGGTAGCAATGCGCGACATCATAGGGTTGTTGAGTCTGCACCAGCGGATAGAGACGGCCAGCAGCAGATGGAAAAGGGCGGGGAGCAGCGTCTCCATGGCGGTGATGCCCTGCAGCGAAGCAGGCGTCTGGTTGCCCGCACCGGGCTGGTAGGCCACGGCGATAAACACCAGGCTGATGATCCCGGCGCTGGAGGCCCACGCGAGCTTGATGAAAAACAGGTTGAAGGCGAAGTTCATGCCCGACGAACGCACCCCGGTTTTCCACTCGCCATAGTCGTCGGCAAAGGCCATCAGCGAGAAGTGCAGCGGCAGGGTAAACCCGAGAATGACGCCGTTGCTCAAAATGACGATTAGCCACAACGTCTGGTGCGCCGGGCCGCCAGGCAGGAACCACATTCCCACCGCGAGCGCGGCGAGCACCAGGTTGGTGTAGTAGTAGAGTTTGACGGTATCAATACGGCGCGACAGCGGGCTGACGATGACCGCCCCCAGAATGGCGGCAAAAGTCACCATGGTGAAAAACAGCGAGGTATAGGCGGTACTGCCCTGCAGCACGTATGTGATGAAGTACATATACCCGCCGCCGCGAATGTTGAAGACGTTGATCAGCAGAAATGACATCACCAGCATCAGCAGCAGTTGATCGTTTTTACGCAGACCGGCCAGATGCTCGCGCAGGGTAAATTTCCCCATCAGCGCCAGCGGAACACGCTCGCGTACCCAGAAGAAGCAGCACAGGAACATCACCACGGCGATGGCACACAGGACGCCGACGCCAAGCTGATAACCTTTCGCGGCATCTCCCTGGCCCAACTCCGCGACCAGCCACGGCAGGCCCACGGAGACCAAAAACCCCGCCACGCCGCAGAGCACAAAGCGCCAGGACTGGCAGGAGATCACCTCGTTGTGACGAGTGGTCATGGTGTTAATCAGCGCGCAGTAGGGAACGTTGATGGCGGTATAGCCGACGGACAACAGCAGATAGGTCCCGAATGCCCAGGCGATTTTCACGCCCATGCTGGCTTCCGGAACGGTGAAGGTCAGCACGCCGATAATGCCGATCGGGAAGGCGACCCACAGCTGCCACGGACGAAAGCGCCCCCAGCGGCTTTGCGTGCGGTCGGCAATAATGCCCATTACCGGGTCGGAAATGGCGTCAAATACGCGCAAGGCAATAAACAGCGTGCCCACGAGCGCAGGGGTCAGGCCAAAGACATCAGTATAGAAAAAGGTCAGAAAATTCATGATCAGGCAGGTAATCACCGTCCCGCCCGCGTCGCCCAGGCCGTAGCCAATTTTTTCGCGCACGGACAAGTGGCTATCTGTTGCCCCTTGTGTCACGTCTGATTCTGTAATCGGTGTGGAAGTCATGAAGTAACTCCTCGGTAATCGAATTTATTATCGTATTTGTGCAAGGTACGCATTTATTCTGCACCGAACGGAAAGGCCAACAAGGGAAGGGAAAAGTATAAAAAGATGACGATTCCGACCTGATGATAAAAATGTGATTCCGATCGGACAGTTATTCGAATATTGATTAATAATCAAAGCGTAAGTTGAATATCAACGGCAATAAAAGCGGAATGGTGAATATCCATGCTTGAATTATCCATAGCGCTTCCGATTAAGGTCCAAAATGGCGGGTTATTTATCTCCCGGGGCGTGGGCCGCCACCCTGCGCGAAAATTAACGTCGTGGGAGATTATTTTTGTCGAAAAAGGGACATTAACGATCCAGGAAGAAAGCACGTTATTTGAGGTAAAAGCAGGAGAGAGTTTGCTGCTTTGGCCAGACCGATGCCATGTGGGCGTGGACGACTTTCCGGCCGATCTTAAATTTTACTGGCTGCATTTTGAGGTTGAGCATCATCTGCACCGGTTGCCCAATCTGGCAATCGAACAACACTGCCGCGTGAGGGATGCACAGTATGTAATTTCTCTTTTTCGCCAGTTCCTAAGCGAGCAGGAGAAATTACAGCGAAGCGTGGCGCTGGAAATCATTTTATTACTGATTTTGCAGCAAATTTCTATTTCATCAGGCTATGAAGATAACGCAGATGAAGCCGGTGCGGCAATGGCGTGGAAGGCGAAACAGCTTATTCGCACGCAGTTTCATTTACCGCTTTCTACCTCGCAGCTGGCAAAAGCGTTGCACTGCAATGCCGATTATCTCGGGCGCGTATTTCGCAGGACGTTCCATTTAACCCTGACGGAGGCGATACATCGCCAGCGCGTCAGGGCGGCGGAAAAGCTGTTGCTGGATGGTTCTGCCTCGCTTACCGAAGTGGCAACCCGCTGCGGCTTTAATGACGTGGGCTATTTCCGGCAAATCTTTTCGAAGCATACCGGGCTAACACCCGCCGTCTGGAAACGGCGGTACTGTAAAGAGCATATCAATTCCGGCTGATCACTGGCCGTAATAGGCATTCACCCCGTGCTTGCGCAGATAATGCTTGTCGAGCAGTTCCTGCTGCATAACCGGAAGCTGTGGCGCGAGCTGGCGAGAGAACAGGCCCATATAGGCGCACTCTTCCAGCACGACGGCATTGTGGACCGCATCGGCAGCGTCTTTACCCCAGGCAAACGGGCCGTGGGAGTGGACCAGCACCGCCGGGATCTGCATCGGGCTGAGATCGCGCTCCTCGAAGGTTTTGATGATCACTTCACCCGTCTGATATTCGTATTCTCCGGCAATCTCTGCCGCGGTCATCAGGCGCGTGCAGGGGATCGCCCCGTAGAAATAGTCCGCGTGCGTTGTGCCCCAGGCGGGTAAATCCTGTCCCGCCTGTGACCAGATGGTGGCGTGGCGGGAGTGGGTATGCACGATGCCGCCAATCTCCGGATAACGACGGTACAGCGCAAGATGGGTGGGCGTGTCTGAAGAGGGTTTTTTATTTCCCTCGACCACTTCGCCGGTAGCGATATTCACCACCACCATATCCTCCGCCGTCATCACGTCATACTCCACGCCGGAGGGCTTAATCACCATCGTGCCGCTTTTGCGGTCCACTGCGCTGACGTTGCCCCAGGTGAACGTCACCAGCTGGTGGGCGGGCAACGCCAGGTTAGCCGCCAGTACCTCGGCTTTAAGTTCGTCTAGCATGTCATGCCTCCTTCCTGCATACGGGCTTCAATCCAGCGGCGCGCCTGGATAATCTCCAGCACCGGCTCTTTTGCTTTTTCAGTCCACATCTCAATCAGAAACGCGCCGCGATAGTTCAGTTGATTCAGCGTGTTAAACACGCCGACAAAATCGACGCAGCCCTCGCCAAACGGCACGTCGCGGAACTGCCCGGGGCTTTGCGCGGTGACGGGCTGGGTGTCTTTCAGGTGAATAGCCGCAATGCGGTCAATGCCCAGCGTCAGCTCGGCGGTGACGTCGTTGCCCCACGCGCTCAGGTTGCCAACGTCCGGATAAACGCTGAACCACGGCGAGGCGAGCATGTCGTCCCACTTTTTCCATTTGCTGATGGAGTTCATAAACGCGGTATCCATGATCTCTACCGCCAGCATTACCTGCGCGGCGGCGGCCTGCTCTACCGCCCACGCCAGCCCGTCGGCAAAGCGCTGTTGCGTGCCTTCGTCGTGCTCTTCGTAGTACACGTCATAACCCGCAAGCTGGATGGTGCGAATGCCTAAGTCACGCGCCAGCCTGATGGCTTTGGTCATGATTTCGCGGGCGCGTAGGCGCACGGTTTCATCGCGGCTGCCAAACGGGAAGCGACGGTGGGCAGACAGGCACATGGACGGGATAGACACCCCGGTTTCCAGCATCGCTTCAACCAGAGAGGCACGCTGCGTGGTGCTCCAGTCGAGGCGCGATAATCGCTCGTCGGTTTCATCGACAGACATCTCAACAAAATCGAACCCGCAGCTTTTCGCCAGTACCAGCCGCTCGGGCCAGGAGAGATCTTTTGGCAGCGCTTTTTCGTAAATCCCTAACGGATGCTGACGCATGGTTACGCTCCCCAGATGTCGCGAATGTGCGAATGGAATGCCTGCGCCACCTGCGGCGGATTTTCTGCTCCAGCCAGCGCGCGCCCGGCAATAAAGGCTTTAACGTTGATCTGCTTAAACAGCGGCAGGTCGGCGGGGGTGATGCCGCCGGTAATCGAAAGCTGTAAACCGATGTCGGAGAGCGCTTTCATTTTCGCGAGATCCGCTTCACCCCACTGCTGACCGCTCGCCTGTGCGTCGCGCCCGCGGTGGTAGATTGCCTGTTTCACGCCGACGCGATGCCACGCGCGCGCGTCGTCCAGCGTCCAGTTGCCAAAGAGCTCCATTTGGATTTCACCGCCGCGGCGCAGGGCCACCTCGTGGCCTCGCTCAACGGTGGCCAGCGGGGCGGCGCAGATGATGGTCATCCAGTTCGCGCCCGCGCCAAACGCCTGTTCTGCCAGCGTTTCTCCGGCGTCGGCCACTTTCCAGTCCGCAACGATGATTTTATCCGGGCACTGCTCGCGCAGGGCGCGCACGGCGTTTAGCCCTTCGGTCAGGCACAAAATGGTGCCCGCTTCGACGATATCAACGTGATCGGCAAGCGTCGCGACGTCACGCTGCGCGGCCTGAAGAGAGGTATGGTCGAGCGCCAGCTGCAGTAATGGTCGGCTCATAGGTTGTTCTCCTTAACTCGGGCGTGATAGCCCTGTAGTGCTGAAATCAGTAGCTGATAGCGGTGATACTTGCGCTGATAGGCCGCATGGGCGCGCATGTCGGGCTCGATGA
This sequence comes from Enterobacter sp. BNK-34, assembly GCF_048684445.1. NCBI lineage: Bacteria > Pseudomonadati > Pseudomonadota > Gammaproteobacteria > Enterobacterales > Enterobacteriaceae > Enterobacter > Enterobacter sp. BNK-34. The sequence goes on from NZ_JBLQUA010000001.1 coordinate 1,334,799, forward strand.
CCCGGATGCCATGTTTGAGTGCACGCTGCGCTGAGTGGAAGTCGGTGAACACACCGGTACCCACCATCGCCGCCAGCGCCGCGCCGGAGCAGCCGGTCTCTTCCACCTGCGGCAGCTCAATCGCCAGCCCGCTGACGTCCGCGAGCATTTGCATCCACACGTCCGAATGGGTCGGGCCACCCGTCACGCGCAGCGCCTGCACCTGAGTAAAGCGCTCAAGCATGCGGTTGAGGTGGGTCATGTGGCAGAACACCACCCCCTCATAAACCGCCTGTAGCAGGTGCGCGCGGGTGTGTAGCGCCTGCATCCCGTAGAAGCCGCTGGTCATCTCCAGCCCGGCGTTGCTGCCGTAGAGGAACGGCAGGAAGTACACATCGCTTTCGGCTTTCGGCAGGCTGGCGACGGCGTGGTTGATCTCGCTGAACGACATGTCGCCCCACTGTGCGGTGAGCCACTCAAGGTTGCCGGACGAGGTGGGGCTGGCTTCGTGAACGATATACTGCTGCGGGTGCACGTAGCGGCCATAGACGTACGGGAAGGGTTCGTTGTCGCGAAGCGCACTGGCGATCCCGCTGGTGACGGCCCAGGTGCCCAGCACGGCGTTCAGCGTGTGCTCGTCCTGCAGTCCGGCGCAGAGCGCGGTAGAAACCACATCAAACAGTCCACCCACGACGGGCGTGCCCGCCGCGAGACCGGTAAGGGTGGCTGCCTGAGCGGTGATTTCCCCGCAGATTTCTGCTGAACCGACAATTGGCGGCAGGGCGCCGTCAATCTCGCTGATACCGAGCCAGCGCGTAAGCTGTGGGTCGTATTTCCCGGTATTCATGTTGTAGAGATTGGACTCGGAGATGTTGCTCTCTTCGCAGCCCTTCACGCCGGTCAGGCACCAGCGCAGATAGTCGTGCGCCATCATTACGCTACCAATCTGCTGATAGCGCTGCGGCTCATTCTCTTTGACCCAGCGCAGAAGCGAGGCCGGGTGTCCGGTCCACAGCGTCTGGCGCGTATGCGGGTAGAGTTTTTCGGGAATGTCATCCTGCTGCCAGCGCTGCACAATCTCCAGCGCACGGCGATCGGAGGAGAGTATGGCGTTACCCAGCGGTTGGTCCTGTTTATCGAGCAGAAACAGTCCCTTGCCTTGAGCAGAAATGCCGACGCCTTTAATCTGGTTGCCGTTTACGCCTGAATGTTTGAGCAACGCGGCGACGGTAGCGTGGCAGTGCTGCCACAACTCATGCATATCCCGCTCGGCGTAGCCCGCTCGCGGGCTGAGCGTGGTAACGGAGCGACGTTCGATACAGACTTCCTTGCCCTGGCTGTTGTATAAACCGGCTTTCAGATAAGTACCGCCACAATCGATACCCAGCCAGAAGGGCTCTTTTTCACTCATCTTCATCTCACTTATTCGCCGGGTGGCGCTTCGCTTACCCGGCCTATGGTTCGGTTTTCTCCCTCTCCCTGTGGGAGAGGGCTGGGGTGAGGGTATCAGGCCGCACGTTTATGCGGAGTCACCGTGGGATTGGGCTCTGCGCCGGCATCGCATTTCGCCGGTAACAGCAGAGCCAGTAGCGACGCCAGGGCGAGTGAAACGGCCAGGCAGTAAACGCCGGCATCTTTGCTGTACAGGGTGATAAGCACCCCAACCGCATACGGGCCACAGAAGCCACCGAGGTTGCCCAGGGCGTTGATCACGCCTCGCGCGCCGCCCGCCATCTCTGCGCTGAACAGTCGCGCCGGAATGGTCCAGAACACGCCCGCGGCGGATTGCAGGAAGAACCCGCAGCCCACCAGTGCGGCATAGGCCAGCCAGGTACTCTCTTTCAGCGCCACGGAGAGGAACATGCAGAGCGCGAAGCCAATCAACGGCAGGGAGACAAACAGCTTGCGCTTGCCGGTGCGGTCAGAGAGCGTGGAGAACAGGAACATGCCCGCAATGGCCCCGATGTAAGGCAGGATGGCGAGCATGCCCACCTGACCGATGCTGGTGTGCGTCAGCTCTTTCAGGATGGTCGGCAGCCAGAGCGTGTAGCCGTAAATCCCGGTCTGATAGAAGAAGTTCAGGGCGATCAGTTGCCACATGGTTTTGTCGGACAGCACTGCGCCGAGCGACGCGTTTTTCACCTCTTTGCCAGCGATGGCCTGCTGCTCCGCCGCCAGCGTTTGCACCAGATAGTTTTTCTCCGCCTCTGAAATCCAGCGGGCTTCCTGCGGCCGGTCGTACACGGTGAACGCCCACAGCACCAGCACAACGACGGACATTAAACCTTCAATGATGAACAGCCAGCGCCAGTCGAGCGCGGTGATGATCCAGCCCGACAGCGGGGCGGTGATGATCCCGGCGATGGGCACGAACATGATCACAATCGCGTTGGCGCGACCGCGCTCGGCGTCCGGGAACCAGTTGCTGATCATGGTGAGCACAACGGGCAGCATCCCGCCTTCCGCCACGCCGAGTAAGAAGCGCAGCACCAGCAGCTGATACTGATTCGTCACCAGGCCCGTGAGCACAGAGATCACCGCCCAGGCAACCAGCGACCAGCCGATAAACTTCTTGCCGCTGCCGTGCACGGCAATCTTGCCGCCGGGAACCTGCAGGAACAGATAGCCGATAAAGAAGATCCCGCCCGCCAGGCCTGCCATTGTTGCGGTAATACCTAATTCTTCATCCATACCACCCGGCATCGCAAATGCGATATTCACGCGGTCCATATATGAAATAATGCAGGCGATAAGAATGGGAGGAATGATTCTTAGCCAGCGCTGGCGCGGAATGTCCGCATGTAGAGCATGAGTAGAAATATTCATAGTTAATCTCTCAGTAAGGTAACCGGAATAAACTTTTCTTATTGTTATTGCGTTGCTTTATTCATTGCGCTGATACCGTCGCGTAAAATGGCGATGCGATGGCTGACATCAGCATTAGCATTTATTTCCAGTAATTTAATACCGGAGAATTTCAACGTTGCGGCGCTCGCTGCAGTAAAGAGTGATTTTGCGTGTTCAGTTGTCATCAAACTGTCGGCGCAGAATGAGGAAAAAGGCGCGTGCAGATCCTGCCATTCACCGTACTCCCCGCCGTGGGTGGTCGTGCCCGAAAACATCAATGCACCCAGTTTCCCGGCATTGAGTGCGGCCTGAACATGGTCAAGCGGAAGGGTGGTGTTACGGCCTTCGATGGCTGAACGCGCCCAGTTGATGCAGACGTTGATATCCGTCTCTTTCACCACCTCCAGCACCTGCTCTAAGGGCAGGAAACCCTTGCGCGGTGCCGGGCCGTTCATGGCATCGCAGTGTTCCAGCACCAGATCGCAGCCCCAGTCCCAGCCTGTAATTTCACGGATGGAGCGGGAAAACGCCTCGGTGGCTTGTTCGACGGAAACATTGCCCGCCTGCGGGGCTGCCTGCATTTCCAGGGCTATCACTTTGCCCGGATAACGGGCGTTCACGGCGTTAACTTTCTGGTGCAGATGCCGGTAAAAGTCTATACATGCTTTACGCTGCGTTTCGTCGGCTGACGCCAGGCCAAATGCGCTGTTGATACCGCGGCGGCGCATGGTTTCCATCACTGCCGTGACCACAATTTGCCAGTCACCCGGCGTATGGCGGAACAGCCATTCGTCGCCAAGAGGATGAAGATTTTCAAGGCACGGCTGTTCCAGCCCGCGAATATTCGGCGTGTCGGAAAGTTCCCGCCAGAAGGTTTGTTCTTCTTGTTCCCCTTTCTGGTGAAACGAGGGTGCGCAGGGGTACGCACCAATAATAAAACCGGTGTTGGTCATTTCGCATTCCTGTATTTATCAGAAAATTAATCTAATTCGCTGATTGCCACTTTCACCACAATTTTACGAATTGCAGTTTCCTTGTTTTTAATACAGGCAGGACGGTGTACATCCTGCGGGAAAAATAGGGCATAGCTGCCGGGTATCATTTCGATAAACGATTCATTTTCACTGTCGTGATAAAAAATGATATCGCGTTGTTCCAGCAATGATTCGCTTATTTCGTTATTGCCGGTATCAATAGCGATACCGATTTTCTCTTCACCCCACGCCAAAAACTGAATATCCAGATAGCGGCGGTGCACTTCCGGGCGGTTCTCGTGCGGTTCCTTTGTCGTCAGGTCGAGAACCTGAGCAAAAATGTTGCGACCTTCAATTTCTACTACGCCTGGCGCCAGGGTGGTGAAATCCGTCGTGCGCAGAAAATTAAGCGCTTTTTCAATCCCCTGCGGCAGGCGACACGGATTTGGCTGGGAAATATGTCCGAATATCATGGCCCACTCCTTACAGAGACTGGATTTTCGCCCACACGCTGTCGTCGATGGTGATGCCGTCGCGGCGGTTCTCTTCCAGCAGGCGCGTGAATTCATGCCCCGGAAGGCGGACGGCAACGTTTTCATCTGACCGCTGCGAGGTGGTGATGAAGTCCATAATGCGCTGCAGTTTGGCATCGCGGGTTGGACCGTCGATCAGGCGATCCACCTCGATGGCGATAAAGATCTGCGATACGCCATACTCGTCGCTGTTGTCCTGGGTCACTTCCGCGACGGAAGCTCCGTTGGAGAGCAGGGTGGCGATCATGTCGAGCACGATGGATAAGCCGGACCCTTTCCAATAGCCCATGGGCAGAATGCGGCGGTTTTTCTCGATCACGCCCGGCTCTCGGGTGAGGTTACCTTCGTCGTCAAAGCCGCCGTCGACCGGCAGCTCGCGCCCGGCCAGGCGATTCACCTCCAGCATGCCGTAGGAGAACATTGACATCGACATGTCGACCATGGTGATCGGGTTAGAGGGAATAGCCACGATCAGCGGATTGGTGCCGATGCAGCACTCTTTTGATCCCCACGCGGGCATCACGGCAATCGAGTTGGTCCAGCAAATACCGATATAGCCCTTCTCCGCCGCCTGCCAGCCGTAGCTGCCGCCGCGCATCCAGTGGTTCGCGTTACGCAGTGCCACCAGACCAATGCCGTGGTCGGACGCCAGCTCGGTGGCGCGATCCATCATCTTTTTCGCCGTCAGGTTGCCAATGGAGCGCTGGGCATCCCACTGTTCGATGGCGCCTAATGTCATCACCCGTTTGGGCTGGGCGTCGGGAATGATATCGCCTGCATCAAGCTGCTGAATAAAGCGCGGGAAGCGGTTCACACCATGCGAATAGACGCCGGACTCCGTGGTGCGAGCGAACATGTCGGCGCAGGCGTCTGCGGTTTCCGCTTTCACGCCGCGATCGAGCAGAACCCGATTAAACGCCGCTTTCAACTCTTCGAAGGTCACTTTCATCCCTGTTCTCCTGTTCTTTTAAGGGCAAGTGCGAGTGCTTTTTTATCGCTAAATTTCACTATACGAAATCTGATTTCAAATATAGCGATCAAATTTTGTCAGATCAACGACATTCATGTTTTCCAAAATCGATTAAAATCAACTGGTTGTGTTTTTTCTGTTGAGATCGTGAACTGACCCACACTTTGCGCTACCATCAGGACGCGCTAAACAGGAGCCATGTAATGAGCATGAAAGAGAGCGAAATGACGCAAGAGAAAGAGAGGCCTGCAGGCAGCCAGAGCTTGTTTCGCGGCCTGATGCTGATTGAGATCCTCAGCAACTATCCGAACGGGTGTCCACTTGCGCATTTATCGGAACTGGCGGGGCTGAATAAGAGCACCGTGCACCGCTTGCTGCAGGGGCTACAGTCATGCGGGTACGTGACCCCGGCACCCGCGGCGGGCAGCTATCGCCTGACCACCAAATTTATCGCCGTCGGGCAAAAGGCGCTGTCGTCGCTGAATATCATTCACGTGGCCGCTCCGCACCTCGAAGCGCTGAACATTGCGACCGGCGAGACGGTGAATTTCTCCAGCCGGGAAGACGACCACGCGATCCTGATTTACAAGCTCGAACCGACAACCGGTATGCTGCGCACGCGCGCCTATATCGGCCAGCATATGCCGCTCTACTGCTCCGCAATGGGCAAGATCTACATGGCGTTTGGTCATCAGGATTACGTGGCGAGCTACTGGGAGAGCCATCAGGAACAGATCCAACCTTTGACGCGCAACACCATCACTGAGCTGAGTGCGATGTATGATGAGCTGGCGGAAATTCGCGATCGCAGCATGGCGATGGACAAAGAAGAGAACGAGCTGGGCGTTTCCTGTATTGCCGTGCCGGTGTTTGATATCCACGGCCGCGTCCCGTATGCGATCTCTATCTCGCTGTCGACGTCGCGCATGAAGCAGGTGGGTGAGAAGAACTTGCTCAAGCCGCTGCGCGAAACGGCAGAGGCTATCTCAAAAGAGCTGGGTTTTAACGTGCGCGAGGCGTAACTGATGAACCGATTTATCATGGCGGATGCGGGAAAATGCATCGGATGCCGCACCTGCGAAGTGGCCTGCGCGGTTGCGCATCAGGACGTCTTCACCGCACAGACTTTCACCTCCCGCCTTCGGGTGGTGAAGGGGGACGCCTACACTACGGCGGTGGGTTGCCATCAGTGCGAGGACGCGCCCTGTGCTAACGTCTGCCCAACCCATGCCATCAGCCGTACGGCGGGCACCTGGCTCGTTGAGCAGACGCGCTGCATTGGGTGCAAAAGCTGTGTGGTGGCCTGTCCGTTTGGGGCGATGCAGGTTCGTCTGGAGGGAAATAGAGCGCAGGCGCTGAAATGTGATTTGTGCAGTCATCGCGAAGGCGGACCGGCCTGCGTGGAGGCCTGTCCAACCCACGCGCTGCGCTGCGTTGATCCTGCCAGTATTCGTGCTGAAAAGCTTACTGCATTTTATTGAAATTCCACGTGAACGTCAGACTGTAGCGCCAGTCTCTGCTGCGACTGTCTGTCGGAACATCCCCGACGGGTCTTGCCGCCTCCACCGTGACGCTATAGTGGCGCGTATCGCCTATCATCACCCCGGTCGCCACTGACCCGAGCCGTTGATGAGGCAAACCGGAGGTGTTAAACCAGGTTTGCGCGGTATCGGCCAGGATGTAGGGCTGGATTGTGGCAAGCCAGGTGCTCTCTTTTCGCATCTGGATATAGCGCAGTTCTACCTGCCCGCCATAGCCGTAATCACCGCTTGCTTCACTGTCCTGGTATCCACGGCCAAAGCGCTGGGCACCGAAGCTAACGCGTTCGGGCTCCGGCAACGTGTTATTTGACCAGTCTCCCTCCCAGGACGTTGATAGCCGCCATTTGTCGGCAAACAGCCAGGCAGCGTCCAGATAGCTTTTTGTGAGCGTAAAATTCATATCGGGTTTAGGGGCTGAGACGATATCCGCACCCATCGCATCAATACCCTGACGGACGTTGAGCCTGCCGCTGATGCTGGCGGTTGTGAATTGATGTGCACCATTAATGCCCACTTCCAGCGCGGGATAACGCGCGTGTTGGTTGACGGAGTTCAGACTATAGGTTTTGCCCTGTAGTCTTGCCTGCAGGGCATAATCATCCTGGCGGTCGGTGTAATCAAAACCGCCGGTCAGATTAATTTGTGATTTTTGCGTCAGCAGCAGAGGATAGCCAAACGTCACGCCCCCGTTGTATTGCGTTGTTTTTTGCTTCGAATCGACTTTGATATTGTTCGGCAAAGAGAGCAGGAGAGAAAAATCTCGCGGATCTTCACGGTAATAGCTGCCTTTTAGCTGCATGGTCAGCCCTTCATCGTTTAAAAACTGCTGCCAGTTGAGACCGACATAGTTTTTTCGCGTGTTGCTATCTAACGGTACAAGCGTGGCCACGCCAAGCTGATCGCCATAGCTTGTCATGTTGCTGAGCGTGCCGTTCAGCATCATTAAATCTTGCCCTTTACGGGTATCGATGGTGGAAGCGATATTCCAGCTCCGCTCCTGATTACCGGTTATCTGCATCGCCGCCGCGCCATAGATATTGGTTGGCAGCTGCGCGTTGGCCGTGACCGGAACGTTAGGGGTACGGGTCATCAGCTGGCTATAGCGATCGAACGTATCCTGTGACAGCGGTTTTTCCGCCATGATTTTTTCTGACAATCGTTTAAGACGCTCGGCGATTTGAGGATTATTACTGGTGATGTCGCTGTGAGCGACATACCCTTCAACCAGAACAATTTTAATATTGCCCTGCTGGAAATTATCATCCGGCAGCCAGGCATAGGAGAGCGGAAAACCGTCGGCCTTATAGCGCGCCGTAATATCATTTACCAGCCCGGTGAGCGTTTTTAGCGGCACGGTTTTTCCGGCGTACGGCCTGAAGGGCTGAAGCAATTCCTGCAAGGGATAACGCGTGCCGCCAATAAACTGAATGTGATGAATGGTAATGGGCGTTTCAGGCGTCAGCGTTGACTGCGGTTTTTCTATTTTGACTTTCGGCTGTGGGACGGCCTCAGTTTGTTCTGGGGCAACGTTACGCGAAACTTGCGCCGGGTTATCAGGGTTAATAATAGAGGGCAGTGTATCGGCGCGGGCCATGCTCAGCACAACCAGCCCCGTCAGCGAAAAAAGGAAGTGGTGTTTCATCGCGCTATCCCTGTTCATCATTCCCGGTTAGGGGGAGTGTCGCCGTATAAAGCGCCCCTGAACCAGGGGCGCAGAATGACAATAAGCAGGTTACTGTTTGACCGGTGGTTAATGTGTTGTTGCGTTGGCCGTAACGCCCGACGTCAGGGTACTGAGGGTCGTATTGACCGTTGCACCCAGACTGTTGTTCGTGGCCGCCACGTTTGCATTAGCTGTGAGAGCGCCTGATCCTCCTCCGGTCGTCGAGGTGGCGGGTTTAACCAGCGTGCCGCTATCCGTCACCGTCTGGCCGACGTTCTGGACGACCTGACCCGCGCCGTTAAGCCCGCTATTACTGTTGCTGACGTTGGCCCCCACGCCGCTCACGGTGTTACCCACCTGAGTCAGCAGACCGTTGACCGGTGTGCCGAGACCCGTTGTGGTGCCCACGCTTTGCGTCACGCCCTGTACTCCGCCCAGCGTCTTGTTAGCCACGGTCGTGGTATCTGTTGTTACCTGAGTGACCGCAGGGCTGCTTACCGTGTTGGTGAGACCCGTGCCGGTGTTACTGACCAGTTGCCCGGTACTGTTGACCACGCTGCCCGTCAGGCCGGTTACGCCGCTGACCGGTGTTCCGGAAGTGGAGCTCGCCAGGCCCGTGCCTACCGTTGAAACGGTATTGCCCAGGGAGGTGACCGACGTGGTCACGCCTTTAACCGTTGTGCCCACACCGTTCGCGTTGTTTGGATCGCCAACGCCAGTCGTGACGCCTGTCCCCACGGTGGATACGGCACTGCCAACACCGCTGACGGTGGTAGAAACGGTTGACGTGACGGGATTATTTGTCGGAAGCTGGCTTCCAAGACCATCCACCGTAGAGCCGACGCTGGTTACTGTTTTACCGGCATCACCCAGTATGGTATTTGCGCCTGCGGTAGTGGTTCCGCCACCACCCGTGTTGCCTGTTCCGGTTCCTCCGCTGCCATTGCCTCCAGAGCCCGATCCTGAACCAGAACCCGTTCCGCCGCCAGCGCCTGTCCCGGTACCTGAACCCGTCCCGGTACCCGAGCCGTTGCTGCCCGAACCGCCATTGCTCGCGGTCGAGCCACTTCCATCACCTGAGCCGCTGCTGCTTCCCGTCGCAGGGTTATTTTTGGCCGTTGAGTGATGAGAGCCGCCACCGCTTCCACTACAGGCAGAAAGAGAGAACGCGAGCAGTACCGCAACAGCAATAGCGCTGATGCGACTAACATTATTAGGTAGCATATGAATACTCCACGCAAAAGAACGCCGAGCGGCGTATTAGTGAGTATATGCAGTATTTTTAAATATGCATGAAAGTGACTTGATAAGGTATTTTGCGGTGTTGCAGGTGGTTATTTCAAAATAACAATAAGTTAAGATCTTTAATTGATGCTTAATTATTGACGGGAAAGTTAGTGAGCGTAAATTAAAGGGATATTCCTAAGGAAACTCAAGAGAGATGATAAATTAAACGCTACAGGATATATCCTTAATATAAGATTCAGATCACGGAAAAATAAGGCTCTTCATTTGAAGAGCCTTATTATTTAACAATTGCCTTCGCGCCAGGCTTTTTCGATCTCTTCGGCGAGAATTTTAACACCCGCTTCGATTTTTTCCGGATCGGGGACGTAGTTCATGCGCATGCACTGATGGGTATGCGGCCACGGCTTATCCAGACCCGGGAAGAAATAATCGCCCGGCACCATCAGTACGCCGCGCTTTTTCAGGCGCTGGTAAAGCAGTTCGGTGGTGATAGGTAAATCCTTAAACCACAGCCAGAGGAAAATCGCCCCTTCCGGTTTGTGGATTAGGCAGCGTTCTTCCGGCAAATAGCGGCGAATTGTCGCAATCGTCTCCTGAACGCGCTGGTAATAGAAAGGCTTGATCACGTCATTCGACAGGCGCAGCAGGTCCTTGCGTTTGATCATTTCGCACATCATTGCCGGGCCAATGCCGCCCGGTGAAAGGCTGATTATGCCGTTCATATTGGTGATGGCGGTGATGATTTTCTCATTGGCAATGATGATGCCGCAGCGGCTGCCCGGCAGACCCAGCTTAGAAAGGCTCATGCACAGGACGATGTTCGGGTTCCACAGCGGGCGTGCTTCGCTGAAGATAATGCCCGGGAACGGTACGCCGTAGGCGTTATCGATCACCAGCGGGATGCCGTGCTGATTTGCCAGTACATCCAGCTTCATCAGTTCGTCGTCGGTGATCACGTTGCCCGTTGGGTTAGTCGGGCGCGATACGCAGATCATGCCCGTCTCTTCACCAATATGCAGGTGTTCAAAATCGACATGATATTTGAACTGGCCTTCCGGCAGCAGCTCAATATTCGGGCGCGCGGAGACGAACAGATCCTCTTCCAGGCCGGAATCAGCGTAGCCGATATACTCCGGTGCCAGCGGGAACAGCACTTTTTTGGTGGTGCCGTCGGCGCGACGCCCTGCGAACAGGTTAAACAAGTAGAAAAACGCGCTCTGGCTGCCGTTTGTCAGTGCAATATTCTGTGGTTCGATATCCCAACCCAGCTCGTCACGCAGCATTTCGGCGAGGAGTGCCAGCAGCTCGGTTTTACCCTGCGGGCCGTCGTAATTGCAAAGCGCATCGGTTGCTTTGCCGCTTTCCAGCATCTGAGCGAGCAGCGTCTGGAAATAGGTCGTCATCTCCGGGATTTGAGCCGGGTTTCCGCCGCCGAGCATGATTGCGCCCGGTGTGCGCAGCCCGTCGTTGAGGTCCTCCATCAGGCGAGTAATGCCTGAATGGCGGGTAAATTTGTCGCCGAAAAGTGAAAACGTCATAGCAGGTGATCTGTCGAGCTTATTTTGAAAGTGGGTAACCATAACGCTAGCACCGTGCTGGTGCAAATCGGGTGATGTGGTCGGATTTGTTGTTTTATAGGGCAGAGTTGGATTTGTGTAGTGAATAGTTCTGGTGGGATTTCCCCTCACCCCGGCCCTCTCCCCTGCGGGGAGAGGGTTAGGGTGAGGGGGATAATTATTGATTACCCGCCCATACCACCATCACCTTATCGCCCTTGTGCTCGCGCACGAAGCCATACCCCTCTTTCAGCGACAGCGTGGTTTGTTTGCCTTCACCGATCGCCGGATGGCGGGCGCGGAACTGACCCAGCGTTTGCCAGTGGGCGACGGTTAGGGCCTGCTTGCCCGTGACGTCCTGCCAGTTCATATCTGACCGGGTACCCTGCAGCGGGTCGGAGCCTGTCGGCCCGAACGGACGTTCAGATTCATCGCCGTAGTAAATCTGCACGCTGCCCGGTGCCAGCAGGAGCAGCTCCGCCGCGCGCTGGCCTCCTTCGCGGAACAGACGCGTATCGTGTGATGAGAGATAGCTCAGCACGTTGAAGCTTTGCAGCTTCTCCGCCATCTGCTGCCAGGTGAGATCCATATCGGCCAGGCAATCCACCGCTTTTGCCGCCTGCTCCTGATAGTCAAAGTTGATCATCGCATCAAAACCGTGGCGGTAATAATCGCTTTGCATCACCCCGTGGCCCCAGGATTCCCCGGTCATCCAGAACGGTGCGTTGTCGAGCTTTTTGTCCGGGTTCGCCCCTTTCCAGGCGGCCAGCGCCTGGCTTGCCTGGTCTTTCAGCTGTTGCCAGGCCGCAAGCTCAACGTGTTTAGCCGTATCCACCCGGAAACCGTCGATGCCGTAGTCACGGACCCACTGGCTGAGCCAGTGGGTAAGGTAGTCGCGCGGGGTATATCCCTTGATGGCCTTCGCGTGGGTATCGGGCTTGTGTTGGTAAAAGTTTGGCAATCCGGAAGGCGTCGTGGATTCCGTTTTCAGATCCGGCAGAAATGCCAGCGACATGGTTAAATCATCGAAGCCGGGGTTATCGTAATCACCGATGTCGGTGCGGATCCACTTTTTACCCCACCATTTTTCCCATGCGGCTTTGTCACTAAAGTTGATGTAGTCGTTAAAGCTGTGCCAGGTCTGGCCTGCGCCCGGCTTCCAGTCCGTCCAGCGTTCTCCCAGCGTCTTTTTCAGCTCATCACCTTGCAGGTACAGGGCACCAAACTGATATTCCTGCATGTCTGCCAGCGTGGCATAACCAACGTGGTTCATGACGATATCGAAAAGAACGCGGATCCCGCGCTTGTGCGCTTCGTCGACAAGCTGGCGTAAATCATCTTCAGTTCCCATATTGGCGTCGAGCGTTGTCCAGTCCTGGGTGTAGTAGCCATGATAGGCATAATGCGGGAAATCACCTTTGGTTCCGCCGCCTACCCAGCCGTGGATCTGCTCAAGCGGGGAGCTTATCCAGAGCGCATTCACCCCCAGCTGCTGCAGGTAATCGAGCTTGCTGGTCAGCCCCTTCAGATCGCCACCGTGGAACGTGCCAATCTCCTGCATGCCGTCTTTATGGCGGCCATAGCTGTTGTCGTTGCTCGGGTCGCCATTCACATAGCGATCGGTTAGTACAAAATAGACGGTGGCATTTTGCCAGCTAAACGGTGCAGGCCTGTCGGTTTCGGCGCGCTCAAGCAGCAGCAGGCCGTTACTGTTGGCGGCTGGCTGCAGGGTGATTTTTCCATCTTGTACGGTCGCCGTCTGTTTACTGTAGTAGTCGCGCACCACGGTGCCTTCCGGGAAGGTGTTGCTGACGTCCAGCGTCAGCGGCTTACCGTCCCACTTCGGACACTGGCGGATGACGTTTGCAACCGGCTGTTCTGCGGCACTCTGAATCGTCAGCAGCAGGGTGGGCGTGCCGGAACGGGTATCAATCCGCATCAGGTATTCACCGTCGCGGAAAAGTCGCCACTGCGGCGGTGTGCCGTCACAGGGCTTGAGCGACAGCATCTCATTGAGTTTTATCGCGCCTGTGGGCTGCCAGCACGTCTTGTCAAAACTCAGCGTAAGAGGACGCGTACCCTTCGCAAGCTTTGCCTGGCTGGTGAAGACTCCGGTGCCTTCGGCGCTAAATGCGCTAAACCCCGGCGATGACCAGTCGGCATGTGCCAGTGCGGGTAACATCAGAAAGGCTAATGCGGTGCGTTTCATTCCTTTTTCCTGTCGCGGCATTTTTGACCAGTGTGCCAGCAGGCAGAGGGGAAAAACTCATCCCCTGTCGCTTTCTGCCGGGAGGATGTGTGAGGATGAGTGATCTTGCGCAAAATTAGGCAGTTATCTGCGAGAACGCACACATATTTTCGGAAATGATGTTTTTATGAGCAAGTTTCAGGTGACATAGTTTCGGAATTGGACTATTTCTATACGTGCTCTTGAAGTCTATTTTTGATATGATTTGAGATTCCGCTCTCAAATTTGTGAAAAAAATAAGGTGTTGGGATGATTACATCCGACCAGGAGACCTAATGATATCGACTCCCATTCGACGATATGGGGCTGCGATACTCATGTTACTCACCACGGTATTTTCGGGTGAGGTGCTTGCGAAGACGCACACGGATACAACGAGTAAGAAAGCCCACGTAATAAAGACGACAAGTAGTAAGGTTAGCAGTAAACAAGAGTATTCTCGCAATAGTGCAAAGAGTAGTTCACTTCCTGATTTGCGAAAATACCCTTCCGGAACACCAAGGAAAAAAGCGTTTCTCCGGACGGTAATGCCTTACATCACGAGTCAAAATGCCGCGATTACTGCGGATCGTAACTGGCTGATCTCCAAACAGTACGATAGCCGCTGGTCGCCGTCAGAGCGCGCGCGTCTGAAAGATATCACGCAGCGCTACAAGCTGAGCTGGAACGGTAACACGCGTCGTGTGCCGTGGAATGCTCTCCTTGAGCGTGTGGATATCATCCCGGGCAGCATGGTTGCGACCATGGCTGCTGCCGAAAGCGGCTGGGGGACTTCTAAGCTTGCGCGTAGCAACAACAACCTTTTCGGCATGAAGTGCGTGAAAGGTCGTTGTAACAATGCCCCTGGCAAGGTGAAAGGCTATTCGCAGTTTGAATCTGTGAAGGATTCCGTCAGCGCCTACGTGGTGAATCTGAATACGCACCCGGCCTACTCATCGTTCCGTAAATCACGCGCTCAGCTGCGTAAAGCGGACCAGGAAGTGACGGCCAGTACGATGATCCACAAGCTGAAAGGTTATTCGACGAAGGGACAGAGCTATAACAACTATCTGTTCGCCATGTACCAGGATAACCAGCGCTTAATCGCCGCCCATATGTAATCTCAAAAAACGCCTTCCACTGGAAGGCGTTTTCTTTTCTAAATCAGCACCTCGCTGTGGCGATCCCGATACTCCTTCGGCGTGGTGTCATACTCTTTGCGGAACACCGAATAGAAATATTGCAGAGACGGGTAACCGCACATCTGCGAGATTTCGTTGATCGACAGTGACGTAGAGATGAGCAGGCTGCGTGCTTTCTCCAGCTTTTCAGCATGGATAACGGCATGAATGGTTTCGCCCACCTCTTCTTTAAAACGCTTCTCCAGATTCGAACGCGAAATGCCCACCGAATCCAGCACCTGATCGACCTTAATCCCTTTGCAGGCGTGGTTGCGAATATAGTGCATGGCCTGAATGACGGCCGGGTCGCTTAAGGAGCGATAATCGGTCGAGCGACGTTCTACGACGCGAACCGGTGGCACCAGCAGGCGCTGAAGCGGCAGAGATTCTTTATCCAGCAGACGGTGCAGCAGCTTCGCCGCCTGATAGCCCATTTGACGCGTGCCCTGAGCCACGGAAGAGAGCGCCACGCGAGACAGGTAGCGGGTAAGCTCTTCGTTATCAATGCCAATCACGCACAGCTTTTCGGGCACCGGAATGTGTAAATGTTCGCAGACCTGCAGCACGTGGCGCGCGCGGGCGTCCGTCACGGCAATAATGCCGGTTTGCGGCGGAAGCGTTTGCAGCCAGTCAGCGAGACGGTTCTGCGCGTGCTGCCAGTTTTCCGGGGCAGTTTCCAGCCCCTGATAGACCACGCCGCGATACTTCTCCTGCGCGACCAGCTGGCAAAATGCGTGTTCACGCTCAACGGCCCAGCGCTTGCCGCTGGTGGCGGGTAAACCATAAAACGCGAAGCGGTGGACGCCTTTCTCTTTTAAATGGAGAAACGCGGCCTCGACCAGGGCATGGTTATCGGTGGCAATATAGTGAACCGGCGGATAGTGTTCGGGCGAATGGTAGGAGCCGCCGACGCCCACGATCGGAACGTCGACGTCGGTCAGCAGTTGCTCAATGACGGGGTCGTCATAGTCGGCGATAACGCCATCGCCCAGCCAGTCTTTGATGTTCTCCAGACGGGTGCGAAAATCTTCCTCAATAAAGATATCCCACTCGGATTGCGACGCCTGCAAATATTCACCCACGCCTTCCACCACCTGACGGTCGTAGGCTTTGTTGGCATTGAATAACAACGTAATGCGGTGACGCTTTTCAAACATGGCTCACTTCCCAATTAAGTCACAATACCGTTATCAGGCCCGTCGCTTGGTGGCCGAGTCCATCCAGACTGCCAGTAAAAGAATGGCCCCCTTGACGATATACTGCCAAAACGTCGGGACGTCCATCATACTCATCCCGTTATCCAACGACGCCATGATAAATGCCCCCATCACCGCGCCCGCGACGCTGCCGATACCCCCTGCGAGGCTGGTGCCGCCAATAACGCAGGCGGCGATAGCATCCAGCTCGGCGATGTTACCGGCGGAGGGGGAACCCGCCCCCAGACGCGAGCTGAGGATCAACCCGGCGATGGCGACCATCAGGCCGTTAATGGCGAAGACCGCGAGTTTGGTGCGTTCAACATTAATGCCCGAGAGGCGAGCAGCCTCAAGGTTGCCGCCGATGGCATAAATACGGCGGCCAAACGCGGTGCGCGTGGCCATAAACATGCCGCCCAGCAGTAAAAGCGTCAGCAGCAGCACGGGGGTCGGAACACCGCGATAGTCGTTTAAAAGCCAGATGGCGCCCAGCACAATGACGGCCGTGAGCGCCTGACGTCCCACCACCGACGTGGATGCTGGCGACGCCAGCCCCAGCGCCTGACGACGCATGCGTCCACGCCACTGCCATGCAACAAACGCCAGCAATCCCGCCACGCCGATGGTAAAGCCCACGCCATCCGGGAGGTAGCTCTGACCAATCTGCGACATGGCCGCGCTGGTCGGGGAGACGGTGGTACCGTTGGTGATGCCGATTAAGATCCCACGGAAGGCCAGCATCCCCGCCAGGGTGACGATGAACGATGGCACTTTACGGTAGGCTACCCACCAGCCGTTCCAGGCTCCCAGTACCAGCCCCAATACCAGCGTGACCGCCACGGTCAGCGGCAGCGGCCAGCCGAGCCAGACGTCAAAAATCGCCGCCACGCCGCCGAGGAGCCCCATCATCGAACCAACCGACAGGTCGATTTCCGCGGAGATAATCACGAACACCATGCCGACGGCGAGAATGCCGGTGATGGCGGTCTGGCGGAGCAGGTTGGAGACGTTACGCGCGCTTAAGTACGAACCATCGGTCATCCAGGTAAAGAAGAGCATGATGACGATAATCGCCGCGATCATCACGAAAACCTGCAGGTTCAGCGCTTTTAGCCCTGCAAACGCACCGGGCGTCGGAACGGCGACTTTGATATCAGACGGATTGCTTTTCGACATGACGTTCGCTCCTTAAAGCGGCTTCCATCACCTGCTCCTGCGTCAGGTTCTGGTTAATCAGGTTGGCTTTCAGTTTTCCCTCGTGCATGACCAGCACGCGGTCGCTCAGGCCGAGCACTTCGGGTAACTCAGACGAAATGACAATGACGGCAATCCCTTGCTGTACAAGCTGATTAATCAGTTTGTAGATTTCATATTTGGCACCGATATCAATCCCGCGCGTGGGCTCATCAAGGATTAATATGCGTGGATTGAGAAGCAGGCAGCGCGCCAGAATCGCCTTCTGCTGGTTGCCGCCGCTCAGACGGCTAATGGCCAGTTCTGGTGAGGAGGTTTTGACCTTCAGCCGGGCAAGTGACTGGAGAATGCACTGCTGCTCGGCGGCATCGTCCAGGCTGCTCAACGCGCCGGAGAACCGATCGAGCGCCGCAAGCGTAATGTTTTTTCCCACCGCCATAACCGGCACGATGCCGTCTTTTTTGCGGTCTTCCGGCACCATGGCAATGCCGCGGGCGATCGCCTGCTGACAGTTGTCGATTTTCACCGGCTGGCCGTCGATATAAATCGTGCCCTCCCAGCGCCCTGGCCACACGCCAAACAGACACTGTACGGCCTCCGTGCGCCCGGCGCCGACTAACCCGGCGATACCGAGGATTTCGCCGCTGTGCAGAGAAAACGAGACGTTATTCACACGCTTGATGTGGCGGTTAACGGGGTGCCACGCGGTCAGATTTTCCACGCGCAGCACTTCATCACCTTTGGTGTGAGGCTCATTCGGGTAGAGCGCCGTCAGCTCGCGGCCCACCATCATGGTGATGATGTCATCTTCGCTCATGCCCGCGGCTTCACGCGTGCCGATGTGCTGCCCGTCGCGGATCACGCAGATGGTGTCCGAAATGGCTTTAACCTCGTTCAGCTTGTGTGAAATATAGATGCAGGCGATGCCGTGATTTTGCAGGTCGCGGATGATATTGAGCAGAACCGCAGTTTCCTGCTCGGTGAGCGAGGCCGTTGGCTCATCAAGGATCAGCAGTCTGACCTGTTTATTGAGCGCTTTCGCGATTTCGACCAGCTGCTGTTGCCCGAGGCCCAGATCCCCCACGCGGGTATCCGGTGAAATGTTGAGGCTTACCTGCGCCAGCAGCTTTTCGCAGCGGAGCGTCATGGTGTCGTAATCCAGCACGCCGTGGCGGGAAATTTCGGCCCCGAGGAAAATGTTCTCCAGCACGGTGAGATGCTTCACCAGCGCCAGCTCCTGGTGGATGATGGCGATGCCTTTGCGTTCGGTATCGCGGATGTGTGTCGCCTGGATAACTTCACCGGCAAAGACGATTTCGCCTTCGTAGCTGCCGTGTGGGTAGATCCCGCACAACACTTTCATCAGCGTCGACTTGCCCGAACCGTTCTCACCGCACAGCGAAATCACTTCGCCGGGGTTCAACCGGAGGCTGACGTTGTCGACGGCTTTCACCGTGCCGAAGCGTTTGGTGATGCTTTTCATTTCAAGTAAATAAGGCATAACTGCTCCACATAACCCGAGGGAAGAACAGTACAACGTGATGCGCCCCCGCAGAGCAGGGGCCGCGCCGGATTACAGTTCGCTCTTCTTGTGGAAACCGTCTTTAATGACGGTGGCGTCAATGTTCTCTTTATTGACTTCAATAGGGGTGAGCAGGCGAGCCGGAACGTCTTTCAGCCCGTTATTCAGCGTGGCGTCTGCTTTTGGTTGCTTACCGTTGCCCAGTTCCACGGCGATTTCCGCCGCCGTATTGGCCAACTCGGTAATCGGTTTGTAGACCGTCATGGTTTGGGTGCCGGCGATAATACGTTTTACGCCAGCCAGATCGGCATCCTGTCCTGAAATGGCGACTTTACCCGCCAGCCCCTGGGCGCTCAGGGCCTGAATCGCACCGCCTGCGGTGGCATCGTTGGAGGCCACAACCGCGTCAATTTTGTTGTTGTTGGCCGTCAGCGCGTTTTCCATAATCTTCAGCGCGTTTTCTGGCAGCCAGCCGTCGGCCCACTGATCGCCGACCACTTTAATTTTCCCGTTGTCGATATACGGCTTAAGGACTTTCATTTGTCCTTCACGGAACAGTTTGGCGTTGTTATCCACCGGAGAGCCGCCCATCAGGAAATAATTGCCCTGAGGCACTTTGTCGATCAGGCTTTGCGCCTGTAATTCCCCGACTTTTTCATTGTCGAACGAAATATAATAATCAATGTCCGCATTATTAATCATGCGGTCATAGGCCAGCACTTTTATGCCTTCCTGTTTGGCTTCTTTCACCACGTTACTTAATACCTGGCCGTTATAGGGGATAATGACCAGCACATCGACGCCACGGTTGATCATATTCTCGATCTGCGACATTTGTGTTTCTTCGTTGCCGTTAGCCGACTGAACAAACACGCTGGCGCCGAGGGATTCTGCTTTTTTAACAAAAATATCGCGATCTTTTTGCCAGCGCTCCAGACGCAGGTCGTCAATCGCCATGCCAATTTTGACCTCTTTGGCATGTCCTGCAAAGCTTGTAAGGAGGAGCGTAGTGCAGAGCGTTAGAGTCAGGTTCTTTATCTTCATAATTATTAGGCCTTTTTGTAGGGGTATGTGTTGCTGAGATAAAAGAAACATTCACTGCTGAGACGCAGCAAATTTTTAACGCGGAAAGGCGGGCTGGCAATTACAGATTTTTATCTTCCCATTATGATATTTGGTTTATTTCTGAATTTATGACCGCGATCGGATTTTAAAATACGTAACGCCTTAATTACATTTGATTCTGGAATACGCGCCGAGAAATAGTTTGTCTGCGCATTATTTTGCGAGCCAGCGCACAGTTGTGCATTCTCTCAATAGCAGTGTGAAATAACGTAATTGAGCAACCCAAAATGTCTATTCACTATTACTCCTGTATCAACGACTCGCCGCATACCCTGATTATGGAGCTCAATATGCAAGCTTATTTCGACCAACTCGATCGTGTTCGTTACGAAGGCCCAAAAACGACCAATCCTTTAGCATTTCGTCACTACAACCCGGATGAGCTGGTGCTGGGTAAGCGCATGGAAGATCATCTGCGCTTTGCCGCCTGTTACTGGCATACCTTCTGCTGGAACGGCGCCGATATGTTCGGCGTGGGTTCCTTTGACCGCCCGTGGCAGCAGCCGGGTGAGGCCCTTGAACTGGCGAAACGCAAAGCCGATGTCGCGTTTGAGTTCTTCCACAAGCTGAACGTGCCGTACTACTGCTTCCATGACGTGGACGTGTCACCGGAAGGCGCATCGCTGAAAGAGTATCTGAACAACTTTGCGCAGATGGTGGATGTACTGGCGGCGAAACAGCAGCAAAGTGGCGTGAAGCTGCTGTGGGGCACGGCAAACTGCTTTACCAACCCTCGCTACGGCGCGGGCGCGGCAACCAACCCGGATCCAGAAGTGTTTAGCTGGGCGGCCACGCAGGTGGTGACGGCAATGAACGCCACGCATCAGTTGGGTGGTGAAAACTATGTCCTGTGGGGCGGACGTGAAGGCTATGAAACCCTGCTCAACACCGATCTGCGTCAGGAGCGCGAGCAGATTGGCCGCTTTATGCAGATGGTTGTCGACCATAAGCACAAAATCGGCTTCCGCGGCACGCTGCTGATTGAGCCGAAGCCGCAGGAACCGACGAAGCACCAGTATGACTACGACGTGGCGACGGTGTATGGCTTCCTGAAGCAGTTCGGTCTGGAAAAAGAGATCAAAGTGAACATTGAAGCCAACCACGCCACGCTGGCGGGCCACTCTTTCCACCACGAGATCGCGTCTGCGATTGCGCTGGGCATCTTCGGCTCGGTCGATGCTAACCGCGGCGACGCGCAGCTGGGCTGGGACACCGACCAGTTCCCGAACAGCGTGGAAGAGAATGCGCTGGTAATGTACGAAATCATCAAAGCGGGCGGTTTCACTACCGGCGGCCTGAACTTTGATGCCAAAGTGCGTCGCCAGAGCACCGACAAATACGATCTGTTCTACGGCCACATTGGCGCGATGGACACCATGGCGCTGGCTCTGAAAGTGGCGGCACGTATGATTGAAGACGGCGAGCTCGATAAACGCGTGGCGAAGCGTTACAGCGGCTGGAACAGTGAGCTGGGCCAGCAAATTTTGAAAGGTCAGTTATCACTTGCGGAGATCGCGAAGTACGCTGAACAACATCAACTGGCGCCGCAGCACCAGAGCGGGCATCAGGAACTGCTGGAAAATCTGGTCAATCACTACCTGTTCGATAAATAACAGCACCCAGGCCCGGTAAGCGCAGCGCCACCGGGCATTTCTGTTAAAGGAGTCACCGTAATGTATATCGGGATCGATCTTGGCACATCGGGTGTGAAAGCCATCCTGTTAAGCGAGCAGGGCGACGTGTTAGCAACGCAGACGGAAACGCTGCAGGTTTCACGTCCGCATCCGCTGTGGTCGGAACAGGATCCGGAGCAGTGGTGGCAGGCGACGGATCGCGCAATCAAAGCTTTAGGCGAGCAGCACAGCCTGCGCGACGTGAAAGCCCTGGGGATTGCCGGACAAATGCACGGCGCTACGCTGCTGGACAGCGAGCATCGCGTGTTGCGACCCGCCATTCTCTGGAACGATGGCCGCTGTGCAGAAGAGTGCGCGCTTCTTGAGGCGCGTGTACCCACGTCTCGTGAGATTACCGGCAACCTGATGATGCCCGGCTTTACCGCGCCCAAGCTGCTGTGGGTGCAGCGACACGAGCCGGAGATTTTCCGTCAGGTGGCGAAAGTCCTGCTGCCGAAAGACTATCTGCGTTTTCGCATGACGGGCGATTTCGCCAGCGACATGTCCGATGCCGCCGGCACCATGTGGCTCGACGTGGCGAAGCGCGACTGGAGCGAGGCGATGCTGGATGCCTGCCATCTGACCCGTGAACACATGCCCGCGCTGTTCGAAGGCTGTGAGGTGACGGGCGCACTGTTGCCAGACGTTGCAGAACGCTGGAATATGCCTGCCGTACCGGTGGTGGCTGGAGGTGGCGACAATGCCGCGGGTGCTGTCGGTGTCGGCATGGTTGAGGCGGGCCAGGCGATGCTGTCGCTGGGAACGTCTGGCGTCTATTTTGCCGTCAGCGACGGATATCGCAGTAATCCCGAAAGCGCTGTGCACAGTTTCTGTCATGCCCTTCCGGGTAAATGGCATTTGATGTCGGTGATGCTCAGCGCGGCGTCCTGCCTGGACTGGGCGGCAAAACTCACCGGCATGGCCGACGTGCCGGCGCTCATTTCTGCGGCGCAGCAGGCGGATGACGCTGCGGGTACCGTCTGGTTTTTACCGTATCTTTCCGGCGAACGTACGCCGCACAACAACCCGGAAGCGAAAGGGGTGTTCTTCGGCTTAACCCATCAGCATGGCCCGGCAGAACTGGCGCGTGCGGTTCTGGAAGGCGTGGGCTATGCCCTGGCCGACGGGATGGACGTGGTGCACGACTGCGGCCTGAAACCGACGAGCGTCACCCTGATTGGCGGCGGTGCGCGAAGCCCTTACTGGCGACAGATGCTCTCGGATATCAGCGGCTTGCAGCTGGATTTCCGCACAGGAGGGGATGTTGGCCCCGCGCTCGGCGCCGCGCGTCTGGCTCAAATAGCCATTCATCCGGAACAACCGCTTTCGCAACTGCTGCCGCAGCTTACCCTTGAACAGGCGCATGTACCTGATACGGTGCGCCATGCGCGGTACGCGGAAAGGCGCGACGTGTTCCGCAAAATCTACCAGCAGCTGCTGCCGCTGATGTCGTAAAAACGCTTGTCCGGGAAAGGCACGAGGATGTCCTTTTTTGGTCTGTGCGTGCCTTTATTTCCTTGCCAGTATGGTGTTACACCCACTGGCAAGGAGATCCATCATGTCACGCATTTCACTCATCAATATTGATACTCAGCAGTCGTTCCATCATCGCAATTACTGGCAGGAGGACGATATTCCTGCCTTTCAGCAGGCGATGCTGGGGCTGATTGAAGGCTGCCAGGCGCGCAATATTCCGGTCGTTGATATTTTTCATGTGGATGAAGACGGTCCCTTTACCCTGGAGAGCGGCTTTGTCAAACCGATGGCCTTTTTACGTCATCAGCCGGATGTAGTTTTCCAGAAACACGTCCATAATGCCTTCACGGATACCGGGCTCGATCGCTGGCTGCGCGAGCGTGATATCAACCAGCTGATTATCTGCGGCATTCGCACTGAGCAATGCTGCGAAACCACCGCCCGGGTGGCATCCGATCTGGGCTATGCTGTGACCTTTGTCAGTGAGGCAACGCTGACGTTTCCGATGACGTACAGGGGCATTACCCTTAGCGCAGCGGAAATTCGCCATCGTACCGAGACGGTACTTTCGGGGCGTTTTGCCGAGATTAAAACGGTAGCGGAGACGCTGGAGTCCCTGTAATGAGCATCGACGTTTGGTTCGTGATGTTGCCCGGTGTGCTGTCATTAGACATGACCGGCCCGGCAGAGACCTTTGTGCTGGCTGGCGACGCGTTTCGTCTGCATTACATCGGCCCGCAACCGGAGGTTCCGACGTCGATAGGCCTGACGATGAGCGGCATCCAGCCGTTACCGGAAAGGCTTCCTGAGGGGAGCCTGCTGGTATTGCCCGGCGTGAGCGACTCCCGCAGTCAGTTTTCGACACCACAGGCGTTACAGATACAGCACTGGCTGATGCGCCTGCAGCCGGTCATTCAGCGCCGGGATATCACGGTGATGTGCGTCTGTTCCGGAGCCTTACTGGCGGCGAAGTCGGGCCTGCTGAACAACCGGCAGTGTACAACCCACCATGACGTTATCAGCCGTTTACGCACCGCAGCTCCCACGGCGACGATTAAAGAAAACCGCATCTTTGTGCAGGACGAGAACATCTGGACCAGCGCGGGGATCACGTCGGGCATCGATCTGGCGCTGCATATGATTAACCGCCTGTGCGGCCCCGAAAAGGCGCTGGCCGTGGCGCGTGAGATGGTGGTCTGGTTCCGCCGTTCCGGTGACGATCCCCAGCTATCTCCGTGGCTACGCTACCGCAATCATCTTCATCCGGCGATTCATCGGGCGCAGGATGCGCTCACCGCCGAGCCGCATAAAACGTGGAGCTTGCCTGACATTGCCGCACTGGCGCACGTTAGCCCGCGTCATCTCACCCGGTTTTTCCAGTCACATTTAGGCATTAGCGTTCGCGATTATCTGGAGCAGCTGCGTCTGGCGGTGGCGGAGCAGTGGCTATTGCAAGGGCGCGGCGTGGAGCAGGCTTCACTGGCGGCAGGGTTTTCCTCCCCGCGCCAGTACCATCGCGCCCGGCAGCGAAGCATTAGCTGACGAAGCGGCGAGCGTCGATTTTTTGCAGCAGCATCGACAGCAGCAGGCTGATCGCCAGCGTGGCGGCAAAAATCCAGACGATATCCAGCGCCGGCCAGCTTTTTAGCTCAATGCCTCTCGTGCGCAGCGCGTGGATCACCAGCGCGTGAAAACCGTAAATCCCGAGAGAGTGCCGCGAGATCAGACTCAGCACGGGCACGGGACGCGCGTTCAGGGTGTTTTTGGCGAGCGTGAGCAGCGAGACGGCACAGATAAAGACCATCGGCCCGCAATACAGATACCAGGTATCGGCAAAATTGCCGCGCCACTGCAGCTCGTGCAGCGTCCCGCGTGAAATCACCGCCACGCCAGCGATAAACAGCGCCCCGCAGAGCCAGTTCAGACCGCGTTTTTGCGTATCCATCATTCCGATGGCGCGCCCCAGCATGCCGTAAAGCACGTAGTAAAAAGTATCGCCGTTGATATAGAGATTGACCGGAAGCCACTCAAATCCGTCGATTTTCTGTGAGAGCGTATTCGGGTTGGCAATAATGCCAGCCACCACCATCAGGGCCAGCAGCATTTTACCGCTGACGTTTTTTACCTGGATGAGCGGGGAGACCAGATAGATAACGATAATGGCGAAGAAGAACCACAGGTGGTAGAACACCGGTTTTTGCAGCACGTATTTCAGCGATAGTCCGGCGTTTATTGAGGTGAACAGAGTGATATAGAGCAAGGCAACGGCGCTGTAGAACCCCAGGCAGGCCGCGATGCGAATGAAGTGCCTCGGCTGCGCGCTGCGTTCGCCAAAAAAGAGAAAGCCGGAAATCATAAAGAACAGCGGCACGCTGACGCGTGACGCAGAGTTGAGAATATTGGCGATATCCCAGTTAACGGGGCTGATGCTGTGCGCATTCGTGACATACCAGGTCGTCGTGTGGATCATGACCACCATCAGACAGGCTATTCCTCGCAGGTTATCAATCCAGTTAATTTTTGACTGCATCAGTTCCTCGTATTCCCTGTAAATTGAGTGTGACTCCCATTGTCCAAATGTCTTCGTTTGGAAAATTCTGAGTTTTATTCCGCAGGCTTGTCGGGAGGCCACGAGATTCGCAGAATGCCGGACCATAATCTATAAAAGCGTTGATACTAAAAATAACAGCCACTGACCAGGGCGGTAATAAAAATGATGATGAAGCGTGTGGCGTCACTCTTTCTGCTGTTGATCCTGGCGGGATGCAGTGCGCCACAGGAAGCCCCTGTGCAAAAAGCGCAGCAGGGTAAAATGAGCCCGGAACGTTCACTGAATATGGAAGCGCTCTGTAAAGATCGGGCTGCTCGCCGCTATAACTCGGACGTGCAGAAAATTGACGTTACCGGCTTCGAACGTTTTCAGGGCAGCTATGAGCTGCGGGGCCATACGTCGCGCAAAGAGGGCTTTGTCTGCTCGTTTGATGCGGACGGCCAGTTTTTACACCTCTCCATGCGTTAGTCTGCTCGTATAATCAACAGCCAGACGCCGTCAGCGTTCTGGCCGGAAGGCTTATTTCCCAATTTTCCCTAAACAACCCCGTTTCGTACTGTATATCTTGCAGCCAGCGGGTATACTGGTCCCTTCCATTTAAAACCACACGTATCCAGCACGAAATACTATGCAAAAGTTTGATACCAAGACCTTCCAGGGCCTGATCCTGACCTTACAGGATTACTGGGCTCGTCAGGGCTGTACCATTGTTCAACCTTTGGACATGGAAGTCGGCGCCGGCACTTCACACCCGATGACCAGCTTACGCGCGTTGGGTCCAGAGCCAATGGCGACTGCTTATGTGCAGCCTTCCCGTCGTCCGACCGATGGTCGTTACGGTGAGAACCCGAACCGTCTGCAGCATTACTATCAGTTCCAGGTGGTGATTAAGCCATCACCCGACAACATTCAGGAACTGTACCTCGGGTCGCTGAAAGAGCTGGGTATGGATCCAACCATCCACGACATCCGTTTCGTGGAAGATAACTGGGAAAACCCAACGCTGGGTGCCTGGGGTCTGGGTTGGGAAGTGTGGCTGAACGGCATGGAAGTGACCCAGTTCACCTACTTCCAGCAGGTGGGTGGTCTGGAATGTAAGCCGATCACCGGTGAAATCACCTACGGTCTGGAACGTCTGGCGATGTACATTCAGGGCGTAGACAGCGTTTACGACCTGGTCTGGAGCGACGGCCCGCTGGGTAAAACCACCTACGGCGACGTGTTCCATCAGAACGAAGTGGAGCAATCCACCTATAACTTCGAATACGCGGACGTGGACTTCCTGTTCACCTGCTTCGAGCAGTACGAGAAAGAAGCGCAGCAGCTGCTGGCGCTGGAGACTCCGCTGCCGCTGCCTGCCTACGAGCGTATTCTGAAGGCCGCCCACAGCTTCAACCTGCTGGACGCCCGCAAAGCCATCTCCGTGACTGAACGTCAGCGCTACATCCTGCGTATTCGTACCCTGACCAAAGCCGTTGCAGAAGCTTACTACGCGTCCCGTGAAGCCCTTGGCTTCCCGATGTGCAACCGAAACAAATAAGAGGCGGCCATGTCTGAGAAAACTTTCCTGGTGGAAATCGGCACCGAAGAGCTGCCACCAAAAGCCCTGCGCAGCCTGGCTGAATCTTTCGCTGCGAACGTGACTGCCGAGCTGGATAACGCTGGCCTGGCACACGGTAACATTGAGTGGTTTGCTGCACCGCGCCGTCTGGCGCTGAAAGTGGCAAATCTGGCGGCGTCTCAGCCGGATCGCGAAGTCGAAAAACGTGGCCCGGCGATTGCCCAGGCCTTTGACGCGGAAGGCAAACCGAGCAAAGCGGCTGAAGGCTGGGCGCGCGGCTGCGGCATCACCGTTGATCAGGCCGAGCGTCTGACCACGGATAAAGGCGAGTGGCTGCTGTACCGTGCGCACGTGAAGGGCGAAAGCGCGGAAGCGCTGCTGCCGGACATGATTGCCACGTCTCTGGCGAAGCTGCCGATTCCTAAGCTGATGCGCTGGGGCGCGTCTGACGTGCACTTCGTGCGTCCGGTTCACACCGTGACCCTGCTGCTGGGCGACACCGTTATTCCGGCCACCATTCTGGGCGTGGCGTCCGATCGCGTGATCCGCGGCCACCGCTTTATGGGCGAGCCTGAGTTCACTATCGACAATGCCGACCAGTATCCGCAAATCCTGCTGGAGCGCGGTAAAGTTATTGCCGACTACGAACAGCGTAAAGCCAAAATCAAAGCGGACGCCGAAGAAGCGGCGCGCCAGATTGGCGGTAACGCCGACCTGAGCGAAAGCCTGCTGGAAGAAGTGACCTCTCTGGTTGAATGGCCGGTTGTGCTGACCGCGAAGTTTGAAGAGAAATTCCTGGCCGTACCGGCTGAAGCGCTGGTGTACACCATGAAGGGTGACCAGAAGTACTTCCCGGTCTATGCCAACGACGGCAAGCTGCTGCCAAACTTCATCTTTGTGGCGAACATCGAATCGAAAGATCCGATCCAGATTATCTCCGGTAACGAGAAGGTCGTGCGCCCACGTCTGGCGGATGCCGAGTTCTTCTTCAATACCGACCGTAAAAAACGTCTGGAAGATAACCTGCCGCGCCTGCAGACCGTGCTGTTCCAGCAGCAGCTGGGTACTCTGCGCGACAAGACCGACCGTATCGCGGAGCTGTCCGGCTGGATTGCCCGTGAAATTGGTGCGGACGTTAACCACGCGACGCGTGCGGGTCTGCTGTCCAAGTGCGACCTGATGACCAACATGGTGTTCGAATTTACCGACACCCAGGGCGTGATGGGCATGCACTACGCGCGTCACGATGGCGAAGCGGAAGACGTGGCTGTGGCCCTGAACGAGCAGTATCAGCCGCGCTTTGCGGGTGACGAACTGCCGTCCAACCCGGTTGCCTGTGCTGTAGCGATTGCCGATAAGATGGACACCCTGGCGGGTATCTTTGGTATCGGTCAGCATCCGAAAGGCGACAAAGACCCGTTTGCGCTGCGTCGTGCTGCGCTGGGCGTGCTGCGTATTATCGTTGAGAAGAACCTGAACCTGGATCTGCAGACCCTGACCGAAGAAGCGGTGCGTCTGTACGGCGACAAGCTGACCAACGCGAACGTGGTGGATGACGTCATCGACTTCATGCTCGGTCGTTTCCGCGCCTGGTATCAGGACGAAGGTTACACCGTTGACACAATTCAGGCGGTGCTGGCGCGTCGTCCGACCTGTCCGGCTGATTTCGATGCGCGTATGAAGGCGGTTTCCCACTTCCGTACGCTGGAAGCGGCATCTGCCCTGGCCGCGGCCAACAAGCGTGTATCCAACATTCTGGCGAAATCCGACGAGACGCTGAACGAGCGCGTAAACGCCGCGACGCTGAAAGAGCCGGAAGAGATCGCCCTGGCGATGCAGGTTGTGGTGCTGCGCGACAAGCTCGAGCCGTACTTCGCGGAAGGTCGCTACCAGGAAGCGCTGGTGGAGCTGGCCGAGCTGCGTGACGTTATCGACGCCTTCTTCGAGAGGGTGATGGTAAACGTAGAAGATAAAGAGCTGCGTATTAACCGTCTCTCTATGCTCGAGAAACTGCGTGAGCTGTTCCTGCGCGTGGCGGATATTTCGCTGCTGCAGTAATGTGCCCGTTGTGACAAATGCTAAAAACCCGCTTCGGCGGGTTTTTTTATGGATCTTTTGTAGGCCGGATAAGCGCAGCGTCATCCGGCAGGTTTAGCCGATCGCGACTGTACCTTCATCCGTCTGCAGCCAGCGCGGTGCCTTCAGCGTATCGGCAAAGTAGCTGACCAGTTCACACAGCAAATCTTCCATCACGATTGCAGATTGTCGCGGCAGTGTGCCGTTCATCAGCAACTGCGTAATCTCCTGACAGTAGCGCCCCAGCTGATCGCACTCGGGTTCAAAAGCCGGAACGCGTGACGGGAGTTCCTTCACGGTCAGGCGGGCTTTTAAAGCGTCCGGAACAGGATCCAGAAGCGCGGGTTGCAGAAGATTCAGACAGGAAAAAAGTCTGCCGTAAAGCGCCATTTTTGGGGCGGGTTCTTCGCAATCAACCAGTGCGTCGGTAAAACGTTCGCAGTTATCCGCCAGTTCGGTGAAGTCGGTGGTGTGGTTGAAGGGCAGGGTGAATAAAGAATGAGCGTGGGTTGGGGTAGTAGCCATATTGGCAGCCTCCGATAAGTGATAAAGCTTCCACCACCGGAAATGCTAACTTCGCTGGTGGTGGACTGAACAGAGTTAGCATCACCGGCCTTATCGGATACCGGCGCATCTTTCGATGCCCCTGCTCAGCCCACCATTGAGATGTAGCAAAGCATGCTGCACAAAATGTGCCGCCGATAAGATAAGCCGGGATGCTAAACCCGGCACCTGATTTTGCAGGTGCGAAGAGAACTTACTGCTCATCAAAACAGGCGGCAACAGATTTGAGCTATGCCACTGAGGATATTACCATTTCTGGAAAGAGACTCGCAAAATTACCGCAATGAAAAGCATACTGCGGGCAGAGGTCTTACAGCGACGCTATGGTCCGGCTGTAAATCGCTGAGGCGTTTCCTGTAGGCCGGGGCGAGGCGCATGGATGCGCCGAGAGGGCGGGCTTTACAGGGATGTTACCTCCGCCCGTCCCCGATAAGCCGGAAGGAATAAGCCGAAGGTACCGCGTAGCGGCGATTTACCGCCGGGAGCCCGGGTAGCCAGGGTGGTGGCGACTGAGCCACCCTGGCACGTTCACGGGTATTGTCGTTACAGAGTAGCAAGGAACATAAAGTGAACGGAATGACCACCAGAGCCGTATGCTCCCCCTCACCCTAACCCTCTCCCCAAAGGGGCGAGGGGATTGTTCACTGCTCGCATTAATTTGTGGGGATCCCTCAGCCCAAAGGGAGAGGGAGTATAAGTCGTCCAAAATTTAACCTTGAAACCGTCAACACATTACCGCTATCCTTATCGCGTTAACTTTCTCGCGCTGGAGCGCCCCCCAAAAATGAACAAACACGACTGATGAATTTCGATCCTTGCTAAACGCCATCGCGTCGGCAGGGGATGTTTTGATTTCATTCAGGAGTGCTTATGGCTCATTTTGCGCAGCCCCCTTCTTTTATTTTGCATCAGGTCACCTGTCAGTTTCCGACGGGCGATATTCTTTTTGGTCCGCTGAATCTCACGCTGGAACCCTCCCTGTGCGCGCTGGTTGGCCGCAACGGCAGCGGGAAAACGCGTCTGCTGCGTCTGCTGGCGGGGATGGACGAACCGGCTACCGGTCATATTGAACGCTTTGGCTCGCATGCCTGGGTGGCGCAGCAGCACGCTATTTCTCCGCAGACGGCGCTGGCTGAACTGCTCGGGTATGACGCGATTTTTAAGGCGCGTAAGCGCATCGACAGCGGCGATTACCAGCCTGACGATCTGGCGTTGCTCGATGGCCACTGGGATGTCGCTGAGCGCCTGGGCGAGGCGTTTATGAATGCGCAGCTCCCACCGTTTGATCCGGATAAGCCCGCCATTGAACTCAGCGGCGGCGAGCGCATTCGCGCCCTGCTGTGTGGGGCGTTTACGGCGAAAGCGGATTTCCTGCTGCTGGACGAACCCACTAACCATCTGGATCGACAAGGCCGGGCGTGGTTCTACGACCAGTTGAGTCGGTATCAGGGCGGAGTACTGGTGGCCTCCCATGACCGTGAGTTACTGGCTCAGGTACCCCGTATCCTTGAGCTGAGCGCCTCGGGTCTGCGCAGCTACGGCGGGAATTATGCGGATTATCAAACCCAGCGCGATGCCGAACAGCAGGCGGCCCGCGCGGCGCTGGAGCATGCTGCAACCGAGCGAAAACGCACTCGGGTACGCATGCAAAAAGAGCATGACGACAGCCAGCGGCGTTCGGCAAAGACATTGCGCACCGTCGATACCCTGAATATCGCGTCGTTCGAGCGGGTCAAATATAAAGGCGCGGCAAAGGAGCGGATCGGCTCCTGGAAAAAACAGCACAGCGAGCAAAATGAAGCGCTGAACGCCGCGGTTAACAAGGCGCGTGAACGCGTTGAAGACGATAACCCGGTCATGTTCACCCTGCCGGGGAGTCAGATCCCGGAGGGGAAGCAGGTATTGGTGCTGGAGGATCTGGTGCTGCCGCATGTGCCTGTTCCTCCGCTCAACTGGCGGATGGATGGACCGATGCGCGTGGCGTTAAAGGGGCCGAACGGCTGCGGCAAATCGACGCTGTTAAAAACCCTCCTCGGCGAGATTGCTCCCCGTTCGGGTACCTGTAAGGTATCCGTCAGCTGCGCTTATCTCGACCAACATCTGTCCCGGCTCGATCTTTTGCAGTCGGTCATGACGCATCTCAACCTGAGTCATACGCCTCTGGAAGAGGGGGTATTACGAACCCGTCTGGCGCAGCTTCAATTGGGAGCTGACAAAGTGATGCTCCCGCTGGCGGAGCTCAGCGGCGGCGAGCGTCTTAAGGCCGCCCTGGCCTGCGTGCTGTGGCGCGCGGAGGCCACGCAGCTTCTGCTGCTGGATGAACCGACCAACCATCTGGATCTGGCCTCGGTCCAGGCCATTGAAGCCGCGCTGGCCGGTTTCCCCGGGGCTCTGCTGGTGGTATCACACGATGAGGCTTTTCTAAGAGGATTAACATTAACGCATGAGCTGGTGTGGGAAGAGGCGGGCTGGCGTTGTGATAGCCTTTAAAACACAAGCCCCCGCAAAGGCGGGGGCATTCAATCTTCACTACGCTATCTGTTTGCTGAGTGCAGGGTTGGCCTGAATCAGGCGCATCAGCCTTAACTCGGTTGGGGTGGGTTTCTCACGTTTTGACTCCCACTCCTGCACCATAGCCACGCTGACACCCATCGCTCTGGCGAATTCTTCCGTTTTCAGTCCTGTCCCTTTGCGCAATTGCTCATATTCTGTAAAGGGATTGGATTTTTGTTGCAGGGTAATCGTCTGCGGTACATCTTTAAAAATGATCTGTTCCAGACTGCTCAGCAGTTCAAACTCAGGATCTTTATATTCCATTGAGGACTCCTCTTAAATCTCACATCGTGATCAAGAACATCAGAGAGCCAATTAAGAATAGTCCCTAATACCAACCCAGGATCGTCACGGGTGTGATTAATCGTGCGGTCAAGCTCGCTTTACCCGATTCAGCGATATGGATAGTTATGCTAATTCCCTGATTAGTCATATGTCGGCTTCGCCAGGTATTTTTTTGTAAATGGTAAGAAATAAATCGGCAATAGCCGTTTTGCATGAAAAGAGTATCTTGCAAGGCTGACCTGGACTATCCTTGTCAGCGTCGGGCACGCGTGTGCCGGTGTGCGCTTTTTTGGGTGAAAGGAGTAATAAAATGGCGACAGGAAAGTCCTGCTCTCGCTGGTTTGCGCCTATTGCGGCGTTGTTGATGGTTGTTAGCCTGAGTGGGTGTTTTGATAAAGAAGGCGATCAGCGCAAAGCGTTTATCGATTTTCTGCAGAATACAGTGATGCGCAGCGGCGAACGGTTGCCGACGCTGACTGCGGATCAGAAAAAACAGTTTGGCCCCTTCGTGTCCGATTACGCCATTCTATATGGTTATTCACAGCAGGTGAGCCAGGCGATGGATTCCGGTATCCGTCCCGTGGTGGATAGCGTGAACGCCATTCGCGTTCCGCAGGATTATATGACGCAGCGTGAACCGCTTCGCCAGTCCAACGGTGCGCTTGGCGTGCTGAGCCAGCAGTTGCAGAATGCGAAAATGCAGGCTGACGCGTCACGTTCTGCGCTGAAGCAGGGCGACGATCTCAAACCGGTCTTCGACAAAGTGTATGAGAAAGTGGTGACCAAGCCGTCTGAAGCGCTGCAACCGCTGATCCCGGCCGCGCAAATCTTCACGCAGCAGCTGGTCCAGGTGGGTGACTTTATCGCCCAGCAGAATACGCAGGTGAGCTTTGTTGCCAACGGTATTCAGTTCCCGACCTCGCAGCAGGCAAGCCAGTACAATACGCTGATTGGGCCGCTGGCCTCCCAGCATCAGGCCTTTAGCCAGGCCTGGAGTGCCGCAGTCACTGCCACAGAATAAACCGAAAAACCCCGCTTCTGGCGGGGTTTTTTATGCATAGCGAAAATAACGCTTGTCATTCCTCTACCACATCGGTATAACTATCCCCGTCGGTTTGTTACACAGACCTAAAGCAGTTTAGTAAAGCAGTCCAGATTGTTATCCATAGATACCCTTCGTTGTGACCCTTCCTTCATCGCTTAAAAATCTGTAACGCAATCCATCAAGCCGGAAGGCACAATATATTTGTTAATAAGGTAATTTCTATGTCTGCTAAAATGACTGGTCTGGTTAAATGGTTCAACGCTGATAAAGGTTTCGGCTTCATCACTCCTGACGATGGCTCTAAAGACGTGTTCGTACACTTCTCTGCTATCCAGAACGATGGCTACAAATCTCTGGACGAAGGTCAGAAAGTGTCTTTCACCATCGAAAGCGGCGCTAAAGGCCCAGCAGCTGGTAACGTTGTAAGCCTGTAAGCTTCCAACCCAGTAGCACAAAATTCAAAAACCCGCCTTCTGGCGGGTTTTTTCGTTTCTATCGTTGCACCTGCGGGTTCACGCAGTTTATCTCCACCTTTCCGCTAAGGGCGGCGATGAGATTATCGACCGCAGTGGCCGCCATGTTGTAGCGCGTCTCATGGGTGGCTGAGCCGATGTGCGGCAGCGCAACCACGTTAGGCAGCGAAAGCAGTGGCGAATCCACCGGCAGCGGCTCCTGCTCAAAGACGTCCAGACCTGCTGCATGGATCTCACCTTTCTGCAGGGCCTCAATCAGCGCCTTCTCATCTACCACCGGGCCACGACCCGCGTTGATGAAAATGGCTGACGTCTTCATCTTTTCAAAAGCCTCTTTGCCAATCAGATGACGGGTTTCGTCCGTCAGCGGCAGGACAAGGCAGACAAAATCGGCCTCCTGCAGCAGGGTATCCAGCTCGCAGTAACGGGCGTTGAAGCGTTCTTCGGCTTCACTGTGGTGGCGACGCGCGTTATACAGAATCGGCATGTTAAAACCAAAATGCGCGCGCTGCGCCAGTGCCAGCCCGATACGCCCCATACCGACAATGCCCAGCGTTTTACCGTGAACGTCCACGCCGAACCAGTCCGGACCAATGCTTTTTGTCCACTCGCCCGCTTTGACGCGCTCGGCGACTTCCACTACGCGACGGGCCGTGGTGAGCATCAGCGCCATCAGCGTGTCGGCCACGGTTTCCGTCAGGGCATGCGGCGTATGCATCAGCAGGATCTTGCGGACGTTAAGGGCGTCCACATCAAAGTTGTCGTAACCCACGGAAACGGTAGAGGTAGCACGAAGCTTCGGCATTTTCTCCAGCAGGGCGACATCCACTTTCTCGCTTGAACCCAGCAGGCCTTCGGCGCTGGCGAACGCGTCGGCGTGCTGCGCCACGGTTTCCGGGCGCAGGTTCTTCACCTGGGTGACGGTGAAGTGTTCTTCAAGACGTTTCTGCAGATCTTCCGGCAGTGCTTTATACAAAATGACGGACGGCTTCATGCTAATCTCCGTTGATTTTTAAGGATTCAGGCGTGTCGAGCGCCGACAGGGTGTTGTTGATTATTAGCAGGCTTAACAACCAGAGTAAGCCACACAGAGGCGAAAAGCGCCACCCCCATAAAGATGTACGATGCGGACGGACTGCCGGTGGCACCGTTCAGGTAACCGACGAACCAGGAGCCGCAGAACGAGCCCAGTGCACCCATGCTGTTAATCAATGCCATTGCACCACCCGCAACGTTACGCGGCAGCATCTCCGGGATGATGGCAAAGAACGGTCCGTAAGGGGCGTACATGGCCGCACCGGCAATCACCAGCAGGGTATAAGAGGCCCAGAAATGGTTTGCGCCCACGGCCCAGGAGCCAATAAAGGCGAAGGCAGCAATCAGCAGCAGCGGCCAGACAAACAGCTTGCGGTTCTGCAGCTTGTCCGACGCCCAGGAAACGATAATCATCGCGATGGTTGCCGCCAGATACGGTACGGATGACAGCCAGCCTACTTCGACCATGCCGAGGTTTTCACCGCCGCTGCGGATAATGGACGGCAGCCACAGCACAAAACCGTACACGCCAATGCTCCAGGTAAAGTACTGCGCGCAGAGCAGGATCACGTTGCGCGAGCGGAAGGCTTCACCATAGTTACGTACCGCCTTCAGACCTTGCTGTTCTTTGTCCAGCTGCGCCTGCAGCGCCGCTTTTTCATCTTCGGAAAGCCATTTCGCCTGGGCAGGTTTATCTTTCACCAGCACCCACCAGCAGAAGGCCCAGATAATCGCCGGCACCCCTTCGATGATAAACATTTCGCGCCAGCCGAAGGACTGGATCAGGTAGCCGGACACCACCGACATCCACAGTACCGTGACCGGGTTACCGAGGATCAGGAAGGTATTCGCGCGCGAGCGTTCAGATTTGGTAAACCAGTTGCTGATGTAGATCAGCATCGCGGGCATAACCGCCGCCTCAACGACGCCGAGGATAAAGCGAATGGCGGCCAGGGCAGGAATATTGTTCACCATGCCGGTCAGTGACGCGCAGGCGCCCCACAGGATCAGACAGATGAAGATCAGCTTACGCACGCTGCGGCGTTCCGCATAAATCGCGCCGGGGATCTGGAAGAAGAAGTAGCCCAGGAAGAAAAGGGCACCCAGCAGGGAGGAGATACCTTTTGTGATGCCAAGGTCCTCTGTGATCCCCGCCGCGGACGCGAAGCTGAAGTTGGCACGGTCAAGGTACGCCAGGCTGTACGTGATAAACACGATTGGCATGATGTACCACCAGCGTTTTACTGCATTGGTCGAACTGTTCATAGGCTTGCCTCTGTTGTTGAGGTTGTTACCGCCGTTGTCTGTAGGGTACACGGTGGCTTAATTATCTGGTGCGGCTTGTTGCCCTCACCCTGGCCCTCTCCCACCGGGAGAGGGAATTCATACTCCGAGCTGTGCTCGGGTGGGTAATCCTTCGCTGTCGCCCTGCACCTGAATGGCCAGCGAGCCAATCTTGTTGCCCCGCGCGACGGCCTTCTGCAGCGTTTTGCCTTCCAGCAGGGCGCTAATTACGCCAACGGCAAAACCGTCGCCCGCGCCGACCGTGTCGACAACGTTCTCAACCTTCACCGCCGCGACCGCGCCCTGTTCGCCGTTGGCCGTCTTGAACCATGCGCCATCGGCACCGGTCTTCAGCACTACCGCTTTTACCCCTTTATTCAGATAGAAATCAGCAATGCCTTCCGGCGTATTTTCACCCGTCAGGATCATCCCTTCTTTCAGCCCCGGCAGAACCCAGTCCGCTCTGAACGCCAGACGGTTCAGTTTCTCCACCATTTCCGCTTCGCTTTTCCACAGCACCGGACGCAGGTTAGGATCGAACGAGATCGTTTTTCCCTGGGCTTTCAGAGTGGCTGCCGCATGATCCAGCAGTTCATACGAGCTGGCAGAGAGCGCTGCCGCCACGCCGCTCAGGTGCAGGTGGCGCGCGGAGGCGAAATAGTCGGCGTGGTAATCCGCAACAGAGAGGTGGCTTGCGGCCGATCCTTTGCGGAAATACTCCACAATGGGATCGGTTCCATTTTCGACCTTGGATTTAAGCTGAAACCCGGTAGGGAAGCGTCCGTCAAGGGTGACGCCTGCAGCATCGATACCCTCTTTTTTCAGCGAATCGAGAACGAAATGGCCAAAGCTGTCATCCCCCACGCGGCTGACCCAGCCCACGTTCAGGCCGAGACGCGCCAGGCCGGTCGCGACGTTGAGCTCTGCGCCTGCGACGCGCTTGATAAAGTGCTCTACCGCGCTCAGTTCGCCCGTTTCAGTGGCGACAAACATCGCCATGGCTTCGCCGATCGTGATGACATCCAGCGTCTTGTGCATGATTTACTCCTCGCGCAGCAGGTTGACGTAATGGCGGGTAACGGCGGTTAAATCCGTCCCTTCCAGCGGGAACTCGATCCCGCGTGGGGCATCGGCAGGCAGCTGGCCGAGCAGATCCAGCCAGCGTGCATCGGCGTGGTCCGGTGCCACGGCGCGGAAGTTATCTTTATGCGGCACGGCGGCTTTAACGTGGATATAGCTCACCGCAGGGGCCAGATGACGTGCGGCTTCTTCAGGCGAATCGCCAACCCACAGCCAGTTGCCCATGTCGAAGGTCAGCGTGACGGGGAGCGCCATTTCCCGGCAGGCGGCCTGGAAGCGCTGCATGGGGGCGAGCTGTCCGCAGTCGGTCTGATCGTTCTCCACGACCAGCGCCATGCCGCTTGCGTTCAGCAGGCTACGCAGGGCGTCGAGAGGCTGCGCGTCGAGGAAATGGCCCAGGGAAACCTTCAGCCACAGGGCGTTCAGAGTGCTGGCCTCAGAGAGATAGCGGGTCAGGTCCGGGTTGAGGGTGCCGTCTGGCATAAACAGGGCGGCGGGGGCGGAGTAGCACGCCAGCAGGCCGAGCAGCTCAATGGATTCTCCCAGCGCCGGCAGCGCCAGCAGCTCGTCGCTGCTGAACAGTTCCCGGCGGATCTCCACGCCGTCTGCCCCTGCGCCTGCAATAACGGGCAGCATCGCCCGCTGACCGCCCGCCTGTCGCACCTGTTCCGCACCGTACGCGGCGGTGACCACCATAATTTTCCTGCCCATCTTCGGACTCCATCGCAACATATCAATACTATTACGCTAGATGGAACCGGTTCCAAAGAAAAGGTCAGGATGTTGAATTTATGATCGCTATCACAAGGGAAATTTAACGCGCGGTGGAGCCGCGAACGATCAGCTCGCCGGAGAAGACCTGCTCGCGAACGGCATCGCTGGTGCCTTCAATACGACGAACCACTTGTTCAACAGCGGCATAGCCAATCTGCCAGGTGGGTTGTTTGAGTGTCGTAATGCCGACGCCGGCCAGCTCCGCCCACTCCAGCTCATCAAACCCCAGCAGACCGATATCGCTGCCCCAGTGCAGGCCAATACGCTTGAGCGAGCGGGCGACCTGGAGCGTCAGCGCCCCGTTGGCGGAGATAACGGCTTTGCGCATCCCGCGATGGCGCGTATGGAACTGACGCAGGGTGTTGTCGAGCTGCCCCGCCTCGTGAAGCGGCGTTTCGGCATTTTCGGCGATCACGCCGGGATATCGCTCCAGCGTGGCACGAAATGCGCTCAGGCGCTCGCGACGGGTGTTGACCATCCCCAGCGGTTCACTCAGAAACAGAATGGCCTCGAAGCCCTGTTCGATCAGATGTTCGGTGGCGGTCGTGGCGGCCTGGGTGTTATCCAGCCCGACGACATCGCAGGCAA
Organism: Enterobacter sp. BNK-34; assembly: GCF_048684445.1. Classification (NCBI taxonomy): domain Bacteria; kingdom Pseudomonadati; phylum Pseudomonadota; class Gammaproteobacteria; order Enterobacterales; family Enterobacteriaceae; genus Enterobacter; species Enterobacter sp. BNK-34. Next base: position 1,373,573 of record NZ_JBLQUA010000001.1, read on the forward strand.
ATTCCGGGATTTTACGGTCGATAAGGACCATCGGCAGGGAGGATTGCTGCAGGCGGTTTAACCCCTCTTCGCGCATGCCCACCGCGTTAACCACGATCCCTTCCACCTGATAGCTGCGCAGCAGGTCGAGGTAATGCAGCTCCTGATCGACTTCGTTGTTGGTATTACAGACCAGCGGCGTGAAACCCTTCTCGCGACAGGCGGCTTCAATACCGCTAAGCACGTTCACGGAATAGGGGTTGGTGATATCGGCGATGATAAGCCCGATAAGGCGGGTGCGACCACGTTTGAGCCCGCGCGCCATGAGGCTGGGACGGTAGTCGAGATCGGCAATGGCTTGTTCAATACGCGCCAGCAGTGCGTCGGACAACAGGTGTTTCTCGCCATTGAGGTAGCGCGAAATGCTGGTTTTACCGGTTTTGGCGGCTTTCGCCACGTCGCTGATGGTGGCCCGGGCTGGTTTGCTCATCGCTGATTTCCCTGAATTTAGTGAGAATACCTTAGCGGGAAAATCGGACGAATCAAGTAATTTGCCTGGTGGCGCTGCGCTTACCTGGGGTGTGGTCTGGTGCCCTCACCCCAACCCTCTCCCACGGGGAGAGGGGGAAATGCGATTACTGAATTGGGCTTAACGTAATCTCAACGCGGCGGTTCTGCGCTTTGCCTTCCGCCGTGCTGTTGCTGGCGATAGGGTTGGCAGGGCCCATGCCGCTGGTGCGGATGCGGTTCGCTTCAACGCCCTGGGTAATCAGCGAGCTGGCCACGGCGTCGGCGCGCTGCTGGGACAGACGCATGTTCAGATCCTGGCTGCCGGTGCTGTCGGTGTAGCCCATCACGTTTACAGCGGTCTTGTTGTACTCTTTCAGCACCATCGCCACGCCGGTCAGGGTATTCGCACCAGCCGGTTTCAGCGTTGCGCTGCTGCTGTCGAAGGTCACGTTGTTCGGCATGTTCAGGATGATGTTATCGCCGCTGCGCGTCACGCTCACGCCGGTTCCCTTCATTTTGTCGCGCAGCTTCGCTTCCTGCACGTCCATGTAATAGCCTACGCCGCCGCCAAGCGCTGCGCCTGCCGCTGCGCCAATCAGCGCGCCTTTGCCGCGGTCTTTCTTGGAGGAGGAGAGCGCCCCAACGCCTGCGCCGACTAGCGAGCCGATACCTGCGCCAATGCCGGATTTACCCGCTTCGCGTTCACCGGTGTAAGGGTTGGTTGTGCAGCCAGAAACAGCCAGGGCACCGCTCACCAGAGCGGCAATAACGAGTACGCGTTTTTTCATCTTCTTTCCTTAATCCTTTTTATTCTTTGCCACGGCGAGCGTGGCAGTTGATTATGACGTCCAGATACGGAGAAAATTCCGGGTATAACTCTGAAATTTGTGACAAACCATAAACTGCCTCAGCAAGAAGGCCGTAAAACCTGCACGCAACCAGGAGCGCACGCTTGAGCACCTCAACGAAAACCATTCTGACCGCCGCCCACTGGGGACCGATGCTGGTCGAAACTGATGGCGAAAATGTTCTGTCGTCCCGCGGGGCATTGCCAACACAACATCCCAACTCGTTACAGACCGTCGTTCGCGATCAGGTGCATAGCAAAACGCGTGTGCGCTGGCCGATGGTGCGTAAAGGTTTTCTGGCCTCGCCGGACAAGCCGCAGGGAGTTCGCGGTCAGGATGAGTTTGTTCGCGTGAGCTGGGATGACGCGCTGGCGCTTATCCACGCCCAGCACAAGCGCATTCGCGACAGTTACGGTCCGTCGTCCATTTTCGCCGGGTCCTACGGCTGGCGTTCTAACGGGGTGCTGCATAAGGCTTCAACGCTGCTGCAGCGCTATGTGAGCCTGGCAGGAGGCTATACCGGTCATCTGGGGGATTACTCCACCGGTGCGGCGCAGGCGATCATGCCGTACGTCGTGGGGGGGAACGAAGTGTACCAGCAGCAAACCAGCTGGCCGCTGGTGCTGGAGCATACCGATGTGGTCGTGCTCTGGAGCGCTAACCCCCTTAACACATTGAAAATTGCCTGGAATGCCAGCGACGAGCAGGGCATTGGATATTTCGACGCGCTGCGCAAAAGCGGTAAGCGCATCATCTGCATTGACCCCATGCGCTCTGAAACCATGGATTTCTTCGGCGACAGCGCCGAGTGGATTGCCCCCCATATGGGCACCGACGTGGCAATGATGCTGGGTATCGCCCATACGCTGGTCGAAAACGGCTGGCACGATGTCGAATTCCTGACGCGCTGTACCACCGGCTTCGATAAGTTCGCCGACTACCTGACGGGCCAGTCCGATGGGGTGGCGAAAACGGCAGAGTGGGCAGCAGCGATTTGTGGCGTTACAGCGGAAAAACTCCGCGAACTGGCGGCGTTGTTCCATAAAAACACCACGATGTTAATGTCCGGCTGGGGGATGCAGCGCCAGCAGTTTGGCGAGCAAAAACACTGGATGCTGGTGACCCTTGCCGCGATGCTTGGGCAGATCGGTACGCCGGGCGGCGGTTTTGGTCTCTCCTATCATTTTGCCAATGGCGGTAACCCCACGCGTAAAGCGGCGGTGCTGGCGTCTCTGCAAGGCTCGGTGCAGGGCGGCGTGGATGCTGTGGATAAAATCCCGGTGGCGCGTATTGTTGAAGCCCTGGAGAATCCGGGCGGTTTTTATCAGCACAACGGTCTGGACCGCCACTTCCCGGATATTAAATTTGTCTGGTGGGCGGGCGGGTCGAACTTCACGCACCATCAGGATACCAACCGCCTGATCCGCGCCTGGCAAAAGCCGGAGCTGGTGGTGATTTCCGAGTGCTTCTGGACCGGCTCGGCCAAACACGCCGACATCGTGCTCCCGGCGACCACCTCGTTTGAGCGTAACGATCTCACCATGACCGGCGACTACAGCAACCAGCATATGGTCCCGATGAAGCGCGTAGTGGCCCCGCGAGATGAAGCACGTGATGATTTTGACGTGTTTGCTGAACTGAGCGAGCTGTGGGAAGCGGGCGGTCGCGCGCGTTTTACCGAAGGGAAAAGCGATCTGCAATGGCTGGAGACCTTCTACCAGATTGCCGGACAGCGCGGCGCGGCGCAGGGCGTGACGCTTCCGCCCTTTGCTGAGTTCTGGGAGGCGAACCAGATCGTCGAGATGCCGGAGAGTGAACAGAACGCGAAGTTTGTCCGTTTTGCCGATTTCCGCCGCGACCCCGAGAACCACCCGCTGAGAACCGAGAGCGGAAAGATTGTGATCCACAGCGAGCGCATCGCCAGCTTTGGCTATGCCGACTGCCCGCCACACCCTATGTGGCTTGAGCCGGACGAGTGGCATGGTAACGCCCAGCCGGAGCAGCTGCAGGTGTTGTCAGCGCATCCCGCGCACCGTTTGCACAGCCAGCTTAACTATACCTCTCTGCGCGAGCGGTATGCGGTCGCCGGGCGAGAGCCGATCACGCTGAATACCCTCGATGCGCAAGCCCGCGGGATTGCGGACGGCGACGTGGTGCGCGTCTGGAACTCGCGCGGGCAGGTGCTGGCAGGGGCGGTGGTGAGCGACGGGATTAAACAGGGCGTGATCTGTATTCATCAGGGCGCATGGCCTGACCTTGAGCTTGCCGAAGGCGGTATCTGTAAAAACGGGGCGGTTAACGTGCTGACCAAAGATCTCCCCAGCTCGAAGCTGGGGAACGGTTGCGCAGGGAATACGGCCCTGGCCTGGGTCGAGAAATATCAGGGGCCCGCACTTACCTTAACGGCGTTTGATCCGCCTGCCAGCTCATGATCCACGTCGGGTGCTGGGTGTCATCCTGCCAGGCGCTGTCTTCAATGCGAAAGCCCTGCGCATGGTAGAAGTTCACCGCCCGAACATTTTTCTGGTACACCTCCAGGCTTAAGTGCGGGAAGCGCTGTTGAACATAGTTCAGCAGCGCGCGCCCGATGCCTTTCCCGATGCATGACGGTGCGACAAACAGCGCGCCGACAAACTGAGACTGCATCACGCTGATAAATCCGCAAGGTTTGCCATCCTGTTCCCAGACCCAGGTTTCGGCTGACGGCAGGTAAACATCCCGCACCATGGCCTCGTTCTCTTTCCAGTAACCTGGCTCGATAAACGGATGTGCTTCCGTGGTGCTTTCAAGCCACAGGCTCAGAAGCGGAGCGGTATTTTCACTTTGCCATTTGCGGATCATGATGGCCTCCCGGATGACAGAAGCAGCCGGTAACGTGGTCGTTGACCAGGCCACAGGCCTGCATAAAGGCGTAGCAGATGGTGGAGCCGACAAACTTAAAGCCGCGTTTTTTCAGGGCCTTCGAGAGCGCATCCGAGGCCGGGGTGGAGGCCGGGATTTCCGCGAGCGTGGCGGCCTGGGTAACCTGAGGATCGTTGTTCACAAACGTCCAGACAAAATCTGAAAATGATTCGCCGTTTTGCTCCATCGCCAGATAAGCGCGTGCGTTACCGATGATGGCCTGGATCTTACCGCGATGGCGGATGATGCCGGCATCCTGCACCAGTCGCTCGACGTCCTCATCGGTCATCGCAGCGACGGCGACAGGATCGAACTGGTGAAAGGCGTTGCGATAGTTTTCGCGTTTTTTCAATACGGTAATCCACGATAACCCCGCCTGCTGGCCCTCCAGGCAGATCATCTCAAAGAGTTTTTTGCCATCCGTTTCGGGCACGCCCCATTCCCGATCGTGATAGTCGATATAAAGCTGATCCTGGCTCACCCAACCGCAACGTTCCATCCGTCATCTCCCTTATTGATACTGATTTCGCAAAAATTTCGTTCTGACTGGCTTGACGTGTTTACTATAAAGACAATAGTTAATACAGGGCTATACCCGTCATACTTCAAGTTGCATGTGCGTTGGCTGCGCTCGTTCACCCCAGTCACTTACTTATGTAAGCTCCTGGGGATTCACTCCCTTGCCGCCTTCCTGCAACCCGAATTATTTAGGGTATACATGCTCTCTAAAGTCTTCCTGAATAACGACAAATATCGCCGAATTCGGCTCTCTCTGGGGTCGCGTTGATGATGATAAAAAAAATCAGTGGTCGCCATGCTGCTTCTGGCCTGGTGGGAATTTCAGCCTGCCTGTTTTTTTGTAATACAGCGTCTGCCTGGCAACAGGAATATATCGTTTCAGACGCCCAAAATAATATGGCGGAACGCTATACATGGGACGCGGATCACCAACCGCGTTATGAGGATATTCTGGCGGAGCGTATCCAGTCTTCGCAAAACGCGCCAGGTCTTGCCCTGAATATTCCGTCAGGCGGCACCACGGAAGGGGCGATGAGCATGGGCTGGAATTTTCCGGTTTCAGCGCGTATCACCACCGGGCCGGTAGTGGCGTGGCGGTACGACGGCACGGCTCCCATGATGATCAACGAGTTTGGTGATAGCGCGTCGACGCAGGCACTCACCGACCCGCTCTGGCATGCCAGCGTCAGCACGCTGGGGTGGCGTGTAAATACTCAGTACGGCGATCTCCGTCCCTGGGCGCAGATCAGCTATAACCAGCAGTTTGGTGAAAATCAGTGGAAATCGCAGTTTGGCATGCCGCAAACGCCAGCCCCTGCCCAAAACGGTAGCTGGATGGATGTCACCGTGGGAACGGATATTCCCTTTAATACGCACATGGCGGCGTATGCGTCGCTGGCTCAGGGGGAACACACCTCCACCGGTGAGGAGTTTTTATACACCCTTGGCGTCAGCGCAAATTTCTAGAGTTGTTACTTTTTTAAACGTTACGATAACATCTCGAATACAACAACCACGGGCTTTACAGCGATAGCAGATACTAACACGCTATCGCTTTATTCCCATGCCAGGCCATTCATTCCCGATTCCAGGCATTTCATTCCGTTCCGCCTGCATTTCATGCCGTTTTACCCCAGGCATATTAAGGTTTTGTTTATCGTTGTCCTCAGCGAACTTCCTTAATTTCTCTTGCAGGACAACTGCCATGAACACACCAACTTATAACCGCACGCGCTGGCTCACGCTCTTTGGTACCATCGTCACCCAGTTTGCGCTGGGGTCGGTCTATACCTGGAGCCTGTTTAACAGCGCGCTTTCCGACAAACTCGGCGCCCCGGTCAGCCAGGTCGCGTTCTCCTTTGGTCTGCTGAGCCTGGGTCTGGCGATTTCGTCTTCCGTCGCGGGCAAGCTGCAGGAGCGTTTTGGCGTGAAGCGCGTGACCATGGCGTCCGGCATTCTGCTGGGGCTGGGCTTTTTCCTGACGGCGCATTCCAGCAACCTGATGATGCTGTGGCTGAGCGCCGGCGTGCTGGTGGGGCTGGCCGATGGCGCGGGGTACCTGCTGACGCTGTCAAACTGCGTGAAGTGGTTCCCGGAACGTAAAGGCTTAATCTCCGCGTTTGCCATTGGTTCTTACGGTTTGGGCAGCCTCGGGTTCAAATTTATCGACTCCCACCTGCTGGCGTCCGTTGGCCTCGAAAAAACCTTTATGATCTGGGGCGCAATTGTTCTGGTGATGATTCTGTTCGGCTCCACGCTGATGAAAGATGCGCCGCAGCAGGAGGTTAAATCCGTGAACGGCGTGGTGGAGAACGACTTTACCCTCGCGCAGTCCATGCGTAAGCCACAGTACTGGATGCTGGCGGTGATGTTCCTGACGGCCTGCATGAGCGGTCTGTATGTCATCGGCGTGGCGAAAGATATCGCGCAGGGGATGGTGAAACTGGATGCCGCCACGGCGGCCAACGCGGTGACCGTGATCTCCATTGCTAACCTCTCGGGTCGTCTGGTCCTCGGTATTCTGTCTGACAAAATTGCCCGCATCCGCGTGATTACGATTGGGCAGGTGGTCTCGCTGGTCGGTATGGCGGCGCTGCTGTTCGCTCCACTGAATGAAGCCACCTTCTTCGCGGCGATTGCCTGCGTGGCCTTTAACTTCGGCGGCACCATTACCGTCTTCCCGTCACTGGTGAGCGAGTTCTTTGGCCTGAACAATCTGGCGAAAAACTACGGCGTTATCTATCTGGGCTTCGGGATCGGCAGTATCTGCGGCTCGCTGATTGCCTCCCTGTTCGGCGGGTTCTACGTGACCTTCTGCGTGATATTTGCCTTGCTGATTATCTCCCTGGCGCTCTCGACCACGATTCGTCAGCCGCAGCGCGAAGTGTTCAAAGAGGTGCATGCTTAATGACGATGAAAAAGGCCGGTTATCCGGCCTTTTTCTTGTGTGAAAACTGATGATCTGGCTAAACCGTCTCGTTCTTAATTTTTTGTAAATATCTGTACCGATCACACACTCTGCTGCCACTTTTTCTTTTCCCTGTGGTCTACTTACCACGCGGGTAGACGTTTCCGATAACGACTTCTTAAGCGATTCTTTAACCTATTCATTTTTAAAACAAAAATGATCGGTGATTTCGTCCCTTTTTCCGGGTAGTTTGCATGAAATACATTAAATCGATGGCACAACAAAAGCTCTGCTTTTTGCTGGCGTTGTACATCGGCCTGTTTATGAATGGCGCAGTTTTCATCCGTCGGTTTGACGGTTACGCGCATGATTTTACCGTCTGGAAAGGAATTGCAGCGGTTGTCGAATTGGTCGCTGCTGTACTGGTCACCTTCTTTTTATTCCGTATTCTTACCCTGTTTGGCCGTCGCGTGTGGCGAGTGCTGGCTACGTTTATCGTGCTGTGCTCGGCGGGTGCCAGCTATTACATGACCTTTATGAACGTGGTGATTGGCTACGGCATTATTGCCTCAGTGATGACCACGGATATCGACCTCTCTAAAGAGGTTGTAGGGCTGCACTTTATTCTCTGGCTGGTAGCCGTCAGTGCCTTACCGCTGCTGCTCATCTGGAGCAACCGTTGCCGGTACACGCTAGTGCACCAGATTCGCACGCCAGGCAAACGTTTCAGAAGCGTCGCGATAGTCCTGCTGGCCGGTTTGATGGTCTGGGGACCAATTCGTCTGCTGGAAGTGAAGCAAAAGCATGATGAGCGTACCTCAGGCGTGGATATGCCAAGCTACGGCGGTGTAGTGGCGAACTCGTATTTACCGTCTAACTGGATTTCCGCGCTGGGGCTGTATGCGTGGGCGCAGGTGGATGAATCCTCTGGTAACAAATCGCTGATGAACCCGGTGAAGAAGTTTACCTACGTCGCACCAAAAGATATCGACGATACCTATGTCGTCTTTATTATCGGAGAAACCACGCGCTGGGATCATATGGGTATTCTTGGCTATAACCGTGATACCACGCCGAAACTGGCGCAGGAGAAAAACCTGATTGCCTACCGTGGCTATTCTTGTGATACCGCCACCAAGCTCTCACTGCGCTGTATGTTTGTGCGCGAGGGCGGGGCGAGCGACAACCCGCAGCGTACGCTGAAAGAGCAAAACGTCTTCTCGGTGCTGCATCAGCTTGGGTTCACGTCTGCCCTCTATGCGATGCAGAGCGAAATGTGGTTCTACAGCAATACCATGGCGCAGAACATTGCATACCGTGAGCAGATCGGTGCAGAGCCGCGTAACCGTGGCAAATCTGTCGATGACATGCTGCTGATTGATGAGATGAAACTGTCCCTGAGCGATAATCCTGATGGTAAGCATCTGATTATCCTTCATACCAAAGGGTCGCACTTTAACTACACCCAACGTTACCCGCGTAACTTTGCCAAATGGAAGCCTGAGTGCGTCGGGGTGGATAAAGACTGTACCAAAGCGCAGCTGATCAACTCCTACGACAACTCCGTACTGTATGTGGATCACTTTATTGATTCGGTGATTGACCAAGTACGCGATAAGAAAGCGATTGTGTTCTATGCGGCGGACCACGGTGAATCCATCAATGAGTATGAGCATCTGCACGGTACGCCGCGCAAGATGGCACCGCCGGAGCAGTTCCGTGTACCGATGATGGTGTGGATGTCTGACAAGTATCTGGAAGACCCGGAGAAAGCGAAGATGTTTGCTCAACTGAAGAAAGAGGCGGAGATGAAGGTGCCGCGTCGTCACGTTGAGCTGTACGACACCATTATGGGTTGTCTCGGCTATACCTCACCGAATGGTGGGATTAACGAAAACAACAACTGGTGCAAACTCCCTGATAACACCGCAAAAGCCGCGCAGTAGCTGCTCTGGCGAGAATATCGCCAGTTGAATGGCTTTTTGAAAATAAGGGATTGACGGGGGCGCACCTCAGCAGTAAGATGCGCTCCGCATTCGGCGAGTAGCGCAGCTTGGTAGCGCAACTGGTTTGGGACCAGTGGGTCGGAGGTTCGAATCCTCTCTCGCCGACCACATTCTGAAAAGGGCTAACCGTAAGGTTAGCCCTTTTTGCATTATGACCTTATCTCGTCAGAGTATCCAAAACGCCCCTTAGACCTGCTTCCACCTGCCTGTTAACGATTTTGTGACATAATCCATTGTATTTTTTTATATATAGATTGATCTTTTTTCGCGTTGCTTATGGATAACCTCAGCATTTTTCGCTGTGCGTTTTAACGTTCGCGGTATTTAGTGCTCAGATAATCACCATTCTGCAAGAAAATTTACCCATTCTGAATAAAAGTTAATCACTGATTGTGGCGAAATAGGGAGAGAGTTGTGCTGCAACATGGCGAGTAGCATAAATTTCCCTGCTGAAAACTGGCGTACATAGTTTTTTTAATCTTTGTTTGCGGTTTCTCACACTCAGCGTAAATCCCCGTCACCTGTATTGACGTTTTCACATTCTGTTGACAGATTGTAGGGCATGAGGGGCATTTCAGGGACGATCTGCGCTGCAACTCAAACGCTCTTCTGAAAGGATTCTCCATCCCTTTAAAGCCTTCGGGCATCACCGACCGGACCGGGTAAAAAATAAATAAAGGTCTGGCGGCGTAACACAACAAAGCAAAACATCACATTGGAGCAGAATAATGAGTATTTCCTTGAAGAAGTCAGGGATGCTGAAGCTTGGTCTGAGCCTGGTGGCTATGACCGTGGCAGCAAGCGTACAGGCAAAAACCCTGGTTTACTGTTCTGAAGGCTCGCCGGAAGGCTTTAACCCACAGCTCTTTACCTCTGGTACGACTTACGACGCAAGCTCTGTACCGATCTATAACCGTCTGGTTGAATTCAAAACCGGTACCACGGAAGTGATTCCGGGTCTGGCCGAGAAGTGGGACGTCAGCGAAGACGGTAAAACCTATACCTTCCACCTGCGCCAGGGCGTGAAGTGGCAGGACAGCAAAGAGTTCAAACCAACGCGTGACTTTAACGCCGACGACGTGGTGTTCTCCTTCGACCGTCAGAAAAACGCCCAGAACCCGTACCACAAAGTGTCTGGCGGCAGCTATGAATACTTCGAAGGGATGGGTCTGCCGGACCTGATCTCTGAAGTGAAAAAAGTGGACGATAATACCGTTCAGTTCGTGCTGACGCGTCCGGAAGCACCGTTCCTGGCTGACCTGGCCATGGACTTCGCCTCAATCCTCTCCAAAGAGTACGCGGACAACATGCTGAAAGCCGGTACGCCGGAGAAAGTCGACCTGAACCCAATCGGTACCGGTCCATTCCAGCTGCTGCAGTACCAGAAAGACTCCCGCATTCTGTATAAAGCGTTCGAAGGCTACTGGGGCACCAAGCCGAAGATCGACCGCCTGGTCTTCTCCATCACGCCTGATGCGTCAGTGCGTTATGCAAAACTGCAGAAAAATGAATGCCAGGTGATGCCTTACCCGAACCCGGCTGACATCGCCCGCATGAAGCAGGACAAGAACATCAACCTGCTGGAGCAGGCTGGCCTGAACGTGGGCTATCTCTCCTTCAACACCGAGAAGAAACCGTTTGATGACGTGAAAGTGCGTCAGGCGCTGACCTACGCGGTGAACAAAGAAGCGATCATCAAGGCGGTTTACCAGGGTGCAGGCGTTGCAGCCAAAAACCTGATTCCACCAACCATGTGGGGCTATAACGACGACGTTAAAGACTACAGCTACGATCCTGAGAAAGCGAAAGCGCTGCTGAAAGAAGCGGGCCAGGATAAAGGCTTTACCGTTGAGCTGTGGGCGATGCCGGTACAGCGTCCGTACAACCCGAACGCACGCCGTATGGCAGAAATGGTTCAGGCAGACTGGGCTAAGATTGGCGTTCAGGCCAAGATTGTGACCTACGAGTGGGGCGAGTACCTGAAGCGCGCCAAAGCGGGTGAGCACCAGGCAGTCATGATGGGCTGGACCGGTGATAACGGGGATCCGGACAACTTCTTCGCCACCCTGTTCAGCTGCGCGGCGGCAAAAGACGGTTCTAACTACTCTCGCTGGTGCTACAAGCCGTTTGAAGACCTGATCCAGCCGGCGCGTGCGACCGACGATCACAACAAACGTATTGAACTGTACAAGCAGGCTCAGGTTGTTATGCACGATCAGGCTCCGGCGCTGATTGTTGCTCACTCCACCGTGTACGAGCCAGTGCGTAAAGAAGTGAAGGGCTACGTGGTTGATCCACTGGGCAAACACCACTTCGAAAACGTATCTGTTGAATAATAAGTAGGGTGTTCTCCCTCTCCCTCTGGGAGAGGGCAGGGGTGAGGGGCGTGCATGCATCCCCTCACCCTAACCCTCTCCCGAAGGGAGAGGGAATTTACATTTGTGAGCAATACAGACGTCACGCCACTGGTCGTGCGTCATCAGAGAGAATCCGGGTTATGTTGCAGTTCATCCTCCGACGTCTGGGACTTGTTATCCCCACGTTTATCGGTATCACCCTTCTCACTTTTGCCTTCGTCCATATGATCCCCGGCGACCCGGTAATGATTATGGCGGGCGAGCGTGGTATTTCCCCTGAGCGCCATGCACAGCTGCTGGCGGAACTCGGTCTCGATAAGCCGATGTGGCAGCAGTACCTCCACTATATATGGGGCGTGTTGCACGGTGATTTAGGGATTTCGCTGAAAAGCCGTCTTCCGGTGTGGGACGAGTTCGTGCCGCGTTTTAAAGCGACACTGGAGCTTGGCGTCTGCGCCATGATTTTCGCCACTGCGGTGGGTATTCCTGTCGGGGTACTGGCTGCCGTCAAGCGTGGCTCTATTTTCGACCATACCGCCGTGGGCCTGGCGCTGACCGGCTACTCCATGCCTATCTTCTGGTGGGGCATGATGCTGATCATGCTGGTCTCGGTGCAGCTTAACCTGACACCGGTCTCCGGGCGCGTCAGCGATATGGTCTTCCTGGATGACACCAACCCGCTCACCGGCTTTATGCTGATTGATACGGCTATCTGGGGTGAAGAGGGCAACTTCATGGATGCCGTCGCGCATATGATCCTGCCTGCCATGGTGCTGGGCACCATTCCTCTGGCGGTGATCGTGCGTATGACCCGTTCATCGATGCTGGAAGTGCTGGGCGAGGATTACATCCGCACCGCCCGCGCCAAGGGCCTGACGCGTATGCGCGTCATTATCGTCCATGCACTGCGTAACGCCATGCTGCCGGTTGTGACCGTTATCGGTCTCCAGGTGGGGACGTTGCTGGCGGGGGCGATCCTGACCGAAACCATCTTCTCATGGCCGGGCCTGGGACGCTGGCTGATTGACGCGCTGCAGCGCCGTGATTATCCGGTAGTGCAGGGCGGTGTACTGCTGGTCGCGACGATGATTATCCTCGTCAACCTGCTGGTCGATTTGCTGTACGGCGTGGTGAACCCGCGTATTCGTCATAAGAAGTAAGGGGCCATCATGTCACAGGTTTCTGAAAACAAAGTTGTTGCTGCACCGGTTCCGATGACGCCGATGCAGGAGTTCTGGCACTACTTCAAGCGCAACAAAGGCGCGGTGGTAGGGCTGGTGTATGTCGCAATCATGATCCTGATTGCGGTGTTTGCAAACGTGCTTGCGCCGTATAACCCGGCGGATCAGTTCCGCGATGCGCTGCTTGCGCCACCTGCGTGGCAGGATGGCGGCAGCCTGGCGCACCTGCTGGGTACCGATGATGTGGGGCGCGATGTGCTGTCCCGTCTCATGTACGGCGCGCGTCTGTCGCTGCTGGTCGGCTGCCTGGTTGTTGTGCTGTCGCTGATCATGGGCGTCGTACTCGGCCTGGTTGCCGGCTACTTCGGCGGCATCGTTGATAACATCATCATGCGTATCGTCGACATCATGCTGGCGCTGCCAAGCCTGCTGCTGGCGCTGGTGCTGGTGGCGATCTTCGGCCCGTCGATCGGTAACGCCGCGCTGGCGCTGACCTTCGTGGCGCTTCCTCACTACGTGCGTTTAACCCGCGCGGCGGTGCTGGTGGAAGTGAACCGCGATTACGTCACCGCGTCTCGCGTGGCGGGTGCCGGTGCGATGCGCCAGATGTTCGTTAATATCTTCCCTAACTGCCTTGCGCCGCTGATTGTTCAGGCGTCGCTCGGTTTCTCTAACGCCATTCTTGATATGGCCGCTCTTGGCTTCCTGGGCATGGGTGCGCAGCCGCCAACACCGGAGTGGGGCACCATGCTCTCCGACGTGTTGCAGTTCGCACAAAGCGCCTGGTGGGTTGTCACCTTCCCGGGTCTGGCAATCCTGCTGACGGTGCTGGCATTTAACCTGATGGGTGATGGCCTGCGTGATGCGCTTGATCCCAAACTGAAGCAGTAAGAGGCACGAGATGGCGTTATTAAATGTAGATAAATTATCGGTGCACTTTGGCGACGAAGGCACTCCGTTTCGCGCCGTGGACCGCATCAGCTACAGCGTAAATCAGGGCGAAGTGGTTGGTATCGTCGGGGAGTCCGGTTCAGGTAAGTCAGTGAGCTCACTGGCGATCATGGGGCTGATTGATTACCCGGGCCGCGTGATGGCGGAAAACCTGCAGTTCAACGGTCAGGACCTGAAGCGCATTTCTGAAAAACAGCGCCGCCAGCTGGTGGGCGCGGAAGTGGCGATGATTTTCCAGGATCCGATGACCAGCCTGAACCCATGCTACACCGTCGGTTTCCAGATTATGGAAGCGATTAAGGTGCATCAGGGCGGGAATAAGAAAACCCGTCGTCAGCGCGCGATCGATCTGCTCAACCAGGTAGGTATTCCTGACCCGGCTTCGCGTCTGGACGTTTACCCGCACCAGCTCTCAGGCGGGATGAGCCAGCGCGTGATGATCGCGATGGCGATTGCCTGTCGACCAAAACTGCTGATTGCGGATGAACCGACGACGGCGCTGGATGTGACCATTCAGGCGCAAATCATCGAACTGCTGCTGGAGCTGCAGCAGAAAGAGAACATGGCGCTGGTGCTGATTACGCACGATCTGGCGCTGGTGGCCGAAGCCGCGCACAAAATCATCGTGATGTATGCCGGCCAGGTGGTCGAGACCGGAAATTCGCACGATATCTTCCGCGCGCCGCGTCACCCGTATACCCAGGCGCTTTTACGCGCGCTGCCGGAGTTTGCTCAGGATAAAGCGCGTCTGGCGTCGCTGCCGGGTGTGGTACCGGGTAAATATGACCGTCCGCAGGGCTGCCTGCTCAATCCGCGCTGTCCGTATGCGACGGACAAATGCCGGGCAGAAGAGCCAGAGCTGAACCAGCTTGCTGACGGCCGTCAGTCGAAATGCCACTACCCACTCGATGATGCCGGGAGGCCAACACTATGAGTACGCAACAGGCCACCACGCAACAACCGCTGTTGCAGGCCATCGATCTGAAAAAATACTACCCGGTGAAGAAGGGATTGTTTGCCCCTGAACGCCTGGTGAAAGCGCTGGACGGCGTCTCTTTTAACCTTGAACGCGGTAAAACGCTGGCGGTGGTGGGGGAGTCAGGCTGCGGCAAATCCACGCTGGGTCGTCTGCTGACGATGATTGAAGTGCCGACTGGCGGGGAGCTCTATTATCAGGGCCAGGATCTGCTCAAGCACGATCCGCAGGCGCAGAAGCTGCGCCGCCAGAAAATCCAGATTGTGTTCCAGAACCCGTATGGTTCTTTGAACCCGCGTAAAAAAGTGGGACAGATTCTGGAAGAGCCGCTGCTGATCAACAGTAATCTGAGCAAGGAGCAGCGCCGCGAAAAAGCGCTGGCGATGATGGCGAAGGTCGGCCTCAAAACCGAGCATTACGATCGCTATCCGCACATGTTCTCCGGCGGCCAGCGTCAGCGTATCGCGATTGCTCGCGGGCTGATGCTCGATCCGGACGTGGTGATTGCCGATGAGCCGGTCTCCGCGCTCGACGTATCCGTACGTGCGCAGGTGCTGAACCTGATGATGGATCTCCAGCAGGAGCTGGGGCTATCTTACGTGTTCATCTCCCACGACCTGTCGGTGGTGGAGCATATTGCTGATGAGGTAATGGTGATGTACCTGGGGCGCTGCGTGGAGAAGGGGACCAAAGACCAGATCTTTAATAACCCTCGCCATCCGTACACCCAGGCGCTGCTGTCTGCGACGCCGCGTCTGAACCCGGACGATCGTCGCGAGCGTATTAAGCTGACGGGCGAACTGCCAAGTCCGCTGAATCCACCGCCGGGATGTGCATTCAACGCCCGCTGCAGCCGTCGTTTTGGCCCCTGCACCCAGCTACAGCCGCAGCTGAAGGATTATGGCGGCCAACTGGTTGCCTGCTTTGCGGTCGATCAGGATGAAAATGGCGAGAAGCCACAGGCATAACGAAAAAACCGGCGCTAAGCCGGTTTTTTTTATGTCTGCTTGATTATTTCCGCAGGCGAATCTGGTCGACGGCGTGCTTCTCGCTCTTGGTGAGGATCAGGCTCGCGCGCTCGCGCGTCGGCAGGATGTTCTCTTTGAGGTTCACGTAGTTGATCTCATTCCACAGCCCCGTTGCCACATTGATCGCTTCTTCTTCAGAAAGCTGGGCGTAATGGTGGAAATAGGAGTCCGGGTCGGTGAACGCCCCTTCGCGGAACTTCAGGAAGCGGTTGATGTACCAGTTCTGCAGCAGGTCTTCCGGCGCATCGACATAGATAGAGAAATCGACGAAATCCGAGACGAAGACGTGATGCGGATCGTGAGGATAGTCCATCCCGCTTTGCAGTACGTTCAGACCTTCCAGAATCAGGATGTCCGGCTGGACCACCGTTTTATCCCCACCCGGGATGCGATCGTAGATCAGATGCGAATAGACGGGTGCAGTGACGTGCGGTACGCCGGATTTCAGGTCAGAGACAAATTTCACCAGACGATGCATATCATAAGAAAGCGGGAAGCCCTTCTTCTTCATCAGCCCGCGTTCTTTTAACACTTCGTTCGGGTGCAGGAAGCCGTCGGTGGTGATCAGCTCCACGCTGCGGTGTTCTGGCCAGCGGCTCAACAGCGCCTGCAGGACACGCGCGGTGGTACTTTTACCCACGGCCACGCTGCCTGCGATACTAATGATATAAGGAATGCGTTGACCGTTCGTCCCGAGAAACTGCTCCAGCACGGCCTGGCGGCGCAGGTTCGAGCTGATATAGAAGTTAAGCAAGCGAGAGAGGGGGAGATAAATTTCTGCCACCTCTTCCAGGGACAGATCTTCGTTTATCCCTTTTAACCGTGCGATTTCACCTTCCGTCAGCGTCATAGGGACGGAATCACGCAGGGCAGCCCACTGGCTGCGGTTAAAGTGAAGATAAGGCGTCATTAACGTTTGCTCTTTTTTGCTCATAAGCATGCTTCAGTGAGCCAGCGCTACACTGCCGGATCGTGGCTCATCACACAGTTAATTTTGGACAATGGGCAGGAGGTTAACACCAGATGGCAGGAATAATAAGAAAAAAGATGGATAGCGCTGCGTTACGCGGAAACCGTCACGCTATGGTGTATACGGTGTAAATCACGCGTGCATGTTGATTATTTGACCCGTAATGACTACTTTTACAGCGCTTAGCGCTTCGTTCGCATAAAATGTGAGCGAAAGAACGTTTTATGCAAATTTTTAGTTGCATGACCGCGCAGGTATCCATAGAATGCGCGCTACTTGATGCCGACTTAGCTCAGTAGGTAGAGCAACTGACTTGTAATCAGTAGGTCACCAGTTCGATTCCGGTAGTCGGCACCATCAAGTCCGGTGGGGTTCCCGAGCGGCCAAAGGGAGCAGACTGTAAATCTGCCGTCACAGACTTCGAAGGTTCGAATCCTTCCCCCACCACCACTTTCTGGCAGCGTAAATGCCGCCGGAGCTGGTTGGAAAAATTAGCCAGCTCAAACTGAAAAAGAGAGAAATCTCTTTTTTTGTTACAGAAAGAACTGGGTAGCCGAGTTTCAGGATGCGGGCATCGTATAATGGCTATTACCTCAGCCTTCCAAGCTGATGATGCGGGTTCGATTCCCGCTGCCCGCTCCAATACGTGCTGATATGGCTCAGTTGGTAGAGCGCACCCTTGGTAAGGGTGAGGTCCCCAGTTCGACTCTGGGTATCAGCACCACTTCACTTCTCCTTCCCGTTTCTCTCTGTTTCAATTTTACTGTATTCAACAATTCAGGCATTTCGCCTGGTTGATGTGGTGATATCACCGATTTATCCGTGTCTTAGAGGGACAATCGATGTCTAAAGAAAAGTTTGAACGTACAAAACCGCACGTTAACGTCGGTACTATCGGCCACGTTGACCATGGTAAAACAACGCTGACCGCTGCAATCACTACCGTTCTGGCAAAAACCTACGGTGGTTCTGCTCGCGCATTCGACCAGATCGATAACGCACCAGAAGAAAAAGCTCGTGGTATCACCATCAACACCTCTCACGTTGAGTACGACACCCCGACTCGCCACTACGCACACGTAGACTGCCCAGGCCACGCCGACTATGTTAAAAACATGATCACCGGTGCTGCGCAGATGGACGGCGCGATCCTGGTTGTTGCTGCGACTGACGGCCCAATGCCTCAGACTCGTGAGCACATCCTGCTGGGTCGTCAGGTAGGCGTTCCTTACATCATCGTGTTCCTGAACAAATGCGACATGGTTGATGACGAAGAGCTGCTGGAACTGGTAGAGATGGAAGTTCGTGAACTGCTGTCTCAGTACGATTTCCCAGGCGACGATACCCCAATCGTTCGTGGTTCTGCTCTGAAAGCGCTGGAAGGCGAAGCAGAGTGGGAAGCGAAAATCATCGAACTGGCTGGCTTCCTGGATTCTTACATCCCAGAACCAGAGCGTGCGATTGACAAGCCATTCCTGCTGCCAATCGAAGACGTATTCTCCATCTCCGGTCGTGGTACCGTTGTTACCGGTCGTGTAGAGCGCGGTATCATCAAAGTTGGCGAAGAAGTTGAAATCGTTGGTATCAAAGAGACTGCGAAGTCTACCTGTACTGGCGTTGAAATGTTCCGCAAACTGCTGGACGAAGGCCGTGCTGGTGAGAACGTTGGTGTTCTGCTGCGTGGTATCAAACGTGAAGAAATCGAACGTGGTCAGGTTCTGGCGAAGCCAGGCTCAATCAAGCCACACACCAAGTTCGAATCTGAAGTGTACATCCTGTCCAAAGACGAAGGCGGCCGTCATACTCCGTTCTTCAAAGGCTACCGTCCACAGTTCTACTTCCGTACAACTGACGTGACCGGTACCATCGAACTGCCAGAAGGCGTTGAGATGGTAATGCCAGGCGACAACATCAAGATGGTTGTGACTCTGATCCACCCAATCGCGATGGACGACGGTCTGCGTTTCGCAATCCGTGAAGGTGGCCGTACCGTTGGCGCGGGCGTGGTTGCTAAAGTTCTCGGCTAATCGCTGATAACATTTGACGCAATGCGCATGAAAAGGGCATCATTTGATGCCCTTTTTGCACGCTTTCACATCAGAACCTGGCTCATCAGTGATTATTTTTGTCATAATCATTGCTGAGACAGGCTCTGCAGAGAGCGTATAATCCCAAGGGATTATTTCGATTTGGCTCGCCTCGCAATCGCGGGGTGAAATTATTTGTAGAATTCTTCTGACAGGTTGGTTTATGAGTGCGAATACCGAAGCTCAAGGGAGCGGGCGCGGCCTGGAAGCGATGAAGTGGGTCGCTGTTGCCGTGCTGCTGATTGTGGCAATCGTTGGCAACTATCTTTATCGTGACATGATGCTGCCGCTCCGCGCGCTGGCAGTGGTGATTCTGATTGCTGCAGCGGGCGGTGTCGCGCTGTTGACGACTAAAGGTAAAGCAACCGTTGCTTTTGCACGTGAAGCGCGTACCGAAGTCCGTAAGGTCATTTGGCCGACTCGCCAGGAAACATTGCACACCACGCTGATCGTAGCGGCGGTTACCGCTGTAATGTCACTGATCCTGTGGGGACTGGATGGTATTCTGGTTCGCCTGGTTTCCTTTATTACTGGCCTGAGGTTCTAAGATGTCTGAAGCCCCTAAAAAGCGTTGGTACGTCGTTCAGGCGTTTTCCGGTTTTGAAGGCCGCGTAGCAACGTCGCTGCGTGAGCATATCAAATTACACAATATGGAAGAGTTATTTGGCGAAGTTATGGTTCCGACCGAAGAAGTGGTTGAGATCCGTGGCGGCCAACGTCGCAAAAGCGAGCGTAAATTCTTCCCGGGTTACGTGCTGGTTCAGATGGTGATGAACGACGCGAGCTGGCACCTGGTGCGCAGCGTACCGCGCGTGATGGGCTTTATCGGCGGCACGTCTGACCGTCCGGCGCCAATCAGCGACAAAGAAGTTGATGCGATTATGAACCGCCTGCAGCAGGTGGGTGATAAGCCGCGTCCTAAAACGCTGTTTGAACCGGGTGAAATGGTCCGTGTTAGCGACGGTCCGTTTGCTGACTTTAATGGCGTCGTTGAAGAAGTGGACTACGAGAAGTCCCGCCTGAAAGTTTCTGTTTCTATCTTCGGTCGTGCGACCCCGGTAGAGCTGGACTTTGCGCAGGTCGAAAAAGCCTAAGCAGCGATCAAAAAAGCGGCGATTTAATCGTTGCACAGGGCGCGAGATTGGAATACAATTTCGCGCCTTTTGTTTTTATGGGCCCCGGCCCGTAAAACGAATTTTATTCACGGGGAGCCTCCCTGAGGCGCTATCACCCAATCAGAGGATTTTAGAATGGCTAAGAAAGTACAAGCCTACGTCAAGCTGCAGGTTGCAGCTGGTATGGCGAACCCAAGTCCACCAGTTGGTCCAGCTCTGGGTCAGCAGGGTGTGAACATCATGGAATTCTGTAAAGCGTTCAACGCCAAAACCGAATCCCTGGAAAAAGGTCTGCCAATCCCAGTCGTAATCACTGTTTACGCTGACCGGTCTTTCACTTTCGTTACCAAAACCCCTCCAGCAGCAGTTCTGCTGAAGAAAGCGGCTGGTATCAAGTCTGGTTCCGGTAAACCGAACAAAGACAAAGTGGGTAAAATTTCCCGCGCTCAGCTGCAGGAAATCGCGCAGACCAAAGCTGCCGACATGACTGGTGCCGACATTGAAGCGATGACTCGCTCAATCGAAGGTACTGCACGTTCCATGGGCCTGGTAGTGGAGGACTAAGAAATGGCTAAACTGACCAAGCGCATGTCCGTGATCCGTGACAAAGTTGATGCGACCAAACAGTACGACATCAACGAAGCTATCGCTCTGCTGAAAGAACTGGCAACTGCTAAGTTCGTTGAAAGCGTTGACGTTGCCGTTAACCTCGGCATCGACGCGCGTAAATCCGATCAGAACGTTCGTGGCGCAACTGTACTGCCACACGGTACTGGCCGTTCCGTACGTGTAGCTGTATTTGCTCAGGGTGCAAACGCTGAAGCTGCTAAAGCTGCTGGCGCTGAACTGGTAGGTATGGAAGATCTGGCTGATCAGATCAAGAAAGGCGAAATGAACTTTGACGTTGTTATTGCTTCTCCAGATGCAATGCGCGTTGTTGGCCAGCTCGGCCAGGTTCTGGGTCCACGCGGCCTGATGCCAAACCCGAAAGTTGGTACTGTAACTCCTAACGTTGCTGAAGCGGTTAAGAACGCTAAAGCAGGTCAGGTTCGTTATCGTAACGACAAAAACGGCATCATCCACACCACCATCGGTAAAGTGGACTTTGACGCTGACAAACTGAAAGAAAACCTGGAAGCTCTGCTGGTTGCGCTGAAAAAAGCAAAACCAACTCAGGCAAAAGGCGTGTACATCAAGAAAGTTAGCATCTCCACCACCATGGGTGCAGGTGTTGCAGTTGACCAGGCTGGCCTGAGCGCTGCTGCAAACTAATGCCTTTACGTGGGCGGTGATTTTGTCTACAATCTTACCCCCACGTTTGCTAACGAAAGTTAGCGGCTAAAAGATTTGTTCGTTGGAGCCTGGCCTAATCCAGGCCTCCGTCGAAGACCGCAGGTGTTTCGCAAGAGACTTAATCCCCTGCGTAGACGGTGACAGAACGCTAAGATTATTTTGGATACTCTGGCTTGTTTCTGCTCACCGTATTAAGACGCTCTTTCCGTTGGGAAGAGTGAAGTGAGTTCCGGAACATGAGTTCCGGCAAACATCCAGGAGCAAAGCTAATGGCTTTAAATCTTCAAGACAAACAAGCGATTGTTGCTGAAGTCAGCGAAGTAGCCAAAGGCGCGCTGTCTGCAGTAGTTGCGGATTCCCGTGGCGTTACTGTAGACAAAATGACTGAACTGCGTAAAGCAGGTCGTGAAGCTGGCGTATACATGCGTGTTGTTCGTAACACCCTGCTGCGTCGCGTAGTTGAAGGTACTCAGTTCGAGTGCCTGAAAGACACGTTTGTTGGTCCGACCCTGATTGCATACTCTATGGAACACCCGGGCGCTGCTGCTCGTCTGTTCAAAGAGTTCGCGAAAGCGAATGCAAAATTTGAGGTCAAAGCTGCAGCCTTTGAAGGTGAGTTGATCACGGCATCGAACATCGATCGCCTGGCAACCCTGCCGACCTACGAAGAAGCAATTGCACGCCTGATGGCAACCATGAAAGAAGCTTCGGCTGGCAAACTGGTTCGCACTCTGGCTGCTGTTCGCGATGCGAAAGAAGCTGCTTAATCGCAGTTATCTTTATAAAGCATTTGCTTACGTATAAACTTATTCTGATTTTCAGGAACAATTTAAATGTCTATCACTAAAGATCAAATCATTGAAGCAGTAGCAGCTATGTCCGTAATGGACGTTGTAGAGCTGGTTTCTGCAATGGAAGAAAAATTCGGTGTTTCTGCTGCTGCTGCTGTAGCTGTAGCTGCGGGCCCGGCTGAAGCTGCTGAAGAAAAAACTGAATTCGACGTAATTCTGAAAGCTGCTGGCGCTAACAAAGTTGCTGTTATCAAAGCAGTACGTGGCGCAACTGGCCTGGGTCTGAAAGAAGCTAAAGACCTGGTAGAATCTGCTCCAGCTGCGCTGAAAGAAGGCGTGAGCAAAGACGACGCAGAAGCACTGAAAAAATCTCTGGAAGAAGCTGGCGCTGAAGTTGAAGTTAAATAAGCCAACTTTTCTGGTTGCAGCCTAAGTAATTAGGCTGATGGCTGGTGACTTTTTAGTCACCAGCCTTTTTGCGCTGTAAGGCATCAGTAGCATTTCACACTGTTTGACTGCTGATTGTCCTGACAATGCATGTTTCTATCGACGACTTAATATATTGCGACAGGGTGCTCGCTCTGTGTAAATCGCGACGAAATGATTTAAGCGTGATAGCAACAGGTATTGCGGAAAGTATTCAATTTTCCGGTCCACAAAATGGTGTTGCACAAACTGTCCCTTCGTCGGACAGATGGGTCGACTTGTCAGCGAGCTGAGGAACCCTATGGTTTACTCCTATACCGAGAAAAAACGTATTCGTAAGGATTTTGGTAAACGTCCACAAGTTCTGGACATTCCATATCTCCTTTCTATCCAGCTTGACTCGTTCCAGAAGTTTATCGAGCAAGATCCTGAAGGGCAGTACGGTCTGGAAGCAGCCTTCCGCTCCGTGTTCCCGATTCAGAGCTACAGCGGTAACTCCGAGCTGCAGTACGTCAGCTACCGCCTTGGCGAACCGGTGTTCGACGTTCAGGAATGTCAGATCCGTGGCGTGACCTATTCCGCACCGCTGCGCGTAAAACTGCGTCTGGTGATCTACGAGCGCGAAGCGCCGGAAGGCACCGTAAAAGACATTAAAGAACAAGAAGTCTACATGGGTGAAATTCCACTCATGACTGACAACGGTACTTTCGTTATCAACGGTACTGAGCGTGTTATCGTTTCCCAGCTGCATCGTAGCCCGGGCGTCTTCTTCGACAGCGATAAAGGTAAAACACACTCTTCCGGTAAAGTACTGTATAACGCACGCATCATTCCTTACCGTGGTTCATGGCTGGACTTCGAGTTCGATCCTAAAGACAACCTGTTTGTCCGTATCGACCGTCGTCGTAAACTGCCTGCAACCATCATTCTGCGTGCACTGAACTATACCACTGAGCAGATCCTGGACCTGTTCTTTGAGAAAGTGATCTTTGAAATCCGCGACAACAAGCTGCAGATGGAGCTGGTGCCGGAACGTCTGCGTGGTGAGACCGCGTCGTTCGACATCGAAGCCGACGGCAAAGTGTATGTGGAAAAAGGTCGCCGTATCACCGCGCGCCACATCCGCCAGCTGGAAAAAGATGATATCAAACTCATCGAAGTTCCGGTTGAGTACATTGCAGGAAAAGTAGCCGCGAAAGATTACGTTGACGAGTCAACGGGTGAGCTGATCTGCCCGGCGAACATGGAGCTGAGCCTGGATCTGCTGGCTAAGCTGAGCCAGTCTGGCCACAAACGTATCGAAACGCTGTTCACCAACGATCTGGACCACGGTGCGTATATCTCTGAGACTATTCGCGTCGACCCAACCACCGATCGTCTGAGCGCGCTGGTAGAAATCTACCGCATGATGCGTCCTGGTGAGCCACCAACTCGCGAAGCGGCGGAAAGCCTGTTCGAGAACCTGTTCTTCTCCGAAGACCGCTACGATCTGTCCGCGGTTGGTCGTATGAAGTTCAACCGTTCTCTGCTGCGCGACGAAATCGAAGGTTCCGGTATCCTGAGCAAAGACGACATCATCGAAGTGATGAAGAAGCTCATCGATATCCGTAACGGTAAAGGCGAAGTGGACGATATCGACCACCTCGGCAACCGTCGTATCCGTTCCGTAGGCGAAATGGCGGAAAACCAGTTCCGCGTTGGCCTGGTACGTGTAGAGCGTGCGGTGAAAGAGCGTCTGTCTCTGGGCGATCTGGATACCCTGATGCCTCAGGATATGATCAACGCCAAGCCGATTTCTGCAGCAGTGAAAGAGTTCTTCGGTTCAAGCCAGCTGTCTCAGTTCATGGACCAGAACAACCCGCTGTCTGAGATTACGCACAAACGTCGTATCTCTGCACTCGGCCCAGGCGGTCTGACCCGTGAACGCGCAGGCTTTGAAGTTCGAGACGTACACCCGACTCACTACGGTCGCGTATGTCCAATCGAAACGCCTGAAGGTCCAAACATCGGTCTGATCAACTCCCTGTCCGTGTACGCACAGACTAACGAATACGGTTTCCTTGAGACCCCGTATCGTAAAGTGACCGACGGTGTTGTAACCGACGAAATTCATTACCTGTCTGCTATCGAAGAAGGCAACTACGTTATCGCTCAGGCGAACTCCAACCTGGATGACGAAGGCCACTTTGTAGAAGATCTGGTTACCTGCCGTAGCAAAGGCGAATCCAGCTTGTTCAGCCGCGACCAGGTTGACTACATGGACGTATCCACCCAGCAGGTGGTATCCGTCGGTGCGTCCCTGATCCCGTTCCTGGAACACGATGACGCCAACCGTGCATTGATGGGTGCGAACATGCAACGTCAGGCCGTTCCAACTCTGCGCGCTGATAAGCCGCTGGTTGGTACCGGTATGGAACGTGCTGTTGCCGTTGACTCCGGTGTTACTGCGGTTGCTAAACGTGGCGGTACTGTTCAGTACGTCGATGCATCCCGTATCGTTATCAAAGTTAACGAAGACGAGATGTATCCGGGCGAAGCAGGTATCGACATTTATAACCTGACCAAATACACCCGTTCTAACCAGAACACCTGTATCAACCAGATGCCTTGCGTATCTCTGGGTGAGCCAGTTGAGCGCGGCGACGTGCTGGCAGACGGTCCGTCCACCGACCTCGGTGAACTGGCGCTCGGTCAGAACATGCGCGTAGCGTTCATGCCGTGGAACGGTTACAACTTCGAAGACTCCATCCTCGTCTCCGAGCGTGTGGTTCAGGAAGATCGTTTCACCACCATCCACATTCAGGAACTGGCATGTGTGTCCCGTGACACCAAGCTGGGGCCAGAAGAGATCACCGCTGACATCCCTAACGTGGGTGAAGCTGCGCTCTCCAAACTGGATGAATCCGGTATCGTTTACATCGGTGCGGAAGTGACCGGCGGCGACATTCTGGTTGGTAAGGTTACGCCTAAAGGTGAAACCCAGCTGACGCCAGAAGAGAAACTGCTGCGTGCAATCTTCGGTGAGAAAGCGTCTGACGTTAAAGACTCTTCTCTGCGCGTACCAAACGGTGTTTCCGGTACGGTTATCGACGTTCAGGTCTTCACCCGTGACGGCGTTGAGAAAGATAAGCGTGCGCTGGAAATCGAAGAGATGCAGCTCAAACAGGCGAAGAAAGACCTGTCTGAAGAACTGCAGATCCTCGAAGCGGGTCTGTTCAGCCGTATCTATGCGGTGCTGGTTGCCGGTGGCGTTGAAGCTGAGAAGCTCGACAAACTGCCACGCGATCGCTGGCTGGAACTGGGCCTGACCGACGAAGAGAAACAAAATCAGCTGGAACAGCTGGCTGAGCAGTATGACGAACTGAAACACGAGTTCGAGAAAAAACTCGAAGCGAAACGCCGCAAAATCACTCAGGGCGACGATCTGGCACCAGGCGTGCTGAAGATTGTTAAGGTGTATCTGGCTGTTAAACGTCAGATCCAGCCTGGTGATAAGATGGCAGGTCGTCACGGTAACAAGGGTGTTATCTCTAAGATCAACCCGATCGAAGATATGCCGCACGATGCTAACGGTACACCGGTAGATATCGTACTGAACCCGCTGGGCGTACCGTCTCGTATGAACATCGGTCAGATCCTGGAAACCCACCTGGGTATGGCTGCGAAAGGTATCGGCGACAAGATTAACGCCATGCTGAAGCAGCAGGAAGAAGTCGCGAAACTGCGCGAATTCATCCAGCGTGCCTACGATCTGGGTACCGACGTGCGTCAGAAAGTCGACCTGAATACCTTCAGCGATGAAGAAGTGCTGCGCCTGGCTGAGAACCTGAAAAAAGGTATGCCAATCGCAACGCCGGTCTTCGACGGTGCGAAAGAAGCTGAAATTAAAGAGCTGCTGCAACTGGGTGGTCTGCCAACGTCTGGTCAGATTACGCTGTTTGACGGCCGTACCGGTGAACAGTTCGAGCGTCCGGTAACCGTAGGTTACATGTACATGCTGAAACTGAACCACCTGGTCGACGACAAGATGCACGCTCGTTCTACCGGTTCTTACAGCCTGGTTACTCAGCAGCCGCTGGGTGGTAAGGCGCAGTTCGGTGGTCAGCGCTTCGGGGAGATGGAAGTGTGGGCGTTGGAAGCATACGGCGCGGCATACACCCTGCAGGAAATGCTCACCGTTAAGTCTGATGACGTGAACGGTCGTACCAAGATGTATAAAAACATCGTGGACGGCAACCATCAGATGGAACCGGGCATGCCAGAATCCTTCAACGTACTGTTGAAAGAGATTCGTTCGCTGGGTATCAACATCGAACTGGAAGACGAGTAATTCTCGCTCAAACAGGTCACTGGTGTCGGGTTAACCCCCGGCACCGGATTGTGCTAACTCCGACGGGAGCAAATCCGTGAAAGATTTATTAAAGTTTCTGAAAGCGCAGACTAAAACCGAAGAGTTTGATGCGATCAAAATTGCTCTGGCTTCGCCAGACATGATCCGTTCATGGTCTTTCGGTGAAGTTAAAAAGCCGGAAACCATCAACTACCGTACGTTCAAACCTGAGCGTGACGGCCTTTTCTGTGCGCGTATTTTCGGGCCAGTAAAAGATTACGAGTGCCTGTGCGGTAAGTACAAGCGCCTGAAACACCGTGGTGTGATCTGTGAGAAGTGCGGCGTTGAAGTGACCCAGACCAAAGTGCGTCGTGAGCGCATGGGCCACATCGAGCTGGCGTCTCCGACCGCTCACATCTGGTTCCTGAAATCTCTGCCGTCCCGTATCGGTCTGCTGCTGGATATGCCGCTGCGCGATATCGAACGCGTTCTGTACTTCGAATCTTATGTGGTTATCGAAGGCGGGATGACGAACCTGGAACGTCATCAGATCCTGACCGAAGAGCAGTATCTGGACGCGCTGGAAGAGTTCGGTGACGAATTCGACGCGAAGATGGGTGCGGAAGCTATTCAGGCCCTGCTGAAGAGCATGGATCTGGAGCAAGAGTGCGAGCAGCTGCGTGAAGAGCTGAACGAAACCAACTCCGAAACCAAACGTAAAAAGCTGACCAAGCGTATCAAACTGCTGGAAGCGTTCGTTCAGTCTGGTAACAAACCAGAGTGGATGATCCTGACCGTTCTGCCGGTTCTGCCGCCAGACCTGCGTCCACTGGTTCCGCTTGATGGTGGTCGTTTCGCAACGTCCGATCTGAACGATCTGTATCGTCGCGTTATCAACCGTAACAACCGTCTGAAACGTCTGCTGGATCTGGCTGCGCCGGACATCATCGTACGCAACGAAAAACGTATGCTGCAGGAAGCGGTAGATGCCCTGCTGGATAACGGTCGTCGCGGTCGTGCGATCACCGGTTCTAACAAACGTCCTCTGAAATCTTTGGCCGATATGATCAAAGGTAAACAGGGTCGTTTCCGTCAGAACCTGCTCGGTAAGCGTGTTGACTACTCCGGTCGTTCTGTAATCACCGTAGGTCCATACCTGCGTCTGCATCAGTGCGGTCTGCCGAAGAAAATGGCACTGGAGCTGTTCAAACCATTCATCTACGGCAAGCTGGAACTGCGTGGCCTCGCCACCACCATCAAAGCCGCGAAGAAAATGGTTGAGCGTGAAGAAGCTGTCGTTTGGGATATCCTGGACGAAGTTATCCGCGAACACCCGGTACTGCTGAACCGTGCACCAACCCTGCACCGTTTGGGTATCCAGGCATTTGAGCCAGTCCTGATCGAAGGTAAAGCTATCCAGCTGCACCCGCTGGTTTGTGCGGCATATAACGCCGACTTCGATGGTGACCAGATGGCTGTTCACGTACCGCTGACGCTGGAAGCCCAGCTCGAAGCGCGTGCGCTGATGATGTCTACCAACAACATCCTGTCTCCAGCGAACGGTGAGCCAATCATCGTTCCTTCTCAGGACGTTGTATTGGGTCTGTACTACATGACCCGTGACTGTGTTAACGCCAAAGGCGAAGGCATGGTGCTGACTGGCCCGAAAGAAGCTGAGCGTATTTACCGCGCTGGCCTGGCCTCTCTGCATGCGCGCGTTAAAGTGCGTATCACCGAATACGAAAAAGATGAAAACGGCGAATTCGTTGCGAAAACCAGCCTGAAAGACACGACCGTTGGCCGTGCGATTCTGTGGATGATCGTACCGAAAGGTCTGCCTTTCTCCATCGTCAACCAGGCGCTGGGCAAGAAAGCGATCTCCAAAATGCTGAACACCTGTTACCGCATTCTGGGTCTGAAGCCGACCGTTATCTTCGCTGACCAGACAATGTATACCGGCTTTGCTTATGCAGCGCGTTCAGGTGCATCTGTTGGTATCGATGACATGGTCATCCCAGAGAAGAAACACGAGATCATCTCTGAAGCGGAAGCCGAAGTTGCTGAGATCCAGGAGCAGTTCCAGTCTGGTCTGGTTACCGCGGGCGAACGCTATAACAAAGTTATCGATATCTGGGCAGCGGCGAACGATCGTGTATCCAAAGCGATGATGGATAACCTGCAGACCGAAACCGTGATTAACCGTGACGGCGTAGAAGAGCAGCAGGTTTCCTTCAACAGCATCTACATGATGGCCGACTCCGGTGCGCGTGGTTCCGCAGCACAGATTCGTCAGCTGGCAGGTATGCGTGGTCTGATGGCGAAGCCAGATGGCTCCATCATCGAAACGCCAATCACCGCGAACTTCCGTGAAGGTCTGAACGTACTCCAGTACTTCATCTCCACGCACGGTGCTCGTAAAGGTCTGGCGGATACCGCACTGAAAACAGCGAACTCCGGTTATCTGACGCGTCGTCTGGTTGACGTTGCCCAGGATCTGGTTGTGACCGAAGACGATTGTGGCACCCTCGAAGGTATCACCATGACCCCTGTTATCGAGGGTGGTGATGTTAAAGAGCCACTGCGCGATCGCGTTCTGGGTCGTGTGACCGCGGAAGACATTCTGAAGCCGGGTACTGCAGACATTCTGGTTCCACGCAACACGCTGCTGCACGAGCACTGGTGTGACCTGCTGGAAGCGAACTCTGTTGACTCAGTGAAAGTGCGTTCCGTTGTATCCTGTGACACCGACTTTGGTGTATGTGCGCACTGCTACGGTCGTGACCTGGCGCGTGGCCACATCATCAACAAA
The DNA here is from genome assembly GCF_048684445.1 of Enterobacter sp. BNK-34. Classification (NCBI taxonomy): domain Bacteria; kingdom Pseudomonadati; phylum Pseudomonadota; class Gammaproteobacteria; order Enterobacterales; family Enterobacteriaceae; genus Enterobacter; species Enterobacter sp. BNK-34. The sequence continues at coordinate 1,403,057 of NZ_JBLQUA010000001.1, forward strand.
GGTGAAGCAATCGGCGTTATCGCGGCACAGTCCATCGGTGAGCCGGGTACACAGCTGACGATGCGTACGTTCCACATCGGTGGTGCGGCATCTCGTGCGGCTGCTGAATCCAGCATCCAGGTGAAAAACAAAGGTAGCATCAAGCTCAGCAACGCGAAGTCTGTTGTTAACTCCGCAGGCAAGCTGGTTGTGACCTCTCGTAACACCGAGCTGAAACTGATCGACGAATTCGGTCGTACCAAAGAGAGCTATAAAGTGCCTTACGGTGCGGTTATGGCGAAAGGTGATGGCGAGCAGGTTGCCGGCGGTGAAACCGTTGCAAACTGGGATCCACACACCATGCCGGTTATCACCGAAGTAAGTGGTTTCATCCGCTTTACTGACATGATCGACGGCCAGACCATTACTCGTCAGACCGACGAGCTGACCGGTCTGTCTTCTCTGGTGGTTCTGGATTCTGCTGAACGTACTACCGGTGGTAAAGATCTGCGTCCTGCGCTGAAAATCGTTGATGCTCAGGGTAACGACGTTCTGATCCCTGGTACCGACATGCCTGCTCAGTACTTCCTGCCGGGTAAAGCGATCGTTCAGCTGGAAGATGGCATTCAGATCGGTGCGGGTGATGCTCTGGCGCGTATTCCACAGGAATCCAGCGGTACCAAGGACATCACCGGTGGTCTGCCACGCGTTGCGGACCTGTTCGAAGCACGTCGTCCGAAAGAGCCTGCAATCCTGGCTGAAATCAGCGGTATCATCTCCTTCGGTAAAGAGACCAAAGGGAAACGCCGTCTGGTTATCACTCCAGTAGATGGTAGCGAACCGTACGAAGAGATGATTCCTAAGTGGCGTCAGCTCAACGTGTTCGAAGGTGAACGTGTAGAACGTGGTGACGTGGTTTCCGATGGTCCAGAAGCGCCGCACGACATTCTGCGTCTTCGTGGCGTACACGCGGTAACGCGTTACATCACCAACGAAGTGCAGGACGTTTACCGTCTGCAGGGCGTTAAGATTAACGATAAGCACATCGAAGTTATCGTTCGTCAGATGCTGCGTAAAGCAACCATCGAAAACGCAGGCAGCTCTGAGTTCCTGGAAGGCGAGCAGGTTGAATACTCACGCGTCAAGATCGCTAACCGCGAACTTGAAGCGAACGGCAAAATCGGTGCGACCTTCTCGCGCGATCTGCTGGGTATCACCAAAGCGTCTCTGGCAACCGAGTCCTTCATCTCTGCAGCATCGTTCCAGGAAACGACTCGTGTCCTGACCGAAGCCGCTGTTGCTGGTAAGCGTGATGAACTGCGCGGTCTGAAAGAGAACGTTATCGTGGGTCGTCTGATCCCGGCCGGTACCGGTTATGCGTACCACCAGGATCGTATGCGTCGTCGTGCTGCGGGCGAACTGCCAGCTGCACCGCAGGTGACTGCTGAAGATGCATCCGCGAGCCTGGCAGAACTGCTGAACGCAGGTCTGGGCGGTTCCGACAACGAGTAATCGTTGAGTCGCTAATAAAAAACCCGCCTCGGCGGGTTTTTTTACATCTGCATGTTTTCAATTCACCAGCGGGATCCGTCGATAAAGCTCAATCATATCGCCCGCCAGATCCTGAATGACCATCGCGTTCATCAGGTGATCCTGAGAGTGAACGGTGATCAGATTAACCGGAAGCTTCCCGGTTCCCTCATCAAGACCGATAAGCTGCGTCTGGATCGTGTGCGCATGCTTCACATATTCACGCGACTCTTCCATCGCTTTTTCAGCTTCATCAAACTCACCTTTACGCGCCATCTGTAACGCCGTCAGGGCCGCACTGCGCGCCGCGCCTGCGTTGACCAGCAGTTCCATAATCGTGGTTTCTAAGTCTTCCATTATGACTCCAGAAGTTTGAGCGCTTTTTCCAGTACGGCATCACCTTTCATCATGCCGTAATCCATCATGTCGATCACCGCGACCTTTTTACCTAGCGGCTCGGCCTGTGCCTGGAGTTTGGCCTGCTCGTATTTAACCTGTGGCCCCAGCAATACGATGTCGGCCGTCGCGATGTTGTCTTTAAACTCCGCAACCGGAACGGCTTTAATCGTGACTTCAACCCCTTTTTTCTGCGCGGCGTCTTTCATACGTTGAACCAGCATGCTGGTTGACATTCCCGCTGCACAGCATAAAACGATGTTCTTCATAATCAGCCTCGATCTACATGTGTTTATTGATAATTATCCCGTGCAGACCGCTTCAACAACCGGTTTACCGCGATTGTGTGTCAGGCATCACAAAGAAACCGGCGATTTTCTGAAACCGGTTACAATTTTGCATTGTCGGGTACCCGGCCCGTGGAAACGGGCAGGGTGAAAGAGGGGGGATTAGCTGATGGACGTTCGGTTGATGCGGTTTTTGCCCTGCTGTTTGGCGCTGTATAGGGCGTTATCAACGCTTCCGATAAAGTGCTCCAGCGGTTCAAAATGCCACTCCCCAAGACCGCCGCTGAACGTAACCCGCAGGTTTTCTTCCCGCCAGACACGTTTTTCAACAGCGGTACGCCATGCTTCCAGTAATGAGAGCGCAGAAGTCATCTGCTCAGCCTGGAAAATTACCGCAAACTCTTCTCCACCATAACGGTAAAGCGAGACGTGATGTGGCTGCATGATCTGGATCCCTTCGCGGGCCACGTTACGCAGAACGATATCACCGGTCAGGTGGCCCAGCGTGTCGTTAATCGACTTAAAGTTATCGATATCCACCAGCGCCATCGCGAAAGGCTGCTGGGTATTCAGCAGCTCCGCGATATCGCTATCGAACGCGCGGCGGTTTTTACAGCCCGTCAGCGCATCGTGGGTGGCCTGGCGCACATACGCCATTTCGCGCTCCTTATTGGACTGAATCGTGTGGCTCAGCATCGCTTCCAGGCGCGGCGCCTCGCTGACGTCGCCGGTTTTGATGGCATTGATAATATGCATCAGCACGCTACGCGAGGCGTGGCGGAGGTATAAGCCGAAGAGGATGATGATGATGGCCGCCAGCGCAAACCCCCAGCCAACAATCGTCGTTTCGTGGCGGGTAATATCGGTGAGCGTCGCATCCGATACCCGGTAAATGACAAACCAGTCCGGGTTGGTAAACGAGTAGTAGTAATACCAGGCGTTGCTTTTCTTGTCGTAAAGGTGGCCTTCACCGCTGGTCATTTTGTCCATCAGCGCTTCGCTCACGTACTGTTTGAAGAGCGCGCCGGTATCCGGATGCAGCACCACAGCACCGTCACGCTCGACGACGAAGAATTCCCCCTGAACGGGCGCCACCATCTGACGCAGGGTGTAGCCCATTGATGTCAAATCGAGATGAAACGCGAGCGTTCCCTTCAGTCTGCCTTCTGGTGAAATCACTGGCTTATAAAGAGTGACCGTGGGGTGCCCCGTAAAGTAATCCATGTAAGGACGGGTATAGTGGCTGAAGATGCTGGCTTCCGCCTGAGCGACAAACCATGGTCGCGTCCGGGGATCGAAGGTTTTACTCGTCTCCGTGGGGAGCACTTCCGGTGCGCGGAGGTAATGCCCCTGCGTGTCCGCCAGCGAGATGGAGGAGACGGTCGGCATCAGGTTCTGCAAATGCATCATCATCTGCAACCCCTGCGTCGGGTTGACGTTGAGCGTCTCGTTTAGCCTGTCGTCGCGCGCAAAGTACATCGCGGAACGGCCCAGGATATAGTCGTTTTCACGCAGGATAGATTCGGTGTAGTTCACCGCCAGGTTGTGCGTGAAATTGCTATTGATCTTATGATAATCCTCAAGAAAATCCTTTCGTTGCGAAAGCGTCACCGCGATCGCGATCACCGCAAAACTGCAGAGGATCCCCGCGAAGCTGAGCATGATTGGCCGGGTAAAAGAGAGCTTTTTGCTGTGAAGTGCCATGAGCTGTACATCGTTCCTGATGATGGTGAATACTGTTCGTCTGCCGATATCCTCTCAGCATAGTCGCTGTCCTGCGGTTAGCGGTGAATTATACGGCACACGATTTCTGACGGGATGATTTATCTTAAGAACCATTAAGAAAATACTTATTCACCAGGCTGGAGCCGTTTGTGCAATGAACCAGAGGCAGGGCGAAACGAGGAAGAAGCTTTTCGCCCTGGTCAGCATCCGTTGCTGACCGTTTGACAATAAAAAACCGGACGATCGCTGACAATCCTCCGGTTTTGCCTTTTCGTCGCGCCTCGACAATTTTTTATGATGTTGCAGTGCGTTTCAACGTCACTGCGAGGCTCTTCCCAGCCAGCTGTCCCAGTCTTTCCAGACAGGCTGAAGACCCTGCGCCGTCAGAGCGGCGGCGACCACTTCCGGACGTCGTCCATCATGCGGCGCAAACTGCTCGAGCTCCGGATGATCGTCGGCGTAACCGCCAGGCTGTGTTTTGGAAAACGCGCTGACGTTGTTAATCGCAAGCGGGATAACGCGATCGCGAAACGCCGGGGACTCACGCGTTGAGAGCGATAATTCCACTTCCGGAGCGAGCAGGCGAAACGCGCAGATGGTTTGCACCAGCTGGCGTTCATCCATCAGCGAAGCCGGTTCAATTCCGCCCGCGCAGGGCCTCAGACGCGGGAAGGAGATGGAATAACGGCTCTGCCAGTAGCGCTGCTGAAGCCACAGCAAATGTTCCGCCACCATGTAACAATCCACCCGCCAGCTGTCGGAGAGCCCGATCAGCGCACCCAGACCGATTTTGTCGATGCCCGCGCGACCCAGCCTGTCCGGTGTTTCCAGCCGGAAAAAGAAATCCTGTTTCTTACCCTTCAGGTGGTGCCGGGCGTACGTCGCCTCGTGGTAGGTTTCCTGGTAGACCATGACCCCGTCCAGCCCGAGCGTTTTGAGCTCCGCGTACTCCTCCTGCGCCAGGGGCTGTACTTCCATATGCAACGACGCAAACTGACGACGGATGGCGGGAAGGTGCTGACGGAAATAGTCCATTCCCACTTTTCCCTGATGTTCGCCCGTGACCAGCAGAAGATGTTCAAAGCCCATTTCACGAATAGCCGCACACTCACGGGCAATCTCACCTTCATCGAGCGTTTTACGTTTGATGCGGTTGCTCATGGAGAAGCCGCAATAGGTGCAGTCATTGGCGCACAGGTTTGAGAGATAGAGCGGCACGTAGAAACTCACCGTGTTGCCAAAACGCTGGCGGGTGAGCCGCTGTGCTCGCTGGGCCATCGGTTCGAGGTACGCACTGGCCGCCGGGGAGAGCAGGGCCATCAGATCCTCGCGGGTCAGATGGCGGGCATTCAGCGCACGCTCCACGTCAGCCGCCGTTTTGCTGTTGATGCGCAGGGCAATGTCGTCCCAGTTAAGCTGCCGCCAGCGCTCGGTAAACGTGCTCATGAGATCGCCTCCAGAAAACCGGTCAGCGGGCTGGTGGCCTGCGCCTGGAAACTGCGCGAGCCGGGGCCGGACTCCCTTGCCAGCAACCCAGCCTCTACGGCCATGCGGAACGCGCGCGCCATCATGACCGGATCGTCGGCAACCGCGATGGCCGTATTCACCAGCACCGCGTCGGCGCCCATCTCCAGCGCCTGTGCGGCATGGCTGGGCACGCCAATGCCCGCATCAACCACCACCGGCACGGTAGCCTGCTCAATAATGATTTCCAGCATCGCACGGGTCTCCAGCCCCTGGTTGGAGCCAATGGGGGCGCCCAGCGGCATGACGGCGGCGCAGCCGACCTCTTCCAGCCGTTTGCACAGAACAGGGTCGGCGCCGCAGTAAGGGAGGACGGTAAACCCTTGCTGCACCAGCTTTTCTGCCGCTTTCAGCGTTTCGATAGGGTCGGGCAGCAGCCAGCGGGCGTCAGGATGAATTTCCAGCTTCAGCCAGCGGGTGCCGAGCGCCTCGCGGGCCAGCTGCGCGGCGAAAATCGCCTCTTCGGCCGTTTTGGCACCGGAGGTGTTGGGCAGCAGCGTGACGCCTGCCTCCAGTAAAGGAGCCAGAATGGCATCGCTGTGATGACGCAGATCCACGCGCTTGAGCGCCAGCGTCACCAGCTGGCTGCCGCTTTCGCGAATGGCATCCACCATCAGCTGCGGCGAGGCGAATTTTCCGGTTCCGGTAAACAGATGTGAATCAAAGACTTTATCGGCAATACGTAACATCTCAGCCCCCTGCGATAACCTGAAACAGCAGGATCTGGTCGCCGTCATTGACCTGCTGATGTTCCCACTGCTCGCGCGGCAGGATCTGTTGATTGAGCGCCAGCGCCGTTCCCGGTTTGAGCTGACGCAGCTTGTCGAGCAGTACCGCAACGGTGAGCCCGTCTTCGCATCTCATCGGCTCATCGTTAAACAGAATGCGCATCGCGGCCTCCACATACCGGGCAGCGGCTGGCGCGGCGTAACGCCAGCTGGCGCCAGCCGGCTGAGCGGGCATCAAACAGCCGCAGCGTATTGCGTTCCGTCTCCATGCCGCTGAGCAGCTTGATGGCTTCCAGCGCCTGCATGGTGCCCATTACGCCGACCACCGGACCCAGAATACCCGCCGTCCGGCAGTTGCGCGCTGGCTCGGCATCATCCGGCCACAGACAGCGATAGCAGCCCTGCGTCCACGGTGGCGTCAGAACCATCATCTGCCCGCCGAACCCCACCGCGCTGGCGGTGATAAGCGGCGTATGATTTGCCACGCACGCGGCGTTAATCGCCTGGCGCGTCGCCATGTTGTCGGTACAGTCCAGCACCACATCGGCAAGGGCGACTTCACGGTGCAGGCTTTCACCGCTAAGACGCTCCTGTAAGGCAATCAGCTCGATATCCGGGTTTAGCTGGTTCAGCCGCTGCCGGGTGATTTGCGCTTTCGGCTGGTTGATATCCTCGGTGGTAAAGAGGATTTGTCGCTGCAGGTTGCTGAGGTGAACCTCGTCGTCGTCGGCCAGCACCAGCGTACCGATACCTGCACCTGCCAGATAAAGCGCGGCGGGCGCGCCTAATCCGCCCAGACCGACAATCAGCACCCGGCTGGCGAGCAGCTTTTGCTGCCCATCGATGGCGATATCTTCCAGAAGGATCTGACGGCTGTAGCGCATAAAATCACGATCGTTCATCGTCAGCTCCTGCCAGCTGTAACAGCTGTTCGGTGGCGGACTGCCAGTCTGCAGCCTGGGTGATGGCGCTGACGACGGCGATGCTGCCGACGCCGGTCTCCAGCACCGCCGGGGCGCGTTCAAGGCTGATTCCGCCGATGGCGACGGTGGGGTAATCGGCAAGGCGTTTAACGTGACTCGCCAGCTGCGTCAGACCCTGCGGTGCGGAGGGCATCTGCTTGGTTTGCGTCGGGAAGACGTGGCCCAGCGCGATGTATGAGGGACGGGCCGCCAGGGCCACGTCGATCTCCATGTCATCGTGCGTTGACACGCCAAGACGCAGCCCGGCTTCACGGATAGCGCTCAGATCCGTTGTTTCGAGGTCTTCCTGACCCAGATGCACGCCGTACGCCCGGTGCTTAACGGCCAGCCGCCAGTAATCGTTGATAAACAGGCGGGCGTTATACCGACGCCCCAGCGCGATGGCGGCAACCACATCGGCTTCCACCTCGTCATCGCGCTTATCCTTGATGCGCAGCTGGAGGGTGCGAACGCCTGCCTCCAGCAGTCGCTCTATCCACGCCACGCTGTCCACCACCGGATAGAGCCCTAAACGGTAGGGGACGGGTGGGAAATCGGGCTGGTACATTACGCCTCCTCTTTTTTGAGGTAGATTTCGCCGCCTTTGGCGCGGAAGGTTTCAGACATGTCCGCCATGCCCACTTCAATGGTTTGCGCGGCGGCGTAGTCACGCACTTCCTGGCTGATTTTCATCGAGCAGAATTTTGGCCCGCACATAGAGCAGAAGTGCGCGACTTTGCCTGATTCCTGCGGCAGGGTCTCGTCGTGATAGGCGCGGGCGGTGAACGGATCCAACGCCAGGTTGAACTGGTCTTCCCAGCGGAATTCAAAGCGCGCCTTCGACATGGCGTTATCGCGGATTTGCGCCCCCGGGTGGCCTTTGGCCAGATCCGCCGCGTGGGCGGCAATTTTGTAGGTAATCAGCCCCTGCTTCACGTCCTCTTTGTTTGGCAGGCCGAGGTGCTCTTTCGGCGTCACGTAGCAGAGCATGGCGCAGCCGAACCAGCCGATCATCGCCGCGCCAATGCCTGACGTGAAGTGGTCATAGCCCGGCGCAATATCGGTGGTCAACGGTCCCAGGGTATAGAACGGGGCCTCATGGCAGTGCTCCAGCTCTTCGGTCATGTTGCGGCGGATCATCTGCATCGGCACGTGTCCCGGGCCTTCAATCATCACCTGCACGTCATACTCCCAGGCGATTTTAGTCAGCTCGCCCAGCGTGTGCAGCTCGGCAAACTGCGCTTCGTCGTTGGCGTCGCGGATGGAGCCCGGACGCAGGCCGTCGCCCAGCGACAGGGAGACGTCATAGGCGGCGCAGATTTCGCAGATCTCGCGGAAGTGTTCATAGAGGAAGTTTTCCTGGTGATGGGACAAGCACCACTTCGCCATGATGGAACCGCCGCGCGAGACGATACCGGTCAGACGCTTCGCCGTCATCGGCACGTAGCGCAGCAGCACGCCCGCGTGAATGGTGAAGTAGTCCACGCCCTGCTCGGCTTGCTCCAGCAGCGTGTCGCGGAACGCTTCCCAGGTCAGGTCTTCGGCAATGCCGTTGACCTTCTCCAGCGCCTGATAAATCGGGACGGTGCCAATCGGCACCGGGCTGTTACGCAGGATCCATTCGCGGGTTTCGTGAATATAGCGGCCGGTGGAGAGGTCCATTACCGTGTCCGCGCCCCAGCGCGTGGACCAGACCAGCTTTTCCACCTCTTCTTCGATGGAGGAGGTGACGGCCGAGTTACCGATGTTCGCGTTGACCTTCACCAGGAAGTTGCGGCCGATAATCATCGGCTCGGATTCCGGGTGGTTAATGTTGGCGGGGATAATCGCGCGCCCGGCGGCCACTTCGTCACGCACAAACTCCGGCGTGATGTTCTCCGGCAGGCGAGCGCCAAAGCCTTCACCCGGATGCTGATAGCGCAGCACTTCGCTACGGATGCGCTCGCGACCCATGTTTTCGCGGATGGCGATGAATTCCATTTCCGGCGTGACGATGCCCTGGCGGGCGTAGTGCAGCTGGGTCACGCATTTGCCCGCTTTAGCGCGTTTTGGCGTCAGCAGGCCGGTAAAGCGCAGCTCGTCCAGACCGTCGTCGGCCAGGCGCTCTTTGGTGTACGCAGAGCTGCGCACGCTCAGTTCCTCGCAGTCGTTGCGCGCATCAATCCACGGCTGGCGCAGCTTAGCCAGACCCTGCTGGACGTTGATGGCAACATCAGGGTCGCCGTACGGACCGGAGGTGTCATACACCGGCACGGCTTCGTTGTCTTCGTACTGCGGATTCTCTTTGCTGCCGCCGATAAGCGTCGGGCTGAGCTGGATTTCGCGCATCGGGACGCGGATATCGGCCTGCGAGCCGGAAATGTAGATGCGTTTCGAGTTCGGGAAAGCGGTGCCTTCCAGGGTGTCGATGAAGTGTTGGGCCTGTGCGCGCTGTTCGCGGCGGGTCAGTTTTGCAGTAGACATAGCTCATTCCAAAAGTGAAGGACATGGCTTGTCAGACGACGGATGAAGCAAGAGAGGATCGCCCGGGGGGCGATACAACAGCAGTGTGACTCTTGTTCCCTTCGCAGGTATTAACCTGATCAGGTTCCGCGGATCCCGAATTAACGGTCTCAGCCCGCGCTTTCAGGCGCTGGGCACTCCGACAAGAAAAATCCCCCTCGTGAGAGGGGCGAATGGTTGTAAATTACTCGTTAACGGTGAAGAACTCAAGCAGGGCGCGCGACGTTCTCTTCGTTACTGATGTTCAAATCATTGTCCAGTACAAGGGCGATCAGCTTATCTTCCAGCGTGAATCGCTCTTCCAGCGCTTCACCGAGGTCGGATAGCGCCCGCTGAAACTCAAGATAGTTATCGTGATCGATGGCGTTCTCGAGCGCGGAATCATAGTAATCCATGATCTGCTGGGTGTTGGCTTCCAGCAGCGGATAGAGCTTGCTGGCTGCTAAATACGGTGTTGTCCCTTCCATTTCGCGGATAATGCGTTCATAAATATTGAAATGGCCGTCGGACAGATAGTCGACCAGGCCCTGACAAAAATCATCCAGCGCTTTTTCATTCAGTCGCATAAACGATTCTTTGCCAGGCTTAATGCCGACCAGATTGTAATAAGCCACGAGTAGATGCTTGCGCACATGTAGCCAGCGATCCACCAGTTTGTTACTTCCTCTAACGCGCTCAGTCAGGCTTTCCAGCTGGTTTAACATGGTCGACTCCGCAAAATGTAGGATTGAATCTGCTTATCCAGAATGTAACCACAATGCTAACAACATGTCAGTGAAGCGAAGGTAGTGCAATAGATATGGATCGTATTATTGAAAAATCAGATCTTGGTTGGTGGATCGTCAGTCACGAACAAAAATTATGGCTTCCTGCCGGGGAAATCCCCTATGGCGCAGCTGAGGCGTTCGATCTTGCTGGCCAGCCAGCGCTACAGATCGGCGAGTGGCAGGGTGAGCCCGTGTGGTTGATCCAACAGCCCCGCCGCCAGGATATGGGATCTGTGCGCCAGGTGCTGGATCTGGACGTGGGGCTGTTCCAGCTGGCGGGGCGCGGCGTGCAGCTGGCGGAGTTTTACCGCTCGCATAAATACTGCGGCTATTGCGGCCATACCATGCGTCCGAGCAAAACCGAATGGGCGATGCTCTGCAACCACTGCCGCGAACGCTACTATCCGCAGATTGCGCCGTGCATCATCGTCGCTATCCGCCGGGAGGATTCCATCCTGCTGGCGCAGCATACCCGCCATCGCAACGGCGTTCACACCGTGCTGGCCGGCTTCGTCGAAGTGGGCGAAACGCTGGAGCAGGCGGTGGCGCGCGAGGTGATGGAGGAGAGCGGGATCAAAGTGAAGAACCTGCGCTACGTCACTTCCCAGCCGTGGCCGTTCCCGCAGTCGCTGATGACGGCCTTTATGGCCGAATATGACAGCGGCGAGATCGTTATCGATCAGAAAGAGCTGCTGGATGCGAACTGGTATCGCTACGACGATTTACCGCTGTTACCTCCGCCGGGCACCGTGGCGCGTCGGCTGATAGAAGATACCGTGGCGATATGTCGGGCCGAGTATGAGTAGTGTTACACTGAGGCCATGACGCTTAAGGAACTGCAAAAATGACCGAACTGAAGAACGATCGTTATCTGCGTGCGCTGCTGCGCCAGCCCGTTGATGTCACCCCGGTGTGGATGATGCGCCAGGCGGGACGCTATCTGCCAGAGTACAAAGCCACGCGCGCGCAGGCGGGCGATTTTATGTCGCTGTGCAAAAACGCCGAGCTGGCCTGTGAAGTGACGCTCCAGCCGCTGCGCCGCTTCCCGCTGGATGCTGCGATCCTCTTCTCGGATATTCTGACCATTCCGGATGCCATGGGCCTTGGCCTGTACTTCGAAACCGGTGAAGGCCCGCGTTTCACCTCTCCGATCAAAAGCAAAGCCGACGTGGACAAGCTGCCGATCCCCGATCCGGAAGGCGAGCTGGGCTACGTGATGAACGCCGTACGCACCATTCGCCGCGAGCTGAAAGGCGAAGTGCCGCTGATTGGCTTCTCCGGCAGCCCGTGGACGCTGGCAACCTATATGGTGGAAGGAGGCAGCAGCAAAGCCTTCACCCTGATTAAAAAGATGATGTACGCCGAGCCGCTGGCCCTGCATGCGCTGCTCGACAAGCTGGCGAAGAGCGTCACCCTCTATCTGAACGCGCAGATTAAGGCGGGTGCGCAGTCGGTGATGATTTTCGATACCTGGGGTGGTGTGCTGACCGGACGCGATTATCAACAGTTCTCCCTGTATTACATGCACAAAATCGTCGACGGCCTGCTGCGTGAAAACGAAGGTCGCCGCGTGCCGGTGACGCTGTTCACTAAAGGTGGCGGTCAGTGGCTGGAAGCGATGGCGGCCACCGGCTGCGACGCGCTGGGTCTCGACTGGACCACCGATATTGCCGATGCGCGTCGTCGCGTGGGTGACAAAGTGGCGCTGCAGGGCAATATGGACCCGTCCATGCTCTATGCGCCGCCAGCCCGCATTGAAGAAGAAGTGTCGACTATACTGTCTGGTTTCGGCCAGGGGGAAGGCCACGTCTTTAACCTCGGCCACGGTATTCATCAGGATGTACCGCCAGAGCACGCAGGCGTATTTGTGGAGGCGGTGCATCGGCTTTCTGCCCAGTATCACAAGTAAGGAGTTGTTATGGATCTCGCGTCGCTACGCGCTCAACAAATCGAACTGGCCTCATCGGTGATCCGCGAGGATCGTCTGGATAAGGATCCTCCGCAGTACATTGGCGGAGCAGACGTCGGGTTCGAGCAGGGTGGGGAAGTGACGCGAGCGGCGATGGTGGTACTGAAATACCCTTCGCTTGAGCTGGTGGAGTACAAGGTCGCGCGTATCGCGACCACCATGCCGTATATCCCGGGCTTTCTCTCCTTCCGCGAATATCCCGCACTGCTGGCAGCGTGGGAGCAGCTCTCGCAAAAACCTGACCTGCTGTTTGTCGATGGGCACGGGATCTCACACCCGCGCCGTTTAGGCGTTGCCAGCCACTTTGGGCTGCTGGTGGATGTGCCGACCATTGGCGTTGCCAAGAAACGCCTGTGCGGCGCGTTTGAGCCACTCTCCGCCGAGCCGGGCGCGCTGGCACCGCTTATCCATAAAGGCGAGCAGCTGGCGTGGGTCTGGCGCAGCAAGGCTCGCTGTAATCCGCTATTCATCGCCACCGGCCATCGGGTGAGCATGGACAGCGCTCTGGCGTGGGTACAGCGCTGCATGAACGGCTACCGCTTACCGGAGCCGACGCGCTGGGCTGACGCGGTGGCCTCTTCGCGTCCGGCTTTTGTTCGTTGGCAGGAAATTCAGCGGTGATTCAGGTAAACTGCGCCTAATTTTCGATTCGAGAGATCATCATGCTACAAAACCCGATTCACCTGCGCCTTGAAAAGCTGGAAAGCTGGCAGCACGTCACCTTTATGGCTTGCCTGTGCGAGCGCATGTATCCCAACTATGCCGCGTTCTGTAAGCAGACGGGCTTTGGTGATGGCCATATCTACCGCCGCATTCTGGATCTGATCTGGGAAACGCTGACGGTGAAAGACGCGAAGGTGAATTTCGACTCTCAGCTCGAAAAGCTCGAAGAGGCGATTCCGGTGGCGGATGATTTTGACCTGTACGGCGTCTACCCGGCGATTGATGCCTGCGTGGCGTTAAGCGAACTGCTTCACTCCCGTCTGAGCGGTGAGACGCTGGAGCACGCTATTGAAGTCAGTAAGGCATCTATTACGACCGTGGCGATGCTGGAAATGACCCAGGAAGGTCGCGAAATGACCGATGAAGAGCTGCGTGCAAACCCGGCCGTGGAGCAAGAATGGGACATTCAGTGGGAAATTTTCCGCCTGCTGGCAGAGTGTGAAGAACGCGATATTGAACTGATAAAAGGGCTGCGTGCGGACTTACGTGAGGCCGGTGAGAGTAATATTGGTATAATTTTTAACCAATGAGATAAGAAAACTTGAGATAACGCCCGTTTTGTCGCTCCTCGACTCTTCCCTTTCGCCCCTTGTCTGGTCTACATTTGGGGGGCGAAAAAAAGTGGCTATCGGTGCGTGTATGCAGGAGAGTGCTTTTTTGGCATTTTCGTCGCACTCGATGCTTAGCAAGCGATAAACACATTGAAAGGATAACTTATGAACAAGACTCAACTGATTGATGTAATTGCGGACAAGGCTGATCTGTCTAAAGTGCAGGCTAAAGCTGCTCTGGAATCTACCCTGGCTGCTATTACTGAGTCTCTGAAAGAAGGCGATGCTGTACAACTGGTTGGTTTCGGTACCTTCAAAGTGAACCACCGCGCTGAGCGTACTGGCCGCAACCCGCAGACCGGTAAAGAAATCAAAATCGCCGCAGCGAACGTGCCGGCATTTGTTTCTGGTAAAGCACTGAAAGACGCAGTTAAGTAAGACGCGTGGCAGTGAACAGTTTTAGCGAAGGGGCGGCAACGCCCCTTTTGTCTTTCTGGCGCGGAACGCTCGCGCTGGCAGGCATGCTGCTGCTGTCCGCCTGCAGCCACGACACCTCCCTGCCGCCGTTTACCGCCAGCGGCTACGCGGACAACCAGGGTGCAGTCAGGATCTGGCGCAAAGATTCCGGCGGCGAAGTGCATCTGCTTTCTGCCTTTAGCCCGTGGCATAACGGCAATACGTCGACGGCGGAATATCGCTGGCAGGGAGATGACCTGTCGCTGATTGAACTGAACGTCTACAGCAAGACCCCCGAACACGTGAAAGTGCGTTTTGACGACCATGGCGAGCTGAGCTTTATGCAGCGCGAAGTCAGTGGTCAAAAACAGCAGCTTTCCAGCGATCAAATCGCCCTCTACCGTTATCGTGCCGAACAAATTCGCCAGACCAGCGATGCGCTTCGTCTGGGACGCGTTGTGCTGCGCCAGGGGCGCTGGCATAACGACGGGACGGTAACCACCTGCGAAGGGCAAACGGTCAAGCCTGAGCTTGAATCCTGGGCGACCGAACACATTCAACGCCGTCAGCGTCATTCCTCAATGGAAGTGAGTGTGGCGTGGCTGGAAGCGCCGGAAGGCTCTCAGCTGCTGCTGGTGGCGAACGAAGACTTCTGTACCTGGCAGCCGACAGAGAAGAGTTTTTGAGGTAAATCCCCTCTCCCTTGAGGGAGAGGGTGAGGGCGAGGAGGAATTACTCCCCCTGCTCGCGCGCAATCGCGCGATAGCCGATATCCTGACGGCTAAAGCTACCGTTCCAGTGAATATCCGCCATCAGCGCATAGGCGCGCTTCTGCGCTTCTGCCACGGTATGACCCAGCGCGGTCGCACACAGCACGCGTCCGCCGTTGGTCAGAACGCGATCGTCTTCAGCCAGCTTCGTACCGGCATGGAACACCTTCGCACCGTCAATCTCTTCCAGCGGCAGACCGTGGATCTCATCCCCGGTGTTGTAATTACCCGGATAACCACCCGCAGCAATCACCACACCCAGAGATGCACGCTCGTCCCACTCTGACGTTTTCTCGTCCAGCTTGCCTTCGCAGGCTGCCAGACACAGATCCACCAGATCGGATTTCATGCGCAGCATGATGGGCTGAGTTTCCGGATCGCCAAAGCGGCAGTTGAATTCGATAACCTTAGGGTTACCCTGCTTGTCGATCATCAGGCCCGCGTAGAGGAAACCGGTGTAGGTGTTACCTTCCGCCGCCATCCCTTTCACGGTTGGCCAGATGACGCGATCCATGGTGCGCTGGTGGACTTCGTCAGTCACGACCGGAGCAGGGGAGTAGGCGCCCATTCCGCCGGTATTCGGGCCGGTATCGGCATTACCCACACGCTTGTGGTCCTGGCTGGTGGCCATCGGCAGAACGTGCTCGCCGTCGACCATCACGATAAAGCTGGCTTCTTCACCGTCGAGGAACTCTTCAATCACGATACGGTGGCCCGCATCGCCGAAAGCGTTACCTGCCAGCATGTCCTGAACCGCGGCTTCGGCTTCTTCGAGCGTCATCGCGACGATCACGCCTTTACCGGCGGCCAGACCGTCGGCCTTGATAACAATCGGCGCGCCCTTCTCACGTAAGTAGGCCAGAGCAGGCTCCACTTCAGTGAAATTCTGATATTCCGCCGTCGGGATATTATGACGCGCGAGGAAATCTTTGGTGAAGGCTTTGGAGCCTTCCAGCTGCGCGGCCCCTTGTGTTGGCCCGAAGATTGTCAGGCCCGCCGCGCGGAACGCGTCAACGACGCCAATCACCAGCGGCGATTCCGGGCCGACGATGGTCAGGTCGATTTTCTCGCTCTGGGCAAAACTCAGCAGCGCCGGAATGTCAGTCACGCCGATAGCCACGTTCTGCAGCGCGGGTTCCAGTGCGGTACCGGCGTTGCCCGGTGCCACGAAGACCGTTTTCACCAGCGGAGACTGCGCCGCTTTCCACGCCAGCGCGTGCTCGCGTCCGCCGTTACCAATCACTAATACTTTCATTTTCAGCTCCGGGAATTAATGGCGGAAGTGGCGCATGTCGGTGAAAATCATCGCAATGCCGTGTTCGTCGGCGGCGGCAATCACTTCGTCGTCGCGGATTGAGCCGCCAGGCTGGATCACGCAGGTGATGCCGACAGCAGCTGCCGCATCGATACCGTCACGGAACGGGAAGAACGCGTCAGAAGCCATGGCGGAGCCTTTCACTTCCAGACCTTCATCGCCTGCTTTAATGCCCGCGATTTTCGCGGAGTAGACGCGGCTCATCTGGCCAGCACCTATTCCGATGGTCATATTCTCTTTCGCGTAGACGATGGCGTTGGATTTGACGAACTTCGCCACTTTCCAGCAGAACAGCGCGTCACGTAGTTCCTGTTCGGTCGGCTGACGTTTGGTCACCACGCGCAGGTCGGCTTCTGTCACCATACCCAGATCGCGATCCTGAACCAGCAGGCCGCCGTTGACGCGTTTGAAGTCCAGGCCCGGCACGCGTTCTGCCCACTGGCCGCAAACCAGTACGCGCACGTTCTGTTTTGCCGCGGTAATTTTGAGCGCCTCTTCGGATGCGGATGGCGCGATGATCACTTCAACGAACTGGCGGGAGATGATGGCCTGAGCCGTTTCAGCATCCAGCTCGCGGTTGAAGGCGATAATGCCGCCGAACGCAGAGGTCGGGTCGGTTTTGTAGGCGCGATCGTAGGCATCCAGAATAGAGGTACTCACGGCAACGCCGCATGGGTTCGCGTGCTTGACGATAACGCAGGCCGGCTCGCTGAACTCTTTTACGCATTCCAGCGCGGCGTCGGTGTCGGCAATGTTGTTATAGGAGAGGGCTTTGCCCTGAACCTGCTGAGCGGTCGCAACAGAGGCTTCTTTTACCTCTTCTTCTATATAGAAGGCTGCTTGCTGGTGGCTGTTCTCACCGTAACGCATATCCTGCTTCTTAATGAAGTTCAGGTTCAGGGTGCGCGGGAAGCGGCCTGAAGGATCTTTGCTTTCACCGTGGTAAGCCGGTACCAGGCTACCGAAGTAGTTGGCGATCATGCTGTCGTACGCGGCGGTGTGTTCGAAGGCTTTGATGGCGAGGTCGAAACGCGTTTCCAGGGTCAGCGACCCTTCGTTGGCATCCATCTCATTAATAATGGTTTCGTAATCGCTGCTCTTTACGACGATGGCCACATCTTTATGGTTCTTGGCCGCGGAGCGCACCATGGTCGGGCCGCCGATATCAATATTCTCTACCGCATCTTCCAGAGAGCAGCCTTCGCGGGCAACGGTCTGGGCAAACGGGTAGAGGTTAACAACCACCATGTCGATTGGTGCGATGTCATGCTGTTCCATAATGGCGTCGTCCTGACCGCGACGGCCAAGAATACCGCCGTGGACTTTTGGATGCAGGGTTTTGACGCGTCCATCCATCATTTCCGGGAAACCGGTGTAATCGGACACTTCGGTTACCGGCAGACCTTTATCTGCTAACAGGCGAGCGGTACCGCCTGTAGAAAGCAGCTCCACACCGCGTGCGGAAAGTGCCTGAGCGAATTCGACGATACCGGCTTTATCAGAAACACTGAGCAGAGCGCGGCGGACTGGACGACGTTGTTGCATGGTAAATCCCCTGGATTTCACGATTACAGAGAGCGTTAGATGAATTTTCCTGTGAAAAACTCATCTAACACACCTGACGAGGCATCCTTGTTAAGCGCGAGCATTTTAACGAAAACGTTTGCGCAACGCTCGCACATTTTCACTTTTTCGTATCATTGTGGATAAGTCTGTGTGTAAAAAGGTATAAGGCGGGGTTTTGCTGTGGAATGCAGCAGTCAGTCATTTTTCTGTCATTTAGCGGTTGCGGCCTGCGGAGAACTCCCTATAATGCGCCTCCATCGACACGGCGGATGTGAATCACTTCACAAACAACCCGGTCGGTTGAAGAGAAAAAATCCTGAAATAACGGGTTGACTCTGAAAGAGGAAAGCGTAATATACGCCACCTCGCAACGGTGAGCGAAAGCCGCGTTGCACTGCTCTTTAACAATTTATCAGACAATCTGTGTGGGCACTCAAAGTGACATGGATTCTTAACGTCCTCGGACGAAAAATGAATACCAAGTCTCTGAGTGAACATACGTAATTCATTACGAAGTTTAATTCACGAGCATCAAACTTAAATTGAAGAGTTTGATCATGGCTCAGATTGAACGCTGGCGGCAGGCCTAACACATGCAAGTCGAGCGGTAGCACAGAGAGCTTGCTCTCGGGTGACGAGCGGCGGACGGGTGAGTAATGTCTGGGAAACTGCCTGATGGAGGGGGATAACTACTGGAAACGGTAGCTAATACCGCATAACGTCGCAAGACCAAAGAGGGGGACCTTCGGGCCTCTTGCCATCAGATGTGCCCAGATGGGATTAGCTAGTAGGTGGGGTAACGGCTCACCTAGGCGACGATCCCTAGCTGGTCTGAGAGGATGACCAGCCACACTGGAACTGAGACACGGTCCAGACTCCTACGGGAGGCAGCAGTGGGGAATATTGCACAATGGGCGCAAGCCTGATGCAGCCATGCCGCGTGTATGAAGAAGGCCTTCGGGTTGTAAAGTACTTTCAGCGGGGAGGAAGGTGTTGAGGTTAATAACCTCAGCAATTGACGTTACCCGCAGAAGAAGCACCGGCTAACTCCGTGCCAGCAGCCGCGGTAATACGGAGGGTGCAAGCGTTAATCGGAATTACTGGGCGTAAAGCGCACGCAGGCGGTCTGTCAAGTCGGATGTGAAATCCCCGGGCTCAACCTGGGAACTGCATTCGAAACTGGCAGGCTAGAGTCTTGTAGAGGGGGGTAGAATTCCAGGTGTAGCGGTGAAATGCGTAGAGATCTGGAGGAATACCGGTGGCGAAGGCGGCCCCCTGGACAAAGACTGACGCTCAGGTGCGAAAGCGTGGGGAGCAAACAGGATTAGATACCCTGGTAGTCCACGCCGTAAACGATGTCGACTTGGAGGTTGTGCCCTTGAGGCGTGGCTTCCGGAGCTAACGCGTTAAGTCGACCGCCTGGGGAGTACGGCCGCAAGGTTAAAACTCAAATGAATTGACGGGGGCCCGCACAAGCGGTGGAGCATGTGGTTTAATTCGATGCAACGCGAAGAACCTTACCTACTCTTGACATCCAGAGAACTTTCCAGAGATGGATTGGTGCCTTCGGGAACTCTGAGACAGGTGCTGCATGGCTGTCGTCAGCTCGTGTTGTGAAATGTTGGGTTAAGTCCCGCAACGAGCGCAACCCTTATCCTTTGTTGCCAGCGGTTAGGCCGGGAACTCAAAGGAGACTGCCAGTGATAAACTGGAGGAAGGTGGGGATGACGTCAAGTCATCATGGCCCTTACGAGTAGGGCTACACACGTGCTACAATGGCGCATACAAAGAGAAGCGACCTCGCGAGAGCAAGCGGACCTCATAAAGTGCGTCGTAGTCCGGATTGGAGTCTGCAACTCGACTCCATGAAGTCGGAATCGCTAGTAATCGTAGATCAGAATGCTACGGTGAATACGTTCCCGGGCCTTGTACACACCGCCCGTCACACCATGGGAGTGGGTTGCAAAAGAAGTAGGTAGCTTAACCTTCGGGAGGGCGCTTACCACTTTGTGATTCATGACTGGGGTGAAGTCGTAACAAGGTAACCGTAGGGGAACCTGCGGTTGGATCACCTCCTTACCTTAAAGAACCTGCCTTTGCAGTGCTCACACAGATTGTCTGATGAATGATGAACTTCTGAATGTACTTTTGAGTGCATTAAGAAGTTTTGCTCTTTAAAAATCTGGATCAAGCTGAAAATTGAAACGACACATCTTTAAGGTGTGTTCGAGTCTCTCAAATTTTCGCAATCATGAAGTGAAACATCTTCGGGTTGTGAGGTTAAGCGACTAAGCGTACACGGTGGATGCCCTGGCAGTCAGAGGCGATGAAGGACGTGCTAATCTGCGAAAAGCGCCGGCGAGGTGATATGAACCTTTGACCCGGCGATGTCCGAATGGGGAAACCCAGTGCAATTCGTTGCACTATCGTTAACTGAATACATAGGTTAACGAGGCGAACCGGGGGAACTGAAACATCTAAGTACCCCGAGGAAAAGAAATCAACCGAGATTCCCCCAGTAGCGGCGAGCGAACGGGGAGCAGCCCAGAGTCTGAATCAGCTTGTGTGTTAGTGGAAGCGTCTGGAAAGTCGCACGGTACAGGGTGATAGTCCCGTACACGAAAATGCACAGGCTGTGAACTCGAAGAGTAGGGCGGGACACGTGGTATCCTGTCTGAATATGGGGGGACCATCCTCCAAGGCTAAATACTCCTGACTGACCGATAGTGAACCAGTACCGTGAGGGAAAGGCGAAAAGAACCCCGGCGAGGGGAGTGAAAAAGAACCTGAAACCGTGTACGTACAAGCAGTGGGAGCACCTTCGTGGTGTGACTGCGTACCTTTTGTATAATGGGTCAGCGACTTATATTCTGTAGCAAGGTTAACCGTATAGGGGAGCCGAAGGGAAACCGAGTCTTAACTGGGCGTTAAGTTGCAGGGTATAGACCCGAAACCCGGTGATCTAGCCATGGGCAGGTTGAAGGTTGGGTAACACTAACTGGAGGACCGAACCGACTAATGTTGAAAAATTAGCGGATGACTTGTGGCTGGGGGTGAAAGGCCAATCAAACCGGGAGATAGCTGGTTCTCCCCGAAAGCTATTTAGGTAGCGCCTCGTGAACTCATCTTCGGGGGTAGAGCACTGTTTCGGCTAGGGGGCCATCCCGGCTTACCAACCCGATGCAAACTACGAATACCGAAGAATGTTATCACGGGAGACACACGGCGGGTGCTAACGTCCGTCGTGAAGAGGGAAACAACCCAGACCGCCAGCTAAGGTCCCAAAGTCATGGTTAAGTGGGAAACGATGTGGGAAGGCACAGACAGCCAGGATGTTGGCTTAGAAGCAGCCATCATTTAAAGAAAGCGTAATAGCTCACTGGTCGAGTCGGCCTGCGCGGAAGATGTAACGGGGCTAAACCATGCACCGAAGCTGCGGCAGCGACACTATGTGTTGTTGGGTAGGGGAGCGTTCTGTAAGCCGTTGAAGGTGTGCTGTGAGGCATGCTGGAGGTATCAGAAGTGCGAATGCTGACATAAGTAACGATAAAGCGGGTGAAAAGCCCGCTCGCCGGAAGACCAAGGGTTCCTGTCCAACGTTAATCGGGGCAGGGTGAGTCGACCCCTAAGGCGAGGCCGAAAGGCGTAGTCGATGGGAAACAGGTTAATATTCCTGTACTTGGTGTTACTGCGAAGGGGGGACGGAGAAGGCTATGTTAGCCGGGCGACGGTTGTCCCGGTTTAAGCATGTAGGCGGAGGTTCCAGGTAAATCCGGTACCTTTTAACGCTGAGGTGTGATGACGAGGCACTACGGTGCTGAAGTAACAAATGCCCTGCTTCCAGGAAAAGCCTCTAAGCATCAGGTAACATCAAATCGTACCCCAAACCGACACAGGTGGTCAGGTAGAGAATACCAAGGCGCTTGAGAGAACTCGGGTGAAGGAACTAGGCAAAATGGTGCCGTAACTTCGGGAGAAGGCACGCTGATATGTAGGTGAAGCCCCTGCGGGTGGAGCTGAAATCAGTCGAAGATACCAGCTGGCTGCAACTGTTTATTAAAAACACAGCACTGTGCAAACACGAAAGTGGACGTATACGGTGTGACGCCTGCCCGGTGCCGGAAGGTTAATTGATGGGGTTAGCGGTAACGCGAAGCTCTTGATCGAAGCCCCGGTAAACGGCGGCCGTAACTATAACGGTCCTAAGGTAGCGAAATTCCTTGTCGGGTAAGTTCCGACCTGCACGAATGGCGTAATGATGGCCAGGCTGTCTCCACCCGAGACTCAGTGAAATTGAACTCGCTGTGAAGATGCAGTGTACCCGCGGCAAGACGGAAAGACCCCGTGAACCTTTACTATAGCTTGACACTGAACACTGGTCCTTGATGTGTAGGATAGGTGGGAGGCTTTGAAGCGTGGACGCCAGTCTGCGTGGAGCCGTCCTTGAAATACCACCCTTTAATGGCTGGTGTTCTAACGTAGACCCGTGATCCGGGTTGCGGACAGTGTCTGGTGGGTAGTTTGACTGGGGCGGTCTCCTCCCAAAGAGTAACGGAGGAGCACGAAGGTTAGCTAATCCTGGTCGGACATCAGGAGGTTAGTGCAATGGCATAAGCTAGCTTGACTGCGAGAGTGACGGCTCGAGCAGGTGCGAAAGCAGGTCATAGTGATCCGGTGGTTCTGAATGGAAGGGCCATCGCTCAACGGATAAAAGGTACTCCGGGGATAACAGGCTGATACCGCCCAAGAGTTCATATCGACGGCGGTGTTTGGCACCTCGATGTCGGCTCATCACATCCTGGGGCTGAAGTAGGTCCCAAGGGTATGGCTGTTCGCCATTTAAAGTGGTACGCGAGCTGGGTTTAGAACGTCGTGAGACAGTTCGGTCCCTATCTGCCGTGGGCGCTGGAGAATTGAGGGGGGCTGCTCCTAGTACGAGAGGACCGGAGTGGACGCATCACTGGTGTTCGGGTTGTCATGCCAATGGCACTGCCCGGTAGCTAAATGCGGAAAAGATAAGTGCTGAAAGCATCTAAGCACGAAACTTGCCCCGAGATGAGTTCTCCCTGAGACTTTAAGTCTCCTGAAGGAACGTTGAAGACGACGACGTTGATAGGTCGGGTGTGTAAGCGCAGCGATGCGTTGAGCTAACCGATACTAATGAACCGTGAGGCTTAACCTTACAACGCCGAAGATGTTTTGGCGAAGAGACAGACACGATTTTCAGCCTTGATACAGATTAACAGAATTTGCCTGGCGGCTTTAGCGCGGTGGTCCCACCTGACCCCATGCCGAACTCAGAAGTGAAACGCCGTAGCGCCGATGGTAGTGTGGGGTCTCCCCATGTGAGAGTAGGGAACTGCCAGGCATCAATTAGAAGAACCCCGTACCGAAAGGTGCGGGGTTTTTTGCTTTTGTCTTTCCCCTTCCTTGAAACTTTCTCACCTTCGACTTGCAGACTCGACATTCAAACCATTTCTGGGTATCGTTAGCTATCTGGATGTCTAAACGTTTATACGTATGCTGTGAGGATATAAAGCTATGCCGATTCGGGTGCAGGACGAGCTACCAGCCGTCAATTTCTTGCGTGAAGAAAACGTCTTCGTCATGACGGCTTCGCGTGCGACAGGTCAGGAAATTCGCCCGCTGAAGGTGCTTATTCTCAATCTGATGCCAAAAAAGATCGAAACAGAAAACCAGTTCCTGCGTCTGCTGTCGAACTCCCCGCTGCAGGTCGATATCCAGCTGCTGCGAATCGACGCCCGTGAGTCACGTAACACGCCTTCTGAGCATCTGAACAACTTCTACTGCAACTTCGATGACATCCAGGGGGAAAACTTCGACGGACTGATTGTGACCGGCGCCCCGCTGGGTCTGGTTGAATTTAACGATGTCGCCTACTGGCCGCAAATCAAACAGGTGCTGGAGTGGGCAAAAGATCACGTCACGTCCACATTGTTTGTCTGTTGGGCGGTACAAGCCGCACTGAATATTCTCTATGGCATCCCCAAGCAAACCCGCACTGAAAAGCTCTCCGGCGTATACGAACACCATATTCTCCATCCACATGCGTTGCTGACGCGCGGGTTTGATGATTCTTTCCTGGCCCCGCATTCTCGCTACGCTGACTTCCCGGCCCAGCTGATTCGTGATTACACCGATCTGGAGATCCTGGCCGAAACGGAAGATGGAGATGCTTATCTGTTTGCCAGCAAGGATAAACGCATTGCATTCGTAACCGGGCATCCTGAGTACGATCCGCATACCCTTGCGTCAGAGTATTTCCGTGATGTCGAAGCAGGTCTCAATCCGGATGTCCCGTACAACTATTTCCCGAAAGACGATCCGCAAAACAAACCGAGAGCAACCTGGCGCAGCCACGGGAATTTGCTTTTTACTAACTGGCTCAACTATTACGTCTACCAGATAACACCATACGATCTGCGTCACATGAATCCAACGCTGGAGTAATCGTCTGCACTAAACGATCCTAAAGCGTTTCAGCTATTCAAATCAGGCACCTTCGGGTGCCTTTTTTATTTCCGAAATGTCACTCATCATTCTTTAAAACTTTAATTTCAATAAAATCAATCAATTAATTGCAATTTATAATTAAAATGGAAATTGTTTTTGATTTTAGAAAAAATAGAGATAGTCTTAATTCTGCTGAGCGAAAACTACCCAACGATCTTTCGTTCGCATCGGGGGCGTGATTTTGGATCTTTGATGAGGAGCAGAGTAATGACTCAACAGGCAACGACGGTCGATGAACTGGCCTTTACCCAGCCGTATGGCGCGCAAGAACAGCAAGTTTTGACGGCAGAAGCGGTAGAATTCCTGACTGAACTGGTGACCCGCTTTACGCCGCAGCGCAATAAGCTGCTGGCGGCACGTATTCATCAGCAGCAGGAAATTGATAACGGCAAGTTGCCTGGTTTTATTTCGGAAACCGCTTCCATTCGCCGTGGAGAGTGGAAAATCCGCGGCATCCCTGAAGATTTACAGGATCGCCGCGTTGAGATCACCGGTCCGGTAGAGCGCAAAATGGTGATCAACGCCATGAACGCCAACGTTAAGGTCTTTATGGCCGATTTTGAAGACTCGCTGGCGCCGGACTGGCGTAAGGTCATCGATGGACAGATCAACCTGCGCGACGCCGTAAACGGCACCATCAGCTATACCAACGAAGCCGGCAAAATATACCAGCTTAAACCGAACCCGGCGGTACTGATCTGTCGCGTGCGCGGGCTGCACCTGCCGGAAAAACATGTCACCTGGCGCGGTGAAGCCATTCCGGGAAGTCTGTTTGATTTTGCGCTCTATTTCTTCCACAACTACAAAGCCCTGCTGGCGAAGGGCAGCGGCCCGTATTTCTATCTGCCTAAAACGCAGGCCTGGCAGGAAGCGGCCTGGTGGAGCGAAGTCTTCAGCTATGCGGAAGATCGTTTCAACCTGCCGCGGGGCACCATCAAGGCCACGCTGCTGATTGAAACGCTGCCCGCCGTGTTCCAGATGAATGAAATTCTGCACGCCCTGAGAGACCACATTGTCGGCCTGAACTGCGGACGCTGGGACTATATTTTCAGCTACATCAAAACCCTGAAAAACTATCCCGATCGCGTGCTGCCGGATCGCCAGGTCGTGACCATGGATAAACCGTTCCTGAGCGCCTACTCGCGTCTGCTGATCAAAACCTGCCACAAGCGCGGTGCCTTTGCGATGGGCGGCATGGCGGCATTTATCCCGAGCAAAGACGCAGAACGCAACAATCAGGTGCTCAACAAGGTGAAGGCCGACAAAGAGCTTGAAGCCCGTAACGGTCACGACGGCACGTGGATTGCCCATCCCGGCCTGGCCGATACGGCGATGGAGGTTTTCAACCGCGTACTCGGTGACAATAAAAACCAGCTGTTTGTCACGCGCGAAGAGGATGCCCCAACGGCTGAAGAACAGCTGCTTGCTCCGTGTGCGGGCGAGCGGACGGAAGAGGGCATGCGTGCCAATATTCGCGTCGCCGTGCAATACATCGAAGCGTGGATCTCCGGCAACGGCTGCGTGCCGATCTACGGCCTGATGGAAGATGCCGCGACGGCAGAGATCTCACGTACCTCCATCTGGCAGTGGATCCACCATCAAAAAACGCTCAGCAACGGCAAGCCGGTGACCAAATCTCTGTTCCGCCAGATGCTGGCCGAAGAGATGCGGGTGATCCAGGACGAGCTGGGCGAACACCGCTTCAGCAGCGGGCGTTTTGACGACGCTGCGCGCCTGATGGAGCAAATCACCACATCAGATGACTTAATCGACTTCCTGACCCTGCCGGGCTACCGCTTCCTGGCGTAACTCACCACATAACAATATGGAGCATCTGCACATGAAAACCCGTACCCAACAAATCGAAGAGTTAAAGAAAGAGTGGACACAACCTCGCTGGGAAGGCATCCGCCGTCCTTACAGCGCGGAGGAAGTGGTGAAATTACGCGGCTCGGTCAATCCGGAATGCACGCTGGCGCAAAATGGCGCGGCGAAAATGTGGAAGCTGCTGCACGGTGGCTCTAAAAAAGGCTACATCAACAGCCTCGGCGCGCTGACCGGCGGTCAGGCGCTGCAGCAGGCGAAGGCCGGTATTGAGGCGATTTACCTCTCCGGCTGGCAGGTCGCGGCGGACGCCAACCTGGCCTCCAGCATGTACCCGGATCAGTCGCTCTATCCGGCTAACTCCGTGCCGTCGGTTGTGGATCGGATCAACAATACCTTCCGCCGTGCGGATCAGATCCAGTGGGCTGCCGGTATCGAACCTGGCGATCCGCGCTTTATTGACTACTTCCTGCCGATCGTCGCGGATGCGGAAGCGGGCTTCGGCGGCGTGCTGAATGCCTTCGAGCTGATGAAATCGATGATTGAGGCCGGTGCAGCGGCCGTTCACTTCGAAGACCAGCTGGCGTCAGTGAAGAAATGCGGACACATGGGCGGTAAGGTGCTCGTTCCTACCCAGGAAGCCGTGCAGAAGCTGGTTGCCGCGCGTCTGGCTGCTGACGTGCTCGGCGTGCCGACGCTGGTGATTGCCCGTACCGATGCCGACGCGGCTGACCTGATCACCTCTGACTGCGACCCGTACGATAGCGAATTCATCACCGGCGAGCGTACCAGCGAAGGCTTCTACCGCACACATGCCGGCATTGAGCAGGCGATCAGCCGCGGCCTGGCGTACGCGCCGTACGCGGACCTGGTCTGGTGTGAAACCTCCACGCCGGATCTGGCGCTGGCAAAACGCTTTGCCGACGCCATCCATGCGAAATACCCGGGCAAACTGCTGGCCTACAACTGCTCGCCGTCCTTCAACTGGCAGAAAAAGCTGGATGACAAAACGATCGCCAGCTTCCAGCAGCAGCTGTCCGACATGGGCTACAAATACCAGTTCATTACTCTGGCAGGCATCCACAGCATGTGGTTTAACATGTTCGACCTGGCGCACGCCTACGCGCAGGGTGAGGGCATGAAGCACTACGTTGAGAAGGTGCAGCAGCCGGAGTTTGCCGCGGGTAAAGACGGCTACACCTTCGTGTCTCACCAGCAGGAGGTGGGAACCGGCTACTTTGATAATGTGACCACGATTATTCAGGGCGGCACCTCCTCCGTCACCGCCTTAACGGGTTCAACGGAAGAAGCACAGTTCTAATCTTTTCCCCCCTCTCCCCTCTGGGGAGAGGGTTGGGTAAGGGGAATATATGTCGCGTGGCCTGGAATTACTGATTGCCCAAACTATTTTGCAGGGCTTTGATGCCCAGTATGGTCGTTTTCTTGAAGTGACATCCGGCGCGCAGCAGCGCTTTGAACATGCAGACTGGCATGCGGTTCAGCAGGCCATGAAGCAGCGTATCCATCTCTATGATCACCACGTGGGTCTGGTGGTGGAGCAGCTGCGCTGTATTACCGACGGTAAAAGTCCCGACGCGGAATTTTTACTGCGCGTGAAGGAGCACTACACCCATTTGTTACCCGACTACCCTCGCTTCGAGATTGCGGAGAGCTTTTTCAACTCCGTCTATTGCCGGTTATTTGACCACCGCTCATTATCTCCTGAGCGGTTATTTATCTTCAGCTCCCAGCCCGAGCGGCGCTTTCGAACCATCCCACGTCCGCTGGCGAAAGATTTCTTTCCCGATCGCGGATGGGAAAAGCTCCTGCACCGCGTGCTAACGGATTTGCCGCTGCGCCTGCCCTGGGAGAATAAAACCCGGGATATCGGCTATATCTACGCCCATCTCAATGAAGCCTTCGGCGCGGAGGTGCTCAGCCACAGCCATTTACAGGTGGCCAACGAGCTTTTCTACCGCAATAAAGCCGCCTGGCTGGTGGGCAAACTGATTACGCCAACCGCCATTGTGCCGTTTCTGCTGCCGATTCACCGTACCGACGACGGGGAACTGTTTGTCGATACCTGCCTGACCACCGGCGCCGAGGCCAGCATCGTGTTTGGCTTCGCCCGCTCTTATTTCATGGTGTACGCCCCGCTGCCTGCCGCGCTGGTGGAGTGGCTGCGCGAGATCCTGCCGGGAAAAACCACCGCCGAGCTGTATATGGCCATTGGCTGCCAGAAGCACGCCAAGACGGAAAGCTACCGGGAGTACCTGCGCTATGTCACCACGGCCGATGAGCAGTTTATCGAAGCGCCAGGCATTCGCGGTATGGTGATGCTGGTCTTTACGCTGCCGGGTTTCGACCGGGTCTTTAAGGTGATTAAGGACAGATTCGCCCCGCAGAAAGAGATGACCGCCGCGCACGTTCGCGCTTGCTATCAGCTGGTTAAAGAGCACGATCGCGTCGGGCGCATGGCGGATACTCAGGAATTCGAAAACTTTGTGCTGGATAAACAGCAGATCGACCCGGCGCTCATGGCGCTGTTGATGCAGGAAGCGCCCGCGAAAATCACCGATCTGGGTGACAAAATCGTGATTAGCCATCTCTATATTGAGCGCCGCATGGTGCCGCTGAATATCTGGCTTGAGCAGTCCGAAGGTCAGGCGCTGCGGGATGCCATTGAAGAGTACGGCAACGCGATTCGCCAGCTTGCCGCCGCCAATATTTTCCCGGGCGACATGCTGTTTAAAAACTTCGGCGTCACCCGACACGGGCGGGTGGTGTTCTACGATTACGACGAAATTTGCTACATGACCGAAGTGAATTTCCGCGATATCCCACCGCCCCGCTACCCGGAAGATGAGCTTTCCAGCGAGCCGTGGTACAGCGTCTCGCCGGGCGATGTGTTTCCCGAAGAGTTTCGTCACTGGCTGTGTGCCGATCCGCGCATCGGACCGCTATTCGAAGAGATGCATGCCGATCTGTTTCGCGCCAGCTACTGGCGCGGACTGCAAACGCGGATCAAAAACGGGCACGTGGAAGATGTGTATGCATACCGCCGCAAGCAGCGGTTTTGCATCCGCTTTTCTCCCTCTCCCTGAGGGAGAGGGCCGGGGTGAGGGCATCAGGTCACACTCAATTTTAACGAATTCCACCGTACGCCAGCGTCACCTCTTTCGCCGCCTTAATCACCAGCGCACCGAGCTCGGTCACGCGGTCGTCGGTCATACGCGAAATCGGCCCGGAGATAGAGATGGCGGCAAACGGCTCGCGGTGCTCGTCAAAAATGCAGGCCGCGAGGCAGCGCAGGCCCAGGGCATGTTCTTCATCATCAAACGAATAGCCGCGCTTGCGGGTCAGGGCCAGGTCTTCTTTCAGATGCACGGGCGACACCAGGGTGGCGTGGGTATAGGCGTGCAGCCCTTTACGGTGCAGCAGCCCCGTCACCTGCTCCTCGCTCAGCTGCGAGAGAAATGCTTTCCCCGCCCCGGACGCGTGCATTGGCAGCTTACCGCCAATCGGCGCGGACATGCGCATCAGCTGCGTACACTGTACCTGGTCGATGATAATCGCCTGGTGATCGCTCTGGTCCAGCACCGCCAGATTCACGGTCTCGCCCGACTCTTCCATCAGCTTGCGCAGAATCGGATGCACAATCGCCAGCAGGTTGCGGCTCTGCAGGAAGCTGCTGCCAACGATAAACGCATGCGCGCCCACCGCCCAGTGTCCCAGCTCGCCCACCTGGCGGACAAAACCCAGCTGCTGCATGGTAGTCAGCAGGCGGTGTGTTGTGGAGTTCGGCAGGCCAGCCTGCTGGGCCAGCTCCGTCAGGGCCACGCTGCTGTGCGACTCGGCTATCCACTCCAGCAGCTTCAGACCGCGCGTGAGCGATTGAACCTGTCCGCCCTGTTGTGCGGCGGCGGTGGTGGCAGCAGGTTTTCTGCCGCGTTTAGCGGGAACGGTCGCGACCATGACGATCTCCTTTTTCTGTATCGTGGAAATCATTTTCGTTTTATTTGGTGAATTTGCAACCGTTATCCTGACTGATCGGAGGAGTGATGGTGAACATGTCTCATGTTACCCCTGAGCGGCTTTTCCACCCTGCGAGATTGTGCCAGTATGGAACGCAGCCTTTTGGCCTTGTTGAGCGTTGTCGGGAGCAAGTGTGAGCAGCAAAGTAGAGCAACTGCGTGCGCAGTTAAATGAACGAATTCTGGTGCTGGACGGCGGCATGGGCACCATGATCCAGAGCTATCGTCTGAGTGAAGACGATTTCCGCGGCGAGCGCTTTGCCGACTGGCCATGCGACCTGAAAGGAAACAACGACCTGCTGGTGCTCAGCAAGCCGTCCGTGATTAAGGATATCCACAACGCCTACTTCGAAGCGGGTGCGGATATCGTTGAAACCAACACCTTCAACTCGACAACCATCGCCATGGCGGATTACCAGATGGAATCCCTGTCGGCGGAAATTAACCTGGAAGCCGCGAAGCTGGCGCGCGCCTGCGCCGACGAGTGGACGGCCCTCACGCCGGACAAGCCGCGCTACGTTGCCGGGGTGCTTGGCCCGACGAACCGCACCGCGTCGATTTCACCGGACGTCAACGACCCGGCGTTTCGTAACATCACCTTTGACCAGCTGGTCGCCGCCTACCGCGAATCGACCAGAGCGCTGGTGGAAGGCGGCTCCGACCTGATCCTGATTGAAACCGTATTCGACACCCTCAACGCCAAAGCCGCAATTTACGCGGTGAAAGAGGAGTTTGAGGCGCTGGGCGTTGACCTGCCGATCATGATTTCCGGCACCATCACCGACGCCTCCGGCCGCACCCTGTCCGGTCAGACAACCGAAGCGTTTTATAACTCCCTGCGCCACGCCGAAGCGCTCTCCTTTGGCCTTAACTGCGCGCTGGGGCCGGATGAACTGCGCCAGTACGTGCAGGAGCTGTCACGTATCGCGGAATGCTACGTCACCGCCCACCCGAACGCCGGTCTGCCGAACGCGTTCGGTGAATACGATCTCGATGCCGACACCATGGCGGCGCAAATCCGCGAGTGGGCCGAGTCTGGCTTCCTGAACATTGTCGGCGGCTGTTGCGGCACCACGCCGGAGCACATCGCGGCCATGAGCAACGCCGTCGCCGGACTGCCGCCGCGCAAGCTGCCCGAGCTGCCGGTTGCCTGTCGCCTTTCCGGACTCGAGCCGTTGACCATTGGCGACGATAGCCTGTTTGTGAACGTGGGTGAGCGTACGAACGTCACCGGTTCCGCGAAGTTTAAACGCCTGATCAAAGAAGAGAAGTACAGCGAAGCGCTGGACGTCGCCCGCCAGCAGGTGGAAAGCGGCGCGCAGATTATCGATATCAACATGGATGAGGGGATGCTCGACGCCGAAGCGGCGATGGTGCGTTTCCTCAACCTGATCGCCGGTGAGCCGGACATCGCCCGCGTGCCGATCATGATTGACTCCTCCAAATGGGAAATCATCGAAAAAGGGCTGAAGTGCATTCAGGGTAAAGGCATCGTCAACTCTATCTCGATGAAAGAGGGCGTTGATATCTTTATCCACCACGCGAAAATGGTCCGCCGCTACGGTGCCGCCGTGGTGGTCATGGCCTTTGACGAAGTGGGCCAGGCGGATACCCGCGAGCGCAAAATCGAGATTTGCCGCCGCGCGTACAAGATTTTGACCGAAGAGGTGGGCTTCCCGCCGGAAGACATCATCTTTGACCCGAACATCTTCGCCGTGGCGACCGGCATCGAAGAGCATAATAACTATGCCCAGGACTTTATCGGCGCGTGCGAGGACATCAAGCGCGAGCTGCCGCATGCGCTGATTTCCGGCGGCGTATCGAACGTGTCGTTCTCGTTCCGCGGTAACGACCCGGTGCGTGAAGCGATCCACGCCGTGTTCCTCTACTACGCCATCCGCAACGGCATGGACATGGGGATCGTTAACGCCGGACAGCTGGCGATTTACGACGACCTTCCTGCCGAGCTGCGCGATGCCGTCGAGGACGTGATCCTTAACCGCCGCGACGACGCCACCGAGCGCATGCTGGACCTGGCGGAGAAATACCGCGGCAGCAAATCGGATGAGGCGGCAAACGTTCAGCAGGCCGAGTGGCGTTCCTGGGACGTGAAAAAGCGTCTGGAATACTCGCTGGTTAAAGGCATTACCGAATTTATCGAGCTCGATACCGAAGAGGCGCGCCAGCAGGCAGCCCGCCCGATTGAGGTGATTGAAGGCCCGCTGATGGACGGCATGAACGTGGTCGGCGATCTGTTTGGCGAAGGCAAAATGTTCCTGCCGCAGGTGGTGAAATCCGCCCGCGTGATGAAGCAGGCGGTGGCGTATCTTGAGCCCTACATCGAAGCCAGCAAAGAGAAAGGATCCAGCAACGGCAAGATGGTCATTGCCACCGTGAAGGGCGACGTGCACGACATCGGCAAGAACATCGTCGGCGTGGTGCTGCAGTGCAATAACTACGAAATTATCGACCTCGGCGTGATGGTCCCGGCGGATAAAATCCTCAAGACCGCGCGCGAAGTGAACGCCGACCTGATTGGCCTCTCCGGCCTGATTACGCCGTCGCTGGACGAGATGGTTAACGTGGCGAAGGAGATGGAGCGTCAGGGCTTCACCATTCCGCTGCTGATTGGCGGGGCGACCACCTCCAAAGCGCACACGGCGGTGAAAATCGAGCAGAACTACAGCGGGCCGACGGTGTACGTGCAGAACGCCTCGCGCACCGTGGGCGTGGTCTCCGCGCTGCTCTCTGACACCCAGCGCGACGAGTTTGTTGAACGCACCCGTAAAGAGTACGAAACCGTCCGCATCCAGCACGGCCGTAAGAAGCCGCGCACCCCGCCTGTTTCACTCCAGGCGGCGCGCGACAACGATCTGGCCTTTGACTGGTCGAGCTATACGCCGCCGGTCGCGCATCGCCTGGGCGTTCAGGAGGTCAGCGCCAGCATCGAGACGCTGCGCAACTACATCGACTGGACGCCGTTCTTTATGACCTGGTCGCTGGCGGGTAAATATCCGCGCATCCTGGAGGATGAGGTGGTAGGCGAGGAGGCGAAGCGCCTGTTCAAAGATGCCAACGACATGCTCGACACGCTGAGCGCAGAGAAAACCCTCAACCCGCGGGGCGTGGTGGGGCTGTTCCCGGCGAACCGCGTGGGTGACGACATTGAAATTTATCGCGATGAAACCCGCACCTACGTATTGGCAGTCAGCCGCCATCTGCGCCAGCAAACCGAGAAAGTGGGCTTTGCCAACTACTGCCTGGCCGATTTCGTCGCGCCGAAGTTAAGTGGTAAAGCCGACTATATTGGCGCCTTTGCGGTAACCGGCGGTCTGGAAGAAGATGCGCTGGCGGACGCGTTCGAAGCGCAGCACGATGATTACAATAAAATCATGGTGAAAGCGATTGCCGACCGCCTGGCGGAAGCCTTCGCAGAGTACCTCCACGAGCGCGTGCGTAAGGTGCACTGGGGCTACGCGGCGAACGAAAACCTCAGCAATGAGGATCTGATCCGCGAAAATTACCAGGGCATTCGACCGGCACCGGGATACCCGGCCTGCCCGGAACACACCGAAAAAGGCACCATCTGGCAACTGCTGGACGTAGAAGCGCATACAGGTATGAAGCTCACCGAGTCGTTCGCCATGTGGCCGGGCGCGTCAGTCTCAGGCTGGTACTTCAGCCATCCGGACAGCAAGTACTTCGCCGTGGCGCAGCTGCAGCGGGATCAGATCGAAGATTACGCCTTGCGCAAAGGGATGAGCGTATCAGAAGTGGAGCGCTGGCTGGCCCCTAATCTCGGCTACGACGCCGACTAAAATCACTTTTCCTTACAACAAACAGGGCACCTCAAGGGTGCCTTGTCTCTTTCTTACGCTTAACCCCTTATACTGAACCTATGGAAAACGAATAATGATAAGGAGGAAAACCTTCCGTGCTGACCCTGTTACATCTGCTCTCTGCAGTCGCACTGCTCGTATGGGGCACCCATATCGTCCGTACCGGCGTAATGCGCGTATTTGGCGCGCGCTTACGTACCGTTCTCAGCAGCAGCGTTGAGAAGAAGCCGCTCGCCTTCTGCGCGGGTATTGGCGTAACGGCACTGGTTCAGAGCAGTAACGCCACAACCCTGCTTGTCACCTCCTTTGTGGCGCAGGATCTGGTGGCGCTGGCCCCGGCGCTGGTCATTGTGCTGGGTGCGGATGTAGGTACCGCGCTGATGGCGCGTATCCTGACGTTCGATCTCTCCTGGCTGTCACCGCTGCTGATTTTTATCGGCGTGATCTTCTTCCTCGGCCGCAAACAGACGCGGGCCGGCCAGCTTGGACGCGTGGGGATTGGCCTGGGGCTGATCCTGCTGGCGCTGGAGCTGATTGTGCAGGCGGTCACCCCTATTACCGAGGCCAACGGCGTTCAGGTCATCTTCGCTTCCCTGACCGGGGACATCATGCTCGACGCGCTGATTGGCGCGGTGTTTGCCATCGTAAGCTACTCCAGCCTGGCCGCCGTGCTCCTGACGGCCACGCTCACCGCCGCCGGGGCGATCTCCTTCCCGGTCGCGCTGTGCCTGGTGATCGGTGCCAACCTCGGCTCGGGCCTGCTGGCGATGCTCAATAACAGCGCGGCCAACGCCGCCGCCCGCCGCGTGGCCCTCGGCAGCCTGCTGTTTAAGCTGGTGGGCAGCCTGATTATCCTGCCCTTTATCCACCCGCTGGCGAACCTGATGGACAACCTCCCGCTGCCGAAAGCGGAGCTGGTGATCTATTTCCACGTGTTCTACAACCTGGTGCGCTGCCTGGCGATGGTGCCTTTTGCCGGGTCGATGGCCCGCTTCTGCGAACGCCTCATTCAGGACGAACCGGAGCTGGATGCGCGCCTGAAACCGAAGCACCTGGATACGTCTGCGCTGGATACCCCGGCGCTGGCGCTGGCGAATGCCGCGCGCGAGACGCTGCGCATGGGCGACGCGATGGAAACCATGCTCGAAGGCCTGCAAAAGGTGATGCACGGCGAGCCGCGTGAAGAGAAAGAGCTGCGCAGGTTAGCTGACGATATCAACGTGCTCTATACCGCCATCAAGCTTTACCTGGCGCGCATGCCGCAGGACGAGCTGGCGGAAGAGGAGTCCCGCCGCTGGGCGGAAATTATCGAGATGTCGCTTAACCTTGAGCAGGCTTCGGATATCGTTGAACGCATGGGCAGCGAGATCGCCGACAAATCCCTTGCCGCGCGTCGTGCGTTTTCAGGTGAAGGCCTGAAGGAGCTGGAAGCGCTGCACGAACAGCTGGTCAGCAACCTCAAGCTGGCGATGTCGGTATTCTTCTCCAGCGATGTGCCGAGCGCGCGCCGCCTGCGCCGCAACAAGCATCGTTTCCGCATTCTTAACCGCCGCTACTCGCACGCCCACGTTGAGCGTCTGCACCAGCAGAACGTGCAGAGTATCGAAACCAGCTCACTCCACCTGGGACTGCTGGGGGATATGAAGCGCCTCAACTCATTGTTCTGCGCGGTGGCGTACAGCGTGATGGAACAGCCGGATGAAGATGACCAGCGGGATGAGTATTAATCTCTGAAAGCGCCTCGCAAAACCTTGTTGCGAGGCGTGACACCTTATCAAGCGCCATTTACCCTTCAGACCTTACGTTTTTTAGGGAATAGAAAATGGTCGTTTATTACGCTACACTTCGCCAATTCATGCGCATTCCGATGGGGGTTTTCATGCGCACTACTCATGGCATTAAAAAATCAGTCAACGTGTCGTTAGCACCTGAAATCCTTGAAGAGGCGCGACGGCTTAAACTTAATCTCTCTGCTGTGCTCACGACTGCACTGCAGGAGCAGTTTCGTGCGCATCAGCGTGCAGAGTGGTTAGCAGAAAATAAAGCTTCTATCGAGGCCATTAACCAATGGGTTGATGAAAACGGCTCCTTTAGTGACTTTCAGAGGTCGTTCTGATGGAGCAATATTTTGCTTATGAGAATGAAGGAAAGGGGAAAACTGCCTATCCCTGGCTAATCAATATGCAGCATCCCGTGGCTAATGTGATGAAGCATGTTCTGGTCGCCCCCGCAGTTGAACTTAGCCATCTGGGAGGCATTCAGCCACCTGCGAAAGTGTGCCCTGTCGTTGAGATAGCGGGTAAACCCTGTGTGGTAATGATGCACATGATGGCAGGCATATCGCCAAAAGAGTTAGGCGAGCGTGTCGCCGATCTTACGCAAAACCGGGCTTCATTGCGGGATGCACTCGATTTTTTGATCAACGGTTACTAACACTTTTTTGTCAGCCGCAAGGTAAGGTATATTTCGCCCTTCACAGGAGAAACTATGCTGCCAACTCAATCAACCCGATTAAACAAATACATTAGCGAGAGCGGGATCTGCTCACGTCGCGAGGCTGACCGTTACATTGAACAAGGTAATGTGTTTCTTAACGGCAAACGCGCCACCATCGGCGATCAGGTGGTGCCTGGCGATGTGGTTAAAGTGAATGGTCAGCTCATCGAACCGCGTGATGCTGAAGACCTGGTGTTTATCGCGTTGAACAAACCGGTTGGGATTGTCAGCACCACGGAAGACGGTGAGCGGGACAACATCGTTGATTTCGTGAACCACAGCAGCCGTATCTTCCCGATTGGCCGTCTGGATAAAGACTCTCAGGGGCTGATTTTCCTCACCAACCACGGCGATCTGGTCAACAAGATCCTGCGTGCCGGTAACGATCACGAGAAAGAGTACATTGTGACGGTGAATAAGCCGGTCACGGACGACTTCATTCGCGGTATGGGCGCCGGTGTGCCGATCCTTGGTACCGTTACGAAAAAGTGTAAGGTGAAGAAAGAAGCGCCGTTCGCGTTCCGCATTACCCTGGTGCAGGGCTTAAACCGCCAGATCCGCCGCATGTGCGAACATTTCGGTTATGAAGTGACGAAGCTTGAGCGCACGCGCATCATGAACGTCAGCCTGTCCGGCATTCCGCTGGGCGAATGGCGCGACTTAACGGACGACGAACTGATCGAGCTGTTCAAGCTTATCGAGAATTCCTCGTCCGAAGCGAAGCCGAAGGCCAAAGCCAAACCGAAAACCCAGGCGATTAAGCGCCCGGTGGTGAAGGCGCCGCAGGCGGAAGAGAAAGGGCGCGGCAAGCCGGGCAACGGAAAACGCTTTACCCAGCCGGGGCGCAAAAAGAAAGGGCGCTGATTAGCGCCTTCCACGGGTAGACGTTGTGGCCGACCAGGAAAAGGTCGCCTCTGCATCCGGTTTATAAGCCTGCTCTTTTTTCAGCTTGCGGGCTTTTTTCGCCGCGGCGTCACGCTGCGCCATCAGCTTATCGATGTACTCTTTTTTCACCTGATTGGTTTCGGCGTTCGTCAGCGTGCGGCCATGTGCGATACGGGCGCGGTCGAGAAGCGTTTTCAGTTCGCGCTGCTCGGCTTCGGTCATGTCTTTCTGGGTCAAACGTGGTGTAGCCATTGCTGAAGCCTCCTGAGAGAGAGGCTTCAGTGTAAAGCAAGCAGCGTAAATTAACCCTGCTTCACCGCATCTTTTTTTGTTTGTTCATCAATCGGTTTGCCGGACCAGTAGCCCGCCAGCAGCGAGCCGGAGAGGTTGTGCCAGACGGAGAACAGCGCGCCAGGCAGGGCCGCCAGCGGGGAGAAGTAAATTTTACCAAGCGCCGCCGCCAGGCCGGAGTTCTGCATCCCTACCTCGATTGCCAGCGTGCGGCAGGTCGATTCGTCGAAGCCAAACAGTCTCCCGCCCCAGTAGCCGCCCAGCAGACCAATGGTGTTATGCAGCACCACCGCGACGATCACCACAAAGCCTACGGAAGCAATGTGCGAGGCGGAGCCCGCTACCACGGCGCTGATGATCGCCAGAATACAGACCATCGAAAATGCGGGCAGGTATGGCTCAACGGCCTTCACCACGCGCGGGAAAATATGGTGAATGGCCAGCCCCACCGCAATCGGGATCACCACGATTTGCAGAATGCTCAGCAGCATGCCCATCACGTCCACCTGAATATGCGCATCCACGTACAGGCGGGTTAACAGTGGCGTGGCAATCACACCCACCAGCGTGGAGACGGACGAGATAGTGACGGAGAGCGCCACGTCGCCTTTCGCCAGATAGATCATGACGTTGGACGCCGTGCCGCTGGCCACGCTGCCCACCAGCACCATCCCGGCGGAAAGGTCGGGCGGCATCTTAAAGGCCATCGCCAGCAGCCACGCCGCGAGCGGCATCACCAGGTAGTGCAGAAATATTCCTGCCGCGACGGGCGCTGGGCGAGACAGCACGCGTTTGAAGTCGTCGACTTTCAGATGCACGCCCATACCGAACATGATCAACATCAGCAGCGTGGTGACCCATGGACCAATACCGGTGAACGCGGTGGGCGTGTAATACGCGAGTACGGAGAGCAGCAGCGCCCATAACGGGAACAGCCGCGTAATAGCGGATAACATAATGATTTCCTTGCGATGAATGTTGTATGTGTTTGTTATAAAAAGCCGGGATCGAGCCCGGCTATAGTTATTGTTTATCGCGTAAGGAAGTAATATTCAAATGAATTATGACCGGATGCTTTCCCAGCTCAGACTAAAGCGAGCCAGATATTTGCGCAGTCGGTCGGCGTCGTTAGGATTGGCTTTTTTGAGCCGTGAAACGGCAAACAGCTCACGACCGGCTTCAGACAACGATGCGCTGCGGCGACATACCTCCAGCACCGTTTCAAGTTGCCGCTGGTCAAAGAGGTCAATCTCCATGTCAGTTGCAGGCTGCGTCACGTCAGTTTGCCAGTCGGTCTGAAGACGTGAGATCTCCTCCAGCACCAGATCCTGAGTAATACGCCCTCGTTCCGCCAGCGTCGCCATGCGTGCGACGCTGGCGCTCAGTTCGCGAAAGTTGCCCCGCCACAGCGCCCTGCTGGAACAGGCAAAGGCCAGATAGCCTTCGCGCGCCTCTTTATCGAAGCGGATTTGCGTCTGGGTTTCGCGAGAGAAACGTTGAAGTTCGTAGTCGACATTCGGCGTTATGTCCTCTTTCCGTTGGGCAAGGCCTGGCAAGGCAAAGCTCCACATATTAATACGGGCATAGAGATCTTCACGAAAACGTCCCTCGGCCACCCACTGGCGCATATCACGGTGGGTTCCGGCGATAAGTTGAAAATCGCTGTGAACTTCTTTATCGGAGCCAAACGGGAAAAAAGT
The DNA here is from genome assembly GCF_048684445.1 of Enterobacter sp. BNK-34. Taxonomy (NCBI): domain Bacteria; kingdom Pseudomonadati; phylum Pseudomonadota; class Gammaproteobacteria; order Enterobacterales; family Enterobacteriaceae; genus Enterobacter; species Enterobacter sp. BNK-34. The sequence goes on from NZ_JBLQUA010000001.1 coordinate 1,442,410, forward strand.
TTTCTCTTCAATGGCTTTGAGCAGCATCGCCTGTTCATCCAGGCCTAGTTCGGCAATCTCGTCGAGGAAAAGGACGCCGCCATCGGCTTCACGCAGCAGGCCGCTGCGCGCCGACAGTGCGCCGGTAAAGGCTCCTTTCACATGGCCGAACAGCGTGGACATGGCGTTATCACCGCGCAGGGTCGCGCAGTTGACGGAAACCAGCTTGCCGGAAACTTGATGGCGTGACTGCTTAAGCTGATAAATACGGTTCGCGAGGAACGACTTGCCCGCGCCGGTGGGGCCGGTCAGCAGGATCGGGGCTGTTGAACGTAGCGCCACGCGTTCAATCTTGTCGATAAGAGTGTTAAAGGTGGCATTTCGCGTATCAATGCCCGCTTTCAGAAATGAGATTGACTGCTGCTGCTCGCGCTGAAAACGGTTGGTAAGGGTCGTGTAGCGGCTTAAATCCAGGTCGATAATTGAGTAAGTTCCGGCTGCAGTCTCCTCACCAGAGGCTTCTTTTCTGGCAGGGCCAGTCTGCAAAAGGCTGGCGGGAAGATAGCGGGCTTCCGTCAGCAGGAACCAGCAGATCTGCGCCACATGCGTGCCGGTGGTGATGTGGACGAAATACTCTTCGTGATCGGTATCAAAAGTATACTGGGTGGCGAAATCGAGAAACGCGGCATAAACCTCTTCGAAATCCCACGGGTCTTCAATGATTACCGTGCTGGGACGCACCTCGGTGTGGGGGGAAACCAGCACAATATCTTCCGCCAGTTGCTGAGCCATGCCGAGATCTCGCGGTTGATGTAGCAGCTCCAGTCTGTCGACCGGGAAATCCGGCTGTTGGCACAGCCCGACGGTCGGTCGCCATTTGCGAAAGCGATTAGCCCGCTTTCCCCGTTTATCCATCACGGTGCCAAGCACCCCGATCACCACCTTCCGCTTCTTTATATTTATCCAGAAAGATAATTGTCGATATAACAGGATAAAAAATGTTGAGCCGAACGACAATGCATGAAAAGCCTGATAAATAAAAAAACATTAATTATCAATAAAATAAAAAAATAAAGCGGCGATTTTTGTTTTTGGCACGCTTCTGGCAATACAGATAATGTCACGACGTTGAGCACACTGGGGGTTAAGGCCCCGTCGGCGCACCAGGAACGGCAAGGCTGTTTTCCGGGGGCGTTCCGTCAACCAATGACAGAAAGAAGGGTTCGATTCCCGATTCATTCTCCCAATGAAAACTGGTTGTAAACATCAAAGTAAAAACGGGGGATTGCGCAGTCAGCAATCCCAATGAAGGTCGCCGGTAATGGCGCCGGATCGCAGGCGAAAAGGCATTCCCCTGTGATTTCGTGCCTGCACCCGCGCCTGACTTTAAGGAATATAAAATGGCTAAAAAAATCACGATAAAAAAAGGTCAGTTAGGACTGGTAGCAAAAGCTGGCGATTATTACCGGGTACTGGAGGCGGGTGAACACCGTCTGGGTTGGTTCAATACTGACGACGTGCTGGTGGTGAGCCAGGATGGCAGCGAGGTGCCGGGTGCGCTGGCGGATTATCTGCGCCGCTTTCAGCCTGACTGGGTGGTACGTTACTGCCTGGCGGTTGATCTTACTGCGGATGAAATCGGGGTGTTATCGAACAACGGCGTATTGCAGGAGATTGTGCCGCCTTGTACACGTCGTCTGTACTGGCAGCAGGATGCGGCGTTGAGCCTGCGAAGAATTGATACCCGCGATGTGCGGGTGCCGGAGGACGTGATGAATGCTGCTCTGCAGCCGCGTCGCAATGGCGCGGTAAAAGGGCGCGACGCGATGCTGGTCGTACAGGTGCCTGCCTGGCACGTCGGGGTGGTGAAAATCGACGGAGAAATTCAGGCACTGTTACCGCCGGGACTGACGGCATACTGGAAAATTAACCATCTCGTCGAGGCAGAGGTAGTGGATACGCGCCTTCAGGTAGTAGAAGTGAGCGGGCAGGAGATCCTGACGAAGGACAAAGTTAACCTGCGCCTGAACCTGGCGGCTAACTGGCGCTACAGCGACGTGCTGCAGGCCTGCGGACAGCTTACGAAACCGCTGGAACATTTGTACCGCGAACTCCAGTTCGCACTGCGTGAGGCGGTCGGCACCCGCACGCTCGATGAGTTACTGGAAGATAAGCAGATCATTGATGAGGTGGTCAGCAAACAGGTGCAAGGCCGCCTGTCATCCTTTGGAATGGAAATTGCGTCGCTTGGGGTAAAAGATATTGTTTTACCTGGTGATATGAAAACGATTTTATCCCGTCTGGTAGAGGCCGAAAAATCGGCCCAGGCGAATGTTATTCGCCGACGTGAAGAAACGGCGGCGACACGATCGCTGTTAAACACCGCAAAGGTGATGGAGAACAACCCGGTGGCGCTGCGTTTAAAAGAGCTGGAAACCCTGGAAAGGGTCGCGGAGCGTATCGACAAAATTTCAGTATTTGGTGGCCTGGACCAGGTATTACACGGCCTTGTTAACCTGAAAGGATAACGCAATGCAACAGAATGATTTTGAATTACTGACAGCGCCAAACGGCGCCCCGATCAAAATGTGGACTCACGGTGTGCCCGTGGAGCCAGAGGCACAAGCGCAGTTACTGAATACCGCAAAGATGCCGTTTATTTTCAAACACCTTGCGGTGATGCCCGACGTTCATCTCGGTAAAGGCTCAACCATCGGCAGCGTGATTCCGACCAAAGGGGCAATTATTCCTGCGGCGGTTGGCGTGGATATTGGTTGCGGGATGATTGCCGTTCGCACGTCGCTGGCGACCGGTGATTTGCCGGATAATCTCAGCGGTTTACGTAGCGCCATTGAACAGGCAGTACCGCATGGGAGAACCAATACGCGTTCTCGACGTGATAAAGGCGCGTGGGAAACGCCACCGAAAGAAGTGGACGATCGCTGGTGGGTGCTGGCCCCACGTTTTAAACAACTCACGGATAAATACCCGCAGTTGCTGAAAACCAACAACTATCAGCATCTGGGCACGCTGGGTACCGGAAACCACTTTATTGAAATTTGCCTCGATGAGCAGCAGCGCGTCTGGGTGATGTTGCACAGCGGCTCGCGCGGCGTAGGAAACGCCATCGGTAATGTGTTTATCGCCCTGGCACAGCAGGATATGCAGCATCACCTGGGACATCTGCCGGATAAAAATCTGGCCTATTTTCAGGAGGGGAGTCGTCACTATGAGGACTACATCGAGGCGGTGGAGTGGGCGCAGGATTTTGCCCGCCACAATCGGGAAGTGATGATGTCGCGCGTGCTGGCGGCGCTCTCTCGCGAAGTGACTAAGCCCTTTATTACGCAGCAGGAGGCGGTTAACTGCCATCATAACTATGTGCAGAAAGAGCATCACTTTGGGGAAGAGGTACTGATCACGCGCAAAGGTGCGGTGTCGGCGCAGAAAGGGCAGATGGGGATTATTCCGGGCTCAATGGGCGCAAAGAGCTTCATCGTGCGTGGCCTCGGCAACGAGCAAAGCTTCTGTTCCTGCAGCCACGGCGCTGGGCGAGTGATGAGCCGAACGGCGGCAAAAAAACGCTATACCCTTAGCGACCATATTCAGGCGACCTCTCACGTAGAGTGTCGCAAAGACAATGAGGTGATCGATGAAACGCCGATGGCCTATAAAGACATTGATGCCGTGATGGTCGCGCAATCGTCGCTGGTGGAGATCGTTCACACCCTGCGTCAGGTCGTGTGTGTAAAAGGATAAAAAAATGAGCAACAACGATGTTGATAGCGCGATGCGCGCACGTGTCTGCGCGCAACTTCGCGATATAGAGCAGCGCTATAACGTGCGCGTGCTCTACGCCTGTGAATCGGGCAGCCGGGGATGGGGATTTGCCTCACCGGATAGCGATTATGATGTGCGGTTTTTGTACGTTCACCGCCCAGAATGGTATCTGCGCGTCGAATCCCAGCGGGATGTGATCGAGCTGCCGATAGATGATGAACTGGACGTTTGTGGCTGGGAATGGCGCAAGGCACTGGGCCTGCTGAAGGGGGCAAACCCGACGCTTATCGAGTGGCTGGATTCCCCTGTTGTTTATCAGGAGGATGAGACGGTAGTGGCCGAGTTGCGCGCGCTGATACCCGCGTGGTTTTCGCCATTGCGCGCCCGATGGCATTACTTCTCAATGGCCCGAAAAAACTTCCGTGGATATTTACAGGAGGAAACGGTTCGGCTGAAAAAGTATTTTTACGTTCTGCGCCCTTTGCTGGCGGCGCGGTGGGTAGAAGCGGGGAAAGGCGTTCCACCGATGCGTTTTACCGAACTGCTTGCCGGGAGCGAACTGTGTGCGCCGTTACGTGCGGAAATCGATGCATTACTGGAAATAAAACAGCGCGCAGGTGAAACGGAATATGGCCCTAAACGGCCCTTACTCCATGCTTTTTTGCAAAGTGAGCTGGTGAGAGGAGAAGTACCGTCGGTACTACCCGACAGCAGAGAAGGAAATTTAAAAGATCTGGATTCGCTGCTGATGAGAACAGTAATGAAAAGCTAAAGAATGGCCCGGTAGTGAAAACGCCCGGGCCATTCTTGCGCTTATTCAAACAAATTCTGATGAAGTTTCTGCACGACCTGCTCGGCCTGATCGGCAGGCACCAGGAAGCAGAGGTTATAGCTGGACGCGCCGTAGCAGATCATGCGGATGCTGAACGGGTCGAGCACGCCAAACACCTCTTTGCCCACGCCGCAAGCGCGCGACAGCTTGTTGCCGATGATGGCAACCAGCGCCAGGTCTTCTTCTACTTCCACGCGGCACAGCTCGGACAGCTCAATCAGCAGCGACTGCGTCAGCAGGGTGTCGCCGGTTGAGGTAGAACCGGTGGTGTCCAGCGTCAGCGCAATGCTCACTTCAGAGGTGGTGATCAGATCCACGGAGATGTTGTGGCGTGCCAGAATGCCAAACACTTCCGCCAGGAAACCGCGGGAGTGCAGCATATTGTGGCTGTGCAGGGTGACCAGCGTCTGGCGACGGCGCAGGGCCAGGGCGCGGAACAGCGGTGGGTTTTCCGTTTTCTTGCAGACCAGCGTCCCGCCCGCTTTCGGATCTTTACTGGAGCCAACGAAGACCGGAATATCGCTACGTACGGCTGGCAAAAGGGTTGCCGGATGCAGAACTTTCGCACCGAAGGTGGCCATTTCCGCCGCTTCTTCAAAGGCGATCACGTCAATACGTTTCGCCGCAGAAACGACGCGCGGATCGGTGGTGTAAATGCCCGGAACGTCAGTCCAGATATCCACGCGCGTGGCATGCAGGGCTTCGCCCAGCAGCGCGGCGGTGTAGTCGCTGCCGCCACGGCCAAGCGTGGTGGTGCGGCCTTTCGCTTCGCTGCCGATAAAGCCCTGGGTGATCACGATACCGTCTGCCAGACGCGGGGCCAGCTGCTGATTGGTCAGTTCGGCCAGTGCTTCAACGTCCGGCTCGGCACGGCCAAAGCGGTCGCTGGTACGCATCACTTTTCGCACGTCAAACCACTGCGCCTGAATGTTACGCTCGCGCATGATTTCAACAAACAGCAGGGTGGACATCAGCTCGCCGTGGCTGACCAGCTCGTCGGTCAGGGCGGTGGAGGTGGCCAGAGAGGCGGCTTCTGCCAGGGTAGTGATATTTTCCAGCAGACGTTCCACTTCCTCGCGGATGACGTTCGGGTTCTGCAGACGCTCAAGAATGTCGAACTGAATTTTGCGCAGTGCATCCAGCTTCACGAAACGTTCTGTCGCTTCCAGTCCTTCAGACAGAGAAACCAGCAGGTTCGTCACGCCGGCAGATGCAGACAGCACCACCAGGCGGGTATTCGGATCGGCCAGCACCACATCGGCGCTGCGGTTCATGGCATCGTAATCGGCCACACTGGTGCCGCCAAACTTGGCGACCACAAAACTCGTCATAACAACCTCGTGTCAGGGAATGAATAAGCGACCTTGGCACAAGAGTGAAACGAAAACAGGTGCAGGCGCAAAATACGGCCCTATAAATAAAATGCGGGGGAGGTCCTGTCAATGCTGGGATTATGCGGATTTTTTATGGGGGGGTACCCCTAAGAAACAGGACTTATAACAGAGCCAGATTTTATGCTCCGTTTTAGGGCATTTTGACCGACATTTCGCCGCCCCGGGAGGGCGTTTCAGCAGCTATACTTTTCGGGTCTTTTCACCTGCGTTTGATGCAGGCCAGGGCAATGGCATAAAAACCATCACAATTTTTATTTGCAGGCGCTACAATCGACCGCAGTCACAATTCTCAAATCAGAAGAGTATTGCTAATGAAAAACATCAACCCAACGCAGACCGCTGCCTGGCAGGCACTCCAGAAACATTTTGATGAAATGAAAGACGTCACCATCGCGGATCTGTTCGCGAAAGATGCCGATCGTTTCAACAAGTTCTCCGCGACCTTCGACGACCTGATGCTGGTGGATTTCTCTAAAAACCGCATTACCGAAGAGACGCTGGCTAAACTGCAGGATCTGGCGAAAGAAACTGCGCTGGCCGACGCCATCAAATCCATGTTCTCCGGTGAGAAGATCAACCGCACCGAAGACCGTGCCGTGCTGCACGTCGCTCTGCGTAACCGTAGCAATACGCCAATCATCGTTGACGGCAAAGACGTCATGCCGGAAGTGAACGCGGTGCTGGAAAAGATGAAAACCTTCTCCGAAGCGATCATCTCCGGTAGCTGGAAAGGCTACACCGGCAAAGCGATCACCGACGTGGTAAACATCGGTATCGGCGGTTCTGACCTCGGTCCGTTCATGGTGACCGAAGCGCTGCGCCCGTACAAAAACCACCTCAATATGCACTTTGTGTCTAACGTCGATGGTACCCACATCGCCGAAGTGCTGAAGAACGTGAACCCGGAAACCACCCTGTTCCTGGTTGCGTCTAAAACCTTTACCACCCAGGAAACCATGACCAACGCCCACAGCGCGCGCGACTGGTTCCTGAAAACGGCTGGCGATAACAAGCACGTGGCGAAACACTTCGCGGCGTTGTCTACCAACGGTAAAGCCGTCAGCGAGTTCGGCATTGATACCGCGAACATGTTCGAGTTCTGGGACTGGGTTGGCGGCCGCTACTCCCTGTGGTCTGCGATCGGCCTGTCCATCATCCTGTCCGTGGGCTTCGACAACTTCGTTGAGCTGCTCTCCGGCGCGCACGCGATGGATAAACACTTCTCCACCACCGCACCAGAGAAAAACCTGCCGGTGCTGCTGGCGCTGATCGGTATCTGGTACAACAACTTCTTCGGCGCTGAAACCGAAGCGATCCTGCCGTACGACCAGTATATGCACCGCTTTGCGGCCTACTTCCAGCAGGGCAACATGGAATCCAACGGTAAATACGTTGACCGTAACGGCAACGCGGTGGACTACCAGACTGGCCCAATCATCTGGGGCGAGCCGGGCACCAACGGTCAGCATGCCTTCTACCAGCTGATTCACCAGGGCACCAAAATGGTACCGTGCGATTTCATCGCCCCGGCTATCACCCATAACCCGCTGTCCGACCACCATCCGAAGCTGCTGTCTAACTTCTTCGCGCAGACCGAAGCGCTGGCGTTCGGTAAATCCCGCGAGGTGGTTGAGCAGGAATACCGTGACCAGGGTAAAGACCCGGCCACGCTGGACCACGTGGTGCCGTTCAAGGTGTTCGAAGGCAACCGTCCAACCAACTCCATCCTGCTGCGCGAAATCACGCCGTTCAGCCTGGGTGCGCTGATTGCCCTGTACGAGCACAAAATCTTCACGCAGGGCGCGATCCTGAACATCTTCACCTTTGACCAGTGGGGCGTTGAGCTGGGCAAACAGCTGGCAAACCGTATTCTGCCAGAGCTGGGTGATGATAAAGCAGTTGCCAGCCATGACAGCTCAACAAATGGTTTGATCAACCGTTATAAAGCATGGCGTGCGTAATTAAAACGTCATGAAAACGTGCCGGCGAAATGCCGGCATTTTTTTATCGGATAATTCCTGATGTCTGTTAGTTAACTCAAATTCTGGTTCTGAGTTTAATCCGAAAAAGACGGTTAACCCGTTAATTGCTGCGGTTTATTTTAAGAAAATACGCAGTAGTCCATTAATATATTTATATTATAAGTTATTGATTTTTATATATTATATATTTATGTCATTTGTCTTTCATTTCCATTTTAACCATTAGTCCGAAAACCCTCTCCCTATTTCCTCTTACGGCAAACCCACGGCAGTAGTTGTGTATACTCGATTCCGCCTGAAATTCTTTTCGGGCAAATCTCCATTCATTCATTGAAGGGAAATTGTTATGAAGAAAGTACTGTATGGCATTTTTGCCATATCTGCGCTTGCGGCGACATCTGTCTATGCAGCTCCGGTTCAGGTCGGGGAAGCGGCAGGTTCGGCTGCGACGTCTGCGTCTGCGGGAAGTTCTACCGCAGCCAGCGCCAGCACCGTAAGTTCAGCCGTGGGTGTCGCGCTGGCGGCAACCGGTGGCGGTGATGGCTCCAACACCGGAACCACGACCACCACGACAACCAGCACCCAGTAATAGCGGGTGTTTTAATCATAACCACACTTCGGTGTGGTTATTTCGCCCCTTCGGAGAAGAGTCGTGAAGCGACCTGCAATCATTCTGATTTGCCTGCTGCTGCAGGCGTGCTCGGCCACCACTAAAGGGCTGGGAAACTCACTGTGGGAAAGCCTGTTTGGCACACCGGGCGTGCATCTGACCGATGACGAACTTCAGAACATGCCCTATGCCAGTCAGTACATGCAGCTTAACGATGGCCCGCAACTGTTTGTGGTGCTCGCTTTCGATGAAAACGGGCAGCAGAAATGGGTGACGCAGGATCAGGCCACCATTGTGACGCAGCATGGCCGTATCGTGAAAACCCTGTTGGGCGGCGATAACCTGCTGGAGGTGAATAATATCGCCGACGACCCGCTGATCAAGCCGAACCAGATCGCCGACGGCGCAGGCTGGACGCGCACGATGGGCTGGACCGAACACAAGCAGGTGCGTTACGCCACTGCACGCTCGACTTTCCGCTGGGACGGCACCGACAGCGTGAAAGTCGGCAGCGACGAAACGCAGGTTCGCGTGCTGGATGAAGAGGTCACCACCGACCAGGCCACCTGGCACAACCGCTTCTGGATCGACGAGGAAGGGCAGATCCGTCAGTCCTTACAGTATCTCGGTGCCGGATTCTTCCCGGTCAAAACCACCCTGATCAAGGCGGCGAAATCATGAAAACGCTCATTCACGTTGCGCTTATCGCCAGTTTTGCCGCGCCGCTGGCATGGTCCGCCGGGACAGTAAAGGTCTACACGCCGGACAGTGAACAACCCAAAACCTTAACCCACGCCGAGCATCTGCTCGATCTCGTCGGACAGCCAAGGCTCGCCAACAGCTGGTGGCCGGGCGCGGTCATCGCTGAACGGCAGAAGACCGCTGAAGCGGAACAACAGCACAAGGCGCTCCTTGCGAGGCTGACGGGACTCGCGGAGCAGGAAGATGGCGACGACGCGGCGGCCATTAACAGCGTCCGTCAGCAGCTGCAGGCGCTGAAGGTGACGGGCCGTCAGAACGTCAATCTTGACCCGGATGACGTGCGCGTCACGGAAAACGGCAACCCGACGCTGGAAGGGGACTATACGCTCTGGCTGCCGGCGAAGCCGACGACGGTGACCGTGATGGGGCTTATCAGCAGCCCGGGTAATAAGCCCTTTACCCCCGGTCGTGACGTGGCGAGCTACCTCGACGAGCAGAGCCTGCTGAGCGGTGCCGATAACAGCTACGCCTGGGTGGTTTACCCTGACGGCCACACGCAAAAAGCCCCCGTCGCTTACTGGAATAAACGGCATATCGAACCCATGCCGGGCAGCATCATTTTTGTCGGTTTTGCCGACCATTTCTGGACGAAGGCGTATGACGGGCTTAACGCCGATATCCTTCACTCCCTGATTCAGCGGATACCGGAATAATGAAAAGAACTTATCTCTACAGCATGCTGGCGCTCTGCGTGAGTGCCGCCTGCCATGCAGAAACGTATCCGGCACCCATTGGCCCGTCTCAGTCAGACTTCGGCGGCGTCGGTTTACTACAAACGCCCACCGCGCGTATGGCGCGCGAGGGGGAAATTAGCCTTAACTACCGTGATAACGACCAGTATCGCTACTACTCGGCGTCGGTGCAGCTGTTCCCGTGGCTTGAAACCACGCTGCGCTATACCGACGTGCGGACGAAACAATACAGCAGCGTCGAGGCGTTCTCAGGCGATCAGACCTACAAAGATAAAGCCTTCGACGTCAAGCTGCGCCTGTGGGAAGAGAGCTACTGGATGCCGCAGGTCTCAGTGGGTGCCAAAGATATCGGCGGTACCGGCCTGTTTGACGCGGAATACATCGTGGCCAGCAAGGCCTGGGGGCCGTTCGACTTCTCACTCGGGATGGGATGGGGCTATCTCGGCACCAGCGGCAACGTGAAAAACCCGTTTTGCTCCTACAGCGATAAATACTGCTATCGCGATAACAGCTACCAGAAAGCGGGCTCCATCAACGGCGACCAGATGTTCCACGGCCCGGCGTCGCTGTTTGGCGGTGTAGAGTATCAAACACCCTGGCAGCCATTACGCCTGAAGCTGGAGTATGAAGGGAATGACTACTCGCAGGACTTCGCCGGGAAGATTGAGCAGAAGAGCAAGTTTAACGTCGGCGCCATTTATCGCGTCACCGACTGGGCCGACGTTAACCTCAGCTACGAGCGCGGCAATACGGTGATGTTTGGCTTCACGCTACGCACCAACTTTAACGACATGCGGCCGCACTACAATGATAACGCGCGGCCTGCATACCAGCCGGAGCCGCAGGATGCGATTCTGCAGCACTCCGTGGTGGCAAACCAGCTGACGCTGCTGAAATACAATGCCGGTCTGGCGGATCCGAAAATTCAGGTGAAAGGCGATACGCTGTACGTGACCGGCGAGCAGGTGAAATACCGCGACTCGCGCGAAGGGATCGAACGCGCCAACCGGATCGTTATGAACGATCTCCCGGACGGGATCCGCACGATCCGCGTGACGGAGAATCGTCTCAACCTGCCGCAGGTGACGACGGAAACGGACGTTGCCAGCCTTAAGCGCCACCTGGAAGGCGAACCGCTCGGGCATGAAACCGAGCTGGTGCAAAAACGCGTAGAGCCGATCGTGCCGGAGACCACCGAGCAGGGCTGGTATATCGACAAGTCGCGCTTCGATTTCCATATCGATCCGGTGTTGAACCAGTCCGTCGGCGGGCCGGAAAACTTCTACATGTATCAGCTGGGCGTCATGGCGACGGCGGATCTGTGGCTTACCGACCACCTGCTGACCACCGGCAGCCTGTTTGGCAACATCGCTAACAACTACGACAAGTTCAACTATACCAACCCGCCAAAAGACTCACAGCTGCCGCGCGTGCGTACCCGCGTGCGTGAGTACGTGCAGAACGATGCCTATGTGAATAACCTGCAGGCCAACTATTTCCAGTACTTCGGCAACGGCTTCTACGGCCAGGTGTACGGCGGGTATCTGGAAACCATGTACGGCGGCGCGGGGGCGGAAGTGCTTTATCGTCCTGTCGACAGCAACTGGGCGTTCGGGGTTGATGCCAACTACGTCAAGCAGCGTGACTGGCGCAGCGCCCAGGACATGATGAAGTTCACCGACTACAGCGTCAAAACCGGTCACCTGACTGCCTACTGGACGCCGTCGTTCGCACCTGACGTGCTGGTGAAAGCCAGCGTCGGCCAGTACCTGGCGGGCGATAAGGGCGGCACGCTGGACATCTCCAAACACTTCGACAGCGGCGTCGTGGTGGGCGGCTACGCCACCATCACCAATGTCTCGCCGGACGAATATGGGGAAGGGGACTTCACCAAAGGGGTTTACGTGTCGATTCCGCTGGATCTGTTCTCGTCAGGCCCAACCCGCAGCCGTGCGGCCATCGGCTGGACGCCGCTGACGCGCGACGGGGGTCAGCAGCTTGGACGTAAGTTCCAGCTGTACGACATGACCAGCGACAAGAACATTAACTTCCGTTGATGCTTCACGCCGGGCGGCACTGCGTTTGCCCGGCCTACGGTTTTTGTAGGCCCGGTAAGCGCAGCGCCACCGGGCGAACTACAAGCGGCGCAGCAGCCTTGCCGGGTTCCCGGCATAGACACCTTTCTCGACGATCGATTTCGTCACCACGCTTCCCGCCCCAATCACCGCTCCGTCGCAAATGGAGACCGCCAGAATGGTGGCGCCGCTGCCAATCGACACATCATTTCCGATGGTAATATGGCCCCAGCTGGCCCGGTCGGCGTTCGGTTTCCCCTCACGAAACATATCGTTGGCAAACATCACGCCATGGCCAACAAAGCAACGCTTACCGATGGTCACATACTCACAGATGAAGGTGTGCGACTGAATTTTGCTGTCGTCACCGATGCGCGTATTGCCCTGGATTTCAACAAACGGGCCGACGAATACGCCGTTGCCCAGTACACAGTCGTAAAGATTAGTGGGTTCATATACGGTCACATTGTCGCCGCACGTCACGTTGCGAACCCCGGTTGGTTTACGATCCATCGGTTACCTCCCTACATAAAACATAATTAAAAAATATAGATCTCCGTCACATTTCTGCGTTATACAGAAACCTCGCCCTGGAGAATGAGGTGCTGTATGACATCCCTGACTCGCCCGCGCGTTGAGTTTATCTCAACTATCCTCCAGACCGTGCTGAACCTCGGTCTGTTGAGCCTTGGCCTCATACTGGTCGTCTTTTTGGGTAAAGAGACGGTGCATCTGGCGGATGTACTGTTTGCCCCTGAACAAACCAGCAAATATGCGCTGGTGGAAGGCCTGGTGGTCTACTTTCTCTACTTTGAATTTATCGCCCTGATTGTGAAGTACTTTCAGTCCGGCTTTCACTTCCCGCTGCGTTATTTTGTCTACATTGGGATCACCGCGATTGTGCGGCTGATCATCGTCGATCATAAATCCCCGCTCGACGTGCTGATCTACTCGGCAGCGATCCTGCTGCTGGTGATCACCCTCTGGCTGTGTAACTCGAAGCGGCTGAAACGGGAATAAAAAAATGGCGGCCCGGAGGCCGCCTAACAACAGTCACAAGTTGGGTCAATACAATACGTCTAAAGTTGAGGGTTGCAGTGGCATAACAAAATGAAACTTAACCTTTCACACCGCCCGCCGTCAGGCCATTGACCAGCCAGCGCTGCGCCAGCAGGAACACCACGGTAATCGGGATGGCGGAAAGTACGGCCGCCGCGGCAAAGTCACCCCACAGGTAGTTTTGCGGGTTGAGGTATTGCTGCATACCCACGGCCAGGGTGTAGCTGTTCACATCACGCAGTAACAGTGAGGCAACCGGTACTTCGGTGATCGCAGCGATAAACGACAGGATAAACACCACCGCCAGAATCGGCACCGACAGCGGCAGCAGCACCAGGCGGAACGCCTGCCACGGGGTAGCTCCATCCAGCGCGGCCGCTTCTTCCAGCGAACCGTCGATGGTTTCGAAATAGCCTTTAATGGTCCACACATGCAGTGCGATACCGCCAAGGTAGGCGAAGATCACGCCGCCGTGGGTGTTCAGACCGATAAACGGAATGTACTGGCCCAGGCGGTCAAACAGGGCGTACAGCGCCACCAGCGACAGCACCGCCGGGAACATCTGGAAAATCAGCATCCCTTTCAGCAGCGTCGCTTTGCCCGGGAAACGCATACGGGCAAAGGCGTATGCGCAGGTGGTGGACAGCGCCACGATACCGATCGCGGTAATGCCTGCGATTTTCACCGAGTTCCACAGCCACAGCAGCACCGGGAACGGCGGCGGCGTGACGCGGCCATCCGCGTGCTCCACGCTGAAGCCCAGCGCGAGCTTCCAGTGCTCCCAGGAGATTTCGTCCGGGATCAGGCTCCCGGTAGCGAAGTTACCCGAACGCAGGGAGATGGCGATTACCATCAGCAGCGGGAACATGATCGCCGCGATAAAAATCAGCAGGCCTAAATGCGTCGCCAGGAGGCGCAGTTTCTGAGATTTGGGTTGTACCATAGCCATGTTCAGTGCCCTCCTTAGTCAAATTTCATACGCGTGGCTTTCAGGTTCACTATCGCCAGTGCGCCTACCAGCAGGAAGATCAGGGTGGCAATCGCCGCCGCCAGACCGAAGTCCTGACCGCCGCCGCCTTCGAAGGCGATACGGTAGGTGTAGCTCACGAGCAGGTCGGTATAGCCTGCCGGCGTGGTGGTGCCCAGGCGGTCCGGGCCGCCGTTGGTCAACAGCTGAATCAGCACGAAGTTGTTAAAGTTAAAGGCGAAGCTGGCAATCATCAGCGGGGTGAGCGGCTTGATGAGCAGCGGCAGCGTAATCTTAAAGAAGTTCTGGAACGGGCCCGCACCGTCCATCGCTGAAGCTTCGTACAGGTCATCCGGGATGGCCTTCAGCAGCCCCATGCACAGGATCATCATGTACGGATAGCCCAGCCAGGTATTGACGATGATGATCATCGAGCGGGCGGTGGTTGGGTCGCTGAACCAGGCCGGTTTGATGCCAAACAGCGCGCTCAGCATCATGTTGATTTCACCGAAGCTCTGGTTAAACAGCCCTTTGAAAATCAGAATCGAGATAAACGACGGCACGGCATACGGCAGAATCAGCAGCACGCGGTAGATCGCTTTGCCCTTCAGGGATTCCCACTGGACAAGACAGGCCAGCACCATGCCCACGGCCACGGTGAGGATCACGGTCAGTACGGAGAAGACCACCGTCCAGACGAAGATGGCGAAGAACGGTTTCTGAATGCCTTCGTCGGTAAACACGCGGGTAAAGTTGTCCCAGCCGATGGTGACGGTGTAGCCCGGGCTGAGCTTGTCATCACCCCATTTGCCGTCGGCAGTAATGGACTGATAGAAACCAATGTCGTTATTCGGACGATATTTCACACCGCTCTGGTTGTTGGTCAGCGTGCCGTCATCCGCCAGGGTATAGAGCGGTTGGGTGCCTGAGAACTGGCGCAGCGAGCTCATCGTCACTTTGCTTTCGTCCGGCAGCACGGCGGTGAGCTGGGTCAGCGCCTGACGGTTCTGGGTAATGACGCGCAGGTTGGCACGTTCACCTTCCGGCAGGGCTTGCGCCTCTTTTAAGGCCAGCTTCTGCTCGCCGCCAAATTTGAAGGCGTCAGAGACATAGTATTTCCCGCTTGCTTCGTCAGTGAGCGCTAACTTCCACTCATTGCCTGCAGGATAGAGGCCGAAGTTAAAGGTCTTGCCTGCCTGGTATGAGCGGTCCAGCAGGACCTGCTGCGCGCGTTCCTGCGCAAGCTGGTTGGTGCTGCTGTAGTTGGTAAACGCAATAGCGACGGTACAAATCAACGGGAACAGGACAAACAGCCCCATCCCGGCCACGCCAGGGTAGACATAGCGCCAGGCGTAGGCTTTACGGTTGGCGAAAATATACAGGCCAGCAGAGCTTAAAATCAGCGTCATGATGGCGAACAGATATTCCCCTTGTACGTACATTAAAACAACAAGGTAACCCACCAGCAGGCACAGCAGACCGATCGCTGACCACTTCAGCGCGTCGCTTTGCCACCAGCGTTTCTTTTTAATGACATCCATGGGGTTCTTCCTCTACAACGATGGAATCTTATCGTCAGGTGGCGCTGCGCTTACCTGACCTACGGATCGTGCCGTAGTCGTAGGGCGGGTAAGCGCACGCGCCACCCGCCGTTTTTCTGCTTACTTAGTAATACGACCCTGAGCATCTTTCAGCGCGGCATCAACGGTCTGGCGACCGCTTGCAGCGTTGATAACCGCGGTACGGGTCGCGTACCAGAATGCGGCCATCTGTGGGATGTTCGGCATGATTTCGCCTCTCTGGGCGTTATCCATGGTGGCCGCGATACGTGGGTCTTTCGCCAGCTGATCCTGGAAAGATTTCAGCGCGACGGCGCCCAGCGGTTTGTCCTTGTTCACTTCATCCAGACCCTGATCGGTCAGCAGGTAGTTTTCGAGGAACTCTTTCGCCAGCTCTTTGTTCGGGCTGGCAGCGTTGATACCTGCGCTCAGCACGCCAACGAACGGTTTAGACGGCTTGCCTTTGAAGGTTGGCAGCAGCGTCACGCCGTAGTTGATTTTGCTCTTATCGATGTTAGTCCAGGCCCACGGACCGTTGATGGTCATCGCGGTTTCGCCTTTGTTGAACGCCGCTTCCGCGATGGAGTAATCGGTATCCGCGTTCATGTGTTTGTTCTTGATCAGGTCAACCAGGAAGGTCAGACCCGCTTTCGCACCTGCGCTGTCGACGCCCACGTCTTTCACGTCGTATTTGCCGTTTTCAAACTTGAACGCGTAACCGCCGTCGGCAGCAATCAGCGGCCAGGTGAAGTACGGCTCTTGCAGGTTGAACATCAGGGCGGATTTACCTTTCGCCTTCAGCTCTTTATCCAGTTTCGGGATCTCTTCCCAGGTTTTCGGTGGGTTAGGGACCAGGTCTTTGTTGTAAATCAGAGACAGAGCTTCAACCGCGACAGGGTACGCGATCAGCTTGCCGTTATAGCGAACGGCATCCCAGGTGAACGGGAACAGTTTGTCCTGGAAGGCTTTGTCTGGCGTCACTTCAGCCAGCAGGCCAGACTGCGCGTAACCGCCGAAACGGTCATGCGCCCAGAAGATGATGTCCGGGCCGTCACCGGTTGCCGCAACCTGCGGGAATTTCTCTTCCAGTTTGTCCGGATGCTCTACGGTCACTTTGATGCCGGTGTCTTTCTCGAATTTTTTGCCCACTTCGGCCAGGCCGTTATAGCCTTTGTCGCCGTTAATCCAGATAACCAGTTTGCCTTCTTCAATTTTGGCGAGCGCCGGTGCGGAAATCATCATTGCTGCGAGGGCGGACAATGCGAAAACGCGTGCGCCAGTCTTGATATTCATATCTGCCATCCTTTTTGGTGATGTCTCGTGGTATGACTTCAGTGGTTCAACGTGTCTCAGTCTCCTTATTTGACATCCTCTTTCCATCCTCCCAACCCCTACGCCCCACCCCCGGTTTGTGTGATCTCCGTTGCATAAATTTAAGTTATGAGTGCTGGCGCACATAAAAACCCACCGAATTTTGCAGGCGGCTTCACGAATTTTGCCTCAGCCCTCCCGCAGCGGTCGCAGAGCCTGCTCCCTCATCCTCCCGCCTCCTCCCCCATAAAAAAGGCGGGGGGTGGAGGATTCGGGAAAGTAATGGATACCCCATAGTGAACTTATCTTGAATGTTTCTGTCGGTGACAGGTTGTAACGAAGGGAGAAGGGCATGGCGAGCGTACAGCTGCGTAATGTAACGAAAGCCTGGGGTGACGTTGTGGTGTCGAAAGACATCAATCTGGACATCAACGAAGGCGAATTCGTGGTGTTTGTTGGCCCATCAGGCTGTGGTAAATCTACTCTGCTGCGTATGATTGCCGGTCTTGAAACCATCACCAGCGGCGACCTGCTGATCGGTGATACCCGAATGAACGACATCCCACCTGCCGAACGTGGCGTCGGTATGGTGTTCCAGTCTTATGCTCTCTATCCCCATCTTTCCGTTGCCGAGAACATGTCCTTTGGCCTGAAGCTGGCCGGCGCGAAGAAAGAGGTTATTAACCAGCGCGTGACGCAGGTGGCGGAAGTGTTACAGCTGGCGCACCTGCTGGAGCGTAAGCCGAAAGCGCTCTCCGGTGGCCAGCGTCAGCGTGTGGCGATTGGCCGTACCCTGGTGGCCGAACCGCGCGTGTTCCTGCTTGATGAACCTCTCTCTAACCTGGATGCCGCCCTGCGCGTCCAGATGCGTATCGAAATCTCCCGTCTGCACAAGCGTCTTGGCCGCACGATGATTTACGTCACCCACGATCAGGTCGAAGCGATGACCCTCGCCGACAAAATCGTGGTGCTGGATGCCGGTCGCGTGGCGCAGGTGGGCAAACCGCTGGAGCTGTATCACTACCCGGCAGACCGCTTTGTTGCGGGCTTTATTGGCTCGCCAAAGATGAACTTCCTGCCCGTCAAAGTGACCGCGACCGCGATTGAACAGGTACAGGTGGAGCTGCCAAACCGCCAGCAGGTCTGGCTGCCGGTCGACAGCGCCAACGTACAGGTCGGGGCAAACATGTCCCTCGGTATTCGTCCTGAGCACCTGCTGCCGAGCCACATCGCCGATGTGACCCTGGAAGGTGACGTTCAGGTCGTCGAACAGCTTGGTCACGAAACACAGATTCATATCCAGATCCCCGCCATCCGTCAGAACCTGGTCTACCGCCAGAACGACGTGGTGTTGGTAGAAGAGGGTGCCAGATTCGCTATCGGCTTGCCGCCAGAGCGTTGCCATCTGTTCCGTGAGGATGGCACTGCATGTCGTCGGTTGCACAAAGAGCCAGGCGTTTAAGCAATCCCAAAAGAAGACACGAAACCGACAGGTGAAGTGTTCAAAGAAAAGCAATGATCTCAGGAGATAGAATGATGATTACTCTGCGCAAACTTCCTCTGGCAGTTGCCGTCGCAGCGGGCGTAATGTCTGCTCAGGCAATGGCCGTGGATTTCCATGGTTATGCTCGTTCCGGTATTGGCTGGACGGGGAGTGGCGGCGAACAACAGTGCTTCCAGGCAACCGGTGCTCAAAGTAAATACCGTCTGGGTAACGAATGTGAAACCTATGCGGAACTGAAGTTGGGCCAGGAAGTGTGGAAAGAAGGCGACAAGAGCTTCTACTTCGACACCAACGTCGCGTACTCCGTGGCGCAACAGAACGACTGGGAAGCCACTGACCCGGCGTTCCGTGAAGCCAACGTGCAGGGTAAAAACCTGATTGAGTGGCTGCCAGGTTCCACCATCTGGGCCGGTAAGCGCTTCTATCAGCGTCATGACGTCCACATGATCGACTTCTACTACTGGGATATTTCAGGTCCTGGTGCGGGTCTGGAAAATATCGACGTCGGTTTCGGTAAACTCTCTCTGGCTGCGACCCGTTCTTCTGAAGCGGGCGGCTCTTCCTCTTTCGCCAGCAACAGCATTTATGATTACACCACCCGCACAGCGAACGATGTCTTTGACGTCCGTTTAGCTCAGATGGAAGTCAACCCTGGCGGTACGCTGGAACTGGGCGTTGACTACGGTCGTGCTAACCCACGTGATGATTACCATCTGATTGATGGCGCATCGAAAGATGGCTGGATGTTCACCGCTGAACACACGCAGAGCATGCTGAAAGGCTACAACAAGTTTGTTCTGCAATATGCTACTGACTCTATGACCTCTCAGGGTAAAGGGCTGTCGCAAGGTTCGAACATTGGTACCACTGACGATATCAATTATGGCATCAATAACAACGGTCACCTGTGGCGCGTACTTGACCACGGTGCGATCTCCCTGGGCGATAGCTGGGACCTGATGTATGTCGGTATGTACCAGGATATCAACTGGGATAATAACAACGGTACGAAATGGTGGACCGTGGGCGTTCGTCCTATGTACAAATGGACGCCTATCATGAGTACCCTGCTGGAAGTGGGTTACGACAACGTCAAATCCCAGGAAACTGGCGAAACAAACGACCAGTATAAAATCACCCTCGCCCAACAGTGGCAGGCTGGCGACAGCATCTGGTCACGTCCAGCAATCCGCGTGTTCGCAACCTATGCGAAGTGGGATGAAAAATGGGGTTATGCGCCAACGGGTAAAAACTCCGTTGCGGGTTACACCCCTGGTATGGCCTACAGCGATACCTCTGTGAAAAGCTTTAGCCGCGGTGACAGCGACGAGTGGTCCTTCGGCGCCCAGATGGAAATCTGGTGGTAATCCCGTCTTAACCTGACGTAATGACCAAACTGAGGGGCGCAAGCCCCTCAATCCTTGGGACGGCGCGCTATTGCCTGGCTACCGCTGACCTGTGCATTTTGAGGTGATAACAATGAAAATGAACAAAACTCTCCTTGCCCTTTGTTTATCCGCAGGGCTGCTTGCAAGCGCACCTGCTATTACGCTTGCAGAAGTCAATTTCGTCCCACAGAACACGACATCCGCGCCGAATATTCCTGCGGCAGCGTTACAGCAGTTAACCTGGACGCCAGTTGATCAATCCAAAACGCAGACTACCCAGCTTTCGACGGGTGGACAGCATCTGAATGTGCCTGGTATAACGGGTCCGGTAGCCGCGTATAGCGTGCCCGCTAATATCGGTGAGCTGGCCATTACCTTGACCAGTGAAGTCAATAAGCAGACGAGCGTATTTGCTCCAAACGTGCTCATTCTCGATCAGAACATGACGCCATCTGCGTTTTTCCCAAGTCAATATTTTACTTATCAGGAACCAGGCGTGATGAGTGCCGATCGCCTGGAAGGCGTCATGCGCCTTACGCCTGCGCTGGGTCAGCAAAAACTCTACGTGCTGGTCTTTACCACAGAGCAAGATCTCCAGAAGACTACTACGTTGCTCGATCCGGCTAAAGCCTACGCAAAAGGCACCGGTAACGCGATTCCTGATATTCCAGACCCGATTGCTCGTCACGTCACCGAAGGAACGTTAAAGCTGAAGGTGAAAACGAACAGCAGTTCCAGCGTCCTGGTCGGCCCGCTGTTTGGCTCCTCCGGTACCGGCCCTGTCACTGTAGGCAACACCGCTGCGCCTGCCTATACCGCACCTGCTGCCACGACAGCCGCACCGGTAGCGACCGCAGCGCCAGCCCCGGCGAAGAAAGCGGAGCCGGTACTGAACGACACCGAAGAGTACTTCAACAATGCCATTAAGCAGGCGGTGAAGCGCGGCGATGTCGATAAAGCGCTGAAACTGCTTGATGAAGCCGAACGTTTAGGTTCAACCACTGCCCGTTCCACCTTTATCAGCAGTGTAAAAGGCAAGGGGTAACCGTTTCCCCGCAGTGCTGATTTGTTAGTCGTTTGGTGCGCCTGAGTGGGCGCACTTTTTTTCGTCTCCGCCAGGCTGTTGCACTCTTGTTGCGATCGTGATCGTTAAATAACGTTTGGCCCCCCTCAATCCGTGTTTCTGCGATACAATGCCATTACGTTATGTATCGGAGAGTCTGGCATGTCACACCCTGCGCTAACGCAACTGCGTGCGCTGCGCTATTTCGACCAAATACCTGCGCTTGAACCGCAGCAACTGGACTGGTTGCTGCTGGAAGATTCCATGACGAAACGTTTTGAGCAGCAGGGTAAAACGGTTACGGTGACCCTGATTCAGGAAGGGTTTGTCTCTGGCGATGAGATTGCCAGCGAGCTGCCGCTGCTGCCGCAAGAGCCACGTTACTGGCTGCGTGAAATTTTACTTTGTGCCGATGGCGAGCCGTGGCTTGCCGGGCGGACGGTGGTGCCCGAGTCCACCCTTTCCGGGCCAGAACTGGCGCTGCAACGTCTGGGGAAAACGCCGCTGGGGCGTTACCTTTTCACCTCGTCTGAGCTTACCCGGGATTTTATTGAGATTGGTCGTGATGCCGAACTCTGGGGGCGTCGTTCCCGCCTTCGCCTGAGCGGTAAACCGTTAATTCTGACGGAGCTTTTTTTACCGGCATCACCGTTGTACTAAGAGGAAGAAAAAATGGAGTGGAGCCTGACGCAGAATAAGCTGCTGGCGTATCACCGCTTAATGCGTACCGATAAACCCATTGGCGCGTTACTGTTGCTGTGGCCGACCCTCTGGGCGCTGTGGCTCGCCACGCCGGGCGTGCCGCCGCTGTGGATCCTTGGCGTATTCGTTGCCGGCGTCTGGCTGATGCGTGCGGCGGGCTGCGTGGTGAATGACTATGCCGATCGTAAATTCGATGGTCATGTTAAGCGTACTGCCGGTCGTCCGTTACCCAGCGGGCAGGTGACCGGGAAAGAAGCCCGCGTGCTGTTTATTGTTCTGGTGCTGCTCTCTTTCCTGCTGGTGTTAACCCTCAACACCATGACCATCCTGCTTTCCGTTGCGGCGCTGGCCCTGGCCTGGGTGTATCCGTTTATGAAGCGCTACACCCATCTGCCGCAGGTGGTGCTGGGGGCGGCGTTTGGCTGGTCGATTCCGATGGCGTTTGCGGCGGTTAGTGAGTCCTTACCGCTCAGCTGCTGGCTGATGTTCCTGGCGAACATTCTCTGGGCCGTGGCGTATGACACCCAGTACGCGATGGTTGACCGCGACGATGATCTGAAAATTGGCATCAAATCAACCGCCATCCTCTTTGGCCGTCAGGACAAGCTGATCATCGGTATCCTGCAGGTTGCGGTACTGGCGCTGATGGTGGCGATTGGTCGCCTGAACGGGCTGAACTGGGAGTTCTACTGGTCAGTGCTGGTGGCGGGACTGCTGTTTGCGTACCAGCAAAAGCTGATTGCGAAGCGCGAACGCGACGCATGTTTCAAAGCGTTTATGAACAATAACTACGTCGGTCTGGTGCTGTTTTTAGGCCTGGCGATGAGCTACTTCATATAAAAAAAGCCGGGTGGCGGCTTCGCCTTACCCGGCCTACGATTTAGCAGGATATGTAGGCCCGGTAAGCGTCAGCGCCACCGGGCGTTTTTTTACCGGCGACGCAACAACCTGAGCGCGTTCGCCGTCACCAGCACCGTAGCCCCGGTATCCGCCAGCACCGCCAGCCACAGCCCGGTCATGCCAAGCAGCGTGGTCACCAGGAAAATCCCCTTCAACCCCAGCGCGATACCGATGTTCTGACGGATATTGGCCCGCGTCGCGCGCGCAAGATCGATCATCTGCGCCAGCCCGGTCAGGCGGTTGTGGGTCAGTGCCGCGTCAGCCGTTTCCAGCGCCACGTCGGTCCCGCTGCCCATCGCAATACCGATGGTGGACGCTTTCATCGCCGGAGCATCGTTAATCCCGTCACCGACCATCGCCAGCGGTGCGCGAGCGTTCAGCTCCGTTACCGCGCTGACCTTATCCGCAGGCAACAATCCGGCTTTAAACGCCAGCCCCAGCTCACCGGCAATCGCTGCCGCCGCGCGAGGGTTATCGCCGGTGAGAATCACGCCCTTCACGCCCAGCTGATGTAGCGCCACCACAGCTTCTTTTGCGTCATCGCGGAGGGTGTCGCGCAGCGCCAGCATCCCTTTTGCGACGCCGTCCTGCAGGACGGTCACGACGGTTTGTCCGGCCTGTTCTAACGCCTCCACCTCTGGAGTAGAAGACTTGCCAGCCGCGACAATCAGTACCTTTTTACCGTCAACGGTGGCCTCAATCCCTGACCCGACCAGCGCCCGCTGGGCGGTTGCCGGAGGGATGTTCAGCCCGCGCGACTGCGCTTCACGCACAATCGCCTGCGCCAGCGGGTGAGTGGAACCCAGCTCAACGGCGGCGGCCAGCGTAAGCAGTTCATCTTCACCGATATCCTGCGGATATACGCCGGTCACCTGCGGTTTGCCCACGGTCAGCGTACCGGTTTTATCGAACGCGATTTGCTGAACCTGGCTCAGCTGCTCCAGCGCCGCGCCGCCCTTAATCAGCGCCCCGCGACGCGCCGCAGCCGCCAGCCCGGAGGTAATGGCCGCCGGGGTGGAAATCACCAGCGCGCACGGACAGCCGATCAGCAATAGCGTCAGCCCTTTATAAATCCAGCCCTCCCACGGCGCGCCAAAGAACAGCGGTGGGACGACGGTGACCAGCAGGGCCACCAGCATAATGGCGGGCGTGTAGATCCGGCTGAAGCGGTCAATAAAGCGTTCGACCGGCGCGCGGCGCTCTTCGGCCTCTTCAATCAGCTTCAGGATTCGGTCGATGGCGCTGTCGCCCGGCTCGGAAAGCACGGTGAGCTGTACCAGACGGTCGACGCTGGTGGCACCCGCAGGCACTTTTTCACCCGCCTCACGTTCAACCGGAATGGACTCGCCGGTCAGGGCGCTTTCATCAAAGCTCGCGGTGGCGGTAAGCAGCGCGCCGTCTGCAGGCAAGCGTCCGCCTGCCGCGACTTCAATCACGTCGCCCGGGCGCAGCGTATTGATGGCGACCTTTTCACGCGTGCCGTTTATCACGCGCGTGGCGGTTTCCGGCTTCAGCGCCATCAGCGCGCTGACCCCTTTACGCGCCCGGCTCGCTGCCCAGCCCTCAAGGCGTTCGCCAATTAAGAACAGCAGCAGCACCATCGCCGCTTCTGCCGTTGCGCCAATAAACAGCGCCCCGATAGCCGCCACGCTCATCAGCGTTTCGATGGCAAACCAGCTGCCGCTTTTCATCAGGCGCAGCGCCTGACGGGCAATCGGGAACAGCCCGACCAGCGTGGTGGCGATAAACGCCAGGTTGCCGAACGGGTGGTTGAACTGTTCCAGCCCCCAGCTCAGGGCCATCATGATGATGAGGGTAATGAGCGGCAGGTTTTCTTTCAGGGAAGAGGCTTTTTCAGCGGGCGCCGTTTCGCTACGAAGGGTATAGCCCGCCTTGCTGACGGCGGCTTCCACCTGTTTGCTGACGTCGTTATAGGCGCTAACCAGCAGCTTTTCAGTGGCGAACAGCACCTGAACGTGACTCACGCCCGGCACTTGTTTGACGGCGTTTTCCACTTTGCGCGCACAGGCGGCGCAGTCCATGCCGTTAACGACCCAGCTGTAGCGGTTGCCGCTTTCAGGCAGCATTTCAGTTTGCGTTTCGCACACGCCTTCGCAGCAGCAGTCGTCTTTCGGCGGAACCGGTCTGAGCTTAAGTGCCGAGAATTGTGGAACTTTTTTAGATGTTTCTGGAGTCGACATGGCAGTCTCCGGTAATGATAATTTTCTCATTAACCGCAGCATACACTCTGGAGTCGACTCCAGAGTCAAGACTTATTTAAATATACAGCGAACGCACGATCAGGAAGTGCCCGGCAAAGTAGCAGGCGGCGGCAATCGCGTTATCCGCACGGAAGCGGCGACGATAGTGGCTGCCCAGCCAGACGACATTCCCGATCAGCAGCAGCGCGGCACCGAAGAACGCGGACATCGCCGGAGCGGTCGGACGGAAGAACCACAGCTCGCCCGCCAGCCACACCATTACCAGGGTCATGGCGATAAACGTGCAGACCGGCAAACGCATCTCTTCCAGACGTGACCAGATCACCGCAATCAGCAGCGCGCCAATCACCAGCAGCACCAACGGCAGCGGCCAGAAGAAGGAGAGCGTCATCTGGCTGGCAAAGTAGATGGTATACAGCAGATGCGACAGGAAGAACGCCCCAACGGCGTACAGCAGGCGCTGGCGCGGCAGCAGGGTTAAGGCATCGCCAATGAGGGAGGCGCACAGCCCGGCGAGCACCAGATAGCTGACGGCGTTGAACATCGGCGCTTGCCAGGCCAGCAGCAGCAGGAGCAACAGCGTGACCGGTTTAAACAACCAGCGCTGCCAGGTGGGACCGCGGTACGACGCATCGACATAAAGCCATGCGGAAAAACAGACAGCGATAAATGACCAAAGCATATTAACTCCCTGTATCTGTTAAGTCTGAATAATCAGTTTCTGATCCAGTGTAGTGACGCGGGCGGGCGTTTGGCAATGGCGGGGAAGGCAGGGTATCCTGAATTCCGCATAATCTGATGGGATTGTATAATGAGCAAGATGCCGCTGTTTTTCATTATCGTGGTGGCGATTATCGTCATTGCCGCCTCGTTCCGCTTCGTACAGCAGCGCCGCGAGAAGGCGGATAACGATGCCGCACCCCTGATGCAAAAGCGCGTGGTGGTGACCAACAAACGCGAAAAACCGCTCAGTGACCGCCGCTCGCGCCAGCAGCAGGTGACGCCTGCGGGCACAACAATGCGCTATGAAGCGAGCTTTAAGCCGGAAACGGGCGGCCTGGAGATGACCTTCCGCCTGGAGGCGCAGCAGTACCATCAGCTGACGGTGGGAGAGAAAGGAACGCTGAGCTACAAAGGGTCGCGATTTGAAGGGTTCAGGACGGAATAATGCACGAACGGTTCCCTCTCCCTGTGGGAGAGGGTTAGGTTGAGGGCATCAGCCCGCACCTTACTTCTTCACCTGCGCCTTAAATTTCTTCATCCACACCAGCAGCTCAAACACGCCGAAAATAAACACGCGCAGCTGCTGCCTGCCCGTCATCTGCGGTCCGTCTTTCGGCAGGCCGTTTTTCAGCATCACCATCTGCAGGGCGTGCATAAACGACGTGAAAATCAGTGCGACGTTAACGAAAATGTTCATCGGGCGCGGGAACGGGTGCACCAGGTTGAGCAGCAAAAACGCCCAGACGCCCAGCATCAGCAAACGTCCCAGATTAATCAGTACCGGCATCGGATCCTCCTTGTGCCTGACGGTGATACAGACGATAAGCAACCTGACCTGCGACTTTTTCACGGTGCAGATCCCAGTGAGCGGGAACCGGCGGTAAACCGTTTTCCACTTCGCTTTCAACGTAAATTAGCGCGTCATCCGCCAGCCAGCCGTTTTGCTCCAGCAGGGATAGCGTCTCCTCCAGCAGCCCCTTACGGAACGGCGGGTCGACAAACACCACGTTATGCGGCGTGCCTTTCTGCGCAAGAAAACTCAGCGTGTTGGTGTTCACGACTTTGGCGTTGCCCGCCTTCAGCGTCGCCAGATTTTGCTGCAGCGTCTGCGCCACGCCGCGCTCCATCTCCAGCAGCGTGGCGCTGGCGGCATAGCGCGACAGCGCTTCCAGACCGAGCGCGCCGCTTCCGGCGAAGCAGTCCAGGCAGTGGGCGTCTACCATTGACGGGGCCAGCCAGTTAAACAGCGTCTCGCGCACGCGGTCGGTAGTAGGGCGTAAACCGGGGCTGTCCGGCACCGGTAATTTCCGGCCCCGCCACTGACCGCCGATAATACGAATTTGACCGGCCGGGGCGCGGTTGGGTTTCTTCATCTCAGGAAAGCTCTGTTAACAATTGGCCTGCGATTGCGGGCGGTGATGTCAATTAAGTAAAGTGTTAGACTATTTCATCATTTTTTTAGCTTCCATGTATATAGCGCCGCGAGGAGTGTAGTCGCAGATGGCAAAACAAAAAAAACGTGGCTTCTTTTCCTGGCTGGGCTTCGGTGAAAAAGAGCAAGAAACAGAACAGAAAACCGAAGAGCAACAAGCCGTTGAAGAGCAGTCACCGCCTGAAACGCCTGTAGAAACCGCCGCGGTAGTCGACGCGGAAGAAACTGCGCACAGCAAAGAAGAGGTTGAATCCTTTGCAGAAGAGGTGGTTGAGGTCACTGAACAGGTTCAGGATAGCGAGAAGCCGGAACCGGTTGTCGTTGAAGACATTACCGAAGCACCGCAGGCCGTTATCGAGCATGAAGAGCTGCCGCTGCCGGAAGAGGTGAAAGCCGAAGAGGTGTCTGCCGAAGAGTGGCAGGCCGAAGCGGAAACCGTTGAAATTGTTGAGGCGGTGGAAGAAGAAGCGGCACTAGAGCCAGAACTGACCGACGAAGAGCTTGAAGCCCAGGCGCTGGCGGCGGAAGCCGCTGAAGAAGCGGTCATCGTGGTGCCGGTGGAAGAAGAACCGGAAGAAGAACCGGAAGAAGAGATCGTTCAGGAGCAGGAAAAACCGACCAAAGAAGGTTTCTTCGCCCGCCTGAAGCGCAGCCTGCTCAAAACCAAAGAAAACTTAGGTTCCGGATTTATCAGTCTGTTCCGCGGCAAGAAGATCGACGACGATCTGTTTGAAGAGCTGGAAGAACAGCTGCTGATTGCGGACGTCGGCGTGGAAACCACCCGTAAGATCATCGCCAACCTGACCGAAGGGGCGAGCCGCAAACAGCTGCGCGACGCCGAAGCGCTGTACGGCCTGCTGAAAGACGAGATGGGTGAAATTCTCGCAAAAGTTGACGAACCGCTTAATATTGAAGGCAAAACGCCATTTGTTATTCTGATGGTGGGCGTGAACGGCGTGGGTAAAACCACCACCATCGGCAAGCTGGCGCGTCAGTTCGAGCAGCAGGGCAAATCGGTGATGCTGGCGGCGGGCGACACCTTCCGTGCGGCGGCGGTTGAGCAGCTGCAGGTTTGGGGCCAGCGCAACAACATTCCGGTGATTGCCCAGCATACCGGCGCGGATTCCGCGTCCGTGATCTTCGACGCCATCCAGGCGGCGAAGGCGCGCAACGTGGACGTGCTGATTGCCGATACCGCAGGGCGTTTGCAGAACAAATCGCACCTGATGGAAGAGTTGAAGAAAATCGTCCGCGTCATGAAGAAGCTGGACGAAGACGCACCGCATGAAATTATGCTGACCATTGACGCCAGCACCGGACAGAACGCCATCAGTCAGGCGAAGCTGTTCACTGAAGCGGTAGGACTGACGGGGATCGCGCTGACCAAGCTGGACGGCACCGCGAAAGGCGGGGTGATCTTCTCCGTGGCCGATCAGTTCGGCATTCCTATCCGTTACATCGGTGTGGGCGAGCGTATTGAGGATTTACGTCCGTTTAAGGCGGACGACTTTATTGAGGCATTATTTGCCCGAGAGGACTAACAATGATTCGCTTTGAACACGTCAGCAAGGCCTATCTCGGTGGGAGACAAGCGCTGCAGGGGGTGACATTCCACCTGCAGCCGGGCGAGATGGCATTCCTGACCGGCCATTCCGGCGCGGGGAAAAGTACCCTGCTCAAGCTTATCTGTGGGATCGAGCGGCCAAGCGCCGGGAAAATCTTTTTCGGCGGGCATGAGATCAGCCGCCTGAAAAACCGCGAAGTGCCGTTCCTGCGTCGTCAGATCGGCATGATTTTCCAGGATCACCACCTGCTGATGGATCGCACCGTTTTCGATAACGTGGCCATTCCGCTGATTATTGCCGGCGCCAGCTATGACGATATCCGCCGTCGCGTCTCTGCGGCGCTGGATAAGGTCGGGCTGCTGGACAAAGCGAAGAACTTTCCGATCCAGCTCTCCGGCGGTGAACAGCAGCGCGTGGGCATCGCCCGCGCGGTGGTGAACAAGCCTGCCGTGCTGCTGGCGGATGAACCGACCGGTAACCTGGACGATGCCCTTTCAGAAGGGATTTTGCGTCTGTTTGAGGAATTCAACCGCGTAGGGGTCACCGTATTGATGGCGACGCACGATATCGGGCTCATTTCCCGTCGTTCGTACCGCATGCTGACCCTGAGCGACGGGCATTTGCACGGAGGCCACGGTGAACAAGCGTGATGCAATAAACCAGATTCGGCAGTTCGGGAACCGGTTTGACCGTTTCCGTAAGCCGCAGGGCGGTGGTGACGGCAATCGTAATGCGCCGAAGCGCCAGAAGGCCGCGACAAAACCGGCCTCCCGTAAAACCAACGTGTTTAACGAACAGGTACGCTACGCTTTCCACGGCGCGCTGCAGGACCTGAAAAGCAAACCGCTGGCGACGTTCCTGACGGTGATGGTGATTGCCATCTCCCTGACGCTGCCAAGCGTCTGCTATATGGTCTATAAAAACGTCAACCAGGCGGCTTCACAGTATTATCCGTCCCCGCAGATCACGGTCTATCTGGATAAAGCGCTCGACGATAACGCCGCTGCGCAGGTGGTTGGGCAAATCCAGGCCGAGCAGGGCGTGGAGAAGGTCAACTATCTCTCACGTGAAGACGCGCTGGGCGAGTTCCGTAACTGGTCTGGCTTTGGCGGCGCGCTGGATATGCTCGAAGAGAACCCGCTGCCCGCCGTGGCGGTGGTGATCCCGAAGCTGGATTTCCAGGGGACCGATTCGCTTAACACCCTGCGCGATCGCATCACGCGCATTAAGGGCATTGATGAAGTGCGCATGGATGACAGCTGGTTTGCGCGCCTCTCAGCCCTGACCGGGCTGGTAGGACGCGTCGCGGCGATGATTGGCGTGCTGATGGTGGCGGCGGTCTTCCTCGTCATTGGTAACAGCGTTCGCCTGAGCATCTTTGCTCGTCGCGATACCATCAACGTGCAGAAACTGATTGGTGCGACGGATGGCTTCATCCTCCGACCGTTCCTTTACGGTGGTGCACTGCTCGGTTTTTCCGGCGCATTTCTTTCACTGATATTGTCAGAAATTTTGGTGATGCGGCTTTCGTCGGCCGTGACTGAAGTGGCGCAGGTTTTCGGAACGAAGTTTAATATCAGCGGCTTAGGTTTCGATGAGTGCCTGTTACTGCTGCTGGTGTGCTCGATGATTGGGTGGGTGGCAGCCTGGTTGGCAACCGTTCAACATTTACGTCACTTTACTCCCGACTAATAAAAGCGTGATATAATCTTTCCCTGCACCGAGATGTTCGCTCTGCAGGGAAAGCGTCCCTGTTGTCTCTTCCCCTGTTATCATCTCCATGTCACATTTTGTGCGTAATTTATTCACCGTTGCACCTGGAACTTGTGGATAAAATCACTGTCTGATAAAAGAGTGAATGCTAATCTCGTTGCTCAAACGCTTTGGCATGGTTGTTGCCTGACGGGGACGACCTGGACCAGAAGAAACATTGAGAGGAATGAATGACCAAAGAAATGCAAACTTTAGCTTTAGCCCCTGTTGGTAACCTGGAATCTTATATCCGGGCTGCGAACACCTGGCCGATGTTAACGGCCGAGGAAGAAAAGGAGCTTGCTGAAAAGCTGCATTACCAGGGCGATCTGGAAGCAGCTAAGACGCTGATCCTGTCTCACCTGCGCTTTGTTGTTCACGTTGCTCGTAATTATGCGGGCTACGGCCTGCCGCAGGCGGACTTGATTCAGGAAGGTAACATCGGTCTGATGAAGGCTGTACGTCGCTTTAACCCGGAAGTGGGTGTGCGACTGGTCTCCTTCGCCGTGCACTGGATCAAAGCAGAAATTCACGAATACGTGCTGCGCAACTGGCGTATCGTGAAAGTCGCCACGACAAAGGCGCAGCGCAAACTGTTCTTTAACCTGCGTAAAACCAAGCAGCGTCTGGGCTGGTTCAACCAGGATGAAGTGGAAATGGTGGCGCGCGAGCTGGGCGTAACCAGCAAAGACGTGCGTGAGATGGAATCCCGTATGGCCGCGCAGGACATGACCTTTGATATGTCCTCCGACGACGACGCCTCTGACAGCCAGCCAATGGCACCGGTTCTGTATCTGCAGGATAAAACCTCTAACTTTGCTGATGGCATCGAAGAGGATAACTGGGAAGATCAGGCCGCGAACAAGCTGACCCATGCGATGGAAGGCCTCGACGAACGTAGCCAGGATATTATCCGCGCCCGCTGGCTGGACGCAGACAACAAGTCCACGCTGCAGGAGCTGGCCGACCGCTACGGCGTTTCTGCGGAACGTGTCCGTCAGCTTGAAAAGAACGCCATGAAAAAACTTCGCGCCGCTATCGAAGCGTAATTTCTGCGAAGTATGACGAGAGCCCCTGGATGTGAATCCGGGGGTTTTGTTTTTTTAGCGCCCGCTCTGGCGAATTCCCTCCCCCTGGCAAACACTTACTGATGCGCTAAGCAGGCGACTTTCTCAGGGGGACAGGGTGAAAAACAACGAACTGAACGACCGGCGTTTACAGGCGACGCCGCGCGGCATCGGCGTGATGTGTAACTTCTATGCCGATAAAGCTGAAAACGCCACGGTGTGGGACGTGGAAGGCAACGAGTACATCGACTTCGCCGCCGGTATCGCGGTGCTGAATACCGGCCATCGCCATCCCAAAGTCATTTCCGCCATCGAAAAACAACTCCACGCCTTTACCCATACGGCGTATCAGATCGTGCCGTATGAAGGCTATGTGGCGCTTGCCGAACGTATCAACGAACGCGTGCCCGTTGAAGGCCCTGCCAAAACGGCGTTCTTTTCAACGGGAGCAGAGGCGGTCGAAAACGCGGTAAAAATTGCCCGGGCGTACACCAAACGTCCGGGTCTTATCACCTTCGGCGGCGCGTTCCACGGCCGCACCTTTATGACCATGGCGCTGACCGGCAAAGTTGCGCCGTACAAGCTCGGCTTTGGCCCGTTCCCCGGTTCGGTTTATCACGCGCAGTATCCGAATGAACTGCACGGCGTCAGCACCGCTGAGGCGTTGAAAAGCCTGGAACGCATCTTTAAAGCGGATATCGCACCCGACCAGGTCGCGGCCATTATTCTCGAACCGGTTCAGGGAGAGGGCGGTTTCAACATCGCGCCAGCCGATTTTATGCAGGCGCTGCGTGCCCTGTGCGATACCCACGGCATTTTGCTGATTGCCGACGAGGTGCAAAGCGGCTTCGCCCGTACCGGCAAGCTGTTCTCGATGGAACATCACTGCGTGAAGCCGGATCTGATCACCATGGCGAAAAGCCTGGCGGGCGGGATGCCGCTCTCAGCGGTGTCGGGCCGGGCAGAGATCATGGACGCCCCTGCGCCGGGCGGGCTGGGCGGTACCTACGCCGGAAACCCGCTGGCGATTGCCGCGGCGCATGCCGTGCTCGACGTGATTGATGAAGAGGATCTCTGCACGCGCTCGGCGCATCTTGGCCATCACCTGGTGGAAGTGCTGAACAAGGCGAAGGAACACTGCCCGTATATCGCGGACATTCGCGCCCAGGGCTCAATGGTGGCGGTGGAGTTTAACGACCCGCAAACGGGCCAGCCTTCGCCGGAATTTACCCGCCAGGTGCAGGAGCGCGCGTTGCAGGAAGGGCTGCTTCTTCTGAGCTGCGGCGTCTACGGCAACGTCATTCGTTTCCTCTATCCGCTGACGATCCCTGAAGTGCAGTTCCGTAAAGCGCTGGACATTATCTCCGCCTCGCTGACACGTTAAAGCCATATGCCCGGCGAAAATCCCTGCCGGGCCTGGCATATATTCATTTCAAATTAGCTATTCCAAAATCATAAAAATCGGGTATGTTTTAGCAGAGTATGCTGAAAAAGCGCGAACAGCACACCTATAACTGACATAAAGCGCTGCACAACAACATCACAACAATCGTAATAACCATAATAATGGGGAATCTCAGGATGAACATGAAGGGTAAAGCGTTACTGGCAGGATGTATCGCGTTGGCATTCAGCACCATGGCACAGGCAGACATCAAAGTGGCTGTGGTTGGCGCGATGTCCGGTCCGGTAGCACAGTACGGCGACCAGGAATTTACCGGCGCTGAGCAGGCGGTTGCAGACATTAATGCTAAGGGCGGTATCAAGGGCGAAAAACTGCAGATCGTAAAATATGATGATGCCTGTGACCCGAAACAAGCGGTCGCGGTCGCGAACAAAGTGGTG
The DNA here is from genome assembly GCF_048684445.1 of Enterobacter sp. BNK-34. Taxonomy (NCBI): domain Bacteria; kingdom Pseudomonadati; phylum Pseudomonadota; class Gammaproteobacteria; order Enterobacterales; family Enterobacteriaceae; genus Enterobacter; species Enterobacter sp. BNK-34. The sequence continues at coordinate 1,475,575 of NZ_JBLQUA010000001.1, forward strand.
AACGACGGGATCAAATACGTTATCGGTCACCTGTGCTCTTCCTCTACTCAACCCGCGTCTGATATCTACGAAGACGAAGGTATCCTGATGATCACTCCGGCGGCGACCGCACCGGAGCTGACCGCGCGTGGCTACAAGCTGACCCTGCGCACCACCGGCCTGGACTCTGACCAGGGCCCAACCGCGGCGAAATACATCGTTGAAAAAGTGAAGCCGAAGCGTATTGCCATCGTTCATGACAAGCAGCAGTACGGTGAAGGTCTGGCGCGTTCAGTGCAGGACAACCTGAAGAAAGCCAATGCCGACGTGGTGTTCTTCGACGGGATCACCGCCGGTGAGAAAGACTTCTCCACCCTGGTGGCGCGTCTGAAGAAAGAGAATATTGATTTCGTTTACTACGGTGGCTACCACCCGGAAATGGGGCAGATCCTGCGCCAGGCGCGCGCTGCGGGCCTGAAAACCCAGTTTATGGGTCCGGAAGGCGTGGCGAACGTTTCCCTGTCCAACATTGCAGGTGAATCAGCCGAAGGCCTGCTGGTGACCAAACCGAAGAACTACGACCAGGTGCCAGCGAACAAACCTATCGTAGATGCCATCAAGGCGAAGAAACAGGATCCAAGCGGCGCGTTCGTCTGGACCACCTATGCGGCGCTGCAGTCTCTGCAGGCGGGCCTGAACCAGTCAGCCGAACCGGCTGAGATTGCCACCTGGCTGAAAGCGAACACGGTCCAGACCGTCATGGGGCCACTCTCCTGGGACGCGAAGGGCGACCTGAAGGGCTTCGAGTTCGGCGTGTTTGACTGGCATGCTAACGGGACTGCTACTGACGCCAAATAAACGCAAATGGCAACCGTAAGGTTGCCATTTTAGTGTTTGCACCCTCTCCCCGTGGGAGAGGGCCGGGGTGAGGGCATCAGGCCGCACCGCACAATTCACCCCAAACGCTTCTCCCAACCGCTCTCCTGCGCCGTAAACCCTAACGCCTGCATAAACGCCGCCATCACGCCGCGGTCTTCCACGCCGACGTCAGCCATCCACCATGAGGTCACGCTCGGGTTTTCGCGGATCACTTCTTCAATTAAATACTGTCCCACACCGCGACGACGGGTGACGTCACGTACGCGCAGCGAGTCCAGCGCCCCTTCTGTACCGCTCAGGGTGACGCGAACCGCGGCCAGCAGGCGCTCGTTAAAACGCGCGGCATAAATGCGGTGGGTCTCATCCACGCGTAGCGACGAAGGGGAATATTCCGGCCAGATCTTGCCCAGGTCGATATGATCCTGGTCGCTAAAGGTCACCAGACGCACGATAGTCAGTTTCATTAGCTACTTGTCCAAATCAGATTCAGTAGGGGCAGTGTACTCAATTTATTCACTCAGCGGCTTCCTCTTTTTATTCTCATTAACCAGGTGATTAGTTTTTTGGCAACGCGATGGGCAGTTTGAAAACACATGGATCGAAAAATAAGCAGAATTTTAACCTGAAGGGTAGTGATTTATTCGGCGCTTTGTACCGTTATTTTATGCTGCAAACTGCACTTTTATTTGTTTATCTCTGCCTGATTTCAGAATATTATCTTTGCTTAATCGCCTGAAAAATAGAGATTTTAGTCTGGTTTTTGACAAAAACCTGCGCTAAACCATTAAAGGCACTGGTAAAAATAGCGTTGTTCATTAAAAGTACAGAATGCTTTTTAACCATAATAAAACAAAATATAAACACGACATCACGAATGGGGATTCAGAGATGAAAAGGAACGCGAAGACGTTAATCGCGGGGATGGTCGCACTGTCGATCTCGCATGCCGCTATGGCGGAGGACATTAAAGTTGCGGTAGTGGGTGCGATGTCCGGCCCTGTTGCCCAGTGGGGTGACATGGAGTTCAACGGTGCGCGCCAGGCCATCAAAGACATCAACGCTAAGGGCGGCATCAAAGGCGACAAGCTGGTGGGCGTGGAATATGACGACGCCTGCGATCCGAAACAGGCCGTCGCGGTCGCCAACAAAATCGTCAACGATGGCATCCAGTATGTGATCGGCCACCTGTGTTCATCCTCCACCCAGCCTGCGTCTGATATCTACGAAGACGAAGGCATCCTGATGATCACCCCTGGCGCAACTAACCCTGAGCTGACCCAGCGCGGTTATCAGCACATTATGCGTACCGCCGGTCTGGACTCCTCTCAGGGGCCCACCGCCGCCAAATACATCCTTGAAACCGTTAAGCCGCAGCGTATCGCCATTATTCATGACAAGCAGCAGTACGGCGAAGGCCTGGCGCGCTCCGTTCAGGACGGCCTGAAAAAAGGCGGCGCGAACATCGTCTTCTTCGACGGCATTACCGCCGGTGAGAAAGACTTCTCCGCGCTGATCGCCCGTCTGCAAAAAGAGAATATCGACTTCGTTTACTACGGCGGCTACTACCCGGAGATGGGGCAGATGCTGCGTCAGGCGCGCGCCACCGGTCTGAAAACCCAGTTTATGGGGCCAGAGGGCGTGGGCAATGCCTCCCTGTCAAACATCGCCGGGGATTCAGCCGAAGGCATGCTGGTGACGATGCCAAAACGCTATGACCAGGATCCGGCCAACAAGGCTATCGTGGATGCGCTCAAGGCGCAGAAGAAAGATCCGAGTGGTCCGTACGTCTGGATCACCTATGCGGCCGTACAGTCTCTGGCCACCGCGCTGGATCGCTCCGGCAGCAAAGAACCGTTGGATCTGGTGAAAGATTTAAAAGCACACGGGGCGAACACCGTGATTGGGCCGCTGAACTGGGATGAGAAAGGCGATCTGAAGGGATTTGAGTTTGGTGTCTTTAAGTGGCACGCCGACGGTTCGTCCTCGGCCGCCAAATAATTATCCCACCGCCCGGACCGCCGGGCGGGTATAAAAAGGTTTGCATATGTCCGAGCAGTTTCTCTATTTCCTGCAGCAGATGTTTAACGGCGTTACGCTGGGAAGCACCTACGCGCTGATCGCCATCGGCTATACGATGGTTTACGGCATTATCGGCATGATCAACTTCGCCCACGGCGAGGTCTACATGATCGGTAGCTACGTCTCCTTTATGATTATTGCTGCCCTGATGATGATGGGCATCGACAGCAGCTGGCTGCTGGTCGCCGCCGGGTTTGTCGGCGCGATTGTTATAGCCAGCGCCTACGGCTGGAGCATCGAGCGCGTGGCCTACCGGCCGGTGCGCAGCTCCAAGCGCCTGATTGCGCTGATTTCCGCCATCGGGATGTCGATCTTCCTGCAAAACTACGTCAGCCTGACCGAAGGCTCGCGCGACGTGGCGCTGCCAAGCCTGTTTAACGGCCAGTGGATTGTGGGGGCCAGCGAAAACTTCGCGGCGTCTATCACCACCATGCAGCTGGTTATCTGGGTCGTGACCTTTATTGCGATGCTCGCCCTGACGCTGTTCATTCGCTACTCGCGGATGGGACGCGCCTGCCGCGCCTGCGCAGAAGATCTGAAGATGGCGAGCCTGCTCGGCATCAACACCGACCGCGTGATTGCCCTGACCTTCGTGATTGGCGCCGCGATGGCGGCGGTGGCGGGTGTCCTGCTCGGCCAGTTCTACGGCGTGATCAACCCGTACATCGGCTTTATGGCCGGGATGAAAGCCTTCACCGCGGCGGTGCTGGGCGGTATCGGCAGTATTCCGGGCGCGATGATTGGCGGCCTGATCCTGGGCGTGGCGGAGGCGCTCTCCTCGGCGTATCTGAGCACGGAATATAAAGACGTGGTGTCGTTTGCCCTGCTGATTCTGGTTCTGCTGGTGATGCCTACCGGTATTCTGGGCCGTCCGGAGGTAGAGAAAGTATGAAACCGATGCATTTTGCAATGGCGCTGCTCTCTGCCGCCATGTTCTTCGTGCTGGCGGGCGTCTTTATGGGCGTCCAGTTAGGTCTGGACGGGACGAAGCTGGTGGTGGATACCGCCCCCGACATCCGCTGGCAGTGGGTGTTTATCGGTACCGCCGTGGTGTTCCTGTTCCAGCTGCTGCGTCCGCTGTTCCAGAAGTCGCTGAAAAACGTCTCCGGGCCGAAATTCGTTCTGCCGGCCATCGACGGGTCTACCGTGAAGCAGAAGCTGTTCCTCGTAGCGCTGCTGGTGGCCGCCGTGGCGTGGCCGTTTGTGGTGTCTCGCGGCACCGTGGATATCGCCACTCTGACCATGATCTACGTGATTCTCGGTCTCGGTCTGAACGTGGTGGTGGGGCTCTCTGGCCTGCTGGTGCTGGGCTACGGCGGCTTCTACGCCATCGGCGCCTACACCTTCGCGCTGCTGAACCACTATTACGGCCTCGGCTTCTGGACCTGCCTGCCGCTGGCGGGGCTGGTCTCTGCCGCTGCGGGCTTTCTGCTTGGCTTCCCGGTATTGCGCCTGCGCGGTGACTACCTGGCGATTGTGACCTTAGGCTTCGGCGAAATCGTCCGTATCCTGCTGCTTAACAACACCGAAGTGACCGGCGGCCCGAACGGCATCAGCCAGATCCCGAAACCAACCTTCTTCGGCCTGGAGTTCAGCCGTACCGCCCGCGAAGGCGGCTGGGACACCTTCAGTAACTTCTTCGGCGTGAAGTATGACCCGTCCGACCGCGTAATCTGGCTCTATCTGGTGGCGCTGCTGCTGGTGGTGATTACCCTGTTCGTGATTAACCGTCTGCTGCGCATGCCGCTGGGCCGCGCGTGGGAAGCGCTGCGTGAAGATGAGATCGCCTGCCGCTCCCTGGGCCTGAACCCGACCCGCATCAAGCTGACCGCGTTCACCATCAGCGCCGCGTTTGCCGGTTTCGCCGGAACGCTGTTTGCCGCCCGTCAGGGCTTTGTGAGCCCGGAATCGTTCACCTTTGCCGAGTCCGCCTTTGTGCTGGCGATTGTGGTGCTGGGCGGTATGGGCTCGCAGTTCGCCGTTATCCTCGCGGCCATCCTGCTGGTGGTCTCGCGCGAGCTGATGCGCGACTTTAACGAATACAGCATGCTGATGCTGGGTGGTTTGATGGTGCTGATGATGATCTGGCGTCCGCAGGGCTTGCTGCCGATGACTCGTCCACAGCTGAAGCTGAAACGCACTCAGGCGAAAGGAGAGCAGGCATGAGTCAGCCATTATTATCCGTTAACGGTCTGATGATGCGTTTTGGCGGCCTGCTGGCGGTCAACAATGTGTCACTGGATCTGCACAAGAAAGAGATTGTCTCCCTGATTGGCCCGAACGGCGCGGGGAAAACCACGGTCTTTAACTGCCTGACCGGCTTCTACAAGCCGACGGGCGGCACCATCATGCTGCGCGACAAGCATCTTGAAGGGCTGCCGGGCCAGCAGATTGCCCGCATGGGCGTGGTGCGTACCTTCCAGCACGTGCGTCTGTTCCGCGAGATGACGGTGATTGAGAACCTGCTGGTCGCTCAGCATCAGCAGCTGAAAACCGGGCTGTTCTCCGGCCTGCTGAAAACCCCGGCCTTCCGCCGCGCGCAGGATGAAGCGCTTGACCGCGCGGCGACCTGGCTCGACCGAATTGGCCTGCTGCAGCACGCCAACCGTCAGGCGAGCAACCTGGCCTACGGCGACCAGCGTCGTCTGGAGATTGTGCGCTGCATGGTGACCCAGCCGGAGATCCTGATGCTCGACGAACCGGCGGCAGGGCTCAACCCGAAAGAGACCAAAGAGCTGGACGAGCTGATTGCCGAACTGCGCGATCACCACGACACTACCGTTCTGCTGATCGAGCACGACATGAAGCTGGTGATGGGCATTTCGGACCGTATCTACGTGGTTAACCAGGGTACGCCGCTGGCAAACGGCACGCCGGAAGAGATCCGCAACAACCCGGACGTGATCCGCGCATACCTGGGTGAGGCATAAGATGGAAAAAGCGATGTTAACGTTCGACAAGGTCAACGCGCACTACGGCAAGATCCAGGCGCTGCACGACGTCAGCCTGCACATCAATCAGGGTGAAATCGTGACCCTGATTGGCGCCAACGGCGCGGGTAAAACTACGCTGCTCGGCACCCTGTGCGGCGACCCGCGCGCCACCAGCGGGCGGATCGTGTTTGATGGTAAAGACATTACCGACTGGCAGACCGCCAGAATCATGCGTGAAGCGGTGGCGATTGTCCCGGAAGGGCGCCGGGTCTTCTCGCGTATGACGGTGGAAGAGAACCTGGCGATGGGCGGCTTCTTCGCCCACCGCGATGAATACCAGACCCGCATCAAGTGGGTGTACGAACTCTTCCCGCGCCTGTGGGAACGCCGCATCCAGCGTGCGGGCACCATGTCCGGCGGTGAGCAGCAGATGCTGGCGATTGGCCGCGCGCTGATGAGCCAGCCGCGCCTGCTGCTGCTGGACGAGCCGTCTCTCGGTCTGGCGCCGATCATCATCCAGCAGATTTTCGACACCATTGAGCAGCTGCGCAAAGAGGGGATGACCATCTTCCTCGTCGAGCAGAACGCCAACCAGGCGCTGAAGCTCGCTGACCGTGGCTACGTGCTGGAGAACGGCCGCGTAGTGCTGGAAGACACCGGCGACGCGCTGCTGGCGAACGAAGCGGTGCGGAGCGCGTATCTGGGCGGATAGGTAAAAGCAAAAAGGCAACGCAAGTTGCCTTTTTTAGTGTTTTCTCCCTCTCCCTGTGGGAGAGGGCCGGGGTGAGGGCACCAGACCGCACCCAACCATCCAACCCCCTTCACACAACCATCATCCCCCTGACGCCTGGCTGTCACTTATCTGTAAACAAACAGTTATTTTTCTGTAATTCGAGCATGTCATGTTACCTCGCGAGCATAAAACGCGTGATATCGCGCATCCGGCACAATAAGAGAGATGACAATGACATCGTTACGACACACAGCTTTGGGTCTGGCACTGGGTCTGGCTTTTGCGGCGAACGCAATGGCTGTCACCACCATTCCGTTCTGGCATTCAATGGAAGGGGAGTTGGGTAAAGAAGTTGACTCCCTGGCGCAACGTTTCAACGACACCCATCCGGATTACAAAATTGTGCCGGTGTACAAAGGTAACTACGAGCAGAGCCTGAGCGCGGGCATCGCCGCCTTCCGTACCGGCAACGCGCCTGCGCTGTTACAGGTTTATGAAGTGGGCACCGCCACCATGATGGCCTCCAAAGCTATCAAGCCGGTGTATGAAGTGTTCAAAGAGGCGGGTATCAACTTCGATGAATCCCAGTTTGTGCCGACCGTAGCGGGTTACTACACCGATTCCAAAACCGGCCATCTGCTGTCCCAGCCGTTTAACAGCTCTACGCCGGTGCTCTACTACAACAAAGATGCCTTCAAAAAAGCCGGTTTAGACCCGGAACAGCCGCCAAAAACCTGGCAGGACCTGGCGGAGTACACCGCGAAGCTGAAAGCGGCGGGGATGAAGTGCGGCTACGCCAGCGGCTGGCAGGGCTGGATCCAGATTGAAAACTTCAGCGCCTGGCACGGCCTGCCGGTGGCGACCAAAAACAACGGCTTCGACGGCACCGATGCGGTACTGGAGTTCAACAAGCCGGAGCAGGTGAAGCACATCGCGCTGCTTGCCGATCTGAACAAGAAGGGCGACTTCAGCTACTTCGGGCGTAAAGACGAATCCACCGAGAAGTTCTACAACGGCGACTGTGCCATTACCACCGCCTCCTCCGGCTCGCTGGCGGATATCCGTCACTACGCCAAATTCAACTACGGCGTGGGCATGATGCCGTACGACGCTGACGTGAAGGGCGCGCCGCAGAACGCCATTATCGGCGGGGCAAGCCTGTGGGTCATGCAGGGTAAAGACAAGGGCACCTACAAAGGCGTAGCCGAGTTCCTCGACTTCCTGGCGAAGCCTGAAAATGCCGCCGAGTGGCACCAGAAGACCGGCTACCTGCCGATCACCAAAGCCGCTTACGACCTGACCCGCGAGCAGGGCTTCTACAGCAAGAATCCAGGCGCGGACATCGCGACGCGCCAGATGCTGAACAAGCCGCCGTTGCCGTTCACCAAAGGTCTGCGTCTGGGCAACATGCCGCAGATCCGCACCATCGTGGATGAAGAGCTGGAAAGCGTGTGGACCGGGAAGAAAACGCCACAGCAGGCGCTGGACTCTGCGGTAGAGCGCGGGAATCAGCTGCTGCGCCGCTTTGAGCAGTCGACGAAATCGTAATTCAAACCTGCCCCTCACCCTAACCCTCTCCCCATAGGGGAGAGGGGACTGCACAGAGCCGTCTTTTCTCCCTCGCCCTTTTGGGGAGAGGGTCGGGGTGAGGGGTGAATACCTACAGAGCAAACCTATGTCATCATCCCGTCCGGTGTTCCGTTCCCGCTGGCTGCCGTACCTGTTGGTCGCGCCTCAGCTGGTCATCACCGTTATCTTCTTTATCTGGCCTGCGGGCGAAGCGCTGTGGTACTCGGTACAAAGCGTCGATCCGTTCGGGCTCTCCAGCCAGTTTGTTGGCCTGGATAACTTTACCGCGCTGTTCCATGATAGCTACTACCTGGACGCCTTCTGGACGACGATGAAGTTCAGCGCGCTGGTCACCGTCAGCGGCCTTGTCGCCTCGCTGTTTTTCGCCGCGCTGGTGGATTACGTGGTGCGCGGCAGCCGCCTGTATCAGACCCTGATGCTGCTGCCTTACGCCGTGGCACCCGCCGTCGCCGCCGTACTGTGGATCTTCCTGTTTAATCCCGGCCGCGGGTTGATTACCCATTTCCTGGCAGAGTTCGGCTACGACTGGAACCATGCCCAGAACAGCGGTCAGGCGATGTTCCTGGTGGTGTTCGCCTCGGTGTGGAAGCAGATCAGCTATAACTTCCTGTTCTTCTTTGCCGCGCTGCAGTCCATTCCGCGCTCGCTGGTGGAAGCCGCGGCAATTGACGGAGCAGGGCCTATTCGTCGCTTCTTCAGGCTGTCGCTGCCGCTGATCGCCCCGGTGAGTTTCTTCCTGCTGGTGGTTAACCTCGTGTACGCCTTCTTCGACACCTTCCCGGTGATCGACGCGGCGACCGCGGGCGGCCCGGTGCAGGCGACAACGACGCTTATCTATAAGATCTACCGCGAAGGCTTCGCCGGGCTGGATCTCTCCGCTTCTGCCGCGCAGTCCGTCGTGCTGATGTTCCTCGTCATCATCCTCACGGTGGTGCAGTTCCGCTATGTCGAAAGTAAGGTGCGCTACCAATGATTGAGAACCGTCGCGGGCTGACGATTTTCAGCCATACCATGCTGATTTTAGGGATTATCGTCATCCTGTTTCCGCTGTACGTGGCCTTTGTCGCCGCCACGCTGGACACCAAAGCGGTGTTCGACACGCCGATGACGCTGATCCCAGGCACGCATCTTTTCGAGAATATGAGGACCATCTGGACCCAGGGCGTGGGCGCCAACAGCGCGCCGTTCTGGCTGATGATGCTCAACAGCTTCATCATGGCGTTCGGCATTACGGTGGGCAAAATCACGGTGTCGATGCTGTCGGCCTTCGCCATCGTCTGGTTCCGCTTTCCGCTGCGTAATCTGTTTTTCTGGATGATTTTTATCACCCTGATGCTGCCAGTGGAGGTGCGTATCTTCCCGACGGTGGAAGTGATCGCCAACCTGAAGATGCTCGACAGCTACGCGGGCTTAACCCTGCCGCTGATGGCCTCGGCGACCGCCACCTTCCTGTTCCGCCAGTTCTTTATGACCCTGCCGGACGAGCTGATTGAAGCGGCGCGCATCGACGGCGCGTCGCCGATGCGCTTCTTCCGCGATATCGTGCTGCCGCTGTCGAAAACTAACCTTGCGGCGCTGTTTGTGATCACCTTTATCTACGGCTGGAACCAGTACCTGTGGCCGCTGCTGATTATTCAGGACGTCAACCTCGGCACCGCCGTGGCGGGCATCAAAGGCATGATCGCCACCGGCGAAGGCACCACCCTCTGGAACCAGGTGATGGCGGCGATGCTGCTTACCCTTATCCCACCCGTAGTCATTGTTTTAGCCATGCAGCGCGCGTTTGTCCGCGGCCTGGTCGATAGCGAGAAATAAGATGGCAGGTTTAAAACTTCAGGCAGTAACCAAAAGCTGGGACGGCAAAACCCAGGTGATTCAGCCGCTGACGCTCGACGTGGCGGACGGGGAGTTTATCGTGATGGTCGGCCCGTCCGGCTGCGGCAAATCCACGCTGCTGCGCATGGTGGCGGGGCTGGAGCGTGTGACCTCCGGGGATATCTGGATTGACCGCCAGCGCGTCACCGAGATGGAGCCGAAAGACCGCGGCATCGCGATGGTGTTCCAGAACTACGCTCTCTATCCGCACATGAGCGTGGAAGAGAACATGGCCTGGGGGCTGAAAATCCGCGGCATGGGCAAAGGCCATATCGACGAGCGCGTGAAGGAGGCCGCCCGCATTCTGGAACTCGACGGCCTGCTTAAGCGCCGCCCGCGAGAGCTCTCCGGCGGACAGCGCCAGCGCGTGGCGATGGGTCGCGCCATCGTGCGCGATCCGGCGGTATTCCTGTTCGACGAGCCGCTCTCTAATCTCGACGCCAAGCTGCGCGTGCAGATGCGTCTTGAGTTACAGCAGCTGCACCGTCGTCTGAAAACCACCTCCCTGTACGTGACCCACGATCAGGTCGAAGCCATGACGCTCGCCCAGCGCGTGATGGTGATGAACAAAGGCGTTGCCGAGCAGATTGGTACCCCGGTGGAAGTGTACGAGAAACCGGCTACCCGCTTTGTGGCGAGCTTTATCGGCAGCCCGGCGATGAACCTGCTGGAAGGGCGCATCAGCAGCGCGGGCTCGCACTTTGAGCTGGAAAGCGGGATGGCATTGCCGATCAACTGGTACTATCGTGGCTACGCCGGGCGTAAGATGACGCTCGGTATCCGCCCGGAACATATCGGTTTAACCTCTCAGGCGGAAGGCGGCGTGCCGCTGGTGATGGACACGCTGGAGATGTTGGGTGCAGATAACCTGGCGCACGGGCGCTGGGGCGAGCAAAAAATGGTGGTGCGTCTGGCGCATCAGGAACGCCCTAAAGCCGGCAGCACGCTGTGGCTCCACCTGCCGGAAAACCATCTGCACCTGTTTGACGGTGAAACAGGACAACGAGTATGAGTAACTGGCCTTATCCCCACGTCGTCGCCCACCGGGGCGGCGGTAAGCTGGCGCCGGAAAACACGCTGGCGGCGATTGACGTTGGCGCGCGCTACGGTCACACGATGATCGAGTTCGACGCCAAGCTGTCGAAAGACGGCGAGATTTTCCTGCTGCATGACGATAACCTCGAGCGCACCAGCAACGGCTGGGGCGTGGCGGGCGAGCTGCCGTGGCGCGACCTGCTGAAGGTAGACGCCGGAAGCTGGTACAGCGGTGAATTCAAAGGCGAACCGCTGCCGTTGCTGGCGGAAGTGGCGGATCGCTGTCGCCAGCACGGCATGATGGCCAATATCGAAATTAAACCGACCACCGGTACCGGGCCGCTGACGGGCAAAGTGATTGCTCTGGCCGCGCGCGAGCTGTGGGAAGGGATGACCGCGCCGCTGCTGTCATCATTTGAAATTGACGCACTGGAAGCGGCACAGGCGGCCGTACCGGAGCTGCCTCGCGGGCTGCTGCTTGACGAGTGGCGCGAGGACTGGCGCGAGCTGACGACGCGCCTGGCATGTGTCTCTATCCATCTTAATCACAGGCTGCTGGATGAGACGCGGGTGAAGATGCTGAAAGACGCGGGTCTACATATTCTGGTCTACACCGTTAACAAACCCCAGCGTGCAGCCGAACTGCTGCGCTGGGGCGTGGACAGCATCTGTACCGATGCAATCGACCTGATCGGCCCGGACTTTAGTTCTGCGGATTAAGCATACTGCCATTCGACTGCGGCGGCAGCATATGCTGCTGTCCGCTGCCTGACGACGTCATTCCCCCTAACATCCCGCCGTTTTTATTCGGCAGCGGCTGCTCGCGCACCTGCCCCTGCTGCACGCGCTGGGTGTTGGCGTTCATCTGATTTTGCAGGCTTTGCTGCTGCATCTGGGTCTGCGTTCTCAGTTGCTGATTAAGCATCCCTTTCTGCTGCTGTTGCTGGCTCATCATCTCGGTCTGCATACGCTGCTGGCTCGGGATGACATAGCCCTGCTGGTTCGGGTTGTTCATGGTGTTGAGTGGCTGTGCGAGCGCGGCAAACGGGATCAGCGCCGTAAGAATCATCAAGCGTTTCATTGTCATTTCCTCCTCTTGAGGTCTCTCTTAAGTTTACCCTGATTTCACCATGACGATGATTTTTTAGGAGTTGTGAACCAGGCTTAAGCGGGGAATATGGATCCCTTCACCTGGAGAACAACAATCATGAAACCAACGTTTTTGCGCTGGGTCGCCATCGCCGCGCTGATGGCAGGCGGTACATTTAGCGTGGCGGCCAACCCGCCCGCGGCGCCTCCGGTCTCTTACGGCGTGGAGGAAGATGTTTTTCATCCCGTGCGGGCAACCCATGGCATGGTAGCGTCCGTGGATGCGCTGGCAACAAAAGTGGGCGTCGATATTCTCAGGCAGGGCGGTAACGCGGTGGATGCCGCGGTCGCCGTCGGCTATGCGCTGGCGGTAACGCATCCGCAGGCGGGGAACCTGGGTGGCGGCGGCTTTATGATGCTGCGCACCAAAGACGGCAAAACGACGGCCATCGACTTCCGCGAGATGGCGCCTGCTCAGGCGTCTCGCGATATGTTCCTCGACGATCAGGGCAACCCTGACAGCAAAAAATCCCTGACCTCGCATCTCGCGACCGGCACGCCGGGCACCATCGCGGGCTTCTCGCTGGCGCTGGAAAAATACGGCACCCTGCCGCTGAACAAGGTAGTGCAGCCTGCCATCAAGCTGGCGCGGGACGGCTTTGTGGTAAACGATGCGCTGGCGGACGATCTCAAAACCTATGGCAGCGAAGTCATTCCGAATCATGAAAACAGCAAAGCGATCTTCTGGAAAGACGGCGAGCCGCTGAAGAAGGGCGATAAGCTGGTGCAGAAGAACCTCGCTAAAAGCCTGGAGCTGATTGCAGAGCACGGTCCGGACGCCTTCTACAAAGGAGCGATTGCCGACCAGATTGCACAAGAGATGCAGAAGAACGGCGGGCTCATCACCAAAGCGGATCTGGCGGAATACAAGGCGGTGGAGCGCGAGCCGATTAGCGGCACCTACCGCGGGTACGAGGTCTTCTCCATGCCGCCGCCGTCTTCCGGTGGGATCCACATCGTGCAGATCCTCAATATTCTCGAAAACTTCGATATGCACAAGTTCGGCTTCGGCAGTGCGGATGCCATGCAGGTGATGGCGGAAGCGGAAAAGCGCGCCTACGCCGACCGCTCGGAATATCTCGGCGATCCGGACTTCGTGAAGGTGCCGTGGCAGGCGCTGACTAATAAAGCCTATGCCAAATCTATTGCCGATCAGATCGACATCAACAAGGCTAAGCCGTCGAGCGAGATCCGCCCCGGCAAGCTGGCGCCGTATGAAAGCAACCAGACCACCCACTTCTCGGTGGTGGATAAAGACGGTAACGCGGTGGCGGTGACCTATACGCTCAACACCACCTTCGGCACCGGGATTGTGGCGGGCAACAGCGGCATTCTGCTGAACAACGAAATGGACGACTTCTCTGCTAAACCGGGCGTGCCGAACGTCTACGGGCTGGTCGGCGGCGATGCGAATGCGGTAGGGCCGAAGAAACGTCCGCTGTCGTCCATGTCGCCCACCATCGTGGTGAAAGACGGGAAAACCTGGCTGGTGACCGGCAGCCCTGGCGGTAGCCGGATTATCACCACCGTGCTGCAAATGGTGGTGAACAGCATCGACTTTGGGATGAACGTCGCCGAAGCGACCAACGCCCCGCGTTTCCATCACCAGTGGCTGCCGGACGAGCTGCGCGTGGAGAAGGGTTTTAGCCCGGATACCATCAAGCTGCTGGAGCAGCGCGGTCAAAAGGTGGCGGTGAAAGAGGCGATGGGCAGTACGCAGGGCATTATGGTGGGACCGGACGGGGCGCTGTTTGGCGCATCAGATCCGCGTTCGGTGGATGATTTGTCGGCGGGGTATTAATTATTCCCCTCACCCTAACCCTCTCCCCATAGGGGAGAGGGGATCGCACGGTGCGGTCTTTTCTCCCTCGCCCCTATGGGGAGAGGAGAAAGTGTCACTTCATTCTCGCCATATAATACGCATCCACATACTCGCCGTTGCGCAGGGCAAATTTGTTGCCGGTGCCTTCGATTTCGAAACCAAACTTCCGGTACAGCGCCAGAGCGGCAGGATTATCGGCAAACACCGTTAATTCAATCCGTTCAATACGCATCCAGTTATCGCAAAGGTTTATCATCTCGCGCATTAACGCACTGCCCACGCCGCGCCCCTGTGCATGCGCCGCAACGCTGATACCGAATGTGGCCACATGGCTGCGTCGCGGGCTGGCTTCCACCTGAAGCATCAGATCGCCAACAAGTTGTTCATCAATGCAGGCGACAAGGCGTTTTTGGCCGGGTTTTGCGATAAGACGTTCTTGCCAGTGCTCAAGGGAAGGATGAGGTAGCTGTAGCGTGTCGTGATACACCCCCGGATGCATATAGTTCTGGCGTAAGGCTTCAGCATCTTTCGGTTCCGCATGGCGTATCACTATCTCACTCATTCCTTGTTCCTCAGTCAGTTAAACGTCCCTTCCAACATCAATGACTTTAAAATTTGAGTCAACCGCTATTTTTTGCAAAAAGTATTGGACAAGTGCGAATGAGAATGATTATTATTGCTTTGCGTTCAGGAAGACCTCTACGGGAACCTGAAAGCACGACATTGCTCACATTGCTTCCAGTATTACTTTAGCCAGCTTTTAGCTGGCTTTTTTTTTGTTATGGTTAGACTCAGTAACCTTCCAAAAGGACTGAGCTATGACACTACATTGCGCATTTATTGGATTTGGTAAAAGTACGACCCGCTATCACCTGCCGTATGTTCTTAACCGCAAAGACAGCTGGCATGTGGCCCATATCTACCGCCGCCGCGCGAAGCCGGAAGAGCAATCTCCGCAGTATTCCCACATCCACTTCACCAGCGATCTCGATGAGGTGCTTAACGACCCGCAGGTGAAGCTGGTGGTTGTCTGCACCCATGCCGACAGCCATTTTGACTATGCCAAACGCGCGCTCAATGCGGGTAAAAACGTGCTGGTAGAAAAGCCGTTCACCCCGACTATTGCCGAAGCGAAAGAGCTGTTCGCGCTGGCGAAAAGCAAAGGCCTGACCGTCACGCCGTATCAGAACCGTCGCTTTGATAGCTGCTTCCTGACGGCGAAAAAAGCGATTGAAAGCGGCAAGCTCGGCAACATCGTGGAAATAGAAAGCCACTTCGATTACTACCGTCCGGTAGCGGAAACTCAGCCCGGCCTGCCGCAGGACGGCTCGTTCTATGGTCTGGGCGTGCATACCATGGACCAGATCATCTCCCTGTTTGGCCGCCCGGACCACGTGGCGTATGACATCCGCAGCCTGCGTAATAAAGCCAACCCGGACGATACTTTTGAAGCGCAGCTGTTCTACGGCGACCTGAAAGCCATCGTCAAAACCAGCCATCTGGTGAAGATCGACTACCCGAAATTTATCGTTCACGGTACCCGGGGTTCGTTCATTAAGTACGGCATTGACCAGCAGGAGACCAGCCTGAAGGCCAATATCATGCCGGGTGAGCCGGGATTTGCCGCGGACGATTCCGTGGGCGTGCTGGAGTATGTGAACGACGAGGGCGTGACGGTCAAAGAAACGTTGAAACCGGAAACCGGCGACTATGGCCGCGTCTATGATGCGCTGTTTGAGACCCTCACAAACGGCACGGCGAATTACGTCAAGGAATCTGACGTTCTGACCAACCTCGAAATCCTTGAACGGGCCTTCGAACAGGCTTCTCCTGCCACGGTAACCCTCGCAAAATAAGCAAAAACGGCTCCTCTGCACTTGTTCACAATTTTTGAACAGAGGAGTCAATTTTCACCCTCTATGATCCCAGGCCGTTTGCGTCCACACTTACTCCATCGAAACGAACTGAGGGTGAAAACAATGATCTACTTACGCAAAGCAAACGAACGTGGTCACGCGAATCATGGCTGGCTGGACTCATGGCATTCATTCTCGTTTGCCGACTACTACGACCCGAACTTCATGGGCTTCTCCGCACTGCGCGTGATTAACGATGACGTGATTGATGCGGGCCAGGGCTTCGGTACCCACCCGCACAAAGACATGGAAATCCTGACCTATGTGCTGGAAGGCGCGGTTGAGCACCAGGACAGCATGGGCAACAAAGAGCAGGTTCCGGCGGGCGAGTTCCAGATTATGAGCGCGGGTACCGGGGTGCGTCACTCTGAGTACAACCCAAGCAAAACGGAAAAACTGCACCTGTATCAAATCTGGATCATTCCAGAAGAGACCGGCATCACGCCGCGCTACGAGCAGCGCCGCTTCGACGCGAAACAGGGTAAACAGCTGGTGCTCTCCCCGGATGCGCGTGAAGGCTCCCTGAAAGTGCATCAGGATATGGAGCTGTACCGCTGGGCGCTGGCGAAAGATGAACAGTCCGTGCATCAGATTGCCGCTAACCGCCGCGTCTGGATCCAGGTGGTGAAAGGTGAAGTGTCCATCAACGGCACTAAAGCAACCACCGCCGATGGTCTGGCCATCTGGGATGAGCAGGCGCTCTCCGTGCATGCCGACAGCGAAAGCGAAATTCTGCTGTTTGACCTGCCGCCGGTGTAATAAAACATAAATAAATACCCATCCTTCCCTTTGACAGGGGAAGGATGGGCTTTGTCCGTGATAAACTGAGCAAATCTCTCACTTCAAGATTTCTCAGGACGATGAAAAAGAAACGCCCCGTACTTCAGGATGTCGCCGATCGCGTCGGTGTGACCAAAATGACGGTCAGCCGTTTTTTACGTAACCCGGAACAGGTTTCCGTGGCGTTACGTGGCAAGATTGCCGCTGCCCTTGATGAACTGGGTTATATCCCCAACCGCGCACCCGATATTCTCTCCAATGCGACCAGTCGTGCGGTGGGTGTCCTGCTTCCATCCCTGACCAACCAGGTTTTCGCCGAAGTATTGCGGGGAATCGAAAGCGTCACCGATGCTTTTGGCTACCAGACCATGCTCGCCCACTATGGGTACAAGCCGGAACTGGAAGAGGAACGTCTTGAGTCGATGCTTTCCTGGAACATTGACGGCCTGATTTTAACCGAACGTACCCACACTGCCCGCACGCTCAAAATGATCGAAGTGGCGGGTATCCCTGTGGTGGAGCTGATGGACAGCCAGTCGCCGTGTCTCGATATTGCCGTTGGGTTCGATAACTTTGAAGCGGCGCGCCAGATGACGGCGGCCATTATCGCCCGCGGGCATCGTCATATCGCCTATCTGGGTGCGCGTCTTGATGAACGTACTATCATCAAACAGAAGGGATACGAGCAGGCGATGCTCGACGCAAACTTAACCCCGTACAGCGTGATGGTGGAGCAGTCCTCCTCCTATACGTCGGGTATTGAGCTGATGCGTCAGGCGCGGCGCGAGTATCCGCAACTGGACGGTATTTTCTGTACCAACGATGACCTGGCGGTTGGCGCGGCGTTTGAGTGTCAGCGTCTGGGGTTAAAGATCCCTGATGATATGGCGATCGCCGGTTTCCACGGCCACGACATTGGTCAGGTGATGGAGCCGCGTCTGGCGAGCGTCCTGACCCCGCGTGAACGTATGGGCCGTATTGGCGCAGAACGCCTGCTGGCGCGCATTCGTGGTGAGGCAGTTACCCCGAAAATGTTAGATTTAGGTTTCACCTTGTCACCGGGTGGATC
This sequence comes from Enterobacter sp. BNK-34, assembly GCF_048684445.1. NCBI lineage: Bacteria > Pseudomonadati > Pseudomonadota > Gammaproteobacteria > Enterobacterales > Enterobacteriaceae > Enterobacter > Enterobacter sp. BNK-34. The sequence goes on from NZ_JBLQUA010000001.1 coordinate 1,493,414, forward strand.
TATTTGAACTGACAAATTTGAAGTAGCTCACACTTATTCACTTCGCGCACGTTTGGATATTGCTTCTCTTTTGCCCCGGCAGGACAATGTTACCGATAACTGTTACCCGTAACAATTGACTGAGGGACACCCTTTGAGCACGACTAATCACGATCACCACGTCTACGTCCTGATGGGCGTTTCCGGTAGCGGGAAATCAGCCGTAGCCAGCGAAGTGGCGCATCAACTCCAGGCTGCGTTCCTTGATGGCGACTTCCTCCATCCGCGCAGCAACATCATGAAAATGGCCTCCGGCGAGCCGCTGAACGACGACGACCGCAAACCGTGGTTGCAGGCGCTGAATGACGCCGCGTTCGCTATGCAGCGTACCAATAAAGTCTCCCTGATCGTCTGCTCTGCGCTGAAAAAAACCTACCGCGACCTGCTGCGCGACGGTAACCCGAACCTCTCTTTCATCTACCTGAAAGGGGATTTCGAGGTGATTGAAAGCCGCCTGAAGGCGCGTAAAGGTCACTTCTTCAAAACCCAGATGCTGGTGACGCAGTTCGAAGCGCTGCAGGAGCCGGGTGAAGACGAGAAAGACGTCTTAGTGGTTGATATCGATCAGTCACTGGAAGGTGTTGTTGCCAGCACCATCGAGGTCATTAATAAAAGGCAGTAAGTTTTGAGTACATTAACGCTAGTTTTGACAGCAGTGGGTTCCGTGTTGCTGCTGCTGTTTTTAGTGATGAAGGCGCGTATGCACGCTTTTGTTGCTTTGATGGTGGTTTCTATAGGTGCAGGTCTCTTTTCCGGTATGCCGCTCGACAAGATCGCCGCGACGATGGAAAAAGGGATGGGCGGTACGCTGGGCTTCCTGGCGATTGTGGTGGCCCTTGGCGCGATGTTTGGCAAGATTTTGCACGAGACGGGCGCGGTCGACCAGATTGCCGTCAAAATGCTGAAATCCTTCGGCCACAGCCGCGCGCACTACGCGATTGGCCTGGCGGGCCTGATTTGCGCGCTGCCGCTGTTCTTTGAAGTGGCCGTTGTGCTGCTGATAAGCGTCGCGTTCTCCATGGCGCGCCATACCGGCACAAACCTTGTGAAGCTGGTTATTCCACTGTTTGCGGGCGTGGCGGCGGCCGCGGCGTTTCTGCTGCCTGGGCCTGCGCCGATGCTGCTGGCGTCCCAGATGCACGCTGACTTTGGCTGGATGATCCTGATTGGCCTGTGCGCGGCAATCCCGGGGATGATTATTGCCGGTCCGCTGTGGGGCAACTTCATCAGCCGTTACGTTGAGCTTCATATCCCGGATGACATCACCGAGCCGCACCTGGGCGAGGGCAAAATGCCGTCCTTCGGCTTCAGCCTGTCGCTGATCCTGCTCCCGCTGGTTCTCGTGGGTTTGAAAACCATCGCCGCGCGCTTTGTGCCGGTGGGCTCCAGCGCCTATGAATGGTTTGAGTTCATCGGTCATCCGTTCACGGCGATCCTGGTGGCCTGTCTGGTGGCGATTTACGGCCTGGCGATGCGTCAGGGAATGCCAAAAGACCGGGTGATGGAGATCTGCGGTGCCGCGCTGCAGCCTGCGGGGATTATCCTGCTGGTGATCGGTGCCGGCGGCGTGTTCAAGCAGGTACTGGTGGATTCCGGCGTGGGCCCGGCTCTGGGCGAAGCGCTGACCGGGATGGGCCTGCCGATTGCGGTAACCTGTTTCGTATTGGCTGCGGCGGTACGTATCATCCAGGGTTCCGCAACCGTGGCGTGTTTAACCGCTGTGGGTCTGGTGATGCCGGTGATTGAACAGCTGAACTACTCCGGTGCGCAGATGGCCGCGCTGTCTATCTGTATCGCGGGCGGTTCGATTGTGGTTTCTCACGTTAACGACGCGGGCTTCTGGCTGTTCGGTAAATTTACCGGCGCCACCGAAGCGCAAACCCTGAAAACCTGGACGCTGATGGAAACCATTCTCGGCACGACGGGTGCAATTGTCGGGATGATTGCCTTTACGCTGCTCAGCTGAGGGCAGTGATTTAACAAGTCTAAAAATAAGGCCCGGTAGCGTCAGCGCTTACCGGGCCTTTTTATTATCCAGGGCGTCAGGCCGGGCCATAACCCGGCATTGCGTTACTCGCCCTGCGTGGCGCTCTCAATCGTCAAACGCACGTCCGAGGTAATCAGCTCTGCCAGCATCTGGTATACCTTCAGCGTCTCTTCCGGCTCGGCATCACCCGTATCGCTGATGAAGCCTTCATCGCGCAGCGTCAGGACCAGGGAACTGAAGACCGCTTTGTCGAAGAATTCAGGAGCGTTAATGCCGTGCAGAACGGACAGGCGCTGGGCCAGCGTCCGGCTCTCTTTCTCCAGCGTACCGCGGTTGATAGACGGGTTCGCACTCAGCAGCCAGAACGTAATGGCGTAGCGCTGCAGCGTTTCGCGCGCACCGGCCGCCAGCAGCTGCAGGGTGCGGGAGCGTGACGGGTTGATGTGCAGCTCGTCGTTCGTGACGGTGATCAGCCCCTGACGACGCAGCTCTTCCGTCAGTTTATCCAGCTCGCCCGCCAGCTCATCCTTGCTCCAGCGCAGGAACAGCTCCGCTTTCAGCATCGGATAGAGCGTCTCAACGTGACGCAAGAGTTCCTGACGCGAGATACGGCGATGCTGGGTGATGATAGCCGCCATGAGCGACGGCAGCATCAGCATATGGGTGATGTTGTTTCGGTAGTAGGTCATCAGCACTGCCTGCTCGCGCGGCAGAATGATGATGTCGCCGATCGTGTCCTTTTCGACTTCAAACTTGTTCATCTGCAGCGCGTGATCGATAAGTTCACTGGCGGTTGCAGAAGGCACGGTCGAATCAACCGAGTACGGCACGTTACGCATCATATCCAGATAGCAATCCAGCTGCTCCGTGAGCTGTTCACGGGTCAGCGAGCGCTGACGCGAAGCCAGAAGTGCCGTACAGCACAGGTTCATGGCGTTAGCCGCACCGGCGTTGTTAATGCGCACCATCAGCTCGGACGCGATGCCGTTGACCGTTGGCGTCAGCCAGGCTGGACGAATCGCTTCGATAGGATCGATGGACTCGCGCCACTCGGGAACGTGATGGTTCAGGTACGTCATCAACGGCATCGGTTCGCCGAAGTTCACGTAGCCCTGACCGAGATTACGCAGCTTGCTCAGGCCGCGCAGCATCTGCGGCAGGCTCTCTTTCTCTTTGGTTGCACCACGCAGCTCTTTCGCGTACGTGCCCACTTCCATCACGTGCTCATAGCCAATGTAGATTGGCACCAGCGTGATGGGACGGGTTCCTCCGCGCAGCATCGCCTGGATGGTCATCGACAGCGTGCCGGTTTTCGGATCGAGAAGACGTCCGGTACGGGAACGACCGCCCTCGACGAAGTACTCCACGGAATAGCCGCGGCTGAACAGCTCGCCCAGATACTCGCGGAACACGGTGGAGTAGAGCTTGTTGCCCTTGAAGGTACGACGGATAAAGAACGCGCCCAGGCGGCGGAAAATTGGACCCGCTGGCCAGAAGTTCAGGTTGATACCGGCAGCAATGTGCGGTGGTACCAGCCCCTGATGATAGAGCACGTAGGAAAGAAGCAGGTAGTCCATGTGGCTGCGGTGGCAGGGAACATAGACAATCTCATGGCCATCATGCGCCAGCTGACGTACACGCTCGGCGTTATGAACGTTGATGCCCTGGTAGAGACGGTTCCAGGTAAAGCCGAGAATACGATCGGACAGTCGAATCATCTCGTAAGAGAAGTTCGCTGCAATCTCTTCCATCAGCGCAATGGCGTTCTGCTGGGCTTTCTCATGCGAAATTTTCTTGCTGCGCGCTTCGTCTTCAACGGCGCGGGCAATCGCTTTGGAGGCCAACAGCTTGTTGAACAGATCCTGACGCGCCGGGAGACGCGGCCCAACGGCAGCAAGGCGCTGACGGGCGAAGTGCATACGCGCCACGCGCGCCAGTTTTTGCGCGATGATCTTGTCGGTGCCGTGCTCGTCCGCCATTCGACGCAGCGAAACGGAAGGGGAGAAACGCACAAAGCTGTCGCGTCCCAGCCAGGAGACCGCGAAGAACTTCTGGATGCCGTTAAGCATGCGCAGCGGCGGGTTCTCTTCACCTTTTTCACGGCCCGGACGACGACCAAACATCACCGATACCGGCACCATCTGCACATCCAGATCGGGGTTGCTGCGGTGCAGGTCGAGATAGTCATGGAACAGCTTGATGGACTCTTCTTTTGGCGTGTAGTAGGTAAACACGCGCGGTCCACCGTGAATGAACACGTAGCGCGGCAGCAGCGTACCGTCAACTTCAAGCGGTTCAAGCGGGTCAGGTAAGTCATGCGCCAGACACTGGGCGCGAAGCGTCAGTAAGTCTGCCTTCGAGTTATAAGGCAAAACGTACATAATAGGACGTGACGTATCGAGTCCCAATTCCAGCGCGGGTTCTGCTGGGATAGACTTGCTTTTTACCAGGATGCTTAATGGTAAATTAAGTAATTTGTAGTAAATTCGTGGCCAGCCGGACATAAACGATGTAAAGCCTCTGGTTAATAATGCAATTGCGGCGCAAGGATAACAGAAAGCGCGCAAAATTTCTGTTGTTACCCGTCATACTTCAGGCTGTAGCGAAACGCGCTACAGTTCCTGTTACTGACGCTTTTTTTCATAAAAGGTTCTTTTAATGGCCAATAATACCACTGGGTTAACGCGTATCATCAAAGCCGCCGGCTATTCATGGAAAGGTTTCCGTGCCGCGTGGATCAACGAAGCCGCCTTTCGCCAGGAGGGCATCGCCGCTATCATCGCGGTGATCGTCGCCTGTTTCCTTGATGTTGATGCGATTACCCGCGTACTTCTTATCGGTTCCGTGCTTCTGGTGATGATAGTGGAAATTCTTAATAGCGCTATTGAGGCCGTGGTTGATCGCATTGGTTCAGATTTCCATGAACTTTCTGGCCGTGCAAAAGACATGGGCTCTGCTGCCGTGTTGCTGGCGATTATCACTGCCGCTATCACCTGGGTCACGCTGCTTTGGTCACATTTCCGATGAGCCTCGAGGAATAATTAAGTCCCTGGTTTTTTGTGCAGTTTTTGGTTCCAAAATCGCCTTTGACTGTATATACTCACAGCATAACTGTATATACACCCAGGGGGCGGAATGAAAGCGTTAACGACCAGGCAGCAAGAGGTGTTTGATCTCATCCGGGATCATATCGGCCAGACGGGTATGCCACCCACGCGTGCGGAAATCGCGCAGCGTCTGGGCTTCCGTTCTCCGAATGCTGCCGAAGAACACCTGAAAGCGCTGGCGCGTAAGGGCGTGATTGAGATTGTTTCGGGCGCGTCACGGGGTATCCGCCTGCTGGTGGAAGAAGAGACGGGCATTCCGCTGGTGGGGCGTGTTGCTGCCGGTGAGCCTTTACTGGCACAGCAGCATATTGAAGGCCATTACCAGGTCGATCCAGCCATGTTCAAACCGAGTGCTGATTTCCTGCTGCGCGTCAGCGGTATGTCGATGAAAGACATCGGTATTCTTGACGGCGATCTGCTTGCGGTGCATAAAACACAGGATGTGCGTAACGGCCAGGTAGTCGTCGCGCGCATTGATGATGAAGTCACCGTCAAACGTCTGAAAAAACAGGGGAACACCGTTCAGCTACTGCCTGAAAACAACGAGTTCTCCCCGATTGTGGTCGATCTTCGCGAACACAACTTCTCTATCGAAGGGCTGGCGGTTGGGGTCATTCGCAACGGCGAATGGCTGTAACCTCTTCCTGACAGGCTATGGCGCCGCTGTAGCCTGCTTCATTCTCCACACCCGGTATTTTTCATGTCACTGCTGACGGCATCCGATAAGGCATTGTGGCGTCTTGCTCTGCCGATGATCTTCTCCAATATTACCGTTCCCTTGCTGGGTCTGGTCGATACGGCCGTTATTGGCCATCTTGATTCGCCTGTTTATCTTGGCGGCGTGGCGATTGGCGCGACGGCAACCAGCTTCCTGTTTATGCTGCTGCTCTTTTTGCGTATGAGCACCACCGGGCTCACGGCACAGGCTTATGGTGCAAAAGATCCGCTGCGTCTGGCGCGCGCGCTGGTCCAGCCGCTGATCCTCGCGCTTGGCGCGGGGGCGTTAATCGTTTTATTGCGTGCGCCCCTGATCGACCTTGCGCTTCATGTTGTTGGCGGCAGCGAGGCGGTATTAGAGCAGGCGCGACGTTTCCTTGAAATCCGCTGGCTCAGCGCGCCCGCGTCACTGGCTAACCTGGTTCTGCTGGGGTGGCTATTGGGCGTGCAGTACGCCCGTGCACCCGTGATTTTGCTGGTGGTGGGTAACCTGCTCAATATCGTTTTGGATGTCTGGCTGGTCATGGGTCTGCATATGAACGTGCAGGGCGCGGCGCTGGCGACGGCGATTGCCGAGTACGGAACTTTTATTATTGGCCTGTGGATGGTCTGGCGCGTGCTGGCGATGCGCGGCATCTCCCTGGCGCTGCTCAAAACCGCATGGCGCGGCAATATCCGTAAGCTGCTGGCGCTCAATCGTGACATCATGCTGCGCTCGCTGCTGCTTCAGCTCTGCTTCGGAGCGCTGACGGTCTTCGGGGCTCGACTGGGGCCAGAAATCGTTGCGGTCAACGCGGTATTGATGACGCTACTGACCTTTACCGCCTACGCGCTGGACGGTTTTGCCTATGCGGTAGAAGCGCATTCCGGGCAGGCGTACGGTGCGCGCGAAAGCGGGCAGCTTCGGGACGTCTGGCGGGCAGCCTGCCGCCAGTCGGGACTGGTGGCGCTGGCGTTTGGCCTGGTTTACGCCTGCTTTGGTGAGCAGATCGTTGCATTGCTGACGTCTATCCCTGCGCTGCGCGAGCTGGCGAGTCACTATCTCATCTGGCAAGTCGTCTTACCGGTGGTCGGCGTCTGGTGTTATCTGCTGGACGGCATGTTTATTGGTGCGACGCGCGGAGCGGAAATGCGTAACAGTATGGCGGTTGCAGCGGCCGGGTTTGGTCTGACGCTGCTGACGCTCCCCTGGCTGGGTAATCACGGTTTGTGGCTGGCCCTGGCCGTTTTCCTCTCGCTGCGAGGGTTGTCGCTGGCGTTTATCTGGCACCGCCACTGGCAAAACAATACCTGGTTCTCTTCACGTCACGATATATCGTGACGGTTAAAGATTCCGAATATGAAACCAACTGCCGAATCCTTAACTACAATAATTATCACGTCCAGCAGAAAAGAACGTAACGGACGTTACGACCCGACGCTTAACTTAAGAGGACACGATGATGAATAAAGACGAAATCGGCGGCAACTGGAAGCAGTTCAAAGGTAAAGCGAAAGAAAAGTGGGGTAAGCTGACGGATGACGATATGACCGTCATTGAAGGTAAACGCGATCAGCTTGTCGGTAAAATTCAGGAACGTTACGGCTACGCGAAAGATCAGGCGGAAAACGAAGTCAAAGACTGGGAAACCCGTAACGACTACCGCTGGTAACGCTGAATAACCCACAGGGCGGCTCTAAGCCGCCTTTTCTTTTGCCGTTAACGCGGCTTTTTCTTCACAAGAATTGAGTGGTCGTGCTGGCACGCATCCTGATGACGACAGGCTTCTACCTCCACGCACGCGGAACAGAGCCCATGCGCCTCAATCACGTTATGACGCAGGGCAAAACCCATTTTCGCCGCCAGCGTATGCATAATATCTTCCACGCCTTCCGCAGCCTCTTCTTTCACCACGCCGCAGCGGTCACAGATAAACATCGCCGATGTGTGGGTGGGCTGATCAAACAGATGGCACAGCACATAGCTGTTGGTGGATTCCACCTTATGCACAAACCCTTGTTCAAGCAGGAAATCCAGGGCGCGATAAACCGTTGGCGGCTTTGCCTGCGGCTCGCTTTCGCGGAGAAGATCGAGCAGATCGTAGGCGCTGATGGCACCCTGCTGCAGGCTCATCAGACGTAATACTTCAAGGCGCTGCGGAGTCAGGCGCACATTGCGTTGCGCGCACAGCTTTTCGGCCTGCGCTAACAGCTCTTTTGTGGACTTATCCATGTAGCACCCCGGATGTTATAGGACGGAAAACCCCCACTTTATCATGTTCTGGTAAAAACACCGAGATCCGCCAGTCTGTGCTATACCTGACCCATTACAAACCGGGAAATAAACAATGAAAAAACCTGACTGTATTCGGCACTGGCGCGACGTAGAAGGTGCGGATGATTCGACCTATCCAGATAGCGATGAGCTTTTTTCTATCGGCGCCCCGTTGGCTCGTAAGCTTGGGCTCAGGCGCATTGGTATCCATCATGAGCGTTTGCCGCCCGGGCGCAGAACGTCCTATCCGCATGCTGAAAGCGATGAAGAAGAGTTCATTTATGTGCTCGAAGGTTATCCAGAAGCGTGGATAAATGGCTATCAATGGAAACTTGAACCTGGCGACAGCGTGGGATTTCCTGCCGGAACCGGTATCTGCCACACATTTATCAACAACACGGAGGAAGAGGTGCGGTTGCTGGTCGTAGGCGAGGCCAACAAGAAGCACAATCGCATCTACTATCCACTCAACCCCGTGTATGCCGCTACCCGTGAGGATCGCTGGGTAGACCACCCACCCCAGTTTTTTGGACCGCATGATGGAAAACCTGGGAAAAAATAATTTCCTCATCTATAAATATTGAGGGCCGTCACAAAATATAACAGGCCGTAAGGGAGTTTTACTTAGGGACAGAAATAGCGGGTCTTTTACTACTTATTCACAGCAATAGTTCGTTCCTGTTTGGGTGATAACAGACAGGGGTTATTTCATAACAGACTATAACGGGCATACTGTGAAAAAAAATTTTAAATTTTCGGTGGTTAGCATTGCTGTCTCCTTGTTTATGGCAAATCAGGCGGGAGCAGCCAATACCTGGACAGAATCACGGAGTGACGCCATGGGCGGGACGGGCGTTGCCTCCGGGAGCTATGGCAGTGGGGCGTTAATTAACCCGGCGCTGCTGGCAAAGGCAAAACCAGACGATGATGTGACGGTCATCTTGCCAGCCGTTGGGGTGCAGGTGACGGATGAAGACAATCTTCAGGACGAGATTGATACCATCAACGACAAAATTAATCACTACAAGGATGTGGTTGATGACCTCACGCCAAGGGAGATTATCACTAATCCGTTAGGTTCCATTAATCAATTCCAGGGCGCGGCCAAAGATCTCGCCGATGAGCTGGACTATCTCAAAGGCAAAACCGCACGCGCGACGGCAGGAGCAGGGCTTGCGGTGAGTATCCCTAACGATGTGCTTTCCGTGGCCTTTATGGCGAAAGGCTATGCTCATGGCCGGGTTAGCTCGTCTATCGATCAGCAAGATATTGATTATCTGCGCGGTATTCAAAGAAGCAAAGTGGTGGCTGCCGGTGTTGCCCTGGACGCTGCGCTGAACGGCACGGATCAGATCACTAAAAACCTCAACTCAACAGCGTCTGGCCGGGCGGCGATTGTGTCTGACTACGGCGTTGCCGTTGCCCGTCAGTTTGACCTCGGCGGCGTCCCGGTTTCCGTAGGCGTGACGCCAAAACTGCAAAAAACCTGGGTCTATAACTACACCACCTCAATCTACGATTACGACAGTAACAAGTGGAACGACAGCCGCTACCGCACAGACGATACGGGCTTTAACGTCGATGCCGGTATTGCGGCTGATTTCGGCGAGAACTGGACGGTCGGCGTGAGCGGCCAAAACCTGATGTCGCGCGATATCGACACCAAAGATATCCGTATCCGCAACGGGCGGACGGGAGAAGTGGTTAGCTATAAAGATACCTACCAGATCCGTCCGCTGGTGACCGCCGGAGCCGCCTGGCACAACGATCTGGTGACGCTGACCGCCGATGGCGATCTGACGGAAACCAAAGGATTTAAGAGCGAAGATACGTCGCAGTATGTTGGCGTGGGTGCCGAGGTGACGCCGCTCAGCTGGCTGGCGGTGCGTGCGGGTTATCGCGCGGACGTGAAGGGTAACGACAGCAATGTCTTTACCGGCGGTGTCGGTTTCGCGCCATTCAGTACCGTTCATGTTGACCTGATGGGCCTGTACGGTGAAGACGAAACCTGGGGCGCAGGGGCTCAGCTGAGCATGACGTTCTAAAGTCCACCGGAGGCGCTGCGCCTCCGGCTTTTCTTTGTGCTATAGTAGCGCCCCTTTTCCACCAGATGCTTAAAACTTCGCCATGTCGTCAGAATCACAGACCGCTTTCCCTGCACACCGTTTCTCCATTGCGCCGATGCTCGACTGGACGGACAGACACTGCCGCTATTTCCTGCGCCAGCTCTCCCGCCATACGCTGCTGTACACCGAAATGGTGACTACGGGCGCAATCATCCACGGGAAGGGCGATTACCTGGCCTATAGCGAAGAAGAGCATCCGGTTGCCCTGCAGCTGGGCGGCAGCGATCCGGCCGCGCTGGCGCAGTGCGCGAAGCTGGCGGAAGCGCGCGGCTACGACGAGATCAACCTGAACGTTGGCTGCCCGTCCGACCGCGTGCAAAACGGCATGTTCGGTGCCTGCCTGATGGGGAATGCCCAGCTGGTGGCGGACTGTATTAAGGCGATGCGTGACGTCGTTTCCATTCCGGTGACGGTCAAAACCCGTATCGGCATTGACGACCAGGACAGCTACGAATTCCTGTGCGACTTCATCAATACGGTCTCCGGAAAGGGCGAATGCGAGACGTTCATCATCCACGCGCGAAAAGCCTGGCTCTCCGGCCTGAGCCCCAAAGAGAACCGTGAGATCCCGCCGCTGGACTATCCGCGCGTTTATCAGCTGAAGCGTGACTTCCCGCACCTGACCATGTCGATTAACGGCGGCATCAAGTCTCTGGAAGAGGCCAAAGCGCACCTTGAACATATGGATGGGGTGATGGTTGGGCGCGAGGCGTATCAGAACCCGGGCATTCTGGCGACGGTCGATCGCGAAATCTTTGGCATCGAAGGCGCAGACACCGATCCGGTTGCCGTCGTGCGTGCGATGTATCCTTACATTGAGCGCGAGCTGAGCAACGGTACGTATCTCGGCCATATCACCCGCCATATGCTTGGCCTGTTCCAGGGCATTCCGGGCGCGCGTCAGTGGCGTCGTTACCTGAGCGAAAACGCACATAAAGCCGGCGCCGATATTGAGGTGCTGGAACATGCGCTGCGCCTGGTGGCAGACAAGCGATAACTTTCGCTAAAAGTTCGTCAAATTCACCACGCCCTGCGAATTCTCGCGGGGCGTTTTGCTTTAATAACAACAGGTTAATGCTGGCACGATTCTTGTAATGTTAACTGCATTACTCGGGAACTCGTGGGAGAGCACCATGCTGGAACTACTTTTTGTGATTGGCTTTTTTGTCATGCTGTTAGCGACAGGCGTTTCGCTGCTCGGCATTCTGGCGGCTATCGTGGTGGCGACGGTGGTCATGTTTATTGGCGGACTGTTTGCCCTGACGATCAAATTGCTGCCGTGGCTACTGCTGGCCATCGCGGTCGTGTGGGTGATTCGGGCGATTAAAGCTCCAAAAGTGCCCAGTTATCAGCGCAATAACCGCTTCCGTTACTAAGGTATTGAGGGGTTCGTCACATACTTGTAACTTTTCCGGCAGTATGGCTTAGAACAGAATAGGATTTACTTATCGAATCTGTCACTATGACTGCCGATAACGAATTCATCGAGCTGTACCCTACATACAGCCGAACTAAAAAAAGAAAGGGCTTCCCACGGGAAGCCCAATTTCTTTTTGGGGCTCAGGGAATCAACAAACTCGACCCCTGCGTCGCCCGGCTCTCAAGCACCTCATGCGCGCGCTGCGCATCGGTTAGCGGGTATTTCTGCGCCTCTGCCACATCCACCTTAATGACGCCGCTGGCGATCAGCGAGAACAGCTCGTTGCTGGCTTCCTCAAGTTCTTCCCGGTTGGTGATGTATCCTTGCAGGGAAGGGCGAGTCACATACAGAGAACCTTTCTGGTTCAGGATGCCCAGGTTAACGCCGGTCACCGCGCCTGACGCATTCCCGAAGCTTACCATCAGACCACGACGCTGCAGGCAGTCCAGCGACGCTTCCCAGGTATCTTTCCCTACCGAGTCATACACCACGCGCACTTTTTTGCCGCTGGTGATCTCCTTCAGCCGCTCAACAATGCTCTCTTCACGGTAGTTAATCACCTGCCAGGCGCCCGCCTGCAGCGCGCGCTGCGCTTTTTGTGCATTTCCGACGGTGCCGATCAGCTTCGCGCCCAGTGCTTTTGCCCACTGACAGGCGATGAGCCCGACGCCACCCGCTGCGGCATGAAACAGGAACTGCTCGTCGGGTTTAATTTCATAGGTTTTGCGCAGCAGGTAGTAAACGGTTAAACCTTTCAGGAACGAGGCTGCCGCCTGCTCAAAGGAGATGGCGTTAGGCAGCAGGGCGGCTTTATCCGCCGGGACGTTGTGGACGGAGCTGTAAGCGCCCAGCGCAGACTGAGCATATACCACGCGGTCACCCTCTTTAATATGCTTAACCGCGCTGCCCACTTTGATGACGACACCGGCTGCCTCGGTGCCCAGTCCGCTCGGCATCGACGGAGGCGGGTAGAGCCCGCCGCGAATATAGGTGTCGATATAGTTTATGCCGATGGCTTTGTTTTCAACCTGCACTTCGTTTTCGCCAGGCGCGGTGGGGGTGAACTCCACCGCTTTCAGTACGTCTGGCCCACCGTGTTTCTGGAATTCAATGCGCGTTGCCATGCTCCCTCCGTAAGAAAAATATGGTAATCTTTCGACCCACTCTTTATCTCGGTAACTCCATTCACTATGGCAGGAAACAAACCCTTCAACAAACAGACTGAACCTCGCGAGCGTGATTTCCAGGTCGCAGGGTTAAAAGTCCCGCCGCACTCGATTGAAGCGGAACAGTCGGTGTTGGGCGGTTTAATGCTGGATAACGAACGCTGGGACGACGTCGCCGAGCGCGTCGTGGCGGAAGATTTCTACACCCGTCCGCACCGCCACATCTTTACCGAAATGGCGCGTCTGCAGGAGTCGGGCAGCCCGATCGACCTGATTACGCTCGCGGAATCGCTGGAGCGTCTTGGGCAGCTCGACAGCTGCGGCGGATTTGCCTATCTGGCGGAACTGTCAAAAAACACGCCTAGTGCAGCGAACATTAGCGCTTATGCCGATATCGTGCGTGAACGTGCCGTCGTCCGCGAGATGATATCGGTGGCGAACGAGATCGCCGAAGCCGGTTTTGATCCGCAGGGTCGCACCAGCGAAGACCTGCTCGACCTTGCTGAGTCCCGCGTCTTTAAAATCGCCGAAAGCCGCGCCAATAAAGACGAAGGCCCAAAAAACATCGCCGATGTCCTCGACGCCACCGTGGCCCGTATCGAACAGCTGTTCCAGCAGCCGCACGATGGCGTCACCGGCGTGAACACCGGCTATGACGATTTGAACAAGAAAACCGCCGGCCTGCAGCCGTCGGATTTGATTATCGTCGCCGCGCGTCCGTCGATGGGTAAAACCACTTTTGCGATGAACCTCGTCGAAAACGCGGCGATGTTGCAGGATAAACCGGTACTGATCTTCAGTCTTGAGATGCCCTCCGAGCAGATCATGATGCGTTCACTGGCATCGCTGTCGCGCGTGGATCAGACCCGCATCCGTACCGGTCAGCTCGACGATGAGGACTGGGCGCGCATCTCCGGCACCATGGGCATTCTGCTGGAAAAGCGTAACATCTATATCGATGACTCCTCTGGCCTGACGCCGACGGAAGTTCGCTCCCGCGCGCGCCGTATCGCCCGTGAACACGGCGGTATCGGCCTTATCATGATCGACTACCTTCAGCTGATGCGCGTCCCGTCGCTTTCAGACAACCGTACGCTGGAAATTGCCGAAATTTCCCGCTCGCTCAAGGCGTTAGCCAAAGAGCTGCACGTGCCGGTGGTAGCGCTGTCGCAGCTGAACCGCTCCCTGGAACAACGTGCCGACAAGCGTCCGGTCAACTCCGACCTGCGTGAATCCGGCTCCATCGAGCAGGATGCCGACTTAATCATGTTCATCTACCGTGATGAGGTTTATCACGAGAACAGCGACCTGAAAGGGATCGCCGAAATTATTATTGGTAAACAACGTAACGGCCCTATCGGGACGGTGCGTCTGACCTTTAACGGACAGTGGTCGCGTTTCGACAACTATGCCGGTCCTCAATATGATGATGAGTAATTTCTAAGGAATTCAAATGCAAGCGGCAACTGTTGTCATTAACCGCCGCGCTCTGCGACACAACCTGCAACGTCTGCGAGAACTGGCACCCGCCAGCAAGCTCGTTGCAGTCGTGAAAGCGAACGCTTACGGACACGGTCTTCTTGAGACCGCGCGAACGCTCCCCGATGCCGACGCCTTTGGCGTCGCCCGTCTTGAAGAAGCCCTTCGCCTGCGCGCGGGGGGGATTACCCAACCGATTCTGCTCCTCGAAGGCTTTTTCGAAGCCACAGATTTGCCGACCATTGCTGACCAGCATCTGCATACGGCAGTGCACAACGAAGAACAGCTGGCCGCACTTGAAACCGCCGAGCTGAGCGAGCCGGTGACCGTGTGGATGAAGCTCGACACGGGCATGCACCGTCTGGGCGTGCGTCCGGAGAGCGCGGAAGCGTTCTATCAGCGTTTATGCCGGTGCAAAAACGTGCGCCAACCGGTGAATATCGTCAGCCACTTCGCCCGTGCCGATGAGCCCGAGTGCGGTGCGACCGAGCGGCAGCTGGATATCTTTAATACCTTCTGCGAAGGCAAGCCGGGGATGCGCTCGATTGCGGCATCCGGCGGTATTCTGCTGTGGCCGCAGTCGCATTTCGACTGGGCGCGACCGGGCATCATTCTCTACGGCGTGTCGCCACTGGAGAACAAACCCTGGGGGCCGGACTTTGGCTTCCGGCCGGTTATGTCGCTGGTCTCTAACCTGATTGCCGTGCGAGACCATAAAGCGGGCGAGCCGGTGGGCTACGGCGGTACCTGGACCAGCGAGCGTGATACCCGTCTCGGCGTGGTGGCGATGGGCTATGGTGATGGCTATCCCCGCGCAGCTCCAACGGGTACGCCGGTTCTGGTCAACGGTCGCGAAGTGAAGATTGTCGGCCGCGTGGCGATGGATATGATTTGTGTTGATCTGGGGCCTGAAGCCCAGGATAAGCCTGGTGATGATGTCGTGATGTGGGGGGAAGGGCTGCCTGTTGAACGCATTGCTGAAATCACGAAAGTAAGTGCTTACGAACTTATCACGCGTCTGACCTCGCGGGTAGCGATGAAGTACATTGATTGAACCGCCAATGGAGTGAGGTTTTTATCCTCGCTCCAACTTTATTAACATCCTCTCGACCTTCTCCCACTTCCGGTTTATTGTTGAAATCCCTGCCTCATCGAATTCCGGAGAATCATCGCGTGTTTCAGAAAGTTGACGCCTATGCCGGCGACCCAATTCTCTCCTTAATGGAGCGTTTCAAAGAAGATCCTCGCAGCGACAAGGTGAACCTTAGCATCGGTTTGTATTACAACCACGAGGGTTTTATTCCTCAGCTGCAGGCCGTTGCCGAAGCTGAAGCGCGTCTGAACGCTGTTCCACACGGCGCGTCGCTCTATCTGCCGATGGAAGGGTTAAATACCTACCGCAGCACTATTGCGCCGCTGCTTTTTGGTGCCGATCACGCGGTGCTCGCGCAAAAACGCGTGGCGACCATCCAGACGCTGGGCGGCTCGGGTGCGCTGAAAGTGGGTGCAGACTTCCTGAAAAAATACTTCCCGGATTCAGGCGTGTGGGTCAGTGACCCGACGTGGGAAAACCACGTTGCGATCTTCGAGGGCGCAGGCTTCAAAGTGGCGACCTATCCATGGTTTGACAGCGAAACTAACGGCGTGCGCGTTGAAGCGCTGCTGGAAAAACTGAACACCCTGCCGGAGCGCAGCATTGTGCTGCTGCATCCGTGCTGCCATAACCCGACCGGTGCGGATCTCACCAATGCCCAGTGGGATGCGGTGATCGAGGTACTGAAGGCGCGTAACCTGATCCCATTCCTCGATATTGCCTACCAGGGCTTTGGCGCGGGTATGGAAGAAGATGCCTATGCCATCCGCGCCGCTGCCAGCGCCGGGCTGCCTGTTCTGGTGAGTAACTCCTTCTCTAAAATCTTCTCCCTGTACGGTGAACGCGTTGGCGGTCTGTCCGTGGTGTGTGAAGACGCCGAAGCGGCAGGTCGCGTGCTCGGCCAGCTTAAGGCGACGGTGCGTCGCATTTACTCCAGCCCGCCGAACTTTGGTGCGCAGGTGGTGGCGACGGTTCTCGGTGACGAAAAGCTAAAAGCGTCCTGGCTTGCGGAAGTGGAAGCGATGCGCCAGCGCATTCAGACGATGCGTCAGGAGCTGGTTAACGTCCTGAAAGAGGCCGTGCCGGGACATAACTTCGACTATCTGCTCAAGCAGCGCGGGATGTTCAGCTATACCGGACTGAGTGCGGCCCAGGTCGATCGTCTGCGCGAAGAGTTCGGCGTCTACCTGATCGCCAGCGGCCGTATGTGCGTGGCGGGCCTGAATGCCAGCAACGTTCATCGCGTGGCGCAGGCGTTTGCTGCTGTAATGTAAGTACTCACCAACTCACCCTCTCCCCGTGGGAGAGGGTCGGGGTGAAGGCATCAGGCCGCACAAAAACGTTGCCCGGCCTTTTGTGATCGTCTTCTTTTTATTCCGCTTCATAAGCAAAAACTCCTTCCCTTCACCTCCCGCTGGGGTTATGGTCGGATAGTTTTTTGACCATCCGCTCAAATTAAAACGATAACAAACTGAATATTCAGGGGAAAATATGCGCAAGATCACACTGGCGCTCAGCGCCGCCTGCTTATTGTTCTCGCTTAATAGCGCCGTCGTCGCGCGAGCTTCTGCCCCGACGCCGCTTTACACCGGCACCACCGCCGCCATTCTTGCCGAGCAGGCACCCATTCACTGGGTTTCCGTGGCCCAAATCGAAAACAGCCTGATGGGCCGTGCGCCAATGGCCGTGGGTTTTGACATTGACGATACCGTGCTGTTCTCAAGCCCCGGCTTCTGGCGCGGTAAGAAAACGTATTCACCCGACAGCGAAGCGTATCTGAAGAACCCGGAATTCTGGGAAAAAATGAACAATGGCTGGGACGAATTCAGCATCCCGAAAGAGGTTGCCCGTGCGCTTATTGCCATGCACGTGAAGCGCGGTGACAGCATTTATTTTGTAACCGGCCGCAGTCAGACCAAAACGGAAACCGTCTCTAAAACGCTGCAGGATGATTTCCAGATCCCGGCGACCAGCATGAACCCGGTCATTTTTGCGGGTGACAAAGAGGGGCAAAACACCAAAACCCAGTGGCTGGAAAAGAAAAACATCAAAGTGTTTTATGGCGATTCGGATAACGACATTACCGCCGCACAGGATGTGGGTGCCAGAGGGATCAGGGTGTTACGCGCTTCTAACTCAACCTATCGCCCGCTGCCGATGGCCGGAAAGTTTGGCGAAGAGGTGATCGTCAACTCGGAGTATTGAGCCCCTGGCAGCGAGTTTGACTCTTTTTTAATCAAATCTCGCTGCTGCGGGTTTTACCTTTCGTCTTCTTGCTGCACACTTAGAAAGATTCATCTTTCATCACGGAGCAGCCTATGTGGTACCAACAGACCCTGACCTTAAGCGCGAAGCCACGCGGATTTCACCTGGTGACGGATGAAGTCATCGGGCAACTCCGCGACCTGTCGCACGTCAGAACGGGTTTGCTGCATCTGCTGCTTCAGCACACGTCCGCCTCTCTGACGCTGAATGAAAATTGCGATCCCACCGTCCGGTCCGACATGGAGCACCATTTTCTGAAGAGCGTCCCGGACAACGCGCCTTATGAGCATGACTATGAGGGGGCGGACGATATGCCTTCGCATATTAAATCCTCTTTGCTGGGCGTATCGTTGATGCTGCCGGTCCACAACGGGCGGCTGCTGTTGGGAACGTGGCAGGGGATCTGGCTGGGTGAGCATCGTATTCACGGTGGTTCGCGTAAAATTATCGCCACGCTACAAGGGGAATAAAGATGACAATTTCGGAGATACTTCAGTACTGCATGAGCAAGCCCGGCGCGGAGCAGAGCGTCCACAGCGACTGGAAAGCCACGCAGATTAAGGTAGGTGATGTGCTGTTTGCGATGGTGAAAGAGGTAGAAGGCCGTCCGGCGGCATCGCTGAAAACCAGCCCTGAACTGGCGGATTTGCTACGTCAGCAGCATGATGACGTGAGGCCGAGCAAGCACCTCAATAAGGCGCACTGGAGCACCGTCTATCTGGATGGATCGATTCCAGGATCACAGATTTACTACCTGGTGGATGCGTCCTATCAGCAGGCGGTTGAGCTGCTGCCGGAAACCACCCGACAGCAACTCTCCGTGTGACAACTACAGCAACGGCTTAAGGAAGCGCGCGGTGTGCGAGGCTTCGCACTCTGCAACGGTCTCTGGCGTACCGGAGACAAGAATTTCACCGCCGCCGCTGCCGCCTTCCGGGCCGAGATCGACAATCCAGTCCGCGGTTTTAATCACATCCAGGTTATGTTCGATGACCACGATGGTGTTGCCCTGATCGCGCAGCTGATGCAGAACCTCGAGCAGCTGCTGGATGTCAGCAAAGTGCAGGCCGGTGGTTGGCTCATCCAGAATGTAGAGCGTCTGACCGGTACCGCGTTTTGACAGCTCGCGCGCCAGCTTCACGCGCTGCGCTTCACCACCGGACAGCGTAGTGGCGGACTGTCCCAGACGAATGTAGGTCAGGCCGACGTCCATCAGCGTCTGCAGCTTACGCGCCAGCGCAGGGACGGCGTCGAAGAATTCGCGCGCCTCTTCGATGGTCATATCCAGCACTTCGTGGATGGTCTTGCCCTTGTACTTAATCTCCAGCGTTTCGCGGTTATAGCGTTTGCCTTTGCACTGGTCGCACGGCACGTAGATATCCGGCAGGAAGTGCATCTCAACCTTGATCACGCCATCGCCCTGGCACGCTTCGCAGCGGCCGCCGCGCACGTTAAAGCTGAAACGTCCTGGCGTATAGCCGCGGGAGCGTGCTTCAGGCACACCGGCAAACAGTTCACGTACGGGCGTGAAGACGCCGGTATAGGTCGCCGGGTTAGAGCGCGGGGTACGGCCAATCGGGCTCTGGTCGATATCGATAACCTTATCGAAATGCTCCAGCCCCTGGATGTCGCGGTACGGTGCAGGCTCGGCCAGCGTCGCGCCGTTCAGCGCCGTCTGCGCAATCGGGAACAGCGTATCGTTGATCAGCGTCGATTTACCGGAACCGGACACGCCGGTGATACAGGTAAACAGGCCAACCGGCAGCGTCAGGGTGACGTCTTTCAGGTTGTTGCCGCGCGCGCCGGTCAGCTTCAGCACTTTTTCCGGATCTGCCGCTACGCGCTGTTTTGGCACTTCAATCTTGCGCTTGCCGCTCATGTACTGACCGGTCAGCGACTCGGGTACCGCCATAATGTCCTTCAGCGTCCCTTCTGCAACGACCTGACCGCCGTGCACGCCTGCGCCCGGACCAATATCGATCACGTGGTCTGCGGCGCGGATGGCATCTTCGTCGTGCTCCACCACGATCACCGTGTTGCCGAGATTGCGCAGGTGGATCAGGGTGCCGAGCAGGCGCTCGTTGTCGCGCTGGTGCAGGCCGATGGACGGCTCGTCCAGTACGTACATCACGCCGACTAAGCCCGCGCCAATCTGGCTGGCCAGACGGATACGCTGAGCCTCACCGCCGGAGAGCGTTTCCGCCGAGCGGGAAAGCGTCAGGTAGTTCAGGCCGACGTTCACCAGGAACTTCAGGCGATCGCCGATCTCTTTCAGCACTTTTTCGGCGATTTTCGCACGCTGGCCGGAGAGCTTCAGGTTATTGAAGAAGTCCATCGCGTGGCCGATGCTCATGTCTGAGATGGTCGGCAGCGCCGTGTTTTCCACAAACACGTGGCGCGCTTCACGACGCAGGCGCGTGCCCTCGCAGGTGGCGCAGGAGCGGTTGCTGATGAACTTCGCCAGCTCTTCGCGTACCGCGCTGGATTCGGTCTCTTTGTAGCGGCGCTCCATATTGTGCAGCACCCCTTCGAACGGGTGACGACGCACGGAGGTATCGCCGCGATCGTTCATGTACTTGAACTCAATGTTCTCTTTGCCGGAACCGAACAGAATTACTTTGTGCACGTTCGGGCTCAGGCTGGCCCACGGCGCTTCGACGTCGAACTTGTAGTGCTCTGCCAGCGATTTCAGCATCTGGAAGTAGTAGAAGTTACGCTTGTCCCAGCCGCGAATGGCCCCGCCCGCCAGCGACAGCTCCGGGTTCTGGATCACGCGGTCCGGGTCGAAATATTGCTGGACGCCCAGGCCGTCACACGTCGGGCACGCGCCCGCCGGGTTGTTAAAGGAGAACAGGCGCGGTTCAAGCTCGCGCATGCTGTAACCGCAAATCGGGCAGGCAAAGTTGGCGGAGAAGAGCAGCTCTTCCGCTTTCGGGTCGTCCATGTCGGAGACCACGGCCGTGCCGCCAGAGAGTTCCAGCGCGGTTTCAAAGGATTCCGCCAGACGCGTGGCGAGATCGTCACGCACCTTGAAGCGGTCAATCACCACTTCGATGGTGTGCTTCTTCTGCAGCTCCAGCTTGGGCGGATCGGACAGGTCGCACACTTCACCGTCGATACGGGCGCGGATATAGCCCTGGCTTGCCAGGTTCTCCAGCGTTTTGGTGTGTTCGCCCTTACGCTCTTTGATGATTGGCGCCAGCAGCATCAGGCGTTTGCCTTCCGGCTGCGACAGCACGTTATCCACCATCTGGCTGACGGTCTGGGCCGCCAGCGGGACGTCGTGGTCCGGGCAGCGCGGCTCACCCACGCGGGCATACAGCAGACGCAGGTAGTCATGAATTTCGGTAATGGTACCGACCGTTGAACGCGGGTTATGCGAGGTGGACTTCTGCTCAATAGAGATAGCAGGGGACAACCCTTCAATATGGTCAACATCCGGTTTTTCCATCAGCGACAGGAACTGACGCGCGTACGCAGAGAGTGATTCAACGTAACGACGCTGTCCTTCGGCATACAGGGTGTCGAAAGCCAGTGAGGATTTGCCAGACCCCGAAAGCCCGGTCACGACAATGAGTTTGTCGCGAGGGATTATGAGGTTGATATTCTTGAGATTGTGGGTGCGGGCGCCCCGAACTTCGATCTTATCCATTCACCTTTCCCGGTTGGAACACGGATTGCCTGATTTGTTTGAAGGACAAACGGCTGTCAGAAACGGCTAATTATGACACAATTTAACCTGTTTGAATATACAGTATTGGAATGCATTTTCTGATTCGCTGTGTAACAATGTCGAGTTGCGGGAGAACTCTGGAACGTGCTACGCAACTATCAAAGTGCAGCATGGAAATGGTACACTCGCGCGTTTACACTATTAAGAAACGTATTCAGGAGACACGAACATGGCCAGCAGAGGCGTAAACAAGGTGATTCTCGTCGGTAATCTGGGCCAGGACCCGGAAGTACGCTACATGCCGAGTGGTGGCGCAGTTGCCAACATTACGCTGGCTACTTCCGAATCCTGGCGTGATAAAGCGACCGGTGAGATGAAAGAGCAGACCGAATGGCACCGCGTTGTGCTGTTTGGCAAACTGGCCGAAGTGGCCGGTGAGTATCTGCGTAAAGGTTCTCAGGTCTATATCGAAGGCCAGCTGCGCACCCGCAAATGGACCGATCAGTCCGGTGCTGAGAAGTACACCACTGAAGTCGTGGTTAACGTGGGCGGTACCATGCAGATGCTGGGTGGCCGTCAGGGCGGCGGTGCACCGGCAGGTGGCGGTCAGAGCCAGCAGCAGGGCGGTTGGGGCCAGCCTCAGCAGCCACAGGGCGGCAACCAGTTCAGCGGTGGCGCGCAGTCTCGTCCGCAGCAGCAGTCTGCTCCGGCGCCGTCTAACGAACCGCCAATGGATTTCGACGACGACATTCCGTTCTGATTTCCGCGTACTTAAAACAAAAAACCCAGACCATCGTCTGGGTTTTTTATTGATGAAGGGATCAGGTAATGACCATCGGCCAGTCTGGCGGCGTGTGGCTCATCGCCTCAACCATCACCACTTTAATATTTTCCCAGACGGCGGCGATATCCAGCAGGGTAATGCCAAGCAGACCCGTTGCAAACCAGCAGGCTGCACCCAGCCCCAGCAGGGTGCTGATGACAGCAAGACCCGCATAGTCAGATTTACGAAACTGAATGTTCAGCGTGCTGGCCAAAAACATCAGTACCGCACTCAACAAAGGCCAGCGCAGGAGAACCATGCTGGTAGTAATGGTTGCCATAAAACCCATCCTCAACAAAACAGACGAACTGAATGAAACAGATTTTTTCGTTACACTATATGTGTGAACTATATCACATTTGCTGTTTTATTCGCCAGTCCCGGGGTGATGAAAAACGGGTGATTCATAGTTGCCGAGAATCAATGGGCGCCTGAGTGAAAATATATCTTTGCTGGCTAAGTTCTCCAGTTCCCGCACTCTTTATAATGAATTCATTAAGATAGCAAAACTGATGCAAAAGGATGCACACTGTACAATGTTTACAGCAATAACCCTATGGCTTATGCTTGAGTGGACAATTAATTTTACTCGCAGCTAACCTTTCAGGTTTTTGAATTTAATTATTTTTTTATTTCTTTGTACGTTTTTAATTACACACAACGTTGTTTTAATTCGCTACGCTGAGATTCAGCCTGTGCGTTGGTTTGTCGATTTTTCGAATCTGAAAAAAGTTGCGTCCGGTTTATCGCCTGATAATCAGCGAAAAAAATGAAAGAAAACCGACGTGAGATTGTTAATGACAGCATGCAAGCGTTGCATGCGCTGGCTAAGCTGATGCCTCAGCTTCATGCTCAATGTTCTCTGACCGACATGCTGACGACCATCAGTCGCGCGCTGGGCGCAAGTCTTGCCTGGGTAAGCGTTAATGGTGATGATGGGCTACAGCGCGTGGTATGCGCCGGGGAGATGACCTGCCATCCCTTCGAAGTGGCCGATTTCCTGGCGGACACCCTGCTCCAGCGGCATCATCGTTCATGGCGGGTGGTCTACTGGAAAGAGAATATTGGCCGTGCGTTATTTCCTCCTCAGCACCCGGGCTATGCGCAGTTGCATAGCGGTGTCCTGTGCAAACTTTCAACCCATAACTGGCACTGCAGCGGCTATTTCTTTTTAGCGTTTGATGAACGACTCTCTTCTCTGCCAATTCTGAAAAATATCGTCGTGGTGCTGGTCGAAAAATTAAAAGACTATTTCGCGGAAATTATTGCCCGGGAGAAAACTGCCCAGGAAATGCAGCGTGTCGTGACGCAATATAAGACGCTTTTTGAACGCGCCCCGGTTTTAATGAACTCTTTCGACAAATTTAACCGCTGCGTGCTGTGGAATGCCGAATGTGAAAAAGTATTCGGCTGGACGATGGCGGAGATCGCGGAACATGCCGATCCGCTTTCGCTGTTTTATCCTGACCCTGAAGAGCGGCGGCGGGTAAGAGAGTCGGTCAATGTCTCGCCGCTGAAGGATATGTATGAGTGGCATCCGCTACGCAAAGACGGGACCCCGCTGACGGTGCTGTGGTCCAACATTCTGTTGCCGGACAACTCTATCCTCAATATTGGGCTGGATATCACCGAGCGGAAAAAAGCCGAGCAGCAGCTGCAGGTAAAAGCCACTACTGACGATCTCACCGGCTGCTTTAACCGTTCGGCGATTTTGCAGCAGCTTGAGCTTGCGCTGGCGGCCAGTGCCCGGCAGGAGGTTAACAGCCATTTTTGCGTCCTGATGTTTGACCTGGATTTCTTCAAACAGATCAACGATGAGTGGGGGCACCCGGTGGGTGATGCGGCGCTCCTTCACTTTTGTAACGCGATCCGTGAGTTATCACCTTCAGATTCGGCATTAGGGCGCGTGGGAGGAGAAGAGTTTTTGCTCTTGCTGGCGCAAACAAACGGCAATGGTGCTGCGCAATTATCCGCCAGGTTGCGCACCTTTCTGCAAACCAACCCGCTGGCCGTGGGGGAGAGAAAACTGTCGCTGTCATTTAGTGCCGGGGTTGTGGAAGTAAGCGGAGGACAGCGGGATACTTCAGTCCTGCTGAGGCGTGCCGATAAAGCATTATATGAGGCTAAGCATTCGGGGCGAGGAAAAACGGTGGTGGCAGCTGATTATTTATAAATCAACGAACAAAATACGCCCGAACAAATAGCATAAAATGCCATGTCGAGGTTATGATTTTTCGCGCTGTTACAAGTTTGGCTTAATCAACAATCGTCTGTTGTGTTATCTTCCCACCGCCCTTGCGGGCTGGATAATTATTTTCCTTAATTGAAACGGAACGAATACTTACAGTTTAGCTTACGGGAAAATATTATCGTCATAACGAAATTTAAGATTTTTAATACGAAAAGTCAGTTGCTAACTTCGCATGATTCATGCAACGTAATCACCTGTTTAACAAAGCATCCGGCCTTCATTACTACAGGCGTACAACATGCAGGGATATAGGGCGGGAAATGAATCGTAGCGCGCGGCGCAAAATGCTCAGGGTGGTAGGGATCATCATGGTAGTTATGCTGCCTGTGATGCTTGCGCTATGGTTTGCCCAGCTACGAGCCGTATCTGAAACAAGCGCCCAGCTACGGACATTTGCTGAACTGGCTTTAGACAAAACAGAACTGGTTATTCAACAGGTTGATCTGGCCCGGGACGAGGCTGAAAAATATCAGGGTGAGCTTTGCACGCCGGGACATCGTCAATATATGCTGAACGTTGTTCGTGGCCGCCTGTTTGTCGCCGATTTAATTTACGCTCAAGGTCAGAATTTTCTTTGTTCGACCGTTTTTACACCGGATCATCCCTACGCTATTCCTGTCGCTAATTACACGCGTAAACCTGACGTCGCTATCTATTATTATCGCGATACCCCATTTTATACTGGTTATAAAATGACATATATGCAGCGCGGAAATTATGTGGTGGTCGTCAATCCACTTTCATACAGCGAAGTCATGTCCGCGGATCATTCTCTCTCATGGGGAGTGTACGACACGGTAACCAATGCTTTCTTTTCCGTCAGCCAGAAAGCCAATGTTTCTTTATTAAATTCGATGATTCGGGATAAGGAATCGGTATTTCAAAAAGATAACCGCTTTTATACGATCGTAAGTTCCCCCAAAAGACCGATTGCGGCCATTGTATCGACATCGAATAAACGCTTTTATGAAACGCTTTATCACCAGGCGACGTTGACGCTGCCGCTGGGCATGATCTGCAGCATTATTATTTTGCTGGTATGGTCCCGTACACATCGTGAGCTCAATTCGCCGGGGCGCTTACTGCACCGGGCACTGACCAAACGACAGCTTTGCGTGCACTATCAGCCGATTATTGATATCAAGAACAACCGGTGCGTGGGCGCGGAGGCGTTATTACGCTGGCCTGGTTTTAACGGGCAGGTGATGAGTCCGGCGGAGTTTATTCCGCTGGCGGAAAATGAGGGGATGAGCGAGCGGATCACGGACTATGTCGTAGAAGAGGTGTTCAGCGATCTGGGTCATTTCCTGGCCGAGCATCCCCATCTCTATATTTCGATTAACCTGTCGGCCACGGATTTCCACTCCTCGCGGCTGATCGCCATGATTTCCGAGAAGGCTCGCCATTACGCCGTCCGTGCGCAGCAAATCAAAATAGAAGTGACGGAACGCGGTTTTATCGATGTGCCAAAAACCACGCCGGTGATACAGGCTTTCCGTCAGGCGGGTTATGAAGTCGCGATTGATGATTTTGGTACCGGTTACTCGAACCTGCACAACCTCTACTCGCTGAACGTGGATATCCTGAAAATCGATAAATCGTTTATCGATACCTTAACGACCAACAGCACCAGCCACCTGATCGCCGAGCATATTATCGAGATGGCGCAAAGCCTGCGGCTGAAAACCATTGCGGAAGGGGTAGAGACGGCAGAGCAGGTGAGCTGGCTGTTGAAGCGCGGCGTCCAGTTTTGTCAGGGATGGCACTTCGCGAAAGCGATGCCGCCCCAGGAATTTATGACCTGGCAGCAGCAACCTTTGCACTGATATTCATTAATTCAACTGGTGGCGATAGTCGCTCGGCGTGCGGTCAAACTCCCGGCGAAACACGCGGGAAAAGGTTTGTTGCGACACATAGCCAAGATCCATCGCGATATCAAAAATCGGCCGCTGCGTTGAGCGTAGCGCCTGCGCCGCCAGCAGCAGTCTGCGCTGGCGAATGTACTCACCCAAGGTCTGATGCATGACCGTGCGGAACATTCTCTGTAAATACCATTTCGAATAGCCCGACTTTTTAGCGACCACATCGATGTTCAACGGTTGGTCGATATGGTCATCAATCCATTCAATAAGCGTCTGAATAATCTGCTGATGCGACATAAGGTTGCCCCTCTGTAGATACAACTATCTCGGTTAATTCGTCGTTTTCTCTGCGGGGGAGTATAATTCCTCAAGTTAACTTGAGGTAAAGAGGTTTTATGGAAAAGAGATTGCCGCGAATTAAAGCGCTTTTAACCCCCGGCGAAGTGGCAAAGCGAAGCGGCGTTGCCGTGTCGGCGCTCCACTTCTATGAAAGCAAAGGGTTAATCAAGAGTATCCGTAACGGAGGAAACCAGCGTCGCTATACCCGCGACGTGCTCCGCTACGTGGCGATTATCAAAATTGCGCAACGAATCGGAATTCCCCTGGCCACGATCGGCGAGGCCTTTGGCGTGCTGCCGGAAGGGCACACGCTGAGCCCGAAAGAGTGGAAAGAGCTGTCATCCCAGTGGCGCGAAGAGCTGGACAGGCGTATCCATACGCTGGTCGCGCTGCGTGACGAACTGGATGGCTGCATTGGCTGCGGCTGCCTGTCGCGGAGCGATTGTCCGTTGCGTAACCCCGGGGACAAGCTGGGCGAGCAGGGGACGGGGGCACGGTTGCTGGAAGAGGACTGAGATTGCGCGGCAAAAAGCACATAAAGAACTAAAGCGCCACATAAGGGCGCTTTAGTTTTTCCCGGTCTTTGTCTTTCACTCTATCCCGCTGGTTCACGGGAGGGTTTCCCCCGACGTCAGCACCCCTCGTGTCGAGCTGGTTGGGGAGGTTCCGGATTGTGCTGACACTTTAATTCTATGCAAGACCCGTTTTTTCGCCAGCCTCGCTGACCGGTTTTTAGCCGAATTTTTTTCGCGGTGTTGTTCAATTTTCTATAGTTAAAAAGTATGAATAACCAGGAGAAAACCATGCTCACGGTACATCACCTAAACCAGTCGCGCTCGCATCGCGTGATCTGGGCGCTGGAAGAACTCGGCCTGCCTTATGAGATCGTTCACTATCAGCGTGAAAAGAACATGCTGGCACCTGAGGCTCTCAAAAAAGTGCATCCGTTGGGCAAATCACCGGTCATCGAAGATAACGGACTGATCCTCGCAGAGTCAGGCGCCATTCTGGAGTATCTGCAGGAAACGTACGATGCCGAGTCGCGGCTTAAGCCTTTAGATCCGGCGCATAAGGTGCAGTACCGCTTCTGGCTGCACTACGCGGAAGGATCGCTGATGCCGCTGCTGTTAATGAAGCTGGTCTTCAACAGCCTCGGCAAGCCGCCCGTGCCGTTTGGTATCCGAACCCTGGGGAAAGCGCTGGGGCAGGGGGTGCAGAAAGCGTACCTCAACCGCCAGCTGGAAACCCATGCACGCTTTATTGAGTCGCATCTTGCTAAAAACAGCTGGTTTGCCGGGGATTCGCTCAGCATGGCCGACATCCAGATGAGCTTCCCGATCTTTGCCCTGCTGGCGCGCGGCGGTATTAATAACCTGCCGCATAGTCAGGCATGGAAAACGAAGGTTGAAAACAGCCCTGGCTGGCAACGAACCCTGGCACAAGGGGGGCCGTTATCCATTCCGGGGGAGGATTGAAATGTAAACAAATTGCGCATAGACGATAACGTTTGCGCATCCTCTGTTTATTTCTTCAGCGTCATAAGTGAATTTTAGCGAAAAACAATAAAGTTCAGTTGAAAAGGGCGGGGATTACGCTAGATAATCGTTTGCCTTAATTTGACCACCCGTTTGTAAGCGCGGAGCTAAACGTTTGCTTTTTTTGTGACGCCCTTTCGTCGCAAACGCAACACAAGGATTTGACGTTTAGCTGGCAGCGGCGTCTCCACCTCGCTTACGGACTTCCTAAAAAACTCTCAGGGGATGTTTTCTATGTCTACGCCATCTGCGCGTACTGGCGGTTCACTTGACGCCATGTTTAAAATTTCGGCTCGCGGCAGCACCGTGCGCCAGGAGATCGTTGCTGGTTTGACAACGTTTCTGGCGATGGTTTACTCCGTCATCGTTGTGCCGGGCATGCTGGGCAAAGCGGGCTTCCCGCCAGCGGCTGTCTTTGTGGCAACCTGCCTTGTGGCCGGCGTAGGCTCCATCGTGATGGGCCTGTGGGCGAACCTGCCGCTGGCGATTGGTTGCGCCATCTCTCTGACCGCGTTTACCGCGTTCAGCCTGGTGCTGGGCCAGCACATCAGCGTACCGGTTGCGCTGGGTGCCGTGTTCCTGATGGGTGTGCTGTTTACCGTGATTTCAGCGACCGGCATCCGTAGCTGGATTTTGCGCAACCTGCCGCAGGGTGTGGCGCACGGTACCGGTATCGGCATCGGCCTGTTCCTGCTGCTGATCGCCGCCAACGGCGTCGGTCTGGTCATCAAGAACCCGCTGGACGGTCTGCCGGTGGCGCTGGGCCACTTTGCCAGCTTCCCGGTGATTATGTCGCTGATCGGCCTGGCGGTGATTATCGGTCTGGAAAAACTGAAAGTGCCGGGCGGCATTCTGCTGACCATTATCGGCGTTTCCATTGTTGGCCTGATTTTCGATCCGAACGTCCATTTCTCCGGCATTTTCGCCATGCCGTCGCTGAGCGATGACAAAGGAAACTCCCTGATTGGCAGCCTGGATATCGTCGGCGCGCTGAACCCGGTGATCCTGCCAAGCGTGCTGGCGCTGGTGATGACCGCGGTGTTTGACGCGACCGGTACCATCCGCGCGGTGGCCGGTCAGGCGAACCTGCTGGATAAAGACGGTCAGATTATTGACGGTGGCAAAGCGCTGACGACGGACTCCCTGAGCAGCGTCTTCTCTGGCCTGGTGGGTGCGGCACCTGCGGCTGTGTACATCGAATCCGCAGCGGGTACGGCGGCAGGCGGTAAAACCGGCCTGACGGCAATCACCGTCGGCGTGCTGTTCATGCTGATCCTGTTCCTCTCTCCGCTCTCCTATCTGGTTCCGGCGTATGCGACTGCGCCAGCGCTGATGTACGTTGGCCTGCTGATGCTGAGCAACGTGGCGAAAATCGACTTTGCAGATTTCGTGGACGCCATGTCTGGCCTGATTACCGCGGTCTTCATCGTGCTGACCTGTAACATCGTGACCGGCATTATGATCGGCTTCGCGTCGCTGGTGATTGGTCGTCTGGTCTCCGGTGAGTGGCGCAAGCTGAATATCGGCACCGTGATTATCGCCGTTGCGCTGGTGGCGTTCTACGCGGGCGGCTGGGCAATCTAAGTTGTCCTTTGATGCGAAAACGGGTGGCTCAGGCCGCCCGTTTTTATTTTCAGGACTCATCCTGTTGCCTTTTGCGTTACTCTGGGGAAGATAGAATAAAAGGCACGACGCCTTCCGGAGTACATAAGCAACACAGCAAACAGGGAACGCATGGAAATCTTCTTCACAATACTCATCATGACCCTTGTGGTCTCGCTATCCGGGGTGGTTACACGCGTACTGCCCTTTCAGGTCCCCCTGCCATTAATGCAAATTGCCATCGGCGCGCTGCTGGCGTGGCCGACGTTTGGCCTGCACGTGGAATTTGACCCCGAACTGTTCCTCGTGCTGTTTATTCCGCCACTGCTGTTTGCCGATGGCTGGAAAACGCCCACGCGCGAATTCCTTGAGCACGGGCGAGAGATCTTCGGCCTGGCGCTGGCGCTGGTGGTGGTCACCGTCGTCGGGATTGGTTTTCTGATCTACTGGGCGGTACCGGGCATTCCGTTAATACCGGCTTTTGCGTTGGCCGCCGTGCTGTCGCCAACCGATGCCGTGGCGCTGTCCGGCATTGTGGGTGAAGGCCGTATTCCGAAGAAAATTATGGGAATTTTACAGGGGGAGGCGCTGATGAACGACGCCTCCGGCCTGGTTGCCCTGAAGTTTGCCGTGGCCGTTGCGATGGGCACGATGGTCTTTACCGTCGGCGGCGCGACGCTGGAGTTCTTCAAGGTGGCGATTGGCGGTATTCTCGCGGGCTTCGTGGTGAGCTGGCTGTACGGCCGCTCGCTGCGCTTCCTCAGCCGCTGGGGCGGCGATGAACCCGCTACGCAGATCGTACTGCTGTTCCTGCTGCCGTTTGCCTCTTATCTGATTGCCGAACATATCGGCGTGTCGGGCATTCTGGCGGCAGTGGCGGCAGGGATGACCATTACCCGCTCCGGTGTGATGCGCCGCGCGCCGCTGGCCATGCGTCTGCGTGCCAACAGCACCTGGGCCATGCTGGAGTTTGTCTTTAACGGCATGGTGTTCCTGCTGTTGGGTCTGCAGCTGCCGGGCATTATGGAATCCTCGCTGGTGGCGGCCGAAGCCGACCCGAACGTTGAGGTCTGGATGCTGTTTACCGACATCGTGCTGATCTACCTGGCGCTGATGCTGGTGCGTTTCGGCTGGCTGTGGACGATGAAAAACTTCAGCGTCCGTTTCCTGAAGAAAAAGCCGATGGAGTTCGGCTCGTGGACAACGCGTGAACTGCTGATTGCCTCTTTTGCGGGCGTACGCGGGGCGATCACCCTTGCCGGTGTCCTCTCCATTCCGCTGCTGCTGCCGACGGGCGACGTCTTCCCGGCGCGCTACGAGCTGGTCTTCCTGGCCGCGGGCGTCATTCTGTTCTCACTGTTTGTCGGCGTGATTATGCTGCCGATTTTACTCCAGCATATTGATGCCGGTGATTCGACCCAGCAGCATAAAGAGGAGCGTATTGCGCGGGCGGCTACCGCCGAAGTGGCGATTGTCGCTATCCAGAAAATGGAAGAACGTCTGGCCGCGGATGCGGAAGAGAACATCGACAATCAGCTGCTGACGGAAGTGAGTTCCCGCGTGATTGGTAACTTGCGCCGTCGCGCGGACGGGCGTAACGACGTGGAAAGCTCGCTGCAGGAGGAGAACCTTGAGCGTCGGTTCCGTCTGGCGGCGCTGCGCTCCGAGCGTGCCGAGCTGTATCACCTGCGCGCCACGCGCCAGATCAGCAACGAGACGCTGCAAAAGCTGCTGCACGATCTGGACCTGCTGGAAGCGCTGTTGATAGAGAATCAGTAGCGCTGTTTTGCCGGGTGGCGGCTTCGCCTTACCCGGCCTACGATTCGAACGTAGGCCCGGTAAGCGCAGCGCCACCGGGCACTATTCAGACCGCACCCAAAACCCCTCACAACACTGCAGCCACGCCTGCGCGCTCTGCGACAAATACACTCCTTCACGCCAGATCATCCCCAGCTGCCAGTGTAGATCGCTCTCCAGCGGGATCCAGCGCAGCGTGTTTTTATCCAGACGCTCGCAAATCGGCTGCGGCAGAATGGCAATCCCCACGCCGGCCTGCACCATCGCCGCCAGGAAATCCCACTGCCCGCTGCGTACCGCAATGCGTGGCTTCACGTTATGCTGGTTAAACAGCGTCATCAGCTGGCGGCTGAGGGCGAAGTCTTCGTTGTAAATCAGCAGAGGGTGCTCGCCGAGCAGTTCAGGCTTCACCGACTCCCTCTTCAGCCAGTCGCCGGAGCGGGGCACCAGCACGCACAGCGGGTGGCTAAAGAGCGGAAGCGTCGCCAGGCCGCTCTCTTCCTCAACGGGGAGGGCGGTCATTGCTACGTCGAGCTCGCCGTTGGTGACGGCCTGCTGGACGGTTAACCCACCAAACTCCGAAATCTTCAGCTCTACGCCGGGATAACGCTGGCGAAACAGGCTGATCGGCCCGGCCATCATCATGCCGACCATCGGTGGAATGCCGAGGCGAAGCACCCCTTTGGTCAAATGGTTTATATCGTCCAGCTCCGCTTCCAGCTGGCGGAACTCCGCCAGAATCGCCAGCCCGCGTTCGAACACCACGCGTCCGGTGTCGGTCAGCAGCAGCTTGCGTCCGTCGCGGATCAGCAGGGTACAGTTCAGTTCATCTTCGAGGTTTTTCAGCATCTTGCTGATAGTGGGTTGGGTGACAAACAACTTCTCCGCTGCGCGGGTAAAACTTTGCTGACGAACCACTTCGACAAAATAGCGCAGCGTTCTTATGTCCATGATTATTCCTCGAAACTATACCTTTGATGATTTTAATTCATTTCAGTCCATACCGTGCGCTCACTATACTGGCGCCTCGTCTCATTTTTGAGGAAAACTCCCATGGCCGTGGCGTTAAGCCGTGTTACGCCTGCCGTTGTTCAACGACTCCAGGTCCCGGTTCAGGTACTGCTCTACGCGGGACTGTTTGTTTTTGCCGAATATCTTGTCGGCTGGCTCCACCTGCCGCTGCCTGCCAACCTGGTGGGGATGCTGCTGATGCTGACGCTTATTCTGTGTCGCGTGATCCCCCTCAACTGGGTGCGCGCCGGGGCGCGCTGGCTGCTTGCGGAGATGCTGCTGTTCTTTGTCCCCGCCGTGGTGGCGGTGGTGAACTATGCGCAGCTGCTGATGGTGGACGGCTGGCGAATCTTTGCGGTGATCGCGCTGAGTACGTTGATGGTGCTGGGGGCGACCGCCTGGGTGGTGGATAAAGTCTACCGCTTTGAAATCAGCAGGCACAAACATGACTAACTTTCAGATCAGCGTCTTGTGCCTGATTGCGACGCTCGGGATCTACTTCGCCAACAAGCGGCTGTATCGCCGGTTTCATTCGCTGCCGCTGATGCCGCTGGTCTTCACGCCGATCCTGCTGGTGCTGATGCTGGTCTTTGGCCACATCTCCTGGCAGAACTACATTGGCGAATCCCACTGGCTGCTGTGGCTGCTCGGCCCGGCAACCATCGCCTTTGCCGTGCCCGTTTACGACAACCTGGCGATTATCAAACGCCACTGGATGTCGCTCAGCGCAGGGGTGATCACCGCCACGGTGGTCGCGGTCTGTAGCTCCGTCTGGCTGGCGAGACTGTTTACGC
Source organism: Enterobacter sp. BNK-34 (assembly GCF_048684445.1). NCBI lineage: Bacteria > Pseudomonadati > Pseudomonadota > Gammaproteobacteria > Enterobacterales > Enterobacteriaceae > Enterobacter > Enterobacter sp. BNK-34. The sequence continues at coordinate 1,526,754 of NZ_JBLQUA010000001.1, forward strand.
TGCCCGATGAAATTCAGCGCAGCCTGGCCGTGCGCTCGGTGACCACGCCGTTTGCGCTGGCGGCGGCTAAACCCCTCGGCGGGCAGCCGGACCTGGTGGCGCTGTTTGTGGTGGTGACGGGCGTCTTTGGGATGGCAGTGGGCGATATGCTGTTCCTGCGGCTTTCCATTCGCGAAGGCATGGCGAAAGGGGCAGGGTTCGGCGCGGCGTCGCACGGCGCGGGCACGGCACGTTCGTATGAGCTGGGCCAGCAGGAGGGCGTTGTCGCGAGCCTGGTGATGATGCTGTCGGGCGTGGTGATGGTGCTGGTTGCACCGCTGGTGGCGTGGGTGATGTTTTAAGCTCCCCGGCCAGAATGGCCGGGGAGAAAGGCTTAGTGCGCGCGGCCCTGCTCGACGCCGAGACCGGTTTGTGAACGAATAAACTGGGCGCGGAATTTTTCGCGCTCCAGATTACCCTCCGGCGAATTGTCGGTGGCCGAGAAGAACCAGATGCCGATAAACGCCACGGCAATGGAGAACAGTGCCGGGTATTCATACGGGAAGATGGCGCTTGCGTGACCGAGGATCTGCACCCAGATCGTCGGGCCCAGAATCATCAGGATCACCGCCGTCAGCAGCCCCAGCCAGCCGCCAATCATCGCGCCACGGGTGGTCAGTTTCGACCAGTACATGGAGAGCAGGATGATCGGGAAGTTACAGCTTGCCGCAATGGAGAAGGCCAGCCCCACCATAAAGGCGATGTTTTGCTTCTCGAACAGAATACCTAACAGAATCGCCACCACGCCCAGCACCAGCACGGTGATTTTGGAGACCTTCAGCTCATCGCGCTCGCTCGCGCCTTTGCGGAAGACGTTGGCGTAGAGGTCATGCGAGACCGCCGACGCGCCGGCCAGCGTCAGACCCGCAACTACCGCAAGAATGGTGGCGAAGGCCACGGCAGAGATAAAGCCGAGGAACAGGTTACCGCCCACCGCGTCCGCCAGGTGCACCGCCGCCATGTTGTTACCGCCAATCAGCGCGCCTGCGGCATCTTTAAATGCCGGGTTCGCCCCCACCAGCATGATCGCGCCAAAGCCGATGATAAAGGTCAGAATATAGAAGTAACCCATGAAGCCGGTGGCGTAGAAGACGCTCTTGCGCGCTTCACGCGCGTCGCTCACGGTGAAGAAGCGCATCAGAATATGCGGCAGACCCGCGGTACCGAACATCAGTCCGAGACCCAGTGAAAGCGCCGATATCGGGTCTTTCACCAGCCCGCCCGGGCTCATGATTGCTTCCCCTTTCGGGTGGACCGCCATGGCTTCGGTAAACAGGTTATTGAAGCTGAACCCGACGTGCTTCATCACCATAAAGGCCATAAAGCTGGCGCCGAACAGCAGCAGCACGGCTTTGATGATCTGCACCCAGGTCGTCGCCAGCATGCCGCCGAACAGCACGTACATCACCATCAGTACGCCAACCAGCACCACCGCGATATGGTAGTTCAGGCCGAACAGCAGTTGGATCAATTTACCCGCGCCCACCATCTGCGCAATCAGGTACAGCGCCACTACCACCAGCGAGCCGCAGGCGGAGAGGGTGCGAATCGGCCCCTGTTTCAGGCGATACGAGGCCACGTCGGCGAAGGTATAGCGGCCCAGGTTGCGCAGGCGCTCGGCAATCAGGAACAGGATGATCGGCCAGCCGACGAGGAAGCCGAGAGAGTAAATCAGGCCGTCATAGCCGGAGGTGTAGACCAGCGCAGAGATGCCAAGGAAGGAGGCGGCGGACATAAAATCACCCGCAATTGCCAGCCCGTTCTGGAAGCCGGTAATGTTGCCGCCTGCGGTGTAGTAATCGTTACGGGAGCGCACGCGTTTCGACGCCCAGTAAGTGATATACAGCGTCAGCACCACGAAAATCAGGAACATCACAATCGCCTGCCAGTTGGTCGGCTGGCGCTGTACCTCGCCGGTAATGGCATCCGCCGCGTGGGCGGCAAAGGGAAGTGTGGCGGCGAGCGCCGTCAGAACTCGCTTCATGATGCTTTTACCTCTTGCAGTACCGCTTTATTAAGACGATCGAATTCACCGTTCGCGCGCCAGACGTAGACGCCGGTCAGCAAGAATGAAATCACAATCACGCCAATGCCAATCGGAATGCCGCGCGTCACGCTGGTCCCCTCGTGCAACGGGGTGCCCAGCCAGTGTGGGGCAAAGGCGATCAGCAAAATAAAGCCGACATAGATAATCAGCATGATGATGGAAAGGATGAAGGCAAACCGTTGCCGCTTATCGACGAGCTCCCTGTAGTGCGCACTATTCTCTATCTGCTGACAAATATCGTTATTCATCACAGAGTTCTCCAGAGGTAAGGTTGGTTTGTTTTATCCCCTCTCCCCTATGGGGAGAGGGTTAGGGTAGGAAGGTGCGGTCTGATGCCCTCACCCCGGCCCTCTCCCACGGGGAGAGGGAGAAAAGATTACGAGGGCATTGCGATGGCCTGCTTCTCTTCGAGCAGTTTTTCCACCACGCCAGGATCCGCGAGCGTTGAGGTATCACCGAGGTTGCTGGTGTCCCCTGCCGCGATTTTGCGCAAGATACGACGCATAATTTTGCCGGAGCGGGTTTTCGGCAGCGAGTCGGTCCAGTGCAGCACGTCCGGCGTTGCCAGCGGGCCAATCTCTTTACGCACCCAGTTGCGCACCTCAGCGTAGAGCTCTGGCGATGGCTCTTCCCCGTGGTTCAGGGTGACATAGGCGTAAATCGCCTGGCCTTTGATGTTGTGCGGAATACCGACAACGGCGGCTTCGGCAATCTTCGGATGCGACACCAGCGCCGATTCAATCTCTGCGGTGCCCAGACGGTGGCCGGAGACGTTAAGCACGTCGTCCACGCGCCCGGTTATCCAGTAATAGCCATCTTCGTCACGACGCGCGCCGTCGCCGCTGAAGTACATGTTTTTAAAGGTCGAGAAGTAAGTCTGCTCGAAGCGATCGTGATCGCCGAACAGGGTACGCGCCTGACCCGGCCAGGAGTCTGTGATCACCAGGTTGCCTTCGGTGGCGCCTTCCAGCGGGTTGCCTTCATTATCCACCAGCGCAGGCTGCACGCCGAAGAACGGACGGGTCGCGGAACCGGCCTTCAGTTGCGTGGCGCCCGGCATCGGGGTGATCATAAAGCCGCCGGTTTCGGTCTGCCACCAGGTGTCCATCACCGGGCATTTCTCGTTGCCGATTTTCTTCCAGTACCACTCCCAGGCTTCCGGGTTAATGGGCTCGCCCACGGAACCGAGGATGCGCAATGAAGAGCGGTCGGTGCCTTCGATGGCTTTGTCGCCTTCCGCCATTAATGCGCGGATCGCCGTTGGCGCGGTGTAGAGAATATTGACCTGGTGCTTATCGACCACCTGGCACATACGCGCCGGGGTCGGCCAGTTGGGTACGCCCTCAAACATCAGCGTTGTTGCGCCACAGGCCAGCGGGCCGTACAGCAGGTAGCTGTGTCCGGTGACCCAGCCCACGTCGGCGGTACACCAGTAGATGTCGCCCGGATGGTAGTCGAAGACGTATTTGAAGGTGGTGGCCGCATAGACCAGATAGCCGCCGGTGGTGTGCAGTACGCCTTTTGGCTTACCGGTGGAGCCGGAGGTATAAAGAATGAACAGCGGATCTTCTGCGTTCATCTCTTCCGGCTGATGCTGGTCGCTCGCTTTTTCAATCAGGTCGCTCCACCACAGGTCGCGACCTTCGTTCCAGTCGATCTTGCCGCCGGTACGCTTAAGGACGATGACGTTGCTGACCGTTTTGACGTTCGGGTTTTTCAACGCTTCGTCGACGTTTTTCTTCAGAGGGATACCGCGTCCGGCGCGCACGCCTTCATCGGCGGTGATCACCAGTTTTGAACTTGAATCGACAATACGACCCGCAACCGCCTCTGGTGAGAACCCGCCAAAAATCACTGAGTGAATCGCACCGATGCGCGCGCAGGCCAGCATGGCCACCGCCGCTTCCGGCACCATCGGCATATAGATAGCGACCACGTCGCCTTTTTGAATGCCTTTTTCCAGCAGAACGTTGGCGAAGCGGCACACGTCACGGTGCAGCTCTTTATAGGTAATATGTTTGCTCTGCGAGGCGTCATCGCCTTCCCAGATAATCGCCGTCTCATTCCCACGCTCGGCAAGGTGACGATCAAGGCAGTTCGCCGCCAGGTTCAGGGTGCCATCTTCATACCATTTAATGGAGACATTGCCGGGCGCAAAGGAGGTGTTCTTCACCTTCTGATAAGGTTTGATCCAGTCAAGGATATGGCCCTGCTCACCCCAGAAGGTGTCCGGGGCGGTGATAGATTGCTGATATTTCTCGTGGTACTGCTCCGGGGTGATCAGGCAACGGTCCGCAATATTTGCGGGAATGTCATGTTTGTGGATTTGGCTCATGGCTTTTTTTCTCCTTGTAAGATGTTAATAATATGTCGCAAAAACGTTAATTGTAGGGGCTTTACAAGCTTTGTTTAGTATTTGGGCTACAGATCACGCATTGTTTGAAGAGTATGAAAAATGAGCGAATGAAACTTTGAAGGAAAATAATTTATGCTGACGATTATTCACATTTATGTTTAAAAAAGCGTTTTTATAACAAAAGGTTATTTATAAGAAGTAGAACAAACTCCCGTCATCGTCGCTTTTGTGAGTGAAACGCGTCGTTCTTTAAGGCTTGCGCAACAGGTCGCGCAAATGATACTCATACGCCGCGTTAAAAAATCCCATAAACCAACGCAACACAATTCATACCCTTTCAGTATGTCTCCATATTCATGCAGTTTGCGTGAATAAGGCGCTCATTGAGGAAGTCAGTTTCTATGAAAAACGTTAAAGTCAGCCTTGCCTGGCAGATCTTAATCGCCCTTGTGCTGGGCATCTTGCTGGGCAGTTACCTTCACTATCACAGCGACAGCCGCGAATGGCTGATTGCGAACCTGCTCTCTCCGGCAGGGGATATCTTTATTCATCTGATCAAGATGATTGTGGTACCGATTGTGATCTCGACGCTGGTGGTCGGTATTGCGGGCGTCGGCGATGCGAAGCAGTTAGGTCGTATTGGTGCGAAAACCATTATCTATTTCGAAGTGATCACTACGGTGGCGATCATTCTCGGTATCACCCTGGCGAACGTGTTCCAGCCGGGTTCCGGGATTGATATGTCGCAGTTGGCTACGGTGGATATTTCGAAATACCAAAGTACGACCGCCGACGTGCAGAGCCACGCGCACGGCCTGATGGGCACTATCCTGTCGCTGGTGCCGACCAACATCGTGGCGTCGATGGCGAAGGGCGAGATGCTGCCGATTATCTTCTTCTCGGTGCTGTTTGGTCTGGGGCTCTCTTCTCTGCCGGCGACGCACCGCGAGCCGCTGGTCACCGTGTTCCGCTCTATCTCCGAAACCATGTTTAAAGTGACCCACATGGTGATGCGCTACGCGCCGGTAGGGGTGTTCGCGCTTATTGCCGTCACCGTGGCGAACTTCGGTTTTGCCTCCCTGTGGCCGCTGGCGAAGCTGGTGATCCTGGTGCACTTCGCCATCCTGTTCTTCGCGCTGGTGGTGCTGGGGATCGTGGCACGTCTGTGCGGGCTGAGCATCTGGATCCTGATTCGTATCCTGAAAGATGAGCTGATTCTGGCCTACTCCACGGCAAGCTCTGAGAGCGTGCTGCCGCGTATTATTGAGAAGATGGAAGCCTACGGCGCGCCAGCGTCGATCACCAGCTTCGTGGTGCCGACCGGTTACTCCTTTAACCTGGACGGCTCAACGCTGTACCAGAGTATCGCCGCTATCTTTATTGCGCAGCTGTACGGCATTGACCTGTCGCTCTGGCAGGAGATCGTACTGGTACTGACGCTGATGGTGACGTCCAAAGGTATTGCAGGCGTTCCGGGCGTTTCGTTCGTGGTGCTGCTGGCAACGCTTGGCAGCGTTGGTATTCCGCTCGAAGGTCTGGCATTTATTGCGGGCGTGGACCGTATCCTCGACATGGCGCGTACGGCGCTGAACGTGGTGGGCAATGCCCTGGCGGTGCTGGTTATCGCCAAGTGGGAGCACAAATTCGACCGCAAAAAAGCGCTGGCATATGAACGCGAGGTGCTGGGTCGTTTTGATAAGACGGCTGACCAGTAACATCCTAAGCCCGGTGGCGCTGCGCTTACCGGGCCTACGGGTTTTGTAGGCCGGGTAAGGCGAAGCCGCCACCCGGCACTTTACTCCCCGCTCAACGCATCAAACTCTTCGCATCCCGTATCAAACCCTTCAGTGCAGCTCAGATTCAACCAGTACAGTGCTTTCTGTTTATTGGGCGTGATAAAGCCTTTCTCACCCTGCCTGAACAACATCCCCGCCCAGTACTCGGCGTAGCCCGTACGCGAAAGGGCTGAACTCCGCTTGAACCACGAGGCGGCCTGCACGTCATCCCGCGCCACCTCTACGCCGTTGGCATAAATCAGCCCCAGCAGCAGTTGCGCATCGACCGCAGAGTCGCTGTCGATATCTTCGGTTGCCGTTTGCAGCAGTCTGATGGCCTGGGGGTAGTCAGTTTTCCCCGCCTGAGTATTCACCAGAATGCGCGCCAGCATGATCGCGCCGCGTTTGCTGCCAGCAATGTTTGCCTGTTGCGCCAGGGCTTTGGCCTGTGCGTAATCGCCCTGCGTAAAAAGGATTTGCGACAACAGCGCCATGGCGTCAACATCGCCGCCTTTTGCGGCTTTCTCGGCCCACAGCGCGGCCTGCTTGCTGTCGCCGGAGCTGAAGTACGTATCAGCAAGATAATACTGGGCACGCGCATCGCCGGCTTCCGCCTGCTTCTGATACTGGCTGCCTATCTCATCCGCGCGGGCGAAGGACGTTAAAAACACTAACAACAGAAAAATGGCTTTCATGGATTCTTATCATCTGGGTACACGCCGCGCAGTATAATCGCGGGCGCAAAAGAAAAAAATGGGTGCATTAAGACCTCAGCATCCTACAAGCCGGGCGGAACCATTGTTCCGCCCGTAGAGGTTAGCCTGGGTTGCAGGCTAATTTTGCCGCCACCTCCTGATGCTCACTCTTTATTGAAAACTCGCAGAGCCTACCGCGAGTAATAAAGGTAAAGATCACTATCGTCAGGCAAATAATAAAGACGATGCCTAACGCAGTTTTTAATGGCGTCATGCCTTTTACTCCTTGTCAAAAAAAGAATAAGAGGCTACTCTCAACCTGTTGGGAGTTGAGGGAGTAGCCTCGGGTAAATGAAAATTTCCCGGGGCTTTCTACTTTCTGTCCCTCAACAATGCTCAAGACAGAAAGTCTTAAGCACCCGCCGCACATCTTATCCCTCTGAATTAAAATGCAAAGATGTAATTCCTTTTCGTGAAAATTACATTATTTCTGCGAGCCGCTTTCCAGAATAATAATTTCTATTTCTTATGAATTAATCGGAAATAAAAAAGGAGTGAATATATCACTCCCTTTATTCAACGATAAATTAACGGCTTCAACCCATTGCGCTTTCGCGCAGTCGGGCTTTCAGCTTGTTATATTCGTCGATCACGTACTGTTCCGCCGCGTGCTGATCCGCAATCGGCTCAACGTTGACGGCGCAGTATTTATACTCCGGCGTTTTGGTTATCGGGCTTAAGTTCTCCGTCACCAGCTCGTTGCAGGCACCAATCCACCACTGATAGGTCATATAGACCGCCCCTTTGTTTGGACGATCGCTGACCTGCGCACGGGTGATAATCCGCCCTTTGCGCGAATTCACCCACACCAGCGCCTCGTCCTCAATACCAAGGCGTTCCGCATCGGCGGTGTTGATTTGCGCATAGCCCGGTTCGTCCGCCAGCGCCGCCAGCGCGGCGCAGTTACCGGTCATCGAACGACAGGAGTAGTGCCCCACCTCACGTACGGTGGAGAGCACCATCGGATACTCGTCAGTGAGTTTATCGATCGGCGCGACCCAGTCGCAGGTGAAGAACTGCGCCAGCCCGTTCGGGGTGTCGAACTTCTCTTTAAAGAGGTACGACGTCCCCTGGTCGGTTTCGGACTCATCGCGGCACGGCCACTGGATATACCCCAGCTCACCCATTTTTTCATAGGTTGCCCCGTAGAAGTCCGGACACAGACTGCGCAACTCGTCCCAGATCTCCTGAGTGTTGTTGTAGTGCATCGGGTAGCCCATGCGGGTGGCGATTTCGCTGATGATCTGCCAGTCGGTTTTCAGGTCCCACTTCGGCTCGACCGCCTTAAAGAAGCGCTGGAAGCCGCGGTCTGCCGCCGTGTAGACGCCTTCATGCTCGCCCCAGGAGGTCGACGGTAAAATCACATCCGCCGCCGCCGCGGTTTTGGTCATGAAGATATCCTGGACAATCACCAGCTCCAGATCCTCAAACCCTTTGCGCACCGCCGAGAGCTCGGCGTCGGTCTGGAGAGGATCTTCACCCATGATGTAGGCCGCACGCACTTCGCCATGCGCCGCGCGGTGCGGCAGCTCGCTGATGCGGTACCCGGTGTGTTCCGGCAGGCTTTCCACGCCCCAGGCCTTCGCGAATTTGGCGCGGTTCTCCGGGAATTTCACGTATTGATAGCCAGGATAAGTATCCGGCAGCGCGCCCATATCGCAGGCGCCCTGGACGTTATTCTGACCGCGCACCGGGTTCACACCAACGTGGGCTTTACCCAGATTACCGGTCAGCATCGCGAGGCTGGTCAGAGAGCGCACGGTCTCCACGCCCTGGTAGAACTGGGTCACGCCCATACCCCAGAGGATGGCGGCGGTTTTCGCCCCGGCATACATTCGTGCCGCCTGGCGGATCGCCTGCGCGCTGACGCCGGTGATCGCTTCCACCGACTCCGGCGTATAGCCTTCGACTATTTTCTTGTACTCTTCAAAGCCTTCCGTACGGGTCGCGACAAACGCCTGGTCGTACAGGTTCTCCTCAATGATGACGTGCCCCATTGCGTTCAGCAGCGCGATGTTCGAGCCGTTTTTCAACGCGATGTGCATATCCGCAATGCGCGCGGTTTCAATTTTGCGCGGATCGCAGACGATGATTTTCGCCCCATTCTGCTTAGCGCGAATAACGTGGTTCGCGACGATAGGGTGAGAATCCGCCGGGTTATAACCAAAGATGAAGACGAGATCGGTATTATCTATCTCGTTGATGGCATTGCTCATTGCGCCGTTACCGACCGACTGGTGCAGACCTGCAACCGATGGGCCGTGTCAGACGCGAGCGCAGCAGTCGACGTTATTGGTTCCAATAACGGCGCGCGCGAATTTTTGCATCACATAGTTGGTTTCATTTCCCGTCCCGCGGGAAGAGCCGGTGGTCTGAATCGCATCCGGGCCATATTTGGCCTTGATGGCGCTCAGGCGCGTGGCGACGTAATCCAGCGCCTCGTTCCAGGAGACGGCTTCCAGCTTGCCGCCGCGCTCGCGGCGGATCATAGGGTTTTTCAGGCGCGGGGTGAGGATTTGGGTATCGTTTATAAAATCCCAGCCGTAGTAACCTTTCAGGCATAGCGTGCCCTGGTTGGTTTTCCCCTGTGCGGCCTCTGCCCGGACGATTTTGCCGTTATCGACCACCAGGTGGATCTTGCAACCTGAGGCACAATAAGGGCAAACCGTGACGACTTTTTTCATCAGTCAGCTCCAGTTAATCGAATCATTCGCACCCACTATGCAGCTTCTATGCCATGTTTTTCGTATGGGTATACCCTGACTTTACGGCCCCTTCGCGGTGAAAACCCTGACAAAAAACAGCCAATCGTCAAAATTGACGTGTCGACAAGGCAGCGGATGTGACATGGGTTGAATTTCCGTCACTGAAAAAACCATTTGACTGGAGCCGACGGCAGAATGGTTCAGACTTAACATAATCCCCTGACGGAAGCATACGATGAAACCGGCGATTCTGGTGGTTGATGACGATACGGCAGTCTGCGAACTGCTTCAGGACGTGCTGAGCGAGCACGTCTTCAGCGTGCTTGTCTGCCATAACGGCCAGGATGCACTGCGGCAGGTGCAGCAGGAGCCGAATATCGCGCTTGTGCTGCTGGACATGATGCTGCCGGATATCAACGGCCTGCAGGTTCTGCTGCAGCTGCAAAAGCAGCGACCGGCGCTACCGGTTGTGATGTTAACCGGGCTGGGCAGTGAGTCAGACGTGGTGGTGGGGCTGGAGATGGGGGCCGATGATTATATTGGCAAACCGTTCAACCCGCGCGTAGTGGTCGCCCGCGTGAAAGCGGTATTGCGCCGTACCGGCGTGCTTGCTGCGGAATCCCCCGCAGCGCCCGTCGCGTGCATTGCGTTTAACGGATGGACGCTCGATACCACCCGCTGTGAGCTGAGCGATCCGCAGCGTAATCCCGTCCCGTTAACCCAGGGCGAGTACGGCCTGCTGCTGGCGCTCACGCAAAATGCCCGTCGGGTGCTGAGCCGTGACCGGCTTCTTGAGCTGACTCACAGCGAAAGCGCCGACGTGTTCGACCGCACGATCGACGTGTTGATCATGCGCCTGCGACGGAAAATCGAGGCTAACCCCCATCAGCCTGCACTCATTAAAACCATCCGTGGGTTGGGCTATGTGTTTGCTACCGACGTTTCCCATAGCGAGAAAGCGGCCTAAGTATTCTCTTTGATAAACAGCTGCAGCTCGGCCAGCGTTTTCGCGCCGTCAATCGCGTTGGCGGCCAGCAGGCTTGCCCGCGCGCAGGCGTGCGCCAGATAAATGCTCTCCGTGAGCGGCAGCGATTCATGGCAACCGTATAAAAATCCGGCGCAAAAAGCATCGCCCGCGCCAACGCTGCCGATAATCTCTTTCTGCTCAAGTAACCATGATGGGATCCAGCGACCTTGCTCACCCGGCGCTTCCCCCCATGCCCCTTCCGGACAGTGGATCACAACCCGCTGACGAACGCCTGCTGCCAGCAGCTGTGCGGCGGCTTCAGCAATATGGGCTGTGTTCAGCGCATCGCTGCCGTCGCGCATCTCCAGCCCGCTAAACTCCCCGGCTTCCAGCTCGTTAATGACCAGATAATCAAGATGGCGCAGGGCAGGGAGCACCAGCGGCTGGTAGCGCGGGTCGCCCTTGCGGGAAACCAGGTCGAGCGAGGTTTCATACCCCTGGTCGCGCATCTGCGCCAGCAGCCGCGCGCTGCGGGTGCCAAATTCGTCATCGGGCATATCCAGGCTGTCGAGCAGCAGCAGGTAGCCGAGATGGAAGATCTTCATCGATCCGTCTAAGCGATCGAAGGCGGGAAGATCCAGCAGGCGGTTGGCGCCCGGCGAGTGGAAAAAGGTGCGTTGTCCGCTGGGATCGGTCATCACCTGCGACATGGAGGTCGGTGCGAAGGTGGTGCGCTGTACGCGCTGGCGATTGACATGGTACTGGTCGAGCATCGCCAGAATGTAGTCCCCGTCGCTGTCTTCCCCGATCAGCCCCACCGCCTGCAGCGGCAGGCCAACGTGCATTTTCGCCAGCGTCAGCAGGACGTTGAGCGGCGCGCCGCCGGTTGAGCGTTCGCTGTGGGTGATTTCCGCCAGCCAGCCGCGCTCCGGCCACTGCACGATCTGGTGGACGTGGTCCACCAGCATATTGCCTGCGGCGATTATGCCCTTACGTTCCATTATGCCTGCCCCGCGCTGCCGAAGATGCGCATCTGTTCGGCGACCGTATCGGTTATCGCCTCTTCTATCCCCAGCAGCAGCTCGGCAAATTCATCATACAGCGGCTGGCGCTTCGCCATGCGCTGCTCAACGGCGGCGAGCGCGGCCTGCGACATGCCGGTATAGAAATTGATTTTATGAATGCCCAGCTCAATCGCGCGACGGAAGTCGGCATCGCTAATCCCGGAGCCGCCGTGTAAAACCAGCGGCAGCCCCGTCTGCTGACTGATGGCGTCCAGGCGTGGGAAATCGAGTTTCGGCTCGCCCTTGTATTTGCCGTGCGCGTTGCCGATAGCCACCGCCAGCGCGTCAATGCCGGTTGAATCGACAAATTCGCGCGCCAGCTGCGGGTCGGTAAAGCACGCTTCATCCGCATGTCCGTAAAGCGCGCCGCCTTCATCCCCCCCGACCGCGCCCAGCTCCGCCTCCACCGAGACGCCCACCGCATGGCACATTTTCACCACTTCCCGCGTCTGGCGGATGTTTTCCTCATAGCTCAGCGTAGAGCCGTCGAACATCACCGAGCTGAACCCTAAGCGCAGGGCGCGCACCACGGCATCAAAATGCAGGCCGTGATCGAGGTTGAGCACCACGGGAATGTCGTGACGGGCGGCTTCGAACTTCACCGCTTCGACAAGCGAATCCAGCGACACGTACTTAAAGTGCACTTCGGCGATGTTGATGATAAACGGCGAGCGCTCCTGCTTTGCGGCGGCGAACAGCGCGCGCAGGAAGTGGGAGTCGAGCACGTTAAACGCGCCCAGCGCGTAGCGGTGTTGTCTGGCGTGCGCAAGACCGTCGGCAAGAGAAATCAATGGCATCATTCACCCCTTATATCCGAAACTGGTTGTACTCGTTGCACAGCACCAGCAGCGCCGGCTCGTCTTCTTCGATGTTGTTATAGCGGGCAACGGGCTGCAAAAAGTGGTTGTCGTGCTCGTCGTCATTGACCGAGGACACTTCCCCGACCAGCACGTCGCCGAAGCCGCGTTCGCCCCAGAAGCTGTGATAAAGACCGGGCGTCAGGCAGATGCTTTCCCCTGGCGTGAGGCGCAGCTGGCTGCCGGGGGCGTGGGTCTGACGGCAGCCGTCGACGGTGACCGTCACGTCGGTGTTTTCCGTCTCTTCATGTGCACCGGCATTCCACAATTCTACAATCAGGTTCCCGCCACCCCGGTTGATGATGTCTTCTCGCTTACGCCAGTGAAAATGCATCGGCGTCACCTGGCCGTCGCGCACGTGCATGATTTTTTCGGCATAGCCTTTTTCATACGGCACCCCGTTGGGCGAGCCGTTGCGCAGGGTGAACAGCGTCAGGCCCTGTGCGGCAAAGCTGTTGCCGCCGAACGCCGTCACGTCCCAGCCGAGCTTGAGGTCGAACACTTCCTGCCACGCGGCCTGGTCAAGCTGCTGCCATTTTGTTGGCGGAAAGCTTGCAAACGGCGGGAGATGGACGTCGTGCATGGAAAAGAACTGCCGCGTGTGGCCGAGAATTTCATTGATGTCGGAGCGTTTCATGGGGACTCCTTGAAAACAGTTCCCTCTCCCTGCGGGAGAGGGAAAAAGGATCATTTAACCGTCCACCCCTTATACGTGCCGACGTTCTTTTTATCGATCATCGTCACCGGGATCAGCACGGGCGCTTTCGGCGCAGGCTTGCCCTGGAGAATGTCATAGCCGATCTCCACCGCTTTTGCCGCCATCACCTGCGGATCTTGCGCCGGGGTTGCCACAAACAGCGAGTTTTCACGCTTCAGCGCTTCCTCACCGTCCGGTGAACCATCCACGCCGACGATAAAGAACTCATTGCGCTGCGCCTGCTTCGCGGCCAGATCGGCGCCGATCGCCGTCGGATCGTTAATCGCAAACACGCCGTCGATCTTCGGATTGGCCGCCAGCAGGGAGGTCATGACTTCCAGACCGCCTTCACGACTGCCTTTGGCGTTCTGGTTATCCGAGAGCACCTTGATATCCGGGTGTTTTTTGAACTCCGTCTGACAACCTTCCACGCGGTTTTGCACCGCAGAGACCGGTGGTCCGTTGATGATCACCACGTTGCCTTTGCCTTTCAGGCGGTCGGTAATGTACTTACAGGCCATTTCGCCCGCCTGGGTGTTATCGGAGGTGATGGTGGCATCAGCCCCTTCCGCCGCCACGTCAACCGCCACGACCACGATCCCGGCGTCCTTCGCACGCTTCACCGCTGGGCCGATCCCTTTGGAATCCGCGGCGTTGAGGATGATCATGTCTACCTTCGCGGCAATAAAGTTGTCGATCTGAGCCACCTGCTGGCCCAGATCGTACCCGCTGGAAACCAGCGTCACCTTGACGTTATCCCCAGCCAGCTTGCGCGCTTCCAGCTCGGCACCTTTGGTGATCTGCACGAAGAACGGGTTGGCCAGATCGCCCACCGTCACGCCGATGGACTTCAGATCTTTTGCCTGCGCAAACGGCGTTGCGGCAAGCAGCGCGCCAGCACAGAGCGCGGTCACTAACGGTTTCAAACGCATATGGTTTTCCTCGAAGCTGTAGGGTGTTGTTGTTATGCACTTTGATGGTGTCGGGTACGGTATTTGTCGATCAGCACCGCTATGATGATCACCGCCCCTTTGATCACCAGCTGCCAGAAGTAGGAGACGCCCATCAGCGTCATGCCGTTGTTGAGGGTGGCGATGATCAGGGCGCCGACCAGCGTGCCGGTGATCGTGCCAATCCCGCCGACGAAGCTGGTGCCGCCAAGGATCACCGCCGCAATCGCATCCAGCTCGTAGCCTGTGCCGAGGTTGCCGTTAGCGCTGTACAGGCGTGAGGCGCTCATGACGCCGCCGAGGCCGGAGAGCAGGCCGCTCATGCCGTAGACAAACAGCAGCACCAGCCAGACCTTGATGCCCGTTAAGCGCGCCGCCTGCATGTTGCCGCCCACGGCGTAGATATGAACGCCGAGCGTGGTGCGGCGCAGGATGAACCAGCAGATAGCGATGACCGCGAGGGCGATCACCACCAGCCACGGAATCGGGCCGAGATAGTTATTGCCGATCCACTCAAAGTTGATGTTGGAGTTAATGACCGTCGTGCCGTCGGCCAGCAGATACGCCGCACCGCGCAGTGCCGTATAGGTGCCGAGCGTCACGATGAAGGGCGGCAGTCCGGCGAAGGCCACCAGCGCGCCGTTGAACAGGCCCAGCACCATGCCGAGCATCAGCGCGGCCGGAATGGAGAGCATGGCAAATTCAGGGATAAGTGAGACCACCATCGCCGCTACCGCCGTAGTGCCCAAAATCGAGCCCACGGAGAGGTCAATCCCGCCGGTTAAAATGATGAAGGTCATTCCCGCCGCCAGCACGATGTTGATCGACGCCTGACGGGTAATGTTGAGCAGGTTGCTCTCGGTAAAGAAGTTCGGGGCAATAAAGCCAAATACCGCCACAATCAGGATCAGAATCGGCAAAATACCGACCGTTTGCATCAGATCGCTCATCAGCATTTTTTTTGCGGAGGCGGATTTCGCCACCTGCTGCGGACTGGTTGAATGTGTCATGGTTACACCGCCTGATGATGAGTGTCGTTCACGCCGGTTGCCAGCGTCATGATGTTTTCCTGAGAGATGTCGCGCCCGTGGAGCTCGCCCGCAATGCTGCCTTCACGCATCACGTACACCCTGTCGCTCATCCCCACCACTTCCGGCAGCTCGCTGGAGATCATCAAAATCGCCACCCCTTTGCGCGCCATCTGGTTCATGATGCGGTAGATCTCGCTTTTCGCGCCGACGTCCACGCCGCGGGTGGGTTCGTCCAGAATCAGAATGCGCGGACCGATGGCCACCCAGCGGGAGATCAGCAGCTTTTGCTGGTTGCCGCCCGAGAGCCCGCCCGCGCGCACCTGCGAATGCGGCACGCGGATGTTGAGCAGGGCAATGGCATCATCGGAAATCGACTGGGCTTTTTTACGGTTTAGCATGCCGAAGGTGGCGTCGCGTTCCAGCGTCGCCATGGTGATGTTCTCCTGCGCCGCCAGCTCCAGAAACAACCCCTGCTCCTTGCGGTTTTCGGTGAGAAAACCGATGCCGTTTTCGATGGCCGCGCGCGGGGAGTGGATCACCACCGGCTCTCCGTCGACCTCAATCATGCCGCCGGTGGCTTTACGTACGCCGAAGATAAGCTGCGCCAGCTCGGAGCGTCCGGCCCCGACCAACCCCGCCAGCCCGACGATTTCGCCGGAACGCACCTGCAGGCTGCAGGGCTGTACTTTTTTACCGTCGGTGAGGTGGTGCACGTTGAGGCGCGGGCTGCCGAGGGGAATGTCACGCTCCTTGTTGAACAGGTCGCTTAGCGGGCGGCCCACCATCATGCGCACCAGCTCAGAGGCATTCAGCTTGTCGCGCGTCAGGCTGCCGACGTACTGCCCGTCGCGCAGAACGCTGACGCGGTCAGAGAGTTCATACACTTCCGCCATGCGGTGGCTGATATAGATGATTGCCATTCCTTCATCGCGCAGGCGTAAAATCAGTTCAAACAGGCGATGCGTTTCCCGCGAGGAGAGGGCGGCGGTGGGTTCATCCATCACCAGAATGCGGCTGTTGCGGTGCAGCGCGCGGGCGATCTCCACCTGCTGCTGCTCGGCGATGGTCAGCTTCATCACCAGGTCGGTGGCGCTGAACTGCGCGCCGAGACGGTCAATCACCGCCTGCGCCTGGGCGGCCATCTCTTTGCGCTGCACCATCCCGCCGCGCGACAGCTCGCTGCCGAGGAAGATATTTTCGGCAACGGTCAGATTGGGCGCGAGCTGCATCTCCTGATAAATCAGGGTGATGCCCGCGGCCAGCGCATCTTTCGGCCCTTTAATATGAAACGGCTGGCCGTCGATCAGGATCTCGCCGCTGGTGGCGGTATAGGCCCCCGCGAGGATTTTCATCAGCGTACTTTTTCCCGCGCCGTTTTCCCCCATCAGCGCGTGGATCTCACCGGGGAAAACCGTCAAATCCACACCCTTGAGCGCGTGGAAACTGCCAAACGTTTTGGCAATGCTGCGCATCTCTAATACCGGGGTTCTGCTCATGGCGGATCTCCTGTGAATGCCGATTTCTGCACTTCATCACAGGTGCGTAAATGCAAAATGTCAGAAGCTGTTCATATTTGTCATAGTTATGAATAGCTAATGTGGATCACAGTTACGGAGTCAACATGTCTTCACGCCCCCCGTTTTTCGCCAGCGCCCGCGGTCGCCTGCTGATATTTAATCTGCTGGTGGTCGCCGTGACGCTGATGGTGAGCGGCGTGGCGGTGCTAGGCTTTCGTCACGCCAGTCAAATCCAGGAGCAGGTTCAGCAGCAAACGCTGGATGACATGACCGGCAGCATGAACCTGGCCCGTGATACCGCCAACGTGGCGACGGCGGCGGTGCGGCTCTCGCAGGTCGTCGGGGCGCTGGAGTACAAAGGCGAAGCCGAGCGCCTGAAGCAGACGCAAATGGCACTGCGCCGCTCGCTGGAACAGCTTGCCGATGCGCCGCTGGCGCAGCAGGAGCCGGCGCTGGTGGCGCGCATTATTCAGCGAAGCAATGAGTTGCAGCAGAGCGTGACGGAGATGCTTGAGCGCGGGCAGCGACGCCATCTGGAGCGTAACGCGCTGCTCAGCTCGCTATATCAAAGCCAGAGCTACCTGCGTCATCTGCAGGACATCAACCGCCGTTACGACAGTAACGTACCGGATGCGCAGCAGCTGATGGAGATGGATCGGCTGATCGCTGCTGCCATCGACACCCCTTCGCCGCGCGCGACCGTTCATCAACTGGACGCAGTGGCCGCAACGCTGCCCCGAAATGCCGTACAGCCGGTCGTGAAGGGGGTTCTGCCTGATTTTAATGCCGAGTTAGGCAAGCTCGCCCCGCTGTCGAAGCAGCTGGAAGAGAGCGATCTGGCGATAAGCTGGTATATGTTCCACATCAAGGCGCTGGTGGCGATCCTCAATAGCGACATCAATCAGTACGTCGGGCAGGTGGCACAGGCCTCCCGGCTTCGTACTGATCAGAGTCATCACGAGCTGCAATCCATCAGCGTGTTTATCAGTATCTTCGCCATCCTGGCGCTGATCATCACCGGGTGCGCCTGCTGGTATATCTACCGCAATCTGGCCTCTAACCTGACGGCCATTTCCCGGGCGATGTCGCGCCTTGCTCACGGCGAACAGGATGTTTCCGTTCCTGCCCTCCAGCGGCGCGATGAGCTGGGTGAACTGGCGCGCGCGTTTAACGTTTTTGCCCGCAATACCGCCTCGCTTGAGCACACCACACGTCTGCTGAAAGAAAAAACCACACAGATGGAGATCGACCGCGTCGAGCGTCAGGGGCTGGAAGAGGCGCTGCTACATAGCCAGAAGATGAAGGCGGTCGGACAGCTGACCGGCGGGCTGGCGCATGATTTTAATAACCTGCTGGCGGTGATCATCGGCAGCCTTGAGCTTACCGACCCCGAATCAAAAGATGCGCCGCGCATTACCCGGGCGCTGAAGGCGGCCGAGCGTGGCGCCTTACTGACCCAGCGCCTGCTGGCGTTTTCCCGCAAGCAATCCCTGACGCCACATGCGGTAGAGATGCTGCCGCTGCTGGAGAATCTTCGGGAACTGATGCGCCACTCCTTGCCCGCCACCCTGACCCTGGAGATTGAAGCGCAATCACCGGCCTGGCCCGCGTGGATAGACGTCAGCCAGCTGGAAAACGCCATCATCAACCTGGTGATGAACGCCCGCGATGCGATGGAGGGGCAAAGCGGGGTGATTAAAATTCGCACCTGGAATCAGCGCGTCACCCGCAGCGACGGTCGCAGGCAGGATATGGTGGCGCTGGAGGTCATTGACCGCGGCAGCGGCATGTCGCAGGAGGTGAAATCCCGGGTCTTTGAACCGTTCTTCACCACCAAGCAGACCGGAAGCGGGAGCGGGTTAGGCCTGTCGATGGTCTATGGCTTTGTGCGCCAGTCCGGTGGGCGCGTGGAGATTGAAAGCGCGCCGGGGCAGGGGACGACTGTCCGGCTTCATCTCCCGCGATCTGTGCTGCCCGCCGCTGCAGATGATGAAGCGCTGTCAGCCACCGCCTCCGTCGAGAGCGAGCGCCTGGTTCTGGTGCTGGAGGATGAAGCGGATGTCCGCCAGACCCTGTGCGAGCAGCTGCATCAGCTTGGTTACCTGACGCTGGAAGCGGACAACGGCGAGCAGGCGCTGAGCATGCTGGCGGCGTCGCCGGATATTGGCATGTTTATCAGCGACCTGATGTTGCCCGGCAGCCTCAGCGGAGCCGAGGTGATAAACCATGTGCGTAATCATTATCCGCAGCTTCCGGTGCTGCTGATCAGCGGCCAGGATTTACGACCCACGCATAATCCTCAGCTGCCGGACGTTCCGTTACTGCGTAAGCCGTTTACGCGGGTGCAGCTGGCGCAGGCGCTGCGGAAAGTGATGGTAATTTGAGATTCCTCCGCTACCCCCGTTCCCTACCGTTCATTATCGTAAGGTCAGTTCACCTGCGAGTCTGGCCTTATGAAACGTTACTCAACCGCTCTGTTATTCGGTCTGCTGTCACTCACCAGCCAACTGGCTCATGCCGATATTGTTGATGATGCTATTGGCAACATTCAGCAGGCTATCAACGATGCCTATAATCCCAGCAGCAGTCGCAGCAGCAGCGATGACGATCGTTATGACCGCAGCCGTCAAATCGACAGCAGACAGTACGACGATCGTCGTCGACAGCTTGAGGACAGACGACGCCGTTTAGACGAGCGCCAGCGACAGCTGGATGACGATCGCCGTCGGTTAGAAGAGGATGAGCGCAGGTTAGAGGACGATTACGATCGAGGCTAAGTGCGGCCTGTTGCCCTCACCCCAACCCTCTCCCACGGGAGAGGGAGAAAACCTAATCCAGCACCAGCACCATCCCGTCATACCCCGCTTCAATGCCGTCGGGCAGCGGATTATCCATCATCCACACGTCAAACTGATGGCTGATGTGGGTC
This sequence comes from Enterobacter sp. BNK-34, assembly GCF_048684445.1. Classification (NCBI taxonomy): domain Bacteria; kingdom Pseudomonadati; phylum Pseudomonadota; class Gammaproteobacteria; order Enterobacterales; family Enterobacteriaceae; genus Enterobacter; species Enterobacter sp. BNK-34. Next base: position 1,546,443 of record NZ_JBLQUA010000001.1, read on the forward strand.
AGGATCACCTGCGGACAGCCAATCACCTCGTTTAGCGCCATCACGGTATTTAAGTCGCAATGGTTTCGCGGCGTCTCGTCGCGCGGTGCATGGCTGCAGTCGATAATCATCGCCTGCGGCTGATTGTTGAGCAGGAACTTCACTGTTTTTTCCGGCAGCCCGGCGGTGTCGGAAAGCCAGGCCACGCGGCTGTGGGCCGACTCCAGCAAATACCCGAAGGTCAGTTTTGAATGGTTGAGCGGCAGCGGCGTGACCCGCATCCCCTGAAGTTCAAACATCATAAACGGTTCGACCGTGTGGCTGAAATCCAGAATCCCCGGGTGTTTAAACAGGTCGTCGCATCCTGCTTCGTCCGGCGGACCGTATACCGGAATCGTCGCGCCAACGCCCCAGCGCAGGGGGAACAGCCCCTGAACGTGATCCATATGGTAATGGGTGAGCAAAAACTGCTGAAAGCTGCCTGCGGGCCAGTCGTCCATCAGGTGCGGAATGCCCGCGTCCAGCAGCGTCACCGCATCGTTGAATTTGACCACCGCGCTACAGGGGCGACGGCGATAGGTCTCCTGCAGGCGCGCCCGGCGACACGCCGCGCAGTCGCAGCCAAAGACCGGCACCAGCTGGGCGCCGCCCGTTCCCGTCAACGTGATTGTCAGACTCATAACGCACCTCTACAGCGGTTTGGTGAATCGGAAATGGCTCTGCGTGTATCCTTCACGAACGTAAAAACGGTGCGCGTCAGTGCGCTTCACGCTGGTGGAAAGTTCGGTCAGCTCCGCGCCGGCCTGCCGTGCCACCTCTTCCGCCCAGGCCAGCAGCTGGCTGCCCACCTTTAACCCACGCGCCTGCGGCATCACCACCAGCTCCTGGATTTCGCCGATCCAGCGCGCGTGATGGAGGTGAAACTGCATATGCAGGCCGATCATGCCGACAACATGTCCGCCCAGCTCGGCAAGCTGGTAGCGCATATTGTGATCCTGAAGGTTGGCAAGAAATCCGGCGTGGAACGCCTGATGGTCGAACTCTGCCTGTTTAAGTTCGCAGATCAGGGCATAGACAATCTGCGCATCGTCGGCAGTAGCGGGGCGAAGCTGGCAGTCAGGCATGCTGTTTCTCCTTCTGACGGATAAGCGATAAAAAGGTATCGACTGACTGTAGCAAACTTCCGTCGTTATTGAGGATGTGGCAGTCGGACGGGGCATAGCGGGCCGCACGCTCTAGCCGCTGATCGATCTCACGGGCTGATTCACGCCCCCGGCTCTGCAACCGGCTGCGCAGAACGTCCGGCGAAACCTGCAGACAGATCGGTAGCAGGGCTGCTCCATAGCGGGCGCGCGCTTGTGGTAGATGCGCGCGGGAGCCGTTAACCAGCACATCGAACCCCGCATGCAGCCACAGATCGGTCTCAATGCCGATCCCGTAGTAATAGCCGTTGGCATGCCAGCTCAGCGCCAGCAGGTTTTGCCCGGCACGAATGAAAAACTCCTGCTCGCTCAGGGCGATATGGTTTTCACTCCCCGCATTGGCCGCGCGGGTAATATAGCGGTGCGCGACCAGCAGCTGCGGATGTTCCCGCTGCCGTAAGGCGGACAGCAGGCTGTCCTTACCGGAGCCTGAAGGCCCCATTAGCCAGATTAATCTCCCCATCAGAACACCCTTTTTCCCTGACGCCAGACGTGGTCGATATGAACGTGCTCGCCCTTACGGTGGGCGAGTACCAGGTCCGCACGTTTCCCTTCGGCAATTTCTCCGCGATCGTGAAGGTTAAGCGCCGAGGCTGGGTTTTTCGTCACCAGGCGAATCGCCTGCGGCAGCGTAAAGCGGTTGCCCTCGTCGTCGGCCACTAGGAACGCCGCATCCAGCAGGCTGGCGGGGTAGTAGTCGGACGAGAGGATATCCAGCAGGCCGAGGGAAGCGAGCTTGCTTGCCGCAACGTTGCCGGAGTGCGAGCCGCCGCGCACGATATTTGGCGCGCCCATCAGCACGTTCATGCCGTGCTTTCGGGAGGCTTCAGCCGCTTCAAACGTGGTGGGAAATTCGGCGATCACGCTGCCAAGCTGGTGGGATTCAAGCACGTGATCGTGCGTGGCGTCGTCATGGCTGGCCAGCGCGATATTGCGGTCACGACACATCGCGGCAATTTTGAGGCGGTTAGGCTGCGACCATTGTGCCGCAAGCGCCAACTGCTCTTCCTCGTAGCGCGCCATCTCTGCATCGCTGAGAGAATATTTCCCCTGATAGTATTCGCGATACTTTTCAATGTTGGCGAACTGACGCTGTCCCGGCGAGTGATCCATCAGAGAGACCAGCGAGACCGGCTCGCGCCCGACCAGTTTTTCAAACAGCGGCAGGGTGGTGTAGTGCGGCAGCTCGCAGCGCAGGTGCAGACGGTGCTCGGCGCGGTTGAGGCCGCGTTTTTGCGTCTCCTCCACGGCGTTGATCATCTTCTCCAGGTTCTCCAGGCGATCGCCGCCGTCGCGCACGTCGCCAATGGCCACCGCGTCCAGCACGGTGGTGATGCCGCTGGCGACCATCAGCGCGTCGTGGCTGCTCATGGCTGAATGGGCGGGCCAGTCCACCTTCGGACGCGGGGTGAAGAATTTGTCCAGATTATCGGTATGCAGTTCAATCAGCCCCGGCAGCAGCCAGCCGCCGTCGCCGTCCATCGCTTCAGGAGTACGGCTTTGGGTTTCGGCAAAGGCGCGAATAACGCCTTCATGGACTTCAACCGAGCCATCAACGACTTCATTGTCCAGCACCAGCTTGACGTTATTGATAATCATGCGGAAGTCCCCATTGGGTGCAGTCTGTCTGCGACGCGGGTGCGAACGGTCTCGTCGTGGAAGATCCCGACGATCGCCGCCCCGCGCGCTTTGGCCTGTTCGATCAGCGCCACTACGGCCGCGCTGTTTTTATCGTCGAGCGAGGCGGTGGGCTCATCAAGCAGCAGTATCGGGTAGTCGACGATAAAGCCGCGGGCGATATTGACGCGCTGCTGCTCGCCGCCGGAAAAGGTCGACGGGGCGAGGTGCCACAGGCGCTCGGGCACGTTGAGGCGCGTCAGCAGGCTGGCGGCTTTGGCGGCGCAGTCTTCGCGCGGCACGCCGAGATCCAGCAGGGGCTGCATCACCACGTCCATGGCGGAGATCCGCGGGATCACCCGCAGAAACTGGCTCACCCAGCCGATCGTCGAGCGGCGCACTTCCAGCACTTTACGCGCGGGGGCCTTTACCAGGTCGATCCATTCATCGCCGTGGCGAATGTGAATATGACCTTCGTCGGGCAGATAGTTGGCATACAGGGAGCGCAGCAGGGTCGATTTTCCGCTGCCGGAGTGGCCGTGCAGCACTACGCATTCGCCCTTGTTTACCTCTAACGAGGCGTTTTGCAGCACCGGCAGGCGCACGCCGTTTTGCTGGTGGAGCACAAAGGTTTTACTTACGTTTTGTACGCGGATCATGTTGGCCTCTTAATTCTGCAATACGGACGACACCAGCAGCTGGGTGTACGGATGGTGGGGATCGTCGAGCACGCGGTCGGTTAACCCACTTTCCACCACCTGACCCTGCTTCATCACCAGCAGGCGGTCCGCCAGCAGGCGCGCAACGCCCAGATCGTGGGTGACAATCACCACTGCCAGGTTCAGCTCTACCACCAGGCCGCGCAGCAGGTCGAGCAGGCGCGCCTGCACCGAGACGTCCAGCCCGCCGGTGGGTTCATCCATAAACACCAGATTCGGGTGCGTGACCAGGTTGCGGGCGATCTGCAGGCGCTGCTGCATACCGCCGGAGAAGGTGGTGGGCAGGTCGTCGATGCGCGAGGCGGGGATTTCAACTTCTTCCAGCCAGTGCTGCGCCGTAGCGCGGATATTGCCGTAATGGCGCGCGCCGGTGGCCATCAGGCGTTCGCCGATGTTGCCGCCCGCCGAGACCTGACGGCGCAGGCCGTCCATCGGGTGCTGATGCACCACGCCCCACTCGGTGCGCAGCAGACGGCGGCGCTCGGCCTCGCTCATGCCGTAGAGGGAGTGTCCCAGATACAGGATCTCGCCGTGTTGCGGCGCGAGGCGCGCGGAGATGGACTTCAGCAGGGTGGTTTTGCCGGAGCCGGACTCGCCGACGATCCCCAGCACTTCGCCCGGCCACAGCTCGAACGACACGTCGCTGAAGCCTTTGCCCGGCGCGTACAGGTGGGTCAGGTTGTTAACCGAAAGCAGCGGTTTCATTGGCCGTTCGCCTCGCTCTGTTGGCGGCAGAAATCGGTGTCGGAGCAGACAAACATCCGTTTGCCCGTGTCGTCCAGCACCACTTCATCCAGATAGCTGTGTTTGGATCCGCAGATGGCGCACGGCTCGTCCCACTCCTGCACCGTAAACGGGTGATCGTCGAAATCCAGGCTTTCGACACGCGTGTACGGCGGGACGGCGTAGATGCGTTTTTCACGCCCGGCGCCGAACAGCTGCAGGGCGGGCATCATGTCCATCTTCGGGTTATCGAATTTCGGGATCGGCGACGGGTCCATGACGTAGCGCCCATTCACCTTCACCGGGTAGGCATAGGTGGTGGCGATATGGCCGAAGCGGGCGATATCCTCATACAGCTTCACCTGCATGACTCCGTACTCTTCCAGGGCGTGCATGGTGCGGGTCTCCGTTTCGCGCGGCTCGATAAAGCGCAGCGGCTCCGGGATCGGCACCTGGAAAATCAAAATCTGATCTTCAGCGAGCGGGGTTTCCGGAATGCGGTGGCGTGTCTGGATCAGCGTCGCGTCTTCGGTTTTTTCCGTGGTCGCGACGCCCGTTACCCGCTGAAAGAAGCTGCGGATCGACACGGCGTTGGTGGTGTCGTCCGCGCCCTGGTCGATGACCTTCAGCACGTCCGCCTCGCCGATCACGCTGGCGGTGATCTGAATACCGCCCGTGCCCCAGCCGTAGGGCATCGGCATTTCGCGGCCGCCGAACGGCACCTGATAGCCCGGAATGGCCACCGCTTTTAAGATGGCGCGGCGGATCATGCGTTTGGTTTGTTCATCCAGATAGGCAAAGTTGTAGCCGCTTAAGTTAGCCATGTTTGCGCTCCCGTTGCAGGCGTTTCAGCAGTTCCAGTTCGGCCTGGAAATCGACGTAGTGCGGCAGCTTGAGGTGCGAGACAAAGCCCGCGGCCTCAACGTTATCCGCGTGGGCCAGCACGAACTCTTCGTCCTGCGCCGGGCCTGCAACGTGCTCGCCGTAGTCCGGTGCCTGCAGCGCACGGTCAACCAGCGCCATCGCCATCGCCTTTCGTTCACCGAGGCCAAACACCAGCCCGTAGCCGCGGGTAAAGTGCGGGTCTTCATTTTCGGGCGCGACAAATCCGTTAACCATTTCGCATTCGGTCATCAGCAGTTCGCCGACGTTTACCGCAAAACCCAGCTCTTCCGGCACGATTTCGACGTCGATATAGCCGCTGCGGATCTCGGCCGCAAACGGGTGGTTGCGCCCGTAGCCGCGCTGGGTGGAGTAGGCCAGCGCCAGCAGATAGCCTTCGTCGCCGCGCATCAGCTGCTGCAGGCGGGACGAGCGCGAGCACGGGTAAACCGGCGGCGTGCGGGTGATGTCATCCGGCTGCGCGTCTGAATCCTCTTCCGCCTTCGCCAGACCCTGTTTCGCCAGCAGGCTGAAAACGTGCGGAGACGGTTCCTGTTCGGCATCAGAGGTACTGAGCGGCGGCGTTTCGCCGTTCGCCAGCAGGGTAAAATCCAGCAGGCGATGGGTGTAGTCACAGGTAGGGCCAAGCAGCTGGCCGCCGGGGATGTCTTTATAAACGGCAGAAATGCGGCGCTCCAGGCGCATCTCCGCCGTGTTCACCGGCTCGCTGACCGCCAGTTTGGCAAGCGTGGTGCGGTAGGCGCGCAGCAGGAAGATGGCTTCCACGTTATCGCCGCTGGCCTGCTTCAGGGCCAGCGCCGCCAGCTCGCGGTCGGCGATGCCGCCCTCGGTCATCACCCGGTCGACGGCGAGGTTTAGCTGCTGTTCAATCTGGGCGACGCGCAGCTCGGGCAGCTGTTCATCGCCCCGTCGTCTGTGCGCCTGCAGCGCATGGGCGGCGGCGATAGCCTTCTCGCCCCCTTTGACGGCAACGTACATCAGCACACCTCCACGTGGGTGGTCCGCGGGATCGCCAGCAGGCGCTCGCCGCAGGTCAGGATCAGGTCAATGCCCAGCGGGAACGGATGCGGGCGCTCGGTCAGCTCGTGAATGATGCACTCCGGCAGCTGCGGCGCGACCATGCGCTCGTCGGCGATGCCTGCACCCGTGAGGCGCAGCATGCGGCCGCCGCTCAGGCTGGAGACCTGCAAAATCAGCGTGGCGCTGGTCTCCGGGGCGACGGCGCTGCCTTCGCTCAGGTCGTTGAGCTGCTCGTGGCTGATGTGCTCGTCGGCCACGGCAAAGACCGCCTGCCGGGGCTGATCGACCAGCGGGGCGCCGGTATGAAAGCGCAGGTTCTGGCTGGCGATGTCGTTCGACAGCGCGCCCGAAAGCCATACCGGGGTGTCGTTATCGGCAAGCGTCAGCAGCACGCTGGTGGTTGCCAGATTCAGCGGCAGCCAGCCCTGGGAAAGCTGGTGCAGCGAAACAATCACGCCCGGCTCGCTCATCGCTTTCAGCAGGCGACGAAAACTGTGTTGGGCATCCTGGACTGCCAGGGTAAAAGCAGGTTGAAGCGTCATGCGTTGTCTCCGCGAACGAGCGTAAAGAAGTCGACCCGGCTGGTGTTCACTTCGGCCTGACGTGCGGCAATGCGCGCGGCGCGGTCGGCTTCCAGCGGGGCAATAAGGGTTTCCATCAGCGTCTGAAAATTGGGCTGTTCCTGTAAAAGCGCGTCGATCACCGCGCAGCGCTCGGCGTGCGCTTTGTCGCGCCCGAGCACGTAGCTGTAGCCCAGCGTGCCGCTGTTCAGACGGATCGCCGCGCGGGTGAGGGTGGCGTCTCCGGCGAAGAAGCGCTCGCCGGTGCCGCCCATGCGCGCCTGGATCTGAACGAGGCCGATCTCCGGGGCGCGGAGGGTGTCGTAATCAGGTGCCAGACTAAGGGCGCTCATGCGGGCAGAGAGCGCGGCAGGCTGGCTGTGGGCCAGCACGCGCATCCAGCGCTGTCGGGTGGCGGTGTCGAAGTGCATTCAGTGCTCCATGGTGAATTCGATCATGTCGGCGCGGGTCAGGCTGACGGAGTATTCCGTCGCGTCGATCTCGCCGTCACGGTGGTTGAGGGTGCGTACGCAGAGCAGCGGGGCCATATTGGGAATTTCAAGCACCTTGCTCTCTTTCGCCTGCGCGCGACGGGCGCTGATGCGCGTCTGGGTGCGCTTGAGTGCAATGCCTGTCGCATCCTGAAGAAAATCATGCAGCGACCCGCTGGAGAAATGCTGCAGCATGGGCCAGAGGGCGAGGTCCGCGAAGTAGTGGTCTATCTGGCATACCGCCACGCCATTAACGCGACGCAGGGTGCGCAGGTGGATGACGTTATCGCCCTCCTGAATCCCCAGCGCGTCCGCCACGTGGCTGGAGGCCGGACGCAATACCGAGAGCAGCTTTTCGCTGGTCGGGTGGCTGCCCTGATCAAGCAGGTTCTGGCTAAAGCGCGCCTGGGCGTTAAGCGGGTAGTCGAACGGGCGCATCAGCACCAGCACGCCCACGCCCTGACGGCGCTGGACCCAGCCGCGCTCGACCAGCTGGTCAATGGCGCGGCGCAGGGTGTGTCGGTTCACCTCATAGCGGTCGGCAAGCTGCTGCTCGGCGGGGAGGTAGTCCCCGCAGCGGTAGTGCGTGCGTAGCTCCACTTCGAGCTTTGCCGCAATCTCTTGCCAGCGGGTGGGGTAACTGGTCGGATGTCTGGATAAGTGCATAGAAAACAAAGCCTCGCTTCTCAGATGAAGTGCTTACGCAAACGTTGAGAGAGGAAATCCAGCAGGCTGACGGTTACGATGATGAGTACCATCAGGGCGCAGGTTTGCTGGAACTGGAAACCGCGAATCGCTTCCCACAGGGTGACGCCAATCCCGCCTGCGCCGACCATGCCGACGACGGTGGCGGAGCGAACGTTGGACTCAAAGCGGTACAGGGAGTAGGAGATCAGCAGGGGCATCACCTGCGGCAGGACGCCGTAGAGGATCTCTTCGATTTTGTTAGCGCCCGTTGCGCGGATGCCTTCCACCGGGCCGGGCTCGATGGCTTCGACCGCCTCAGAGAGCAGCTTGGAAAGCACGCCGGTCGTGTGGATGAACAGCGCCATTACGCCGGCGAACGGACCCAGGCCGACAGCGACCACGAACAGCATCGCAAAGACCATTTCGTTGATGGCGCGGCAGGCGTCCATCAGGCGGCGCATGGGCTGATACACCCACCACGGCACGATGTTTTCGGCGCTCATCAGGCCAAACGGAATAGAGAGAACGACGGCCAGCGCGGTGCCCCAGACGGCGATTTGCAGAGTGACCGCCATTTCGCTGAGATAGTCCTGCCACTGGCTGAAGTCCGGCGGGAAGAAGTCGGCGGCGAAGGTCGCCATGTTGCCCGCGTCTTTGAAGAGCAGCAGCGGATCCATTTCCGCGCCCTTCCAGGAGATAACCAGCACCGCCAGCAGGATGGCCCAGCTAATGAGCGAGAACCAGCTGCGCTTTGGCGGTGGGAGGGTGATGGTTTGCATGTTGGCTCCTTTGGTTTATGTCCCCTCACCCCGACCCTCTCCCCAAAGGGGCGAGGGGGAAAAGACCGCGCCGTGCAGTCCCCTCTCCCCTATGAGGAGAGGGTTAGGGTGAGGGGGAGAAAGGCACTACTGCACCGCTTTATTCACGCTGGTCATCGCGCCGAGCGCGGCGGTCAGGCGGTCGAGGTCTTCAAGCTGGGCCTGAATCGCGGCCACTTTGCTGGTCTTCTCCTCGTCCTTCAGCCCTTTGTTGTCTTTCACGCCCTGCATCTCTTTAAACAGCGCCAGCTGGCGAATCGGGACCAGCTGCAGGTCGCTTGACGGGCGGAACGGTGCCCAGCCCAGACGTTCCAGGACCGCTTTCTCTTCCGGCGTTTTGCCATAGGTCATAAAGAAGTCGTACACCTTGTCCTTGGTGCTTTCGGACAGGTTTTTACGCCACACAATCGGGTCGCCGGGGATCAGCGGGGATTTCCAGATAACCTTGATCTCTTTCAGCTTGTCCGGTGCGGAGGTCTTCAGCTTGTCGAGGTTCTCGGTGTTGTTGGTGGCAACATCCACCTGCTTGTTGGCCACGGCCAGAGCGTTGGTTTCATGGCTGGCGTTCACCGTGCGTTTGAAGTCGCTGGCGGAGGCGTTGTTTTTGGCGAAGACGTAGTATCCAGGGACAAGGTAGCCCGAGGTGGAGTTCGGATCGCCGTTGCCGAAGGTCAGCTCTTTGCGTTTGGCGAGCATGTCGTTGAGGTTGTTGATCGGGCTGTCTTTGTTGACGATCAGCACGCTCCAGTACCCCGGGGAGCCATCTGCCGCGACGGTCTGGGCAAAGACCTGGCCGTTCGCGCGGTCCACCGCTTCCATGGCGGAGAGGTTGCCGTACCAGGCGATGTCCACTTTGTTAAAGCGCATCCCCTGGATGATGCCCGCGTAGTCCGGGGCGAAGAAGGCGTTCACTTTGATCCCCAGCTTGGTTTCCATATCTTTCAGGAACGGTTCCCACTGAGGCTTCAGGTTCTGCTGTGATTCCGTCGAAATAATGCCGAAGTTCAGTGCTTTTTCCTGCTCTTGTGCATACGCCGGGCTTAGGAGGGTGCTGAGGCTGAACATGCTGGTAAAGGCCAGCGCGGCAACGGCTTTGTAGCTCATGTACTTTCCTCGGATCGGGTTTAATTAAGCAGCCTGCGCGTTCTCTTCGACGCGGTTAATGCTGCGGTAGAGATGGTCAAAACGTTCGTTATCAAACTGATGGCTCGCGCCATCAAAGAACACGTGTCCCTGACGCAGGGCGACAATGCGTTCGCAGTAGCGCAGGGCGTAATCCACCTGATGCAGCGTGACCACCACGGTAATGCCGTCGTTCTGGTTAATGTCGCGCAGGGTCTCCATCACGATGCGGGCGGACTCCGGGTCCAGCGAGGCAATGGGTTCGTCAGCAAGAATGATTTGCGCTTTCTGCATCAGGGCGCGGGCAATGGCGACGCGCTGCTGCTGTCCACCGGACAGTGTGGAAACGCGCTGGTGGGCGAAATGCGCCATGCCGACGCGGGTCAGCGCCTGTAAGGCTTCCTGCTTTTGGGAAGGGGAGAACCAGCGCAGGCAGGTGCGCCAGAACGGGGTGCTGCCAAGCGCGCCAATCAGCACGTTCTCCAGCACCGTCAGGCGGTTTACCAGGTTGAACTGCTGGAAGATGTAGCCCGTCTGGGCGCGGCTCTTGCGGATATCGCTGGCGAGACGCCCCGCGCGCTGCACGGTATTGCCCAGCAGCTCGACGTGGCTTTCCGGCGTTTTATCGCAGATGATAAGGCCGCTTAAATGACGCAGAAGGGTGGATTTACCTGAACCAGATGGCCCGAGAAGCGCCACCATGTCGCCCTGCTGGACGGTCAGATCAACGGCATGCAGAGCCTTATTGTGATTGAAGGTCTTGCTCAGTTTCTCGACGCGGATGACAGTTTGCATGTGCTGGGCCTCACGATAAATGTGGCCTCATGCTGGCGCATCAATGTGACATTTGGGTTAAGTCTGGGTTGCGGGAGTTTGAAGAGTTGAGCGGAGTTTGATGACAGGCGGAGGCAGAACGCCCCCGCCCGAAAATTAGTGCTGCTGTTTAACGACGTTAATCATCCACGGCACGCCGTATTTATCGGTGACTTTACCGAAACCGTGTGCCCAGAAGGTTTCCTGCCAGGCCATTTCGATATTCCCGCCCGCGGCGAGGTTGTCGAACCAGCGCTTGCCTTCATTGACGTCCTGGGTATCGAGTACCAGCGTGAAACCCGCGTACTGTGCGTTGCTGCCCGGCGGCATCCCGTCGCTCATCATGATATCGCTGCCTGCAATGCGGACGTTGGAGTGAGCGATAGCGGAATCCGGAAATTTCATACCGGACGGACAGCCTTCCTCGCTGTTATCGCTTTTTGGCATTTCGCCGAAGGTGATTTTATAGAGAGGCTCTGCGCCGACGGCTTGCTGGTAGAAGGCGGTGGCCTCTGCGCAGTTGCCGGCGAAAGAGATGTAGGGACTTAACGGCATAATCTTTACCTCACGTAAGAAAAGCCCATTAAGTGTAGTTCCCGTAAGCCCGGTAAGCGAAGCGCCACCGGGCGGGTAAATCAGTTCTTTTTCACGAACTCTGATTTCAGTTTCATCGGACCGAAGCCGTCAATTTTGCAGTCGATATTATGATCGCCTTCCACCAGACGGATATTCTTCACTTTGGTGCCAATCTTCAGCATGGAAGAACTGCCTTTTACTTTCAGGTCCTTAATCACGGTTACGCTGTCGCCGTCCGCCAGCAGATTGCCGTTCGCATCTTTTACGACAAGTGCATCAGCATCGTGTGATGGTTCGGCATCATTCCATTCGTGAGCGCATTCCGGGCAGATGAACATGCCATTATCTTCATAGGTGTATTCAGAATTGCATTTCGGGCAGTGTGGGAGTGACATATCGGTATCCTCAAAAAGTGTAAACGCGCTGGAAGTGCCAGCTAAATGACGGCAGTGTGCCGAAAAAGGCGGCAAGTATAGCGCAAATCCACACGGTTGTCGGTGATATTGTGAATTAAAAAAGATGCAAAAAGCGTATCGGGAGTGACACTTCCTGTCAGTCAGATAAGCGATGCTTACGTCATTAGCACGGTGGGAAAAAATTGATGCTAAATATATCGAATATTTTATTGCAGCAAATTGCTACGCCCCTCCATTTCGGATAAGGTGAAGCAACACATCGTTATTTATCTCCTGACCTCGCTGCCATACATATCTTTTGGCAGGGGCGTATTACCTCTCTTTTTAGATGGGTAAATAATGATGATATATCCTGAAGTTTCTTAAAATTGGGCTACGCTTTTTTCTTTTGGCTGTCAGGCCAGGAGGAGAGCTTTACACGCCATGCAAGGATAGCGAATTATTTCTGATTATCATCAATTAGTTATATTTCGGCGAACATGTTTTCCACACGTGATCATATAAGCCTGAACAACATAATTAATACCAGTGGCTTAATAAAAGTAATAAATTTGCGTTAAGGAAAGTCTTTTATCATGCACACACAGACCATTTTTGAATTAAGCCAGGAAGCCGAGCGTTTGTTACAGCTCGCCCTGCAAAATCTTGATACGTTGAAATCAATGCCGGCTGCGATGCTGGAGAGCACAGCGGCTGCCATTACGGGTGAAAAGAACAACGTTTTACCTTTGCATTTTAGCGCGCGCGGCGTCGATGCACAGCAGGCGATGCTGAATAATGAATTACGGAAAATAACCCGGCTGGAAATGGTCCTGGCTATTGTAGGCACCATGAAAGCGGGGAAATCGACCACCATTAATGCGATTGTAGGGACCGAAGTGTTGCCGAACCGCAATCGTCCGATGACGGCGCTTCCCACCCTGATTCGGCACACGCCGGGTCAGAAGGACCCGGTGCTGCATTTTTCACATGCCTCGCCGATTGATGAATTGATTCAACTGCTCCAGAAAAAGCTATGCGATTACGACCGGGGGAAGCTGGCCCAGCATCTTGAAATTGATAAAGACATGAATACGCTGCTGGAGCGCATTGAAAAAGGAGAAGCTTTTGAGAAGCATCACCTTGGCGCGCAGCCAATATTTCATTGTCTGAAAAGCCTCAACGACCTGGTGAGACTTTCCCAGGCGTTAGGTGTGGCGTTTCCGTTCTCTGAATATGCGGCTATCGAACATATTCCGGTCATTGAAGTGGAGTTCGTGCATCTTGCGGGTCTGGATGCTCATCTCGGACAGCTGACGCTGCTCGATACGCCCGGACCGAATGAGGCCGGACAGCCACATCTGCAAAAAATGCTCAACGAGCAATTGTCCCGTGCGTCGGCGGTGCTGGCCGTGATGGATTATACCCAGCTTAAATCCATCTCTGATGAAGAAGTTCGCCAGGCCATTTCCGCGGCGGGAAAATCAGTGCCGTTATATGCGCTGGTCAATAAATTCGATCAGAAAGATCGCAATAGCGACGATGAAGAGCAGGTCCGGGCGATGATCTCCGGTACCTTAATGAAGGGCAATATTTCACCTGGCCAGATCTACCCCGTTTCATCCATGTGGGCATATCTGGCGAACCGCGCGCGCTACGAGATGAATACCCACGGACAGCTGCCGGATCATCAGGAGCAGCCCTGGGTGCAGGATTTTGCCGAGGCTGCGCTTGGACGTCGCTGGCGCACGGCGGACCTGGACGATATCGATCATATTCGTCATTCTGCCGATTTGCTCTGGGAAGATTCGCTGTTTGAACAACCCATACGCAAATTGATTTACGCCGCCTATGCCAATGCCTCGCTATACGCGCTGCGTTCGGCTTCGCATAAGCTCCTTAATTACGCACAAAATGCCCGGGAGTACCTCGACTTCCGCTATCAGGGTCTGACGGTTGCCTTTGAGGCGCTGGAATTGAATATTGCACGTCTGGAAGAGGACACGGCGCTTCTTCAGACGCGCCAGTGCGTCGTGAGCGATGAGGTGAAACATGAAGTTGAGGAGGCGCTGAACGCCACTGCGGACTTTATGGGGGCCCAAAAAATCGCGCTTAACCAGGCGATTGGCGAGGTGTTCAGCGCTCGGCATATTCTTGATTTGGCAGGCATCGCTCGGCAGAACCCTCACGGTGGCGAGCCGCACGAGCTGAAGCAGCTGGTTCTGGACGATGAAGGGCAGGCGCAGATCGCGCTGAATAAAATCCGCTCCTCCTGCGAGCTGGTGATGCTGGATGCGCAGACGAAGATTTGCCGGGAACTGGCGTTACGCTTCGACCAGCTTGAGTCTACGCTGGCGCGTTCCCTGAACGAAGCCATGCGCCCTATCGAAGCACGTATTAAAGAGCATCTGAGCCATGCGGGTTTTCGGGCGCGAATCAGTTTCCCGGCGTTTCAGGCGAGCCAGCTTAACTTCAATACGCGGGCGCTGTTTAACGATGCGATTGCGCAGGATGACAGTCAGGCAGACCCGCCATCAGGCGGGAGCAGCATGCGGGAAACGGTTTCTCGCTGGCTCAATAATCCGGGCTGGGGCTGGGATGAGTATGTGGAAACGCGCACGCGCTATGTTATCGACATTGCGCAGCTACATGACAAATTTAAGCAACATATTGAGCAGTTTTGTGAACAAATACGTAAAGCTTTGTCGGCGCAGGTCGATGTCTCTGTTACGGCAGGAATGGCAACGTTCTTTGCAGAATTTTCGTTGTGCCTGACCGGGTTACAGGAAAGCTTGCGTGATAGCCTCGCAGTGCGTCAACAGAATGAGCATTCAACCCGAGCGCTCTGCCAGTTGTTGAAGCAAAGTATCACAACTGCGACGTGGATACAGGAAGATACCCGACTGTTACGCGATGATATTCAAACTCTATTCGCGGCAGAGCAACCATGACAACACCACTACTGGATGGCCCCGGGCGAACGCTGGAGTGTATTAATCCAAAATTTATGGTCGATCTGGTGCAGGGGGGAGACGCGGCGCGTCATCCTCACCTGGGACCACAGCAGCTTCAGTTTCGTGAGCGTTTGACGCAGGAAATCATGACGCATACCCGGCTACGCCCCTGGGCGATGGCGGGGATGCTCAATGAAAATGCGGGGCTGCGCCTGGGGCTGGCGGAAAAACTGGCCGGCATGCTTGATCCGGGTCATCTCGCGCTGACGCTGATGGCTGAGAAGCTGATTGCTTTGCGCCAGCAGACTCACCCGCGCGCCCCGCAATCCCCTGGGCTGATGCAGCAATACGGTGAACTCGCTTCTCATTTTACCCAACGCGCAGCCTATAAAGAAAAGGCGCTGACCCAGCGCGGGCTCACGGTGCAGGCGGGCGAGCACAGTGAGCAGATTTTTACCCGCTGGCGGGCCGGGCACTATGATGGCTGGTCGCTGGCCGGGCGCTGTTTTATTGTCCTGGAAGAGCTGCGCTGGGGGGCATTTGGTGATGCATGCCGCCTCGCGAATGAAGATGTGGCGGCAATGCTTAAGGATAACCTGCGCAGCATGGCGGCTAACTATCTGGCGCAGGGCATTAATGCGTCACCCACGACCCGCCATTTCTATCACCAGTGGCTGACAACGCCGGCCTCTCCGGGTTTAATCGATCATAAAGACATGCTGGGGTGGCTGGGGGACTGGTGTCAGGCGGATCAACATCCGGTGAGCTGGTCAGTCACGCAAAACTGGCAGACCGTCGCGCTGGGTATGCCGAGGCTCTGTTCGGCAAAACGGCTGGTTGACGGGATGGTGGAAGAGATTTTTGGGTGATCCCTTCCCCCTCACCCTAACCCTCTCCCCGCAGGGGAGAGGGGATGGTTTGGTGCGGTGTGTTAATGATTCATTTCTATTGGTTTCGGTTCAGGCTGGGCCTCTTGCATATTCCCGTAGCGTTTCGCGTACAGCGCCGTGATGATCGGCACCAGAATCGCGGTGACAATGACGCTGGCGGCAACCAGCGCTGTCGCTGAAGCGGCCACCGGTTCGAAGGCCGGGTTAATCTGGGCAATAATCACCGGGTTTGCGACGGCAGCCCCTGCGGCTGAAGAGGCGGCGACGCCGGCCGTGCCGTTTCCTCCTCCGATCACGCGGTCGGCAATGATCAGCGGAATACCGGTAATGACGATCACGGCGACCCCCAACACAATACCCAGCAGGCCGGTATCGAGGATAACCTTCAGATTTATGGTGTTCCCCAGTGCGAAGCCGAAGAACGGGATCAGCACCGGCGTGGCTTTGCTGAAGAAATCACGCAGATCGTGATCGAGATTGCCAAGGGCAAAGCCGATCAGGAAGGGCAGGATCGCGCCGACAAAGTGGTGGGGTTCAAAAGAGGCCAGGCCAGCAGACCCCAGGATCAGCATCGTCATCAGCGGGCCAGACTCAAGAGACATCAACACAAATGCGCCGGACTCTTCTTTCGTCCCGTACTGATTCATCAGGCTGGCGTACAATCCGCCATTAGTCATATCCATCGCCGAGACAATCGCCAGGACCGATAATCCCGCGAAGAACCCGGTTTGAATTCCAGTCTCCGGGATGAACATCGCGCATATCATTGCTACCGCCCAGGCTACGGCTATTTTGGTTATCACCAGCGTGCCGGATTTCCGTATTACAGTACCTGTTGCCCGCAAATTAATGGATGCGCCGATACAAAAAAACCAGACGGCAAGAATCGGAACCGTGCCCGTTATCATGCCTTTTGTGAAACCGCCAAAATAAGCCCCGGTATCAGGGGCAAGGGTATTCAGGATGGCGCCCAGTACCAGCGGAACCAGCATCATACCGCCGGGTATGCGTTCTATCGTGGCTTTAATCTTCATGGACAAACCTCACATCGGAGCCCGCAGGACGGGTGACAGGTGTTAAAAATTAGTCAATAAATTCAATTAATTGCTCTTGTCGCTTGCGGTTTTTTTTCGATAATCCTGCACGCATAATTAAATGTGTGCTCTCGATTAACCTCATTCTGTAAAACATAAAACGCTGAATTCGGATTTATCATGCGATCATTGGAATATCGATTCAATGAAAATAAAACATCGTTTTAGTTATCTTTGTCACATATTCAATGTAAAACCTGAGTCCGGTTCCTGTTGATGGAAATTTATGTAAATTTGATGTGAATTACCGTGGTTTGTTTTTCTGTTACGAAAGAAATAATGACGTGCGTGTGGATGCTCTTTAGGTAGGTTAAGGAAGTGCTTATTGGCACTCCTTGACAAAAATTTGACTGAGTTGACCGGACGCGAAAATATGTGTGAAGTTGATCACAAATATAAACGCTGGTAGGGTAAAAAGGTCATTAACTGCCCAGGCAGGCGTCAACAGGTTCGGTTGTATCGGCGTAAAACGTCAATGTAAGTAAACCTGCTACGCTTGAATAAGGCGATTCGCATGGAGCGGATCCCATGGTTCACAGAACGCAAACTGGACTGTGAAACAGACAGGGCCGAGTCAACGAGGATAGCTATGCTAAGAAGGAAAAAGATTAAACCCATCACGCTTCGCGACGTCACCATTATTGATGACGCAAAGCTGCGTAAAGCCATTACCGCAGCCTCGCTCGGTAATGCGATGGAATGGTTCGATTTTGGTGTCTACGGCTTTGTGGCCTATGCGTTAGGTAAAGTGTTTTTCCCCGGGGCCGATCCCAGCCTTCAGATGATTGCCGCACTGGGTACGTTCTCCGTTCCCTTCCTGATTCGCCCGCTGGGTGGACTGTTCTTCGGTATGCTCGGCGATAAATATGGTCGTCAGAAAATCCTTGCCATCACCATCGTCATTATGTCGATCAGTACATTCTGTATCGGCCTTATCCCGTCTTACGCCACCATCGGCATTTGGGCACCGATTCTGCTGCTGATCTGTAAGATGGCTCAGGGCTTCTCCGTGGGTGGTGAATACACCGGCGCCTCGATCTTTGTTGCCGAGTACTCTCCGGACCGTAAGCGCGGGTTTATGGGAAGCTGGCTGGACTTCGGCTCGATTGCCGGGTTTGTTCTGGGCGCGGGCGTGGTGGTGCTGATTTCAACCGTAGTGGGGGAAGCGAACTTCCTCGACTGGGGCTGGCGTATCCCGTTCTTCCTGGCATTGCCGCTGGGGATCATTGGTCTCTACCTGCGTCATGCGCTTGAAGAAACGCCCGCGTTCCAGCAGCACGTCGATAAGCTGGAACAGGGTGACCGCGAAGGGCTGCAGGATGGTCCGAAGGTATCGTTCAAAGAGATTGCCACTAAGCACTGGCGCAGCCTGCTGACCTGTATTGGCCTGGTGATTTCGACCAACGTGACCTATTACATGCTGCTGACCTACATGCCGAGCTATCTGTCGCATAACCTGCACTACTCGGAAGATCACGGTGTCTTGATTATTATCGCCATCATGGTCGGTATGCTGTTTGTGCAGCCGATTATGGGCCTGTTGAGTGACCGTTTTGGCCGTCGACCGTTCATTATTCTGGGAAGCGTTGCGCTGTTTGCTCTGGCAATCCCGGCATTTATTCTGATTAACAGCGATGTGCTGGGGCTGATTTTTGCCGGTCTGCTGATGCTGGCGGTGATCCTTAACTGCTTTATCGGGGTGATGGCCTCAACGCTGCCCGCGATGTTCCCGACCCACATTCGCTACAGTGCGCTGGCCGCGGCCTTTAACATCTCGGTGCTGATTGCCGGCCTGACCCCGACGCTTGCCGCCTCGCTGGTGGAGAGCACGCAGAACCTGATGATGCCGGCTTATTACCTGATGGTGATCGCGGTGATCGGTTTGATTACCGGTATTACCATGAAGGAGACGGCGAATCGTCCTCTGAAAGGTGCAACGCCTGCGGCGTCTGATATTCAGGAAGCGAAAGAGATCCTGCGTGAGCACTACGATAACGTAGAGCAGAAGATTGAAGATATCGACGCAGAGATTGAAGAGCTGCAGAAAAAACGCTCCCGACTGGTGGACCAGCATCCACGCATCAACGAGTAATAAAAAAACCCGCCAACGGCGGGTTTTCTTTTATTAGCATCCGGCGGCGATGTAGTCGCCATTGGCACTGATGGGGATCACCGTCAGGAACAGCACCGTCGCGAACAGGATCAGGACTATCCCTCCGGCTATTTTGACTGCCGGTACGAGCCATCTTAATGAGGCGCTTTCTCCGAACCAGCTCACCGTGCGCTCGCGGGCGTAGCGTACTGCCAGTGAAAGCCCCACGATAGAAAGCGCGGTTCCCAAAGACATGGTCATGACTGCGGCCACCCCCCAGGTGACAATGCCCAGCGCGTTCGAAAACATCAGAATCATGATCGCCCCGCTGCACGGGCGTGCGCCAATTGCCAGAATGACACCCAGACGGGTTTTCCAGTCGCCCTGCGTCAGGTCTGTACCTACGCCGTGATGGCCGCAGCCACAGTGTTCGTCGTGCTGATGAAGCGGCTTAATGGCAAAGACAGACATCCTGCGCGGGCGCAGACTCTTCAGCGCCTGGTAAATGACAAATGCGCCGAATGCGCCAATAAGTACTGCGCTGATCTTCTCCACGTACCAGCGGCTGGTACTGATATCCCCTGAGGCGAGGTTGAACCCCACCGCCAGAATAAAGACAAAAAGAATGGCGCTGACGCCCTGCATCAGGCTACCCAGGAAGGGGACGACCCGGGCGGCCAGCTCGCTTTCCTTATTGGTGGTCAGATAGGTCGTCACAATGAATTTTCCATGCCCGGGTCCGATGGCGTGAAGGACACCATAAAGGAAAGCTCCCGTTAACAGCCATAATCCGCCGCTGTACTGGTGGTTATTAAGCTGCAGCAGATACATCACCAGATAACGGTGCAGCGTAATTTGTGTGGCGAGACACCACTGGATAAAAGCGTTCCAGTGCGCATGCAGGGTAAAACCGGCAAAGAGGATTGCCAGCAGCATCACTCCTGCTGTAGGGAGACGCCAGTCACGGGCGAGGCGTTGTGTGGTCATGAGGATGGGCCTGCACAGAGGAGAGTATTTGCCGCTAGTATAGTTGATCTTCCCGCGCAATTCGTAGGATCGCATCGCGATCCGCTCATGATTGTGGATAACTTTGTGTATAAAAGGGTATAAGGCGGGGTTTTGCTGGGGAATGCAGCAGTCAGTCATTTTTTTGCAACTTTTCGGTTGCGGTCGTTCGGGAACTCCCTATAATGCGCCTCCATCGACACGGCGGATGTGAATCACTTCACACAACAAGCGGTTCGGTTGAAGAGAAAAAATCCTGAAATAACGGGTTGACTCTGAAAGAGGAAAGCGTAATATACGCCACCTCGCAACGGTGAGCGAAAGCCGCGTTGCACTGCTCTTTAACAATTTATCAGACAATCTGTGTGGGCACTCAAAGTGACATGGATTCTTAACGTCCTCGGACGAAAAATGAATACCAAGTCTCTGAGTGAACATGCGTAATTCATTACGAAGTTTAATTCACGAGCATCAAACTTAAATTGAAGAGTTTGATCATGGCTCAGATTGAACGCTGGCGGCAGGCCTAACACATGCAAGTCGAGCGGTAGCACAGGAGAGCTTGCTCTCTGGGTGACGAGCGGCGGACGGGTGAGTAATGTCTGGGAAACTGCCTGATGGAGGGGGATAACTACTGGAAACGGTAGCTAATACCGCATAACGTCGCAAGACCAAAGAGGGGGACCTTCGGGCCTCTTGCCATCAGATGTGCCCAGATGGGATTAGCTAGTAGGTGGGGTAACGGCTCACCTAGGCGACGATCCCTAGCTGGTCTGAGAGGATGACCAGCCACACTGGAACTGAGACACGGTCCAGACTCCTACGGGAGGCAGCAGTGGGGAATATTGCACAATGGGCGCAAGCCTGATGCAGCCATGCCGCGTGTATGAAGAAGGCCTTCGGGTTGTAAAGTACTTTCAGCGGGGAGGAAGGTGTTGAGGTTAATAACCTCAGCAATTGACGTTACCCGCAGAAGAAGCACCGGCTAACTCCGTGCCAGCAGCCGCGGTAATACGGAGGGTGCAAGCGTTAATCGGAATTACTGGGCGTAAAGCGCACGCAGGCGGTCTGTCAAGTCGGATGTGAAATCCCCGGGCTCAACCTGGGAACTGCATTCGAAACTGGCAGGCTAGAGTCTTGTAGAGGGGGGTAGAATTCCAGGTGTAGCGGTGAAATGCGTAGAGATCTGGAGGAATACCGGTGGCGAAGGCGGCCCCCTGGACAAAGACTGACGCTCAGGTGCGAAAGCGTGGGGAGCAAACAGGATTAGATACCCTGGTAGTCCACGCCGTAAACGATGTCGACTTGGAGGTTGTGCCCTTGAGGCGTGGCTTCCGGAGCTAACGCGTTAAGTCGACCGCCTGGGGAGTACGGCCGCAAGGTTAAAACTCAAATGAATTGACGGGGGCCCGCACAAGCGGTGGAGCATGTGGTTTAATTCGATGCAACGCGAAGAACCTTACCTACTCTTGACATCCAGAGAACTTTCCAGAGATGGATTGGTGCCTTCGGGAACTCTGAGACAGGTGCTGCATGGCTGTCGTCAGCTCGTGTTGTGAAATGTTGGGTTAAGTCCCGCAACGAGCGCAACCCTTATCCTTTGTTGCCAGCGGTTAGGCCGGGAACTCAAAGGAGACTGCCAGTGATAAACTGGAGGAAGGTGGGGATGACGTCAAGTCATCATGGCCCTTACGAGTAGGGCTACACACGTGCTACAATGGCGCATACAAAGAGAAGCGACCTCGCGAGAGCAAGCGGACCTCATAAAGTGCGTCGTAGTCCGGATTGGAGTCTGCAACTCGACTCCATGAAGTCGGAATCGCTAGTAATCGTAGATCAGAATGCTACGGTGAATACGTTCCCGGGCCTTGTACACACCGCCCGTCACACCATGGGAGTGGGTTGCAAAAGAAGTAGGTAGCTTAACCTTCGGGAGGGCGCTTACCACTTTGTGATTCATGACTGGGGTGAAGTCGTAACAAGGTAACCGTAGGGGAACCTGCGGTTGGATCACCTCCTTACCTTAAAGAACCTGCCTTTGCAGTGCTCACACAGATTGTCTGATGAAAAGTAAATAGCAAGGCGTCTTGCGATTGAGACTTCAGTGTCCCCTTCGTCTAGAGGCCCAGGACACCGCCCTTTCACGGCGGTAACAGGGGTTCGAATCCCCTAGGGGACGCCACTTGCTGGTTCGTGAGTGAAAGTCACCGGCCGTCATATCTCAAAACTCATCTTCGGGTGACGTTTGAGATATTTGCTCTTTAAAAATCTGGATCAAGCTGAAAATTGAAACGACACATCTTTAAGGTGTGTTCGAGTCTCTCAAATTTTCGCAATCATGAAGTGAAACATCTTCGGGTTGTGAGGTTAAGCGACTAAGCGTACACGGTGGATGCCCTGGCAGTCAGAGGCGATGAAGGACGTGCTAATCTGCGAAAAGCGCCGGCGAGGTGATATGAACCTTTGACCCGGCGATGTCCGAATGGGGAAACCCAGTGTGTTTCGACACACTATCGTTAACTGAATACATAGGTTAACGAGGCGAACCGGGGGAACTGAAACATCTAAGTACCCCGAGGAAAAGAAATCAACCGAGATTCCCCCAGTAGCGGCGAGCGAACGGGGAGCAGCCCAGAGTCTGAATCAGCTTGTGTGTTAGTGGAAGCGTCTGGAAAGTCGCAGGGTACAGGGTGATACTCCCGTACACGAAAATGCACAGGTTGTGAACTCGAAGAGTAGGGCGGGACACGTGGTATCCTGTCTGAATATGGGGGGACCATCCTCCAAGGCTAAATACTCCTGACTGACCGATAGTGAACCAGTACCGTGAGGGAAAGGCGAAAAGAACCCCGGCGAGGGGAGTGAAAAAGAACCTGAAACCGTGTACGTACAAGCAGTGGGAGCACCTTCGTGGTGTGACTGCGTACCTTTTGTATAATGGGTCAGCGACTTATATTCTGTAGCAAGGTTAACCGTATAGGGGAGCCGAAGGGAAACCGAGTCTTAACTGGGCGTTAAGTTGCAGGGTATAGACCCGAAACCCGGTGATCTAGCCATGGGCAGGTTGAAGGTTGGGTAACACTAACTGGAGGACCGAACCGACTAATGTTGAAAAATTAGCGGATGACTTGTGGCTGGGGGTGAAAGGCCAATCAAACCGGGAGATAGCTGGTTCTCCCCGAAAGCTATTTAGGTAGCGCCTCGTGAACTCATCTTCGGGGGTAGAGCACTGTTTCGGCTAGGGGGCCATCCCGGCTTACCAACCCGATGCAAACTACGAATACCGAAGAATGTTATCACGGGAGACACACGGCGGGTGCTAACGTCCGTCGTGAAGAGGGAAACAACCCAGACCGCCAGCTAAGGTCCCAAAGTCATGGTTAAGTGGGAAACGATGTGGGAAGGCACAGACAGCCAGGATGTTGGCTTAGAAGCAGCCATCATTTAAAGAAAGCGTAATAGCTCACTGGTCGAGTCGGCCTGCGCGGAAGATGTAACGGGGCTAAACCATGCACCGAAGCTGCGGCAGCGACACTTAGGTGTTGTTGGGTAGGGGAGCGTTCTGTAAGCCGTTGAAGGTGTGCTGTGAGGCATGCTGGAGGTATCAGAAGTGCGAATGCTGACATAAGTAACGATAAAGCGGGTGAAAAGCCCGCTCGCCGGAAGACCAAGGGTTCCTGTCCAACGTTAATCGGGGCAGGGTGAGTCGACCCCTAAGGCGAGGCCGAAAGGCGTAGTCGATGGGAAACAGGTTAATATTCCTGTACTTGGTGTTACTGCGAAGGGGGGACGGAGAAGGCTATGTTAGCCGGGCGACGGTTGTCCCGGTTTAAGCATGTAGGCGGAGGTTCCAGGTAAATCCGGTACCTTTTAACGCTGAGGTGTGATGACGAGGCACTACGGTGCTGAAGTAACAAATGCCCTGCTTCCAGGAAAAGCCTCTAAGCATCAGGTAACATCAAATCGTACCCCAAACCGACACAGGTGGTCAGGTAGAGAATACCAAGGCGCTTGAGAGAACTCGGGTGAAGGAACTAGGCAAAATGGTGCCGTAACTTCGGGAGAAGGCACGCTGATATGTAGGTGAAGCCCCTGCGGGTGGAGCTGAAATCAGTCGAAGATACCAGCTGGCTGCAACTGTTTATTAAAAACACAGCACTGTGCAAACACGAAAGTGGACGTATACGGTGTGACGCCTGCCCGGTGCCGGAAGGTTAATTGATGGGGTTAGCGGCAACGCGAAGCTCTTGATCGAAGCCCCGGTAAACGGCGGCCGTAACTATAACGGTCCTAAGGTAGCGAAATTCCTTGTCGGGTAAGTTCCGACCTGCACGAATGGCGTAATGATGGCCAGGCTGTCTCCACCCGAGACTCAGTGAAATTGAACTCGCTGTGAAGATGCAGTGTACCCGCGGCAAGACGGAAAGACCCCGTGAACCTTTACTATAGCTTGACACTGAACACTGGTCCTTGATGTGTAGGATAGGTGGGAGGCTTTGAAGCGTGGACGCCAGTCTGCGTGGAGCCGTCCTTGAAATACCACCCTTTAATGGCTGGTGTTCTAACGTAGACCCGTAATCCGGGTTGCGGACAGTGTCTGGTGGGTAGTTTGACTGGGGCGGTCTCCTCCCAAAGAGTAACGGAGGAGCACGAAGGTTAGCTAATCCTGGTCGGACATCAGGAGGTTAGTGCAATGGCATAAGCTAGCTTGACTGCGAGAGTGACGGCTCGAGCAGGTGCGAAAGCAGGTCATAGTGATCCGGTGGTTCTGAATGGAAGGGCCATCGCTCAACGGATAAAAGGTACTCCGGGGATAACAGGCTGATACCGCCCAAGAGTTCATATCGACGGCGGTGTTTGGCACCTCGATGTCGGCTCATCACATCCTGGGGCTGAAGTAGGTCCCAAGGGTATGGCTGTTCGCCATTTAAAGTGGTACGCGAGCTGGGTTTAGAACGTCGTGAGACAGTTCGGTCCCTATCTGCCGTGGGCGCTGGAGAATTGAGGGGGGCTGCTCCTAGTACGAGAGGACCGGAGTGGACGCATCACTGGTGTTCGGGTTGTCATGCCAATGGCACTGCCCGGTAGCTAAATGCGGAAAAGATAAGTGCTGAAAGCATCTAAGCACGAAACTTGCCCCGAGATGAGTTCTCCCTGAGACTTTAAGTCTCCTGAAGGAACGTTGAAGACGACGACGTTGATAGGTCGGGTGTGTAAGCGCAGCGATGCGTTGAGCTAACCGATACTAATGAACCGTGAGGCTTAACCTTACAACGCCGAAGATGTTTTGGCGAAGAGACGAACAATCAAAATTCAGCCTTGATACAGATTAACAGAATTTGCCTGGCGGCTTTAGCGCGGTGGTCCCACCTGACCCCATGCCGAACTCAGAAGTGAAACGCCGTAGCGCCGATGGTAGTGTGGGGTCTCCCCATGTGAGAGTAGGGAACTGCCAGGCATCAATTAAGAAGAACCCCGTACCGTAAGGTGCGGGGTTTTTTGCTTTGCACGCCAGAAAACATGCCGGATGACGGCTTCGCC
Organism: Enterobacter sp. BNK-34; assembly: GCF_048684445.1. Classification (NCBI taxonomy): domain Bacteria; kingdom Pseudomonadati; phylum Pseudomonadota; class Gammaproteobacteria; order Enterobacterales; family Enterobacteriaceae; genus Enterobacter; species Enterobacter sp. BNK-34. The sequence goes on from NZ_JBLQUA010000001.1 coordinate 1,571,644, forward strand.
TTATCCGGCCTACAAAACCTGCAGGCCCGGTAAGCGCAGCGCCACCGGGCATGGCAGACCGCACGATCCCACGGTAAAAAGAAGCAAGAATACTAAAGAAGGGATTTATAAACGCAGAAAAGCAAAAACCCAGCCATAGGCTGGGTTCTTTAAATAGTGGTGCCCGGACTCGGAATCGAACCAAGGACACGGGGATTTTCAATCCCCTGCTCTACCGACTGAGCTATCCGGGCAACGGAGCGCATTAAACCGCAATCGCGCCTTATCGTCAACATTATTTCGGGAAAAGCTGTTCAATTGCTTAACTTTGCGGCAATCTGATGGTTTACGCGTCGAATAGGGCAAATTTAACAGGCTCGCTTACGTCAATGCCCCACCCATACGGCACTGAGCAAAGCGCAGAATATCTTCCGCCAGTCGGTGCGCCGTATCTACGTCGGCCTGGCTACGGTTCACCAGCATGCGGCTCAGGCAGCCCTCCAGCACCAGCTCCATCTGTTTCGCCACCATTGCCGGGTCATCCACTTCAAGACGGGTCAGCAGCTCGTGAGTGAAGTCATGCGCTGCCCGTTTTTGCTGATCCGCCAACTGGTGGACAGGATGGTCGGGATCGGGATAGAACGTACAGGCCGCAATAAACAGGCAACCCGGATAGCGATTGTTGCTGACACATTCCGTCAGGGCGGTATAGCGCGCCAGCAGCTTTTGTTCCGCAGTCAGCTCTTCATTCAGCATCAGCTGCCTGCGCCAGATATCAACCTGCTGGCTGAGATAGCGTAGAGCATCATAAACGAGCGCCTCTTTATCCGGCCAGAAGCGCTTAAGATCATCCAGGGGGTAATCGATACGGTCGGCTACCATCTCAAGCGTGGTGCTGGCGATCCCATAAATCTCAAGTAATTGCAGGGCTTGTCCCAGTACGTCTTCGCGTTGCACGGTTGTCTCCTCCGCTATTCCCAACGGTGTGTTACGTTTACAGTGTTGTTTACGGTTGGCGATTGCGCAAATGCGCGCTGAATGCCGCGGCATCCATAAAGCCGGTTACACGCTGTTCTGGCTGCTCCTGTCCCTGTTGATTGAAAAACAGGATGGTTGGCAGCCCGAGCACGTTAAGCTGCTTCAGTAGAGCCTTATCCTGCGCATTATTGGCGGTTACGTTCGCCTGGAGCAGAACAGTCTCTTTCAGGGCGTTTTGTACCTGAGGATCGCTAAAGGTGTATTTTTCAAACTCTTTGCAGGCGACGCACCAGTCGGCATAGAGATCGAGCATCACCGGCTTGCCTTTTGCCTGTGCGAGCGCGCTGTTGAGCTCATCAACGTTCTTAATCTGGATGAAGTTCAGATGCGCCTGCGTCTGGCCGACCGGCGAGCCGAACGCCCAGTCCTGAAGAGGACGCACGCTCACCAGCGCGGCGGCGAGCAGGAGGATTTGCACCAGGCGCATCCACGCTTTTTTGGCCCCCAGACTGACGATAAACGCCCAGGAGAAGAACGCTACGCCGAGCATCGCCCAGAGGCGAGAGCCCCATACGTCACCCGTAATGCGTTCCAGCAGGAACACCGGCAGCGCCAGAATCACAAAACCAAACGCGGTTTTCACCGTCTCCATCCACGGGCCGCTCTTCGGCAGCAGGCGGTTGCCGAAAACCGTGACCAGAATCAGCGGCAGGCCCATGCCCAGCGCGTAAAGGTACAGCGTACCGCCGCCAAGCCACAGATTGCCGCTCTGGGCGATATAGAGCAGGATGGCGCTCAGCGGTGCGGTGGTGCAAGGGGAACAAATTAAACCAGCGATGGCACCCATCGCGAATACCCCACCCGCCGAGCCACCCTGCTGGCGATTACTCATTAGCGTTAAGCGAGTTTGCAGAGACGACGGTAACTGCAGGGTAAACAGGCCGAACATCGACAGAGCCAGCAGGATAAACACCACCGACAAGCCAATAAGGACGTAAGGATGCTGCAGTGCGGCCTGGAACTGTAACCCGGCAGCGGCAACCACAAGGCCAAGGGCTGTGTAGGTCAACGCCATGCCCTGCACATAAATAAAGGCCAACAGCAGGGCGCGGGCGGTGGAAAGCCGTTGCTTACCGCCCAGCACGATGCCAGAGATGAGCGGATACATCGGCAGCACGCACGGCGTAAAGGCAATGCCGATACCGATCAGCAAGGCCCACAGCGCGGAGAACGGAAGGTCTGACGCAGCTTCACTTTTACCGCTCTCCCCAGAGGGGAGAGGGGAGAAAGCGGCGGCAGCCTTAACTTCGCTGAGCGGAACGACCTTCGTTTCAGGCGGATAGCAGAATCCCGCGTCCGCGCACCCCTGATAGGTCACCGTCAGGGTCGCACCTTTATCCGCCTGATTCACCGTAACAGGCACGCTCAGGCGCTGGCGGTAGATTTCACTCTTGCCGTAGAACTCGTCCTCATGCCACTCACCAGAGGGCATCTGTAAAGCGCCCACGCTGGCCTGAGCAGGTGTAATGCTTACCTGCTTGCGATAGAGGTAATAACCCTCTTTCACCTGCCAGTTGAGCGTAAGGTCATGCTGGTTTTGCTGAAAATCGAAAACGAAAGCCTGGCCGGCAGGGATGAAGTTCGAACGGCCGGGCGCGTCAAACAACCCGGCAAATACTGATGTGCTGCACAGCAGCAGGATCAGCGTAAGGAAGCGTTGAGCCATGAGAGATAGTCGTTATCGCCATGAACCACTGGCAGGACCAGCAGCTCCGGGGTTTGGTAAGGATGATGAGATTTGAGGCAGTCCAGGAGTGCCTGCTGATTCGCCAGATTGGTTTTGAGCAACATCTGGACTTCGTACTCTTGCTCCAGCTTACCTTCCCAATAGTAAAGAGAGGTCGCGCCGGGGAGGAGCGTGACGCAGGCTGCCAGTTTTTCGGCCAGCACTTTGGCGGCGAGATCCTGGGCAGAGGCTTCATCAGGGGCGGTACACAGTACGACAACGGCATCAGGCGTGTTCACAAGTCGACCTCCTCATCACGAAAGGTTTCACTATATCACGCAAGGCGGTTGGTCATTAATGAAACGGGCCGCAGAGCGGCCCGATTTTAACTATTTTTACAACCGGGAACGGTTTACAGCACCACGCCACCGATGATAAAGCCGAGGATCACGCAGAGTGAAATGGCGACCACGCCCGGGATCAGGAACGCATGGTTAAACACATACTTACCGATACGGGTTGAGCCGGTGTCGTCCATCTCAACGGCCGCCAGCAAGGTTGGGTAGGTAGGCAGCACGAACAGGGCAGAAACAGCAGCAAACGAGGCGATAGCGGTTAACGGGGTGACGCCCAGCATCAGAGCCGCAGGCATCAGCGCTTTGGTGGTCGCTGCCTGAGAGTAAAGCAGGGTAGCCGCAAAGAACAGCACGACCGCCAGCAGCCATGGGTAGTTATGCAGCAGGTCGCCTGCTACGGTCTGAATGTCGCTAATGTGCGCTTTCACGAAGGTATCACCGAGCCACGCCACACCCAGCACGCACACGCAGGCGCTCATACCGGATTTGAAGGTGCTGGCGTTCAGCACTTCGCTGGTGTCAATTTTACAGGTGATGCTAATCAGCGTTGCGATGGTCAGCATGAACACCACAATCGCTTCGTTACGCGGCAGGACCGGGTTCTGGATCAGACCCACGGTATCGCTGATGGCGGTCGCATAGAACATGACGGCGACAATCCCAATCAGGAACAGCAGCACGGAGCGTTTCGCATGTGGCTTCAGTTCGAAGACCTGGCTGCCGCGCAGGCTCACTTCACCTTTTGCCAGACGCTCCTGATAAACCGGGTCGTCTTTCAGTTCAGCGCCGAGGAAGTTGCACAGCACAGCGGTAATCATCACCGCAATCAGCGTCACCGGGATACAGATCGCCAGCAGCGTCAGGTAGCTCACGCCCATCGGCTCCAGGATACCGGCGAAGAAGACCACCGCCGCGGAAATCGGCGAGGCGGTAATGGCGATCTGGGACGCGACGACCGCAATAGAGAGCGGACGAGACGGACGGATACCCTGTTCTTTCGCCACTTCGGTAATCACCGGTAACGTGGAGAAAGCGGTGTGGCCAGTACCGGCGAGAATGGTCATAAACCAGGTCACCAGCGGAGCAAGGAAGGTAATGTATTTAGGGTGGCGGCGTAGCATGCGTTCCGCCAGGCTTACCAGGTAGTCCATACCGCCTGCCACCTGCATGGCGGCAATAGCGGCAATAACAGCCATGATGATTTCGATAACGTCGAACGGGATAGCGCCGGGTTTAATCTGAAAGATAAGGGTAAGAACGAGCACTCCAAGACCGCCGGCAAAACCGATGCCGATACCCCCGAGTCGTGCTCCCAAATAAATCGCCAACAAGACGATGACGAGTTCTGCTCCAAACATAAGGACCTGCCTTGCTTATTAACAAGTTGATATTGAATTGTTGTATTTTGGTAACGCCTAAAAAGAAAAAAGGCACGTCACAAGTGACGTGCCTTAAGAAGCCTAGCCTGAACGGTTACTGTTCGCTTTCATCGGTATATCGTTTCGCTTTATATGCCGGGTGCATCAGGTTTTGGGCCGAGAAGATATCGTCCAGCTCGGCTTCGGTCAACAGCCCGCGCTCCAGCACCACTTCACGCACGCTCTTACCGGTTTCGGCACAAATCTTACCGACGATGTCGCCGTTGTGGTGGCCGATGAACGGGTTGAGGTAGGTGACGATCCCGATGGAGTTATAGACATAACCTTCACAGACTTCTTTATTCGCCGTGATGCCGTTAATGCATTTTTCCAGCAGGTTGTAGCAGGCATTGGTCAGAATGTGGATAGATTCAAACATCGCCTGGCCAATTACCGGCTCCATCACGTTCAGCTGCAGCTGACCCGCTTCAGAGGCCATGGTTACGGTCGTATCGTTACCGATGACTTTAAAGCAAACCTGATTCACTACTTCTGGCACGACCGGGTTCACCTTGGCCGGCATGATGGATGAACCCGCCTGCAGTTCTGGCAGGTTGATTTCATTCAGGCCAGCGCGCGGACCGGAAGAGAGCAGGCGCAGGTCATTACAGATTTTGGACAGTTTCACCGCCAGACGTTTCAGCGCGCTGTGTACCATGACGTAGGCGCCGCAGTCGGAGGTCGCTTCAATCAGGTCTTCTGCAGGCACAACCGGCAGGTTGGACACTTCAGCCAGCTTCTGTACCGCCAGTTGCTGATAGCCATCCGGGGTGTTCAGACGCGTACCGATAGCGGTGGCGCCCAGGTTCACTTCCAGCAGCAGCTCGGAGGTACGCAGCAGGTTTTTGGTCTCTTCGTTCAGCAGTACGTTAAACGCGTGGAATTCCTGACCGAGGGTCATCGGCACCGCATCCTGCAGCTGGGTACGACCCATTTTCAGAATGTCCTGGAACTCAACCGCTTTACGCTGGAAGCCATCGCCCAGCTGGTTGATCGCATCCACCAGTTTCACCACGGAGGCATACACCGCAATACGGAAGCCGGTTGGGTAGGCGTCGTTGGTGGACTGGCATTTGTTGACGTGGTCGTTCGGGTTCAGGTACTGGTATTCACCTTTCTGGTGACCCATCAGCTCCAGGCCAATGTTTGCCAGTACTTCGTTGGTATTCATGTTGACGGAGGTGCCCGCGCCGCCCTGATAGACGTCAACCGGGAACTGATCCATGCATTTGCCGTTGTTCAGCACTTCATCGCAGGCCGCGATAATCGCATTTGCCGCGCTTTTAGGAATGGTTTGCAGCTCTTTGTTGGCCAGGGCTGCGGCTTTCTTCACCATCACCATGCCACGAACAAACTCAGGGATGTCACTGATTTTGCTGTTGCTGATGTAGAAGTTTTCAATCGCTCTCAGAGTGTGGACACCGTAGTAGGCATCCGCTGGAACTTCCCTGGTACCCAACAAGTCTTCTTCGATACGAATGTTGTTTAACATGTGAACCTTCTTTTCAAGCTGCCGATGGATTGTACTAAACACACAGTATTTATGTGGTTTTGAATATTTTCTGGCCGACGATTATTCCCTCAATCAGCCAGATGCTCGAGATCATATGCTGATGATAGCGAATTGCCGTAAGCTGGATCACTTATTATCGAGCCGATTCCATGATAATTATTAATCTGTGAAATGGGTCACCGCTTTAATATTTCCAAAAAAAATATCCGTGCAAACTGATTGAATTTTCGCTAACCGTCACCATCTCATACAAACGCGCGTCGCGAACACATTCAGACAGGGGCCTGATAGCCTCTGCCACACAGGAGATGCCAGTGCGCTGGATACCGTTTATTGCTTTCTTTCTCTATGTTTACATTGAGATTTCCATTTTCATCCAGGTTGCCCATGTGCTGGGCGTCCTGCTGACGTTGATTCTGGTGATTTTCACCTCCGTCATCGGCATGTCGCTGGTGCGTAATCAGGGTTTCAAAAATTTCCTGTTAATGCAGGAGAAGATGGCCGCAGGCGAAAGCCCGGCAGCGGAGATGATCAAAAGCGTATCGCTGATTATTGCGGGGCTGCTGCTGATCCTGCCGGGGTTCTTCACCGACTTCCTCGGCCTTCTGTTGCTTCTGCCGCCGGTGCAAAAGCACCTGACCATGAAGCTGCTGCCGCATCTGCGCTTTAACCGTATGCCTGGCGGTGGGTTCAGCACCGGGCCAGGCGATACCTTTGAAGGGGAATATCAGCGTAAAGATGAACAGCACGACCGTTTAGACCATAAAGACGATCGGTGATAGATTTGCCCGGTGGCGCTTCGCTTACCGGGCGCTACTGGTGCGCATCGCGCTTCGGTAAAAACAGCCACAGTCCTGCCAGCATGACAATCGCGTACAGACTCTTCCATCCCACCATCGCCAGCAACAGCAGGCAAAGCCCACCCCCGATGACCGCCAGTGTTTTATAGCGACCTTGCAGCAAACGACATCCCGCCAGCATGCACAGCAGGTAGATCATAATGAAAATACCGTTGGCGTAGACGATCAGCGCGTCCAGATTGATCTTCAGTGCGTAAATACACAGCGTGCTCAATACGCAGCAGCCCAGCACGGCATTCAGGGCATTCAGCGGAAGCTGGCGTTTAGACAGGCGCGCGAGGCGATTTTCAGGTTTGTCGAGCGCCTGCGACCACACCAGCCGGGCAAAGCTCTGGATATAAATATTCAGGCTGGCAAAACAGGCCAGATAGCCGATGACGCAGGCGATCCACAGCGCCTTCACACCGAACAGATTAACCACGATACCCGGCAGCGATGCCGCGGCGGCGAGATCCGCACCGAACGCGTGGAAGTGCAACACCAGCACGGTACACGCCCAGTAGACCGTGCCTGCCAGCAGCAGGCCTATCATCAGCGCCCGGGGGAAATCGCGCTCAGGCTGCTTAAATTCAGAGGCAAGATGGGCAAAGGCTTCCAGACCCACAAAACACCAGAACATGACGGAGAGCGCGGCGAAAAGCTGTGAATGATCGACGTCTGTCACCGCCGGGAAGGGAATTTCCTTGATTGTGATATCGCCCGCCCACCAGATAGCGGCAACGAGCGCGACAATCAGCACCGCAACCAGCGTCTGCAGGTTGGCGCTGGAGCGGGCCCCGCGAGAGCCTACCCACCAGACGATAGCCAGCGTGCCCAGTTCTGCCAGCAACAGCTGCTCGTTATGCCAGCCAAACAGCGCCTGACCAAAGCCGGTCGCAATGTGCAGCGCCGCAGGAAGGCCAACCGGAATGACGGAGAGAAACAGCCAGCCGGTGACACGCTGCAGCCGCGGCCCAAAGGCCAGGCCGACAAAGTGCGCCACGCCGCCCGCGCTGGGGAAATGCCGCCCCAGGATGGCAAACACAATGGCTATCGGGAAAACCAGTACAATCAGCGCTGGCCACGCCCACAGGCTATTATTTCCCGCGACCAGCGCCGCCAGTGCCGGTACGGCAAACACGCCCGTACCTAACAAGGAGGTTGAGAGCAGGCCAACGCCCTGCGCCAGCCCTAACTCCTGCTTGAGTCCACTCATTGACATCGCCCTGCCAGTACCAAAAGAGAGGCGATGGTAACACTTTCGCAAATTTTTTTTTCAACTCCCCCTTGAAGGGGTAAAAAGCTATCCCCATCTCTCAGGGCACTAGTCGGAAAACCGCTTGCGGGCCGGCGTCATCCATAACTGATAATGACTTTCTCAAAGGAGAGCTATCAATGAGTATTCGTCCGTTACATGATCGTGTGATCGTCAAACGTAAAGAAGTTGAAACCAAGTCTGCTGGCGGCATCGTTCTGACCGGTTCTGCAGCAGCCAAATCAACGCGTGGCGAAATCATCGCTGTCGGTAAGGGCCGCATCCTGGAAAACGGAACTGTGCAGCCGCTGGACGTTAAAGTTGGTGACATCGTAATTTTCAACGATGGCTACGGCGTGAAATCCGAGAAGATCGACAATGAAGAAGTGTTGATCATGTCCGAGAGCGACATTCTGGCAATTGTTGAAGCGTAATTTACGCACGAGAATTTGAGGAAATAAGAACATGGCAGCTAAAGACGTAAAATTCGGTAACGACGCTCGTGTAAAAATGCTCCGCGGCGTAAACGTACTGGCAGATGCAGTTAAAGTGACCCTGGGCCCGAAAGGCCGTAACGTAGTGCTGGATAAATCCTTCGGCGCGCCAACCATCACCAAAGATGGTGTTTCTGTAGCACGTGAAATCGAGCTGGAAGACAAGTTCGAAAACATGGGCGCGCAGATGGTGAAAGAAGTTGCCTCTAAAGCGAACGACGCTGCAGGCGACGGTACCACCACCGCGACCGTTCTGGCGCAGGCTATCATCACTGAAGGTCTGAAAGCCGTTGCTGCGGGCATGAACCCAATGGATCTGAAACGTGGTATCGACAAAGCTGTCGCCTCCGCTGTTGAAGAACTGAAAGCGCTGTCCGTACCGTGCTCTGACTCTAAAGCCATTGCTCAGGTTGGTACCATCTCCGCTAACTCCGACGAAACCGTAGGTAAACTGATCGCAGAAGCGATGGATAAAGTCGGTAAAGAAGGCGTGATCACCGTTGAAGACGGTACCGGTCTGGAAGACGAACTGGACGTGGTTGAAGGTATGCAGTTCGACCGCGGTTACCTGTCCCCATACTTCATCAACAAGCCAGAGACTGGCGCTGTTGAGCTGGAAAGCCCGTTCATCCTGCTGGCTGACAAGAAAATCTCCAACATCCGCGAAATGCTGCCAGTGCTGGAAGCCGTTGCTAAAGCAGGCAAACCGCTGGTTATCATCGCTGAAGACGTTGAAGGCGAAGCGCTGGCAACTCTGGTGGTTAACACCATGCGCGGCATCGTGAAAGTGGCTGCTGTTAAAGCACCTGGCTTCGGCGATCGCCGTAAAGCGATGCTGCAGGATATCGCTACTCTGACCGGCGGTACCGTGATCTCTGAAGAGATCGGTATGGAGCTGGAAAAAGCGACCCTGGAAGACCTGGGCCAGGCGAAACGCGTTGTGATCAACAAAGACACCACCACCATCATCGATGGCGTGGGTGAAGAAGCCGCTATTCAGGGCCGCGTGGGTCAGATCCGTAAGCAGATCGAAGAAGCGACTTCCGATTACGACCGTGAAAAACTGCAGGAGCGCGTAGCGAAACTGGCTGGCGGCGTTGCGGTAATTAAAGTCGGTGCGGCGACCGAAGTTGAAATGAAAGAGAAAAAAGCACGCGTTGACGATGCCCTGCACGCGACCCGTGCTGCGGTAGAAGAAGGCGTGGTTGCGGGTGGTGGCGTTGCGCTGGTGCGCGTGGCCGCTAAACTGGCTGGCCTGACCGCTCAGAACGAAGATCAGAACGTGGGTATCAAAGTTGCGCTGCGCGCAATGGAAGCGCCTCTGCGTCAGATCGTGTCCAACGCCGGTGAAGAGCCATCTGTTGTGGCGAACAACGTTAAAGCGGGCGAAGGTAACTACGGTTACAACGCTGCAACCGAAGAATACGGCAACATGATCGACTTCGGTATCCTGGACCCAACTAAAGTAACCCGTTCTGCTTTGCAGTATGCGGCCTCTGTTGCTGGTCTGATGATCACCACCGAGTGCATGGTGACCGACCTGCCAAAAGGCGATGCACCTGACTTAGGTGCTGCTGGTATGGGCGGCATGGGCGGAATGGGCGGCATGATGTAATCGTGCGCTCTACGTCGTAGAATGTGAAAAACCCCCGGGCAGAAATGCTCGGGGGTTTTTCTTTTGGTCATCTTTTAGGTATAAGATTTACACACGGACAACTACTGTCCAGCTTATTGAAAACGAGGAATAACATGCGCGTAAAAGTCTGTGCAGGGATTGTAGGGGCAGCATTGCTGCTGGCGGGTTGTAGCTCCAGCAATGAGCTGTCGGCAGCGGGCCAGGGCGTTCGCTTTGTGGAAGATAAGCCTGGCAGTGAATGCCAGCTGTTAGGTACGGCAACCGGTGAGCAAAGCAACTGGATGTCTGGTCAGCATGGCGAAGAAGGTGGCTCTATGCGCGGTGCGGCGAATGCCCTGCGTAACCAGGCTGCGGCAATGGGTGGCAACGTGATTTACGGCGTGAGCAGCCCAACGCAGAGTATGCTGTCCAGCTTCGTCCCGACCGCCAGCCAGATGAGCGGCCAGGTCTACAAGTGCCCGAACTGATTGCCTTTTTCCCTCTCCCTGTGGGAGAGGGTTAGGGTGAGGGGAAACTAGTGCTGCCGCAGCTGCAAATCCAGCGGCGTCTTGCTCGGCTCTCCGCCAATCTCGCGTGCCAGCTTCGGCACCATATAGCCTGAAACCAGCGTTAACAGTTCGCGCATAATCTGCCGGGCTTCTTCGTCCGTCACCATGAAATGGGCCGCGCCCTGAACGCGATCCAGCACGTGCAGGTAATAGGGCATCACGCCCGCATCAAACAGGGCATTGCTCAGATCGGCCAGCACGCGGGCGCTGTCATTGACTCCGCGCAGCAGCACGCTCTGGTTCAGCAGCGTCACGCCCGCTTTACGCAGTCGCGCCATCGCCGCGCGAAACGCATCGTCAATTTCGTTCGCGTGGTTAATATGGTTCACCAGCAGCACCTGCAATCGGGACTGCTCCAGGCGTGACACCAGGCCGTCCGTGATACGTGCCGGAATAACAATCGGTAAACGGCTGTGAATGCGCAGGCGCTTAATGTGCGGGATGGCTTCAAGCTGAGTCAGCAGCCAGTCCAGCTCATGATCTTTTGCCATCAGCGGGTCGCCGCCGGAAAAAATAATCTCATCCAGCTCCGGATGGGCGGCGATATAGTCCAGCGCGACCTGCCAGTTGCGTTTATTGCCCTGGTTTTCGGCATAAGGGAAGTGCCGACGGAAGCAATAACGACAATTTACCGCACAGCCGCCTTTTACCAGCAGCAGGGCGCGGTTGAGATATTTGTGCAGTAAACCGGGCACCACGCTGTTCTGCTCTTCCAGCGGATCGGTGCTATAACCCGGCGCGGTGACAAACTCATCCTGCGAAGTAAGCGTTTGTTTTAATAGCGGATCGTCGGGATTGCCTTTCTCCATCCGCGCCACAAACGCGCGGGGAACGCGCAGGGCGAATAGGCGCTTTGCCTCGCGGCCTGCAAGCAACTCTGGGTGCTGATCGAGGTCTAAAAGACGCAGCAATTCATCAGGACTGGTGATTACATCGGCAAGTTGCGATAACCAATCTTCTCTGGACGGGGTGTTTAGGGTTACAATATGCGCCATTTTGTGGCTTAGCTACCAGTTAACAAATTTAGAGGGCCTTATGGCAACGTACTATAGCAACGATTTTCGTGCTGGTCTTAAAATCATGATGGACGGCGAACCGTACGCGGTTGAAGCCAGCGAATTCGTTAAACCAGGTAAAGGCCAGGCATTCGCACGCGTTAAGCTGCGCCGTCTGCTGACCGGTACCCGTGTTGAGAAAACCTTCAAGTCTACTGACTCCGCTGAAGGCGCTGATGTTGTTGATATGAACCTGACCTATCTGTACAACGACGGTGAGTTCTATCATTTCATGAACAACTCCACTTTCGAACAGCTGTCTGCTGATGAGAAAGCGGTAGGTGACAGCGCTAAATGGCTGCTGGATCAGGCTGAGTGCATCGTGACCCTGTGGAACGGCCAGCCTATCGCTGTGACCCCACCAAACTTCGTAGAACTGGAAATCGTTGAAACCGATCCAGGTCTGAAAGGTGATACCGCAGGTACCGGCGGTAAACCAGCCAAACTGTCTACCGGCGCCGTGGTTAAAGTGCCACTGTTCGTACAGACTGGCGAAGTGATCAAAGTGGATACCCGCTCCGGCGAATACGTATCCCGCGTGAAGTAATTTACGTATGATTGAAGGCGCAGCGCCCGCTGCGCCTGATTCTTGCAGGCAGGGATGATGAAACGTACCGTTAAAATTCTGCTTCTGTTAGCGCTTTCCTGCGCATTGCTTTCCGGCTGTAACACCACGCGTGGAATGGGACAAGACATCCAGGATCTCGGCCATATCATTTCTCACGCCGCCAGCTAAGTTCGTCTAATTTTCCTAAAAATGCGTCCTTTTCCGTCAACCGGCGGGATCTTGTCTATTCTTAAGTTGCTATACACAAAACAACTTTGGCTATAAAAGGAAGATATTATGGTTAAGAAGACAATTGCAGCGATCTTTTCAGTCCTGGTACTTTCTTCAGTGTTAACGGCCTGTAATACCACGCGTGGCGTCGGTCAGGATATTTCTGAAGGTGGTAGCGCAATCTCTGGTGCAGCAACAAAAGCTCAGCAGTAATGAATAAACGGTACGGGACCAGCCGGGTTTCGTACCGTCAGCTTTCCGATTCCTGCAGGGATAAAAACGGAGAAAAACGCGTATCCATATGCAATTTCATGCGGATATTGCGTTTATAGGTATAGACCGTTTTTCCGTTGATACTCAGGTTAGCGGCAATTTTTTGATTGCTCGCGCCGTCCATCCACAATGTCAGCACTTTCTCTTCCTGCCGGGTCAGCAAGGGGGCCGCCGCCGCTGGCCTTTCTGCGCATGAGCGCGAGATCAATGCGTCGTTGATAACCGTTGCCACTTCTTCGAGACTGGCGTTTTTCAACAACGACGACCACACCGGGAACTGTCCGAGCCAGTCTGTCATGCCGCTGTCCTCTCCCGATTGCAGCAAAATAAACGGTAAGCGTTCACTGGCGTTAAGCAGGGACGAGAGCTGCTGAAAATGGTGAATGTCCTGCCTGAAGCCGTACAGGTCAGCAATAACCAGCGTAGGTTTCCATTGCAGAATGTGTTCTCTGGCAAGAAACAGATTATTCAGCCCGGTCACAACGTAGTGTCCCGGGAACAAACCGGAATGATTGAGCCATGCTTCAAACCCCGTGCGGGTGAAGTGACAACGGTCAATCAAAAGAATTTTGAACATATTTTATTCGCAGTCGGCTAGTGGTTTGGCTTCCTGCCATCAGAAAGCACATCATCATAGAGAAGTCGGATGAGTGCTAAAAGCCGGAACTCCGCGCCATACTGCGGCTATTTCTTGCCTTAACGTGTTCAGCAAAAAATGATTGAAAAAAAATAGCACGCTAACCACAATAGGTGGCGTAATCTCTGCCTTACGGGACGACCCGTAAGCGTTTCTTTCACCGGGGACGGCCCCAACTTGTATTAAGTTAAGGAGCCTGACATGTCCTGGATCATTCTTTTTATTGCTGGCCTGCTCGAAGTGGTATGGGCGATTGGTCTCAAGTACACCCACGGATTTACCCGCCTGACGCCCAGCGTCATTACCGTTACCGCCATGATAGTCAGTATCGTTCTGTTATCCTGGGCGATGCGCTCTCTGCCTGTGGGAACGGCTTATGCCGTCTGGACGGGTATTGGCGCGGTGGGTGCCGCTATCACCGGCATTTTGCTGCTGGGAGAGTCAGCGAGTCTGGCGCGTATCGCCAGCCTCGCCTTGATTGTGGCCGGGATCGTTGGGCTGAAGCTCAGCACCCATTAATGGGGTTGTTTCACCCAGATAAGTTTTGACACATCAAACCCTTGCCGGGTCGCGACGTCCAGCATCTGCTGCTTCATTTCTGGTGAAAGTGTTGGCGTGCGGGAAAGTATCCATAGATAGTCGCGATCCGGCCCGCAGACCAGCGCGTGACGGTACTCTCTGTCGAGCGCGATCACGTTATAGCCGCCATAAAATGGGCCAAAGAACGAGACTTTAAGCGCGGCCCGCCGCGGGTCGCCCGTGAAGTACGCTTTCCCAATCGACTGTTGCCACATCTCCCGGTCGGGGTTATAGCCCCGGTTGATCACCTGAATACCGCCATCATCCATCGGGCTGTAATTCGCAGTGACCTTCTCTAAGCCCTGCTCAAACCGGTGGTCGAGGCGCGCGATTTCATACCATGTTCCAAGGAAGCGTTGTGCATCAAAAGGCGTGACGACGGTAACGCCAGGCGGTGGGGTAGGGGAACTGCAGGCAACCACTAAAAACGCGGCTGTCACCGCGGCAATAACAGGCAAAATGCGCATAGAAGTTTCCTTACTGTTTTTTGTTAAGTGTAGATGACGGCAAGGAAAATGTGGTTTTTGTACGGCGTCACACCGTGGATTTTGTAGGCCGGGTAAGGCGAAGCCGCCACCCGGCAATGTTTTACTGCAGCGCGTCGAGGATGCGGTATGCCGCATCAACGCGTGCAGGGTTCGGATAGCTTTTATTTGCCAGCATCACAATGCCGAGCTGCTTTTCAGGTATAAAGGCCACGTAGCTGCCAAATCCGCCGGTAGAGCCTGTTTTATGAACCCAGGAGGCCTTAACCGGCGGTGCCGGAGGATTTACTTCTCTCGCAGGCAACGGTGCCAGCGCCACCTTATTGTCGCTACCTTCAACTACGGTTTTGGCATCGACCGGCCAGTTAAGCATTTCCCAGCCTAACCCCTGATACATGGCCCCCACGCGCCAGTAGCGAGACTGCGCCAGGGCAATGCCTTGCCTGAGTGAAGTATCCTGAAGGGAGTCAGGCTTCATGTTCACCATCACCCAGCTCGCCATATCCTTCACGTTAGTTTTTACGCCATAGGCTTCCGCGTCGAGCATGCCTGGCGAAACGTGGACCGCTTTACCGTCACGGTATCCCCAGGCGTAATGCGCCTCTTCCGCTTTCGGAACGTTAATCCACGTATGGTTCAGCTTGAGCGGCTTAAAGACCCGCGCCGTTATGGCCTGCTCATAACTCATGCCGGAAGGTTTGACCGCCAGCGCGCCAAAAAGACCAATGCTGGTATTAGCATAAAGACGCGTGGTGCCCGGCTTCCACTGCGGCTGCCAGTTTTGATAAAAGCGCAGCAGAGAGGCGTTATCCGTGACCTCATCCAGTACCTGTAACGGCAGACCGCCTGCGGTATAGGTTGCCAGATCCAGCATGCGAATCCCCTGCCACTGCTTGCCCGTCAGCTCAGGCCAGTACTTTGTCGCCGGATCGCCGAGCGATATTTCACCGCGAGCAATGGCATCGCCACCCAGTACGCCGGTGAAGGTTTTACTTATAGAGCCCAGTTCGAACAAGGTTTGTGGGGTGACAGGTTTGTTTGCCGCAACATCGGCTTTACCGAAGGTAAAGTAGTGCGGCTGACCCTGATAAATCACCGCCACCGCCATACCCGGGATGGCCTGCGCTTTCATCAACGGCGTAACGGTACGTTCCACCACCTCAGCCAGCTGTTTTTCTGACATCGGTGCAGCCAATACTGAGAAGGAGGCGCTGAGCAGCAGGGCACAGCTTAGGGATTTTTTCATCATCAGTTATCTTCCGTAATAGCGGTTCAAGGGAGTGTCCGGGCCCGTCAGACCGCTGTAGTCTGTTGGATTTGACTATGGCTGACAAACGGTTAAATTTAGCATTAGCTGTTAATTTTTCTAACGGACGAGACTATGACGCGCAGCTATCTTCCTCTTAATTCCCTGCGGGCGTTTGAAGCTGCTGCCAGGCACCTCAGTTTTACGCATGCCGCTATCGAGCTGAACGTCACCCATTCCGCGATTAGCCAGCACGTAAAGGCGCTGGAGCAGCACCTTAATTGCCAGCTGTTTGTCCGCGTTTCGCGCGGGCTGATGTTGACCACCGAAGGCGAGAATTTGCTGCCGGTGCTGAATGACTCGTTCGATCGTATCGCCGGAATGTTGGATCGCTTTGCCAGCCAGCGTGCTCAGGAGAAGCTCAAAATAGGTGTGGTAGGGACCTTTGCCACGGGTGTTTTATTCTCAGAGCTCGCGGACTTTCGCCGCTGCTATCCGCATATTGATCTTCAGCTTTCCACCCATAACAATCGCGTCGATCCGGCGGCTGAAGGGCTTGATTACACCATTCGCTACGGTGGCGGCGCGTGGCATGGAACCGATGCTGAATTTCTTTGCGCCGCGCCGCTGTCTGCGCTCTGTACACCCGATATTGCCTCTTGCCTGAAAAGCCCGGCAGATATCCTGAAGTTTACCCTGCTGCGCTCCTACCGACGCGACGAGTGGGCTGCGTGGATGCAGGCAGCGGGTGAACATCCTCCCTCGCCGACGCACCGGGTGATGGTGTTTGACTCGTCCGTGACCATGCTGGAAGCGGCTCAGGCAGGCGTCGGGATTGCCATTGCGCCTGTCGACATGTTTACCCATTTACTCAGCAGCGAGCGCATCGTGCAGCCGTTTGCAACGCAGATTGACCTCGGCAGCTACTGGCTGACAAGACTACAGTCACGGACAGAAACGCCCGCAATGCGCGAGTTTGCTCAGTGGCTGGTGGGGAAGATGCAGAAATAAAAGGCCCGCCGGATGGCGGGCCTGAAGCGTCAGATGGTGACCACGGCAATCAGCGTCACCACGGTCAGGATGGTCGCCAGACCGTAGAACACCCATTTACCGCTCGGGACATGGATTTTCAGGTCATGCATCGCATGGTGAATACGGTGCAGACCACACCACAGCGGCAGGACGATCATCAGGAAGATGAACACGCGACCGATAAAGCTGCCCGCGAAAGCCAGTACGCGCTCGTAGCTCAGCGCATCGCCCGGGAACAGCCCCAGCGGCAGCATAATGCCGACCAGCAGGATGATGACGGGGGCGATGATGGCACTCCACATGCCGCCTGCGCCAAACAGGCCCCAGAAGACCGGCTCGTCAGAACGTTTTGGATTTGGATTGATCACAGGTGTCTCCTTACCAGAACAGTGCGACAAACAGAATGACCACAGTGACCAGAATCGTCACCGCCCAGAGCCCTTTAATCACCGGCTCTGGCCCCATTTTTTCGTCTTTAACGATGATGTTCGCCGCTTTTGGCGCCAGTTCAAACCAGGTTTTGGTATGAAGCAGCGCGGCCGCGAGCACGATCAGGTTCAGCACAACGATGATCGGGTTTTGCAGAAAACCGACAAAGTTGGCCCAGGTTTCCGGACCGTGCTTGAGGGCAAAAACGCCGTACATCAGCTCAAGGCTGAACCAGACCGCCGGTACCGCCGTGCCTTCACGCAGCATATAGAAGCGATAAAACGGCAGGTTTTTCCACCAGGTGGACGGCATTGGCCGCACATAGGCTTTGCGTTTAGTCGTCATCATGCACTCCTTAGCGTGGTTTCAGGGTAGCGATAAGAAAGTCTTTCGAGCTTTCCACTTTACCCTGCTGAATAGCGGCGGCCGGGTCGACGTGCTTCGGACAGACTTCGGAGCAGTAGCCCACAAAGGTACAGCTCCAGACGCCGTTCTGGCTGTTAAGCTGCGCCATACGTTCTTTTTTACCGTGGTCGCGGCTGTCCTCGTTATAGCGGTGCGCCAGGGTAATGGCGGCCGGGCCGATGAACTCCTTGTTCAGGCCAAACTGTGGACAGGCGGCGTAGCAAAGACCGCAGTTGATGCAGCCGGAGAACTGATGGTATTTCGCCATCTGCGCCGGGGTCTGGGTGTTTGGCCCCTGATCCGGCGTGCGTGGGTTACCAATGATATACGGCTTAATGGCTTCCAGGCTTTCGATAAAGTGGGTCATATCGACCACCAGATCGCGTTCAATCGGGAAGTTGCCCAGCGCTTCGACCTTAATACCTTTAGTGTACTCGCGCAGGAAGGTCTTACAGGCCAGCTTCGGCACCTTGTTGACCATCATGCCGCAGGAGCCGCAGATCGCCATGCGGCAGGACCAGCGGTAGCTCAGGTCTGGCGCCAGGTTGTCTTTGATATAGCCGAGCGCGTCCAGCAGGGAGGTTTGCTCGTCATAAGGCACTTCATAGAAAGCGCTGTGCGGTGCGGCGTCCACTTCCGGATTGTAGCGCACCACTTCAACTTTCATTTTTTGCATCTCAGCCATTCGCCTTCTCCTTCTTCTCGGCGGCTTCTGCTTCTGCACCGTACACGCGTTTTGCCGGCGGCAGCGTGGTGATTTTCACGTCGCTGTAGTCCAGACGCGTGGTGCCATCCGCATCGCGCCAGGCGAGAGTGTGTTTCAGGAAATTGACGTCGTCACGTTCGGTACAGCCTTCGTCCAGACGCTGGTGGGCCCCACGCGACTCTTTGCGCGCCAGCGCAGAGTGCGCCATACATTCCGCGACGTTCAGACCGTGGCCCAGCTCGATGGTGTAGAGCAGGTCGGTGTTGAATACGCTGGAGGTGTCGGTGATGCGCACGCGCTTGAAGCGCTCCTGCAGTTCCGCCAGCTTGTCGACGGTTTTTTGCATCAGCTCAGGGGTACGGTAGATACCGCAGCCTTCTTCCATCGACAGGCCCATCTCGTCGCGGATCTTAGACCAGTTCTCGTTACCCTCCTGGTTCACCAGATCTTTCAGGCGTTTTTCAACGTCTGCGACCTGCGCATCCAGCGCGGCACCGTTGGCTTCACCTGCGGTTGCCGCACGCTCCATTGCGCGCTCGCCCGCCATGCGGCCAAAGACAACCAGCTCTGCCAGCGAGTTAGACCCGAGACGGTTAGCGCCGTGCAGGCCAACGGAAGAACATTCGCCGACGGCGAACAGCCCTTTAATGCGGGTTTCGCACTGCTGATCGGTTTCGATACCGCCCATGGTGTAGTGCGCGGTTGGACGCACCGGGATCGGCTCTTTAACCGGATCCACGCCAACGTAGGCTTTCGCCAGCTCGCAGATGAACGGCAGACGTTCCAGCAGTTTCTTCTCGCCCAGATGACGCAGGTCGAGATAGACCACATCGCCGCGCGGCGTGGAGATGGTGTTGCCTTTGCGCCACTCGTGCCAGAAAGCCTGAGAGACTTTGTCACGCGGGCCGAGCTCCATGTATTTGTTCTTCGGCTCGCCGAGCGGGGTTTCCGGGCCCATGCCGTAATCCTGCAGATAGCGATAGCCGTTTTTATTGACCAGAATACCGCCTTCACCGCGGCAGCCTTCCGTCATCAGAATGCCGGAGCCCGGCAGGCCGGTTGGGTGATACTGCACGAATTCCATATCGCGCAGCGGCACGCCGTGGCTGAGCGCCATGCCCATACCGTCGCCGGTAACGATGCCGCCGTTGGTGTTATAACGATAAACGCGACCCGCACCGCCCGTCGCCATTACTACCGCGTTGGCGCGGATCTGGACGAGCGTGCCTTCCATCATGTTCATCGCCACCAGGCCGCGCGCCTGTCCATCATCCACCAGAATGTCGAGGACGAAATGTTCATCGAAGCGCTGGATTTGTGGGAACTGAAGGGAGGTCTGGAACAGGGTGTGCAGCATGTGGAAGCCGGTCTTATCGGCGGCGAACCAGGTGCGTTCGATCTTCATGCCGCCGAAGCGGCGAACGTTGACGCTGCCGTCCGGACGGCGGCTCCATGGACATCCCCACTGTTCAAGCTGGGTCATCTCCGTTGGACAATGGTGCACAAAGTAGTCAACGACATCCTGTTCGCAAAGCCAGTCGCCCCCTGCAACCGTGTCGTGGAAATGGTATTCAAAGCTGTCATGATCCTGCGCAACGGCGGCGGACCCTCCTTCTGCTGCCACTGTGTGACTACGCATTGGATAGACTTTTGAAATCAATGCGATTTTAGCGTTGGGATTAGCTTGCGCTGCAGCAATCGCAGCACGTAATCCAGCCCCGCCAGCGCCTATTACGGCAAGATCGGCTTGAAAAGTTTGCACGACATTCCTCCAGATTTTTGTTATTTCGCAACGCGACAAACTAAAGGTAGTTCACCCGTCCAAAAGGACGATTGCGAAAGCGTTTCCACTGCTCCTTTATGGGTAAAACAGTATAACCGTGTAGATGTCAGGGAAATTTGACGTGTTCGATTTTTTTGCTGTTCTGTCAGGCGATTTATCATGAAGATTGATGAAATACGTCACGCAATTGTTCACCTAAATGAAATGCGCTTTTTTACTGCACAAAATTTGTCTCTGCCCCGGCTAACGAGTAGACTTCGTGCCCTTGTCTGAAATCGGAGAACAACTCATGAGCGAAACGGCCACCTGGCAGCCGAGCGCATCCATCCCTAATCTGTTAAAACGCGCTGCAATTATGGCGGAGATCCGCCGTTTCTTTGCCGACCGCGGCGTCCTGGAGGTGGAAACCCCGTGCATGAGTCAGGCAACGGTAACGGATATTCATCTGGTCCCGTTTGAAACCCGTTTTGTTGGCCCCGGCCACTCTCAGGGCATGAATTTGTATCTGATGACCAGCCCGGAATACCACATGAAACGCCTGCTGGCAGCGGGGTGTGGTCCGGTCTATCAGCTGTGCCGCAGTTTCCGTAATGAAGAGATGGGTCGTCACCACAACCCGGAATTCACCATGCTGGAGTGGTACCGCCCGCATTATGATATGTACCGCCTGATGAATGAGGTGGACGATCTGCTGCAGCAGGTCCTGGACTGCTCGGAAGCCGAAACCCTTTCCTATCAGCAGGCTTTCCAGCGCCATCTGGAAATCGATCCGCTGTCGGCGGACAAAACCCAGCTGCGCGAAGTGGCGGCAAAACTGGATCTGAGCAACGTGGCGGATACCGAAGAGGATCGCGACACGCTGCTGCAGCTGCTGTTCACTTTTGGCGTTGAACCGCAGATTGGCAAAGATCGTCCGACGTTTGTTTATCACTTCCCGGCAAGCCAGGCCTCACTGGCGCAGATCAGTACCGAAGATCATCGTGTCGCAGAGCGTTTTGAGGTCTATTACAAAGGCATCGAGCTGGCAAACGGCTTCCATGAACTGACCGACGCCCGCGAGCAGCAGCAGCGCTTCGAGCAGGATAACCGCAAGCGTGCCGCGCGCGGTCTGCCGCAGCAGCCTGTTGATGTTAATCTGCTTGAAGCACTAAAAGCAGGTCTGCCGGATTGCTCCGGCGTGGCGCTGGGTGTTGACCGTCTGGTGATGCTGGCCCTGGGCGCAGAGCAGCTTGGCGATGTGATTGCCTTTACGGTCGATCGCGCCTAATAAAATGCCGGGTGGCGCTGCGCTTACCCGGCCTACCATTCCTGTCAATTAACCTTTCCATTTCAGCACGACAACATTAAAAACTGCCACATTCCCTATACACGGGTCTTTTTCTTAATTTGCCTCGTATAGCCACAATATTTGTCTGGTCTTCTGCTACCATCCGCGCAGTTTAATTCCTTTTCGGATGGTTCTATGTCCCAGTCACTCAAAAAGATGACCCTCACCGGGCTCATCCTGATGATATTTACCTCAGTCTTTGGCTTTGCCAACAGCCCGTCGGCGTTCTATCTGATGGGCTACAGCGCGACGCCGTTTTATATCGTTTCTGCTCTGTTCTTCTTTATCCCGTTTGCGCTGATGATGGCGGAGATGGGCTCGGCTTACCGGAAAGAAGAGGGCGGGATCTACTCATGGATGAATAACAGCGTCGGGCCGCGCTATGCGTTTATCGGCACGTTTATGTGGTTTTCATCCTACGTCGTCTGGATGGTGAGTACGGCGGCCAAAGTCTGGGTGCCGTTCTCGACGTTTCTTTTCGGTGCCGATAAAACGCAGGTCTGGTCTTTGGCCGGGCTGAGCTCCACGCAGGTCGTCGGGATTCTGGCGGTATGCTGGATGGTTGTCGTGACGCTGGTGGCGTCTAAAGGTATCAATAAAATTGCCCGGATTACCGCCGTGGGCGGGATCTCGGTGATGGGATTGAACCTGGTGCTACTGCTGGCGAGCATCGCTATCCTGTGCCTGAACGGTGGTCATTTTGCACAGGATGTTAACTTTGCCTCCTCGCCGAATCCGGGCTACCAGTCCGGGCTCGCGATGCTCTCCTTCGTGGTGTTTGCCATCTTCGCTTACGGCGGTATTGAAGCCGTAGGCGGCCTGGTCGATAAGACGGAAAACCCGGAAAAGAACTTTGCGAAAGGCATTATTTTTGCCGCCATCGTGATTTCCATCGGCTATTCGCTGGCGATTTTTCTCTGGGGCGTCAGCACCAACTGGCAGCAGGTGCTGAGCAACAACACCACTAACCTTGGCAACATCACCTATGTGCTGATGAAAAGCCTGGGGATGACGCTGGGGCAGGCGATGAACCTGAGTCCCGAGGCGGCATCGGTAATGGGGGTCTGGTTCGCGCGTATTACCGGCCTGTCGATGTTCCTGGCCTATACCGGCGCATTCTTCACGCTGATCTATTCGCCGCTGAAAGCGATTATTCAGGGTACGCCAAAAGCGCTGTGGCCTGCGAGTATGACCCAGCTGAACACCGCAGGCATGCCTGCCAACGCCATGTGGATGCAGTGTCTGCTGGTGTGCGTGTTCATTCTGCTGGTGTCATTTGGCGGCGATACGGCGTCTGCGTTTTACAACAAGCTGACCCTGATGGCGAACGTGTCGATGACGCTGCCGTACCTGTTCCTGACCCTGGCGTTCCCGTTCTTTAAGGCGAAGCAGGATCTTGAACGTCCGTTTGTGATTTTTAAAAGCCGCGCGGCAACGCTGGTGGCCACCACGGTGGTAGTGCTAGTGGTGGCGTTTGCCAACATCTTCACCATTATCCAGCCGGTAATTGAGGCGAACGACTGGAACAGCGCGCTGTGGATGGTGGGCGGCCCAATCTTCTTCTCGCTGCTGGCGATGGGGATTTATGAGAATTACCGTCGACGCGCGATGGTGTACGTCGCAGAAGTGGCGTAGCGGGAATAGTCCCCTCCCGAAAGGGAGGGGAGATGCGTTATAAACTGCCCGCCGGGCGCGTACGCGCCGCTGACGTCAGCGTTCTTCCTGTTTTACGCCCGTCCAGGCTTTCCAGACGCATCTGGAACGGTGGGAACGGCATATCAATACCGTGCTCGCGGAAGCCCGCCAGAATCAGCTGGTGGATCTCATGGCGCAGCGGCATACGGTGTCCCATTTCGGCGGCGTAGATACGCAGCTCGAAAATCTGGATCCCCTGCTGTAAATCCACAAGGAAGACTTCCGGCGCCGGGTTGTCGATCACCAGTGAGCAGCGCTCAGCGGCGGTGTAGAGGATCTGGGTGACCTCTTCGCTGTTAGCGTCCGACGGTGCCGGTACCGTCAGCACCACACGGGTAACGGAGTCTGACAGCGACCAGTTGATGAACTGCTCGGTGATAAACGCCTTGTTTGGCACGATGATCTCTTTCCGATCCCAGTCGCTGATCGTCGTTGCACGGGTGTTGATCTTCGTGATGCTGCCGGTCAGATCGCGGATCGTGACGGTATCGCCAATACGGATCGGTTTTTCGAACAGAATGATCAGACCGGAGATGAAGTTGGCGAAGATCTCCTGTAAACCAAAACCTAACCCGACGCCTAGCGCTGCCACCAGCCACTGGAGCTTCGACCACTCAATACCGATCATCGAGAAGCCAACCAGCCCGCCAAACAGCATGATCAGATATTTGGTAATGGTCGTGATCGCATAGCCCGTACCCGGCGTTAAATCCAGATGCTGTAGCAGCGCCAGCTCCAGCAGCGCCGGGAAATTGCGCACCAACTGCGTGGTGATGATCAGCACCAGAATGGCAATCAGCACCGCCCCCAGGGTAATCGGCTCCAGGCTTTCAACACCCTGCACCGTGGACGTCACGTCCCAGAGAGAGATGTTCTCCAGGAAGCCAAACGCGGAGTGGATCTCTGACCACAGGAAGATGACCGAGAGGAGGGCAATCAGCATCAGGATGGAGCGAACCAGGCGCAGGGACTGGGTACTGATGGCATCCAGATCCAGCTCGACCTCGTCCGCTTCCGTTGTGCCTTCCGTACTGTTGACGTGGTTTGGTTCTTCCTCACCTCGCGCGCGCTGGGCGAGGATCTCCGCCCGGCGGTGCTTGGCACGGTCAAACGCCAGACGGCGGCGCTGGATCAGCATCCAGCGGCGGATCACGTGGTACACCACCAGAAGCAGGAACCAGATGGCCACCGAGGTTTCCAGCCTCGCCAGCAGCGCCTGCGCGGTTGCCAGATAGCCCACCGCGGCTGCCAGCATTGCAAACAGCGGCGCGCTAAGCAGCAGGTTCCAGAGCAGCCGGTTGAACATGTTGTCGCCGCTGCCGGATTTATCCAGATAGAGCGGAATACCCGCGCGTTTCAGGCTGAGCGTGACGATGGCCAGCGCCCCGCATATCAGCATAAAGCAGAGGCGGCCCAGCGAGCCTGAGAATTCCCGGTCGTTGAGATTATCGAACATGATCAGAGCCATAATCAGCGGCACAATCAGCCCGATGCTCATCAGGTAGTAACGCATGGCGCGCGCTACGCGATTACGCGGCCAGCCAAAGTGGGTGATGAACAGGCCATTGGGGCGCGCGAAGGTGGCGCATATCATCACCACCCACAGCAGCGGCACCGTGGCGGTGACGCCATCACCAATCGCTACCGCGAGCGGATAGGGCCAGGCTTCCCGCAGGCCATACCCCAGCGTCATCCACAACACCGGCAGCGGAGAGGCGACAAGAATCGACCAGAATACGGTGCGCAACGTCAGCCAGAAGTGATCCTGGGTGACTTTCCCGACCCTGGAGCTGGAACGCTCGAGGAAACGGGTGAAATGTCTGCGCGAGTAAATGCTGAAGCCCACCAGAATCAACGCCCCCAGCAGCGGGAAAATGGTCTCTTTGCTGGTGAACATCATCACGCTGGCCTGTCCCAGCTGGCTGAAGGTGTCCAGCGAAATCAGGCGGCGCAGGTCCTGGACAATCTCAATCGGCCACGAGAAGGTCATCGGACGCACGTCGGACGTCCAGAAGAGATAACGGTGCGTCGCCTCGTTCACCTCTTTCAGCGCATCTTCCAGCTGGCTGTTAGAAACCTTCAGCTTGGTCAGCTCCAGAATCAGCGTATCCCCGCCCTGCAGCAGAGAGTTCAGCAGTTCACGCTGGGTACGCAACTGGGCTTCCAGAATACGGTTTTGCTCGCTGGTCAGCGGCTGTCCATCAGCCTGACGGATCTGGCGGATTTGCGGCTGTTTATTGAGAAGATCTTCAAAGTGCAGGCGCTGAACGCGCAGCTGGGCCATCTCGGTATCCAGCTGCTGCGGCTTTGGCATTTCCGGCAGGCGCGCGACCTGGGCGCGCAGCGCTTCGCCCAGCAGGTTTGATGACCCGAGCCACTGGGACTGCTCGCGCAGGGTGTTTAACGCCTGACGAACCTGCAAGGTTTGATTGGTCGCCTGACGCTGCTGCGAGGCAACCAGATCCATACGCTGCGCCTGCTGATTCAGCGCGGCAGAAAGCTCACGGTTGACCTTAAACTGCTGGACGATGCCGGCAGGCAGGTTATCGCTGTTTTCTGCCAGCAGTTCGGTACTTTCCAGCGCGCGCTCCGCTTCACGCTGGCGCTGACTATTGAGCTGATTGCGCAGGGCCTGAAGGTAAGCATCCAGCTGCTCGCTCTGCTTCTGAGCGAGTTCAGAGCGCATTCGCGACAGCTCCTGGCGGTTATTGGCGGAAAGCTGCGCCAGCTCCAGCTCATCGACAAGGGCCTTCAGGCGAGCCGATTCTGCCTGCAGGCCCAGATTTTGGGCCTGCGCCTGTGGCGTGTTGCCGTTTTGCGTACCCACGCGGCGCTCAACTTCATTAAGCTGGCGACGGGCGTCGGTTTGCTGCTGCGGAAGCTGGCTGAGGGAGTCGGCAATTTCACGTGCTCGCTCCTGCTCCTGCTGAGCAAGGCGGCTCTTTTCCAGAAGCTGGCTGCTGACTTGCAGGATCTCCTGGTTCAGCGCGTCGGAGGTCATGCCTGCCGGCACATCGCGCGGTTCGTCACGCAGATTATTGAGCTGCGCGCGCAGCGTCTGGGAGAGTTTGGGGAAGTTGTCGATAACCTGCTGATACTGCTGAGCGCGCTCAAGCGAGCCTTTCCGCTCCTCAAGCGCGTTCAGGGCAGCCTGGAGCGACTCGACGGTCTCTGGCTGAGCGGGTTTGGCCGCTTTTGCCTGCTCCAGTTCCTGGGTTATCTGTTTGGCGTCGGGGGCTGTCGCTGCGTACGCCCCCATGCTTAGGCACCAGGCCATCAGTAGAACGATAATCGGGCGCACGTCAGCGATCCTTCTGTTGTTAGCCTTCGTCTTTTTTGTCGTCAACCAGCGGGCTGGCGTCGTGCTCGGCCTGGATCTCTTCCTGTGACAGCGGAGCAGGTTCTGCCTCTGGCGTCACGAAGGTTTCTGTCGAGACCGCCAGCGGCTGGCCCAGTTTGGTGACCGACAGGCTTTCGAGTTGTTCAGCCAGCTTCACTTTGCCTGGCGCAAACAGGTTGATCACGGTGGAGCCCAGCTTGAAGCGCCCCATCTCCTGACCTTTCAGCAGTGCCACAGAGCCTTCCGCTTCACCGGCAGGCCAGGTCCAGCGTTTGATCACGCCTTCACGCGGTGGAGTGATGGTGCCGGCCCAGACAGTTTCAATGCTGCCTACGATGGTTGCACCCACCAGAATCTGTGCCATAGGGCCAAATTCAGTATCAAACAGACAGATGACGCGCTCGTTACGGGCAAACAGGTTCGGCACGTTCTGCGCGGTCAGGTGGTTCACGGAGAACAGATCGCCCGGGACGTAAATCATCTCGCGCAGGATGCCGTTACACGGCATGTGCACGCGGTGGTAGTCGCGCGGTGACAGATAGGTGGTGGCAAAGGTACCGTTGCGGAACAGATCCGCCATCAGGTAGTTACCCGCCAGCAGCGCTTCCAGGCTGTAATTATGGCCCTTCGCCTGCAGAATTTTGTCGTCTTCGATGTTACCCAACTGGCTAATGACGCCGTCTGCCGGCATCACCAGGACGTTAGGGTCGGTGTTCAGCGGGCGCACGTCGTCACGCAGCGGGCGCACGAAGAATTCGTTGAAGGTGCGGTAGCTGGCGGTGTCCGGCTTCTGCGCCTCTTTCATATCGACCTTGTAATATTTTACGAAAAGGTCGATGACCAGTTTGGTCAGCCAGCCCGCGCGTTTGCTTGCGCCCCAGCCCGCCAGGCGAGTGAGCCACAGTTTTGGCAGAATGTATTGAAGCGAAAGTTTAAATGCGTTTAACAAGGTAGCCTCCAGGCCATTGTTTTGTCGTTCCTGATCCGGCGTTATGCCGCCGGAACCTGAAAAAAGGGGACGATTTTAGCGATGCTTAGCTTAGTTGTCAGTTATCAGAATCAGAAAAGTTTTTACGCGTTTTTACCTGATCCATGCTCTCAAGAATACGGTGGTAATTCTCGAAGCGGGTCTCCGCGATCTCGCCTTTCTCAACCGCTTCACGGATAGCGCAGCCTGGGTCGTTATCGTGTTTACAGTCGCGGTACTTGCAAGCGCCTAAATAATCATGGAATTCGACAAATCCGTTAAAGATTTGTTCCGGCTCAAGGTGCCATAAACCGAACTCTCGCACGCCTGGGGAGTCGATGACATCGCCCCCGTGCGGGAAGTGATACAAGCGTGACGCGGTGGTGGTGTGCTGGCCCAGGCCCGAGACATCAGACACGTCGTTGGTGAGGATCTCCTGCTGGAGGCCAAGCAGGTTGTTCAGCAGGCTCGATTTGCCCACGCCGGACTGACCCGCAAAGATGCTGATGCGATCGGTAAGCGCCTCTTCCAGCGGTTTCAGGCCATCTTTGGTGTAGCTGGAGACCATCAGGACGCGGTAGCCAATTTTGCGATAGATATCCATCTGCTCATTGACGAAGGCCATGCCGTCGTCGTCCAGCAGATCGATTTTGTTCAGCACGATAATCGGTTCAACCTGCAGCGTTTCGCAGGCGACGAGATATCGGTCGATAATATTGAGCGACAGTTCTGGCAAAATCGCCGATACGATAACAATCTGGTTAATGTTGGCGGCAATCGGTTTGACCCCGTCGTAGAAATCGGGACGGGTTAACACGGACGTGCGCTCATGGACCGCTTCAACGATGCCTTTTACCGTCACGCCTTCCGCCGCCTCTTTACCCGACCGCCAGACGACGCGGTCGCCGGTCACCAGAGAACGAATGGTCCGGCGGATGTTGCAGCGGTGAATCGCACCATCGGCGGATTCCACGTCAGCGTGCATACCGAAACGGCTGATGACTACGCCTTCCGTTGGATCGCCAAACAGGTTGTCGTCGTAATCGACCTTCTCCGCAGTGGTTTTAAGACGGCGCTGGTGATTGGCATTCACGCGGCGCTGCTGCCCTTTGGAGAGTTTATTTTTACTCAATCGCACTGGCTCCTGGTCGCCCGTAGGGGGCAAAACCTCTATGATACACTCTAATTAATACTAGTTAACCTGCTACTGCCGGTTATGCGAGAAGGGTGGAAAATAACATGAGCGCGGATGAAAACAACCTGATTTGGATCGATCTCGAAATGACCGGGCTGGATCCCGAGCGCGATCGCATCATTGAAATTGCAACCCTGGTGACGGACGCCAACCTGAATATCCTGGCGGAAGGGCCAACGATAGCGGTGCATCAGTCCGATGACCAGCTGGCGTTGATGGATGAGTGGAACGTGCGTACCCACACCGGCAGTGGTCTGGTGGAGCGCGTGAAGGCGAGCACCATGGGTGACCGAGAGGCGGAGCTGGCGACGCTTGAGTTCCTGAAACAGTGGGTTCCGGCAGGCAAATCGCCAATCTGTGGGAATAGCATCGGCCAGGATCGTCGTTTCCTGTTTAAGTACATGCCGGAGCTGGAGTCTTACTTCCACTACCGCTATCTGGACGTCAGCACGTTGAAAGAGCTGGCGCGTCGCTGGAAGCCTGAAATCCTCGACGGCTTTAAAAAACAGGGCACGCATCAGGCGATGGATGATATCCGAGAGTCTGTGGCGGAGCTTTCCTACTACCGCGAAAACTTTATTAAGCTGTGATTTTTCGATCCGGCGCCTTGCGTGGCCGGGTTTTTGTCGTTAAATTGTTCAGCTTGCCGATTAAATAAGCATTTGAACTTAATTTCGAAAAAATCGCTTTAAGGGGGGTTGCAGCTAAAAGGATTTCTCGTATAATGCGCCTCCCGTAACGACAGAGAATTACACGTTACGACAGCAACAAAAGCAGTGCAGATTTGCGGGAATAGCTCAGTTGGTAGAGCACGACCTTGCCAAGGTCGGGGTCGCGAGTTCGAGTCTCGTTTCCCGCTCCAAAATTTGAAAGTGCTTCCACAGCACAGACTGCCCAAGCGGGAATAGCTCAGTTGGTAGAGCACGACCTTGCCAAGGTCGGGGTCGCGAGTTCGAGTCTCGTTTCCCGCTCCAAAATTTGAAAGTGCTTCCACAGCACGGACCACCCAAGCGGGAATAGCTCAGTTGGTAGAGCACGACCTTGCCAAGGTCGGGGTCGCGAGTTCGAGTCTCGTTTCCCGCTCCAAATTCTTCTTCATCTCTAAAATATCCACAGCGAAAAGCATCGCTGGGGACGTTTTCTGTTGTCTCTGAAATACTCTTGTGAACAGAGTTATCCACAGAAACTGCGCTTAACCGAAACAGGGTTAAAACTTAGCATGGTGAATAATATCTTCGTAACGCACTGTATTTACAGTATAAAATTTGATTTCAAAATGTTATTGAGATCACTTGATCTCTTCTCCAGCCCAGATGGCGCTTGAGTTTGTAATTTTATTCACAGGCTGTGAATAGTTCAGGCATCCCGCGGAAGCCCTTTTTCAATCACCCTCACCAGACGCTGTTTCTTCGGTAGCTGCACCTCGACCACGCAGGCATTACGTTTCTCAATTTGCTGCGCAATCGCCCATTCTATGTGCTCATCAAGAAGTGGGTGCTCACCTCTACGGCTTTCAAGCGCCCGCACGTTCGCTTCATCCCACGGGGCATTACCCAGCGCGACGGCCACATTTCGCAGCCAGCGCAGATGCCCGATACGGCGAATGGCCGAACCTTCCGTCACCTTCAGGAACCAGGCCTCGGTCCAGGCGAACAGCTCGATGAGCGGCGGCGCATGGAGCGCCTTACGCGGGCTGAAATCTTCTTCGTCCGTAAGCTGCGAATAGCGGTTCCACGGGCAGATGAGCTGGCAATCGTCGCAGCCGTAGATGCGGTTGCCGATAAGCGGTCGGAACTCCTCTGGAATGGCCCCTTCCAGTTCGATAGTGAGGTAGGAGATACAGCGACGGGCATCAACGGTGTAAGGCTCAACGATGGCGCCGGTGGGGCAGATGGTCATACAGGCCACGCAGCGGCCACAGTCTTCCTCTACCGGGCCGTCTACCGGCAGCGGTAAATCAATCAGCAGTTCACCCAGAAAGAAGAACGATCCGGCGTCGCGGCTGAGGATTAGTGAGTGCTTACCTGTCCAGCCAAGCCCGGCTTTTTCGGCAATCGGGCGCTCAAGAATAGGCGCAGAATCGACAAAGGGTCTAAAATTCAGCGAAACACAGTGCTGCTGAATAGTTTCCCCGAGTTTTTTTAAACGGTTACGCAAAAGCTTATGGTAATCACGTCCCAGGGCGTACCGGCTGACGTAACCCAAAGAGGGATTTTTTAGCGTGCGCGCAAAGGCCGCGTTGGCGGGCAGATAGTTCATGCGCACGCTGATGACGCGTAATGTCCCCGGCAAAAGCTCGTGTGGACGGGCGCGCATCATGCCATGGCGCGCCATCCACTCCATTTCGCCGTGGTATTGTTTGTCCAGCCAGGCCTGCAGTTTCGGCTCGCTGGCGGAAAGGTCGGTATCGGTAATGCCCACCTTCTGGAAGCCAAGCTCAGCACCCCACTGTTTTATTTTTTGCGCTAATTCATTGAGATCGAGGGGCTGTGACATGACGGACCATACGGTGAAGAAAAACCCCGCAAGTATACCACATTCCATCTGGCATGCGGATGACCTCCGGCGCGCCGAAAAAGAGGCCGCAGACAGCCTCGGGATTACCCTGTATGAACTGATGCTGCGCGCGGGTGAGGCGGCGTTTGACGTTGCCCGCAGCGCGTACCCGCAGACCGCCCACTGGCTGATTCTGTGCGGTCACGGCAAGAACGGCGGCGATGGCTACGTCGTCGCCCGTTTGGCGGTTGCGGCAGGTATCCGCGTGACCTTGCTGGCTCTCGAAAGTGATAAACCGCTGCCGGAAGAGGCCGGCGCGGCCCGGGAGGCGTGGCTTAACGCAGGCGGTGTGATCCATGCGCCTGATATCGTCTGGCCGGAAGAGGTGGATCTGATTGTTGACGGGCTGCTGGGCACCGGGCTACGCAGCGCGCCTCGTGAGAACATTGCCGCACTCATTGAACACACTAACAGACATTCCGCGCCGATAGTCGCCCTGGATATTCCCTCTGGCCTGATTGCACAAACCGGCGCGACGCCGGGGGCGGTGATTCAGGCTGCACATACGGTGACCTTCATCGCCCTCAAGCCGGGGTTACTGACCGGCAAAGCGCGGGATGTCGTCGGCGTGCTGCACCACAGTGCGCTGGGGCTGGAGAGCTGGCTCGACGGGCAGGAAATGCGCATCGCGCGTTTTGATGCATCGCAGCTTGCAGCGTGGCTCCCGCCGCGCCGGCCGACCTCCCATAAGGGCGATCACGGCAGGCTGGTGATTATTGGCGGCGACCATGGTACGGCAGGTGCGATTCGCATGACCGGCGAAGCGGCTCTGCGCAGCGGTGCCGGATTAGTGCGAGTACTCACTCGCATCGAGAATATTGCGCCGATCGTTACAGCCCGACCGGAGCTGATGGTGCACGAGCTTACGCCCCAGTCGCTTGAAGAGAGCCTTGAATGGGCGGATGTGGTGGTGATTGGCCCTGGGCTTGGGCAGCAGGCATGGGGTAAACAGGCCCTGCAAAAGGTCGAGAATTTTCGTAAACCGATGCTGTGGGATGCCGACGCGCTTAACCTTCTGGCAATAAACCCGGATAAGCGTCACAATCGCATTCTGACGCCACACCCCGGCGAAGCCGCGCGCCTGCTTAACTGCAGCGTGGCAGAAATTGAAAGCGATCGCTTACTTTCTGCTCAGCGTCTGGTAAAACGTTACGGAGGTGTTGCTGTTTTGAAAGGGGCAGGAACCGTTGTCGCCAGTGAGGAGACGCAGGGCATTATTGATGCCGGAAATGCGGGCATGGCGAGCGGCGGCATGGGCGATGTGCTTTCCGGCATCATCGGCGCATTGCTTGGACAGAAACTTCCCCTTTATGATGCAGCCTGCGCGGGCTGCGTGGCTCACGGCGTTGCGGCGGATAAACTGGCTGCGCGTTACGGTACACGCGGTATGCTGGCCACCGATCTTTTTTGCACGCTGCGGCGTGTTGTTAACCCGGATGTGATTGACGTAGAAAATGACTAATCGAGCGATTCCTTTACCTGATGAACAAGCCACTTTAGAACTCGGCAAGCGCGTGGCGCAGGCCTGTCAGGGGGCAACCGTCATTTATCTGTATGGTGATTTAGGTGCGGGTAAAACCACCTTTAGCCGGGGTTTTTTGCAGGCGTTAGGGCATAACGGGAATGTCAAAAGCCCAACCTACACGCTGGTCGAACCGTACACCCTTGAAAATCTCATGGTGTACCACTTCGATTTATACCGCCTTGCGGATCCTGAGGAGCTGGAATTTATGGGGATCCGTGATTATTTTGCCAACGACGCCATTTGCCTGGTGGAGTGGCCGCAACAAGGTGCGGGTGTGCTGCCTGACCCGGATGTCGAAATTCACTTAGATTACCAGGCACAAGGGCGTGAGGCACGCATCAGTGCTGTTTCCTCATCAGGCAGTTCCTTACTGGCGCGACTGGCCGGTTAAGCGTAGGGATGACGGGATGATAAATCGCGTTAAAGGTTGGTTGTTGGCTGCCACCGTGCTGCTGTGCGCGCAGGCCGGGGCGGCAAACCTCTCAGATATTCAGGTCTCGAACGGCGAAAGCCAGGCCCGGATCACGTTCAGCTTTATGGGCGATCCTGAATATGCGTTTTCACAGCCAGACAGCCACAGCGTGGCGCTGGATATCAAACAGACAGGCGTTATCCAGGGACTCCCGCTGCAGTTCAGCGGCAACAACCTGGTGAAAAGTATCCGTTCGGGTACGCCGCAGGATAGCCAGTCGTTACGCCTGGTGGTCGATCTGACCGAAAAGGGCAAGACGAAGGCGGTGAAGCAGCAAAACGGCGCGAACTATACGGTGGTCTTTACCATCAATGCTGATGTCCCGCCACCGCCTCCACCGCCGCCGGTCGTTGCGAAACGCGTCGAAGAACCGGTGTATACGCCGCGTCCTGCTGAACCTGCGCGTAATCCGTTTAAATCGCAGAACGATCGCATCACTGCGGCAACCAGCAGCAATACGGTGACGCGTCCGGCTGCCAGCGCGCGACGCGCGACGGCCAGCGGTGACAAAGTGATTATCGCCATTGATGCGGGTCACGGCGGGGAAGATCCGGGGGCGATTGGCCCTGGCGGTACGCGAGAGAAAAACGTGACGATCGCTATCGCGCGTAAACTGCGTTCGCTACTCAATGACGACCCTATGTTTAAAGGCGTGTTGACCCGCGATGGGGATTACTTTATCTCCGTCATGGGACGCTCGGATGTGGCGCGTAAGCAAAACGCGAATTTCCTGGTCTCCATTCATGCGGATGCCGCACCGAATCGTAGCGCGACCGGCGCCTCGGTTTGGGTGCTGTCGAACCGTCGCGCCAACAGCGAAATGGCCAACTGGCTGGAAGAGCATGAGAAGCAGTCTGAACTGTTAGGCGGCGCGGGCGACGTGCTGGCGAACAGCCAGTCCGATCCGTACCTCAGCCAGGCGGTGCTGGATTTACAGTTCGGTCATTCTCAGCGCGTCGGGTATGATGTCGCCACTAACGTATTGAACCAGCTGCAAAGCGTTGGCGTGCTGCATAAGCGTCGTCCGGAACATGCCAGCCTCGGCGTTCTGCGCTCGCCGGATATCCCGTCCATCCTCGTAGAGACGGGCTTTATCAGTAACAACGGTGAAGAGCGTCTGCTGGGAAGCGACAGCTACCAGCAGCAAATTGCCGAAGCGATTTATAACGGTCTGCGTAAATACTTTGATGCCCATCCGCTGCAGTCTGCGCCACAGAGTGGTGCTGGCCAGACGGCCAGCGCAGCGCTGCCGGGTGAGATGACCGCGACCAACTAAGGAGAATTCATGCCGATTCAGGTTCTACCGCCGCAGCTCGCGAACCAAATCGCCGCCGGTGAGGTGGTGGAACGCCCTGCGTCGGTGGTGAAGGAGCTGGTGGAAAACAGCCTCGATGCGGGCGCAACCCGCATCGATATTGATATCGAACGCGGTGGCGCGAAGCTTATTCGCATTCGCGACAACGGCTGTGGCATTAAAAAAGACGAGCTCGCGCTGGCCCTGGCCCGTCACGCCACCAGTAAAATTGCCTCTCTGGATGACCTGGAGGCGATTATTAGCCTCGGTTTTCGCGGTGAAGCGCTGGCCAGTATCAGCTCGGTTTCGCGCTTAACGCTGACCTCCCGTACCGCTGAACAGCAGGAAGCCTGGCAGGCTTACGCCGAAGGGCGCGATATGGATGTCACGGTTAAACCCGCAGCACACCCTGTCGGCACGACGCTTGAAGTATTAGATCTCTTCTACAACACCCCCGCCCGACGCAAGTTTATGCGTACTGAGAAGACCGAGTTCGGCCATATCGACGAGATCATCCGGCGTATCGCACTGGCGCGATTCGATGTCACCATCAACCTCAGCCACAACGGCAAGGTGATGCGCCAGTATCGCGCGGTGGCAGAAGGTGGACAGAAAGAGCGTCGTTTGGGGGCGATCTGCGGTACGCCGTTCCTGGAACAGGCTCTGGCCATTGAGTGGCAGCACGGCGATCTGGCTTTACGAGGCTGGGTTGCCGATCCAAACGCGAGCAGTGCTGCGTTTGCGGAGATCCAGTATTGCTACGTCAACGGCCGCATGATGCGCGACCGTCTCATCAATCACGCGATTCGCCAGGCCTGCGAAGACAAACTGGGTGCCGATCAGCAGCCTGCTTTCGTCCTTTATCTGGACATCGACCCCCATCAGGTGGATGTGAACGTCCATCCCGCCAAGCATGAGGTGCGGTTCCACCAGTCACGTCTGGTTCACGACTTCATTTATCAGGGCGTGGCCACCGTGTTGCAGCAGCAGGCAGAGCCAACGCTGCCGCTGGAGAACGACGCTCCTGCACCGCGTCCGCTGCCCGAAAACCGTGTGGCGGCAGGGCGCAACCATTTTGCGGAGCCTGTCGTCGCGCGTGAACCGGAAGCCCCGCGTTACTCCCCGGCTGGTAGCGCGCCGCGTCCAACGGGCGCGAACTATCCGAATGCCCAGCCTGGCTATCAGAAGCAGCAGGGCGCGTTGTACCGCAAGCTGCTGGAAACGCCAGCCGTGGAGCGTAAAGAGCACATTCCGGCCGCTCAGCCTTCTCTGGACGGCCATAGCCAGAGTTTTGGCCGGGTGTTGACGATTATCGCGCCGGATATGGCACTGCTTGAACGTGATGGCAAATTGATGCTTCTGGCACTGCCGGTCGCCGAACGCTGGCTTAAGCAGGTGCAGCTCACGCCTGGCGAAAATGCCGCCTGCGCGCAGCCGTTGTTAATTCCGGTTCGCCTGAAAATATCCCCTGACGAAACAAGGGTATTGCAGCGCGCCGAGTCGCAGCTGGCGCAGATGGGTATTGAAACTGTGCTTGAACCACAACATGTGACAATTCGTGCAGTGCCTTTACCCTTACGCCAACAAAATTTACAAAACTTGATTCCTGAACTGATAGGCTACCTGGCGCAGCAAACAGCGTTTGATGCCGCCAACACCGCGCAGTGGATCGCCCGCCATCTGGCAAGCGAACACACGCCGTGGAGTATGGCGCAGGCCATTAGCGTGCTGGCGGAGGTGGAACGCCTCTGTCCGCATCTGGTGAAAACGCCGCCGGGTGGGTTATTACAACCTGTTGATTTACAAACGGCGATGAACGCCCTGAAACATGATTGACGCAAGTAAGGCGAGCCTGCCTAAGGCAATTTTTTTAATGGGCCCAACGGCCTCCGGCAAAACGGCGCTCGCCATTGAGTTGCGTAAAGTTTTGCCTGTAGAGTTGATTAGCGTCGACTCCGCCCTCATCTACCGGGGGATGGACATCGGCACGGCGAAGCCTGACGCAGAAGAGCTGCGTGCGGCACCGCACCGTTTGCTGGATATTCTCGACCCGGCTCAGGCGTACTCCGCAGCGGATTTCCGCCGGGATGCCTTAGCCGAGATGGCCGAGATAACGGCGGCGGGACGTATACCGCTGTTGGTTGGCGGAACCATGCTCTATTTCAAGGCGTTGCTGGAGGGGTTGTCACCCCTGCCATCCGCGGACCCGGAAATAAGAGCGAAAATTGAGCAGCAGGCGGCAGAGCAGGGTTGGGACGTTTTGCATCAGCAACTGGC
This sequence comes from Enterobacter sp. BNK-34, assembly GCF_048684445.1. Lineage (NCBI taxonomy): Bacteria > Pseudomonadati > Pseudomonadota > Gammaproteobacteria > Enterobacterales > Enterobacteriaceae > Enterobacter > Enterobacter sp. BNK-34. Next base: position 1,608,442 of record NZ_JBLQUA010000001.1, read on the forward strand.
GGAAATTGACCCGGTTGCCGCAGCACGGATCCATCCAAATGATCCGCAAAGGCTTTCCCGGGCACTGGAAGTTTTTTTCATTTCGGGTAAAACTTTAACGGAACTGACGCAAACGTCAGGAGACGCTCTGCCGTATCAGGTGCATCAGTTCGCCATCGCCCCGGCGAGCCGTGAACTGCTCCATCAGCGAATTGAGCAGCGTTTTCATCAGATGTTAGCTTCAGATTTTGAAGCAGAAGTGCGGGCGCTATTTGCCCGTGGAGATTTGCATACGGACATGCCTTCCATTCGTTGTGTGGGATACCGCCAGATGTGGTCGTATCTTGAAGGTGAGATTTCATACGATGAAATGGTTTATAGAGGTGTTTGCGCCACGAGACAGTTAGCGAAGCGCCAGATCACCTGGTTGCGCGGTTGGGACGGCGTTCACTGGTTAGACAGTGAAAAACCGCAACAGGCGTTAAACGAAGTGATTGAGGTTGTTGGTGATATCGCTCACTGAATGTGTACAATTGAGACGTATCGTGCGCAATTTTTCAGAATCGCAAGGTTCTAAGTACAAAACAAGCATATAAGGAAAAGATAGAATGGCTAAGGGGCAATCTTTACAAGATCCGTTCCTGAACGCATTGCGTCGGGAACGTGTTCCAGTTTCTATTTATTTGGTGAATGGTATTAAGCTGCAAGGTCAGATTGAGTCTTTCGATCAGTTTGTGATTCTGTTGAAAAACACGGTCAGTCAGATGGTCTACAAGCACGCTATTTCTACTGTTGTTCCGTCCCGTCCGGTATCTCATCACAGCAATAACGCTGGCGGCGGCACTGGTAGTAACTACCATCATGGCAGCAGCGCGCAGGGCTCTTCAACGCCGGCGCAGGACAGCGACGAAACCGAATAAGGTTTCGCACTGTTATCCACACGGGGAGCCAGGGATCCTGCGTTCCCCGCTGATCTTTTTAGAGAGGTTTACGCTTGTTTGACCGTTATGATGCCGGTGAGCAGGCGGTGCTGGTACACATCTATTTTTCGCAAGACAAAGATATGGAAGACCTCCTGGAGTTTGAATCTCTGGTCTCTTCCGCCGGTGTCGAAGCAATGCAGGTGATTACCGGTAGCCGTAAAGCGCCGCACCCAAAGTATTTTGTTGGTGAAGGTAAAGCAGTCGAAATTGCGGATGCCGTAAAAGCAACCGGCGCGTCAGTCGTGTTGTTTGATCATGCGCTGTCTCCAGCCCAGGAGCGCAACCTGGAAGCCCTTTGCGAATGCCGTGTTATCGATCGCACGGGTTTGATTTTAGATATTTTTGCTCAGCGTGCACGTACCCACGAAGGGAAACTGCAGGTTGAGCTGGCGCAGCTGCGCCATCTGGCAACGCGTCTGGTGCGTGGCTGGACACACCTTGAAAGACAAAAAGGCGGGATTGGTTTGCGCGGCCCGGGTGAAACCCAGCTCGAAACCGACCGTCGTTTGCTGCGTGGCCGAATTACCCAGATCCTCTCACGTCTGGAACGTGTAGAGAAACAGCGTGAACAGGGACGTCGGGCGCGAACGAAAGCCGACATCCCGACGGTGTCGCTGGTGGGCTATACCAACGCCGGTAAATCCACTCTGTTTAACCAGATAACCGAGGCCCAGGTGTATGCCGCAGACCAGCTGTTTGCGACCCTGGACCCTACGCTGCGCCGTATTGACGTTGCAGACGTTGGTGAAACGGTGCTGGCGGATACCGTAGGGTTTATCCGCCACCTGCCGCATGACCTGGTGGCGGCGTTTAAAGCCACCCTGCAGGAGACGCGACAGGCGACTCTGCTGCTGCACGTGATTGATGCGGCAGACGTGCGCGTGCAGGAGAACATCGACGCGGTAAACGTGGTGCTCGAAGAGATCGACGCCCATGAGATCCCAACGCTGTTGGTCATGAATAAGATCGATATGCTGGACGATTTCGAACCGCGTATCGACAGAGATGAAGAGAACAAACCGATTCGGGTCTGGCTTTCTGCCCAGACCGGTATTGGTGTGCCACTGCTTTTCCAGGCTTTGACAGAACGTCTTTCCGGTGAGGTAGCTCAGCACACGCTGCGACTGCCGCCACAGGAAGGCAGGCTGCGCAGCCGGTTTTATCAGCTTCAGGCGATAGAAAAAGAGTGGATGGAGGATGACGGCAGCGTGGGGATGCAGGTGCGTATGCCGATCGTTGACTGGCGTCGCCTCTGTAAACAAGAACCTGCGCTGGTCGACTATATCGTCTGATCAGAAAGGGGATGCCTGAATAATTCGCCCTTGCATAACAAATATGGAGCATATACATGGCGTGGAATCAGCCCGGTAATAACGGACAAGACCGCGACCCGTGGGGAAGCAGCAAACCTGGCGGCAACTCTGAGGGAAATGGCAACAAAGGTGGTCGCGAGCAGGGGCCGCCGGATCTGGATGATATCTTCCGCAAGCTGAGCAAGAAGCTTGGTGGCCTTGGCGGAGGAAAAGGTTCTGGCTCGGGTGGCAATTCCACTCAGAGTTCGCGCCCGCCAATGGGTGGCCGCGTAGTGGGCATCGTGGCCGCTGCGGTGGTCATCATCTGGGCAGCCAGCGGATTCTACACCATTAAAGAAGCAGAGCGCGGCGTGGTCACCCGTTTCGGCAAGTTCAGCCATCTGGTTGAGCCGGGCCTGAACTGGAAACCGACCTTCATTGACGATGTGACTGCGGTCAACGTGGAATCCGTCCGTGAACTGGCCGCCTCTGGCGTGATGCTGACCTCTGACGAAAACGTGGTGCGCGTTGAGATGAACGTGCAGTACCGCGTGACCGATCCTGAGCGTTATCTGTTTAGCGTGACCAGCGCCGATGACAGCCTGCGTCAGGCGACCGACAGCGCCCTGCGCGGTGTGATCGGTAAATACACCATGGACCGTATCCTGACCGAAGGTCGTACCGTTATTCGTAGCGATACCCAGCGCGAGCTGGAAGAGACCATTCGTCCGTACAACATGGGTATCACCCTGCTGGACGTCAACTTCCAGGCTGCGCGTCCGCCGGAAGAGGTGAAAGCCGCATTTGACGATGCGATTGCTGCCCGTGAAAACGAACAGCAGTACATCCGTGAAGCAGAAGCGTACACCAACGAAGTTCAGCCACGCGCTAACGGTCAGGCGCAGCGTATTCTGGAAGAAGCGCGCGCGTATAAGACCCAGACCATCCTGGAAGCTCAGGGTGAAGTGGCTCGCTTTGCGAAGATCCTGCCGGAATATAAAGCGGCACCGGAAATTACCCGTGAGCGTCTCTATATCGAGACCATGGAAAAAGTGCTGAGCCACACCCGCAAAGTGTTGGTTAACGACAATAAAGGCGGAAACCTGATGGTTCTGCCGCTGGATCAGATGCTGAAAGGCAGTTCTGCGCCAGCAGCGAAAGGCGACACCAGCGGCGCGAACAACCTGCTGCGTCTGCCGCCAGCCTCAACAGGCAGCGCCAGCACGAACACAACGCCTTCTTCGAACGATGGTGACATTATGGACCAACGCCGTGCTAACGCGCAGCGTAACGACTACCAGCGTCAGGGGGAATAAGGATGCGTAAGTCAGTTATTGCGATCATCGTCATCGTACTGGTCGTGCTTTATACCTCGATCTTTGTGGTGAAAGAAGGCGAACGTGGGATCAAGTTCCAGTTCAGCAGCGTCGTGCGTGATGGCGACAAACGCCCGGTAATTTACGAGCCGGGCCTGCACTTCAAGGTGCCGTTCATCCAGTCAGTGAAAACGCTTGATGCGCGTATCCAGACCATGGATAACCAGGCTGACCGTTTCGTGACCAAAGAGAAGAAAGACCTGATCGTTGATTCCTATATCAAATGGCGTATCAGCGATTTCAGCCGTTACTTCCTGGCAACGGGCGGTGGTGACGTTTCTCAGGCAGAAGTGCTGCTGAAGCGTAAGTTCTCTGACCGTCTGCGTTCCGAGATTGGTCGTCTGGATGTGAAAGACATCGTGACCGACTCCCGTGGTCGTCTGACCCTGGAAGTTCGCGATGCCCTGAACTCCGGTACCGCGGGCACGGAAGACGAAGTTTCAACCCCGGCAGCAGATGATGCGATTGCCAAAGCGGCTGAACGCGTTCAGGCGGAGACCAACGGTAAAGTGCCGGTGATCAACCCGAACAGTATGGCTGCGCTGGGTATCGAAGTGGTTGACGTGCGTATCAAGCAGATCAACTTGCCAGCAGAAGTGTCTGAGGCGATTTACAACCGTATGCGCGCCGAGCGTGAAGCGGTAGCCCGTCGTCACCGTTCACAGGGCCAGGAAGAGGCTGAGAAGCTGCGTGCAGCAGCGGATTACGAAGTCACCAAGACGCTGGCGGAATCTGAGCGCCAGGGCCGTATCCTGCGCGGTGAAGGTGATGCCGAAGCGGCGAAGCTGTTCGCTGATGCCTTCAGCCAGGATCCTGACTTCTACGCCTTTATCCGTAGCCTGCGTGCTTACGAGAATAGCTTCCAGAGCAACCAGGATGTGATGGTGCTCAGCCCGGACAGCGATTTCTTCCGTTATATGAAGACGCCGACTAACGCAACGCGATAAACTCAGGCTCGTTTGAGTATTCAAACCACCGCTCTTAACGGAGCGGTGGTTTTCTTTTATAAGGAATAAAAATGAATTCAACGATCTGGCTCGCACTGGCTTTGGTCCTGGTGCTGGAAGGCCTTGGACCGATGCTCTATCCACGCGCCTGGCGTCGAATGATCGCCACGATGAGCCAACTGCCGGATAATATTTTGCGTCGTTTTGGCGGTGGTCTTGTGGTTGCGGGCATCGTGATCTACTACATGTTGAGGAAAACGATTGGCTGATCAAAAAGTAGGCGCAATCGGCGTATTTTGAGGTCAAAAAGTGCTGTATATCTGAAAAAGCGATGGTAGAATCCATTTTTAAGCAAACGGTGATTTTGAAAAAAATGGGTAACAACGTCGTCGTACTGGGCACCCAATGGGGTGACGAAGGTAAAGGGAAGATTGTTGATCTTCTGACTGAACGGGCTAAATATGTTGTACGCTACCAGGGCGGTCACAACGCAGGCCATACTCTCGTAATCAACGGTGAAAAAACCGTCCTCCATCTTATTCCATCAGGCATTCTTCGCGAAAACGTCACCAGCATCATCGGTAACGGCGTTGTGCTGTCTCCTGCTGCGCTGATGAAAGAGATGAAAGGTCTGGAAGACCGTGGTATCCCTGTTCGTGAGCGTCTGCTGCTCTCCGAAGCCTGCCCGCTGATCCTGGATTATCACGTGGCGCTGGACGTCGCGCGTGAGAAAGCGCGCGGTGCGAAAGCGATCGGTACCACCGGTCGTGGCATCGGCCCGGCTTACGAAGATAAAGTTGCACGCCGCGGTCTGCGCGTAGGTGACCTCTTCGACAAAGCAACCTTCGCTGAAAAACTGAAAGAAGTGATGGAATATCACAACTTCCAGCTGGTGAACTTCTACAAAGCTGACGCTGTTGACTACCAGAAAGTGCTGGATGACGTCATGGCGATTGCTGACATTCTGACCGGTATGGTTGTTGATGTGTCCGATCTGCTGGACCAGGCGCGCAAGCGTGGCGATTTCGTCATGTTCGAAGGCGCGCAGGGTACGCTGCTGGACATCGACCACGGTACCTATCCGTACGTTACCTCCTCTAACACCACTGCAGGTGGCGTGGCGACCGGCTCTGGCCTGGGTCCACGTTATGTGGATTACGTTCTGGGCATCATCAAAGCGTACTCCACTCGCGTGGGTGCGGGTCCATTCCCGACCGAGCTGTTTGATGAAACCGGCGAGTTCCTGTGCAAGCAGGGTAACGAGTTTGGCGCGACCACCGGTCGTCGTCGTCGTACCGGCTGGCTGGATGCGGTTGCAGTGCGTCGTGCTGTGCAGATCAACTCCCTCTCTGGCTTCTGCCTGACCAAGCTGGACGTACTGGACGGCCTGAAAGAAGTGAAAATCTGCGTAGGCTACCGTATGCCAGACGGCCGCGAAGTGACCACCACTCCGCTGGCAGCTGACGACTGGGAAGGCATTGAGCCAATCTACGAAACCATGCCGGGCTGGTCTGAGACCACTTTCGGTGTGAAAGAGCGTAGCGGCCTGCCGCAGGCGGCGCTGGATTACATCAAGCGTATTGAAGAACTGACCGAAGTGCCGATCGATATTATTTCTACCGGCCCGGATCGTACTGAAACGATGATCCTGCGCGACCCGTTCGACGCATAATCTTCGTGAATGCTGGCCTGCGGGGTGACCCGTAGGCCGGATAAGCGTAGCGCCATCCGGCGAACGCTCCTGGATCTCCGCTTTTTCGCCCCGTCTGTCAAATAAATTAGCCGCTAACTATCTGGCTGGTTTATCATCATTAATGAATATCTCTGCGGTTTGACCGCGTTTTCCCTTTTTTCCTGAGGTTGATGTGCAGTTAACAAGTTTCACCGATTACGGCTTACGTGCGCTGATTTACATGGCGTCGTTACCCGAGGGGAAGATGACCAGTATCTCTGAAGTTACAGAGGTCTACGGCGTATCCCGTAATCATATGGTCAAAATAATCAATCAACTTAGTCGTGCCGGATACGTTGCTGCCGTCCGCGGGAAGAATGGTGGGATCCGTCTCGGTAAACCGGCACAGAGTATTCGTGTGGGCGACGTGGTACGTGAACTGGAGCCGCTGTCTCTGGTGAACTGCAGCAGCGAGTTCTGCCACATCACGCCCGCTTGCCGCCTGAAAAAGGCGCTTTCAAAGGCCGTGCAAAGTTTTCTCATGGAACTGGATAACTACACGCTGGCCGATTTGGTTGAAGAGAATCAACCGCTTTATAAATTATTGCTGGTGGAATGAAGAAAATTTCCACCGGAGCTGACAACGGAGGAACCGACATGTCACATGATCCTTTCCAGGAACGCGAAGCCGAAAAATACGCGAATCCTATTCCCAGCCGCGAGTTCATCATTGAACACTTAACAAAACGCGAAAAACCCGCCAATCGTGAAGAACTTGCCGTTGAACTAAACATTGAAGGTGAAGAGCAAATTGAAGCCCTTCGCCGCCGCCTGCGCGCAATGGAGCGTGACGGGCAGCTGGTCTTTACCCGCCGCCAGTGCTACGCGCTGCCAGAACGCCTCGACCTGCTGAAAGGGACCGTCATTGGTCACCGCGATGGCTTCGGCTTCCTGCGCGTGGAAGGCCGTAAAGACGATCTGTACCTCTCATCTGAACAGATGAAAATGTGCATTCACGGCGACCAGATCCTGGCGCAGCCGCTGGGCGCTGACCGTAAAGGTCGCCGCGAAGCGCGCGTGGTACGCGTTCTGGTGCCAAAAACCAGCCAGATCGTTGGCCGCTACTTTACCGACGCGGGCGTGGGCTTCGTGGTGCCGGACGACAGCCGTCTGAGCTTCGACATTCTGATCCCACCTGAAGAGGTGATGGGTGCCCGCATGGGCTTTGTTGTGGTGGTGGAACTCACCCAGCGCCCAACCCGTCGCACTAAAGCGGTAGGTAAAATCGTCGAAGTGCTTGGCGACAACATGGGCACCACAATGGCCGTTGATATGGCGCTGCGTACCCATGAAATTCCGTACATCTGGCCGAAAGCGGTTGAAGAGCAGATCGAAAGCCTGCGCGAAGAAGTGCCGGAAGAGTCCAAGGTGGGCCGCGTGGATCTGCGCTCGCTGCCGCTGGTCACTATCGACGGTGAAGACGCCCGCGACTTCGATGACGCCGTCTACTGCGAGAAAAAACGCGGCGGCGGCTGGCGTCTGTGGGTCGCTATTGCAGACGTAAGCTACTATGTTCGTCCGCACACTCCGCTGGATAACGAAGCGCGCAGCCGCGGTACCTCGGTCTACTTCCCGTCGCAGGTCGTGCCGATGCTGCCGGAAGTGCTGTCTAACGGCCTGTGCTCCCTGAACCCGCAGGTTGACCGCCTCTGTATGGTTTGCGAGATGACCATCTCCACCAAAGGGCGCTTAACGGGCTACAAATTCTACGAAGCGGTGATGAGCTCGCACGCGCGTCTGACCTATACCAAGGTCTGGCATATGCTGCAGGGCGATCAGGATCTGCGCGAACAGTACGCGCCGCTGGTTAAACACATCGAAGAGCTGCATAACCTTTACAAAACGCTGGATCAGGCGCGCGAAGAGCGCGGCGGGATCTCCTTTGAGAGTGAAGAAGCGAAATTCATTTTCAACGCGGAACGCCGCATTGAGCGTATCGAGCAGACCCAGCGTAACGATGCGCACAAGCTGATCGAAGAGTGTATGATTCTGGCGAACATCTCGGCGGCACGATTCGTCGAGAAAGCCAAAGAGCCTGCGCTGTTCCGTATTCACGATAAACCGTCGACGGAAGCCATCACCGCGTTCCGCTCCGTGCTGGCCGAACTGGGCCTGGAGCTGCCTGGCGGTAACAAGCCAGAGCCGCGCGATTACGCCGAGCTGCTGGAGTCCATTGGCGATCGTCCTGACGCAGAAATGCTGCAGACGATGCTGCTGCGCTCAATGAAGCAGGCGATTTACGATCCGGAAAACCGCGGTCACTTCGGCCTGGCGCTGCAGTCTTACGCCCACTTTACCTCGCCGATCCGTCGCTATCCTGACCTCTCTCTGCACCGTGCGATCAAGTATCTGCTGGCGCAGGAGCAGGGCCATAAAGGGAACACCACCGAAACCGGTGGCTACCACTATTCGATGGAAGAGATGCTGCAGCTGGGTCAGCACTGCTCCATGACCGAACGTCGTGCTGATGAAGCAACACGTGACGTGGCGGACTGGCTGAAGTGTGACTTTATGCTCGATCAGGTGGGTAACGTCTTTAAAGGCGTGATTGCCAGCGTGACCGGCTTTGGTTTCTTCGTTCGTCTGGACGAGCTGTTCATCGACGGTCTGGTGCACGTCTCCAGCCTGGATAACGACTACTACCGCTTCGACCAGGTCGGTCAGCGACTGATTGGCGAATCTGGCGGCCAGACCTATCGTCTGGGCGACCGTGTGGAAGTGAAGGTTGAAGCCGTGAATATGGACGATCGTAAAATCGACTTCAGCCTGATCTCCAGCGAGCGCGCGCCGCGTAACGTCGGGAAAACCGAGCGTGAAAGGGCGAAAAAAACCGGTAACGGTAAACCAGGTGGCGGTAAACGTCGTCAGGCGGGCAAGAAGGTAAACTTCGAGCCGGACAGCGCGTTCCGCGGCGAGAAGAAGCAAAAGCCGAAGGCGGCGAAGAAAGAAGCCCGTTCAGCGAAAAAACCGTCCGCGAAAACGCAGAAAATAGCGGCTGCCACCAAAGCGAAGCGCGCGGCCAAGAAAAAGCAGGCGGAGTAAAGTCTCCCCTCACCCTGACCCTCTCCCCGACGGGGGGAGGGGAAATACTTATTACGAGAACCATCAATGAGTGAAATGATTTACGGCATCCACGCGGTGCAGGCCCTTCTCGAGCGCGCACCGGAGCGTTTTCAGGAAGTGTTTATTCTGAAAGGGCGTGAAGATAAGCGTCTGATGCCGCTGATCCACGCCCTGGAAGCGCAGGGCGTGGTGATCCAACTGGCGAACCGCCAGTTCCTGGATGAGAAAAGTGAAGGTGCGGTTCACCAGGGGATCATTGCCCGCGTGAAGCCGGGCCGCCAGTATCAGGAAAACGATCTGCCGGATCTGATTGCCGAGCTGGATAACCCGTTCTTCCTGATCCTCGATGGCGTTACCGATCCGCACAACCTCGGCGCGTGCCTGCGCAGCGCCGATGCGGCGGGCGTGCACGCGGTGATCGTGCCGAAAGATCGCTCCGCGCAGCTGAACGCGACGGCGAAGAAAGTGGCCTGCGGCGCGGCGGAAAACGTTCCGCTGATCCGCGTGACCAACCTGGCGCGCACCATGCGTCTGCTGCAGGAAGAGAACATCTGGATCGTCGGTACCGCCGGTGAAGCGGATCATACTCTGTACCAGAGCAAAATGACCGGCCGTCTGGCGCTGGTGATGGGGGCAGAAGGCGAAGGCATGCGTCGTCTGACCCGCGAGCACTGTGACGAGCTGATCAGCATCCCAATGGCGGGCAGCGTGTCGTCCCTGAACGTTTCTGTTGCGACGGGTATCTGCCTGTTTGAAGCGGTGCGTCAGCGGGGAGAATAAACAGCAAGGCCGTCCACAGGACGGCCTTTTGTGTTTTCTCCCTCTCCCCGTGGGAGAGGGCCGGGGTGAGGGCACCAGACGGTGACAAACTCACTCCTCTAACGACCGCAAATGGTCATCCTTCCTTAGCGTCATCAGCGCGAAAATACTCACTACCGCCGTCGCCATTACGTAATACGCCGGAATATCCAGGTTGCCCGTCTGCTTAATCAGCCCGGTAATAATCAGCCCTGCGCATCCCGAGAAAATCGCATTCGACAACGAGTAGGCCAGCCCCAGTCCCGTATAGCGCACGCGCGTCGGGAACATCTCAGATAGCATTGCCGGGCCTGGCCCCGCCAGCATGCCCACCAGACCGCCCGCAATCAACACCACAACAGCCTTCACCGCCAGCGTACTCGACTCTGCCTGAAGAATTTTCAGCAGCGGCAGGGCGAGGATCAGCAGCAGCGCGGTGGCGATAATCATCACCGTGCGGCGCCCGATCCGGTCGCTCAGGATCCCCGACGGAATGATGGTGAGTGCAAAACCAATATTCGAAATCACCGCTATAAGCAGCGCCTGGTTAAACCCGGTGTGCAGCGCCGACTGCAGATAGGTCGGCATAATCACCAGGTAAGTGTACCCCGCCGCAGACCAGACCATTACGCGCCCAATCCCCATCGCGATGGCCCGGAGCGTGGCGGCAGTATCTGCCTGAGCGACAACCGGTTTATCCTGCTGCTGCACAAAGCTGGGTGTCTCTTCCATACTGACACGAAGCCACAGCGCAACGACGCCCATGGGCAGCGCCAGGAAGAACGGAATACGCCAGCCCCAGTAGTGCAGGGCTTCCGGCGTGAGGAGGGCAGAGAGCAGCGCCACGATGCCTGCACCCGCTAACAGCCCCAGCGCCACGGTAAAGGACTGCCACGCGCCATAGAGCCCACGCTTGCCGCGCGGGGCAAACTCCGTCATCAGCGAGACCGCACCGCCGTACTCACCCCCCGCGAACAGTCCCTGCAGGATGCGCAGCAGCGTAATAATGAGCGGCGCGGCAATCCCGATGCTGGCATAGACCGGCACAATGCCGATGGCGGCGGTAGCGAGCGTCATCAGCACCAGCACAATAATGAGCGTCGGCTTACGGCCAATCCGGTCGCCGATGCGGCCAAACACCACCGCACCCAGCGGGCGGAAGAAGAAGGCGATGGCAAACGAGGCGTAGGTGAGGATCAGGCTGGTGAGCCCCGCTTCCCCTTCAAGCTGGAAGAAGTTTTTCGCAATGACGGTCGCCAGAAAACCGTAGACCGCAAACTCATACCACTCGATAAAGTTACCAATGGAGCCGGCAATTAATGCTCGCTTGTGCGCATCCGGTTGCATAACGATCCTCACTGAAAAGGGTAAGAATAAATTATTCAACAAAAGCGAAGTCATGAAATAGTTTATTCTTATGTTCTGTGAGCTATTTCACGAATGATATCAGCGGGATCGTGAACGTGTGACTCCCCTCCCATGCAGCGTGTGCGCGGTCTGTCCATACTTATCGTCATTGCCACTGAAGGAGGGAGACAGCATGCACTGGCAGACCCATACCGTTTTCAATCAACCTGCACCGCTTTCCAACAGTAACCTTTTCCTCTCGGACTGCGCCCTGCGCGATGCGGTCGCGCGTGAAGGGGCCGAGTGGGATATCGAACTCCTCGCCAGCATTGGTCAGCAGCTGGGTACGGCGGAATCGCTGGAGCTGGGCAGGCTGGCGAACGTGAATCCGCCGGAGCTACTCCGCTATGACGCCACCGGAGAGCGGCTGGATGACGTCCGCTTTCACCCGGCATGGCACCTGCTGATGCAGGGCCTGTGTGCCAACCGCGTGCATAACCTGGCGTGGGAAGAGGAGGCGCGTAAAGGGGCGTTTGTCGCGCGGGCCGCACGCTTTGTGCTTCATGCTCAGGTGGAGGCGGGCACGCTGTGCCCTGTCACCATGACGTTTGCCGCGACACCGCTCCTGCAGCAGGCGCTCCCCAAACCCTTTCACGACTGGCTGACGCCGCTGCTCAGCGATCGCTACGATCCTCATCTTGCGCCCGGCGCGCAAAAGCGCGGCCTGCTGATCGGTATGGGGATGACGGAAAAGCAGGGCGGCTCTGACGTGCTCAGCAACACCACCAGGGCGGAAAAATGCAGCGACGGCAGTTATAGGCTGGTGGGACATAAATGGTTTTTCTCCGTCCCGCAAAGCGATGCGCATCTCGTGCTGGCGCAGGCGAAGGGCGGACTATCCTGCTTTTTTGTGCCGCGCTTTTTACCTGACGGGCAGCGCAACGCCGTCCGGCTGGAGCGCCTTAAGGACAAGCTCGGGAACCGCTCCAACGCCAGCAGCGAGGTGGAATTCCTTGATGCCTCCGGCTGGCTGCTGGGGGAAGAAGGCGAAGGGGTACGGCAGATCCTCAAAATGGGCGGCCTGACGCGCTTTGACTGCGCGCTGGGCAGCCACGGACTGATGCGTCGGGCGCTGTCGGTGGCGCTGTACCATGCGCATCAGCGCCAGACCTTCGGCAAAAATCTTATCGATCAGCCGCTCATGCGCGAAGTGTTAAGCCGGATGGCGCTGGTGCTGGAGGGACAAACGGCGCTGCTGTTCCGCCTGGCGCGGGCGTGGGATAAACGCGCGGATCCGCAGGAGGCGGCATGGGCACGGCTGTTTACCCCGGCCGCGAAATTTAGCGTGTGCAAAGCGGGCATCCCGTTTGTGGCTGAAGCGATGGAGGTGCTGGGGGGAGTCGGGTACTGCGAGGAGAGCGAACTTCCCCGCCTGTATCGCGAGATGCCGGTGAACAGCATCTGGGAAGGGTCCGGTAACATCATGTGCCTGGACGTGCTGCGCGTGCTGGCGAAGCAGCCGGGTATACACGATCGGCTTGCCGATGAGTTTGCACAGGTCAAAGGGCAGGACAGACACTTCGACCGCAGCTGGCGACAGCTTCAGCAAAAACTGCGTAAACCGCAGGAGGCGCAGGGGCGGGAGATCGCCCAGCAGCTTTTCTTGCTGAGTGCCGGGAGCGAAATGCTGCGGCACGCGTCGCCCCCGGTGGCGCAGGCGTGGTGCCGCATGATGCTGGATACCCGTGGCGGAACGGTGATGAGCGAGCAGGTGCAAAGTGACCTGCTGCTGCGTGCGACGGGCAGAGTCGGCTAGCCTTTTAGCTGGAACAGACTCACCAGTTGAGCCAGGTGTGAACCCTTCTCGCGCAGCGTTTGAGCCGTTTGTTCGCTGCGTGAGATGCGATCGGCATTGATATGCGACGCTTCGCCAATGTGGGTCATGGCGAGGTTCACCTGACCGATCCCGGCGGACTGCTCGCGTGAGGCATGATTAATCTCGGTGACCAGCTGGCTGATGTTATCGATATGAATGATGATGTCATCCATCGCCAGGCGCGTCTGTTCAGACAGCGCATGGCCCTCACTCACTTTTCTGAGCGTATCGCCAATCAGCTGTTCAATCTCCTTCACCGCGTTAGCGCTGCGTCCCGCCAGGGCGCGAACTTCCTGCGCGACGACCGCAAACCCTTTTCCATGCTCGCCCGCGCGGGCCGCTTCCACTGCCGCATTCAGCGCCAGGATATTGGTCTGAAAAGCAATGGACTCGATCACGCGCGTGATGTCTGCGATGCGTTTTGACGCTTCGCGAATGTCGTCCATGGTCGACACCGCGTGGGTGACCGTCTCACCGCCCTGATGAACCGCGAGCGAGGTTTCACCCACCAGCTGCTGCGTTTGCTCCATGTTGGCGGCATTTTGCTGCACGGTGGCGGCCAGCTGCTCCATGCTGGCGGAGGTCTCTTCCACGCTGCTGGCCTGCTTGTTGATCTGCTCTGAAATCTCGCCGGTATCGGCGGCCAGCGCGTTGGTACCTGAATGGATTTCGCCTGCGGCCTCGCGGACCTGCAGGACAATTTTTTGCAGGCCGCCACCGATGCCGTTGATGGCGTCGATCAGCTGGCCGACTTCGTCCTGACGCGTCACGGGCAGGCTGGAACGGAGATCCCCTGCGGCATATTGCCGGGCAAGATGGATCACATTGCGCAGTGGTCGGGTCAGCACCCGGCGAATCAGGACTACAAACAGGCCAGCAAACAGGATGGATAAGGCCGTACCGGCGAGGAGGAAACCGTCGCGCATGGCGGTGACGCTTGAGAGCAGCACCGATTTATCCACTTCACCCACAATAGTCCAGTTCCAGCCTGGCAGCGGGGTATAAGCCATTTTCAGCGTGCGGCCGTCGTCGCTTACGCGCTCCAGCGTGCCGGGTTTATCACTCAGAAGCTGTTGCTGCGTCGTGCCGTCCCACTTCGGCAGTTTTCCCTCTTCGCTGGCGTGGAAAAGGTATTGCCCGCGCGTTTTGCCGTTGCTGCGATCCAGCACGAAGAAGTGACCGCTCTCGCCCAGGCGGCGGTTGAGGATTTTCTCACGCATGACGTTCCAGGAGTGGGTGATGTCCACCCCGACAAAGACGATCGCAATGACCTGTCCTTCGGCGTTTTTAACCGGCTGGTACTGGGTGATGTAGCGTTTGCCAAACAGCAGCGCCAGGCCGCGGTAGACTTCACCTTTGTTGACGGCGGCAAAGGCCGGGCTGGCGTTATCCAGAACGGTACCCATTGCCCGCTCGCCGTTCTCTTTACGCAGGGAAGTGGCTACGCGAACAAAGTCGTTACCGCTGCGTACAAACAGCGTCGAAATGGCTCCCGTGCGGTTCAGGAACGCGTCCGAAAGCGTGTTGTTTTCATGCAGCCCGGTATCTCCGCCTTTCAGAAGCGGAACGCTGAGCCCGTTAATTGTCTGGGTTTGGGAAGCATCAATGTTCAGGGGCTGCGGTAAAAAGGTGGTGAACAGACGGGTATAGCTCTCAACCTCTTCACTCAGGCTGGTGTTAAACATCTGCACCATGTCGACCATGCCGGTGGACTGATTATGCAGATCTTCTACCGCAAGGGCTTCAAGCTGCTGGCTGGCTTTTTGACTGAGCAGAAAAGTGAAAAGCAGAAACAGCGTGGCGACACTGACGCCGGTAAGCAGTGACAGCTTCGCACCCAGGCCTGCGCGGCGAAAAATGTTGATCATAAATTGCTCATCATTGAAAAGGTATGGTTCTTCAACGGCAGAGCGGGGATTACGTTTACTGATTTAATGTAACAAAATGTTATTTTATTGTTCTTGATTTGTTTTTTATAAAATAAAAAATTTGCAAAAACGAAAAGCCACTAAAAATAAGTGGCTTTTATCAGGAGGGAGATTACACGTAGAGAATGGCCTGTACCCGCCAGTGGTCGATATGGTTATCTTCCTGCATCTGGATGATGCGATACCATGAAGCACCCTGCTCATCGGCCTTTAATGCCACGACACGTTCAACGTCTTGCGGGCTCCCCGAGATATTATTCACGGAGATCTGGCCAATTTCATTCAGGCCAGTCACACAATCAGCACTGGCGAATTCTGCTGACTGCGCGGTGGTGCTCAGCAGGCCTGCTGAGAGCAACAGTGAGGTCAAAGCAAGAGTTCGTTTCATCGTCAGCTCCATTTCACATATATCCGGTATCCGCCGGGCAATCCTTCGCAAATAAACTCCCTTCCATTGACGCGGGCATGGAGTTTATTGTGGACAGGAAAATGTCTATGGACGCAAAGCAGTGTAAATCTCGTTCAAAGGTAAACCATTATTTCCGGTACAAAATGGCCTGTGAATACCACTGTCCCGTTATGATGGTTTCGTCGATCATAATGATGACGTAATAATCTGCTTTGGCGGCGACGGCCTGTGCTTTTATTGCCGCTTCTGCGTCATCCGGAGAGCCGCGAACCAGCGCGGAGATGGTGCCCATTCGTTGTAATCCTTCCGTCTGATTACGACGAATCTCCTGTGGATGATCGGCGACCGGTGGAGCGGGTTGCGGCGTTCCCTGCAGCGCGCTACAGCCACTGAGCAGAAACACCAGCAATAAAGCAGCAAACCTGCGCATAACCATATCTCGTTTCCTGATAGCCATAGTGTAGTTGTCTGTGAATTTAGTTTTGGGGGAATGTTCCCGAAGTGTTATCTGGGACGTATATTTCGAATGAAAATGACGTGAAAGCGTAACCCAGTTCTCAACATTATGAATCATACATTCGCACAGGGTCGACAATGATTGAAATTGAAATACGCCACCTCGGCGACCATGAAATTTTACACGCGATGCCAGCGGGTAAACGTGATAAACCGCTGCCTGTTGTGGTTTTTTATCATGGGTTTACCTCATCGAAGATGGTTTACAGTTATTTTGCGGTCGCGCTGGCGCAGGCGGGTTTCCGCGTGGTGATGCCGGATGCACCCGACCACGGCGCACGCTTTTTGGGTAACGAACAGGCGCGTCTTGGGCAGTTCTGGCACATTCTGCACGGGAGTCTGACCGAGTTTGCCGGGCTGCGCGATGCGCTGTATGAGGCAGGGCTGGTGGCCGACAATCGTCTGGCCGTGGCTGGAGCGTCGATGGGCGGTATGACGGCGCTGGGGATTATGACGCATCATCCTGAAGTGAAGTCTGTCGCCTGCCTGATGGGCTCGGGCTATTTTACGTCGCTGGCGAAGACGCTCTTTCCCCCTCAGGATTTAGCGGAAATCACCGCGACGCTCGAAGAGTGGGAAGTGACCCGGGCATTGCCGCGCCTGGCCGATCGCCCGCTGCTGCTGTGGCACGGTGACGCGGATGATGTGGTCCCGCCCGAGGGAACCTTCCGCCTGCAGCAGGCGTTAATGAATGCAGGACTGGACGGTAATCTGACCTGTCTGTGGGAACCGGGCGTCCGCCACCGCATCACGCCAACGGCGCTGGATGCCACGGTAGCGTTTTTCCGCCAGCACCTTTAAACGCGCAGCACTTTTACGCCCTGATCTTCCAGCCTCTGGAGGATCTCAGGGTTGGCGCCTTTGCCGGTGATCACCATGTCGATCTGTTCGGCACGGCTGAATAACATCCCTGCGCGCTCGCCCACTTTGCTGCTGTCGACCAGCACAACGAGCTTGCCCACAACGTTAAGCATGTTTTGCTCCGCCATCGCGGTCAGCATATCGGTTTTATACAGGCCATCTGCCGTCAGGCCTTTGCCGCTGGTAAACATCCAGTGCCCGGCATAGAGACTGTTTTCGCTGTCCTGAGGGCTAAGGGTGATGGACTGGCTTTTGTTGTACTGCCCGCCCATGATCACCACGCTCTCATGCTCCTGGTCGATGAGATAGTTGGCGAGCGGTAAGTAGTTGGTGATGATTTGCACCGGCTTGCCGCACATTTCACGGCCCAGCAGAAACGCCGTGGAGCCGCAGTTGATGACCACGCTCTCGCCGGGATTCACCAGCTGCGATGCGGCTCTGGCAATCCGCACTTTTTCATCATGATTCTGCGCCTGATGAATATTCATCGGAGACCAGCGAGGGCGCTGCTGGCTGATCGCTTCCGCGCCGTTGCGGACCTTTTTCAGCTTGCCGCTTTCATCCAGCTTGTTGATATCCCGCCGCGCCGTTGCCGGGGAGATGCCTAAACGTTCGATCACTTTCTCGACGGTGATAAACCCGGTTTGCGCCAGGAGTTCCAGGAGAATTTGATGCCGTTGCGCTTCCGTCATGAGCTATTCCGATAAGAATTGATTTGAAAAGATGATATTTGAAATAGCGTGAAATTACTAAAAGAAATATGACATCGCCAGACATCATGTCTGGCGATGCGGCTGCACAATCAGAGGAAGGACTTGAACGGCAGGTCTGGCTCAATGGTGAAGCAATCATCGAAACCACGTGGGTAGTGATATTCGAAATTATCTTTGTCCAGTGGCCAGGTGAACTTGCCGCCGACCTGCCAGATGAACGGCTTGAAGCCATACTTCAGGCGGTCTTTTTTCATTTCCCACAGCACGCGGATCTCCTGCGGATCGGCCTGGAAGTTTGACCAGATATCGTGGTGGAACGGAATCACCACTTTGGTATTCAGCGCTTCCGCCATGCGCAGCATGTCGGCGCTGGTCATTTTGTCGGTAATACCGCGCGGGTTCTCGCCGTAGGAGCCCAGCGCCACGTCAATCTGGTGCTCGTTACCGTGCTTCGCGTAGTAGTTGGAGTAGTGAGAGTCGCCGCTGTGGTACAGGGAGCCGCCAGGGGTTTTAAACAGATAGTTAACCGCGCGCTCATCCATACCGTCCGGCAGTACACCCGCGGCTTTCTGATCGGCAGGCAGGGTGATCAGTGCTGTACGGTCAAAGGCGTCCAGCGCGTGAATTTCAATATCTTTAATTTTCACCAAGTCCCCAGGCTTCATCACGATGCAGCGCTCTTTCGGCACGCCCCAGCCGATCCACAGATCCACGCAGGTCTGTGGCCCGATAAACGGCACATCGTCAGCACAGTTTTGCATCACCGCAGCCGCCACGTTCACGTCGATATGATCGTTGTGATCGTGAGTAGAAAGGACGGCGTCGATCTGGCGAATGGCAAACGGATCGAGCACAAACGGTGTGGTACGCAGGTTCGGCTGCAGTTTTTCTACGCCCGCCATGCGCTGCATCTGATGGCCTTTTTTCATCAGCGGGTTGCCGTGGCTCTGCTTGCCGGTGCCGCACCAGAAATCGACGCAGATGTTGGCACCACCTTCTGATTTCAGCCAGATACCGGTACAGCCCAGCCACCACATTGCAAACGTGCCAGGAGCAACCTGTTCCTGCTCGATCTCTTCATTCAGCCAGCTGCCCCACTCCGGGAAGGTGCTCATAATCCATGACTCACGGGTGATGGTGTTCACTTTACTCATCGTTTTGACTCCTGGTTTAATCAAAAGTAATCACATGGTGATTTGTTGTGATTAATGCTGGCACCATTTGATGCGCTTTGCAATGGCAAAAATGCGGAATTTTATCTGCGCAACTTCACGTACTCTGCACTTATTCCTTGTTAGACTATCCAGTATCAATCATTAATTGCATGAATTATAAAGGTTAATTTATTTTTCATGTACGGTAGTGAAAATCATTACTAACACCATGGAAATAAATTGCGTGATACGTCACAAATAATCAAATGCAATCTTGTGGTGATTATTTGTGATTAATAGAGTGATGGCACCAACCACACAGGGATTGCCCCTCGTGTTCTCATTTCTGGAGAGAGTTATGGAGATCCTCTACAACGTCTTTACCGTGTTCTTTAATCAGGTAATGACCAACGCCCCGCTGCTGCTGGGTATCGTGACGTGTCTGGGTTATATCCTGCTGCGCAAAAGCGTCAGCGTGATTATTAAAGGCACCATCAAAACCATTATCGGTTTCATGCTGTTGCAGGCGGGGTCTGGCATTCTGACCAGCACCTTTAAGCCGGTCGTCGCCAAAATGTCGGAAGTGTATGGCATCAACGGTGCCATCTCTGACACATACGCCTCAATGATGGCGACCATTGAACGCATGGGTGATGCCTATAGCTGGGTGGGGTATGCGGTACTGCTCGCCCTGGCGCTGAACATCATCTACGTTCTGCTACGCCGTATTACCGGCATTCGCACCATCATGCTCACCGGCCACATCATGTTCCAGCAGGCGGGGCTGATCGCGGTTTCTCTCTATATCTTCGGCTACCCAATGTGGACCACGATTATCTGCACCGCGGTGCTGGTCTCGCTCTACTGGGGTATCACCTCCAACATGATGTACAAGCCAACCCAGGAAGTGACTGACGGCTGCGGTTTCTCCATCGGCCATCAGCAGCAGTTTGCCTCCTGGATTGCCTATAAAGTTGCGCCGTACCTGGGTAAAAAAGAAGAGAGCGTTGAAGACCTCAAGCTGCCGGGCTGGCTGAATATTTTCCACGACAACATCGTTTCAACCGCGATTGTGATGACCATCTTCTTCGGCGCCATTCTGCTCTCCTTCGGTATTGACGTTGTTCAGGCGATGGCGGGTAAAACGCACTGGACGGTTTATATCCTGCAGACCGGTTTCTCTTTCGCAGTGGCCATTTTCATCATCACTCAGGGCGTGCGTATGTTCGTCGCCGAACTGTCGGAAGCCTTCAACGGTATTTCCCAGCGCCTGATCCCAGGCGCGGTGCTGGCGATTGACTGTGCCGCTATCTACAGCTTCGCGCCAAACGCGGTGGTCTGGGGCTTTATGTGGGGCACCATCGGCCAGCTGATTGCGGTGGGCATCCTGGTCGGCTGCGGCTCCTCAATCCTGATTATTCCTGGCTTTATCCCGATGTTCTTCTCCAACGCCACCATCGGCGTCTTCGCTAACCACTTCGGCGGCTGGCGCGCGGCGCTCAAGATCTGCCTGGTCATGGGCATGGTGGAAATCTTTGGTTGCGTGTGGGCGGTGAAGCTCACCGGTATGAGTGCCTGGATGGGCATGGCGGACTGGTCAATTCTGGCACCGCCGATGATGCAGGGCTTTGCCTCCGTCGGGGTGGTCTTTATGGCCGTCATCATCCTGATTGCTCTGGCTTATATGTTCTTCGCTGGCCGTTCGCTGCGAGCTGAAGAAGATGCGGAAAAACAAACAGCAGAAGTCTCTGCTCATTAAGGAGTTTCAATTATGACCGTACGTATCCTGGCTGTGTGTGGCAATGGGCAAGGCAGCTCCATGATCATGAAGATGAAAGTGGACCAGTTTTTAACCCAGTCCAACATCGACCACACGGTGAACAGCTGCGCGGTGGGTGAATACAAAAGTGAACTCAACGGCGCGGACATCATCATCGCCTCTACCCATATCGCCGGCGAAATTAGCGTGTCGGGCAATAAATATGTGGTAGGCGTGCGCAACATGCTTTCGCCTGCGGATTTCGGACCAAAACTGCTGGAAGTGATTAAAGAGCACTTCCCACAAGACGTGAAGTAAGGACGCCACATGAAACTACGTGATTCGCTGGCAGAGAATAACTCCATCCTTTTACAGGCTGAGGCCAGCACCTGGCAGGAAGCGGTGAAGCTGAGCGTGGATCTGCTGGTTAAGGCTGACGTTGTCGAGCCGCGTTACTACCAGGCCATTCTTGATGGCGTCGCGCAGCACGGCCCTTACTTTGTGATAGCGCCAGGGCTGGCAATGCCGCATGGGCGTCCTGAAGAGGGCGTGAAGAAAACCGGCTTCGCGCTGGTGACGCTGAAAACGCCGCTGGTGTTCAACCACGAAGATAACGACCCGGTCGACATCCTG
Source organism: Enterobacter sp. BNK-34 (assembly GCF_048684445.1). Taxonomy (NCBI): domain Bacteria; kingdom Pseudomonadati; phylum Pseudomonadota; class Gammaproteobacteria; order Enterobacterales; family Enterobacteriaceae; genus Enterobacter; species Enterobacter sp. BNK-34. Next base: position 1,629,808 of record NZ_JBLQUA010000001.1, read on the forward strand.
ATCACCATGGCCGCGGTCGATGCTAACACCCACCAGGAGGTGGGCATCATGCAGATCGTCAATCTGTTTGATGACGAAGCTAATTTCGACCGTTTACGCGCCTGCCGTACCGAGCAGGACGTGCTGGATTTAATTGATAACGCCACTGCGGCGGCAGTCTAAGAGGAATTGAACATGTCATTACCCATGTTGCAGGTTGCGCTGGATAACCAAACTCTGTCCCACGCTTACGAAACCACCCGCCTGATCGCGGAAGAAGTGGATATCATCGAAGTCGGCACCATTCTCTGCGTAGGCGAGGGCGTGCGCGCCGTTCGCGATCTGAAGGCGCTCTATCCGCATAAAATCGTGCTGGCAGATGCCAAAATTGCCGACGCAGGCAAAATCCTCTCCCGCATGTGCTTTGAAGCGAATGCTGACTGGGTCACCGTGATCTGCTGTGCGGATATCAACACCGCCAAAGGCGCGCTGGACGTGGCAAAAGAGTTTAACGGCGACGTGCAGATTGAGTTGACCGGTTTCTGGACCTGGGAGCAGGCGCAGGAGTGGCGCGATGCGGGCATTCAGCAGGTGGTGTACCACCGTAGCCGCGACGCGCAGGCCGCAGGGGTGGCGTGGGGCGAAGCGGATATCAGCGCGATCAAACGTCTGGCCGATATGGGCTTTAAAGTCACCGTCACCGGCGGTCTGGCGCTGGAAGATCTGCCGCTGTTCCAGGGCATTCCGATTCACGTCTTTATTGCCGGTCGCAGCATTCGTGATGCGGCGTCTCCGGTGGAAGCGGCGCGTCAGTTCAAACGCTCAATCGCTCAGCTTTGGGGCTAAGGAGCGGGTATGTTGTCAAAACAGGTTCCGCTTGGCATCTATGAAAAGGCACTCCCTGTGGGGGAGTGCTGGCTGGAGCGGTTACAGCTGGCAAAACAGCTGGGCTTCGATTTTGTCGAAATGTCCGTGGATGAGACGGACGAGCGTCTCTCTCGCCTCGACTGGAGCCGCGAACAGCGCCTGGCGCTGGTGAGCGCCGTTGCTGAAACGGGCGTGCGCGTGCCGTCCATGTGCCTGAGCGCCCACCGTCGTTTTCCGCTCGGCAGCGAAGACGATGCCGTACGCGCGCAGGGGCTGGAGATCATGCGTAAAGCCATTCGCTTTGCGCAGGATGTCGGTATCCGCGTGATCCAGCTGGCGGGTTATGACGTTTACTATCAGGAAGCCAACGATGAAACGCGCCGTCGTTTCCGTGACGGCCTGAAAGAGAGCGTTGAGATGGCAAGCCGTGCACAGGTCACGCTGGCGATGGAGATCATGGACTACCCCCTGATGAACTCCATCAGCAAGGCGCTGGGCTACGCGCATTATCTGAATAACCCGTGGTTCCAGCTTTATCCCGATATCGGCAACCTGTCAGCATGGGATAACGACGTGCAGATGGAGCTGCAGGCGGGCATGGGGCATATCGTGGCGGTGCACGTCAAAGATACCCGTCCTGGCGTGTTTAAAAACGTACCGTTCGGCACCGGGGTGGTGGATTTTGAACGGTGCTTCGAAACGCTCAAAGAGACAGGCTATTGCGGGCCTTACCTGATTGAGATGTGGAGTGAGACGTCGGACAACCCGGCAGCGGAAGTGGCGAAGGCGCGGGACTGGGTGCGCGAACGTATGGCGCGGGCAGGGTTGCTGGAGGCTGAACATGCTTAAGCTTAAACAGCAGGTCTTTGAAGCCAATATGGATCTGCCGCGCTATGGCCTGGTCACCTTCACCTGGGGGAACGTCAGCGCTATCGACCGCGAGCAGGGACTGATCGTGATTAAGCCGAGCGGTGTGGCGTACGACACCATGAAAGCAGACGATATGGTGGTGGTGGATCTCGACGGAAACGTCGTGGAGGGAAAATGGCGTCCCTCTTCAGATACCGCAACCCATCTGGCGCTGTACCAGCGCTATCCGTCCCTTGGCGGCGTGGTGCATACCCACTCCACGCACGCGACGGCCTGGGCCCAGGCCGGGCTGCCCATCCCGGCGCTGGGCACGACCCACGCGGACTACTTCTTTGGCGACATCCCCTGCACGCGGGCATTAACGCAGGATGAAGTGGAAGGTGAATACGAGCTCAACACCGGAAAGGTGATTATCGATACGCTGGGAGAATGTGAGCCGCTGCATACGCCGGGTATTGTGGTCTATCAGCACGGCCCGTTCGCCTGGGGAAAAGATGCCCACGACGCCGTCCATAATGCGGTCGTCATGGAGGAGGTGGCACGCATGGCGTGGATTGCCCGTGGCATCAACCCACAGCTTCAGGGCATTGATGATTACCTGATGAACAAGCATTTCATGCGCAAGCACGGCCCGAATGCCTACTACGGGCAGAAGTGAATAAGCGCTCTGGAATACCTAAAAACAGTTGTAACCGGTGGTATTCCGGAGCCATTCACAAAAAAAAGCCCCCGGGCAGGGGGCAACGTCAACTATGGCTATGTTCTCGTTGTTGGCTTTCCTGGTGCTAGCGTTAATGCGTTATCGGTAAATATCTGCACTGGCGTGCATGTTGCCGTTGCTGCCGGGCTCACGGGTTAACATCACGTGGTAATAGGTTGCGCCCTGCGCATCGGTTTCTTCATTAAGGGCCTGATCTGCTTCACTTTCCGTGGCGAAATTATGATTGATGTAAATGACGCCCAAGCTTTGCACATCATCCATGTTTCTGGCCTGTCGGCTGTCTATCTTGATGGCTGCCATCGCGTTTGCACTGAGCAAAAGCGCCGCCACTATGGCTAATGCGATTTTTTTCATGATATGCGCTCCACGACTGCGTGCTGCGAGAGGGGGGATGCTCCTTCTTTAATTCAGGTGATCTCTGATTAAAGTGTAATCACTCATCCGGCGGGGATGCGTGACCATTTCTGATGCAGTTGTTCAAAAAAACAACGCTTCCGGGTGTGACCAATTTTAAATCACCCACTTAGACCCGCTTCGCGCTTTGTGCGAATTATTTGTGCAATCAGCTTGAGTTTCCAGGGGCGCGCAAGTATTATGACGCGTCAATTTTTCAGCCGACCTTTAACACGTTCCTTGCCTCCCCGGGCCTCGGCTGACCCAGACAGGAGGCTGAATAATCCGTAAGGAGCAATTCGATGCGTCATTACGAAATCGTTTTTATGGTCCATCCTGACCAGAGCGAACAGGTTCCGGGTATGATCGAGCGTTACTCTGCTGCCATCACTGGTGCAGAAGGTACGATCCACCGTCTGGAAGACTGGGGCCGCCGTCAGCTGGCTTACCCGATCAACAAACTGCACAAAGCACACTACGTTCTGATGAACGTTGAAGCGCCGCAGGAAGTGATCGATGAGCTGGAAACCACCTTCCGCTTCAACGATGCCGTTATCCGCAGCATGGTTATGCGTACCAAAAACGCAGTTACCGAAGCATCTCCGATGGTTAAAGCGAAAGACGAGCGCCGTGAGCGTCGCGATGATTTCGCAAACGAAACCGCAGATGATTCTGATGCTGGGGATTCTGAAGAGTAATTTCTGATGACCAACCGTCTGGCGTTGTCCGGCATCGTATGCAGGGCTCCCCTTCGAAAGGTCAGTCCATCAGGAATTCCGCATTGCCAGTTCGTGCTTGAGCATCGTTCTGTGCAAGAGGAAGCCGGGTTTCACCGGCAGGCGTGGTGCCAAATGCCCGTTATTATTAGCGGACACGAAAACCAGGCCATTACTCACAGTTTAACGGTCGGTAGCGCAGTAATCGTTCAGGGGTTCATCTCTTGCCACAAGGCAAAGAACGGCCTGAGCAAAATGGTTCTGCATGCCGAGCAGATTGATTTGATAGATTCTGGAGACTAGCCATATGGCACGTTATTTCCGTCGTCGCAAGTTCTGCCGTTTCACCGCGGAAGGCGTTCAAGAGATCGACTATAAAGATATCGCAACGCTGAAAAACTACATCACCGAAAGCGGTAAGATTGTCCCAAGCCGTATCACCGGTACTCGTGCAAAATACCAGCGTCAGCTGGCTCGCGCTATCAAACGCGCTCGCTACCTGTCCCTGCTGCCGTACACTGATCGTCATCAGTAATCGGGCACGGTCCATTAATACGACTTTAAGAGGATAAGGTAATGCAAGTTATTCTGCTTGATAAAGTAGCAAACCTGGGCAGCCTGGGTGATCAGGTTAACGTTAAAGCGGGTTACGCACGTAACTTCCTGGTTCCACAGGGTAAAGCTGTTCCAGCTACCAAGAAAAACGTAGAGTTTTTCGAAGCACGTCGCGCTGAACTGGAAGCCAAACTGGCTGACGTTCTGGCGGCTGCTAACGCTCGCGCTGAAGCAATCAACGCACTGGGCACCGTTACCATCGCGTCTAAATCTGGCGACGAAGGTAAACTGTTCGGTTCCATCGGTACCCGCGATATCGCTGATGCAGTATCTGCTGCAGGCGTTAAAGTGGCTAAGAGTGAAGTTCGTCTGCCGAACGGCGTTCTGCGTACCACTGGTGAGCACGAAGTTGACTTCCAGGTTCACAGCGAAGTGTTCGCTAAACTGGTTGTTAACGTTGTAGCTGAGTAATTTTTTACTCTGCTCACGTTGAAATGCCGGCCTTGTGCCGGCGTTTTGCGTTTTAGAGATCCGGGCTCTTAACGCGCCCTGATAAAACTGCCGTCTGGCTGGCGGGTAAACAGTACCTGTTGTCCACTTCCCGTATCAATCGTTAACCCTGTCACCACCCCGCTGGCATTCTGGCGAATCTGTACCATCTGACCATTCTGCAGGTTACTGAGCGGTTTACCCGCACCTTCCACCTTCGCCATGGCATACACGTCGGTTGGCGGCAGGTTGTGGTCGCGGAACAGCTGTGCCAGGGTTTTGCCCGGCTCTACGCGATAGGAGCGCCACTGTTGCTCAATGCCGGTGGGCTGCTGCGTCTGAGGCTGAGACGGGGCGGCGGCTTGATCCTGCGGCTGTTCATCCTGAATGGGTTCTGGCTCAACCGGCGCAACCTGACCCGGATCGTTAGACGGGGAGACGAGCTGCGTCTGCATCGGCTGTGCGTCAGGCTGCGGCCGCGTCTGCGACTGAATGTCCAGTTGGGCATTGCGGGTGACGGGGGCGGTATCGACATCATCGCCCCCGGAAGGAAGCAGGAAGCCCACAATCACCATCAGCGCACCAATGATGATCCCTCTGCGATGCAGAGGAGGCAGCGGGTCCATGATGCGAAAATTGTCCGGCGCCTGCCAGATTTTCGCCAGGGTAGGTTTCAGTTCAAATCGCCCGGGCATGGCACTCCTCCTGCTCCGCGTATTTTTTATCCTGTGCCCCGAAGTATAGTTTGCTAACTGCCTGAACGGCGTAGTAAACCCGACATCCGTGACATCAGTTCGGGATTAATCCTGGTTATCTCTATTGTTTCTGTTTCGTCGCGGTTTGTCACCTTAACTTCAGACAAAGTTTTACCCATAAGGGCATGGCTGATATGCTGCCCGCTACTTTAAATGTGATGGAAGGAAAACCCATGACCACCCCGACTTTTGACACTATCGAAGCGCAGGCAAGTTACGGTATCGGCTTGCAGGTAGGACAGCAGCTGAGCGAATCCGGCCTGGAAGGTCTGTTACCAGAAGCGCTGGTGGCGGGTATCGCTGACGCGCTGGAAGGCAAACAGCCTGCCGTTCCGGTTGACGTCGTGCACCGTGCGCTGCGTGAAATCCACGAACGTGCTGACGCCGTGCGTCGTGCGCGCTTTGAAGAGATGGCCGCCGAAGGTGTGAAATATCTGGAAGAGAACCGCGAGCGTGAAGGCGTGAACAGCACCGAGTCTGGTCTGCAGTTCCGCGTGATCAATCAGGGCGACGGCGCAATCCCGGCGCGTACCGACCACGTTCGCGTGCACTACACCGGTAAGCTGATCGACGGTACCGTCTTCGACAGCTCCGTGGCGCGCGGCGAACCGGCTGAGTTCCCGGTAAATGGCGTTATCGCAGGCTGGATCGAAGCCCTGACCCTGATGCCAGTGGGTTCCAAATGGGAACTGACTATCCCGCATAACCTGGCCTACGGCGAGCGCGGCGCTGGCGCGTCCATCCCGCCATTCAGCACCCTGGTCTTTGAAGTCGAGCTGCTGGAAATTCTGTAATCGACTTTTCTTATTTCCTCTCCCCGGTTGGGGAGAGGAAAATAGTGTAAAAACCTATAGTTACGGTGCTATCAACATTTTATCTTGCAAACGAAACTGTTGCGTGTATTTTTGTGAGCTGTTTCGCGCTGTATGAGTGATATGACACTCACTTTCAACATATTATTAACATAATATCTAAATCATAGTATTCATCCCGCCGATTCTTACCTAATATCGATTAGCCCTTACAAGGGAACGTCATCTTTTGACGTATTTAAAGGCCAGAAGAGCCTTAACAACACAGACAGGCATAAACAGGAAAATATCACATGGTAGATCAGGTCAAAGTCGTCGCCGACGAAGAGGCGTCGTCCGAACAGTCGCTACGGCGCAATCTCACAAACCGTCATATTCAGCTCATTGCGATTGGGGGTGCCATCGGTACCGGGCTGTTTATGGGGTCAGGCAAAACCATCAGTCTCGCCGGACCGTCAATCATATTCGTTTATATGATTATCGGTTTTATGCTGTTCTTCGTGATGCGTGCAATGGGTGAACTGCTGCTCTCGAACCTTGAATACAAATCCTTCAGCGACTTCGCTTCAGACCTGCTCGGTCCATGGGCGGGCTATTTTACCGGCTGGACCTACTGGTTCTGCTGGGTCGTCACCGGTATGGCGGACGTCGTGGCGATTACCGCCTATGCGCAGTTCTGGTTCCCGGGGCTGTCGGACTGGGTGGCCTCGCTGGCGGTTATTGTGCTGCTGCTGAGCCTGAACCTCGCCACCGTCAAAATGTTCGGTGAGATGGAGTTCTGGTTTGCGATGATCAAAATCGTGGCCATTGTTGGGCTCATCGTGGTGGGCCTGGTAATGGTGCTTACCCACTTCCAGTCACCAACCGGCGTTCAGGCGTCGTTTACCCATCTGTGGAATGACGGCGGCTGGTTCCCGAAAGGCATCAGCGGCTTCTTTGCTGGTTTCCAGATTGCGGTGTTCGCGTTTGTGGGGATTGAGCTTGTCGGAACGACCGCTGCGGAAACCAAAGATCCGGAGAAGTCCCTGCCGCGCGCCATCAACTCCATTCCGGTGCGTATCATCATGTTCTACGTCTTCGCGCTGGTCATCATTATGTCCGTGACGCCGTGGAGCTCCGTGGTACCTACCAAGAGCCCGTTCGTCGAGCTGTTCGTGCTGGTAGGCCTGCCTGCTGCCGCGAGCCTGATTAACTTCGTGGTGCTGACCTCTGCTGCCTCGTCTGCCAACAGCGGCGTATTCTCCACCAGCCGTATGCTGTTTGGTCTGGCGCAGGAAGGCGTGGCGCCGAGCGCGTTCGCCAAGCTCTCTAAGCGTGCGGTACCGGCAAAAGGGTTGACCTTCTCCTGCATGTGTCTGCTGGGCGGTGTGGTGATGCTCTACGTGAACCCAAGCGTGATTGGCGCGTTCACCATGATCACCACGGTCTCTGCGATCCTGTTTATGTTCGTCTGGACCATCATCCTCTGTTCATACCTGGTGTACCGCAAGCAGCGTCCACACCTGCATGAAAAATCGATCTACAAGATGCCGCTGGGCAAGCTGATGTGCTGGGTGTGCATGGCGTTCTTCGTCTTCGTGCTGGTTCTGCTGACGCTGGAAGATGATACCCGTCAGGCACTCATCGTCACGCCGCTGTGGTTTATCGCGCTGGGGCTGGGCTGGGTGTTTATCGGTAAGAAACGGATGGCAGGCGTAAGGTAAAAGCAAAACGGCAACGTCAGTTGCCGTTTTTAGTTTTTGCACCCTCTCCCTGTGGGAGAGGGTCGGGGTGAGGGCATCAGGCCGCAGCGGCCTTTTTTATTCCCCCGCTAAAGCCCGCGGGAACAAAACGTTGTTCTCAAGACTGATGTGTTCCATCAGGTCGTCGATCGTTTCGTTAATGCCGTTGTACATCGCTTTCCACGTTGTGCACGCTTCTGGCGGCGGCGTGACGTTGTGGGTGGTGTGTTTGATCACTTCCAGCAGTTCACCCGCGTCATCGTGCTCGCTTTCCATCACGCTGATGGGTCCCATCGCCTGGCTTCCCATTCCCTGTTTAATCATCGGGAAGAGGATCTGCTCTTCTTTCATCATGTGGCTGGAAAGCTCTTCGTGCAGCAGGGTCAGGTACTTTGCCAGACCGCGCGGTACCGAAGGTTTGTCGGCATGGACGCGCTCGACTTTGGTCGCCTGCAGGATCAGCTCCGGCAGCTGTTCACGGTGACGGTCATGGTATCGCACGAGGATATGGTCGATGATTTCCGCGAGCGGAGCGGTTCGCCAGTCTTTGTCGACGGGCTGCTCGGCCAGCTGCGCCAGCTCGGCTTCAATCACCTCAACGTCCAGCTCTTTGCGTGAAGCCGCACGCGCCAGGGTTTGCTTACCGCCGCAGCAGTAATCCATATCGTATTTACGGAACAGCGCAGAAGCGCGAGGAATGGAGAGCGCCAGCTCGCCAAGGGGTTGGTCGCGAAAGGCCATAGCAGTTACCTCGTCATCAATAATATAAGATGCATATTAAATGCATCTTTAAGCCGGCGCTATAACCCTTTAGAGGGACGGGAAAAAGTGAGATGCAGATCACAAAAAATATCCGATTTAACTCTCTGAATGGGCTCAGGAAAGTGGTTTCGAAACTTTTTAAAGGTGGAGAAACAGTAAACAACCCGCTGCGCCTGCCGATATATCCACGTCAGACAAACCTGCATATAACAAAGGCAACGCATGTTTAAACGTATAAAAGTCATTACCCTTTTGATTTCGGTGCTGCTCGTGCTCGGCATCATGCAAGTGATTTCCGCCGGTATCTTTATCAACGCCCTGAACAACGATAAAGACAACTTCACCGTGGCGCAGCTCTCCAGCAAGAACGTGGCGGAGTTTACCGATGCGTGGATCAGTCTGAACCAGGCGCGCGTCACCCTGAACCGCGGGATGCTGCGCCTGCAAAGCAGCATGGCCTCGCAAATTAACGGCGGTCAGCTGAATGAGCTGGTGACGACGGCGAAAAATCTGCTGACTGAAGCGCAGGTTCATTACGATAAATACTATGCCTTGCCGAATACGCCAGGCCTGGATGAGAACCTGACGAATCGCCTTGAGGAGCAGTACCGTAATTACTCTACAACGCTGACCCAAATGAACGTTCTGCTGAGCCAGGGCAATCTGGAAGATATGTTCAAGCAGAATGCCGAACAAAAACAAAACGCGATGCAGGCGGTTTATCGTGAATGGCGTGAAGCGCAGGCCGCGCTCACCGATAAAGGCATTCAGGATAACGAAAGTGATTACAAGCGCATCCTGTGGATCCTCTCTGCGGTCATGCTGCTGGTGATTGTGGTGATTATCTCCAGCTGGATTGCTATGCGTCGCGTGCTGCTGCTGCCGCTGGAAGAGGTGATTAACCATATTCGCGCCATTGCGGCAGGGGATTTAACCCAGCCGATTCAGGCTGACGGTAAAAATGAGATGGCCATCCTGGCGCGCAACGTTCAGGAGATGCAAACCTCGCTGGCGAACACGGTGGGCGTGGTGCGTGAAGGCGCAGATACGATTTACACCGGTGCAGGCGAAATCTCTGCGGGCAGTAACGATCTCTCTTCCCGTACCGAGCAGCAGGCCGCTTCTCTTGAAGAAACGGCAGCCAGCATGGAACAGCTGACAGCAACCGTGAAGCAGAACGCCGATAACGCGCGTCAGGCGTCCCGTCTGGCGCTGGACGCCTCCTCAACGGCGAAGAAGGGCGGTAACGTGGTTGAAGGCGTCGTACGTACGATGGATGAGATCGCCACCAGTTCCAGCAAAATCGCGCAAATTACTAACGTGATCGACGGTATTGCCTTCCAGACGAACATTCTGGCGCTGAACGCGGCGGTAGAAGCGGCGCGCGCGGGCGAGCAGGGCCGCGGTTTTGCGGTGGTGGCCGGGGAAGTGCGTACCCTCGCGCAGCGCAGCGCTCAGGCGGCGAAAGAGATCAAAGCGCTTATTGATGATTCCGGTGAGCGCGTGAACGCGGGCTCGCAGCTGGTTAACGAAGCCGGCGCCACGATGGCCGAGATCGTCAATGCGGTTACCCGCGTCACCGACATCATGGGCGAAATTGCCTCGGCCTCTGACGAGCAGAGCCGCGGTATCGACCAGGTGGGCCAGGCGGTAGCCGAGATGGACCGCGTGACCCAGCAGAACGCCTCGCTGGTGGAGGAGTCTGCGGCCGCGGCGGCGGCGCTGGAAGATCAGGCTGCACGCCTGAACGAAGCGGTCGCGGTGTTCAAAATCACCCGCAATCAGGCGGTTAAAGCGGCACCAGTGAAAACCTATGTGCCAAAATCGCAGCCTGTAGCCGCGGCGTCAGAAGGGAACTGGGAAACGTTTTAAGGGCTTGCCGGGGGGCGGCTACGCCACCCGGCAAAAATTACATCTCCGAAGCCGGAATAACCCGTGGTTTTTCCGGCTTCGCTCTTACCGCCATCACCACCCCTATGACCAACAGCGCGATCCCGCAGGCCGTGAATAACGGCGGTACGCTCTGGCGCATCAGGAAGGTATAAAGCAGTCCGGCCAGGGTTTCGAAGACAATCAGCGGCCCTAAGATCACCGTCGGCAGCTTCTGGCTGGCAATGTTCCAGCACAGCGCGCCCACCCATGAACACAGCACCGCAATCGCCACCATCAGGCCGATAAACACCCACGGTCTTGGCCCGAAGGGCTGGGTGAAGTTCGGCTGCTGATGGCCCAGCCAGAGGCATGCGCCGAGATACCCCACGACGGATACGGGCAGCGTGACCAGCGCCTGCGCCGTTGCCCACATCATCGGATGCTTGTCCGGGTTCTCCCGCAGCCAGCGCGCATTGCGCAGGGCATACCATGCCCAGCACGCCACGGAAATGAACGCCAGCAGAATGCCAGAACCGTAACGCCACAGGTCAACATCCGCCTGCCCATGACGCAGCTCGGCAATATTGACGCATATCAGCCCCAGGGCGGTGCAGATCAGCGCCGGTGCCATTTTTGACCACGCCAGTTTGCCATCGCGGTGGCTGTAGAGCAGGTTAGCAAAGACGGGGATGACGACCGGCAGCGTGCCGATAATCATGGTCGATACTGGCGCACCGGTACGCTGAATGGCACTCGCGAGGCAAACGTAATAGATGAGATTGCCCATCATGGTCAGCGCCAGCGCGGTCCCCCAGTCCTGACGGCTGAGCTGACGCAAGCGCGCCCGTCCCAGCCACGCCAGGGGCAGGGCAATCAGCCCCAGCGCCAGATAACGGCCGGTCGACTGCAGTATTGCCGGATACTCGGGTACGATCAGCGGGCCGACAAAAATCAGCCCCCACATCATCCCGGCCAGCAGGGCATACAACACTCCACTAATCATTTTTCCATCCACAGGTATTTACGCTGTTCTCAGTGTAGGAGGGGCAAATGCGCGCGTATTGTATGAGGTTGCGCATTAGCGCCGGGTGACCTGCTTCTGGTAGCGCACGGGGGTAATGCCGTAGCGGTGGGTAAACGCGCGGGTCAGATGCGACTGATCGGTCAGCCCGGTTGCGGCGGCGACCTCTGCCGCGGGCATGCCGTGCGTGAGGAACGCTTTGGCGCGCCAGAGGCGAATGGCCATCAGCATCTGATGTGGCGTCACGTGAAAATGGGCTTTGAACTGGCGCTGGAAATGATACGGGCTGAGTGAAACGACGCTGGCCAGCTCGTCCAGCGTCAGAGCGCGCATATAGTTGTCGTGCAGATACTCGCGTACCCGTTCAAAGCGGTGCGCGCCTTCCTGAACCCGCGGCGCGTGATGGGCAAACGGCTGGAAGGTCTCAATCAGATCCAGCAGTAATCCTTTTTGCGCAAGCGGATCGTCCGTGTGCCACAGGCCGTAAATGAGCCTGCCGATTTGCTGCGAGCGCAGCGGGTCATGACGCGTTACGTCGCTAAACCACCAGTGCCGGAGGCCGGTCACCTCTTCCAGCAGGTCGGGTTCGATATAGACCATCCGGTAGCGCCAGCCGCCCTCGGTGGCGGATTCACCGGTATGGATCTCGTCCGGGTTCATGGTAACGACGGACTTTTCCGCCGCGAGATGCTGTGTCCCGCGATAGCGAAAGCGCTCGGCACCGGTTTCAATCGTGCCGATCCCGAAGGCTTCATGGGTGTGAGGCTCAAAGGCGTAGTCAGAAATATGGGCATGATAAAGCTCCAGGCCCGGCAGCTGCGCCAGATGGCGAAAGCGCGCGCTGTCTCTTTCATCATTAAACTGTTCCGGTACGCCTTGCACGGTGAGCCTCCTCGCGGTCATCTATTTTATTATCAGAGATGACCGGAGTTTATGCACTAAACATCTTTGCCCGGACCGTCTTACGATAATCCCCCGGTGACACCGTGGTTTTATGCTTAAACTGGCGGTTAAAGTGCGCAATATCCTGATATCCAACCGCATTGGCGATCTCCTGAATGCTCAGATTGGTGGATTGCAGCATCGTCATGGCGGATTCAATTCTGGCGGTTAATAAATACTGCAGGGGGGACATGTCGGTGGCATTTTTAAAGCGACGGTTGAAGTTGCGCAAACTCATGCCAGCCATATCGGCAAGATTTTGCATAGATATATCCGAGGCGCAGTTTGCTTTTATCCAGATTTGAATTTGAACAATATCTTCATCCGGATGCGGTTTGTTTTCTTCACTGTAACACTGGCGATCGAACTGACTTCGAATTTCATGGAAAAAGGTCCGCTGGGTATGTGTGGCTACGCGTTTCCCGTATATCGTTTCGATGAAATGGATGGTCAGATCTGAGAGGGCTTTGACGCTGGCGGCACAGTAAATATTATCGGCCTGCGTGAGAAAATGTTTGGTTTGTAATTTTACGTTGGGGTAGTCGCGCGAGAACTGTTTGAAGTAGTGCCAGTGGGTGGTGGCGGGTTTCCCGTTGAGCAATCCCGACTCCGCCAGGAAACAGCAGCCCGTTCCGACGGCCGCGATGCGGGTCCCTCGCGCCGCCTGTTCGCTAAGCCATGCCAGGAGTTCAGGCTGTTGTCTGACCACCGCGCGAGGATTGCGCCACAGGGCGGGAAGATAGATAACGTCATAGTGCCTGTCTGCGGCAAGGGTAGTATCGGCGGTAATGCTGAAGCCACTGTGCGTCAGGATGGGCTCGTTATTTATGCCAATAGTATGAACTTTCAGTATATTCTCCGGACGACAGAGCCTGAATGAAGACGTCTCCGGTTTGTGCGTGTCTGCGTGGGATGTTGTTTTTTGCTCGGCTAAATAGCTACTGGCTGCGGCTTTCCACATTTCAATCGGAAGACTGAGACCGGAACTTAGCATGCGTTCACATAACACAAATCCTATTTGTGTATTTGTCATTTTTGATTAATACCTGTTTTGACTATTATTTTTGGTAGCTCATCGTTGTCCTGGCCAAAAAAGTCAGCATTTTGGCTGGATTTTCATATTAGCTTTTGTTGGTAATTTGTAAACTAATATCTGAAATTATCGCACTTACTTAACAAAATAAATCCACGACCACTACAGGATGAATTATGGCGAAATTACCCGTAATAACGGCTTTTGGCGGCTATGGTCCAGCTGGTCGTAGTTCTTCACATCATGCATTTCGTCGAATGATTATTGAGTCATTATCGGAAGAGGAAAGGCAAGCGACGTTATTATCGTTAGCCATTCTGATGGGCGTGCTTAAATATGATGAGGGCGGATATTGCGACATTTCCGGTAAAAGATTTACACCTGCTCAGGCTGCCGCGAAGATAAAAGACGAGGCGCTTGAGGGAACCCTTATCCGAAAAATTACGCGCGACTATTTTGATGTCGATGCTATCGTCAGCCATGCAAAATTGAATATGGTTTCAGGCGAAGAAGGATTCAGTTTTAATATATCTTCCAGACAATTACCTCAACCCTTACCGGCGGGATGGCACGTTGAAGAATTAGCGGATCAGCGTGTGCGTATTACCGTTAAGGGAGAGATGGACTGTAAAATTGAGGCATTGTTGCGCACGGAGGTTCAGGCTGCGGGTTTACTGCCGCAGGGATTCCGCCCGGGTGACCATTACAATTCGCAGTTCCATCCGCGGGCGCTACAAATGGCGATTGTCGGAGCGTCAGACGCCATCAACGCCCTGGGGATCCCGTGGCGAGAGATACAGGCCAACATCACGCCGGATCAGCTCGGGGTCTATTCGGGCAATATCATGGGACAGCTCGACGATTATGGCTTTGGCGGTATGCTCCAGTCGCGCCTGAAAGGTCATCGCGTCAGCGCCAAACAGTGTCCGCTGGGCCTGAACAGCATGTGCGCCGATTTCCTCAATGCGTATGTGCTGGGTAGCGTCGGTCATACCAGCGCCATGCTGGGGGCATGCGCCACGTTTCTGTATAACCTGAATGCGGCAGTTGAAGATATTAAAGCGGGGCGCATTCGCGTTGCCGTTGTGGGCAGCGCCGAAGCGCCGGTCACCTCAGAGGTGATTGAAGGATTCGATGCCATGGGCGCCCTGGCAACGGAGAGCAAGCTTAAGCATATTGATGAAACGGATACGGCCGACTGGCGCAACAGCAGCCGCCCGTTTGGCAACAGCTGCGGTTTTGTGATCGCAGAATCCAGCCAGTACGTCGTGTTAATGGACGACGAGCTGGCGCTGCAGCTTGGGGCAGAGATCCACGGTTCGGTGGGGAATGTCTTCATCAACGCTGACGGCTTTAAGCGTTCTATCGCGTCACCGGGGCCGGGGAACTACATCACCATGGCGAAAGCGGTAGCCTCAGCGGTATCGATGGCGGGGATAGAGACGGTGCAGAAGGGATCGTTTATTCAGGCGCACGGTTCAAGCACGCCTAAGAATTGCGTCTCCGAGGCGGATATTTTTGACCGCGTTGCGCAAGCCTTTTCGATTCGCGACTGGCCGGTGACGGCGGTGAAATCGTATCTTGGTCACTCCCTGGGGCCCGCCAGCGGCGACCAGCTCATCAGCTGCCTCGGCGTCTTCCGCTATGGTATTTTGCCGGGAATTAAAAGCGTGTCGCACATTGCGCCACAGGTGAACAACGCACGCTTAACCATACCTGTTCAGGACTGCAAATTAGAGGAAGGCCAGGGGCAGATTGCCTTTATAAATTCAAAAGGCTTTGGCGGTAATAATGCCACGGGGGTGGTTTACTCGCCAAAGCTTACCCATCAATGGTTGCGCAAACGCTATGGGGACGCGGTGTTTGCGGAGTATCAGCAGCGTAACCGCCAGGTGCGACGTCAGGCTAACGCGTACGATGAGGCGGCTTCGCAGGGTGAACTCAATGTCATTTATCTGTTTGGCCAGCAGGGGATAAATGAGGAAGATATTAAGATTGATATGAATGGCATCACCATTCCTGGATTTGAAAAACCGATTACATACGCGACGGATAAAGAATACCCGGATTTTTAATCGTTATATTTGATTTTATTTTTAATAAATAAAGGTGCTTGTATTTTCTCAGGCGCCTTACCTTTGTGCACCACTAAACAGGAGAAAGAAAGTGGCTAATCTCAGTGCAATACTGATTGCCTTTGGCTGGAGCGGTATTGTCGTCGGCATAATGATGGGTGGGTTAATGGGGATGTACGCTTTTAAGGGACCGTTTCGCGCACCCAAAGGACATGAAAACTATACCGATTTAAATCGCAGAATGTTAAGGCTGGCACATATTGCCTTTATTATGCTGCCGTTAATATCCATGCTTTATGGCATGTGTATTGATGACCTCGCCGTGTCTTATACCTATAAATATTATGCCGTTATTTGCATGATGATACTTTCGGTGGGTATTCCGGTTCTGCTGATTGCATCGTGTTTTTATCTGCCATTTAAATATGTGCAGGTTATACCGTTTAGCTGTGGAATGTATGCGTTAGTTGTAATGGCAATTGGCAGGGTTTCCGCCCTGTAAACTATCACCTACCTGAGAAATAAAAATGAAAACGTTACTGAATACCCGCCAGCTGGGTCGGGACGCTATTGTCGCGACCGTAGATAAGCACGTTTATACCGAAAACCGCGCCTTTGCCAACAGGCTTATTGACCGGATTGAATCCCATCCGCTGATGCGCAGCCCTATTTTGGCAAAAATGAACAGCGGCGAAGTTGATATTCAACAGATGCGCGTATTCCATCTGGAATTTTATCACGCGTTTGCGCAAGTCTTTACCGATGCCGTTATTGAAGCGTTAAGCGCGGCGAAACAGCTGGAAGCGCCGCTGGGCGCGCAGGCGAAAATGGCGGCCCGTTTTCTGCTGCAAATCAACCTGCTGGATGAGCTGGGCTTCCACCCTGGCGAAGACGCCGAGGGCAATTACAACGGCCAGCCCGCGCTGGCGCACTACGTGCAATTCTTTACGACCATCCAGCAGCTGGGGATGACGGAGCACGAGGTGAAATCCTGGCTGCCGATGTCCAGCTCTCTGGCCTGCCGCGCAACCTTCGAGAATGCCTATGGCGACTATACCCAGCTGGTGGGTTTGCTGGCCGTGGCCGAGACCGTCTTCCATGACTTCGCCACGCCGTGGGCAAAAGGTGTTGATAAAGCAACGGATATTGACGTCACGAAGGGCTATCACAGCATCCATGTAGAAAGCGAAACGGGAGAGTCCATTGAAGATGGTCACTCCGAAGATGCATGGATCCTGTTCTGCCAGGCGCTGACGGAAGACCGCTACGCCGAGATGGAACAGCGCGTCGAGCTGTGGCTGAAGGTCTGGAACGACTTCTGTAACGATCTGCTGGCTGGCCGCGCCGGAAAATAATCTTTTCACCCTCATTACATTTGAAAATATAGAGCGAATTATGATGCCGTCTCATCAGTTGTTTAACAGGGGATATCATTCCTTCAACCAGCTTTTGCCCGAACTTGCTGTTCAACAGACTACTCAGACGGCATTTGAATTCGTCCGCAGCGCCAGTGAAATTCACAGCCAAAGCTATGACCAGCTACACCAGCGCGCCGCGTCGCTTGCAGAGGCTTTAATGCAGTACGGGCAGCGGGGCGACAGGGTCATATTGCTTTATCCGGATGGTGAAGATTTTATTGGCGCTTTTTTTGGCTGTCTTTACGCCGGCAGGGTGGCGGTTCCCGTCCCGATGCCCGCAAAATCGTCAGGAAGCGCGTGGGAGCGTTTTGCCGGCGTATTACGTAATGCGCAAACGGACTGTATTGTTACGACAGCCAGGGGGGCAGAAACGCTAGGCCAGCTATCACTTCCATTATCCCCGCTTATTTTTACCTTCGACAAACCAGACACAGCTGCGCTACCTGCGGGTTATCGTCTGCATCATCTTGAACGCACCTTCTCCGGGGCATTTCACCCCGTTCCGGTAGCAGACAACGATCTGGCTTTTTTACAGTACACCTCGGGTTCGACGGGCTCCCCGAAAGGCGTGATGGTGACCCATGGCAACCTGTGGGCTAACTCACATGCCATTCACCGCTTTTTCGGCCACCACAGCGAAAGCCGGGGCATGATCTGGCTGCCGCATTTTCATGATATGGGGCTTATTGGCGGGCTACTGCAGCCCGTGTTTGGCGCCTTCCCCTGTCGGGTGATGTCGCCCATGATGTTAATGAAAAACCCCCTCAACTGGCTCAAACAGATTTCCGACTATCAGGCGACGACCTCCGGCGGCCCTAATTTCGCCTACGAGCTGTGCGTGCGTAAGATTGGCCGAGAGCAGGCTGAGGCACTGGATCTTTCGCGCTGGGATGTGGCCTTTTGCGGCGCAGAGCCGATTCGGCCCGCCACGCTAGCGCAGTTTAGCGAACACTTTGCGCCTGCAGGGTTCCGGTCCGGCGCGTTCCTGCCCTGCTACGGCATGGCGGAAACCACGCTCATCGTCACCGGAATGGACAAAGGGCAGGGGCTCCGCGTGTCGGACGAGGCCGGTGCGGTGAGCTGCGGGCAGGCTCTGACTGATACCGAGGTGCGTATTGTCGATCCTGACCACCATCAGCCGCTTGCTGACGGTGAGAGCGGAGAAATATGGCTGCGTGGTCCGAGCGTTGCCGCCGGATACTGGGCCAATGATGCCGCCACGCGCGAAACCTTCCGGGCGTCTCTGGCAGGCGATCCGCCCCCGTGGCTGCGCAGCGGCGATATGGGTTTTCTCCAGTCCGGCCATTTGTACGTCACCGGACGGCTCAAAGAGCTGCTGATTATCAACGGCCAGAACCACTACCCGACGGATATTGAAGAGACGATCCGCCAGTCCGCTCCCGCGCTGGCGGAAGCGACGGTCTGCGTGTTTGCCAGTGAAGACGAGCGCCCGGTAGCGCTGCTTGAGCTGATGACGCGCCATAAAAATGATCTCGATATGGCGACGCTGGCGCCGTCCGTGACCGCGGCGGTGGCGGAGCGCCACGGCATTACGTTGGATGAACTGCTCCTTGTCGAACGAAGGGCAATCCCCCGCACCACCAGCGGGAAAATACAGCGCACCCGCGCGAAGATGATGTATCAGCAGGGGACCCTGGACGTGGCCTGGCGTAGCCGCCAGGACGCGTCAAAACCGCTTGAACACGCGGGGGAAACCCCTCCCGCGCTGGCGGCGCTGATTGCCGGGATAATCGGCAACACGCTGAACACGACGATCGGCGAATCCCGGTGGGATGACGCGTTTACCGGCTTTGGCTTGAGCTCTTTGCAGGCGGTGGGCGTCATTGGCGAGCTTGAACAGCGGCTGGGCCGCGAGCTCTCTCCCGCGCTGATTTACGACTATCCCACCATCAATCAGCTGGCGGTCGCGCTGGGAGAACCGGCTGCGGTCCGGCCGGTCAGCGCCGCCGTCGCGGAAAGCGCCATTGCGGTGATTGGTATCGGCGTGGAGCTGCCGGGGCATAGCGGCGTGGAGGCGCTGTGGTCGCTGCTGCAGCAGGGCCACAGCACGACCGGCGAGATCCCGGCGCAGCGCTGGCGTACCTCGTCCCTTGACGGCTTTAACCGTAAAGGCAGTTTCTTTGACGAGGTCGACGCCTTCGACGCAGGCTACTTCGGCATCTCTCCCCGCGAAGCCGTCTATATCGATCCGCAGCATCGTCTGCTGTTAGAAACCGTTCAACAGGCGCTCACCGATGCCGGCCTTAAGGCATCCTCCCTGCGCGGGAGCGATACGGCGGTTTATGTCGGGATCAGCGCCAGCGACTATGCCCTGGCCTGCGGCGATAACGTCTCGGCATACAGCGGCTTAGGCAACGCGCACAGCATCGCGGCCAACCGAATTTCTTATCTTTATGATTTAAAAGGGCCAAGCGTCGCTGTCGACACGGCATGCTCTTCCTCGCTGGTGGCGATAGAGGGGGCAATGCAAAGCCTGCGGGCCGGACGGAGTTCTCTGGCCATTGCCGGAGGCGTTAATCTGGCGCTGACGCCGCATTTGCAAAAAGTCTTCACCGATGCCCAGATGCTGGCCCCCGACGGCCGGTGTAAAACCTTTGACGCCCGCGCCGATGGCTACGTTCGTGGCGAAGGGTGTGGCGTCGTGGTGCTCAAGCCGCTTTCGCAGGCGCTGGCGGATGGCGATCGGGTCTATGCCACGCTGGTGGCGAGCGCCGTGAACCAGGACGGCCGCAGCAACGGCATTACCGCGCCAAATGGCCCATCGCAGCAGGCGGTCATCCGGCAGGCAATGGCGGATGCCGGAGTGGACAGCGACAGCATTGACTATATCGAAGCGCACGGGACGGGAACGGCGCTGGGCGATCTGATTGAATATCAGGCGCTGGAAGCGGTATTTGCGGACCGGAAAAAAAACGCACCTGTCCAGGTGGGGTCGATTAAAACCAACATTGGCCACCTGGAGGCGGCGGCGGGCGTGCTGGGCGTGGTGAAAACGTCTCTGATGTTGCACTACCGACAATACGTGCCGCACCTCAACTTCCAGCATAAAAACCCGCATATTGCGGCGATTAGCCGTCATGTTGAAGTAAGCGGTGCACAGCCTGCCTCATGGCATGCCGATGGTGACGCACGCTACGCGGGCGTAAGCAGCTTTGGCTTCGGCGGCACCAACGGTCACGTGATTTTGCGCAGCGCGCCAGCGGTGGAAAAACGCCAGGAGCCCGCTGCGCCCCACGGCCTGCTTCTGATCGGTTCACATGATGAAGGAGCGTTTCCCCTTCAGCGGGAGGCGGTCAAAAAAGGGTTATCGACATGTCAGGAGAGCGATATCGCCACCTGGTGTCGGCTGGTGAACACCCGCTACGACGCGGCCCGCTATCGCGGCGTGGCGTATGGCGCGGACCGCGCCCAGCTGGCGGACAGCCTTGCGCAGCTCACGGCCTGCAAAGCAGGTAAAGCCCAGCCTCAGGTCTGGCTCTTCCCGGGGCAGGGCACCCAGCAAATCGGCATGGGGGCCGAGCTGTATCACCATCTGCCGCACTATCGCGCCCAGTTTGACGCGCTGGCGACGACCATCCGGCAGCGTTATCAGATTGATATCACACAGACGCTGTTTGCCCGTGATGATAGCTGGCAGCGCTGCGCCAGAACCTGCCAGCTCTCCTTATTTGCCTGTAGCTACGCGCTTGCTCAGAGCGTGATGCAGTTTGGACCTCGTCCGGCAGCCGTGATGGGGCACAGCCTGGGAGAGTACTGCGCGGCGGTCATCGCAGGCTATCTCTCGCTCGACGACGGGCTGGCTATGGTTCATCAGCGCGCGCTGTTGATGTCAGCCCTGACGCAGGCAGGGGCGATGGCGGTTGTCTTCAGCGGTGAAGCCGAGGTGCGCCAGCTGATTTCACCCTGGGCGGGTGACATTGATATTGCCGCATTCAACACCCCGACGCTGACCACCATCGCAGGCAGCCAGACGGCGATTGACGCCTGTCTCCAGGCCATTTCTGCTCAGGGAGGCCACGCCAGAAAAATTAAAACCGCCAGCGCATTTCACTCCTCGATGATGGATCCGATCCTCGGTGCCTGGCGCGAGTGGCTGGTCAACAACGTCACCTTCACCCGCGGGACGATCCCGTTTTACAGCAACCTGAACGGCGAGGCGCGCGACCAAACCGACGCCGACTACTGGACCCGGCAAATTCGCCAGCCCGTTCGTTTCCTTCAGGGCGTGCAAAACGTGCTTGCGCAGGGTGAGTTCACCTTTATCGATCTGAGCGCGGACAGTTCGCTGGGCAAATTTGTGACCGCCACCGACCGCCGTCACCGGGTGCTGGCCGCAGGCGATCGGCGACATGAGTACAAATCACTGCTGACGCTGCTGGGAACGCTGTGGCAGCACGGGCACGACATCAACTGGAGCGGGCTGTACCACGCGACCACGCGGGAGGCGTTAAACCTGCCCGCCATCCAGTTCTGCCGCAAACGTTACTGGCTGGCGGATGAGACGCCAGCGCAGACCCCATCTGCAAAAGAGGACGCTATGTCAAATCAACACCATTTAGCCGCTGAAATAAAAGCGATTATTGCCGGTTTTCTTGAGGCGGATCCCGCCACGCTTGACGACGAACTGCCCTTCCTGGAAATGGGGGCGGACTCGCTGGTGCTGCTGGATGCCATCAATACCATTAAGGACCGCTACGGCGTGGCCATCCCGGTACGCGCGCTGTTTGAAGAGCTCAATACGCTGGACGCGGTGATCGGTTATGTGGTGGAGCACGCGCAGCCAGCGGCGGCTGCGGCTCCGCTCAGCACCCCGGAAACCGCCGGGCAGGCGGCGCAGCCTGTCGTGGCCATGCCGGGAACCAGCAAGCCGGTGCCTGGCGCGGTTCAGGATCTGATTGCCCGCCAGCTGGAGCTTATGTCCCAGCAGCTCACGCTGCTCAACGGCACGGCGCAGACTCTCCCGATGCCCGTCGCGCCAACGATGCCGGACGTCATCGCGCCAGCGCCTGTCGCCACCCCGGCCGCACCGGTGAAGGCCAGCGCGCACAGCAGCTGGTTTAAAAAAGAGACGAAAAAGGTCTCCCTGGGCACCGAGCGCGACCAGCATCTGGCGCAGCTCACCCAGCGGTTTGTCGATAAAACAGGCGGGTCGAAACGCAATGCCCAGCAGTACCGCGCCGTGCTGGCGGATAACCGGGCCTCTGCGGGCTTTCGTTTATCCACCAAGGAGATGCTTTACCCCTTAGTGGGGGAACGCTCTCAGGGATCGCGCATCTGGGACGTTGATGGCAACGAGTATATTGATTTTACGATGGGTTTTGGCGCCAACCTGCTGGGGCATGCACCGGACTGCGTACAGCAGGCGGTTGCCGACCAGCTGGCGCGGGGCATGCAGATCGGGCCGCAAAGCGCGCTGGCGGGCGAGGTGGCAACGCTTATCAGCGAGCTGACCGGCCAGCAGCGGGTGGCATTTTGTAACTCCGGCTCTGAAGCGGTAATGAGCGCCGTGCGCCTGGCGCGCGCCGTGACGGGGAAAAATAAAGTCGCGCTGTTTAGCGGCTCATATCACGGCGTGTTTGACGGCATTCTGGGGCGGCAGCAGGGCGGAGAAACCCCCGAGCGCGCCACGCCGATTGCCGCCGGTACGCCGCCATCGCTGGTTGACGACCTGCTGGTGCTCGATTACGGCAGCGAAGAGAGCCTGGCGCTTATCGCCCGCTATGCCGCCGAGCTGGCGGTGGTGATCGTCGAACCGGTGCAGAGCCGTTATCCCGATCATCAGCCGCGCGAATACCTGCATACCCTGCGTGAGCTGACGACGACCCACAATATTGCGCTGATGTTTGACGAGGTGATCACCGGTTTCCGTCTGGCGGCCGGCGGCGCACAGGCGTATTACGGCGTTCAGGCGGATATCGCCTCCTACGGTAAGATCGTCGGCGGCGGTATGCCGATCGGCGTGATTGCAGGCTCCAGCCGCTTTATGGACAGTATCGACGGCGGATTCTGGCAGTATGGCGATGACTCCTGGCCGCAGGCTGAACTGATCTTCTTTGCCGGTACCTTCTCCAAGCATCCGCTGACCATGGCGGCAAGCAAAGCCGTGCTGGAGTACATCAAAGCACATCCGGCACTGTATGACGACATCAACCAAAAAACCGCGCGTCTGACGATGTCGCTAAATACCTGGTTCTCTGCAACCGGTACGCCGATTGAGATCGTCTCTGCCGGCAGCCTGTTCCGTTTCAAATTCAACGGCAACTACGACATCCTCTTCCACCACCTGATGCTGCGCGGCATTTTCATCTGGGAAGGGCGTAACTGTTTTGTCTCGGTCGCACACGCGGACGAGGATATCGACCGCTTTATTGCGGCGGTAAAAGAGAGCGTTAACGCCATGCGCGTGGACGGCTTCTTTGGGCAGGCCGGATTGCGCCCCGACACGCGCTATGCCGTTGCAGACAGCCAGCAGCGTTTTCTGCAGCTGGCCGCGCGGGATGAAAGCGGGCGGTTGGCCGGGACGATCGGCGGCGTCATTGAAACGCCGCGCAACGTAGACAGCGAGATCATGCTTGCCGCCTGGCAACTGCTGTGCGAGCGCCATGACGCGCTGCGTATGCAGTTCACTGACGCAGGCGAACTTCAGGTGGCCCTGGCGCCCACCGTCGATATCAGCGAGGAAAACGTGGCGCCTGCCGCCTGTCTCGCTGAGTTTGCCGCGCGTCCCTTTGACCTGACCGCCGCGCCGCTGGCCCGACTGCTGCTGGTCCGCCATGAGAGGAAAACCACGCTCGCCATCGCGGCACATCATTCGGTGGCGGACGGCTGGTCGTTCATGGTGATGCTGCGCGAGCTACTGCATCTTTACGATGCCCTGGCGTCGGGTGAACGCCCTGACCTGGCGGCTGCGGCAAGCTATCTGCAGGCTATCCGTGCGCAGAACATCGTCAGCGAGGCAGCGCTACCTGCGCGTCTTGCGGCGCTTCCTGCCCGCCGGGCAACGCCAGACGTCCTTACCGTAATGGCACCTTCCCGGACGTATCAGGGGCAGCGGCTGGTACAGCGCTTGTCGTATCCGGGCCTGACCGCGCAGCTGCGCAAAGCTTCCGCCGAGCTGCGGGTGACCCGCTTCGCGATGCTGAATGCGCTCTTTACCCTGACGCTTGAGAAGGCGGTCGGTCATTCCCCGGTGCCGGTCGGCGTGCCGGATGCCGGGCGGGATTTCGGGCAGGGCGATGCGCTTGTCGGCCAGTGCGTCCGGCTGTTGCCGCTGTGTATCGACAGCGCCGCCTGTGCGTCGTTATCTGATGTCGCCAGGGCAATCCATGACGGCATCCTCGCGCAGCGCGACGAGCCCGCCCTGCCGTCACGCTGCTTCCACGGTCAGGATGCGCCGCTTCCGCTGCTGGCGACCTTTAACGTCGAGCCGCATGCTCCGCTGGCAGAGCTGCGGCAGTGGGAGGCCAGCCTGTCGCTCCTCCCGATCGGCGCCGTCGAATTCCCGCTGATGGTTAACATTCTCGAGACGAAAGAGGGGCTGTCCGTCGAGCTGGATTACCAGATGCGCTATTTCACCGAGGCGAGCGCCCGTGCGTTGCTGGAGCACTTCCTCAAGGCGATCGCCGTGCTGGCCGAGCAGGGAGAAGAGGCTGCCGAAGCATTATTCTCGTCGTCAGAGGTACTGGCCGCATCATGAAAAAGCTGACGATTATCGTCCTCGCGGGCGCCGTGCTGGCGTTCGTGGTTAATCTGCTGATCGATGCCGGACTGTTTTATCAGGTGCAGGAGCGCGGCGGTGAACAGTGCCAAAAAATCACCGGCATTGAGGGCGCGGAAGATATCGCGCCCTTATCGGATGGCGGGGCAATAGCCAGTAGCCTCAACCGGCACGGCAGCGCGCCCGGCGCGCTCTATTATCTCAACGGCAGCGACAGGCCGCAGCGATTAGCCGGTGACTATCCGGATGCCTTTTTCCCGCACGGTATCGATGTCTGGCAGCAGGAGGGCGAGACGTGGATCTACGTGGTGAACCACCGTCCCCAGGAGGACAGCATTGATGTGTTTCGCTTTAATCGCGCGCAGATGCGTCTTGAGTATCAGCCCGCCTTGTCGCGCGCGGTCGGAAACAACATCAATGATATCAGCGTGATTGATAAAACCCGCTGGCTGTTGACGCGGGACCACCGGTGGACGGGCTTCGCGGGACGCGTGGAGGACTATCTGCGACTGCCGCTCTCCAGCGTCCTGCTGGCAGACGAGGCGGGGCTGCATACCCTGATCGATGACCTGCATTTTGCGAACGGCATTTACTACAACCGACAATTGGGGCGTCTGTACGTGGCGGAAACCACCCGCGGCGCGGTGAGCAGCTGGGCGTGGCAGCCGAATGAGGCTGCGCCCGTCCTGCTGGGGCGCTTCAGCGGTCTGCATGGTGTCGACAATATCCTGCCGGACGGGCAGGGAATGCTGGTGGCGGCGCACCCGCAGCTTCTGAAGCTGGCCGCCTATCAGAAAGATGCCCAGGCGCGTTCACCGTCCATGGTGTGGCGGCTGACAACCGGTGCACAGGGTGAAATCAGTCAGGCCACTCTTTTCTATCAAAGCCACGGTGCGTCGCTGGCGGCAGTCAGCGTTGCCGCGCCCATGGGCGGAAAAGTGATGATGGGCAGCGTCTTTGACGACGGGCTGCTGCTGTGCGGGGAGCAATAAGATGCTGAAGAGATGGTTTTCCCGACGTGGTCATTTTCAGGGGACGCTTGAGGGACATGAATTCCCCTTGCCGTCGGGCCATACGCTCCTCGAAAGCGCGATCAACGCCGGCGTTTCCCTGCCGTATAACTGCCAGGTCGGCTCGTGTAAATCCTGTCTTTGCCGGGTAACGAGCGGCAAGGTGCGTTCGCTTGTCGACCTGAGCTATTTGCTCAGCCAGGAAGAGATTGCCGCTGGCCACGTGCTGGCATGCCAGTGCCTGCCAGAATCGGATTTAACGCTGGCCGCGGCATCCGCGTCCTGGACGCCTGCGCGAGTTAAGCGGGCTGTTGCGCTCTCATCCACGGTATGGCGCGTGACGCTGCTGGCGGAGCAGGCGTTGCCCTTTCAGCCAGGACAATACGTTCAGGTCGGTCTCGAAAAGGATAAGGATATCCGGAGCTTCTCCGTGAGCTGGCCGAGCCAGGGGCGAGAGATTGTTCTGGATATCACGCGCCGTGAAGAGGGGCGGTTATCCCCACTGCTGTGTGATGAACAGGCGACTGGACGGAAGGTGTGGCTCTCAGACTGCCGGGGGCAGTTCGGCCAGCGGGATGACGGTAACGGTCCTCTGCTGGCTATCGCCAGTGGATCGGGACTGGGTACGACGCTGGGTCTGGTACGCGCCGCGCTGGCGCGTCATCCCCACCGCGAGGTCATGCTGATCCACGCGGTTCGCAGGCGGCAGGACACATTCGACCTGCAGGAACTGCAGCGTCTGCGTCAGCACTATCCCGGTTTTCACTATCTGCACGCGTTATCCCGGGAGCGTGAGGTTCAGGCGATGGAGCTGGCAGGACGCATTACCTGCTGGCTTGACGACTGGCGCGCCCTCTATCCCCGCCGGACAGCGGTAGCCGAATGGCGCGTCGTGATTTGCGGCAATCCCGCGCTGGCGCAGGCGTGCCGGCAAAGGCTGCTTGCCGGAGGGGTAATGAGCCACCTGCTTGAAATGGACTGCTTCTCCCCGCCGGTCGGTGCAAAAAACAGTCATAACAATAAGGAGCCCGTATGTTGAGTTACCTGAGATTTACCCTTGTCCCCTGCGTTTTTTTTCCGCTGACCGCGCTCACAACCGTGCTCGGCGGCGTGTGGATCGTCGTCTCCATGCTCTGCGTGACGCTGAGCTATCTCCTTTTCGATAACGCAACCACGCACGACACCGCAGATCGCCACTACCGGCTGCCGGCGCTGCTGGAAATCATCCCGTATTTACAGCTCCCGGCCGCGCTGCTGGCGTTGTTCGCCCTTATCTGGCAGGCCGCACCGGGCGATCTGCTCGGGTTTGGCGCATGGCTGACCACCCTGACCGGTCACAACATCATGGCGCTGCATCACCTTACCGAGCCTGAGCTGCTGCTTGCGGCGGTCTCCACCGGCTATACCATGAGCACCAATACCGTGGTGGCCCATGAGCTTATCCACAAAACCCACAGCCTGGCGGCGATGATGGTCGGGCGCTGGCTTCTGGCGCTGGTCGGCGATGCGCAGTTTTCGATTTCACACGTCTATTCGCATCATCCTAACGTGGCGACCCCGGCGGACGGCGCGACGGCGCGTCGTGGGGAGAGTGTGTATCGCTTCTTTATCCGTTCTTCTCTGTCGCAGTATGTTGAATCCTGGCAGGTGGAAGCGCAGCGGCTGTCGCTTCAGAACCGAGGCGGCGCCATGCTGGTGAACCGGGTGGTGAGCGGGGTGCTGATGAGCCTGCTGATCGTGGCGGTCTGCTTTACGGCGGCGGGCGTCCGGGGCGCGCTGGCGTGCCTGGTGACCATGCTGGTCTCTAAGTTCCTGTTTGAAACGGTGAATTATATCCAGCACTACGGTCTGGTTCGTCTGCCCGGCACGCGCGTGGAGCCGCGACACAGCTGGGATTGCAATAACCGGGCCTCGTCGGCCGGTCTGCTGAACCTGACGCGCCACTCCGATCATCACACCCATCCGCGTCGTGAATACTGGAATTTGCAGGCGCACAGCTACGCGGTGGGAATCGAAAAAGGGTATGTCGCCCATATTTTTTACGCGCTGATCCCGCCGCTGTGGTTTAAGCGAATGGAAGCAAAACTCGCGTACTGGGACGAACACGTTGCCAGTGACGCAGAGCGTGCCCTGATCCGTCAGTCTGAATCATCCGCGGTTAAGTCCACTGTTCCCTGTGTTTCCGGAGAGTCCCATGAGTGAGCAATTTGATCGACTGATTGAGCAAGCCTACCAGCAGTATCGTGGCCCCGCCTACCTGCGCTCGCCGATGGTGTCATGCGTGAAGGCCGGTATCCGCCTGATGGATCGGGTTGTGCCGGGGGCGACCGCTGACTGGCTGGGCAATCGGTTTTTTACGCCGCGCCGGGTGCCGACGCGTGCAGGCGATAAAGAGATGACGGCGCTGGCGAGCCGCATTGAGTCTCTCCCTTTGAGTAATGGTAAACATGCGGTGGTGTACCGCTGGGGCAGCGAGGGACCTACCGTGCTGTTAGCCCACGGCTGGGAGTCGAGGGCTTCCCACTTTGGCAGGCTGATCAAGACGCTGGTCGAAAAGGGCTTTCAGGTCATCGGGTTTGACGCCCCCGCACATGGCAACGCGGCTGGACGCCAGAGCAGCATCGTCGAGTTCATTGAAATCATTGAACAGCTGGCGCAGCAGGAAGGGGGTTTTGACGCGATTGTGGCGCACTCGTTTGGCGGGTTATCCGTTATTAATGCGGTAAAGGCGGGATTGCGGACCCGCGCGCTGGTTATCGTGGGGGCGCCGACGCACTTTAGCGGGCTGGTCACCAAATATGCCGCGATCCTGAATCTCCCGGGTCGTCAGCAGCAAAGGCTACGACGGTATATTGAAGGGTACTTTGGTATTGGCGAGGCGGTCTGGCAACGCTTTAACGCCTATGAGGGGCTACAGCAGGTCGATCAGCCCGCCCTTGTTATTCACGACAGCAGCGATGACATCGTATTGCGGGTCGAAGCGGAATGCCTGGTCAACGCCTGGCCTGGCGCGAGGCTGGCAGAGACCCACGGGCAGGGGCATAATCCGCTGCGCCGTCCGGGGGAGGGCATCGACATGGTGATGGCGTATCTGGCTCCCTTGCTGGCGTCAGGCAATGATCGTGATAACCCTGTCGCCTGAGAGCTGATAATAGCCCTGGATCCGGCTGCCCTTTACGCGTTGAGGTGACAGCGTTTGGGTCAGCTCCAGGGTGATCCTCTGCTCTTCAGGCGCGATGTGGCACACGCGGGCCGCGTCAAAATCGAGGGCGCGGCCAACCTCAGGATAGAGCGCTTTATAGAGGCTCTCTTTCGCGGAAAAGGTGATGAGTAGCGCGCTGGCCTCGTCGAACGGGCTGGCGGCAAGACATTCCCGCTCCTGCGGTGTGGTAAACAGGTGCGCTGTCCGCTGCATCATCCCGGGGGCAAAAAACTCAATGTCGACGCCCGGCGTCAGGCCAGACGCCTCTGGCGCGATGACCGCCAGCGCCCACTCATGAGAATGTGACAGGCTTCCCCGCCAGCCGGAAGGCCACACCGGAGAACGATCCGGCGCGCTGCCCGGCGTAGCGTCACAGCCGAAGGATCTCAGCACCCGCTGCGCGGCGTAACGCGCCGCAAGATACTCCGCCCGGCGTTTTACCACGGCGCTGTTGAGCGGAGCGGGAAAGGGGATACCCCATTTATCAAAGAGCCCGTCATGGTAATCACGCGCGGTGAATGAGACCAGGCAGTAGCGCAGTGCGGGGAAAGGGGCGACGTTGCCCATCTCAACGGAGTGAATAAAAGGGGGCGCGGAATCCGTGTTTATCACAGTAAACATAGCAGGGTTTCGGTATCTGTCGGGAGGACAGAATGCCATATAAGTGCGTGCCGGGTAAGGGGAATCACCCGGCCGCGGGAGAAAACGGTCAGGCCGTTACAGAATGGCTTTGATGCTCTGCGCCAGCGGCGTCGTTGCGCGCCCGATCAGTTTGCTCAGCGTATGGCTATCGTCAAAAAGTCCCCCTTTGGAGGCACCGACATCGGAGTCCGCCAGCATATCTGCCAGCCCGGCAGGCAGGCCGACGCTTTTCAGCGCGGCGGCAAAATCCGCTTCACTGAGATTCTGATAGGTGACCGGCTTCCCGCTCTGTTTGCTGAGTTCAGCCGCCAGTTCGCTCAGCGTCCAGCCGTGGTCGCCCGCCAGTTCATACACCTTGCCCGCGTGGCCCTCTTCAGCAATCACTTTGGCTGCCGCCGCGGCATAGTCTGCGCGGGTGGCAGAGGCAATTTTGCCTTCGCCTGCCGCACCAATAAACACGCCGTGTTCCAGCGCAGGCGGCGCGCTCGCCAGATAGTTTTCGGTATACCAGCCGTTGCGCAGCAGGGCATAAGGAATGCCGGACGCCGCCAGCGCGTTTTCAGTGGCAACGTGTTCAACGTGCAGACCGAGCGGTGAGTTGTCCGCGTGCAGCAGGCTGGTGTAGGCGATAAATTTCACTCCTGCCGTTTTGGCGGCGTTAATCACGTTCTGGTGCTGGGTTGCGCGCTGGCCGACTTCACTGGAAGAGATCAGCAGCAGTTTATCCACGCCGCTCAGCGCGGCGGCGAAGGCGGCTTCGTCCGTGTAGTCTGCCTGACGCACCACTATCCCCTGCTGGCTTAAGGCCTGCGCTTTCGCCGGGTTACGTACGATAGCCACAATCTGGCTGGCCGGTACGGTTTTCAACAGCTGTTCGATAACGAGATGGCCAAGCTGGCCTGTAGCGCCGGTAATCGCGATCATGGTGAATCTCCTTCGTGTTTGTCTGATGTTGTGGCACACTAGCACCATAGCTAACTTTTAGTAAGTACGTACAAAAAGGTAAGTATGAAAACAACGATACCGACGCTCAGCGAACAAATGCGCGATGGCAATCTTTTCGCGGAGCAGTGCCCTTCACGCGAGGTGCTCAAACACGTGACCAGCCGCTGGGGTGTCCTGATTCTGCTGGCCCTGCGCCAGGGAACGCATCGCTTTAGCGATCTGCGCCGTAAAATGGGCGGGGTGAGCGAAAAGATGCTGTCCCAGTCGCTCCAGGCGCTGGAACAGGACGGGTTTGTCGATCGCGTGTCGTATCCGGTGGTGCCGCCGCACGTAGAGTATAGCCTGACGCCGCTGGGCGTTGAGGTGAGCGAGAAGGTCGCCGCGCTGGCGGACTGGATTGAGGTTAATACGCCGAAGGTGATGGCGAACAGGGACGATCGCGCGGCGTAAAAGCCGGGTATGTGCGGCCTGATGCCCTCACCCTGGCCCTCTCCCACAGGGAGAGGGAACAAACACCAAAAACGGCAACGTGCGTTGCTGTTTTGCTTTTACTTGCTCAAGTCCACCTGATAAATCGCGAACCCGATATCATCCGTCGCGACCTGTTTCATCGGGTACTGCGCCTTCTGCTTAATAAACGCGGCTGCCTTATCGGACGGTGACGTTTCAAAACGGATATCCAGCGGCGTATCGCTGTGGATCGGCGCGAGACGCCAGTTGTTATCCACTGCCGGATGAATTTCTCCCGCTTTTTTCGACTCCGCGCTGATCCACGCCGCCAGCACCGAGCGGTTCTCATCTGGAGAAGCAAAGGCGATGTGGCTATCGCCCGTACCGGCAAACTTACCGCCGTAGGCACGGTAGTTATTGGTCACCACCAGGAAAGTGGCATTCGGGTCGATCGCCTTGCCGTTGAAGGTAAGGTTTTTGATGCGCTCCGCCTGCGGGTTGATCGCCTGACACTCGCCGTCATATTTCGCCGGCTGGGTGACGTCAATCTGGTAGTTCACGCCGTCGATCACGTCGAAGTTGTAGGTACGGAAGCCGTCCCAGTTAATCAGCGACTGCGGCTTGCTGCTGTGCGGATCAATCTGGTTAAACTGTCCGGCAGAGCACTCCAGCCACTCTTTCACCTCTTTCCCGGTGGCTTTAACCACCACCAGCGTATTCGGATAGAGGTAGAGATCGGCGGCGTTACGGAAGGTCAGCTGGCCCTTTTCGACCTCCACATAGCTTGCCGGGTCATTCTTACGCCCGCCCACTTTGAATGGCGCTGCGGCGGACAGGACCGGCAGTTTTGCCAGATCCGGATCGCCCTGCACAAAGTGTTCGGCATAGGCTTTCTGCGCCATATTGACGACCTGAACGGTCGGGTCATCCTGCACCAGCGCCAGGAAGCTGTACATGTTGTCGGCGGATTTGCCGATCGGCTTGCTGACGAATTCGCGCGTGGCGTCGTGATCGTGCTTCAGCACGTCGACCAGTTTTTTATCTTCAGCCGCCAGCGATTTTTTAGCCGCAGCGTCGTAAATCGGGCGCGCTTCAGCTTTTGACTGCGTCACCTTCCAGCTGCCGCTGTCGTTGTTCAGCACCAGGTCCACCACGCCCAGATGGTCGCCCCACATGCCCGGCATCACCGACGGCACGCCGTTGAGCGTGCCTTTCTCAATGTCCGCCCCTTTGATGCCGGCAAAATCTTTGCCCGGGAAGACCGCGTGGGCGTGGCCGAAGAGGATTGCGTCAACGCCCGGGACCTCACTCAGGTAGTAAACGGAGTTTTCTGCCATGGCCTGGTACGGATCGGCGGAGAGACCCGAGTGGGCGACAACGACCACCAGATCGGCGCCTTTTTTACGCATTTCCGGCACGTATTTGCGAGCGGTTTCGGTGATGTCGTTCACGGTCACTTTACCGTCGAGGTTGGCCTTATCCCACGTCATGATCTGCGGCGGGACAAAACCGATATAGCCGATTTTTAGCGTCTGTTTTTTACCGTCCTTGTCGACGACGCTTGTCTCTTTAATCAGGTAAGGGGTAAAGAGCGGCTTTTGGGTCTTAATGTCGATGATATTGGCATTAACGTACGGGAATTTCGCACCGGCCAGGGCGTCATGGAGGTATTTCAGACCGTAGTTGAATTCATGGTTGCCAAGATTACCGACGGTATAATCCAGAGTGTTCATCGCTTTATAAACAGGATGGATCTCGCCTTTTTTCAGCCCTTTGGTCGCCATGTAATCTCCGAGCGGACTGCCCTGAATGAGATCGCCATTGTCGACCAGCACGCTGTTTTTCACTTCGCCACGCGCCGCATTGATCAAACTTGCCGTACGTACCAGTCCGAATTTTTCCGTCGGGGTATCTTTGTAGTAATCGAAGTCCATCATGTTGCTGTGCAGATCGGTCGTTTCCAGAATACGCAGATCTACCGTCGCCGCCTGAACGCTCGCTGCAATCAGCGTCGCCAGAAGCGTTGCACTAAACTTAATCATCAGAGGAGTCCTTTTTTCGATGCAGACCACAAAAGAGTATGTATCTATAGCTTGTTGCTTACAGAAATGTGAATCCTGACAGAAAAATGTAACCTGAAACCGGAATTGCTTCACAGATAGCGGAATTGTTCACATTACGATATAACTAAAACAAAGAGTTAACCTCACTGCGTTAACAAAGAGGTGGAAAATGCTAGATAAAATTTGTCAGCTCGCGCGGGATGCGGGAGATGCCATCATGCAGGTGTATGACGGTAGTAAACCTATGGAGGTGGTCAGCAAAGCGGACGACTCTCCGGTCACGGCGGCGGATATTGCGGCACATAAGGTTATCCTGAAAGGGTTACAGGCCTTGACGCCGGACATCCCCGTCCTGTCAGAAGAAGCGCCGCAAAGCTGGGAGGAGCGTCAGCACTGGCAGCGCTACTGGCTGGTCGATCCGCTGGACGGGACAAAAGAGTTCATCAAGCGCAACGGTGAATTCACCGTCAATATCGCCCTGATTGAAAAGGGAAAAGCGGTGCTGGGTGTGGTCTATGCGCCGGTCATGAAAGTGATGTACAGCGCCGCAGAAGGGAAGGCGTGGAAGGAAGAGTGCGGCGTGCGCAAGCAGATCCAGGTGCGCGATGCGCGTCCACCGCTGGTGGTGATTAGCCGCTCGCACAGCGACAGCGAGCTGCAGGAGTATCTGCAACAGCTGGGTGAACACCAGACCACCTCGATTGGCTCATCGCTGAAATTCTGCCTGGTGGCGGAAGGTCATGCGCAGCTCTACCCCCGCTTCGGGCCAACCAACGTCTGGGATACCGCCGCCGGGCATGCCGTTGCCGCGGCAGCCGGGGCGCACGTTCATGACTGGCAGGGCAAGCCGCTGGACTATACCCCGCGCGAATCCTTCCTCAACCCCGGCTTCCGCGTCTCGATTTATTGAGCCAGCAGCTTATGCAGCAGGTCAACAACCTGCTGCACCTCTTCCTGGGTTAATGCCCCGTCTTTCACCCATTGAACGCGACCTTCTTTATCCAGCACGATAATGGCGGAGCTCTCTTCTTCCAGTTGCCAGGCCTTACGGGTGACGCCGTTGCTGTCGACGATAAACTGCGACCACGGGTAGAGCTTTTTATTGCTCTCAAGGCTTGAACGCACAAACATCCCGGAGCCCGGAATGGCGTCATCGGTATTCACGATCGTGGTGGTCTGGTAGCGGTCGTGAGGGAATTTTGCGGCCTTGATCGCTTCCACCAGGTTGGCATTTTTCTCTTTTGCGGATGTACGACCGGCAATATGTTGTACAACTCTCACTTTGCCCGCGAGCTGCGCGCTATTCCAGGCTTTGTAGCTAAACTTATCATTGTCGAGAATCAATTCTCCCCGGTCAGCAATGCCGACTGGCGGTACACGTTGTCCTTTTTCAATGCTGTGAGCGGAAGCCCACAGGGGCAGCAGCAGGCAGGCTGCTGCAAGGATATTACGTAGGGTCATGGCGTTTCCTTATTGTTTGCAGGTGATCCGACCACTTGGTCTTGCGCTTTTAATGATAAGTGCGATCAATGTGGTTTTCCCGCAATCCCGATGCCAGTTTGCGGGTGAACGCACATATCCATGAAAAAACGACGGCTTATACTGCTCTCAGTCACGCTTTGCAAAGATTATTCTGAATAATTGTAATCAAACGGTAAATAAACTTATGCACACTGGGTAACACCGTAGTTCTGGTCTATAGTCATTGGGCATTAAAATTTGCGCTCAGGACAGTCGGGCCGATTGTGGCACCGCAAGAGCGTATGATTCGCAGGAGATACAAGAATGAAAATTTTCCAACGCTACAACCCGCTTCAAGTGGCGAAGTACGTGAAGATCCTGTTCCGTGGACGGTTGTATATCAAGGATGTTGGCGCTTTTGAGTTTGATAAGGGCAAGATCCTTGTCCCAAAAGTGAAGGACAAACAGCACCTGTCTGTGATGTCCGAAGTCAACCGTCAGGTTATGCGTCTGCAGACAGAGATGGCTTAACCAACGTGCTATGCAGTAGTTAAAAAGACGGCTCCCGATGGGAGCCGTTGATGTTTGTAGGGGCTGGAACGTTACGCCGACACCTTCTCTTCCGCGTCCGGCAGCTTCGGCACCAGTACGGTCGGTTTGTTGTCGATGCGCGTCACCAGCAGCTGGTCGATGCGGTAGTTATCAATATCCACCACCTCAAACTTGTAGCCGGAGAACTTCACCGAGTCGGTACGTTTCGGGATCTTACGCAGCATAAACATCATAAAGCCGCCGATGGTCTCGTAGTTGCCGGACTGCGGGAACTCGTCGATATCCAGCACGCGCATCACGTCTTCAATCGGCGTGCCGCCATCAATCAGCCATGAATTATCGTCACGCTGAACAATCTGCTCTTCCAGCCCCTGGCCAACCAGGTCGCCCATCAGCGTGGTCATCACGTCGTTCAGGGTGATAATACCCACCACCAGCGCGTATTCGTTCATGATAACCGCGAAGTCTTCCCCGGCGGTTTTGAAACTTTCCAGCGCTTCGGAGAGCGTCAGGGTGTCCGGCACAATCAGGGTATTGCGGATCTGCACGCCGCTGTTGAGCGCCAGGCTCTGGTTTGCCAGCACGCGGTTCAGCAGGTCTTTGGAGTCGACGTAGCCGATGATGTGGTCGATATCTTCATTACAGACCAGAAACTTGGAGTGCGGATGCTGCGCCACTTTGTTCTTCAGGCTCTGCTCATCTTCATGTAAATCGAACCAGATAATGCTTTCACGGCCCGTCATGGAAGACGGCACGGTACGGGATTCCAGTTCAAATACGTTCTCAATCAGCTCGTGCTCCTGCTTGCGCAGCACACCGGCCAGCGCGCCGGCTTCCACGACCGCATAAATGTCGTCAGAGGTGATGTCGTCTTTACGCACCATCGGCAGCTTAAAGATGCGGAAAATCACGTTCGCCAGGCCGTTGAAGAACCACACCAGCGGACGAAACACGTACAGACAGAAGCGCATCGGGTTGATGATACGCAAAGCCACAGCTTCTGGCGCAATCATACCGATGCGTTTCGGGGTCAGGTCGGCAAAGAGGATAAACAGGCCGGTGACCAGCGAGAAGGAGAGGATAAAGCTCAGCTGTTCGGCCAGCTCAACGGACATGTACTTAACAAAGAGGCTATAAAACGCCGGGGAAAACGCCGCATCGCCCACGATACCGCCGAGAATGGCGACCGCGTTGAGGCCGATCTGCACCACGGTGAAGAACATGCCGGGGTTTTCCTGCATTTTCAGAATGCGGGTGGCATTGATGTTGCCTTCATCGGCAAGCAGCTTCAGTTTGATTTTACGGGACGCGGCCAGCGAGATCTCAGATATCGAGAAAAATGCACTGACGGCAATCAGACAAAGTATTACTAAAATACTGTTTAACATAGTTTATCCGGCTTCTCGCCAGATCCTCAGAAGGGGAATTGATACCATTTGTGTGAAAACACATTGAACGTCAGCTCGTAGCGTTGAGCCGATTATTTCAGCGGGTAGTATAGCGTAAAGAGATGTAAATCTGCCAGAGGTCACATTTTTGGCATAAAACAGACCGGACAGCGGGCGCTGTCCGGTACATCGCGTTATTTCACGGTAGACAGGCGGACATCGCCTACCGCCCGACGGGTGGCATCGCCTCCCCACACCTGGTCATACTCATAGCCTGTGAGCTGTTTGATCACCACGCGGGTCCCGGCGTCGCAGTCGCGGTAATCCCCGCCCAGCTTACGGCGCGCAATCTCCTTTAGAAGCAGCTTGTGCGTCTCACGGGTGAGCTTGAATCTGTAGGTGGTGAAGAAGCTGACCGCCAGCAGGGCTGCCGTTGCGAAGATCATCAGGCCGATAATCGCCCCCAGCGCGCTTTCAGGCTGCGCGCCGCTGCCCTTCACAAAGCCGGACTCCTGCAGCACCAGGCCAATGATCATGATGGCAATCGCCACCGTGCTCTTGCGGGTCAGGACCATCACGCCGGCAAAAATCCCTTCGCGGCGCTGCTGGGTCACCATCTCGTCAATATCCGGAATGAAGCTGTAGATATTCCACGGAATATAGTAGAGGCCAGAGCGGGCGGCACCGAGCAGAATAAAGACCGCGGAGAACAGCAGCGTCGGTACCTGCGTTTTGGTGAGGTAGACCGTAAACAGGAAGGCCAGCACCAGGAAGATACAGCCGTAGGAGAGCCGCAGGGCGGCAGACGGCGTGACGTTCAGCCGGTTCAGCAACAGCATAAATCCATAGGTGCCGGGTACCGAGGCGAAGGCCGCAATGCTCAGCCAGCCGGAAACCGCCGAGGCATCCTGGCTCAGGCAATACACGACGTAATAGGTAAAGACCGAACCGAACACGTCCATCGCCGTGAACGAAAAGATGTAAATAATGATATGCAGGCGGAACGCGCGAATACGGAATGAAGAAAAGAGATCCAGCACCAGATATTTCAGGTGATTCAGTAGCCCGCCGCTGCGCTGGTTGTCCACTTTAAAACTGGATTCCTGCTGCACATCCTTCGCTTCCCAGGTGGTGTACCAGGTAATAAATACCGCAAGGCAGAACACGCAGGAAAATATCAGCCCGGTGAGGGTATAGGTAAAGGGATTATCTTTACCCGTAAACTGCATAATCACGCCGGGAACGGAAACCGCAAGAAAACCGCCCAGCTGGGAGCAGATCATCCGCACGCCTGAGAGGCGGCTACGCTCTTCATACCGGTTCGTCATCTCAGCCGCCAGGGTCTCCCAGGGTACCAGCACCATCGCCGACAGCAGCTCAATAGAGAGGTAAGTGCCCAGGTAATACCAGTAACCCATGTCCGTCATCCACAGCAGGGCATACAAAAACATGAGCGGTGAGCTGAGTAATAAAAAGAAGCGGCGACGACCAAATTTACGCCCGAGCCAGGTATCCCCGAAGTTATCGGTGATATAGCCCATAATCGGGCTTAATAGCGCATCAATCACGCGGGCAATAGCGAATATAGATCCCGCTTCAATGACTGAGAGTCCGCAATAGGTGGTGTAAAAAAATAACAGCCAGGTGCCGATAATGGTAAACGCACCCCCGCCAAAAAGATCGGTTACGCCGTAGCCGAGCGCCACGCCATAACCCACTCTACGTTCAGTTGGTTTGACCATAATAATATCCAGTGTAGGGTAATGATTAACCCGTTTTCTCGGGTCGTTTTTTATTAAGTGCTGGAATACAAATTACGTTCTAGTTATTGATATCTATCCATTGTTTTAACTGAGATGAGCGGTAAATAGCCTCCACAAGCTTGAGTGAATGTCCGGCTTCACGGATGTCGGTGTAATCCATGTTTCCCGGGTGGGTGATAGCGTGATAAAACCGGCGGATCGCCTGCTCGTGCCCCAGTCCCCAGTAGCTTTTGATCTGGCCGTCAGGGGAGTTATCGCTGGCCAGCCTGAGCCGCTCGCCGCGGGCGATGCACCAGAGGACGTTGTTATGCAGCAGCAGCGAGCCCTGTTCGCAGTGGATCTCCATCAGAAGCGGGGAATCGGTGGTATTGCAGTTGCTGGCGTAAAACAGGCCGCGCGCGCCGTTGGCAAAGTGCAGCGTGGCCATCGCGCTGTCTTCCCCTTCGGTCACGTCCGCGAGCTCGCCGCTGTCCACCACGCCTTTCACGCGCGTTACGCCGCCTGCGAACCACTGCATCAGGTCGAGGGTATGAATGGCCTGGTTGATCAGCAGGCTGCCCCCTTCCGTTGCCAGCCGCCCGCGCCACGGGCTTTCGGTGTAGTACGCGCCCGAGCGTGACCAGGTCAGCACGGCCTTAATGCTGAGCATTTTTCCCAGCTCGCCGTCCTCCAGCATCTGGCGAATGCGCAGGCTGGTGGGGTTGAGGCGGTTCTGGTAGCACACGCCGAGCAGACCCGACGCCTGTTCGGCGGCACGGGTGATGTCCACGAGTTCGCTGCTGTTCATGCCCACCGGTTTTTCGCAGAAAACATGCTTCCCGGCGGCGAGCGCCGCCAGGATCATGTTCTTATGCTCGAAATGCGGCGTGCAGATGTGGACCACGTCGATGGCATCATCCAGCAGCATTTCCCGGTAATCCTGATAGAAGCGGCACTGATAGCGCATTGCCAGCTCCAGCCCTTTGACGCTGTCGATGTCCACCAGCGCGCGTAGCGCGACGTTGGGGAGCAGGCGCAACGCATTCACATGGCAGCCGTGGATCGCTCCGGCACCGATAACCGCCGTGTTCAGGATCGTCATTGTCGCCTCCCGTTATTCCGTCGCGTTGGCCAGCATCTGGGCCTTTACGCAGAGCTCCGCCGCTTTGAAGGCGTGCGCCTGCGTCATGGCGTTTTCTGTACGATGCAGACAGTCGAGGATCAGTTCGCCAAAGAACGGGAACCCGACCTGTCCGGCGACCGGATAGCGGAATTCCCCCTCTTTATTGACGAGATAAACCACGTCCTGCTCGCCGCGGGTGAGATCGACATATTTGCGGATCTCGATATACCCGTCGGTGCCGAGCAGCGTCAGACGGCCGTCGCCCCAGGTTGAGAGCCCGTCCGGGGTGAACCAGTCGCAGCGGAAATAGCCGCTGGCACCGTTTTCGCCTCTGATTGTTGCGTCACCGAAATCTTCAAATGCCGGATGCTGCGGATGGTTGAAATTGCGTGCCTGGCTGGCGACCACGGTGGCGTTACGGTTGCCCGTGTAAAACAGAAATTGCTCAATCTGGTGGCTGCCGATGTCGCACAGAATGCCGCCAAAATAGCGACGATCGTAGAACCAGTCCGGGCGGCCGGCCCCTTCCCGGTGCGGGCCGGTTCCCAGGGTTTGGACGACGCGGCCAATGGCCCCCTGCTGCACCAGCTGTCCGGCAAACACCGCGCTCTCCACGTGGAGACGTTCGCTGTAGTACACGGCGTATTTCCGCCCGGTTTTCTCAACCATCGCTTTAGCATCCGCCAGCTGTTCAAGAGTGGTGAGCGGCGCTTTATCTGTGAAGTAGTCCTTGCCTGCGGCCATGGCTTTCAGCCCCAGCGCACAGCGCTCGGAGGGGATGGCCGCACCGGCTACCAGAGGCACCTCGTCGTCGTTGAGTATCACCTCCAGCGACTCCGCCACTTTTGCCTGCGGGTATTGCTGGATGAATTTATCCACTTTGGCCGGATCGGGATCGTATACCCACTTCAGCGTGGCCCCGGCTTCTATCAGGCCGTTACTCATGCCGTAGATATGGCCGTGGTCGAGCGCGGCAGCGGCAAAAACAAATTCCCCCTCGCGGACAACCGGCTGGGGTTTACCCACCGGGGCGTAGTTCATTCCGTCATTTTTGTTCATGGTGTCACTCCTTAATCCAGATCTTTGCCAAGGGGGATCGCACCCACTTCGCTGAAGTTGGCGACGCTTGCGGATTTTTCATAAAAACGGGGGGCGAGTGCATTCGTCCCGCCGGTACGGTAAAACGGGTCATCGCGCTGAATCGGCAGCGAGACCACGGTGCGGGTAATGGCGGATTTGTAGATCGCGGTAATCAGCTCCAGCGAGCGTTTGCCCTGCAGGCCATCCACTAACGGCGCCGTGCCGTGCTCGATGGCGGAAAGCAGGTCATTAATCTGCCCGGTGTGCAGCGTCCACTCGAGCTTCGGCGTCTCCTGAAAAACGGCGTTGAGCTGCGCTTCTCGCTGCTGGTCGTGGGTCTCCTGCGGGAAGCCGTTATCGGCGCTGACGCTGGCAAAGGCCTGCCACGGCGCAGAGATACGTGCCTTGTCACCCTGAATAATGATTTTCTGGTCTTCCCCGTGGTGCACGACCGAGGCGGTAAGCTGGGTGAGCGCGCCGCTGGGGTATTTGAAGATCGCGGCGCTGAGGTCTTCGACTTCAGCGTTGTCGTGCGCCACGTTGGTCATCATCGCCACCACCTCGGACGGGAAGCCGAGCATCCACTGAATGGCGTCGATGTGGTGAACCGCGTGGTTAAGGGTGCAGCCGCCGCCCTCTTTTTCCCAGGTGCCGCGCCACCACAGGTCGTAGTAGCAGTGTCCGCGCCACCAGAAGGAGTCCACCTGCGCGTGGCAAACCTTGCCCGCAAGCTCCGAATCCAGCGCTGCTTTTAAGCGCCAGAAGGCATCGGTAAAGCGGTTTTGGGCAATGATGGAGAGCGTTTTGCCGCTGGCCTTTTGTGCGGCGATCATCGCGTCGCACTCCTCCAGCGAGGCGGCCATCGGTTTTTCGCACAGCACGTGGCAGCCCGCGTTCAGGGCATCAATGCCGATCTCTGCGTGGACGTAGGGCGGCGTGCAGACGTCGACGATATCGATATTCGGCTCTGATGCCAGCATCTGCTGGTGGCTGTCATACACCCGGGCGTCCGTCAGGCCGTAGCGCGTTTTTTTCTCGTGGGCTTTTTCCGGGTAGATATCCACCAGCGCGACGATCCGGCAGCGCTGACCAAACTGCAAATAGCCCTGAATATGGTTGTGCGAGATATTCCCTGTTCCCACGATAGCGACATTTAACATCGTTTCTTCTCCGGAGTTACCAGGTGCCGGAGGCATCCAGCGTGACGCTGGCTGTCTCTTTAGCCACTGAGGTGCTGATGCGCTGCTGAAGCAGGCGCAGATACTGTTTTTCGTTGAGCGGGAGTTCGACCCAGTCGTCGGTCCAGGTGGAGAGGTGCATGGCGTTGGAGAGCGTCAACCCGCGGATCCCTTCCAGACCCGGCGCAATGAGCGGCTCGCCGCGCAGGATGGCGGCACAGAAGTTGGCGGTAATGACGTGGTGTTCGCTGCATTCCGGGGCGACGGGAAGCGTGACCTCCCAGCATTCAGGCT
Organism: Enterobacter sp. BNK-34; assembly: GCF_048684445.1. Taxonomy (NCBI): domain Bacteria; kingdom Pseudomonadati; phylum Pseudomonadota; class Gammaproteobacteria; order Enterobacterales; family Enterobacteriaceae; genus Enterobacter; species Enterobacter sp. BNK-34. Next base: position 1,671,677 of record NZ_JBLQUA010000001.1, read on the forward strand.
CTCCAAAACCGTTTTGCCAGCGGGCGTTGAAGGCGGTTTCAGATTCCCGCAGCCGCCAGTACCGCAGCTTGCCCTCTTCGACGACCACCTTGCCGCGATCGCCGACGATTTCCAGCCGGTTGGTGCCCGGCGTTTCCGCCACGGTGGTGATAAACACGCCCGTCGCGCCGTTGGCATACTCGGCGTAGGCGGTGACCTCGTCTTCTACTTCGATTTGACGATGCTTACCGAACTGGCAGAACGCGCGCAGACGGACCGGCATGCCGACCAGCCACTGCCAGAGATCGAGCTGGTGCGGGTCCTGGTTGAGCAGCACGCCGCCGCCTTCCCCTTTCCAGGTGGCGCGCCAGCCGCCGGAGTTGTAATAGCTCTGCGAGCGATACCAGTTGGTGATGATCCAGTTGGAGCGGCGGATCTCACCCAGCTCGCCGCTGTCGATCAGATCTTTCACCTTCTGGTAGAGCGGATTCGGGCGCTGGTTGTACATGATGCCGAACACCACATCGCACGCCTGGGCGCAGGCGTTCATCTCCTGCACCTGGGCGGTATACACGCCCGCCGGTTTTTCACACAGGGTGTGGATGCCGTTGCGCATCGCCAGCATCGACAGGCGCGGATGCTCGTAGTGCGGCGTGGCGACAATCACCGCGTCGATAAGCCCGCTCTGGATCATCTCCTGCGCGTCGCTGAATAAGGGGAGGGTGCCGACCAGCTGGCGAATAGCCGGATGCTTTTCCGGTGCATTATCACAAACCGCCGCCAGGCAGGCGTCGCTGACCGTACCCGCCAGTAAATAACGCGCGTGGACCGTACCGATATTCCCTATTCCAATAATGCCAAAACGTACCTTCTCCATGTCACACCTTAATTTCAGTTGAAATGAGTGATGACCGGAAAATAGGAAAGGGGAGCCGCAGCGACAATGTGTTTTTGTGAGAATACTCGCAAGGTGATTAAGTAATCTCCAGGCTTTCTGAAATTTAGTTTTAAAATCAACGGACTGTTTCTGCAAATATTTGCAAAAACTGAATGAGAGCGAGGTCACACTATGCCGGGCAAGTTAAAAATGGAGGAAATTGCGGCCCTGACGGGCTATTCCGTCAGCACGGTTTCGCGGGTATTAAGCGGCAAGTCTTACACCAGCGATAAAGCCAGGGAGGCGATCGTTCGCACCGCGCGGGAGCTCGGTGTGCTGGAGTCTATGGCGAGCGGAAGACTGCTCATTAACGGTATCTCTGTTTTTGCACCGGAAAGAACCTTTCAGGGACGCGGGGATATTTTTTATCTGGAAGTGACGAAAGGAATTGCTGAAGCCTGCGCGCGGCATAATGTGTGGGTCACGTGCTGTGGTTTAGAAGAGCAGCACGCCGATGTGAAAGTCTTTATGGAAAAAGCCAGTCATAAGAATATTAACGCGATAATTATTATTGGCACTGATGATTCCACCATATTTAAACTGGCAAGCACCCTGAATAAGCCCTGCGTGTTGATTAATTCCGTCGATCGGGATCGGTTGCTGGATGCCGTGTCACCCGATCACCGGGCGATCGGCTTCACCACCATGCAGTACCTTTTCGAGCAGGGGCATCGCCGCGTGCTCACGCTCACCTGCCTGCGGCGGGATACGCTGTACGCGCGTCTGGACGGTATCAAAGAGGCGTATCGCCATTTTCACGTCGCCTTCGATCCTCAGCGCGATTTGCTCGTGACGGAGTGGTTTACCGCAGAAGAGGCCGAGCAGGCGCTGGATGCGTGGTTAGTGAATCATGACCGCTCGCAGTGGCCGGAGGTGATTTTCCCGAACAGTACCCGCATGGTGGAAGGGGTGGTGAGGGTGTTAACGCGCCACGGGCTGCGCATTCCGGAAGACATTTCGCTCATCACGACCGATTTTGCATGGAATTTAGCGCACCGTCTGGAAAAACCGGTCACGGGCGTGACGGTGCCCTGCCGCGAGCTGGGAATTGAGGCCGTTCACCTGCTGCAAACGCGGCTCAACCGACCGCAGGCACCGGTCTTTAACCTGCTGTTACAGGGCAAAGTGATGGATTACGGTTCAGTCAGCAACGCCACGCGCCACGCGGCTCGCGTGGCGCTGGATGAGTAATCAGGCCAGCTGTGGCGGCAGGCAGACGCCGATGCCCCCGATGCCGCAGTAGCCGTACGGGTTTTTATGCAGGTACTGCTGGTGATCGTCCTCGGCGTAGTAGAACGGTTTCGCCGTCGCGATTTCCGTGGTCACCTCGCGCGTATCGCCCGCTTCACGCATGGCCTGCTGGAAACGCTCCAGGCTGGCGCGCGCGGCGGCATCCTGCTCAGGCGTGAGCGGATAGATAGCCGAACGGTACTGGGTGCCGTGGTCGTTGCCCTGACGCATGCCCTGCGCCGGGTCATGGTTTTCCCAGAAGACCTGCAGGAGCTGTTCGTAGCTGATTACCGCAGGGTCGTACACCACGCGTACCGCTTCCGCATGCCCGGTTTCGCCGGAACAGACTTCGCGATAGGTAGGATTTGGCGTGTAACCGCCCGTGTAGCCAGCCGCCGTGCTGTAAACGCCGGGCAACTGCCAGAAGAGGCGCTCAACGCCCCAGAAGCAGCCCATGGCGAACAGGGCGATTTCCATTCCCTCCGGCACGTTGGTCATGGAATGGCCATTGACGGCGTGTAAGGTCGCCACAGGCATAGGGGTGTTGCGTCCCGGTAATGCATCGGTTTGTGAAACCAGATGCTTTTTGTCGAATAAACTCACGATGGGGCCTCCCGGGGTGCGATGTTTCAGTTAAGGTTGTCACGAAGCGTTTAATTGAACACAATAAATGCGCTGAATGAGTCTAGATTTAATCATAAGAAATATTTGGGTGTTACACCCATTTTCAACCCGCGATTCGGGTTTTTGGCCAACAGGCCGTATTTTGCCGCGGAGCGGCACTTCATTTGCTTCCAGGGTGGAAACAGGGATATTCAGGAGAAAACGTGACAAAAATCCGCCAGTTATGTTTAGTCAGTGTGTTGCTGACAAGCGGGATTGCCAGCGCGGCGAATGTCCGTTTGCAGGTTGAGGGGTTATCCGGGGCGCTGGAAAAAAACGTGCGTGCGCAGCTATCGACCATCCAGAGTGATGAGGTGACGCCGGACCGGCGTTTTCGCGCGCGCGTCGATGATGCGATCCGCGAGGGGCTGAAAGCGCTGGGGTATTACGAACCCACCATTGATTTTGATCTTCGCCCGCCGCCAAAGAAGGGGCGCCAGGTCCTCATTGCCCGCGTTTCGCCCGGTGAGCCGGTACTGATTGGCGGCACGAACGTCATCCTGCGCGGCGGGGCGCGTACCGATCGGGACTACCTGGACCTGCTCAGCACGCGGCCAAAAGTCGGCACCGTGCTCAACCACGGTGACTACGACCATTTCAAAAAAGAGCTGACGAGCGTTTCCCTGCGTAAGGGCTACTTTGACAGCCAGTTCAACAAAAGCCAGCTGGGCATTGCGCTGGCGCGACGTCAGGCCTTCTGGGATATCGACTACGACAGCGGGGAACGCTACCGCTTTGGCGACGTGACGTTTGAAGGTTCGCAAATTCGTGAAGAGTACCTGCAAAACCTCGTGCCGTTCAAAAAAGGGGATTACTACCAGTCGAGCGATCTCGGAGAGCTGAACCGACGCCTCTCAGCTACCGGCTGGTTTAACTCCGTGGTTGTCGCGCCGGAATTTGATAAGTCTCGCAAAACCAAGGTGTTGCCGCTGCATGGCGTTGTTTCGCCGCGCACCGAGAACACCATTGAGACCGGTGTTGGCTACTCGACAGATGTGGGACCACGCGTGAAAACCTCGTGGAAAAAACCGTGGATGAACTCGTACGGTCACAGCCTGACCACCAGCCTGAGTCTCTCTGCGCCCGAGCAGCAGCTGGACTTCAGCTACAAAATGCCGCTGCTGAAAAATCCGCTTGAGCAATATTACCTTCTGCAGGGCGGTTTTAAGCGCACCGATTTAAACGACACAAAGCAGGACTCTACGACGCTTGCGGTCTCCCGCTTCTGGGATCTCTCCAGCGGCTGGCAGCGCGCCATTAACCTGCGCTGGAGCCTGGACCACTTTACCCAGGCCAACGTCACCAATACCACCATGCTGCTTTATCCGGGCGTGATGATCAGCCGTACCCGCTCGCGTGGGGGCCTGATGCCGACCTGGGGCGACTCGCAGCGCTACTCCATCGATTATTCCAACTCCGCCTGGGGCTCCGACGTGGACTTCTCCGTCATGCAGGCGCAAAACGTCTGGATCCGTACGCTGTACGACAAACATCGCTTTGTGATGCGCGGCAATCTCGGCTGGATTGAAACGGGAGACTTCGAGCGCGTTCCGCCGGACCTGCGCTTCTTCGCCGGGGGCGACCGCAGCATTCGCGGGTATAAGTACAAATCGATCTCACCTGAGAACGAAAAGGGCCAGCTGACCGGTGCGTCAAAACTGGCGACGGGCTCGCTGGAGTACCAGTACAACGTCAGCGGAAAGTGGTGGGGTGCAATGTTTGTTGACGGCGGTGAAGCGGTAAACGATATCCGCCGCAGCGACTTTAAAACCGGCGCGGGCGTCGGCGTGCGCTGGCAGTCACCCGTCGGGCCCATCAAGCTCGATTTTGCCGTGCCTGTCGGCGACAAAGATGAACACGGATTACAGTTTTACATCGGTCTGGGGCCTGAATTATGAGTTTATGGAAGAAAATAAGCCTCGGGGTGCTGATCTTTATCGTGCTGCTGCTCGGGACGGTGGCGTTTCTGGTAGGAACGACGACCGGGCTGCATCTGCTGTTTAACGCCGCGAACCGCTGGGTGCCGGGGCTGGAGATTGGTCAGGTGACGGGCGGCTGGCGCGACCTGCGCCTGAAGAACATCCGCTATGAGCAGCCGGGCGTGGCGGTCAACGCCGGGGAGTTCCATCTCGCGGTAAAGCTGGGCTGTCTGCGTGACAGCAAGCTCTGCGTCAACGATCTGTCGCTAAAAGATGTCAACGTGGCGATAGATTCAAAGAAAATGCCGAAGTCTGCGCCGGTTGAAGAAGAAGACAGCGGCCCGCTGAATCTCTCCACGCCGTACCCGATCGCGCTTTATCGGGTGGCGCTCGATAACGTCAATATCAAAATCGACGACACCACCGTGTCCGTGATGGATTTCACCTCCGGCCTGCGCTGGCAGGAGAAAAACCTCACTCTGACGCCAACGTCCCTGCAGGGCTTGCTGATCGCGCTGCCGAAAGTGGCCGACGTGGCGCAGGAAGAGATCGTCGAGCCGAAGATCCAGAACCCGCAGCCAGAAGAGAAGCCGCTGGGCGAAACGCTGAAAGACCTCTTCTCGAAGCCAGTGCTGCCGGAAATGACCGACGTACATCTGCCGCTGAACCTTAACATTGAGGAATTCAAAGGCGAACAGCTGCGCCTGACCGGTGATACCGACCTGACGGTCTATAACATGCTGCTGAAGGTCAGCAGCATTGACGGCAACATGAAGCTCGACGCGCTGGATATCGACACCAACCAGGGCTCGGTGAATGCGTCGGGTAATGCGCTGCTGCGCGACAGCTGGCCGGTGGATATCACGCTGAATAGCACCCTGAACATCGACCCGCTGAAAGGCGAGAAAGTGAAGGTCAAGGTGGGCGGGGCGCTGCGCGATAAGCTCGATGTTGGCGTGAATCTCTCCGGCCCGGTGGATATGGCCCTGCGTGCGCAAACCCAGCTGGCGGAAGCCGGGCTGCCGCTCAATCTTGAGGTTGTCAGCAAGCAGCTTTCCTGGCCGTTTACCGGCGAAAAGCAGTTCCAGGCCGATGACCTGAAGCTAAAGCTGAGCGGCAAGATGACCGACTACACGCTCTCTTTCCGCACCGCGGTGAAGGGGCAGGGCGTGCCGCCCGCGAACATCACCCTGGATGCGAAGGGCAACGAACAGCAGGTTAACCTCGACAAGCTGACCGTCGCGGCGCTGGAGGGCAAAACCGAGCTGACCGCGCTGCTCGACTGGCAGCAGGCGATCAGCTGGCGCGGCGAGCTGAAGCTGACGGGCATTAACACCGCCAAAGAGGTGCCGGACTGGCCGTCGAAGCTGGATGGCCTGATAAAAACGCGCGGCAGCCTGTACGGCGGCACGTGGCAGATGGACGTGCCGGAGATCAAGCTCACCGGGAACGTGAAGCAGAACAAGGTAAACGTTGAAGGCTCGGTGAAAGGCAACAGCTATCTGCAGTGGGTTATCCCGGGCCTGCACGTGGCCTTGGGTCGCAACACGGCGGATATCAAAGGCGAGCTGGGGGTGAAAGATCTCAATCTGGATGCCACCATCGACGCGCCGAATCTGGATAACGCCCTGCCGGGGCTTGGCGGTACGGCGAAGGGGCTCGTGAAGGTGCGCGGCACGGTAGACGCGCCGCAGCTGCTGGCGGATATCACCGCCAATAACCTGCGCTGGCAGGAGCTGAGCGTTGCCCGGGTTCGCGTGGAGGGGGATGTGAAATCCACCGACCAGATCGGCGGTAACCTGAACCTGCGCGTGGAACGTATTTCTCAGCCGGACGTGAACATTAGCCTGGTCACCCTGGACGCTAAAGGCAACGAGAAGCAGCACGACCTGCAGCTGCGGGTGCAGGGTGAGCCGGTCTCCGGCCAGCTCCATCTGACGGGAAGTTTCGACCGCAAAGAGGAGCGCTGGAAAGGGACGCTGGATAACACCCGCTTCACTACGCCGGTCGGGCCGCTGGCGCTGTCGCGCTCGATTGCGCTGGACTACCGCAACGCCGAGCAGAAGATCAGTATTGGGCCACACTGCTGGACCAACCCGAATGCGGAACTGTGCGTGCCGCAGACCATCGATGCGGGCGCGGAAGGGCGCGCGCAGATCAACCTCAACCGCTTCGATCTGGCGATGCTAAAACCGTTTATGCCGGATACCACGCAGGCGAGCGGCGTCTTCAGCGGGAAAGCCGATGTCGCCTGGGACACCACCAAAGAGGGGCTGCCGCAGGGCAGCGTGACGCTCTCCGGGCGTAACGTGAAGGTGACGCAGGAGGTCAACGACGCGCCGCTGCCGGTGGCGTTCGACACCCTGAACCTGAGTGCCGATCTGCATAACAATCGCGCACAGCTGGGGTGGACAATCCGCCTGACCAATAACGGTCAGTTGGATGGTCAGGTCCAGATTACCGACCCGCAGGGACGGCGTAATCTGGGCGGCAACGTTAACATCCGAAACTTCAACCTGGCGATGGTGAACCCGATTTTTGCGCGCGGGGAAAAAGCCGAAGGCATGCTGAACGCTAACCTGCGCCTGGCCGGCAACGCGCAAAGCCCGCAGCTGTTCGGTCAGATGCGGCTCAGCGGCGTGGATATTGACGGCAACTTCATGCCGTTTGACATGCAGCCCAGCCAGATCGCGATGAACTTCAACGGCATGAGCTCGACGCTGAGCGGCTCGGTATTAACGCAGCAAGGGCAAATTAACCTGAGCGGCGACGCGGACTGGAGCCAGCTCGACAACTGGCGCGCCCGTATTGCCGCGAAGGGCAGTAAGGTGCGCATCACCGTACCGCCGATGGTGCGCCTGGACGTCTCGCCTGATGTGGTCTTTGAAGCCACGCCAAGCCTCTTCACGCTTGACGGTCGTGTCGACGTGCCGTGGGCGCGCATCGTGGTTCACGACGTGCCGGAAAGTGCGGTCGGCGTCTCAAGTGATGAAGTTATGCTCAATGAAAATCTGAAACCTGTCGAACAGAAGAGCGCTGGCATACCGATTAATAGTAACCTTACCGTGCACGTGGGGAATAACGTGCGGTTGAATGCGTTTGGGCTGAAGGCGAGGCTCACGGGCGACCTGAAAGTGGCGCAGGATAAACAAGGGCTTGGCCTGAACGGGCAGATCAACATTCCTGAAGGGCGTTTCCATGCCTATGGTCAGGATCTGATTGTTCGCAAAGGCGAGCTGCTGTTCTCCGGCCCACCGGATCAGCCCCTGTTGAACATCGAAGCGATTCGTAACCCGGAAGCGACGGAAAACGACGTTATTGCTGGCGTTCGCGTCACCGGTTCCGCCGACGAACCGAAGGCGGAGATCTTCTCTGACCCGGCGATGTCGCAGCAGGAAGCCCTCTCTTATCTGCTGCGTGGACAAGGTCTGGACAGTGGACAAAGCGACAGTGCGGCGATGACCTCGATGTTAGTGGGTCTGGGGGTTGCACAAAGTGGGCAGGTTGTGGGTAAAATCGGCGAGACGTTCGGCGTAAGCAATCTGGCGCTGGACACCCAGGGCGTGGGTGACTCCTCGCAGGTGGTGGTCAGCGGCTATGTACTGCCGGGTCTGCAGGTAAAATATGGTGTGGGGATCTTTGACTCACTGGCAACACTCACGCTACGCTATCGCCTGATGCCTAAGCTATATCTGGAAGCAGTGTCCGGCGTAGACCAGGCACTTGATCTGCTCTATCAGTTTGAGTTTTAGCAATGCGAATATTTGTCTACGGCAGTTTAAGAACCAGGCAAGGCAACAGTCACTGGATGACCAATGCTCTGCTGCTGGGGAATTACAATATCGAGAACTACCAGTTGTACAGCCTGGGCCACTATCCAGGCGCGGTTCCGGGCGAAGGAACAGTACAGGGTGAAGTCTATCGTATTGATAACGCGACGCTTGCCGAACTTGATGCCTTGCGCACCAGGGGCGGTGAATACGCGCGCCAGTTGATCCAGACGCCGTACGGAAGTGCGTGGATGTATGTCTACCAGCGTCCGGTCGAAGGGTTAACGCGGATTGTAAGCGGTAACTGGTTAGACAGAGACCAGTACTGAAAAAAGACAACGCCACCGTGAGGTGGCGTTGTTTTTTTGTTCCTTCAACTCTCTTCCGTATCCCGGCGCCGGGTTAAAAACAGAGGAACGAACAGCATGATGTAGGGGGCTATAAGCCATAACAAACACAGGGCGCGTGAACGGCCATAGTAGTTTATGCACCGCGTATTGCTTGAAATGACGGGCAGGAAAAACAGTAAAAACAGCAGAATCGCATAATCGCTTCGATAAGGGATCCATAAGTAAAACAAAAACCAGGCAAGCTGGAATGTCATGATGCAGAGATACTGCCATTTGCTGTCTTTGCCGTAACAGTCAAACGCCTTTATGTAGCCCATCTTGATGCTTTGAAGAAAGAAACTTAGCATGTATAACGCTCACGATCTTGATGGTCAGGAGTGTATGTCTTTTTCAAAGGCAACAAAAAGCCCCGACATGCGGGGCTTTCATCAATCAGCAGTAAGAATTACTTCTTAGCAGCGCGTTCGAAAGAGGCGATGATTTCCGCTTTCGCTGCTTCTGCGTTGTCCCAGCCGTCAACTTTAACCCACTTGCCTTTTTCGAGGTCTTTGTAATGCTCGAAGAAGTGAGTGATCTGCGCTTTCAGCAGCTCTGGCAGGTCGTTCACATCTTTGATGTGATCGTATTCTTTGCTCAGCTTGGTGTGCGGTACTGCAACCAGCTTCGCATCTTCACCGGATTCGTCGGTCATTTTCAGCACGCCAACTGGACGGCAGCGAATGACGGAGCCTGGCTCCAGTGGGTATGGCGTTGGGACCAGCACGTCAACCGGGTCACCGTCCAGAGACAGGGTGTGGTTGATGTAACCGTAGTTGCACGGATAGAACATCGCGGTAGACATGAAACGGTCTACGAACAGGGCGCCGCTCTCTTTGTCCACTTCGTATTTGATCGGATCTGCGTTAGCCGGGATTTCGATAACTACGTAGATGTCTTCTGGCAGTTCTTTACCCGCTGGGACGTTGAGTAAGCTCATGTCGGTGTCCTTTAAAATGGATGGTAAACAAGTGGCAGGTATTATAGCCAACTCGCGCTGAATGTCTCCGCCTGTTTTCGCTTTATCTCCCCGCTTTCTCCACTTTTCAGACCGATTCCATGACAGGAAAATCCATAAACTCAGCCGCATTTTTCATGGCGAAATGAAAGCGATTACAAACTTGTGATTAACGTTTTATTCACTTTTCTGAAGTGTGATGTAACGCAATTCGTTACATATTTCATGGGCTATAGTCATTCCGCAGAACATCTTTTAACCAACAATAACTCACCCTACGAGGACGTTCATATGTGGAAGCGCTTACTCCTGGTCACAGCAGTTTCGGCAGCCATGTCGTCTATGGCGATGGCCGCTCCCTTAACCGTAGGTTTTTCGCAAGTCGGCTCTGAATCTGGCTGGCGAGCGGCAGAAACCAACGTGGCGAAAAGCGAGGCTCAGAAACGCGGCATTACCCTGAAAATTGCCGATGGTCAGCAAAAACAAGAGAATCAGATCAAAGCCGTGCGCTCCTTTATCGCCCAGGGCGTGGATGCCATCTTTATTGCACCCGTCGTGGCGACCGGCTGGGAACCCGTCCTGAAGGAAGCGAAAGACGCTGAGATCCCGGTCTTCCTGCTCGACCGTTCCATCGACGTCAAAGACAAATCCCTCTATATGACCACCGTCACCGCCAACAACGTGCTTGAAGGGCAATTGATTGGCGACTGGCTGGTGAAGCAGGTCGACGGCAAGCCGTGTAACGTCGTTGAGCTGCAGGGTACCGTCGGGGCGAGCGTGGCCATCGACCGTAAAAAAGGCTTTGCTGAAGCCATCGCGAAAGCGCCAAACATTAAGATTATCCGCTCTCAGTCCGGCGACTTTACCCGTAGTAAAGGTAAAGAGGTTATGGAGAGCTTCATTAAGGCTGAAAACAACGGCAAGAACATCTGCATGGTTTACGCCCACAACGATGACATGGTGATCGGTGCGATTCAGGCGATTAAAGAAGCGGGTCTGAAGCCGGGCAAAGATATCCTCACCGGCTCTATCGACGGCGTGCCGGACATCTACAAAGCGATGATCGACGGCGAAGCCAACGCCAGCGTGGAGCTGACGCCAAACATGGCGGGTCCGGCATTCGACGCGCTGGAGAAATTCAAGAAAGACGGCACGATGCCGGAGAAGGTGACGGTCACCAAGTCCACCCTCTACCTGCCTGATACGGCGAAAGAAGAGTTAGAGAAGAAGAAAAACATGGGCTATTAAGACCCGCGCCCCTCACCCCAGCCCTCTCCCCGGAGGGGAGAGGGAGAAAGGCAGGGCGGAGCTGGATATTAACAATTGGCACGATCAATCCCCTCTCCCCTCCGGGGAGAGGGTCAGGGTGAGGGGGAAACCATGACCACTGAACAACACCAGGAAATCCTCCGCACAGAGGGCTTGAGTAAATTCTTCCCCGGCGTAAAAGCGCTGGATAGCGTTGATTTCAGCCTGCGGCGCGGGGAGATCATGGCGCTGCTGGGCGAGAACGGCGCGGGAAAATCGACGCTGATTAAATCCCTGACCGGTGTTTATCACGCTGACCGCGGCACCATCTGGCTGGAAGGTAACGCCATTTCGCCCAAAAACACCGCCCATGCCCAGCAGCTGGGGATCGGGACGGTGTACCAGGAAGTGAACCTGCTGCCGAATATGTCGGTGGCGGATAACCTGTTTATTGGCCGTGAACCTCGCCGTTTTGGCCTGCTGCGCCGCAAAGAGATGGAAGCGCGGGCGACAACGCTGATGGAATCGTACGGCTTCTCCCTCGACGTCCGCGAGCCGCTGAACCGCTTTTCCGTGGCGATGCAGCAGATCGTCGCCATTTGCCGTGCGATCGATCTTTCCGCAAAGGTGCTGATCCTTGACGAACCCACCGCCAGCCTCGATACCCAGGAGGTGGAGATGCTCTTTACCCTGATGCGCCAGCTGCGCGATCAGGGCGTCAGCCTGATCTTCGTCACCCACTTCCTCGATCAGGTGTATGAGGTGAGCGATCGCATTACGGTGCTGCGCAACGGCAGCTTTGTCGGCTGCCGCGAAACCCGCGAGCTGCCGCAAATCGAGCTGGTAAAAATGATGCTTGGCCGCGAGCTCGAGACCAACGCCCTCCAGCGTGCAGGGCGCACGCTGCTGAGCGAGAAGCCGGTCGCCGCGTTCAGCGATTACGGCAAAAAAGGGGTGATCTCGCCGTTTAACCTTGAGGTGCGGCCAGGCGAAATTGTCGGCCTGGCGGGCCTGCTGGGCTCCGGCCGGACCGAGACCGCCGAGGTGATCTTCGGGATCAAGCCTGCCGACAGCGGCAGCGCGCTGATCAAGGGCAAACCGCAGACCCTGCGATCGCCGCATCAGGCCTCCTGTCTGGGCGTCGGCTTCTGCCCGGAGGACCGGAAAACGGACGGCATTATTGCCGCCGCCTCGGTGCGGGAAAATATCATTCTGGCGCTACAGGCGCAGCGCGGCTGGCTACGGCCGATCCCTAAGCGCGAGCAAAACGCCATTGCCGAGCGCTTTATCCGCCAGCTCGGCATCCGCACCCCGAGCGCGGAACAGCCCATTGAATTCCTCTCCGGCGGTAACCAGCAGAAAGTGCTGCTGTCGCGCTGGCTGCTGACCAAACCCCAGTTCCTGATCCTCGACGAACCGACCCGCGGCATTGACGTGGGGGCGCACGCCGAAATTATCCGGCTTATCGAAACCCTGTGCGCGGACGGTCTGGCGCTGTTGGTCATTTCCTCCGAGCTGGAAGAGCTGGTGGGCTATGCCGATCGCGTCATCATCATGCGCGATCGCAAACAGGTGGCAGAGATCCCGCTGGATAAGCTGTCCGTTCCGGCGATCATGAATGCCATCGCGGCATAAGGAGTGAATCGTGATGCCCCGTTCGCTTTCGCAAACCGGTGAGTCAAAGCGCCGCTTCAGCTGGCCAACCGGCACGCCGCAAATCGCGGCGCTGCTGGTGGTTCTGCTGGTGGATAGCCTGGTCGCGCCGCATTTCTTCCAGATCATCGTGCAGGATGGCCGCCTGTTTGGCAGCCCGATAGACATTTTAAACCGCGCCGCGCCGGTGGCGCTGCTGGCCATCGGAATGACGCTGGTGATTGCCACCGGCGGGATTGACCTCTCCGTCGGCGCGGTGATGGCTATCGCCGGGGCTACGGCCGCCTCCATGACCGTGGCCGGACATAGCCTGCCGGTGATCCTGCTGGCAGCCTTGGGCACCGGCGTGCTGGCAGGATTATGGAACGGTATTCTGGTTGCGGTGCTGAAAATCCAGCCCTTCGTCGCCACGCTGATTTTAATGGTGGCCGGGCGCGGCGTCGCGCAGCTGATAACCTCCGGCCAGATTGTGACCTTCAACTCCCCGAGCCTGGCGTGGCTCGGTAGCGGCAACCTTCTGTTCTTCCCGACGCCGGTGATTATTGCCCTGGTCACGCTCGTTGTCTTCTGGCTCTTCACCCGCAAAACGGCGCTGGGCATGTTCATTGAGGCCGTCGGGATCAACATCCGCGCCGCGCGCAACGCCGGCGTCAACACCCGACTGATGGTAATGCTGACCTACGTGCTGAGCGGCGTCTGCGCCGCCATCGCCGGGGTCATCGTCGCGGCGGATATTCGCGGGGCCGATGCCAACAACGCGGGACTCTGGCTGGAGCTGGACGCGATCCTCGCGGTGGTGATCGGCGGCGGGTCGCTGATGGGCGGGCGCTTTAACCTGCTGCTCTCGGTGATCGGCGCCCTGATCATTCAGGGCATGAACACCGGGATCCTGCTGTCGGGATTCCAGCCGGAACTCAACCAGGTGGTGAAAGCCGTGGTCGTGCTCTGCGTGCTGATCGTCCAGTCACCGCGCTTTGTCAGCATCATTAAGGGGATCCGTGGCCATGATAAAACGTAATTTACCGTTAATGATCACCCTGGGCGTGTTTGTGCTGGGGTATCTCTACTGCCTGACCCAGTTCCCGGGGTTTGCCTCGACGCGCGTGATTTGCAATATCCTGACCGATAACGCCTTTTTAGGCATCATCGCTGTCGGCATGACCTTCGTGATCCTCTCCGGCGGGATCGATCTCTCCGTCGGCTCGGTGATCGCGTTTACGGGCGTGTTCCTTGCGAAGGCGATCGGCTTCTGGGGGATCTCTCCTCTGGTGGCGTTTCCGCTGGTGCTGGCGATGGGCTGCGCGTTTGGCGCCTTTATGGGGCTGCTGATCGACGCGCTGAAAATCCCGGCGTTTATCATTACCCTCGCGGGAATGTTCTTCCTGCGCGGTGTGAGCTATCTGGTGTCGGAAGAGTCGATTCCAATTAACCACCCCATCTACGACACGCTCTCCAGCCTGGCGTGGAAAATTCCCGGCGGCGGCCGCCTGAGCGCGATGGGGCTGCTGATGCTGGGCGTGGTAGTGATTGGCATCTTCCTCGCTCACCGTACCCGTTTTGGCAATCAGGTTTACGCCATTGGCGGTAACGCCACGTCGGCCAACCTGATGGGCATTTCAACCCGCAGCACGACTATTCGCATCTATATGCTCTCGACCGGCCTGGCGACGCTGGCGGGCATCGTCTTCTCGGTGTATACCCAGGCGGGCTATGCCCTTGCAGGCGTGGGCGTCGAGCTGGATGCGATTGCTTCTGTGGTCATTGGCGGCACGCTGCTCAGCGGCGGGGTGGGCACGGTGCTGGGGACGCTGTTCGGCGTGGCCATCCAGGGGCTGATACAAACCTATATCAACTTTGACGGCACGCTCAGCTCCTGGTGGACGAAGATCGCCATCGGCATTCTGCTGTTTATTTTTATTGCCCTGCAGCGGGGGCTGACGGTGCTCTGGGAGAACCGTCAAAGCTCGCCTGTTACCCGCGTAAACACATCAGTAACAGAGCGATAACACGCTGAATTTGCTTAAAGTCTAAACATTTTCCGGTAGCGGCCGATACTCTTTTTTTATGCCCAGAAATATCTCGCTACCGGAAATAATATCATGCTTAAAACGCTATCGATTCGTACCGGCTTGCTCTCTTTACTGGCCGTTATGACCCTTCTGCTGCTGATTGTCAGCGGCATTGGCATTTATGCCCTCACACAGAGTTCTTCTTCGCTGCAGCGTATTAATCACCTTCAGGGTGAGCAGATGGTGCAGCTTAATTCAGGCTATACGCTGCTCCTGCGCGCGCGCAATGAAGCGGGTCAGGCCGTCCGCATGATGGAAATCGGCATGCTGGACGATGCGGCCAACGCGGTAAAAAACATCAATCAGGAAGTTGCCCTGGCCCAGAAAACGCTGAAAGGGGTAATTGACGGCGGCGTGGCTGACGAGCAGGGACAACAGCTGCTCGATAAAGTGGCGGCCAGCCTGGCGACGTATAGCCAGCAGGGGATCAATCCGATGCTGAAAACGCTGAATGACCAGAGCGCGGACGGGTATTACGATCTGCTCGAGAAGACGTTGATTCCGGTGGCGAAGCAGTTTGATAACGATATGCAGGCGTTTCAGAAATGGAGCGAAGCGCGGGGTCAGGCGGAAGTGAGCGCCGTGCAGTCGAGTAAAACCCGCGTCCTGATCCTGATTATCGTCGCAGCGCTGCTGACGGCGGGCATTATCGTGCTCGCCTGGCTGGTGCTGCGCCATATGCTGCTCAAGCCGCTCTCGGCCTCCATTGCTCAACTGGAGAACGTGGCAGCGGGGGATTTAACCCATACGCTGAATGCCCCCGCGAGCCAGGAGTTTAACCGCCTCAACGCGGTGATAGAGGAGATGCGCCAGTCGCTGATGAACTCGGTTCTGCGGGTACGTGATGCCAGCGCGCAAATTGACACCGGTAGCCGCGAGCTGACGCTGGGAAACCGCGATCTTGCCGAGCGTACGGAATCCACCGCCACGTCGCTGGAGCAGACGGCGGCCAGTATGGAACAGATCACCGCCACGGTGAAACTCAACGCCGATAACGCCGAGCAGGCGCACCAGCTGGCGAAATCGGTGTCTGACACGGCCGATCACGGCAGCGAGATGGTCTGCTACGTGATTGAAAAAATGTGCGATATCTCCGGCAGCTCGGCGCGCATCGCCGACATCCTGAGCGTGATCGACGGCATTGCCTTCCAGACCAATATCCTGGCGCTTAACGCCTCCGTGGAAGCGGCGCGCGCGGGCGAGCAGGGGCGCGGGTTTGCCGTCGTCGCAGGCGAGGTGCGAAACCTTGCCAGCCGCAGCGCCGACGCGGCGAAAGAGATCCGAACGCTAATCAGTGATTCGCAGACCCACGTTAACGAGGGGAGCGAGCTGGCCCAGCAGGCTGGCGAAACGATGGACGAGATCGCAACCGAAGTGCTGCGCATGACCAAACTGATGCGAGAGATTGCGACCGCGTCGCAGGAGCAGAGCCGGGGCATTGAGCAGGTGAATATTGCGGTGAACCAGATGGACGAAACCGCGCAGCAGAATGCGGCGCTGGTGCAGCAATCCTCCGCCGCGACCCGCTCCCTTGAGGAGCAGTCGCGTCAGCTGATGGAAGCCATGTCATCATTCAAAGTGACGACTCAGAACGCGGCATAATATTACCCAGCCCCGGTACGTTCTGTGCCGGGGTTTTATTCCTTCCGGAATTAAGCGCCCCGATATTATCGTGAATTTCGCCCATTAATATTTCCAGCGAGCTGGTTAAGGCTAACGCTTTTTCGGTCGGTTCAAGGTATAAACCTTTACGGAAAAATAACGGCTCATCAAAGAGTTGATTAAAGCGCTTTAAGGCCAGACTCACCGCAGGACGGGACATCTCCAGACGCAAAGAGGCCTTTGCCATGCTGCCGCAGCGGACGATTTCAATAAATACAGGGATAAGATTTAAATCAATGCCGGTATTAGCACGGGAATAATTTTTCATTGCGATTCTGCTCCACGAAATATCTGTCAAACTGTTATGGAAATAATGCAGGAGCAGTGGTGAATATTAAAGCATGTTTTTTATAAACACTTATACGGTAAAATATATAAATGACAAGGGGAGCCGGACAGGCTCCCCTGAAGAGAGGGATTACGCGTCCGGGTACTCACGGATAAAACGTTCAACGTCTTCAACCATGTGGTTGTTGCCGACGAAGAATGAACGGCGCTGGTGAAGGCTTTCCGGCACGATGTCCAGAATACGCTCTTTACCGTCGCTCGCCTTGCCGCCCGCCTGTTCAGCAAGGAACGCCATCGGGTTGCATTCGTACAGCAGACGCAGTTTCCCGTCCGGGTGGCTGGCGGTGCTTGGGTAGAGGTAGATACCGCCTTTCAGCAGGTTACGGTGGAAATCCGCGACAAGAGAGCCAATATAGCGGGACGTGTACGGGCGCTGGGTCGCTTTATCTTCTTCCTGGCAGAATTTAATGTACTTCTTCACGCCGTTCGGGAATCGGATGTAGTTGCCTTCGTTGATGGAGTAGGTGTTGCCCTTCTGCGGGAAGCGCATGCGTTCCTGGCTCAGACAGAAAACGCCCAGTGATGGATCGTACGTGAAGGCGTGAACCCCGCACCCGGTCGTATACACCAGCATGGTGGAGGAGCCATAAACGACGTAACCGGCAGCAACCTGATTAATGCCCGGCTGCAGGAAATCTTCTTCGGTCACCGGCGTGCCAACAGGCGTGACGCGGCGGTAGATGGAGAAAATGGTACCGACAGAAACGTTAACGTCGATGTTTGAGGAGCCGTCGAGCGGATCCATCAGAACAACGTATTTAGCGTGTTCACACCCTTCGAAAACAACAATTTCATCTTCTTCTTCAGAGGCGATACCCGCAACGATGTCGCGCGCGCGCAGTGCAGCTTTCAATTTTTCATTTGCGAACAGATCGAGCTTCTGTTGAACCTCGCCCTGAACGTTCTCGGCACCGCTGGCACCCAGGATATCGACCAGACCGGCCTTGTTGATATCACGGTGGATGATCTTAGCGCCCAGCTTTATTGCCGACAGCAAAGCAGTGAGTTCACCGGTAGCATGAGAGAACTCGTGCTGCTTTTCGACAATAAATTCACCTAACGTTTTCATAACACTTTCCCTGCATCTTTGTGAGTAGAGCGATTGTATGTTCACTAAAACGACTAAAGCCCAACAATCTTAACAAACATTCAAATATTAGCGCAGAGGTGAATCGCGCCAGCAACATACGGATTTACCTGAAATGCGTTTCACACCCGCTAACATGTGAGTAAAATGTGCGCCACATTGAAGAAGGATAGTGACGTATGCGCATTCATATATTGGGGATTTGTGGCACTTTCATGGGCGGACTGGCAATGCTGGCGCGCTCGCTGGGCCATGAAGTGACAGGTTCGGACGCCAATGTGTATCCGCCGATGAGCACACTTCTGGAGAAACAGGGCATCGCTTTAATTCAGGGCTACGATGCCAGCCAGCTGGATCCCGAGCCGGACCTGGTGATCATTGGCAACGCCATGACCCGCGGCAATCCGTGCGTCGAGGCGGTACTGGAACGCAATATTCCGTTCATGTCCGGCCCGCAGTGGCTGCATGACTTCGTCCTGCGCGACCGCTGGGTGGTTGCCGTTGCCGGTACCCACGGCAAAACCACGACCGCCGGAATGGCTACCTGGATCCTCGAAGCCTGCGGCTACAAGCCGGGCTTCGTGATCGGCGGCGTACCGGGTAATTTCGACGTCTCTGCGCGTCTGGGCGATAGCCCGTTCTTTGTGATCGAAGCCGACGAGTATGACTGCGCGTTCTTCGACAAGCGTTCTAAGTTCGTGCATTACTACCCGCGCACGCTGATCCTCAACAACCTTGAGTTCGACCACGCGGATATCTTTGACGACCTGAAAGCGATCCAGAAACAGTTCCACCACCTGGTGCGCATTGTTCCGGGCCAGGGCCGCATCATCCTGCCGGAGAACGACATCAACCTGAAACAGACGATGGCGATGGGATGCTGGAGCGAGCAGGAGCTGGTGGGCGAGCAGGGCCACTGGCAGGCGAAGAAACTCAACGCCGATGCCTCCGAGTGGGAAGTGCTGCTCGACGGTGAAAAAGTGGGTGAGGTGAAGTGGGGCCTGGTGGGCGAGCACAACATGCACAACGGCCTGATGGCGATTGCAGCAGCGCGTCACGTGGGCGTGCTGCCTGCGGATGCAGCCAATGCGCTGGGCTCGTTTATCAATGCCCGCCGCCGTCTGGAGCTGCGCGGTGAAGCCCACGGCGTTACCGTGTATGACGATTTCGCGCACCACCCAACGGCCATTCTGGCCACGCTTGCTGCCCTGCGTGGCAAGGTCGGCGGTACCGCGCGCATTCTGGCGGTACTGGAACCGCGCTCGAACACCATGAAGATGGGCATCTGCAAAGATGACCTCGCGCCGTCGTTAGGACGTGCCGATGAAGTCTTCCTGCTGCAGCCGCAGCATATTCCGTGGCAGGTGGCGGAAGTCGCCGATGCCTGCATTCAGCCTGCGCACTGGAGCGCGGATGTGGATGCGCTCGCGGATATGGTGGTGAAAGCCGCTCAGCCTGGCGACCACATTCTGGTGATGAGCAATGGCGGTTTTGGTGGGATCCATCAGAAGCTGCTGGACGGTCTTACGAAGAAAGCGGAAGCGGCCGCCGACGCGTAAAAAAAAGCCCGGTGGCGCTTGCGCTTACCGGGCCTACGTTCTTTTCTCCCTCCCCTCTCTGGGGAGAGGGGGATTACTCTTCGTTCTCAGACAGCTCGCGCAGATACTGGAAAATCAGGCGCGCAGATTTCGGCGGCTTATTCCCTTCTTTCTCTTTCTTCGCGTTGCGGATCAAGGAACGCAGCTGCTGGCGGTCGGCATCCGGCCACAGGTTCAGCACTTCCGGTACGGCGTCATCACCCTGTTCAATCAGGCGATCGCGGATCTGCTCCAGCTTGTGGAACAGCGCAACCTGCTGGTTGTGGCGGTTTTTCAGCTTGTCCAGCGCCTGGCGGATCGGATCGACGTCGCGCTGACGCAGCATTTTCCCGATAAGCTGAAGCTGGCGACGACGGCCTTCTTTTTTGATTTTCTGTGCCAGTTCAATGGCATCACGCAGATCCTGGTCGAGCGGGATCTTGTCCAGCGCGTTTTTACCCAGTTCTACCATTTCCGCGCCAAGCTGTTTTAACTCTTCGGCGTCACGTTTAATTTCACTTTTACTGACCCAGATGATCTCATCATCTTCGTCTTCGATGTCATCACCGGGAACGTCGTCGAGCCAGTCTTCGGGCTGCTTAGTCATGTCAGGCTCCTTAAAAAAAGAGGCTAATGTTACCAGTTAAGACGCGCACTGAAAAACGGTTCTCTGTTAGACTTCAGATAACTCTCTCTTACAGTATGGCATTTGCGATGAAAGTAACCTCACAAGTTGAAGCGCAGCGTAAGATTCTTGAAGAAGCCGTCTCCACCGCGCTGATGCTTGCTTCAGAAAAATCAGATGGCGCCGAAGTGGCGGTCAGCAAAACCACCGGCATCAGCGTGAGTACCCGCTATGGCGAAGTGGAGAATGTCGAATTCAACAGCGACGGCGCGCTGGGGATCACGGTGTATCACCAGAATCGCAAAGGCAGCGCGTCATCCACCGATCTCAGTCCGGATGCCATTGCCCGTACGGTGCAGGCGGCGCTCGATATCGCCCGTTATACCTCCCCGGATCCTTACGCAGGCGTGGCGGATAAAGAGCTGCTGGCGTTTGATGCGCCGGATCTCGATCTTTTCCACCCGGCGGAAGTGACCCCGGACGAAGCGATCGAACTGGCCGCGCGCGCCGAGCAGGCTTCCCTGCAGGCGGATAAGCGCATCACCAATACCGAAGGCGGCAGCTTTAACAGCCACTACGGCATCAAAGTCTTCGGCAACAGCCACGGCATGCTGCAGGGCTACTGCTCCACCCGTCATTCGCTCTCCAGCTGCGTCATCGCCGAAGAAAACGGTGACATGGAGCGCGACTACGCCTACACCATTGGCCGCGCGCTGGGGGACTTGCAGTCTCCGGAGTGGGTGGGTAAAGAGTGTGCCGAACGCACGCTGTCTCGCCTGTCGCCGCGTAAACTCTCCACCATGAAGGCCCCGGTTATTTTTGCCAACGAAGTGGCGACCGGTCTGTTTGGTCATCTGGTGGGCGCTATCGCGGGCGGCTCGGTTTACCGTAAATCGACCTTCCTGCTCGATTCGCTGGGCAAGCAGATCCTGCCGGAATGGTTGACCATCGAAGAGCATCCGCATCTGCTGAAAGGGCTGGCCTCCACGCCGTTCGACAGCGAAGGCGTGCGTACCGAGCGTCGTGACATCGTCAAAGACGGCGTGCTGACCCAGTGGCTGCTGACCAATTACTCCGCGCGCAAGCTGGGGCTGAAAAGCACCGGACACGCTGGCGGGATCCACAACTGGCGCATTGCCGGGCAGGGCCTCAACTTTGAGCAGATGCTGAAAGAGATGGGTACCGGCCTGGTCGTCACGGAACTGATGGGCCAGGGCGTAAGCGGCATCACCGGAGACTACTCTCGCGGCGCGGCGGGCTTCTGGGTGGAAAACGGCGAAATTCAGTATCCGGTAAGCGAGATTACGATTGCCGGCAATCTGAAGGACATGTGGCGCAATATCGTTACGGTCGGTAACGATATTGAAACACGTAGCAATATACAGTGTGGTTCTGTACTTCTGCCGGAAATGAAAATCGCCGGCCAGTAATATCCGTAAAGGCGTTTTAATAATAAAAAAGGAAGTGAGCAATGCGTAAACATCTGTTAGCGATCGTCGCGGCTTCAACGCTGGTTCTTGGCTCTTCTGCGTTTGCTGCCGATCTTGAAGACGACATGGGCATCCTCGGTCAAAACCTGAAGGTGGTGCAGAAAACGGACAATGCGGCTGAAATGAAAGACGCGCTGACCAAAATGCGTGAAGCGGCGCTGGACGCCCAAAAAGCGACCCCGCCTAAGCTGGAAAGCAAAGACGCAGACAGCGCAGAGATGAAAGACTACCGTCACGGCTTTGACGTGCTGGTCGGCCAGATCGACGGCGCGCTGAAGCTGGCTAACGAAGGCAAAGTGAAGGAAGCCCAGGCGGCGGCCGAGCAGTTTGTGACCACGCGCAACACGTACCACCAAAAGTATCGTTAATTGGGTGCCTGAGCTGTACGTCCTTTGCCCGTATGCGGAGGCGCATGACGCGCCCCCGCATCCTTGCTCCTGACTTTCCGGAGCGACAATCCATCCTCGCTGTCACTGCAAAAGAATCGTTTCGAAAACTGATCTCGCACAGTGTTTTCCGCGTCACCAGCGTTAAGATGATTATTGTCAAAGCAATAATCATCAAAACTCCAATGCCTGGGTTTTGGCGTTTCATGGATGCCTCCTTGCTTTAAAGCGGGCGAGGTAGCGAACTCCACGGTCCGACGTGTCGTTTCGAGCCCCCGCCCTGATTTTCTATCAGGCGGGGCTTTCCACTTTCCGTCCCATGCCTGAGACGGTCAGTCTCAAGCACCCGTTGCCACTCTAGCGGATCCCCATAAGAAAACCTTATCCACGTCACATTTCTACGAGACCGCTCGTAATCTTTTCCGCTTTGCTTGCCCCGTTTTGGCCACGCAATAGCGTGATATTCATCACGTAAATGCAGCGGTTTATCCAGATTCACCGTATTTATGTGGCACAGATCACTGCCGCGGCTCGCCTTTCCACTTCGAAGTGGAAAACAACTCGCTACAAACAATTCCCCCCCAACGTTAGTTTTATTCCAGAGCCATTAACGGGGTAAGACCAGTGATTAACGGAGCGGTAATGAACGACGTTGGGGAACAGGCAGAGCAAACAGAACAGCTCGCAAACACCATGCTGCAGCAGGTTTATGCCCTGCTGGCCCGGAACAACATCATCCCCAATGCGGTACAGGAGCAGATGCTCACCTCCCACGTGCGCGCCATGGCGCACCGGTCCGTGACCGGCGAGCCGCTGCCGGAGGTTGAAGCAGAGCTGTTTGACGAAATTTCACCGGATTCAATGCGGCTCGCCCGTGAAGTGGTCGCGCAGTTTGGCAACCTTCCTGATGAAGAAGCCTGGCTGCTCTCCGTTCACTTTGAAGTCGCGAAAGACAACCTTTAAGGAGCAACACATGGAACAGATTACAGTCGTGATTGGCGATCGCCTGGGTAAAGGTCAGAAAGTGGCTGCCGGTGTGGAAAAAGCAGGTGGACGCGCGGTGGTTGTGCCGGGCATGGCGGCGGACATGAAGCTCGGCGACATGATGAAAGCGGAAAACGCCACCTTCGGCATCTCCTTCTGCGGCAGCGGCGGCGCGGGTGCCATCACTGCCCAAACCAAATATGGCTACAAAGCCAAATACGGCATGCGTTCCGTGGAAGAGGGCGTGACCGCCATCAACGAAGGCTGCAACGTGCTGGGCTTCGGCTTTATGGATAAAGAAGAGCTGGGCGAGCGTCTGGTGCAGGCGTGGCAGAAAAAATACGGCGCATAAGCATGAAAGAACAGTTCACAACCACGGTGAGAGTGAAGGGGAAGGGCGACGCCAAAGCGCGCGCCTTTGCCGACGCGCTCAACCACGTTCAGGCCGCGGTGATGAAAGCTTCACCGCATATCTTACTGCGTATTGAGCCACAGGATGTGCAGGTCGTTCAGGCGCAAGAAGCGGTGCGTAAAGAAGCGTTTCTGTTCTTCTTTCTGCGCCGGGAAAGACGCACCTACAGCGTGGAGCTGGATGTGACCGTCAACGTGACCGCCATCAATCTCGACCAGGTGGATTTCGTCACGCAACGCTGATTATTCATAAAAGGGCAGACTGATGTTCTTAATTATATTAATAAAATCGCTCATCATTGGCGGCCTGGTTGGCGTCGGTGTCGGAGCCGGGGCTGCACGCATGTTTCATGCGCCTACCACACAGGGTATGGGCGCGTTTCGTACGTTGGGGGAACTGAACTCCTGTGAAGGGGATCCGGCGTCCCACTTCTCCTTTGGGTTAGGTTTCTTCTTTAACGCCTGGGCCTCTTCCGTGGCCGCAGGGGCTTTCACACAGGACGTTGACCACCGCATCATCCCGAACTGGGGTGCTGCTGCACTGATGATCAAAAACCGTAACGTCGGCGAAACGCTGCACGACCCGCGCAAAATGGCGATTGCCTGCGGCGTAATCGGCATGATCGTCGTGACCTTCCTGAACCTGACCGCCTCCTCCGTTCCGGCAGCGCTTCAGGTCACTGCCGTGAAGGTGCTGGTACCGGCGGCGAACCTTCTGGTGAACACCGTGATGCCGGTGATCTTCTGGCTGGCGGCCATCGACGCGGGTAAAAAATCGGGCTTCTGGGCCACCATCTTCGGCGGCGCGGCGCAGCTGATCATGGGCAACGCCGTACCGGGCCTGGTGCTGGGGATCCTGATCGGTAAAGGCGTTGAAGAGAGCGGCTGGAACCACGTCACCAAAGTGATGATGGCGGCGATCGTCCTGCTCTTCGTGCTGAGCGGCTTCTTCCGCGGCTTCGACATGAAGATGATCGAATCCTTCCATCTGACCGTGCCGAACTGGCTCGACATGATCCACAACTCGCTCAGCGGTAAATAACAGGAGCCTCTACATGGAACAGAATAAAGGTTTTTGGTATGCCGACTGGTCGTTCCCGATCTTCGTTGGCCTGCTCTCCTCCGGCGTCTTCGCCGGGACGCACATGTACTACCTCTACGGCATCGGCGCGTTTAACGAAGTGGCCTTCGTGGCGATGCTGAAAGCGGGGATCGATACCGGCGTCTACGGCGCGGTGGCGGCGTTCGGCGCAAGCTTCCTGTTCGCCCGTATTATCGAAGGGTCGCTGGTCGGTATTCTCGACATCGGCGGTGCGATCCAGACCGGCGTGGGCCTCGGGGTTCCGGCGCTGCTGCTGGGCGCGGGGATCATGTTCCCGGTGACCAACTTCATTGCTTCGCTGATCACCGGCCTGGTGATTGGTCTGGCAATTGGCTACGTCATCATCCTGGCGCGTAAGTTCACCATCAACCAGAGCAACTCCACCTACGGCGCAGACGTGATGATGGGCGCAGGTAACGCCTCCGGCCGCTTCCTCGGGCCGTTGATTATCCTGAGCGCCATGACCGCCTCCATTCCTATCGGCGTCGGTTCCCTGCTCGGTGCGCTGGTGTTCTACATCTGGCAGAAGCCGATCACCGGTGGCGCGATCCTCGGCGCAATGCTGTTGGGCTGGCTGTTCCCGGTCGCCCTTTAATACCCGCGGGCGCTCCGGTGCCCGCCTTATCAGGAGATCCTCATGTTTGATTTACTCCTGCGCCGTGCGCGCCTTGCCGACGATACCCTGACCGATATCGCCATTCAGGACGGGAAGATCGCGGCGCTGGGCGACATTGACGCCCCCGCGCATAAAACGGTTGAGCTGAACGGCGACGTGTTCGTCAGCGCAGGCTGGATTGACTCCCACGTTCACTGCTACCCGAACTCCCCGATTTACCACGACGAGCCCGACAGCGTGGGCATTGCCACCGGCGTCACCACCGTGGTGGATGCGGGCAGTACCGGTGCCGATGACGTGGACGATTTCTACGACATCACCCGCAGGGCCTCCACCGAGGTGTTTGCCCTGCTGAACATCTCCCGCGTGGGGCTGATCGCCCAGAACGAGCTGGCCAATATGGCCAACATCGACACCGACGCGGTGAAGCAGGCGGTGAAGCGCCACCCTGATTTTATCGTCGGCCTGAAGGCGCGCATGAGCAGCAGCGTGGTCGGTGAAAACGGCATTACGCCGCTGGAGCGCGCCAAAGCCATTCAGAAAGAGAACGGCGACCTGCCGCTGATGGTGCACATCGGCAACAACCCGCCAAATCTCGACGAAATTGCCGAACTGCTGAGCTCGGGCGACATCATCACCCACTGTTACAACGGCAAGCCTAACCGCATTCTGACGCCCTCCGGCGAGCTGCGCGCCTCCATCACCTCCGCCCTGAAGCGCGGCGTGCGTCTGGACGTGGGGCACGGCACGGCGAGCTTCAGCTTTGAGGTGGCGAAACGCGCCATCGCGATGGGCATTCTGCCGCACACCATCAGCTCGGATATCTACTGCCGCAACCGCATCAACGGCCCGGTGGGCTCGCTGGCGAGCGTGATGTCGAAATTCCTCGCCATCGGCATGTCGCTGCCGCAGGTGATTGACTGCGTGACCGCGAACGCCGCCGACGGCCTGCGTCTGGCGCGCAAAGGCCGCATTCAGCCGGGTCTCGACGCCGACCTGACGCTGTTCACGATTAAACGTCAGCCGACGGTGCTGACGGATGCCGAAAACGACAGCCTGCAGGCTGAACACATTCTGGTGCCGCTTGCCGCGATCCGCGCGGGCAAGGGCTACATGACCGAACAAGGGAGCACGGAAAATGCCTTCGATTTATGAGAAGTACCGCTTAAAGCAGGTAATCAACACCTCTGGCCGCATGACGGCGCTGGGCGTCTCCACGCCGCGCCCGGAGGTGGTGCAGGCGGCGATGGACGGGATGAATCACTATTTCGAGATGAAGGATCTGGTCAACAAAACCGGGGAATACATCGCGAAGCTGCTGGACGTGGAAGGGGCGACGGTCGTCTCCTGCGCGTCGGCGGGCATCGCCCAGTCCGTGGCGGCAGTGCTGGTCAAAGACAGCGACTGGCTGCTGGAAAACCTGCACGTGACCCCGATTGAGAACAACGAAATCGTCCTGCCGAAAGGCCACAACGTGAACTTTGGCGCGCCGGTGGGCACCATGGTGGCGCTGGGCGGCGGTAAGCTGGTGGAGGCGGGCTACGCCAACGAATGCTCTGCCGATCAGCTGGCGGCGGCGATCACCCCGCGCACGGCGGCGATCCTCTATATCAAATCGCACCACTGCGTGCAGAAAAGCATGCTCAGCGTCGAGCAGGCGGCAGTCGTCGCACGTAAACACGATCTCCCGCTGATCGTCGATGCCGCGGCGGAAGAAGATCTGCACGTGTACTACCGCTCCGGCGCGGACCTGGTGATCTACAGCGGCGCGAAGGCGATCGAAGGCCCAACCAGCGGGCTGGTGATCGGCAAAACCCAGTACGTAGAGTGGGTAAAACGCCAGACGGCGGGCATTGGCCGTGCCATGAAGGTGGGCAAAGAGGGCATTCTTGGCCTGACCTGCGCCATCGAACACTACCTGACGGCGACCAAAGAGAGCGGTGCGGAAATGGTGGCGAAAATGACGCCGTTTATCGAGGCGCTCAACACTCTGAACGGTGTGACCGCGCGCGTGGTCTGGGACAGCGCCGGACGCGACATCGCCCGCACCGAGATTAAGTTCGACGAAGCCGCAACGGGCGTCGGCACGGGTGATCTGGTGGCGAAGCTCAAGCAGGGCGAATACGCCATTTACTTCCGTGGCTACAAGGCCAACGAAGGGATTATCGAGGCGGACGTGCGCAGCGTGAATGCTGACCAGCTGAACATCGTGTACCGCCGCATTAGCGAAGTATTAGGACAGGAGAAAAAAGCATGAAACTGACCCCCAACTTTTACCGTGACCGCGTCTGTCTGAACGTGCTGGCAGGCTCCAAAGCCAACGCCAACGCCATTTACGAGGCGGCGGAAGGTCACGTGCTGGTGGGCGTGCTCTCCAAAAATTATCCGGACGTGGCGAGTGCCGTCGCCGATATGCGCGAATACGCCGCCCTGATTGATAACGCGCTCTCCGTTGGCCTGGGCGCGGGCGACCCGAACCAGTCGGCAATGGTGAGTGAAATCTCCCGCCAGGTGCAGCCGCAGCATGTTAACCAGGTCTTTACCGGCGTGGCTACCAGCCGCGCGCTGCTGGGGCAGAATGAATCCGTGGTCAACGGTCTGGTCTCTCCGACTGGCTCCGTCGGCATGGTCAAAATCTCCACCGGACCGCTGAGCAGCGCGGCGCCGGACGGCATCGTGCCGGTTGAAACCGCGATTGCCCTGCTGAAAGATTTCGGCGGCAGCTCAATCAAATACTTCCCGATGGGCGGCCTGAAGTGCCGTGACGAGTACAAGGCGGTGGCGGAAGCCTGCGCCCGTCACGACTTCTGGCTGGAGCCAACCGGAGGTATCGATCTGGAAAACTATGAGGAGATCCTGCAGATCGCCCTCGACGCGGGCGTGAGCAAAATCATCCCGCATATCTACAGCTCAATTATCGACAAAGCCAGCGGCGATACGCGTCCGGAAGATGTGCGTACCCTGCTGGCGATGACGAAGAAGCTGGTGAAGTAGAACTCACACATATACAGGAGCCACCATGCACACCCGTACCCTGCTTGTCGCTTCACTTTCTTTACTGACCACTGCCGCGATCGCCCAGACGCAATACGCCTGGGTGGGCACCTACAACCCCAACGGCGAAGGGCTGTACCGCTTTACCGTTGACCCGCAAACCGGCGCGCTGGCGAATAAAACGCTGGTGAGCAAACTGCCGAATGCGGCGCAGTTGACCCTTTCACAGGACGGCAAAACGCTGTATCTGGCAAGCGAAGTGGAGCAGGGCGCGGTGCAGGCGCTGCGCGTCGGCGATAACGGTGCGCTGAGCGAGCTCAATCAGGTGGCCTCCGGCGGTGCGGGGCCGGTTTACCTGTCGCTGACGCCGAACGGTCGCCATCTGCTGGTGGCCAACTACGTCAGCGGGTCGATTGCCGTTTTGCCGATCAAGGCAGACGGCAGCCTGGGTAACGCCACGGACACACATCAGGACAAGGGCGAACCGGGCGCGGCGAAGCCTGAAGCCGCTGTGGAGGGTAGTTTCGCGATCAGCGATCATAATGGCCCCCACGCGCATATGATCGCCGCCGATCCGAGCGGAAAATATGTGTTTTCCACCGATCTTGGGCTGGATCGCCTCTACCAGTACCGTTTTGACGATCGAACCGGGAAGCTGACGCCGAACGATCCACCGTTTATCAGCGCCTCCTCGAAAGGTGCCGGACCGCGCCACTTTGTCTTTACGCCAAAAGGCGATGCCCTGTGGCTGATTAACGAAGAGGCGTCTACGCTCACCCATTATACCGTGAACGCCAACGGCACCTTAAAAGAGGGCAAAACGCTTTCAGCCCTGCCGGAAGGCTACAAAGGCACCAGCTTTGCTGCCGGGCTGGCATTAAGCGCTGATGGCAAACAGCTGTATGTGGCTAACCGTTTGCATAACAGCATCGGGCACTTTACCGTAACAGCGGAGGGTACGCTGACGCATCAGGACGATGTGTGGACGCGTGGTGATTATCCCCGCACCCTGACGCTCGATAAACAGGGGCGCTGGCTGTACGTCATGAACCAGCGGAGCGACAACATTACCCGTTTCCGCGTCGGTCAGGACGGCAAGCTAAGCTTTGAGCCAGACTATACCCCGGTCGGCAGCCCATCCCAGATGGTCATTTCACCTTAAGCCGTAAGAGGACAAACCCGTGCGATTTCCGAACCAACGTTTAGCGCAACTTTTCGAACTGTTGCAAAACGAGACGCTGCCGCAGGACGAGCTGGCGCAGCGGCTGTCGGTCTCCACGCGAACCGTCCGTGCGGACATTACCGCCCTTAACGCGCTGCTGGCCAGCCACGGCGCGCAGTTCATCCTGAGCCGGGGCAACGGCTACCAGCTCAAAATTGAGGATGCCGGGCGCTATCAGCAGCTTCAGGCATCCCACCCGCGCGCGCTGCGTGTCCCGCGGACCGGGCCGGAGCGCGTGCATTATCTGGTGGTGCGTTTTCTCACCTCGGCGTTTTCTCTTAAGCTGGAGGATCTGGCGGACGAGTGGTTCGTCAGCCGCGCCACGCTGCAAAGCGACATGGCGGAGGTGCGCGAGTGGTTTCATCGTTACAACCTGACGCTGGAAACCCGTCCGCGCCACGGCATGAAGCTGTTTGGCAGCGAGATGTCTACCCGCGCCTGCCTGACCGATCTGCTCTGGGAGCTGGCGCAGCAGGACAGCCTGAACCCGCTGGTGACCGACGTGGCGCTGAATGCGGGCGTGGCGGAGCAGATGGTGCCGGTGCTGCACGACGCCCTGACGCGTCACCACATTCGCCTGACCGATGAAGGCGAGCTGTTCCTGCGCCTGTACTGTGCGGTGTCGGTGCGGCGCATCAGCGAGGGCTATCCGCTGCCGGAATTCCACGCCGAAGATGTGGAAGAGAACGTGCGCGAGGCGGCGAAGGATATCGCGGTGACCATCCAGCAACTGGCGGGCAAAACGCTTTCGCCGTCGGAGGAGAGCTGGCTGTGCGTGCACATTGCGGCGCGGCAGATTCAGGAGATTGCCCCGAGCGCAATTAACGCCGACGACGACGAAGCGCTGGTCAACTACATCCTGCGCTATATCAACACCCACTATAACTACAACCTGCTCAGCGACGCGCAGCTGCACGCGGACCTGCTCACGCATATCAAAACCATGATTACCCGCGTGCGGTATCAAATCATGATCCCCAATCCGCTGCTGGATAACATCAAGCAGCACTACCCGATGGCGTGGGACATGACCCTCGCGGCGGTGTCGAGCTGGGGCAAATACACGCCGTATGTGATCAGCGAAAACGAGATTGGTTTCCTGGTGCTGCATATTGGCGTCGGGCTGGAGCGTCACTACAACATTGGCTACCAGCGTCAGCCGCGCGTGCTGCTGGTATGCGACGCCGGTAATGCCATGGTCCGCATGATTGAGGCGGTGCTGCAGCGTAAATACCCGCAGATTGAGGTCACGCGCACGCTCACCCTGCGCGAGTACGAGCTGGCGGAAACGATTGGCGAAGACTTTGTGATCGCCACCGCCCGCGTCAGCGAAAAGTCAAAACCGGTGGTGATGATTGCCCCGTTCCCGACCGACTATCAGCTGGAGCAGATTGGCAAACTGGTGCTGGTGGACCGCACCCGTCCGTGGATGCTGGATAAATACTTCGACGCGGCCCATTTCCGCATTATCGACAAGCCGATCGATCAGCAGACGCTGTTCCGCGAGCTGTGTGAACAGCTTGAGGCAGAAGGCTTTGTTGGCGCGGAGTTCCTGGATTCCGTCGTCGAGCGTGAAGCCATCGTCAGCACCATGCTCGGTGACGGTATTGCGCTCCCGCACTCCCTCGGCCTGCTGGCGCAGAAAACGGTGGTCTATACCGTGCTCGCCCCGCACGGCGTTCAGTGGGGCGACGAAACCGCGCACGTCATCTTCCTGCTCGCCATCAGCAAAAGCGAGTACGAAGAGGCGATGGCGATTTACGATATCTTCGTCACCTTCCTGCGCGAGCGGGCGATGTCACGTCTCTGTAGCTGCGAGGATTTTGCCGGATTTAAGGCGGTGGCGATGGAGAGTTTGAGTCGTTTTTGAGATAAGGGCGGATGGATAACATCCGCCTTTGATCAACGCAAATGATGTACAACCTGGTTGCTGCTGCCGCGCCAGATGAGCGCCGGGTCTTTTAAATCCTGCATGAACTTGCCGTCGACCAGCACGTTAATCAGATCCACGACTTCCATCTGCTGCGCATTCAGCTCATCCAGCCTGTAGCCTGTCCAGACCCAGATATCTTTTCCCGAGCACTCGCGGCGAATGCGCTTCACCAGCTTCAAAATATCCGGCACGTTTTGCGGGTGCAGCGGATCGCCGCCGGAGAGCGAAATTCCCTGGCGGTGAATGCGCGTATCGTTCAGGTCGCTGATGATTTTATCTTCCATCTCCGCGGTGAACGGCTTGCCGGAATTCAGGCGCCAGGTGCTTTTGTTGTAGCAGCCGGGGCATTCGTGGACGCAGCCAGAGACGAACAGGGTGCAGCGGGTGCCGGGGCCGTTGACGATGTCGACGGGGTAGTACTGGTGATAGTTCATAGCGTTAACCTGATGCCCTCACCCCGGCCCTCTCCCACAGGGAGCGGGAGAAAACCGGAGTCAGGCTTAGCAATGTGCTCGATCGGTTCCCTCTCCCTTGAGGGAGAGGGGTAGGGTGAGGGGGAGAACCCTGCGCAGAACTTACCCGATCTGCCCATTCCCCAAATGCTTCACGCGGCGCTTCACCTCTTCCTGCTTGCCCGCGTTAAACGGACGCGCGTCCGGGCTGCCGAGGTAGCCGCACACGCGACGAGTCACGGAGACGCGGGCCGCATCGTGGTTGCCGCATTTCGGGCAGGTAAAGCCTTTACTCGTACACTCGAACTCACCGGTAAAGCCGCACTCGTAGCACTCGTCGATAGGCGTGTTGGTCCCGTAATACGGCACGTGCTGATAGCTGTAATCCCACACGTCCTCCAGCGCCTTCAGGTTGTGCTGAATGTTCGGGTACTCGCCGTAGCAGATGAAGCCGCCGCTGGCGATCGGCGGATAGGCAGCTTCGAAGTCGATCTTGTCGTACGGGTTCACCTTCTTCTCCACGTCGAGGTGGAAGCTGTTGGTGTAATACCCTTTGTCGGTCACGCCTTCCACAATCCCGAACTCGGCGGTGTCCAGACGGCAGAAGCGGTCGCACAGGTTCTCGCTCGGCGTACTGTAGAGGCTAAACCCATAGCCGGTTTCCTCTTTCCACTGGTCAACCGCGTCGCGCAGGCGCTGAACGATGGCGATGCCTTTTTCGCGCAGGGCCTCACTGTCGTACATGTGCGTGTCGCCAAACAGCGCGTTGATGGTTTCGTGGATGCCGATATAGCCTAGCGAAATCGACGCTCGACCGTTTTTGAAGATCTCAGACACGTCATCGTCCGCCTTCAGGCGCACGCCGCAGGCTCCTTCCATATAGAGGATCGGCGCGACGCGGGCTTTGACTCCTTCAAGACGGGCGATACGGGTCATCAGCGCTTTCCGCGCCAGCTGCAGACGTTCATCCAGCAGTGTCCAGAATTCAGCTTCATTGCCTTTCGCCTCCAGCGCGATGCGCGGCAGGTTGAGGCTGATGACGCCCAGGTTGTTGCGCCCGTCGTGGATCTGCTCGCCGTTTTCATCTTCGTACACGCCGAGGAAGCTGCGGCAGCCCATAGGCGTTTTAAACGAACCGGTCACTTTGACGACCTGATCGTAGTTCAGGATGTCCGGGTACATGCGCTTGCTCGCGCACTCCAGCGCCAGCTGTTTGATATCGTAGTTTGGATCGCCAAACTTGTGGTTCAGGCCATCGCGAATCGCGAACACCAGTTTCGGGAATACCGCCGTTTTGCGGTTCTTGCCGAGGCCGGAAATACGGTTGCGCAGGATGGACTGCTGAATCAGGCGCGATTCCCAGCTGGTGCCCAGACCAAAGCCGAAGGTTACAAACGGCGTCTGGCCGTTGGCGGTGTGCAGCGTGTTCACCTCATACTCCAGCGACTGGAAGGCGTCGTAGCACTCTTTCTCGGTGCGGGAATGGGCGTAGCCGTCAGCGTCCGGGATCTGCCACTCTTCAGCCGTTTTACGATGCTTGTTGAAGCTCGCCGTGACGAACGGAGCCAGCACTTCGTCAATGCGGTTAATGGTGGTCCCGCCATAAATGTGGCTGGCGACCTGGGCGATAATCTGCGCCGTGACCGCGGTAGCCGTGGAGATGGACTTAGGCGGTTCAATCTCGGCGTTACCCATTTTAAAACCGTGGGTCAGCATGCCTTTCAGGTCGATCAGCATGCAGTTGAACATCGGGAAGAATGGCGAGTAGTCGAGATCGTGGTAGTGAATTTCGCCGCGCTCGTGCGCAGACACCACGTCGCGCGGCAGCAGATGCTGACGGGCATAGTGTTTGGCGACGATACCGGCCAGCAGGTCGCGCTGGGTGGGGATCACTTTACTGTCTTTGTTGGCGTTTTCATTGAGCAGGGCGGAGTTGGTCTGCTCGACCAGGCCACGGATCTCCTGGTTCAGACGACCGCGCTTCTCGCGCTGCACGTCACGATCGTGACGGTACTCAATGTAGGCGCGCGCCAGCTGCTTGTAGGGCCCCGCCATCAGCTGGTTCTCAACCGCGGTCTGGATCTCGTTGATATCGACCTGGCTGCGTTCGTTCATCTGGCTGCTAACGACTTCTGCGACGGTGGCGCAGTAATCTGCGTCATCGACTCCCGCTGCTTTAGCTGCACGCAGAATGGCTTCCTGGATGCGCTCTGATTTAAACGGCACTTTACAGCCATCACGTTTCATCACATGCGGTGTCATGATCACTCCATTTTTGAAAACAGGTTATCCACAGAGGTGGAGAAGTATTCACCGGACGCATTTCCCGCCAGGCCAAAGACTTCCCGCGTTCCCGGCTCGTGTTATCCACAATTCCGGCCAGCGTAAGCGCCGTCTTGTCGTTGGAATAGTAGACGATAAATACAAGATATTGGGTCGGCATGCATTTTAAGTGCTACATATAGTGATTTGCATCAAACATGTTTGCGATTTATTTGATTCAGAACAAAGTAAAAAGGCGAGAGTACAAACGGCGGGCGCTACAGCATTTGTAAAGGCGAGCGAGAAAAATCTGATTAATTATTCAACAAAAACAGTAAAGTAAGCCGGGTGCAGGGCTGCACCCGGCAGGACGGTTACTGTTGTAACCACCAGACGGCTTCAAACGGACGCAGCGACGTCGTTTGCGGTGACGGGTAGTTACTCATCAACACCTGCAACTTACCGCTGAGAAGGTCTGTCTGCCATTCCTGAGGCGTATTGCTCAGGTTTGCCGCAACAATCAGGGTCTGTCCCTGCCACTGGCGACGGTAGCACCACAGAGAAGGGTGTTCCGGCAGGAGATCTTCATAATCTCCCCACGTCAGCACCGGCAGGGTTTTGCGCAGGCTAATCAGCGACTGATAGGTATAGAAGACGGAATCCGCATCGTCCAGCGCCGCGCGGGCGTTCACGGTTTCGTAGTTGTCGCAGACGCCAATCCACGGTTCGCCCTCGCTAAAGCCCGCATTGTGCGACGCGTCCCACTGCATTGGGGTTCGCCCGTTATCCCGGGACTTACTCGCCAGAATCGCCAGTAATTCATCCGGATCGCGGCCGTTGGCGCGCAGTTCGGCGAACATGTTCAGGCTTTCCACGTCGCGGTAATCGGTGATGCGGCTGAAGTGCGGGTTCGTCATCCCCAGCTCTTCACCCTGGTAAATATACGGCGTGCCCTGCATGCCGTGCAGCACCATGCCGAGCATCTTCGCGGCGTAAACCCGGTATTCTCCTTCGTCACCGAAGCGCGACACGATGCGCGGCTGGTCGTGGTTACACCAGAACAGCGCGTTCCAGGCTCTGTTATGCATCCCCTGCTGCCAGTGGCGGAAGAGGGTTTTCAGCGCCACGAAGTCCGGCTTCGCCTTCGTCCACTTTTCGCCGCCGGGATAGTCCACCTTCAGGTGGTGGAAGTTAAAGGTCATCGACAGCTCGCTTCCGTCGAGAGACGCGTACTGCTGGCAGTTCTCCAGCGAGGTCGAGGACATCTCGCCTACCGTCATCAGGTTGCGCGGGGTGAAGAGGTCGCGGCTCATCTCCTGCAGATATTCATGGATGCGCGGCCCGTCAGTGTAGAAGCGGCGACCGTCACCCGCCTCGTCATTCGGGAAATCCTGATCTTTCGAAATCAGGTTAATGACATCGAGGCGCAAGCCGTCGACGCCGCGGTCGGCCCAGAACTCGCACACCTTTTTCAGCTCGCCGCGCACCGCCGGGTTTTCCCAGTTGAGGTCCGCCTGCTCCGGCGCGAACAGGTGCAGGTAATACTGCTCGCTCTCCGCGTGCCAGCGCCAGGCGTTGCCGCCAAACTTGGAGCGCCAGTTGTTGGGCAACTGCTCAGGCGTGCCGTCGCGCCAGATGTAGAACTGGCGGTACGGGCTCTCTTTGTTCAGCGATTCCCGGAACCAGGGGTGCTGGGTTGAGGTGTGGTTGAACACCATATCCAGCACGATGCGAATGCCGCGCTGGTGCGCCTCGGCGACCAGCTCGTCGAAATCATCCAGCGTGCCGTACGCCGGGTCGATGGCGGTGTAATTCGCCACGTCGTAGCCGTTATCCACCTGCGGGGAGATATAAAACGGCGTCAGCCAGATGGCGTCGATGCCGAGGGTTTTCAGGTAGTCCAGACGCTGCGTCACGCCGCGTAAATCGCCGGTGCCGCTGCCGGTGGTGTCCTGGAAACTCTTGGGGTAAATCTGGTAGATAACGCCGTTTTGCCACCAGTGAGGAAGGGTATTCATAGTGTGTTCCTGCAAATGCGAAGGGGCGCAACTGCGCCCCGAAAGAGAGAGTTAAACAATCTGCAGCGAGCCCTGACGGAACTTACGCTGGTAAACCACGGTAGTCAGCGCCATTGGGACGATAATCGCGATGGCCATTGCCAGGGCGAACACCTGCCAGTAAGCTGGCTGGATGGAGAGGATGCCCGGCAGGCCGCCGACGCCAATCCCGTTTGCCATTACGCCGTTCAGTCCGCACACCAGGCCCGCCAGACCGGAACCGATCATCGCGCAGAGCATCGGGAAGCGGTATTTCAGGTTGATACCGTACATCGCCGGTTCGGTGACGCCGAGGTAGGCGGAGATGGCCGCCGGAACGGAGATCTCGCGTTCATTGTGCTTGCGGCTGACGATGATGATGCCGGTCACCGCGGACGCCTGAGCAATGTTAGACAGGGCGATAATCGGCCAGACCGGCGTTCCGCCGAGGCTCTGGATCATCTGCATATCAATGGCCAGCGTGGTCTGGTGCACGCCGGTGATCACCAGCGGGGCGTACAGGAAGCCAAACAGCGCGGCGCCAATCGGGGCGAAGCTGCCGGTCATCAGGTGGCGCACCGCGAAGGCCACGCCGTCGCCAATCATGCGGCCAAACGGACCGATAAAGGCGTGCGCCAGGAAGACCGCCAGAATCAGCGAGCAGACCGGCACCACCACCAGATAGAGGTAATCTGGCACGATGCGCTTCAGTCGGGTTTCAATAAAGCCCAGCGCCAGCCCCGCCAGCAGGGCCGGAATGACCTGCGCCTGATAGCCCACTTTGGCGATGGTAAACAGGCCGAAGTTCCACACCTCAGGCACCTGCTGACCAAGTAAGTAAGCGTTCATTAACTGCGGAGAGACCAGCGTGACGCCGAGTACGATACCGAGGATCGGCGTACCGCCCATCTTGCGCACGGCGGACCAGCAGATCCCGACCGGCAGATAGAAGAAGATCGCCTCGCCAATCAGCCACAGGAAGTCGTACACGGTTTTGAGCGCCGGATACATCTGCGCCAGGGTTTTGCCGTCGCTCATCGGCACGTCGCCGATGACGTTACGGAAGCCTAAGATCAAGCCTCCGCTGATCAGCGCCGGCAGGAGCGGGAAGAAGATCTCCGCGAAGTGGGAAATCAGCTGCTCGTGCCACTTCATGTTCTGGCGCGCGGCCTTCTTCGCCTGCTCTTTATCGGCGGAGGAGTGCCCGGTCGTTGCCAGCAGAGCCTGATAGTAATCGCCCACTTCGGTACCAATCACGACCTGGAACTGACCGGCGTTGGTGAAGCAGCCTTTAACCATGGAGAGTTCTTCAATGGCCTTCGGGTTGGCTTTGGCCGGATCGTTCAGCACGAAGCGCAGGCGGGTAATGCAATGGCTGACGGTAGCGATGTTTTCGCGGCCGCCGACCAGGACGATCAGCCGATCGATATCTGCTTGTTTGACTTTACTCATCATGAAACCTCATGACAGATGGTGAGGGGGTGTAATGACCTGAGCGCAAGCCTACTCCTTCAGCGTGACGGCGAAAATGGGAACGTTCCCGAAATCAGGCGAAGATCACAATAATCTGTTTTAGGAGGGTTACGAAAGGTGAGCGGGAATGACGATCTGACGCGGCTCAGCGCGCCCGTTGATCTGCTCGATCAGCTGCGTGGCGGCCTGTCTGCCGGACTCGGCGTAGCCCGGATCGACGGTGATGATCTCCGGGTGCAGGAACTTCATCAGCGGCGTGCTGCCGACGCTCGCCACCTGCAGGTTATCGATGCGCTGCTCCTGCAGATATTTGCTGGCACCCAGCGCCAGGGTATCCGTGGCGCACACCAGCGCGGTGGTCTGCGGCGTCAGAACGCTGGCGACCTGCTCGTAGCCCTGCTTCATGCCCAGCCCCGGCAGAGAGGCCACGGCGGAGAGGTTGTGCTTTTTGCAAAAGGCCAGATAGGCCTCATGGCGACGCTTGCCTGTGGTGACGTCCGCGTGCGGCACGCCGAGGAAGCTGATATGACGATGGCCTTCGTCAAACAGGCGCTGCATCAGGGTGATAATCGCGCCCTCGTCGTCATAGCAGACGGATGCAAAACCGTGGGCATCGCGCGCCAGCAGCACCAGCGACGGCTGCCAGGGTTTTAGCATCTCGTCTTTGATGCCGGTAAAGCCGAACAGCACCACGCCGTCAATGTTGCGCCGCTGGAGCATGCCCAGATGCTCTTCCACCAGCTGTGGCGAGAACTGGCTCTCCATCATGATCGGGTCATATCCCTGCTCATAGAAGGCGGGCAGCATGGTCTGCACGGCGAGGTTTTCAGACAGAGAATCCAGACGCGAAACAATGATGGCGACCACTTTGTCACTCTGCCCGCGCATGGCGCGCGCGGAGCGGGAAGGGGAAAAGCCGTGCTGATTCATGACCGCCTCAACGCGCTCGCGGGTGCGTTCGCTGACGCCGCTTTCGTTGTTCAGCACGCGTGAGACGGTTGATTTCCCCACGCCGCTTAAACGCGCGATGTCTTTAATCGTAAGGCGGTTCTGCATGCTGTATTCCCTGTAACAACGACAAAATGGTCAATTGAGCCTAATGCTATAGCGCGATTTCGCTATGGGCAAAGTCTGGTTTACGTTCGGTTTATTTGCAGGGGGGTATAATACCGTCCGAATCGTCACAAAGGGTACGCTTAAATCCTTATACTGCGCGGCGACACCCTACTTTTTACTTACCGGAGGCT
Organism: Enterobacter sp. BNK-34; assembly: GCF_048684445.1. NCBI lineage: Bacteria > Pseudomonadati > Pseudomonadota > Gammaproteobacteria > Enterobacterales > Enterobacteriaceae > Enterobacter > Enterobacter sp. BNK-34. The sequence continues at coordinate 1,710,396 of NZ_JBLQUA010000001.1, forward strand.
TCATGGATCCCGATCCCACACCTCTCCTGAACGGGAGAATGCGTTCTTTCCGGTAAGCCAGCCTGTTGCTGACTCACCGGTGATGTGAGGCAGCAACGTCCCAAACGTTCCTGCTTGAAAAATTGAGTGCCTCTCAGGTACGGCCTTGCCACGCCTGAAGGAAATGCTGCGTCCGCATTCGCGGATGCGGAGGAATGACTATGTTTAAAAATATCACCCGGCAGCTGCAGGCCCTGCTGAGCCGCCACCTGCCACACCGTCTGGTTCAGCGCGACCCGCTGCCCAATGCCAAAAACATGGCGGGGGCGGCGATCCCCGCGTCCCTGACCGAACGCTGCCTGAACGCGGCGGCGATGGATGAAAACGAAGTCTGGCGCGCCTTTGGCGGACACCCGGAAGGGCTGAACGCGTTAGAAGTGGAAAAAATCCGCGCCGTGCACGGCGATAACCTCATTCCGGCACAAAAGCCGTCTCCGTGGTGGGTGCATCTGTGGCTCTGCTACCGCAACCCGTTCAACCTGCTGCTGACCGTGCTCGGCCTCATCTCCTACGCGACGGAAGATCTGTTTGCCGCAGGGGTGATTGCCCTGATGGTGGGCATCTCCACGCTGCTGAACTTTATTCAGGAGGCCCGCTCCACCAAAGCGGCGGACGCCCTGAAGGCGATGGTCAGCAACACCGCGACCGTCTCGCGCGTGATCAACGATCTCGGCGAAAACGCCTGGGTGGAATTGCCTATCGACCAGCTGGTGCCGGGGGATCTGGTGAAGCTGGCCGCGGGGGACATGATCCCGGCGGATTTACGCATCATCCAGGCACGCGATCTCTTCGTCGCGCAGGCTTCCCTGACCGGGGAATCCCTGCCCGTTGAAAAGGTGGCGCGCAGCCGTGACCCGCAGCAGATGAACCCGCTCGAGTGCGACACCCTGTGCTTTATGGGCACCACGGTCGTCAGCGGCACCGCGCAGGCGATTGTCACCGCCACCGGGGGCAACACCTGGTTTGGTCAGCTTGCCGGGCGCGTCAGCGAGCAGGAGAGCGAGCCGAATGCCTTCCAGAAGGGGATTGGCCGCGTCAGCATGCTGCTGATCCGCTTTATGATGGTGATGACGCCGATCGTGCTGCTGATCAACGGCTACACCAAAGGCGACTGGTGGGAAGCGGCGCTGTTCGCGCTCTCCGTAGCCGTCGGCTTAACGCCGGAAATGCTGCCGATGATTGTCACCTCCACGCTGGCGCGCGGGGCGGTGAAGCTCTCTAAACAGAAGGTGATCGTCAAACACCTCGACGCCATTCAAAACTTTGGCGCGATGGACATCCTCTGCACCGATAAAACAGGAACCCTGACGCAGGACAAAATCGTGCTGGAGAACCACACCGATATCTCCGGCAAAACCAGCGAGCGCGTGCTGCACAGCGCGTGGCTGAACAGCCATTACCAGACCGGGCTGAAAAACCTGCTCGACGTCGCGGTGCTGGAAGGCGTGGATGAAGAGTCTGCCCGCACGCTCTCCGGCCGCTGGCAGAAGGTGGATGAGATCCCGTTCGACTTCGAGCGTCGCCGGATGTCGGTGGTGGTGAGCGAGCAGACGGATGTGCATCAGCTGATCTGCAAAGGCGCGCTGCAGGAGATCCTCAACGTGTCGACGCAGGTTCGCTATAACGGCGACATCGTGCCGCTGGACGACACCATGCTGCGCCGCATCAAGCGCGTCACCGACAACCTGAACCGTCAGGGGCTGCGCGTGGTGGCGGTGGCGAGCAAGTTTCTGCCGGCGCGCGAGGGTGACTATCAGCGTATCGACGAATCCGATCTGATCCTCGAAGGTTACATCGCCTTCCTCGATCCGCCGAAAGAGACCACCGCGCCTGCGCTCAAAGCGCTGAAGGCGAGCGGCATTACCGTCAAAATTCTCACCGGCGACAGCGAGCTGGTGGCGGCCAAAGTGTGCCACGAGGTGGGGCTGGACGCGGGCGACGTGGTAGTGGGGAGCGATATTGAACATCTCTCTGATGACGAGCTGGCGAAGCTTGCCCAGCGTACCACGCTGTTTGCCCGCCTGACGCCGATGCATAAAGAGCGCATCGTCACCCTGCTTAAGCGCGAAGGACACGTGGTGGGCTTCATGGGCGACGGCATCAACGATGCGCCCGCTCTGCGTGCGGCGGATATCGGTATCTCCGTAGACGGGGCGGTCGATATTGCCCGCGAAGCGGCGGATATCATTCTGCTGGAAAAGAGCCTGATGGTGCTGGAGGAGGGGGTCATCGAAGGGCGCCGCACCTTTGCCAATATGCTCAAGTACATCAAGATGACCGCCAGCTCCAACTTCGGTAACGTCTTCAGCGTGCTGGTGGCGAGCGCGTTTCTGCCGTTCCTGCCGATGCTGCCGCTGCACCTGCTGATCCAGAACCTGATGTACGATGTCTCTCAGGTGGCGATTCCGTTTGATAACGTCGACGACGAGCAGATCCAGAAGCCGCAGCACTGGAACCCGGCAGATCTTGGGCGCTTTATGCTGTTCTTTGGCCCGATCAGCTCCATCTTCGACATTCTCACCTTCTGCCTGATGTGGTTTGTGTTCCACGCCAACACCCCGGAACACCAGACGCTGTTCCAGTCCGGCTGGTTCGTGGTCGGTCTGCTGTCGCAGACGCTGATTGTGCATATGATCCGCACGCGCCGCATTCCGTTCATCCAGAGCCGTGCCGCATGGCCGCTGATTGTGATGACGGGGATTGTAATGGCGCTCGGCATCGCGCTGCCGTTCTCACCGCTGGCGAGCTACCTGCAGCTGCAGGCGCTGCCGCTGAGCTACTTCCCGTGGCTGGTGGCGATCCTCGCAGGCTATATGGTGCTGACGCAGATGGTGAAAGGGTTCTATGCGCGTCGGTATGGGTGGCAGTAAAAACATACCCTCACCCTAACCCTCTCCCTGAAAGGGAGAGGGGACCGCTCGGTGACGCCTTTCCCCCTCGCCCCTTTGGGGAGAGGGCCGGGGTGAGGGGACTGGCTTTCCTCCCAAATTCAACAACCTGTGATCTCCGTCGGCGCATTCGCTTGACGACAAATTGAGCGCATGTTAACAGAATGTTTTGCCTTTATTTGGCCCGTCAGATAAGGAACATTCATGTTACGGTACAGTCTCTTAACCGCCGGGCTGATGCTCGGCGCCTCTGCCTTTGCCGCCCCGGCAGGGGATCTCCCCTTAATGCCTTGGCCTGCGAAGGTCGAACGCCCGACGACCCAGGGCGCTCTGGTGCTCAGCAACAACGTATCCATTAGCGTCAGCGGGGACGATCTGGGCGACGCCGTCAACCGCCTGCGCCAGCGCATCGCCCTGCAAACCGGCTGGACGCTGCAGCCTCAGGCTGAAAAGCCAGACAAACCGACTATCCGCATTGCCATCGCTAAAAAGGTGAAGCCGCAGCCGCTGCCGGACAGCGATGAAACCTATAAGCTCACGGTGGATGCTAACGGCGTGACTATCTCCGCCAACACCCGCTTTGGTGCCTTGCGCGCTATGGAAACCCTGCTCCAGCTGATGCAGAACGGAGCGGAAAACACCTCGCTGCCGTGGGTTACCATTGAAGATTCGCCGCGCTTCCCGTGGCGCGGGCTGCTGCTGGACTCGGCGCGCCACTTTATCCCGCTGCCGGATATCAAACGCCAGATCGACGGCATGGCCGCGGCGAAGCTCAACGTGCTGCACTGGCACTTAACCGACGATCAGGGATGGCGCTTCAGCTCGAAGCGCTACCCTAAGCTGACGCAGCTTGCCAGCGACGGGCTGTTCTACACGCCTGAACAGATGCGCGAGGTGGTGCGTTACGCCGCCGAGCGCGGCATTCGCGTGGTGCCGGAGATCGACATGCCAGGCCACGCCTCGGCGATTGCCGTGGCCTATCCGGAGCTGATGAGCGCGCCGGGACCGTACGCCATGGAACGCCACTGGGGCGTGCTGAAGCCGGTGCTGGATCCGACAAAAGACGCAACCTATACCTTTGCCGACGCGATGGTCAGCGAACTGGCGGCGATCTTCCCCGATCCGTATCTGCATATCGGCGGCGACGAGGTGGACGACAGCCAGTGGAAAGCGAACCCGGCTATCCAGCAGTTTATGCGCGACAACAGGCTGGCGGACAGCCACGCGCTGCAGGCTTACTTCAACCGCAAGCTGGAAACGATCCTCGAGAAGCATCACCGCCAGATGGTCGGCTGGGATGAGATCTACCATCCTGACCTGCCGAAAAGCATTCTGATCCAGTCCTGGCAAGGGCAGGACGCGCTGGGGCAGGTGGCGCAGAGCGGCTACAAGGGCATTCTGTCGACCGGCTTTTATCTCGACCAGCCCCAGTCCACCGCCTATCACTACCGCAACGAGATCGTCCCACAGGGCTTAAACGGCGTGGACGTCATAGCGGACACCGACAGCGCCCAGAGCTGGGCCTTCTCCATGCCGCGCCTGAAGGGTAAGCCGGTGGAGGGGAGCTTCACGCTGGTGAAAGGGGATGCGGGCTGGCGCGGGTTTATTGATTTTGCCGGGAAATCCCGCCGCGCGGTGCAGAACATTGAATGGCGGGATGACAGCCAGGTGACGTTTACCGTCGATACGTGGATGGGCGAAACGCGCCCGGTCGTCACCGTCGATAACGACAAGCTTTCCGGCTATTTCCTGGTGGGGAATACGCGCTACCCGATCAGCGGCACGCGTCTGGACGACGTGCCGAAAGGCGTTCCGCCGGTCGTGCCGGACGTGGCGAACCAGGCCAACCTGCTCGGCGGTGAAGCGGCGCTGTGGGCGGAAAACGTGGTGGCGCCGGTGCTGGATATCCGCCTGTGGCCGCGCACGTTTGCGGTGGCGGAGCGGCTGTGGTCGGCGCAGGACGTCAACGACGTCGACAACATGTACACCCGCCTGCAGGCGATGGACAGCTGGTCGACGGTGTCGGTCGGGCTACAGCAGCATACCCAGCAGCAGGTGCAGTTCACGCGCCTCGCTGGTAATGCCGAGACCCTGCCGCTGCAGATCCTCGCGCAGGCGGTAGAGCCCGCGCAGTATTACACCCGTCAGCACCTGAAGTTCCAGGCCGGAAACTATCATCAGTTCGAGCCCCTCAACCGCTTCGCCGATGCGCTAAACGCCGAAAGCGCCACCGTGCGCCAGATGCACAAATGGGCGGACCGTCTGGTGAGCGATGCGGAAGACACGGAAAGCGCCGACGCCCTGCGCCACGTCTTTAACCGCTGGCAGAGCAACACCAGCGACGCGCTGGCCTTAAGCGAAAACAGCTATCAGCTGAAGGCGATGAAGCCGGTGATCCAGGAGGTGGATAAGCTGGCCTCGATTGGCCTGCGGCTGACGGATCTGGTGGCGCGCCAGGGCACGCTCGATGACAAAGAGATTGCGTCGATTCAGAGCGAGCTGGATAACGCGGCGAAGGTGCAGGACGAAGTGGTGATTGCGGCGGTCTATCCGCTGGAGACGCTGCTTCGCGCCACGCGGAATCAGTAGCGGGCCATAAAAAAAGGCAGCCCAGGCTGCCTTATCGTCGACAAAGCGAATTAGCGACGTACGGCAATCGCTTCGATTTCAATTTTCACGTCTTTTGGCAGACGCGCCACTTCCACGCAGGAGCGCGCCGGGAAGGTGGCGTTGTGCTCGGTGAAGAACGCTTCGTAGGTGGCGTTAACGGTCGCGAAGTCGTTCAGATCTTTCACGAAAACGGTGGTTTTGACGATGTCGCCCACTTTCAGGCCCGCTGATTCAACGATAGCCTGCACGTTTTCCAGCGACTGACGCGCCTGTGCTGCCACGTCGGTCGGCACTTCACCGGTTTTTGGGTTTACGGGGATCTGACCTGAAGTGATGATCATGCTGCCCAGATCGACGCCCTGAACGTAAGGGCCGATAGCGGCTGGTGCATTTTCCGTCGCGAGTACTTTGCTCATGTTTTCTCCAGAATTACAGCGTTAAGAATGTTCCCGGCCATTATAACAGCCGGGATTTCATTACCAACCTCAATTAGTTGGCCAGCACCACATAATGAGAAAACTCTTTTTCGCAGTATTTGCATTTGAGCGCGATGTCATCGGCGCGTTTTTTCACTGCGAAGCTGGAGGAAACCGGCTCGGCATGGCTGATGCAGTTGCTGTTCGGGCAGACCAGCACGCTTTCAATGCGATCCGGCAGGCTCGGGCGGGATTTACCGACCACTTCATACTCGTCGATGCGGTTGACGGTGGCGTCCGGCGCGTACAGCGACAGCTGGTTAACCTGCTCGTCGGTCAGGAAGGTATTCTCGATTTTAATCAGGTCCTTGCGGCCCATTTCACCCGACGGCAGGTTCAGGCCGATGGTGATGCGCTGGTCGGTTTCGGTCAGTTTGAACAGCGTCAGCAGCTTAAAGCCCACCTGCGCAGGGATGTGGTCAATCACGGTGCCACGCTTGATGGCTTCAACCTGGAGTTTGTTATCGTGTGTCATGGTCGTTTCCCCTTACAGTGCCAATTCGCGATTCAGAACCAGTGCCAGTAACGCCTGGCGGGCGAAGATGCCGTTTCCTGCCTGCTGGAAGTACCAGGCGTGCGGCGTTTTATCCACGTCTGTGGTGATCTCATCGATGCGCGGCAGCGGATGCAGCACCTTCATGTTGTCGCGCGCGCCCTCGAGGTCGCTGGCGCGCAGCACGAACTGTGCCTTCACGTTGGCGTATTCGGATGGATCCAGACGCTCTTTCTGCACGCGGGTCATGTACAGAATATCCACGTGGCTCATCACCTCTTCGATGCTGGCGTGCAGGCTCCACTGAATGCCTTTCTCATCCAGCATGTCGAGAATGTACTGCGGCATCGCCAGCGCGTCAGGCGCGATGAAGTAGAAGCGGTTGCCGTTAAATTTCGCCAGCGCCTGCGTCAGGGAGTGGACGGTGCGGCCATATTTCAGGTCGCCGACCATGGCGATATTCAGGTTCTCGAGCTTGCCCTGGGTCTCCTGAATGGTGAACAGATCCAGCAGGGTCTGCGTCGGATGCTGGTTGGCACCGTCACCGGCGTTCAGTACCGGAATGCCGCCGGAGAACTCGGTCGCCAGGCGCGCCGCGCCCTCCTGCGGATGACGCATCACAATCGCGTCGACGTAGGTGCTAATCACTGAAATGGTATCCGCCAGGGTCTCGCCTTTTTTACCCAGCGACGTGTTGCTGCTGTCCGAGAAGCCCACCACGCTCGCGCCCAGGCGGTGCATGGAGGTCTCAAAGGAGAGGCGGGTGCGGGTTGAGGCTTCGAAGAAGCAGCTCGCAATCACCTTGTGCTTCAGCAGCTCCGGTTGCGGATTGGCCTTCAGTTTTGCCGCGGTTTCCAGAACCAGTTCCAGCTCTTCGCGGCTGAGGTCGTTTATGGAAATGATGTGTTTTTGATAAAGCGGATTCATGTTTATCTCCTGACGCCGGGCAAAAAAAAGCCCCTCAAATGAGGGGCTCTGGGAATAGGTTTAGCAACGGGAAGAAAAACGGCAGGCCAGCGTCTGATTTCAGACGCGGTAAGACGTTATGTCGTACACGCTTGACCATGCTTCCTCCCGGCAAATTGTCGGGCATTATACGCAGCTCGCTTTTCGGATCAAGCGATTTAATGCACGCTTTACTCAATGCAAACGGTTCTTTATGAATATTAATTCGTTCTGAGTAAATAATTAATTTGCTTATGCACCAGAGCGGTGCGCTTCACGACCCGGGGAGCGACCCAGACGATACTGCTGCCAGCCACCACGCCTAAAATTTCCGGCAGCTGGTGATAATCCAGAATACGCGCCACCGCGCGGCCATATCCGGCGACGGTATGCACAAGGATAAACTCGCTATTATGCTCGACGCTGACCACCATTTCGGACACGGTACGCGCGGCGTCGGGGGCAGGGCGCAGCTGGGGATTCAGCGAATAAATCTTTAGCCCTTTGGCATTTCGAATTTTTATGACACCGAGCAATTTAAGCAGACGTGAAACGGTGGACTGGCTGATGGTCTCAAAACCACGCTCCTGCAAATCCCGGCGGATCTCCTCCTGGGAGAGATAGCTCTTTTCTGCTATCAGACGCTGGCAGACCGTCAGCTGTAGTTGTTCTTTGGGAGAGTACTCTTCGTAATCCATCATAGTTCCCATATCAGTTCCCGAAATAACCGGTGGCACCGCACCGATCCGTAGGCCGGATAAGCGCAGCGCCATCCGGCAAATCACAACAAGGCACCCAGGCTCAACGCCACCATGATCACTACCGTTAATATCCCCAGCAGCGGTGCCACCCATTTCAGATAGCGCACGTAGGGCACGCGGGCGATCGCCAGCCCGCCCATCACGACGGCTGAGGTGGGAGTGACCAGGTTAACGATGCCGGACGCCGACTGGTAGGCCGTGACCACCAGGTCGCGGTTGACGTTAGCGAAATCGGCAAGGGGCGCCATGATCGGCATCGTCAGAACGGCCAGGCCGGACGAAGAAGGCACAAGAAACGACAGCACCACTTCCAGCCAGTACATCACGTTGATGAACGCCACCGTCGATAACCCGGTAACCATCCCCTCGGCGCTGTGCAAAATGGTGTGGGTAATCATGCCCTTATCCATGATCACTACGATACCGCGCGCGATGCCGATAATCAGCGCGACGCCCAGCAAATCTCGCGCGCCGTTGATAAACGTCGAGGTCAGCTCCTCTTCGCTCATGCGGGCGATCAGGCCGACGATAATCGCGCTGGCGAGAAACACCGCCGAAATCTCCGCCATCCACCAGCCCAGCACCGCCACGCCGTAAATCATCACCGCGAAGGCGAGGGCGAAAATCACCAGGATGATTTTGCGCACCGGGGTGAACTCCAGCGACTGTTCGCCCTTGTTGCCGAGGAAATGGGCGCGGTTCTCTTCCTGCTTGTCTGCAACGATCGACAGCGAGGGATCCTTGCGCACCTTGCGGGCGTAGCGCATGACCCACGCCACGCAGATGATCCAGCCAATGACCAGCAGCGCCACGCGCAGGGCGATGCCGTTGGTAAAGGGGATCCCGGCGGCGTTGGCGGCGATGACCGTGGCAAACGGGTTAATGGTGGAACCCAGCGTGCCGATCCCCGCGCCGAGCAGCACGGTGGAGGCGGCGACAACCGGATCGAACCGGGCAGCCAGCATCACCGGCACCAGCAGGGTGTAGAACGGCAGCGACTCTTCGGCCATGCCGTAAATGGTGCCGCCCGCGGCGAACAGCGCCATCAGGATCGGGATCATCCACTCCTCGCGTCCGCGCAGCCGGGTGGTGACGCGCTCGATCCCGGCGTCAATCGCCCCGGTTTTGGTGACGATCCCGAGAAATCCCCCGATGATCAGGATAAACAGCGCCACGTCGATCGCCCCGGCCTGGCCGGAAACCGGATCGTACAGCCCGGCGATGGGTGCCATCAGGACGGAAACCAGCCCCTGCGGATGTGCCGCCACGTGCGCGTAGGTTCCGGCAATCGGCACTTCTTTACCGAGGGTGTCGTTCATCGCCATCTGGTACTGACCGGCGGGAACGACCCAGCTCAGCGCCGCCACAACGGCAATCAGAAAAAAGAGAATGGTGTAAGCGGAGGGAAACTTAAACTTGCCCATGATGTTCTCCTTAAACCCGGCGCACCCGCGGCGCGCCGGGCGGTGATTAGTCGCCGAGTGTCGCCACCATGACCGCTTTAATGGTGTGCATGCGGTTCTCTGCCTCGTCGAAGACGATGGAGTTTGGTGATTCGAAGACCTCTTCCGTTACCTCCAGTCCCTTCAGCCCGTACGCCATCTCGATCTCGCGGCCCACTTTGGTGTGCTCGTTGTGGAACGCCGGCAGGCAGTGCATGAACTTGACGTTCGGATTGCCGGTGGCCTTCATCACCTGGGCGTTAATCTGATACGGCTTCATCAGGCTGACGCGCTCGGCCCAGGCTTCCTTCGGCTCGCCCATGGAGACCCACACGTCGGTGTAGAGGAAATCGGTCCCCTGCACGCCTTCTTCCACGTCGTCGGTGAGGGTGATGCGCGCCCCCGTCTCTTTCGCAATGGCGCGGCACTGCTCAACCAGCCCCGCTTCCGGCCAGAAGGATTTCGGCGCGACGAGGCGGATATCCATCCCCATCTTGGCCGCGCCGACCATCAGGGAGTTGCCCATGTTGTTGCGCGCGTCGCCGAGATAGGCAAAGCTCAGCTCCGGCAGGGTTTTGCCCGGCGCGTGCTCCAGCATGGTCATCAGGTCGGCGAGGATTTGCGTTGGGTGGAACTCGTCGGTCAGGCCGTTCCACACCGGTACGCCCGCGTACTCGCCCAGCTCTTCGACGATGGCCTGACCATAGCCGCGGTATTCGATGCCGTCGTACATGCGGCCCAGCACGCGGGCGGTGTCTTTCATCGACTCTTTATGGCCGATCTGCGATCCGCTTGGGCCGAGATAGGTGACCTGCGCGCCCTGATCGAATGCGCCCACTTCAAAGGCGCAGCGGGTGCGGGTGGAGGTTTTTTCAAAGATCAGGGCGATGTTTTTCCCGACCAGGGTTTGCTTCTCGCGCCCGGCTTTTTTGGCGGCCTTCAGCTCAATGGCGAGGTCGATCAGGTACTGGATCTCCGCCGCGGTGTAGTCCAGCAGTTTCAGGAAGTTGCGGTTTTTCAGGTTGATAGTCATGGCTAAATCCTTTTTAAAATGAGTGTTCAGTTACGAATCAACGTGCCTTTCTCGCCCGCGAGGATCTCCGCGCCGTCGGCCAGCGCGCCGATCCCGGCAATGCCGTTGCAGGCTTCAACAAACTCGCGGCAGGCGGCCACTTTCGGCTCCATCGATCCGGCGTCGAACTGCATGCCTTTGAGCAGCTCCGGCGTCACCTGTGCCAGCGGGCGCTGGGTCGGCTTGCCCCAGTCGAGATACACCGCGTCGGCGTCGGTGAGGATCAGCAGGGCGTCGGCCTCGATTTGCCTCGCCAGCAGGGCTGCGGAGAGGTCTTTGTCGATTACCGCCTCGATCCCGCGATAGCCGTTGGCGTGTTCCACCACCGGCACGCCGCCGCCTCCGTTGCAGATCACCAGGTGGTCGCGCTGGATCAGCGCCGTGATGGCGTCGCTCTCGACGATGCGCTTCGGCTGCGGCGACGGCACCACGCGGCGGACGTAGCTGCCGTCGGCCTTAAACACCCAGCCTTTCTCCGCGGCCAGCGTTTTTGCCTGGGCTTCGCTGTAGACCGGGCCGATGTACTTGGTCGGGTTGCTGAAGGCCGGGTCGGCGGCGTCCACTTCTACCTGGGTGAGCAGGACGCTCACCTCGCGCTGCGGCAGATTGTTTTTCAGCGCCTGCTGGAGCATGTAGCCGATCATTCCCTGGCTTTCCGCGCCGAGAACGTCCAGCGGGTAGGGCGTGACTTTGTCGTAGGCGCTGTTCTGCAGCGCCAGCAGCCCGACCTGCGGCCCGTTGCCGTGTACCAGCACCACGCGCCACTGCGCCGTCAGCCCGGCGATGGTGCGGGCGGCCTGCTCGATGTTCTGGCGCTGGATCTCCGCTTCCAGCGGCTCGCCGCGCTTGAGAAGCGCGTTGCCGCCCAGGGCCACAACCAGAGTGGATTTTCGTTCCATGATGGCTCCTTTAAATTCCGTCGCGTTCAAGCGGGCAGCTCATGCAGCGCGCGCCGCCGCGGCCGCGTCCGAGTTCGTCGCCCGGGATGGGCAGCACGGTGATACCCGCTTTGTCGTACTTCTCGTTGGTCCAGACGTTGCGCTCGTAGCCGATCACCACGCCGGGGCGGATGGTCAGGACGTTGTTGGCGTCGTTCCACTGTTCGCGTTCGGCCTCAAAGGCGTCGCCGCCGGTGGTGATCAGGCGCACCTGGTTAATGCCGAGCGCTTTCTCAATGGCGTGCAGCAGGTCGGTTTCCTGCGTGCGCAGCAGGCCGCCGCGTCCGTCCGGGGTGAGCGTCCAGCACTGGGCGTCTTTGCGCACCACTTCCGGGTAGACGGAGAAGGTATCCACGTCGATGTGGGTCATGACGGTGTCGAGGTGCATACAGGAGCGGTGTTTTGGTAGCTCAACGGCGATCACGCGCTCGGCCTGGCGGTGTTTGAACAGGCTGTTGGCGAGGAATTCCACGCCCTGCGGCGTCGTGCGTTCGGACATGCCGATCAATACCGCGCCGCGGCCAATCACTAATACGTCACCGCCTTCTAAGGTGGCGTGGTCGTAATTAATATTCTCGTCGCCGAAATACTTAATAAAATCGCCGTCGGCGAACGCCGGGTGCCAGCGATATATTGCCCGCAGGTTATTGGTTTCACGCTGACGGGCCGGTTTGGCCATTGGGTTAATAGAGACGCCGTTATAGATCCAGCAGGAGGTATCGCGGGTAAATAAATGGTTTGGCAGCGGCTTCATAATAAAATCATTCGCCGTGTGGGTATCCACCACCATATTTTTAATGGCCGCCGGAATTTCACCGTAGGTTAATCCGCCGCTCAGTCTGCGTGCCAGTTCACGGTGCGGCATATCCGCCAGCCAGCCGCGAACGTCGCTGGCAAAGGTAGGGCCGAGGCGATAGTCAGAGATTTGCGTCTCCAGCAGCCAGGCTTTCGCCTCAGCAATATCAAGGGTTTGTGTCAGAAGGTCGGTCAACAGCAGGACTTCCACACCCTGCTCGCGCAGCGTGTTTGCGAAGATGTCATGCTCCTCACCCGCACGCTCAACCGAGAGCACGTCATCGAAAAGGAGCTCCTGACAGTTTGATGGCGTGAGACGCTTCAGACTTAAATTAGGGCGGTGCAGCATAACGCTACGCAATTGACCAATTTCAGAACCGACGTAATGCTTTTCCATAATTATTCCTTTAACTGTTTTTCAGAATAAAAAGGGCATGCGCCATGTAACGTATTTAATTTCATGGCGGCTAAGCTCAATTGATTTCGTAATTCATACTAGGCAGTTAAATAATCCGTATTGTGATATTGCTCACGCGAAAATGGATATTATGCGGTTTGTTTTCATTAGCATGATTCGCATCAGATAATGATTAATTTCATATTAGTGAGGGATGAATAGCTAAGCAGGATCCGGTGGCATTATTTGGGTTTGTTATTATTTTGTAGATTTTAATCTTTTGACATATATTGTTATGTGACTGATTTTAAACGATAAGAGTTATGGGTGAGAATGGCTATGCAATTAACGTAATTAACTATTTTTGACTTAAGAAAAATCAATAAATAATTATGGTTTTTTAGAGCAAATTATCAAAACAGTAAAGTGTGAGGCGGCAACAGGTTTTGTTAATTAGAGAGCATGATCAAGAGGTTAGAGCAGCCGTGCGATAAGCGCCGATCGAGGTTATGCATAACCCCTGCATAAATGCCCGGGCAGGATTAACAGTGAATTAACACCTTTCCCGATAAACATGCGCTCGCGCAAACCTCGTCCAAAAAGGGCTGGTATGGCAGCCGGGATTCTCGTATAAAAGATAAAAATGAAACATTGTTTTATATTGAGGGTTGAAACATGATTATCGGCAACATTCACCATCTGCAGTCCTGGCTGCCTGACGATCTGCGTCAGGCCATTGAGCACGTCAAAGCCCACGTCACCGACGCCACGCCGCTCGGGAAACACGACATCAACGGCAACAGCCTGTTTTATCTGGTCTCTGAGGATACAACCCAGCCGTTCGCCGAGCGTCGCGCCGAGTACCACGCGCGCTATCTGGATATTCAGATCGTGATGAAGGGTCAGGAGGGGATGACCTTCAGCACCCTGCCGCCCGGCACGCCCGACACCGACTGGCTGGCGGACAAAGACATCGCGTTCCTGCCGGAAGGCGGGCAGGAGAAAACCGTGGTGTTGAGCGAAGGGGATTTCGTGGTGTTCTGGCCGGGCGAGGTGCATAAGCCGCTGTGCGCGGTAGGTGCGCCTGCTAAGGTCAGGAAAGTTGTGGTGAAGATGCTGGTAGAGTAACCCCTCTCCCAAGGGGAGAGGGTGTAAAAGTTCCCTCTCCCTGTGGGAGAGGGTTAGGGTGAGGGCATCAGGCCGCACCTTCCAATATGTGATCCAGCTTAAATTTCCCACACTCCTTCGTCCCTTCCCATTTACCTGCGCTTTTCCTGCGTCATAGTATGATCGTTAAATTAATGAACGCTGTTCTATAATGTAGAACAAAATGATTCAGCAAGGAGATCTCATGCCGCAGTCCGCGTTGTTCACGGGAATCATTCCCCCTGTCTCCACCATCTTTACCGCCGACGGCCAGCTCGATAAGCAGGGCACCGCCGCGCTGATCGACGATCTGATCGCGGCAGGCGTTGACGGCCTGTTCTTCCTGGGCAGCGGCGGCGAGTTCTCCCAGCTCGGCGCCGAAGAGCGTAAAACCATTGCCCAGTTTGCGATCGATCATGTCGATCGTCGCGTGCCGGTCCTGATCGGCACCGGCGGCACCAACGCCCGTGAAACCATTGCGCTGAGCCAGCACGCGCAGCAGGCGGGGGCGGACGGCATCGTGGTGATCAACCCCTACTACTGGAAAGTGTCGGAAGCGAATCTGATCCGCTATTTCGAGCAGGTGGCCGACAGCGTCACGCTGCCGGTGATGCTCTATAACTTCCCGGCGCTGACCGGGCAGGATCTGACCCCGGCGCTGGTGAAAACCCTTGCCGACTCGCGCAGCAACATCGTCGGCATCAAAGACACTATCGACTCCGTCGCCCACCTGCGCAGCATGATCCATACCGTCAAAGCCGCTCACCCGCACTTCACCGTGCTCTGCGGTTACGACGATCATCTGTTTAATACCCTGCTGCTCGGCGGCGACGGGGCGATTTCGGCGAGCGGCAACTTTGCTCCGCAGGTGTCGGTGAATCTTCTGAAAGCCTGGCGGGATAAAGACGTGGCGAAAGCGGCTGAGTATCATCAGACCCTGCTGCAAATCCCGCAGATGTATCAGCTGGATACGCCGTTTGTGAACGTGATTAAAGAGGCGATTGTGCTCTGCGGCCGCCCGATCTCCACGCACGTGCTGCCGCCCGCTTCACCACTGGACGCGCCGCGCAAGGCGCAGCTGAAAACCCTGCTGCAACAGCTCAAGCTCTGCTGAGCCGGACGATAACCATGACCATCGAGAAGATTTTCACCCCGCAGGACGATGCGTTTTATGCGGTGATCACCCACGCGGCGGGGCCGCAGGGCGCGCTGCCGCTGACCCCGCAGATGCTGATGGAGTCCCCCAGCGGCAACCTGTTCGGCATGACGCAGAACGCCGGGATGGGCTGGGACGCCAACAGGCTGACCGGCAAAGAGGTGCTGATTATCGGCACCCAGGGCGGCATCCGCGCCGGGGACGGACGCCCGGTCGCGCTGGGCTACCACACCGGACACTGGGAGATCGGCATGCAGATGCAGGCAGCGGCGAAGGAGATCACCCGCAACGGTGGGATCCCGTTTGCGGCCTTCGTCAGCGATCCCTGCGACGGCCGTTCTCAGGGCACGCACGGCATGTTCGACTCCCTGCCGTACCGCAACGACGCGGCGATCGTGTTTCGCCGCCTGATTCGTTCCCTCCCGACGCGTCGGGCGGTGATTGGCGTGGCCACCTGTGATAAAGGGCTGCCCGCCACCATGATTGCGCTGGCCGCGATGCACGACCTGCCGACCATTCTGGTGCCGGGCGGGGCGACGCTGCCGCCAACCGTGGGGGAAGACGCGGGCAAGGTGCAGACCATTGGCGCGCGCTTTGCCAACCACGAACTCTCCCTGCAGGAGGCCGCCGAGCTGGGCTGCCGCGCCTGCGCCTCGCCGGGCGGCGGGTGTCAGTTCCTCGGCACGGCGGGCACCTCGCAGGTGGTGGCCGAAGCGCTGGGTCTGGCGCTGCCGCACTCCGCGCTGGCCCCGTCCGGGCAGGCGGTGTGGCTGGAGATCGCCCGCCAGTCGGCGCGGGCGGTGAGCGAGCTGGATAACCGCGGTATCACCACGCGCGATATCCTCACCGATAAAGCCATCGAAAACGCCATGGTGATCCACGCGGCGTTTGGCGGCTCGACGAATTTACTGCTGCACATCCCGGCCATCGCCCACGCGGCGGGCTGCACAATCCCGGACGTAGAGCACTGGACTCGCGTCAACCGCAGGGTGCCGCGTCTGGTGAGCGTGCTGCCCAACGGCCCGGACTACCACCCGACCGTGCGGGCGTTTCTCGCAGGCGGCGTGCCGGAAGTGATGCTCCACCTGCGCGATCTCGGCCTGCTGCATCTGGACGCCATGACCGTCACCGGCCAGACGGTGGGCGAGAACCTCGACTGGTGGCAGGCGTCCGAGCGCCGTAAGCGCTTCCGCCAGTGCCTGCGCGAGCAGGACGGCGTGGAGCCGGATGACGTGATCCTGCCGCCGGAGAAGGCCAAAGCGAAAGGGCTGACCTCGACGGTCTGCTTCCCGACGGGCAACATCGCGCCGGAAGGTTCGGTGATCAAGGCCACGGCGATCGACCCGTCGGTGGTGGATGACGATGGCGTTTACCGCCACACCGGCCGGGTGCGGGTGTTCGTCTCGGAAGCGCAGGCGATTAAGGCCATCAAGCGGGAAGAGATTAAGCAGGGGGATATCATGGTGGTGATCGGCGGCGGGCCGTCCGGCACCGGTATGGAAGAGACCTACCAGCTTACCTCCGCGCTGAAGCATATCTCCTGGGGCAAGACGGTGTCGTTAATCACCGATGCGCGCTTCTCGGGCGTATCGACGGGCGCCTGTTTCGGCCACGTGTCGCCGGAGGCGCTGGCGGGCGGGCCGATTGGCAAGCTGCGCGACAACGACATCATCGAGATTGCCGTGGACCGACTGACCCTCACGGGCAGCGTGAACTTTATCGGCACCGCGGATAACCCGCTGACGCCGGAAGAGGGCGCGCGCGAGCTGGCGCTGCGGCAGACGCACCCGGACCTGCACGCCCACGACTTTTTGCCGGACGATACCCGGCTGTGGGCGGCATTGCAGTCGGTCAGCGGCGGCACCTGGAAAGGCTGTATTTATGACACCGATAAAATTATCGAGGTAATTAACGCCGGTAAAAAAGCGCTCGGCATTTAATTATTTTATGAGATAAAACCGTCTGCGGGAAATATTCCGAGGACGGTTTTCGTTCGTCTGTAATTTACTAATTTAAACAATAAGTTGTGATATATCGTTGGCGTCACAAAAGCAAAATAACGTAATTCAGAAATAAGATATGACCATTGCTGGTTAATTGAACAGCTCATTACACTCCATTAACACGATGTTGTAATTCAGCACACTACATAAGGGTGTAATTCTGATGACGCAATTAACCATGAAAGACAAAATTGGCTACGGGCTGGGTGACACCGCCTGCGGCTTCGTCTGGCAGGCCACGATGTTCCTGCTGACCTACTTCTACACCGACGTCTTCGGCCTGTCGGCGGGCATTATGGGCACGCTGTTTTTGGTCTCCCGCGTGCTCGACGCCGTGACCGACCCGCTGATGGGGCTGCTTGTCGACCGCACCCGCACGCGGCACGGCCAGTTCCGCCCGTTCCTGCTGTGGGGCGCCATCCCGTTTGGCATCGTCTGCGTGCTGACCTTCTACACGCCGGACTTCTCCGCGCAGGGCAAAATCATCTACGCCTGCTTGACCTACATTCTCCTGACCCTGGTCTACACCTTCGTTAACGTGCCCTACTGCGCCATGCCCGGCGTCATTACCGCCGACCCGAAAGAGCGTCACGCCCTGCAGTCCTGGCGCTTCTTCCTGGCGGCGGCGGGCTCGCTCGCCATCAGCGGCATTGCCCTGCCGCTGGTGAGCATCATCGGCAAAGGGAACGAGCAGGTGGGCTATTTCGGCGCCATGTGCGTGCTGGGCCTGACCGGCGTGGTGCTGCTCTACGTCTGCTTCTTCACCACCAAAGAGCGCTACACCTTTGAGGTGCAGCCGGGCTCGTCGGTGGCGAAAGATCTCAAGCTGCTGCTTGGCAACGGCCAGTGGCGGATCATGTGCGCGTTCAAGATGATGGCGACCTGTTCCAACGTGGTGCGCGGCGGGGCGACGCTCTACTTCGTCAAATACGTGATGGATCACCCGGAGATGGCGACCCAGTTTTTACTTTACGGCAGCCTCGCCACCATGTTTGGCTCGCTCTGCTCCTCCCGCCTGCTGGGGCGCTTCGACCGCGTCACCGCCTTCAAGTGGATCATCGTCGCCTACTCGCTGATCAGCCTGCTGATTTTCGTCACCCCGGCGGAGCACATCGCGCTGATTTTCGCCCTCAACATCCTGTTCCTGTTCGTCTTTAACACTACCACGCCGCTGCAGTGGCTGATGGCCTCTGACGTGGTGGATTACGAGGAGAGCCGCAGCGGGCGCCGCCTCGACGGCCTGGTGTTCTCCACCTACCTGTTCAGCCTGAAGATTGGCCTGGCGATTGGCGGGGCGGTGGTGGGCTGGATCCTGGCGTACGTGAACTACTCCGCCAGCAGCAGCGTGCAGCCGGTGGAGGTGCTCACCACCATCAAAATTCTGTTCTGCGTGGTGCCGGTGGTGCTCTACGCGGGCATGTTCATCATGCTGTCGTTCTACAAGCTCACCGACGCCCGCGTGGAGGCCATCAGCCAGCAGCTGATCAAGCACCGCGCGGCGCAGGGCGAGGCCGTTCCCGACGCCGCGACAGCCGCATCCCATTAACCGGAGGCACTATGCAAATCACTAACCCTATTCTGACCGGCTTCAACCCGGATCCTTCCCTGTGCCGTCAGGGCGAGGACTACTACATCGCCACCTCGACCTTCGAATGGTTCCCCGGCGTGCGCATCTACCACTCCCGCGACCTGAAAAACTGGTCGCTGGTCAGTACCCCGCTGGACCGCGTGTCGATGCTGGACATGAAGGGCAACCCGGACTCCGGCGGCATCTGGGCGCCGTGCCTGAGCTACGCCGACGGCAGGTTCTGGCTGCTCTACACCGACGTGAAGATTGTCGACTCGCCGTGGAAAAACGGCCGCAACTTCCTCGTCACCGCGCCGTCCATTGAGGGGCCGTGGAGTGAGCCGATCCCGATGGGCAACGGCGGGTTTGACCCGTCCCTGTTCCACGACGACGATGGCCGCAAATATTACCTCTACCGCCCGTGGGGGCCGCGCCACCACAGCAACCCGCACAACACCATCGTGATGCAGGAGTTTGACCCGCAGACCGGCACCCTCTCGCCCGAGCGCAAAACCCTGTTTACCGGCACGCCGCTCTGCTACACCGAGGGGGCGCATCTTTATCGCCACGCGGGATGGTACTACCTGATGGTGGCCGAAGGCGGCACCAGCTACGAGCACGCCGTCGTGGTGCTGCGTTCCAAAAACATCGACGGGCCGTATGAGTTGCACCCGGACGTGACGATGATGACCAGCTGGCACCTGCCGGAGAACCCGCTGCAGAAGAGTGGCCACGGCTCGCTGCTGCAGACCCACACCGGGGAATGGTACATGGCCTACCTCACAAGCCGTCCGCTGCGCCTGCCCGGCGTGCCGCTGCTGGTCTCCGGCGGGCGCGGCTACTGCCCGCTGGGGCGCGAGACCGGCATCGCCCGCATTGAATGGCGCGACGGCTGGCCGTACGTGGAAGGCGGCAAGCACGCGCAACTGACCGTGAAAGGCCCGCAGGTGGCGGAGCAGCCTGCAGCCGTTCAGGGCAGCTGGCGGGACGATTTCGACGCCAGTTCGCTCGACCCGGAGCTGCAGACCCTGCGCATTCCGTTTGACGACACCCTCGGCTCGCTCACCGCGCGCCCGGGCTACTTACGGCTCTACGGCAACGACTCGCTCAACTCGACCTTTACCCAGTCGACCGTGGCGCGCCGCTGGCAGCACTTTGCCTTCCGGGCGGAGACGCGGATGCAGTTCTCGCCGGTCCACTTCCAGCAGAGCGCGGGGCTGACCTGCTACTACAACAGCAAAAACTGGAGCTACTGCTTTGTGGACTTCGAGGAGGGGCAGGGCAGAACGATTAAGGTTATCCAGCTCGACCACAACGTGCCGTCGTGGCCGCTGCACGAGCAGCCCATTCCGGTGCCGGAACATGCGGAGAGCGTCTGGCTGCGTGTGGACGTGGATACGCTGGTTTACCGCTACAGCT
Source organism: Enterobacter sp. BNK-34 (assembly GCF_048684445.1). Classification (NCBI taxonomy): domain Bacteria; kingdom Pseudomonadati; phylum Pseudomonadota; class Gammaproteobacteria; order Enterobacterales; family Enterobacteriaceae; genus Enterobacter; species Enterobacter sp. BNK-34. The sequence continues at coordinate 1,730,543 of NZ_JBLQUA010000001.1, forward strand.
ACTCGTTCGACGGCGAGACGTGGCACGCCGTGCCGGTGACGTATGAGGCGTGGAAGCTGTCGGACGACTACATCGGCGGGCGCGGCTTCTTTACCGGCGCGTTTGTGGGGCTGCACTGCGAGGACATCAGCGGCGACGGCTGCCACGCAGACTTCGACTACTTCACCTACGAGCCGGTTTAACGGCTCAGGCCGGGTAGCCCAGCGCGCGTGACAGCTCGAGCCCGGCCTGCTGAAGCTGCTCGCGGAAATCAGCCAGCCCGGCATCGTCCACGCGCGAGGTCAGCGTCGACAGGCTCAGGGCGGCGATGACGCGGGATTCGTGGTTCCACACCGGCACCGCCACGCAGCGCACGCCCTGCTCGTTCTCTTCGCTATCCAGGGCATAGCCCTGCGCGCGGGTCTGCGTCAGGGCGCTCATTAAGGCTTCGCGAGAGGCAAGGGTAGAAGGGGTATAGGTGGTGTACTGATAGCCCTCCAGCAGGGCGTTCAGCTCGGCCTCGCCCAGCCAGGCAATCAACACCTTGCCGATGGCGGTGGCGTGAACCGGCAGGCGGCGGCCGATGCGTGAATAGGCGATGGCGGCCAGCTTGCCTTCAATCTTCTCGATATAGACCCCTTCACGCCCGTCCAGGATCCCCAGATGGGTGGTCTGCCCGGTACGTTGGGACAGCTCCGTCAGCCAGCCTTTCGCCTTCTGACGAATATCGATGGAGCCCACGACAAAATGGCCGCGCTCGACCAGCTTCATGCCGAGGCGATATTTGCCGTTCTCCGGATTCTGATCGATATAGCCGTGAAGCTGCAGGGTTTTCAGCAGCGAGTGGAGGGTACTCTTGCTCAGCCCCATCAGTTTGCTGATGTCGGTGATCTTAAGCTCGGTGGCCTGCTCGTTGAACAGGTCGAGGATCTGCAACGCACGTTCAACAGACTGAATAATCGGCATAATGCTGGTATGTCCACGCTGGAATTAAGGCGAAAACGTACCTTTTTCGGGGTGAAAAATCAATTAAGTAGAGCGGGTTGTGGGAGAAAGGGTATCAGGCCGCATCGTCGCCTGATTCGCCCGGCGGCGCTACGCTTGCACGGGCCTACGGGGTTTGTAGGCCGGGTAAGCGCAGCGCCACCCGGCAAAAAAGAGCGCGCAGTATCAATAACATTGCCGGTACGTCGTTTGGCTCAGTTCGGTATAGTCAGGTTTCTTGAAAATTCAACAGCAGAAACTGACTGTACCTTCCATAAGTTGTCTTCTTTAACCATGCAGTCTATGACTATGTGGTCCTGCTTTTTACCGAATGCAATGTATACGTTGACACAGACTGGATCGGTATCCCCGGCTATGGCTGTTACATTCTGCGGCCAGTCATCGCCGACGTATTGCGCTTTTAAAAATATATCGGCCTCGTAAAACTCTTCGTCTGCATAGCGAGGATCCTGCGCGTGACGGAGTTTTTTCATTGTTGATGCTGTGACATATTTATCTATTTCGTTTCCATCAGTAATGGGAAATACGTCTTTGTTGATTTGATTTACGTACCAGCTGTTAAATTTTACAGCACGCTCAATTGGATCAGAAAGGCCAGCCGTTGCAGAGAAAGAAAACAGGCAGCAAAGAAGTAAGGTGCTTTTCATATCAGTAGTGCCTGTAAAAGGTGATTTTTGGCTGTATCTTCCGATATCTCTGGCCGGGATACAGACTATTCTGTTTAAAATCTGAATACCAGGTACCCGAACCGTCATAGATGCATGCATGCCCGTTCTGATGCGCACCAGGCAATGCGTCAATGACTGCAACATCACCCTCAATGAGGGTGCCGTACACCTTGCTGAATCCTGCTTTCTCAAGAGAGCGCCAGAAGTTTTTTGCATCAGCGCCATTAATTTCTAATCCTCCGGCGCGGATAGCCGCGGCTACGGCGCGAGCGCAGTAACCCGTGCTGTAATGGTGTGCGTGGCTGCGAGCATAAGACACAGCCTCGTGCTTATTCCATGACATACAATCATCCTTATTAATGAAATGAAGTAATAAGGAAACATTACACCGAATATATACAATGTTTTGTAATTGATAATGACCTGATATTAACCATTATCTACTCAGTAAATAATGGTTAATAAAAATATAAATATCTATTATGGTTAATGCCTATCTGAGAAAGCGTCAGTAAAATGAATTTTTCTGCCCGACGATAACGCTGTTGTCGTTTTTAGGGTGTTCTCCCTCTCCCCGTGGGAGAAGGCCGGGGTGAGGGCACCAGGCCGCATCACCGCCTGATTCGCCCGGCGGCGCTTCGCTTGCACGGGCCTACGGGCTGGGTTTTCTCCCTCTCCCCGTGGGAGAGGGCCGGGGTGAGGGCACCAGACCGCAGAGGAGTCAATCATTCCCCAAGCGTCGCCACCATCACCGCCTTAATCGTATGCATCCGGTTTTCTGCCTGGTCGAACACGATGCTCGCCGCCGACTCAAACACCTCGTCCGTTACTTCCATCCCGCCGTGCAGATCGAACTCCTTCGCCATCTGCTTGCCGAGCGTGGTCTGGTCGTCATGGAACGCCGGCAGACAGTGCAGGAACTTCACGTCCGGGTTGCCGGTCAGCGCCATCATCTGGGCATTCACCTGATACCCACGCAGCAGCGCAATCCGCTCCGCCCACTTCTCTTTGGCTTCGCCCATCGACACCCACACGTCGGTATAGATAAAGTCCGCGCCCTTCACGCCCGCCGCCACGTCTTCCGTCAGGGTGATCTTCCCGCCGTGCTTCTCCGCCAGCGCGCTGCACTCCGCCACCAGGCTCTCTTCCGGCCAGCAGGCCTTCGGGGCCACCAGACGCAGATCCAGCCCGGTCAGCGCCGCTGCTTCCAGCATTGAGTTGCCCATGTTGTTGCGCGCGTCGCCCGCGTAGACCAGCGTCATCTCGTTAAACGCCTTGCCCGGCAGGTGCTCCTGCATGGTCAGCAGGTCCGCCAGCAGCTGGGTCGGATGGAACTCGTTGGTCAGCCCGTTCCACACCGGCACGCCCGCGTACTGTGCCAGCGTTTCGACCACTTCCTGGCCGTGGCCGCGATACTGAATGCCGTCGTACATCCGCCCGAGCACGCGCGCGGTGTCCTTAATTGACTCTTTATGCCCAATCTGGCTGCCGCTCGGCCCTAAATACGTGACGCGCGCGCCCTGGTCAAATGCGGCAACTTCGAAAGAGCAACGGGTACGGGTCGAGTCTTTTTCGAAGATGAGCGCGATGTTTTTACCGGTAAGCTTTTGTACTTCCTTGCCCTTTTTCTTATCGGCTTTGAGCTGTGCGGCAAGGGTCAGCAGAGAAGTGAACTGTGCAGGGGTAAAGTCGAGCAATTTCAGAAAGTGTTTCTTGTACAGATCAGACATTTTATCCTCACATGGCGAACGCCACTTATTGAATTAAAATTCACTTTATATGTGTAATTATTCATTTGCAACCCCGTTTCACAAATCTTTCCAACAAAGGTGGAGGCAAACCCGTCCGTGTGTGAAAATAGAAGTATCTGCCGCACTTTAAAGAGGATTGAGCCATGGCAAACCCGGAATTACTGGAAGAGCAACGCGAAGAGACGCGTCTGATTATTGAAGAGCTGCTGGAAGACGGTAGCGATCCGGACGCGCTGTACACCATCGAGCACCATTTCTCTGCGGATGATTTCGACGCGCTGGAAAAAATGGCCGTGGAAGCCTTCAAGCTGGGTTACGAAGTGACCGAGCCGGAAGAGCTGGAAGTGGAAGAGGGCGACACCGTCATCTGCTGCGACATCCTGAGCGAAGGCGCGCTGAAGGCGGAGCTGATCGACGCGCAGGTTGAACAGCTGATGAACCTGGCCGAGAAGTTTGACGTGGAGTACGACGGCTGGGGAACCTACTTCGAAGATCCGAACGGTGAAGACGGCGAAGAAGGCGACGACGAAGATTACGTCGACGAAGACGACGACGGCGTGCGTCACTAAGCGTTTCAGGCGGTGGCGCGTGCCACCGCTTTTTCAAGGCAGAACCATGGATTACCCGCAGATACTCGCCCCCGTACTCAACTTCCTCCAGTGCCCGACCCCGCAAGCATGGATTGATAAAGCCCGCGACCCGGCGAACCTGCCGCTGCTGCTCACCGACCACATGGTGTGCGAGCTCAAGGCCGCCCAGACCGCGCTGCTGCTGGTGCGTAAATACGTCGCCGACGAAAGCGGTGCCGATGCGCTGCTCGACTGGCTCAAACCCTACGAACAGTTCACCTTCCGCGACGGCCCGGAGCCGGACTTCATCGCCCTGCACAGGCAGATTGGCAAAAGCGTAATGCCCAAAACCGACGACCCGTGGGGCCAGGCGCTCATCGACAGCATGGTGCTGCTGATTAAAGAGGAGCTGCACCACTTCTGGCAGGTGCGCGAGGCGATGCTGGCCCGCGATATTCCATACGTCAAAATCACCGCCAGCCGCTACGCCAAAGGGATGCTAAAGGAAGTGCGCACCCACGAACCGCTGACGCTGATCGACAAGCTCATCTGCGGCGCCTACATCGAAGCCCGCTCCTGCGAACGCTTCGCCGCGCTGGCCCCGTTCCTCGACGACGACCTGCAGAAGTTCTATCTCTCGCTGCTGCGCTCGGAAGCGCGCCATTATCAGGACTACCTGACGCTGGCCCAGCAGGTGAGCGACGACGATATCTCACCACGTATACAGCTTTTTGGCGAAATTGAAGCCACACTTATCTCGACACCGGACAACGAGTTTCGCTTCCACAGCGGCGTGCCGGTGTAAACCGGCATAACTCAAGGATAAGGATGCGAGATGAATAAAACGTGGACCCGTATTGTGATTGTCGTCATTGCGGCCGCCGCCGTGGCGTTCTGGGTGTTTTTCGACAGGCAGCGTGCCCCCGAACACCAGATTGATACCACCCTCAACGCGATGCCCGCCTGGCAGGTGATTAAGGAGCAGGAACCCGCGCTGCATCAGCGCATCCTCGACCAGATGGCTGCCCTGCAAAAAGCGGGCGAGCCGGAGCAGCAGATTATCGACACCATCCAGCCGCAGATCCTGCATCTGCAGATGTCGCGCCTGCAAAACGCCCCTGACGCCAACGTGGTGAACTACATGACCATCAATATGGAGCAGACCGCCGCCATCCAGAAGGTGAGCGACGACGCCTGCTTCCGCTTCCTTTACCCGATGGTGAAGGGCGGCGTGAACCCGATGCGCATGCTGGATAAAGACCTGATGACGCGGCGCATGCAGGCCGACGCCGACATGATGCGCGCGGCCTACGGCAAAAACCGCCACACCGTGACCCAAGCCGAGCGCGAGGCGGCTGTCGAAGATGTGCGACCGGTGATGAAGGCGCTTGCCGATAAGTACGGTGAGGACATCCAACTGCTGCAGACGCCGGAGAAGGCGGTGGGCAAAGAGAAGCTCTCCTGCGATATGGTGCAGGAGATGTGGGCCAAGGTGCTGGCGCTGCCTGAGCAGAAGGCGGCGAGAGTGATTCGGCTGGCGGTGTCAGAGCTGGAGTGACAAAGGGCGCTGGTTTTTTGGGCACTTAGCGCGGGTTTCGCGCGTCGTCGCTTGCATGGCGGCGCGCGACAGGTATAATCCACAACGTTTCCGCATCCCCTTCAGTGCCGAAGTGGCGAAATCGGTAGACGCAGTTGATTCAAAATCAACCGTAGAAATACGTGCCGGTTCGAGTCCGGCCTTCGGCACCATTAGTACTTCCAAGACCATCCGAGAAAGTTTTTATTATTTCTTTAAAATCAATGTGTGAAGAGATTTTTTGACATACCTCTATGCAGGGATTTTAACCAGCATGCTGGCAAACGACTTCCTTTTACGTATATTGTGTAAAAACTCCATTTGCATTCCGGCTAGCCAAGAAACGTGTTCTTGTTCCGTACAACACAGTCGTCTGATTCATATAGAAGTACTGCAATTTAATCGTTAACTATTCCAAGCAAACTAGCGGAGAGCCTAAAGAAGTTGCTGGAGCAGTAGATTGCTTCTGGTCCAGCATGGCTTTGATGTTTCTGCTATGGAATTTGGTGGTAACGGTTCTGTCCACCTGCTGCTTCAGCTTTGCCAGCCTTAAAGCTCTAAAAAATGTTCACGGTCGCTGAGCATTGAAATGTCATTAGGCTGAAGCTCTTTTAGAGTATATGTAACACTATTAAATCCAGGTAAAGCGCTCCAAACATTCGGATCACCAATGAAAAATATATTCTTTTTGGCGCGCGTTACAGCAACATTTAACAGATTCGGTTTGCTTGAGGCCCACTTAGCGCCGCCATTATTTTCTTCATCACATCCAAGGATGAAAATTACAATATCATTTTCTTTTCCCTGAAATGTATGCACTGTCCCAATACAATTTTTTTGCCATTGTTTAATACTTTTTGCCTTAATCAAAGGTGAGGATTGTTGCCAGATTTGCAAGGGGCGTTGTGCTATAAGTTTAGATACTTCCGATTTCACCGCTTTAAAAGGGGTAATTACAAAAATTGACTCCAGAGGTACATTTTCATATAAAAGACGATCAAGTAATATAAGTAGGCTTTGCCCGTGGCTGTCCCGATACTGTCGTTCGCCCTGGCCTCCATTCGCAACGAGCCAGTGATTATCAAGATTTCCATTTACAAATTGACTACGAATTTTTGCAGCATCGAGACCATGGATCATTCGATTATTATAAGCGAGCTTGTTGGCTATGCTAAACATAGGCTCGATACAACGCCGATGCACCCATAATGGGATACCAATCCATATATTTTTATTCATTACTTCTAATTCACAACCCCAATGGTTAATGCGATCTGCCAGCTGCTGAACTGATAGTTTTGCAGGATTCCAGTCATCCGCTCGTTCTTGTAAAACATCTTCGCAGAGACGTTTAACCAAACTTGGCGAGGCAGTAAATACCGGCTCGATCTGTAATGGATCTCCTACGACTAATACACGTTTTGCTCGAAAAATGGCCCCAACAGCCTGTTGCGGAGATGCCTGACCTGCCTCATCAATCATTAACCATCCAATTTCTTCACTTTTCACTCCCGTCAACATTCGGCCGATAGAGGCAAAAGTAGTAGACAGTACAGGAACGAACATACATAGCGTTTGCCAGCATCGCAATGGGGTAGGGTGATGTTGAGGAGCGCTGAGAAATTTGTTTAGTGTAAAAATGAAACTCTTGAAACGCTTTATCTCCATTGCTTCATATAGCCATGCTTCATGTAAGCTCATCGCTGTCAGAAAAAGTTCTGAACGCAGACGATTTATCTCTTCATTTTGCCAGAATGCGGTACGTTGCAGATTTGCATCATCAATGGATAAATTATGGTTAGGGATAGCGATATTATGGAATCTATTTTGTAAATCATTTAATTTTTGCTCGCTTGTTGTTTTTTGTTTTTTTATTTCATTCAATCTAAACTCTATATCTCGGATTGCCGTTTGGTTTTTTATCAGCTCAATATTACTGTCCGCTACGTGCTGCATTTTCTCAATCAAATGTTTTGTCAACTCAACTAATTGCTGTTTTGTTTTATTTGTTAGATCTTTATAGGAATTTGTTTTTTTCTATTAAATAGACGCGACAGTAATCCAGGTGCTTCGCTTTCTATGAGTTTTAATTGACGATTTGTATGATCGATTTTTTTGGAAATGATATCTCTTTCCAGTTCCAAGGCATTGATTTTATTGAGGTATTTTTCGCGTTGGATTGTTTTTTTTTCCAACTCAAAAGAAAGCTCAGTATAAGTATTGTCTTGTTTTTTATCCAAGAGCTTGCAGTAGGTTTCTAACAGTCTTTGCTCTTCTTCGACTTTACGAAGGGCATTGACAAAATGCTTTTTAGAATCAGCGAATGAAAGCTTATGTTGACACGCTTTCCATCGCCACAGGCTCAGGAAATTATCTTTATCTGAGCGCTGCGATTCAGATAAAGTATTGCGTAAGAAATGTTCATCAAATAATAGTCTTTGAGAAAAGTTTTCCCTATTATCCTTTTTCCCTAACGCCGCTGATACTAAGCCCCAACACAGTTTATCATCATCAAGTGGTCGAAAAATATTAAATTCTTTTTCATTGCCGTTTGATGATTTGTATTTTTTTCGTTTGCTTTTTGGTAAGTATTCGGCTGCAACTTGGTTAGCTGTAGCACAAATATATTCAAAGTTTTGAAAATTTTTCGCCAGGGAATTTTTTTGCGGTAACTCCTTTGAAATGTTTTCTACTGCCGAATTATTGGAAGACGCAATGATCATTTCGTACCCGGTTAATTCCGGGATGATAAAGCCCTGCTGATCTAATGTATCTTCAGCGTTGTCATATTTTGCAAGTACTTTCGCGCGCTCAACTACATTATGTGCTACAAGATCTCGGAGAAGAGTCGTTTTTCCTGTGCCTGAAGGTCCATTGACAGATAAAAGGCCTCCATCTACAAGTTCTTCTACAGCTGTATTTATCGTAAATTGTTGCATTAGCGACATGGTATGATTTGGCTCTGAAGGCCATCGTCCTTGTGGCATTCTGCTTGGATGCAATTTATCAATAATTGAAGCAAGGCCCTCTTTTGAGTATAGGTCTGGCTTTCTATTTATCCCTTGAGAAAGATAACTATTAAGAGCTTTACCCTTGTTATGCCGTAGTCCCGCAATAGTGTTTTCCAGGTCTTCGAAAAAGAAACTATTTAGGATGGGGAGTGAAAATATTTTTTCTGCTTCATCCTCATCTAATTCATCCAGTTGAGATTTTTCTCTGGTTGCATTACTCTCAAACCATTCAATTTGTATTGCATATTGCCATTCAGGCCTAAAATCAGCCCACTCAACTAAATGTATTAGCAGTAGCGTAATGATGTCACTAGAGCGTAATACACCAGGACCCTCTTTTTGTGCTGGTTTTAGTGTATTCCTGAACATACTGAGGGTATCGGCAAGTTGCCTGCAGTCCATGGCAAATATCTTTGACTCAAGCTTCTGGAATCGCTCATTTTTTAAATGCCCAAGAGCCCAAGGGAGTGAGCTAACTGATAACTTATCTAGGGCTGGTACGCCTTCATTATTTAACTGTACTTTGGCAAAACATGTCATTCCTTCCTGATTCAGTCGCTGCTCGCACTCTTCATCATGGTTGTCACCTAATATTTCTCGGCTAATTTCGTTTGCGATGCTTTTATTAAAGATACCAATATGTAGAGTAAAGTTAGATTTAAGCGGGATTTGTTGTTGTTGACATAATTCCTCTGAATGCCACGGAAGTAAAATATCACCATATTTGATGAGTTTCTCAAGAGAAATTCTCAAGAAACTATCTTTATGCTCAAGAGTGTAAGGCTGAAAAAATTCAATACGTTGCCATGCTCGTAATATATCATATTGTTGAGATGTTCTGGCCATCTTAGCCCTTTTATTTCTACAGTTTCTATTTAATCTGTTAAGATTACTCTCTTCTGCAATGTTTGTGTAGAGCCAGACTACTCTTAGTGAAGCAACAAATTAACTGAACCCAACCTGAAGTGCAACTAAAGCGCTGCGAGGCTGGTGAGATGGAAGAGCTATATTAGAAGGTACGTATTGCGGCTTCATGAACGAACGGAATTAATGCTAGCTTAGGGGGAAGGTTATGCAGAATAGCTTCGCAGAAGTGAATAAACAGATATAGCGTATTAGTGATTAACTCCCGGTAAAGTGCTTCTCATCATGCTAAAGTAGCGATCAGAAGCTGATTCAAAAGGGCAAACTATGGCAGGGAAAATGTGGATGATCCGCGGTGATGGCGGAAAATTGTACGATGACTTCAGGGACAAACACGTTGTTGCAATCGGCTGGTCGCAGCTCGCTCCCTATGTGAAACCGGGATGCTCAAGAGAGCAATTGTTTACCCGGTATCAGGAGCTTGAGCCACAGACTAAACCAGGCACAGTTCGTTCCGGTGCTTCCCAGGTCTGGCGCTTTGTGAATGAGATGCAGAAAGGTGACTGGGCTATCACTTACTCACCTTCTAATCGGACTTATTTGATAGGGAAAATCGCCTCAGATTTTGAGTTTCATGCCGAGTGGCTTGAAGATGGCATGGGCATCGCCCGTAAAGTGAAGTGGAACGCGGAAGAGATCAAGCGTGATAGTCTGAGCGATGCAACCAGAAACACCATTGGCTCTACGCTGACGGTTTTTCAGGTGCCTGAATTTGCCGTAAACGAATTAGTGCAGGGCAAAAAGCCTGTCTCAGATGTCGTGCCGGAAGTACCTGTTTCAGGTGAAGAGGATGAGGTCGTTTCTAATCCTCTGCGCGACATGGAAATGATCGCCTTTGAAGGCATCAAAGATCGTATCAACCGTCTCGACTGGGATGAGATGCAAAATCTGGTCGCTGGCGTATTACGCAGCATGGGATATAAAACTCAGGTATCGCCTGCTGGTGCTGACCGTGGGAAAGATATCATTGCTTCACCTGACGGCTTTGGGTTCGAAAATCCACGCATTATTGTTGAGGTAAAGCATCGGCGGGAACAGATGAGTAGCCAGCAAATTCGTAGCTTTATCGGTGGCCGTCATAAAGACGATCGCGGGCTGTATGTCAGTACCGGTGGGTTCAGCAAGGATGCGCGCTATGAAGCCGATCGTTCTACAATCCCGTTGACGCTATGGACGCTTGACGATCTGGTTCGTGCGTTAGTGGAAAACTATGAGCAGGTGGATATTGAAACTAAGCTGTTGGTTCCACTTAAGAAAACGTACTTGCCTGCATGAAACATCAGCATTGTCTCTGTGTAAACAGTTACTGTACTTACATAGCTCTGAATTGATCATGCTTATGTGATAGCATCGCAGGACCATTAGATTTGTCTGTTGTAGGACTGGAATGGGGAACGAAACATATGCATTTCCCCTCCATCTCACAGAGCCATCATGCGTTAGTGCTTTTAAGAAACAGGCAATCTTTTGGCTACAGTCAGGGGCTGCTGTTGACCAAGTATAACTCGACATCCAGTAATGTGCCCCCTGACTAATAATGTCGAGATTGCCCCGTGTTATTGAGTGATAGCCTGAGGCAGACTCCATTTTAGGCTGCCGCGAGAGAGTATCATGAAACTGATTGATAACATTAATGCGTTATTGGGAGATGAGCTGAAGCAGACATTACAACCTGGTGTGAAGCTTAAAATCGCAGCATCCTGCTTTTCTATTTATGCATTTGATGCGCTGAAAGAAAAACTTGAAAATATTGATAGCCTGGAATTCATTTTTACTTCCCCTATATTTGTAGAGGAAGATGCGGTTGATAAACTCAGAAAAGAAAAACGTGAGTTCCATATTCCAGGAGAAAATAAAGAGCGAAGCTTTTTTGGTAGCGAATTTGAAATCCAGCTAAAAAATAAACTGACTCAGAAAGCGATAGCCCGTGAGTGTGCGGAATGGATCAGTCGTAAAGCTCAATTTCGTTCAAACTTAACTCCAGCACCGATGCAGCCTTTTGCTGTTGTTAAAGCAAATGATAAGGAAGTTGTTTATCAGCCTTTGCAAGGATTCACGGCAGTGGATCTTGGGTATGAGAAAGGCAACGCTGTTTCCAATTTAGTTATGGGCATAGATGAATCGTCATCAACGGCAACATTTCTGACGCTCTTTGAACAAATCTGGCAAGATAAAGAAAAACTGACTGATGTAACCGAACGCCTGGTGCATTACATGAGTACGGTCTATCTGGAGAACCCACCTGAACAGATTTATTTCCAACTACTCTATAATCTTTTTAGCGAGTTTTTAGAAGATATCAATGACGATGTACTGCCAAATGATAAAACTGGTTATCAGGATAGTTTGATTTGGAAAAAACTCTTCAACTTCCAACGGGATGCAGCGACCGGTATTATTAACAAGCTGGAAACCTATAATGGTTGTATTCTTGCCGATAGCGTCGGTTTGGGTAAGACGTTTACGGCACTGGCAGTCGTTAAGTACTACGAGCTGCGTAACAAATCTGTATTGGTTCTTTGTCCGAAAAAGCTGGCGGATAACTGGACCAACTATAATCAGAATCTCGTTACTAATCCGTTTGCAAAAGACCGATTTAACTTTGATGTACTATGTCATACTGATTTGCAGCGCACTCGAGGAGAATCATTCGGTATTGCACTGAATCGGATCAACTGGGGAAATTATGATCTGGTAGTGATCGATGAATCACATAACTTTCGTAATAATCAGGCTTTTAAAGAGCGAGAAACACGATACCAGACTCTGATGAACAAGGTAATTAGAGCAGGAGTCAAAACAAAGGTTTTGATGCTTTCAGCTACACCAGTAAACAACAAATTTAGTGATCTGAAGAATCAACTGGCTCTGGCGTATGAAGGAGATCCTGGTTCTCTCCATCGGCAGATTGGTACTCAGTCAGGAATAGATGAAATATTTCGCCGTGCGCAGAAAAGTTTTAATGTATGGGCGGAGTTGTCGCCGGAAAATCGCACCGCCTCAGCGTTATTGAATGCACTTGATTTTGATTTCTTCCGTTTGCTTGATAGTGTGACTATTGCACGTTCACGCAAACATATCCAAACTTTTTATGACACCAAAGACATTGGTCGTTTTCCCACGCGTAATAAGCCTCTTTCATTCCAACCCTCTCTGACAAACCATGAGCAGGTAATTGGTTTTAATACTATTTTTGAACAGTTATCCAGCCTACGTTTAGCTGTTTATGCCCCGGTCAGTTATATTCTGCCGAGTCGTATGGCTAAATATGAAGCACTTTATGATACCAGCGTAAAAGGTGGCAGTACGTTGCGTCAGGTTGACCGTGAGAAGGCCTTACAACGGTTGATGACCATAAATCTGCTTAAGCGGCTGGAAAGTTCAGTACAAGCATTCAGGTTAACGCTTAGTAGTTTGCAAAAAATATTACGTGATGCTCTGCACAATATTGCCGCGTTTAAGGCTAGCGGTTTAGAAGATGAGCTTACGACGGTTGATCCTGATAACGGAATTAGCGATCCGGATATTGAGCTCGATCTTGAACTTGATGATTTGGAAGAAGCTTTCTCGACTGGTGGGAAAGTCAAAATTAATCTGGCGGATATGGATTTGCCCTCGTGGGAATACCATCTTGTCAATGATCTAACCATTATTGATGAACTCTTAGATGAGATGGCGAGAGTAACGCCGGAACATGATGCTAAGCTGTTGCATCTGAAAGGTGTAATTGAAAATAAATGGGCAAATCCCATCAATCCAGGTAATAAAAAAGTTCTGATCTTTACAGCTTTTGCCGATACTGCGGATTACCTCTATGAACAGTTACATGATTTATGCTGGCAAAAACATGGATTACATTTAGGGAAAGTCACGGGAAGTAGTACCGTTAAATCGACGATTGGGAAGGGTTATGATTTTCAGAGCCTGCTGACGTTGTTTTCACCAAGATCCAAATCAAAGGATCAGATCTTGCCTGATGAACCAGCCAGTCTGGATATTCTGATTGGTACCGACTGTATTTCAGAAGGGCAGAACCTGCAGGACTGCGATTACCTCATTAACTATGATATTCACTGGAATCCGGTGCGGATTATTCAACGCTTTGGCCGTGTTGATCGTATTGGATCAACCAATGAATACATTCAGTTGGTTAATTACTGGCCTAATATCAGCCTTGATGAATACATCAATCTGAAAGAGCGGGTAGAAAACCGCATGGTAATTACCGACCTCACCTCAACAGGTGATGATAACGTCCTGACGGCGCAGGCTAACGATGTGGCTTACCGTAAGGAGCAGCTCAAACGACTGCAGGAAGAAGTGATTGACCTAGAAGATGTGAAAGGAGGTGTTTCGATTACCGATTTGGGTCTGAACGAATTTCGTATGGACTTGTTGGGGTATCTGAAAACTCATCCAGATATTCGCCGTTTACCTCACGGCTTGCATACGGTTGTATCTGCCGAACCTGCTAAAGGCTTGGTACCTGGTGTCATCTTTGCGCTGCGTAATCGCCATCATGGAGTCAACATAGATTGGCAGAATCGTCTGCATCCCTATTACCTTATTTATATTGCCGATGATGGGACAGTGGCTATCAATCATCTTCAAATCAAGACCCTTCTGGACAGTATTCGTGCTGTTTGTAAAGGTCGCGAGATTACCGATGATGCAGCCTGTCAGCGTTTTAATCAGAAAACGCGGGACGGAAGGGATATGAGTCATTATTCCGAACTGCTGGATCGGGCAATTCACGCGATGGTAGCTGTTAAGGAACAGAGCGATATTGACAGCCTGTTCAGTGGAGGGCCTACTGCAGCGCTGAACAATGAGATTGCCGGGCTGGAACAGTTTGAATTGATTAACTTTATCATCATTCAAAATTCTGATGAGGACCTTGGATGATGACACAGCATTACTGTTTTCCTACTTCAGCTGAGTTGAATCGGCGCTTGCCGAAAGAAACATTTTACCAACGGTTGAATCCAGGTTCTGCCCTTAGACAAGCATTCGTGGTACAGCTGCAGGAGATTGTCTGGAAATATAAACTGGCGGATAGAACACTGAATCTGGCAGCAAACAGTGATTATCCGGAATTACAGGTTATCGACATTGAACTTAAAGCCGGGGTGTCTGACATTGATGTGGCAATACTGCGTGCAATTGATTCATTGATTGTGTTTCCCTTGTACTTCCGTATCACCCGCAGGTGCAATGAGGCTCTACAGATTCAATATCAACTGGGCTATAAGCACCCTGTTACTGAGGTTCAGCATAAGGTCACACCAATACGTTACTTCGCTTCCGGTTGGTTTTCGCTACCTGATGAAAAAGACCTCGTCCCGTTACCCGTGGCGTTGAATATCTCTCAGTTGTATCGACAGTTACTGCAACCATTGGCTACACTGCCGCCTCGTCGTGATGAACCCTTAACTATGTGGATGGTGCGTTTAGAGGATATAGCCAGGCAGGAGAAGCGTATCAGCCAACAGCAGAAACAACTTCAGCGCGAAAAACAGTTTAATCGCCGGGTTGAGCTAAATCGTGAGCTGGTTGAACTCCGGCATGCACTAGCAGCCTTGCTGGCTGTAGATGACTAAATCTATTGATTATTATCAGAAAATTTTACGGGAATATTTATGGATAAGCTGAAAATGCACAGCCCTAATCTGGTAGAACAGAATATCGACAAGCTGGCGGCGCTGTTCCCCAACTGCGTAACAGAGTCTAAAGATGAGAATGGCAAGCTGAAGCAAGCTATCGACTTTGACCTGCTTAAGCAGGAGTTGTCGCGCCATATTGTCGATGGGCCGCAGGAGCGTTATCAGCTTAACTGGCCGGGTAAGCGTGAGGCGTTACTGACAGCCAATGCACCTATTGCTAAGACTCTGCGCCCCTGTCGTGAAGAGAGCGTAAACTTTGATACAACCCGAAACCTGTTTATTGAAGGGGATAATCTTGATGCGCTGAAACTTTTGCAGGAGACTTATCTTGGCAAGGTAAAGATGATCTATATTGATCCTCCTTATAATACGGGAAATGATTTTATTTATGAGGATGATTTTGCTGAGGAAGTTGATAGTTATATCAAACGTTCCGGGCAAAAGGATGAGTATGGAAATAGATTAGTCGTGAACCTTGAGTCAAATGGCCGCTATCATTCCGATTGGATGAGTATGCTTTATTCGCGTTTAAAACTTGCGAGAAACTTGATCTCTGAGGATGGTGTTATCTTTATCAGCATAGATGATGGCGAAGTCGCTAATTTAAGAAAAATGTGCGATGAAGTTTTTGGTGCAGAGAATTTTATTGCCAATGTAATTTGGCAAAAAAGATACTCTGTTTCCAGTGATGCAAAAGGTATTCCGCCTATGCATGATCATATCATTGTATATCAAAAATCGGATTTATTCATTCCTAATTTATTACCTAGGACTCAAGAACAAGACTCGGTATATAAAAATTTAGATAACGACCCACGAGGGCGTTGGCGATCTGATAATTTGACTAGGAATGAATATAGAGAAAGAGATTATTATCCTATTGTTTCACCAACAACGGGAGAGGAGTTTTATCCCCCTGATGGGGCAAGCTGGCGCCATCCTAAAAATGAAATTATGAAAATGATTGCTGATAATCGAATTTGGTTTGGTAAAGATGGGAAAAGTCGACCATCAGCAAAACGTTTTTTATCAGAAGTTAAACAAGGTCGAGTTGCTTCGGCTTGGTGGCCATTTTCAGAAGTTGGCCATACTGATGAAAGTAAAAAAGAATTACAGAATATTTTCGGAGGTAAAAGTCCTTTTGACACGCCAAAACCCACTCGTCTGATTAAAAGAATGTTAGATATTGCATCAGGGAAAGATAGTATTATATTAGATTTCTTCGCTGGTTCAGGAACAACGGCTCATGCTGTTTTAAAACAAAATCAACAAGATGGCGGTCAGCGTAGATTTATTTTAGTTCAACTTCCTGAAACTTGTAATGAAAAATCTAACGCTTTCAAGCTTGGATATAAATCTGTTTCTGAAATAACTAAAGAACGTATTAGGAAGGTTGGTGGAATTTTAAGTCTTGATGATTCAATCCAAGCATGGAATAAAGATGTTGGTTTTAGAGTATTAAAGGTTGATTCGTCTAACATGGATGATGTCTATTATGATCCAGCATCGATCTCTCAACGAGATCTGTTTTTACATGTAGAAAACATAAGGCATGATCGCACCGAAGAAGATCTACTGTTCCAGGTTATGCTTGACTGGGGCGTCGATCTGACTTTGCCGATCCACCGTGAAACTATTGCCGACAAAAAAGTCTTTTTTGTCGATGCCCAACCGGATAACAGCCATGGAGCACTGGTAGCTTGCTTCGATAAAACGGGCGGAATTGATGAAGATTTTATCAAGCAGCTTGCTGCATTCAGCCCGCTGCGGCTGGTATTCCGTGATGCTGGCTTCGCATCTGATGCAGCAAAAACCAATGCCGAACAGTTGCTTAAACAGCTCAGTGCTACCACCGACGTAAAAACTATCTAAGGAGACCGATATGGGGACTGCATTAGATAAATTGACTATTCAGGGCTTTAAGTCAATTCGTGAGCTCAATGACTTCAAGCTTAAGAAACTAAACGTCATTGTCGGGGCCAATGGGGCGGGTAAAAGTAATTTTATCTCTTTCTTCAGAATGCTACATGCGCTTATTGAGGGCAATTTAAATCGCTACGTGAGAGACAGTGGCGGCGCTGGAGATTTGCTGTTTCAAGGGCGTAAAATCACTCAGAAAATGTTTTTTGAAACCCACTTTGGTTCTCGTGGTTATCGCTTTACGCTAGTACCGACTCCGGCAGACGGTTGCGCCATCGAAAATGAAGGACGCTACTACTCGGGGGGAACAACCGGATGGTGGGAATTAGGGGATAGCGATGATGGCAAATCCCTGCTGGCGATGGAGGTTTTGGAAAATAAACCTGATGCAGCATATTCAAAACCCGTCTATGGGGCTATCACTTCGTGGCGGATCTATCATTTTCATGACACCAGTGCTACCGCGGCGATGCGTAATTACGAGATCGTTCAGGACTGTGAAGTACTGCGGACAGATGCGGCCAACCTTGCACCTTTCCTGATGAATCTACAGAAAGATCATCCACATCAATATAAAGCAATTATTGATGCGGTGCGGCTGGTCACGCCGTTCTTTGATGATTTTATTCTTAAGCCAAGAAATCAGGGGACCAAAGAAGACGTCAACCTGAGCTGGAGACAAAAAGGGTCTGACTACCCGATGCAGCCCTACCATCTCTCAGACGGTTCAATCCGCTTTATCTGCCTTGCGACAGCGCTTCTACAGCCTAAACCGCCATCCACAATCATTATTGATGAGCCGGAACTGGGGCTTCACCCGGCGGCTATCGTTATTCTGGCGGAGTTAATTCAGCAAGCGGCGCAGCGTACTCAGGTGATTGTTGCTACTCAATCGCCGGCGCTTATAGACCAATTTGCTATCGAGGATATTGTGGTGGTGAACCGCAAGGATGGCGCATCGACGTTTACCCGGCTGGACGAGTCCGACTATGCGCAGTGGCTGGAAAGTTACTCCGTAGGAGAGCTCTGGACCAAGAATGTCATCGCCGGGGGCCCTCGTTATGAGTGACTACATCAACGTATTGGTCATTGTCGAAGGTAAGACCGAACAGCTTTTTGTTGAACAGGTGCTGACCCCTTATCTGGCAAATAAGATGATTTTTATGGCAGCCACCCAGGTGAGTAAACCTGGTCAGAAAGGAGGAGATGTGCGTTTCAGTCGGGTGAGCCGGGATATTGGTCTTCATCTTAAGCAACGTGCTGACACCTATGTCACGACGTTGGTCGATTATTATGGCGTGACGGAATGGCCGGGGATGGATTCGTTACCTGCTCAGCGAACACCAGCGCAGATCGCTGCGCATTTGAATGTTGCAGTGATGAATGAGGTCAATAACCTGTTTGCTGAACAGCAGTCCGCGCGACGTTTTATCCCCTTTATCGCGCTTCATGAGTTTGAAGCCTTGTTGTTTAGTGACAGTACAATCTTGGCCGAAGAACTCAGTATATCTGTGGCTGATGTAGAGGCTGTTGTTGCTGAGTGCGGCGAGCCCGAAGCGATAAATAATGGCCGTGAAACCGCGCCATCCAAGCGGTTAAACCGATGGACGCCGGAAGGGAAATTTGCCAAAACGACACAAGGCATTGCGATAGCAAAGCGGATTGGAATTACCAGAATGAGAGAACAGTGCCCGCTATTTGATGCGTGGATTGCGCAGTTTGAAGCACTGATGGTGGAACCAGCATGAAATTAAAATTTAAACATCAGGCATATCAGGCGGACTCAGTTCAGGCGGTTATCGACTGCTTTAAGGGCCAGTTACCCGATGAGGCTGCTCGTCGCTACAGAATCGACCCTGGTACATCTGCTCAAGGTCGCTCAGGCTCAACAACCTATGTTGAAGCTGGGTTCAAAAACGCCGATATTCAGCTAAGTGAGTCGCAGTTACTGACCAATATTCAGGCGGTACAGGCGCGTCAAAACCTGCAACTGTCAACGGCGCTAGATTATTACCGGGATGCGAATGGCAATAAGCAGACCAAATATCATCCAGGAGCCAAACTCAATCTTGATATTGAGATGGAAACGGGTACTGGTAAGACATATTGCTATGTGAAAACCATTTTTGAGCTCAATAAACATTACGGCTGGAGTAAGTTTATTATTGTGGTGCCGAGCATCGCCATCCGAGAAGGTGTTTATAAGTCTTTGCAAATTACGGCTGAGCATTTTCTTGAGGATTATCACCGTCAGGCTCGTTTCTTCATATATAACTCGAAAGAGCTGCATCAGCTAGAAAGCTTCTCTTCTGATGGTGGTATTAACATCATGGTCATCAACGTGCAGGCCTTTAACGCGCGTGGTGCTGATGCTCGTCGCATTTATGAAGAGTTAGATGACTTTCAGACCCGTCGTCCAATAGACGTGATCAAGGCTAACCGCCCAATCATGATCCTGGATGAACCGCAAAAGATGGAAGGTGCTAAAACACTGGATTCTTTTGCCGAATTCAACCCTCTTTTTATTTTGCGTTACTCGGCCACTCATAAAACCGAGCATAACAAAGTATTCCGCCTTGATGCGCTGGATGCTTATAACCAGAAGCTGGTCAAAAAAATTGCAGTACGCGGAATTACTACGCGAGGGCTGGCGGGGACTAATGCCTACCTTTATCTGGAAAATATTGAAATATCTGCCAGTAAGCCGCCTGTGGCTCGACTGGAATTTGAGATTAAACTCGCCAGCGGTGCGATAAAGCGTGATGTGCGTAAGGTAGGTAAAGGCTACAACCTATTTGAACAGTCAAATGGTTTAGAGCAATATCAGGGCTTTGTCGTTTCTGACATTAATGCCAATACTGATACGATCAGTTTTACTAACGGAGTTGAGTTGACGGCAGGCGATGCCAGTGGTGATGTCAGCGAGGAGGCACTGCGCCGAATGCAAATACGGGAAGCAGTGAAAGCTCACTTTGAAAAAGAGCGCCAACTGTTCCCGTTAGGTATCAAAGTATTGAGTCTGTTCTTTATTGATGAAGTTGTTAAATATCGCGACTATAGTGCACTTGATGACAAAGGTGAGTACGCCCGGATCTTCGAAGAGGAATATCTTCGTGAACTTGAGTTACAGGCTGATCTACTGACGCCAGATTACCAGCTTTACTTGAATGGAATCCCGGTAGAAAAAACCCATAATGGCTATTTCTCCATTGATAAGAAGTCTAAGCGCCTGATTGATCCTGTATTAGGTAAAAAAGCGACGGAAGCCGATGATGTAGACGCCTACGACTTGATCCTGAAGGCTAAAGAGAAACTACTTAGTTTCGATGAACCTACCCGCTTTATCTTCTCTCACTCCGCGCTGCGTGAAGGCTGGGATAACCCGAATGTATTTGTTATCTGTACGCTTAAACACAGTGACAACACCATCTCGCGTCGTCAGGAAGTTGGACGAGGATTGCGTCTGGCGGTTAATCAGTTGGGCGATCGGATGGACGATCCGCTGACAGTGCATGATATTAATCGATTAACGGTTGTGGCGAGCGAGAGCTATAAAGACTTTGTCACCGCGTTGCAAAAAGATATTAGCGAGTCTCTGTCTGCCAGACCGCGTAAGGCTGATGAGAAATACTTTATTGGAAAAATACTGCATACAGAACAGGGTGATATCAGGGTTGGTGATGACTTGGCGAAGAAAATTTATCGATACCTGGTAAAGCATGATTATACGGACGATCGGGATAATATTACTGAAACGTGGCTTCAGGCCAAAAAAACAGGTGTAATTGCACCTTTGCCTGACGATCTTCAACCATACTTTGAGCAGATAGTTGGTCTTATTGATGGGGTGTATAGTGATGGTAATCTACCGCCACTGGACAACGATCGTAAAGGTAAGACTAATCCACTCAATGTTAATTTTGAAAAGAAAGCATTTCAGGAATTGTGGGCTAGGATCAACCATAAAGCCATTTATCAGGTTGAGTTCGATACGGATGAACTCATTAGCAAGGCAACTAAAGCTCTTGATTCACAGCTACGTGTAGAAAAACTACACTTTAATATTGTTCGTGGCGAACAGGTAGACGATGCTACTTGGGAACAACTGAAAACTGGCCAAGGTTTTGTTGCCCGTGAAACCGCACGTGAAGAATATAATGCTTCTATTCACTCGCGTGTAAAATATGATTTACTGGGTAAAATTGGTGAGCCTACTCGCCTTAAACGTAGCACTGTGGCTGCAATTCTCAGGGGAATCCAACCTGCTGTATTTGAACAATTCAAACATAATCCAGAGGATTTTATTAGTAAGGCAGCTCAGCTTATTAATGAGCAAAAGGCAACGATGGTGATAGAGCATCTGACTTACCATCTTCTGGAGGATAAATTTGATGCAAGTATTTTTACTGCCGGGCAAATTAAGCAGGATTTTACCCATGCTGGTCAGCCGTTGAAAAAACATATTTATGATTACTTGGTTACAGATTCTGAGATCGAGCGTAAATTTGTCTACGGTGATCCAAAGTCTGTTGAGCAAGGTGGGTTGGAGTTGGCTAAAGAAGTCACGGTTTATGCCAAATTACCAAAAGGTTTCTTCATTCCCACTCCAGTTGGTAACTATAATCCCGACTGGGCAATTGCATTTGAAGAAGAAGCAGTAAAGCATGTTTACTTTGTGGCTGAAACAAAAGGATCAATGTCATCGCTTCAACTTAAGGGAATGGAAGAGGCAAAAATTGAATGTGCCAGACGCTTCTTTGAACAATTAAACGCAGAGTTGGTTGCAAAAAATGTAACTTACAATGTGGTGGATAATTTTAATAGTTTGATGAATATCGTGCGTTAGTTAAATCAATAACGGGCTAACCACTGTAATGAGGTTAGTCCTTGTTTTTATTTTAAGCATGATTGTTTTTTTATTACAAACTGAAACCTCGTCCTGTGGACGTGGCCATCAATTGGTTCTGCTTTATTTTCTTTGGATTTAAATCTCACAGGATTGGCAGGAGCCTATTTTTAAGAGTTTTAGCTCCCCTATAGAGCTTAGTAAATGTTACCTTTTATGAAGGCTGGTATTTATTTTTAATGAATTAAAAAGCGGAGATAGCGTAAGCGTAAAGCCACTGTCGCTTGTGATTCTGGTCCCAGTATCGTTAGGTTGTAAGCGTTATCTCTCAGTACCGTCTGGTCCCGAATATAGGATCTTGTAACTTAAGCACCCACTTATTTTGCAGGTGGGCACCTCGTGCGCGCCAAAGAGCGAAATGCTATTCTCCTGAATTTAAAATGGAACTGGTCAAGTTGGTCCTCGAAGAAAGGACTGTGTTGCTGCTCTGGCCTGGCAACATGACGTTATTGATAACCTGCTTACGGTTCTCGCTGTACGCTTACTAAGATTCGCTGCTTTGGTCGGGATAAGTAGGGGTATAAAAACAGAAGTCTTAATAGCAGCAGGCCGCGTCATTGTAGATGACGTGATGATTTTTTGTGGTGGGTAGGGATGTAGGGCAACTATTCCGGAAAATATTTACAGGGGAGTACCAGTCTGGCAAGACAAGTCCCCAACCAACAAGCCCCGTGCTTGGTCAGTCACTGGGATGCATGCAGTCCCAAGAGTGGGGCCTCGCTGAAAAGGCAGAAATGATGCAATCAAAAGTCTAGTCTATCCAACAACTCGGATTGTCGGTAGGAAGGAAGATACACCGATCCATATGTCTCAAAATACTCAATGCCGTACGGAAGTAACTCATTTACAAAATGGTCTTTGAGCCCCTGCATACTCTTAATCCAGTCCTTGACGTCTTGATCTGTATAGAGTCTTTCAACATCGACAGTCCTAGCCTTCAAAACAGCAGCCCTCAAAGCCCAAAGCCTTTCTATAGGGTCAGGATGCGTTCTAGAGGCATTAAATGGCGGGTTGATATAATTTGAAATTGCATAAAATATATCAATGTACAGAAAGAAAAGAACTGCACCATTCAATACGTCAGCACACTCTTCGTCATCGTAATCAGCATGAAGAATTGAACCTGCATCGGCATCAAATTCCTGATGCTGTCTTGGTGTAAAATACTTTTCTGCTCGGCCAAGGCCATCTCGAATCATCAGTAACTCGGAATGTGAGGTAAGATTTGCGTCCTCGCCAAAGTGACCAAGTAATGCGTGTGCATACTCATGTCCGATTATAAAAGCCAGCTGATCGTTCACAATTTTAGTACAGTGCCGCTTTACATTGTCTGGTAGATCGCCTCTAGGGTCGAGGTCAAAATCTTGAGTTTCGGTGAGTAGCATCGTTCGACAAGCGATAAAAAGACACGCGTCTGTATCCTTGTGATCCAGCTCTTCAGCGACCCCCTTGAAATGAGCATTCATATAAAATAGGAAATGTTTTAGCGCCTCAGACACAACAATAATTTTGCCATGCTCGTTGCTAATGCATACACCATGAGGCTCCCTAGACAAAGCATAGCCAGCCGCTATACCTTGACTGATTTTTGCCATTTCATCGGGTAGTCTATCGATGTAATCCTCAAAGTCGATTGATTGATAATATGAAGAGAGTGACCAATTTTGAATATTTTTATTTCTCCTGTGTAAAAATACTCTGGTGAGCCTTGGGCAATAAGCGACGCTTTTAGCTCGTAAGGCTAAAAGATAATCATCAGCGCTCGAAATACACTCTATTCTTTGTATCTCTTCACGCGTACAAATAGGATAATAAAATAAACTTTTACTCTCTAACCCCTGAACTTCCGATAATGGAAAGACTACAGTTGCGTGCAAAATAAAGTCCTCCCCAATATAAAGCTCCCTAGCTAGCCTTTCGCGCTCATCGTGATTGAGAAGATTGTCTTTATAGCAATCTTTCACTGAAGAATATTTTTCCGGATCGTCATCTTTATATATTACTTCGAAGTGAATAAAATCCACGTTATGATCAATCCCAAATATATCTTTTAAGACGGTATTGATTTCATTTTCGAATTTCACTTTATAAGTGCTCCTCTTTGCGCTTGGCGCATATCTCCTTGCGCTAGACTCTATGACCTTTATCGTCTGTCACGCGGCTGTAGTGTTGGTGAGTTTCCAGATCCGCTCCGGTGAGTTGGGAAAATGGAATAAGTACCGGTGGTCTTTTGATTGGCATGTCGCTATCTCAAAATTTTATGAGTTTGAGATAGTATAGATCACCACTTAAAACTATCTCAATTTTTAATGTTTTTGAGATAAATTATTCCCTGTTAAGGCATGATAATTTATAGGTATCCCTATGCTTCAATCTCTGAACCACTTAACGCTTGCTGTCAGTAATTTGCAAACTAGCCTGACATTCTGGCGCGATTTGCTGGGGTTGCAGCTTCATGCTGAGTGGGATACTGGTGCTTATCTTACCTGTGGTGACCTTTGGATCTGTCTTTCTTACGACGTATCCCGTAACTACGTAGCCCCGCAGGAAAGCGACTACACCCACTATGCATTCAGCATCGCGCCAGAAGATTTTGAACCGTTCTCGTATAAGCTGAAACAGGCGGGAGTGCCGGTCTGGAAAGACAATAAAAGCGAAGGGCAATCTTTCTATTTTCTTGACCCGGATGGTCACAAGCTGGAGCTGCATGTGGGAGATTTAGCATCTCGACTGGCGCAATGCCGTGAGAAGCCTTACTCTGGAATGCGTTTCGGTCCTAGAGAATAATTACGCTACTTTGTGATCTTCCACGCAGTATTCAATTTTATGTCCCATTTTGGGGGCAAATCTCCAAACTAAAATCTCATAACCCATTAATTATCAATAAATTAAACGAAAAGGCGAGTCCGGCCTTCGCACTCATTCTCTAAACACCTCCCTCCGATGCCACTCCACAAACCCCTCCCTTGGATTATTCCCTTTTACCATTGGCAACGCAATCTGCTTCCCGGCAAAATCCCAGAAAAGCCGTCCAACAATCCCGCCCCCATTCACCGCCTCAGATACCAGCACCCTCAAACTCCCATCCAGCCCAATCGCTCCCTTATCAAACGCCTTATGATGAATCGCACACAGCGCCAGCCCGTTCGGGATCTCACACGGTCCGCCAAACTGCTTCCACTTGATATGCGCGGCTTCAAGTCCAACAGAGGCGTTATCATGTCGCATGTTAAACCCGCAGATTGCACACTCATAGTTATAAGCTCGCAGCACCTGCTGGCGGAACAGCGGATCTCGAACCTTACGGATCTGCTGGATATCAAAACCCATCTCATCCGCGATCTCTTCCTGAATGCTTTCAGGAAAGTGCGCTTCAAGGATCTGCTGCGCCAGCGAGCCGATCAGGTTTTTGTTCTTACTTAGCAGCGCAAAGTGTTCTTCATCAAACCCGCCTGCGACGTTATGTTCCATAAGTTCTTTAACAGGCGGTTGCTTACTGCCAATGGTCGAACAGAACTCAGTATTCTTCAGATCCCAAAATCCATCCCCCTTAAGCCGCCAGAAAGGCATATTCGGGTAATGCGCCTTCCGCTGTGGGCCAAAGCGTTCTAATAGGCTAAGCAGCTGCTCGTGGACTTCTGTACCGTAATCAAACAGTCTCGCATGCCCCTGCTGATACTTCGCCAGCACGTACAGAAGCAATAAAGGCTTATGCGGCGCACGTTGTTCGCCTTTGCGCCAGATGGTGATATCGGCAATTGCCTGTTCGAGAGTTTTGCTGGAAGCCATCGCGTTACGGAAGAAGGTAAATAATTGCGATGATGCTCGCAAAACCCAGACCAATCAACCCGCAACTAACAAAAACATGACATTACCGCACAGAACTCTATTTTCTGAATCCCCCTCGCAAATTCCAAATTTACCCCACACCAAACCGCTGTATTTATATTCAGCCCTGTATAATGAACACCAGAATTTACGCCAACCGGCGAAAGGAAGTATCGAAGAATATTTAACGAGAGAATTCGCGATATGAAGGTGCTGCAACACCCCCATACCGCTAACCACAACCAACTTGATAGGAGTTGTATATGGCTGCGACAAATTTTAAGCCAGAGTTTACTGTTTGCAAAACAGAATCAGACGCTTTCACCGGCATGATTGAAAACCGCGAGCTGGTGCGCAAAAACAGCGCCCGCCGTTTACACGGCAACCAGCTCAACGCGGCGACCGTCCATCCCCGCGCGGAGACGCCGCAGGACAGTGCCGCCTGCTGTGAACTCTATGCCCGCATAGATATGAAATACCTTCTGCTGGGCGGCGAGTGGTTAACCCGTGCGGGCTTTATCGACGGCATGCCCGTAAAAATCCGCGCCATGAAAGACTGTATTGTGATTACGCCACAACATACAAGAGAATTATGGGGATGCCTGGAAGGTATGAGCGTGGTGAATATAAATAAAAAGAAAGTGGCGCAGTGGTTGAAGACGTTTCCGGGAGCGCTGAATGATACAGGCGATATACCGGCTGTTAAGCGTGGAACAGGGCAGGCGATGTCGGAGTAACTGTGCTTCCCATCTAATGTAACGCTTGAAGCAATAAAACGGGCATGTCATCTCATGCCCGTTTTAAGTAAAAATCAATCGTGCTTAACCTGCTCTTTCACCGCCTTAACCAGCGCAGCGTGAAGTTTGCCGACGGTTAAATCACATATAACAGGTTCGGGTATGCCACGTATCCAGCGGATAAACCGACAGATGCCAAAAAAGTCTATGCCTTCACCCGTAAACAGATACTCATTCTCTGCGAGAGAGAACGTTTTCCTGTAGCCATCTTCTTCCGTGGCAAGTTTAACGCCAAACGCTTCTTCGCAGTCTTCCAGTAGGTCTTCGCCGTCGATACCGCAAATATGCAAATCGGCCTCAATCAACGTATTGCTATCGATAGGTTTACGATGCTCACCTGAGGAGTTTCGAACAACCTCAATGACTTGAGAGAGTGTGGGTTCCATAATGATGCTCTCCTTTAACGCGCTAGAAATAATCGCCAGCGCTTCCCGGCGGCGCTCCGCTTGGTCGGACCGACAAGCGCAACGTTACCCCGGCCCGAGAAATTTTAAAGTCCGTTCAGGCTATCGCCATATGATTCCAGGCATCTCTGTAAACGATATTCCCGTCACAGTGTTTCCAGGTGATTGCCTCATATCTTAGCTCGATTGTCTCTGTATGCGTTCCTGTTCCAGAACCAGGGAACAGATTTGGCGTGATACCCGTGATTTTCACATTCTCCAGGATAATGTTGAAATATTCTCTCTCTATTCCTGCATCATCAATTTGATACATTTTTATCGTAGCCGATTTTAGTGTTTGATTTTCACACAGTGCCCTGAAGAGAACGGGTGTTGTTTTATCAAACTCTTTCTGAACGGCAATCGGTGTATGTACACGAGTACCTGTTAATCGGCCTGTACTTTCACTCACTGGAATGGTGAGATGATGAGCGACCGCCTTTAATTCAATAGCGCCTAACCTACCGGACACCATGGAGCCTCCTACGACGGGTGAGCCATTAGCATCGGTTAACCAAAGATACGCTGGATTTGACATAATTATTCCTCATCTATATTTACAAAAGAAGGTAGGTGCAACATCGCCACGACCCATATGAATAAGCCAATAATTTTCAGCGGCCATGGATCAAGGACAGCTATACAAGCAAATGCACCGATGATCAGTAAGGGACCTGATAACACATCCAGGATCCCGCCAAAAATACCTATCATTCCTGGCAGTAATTTATTCATTACTAATGAAATAATGTAAGCGCTTAGGGTAATGATGCAAAAGGCGATTGTTTTATCATTCCAGGTTTCGAATTCAACCCAGCTAAGGATATAGGCTAAAACTAAATATGAGCAAAGAAGCAGGTTTATAATGGGGATGATAAACTTACTCATACGCGCCTGCCGTAGTGTATGCAGTTAGTTTTTCATTAACTTTCTTCATGATCTGATTAAATACAGGCTTTCCTTCTGAATAACCTGCATGGATAGCATCTACGAAAGGCTGGACGGCATCAGCGAACAGAAAATAAAGTAAGTCATAGTCTCTTGGTCTCAGAAGTTGATATACCTCTGGGGCTTCGGCTTTGAGTCTGTCAGATGTTCTGATTGAACGTTCAGCCATTCCCCCAAACAAAAGGAGTGTGCTCAGTGCTGTGATTGGGTTATTTTTCCCTTTGAAAACAACAAACGTGAAGGACGTTCTTTCAATAACATGTTTCGCGATAGTAGATGCAATAATATTGGTTGATACTCTACCTGCGATTGAAGTCATTACAGATCTGTATATTTTATCCTGCTCCGCCTCAGTTAAATATCTGTTGAACGCTTCGAATATGGCTTTAACTGCATTGACAATGTTCTCGTAATTCAAAATGTCGTTTTTTATGGCAGTGAGCATTCGTATTCGTTGAGTTTCACGAGCATACCTGGTATCCGTGTCAAAGATACCATAAACCAGATATCCATAATCTAGCGGTACAGATAGTCCTCCATTTATAAGCCCAGTAACTGTATCAGGAGAAGCTATTATGTCGCATAATCTCCGAGCTATATCTTCTACATCGGCCATAATAATCCTTTAAATGCGCAATAAAGGATTTATCAATGTAATATTAATGTGACTGAAGCAATTTATTTTGTCTAAACAAGAAATTAAGAATTGTTATAGGTATGAATTTTATCTTTAATGAGATAATCAGCGGCTTCATGCCATTTCCCCGCATTCCACCGCTAAATCGACTTTAACTAAACACCGGCACCCCCAGCCCCACCTTCACCTCCCTCAACGTCTCCTGTGTCACCCCTTGCGCCCGTTCGGTCCCGCGCTTCAGCATCGCCATCAGTTCCCCCTTATCCCGCATATACATCGCCCTCCGCTCCCGCATCGGCGCAATCAGCTCCTGCAAACACGCCTCCAGCTCGTTCTTACAAACCCGGTCGCCCAGCCCGCCTGCCTGATAGTGCGCCTTCATCGCCGCCACCTTGCCCTTGTCCGGATGAAACGCGTCGAGATACGTAAACACCACGTTTCCCTCAATCTGCCCCGGGTCGCTCACCTTCAGGTGGTTCGGGTCGGTGTACATGGCGCTGACCGCACGGTGAATCGTTTCTTCGCTAGCCGAAAGGTGCAGCGTGTTGCCCAGCGATTTCGACATCTTGGCGCTGCCGTCGATGCCGGGCAGGCGGCTAGTGTCGCTCAGCATCGCCTTGCAGTGGCGCAGCACCGGGGCGGGCAGCAGGCTGTTCATCTTGTGCACAATCTCGTTGGTCTGCTCAATCATCGGCAGCTGGTCGTCGCCGACGGGCACGCACTCGGCCTTAAACGCGGTGATGTCCGCCGCCTGGCTGATGGGGTAGGCCATAAACCCGACCGGCAGCGAGCGGGCAAAGCCCTTCTGCGCAATCTCGTTTTTCACCGTCGGGTTACGCTCCACGCGGGCGACGGTGACGATGTTCATATACAGCATCGTCAGCTCGGCGAGGGCGGGCAGGGCGGACTGCAGGCAGATGGTGGTCAGGTTCGGGTCGATGCCGGCGGCGAGGTAGTCGGCCAGCACTTCGGGGATGTTGTCGCGGATTTTTTGCGGGTTACTGCCGTTGTCGGTCAGCCCCTGCAGGTCGGCAATCGACACAAACTGGTTGTGCGTCTGCTGGAGCGCCACGCGCTGGCGCAGCGATCCGACGAAGTGGCCAAGGTGCAGCGGGCCGGTTGGGCGGTCGCCGGTGAGGATGGTTGGTGCGTTCATAAAGACTCCTTAACGTTGTAATGCCGAAAGGGGTCTGAGATGTGAGAAAGCCGCCTTTCGGCGGCTATCTGAAAATGGGAAAAACTACTCCGTGCCGCCTTTAAGAAGGCAGCCACCAGCGGTTTACGGTGAGCACGGCGTGGTTTATGTTCATCTCTTTACCGTACCACGTCCGGCGCGAAAAACAAAAGGGCACGTCATGCTGCAATCACTCAATCATCTGACCCTCGCGGTCAGCGACCTGCAAAAAAGCGTCACCTTCTGGCACGCGCTGCTGGGGCTGACCCTGCATGCCCGCTGGAATACCGGGGCGTATCTCACCTGCGGCGATCTGTGGGTCTGCCTGTCGTACGACGAGGCGCGCCAGTACGTGCCGCCGCAGGAGAGCGACTACACCCACTACGCGTTTACCGTGGCGGAAGAGGATTTTGAACCGTTCTCGCAAAAACTTGAGCAGGCGGGCGTCACCGTCTGGAAGCAGAACAAAAGCGAGGGGGCGTCGTTCTATTTTCTCGACCCGGACGGGCACAAGCTGGAGCTGCACGTGGGCAGCCTCGCCGCGCGGCTGGCGGCGTGTCGCGAGAAGCCCTATGCGGGCATGGTGTTTACCTCAGACGAGGCTTGAGGCGCGTACCTTCAGCCTGCCCGCCAGCGTCACGTGCGTGGCGGCATCTTCCTGATTGCACAGGTACTCCACCGCCAGCCGTCCCAGCTCGCTATAGGGCAGCTGGATACTGGTCAGCGGCGGGGTGAGCTGTTCGGAAATCTTCTGGTCGTCGTAGCCCGCCAGCAGCATATCCTGCGGGATGCGCACACCGTTCACCGCCAGCGCCTGATAGCAGCCAATCGCCAGCCAGTCGCTGGCGCAGAAGATGGCGTCCGGGCGCTCGGCCAGCGCCAGCAGAGAAGTCGTGGCGGTAAAGGACTCGCTGAACTGCCAGTTGGTCTGGCGCACCAGGCCGTCGTCGCACGCGAGTCCGGCCTGCTGCAGCGCGGCCTGGTAGCCCGCCAGACGCTGGCGCGAGGCCTCCATCCAGCTCTCGCCGGTGATGTGGGCGATGCGCGTGGCCCCGCAGGCGATGAGGTGTTTAGTCACCTGGAAGGCGTTGGCGTAGTCGTCCGGGATAAACGACGGCAGCAGCGGCGAGCCGGGGTCACGCTGGTTGAGCAGCACCAGCGGGATGCGGGTGCAGTCCTGGAACGCCGTCATGTCCACCAGCGTGGTGACCGGTGAGGCGAGGACAATCCCGATGCAGTTGCGCTTCTCCAGCTGGCGGATGATGTTCAGCGCCAGCTCGATGTCGTCGCCGTAGTCGTAGACGGTGAGCAGGGTTTCGTTGCGCCACGCCGCTTCCCGTGCCTGGCTGATGGCGTCGATAAACGGGTCGAAGCTCTGCATGGAGCTGACCAGCAGGGCGATCTCTTCCTGGTTGCGCGGGGCGTGTACGGCGGGGAGGCGGTCGTAGCCTAGCTCGGTGGCGACGCCAATCACCCGCTGGCGGGTGTCGTCGCTGAGCTTGATGTTGCGGGACTGGTTAAGTACCAGCGATACCGTCGCCTGCGACACCCCTGCCGCCCGCGCAATATCGTTCATCGTCACTTTCGTTTTTCGCTTCATCCGTCCTCTCCCTTTCGCGAATTCGCATCATACCCTAACCGCACGCTTTAGCGCCGTCGATCACGTTTCTCGTTCATCGAAGCGTGAACTTTGTGAGGGGCATCGCTTTTCTCAACGCCGTGATTTGCGCATTTATCCCGCAACTAATATTTATTAGCTAAATATTATCAGTAAGAGGACGCGTAATGAAAGAGCAGTGGAGCAGGGAGCAGGCACAGGCGTGGTATCAGCAGAAGGGCTGGCTGTGCGGATTTAACTATCTGCCGTCGACGGCGGTGAACTGGACCGATATCTGGCAGGAAGAGACCTTCGATGCCGAAACCATCGAGCGCGAGCTGGGCTGGGCGGCGGACGCGGGCTATAACACCCTGCGCATCAACCTGCCGTTTATCGTCTGGGAGCATGACCGCGACGGGCTGATGGCGCGCATCGACCGCTTTTTAACGATTGCCAACGGCCACGGGTTCAGCACCATGCTGACCCTGATGGACGACTGCGGCTTCTCCGGCGACGAGCCGTACCTTGGCCCGCAAAAGCCGCCGGTGCCGGGCAAGCACAACAGCCAGGCGGCGGCGAGTCCGGGGCGCGACAAGGTGTGCGATCCGGACTGCTGGGCAGACATTGAGCGCTATATCCGCGACGTTGTCCGCCAGTTCCGCGAGGATGGGCGCGTGCTGCTGTGGGATCTCTATAACGAGCCGGGCAACCGCGGCATTTTCGCGACCGGCACGCAGGAGGTGCAGTACGACGCGAAGCTGGAGACCTGCGCCCACGCGCTGATGAAGCTCGCATTCCAGTGGGTGCGTGAAGAAGATCCAACCCAGCCGCTCACTGTCTGCGCGTGGCGCCTGCCGCCGGAAGAGGAGGGCGAGACGTTCTTCCAGCATCCGCTGGACCAGACCGCGCTGGCGCTCTCGGACGTGGTGAGCTTCCACGCCTACACCCACACTGGCCGCATGACGGCGATTATTCAGCAGCTGCAACAGCTCGGACGACCGCTGTTCTGCACCGAATGGCTGGCGCGCCACGTGGGCAGCACCATCGAAGAGCAGCTCCCGCTGATGTACGCGGCGAAGGTCGCGCCATACCAGTGGGGGCTGGTGCGCGGCAAAACCCAGACGTGGCTGCCGTGGCCGGTGGTGATGAAGGAGTCCACGGACTACTGCCGCCTCTGGTTCCACGACGTGTTCGAGGAGAACGGCATTCCGTTCTCACGCCGTGAAATCACCCTGATGCAGCAACTGCGCAAGATCGCCCCGAAAGTTCAGGGCTAATAATATCGACCCGGCGGACCACCGCCGGGCAACCAGGCAGGCATATAACAATGGCAACGACAATGAAAATACCGTCTCGCGAGCTGTGGTCTTATTTTGGTTATGGTTTAGGTCAGTGTTTTAGCTTTGGTTTAGTGGGTTCGTTTATTAACTATTTTTACACCGACGTGCTGGGGATCTCGGCACTGGCGGCGAGCACCATCTTCCTGATTGCCCGCGCGTGGGACGCGGTTCACGATCCGCTGTTTGCCAGCATTATGGATACCATTAATAGCCGGTTCGGCAAGTTTCGCCACTTTTTGCTTATCGCCCCGCTGCTGATCACCGGCGTCACGCTGCTGTCGTTCTATAAAATCGAAGCGGACATGACCACCAAAATCCTCTACGCCGGGGTGACCTACATCCTGTGGGGGACGCTGTACGCCATCTCCGATATCCCGTTCTGGTCGATGTCGTCGGTAATGACCAACGACTCCGGGCAGCGCACCCGCGCGGTGACGGCGGCGATGCTCGGGGTGAACGCCGGGATTGCCTGCGCCAACATCTTCTTCCCGAAGCTGGCGGCCTATTTCGCCCAGTACAGTAATGACAAAGGCTACTTTATGGCGGCGCTGGTGATGATGCTGGTGGGCCTGCCGCTGATGCTTAACGGCTTCATGCAGATCAAAGAGCGCGTGCCGCCGAGCCCGGAAAAGGTGACCATCCGCGACACCTTCCACAACCTGCGCCAGAACAAGCCGCTGTTTATCGTCCTGCTGTCGTTCTTCTTCTGCGTGTTCCACAACGTGGCGGGCGGTCTCTATATCTACTTCTTTATCAACAATCTGGGCGACGGCAGCCTGCAGATGGCGATTGGCGTGATGGGGATTGTCGCGGCGGTGCTGTGCCTGGTCGCCCCGATGCTGACGCGCCGGATGCAGAAGCGGAAGCTGTTTATGATCCTCTGCGGGCTGGACGTGGCGGTGCGCGTGGTGATGTGGTTTGTCGGCTATCAGCAGGTGACGATGCTGTTTATTCTCCTCGGCCTGAGCACGCTGTTCGTGATGATGACCAACATCCTCACCTCGTCGATGATTGCCGACACCATCGAGTACGCGGAGTACCACACCCACAAGCGCTGCGCGGCGATCACCTTCTCCGGGCAGACCTTTACCGGCAAGATGTCGGTGGCGGTGGGCGGCGGGCTAATCGGGGTGTTTCTGACGATGATTGGCTACGTGCCGCAGGCGCAAATTCAGAGCGAGAGCGTGCTGTCGGGGCTGTTCTTCGGGATTTGCCTGCTGCCGGCAATAGGCTCGCTGATCCGCATGGGCTTTATGTCGCGCTTTACCTTTACCGAGGAGAAGCACGCGGAGATTTGTCGGCTGCTGGCGGAGCGGAACGCGTCTGCGAAAGCGCCGGGTGGCGGCTGCGCCTTACCCGGCCTACAGAAAATTACAGCGACTTCACAAACGCCAGCAGATCTTCGTTAAGCTGGTCCTGGTGGGTCAGCGCGAAGCCGTGCGGCGCGTTGTCGTACACCTTCAGCGTGGCGTTTTTGATCATCTCTGCCGCCAGCTTGCCGGTGCTTTCAAACGGCACGATCTGGTCGTTGCTGCCGTGGATCACCAGCGTCGGCACATCGATTTTCGCCATATCCGGGCGGAAGTCGGTTTCGCCGAAGGCGGTCACGCAGTCGATGGTACCCTTCAGGGAGGCCAGCAGGGCGATGTTCAGCGTCTGCGTCAGGGCACCGGCGGAAACGGTCTGTCCGGCGTTGGTGCCGTAGAACGGGGTGGCGAAGTCGCTGATGAACTGGGCGCGATCTTTACGCAGTCCGTCGCGAATGTCGTCGAACACGCTCTGATCCACACCCTGCGGGAAGGTCTCAGATTTACCAAAGATTGGCGTGACCGCGCCCAGCAGCGCCAGACCGGCCACGCGCGCGCTGCCGTAGTTGTTGATGTAGCGGGTCACGTCGCCGCCGCCCATGGAGAAGCCCACCAGCGTCACGTCCTGGAGGTCCAGGGTGGTGATCAGGTCGTTGATGTCGGACGCAAAGGTGTCGTAGTCGTAACCGTTCCACGGCTGATCCGAGCGGCCAAAGCCGCGACGGTCAAAGGCGATGGCGCGGAAGCCGCGCTCGGCCAGGTAGTTCAGCTGGCTGTCCCACATGTCGCCGTCCAGCGGCCAGCCGTGGCTGAAGAGAACCGGTTTGCCCGCGCCGCCTTCTTTGTAGTAAATCTGCGTGCCGTCTTTTGCCTTAAACGTTGCCATAGTGTGTTCCTGTGCAGGTGATGGTTAGGGTTATACCGGCGCGACCAGATAACGAATTGCCGGTGATGTTGTGCCCTGATGAAAAGCCAGAACGCGGCTCTGTAGCAGGAGGTCATTCATGGTGTGGCGCTCCTGCTGGCGCAGATGCTCAATCCAGGAGCCCATCAGGAAGGTCTCGATAAACAGGCCGGGGCGCTCAATATCCTCGTACACCGCCCAGCTCATCGCCCCGGCGCGGCGTCGCACCCGGCGCAGCTCGTGTACCGCCTCCAGGAAGGCTTTTGCGTTGTGCGGGTCGATGATGTACTCGTGCGAGACCAGCACCGGGCCGCGCTCGTTCGGCAGGTCGATCTCCACGCCGTCCAGCGGCTGACCGCTCAGGTCGAGGTTTAATTCCGGGTCTTTCTCCAGCTTCCAGCGGAATACGGTGGCGCTTGCCAGCACCATGCCCAGCGTGGCGACAACCAGCGCGGTAGGGGTGCCGAACCGGGAGGCTATCTGCCCCCAGATGGCGCTGCCCGTGGTCATCGAGCCGAAGAATACCGTCAGGTAGACCGCCAGCGCGCGGGCCTTCACCCAGCGGGCGGCGCTGCGCTGCGCGCCGAGGTTCAGCGTCGAGAGCACCGCAATCCACGCGAAGCCGGTGAAGAACTCAAACAGGTTGAGCAGCCAGACGTGGCGCACAAACGCCAGCGCCAGCATCGTGAGGGCAAAGACCAGGCTCGCGGCCACCATCAGCCGGTCGGCGTTCAGCCGCTGGCGCAGGCGCGGCAGCAGGATGGCCCCGGCAATCGCCCCCAGGCCAATGCACGCCAGCATCACGCCGTAGCCCGCCGGGCCCAGGCCCAGCTCGCGGCGCGCCACCAGCGGCAGCAGCGCCCAGCCCGCGCTGCCAAAGACAAAGAACGCCACGGTACGCACCAGCACGTTGCGCAGCACCGGGGCGGCGTGGACGTAGCGGATGCCGGTGCGCACCGCTGAGAAGAAGTGCTCCGGCGGCAGACGCTGAATGGACGGGGCCGGACGCCAGCGCCACAGTACCCACGCCACGCCCACCACGGACAGCGCGTTCAGGGCAAACACCATCCACGGCCCGGCGAGCGACAGCAGGAAACCACCCAGCGCGGGGCCAATCGCCCGGCTGATGTTCACCCCGAGCGAGTTCAGCGCCACGGCGGCGCCCAGCTCCGGCTTGCTCACCAGATCGGGCACCACGGCCTGGAACGGCGGCGAGCTCATCGCCGCCCCCACGCTCAGCAGAAACGTCGCCACCAGCAGCACGGTCGGGGTGACGTGTCCGGTGAAGGAGAGCGCCGTCAGCCCGGCGGCGGCGATGAACACCCACAGCTGGGAGAAGAGCAGGTATTTACGTCGGTCAACGATGTCCGCCATCACCCCGGACGGCAGGGCGAAGAGGAACATCGGCAGGCTGCTGGCCGCCTGCACCAGCGCGATATCCAGCGGGTCGGCGCTCAGGGTCAGCATGCTCCAGTTGATGCCGACGTCGCTCATCCATGAGCCGACGTTAGAGACCACCGTGGCGATCCACAGCATGCGGAACACCGGCTGGCTCAGCGGCTGCCAGGGTGAAACCGTCGGTGCGGGCGTCGTCTCGACGTGTGCGTCGCGAACGTCGTTAACCTGGGTCATGCGAACCTCTCCGTTGCCTTACGCTGCAGCCGCCACTGGCCCGGCCCGGTGAGAGCGAGAGTGGTGAAGATAATCAGCAGCAGCCAGCCAAACTGCCCTTCGGCAATCGACCAGTTCGGGTGGACCGCCAGCATCGCCACCAGCAGCACGGCGATAATCGGCAGGCACGCCAGGCGGGTGTAGACGCCCGCAACGATCAACAGTGGGCAGATCACCTCGGCGACAATCGCCGGGATCAGGCTGGCGTAAGGCCCGAAGCCGAACGGATCTTCAATGCGCGTCAGCTCTGCGCTGAAGTGCAGCACCTTCGGCAGGCCGTGCACGTAGAGCAGCAGCAGGCTGCCGGTCAGGCGCAGGAAGAACAGCCCCAGGTCGATCCGGGGCGGCATAGTGGTGTTTTTCATCAGAATGCAAAGCAGCTGCAGCCCAGCGCCCCCCAGAAAGCGTTATCGTCGGACACCGGCATCGCTGACGTGCGGGCGAAGTCATGCTGGTGGCTGTGAACCCCGCACGGCCCGCTGCAGTGGTGGACGGCGCTCATACCCACGCGTACGGCCTGCGGCGGCGCGCTGCGGTAGTGGCCCGGCACCTTCACCACCGGGGACCACTCGGGCAGAACCGGGATGGCCGGCGGCGCGAGCGGGCCAAAGTTGCCCGCGGCGTAAACGATATCGCCGTTGACCACCGTGAGAACGGACTCGATGCCCTTGATCTCCTCTTCCGGCACGCGGAAGTAGTCTTTGCTCAGCACCGCCAGGTCGGCGAGCTGGCCGACTTTAATCTGCCCCTTCTGGTTCTGCTCGCTGGAGAACCACGCGCTGCCCTGGGTCCAGAGCATCAGGGCGGTATCGCGGTCCAGACGGGCGCTGTGATCGTACATCTGCATCCCGCCGACGGTGCGGCCGGAGACCAGCCAGTAGAGCGCGGTCCACGGGTTGTAGCTTGCCACGCGGGTGGCGTCCGTCCCTAAGCCCACCGGTACGCCGGTCTCGAGCATTTTCGCCACCGGCGGCGTGTGGCGGGTGGCTTCGATGCCGTAACGCTCGGCAAAGTACTCGCCCTGGAAAGCCATGCGGTGCTGGACGGCAATGCCGCCGCCGAGTTCTTTAATGCGGTCGATGTTGGCCTGTGACACGGTTTCCGCATGGTCGAAGAACCAGTGCAGGCCGTTGAACGGTATGTCGCGGTTCACCTTCTCGAAGACATCCAGCATGCGGCTGATGGATTCGTTATAGGTGGCGTGCAGGCGGAACGGCCAGCGGTGCTCCACCAGATGGCGTACCACGCGCTCCAGCTCGTCCTCCATGCCCGGCGCGAGATCCGGGCGCGGTTCGAGGAAGTCTTCAAAATCGGCGGCGGAGAAGACCAGCATCTCGCCCGCGCCGTTGTGGCGGAAGAAGTCGCTGCCCTGGCCGGGCGTAAGCATGTCGGTCCATTTTTCAAAGTCTTCCAGCTCGTGGCCCGGGCGCTGGGTAAAGAGGTTGTAGGCGATGCGGATGGTCATCTGCTTTTTCGCGTGCAGCTCGGCGATCACCTCGTAATCTTCCGGGTAGTTCTGGAAGCCGCCGCCCGCGTCGATGGCGCTGGTCAGCCCCAGACGGTTGAGCTCGCGCATGAACTGGCGGGTGGAGTTGACCTGCTGCTCCAGCGGCAGCTTCGGCCCTTTGGCCAGCGTGGCGTAGAGGATCATGGCGTTCGGACGGGCAATCAGCATCCCGGTCGGGTTGCCGTTGGCGTCGCGCTGGATCTCCCCGCCCGGCGGGTTTGGCGTGTCTTTGGTGTAGCCGACCACCTTCAGCGCGGCGCGGTTGAGCAGGGCGCGGTCGTACAGGTGCAGGATGAAGACCGGGGTATCCGGTGCCGCGTCGTTAATTTCGTCCAGGGTTGGCATGCGGCGCTCGGCAAACTGGAACTCGGTCCAGCCGCCCACCACGCGCACCCACTGGGGCGACGGGGTGCGCAGAGCCTGCTCTTTCAGCATCCGCAGGGCGTCGGCCAGGGACGGCACGCCTTCCCAGCGCAGCTCGAGGTTGTAGTTCAGCCCGCCGCGGATCAGATGCAGGTGCGAGTCGTTGAGGCCGGGGATGGCGGTGTGGCCTTTCAAATCCACCACTTTGGTGCCGTCGCCGTGGTGCTGCATCACCTCGGCGACGGTACCCACTTCCAGAAATTTTCCGTCGCGCACGGCAACGGCTTCCGCGACGGGGTTTTCGCGATCGACGGTGTGAAACTGGCCGTTAACCAGAATGAGATCGGCTTTACCTGGGGTATCCATAACTGCTCCTGACTGAGAGGGGAATGGTCAGGATTATGGGAACCGGTTTCGGCAAAGATCCAGTTATACAATAGGATAGGTATACCAAAGTATAACTATACCTAAGGTTAACTATACGAAGAGATAATTACGCGCGGAGAAGGAAAGCCGCAGGATGAGGGCGACTTTATCGTCGTGGCACTCGCGGCGATTTCTACCCTTAACCACTGGAAAATGCTATGACCTCTTCAAAGCTCGAAGTGTTAACCCCTGCGAACTGTCAGATCATCTTTATCGATCACCAGCCACAGATGGCGTTTGGCGTGCAGTCGATTGACCGCCAGGTGCTGAAAAACAACACCGTGGCGCTGGCGAAAGCGGCTAAGGTGTTCAACATCCCGACCATCATCACCACCGTAGAGACCGAAAGCTTCTCCGGTAATACCTATCCGGAACTGCTGGACGTGTTCCCGGGTCAGGACATTCTGGAGCGTACCTCCATGAACTCCTGGGACGACCAGAAAGTGCGCGACGCGCTGAAGGCCAACGGCAAGAAGAAGGTCGTGGTTGCCGGTCTGTGGACCGAAGTGTGCAACAACAGCTTTGCCCTGTGCGCGATGCTGGAAGGCGACTACGAAATTTATATGGTGGCGGACGCGTCCGGCGGCACCTCCAAAGAAGCCCACGACTACGCGATGCAGCGCATGATCCAGGCGGGCGTGATCCCGGTGACCTGGCAGCAGGTGATGCTGGAGTGGCAGCGCGACTGGGCGCGTAAAGAGACCTACACCGCGGTGATGGACATCGTGCGCGAGCATTCCGGCGCGTACGGCATGGGCGTGGATTACGCCTACACCATGGTGCACAAAGCGCCGTCTCGCCAGAAGAGCGAGCACCGCACCTTAGCGCCGGTCCCGGCTCGCTAAGTCCCGTCGGCGGGCTGGTCCCTCATCCGGCTCGCCGCTGCCTCTTTCTCTGGAGTTCACGATGAGTACTGGGCTGATATCCCTTGCGGCAGGCGTGTTGATTGGCCTGATGTATGCCGTGCTGAAGGTGCGCTCCCCCGCGCCGCCCGCGCTGGCGCTGATTGGTCTGCTGGGGATGCTGGCGGGTGAACAGGCGACGCGCCATCTTTTATCCCGCGACGGCGCGCCTCCTCCTCAGGTGACCGTTCCGCAGGCGGCATCGCAGACGGGAGCGTCATCATGAAAGCATGGATAATTTCGCTGGTGTGCGGCGTGGTTGCTGGGGTAATTTACGCTCTGCTCGACGTCCATTCCCCGGCACCGCCGGTTGTCGCCCTGCTTGGCCTGTTTGGCATGCTGGTGGGCGAACAGCTCATCCCGGTGGGACGACGTTTACTGAGTCGCGAACCGCTCACCCTCGCCTGGTTTCGTCACGAATGCGTACCGAAAATCAGCGGCACGGCGCCCCCTGCGCCCGCGAAGGACCCTCGCGACGTTAAATGACTGGTTAGAGGAAAAACAGCATGACGCTGCCGTGGCGCATTGCCATCATTGATGACGAACGTTCCGTCCGCAGCGGGTTGAGTAATCTCCTGGAGTCGGAAGGCTATTCAACCGACACGTTTGATTCGGCAGAGGTATTTCTGAGCCATCCGCTTGCCCTGTCCGGCGCGGCGCTGGTGATCACCGATATCAAGCTCCGGGGCATGAGCGGCCTTGAGCTGTTTGACAAGCTGCGGCTGCTGGCCGTACCGCCTCCGCCCGTGCTCTTTATCTCCGGTCATGCAGATGAAAATATGCAGCGGTACGCTCTCGGTCTGGGCGCCGCTGCTTTTTTGCGTAAGCCGATTAACATCGATATTCTGCTGGATCATATTCAGCGGGAGCTGGCCCGCCGACAATAAGGATCGCGGATGAACGAACACGAGCAGCCTGCATTCTGGCCCGCCCAGGGGAATCTTCACCAGGGGCGGGTTTTTGTCCTTAAAGAGGATGTGATTTTTACCGTGCTGGCGCAGGAGGGCGGAATTGCCTGGATGCACGCGCGACATCCTCATTCCGGCGGCTCGTTTATTATTGCCACCGCGGTCAGCGACGAAGAGGAAGAGCGGGCCACCCGGCTGCTGAAAAACGAGTTTGCGCTGCGTGACGCGCTGCAGGACAGCTGGGCCATTCGCGCCGTCGCGTCCACCCAGTATCGGGGACGCTTCGCGCTGGTGTACGCCCCGTTTTCGTTTGAGCTGCTGGCGCGGCGCGCGGGCAGGGCGATCTCGGGGATCGCGCGCTTTATCGAGCTGGCGATCCAGATCTGCGTTCCTCTGCGCCAGATGCATCTGCAAAACCTGATCCACGGCGATATCAAGCCCGGCAATATTTTTGTTCATCACGATGCCACCTGCCGTCTGGGCAGCTTTGGCCTTTCATGCAGCCTCTCCGGCGCCTTCGCGCAGACCCGGCTTGCCGTTTCAGGCGGCACGCCGGCGTATATGTCCCCGGAGCACACCTCCCGCACCCATCGCCCTGTCGATGGCCGCAGCGATCTCTACAGCCTCGGCGTGGTGATGTATGAACTGCTGACCGGACGCCTGCCGTTTGAACGGGGGGAGGATGATCGGACCAACTGGGCGCACTACCATATTGCCTCGGCGCCGCTGGCCCCGGATGCGATACGCCCGGACGTGCCGGGAATGCTGTCGACC
Source organism: Enterobacter sp. BNK-34 (assembly GCF_048684445.1). Classification (NCBI taxonomy): domain Bacteria; kingdom Pseudomonadati; phylum Pseudomonadota; class Gammaproteobacteria; order Enterobacterales; family Enterobacteriaceae; genus Enterobacter; species Enterobacter sp. BNK-34. Next base: position 1,772,041 of record NZ_JBLQUA010000001.1, read on the forward strand.
ATCATCCTGAAGCTACTGGAGAAGCACCCCGATAACCGCTACCAGACGGTTGACGGGCTGATTGCCGACCTCCGCCGCTGCCAGGCGACGTTGACCGGTGAGGGCGAGATCGTTGCCTTTACCCCCGGCCAGCAGGACCGCACCCCGGCTATTCTTCTGGCGGACTCGCTGTTCGCGACGCATCCGCAGGCGAATGACGTCATTGCCGCGTTTGAGCGGGTGGGGCAGAACCGCGTGCCGGAGCTGGTGACCATCGGCGGGCCGTCGGGGATCGGCAAATCCTCCATCATTGCGACGGCGTTAAAAACGCTCCAGCAGCGTACGGTGCTGCTGGCGGTGGGCAAAGTGGATCAGTTTTCACCGTCGTTGCCCTACGGCGTATTAAGCTCCGCATTCCGCCCCCTGACCCTGCACCTGCTGGGCCTGCCGGCGGACGAGGTGGCGAAGTGGAAAATCCGTCTTTCTCGCGCCCTGGAAGGACACGAGGCGCTGGCCGTGAGCCTCGTGCCCGAGCTGGGCCTGCTGCTTGAGCGCAAACCGCGCTTCCCGGCGGATACGTTTTCCATTGATGCCCGGGCGCGCTTCAGCCATATGGTGCTGGCGTTGGTGAAAACCTTTGCCTCGCAGGGCTGCCCGCTGGTGCTGGTGCTCGACGATCTCCAGTGGAGCGACGCCGCCAGCCTGCATACGCTCAACTATCTGCTGGTGAACTGCGGCGCGATCCCGCTGCTGGTGGTGGTCGCTCATCGCGATATCGGTTCGCTGTCCGAACCCACGCTGCAACAGCAACTGGCGAGCCTGCCGGAGGCGGCACAGCACGCGAGCGAAATTGTCCCGCAGGCGCTGTCGGTCAAAGCCGTGTCCCGCTGGCTGGGGACGGTATTTCGCACCCGCAGCACGGCGACGACCGACCTCGCCACGCTGATCCATGAAAAGACCGGGGGCAACCCGCTCTTTGTACACGAATTTTTCCGCCGCATCGTCGATGACGGGCTGGTGGTGCACAACAAATATCAGGACAAGTGGCACTACGATCTGCAGGCCATCCGCGCCCGGCATTACACCGAAAACGTCGTCACCCTGGTGCTGGAGAAGCTGGAAGAGTTGCCCGACGAGACGCGTCGCCTGCTGGGTAGCCTTGCCTGCCTCGGCGGCACGGGCGAAATGGAGATGATCTGCCGCGTGGTCGGTATATCGATGGCGGAAATGCGCTACGCGCTGCATCCGGCGGTCATGGCGCAGCTGATCGTGCTGACGGAAAAAGCGTACTCCTTCACCCACGACCGGGTGCAGGAGGCCGCCTTTGCGCTGCTGGATCGGCATGAGAAAAGCCATCTTCATCTGACCACCGCCAGCCTGCTGGCCGACGCCGCGCGGCAGGCGGCGGGGAACGAGCTGCTGTTCCGCGCCGTACATCACGTCACGGCCGCGCTGGACAGCATCCAGCCCGCCCCGCAGCGCCAGATGTTCCGCGAGCTGAGCCTGCTGGCCGCGCGACGCGCGAAGCGTTCGGGGGATTACCTTTCGGCGCTGAGCTATATCCAGACTGCCCGAGCGCTGGGCAACGCCGGGACGGTGTCAGACTTTATGCTCGATATCGAAGAGGCGGGCTGCGAGTTTGCGCTGGGGCACCTGGAGCGCACCCGCGAGCTGTGTGACGCCATTCTCGGCTGCCCCGGCGGGCTGACCGAAAAGGCGCTGGCGGCCAATCTGCTGGTGGAAGTGTACATTCGCCAGTCGGATAGCCGTCTGGCGCTGGAGGCGGCGCTCTGCTGGCTGGGGGTATTCGGTATTCAGATCGGCCGCTATCCGGAAGATGCCGACTGCGACGAGGCCTGGGAACACTTCTGTAATCGCGCGGGCGACGCGCCGCAAACCCTGTTTGCCCCGCTCTCGCGGATGGATAACCCGGAAACCGAAGCGGTGATGAACCTGCTCTACAGCGCCAGCATTTGCGCCAGCTTCATCTGTCCGCGCCTGCACTTTTTGCTGCTTTGCCGCATGATGCACCTGACGCTCGACCACGGTATTACCGGCGCCTCCACCACGGCGATGGCCTGGTTTGGCGTGCTGATGGGCCACCGCTACGCCGAGTATCGCCTCGGCTTCCAGTACGGCACCCTGGCCCGCGAGCTGGTCAATCGCCACGGCTACGACGCGTTCGAAGCCAAAACCCTGCTGCCGCTCGACCAGCTCAGCGTCTGGACCCAGCCTTTATCGTTTACCATCGAATGCGCGAAGGCCTGCTTTACCTCGGCGGTGACCCACGGGGATATGACGATGGCCTGCTTTGCGGCCTGCCACCAGGTCATTAACTTCCTCTCCCGGGGCGATCACCTGGACGGGGTGCTGACCAGCATCGATCGCGGCCTGGCGTTCGTGCGTAAAACCCACTTCCAGGACGTGGAGACCATTTTGATGGTCCAGCGCGGCTACGTAGAGTTCCTGCGCACGCCGGTTATCGGCACCTGGACCGCATCGCAGGTGCTGCCGGAGGCGCTGCTGCCCGCGTCGCCGGAGCAGGCACCGGAGCAGACCTCCACCATGCTGTTCTGGTACTGGCTCTACCGCGGCATGGCGCACTTTACCTGCGGCGAGTATGCCGACGCGCAGGCGGATCTCGAGATGGCGGGGTGGTACGCGTGGTCTGCGCCGGGGCACATCCATCTGCTGGATTACCATCTTTACAGCGCCCTGGCGCTTTCCCGTCAGCTGACGCCGGAGACCTTCTCGGCGAACCACCGTCGCAGCATTCACGCCCACTACGACAAAATCGCTCTCTGGGCGCGCATTAATCCCGGCACGTTCGCGGATAAAGAGGCGCTGATCTACGCCGAAATCGTGCGTCTGGACGGGATGAACAGCATCGCGCTTGAGCAGTATGAGAAGGCGGTCCGGCTCTCCCGCGAGGGCGGGTTTAATGCGATCAATGCCCTGGCCCACGAGCTGGCGGGCCGCTTTGCGCTGGCCTGCGGCTATCCAACCGCCTCGGACGCACACTTCCGTGGCGCAATTGCCGCCTGGGGGCGGGCGGGCGCGCAGGCCAAGGTGCGCCAGCTGGAGCAGGATTTCCCGCATCTGCTGGCCTCCGGGCAGGCGAGCGCCTATGACACGGTGGCCTTCGCCCAGAACGAGACCATCCGCGATCTGCAGAGCGTCATCAAAGCCTCCCGCGCGCTGTCGGAAGAGATCAACCTCGAGCGCTTAATCGAAAACCTGATGACGATCCTCCTCGAACGCGCCGGGGCGCAGCGCGGTCTGCTGCTTCGCGTGAGCGATAACCTGATCCCGGAGATCGAGGCCAGCGCCTGGACCAGCACCGAAGGCGTGCGGGTGCGGATCCTAAAGGACGTGCCGACGGCGACCGACATGCCCCTGTCGGTGCTGGCGGCGGTGATCCGCACCGGGCAGGAGATCCGCACCGGTAAGCCGGAGGAGTTTCACCCCTTCAGTCAGGATCCCTATCTGGTGACCTCGGGGGCGGCCGTCATGTGCGTCCCGATGTTCAAACAGGCGCGGCTGGTGGGCGTGCTCTACCTGGAAAACCGCCTGATGCCGGAAGTCTTCACCGCCGAGCATTCTCGCGTGGTGAGCCTGCTGGGGGCGCAGGCCGCGGTGTCCCTGGAGACGGCGCGGCTGTACGCCGAGCTGCTGGGGGAGAACATCCAGCGCCGTCGGGTGGAAAAAGAGCTGCGCGCCAGCCAGACCTCGCTGATGCTGGGCGAGCAGATCAGCCACACCGGCAGCTGGCGCTGGGAGCTGGAGCAGGATCTGATGTTTGTCTCGGAGGAGTACGCCCGCATCCTCGGCCTGCCCGAGCAGCAAAAGATGATCTCCATGGCGGAGTTTTTGACCTTCGTTCATGAAGACGACTACGCCCGCATCAGCGCCATCGTCACGCAGAGCGTGCGCGAAGGGCTCTCCATGCGCGCGGAGTTTCGGGTCAAGCGTACCGACGGTTCAACGCGCTATATCCTCGGGATTGGCGATCCGGTGGGCGTGGGCAGCGAGGTGAACGAGTATTACGGCATCATCACCGATATCACCAGCCAGCGCGCCGCGGAGGATGCCATGCGGGTGGCGCAGGCGGATCTGGCGAGGGTGTCCCGCGCCACCACCGTCGGGCAGCTGACCTCCTCCATCGCCCACGAGATCAACCAGCCGCTGATGTCGATCGTCTCTAACGCCGGAGCGAGCCTGCGCTGGCTCAGCCGGGAGCCGGCCCGGCTGGATAAAGTGCGGGAAGGGCTGGAAGAGATCGCCGCGGAAGGCGCGCGGGCGGGGGAGATCATTCGCAGCATCCAGTCCCTGACCCGCAAGCAGGATCCCACCTTCTCGCGCATCGATCTGCACTATCTGATCCACCATATCATCGCGCTCTCCCGCAGCGAGCTGGAGCAGCGACACATTAGCGTTGATTACCTGTTGAAGGCGCAGGACAGCTTTATCACCGGCGATAGCGTGCAGATCCAGCAGGTGCTGCTTAACCTGGTGATGAACGCCGTTGAGGCGATGGCCGAGGTGAAGGATCGGGCCTGCACCATCACCCTCAGCACCAGCAACGCGGACGGGAAAGCGATCGTTGAGATCGCCGATACCGGGAGCGGCATTGAGCCCGAGCGGCTGGAGCAGATTTTTGACTCGTTCTACTCCACCAAGCCACAGGGAATGGGGATGGGGCTGACCATCAGCGCCAGCATCATTGAGCGCCACTGCGGGAAGCTGAGCGCGCGCCGCCGGGAGCCTTACGGCACGGTATTTGCCTTTGCGCTGCCGCTGGCGGTACAGGAAGGGTAAACGTTACTCCGCAGGCTGGCTTTTGGTCAGGCGCTCAACGGCCCTGACCAGCTCTGCCACGGAGCGCACCTGCATTTTCTCCATTACGCGGCGGCGGTGCACTTTCACCGTGATCTCGCTGACGCCCAGCTCGGCGGCAATCTGCTTGTTCAGCATGCCGCTTATCGCCAGCGTGAGCACCTCGTGTTCGCGCGGCGTGAGGGAGAGATGGCGCTGCTTCAGGGCGTAGTGCTCTTTATTGCGCTCGGCGTTGTTTTCCGCCAGCTGCAGCGCGGACTCAATGGCGTCGATAAGCGCGGTGGATTCGACAGGCTTGGTGAGAAATTCGTAAGCGCCGCCTTTAATGGCGCGCACCGACATCGGGATGGTGCCGTGGCCGGTGAGAAAAATAATCGGGATCTCGCGCCCGCTGTCCTTGAGGGCATCTGCTACATCAAAACCGGAGATGGTGGGCATCTGCATATCGAGGACCACGCACGAAGGGAGCTCTTCAAAGCGGTGCTGAAGAAACGCTTCTGCCGATGAAAAGCCGATGGCGTTTAAGTCTGCGGATTCCAGCAGCCCGATCACGGACTGTCTGACTGCGTCATCGTCATCAACCACATACACAATGTGTTCCATTCACCGCCCCGGTGCTGTTTTACATGTCGAGGATGCAAACAGCCCCAGGAGTGACGTAAGGGACTGTTTATGCTGACTTTCATCTTAACACATTAAATATAATTATCATTTAACAATATGATAATCATATGAAGTATAGCGATCCGGGCGGGGGCGGTGAAAGAACGAAACGCGTGCAACATGGGTAATGTGAATGAGCTCCCTCGTGATTTGCCGGTGAGGACTTTGATCGGTAAAACAGGCTACACTCTGGTTTTGAGCGCTAAATGCTGAGGACATAACAATGCACTACACACTGAAAGAAAGCGACAAGGAAAAGGCTGAAGGGTCAAACGGCGCGGGCGCTCTGCAGCAAAAACTGCTGGAGTCTCGTTCGATTGTGATTTCCGGTGAGATCAACCAGGAGCTGGCGCAGAAAGTGATCACCCAGATGATCCTGCTGCAAAGCGTCAGCAACGATCCGATCAAGCTGTACATCAACAGCCAGGGCGGTCACGTGGAAGCGGGCGACACCATCCACGACTTCATCAAATTCATTCGCCCGGAAGTGCACGTGATCGGCACCGGCTGGGTCGCGAGCGCCGGGATCACCATCTTCCTGGCTGCGAAAAAAGAGCACCGCTACTCGCTGCCAAATACCCGCTTCATGATCCACCAGCCGCTGGGCGGCGTGCGCGGTCAGGCGACCGATATTGAGATCGAAGCGCGTGAGATCATCCGCATGCTGGATCGCGTGAACAAGCTGATCGCCGACGCTACCGGCCAGCCGCTGGAAAAAGTGAAAAAAGACACCGACCGCAACTTCTGGATGTCCCCGGCGGAAGCGCTGGACTACGGCATCGTGGGTAAACTGATTACCCACTATGACGAGCTGAAGCTGGATTAAGTTTTCGCGGCGTGTTTGTGTCGGGTGGCGGCTTCGCCTTACCCGACCTACACGTGCGGGTTTGACCCATGACAAGTTCCCCCTCTGCCTTCTTGCCTATAATCGCGCCTGTTTCCCTTCTCACTGGTGCTACCCATGGCGTATCAACTGAACCTGAAATGGCCGGAATTTCTTGAGAAATACTGGCAAAAACAACCCGTCGTGCTGAAAAATGCCTTCCCGAACTTTGTCGACCCGATTACCCCGGACGAGCTGGCTGGGCTGGCGATGGAGCCGGAGGTCGATAGCCGTCTGGTGAGCCATTTCAACGGCAAATGGCAGGCCAGCAACGGCCCGTTTGAGCACTTTGACGATCTGGGCGAAACCGGCTGGTCGCTGCTGGCGCAGGCGGTGAACCACTGGCATATGCCCGCGGCGGAACTGGTGCGTCCGTTCCGCGTCCTGCCGGACTGGCGTCTGGACGATCTGATGATCTCCTTCTCCGTGCCGGGCGGCGGCGTGGGTCCGCATATCGATCAGTACGACGTGTTTATCATTCAGGGGATGGGCAGCCGCCGCTGGCGCGTGGGTGACAAGCTGCCGATGCGTCAGTTCTGCCCGCATCCGGCGCTGCTGCATGTGGATCCGTTCGAGCCGATCATTGACGAAGACCTGGCCCCGGGCGATATCCTCTACATTCCGCCTGGATTCCCGCATGACGGTTTTACCCATGAAACGGCACTCAACTACTCCGTCGGCTTCCGCGGGCCAAACGGTCGCGATCTGATCAGCAGCTTCGCCGATTACGCGCTGGAAAACGATCTGGGCGGCGAGCACTACAGCGATCCGGATCTGACCTGTCGTGAACATCCTGGCCGCGTCGAGCAGTACGAGCTCGATCGCATTTGTCAGATGATGATCGACATGATTAGCAAACCCGATGATTTCACAAAATGGTTCGGCAGCTTTGTCTCCACGCCGCGCCACGAGCTGGATATCGCCGCCGCCGAGCCGCCGTACGCGCCGGAAGAGGTGCTGGACGCGCTGCAGGGCGGCGAAACGCTGTCTCGCCTGAGCGGCCTGCGCGTGCTGAACATCAACGGCAGCTTCTTCATCAACAGCGAACAGCTGGAGACGGTTGACGCGAAGGCGGCGGATGCGCTGTGCCGCTTCACCGAACTCGGTCAGGCCGAGCTGGGCGATGCGCTGAAAAACCCGGCGTTTGTCGAGGAGCTCACCGGGCTGATTAACCAGGGGTACTGGTACTTCGACGAGTAGTGCGGCACGGTTTCTCCCTCTCCCTGTGGGAGAGGGTCGGGGTGAGGGCATCAGGCCGCACTAGCCCTCCTCCATCGCAATCACAATCGCTTCGCCCAGCTTCTTCAGCGCCTCGCGATTTTTGTCCGTCGGCGGCAGCGCCACGTTGATCCGCAGGCAGTTGCGGTACTTCCCGGAGGCGGAAAACAGCGACCCGGCCGCGGCCTGGATTTTCAGCCGGCACAGCTGCTTGCTGACGCACACCATATCGACCTTCTCCGGCAGCTCAATCCACAGCAGGAAGCTCCCCTGCGGGCGCGTGACGCAAATCTCTGCCGGAAAATACTGCCGCACCCAGCAGGTGTAGGTTTCCATATTCTGCTGATAAATCTGGCGCATACGGCGCACGTGGCGATGGTAATGCCCGTCGCGAATAAACGCCGCCACCGCCATCTGCGTTCCCGGCACGTTAAACCCGCCCGCGGCGTATTTCATGTGCATCACCCGGTCGTAGTAGCGTCCCGGCACAATCCAGCCGACGCGCAGGCCTGGCGCCACGGTTTTGGTAAACGAGCTGCAGAGGATCACGCGGCCGTCGATATCCATCGAATGAATGGTGCGCGGGCGCGGATACTCCGCCGCCAGCTCGCCGTAAATGTCATCCTCGACAATCACGATATCGTGCCGCTGGGCGAGGGCCAGCACCTGCTTTTTCCGCGCCTCCGGCATGATAAACCCGAGTGGGTTATTGCAGTTGGGCACCAGGATCACCGCCTTGATCGGCCACTGCTCCATTGCCAGCTCTAACGCTTCGATACTGATCCCGGTCTCGGGATCGGTAGGAATTTCAATTGCCTTGATGTCAAACCCGCGCAGCATCTGCATGGTGCCGTGAAACGACGGCGATTCCACCGCCACGATATCCCCCGGTTTACACACCGAGAGCAGGGCGATAGACAGCGCGCCGTGGCAGCCGTTGGTAATGACAATGTCGCTTGCCGAGACGGTGGAGCCGCCGTCGAGCATCAGGCGGGCGATCTGCTCACGCAGCTCCAGGCGCCCGTCGAGCACGTCATAGCTCAGCATCTCGCCGGGATTATGCTGCGCAATGCGGCTCATCTCGCGCCACAGGGGCTTCAGGCTCGGCTGGTTAATGTCCGGCGAACCGCCGCCAAAGGAGATCATCTCTTTGTCGGCGCGGGCGTCCAGCAGCATCATCACCTCATCCCACTGGGTAACGTCCACGGGGCGCTGCACCGGGCGCGTCATCGCCGGGACGGGCGGCTGGGCTTTTCGCGGTGAGACAAAATAGCCGGAGCGCGGCTGAGGCGTGATCAGCTGGAGGTTTTCGAGGATCTGGTAGGCCTGCTGTATGGTGCTGATGCTCACGCCGTGCTCCTGACTCAGCGTGCGCACCGACGGCAGACGTTCGCCGCTGCGATACAGCCCTTGCTCAATGCGTTCAGCCAGAAGATTGGCCAGATGTTGGTAGCGTGTCATGCTGTATCCTTTGTTTTCACCATACAGATTATAAAACCAGTACAGATTGCAGCGAAAATTGCCATGCAGATACTGTTTTAGCGGATCTGTATGTTAAACAAAAGGTGTTTTTGCATCTGTATTGCACGGGTGTATTTCCGGGATGATAACCCCACTGACACAGTGAGGAGAGCATCATGGAATTCTACGAGAATCGTTCAAAACGTCCGTTTATTGTGTTCGTCTGGATCGGGAAAACGATCTGCAACTGGTATCGCATCAACCGTACCCGCCGCATATTGAGCCAGATGAGCGACGAGCAGCTCAAGGACGTTGGGTTGTCCCGCAATGATATTTAAACCGTAGGCCGGGTAAGGCGAAGCCTCCACCCGGCGATGTTCAGCGCAACAGCGCAAACGTCTGCCGCTTCGGCCTTTCCAGCAGCGCCACCGCCTCTTCGTACGACCGCACGTTGTTATAGCCCATCACCAGCCCGTAGCGCTTCCCGGAACCGCGATACCACTCCGAAAGCGCATTGACCTGCAGCTGCTGTTCCTGCCAGCAGCGCGCCACTTCCCGGTCACGGCTTCCTTTGGTCAGGAACGCCACGATATGCATCCCGCCGTCGTTTTGCTCGGTGAAAAACAGATCGCCATACACCTTGCGCAGGGCGGCAATCATCCAGTCGCGGCGGGTCTGATACAGCGCGCGCATCTTTTTCAGGTGACGGAAAAAGTGCCCTTCGTTGAGAAACGCGGTGAGGATCTTTTGCGTCAGCACCGGCTGGCCGCTGGTGGTGATGTCCGCGCAGTCGGTAAAGGCCCCGACGGTGCTGGCGGGCATGACCACGTAGCCCATGCGCAGCGACGGCATGATGGTTTTGCTGAAGGTGCCCATAAAAATCACCCGGTCGTGATGGTCGAGGCTTTTCAGCGACGGCAGCACCTTGCGGGTGTAGTGAAACTCCCCGTCGTAATCGTCTTCGATAATCCACGCCTCGTTCTGGCTGGCCCAGTCGAGCAGCTGCTGTTTACGCGGCAGGGAGAGCGTGACCGCCAGCGGGCTCTGGTGCGACGGGGTGACGATGGCAAAACGGGCGTCGCGATGGTGACGCAGCAGGTAGTCCGTATCGATACCTGAACGGTCGACCGGCACCGTGTGCAGGCGCGGCACGATCCGCTTGAGCAGCTGCTGGCCCATAAAATAGCCAGGATCTTCAAACACCACCTTGTCGCTGCGGCTGGCAAGGGTGTCGAGGATCAGCCGCAGGCTACCGCTGTAGCCGCTGGTGATCAGCACCTGTTCGGCGCTGCAGGACAGCCCGCGCGAGATGTTGAGGTAGCTGGCAATGGCCTGGCGCAGCGGATACCAGCCCAGAACGGGCGGGTTGAGCATCTCCTCCTGACGCATGGCCCGCGTCGCCTGGCCCGCCAGCAGCAGCCACTTTTTATACGGGAAACTGTCGAGGGCAGGGATGCCGGGGCGCAGAAACCCGGCCCGCTCGCGCTGGCTGATGAGCGATGCCGGAAGCGTGCCGGTGGGCTGCTCCGCAGGGGCAGTCTTATCCGGCAACAGTAAGTCCGGGTTAACCCGCGTGCCGCGCGCGCCCTGGCTCACCAGATACCCTTCACCCGTCAGAATGGCGTACGCCGTTTCGACGGTTTTACGCGCCACCTTCAGCTCTTCCGCCAGCACGCGGATGGCTGGCACCCTGTCGCCCGGCTTCAGCACGCCGCGCATGATGTTGTCGCGGTAGCGGGAATAAATCTCGTGATAGCCCGGCTTCATGTCCTACCTCATTTCACGCTTTTTGTATCTTTTTACTATGTCATGAACGGCGTAGATTTGCCTCATCGCACGGCACATGCCGCACAAAAAGAGGAAAGACCATGAGCACTCGCGTTAACCACCATAAAGTTACACCTGCCCTCGCCAACGCGCTGTCTGCCCTGAGCATGGAGGTAGCAAAAACCTCCATCGACCCGGCGCTGAAACACCTGATCGACATTCGCGTGTCGCAGCTGAACGGCTGTACGTTCTGTCTGGATATGCACTCAAAAGAGGCGAAAATCGCCGGCGAGCGCGAACTGCGCCTGTACCATCTGGCGGCCTGGCGCGAGTCCCCGCTGTTCAGCGCCCGTGAGAAAGCGGCGCTGGCCTTCACCGAAGCGCTGACCCAGATTGGCGTTCACGGTGTCAGCGATGCGCTCTACCGCAGCGTGGCGGAGCACTTCTCGGACGTGGAGATTTCAGAGCTGAACTTCGCTATCGTGGCGATCAACGCCTGGAACCGTCTGGGGATCACCTCCCGCATGGAACCCGGCGCGCTGGATGCGGCGTACGGGCTGAATAAGGCTAACCTGGAATAATCCCGCGCTCGCGGACCATCGCCACCAGCGCCCGCAGTCCCGGCGGGACGTGGCGATGGCCGGGGTAGTACAGGCGCAGCCCGGCAAACGGCTGCGCCCAGTCGTTTAGGACGCTCATCAGTTCTCCACGCTCAAGCTCTTCACGGATATACAGTTCCGGTAAAAATCCCACCCCTAACCCCGCTTTCACGGCGCGGATCGAGGCAAAAAGATCGGACGTCGCAAAACGCGGCGGTACGGCAAGGGCGTACGTTTCACCCCGACGCGCCAGCTCCCAGCGGTAGATCCCGCCGTGGGCCATGCGCATGCCGATCCCCTGATGTGAAAGCAGATCGTCCGGCGTCTCGGGTATGCCGTGACGGGCGAAATAGTCCGGCGTGGCGGTGACCAGCTGGCGGATCTCAGCGGTCAGCGGCACGGCAATCATGTCCTGCGGCACAGACTCCTCAAGGCGGATCCCCGCGTCATAGCCTTCCGCGACGATGTCGATCATTCGCGCTTCGCTGACGGTCTCTACGCGCATCTTCGGGTAGCGGATCATAAAGTCGATCAGCAGCTGGTCCAGAAACAGGGTGCCGATATGGTTCGGCACGTTCAGACGCAGCGTGCCGGCGGGTTCTCCGGTGTCGCTGTGGATCTCTTCCCCGGCGAGACGGATCTCCTGCAGGGCAGGGCCGATACGCGCCACGTAGCGCTGTCCGGCGTCGGTAAGCGCCACGCTGCGGGTGGTGCGGTTGAAAAGTCGCGTCTCAAGGCGGCTCTCCAGCCCGGCGATGGCGTTGCTGACCGCCGTGGCGGAGATGCCCAGCTCCTGCGCCGCGCCGCGAAAGCTGCCGCGCCGCACCACCGCCATCACCACTTCCAGCTCTGTCAGACCTGAACGATGCATAGATTATCCTGAAAATCGAAACAACCCTTGCAGCATAGCGTGGATTATCGCAACGGAGAAGCCGTGCCAGACTGTGCTCACACAGCCTGAGGAGGTTTATATGCACACCATCGAACAGATCTTTATTAACGGCGAATTTATTACCCCGCACGGCACCGAGTGGTTTGATTTGTACAACCCGGCGACGGCGCGGGTCATCGGCCAGGTTCGTCTGGCGGATGAGGTCGACGCAGCGCGCGCCATTGCGGCGGCGAAAGCGGCGTTTCCGGCGTGGTCGCAGACCACAAAGCAGGAACGCATCGCGGCGCTGAAGCGCATGCACGCCGCCGTGGCCGCTCGCCACGACGATCTGCTGGAAGCGGTCATTGAAGAGTACGGCGCGCCCACCTCGCGCTCGGCGTGGATGGCCAGCTATCCGGCAGAGGTGATTGCTCAGGCTATCGAGGCGCTGGAGGCGTTTGAATTCGTCACCCCCGCGGGCGCAGCCACGGTGCAGATGACGCCGCTCGGCGTGGCCGGGCTGATTACGCCGTGGAACAGCGATGCCGGGTTTATCTGCGGCAAACTGGCGGCCGCGCTCGCCGCGGGCTGCACGGCGGTGATCAAGCCGAGCGAAATGAGCGCCCTGCAAACGCAGATTGTCACTGAAGCGCTGCGCGATGCTGAATTACCGCCAGGGGTATTTAATATCGTCACCGGACGCGGCGAGACGGTCGGCGAAACGATTAGCTGTCATCCGGACGTGGCAAAAATCTCGTTCACCGGTTCCACGAATACCGGCAAGGCGATCCTGCGCAACGCGGCGGAAAGCTTTAAGCGCGTAACGCTGGAGTTGGGCGGTAAATCGCCGACGATCCTGCTGGATGATGTGGATCTCGCGCAGGCGATCCCGCTGGTGATCCAGGCCGGGTTTATGAACAGCGGGCAGGCGTGCGTGGCCGGAACGCGCATTCTGGTGCCTTACTCGCTCAAGGCGGAGATCGAAACCGCGCTGGCGCAGGCCGTGGCGGCGGTGAAATCCGGCGACCCGCGCAACAGTGCGACTGACGTCGGCCCGATGGTCAGCGAGAAGCAGTGGCTGCGGGTGCAGGGCTATATCCGTAAAGGCCTCGAAGAGGGGGCACGCCTGCTGGCGGGCGGTGAAGGACGACCGGACGGCACGCAGGACGGCTGGTTCGTGCGTCCGACGCTGTTTGCCGACGTGAACAACTGGATGACCGTTGCCCGCGACGAGATCTTCGGCCCGGTGCTGTGCGTAATCCCTTATCAGGACGAGGCGGAGGCGATCGCCATTGCCAACGACACCGACTACGGCCTGAGCGCGATGGTGCTGGGCGGCGATGTGGACCGCGCGCGACGCGTGGCGCAGCAGATTGTTTCCGGTCGCGTGCTGGTGAACACCCTGGCCCATGAACCGAAGGCGCCGTTCGGCGGGTTTAAGCACTCCGGTTTGGGGCGCGAGATGGGCGAGTGGGGGATCCGGGCGTTTATGGAGCCGCGGTCGATTGTGGGATAAAACCTGCCCGGTGGCGCTGCGCTTACCGGGCCTACATGAGCCCGTAGGCCGGATAAGCGCAGCGCCATCCGGCACAACACTTCGCTCCTTGCCGAAGCATCGTACTTTTCCATCCTGCATTCTCTCCCCAACATCACAACGGAGAGACCATCATGATCGCAGTCCTTTTCGAAGCTAAAGCCGAGCCCGCTCATCAGGCGCGCTATCTCCAGCTGGCCGCCGAACTTAAGCCGCTGCTGGCCGACATCGACGGCTTTATTGATATCGAGCGGTTCCAGAGCCTGACCACCGACGGCAAAATCCTCTCCCTTTCCTGGTGGCGGGATGAAGAGGCCGTCCGCCGCTGGAAGCAGAACGTCTTTCATCAGGCGGCGCAGGCCGAAGGGCGGGAGTCGATTTTTGCGTACTACCGCATTCGGGTGGCGCAGGTCGTGCGGGAATATACCTCTGAAACCGGAGGGCATGCCGATGTATGACGTTCATGTCATTTTTCGCGATATCCCGGGTGAGCTGGCGCGCTTTGGACAGCTGCTGGGCCGCAACGGCGTGGGGCTGGAGGGCGGTGGCGTATTTGGTACACATGCCCATTTCCTGATGGAAGACGGGGAAAAAGCGCGACGCGTGCTGCTCGACGCCGGGTTTATCGTGCAGGCGGTGCGAAAGCCGGTGATCAGAAAACTTAAGCAAGAGCGCCCTGGCGAGCTGGGCGAGATAGCGGCGGCGCTGGCGGCACGCGGTGTGTCTATCCTGACCCAGTACAGCGACCATGCGAATCACCTTATTCTGCTGACGGATAATGATAAGCTGGCCGCTGAGATCACCGAACCCTGGGCGGCCCATGCTTAAGACGAGTTTACCCCCTGACAACAGCGCGTTGCTGGAAAAGGCGATTGCCGCGGTGGCGGCGGCAATCGCCGATCCGTCGCGCGTGAAGATGCTCTGTGCCCTGATGGACGGACGGGCGTGGACGGCCACCGAACTGAGCGCGGCGGCTGACGTTGCGCCGTCGACCGCCAGCGGGCATCTCTCCCGGCTGGTTGAAGGGCAACTGATTACCTGCCTGTCGCAAGGGCGGCATCGCTATTATCGTCTTGCCGGGCACGACGTGGCGGCGCTGGTGGAGCAGATGATGGGGCTCTCCTGGAGCCGCATTACCCCGCCGGAAACCAGCGCGCCGAAAGCCATGCGTGAAGCCCGGACCTGCTATGACCATCTCGCAGGCGCGGTGGCGGTGCAGATTTATGATTTCATGCAGGCGGAAGGCTGGCTGGAGGCTGACGGTTCAGCGTTGACACTCTATGGCCGGGAGCAGTTCCTGACGCTCGGCATTTCGTTAAGCGCGCATCCGCGCCGGAAGGCCTGCTGCGCCTGCCTGGACTGGAGCGAGCGGCGGTTTCACCTGGGCGGAGAAGCCGGCGCGTTGCTGCTCGATCATCTGGAAAATAAAGGCTGGATCCAGCGGGTGGCGGGGTATCGGGAGGTGGTGGTGACGGCATCGGGGAAAAGTGCCGTCAGGAAGCATTTTAGCCGCTAAACGCCGCTGCGGGCTGATGCCCTCACCCCGACCCTCTCCCACAGGGAGAGGGAGAACACCCTTTCGCAATTCCTGCGCTTTCGCCTCTCGTTTCTTGATAGTTACCCTGATAACTATTATCTTGACCGCGTGTGACGAGAGGTTTCCCTATGAGTGAAGAAGAACTGTTCTGCCGCAGGCCGATGGGCATGCGGATGGCGATGATCGTGCGCCAGTGGCGTGCCGTCATCGACGAGGCCATTCTCGATACCGGGTTAACCCAGTCGAGCTGGACGGTGATGATGCAGCTGCATCAGCTCGGGGATAACGTCTCAATGAGTGAGCTGGCGGAGGTGCAGGGCATTGAACTGCCGCCGCTGATGCGCACCCTGACACAGCTGGAAAAGCAGGGATACCTGCTGCGCGCCGTATCGCCTTATGACAAGCGCATCCGGCTTCTGACGCTGACGCCTGAGGGAAAAGCCCTGTTACAAAGGCTCACTCAGGTAATTGAGACGTATCAGGCGCGCGTATCGCAAAACATCGTGCCGGAACATCTCGACATTTTCAGCGCCACGTTGAATCAAATCGCCTGCAATTTGCGGACAATCCGCGAAGAAGATAACAAGACCGAAAAATAATGACCCCTGAACAAAAGTTTGCCCGCTGGGTAAGGGTGAGTATTGCCTCTTTCCTGCTGATGTTTGTCTACTTTATCGTCGCGGATATCTGGATCCCGCTGACGCCGGACTCCACCGTGATGCGCGTGGTGACGCCGGTGTCTCCGCGTGTCTCCGGTTACGTGGCGGCGGTACATGTCCACAACAACAGCCAGGTGAAGAGAGGCGATCTGCTGTTTGAGCTCGACGACACGCCGTTTCGCAATAAGGTGGAGGCGGCGCAAATCGCGCTCGAGCAGGCACGCCTGTCCAACGAACAGCTGGATGCGCAGATCGTTGCCGCGCAGGCCAGCCTGAAAACCGCCGTGCTGACCGCGCGTAACGACAAAGTAACCTTTGACCGCTACCAGAAGCTTAGTACGCTGCAGAACGTCTCGCAGGCGGATCTGGATAAAGTCCGCACGACCTGGCAGAGCAGCGAACAGTCCGTCAGCTCAATTCAGGCCAACATCCAGAACCTGCGCATTCAGCGCGGCGAGCGGGACGAGCACCGCAACGTGACGCTGCAAAAATACCGCAACGCGCTGGATGAAGCGGAACTCAATCTCGGCTGGACGAAGGTTTACGCCCAGGCGGACGGCACGGTCAGTAACCTGCAGTTAAGCCCGGGCTTTTACGCCTCCTCGGGCTCAGCCGCGCTGGCGCTGGTGAACAACCAGACCGACATCGTGGCCGATTTCCGCGAGAAGAGCCTGCGCCATACTCGTCAGGGCACCGATGCCGCCGTGGTGTTCGACGCCTTCCCGGGGCACGTTTTCCGCGCCCACGTCACCAGCAGCGACGCGGGGATCCTTGCCGGTCAGGAGGCGGTAAACGGCCAGCTCTCCGAGCCGGAAACCTCCAACCGCTGGGTGCGCGACGCTCAGCGCATGCGCATTCACGTGACGCTGGACGAGGCGCTGCCGAAGCATCTGCCGACCGGAGCCCGCGCGACCGTGCAGCTCTACAACAGCGAAGGACCGTTTGCGCGCTTCTTCTCCGGGATGCAGATCCACCTGGTGAGCCTGCTTCACTATGTCTATTAGCACCCTGGCGCGGGTGTTTACCCCGCACGGCAACATCGTCTATACGGCAAACGACTTTCGCCAGACCCTGCGCATCGTCTTTGCCGGGATGATTGCGCTCAGCATCTCCAGCTTCTACAACACCAGCTATGGCGTATTTTTCGTGGTCTACCCGATTATGCTGCTGTCGCTGGTGCCGGTGTTTAACCGCCACGTGGCGAAGCAGTTTATCTTCAGCGCATCGCTCAACTGCGTCGAAATGGTGATTATCATCGGCTATCTGTCGCAATGGCCGGTGATCATGACGCTGGTGGTCTTCGCCCTGTACGTGATGCGCTTTCGCTTTATGAGTAAAGGGCCGCTGTTTTTGTTCGGGTCCATGGGCGTGGTGTGCCAGAGCGTGATGCTCAACTTTATGAGCTACCCCACCACCAACTGGCACACGCTGCTGTTTTCCAACATCGAAGCCAGCGTGATGGCGGTGTGCCTGAGCGCGCTGATGAACTATCTCCTGCCGGACGTGGAGCCCCGCAAGCCGCCGCCGCTGATTGAGAAAGACGACGCCCGCGTGCGCCACGAGTCGCTGCTCTCCGGTACCGTCGCGACGCTGATATTCGTCGTTTTTCAGATCAGCGATTTAAGCGATTCGCTTTCGGCGCTGATGGCGGGGATTTTGATCCTGTTCCCGATGCACTATCGCGGTTCGGTGATGAGCTCCATCTGGCGCGTGGTCGGCGTGGTGCTGGGCTGCCTCTATATTCTGGTGGTGCAGCTGATCCTCTACGATCACAGCAGCCATATGCTATTGATGATGCCGCTGATCGGCCTTGGGCTGGCGTTTGGTGCGCGACTCCACGTGATGGAGAAGGTGGGGGCGGGCGTGGGCTTCTCCAGCATCACCACCATCGGGATAATGTTCGGGCAGAACATGCACCCGGACACGGACCTGGTGTTCAGCGATCTGTACCGCATCACCTCCGTTACCTTTTCGCTGGTGGCGACGCTGACGATGGTCTTTCTGGTGCACCTGATCCTGAACCGCTTCGAGGCGACGCGCTACGTCATTCAGGGCTGATAGCGTATGCCGCCGCTGAAGCTCCAGTCTTCAGCGGCAGTAAACTGGATAACGACCATCACGTCCCCACCATTGATGCCCATCCTCTCATTCAGTTGCGCAGCCAACTGGCGGTAGAGCGCCGCTTTTTGTTCATCGCTCCTCGGCTTACCGGCCACGATATTGAACAGTATCGCCCCCTCCGTTCTGCCCGGGCTGAGATAGTGCCGATCAACGTATCGATCCCCGGCAGTGAAGCATTCAAAAAAATGAAACCGGTCCTGCGCGGGAACGGCGAAGGTTTCCGTTAGCGCCTGGTGCAGAATGTCCGAGATCTGTTTTTTCTGCTTCTCGCTATAGCGGCCACCCGTCATGATGCGAACAAACGGCATTATTGTTTCTCCTCTGCCAGGCAGGTCAGGGCGCTGACGGCTGCCGGCCAGCCTGCGTAAAACGCCAGATGGGTAAACGCTTCGGCAATCTCGTCGTCCGTCACGCCGTTTTGTCGGGCAAAGTCGATATGCCAGGGAAGCTGCGCAGTACGCCCCAGGGCGGCCAGGGCGGCAAGCGTGATCAGGCTGCGATCCCGCGGGGCCAGCTGCGGACGCTGCCAGATATCGCCAAACAGCACCTGCTGGCTGAGTTCCGCCAGCTTAGGGGAGACCTGCGCAAGCGTGTCGCGATTCAGTGTTGTGCTCATTTTTATTCCTCCTGTCGTCTGGAAATCACTCTCGCAGGCTGCCACCATAAATAAAATCACAATGTTCAGGACCAAATGTCCTGAAAATGAGGATGATATGGATAAACGCTTTTCAGCATTAGACCTGGACGCGCTGCGCAGCTTTGTGGAGGGTATTCAATCCACCAGCTTTGCCGAGGCGGCGGACAGGCTGTGTCGGTCCACCTCTGCGGTCAGCGCCCAGCTAAAAAAGCTGGAGCAGCAGTGCGGCGTGGCGCTCACCGTGAAGCAGGGGCGTACGCTGGCTCTGACCCGGGAGGGTGAAATTCTGCTGAGCTACGCCCGACGCATGCTGGCATTAAATGATGAAGCGCTCCGGGCTATCAGGGGGGAGTTGCTTCAGGGCGAGGTGCGTCTGGGTATGCAGGAGGACTTTGGGGAGTCCGTGATGCCGCAGGTTATCGGCGATTTTCACAGACAACACCCTGAGCTTCGCATGATCGCGCGCGTCGATCGCAACCCGCCGCTGCTGCGGGGCGTGGCGGCAAACGAACTCGATCTGGCGCTGGTCTGGCAGGAAGGACGAGAAGGCGACTATGTGCGAAGCGAGCCGCTAAAGTGGATTTGCCGGTCCAGCGAGGACATTGAGGTACTTCTGCAGCGAGGTGAGCCGCTGCCGCTGGTAATGTTTGACGCCCCCTGCCTCTTGCGAAGCCGGGCTATCGCAGCGCTGGATGCCGCAGGTATTCCCTGGCGTATCGCTTTTACCAGCTATAGCCTGAGCGGACTGTGGGCGGGCGTCAGCGCAGGGCTGGGTATTACGCTCCGCACGCGTATTGGCCTGCCCGAGACGTTACAGGTCGACAGCCGCCTGCTGCCAGATACAGGAGAGTTGGGAATAGCGCTGCATCAGGGAAGCGCCTCCGCCAATGCCGCTATTTCCAGCATGAAGGCGCTGATCCTCAGGACGCTCAATGGATAAGCGTCGGGATTTGCGAGAGTAAAAACAGGATCAGGCCAATCGTCCCGCCCACCAGGGTGCCGTTGACGCGGATAAACTGCAGATCCTTGCCAATGTTCAGCTCAATCTGGCGGGACATGTCTTTGGCATCCCAGCTTTTCACCGTGTCGCTGATGTGGCGTGTCAGGAACGCGGCAAAATCCGGCGCGAGGCGGTGCGCGGCCTGCTCCAGATGCTCGTTCAGCGAGGCCTGCAGGTTCGCATCGTTCGTCAGCGTTTCACCAAACCACAGCCCGGCGTTGGCGATGCGCTGTTTCACGCGCGAGTCCTCACTCTGCATATCCGCCTTCAGCCACTGGCGCAGATCGGCCCACATCTCGCCCAGATAGCGGTTAAACGCCTCATCGTTTTTCAGGTAGTGCTTGATGTTGTCGGCTTTTGCCGCCATCTCAGGATCGTTTTTCAGGTTGTCGATAAGCTTCAGCGTGGCGCGGTCAAACGCCTGGCGGATCTGGTGCGTGCGGTCGTGGCTGATATCGTCCAGCAGCGTGTTCACCGCGTTTGACACCATCTCCGCGCTTTGATCGCCCAGCCACTCGGTGGGCAGCACCATCGCCTTGCGCGGATGCTCGGTCTTGAGCCAGTGGACGATCTGGTCGGCGATAAAGTCCCGCGTGCTTTCCCGCTGAATCAGGGTAATCAGGCGATTGATGATGGCGTCCAGCAGCACCTGATGGCGGTTGTTTTTGGTCATGCTCTCCAGCATCACGGCGCTGGTTTCAGTGAAGTCGACCTTGTCGATGGCCTTATGCACCGCGCGTTTGAGCAGGCGCTGAATGCGCCCGTCGTCGGTGAGTTCGAGAAAACCGCTCATCACCTGCATCAGATGCAGCCCGACGCGCTGGGCGTTGTCGGGCTTGCTGAACCAGGCACCAATCATCTGCGCGGGCTCATAGCGGCGGATCAACGCCACCAGCGACTGGGTATCGAGAAACTTCTCCTGCACAAACTGGCCGAGATTGTCGCCGATCCGGTCTTTATTGCGCGGGATGATCGCCGTATGGCGGGAGATAAAGGGAATCGGCACCCGGCGGAACAGCGCGACGACCGCAAACCAGTCAGCCAGCGCGCCGACCATTGCCGCCTCGGCAATGGCCTTGACGCCGCGCACCCAGAAGGTCTGCGGCAGGAACAGGGTGGTGATAAACGCCGCGGCGGCAACCAGCAGCAGCG
Source organism: Enterobacter sp. BNK-34 (assembly GCF_048684445.1). NCBI lineage: Bacteria > Pseudomonadati > Pseudomonadota > Gammaproteobacteria > Enterobacterales > Enterobacteriaceae > Enterobacter > Enterobacter sp. BNK-34. The sequence continues at coordinate 1,792,958 of NZ_JBLQUA010000001.1, forward strand.
ACAGCGCCAGCAGCTTGGCGCGTTTGAGTTCAGCTATTTTTCCCATGGGTTAAGGATAGAGGGATACGAGGGGAATGTGCAAAATATGTTGTGTAATAAACGAAATAGTCATTTCGCTTTTATACTTATGTGAAAAAGACTGCTTGCATTTTGTCATAATGTAGCAATAGATTATTTGCAGATTAAATAGATTGTCTTATTCATAGAGTGAAATTAAATGACTTTAAAGATTCGTATTATCAATGGAGTGAAAAGTAAATCTGTCGATCTCTTTTTGTTGTTTTTCTATGTGGTTTGCCTCATTCTTATAAAAATAAAAAACCCTGCAACTATATACATATCATATGTATTATTTGCTGCGCTTATCATCGTAATATATGTAAGGAAAGAAAGAAGTAGAGAGATTATAAGTTTTTTTACACGCTTTGAAAATGAAATATGGATTAGTAAGGTAGCAGGATGGACATCTCTTATTGCATGGTGTTCTTTTATATTAATTCCGTTTTTAATTAACATACAATTTATTTATATGGCGAAAGTGCTCCTGATGATTTTCGTCGTTTTAATTGCAATAAGTAGTATTCTTACAGTTTTTATCTTGGAAATAAACGGATATAAGAGCATCAAAAAAATAAGGCTGACATTATTTTCTTTTATATCATTATGCTATGCGTTATCAAGCGCCTTCTCAGCAAGTCTTTTTTTTCAGATCAGCAATTTGGATTTATCTTCTAGCCCATGGGTTGAGTTCTTATGGAAGCTTACTGCATTCTTCGTGTTACTCTCTTTTATTTTGCAGTTAGTAACCTATGTGATATTTGTTACGACTGCAAATAAATTTCAAGGATATACACTTTTCAATATTTTGGGGGCTTTGATGTTATTGACTTTACTTATGACGTTTGTCACTGACAGACTTGACGTTGTTGCCTATTATGTGTTGAATTATTCTACTGATGCTGAGTGGAGGGATAATTTCTCTTGCGGCAGTAAAATTTTCAAACATCCAAATGAGAAATATTTTGGTTTTGATACTGAGAAATATACAGTTTATTTTTCTGACCGTAATGGTAAATGGGGTTTTGATGAAATAAAGTGTATTAAAGATAATCAGGGGAATGATGGCTACACTGTGAAAAACGTGTCAGAACAAACTATTCCTACATGGGCAAAGTAAGAAGTGTTGATGGAATATGAAGCAAAGATACGATACTGACCCCTGTCTATGGATGGCAGGGTCGTAACCTCTTTCAGAAATCTCCGGATATACCCAACTTTACGTCCACGGCCAGTCATGTTGACTACCCTTAATACCCTAAGCGGTAAAACAAGGAGATTCGACATGGCTTATCAGACAGTAAATCCTGCCACTAACCAGCTCATCAAAGAATACCCCTCACATACCGACGCGGATATTGAAGCGGCCCTGAAGGCGGCCGATGCGCTTTACCATTCGGACTGGGCTAAAGGCGACATCAGCCAGCGCCTGCCGGTGCTGCATAAGCTTGCCGACCTGATCGACGAGCGCACCGAGGATCTGGCGAAAATCGCCAGCCAGGAGATGGGCAAGCTTATCGAACAGAGCCGCGGCGAGGTGAAGCTGTGCGCGCAGATCGCCCGCTATTACGCCGACAATGCGAAGCAGTTCCTGGCCCCGGTGAAGTACGACTCTGAGCTTGGGGAAGCGTGGGTGGAGCATCACCCCATCGGCGTGCTGATGGCCGTTGAGCCGTGGAACTTCCCGTATTACCAGCTGATGCGCGTCCTGGCACCAAACCTGGCGGCGGGCAACCCGGTGATCGCCAAGCATTCCAGCATTGTGCCGCACTGCGCCGAGACCTTTGCCCACCTGGTTCGCGAGGCGGGCGCGCCGGAAGGGGCATGGACTAACCTGTTTATTTCGTCCGAGCAGGTGGCGAACATCATTGCCGACGATCGCGTGCAGGGGGCGGCGCTGACCGGCTCCGAAAAAGCCGGCAGCGTGGTGGCCACACAGGCGGCGAAGCACATTAAGAAATCCACGCTGGAGCTGGGCGGTAACGACGTCTTCGTGGTGCTGGACGATGCGGACCTGGACAAAGCCGTGAAGATTGGTGTGAATGCGCGCCTCAACAACGCCGGGCAGGTCTGCACCGCGGCGAAGCGCTTTATCCTGCATGAAAAGATTGCGGATGCCTTCCTGAGCAAATTCACCGAGGCGTTTAAGCAGGTGAAGATTGGCGATCCGCTGGACGAAAGCACCACGCTGGGGCCGCTGTCGTCGAAAGATGCGCTTGAAACACTGACCAAACAGGTTAACGAGGCGGTGAAAAACGGCGCGACGCTGCACTATGGCGGCAAGCCGGTGCAGCGCGACGGGAGCTTCTTCGAGCCGACGATCCTGACGAACATCTCGCGCGACAACCCGGCGTACTTCGAAGAGTTCTTCGGCCCGGTAGCGCAGATGTACGTGGTGAAAAACGACGACGAGGCGGTCGCGCTGGCGAACGACTCCCACTACGGCCTGGGCGGGGCGGTATTCAGCCAGGATATCGAGCGCGCGAAGAAAATGGCGTCCCGGATCGAGACCGGGATGGTGTACATCAACTGGCTTACCGATACCGCGCCAGAGCTGCCGTTCGGCGGCGTGAAGCGCTCCGGTTACGGACGCGAGCTGTCGGATCTGGGGATCAAAGAGTTTGTGAACCAGAAGCTGGTGGTGGTGCATAAGTAAGAGGTTATAAAAAAACCTGCCAGCCGGCAGGTTTTTTTAAGGGGATTATTGCACTTCGATCTTGTCCCAGCCGCTTTTAAACATGCAGCTGTCAACCAGCGTATCCCGGCGATATTCATTCGCGTCTTCAACCGTGTAGCTCGTGGAAATATCCTTTTTCTTTTTCGATTTGTCCGTTTTTTCCGAGCTCGAACCGGTCACCACGTTATCCGGGGGAAGATCGATCAGTGCCTGCGCTTCGCATTCCGTGAGCTTTTTATTCATTTCCACGTCGCTGACGCCCGGTTTCACCCATTTGTACTGGACGCAGCCGGTGAGCATCAGCGTGAGGCTCAGAACGCAAAGCGCGGTCATGCGGTGTTTCATCAGAAGGTGACTCCACCGCCAACATATGCGCCGTCAATAAGCGTATGGTTCGGACGACCGTCTTTGCCATCAACGCTCACGTGGCGGTAGCCCACTTTCAGGGTCACCGGCGCGATCGGCGTCCAGCTTACGCCGCCGTTGGCTTCCACGTAGTTTTTCACGCTGTTGTTCAGCCCTTCTGGCGCCACGTAGCCTTCACCGTACACGTGGATGCTGTCGGTCAGGGCAACGTTTACGCCGCCGCCGATCGGGAACGCCACGCCGTTATCGCCTTTTTTCGGGCCGATGTAGATGGCTTTGGCACCCGCATTCAGCATTACCGGGCCTACTTCCAGGTTGTAGCCTGCGCCCACGCCGCCGGTCTGGGTACCGTCATCGGTGTTTTTAAGCCAGTTGCTTTCGGCATACAGGCCGGATGAGGATTTCCCCATTTCCAGGTTGAGGTTGGTAAAGTTTTTACCCTGCTCAATGCTGCCACCCATTGCCAGAGCGGAACCCGAGAGGGCGGTCAGAGCAGAAAGAAGAAGGATATTCAGTTTTTTCATGTTTTATGCCTCGTCATTAAATTCATCTGGGGGCACCTTAACAAGCGATTTTTATGACTGCAAATGTGATGAAAGTCGATGTTTTATGCTGATATTGTTAAGTTTTTTATAGAAGTTGTTGCAATGCTGTTTGATTGCCGGGGTGTCAACGGGTGATGTTTTGGTGTTTAGGAACCGTTTAATTTTTTGACTAAACATAAACTGAACGAAGAAGGGATAGTGATTAGAGGTGAATTAATTGAGTTTCTAATAATTTCCAAAAGTATTTCAGTTGTCACACAATACAACACAACCTTACATTTCCGGGCATTGAATATACGTTCACTCGCCCATGCCGGTTGCCTTTCCATGTCATTTTTCTGACACGTTTATTCTTTACGTTGTTGGCTTCACTAACTGGATGCTAACAATATGAAAAGAAAAATTATTCCTGTGTTTATCGGTTGTGCGCTCTCTTTCTCTGGCCTGGCGGCACAGCCTACCGCTGAGCGCTATGTCGTCAGCTTCCCTGACGGCTCCCATGTGAAATACAGCGGCGCGTTTGCCGATGCGTTCCCGAACGGTCTCCCGGTGGGGATTGGCTCTGGCCTGCTGTTTACGGGCAAGCAGGACGATGCCCTGACGTTTGCGACCGTGACCGATCGCGGTCCCAACGCCGATGCGCCAAAAATGGGTAAAAACGAAGCCAAAATATTTGTCACGCCAGATTTCGCGCCGCTGCTGATGACCATCCGCGTCCAGAACGGCAAAGCAGAGGCAACGGATGCCCGTCCGCTGCATGACGATAAAGGCGAGATTAACGGTCTGCCGCTGCAAAGCGGCGTGATTGGTTCCACCAATGAAGTGGCGTTCAGCGATACCTTAAAGACGCTCAAGGGTGACAACCGCGGACTGGATACGGAAGGCATCACGCCGGACGGCAAAGGCGGCTACTGGCTGTGCGACGAGTACGGCCCGTTCCTGATTAACGTCGACAGCAAAGGCAAGATCCTCGCGATCCACGGGCCGCAGGCCGCGGAAGGGGAAAAATCCATCGCGGGCGGTCTGCCAAACGTTATTAAATGGCGTCAGGCAAACCGGGGCTTTGAAGGGCTGACCCGCATGCCGGACGGACGCATTATCGCCGCCGTGCAAAGCACGCTGGATATCGACGGGAAGAGCAAAAAACAGGCGCTGTTTACGCGTCTGGTGAGCTTCGATCCGGCGACCGGCAAAACCGCGATGTACGGTTACCCCATCGACAGCGCGGCCTACGATAAAAACAGCGACGCCAAAATCGGCGACATCGTGGCGCTCGATAATCAGCACATCCTGCTGATTGAGCAGGGAAGCGATAAAAACGACGGGATGCGTAACCTGATTTACAAGGTGGATCTCAGCAAGGCGAGCGATCTTTCCGCCTTTGACAAGCCGGGCGAGTACCCGGAGTTTGATGATGAGAAAACCCTGGCGCAGCGCGGGATTACCCTTGCAGCAAAAACGCAGGTCGTCGATCTCCGCGCGCTGGGCTGGCAGCAGGAGAAGGCCGAAGGGCTGGCGCTTATCGACAGCAAAACGCTTGCGGTGGCGAACGATAACGACTTTGGCGTGAAGGTGGCGATGCAAAACCCGGTCGAGGGCAAAAAGCTCAAGGATTATCGGGTGAACGCGGAAGGCAAGCTGACGCTGGATGATAAACCGGTGGAAACCACGCTCAGCGTGAAGCCGCTGAAGAAGCCGGAGTCCGACAGCGAGTTTTGGATTGTGACGCTGCCGGAGGCGGTGAAATAAGTATCCCCACAAAATAATGCCTGCACAGACGGCCCCCTCTCCCTTGAGGGAGAGGGCTGGGGTGAGGGGGAACATACGGCTGTGGAGGTCATTCCGTTCACTTTATGTTCCTTGCTACTCTGTAACGGCATGACCTGTGAACGTGCCAGGGTGGCTCAATCGCCACCACCCTGGCGACCCGGGCTCCCGGCGGTAAATCGCCGCTTCGCGGTGCCCTCAGCTTATTCCTTCGGGCTATCGGGTCGGGCATGAGCCTGCATCCCTGCAGGCCACGCCCTCTCGGCGCATCCCTGCGCCTCGCCCCGGCCCTACGGAAACGCTTCGGCGATTTACAGCCGGACCAGAACATCGCTGTAATTTATTCATTTTCCTGATACAAAATTCATCGTTTCAGGTTAATAAATTACAGAGGAGAGGGGATGCATGGCGGTTATTTCTTCAGACCCGCAAACGCCGCCCGAATCTCCTCTTCCGGCAGCTGTATACCAATAAACACCATCACGCTGCGCGGCACTTCATCGCCCCACGGTCTGTCCCAGTCGGCGCTGTACAGGCGCTGAACGCCCTGGAACAGCAGGCGGTTGGGTTCGCCGTCAATCCACAGCATCCCTTTGTAGCGCAGCAGCTTGTCGGCAAACGACAGCAGCAGGTTCTCCATCACGCGCGAAACCTCGCTGATGTCCACCGGGTAGTCCAGTTCCACCACAATCGACGCCACGTCGTTTTGCTTGTCTCCCATAAAGTGGAAGCGCGGTTTTGCGGTGACGTTCTCCTCCAGCATAAAGCCGTTGGTGTTGAACAGCTGAGACAGGTCGATATCGCCGTGCGTCACCGTGTAAATCGGCGCGCGGGAGTTGATGCGCGTCAGGCGCTCGCGAAGCTTAACGCTTTCGCCCGCCACGTCGGTTTTGGTCAGCAGGATGCGGTCGGCGTAGCCCACCTGAGACTGGGCGATGGTGAACTGATTCATCTGCTCATCGGCGTGGACCGCATCGACCAGGGCAATGACGCCGTCCAGCAGATAGCGCTGGCAAAGGATCTCATGAGAGAAAAAGGTCTGAATAATCGGGCCGGGGTCGGCCATGCCGGTGCACTCGATCACCAGGCGGTCAAAGTCGATTTCACCGCGATCGCGGCTGTCGAGCAGGTCCAGCAGGGCGTCTTCCAGCTCGTTAGAGCGGGTGCAGCAGATACAGCCGTTGGTCAGGGTTTTGATCTGCGTGGCGCGATCGCCAATCAGCTGGTCGTCTACGGAGACTTCGCCAAATTCGTTTTCGATGACGGCGATTTTGAAGCCGTGCTGCTCGTTGAGAATGTGGCGCAGCAGGGTGGTTTTACCGGCGCCGAGGAAACCGGTCAGCAGGGTAACGGCAATCGGGGTCATGGTCTCTCCTTTAGCAGCAGCGGACGCCGCCTTCTCCACTTCCGCCGTAGCGCGCTTCCTGACGCTCGCGGAAGAATTCGGTGTAGGTCATGTATGGCTTATCCGGATGGTTGGTCTTCATATGCTCAACGTAGTTGTCATAGTCCGGAATGCCAATCAGCATTTTCGCCGCCTGACCGAGGTATTTTTTTGCTTCGCCTAAGTTACCAAACATAACGTGTCCTGATAAGAAAAAGCCCGGTGGCGCGCAGCGATCCGGGCCTACAGTACCGTTGTAGGGCGGGTCAGCGCAGCGCCACCCGCCATTGTGTTAGTGGTGTGAAGAGGTCTTCACGCCGCCTTCTGGCACCGGTACGTACGGGGTTTCTTTGTCCGTACGGCCTTCAGCGTTACGCACTTTCAACCAGGTTTTGATGCCGTAGAAGATAATGCTGTACACCACCACCAGGAACAGAATGCTCAGGCCCGCGTTGGTGTAGTTATTCACCACGATATGGTTCATGTTGGCAATCTGCTGGGCAGTCAGGTCTGCGCCGCCTGCGGCAATCTTCTCTTTGTACTGGTTAGCCATGAAGAAGAAGCCTTCCAGCTGCGGGTTGGCGCTGAACAGCTTCAGGCCAAGCGCCCAGGTGGTGCAGAGCAGCAGCCACAGCGCAGGAACCACGGTGACCCAGATGTATTTGGTGCGCTTCATCTTCACCAGTACCACGGTGCCGAGCACCAGCGCCACGGCAGCCAGCATCTGGTTAGAGATACCGAACAGCGGCCACAGGCTCTTCACGCCGCCCAGTGGGTCGACAACGCCCTGATACAGCAGGTAGCCCCACAGGCCGACGCAGCCCGCCGTACCTAGAACGCCCGCTACCAGAGAGTCGGTTTTCTTCAGGAACGGCACGAAGTTACCGAGCAAATCCTGCAGCATGAAGCGGCCCGCACGGGTACCGGCGTCCAGCGCGGTCAGGATGAACAGCGCTTCGAACAGAATACCGAAGTGGTACCAGAAGCCCATGTCCGCCCACGGCAGCACTTTGTGGAACACGTGTGCGATACCGACAGCCAGTGTAGGAGCGCCACCTGCGCGGTTCAGCACGGACGGTTCGCCGATGTCCTTCGCGGTCTGCATGATCTGCTCAGGCGAAATCACGAAGCCCCAGGAGCTGACGGTCGCCGCCGCGTGTGCGCTGGCGTCTTTCAGCTGCGCCATAATCAGCGCCGCGTTGTCACCGCCCATCTCGTGCAGGTTTGGCATGGTGATGCCGAGACCCGCCGGCGGGGTGTTCATCGCGAAGTACAGACCCGGTTCGATGATGGACGCTGCAACCAGCGCCATGATCGCCACGAAGGACTCCATCAGCATCGCGCCGTAGCCGATCAGACGCGCGTCTTTCTCGTTCGCCAGCAGCTTAGGCGTAGTACCGGAGGAGATCAGGGCGTGGAAGCCGGAGACCGCACCGCAGGCAATGGTGATGAACAGGAACGGGAACAGGGCGCCTTTCCACAGCGGGCCGGTACCGTCGATGTACTGCGTTACCGCAGGCATTTTCAGATCCGGGTTAATCACCAGAATGCCGATCGCCAGACCGACGATAACGCCGATTTTCAGGAAGGTCGCCAGGTAGTCACGCGGGGCCAGAATCAGCCAGACCGGCAGCAGCGCGGAGATAAACGCATAGCCAATCAGCGCGAAGGTAATGGTGGTGTCCTTAAAGGTCAGCGCCGGACCCCAGTACGGGTCGTGCGCAATCACGCCGCCGAAGTAGATGGAGGCCACCAGCAGCACGATACCGATCACCGACACCTCACCTACGCGTCCCGGTCTCAGGAAGCGCATGTAGATACCCATGAACAGCGCAATCGGCACGGTTGAGCAGACGGTGAAGACACCCCACGGGCTTTCGGCCAGCGCTTTCACCACGATCAGGGCCAGCACCGCGAGGATGATGATCATAATCAGGAAGCAGCCGAACAGGGCGATAGTCCCCGGCACGCGGCCCATCTCCTCTTTGACCATCTCACCCAGAGAGGCGCCGTTACGGCGAGAAGAGATAAACAGCACCATAAAGTCCTGCACCGCACCCGCCAGCACCACGCCAGCGAGTAGCCACAGGGTACCCGGCAGGTAGCCCATCTGCGCGGCCAGCACCGGGCCCACCAGCGGGCCTGCACCGGCGATAGCGGCAAAGTGGTGACCAAACAGCACGTAGCGGTTGGTTGGCACGTAGTTCAGGCCGTCATTGTTAATGACCGCCGGAGTGGCGCGCGTCGGGTCGAGCTTCATAACCTTCTGCGCGATGTACAAGCTGTAGTAGCGATAAGCAACAAGATAGACGGAAACGGACGCGACCACGATCCACAGGGCGCTTACGTGTTCGCCCCGGCGTAATGCGACAACCGCCAGACAAAAAGCGCCGAGGATCCCGAGTAAGGCCCAGGGCACGTGCTTCAGTAGTTTTTTAGTATCCATAGTAAGACCTGGTTTTTTATGTAAAGAAAAAAGGGTCAGGGTTCGTTGTGAGGAGGTATTGATTAATGCTGGAGCGATCGTGCCAGATCCTCGCGCGTGTAAAGGACGGTAAATGAATGAGTGGTTGAAAGTGACAGGTGAGCGGTCAAAGGCGGCGACGAGCGGTTTCGGCTCGCCGCCAGGGGGCGAAATTATGTGATTGAGATCACTTGATTATTCGGGTTGCGCTCCACCGCCAGATAGTGCTCCAGCGTTCCGAGCAGTTTTTCCTTCAGCCAGTTCGGCTCCAGAATCTGAATATGAGGCAGCCAGTAGAACAGCAGCGGCAAGATCTGGTTCTCGTGGGCCGCCTGGCAGCGCAGCGTGACGCCGCCCTGTTGCTCCGCCAGCAGCTCTTGTTCTGGCAGAAGATCGCGACGCAGGAAGTAATGTGAAATATTATCTTTGATGAATATTTTCACCGCGAAAGTATTTTCAGAGACCCAGGGGTCGAGGCTTTTTTCCAGCAGCGCAAGGACATTTTCTTCCGGGGTGAAGGTCGTTTTCTGAATATCAAACCAGCTAATCTGACTCAATGAGAAGGATTTCAGGCGGCTATTTTCGGTGGCTTGTAAATACCATATATTTTTTTTGTTAATGAGTTTATAGGGATTAATCAGACGGGTTTTCCCCTTATAAACAATCTGACAAACATTATGGTTTTTAATCGATCTCTCGATTTTCGTTAAATGACGGCGAATATCACGTTGTACCGTGTGTTCGGCTTCATTCGCAAGAATAAGAATATGGTTTTCGTCAACGCGCGTTTCAAGATTCTGCCAGAATTCCGTATTTCTTTCAGGGAAAAAGCTATCAGCATTCAGGAAGTTAGCAAGAGTGTGATGTAAGCCTTGTCCGCCGGGCGATTGTGCCGAATGGATCAGTCGATATAGCCCGTTACCGGTATGTTCAACAATGGGAGAGAGGGCATTTAAATCCCGGTAGACGGTGCGCTCGGTAATTTTGAATTTCTCCATTAACGCACTGCGGTTTACCACACCGTTTAAATGTAGCTCAACCAGAATATCGACCAGACGTTCAGCCGAGCGGCTCCGCGTCGTTTTAGCCATAAGGTCATCCTGTATATTTAGGTATGCGCTGAATGATGCGGGTGCACTGACACAAAATGTCAGTTTTCAGGCATAGAAAATTTCTCTTATGGTTATATAACGGCGTGATTTAGCGGAAACCTTAGGAGTTTTTGTAGAAAGCGGCGCTGGCCGGAAAAAAAGGCCAGCGCGAGGGGGATTATAAGGCGGCTTCCGCCTCCAGCATAACCGGGTGGAAACGGCGCCTGAAGTAGATCAGGCCGTGTCCTGCGTCACTCAGGATGATGTTTTTAATTTCAACAAGGTAGACAAGATGCGTGCCGATGGTTTGCACCTGGCTAATCTCGCCTTCAAGGCTGGCCAGCGCGCCCTTGAGTACCGGCTGCGCCAGCGGGCCTTTTTGCCAGCAGGAGAGGGCAAAGCGCTCCTCCATCGTTATTCCGGTCATCCCGGCGAAATGGCGAGCCATGATCTCCTGCTCGTGGTTCAGCACGTTAACGCACAGCCTGCCGTTACCCTGAAATACCGGATTCATGGCGCTGTTGGCGTTGATACACACCATCACTGACGGCGGGGTGTCGGTCACCGAGCAGACGGCGGTAGCGGTGATGCCGCAGCGTCCGGCCTCACCCTCGGTGGTGATCACATTGACCGCCGCCGACAGGCTACTCATTGCGTCGCGAAAACGCAGGCGTTGTTCATCTGAATGCATTGCAACCTCCCGCTGCGCTATTTCAGCAGCTTGTCGAGCATGTTGATATCGCTGTTGTTGTGCAGGTGCGGTACGGTCCAGCCGTGCTGGTCGTATTCGGACATACAGCGGTCGACCATCGCCATCATCTTGTCCATGTTGCCGGAGCTCTGCGCCTGGCGCAGACACTGCAGGCGGATCTCATCCTGGCTGCCGGAGTAGTTAATTTCGTACAGCTCGTGACGACCGCCAAACTCGCTGCCGATGGCATCCCACATCAGTTTCAAAATCTTGATGCGTTCGACGTGATCCATGCCGTTGGAGCCGCGCACGTATTTCGCCAGATACTGGTCGATCTGCGGGTTGTTCAGATCCCGGGCGCTGGACGGCAGGTAGATCAGCCCGGAGGTGACGTTACGCTCGATGATGTTCTTGATCTTGGCGTAGGCCATCGGGGCCATCACGCGGTAGGTCTGCAGGGCGGCGTGATCCGGCAGATACGCACCGTTGACCCACGGGGTGGCTTCGGAACACATGGAGTCGCTCAGCGCCCAGAACATGTTGCGCCAGGCCACCACTTCGCCGAGATCCGCCTGCACGCCGCGGAACTCGAGAGTACCGGTGCACTCCAGGGATTTCTTCAGCAGGGCGGTGATAAAGTCGAGCTTCACCGCCAGACGCACGCAGGCCTGCAGCGGGTACATGCGGGCGAAGCCGCCCTCCATCGTCCAGCGACGGCAGCGGTCGAAATCGCGGTAGATCAGCACGTTTTCCCACGGGATCAGTACGTGATCCATCACCAGGATCGCATCGTTCTCATCAAAGCGGCTGGAGAGCGGGTAGTCGTACGGGGATCCGGTTGCGCCTGCCACCATCTCGTAGGAGGCGCGGGAGACCAGCTTCACGCCCTCGGCATCCATCGGCGCGACGAACATCAGCGCGAAGTCCGGGTTTTCGCCCATCACCTGCGCGGAACCGAAGCCAATCATGTTGTAGTGGGTCAGCGCCGAGTTGGTCGCCACCACTTTCGCGCCGCTGACGATAATCCCGGCGTCGGTCTCCTCCTCCAGCTTGATGTAGACGTCTTTTACCTCGTCCGCCGGCTTGTGGCGGTCGATCGGTGGGTTAACGATGGCGTGGTTAAAGTACAGGCCGGTTTCCTGAATGCGGGTGTACCAGTTCCGGGCGTTCTGCTCGAACTGGCCGTAGAAGGCCGGGTTGGCGCCCAGCGCGCAGCCGAACGCGGCTTTGTAGTCCGGCGTGCGGCCCATCCAGCCGTAGCTCAGGCGCGACCACTCGGCGATGGCGTCGCGCTGCTGGCGCAGGTCGTCGGCGCTTTTCGCCACGCGGAAGAACTTGTGGGTATAGCCGCCGCTTCCGGTGTCGGTGCCCCAGCAGAGCGTGTCCTGCATGTCCGGCTTGTGCAGCGCGTCGTACATCTGCGCGATGGAAGCCGCCGCATTGCGAAACGCCGGATGGGTGGTGACGTCTTTGACGCGCTCGCCGTAGATATAAATCTCACGACCGTCCTGCAGGCTTTTTAAATACTCTTCGCCGGTTAACGGGCGTTTGGCATCAGCGCGGAACTCTTCAGGCTTCATAGGGGACCTCGTATCGGAATAGGGTTGTTAAATTTATGTTTTGTTTTTGTTGTTTAATTGAAGCCTGAGAGGGACGTAACGTGAAGGGACGATTGGGACAACGGCGGGTACTTTTCGGGCGGGATTGGGTTTTGTGATCTGTGCGGCTTTTCGGCGGGTGGCGCTGCGCTTACCCGCCCTACGAACCGTGATGCGTTCAGGAAACCGGTACTTTCTGCGCCCGATACGCGCTCGGCGAGCACCCCACTAAGCGGTTAAAAAATCGGGCGAAATAGGCCGGATCTTTGAACCCCAGCTGCCAGGCAATCTCGCTGACGGTGCTGTCGGAGAAGAGCAGCAGGCGCCTGGCCTCCCGCAGCTGGCGGTCGAAGATCAGGCGTTTTGGCGGGCGGTTGGCGAAGCGGCGACAGATATCGGTCAGGCGGGATTCGGTCAAGTGTAGCTCGCTGGCATATTCCGGCACCGTCCAGTGCTGGTGGTAGTGGGTGTCGATCAGCTGGGTAAAGCGCTGGAACAGCTTCAGCTCGCCGCGCATGCCGCCTGAGGCGTGGTCATCGAGCTTCGCGTTGCGCAGCAGCAGGGTAAACACCGCCTGGGCCAGCAGGACCAGGGTATGCTCGCGCCCGGGCAGCTGCTCCGTGGATTCCCGGGCAATCAGCTGCCAGTAGTGCTTCAGCGCCGCCAGCTCGTCCGGCCTGTCGGAAAGCGAAAGGCAGATCCCCGGCAGGCCGAACGCCTCCCGCGTGCCGGGGTAAAGCACCTCCAGCAGCGGCCAGATCAGATCCTCGCGCACCGTCAGCACGTGACCGTCGCTGTCGGATTCGGTGATAAACGCGTGCGGCACCGACGGCGGCGTGAGGACAAACAGCGGCGCCTGCACCGAATAGCGGTGATCGTCGAGCTGGAGCTCAATTTGCCCGGTATCGAGAAAGTGCATTTGAAAGTACTGGTCGTGACGATGCGCCTGCATGTCGCGGCCAAAAAAGGCCGCCATGCGGGCGAACGACTGGTAGTGCACATCGTCGGTGCCCAGACTTTCGTCGTACTCCTTGCTGATATCAATGTTGGCGATAGGGCTCTGGCACATGACCGTTCCTCTGTTGATCCCGCTGCGTCATCGGAATGCGCGTCAGCACCAGCGCGCCGACCACCAGCAGCCCGGCCACGAACCACAGCCCGGAGCTGAAGCTGCCGGTCGCGTCGCGCAGGATCCCAATCAGCAATGGGCTGACGGCGGATCCGACGTTGCCGATGGCGTTGATCACCGCCAGCGCCACCGCGCGGGACTGCAGGCTAATAACCCGATCCGGCGTGGTCCAGAATATCGCCATGGCGGTAAACGATCCGGTTGAGGCCATGATGATGCCAAGCAGCTGGATCAGGCTGTGATCCGTCGCGGAGGCCAGCATCCATCCCGCCGCGGCGAACAGGTACGGCAGGATGGTGTGCTTTTTTCGCTCTTTCAGCCTGTCGGAGCGGCGGCTCCACCAGATCATCCCGAGGATGGTGCAGAACTGCGGGATCGCCGCCAGCAGGCCGATGACGATGTTGCTGCTTCCCGTGTTGAAGCTTTGCAGGATCTGCGGCGTCCAGATGTTGATCGCGCTCAGCGTGTTGGTCAGGCAGAAGTAGGCCAGCGTGTAGAGCAGCACCGCCGGGGTCAGCACTTCGCGCAGGGTAGAGCGTGCCGAGGCAGGCTGCGTTACGGCCACCTCCTGCTCGCGGGCGATCATCGTTTTCAGCGCCTGTTTTTCGTCGTCATCCAGCCAGGTGGCCTGGTCCGGCGTGTCGTTGAGGTAAAACCAGGTCACCACGCCGAGCACCACCGACGGCAGCCCCTCCAGCAGGAACAGCCACTGCCAGCCCTTGAGGTTCCATAGCCCGTCCATCGCCAGAATGTACCCGGAGAGGATCGAACCGAGCATCATGGTCACCGGCATGGCAATCATAAACAGCGCGTTGGCGCGGGCGCGGTGATACGCCGGGAACCACCAGGTGAGATAGACCAGGATCCCCGGCAGGAAGCCGGCTTCGGCAATGCCCACCAGCATGCGCAGAACGTAGAGGGTTTCGGGGCTGGTGGCGAACATGGTGCAGGTGGAGGCAACACCCCACACCACCATGATCCCGGCGATCCAGCGTCGCGCGCCGATCTTCGCCAGCATGATGTTGCTCGGGATGCCGCACAGCACGTAGGTGACGTAAAACAGCGTCGCGGCCAGACCAAACATGGTCGACGTAAGGCCAAGATCTTTACCCATCGTCAGCCCGGCGAAGCCGATGTTGATGCGATCGAGGAACGAGAAGACAAACAGGATAAAGAGAAAGACGATCAGACGCCGGAACAGCTTGTGAATTACGCGGTGTTCAACAGCTTTATTATCATGAGTTTGCAGGGTAGAGGTCGTCATGGTGCGCTCCAGATCTTACGTTTAGTAGACGGATTTATTGTTATTAACTGACGTAACCGGTTGTTCGATAAAACGTGCCGCCAGCGCTTCCGCGCCGCGGGCGAGCAGGGTGGTGTCGACGCCGACGGCGACAAACCGCGCGCCGAGTTCGAGGTAGCGTTTAGCCAGCTGCTCGTTCGCCATCAGGATGCCGGGGGCCTTACCGGCAGCGCGTATCTGCGCGATCGCCTGCTCGATGGCGGCCTGCACTTCAGGGTGCTGCGGATTGCCGGCAAAGCCCATGTCGGCGCTCAGATCCGCCGGGCCGATAAACACGCCGTCGACGCCTTCCACGTCCAGGATCTGCGGCAGGTTTTTCAGCGCCTCGCGGGTTTCGATCTGTACCAGCACGCACATGGCGTCGTTGGCCTGCTGGAGGTAGTCCGGAATGCGGTTCCAGCGCGACGCCCGCGCCAGGGCGCTGCCGACGCCGCGAATGCCCGCAGGCGGGTAGCGGGTGGCACGTACCGCCAGCCGCGCTTCGTCGACGTTTTGCACCATCGGCACCAGCAGGGTTTGCGCACCCACGTCCAGCAGCTGTTTGATTTGTACCGGGTCGTTCCACGACGGGCGGACCACCGGCTGGCTCGGATAAGGGGCGATAGCCTGCAGCTGGGTTAAGACGGTCTGCACGCTGTTCGGCGCGTGTTCGCCGTCGATCAGCAGCCAGTCGAAGCCTGCTCCGGCCAGCAGCTCGGCGCTGTAGCTGCTGGTCAGCCCCAGCCATAACCCAATTTGCGGACGGCCTGCTTTCAGCGCCGCTTTAAATGCGTTTTGCATCGTGCTCTCCTAGACAAAGCGGCAGCTGATGGAGCCCATGTTGCCGTAATCGACGTGGAAGGTGTCGCCCCTGCTGGCGGGCACCGGGCGGGTAAACGAGCCGCCGAGAATGATCTGACCAGGCTCAAGCTGCACGTCGTACGGCGCAAGCTTGTTGGCCAGCCACGCCACGCCGTTGGCCGGGTGGTTCAGGACGCCTGCGGCCACGCCGGTCTCTTCGATCACGCCGTTGCGGTAGAGCAGGGCGGAGATCCAGCGCAGATCCAGCTCGTCGGGCTTAATCGGACGGCCGCCGAGGATCACGCCCGCGTTGGCGGCGTTATCGGAGATGGTGTCGAAGACCTTGCGCGGACGCTGGGTCTCCGGGTCGACGTTGTGGCAGCGGGCGTCGATCAGCTCCAGCGCGGGGATGACGTAATCCGTGGCGTTATAGACGTCGAAGATCGTGCAGTTCGGGCCGCGCAGCGGTTTTGCCAGCACGAAGGCCAGCTCCACTTCAATGCGCGGGACGATGAAGCGATCGACGGGAATGTCGCTGCCGTCATGGAAGAACATGTCGTCCAGCAGCGCGCCGTAGTCCGGCTCGCTGATCTGCGAGCTGGCCTGCATCGCTTTAGAGGTGAGGCCGATCTTGTGGCCCTTCAGCACGCGGCCTTCGGCGATCTTCAGGCTCACCCATTCGCGCTGGACGGCGTAGGCGTCTTCAATCGTAATCTCCGGATAGTCCAGCGAGATCGCGCGGATCTGCTCCCGGGACTGTTCCGCCTGATGCAGACGATGGGCGATCAGGGTATGGGTGTGTTTATCGAGCATGGCGATATCCTGTTTTATGTTTTTTCTCCCTCTCCCTGTGGGAGAGGGGACAGACCGTGCGGTATTACTTAAACAACGCGTGCACGTTGTTCTGTTTGTAATTGAGCGTCGGGTGCAGTTCGTCGAGCTCAAACGACAGCGCCAGGTAGCGGCTCGCCATCAGTTCCGCAAAGTGCGCTTTGATCAGCCCAAAAAGCATCTCCCCCACGGCTTCCCGGCTCTCCAGGCTGCGCCCCGCGCCAATCTTCAGCGTCATATGGACAAAGGCGTAATCATGCTTGCCGTCGGCCATCTGCCAGGTGTCCAGCCAGTGGGCGCGGCTGCGGATACCGCCGAGCGGGAAGATGCCCGTGGCGGCGAGCGCCTCGTTCACTTTGGCGAACAGCCCCGGCAGGTCGGCCTGCTGGCGGATGTTGTCGGTACATTCAGCAATAAAGTGCGGCATGGTGGCTCCTTACGCGGGCAGGGGGAAAACGGCGTTGACCTGGCCGGTGCCGGAGCTGGCGAACAGTTCGGTGAGAAACTCCACCTTGCCGTCGTATTTGTCCCAGCCGAGCATGCCCAGCAGCATCACCGTGTCGTGCATGTTGCCCTCGCCGTAGCAGTAGTCGGCGTACTCCGGCAGCATGCTGCAAAACTCCTTAAACTGACCCTCGCGCCACAGCTTCACCACGCGCTCGTCCATCTGGCGGTCGAATTCGCGGGTATAGCTGTTCATCCCTTCTTCCGCGCGCTGGTCGTCGATAAAGCGGTGCGACAGCGAGCCGCTGGCGAGCACCGCCACGGTGCCGTCGTATTTTTCGATGGCGCTGACGATGGCTTCGCCCAGCCTGCGGCTGTCGGCGAAGTCGTGAACCGTGCAGAACGCCGAGATGGAGATCACTTTGAAGTGCTTATCTGCGTTCATGTAGCGCATCGGCACCAGCGTGCCGTACTCCAGCTTGAGGCTCGGGATGTTGTGCGCTTTGGCACGCACGCCGAGCTTCACCGCCTCGTCGGCAATCAGCTGGCCCAGCGCCGGGTTGCCGTCGTAGTCGTAGGTCATGTCGCGGATAAAGTGCGGTAGCTCGTTGCTGGTGTAGACGCCTGAAAAATGGTCCGCACAGTTGATGTGGTAGGCGCTATTCACCAGCCAGTGGGTATCGAACACGATGATGGTGTCCACGCCCAGTTCGCGGCAGCGCTTGCTGATCTCTTTATGCCCGTCGATAGCGCCCTGGCGGCAGCCGTGGTTTTTGCCCGGCAACTCGGAAAGGTACATCGACGGCACGTGGGTGATTTTCGCTGCTAACGCTAATTTACCCATTTTCAGATCCCCCACTTTGGAATCGGATGGTCGCCCATGGAGATGCAGACGTTCTTCATCTCCGCGAACACCTCGAAGCTGTACTCGCCGCCCTCGCGGCCGGTGCCGGAGGCCTTCACGCCGCCAAACGGCTGGCGCAGATCGCGCACGTTCTGGGTGTTGACGAACACCATGCCCGCTTCGATATTGCGCGCCAGGCGCAGCACCTTGCTGACGTCCTGGGTCCAGATGTAAGACGCCAGGCCGTATTCCACGTCGTTGGCCAGGCGCAGCCCTTCCGCTTCGTCCTTGAACGGCAGCAGGCAGGCCACCGGCCCGAAGATCTCCTCCTGCGCCACGCGCATGCGGTTATCAACATCCGCCAGCACGGTCGGGCGCAGGAAGTTGCCGCCCTTCAGGTGCGCAGGCAGATCGGTCGGTTTGTCCGGGCCGCCCGCCAGCAGGGTTGCACCCTCTTCAATGCCCAGGCGGATGTAGCCGGAGACCTTCTCCCAGTGCTGTTGGCTGATGAGTGCGCCAATCTGGGTGGTCGGATCGGTCGGGTCGCCCACGCGCAGGCGGTTGGCGCGCTCGGCAAAGCGCTTCACGAATTCCGGGTAGATGCTCTGCTGGATAAAGATGCGCGAGCCCGCGGTGCAGCGCTCGCCGTTGATGGAGAAGATAGTGAACAGGGCGGCGTCCAGCGCGCGCTCGATGTCGGCATCCTCAAATATCAGTACCGGGGATTTGCCGCCCAGCTCCATGGAGTATTTCTTCAGCCCGGCATTTTTCATGATGTTGCGCCCGGTGGCGGTACCGCCAGTGAAGGAGACCGCGCGCACGTCGTGATGACGCACCAGCGCGTCGCCTGCCGTCGCGCCGTAGCCCTGCACCACGTTCAGCACGCCCGCCGGAATCCCCGCTTCGAGGGCCAGCTCGCCCAGACGGTCGGCGGTCAGCGGGGAGAGTTCGGACATCTTCAGCACGGCGGTATTACCTAAGGCCAGACAGGGCGCGACCTTCCAGGTGGCGGTCATAAACGGCACGTTCCACGGCGACACCAGCGCGCAGACGCCCACCGGCTGCACCAGGGTGTAGTTGAGCATCTTGTCGTCAACCGGGTAGGTCTTGCCGTTCATTTGCTGGCACACCTCGGCGAAAAATTCGAAGTTGTGCGAGGCGCGCGGAATGAGCACGTTTTTGGTCTGGTGGATCGGCAGCCCGGTATCGGCGGTTTCCATGGCGGCAATCTCGGGCACGTTCTGGTCGATCAGGTCACCCAGACGACGCATCAGGCGCGCGCGCTCCTTCATCGGCAGGTTGGCCCACTTCGGGAACGCCTCTTTGGCGGCGGCAACGGCCTGATGGATTTCGGCCTCGCCGCCGGCGGCCACTTCTGCCAGGACCTCGCCCGAGGCCGGGTTAGTGGTGTGGAAGTAGTCGCTGCCCGCGACGTTTTTACCGTTGATCCAGTGGTTAATCTTTTTCATTTTGCCGTCTCCTCACTCACAATTCGGTTCACCAGGCGTCCCACGCCTTCCACTTCCACCACCACCTCATCGCCCGGCACCACGTCGGACAGCCCCTTCGGCGTGCCGGTGGCAATCATGTCGCCCGGCTGTAGGGTCATAAAGTCGCTCAGGTACGCGATCAGGTACGGGATGCTGAAGATCAGATCCGCCGTGGTGCCTTCCTGACGCAGCTCGCCGTTAACGAAGGTGCGCAGGGCGAGGTTGTGCGGGTCGGGAATGGCTGCTTTTGGCACGATGTTTGGGGAAATGGGGGTCAGCCCGTCGCGGCTTTTCACCCGCAGGTTCGGGCGGTAGTAGTTTTCCAGGTAGTCGCGGATGGCGTAGTCGTTGCAGACCGTATAGCCCGCAACATAGTCCATCGCCTCGGCTTCGCTCACCTTACGCGCCGTTTTGCCGATGACCACCACCAGCTCCGCTTCATAGTGCATGTACTCGACGTTGTTCGGGCGCACCGACGTCTTGTTGTCGCCGTTGAAGGTGTTCGGCGCTTTGATAAAGACCAGCGGCTCGGTGGGCGGCTTGAAGTCCAGCTCGCTGGCGTGGTCGGCATAGTTCAGACCGAGGGCAAACAGCGTGGCGTGCGGCGGCGTGCTTTGCGCAATAGTGACATTGCGCTCATCCACCACCGGGTTTTCCAGCGGCGGAAAGCCCTCCGCCAGAATACGCACGCGATCGCCCGGACGGATCTCAACGCGGCTTTGCGGGGTACCGAGCAGGATCGCATCGCCGGGATTAAGGGTGGCGAACTCGCTCAGGGCGCTCAGCAGTTCGGCAGCGTTACGCTGAAGATCGGCGGTGTTCCAGTGGTCCGCTTCGCGGCCGTTGATCTTGGTGATGATGGTCAGGTTATCTACGTTATCAAGGGCGACAAGTTCGCCGAGCGGGCAGAATCCGTCACGACATTTGGCCTTGATGGCCGGGCGATAGAAGCTCTCTTCCGGCAGGCTCACCTCGTTGGCCAGCGCATACCCCGCGATGTGCTCCGCAGCGTCCTCCACGCGTACCTTGCTGGCGGTTTTACCGATCACCAGCGCCACCGTCGCGCCGCTGAGCACCTTTTCCCCCTGCGGGAACGGAATGGGTTCGCCCGCACGAATCACGGTGTTATGGGGTTTGATAAACCACACGGCTGTTTTCGGCGGCGTGTTGTAGGGGGCTTTTTCAAATGCCTCACGCCAGGCTTCACGCTGGCTTTGATGGTTGAGGGCGACGGCAAAAACGGTACCTTTCATTCACATACTCCTCAGGCCGGATGTCCTGTTTGGATTTCATTAATATGTTAATGATCTGGTTTTATGCTTTTGCTGCTCATTTCGCAATCAGAAGTGAAAAATTTGTGATATGAATAACAATAAATTTACATATTGAGTTTTATGTGTATTAAAATCAGTGACTTAATAAAATCGATGGGTTTCTGTTAGACTTTTTGAGGGAAAACGTGTTGTTTATAAAAACATCTTTTAGTGATTGTTTACTTGTTAATGATGTGAAGGGAAGAGGCTATGCATGATTCATTAACCATCGCGCTGCTGCAGGCGCGGGAAGCGGCGATGTCCTACTTCCGCCCGATCGTGAAGCGCCATAATCTGACCGAGCAGCAGTGGCGCATTGTGCGCGTGCTGGCTGAACATCCGTCGATGGATTTTCACGATCTGGCGTTTCGCACCTGCATCCTGCGCCCGAGCCTGACCGGTATTCTGACGCGCATGGAGCGTGACGGCCTGGTGCTGCGCCTAAAGCCGGTGAACGACCAGCGCAAGCTGTACGTGTCGCTGACCAAAGAGGGGAATGCGCTGTATGAACACGCTCAGGCGCAGGTCGAAGAGGCGTATCAGCAGATTGAGGCGGAATATACGCCGGAGAAGATGAAACAGCTGACGGCGCTGCTGGAAGAGTTTATTGAACTCGGAAACCGGCATAACGCAGCGCGGGAAGAAGAGTAAAAACCCCAAATTCCAGGATGATTTTCGTAAAGTTTTCCCTTTCCAGGCCGAAAATTCTGTATCTGCCTGAGGAAAGAGAAAACATGTTAAACCGTATCAAGATTGTCACCAGCTTAATGCTGGTTTTAGCGATATTTGGCCTTTTACAACTCACGTCCGGTGGTCTTTTCTTTAATGCTCTGAAGAATGACAAAGAGAATTTCACCGTCCTGCAAACCATTCGCCAGCAACAGTCCACGCTGAACGCCAGCTGGGTAGCGTTGCTGCAAACCCGTAATACCCTGAACCGCGCGGGTATCCGCTACATGATGGATCAGAGCAATATCGGCAGCGGCGCGACCGTTAACGATTTGATGCAAATCGCGTCTACGTCTCTGAAACAGGCGGAAAAAAACTGGGCTGCCTACGAAGCCCTGCCGCGCGATCCGCGTCAAAGCGATGCGGATGCCATGGAGATCAAGCGTAACTATGATATTTACCACGGTGCGCTGGCGGAGCTGATCCAGCTGCTGGGCGCGGGCAAAATTAACGCCTTCTTCGACCAGCCGACCCAGAGCTATCAGGACGGTTTTGAGAAGCAGTACGTGAGCTACCTGCAGCAGAACGACAAGCTGTACCAGATGGCGGTCGAAGACAGCAACAGCTCCTTCAGCCAGGCTATCTGGGTGCTGATTAGCGTCCTGATTGCCGTGCTGGTGGTGATCGTGGCCGTCTGGCTCAACATCAAGCAGACGCTGATCTCCCCGCTGAATCGTCTGATCGACAACATTCGCCATATCGCCAGCGGCGACCTGGTGAAGCGTATTGAGGTTCAGGGCACCAACGAAATGGGTGAACTGGCCGACTCGCTGCGTCATATGCAGGGTGAGCTGGTGCGTACCGTTGGCGACGTGCGTAACGGCGCGAACGCGATCTACAGCGGCGCGAGTGAAATCGCGATGGGCAATAACGACCTCTCCTCCCGTACTGAACAGCAGGCCGCTTCCCTGGAAGAGACCGCTGCCAGCATGGAGCAGCTGACGGCGACCGTTAAGCAGAACGCCGAGAACGCCCGTCAGGCGAGCCATCTTGCCCTGAGCGCCTCCGAAACCGCGCAGAAAGGCGGCAAAGTGGTGGATAACGTGGTGCAGACCATGCGCGATATCGCGGGCAGTTCGCAGAAAATTGCCGACATTATCAGCGTGATCGACGGCATTGCTTTCCAGACCAACATCCTGGCACTGAACGCGGCGGTAGAAGCGGCGCGTGCGGGCGAGCAGGGCCGTGGCTTTGCGGTGGTGGCCGGTGAAGTGCGTAACCTGGCCCAGCGCAGTGCCCAGGCGGCTCGTGAAATCAAGAGCCTGATTGAAGACTCCGTGGGTCGCGTGGAAGTGGGTTCAACCCTGGTAGAAAGCGCCGGTGAAACCATGGGTGAGATCGTGAACGCGGTGACCCGCGTAACGGACATCATGGGTGAAATCGCCTCTGCGTCTGACGAGCAGAGCCGCGGTATCGACCAGGTGGGTCTGGCGGTAGCTGAGATGGATCGCGTGACCCAGCAGAACGCCTCGCTGGTTGAAGAGTCTGCCGCGGCTGCGGCCGCACTGGAAGAGCAGGCGAGCCGCCTGACTCAGGCCGTGGCGGTGTTCCGCATTCAGCAGGAGCAGATGAAAGCGCGCGAATTCGCTGCGGCTAAAGCGGTTTCCACGCCGGTGATGGCGCGTAAAACCGCGACGGTCGATTCAGGCGATAACTGGGAAACGTTCTAACTCGGTGCGTTGTGCCGGGTGGCGGCTGCGCCTTACCCGGCCTACGGTTCAGGGTTTTGTAGGCCCGGTAAGCGCAGCGCCACCGGGCGATATTACAGAGGCAGGCGCATGGCGCAGCGCGTTTCATACGCGAAACCGTGCGCTGTCTCTTCTTCCCTTTTCTGACGCAGTTCAGGCGTCAGCGTCGTCATTTTTTCAAACCCCAGCCGCGCATAGAACGGCGCGTTCCACGGTACGTCCCGGAACGTCGTCAACGTCAGCGACGCCAGCCCCAGCGTGCGGGCATGGTCAGCCGCACAGGCGATAAGCTGCCGGCCAATCCCTTTTCCCTGCCAGTTCAGATCGACCGAAAGCTCCACGATAAACAGCGACGAAGAGTGCGCTTCGGTGAGGATAAACCCCACGGGGCGGTCGTTCACCCGCGCCAGCCAGCTTAGCCCACGTTCGACATACTCAAGGTGCTGCTCAGCAGAAATGACTTCACCGTCGGCAAGCCAGGCGAGCTCCGGGACTTCACGAAAGCGCTCGCCCGCTGCGCGTTCAATGGCGAGCAGGGCGGCAACGTCGCCGGGGCGCGTGGGTCGAAGGGTGATGTTAAGGTCGACCATTAGCCTGCTCGACTCACAATTTTAATTTCGACCATGCCAATTCCGAGCTCGCGCGGCGAATGGCCAAGAATATTCCCTTCATTGGTGGACTGCGGATCCGGCGGGACGATCACCAGGGTATTGCTGCGCGAAGGATTCTCAAAATGCAGCGTATGCGTGCTCACGTCGTTCCCGAGCGTCAGCGTCTGCTCCCAATCGCCCACGCGCACCGGTACGGGCTTGTTAGCGTTAGGGCCATACGCTCTGGCGGTGATCACCAGGTCGAATTGTTCCGGCAGCGGATGGGTGTACTCAATTTTCACCTCATTGCCCAGCTGCGCGTTTGACCAGCGTCCCCAGGACTCCGGCCGCGAGATGCCGCTAAACTGCTTCACTTCTTCCGGCGCGCCGGCCACGTTAAAGATAAAACTGTCCGCTTTGTAGCGAATATCGTTGTCGCTGATTTTCAGCATGTCGATGTTGTGCTGATAGCGCGCCGTATCAATCACCGTATCTTTAAACGCGGTTTTGCCTTTCCACTGGGCTTTATCCACGTGCTGCACGGTTTGCTCCCCGCCAAGCTGACCCTGAGAGACGCACCAGTCGGTAGAGAGCGCCAGCGGCTGCGACCAGAGCTGGCCCATCTTGTAACATCTGTCGACCCAGACGAAATTATCGCGTGGCGCAAAATCGGCCAGCTGATAGCGCAGCGGCGCGGAATATTCACTTTCCGGCAGGGGCTCAACGCGTCCCTCCGACACGCGCACCAGCAGCGGCAGACGGAAGTTGCTGCCTGAGAAGGCAATGGTGTTTTTATCCCGATCGACGGTGAAGTCCTTCATCTCTTTCGGGAAGTTCCACAGGCGGATGATGTCGGGCTTCCAGGCGAGGATTTTTTCCTTCATGTTGAGGAACACTTCCGACAGGGATTGCCCCGACAGCGTGCTGCGGCCCAGGCCAATAAAGTTGTCGCCGCCCAGGATGTCCAGCACGGTGGCGCCGTTATCCATGGAGTTGCGTTTGGTGGCAATCTCCTCCTGCTGCGGCTGGTCGCCGCGCAGGACGAAGAACAGATTGCTGCGATCCTGCTTGTTGAGCTGGTCCCACGCGCTGTTTTTCATCGCCAGATGGTCAGACGAAACGACGATGACGGTGTTTTTAAACCAGGGCGAGGCTTTGATTTTCTCGACCAGCGCGGCAATGTGCTCCTGACTGCAGGTGACGGCGCTGAAAGACTTGTTGTTTTTGCCATCAACGTTATAGCTTTTGCGTTTACAGCTGCGCGAGACAAACCCGTCAGGATGGTGAGTGTCCACCGTCAGCGCAAAGAGAGAGAAACGCTTGCCCGCGCGGGACAGCTCCTCGAATTTCTTCCAGGTTTCGTCGAGTACCGTATCGTCATAGAAGCCCCAGTCGTTGCGGTAGTTTGGGTCGGCAACCGTCGTTTTTAACTCTTCTGAGCCATACAGGTGATCAAAACCGTGGGATTTCAGGAACACATCTTTTCCGGCGAAGCGCAGGTTTGCCCCCTGCACAAAATAGTTTTCGTAACCGGAGTTTTTCAGGATATCGCCGAGGCAAATATTCTGCGGGAAGAAGGTCGACATGGAGGCTGAGGCGTTACCTTCAAAAGGCGCGAACAGCGGGATACCGCACTGGGAGGCAACCATCCCGGCAATCGTGTAATCCGTACCGGGCAACTGCATGGTGTGGCTGAAATCGAGACCTTCGTTTTTCAGCGCACCCAGATCTGGCGTCAGGTCCGGGAAGGCATCGTTATCAAAGTACGTGCGCTCCAGACTTTCACCGTAGATATAGACCAGATTGAGCGTCGGGTTGGCGATCGTTTTCGACGGCTCTTTGTAGTAAGCCGTGAAATCCGGATCGCCGTCGCGCGACTGGGATTTCACCAGTTCGGTGATCTGATGGAACGCCGGGCTGGCGTCGACGGAGGCCAGCGCCAGGAATAACGCCAGCAGGCTGTAGCCATGATGATGTGGATGATGGCGACGTCGACGCAGCACCCAGGCCAGCGCGCCAAAAATGGTGACCAGCGCGACGACAAGGCAGAGCCCCGGAAGAATGTACTTGCTGACCCCCGCGCCCGTCAGGCTGTTTGTCAGCGTGTAGAGCACCGCATCGTTAATGCCGTCACCGGTAAAGTAATCGCTGGCGTATAAGGTAATGTTTAAAATAATAAAAATGCCGAGGACAACCAGCGTGGCGATAAACCACCAGGTGTGACGGCCGGCTTTGCAGGCGTAAACGCCGACAGAAGCCAGAAAAAGGATAAGAGACATGAATTCAGACAACAGCATATCCTCGTGACGCCAGATGCTTCGCTGGCTAACTGTTTATTTTTTGGGTCATACAATGTAATTGCGATGTCGTTAAGCTGCAATTTTAGTGTCACGAAAGTGTGCTGTTGTTAGGATTTGGTTTAGAAAATCGTTTTTATGAAGGTGTGCACATCCTGACAAACGGACGATGAGACGGTGGCAGGTGGGAAAAACGCTCATTTAGCGCCGCGCTGCAAGACTATCGCATTAAACGCGGCGTGTTGTGGCAGAAAATGGGGTGGATCAGGAGATGAAATTAACGCCTTGTTTCAGCACCAGATCGCAGGCTTTGGTTTTCACCTGTTTGGCCAGAGAGGAGTTGCCGAGGGTGCTCAGGTTAAGCTGCTGGCCGTTCTGCGCGTTAAGCAGGCCCTGAATGCCGTCCATATAGTTGGTGTCCGCTTTCTGCTCCTGGGTATCCAGACCCAGTTTACCCAGCACCTGGTTTTTCACGTTTTGCGCGTCGGTCACGGAGGCCAGTTTTTGTTTCGCGCAATATTCCAGAATCCCCGCCGCGTTGTTCATCGTGCCCGCGCTCAGGCTCTGACCGCTGTTGCCCAGCAGGCTGGTGAGGGAAGAGGCGGAGAGTCCGCCCTGCGTGCTGCTGCTCTCTTTGGTCAGCTCGTTTGCTGCGCTTGACAGGGACTCCTGCCAGGACGCCGCCTGCGCTGCGCCGGTTACCAGCAGCGCGCCTAAAAAGGTGCTGATTAGAATCTGTTTTTTCATCATGGCTCTCTCAAAAAGGTCCGTTTTGGGCCGAAGGGGTTCCAGTATATACCTGCGACCTGTCGGCGATTCCTGGAACTGTCTTAATACTCTTTGCCGGTGACGCGGCTGCGGTAACTTTCCCAGTCGAAGATGACATACAGGCTGTTACCCAGCTTCATGCGGTCCATGACGCGTTCCCCCAGCAGGCGGGTCATCTCGTCAATATTGTGGTTCGTCAGCATGCCGGTGGGGCGCTTGGACGAGGAGCGGCGATCGACAATCTGGTTGATGATCACTTTTTCATAGCGCGATTCCGTCTGAACGCCAATCTCGTCGATGACCAGCAGGTCGACATTACTCAGATCGTTAAGCAGCTGTTCTTCGCTGGTTTCGCGGTTGCTGAAGGTGTCTTTCATCGCAGACATGATATCGGCCACGGTGATGATAAGAACCGATTTACCGCGCAGAAGCAGCTCGTTGCAGATGGCGGCAGCAAGGTGGTTTTTTCCGGTGCCCGGCTTGCCGCTAAAGATGAAGCTGGCGATATTGCCGTCGAATTCATCCACGTACTGCCGTGCGGCGGCCAGCGCGTTCATCTGCCCGTTGGTCTCGATTTTATAGTTATCGAACGAGCAGTTCTGGTGCAGGGGACGGATACCGGAACGGTTAAAAGTGCGCTGCATTTTCATCGCCCGGTTTTCGCGGGCGAGCGCGGCGGCGCGGATCTCACCTTGCTCTTTTTGCCATGCCAGCAGCTCTTCACCGGTGGTGAAAGCGGGCTTCACGTTGGCAGGCATCATTTTTTGCAGACGTTTCATCAGGTCGCCGACGTTCTTCATTTCGCACCTCGGAATCCGCTGGGGATCTGTTTATCCGGTTCTGAAAACGCATTGATATCACGTTTTGGCTGGCCGTTGTTGCCGGCGCGGGTAATCTGGAGATGACGCGCGAGCTTTTGCTGCCACTGAATGTGGGTGAACACTTTCCCTTCTGCCTGCCACCAGGCGGTAAACGCGGCGAGCTCTTCCGCGGTGGCGGGTTGGGTTAACGCAATGCCCCACAGCGCGGCCTGCCGCTGGAAATCCGCATCCGGTTGCCAGCCCGCATAGAGGGCAAATTTGCCCATCGGAACGGTCACGGGAACGTTAACCGGTTCATCAAAGAACTGGCTATCCAGCGTGACATCGCTCGCCGGGCGTGACACTTGTGCTTCGATCTCCAGAAGCTGTGCCAGACGTTCCGGTGTGATTGCGTAAAACGCCGGCGCGTTGTCGGCAAAAACCGCAACCGTGCCGCCTTCGGCGTGAGTCAACACACCGCGTGGGTCGCGCATAAAGGCATCAATACCAGCAATGCTGGTGGTCAGAATTCTGGAGGACATAACGCTTACTCTACTGATGACTACGGGCGTGATATGGGCTTATGGTAGCACAGAGAGGGGAAAGGAAAGGAGGGGTAAAGTGCGGACTGATGCCCTCATCCTGACCCTCTCCCACAGGGAGAGGGAACAGAAGGGATTACGCGATGATGTTCAGCGTCACGTCAATGTTGCCGCGGGTCGCGTTAGAGTACGGGCAAACAATGTGCGCCGCATCGACCAGCTTTTTGGCTTCCGCAGGATCCATACCTTCAACGTGGATGTTCAGTTTTGCTTCAATACCAAAACCGGTTGGCAGTGGGCCAATGCCGACTTCGCCTTCAATAAAGGCCTCTTTTGGCAGGGTGAATTTGTCGCGTGCGGCCACGAATTTCATCGCGCCCAGGAAGCAGGCAGAGTAGCCCGCGGCAAACAGCTGCTCAGGGTTGGTCACGTCTCCCCCCATGCCGCCCATCTCTTTTGGCACACCCAGTTTGACGTCCAGTACGCCATCGGAGGAGGTGGCACGACCGTCACGGCCACCGGTGGCTTTTGCTTTGGCGGTATAAACAACTTTTTCTAAAGACATGGCAGGTTCCTCATCTTGTTTTAACGTGTGCTATTAAATAGCGTGCGATATATATGGGTGAATAATAACGCGTAAAGTATAGCGTTACGCGCGGTGTAGCTGTTGTCGCAAAAGTTCGAGCTGCTGTTTGAGCGCCAGCAGGGTGTCAGTATCACACTGCGCTGCGCACCCCACCGCATGGGGGATACCCAAAGCCTGCTGCTGGAGCTCACGTCCCGCTTCACTCAGGGTGACGGCGACCTGACGTTCGTCTTTGCGTGAACGGTGGCGGTTGATGAGCCCGGCGCTTTCCAGACGCTTCAACAGCGGCGTCAGGGTCGCAGAGTCAAGAAACAGCCGTTCACCGATGTCCGACACCGTCATATCATCCTGCTCCCACAGCACCAGCATCACCAGATATTGCGGGTAGGTCAGGTTCAGCGGTGCCAGCAGCTGCCGGTACAGCTTGTTAAGCGCCAGATTTGCCGAATAGAGGGCAAAGCAGAGCTGGTTATCCAGCTTGAGCGCAGCGGTTGCATCGTTCGTTTTCGCGTTCATGAGATGAATATAGGTAGTGTGCGATTTAATTGCAAGCAATTTTATGGGCAGGTGTAACGGAGCGCCACCTGAACGGCCATTTTGCGGTAGTGCTGGCGCTGCGCCTGCTCGTCTGCGCCTTCTTCAAACAACAGCGTAAAGGTGTAGCTGTTGGCAACGTAGTGAAAGCTGAAGCTGCTTATCAGACGATGAAGATCGCGGGCGTCAACCGTCTCACTGAAGAGCTGTTTTTCTTTCCCCCGGCGCAGGATCTCCTCCAGCAGGTCGAGCGCGCTGCGATTGACCTGGCGGAGATAGCTCGACTGCTGCATAAAGCGGCCGCGCTGCATGTTTTCCATGCAGATAATCCGGATGTAGTCAGGGTGGTCGGCATGATAGTCAAAGGTGGCTTCAACCAGATTGACCAGCGCTTCGACCGGGGGCATTCCCGTCAGGCTTAGCGCTTTTTCACTGGCGCGAATCTGGGTGTAAACATGTTCCAGTACCAGGAGATAGAGGTTCTCTTTATTCTTGAAATGGTAAACCACCATGCGTTTGGTGGTGCCCGCTTTCTCTGCGATCTGCTCCATTCGTGCACCGTTCAATCCATACTCGGCAAAAAGCGCGATGGCGCTCTGAAAGATTTTCTCTTTCAGGCTGGATTCTTCACTGTGCTCGGGGTGTTCGCTGCCAGGGTTAGCCACATCCTTTCCTTATTTTCACCAAACGGACCAGAAGAATTATCTCCACGGCAGCGAAATAATACAAATATCAAACGCGTGGGCGTTTGCGGTACAGCCACAGTCCGGGGATCGACAGCCCGATGGAGAGCGCGCCGACGATGGATGACGCCTTAAGAAAGTTGCTCAGGAGGAGGATCATCTGAGGCTCGGTATAACCGAAATGGCTGATTTTCACTGCGGAAATCATCGCCGTATACGCAGATATGCCTGGGAACATCGGGATCACCGCGGCAACGGTGAACACTTTGGGATGCGCCAGATACCAGCGCGACCACTGGATGCCGATACTGCCGACCAGCATGGAAGCCATGAATGTTGACCATTCGATGTTAAAACCCGCGGTCATCATCACCATTCGCGAGCCATGGCCAATCGCACCCAGCAGCGCGCACCACGGCAGCGCGCGTTGCGGTACGTTAAATACCATCGCAAAGCCGACGGCAGGAATGGCGGCCAGAAGCATGTCCTGTGCCAGCGCCAGCAGAAAATCTATCACGCCCATCCGCGTAACCCCCAGAGAGTCATGGCCATGACCACGCCGATGCAGGTCGCCAGCGTCAGCAGGCTGGCGATAGCCCAGCGTGCCAGACCGGTATTGATGTGCCCTTTAAACATGTCGGCGACGGCGTTGATCAGCGGAAAGCCCGGGACCAGCAGAAGCACGCTGGCGGCCATGGCAACGGTCGGGGTGTTGGCAAACTGCGGCAGGCGCAGCAGCAGGCCGGAAACCGTGGTGGCGACAAACGCGGTAATGCAGAAGTTAATTTGCGGGTGCAGCTGCCGGTGCGTGAGCAGCTGGCGAACATACATGGCGATACTGCTGGCAAAAAAGGTGACGAGCGCGCCGTCCCAGCCGCCTTTATTGAGCTTACAAAAGCAGGCGCAAGAGAGCCCTACCATTAACACGACGAGCCAGCGCGGATAACGTAATGGCTTGATCTGGTTGAACCGTTTTTCAATTTCATGGAGATCGAGAAGCTTGTGTTCAGCAAGGATGACGATGTGCTGCACTTCGGTCACGACGTGCATGTTAATGCCGCGGTCATGGTTTTTGCGGGTGGAGGTCAGGCACTGACCGTCTTTGATCGTGGTCAGCACAATGGCGTTAGATGAGATTGCGCTTTCAACGCTATCCATACCCAGCGCCACTCCCAGCCGGGTGGAGAGCTCCTCAACCAGCGCGCTTTCCGCACCGTGCTGGAGCAGAAAAAGACCGCACTTTATACATAGCCGCGTGATAGCACGCTGCGTTGACCGATCTGCCTGCATGTATTGTCCTGAAAAAGATGGATAGGTTGCCGGTTAGCCCGTAGTGAGTACTTTTAGCACAAAGTGCAGTCCCTCTTGCTGTGGGCCAGATCAAGGTTTGTGCAAACAGTTTCAGCCCGTATCACGAAAGGGGCGTTGGATTAATTTATCAATGCGGTGAATTATAAATATAAAAATATAGAATATTTGTATTTAGTTATTCTAATTTTATATTGTCGTTATTTTAATGGCTCCGCAATTAAATTTATTTGCGCTTTATGAGATATTACCGTTGTTTTAGGCATTTCTTATACTAAGAACATATCTCATCTTCTGCTTGTATTAATCAGTTTTACACTCAGGGACGAAAATACTCATACATTGGTGCGTTTTAACGTTACTCATCAAATGAAGAATGGACACGGAGGGTCTATGTTGTCATTGCATGGTAAGTATGGCGTTGTCATTAGCCGGATGCCCGTGATGCAAAACGGGTTAGGGGGCGTGATGGCACGCCATTTCCCGGATTTTGAATTGACCTATTGTCGCTCATTGCAGGAGTTAACACTGCTCCAGCTACGCCGCGCAGATGTCATTATTGCCGATATTTCAGGTGAATACAGAAATCCTCGGGGAACCCTCGAAGAGTATTACGGTTTATTGAACCAATACCGGGACATTCACTGGATCTTTTTAGTCTCGCGGCCGCTTTACCCTATTGCGGTTGAGTTGCTTATGCGCCCGGAAAGCACGTTGCTGTCTGATATGGAGCCCATTGAAGGCGTGGTTAACGCGATTCAGGCAGGTAGCGAGCGGGCAGAGCGGATAAGCCAGACGTTATTAACCCCGGAGCCTCAAAGTACGGAGGATGAAGACGAACACGTTATCGCACTCACGCACTCCGAACGCAAGGTACTGCGTCTGTTAGGTAAAGGATGGGGGATTAACCAAATCGCCACATTGCTGAAGAAGAGCAATAAAACCATCAGTGCGCAGAAAAACAGTGCGATGCGGCGGCTATCTTTACGTAGTAATGCCGATATGTACGCCTGGATCAACAGTACGCAGGGAATGAGAGAGCTGAATTTGATGTCAGCCTATGGAGAGTTTGAGGAATGGAAAAAACCGATTCAACACGACATATCGCCATCGTCGAAAATTGCACGATGAGTGCTGTTGGGCTACAGCATTTATTTGCGATGCCCGGCCTGAATCACTATCAGCTGCATCTGTTTAGCGAATTTGACAGCTTCAAGAAAGCACTTCAGCACGTCAATTTTTTCTCGCTGATCTATTCACTTTCCGATGCACGAGAGGAGCGCCGTAACTGCCTGGCGCACCTGCGGGAACTCGCGTTTACGCATGGTCATATCCAGCGCATTATCCTGGTCGCTGATGAGACGGAAGCACGGTTAGTTAGCCATCTTTCACCGTCACGCCTTCACGGTGTGGTCAGTAAATCGCTGACGCTTGAGCACCTGCAGCAGGAACTTATGGTGTTGTTGAGTGAAACGCTGCGCATCAATGATAATATGATGAATCACTGGTACCGGAGTCAAAACAGAATGTTAAGCCCAACGGAACGGGCAATACTGCGTTATATGTCTTGCGGCTATTCTATTCCTCAAATTGCGGCACAGCTTGAACGCAATATTAAGACCATCCGGGCGCATAAGTTTAATGCGATGGTGAAGCTGGGGGTGAGCTCTGACGTCGGGTTGCTCGATGCGGCGGATATTATTACTCACCTTCCGGCAAGAGAACCGCGAAGTTCGGCACTCAGCAAGCCGACCTTTTTATAGCCAGCCCGCTGCGCGCCAGACAGGCTCTGGCGCATCAATCAGATGCAAACGTCAACCCACTTTGCGGAAGTCAGCTCTGCCATTCTGTCAGGTGAAATACGCACGGCACTATGAATTGCGCCTGCGGCGGGCAGGACTTCGGTGTACTGCTTTAATGAGATATCGCAGTAAACCGCGAGCGGATTTTCCAGCCCGAACGGGCACACGCCGCCAACGGGATGACCGGTGATGGTCACCACTTCATCACTGCTGAGCATGCGCGCTTTCGCACCAAACGTGTCTTTCAGCTTTTTGTTATCCAGGCGCGCATCGCCTTTCGCCACCACCAGAATCACCTCATTTTTCACCTTGAGTGACAAGGTCTTGGCGATTTGTCCCGGTTCAACACGATGGGCGGCAGCAGCCAACGCAACGGTAGCGGTACTCTGGCTAAGTTCAATTACGTCTATATCCGGCGCGTTGTCGGCAAAAAACTGCTGTACAGACTGCAAACTCATTGTTTCCTCCTGACAAATATCCTGCGTAATCTGTCATAAGAATTTATGCTCTGTAAATATCTCTTAAGTAACAAATATCCCGAACGGCTGATTTCTGGATCCTCTTCACATTCACAGAAACCGGTTACAGTAACCGGTTGCAGAGCGTGATGCGTCGATTAATACTGAGTACGTAACGTCCCCTGTATCCAATAATAAGAGCCAAATATGAAACCATTTCGTCTGAGCAGTACCACTGGTACACAAGCCAGCAAGGTTGTGAAGCTGATTTATGGAACAACGTGCGGCGCGAAAGTGCCCGTAACAAACGTCTGACAGGAGATCTGCCATGTCTGCCAACCATGCTGCGTTTAACCTGATATTCCGTTTCGTTGAAAATTACGTGAGCCCGATTGCCGGGCGGATCTCTTCCCAGCGTCATGTCATGGCTATTCGTGATGGATTCATCTCCGCGATGCCATTTATGATTGTGGGTTCATTTTTGTTAGTGTTCGCTTATCCACCTTTTTCGCCTGATACCACGTGGGGTTTCGCCCGCGCATGGCTGGATATGGCGAAGCAGTTTGAAGGCCAAATCCTGACGCCGTTTGATATGACGATGGGCATTATGTCCATTTATATCTGTGCGGCCATTGCCTATAACCTTGGCAAACACTATGTCAAATCGCACCAGTTAGACCCGTTCATGTGCGCCATGCTGTCGCTGATGGCGTTTCTGCTGGTCGCGGCACCGAAAACCAAAGGCACGCTTCCTGTCGAC
This sequence comes from Enterobacter sp. BNK-34, assembly GCF_048684445.1. Taxonomy (NCBI): domain Bacteria; kingdom Pseudomonadati; phylum Pseudomonadota; class Gammaproteobacteria; order Enterobacterales; family Enterobacteriaceae; genus Enterobacter; species Enterobacter sp. BNK-34. Next base: position 1,827,277 of record NZ_JBLQUA010000001.1, read on the forward strand.
AGTCTGGGGGGAACGGGGATTTTTACCGCGATTCTGGTGGCGATCTACTGCGTTGAGATGATGCGTTTCCTCAAGGCGCATAACATCGGTATTCGCCTGCCAGACCAGGTTCCTCCGATGATCAAAAACTCTTTTGATCTGCTGATCCCGGTGCTGGTGGTGGTGTTAACGCTCTATCCTCTGAGCCTGGTCATTCAGTCTCAGTTTGGCATGCTGATCCCGCAGGCCATTATGTCGGTCTTTAAACCGCTGGTTTCCGCGGCGGATTCACTGCCTGCGATCCTGCTGGCGGTGTTGATTGGTCATCTGCTGTGGTTTGCCGGGATCCACGGCGCCGCCATCGTCTCCGGGATGTTGCAGATGTTCTGGCTGACTAACCTGGGCGCTAACCAGACCGCGCTGGCCGCCAGCCAGCCTCTGCCGCATATTTTTATGGAGGCGTTCTGGACGTTCTTTATCGTGATTGGCGGATCGGGCGCGACGATGGGGCTGGTGATTTGCTATCTGCGTAGCCGTTCAGCGCATTTACGCTCTATCGGGCGTTTGAGCGTGGTGCCCAGCTTCTTTAACATCAACGAACCTGTCATTTTCGGTACACCAATCGTGATGAACCCGGTGTTCTTTATTCCGTTCCTGCTGGCACCGATGGTTAACGCCGTGCTGGCGTGGGCGGCGATGACGTTTGATTTGATTGGGCGCGTCATCTCGGTCGTTCCCTGGACGGCACCGGCGCCGATAGGGGCAGCATGGGCTCTGGGCTGGGACTTCCGCGCGGCTATTCTGGTTGTGGTTCTGGCCTGCGTATCGGCGATCATCTACTTCCCGTTCTTCAAAGTGTATGAGAAGCAACTGCTGGAGCAGGAAGCGGAAGAAGCGCAGCGTAATGCTGAAGAGGACAATCAGCAGGTGGCTTAGATAAAAGCAAAACGGCAACGCAGGTTGCCGTTTTTTGTGTTTGTTCCCTCTCCCCGTGGGCTGAGGAATCCCCACAAAATAATGCCTGCACGGACGACCCCCTCTCCCTTGAGGGAGAGGGCTGGGGTGAGGGGGAACATACGGCTGTGGTGGTCATTCCGTTCACTTTATGTTTCTTGCTACTCTGTAAGGACATGACCGGTGAACGTGCCATGGCGGCTCAATCGCCGCCGCCCTGGCGACCCGGGCTCCCGGCGGTAAATCGCCGCTTCGCGGTCCCCTCAGCTTATTCCTTCAGGCTATCGGGTCGGGCATGAGCCTGCATCCCTGCAGGCCACGCCCTCTCGGCGCATCCCTGCGCCTCGCCCCGGCCTTACGGAAACGCTTCGGCGATTTACAGCCGGACCAGGGCGTCGCTGTAAGTTATTAATTTTTTTGAAGCAACGTTCATCGCTTCAGGTAAAAAAATTACTGGGGATTCCTCAGTCCTGTGGGAGAGGGTCAGGGTGAGGGCATCAGGCCGGGCAATTCACTGCTCTACTTCAGCGTGCAATCCCCGCATTGCTTAACGTCCGGCAGGCGATAGCGCTGGCAGCAGGTGCGGCGAACCAGAAGCCCATCACGGAGCACGACGGTTCGGAACAACGGGTTGTCACGGCCATCGGAAAGCTGTTTTGCAAAGAAACAGGACTGACGCAGGGCGTCAACGTTCTCATCACCAAGAAGCGGCTTCATTTCCGTTAAATACCAGTGGATTAAATAGCCCGTATTGCTCCAGATAAGCTTCCCGTTAATCTCTCCTGTCGCTTCAAGCGCTTCTACCACCGGGATCAGGGCCTGAGTGACCAGCTGTTCCATACGCTCCTGAGCCGTCAGGCGTTCCGCGCTCTGGTCTTCATGTAGATCAATCCAGAAGCAGGCAGCACGTCCGGTTTCGTGAAACTCGACGTGAAAATTATCCGGCGAGAGTTCCAGCATGCTCTTCTGTGTTAAGAGCGCCAGCATGAGGGGAGGCACCATCAGCCCGATATACCACTGTGCCCAGAGTGAGAGCAGGGGTTTATTTTCCCGCGTAAGGGTGGGCTGATTGCGATAGATATGGTCGGAATAGGTGGCCAGCAGCGATTGCAGTTTTGCCGGTTGGCGCCACTCTGAGAGCGTCATGGCGTGGTTCGGGGGGGCTTCATCAAGCCGGATAAAGTCCAGCAGGTGGGCGCGCGTTTCCGCAATCTTATCCCGTATGGCATCCGCAAGCGAAGCATTCCCGCTGGTGAGGGGCGCTCGCCAGAGGAGGGGTTCGACGATGTGTGCGGTATGCGTGGCCATAGTATAGATAGAAATCTAAATGATAATGATTGCCAATCCTAACTATTGCTCATACCAATGGCAAGACTTTTGTCCTGGTGACATCGCCGTGATGTTTACGCCGTCTGAATCTCTTCACTCAACAGAATGTTGTTGCGCCCCATATGCTTTGCTTCGTAGAGGGCTTTATCCGCTTTTTCCAGCGCGCCTTCCACGTCTTCATCCTCGAAAATGGCAATACCAATGCTGATGGTGACGTTTGTCGCGACGCTTTCGTTAAACAGATGCGGGATTTTCAAATCGTAAACTTTCTGACGGATCCGCTCGGCCGTCTGGCGAGCATGTTCGAGTGAAATGTTGGTCAGCAGCACCATAAACTCTTCCCCACCAAAACGCGCCACAATATCGCGAGAACGCACGGCATCGCGAATTGCCGCAGAGACGCGCTTCAGCGCCTGGTCGCCCATCATATGGCCGTAATGGTCGTTATAGGCTTTGAAGTGGTCGATATCCATCAGCAGGACAAAGTGCTCGCCATTCTCTACCGTGGGCAAATTCTCCAGACGGCTTTGCAGACCGCGACGATTATAGAGCCCGGTAAGCGGGTCCATCATGCTGAGATCGGTAAGGGTTTCCCGTTCCTCCAGAAGGCGGGAAAGGAGCTCCTGAGCAAAACGGTCATTGCGTCTTTGCAAAATGTTATGAATAGCAATTGCCACCACAGGAAGTGCGAAAGAATAGGTCATTCGCAGCCATATATCGTGATCGCTTAACCACAGGCAGACAATAAAGGTGGGCAGTGAATGCAGCGTAAAGGCTTTGATATTACTGGCGAACGCCAGCGTGCCGATAAAAAGCACCGTTAAAAGGGCGATTAACAAATACGTCGCATGATCGTGGGTAATTAAGGCGAATTTGGAGACAATTTGCCAGGCCCACAAAATACCGAAGATCCCTGAAACGACGGGAATATTTATCTTCCGCGCGCGCTTTCTCCAGTGCCAGACGAACAGGCCGGTACTGATGGAGAATATAGCAATCAGAGGGGCGGAAAACAGTCGTACAGAATTGAGCGGGTTTGTTACCGAGAACACTGCCGATGTTGCGTTCAGAAATAAAAATAAACGTAACGATAATTGATATTTTCTGTGAACCAAAGACCGCCAGGATTGTGATGTCATAGTCGTGTATTTTTATTAAAATTTAATTAAAACAAATAAATAGATGTCGTTTCGCAATTAAATATGCAAAAAGCTCAAAGAGTAATTATCAGAAAATCTTTAGACGTTGTTAACAGGTGCGCAATTTATCACCTTAGGCAATTCCTGTCATTACGGGAAAGGTAAAGGTCGATGGATTTTGATTCATTCAGCTGACAAATGATAATACCTGTCATATGATATTGGTTATCATTATCGTTGTGAGAGGGCAGATCATGTTGAACAGGGCGCTGGGAAGTTGTTGGGGGGTATTGCTGCCGGGAGCCATTCTCGGCGGTTTGACGTTTGCCGATCTCTCTCTCGATACCTGGAAAGCCATCATTGTGTCAGGACTGTTAGTCACGTCAGGCATGATCTGGCATAAGCAACTACGTCACTTTGTTTTACTGCCATCCTGCGTAGCACTGGTCAGTGGAATTCTGGTGATACTAATGAGTTTGAAATAACAGGGAAAAGAAGATCTTCAGAGGGGTTGTAAGATAATTGGTGCGAGGGGGGGACTCGAACCCCCACATCCTAAGGACACTAACACCTGAAGCTAGCGCGTCTACCAATTCCGCCACCTTCGCACAGTCATCTTACTATTTACATCATTACTATGTTGATATCGCCTCGTTGGTGCGAGGGGGGGACTCGAACCCCCACATCCGTAAGGACACTAACACCTGAAGCTAGCGCGTCTACCAATTCCGCCACCTTCGCCCAGTGCGAGCAATATCATCGTGATTTATGGTGCGAGGGGGGGACTCGAACCCCCACATCCGTAAGGACACTAACACCTGAAGCTAGCGCGTCTACCAATTCCGCCACCTTCGCATACCATCGATACTGTAAAAGTATCGTAACCACGGAGGCGCATTCTAGATGTTTTCAGCTTTACGTCAACTGAAAAGTGCGCACCTTTTATTGATTGCTGCAAAAATGGCCGGAACTGAGACGCCTGCTTGCCGGATAGTGATTGCGCTTATCCGGCCTGCAGGAGTGAGATTACTTTTTGGCCTGGCGCGTCATCACGGTACGATAGACCTTAAAGCGGCCGGTCTGGGCGATCACTTCGTGGAAGCCAAAGGTTTCGTCCAGCACTTTCGGGTACGCCAGGAAGGCGTTCGCAACGATACGCAGCTCGCCGCCGCTGTTAAGGTGACGGGTTGCGCCACGGATCAGCGTTTGTGCCGCTTCAAGGCTGGTTTCCATACCGTCGTGGAACGGCGGGTTAGAGATGATCATGTCGAAGCGACCGGTGACGTCAGAGAAGACGTTGCTGGCAATCACCTCGCCTTCAATGCCGTTTGCGGCAAGCGTTGCGCGGCTGGCTTCAACCGCCGGGGCGCTCACGTCACACAGGGTTAAGCGCACCTTTGGCGAATGGCTGGCGAGCACGGTAGAGAGCACGCCCGCGCCGCAGCCCACGTCCAGCACTTTGCCTTTGGTGTGCGGCGTCAGAGTGGAGAGCAGCAGCTTGCTGCCCGTATCCAGCGCGTCACGGCTGAACACGCCCGGCAGGGTTTTGATGGTCAAGCCGTCAAGCTGGTATTCGTCCCAGTAAGCCTGCGCATCAAACGTTGTCTGTTTTTCCAGTCGTCCGTGGTACAGACCACAGCGGCGAGCGCTGTCGACTTTATTCAGCGGCGCGTAGTCTTCCAGCATCTGTTCAGCGCTACGCACGCCGCTGCGGTTCTCTCCTACCACGAAAATATCGCAGCCGACCGGCAGCAGGGAGAGCAGGTTCATCAGCTGGAACTGGGCTTCCGGTTTATTCTTCGGCCAGTAGTAAATCAGCGTATCGCAGTCGGCGATATCGCTCTGCTCCGCCACCAGGCTAAAGCGCGCGCGCTCGCCCATCTGACGGCTCAGCACCTGCCAGTGGTGGTAATATTGGGTGTGGGCACGGCTTTCAGCACAGTCGAAACGCGCGGGCAGGTCATCCTGCATATCTCCGGCAAACAGAATACGGCTTTCTTCGAAATCATCACTGTGACGCAGCAAGACTTCACTTGCCGGGGTAAATGCAGACATGAATTGTTCCTCAATAAACTCAGGCGGGGATTATAGTAGGTAGATGGCGCACTTTCGACACATTTGCTATATTTGCGCGCCTGAGAGACAGGAGTTTTCCCTATGACATCCCGACGAGACTGGCAGTTGCAGCAGCTGGGCATTACCCAGTGGGCTTTGCGTCGCCCGACGGCGTTGCAGGGCGAAATCGCCATCTCCATCCCGGCGCACGTTCGCCTGGTGATGGTGGCGGAAGAACTGCCTGCCCTGAATGAACCCCTGATCGATGATGTCCTTCGCAGCCTGAAGCTGACGGCCGACCAGGTTTTACCGCTGACGCCAGAGCGTGTCGCGATGCTGCCTCCTGATAGCCGCTGTAACAGCTGGCGTATCGGAGAGACAAATGAGATCTCCCTCCAGGGGAGCCAGATCTGCTCGCCAGCGCTGGACGAACTGAAAGCCAACCCAAAAGCGCGCAGCGCGCTATGGCAACAAATCTGCGAATATGAACACGATTTCTTCCCTCACGACGCCTGACCTGACCACAGCGTTTGCGATTGAAACACGCGCCCACGCGTTTCCGTGGAGCGAAAAAACCTTCGCCAGCAATCAGGGCGAACGGTATCTGAACTACCGCCTGGACGTTGACGGCACCATGGCCGCTTTCGCGATCACGCAGGTTGTTCTTGATGAGGCGACGCTGTTTAATATCGCGGTTGATCCCGCGTTTCAGCGCCGTGGGCTGGGAAAAGAACTGCTTGAGCACCTCATCCGTGAGCTCGAAACCCGTGACGTTTTCACCCTGTGGCTGGAGGTGCGCGCGTCGAATGTCGCCGCCATCGCGCTCTATGAAAGCTTAGGCTTTAACGAGGCGACAATCCGCCGTAACTACTACCCCACCGCAGAGGGACGTGAAGACGCCATCATAATGGCTCTGCCGATTGGATAATAAAAAATAAGGTTGTAACGATGAAATGGGACTGGATTTTCTTTGATGCCGACGAAACGCTGTTTACGTTCGACTCGTTCGGCGGCCTGCAGCGGATGTTTCTCGACTATAGCGTAACCTTCACCGCTGAAGATTTTCAGGACTATCAGGCGGTCAACAAACCGCTGTGGGTGGATTACCAGAACGGTGCCATCACCGCGTTACAGCTTCAGCACCAGCGCTTTGACGTCTGGGCGGAACGTTTAAAGGTCAGTCCGGGGACGCTTAACGAGGCTTTCCTTAACGCCATGGCCGATATCTGTGCGCCGCTGCCGGGCGCGGTTTCCCTGCTGAATGCGTTGAAAGGTAAGGTGAAACTGGGGATCATCACCAACGGTTTTACCGCCCTGCAGCAGATCCGCCTTGAGCGCACCGGCCTGCGCGATCATTTTGACGCGCTGGTGATCTCGGAAGAGGTGGGTGTACCTAAACCGGATCCGCGAATTTTCGATTATGCGCTGGCGCAGGCCGGTAATCCCGACCGCGATCGCGTCCTGATGGTGGGGGATACGGCAGAGTCAGATATTCTGGGCGGCATTAAGGCCGGTCTGTCGACCGTGTGGCTCAATGCGCATGGCCGTGAGAAGCCTGACGGCATCGAGCCGACCTGGACCGTGACGTCGTTGAACGAACTGGAGCAACTCCTGTGTAAACAATGATTGCCTGCCCCCCGTTGATGGGTAAAATAGCCGCAATTTTGTATTCCATGATGCGTGGCGTGCTGCCGCGCTTATAAAAGAAGATTTAATTATGACGTTGTCTCCTTATCTGCAAGAGGTGGCCAAGCGCCGCACTTTTGCCATTATCTCGCACCCCGATGCCGGTAAAACGACCATCACTGAGAAGGTGTTGCTGTTCGGACAGGCGATCCAGACTGCGGGTACCGTTAAAGGCCGTGGCTCCAGCCAGCATGCAAAATCCGACTGGATGGAGATGGAAAAACAGCGTGGTATTTCGATTACCACCTCCGTGATGCAGTTCCCTTATCACGACTGCCTGGTGAACCTGCTGGACACCCCGGGTCACGAAGACTTCTCCGAAGATACCTACCGTACCCTGACGGCGGTGGACTGCTGTCTGATGGTGATCGACGCCGCGAAAGGTGTAGAAGATCGTACCCGTAAGCTGATGGAAGTGACCCGTCTGCGCGATACGCCGATCCTCACCTTTATGAACAAACTCGACCGTGACATCCGCGATCCGATGGAGCTGATGGATGAAGTGGAAAACGAGCTGAAGATCGCCTGTGCGCCAATCACCTGGCCGATTGGCTGCGGTAAGCTGTTCAAAGGCGTTTATCACCTCTATAAAGACGAAACCTACCTGTATCAGACCGGTAAAGGCCACACCATTCAGGAAGTGCGCATTGTTAAAGGTCTGGACAACCCGGATCTGGACGCGGCGGTCGGGGAAGAGCTGGCCGCGCAGCTGCGCGACGAGCTGGAGCTGGTCAAGGGCGCGTCTCACGAATTCGACAAAGAGCTGTTCCTGAGCGGCGAAATTACCCCGGTCTTCTTCGGTACCGCACTGGGTAACTTCGGCGTTGACCACATGCTCGACGGTCTGGTGGAGTGGGCGCCGCAGCCGATGCCGCGCAAAACCGACACCCGTGAAGTGGAAGCAAAAGAAGAGAAGTTCACCGGCTTCGTATTTAAGATTCAGGCCAACATGGATCCGAAACACCGTGACCGCGTGGCCTTTATGCGCGTGGTGTCCGGTAAATATGAAAAGGGCATGAAGCTGCGCCAGGTGCGTACCGGGAAAGATGTGGTCATCTCCGATGCGCTGACCTTTATGGCGGGCGACCGTTCGCACGTTGAAGAGGCCTATCCGGGCGACATCATCGGTCTGCACAACCACGGCACTATTCAGATCGGCGATACCTTCACCCAGGGCGAAATGATGAAGTTCACCGGCATTCCGAACTTCGCACCAGAGCTGTTCCGTCGTATCCGTCTGCGCGATCCGCTGAAGCAGAAACAGCTGCTGAAAGGCCTGGTTCAGCTCTCCGAAGAGGGCGCCGTGCAGGTCTTCCGCCCGATTGCGAACAACGATCTGATCGTTGGTGCGGTCGGCGTGCTGCAGTTTGACGTGGTTGTCGCGCGTCTGAAGAGCGAATACAACGTGGAAGCGATTTACGAGTCGGTGAACGTCGCGACCGCGCGCTGGGTCGAGTGTTCTGACGTGAAGAAATTCGAAGAATTTAAGCGTAAGAATGAAGTTCAGCTTGCGCTGGATGGTGGCGATAACCTGACCTATATCGCGCCAACCATGGTGAACCTGAACCTGACGCAGGAACGTTATCCTGACGTTCAATTCCGTAAAACCCGCGAGCACTAATCCCCTCTCAGAGCACGGCTGCCGCCGTGCTCTTCTTTAATTCCTGTCTTATTAATCCCTTGCGGAATGTTCTTAATTCAACGCAATTTCACGCTATTCGCGCGTTTTTTACCCAATTCTGAAAGCGGCTCTGTGAGAGTGATCTATATTTAACTCAGTGTTTAACACCGGGCGTGGATAAATTAACTGTTCAATGCATGACTTTAGGTTATCCATTTTGCCCGTGTGTTTATTCGCAATATATATCACTACTAAGGAAGTGCGTAGCCCGAATAACGGGTCAACACAGGAATAGATCGATGAATATGACAAGACTGAAGATTTCTAAAACTCTGCTGGCTGTAACCCTGGGTAGCGTTCTGGTGAGCGGCTCCGCCCTCGCGGAAAGCAGCACCATGGATAAAGCACAATCCACGGCCGATAACGCAGGGCAAAAAATCGATAGCTCTATGAATAAAGTCGGCAACTTCATGGATGACAGCTCAATCACAGCAAAAGTGAAAGCCGCACTGGTGGATGATGAAGCCATTAAGAGCACCGATATTTCCGTTAAGACCGACAAGAAAGTGGTCACGCTGAGCGGCTTTGTTGAAAGCCAGGCTCAGGCAGAACAGGCGGTGAAAGTCGCGAAAGGCGTCGAAGGTGTTGCCTCCGTCAGCGATAAGCTGCACGTCCGTGACGGCAAAAACGCGTCGGTGAAAGGTTACGCCGGTGATGCCGCCACCACCAGCGAAATCAAAGCTAAACTTTTAGCAGATGACATCGTGCCGTCCCGTAAGGTGAAAGTAGAAACCACCGATGGTGTGGTTCAGCTTTCCGGTACGGTAGATTCGCAGGCGCAAAGTGAACGTGCCGAGTCCATTGCGAAAGCGATAGATGGTGTTAAAAGCGTTAAAAACGATCTGAAAACGAAGTAAATCTGGACCATTCGCCCGCCTGGCTAACACCTGCGGGCGATATAAGAACGACTCTGGAAAAACGCCGGTGAGTGACCTGAGCGCTCACGTTTAGCGGCCGACATTAACTATGGTAAAGGAGAAGCTTATGTTTCGTTGGGGCATTATATTTCTGGTTATCGCGTTAATTGCCGCCGCATTGGGCTTTGGTGGACTGGCAGGTACAGCGGCATGGGCAGCTAAAATTGTCTTCGTTGTGGGTATTATTCTGTTCCTGGTCAGCCTGTTTACGGGTCGTAGACGTCCGTAGCAAACGCAATATTCCTTCAACAAAAAAAAGCCAGTCGCTGTGACTGGCTTTTTCTTATTTGCGTAACAGGTCGGGTGCGTTACTGTGGTGTTATAAAATAGTCAAAACAGGAAAGCAGAGGTGGGGCAACGAATTCCCGTTACGCTCGGCAATATTGCGCCGCTGACGTTAAAACCGTTTCGCGCAGGTCAACTCGCGCTGGTCTGCGAAGGTGGAGGACAGCGCGGCATTTTCACCGCCGGCGTGCTGGACGAATTTATGCGCGCGCAGTTCAACCCGTTTGACCTCTACTTTGGCACGTCTGCCGGGGCGCAGAACCTTTCTGCCTATGTCTGCAACCAGCCCGGCTACGCGCGAAAGGTCATCATGCGCTACACCACGGCGAAAGAGTTTTTTAATCCGGTGCGCTTTGTGCGCGGCGGTAACCTGATCGATCTCGACTGGCTGCTGGAGTCGACCTCCAGCCAGATGCCGCTGGCCATGGACACCGCGGCCCGTCTGTTTGATAGCGGCAAAGAATTCTGGATGTGCGCCAGCCGGGGGGATGATTATTCGCCGGGCTATTTTTCGCCTCAGAAGGAGAACTGGCTGGACATCATCCGCGCCTCCAGCGCGATCCCCGGTTTTTATCGTACCGGTGCGCTGCTGGACGGCATTAGCTATCTGGACGGGGGGATCAGTGACGCGGTACCGGTGCAGGAAGCCGCCCGTCGCGGGGCGAAAACCATTGTGGTGATCCGTACCGTACCGTCGCAAATGTATTACACGCCGCAGTGGTTTAAACGGATGGAGCGCTGGTTGGGCGACAGCAGCCTGCAGCCGCTGGTGAACATCGCGAAGCAGCATGAAACCACCTACGGCGCGATGCAGCGCTTCATTGAAAAACCGCCGGGTAAGCTGCGTATTTTTGAAATCTATCCGCCTAAGCCGCTGCTGAGCATGGCCCTGGGCAGCCGCGTCCCTGCGCTGCGCATGGATTACAAAACGGGACGGCTGTGCGGGCGCTACTTCCTGGCAACGGTAGGGAAAATGCTGGCGGAGCAGCCACCGCTTCATCGCCATAAACGCATTATTACGCCGCCTGCGATTGTCGCCAACGATGCCCTGACGATGCCGCTGGTGGACATTCCGCAGGCGAATGATGCTTTACTGGATAACGAGGATCTGGCGTGACGCACCGCTTTATCGATACCCACTGCCACTTTGATTTCCCGCCGTTTACGGGGGAGGAAGCGCAAAGCATTGCGAAAGCGGCTGACGCAGGCGTTCAGGCCATCATTGTGCCGTCAGTGGAAGCGGCGTACTTTTCCCGCGTGCTGGATCTTTCTGCGCGGCACCCCGCGCTCTATGCGGCGCTCGGCCTGCATCCGATCGTGATTGAGCGGCATCGTGATGAGCACATAGAGAGACTTGATGAGATAGTGCAGACCGCAGGCGACAAGCTTGTCGCCATCGGGGAGATCGGCCTCGATCTTTATCGCGAGAACCCGCAGTTTGAGCGCCAGCAGATGATCCTCGACGCGCAGCTCAGGCTGGCGAAGCGTCACGATCTGCCGGTGATCCTCCATTCAAGACGCACGCACGATAAGCTGGCGATGCACCTGAAACGCATCGATCTGCCGCGCAGGGGCGTCGTGCACGGTTTCTCCGGCAGCCTGCAGCAGGCGCAGCGTTTTATTGAGCTGGGCTATAAAATCGGCGTCGGTGGCACCATCACCTATCCGCGCGCCAGTAAAACCCGGGACGTGATGGCGCAGCTGCCGCTGTCGGCGCTGCTGCTGGAAACCGACGCGCCGGATATGCCGCTGAATGGTTTTCAGGGTCAGCCGAATCGCCCGGAACAGGCGGCGCGCGTGTTTGCCACCCTGTGTGAACTGCGAAAAGAGCCTGAAGTGGTGATTGCCGATGCGCTGCTGGAAAATACGCGGTCGGTATTTGGTATCACGCTATAGGTAAAGCGCCGGGCGGATCACCGTTATCTTCTGTTTTTCCAGCGCCCGCGCTAGCGGTTCAACGTCCTCAGGCGTGGCGCTGCGCCATGACGCTGCCTCACCGTACACGCCATGCGCATGAAACGCGTTAATACGCACCGGAATATTCCCCAGCCCGTGGATAAACGTTGTCAGCGGTTTCAGATGTTCCAGATAATCACATTGCTCTGGGATCACCAGGAGCCTCAATTCAGTCAGCCGTTGATGCTGTGCCAGCCAGCGAATACTCTGTTTAATCTGCGGGTTTTCGCGCCCGGTCAGAAAACGGTGATGCTCATTGTCCCACGCCTTGAGATCCAGCATCGCGCCATCCAGTACCGGCAGCAGCTTTTGCCAGCCGGTTTCGCTTAACAGACCGTTGCTGTCGACCAGACAGGTGAGATGGCGCAGGGTTGGATCGGCTTTGATCGCAGTGAACAGGGCGATCAAAAACGGTAATTGCGTTGTGGCTTCACCGCCGCTGACGGTGATCCCTTCGATAAACGGTGCGGATTTGCGGACCTGAGCGAGGATCTCTTCCACGCTGAAGCGGTGCGCCATAGGCGTTGCCTGCTGCTGACACAGGTGCAGACAGGTGTCGCACTGCTGGCAGTCGCTCTCCTGCCACCAGACGCGCCCGGCCTGAATGGTCAGCGCGTCGTGCGGACAGTGGGGCACGCAGTCCCCGCAGTCGTTGCAGCGGCCAATCGTCCACGGGTTGTGGCAGGTTTTACAGCGCAGGTTGCAGCCCTGCAGGAAGAGGGCAAGGCGGCTGCCCGGCCCGTCCACACAGGAAAAAGGAATGACCTGACTAACTAAAGCGCATCTGCTGTTCATGGCTAATCACGCGCGGCTGACGTTCCAGAATGCGGGTATTGCGTGCGGCTTCTTCCCCCAGCCACGTGGTGTTCGTTCTCGACCCTGCTTCCCGGTATTTCTCCAGATCCGATAGCCGCACCATATACCCGGTGACGCGCACCAGATCGTTACCCGCCACGTTGGCGGTAAACTCGCGCATACCCGTCCTGAACGCGCCCAGGCACAGCTGAACCACCGCCTGCGGGTTGCGTTTTACCGTCTCATCCAGCGTCAGGATATCGCTTATCCCGGAAGAGTAGTGCTTGTGATGGGGAGCTACCGCCAGCAGGTGGCTGATGGGATCCGGCTCGTCGCCGTACGGCAGGCGCGCGCCCGGCGTGGTGCCGGAGTCGGAGCTGATCCCCGACTGCGCGTGAAGCATCGCGCGCTGCTTCCAGCCGTGCTTCACCGGCGTGTTTTCGACAAACACCGCAAGCTGTTCGCTGATGCGATAGCCCAGCGCGTTGGCCTGCTCATCTTTGCCGTAACGTCCCGCGATGCCAGCTTTCTCACAGAGCATGTTTACCGCTTCCGCCAGTCCGTACATGCCAAACATCGGCACAAACCGATCGGCATCAATCAGCCCCTCTTTTACCAGGAAGCTATTCTCAAAGAAGCCAGATTGCTCGTACAGGAAACCACAGCGTGCATCGATGATGGCCATTTGCTGCTGGCAATAGTGCGGGAGCGTGCGGGTGAAGAAGTCTTCAATGGACGTGCTGCATTCAGCAATGGCTTTGAGGTTAAGGCGCACCAGGGTGCTGCCACCGCCAGCCAGAGGCAGGGAGTTGTAACAGCTCACCACGCCATAACGACCTTTTGTGAAAATTTTATCATTCACCGGGCCATTAGAAATATGCGGTTTACTGCATTCACATATGTTTTTTGCTACCTCAAGCAGCAAATCGTCCGGGGTGGTCTCTGGATCATAAATAAAGGTCAGGTTCGGCGCGACCTGCTTCAGCTCTGCATCGGCACGCAGAATGGCACGGGTGATGGGCGTATCTTCCGGCCCGATATTGGCATGCATAAAGGCATCCGGCAGCGTACGGTCAAGATAGCGCCAGAAACGTTTTATTCGGCTATTGATTTCTTCTTGTGTTAGAATTCTAACATATGGTTGCAGCAGCGCATCAAGCTGGCCGAGATAGACCGGCATCGATGTGACGGACGGAACATGGTGATAAAGGATGGTTAGCAGCGAGAGGGCATCGTCGAGATCTTTTGCCCCTTCCAGCTCCAGCCATTCTGAACCGTTAGCCAGAAATTTTGCGTAATCCGGCAGAACGTAACGGGGTTTGTAAGGCGCATGGCCTTCGAACATGTCGCAGATAAACCCCTCGTCCAGCGCGGCGCGCGCAGCTTCAGGAAGTGCCGGATACGGCAGGTTGTTTTCCGCTTCCAGCGCCAGAAAATGACGTTTTTGTTCCGGGGATAACACCGGGCTTGTCACAATCTGCTGGCAACGTTGCTGCAGGGCGTCGGGGCTGGAGTGGGGCATATTCGCTTCCTTGAATGTTCTGCGGATGATGAACGGATTGTAGAAAGCCTGCCTGTTGGCGCTTTTGATCCCACAGGGGGTATTGCTGCTTTAGTCGGCAATTTGCGCACTAAAGTTTGAAGAAGATCTCATTACAGTAATGCAAATTTGTACGCAGTTTTCATTAACTGTGATGAATGTCGAAGTGTGGATGCGGGTGGATGTTAGAATACTCACAGACCCGCAAGGTAAAATTTATACGGCACTGCCGTTGGAGATTGTTATGACCGATTTAACTGCAAGCAGCCTGCGCGCGTTGAAACTGATGGACCTGACTACCCTGAACGATGACGACACCAATGAGAAAGTCATCGCCCTGTGCCATCAGGCGAAAACGCCAGTGGGTAACACCGCAGCCGTTTGTATCTACCCGCGCTTTATCCCGATTGCCCGTAAGACGCTGAAAGAGCAGGGCACGCCGGACGTGCGCATTGCAACCGTGACTAACTTCCCGCACGGCAACGACGATATCGAGATTGCGCTGGCAGAAACCCGCGCGGCGATTGCTTACGGTGCAGACGAAGTTGACGTGGTGTTCCCATACCGCGCGCTGATCGCCGGCAACGAGCAGGTCGGTTTTGACCTGGTGAAGGCCTGTAAAGACGCGTGTGCGGCGGCAAACGTGCTGCTTAAAGTGATCATCGAAACCGGCGAGCTGAAAGAAGAGGCGCTGATTCGTAAGGCATCTGAAATCTCCATCAAAGCCGGTGCGGATTTCATTAAAACCTCTACCGGTAAAGTGCCGGTTAACGCCACCCCGGAAAGCGCGCGCATCATGATGGAAGTGATCCGCGACATGGGCGTGTCCAAAACCGTTGGTTTCAAACCTGCGGGCGGCGTGCGTACCGCCGAAGACGCGCAGCAGTTCCTGGCGATTGCTGACGAACTGTTCGGCGCCGACTGGGCCGATTCCCGTCACTACCGTTTCGGTGCGTCCAGCCTGCTGGCTAGCCTGCTGAAGGCGCTGGGTCACGGCGACGGTAAGAGCGCAAGCAGCTACTGATTGCCAGACAACGCCGGATGACGCTTCGCTTATCCGGCCTACAGGATCGTAGGGCGGGTAAGCGTAGCGCCACCCGCCACAACTCCCCCGATTCCGCATGGAGGTTACCGTGTTTCTCGCACAAGAAATTATTCGTAAAAAACGTGATGGTCATGCATTAAGCGACGAAGAGATCCGCTTCTTCATTAACGGCATTCGTGATAACACCGTCTCAGAAGGGCAGATTGCGGCTCTGGCGATGACCATTTTCTTCCACGATATGTCGATGCCTGAGCGCGTGTCGCTGACCATGGCGATGCGAGATTCAGGAACCGTTCTGGACTGGAAAAGCCTCAACCTTAACGGCCCGATTGTGGATAAACACTCCACCGGCGGCGTGGGCGACGTAACGTCTCTGATGCTCGGCCCAATGGTGGCAGCCTGTGGCGGTTACATCCCGATGATCTCCGGACGCGGCCTGGGCCACACTGGCGGTACGCTCGACAAACTGGAAGCCATTCCGGGCTTCGATATCTTCCCGGATGACAACCGCTTCCGCGACATTATTAAAGACGTTGGTGTGGCGATTATCGGCCAGACCAGCTCTCTTGCTCCGGCAGACAAGCGTTTCTACGCGACCCGCGACATCACCGCGACCGTTGACTCCATCCCGCTGATCACCGCCTCTATCCTGGCGAAGAAGCTGGCAGAAGGGCTGGACGCGCTGGTGATGGACGTGAAGGTAGGCAGCGGCGCGTTTATGCCAACCTATGAACTCTCTGAGGCGCTGGCCGAAGCGATCGTTGGCGTCTCCAACGGCGCGGGCGTGCGCACTACCGCACTGCTCACCGATATGAACCAGGTGCTGGCCTCCAGCGCCGGTAACGCGGTCGAAGTGCGTGAGGCGGTACAGTTCCTCACCGGCGAATACCGTAACCCGCGCCTGTTCGACGTCACCATGGCGCTGTGCGTTGAGATGTTAATCTCCGGCAAGCTCGCCAAAGACGACGCCGACGCCCGCGCGAAGCTGCAGGCGGTGCTGGACAACGGCAAAGCGGCGGAGATCTTCGGCCGCATGGTCGCGGCGCAGAAAGGCCCGACCGACTTTGTCGAAGACTACGCGAAATACCTGCCAACCGCGACGCTCAGCAAAGCGGTGTATGCCGATAGCGAAGGGTTTGTTTCTGCGATGGACACCCGTGCCCTCGGCATGGCGGTGGTCTCGATGGGCGGCGGCCGTCGTCAGGCATCGGACACCATTGATTACAGCGTCGGCTTTACCGATATGGCCCGTCTGGGCGACAGCGTTGACGGCCAACGTCCGCTGGCGGTGATCCACGCCAAAGACGAAGCCAGCTGGCAGGAAGCGGCGAAAGCGGTGAAGGCGGCCATCACGCTTGACGATAAAGCACCGGAAACCACACCGACTGTCTATCGCCGTATCACCGAATAGCGGTATACTGATCTGATCGATAATTTTTGAAGCACTACGTACGGAGAACAATTATGAAACGTGCATTTATTATGGTGCTGGACTCATTCGGCATCGGCGCAACCGAAGATGCAGAACGTTTTGGTGACGTGGGTTCCGATACCATGGGTCACATCGCGGAAGCCTGTGCGAAAGGCGAAGCGGACAACGGTCGTAAAGGCCCTCTGACTCTACCCAACCTGACCCGCCTTGGTCTGGTGAAAGCGCATGAAGGCTCTACCGGTAAAATCGCAGCCGGTATGGACGGCAACGCGGAAGTCGTGGGCGCCTACGGCTGGGCGCACGAGCTTTCCTCCGGTAAAGACACCCCGTCTGGCCACTGGGAAATCGCCGGTGTGCCGGTGCTGTTCGACTGGGGCTACTTCTCCGATCACGAGAACAGCTTCCCGCATGAGCTGCTCGATAAGCTGGTGAAGCGTGCCAACCTGCCGGGCTACCTCGGTAACTGCCACTCTTCCGGTACCGTGATTCTGGACCAGCTCGGCGAAGAGCATATGAAAACCGGCAAGCCGATTTTCTACACCTCTGCTGACTCCGTGTTCCAGATTGCCTGCCACGAAGAGACGTTTGGCCTGGATAAACTCTACGAGCTGTGCGAAATCGCACGCGAAGAGCTGACCGAAGGCGGCTACAACATTGGCCGCGTGATCGCGCGTCCGTTTATCGGCGACAAAGCGGGTAACTTCCAGCGTACCGGTAACCGTCACGACCTGGCCGTTGAGCCGCCAGCGCCAACCGTGCTGCAGAAGCTGGTCGATGAGAAAGGCGGTCACGTGGTGTCCGTGGGTAAAATCGCGGACATCTACGCCAACTGCGGCATCACCAAAAAAGTGAAAGCCACCGGTCTGGATGCGCTGTTCGATGCCACCATCAAAGAGATGAAAGAAGCGGGCGACAAGACCATTGTCTTCACCAACTTCGTGGACTTCGACTCCTCCTGGGGTCACCGTCGCGACGTCGCGGGTTATGCTGCGGGTCTTGAACTGTTCGACCGCCGTCTGCCGGAGCTGATGGAGCTGGTGGGTGAAGATGACATTCTGATCCTGACCGCGGACCACGGCTGTGACCCAACCTGGACCGGTACCGACCACACCCGTGAGCACATTCCGGTGCTGGTGTACGGCCCGAAAGTGAAGCCGGGCTCGCTCGGTCACCGTGAAACCTTCGCGGACATCGGCCAGACTATTGCGAAATACTTTGGTACGTCTGACATGGAATATGGCAAGGCCATGTTCTGAATCATGTAGGGTGCGGTCTGATGCCCTCACCCCGGCCCTCTCCCACAGGGAGAGGGTGAAAAGAATAAACAATGTAAAAGGAACTGAAGATGGCAACTCCTCACATTAATGCAGAAATGGGTGATTTCGCTGACGTCGTATTGATGCCGGGCGACCCGCTGCGCGCGAAGCACATTGCAGAAACTTTCCTGGAAGACGTGCGTGAAGTGAACAACGTTCGCGGCATGCTGGGCTTCACCGGTACCTATAAAGGCCGCAAAATCTCCGTCATGGGCCACGGTATGGGTATCCCATCCTGCTCTATCTACACCAAAGAGCTGATCACCGACTTCGGCGTGAAGAAAATCATCCGCGTGGGCTCCTGTGGCGCGGTGCGTATGGACGTTAAGCTGCGCGACGTGGTTATCGGCATGGGTGCCTGCACCGATTCCAAAGTAAACCGCATGCGTTTCAAAGACCATGACTTCGCGGCAATCGCTGACTTCGGCATGGTGCGTGACGCGGTTGACGCGGCAAAAGCGCTGGGCGTTGACGCGCGCGTGGGTAACCTCTTCTCTGCTGACCTGTTCTATGCACCAGACGGCGGTGAGATGTTCGACGTGATGGAAAAATACGGCATTCTGGGCGTGGAAATGGAAGCGGCGGGCATCTACGGCGTTGCGGCGGAGTTTGGTGCGAAAGCGCTCACCATCTGCACCGTATCCGACCATATCCGTACCCACGAGCAGACCACCGCTGCCGAGCGTCAGACGACCTTCAACGACATGATCAAAATCGCGCTGGAATCCGTTCTGCTGGGCGATAAAGAGTAATTCTGTCTCTTCCCTCCCTCTCCCTGTGGGAGAGGGCCGGGGTGAGGGCACCAAACCGCACTTAACGTACGGCCTGCGCAATCCATGCTGACAAATCCCTCAACTCTTTTTCCTGCTCCGGGAAATCCCCAATCAACGCGTCGCATTCCTGCTGCAGCATATCCGCCCGGTACAAACAGCCCTGCAAACGTGCCGCCAGCGCCTCTAACGGTGCCGGATTCAGGCTATCGGTAAACACCTGCGTGCGGGTGATATGGCCTTTCTCCACATCAAAATGCAGCTCCACGCCGCCCCAGGTAAAACGCTCATCCAGCAGATGGGAAAACGCAGGAGCCTGGCCGAAGTTCCACTCCCAGCTGCTCTGGCGGGCGAAGGTTTCGGCAAAGTTGGGCAGGTCCGGGGTTTTGTCAGGGGAGATCACTTCGGCTTCCACGCGCTCGCCGTAATGTTCAAAGAACGCGTCACGGATCGCATCGCAAATCTGCTCGTGCGTAATCCCCGGCAGCAGCTCCACCAGATTCGCCACGCGCCCGCGCACGGAGGTAATCCCCTTAGCCTGGAGCTTTTTCTTGTCCGGATTCAGGTAGTTCGCCAGACGGCTCAGATCGGCATTCAGCAACAGGGTGCCGTGGTGGAACCCGCGATCCATCGTTTCGCGGTAGGCGGAGCCGGAGACCTTCCGGTCGCCCTCCGGGGTTTTGACCACCAGATCGTTACGTCCGGAGGCATCTGCCGTCACGCCGAGTGAATTCAGCGCATTGAGGACAATGGAAGTAGAGATGGTTTTGTCGTACTCTGGTTTTCCTGCCATAAAGGTAAAGCAGGTATTGCCCAGATCGTGGAACACCGCGCCGCCGCCGCTGCTCCGGCGCGCCAGGCGGACGTTGTCTTCTTCCATACGCCGGGTGTTGCACTCTTTCCATGGGTTTTGCGCACGACCAATGACCACCGTATCGGCGTTACGCCAGAGAAACAGTACGCGCTGGGTGGCGGGCATCTGGCGGAAGATGCACTCTTCTACCGCGAGATTAAACCAGGGATCGTAAGAGTCAGAGATAAGCAGGCGTAACGTCGTCATGGCAAAGTTCCTTTTCCGAATCGTTCGCCTACTTTATCACTATTCTTTCTTCTCGCTCTCTTCGTCTTCAGGGACGGATTTGCTGGCGGTCAGCAGGAACGGGGATTGCTGCCAGCGCGAGCGCTTGCCCCGAAGCAGGGTGCGTGCCAGCACAACGCCGATGGCGAGTGAAAGCAGCAGCATCAGGCGCAGAATATTGGTGGTATTATCGACCTGTTTGGCTTCAGTGGGCAGGGTGTGGGTATCGAGAGTCAGGCGCAGATAGCCCAGCGGACCATTCTTTCCCTGAATAGGTTCGACGATCTGCTGGTTAAAATAGCCCCCGGCTTTTTTACCGTCCAGCGCCAGCCTGTCGCGCACGTCGACATGCTCGCCCGCGCGGGCAATCAGGTTACCTTGCTCATCATAGACGCCGGCATCAAGAATGCGGCTGTTCTCCGTGAGCTGGCGTAAAACCTGGCCTATCCGCTTATCGTCCGGCGTTTCAGTACGCATGGATGGCGCGACGTTGAGCGTCACCTGGCGTGCCAGCGTGCGGGCCAGCTCTTCAAACTGCGGGTTGCGTTGCCGTTGATGGTTCTGGCTAAACCAGGATGCCCCTTGCATCAGCACCACTAACAGTGCGAGACAGGAGAGGACAATCACGGCGCGATGGAGCCGGAATTTCAGTTTTGCGCGAGCCATATTCCACCTGCTGAAAATTTACGGCTTAATGTTGCCAGAAGTGATGGTTACAGGGTAGCCTCATGCGTTATTTTCCCTCTGCAACCTTCCGGCGCGAACGAAACTACAGGAGCTTTAATGCCGAACATTACCTGGTGTGACCTGCCAACGGATGTCTCTTTATGGCCAGGATTGCCGCTCTCTTTAAGTGGCGATGAGGTGATGCCTCTGGATTACCACGCCGGTCGTAGCGGCTGGCTCCTCTACGGACGCGGTCTGGATAAGCAACGCCTGACCCAGTATCAAAGCAAGCTGGGGGCGGCGATGGTCATCGTCGCCGCCTGGTGCGTGGAAGACTACCAGGTTATTCGCCTGGCGGGCTCTCTGACGCAGCGCGCAACGCGTCTGGCGCATGACGCCGGGCTGGACGTCGCGCCGCTGGGTAAAATTCCGCATCTGAAAACGCCGGGCCTGCTGGTGATGGACATGGACTCTACCGCCATTCAGATCGAGTGTATCGACGAAATTGCGAAGCTGGCGGGCAGCGGCGAGCTGGTGGCGGAAGTGACCGAGCGTGCGATGCGCGGCGAGCTGGACTTCACCGCCAGCCTGAGACAGCGCGTGGCGACCCTGAAAGGGGCCGATGCTAACATTCTGCGCCAGGTGCGCGACGTGCTGCCGCTGATGCCAGGGCTGACGCAGCTGGTGCTGAAGCTGCAGTCGCTGGGCTGGAAAGTGGCGATCGCCTCCGGTGGCTTCACCTTCTTCGCGGATTATCTGCGGGAAAAACTGCATCTGACCACCGTGGTGGCCAACGAGCTGGAGATCATGGACGGCAAGCTGACCGGCCAGGTGATCGGCGATATTGTGGATGCCCAGTACAAAGCCAATACGCTGACGCGTCTGGCGGAAAAATATGAAATTCCGGTTGTCCAGACCGTCGCGATCGGGGATGGCGCTAACGACCTGCCGATGATCAAAGCGGCCGGCCTGGGCATTGCCTACCATGCCAAGCCAAAAGTGAATGAAAAGACGGAAGTGACTATCCGTCACGCTGACCTGATGGGGGTGTTCTGCATTCTCTCCGGCAGCCTTAATCAGAAATAACGGCCTGCTTTGTAGGCCGGGTAAGCGTAAGCGCCACCCGGCTCGCAGGCCGCACAGAAATAACGAGGTAAACCGTGGCGAAAGCTCCAAAACGCGCATTTGTCTGTAACGAATGTGGTGCGGATTATCCGCGCTGGCAGGGGCAATGCAGCGCCTGCCATGCCTGGAACACCATCACCGAAGTGCGTGGTGTGGCGGCTTCGCCGAGCGTGGCGCGCAATGAACGCCTGAGCGGCTACGCGGGCAATGCGGGCGTAGCGAAAGTCCAGAAGCTCTCGGACATCAGCCTCGAAGAGCTGCCGCGCTTCTCCACCGGGTTTAAAGAGTTTGACCGCGTGCTCGGCGGCGGCGTAGTGCCGGGCAGCGCGATTCTTATCGGCGGTAACCCGGGCGCGGGCAAGTCAACCCTGCTGCTGCAAACGCTCTGCAAGCTCGCCGAACAGATGAAAACCCTGTACGTCACGGGGGAAGAGTCCCTGCAGCAGGTGGCGATGCGCGCGCACCGTCTGGGCCTGCCGACCGGTAATCTGAACATGCTGTCGGAAACCAGCATCGAGCAGATCTGCATGATCGCCGAAGAAGAGCAGCCGAAGCTGATGGTGATCGACTCCATCCAGGTGATGCACATGGCGGACATCCAGTCCTCGCCGGGCAGCGTCGCGCAGGTGCGTGAAACCGCGGCCTACCTGACGCGCTTTGCCAAAACGCGCGGCGTGGCGATTGTGATGGTCGGCCACGTGACCAAAGACGGCTCGCTGGCCGGGCCGAAGGTGCTTGAACACTGTATCGACTGCTCCGTGATGCTCGACGGCGACGCGGACTCCCGCTTCCGTACCCTGCGCAGCCATAAAAACCGCTTTGGGGCGGTGAACGAACTGGGCGTGTTTGCCATGACCGAGCAGGGGCTGCGCGAAGTCAGCAACCCGTCGGCCATCTTCCTGAGCCGTGGCGATGAGATCACCTCCGGCAGCTCGGTGATGGTGCTATGGGAAGGGACGCGCCCGCTGCTTGTCGAAATTCAGGCGCTGGTGGACGTGTCGATGATGGGCAACCCGCGGCGCGTGGCGGTTGGTCTGGAACAGAACCGTCTGGCGATCCTGCTGGCGGTGCTGCACCGTCACGGCGGGCTGCAGATGGCGGATCAGGACGTCTTTGTGAACGTGGTCGGCGGCGTTAAAGTCACTGAGACCAGCGCAGACCTGGCGCTGCTGCTGGCAATGGTCTCCAGCCTGCGCGACAGACCGCTGCCGCAGGATCTGGTCGTCTTCGGCGAAGTGGGCCTTGCCGGGGAAATCCGTCCGGTACCCAGCGGCCAGGAGCGTATCTCCGAGGCGGCAAAACACGGTTTCCGTCGCGCGATAGTTCCCGCCGCCAACGTGCCGAAAAAAATCCCGGAAGGGATGCAGGTTTTTGGCGTGAAGAAACTCGCAGATGCGTTAAATGCCTTTGACGACTTATAATTACGTAAATTTGATTTTGCAGGAGGCACCGTAATTTATGTCATCATTTGACTACATCAAGACCGCTATCCGCCAGAAGGGCTGCACGCTGCAGCAGGTGGCAGACGCCAGCGGCATGACCAAAGGCTACCTGAGCCAACTGCTGAACGCCAAAATCAAAAGCCCCAGCGCGCAGAAGCTCGAAGCGCTGCACCGCTTTCTGGGGCTGGAATTCCCGCGTATGCAAAAGAACATCGGCGTGGTGTTCGGCAAGTTTTACCCGCTGCATACCGGGCATATCTATCTGATCCAGCGCGCCTGTAGTCAGGTGGACGAGCTGCACATCATCATGGGCTATGACGAAACCCGCGACCGTCAGCTGTTTGAAGAGAGCGCCATGTCGCAGCAGCCGACCGTGCCGGACCGCCTGCGCTGGCTGCTTCAGACCTTCAAGTATCAGAAAAATATTCGTATTCATGCCTTTAACGAAGAGGGTATGGAGCCGTACCCGCACGGCTGGGACGTGTGGAGCAACGGCATCAAAGCGTTTATGGAAGAGAAGGGCATTGCGCCGAACTGGATCTACACCTCTGAAGAGTCCGATGCGCCGCAGTTCCGCGAGCATTTGGGCATCGAGACGGTGCTGATCGATCCGAAGCGCACCTTCATGAACATCAGTGGGGCGCAGATCCGCGAAAACCCGTTCCGCTACTGGGATTACATTCCGACCGAGGTGAAGCCGTTCTTTGTGCGCACCGTCGCGATCCTGGGCGGCGAGTCGAGCGGGAAATCAACGCTGGTCAACAAGCTGGCGAACATCTTCAATACCACCAGCGCGTGGGAGTACGGACGCGACTATGTCTTCTCCCATCTGGGCGGTGATGAGATGGCGCTGCAGTATTCCGACTACGACAAAATCGCGCTCGGTCATGCCCAGTACATTGATTTCGCGGTGAAATACGCCAACAAGGTAGCGTTTATCGATACCGATTTTGTCACTACGCAGGCGTTCTGTAAAAAATACGAAGGGCGCGAGCACCCGTTCGTGCAGGCGCTGATTGACGAATACCGCTTTGACCTGGTGATCCTGCTGGAAAACAACACCCCGTGGGTGGCCGACGGCATGCGCAGCCTCGGCAGCTCCGTGGACCGGCGGGAGTTCCAGTCCATGCTGGTGGAGATGCTCAACGAAAACAACGTTGAGTTTGTGCACGTGGAAGAGTCGGACTACGACTCCCGTTTCCTGCGCTGCGTCGAGCTGGTGAAGGAGATGATGGGAGAGCAGGGGTAAGCGTTAACCTCCCTCTCCCTGTGGGAGAGGGCCGGGGTGAGGGCATCAGGCCACTCAATACTCAACCACCACTTTCCCGCGCATATGCCCGTCCAGCACCTTACGGTGCGCCTCGGTAATGCTTTCCACGCTCAGCCCGTGCAGCGTTTCACTCAGCGAGCTTTCCACCACGCCGTTATCCACCAGCTTCGCCACCTCATTGAGGATCTCACCCTGACGCGCCATATCAGCGGTCTGGTACATGCTGCGGGTGTACATAAATTCCCAGTGCAGCGCGGCGGATTTCGACTTCAGCTTGTCCTGGTTCAGCGGACGTTCATTCTCGACGATAGAACAGATATGCCCCTGAGGCGCAATCAGTTCGCTGACCGCATCCCAGTGCCCGTCGGTATCGTTGAGGATGAAAATATAATCCACAAAGGTCAGCCCGTGTTTCGCCAGTTCGCCTTTCAGATCGCGGTAGTTTACCACCACATCTGCACCGCGATCGCGGCACCACTGAGCGGAATCTTCGCGGGACGCGGTTGCGATGATTTTCACCTTGCTGTTGTGCTTCGCGAACGGGATCGCCAGCGATCCCACCCCGCCCGCACCGCCGATGATCAGCAGGTTTTTGTCCGCACCGGCATCCTGGATGTTCAGCCGTTCAAACAGTCCTTCCCACGCGGTGAGTGCGGTCAACGGTAGCGCAGCGGCAGCCGCCCAGCCGAGGCTTGCCGGTTTGTGCCCGACAATGCGCGCATCGATCAGCTGGTGTGTGGTGTTGCTGCCCGGGCGGGTGATGTCCCCTGCATACCACACCTCATCTCCCGGCTTGAATCCGGTGACGCCAGCTCCAGCTGCTTTGACGATCCCGCTGGCATCCCAGCCGAGCACGCGCGGCTCTTTCAGCCCGTTTTTGGCAATGCCCGCGTGGACTTTGGTATCGACCGGGTTAACGGAGACGGCCTTCACCTCCACCAGCAGATCGTGCTCGCCGGGCTGCGGCATCGGCGGGGTGATTTCAATGAAGGTAGAGGGATTTTCAGGGTTAACGGCAATGGCTTTCACTGACATGGTGTGCTCCTCAATGGCATGCGTTTTGTTGAGGCTAGTCTATTAAGTGGCCAGCTGCATGATAAGATGGACAATCAAGAACTCAGCGTTCGTACAGGATGAACAATCATGTTTAAGCAGCTTCAGGATATGGCGCTGTTCGCGCTGGTGGCGGAGATGGGCAGCTTTACCGCGGCAGCGCAGAAAGCCGAACTGCCGAAATCGAGCGTTAGCCAGCGAATTAGCCAGCTGGAGCAGCAGGTGGGTATTCGCCTGCTAAACCGCACCACGCGCAGGATCAGCCTCACGTTTGCGGGTGAGCACTATCTGGTGCACTGCCGCGAAATGCTGGCGGCCAGCGAGCGGGCGGAGTACGCCATTCAGCGCCTGCGCGAAAACCCGAGCGGGCGGCTGCGCATCACCTGCCCGGCGGGGATAGGGGCGACGCTGCTGGCGCATATGAATGCCGAGTTCCAGCTTCGCTATCCTGAGGTTTCGCTGGACGTGTCGATCTCTGATGACGTGGTGGACCTGGTCGAGGCCGGGTTTGACGTGGCGCTGCGTACCGGCAAGCCGCAGGACTCCTCCCTGATTGGCCGCATGATCGGGCACTGCCCGCGTTACATGCTGGCCTCGCCGGACTATCTGGCGCGCCGGGCGCCGCTGACGCATCCCCGTCAGCTTGTGGAGCACCGCAGCATTACGCATCGGGCGTGGTCAGAGTGGCTTCTGCGAAGCGAGAGCGAGGATTACCGCTACCTGCCGGATAACGCGCACATGACCGATAACCTGGTATACGCCCGCGAATGTGCGATTGCCGGTGCGGGGATTACGCTCCTTCCGGCTTTTTTGCTGGAAGATAAGGTCGAGAAAGGGGCGCTGGTGCAGGTACTGCCGGAGTGGAACGTTGAAGGAAACGACCTGTGGCTGGCCTATCCGAGCCGTAAGCTCAACTCACCCGCGCTGATGAGCTATATCGACTTTGCAATGCAGTTTGATGAGGTGAAGCGGTATTACGTGGGTGGGTGATTTTGTGCGGCCTGATGCCCTCACCCTGGCCCTCTCCCACGGGGAGAGGGTACAAACATAAAAAACGGCAACCGAAGTTGCCGTTTTGCTTTTATTTCGCAATACGCTTGTACTTAATACGCTTCGGCTCCAGCGCGTCGGCGCCCAGCGTGCGTTTCTTGTACTCTTCGTATTCGGTGAAGTTACCTTCGAAGAACTCCACTTTACCTTCGTCCTGGTAGTCCAGAATGTGGGTCGCGATACGGTCCAGGAACCAGCGGTCGTGCGAGATAACCATCGCGCAGCCCGGGAACTCCAGCAGGGCGTTTTCCAGCGCGCGCAGGGTTTCGATATCCAGGTCGTTGGTTGGTTCATCGAGCAGCAGAACGTTACCGCCCACCTGCAGCAGCTTCGCCAGGTGCAGACGACCGCGCTCACCGCCGGACAGCTCGCCCACGCGTTTGCCCTGATCGGTGCCTTTAAAGTTAAAGCGACCAACGTAGGCGCGGCTTGGCATCTCGGTGTTGCCGATACGCATGATATCCAGACCGCCGGAGACTTCTTCCCACACGGTTTTGCTGTTATCCATCGCGTCACGGAACTGGTCAACGGAGGCCAGCTTCACGGTTTCACCCAGGGTGATTGAGCCGCTATCAGGCTGTTCCTGACCGGACATCATGCGGAACAGGGTTGATTTACCCGCGCCGTTCGGACCGATGATGCCGACGATAGCGCCTTTCGGTACGGAGAAGGTCAGGTCGTCGATCAACAGGCGGTCGCCGTAAGACTTGCGCAGGTTGGTCACTTCAACCACTTTATCCCCCAGACGTGCTCCAGGTGGAATAAACAGTTCGTTGGTTTCGTTACGTTTCTGGTATTCGGTGTTGTTCAGCTCTTCGAAGCGTGCCAGACGGGCTTTGCCCTTAGACTGACGGCCTTTCGCGCCCTGACGCACCCACTCCAGCTCTTTCTCGATAGACTTACGACGGGCCGCTTCCTGAGACGCTTCCTGAGCCAGACGCTGATCTTTCTGCTCCAGCCAGGAGGAGTAGTTGCCTTCCCACGGAATACCTTCGCCGCGGTCCAGCTCCAGGATCCAGCCGGCGACGTTGTCGAGGAAGTAACGGTCGTGGGTGATCGCCACAACGGTGCCTTCGAAGTCGTGCAGGAAGCGTTCCAGCCACGCCACGGATTCCGCATCCAGGTGGTTGGTCGGTTCGTCGAGCAGCAGCATGTCTGGTTTTTCCAGCAGCAGGCGGCACAGCGCCACGCGGCGGCGTTCACCACCGGAGAGGTTCGCGATTTTCGCATCCCAGTCCGGCAGACGCAGGGCATCAGCCGCGCGCTCCAGCTGCACGTTCAGGTTGTGACCGTCGTGCGCCTGGATAATCTCTTCATACTTGCCCTGCTGCGCGGCCAGCTTGTCGAAGTCCGCATCCGGCTCGGCGTATTTGGCATACACTTCATCCAGACCTTTCAGGGCGTTAACCACTTCGGAAACCGCTTCTTCAACGGACTCACGCACGGTGTGTTCCGGATTCAGCTGAGGTTCCTGCGGCAGGTAGCCGATCTTGATGCCAGGCTGCGGACGGGCTTCACCTTCGATGTCTGTATCAATGCCGGCCATGATGCGCAGCAGGGTGGACTTACCGGCACCGTTGAGACCCAGAACACCGATTTTTGCGCCCGGGAAGAAGCTCAGCGAGATATTTTTAAGAATATGACGTTTCGGCGGGACAACTTTGCCGACACGATGCATGGTATAAACGAATTGAGCCACGTTGGACTTCGCCTCTTTTATCGTAATGAGAAGGAATTTCAGCCTCGAAGTGTAGCCTTTTTCACGGCCTAATCCCAGCCAGGAACGTCGGGAGTGTTAAAACGCGCAAGAAAGGTAAAAAAGTGTCCATGACGTGGCGCGTTGAAGGATGCCTGGTTAGCATAAGTTAATTAGACTTTGACGTGGCAAGACGCTGCAATTGACGAAAAAACAATGAGGAAGAGCTTGTGGAAAAAGCCAAACGGGTGGTCTGGCGTCTGCTGGCTGCCAGCGTATGCGTAATGGCGGTAAGCCAGGCGGTGCATGCCGATTCACTGGATGAACAACGTAATCGCTACGCCCAGATTAAACAGGCGTGGGACAACAAGCAGATGGATACCGTGCAGGCGCTAATGCCGACGCTAAAGGATTATCCGCTGTATCCGTATCTGGAGTATCGCCAGATTACGGACGATCTGATGAACCAGCCTACCGTCACCGTGAATAACTTCATTCAGGCGAACCCGACCCTGCCGCCAGCCCGAAATCTCCAGTCTCGTTTTGTGAATGAGCTGGCGCGTCGCGAAGACTGGCGTGGACTGGTGGCGTTTAGTCCTGAAAAGCCGAACGCCACCGAAGCCCAGTGTAACTACTACTATGCGAAATGGGCGACTGGCCAGCAGGAAGAGGCCTGGGCCGGGGCGAAAGAGCTCTGGCTGACCGGGAAAAACCAGCCGAACGCCTGTGATTCCCTGTTTGGCGCATGGCGCGCTTCCGGTAAACAGGATCCGCTGTCCTACCTTGAGCGCATCCGTCTGGCGATGAAAGCCGGTAACACGCGTCTGGTGACCACGCTGGCGGGGCAGATGCCGTCCGATTACCAGACGATCTCCACCGCGGTTATCTCGCTGGCGAACGATCCGAACAGCGTGCTAACCTTTGCCCGCAGCACGGGCGCGACCGATTTTACCCGCCAGATGGCGGCGGTGGCCTTTGCCAGCGTGGCGCGTGACGACGTAGAAAACGCGCGGCTGATGATCCCGCAGCTGGTGCAGGCGCAGCAGCTTAATGAGGAGCAAACCCAGGAGCTGCGCGATATCGTGGCGTGGCGACTAATGGGTACCGATGTGACCGACGAACAGGCGCGCTGGCGTGACGATGCCATTATGCGTTCGAACTCCACGTCGCTGGTGGAACGCCGCGTGCGCATGGCGCTGGGCACGGGAGATCGCCGTGGGCTGAATACCTGGCTCGCGCGGTTGCCAATGGAGGCTAAAGAGAAAGACGAATGGCGCTACTGGCAGGCCGATCTGCTGTTGGAGCGCGGTCGTGATGATGAAGCTAAAGAGATCCTCCATACGCTGATGCAGCAGCGCGGGTTCTACCCGATGGCGGCCGCGCAGCGTCTGGGCGAGGAGTATACCTTCCGCATTGATAAAGCGCCCGCTAACGCGAACCCGGCGCTGACGCAGGGGCCAGAAATGGCGCGCGTTCGCGAGCTGATGTACTGGAATATGGATAACACCGCGCGCAGCGAGTGGGCGAATCTGGTGACCAGCCGCACCACCGACGAAAAAGCCCAGCTTGCTCGCTATGCCTTTGATAATCACTGGTGGGATCTCAGCGTGCAGGCGACGATCGCCGGCAAGCTCTGGGATCATCTGGAAGAGCGTTTCCCGCTGGCGTACAAAGATCTCTTCGATCGCTATACCAGCGGCAAAGATATCCCGCAAAGCTACGCAATGGCGATTGCCCGTCAGGAGAGCGCATGGAACCCGAAAGTCCGTTCCCCGGTGGGCGCCAGCGGCCTGATGCAGATTATGCCGGGCACGGCGACGCACACGGTGAAGATGTTTAATATCCCTGGGTACAGCAGCCCGTCACAGCTTCTCGATCCGGATACCAACATCAACATCGGTACCAGCTACCTGCAGTACGTGTATCAGCAGTTTGGCAATAACCGCATCTTCTCGTCGGCGGCGTATAACGCGGGGCCTGGACGTGTGCGCACCTGGCTCGGCAACAGCGCCGGGCGCATCGACGCCGTGGCGTTTGTCGAGAGCATCCCGTTCTCGGAAACGCGCGGCTACGTGAAGAACGTGCTGGCCTATGACGCCTACTATCGCTACTTCATGGGGCAGAAAGATACCCTGATGAGCGATGCCGAGTGGCAGAGACGTTACTGATCGGCGTGGGTTGTGTTATGCTGTACTCGCTAATGAGTACAAGAGGCAGCATAACATGACCCAGCATTCCCCGTATTCCTCGGCAATGGCCGAACAACGTCATCAGGAGTGGCTTCGTTTTGTGGAGCTGCTTCGCCAGTCTTACGAACAGGATCTGCATTTACCCCTGATGCAGCTGATGCTCACGCCGGACGAGCGCGAGGCGCTGGGCACGCGCGTGCGGATCATTGAAGAGCTGCTGCGCGGCGAGATGAGCCAGCGCGAGCTGAAGAATGAGCTCGGCGCGGGCATTGCAACGATCACCCGCGGCTCGAACAGCCTGAAGTCGGCGCCGGTTGAGCTGCGCCAGTGGCTCGAGTCAGTCTTATTAAGCGATCAACGATAAATCGCGTTATGGAACGGGCTTAACGCCAAAATCACCGCCTGGTGGTAAACGCCTGAACGCGTCAGCGCGCCTGCGGTAAAGACGCCAATCGCCCCTTCTTTACGACCAATCTCATCGATGCCGGTGTACTGCGACATTACCGGCCCGAGCGCTTCACCCGCACGGACTTTTTCCAGAATGATCTCCGGCAGCGGAAGGGTGGCCGAACGCGCTTCACCGCGCTGTTCACGGCTTTCGATCACCACCCAGCTAAAAGTTGCGCCTTCGTCGATACCGGCTTCAATCGCTACCCAAAAGTCAGCATTCGGTGCCGCGGCCTTAGCGTTTGCCACGCGATTTCGTGCGCCAGCGCGCGTTTCCTCGCTGCCAAACGGCTGTTCAGGCACGCCACTCTCGACGCCGATGGCCTCAATATGGCAGGATCCTGCGCCGAAGATCTCGTCAAATGCCCTTAGAATTGCCTGAATTTTGGCAGGATTAGTGGTAGCAGAGACAACATGGTGCATAATTAAGCTCGATTCAAAAAAAACTCATCGCAGTATAACGGAAAAAAAGCATGTTACAGGTATACCTTGTTCGCCACGGTGAAACGCAGTGGAACGCCGAGCGACGTATTCAAGGCCAGTCAGACAGTCCTCTCACTGAGAAGGGTGTGCAGCAAGCGTGGCAGGTGGCGGAACGCGCCAGAACGCTGGGCATAACCCACGTGATTACCAGCGATTTAGGTCGCACACAGCAGACGGCGCGCATCATCGCGGACGCCTGCGGCTGTGACGTCATGCTTGAGCCGCGCCTGCGCGAGCTGGATATGGGCGTGCTGGAAAAACGCCATATCGATACGCTGACGGAAACGGAAGAGGGCTGGCGCCGCACGCTGGTGAACGGTACCGAAGATGGCCGTATTCCTGAGGGCGAATCCATGCAGGAGCTCAGCGTACGTATGCATGCCGCACTGGCGGAATGCCTGAAGCTCCCGGCAGGAAGCCGTCCGCTGCTGGTGAGTCACGGGATTGCGTTGGGTTGCCTGGTGAGCACCATTCTGGGGTTACCGGCTTACGCCGAGCGACGCCTGCGTCTGCGCAACTGCTCCATTTCCCGGATTGATTATCAGGAAAGCGCGTGGCTGGCGTCAGGTTGGGTCGTGGAGATGGCAGGGGACATTTCGCATCTTGATGCCCCTGCGCTTGACGAACTGCAGCGTTAACGGCGTATCGGAATCAAGAATTCCATACGCAGATTGATTGGGCCTTCTTCCGGTTTGGCATCCTGCGCCGGGTAGTAGCGCTCAATGTCCTGACCTTTACGGCGATTCAGATTCAGCATCGGCATGCAGGTTCCGTAAACGGTCAGGATGAACTCCTGAACTCCCGTTCCCAGCCCTTCATAGGCGAACATCACGTATTCGCCGCCTTCCAGCACGACAGGCTTCGAACCCTGAATGTAGCCATTGGCCATATCCGGCGTCAGCGCGGTGGTGTAGAACACTTCCTGCTCGTCGTCTTTTTCCTGGCTCGGGTGCGTTTCGTTGAGACCATACAGAATCGGCGGGATCGCCGGCGCGTGGCTCAGGAAGTCGCGCCAGAACTGGACGCGCATCTGATGACGGAACTCGGAAATCTGCTCCAGTGAACAGGAGTAGCTCTGCGTTGTGCCGATCAGATGGGTTTCCGGCAGGGTAATAATTTCGTATTTCGGCATCGCGAACTCGCCCAGACGCAGCGGCGGACACATGCCAAACGAGCTCCAGTCAGGCGAGCGACGATAAAGCGCTGGCGTCAACGAGAACTGTTTTTTAAAGGCGCGGGTGAAGGTCTGCTGCGAATCGAAACGATATTGCAGGGCAATATCCAGAATCGGCCGCGCCGTCAGGCGCAGTGCCACAGCAGATTTTGATAAACGACGCGCGCGAATATAGGCCCCGATAGCATGACCGGTGACATCCTTGAACATCCTTTGCAGATGCCACTTGGAATAGCCTGCTTTAGCCGCCACATTATCCAGTGACAAAGGCTGGTCGAGATGACCTTCCAGCCAGGTGAGCAGGTCGCGAATAATTCCAGCCTGATCCATATACTATCCTCATCCTTAAAACAGCAGGTGCCTGATAACAGGTTAGCGGATAATAGCATTTTTTGATGTTTTAGCATTCAGTGTTTTTTTTGCGCATTCATGCTTTTTAGAGCACATTACAGGCAGATATATTCTAATCCTGTGATCTTGCTACATTTTTATCTAAAGTGTTGAATAATTGCTCAATGTAATTTTAAAGAATGGTAACAATATGAAATACAAGACTTTGATCTTCACCGCGTTGATGCTGATGGTCGGGCGCGCGGCGCAGGCTGAGCAGATTGGCTCCGTCGATACCGTGTTCAAAATGTTTGGCCCGGACCACAAAATCGTGGTGGAGGCGTTTGACGATCCGGACGTGAAAAACGTCACCTGCTATGTCAGCCGCGCGAAAACGGGCGGTATCAAAGGCGGGCTGGGACTGGCGGAAGACACCTCCGATGCGGCGATTTCGTGTCAGCAGGTGGGGCCGGTTGAGCTAAGCGATAAAATTAAAAACGGCAAAGCGCAGGGCGACGTGGTATTCCAGAAACGGACCTCGCTGGTGTTTAAAAAGCTGCAGGTGGTGCGTTTTTATGATGCTAAACGCAATACGCTGGCTTACCTCGCCTATTCCGATAAAGTGGTGGAAGGCTCGCCGAAAAACGCGATCAGCGCGGTGCCAATTATGCCTTGGCAGTAATTCAGGGATGAATCATGCAACAACCTGTGGTCTGGCTGGTTGAAGACGAAACCAGTATCGCCGATACGCTGATCTACATGCTTCAGCAGGAAGGATTCGCGGTAAAGGCGTTTGAACGCGGCTTACCCGTGCTGGAGGAGGCGCGGCGGCAGGTTCCGGCGCTTGCCATTCTGGATGTCGGACTGCCGGACATCAGTGGATTTGAGCTTTGTCGCCAGCTGCTGGCGCAGCATCCCTCGCTGCCCGTACTGTTTCTGACGGCGCGCAGTGATGAAGTCGACAAGCTGCTTGGCCTGGAAATGGGCGCTGATGACTACGTTGCGAAACCTTTCTCCCCTCGTGAAGTCTGCGCCCGGGTGCGGACGATTTTACGGCGCATGCAAAAATCCGCCGCACCATCAGAAACGTTGCGTATCGGGCAGTTTGAACTGAACGAACCTGCCGCGCGAATCAGCTGGTGCGGGGAAGCACTGCCCCTGACCCGCTACGAATTCTTGCTGCTCAAAACCTTGTTACAGGCGCCCGGGCGGGTCTTTTCGCGTCAGCAGCTCATGGACAAGGTATGGGGTGAAGACGGCGACAGCTTCGATCGTACCGTGGACACCCACATCAAAACCCTGCGCGCCAAGCTGCGTGCGGTGAACGAAGAACTGTCACCCATCAGCACCCATCGCGGTATGGGCTACAGTCTGGGCCTTTACTGATGCGCATTGGGATGCGGCTATTGCTGGGATACTTCCTGATCGTGGCCATCGCCGCGTGGTTTGTGCTGTCGATCTTTGTTCAGGAAGTAAAGCCCGGCGTGCGCAGGGCAACCGAGGGCACGTTAATCGATACCGCGACCCTGTTGGCCGAAATCGGACGTGATGATTTGCTTTCGGGTCATGCGCAGCAGGGCAAGCTGGCACAGGCCTTTTCCCAGCTTCATCAGCGCCCTTTCCGCGCCAATATCGGCGGGATCCATAAAGTGCGTAACGAGTATCACGTCTACATGACCGATGCGCAGGGCAGGGTCGTGTTTGATTCCGCCGGTCTGGCCGTGGGGCAAGATTACTCGCGCTGGAACGATGTCTGGCTGACGCTTCGCGGCGAATACGGCGCGCGCAGTACCCAGAGCCATCCCGACGATCCGGAGAGCACGGTGATGTATGTTGCCGCGCCGGTTGTGGATCAGGGCAAGATTATCGGCGTGCTGTCGGTGGGGAAACCGAACAGCGCGATGGCGCCGGTGATTCACCGCAGCGAGCGAAGGATCCTGTGGGCTGGCGGGGCGCTGCTCGGCATTGCCCTGCTGATTGGCCTCGTCGTGGCATGGTGGATCAATCGATCTATCGGTACGTTATCGCGCTATGCCGACTCGGTGACCACGGATACGCCTCTCCCGCTGCCTAATCCTGGCAGCAGCGAACTGCACAAGCTGGCCCAGGCGCTGGAGAATATGCGCATTCGCCTTGAAGGGAAAAACTACATTGAACGCTATGTCCATGCGCTGACCCACGAGCTGAAAAGCCCCATCGCCGCCATACGCGGCGCGGCGGAAATTCTCTCCGAGCAGCCACCGCCGCAGGTGGCCGCGCGGTTTATCGATAATATTCTGGTGCAAAACGCGCGTATGCAGTCGCTGGTTGAAAAACTGCTCACTCAGGCGCGGCTTGAAAATCGGGTCGAGATTACGCCTCAGACCGTCCGCGTCGATCTGCTGTTTACGCGGCTTGCCGATGCGCGCTCGGCGGTGCTGGCAGCAAAAGAGATTGCGCTGACCCTCCAGCCCGCTTCGCTTCATGTTGAAGGCGATCCCGACCTGCTCGAACAGGCGCTCGGCAATTTGCTGGATAACGCTATCGATTTTACCCCGCAGGGCGGTGCCATTGAACTGGCGGCCCGGGAGGAGCACGGGCAGATACAGCTTCTCGTCACCGACAGCGGAAGCGGGATCCCGGATTACGCGCTGGAGCGAATTTTTGAGCGCTTTTATTCCCTGCCGCGCGAGAACGGGTTGAAGAGCAGCGGACTCGGGCTGGCGTTTGTACAGGAAGTGGCGCGTCTGCATCAGGGAGAGATTACATTGCGTAATCGTGATGAAGGCGGCGTGATGGCCACGCTGACACTTCACCGTCCCTTCACATAACTTCAAACTGACCCCACACAGCCTGGTTACGCTCTCCTCATCACAAAGGAGACGTAATGATGAAATCCCCCCTGTTCTGGAAAGTCAGCACCCTGCTGGGGTGCATCCTGCTGCTGTTAGTCCCGCTTTTTATGGTCAGTAACCTGATATCAGAGCGGGAGAGCTACCGCAACGATGTCGAAAATACGCTTCGCCAGAGTACCAGCGGACCGCAAAAGCTGGTCGGTCCGATGATTGCGATTCCGATGACAGAGATCTTTTACAAGATAGAGGACGAGAAGAAGGTCGAGTACAAGAAAAGCTATATGCACTTCATTCTGCCGGAATCTCTGGTTGTGGAAGGGAACCAGCGCGTGGAGTCCCGCAATATTGGCATCTATGACGGGCAAATCTGGAACACTGACCTGAAGATCAAAGCGCAGTTTAATACCGACGAGCTGAAGCAGCTGAAAGGGGAAACGATCGCGACAGGGCAGCCGTTTATCGTGACGGGCGTTGGCGACGCGCGGGGCATTGGCACGGTCAGTATCTCTAAAATCAATGGTGAGACGCTAAGCGTGGAACCCGGTTCAGGCGTCTACGGGGCGCTTGCGGGGATCCACATCCCGCTGACCGACAAAGCGCTGGAAGCCAAAACGTTTACGCTTGAGATGTCCCTCAGTCTGGCGGGAACCGGCAGTTTTGCGGTGGTACCGGTAGGGCGTAATAGCGAAATGACGCTCACCAGCAACTGGCCGCATCCGGGTTTTATGGGCGATTATCTCCCTGTTAAGCATCAGATTGGCGAGTCTGGTTTCCAGGCGAACTGGCAGAGCAGCTGGTTTGCAAATAACCTTGAGAGCTGGTTCTACGACAAGGAGTCGCCGGAGTGGGAGACGCTCCCGGCCTTTAGCGTCACGGTAGCCACGCCCGCCGATCAGTATCAGCTGACTGACCGTGCGATCAAGTACGCTATTTTGCTGATTGCGCTGACGTTTATGGCCTTCTTTGTCTTCGAAACCTTAACCGGATTACGCCTTCACCCGATGCAGTATTTGCTGGTGGGGCTGTCGCTGGTCCTGTTCTATCTGGTGCTGCTGGCGCTGTCTGAACACGTCGGGTTTACACCAGCCTGGGTTGTTGCAAGTCTGGTGGGCGCAGCGATGAACGTAATGTACCTGCAGGCCGTGCTGAAAAGCTGGAAACGCAGCGGGCTGTTTGTGCTGGCACTGCTCGGGCTGGATGCCGTGATGTGGTTCCTGCTGCGCTCGGAGGACAGCGCGCTGCTGTTGGGGTCAGCGGTTCTCGCGCTGGCGCTGTTCGCCGTGATGTACCTGACCCGGCATTTCGACTGGTACTCGCTCTCTCAGCCGAAGCGACCTGAGCCACCCGCAGAGCCTGATAACGACACGATGCGGATCTGGAAATAAAAAAAACGGCGCAAATGCGCCGTTTTTTAATGCGTTAACTGCGGGATTACTCCTGCAGATCGCCGCAGAAACGGTACCCTTCGCCGTGGATCGTGGCGATGATTTCCGGCGTATCTGGCGTAGATTCGAAGTGCTTACGAATACGACGGATGGTCACGTCTACGGTACGGTCGTGCGGTTTCAGCTCACGGCCGGTCATTTTCTTCAGCAGCTCTGCACGGGACTGAATTTTGCCCGGGTTTTCGCAGAAGTGCAGCATCGCGCGGAATTCACTGCGCGGCAGTTTATACTGCTCACCGTTCGGGCTAATCAGCGAACGGCTATTGATATCAAGTTCCCAGCCGTTGAATTTGTAGCTATCTACGCTACGACGCTCTTCGCTGACCGTACCCAGGTTCATGGTGCGGGACAGCAGGTTGCGTGCACGAATGGTTAACTCGCGAGGATTGAACGGCTTGGTGATGTAGTCATCCGCACCGATTTCCAGGCCAAGAATTTTATCAACTTCGTTATCACGGCCCGTCAGGAACATTAACGCGACGTTCGCCTGCTCGCGCAGTTCGCGCGCCAGAAGAAGACCGTTTTTGCCCGGCAGGTTAATATCCATGATCACCAGGTTGATATCATTTTCAGAAAGGATCTGATGCATCTCTGCGCCATCGGTCGCTTCAAAGACATCGTAGCCTTCTGCTTCGAAAATGCTCTTTAACGTGTTGCGTGTTACCAACTCGTCTTCAACGATAAGAATGTGCGGGGTCTGCATGTTTGCTACCTAAATTGCCAACTAAATCGAAACAGGAAGTACAAAAGTCCCTGACCTGCCTGATGCATGTCGCAAATTAACATGATCGGCTTAACGTGACTAAAGTACGTAATTGCGTTCTTGATGCACTTTCCATCAACGTCAACAACATCATTAGCTTGGTCTTGGGTACTTTCCCTTTGGACCCGACAGTGTCAAAAACGGCTGTCATCCTAACCATTTTAACAGCAACATAACAGGCTAAGTGACACCAGACACCCAATAAAACTACGCTTCGTTGACATATATCAAGTTCAATTGTAGCACGTTAACAGTTTGATGAAATCATCGTAGCCGAATGCTAGCCTTTGTCACAATTTTTCAATAAACCAACTAGTTGCGGACATTGATTTATAAACGAAGCGAATCCAATCAGAATAGGGTATTCATGCCGCTATTATCATTATAAAACATAAGGATAATAGTGTTCTGTTAACATTCTAACTGATTGTTCAGACACAGAATAGTTTAGCGTTTTTAATTTGTTATGAAACGCTATTTCGGTGATTTGTGTTGCAATTTTGTAAATTCGCGCTGCGTAATATGTTGAAGTGCATCACATTTTTACCGGCTAACTGATTAAAAAGAGAGCATAAATGCATCTGTCGATAGTACTGGTCGCCCCAGCCAGAGCAGAAAATATAGGCGCAGCGGCGCGTGCCATGAAGACCATGGGTTTTACCGATTTGCGTATCGTGGACAGCACGGCGCACCTGGAGCCAGCCGCCCGTTGGGTGGCGCACGGATCGGGAGATATTCTAGATAATATAACCACTTACGCTACGCTTGCCGACGCGCTGCATGATATTTCGTTTACCGTCGCAACCACGGCGCGCAGCCGGGCGAAGTTTCACTACTATGCCACGCCAGCGGAGCTGGTGCCGATGCTGAGCGAGAAAAGCCAGTGGCTGGAGAA
Organism: Enterobacter sp. BNK-34; assembly: GCF_048684445.1. Lineage (NCBI taxonomy): Bacteria > Pseudomonadati > Pseudomonadota > Gammaproteobacteria > Enterobacterales > Enterobacteriaceae > Enterobacter > Enterobacter sp. BNK-34. The sequence goes on from NZ_JBLQUA010000001.1 coordinate 1,866,096, forward strand.
ATCGGCGCTGGTGTTTGGGCGTGAAGATTCTGGGCTGACCAATGAAGAACTGGAACTGGCGGATGTGCTGACAGGCGCGCCGATGGTTGCAGATTACCCTTCTCTCAATTTAGGCCAGGCGGTGATGGTCTATTGCTATCAATTAGCATCCTTAATACAAATTCCGCAGTCGCCTGTTACAGGTACCGATGAAAACCAGCTGGCTGCACTTCGCGCGCGCGTGGAAAACCTGCTCATGCAGCTGGGTGTGGCTGACGATCAAAAAATGGTCGACTGGTTACAGCAGCGTTTGGGCCGTCTTGAGCAACGCGACACGGCAATGCTGCACCGTTTGCTGCACGATATTGAAAAAAAATTGGCCGAGTAAAGTGCTGTCATGCATTTTTATTATGGTGTAATCATCTGATGCTAAGGGTTGCTTTTGGGGTATTCGGATGAAAATAAATCCGACGGCAGCGGGACGTGAGAGTCTCCCGAATTGTGATCAAATTAAAAATTCGTTGACTTAAGGTGCCCGATCCTTTAACCCTAAAAGAATACAGCACAGACAGATAATAATGACAGAGTACACAACATCCATGAAACGCATCAGCATCACCACCATTACCACAACCATCATCATTACCACAGGTAACGATGCGGGCTGACGCGTACAGGAAAAACAAAAAAAAGCCCGCACCTAGACAGTGCGGGCTTTTTTTTCGGCTAAAGGAAACGAGGTAGAACCATGCGAGTGTTGAAGTTCGGCGGTACATCAGTGGCAAATGCAGAACGTTTTCTGCGTGTTGCCGATATCCTGGAAAGCAACGCCAGGCAGGGGCAGGTTGCGACCGTGCTCTCTGCCCCGGCAAAAATCACGAACCATCTGGTGGCGATGATTGAAAAAACCATCGGTGGCCAGGATGCACTCCCGAACATCAGCGACGCAGAGCGTATCTTCGCTGACCTGCTGCAAGGGCTGGCAGAGGCGCTGCCTGGCTTCCCGCACGCTCAGCTGAAGTCTTTCGTTGAGCAGGAATTTGCCCAAATCAAACACGTCCTGCACGGCATCAGCCTTCTCGGCCAGTGTCCGGACAGCATCAACGCGGCGCTGATTTGTCGCGGTGAAAAACTTTCTATCGCCATCATGGCCGGCGTGCTGGAAGCGCGCGGCCATAGCGTGACCGTGATCGATCCCGTTGAAAAACTGCTGGCGGTGGGCCACTACCTCGAATCCACCGTTGATATTGCCGAATCAACCCGCCGTATCGCCGCCAGCAAAATTCCGTCTGACCATATGATCCTGATGGCTGGCTTCACCGCCGGTAACGAGAAGGGCGAGCTGGTGGTGCTGGGCCGTAACGGCTCCGATTATTCCGCCGCCGTGCTGGCCGCCTGTTTACGCGCGGACTGTTGTGAGATCTGGACTGACGTCGACGGCGTCTATACCTGCGACCCGCGCCAGGTACCGGACGCCAGGCTGCTGAAGTCGATGTCGTATCAGGAAGCAATGGAGCTTTCCTACTTCGGCGCCAAAGTGCTTCACCCGCGTACCATCTCCCCGATTGCCCAGTTCCAGATCCCTTGCCTGATTAAAAATACCGGTAACCCGCAGGCGCCGGGTACGCTGATTGGCGCGAGCACCGATGAGGACGGCCTGCCGGTGAAAGGCATCTCCAACCTCAACAACATGGCGATGTTCAGCGTCTCCGGTCCGGGGATGAAGGGGATGGTCGGCATGGCGGCGCGCGTGTTTGCGGCCATGTCCCGCAACGGTATCTCTGTTGTGCTGATCACCCAGTCCTCTTCCGAATACAGCATCAGCTTCTGCGTGCCGCAGGCCGACTGCCTGCGCGCCCGTCGCGCGCTGGAGGAAGAGTTCTATCTGGAGCTGAAAGAAGAGCTGCTGGAGCCGCTCTCTATTCAGGAGCGTCTGGCGATCATCTCCGTGGTGGGCGACGGTATGCGCACGCTGCGCGGTATCTCCGCCAAGTTCTTTGCCGCACTGGCGCGCGCCAATATCAATATCGTGGCGATTGCCCAGGGCTCGTCTGAGCGTTCAATTTCTGTTGTTGTGGACAACGATGACGCGACCACTGGCGTACGTGTGGTTCACCAGATGTTGTTCAACACCGATCAGGTTATCGAGCTGTTCCTGATTGGCGTCGGCGGCGTGGGCGGCGCGCTGCTGGAGCAGGTTAAGCGTCAGCAGGAATGGCTGAAGAAGAAACACATCGACCTGCGCGTCTGCGGGATTGCGAATTCCAAAGCGCTGCTGACCAACGTCCACGGCCTGAACCTGGAAAACTGGCAGGCCGAGATGAAGGAGGCGAAAGAGCCGTTCAACCTGGGCCGCCTGATCCGTCTGGTAAAAGAGTATCACCTGCTTAACCCAGTTATCGTCGACTGCACCTCGAACCAGGCGGTGGCCGACCAGTACGCGGACTTCCTGCGCGAAGGTTTCCACGTGGTGACGCCGAACAAAAAGGCCAACACCTCGTCGATGGATTACTATCACCAGCTGCGTCTGGCGGCGAGCAAGTCGCGCCGCAAGTTCCTGTACGACACCAACGTTGGGGCAGGCCTGCCGGTTATCGAGAACCTGCAGAACCTGCTTAACGCGGGCGACGAACTGCAGCGTTTCTCCGGCATTCTCTCCGGCTCGCTGTCGTTTATCTTCGGCAAGCTGGATGAGGGGATGAGCCTCTCGGAAGCCACCCGCGCCGCGCGCGAGCTGGGCTATACCGAGCCGGATCCACGTGATGACCTTTCCGGTATGGACGTGGCGCGTAAGCTGCTGATCCTCGCCCGTGAAACGGGCCGTGAGCTTGAGCTTTCGGATATCGTGATTGAGCCTGTCCTGCCGGCAGAATTTGACAGCAGCGGTGATGTCGCTGCCTTTATGGCCAGTTTGCCGCAGCTTGACGACGCGTTTGCCGCGCGCGTTGCAAAAGCCCGTGATGAAGGTAAGGTATTGCGCTATGTTGGCAACATTGAAGAAGATGGCGTGTGCCGGGTGAAGATTGCCGAAGTGGATGGCAACGACCCGCTGTACAAAGTCAAAAATGGCGAAAACGCCCTCGCGTTTTACAGCCACTATTATCAGCCACTGCCGCTGGTGCTTCGCGGCTATGGCGCAGGGAACGATGTTACGGCGGCGGGTGTGTTTGCCGATCTGCTGCGTACCCTGTCATGGAAGTTAGGAGTTTAACATGGTCAAAGTTTATGCCCCGGCTTCCAGCGCGAATATGAGCGTCGGATTTGACGTGCTGGGTGCGGCGGTGACGCCGGTGGATGGTTCGCTGCTGGGCGATACGGTTACGGTGGAAGCGGCAGACAGCTTCAGCCTGAACAACGTGGGCCGCTTCGCCAGCAAACTGCCGTCTGAGCCGCGCGAAAATATCGTCTATCAGTGCTGGGAACGCTTCTGTCAGGAGATCGGCAAAAACGTGCCGGTCGCCATGACGCTGGAAAAAAGTATGCCGATCGGCTCGGGCCTGGGCTCCAGCGCCTGCTCGGTGGTCGCCGCGCTGGTGGCGATGAACGAGCACTGCGGCAAGCCGCTGAACAACAACCGCCTGCTGGGGTTAATGGGCGAGCTGGAAGGGCGCATCTCCGGCAGCATTCACTATGACAACGTGGCGCCGTGCTTCCTCGGCGGCATGCAGCTGATGATCGAAGAAAATGGCATCATCAGCCAGCAGGTGCCAGGGTTTGATGAGTGGCTGTGGGTGCTGGCCTATCCGGGTATCAAGGTTTCAACCGCGGAAGCGCGTGCGATCCTGCCCGCGCAGTATCGTCGTCAGGACTGTATTGCCCACGGGCGTCATCTGGCGGGCTTTATCCACGCCTGCTACACCCGCCAGCCGCAGCTGGCGGCCAAACTGATGAAGGACGTCATTGCCGAGCCGTACCGCACGAAGCTGCTGCCCGGCTTTAACGAGGCGCGACAGGCATCGATGGATATCGGCGCGCAGGCGTGCGGCATCTCCGGCTCCGGCCCGACGCTGTTCGCCCTGTGCGACAAGCCTGATACCGCGCAGCGCGTGGCGGACTGGCTCTCTAAACACTACCTGCAAAATCAGGAAGGCTTTGTTCATATTTGCCGTCTGGACACGGCTGGCGCACGAGTACTGGGATAATCAATGAAACTCTATAACCTTAAAGATCATAACGAGCAGGTCAGCTTCGCGCAGGCGGTCACTCAGGGACTGGGCAAAAACCAGGGGCTGTTCTTCCCGCATGACCTGCCGGAATTCCACCTGACCGACATCGACGAACTGCTGAAGCAGGACTTTGTCACCCGCAGCACTAAAATTCTTTCGGCGTTTATCGGCGACGAAATCCCGCAGGAACTGCTGGAAGAGCGCGTGCGTGCGGCGTTCGCTTTCCCGGCACCGGTGAAGCAGGTGGAGCCTGACGTTGGCTGCCTGGAGCTGTTCCACGGCCCGACCCTGGCGTTCAAAGACTTCGGCGGCCGCTTTATGGCGCAGATGCTGACCCACATCAGCGGCGACAAGCCGGTGACCATCCTGACCGCGACCTCCGGGGATACCGGTGCGGCGGTGGCGCACGCGTTCTACGGCCTGAAAAACGTCCGCGTGGTGATCCTCTATCCGAAAGGCAAAATCAGCCCGCTGCAGGAAAAACTGTTCTGTACGCTCGGCGGCAACATTGAAACCGTGGCAATTGACGGTGATTTCGATGCCTGTCAGGCGCTGGTCAAGCAGGCCTTCGACGACGAAGAGCTGAAGGTGGCCCTGGGTCTGAACTCTGCCAACTCTATCAACATCAGCCGTCTGCTGGCGCAGATCTGCTACTACTTCGAAGCGGTAGCGCAGCTGCCGCAGGAAGCGCGTAACCAGCTGGTGATCTCCGTGCCGAGCGGTAACTTTGGTGACCTGACGGCTGGCCTGCTGGCGAAATCCCTGGGTCTGCCGGTGAAACGCTTTATCGCCGCCACCAACGCTAACGACACCGTGCCGCGCTTCCTGAAAGACGGGAAGTGGGCGCCGAACGCCACGCAGGCGACGCTCTCTAACGCAATGGATGTATCACAGCCAAACAACTGGCCGCGCGTGGAAGAGCTGTTCCGCCGTAAGATCTGGCGTCTGGGCGATCTGGGCTACGCCGCGGTGACGGATGAAACCACCAAAGCGACCATGCGCGAGCTGAAGGCGGTGGGGTATACCTCAGAACCGCATGCGGCGATTGCTTACCGCGCGCTGCGCGACCAGCTTAACCCGGGTGAATATGGCCTGTTCCTGGGCACCGCGCATCCGGCTAAATTTAAAGAGAGCGTGGAAGCGATCCTGGGCGAAACGCTGCCGCTGCCGAAAGAGCTGGCCGAGCGTGCCGACCTGCCGCTGCTGTCTCATGAGCTGCCGGCGGATTTTGCCGTGCTGCGTAAGCTGATGATGACCCGAGCATAATTTTTGTCGGGTGCGGCTACGCCTTACCCGACCTACAACGGCTCAGAACGTAGGCCGGGTAAGGCGAAGCCGCACCCGGCTTTTTTGTGAAGAAATTAAGGAGAAAAATAGCAGGGAAAAAGCAGAAATTCCCAATAAATGCGGTCACTTAGCGTTTAGGATTGCAGAGAATAACATCCCCCGTTCCCCTCGCGTACTCTCCTTACATCGGCCCACGTTGGGCAAAGATAATAAGGAGTCACCGATGTCTACACTGAAACCTGTGCTGATTGCGCTTTCACTGATGCTGGTCGCTCCCATGGCGGTACAGGCATCTGAAATCACCCTTGTGCCTGCGGTCAAACTGCAGATTGGCGACCAGGATAATAACGGTCACTACTGGGACGGCGGCCGCTGGCGCGACCACGACTGGTGGAAGGCGCATTATGACTGGCGTGATAACCACTGGCGTCCGCATGATGAGCATCGTAAACATGACGATCGCCATGATGACCATCACCACGATGACCACCGCGACGATCGCGGCCCTGACTGGAAACACCATTAATGCAAAACCCCGCCAGCTGGCGGGGTTTTTTTACTGCTCGTGGCGCTTAAACACCAGCTCGCCTTTCCCTGACGACGTCTCGTCAAAGAAATAGCCTTCGCTGTTGAAGGCGGTCAGCTGCTCCGGCTTCGTCAGACGGTTCTGGATGATGTAGCGGCTCATCAGGCCACGCGCTTTCTTGGCGTAGAAGCTGATCACCTTGAACTTACCGTTCTTCTCGTCGAGGAACACCGGTTTGATAATCTCTGCATCCAGCTTTTTCGGCTTCACCGACTTGTAGTATTCATCGGATGCCAGGTTAATCACCACGTTATCGCCCTGAGCGCGCAGTGCCGCGTTCAGCTTATCGGTGATGATATCGCCCCAGAAATGGTACAGGTCTTTGCCTTTGGCATTCTCCAGACGAATCCCCATCTCCAGACGATAGGGCTGCATCAGATCCAGCGGGCGCAGTACGCCGTACAGACCCGACAGCATGCGCAGATGCTGTTGGGCAAAATCGAAATCGGCTTCGCTAAAATCTTCCGCCTGCAGGCCGGTATAGACATCGCCTTTAAACGCCAGAATCGCCTGGCGAGCGTTAGCCGGAGTGAAATCCGGGTGCCACTCGTGAAAGCGGGTCGCGTTCAGATCGGCCAGCTTGTCGCTGATGCTCATCAGTGAGGCGATTTGCGGTGCAGAGAGCTTGCGCGCTTCGCGGATCAGCTGTTGTGAGTAGTCCAGCAGTTCAGGCTGGGTATAGCGCTCGGTGGCGAGTGGGCTCTGGTAGTCGAGCGTTTTTGCAGGTGAAATCAGAATCAGCATATCCAGTCCTTGCAGGAAATTTAGAGCGACTTTAGCAAAAAATCGCCCCGAATTGATCGATAGCTGTTATTGCCGCGGCAAATCATCCCACGTACCGGGGGCAAGCTGCGCCTTAATCTCGGGATAGCGGGCGGGAGCAAATACCGGCGGAACACCCAGTTTGCGCTGACGAAGATAGTCTCTGGCAATCAGGGTCACCACGGGCGAGAGCAGCAGGATTGCCGTGAGGTTAGTGATCGCCATCAGCGCCATAATGATATCGGCCAGCTGCCAGACCAGCGGCATACTGAGCAGGGAGCCTGCTATCACCATCAGGACGACCCCGAGACGCAGGGTTCCGATTGCAGCGCGGGAGTCGAGCTTCAGGAAAATAAGGTTATTTTCGGCGTAGAGGTAATTCACCACTATTGAGCTGAAGGCAAACAAGATCAGGATGAGCGAGACAAACCCTGCACCCCAGCCGCCGGTCAGGTTCACCAGCGCCTGCTGGAGAAGCTGTATCCCGGCGGTTCCTGAGGAATGCGGTACGGGGCCTGCCAGCAGCAAAATCATGGCGCTGGCGGAACAGATGATAATGGTATCGGTAAAGACGCCAATCATCTGCACAATGCCTTGTGCGGCCGGGTGCGGCGGCCAGGAAGAGGCGGCCGCGGCGGCGTTGGGGGTTGACCCCATACCGGCTTCATTGGAGAACATGCCCCGCTGAAAGCCCGCCATCAGCGCCTGGCTGAAGGTGTAGCCCAGCGCCCCGGAGGCCACCTCGCGCCAGCCAAAGGCGCTTTTGACGATGGTGGCAATCACGCCCGGCACCTGCTCGAGATGCAGTGCGGCAACGAACAGGCTCGCGGCAACCCAGAGCAACGCCATAATGGGCACCAGCCACTGCATCAGGCGGGCGATGCCCTTAAGACCGGCAAAAATGGTGAGCAGAACGATGAGGGCTAAAGCAATACCGGCGACCCACTCCGGGCAGGAGAAGGCGTAGCTCAGGGCATTGGCGACAGAATTTGCCTGGACGGTATTAAAAATGAGGCCGTACGCGAGCAGTAAAAAAACCGAGAACAGGACGCCCATCCAGCGCATCCCCAGGCCACGCGCCATGTACCAGGCAGGGCCACCGCGAAACTGGCCGTGTTTATCTTTCTCTTTATAGAGTTGTGCAAGCGAACTTTCGGCAAAGGAGGTGGCCATTCCGAGTAGCGCCGTCACCCACATCCAGAAGACCGCGCCTGGCCCACCGGCGCTGATGGCCAGCGCAACGCCCGCCAGATTGCCGCTGCCGAGACGCGCCGCCAGGCTGGTACAGAGCGCCTGGAACGACGTTAATCCACCCGGCTGCGGCGTAACGCTGTTTTTCAGACTTCTGCCAAACTTGCGAATATAGCGAAACTGGATAAACCCACTGCGTAGCGTAAACCAAATACCTGCTCCCAGAAGCAGGTAAATCATTATCGAACCCCAGAGGACTTCGTTAATAAAGAAAAAGAAATCAGGCATTAACGTCCCTCTTGTTGATGCCAATGTGAATATGTAAGCGCTACCACTGATTGGGCATGCTGTTGCTTAGCAGCCTGTTAATCTTCCGAGTTTACCATACTCTGCCTAAGCGCACTGTCTGCGGTTGCGCTACCCCTCCGTCGTGTTATCATCAGGGCAGACCGGTTACATCCCCCTAACAAGTAAACCTGTCATTTTTCCGCTGCAGGCATGCTGTCGGTAGCGTGAATTATCCAGGGCACGTTAAAAGAGAAACACTATCATGACGGATAAATTGACCTCCCTTCGTCAGTTCACCACTGTCGTAGCTGACACCGGAGATATCGCGGCAATGAAGCTGTACCAGCCGCAGGATGCCACAACCAACCCTTCTCTGATCCTTAACGCCGCACAGATCCCTGAGTATCGCAAACTGATTGACGACGCAGTGACCTGGGCGAAAGCGCAGAGCAACGACCGCGCGCAGCAGGTTGTGGATGCCACCGACAAACTGGCAGTGAACATCGGTCTGGAAATCCTGAAACTGGTTCCTGGCCGTATCTCTACCGAAGTGGATGCGCGTCTCTCCTACGACACCGAAGCGTCTATCGCAAAAGCGAAACGTCTGATCAAAATGTACAACGACGCGGGCATCAGCAACGACCGTATCCTGATCAAACTGGCTTCTACCTGGCAGGGTATTCGCGCGGCAGAGCAGCTGGAAAAAGACGGTATCAACTGTAACCTGACCCTGCTGTTCTCCTTCGCGCAGGCGCGTGCATGTGCAGAAGCAGGCGTATACCTGATTTCTCCGTTCGTGGGCCGTATTCTGGACTGGTACAAAGCCAACACCGATAAGAAAGAGTACGCACCGGCTGAAGATCCAGGCGTGATTTCTGTGACTGAAATCTACGAATACTACAAACAGCACGGCTATGAGACTGTGGTTATGGGCGCAAGCTTCCGTAACGTCGGTGAAATCATCGAGCTGGCTGGCTGTGACCGCCTGACCATCGCGCCAGCGCTGCTGAAAGAGCTGGCAGAAAGCGAAGGCACCCTGGAGCGTAAACTGTCTTACACCGGTGAAGTGAAAGCACGCCCAGAGCGCATCACTGAATCCGAGTTCCTGTGGCAGCACAACCAGGATCCAATGGCGGTAGACAAGCTGGCGGACGGTATCCGTAAGTTTGCTGTTGACCAGGAAAAACTGGAAAAAATGATCGGCGACCTGCTGTAATCATTCTGCGTGACCGGGTTCCCGGTCACGCGACTTCTTTCGTCCCCTGTCTGAATCTCCTCTCTGCGTGTATCATTCCCTTTAATCAGTACTCTTTGAATGGAATGGATATGAATACCTTACGCATCGGCTTAGTGTCGATTTCTGACCGCGCCTCCAGCGGTGTTTACCAGGATAAAGGCATCCCCGCTCTGGAAGCGTGGCTGGCCAGTGCACTGACTACCCCGTTTGAGATCCAGACTCGCCTGATTCCCGACGAACAGCCGATTATCGAGCAGACCCTGTGTGAGCTGGTGGATGAGATGAGCTGTCACCTTGTGTTAACCACCGGCGGAACCGGGCCCGCGCGCCGTGATGTGACGCCGGACGCGACGTTGTCGATTGCCGATCGTGAAATGCCAGGCTTCGGCGAACAGATGCGCCAGATCAGTCTACACTTTGTCCCGACGGCCATTCTTTCCCGCCAGGTAGGGGTGATCCGCAAGCAGGCGTTGATCCTGAACCTGCCGGGCCAGCCGAAGTCGATTAAAGAGACGCTGGAAGGGCTGAAAGCAGAAGATGGCAGCGTCCTGGTTCATGGCATCTTTGCAAGTGTACCGTATTGTATACAGCTGCTTGACGGTCCCTATGTGGAAACCGATGAGAAAGTAGTAGCAGCTTTTCGCCCGAAAAACGCACGTCGCGAAACAATCTCCTGAAATTAACCAATATGTGACATTAGCTGAAGCGGCGATAGCGTGGTGAAGCTTTTACGGTATAGTAATTTTTTCTTTACGAATGCTGTAAAAATAAATCCACAACACACGCACAATGGTTCGCTATGTCACATAACACCCGACCTCTGAATCGACAGGACTACAAAACCCTCACGCTCGCGGCCCTGGGCGGCGCGCTGGAGTTTTACGATTTTATTATCTTCGTCTTCTTCGCCGCCGTGGTGGGAGAACTCTTCTTCCCGGCGGATATCCCGGAATGGCTGCGGCAGGTGCAAACCTTCGGCATTTTTGCCGCCGGGTATCTGGCGCGTCCGCTGGGCGGCATTATCATGGCCCACTTTGGCGATCTGGTCGGGCGCAAGAAGATGTTTACCCTTAGCATCCTGCTGATGGCCGTGCCGACGCTGGCCATTGGTTTGCTACCTACCTATGCCTCGATGGGCATTCTCGCGCCGTTGCTGCTGTTGCTGATGCGCGTTCTTCAGGGCGCGGCGATTGGCGGTGAAGTGCCGGGCGCGTGGGTGTTTGTCGCGGAGCATGTGCCGGCGCGCCGCATTGGTATCGCCTGCGGAACCTTAACGGCGGGGCTGACGGTCGGGATCCTGCTCGGCTCGGTGGTCGCAACAATTGTGAATACCAGCATGACGCAGCAGGCCGTGCACGACTGGGGCTGGCGTATTCCGTTCCTGCTGGGCGGAGCGTTTGGTCTGATCGCGATGTACCTGCGCCGCTGGCTGCAGGAGACGCCGATTTTCCTCGAGATGCAGCAGCGCAAAGCGCTGGCGCAGGAGCTGCCGGTGAAGTCGGTAGTGGTACGCCATAAAAAAGCGGTAGTGGTATCGATGCTGCTGACCTGGCTGCTCTCGGCGGGCATTGTGGTGGTGATATTGATGTCCCCGGTCTGGCTGCAAAAGCAGTACGGCTTCGCCCCTGCCGTGACGCTACAGGCGAACAGTATCGCGACAATTATGCTCTGCTTTGGCTGTCTGGCCGCCGGGCTGGCGGCGGATCGTTTTGGTGCCAGCGTTACCTTTATCATCGGTAGCCTGCTACTGGCCGCATCAAGCTGGGCGTTTTACCATCTTGCGGGCAGCCATCCTGAACAGCTGTTCCTGCTGTACGGCGTGGTAGGGTTGTGCGTGGGCGTAGTGGGGGCTGTGCCTTACGTCATGGTGCGAGCTTTCCCACCGGAAGTTCGTTTCACCGGGATCTCGTTCTCTTACAACGTGTCGTATGCCATTTTCGGCGGGCTGACGCCGATTGCGGTCACCGTGCTGATGGGCGTGTCTCCCCTGGCTCCGGCCTGGTACGTACTGGCGCTGTCGGTGATGGGGCTGGTATTAGGATTTTGGCTTCGTCAGGCGGGGGAATGTCGTGCCCGCGAGGCGGGCACGACAGAGGGATCAGTGTTTTTCACCAATCGGTAAAACGGTGCGGTCAAACTGCTCGTTCAGCACTTCACCCATTGCCAGGTAGATAGCGCTTGCGCCGCAAACCAGACCAATCCAGCCTGCAACATGAACGATACCTTCGTTATCCACCAGGTGACCAATCGCCAGCAGGGCGAACAGGACGGTCAGGCTCAGGAAGACGAACTGCAGCATGCGGTTACCTTTCAGGGTACCGAAGAACATGAACAGGGTGAAGACGCCCCACAGGCCCAGGTAAACGCCCAGGAAGTGGGCGTTTGCCGCGTCAGCCATGCCCATTTTAGGCAGCAGCAGAATGGCAACCAGGGTCAGCCAGAAAGAACCGTAAGAGGTGAAGGCGGTTAAGCCGAAGGTATTGCCTTTCTTATATTCCAGCAGGCCCGCGAAGATTTGCGCGATACCGCCGTAAAAAATGCCCATCGCCAGGATGATGCCATCCATCGGGAACATCCCGATATTGTGCAGGTTCAGCAGGATAGTGGTCATGCCAAAACCCATCAGGCCCAGCGGAGCCGGATTAGCCAACTTAGTGTTGCCCATAAGTCCTCAAAAAAATCATCATTAATATGGTGAAATGGTTAAACCCGCGTCAGTTCTCCCTGACTGGGCGCGGCATCATAATGGGCGCAATCGATGGCGTCTATGATCTCATCAGGGTGAAATTAAAATTTTTTTTATCATTCCCCCTTGATGGATGCCGTCGCGACCCCATCTTGTAGTCAACCGCAGTGTGTGGACCTGAAAAAAATCAAATCTGGGCAGTTGAAAAAGCACGTTCTGCCCTTATTACAGGTACACAACCACATGTTGACTGAATTTTTAGTGGAGACGTTTAGATGGGTAAAATTATTGGTATCGACCTGGGTACTACCAACTCTTGTGTAGCGATTATGGATGGCACTACTGCACGCGTGCTGGAGAACGCCGAGGGCGATCGCACCACGCCTTCTATCATTGCTTATACCCAGGATGGTGAAACTCTGGTTGGTCAGCCGGCTAAACGTCAGGCAGTGACAAACCCGCAAAACACCCTGTTTGCGATTAAACGCCTGATCGGTCGCCGCTTCCAGGACGAAGAAGTTCAGCGTGACGTTTCCATCATGCCTTACAAAATCATCGCGGCAGATAACGGCGATGCATGGCTTGATGTGAAAGGCGCTAAAACTGCACCACCGCAGATTTCTGCTGAAGTGCTGAAGAAAATGAAGAAAACCGCTGAAGATTACCTGGGTGAGCCGGTAACTGAAGCTGTTATCACCGTACCTGCCTACTTCAACGATGCTCAGCGTCAGGCAACCAAAGATGCTGGCCGTATCGCAGGTCTGGAAGTAAAACGTATCATCAACGAACCAACCGCGGCTGCTCTGGCTTACGGTCTGGATAAAGAAGTTGGCAACCGTACTATCGCGGTTTACGACCTGGGTGGTGGTACCTTCGATATCTCTATTATCGAAATCGACGAAGTTGACGGCGAAAAAACCTTCGAAGTTCTGGCAACCAACGGTGATACCCACCTGGGTGGTGAAGACTTCGATACCCGTCTGATCAACTACCTCGTTGACGAGTTCAAGAAAGATCAGGGCATTGACCTGCGTAACGACCCGCTGGCGATGCAGCGCCTGAAAGAAGCCGCTGAGAAAGCGAAGATCGAGCTGTCTTCCGCTCAGCAGACCGACGTGAACCTGCCGTACATCACTGCAGACGCGACCGGTCCTAAACACATGAACATCAAAGTGACTCGTGCGAAACTGGAAAGCCTGGTAGAAGACCTGGTGAACCGTTCTATCGAGCCGCTGAAAGTTGCTCTGCAGGATGCTGGCCTGTCCGTATCCGATATCCAGGACGTTATCCTGGTCGGTGGTCAGACCCGTATGCCAATGGTTCAGAAGAAAGTGGCTGAGTTCTTTGGTAAAGAGCCACGTAAAGACGTTAACCCGGACGAAGCAGTTGCAATCGGTGCTGCGGTTCAGGGTGGCGTACTGACCGGTGAAGTTAAAGACGTACTGCTGCTGGACGTTACCCCGCTGTCTCTGGGTATCGAAACCATGGGCGGTGTGATGACTGCGCTCATCAACAAAAACACCACCATCCCGACGAAACACAGCCAGGTGTTCTCTACCGCTGAAGACAACCAGTCTGCGGTAACCATCCATGTGATTCAGGGTGAGCGTAAGCGTGCGGCGGATAACAAATCTCTGGGTCAGTTCAACCTGGACGGTATTAACCCGGCACCGCGCGGCATGCCGCAGATCGAAGTGACCTTCGACATCGATGCTGACGGTATCCTGCACGTGTCTGCGAAAGACAAAAACAGCGGTAAAGAGCAGAAGATCACCATCAAGGCATCTTCTGGCCTGAACGAAGCGGAAATCGAAAAAATGGTTCGCGATGCCGAAGCTAACGCGGAATCCGACCGTAAGTTCGAAGAGCTGGTTCAGACTCGTAACCAGGGTGACCATCTGCTGCACAGCACCCGTAAGCAGGTTGAAGAAGCAGGCGATAAACTGCCAGCGGAAGACAAGACTGCTATCGAAGCTGCACTGAGTGCGCTGGAATCCTCACTGAAAGGTGAAGACAAAGCGGACATCGAAGCGAAGATGCAGGAACTGGCGCAGGCTTCTCAGAAGCTGATGGAAATCGCTCAGCAGCAGCACGCTCAACAGCAGGCGGGCGCTGACGCTTCGGCGAACAACGCGAAAGACGACGACGTTGTCGACGCTGAGTTCGAAGAAGTTAAAGATAAAAAATAATCGCCCTGATGCAGGGTAATTAATCGGCACGGGCGTAGGAGAACTCTCCACGCCCGTGCTCGCATGTTAAGGGGCTTAAAAAAACCAATGGCAAAGCAAGACTATTACGAGATTTTAGGCGTTCCGAAAACTGCGGAAGAGCGTGAAATCAAAAAGGCGTATAAGCGCCTGGCCATGAAATTCCACCCGGACCGTAACCAGGGTGATAAAGAGGCTGAAGCCAAATTTAAAGAGATCAAAGAAGCCTACGAAGTCCTGACCGATGCACAAAAACGTGCGGCCTATGACCAGTACGGTCATGCAGCCTTTGAACAGGGCGGCATGGGCGGCGGTGGATTCGGTGGCGGTGGCTTTGGCGGCGGCGCTGACTTCAGCGATATCTTTGGCGATGTATTTGGCGACATCTTCGGCGGTGGCCGTGGTCGTCAGCGCGCGGCGCGCGGCGCGGACCTGCGCTACAACATGGAGCTGACGCTGGAAGAGGCCGTTCGCGGTGTCACCAAAGAGATCCGTATTCCGACGCTGGAAGAGTGTGACGTTTGCCACGGCAGCGGCGCGAAAGGAGGTACACAGCCTCAGACCTGTCCAACCTGTCACGGCTCTGGTCAGGTACAGATGCGTCAGGGCTTCTTCGCGGTACAGCAGGCCTGTCCGCACTGTCACGGTCGCGGTACGCTGATTAAAGATCCGTGCACCAAATGCCACGGCCACGGTCGCGTTGAGAAAACCAAGACCCTCTCCGTTAAAATCCCGGCCGGCGTCGATACGGGCGACCGCATTCGTCTGGCGGGTGAAGGTGAAGCAGGTGAACACGGTGCACCGGCAGGCGATCTGTACGTTCAGGTGCAGGTGAAGCAGCACGCCATTTTCGAGCGCGAAGGTAATAACCTGTACTGCGAAGTGCCGATCAACTTCGCGATGGCGGCACTGGGCGGTGAAATCGAAGTGCCGACGCTGGATGGTCGCGTGAACCTGAAAGTGCCAGGCGAAACCCAGACCGGTAAGCTGTTCCGCATGCGCGGGAAAGGCGTTAAGTCCGTTCGCGGTGGTGCGCAGGGCGACCTGCTGTGCCGCGTCGTCGTAGAAACGCCGGTTGGCCTGAACGACAAGCAGAAACAGCTGCTGAAAGAGCTGCAGGAGAGCTTTGGTGGCCCAACGGGTGAGAAAAACAGCCCGCGTTCCAAAAGCTTCTTCGATGGCGTCAAAAAATTCTTCGATGATTTGACCCGTTAATCTGTTCTCAGATTTTCATCCGCAAAAGCCCGGAAGCGATTCCGGGCTTTTTCTATTTACGGGTATTGATCGTTAAAACTGAATCTATACTCAATATTAATCTGTTTTTGCCGAGCTATTTGGCTTGGTATTATGGTTTTATCGAGGTATTGTTGTAACAGAGAGAATTAAAGTGAAATTACTACACCGTTTTTTTAGCAGTGAGGCGTCCGGCGGCGTCATCCTGATTATTGCCGCTGCGGCCGCGATGGTGCTGGCTAACCTTGGCATCACGCAGGAACTCTACCATGCATTTCTGGAAACGCCCGTTGAGCTGAAGGTCGGGGCGCTCGAAATTAACAAGAACATGCTGCTGTGGATCAACGATGCGCTGATGGCGGTCTTCTTCCTGCTCGTCGGGCTTGAGGTTAAGCGTGAGCTGGTACTGGGCTCGCTTGCCAGCCGCCAGCGCGCGGCGTTCCCGGTGATTGCCGCGCTCGGCGGGATGGTGGTGCCGGCGCTGCTCTTCCTGGCGTTCACCTGGCAGGATCCGATTGCACGTCACGGCTGGGCGATCCCGGCTGCGACGGATATCGCCTTTGCGCTCGGGGTGCTGGCATTGCTGGGAAGCCGCGTGCCGGTGGCCCTGAAAATCTTCCTGATGGCGCTGGCGATCATCGATGACCTCGGTGCCATTGTGATTATCGCACTGTTCTACACCAGCGATCTGTCGATCCTGTCCCTGAGCGTGGCCGCCGGGGCGATAGCGGTGCTGGCGCTGCTGAACATCTTCAATGTTCGCCGTATCGGTATCTATATCCTGGTGGGGATGGTGCTGTGGACGGCGGTGCTGAAATCAGGCGTGCACGCCACGCTGGCGGGCGTGATTGTCGGCTTCTTCGTACCGCTGAAGCCGCAGGACGGCAAGTCGCCTGCCAAACAGCTGGAGCATGTGCTGCACCCGTGGGTCGCCTTTATGATCCTGCCGCTGTTTGCGTTTGCCAACGCCGGTGTGTCGCTGGGTGGCGTGACGCTGGACGGGCTAACGTCCGTGCTGCCGCTGGGCATCATTGCCGGGCTGTTTATCGGCAAGCCGCTGGGTATTAGCCTCTTCTGCTGGCTGGCGACGAAGCTGAAGCTGGCGTCTTTGCCGCACGGCACCACCTTTAAGCAGATTATGGCCGTCGGCGTGCTGTGTGGTATAGGGTTTACGATGTCGATCTTTATCTCGACGCTGGCGTTTGGGACGCATGCGCCTGAGCTTATCGTCTGGGCAAAACTCGGCATTCTCATCGGGTCATTACTGGCTGCGGTAATCGGTTATACCTTGCTGAAGGTAAAATTGTCCGGACAGGCCGTCCAGGCATAACGGAACACCGGGAGGAGGCGATCCTTCTCCCGATACACACTCAGGGAGAGAAGACGCGATGTCTCATTTAAATTACAACCATCTGTACTACTTCTGGCACGTCTATAAACAGGGCTCGGTGGTGGGGGCGGCAGAGGCGCTCTACCTGACGCCGCAAACCATCACCGGGCAAATCAAGGCCCTGGAAGAGCGCCTGCAGGGTAAGCTGTTCAAGCGTAAGGGGCGTGGGATTGAACCCAGCGAACTGGGTGAACTGGTTTTCCGCTACGCGGACAAAATGTTCACCCTGAGCCAGGAGATGCTGGATATCGTCAACTACCGCAAAGAGTCGAACCTGCTCTTTGATGTTGGCGTGGCGGATGCGCTGTCCAAGCGGCTGGTGAGCGGCGTGCTGGATGCGGCGGTGGTGGAAGATGAGCAAATCCATCTGCGCTGCTTTGAATCCACCCATGAGATGCTGCTGGAACAGCTCAGCCAGCATAAGCTGGACATGATTATCTCGGACTGCCCGATTGACTCCACCCAGCAGGAAGGGCTGTTCTCGGTGAAGATTGGCGAATGCGGCGTCAGCTTCTGGTGTATTAACCCGCCGCCGGAAAAACCGTTCCCCGCGTGCCTGGAAGAGCGTCGCCTGCTGGTGCCGGGAAGACGCTCCATGCTCGGACGCAAGCTGCTGAACTGGTTTAACTCGCAGGGGCTGAACGTGGAGATACTCGGTGAGTTCGACGATGCGGCGCTGATGAAAGCCTTTGGCGAAGCGCATAACGCGATCTTCGTTGCGCCGACGCTGTACGCGCACGATCTCTATTCGGACGATAAGATTACGGAGATAGGCAGAGTGGATAACGTGATGGAGGAGTATCACGCCATATTTGCCGAAAGAATGATTCAGCACCCGGCGGTACAGCGAATCTGTAACCGCGACTATTCAGCGCTGTTTACGCCACCGGCAATCTGAAGACATAAAAAAACCCGCGTTAAGCGGGTTCTTTAAACAAGCAACAACAAGTAGCGATTAAGCCAGTTTGTTGATCTGCGCAGTCAGGTTTGCTTTATGACGCGCTGCTTTGTTTTTGTGGATCAGACCTTTAGCAGCCTGACGATCCACGATTGGTTGCATTTCGTTAAATGCGTTCTGCGCTGCAGCTTTGTCGCCTGCTTCGATTGCTGCGTATACTTTCTTGATGAAAGTACGCATCATAGAGCGACGGCTTGCGTTGTGCTTACGAGCCTTTTCAGACTGAACGGCACGTTTCTTAGCTGATTTGATATTAGCCAAGTCCAACTCCCAAATATGATCTATGTGGACAATTCAAAGGCCGAGGAATATGCCCTCTTTGCCTTCTTTTGTCAATGGATTTGTGCAAATAAGCGCCGTTAATTAGCGACGCTACGTTACGTAGTGATGGCGCAGGATTCTACCAGCTTGTCTTCCCTGAATACAGCCTTTCGGCATAAAAATCGCAGTTCACGAGCAGATTTTTTCGCTGCGAAAGGTCAGCCTGATGAAATCATTACGGCTTTCTGTTTTGCACGAACAATCGCCGGTTAACCTTAACCGTTGTACAAGGTATACTTTGGCGATTTTCACTGTTTTGAGCCAGACATGAAGCTGATACGCGGCATACATAATCTCAGTAGCGCGCCACACGGGTGCGTGCTGACCATTGGTAATTTCGACGGCGTGCATCGTGGTCATCAGGCGCTGTTGCAGGGATTGCGTAAAGAAGGGGAGGCCCGTGGCCTGCCCGTTGTGGTGATGATTTTCGAACCGCAGCCGCTGGAGCTGTTCGCGGGTGATAAATCTCCCGCCCGTCTCACTCGCCTGCGCGAGAAGTTGCGCTACCTGGCAGAGTCCGGTGTGGACTACGTATTGTGTGTACGTTTCGATCGCCGCTTTGCCGCGCTGACAGCACAAAATTTTGTCAGCGACCTGCTGGTTAAGCGTCTTGGCGTACAGTTTCTCGCCGTGGGCGATGATTTCCGCTTTGGCGCTGGTCGTCAGGGCGATTTCTTGCTATTACAGAAGGCTGGTCTGGAGTACGGTTTTGACGTCACCAGCGCGATGACCTTCTGTGAAGGCGGCGTTCGCGTCAGCAGCACGGCGGTACGCCGGGCACTGGCCGATGACGAACTGGATACGGCAGAGACCCTACTGGGGCATCCGTTCACCATCTCTGGCCGCGTGGTCCATGGCGATGCGCTGGGCCGCACGATAGGCTTCCCGACGGCGAATATACCGCTGCGTCGTCAGGTTTCCCCGGTTAAAGGGGTGTATGCGGTGGAAGTGGCAGGACTGGGCGATAAGCCGTTTTACGGCGTCGCCAATATTGGCACGCGTCCGACCGTCGCCGGTGTGCGTCAACAGTTGGAAGTGCACCTGCTGGACGTTGTAATGGACCTGTATGGTCGCCATATAGATGTGATACTGCGTAAAAAAATACGCAACGAGCAGCGATTTGGTTCGCTGGATGAACTCAAAGCGCAAATTGCGCGAGATGAATTGACGGCCCGCGAGTTTTTTGGGCTTTGAACCCGGCTTAACTGCCTACGTGATAAATACGGAACCGAGAATCTGATGAGTGACTATAAATCAACCCTGAATTTGCCGGAAACAGGGTTCCCGATGCGCGGCGATCTCGCCAAGCGCGAACCGGGAATGCTGGCGCGTTGGACCGATGATGACCTGTACGGCATCATTCGTGCAGCCAAAAAAGGCAAAAAATCCTTCATTCTGCATGATGGCCCTCCATATGCGAATGGCAGCATTCATATTGGTCACTCGGTTAACAAGATTCTGAAAGACATTATCGTGAAGTCCAAAGGCCTCGCGGGATATGACTCGCCTTACGTTCCGGGCTGGGACTGCCACGGTCTGCCAATCGAGCTGAAAGTGGAGCAGGAGTTTGGCAAGCCGGGTGAGAAGTTCACCGCCGCCGAGTTCCGTGCGAAGTGCCGCGAATACGCCGCTACGCAGGTTGACGGTCAGCGCGCTGACTTCATCCGTCTGGGCGTGCTGGGCGACTGGTCGCACCCGTACCTGACCATGGACTTCAAAACCGAAGCCAACATCATTCGTGCGCTGGGTAAAATTATCGGTAACGGCCACCTGCACAAAGGCGCTAAGCCGGTGCACTGGTGCGTGGACTGCCGCTCTGCGCTGGCAGAAGCGGAAGTGGAGTATTACGACAAAACCTCTCCATCTATCGACGTGGCCTTCCAGGCCGTCGATCAGGATGCGGTGAAAGCCAAATTTGGCGTCTCCTCAGTAAACGGCCCAATCTCGCTGGTGATCTGGACCACCACCCCGTGGACCCTGCCTGCGAACCGCGCGATCTCCCTGTCCGGTGAGTTCGAATACGCGCTGGTTCAGGTTGAAGGTCAGGCGGTTATCCTGGCGAAAGATCTGGTTGAAAGCGTGCTGAAGCGTGCGCATATCACCGACTACACCGTGCTAGGCACCGTGAAAGGTGACGCGCTGGAGCTGATGCGCTTCAAACATCCGTTCCTGGACTTCGACGTTCCGGCGATCCTCGGCGACCACGTGACGCTGGAAGCGGGTACCGGTGCGGTACATACCGCCGGTGGCCACGGTCCTGACGACTACAACATCAGCCTGAAGTACGGTCTGGAAATCGCTAACCCGGTGGGTCCGGACGGATCTTACCTGCCTGGCACCTATCCGGCGCTGGACGGCATCAACGTCTTCAAAGCGAACGACATCATCGTCGACATGCTGCGCACCAGCGGCGCGCTGCTGCACGTTGAAAAAATGCAGCACAGCTATCCGTGCTGCTGGCGTCACAAGACCCCGATCATCTTCCGTGCGACCCCGCAGTGGTTCGTCAGCATGGATCAGAAGGGCCTGCGCGAGCAGTCTCTGAAAGAGATTAAAGGCGTGCAGTGGATCCCTGACTGGGGCCAGGCGCGTATCGAATCCATGGTGGCTAACCGTCCTGACTGGTGTATCTCCCGTCAGCGTACCTGGGGCGTGCCGATGTCTCTGTTCGTACATAAAGAGACGCAGGAGCTGCACCCGAACACCCTGGAACTGATGGAAGAAGTGGCGAAGCGCGTCGAAGTTGACGGCATTCAGGCGTGGTGGGATCTCGACGCCCGCGACATCCTGGGCGCTGACGCTGACAGCTACGAGAAAGTGCCGGATACCCTGGACGTGTGGTTTGATTCCGGATCGACCCACTCCTCCGTGGTTGACGTGCGTCCGGAGTTTGCTGGCCACGCTGCAGATATGTATCTGGAAGGCTCTGACCAACACCGCGGCTGGTTCATGTCATCTCTGATGATCTCTACCGCCATGAAGGGTAAAGCGCCTTACCGTCAGGTACTGACTCACGGCTTCACCGTGGATGGTCAGGGCCGTAAGATGTCCAAATCTATCGGTAACACCGTTTCTCCGCAGGACGTGATGAACAAGCTGGGCGCAGACATTCTGCGTCTGTGGGTGGCGTCGACCGACTACACCGGCGAAATGGCGGTATCTGACGAGATCCTGAAACGTGCTGCCGACAGCTATCGTCGTATCCGTAACACCGCGCGCTTCCTGCTGGCGAACCTGAACGGGTTCGATCCGGCAAAAGACATGGTGAAACCGGAAGAGATGGTCGTGCTGGACCGCTGGGCGGTAGGCTGCGCGAAAGCAGCGCAGGAAGATATCCTGAAGGCCTATGAGTCTTATGACTTCCACGAAGTGGTGCAGCGCCTGATGCGCTTCTGCTCCATTGAGATGGGCTCGTTCTACCTCGACATCATCAAAGACCGCCAGTACACCGCGAAAGCGGATAGCGTGGCGCGTCGTAGCTGCCAGACCGCGCTGTTCCATATCGCAGAAGCGCTGGTACGCTGGATGGCGCCGATTATGTCCTTCACCGCGGATGAAATCTGGGGTTACCTGCCGGGCGACCGCGAGAAGTATGTCTTCACCGGCGAGTGGTACGAAGGTCTGTTCGACCTCTCCAGCACCGAAGCGATGAACGATGCCTTCTGGGACGAGCTGCTGAAAGTGCGTGGCGAAGTGAACAAGGTTATCGAGCAGGCGCGTGCAGATAAGAAAGTCGGCGGCTCTCTGGAAGCGGCAGTCACGCTGTACGCTGAACCGGAGCTGGCGGCGAAGCTGACGGCGCTGGGCGATGAATTACGATTTGTCCTGTTGACCTCCGGTGCGAAAGTTGCGGATTATGCCGAGGCTTCTGCTGATGCTCAGCAGAGCGAACTGCTCAAAGGACTGAAAGTCGCGCTGAGCAAAGCCGACGGTGAGAAATGCCCGCGCTGCTGGCATTACACCACCGATGTCGGTCAGGTGGCGGAACACGCAGACATCTGCGGACGCTGTGTAAGCAACGTCGCCGGTGACGGCGAAAAACGTAAGTTTGCCTGATGAGTAAAACTCTCTGTTCAACAGGACTGCGCTGGCTGTGGCTGGTTGTGGTGGTGCTGATTATCGATCTGGGCAGCAAGTTCCTGATCCTCCAGAATTTTGCTCTGGGGGAGACGGTTCCGCTGTTCCCGTCACTTAACCTGCACTACGCACGTAACTACGGCGCAGCGTTCAGTTTCCTTGCCGATAGCGGTGGCTGGCAGCGCTGGTTCTTTGCGGGTATCGCTCTCGGTATCTGCGTGATCCTGGCGGTGCTGATGTACCGCTCGAAGGCCACGCAAAAGCTGAATAACATCGCCTACGCGCTGATCATTGGCGGCGCGCTGGGCAACCTGTTTGACCGCCTGTGGCACGGTTTTGTGGTCGATATGATCGACTTCTACGTCGGCGACTGGCACTTCGCGACCTTTAACCTCGCCGATAGCGCTATTTGCATCGGTGCGGCGTTAATCGTGCTGGAAGGCTTCTTGCCGAAACCCGCCGCGAAAGAGCAGGCGTAAAAACCAGCCGGGGGGCGCTGCGCTTACCCGGCCTACGGTTAATGTAGGCCCGGCAAGCGCAGCGCCACCGGGCAAAACAAGCGAGCAATTTGCATGTCTAAATCCGTACAGAGCAACAGCGCGGTTCTCGTTCACTTCACGCTGAAGCTGGATGACGGCTCCACGGCCGAATCCACCCGCAATAACGGCAAACCGGCCCTGTTTCGTCTTGGCGATACTTCCCTGTCTGAAGGTCTTGAGCAGCAGCTTCTCGGTCTGAAAGAGGGTGAGAAAAAAGCCTTTTCGCTGGAGCCGGATGCCGCGTTTGGCGTGCCAAGTCCCGATCTGATCCAGTATTTCTCGCGCCGTGAGTTCATGGACGCGGGCGAACCGGAAATCGGGGCGATTATGCTCTTTACCGCTATGGACGGCAGCGAAATGCCTGGCGTGATCCGCGAAATCAACGGCGATTCGATTACCGTTGATTTCAACCATCCGCTTGCCGGGCGTACCGTTCATTTTGATGTTGAAGTGCTGGAAATCGATCCTGCACTGGAGGCCTGAAATGCAGATCCTGTTGGCTAACCCGCGCGGCTTTTGCGCCGGTGTAGACCGCGCTATCAGCATTGTTGAAAACGCGCTGGAGATTTACGGCGCGCCGATTTATGTACGTCACGAAGTGGTGCATAACCGCTACGTGGTTGACAGCCTGCGCGAGCGCGGCGCCATATTTATCGAGCAGATCAGCGAAGTGCCGGACGGTGCGATCCTGATCTTCTCCGCGCACGGCGTCTCCCAGGCGGTACGTAACGAAGCGAAAAGCCGCGATCTGACCGTATTCGATGCCACCTGTCCACTGGTGACCAAGGTGCATATGGAAGTGGCGCGCGCCAGCCGTCGTGGTGAAGAGTCGATTCTGATTGGCCACGCCGGTCACCCGGAAGTTGAAGGCACCATGGGCCAGTACAGCAACCCGGAAGGGGGGATGTATCTGGTTGAGTCGCCTGAAGATGTCCTGACGCTGAACGTGAAAAATGAAGCCCGTCTGTCGTTTATGACCCAGACGACGCTCTCCGTAGACGATACCTCAGACGTGATTGACGCCCTGCGTCAGCGCTTCCCGAAAATCGTCGGTCCGCGTAAAGATGATATCTGCTATGCGACCACTAACCGTCAGGAAGCGGTGCGCGCACTGGCTGAACAGGCGGATGTGGTGCTGGTGGTCGGCTCCAAAAACTCGTCTAACTCCAATCGCCTGGCCGAACTGGCGCAGCGCATGGGGAAGGCAGCGTTCCTGATTGATGACGCGTCGGATATTCAGGAAGCGTGGGTTAAGCATGCGGCCTGTGTCGGCGTGACGGCCGGGGCGTCTGCGCCAGATATTCTGGTTCAGAACGTCATTTCCCGTTTGCAGGAGCTGGGCGGTGGCGAAGCGGTGCCGCTGGAAGGACGTGAGGAGAACATCGTTTTCGAAGTCCCGAAAGAACTGCGCATTGATGCCCGCGAAGTCGAATAGTCCCTTTTCTGATGAAAGGCCAGCACCTCCTGTGCTGGCCTTTTTTTTAACCGTTACTTTATCGTGACGACAAAATCATGTCTTTTACTGATATTTAAGTCGGTTTCACGTTAAATTCTAATTATCGGTGTTTTCAGTTGGCAGTGCTTCTCAAGGCTGGTTAATCTGAAAACGGTTTACATCATTTTAACGTAAGAGAATAACTATGCATGATGCACAGATCCGTGTCGCCATTGCGGGCGCGGGTGGACGTATGGGCCGTCAGCTTATTCAGGCGGCTCTTCAGATGGATGGCGTCGCGCTTGGCGCGGCCCTGGAGCGTGAAGGTTCTTCACTTCTGGGGACCGATGCCGGTGAGCTGGCGGGCGCAGGCCACACGGGCGTTACCGTGCAAAGCAGCCTGGAGGCGGTAAAAGAGGACTTCGATGTCTTCATCGATTTTACCCGCCCGGAAGGGACGCTCACGCATCTGGCGTTTTGCCGTCAGCACGGCAAGGGGATGGTGATCGGCACCACCGGTTTTGACGACGCGGGCAAGCAGGCTATCCAGGATGCATCAAAAGAGATTGCGATTGTCTTCGCCGCAAACTTCAGCGTGGGCGTTAACGTCATGCTGAAGCTGCTGGAGAAGGCCGCGAAGGTGATGGGCAACTATACCGATATTGAGATCGTAGAAGCTCACCACCGTTACAAAGTTGATGCGCCATCAGGTACGGCGCTGGCGATGGGCGAAGCGATTGCGCATGCACTCGATAAAGATTTAAAAGAGTGCGCGGTCTATACCCGCGAAGGTCACACCGGCGAACGCGTGCCGGGCACCATTGGTTTCGCCACCGTGCGAGCGGGTGATATCGTCGGCGAACACACGGCGATGTTCGCCGATATTGGTGAACGTGTCGAGATTACGCATAAAGCCTCCAGCCGAATGACATTTGCTAACGGCGCCGTACGCTCCGCTTTGTGGCTGAAAAATAAGAAACATGGTCTTTTTGATATGCGAGATGTGCTCGATCTCAACAATTTGTAAGCATTATTACCCATCGTGATGTGGTTATTGCAGTCGTAATTGTTTGATTGCATAGGGCAATATTTTATTGCCCTTTTATTTTTGACTGTTTCAATGTTAATCAGGCTATAAGCCTATAAAAACCTATCTATTGCTGCGTATTAACGTTGCTGAAATGTAAATTTTGACCATTTGGTCCACTTTATGATGCTCCATCCGCTGATTTTTTATTAAACCAAGCGCGCAAGCGTTTTCCGCAGTGATTTACCTGATCTTTTTGTCGCTTAAGCCTCATTCCTCTCGCCAGGCCTGCAAAAGACTAAACAAAATATCCGTTTTAAGTTGACTTTTACCCACCAAATCCCCAGAATGCCGCCGTTTGCCAAAAATCCGCTGGCAACACATTTGCATTGATCCATGACATGGTTATGAATTAATATGCAAATAAAGTGAGTGAATATTCTCTGGAGGGTGTTTTGATTAAGTCAGCGCTATTGGTTCTGGAAGACGGAACCCAGTTTATCGGTCGGGCCATAGGGGCAACGGGTTCGGCGGTTGGGGAAGTCGTTTTCAATACTTCAATGACCGGTTATCAAGAAATCCTCACTGATCCTTCCTATTCTCGCCAAATCGTTACTCTTACTTATCCTCATATCGGCAATGTCGGCACCAATGCTGCTGACGAAGAATCTTCTCAGGTACATGCGCAAGGCCTGGTCATCCGCGATCTGCCGCTGATTGCCAGCAACTTCCGCAATACCGAAGACCTCTCTTCTTACCTGAAGCGCCATAACATCGTGGCGATTGCCGATATCGATACCCGTAAGTTAACGCGTCTGCTGCGCGAGAAAGGTGCACAGAACGGCTGCATCATCGCGGGTGATAACCTCGATGCGACGCTGGCGCTGGAAAAAGCGAAAGCCTTCCCGGGCCTGAACGGCATGGACCTGGCGAAAGAAGTGACTACCGCTGAAGCCTACAGCTGGACTCAGGGTAGCTGGACGCTTTCAGGCGACCTGCCGGAAGCGAAAAAAGAGAGCGAGCTGCCGTTCCACGTGGTGGCCTACGATTTCGGCGCCAAGCGCAACATCCTGCGCATGCTGGTTGACCGCGGCTGCCGCCTGACGGTGGTGCCGGCACAAACGTCTGCCGAAGACGTGCTGAAGATGAATCCGGACGGTATTTTCCTGTCCAACGGCCCTGGCGACCCGGCGCCGTGCGATTACGCTATCGCCGCCATTAAGTCCTTCCTGGAAACCGACATCCCGGTATTCGGCATCTGTCTCGGCCATCAGCTGCTGGCCCTGGCGAGCGGTGCGAACACCGTTAAGATGAAGTTCGGCCACCACGGTGGTAACCACCCGGTGAAAGACATCGATAACAACACGGTGATGATCACCGCGCAGAACCACGGCTTTGCCGTCGATGAAGCCTCAATGCCGGCTAACCTGCGCGTGACCCACAAGTCGCTGTTCGATGGCACCCTGCAGGGCATCCACCGTACCGATAAGCCAGCGTTCAGCTTCCAGGGCCACCCGGAAGCCAGCCCGGGCCCACACGACGCCGCGCCGCTGTTCGATCACTTCATCGAACTTATCGAGCAATACCGTAAGACCGCTAAATAATCAGGAGCCGAGAAGACAATGCCAAAACGTACAGACATAAAAAGCATCCTGATCCTTGGCGCTGGCCCGATCGTGATCGGCCAGGCCTGTGAATTCGACTACTCCGGCGCGCAGGCGTGTAAAGCCCTGCGCGAAGAGGGTTACCGCGTTATCCTGGTGAACTCTAACCCGGCGACCATCATGACCGACCCGGAAATGGCTGATGCGACCTACATCGAGCCGATTCACTGGGAAGTGGTGCGTAAAATCATCGAGAAAGAGCGTCCGGACGCGGTGCTGCCAACCATGGGCGGCCAGACGGCGCTGAACTGCGCGCTGGAGCTGGAGCGTCAGGGCGTGCTGGCCGAGTTCGGCGTGACCATGATTGGTGCGACCGCCGACGCGATTGATAAAGCAGAAGACCGTCGCCGCTTCGACGTGGCGATGAAGAAAATCGGCCTCGACACCGCGCGCTCCGGTATCGCACACAACATGGAAGAAGCGCTGGCCGTTGCGGCTGACGTGGGCTATCCGTGCATCATCCGTCCATCGTTCACCATGGGCGGCACCGGCGGCGGCATCGCCTACAACCGCGAAGAGTTCGAAGAGATTTGCGAACGCGGTCTGGATCTCTCCCCAACCAAAGAGCTGCTGATTGATGAATCGCTGATTGGCTGGAAAGAGTACGAGATGGAAGTGGTGCGTGATAAAAACGACAACTGCATCATCGTCTGCTCTATCGAAAACTTCGATGCGATGGGTATCCACACCGGTGACTCCATCACCGTTGCGCCAGCTCAGACCCTGACCGACAAAGAGTATCAAATCATGCGTAACGCCTCGATGGCGGTACTGCGTGAAATCGGCGTGGAAACCGGCGGTTCTAACGTGCAGTTCTCCGTTAACCCGAAAACCGGTCGCCTGATTGTTATCGAAATGAACCCGCGCGTGTCCCGTTCCTCCGCGCTGGCCTCTAAAGCGACCGGCTTCCCGATTGCGAAAGTGGCGGCGAAGCTGGCGGTGGGCTACACCCTCGACGAGCTGATGAACGACATCACCGGTGGCCGCACGCCTGCGTCCTTCGAGCCGTCCATCGACTACGTTGTCACCAAAATTCCACGCTTCAACTTCGAGAAATTTGCAGGCGCGAACGACCGTCTGACCACCCAGATGAAATCTGTCGGTGAAGTGATGGCGATTGGTCGCACGCAGCAGGAATCCCTGCAGAAAGCGCTGCGCGGCCTCGAAGTGGGCGCGACCGGCTTCGACCCGAAAGTGAGCCTGGACGACCCGGAAGCGCTGACGAAAATCCGCCGCGAGCTGAAAGACGCGGGCGCAGAGCGTATCTGGTACATCGCCGATGCCTTCCGTGCGGGGCTGTCCGTCGACGGCGTGTTCAACCTGACCAACATCGACCGCTGGTTCCTGGTGCAGATTGAAGAGCTGGTGCGTCTGGAAGAGCAGGTGGCTGAGCTGGGCATCACCGGCCTGGACGCTGACTTCCTGCGCGTGCTGAAGCGTAAAGGCTTCGCCGATGCGCGTCTGGCTAAGCTGGCGGGCGTGCGTGAAGCGGAAATCCGCAAGCTGCGCGACCAGTATGACCTGCACCCGGTCTACAAGCGCGTGGACACCTGTGCGGCAGAATTCTCGACCGACACCGCCTACATGTACTCCACCTATGAAGACGAGTGCGAAGCGAACCCGTCCGTCGACCGCGACAAGATTATGGTGCTGGGCGGCGGTCCAAACCGTATCGGCCAGGGCATTGAGTTCGACTACTGCTGCGTGCACGCCTCCCTGGCGCTGCGTGAAGACGGTTACGAGACCATCATGGTCAACTGTAACCCGGAAACCGTATCGACCGACTACGACACCTCTGACCGCCTCTACTTCGAGCCGGTTACCCTGGAAGACGTGCTGGAAATCGTGCGCATCGAGAAGCCAAAAGGCGTTATCGTGCAGTACGGCGGCCAGACCCCGCTGAAGCTGGCGCGCGCGCTGGAAGCAGCAGGCGTGCCGGTTATCGGTACCAGCCCGGATGCGATTGACCGTGCGGAAGACCGCGAGCGTTTCCAGCAGGCGGTTGACCGTCTGAAGCTGAAACAGCCGGCGAACGCCACCGTCACCGCCATTGAGATGGCCGTTGAGAAGGCGAAAGAGATTGGCTACCCGCTGGTCGTGCGTCCTTCCTACGTGCTGGGCGGCCGCGCGATGGAAATCGTGTATGACGAAGCCGACCTGCGCCGCTACTTCCAGACCGCGGTAAGCGTGTCCAACGATGCGCCAGTGCTGCTCGACCGCTTCCTCGACGACGCGGTGGAAGTGGACGTGGACGCCATCTGCGACGGCGAAATGGTGCTGATTGGCGGCATCATGGAGCACATCGAGCAGGCGGGCGTGCACTCCGGTGACTCAGCCTGTTCTCTGCCAGCCTACACGCTGAGCCAGGAGATTCAGGACGTGATGCGCCAGCAGGTGCAGAAGCTGGCCTTCGAGCTGCAGGTTCGCGGTCTGATGAACGTCCAGTTCGCGGTGAAAGACAACGAAGTCTACCTGATTGAAGTGAACCCGCGTGCGGCACGTACCGTCCCGTTCGTCTCCAAAGCCACCGGCGTACCGCTGGCGAAGGTGGCGGCGCGCGTGATGGCGGGCCAGACGCTGGCGCAGCAGGGCGTGACCAAAGAGATCATTCCACCGTACTACTCGGTGAAAGAAGTGGTGCTGCCGTTCAACAAATTCCCGGGCGTTGACCCGCTGTTAGGGCCAGAAATGCGCTCTACCGGGGAAGTGATGGGCGTAGGCCGCACCTTCGCAGAAGCGTTCGCGAAGGCGCAGCTGGGCAGTAGCTCTACCATGAGAAAATCAGGCCGTGCGCTGCTCTCCGTTCGTGAAGGCGACAAAGAGCGCGTAGTTGACCTGGCCGCTAAGCTGCTGAAGCAGGGCTTCGAGCTGGATGCAACCCACGGTACGGCGATTGTGCTGGGCGAAGCCGGCATCAACCCGCGTCTGGTGAACAAGGTGCATGAAGGCCGTCCGCACATTCAGGATCGTATCAAGAATGGCGAATATACCTACATCATCAACACCACCGCGGGCCGCCAGGCGATCGAAGACTCCAAGCTGATTCGCCGCAGCGCGCTGCAGTACAAAGTGCACTACGACACCACCCTGAACGGCGGTTTCGCAACGGCCATGGCGCTGAACGCGGATGCTACCGAGAAGGTGATTTCAGTGCAGGAAATGCACGCGCAGATTAGCAAGTAAGTAAAAATGCCCGGTGCCGTTCGGCTGCCGGGCATTCTCCCCATCTTCAGAACCTTCTGGTTTTTCATCCGCTTTCAGTCAGTTAGCCTAAAATCATTAGGTCGATAACGAAATTCAACTGAGAGCAGGGGAAAACACCATGCCAAATAAATTACTGATCGCTTCCGTTCTGGCTGCCACGACAATGTTTACCGTTGCGGGATGTTCGTCCAATCAGGCCGTAAAAACCACCGATGGCAAAACCATTGTTACCGACGGAAAACCGCAGGTAGATGACGATACCGGTCTGGTGTCGTACAAAAACGCCGAAACCGGTCAAACCGAGCAGATCAACCGTGACCAGGTGAAATCGATGGGCGAGCTGGATAACTAATTCAGAATTCTGACGTAAGCCCGTCAATAATATTCACTATTAGCCTGTTGAATTACTGACTACACTCTTTTGTTAAAAGAAAGCAGTAACAACAGGCTAATCAATGATTCTGATAATTTATGCCCATCCTTATCCGCAGCACTCGCATGCGAATAAGCGGATGCTTGAGCAGGTAAGGACGCTTGATAACGTAGAGATACGTTCCCTCTATCAACTCTATCCCGATTTTAATATCGATATCGCCGCCGAACAGGAGGCGCTTTCCCGTGCCGATCTGATTATCTGGCAGCATCCCATGCAGTGGTATAGCACGCCCCCGCTCCTGAAGCTGTGGATTGATAAAGTCTTCTCCCACGGCTGGGCGTATGGCCACAACGGCAATGCGCTAAAAGGGAAAAGCCTGATGTGGGCGGTCACCACCGGCGGCGGGGAAAGCCACTTTGATATCGGTTCCTTCCCGGGTTTTGACGTCCTGGCACAGCCGCTGCAGGCGACTGCGCTGTATTGCGGTCTGAACTGGCTCCCGCCGTTTGCGATGCACTGCACGTTTGTCTGCGACGATGAAACGCTGCAGGCGCAGGCTCGCCATTATAAACAACGCTTACTTGAGTGGCAGGAGGCGCACCATGGATAGCCATACGCTGATACAGGCGCTGATATACCTTGGCGCAGCGGCGCTGATTGTGCCCGTGGCGGTACGCCTGGGGCTGGGCTCTGTTCTCGGCTACCTGATTGCGGGCTGCGTCATTGGACCGTGGGGCTTTCGACTGGTGACGGATGCAGAGGCGATCCTTCATTTCGCTGAAATCGGCGTGGTGCTGATGCTCTTTGTGATTGGCCTGGAGCTCGACCCGCAGCGGTTGTGGAAGCTTCGCGCATCGGTATTTGGCGGTGGGGCACTGCAGATGGTGGCCTGCGGCCTGCTGCTGGGCGGGTTCTGCATCCTGCTGGGCATGGACTGGAAAGTGGCAGAGCTCATCGGCATGACCCTGGCGCTCTCCTCAACGGCCATTGCCATGCAGGCGATGAACGAACGAAATCTGACGGTATCCCAGATGGGACGTAGCGCGTTCTCGGTGCTGCTGTTCCAGGATATTGCCGCTATCCCGCTGGTGGCGATGATCCCGCTGCTGGCGGCCAGCGGTTCCTCTACCACGCTGGGCGCTTTCGCGCTGTCGGCACTGAAGGTGGCGGGCGCGCTGGCGCTGGTGGTGCTGCTTGGTCGCTACGTCACCCGTCCGCTGCTGCGGTTTGTTGCCCGCTCGGGCCTGCGCGAAGTGTTCAGCGCCGTGGCGCTGTTCCTGGTGTTTGGCTTCGGTCTGCTGCTGGAAGAGGCCGGGCTGTCGATGGCGATGGGGGCGTTCCTCGCAGGCGTTCTGCTGGCGAGTTCTGAATACCGTCACGCGCTGGAAAGCGATATCGAGCCGTTCAAAGGGTTGCTGCTGGGGCTGTTTT
This sequence comes from Enterobacter sp. BNK-34, assembly GCF_048684445.1. Taxonomy (NCBI): domain Bacteria; kingdom Pseudomonadati; phylum Pseudomonadota; class Gammaproteobacteria; order Enterobacterales; family Enterobacteriaceae; genus Enterobacter; species Enterobacter sp. BNK-34. Next base: position 1,898,140 of record NZ_JBLQUA010000001.1, read on the forward strand.
TCATTGGTGTGGGGATGTCCGTCGACTTCGGCACGCTGGTGACGCACCCGCTGCGGATCGTCATCCTGCTCGTCGGCTTCCTGATCATTAAAATGGTGATGCTGTGGCTGATTGCGCGTCCATTAAACGTGCCGACCAGGCAGCGCCGCTGGTTTGCCGTGCTGCTGGGGCAGGGGAGTGAATTTGCGTTCGTGGTCTTTGGCGCCGCGCAGATGGCAAACGTGCTCGATCCCGAGTGGGCGAAAGCGCTGACGCTGGCGGTCGCACTGTCGATGGCGGCGACGCCTGTGCTGCTGGTGGTGCTGACGCGTCTGGAAAAATCGGACAGCGAGCAGGAGCGCGAAGCCGATGAGATTGACGAGGAGCAGCCGCGCGTCATCATCGCCGGATTTGGTCGCTACGGGCAGATCGTCGGGCGTTTATTACTCTCCAGCGGCGTGAAGATGGTCATCCTCGATCACGATCCCGACCATGTCGATACTCTGCGTAAATTTGATATGAAGGTGTTTTACGGGGATGCCACCCGCGTCGATCTGCTGGAATCCGCCGGGGCGGCAAAAGCCGAGGTATTGATTAACGCCATTGACGATCCGGAGACCAGCATGCAGATGGTGGAACTGGTTAAAGAGCATTTCCCGGCACTGACCATTATCTCCCGCGCGCGCGATGTGGATCACTACATCAGGCTGCGACAGGCGGGCGTAGACGCACCGGAGCGTGAAACGTTCGAAGGTGCGCTGAAGTCTGGCCGTATGGCGCTGGAAAACCTGGGGCTTGGCGCGTACGAAGCGCGCGAACGGGCGGACCTGTTCCGTCGCTTTAATACCGAGATGGTTGAAGAGATGGCGGCGATGGCGGGCAGTACGGCCACCGAGCGCGCGGCGGTGTTTAAACGCACCAGCGCGATGCTGACGGAAATCATTAACGAGGACCGTAACCACCTGTCGCTGATCCAGCGCCATGGCTGGCAGGGCACGGAAGAGGGCAAGCATACCGGCGATCCGGCTGACGAGCCCGAGAGTAAACCTTCCGCGTGAAGTGGAGTTGCCAGCAATATTAAAAAATTTCTTTATCTTTACCCTGCCGCCAGTCGACGAAAGATTAAGCTTTCCGTATAGTGGCGGCAATTTTTTGCATCCGGGAAATTTTCAATGATCAGTCTGATTGCAGCGCTGGCGGTGGACCGCGTTATCGGTATGGAAAATGCCATGCCGTGGAACCTGCCTGCCGATCTCGCATGGTTTAAACGTACTACGTTAAACAAGCCGGTAGTGATGGGCCGCCTGACCTGGGAGTCGATTGGTCGTCCATTGCCGGGCCGTAAGAATATCGTTATCAGCAGCCAGCCAGGCACTGACGATCGCGTCGAATGGGTAAAATCAGTAGACGAGGCGATTGCTGCATGCGGCAATGCCGAAGAGATTATGGTGATTGGCGGTGGGCGTGTGTACGAGCAGTTCCTGCCAAAAGCGCAGAAGCTGTATCTGACCCACATTGATGCAGAAGTGGAAGGGGATACCCATTTCCCGGACTACGATCCGGACGAGTGGGAATCGGTATTCAGCGAATTCCACGACGCGGATGCACAGAACTCCCACAGCTACTGCTTCGAGATTCTGGAACGTCGTTAAGTAATTTTCCCTCTCCCGGCCGGGAGAGGGAATCATTATCAGGAGGCAACGGCCTCACTTTCTCCTAAGTCCAGCTGTCGGTTGGACGGCTGCACAAAGTAAGCTTTATCTTCCCAGCGTAAGCAGGTTAACTCCCCACCCCAGCAGCATCCGGTATCCAGACCGTAAATCCCTTCCGGCGTTCCTTTTCCTTCCAGTGCTGCCCAGTGACCAAATACCACGCTGTACTCGCTGGTCACCGGTCCCGGAATGGCAAACCACGGTTTCAGCGGGGCGGGCGCGCTTTCCGGCGTCTCTTTGGAATACATATCCAGCTGCCCGTTCGGGAAGCAGAAACGCATGCGGGTGAACGCGTTGGTGATAAAGCGCAGGCGGGCCAGACCGCTGAGATCCTCGCTCCAGTGGTTCGGCATATCGCCGTACATGGCATCAAGGAAGAAAGGATACGAGTCGCTCGCCAGCACCGCCTCAACGTCACGCGCGCAGGTTTTCGCCGTCTCAAGATCCCATTGTGGCGTGATCCCGGCATGCGCCATGACCAGCTTTTTCTCTTCGTCGATCTGCAGCAGGGGCTGACGGCGCAGCCAGTTAATCAGATCGTCCGCGTCCGGCGCATCCAGCAGTGGTGTGAGGCGATCTTTAGGCTTGTTGCGGCTGATCCCGGCGAAAACCGCCAGCAGATGCAGATCGTGATTACCCAGCACCATGCGCACGCTGTCGCCCAGCGATTTGACGAAACGTAATACTTCAAGGGAGCCGGGGCCACGCGCGACTAAATCGCCCGTCAGCCAGAGCGTGTCCTGTCCTGGCGTAAAGTCGACCTGTTTTAACAATGCGATCAGTTCATCGTAGCAACCGTGAACGTCGCCAATCAGATATGTAGACATTAGATTAATGAATGAGTGTAGTAACGGCGAGACGGAACACAGGAATGGCAACGCGGAATCCGTTGCCATCGACGTCGACCATTTCATAATGGCCTTGCATGGTACCCATCGGCGTTTCAATTACCGCGCCGCTGGTGTACTGGTACTCTTCGCCAGGGGCGATGTGGGGCTGTTCACCGACCACACCTTCGCCCTGAACTTCAATTTCGCGGCCATTGCCGTTAGTGATAAGCCAGTAGCGCCCGCGCAGCTGCACGGGCATCCGCCCCAGATTGCGAATGGTCACGGTATAAGCGAAAACAAAACGATCTTCGTCCGGAGAGGACTGTGATTCAACATAGACGCTTTGTACATGGACACATACGCGGGGCGAATCAATCATGGCTTAACTCTCCTTCGGCGGCGCATTATCGCTGATGTAATTAGCCAGCTTGCAGTACTGCTCTACGGAAATATTCTCCGCACGCATTGCCGGGTCGATCCCCAGCTCGGCTAACACCTCTACGGTAAACGAATTGCTCAGGCTGTTACGGATCGTTTTACGGCGCTGGTTAAAGGCTTCTGTGGTAATGCGGCTCAGTACGCGCAGATCTTTAACCGGATACGGTTTCGTCTTGTGCGGCACAAGGCGAACAACCGCTGAATCCACTTTCGGTGGTGGTGTGAACGCTGACGGCGGTACTTCGAGTACCGGGATCACGTTGCAGTAATATTGTGCCATCACGCTTAAACGACCATACGCTTTACTGTTCGGGCCTGCAACCAGACGGTTAACAACCTCTTTTTGCAACATGAAGTGCATGTCGGCAATGGCATCAGTATAGCTAAAGAGGTGGAACATGAGCGGCGTGGAGATGTTGTACGGCAGGTTGCCGAAAACGCGCAGCGGCTGGCCCATTTTTTCCGACAGTTCGCCAAAGTTCATGGTCATGGCATCCTGCTGATAGATGGTCAGCTTCGGCCCGAGGAACGGGTGCGTTTGCAGGCGTGCGGCCAGATCGCGGTCCAGTTCGATGACGGTCAGTTCGTCGAGGCGTTCGCCTACCGGCTCGGTCAGTGCGGCAAGGCCCGGGCCGATTTCGACCATCGCCTGGCCTTTTTGTGGATTAATAGCCGAGACAATGCTTTCGATCACGAACTGATCGTTAAGGAAGTTTTGCCCGAAACGTTTACGGGCTAAGTGGCCCTGATGGACTCGATTAGTCATTGAGTATTAACAATCATTTTGATGGCGAGATTAAGCGCCGTAATAAAACTGCCGACATCCGCTTTCCCCTGGCCTGCCAGATCCAGCGCAGTACCGTGGTCAACGGACGTTCGAATAAAAGGTAAACCGAGGGTGATATTCACCCCGCGGCCAAAGCCCTGATATTTTAGCACGGGCAGGCCCTGATCGTGGTACATCGCGAGCACGGCGTCGGCATTATCCAGGTATTTTGGCTGGAAAAGGGTATCTGCTGGCAGCGGCCCGCTGAGGTTCATCCCCTTCGCCCGCATTTCGTTGAGAACCGGAATAATGGTGTCGATCTCTTCGGTGCCCATGTGCCCGCCTTCGCCCGCGTGCGGATTCAGGCCGCAAACCAGCACATGCGGCTGCGGGATCCCAAATTTTGTCTGCAGATCGTGATGCAAAATCCCGATGATCTCACGCAGGAGATCGGGGGTGATCGCATCCGGAATCGCTTTGATCGGCAGATGGGTGGTCACCAGGGCAACGCGCATCGCTTCGGTCGCCAGCATCATCACCACTTTCGGACTGTGCGAGCGCTCTTCGAAGAACTCCGTATGCCCGGTAAATGGTATGCCCGCTTCGTTGATCACGCCTTTGTGAACGGGGCCGGTAATCAGGGCGGCAAATTCGCCCTTCAGGCAACCGTCGCAGGCGCGCGCAAGGGTTTCAACGACATAGTGGCCGTTTTCCGTGCTGAGCTGACCCGGAATGACCGGCGTTCGAAGGGGAACAGAGAGAAGGGTAAGCGTACCGGCTTGCTGTGGTGCAGGCTGTTGGCCTTCAACGTAAGGTATGAGCGTTAAAGGCAGACCGAGCAGTGTTGCCCGGTCTTGTAACAGTGTTGCATCGGCGCAGACAACCAGTTCTACCGGCCAGCTGAGCTGGGCGAGCTGGACAACGAGGTCAGGCCCAATCCCGGCGGGTTCGCCGGGCGTGATAACAACACGATGCTGTTTCATTAGTTGCTCAGCACTTTCACGTAAGCACTGGCGCGTTGTTCCTGCATCCAGGTGGCTGCTTCTTCAGAGAACTTACGGTTAAACAGCATACGGTAGGCTCTGTCTTTCTGTGCCGCATCCGTTTTATCAACGTTACGGGTGTCCATCAGCTCGATCAAATGCCAGCCAAACGAAGAGTGGATCGGCGTGCTCATCTGGCCTTTGTTCAGCTTCATCAACGCGTCACGGAAGGCAGGATCGTAAATATCCGCAGCCGCCCAGCCCAGATCGCCGCCCTGGTTAGCAGAGCCAGGATCCTGAGAGAACTCTTTTGCGGCCTTCGCAAACGAGGTTTTACCACTCTTAATGTCTGCTGCGATCTGTTCCAGCTTCGCACGCGCCTGATCGTCAGTCATGACCGGTGACGGTTTCAGCAGAATGTGTCGAGCGTGAACTTCGGTGACGGAGATATTTTGGCTCTGGCCCCGCAGATCGTTCACCTTCAGAATGTGGAAGCCCACGCCTGAACGGATAGGACCGACGATATCCCCTTTCTTCGCCGTGCTCAGCGCCTGGGCAAAGATGGATGGCAGCTCCTGAATACGTCCCCAGCCCATCTGGCCGCCTTTCAGCGCCTGTTGGTCAGCGGAGTAGGTGATGGCCAGCTTGCCAAAGTCGCCGCCGTTACGCGCCTGTTCAACAATAGAACGCGCCTGGCTTTCTGCTTCCGCAGCCTGATCGGACGTTGGGTTCTCTGGCAGTGGAATCAAAATGTGGCTCAGATTCAGCTCTGTGCTCGCATCGTTCTGGTTACCCACCTGTTTTGCCAGCGCCTCCACTTCCTGAGGCAGGATAGTGACGCGGCGACGCACTTCGTTGTTACGTACTTCCGAAATCAGCATCTCTTTACGGATCTGATTACGGTAGGTGGCGTAGCTGATGCCGTCATAGGCCAGACGGCTGCGCATCTGATCTAAAGACATATTGTTTTGCTTCGCGATGTTAGCGATCGCCTGATCGAGCTGCTCGTCAGTGACCTTCACACCCATTTTCTGCCCCATCTGCAGAACGATCTGATCCATGATCAGACGCTCCAGGATCTGGTGGCGCAGCGTGGCGTCATCTGGAAGCTGTTGACCGGCTTCGCCCGAATTGAGCTTCACCGATTTCATCAGACCGTCAACGTCACTTTCAAGCACGACGCCGTTGTTAACCACAGCAGCGACTTTATCAACAACCTGGGGGGCCGCGAAGCTGGTATTCGCAACCATAGCGACACCGAGCAGCAGCGTTTTCCAGTTCTTCATACTTTTTCCATTTCAATTAACCGCAAAGCGGATTACGTTGCAAATCAAGCACATTACAAGGAAGTACGATATGGCAGAATATTCGAGCGCAGCATTTTCTGCGTACCCAGACCGTAGTTGGAACTCAGGCCGCGTAGCTCGAAGTTAAAGCCAATCACGTTATCGTATTTGCTCTGATTGTTGTTAGTATCCCAGCCGTTAAGCTTACGTTCGTAACCGACACGCAGCGCGTAGCAGCAGGAGTTATATTGCAGACCCACCATCTGGTCAGCTGCTTTACGAGTGTTGGTGTCAAAGTAGTAAGCGCCAACGACTGACCAGCGATCGGCGATTGGCCAGCTTGCTGCACCACCGACCTGCGAAATACCGTCTTTATACTGTTCCCCATTGCCGTAGTTTGGCAATGTGGCCTGAATATATTCCGGGCTGGCATAACGATAGGTCAACTGCACCATACGGTCTTCATCCCGGCGATACTCAATGGCCGCTGTACTGTTGGCGATATTGTCGAGACGGGTGTCATATTGCACGCCACCGCGCAGACCCCAACGGTCGGTCATACGCCAGTAGGTGTCACCAGCCCAAATCAGCGAACCTGTCTTGTTATCTTTCTCCCACTTAATATTGTCATCGCCCGTGCGAGACTCGGTGAAATAGTAGATTTGACCAACAGAAACGTTAAAACGTTCAACGGCAGCATCATCATAAACGCGCGATGTGACCCCGGTCGTTACCTGGTTTGCCGAGGCGATGCGGTCAAGGCCACCGTAGGTACGGTCGCGGAACAGGCCGCTATAGTCAGACTGCAGTAATGAGGAGTCGTAGTTATTAATATTGCTCTGATCGCGATAAGGCACGTACAGATACTGCATACGTGGCTCCAGCGTCTGGGTATAGCCATCCGCCAGTAGACCCATATTGCGTTCGAAGATCAGCTTGCCGTCCATTTTGAACTGCGGAAGCGTACGGTTTACGGATTCTTCCAGGTGACCGGTATTGTTTGGATTCGCGTTGTAATCATCGATATTTTTCTGCTGATAGTGTGTCGCCATCAGCTTAGCTTCCGTGTTCAGACTTGCCCAGTCATTTGACCATGGCAGGTTGATTACGGGCTCCAGGTGAACGCGGGTGGCTTCCGGCATATTGGAATTTGTGTTTACAAAATGCACCGCCTGACCATAAATACGGGTGTCGAATGGACCCACGTCATTCTGGTACCAGTTAACGTCCAGTTGTGGCTCAGCGCCATAGGTACTCGCCGTTTGGCTATCAAATACCTGGAACTGCTTGCTTGTTACTGTCGCATCAAAGTTCTGCACCGCATAGCCTGCGCTGAAGATCTGCGTGGCATAACCGTCAGTACTCGAACCGTATTTTGACGAGAAATCGTTGAAGTAGTTCGGGTCACTCACCTTGGTGTAGTTGACGTTGAAACGCCAGACCTGATCCATCACACCGGAATGTTGCCAGAAATACATCCAGCGGTGTTTATTACCTTCGGTCGGATGCTCATCCTGGAAGACTTTATCCGACGGCAGATAATCCAGCTCCATCAGACCCGCACCGGCGTGAGTCAGATAGCGGAACTCGTTCTCCCACATGATGTTGCCGCGCTTGTGGATATAGTGCGGCGTGATCGTCGCATCCATGTTTGGCGCGATGTTCCAGTAATACGGCAGGTAGAACTCAAAGTAGTTCGTGGTGCTGTATTTGGCATTTGGGATCAGGAAGCCGGAGCGACGTTTGTCACCCACGGGAAGCTGCAGATAAGGGCTGTAGAATATGGGCACTGGACCCAGTTTGAAGCGGGCGTTCCAGATCTCTGCGACCTGTTCTTCGCGGTCATGGATAACCTCGCTTCCGACCACGCTCCAGGTATTTGAACCCGGCAGACACGACGTGAATGTACCATTTTCCAGGATCGTATAGCGGTTTTCGCCGCGCTGTTTCATCAGGTCTGCGTCACCGCGCCCCTGGCGACCCACCATCTGGTAATCACCTTCCCAGACGTTAGTATCTTTAGTATTCAGGTTTGACCAGGCTTTCGGACCTTTCAGGATGACCTGATTGTCGTCATAGTGCACATTACCCAGCGCATCCACCGTTCGTACCGGCTCGGCCGCACCTTCCGGCTGCTTCTGGTGCAATTGCACTTCATCTGCCTGCAGGCGGCTATTACCTTGGTTAATATCCACATTGCCCGTAAACGTGGCATTGTCAGGGTAAGTCCCTTTCGAACTGTCGGCAGTAATGGTTACCGGCAAGCTATTTGTATCGCCACTCACCAGTGGGCGATTATAACTTGGGACGCCAAGCATACACTGCGAGGCGAGATCGGCCGCCAGCCCCTGTTGACTATACAGGGCGGAGCCAATCATTGTGGCCAGAAGGGTGGGGATACGTTTTTTCATACGTTGTATTTTATTGTTCCGTCATCAGTGGCTACGGCTTACAAACGCTCAGAGACTATCTTACTCATCTGCGCAGTACCAGCGTTAATCCTGCCCGTTTGCGTGCCAGAGTGTTAGGCTCGCTATCGAATGACGAGTATGATAAAGCAAATTATAGGCGATGTCCTTCAATTGACCGTGACTTGAACACAGTGATGATGACGTTGCGTCGGCCAGGAATATGACTATCCGGGGAGTATATGCAGTATTGGGGTAAAATAATCGGCGTTGCGTTCGCCATCATCATGGGTGCCGGGTTCTGGGGGATTGTGCTTGGGCTTATTATCGGCCATATGTTTGATAAGGCGCGCAGCCGCAAAATGGCCTGGTTTGCCAATCAGCGCGAGCGTCAGTCACTCTTTTTCTCCACCACCTTTGAGGTAATGGGGCACTTAACCAAATCCAAAGGGCGTGTCACAGAAGCCGATATTCAGATTGCCAGCGTTTTTATGGATCGTATGAACCTGCATGGCGATTCCCGTCTGGAAGCGCAAAATGCGTTTCGCATCGGTAAATCGGATAACTATCCGCTTCGCGAAAAAATGCGTCAGTTCCGCAGCATCTGCTTCGGACGTTTTGATTTAATTCGGATGTTTCTGGAAATACAAATCCAGGCGGCCTTCGCCGACGGTTCACTTCACCCTAATGAACGTGATGTGCTGTACGTCATTGCGGAAGAGCTGGGCATCTCCCGTATGCAGTTCGACCAGTTCCTGCGCATGATGCAGGGCGGGGCGCAGTTTGGCGGCGGCTATCACCAGCAGTCGTCCGGCGGAGCCTGGCAGCAGGCGCAGCGTGGTCCGACGCTGGAAGATGCCTGCAACGTGCTTGGCGTAAAGCCCTCTGACGACCAGACCACGATTAAACGTGCCTACCGTAAGCTCATGAGCGAGCATCATCCGGACAAACTGGTCGCGAAAGGCCTGCCGCCGGAAATGATGGAGATGGCGAAGCAAAAAGCGCAGGAAATCCAGAAGGCGTACGAGCTCATTAAAGAGAAGAAAGGTTTCAAATAAGAAAAAGCCCGACGATGTCGGGCTTTTTTTTAGAAGTCCACCGGGGCTTTAAACGTCATTGCGTTACCGAAGGCCGGATGGGTGATGGTAAGCGTCTGCGCGTGCAGCTGCAGACGTGGCGCTAAGGCCAGCGCTTCAGGCGGCGCGTAGAAGCGGTCGCCCAGAATCGGATGACCCAGGGCGAGCATATGCACGCGCAGCTGGTGAGAGCGTCCGGTAATCGGCTTAAGCAGGACGCGCGCGGTATTATCCGGCGCGTACTCCAGCACTTCATACTCGGTCTGCGCGGCCTTGCCGGTTTCATAACACACCTTCTGCTTTGGCCGATTCGGCCAGTCGCAGATCAGCGGTAAATCCACCAGCCCTTCCGCCTGCGCAGGGTGGCCCCAGACGCGGGCGACATACTGCTTTTTCGGCTCGCGCTCGCGGAACTGACGTTTTAACTCGCGTTCCGCCGCCTTATTTAACGCCACCACAATCACGCCGCTGGTGGCCATGTCCAGGCGATGGACAGACTCCGCCTGCGGATAATCGCGCTGAATGCGCGTCATCACGCTGTCTTTGTGCTCATCCAGACGCCCCGGCACGGACAACAGGCCGCTGGGCTTGTTGACCACCATAATGTGTTCATCCTGATACAGAATGACCAGCCAGGGATCCTGCGGCGGATTGTAAGGCTCCATCACCATCTTGCGCTCCGTTTACTGATGCGTCACAACGATAAGACGCAGGGCATCCAGACGCCAGCTCGCCTGATTCAGGCTTTCCAGCACCTGCTGACGGTTACTTTCAATCGCCGCCAGCTCGTCGTCACGAATGTTCGGGTTGACGGCTTTTAACGCTTCCAGACGCGACAGCTCCGCAGACAGTTTCTCGTCGGCTTCCGCGCGCGCGGCATCAATCAGCGCTCTGGCCGCTTTCTCAATCTGGGTTTCGCCCAGTTGCAGAATAGCGTGCACGTCCTGCTGGACCGCGTTAACCAGCTTGCTGCCGGTATGGCGGTTCACCGCGCTCAGCTGTCGGTTGAAGCTTTCGAACTCGACCTGTCCGGCCAGGTTCGTGCCGTTTTTGTCCAACAGCAGGCGGACCGGCGTTGGCGGCAGGAAGCGGGTGAGCTGCAGCTGTTTCGGCGCCTGCGCTTCCACAACGTAGATCAGCTCTACCAGCAGGGTGCCGACAGGCAGCGCCTTGTTTTTCAACAGGGAGATGGTGCTGCTGCCGGTATCGCCGGAGAGGATCAGGTCCAGACCGTTGCGGATCAGCGGGTGTTCCCAGGTGATAAACTGGGCATCTTCGCGGGACAGCGCCACGTCACGCTCGAAGGTGATGGTACAGCCATCTTCCGGCAGGCCCGGGAAATCCGGAACCAGCATGTGATCGGACGGGGTCAGGACAATCAGGTTCTCGCCACGGTCGTCCTGGTTGATGCCGACAATGTCGAACAGGTTCATGGAGAAGCTGATCAGGCTGGTGTCATCATCTTGCTCTTCAATACTCTCAGCAAGCGCCTGCGCTTTTTCACCGCCGTTGGAATGGATCTCCAGCAGGCGATCGCGACCCTGTTCCAGCTGCGCTTTCAGCGCGTCGTGCTTCTCGCGGCAGGACTTAATCAGATCGTCAAAGCCGTCGGTGTTTTCCGGCGCGGCCAGGTAGCCGATCAGATCGCCATGCACCTGATCGTAAATGGTGCGGCCCGTCGGGCAGGTATGTTCAAACGCGTCCAGACCTTCGTGGAACCAGCGTACCAGCACGGACTGCGCGGTTTTTTCCAGATACGGCACGTGGATCTGAATATCATGCGCCTGACCAATACGGTCCAGACGGCCGATACGCTGCTCCAGCAGATCGGGGTTAAACGGCAGATCGAACATCACCAGGTTGCTGGCGAACTGGAAGTTACGGCCTTCAGAGCCGATTTCCGAGCACAGCAGAACCTGCGCGCCGCTGTCCTCTTCCCCGAACCACGCCGCGGCGCGGTCGCGCTCGACGATGGACATGCCTTCGTGGAACACGGCGGCACGAATACCTTCGCGCTCGCGCAGGACCTGCTCCAGCTGCAGCGCGGTGGCCGCTTTGGCGCAGATCACCAGCACTTTCTGGGAGCGGTGCGCGGTCAGGTAGCCCATCAGCCACTCCACGCGCGGATCGAAGTTCCACCAGGTGCCGGTATCGCCTTCAAATTCCTGGTAGATTTGTTCCGGATAAAGCATGTCGCGGGCGCGCTCTTCCTGGGTTTTGCGCGCGCCCATAATGCCGGAGACTTTAATCGCCGTCTGATACTGCGTCGGCAGCGGAAGCTTGATGGTGTGCAGCTCGCGTTTCGGGAAGCCTTTGACGCCGTTACGGGTATTTCGGAACAGCACGCGGCTGGTGCCGTGGCGGTCCATCAGCATGTCGATCAGCTCTTTACGCGCGGATTCCGCATTGTCGCTCTCGCTGTTCGCGGCCTGCAGAAGCGGCTCGATATCCTGCTCGCCAATCAGATCGCTCAGGGTGTTGAGTTCGTCATTAGAGAGACGCTTGCCCGCCAGCAGCATGGCGACGGCATCCGCCACCGGACGGTAGTTATTCTGTTCTTCCACGAACTGCGCAAAGTCGTGGAAACGGTTTGGATCGAGCAGGCGCAGACGGGCAAAGTGGCTTTCCAGCCCCAGTTGCTCCGGCGTTGCGGTCAGCAGCAGGACACCTGGCACGCGTTCGGCAAGCTGCTCGATAGCCATATATTCGCGGCTCGGCGCATCTTCGCTCCAGACCAGGTGGTGAGCTTCGTCGACCACCATCAGGTCCCATTCAGCATCGCACAGATGCTCAAGGCGCTGCTTGCTGCGGCGCACGAAGTCCAGGGAGCAAATCACCAGCTGTTCGGTTTCAAACGGGTTGTCCGCATCGTGCTGCGCTTCGGCATAGCGCTCATCGTCAAACAGGGAGAAGCGCAGGTTAAAACGACGCAGCATTTCGACCAGCCACTGGTGCTGCAGGGTTTCAGGAACCACAATCAGCACGCGCTCGGCAGCGCCGGAAAGCAGCTGTTGATGCAGGATCATGCCCGCTTCGATGGTTTTACCCAGACCCACTTCATCTGCCAGCAGCACGCGCGGCGCGTGGCGACGGCCCACGTCATGGGCGATGTTCAGCTGGTGGGGGATCAGGCTGGTGCGCTGGCCGCGCAGGCCGCTCCACGGCATGCGGTACTGTTCACTCTGGAACTTACGCGCGCGATAGCGCAGCGAGAAGCGATCCATACGGTCGATTTGCCCGGCAAACAGGCGGTCCTGCGGCTTGCTGAACACCAGCTTGCTGTCGAGCAGCACTTCACGCAGGATGACATTGGCCTCGTCGGTGTCCAGACGAGTCCCGATGTAGGCGAGCAGTCCATTCTCTTCTTTTACGTCTTCAATCTTGAGCTGCCAGCCGTCATGGCTGGTCACGGTGTCACCCGGATTAAACATCACGCGGGTAACAGGGGAGTCATTGCGAGCGTACAGACGGTTTTCACCGGTGGCTGGGAAGAGGAGGGTAACCATACGCGTATCGATTGCTACGACGGTTCCTAATCCAAGTTCGCTTTCTGTATCGCTGATCCAGCGTTGACCAAGTGTAAAAGGCATAGTTGTTCGGCTCTAATCTTTAATTGCAGGCAATAGTTCGACCCCCGTCAAAAAAGACGGTCATCGAAAAATGGGTCCGGGAATGGAAAGGGCGCTATGGTACTGGATGGCAGCCATTTCGTCACGCGTCAAAATAGGCCAAGTTGTCCTGTCACTAGTGTAGCAAAATCATCGTCGATGAAGGGCAAAATTCCGTCGGCAACCGGCTGAAGCTGACGCGTCAGATAGTGTTCGTAATCCAGCGGAGAACGCTGATAATCCACGGGTTCCGGGCCGCTAATGGTCCAGACGTATTTGATGGTCCCCCGGTTTTGATACTGCGGCGCGCGGCCGCGGCGTACGTTTTCTTCATCCGCGAGACGCGCGGCGCGTACGTGCGGAGGAACGTTACGCTGGTACTCCGCCAGCGGGCGGCGCAGGCGCTTGCGGTACACCAGCTGCGCGTCAAGTTCGCCCGCCATCAGGCTGGCTATCGTCTCGCGCACATAGTCCTGATAGGGCTCATTGCGGAACACTCGAAGATAGAGCGTCTGTTGGAACTGCTGCGCCAGCGGCGTCCAGTCGGTACGCACTGTCTCGAGCCCTTTAAACACCATCCGCTGCGCGTCGCCTTCCTGAATCAGCCCGGCGTAGCGCTTCTTGCTGCCCTGATCGGTACCGCGAATGGTGGGCATTAAAAAGCGGGCGAAATGGGTTTCAAATTCCAGCTCCAGCGCGCTGGTTAACCGCGCTTTCTCCAGATGTTCCTGCCACCAGTCGTTCACGAAGCAGACCAGCGCTTTGCCGATTTGCGCGGCGTCTTCTTCCGAATGCGCGCCCTTAAGCCACACAAAGGTGGAGTCGGTGTCGCCGTAGATGACGTCATAGCCCCGGGATTCAATCAGCGCTTTGGTCTGGCGCATGATCTCGTGCCCGCGCATGGTGATCGAGGAGGCCAGGCGCGGGTCAAAGAAGCGGCAGGCGCTGGTGCCCAGCACGCCGTAAAAGGCGTTCATGATGATTTTCAGCGCCTGTGATAGCGGCTTGTTACCGTGGCGCTTGGCCTCGTCGCGGCCGTTCCAGATGTTTCCCACAATGTCAGGCAGACAGTGTTTTTCCCGCGAGAAGCGTGCGCCGAGGAAGCCTTCGGTGCTGTGCTCATCATCCGGCTGGGCCAGGCCCTCAACCAGCCCGACGGGATCGATCAGGAAGGTGCGGATTATCGACGGGTACAGACTTTTGTAGTCCAGGACCAGAACGGAGTCATACAATCCTGGCCGGGAATCCATGACGTAGCCGCCGGGGCTGGCCTGCGGCGGCACCTCCCCGAGGTTAGGGGCGACATAACCTGCCCGGTGCATTCGGGGAAAGTAGAGATGGCTAAAGGCGGCAACCGAGCCACCGTGCCTGTCGACCGCTAGGCCGTTAACCGTCGCGCGCTCCAGCAGGAACGGCATAATCTCGGTTTTGTGGAATATCTGCGTGACCAGCTCGCAGTCTTTCAGGTTATAGGTGGCGAGCGCGGGCTTGTCTTCGTTAAAGCGCCGGTCGATCTCGTCCATTCTATCCCAGGGATTATCGATGGATTTACCTTCGCCAAGCAGCTCCTGCGCCACTGCTTCAAGGGAGAAGGAAGAGAAGCTCCAGAAGGCGGATTTGAGCGCCTCGATGCCGTCAATAATCAGGCGGCCGTTCGCCTGTGCGAAGAAAACGCCGTTCTTAAAACCGTGTTCGCGCCATTCCAGCTCGCTGTTGCCGCGCCCGAGCATCAGCGGGATGCGGTAGCGCTCGGCGTGTTTTTGCAGCACGCGCAGGTCAAACTGCACCACGTTCCAGCCGATCAGAACATCGGGATCGTAGTCGGCAAACCACTGGTTAAGCTTCTCCAGCAGCTGCGGGCGGCTGTTGACGTACTCAAGCCTGAAATCCAGCGCGGAGGCATCACCATTTGGCGGCCCAAGCATATAGACAACCCGATCGCCACAGCCTTCCAGGCCAATGCAATACAGTTCGCCGTGACGGGTGGTTTCGATATCCAGGGAGACCCACTTCAGCGGTGGGCGATAGTGCGGATTCGGCTTCAGGCGCGCGTTAACGACGCCGCCGTTTTGTTCGATGCCATCAACCCAGACGGGGGCGGTAATAAACCGCTCCATCAGAAAGCGCTCCGGTGGGCGGATATCGGCTTCGTAGAGCGTCACGCCCGCCTCGCGGAGCAGTTTTTCATAGCGCATCAGCTGTCGATGGGCGCGACAGTAGAGGCCGTAAACCGGCTGGCGGTGGAAATCTTTCAGTTCAAGCGGGGTTATGCGCCAGCCGTTTTCGCCGCGCAGCAGCTGTTTCACCTTCTCGACGTGGGCTTCAGGAATAAAGGCCACGGATTCCTGCGGGGGCAGCGTAACGTGCAGCGGACCGTTGTCCGTCGCCAGCCAGAACGCGACCTCGGTGCCCTGCGGGGTATCCCGCCAGTGTCGGGTCAGTAAAAAACCTTCTTGCGCCTGCGCCACGCCGTTATCCCAGAAAACAAAACCAGGCCTGATTATAGCCTGGTTAAGATTTTAATGCTGGGTTTATATACAGCTTACTGCCCGTAGTAGGCCTTCGCACCGTGCTTGCGCAGGTAATGCTTATCCAGCAGGGTTTGCTGCATATCCGGCAGCTGCGGTGCCAGCTGGCGACAGAAGATCCCCATATAGGCGATCTCTTCGAGCACGATGGCGTTATGCACCGCGTCCTCCGCGTTTTTCCCCCAGGCAAACGGGCCGTGGGAGTGCACCAGCACGCCGGGCATCTGCGCCGCGTCGATCCCCTGTTTTTCGAAGGTTTCGACAATCACGTTGCCGGTTTCCCACTCATACTCACCGTTGATTTCTGCATCGGTCATCAGACGCGTGCAGGGAATGGTGCCGTAAAAGTAGTCCGCGTGTGTGGTACCGGTCGCCGGGATGGACTGGCCCGCCTGCGCCCAGATGGTGGCATGGCGCGAATGGGTATGCACGATGCCGCCGATGGTCGGGAATGACCGATAGAGCAGGCGGTGAGTGGGCGTATCGGAGGACGGTTTTTTGTTGCCTTCCACCACTTCGCCGGTCTCGAGGCTGACAACCACCATATCGTCTGCGGTCATCACCGTGTAACCCACGCCGGAAGGCTTAATCACGAACACGCCTTTTTCCCGATCAACGGCGCTGACGTTGCCCCAGGTCAGGGTCACCAGATTATGTTTCGGCAGCGCCAGGTTGGCTTCGAGCACCTGACGTTTGAGATCGTCTAACATAGTTGTCTCCTGCCGGATGGCGCTTCGCTTATCCGGCCTACGAAACCGTAGGCCCGGTAAACGCAGTGCCACCGGGCATTCAGGGCTTAGCGTTTTGAACCGTAATAGACTTCATTCCAGCGCAGCGCGTCTTTGAAGGCGGGCAGGCGGGTATCGTTATCAATCACGGTAAGCTCGATGTCGTGCAGCTCGGCGAACTGACGCATATCGTTCAGATCCAGCGCGTGGCTGAACACCGTATGGTGCGCGCCGCCGGCCAGGATCCAGGCCTCTGAGGCGGTTGGCAGGTCAGGCTGCGCTTTCCACAGGGCGTTGGCGACCGGCAGTTTCGGCAGAGAATGTGGGGTTTCAACCGCATCGACGCAGTTCACCAGCAGGCGGAAACGATCGCCGAGGTCGATCAGGCTGGCGTTGATGGCCGGGCCCGTGCGGGTGTTGAAGATCAGACGCGCCGGATCGGCTTTACCGCCGATGCCGAGGTACTGCACGTCGAGGATCGGTTTTTCCTCTACCGCGATGGAAGGACACACTTCCAGCATGTGCGAGCCGAGCACCAGGTCATTGCCGTTTTCGAAGTGGTAGGTGTAGTCCTCCATAAAGGAGGTGCCGCCCTGCAGACCGGTCGACATCACCTTCATGATGCGAAGCAGAGCGGCAGTTTTCCAGTCGCCTTCGCCCGCAAAGCCGTAGCCCTGCTGCATCAGACGTTGTACCGCCAGACCCGGCAGCTGTTTCAGGCCGTGGAGATCTTCAAAGGTGGTGGTAAAGGCGTGGAAGCCGCCCTGTTCCAGGAAGCGCTTCATGCCCAGCTCGATGCGCGCCGCGTCCAGCACGTTCTGACGCTTGTCGCCGTTGATTTGTGCCGCAGGCGTCAGGCGGTAGCTGCTTTCGTACTCGTCCACCAGCGCGCTCACGTCGCCGTCGCTGATTTCATTCACCACCTGCACCAGGTCGCCCACGGCCCAGGTATTCACGGAGAAGCCGAACTTGATCTGCGCGGCCACTTTGTCGCCGTCGGTGACCGCCACTTCACGCATGTTGTCCCCGAAACGTACCACTTTCAGGTGGCGGGTGTCCTGTTTAGAGACCGCCTGACGCATCCAGGAGCCGATACGCTGTTGCGCTTTGCCGTCCTGCCAGTGGCCGGTGACCACCGCGTGCTGCTGACGCATACGCGCGCCGATGAAGCCGAACTCGCGGCCGCCGTGCGCGGTCTGGTTCAGGTTCATAAAGTCCATGTCGATGCTGTCCCACGGCAGGGAGGCGTTGAACTGGGTATGGAACTGCAGCAGCGGTTTGTTGAGGATAGACAGGCCGTTGATCCACATTTTGGCGGGTGAGAAGGTGTGCAGCCACACCACCAGGCCGGCGCATTTATCGTCGTAGTTGGCGTCGCGGCAGATGTGGGTAATTTCATCCGGCGTCGTGCCCAGCGGTTTTAGCACCAGTTTGCACGGCAGTTTGGCTTCCGCGTTCAGCGCGTTAACGACGTGCTCCGCATGTTTCGTCACCTGCTGCAGCGCTTCCGGTCCATACAGATGCTGGCTGCCAATCACAAACCACACTTCATAATTATTAAAAATGGTCATCATCGTGTCCTTAATGGGTCAGGGTTGCCGTAGTGTCCGCGGTGCTTTTGGCCGGGGCGGCGACAGGGAGATAGTGAAGTTCGGCGCTTTTTGCCCATTGCTGGTAGCGCTGATAAAGCTGTTCAAAGCGTTGTGCCTGTTGAGTACGCGGCTGGAGTGTGTTTTCGACGGCGCTCGCCATGTGCTGCTGCGCGGTCGGGATATCCGCATGAACGCCTGCGGCCACGGCGGCGAAAATCGCCGCGCCCAGCGCGCAGCACTGATCGGAGGCCACAATCTGCAGCGGACGGTTCAGCACGTCGCAGCAGGCCTGCATGATCACCGGGTTTTTACGGGCGATACCGCCCAGCGCCATCACGTTGTTCACGTCGATGCCCTGCTCGGTGAAGCACTCCATAATGGCGCGGGCACCAAAGGCGGTGGCGGCAATCAGTCCGCCGAACAGCGCAGGCGCGTCGGTCGCCAGGTTGAGATCCGCGATCACCCCTTTCAGACGCTGGTTGGCAAACGGCGTGCGGCGGCCGTTAAACCAGTCCAGCACCACCGGCAAATGTTCGAGAGACGGATTTTTGGCCCAGGCTTCGGTGAGCTGCGGCAGAAGCTGCTTTTTGCTCTCTGCTATCTGGGTTTTCAGTTCAGGATGCACCGCCGCCAGCCGATCCAGCGGCCAGCCCAGCACGCGGCCAAACCAGGCGTAGATATCGCCAAACGCGGACTGACCGGCCTCCAGACCGATGAAGTCCGGCACCACGCTGCCGTCAACCTGGCCGCAGATGCCTTTCACCGCGCGGTCGCCGACGGTGGCTTTATCCGCCGTCAGGATGTCGCAGGTGGAGGTCCCGATGACTTTGACCAGCGTGTTTGGCTGCGCGCCCGCGCCCACGGCGCCCATATGGCAGTCAAACGCGCCGCCGGAGATCGCCACGTTTTGCGGCAGACCGAGACGCGTCGCCCACTCCTCACAGAGGGTGCCGACGGGAATATCGGCGGTAAAGGTGTCGGTAAACAGCGGGTATGTCAGGCTCTTGTTGATGATCGGGTCGAGCTCATCGAAGAACGCGGCCGGAGGCAGGCCGCCCCAGCTTTCATGCCACAGGGATTTATGCCCGGCGCTGCAGCGACCGCGGCGGATATCCTGTGGACGCGTGGTGCCGGAGAGCAGGGCAGGCACCCAGTCGCATAGCTCAACCCATGACGCTGCAGCCTGCGCAACGGTTGCGTCGGCACGGGTGACGTGGAGGATCTTGGCCCAGAACCATTCGCTGGAATAAATTCCGCCGATGTAGCGCGAGTAGTCCGTTTTGCCCGGCTGATGGCACAGGCGGGTAATGGCTTCGGCCTCTTCCACGGCGGTATGGTCTTTCCACAGCACGAACATGGCGTTCGGGTTGTCGGCAAACTCAGGACGCAGCGCCAGCACGCGGCCTTCGGCATCCACAGGGGCCGGCGTGGAGCCGGTGCTGTCGACGCCAATGCCGACAATCTCAGCCCGCTGGGCGTCCGACAGTTCAGCCAGGACGGTTTTGATCGCCGCTTCCATCGACTCAATGTAGTCACGCGGGTGGTGGCGGAACTGGTTGTTTGGCGCATCGCAGTAGCGCCCCTCTTGCCAGCGCGGGTACCACTCAACGCTGGTTGCTATCTCCTGGCCGGACGTACAGTCCACTGCCAGCGCGCGAACCGAATCGCTGCCAAAATCGAGGCCAATCGCAATTGCCATGGTGTTGCTCCATCGAAAAAAGAGGTATGGAAGAACATTAGAGACTGGGGACAAAAGTCGTCAGGCAGGATCCGCTAATCTTATGGACTAAATTGCTGTTACAACGGAAAGTGTGACGCCGTGCAAATATTCAATGTGGACATTTCTGCCGCACTTATAGACACTTTTGTTACTGCTTATCTGCCTGCTCAGGCGGAGAAATCAGGGGGAAAGGCTGAAACATGGCGGACGTAAAAGCGGCGTGATGCTTTTTGGATCTTTTCGCGGGCCATTTTTAAGCTGCTTTTAATGATATGGACAATTGGTTTCCTTCAGGACCCTTGGGAGAACTGAATCTATGGCCGAAACGCAAAACGATCCCCTGCTGCCGGGATACTCGTTTAACGCGCACCTTGTGGCGGGACTGACCCCTATCGAGGCTGAGGGATATCTCGACTTTTACGTCGACCGACCGCTCGGGATGAAAGGGTATATCCTCAACCTGACCGTGCGAGGGGAAGGAATCATCAAGAACGGCGACCAGCAGTTTGTCTGCCGCCCCGGCGATATCCTGCTGTTCCCGCCGGGGGAGATCCACCACTATGGCCGTCATCCGGATGCCAAAGAGTGGTATCACCAGTGGGTCTACTTCCGTCCGCGCGCCTACTGGCAGGAGTGGCTTTCCTGGCCGGCTATTTTTGCGCACACCGGTTTTTATCGCCCGGATGAGGTGCATCTGGCGCAGTTTCGCGAGCTTTTTGCGCAGATTATCGAGGCGGGACAGGCCGGTGGTCGTTACGCTGAACTGCTGGCCATTAACCTGCTCGAACAGCTGCTGCTGCGCCGCATGGAAGCGATTAACGAGTCGCTTAATCCCCCGCTGGATAACCGCGTGCGCGACGCCTGCCAGTATATCAGCGACCACCTGGCCGATAGCCAGTTTGATATCGCCAGCGTTGCCCAGCACGTCTGCCTTTCGCCGTCGCGTCTGTCGCATCTGTTTCGCCAGCAGCTGGGCGTCAGCGTGTTGAGCTGGCGCGAGGACCAGCGGATCAGCCAGGCGAAGCTGCTGCTCAGCACCACCCGGATGCCGATCGCCACCGTGGGGCGCAACGTGGGCTTTGAGGATCAGCTCTATTTCTCCCGGGTATTTAAAAAATGTACCGGTGCCAGCCCGAGTGAATTCCGCGCGGGATGTGAATAAACGGTAAAAAAAGATAAACAAACAGGTGAATGCGGAAAGCAACCTGTAAACTATTCAGACAATTGTTGCCTTGACGCGGTGCAGGGCGCTAAGCAGAATCGCTGATTCGTTTTCTGACCGGAATAGTTATGCAGGCATTGCTGGAACATTTTATTACCCAGTCCGTTATGTACTCACTCATCGCCGTGGCGCTGGTGGCGTTTCTGGAGTCGCTGGCGCTGGTTGGGCTGATCCTGCCCGGCACCGTAATGATGGCAGGACTTGGCGCGCTGATCGGCAGCGGCGAGGTCAATTTCTGGCAGGCGTGGCTGGCCGGGATTATCGGCTGCCTGCTGGGTGACTGGATCTCCTTCTGGCTGGGCTGGCGCTTTAAGAAGCCGCTGCACCGCTGGTCGTTTATGAAAAAGAACAAAGCCTTGCTGGATAAGACCGAGCATGCGCTGCACCAGCACAGCATGTTTACCATCCTCGTCGGCCGCTTCGTTGGGCCAACGCGTCCGCTGGTGCCGATGGTGGCGGGGATGCTGGATCTGCCCGTCGCGAAATTCGTGGTACCGAACATTATCGGCTGTGTCTTCTGGCCGCCGTTCTACTTCCTGCCGGGGATCCTCGCGGGTGCTGCCATTGATATTCCTGACGGTATGCAAAGCGGTGAGTTTAAGTGGCTGCTGCTGGGCACGGCTGTGCTACTGTGGCTGGCGGCATGGCTCTGCTGGCGGCTGTGGCGCAGCGGGAAAGCGAATATCGATCGCCTGACGCGCTACCTCCCGCGTACTCGCCTGCTCTGGCTTGCCCCGCTGACGCTGGGTGTGGCTGTGGTGGCGCTGGTGGCGCTGATTCGTCACCCGCTGATGCCGGTGTACGGTGAGATTTTATTGAAAGTGGTCAGTCGTTAAGGACTTTTCCCCTCTCCCCGTGGGAGAGGGCATCAGACCGCGCGAATGCCTAACAGTGAAGACGCCCCCGCTTGACCACTGAGCAGCTCTTCCGTCTTCCCATCCCACGCAATTCGCCCTTCAGCAACGACCACCGATCGCGGCGCAATCCGTGCGGCATCCTCAATACTGTGCGAAACCATCAGCATCGTCAGCTGCTGGCGTTGACAGACCTCCTGCACCAGGGCCAGCATCTCCTGACGCAGCGCGGGATCGAGCGCCGAGAACGGCTCATCCAGCAGCAGTATCGGCTGTTCGCGCACCAGACAACGCGCCAGCGCCACGCGCTGACGCTGGCCGCCGGAGAGCTCGCCCGGCAGCCTGTCGATAAACCCGGTGATCCCCATCTGTGCGGCAATGATCTCCAGCTTATGGCGCTGGTCATCGTTCAGCCTGAGTCCCGGGTGCATTCCCAGCGCGATGTTTTGCCGCACCGTCAGGTGGGTAAACAGGTTGTTTTCCTGAAACAGCATTGAGACAGGACGTTTTGCGGGCGGCGTGTGGGTATGATCCCGGTTATCTATGACGATCGAGCCGCTTGCTGGCTGCAGAAAACCTGCAACCAGATTAAGCAGCGTGCTTTTTCCTGCGCCGCTTGGGCCAAGCACGGCGATCATCTCTCCCTGGCGCACGGAGAGCGTGAAGCGCATCGGCAGATGCTGATAAAGCCAGGTTACATCAGTCAGTTTTAACATCACGCCCCGGAAGTTTCTCGATAACGGTAAATAAGGCAAAGCACAGCAGCAGCAGTAACAGCGCGGTGACCGCGCCGTCCTGACTGCGGTAAGAGCCGATTTGCTGATAGAGCCAGTACGGCAGCGTGCGGAAATCGTCATTGCCGAACAGCGCCACGACCCCAAAGTCTCCAATAGAGAGCACGCAGGCAAATGCCAGCGCCTGTGCCAGCGGACGTTTTAGCGCGCGCAGTTCGACCACCTTCAGCCGCTGCCAGCCCTGCATGCCCAGCGACTGGCACAGCAAACTGTAGCGGCTGTTGACGTCGCGCATCGGGTTTTCCAGCACCTTGAGCGCATAAGGGATGGCCATTAAGGCGTTGGTAAAGATCACGATGCCGTCGGCGCTTTCCGGCAGGCCGATGGTGCTGTTGAACAGCAAAAAGAAGCCCGTTGCCAGCACGATCCCCGGCATCGCCAGAATCAGCATCCCCGTCAGCTCCAGCATTTGTCCGGCTTTTTGCGCCTGACGGGCGTAAAGCTCACGGCTGCTCCACAGCAGCATCATGGTCAGGATGACGCACAGTAATCCGGCAGCCAGCGCGATACGCAGCGAGGTCCAGGTGGCTTGCCAGAGGACGGGCTGTAGCAGGACAGACAGGAGATTGAGGTTCAGCCCGTCAACGATAACGGCCAGCAGCGGCGGCAACAGCAGCAGGAGCGCCAGCCCGATTAGGACAAAATCGCTGACGCGGCTGTGCAGGCTGTCCTGCGGATCGCGCCAGCCGGTTATTTGGTGACTGCCTGCAGGAATGGCTTTACTCAGCCGCTGGCTCAACAGGACCAGGGCAAGGCAGCATGCCATCTGGACTATCGCCAGCAGCGCGGCGCGACCGGGATCGTAGTCGTAACTCAGCGCCTGGTAAATCGCCAGCTCAATGGTGGTGGCCTGCGGCCCGCCGCCGAGCGACAGCACGGTGGCAAAGCTGGCAAAGCAGAGCATGAAGATTAATGCCGCCACGGGCGGGATCTGGCGGCGCAGCCACGGCCATTCGACAAAGCGGAAGAACGACACGCCACGCATGCCGAGCTGGGCGGCAACCTGGCGCTGCTCGCCGGGAATGTTCTCCAGAGCCTGCAAAAAGAGACGCGTTGCCATCGGCATATTGAAAAAGACGTGTGCCAGCAGGATGCCCTGCAGTCCGTAAGGCGAGAATGACCATTCCAGACCAAGCTGGCCGAACAGCGATGCCAGCCAGCCCTGGCGACCGTAAACGCTCAAAATGCCGAATACCGCCACCAGCACGGGCAGGATCAGCGTCATGGCGCACAGGCGCAGCAGGGCCTGCCTGCCGGGGAAACGCCGCCGATACAGGGCGCGCGCAAGAAAAATGGCCGGGATCACCGACAGCAGGGCAGAAAGCGACGCCTGCCAGAAGGAGAACCGGATCACGTGCCAGAGGTAGCTGTCGTGCCAGAGGGCGAGCAGATCGCTCTCTGGCGCGTTGAACCACAGTGCAAGAAAAGCCCCCAGGCTGACCACCACCATCACTATGGCGGCGAGCAGCCCGGGAAGCAACCAGCCGGGAATTAGCGGCTGACGGCGCGTTGCCATTCACTTACCCATGCGGCACGCTGCGCGGCGACCTGCTGCGGCGTAAACTCCAGCGAGGTTTTCGGTTTGGTCAACTGTTCAAAACCTGCAGGCAGCGCAACGCTGGTGACCGGATACATCCAGTTGCCTGCGGGAATGGCGTTCTGGAATGCCGGTGAAACCATAAACTTCAGGAACTTCTCGGCCAGCTCAGGCTGCTTGCTGGCAGCGGTACGCGCGGCCACTTCCACCTGCAGATAGTGCCCTTCCGCAAAATCTGCGGCAGCATAGTTATCTTTCTTCTCGGCGATAATGTGGTAAGCCGGGGAGGTGGTGTAGCTCAGCACCAGGTCGCTTTCACCTTTCAGGAACAGGCCATAGGCTTCGCTCCAGCCTTTGGTCACGGTCACGGTTTTGGCAGCCAGCTTCTGCCACGCTTCCGGCGCCTTATCGCCGTAGACTTTCTGCATCCACAGCAGCAGACCCAGGCCCGGCGTGCTGGTCCGCGGATCTTCATAAATCACGCGCCACTTCTGGTCGCTTTCCACCAGCTCTTTCAGGCTCTTCGGCGGGTTTTTCAGCTTGTTTTTGTCGTAAACAAAAGCAAAGTAGCCGTAGTCGAACGGCACAAAGGTGTCGTTCTTCCAGCCGCCAGGCACGTTAACGGCCTCTGCTGCGACGCCGCTTTTGGCAAACAGTTTGGTCTGCGAGGCGGCCTCCAGCAGGTTGTTATCCAGCCCGAGCACCACGTCGGCCTTGCTGTTTTTCCCTTCCATGCGCAGACGGTTGAGTAGCGAAACGCCATCTTCCAGCGCCACGAACTTCAGCTCGCAGTTGCAGTCGGCTTCAAAGGCTTTTTTGACTACCGGGCCAGGGCCCCAGTCGGCAGAGAAGGAGTCATAGGTGTAGACCGTCAGGACGGGCTTCGCAAAAGCAGGCAGCGCAAACAGCGCCAGCAGGGGGAGAACTTTTTTTAACACTTTGCACCTCAAAGTTGAGTGGCAAAGGATTTTGAGCGACAGCCTCAAATCCCTTCGCCGGCGTTATCCGGATCAGGTTCGACGGGTATTATCTCAGCGCACATCTGTGATGCAGCACCCCGTTGAGAACGGCGCTATTGTAATGATTTGGTGAATATTACGAAAGCGTTATGGCTCCGGGGGCGCAAACCAGGCGGATTTAAAATCAAACCAGCCCAGGGTATTCATCCGCAGGCCGCGCATGCTGCGCTGGCCCTGGATCATCAGCCAGTGGTGGATCAGCGGCACGATCGCCTGTTCGGCAAGTAACGCCTGGCACCACGCGGCCAAATTCATCTCGCCCGCGCGCCACAGGGCGGCGTCCTGCTGCCAGTCCCGTTCGATGCAGTGCTGGATCAGCGGGACTTCATACAGGTGCGAGAAGAGCGAGAAATCGAGCGGCAGGGTGAAGTTGGCGCTGTTAAGCCAGATATCACTGGTGATATCCCCCTGGTGCCATTCGTCATAGTCAACTTCCCTAACCTCCAGCGTTACTCCTTCGGCTGCCAGCAGGCGGGTCATGATCCTCGCGATAAAACGATGCTCCACGTGCTCGCGGTAGTAGGTCAGGGTGATAGACTCCAGCCCTGCGGGCTTGTCGCAGTGCGACGGGCGGGCGTGGTGCCAGCGCGGAAGCAGGCCGTAGGCCGGGAACCAGTATGTCTGGTACTGCGCTTCCGCATGGTAGATCAGATTGGCGGGGGACAACACGTGGCTGATCCACTTGCGGACGGCCTGGTTTGCCCCGCGGTGGGTGCGGCGGTCAAAGAGGAGATAGTAGCATCCCTCCTCCAGGCGACTCTCCACGGCTTTTTCTCCCGTGGTGGGGCCTTCAAGCGTCAGTCCACAGCTCAGGTCTTCATTGAGATCCGGCAATACCCACACGTTGACTTCGTCGATCAGCGCCCGATAGCCAAAGTAGTCATCGAACGCGCGGATTTTCAGCTGGTTGCTGTTATTGCGGGACACGGAGTAGGGCCCGGTGCCAATCGGCAGGCTGGCAAAATTGTTCATCGATTCCCACTCGCCGGGCAAAATCATCGACGGCACGTAGCCCAGCAGCCAGGGAAGCCACTTATCATGCTGCGACAGCTCGATATCCAGCGTCCAGGCCGTGGGGGAGTGGATACGCGAAATATGCGAGTAGAGCGGCAGCCTTCGGACGCGTTCCAGAGAGGCGATGACGTCGTGCATCTCCAGCTCGCGACCATGGTGAAAGTGAATGCCGGGGCGTAAAAAGAAGCGCCAGTGAAGCGGAGAAAGTTGCTGCCAGTGGTGCGCGATATCCGCTTCCAGTTCCCCGTTTTCCTCATTTATCCGCGTCAGACCGCTGAAGATTTGCCGGGCCATATGGGTTTCGGAGCGGCGTAACGCCGTGCCGGGCAGCAGATTTTTCATTGGACGATAGTAGAGCACCCGCAGGATGTGCCGACCCTGACGAAAACTGCGTCCGAGATGGGAAACCAGCATCTGGCGCACGGCGGCTTTGTCGCCCACTAGCTGAACCAGCTGATCGATGCGGTCCTGCTCGAGCAGGTCTTCCGCGCGCTGCTGCTGCAACGCCAGCCCGGTATAGAGAAAGGTCAACCGCGAACGTTTGCCGCGTCCCGCCTCAGCTTCCCAACTTAACCAACCCTGCTGCTGCATGGTGTTGAGCAGCGTACGCATATGACGGCGGGAACAGCTAAGCAGGTCAGCCAGCTCGTTGAGCGTGGTCTCCTGCGATTGCCCCTCGCAGCATTGCCAGAGGCGGATAAACTGTTGTTGCAGACGACCGGAAGGCATAAAAGAGGAACTCCTGACAAAAAACCAGCAATTTATTTATCCCTATATTAGGCCAATAATTCTCCTCGATGAAGTGAGGAGGTAAATTATGAAGAGGTCTACCGCACGTCAGTTTTATCAGCAGTACTTTTCAGCGACAAAAGGATCGTCCTGGCTGGCCCGCCAGTGTGCAGAGCAACGGCTGAAAACGTTAGAAGAATTGATGCAGTGGGACGTTACAACACCGACCTCTTCCCGCTAACTCGCCTCGATCATGTGTGACTGAGTATTGGTGCTTATCACCCGCCAGCAAAATGTTTTTGCTGGCTTTTTTCGTTTATTCTTTCACCCGATTTTGATTCGCTTTCACAAGGACTTGCGCATGCTGTGGTTGATAACGATGGGGCGACGCCTGAACGGCGTGTATGCCGCTTTTATGCTGGTGGCCTTTATGATGGGCGTGGCGGGGGCGCTGCAGGCGCCGACGCTGAGCCTGTTTCTCAGCCGCGAGGTGGGGGCACAGCCGTTTTGGGTCGGCCTGTTTTATACCGTTAACGCCATTGCCGGGATCCTGGTCAGCCTCGCGCTGGCGAAACGATCGGACAGCCAGGGCGATCGCCGCAGGCTGATCCTCTTTTGCTGCACCATGGCGGTGGGCAACGCGCTGCTCTTCGCCTTTAACCGTCATTATCTGACGCTCATTACCTGCGGCGTGCTGCTGGCGTCACTGGCGAACACCGCCATGCCGCAGCTGTTCGCGCTGGCCCGTGAATATGCGGATAACTCGGCGCGGGAAGTGGTGATGTTCAGCTCGGTGATGCGTGCCCAGCTCTCG
The DNA here is from genome assembly GCF_048684445.1 of Enterobacter sp. BNK-34. NCBI lineage: Bacteria > Pseudomonadati > Pseudomonadota > Gammaproteobacteria > Enterobacterales > Enterobacteriaceae > Enterobacter > Enterobacter sp. BNK-34. The sequence goes on from NZ_JBLQUA010000001.1 coordinate 1,925,777, forward strand.
CTGGCGTGGGTCATTGGCCCGCCGCTGGCCTTCATGCTGGCGTTGAACTACGGCTTTACCACCATGTTCTCCATCGCCGCCGGGATTTTTGTCATCAGCCTGGCATTGATTGCCTTCGCGCTGCCGTCCGTAGCGCGCGTTGAACAGGCAACGGATAAACCTGTCACCGAGGTGAGCGGCTGGCAGGATAAAAACGTTCGCATGCTGTTTATTGCCTCCACGCTGATGTGGACCTGCAACACGATGTACATTATCGATATGCCGCTGTGGATCAGCAGCGATCTGGGTTTACCGGACAAACTCGCGGGGATCTTAATGGGAACCGCTGCCGGGCTGGAGATTCCGGCGATGATTCTGGCGGGTTACTACGTAAAGCGCTTTGGAAAGCGTCGGATGATGATCGTTGCCGTGGCGGCCGGAGTGCTGTTCTACGCGGGGCTGATCCTTTTCCATTCGCGTGAAGCGTTGCTGGCGCTGCAGCTGTTTAACGCCGTGTTTATCGGGATTGTTGCCGGGATCGGCATGCTCTGGTTTCAGGATCTCATGCCCGGTCGTGCCGGCTCGGCGACCACGCTTTTTACCAACAGTATTTCAACCGGAGTGATTCTGGCAGGCGTGATTCAGGGGGCGCTGGCGCAAAGCTATGGGCATGCGTCTGTCTACTGGATGATTGCGGCGCTTTCTGTCGTGACGCTTCTGCTGACCTGCCGCGTAAAAGACGTGTGATCGGATGAATGAAACGGAGCCCGGGAACGCCGGGCTCTGCGAACCGTTTTATTCTGAACACTGATATTTACGCTGCGCGCGTAGCGTCAGGTACATATGAACGAGGCCCATGAAACCGTGTGCCCAGAAATATGTCTCAACAAAGACCGTCAGAAATTTATGCAAATTTAAGGCGGATTCTGTGACGGATGAAACGGGTCCGAGCGTGGCGTTCAGCACGAACCAGGCCGCGCCGCAGAGTGCAACGCCCAGCAGCGCCAGCACGCCCAAACCTTGCACCGTTGCCGCCATACCGCCGGCATGCGCGTCAGGAAGCTGGCGCTGCGTGAGGGTGCGAATATCGTCAACGACTCCGCGAAAATCCAGCGCCAGCCAGGCGAAGTAATATTTAAATCCGCGCTGGGTTAACATCCATGCCATCATGGCAATGCCACAAAAAATTAAACCAAACCCGGAAATAATATGCATCCAGGTGACAATTCCGTTCAGCCCGGAGTCGTGGAGGGCTTCACTTTCGGTGAAATTAGAATTGATGATCTGGACCAGCACCAGAACGGCCACAAGAATGTGCAGTACGCGAAGAAAGGGTGTTTCTTTATGGGGAAGCGTATTGCGTAGCGTTGGGTTCATCGCTTTTTACCTCAATAATGAGAGAGCTGATGCGATGCAGTGTGACGCAGATTAATTAACGAAACCTTAACGGTGGGTTGCGTCACACTGTATTTATGCGTTCCGATTAGCGAGCAGGATCAATATGCGTCATCACGTTCAGCACATTGAATTTTTGCATCACGTTGTTTCTGGCATTGACGGCAATCTGATGCCCTTCTTTTACGCTTAATTCGCCGTTAACTTCCAGATGGACATCGACAAGGGCTAAATCGCCCATCTTGCGGGTTTTTAAATCATGGAGTCCGGTGACACCCTCGGTGGAGAGAAGACAGGTTTTGATATCATGCTCCAGCTCGGGTTCAAGCGAACGGTCCATCAGGTCGTGCAGGGCATCGGCAGAGAATTTGTAACCCATATGGGCGATAAATATCCCAACAATCAGGGCCGCAATCAGGTCCATCGCGTGAAAACCCACTAAATTCCCGGCAATACCGATGGCGACAACCACTGACGAGGCTGCGTCAGAGCGGGCATGCCAGGCATTGGCTATCAGCAGCGAGGACTGAATACGTTTTCCCGCGGCATACATGTATCTGAACAGGCTTTCCTTCACCACCAGCGCCAGTATCGCCACCCACAGAGCGGCCCCTTTCACCAGCTGATGCGTCTCGGGGTGAAGCAGTTTATTCCCTGCGGACCAGAGCATCCCGATTCCCACAAGTAGCAGAATAGCGCCAATAATGAGCTTTGCACCGTTTTCGAAACGCAGATGACCGTAATGATGATCGATATCAGAGGCTTTCTGACTCTTTTTATTTGCAATCAGAACGACAAAGTCAGAGGATAAATCGGAAAGAGAATGAATCCCATCAGCAATTAATCCCTGTGAGCCTGAGAATATTCCTGCAACTATCTGAAAGCCGGTGAGTAAACTATTTGTTATCACGCTCACTATTGTGCATTTTTGTATTTCATGAGAACGGAGATGAGACTCATTGCTATTTTTCTTTTTCATGATAATTTCCGCTGCCAGCTGATTGAACGATTATTCTGCGCAGGGAACATTAAATTGACATTAAATATAACGTCATTATTGGCTGGGTTTGCGAAGTATTTACAGAAGGAAGATGGGCATTGGGATAAAACACAGCCTGCAGAGTACACTGCAGGCCGGAGGATTATTTCATAAATGCGGGTTGTTTTTGTTCGTAAGTGGCAATCGCCGCTTCGTGCTGGAGAGTTAAACCAATGCTGTCCAGACCGTTCAGCATGCAGTGACGGCGGAAGGCATCAATGCTGAAGCTGTAGGTCTTATCCCCGGCTTTCACCACTTCGGCTTCCAGATCCACTTCAAACGAAATGCCCGGATTCGCCTTAACCAGCGCGAACAATTCGTCGACCTGTTCATCGCTCAGCGTCACCGGCAGAAGCTGGTTGTTGAAGCTGTTGCCGTAGAAGATATCCGCGAAGCTTGGGGCAATGACCACCTTAAAGCCGTAGTCGGTGAGCGCCCACGGCGCGTGTTCACGGGATGAGCCGCAGCCAAAGTTTTCCCGCGCCAGCAAAATGGAGGCGCCTTTATATTCCGGGAAGTTCAACACGAATTCCGGATTAGGCACTTCGCCCTTATCGTCGAGGAAACGCCAGTCGTTAAACAGGTGCGCGCCAAAACCGGTACGCGTCACCTTCTGCAGAAATTGTTTTGGAATAATAGCGTCAGTATCGACGTTAGCGGCGTCCAGCGGGACAACCCGGCCCGTATGTTGGGTAAATTTCTCTGCCATGATTGTCTCCTTATTTCAGGCTGCGAATATCGGCGAAATGGCCGGTGACTGCCGCAGCGGCGGCCATTGCCGGGCTGACCAGATGGGTGCGCCCACCGCGGCCCTGACGGCCTTCAAAATTACGGTTGCTGGTGGAGGCACAGCGCTCACCCGGATTCAGGCGATCGTTGTTCATGGCCAGACACATGGAACAGCCTGGCAGGCGCCACTCGAAGCCTGCTTCGATAAAGATCTTATCCAGACCTTCGGCTTCCGCCTGGGCCTTCACCGGACCGGAGCCAGGAACCACCAGCGCCTGCACGCCTGGTGCCACTTTACGGCCTTTGGCAATTTCGGCGGCGGCACGCAAATCTTCGATACGGGAGTTGGTGCAGGAGCCGATAAACACTTTATCAATGGCGACATCGGTCAACGGCACGCCAGGCTTCAGCCCCATATAGGCCAGCGCTTTTTCCGCACTGGCGCGCTCAACCGGATCGGCGAAGGAGGCCGGGTCAGGGATGCTGTCGTTGACGGAAATCACCTGACCCGGGTTGGTGCCCCAGGTCACCTGAGGCGCAATCTCTTCTGCCTGCAGCGTGACAACGGTATCAAACGTTGCCCCCTCGTCGGTTTTCAGGGTTTTCCAGTAGGCTACCGCGTCGTCAAAATCCTTACCTTTCGGCGCGTGCAGACGGCCCTTCACATAGTTGAAGGTGGTTTCGTCCGGCGCGACCAGCCCGGCTTTTGCGCCCATCTCAATGGCCATGTTGCACAGGGTCATGCGACCTTCCATACTCAGTGCCTGAATAGCGTCGCCGCAGAACTCAACGACGTGGCCGGTACCGCCTGCGCTGCCGGTTTTACCGATGATGGCCAGCACGATGTCTTTCGCGGTAATGCCAGGTGCCGCTTTACCCTTCACCTCAATCTTCATGGTTTTGGCGCGGCCCTGCTTCAGGGTCTGCGTTGCCAGCACATGTTCCACTTCGGACGTGCCAATCCCGAATGCCAGAGCGCCAAACGCGCCGTGGGTCGCGGTATGGGAGTCACCGCAGACGATGGTCATGCCCGGCAGGGTGATCCCTTGCTCAGGCCCCATCACGTGGACGATGCCCTGATACGGATGGTTCAGGTCGTACAGCTCAACGCCAAATTCATTGCAGTTCTTAATCAGCTCCTGCATCTGGATACGGGCCATCTCACCCGAGGCGTTAATGTCTTTGGTCTGGGTGGAAACGTTGTGATCCATCGTCGCGAAGGTTTTACCCGGCTGACGTACCGGACGCTTGTGCGCGCGCAGGCCGTCAAATGCCTGAGGTGAGGTCACTTCGTGTACCAGATGACGGTCAATGTACAGCAGCGGGGTTTCGTTTGGCGCCTCGTAAACAACGTGCGCATCGAACAACTTTTCATATAACGTCTTAGCCATGATTACACCCCTTCAGCGACATAGCGGGCAATGATGTCGCCCATTTCATCGGTACTGACTGCCGCCGTGCCGCGTGCCAAATCACCGGTACGGACGCCTTTCTCTAACGCCCGGTTAATGGCGTTTTCAATTGCGGTTGCCGCATCGCCTGCATCCAGGCTGTAGCGCAGCAGCAGGGCCAGGGAGAGGATCTGCGCAATCGGGTTGGCAATGTTTTTGCCTGCGATATCCGGCGCGGAGCCGCCCGCAGGCTCGTACAGGCCAAAGCCTTCTTCATTCAGGCTTGCGGATGGCAGCATGCCCATCGAGCCGGTGATCATCGCGCACTCGTCAGAGAGAATATCGCCGAACAGGTTGGAGCACAGCAGCACGTCAAACTGGGACGGATCCTTAATCAGCTGCATGGTCGCGTTGTCGATGTACATGTGCGACAGCGCGACGTCCGGGTACTGCTTAGCGACTTCACTGACGATCTCGCGCCACAAAATTGAAGACTGCAGCACGTTCGCTTTATCAATGGAGGTCACCTTATGGCGGCGTTTGCGCGCCGACTCGAACGCAATGTGGGCGATACGTTCGATTTCGAAACGGTGATACACCTCGGTGTCGAACGCTTTCTCGTGTTGTCCGCTGCCTTCGCGCCCTTTTGGCTGACCAAAGTAGATCCCGCCGGTCAGTTCACGCACGCAGAGAATGTCGAAACCGTTGGCGGCGATATCCGCGCGCAGCGGGCAGAACTCTTCCAGGCCCTGATACAGCTTCGCCGGACGCAGGTTGCTGAACAGCTTGAAATGTTTACGCAGCGGCAGCAGCGCGCCGCGCTCTGGCTGCTCTGCTGGCGGCAGGTGTTCCCATTTTGGGCCACCGACGGAACCAAACAGCACGGCATCGGCATTTTCGCAGCCTTCCACGGTCGCTTTCGGCAGCGGCGTACCGTGGTTATCAATCGCAATACCGCCCACGTCGTAGTGGCTGGTGGTGATTTTCATCGCAAAACGCGTACGAACGGCTTCCAGTACTTTCAGCGCCTGTGCCATAACTTCCGGACCAATACCGTCGCCCGGTAACACAGCAATATGGTAATTCTTCGACATTACACGGTTTCCTTGTTGTTCTCTTTATTCTGAGCTTTGCGTTGCAACTCTTTTTCGACTTCGGCGGCGCGCCAGATGTTGTTCAGAACATGCACCATCGCTTTCGCGGAGGATTCAACGATATCGGTCGCCAGGCCCACGCCATGGAAGCGGCGGCCATTGTGGGTCACAACAATGTCGACCTGACCCAGAGCATCTTTGCCGTGGCCCTTGGCCGTCAGGTCATACTTCACCAGCTCCACGTCGTACTCGGTGACGCGGTTAATCGCCTGGTAGATGGCATCGACAGGGCCGTTACCGTTCGCGGCCTCTGCTTTAATTTCATCACCGCAGGCCAGCTTGACCGAGGCGGTGGCGATGTTGCTGGAGCCGGACTGCACGTTGAAGTAATCCAGACGGAAGTGCTCTGGCTCTTCCTGCTGCTTGTTAATAAAGGCCAGCGCTTCCAGGTCGTAGTCGAACACCTGACCTTTTTTGTCGGCCAGCTTCAGGAACGCGTCGTACAGCTGATCCATGTTGTAATCGCTGTCCTTATAGCCCATCTCTTCCATACGGTGTTTAACCGCCGCGCGACCGGAACGGGAGGTCAGGTTCAGCTGCACCTGGTTCAGGCCGATGGATTCCGGGGTCATGATTTCGTAGTTTTCGCGGTTCTTCAGGACGCCATCCTGGTGAATACCGGAGGAGTGCGCGAAGGCGCCAGTGCCGACAATCGCTTTGTTAGCCGGAATGGGCATGTTGCAAATCTGGCTGACGGTCTGGCTGGTGCGCCAGATTTCGTTGTGATTGATGCGGGTATGCACGTCCATGATGTCTTTGCGCACTTTGATCGCCATGATCACTTCTTCCAGCGAACAGTTGCCCGCGCGTTCGCCAATACCGTTCATCGCGCCTTCTACCTGACGCGCACCGGCGTGGACGGCGGCGATGGCATTACCCACGGCCAGACCCAAATCATCGTGGGTGTGGACGGAGATAATTGCCTTATCAATATTCGGTACGCGGTCGTACAGTCCGGTAATGATGTTGGAGAACTCAAACGGCATGGTGTAGCCGACGGTGTCAGGGATGTTGATGGTTTTCGCACCCGCGTTGATGGCGGCTTCCACGACGCGCGCCAGGTCTTCGATTGGCGTACGGCCCGCATCTTCACAGGAGAATTCAACGTCATCGGTATAGTTGCGTGCGCGTTTCACCATATACACCGCGCGCTCAATCACCTCATCCAGCGTGCTGCGCAGCTTGGTGGCGATGTGCATAGGTGAGGTCGCAATAAAGGTGTGGATACGGAACGCTTCGGCGACTTTCAATGACTCGGCAGCAACGTCGATGTCTTTCTCTACGCAGCGCGCCAGGGCGCATACGCGGCTGTTTTTAATGGTGCGGGCGATAGTCTGGACGGATTCGAAATCACCCGGAGACGAGACTGGGAAACCGACCTCCATCACGTCGACACCCATACGTTCGAGAGCCAGCGCGATCTGCAGTTTCTCTTTTACACTCAGGCTTGCCTGCAATGCCTGTTCACCGTCACGTAAAGTAGTATCGAAAATAATGACTTGCTGGCTCATGGGTTAGGTCCTTGTCAGTCTTAGGGCGCCTTGCTACGAGCATAAAAAAACCCGCGCAGTGGCGCGGGTTTTTAGTCTTACTGGTGACGATTCAACGCTGAATTTCGCCCGCCAGTCTACCGCGCACAGTGAATGCGTTTAGTAGTAGTAGACCGGTGAAACGAATGGTGCGAATCATGAATCGTGCTCCGTTAAATTCAATATGCTTTTAGTGGTACTGGATACGGCCGTTCATGTCAACCCCTGACGATGAAAACGGTCCCGACGGACGGAATCAGCAGGGTATTCATTTTAGCTAATTGTGCTGGTTTTAGCTTTCGCGACCCGACTAATTGTCTAATTTTGGACTTAAGAAAAGAGTTGCAGAAACAAATAAATATAATTGTTTAAAAATGAGTGAAATGTCCTGAAGAGAATGCGTTGTGATTAAAAGGTTTTAATATCATTAAGTTATAAATGCAGTGAATCTGTTCCATAATGCTGAAAAGCGAACAGATATAACAGGTTGTTAACTAACTGTAGGGCGATAGCAATAACAGTTTAATAATACTTAAGTCATCATTAACCTGATGGCAATTGTATATTTGTTTGGTTTATGGTTTCATTCAAATCCTAAAGTCAAACATATCATTTGCGCTCATTAATTTTCGTTATTATAGAGTCTTTATATATTCCGAATTTTAAATAATTCTCTTTTGCTGATCGTATTTGCATGATAAATCATATTTTCGAGATGATTACCGTACGTGAGCAAAGGGAGTGTAGCGTGACAGTGGAGTCAGAAGTGTCAGAAAATAATATTAAACAACCTCAAGCTACTGATGGGATTAAACCGCAGTTACGCACGGTGGATCTTAATCTTCTGACGGTGTTTGATGCTGTCATGCAGGAACAGAATATTACCCGCGCGGCCCAGGCCTTGGGGATGTCACAACCTGCTGTGAGTAATGCCGTTGCCAGGCTTAAGGTCATGTTTAACGACGAATTGTTTGTTCGTTACGGAAGAGGGATCCAGCCTACGGCGCGCGCATTCCAGCTGTTCGGCTCCATCCGCCAGGCGTTGCAGTTGGTACAAAACGAGCTGCCGGGCTCGGGCTTTGAACCCTTAAGCAGCGAGCGCGTATTCCATCTTTGCGTCTGTAGCCCATTAGATAATTATTTAACGTCGATTATTTATAATAAAGTTGAAGAGATCGCACCAAATATCAATCTGGTTTTTAAATCATCCCTGAATCAAAACACGGAACATCAGTTACGCTATCAGGAGATCGAATTCGTTCTGGGGTATGAAGAGTTCCGTCGTCCAGAATTTTCCTGTGTGCCGCTGTTTAAAGATGAAATGGTTCTGGTCGCCAGTAAAAAACATCCGCGCCTGAATTCTCCGCTGCTAGAAAGCGATGTTTATAACGAGCAGCACGCCGTTGTTGCACTCGACAGATATGCTTCCTTTAGCCTGCCGTGGTATGACACTGCGGATAAACAGTCGAGCGTGGCGTATCAGGGCATGGCCATGGTTAGCGTATTAAACGTGGTCTCCCAGACGCAACTGGTGGCGATTGCGCCGCGCTGGCTGGCAGAAGAGTTTTCTGACCCGTTAAACCTGCAAATTTTACCTCTGCCGCTCAAGCTAAATAGCCGTACCTGTTATCTTTCCTGGCATGAAGCGGCGGGTCGGGATAAAGGGCATCAGTGGATGGAAGAGTTGCTGGTTGGCATCTGTCGCCGGTAAGCGCATCAGGATAAATCGCATCGGTTTATGTGATTTATCCTGAGTTCTTTTAGATAATTGCTATTTTATTCTGTGGTGCTTTTTTTCGGGCTGCTCTCCGGCACGCAAAAATAGATGATTTCCTGCATTGTCGCGCTTTTCAGCGATGATTTATCACCCCATCCTCTATTCCCAGAGGAATTAACCATATCTCCTGTTAACGCCTGCTTTTTCTGCTTTACGCGCCGTTTATCTACCCGGGTTTGCTAATTGCCTGCCTCATAACGAGCGGTTAAGGTAAAGAACACTCTGCAAAATATAAGATTGGTTTATCCCAATCGTAAGACGGTGCGGAAATGAATTCGGCAGTCCGTCTATAACAAAATGCCTGGAGGCAAAGCATGGAGATGTTGTCTGGCGCGGAAATGGTCGTTCGGTCGCTGATCGATCAGGGCGTAAAGCAAGTGTTCGGCTACCCTGGCGGTGCGGTCCTCGATATTTATGATGCGCTGCATACGGTAGGGGGCATTGACCATGTTCTGGTACGTCACGAGCAGGCGGCGGTGCACATGGCTGACGGCCTGGCGCGTGCGACGGGTGAAGTGGGCGTGGTGTTAGTCACGTCCGGCCCCGGCGCGACAAACGCCATTACCGGCATTGCGACGGCCTATATGGACTCTATCCCGCTGGTGATCCTCTCCGGGCAGGTGGCAACCTCACTGATTGGCTACGATGCTTTTCAGGAGTGCGACATGGTCGGGATTTCGCGTCCCGTTGTGAAGCACAGCTTCCTGGTCAAGCAAACAGAAGACATTCCCGGCGTACTGAAAAAAGCCTTCTGGCTGGCAGCAAGCGGACGCCCGGGACCGGTGGTGGTCGATCTGCCTAAAGATATCCTGAACCCGGCAAACAAGCTGCCTTATGTCTGGCCGGAATCGGTCAGCATGCGCTCTTATAACCCAACAACGCAGGGGCATAAAGGTCAGATCAAGCGGGCATTGCAAACGCTGCTGGCAGCCAAAAAACCGGTGGTCTATGTCGGTGGCGGGGCGATCAACTCTGCCTGCGAAGTCCAGCTCCGTGAACTGATTGAAAAACTTAACCTGCCAGTTGCATCGTCATTGATGGGGCTGGGGGCATTCCCTGCCACCCATCGTCAGGCGCTGGGGATGCTGGGTATGCACGGTACCTATGAAGCCAACATGACGATGCATCATTCCGATGTCATCTTTGCCGTCGGCGTGCGCTTTGACGATCGCACCACCAACAACCTGGCAAAGTATTGCCCGAACGCCACCGTGCTGCACATTGATATCGATCCTACGTCAATTTCAAAAACAGTGGCGGCTGATGTGCCGATCGTCGGTGATGCTCGTCAGGTTCTGGAGCAAATGCTGGACCTGCTGACCCAGGAGAGTGCAACCCAGCCGCTGGATGAGATCCGCGACTGGTGGCAGCAGATTGAACAGTGGCGCGCGCGTCAGTGCCTGAAATATGACACGCAAAGCGAAAGCATTAAGCCGCAGGCGGTCATCGAAGCGGTGTGGCGACTGACGAAAGGTGAAGCGTACGTAACCTCAGACGTAGGGCAGCACCAGATGTTTGCCGCCCTGTATTACCCGTTTGATAAACCGCGACACTGGATCAACTCCGGTGGTTTAGGAACCATGGGCTTTGGTCTGCCTGCCGCGCTGGGCGTGAAGCTGGCGTTGCCGAATGAAACCGTCGTCTGCGTGACCGGTGATGGCAGTATTCAGATGAACATTCAGGAGCTGTCTACCGCGCTGCAATATGAACTGCCGGTACTGGTGCTGAACCTGAATAACGGGTATCTCGGTATGGTGAAGCAGTGGCAGGATATGATCTACTCTGGCCGTCATTCTCAGTCATACATGAAATCGCTGCCGGACTTTGTTCGTCTTGCTGAAGCTTACGGCCATGTAGGCATGCGGGTAACCGATCCGGCTGAGCTGGAAGCGAAGCTCGCGCAAGCGCTTGAGCACGTTAAAAACAACCGCCTCGTCTTTATGGATGTGATTGTTGATGGGACCGAACACGTTTATCCGATGCATATTCGTGGTGGTGGTATGGATGAAATGTGGTTAAGCAAAACGGAGAGAACCTGATATGCGCCGGATATTATCTGTTTTACTGGAAAACGAGTCTGGCGCACTGTCGCGCGTCATTGGTCTTTTTGCGCAGCGCGGCTATAACATTGAAAGCCTGACCGTTGCCCCGACGGAAGACCCGACGCTGTCGCGCATGACGATCCAAACCGTCGGCGATGCCAAAGTGCTTGAGCAGATTGAGAAACAGCTGCATAAGCTGGTTGATGTGCTGCGCGTGAGCGAGCTGGGGCAGGGGGCCTACGTTGAACGAGAGGTCATGCTGGTGAAAATCCAGGCCAGCGGCTACGGGCGTGAAGAAGTTAAACGCAATGCGGATATTTTCCGCGGACAGATTATTGACGTCACCCCTTCTCTTTATACGGTTCAGCTGGTTGGGACAAGCGACAAGCTGGATGCTTTCCTGGCGTCAGTGCGGGATGTCGCAAAAATTGTCGAGGTCGCGAGATCGGGTGTAGTCGGTCTGTCACGCGGCGAGAAAATCATGCGTTAGTTGTCAAAAAGGTTCGCCTCTTTCTGCCCGGTCACCAAAGCCGGGCTTTTTTTTGCGTAATCAGCCGACAACGCAGATAAAAGCGGTTGCCGCGAAGGCTTTTCTGCGTTTAGATGTTAAAAGATTTAACCATAACCTTGACAGGGCCATGGACTCTTTTCTTTTTTTAAGGGGCAATTGTGAAACTGGATGAAATCGCCCGGCTAGCCGGCGTGTCACGAACAACGGCCAGCTATGTGATTAACGGTAAAGCAAAGCAGTACCGTGTTAGCGACAAGACCGTTGAAAAAGTTATGGCGGTGGTTCGTGAGCATAACTACCATCCGAATGCTGTCGCAGCCGGTCTGCGTGCCGGGCGTACCCGCTCTATTGGTCTGGTGATCCCTGACCTGGAAAACACCAGCTATACCCGTATCGCCAACTATCTTGAACGTCAGGCGCGTCAGCGCGGCTATCAGTTGCTGATTGCCTGCTCAGAAGACCAGCCCGATAACGAGATGCGCTGCATTGAGCATCTGCTCCAGCGTCAGGTGGATGCCATTATCGTGTCGACCTCCTTGCCGCCAGAGCATCCGTTCTACCAGCGCTGGGCGAATGACCCGTTCCCAATTGTGGCGCTGGATCGCGCGCTCGATCGCGAGCATTTCACCAGCGTGGTGGGTGCGGATCAGGATGATGCAGAAATGCTGGCCGCAGAGTTGAGAACGTTCCCCGCGGAAACGGTGCTGTATCTTGGCGCGTTGCCCGAGCTTTCCGTGAGCTTCCTGCGTGAGCAGGGATTCAGAACCGCCTGGAAAGACGATCCGCGCGAGGTTCACTACCTCTATGCCAACAGCTACGAGCGTGAAGCCGCCGCGCAGCTGTTCGAGAAATGGCTGGAAACGCATCCGATGCCTCAGGCGTTGTTCACCACGTCGTTTGCGCTGTTGCAGGGCGTCATGGACGTGACCTTACGCCGGGAAGGTAAACTGCCCTCCGACCTGGCGATTGCCACGTTCGGGGATAATGAGCTGCTCGACTTCCTCCAGTGCCCGGTGCTGGCGGTAGCACAGCGTCACCGCGATGTGGCTGAACGCGTGCTGGAGATTGTGCTGGCAAGCCTGGATGAGCCGCGCAAGCCGAAACCGGGCCTGACGCGTATCAAACGTAATCTCTACCATCGCGGAATTTTAAGCCGCCAAAAATGAAAATGACCGGGGCGGCGAAATCTGCCCCCTTTTGTTGCGATAATTCGTGCAGATAATTCCCGGAGAGAAATTAGGATAATTCTTGAGGGATCCTAATCACCTATTTTTCTTAATTCATTCTGGCTTTTAAATTGTCTTTTTAAGAACGTCCGGTCGATTTTAAACGGCATTCTTTGTATTATTTTGTTACAAACCCTTTTCGGTCGATGAATAATCAGACGTTTTTCCTCCTCCTTTGCCAGCTTACGTGGCAACCGCTGAGCTTACCGAGTGCCTGGGTGAATCTGGCGCTGTTATCCCCTGAGAATCTGTCATAAAATGCTGCCCGCGTCGCAAACTGACACTTTATATTTATCTGCGATGATATTGAGTGAGCTTTAACGCTAGTGTGCATATTCGGTTTTTTTCTTACAAATATTCATAACGTTAATTTTGCCTCGCCAGTTGTGCAGTTATTAACCAGGACTGTTTATCTCTGTAAATAGAGGGCTTCCGAGTCCTTATATGGAGAGTCCTGGCTTGACAAGCTTTTCCCTCGCTCCGTAAACTCCTTTAGGTGGGAATTTGTGGGTTAAAGTGGTGAGGAGGGGTGAGACTGGCATGTTCCGTGGAGCTACGTTAGTCAATCTCGACAGCAAAGGGCGTTTATCGGTACCAACCCGATACCGCGACCAGCTGATTGAGAACGCTGCGGGTCAAATGGTTTGCACCATTGACATTAACTCCCCCTGCCTGCTGCTTTACCCCTTGCCTGAATGGGAAATTATTGAGCAAAAGCTGTCGCGACTGTCGAGCATGAACCCGCAGGAACGCCGCGTACAGCGGCTGTTATTGGGACATGCCAGTGAATGTCAGATGGATAACGCAGGGCGATTACTGATTGCCCCTGTGTTGCGGCAACATGCCGGTCTGACCAAAGAAGTGATGCTGGTCGGGCAGTTCAACAAGTTTGAACTGTGGGATGAAACGACCTGGTATCAACAGGTCAAGGAAGATATCGACGCTGAGCAGTCTGATTCCGCGACATTATCGGAACGGCTGCAGGACTTGTCTCTATAAATATGATGGAAAATTATAAACATAAAACGGTGTTACTGGACGAGGCCGTAAACGGCCTGAATATTCGTCCGGATGGCATCTACATTGATGGCACGTTTGGTCGCGGTGGTCACTCACGTTTGATTCTCTCCCAGCTTGGAGAGGAAGGACGTCTGCTGGCAATCGATCGCGATCCGCAGGCTATTGCCGTTGCACAGACCATCAATGACCCACGCTTTTCCATCGTGCATGGACCTTTCTCTGCGCTCGCGGATTATGTCGCTGAACGCGGCCTGACGGGCAAGATCGACGGGATTCTTCTCGATCTTGGCGTCTCTTCACCCCAACTTGATGATGCTGAACGTGGTTTCTCCTTTATGCGTGATGGTCCGCTGGACATGCGGATGGACCCGACGCGCGGTCAGTCTGCCGCTGAGTGGCTACAGACCGCTGACGAAGCCGATATTGCATGGGTCATCAAAACGTTCGGCGAAGAGCGCTTTGGCAAACGTATTGCGCGCGCCATCGTCGAGCGCAATCGCATTGAGCCAATGACCCGCACTAAAGAGTTGGCCGAAGTGATCGCGGCGGCGACACCGGTGAAGGATAAGCACAAACATCCCGCGACCCGTACCTTCCAGGCGGTTCGCATCTGGGTAAACAGTGAACTGGAGGAAATAGAGCTGGCGCTAAAAAGCTCGCTCGACGTGCTGGCCCCGGGTGGGCGGTTATCCATCATCAGCTTCCATTCGCTGGAAGACCGTATTGTGAAACGCTTCATGCGTGAACAAAGCCGCGGTCCGCAGGTGCCAGCGGGGCTGCCGATGACGGAAGAACAACTCAGGAAGCTGGGTGGCCGTCAGTTGCGAGCATTAGGCAAGTTGATGCCGGGCGAAGAAGAAGTGGCAGAGAATCCACGCGCCCGTAGTTCAGTGCTGCGTGTTGCAGAGAGGACGAACGCATGATCGGCAGAGTGACAGAGACCCTAAGCAAAGTTAAGGATTCGTTAGGAAGCAACGAGCGCCATGCCTTGCCTGGCGTGATCGGCGACGATCTTTTGCGGTTTGGGAAACTGCCACTCTGTCTGTTCATTTGCATCATTGTCACGGCAGTTACGGTGGTGACCACCGCCCACCATACACGTTTATTGACTGCGCAACGCGAGCAGATGGTACTGGAACGCGATGCGCTGGATATTGAATGGCGAAATCTGATCCTTGAAGAAAACGCGCTCGGCGATCATAGCCGGGTTGAACGGATCGCAACGGAAAAGCTGCAGCTGCAGCATGTTGATCCTTCGCAGGAAAATATCGTAGTACAAAAATAAGGGAAAACGCGACGCATGAAAGCAGCGGCAAAAACGCTAAAACCAAAACGTCAGGAAGAACAGGCCAACTTTGTCAGTTGGCGTTTTGCGTTGCTTTGCGGCTGCATTTTACTGGCGCTGGGTTTCCTGCTCGGACGCGTGGCCTGGCTACAAATCGTCGCCCCTGACATGCTGGTTCGCCAGGGCGATATGCGCTCTCTGCGCGTCCAGGAAGTGTCGACATCCCGTGGGATGATCACCGACCGCTCGGGTCGTCCGCTGGCGGTGAGCGTGCCGGTGAAGGCTATCTGGGCCGATCCGAAAGAACTGCATGATGCTGGCGGCATCACGCTTGATAACCGATGGAAGGCCCTTGCGGATGCGCTGAAGATGCCGCTGGACCAGTTATCTTCACGCGTGAATACCAACCCGAGAGGGCGCTTTATCTATCTGGCGCGTCAGGTGAATCCTGACATGGCAGACTACATCAAAAAATTGAAGCTGCCGGGGATCCATCTGCGCGAAGAATCCCGCCGGTACTATCCATCCGGCGAAGTGACTGCTCACCTCATTGGCTTTACTAACGTTGATAGCCAGGGGATTGAGGGCGTTGAAAAAAGCTTTGATAAATGGCTGACCGGTCAGCCCGGTGAGCGCATTGTGCGTAAAGACCGCTATGGTCGCGTGATCGAGGATATTTCCTCAACGGACAGCCAGGCAGCACACAACCTTGCGCTGAGTATCGATGAGCGGTTACAGGCGCTGGTTTACCGCGAGCTGAACAACGCCGTGGCCTTTAACAAAGCGGAATCGGGCAGTGCCGTGTTAGTTGATGTCAACACGGGTGAAGTGCTGGCGATGGCCAATAGCCCGTCCTACAACCCTAACAATCTTACCGGTACGCAAAAGGATATTATGCGTAACCGTACCATCACCGACGTGTTCGAACCGGGTTCGACCGTTAAGCCGATGGTCGTCATGACTGCACTTCAGCGCGGTATCGTTAATGAAAATACCGTACTGAATACCGTTCCTTACCGAATTAACGGTCACGAAATCAAAGACGTGGCGCGCTACAGCGAATTGACCCTGACCGGGGTGTTACAGAAGTCGAGTAACGTCGGTGTTTCAAAGCTGGCGTTAGCGATGCCGTCCTCAGCGTTAGTAGAGACTTACTCACGTTTTGGGCTTGGAAAGGCGACCAATTTGGGGTTGGTCGGAGAACGCAGTGGCTTATATCCTCAAAAACAACGGTGGTCTGACATAGAGAGGGCCACCTTCTCTTTCGGCTACGGGCTAATGGTGACACCGTTACAGTTAGCGCGAGTCTACGCAACGATCGGCAGCTATGGCGTTTATCGTCCGCTGTCGATTACCAAAGTTGATCCACCGGTTCCCGGTGAGCGTATCTTCCCGGAATCGACCGTCCGTACTGTTGTTCATATGATGGAAAGCGTGGCGCTGCCCGGCGGCGGCGGCGTGAAGGCGGCAATCAAAGGTTATCGCATCGCTATCAAGACCGGTACGGCGAAAAAAGTGGGGCCGGATGGCCGCTATATCAACAAATACATTGCCTATACCGCAGGCGTTGCGCCTGCAAGCAATCCGCGTTTTGCGCTGGTGGTCGTTATTAACGATCCACAGGCGGGTAAATACTACGGCGGCGCCGTCTCCGCGCCTGTGTTCGGGGCTATCATGGGCGGCGTGTTACGTACCATGAACATTGAACCGGATGCGCTGGCGACGGGCGAAAAAAGTGAATTTGTAATTAATCAAGGCGAGGGTACAGGTGGCAGATCGTAATTTGCGCGACCTTCTCGCTCCGTGGGTGCCAAATGCACCGGAGCGAGCACTGCGAGAGATGATACTGGACAGCCGCGTGGCTGCTTCTGGCGATCTTTTTGTGGCGGTGGTCGGTCATCAGGCGGACGGGCGTCGTTATATCCCGCAGGCGATTGCGCAAGGTGTGGCTGCCATTATTGCTGAGGCTAAAGATGAGGCAACCGACGGTGAGATCCGTGAAATGCACGGGGTGCCGGTTATCTATCTCAGCCAGTTAAACGAGCGTCTTTCCGCACTGGCGGGGCGTTTTTATCACGAACCTTCCGACCAGCTGCGCCTGGTTGGCGTGACGGGTACCAACGGTAAAACCACCACCACGCAGCTGATGGCGCAGTGGGCCAAGCTGCTGGGTGAAACCGGTGCGGTGATGGGGACCGTGGGTAATGGCCTGCTGGGCAAAGTGAGCCCAACGGAAAACACCACCGGCTCCGCGGTAGACGTACAGCATGTGCTTGCCGGTCTGGCAGGGCAGGGGGCAACCTTTGCTGCGATGGAGGTCTCTTCGCACGGTCTGGTACAGCACCGCGTCGCGGCGCTGAAATTTGCCGCTTCCGTGTTTACCAATTTGAGCCGCGATCATCTTGATTATCATGGTGATATGGAGCATTACGAAGCCGCGAAATGGCTGCTGTTCTCTACTCACCATTACGGACAAGCCATCATCAACGCCGACGACGAAGTGGGCCGCCGCTGGCTGGCGAAGCTGCCGGATGCGGTTGCAGTGTCGATGGAAGACCATATCAATCCAAACTGCCACGGCCGCTGGCTGAAGGCGGTTGAAGTGAATTACCACGACAGCGGGGCGACAATCCGCTTTGCCTCTTCCTGGGGTGAAGGTGAAATTGAAAGCCGCCTGATGGGCGCGTTTAACGTCAGCAACCTGCTGCTGGCGCTGGCGACGCTGCTGGCGCTGGGGTATCCAATGGCTGAGCTGCTGAAAACCTCAGCACGTCTGCAGCCAGTTTGCGGCCGTATGGAAGTGTTCAGCGCGCCGGGCAAACCGACCGTTGTGGTTGATTATGCCCACACGCCGGACGCGCTGGAAAAAGCGCTGGAAGCGGCGCGCCTGCACTGCACAGGGAAGCTCTGGTGCGTGTTTGGCTGCGGCGGCGATCGCGACAAAGGCAAACGCCCGCTGATGGGGGCTATTGCCGAGCAGTTTGCAGATATTCCGGTAGTCACCGATGACAACCCGCGTACGGAAGAGCCGCGCGCCATCATTAATGACATTCTGGCGGGCATGCTGGACGCGGGCCGCGCTCGCGTGGTGGAAGGCCGTGCGGAAGCCGTGACTAACACCATCATGCAAGCGCGGGAGAATGATGTTGTCCTGCTGGCGGGTAAAGGCCATGAAGATTATCAGATCGTTGGCAATCGCCGTCTGGACTACTCGGACCGCGTAACGGCAGCACGTCTGCTGGGAGTCGTGGCATGATTAGCATCACGTTAAGCCAGGCCGCTGCCATTCTGCAGGGCGACCTGCACGGGCAAGACCTGACGATTGATGCCGTCACGACGGACACCCGCAAAATCACCGCAGGCTGTCTGTTTGTGGCGCTGAAAGGCGAGCGTTTTGACGCGCATGATTTTGCTGAACAGGCCAAAGAGAACGGCGCCGGTGCGCTGCTGGTCAGCCGCAAGCTGGATATCGAACTGCCGCAAATTGTGGTGAAAGATACGCGTCTCGCGTTCGGTGAGCTGGCCGCCTGGGTCCGTCAGCAGGTCCCTGCGCGCGTTGTCGCCCTGACCGGATCATCAGGCAAGACGTCGGTGAAAGAGATGACGGCGGCGATCCTCAGCCAGTGCGGGAATACGCTTTATACCGCGGGCAACCTCAATAATGACATCGGCGTGCCGATGACATTACTCCGCCTGACCAAAGAACATGAATTTGCGGTGATCGAGTTAGGGGCAAACCACCAGGGCGAAATCGCCTGGACCGTGAGTCTGACTCGCCCGGAAGCCGCACTGGTGAATAACCTCGCGGCTGCGCATCTGGAAGGCTTTGGCTCGCTGGAAGGCGTAGCAAAAGCCAAAGGTGAGATTTACACCGGCCTGCCGGATGACGGTATCGCCATCCTGAACGCCGATAACAACGACTGGCTGAACTGGCAGAGCATTATTGGTTCGCGTAAAACCTGGCGCTTCTCGCCGAATGCGGTCAACAGTGATTTTACCGCGACCAATATCCACGTGACGTCGCACGGCACAGAATTCACCCTCACCACCCCAACGGGTGGTGTCGATGTGCTGCTGCCGCTGCCGGGTCGCCATAACATCGCCAATGCGCTTGCGGCGGCGGCGTTGTCGACGGCGGTGGGCGCGTCGCATGAAGCGATTAAAACCGGGCTGGCGAACCTGAAAGCCGTGCCGGGACGTCTGTTCCCGATTCAGCTTTCGGAAAATAAGCTGCTGCTGGATGACTCCTACAACGCGAACGTTGGCTCGATGACGGCGGCGGTGCAGGTGTTATCTGAAATGCCGGGCTATCGCATCATGGTAGTTGGCGATATGGCAGAGCTGGGCGACGAAAGCGAAGCCTGTCATACCCAGGTCGGTGAAGCGGCGAAAGCGGCGGGGCTGGACTGTGTGCTGAGCGCAGGAAAACTGAGCCAGGCGATTAGCTATGCCAGCGGCGTTGGCGAGCATTTTGCTGACAAAGCCGCGTTGATAGAGCGCCTCAAAGCGTTGATTGCAGAAAAACAAATTGTGACTGTGTTAGTGAAAGGTTCACGTAGTGCCGCCATGGAAGAGGTTGTGCACGCATTACAGGAGAACGGGACATGTTAGTTTGGCTGGCCGAACATTTGGTCAAATATTATTCAGGCTTTAACGTCTTTTCATATCTGACGTTTCGCGCCATCGTCAGCCTGCTGACTGCGCTGTTCATCTCGTTGTGGATGGGCCCGCGCATGATTGCCCGTCTGCAAAAACTCTCTTTCGGTCAGGTTGTACGTAACGACGGTCCGGAATCGCACTTCAGCAAACGCGGCACGCCGACCATGGGCGGGATCATGATCCTGACCGCCATCGTCGTTTCCGTGCTGCTGTGGGCCTATCCCTCCAACCCGTACGTCTGGTGCGTTCTGACGGTACTGGTGGGTTACGGGATCATCGGTTTTGTTGATGATTACCGCAAAGTTGTTCGTAAAGACACCAAAGGCCTGATTGCCCGCTGGAAATATTTCTGGATGTCGGTGATTGCGCTGGGCGTGGCCTTCGCGCTGTATCTGGCCGGGAAAGATACGCCAGCCACCGAGCTGGTCGTGCCGTTCTTTAAGGACGTGATGCCACAGCTGGGGCTGTTCTACATCCTGCTGGCCTACTTTGTGATTGTCGGTACCGGCAACGCCGTAAACCTGACCGACGGTCTGGATGGCCTGGCCATTATGCCAACCGTCTTTGTCGCCGCCGGTTTTGCGCTGGTGGCATGGGCGACCGGTAACATGAACTTTGCGAACTACCTGCACATCCCTTATCTGCGCCACGCGGGTGAGCTGGTGATCGTCTGTACGGCGATTGTCGGCGCGGGGCTGGGCTTCCTGTGGTTCAACACTTATCCGGCGCAGGTCTTTATGGGGGACGTCGGTTCTCTGGCTTTGGGCGGTGCGCTCGGCATTATCGCCGTACTGCTGCGTCAGGAGTTCCTGCTGGTGATCATGGGCGGTGTGTTTGTGGTTGAAACCCTGTCGGTGATTTTGCAGGTCGGTTCCTTCAAGCTGCGCGGTCAGCGCATCTTCCGTATGGCGCCGATTCACCACCACTATGAACTGAAAGGCTGGCCGGAGCCGCGCGTGATTGTGCGCTTCTGGATTATTTCGCTGATGCTGGTGCTGATTGGCCTGGCAACGCTGAAGGTACGTTAATCATGGCAGATTACCAGGGCAAAAAAGTCGTTATCATCGGGCTGGGCCTTACGGGGCTCTCCTGCGTGGACTTTTTCCTCGCGCGTGGCGTGACGCCGCGCGTGATGGATACGCGTGTCTCTCCGCCGGGTCTGGACAAACTGCCTGAACAGGTTGAACGCCACCTTGGTGGTCTGAATGATGACTGGCTGCTGGCAGCCGATCTGATTGTCGCCAGCCCGGGAATGGCGCTGGCGCATCCTTCACTGAGCGCTGCCGCGGATGCGGGCGTTGAGATTATCGGCGATATTGAGCTGTTCTGCCGCGAAGCACAGGCGCCCGTTATCGCCATTACCGGTTCTAACGGTAAAAGCACCGTCACTACCCTGGTGGGTGAAATGGCGAAAGCGGCGGGCATGAACGTCGGCGTTGGCGGTAACATTGGTTTACCCGCTCTGATGCTGCTGGACAAAGGCTGTGAGCTGTATGTTCTCGAGCTTTCCAGCTTCCAGCTGGAAACAACCTCCAGCCTGCACGCTGCGGCTGCGACAATCCTCAACGTGACTGAAGATCACATGGACAGATATCCATTTGGTCTGCAGCAGTACCGTGCCGCCAAGCTGCGCGTTTATGAGAATGCCAAAGTCTGCGTAGTGAATGCCGATGATGCGCTGACCATGCCGGTGCGTGGCGCAGACGATCGCTGCATCAGCTTCGGTATTACGATGGGGGATTACCACCTGAACCGCCAGCTGGGCGAAACCTGGCTGCGCGTGAAGGGTGAGAAAGTGCTGAACGTGAAAGAGATGAAGCTCACTGGTCAGCACAACTATACCAATGCCCTGGCGGCGCTGGCGCTGGCAGATGCAGTAGGGTTGCCACGCTCCTCCAGCCTGAAAGCATTAACCACGTTTTCTGGGCTGGCACACCGTTTCCAGCTGGCGCTGGAGCACAACGGCGTACGCTGGATCAACGACTCTAAAGCCACCAACGTGGGCAGCACGGAGGCCGCGCTGAACGGCCTGCACGTTGACGGCACGCTGCATTTGCTGCTGGGCGGCGACGGTAAATCAGCGGATTTCTCCTCCCTGAAACCGTATCTTTCCGGTGATAACGTCCGTCTGTACTGCTTCGGCCGTGACGGCAGCGAGCTGGCTGCACTGTGCCCTGAGGTCGCCGAGCAAACCGAAACCATGGAACAGGCGATGCGGCTGATTGCTCCTCGCGTGAAGCCAGGCGATATGGTGCTGCTCTCTCCGGCCTGCGCCAGCCTCGATCAATTCAAGAATTTCGAACAGCGTGGTGATGTCTTTACCCGCCTGGCGAAGGAGTTAGGCTGATGCGTTTATCTCTCCCTCGCCTGAAAATGCCGCGCCTGCCAGGATTTGGGATCCTGGTGTGGTTGTTTGCGGCACTCAAAGGCTGGGTGATGGGCTCTCGTCAAAAAGATAACGATAGCCTGGTCATGTACGATCGCACGCTGTTCTGGCTCACGATGGGGCTGGCAGCGGTCGGCTTTATTATGGTGACGTCAGCCTCAATGCCTGTCGGGCAGCGTCTGGCGAACGATCCTTTCCTGTTTGCCAAGCGTGATGGTCTGTACATCATCCTGGCGTTTTGCCTGGCGCTGGTGACCTTGCGTCTGCCAATGGAGTTCTGGCAGCGGCACAGTACGGCGATGCTGATCGCCTCGATTATTATGCTGCTGATCGTACTGGTGGTGGGGAGCTCTGTTAACGGGGCATCGCGCTGGATCGCCTTTGGCCCGCTGCGTATTCAACCTGCGGAATTTACCAAGCTCTCCCTGTTCTGCTACCTGGCTAACTACCTGGTGCGTAAGGTAGATGAAGTGCGTAACAACCTGCGCGGCTTCTTAAAACCGATGGGCGTGATTCTGGTGCTGGCGGTATTACTGCTGGCGCAGCCTGACCTCGGTACCGTTGTCGTGCTGTTCGTTACCACCCTGGCGATGCTGTTCCTGGCGGGCGCGAAGCTGTGGCAGTTCATCGCTATCATCGGAATGGGGATTTCGGCGGTTGTGCTGCTGATCCTCGCCGAGCCTTACCGTATTCGCCGTGTAACCTCGTTCTGGAACCCGTGGGAAGATCCGTTCGGCAGCGGTTATCAGCTGACTCAGTCGCTGATGGCCTTTGGTCGCGGCGAAGTCTGGGGACAGGGTCTGGGTAACTCGGTACAGAAACTGGAGTATTTACCGGAAGCGCACACTGACTTCATCTTCTCCATTATTGCGGAAGAACTGGGTTATATCGGTGTGGTATTAGCGCTATTAATGGTATTCTTCGTCGCTTTCCGCGCCATGTCCATCGGCCGGAAAGCGCTGGAGATCGATCACCGCTTCTCAGGATTCTTAGCCTGTTCAATTGGTATCTGGTTTAGCTTCCAGGCATTGGTTAACGTCGGGGCCGCAGCGGGTATGCTGCCGACCAAAGGTCTGACGTTGCCGTTGATCAGTTATGGTGGTTCCAGTCTGTTGATTATGTCGACGGCCATCATGCTGTTGTTACGCATAGATTATGAGACGCGTCTGGAAAAAGCCCAGGCGTTTACACGAGGTTCACGATGAATCAACCGAAGCGGTTAATGGTGATGGCAGGCGGTACCGGCGGACACGTGTTCCCGGGACTGGCGGTTGCGCACCATTTAATGGATCAGGGCTGGCAGGTACGCTGGCTGGGAACCGCAGACCGCATGGAAGCCGATCTGGTACCGAAGCACGGTATCGAGATCGACTTTATTCGTATTTCCGGCCTTCGGGGCAAAGGCCTCAAGGCAATGCTGCTGGCACCGGTGCGTATTTTTAACGCCTGGCGTCAGGCGCGCACCATCATGAAGCGCTTTAAGCCGGATGTGGTGCTGGGCATGGGCGGCTATGTCTCGGGTCCTGGCGGGCTGGCGGCGTGGTCGTTAGGTATTCCCGTTGTGCTGCATGAGCAGAACGGTATTGCCGGTCTGACCAACAAATGGCTGGCGAAAATCGCCACCAAAGTTATGCAGGCGTTTCCCGGCGCGTTCCCGAAAGCGGACGTCGTAGGTAACCCGGTGCGTGTGGACGTGCTGGCGCTGCCGCTGCCGGACGCTCGTCTGACGGGCCGTGAAGGGCCGGTGCGTGTACTGGTCGTCGGCGGCTCTCAGGGCGCGCGCATCCTAAACCAGACGATGCCGCAGGTTGCCGCAAAGCTGGGGGATGCCGTGACGATCTGGCACCAGAGCGGAAAAGGCGCTCAGCAGACCGTTGAGCAGGCTTACGCAGACGAAGGTCAGCCGCAGCATAAAGTCACAGAGTTTATCGACGACATGGCGGCAGCGTATGCCTGGGCCGATGTCGTGGTCTGTCGTTCAGGTGCCCTGACGGTGAGCGAGATCGCCGCCGCCGGTCTGCCTGCCCTGTTTGTGCCGTTCCAGCACAAAGACAGACAGCAGTACTGGAATGCGCTGCCGCTTGAGAAAGCCGGTGCCGCGAAGATATTTGAGCAGCCACAATTTACCGCCGACGCGGTCGCCACCACCCTGGCGGGCTGGAACAGAGACGCACTGCTGGAGATGGCGCAACGCGCGCGCGCGGCCGCTATCCCTGATGCGACGGAACGGGTGGCAAAAGAAGTGAGCCTGGCAGCCCAGGCTTAACCCTCGCAGCGCGTGAAGCGCGGCACGAATTTTAAGTAGTCGATGGCGTTTAGAGAATGAATACACAACAACTGGCAAAACTGCGTTCAATCGTGCCCGAGATGCGTCGCGTCCGGCACATTCACTTTGTTGGCATCGGTGGTGCTGGCATGGGCGGTATTGCCGAAGTGTTAGCTAACGAAGGCTATCAGATCAGCGGGTCTGACCTGGCGCCAAACCCTGTTACGCAGCAGCTGGCGTCGCTTGGGGCGACTATCTATTTCAACCATCGTCCGGAAAACGTGCGCGATGCGAGCGTGGTGGTGGTCTCAAGCGCCATCTCCTCTGACAATCCGGAAATCGTTGCCGCGCATGAAGCGCGCATTCCGGTGATCCGCCGTGCAGAAATGCTGGCGGAACTGATGCGTTTCCGTCACGGCATCGCTATTGCCGGGACCCACGGTAAAACCACGACCACGGCGATGGTCTCCAGTATTTATGCGGAAGCGGGTCTCGATCCGACCTTCGTCAACGGCGGTCTGGTCAAAGCCGCAGGCGTACATGCGCGTCTGGGCCACAGCCGTTATCTGATTGCCGAAGCGGATGAGAGCGACGCGTCGTTCCTGCACCTGCAGCCAATGGTGGCGATTGTCACCAACATCGAAGCTGACCATATGGATACCTACCAGGGCGACTTCGAAAACCTAAAGCAGACCTTCATCAACTTCCTGCACAACCTGCCGTTCTATGGACGCGCGGTGATGTGCGTAGACGATCCGGTGATCCGCGAGCTGCTGCCGCGCGTGGGTCGTCAAATCACCACTTACGGCTTCAGCGAAGACGCTGATGTCCGCGTGGAAGAGTACAAACAGATTGGTGCGCAGGGGCATTTCACGCTGGCGCGTCAGGACAAAGAACTGCTGCACGTCACGCTGAATGCGCCAGGTCGCCATAACGCCCTCAATGCCGCAGCGGCAGTGGCCGTCGCGACGGAAGAAGGCATTGATGATGATGCGATTCTGCGCGCGCTGGAAAGCTTCCAGGGCACCGGCCGTCGTTTCGACTTCCTCGGTGAATTCCCGCTGGACGCCGTGAACGGTAAAGCCGGCACAGCGATGCTGGTGGACGACTACGGCCACCATCCGACCGAAGTGGACGCCACCATCAAAGCCGCACGTGCAGGCTGGCCTGACAAAAATCTGGTGATGATCTTCCAGCCGCACCGCTTCACGCGTACGCGCGATCTGTACGACGATTTCGCCAGCGTCCTGTCACAGGTTGATACCTTGTTAATGCTGGATGTTTATTCAGCGGGCGAAACTCCGATTCCGGGCGCAGACAGTCGTTCTTTATGTCGCACCATCCGTGGACGCGGTAAAGTGGACCCTATTCTGGTTTCTGACCCTGCACAGGTGGCGGAAATTCTGGCACCGGTCCTGGCAGGTAACGATCTGATTCTGATTCAGGGCGCGGGAAATATCGGCAAAATCGCCCGTACCTTAGCTGAAATCAAACTGAAGCCGCAAACTCAGGAGGATGAGCATCATGGCTGATAAGATTGCTGTCCTGTCTGGCGGCACCTCCGCCGAGCGTGAGGTTTCCCTGAATTCCGGCGCGGCTGTGCTCGCGGGCCTGCGTGAAGGGGGCGTCAATGCGCACCTGGTCGACCCAAAAGAGGTCGACGTGAAGCAATTAAAAGCCATGGGCTTCGATAAAGTCTTTATCGCTTTGCATGGTCGCGGCGGTGAAGATGGCACCCTGCAGGGGCTTCTGGATTTGATCGGCATGCCGTACACCGGCAGCGGCGTGATGGCCTCCGCTATCTCTATGGATAAACTGCGCAGCAAACTCCTGTGGCAGGGCGCGGGGTTACCCGTTGCGCCATGGGTTGCGCTGACGCGTCGCGAATTTGAATTGGGCCTGCCGGATAGCGTTAATACACGCATTGCTGAACTGGGCTTACCGGTTATTGTAAAGCCCAGCCGGGAAGGCTCCAGTGTGGGAATGTCCAAAGTCGACAAAGCTGAAGATCTTTCGTCCGCTTTAGCACTGGCATTTCAACATGATGAAGAAGTTCTGATTGAAAAATGGCTCAGCGGGCCAGAATTTACCGTCGCGATGCTTGGCGAAGAAATTTTACCGTCAATCCGCATCCAACCCGCTGGAGTCTTCTATGATTATGAGGCGAAGTATCTCTCTGATGAGACGCAATATTTCTGCCCTTGTGGTCTTGAAGCCGAGCGTGAAGCAGATTTACAGTCCCTGGTGCTTAAAGCCTGGCATGTTCTGGGATGCCGCGGCTGGGGACGCATCGACGTGATGCAGGACAGTGATGGGCAATTTTATTTGCTGGAAGCCAATACCTCTCCGGGAATGACCAGTCACAGCCTTGTGCCGATGGCTGCGCGTCAGGCGGGGATGAGTTTCTCGCAGTTAGTCGTACGCATTCTGGACCAGGCAGGCTGATATGTCTCAGGCTGCATTGAACACGCGCAACCGCGATGACGAGGACGAATACACCTCTTCACGCCGCAGTAATGGAACGCGTCTTGCAGGCATCATTTTCCTGCTCGGGGTGTTGTGCACTGTGTTTATCAGCGGCTGGATGGTCCTGGGCTGGATGGAAGATGCGCAGCGGTTGCCGCTCTCTAAGCTGGTGGTCACCGGCGAGCGCCACTACACGCGTAACGACGATATTCGTCAGTCAATACTGGCGCTGGGCTCGCCTGGCACCTTTATGACGCAGGACGTCAATATTATCCAGAGCCAGATAGAACGTCTGCCATGGATAAAACAGGCGAGCGTAAGAAAGCAATGGCCTGATGAATTGAAGATTCATCTGGTTGAATATGTGCCCATTGCGCGTTGGAATGATCAGCACATGGTTGACGTAGACGGAAATTCCTTCAGCGTCCCGACCGATCGTGTCAACAAGCAAAATTTACCGATGTTGTATGGCCCTGAAGGCAGCGAAAACGAAGTGTTACAGGGTTTTCGCGAGATGGGTCAGGTGCTGGCGAAGGACAGGTTTACGTTAAAAGATGCTGCCATGACGGCGCGCCGTTCCTGGCAGCTGACGTTAACGAACGGCATTAAGCTCAACCTGGGACGCGGAGACACAATGAAGCGTCTGGCGCGTTTTGTCGAACTTTACCCGGTTTTACAGCAGCAGGCACAGACTGACGGCAAACGGATAAGCTACGTTGATTTGCGCTATGACTCAGGCGCAGCAGTCGGTTGGGTACCGGCTCCGGTCGAGGAACCTAATCAGCAACAGAATCAGGCACAGGTACAGGCAGAACAACAATGATCAAGGCGACGGACAGAAAACTGGTAGTTGGACTGGAGATTGGCACCGCGAAGGTTGCCGCTTTAGTAGGGGAAGTTCTGCCCGACGGTATGGTCAATATCATTGGCGTAGGCAGTTGCCCGTCCCGTGGTATGGATAAAGGTGGGGTAAACGATCTTGAATCGGTGGTGAAATGCGTTCAGCGCGCCATCGATCAGGCTGAATTGATGGCAGATTGCCAGATTTCTTCTGTCTATCTGGCCCTTTCTGGTAAGCACATTAGCTGCCAGAACGAAATTGGTATGGTGCCGATTTCTGAGGAAGAAGTGACGCAGGAAGACGTTGAAAACGTCGTGCACACGGCGAAGTCCGTGCGCGTCCGCGATGAGCATCGCGTGCTGCATGTCATCCCGCAGGAATATGCGATTGACTACCAGGAAGGGATCAAGAACCCGGTCGGTCTTTCTGGCGTACGTATGCAGGCAAAAGTGCACCTGATCACATGTCACAACGATATGGCGAAGAACATTGTAAAAGCCGTTGAACGTTGTGGCCTGAAAGTTGACCAACTTATTTTCGCGGGTCTGGCGGCAAGTTATTCCGTGCTGACCGAAGATGAACGTGAACTGGGTGTCTGTGTGGTCGATATTGGTGGTGGTACAATGGATATCGCCGTATATACCGGCGGTGCGTTGCGCCACACCAAAGTGATCCCGTACGCAGGGAACGTCGTGACCAGCGATATTGCTTACGCTTTTGGTACGCCGCCGAGCGATGCAGAAGCGATTAAAGTGCGCCACGGCTGTGCGCTGGGGTCTATTGTTGGCAAAGATGAGAGCGTTGAAGTGCCGAGCGTTGGTGGTCGTCCACCGCGCAGCCTGCAGCGCCAGACGTTGGCAGAGGTGATTGAGCCGCGCTATACCGAGCTGCTCAACCTGGTCAACGAAGAGATTTTACAGTTACAGGAACAGCTTCGTCAGCAGGGCGTTAAACATCATCTTGCGGCGGGGATTGTATTAACCGGCGGCGCAGCGCAAATTGAAGGTCTTGCGGCCTGTGCACAGCGCGTGTTCCATACGCAGGTGCGTATTGGTGCGCCGCTGAATATCACCGGTTTAACGGATTATGCTCAGGAGCCGTATTATTCAACGGCCGTGGGCCTGCTCCACTACGGGAAGGAATCTCATCTCAGTGGTGAAGCAGAAGTGGAAAAACGCGTCTCAGTGGGGTCGTGGGTCAAACGACTGAACAACTGGTTGCGAAAAGAGTTTTAATTTTTTTAAGAGACCGGAGAGAATTAGCGGTCTCGGGCGACAGGCACAACGGAGAGAGAAATTATGTTTGAACCTATGGAACTGACCAACGACGCGGTGATTAAAGTCATCGGCGTCGGTGGCGGCGGCGGTAACGCCGTAGAGCATATGGTGCGTGAACGCATTGAGGGTGTTGAGTTCTTCGCAGTTAACACCGATGCACAGGCACTGCGTAAAACGGCTGTAGGCCAGACTATCCAGATCGGCGGTGGTATCACCAAAGGGCTGGGAGCAGGGGCTAACCCGGAAGTGGGTCGCAATGCGGCTGAAGAAGATCGTGAAGCCCTGCGCGCTGCACTGGAAGGTGCGGACATGGTCTTCATCGCAGCAGGTATGGGTGGCGGTACCGGTACCGGCGCAGCACCTGTTGTGGCTGAAGTGGCAAAAGATTTAGGTATCCTGACCGTTGCTGTCGTGACCAAGCCTTTCAACTTTGAAGGCAAGAAGCGTATGGCGTTCGCGGAGCAGGGTATCACCGAGCTGTCCAAGCATGTGGACTCGCTGATCACCATCCCGAACGATAAGCTGTTGAAAGTTCTGGGTCGCGGTATCTCCCTGCTGGACGCATTCGGTGCAGCAAACGACGTGCTGAAAGGTGCGGTTCAGGGTATCGCTGAACTGATTACCCGTCCTGGCCTGATGAACGTTGACTTTGCAGACGTTCGCACCGTGATGTCCGAAATGGGCTACGCGATGATGGGCTCTGGCGTGGCGAGCGGTGAAGACCGTGCAGAAGAAGCGGCTGAAATGGCTATCTCTTCTCCACTGCTGGAAGATATCGATCTGTCTGGTGCGCGCGGCGTGCTGGTCAACATTACCGCTGGCTTCGACCTGCGTCTGGATGAGTTCGAAACCGTGGGTAACACTATCCGTGCGTTCGCCTCTGACAACGCTACCGTGGTAATCGGTACTTCCCTTGACCCTGAAATGAACGACGAGCTGCGTGTTACCGTTGTTGCGACCGGTATCGGTATGGACAAACGTCCTGAGATCACCTTAGTGACCAACAAGCAGACTCAGCAACCGGTAATGGATCGTTACCAGCAGCACGGTATGTCTCCTCTGACTCAGGAGCAGAAACCGGCCGCGAAAGTGGTGAACGACCCAACGCCGCAAACGGCGAAAGAGCCAGATTATCTGGATATCCCGGCGTTCCTGCGTAAGCAAGCTGACTAAGAATTGGCTGGAATTAGGGGATTTGCGCTCTTTGTGCTAAACTGGCCCACCGTTAGTGATATACACTCTCGGTTGGATAGTTAATTTGGCGAGATTATACGATGATCAAACAAAGGACACTTAAACGTATCGTTCAGGCGACAGGTGTCGGTTTACATACCGGCAAGAAAGTCACGCTGACGTTACGCCCTGCGCCGGCCAATACCGGGGTCATCTATCGTCGCACCGACTTGAATCCACCGGTAGATTTTCCGGCCGATGCCAAATCTGTGCGTGATACTATGCTCTGTACTTGTCTGGTGAACGAGCATGACGTGCGGATTTCTACCGTAGAGCACCTGAACGCCGCCCTGGCGGGTCTGGGTATCGACAACATTATTGTTGAAGTCGATGCGCCAGAAATCCCGATTATGGATGGCAGTGCTGCACCGTTCGTCTATCTGTTGCTGGATGCCGGCATCGAAGAACTGAACTGCGCGAAGAAATTTGTACGCATCAAAGAGACCGTTCGCGTCGAAGATGGCGACAAGTGGGCTGAATTCAAACCGTACAATGGTTTCTCGTTGGACTTTACCATCGACTTTAACCATCCGGCAATTGACTCCAGCACCCAACGCTATGCGATGAACTTCTCTGCTGATGCGTTTATGCGCCAGATCAGCCGAGCCCGTACATTTGGCTTCATGCGTGATATCGAATATCTGCAGTCCCGCGGCCTGTGCCTGGGCGGCAGCTTCGATTGTGCCATCGTTGTTGACGATTATCGCGTACTGAACGAAGACGGCCTGCGTTTCGAAGATGAATTCGTTCGTCACAAAATGCTGGATGCTATCGGCGACCTGTTCATGTGTGGTCACAACATCATTGGTGCATTTACCGCGTTCAAATCCGGTCATGCGCTGAACAACAAACTGTTGCAGGCCGTCCTGGCAAAACAGGAAGCCTGGGAATATGTGACCTTCGAAGACGAAGCTGAACTGCCGCTGGCTTTCAAAGCACCAAGCATGGTTCTGGCGTAACGGTTCAAACCGTTTCGTAAAAAAATCGACTGGTTAACCTGGTACTCTCTCCGACCAGGAAGACCAGTCGTTTTTATTTTTACCCTTCTTCGTTTGCCCCGGCGTTATCTCTCGTTTGTCTTACGCAGAAAATGTGTGCGTTAGCTGCATTCTTGACCGTTTTTTCCCGCGGCGGCACCTCATTCCTGCTGATGTACATTAGCTTTAGTGGTACTATCTGGGCGCTAAAAAGAATAACTGAACTCAGCCTCTGCAAGGCTGGCTTATTGGGTGGAGCAGGTGAGCGGAATACTGACGCGCTGGCGACAATTTGGCAGACGTTACTTCTGGCCGCATCTCTTATTAGGGATGGTCGCGGCGAGTTTCGGCTTGCCTGCGCTCAGCAACAGTGCCGAAGCGGCGACGCCCGCGAAAACCTCTACCACCAAACACGATCTCAACACGCGGGTTAACTTTACAAACCTCGCGTGGCTTGAAGCCAGCCGCCGCCCGAATTTCTCCGTTGATTACTGGCACCAGCACGCTATCCGCACGGTTATCCGTCATCTCTCCTTCGCGATGGCACCACAGGCCATGCCTGTTGCGGAAGAGACGCTTCCGGTGCAGGCACAGCATCTTGCGCTGCTGGACACGCTCAACGCGCTGCTCACGCAGGACAGCCAGCCGCCGGTTATGGTTCGCCAGACGACGCAGCTCGCGCTCGTTCCGCCTGTCTCATTCTCTGTCTCAACCTGGATTAGCCAGACTCACGGCATTCGTGCCGGGCCGCAACGCCTCAGCTAAATTAACTTTTTCAATACCTTAATTTATCTGCCCACGATGGGGCGTTTGAGAATTTATTATGCTAATCAAATTGTTAACTAAAGTTTTTGGTAGTCGTAACGATCGTACCCTGCGCCGTATGCGCAAAGCTGTTGCCGTCATCAACGGGATGGAACCGGCGATGGAGAAGCTCTCTGATGATGAGCTGAAAGCGAAAACGGCGGAATTCCGTGCGCGTCTGGAAAAAGGCGAAACCTTAGAAAGCCTGATCCCGGAAGCGTTTGCTGTTGTGCGTGAAGCAAGTAAGCGCGTATTCGGCATGCGTCACTTCGACGTTCAGCTGCTGGGCGGTATGGTGCTTAACGAGCGCTGCATCGCGGAAATGCGTACCGGTGAAGGTAAAACCCTGACCGCAACGCTGCCGGCTTACCTGAACGCGCTGACCGGTAAAGGCGTTCACGTGGTAACCGTCAACGACTATCTGGCGCAGCGTGACGCCGAAAACAACCGTCCACTGTTCGAATTCCTCGGTATGACCGTCGGCATCAACATGTCCGGCCTGCCTGCGCCAGCCAAGCGTGAAGCGTATAACGCGGACATTACCTACGGTACCAACAACGAATACGGCTTCGACTACCTGCGTGACAACATGGCGTTCAGCCCGGAAGAGCGCGTGCAGCGTAAACTGCACTATGCGCTGGTGGATGAGGTGGACTCCATCCTGATCGATGAAGCGCGTACTCCGCTTATCATCTCCGGCCCGGCTGAAGACAGCTCCGAGATGTACCGTAAGGTCGACAAAATCATTCCACACCTGCTGCGTCAGGAGAAAGAGGACTCGGATACCTTCCAGGGTGAAGGCCACTTCTCCGTTGATGAAAAAGCGCGCCAGGTGAACCTGACCGAACGTGGTCTGGTGAAAATTGAAGAGCTGCTGGTCGCTGAAGGCATTATGGAAGAGGGCGAGTCTCTGTACTCCCCGAGCAACATTATGCTGATGCACCACGTGACCGCCGCGCTGCGTGCCCACGCGCTGTTCACCCGCGACGTCGACTACATCGTAAAAGACGGTGAAGTGATCATCGTCGATGAGCACACCGGCCGTACCATGCAGGGACGTCGCTGGTCTGACGGTCTGCACCAGGCTGTGGAAGCCAAAGAAGGTGTGGATATTCAGAATGAAAACCAGACGCTGGCGTCTATCACCTTCCAGAACTACTTCCGTCTGTACGAGAAACTGGCGGGGATGACCGGTACTGCTGATACCGAAGCGTTTGAATTCAGCTCTATCTACAAGCTGGATACCGTGGTCGTTCCAACCAACCGTCCGATGATCCGTAAGGATATGCCGGACCTGGTGTACATGACCGAAGCGGAAAAAATTCAGGCGATCATCGAAGATATTCGCGACCGTACTGCCAATGGCCAGCCGGTTCTGGTGGGGACCATCTCCATCGAGAAATCCGAAGTGGTTTCGCACGAGCTGACGAAAGCGGGTATCCAACACAACGTTCTTAACGCCAAATTCCACGCCAAAGAAGCGGATATTGTTGCGCAGGCGGGTTATCCGGCTGCCGTAACCATCGCCACCAACATGGCGGGTCGTGGTACCGACATTATGCTGGGCGGTAGCTGGCAGGCTGAAGTGGCGGAGCTGGAAAACCCAACGCCAGAACAGATTGCCCAGATCAAAGCCGACTGGCAGGTTCGTCATGACGCCGTTCTGGCTTCCGGCGGTCTGCATATCATCGGTACAGAGCGTCATGAATCCCGTCGTATCGATAACCAGCTGCGTGGTCGTGCGGGTCGTCAGGGTGATGCCGGTTCATCCCGTTTCTACCTGTCTATGGAAGATGCGCTGATGCGTATTTTTGCCTCCGACCGTGTATCCGGCATGATGCGTAAGCTGGGGATGAAACCTGGCGAAGCTATTGAGCACCCGTGGGTCACCAAAGCGATCGCTAACGCACAGCGTAAAGTGGAAAGCCGCAACTTTGATATCCGTAAGCAGCTGCTGGAATATGATGATGTGGCTAACGATCAGCGCCGTGCGATCTACACCCAGCGTAACGAACTGCTGGACGTGTCCGACGTGAGCGAAACCATCAACAGCATTCGTGAAGATGTGTTCAAAGCCACCATCGACGCGCATATTCCACCGCAGTCTCTGGAAGAGATGTGGGATATTGAAGGCCTGCAGGAACGTCTGAAAAATGACTTTGACCTCGAACTGCCAATCAAAGAGTGGCTGGACAAAGAGCCTGAGCTGCACGAAGAGACCCTGCGTGAACGTATCTTTGAAACCGCGCTGGACGTTTACAAGCGTAAGGAAGAGGTTGTTGGCGCTGAAATGATGCGTCACTTCGAAAAAGGCGTGATGCTGCAGACCCTGGACTCCCTGTGGAAAGAGCATCTGGCGGCGATGGACTACCTGCGTCAGGGTATCCACCTGCGTGGCTATGCGCAGAAAGATCCGAAGCAGGAATACAAGCGTGAATCCTTCTCCATGTTTGCGTCTATGCTGGAGTCACTGAAGTACGAAGTGATCAGCACCCTGAGCAAGGTTCAGGTGCGTATGCCGGAAGAAGTGGAAGCGATGGAGCAGCAGCGTCGTGAAGAAGCCGAGCGTCTGGCACAAATGCAACAGCTGAGTCATCAGACCGACGACAGCGAAGCCGCAGCGGCGATCGCCGCGCAGACCGGCGATCGTAAAGTGGGCCGTAACGATCCGTGCCCGTGTGGTTCCGGTAAAAAGTACAAGGCGTGCCACGGCCGTCTGAGCTAAGTTCATAAAAAAACAAAAAGGCGCAGACATCTGCGCCTTTTTTATGGAAGTAACAATATGAAAATACTGCAAATTGCCGTCGGGATTATTCGCAACCCGCAAAACCAAATCTTCATCACCCAGCGTGCTGCCGACGCCCATATGGCGAACAAGTGGGAGTTTCCGGGCGGTAAAATCGAGTCAGGTGAAACGCCGGAAGAGGCGCTGGTTCGGGAACTTCAGGAAGAGGTGGGGATCACTCCGCTTGGCGCTACGCTGTTTGATAAGCTTGAGTACCAGTTTCCGGACAGGCACATCACGCTGTGGTTCTGGCTGGTGGAAAACTGGGAAGGTGAACCCTGGGGAAAAGAGGGACAGCCGGGTAACTGGGTAGAGCTTCAGGCAAGTGATGCCGAAAAATTCCCGCCAGCTAATGAACCTGTGATCCTGCGGTTAGTCGCACAACCGTAGGCCTGCTGAGCGACGCGCCAGCAGGCTTTACAGATTACTGCTGGGTTTCACTCCAGTCGTCGCTGTCGGAGAGATCGCCTTTACTCGGAATGCGTTTCTCTTCCGCCGCCCATTCGCCCAGGTCAATAAGCTGGCAGCGTTTGCAGCAGAATGGGCGGAACGGACTCACTTCGCCCCAGACAACGGTTTTGCCACAGGTAGGGCAGCTTACGGTGGTGACATCAGACATCGGCACTCCTTAACAACAGGCCAGTTCAAAATCGAGACGTTCCGGCACGGTGCCATTTTCACTGTCCAGCGGCATAAAGCGAATCGCAAAGCGGCTCTTATGCCCGGAAATCTGTGGGTAAAGCTGTTCGCCAAGAGACAGATTGAGACGCAGAAGATCGGCATCATCACCGTTATCCTGGTAGAAACCATTCAGGCTGGTTTGCTTGCGGAACGGCGCTGAGTTACGGATCAGATCGAGGATCAGCGACAGCGCCTGGTGCATCGGCTCCAGGCTTGCCAGCCAACTGTTCACCTGCGCGTCACGCTGGGCTTGTGGCATATGGAGCCACATATGCAGCGTCGGCAGGTCGAAGCTGCAGCAACCGCCAGGGATGCTCAGGCGCTGGCGCACCAGGCCAATCAGGCGGTCCTCACGCAAAAACTGCCCGACGCGCGGTGCAGCCATCAGGATGCTGCTGCTGGTTTTAAGCTGCTGGCGAAGGGAATCGATACGGCTTACATCCACCCCCGGAACCTCAGCCCATGCCTGTAATTTACGCTGCTGGCGCTCCAGCTCTTTAAGCAATTCTGTGCGGACATCGCCGCGTTCAATCACATCCAGCAGATCGCCTACATTGCGGAAGAAATGCAACGCCGTAGCGTGATCGTTAACCGGCAGATGTTGTGAAAGCTGCTGAATGAGGAATTCGATGCGCAGCCAGGTACGCATTTTTTCGTTGAGCGGATGCTCAAAAAGGATGTGTGTCGACATTATGGTTTTTCCTGTGCAACGGCCTGCGCGGCAAACGTCAGATACTGCGCGTGCAGACGGGCAACATCCGATGCAATGGCATCTGGTGCGCCGTTATTATCAATGACATCATCCGCCACGGCAAGGCGCTGAGCGCGCGTAGCCTGAGCGGCAAGAATGTGTTCAGCATGCTCCCGCGAGACATGGTCGCGCGTCATGGTTCTCTGGATTTGCGTTTCGGGAGAGACATCAATCACCAGCACCCGATCGGCTTTCTTCTGCAGCTGATTTTCAACCAGTAGCGGAACCACCCATAAGACATAGGGCGAGCGGGCCGCGGCGATCTGACGCTGAGTTTCCAGGTGGATGATGGGGTGGAGAAGGCTATTAAGCCAGGCTTTTTCCGCGGAATCGGAAAAAATGCATTCACGAAGCTGACGGCGATTCAGTGTGCCATCGGCATTGATGATGGCCTGACCAAAATGTTCTGCGATGGCCTTTAGCGCGGGTGTATTGGGCTCTACCACCTGGCGGGCAATGATATCGGCATCGATAATCGTGATACCCAAACGAGAGAAAGCGTCAGCAACGGTACTTTTGCCACTACCGATGCCGCCGGTTAATGCGACGATA
Organism: Enterobacter sp. BNK-34; assembly: GCF_048684445.1. NCBI lineage: Bacteria > Pseudomonadati > Pseudomonadota > Gammaproteobacteria > Enterobacterales > Enterobacteriaceae > Enterobacter > Enterobacter sp. BNK-34. The sequence continues at coordinate 1,962,532 of NZ_JBLQUA010000001.1, forward strand.
TACCCCATTAAATCAAATCCTGGGAATTATTCATTTTTAAAATCAGTTGATTAAAATTCTTGCGTGCGCCAGCCACTGTTGAGCCCCGTTTACCGGCTTTTTACCAGGTAAATTTATAGGATTGTAGCGTAAAAAAAGAGAATTTCGCAGTCTTGCGGAGCAGGTATTAGTGCGTATGATAACGTCACTGGAGTTGTGCTTTTAACATATTTGCCTCTAACCCCAGGAATCCGCACATGCGTATCGAAGAAGATCTGAAGTTAGGTTTCAAAGACGTTCTTATCCGCCCTAAACGCTCTACACTGAAAAGTCGCTCAGACGTTGAACTCGAACGTCAATTCACCTTTAAGCATTCCGGTCAGACCTGGTCTGGCGTGCCGATCATCGCTGCCAACATGGATACTGTGGGAACGTTTGAGATGGCAACCGCCCTGGCACAGTTCGACATTCTCACAGCCGTGCACAAACATTACAGCCCTGAAGAGTGGAATGCGTTCGTTGCGTCCGCGTCTGCTGACGTGGTGAAGCATGTGATGGTCTCTACCGGTACCTCCGATGCGGATTTCGAGAAGACCAAACAGATCCTGAATGCTAACCCGGCACTCAACTTCGTTTGTATTGATGTGGCGAATGGTTACTCCGAGCACTTCGTGCAGTTCGTCAGCAAGGCGCGTGAGGCCTGGCCGACGAAAACCATCATCGCGGGCAACGTGGTGACCGGTGAAATGTGTGAAGAGCTGATCCTCTCCGGTGCAGATATCGTGAAAGTAGGTATTGGCCCGGGCTCCGTATGCACCACGCGCGTCAAAACTGGCGTCGGTTATCCGCAGCTCTCCGCCGTCATTGAATGTGCCGACGCGGCGCACGGGCTCGGCGGCCAGATCATCAGCGACGGCGGTTGCACCATGCCGGGTGATGTTGCGAAAGCCTTCGGTGGCGGTGCGGACTTCGTGATGCTCGGCGGTATGCTGGCAGGTCACGAAGAGAGCGGTGGTACCGTGGTTGAAGAGAACGGCGAGAAATTTATGCTGTTCTACGGCATGAGCTCTGAATCCGCGATGACCCGTCACGTCGGTGGCGTGGCAAAATACCGTGCGGCAGAAGGTAAAACCGTGAAGCTGCCTCTGCGCGGCCCGGTTGAATACACCGCGCGCGATATCCTCGGCGGCCTGCGCTCGGCCTGCACCTACGTTGGGGCATCCCGCCTGAAAGAGCTGACAAAACGTACAACGTTTATTCGCGTTCAGGAACAGGAAAACCGCGTATTCAATAGCCTGTAATGGTTTTCGCTGGCGCATGCCCATGCGCCAGCACTGTTCTGCACTAGCCCGCACTCATCGCATCTCCCAGATGGAAAATCGGCAGGTACATTGCCACCACCAGCGTGCCGATGATGACCCCAGTCACAATCAGAAGCACCGGCTCGAGAAGCGCCGCCAGGTTATCTGCTCGTTGAAAGGTCTGTTCCGTGTGGTGTCGGGCGAGGTTTGCCAGCATGATGTCCAGCGCACCTGACATTTCGCCGGTTCGTAAAAGCTGAATACACAGCGGGGTAAACAATGCCGCCTTCTGAAAGGATGACCAGACGGGCAGACCTTTTTCAATGTCCTCCCGCACGCTGCGAAGTATCCCTTGCCAGTACCGGTTCTCAACAGTTTCTTCTGCACTCTCCAGGCCCTGTAAAAAGGGGATGCCCGCCTGTTGCGTGAGTGACAGCACGGTAAAGATATGTCCCAGTTTTTGACCTTTTGCCAGTGCGCCGAACACGGGAGTGAGCATCAGGATGCGCTGCCAGCGAGGGTTCTGCCGCAGAATCCAGGCGGTGGCTAAGGGCGCGAGTAACGCGGCGAACAACGCAAGGGCATATGACCGCATAAATGCGGCCATCCCCATGACCATTTGCGTCAGCAGCGGAAGCGGAGTGTTAAACGTTTTGTAGATCGCGGCAAACTCGGGCAAGACCAGGATGACCATCGCCAGCACCACGAGTACGGCCAGGGTCAGGACGATCGCCGGGTAGCGCAGCGCCTTTTTCACTTTCGCACTGAGCTGCTGCTGCGCTTTTTGCTGCTGCGCGAGCTGGCGACAGCACTCCTCCAGCTTCCCTGTGAGCTCACCGGTTTTCACCATCGAGACATGCAGTGGGCTAAAAACGGCTGGCCACTTTTTTAGCGACTCAGAAAAGGGAGCTCCCTCACTAAGCTCATCGGCAATGCTTTGCAGCAGCGCCTGCCACGGTTTTAACGGATGTTGTTCTGCCAGCATCTGCAGGCTGTGGGACAATGTCAGCCCGGCCTGCAGAAGCGTTGCGAGCTGGCGAAACATCTCGTAGCAGTGGTGTGGCCGCCAGCGGTGTCTCTGAGCGCATCGGGTCAGCGTCAGAGGATGGAGGCCGCTGTGCATCAGCCGGGTGAAGGCGGCATTGCGGTCTGTGGCCCAGAGAGTCCCGCTTCGGGGTTCTCCTTCCAGGGTGAGCGCTCGCCAGCGCCAGAGCTGATTAGCAGCCATCCGGCATGCCCAGGACGCGCACCAGCTCTTCGATCGTGGTCATCCCCTGTTCGACGGCCATGCAGCCGTGCTCAAAAAGAGAAATCATTCCCGCCTGCCGGGCGCTCGCCTCTATCACTTCTGTTCCCGCCCCGCTGGCAATGGCCTGCCGCAGGGCATTGTCGATCGCGAGTACCTCAAAAATGGCCACGCGGCCATAAAAACCGTGATAACAACGCTCACAGCCGATGGGCTGCCAGCGTGGAAGCGGTCTGGACCATACGGCGCGCGGTAATTCAGCATGCTCGCTGGCTTCCCGGCAACAGTGCCGGCACAGACGCCGGACCAGCCGCTGGGCAATCACCATCGACAGCGCGGAAGATATCATCCAGCGCGCCACGCCCATCTGCTCCAGGCGAGTCAGGGCTTCCGTCGTCGAGTTGGTGTGCAGCGTTGATAGCACCAGGTGCCCGGTCTGGGCAGCATTAATGGCAATCCCGGCCGTTTCACCGTCACGAATTTCGCCGACCATAATGATGTCTGGATCCTGGCGTAGCAGCGCCCGCAGCACGCTCTGGAATGTTAAACCCGCCCGGGGATTAATCTGCGTCTGGTTTAATCCCGCAAGGGGGATCTCAATGGGATCCTCCACGCTACAGATGTTGACGTCAGGGGTGTTACGCGCCTGCAGCGCGCTATACAGCGTCACGGTTTTGCCGCTGCCGGTAGGGCCGGTAACCAGAATTAGCCCCTGCGGCTGGTGGAGGGCCTCATTAAAACAGGCCAGTTGTTCAGCACTCATGCCAAGCGCTTTTGGCTCAAGGGCCTGCTGAACCTGATGCAGGAGACGCAGCACAATTTTCTCGCCGCCGCTGCAGGGAAGCGTCGCGATCCGAAACGAGACCGGCGCGTTCGCCAGCTCAATCGTAAACTGACCGTCCTGTGGCAAACGACGCTCTGCAATATCCAGGTTACCCAGCACTTTTAAACGTGCGCTGAACTGGCTTGCCAGCGAGGCGGAAAGCGGAGGCTGGGGGCAAAGAACCCCGTAGATGCGTAAACGGATCTGGCACGCGTGCTCCATCGGTTCGATATGAATGTCGGAGGCGCGCTGGTTGATTGCCTGCTGCAGCGTGTGGTTGAGGATATCTACCGTTGAGTGCGTTTGCGAAACAACGGGCAGATGGGATTGTGACGTTAGCTGTCGCTGTTTTTCCATGCGCTCAGCACTCCAGCACTCAATATCAATTCGTTTCTGGGTGGCGAAACGCAGCGCCTCCATCAGTTCAGCCGCGGGGTTGCCTACAACGGCGATGCTGACCATGTCACTGTCGCTGTTGAGCAGCAGAGCGTGATGACGCAGGCAAAGCGCCACGAGTTGATCGGTATTCATTTTCCGCTCCTCAGTTATTGTCGAAGCGGAAAACGTCTTCGCAGGCCTGCTTCAGGGCGCTGTCAGCACTGATGCTGCAGTCACGCGTCCAGCCCGTCATACCGTTGCCGTCGCTCCACCGTGGCGTCATGGTTACCGTCAGCCCGTTAAGACTTTCCTGTCCTGTTAAGGTCACGACCCCTTTCGCTACGCTCATTCCCGAAACGTAGCGTGTCGTGGTGGGGGAAGGGATGCCGTTGCTGCCGGCATCGCAGCTTTCCACACCACCGTGATCCAGCGCGCAAAGCTCGATGGCGGTGCGGTAGGGAACGAAGGTTTGCAGCATATCGGTCAGCGCCGCCTTGCGCAGGTAATTCTGATAGGCGGGGACGCCGATGGCGCTCAGAATCGCAATAATGCCAATGACCACCATCAGCTCAATGAGTGTGAAGCCTTGTTGTCTGTCCATATCTGCTCCTTATGCAAAGTGGCGCTACTTTGTCAGCGGGAAAGAGCAGAAACGAGGGGTAAAAAAGGGAACGGGAAGGGGGCTTCAGAGAATTTATTCAGTGTTGCAGGGAAAAGCTGCGGATCTGCGAGCGGGGCAGAAATTCCCCTCTCCGGGTGGAGAGGGGAGAATGCGTTATTTAAAGCGCATTGAGAGGTCGAGAGCGCGAACGTGTTTGGTTAGCGCACCGACGGAGATGTAATCCACGCCGGTTTCGGCGAATTCACGGATCGTTTCGAAAGTGACGTTCCCGGACACTTCAAGCTGAGCCCGGCCGTTTGTCAGTTTGACCGCCTCGCGCATCTGCTCTGTTTCGAAGTTATCGAGCATGATGATATCGGCCCCGGCCTTAATCGCCTGCTCCAGCTCGTCCAGGTTTTCCACTTCCACTTCAACCGGCACATCCGGGTGCAGCCAGAAGGCTTTCTCCACCGCCTGACGCACGGAGCCAGAGGCAATAATGTGGTTCTCTTTAATCAGGAAGGCGTCGGACAGGCCCAGACGATGGTTTGCGCCCCCGCCGCAGAGCACCGCATATTTCAGCGCGGTGCGCAGGCCCGGCAGCGTTTTGCGGGTATCCAGCAGCTGAGTGCGGGTACCGGCCAGCAGGTCAACGTAGCGACGCACTTCGCTGGCCACGCCTGAGAGCGTTTGTACAAAATTGAGCGCGGTACGTTCGCCGGTCAGCAAGACGCGGGAAGGTCCGTCCAGTTCGAACAGCGGCTGGTTGGCCTTGACTGCATCGCCGTCTTCCACGTGCCAGGTCACCTGCACATCGTCGCCTGCCAGTTGTGTAAAGACCTCTTCAACCCAACGCTTGCCGCAAAAAACACCGTCTTCACGGGTGATAATGACCGCGTGGGAGCGTGTCTCTTTTGGCAACAATTGTGCGGTAATATCCTTATCAGCATTAACGTCACCGCCCAGATCTTCTTTCAAAGCATGGGAGACGCTTGCCGGAATATCCATATTAATACGTTCCAGAAGCGCTTCACGTCGGTGGTCGGGGTTATAGCGGCGAGGCGGCATGATAAAACTCCAAATTGGTAACGAATCATAATATTGAAACATGCTACTCTGAACCGAGTCTTTGCACCATACAGAAGGAGTTCCAGCATGTTGTTAGAAAACGGATGGCTGGTGGATGCGCGGCATGTGCCCTCGCCGCACCACGATTGCCGCCCGGAGGATGAAAAGCCCACACTGCTGGTGGTTCATAATATTAGTCTCCCGCCGGGTGAATTTGGCGGCCCGTGGATCGATGCGTTATTCACGGGAACGATTGATCCCGCTGCTCATCCCTTTTTTGCTGAAATTGCGCATCTGCGCGTATCGGCTCACTGCCTGATTCGTCGCGATGGTGAAGTGGTTCAGTATGTTCCCTTTGATAAGCGCGCCTGGCATGCCGGGGCGTCGATGTATCACGGGCGCGAACGGTGCAACGATTTTTCTATCGGGATTGAACTGGAAGGCACGGATACCACGCCCTATACCGATTCACAGTATCAACAGCTAGCGGCCGTGACCCGCACGCTTATCGGACTCTACCCGGCTATCGCCGACAATATCACGGGGCACAGTGATATTGCCCCGGAGAGAAAAACCGATCCCGGCCCGGCCTTTGACTGGCCCCGGTTTCGCGCCATGCTCACCGCGTCGTCAGAATAAGGAGATACCATGACGTTGTTTACCATGCTGCTGGTTATCATCGCTGAACGCCTGTTCAAGCTCGGCGAGCACTGGCATCTGGATCACCGGCTGGAGGTGTTTTTCCGCCGGATTAAGCACTTTTCCATGCTGCGCACGCTGCTGATGATGGCGGGCGTGATGGTCATTACGTTCCTGCTCCTGCGCTCGCTGCACGGACTGTTTTTCAACGTACCGCTGCTGGTGGTGTGGATCCTGCTTGGGGTGCTGTGCATTGGTGCGGGCAAGGTGCGTTTGCACTATCACGCTTACCTGAAAGCCGCCTCCCGTGACGATGCCCATGCGCGCGGTGCCATGGCGAGTGAGCTGACGATGATCCACGGCGTGCCGCCGGACTGCGACGAGCGCGAATTTCTGCGCGAGCTGCAGAACGCGCTGCTGTGGATTAACTTCCGTTACTACCTGGCGCCGCTGTTTTGGTTTGTGGTGGGCGGCCCGTGGGGACCGGTACTGCTGATGGGGTATGCGTTCCTGCGCGCCTGGCAGACCTGGCTTGCTCGTTATCTGACGCCGCATGAACGTTTGCTGTCCGGCATCGATGCCATCCTGCACGTGCTCGACTGGCTTCCGGTGCGTCTGGTGGGCGTGGTGTACGCGTTAATTGGTCACGGTGAAAAAGCGCTGCCCGCTTGGTTTGCGTCTCTTGCCGATCGCCATACGTCGCAGTACCAGGTGCTAACGCGTCTGGCGCAGTTCTCGCTGGCGCGTGAGCCGCATACCGACAAGATTGAAACACCGAAAGCCGCTGTCTCCATGGCGAAGAAAACGTCGTTTGTGGTGGTGGTTATCGTGGCGCTGCTGACGATTTACGGCACGCTGGTGTAAGCCAGCGCGCCGCAAAGACTACAGCGTATCCGCGGGCGGGATGCCGAAATCAGGCATCCCGTTTTCATCCCAGCGGACGAGCTTCAGGCGGGTGTGGCGGTTCGGATCGTACAGCGGATCGCCCTCAATTTCGGTGTAATTACGCGCGTGATACACCAGCACGTCTTCCCCTTCCTGCGTTTGCGTAAAGCTGTTGTGTCCCGGGCCGAACTGGCGGTTTTCATAGCTGGTAACGAACACCGGACGCGGGGATTTGTGCCAGTTTGCCGGGTTTTTCGGATCGGCATTCAGGTCTATCCACAGTAGCCCCATGCAGTAGTTCTCGTCGGTGGCGCTGGCGGAATAGCTGATAAACAGCTTATCGCCGTGAACCAACACAGCCGGGCCTTCGTTAACCCAGAACCCGCGACATTCCCAGTCATACTCCGGCTTGCTGAGCATCACCGGCTCGCCTTTTAGCGTCCACGGGTTCGCCATTTCGCACAGGTAAAGGTTGGAGTTCCCGGTGATATCCGGCGCTTTTTGCGCCCACAGATACCAGCGTTTTCCCTGATGCACAAAGGTGGTGGCGTCCAGAGCGAAGGTGTCGAAAGGCGTTTTAATCTGCCCTTTTTCCACCCACGCGCCGGTGAGCGGATCGTCGTCAGCACATTCAATGGCGAACATCCGGTGCTGGAACATCCCGAGCGCGTCGAGCGCCTGGGTGTGCGTCGCGGCAAAGTAGATGTACCACTTGCCGTCAATGTGGTGCAGTTCCGGCGCCCAGATCAGCTGGCTCATGGGTCCGGTCTCGGGTTTGCGCCAGACCACAACTTCTTCAGCATGGCGTAAGCCTTCCAGCGACGCTGCGCGGCGGATCGCCAGCCTGTCGTACTGCGGCACGGAGGCGATAAAATAGTACTCCCCCTCATGGCGTAAAATGTACGGGTCGGCGCGTTGTTCGATAAACGGGTTTGGCCACTGATGCATTTGGCTCTCCTTATTTTGTCTCTGCGGCTTTCAGTTCCTGATAGTCGCTCAGTTCACGGTAATTGGTGCGACGTTTTTCCAGGTCTTCCTGAATGCGTTTCATCGTTTCACGGTCCACCTTCAGCAGACGTACCACGCCCGCGGTAATTAAGTATCCAATGCCGGGAATAACGGTAAAGAGCAGCACGATCCCGTTAATGGCGTCCGCGCTCTGCGCTTTCGCGCCCGCGTCATAACCGTACCAGGAGAGCAGGAAGCCGACCATCGCCCCGGCAATCGCCAGCCCCAGTTTGAGAAAGAAGATGTTGCCGGAGAAGCTGATGCCGGTAATGCGCTTCCCGGTCTTCCACTCGCCGTAGTCGTCCACGTCGGCCATCAGCGACCAGTGCAGCGGAGACGGGATCTGGTGCAGGATGTTCAGCAGGAAGTAGAGCACCACAATGGTGACGGTGGCTTTCGGGTCGAAGAAGTAGAAGGCGCAGGAGAAAATCGCCAGCACGATGTTGGTCCAGAAGAAGACCTTCAGCTTACACCAGCGGTCGGTCAGCACTTTTGCCAGCACGCTGCCGAGCATCATGCCGACCACGCCCAGGCTGATAAACAGCGTAGCGAAGTGGGTGCTCTGGCCCATCACCCAGGTGACGTAATACATGGTGGCCGCCATACGGATAAAGCCCGGGCAGACGTTGCAGAGCGTCAGCAGCAGAATGCGTACCCACTGGTCGTTCTTCCACACGTCTTTCAAATCGTTTTTCAACTCGTCGTTGGTCTGTACCGCCGGGCGCACGCGCTCGCGCACGGTGGCGAAGCAGAACAGGAACATGCAGGTGCCAATCAGCGCCAGCACGGTCATCGCCATCTGGTAGCCTTTGGCTTTGTTATCCCCGCCAAACCAGTCGGCCATCGGCAGCAGCGTTAATGAGAGCAGCAGCGTGGCGATGCCGACCAGCACGAAGCGATACGACTGGCAGGCCACGCGTTCTTTTGGATCGTTGGTGATTACCCCTCCTAAGGAGCAGTAGGGGATGTTGATTGCCGTATAGGTCAAAGAGAGCAGGAAGTAGGTGACAAACGCATAGATAACTTTGCTGTTATAGCTCCACTCCGGCGTGGTGAACATCAGGATGCTGAACAGCGCGTAGGGGAAGGCGATCCACAGCAGCCATGGACGAAACCGGCCATATTTACTGCGGGTACGGTCGGCAATCGCGCCCATGATCGGGTCCGTTACGGCGTCAATTACGCGGACGGACAGCAGCAGCACGCCGACCAGCGCAGGCGCGAGGCCAAAAATATCCGTATAAAAATAGTTAACAAACAGCATGATGGCGCCAAAGATAATGTTGCATCCGGCGTCGCCCATCCCATAGCCGATCTTTTCTTTTACTGACAGTGTGTTGTTATCCATCGACAGCTCTCCGGTTTACGGTATGGAGAGAATTATTCGCTGGCGAAGGGATATATGCGTTGCAGTATCAGGGCGGTGATATGGATAAATGCGCTGTGGGCGCGAAAGTGTGAGGGAGGTAACAACGCGCGGTACCCGTAAAAGCAGGTACCGCGGAGGGAGGCTTAGTGCGCCTTCATGGCATTACGGCTTTTCTGACTGAAGAGATAGCCCACGCCCAGGATCGCAATCCAGACCGGGATCAGGTAGACGGAAATCGCCATACCCGGCGTGATCAGCATGATCACCAGCACGGCCGCCATAAATAGCAGGCAGATCCAGTTACCCAGCGGATAGAGCAGGGCAGGGAAGCGCGTGGTGACGCCCTGCTGCTGTTTCGCGCGGCGGAATTTGATGTGTGCCAGGCTGATCATCGCCCAGTTGATGACCAGGGCAGAGACCACCAGCGCCATCAGCAGGCCAAACGCCGATTCTGGTGCCATGTAGTTAATGAGCACGCACAGGGCGGTCACGATGGCGGAAACAATGATGGTATTCACCGGTACGCCGCGTTTATCAACGTTAAGCAGCATCTTCGGCGCGTTGCCCTGTTGGGCAAGGCCGAACAGCATACGGCTGTTGCAGTATACGCAGCTGTTGTATACGGAGAGCGCTGCGGTCAGCACCACGATGTTCAGGGCGTTGGCGACAAAGGTGTCGCCCAGCTCGTGGAAGATCAGCACAAACGGGCTGGTGTCAGCGGTGACGCGCGTCCATGGCAGCAGGGAGAGCAGCACGGCCAGTGAGCCCACATAGAAGATCAGAATACGGTAGATAACCTGGTTAGTGGCTTTTGGAATGCTCTGCTCCGGGTTGTCGGCTTCAGCGGCGGTGATACCCACCAGCTCCAGACCGCCAAAGGAGAACATAATGATGGCCATCATCATCACCAGACCGGTCATGCCGTGAGGCAGGAAGCCACCCTGTTCCCAGAGGTTGCGCACGGTGGCCTGCGGTCCGCCGTTGCCGCTGAACAGCAGCCAGCCGCCAAAGATAATCATCGCCACCACGGCAATGACTTTGATGATGGCGAACCAGAACTCCATCTCACCGAACACTTTAACGTTGGTCAGGTTAATGGCGTTAATAATGACAAAGAAGGCCGCAGCAGAAGCCCAGGTTGGGATTTCGGGATACCAGAACTGAATGTATTTTCCGACGGCGGTAAGCTCAGCCATGGCAACCAGAACGTACAGCACCCAGTAGTTCCAGCCTGAGGCGAAACCGGCAAAGCTGCCCCAGTATTTATAGGCAAAGTGGCTGAAGGAGCCTGCGACCGGCTCTTCAACGACCATTTCGCCCAGCTGGCGCATGATCAGAAAAGCAATGAAACCCGCAATCGCGTAACCCAAAATAATACCCGGACCGGCAGACTGGATAACGGATGCGCTGCCCAGAAACAGGCCGGTACCTATCGCACCGCCCAGTGCGATGAGCTGAATATGGCGGTTTTTAAGCCCGCGCTTTAGCTGATCGCCGTGCTGTTGAGCTTCCATTTGAAACCTCGTGTGTGGTTGTTATGTTCACGCTGTGCGTGTGTAATTATGAAAATCCATATTCTGTATTTATTTCTTTACGGTTAACGAGACCGAAAAAAGCGGAGATGACTTCCGTAAGCGCAAGAATAGTGGTAAGCGCCTGCGAATGCACCTGCTTTATGAAGGGGTGATGACGACTTGAATAAAAAGAAAGCATTTGTAAATCGGCCCGCTCGTTGTTCCTAACCCAACCTATAGAATAGAAATGCGCCGTAAGTGGGCGAATTTTCATTATTTGCCTTGTTGAATCGCTTCAGATTGCAAAAACCCTCGTTTCATTATGGTTAAAACTCCCTCTTTAGGAGTAATCAACTCATTTGTGCAAAGTTACATTTCTGAAACGTTATTTCTGTAAGGTTGTTAAAATGTGCAAGGTTTACTGATTTCAATCAAAACCAATATGGACAGAAGGTGAATACTTTGTTACTTTAGCGATACGAAATAGAAATTGGTAAGACCAATTGACTCCGGGCAAAAAGGCGTAAGACAGGGAATATGGCCTACAGCAAAATTCGCCAACCAAAACTATCTGATGTGATTGAGCAGCAGCTGGAGTTTTTAATCCTCGAAGGGACTCTGCGCCCGGGTGAGAAACTTCCACCAGAACGCGAGCTGGCAAAACAGTTCGACGTTTCACGTCCCTCTCTGCGTGAGGCGATTCAACGTCTCGAAGCAAAGGGCTTGCTGCTTCGTCGCCAGGGCGGCGGAACCTTTGTGCAAAACAGCCTGTGGCAGAGCTTCAGCGATCCGCTGGTAGAACTTCTCTCTGACCACCCAGAATCCCAGTTTGACCTGCTTGAGACCCGTCACGCGCTTGAAGGGATTGCGGCCTATTACGCCGCCCTTCGCAGCACTGATGAAGATCGCGTGCGTATCCGCGAACTGCATCAGGCCATTGAACGGGCACAGCAGTCCGGCGATTTAGACGCCGAGTCCAGCGCCGTCGTCCAGTATCAAATCGCCGTCACCGAAGCGGCACACAATGTGGTGCTCCTCCATCTGCTACGCTGCATGGAGCCGATGCTGGCCCAGAACGTTCGTCAGAATTTTGAATTGTTGTATGCCCGTCGGGAGATGCTCCCACTGGTAAGCAACCATCGCACCCGAATATTCGAGGCGATAATGGCCGGGGAACCGGAGCAGGCGCGTGAAGCGTCGCACCGCCATCTGGCTTTCATTGAGGAAATCTTGCTGGACCGCAGCCGTGAACAATCGCGACGCGAACGTTCATTACGCCGCATACAGCAACGAAAGGATTAAGCGCCAGGTACTTTTAGAGCGCGGCAACTAAACGCAGAACCTGTCTTATTGTGTTCTTGCTCAAGAGCACAATGGGACAGGTTCCAGACAAATCAACGTATTAGATAGATAAGGAATACCCCCATGTCAGAACGTCTCCAAAATGACGTGGATCCGATCGAAACTCGCGACTGGCTACAGGCGATCGAATCGGTCATCCGTGAAGAAGGTGTTGAGCGCGCTCAGTATCTGATTGATCAGCTGCTTTCTGAAGCCCGCAAAGGCGGTGTGAAGGTTGCTTCAGGTGCAGGGGCTAGCAACTACGTAAACACGATTGCCGTCGAAGACGAACCGGAATACCCGGGCAATCTGGATCTGGAACGTCGTATCCGTTCTGCAATCCGCTGGAACGCCATCATGACCGTTCTGCGCGCCTCCAAGAAAGACCTGGAGCTGGGTGGCCACATGGCGTCCTTCCAGTCTTCTGCGACCGTTTACGAAGTGTGCTTCAACCACTTCTTCCGTGCAGCGAACGAGAAAGACGGCGGCGACCTGGTGTACTTCCAGGGCCACATCTCTCCGGGCATCTATGCACGTGCCTTCCTGGAAGGTCGTCTGACTGAAGAGCAGATGAACAACTTCCGTCAGGAAGTTCACGGTAAAGGTCTGTCTTCTTACCCGCACCCTAAACTGATGCCTGAATTCTGGCAGTTCCCGACCGTATCTATGGGTCTGGGCCCAATCGGTGCGATCTACCAGGCTAAATTCCTGAAGTATCTGGAACACCGTGGTCTGAAAGACACCTCTGAGCAGACCGTTTACGCCTTCCTGGGCGACGGCGAAATGGATGAGCCAGAATCTAAAGGTGCGATCACCATCGCAACCCGTGAGAAGCTGGACAACCTGTGCTTCATCATCAACTGTAACCTGCAGCGTCTGGATGGTCCGGTAACCGGCAACGGCAAGATCATCAACGAACTGGAAGGCATCTTCGCGGGTGCTGGCTGGAACGTGATCAAAGTCATGTGGGGCGGTCGTTGGGATGAGCTGCTGCGTAAAGACACCAGCGGTAAACTGATCCAGCTGATGAACGAAACCGTTGACGGTGACTACCAGACCTTCAAATCCAAAGACGGTGCCTACGTTCGTGAGCACTTCTTCGGCAAATACCCTGAAACCGCAGCCCTGGTTGCAGACTGGACTGATGAGCAGATCTGGGCCCTGAACCGCGGTGGTCACGATCCGAAGAAAGTCTACGCTGCACTGAAAAAAGCGCAGGAAACCAAAGGTAAAGCGACTGTAATCCTGGCCCACACCATCAAAGGTTACGGCATGGGTGATACCGCAGAAGGTAAAAACATCGCTCACCAGGTTAAGAAAATGAACATGGACGGCGTGCGTTATATCCGCGACCGTTTCAACGTTCCAGTGACCGATGAGCAGGTAGAAAACCTGTCTTACATCACCTTCCCGGAAGGTTCTGAAGAGCATAAGTACCTGCACGAACGTCGTCAGGCGCTGAAAGGCTACCTGCCAGCTCGTCAGCCAAACTTCACCGAGAAGCTGGAACTGCCAGCGCTGGAAGACTTCTCTCAGCTGCTGGAAGAGCAGAACAAAGAGATCTCTACCACTATCGCTTTCGTTCGTGCCCTGAACGTGATGCTGAAGAACAAGTCGATCAAAGATCGTCTGGTTCCAATCATCGCCGACGAAGCGCGTACTTTCGGTATGGAAGGTCTGTTCCGTCAGATCGGTATCTACAGCCCGAACGGCCAGCAGTACACCCCGCAGGACCGTGAGCAGGTTGCATACTACAAAGAAGACGAGAAAGGTCAGATCCTGCAGGAAGGTATCAACGAGCTGGGCGCAGGCGCATCCTGGCTGGCTGCTGCGACTTCTTACAGCACCAACAACCTGCCGATGATCCCGTTCTACATTTACTACTCCATGTTCGGGTTCCAGCGTATCGGTGACCTGTGCTGGCAGGCAGGCGACCAGCAGGCTCGCGGCTTCCTGGTAGGTGGTACTTCCGGTCGTACGACCCTGAACGGTGAAGGTCTGCAGCACGAAGATGGCCACAGCCACATTCAGTCTCTGACTATCCCTAACTGTATCTCTTACGACCCGTCTTACGCATACGAAGTGGCAGTCATCATGCATGACGGTCTGCAGCGCATGTACGGTGAAGCGCAAGAGAACATTTACTACTACATCACCACCCTGAACGAAAACTACCACATGCCGGCAATGCCAGCAGGTGCCGAGGAAGGTATCCGTAAAGGTATCTACAAACTCGAAACCATTGAAGGTAGCAAAGGTAAAGTTCAGCTGCTGGGCTCCGGTTCTATCCTGCGTCACGTACGTGAAGCAGCGCAGATCCTGGCGAAAGACTACGGTGTCGGTTCCGATGTGTACTCTGTTACCTCCTTCACTGAGCTGGCGCGTGATGGCCAGGATTGTGAGCGCTGGAACATGCTGCACCCAATGGAAACCCCACGCGTTCCGTACATCGCTCAGGTGATGAACGACGCGCCAGCGGTGGCGTCTACTGACTATATGAAACTGTTCGCTGAGCAGGTTCGTACTTACGTTCCAGCTGATGATTATCGCGTTCTGGGTACTGACGGCTTCGGTCGTTCTGACAGCCGCGAAAACCTGCGTCACCACTTCGAAGTTGATGCTTCTTACGTGGTTGTAGCAGCACTGGGCGAACTGGCTAAACGTGGCGAAATCGATAAGAAAGTGGTTGCAGACGCAATCACCAAATTCAACATCGATGCAGAAAAAGTTAACCCGCGTCTGGCGTAAGAGGTAAAAGAATAATGGCTATCGAAATCAATGTACCGGACATCGGGGCTGATGAAGTTGAAATCACCGAGATCCTGGTCAAAGTTGGCGACAAAGTTGAAGCTGAACAGTCGCTGATCACCGTAGAAGGCGACAAAGCCTCTATGGAAGTCCCGTCTCCTCAGGCTGGCATCGTTAAAGAGATCAAAGTCTCTGTTGGCGATAAAACCGAGACCGGCAAACTGATCATGATTTTCGATTCCGCCGACGGTGCAGCAGCTGCTGCACCTGCGCAGGAAGAGAAGAAAGCCGCTCCGGCCGCCGCTGCTCCAGCAGCTGCCGCGAGCGCGAAAGAAGTGAACGTGCCTGACATCGGCGGTGACGAAGTTGAAGTCACTGAAATCCTGGTGAAAGTGGGCGACACCGTTGCGGCCGAGCAGTCACTGATCACCGTAGAAGGCGACAAAGCCTCTATGGAAGTGCCAGCGCCGTTCGCCGGTACCGTTAAAGAGATCAAGATCAACACCGGTGACAAAGTGTCTACTGGCTCCCTGATTATGGTCTTCGAAGTGGCGGGTGCAGAAGGCGCTGCCGCGCCTGCACAGGCCGCTGCTCCGGCTCCAGCCGCAGCACCAGCCGCTGCTGGCGGCGCGAAAGACGTTAACGTACCGGACATCGGCGGTGACGAAGTTGAAGTCACCGAAGTGATGGTGAAAGTGGGCGACAAAGTTGCCGCTGAACAGTCACTGATCACCGTTGAAGGCGACAAGGCTTCTATGGAAGTCCCTGCGCCGTTCGCGGGTACGGTTAAAGAGATCAAAATCAGCACCGGCGACAAAGTGTCTACCGGCTCTCTGATCATGGTCTTCGAAGTGGAAGGCGCTGCGCCTGCCGCAGCTCCGGCTGCCGCGGCTGCTCCAGCACCTGCTGCTGCGCCGGCTCAGGCTGCTAAACCAGCCGCTGCCCCTGCTGCTAAAGCAGAAAAATCTGAGTTCGCTGAAAACGACGCTTACGTCCACGCTACCCCGCTGATTCGTCGCCTGGCGCGCGAATTCGGTGTGAACCTGGCGAAAGTAAAAGGGACTGGCCGTAAGGGGCGTATCCTGCGCGAAGACGTTCAGACCTACGTGAAAGACGCGGTGAAACGTGCCGAAGCTGCACCAGCTGCAGCCGCTGGCGGCGGTATCCCGGGCATGCTGCCATGGCCGAAAGTGGACTTCAGCAAGTTCGGCGAAATCGAAGAAGTGGAGCTGGGCCGTATCCAGAAAATCTCTGGTGCGAACCTGAGCCGTAACTGGGTGATGATCCCGCACGTTACGCACTTTGATAAGACCGATATCACCGATCTGGAAGCGTTCCGTAAACAGCAGAACGCCGAAGCCGAGAAGCGCAAACTGGACGTGAAATTCACCCCAGTGGTCTTCATCATGAAAGCGGTTGCTGCGGCTCTGGAACAGATGCCACGCTTCAACAGCTCCCTGTCCGAAGACGGTCAGAAGCTGACGCTGAAGAAATACATCAACATCGGTGTTGCGGTTGATACGCCAAATGGTCTGGTTGTTCCGGTCTTCAAAGACGTGAACAAGAAGAGCATTACCGAGCTGTCCCGTGAACTGACCGTGATCTCCAAGAAAGCGCGTGATGGTAAGCTGACTGCCGGCGAAATGCAGGGCGGCTGCTTCACTATCTCCAGCATCGGCGGCCTGGGTACTACCCACTTCGCGCCGATTGTGAACGCGCCGGAAGTGGCTATCCTCGGTGTGTCCAAGTCCGCGATGGAGCCGGTGTGGAATGGCAAAGAGTTCGTACCGCGTCTGATGATGCCAATCTCTCTGTCCTTCGACCACCGCGTAATCGACGGTGCTGATGGTGCGCGTTTCATCACCATCATCAACAACATGCTGAGCGACATTCGCCGCCTGGTGATGTAATCGAAAAGCCGGCCAGTCGGCCGGCTTTTTTCTGATAATCTCATGGGGTTTGTGAGGTTATTGGCGAAAGCGACAATTCGTGAGCCGTTTGTTGTTTCAAAATTGTTAACAATTTTGTAAACTGCGGGCGGATAGAACGACCCGGTGGACGACGGGTATAAATTAAGAGGTCATGATGAGCACAGAAATCAAAACTCAGGTCGTAGTACTTGGGGCAGGCCCGGCAGGTTACTCCGCAGCATTCCGCGCCGCGGATTTAGGTCTGGAAACCGTCATCGTAGAGCGTTACAGCACCCTCGGCGGTGTTTGTCTGAACGTCGGCTGTATCCCTTCTAAAGCGCTGCTGCACGTAGCGAAAGTTATCGAAGAAGCCAAAGCGCTGGCTGAACACGGTATCGTCTTCGGCGAGCCGAAAACCGATATCGACAAAATTCGTACCTGGAAAGAGAAAGTTATCACTCAGCTGACCGGCGGTCTGGCGGGTATGGCCAAAGGCCGTAAAGTGAAAGTGGTAAACGGTCTGGGTAAATTCACCGGTGCGAACACCCTGGAAGTGGAAGGCGAAAACGGCAAAACCGTGATCAACTTCGATAACGCGATCATCGCGGCAGGCTCTCGCCCAATCGAACTGCCATTCATTCCGCATGAAGATCCACGCGTGTGGGATTCCACCGATGCGCTGGAGCTGAAAACCGTTCCTAAGCGTCTGCTGGTTATGGGCGGCGGTATCATCGGTCTGGAAATGGGTACCGTGTACCATGCGCTGGGTTCAGAGATCGACGTGGTTGAAATGTTCGACCAGGTTATCCCGGCTGCCGACAAAGACATCGTTAAGGTCTTCACCAAACGCATCAGCAAGAAATTTAACCTGATGCTGGAAACTAAAGTGACTGCCGTTGAAGCGAAAGAAGACGGTATTTACGTTTCCATGGAAGGCAAAAAAGCCCCATCCGAACCACAGCGTTACGACGCCGTGCTGGTGGCTATCGGCCGTGTGCCGAACGGTAAAAACCTCGACGCGGGCAAAGCCGGTGTGGAAGTGGACGACCGTGGCTTTATCCGCGTTGACAAACAGCTGCGCACCAACGTGCCGCACATCTTTGCTATCGGCGATATCGTCGGTCAGCCAATGCTGGCGCACAAAGGTGTTCACGAAGGTCACGTTGCCGCTGAAGTTATCGCCGGCATGAAGCATTACTTCGATCCGAAAGTGATCCCATCTATCGCGTACACCGAGCCAGAAGTGGCATGGGTAGGTCTGACCGAGAAAGAAGCGAAAGAGAAAGGCATCAGCTACGAAACCGCCACCTTCCCGTGGGCTGCTTCTGGCCGTGCTATCGCTTCCGACTGCGCAGACGGTATGACCAAACTGATCTTCGACAAAGAGACTCACCGCGTGATCGGTGGTGCGATTGTCGGTACCAACGGCGGCGAGCTGCTGGGTGAAATCGGTCTGGCTATCGAAATGGGCTGTGACGCTGAAGACATCGCGCTGACCATCCACGCTCACCCGACTCTGCACGAGTCCGTGGGCCTGGCGGCAGAAGTGTTTGAAGGTAGCATCACCGACCTGCCGAACGCGAAAGCGAAGAAGAAATAAGTTTCTTCAGATGAAAAAAGCGGCCTCAGGCCGCTTTTTTTATGCGCTAGGTTCAGGGGGCCACAGGCTGCCAGGTTTTATCAGGACTATAGGCGGTTAACGCCCGAGCTTTCTGCTCAGAATCGCTGCCGAGATCGGACTGATACACCTTATCATCCTGATTTATCACAAAGCTCATGACGCCCGTCTGACCATAGCTGACTGGCCAGGCCACCATCGCGAAACCGTTATTATCCGGCAGGATGCGGAAACGATAGCCGTGATAACCGGTACCCGGCTCTTTTGGGCTAAATGCCGGTCCGAGCGGACTGGGCGCTTCGCCGGGAGAGGCGGGCCAGTACAAACCGTCTTTTTTCCCTTTCGAGCTGACAATCTTCTGCGCGAATTTCTGGTTCATCGCAAAGTAGCTTTGCTGCGCATCAACATAGGCATGTAAGGCTTCAATGGCGGCAAGTTCGTTACGCCCGATTTCGCGGGTCAGGATCTCTTCGGCCCCTTCTTTGATATCGAATTGCCAACCGGCAGAGGTTTTGATCACCGGGATAGGAAGCTGCCAGCTGTTGTCACCGACAACCAGATGCGCCGTATCCCCTTCGACAACCGTGTTATGACGGACTTTCCAGTCGCGAAGGAAACGATCGACGGCATCCGGGTCAACGCCTTCAGGGGGCAGAAAATCGCGCCAGTTCTCTCCAAGCAGGTTGCTCATCGCGCGCTCATTATGCTCACTAATGGCTTTGGTCAGCGCATCGGTTGCCTGATCGGGGGTGCTAAAGGATTGCTGCGCCATCACCGAAGCCGAAAGCATGAACAACACCATGCCACTGAGTAGTTTACTTTTCATGTCGGTTCCCTTAGCGATGTCGAATTTCACGGCGTTCAGCGCGTCCACCAGACGCCTGACGTGGCTGCTGCTGGCGAGCCGCAAGCTGTCTGCTTTGCGCACCGCGCTGCTGCTGCGCCTGCCAGTTCGCGGAGCGGCTGTCGTTGCCGCTCAGCGCATTGGCCCGGGGCTGGCTGTTTCGCTGCTGGAGAGCGCGTTGCTGCGCCGGCTGCGAACCCCGTTTCTCTTGTCTCTGCGCGGTGGTCTGGCGATTTTCTCGCTGCTGCGTGGCGGTTCGCTTCGTCGTCTGCGGTTTGGTGTCGTAGCCACGGTAGTTATTGCGCTGCGAAATCTGCTTCAGCTGTTCACTTGAGGCCTGACGCTGCACATCTTTCGTACCGGGACGCGCCGTTTGGGGGAAAGTTTTGCCCGTGGACTTCTCCATCTGGCTCAGGGCAGCCTGACGCTGGCTATCGCGGTTAACCGGTTTTTGCTGCGTTGAGCTTAGTCCGGTAGCCGTGCTGGTGGAGTGGAAACGGTTGTTGAGCTGGCTAGTCGGATAAGGCACGCCTTCACGATAGGCTGGGTTATGCTGCCAGGTACGGTTGGCGTCCGTCAGACGCTGCCCGCTGATTTTATTGAAGTTCTCAACGTTGATATTGATGTTGTTATCACCGTTGCGGTTATAGCCGCCGTGATTATCCCAGTCGTCATGGTGATGATCCCAGTCATCGTCATCATCCCAGTCGATGTTGCTGAAGATGGCATAGGTTGTGGCGACGCCCAGGCTGAAGCCTAAGCCGTTGACGAAGCTGTTGCCAAACTGCTCCCCGGGTGTAGGCGGGAGATAAGTAGGTGGATAGGCGGTGTTTGGCCAGGTCCCGTAAACCGTATTGGGGTTATAGGTAGGGACGTAAACAACCTGCGGATCGGCAGATTCAATTTTGATTACCGTTGGGGCCGGCGCGGGCGTTGCTGCTGTGGTTGTCGTTGTCTCGGTGGTGCTGGTTTTCGCTGGTGCCGGTTTTGTCACGGTGGTGACCGTCTGCTGAGGCGTGGATTGCAAAGCGCCGGTCTTTTGCGCCAGCGCGCGCAGGCGTTGAACGGAATCCATTACGTCCTTCGGCTGCGCGAGAAACGCATCGCCCAGATTTTGTACCCACGGCGGGTTTTCACCCATCAGGGACATGAGCTGAGGAAACGCGACCAGCGATTTTACGCTGGGATCCCAGGGCTGGCTGGCAACGGCCTGAATGGCGGCATCCCCTTCCATTTTAGGGTTGTCTTTTGACCACTGCGCCGCCTGGATCACGTTGGCCGGGTAAGTCGAGGCCATCAGGATTTGCGACAGCAGGGCATCCGGGTAGAGCGCGATGGGAGCAACCCACTGATCGATTTGCGCGGCAGTATAGGTTGGCGCGACAACAGGAGCGGGCTGGGTTGCGGCAGGCGCAGGTGCCGCCGGTTGTTGAGCGACGGGGGCCGGCGCAACGGGTTCCGTTGCACGACTTTTGACAAACATGACGCCTGAGGCGGCAAGCAGCCCGGCACTGCACAGAAGGACGAGCAGATGTGGCTTAAAGGGCAACTTCATAAAATGACTCCAACGAGACAAGCGCTGTGCCGTGAGGCGTTACGGTTGGCGTGAGTATTATTCACCCGTCTTTTACTGTTTTGACTTTTATTGGGAAGCGTCCGGTACGTCCGGATAAAGATTGTGAGTATTTATTACACAATTATATCTGATGGAAAAAAAACTGATGCGTCACGGTGCATAAGAAACCGTATAACGATGCCCAAAATCGTCGCTACACCATGCTTAACGATTCAGCAAATTTTTTAATGTTGCTTTTTTGTAAACGGATTAACACTGTGCAGAAATCCTGCTATGCTGCCCGACGCGGTATCGGGCATTTACCCTACAAACTGCTGTCTCACAGGAGCGTGAAGAGAACGCCCGCCGCATATGACAATGAGAGCGAGGAGAACCGTCGTGCTAGAAGAATACCGTAAGCACGTAGCAGAACGTGCCGCCGAGGGAATTGTACCCAAACCTTTAGATGCAACCCAAATGGCCGCGCTCGTCGAGCTGCTGAAGAACCCGCCTAAGGGCGAAGAAGAATTCCTGTTAGATCTGCTGATCAACCGCGTACCGCCTGGCGTAGATGAAGCTGCCTACGTAAAAGCCGGATTCCTTGCTGCTATCGCCAAAGGCGAAGCCACCTCCCCACTGGTTACTCCTGAAAAAGCCATTGAACTGCTCGGCACCATGCAGGGTGGTTACAACATTCATCCGCTGATTGACGCGCTGGATAACGACAAGCTGGCACCGATTGCCGCTAAAGCGCTCTCTTCCACGCTGCTGATGTTCGATAACTTCTACGATGTAGAAGAAAAAGCCAAAGCAGGCAACGTCTATGCGAAGCAGGTGATGCAGTCCTGGGCGGATGCCGAATGGTTCCTGAACCGTCCTGCGCTGGCTGAAAAAATCACCGTTACCGTCTTCAAAGTGACCGGTGAAACCAACACCGATGACCTCTCTCCGGCACCGGACGCGTGGTCTCGCCCGGATATCCCTCTGCACGCCCTGGCGATGCTGAAAAACGCCCGTGAAGGCATTGAGCCGGATCAGCCTGGCAGCGTTGGCCCGATCAAACAGATCGAAGCCCTGCAGAAAAAAGGGTTCCCGCTGGCCTACGTGGGTGACGTTGTAGGTACCGGTTCTTCCCGTAAGTCCGCCACCAACTCCGTGCTGTGGTTCATGGGCGACGACATTCCGCACGTGCCAAACAAACGCGGCGGCGGCCTGTGCCTTGGCGGCAAAATTGCACCGATCTTCTTCAACACCATGGAAGATGCGGGCGCCCTGCCGATCGAAGTGGACGTCTCCAACCTGAACATGGGCGACGTGATTGACGTTTACCCGTACAAAGGTGAAGTGCGTAACCACGAAACTAACGAGCTGTTGGCGAGCTTTGAGCTGAAAACCGACGTGCTGATCGACGAAGTGCGTGCCGGTGGCCGTATTCCGCTGATCATCGGCCGTGGCCTGACCACCAAAGCGCGTGAAGCGCTGGGTCTGCCGCACAGTGATGTATTCCGTCACGCGAAAGACGTGGTGGAAAGCAATCGCGGTTACTCTCTGGCGCAGAAAATGGTCGGTCGCGCCTGCGGCGTCGCCGGTGTTCGTCCTGGCGCATACTGCGAGCCGAAGATGACCTCCGTAGGCTCTCAGGACACCACTGGCCCAATGACCCGTGACGAACTGAAAGACCTGGCGTGCCTGGGCTTCTCTTCCGATCTGGTGATGCAGTCCTTCTGCCACACTGCGGCGTATCCGAAGCCGGTTGACGTAACCACGCACCACACGCTGCCAGACTTCATCATGAACCGCGGCGGCGTTTCCCTGCGTCCGGGCGACGGCGTAATTCACTCCTGGCTGAACCGCATGCTGCTGCCGGATACCGTGGGTACCGGCGGTGACTCCCATACCCGTTTCCCAATCGGTATCTCCTTCCCGGCGGGCTCCGGTCTGGTGGCGTTTGCTGCGGCGACGGGCGTGATGCCGCTGGATATGCCGGAATCGGTGCTGGTGCGCTTCAAAGGTAAAATGCAGCCGGGTATCACCCTGCGCGACCTGGTTCACGCGATCCCGCTGTATGCGATTAAACAGGGTCTGCTGACCGTTGAGAAGAAAGGGAAGAAAAACATCTTCTCTGGCCGTATCCTGGAAATCGAAGGTCTGCCGGATCTGAAGGTTGAGCAGGCGTTCGAGCTGACCGATGCCTCCGCTGAGCGTTCAGCTGCGGGCTGTACCATCAAGCTGAACAAAGAGCCGATTATTGAGTATCTGAACTCTAACATCGTGCTGCTGAAGTGGATGATCGCAGAAGGCTACGGCGACCGTCGTACGCTGGAGCGTCGTATCCAGGGCATGGAGAAATGGCTGGCCGATCCGCAACTGCTGGAAGCTGATGCTGACGCAGAGTACGCGGCGGTGATCGACATCGATCTGGCGGATATCAAAGAGCCAATCCTGTGTGCACCGAACGATCCGGACGACGCGCGTCCGCTGTCTGAGGTTCAGGGCGAGAAGATCGACGAAGTGTTCATCGGATCCTGCATGACCAACATCGGTCACTTCCGTGCGGCCGGTAAGCTTCTGGATACCCACAAAGGCCAGCTGCCAACCCGTCTGTGGGTGGCGCCGCCAACCCGTATGGATGCGGCTCAGCTGACCGAAGAGGGCTACTACAGCGTGTTTGGTAAGAGCGGGGCGCGTATCGAAATTCCTGGCTGTTCCCTGTGCATGGGCAACCAGGCGCGCGTAGCCGACGGTGCGACGGTGGTTTCCACCTCTACCCGTAACTTCCCGAACCGTTTAGGTACCGGTGCGAACGTCTTCCTGGCCTCTGCGGAGCTGGCGGCGGTTGCGGCGCTGATTGGCAAACTGCCAACGCCGGAAGAGTACCAGACCTTTGTGGCTCAGGTGGATAAGACCACGGTGGATACCTATCGCTATCTGAACTTCGACCAGCTCTCTCAGTACACCGAGAAGGCCGACGGGGTTATCTTCCAGACGGCGGTATAAACAGCAAAACCGTCTCCACGAGACGGTTTTTAGTGTTTGCACCCTCTCCCGTGGGAGAGGGACGGGGTGAGGGCATCAGGCCGCAGGGTCTTGCTCTCACCTTTTTATTTTCATTCCTCCCACCTCTCACGCTTTTTTTCTTCCTCGCTGCTGCGATAATTACCTTAATGGCTTTGCAGAGGAAAACACTATGGATTACGAATTTCTGCGCGACATCACCGGAGTGGTGAAAGTGCGTATGTCGATGGGCCACGAAGCCGTTGGACACTGGTTTAACGAAGAGGTGAAAGAAAATCTCGCACTTCTTGATGAGGTTGAACAGGCGGCAAATACGGTGAAAGGCAGTGAACGCTCCTGGCAGCGCGCCGGTCATGAATACACGCTGTGGATGGACGGTGAAGAGGTCATGGTGCGCGCCAACCAGCTCGAGTTTTCAGGTGACGAGATGGAGGAGGGGATGAGCTACTATGATGAAGAAAGTCTGTCGATGTGCGGCGTGGAAGACTTCCTTCAGGTGGTGCATGCCTACCGCGAGTTTATGAAACAGCGGTAACTTTCCGAAGCGTCCCTGCTCCGGGCAACACTTACACGGCCGGAATATTACGGCCGTAGTAGATCTCGCGCATTTCTTTCCAGAGCAGGTCGGTAATCGCCTTACGCTCTTCTTCGCTCAAATCTTCCGGCTTCGTGTGGAACATATAGTGCTTAAGGTCGAATTCCTTAAGTAACATCTTGGTATGGAAGATGTTTTCCTGGTACACGTTCACGTCCATCATGTCATACAGCGATTTCATGTCGTCGGACATGAAGTTCTGAATAGAGTTGATTTCGTGGTCGATGAAGTGCTTCATACCGTTGATATCACGAGTAAAACCGCGCACGCGGTAATCAATCGTGACGATATCCGATTCCAGCTGATGGATGAGATAGTTCAGCGCGTTCAGCGGGGAAATCACGCCGCAGGTCGACACTTCAATATCGGCGCGGAACGTACACAGCCCACCTTCCGGGTGACTCTCCGGGTAGGTATGGACGCAGATATGGCTTTTATCCAGGTGGGCAACAACCACTTCCGGCAGCGGGCCCGGATGTTCCGTTTTGTCGATAAGCTTGGGATCGACCGGCTCTTCGCTGACCAGGATGGTCACGCTGGCGCCCTGGGGTTCATAATCCTGTCGGGCGATGTTCAGGATGTTGGCGCCGATAATGGAACAGGTTTCTGACAGGATCTCGGTCAGACGGTTGGCGTTGTAGAGTTCGTCGATATAGGCGATGTAACCATCGCGTTCTTCCGCTGTTTTGGCATAGCAGATATCGTAAATACAAAAACTCAGGCTTTTCGTCAGGTTGTTAAAGCCATGCAGTTTAAGCTTTTTCAATTAGCTCACCCCCTTAGTGGATAATGCGTCTTGCAGGTACTGCGGCAGAGCAAACGCTGCGGTATGAATAGCCGGATTGTAGTATCGGCACTGAAGACCGGCCTGGTGGAAGCGGGCCTGAATAATTTCGGTGGAGAGATGACGTAATACGTCGTTATCCGTCGCCCAGGCAAAGGTCATGATCCCGCCGTAGTACGTCGGAATAGCGGCCTGATAGAAGCTGACATCATCGAAATAGGTGCTGAGCTTACGATGGCTATCCAGCGCTTCATCCTGCTGCAGGAAGCAGACGCCATTTTGGGCGACGAAGATCCCGCCCGGGTTCAGGCAGCGCTTGCAGCCCTCGTAGAAGGAGGAGGTAAACAGTGACGCGCCGGGGCCGATAGGGTCGGTGCAGTCGGAGATGATCACGTCAAAGGTCTGCGAGGTCTGGTTAACGAAGTTAACGCCGTCGTCAATCACCAGGCTAAAGCGCGGATCGTCATAGCTGCCGGCATTGTGGTTGGGCAGGTACTGGCGGCAGAAAGAGACGACGCCCGCATCGATTTCCACCATGGTGATGGTTTCAATGGAACGATGGCGGGAAACTTCACGCAGCATTGCGCCGTCGCCACCGCCGATAATCAGGACATGCTTCGCGTGGCCGTGCGCCAGCAGCGGGACGTGGGTCATCATCTCATGATAGATAAACTCATCTCGCTCGGTGGTTTGCACGACGCCGTCCAGCGCCATGACGCGGCCAAAGGCAGCATTCTCGAAGATGATCAGATCCTGGTGATCGGTTTTCTCATGATAGAGCACGTTATCAACGGCAAAGTGCTGACCAAACTGGTCATGCAAGGTTTCATGCCACAACGTGTGGTCGGCCATAGCGAACTCCTCCTGTGTAAACATCCGTTACGCTCACAAAAAATGAGCGAAACATGATAGCTAACTCTAACCGCGGTTGCACGGTCAGAGGTTCAACGGGGGGCGTCGGGAAGGTTATTTGACGTAGGCGAGCAGGCTGAGTGAGTCGCGAGCCAGCGCTTTGCATTTTTTGGCAGTGGGAATACCAATACCGCTTAGGTCGCGGTAGCTGTCTTCGCCGAGCGCCTTCATGTCGAAGCTGTCGTAGTTGCTGAGATCCCACTGGTTCTGCTGGGCAAAAAAGACCAGCGCGCGGCGAATTTGCCCGTTGGGTAAATTCTGGTAGCCGCAATCATTTTTCAGGAATACAAAAACCGCCGTTAAATCGGCCATATCTTCCGCTTCATTTTCACTTAGCGCATAGCTGTTCGCACACATTGCCATCAGGCTACCGAACAAAATTGTCCTGAAAAACGTCTTCATTGCTTCTACCACTTCTTCACGGAAAATTAACGTTAGCATACTTGATGCCAGTGCGACGATCTTTATTATTGCCGCTTGACTTGACCTTCCGGTAAGGGGAGGGTTTATGCTCAAAAGATCGCCTGCTGGAAATAAGGAAATGAACATGCAACGTCGTGATTTTTTAAAATATTCCGTGGCGCTGGGTGCTGCCAGCGCATTGCCTCTCTGGAGCCGCGCGGTTTTCGCGGCTGACAGGCCTGCCTTACCCATCCCTGACTTGCTGACCGCGGATGCCCGTAGCCGTATCAAGCTTGTTGTTCAGTCCGGCAACACGCTGTTCGGTGCGCACAACGCCACGACCTGGGGGTATAACGGCAATCTGCTCGGCCCGGCGCTGCAGCTGCGCAAAGGGAAGACGGTGACGGTGGATATCCACAACACGCTTGCCGAAGAGACGACGCTGCACTGGCACGGGCTGGAAGTGCCGGGCGAGGTAGACGGCGGGCCGCAGGGCGTCATCAAAGCGGGCGGCACGCGCAGCGTCACCTTTACGCCCGACCAGCGCGCGGCGACCTGCTGGTTCCATCCGCATCAGCATGGCAAAACGGGCCATCAGGTGGCGATGGGGCTGGCGGGGCTGGTGCTGATTGAAGACGACGAAAGTCGCCTGCTGCGCCTGCCGAAACAGTGGGGCATCGACGACGTACCGGTGATTGTGCAGGACAAGAAATTCACCGCGGACGGGCAAATTGACTACCAGCTGGACGTGATGAGCGCGGCGGTAGGCTGGTTTGGCGACACGCTGTTGACCAACGGCGCCATTTATCCTCAGCACGCCGCACCCAAAGGCTGGCTGCGCCTGCGTCTGCTCAACGGCTGTAACGCGCGTTCGCTGAACTTCGCCGCCAGCGATAAGCGTCCTCTGTACGTGGTCGCCAGCGACGGCGGCCTGCTGCCGGAGCCGGTGAAAGTAAGCGAACTGCCGATGCTGATGGGCGAGCGCTTCGAGGTGCTGGTGGATATCAGCGACGGCAAGGCGTTTGATCTTGTGACCCTGCCGGTTAGCCTGATGGGGATGGCGGTCGCACCGTTTGACAAGCCGCATCCGGTGCTGCGTATTCAGCCGTTACTGGTGACCGCTTCCGGCACGCTGCCTGATACGTTAACCACTCTGCCGGCACTTCCGTCGCTTGATGGGCTTACGCAACGCAAGCTGCAGCTCTCCATGAACCCAATGCTCGATATGATGGGCATGCAGGCGCTGATGGCGAAATATGGCGATAAGGCGATGGCGGGGATGCATCACGGGCAGATGATGGGTCATATGAATATGGACCACGGCAAAATGGGCGGCATGGGGAACATGGATCACGGCGACCATGGCTTTGATTTTCACAACGCCAATATGATTAACGGCAAAGCGTTCGACATGAACACGCCGATGTTTGCTGCGACAAAGGGTCAGTTTGAGCGCTGGGTGATTTCGGGCGAAGGGGACATGATGCTGCATCCGTTCCACATTCACGGTACGCAGTTCCGCATTCTCTCAGAAAACGGTAAAGCGCCGGACGCGCATCGCGCGGGCTGGAAAGATACGGTGAGAGTGGAAGGTGGCGTCAGCGAGGTGCTGGTGAAGTTTGACCACGACGCGCCGAAGGAGTTTGCCTATATGGCGCACTGCCATCTGCTGGAGCATGAAGATACGGGGATGATGCTGGGCTTTACCGTATAAAAAAGCCGGATGGTCGCAGGTGCGGCCTGATGCCCTCACCCTGACCCTCTCCCACCTGGAGAGGGAACAAACACAAAAACGGCAACCGAAGTTGCCGTTTTGCATTTTTCCGTAGGCCGGGTAAGGCGTAGCCGCCACCCGGCTTTTCAGTTACTTACTTTCATCAGGCAGCGCATACGCGACGATATAGTCGCCCATCTTCGTGCCAAACGAACCGTGACCACCTGCAGAGATGACAACGTACTGCTTGCCATTTACTTCATAGGTCATCGGCGTAGCCTGTCCGCCAGCCGGCAGACGGCCTTGCCACAGTTTTTCACCGTTGGTCATGTTGTACGCGCGCAGGTAGTTATCTGCGGTTGCCGCGATGAACAGCACGTTACCGGCGGTGGAAATTGGGCCACCCAGCATCGGCATACCCATATTAAACGGCACCGGAACCGGCATCGGGAACGGCATGCTGTCCTGCGGGGTACCAATACGTTTTTTCCACACGATCTGATTGGTTTTCAGATCCAGGCCGGAGATATAACCCCAGGCAGGCTGTTTACACGGCAGGCCAAACGGCGACAGGAACGGGTTCAGCGTTACGCCGAACGGTACGCCATACTGCGGCTGAATACCGGCTTCGGTACCGCTGCCTTTCGCGTCTTTCGGCTGCTCCATTGGGTTGCCCGGACCGCGTGGGA
Source organism: Enterobacter sp. BNK-34 (assembly GCF_048684445.1). Classification (NCBI taxonomy): domain Bacteria; kingdom Pseudomonadati; phylum Pseudomonadota; class Gammaproteobacteria; order Enterobacterales; family Enterobacteriaceae; genus Enterobacter; species Enterobacter sp. BNK-34. The sequence continues at coordinate 1,991,470 of NZ_JBLQUA010000001.1, forward strand.
TCAGACGGGAAACGAACGGCAGCGCCATTGGGTTGGCAATCGCGACCTGACGGTTCGGGTCAACGGAGATCCCGCCCCACTCGAACATCCCCAGGTTACCCGGGAAGACCAGCGTGCCCTGCTCAGAAGGCGGCGTGAAGATGCCTTCATAGCGCAGCTGATGGAACATCACGCGGCACACCAGCTGGTCAAACATGGTGGCACCCCACATGTCTGCCCCGCTGAGGTCTTTCTTCGGACGGAAGCTCAGATCGGAGAACGGCTGGGTTTTGCTAACGTAATCGCCTTTCGCCGCGCCCTGCGGAACCGGTTTTTCCGGTGCCGGCACAACCAGCTTGCCGTTGCTGCGATCCAGAACGAAGATGTTGCCGGTCTTGGCCGGGGCGTAAATCACCGGAACGGTTTTGCCGTCAACGGTAATGTCCGCCAGCGTCGGCTGGGACGGCATATCCATATCCCACAGATCGTGGTGTACGGTCTGATAGCTCCAGGCCAGCTTACCGGTGGTCGCGTTCAGCGCCACGATAGCGCTGGCGTAACGTTCCTGCTCCGGCGTGCGGTTACCGCCCCAGATATCTGGCGTAGTAACGCCCATCGGCAGGTAGACCAGGTCCAGCTTCGCGTCATACGCAGCCGGGGCCCAGGAGTTTGGCGAGTTAAAGGTAAAGGTGTGCTCGTCCGACGGGATCGCGTTTGGATCTTTCGCGCCCGGGTCAAAGGCCCACAGCAGTTTACCGGTGTTCACGTCGAAACCGCGGATAACGCCGGAGGTTTCACGCGTGGAGAAGTTATCCGTTACCGAACCGGCAATCACGATGGTTTTATCGGTGATGATCGGCGGCGAGGTTGGCTCATACAGACCCGGCGTGGTGTCCGGCATGTTGGTCTGCAAATTCAGGATACCTTTGTTGGCAAAGGTTTCGCACAGCTTGCCCGTTTCGGCATTGATGGCGAACAGACGGCCATCGTTGACCGGCAGCATGATGCGGCGCGGACAGTCGGCAACCACTTCCGGGCTCGCATTGTCGGCACGCGCTTCGTGGTAAGAGACGCCGCGGCAGGTGACGTGCTGGAAGGACGGGTTGGAGTTCAGCTGCGGATCGAAGTGCCATTTCTCTTTACCCGTGGCCGCGTCGAGCGCGAACAGACGCTGGTGCGCCGTACACAGATAAAGCATATCGCCGACTTTAATTGGCGTCACTTCGTTGGTCAGCTCGCCCGGATCGTTCGGCATCTTCAGGTCGCCGGTACGGAATACCCAGGCTTCTTTCAGGTTCTTAACGTTGTCCGCGTTGATCTGCTTCAGCGGAGAGTAGCGTTGACCTTCCTGATTACGACCATAGGCAGGCCAGTCGCCGTCCGCCACCTGCGAGATAGCCGCCGCAGGCGTCGATTCTGCGTTCAGCGTACCGTTGATCTCCTGCGGGTCGTTAAAACCGGCCCAGGTCAGAATGCCGCCGGTAATCAGCAGGGCAACAACCAGGCCCGCCACAGCACCGCTGGAAGGCACAATCAGGCGACGCCACACGAACGGCAGGATCAGCCAGATACCGAAGAAGACCAGGATGTCGCTGCGCGGCGTCAGCGCCCAGAAGTCAAAGCCGACTTCCCAGACGCCCCAGATCATGGTGGCAAGAAGGAGTGCGGCATACAGCCACAGTGCAGATTGTTTTCTACGCCAGAGCAGGACGGTTACGCCAAGCATAACCAGGCCCGCAATCGGGTAGTACCAGGAGCCGCCGATCGCGACCAGCCAGACGCCACCGATTAACAGATACAGCGCGCAGAAGGCTGCGAACGCCGCTGTTAATGTTACCAGTAGACGCGGCTGTTTAGAGTTTGTTTCAGCCATAGAAAGTGTACTCGTCAGTTTTTGTTAATAATTTGCTAGCAACTAATTATAGGTATTAACAAGTGTGATCGGAATCACAATATTTGCTTTTTATAACTCATACGCCAGGGTTATCCATTTGCTGATATAATGGCTGGCTTGCGTATCAGTGCTGGATATTAACTCATCCGTATTGAGAGATTTTCATCAAAATCATTTGGTTAGTAATATGAAACATACTGTTGAAGTGATGATCCCGGAAGCCGAGATCAAAGCGCGTATCGCCGAACTGGGTCGTCAAATCACCGAACATTACAAGGACAGCGGCAGCGAAATGGTGCTGGTCGGTCTGTTGCGCGGCTCTTTCATGTTCATGGCGGACCTGTGCCGTGAAGTGCATGTGCCCCATGAGGTCGATTTTATGACCGCCTCCAGCTACGGCAGCGGCATGTCCACCACCCGTGATGTGAAAATCCTGAAAGATCTGGATGAAGATATTCGTGGCAAAGATGTGTTGATCGTGGAAGACATCATCGACTCCGGCAACACGCTGTCAAAAGTGCGCGAGATCCTGAGCCTGCGTGAGCCAAAATCGCTGGCGATTTGCACCCTGCTGGATAAGCCTGACCGCCGTGAAGTGCAGGTGCCGGTAGAGTTTGTCGGTTTCTCTATCCCGGACGAGTTCGTCGTCGGTTACGGTATTGACTACGCGCAGCGCTATCGCCATCTGCCGTATGTTGGGAAAGTGGTATTGCTGGACGAGTAATTGCGGGCTGATGCCCTCACCCCGGCCCTCTCCCACAGGGAGAGGGAGAAAATCCCCGGCTTTATTTATGGTTCACATGCTTAAGCTGAAGGTTGGCAATTCCCGAACGGTAACGTTGCTCCAGCGTTTCCCGGTTGGTGGCAGTCACTTCCAGATTGCGCAGCAGACCGTCGTGAATGCCGTACGCCCAGCCGTGGATCGAGACCTTCTGCCCGCGTTTCCACGCCGATTGCATGATCGTTGAGTGGCCCAGGTTATACACCTGCTCCATCACGTTGAGTTCGCACAGGGTATCCATGCGACGCTCCTGCGGCATTTCGCCCAGCAGTGAGCTATGTTTGAACCAGATGTCGCGGATGTGCAGCAGCCAGTTATCAATGAGCCCCAGTTCCGTGTTTTCAACCGCCGCCTGCACGCCGCCGCAGCCGTAGTGGCCGCAAATGATGATGTGCTCGACTTGCAGAACATCCACGGCATACTGAACAACAGAAAGACAGTTGAGATCGGTGTGAATCACCAGGTTAGCCACGTTGCGGTGAACAAACAGTTCGCCGGGCTCGAGGCCGGTCAGGCGCTCCGCCGGTACGCGGCTGTCGGAGCATCCAATCCAGAGAAAGCGTGGGTTTTGCGCCTGCGCGAGTTTTCCAAAAAATCCGGGGTCTTCCTCCACCAGCATTTTTGACCATAGTGCATTGTTGCTGATGAGTGTATCTATGTTGTTCATGGAGGTTAGCGACCTGTAACCGAGTAATTGCGTTGCGCTACTATAGGGTAACCCGACTTTTAATGAAACCACACAACGTGTGTCAGAACGGAAGGTAAGTTAATTTCATGGCAATTGCACTGGAGCTTGAGCAGCTTAAAAAAACCTATCCGGGCGGCGTTCAGGCGCTGCGCGGAATAGATCTAAAAGTAGAGGCCGGTGATTTTTATGCGCTTCTGGGGCCGAACGGGGCGGGGAAATCGACCACCATTGGGATCATCAGTTCGCTGGTCAATAAAACCTCCGGCCGGGTGAGCGTCTTTGGTTATGACCTGCAAAAAGATGTGGTGAACGCCAAGCGCCAGCTGGGTCTGGTGCCGCAGGAGTTCAACTTCAATCCGTTTGAAACGGTGCAGCAGATCGTCGTTAACCAGGCGGGTTATTACGGCGTCGAGCGTAAAGAGGCTCTGGAGCGGAGCGAAAAATACCTTAAGCAGCTCGATCTGTGGGAAAAGCGTAACGAACGCGCGCGGATGTTGTCCGGCGGGATGAAGCGCCGCCTGATGATTGCCCGCGCGCTGATGCACGAGCCAAAGCTGCTGATCCTCGATGAGCCGACGGCGGGCGTCGATATTGAACTTCGTCGTTCCATGTGGGGCTTCCTGAAAGATCTCAACGACAAGGGAACCACCATTATTTTGACCACCCACTACCTTGAAGAGGCTGAAATGCTGTGCCGCAACATCGGCATCATTCAGCACGGCGAGCTGGTGGAAAACACCTCGATGAAAAACCTGCTCTCCAAGCTGAAATCAGAAACCTTCATTCTCGATCTGGCGGCAAAAAGTCCACTGCCGAAGCTGGAAGGGTATCAGTATCGTCTTGTCGATACCTCGACGCTGGAAGTGGAAGTGCTGCGCGAGCAGGGCATCAACAGCGTGTTCTCACAGCTGAGCGCGCAGGGTATTCAGGTCTTAAGTATGCGTAACAAAGCGAACCGACTGGAAGAGCTGTTTGTCTCTCTGGTGCAGGATAAACAAGGAGACAAGGCATGACGCATCTTTACTGGGTCGCGCTGAAAAGCATCTGGGCGAAAGAGATTAACCGCTTTATGCGCATCTGGGTGCAAACCCTGGTGCCGCCAGTCATTACGATGACTCTGTACTTCATTATTTTCGGTAACCTGATAGGTTCCCGGATTGGTGAGATGCACGGCTTTACCTATATGCAGTTTATCGTGCCGGGCCTGATTATGATGGCGGTGATCACCAACGCCTATGCCAACGTGGCGTCGTCATTCTTCAGCGCCAAGTTCCAGCGCAACATCGAAGAGCTGCTGGTCGCGCCGGTACCGACGCACGTTATTATCGCCGGCTATGTCGGCGGCGGCGTGGCGCGCGGGCTGTGCGTGGGGATCCTGGTCACGGCGATTTCGCTGTTCTTCGTGCCGTTCCAGGTGCACTCGTGGCTGTTTGTGGCTCTGACGCTGCTCCTGACGGCGATCCTGTTCTCGCTGGCCGGTCTGCTGAACGCCGTGTTCGCCAAAACGTTTGACGACATCAGCCTGATCCCGACCTTCGTGCTGACGCCGTTGACTTATCTTGGCGGGGTGTTCTACTCCCTGACGCTGCTGCCACCGTTCTGGCAGGCGCTGTCGCACCTGAATCCGATTGTCTACATGATCAGCGGCTTCCGTTTTGGCTTCCTCGGTATCACTGACGTGCCGCTGTTTACCACGGTGGCGGTGCTGGTGGTGTTCATCATCGCCTTCTACCTGCTGTGCTGGTATCTGATCCAGCGCGGGCGCGGTCTGCGCAGCTAATCTTTTGCCCGGCGACATTCTGTTTGCCGGGCACTTTCTTTGACAGTTATCACCGAAAGCTAACCTTCACTCCGCTAAACTACTTGCCTGCTAAGGAGAGAGTTATGCTGGGATGGGTTATCACCTGCCACGATGAACGGGCGCAGGACATGCTGGACAAGCTTGAAGCCAGATTTGGCCCGCTGGCGCAATGCCGGGCGGTAAATTACTGGCGCGGGTTGAGCACTAACATGCTGAGCCGCATGATGTGCGATGCCCTGCATGAAACGGACACCGGTGATGGCGTGATTTTTTTGACCGATAAATCGGGCGCGGCGCCTTACCGCGCAGCCGCTTTGCTGAGCCATAAGCATGATTGCTGTGAGGTGATCTCGGGCATCAGCCTTCCATTACTTGAAGCGATGTATCCGCAGCGTGAAACGTTAACCAGCGCCGGGTTCCGAAACGCTATCGTCGCGCAGGGTACACCGGACGTCAGCAGCTTGTGGCATCAGCAGCAAAAAAATCCTCCTTTCGTCCTGCTCCATGATCTGTATAAGAATTAAACGTTGGTATTGATGTCGCTTTTGCTACAATGGCATAAGTATTTCCGCTTCGAATAAGACCCCTCATGTTCACGCGTATTGTTTTTCTGTTGTTGATGTTCGTGTCCGGCACTTCTTCTGCCAGTTTATTAAGTCAGCAAAGAATGCCTGCTCAATATATGCAAACCACCGAAGATGCGGCGATTTGGGCGCAGGTCGGCAACAGCGTCATTAACGTCGGCAATGTGCGGGCAGGGCAGATCCTTGCGGTGGTACCTGCGGCGGCGGACTACTATGAATTCCGCTTCGGATTTGGCACGGGATTTATCGACAAGGGACACCTGGAGCCGGTGCAGGGTAAACAGCGCGTCGAGGATGGGCTGGGAGATCTAAATAAACCGCTGAGCAATCAAAACCTGATAACGTGGAAAGACACGCCCGTTTATAATGCCCCGAACAACGGTAGCGCACCCTTCGGCACCCTGAGCAGCAATCTGCGCTATCCGATCCTGAACAAGCTTAAAGACCGGCTGAATCAGACCTGGTTCCAGATCCGCATCGGCAACCGCCTGGCGTGGATCAGCAGCCTGGACGCGCAGGAAGATAATGGTATTCCGGTCATTACCTATCACCATATTTTGCGCGACGAGGAGAACACCCGTTTCCGCCATACCTCCACGACCACCAGCGTGCGGGCATTCAGCAACCAGATGACCTGGCTGCGCGATCAGGGCTATACCACACTGACGATGTACCAGCTGGAAGGGTATGTGCGTAACAAAATGAACCTGCCGGCGAAATCGGTGGTAATTACCTTCGACGACGGCCTGAAGTCCGTTAACCGCTATGCTTACCCGATCCTCAAAGCGTATGGCTTTAAGGCGACGGCGTTTATTATCTCCTCGCGCATCAAGCGCCATCCGCAAAAATGGGCGCCGAAATCCCTGCAGTTTATGAGCGTGTCGGAACTGGAGCAGATGCATGACGTTTTCGACTATCAGTCCCACACGCACTTCCTGCACCGCGTTGACGACAACCATCAGCCCATTCTACTGAGCCGCAGCTACCACAATATTTTATTTGATTTTAAGCGCTCGCGACGGGATCTGGCGCAGTTTAACCCGCACGTGCTTTACCTCTCGTATCCGTTCGGCGGCTACGACGATAAGGCGATTAAAGCCGCGAATGACGCCGGGTTTCATCTGGCGGTGACGACGGTACGCGGGAAGGTCAAACCGGGGGATAATCCGTTCTTACTGAAGCGACTGTATATCTTAAGAACGGATTCGCTGGAGACGATGTCGCGGCTGATCAGCAATCAGCCGCAGGGGTAGTTTACTCGTAGGTTATCTGGAAGGTAACAGAGGTACCGAAAGTCCCGACGGTCACAGGTTCGCTGCCGATTTTAACCAGTTGAGCCCAAAGGGTTCTGTCTACAAAATTCACAGGGTCCACTCCAATCACTTCGCCCACAGCAAGGGTTCGCGCATAGCTATCAGCTGGAACAGGATAGTTATCACCCTGATTATCGAGAATCCTGACGCCGACGCCTCCTGCCGCGGTTACTCCACTATTACCTTCAACGGCGTTAGTAAAATACTTTTTATCTGAGGTGGTATGAGTGGATGATAATGTATATTCAACCTTCACTGTATTTATACATGTCCCCGTAATCTGAAACCCGACTTTGGTGGTATTACCGTTTTCGACTTCTGCAGGATACCAGTCCCCCAGATTCACCGTTGTCGGGGCGCGTAATGCACACGTTGGACGGTTTAAGGGAATACTGAATGACATCTGGGACATATTCACCAGTGGACGTGGATGGTCATCTTTTGTTGTCCCATTAGGGTTACCAATAATAATTTGACCGATAGGGCCACTGCTCGCGGTCAGGAAATTCTCATCTGCGGGTACACCTGTGAACCCATTTGTCTGCCAAATTTCCATACGAACGTGCCAGTTTTTCTCATCAAGAAGCCCATAGTCATACCCGATGATACCTGTCCTATAAAATTCGTTCGCGTTTGGGGGGAACCATGCCGTTACGCCATTACCATCCGGGAAAAACGCCAGCGTGTAGTAAATCCCTGGGATGTTTGTACGAAAAGCGGCTTTGCCATCAATGCTCGTCTCCTCCATCGCATTATCGGTTAACTGATAAACATCTCCGCCGTCATCGCCGCCTGCGCAGTGCGATCTTAACGTCGGTGTTGTCTCCATAATGATCGTGGAGCTGATCTGCGTTGGGGCGGTTACCATGCCCACGGGCAGGGGGGTAATCACCGGTTGTGTACCCGGGGACATAATTAACACATCGTCATGCCCGTAAAACTTACATTCGTATGCATGCGTCGCGCCTGAAATCCCGAGCGTGATAAACGCTAATATAGTGAGTAGCTTCTTCATCATAAATCCCTTTATTCGTAGCTCACATTCACCAGCACGCTGCTCATCACTGCGCCGCTGGTGACGGTTCCCACATTCTGATAGCGTGCGTAAAATCCATAATCCTTTATATAGCTCTCACTGCTTCCAGCAGCGTCGTAAATAACGTTAGACGTACCGTCACTTTTCAAAACGTTCTTTTTGTATTTTTCAGAGAAAATAACGATACCCACATTTTCAGCTGCGCCGGCTATCACATCGTTTTTAAACACCTGGTTTTGGTTACTCCAGAAACCATTCTGCGGTGAAAAACTAAATTTCAATTGGTTAATATCTGCACCCTCTCCACCGCTCGCGTAGCAGTTATCTACGTGAATAGTAAAGGGTGTGCCTGCTTCATCATCGGTCGGCGTTAAACGGTCGCTCTTATCGCTGTTATAAAACCAGTCTCGCGCAACGGTAGGCAAATAGATCTCCCCGCCGTTTTCGACGCTGAGCTGGCATGTATTGTTAACAATATTTGCCGTCAGGTTGACATCAATACCTGAACCTGCCTGGCTTACGCCAGGCAGAGTGCTACCAGCCAGACCGATAAGCAACATCAGACCGGGCTGGTGTAAAGTAAACGGTGATTGTTGCATAGTGGTTCCTGGAATTATTGATAGGCGATGGTGAACGTGACCGGTGCAGTAACGGCACCTGTGCCAACATCAGCAATGGTTTGACCCTGGCCTACTACGATGCGGGAATTCATTGGAAATTCACCGATGCCATTAGAAATGGTGACTTCTTGTGCTGCCGGAGGGGTGTTGCAGCTCATGAGTAGCCCAGTATCGACAACGCCTGACCAGATTTCAAAGCCAGTTGCTAAGCCACCTGAGTAGGAGTCACCGTTCTTACCTGTGCCACTGCACTCTCCACCAGCGCCTTTTGCGGCTGCTACTGTTGCCTTCGTGACACCAGAACAGTTGGTGAAGGCAATCTTGAGTGGTTCAACGCGAGTTTTGTTAACCAGGTCAGATTTGAAAACATCACCAAAGCTGATTTCTGTCGTCTCAGTGCCAGCATTGTTAACTAATTTTGCTGTGCAGGTACCTGATGTAACGGTTGTCACAAAGGTCATTTCGACGCTGCCGGTTCCAGTAATTGCCGCGTTTGCCATTCCAGAGAAAAAAATGGCAGAAACGGACAGGGCGATAAAAGCTGAGTTAAATTTCATAATATTGCTCCGTTTTTCTGCGCAGATCATTCGTAAGTAAATTCAAAGGTACCAACGGTCTGGAATGCACCGATTGTCATCTCACCAGTGCTGGTTTCGCGCATTGTGGCGACAAGCTGCACTTCGCTGCTCGCTATTTCTTCTGGCGTCCAGACGAGGCGTTTTGCATCATCTGTTGAGTTGATCAGGAACGGTGCCTCTGGTGCAATTGCTCGTGCAATTTCTACACCTGACCAATTTGACCCCCCGCTAGGGATTAATTGGTTTGTAAGCGCAGTCTTTAACTTGGACGCCGGAGCGCCTTTAATTGTTGTTTTTAACGAACGTAAGGATGATGGACATTCAACAATAACAATTTTGAATTGGGCATTAGCAGTGCCAGCCCTGACATCGTCAAGACGCACCTGGCCATTTTTACCAATGGTCAGGGTTTGCTGTGTATCAGAACCCGTACCGCCAACCAGTTTCATATCACAAGTGGTTTCGCGAATATTGGCGGTGAAGTTCACATCCAGATTGGTGCCGTCGGCAAGCGCTGAACCTGATAACGCCAGCATCGTCATGGCAACGACCGACAGCTTAAGATTTTTTTTCATACTCACTCTCATCTATTTTCCTGAATAATTACATTTGGCACTGTTGGTTATTAAGTACCGTTGTAAGTCCTACTTTTTGAGCATTTTGTAAAACCTGATAACGGACGTCACATTTACTGTCCTTATCATTTCCCCAGACCACGTGCAGTACGCCTTGATCCTCTACGCCGCGGACAAAAGCCTGACCCGCCTGACCGACGGTGCCGACAGATTCATTTTTCTCATTTAATACATCGGCACCCAGAGGAATAAACCCTTTATCAGTTCGCTGGAGCTCTAATATCAGTGAACGACCTTCGTTCGTTTCAAAATTAACCAGCACCACAGAACCGCTACGAGGAACAGTAATTTCACTGGTGTTTGTTATTTCAACGTCGTTTTCCAGGGTGCTGATATCCAGATAAACACGGTTTTCACGATAAGCCGACATATAAGGTAAAATGCCGTAACCAGAATCACCAATTTCACTACTGCCGAAGCCAATACCTGCTCCTTTCGCCCCGCTGGCTTTTACCAGCGCCAGTGCATCGCTATCACCAATACTTCCCGGTGCGAATGCAATGCCTCCGGAATGCAATACCATGCCCCCGCTATAGGATGCGGAATATTGCTTGCTGTTGTCATCGCCGAATGAAGCCGATAACCCAAGAGGGCCGTATGCGCTATTTAATGAACCATAGCCGCTTATTTGATTCAGATTACCGTAATTACCGCTGTTAGAGGCGGCGCTGACGGAATAGCTGATCTTATTATCTTGCGTGTTGCCACCCGCAGAAGTGTTAACGCTCGTGCCACCTTTAAGATCGGAACGCAACCCCATATTAATGTTAGAGAAACCACCTGAACGCGAACCGTCATGTGAAAACACGTTTAGTGGAATACTCAGACTCAAATAAACGCTGTCATCTTTTTTCCCATACTGGTCATAGGTTCGTTGTAATGACAGACTGTAACTGCCATAGGTGAAGCTATTGTTATATCCAATGTTATAGTTGGACGTTGACCCGGTGGCATTCCAGTAATCCTGCCACGTACCGCTGACGTACAGAGAACCAAAGCTATTTTCACCCGAACTCAGGGGCTGATTAAGACTGATTTGCACCTGATTTTTGGTTCGCTGATAGTCGGCGTATAGCGCGTTGTTTGAGGCATAGCTGCGGTTAGAATATTTCTGTCGCTTGATACTGTCCTGGAGCTGTGCCGCATCGTTAAGACTGAGGTAATCCTCTGTCGAGAAACGATAGGCCGCCACGTTGAAGGACGTATCTGTCGCCTCAATCATTTTACTGAAGGTCAGGCGATAACTTTGACCGCTAAGCGTATTAAGGCCTTCAATATTCGCATGGGACTGGGTGGCATCAAGTGCGAACGCACCAATTGAGGTGTTCATCGCGAGGCCCAGAATACCCGAGTAAAAATCCATGTCGCTGTATTGCGCGCCAATATAGCCCGTGAAGGTATTATTCAGGCCATAGTAAAGTGTGCCATAACCGACTTTAGGTGCGTCAATCAGGGAATCGTCGTTTAATTCACCAAGACCCACGTCCCAGCGCGTCGCCCCCGGGCGAAGCATTTGGGTAACGGATGAAAAAGGTACGGTAAAGGAGCGTTTGCTGCCATCCGCCTCTTCAATAGTGACCAGTAAATCATTACCATAGCCCGTTGTGCTAAGGTCATTAATTTCAAATGCCCCTGGTGGCACAGAGGTTTCATAGATCTTATTTCCGCTCTGCGTGACGCTTACCTTCGCGTTACTGTTTGCTGTCCCGCGGATCACCGGCGCATAGCCTGTAGAGCCCATCGGCAGCATGCGGTCATCGCTGTATATTCGGGTACCGCGTAGGCTTATTGAGTCAAACGCGTCACCGCGAGTATAGGAGTCACCTACGACGAATTGCGCGCTGAGTGGCGTAATATCCCGCTGTAAATAGATGTCCTGGCTGGAATACTTGGTGCCGTTATCTTTGTCCCAGTTAAGATTACCGCGAGAACGTAATCGCCACGGGCCCATATTAAGCCCGTAGCGTAAACCCATATAGGCACTTTCTGATGTACTGCCATTGCTCTCGCTATGCCATGCGTTCATATCATAAGAGAGCAGGGCGGCAGGAATACCGTTTTCCCAAAGAGACGGATCGACATAACCTGCCGGGCGTTTCAGGACATAGACCTGCGGGAAATTAAGATCCAGCGCCTGTTTACCGCTGTCATAACTTACCGTTGCGCCGGGGAAGGACTTTTTAATATCTATGCATGACGCATCATCTTCCTGTACTTTATCCAGCGTCTTGGTATCTATACCTGATTGTGTCAACAGCAGTTTCGTCAGGCATGGCGTCGCGCGCGGAGTTCCGTTATCTTTAAACGTTACATCCACTGTAGATTTTAATTTACCGTTAAGGTTAATCTTTGTGCGATAAGTACCCGGTAATACCGGGTTGCCATGTGCAAAACGGTTAATATCAATATTTGAGCTGCCATTTAAAAGAAACTGATCGTTAAATTCAATCGCTTCTTCATCATCAGGCTGCGTATCTGCTGATGCGATATTTTCTGCACAAGCATAAAAGGGTAATGCTGCGCTTATAGCAAGGCATAAAAGAGAACGTTTAAATAACATGGCAGACCCGCTTGATCAGTGCAGAGAGCGACTGCTCTGCAGAACTAATGCTATCAATTATTCTATGAATTAGAACTTTCTATTTATTTAAGCCCGATTTCGTAATGGTCTGTTCCACCATAGTCATTAATGGCGTCATACTCTACGCTGCCATTTGTCACGGAAGCTAAACCCTTTATCGCCATCACAGCATCGCTGAAAGGTGCCACTGCCTGATGAATGACCTCATACGTTTTTGGCCCGGTTTTAAAGGTCACCGTTGAAACAGAGATGTTGTATGGTGAGCTATTGTGTGCGACGAGTTTAATTGCATTTCCTTCTTTCTTCTGCGTCCAGGTTAAACCTTTAGCAGCATCACCTGGAGTGCCTTTTAATCCATCTGGACGGAAGAAGAATTTAATACGCGTTCTGAATGCCAGCTGAAGCTGGTTAAGGTTTTCTTTATCCACATTTTTGGATTTTGGCGGAATTTCCAGAACGTTGAACCAGAACAGCGATTCACGATCCTGAGGTAACGGTGTACCCGTGTAGGTAATTCGCACGGACTGCCCTTTTTTCGGATCAATACGTGATACTGGCGGGGTAATGATAAATGGGAGCTTAAGCTCTTGCGGGTTTACACCATCGCGACCATCGTCAAGCCAGGTCTGAACCAGAAGGGGTTTAGTGCCATGGTTATCGAGATTTACCACGACATCTTTGGAGGACTGCGTGTATACAATACGCGTGCCGGATATAACGATATCCGCCTTGGCATTTGATGCGCACAAAAAAGCGGTTGCGAGTAATGTGGCCTTCAGACCTTTACCGAATACTAAACGAGACATTTTCCACTTCCTTTTGGAATTACAGAAACAATCCCTCATTAATAATGAGGGATTGTTGAATTATTTATAATTTACGAATTTCTTATTCGTAAATCATAGTGAAGGCAACCTGTGCCTGCACGGTACCCGCAGATACTGGGTTAGACGTTGCATCCCAACCCTGGCCCTGGGTGTAAGCTACGCGGTAATACAGGTTACCTGCGCCAGTAGTAGAATCGATTGTTGCTTTCTGGGTATTGTTAGTCTGGTCAATCATAATTTGATCGGTAGCGGAGTTACCGTCGTTTGACAGAACCAGGTTGACGTTCTTAGCCGCGCCCTGAGCGTTGCTTGGTGGAACCAGCAGACCGCCTTCGGTAGAAGAAGAACCAGCCCATGAAGCGAATTGTGCAGACGCTTTCTTCGCAGTAGCAGTATCACAACCCGTCAGTGACAGGGTGAATTTCTTTTCACCCAGGGTGCTGGTGGTACCCAGTGGGTTAGCGAAGTCACGCACAAATACGGTGTCCAGGTTCACGTCAAAATCGTTACCGTTCTGATCGATCTTCTGGTCAAGAGAAACCTGGCAGGTGTTGTTAGAAACCATACCGTGGAAGGTAATGGTACCTGTATCATTAGCTGCCATTGCTGAACCAGCGCTCAGAACCATTGCTACGACCGTTGCCAGACCTAATTTATTAAGAGCCATTTTTATATCCATATTATAAATGCTAAAGAATTAAACATATGTGAATCTTATGTTCGTTCCGAATTAATGTTTCGGGAGTCGCATTCTATGCGATGGCAGGGGATAGTGAGAAGCTATTTGCCATTAAGTATTCTTAATTGTCTTTTAAGTAATATTACTGGCTTCAGATTGATAATGATTGTGATGTTTTTTACAGGAGGGAAATAAAGATGGGTGAATTAAAAAATGCTTTTATTGAAATGATTTGATTGTATTGTTTTTTTTAATATTAATCACCCGACAAATTCGTCGGGTGATTAATAATGAAAGTCTTATGCAACCTGAACCGGAATCGCCTTTGCGGTGCGCTTCATTTCATTGTCGCCTTCGAAGTAGGCCACTTTAGGCTGCCAGCGACGGGCTTCTTCGTCAGACATCATCACGAAGCTGGCGATAATCACAATGTCGCCCACGTCTGCACAGTGCGCGGCTGCGCCGTTAACGGAGATGATTTTAGAACCGCGCTCGGCGGCAATCGCGTAGGTAGAGAAGCGTTTACCGTTATTCACGTTCCAGATATCAATGGCTTCGTTTTCAAGGATGCCCGCAGCATCGAGGAAATCCTGGTCAATGGCGCAGGAGCCTTCATAGTGCAGGTCGGCCTGGGTGACTTTCACACGGTGAAGCTTACCTTGCAGCATTTTGCGAATCATTACGTTTACCTTTAATTATCAAGGGCGAGAACTACGCCAGCTCAACCACTTTATTATCAATCAGACGAGCCTGGCCAAGCCATGCCGCTACCAGGATCACCGCACGTTTGCTGGTTTCCGTAAATTCCAGCAGCGTATCAGCATCACGAATTTGTACGTCGTCAGCGCGAAGACCTTTATCGTTCAGCGCCTGTTCGGCGAGGGCGACGATCTCTTCGACGGTCAACTCTTTTGCCAGAACCTGCTCCGCCATGGTGTTCATGACCTTGCTTAAGCCCGGCGCGATTTTACGCTGTTCAGCGGTCAGGTAGCCATTTCGCGAACTGAGCGCCAGACCGTCTTTGGCACGTACAATCGGTACGCCGACAATCTCGATATCGTAACCCATATCCGCGACCATTTTGCGGATCAGCGCCAGCTGCTGGAAATCTTTCTCACCGAAGCAGGCAACGTCCGGCTGTACCAGGTTGAACAGCTTGCTGACGATGGTGGAAACGCCACGGAAATGGCCCGGGCGGCTGGCACCTTCGAGCATGGTGGAAATCCCCGGGACGTCAACGTAGGTTGCCTCTTCAGTACCCTGCGGGTAAACATCCGCCGGTGCAGGTGAGAAAACGATATCCGCATGGCGTTTTTTGAGCTTCTCGCAATCTTCCTGCAGGGTGCGCGGATAGCGCGCCAGATCGTCCGCGCGGTCAAACTGCATGGGGTTCACGAAGATACTGACCACCACGATATCTGCCCGCGCGCGGGCTTCGTCGACGAGCTTCATGTGGCCGTCATGCAGATTGCCCATGGTTGGGACCAGTGCGATACGTTTACCTTCCTGACGCGCGCGGCGGATATGCTGGCGCAGCAGCGGCAGGGTTTCAATGATTAGCACAACGAGACTCCTTAATGGAAACTGTGTTCTTCACCCGGGTAAACACCGGATTCAACGTCGGCAATATACTGCCTGACCGCAGCGCGCATGTCGCCCGCTTCGGCGAGGAAATTTTTAGCAAATTTCGGGATGTGTCCGCCGGTGATACCGAAGGCGTCGTGCATCACCAGAATCTGACCATCGGTGACGTTGCCAGCACCAATACCAATCACCGGAATGGACAGCGCGTCGGTGATGCGTTTCGCCAGCTCAACCGGCACGCACTCCAGCACCAGCAGCTGGGCACCTGCGGCTTCCAGCGCCAGGGCATCATCCAGCAGCGTCTGGGCTGCATCGCCGCGGCCCTGCACCTTATAGCCGCCGAAGATATTCACGGACTGCGGCGTCAGGCCTAAATGGCCGCAGACCGGCACGGCGCGCTCGGTGAGCATCTTCACCGTATCAACCAGCCAGGCGCCGCCTTCAATTTTGACCATATTGGCACCTGCGCGCATCACTGCCGCCGCGTTTTCGAATGCCTGTTCCGGCGTGGCATAGGCCATAAACGGCAGATCGGAAAGCAGCAGGCAGGCTGGGGCGCCACGGCGCACGGCGCGGGTATGGTAAGCGATATCCTCAACCGTCACCGGCAGGGTGGAATCATGTCCTTGTACCGTCATCCCTAACGAATCTCCGACCAGCATGACGTTGATCCCCTCTTCGGCAAACAGTTTGGCGAAGCTGTAGTCATACGCGGTGATGGTGGCGAAGCGTTTTTTTTCCTGTTTGCATTTCTGCAGTAAGGAGATGGTGGTTGGTTTCATACTGTTTCCTGATAGCCCAAAAGCGAATCTTTGCGCATTCTAACAGTAACATTCGAGGGAACAATGATTTTAGGTAAACGATTAGCCACAATTATTTTGAGGCTAACTGACAGGGGAACCCGATCACCAGCGAGCGGGTTTTTCCGCTTTGAGGTTGTCCAGAATGGACTTAAGTGAGGTGCCATCCGGGAAGATGAGATTGGGGTCGACTTCAAACAGCGGCCAGAGCATAAACCCGCGATTTTTCATATCGTAATGCGGAACGGTGAGACGTTCAGTGTTAATCGTCTCGTGACCAAACAGCATAATGTCGAGGTCCAGCGTGCGCGGTCCCCAGCGTTCGGCTTTGCGTACGCGGCCCTGCTGCAGTTCGATGCGCTGGGTATTGTCCAGCAGTGTTTCGGCATCAAGGGCAGTTTCAAGTACCACGGCGGCGTTGAGGTAATCGGGCTGATCCTGCGGCCCCAGCGGCGGTGTGCGGTAGAACGAGGAGACCGCCACGATCTTGCTTTGCGGAATCTCGCCCAGCGCCTGTACGGCAGCATTCACCTGCTCCAGCGGAGAGGCTAAATTGCTGCCGATGGCGATATACGCGAGGGTCATGCTGTCCCTTCACGACGCGGCGCGCGTTTGCGCGGACGACGATGACGGCGACGCGGTTCCGGCTCTTCATCCAGCCCGGTAAGCATATCTTTCTGCTCCGGCGGGGCGGAGACCTGGAATTCAGCCCACCACAGCGCCAGACGCTGCAGCTCCTGGTTGCGTTCAATTTCCGCACGCAGCGACAGGAGATCGAAGGCAGCGCGGAATTTAGGATGCTCCATCAGCTTCCAGGCGCGTTTGCCCTGACGACGGGACATGCGCAGCTGAAGCTGCCAGATGTCGCGCACCAGGGTGGTAATACGTTTCGGAATGGCGAGTGTGCGGCAGCCTTCGTCCAGCACGTCGTTGGCAGCCAGCGCGAACGCATCGTAATAGGCGAGCCCGCTCTCCTGGGTAATACGCTGTGCCGTTTCCAGCAGCGGATACCAGAACATCGCGGCAAACAGGAACGCCGGGTTCACGCGCATGTCGTTGCGGATACGGGTATCGGTATTTTTCAGCACCTGCGCAATCATCCGCTCCATTGGGCTGTCACCGTTTTCGGTGAAGTAGCGGGTAATGGTCGGGAACAGCGGCTGGAACAGGTTGTATTCGCGCAGCAGATTATAGGTTTCAAAGCCGTGGCCGGCCTGCAGCAGCTTCAGCGCCTCTTCAAACAGGCGGGCAGGCGGCACGTCGTTAATCAGCGTCGCCAGACGCGGGATCGGCTCTGCCGTTTCCGGGCTGATGCGCATATCAAGCTTGGCGGCGAAACGAACGGCGCGCAGCATACGCACGGGATCTTCACGGTAGCGCGTTTCCGGCGTGCCGATCAGACGGATCAGACCTTCTTTCAGGTCCTGCATGCCGCCGACGTAATCGCGCACGGTGAAATCCGCCACGCTGTAATAAAGGCTATTGATGGTGAAGTCGCGACGCTGGGCATCTTCTTCGATAGAGCCGAAGATATTGTCGCGCAGCAGCATACCGTTCTGGCCGCGCTGTGACGTGGTGCGATCGGACGCGCCCGCTTCGTGGTGGCCGCGGAAGGTCGCCACTTCGATAATTTCCGGCCCAAACATCACGTGAGCCAGACGGAAACGGCGGCCAACGAGACGGCAGTTACGGAATAATTTGCGCACCTGCTCAGGCGTGGCGCTGGTCGTCACGTCGAAATCTTTTGGTTTTTTGCCCAGCAGTAAATCACGCACTCCACCGCCCACGAGATAGGCCTCGTAGCCCGCTTTATTCAGTCGATAGAGCACCTTGAGGGCATTTTCACTGATATCTTTGCGGGAAATAGTGTGCTGCTCACGCGGAATAACCGACATGTGTGGCTGTGCAATAGCATCGTTCGCCATGCTCTCTTCGCGGCTTAGCACTTTACGGCAAAAATTAGCGACTCGGGTAAAAATGGTACACCTCGTAGTGTGTTTTGTTATGAAAAAAGCGGCTAATCATAGCTCAGCGCAACGCATTTGAGAATGCTGGATTTTTGGCACTGCCGCGAGCGTCCAATTGGCAACGGCCATTTTCAGCAGTTCGTCAATACGCAGATCCTGCCATTCGTTGGTTACATTCTGGTTGAGAAATCGCAGCGCGTCGATCAAAACAGGACGCGGATCGCCGTCTGGCAGGGCCGGGGCGTGGTTCTGCTTTGACAATTTAAAGCCTTGCGCATTGACCGCCAGCGGCAGATGAATGTAGTCCGGCGCCGTCCAGCCAAACTGGTGATAAAGCGAGATTTGTCGAACGGTCGGCTCGACCAGATCCGCCCCGCGCACAATTTCCGTCACGCCCTGGAAATGATCGTCCACCACCACGGCCAGGTTATAGGCGAACAGGCCATCGCGACGGTGAATAATAAAATCCTCACGCGCCAGACGTTCATCGGCATGAATCTCACCGGAGAGTAAATCGGTAAAGCGCGTCACCGGGGAGCGCTGATTGATACGCACGGCGGCATTTTCCGGAGGGAGATTAAGCGTGCGGCAGTGGCCGTCATAGACGCCGCCTGCGCTCTGGATACGCGCGCGGGTGCAGGTGCAGTTATAGGAAAGTCCCTGTGCGCGAAGCCAGGCCAGACGTTCCCGATACGCCTCGTGACGTTTTGACTGCCACAGCACCTCGTCATCCCAGTGAAGACCGTAATGTTCCAGCTGACGCAGAATCGTCTCTGCAGCACCGGGAACTTCACGCGGAGGGTCAATATCTTCAATGCGGACGAGCCATTTTCCCTGGCGGGCGTGAGCCTGCAGGTAGCTGCCGAGCGCGGCAATTAATGAGCCGAAGTGTAATTCACCGGAAGGAGATGGCGCGAAGCGCCCAATATAGTGTGATTCAGACATATCAACAGTAACAAGGCGGGAGAGACTCCCGCCTTTAGAGTGTGTAAACAGCGCTGGTATTAACCGGCCATCTGTTTTTCGCGGATTTCGGCCAGCGTTTTACAGTCGATGCACAGATCGGCGGTTGGACGCGCTTCCAGGCGACGAATACCGATTTCAACACCGCAGGATTCGCAGTAGCCAAAATCTTCGTCTTCGACTTTTTTCAGCGTTTTCTCGATCTTTTTGATCAGTTTGCGTTCGCGGTCACGGTTACGCAGTTCGAGGCTGAACTCTTCTTCCTGAGCGGCACGGTCTACCGGATCCGGGAAGTTAGCAGCTTCATCCTGCATATGAGTAACGGTGCGATCGACTTCATCCCTGAGTTGATTACGCCATGCTTCAAGAATACGCTTGAAGTGCGACAGCTGGGCTTCGTTCATATACTCTTCGCCCGGCTTCTCTTGATACGGCTCCACCCCAGCGATGGCGAGAATACTCAGGGACGATGTTTTACGGTTTTGCCCTTCTTGCATGTTGCTTCTCCTTAACACGCACTATCGATCCCCGTGTTGGGGGAAAAATCAGGTCGCTATAAATAGCAGATGCTTTTCCGGATGGCAATTATCTAAACGTAACACTTGACAAGCCTGTGAGGAAAAGCGTATTTGCGCACGCGGCCAGAACACTTAATCGTCAATCGTCTAATCCCTTATAAGACAATGGGAAGAGAGGATCTCAGAGTCATATTATCGGCAGAAAGTTCCGCTTTATAAGCGAAAACCTCTACCCCCTGCTTTTGTGCCTCATTCAACAATTGCGCGTATTTAGGATCAATATGGCGGGCAGGGGAGAAACGCTCAATGGCTGAATGCAACACCGCAAACAGCAATACGGCGCGTTTGCCCGCCGCCGCAACACTCATTAGCTCTCGCAGATGCTTCTGACCACGTAGCGTTACCGCATCCGGGAAGTAGCCATTTTCCTGCTCCGCTAACGTCACTGATTTCACTTCAATATAGCACTCCGGCCTGTCTTCCGCCTGTAACATGAAGTCAATTCTGCTGCTTTCATCGCCATATTTCACTTCACTTTTATGCGTACCATAACCGACCAGTTCAGGAATGATGCCATGGGTCAGCGCTTCCTTAACCAGTTGATTTGCGCGCAGGGTGTTAACGCAAATAAATGCCCCATTTTGGGTTTCGGTCATTTCCCAGGTATGGGCATATTTGCGTTTAGTATTTTCTGATGTGGAATACCAGACCCTGTCACCCGGCGTCGCACAGCCCGTCATGGCACCGGTATTGGGACAGTGCAGGGTGAGCTGTATCCCTTCAGGGGTGATCACGTCGGCGAGGAAGCGTTTGTAGCGTTGGATAAGCGTAGCGTGCTGCAGGGGAGGACTAAACTTCATCAGAATTCCTTTCGGTGTTGCCCAGCGTCCAGCGCTGTAGCGGCGTATAGCGGGTGCGTCCCTGTGCAAAGACGGATTCGTAAAGCGCGAATCCGTTGACCGGAAAAGCCCAGTGAAAACCCGGCGGCGGGATGGCAACGGCCTGACCGGCATCGCGCAGCAGCGTGATATGTGGATGAAACGGCTGCGGGCTCTGATAACAGCCGCTGCGCGCCGCCTGCGCGCGCAGCATGTTCGCAAGCTGCAATAATCCGCGCGGTGGCTGGCGCGTGCCCAGCCAGACCACGCGCGAACGCAGCCACTGACCCGCATCGTCGAGGTGCAGCGTAAATTCCGGCTGGGCAATACGCCCGGCCATTGCGGCTAACGCCCGCTGCTTTTCGGCACTGACGTCGCCCAAAAAGGCCAGCGTCAGGTGCAGGTTAGCCGCCGCGACAGGGCGACCGGCTTCCGGCGGGAAGCGATCGGCGCGCCAGCGAACAATTTGACGCTGTATCGCGGTGGGCAATTCAATGGCAAAAAACAGCCGTTTCGACTCAGGCATACGGAGGACTCGGTAATGATATGCGCCGATGCTACAATGTACGCCGACTAATGTTAACCCTCTGGAGCTGTTAGTGTCCTCATTGCCGGTCGCCGTCGTTCTTCCTGACCTTCTCGCTGCCTTACATCATGCCCCGCAGGTTTTGCTGAATGCCCCGACGGGTGCGGGGAAGTCCACCTGGCTGCCGCTGCAGATTCTGAAAGACGGGAACATCAGCGGAAAAATTATCCTGCTGGAGCCGCGCAGGCTTGCCGCGCGCAACGTGGCGCAGCGTCTGGCGGAACTGCTGAATGAAAAACCGGGCGAAACGGTAGGTTACCGGATGCGCGCCGAGACCTGCGTGGGGCCGAGCACGCGCCTCGAAGTGGTCACCGAGGGTATTCTCACCCGCATGCTGCAAAACGATCCGGAGCTCACCGGCGTCGGGCTGGTGATCCTGGATGAATTCCACGAGCGTAGCCTGCAGGCGGATCTGGCCCTCGCGCTGTTGCTGGACGTTCAGCAAGGACTGCGTGACGATCTCCGGCTGCTGATTATGTCGGCCACGCTGGATAACGAGCGGCTACGGCAGGCGCTACCCGATGCACCGGTCATCAGCTCTGAAGGGCGGGCGTTTCCGGTAGAACGCCGCTATCAACCGCTTCCCTCCCACCAGCGTTTTGACGAGGCGGTCGCCATTGCTACCGCTGAGCTGCTGCGCCAGGAGCCCGGTTCCCTGCTGCTGTTTTTGCCGGGTGTCGGTGAGATCCAGCGCGTGCAGGAGCAGCTTTCTACACGCGTAGGCGGTGATGTGCTGCTTTGCCCGCTCTACGGCGCGCTGTCGCTCCAGGATCAGCGTAAAGCCATCCTTCCGGCCCCGGTGGGGCAGCGCAAGGTGGTGCTGGCAACCAACATTGCTGAAACCAGTTTGACCATTGAAGGGATTCGCCTGGTGGTGGATAGCGCCCAGGAGAGGGTGGCAAGCTTTGACCCGCGCACCGGGCTGACTAAACTTCTGACGCAGCGCATTAGCCAGGCGTCGATGGTGCAGCGCGCGGGCCGCGCGGGGCGTCTTGAACCGGGTATCTGCCTGCATTTGACCAGCGCGGAACAGGCTGAACGCGCTGCACAGCAAAGCACGCCGGAAATTTTACAAAGTGATTTGTCGGGCCTGGTGATGGATCTGCTTCAGTGGGGCTGTCCGGATCCTGGGCAGCTTACCTGGCTTGATTCTCCGCCTGCCGTGAATCTCGCCGCTGCGCGCAATCTGCTGACCCAGCTTGGCGCGCTGGAAGGCGAACGTCTGACGGCGCGCGGCCAGAAAATGTCGGCACTGGGCAACGATCCGCGTCTGGCCGCAATGCTGGTGGCCGCGCTGGGGGACGATGAAATTGCCACGGCGGCTAAACTGGCGGCTATTCTTGAGGAGCCGCCGCGAGGAGGCAGCAGCGATCTGGGGCAGGCGTTTTCGCGCAGTCAGGGGAACTGGCAGCAGCGGGTGCAGCAGCTCGGTAAACGGCTTAACAGCCGCGGCGGCGTACCAGACAGTGAGCGTATTCCCCGGCTGCTGGCACAGGCCTTCCCGGACAGGATTGCGCGTCGGCGCGGGCTGGACGGTCGCTACCAGCTGGCAAACGGCATGGGGGCGATGCTGGACAGCGATGATGCGCTGACGCGTCACGAGTGGCTGATTGCGCCGCTCCTGCTGCAGGGGAGTCACTCCCCGGATGCGCGTATCCTGCAGGCGATTGCCATAGATATTGACGCCCTGACCCGTACCTGTCCGCAGCTGCTTCAGCAATCGGACATCGTCGAGTGGGATGATGCCCAGGGCACGCTGAAGGCGTTTCGTCGTAGCCAGATTGGGAAACTGACGCTCGGGACGAAGCCGCTGGCGAAGCCGTCGGAAGAAGAGCTTCATCAGGCTATGCTGAACGGCATTCGGGAAAAAGGATTAGGCGTGCTGAACTGGTCACCAGAGGCTGAACAGTATCGTCTTCGCCTGCATTGTGCTGCACGTTGGCTGCCGGAGTATGACTGGCCCGCAGTCGATGATGAGACATTGCTGGGCTCTCTGGAGCGCTGGCTGCTGCCGCAAATGCACGGTGTTCACTCGCTTCGGGCGCTGAAAGCCCTTGATGTTAAGGTCGCGTTACAGAATTTACTGGACTGGTCATTACGTCAACGTCTGGATAGTGAACTGCCAGGGCATTACACTGTGCCCACCGGAAGCCGGATTGCCATCCGTTATCATGAGGATAATCCGCCGGCGCTGGCGGTTCGGATGCAGGAGATGTTTGGTGAGGCCACCACGCCGTCCATTGCGGAAGGGCGTGTGCCGTTAGTGCTTGAGCTGCTGTCGCCTGCGCATCGTCCATTACAAATCACCCGAGATTTGGGGGCGTTCTGGGCGGGAAGCTACCGTGAAGTGCAAAAAGAGATGAAGGGGCGATACCCCAAACATGTCTGGCCGGACGATCCGGCGAATACGGCGCCGACGAGGCGGACGAAGAAGTATTCCTGAAAGGGATGTGCGGCCTGATGCCCTCACCCCAGCCCTCTTCCACAGGGAGAGGGAGAAAACAAATTTTGAGAGATTTCTTCTTTCACAGGCCTGTGAAAGAAAAGAAAATCTGGCCTTTGCGCCTGAAAGTTGCGGAGAAAAAGCATGGCGGGGAATGACCGCGAGCCAATAGGACGTAAGGGAAAACCAACGCGTCCGGCGAAAGAAAAGGTAAGCCGTCGTCGCCTCAGAGATGAGGACTATGACGATGACTATGAAGACGATTATGAGGATGAAGAACCGATGCCGCGTAATGGAAAAGGCAAAGGGCGTAAGCCTCGGGGCAAGCGCGGTTGGTTCTGGCTGCTGCTGAAGCTGTTCATTGTTTTTGTCGTGCTGATGGCGATTTACGGCGTGTATCTGGATCAGAAGATCCGCAGCCGTATCGACGGTAAAGTCTGGCAGTTACCTGCGGCAGTATATGGCCGTATGGTGAACCTTGAGCCAGATATGTCCATCACGAAGAACGAGATGGTTAAACTGCTCGAAGCCACCCAGTATCGTCAGGTGTCAAAAATGACGCGGCCTGGCGAATTTACCGTGCAGTCCAACAGCATTGAGATGATCCGTCGTCCGTTTGATTTCCCGGACAGCAAAGAGGGGCAGGTGCGCGCGCGTCTGACCTTTGACGGCGATCGTCTGGATACCATCGAGAACATGGATAACAACCGTCAGTTTGGTTTCTTCCGTCTCGATCCGCGTCTGATCACCATGCTTTCGTCAGCAAACGGCGAGCAGCGCCTGTTCGTGGCGCGTAACGGCTTCCCGGATCTGCTGGTCGATACCCTGCTGGCAACCGAAGACCGCCATTTCTACGAGCATGATGGCATCAGCCTTTATTCGATTGGTCGTGCGGTGCTGGCTAACCTGACTGCCGGCCGTACCGTACAGGGCGCGAGTACGCTGACCCAGCAACTGGTGAAGAACCTGTTCCTCTCCAGCGAACGCTCTTACTGGCGTAAAGCGAACGAAGCCTACATGGCTGTGCTGATGGATGCGCGCTACAGCAAGGATCGCATCCTTGAGCTGTACATGAACGAGGTGTACCTCGGTCAGAGCGGCGATAACGAAATCCGCGGCTTCCCGCTGGCGAGCCTGTACTACTTTGGTCGTCCGGTGGAGGAGCTGAGCCTGGATCAGCAGGCGCTGCTGGTGGGCATGGTGAAAGGCGCGTCCATTTATAACCCGTGGCGTAACCCGAAACTGGCGCTGGAGCGTCGTAACCTGGTGCTGCGTCTGCTGCAACAACAGCAGGTGATTGACCAGGAGCTGTACGACATGCTGAGCGCACGTCCGCTTGGCGTTCAGCCGCGCGGCGGTGTGATTTCGCCTCAGCCTGCGTTTATGCAACTGGTGCGTCAGGAGCTGCAAAGCAAGCTTGGCGATAAGGTCAAAGATCTCTCCGGCGTGAAGATCTTCACCACCTTTGACTCCGTGGCGCAGGATGCGGCAGAAAAAGCGGCGGTGGAAGGCATTCCGGCGCTGAAGAAACAGCGTAAGCTCTCCGATCTTGAAACCGCGATGGTAGTGGTTGATCGCAACTCCGGCGAAGTGCGTGCGATGGTGGGCGGTGCCGAGCCGCAGTTTGCAGGCTACAACCGTGCCATGCAGGCGCGTCGCTCGATCGGTTCTCTGGCAAAACCGGCGACCTATCTCACTGCCCTGAGTCAGCCAAACCAGTATCGTCTGAATACCTGGATTGCGGATGCGCCTATCTCCCTGCGCCAGCCTAACGGCCAGGTGTGGTCACCACAGAACGATGATAAACAGTTCAGCGGTCAGGTGATGCTGGTGGATGCATTAACGCGTTCCATGAACGTACCAACCGTTAACCTGGGCATGTCGCTGGGACTGCCAGCGATTGTCGACACCTGGCAAAAACTGGGCGTATCGAAAGATCAGCTGCACCCGGTGCCGGCAATGATCCTCGGCGCGCTTAACCTGACGCCGATCGAAGTCGCCCAGGCGTTCCAGACCATTGCCAGCGGGGGTAACCGCGCACCGCTGTCTGCCCTGCGTTCGGTGATTGCCGAAGATGGCTCCGTGCTGTATCAGAGCTTCCCGCAGGCAGAGCGTGCCGTTCCTGCTCAGGCCGCCTACATGACGCTGTGGACCATGCAGCAGGTGGTGCAGCGTGGTACCGGGCGTCAGCTGGGGGCGAAGTATCCGGGTCTGCATCTGGCGGGTAAAACCGGGACCACCAACAACAACGTTGATACCTGGTTTGCCGGTATTGATGGCCGCGAAGTGGTGATCACCTGGGTAGGCCGCGATAACAACCAGCCGACCAAACTGTACGGGGCGAGCGGGGCGATGTCGATTTACCAGCGCTACCTGGCCAATCAGTCACCGGTGCCGCTGAACCTCGTTGCACCGGAAGATATCGTGGATATGGGCGTGGACAGCTCCGGTAACTTTGTCTGCGGTGGCGGAATGCGTACCCTGCCGGTCTGGACAACCAACCCGGATTCCCTGTGCCAGCAGAACCAGCCTGAACAGCCGACCGGCAACCCGTTCGATCAGTCTTCTCAGCCACAGCAGCCGCAGCAGCAACAGCCGCAGCAGCAGAATGAGAAGAAAGACAGCGATGGCGTAGCCGGCTGGATTAAGGACATGTTTGGCGGAAACTGATTAGTTTCCTGAATAAAAAAGCCGCTTAGTGATAAGCGGCTTTTTTTGTCTTAACATTTATTCTTATTTTAATTTTAGTAAATGTCTAATTAAGAATTATTAATGCGTGATTTTTCTTATTTTAATCAGTGCGTTGGTATCACTTTAAACTATTTTATTCGCCATCCTGCTGGACACGGTAAAGATTAATCTGATGTAATTAAGTTCGTGAATTTCACTTTCCTCATGGGATGTTATTATTAATGGTTTTTCGGGGCTAAGTGACGTCCAATTTTAAATGGCATTCTGGCGAAAAGTATTTTTCCCAGGAATGGATTCCATTATAAACATATATAAGGATGTTGTTATGAATAAGATAATTATTTCTTCTTTATTGGCCGGAAGCATTATGGCGGCTTTGTCGCTGCCGGTCTTTGCAGCGAATGATTCAGGTACGGTAAATTTCGCCGGAAAAATTGTGGCGGATACCTGCGAGATTAATGTTGATGGTACGGGGACCAATGAATCCACCGTCACATTCGCAGATACTTATCCTTCAGATTTTGGCATCGACGGTCAGGTCGGGACGTCTAAAGCTTTTAAGATTGAAGTAAAAAAATGTGACCCGCTGGTCGCCAAACTGAACCTCAAGTTCAGCGGCACAACGACAGACGCGGCGTACAAGCGTTTGAAGAACGATCTCTCCGGCGCAGGCAACGCCACTAACGTTGGCATCATTGTCAGCAACGACAACGGCTCCAAAGGCGATGTGGTCTTCGACGGTTCAGTACCGGATGCGGGCACCGACGTGGCTAACGATCCGACCGGCGCAGCGGCTTCTGTCTTTAACTACACCGCGAAAGTGATTCAGGTCGGTGATGCCGCGCCAACCGCGGGTCATTACTCCTCCTCAGCCACATTTGAGGTTGTCTATCGCTAAGCAATTATTGGCAGCCTGAACGGCTGCCTCCTGGAACGCTGTATGAAGACGTTATTTAAATTGTTATGTGGTTGTTTAATTATCTCTTGCTTTTCAGTGCAGGCAAGCGTTGTTCTCGGTGGTACGCGAATTATTTATCCATCGAATAAATCTGAAGTGCAAATCGCACTTAAAAATAAAGATCCTCATACGCGTTATCTGGTGCAAAGCTGGGTCAGTTATCCCAATGATGCAAAGGCTCCCTTTATTATTACGCCGCCTGTCTATAAGTTGCAGGAAAATCGTCAGACGCTATTACACGTTATTTTTACCGGCGATAAAAACAGCCTGCCGGCAGACCGCGAATCACTTTTTCTGGCGAATGTGAAATCCGTCTCTGCTCTGTCGCCCGATCTGAAAGAGAAAAACACGCTGCAGTTCGCGATGAAAACGCGCCTGAAGCTTTTCTGGCGTCCTGCTCAACTGAAGGAAACCGATGCCCTGGGAGCCTATGAAAAAATCACGTTCCATCGTCAGGGTGAGACGCTAATTGCAAACAACCCCACCCCTTTTTACGTCTCTTTTGGCGAACTGGCCGTTGGCGGGAAAAGTGTACCGGTGAAAGAGACCAAAACCACGCCGGGTGCCATTTCAATGATGGTTGCACCGTTTAGCAAGCAGAGTTTCGCGCTACCAAAAGCGGCAAATGGCGCGGTGACCTGGACGGCTATTAATGATTTCGGCGCCCAGACTCCTCTACGCAAGCAGGCTCTTTAAATCGATCATGTTGGTAAGTTATGTCGTCATCTTTACTTCACAAACAGGTACTGTCCGGGATCGCGCTGGCGCTGCTCGCCGCGATCCAGCCTGCAAGTGCGGATGACGAATTCAACCTGCGGATCCTTGAACTGGATACCCCTCTCGAAAATACCTCCACGCTCAAAAAATTCATCAATGATAATGGCTTACTTGCGGGGAGCTACCCCACGACGATTATGTGGGATCGGGACGTGCTGGATACACGTACGCTCACCTATGTGCTTTCTGACGACAAACAGCATCTGCTGCCGGAGCTGACCAAAGCGGACCTGCGCGAATACGGCGTGAAAGTTGACACGATCCCTGACTTAAAGGGTCTGGACGACGAGGCTTACGTTCGGGACATCTCTCATTTCATTGAAAATGCACGCTACGATTACGATCAGGATAACCAGACCCTGAAGCTGGTCATTCCGCAGATCTATCGCGATCGCGCCGCCGCCGGAGCGATTAACCCGAAATTCTGGGATGACGGCGCGCCTGCCGCCTGGACAAGCTATCAGCTCAGCGGCTCTCAGCAACACTATAGTTCGGGCAAAGCCTCTTCAACCTGGCTGGGTCTGGAGTCGGGGATGAATCTTGGCGCGTGGCGACTGCGTAATAACAGCACCTGGAGCGATGCTTCCGGCTGGGAGGCTATCGCCAGCACTTTACAGCGTGACATCAAAGCGTTGAAAAGCCAGCTTGAGATGGGGCAGACGTATACCAATGGCGAGCTTTTTGACAGCGTCCAGATGACCGGCGTGAAGCTGGAAACGGACACCGCTATGCTGCCCGTCAGCCAGCAAGGCTTTGCGCCCGTTGTGCGAGGTATTGCGAATAGCGACGCGAAAGTCACCATCAAGCAAAACGGCTATACCATCTATCAGACAAACGTCTCGCCAGGGCCTTTTGAGATCCGCGACTTGAGCCAGGTGACTTCCGGAGCCGATCTGGAAGTGACCGTCGAAGAGGCGGATGGCAGCGAGCATAGCTTCATTCAGGCCAGCGCGTCGGTGCCGGTGTTACAGCGAGAAGGTGGTTTTAAGTACTCGCTGGCAGCAGGGCGCTATCGCGGTAATGAAGGTGAAGATGAACCCATCTTTGCGCAAGGTACGGCTATCTATGGTCTGCCTTACGGCGTCACGGCCTATACCGGCGCGCTGGGGGCGTCACTGTATCATGCGCTGCTGCTGGGGCTTGGTGCCGACCTGAGGCACTTCGGCTCCGCATCTGTCGACTTCACCGCCGCGCGTACCGCGTTTGATGACGGGCTTGACGATGCCAGCGGTTTATCGTGGCGGGCCCAGTACTCCAAAGATATCCCTGACACGGATACGACCGTCACGCTTGCCAGCTACCGCTACTCTACCTCGGGGTTTTATACCTTTCAGGAAGCTATCGATCGGCGTGACGGCGAG
The DNA here is from genome assembly GCF_048684445.1 of Enterobacter sp. BNK-34. NCBI lineage: Bacteria > Pseudomonadati > Pseudomonadota > Gammaproteobacteria > Enterobacterales > Enterobacteriaceae > Enterobacter > Enterobacter sp. BNK-34. Next base: position 2,020,992 of record NZ_JBLQUA010000001.1, read on the forward strand.
ATCGATGACGGCATTTATACCTATCGCAGAACCAACAACCGCCGTAGCCGCATGCAGCTAAACCTTTCCCAGCGTATTTCAGACTGGGGCTCGGCTTATCTCAACGGCTATCAGCAGGATTACTGGGATATGGACGGCCATGAGCGCAGCGTCAGCGCGGGGCTGAGCTCCAGCTGGCGCGATATCACCTGGTCGATAAGCTACAACCTGACCCGCACGCCGGACGCCAATACCGACCGGCAGATGGCGTTGACGGTCAACATTCCGTTCTCAAAGTGGCTGCCTGACTCCTGGGCAACCTATAGCGCTAACACCGCCAGCGGTGGGTTTGTTTCGCATCAGGTCGGGCTCGGCGGCACCGCGTTGGAGGACAATAAGCTGAGCTACAACCTCCAGCAGAGCTATGCCAATCAGAATACCGGCTACGGCGGCAGCCTGTCCGGGCGTTACCGTGGCGCTTCCGGTGAGGTCGGGATGGGCTACAGCTACAGCGGTGATAATAGACAGTGGAACTACAGCGCGCAGGGGTCGATCGTTGCCCACGAGCATGGCGTGACGCTGGGGCAACCCGTACGCGACGCTTTTGCCATTGTGCACATTAAGGATGGCGATAACGTCAAAGTGCAAAACGGGCGCGGCATCTCTACAGACCGTTTTGGTAACGCCATAGTGCCCTCTATGACGGCCTATCGGCACAACGTCATCACCGTAAATACCCAGGATCGGGAAGATATTGATATCGATGCGGCAACGCTCGATCTCGTGCCGACGAAAGGGGCGGCTCTGCACGCGACCTTCGATGCTCGCGTTGGACGACGCGCGCTGGTGACCTTGCTCTACGCAGGTAAGCCCGTTCCGTTTGGGGCTGTGGTAGCGCTGGAGAGTACCACCGCCATCGTCGGGGATGACGGTGAGGTTTACCTCACGGGGCTGTCCGGCAAAACAACGTTTAGCGTGCAGTGGGGGGAAGAAAACGTTCATCAGTGTCATGGAGAGCTGGATCTTCCCTCCCAGGGCTCAGCAGGGATCGTGAAAGCCACGGTCAACTGTCATTAAAAGAGGTATTTCATGAATCTACACTGTTCCATGAAAACGTTTTTCTTACCCGTGCTGATGTTGCTGGCGACCGCCTTTTTCCATTCAGCTCGAGCAGACTGTACTTTTAACGGCAGCTCTGGCGTGGATGCTGTGGTGACGTTTCAACTTCCGCCGGTGATTATTGTTGCTCCTGATACCCCGAAAGGCACAATCATTTACGATGACAGCGTTGAAAGTAAAGAAGTGGCCATAGACTGCATCGGTGAAGCGCAAATACGGCGAGGCTATCTCTCCTTGACGGAAAGCGATGCGCGTGAAGATGTTATGCCTGGCGTTTATCAAACTAATGTCCCGGGGATTGGAATTCGGGCCGCTTCCTCGAATGAGCAGTTACCAAACTATAATGACGAGGATCTTGTCAGGCCAATGCACTATATTGGCTCAACACATGGCTATTCGCATGGAGTATCTACCTTTCGCGCCACTGCGCAACTGGTGGTAACGGGCGATATTCAGGAAGGATATCTCGATACCTCACGATTAACCTCAATGGATATCCTGGGGAACGCGGTGATCGGTGAAATGCGGTTTTCGCCCACCAGCGTTCGCATTACAACCAACACCTGTAACCTGGTCGACCGTAACATTTATGTGCCTCTTAAAACGGTCAACGTTCAGGATTTTGACGGGCAATACTCAGAGATAGTTACCGACAGCAGTTTTAAGATTGAAATCATCGACTGTTCTGCGGGGACAAAGATCGATTATCAGTTCACCAGCGCGGGCTCAACGGGCGTGAAGAACGGCAATATCCTCGGCATCGCTGCCGGAGATTCCGCCGCCGCGGGTGTCGGCATCCAAATTCTTGATAAGAATAATACGGTGCTGCAGTTTGATCAGAACTACACGGCGATAACCAGTACGCAGGACAAGATCCCCGTTGAAATCCCTCTCAAGGCGCGCTACATCAAAACGGGGGAGGTTAAAGCGGGCAAAGTCGATTCCGTCGCCACGTTCGAGGTATTTTACCGTTAACCCTATCTGCCCGTTTTGGCGGGCTTTAGCGATCATTTCGCTATCCTTATTAACCCACTCTTTTCATCTGGTTAATTCTTAAACCCTTAAATCTTGTAGGGCTGCTTACTGCTTGCTATGCAACCCGCGTTTCGCATATTATTCTGGCGCTCATAATAATAATTCTCGTTTACGTTATCATTCACTTTTCCATCAGAGAAACATCATGGCGCTTTCCAATACTGCTCAGCCAATGAACACGTCGCTGCGTAAACTCGCGGTCGTCGTCGCCACAGCGGTTGCCGGCGTGTCCGCGTATGCTCATGCGGCAGAAACCCCGAAAAAAGAAGAAACTATCACGGTAACCGCAGCACCTGCGGCACAGGAAAGTGCCTGGGGACCGGCACCCACGATTGCGGCTAAACGCACCGCCACCGCGACCAAGACCGATACCCCGATTGAGAAAACCCCGCAGTCTATTTCTGTCGTCACCCGTGAAGAGATGGACATGAAGCAGCCGGGGACGGTTAAACAGGCGCTGGCCTATACGCCGAGCGTGTTCGCAACACGCGGTGCTTCAACAACGTATGATGTTGTTTCTATTCGTGGGTTCACCACCTCCAGTACTGTGAATACCAACCAGTATCTGGACGGGATGAAGCTGCAGGGTGATAACTATTCTGAAGCGTCCATGGATCCGTATTTCCTTGAGCGCGTCGAGCTGCTGCGCGGCCCTACGTCCGTTTTGTACGGTAAAAGTCACCCGGGCGGCGTGGTCAGCATGGTCAGCAAGCGGCCAACCACCGAGCCACTGAAAGAAATTCAGTTCAAAATGGGTACCGATAACCTGTGGCAGACCGGGTTTGATTTCAGCGATGCGATTGATGATGACGGCGTGTGGTCATACCGTCTGACCGGTCTGGGGCGCAGCGAAAATGCGCAGCAGGAAATGGTTAAGTCCACCCGCTACGCCATTGCGCCTGCTTTCAGCTGGCGTCCTGACGATAAAACCGATTTTACTTTCCTGAGCAACTTCCAGAGCGATCCGGATGCAGGCTATTACGGCTGGCTGCCGCGGGAAGGTACCGTTGTGCCTTACTACGACGCCAACGGCAACGCGCACAAGCTGCCGACCGATTTCAACGAAGGTGACGAAGACAACAAGATCTCCCGTCGCCAGAAAATGGTGGGCTACAGCTTCTCCCATCAGTTTGATGACACCTTTACCGTGCGTCAAAACCTGCGCTACACCAAAATCAATACGCTTTACCGTTCCGTTTACGGTAACGGCTATATTGCACCGGCTCAGATCAGCCGCGCGTACGTGCGCTCTGATGAGGACCTCAACTCGTTCACGGTCGATACCCAGCTGCAGTCCAAATTTGCGACCGGTGCAGTGGATCATACTCTGTTAACGGGCGTCGATTACCTGCGCATGCGTAACGATATTGATGCAGATTACGGCAGCGCTGACCCTATCAGCATGACGAATCCGCAGCACAACAATGCCAATATCAACGTGAACTTCCCGTATGCCGTGCTCAATCGTCAGGAGCAAACGGGCCTGTACGCGCAGGATCAGGCTGAGTGGGATAAGTGGGTACTGACCCTGGGTGGACGCTATGATTTTGCCAAAACGTCCACACTGACGCGTTCCTCCGACACGACGGCTGAAATCAACGATCGGGCGTTCACCTGGCGCGGCGGGATCAACTACCTGTTTGATAACGGTATTACGCCGTACTTCAGCTATAGCGAATCCTTCGAGCCTATTTCCGGCGCAACCCAGGGCGGCAAACCGTTCGATCCGGCTCGCGGCAAGCAGTATGAAGCGGGCGTGAAGTATGTACCGAAAGATCTGCCTGTTGTGGTCACCGCTGCTGTGTATCAGCTGACCAAAAACAACAACCTGACGGCCGATCCTGCGAACCCGACCAGCGGCTTTAGCGTACAGGGCGGTGAAATTCGCTCTCGCGGTTTCGAACTGGAAGCGAAAGCGGCAGTGTCTGCCAACGTGAACGTGACGGCGTCCTATAGCTTTACTGATGCGGAATACACGCACGATACTTGGTATGAAGGCCGTCGTCCGGCGGAAGTGCCGCGTAACATGGCGTCTCTGTGGGCAGATTACACCTTCCACGAGACGGCGTTGAGCGGTCTGACGGTAGGGGCTGGCACCCGTTACATCGGTAACACCGTGTCCTACTACTCTGCCTCGTCGCCAAAAGCCTACCAGTCGTTCAACGTCGCGGGCTACGCACTGGCTGACGCGACCGTGAAATACGACCTGGCACGCTTTGGACTGCCGGGCTCGTCTGTCGGCGTCAACGTGAACAACATCTTCGATCGTGAATACGTCTCCAGCTGCTACAGCGAATATGCATGCTACTGGGGCGCAGGACGTCAGGTTGTTGCTACCGCGACCTTCCGCTTCTAATCTCTGTCCGGGCACGGTTCGCCGTGCCCTTTTTATTTAAGTTGGCTGATATGCAGGATAATCAAACGCAACCCGATACCACCTTCACGCTCAACCATCTCTCCTTTCGCGTACCCGGGCGCACCTTGCTGCATCCGCTCTCTTTGACGTTCCCCGCAGGTAAAGTCACTGGCCTGATTGGTCACAACGGTTCCGGTAAGTCCACGCTGCTCAAGATGCTGGGGCGCCATCAGCCGCCTTCAGAAGGCGATATTCTGCTGGATGACCAACCGCTGGAGAGCTGGAGCAGTAAAGCCTTTGCGCGCAAAGTGGCCTATCTGCCGCAGCAGCTGCCGCAGGCGGAAGGAATGACGGTGCGTGAGCTGGTGGCGATTGGGCGTTATCCGTGGCACGGGGCGCTTGGACGATTTGGCGTGGCCGACAGAGAGAAGGTGGAAGAGGCGATTGCGCTGGTCGGGCTAAAACCGCTGGCGCACCGTCTGGTGGATAGCCTGTCCGGAGGCGAACGTCAGCGCGCGTGGATTGCGATGCTGGTGGCGCAGGACAGCCGCTGCCTGCTGCTGGATGAACCGACCTCTGCGCTGGATATTGCGCATCAGGTCGACGTCCTGGCGCTGGTGCATCGCTTGAGCCAGCAGCGCGGTCTGACGGTCATTGCGGTTCTGCACGATATCAACATGGCCGCGCGTTATTGTGACTACCTCGTCGCGCTGCGCGGGGGCGAGATGATTGCCCAGGGTACACCCGCAGAGCTGATGCGCAGCGAAACGCTGGAACATATTTACGGTATTCCAATGGGTATTCTGCCTCACCCGGCCGGGGCTGCACCGGTGAGCTTTGTCTACTGATGCTCGATAACACACGCATTAGCCGCCGTCGCCTGCTGACGGCGATGGCGCTCTCACCGCTGCTGTTAAAAATGAATACGGCGCGTGCTGCCGCCGTCGATCCGCACCGCATTGTCGCTCTGGAGTGGCTGCCGGTCGAGCTGATGATGGCGCTCGGCGTCACGCCCTACGGCGTGGCGGACATTCCTAACTATAACCTCTGGGTGAACGAGCCGAAGCTGCCGGACTCGGTGATCGACATCGGCCTGCGGACGGAGCCAAACCTCGAGCTGCTCACCCAGATGAAACCCTCGTTCATGTTCTGGTCAGCGGGTTACGGTCCGTCAGAGGAGACCATGGCGCGCATCGCGCCCGGACGTGGATTCGCCTTCAGTGACGGTAAAAAACCGCTGGCCATGGCGAAAAACTCGGTTAACGAGATGGCGCGTTTCCTCAACCGCGAGGTCGAGGCCAAAAAACATCTCGACGAATTTGATACCCTGATTGACTCCCTGAAGCCCCGCTTTGCTCACCGGGGCGATCGTCCGCTGCTGATGGTGACGCTGCTGGATGCCCGCCATATGCTGGTTTTCGGTAAAAACTGCCTCTTCCAGGAAGTGCTCGACAGCTTCGGCATTCGTAATGCCTGGGAAGGGGAGATGACGTTCTGGGGCAGTACCGCCGTGGGTATCGATCGTCTCGCGGCGTTTCGCGACGTGGATGTACTGTGCTTCGATCACGGCAACGAGCGCGCCATGCAGACCCTGATGGCTACGCCGCTCTGGCAGGCGATGCCGTTTGTGCGTGAGCAGCGCTTCCAGCGCGCCCCGGCGGTCTGGTTCTACGGCGCGACGCTGTCGGCCATGCATTTTGCCCGCGTGCTGGATAACGCGCTGGGAGGTAAAGCATGAGTACGCGTATCGCCCGCTTCCCGGCGCTGCTGCTATCCCTGCTTTTTCTGGTTGCGCTGGTATTAACCGGGTTCAACCTCTCGACGGCGTTACCCCGCACGCAGTGGGGGGCCGCGCTGGCCTCGCCGGATATCGATAATATTCAGCAGATGCTGTTCCACTACAGCCTGCTGCCGCGTCTGGCGATCTCCCTGTTAGTCGGCGCCGGTTTAGGGCTGGTGGGCGTGCTGTTCCAGCAGGTTTTGCGTAACCCGCTGGCAGAGCCAACCACGCTCGGCGTCGCGACCGGCGCACAGCTTGGGATCACCATTACCACGCTGTGGGCGCTGCCGGGTGCGTTAACCTCGCAGTTTGCGGCACTCGCGGGGGCGTGCGTAGTGGGTGCGCTGGTTTTTGGCGTGGCCTGGGGCAAGCGCCTTTCGCCGGTAACGCTTATCCTGGCCGGGCTGGTGGTGAGCCTCTACTGTGGGGCGATCAACCAACTGCTGGTACTGTTCCACCACGATCAACTGCAAAGCATGTTCCTGTGGAGCACCGGCACGCTGACCCAGACCGACTGGAGCGTGGTGCAGCGCCTGTGGCCGCAGCTGGCTGGCGGTGTTGTGCTGACGCTGCTGCTCCTGCGTCCTCTTACGCTGATGGGACTGGATGACGGCGTGGCGCGCAACCTGGGGCTGGCGCTGTCGCTGGCTCGCCTGGCGGCGCTGACGCTGGCAATTGTATTGAGCGCCCTGCTGGTGAACGCGGTCGGCATCATCGGGTTTATCGGCCTGTTTGCGCCGCTGCTGGCGAAAATGCTTGGGGCGCGTCGTTTACTGACGCGTCTGATGCTGGCGCCGCTGATTGGGGCGCTGATCCTCTGGCTTTCCGATCAGCTTATTCTCTGGCTGGCGCAGGTCTGGCGGGAAGTCTCCACCGGCTCTGTGACCGCGCTTATCGGGGCGCCGCTGCTGCTGTGGCTGCTCCCGCGGCTGCGCAGCATGAGTGCACCGGCGATGGACGCGGGCGATAAAGTCTGCGCTGAACGTCGGTCGGTGCTGTGGTTTAGCCTTGCCGGTCTGGCGGTGCTGATTATCGCTTCGTTCGCGGCGCTCTCATTTGGACGCGATGCCGCGGGCTGGCACTGGGCAACGGGTGATTTGCTCAATGAACTGCTACAGTGGCGCTGGCCGCGTATCGTCGCTGCGCTGATCGCCGGGGTGATGCTGGCGGTGGCGGGGTGCATCATTCAGCGTCTGACCGGCAACCCGATGGCGAGCCCGGAAGTGCTTGGGATCAGCTCTGGCGCCGCCTTTGGCGTGGTGCTGATGCTCTTCTTTGTGCCGGGCAATGCGTTTGGCTGGCTGATGCCTGCCGGCAGTATCGGCGCGGCAGCCACGCTGATGATTATCCTGATAGCCGCCGGTCGCGGCGGGTTTTCGCCGCACCGCATGCTGCTGGCCGGGATGGCGCTCAGCACCGCGTTTACGATGCTGCTGATGATGCTGCAGGCAAGCGGCGATCCGCGTATGGCGAAGATACTGACCTGGATTTCCGGCTCGACCTACAACGCCACCGGCAGCCAGGTGGTCTGGTCCGGGATGGTGATGCTCGTGCTGCTGGCGATGGTGCCGTTGTGCCGCCGCTGGATGACCATTCTGCCGCTCGGCGGCGAAACCGCACGTGCGGTGGGAATGGCGCTGACCCCAGCGCGTGTCGCGCTGCTGCTGCTGGCGGCGTGCCTGACGGCGACGGCAACCCTGACGATTGGACCGCTGAGTTTTGTGGGGTTAATGGCGCCGCACATTGCCAGAATGATGGGCTTCCGCAGGACGATGCCGCATATCGTCATGTCGGCCCTGACGGGTGGGGTGATGCTGGTGTTCGCGGACTGGTGCGGAAGAATGGTGCTGTTCCCGTATCAGATCCCGGCGGGCCTGCTGTCGACCTTTATCGGTGCGCCGTACTTTATTTATCTGTTGAGAAAGCAGAGTCGGTAGTCAGGTGCGGCCTGATGCCCTCACCCCAGCCCTCTCCCACAGGGAGAGGGAGAACATCGTAGGCCGGGTAAGCGTTAGCGTCACCCGGCAATGACCTTAGAGCTTCGCAAACACCTTACGCGCCGCGTCGATGGTGTTATTGATATCTTCTTCGCTGTGCGCCACGGACATAAAGCCCGCTTCGAACGCGGACGGTGCCAGGTACACGCCTTCTTCCAGCATCAGGTGGAAGAAGCGCTTGAAGCGCTCAACGTCGCACTTCACCACGTCCTGATAGCAGGTCACGGTTTTCGCATCGGTGAAGAAGATCCCGAACATGCCGCCCACGTGGTTAACGACCAGCGGAATACCGGCTTCCTCTGCCGCTTCAAGCAGCCCGCTTGCCAGCTGCGTCGTCAGGTCGGTCAGGGTTTCGTGAATGCCTGGCTGGGCCACTTCGGTCAGGCAGGCAAAGCCCGCGGCCATGGCGATGGGGTTACCCGAGAGCGTTCCCGCCTGGTAAACCGGGCCGGTTGGCGCCAGGGCTTCCATCACGTCCTTACGACCACCGAATGCGCCGACCGGCATGCCGCCGCCGATGATTTTACCGAGGCAGGTCAGGTCCGGCTCAACGCCGTAGTAAGACTGGGCACCCGCCAGCGCTACGCGGAAGCCGGTCATGACTTCATCGATGATCAGCAGCGCGCCGAACTCGTCGCACAGGGCGCGCAGGCCCGGCAGGAACTCAGGCTGCGGTGGGATGCAGTTCATGTTGCCTGCAACCGGCTCAACGATGATGCAGGCGATCTCCTGCGGATACTGCTCGAACGCCGCGCGAACGGTGTCCAGATCGTTGTAGGTGCAGGTCAGGGTGTGCTTCGCGAAATCTGCTGGTACGCCAGGTGAGTTTGGCTGGCCGAGCGTCAGCGCGCCGGAACCGGCTTTCACCAGCAGGCAGTCCGCATGGCCGTGGTAGCAGCCTTCGAATTTGATGATTTTATCGCGACCGGTAAAACCGCGCGCCAGGCGGATGGCGCTCATGGTGGCTTCGGTACCGGAGTTCACCATACGCACCATGTCCATGGTAGGCACCAGTTCGGTCACCAGCTCTGCCATTTTCACTTCCATTTCGGTTGGCGCGCCGAAACTCAGGCCGCGCTGAGCGGCTTCAATCACCGCATTACGAATGGCCGGGTGGTTGTGCCCCAGCACCATCGGGCCCCAGGAGCCGACATAATCGATATAGGCTTTGCCATCGACATCATACAGATACGCGCCGTCAGCACGTTCGATAAACAGCGGCGTACCGCCCACGCCGGTGAAGGCGCGCACAGGTGAGTTCACGCCACCCGGAATAAGCTCGCGGGCTGCACTGTAGAGGTTTTCAGACTTGCTCATGGCGTCGTTCCTGGTTCGTATAAAATGATTAAGCCCACTATTCTAAGTGATTCGGGGAAGGTTATGAAATTTTTAGCCGGGTAATGCTTTAAGATTTGTTAAGTAATTTTCAGGAGACGGTGGGGCAGTCTCTGGTAAAATCCTCGAGGCTTTTTGTATGACGAATAAGAACAGGACATGAAATCAGATTCTCCGTCTTTTGAAGAACAACAGTTTACGCGCGCCCGGCACAGGGTCAGTATTCGGCGGCTGCTCAATCGCGATAAAACGCCGCTGGCGATCCTGCTGGCCGCTGCCGTGGTGGGGACTCTCGCGGGGCTGATTGGCGTGGCGTTTGAAAAAGCGGTTAATGCTGTACTCAACTGGCGAGTGGGCACCGTGGCCGGTTTCGCCGATAGCGAATGGCTGGTCTGGGTTTGGGCATTCGGGCTGTCTGCGCTGTTTGCCATGGTGGGGTATTTTCTGGTGCGTAAATTCGCGCCGGAGGCGGGCGGGTCGGGCATCCCGGAAATTGAAGGTGCGCTGGAGGAGCTGCGTCCGGTGCGCTGGTGGCGGGTGATTCCGGTTAAATTCATCGGCGGCATGGGTACGCTGGGCGCAGGCATGGTACTTGGCCGGGAAGGGCCCACGGTACAGCTGGGGGGGAACGTCGGCCGCATGGTGGGCGATCTGTTTCGGATGCGCAGCGCCGAAGCGCGCCATACGCTGCTGGCTACCGGTGCGGCGGCGGGGTTGTCGGCGGCGTTTAACGCGCCGCTGGCTGGCATTTTGTTCATTATCGAAGAGATGCGCGCGCAGTTTCGCTACAACCTGATCTCCATTAAAGCGGTGTTTACCGGCGTCATTATGTCGAGCATCGTCTTTCGCCTCTTTAACGGCGAAGGGGCGGTCATTGAGGTGGGTAAACTGACCAACGCACCGGTCAACACTCTGTGGCTTTACCTGATCCTCGGCATGATTTTTGGCGTGGTGGGGCCGCTGTTTAACACCTTTATCCTGCGCGCTCAGGATATGTTCCAGCGCATTCACGGCGGGAACACCACGAAATGGGTGCTGATGGGCGGCCTGCTGGGTGGAATGTGTGGCGTGCTCGGGTTTATCGAACCGAATGCCGCAGGCGGCGGGTTCGGGCTGATCCCCATTGCGGCGGCGGGGAATTTCAGCGTGGGTCTGCTGCTGTTTATGTTTATCTCCCGCGTCATCACGACGGTGCTCTGTTTTTCCTCCGGCGCGCCCGGCGGGATATTTGCCCCGATGCTGGCGCTGGGGACCTTGCTGGGCACCGCGTTTGGTATGGCGGCTGAAGTGGGTTTTCCCGCCTATCATCTTGACGCCGGGACCTTTGCCATCGCCGGAATGGGAGCGCTGCTGGCCGCATCCCTGCGTGCGCCGTTGACCGGGATCGTGCTGGTGCTGGAGATGACGGACAATTACCAGCTCATTTTGCCAATGATCATTACCTGTCTCGGCGCGACACTATTAGCCCAGTTCCTGGGTGGAAAGCCGCTATACTCCACCATCCTTGCGCGTACTCTGGCAAAACAAGAGGCTGAACGGGCCGCAGTGCAGAATACTTGAATGAATTACCAGGGTATTAGATAATGACACAAAGAATTGGGTGAATTTTACCCAATCGCAGTAGCAGTATTCATGGGAGCATATGATGAGTGATGATGTAGCGTTGCCGCTGGAATTTACCGAAGCAGCAGCCAACAAAGTGAAAACCCTGATTGCAGACGAAGACAATCCGGATCTGAAACTGCGCGTCTATATTACCGGTGGCGGCTGCAGCGGCTTCCAGTATGGTTTTACCTTTGACGATCAGGTTAACGATGGCGATATGACTATTGAGAAACAGGGCGTCGCGCTGGTGGTTGACCCGATGAGCCTGCAATATCTGGTGGGCGGTTCGGTGGATTACACCGAAGGTCTAGAAGGTTCGCGCTTTGTGGTGACCAACCCGAACGCAACAAGCACCTGCGGGTGTGGTTCTTCGTTCAGTATTTAAGAGGGTGCGGGCTGTTGCCCTCACCCCGGCCCTCTCCCACAGGGAGAGGGAGAAAAGACTAAAAACGGTAACCGTCAGGTTACCGTTTTGCTTTTACCGGTCATCCAGCGCAAACGTCGGCAGCTTCAGGTGCCAGCGTATCGCCGCTAAACGTATCACCAGCGTCACGACCATCCCCAGCATCGCGGCGTTTTCCAGCGGAAGTGCAAACGTGTAGTACGCGGTCGCGTGGACAATGCCCCCCGCGATACAGGCCGTCGCGTAAATTTCAGTACGCAGGATCATCGGTACTTCACGCGCCAGAATGTCGCGAATGATCCCACCGCCCACGCCGGTTAATACGCCCATACAGATTGCCACCATTGGACCAGTACCCGCATTAAACGCCTTATTGACGCCAATACCGACAAACACGGCCAGACCGACGGCATCCAGTACCGGCAATATCCATTTGGGTAATCTGCGGGGCTGGCGAACCAGCACAATGGTTAACAGACAGGTGACCATCGCGACCACCAGATCGGTAGGATCTTTCACCCAAAACACCGGGCCATTCGCCAGCGCCATATCGCGGATAGTCCCGCCGCCGACGGCGGTCACGACCCCAAGCACCAGCACGCCAAACGGATCCATGCGTAGTTTTCCGGCGAGCAGGACGCCGGAGATAGCAAAAACGGCTGTGCCAAGAATATCCAGCCAATAAACGAGCATCGTTAAATCCTCGAAAAGGGTCTTATGTTAGTGACTCTCTGCCAGCGCGGCACAGAGCTGTTTTGCGGCGAGGATAATACGCGGGCTGGCGCGTTCAAACCAGTCGCTGTTAAGGGGAATTACCGGTATTTTTAGCTGCCGTTGCCAGAATTGTTCAATTTTGGGAATTTCGCTCGCATTTCCGACCACGACGATAGCCTGCGGCTGGCGCGCCAGGACCTGTTCACGGCTAACCTGGGGCCACGGCACCCGGCTGGCTGCAAAGATGTTTTCACCGCCACAGACTTCCAGCACCTGGTTCTGAATCGACCCTTTTCCGGTGGTGAACAGCGGTTGGCTGCCAAACTGCAGGAAGATGCGCTTTTTAACAGGGGTATCGTATCGGGATTTCAGCGCGGCATAGTCGCTCAGCATCTGTTTCGCCGCCGCCTCGGCTTTTTTGGGCGTAGGGCTATAGGGTGCCAGGGCGCGTAGCGCCTGAGCGACTTGCTCAATGCTGACGGCATCAATCCACATCACTTTTATGCCAAGTGAGGTGAGCTGGTTGACCTGCCGCTCGGCGTTACCGCCGCGCCAGGCCAGCACGAGATCCGGTTTAAGCGCCACGATGCGCTCAAGGTTCATCCCTTGCCAGGTGGCGACTTGTTCAATTCCCGCGGCCTGCGGCGGATAATCCGAATAGCTACTCACGCCAACGGGCGTGATCCCGGCGGCAAACGCCAGTTCCGTATTTGCGGGAGAGAGTGTAATCACGCGCGGTACAGCATAGAGCCACAGCGGTGCGAGAAGAAGCAGGGCGGCCAGCGCCCTGACGGTATGTTTAGCCACGTGCCAGATTCTGCACCAGGCGTTCCACCATCACGGTGGACTGTTTTGCCGCAACGGTGAGGAACTCGTCGAAGCTGATGTGGGACTGCTGGTCTGCCACGTCAGAGATGGCGCGAACCACCACGAACGGTACGCTGAAGTTATGGCAAACGTGCGCAATCGCGGTCGCTTCCATCTCAACGGCAACCGCCTGAGGGAAGTTATGACGGATTTTCGCCAGCCCAACGGAGCCGTTGATAAACGCATCACCGCTGACAATCAGACCGCGTACCGCGTTGAGGTTGAGTTCTGCGATGCAGGTCTCCGCCGCCGCAATCAGTTTGTCGTCAGCTTTAAAAGCAGCAGGGCAGCCCGGGAGCTGACCGTACTCGTAACCGAACGCGGTGACGTCAGCATCGTGGTAACGCGCTTCGTCGGAGACAACGATATCACCCACCTTCAGCGTCGGCGCCAGGCCGCCCGCAGAGCCGGTATTCACGATCACATCCGGCTTGCAGCGCTCAAGCAGCAGGGTTGCACCCAGCGCAGCTGCCACTTTACCGATGCCTGATTTCAGCAGAGCCACGTCAACACCGTTCAGCTGGCCGGTGTAGATCTCACAACCACCAAGAGAGAGGGTCTGACGGTTCTCAATTTTGTCACGCAGCAGCGTAACTTCTTCTTCCATTGCACCAATAATGCCGATTTTCATAGATTTACTCGCGATGTGCCTTGTTAAGATGCATAGTCTATCATGCGGTTAAGGGGAAACGCATTCTCACGCGGGGGAGCACATGGCACCAATCGATTTTCGCACCAAAATTAACTGGCACCGACGTTTCCGTTCGCCGCAGGGCGACAAGAGCGAACATGAGATCCTGCGTATCTTCGAAAGCGATCGCGGGCGGATCATTAACTCGCCAGCCATCCGCCGTCTGCAGCAAAAGACCCAGGTCTTTCCGCTTGAGCGTAACGCCGCGGTGCGCACGCGCTTAACCCACTCCATGGAGGTGCAGCAGGTCGGGCGCTACATTGCCAAAGAGATTTTGAGCCGCCTCAAAGAGCAGCGCTTACTGGAAACCTATGGTCTGGACGAGCTGACGGGGCCTTTTGAGAGCATCGTTGAGATGGCCTGCCTGATGCATGACATCGGCAACCCGCCTTTCGGCCACTTTGGTGAGGCGGCGATCAATGACTGGTTTAAACAACGGCTTTACCCTTCGGATGCGGTAAGCCAGCCGCTGAGCGACGACCGCTGTATCGTACGCGATTTACGCCTGCGTGAAGGCGAAGAGGGGCTGAACGATCTGCGACGCAAAGTGCGCCAGGATTTGTGTCACTTTGAGGGCAACGCGCAGGGGATCCGGCTGGTCCACTCCCTGATGCGCATGAACCTGACCTGGGCACAGGTCGGCTGCATTCTGAAATATACCCGCCCCGCGTGGTGGATGGGAGATACGCCCGCGTCCCACAGCTATTTAATGAAAAAACCGGGCTATTACCTTTCCGAAGAGGCCTATATTGAACGGCTACGTAAAGAACTTTCATTGACGCCAAACGGCCGCTTTCCATTGACCTGGATTATGGAAGCCGCCGATGATATTTCCTATTGCGTGGCCGATCTGGAAGATGCCGTTGAGAAAAGAATCTTCAGCGTTGAGGAGCTTTATCAGCATCTTTATGCGACCTGGGGTACCCATGAAAAAGGCTCGCTGTTTGCGCAGGTTGTCGAAAATGCCTGGGAAAAATCGCGCTCAAATACATTAAGCCGTAGTACAGAAGACCAGTTCTTTATGTATTTGCGGGTCAATACATTAAATAAACTGGTGCCGTATGCGGCGTCGCGCTTTATTGATAATTTACCGCTTATCTTCAGCGGGGAATTCAACCACGCGCTGCTGGAAGATGACAGCAGTTTCAGTCAACTCCTTGAGCTTTATAAACATGTGGCGATGCGGCATGTATTTAGCCATCCGGATGTCGAGCAGTTAGAGCTGCAGGGTTATCGGGTAATCAGTGGGTTACTGGAAATTTATTCCCCGTTGCTCCAGCTGTCGGTCGACGAGTTCAGCGAGCTGGTGGAACACGAGCGCGTGCGCAGAATACCTATCGAATCGCGGCTTTATCAGAAACTCTCTACCCGGCATCGTCTGGCGTATGTCGAAGCGATTGGCAAGCTGGATCGCCACTCTTCCCAATGGCCGGTGATGGAATATTATTATCGCAGCCGTCTAATCCAGGACTATATCAGCGGCATGACCGATTTGTATGCCTGGGATGAATACCGCAAGCTGATGGCGGTGGAATAACGCCGGAGTTTTGTAAAGACGGCCAATAAATTTTTACCTTTTCCATAAACTTATCGCCGGAACTAAGCGGTATAAAACGAATCTGAGTTACACAGCAATTTTGCGTTACCTGTAAATCGAGATTGAGAAACATGAAAAAAACCACATTAGCAATGAGTGCACTGGCTCTGAGTTTAGGTTTAGCGCTGTCTCCTCTGACTGCTACTGCAGCCGAGACCGCGTCGTCGGCAGCAACCGCGCAGCAGATGCCAAGCCTGGCACCGATGCTCGAAAAAGTGATGCCATCGGTGGTGAGTATTAACGTTGAGGGCAGTACGACCGTCAATACGCCGCGTATGCCGCGTAACTTCCAGCAGTTCTTCGGTGACAACTCACCGTTCTGCCAGGACGGTTCGCCATTCCAGAGCTCTCCGTTCTGTCAGGGCGGTGGTGCCGGGGATGACAGCCAGGGCGGCGGCCAGCAGCAGAAATTCATGGCGCTTGGCTCGGGGGTAATCATTGATGCAGCGAAAGGCTATGTCGTCACAAACAACCACGTTGTTGATAACGCGAACAGCATTAAGGTTCAGCTGAGCGATGGCCGTAAGTTCGACGCCAAAGTGGTGGGTAAAGACCCGCGCTCCGATATCGCGCTGATCCAGATCCAGGATCCGAAAAACCTGACGGCGATTAAAATTGCCGACTCCGACGCGCTGCGCGTGGGCGACTATACCGTGGCGATCGGTAACCCGTTCGGCCTGGGTGAAACCGTGACCTCGGGTATCGTCTCTGCGCTGGGCCGTAGCGGCCTCAATGCCGAGAACTATGAAAACTTCATCCAGACGGATGCGGCGATCAACCGCGGTAACTCCGGCGGTGCGCTGGTGAACCTGAACGGTGAGCTGATCGGTATCAACACCGCGATCCTGGCACCGGACGGCGGCAACATTGGGATCGGCTTTGCTATCCCAAGTAACATGGTGAAAAACCTGACCGCGCAGATGGTGCAGTATGGCCAGGTGAAACGCGGCGAGCTGGGTATCCTCGGGACTGAGCTGAACTCCGAACTGGCTAAGGCGATGAAAGTTGACGCCCAGCGCGGGGCATTCGTCAGCCAGGTGATGCCGAACTCCTCCGCGGCGAAAGCGGGTATTAAAGCGGGTGATGTCATCACCTCCCTGAACGGTAAGCCGATCAGCAGCTTTGCCGCCCTGCGTGCCGAAGTGGGCTCTATGCCGATTGGCAGCAAAGTGACCCTGGGCCTGCTGCGCGACGGTAAGCCGGTTAACGTGAGCCTGGAGCTGCAGCAGAGCAGCCAGAATCAGGTGGATTCCAGCACGATCTTCAGCGGCATTGAAGGTGCCGAGATGAGCAATAAAGGCGCAGACAAAGGCGTGGTGGTGAACAACGTGAAAGCGAATTCACCGGCAGCCCGTATCGGCCTCAAAAAAGGCGATGTGATCATGGGCGCTAACCAGCAGCCGGTGAAAAATATCGCTGAACTGCGCAAGATCCTCGACAGCAAGCCTTCCGTGCTGGCGCTGAATATCCAGCGTGGTGATACTTCGCTTTATCTGCTGATGCAGTAATCCTTTGAAGCCCCTGTTCGCAGGGGCTTTTTCGTTTCTGTGATTCTTGCCACAACTCCATACATCTCCCTTTCTCTTTGTGCATTCGCACAATGCAGCCGTCGCTGAACTTCCCTATGCTTGAGCTCTGCTCACGGGAGGGTTCTATGGCTGGCTGGCATCTTGATACCAAAATGGCGCAGGATATCGTGGCGCGCACCATGCGCATCATTGATACCAATATCAACGTGATGGATGCCCGCGGGCGCATTATTGGCAGCGGCGATCGCGAGCGTATTGGGGAATTGCACGAAGGCGCGCTGCTGGTGCTTTCCCAGGGGCGGGTCGTGGATATCGATGATGCGGTAGCGAAACACCTGCACGGCGTCCGTCAGGGCATCAATTTACCGCTGCGTCTTGAAGGCGAGATTGTGGGGGTCATCGGCCTGACCGGCGAGCCCGAGTCACTGCGAAAATACGGTGAGCTGGTCTGTATGACGGCAGAGATGATGCTGGAGCAGTCGCGCCTGATGCACCTGCTTGCCCAGGACAGCCGCCTGCGTGAAGAGCTGGTGATGAACCTTATTCAGGCGGAAGAGCACACGCCCGCGCTCAGCGAATGGGCGCAGCGTCTGGGGATCGATCTGAACCAGCCGCGCGTGGTGGCGGTGATTGAGGTCGATAGCGGCCAGCTGGGCGTAGACAGCGCGATGGCCGAGCTGCAGCAGCTGCAAAATGCGCTGGCGACGCCGGAGCGCGACAACCTGGTGGCGATCGTTTCTCTGACGGAAATGGTGGTACTCAAACCGGCTCTCAATGCGTTCGGCCGCTGGGATGCGGAAGATCATCGTCGTCGCGTGGAGCTGCTGATCTCCCGGATGAAGGAGAATGGTCAGCTGCGTTTTCGCGTTGCGCTGGGCAACTACTTTACCGGGCCGGGCAGCATCGCCCGCTCCTGGCGTACCGCGCGCACCACCATGATGGTGGGCAAGCAGCGGATGCCGGAGAGCCGCAGTTATTTCTATCAGGATTTGATGCTGCCGGTGCTGCTCGACAGCCTGCGCGGGGGCTGGCAGGCCAATGAGCTGGCGCGACCATTAGCGCGTCTGAAAGCCATGGACAATAACGGTCTGCTGCGCCGGACGCTGCAGGCGTGGTTCCGTCATAACGTGCAGCCGCTGGCGACGTCAAAAGCGCTGTTTATTCACCGCAATACCCTGGAGTATCGGTTGAACCGAATTTCAGAGCTGACGGGGCTGGATCTGGGGAATTTCGACGACAGGCTGCTGCTGTATGTGGCGCTGCAGCTGGATGAACAGCGATAAGGGTTTCACCCTCTCCCTGTGGGAGAGGGCCGGGGTGAGGGCATCAGGCCGCACTCAACTTATTTGTTGCGGGTTAACTTCTCAAGATCCGCTTCAATCTCGCTGATCTTATTCGTTACAACGCTTTCAAGGTGACGCAGATCGTCAAGGATCTTACGCTTGAGATCGACTTCGGTGCGGTCGCGCTGGCAGATCTGATCGAGTTCATCGATCACATAGCGCAGGTTAGGGCTGATTTCCTGTACTTCTTTGTATCCCTGTCCTACACCGTCAGCAACAACGGTCTTACGCTGGCGTGGATATTTAAACTTCACGCTTTTGGCGAAAAATTCTCCTTTGTCCTTGTGAAAATAGATTTTCAGAATATCGTTATTGGCTTCCTGACGGAGGCTGTAACGATCAATTTCATCAGGATTGGTAATGCCCAGACTTTTCAGATTATCGTACATAGCGGTACCCTTGATCTCAACATAACCTTTGAATAATTAACGAAAAAATCTATTTTCGCCACTCTCAGATACAAAAAAAGCGGGGTTGCCCCCGCTTTTTGTTATACCCGATTAATCGATGGTGCGCAGCAACTCGTTGATGCCCACTTTACCGCGCGTTTTCGCATCCACTTTCTTCACGATAACCGCACAGTACAGGCTGTATTTACCATCTTTTGACGGCAGGTTGCCGGAAACCACCACGGAGCCCGCCGGAACGCGACCGTAGTGAACTTCGCCGGTTTCACGGTCATAAATACGGGTGCTCTGACCAATGTAAACGCCCATGGAGATCACGGAACCTTCTTCAACGATCACGCCTTCAACCACTTCAGAGCGCGCGCCGATGAAGCAGTTGTCTTCGATGATGGTCGGGTTAGCCTGCAGTGGCTCCAGAACACCACCGATGCCCACGCCGCCGGACAGGTGAACGTTTTTACCGATCTGCGCGCATGAGCCGACCGTCGCCCAGGTGTCAACCATGGTGCCTTCGTCAACGTAGGCACCGATGTTCACGTAGGATGGCATCAGCACGGTATTACGTGCGATGAAAGCGCCCTGACGCACTGCCGCAGGTGGCACCACGCGGAAGCCTTCTTTCTGGAAACGCGCTTCGTCGTAGTCAGCGAATTTCATAGGGACTTTATCGAAGTAGCGGCTTTCAGCTCCGTCGATAACCTGGTTATCGTTGATACGGAAAGAGAGCAGCACGGCTTTCTTCAGCCATTGATGAGTGACCCACTGACCGTCGATTTTTTCTGCCACGCGCAGCGCGCCGGAATCCAGCAGGGAAATCACCTGGTTTACCGCTTCACGGGTCACGGTATCCACATTTGCCGGGGTAATCTCGGCGCGACGCTCAAAAGCGGACTCAATAACGTTCTGTAACTGCTGCATTGTTTACTCTTTCCATTTCACTAAAAAACATATCACCCTTTATCGTTTGGATTGAGGGCTGCTGTCAACCGTTGTTGCACTTCAAGCTGCAGGTCATTATTAAGGGCACGCCGGTCCGCTGTCGCGATTATAAATAAATCTTCTACTCGCTCGCCAATCGTTGTAATTCGGGCGCCATGGAGCGAAATTCCCAGATCGGCAAAAACCTGGCCGACGCGGGCGAGCAGCCCCGGCTGGTCGAGCGCGATCAGCTCCAGGAACGATTTACGGTCGGTGTGGGTCGGCAGGAAATTGACCTCGGTATCGACGGTAAAGTGGCGCAATTTAGCCGGCTGGCGACGCGGCTGCGGGGGCTGCCAGCTGCGCTGGGTAATCGCCTGTTCCAGACCAAAACGTATCCCTTCATGCCTGTCCGACGACAGCGGGCTGCCGTCCGGCTCCAGCACGATAAAGGTGTCCATTGCCATGCCGTCGCGGGTGGTGAAAATCTGCGCGTCGTGAACGCTCAGGTTTCGCCTGTCCAGCTCGGCGCAGACCGCAGCAAACAGATAAGGTCGGTCCGGGCTCCAGATAAAAATCTCCGTTCCGCCTCGGGTAGCCTGAGGGCTCAGCAGAATCATTGGCTGGGACAGGTCGTGCTTCAGCAGGTGCCGCGCGTGCCACGCAAGCTGGTTTGGGCTGTGGCGGACAAAATAGTTGGCACGGCAGCGGGCCCATATCTGGTGTAGCGCCTCTTCATCAATGTTATCCATCCGCAGCAGCGCCAGCGCCTGCAGCTGGTGATGGCGCACGCGCTCGCGCATGTCCGGGGTGTTTTGCATCCCGCGACGCAGCTGTTTTTCGGTAGCGAAGTACAGCTCGCGCAGCAGGCTCTGCTTCCAGCTGTTCCACAGCGTTTCGTTGGTGGCGCAGATATCGGCCACCGTCAGGCAGACCAGATAGCGCAGACGGTTTTCCGTCTGAACCGCTTCCGCGAACTGCTTGATCACCTCAGGATCCTGAATGTCACGACGCTGCGCGGTAACCGACATCAGAAGATGATGGCGTACCAGCCAGGCCACCAGCTGCGTTTCACGTGAGTTCAGGCCGTGCAGCTCGGCAAATTTTAGTACGTCCTGTGCGCCCAGCACCGAATGATCGCCGCCGCGACCTTTGGCGATATCGTGGAACAGGGCAGCAATAAGGATCAGTTCCGGGTGGGTCAGGCGCGGCCATAGCTCCACGCACAGCGGATGGCGGGAGCGCGTCTCTTCTTTTGCAAAGCTTTCCAGCTTGAGCATCACGCGGATCGTGTGTTCATCCACCGTGTAGGCGTGGAACAGATCGAACTGCATCTGTCCGACAATGTGCGACCACTGCGGCATATAGGCCCACAGCACGCTGTGGCGGTGCATCGGCAGCAGCCCACGGCTGACGGCGCCCGGGTGGCGGAGCATGCTCAGGAACAGCGAGCGCGCTTCCGGGATATAGCACAGCGGCTCCGTCAGATGACGGCGCGCATGGCGCAGATGGCGCAGGGTGGTGGAGTAGATCCCGGTGATGGTGCTGTTGCGCACCATGGTATAGAACATCCGCAGAATCGCTTCCGGCTCGCGGATGAACAGCGTTTCGTCGCGCAGATCGATAAGCGTGCCGCGCAGCTGGAATTCGTCATCAATCGGGCGCGGTTTTTCGTCCGCCGTCAGTGCCAGAATGGCCTCGTCGAACAGCTGCAGCAGCATCTGGTTCAGCTCGGTCACCCGGCGGGTGACGCGGAAGAAATCCTTCATCATGTGCTCAACCGGCTCGTTGCCTTCGCCCTGATAATTCAGGCGCTGCGCCACGCTGAGCTGGCGGTCAAACAGCAGACGGTTATCGTAGCGGGTGACTTCCAGATGCAGGGCAAATCGAATACGCCACAGCAGGTGCAGGCACTCGTTCAGCTCGTTACGCTCTGCCTCGGTTAAGAAGCCGAAGCCGACCATCTCGTCCATCGAGGTGGCGCCAAAATGGCGGCGAGCGACCCACTGCAGGGTATGGATGTCGCGCAGGCCGCCGGGGCTACTTTTAATATCGGGTTCAAGGTTATAGCTGGTGCCGTGGTAGCGCTGGTGGCGCTGGTTTTGCTCCTCGACCTTCGCGGCGAAGAACTTTTCTGACGGCCAGAAGCCGTCGCTGAAGATGTGCTTTTGCAGCTCCAGAAACAGCGCGACGTCGCCAATCAGCAGGCGGGTTTCAATCAGGTTGGTGGCGACGGTCAAGTCCGATAACCCTTCCAGCAGACACTCTTCCAGGGTGCGCACGCTGTGGCCGACTTCCAGCTTCACGTCCCAGAGGAGCGTCAGCAGTTCGCCAATTTTTTGCGCCTGTTCGTCCGGCAGCTTTTTGCGGCTTAAGATCAGGAGATCGATATCGGAAAGCGGATGCAGCTCACCGCGGCCATAGCCCCCGACGGCAACCAGAGCAACATCACTGATTTGCCCAAACCCGTAATCGATCCACAGGCGCTGCAGAAGCTGGTCGATAAATTCGGTGCGCGCTTCAATGAGCTGCTCGGCCGACACGCCTGCGTCGAACGCGCTGCCCAGCCAGCGATGGAAAACATCCATATGGGCTTTAATATGCGCGCAGGTCAGCTCGTGCGACGGCCAGACGCCCGGGTTATCGGGCTGGTCGGGAAGGGTGGGAAGTGCTGTGTTAGCATACTGTTCGGGTAAAAGATTACTCATCGTGCGCCACCCATAAGAAAAAGCTATAGCCATTAAAAAAGCCGGCATTTGCCGGCTTTTTTATCATTCGTCGTGCGTCAGTATCGCCGGGATGGTGTCATCCTTGCGCAACGTCATAATTTCGCAGCCGTTGTCTGTTACCACAATAGTATGCTCGTACTGCGCAGACAAGCTTCTGTCTTTGGTTTTCACCGTCCAGCCGTCTTTCATGGTACGGATGCGGTAGTCACCCGCGTTGACCATCGGCTCAATGGTAAAGGTCATGCCTTTTTGCAGCACCACGCCGCCGTCATCTGCATCATAGTGCAGAACCTGCGGTTCTTCATGGAAGACGCGACCAATGCCGTGACCGCAGTACTCGCGCACCACGGAGAAACCTTCTGCTTCCACAAACTTCTGGATTGCCGCACCGATGGTACGCAGGCGAATACCCGGTTTAACCATTTTCAGCGCCAGGTAGAGGCTCTCTTGCGTCACTTTGCACAGACGCTCGCCAAGAATAGTCGGCTTGCCAACGATGAACATTTTTGAGGTGTCACCGTGGTACTCGTCTTTAATGACGGTCACGTCAATGTTGACGATGTCGCCATCTTTCAGCAGTTTTTCATCGTCAGGAATGCCGTGACATACCACTTCATTAATAGAGATGCAGACGGATTTCGGGAAACCGTGGTAGCCGAGGCAGGCGGAAACCGCGTGCTGCTCGTTCACGATATAGTCGTTACAGATACGGTCCAGTTCACCGGTGCTGACGCCCGGCTTCACGAACGGCTCGATCATTTCCAGCACTTCCGCGGCCAGACGACCGGCGACGCGCATCTTTTCAATTTCTTCAGGTGTCTTAATAGAGATAGCCATGTAATCTGTCCATCGGTGTCGATTTTTCGACAATACTAGTCTAAGTGTCGTCAATGGTATCAGTCAGGCACACCCTGTGCCAAATTGAGAATCATTAACAGCACACTCCGCCAACAACTGTTGGTTTCTGGTCGTGTTTTGTGGTATAAAGCGCGCCGGACTTCCGATCCATCTCAGATACACAGGCTGGACGGAAGCGACAAATCTCACTTTGTGTAACAACACACACGTATCGGCACATATTCCGGGGTGCCCTTTGGGGTCGGTAATATGGGATACGTGGAGGCATAACCCCAACTTTCAATATAGAGGTTTTAAACATGGCAACTGTTTCCATGCGCGACATGCTCAAGGCTGGTGTTCACTTTGGTCACCAGACCCGTTACTGGAACCCGAAAATGAAGCCTTTCATCTTCGGCGCGCGTAACAAAGTTCACATCATCAACCTTGAGAAAACTGTACCAATGTTCAACGAAGCCCTGGCTGAGCTGAACAAGATCTCTTCCCGTAAAGGTAAGATTCTGTTCGTTGGTACTAAGCGCGCTGCAAGCGAAGCTGTGAAAGATGCTGCTAACAGCTGCGACCAGTTCTTCGTGAACCATCGCTGGTTGGGCGGCATGCTGACCAACTGGAAAACTGTTCGTCAGTCCATCAAACGCCTGAAAGATCTGGAAACCCAGTCTCAGGACGGTACTTTCGACAAGCTGACTAAGAAAGAAGCGCTGATGCGCACTCGTGAACTGGACAAGCTGGAAAACAGCCTGGGCGGTATCAAAGATATGGGCGGCCTGCCAGACGCGCTGTTCGTAATCGATGCAGACCACGAGCACATCGCAATCAAAGAAGCTAACAACCTGGGTATCCCGGTATTCGCTATCGTTGATACCAACTCCGATCCGGACGGTGTTGACTTCGTTATCCCGGGTAACGACGACGCAATCCGTGCTGTTAGCCTGTACCTGAGCGCTGTAGCTGCTACCGTTCGTGAAGGCCGTTCCCAGGATCTGGCTTCTCAGGCGGAAGAAAGCTTCGTAGAAGCTGAATAATAAGGTTTTACCCCTTATTAGTACCGTGTATGAATAGGGGCCCATTACCGGCCCCTTTTTTCAATTTACACTGTTTGGCCCCCGGCCGGGCAGTTCACATCTCCCGAGGATTTAAGAATGGCTGAAATTACCGCATCCCTGGTAAAAGAGCTGCGCGAGCGTACTGGCGCAGGCATGATGGATTGCAAAAAAGCGCTGACTGAAGCGAACGGCGACATCGAGCTGGCAATCGAAAACATGCGTAAATCCGGTGCGATCAAAGCAGCTAAAAAAGCAGGCAACGTTGCTGCTGACGGCGTGATCATCACTAAAATCGACGGCACCTACGGCATCATTCTGGAAGTTAACTGCCAGACTGACTTCGTTGCTAAAGATGGTGGTTTCCAGGCATTTGCTAACAAAGTTCTGGACGCAGCTGTTGCTGGCAAAATCACTGACGTTGAAGTTCTGAAAGCACAGTTCGAAGAAGAACGTGTTGCGCTGGTTGCTAAAATCGGTGAGAACATCAACATCCGTCGCGTTGCTTCTCTGGAAGGCGACGTTCTGGGCTCTTACCAGCACGGTGCACGTATCGGTGTTCTGGTTGCGGCTAAAGGCGCTGACGAAGAGCTGGTTAAACAGCTGGCTATGCACATCGCTGCAAGCAAGCCAGAATTCGTTAAGCCAGAAGACGTGTCTGCTGAAGTGGTAGAGAAAGAGTACCAGGTTCAGCTGGACATCGCGATGCAGTCTGGTAAACCAAAAGAAATCGCAGAGAAAATGGTTGAAGGCCGCATGAAGAAATTCACCGGCGAAGTTTCTCTGACTGGCCAGCCATTCGTTATGGATCCAAGCAAGTCTGTTGCTCAGCTGCTGAAAGAGCACAACGCTGACGTAACTGGCTTCATCCGCTTCGAAGTGGGCGAAGGCATCGAGAAAGTTGAGACTGACTTCGCAGCAGAAGTTGCTGCAATGTCCAAGCAGTCTTAATGATTGAAAAGGAGCCGCCTGAGGGCGGCTTCTTTTTGTCACCCGTCACAGGAAATCAGACAGGCTCCAGTATCGCTGTGCTGATTTGCGGCATATCATGTCGCCAGAATTAACCCCCATCTTAATCGTTGACAGTCTCAGGAAAGAAACATGGCTACCAATGCAAAACCCGTGTACAAACGCATTCTGCTTAAGCTGAGTGGCGAAGCGCTGCAGGGATCGGAAGGCTTCGGTATTGACGCAAGCATCCTTGATCGCATGGCACAGGAAATCAAAGAACTGGTCGAACTGGGTATCCAGGTTGGCGTGGTCATTGGCGGTGGCAACCTTTTCCGTGGTGCTGGTCTGGCGAAAGCGGGGATGAACCGCGTAGTGGGTGACCACATGGGTATGCTGGCAACCGTGATGAATGGCCTGGCAATGCGTGATGCGCTCCATCGCGCCTATGTGAATGCCCGCCTGATGTCCGCGATTCCCCTGAATGGCGTTTGCGATAATTACAGCTGGGCAGAAGCTATCAGCCTGCTGCGCAATAACCGCGTGGTGATCCTCTCCGCCGGTACGGGTAACCCGTTCTTTACAACCGATTCCGCTGCCTGCCTGCGCGGTATCGAGATCGAAGCCGATGTGGTACTGAAAGCGACCAAAGTAGACGGCGTGTTTACTGCCGACCCGGCAAAAGATCCTTCTGCCACCATGTACGATCAGCTGAGCTACAGCGAAGTGCTGGATAAAGAGCTGAAAGTGATGGATCTTGCCGCCTTCACGCTGGCTCGCGACCACAAACTGCCGATCCGTGTCTTCAACATGAACAAGCCTGGCGCACTGCGTCGCGTGGTCATGGGTGAAAAAGAAGGCACTTTGATCACGGAATAATTTCCGTTGACGATAAATACAGGTAAGATTCCGCTTTATTTTGTAGTGGTATCTTACCCGGGCGCGCCTTTGGCGTTGTCATGAATTAAACGCGACTATACTTAGCACACCTGTAGCGCTGTGCTGGCGGATAGTCTGCCTGAGACAAGTTTTCAAGGATTCGTAACGTGATTAACGACATCAGAAAAGATGCTGAAGTACGCATGGAAAAATGCGTAGAAGCGTTCAAAACCCAAATCAGCAAAATCCGTACTGGCCGTGCTTCCCCAAGCCTGCTGGATGGCATCATCGTAGAATACTACGGTACGCCAACCCCTCTGCGTCAGCTGGCGAGCGTAACGGTAGAAGATACCCGTACGCTGAAAATCAACGTGTTCGATCGTTCTATGAG
Source organism: Enterobacter sp. BNK-34 (assembly GCF_048684445.1). Classification (NCBI taxonomy): domain Bacteria; kingdom Pseudomonadati; phylum Pseudomonadota; class Gammaproteobacteria; order Enterobacterales; family Enterobacteriaceae; genus Enterobacter; species Enterobacter sp. BNK-34. Next base: position 2,047,515 of record NZ_JBLQUA010000001.1, read on the forward strand.
CCCGGCCGTTGAGAAAGCGATCATGGCCTCTGACCTCGGACTGAACCCAAGCTCTGCGGGTTCTGACATCCGCGTTCCACTGCCTCCACTGACGGAAGAGCGTCGTAAAGATCTGATCAAAGTGGTTCGTGGCGAAGCTGAGCAGGGTCGTGTATCCGTGCGTAACGTCCGTCGCGATGCGAACGATAAAGTAAAAGCGCTGCTGAAAGAAAAAGAGATCAGTGAAGATGACGATCGTCGTTCTCAGGACGACATTCAGAAAATGACCGACGCTGCCATCAAGAAAATTGATGCGGCGCTGGCAGATAAAGAAGCGGAACTGATGCAGTTCTGATTTCTGTCGTACACTGATAAACGCCGTTCAGAGGGACTTTGGGTCTTGCTGGCGGCGTTTTGCTTTTATCTGGTCTAACTTTTTTCGGGCATCTCATGAAGCATTTAACACTCCTTGGCTCAACCGGCTCTATCGGTTGCAGCACTCTCGACGTCGTTCGCCATAATCCTGAACTCTACACCGTGACAGCGCTGGTGGCCGGTAAGAATGTGCAGCGAATGGTCGAGCAGTGCCTGGAGTTTGCGCCCCGCTATGCGGTGATGGATGACGAAGAGAGCGCGCGTCTGCTGAAAGCACAGCTGCTTGAACAGGGCTGTCGAACCGAGGTGCTGAGTGGCCAACAGGCGGCCTGCGAGATGGCGGCGCTGGATGAGGTGGATCAGGTGATGGCGGCCATCGTCGGGGCGGCAGGGTTATTGCCCACGCTTGCCGCGATTGATGCCGGGAAGGATGTTCTGCTGGCCAATAAAGAGTCGCTGGTCACCTGTGGACGCCTGTTTATGGATGCGGTGAAGCAGCGCGGCGCGCGTCTTTTGCCGGTCGACAGCGAGCACAACGCGATTTTTCAGAGTTTACCGCAACCTTTTCAACAGAACCTGGGGTACGCTGACCTGGAGCAGAATGGCGTGGTGTCTATTCTGCTTACCGGGTCTGGTGGCCCGTTCCGTGAAACGCCACTGTCTGAACTGCGCGCCATGACGCCGGATCAGGCGTGCCGTCATCCGAACTGGTCGATGGGGCGTAAAATCTCCGTTGACTCTGCCACCATGATGAACAAAGGTCTGGAATACATTGAAGCGCGCTGGCTGTTTAATGCGTCAGCGAAACAGATGGAAGTACTGATTCACCCGCAATCGGTGATTCACTCGATGGTGCGTTATCAGGATGGCAGCGTGCTGGCACAGCTGGGCGAGCCGGACATGCGTACGCCGATTGCCCATTCCATGGCGTGGCCAAATCGAGTGAAATCCGGCGTGAAGCCGCTTGATTTCTGCAAGCTAAGTTCCCTGACGTTCAGTGAACCGGACTATGACCGCTATCCTTGTCTGAAGCTTGCGATGACTGCCTTTGACCAGGGGCAGGCGGCGACGACGGCACTTAATGCAGCCAATGAAATTACCGTTGAGGCATTTCTGAATCAGCAAATTCGTTTTACCGATATCGCGTCGTTAAATTTATCGGTACTGGAGATGATGGATTTGCGCGAACCACAAAGCGTGGAAGAGGTGCTGGCGGTGGATGCAGCTGCGCGTAATATTGCGCGTCAACAGGTGACACGTCTCGCAAGCTGGTGATAAAGCAACCACTAGTCGTCGTGCTATTTGTTAGCGTTGGGCTTCAGTGATATAGTCTGCGCCACCTGATCGCAGGTATTTGACTTAATGTGGTCAGGTGAGCCGTGGTTTGACACGGCTTTTTTATGTATAGGCTTCAGTATTCCTGAGTACCGTTAAATCCTTTTCAGGGACAAAAAACGCGTTATGTTGTCTGCGAATCAACCAATAAGCGAAAATTTGCCAGCTCATGGCTGCCGTCATGTAGCAATCATTATGGATGGCAATGGCCGCTGGGCGAAAAGACAAGGGAAGATACGAGCCTTTGGGCATAAAGCGGGGGCGAAATCCGTTCGTCGTGCCGTTTCTTTTGCCGCCAACAACGGCATTGATGCGTTAACGCTCTATGCTTTTAGCAGTGAAAACTGGAATCGACCTCTGCAGGAAGTGACTGCGTTGATGGAATTGTTTGTGTGGGCGCTAGACAGCGAAGTAAAAAGCCTGCACCGCCACAACGTCCGCCTGCGTATCATTGGCGATACCAGTCGTTTTAACTCACGTTTGCAGGAACGGATTCGTAAAGCAGAAGCGCTGACGGAAAATAATACCGGTCTGACGCTGAATATTGCGGCGAATTACGGCGGACGCTGGGATATTATCCAGGGCGTTCGGCATCTGGCCGAACAGGTTCAGGAAGGGCTGTTGAGACCCGACCAAATTGATGAAGAGGCGCTGAGCAAGCAAATCTGCATGAATGAACAGGCGCCTGTGGATTTGGTAATTAGGACAGGGGGGGAACATCGCATAAGTAACTTTTTGATATGGCAAATTGCCTATGCCGAACTTTACTTTACGGATGTTCTTTGGCCCGATTTTGATGAACAAGACTTTGAAGGTGCGCTGCATGCCTTTGCCAATCGAGAGCGTCGTTTCGGCGGCACCGAGCCTGGTGGCGACAAAGCCTGATGGGGGTAGCTTTTGCTGAAGTATCGCCTGATTTCCGCTTTTGTATTAATACCCATTGTCATTGCGGCGCTGTTTTTACTGCCCCCGGTGGGATTCGCTATTGTCACGCTGGTGGTGTGCATGCTCGCCGCGTGGGAATGGGGACAGTTTAGCGGCTTTACCTCGCGCACTCAGCGGGTATGGCTCGCGGTACTTTGTGGCTTTATCCTGGCCATAATGCTGTTTACGTTGCCTGAATATCACCATGATATTCATCAGCCCCTGGTTGCCGGCTCCTTGTGGATATCGTTGGTCTGGTGGGTTGCCGCGCTGTTGCTGGTCCTTTTTTATCCAGGTTCCGCGGCATTATGGCGTAATTCAAAAGTGCTACGACTGATTTTTGGTTTGCTCACCATTATTCCTTTTTTCTGGGGTATGGTTGCGCTGCGCGCCTGGCACTACGACGAAAACCACTACAGCGGCGCGATCTGGCTGCTTTATGTAATGATTCTGGTCTGGGGGGCTGACTCCGGGGCCTATATGTTTGGTAAACTGTTTGGCAAACATAAGCTGGCACCGAAGGTCTCCCCGGGTAAAACCTGGCAAGGATTAATCGGCGGCCTGTTTACGGCAGCGATCATCTCCTGGGGCTACGGCGTCTGGGCGAATCTTGAAGTGGCACCGTCAATACTGCTGGTGTGCTCGATTTTTGCTGCGCTTGCCTCCGTGCTCGGTGATTTAACCGAAAGTATGTTTAAGCGTGAAGCAGGGATTAAGGACAGCGGACACCTGATTCCAGGGCATGGCGGTATACTGGATCGCATTGATAGCCTGACAGCGGCTGTTCCAGTGTTTGCATGTTTGCTTTTACTGGTATTCGGGACGATTTAACGGAAGGTTTTATGCTGAGCATTCTCTGGAATCTGGCGGCGTTCATTGTTGCACTGGGTGTACTGATTACCGTGCATGAATTTGGCCATTTCTGGGTTGCTCGCCGCTGTGGCGTGCGCGTAGAGCGGTTTTCCATCGGTTTTGGCAAATCACTCTGGACGCGCACCGACCGCCACGGCACGGAATTTGTCATCGCCCTTATCCCGCTGGGCGGCTACGTCAAAATGCTCGACGAACGCGTCGAGCCTGTCGCACCTGAGCTGCGACACAGCGCTTTCAACAATAAAACCGTTGGACAACGCGCCGCCATCATTGCTGCCGGACCGGTAGCCAACTTCATTTTTGCGATTTTCGCTTACTGGCTGGTGTTTATCATCGGCGTCCCGGGCGTGCGTCCGGTGGTGGGAGAAATTGCTCCCAACTCCATCGCGGCGAGTGCGCAAATTACATCCGGGATGGAACTTAAAGCGATTGATGGCATCGAAACCCCTGATTGGGATGCCGTGCGACTGCAGCTGGTTGCCAAAATTGGCGATCCGCAGACCACCATCAGCGTATCGCCGTTTGGTTCCGATGCGCGTCAGGACAAAGTGCTCGATTTACGTCACTGGCGTTTCGAGCCAGACAAAGAAGATCCCGTCGCTGCGCTGGGTATTCGTCCACGCGGTGCGCAGATCGAGCCGGTATTAGCCGAAGTACAGGCAAATTCGGCGGCGAGCAAAGCGGGTTTGCAAGCGGGCGACAGGATCGTTAAAGTCGATGGTCAACCATTAACAGAGTGGATGACCTTTGTTACTCTGGTGCGCGATAATCCGGGAACGTCTCTCGCGCTGGAAGTTGAAAGGCAGGGCAGTCCACTTTCGCTGACGCTGATCCCGGATACGAAGTCGGTCGGCAAAAAGGCAGAAGGGTTTGCAGGCGTTGTGCCAAAAGTGATCCCGCTGCCAGATGAGTACAAGACAATACGCCAGTATGGGCCGTTCAGCGCCATCCTTGAAGCCACGGATAAAACATGGCAACTGATGAAGCTGACGGTCAACATGTTGGGGAAATTGATAACCGGTGATGTGAAACTGAACAACCTCAGTGGGCCAATTTCGATTGCCCAGGGGGCTGGGATGTCAGCGGAGTTCGGGGTGATTTACTATCTCATGTTCCTCGCGCTCATTAGCGTGAACCTTGGGATAATCAACCTGTTCCCGCTTCCCGTTTTAGACGGGGGTCATCTGCTGTTTTTAGCGATTGAAAAGCTAAAAGGCGGACCGGTATCCGAGCGAGTTCAAGACTTTAGTTATCGCATTGGCTCGATTTTGCTGGTGCTGTTAATGGGGCTTGCACTTTTCAATGATTTCTCTCGGTTGTAAGAGAGTGTTAGGAAGAACGCATAATAACGATGGCGATGAAAAAGTTGCTCATAGCGTCGCTGCTGTTTAGCAGCGCCACCGTATACGGTGCTGACGGGTTCGTAGTGAAAGACATTCATTTCGAAGGCCTCCAGCGTGTCGCCGTTGGTGCGGCCCTCCTCAGTATGCCTGTACGCCCCGGCGATACGGTTAATGATGATGATATCAGTAACACCATCCGTGCTCTGTTTGCCACCGGCAACTTTGAGGATGTCCGCGTCCTGCGCGATGGTGATACGCTGCTGGTACAGGTAAAAGAACGTCCAACGATCGCCAGTATCACTTTCTCCGGTAACAAGTCGGTGAAAGATGACATGCTCAAGCAAAACCTTGAAGCATCCGGTGTTCGTGTGGGTGAATCCCTGGACCGCACAACCCTTTCAGACATTGAAAAAGGTCTGGAAGACTTCTACTACAGCGTCGGTAAATACAGTGCCAGCGTGAAAGCGGTTGTCACTCCGCTGCCGCGTAACCGTGTTGACCTGAAGCTGGTCTTCCAGGAAGGTGTTTCTGCGAAGATCCAGCAGATCAACATTGTCGGCAACCACGCGTTCAGCACCGACGAACTGATCTCCACCTTCCAGCTGCGCGATGAAGTGCCATGGTGGAACGTGGTAGGCGATCGCAAATACCAGAAACAGAAACTGGCGGGCGACCTTGAAACTCTGCGCAGCTACTATCTCGATCGTGGCTATGCGCGTTTCAACATCGACTCGACTCAGGTAAGCCTGACGCCGGACAAGAAAGGGATCTACATCACGGTCAACATCACTGAAGGCGAGCAGTACAAGCTTTCGGGTGTTGAGGTGAGTGGTAACCTGGCCGGGCATTCTGCTGAAATCGAATCGCTGACCAAAATTCAGCCAGGCGACCTGTATAGCGGTTCCAAGGTAACCAAAATGGAAGACAGCATTAAGAAGCTGCTCGGCCGCTATGGTTATGCCTATCCGCGCGTACAGACTCAGCCTGAAATCAATGACGCGGATAAAACCGTTAAGCTGCACGTGAATGTTGACGCGGGCAACCGTTTCTACGTGCGTAAGATCCGCTTCGTCGGTAACGACACCTCCAAAGATTCTGTTCTGCGTCGCGAAATGCGTCAGATGGAAGGCGCATGGTTGGGTAGCGACCTCGTTGATCAGGGTAAAGAGCGTCTGAACCGTCTGGGCTATTTTGAAACGGTGGATACCGATACCCAGCGCGTACCGGGCAGCCCGGATCAGGTTGATGTCGTTTATAAAGTGAAAGAGCGCAACACCGGTAGCTTCAACTTCGGTGTGGGCTACGGTACCGAGAGCGGCGTCAGCTTCCAGGTCGGCGTGCAGCAGGATAACTGGCTGGGTACGGGTTACTCTGTCGGGATTAACGGCACCAAAAACGACTACCAGACCTACTCTGAGTTCTCTGTAACGAACCCATACTTCACCGTTGACGGTGTGAGCCTGGGCGGTCGTATCTTCTATAACGACTTTAAAGCAGACGATGCGGATCTGTCTTCTTACACCAACAAGAGTTACGGTGTGGACGGTACGCTTGGCTTCCCGGTTAACGAATACAACACCCTGCGTGCGGGCTTAGGTTACGTGCATAACGACCTGTCCAATATGCAACCGCAGGTGGCGATGTGGCGTTACCTGGACTCCATTGGTCAGTCAACCAGCAAAACTGGTCATGACAATGGCTTCGCTGCGGATGACTTCACCTTTAACTACGGCTGGACCTACAACCGTCTTGACCGTGGTTACTTCCCAACGGAAGGTTCTCGCGTCAACCTGAACGGTAAAGTGACCGTGCCGGGCTCCGATAACGAGTTCTATAAGGTCACGCTGGATACCGCGTCCTACTTCCCGATCGATGACGATCATAAGTGGGTGGTTCTGGGTCGTACCCGCTGGGGCTACGGCGACGGTTTAGGCGGCAAAGAACTGCCGTTCTATGAAAACTTCTATGCCGGTGGTTCCAGTACCGTTCGTGGCTTCCAGTCCAACAACATTGGTCCGAAAGCGGTTTACTACGGCGGGAACGACAAAGATAACTGTGATAAGTCTTCCTCTTCGGAAGTCTGTAGCTCTAATGATGCGGTGGGCGGTAACGCCATGGCCGTTGCCAGCCTGGAGTTCATCACGCCAACGCCGTTTATCAGCGATAAATATGCGAACTCGGTCCGTACGTCCTTCTTCTGGGATGCCGGTACCGTATGGGATACCAACTGGCAGAATACTGCCCAGATGCGCGCAGAAGGCATTCCTGACTACAGCGATCCGAGCAATATTCGCATGTCTGCCGGTATCGCATTACAATGGATGTCACCGCTGGGACCGTTGGTCTTCTCTTACGCCCAGCCGTTTAAGAAATATGATGGAGATAAGTCGGAGCAATTCCAGTTTAACATTGGTAAAACCTGGTAATAATCCGCTGCAAAGGAATGCGTTGGCAGTGTAGCGCTGACAACTGGCGATCGGTAACACGGTCGCCTTGCCACGCAAAGAACGGTACCTTCTGGTGCCAATGGGATGGTAAGGAGTTAATTGTGAAAAAGTGGTTATTAGCTGCAGGTCTCGGTTTAGCGATGGCAACTTCTGCTCAGGCAGCAGACAAAATTGCAATCGTCAACATGGGTAATTTGTTCCAGCAGGTTGCACAGAAAACAGGTGTTTCTGCGACTCTGGAAAACGAATTCAAAGGCCGTGCAAGCGAACTGCAGGGTATGGAAAACGATCTTCAGTCCAAAATGCAGCGTCTGCAGCGTGATGGTTCTACCATGAAGGCAAGCGACCGCAGCAAGCTGGAAAAAGACGTAATGGCTCAGCGCCAGGCGTTCTCTCAGAAAGCGCAGGCTTTCGAGCAGGATCGTCAGCGTCGTTCTAACGAAGAACGCGGCAAGCTGGTGACTCGCATTCAGACCGCTGTTAAAGCAGTGGCTGCCGATCAGAGCATCGATCTGGTTGTTGATGCGAACGCCGTCGCTTTCAACAGCAAAGATGTTAAAGACATCACTGCTGATGTTCTGAAACAGGTTAAATAAGTAATGCCTTCAATTCGACTGGCTGATTTAGCTCAGCAGTTGGATGCAGAATTACACGGTGATGGCGATATCGTCATCACCGCTGTTGCGTCCATGCAATCTGCTAAAGCTGGCACGATTACCTTCATGGTAAGCCCTAAGTACCGTGAGCAACTGGCTCAATGCCAGGCGTCAGCTGTTGTACTGACGCAGGACGACCTTCCATTTGCCACTGTAAGCGCGCTGGTAGTGAAAAACCCCTACCTGACGTATGCACGCATGGCTCAAATTCTTGATACCACGCCGCAACCGGCCCAGAACATTGCTGCCAGCGCAGCGATTGATGAGACGGCCAGACTGGGTAACAACGTCGCCGTTGGGGCGAATGCGGTTATCGAATCCGGCGTTGTGCTGGGCGATAACGTCGTCATTGGCCCAGGCTGCTTCGTTGGGAAAAATACGAAAATCGGCGCAGGGACCCGTTTGTGGGCCAATGTGTCCGTTTATCATGACGTTGAAATTGGCGAAAACTGCCTCGTCCAGTCCAGCACCGTGATTGGTTCTGATGGCTTTGGTTACGCTAACGATCGCGGTAACTGGGTGAAGATCCCACAGCTTGGTCGCGTTATTATTGGCGATCGCGTGGAGATCGGCGCCTGTACCACCATTGACCGTGGCGCGCTTGACGACACGATCATTGGCAATGGTGTTATCATCGATAACCAGTGCCAGATTGCGCATAACGTTGTGATTGGCGACAATACCGCGGTTGCGGGTGGCGTCATCATGGCGGGCAGCCTGAAAATTGGCCGTTATTGCATGATTGGCGGTGCGAGCGTGATTAATGGCCATATGGAAATCTGCGACAAGGTGACCGTGACGGGAATGGGCATGGTAATGCGTCCTATCACTGAACCTGGCGTTTATTCCTCAGGCATTCCGCTACAGCCCAACAAGGTATGGCGTAAAACAGCAGCTCTGGTGATGAACATTGATGATATGAGCAAGCGCCTCAAGTCTCTTGAGCGTAAGATCGATCAACAAGACTAAGCGTCATCCGTTTAACGCTATTTTTCCCGGCCTGTCGGCTTTCTAATAAACCGGCAGGCCGTGTTATTATTGTTATCAGTACATTTTGACAGGAAGAGTATTTTGACTACTGACACTCATACTCTGCATATTGAAGAGATTTTAGAACTTCTGCCGCACCGCTACCCGTTTCTGCTGGTAGACCGCGTGCTGGATTTTGAAGAAGGTCGTTTTCTGCGCGCAGTGAAAAATGTTTCCGTGAACGAGCCGTTCTTCCAGGGGCACTTCCCTGGTAAGCCTATCTTCCCGGGTGTGTTGATTCTGGAAGCGATGGCTCAGGCTACCGGTATTCTGGCGTTTAAAAGCGTCGGTAAACTGGAGCCAGGTGAGCTGTATTACTTCGCGGGTATTGATGAAGCGCGCTTTAAGCGCCCTGTCGTGCCTGGTGATCAGATGATCATGGAAGTCACTTTTGAAAAAACGCGTCGCGGCCTGACTCGCTTCAAAGGCGTAGCACTGGTTGACGGCAAAGTTGTTTGCGAAGCGACGATGATGTGTGCTCGTAGCCGGGAGTCCTGATACGTGATTGATAAATCCGCCTTTATTCATCCTACCGCGATTGTGGAAACCGGTGCCATCATTGGTGCTAACGTCCACATTGGCCCGTTTTGTATTGTTGGACCCCATGTCGAAATTGGTGAGGGTACAGTACTGAAATCTCACGTTGTCGTGAATGGTCATACGACCATTGGCTGCAATAACGAGATCTATCAGTTCGCCTCCATCGGCGAAGTTAACCAGGATCTGAAATATGCTGGTGAGTCGACCCGTCTGGAAATTGGCGATCGTAACCGTATTCGCGAAAGCGTCACCATTCATCGTGGAACAGTACAGGGTGGTGGGTTGACGAAGGTGGGCAGCGATAACCTGTTTATGGTTAATGCGCATATCGCGCACGACTGTACCGTGGGTGACCGCTGTATTCTTGCCAACAATGCAACGCTGGCAGGACACGTATCGGTTGACGACTTCGCGATTATTGGCGGTATGACCGCAGTCCATCAGTTCTGCATCATTGGTGCGCACGTGATGGTTGGCGGCTGCTCCGGTGTGGCGCAGGACGTCCCACCGTATGTGATTGCGCAGGGCAACCATGCCACGCCGTTTGGCGTGAACATCGAAGGCCTCAAGCGTCGTGGTTTTAGCCGCGAAGCGATTACTGCCATCCGCAACGCGTACAAACTGCTGTACCGTAGCGGTAAAACGCTGGAAGAGGCGAAGCCGGAAATTGCCGAGCTGGCGAATAAGCACCCGGAAGTGAACGCGTTCATGGAATTCTTTGACCGTTCAACAAGGGGTCTGATTCGTTAATGGTCGACAGTCGTCCGCTTACGATAGCCCTGGTCGCCGGAGAAACCTCCGGCGATATTCTTGGTGCAGGTCTCATCCGCGCGCTTAAGGCGCGTGTACCCAACGCTCGCTTTGTCGGTGTTGCTGGCCCGCTGATGCAGGCCGAAGGCTGTGAAGCCTGGTATGAAATGGAAGAGCTGGCCGTGATGGGCATCGTTGAGGTGCTGGGACGGCTCCGCCGTTTGCTGCACATTCGTGCCGATCTCACCCGCCGTTTTACCGAACTCAAACCCGATGTGTTTGTCGGTATCGATGCACCTGATTTCAACATTACCCTCGAAGGGAATCTGAAAAAGCAGGGCATAAAAACCATTCACTACGTCAGTCCGTCCGTCTGGGCGTGGCGACAGAAACGCGTTTTCAAAATTGGACGGTCCACCAACCTGGTGCTGGCTTTTCTGCCTTTCGAAAAAGCGTTTTACGACAGATTTAATGTTCCGTGCCGTTTTATCGGTCATACCATGGCGGATGCGATGCCATTGGATCCGGATAAAAACGCGGCGCGCGACGTGCTGGGCATCCCCCATGATGTGCATTGTCTGGCACTGCTGCCAGGCAGCCGTGGTGCAGAAGTTGAGATGCTGAGCGCCGATTTCCTCAAAACAGCGCAAATTCTTCGCCAGAGCTATCCCGACCTTGAAGTGGTTGTTCCGCTGGTGAATGCCAAACGCCGCGAGCAGTTTGAGCGCATCAAAGCGGAAGTCGCCCCGGATCTCCACGTCCGTCTTCTGGACGGCAAAGGGCGAGAAGCGATGTATGCGAGCGATGCCGCACTGCTGGCTTCCGGCACGGCGGCCCTGGAATGTATGCTGGCGAAATGCCCGATGGTGGTCGGTTACCGCATGAAGCCGTTCACCTTCTGGCTGGCAAAACGTCTGGTGAAAACGGATTATGTCTCCCTGCCAAACCTGCTTGCCGGGCGCGAGCTGGTGAAAGAGCTATTGCAGGATGAGTGCCAGCCGCAGGCGCTCGCGGATGCACTGCTGCCGCTGCTGGCAAACGGCAAGACCAGCCACCAGATGCACGACACCTTCCGCGAACTGCATCAACTGATCCGCTGTAATGCTGATGAGCAAGCGGCTGATGCGGTGCTGGAGCTAGCAAAATGATGGAATTTGTTTATCCTCACACTCGCCTTGTGGCGGGCGTGGACGAAGTGGGTCGTGGTCCGTTAGTGGGGGCTGTGGTGACCGCCGCGGTGATCCTCGATCCGGCTCGCCCGATTATCGGGCTGAACGACTCAAAAAAATTGTCTGAAAAGCGCCGGCTGGCGCTGTTTAGTGAGATTCAGGAGAAGGCGCTGGCCTGGAGCCTGGGGCGCGCTGAACCGCATGAAATAGACGAACTGAATATTTTGCATGCCACGATGCTGGCGATGCAGCGTGCGGTAGCGGGTTTGAAAATTTCCCCGGAATATGTCCTGATTGACGGCAACCGCTGTCCCGCATTGCCCATGCCTGCAATGGCGGTTGTCAAAGGCGATAGCCGGGTCGCAGAAATCAGCGCAGCTTCTATTATTGCCAAAGTGACGCGCGACGCTGAAATGGCCGCGCTGGACCTCACTTACCCTCAGTATGGTTTCGCCCAGCATAAGGGGTATCCCACACCTTTCCATCTGGAAAGGCTGGCTGAACATGGCGCAACCGAACATCACCGGCGCAGCTTTGGCCCGGTGAAACGCGCGCTGGGACGGGTGTCCTGAATCAATACGCAAGCAATTAAGTAACGCGGAATCTGAAGATGGCTGAACCACGTTTCGTACACCTGCGGGTGCATAGCGACTACTCCATGATCGATGGGCTGGCGAAGACCGGGCCGCTGGTAAAAAAGGCGGCCTCCCTTGGCATGCCCGCGCTGGCGATCACCGATTTTACCAACCTGTGTGGCCTGGTGAAGTTCTACGGAACGGCGCATGGCGCGGGGATGAAGCCTATCGTTGGCGCAGATTTTCATGTGCAGAGCGATCTTATCGGCGATGAAATGACGCAAATCTCCGTGCTGGCGATGAACAACACGGGCTATCAAAACCTCACTCTGCTTATTTCAAAAGCCTACCAGCGCGGATACGGTGCGCTGGGGCCGTGGATCGACCGTGACTGGCTGGCTGAGCTGAACGAAGGGCTGCTGCTGATCTCCGGTGGCCGTATGGGCGATGTCGGCAAATGCCTGCTGCGCGGCAATAGCGCGCTGGTGGATCAATGCCTCTCGTTCTATGAAGAGTATTTCCCGGATCGTTATTATCTGGAGCTGATCCGCACCGGCCGTCAGGACGAAGAGAACTATCTTCATGCCGCTGTGGCACTTGCAGAAGAGCGTGGGTTGCCCGTGGTGGCTACCAACGATGTGCGGTTCCTTGAGCCGGGAGATTTTGACGCGCACGAAATTCGCGTGGCGATCCACGATGGCTTCACGCTGGACGATCCTAAACGACCGCGCAACTACTCATCGCAGCAGTACATGCGCAGCGAAGAGGAGATGTGTGAGCTCTTCTCCGATATCCCGGAAGCGCTGGAAAACAGCGTAGAGATTGCCAAGCGCTGTAACGTTACCGTCCGCCTTGGCGAGTACTTCCTGCCACAGTTCCCGACAGGAGACATGACCACGGAAGATTTCCTGGTCGCAAAATCAAAAGAAGGTCTGGAAGAGCGTCTGGAGTTCCTGTTCCCGGATGAGGCCGTTCGCAAAGAGAAGCGGCCGCCGTACGATGAACGCCTGGATATTGAGCTCCAGGTGATCAACCAGATGGGCTTCCCGGGCTACTTCCTGATCGTCATGGAGTTTATCCAGTGGTCGAAGGATAATGGCGTTCCGGTCGGACCGGGGCGAGGCTCCGGTGCAGGGTCGCTTGTGGCCTATGCGCTTAAAATTACCGATCTCGATCCGCTGGAATTCGACCTGCTGTTCGAACGTTTCCTTAACCCGGAACGTGTTTCCATGCCCGACTTTGACGTCGACTTCTGCATGGAGAAACGTGACCAGGTGATCGAGCACGTCGCCGATATGTACGGCCGTGATGCGGTATCGCAGATTATTACGTTCGGTACGATGGCGGCGAAAGCGGTTATCCGTGACGTCGGCCGCGTGCTGGGCCACCCGTACGGGTTTGTCGATCGCATCTCAAAACTGGTACCGCCCGATCCGGGCATGACGCTGGCAAAAGCCTTTGAGGCCGAACCGCAGCTGCCGGAAATCTACGAAGCGGACGAAGAAGTCAAAGCGCTGATCGACATGGCGCGCAAGCTGGAAGGCGTCACGCGTAACGCCGGTAAGCATGCGGGTGGCGTAGTTATCGCTCCGACCAAAATTACCGACTTTGCGCCGCTCTACTGCGACGAAGCGGGCCAGCACCCGGTTACCCAGTTCGATAAGAACGACGTAGAATACGCCGGGCTGGTGAAGTTCGACTTCCTTGGTCTGCGTACGTTGACCATCATTAACTGGGCGCTGGAGATGATCAACGCCCGCCGCGAGAAGAACGGCGAGCCGCCGTTGGATATCGCGGCCATCCCGCTGGATGACAAGAAAAGTTTCGACATGCTGCAGCGCTCGGAGACCACCGCCGTCTTCCAGCTTGAATCGCGCGGCATGAAAGATCTGATTAAGCGCCTGCAGCCCGACTGCTTCGAAGATATGATCGCGCTGGTAGCCCTGTTCCGTCCGGGCCCGCTGCAGTCAGGGATGGTAGATAACTTTATCGACCGTAAGCACGGGCGCGAAGAGATTTCCTACCCGGACGTTCAGTGGCAGCATGAAAGCCTGAAGCCGGTGCTGGAGCCCACCTACGGCATCATCCTGTACCAGGAACAGGTTATGCAGATTGCCCAGGTGCTTTCCGGCTATACCCTCGGCGGCGCTGACATGCTGCGTCGTGCGATGGGTAAGAAAAAGCCGGAAGAGATGGCCAAGCAGCGAGGCACTTTCGAAGAAGGCGCGAGAAAAAACGGCGTTGATGGTGAACTGGCGATTAAGATCTTTGACCTGGTGGAGAAATTCGCTGGGTACGGATTTAACAAATCCCACTCCGCCGCCTATGCTTTGGTGTCGTACCAAACGCTGTGGCTGAAAGCGCACTATCCTGCTGAATTTATGGCGGCGGTAATGACGGCCGATATGGACAACACCGAGAAGGTGGTGGGCCTGGTGGACGAGTGCTGGCGCATGGGGCTTAAGATCCTGCCGCCGGACATTAACTCGGGTCTCTACCACTTCCACGTCAACGACGACGGAGAGATCGTTTACGGGATCGGCGCAATCAAAGGCGTGGGTGAAGGTCCGATCGAGGCGATCATCGAAGCGCGTAACAACGGCGGGTATTTCCGCGAGCTGTTCGATCTTTGCGCCCGCACCGATACCAAAAAACTGAACCGTCGCGTGCTGGAAAAACTGATCATGTCCGGCGCGTTTGACCGGCTGGGGCCGCACCGCGCCGCGCTGATGAATTCCCTCGGCGATGCGCTGAAAGCGGCGGATCAGCATGCAAAAGCGGAAGCCATTGGTCAGGCGGATATGTTCGGGGTGCTGGCGGAAGAGCCGGAGCAGATCGAGCAATCTTACTCCAACTGCCAGCCGTGGCCAGAACAGGTGGTACTGGATGGCGAGCGTGAGACGTTAGGCTTGTACCTGACGGGGCACCCGATCAACCAGTACATCAAAGAAATTGAGCGCTATGTCGGCGGCCACAGGCTTAAAGACATGCATCCGACAGAACGTGGTAAAATCACCACGGCTGCGGGGCTCGTGATTGCTGCAAGGGTTATGGTCACCAAGCGCGGCAATCGTATCGGCATCTGTACGTTGGATGACCGTTCCGGGCGTCTGGAGGTGATGTTGTTCACCGACGCGCTGGATAAATACCAGCAATTGCTGGAAAAAGACCGCATACTTATCGTCAGCGGACAGGTCAGCTTTGATGACTTCAGTGGGGGGCTTAAAATGACCGCCCGCGAAGTGATGGACATTGACGAAGCCCGGGAAAAATATGCTCGCGGGCTTGCTATCTCGCTGACGGACAGGCAAATTGATGACCAGCTTTTAAACCGACTCCGTCAGTCTCTGGAACCCCACCGCTCGGGGACAATTCCAGTACATCTCTACTATCAGAGGGCGGATGCACGCGCGCGGTTGCGCTTTGGTGCAACGTGGCGTGTCTCTCCGAGCGATCGTTTACTGAACGATCTCCGTGGCCTCATTGGTTCGGAGCAGGTGGAACTGGAGTTTGACTAATACAGGAATACTATGAGTCTGAATTTCCTTGATTTCGAACAGCCGATTGCTGAGCTGGAAGCGAAAATCGATTCTCTGACAGCGGTAAGCCGTCAGGATGAAAAACTGGATATTAACATCGACGAAGAAGTGCATCGTCTGCGCGAGAAAAGCGTAGAGCTGACGCGCAAAATCTTTGCCGATCTCGGCGCATGGCAGGTGGCCCAGCTGGCTCGCCATCCACAGCGTCCGTACACCCTGGATTATGTCCGCCTGGCGTTTGACGAATTTGACGAACTGGCAGGCGATCGCGCATACGCTGACGATAAAGCTATCGTTGGCGGTATCGCGCGTCTGGACGGACGCCCGGTGATGATCATTGGTCATCAGAAAGGCCGTGAAACCAAAGAGAAAATCCGTCGTAACTTTGGTATGCCAGCACCAGAAGGCTACCGTAAAGCCCTGCGTCTGATGGAGATGGCTGAGCGTTTCAACATGCCAATCATCACCTTCATCGATACCCCGGGTGCATACCCTGGCGTGGGCGCGGAAGAGCGCGGTCAGTCTGAAGCCATCGCGCGCAACCTGCGCGAGATGTCTCGTCTGAAGGTGCCGGTCATCTGTACCGTTATTGGCGAGGGTGGTTCCGGCGGTGCGCTGGCGATTGGCGTGGGCGATAAAGTGAATATGCTGCAGTACAGCACCTATTCCGTTATCTCCCCTGAAGGCTGCGCGTCCATTCTGTGGAAAAGCGCCGACAAAGCGCCGCTGGCTGCAGAAGCAATGGGTATCATTGCGCCACGCCTGAAAGAGCTTAAGCTGATCGATTCCATCATCCCGGAACCGCTGGGTGGTGCACATCGTAAGCCGGAAGTGATGGCGGCTTCTCTGAAAGCGCAGCTGCTGGCTGACCTGGCGGATCTGGACGTGCTGAGCAAAGAGGATCTGCTCAACCGCCGTTACCAGCGTCTGATGACCTACGGTTACGCGTAAGCTTCACAATTATCTGAAAAGCCGCACACTGTTGCGGCTTTTTTTATACCTGCGGTTTAGCCGGACTATGCTTAGCTAATGTTTTTTAAGGAGGAAGCCCATGAATATCATTGCCATTATGGGGCCGCACGGCGTCTTTTATAAAGATGAGCCGATTAAGGAGCTGGAGCAATCCCTGCAGTCGCGCGGGTATCAGCTAATCTGGCCGCACAACAGCGCCGACCTGCTGAAGTTCATCGAGCATAACCCGCGTATCTGCGGCGTGATCTTCGACTGGGATGAATATGATCTCGAACTGTGCAGCGACATCAACAAGCTGAACGAATACCTCCCGCTGTATGCGTTTATTAATACCCACTCCACCATGGACGTCAGCGCCAATGATATGCGTATGGCGCTGTGGTTCTTTGAATATTCCCTCGGCGTGGCGGACGATATTGCGACCCGCATTCAACAATACACGAATGAATATCTCGATAACATTACGCCACCGTTTACCCGGGCGCTTTTCACCTACGTAAAGGAGGGGAAATATACCTTCTGTACGCCGGGTCATATGGCGGGTACGGCTTATCAAAAAAGCCCGGTGGGCTGCCTGTTCTATGATTTCTTTGGTGGCAACACGCTGAAAGCGGACGTGTCGATTTCAGTCACCGAATTAGGCTCTCTGCTGGATCACACCGGCCCGCATCTGGAAGCCGAAGAGTATATCGCCCGCACCTTTGGCGCAGAGCAGAGCTATATGGTGACCAACGGCACCTCGACCTCGAACAAAATCGTCGGTATGTACGCCGCGCCGGCGGGGAGCACCCTGCTGATTGACCGTAACTGCCATAAATCGCTGGCTCACCTGCTGATGATGAGCGACGTCGTACCGCTTTGGCTATCACCCACGCGTAACGCGCTCGGTATACTTGGCGGTATTCCGCGCCGGGAGTTCACCCATGAAGCCATTGAAAGCAAGATCGCGGCACTGCCAGGCGCAAGCTGGCCTGTCCATGCGGTGATCACCAACTCGACCTATGACGGTCTGCTGTACAATACAGACTGGATCAAAAAGGCGCTGGACGTGCCGTCTATCCACTTTGATTCCGCATGGGTACCGTACACCAACTTCCACCCGATATACGCGGGTAAAAGCGGCATGAGTGGTGAACGCGTGCCGGGTAAAGTATTCTTTGAAACGCAGTCGACGCACAAAATGCTGGCAGCATTTTCCCAGGCTTCGCTTATCCACATCAAAGGTGAGTACGACGAAGACACGTTCAACGAAGCCTTTATGATGCACACTACCACTTCACCGAGCTATCCGCTGGTGGCCTCTATTGAAACGGCCGCGGCGATGCTGCGCGGCAACCCGGGCAAACGTCTCATCAACCGTTCGGTGGAGCGCGCGCTGCATTTCCGCAAAGAGGTTCAGCGGCTGAAAGATGAAGCCGACGGCTGGTTCTTTGATATCTGGCAGCCTGAAGAGATTGATGAGGCGGAGTGCTGGCCCGTCTCGCCCGGCGAAGACTGGCATGGTTTCCGGGATGCCGATAGCGACCATATGTTTCTCGACCCGGTAAAAGTAACAATCCTGACGCCGGGCATGGATGAGCAGGGCAAGATGAGTGAAGAAGGTATTCCGGCCGCGCTGGTGGCGAAATTCCTTGATGAACGGGGTGTGGTGGTGGAAAAAACCGGCCCCTATAACCTGCTGTTCCTGTTCAGTATTGGTATTGATAAAACGCGGGCGATGGGGTTGTTGCGCGGTCTGATGGAGTTTAAGCGCGCCTACGATCTTAACCTGCGGGTGAAGAACATGCTGCCGGATCTCTACGCGGAGGATCCTGACTTCTATCGCAATATGCGTATTCAGGATCTGGCCCAGGGGATCCACAGATTGATCCGCCAGCACGATCTGCCGCGTCTGATGCTTCAGGCGTTCGATGTCTTACCGGAGATGAAATTAACCCCGCACAAGGCTTGGCAGCGCCAGGTGAAAGGGGAGGTCGAAACCGTTGAGCTGGAAAATCTGGTCGGGCGCGTATCGGCCAACATGATCCTGCCTTACCCGCCGGGCGTTCCGCTCCTGATGCCAGGAGAGATGATTACCGAGGAGAGTCGGGCCGTGCTCGATTTCCTGCTGATGCTCTGTTCGGTAGGGCGTCACTATCCCGGTTTTGAGACGGATATTCACGGTGCGAAGCGCGATGAGAACGGCGTTTACTGGGTGCGAGTCCTAAAATAAGGGTGACCGCTTGCAAGGTGCGGGTTTTCGGTTGTAACGTTCAGGCATCATAAAAAGGAGAAGCTATGCTGGGTTTAAAAGCTGTTCATCATATTGCGATCATTGCGACCGATTACGCGAAAAGTAAGGCCTTCTACTGCGACATCCTGGGCTTTACGCTCATGAGCGAGGCCTACCGCGAAGAGCGCGACTCCTGGAAGGGCGATCTGGCGTTAAACGGGCAATATGTGATTGAACTGTTCTCTTTCCCTTTTCCGCCTGCGCGTCCGTCCCGCCCGGAAGCCTGTGGCCTGCGCCATCTTGCCTTCAGCGTCGATGATCTGGATAGCGCAGTAAAACACCTGGAAGCGCACGGCGTGACGTGTGAAGCGATCCGCGTCGATCCGTTCACCGACAAGCGCTTTACCTTTTTCAACGACCCGGACGGCCTGCCGCTGGAGCTTTATCAGCAGTAATCTTTGTCCTGTGTGATAATGCCCGCTCAGTTCGGGCATTTTTTATGTGTAATTCCCTATGACCTTACCCGCTATCGCACACGCCGTTTCACCGTACCGCCAGCTGCTGGTGGGGTTTAGCGGTGGCCTGGATTCCACCGTTCTGCTCCATCGTCTTAAACGCTGGCGCGATCGGGAGCCTGACGTCCAGCTTCGGGCGATGCATATTCACCACGGATTAAGTCCTCACGCAGAGGAGTGGGTGGCGCACTGTGAAGCCTTGTGTGCGGCGTGGGCGATCCCGCTCATCGTCGAGCGCGTCACGCTTGCGGAGGAAGGGCTGGGCATCGAGGCGCAGGCGCGTAAAGCCCGCTATGCCGCGTTTGCCGGGGCATTACGTCCTGGAGAAGCGCTGGTCACGGCTCAGCATCTGGACGATCAGTGTGAAACCTTTCTGCTGGCGCTTAAGCGGGGCAGCGGACCGGCGGGGCTGTCAGCCATGCCGGCGCGTTCTGCATTTGCCGGCACAACGTTACTGCGTCCGCTGCTTGGCGAGACGCGCGCCTCGCTTGAAGCCTGGGCGCGAGAACATCAGCTGAGCTGGATCGAAGATGAGAGTAACCAGGAGGACGGCTATGATCGTAACTTTCTGCGTCTGCGCGTCCTCCCGCTATTGAGCGAGCGCTGGCCGCATTTTGCCGACGCGACGGCAAGAAGCGCTATGCTGTGCGCCGAACAGGAATCGCTGCTGGACGAGCTATTGAGTGACGAGCTGGCTGAACTGATTTCTGAGGACGGTGCGCTGGCCATTGCACCGCTGACAGCGATGAGCCCGGTACGTCGCGCCGCGCTGCTACGACGCTGGCTGGCCTCTCATCACGCTGCGATGCCGTCGCGGGCGATGCTGAGCCGTATCTGGGACGAGGTTGCCCTGGCGCGGGATGATGCTTCCCCGCGCGTCCATCTGAACGGGTTTGACGTAAGACGCTATAAAGGGGAACTCTGGTGGATAAAATCCATGCCCTCACTGACCGATGTGGTGCTCGACTGGCTTTCACCTGACGCACCGCTGGTATTGCCCTGTGAGGCAGGACGCGTCTCTCTCCTGCCGTCTGGTCATGTGAGGTTGCCGAAGCCCGGTGAACCGGTCACCGTGCGCTTTAAGGCTGGTGGCATGCTGCACATCGTCGGGCGCAACGGGGGGCGGAAGCTGAAGAAAATATGGCAGGAGTGTAACGTGCCGCCGTGGCTGCGCGACACCACGCCACTGCTGTTCTACGGTGAAACGCTTATCGCTGCGGCAGGAGTTTTCATCACGGAAGAGGGGTGGTCAGAAGAGGGTGCCAGGTTTGAGTGGCAGAAAGCGTAACGGGCAGCCTGGCTGCCCGTTAATGTCATCAGGATTCGCTCACCACGACGGTGCCGATTTGCGGGTGGCTGAAGCTGGCTATTTTATCCAGACGCAGCTCACGCGTCGCACCGGCATCTTCCACTATCAGGTATTCCACGTTCTTACGTGAAACCAGATCGTTGGCTTTCGCCTTCAACACTTCGCCATCTTTTAGCTCCAGCGTCAGTAATAAATGATGCTGGCAGGCGAGTTCGAGGTTGTCATAGTCATCACAATTGATGGGTTGATAAGTATCATTCATCGACATAATCGCTCACCAGTAAATTCGCCGCAGCATACGCTGCTTTTTCCCTGACCGACTCCGAAAGGCTCTCATCAGAGGCCACTTCATTAAGCACTTTCAATACACAGCCCAACGCGTCCGGGACATACCCCAGATCTCCGCTGGCGATTTCCGCATACCGTTTGCGAATTAACTCACAATAATTATTCACATCCCCTCCCGCCAGCGCACTGACTTACTGTGAGATATCATTAAGCCTACGAAGATAAACTCGGTTTAGCAAGGTGACTATACCATACTCATTTAAGCAATATCAGCGCCTTGATAGCGGTGTATTTATTACCCCGTAACAGCCTTTTGCCGCGGTTTTCGCTACAATGGGCGCCTGATTCGAATGGAGTTCTCTCATGGCGCTGAAAGCGACAATTTATAAAGCAGTGGTCAATGTGGCCGATCTGGATCGCAACCAGTTCCTGGACGCCTCGCTGACGCTGGCACGCCACCCCTCCGAAACCCAGGAGCGTATGATGCTGCGCCTGCTGGCGTGGATGAAGTATGCCGACGAGCGTCTGCAGTTTACCCGTGGGTTAAGCGCAGAAGACGAGCCTGAAGCCTGGCTGCGCAACGATCATCTGGGTATCGATTTGTGGATCGAACTCGGACTGCCGGACGAGCGCCGAATTAAGAAGGCCTGCACCCAGTCCGCTGAAGTGGCCTTATTCGCGTATAATCAGCGCGCTGCGGAGATCTGGTGGCAGCAAAACAAGAGCAAGTGCGGACAGTTTAAAAATCTTACGGTCTGGTATCTGGATGATGAGCAGCTGGCGCAGCTGAGCGAGTTTGCCAGCCGGACCATGGTATTGCAGGCGACGATTCAGGACGGTGCAATCTGGCTTTCTGATTCTCAGAATAATCTGGAAATTCATTTGACGGCGTGGCAACCGGCCTCATGATCGTCTTGTCCCGAAACGTCAGCATTCCGGACAACGAGCTGGAGATCACCGCTATCCGTGCACAGGGGGCCGGTGGGCAGCACGTGAACAAGGCGTCGACGGCTATCCATTTGCGTTTTGACATTCGGGCCTCAAGCCTGCCAGAGTATTATAAAGAAAGTCTGCTTGCCGCCAGCCACCACCTGATCACCAGCGATGGTGTGATTGTGATTAAAGCCCAGGAGTACCGTAGCCAGGAGCTCAACCGGGAAGCGGCGATAGCCAGGCTGGTGGCGGTCATCAAAGAGTTAACGGCAGTACAAAAAAGCCGCCGGGCAACGCGGCCAACCCGCGCATCGAAAGAGCGTCGTTTGTCCTCGAAGGCCCAAAAATCCACAGTGAAAGCACTACGCGGTAAAGTTCGTCGCCCGACAGAGTGACGAAAGGGAACACACTTTTCATAAGGAATTCATTGTGAAAAAAGCATTATGGTCAGCGCTGGCAGTGAGTACGCTGTTTGCGCTTTTCGGGTGTAACAACCGCTCCGAAACGCAGGTTTTACAACCCACGCAAACGGAAGAATTAAAACCGATGCAGCAGAGCTGGCGTGGCGTATTGCCTTGCGCGGACTGTGAAGGCATTGAAACGTCCCTGTTCCTGCAAAAAGACGGCACCTGGGTAATGAACCAGCGCTATCAGGGTGCGAAAGAACCTTCTTCTTTTGCGACTTATGGAACATGGGCACGTACGGCGGAGAAGCTGGTCCTGACCGATACCACCGGTGAGAAAACCTGGTTCCGCCCTAAAGGTGACAGCATGGAGATGCTCGACCGCGAAGGTAACCCAATTCAATCCCAGTTAAACTACACGCTGGCCCCGGTGAAAGCGGCTCTGCCCGCGACGCCGATGGCAATGCGCGGGATGTACTTCTATATGGCGGATGCGGCGATCTTTACCGACTGCGCAACCGGCAAGAAGGTCAGCGTGGCAAACAATGCGCAGCTTGAACGCGATTACGCTGTGGCGCGCGGCAATGACAGCAAACCGGTATTGCTGACGGTGGACGGTCACTTTACGCTGGAGCCAAACCCGGATAGCGGAGAGATGGTGAAAACGCTGGTGGCGGATAAAGACGCGAAGTTTATTGCGGGCAAAGACTGTAACAGCAAGTAAGCTGACGTAGCGCCATTAAAAAACCCCGCCTGAGCGGGGTTTTTTGTTTAGCCTTTGATGGCCTTCACCAGGTAATCAAGAATGTCGCCGGTCTTGATCATCTGTTTTTCGCCGCTGCGACGGTATTTGTATTCAATCTCGTCGCTGTCGAGGTTACGGTCGCCGATAACGACGGTGTGTGGGATGCCGATCAGTTCCATATCGGCAAACATCACGCCCGGACGCTCTTTACGGTCATCCATCAGCACTTCGATACCCTGAGCGCGCAGCTCGGCATACAGCTTCTCGGCCAGCTCCTGCACGCGGTAAGACTTGTGCATGTTCATTGGCAGAATAGCGACCTGGAACGGCGCGATATTGTCCGGCCAGACGATGCCGCGCTCGTCGTAGTTCTGCTCAATGGCGGCAGCTACCACGCGCGTCACTCCGATACCGTAGCAACCCATGGTCAGGATCTGGTTACGGCCATCTTCACCCTGAACGGCGGCGTTCAGCGCGCGCGAGTATTTATCGCCCAGCTGGAAGATGTGACCCACTTCGATACCGCGCTTGATCATCAGGGTACCCTGGCCGTCCGGGCTTGGGTCGCCTGCGACCACGTTACGGATGTCAGCTACTTCCGGCGTCGCCACATCGCGATCCCAGTTGATGCCGAAGTAGTGTTTACCGTCGATGTTCGCACCGGCGGAGAAGTCGCTCATCGCGGCTACCGTACGGTCAATAACAACCGGAACCGGCAGATTGACTGGACCCAGTGAACCTGGACCCGCATTCACCACGGCGCGGATTTCCGCTTCCGTTGCGAACGTCAGCGGGCTGGCGACCTGCGGCAGCTTCTCGGCTTTCACTTCGTTCAGCTCGTGATCGCCACGCACCAGCAGGGCAACCAGCGGGTAAGCGCTCCCTTCGGTGGATTTCACCAGCAGGGTCTTAACGGTTTTTTCAACTGGCAGGTTGAACTGCTCAACCAGCTCGGCGATGGTTTTCGCGTTTGGCGTATCAACCAGCGTCATCTCTTGCGTTGCAGCAGCACGTGGTTCTTTTGGTGCCAGCGCTTCTGCAAATTCGATGTTCGCCGCGTAGTCTGAAGAGTCAGAGAAGATCACATCGTCTTCACCGCTCTGCGCCAGTACCTGGAACTCATGGGATGCGCTACCGCCGATGGAGCCGGTATCAGCCTGCACAGCACGGAAATCCAGACCCATGCGGGAGAAGATTTTGCTGTATGCCGCGTACATTGCGTCGTACGTCTCTTGCAGGGATTCCTGAGAGGTATGGAAAGAGTAGGCATCTTTCATCAGGAATTCGCGAGAGCGCATGACGCCGAAGCGTGGGCGAACTTCGTCACGGAACTTGGTCTGGATCTGGAAGAAGTTCAGTGGCAGCTGTTTGTAAGAGCTCAGCTCATTACGAATCAGGTCGGTAATGACTTCTTCATGCGTTGGGCCGAGAACGAACGGACGCTCGCCGCGATCGACGAAGCGCAGCAGTTCAGGGCCATATTGTTCCCAACGGCCACTCTCCTGCCACAGGTCAGCGGGCTGAACCACAGGCATGGACACCTCGATAGCACCGGCGTTGTTCATCTCTTCACGCACGATGTTTTCGACTTTTTTCAGGACGCGCACGCCGGTCGGCAGCCAGGTGTATAACCCGGAGGCCAGCTTGCGGATCATCCCGGCGCGCAGCATCAGCTGATGGCTGATCACTTCGGCGTCGGCAGGCGTCTCCTTCAGAGTGGAGAGCAGATATTGGCTAGTACGCATGTTGTTACGGTTCCATTTCGACGATTGGAACAGGCTGAAACACCAGCCTGACACAAAAAAAGTGGTTTAGTTTACCAGTGTGGCAAAGATGCCAAAAGAGAGGAGAACAAAATTACCTGGGTTCAAGGGCAAACACTTCAAAACCTGCCCCGGTGGCGCGCCAGCGAACGTTAAAATCAAGCAGCCAGACGGCGTATGATTTTCCTGCTTCCTCTTCTTTACGGTAGGCCGGCCGCGGGTCCTGTGCCAGAACTTCGGTGATGAAATCCCGTAAGCGAGGATAGCGTTTCTCCAGTTGACCGAGCTGCGCGGTTATCTCAGGCGTAAAATAAACAGGCATGTCCGCCTGCGGTGCGTCCTGAGCATAACTTGCACGCGCGTCCGGGAGGGCTTCGGCGAAGGGCAAATAGGGTTTGATGTCGATAACCGGCGTGCCGTCGACCAGATCCAGGCTACCTAACTCCAGTATCACCCGATCTTTCTGGCAGCGTATGCCTTTCAGTTCAACCAGCGACATGCCAACCGGATTTGGGCGGAAGGTCGAGCGCGTTGCAAACACGCCCATTCTCGCATTTCCACCAAGACGAGGAGGGCGCACGGTAGGACGCCAGCCGCCTTCCATCGTCTGGTGAAACACGAATACCACCCATAAATGGCTGAAAGCCTCGAGCCCGCGTACCGCATCGGCCTGATTGTAAGGCGCAATCAGGTGAAGCTCACCGCGTCCGCTGGTGACAAGACCGGGCTGGCGGGGGACGGCGAACTTCTCTTTATAGGGAGAGTGGATAACGCCTATCTGCTCGAACTGAAATGCACTCATTTCGCCGTGATGTTCAACGCAGAACCGATGCAAACCGCCTGACGGTAGCAACCCGGAGTGCCGCTGGTGACTTCGCAGCTGTGCAGCAGGACCGCGTTAGCTTTCATTTTTGCGGCATTGATCTGCATGCGTTTACGCGCTGTCGGAATATTCGGTGGTGAGTCCTGATTGGACGCCTGACAGGAATCGCCGCTTACTTCGCCCAGTTCACGGAACGGTTTACCGACGAGTTCGTCCGCTTTCGTGATAATGCGAACTGGCGCAGGGCGAAGCACTTTTGGTTTCGCAGGCTCTGTTTTTGGCGGGGTTGCCGTGCTTTGAACGGGTTCAACGGGAGATCTGCTTAGCATTGAACAGCCGCTCAGCATGAGTGCTAAAAGACAGATCGGTAAAGCACGCATAATATTTCCTCAATGGATAATCAAAACGTCAGATATTGAATCAGTTGACTGCACAAATGACAAGACGGGCATAAGCCCGTCCTGATGATATTACACTGAGGTGAGATTACCAGCCTTTAACAGCGCCACCGTTAAACACTTTGTTGGCTTCCTGGTAAACTTCATCAGACTGATAAGCCTGAACGAATTTCTTCACGTTTTCCGCGTCTTTATTGTCTTCGCGAGTCACGATCAGGTTAACGTACGGGGAATCTTTATCTTCAACGAAGATACCGTCTTTGGCTGGCGTCAGGCCAATCTGGCTGGCGTAAGTGGTGTTGATAACGGCCAGGGCAATTTGGGCATCGTCCAGAGAACGTGGCAGCTGAGGCGCTTCCAGTTCAACAATTTTCAGATTTTTCGGGTTCTCGGTGACATCCAGAACGGTTGGCAGCAGGCCAACACCGTCTTTCAGTTTGATCAGACCCACTTTCTGCAGCAGCAGCAGGGAACGACCAAGGTTGGTTGGGTCGTTAGGCACGGCTACCTGAGAGCCCGGTTGCAGTTCGTCCAGCGATTTAATTTTCTTAGAGTAACCGGCAATTGGATAAACGAAGGTGTTACCGACACCCACCAGTTTATAGCCACGATCTTTGATCTGCTGGTCCAGGTATGGCTTATGCTGGAAGGCGTTCGCGTCGATATCGCCTTTGCTCAGCGCTTCGTTCGGCAGAACGTAATCGTTGAAGGTCACCAGCTCAACGTCCAGGCCATACTTCTCTTTTGCCACTTTCTGAGCAACTTCCGCAACCTGCTGTTCTGCACCCACGATAACACCCACTTTAATGTGGTTTGGATCCTTTTCGTCCTGACCGCAACCCACCAGTGCCAGAGAGCCGATCAGCGCGCCTACTGCTGCAAAGGTCTTTAATTTAAACGCCATGTTTTATCCTTAACTCGTAGAGTTTGTGTTGTGTGTAACGTTATTTGTGAGTAACGGTCCGGACGATGCGATCGCCAGAGAACTGGATTAAGTAAACCAGAACAACCAGCAATACCAGAACGGTATTCATCACGGTAGCGTTATATCCAATATAGCCGTACTGGTAACCAATCTGACCTAAACCGCCCGCGCCAACTGCACCACCCATTGCCGAATAACCGACCAGGGTGATGAGCGTGATGGTTGCCGCATTCACCAGGCCTGGCAGTGCTTCCGGGAGCAGGACTTTGCGCACGATCTGCATCGGTGTTGCGCCCATCGCGCGGGAAGCTTCGATCAAACCGGTTGGAATTTCCAGCAGGGCGTTTTCCACCATACGGGCGATAAACGGCGCAGCCCCCACGGTCAGCGGAACGATCGCTGCCTGCAGACCGATAGACGTTCCGACGATCACGCGGGTAAACGGAATCATCCACACCAGCAGAATAATGAAGGGGATAGAACGGAAGATGTTCACCAGCGCAGAGAGCGTACGGTACAGTTTCGCGTTCTCAATGATTTGACCCGGACGCGTTACGTACAGCAATACGCCGACCGGCAGGCCAATCACAAAACCAAAGAAGCCAGAGACAAAGGTCATTGCCAGCGTTTCCCAAACGCCGCGAACCAGCAGCCACATCATCGGCTCAGACATAACCCAGTACCTCTACTTTTACATGGTGTTCTTGCAGCCAGGCAATCGCGGCCTGGGTTTCTTCTTGTGTGCCGTGCATTTCTGTCAGCATGATGCCGAACTTCACGCCACCGGCGTAATCCATCTGCGCGCTGATGATGTTGTTGTTCACGTTAAAGCGACGCGCGGTTTCGGAAAGCAGGGGGGCATCAACGGACTGACCGGTGAACTCCATGCGCAGCATCGGGACGCTGTCTGCGGTGGGTTCGGTTTTCAAACGCTCCAGATAGTCTTCCGGAATATCCAGATGCAGGGTGGACTGGATGAACTGCTGTGCCAGCGGCGTCTTCGGATGCGAGAACACTTCACTTACCGTGTCCTGCTCGATCAGTTCACCGTTGCTGATGACCGCCACGCAGTCGCAGATGCGTTTCACCACGTCCATCTCGTGCGTAATAAGGAGGATCGTCAGGCCCAGGCGACGGTTAATGTCTTTCAGCAGTTCCAGAATCGAACGCGTGGTGGCCGGATCCAGTGCGCTGGTGGCTTCATCACACAGCAGTACCTTAGGATTGCTTGCCAGCGCGCGGGCAATGGCCACACGCTGTTTTTGCCCACCGGACAGATTTGCCGGGTAGCTATCATGTTTATCGCCCAGACCCACGAGGTCGAGCAGCTCGGTGACGCGACGCTTCACTTCTTCTTTCGGCGTGTTATCCAGCTCAAGCGGTAAGGCAACGTTGCCGAACACGGTGCGGGAGGCCAGCAGGTTAAAGTGCTGGAAAATCATGCCAATCTGACGACGCGCTTTGGTGAGTTCTTTTTCTGAAAGGGCGGTAAGTTCCTGGCCGCCAACTTCTACGCTGCCCTGGGTTGGGCGCTCAAGCAGGTTAACACAACGGATCAGCGTGCTTTTACCTGCACCCGATGCGCCAATGACGCCATAAATTTGACCAGCAGGAACATGCAGACTGACGTTGTTCAGCGCCTGAATGGTTCGGTTCCCCTGCTGGAACACTTTGGTGATATTGGAAAGTTTAATCATTAGATTATTTTTATCGTATGTAAGTTAGCCGTGGCATTTTCTTCTGCCAGATACGGGTGATGACCGTAAACAAAACGGATGTTAAGGCATCCAGACGTCTAAATCAATCCAACTCTGTACGATGAGCACTTTATTGCGCTGCGATTCATGAGATACTAGTCGAACATGCCTTTTTCAGGAGCAAACCGGTGGCAAAATCAGTACCCGCAATTTTTCTCGATCGTGACGGCACTATTAATGTGGATCACGGTTATGTCCATGAGATTGATGAGTTCGAGTTTATCGAGGGCGTAATAGATGCCATGCGCCAGCTGAAAGAGATGGGCTATGCGCTGGTAGTTGTAACGAACCAGTCCGGTATTGCACGCGGTAAATTCACCGAAGCGCAGTTCGAGACGCTGACGGAATGGATGGACTGGTCGCTGGCCGACCGCGGCGTGGATCTCGACGGCATCTATTATTGTCCGCACCACCCGCAGGGAACGGTAGAAGCGTATCGACAGACCTGCGACTGCCGTAAGCCGCATCCGGGGATGTTCATCTCTGCGCAGGAGTTCCTGCACATTGATATGTCTGCTTCTTATATGGTGGGCGATAAACTGGAAGATATGCAGGCAGCAGCAGCAGCAGGTGTAGGGACCAAAATATTAGTCCGCACCGGTAAGCCAGTAACGCCAGAAGCAGAAAATGCAGCGGATTGGGTGATTAATAGTCTGGCCGATCTGCCAAAAGAGATTAAAAAGCACCATAAATAGCCTTTTTGGCGAAAAGATGAGCGGTTGAAATAAAAATGCATTTTTCCGCTTGTCATTCCTCGGCGGCCCCCTATAATGCGCCTCCATCGACACGGCGGATGTGAATCACTTCACAAACAACCCGGTCGGTTGAAGAGAAAAAATCCTGAAATAACGGGTTGACTCTGAAAGAGGAAAGCGTAATATACGCCACCTCGCAACGGTGAGCGAAAGCCGCGTTGCACTGCTCTTTAACAATTTATCAGACAATCTGTGTGGGCACTCAAAGTGACATGGATTCTTAATGTCTTCGGACAATAAATGAATACCAAGTCTCTGAGTGAACATACGTAATTCATTACGAAGTTTAATTCACGAGCATCAAACTTAAATTGAAGAGTTTGATCATGGCTCAGATTGAACGCTGGCGGCAGGCCTAACACATGCAAGTCGAGCGGTAGCACAGAGAGCTTGCTCTCGGGTGACGAGCGGCGGACGGGTGAGTAATGTCTGGGAAACTGCCTGATGGAGGGGGATAACTACTGGAAACGGTAGCTAATACCGCATAACGTCGCAAGACCAAAGAGGGGGACCTTCGGGCCTCTTGCCATCAGATGTGCCCAGATGGGATTAGCTAGTAGGTGGGGTAACGGCTCACCTAGGCGACGATCCCTAGCTGGTCTGAGAGGATGACCAGCCACACTGGAACTGAGACACGGTCCAGACTCCTACGGGAGGCAGCAGTGGGGAATATTGCACAATGGGCGCAAGCCTGATGCAGCCATGCCGCGTGTATGAAGAAGGCCTTCGGGTTGTAAAGTACTTTCAGCGGGGAGGAAGGCGGTGAGGTTAATAACCTCATCGATTGACGTTACCCGCAGAAGAAGCACCGGCTAACTCCGTGCCAGCAGCCGCGGTAATACGGAGGGTGCAAGCGTTAATCGGAATTACTGGGCGTAAAGCGCACGCAGGCGGTCTGTCAAGTCGGATGTGAAATCCCCGGGCTCAACCTGGGAACTGCATTCGAAACTGGCAGGCTAGAGTCTTGTAGAGGGGGGTAGAATTCCAGGTGTAGCGGTGAAATGCGTAGAGATCTGGAGGAATACCGGTGGCGAAGGCGGCCCCCTGGACAAAGACTGACGCTCAGGTGCGAAAGCGTGGGGAGCAAACAGGATTAGATACCCTGGTAGTCCACGCCGTAAACGATGTCGACTTGGAGGTTGTGCCCTTGAGGCGTGGCTTCCGGAGCTAACGCGTTAAGTCGACCGCCTGGGGAGTACGGCCGCAAGGTTAAAACTCAAATGAATTGACGGGGGCCCGCACAAGCGGTGGAGCATGTGGTTTAATTCGATGCAACGCGAAGAACCTTACCTACTCTTGACATCCAGAGAACTTTCCAGAGATGGATTGGTGCCTTCGGGAACTCTGAGACAGGTGCTGCATGGCTGTCGTCAGCTCGTGTTGTGAAATGTTGGGTTAAGTCCCGCAACGAGCGCAACCCTTATCCTTTGTTGCCAGCGGTTCGGCCGGGAACTCAAAGGAGACTGCCAGTGATAAACTGGAGGAAGGTGGGGATGACGTCAAGTCATCATGGCCCTTACGAGTAGGGCTACACACGTGCTACAATGGCGCATACAAAGAGAAGCGACCTCGCGAGAGCAAGCGGACCTCATAAAGTGCGTCGTAGTCCGGATTGGAGTCTGCAACTCGACTCCATGAAGTCGGAATCGCTAGTAATCGTAGATCAGAATGCTACGGTGAATACGTTCCCGGGCCTTGTACACACCGCCCGTCACACCATGGGAGTGGGTTGCAAAAGAAGTAGGTAGCTTAACCTTCGGGAGGGCGCTTACCACTTTGTGATTCATGACTGGGGTGAAGTCGTAACAAGGTAACCGTAGGGGAACCTGCGGTTGGATCACCTCCTTACCTTAAAGAACCTGCCTTTGCAGTGCTCACACAGATTGTCTGATGAAAAACAGCAGTAAAAATCTCTGCAGGCTTGTAGCTCAGGTGGTTAGAGCGCACCCCTGATAAGGGTGAGGTCGGTGGTTCAAGTCCACTCAGGCCTACCAAACTCCTTTTAAAGGATGAGCGGTACAGAGATTGCAAAACGATGGGGCTATAGCTCAGCTGGGAGAGCGCCTGCTTTGCACGCAGGAGGTCTGCGGTTCGATCCCGCATAGCTCCACCATCTTTTACTGCGAACACAAGAAAACTTCAGAGTGAACCTGAAAAGGTGCACTGCGAAGTTTTGCTCTTTAAAAATCTGGATCAAGCTGAAAATTGAAACGACACATCTTAAATGGTGTGTTCGAGTCTCTCAAATTTTCGCAATCATGAAGTGAAACATCTTCGGGTTGTGAGGTTAAGCGACTAAGCGTACACGGTGGATGCCCTGGCAGTCAGAGGCGATGAAGGACGTGCTAATCTGCGAAAAGCGCCGGCGAGGTGATATGAACCTTTGACCCGGCGATGTCCGAATGGGGAAACCCAGTGCAATTCGTTGCACTATCGTTAACTGAATACATAGGTTAACGAGGCGAACCGGGGGAACTGAAACATCTAAGTACCCCGAGGAAAAGAAATCAACCGAGATTCCCCCAGTAGCGGCGAGCGAACGGGGAGCAGCCCAGAGTCTGAATCAGCTTGTGTGTTAGTGGAAGCGTCTGGAAAGTCGCAGGGTACAGGGTGATACTCCCGTACACGAAAATGCACAGGTTGTGAACTCGAAGAGTAGGGCGGGACACGTGGTATCCTGTCTGAATATGGGGGGACCATCCTCCAAGGCTAAATACTCCTGACTGACCGATAGTGAACCAGTACCGTGAGGGAAAGGCGAAAAGAACCCCGGCGAGGGGAGTGAAAAAGAACCTGAAACCGTGTACGTACAAGCAGTGGGAGCACCTTCGTGGTGTGACTGCGTACCTTTTGTATAATGGGTCAGCGACTTATATTCTGTAGCAAGGTTAACCGTATAGGGGAGCCGAAGGGAAACCGAGTCTTAACTGGGCGTTAAGTTGCAGGGTATAGACCCGAAACCCGGTGATCTAGCCATGGGCAGGTTGAAGGTTGGGTAACACTAACTGGAGGACCGAACCGACTAATGTTGAAAAATTAGCGGATGACTTGTGGCTGGGGGTGAAAGGCCAATCAAACCGGGAGATAGCTGGTTCTCCCCGAAAGCTATTTAGGTAGCGCCTCGTGAACTCATCTTCGGGGGTAGAGCACTGTTTCGGCTAGGGGGCCATCCCGGCTTACCAACCCGATGCAAACTACGAATACCGAAGAATGTTATCACGGGAGACACACGGCGGGTGCTAACGTCCGTCGTGAAGAGGGAAACAACCCAGACCGCCAGCTAAGGTCCCAAAGTCATGGTTAAGTGGGAAACGATGTGGGAAGGCACAGACAGCCAGGATGTTGGCTTAGAAGCAGCCATCATTTAAAGAAAGCGTAATAGCTCACTGGTCGAGTCGGCCTGCGCGGAAGATGTAACGGGGCTAAACCATGCACCGAAGCTGCGGCAGCGACACTATGTGTTGTTGGGTAGGGGAGCGTTCTGTAAGCCGTTGAAGGTGTGCTGTGAGGCATGCTGGAGGTATCAGAAGTGCGAATGCTGACATAAGTAACGATAAAGCGGGTGAAAAGCCCGCTCGCCGGAAGACCAAGGGTTCCTGTCCAACGTTAATCGGGGCAGGGTGAGTCGACCCCTAAGGCGAGGCCGAAAGGCGTAGTCGATGGGAAACAGGTTAATATTCCTGTACTTGGTGTTACTGCGAAGGGGGGACGGAGAAGGCTATGTTAGCCGGGCGACGGTTGTCCCGGTTTAAGCATGTAGGCGGAGGTTCCAGGTAAATCCGGTACCTTTTAACGCTGAGGTGTGATGACGAGGCACTACGGTGCTGAAGTAACAAATGCCCTGCTTCCAGGAAAAGCCTCTAAGCATCAGGTAACATCAAATCGTACCCCAAACCGACACAGGTGGTCAGGTAGAGAATACCAAGGCGCTTGAGAGAACTCGGGTGAAGGAACTAGGCAAAATGGTGCCGTAACTTCGGGAGAAGGCACGCTGATATGTAGGTGAAGCCCCTGCGGGTGGAGCTGAAATCAGTCGAAGATACCAGCTGGCTGCAACTGTTTATTAAAAACACAGCACTGTGCAAACACGAAAGTGGACGTATACGGTGTGACGCCTGCCCGGTGCCGGAAGGTTAATTGATGGGGTTAGCGGCAACGCGAAGCTCTTGATCGAAGCCCCGGTAAACGGCGGCCGTAACTATAACGGTCCTAAGGTAGCGAAATTCCTTGTCGGGTAAGTTCCGACCTGCACGAATGGCGTAATGATGGCCAGGCTGTCTCCACCCGAGACTCAGTGAAATTGAACTCGCTGTGAAGATGCAGTGTACCCGCGGCAAGACGGAAAGACCCCGTGAACCTTTACTATAGCTTGACACTGAACACTGGTCCTTGATGTGTAGGATAGGTGGGAGGCTTTGAAGCGTGGACGCCAGTCTGCGTGGAGCCATCCTTGAAATACCACCCTTTAATGGCTGGTGTTCTAACGTAGACCCGTGATCCGGGTTGCGGACAGTGTCTGGTGGGTAGTTTGACTGGGGCGGTCTCCTCCCAAAGAGTAACGGAGGAGCACGAAGGTTAGCTAATCCTGGTCGGACATCAGGAGGTTAGTGCAATGGCATAAGCTAGCTTGACTGCGAGAGTGACGGCTCGAGCAGGTGCGAAAGCAGGTCATAGTGATCCGGTGGTTCTGAATGGAAGGGCCATCGCTCAACGGATAAAAGGTACTCCGGGGATAACAGGCTGATACCGCCCAAGAGTTCATATCGACGGCGGTGTTTGGCACCTCGATGTCGGCTCATCACATCCTGGGGCTGAAGTAGGTCCCAAGGGTATGGCTGTTCGCCATTTAAAGTGGTACGCGAGCTGGGTTTAGAACGTCGTGAGACAGTTCGGTCCCTATCTGCCGTGGGCGCTGGAGAATTGAGGGGGGCTGCTCCTAGTACGAGAGGACCGGAGTGGACGCATCACTGGTGTTCGGGTTGTCATGCCAATGGCACTGCCCGGTAGCTAAATGCGGAAAAGATAAGTGCTGAAAGCATCTAAGCACGAAACTTGCCCCGAGATGAGTTCTCCCTGACTCCCTGAGAGTCCTGAAGGAACGTTGAAGACGACGACGTTGATAGGTCGGGTGTGTAAGCGCAGCGATGCGTTGAGCTAACCGATACTAATGAACCGTGAGGCTTAACCTTACAACGCCGAAGATGTTTTGGCGAAGAGACGAAAAATCAAAATTCAGCCTTGATACAGATTAAACAGAATTTGCCTGGCGGCTTTAGCGCGGTGGTCCCACCTGACCCCATGCCGAACTCAGAAGTGAAACGCCGTAGCGCCGATGGTAGTGTGGGGTCTCCCCATGTGAGAGTAGGGAACTGCCAGGCATCAAATTAAGTAGTAAGCCGGTGCATAAATCCGGTGGTTACAAGCAGTCTTCGGTGGAGCGGTAGTTCAGTCGGTTAGAATACCTGCCTGTCACGCAGGGGGTCGCGGGTTCGAGTCCCGTCCGTTCCGCCACTTATTAAAAGCCCTGAGCTAACGCTCAGGGCTTTTTTCTTATCTGACGCTTAATTATTGCGAAATTAGCAAAAATCCTCTGCGTTTTGCGATCTTTTTCTCTATAACACCGCCAGCGATAATCGTCCTCAGTTTACGAACATAACGATTGAGGAATATTATGACTCTCCCTGCATTTGGTCTGGGCACTTTCCGCCTGAAAGACGACGTTGTTATCGCATCAGTTAAAACCGCACTCGAACTGGGCTATCGCGCAGTTGATACGGCGCAGATTTATGAAAACGAAGCTGCCGTTGGACAAGCTCTCGAAGAGAGCGGTGTACCGCGTAATGAGTTGTTTATTACCACGAAAATCTGGATTGAGAATCTCAGCAAAGACAAGCTTATCCCTAGCCTGAAAGAGAGCCTGAAAAAACTGCGTACTGACTACGTCGATCTGACGCTGATCCACTGGCCATCACCAAACGATGCCGTCTCCGTAGAAGAATTCATGCAGGCGCTGCTGGAAGCGAAAAAGCAGGGCTTAACCCGCGAAATTGGGATCTCCAACTTCACCATTCCGCTGATGGAAAAAGCCATTGCTGCTGTTGGTGCAGAAAATATTGCGACCAACCAGATTGAACTGTCTCCATACCTGCAGAACCGCAAAGTCGTAGACTGGGCAAAACAGCACGGGATCCACATCACCTCATACATGACGCTGGCCTACGGTAAAGCGCTGAAAGATGAAGTGATTACGCGTATCGCTGAGAAACATAACGCGACTGCTGCGCAGGTGATTCTGGCATGGGCAATGGGGGAAGGTTATGCCGTGATCCCATCATCAACTAAGCGTGAAAACCTGGCCAGCAACCTGTTAGCAACGGATCTTCAGCTGGATGCTGACGATAAAAAAGCGATCGCAGCCCTGGAGTGCAACGATCGTCTGGTTAGCCCGGAAGGCTTAGCGCCTGACTGGGACTGATATTAACCCCCCTCTGTACTCTAAACCCTCACACAGCTCCTCCGGGAGCTGTTTTTATATGTTCACTCAGGAAGTCAATAAAGGCCCGTATGCGCGTGCTTACCGCTCTGTCACTGTAATACACCGCGCTAAAAGGCATCTCTACCGGCAGACGCTTATCGGCCATTAACTCCACAAGTTCACCGCGCGCAATTTCTTTATCAATCATGTAATCCGATAAACAGGCGATGCCATTCCCGGTAAGGCACAGCTGCTTCAACGTTTCCCCGCTGTTTGAGGATAATCCGCAGGTAATTTCATGAAGTTGACCATCATGACAGGCGACAGGCCAGGTGTTCAGCGACACCGGCTCCGTAAAGCCCAGGCACAGATGCTGCTTCAGTTCTTCAACCGTCTCCGGTTTACCATGTTCAGCAATATACTCTGGTGATGCGATAATTTTGCGGTAGCTGGCAAACAGAGGGCGGGCACGCAAGCTTGAATCGGTCAGGGTTCCTGCCCGGATAGCCACATCCACTTTACGCTCGATGAGGTTGATAAACGTCTCTGAGGAGACCAGCGAGAGCGTCATCTCCGGATAACGTTCGCGGAAAGGTTTAATCAGCGGCATCAGAAAGTGAAGCACCACCGGCGTGGCCGCATCAATGCGCAGTAACCCACGCGGCGTGCTGCGGGTCTCCATAATCTCCGTCTCCGCTGCAGCCATCTCCTGCAGTACCGACTGCACGCGGCGAAAATAACGCTCTCCTTCTTCCGTCAGGCTCAGCTGCCGCGTCGTTCGATTGAGCAGACTCACCCCAAGCTTCATCTCCAGCTTTTTTACCGAGCGGCTGATGGCTGAGTTAGCCTGTCCCAGCTGTTCGGCCGCGCGGCTAAAGCTGCCGCTTTCAACGACGGCGACAAAAATTGTCAGCTCTTCTGACGTTGCTTTCATTGTTGCACCACCCGCAAAATTCTATTGATATTTTGACCATTTTTGTTATTTAAGCACTGGCGCATACTGCCTGTCATCTTAATCCTGATGATACGGAGTATTTTATGCCACTGGCGCTTCTTGCCCTGACGATCAGTGCCTTTGCAATTGGCACGACCGAATTTGTTATCGTGGGGCTGGTTCCCACCATTGCTAACCAGCTTGCGATCTCGTTGCCTTCCGCCGGGCTGCTGGTGTCCATCTATGCCCTGGGCGTCGCCGTCGGTGCACCCGTGCTGACGGCCCTGACAGGACGTTTTCCGCTTAAGCAGCTGTTAGTCGCGCTGATGGTGCTGTTCACCGCTGGCAACGTGTTGGCCTGGCAGGCACCGGACTACACCACGCTGGTCATCGCTCGTCTGTTGACCGGCCTTGCACACGGGGTGTTCTTCTCGATTGGTTCCACTATTGCAACCAGCCTGGTACCCAAGGAGAAAGCGGCGTCTGCCATTGCGATCATGTTCGGTGGGCTGACCGTCGCTCTTGTTACGGGCGTACCGCTGGGCACGTTTATCGGACAGCACTTCGGCTGGCGTGAAACGTTCCTGGCCGTCTCCTTACTGGGCGTCATTGCCCTGGTGACCAGCCTGCTGCTGGTACCGTCGAATATTCCTGGCCGGGCCAGCGCCAGTCTGCGCGATCAGCTGAAGGTGCTCACGCATCCGCGTTTGCTGATCATCTACGCGGTCACGGCACTGGGCTATGGCGGCGTATTCACCGCCTTCACCTTCCTTGCACCGATGATGCAGGACCTGGCAGGATTCTCCCCCAATGCCGTGAGCTGGATTTTGCTGGGATACGGTATTTCCGTTGCGATTGGCAATATTTGGGGCGGCAAGCTTGCGGATAAGCATGGTGCGGTACCGGCGCTGAAATTCATCTTCGCCGCCCTGGTTGTCCTGCTGATGATTTTCCAGTTCGCGGCTTCGCTACACTACGCCGCGCTGGTCACGGTGCTGGTCATGGGGATCTTTGCCTTTGGTAATGTGCCCGGGCTTCAGGTTTACGTTGTCCAGAAAGCCGAGCTCTATACGCCCAATGCGGTGGATGTGGCATCGGGTCTGAACATTGCCGCATTTAATATCGGCATCGCGCTGGGCTCTATCATTGGCGGACAAACCGTAGCGCATGTTGGATTAACCCAGACCCCGTGGATTGGTGCGGTGATTGTCCTGGTCGCCTTCCTGTTGATTGGCCAGAGTGGACGTCTTGATAAACCCGCTCGTGTCGCGCTGGGATAAAATCAGTAAGTGCTTGCTTACAAAACTGGAAAGCGGTTTCTCAGAAATTGCGTTGAAAGTATGACCTAAAGTCCCTATAACATTAGAACCAGTCCGTTTTCCGGGCTGGTTCATGTTACAGAGGCTGTTTCCAAAAGTGCGAAAAAATACCTATGCCATGCGTTATGTTGCCGGAATGCCCGCGGAGAGGATCTTGCCTCCGGGGTCATTTGCGAGCATAAGCCAGGCATTACCCGCCGGCACTCCGTTAAGCAGCGATGAAAAAATCCGTGTACTGGTGTGGAATATCTTTAAGCAGCAGCGTGCAGAGTGGTTATCGGTCCTCAAGAATTTTGGCAAAGATGCCCATCTGGTTCTGCTCCAGGAGGCGCAAACCACCCCTGAGCTGGTCCGGTTTGCCACCACGAACTATCTTGCCGCCGACCAGGTGCCTGCATTTGTTCTGCCACAACACCCCTCAGGCGTGATGACGCTTTCAGCAGCACATCCCGTCTATTGCTGTCCTCTGCGCGAACGTGAACCTATTCTGCGTCTGGCAAAATCGGCGCTGGTGACGGTCTATCCGCTGCCGGATACCCGTATGTTGATGGTCGTGAATATCCACGCGGTAAACTTCAGCCTGGGCGTGGATGTCTACAGTAAGCAGTTACTTCCCATTGGCGATCAGATAGCGCATCACAGCGGACCCATTATTATGGCAGGCGATTTCAATGCCTGGAGCCGTCCACGCATGAATGCGCTGTATCGCTTTGCGCGCGAAATGTCGCTGCGTGAAGTTCGTTTTAGCGATGACCAGCGCAAAAAAGCCTTTGGTCGTCCTCTCGACTTTGTCTTCTATCGTGGTTTGAGCGTGCATGACGCCTCTGTTCTGGTGACGCGCGCCTCGGATCATAACCCTCTACTAGTCGAATTCAGTCCCGGCAAACCTGATAAATAATGGTGTGTCAGGTCTGCCGTGGGGCAGGCCTGCGCGGGTGCTGCCCTTTATTTTTCACTCACAAAGGACAGTACGATGACAACAACACACTCCCAACATGACAACGTAGAAAAACAGTTTGGTTCTCAGGCAAGTGCCTATCTGAGCAGCGCCGTACATGCTTCTGGCCGCGATCTGGTGCGTCTCGGTGAACGTCTGGCGGCATTCCCGCAGGCCCACGTGCTGGATTTAGGCTGCGGGGCAGGGCATGCCAGCTTTACGGCTGCACAGCATGTCGCGCACGTTACCGCGTATGACTTATCCAGCCAGATGCTGGACGTCGTTGCCGAGGCGGCGAAAGCGAAGGGGCTGGACAACATTGATACGCGCCAGGGCTATGCCGAATCCTTACCTTTCGATGATGCGTCGTTTGAGGTGGTTATCAGCCGTTACTCCGCGCACCACTGGCATGATGTCGGCCAGGCATTACGCGAAGTCAAACGTGTTCTGAAGCCGGGTGGCATCTTCATTATTATGGATGTGATGTCCCCTGGACATCCGGTGCGCAATATCTGGCTGCAGACGGTCGAAGCGCTGCGCGATACCTCGCACGTGCAAAACTACGCCGGCGGAGAGTGGTTGTCATTCATCACTGAAGCGGGACTGATCGCGCGTGCGTTGATTACAGACCGCTTACCGCTTGAGTTCAGCTCGTGGATCGCGCGTATGCGCACCCCGGAAGCATTAAGCCAGGCAATCAGGCTGTATCAGGAGAGTGCGTCCGCAGAGGTAAAGGCATACTTTGAACTGCAGGACGATGGCTCGTTTACCAGCGATACCATCATGGCTGAAGCGCAAAAAGCGGGATAAACAAAAAAGGCACCGAGGGGAATCGGTGCCTTTTTATCTTTCGATCGTGCTATCAGGAGTCTGGCGTCGCGCTGTTCTTCACAAACAGCGTCAGCTGGTCGCCAGGTTTCAGATTGTCAGTATCATTGTTCCAGCGCATCACATCCTTGATGTTCACGCCGTGTCGTTTTGCGATACTGGACAGTGAATCGCCCTTGCGCACGCGATAGGTAATGCTATCGCTGTTGCTGGCGAGACGCTGTGCGCTGCTACCTGCACCTACCGTCAGAGTCTGACCCACTTTCAGGCCGGAGCTGCGCAGGTTATTCCACTGCTGCAGATCTTTCGCATTCACGCCAAGACGTGACGCAATGCCCGAAAGCGTATCACCTGAACGAACCTTATAACTGCGGCTGTTAACTGATGAGACATCCGCGATCAGCGTTGACTGAACGGCGGCGATTTCACCCGAAGCTAAAGACTCACGTAACTGCTCAGCATGTTTCTGCGGAACCATTACATACTGCGGGCCACTTGCCCCCAGGGTTGAGCCTTTAACGCCAGCATTAAAGGTTTTCAATTTACTTACCGACATACCCGTCATATCAGCAACCTGTTGAATATCAACCGGATTGCTGAGGCGAACACGCGCCAGTGCACGACTTTCGTCTGGTGTTGGCAGTTGTACACCGTAACGCTTGCTGTTCTTGAGAATATCGCTCAATGCCAGCATTTTCGGTACGTAAATCTTTGTTTCCTGTGGCAGTGAGAGCGACCAAAAATCGGTGGATTTACCCCGTGCTTTATTCGCTTTCATTGCCTTCAGTACACGACCTTCGCCACTATTGTACGCTGCGACCGTTAACAGCCAGTCACCGTCAAACATCTTGTTCAGACGTTGCATCATGTCGAGAGCGGCTGTCGTTGAAGCGACAACATCGCGACGCGCATCATAGTTGCGGGTCTGTTTCAGACCATAGTTTCGCCCGGTGCTCGGAATGATCTGCCAAATGCCTGCGGCATTGGCGCCAGACGTCGCGTGTGGGTCAAAAGCGCTCTCCACTATGGGTAGGAGTACCAGCTCCATAGGCATGTTACGTTTCTTAACTTGCCCGGCTATCCAGTACATATACGGCTCTGCCCGTAACGTTACATCGTGGAGATAGCTCTTATTACTTAAATACTTCTGTTTCTGTTCGCGAATCCGGGTATTTTCCGGAATTCCCATCTTTAGCTCGTCGCCAATAGAGGTCCACAAGTCTTGATCCTGCGCGAAAGATGTTCCATCGTCCATCCAGCGCGCCGAACTTGCAAACTTCCCTGCTTCCCCTTGACCAGCTGCAGAAAGGCTCTGTGCGTGCTGTTGTACGTTGCTGCCGTTCTGCGACTGGCAACCTACAAGCAGGACAGAGGCGAGTAATATCGCTTTTGCCTTCATGTGTGTGTCAATAGTTGCTTAAAAGACGAGCGATAATAACGGCGAAATTTTGAAAAGGCAACCCGCAATTATCTGAAGTTATCTTTCTTTGACCTTAACCATGCAAATCGCTGTTCTGGTTGTTGCAAA
The DNA here is from genome assembly GCF_048684445.1 of Enterobacter sp. BNK-34. NCBI lineage: Bacteria > Pseudomonadati > Pseudomonadota > Gammaproteobacteria > Enterobacterales > Enterobacteriaceae > Enterobacter > Enterobacter sp. BNK-34. The sequence goes on from NZ_JBLQUA010000001.1 coordinate 2,088,869, forward strand.
TTTGTTTCTTGGTTAATTTTATTAATTAAATCAATATCATCTGTTCGTAAAAATAAATTAATTTGGCGCTCATTTTTCAGAATTACGGGTAGTGTTTTTTGGTCTTTTGCACGTAACTCCTTCACTTTGTGATAATAATCCTGAATCGCCCGATCCTCGGGTAAGAGGCTCACGGCAAACTTCATATTTCCTAATGTATACTCATGGGCGCAACAAATAATGGTGTCATCGGGTAACGCATTAATCTTCTGTAAAGACTGGTGCATTTGAGCTGGCGTGCCTTCAAACAGTCTTCCGCAGCCTCCGGAGAACAACGTGTCGCCGCAAAAAAGATAAGGTTTACTGTAGAAACACAGATGTCCCAAAGTGTGACCTGGTGTAGCAAATACGGAAAACTCCCACTCGCGTATGAGGATAGTTTCGCCTTCTTCGACTACTTGCGTGACGCCCTTATCTTGTGCCTCCGCCGGTCCGTAAACCACCAGATGCGGAAAATGAGCGCGCAGTTCAGGCACGCCGCCAGTATGATCGTGATGGTGATGCGTCAACAGAATGGCTTCCGGCTGCCAGCCGTTCTCTTTTATTGCGCGCAGAACGGGGGCGGATTCTCCGGGATCGACAATGACGCATCGGCGATCGTCGTCAACCAAAACCCAGATGTAATTGTCCTCAAAGGCTGGAATACTGATAAGATTCATACATTACCTCTTATAGCGTGGCGGGTGTTTTGATGAAACCGGCAAGGATACCTCAGACTGTCGCAGCACCGGAACGTTGGGCGGAATTGCCCTGGGGTGAATACTATCGCGAAGCGTTAGAACAACAGCTGAAGCCCTGGCTGGCGAAAATGTATGGCTTTCACCTGCTTAAGATTGGCAATCTCAGCGCGGAAATCAATACCGAAAGCTGCGCTATCTCGCATCAGGTCAACGTCTCTCTCGGCGGAGCGCCGGTTCAGGTGAAAGCAGACCCGTTGCATCTGCCGTTTGCGGAAAAATCCGTTGATGCCTGTTTGCTCGCCCACATGCTGCCCTGGTGCAGCGATCCGCATCGTCTGCTTCGCGAAGCCGATCGCGTGCTGATTGATGACGGCTGGCTGGTACTGAGCGGGTTTAATCCGCTAAGCCTGATGGGCCTGCGTAAGCTGGTACCGGTACTACGCCGGGCCCCACCTTACAACAGCCGGATGTTCACCATGATGCGCCAGCTCGACTGGCTTTCGCTGCTGAACTTTGAAGTGCTCTGCTACGGTGGTTTTCAGGTGCTGCCCTGGGCGCGGCAGGGGGGCGTTGTACTGAGTACCCACCTCCCCGCGTTGGGCTGTTTGCAGTTTATCGTCGCGCGTAAGCGAACCATTCCCCTTACGCTTAACCCCATGAAGCAGAGCAAGTCGAAAACGCCCATCCGCCAGACTGTCGGCGCTACGCGGCAGTACAAAAAAACCGATTAAACGTCGGGCTGATAGCCCGCATCTTCATGAGCGGGATTGGATGCCGCAGCACGCGCCAGTTCGTCGCAGCGTTCGTTTTCCGGGTGGCCTGCGTGGCCTTTAACCCACTCCCACTTAATCTGGTGCTGGCCCAGCGCAGCATCCAGACGTTTCCAGAGATCGACGTTCTTGACCGGTTTCTTATCGGCGGTTTTCCAGCCGCGTTTTTTCCAGTTGTGGATCCACTGGGTAATCCCCTGGCGCACGTACTGACTGTCGGTGCTTAACACCACGTCACAATGTTCTTTTAACGCCTCCAGCGCCACGATGGCCGCCATCAACTCCATCCGGTTGTTGGTGGTCAGAAAATAGCCTTCGCTAAAAGTTTTTTCGTGCTGGCGATATCGCATAATCGCGCCGTAACCGCCGGGTCCTGGGTTACCGAGACAAGATCCATCGGTGAAAATTTCTACCTGTTTACGCATCTCTGGTAGACTTCCTGTATTCGAAACGTTCAGTAAAACGATAAGTCTGACATAAATGACCGCTATGAGCACTGCAATTACTCGCCAGATTGTCCTCGATACCGAAACCACCGGTATGAACCAGATCGGCGCGCACTACGAAGGGCATAAGATCATCGAGATCGGCGCCGTTGAAGTGGTGAACCGTCGTCTTACGGGGAACAACTTCCACGTCTACCTCAAACCCGATCGGCTGGTGGATCCGGAAGCGTTCGGCGTTCACGGGATTGCCGATGAGTTCTTGCTGGATAAGCCGACGTTTGCGGATGTCGCTGACGAGTTCCTGGAATATATCAAGGGTGCCGAGCTTGTCATCCATAACGCCTCATTCGATATCGGCTTTATGGATTATGAATTCAGCAAGCTTAATCGTGATATCCCTAAGACGAACACCTTCTGTAAGGTGACGGACAGCCTGGCGCTGGCAAGGAAGATGTTTCCCGGCAAGCGTAACAGCCTGGATGCGCTCTGCTCGCGCTACGAGATAGACAATACCAAACGAACGCTCCACGGGGCGTTGCTCGATGCCCAGATCCTGGCGGATGTCTATCTGACGATGACCGGCGGGCAGACCTCAATGAAGTTCAGTATGGAAAATGAATCCCAGCAGACGCAAGGCGAAGCGGGCATTCAGCGTGTTGTCCGTCAGGCAAGTCGGTTGCGGGTTGTTTTAGCCAGTGATGAAGAGCTTCATAACCACGAATCCCGGCTTGATCTGGTCCAGAAGAAGGGCGGTAGCTGTATGTGGCGCGCCTGAAAAAACGCCGGAATGCCTGTAAAATCATCGTTTGGGCGATTTTTGCAGCAAACGATTCAAAACGCGAGAAAAAGCGTTGACGAGATCGGAGGCGCACCGTAATATGCGCCTCGTTCCCCAAACGGGAACAGTGGAGCGGTAGTTCAGTCGGTTAGAATACCTGCCTGTCACGCAGGGGGTCGCGGGTTCGAGTCCCGTCCGTTCCGCCACTATTCAGAAGGCCTGAATCAGAAATGATTCAGGCCTTCGTCGTTTCAGCATTCTGTAATCTCATCCCCTCAATTATCGTTAACAAAAAGTTAATATATATGGTGCAATTAATTAACAATTGCACAAATATAGTGCGTTATCTGCACTGGTATTGTGCATTTAACCACCGAACCTCCTTTCAGACCTCAGTCAGAATGTGTCTTTCTGTAAAAATAATTCACGCAGAATCATTTGGTTATCTCCCGCTTTCCAAAAAATAACCGAACCAATTGCGTATTGGTTTGGTTATTGCTTAATCATTAGCACGATAAGCTTCATTCCATATCAATAACTTATCGTTAATAAAAATAAAATTATGATGAAAGCGAGCGAACCAATATGGAAAAACCGTCACGGTTTCTGGCCAATTCCAGCACCGCGCTTGAGCAGCTGCGCGGGCTAATCAACCAGCATGAGTCAACACCAGGCATACCGCTGCCCACGGAACGTGAGCTGTCGGACACTCTCGGCGTAGGGCGACGTGAAGTGCGTCGTGCGCTGGACGTGCTGGAAGAAGAGGGGCGCATCTGGCGTAAGCAGGGCAAAGGGACCTTTATTGGTCCGGCGGCACCTGTTGAACCGCTGGCCCTTCAGGGATTGGTTCAGCAGACCAACCTTCTGGAAGTGATGGAAGCTCGTCTACAGCTCGAACCCGGCTTAGCCCGGCTTGCGGCACTGCGTGCCACCAGGGAAAACCTCGCGCTCATGCAGCGCATGCTGGAACGCATCGATAAGGTCAGCCCGGATGACCGCGATCTCAACGAACTGTGGGATAGCGCCTTTCACCGGGCGATTGCCGAGGCGGCGGGCAACCGCCTGATGCTCGGCCTGTTTGATGCCATTGATGCCGTGCGGCGTGAACCGGGCTGGCAGCATCTGCGCGAACTGGCACGCACCCCCGAACGTGTCGACAGCTATAACGACCACCACCATAAGATCATGGCTGCGATTATCCATCGCCAGCCTAATGAAGCCGCGGCCGCCATGCGCGAACACCTGCTCAGCCTGCAAACCGCCCTGATTCAGGCGATCCACCTCGAGGACGACTTCACGCCATGACGACAATACCCTTTAAGGACGCCACGCCCGTATTGCGAGTGCAAAATCTCAACGTTACGTTTGCTGGCTCGCCGGTTAGCGTGCTTGATGGTATTTCTCTGACCGTCAGGGCGGGCGAAACGCTGGCGCTGGTGGGGGAGTCCGGCTGCGGAAAAAGTATCACCTCACTGGCGCTGATGGGGTTACTGCCCGCCAGCGCGCGGATCGTCAGCGGGGAGATGCAGTTTCGCCGCCACGACCTGCTAAAGCTCTCACCGCGCGAATATGCCGATCTGCGCGGCAGCGAGTTGGCGATGATTTTTCAGGAGCCGATGACCTCGCTCAATCCGGCGTTTACGCTGGGCGATCAGCTTAGCGAAGCGGTTATGCGCCACCAGAACGTCTCGCGCGCAGAGGCGATGAAGGTCGCGCTGCAGATCCTCGAGAAGGTACAGATCCCGGCGGCAGAGATGCGTCTCAAGGCTTACCCTCACCAGCTTTCCGGCGGCATGCGCCAGCGCGTGATGATTGCGATGGCGCTGATTAACCATCCCAAACTGCTGATTGCTGACGAGCCCACCACCGCGCTCGACGTCACCATCCAGGCGCAAATCCTTGCCTTGCTCAACGCCTTAAAAGAGGAAACCGGCACGGCGGTGCTGATGATCACCCACGATTTAGGCGTGGTGGCAGAAGTCGCCCAGCAGGTCGCCGTGATGTATGCCGGGCAGGTGGTGGAGCAGGGGAGCGCGGAGGCGATATTTGCCGATCCGCAGCACCCGTACACCATCGGCCTGATGGGCTCGATCCCCTCGCTGGGCGCACGCAAGGGCCAACTCTCCACCATTCCCGGCGCGGTCCCGCTCCCGGAATCCATGCCGAAAGGCTGCCGCTTTGCCACCCGCTGCCCGTTTGCGCAGTCCCGCTGCCATGATGAAAAACCGCAGCTCGCCACGCTCGGCGCGGGCCATCAGGTCGCCTGCTTCCGCGTGCCGCTCGAACAGCACATTGCCCTGGGAGAAATCGCATGACCACGCCCATTCTTGAAGCCCGTGACCTCAGCAAGCTTTTCCCTGGCCCCAAAAAGCTCTTTACTCCGGCACGGTTTGTCACGGCGGTCGATCGCGTTTCGCTTGCCGTGATGCCGGGCGAAACGTTGGCGATCGTCGGCGAATCCGGCTCCGGAAAATCCACGCTTGGCCGTCTGCTGCTGCGCCTGCTGGCCGCCAGCGAAGGGCGCGTGTTTTACCAGGGGGAAGAGATCACGCATGCCTCGGGTGCGCGCCTCAATCAGCTCCGGCGCGAGCTGCAGATCATCTTTCAGGATCCCTTCGCCTCGCTAAACCCGCGCATGACGGTGGAGCAGATCGTCGGTGAGCCGCTGTGGCTGCATCAGAACATGAAAAAAGCGGATCGCCAGTACCGCGTTGCCGAGTTGCTCAAGACTGTAGGCCTGCCCGCCGCCTGGGCCGGCCGGTATCCGCACGAGTTTTCCGGCGGGCAGCGCCAGCGTATCGGCATTGCGCGCGCGCTGGCCTCGGGACCGAAGCTGCTGCTGGGTGATGAGCCGGTATCCGCGCTGGACGTCTCCGTTCAGGCGCAGGTGGTCAACCTGCTGGAAAGCCTGAAGCACCAGCTGGGGCTGACGATGGTGATTGTCGCCCACGGCCTGGCGGTGATCCGCCATATGAGCGACCGCGTGGCGGTCATGTATCTCGGGCAAATCGTCGAGCTTGCCACCGTGGATGAGATTTTTGACGCGCCGCTGCATCCCTATACCCAGGCGCTGATCGCCTCGGCGCCGCAGATGCAGCCGGGCATTGAGCGAGATGCGCCGCTGCTGCAGGGGGATCTGCCCAACCCAGCCAGCCCGCCGTCCGGCTGTCGTTTCCACACCCGCTGCCCGTACGTCACCGACGAATGCCGCCAGGTCGAGCCGATCAATCAGGTGCTCGACGGCGGGCGTCAGGTTGCCTGCCACCGCTGGCAGGAGATCAACCGCGATCGCAGCGTTATCCAGATTGCACCGCCATCCGCCGCTTTTCTGCGCCGCCGCGCGCTGTTTGAACACGCGGCCACTCACTCGTCCCTTCCTTCAAGGAACTCATGATAATGACAATGCGTAATTCTCTTTTGACCGTACTGGGAAGTGTTATGTTGCTTGGCGCGGCGCTGCCCGCCCATTCTGAAAGCGTGCTGCGAATCGGTCTGGGCGCTGACCCGGACATGCTCGACCCGCATCTGGCGCGCACCTACTATGGCCGCTTCGTGTTTGCCTCCCTGTGCGACAGACTGGTGGACGTGGATGAAAATCTGAAGGTCGTACCCGGTCTGGCCAAAGACTGGGCGTGGAGTGCGGACGGTAAAACCCTGACGCTCAATCTGCGCGAAGGCGTCACCTTCCACGACGGTGAGAAATTCGATGCCGCCGCGGCAAAATACAACCTCGACCGCGCCCTGACCTTAAAAGGCTCCCTGCGTAAGAGCGAGATCTCCTCCGTTGAATCGGTCGAGGTCACCGGCCCGATGCAGATTGCGCTGCACCTGAAAACGCCTGATGCGGCACTGCTGATGCAGCTCACCGACCGCGCGGGCGCGATGATGGCCCCCGAGGCGGCGAAAAAGCCTGACTTTGCCGCCCATCCCGTCTGTTCCGGCCCGTATAAATTCGACAGCCGCGTGTCCCAGGACCGTATTGTTCTGACCCGCTTCGACAACTACTGGAACAAAGACGCCTACCACTTCGACAAAATTATCTATCTGCCGATCCCGGATGCCTCTGTGCGCCTCGCGAACCTGCGTGCGGGCGATCTCGACCTGACCGAAGGCATCGCCGCCAGCGATGTGAAAACCGTCGAGGCTGACAGCAAGCTGGCGCTGGCAAAGGTAACGGGTCTGGGCTATCAGGGCATCACCTTTAACATCAACAACGGCAAGGTGCCTGCGAACGATCCGTTTAAGGATGCCCGCGTGCGCGAGGCTTTCTCGCAGGCTATCGACCGCGATGCGCTAAACCAGGTGGTCTTTGAAGGGCTCTACACCCCGGCCAACCAGGCGTTTTCACCGGTCAGCCCGTATCACGTTAACCTGCCGGTCCCGCCGCGTGACGTCGATAAAGCCAAAGCGCTGCTGAAAGCCGCCGGTGTGACCGCGCCGCTGACCGTCAACCTGCTGGTGCCGAACAACCCAACCTCGCAGCAGGTGGGGCAGGTATTGCAGGCGATGGTGGCCGAGGCGGGCTTCACCCTGAACCTGCAGATGACCGAATTCGCCACGCTGCTGGATCGCCAGCAGAGCGGAGACTATCAGCTGAGCTTCTCCGGCTGGTCGGGACGCCCGGATCCGGACGGCAGCATCTACGGCTTTATCAACAGCAAAGGCACCCTGAACGACGGCCGCTACAGTAACGCGCAGGTTGACGAATGGCTGACCCAGGCGCGCCAGAGCACCGACCAGGCCGCACGCCAGCCGCTGTACGACAAGGTGGTGAAGCAGCTGCAAACCGACATGCCGATTGCCTACCTCTACTTCGAGCCGCGTATTTTCGGCCTGAACAAAAGCGTGCAGGGCTTTAAGCCTTACCCGGACGGCATCGTGCGTCTGGCGGGTTTGACGCTGGCGAAATAACCGTCCTGAGGAGAGCCCATGCTGGAACTGATTTGCAAACGTCTGCTGCTGGCCGTCCCGACGCTACTGCTGGTGAGCATGATGGTGTTCGGGCTGCAAAAGTTGCTGCCCGGCGACCCGCTGATCGCCATGGCCGGCGAGGAGCGCGATCCGGCGGTCATCGCTCAGCTGCGTGCGGAGCTGAACCTCGATGCGCCGATCCCCGTGCAGTATTTCCACTGGCTGACGCGGGCGCTGCAGGGCGATCTGGGCGTCTCCTTACGCACGCACGAGCCGGTGACGCAGCTGATTGCCAGCAAGCTGCCGGTCACGCTGGAGCTGTCCCTGCTGGCGATGATTATCGCGCTGGTGTTTGGCATCAGCATGGGGATCCTCGCGGCGGTGAACAAAAACAGCTGGGTCGATCACGGGGCGAACTTCGTGGCGATCTCGGGGATCTCGATCCCGCACTTCTGGCTGGGGATCCTGCTGATTCTGGTTTTTTCGGTGAACCTGCAGTGGCTACCCGCCTCCGGCTACGTGCCGTTCAGTGAAGATCCGATCCAGAACCTGCGCACGCTGCTGCTGCCCGCGTCCGTTCTCGGAACGGGCCTCGCGGCAACGCTGATGCGCCATACCCGCGCCTCGATGATTGCCGTGCTGAAAGCGGATTACATCCGCACCGCGCGCGCTAAGGGGCTGCTGCCGAAGGCGGTGATCTTAAAGCACGCGTTTCGCAACGCGCTGGTGCCGGTGATTACCCTCACCACGCTGCTGTTTGGCGAGCTGCTGGGCGGTGCGGTGCTGACCGAGCAGGTTTTCACCATTCCGGGCTTCGGCAAGATGATCGTCGACTCGGTATTCAACCGTGACTACGCGGTGGTGCAGGGTGTGGTGCTGATCGTGGCAATCGGCTTCCTGATGCTCAACCTGCTGGCCGACGTGCTCTACGTCCTTATCAACCCGAAAATGCGAGGTTAACCATGGCGGAACTGACGACGCAAACCGTTACGCCCGCGCTGCCGCGCGCGCAGAACCGGGTACTGAAGAAATTCCTCGGCAATAAAAGCGCGGTGATTGGCGCGGTGGTGGTGGGGTTCTTTGTGCTGGTGGCGCTGCTGGCGCCGTGGATCGCCCCGTTCGATCCGGTGAAAGCCAACTTCCTGGCGGTGCGCAAAGCGCCGTCGGCGATGTACTGGTTCGGCACCGACGAGCTGGGGCGCGACATCTTATCCCGCATTATCTGGGGGGCTCGCACCTCGCTGATGGCGGGCTGTATGTCGGTCGTTATTGCGGTGGTTATCGGCGTGCCGCTGGGGCTGGTGGCGGGCTACTTCCAGAAGATGTGGGACGGCGTGATCTCGCGCTTTATCGAGGCGCTGCTGGCCTGTCCGTTCCTGATCATGGCGATCGCGCTGGGGGCATTTTTGGGCCCAAGCCTGACCAACGCGATGATCGCCATTGGCCTCTCCGCGATGCCGATCTTTGCCCGCCTGACGCGCGGCCAGGTGATCGCCATTCGCAACGAAGAGTATATCGACGGCGCGCGGGCGATTGGCCTGCCGGATCGCTGGATCATCATTAAATACGTCCTGCCCAACGTGATGTCGCCGATCCTGGTGCAGGCCACGCTGGCGATTGCCTCGGCGATAATCGCTGAAGCCAGCCTGTCGTTTTTAGGGCTGGGACAGCAGCCGCCCAATCCGTCCTGGGGCTCTATGCTCAACACCGCTAAAGGGTTTCTTGAGCAGGCCCCGTGGATGTCCATTTTCCCCGGCGTGGCGATTTTTCTTGCCGTGCAGGGCTTTAATTTACTCGGCGACGGGCTGCGCGATGCGCTCGATCCGCGCCATGACTAAGGAGTCATGATGACCAAAGCGCTTGATTTTACGTCCGGTTACGATTCACGCCGCCCGCCGATGCTGGGCCATAACGCCGTTGCGACGTCTCAGCCGCTGGCGGCGCAGGCGGGCATGAAGATGCTGCAGCTGGGCGGGAATGCCGTGGATGCGGCCATTGCCACCGCGATGGCGCTGACGGTGGTCGAGCCGACCGGCAACGGGATTGGCAGCGACGCCTTTGCCATCGTCTGGGACGGCGAAAAGCTGCACGGCCTGAACGCGTCCGGTCGTTCGCCTGCGAGCTGGCATGCGGATCTGTTTGCCGGTAAAACCACGGTGCCGGAAATCGGCTGGGACGCGGTGACCGTGCCGGGCGCGGTATCCGGCTGGGTCGCCCTGGCGGAACGCTTCGGCACGCTGCCGCTGACTACGCTGGCGCAACCCGCCATTGACTATGCGCGCAACGGTTTCCCGGTCTCGCCGCTGATTGGGCATCTCTGGCAGCGCGGTTATAGCAAGCTGAAAGATCAGCCGGGCTTCAGCGCCTGCTTCGCGCCGGAAGGCCGCGCCCCGCGCGTGGGGGAGATCTTCCGCAACCCGGCGCAGGCGAACTCGCTGGAGCTGATCGCCCGCACCAACGGCGAAGCCTTTTACCGCGGCGAGCTGGCGCAGAAAATCGCTGCTTTTGCCAAAGAACATGGCGCGCACCTGACGGCTGAGGATCTGGCCAACCACCGCGTGGACTGGGTCGAACTGCTGTCGCGCGACTTCGCGGGCGGTTCGGTGCAGGAGCTACCGCCTAACGGCCAGGGGATCGCCACGCTGATCGCTCTCGGCATTCTTGATCAGTGCGGCATTGAGAAGCATCATCCGGATTCCGTGCAGTCTCTGCATCTCTCCATTGAGGCGATGAAGCTGGCGTTGGCGGATCTCGACCGCTACGTGGCGGATGAAGAACACATGGCGTTCGCGGCGAAAGAGCTGCTGAGCGACCATTACCTGAAGTCGCGCGCGGCGCTGATCAACCACGACAGCGCATCTGATTTTGTCTACGGTTCCCCGACGCAGAGCGGCACGGTCTACATCAGCACCGCGGATGCCAGCGGGATGATGGTCTCGTTTATTCAGTCCAACTATATGGGCTTTGGGTCAGGCATCGTGGTGCCGGATACCGGGATCAGCCTGCAAAACCGGGGCTGCGGGTTTGTGCTGGATCCGAATCACCCGAACGCGCTGGCGGGCAGCAAGCGTCCGTTCCACACCATCATTCCGGGCTTTGCGATGGACGGCAACGGCCAGCCGCTGATGTCCTTCGGCGTGATGGGCGGCCCGATGCAGGCGCAGGGGCACATGCAGATGGCGCTGCGCATCATGCTGCACGGGCAAAACCCGCAGGCCGCAATCGACGCCCCGCGCTGGCGCGTGGTGCAGGGCAGGGAGGTGATCGTTGAATCAACGTTCGATCGCAATACGATTGCCGCGCTGCGCGAACGCGGGCATCAGATCGTGGTGGAAGATCCGCTGCAGGATTACAACTTCGGCGGTGCGCAGGTGATCTATCGCCTGCCGGAAGGGCACTACGTGGCCGCGACGGAAAGCCGCAAGGACGGGCAGGCGCTGGTGAGTTAATGTTTTATCCTCCCTCTCCCTTTGGGCTGAGGGATCCCCGGTAATTTTTTAGCCGGAAGCGATAAATATTGTTTCAGGATAATTCATGACTTACAGCGATGCCCTGATCCGGCTGTAAATCGCTGAGGCGTTTCCTGTAGGCCGGGGCGAGGCGCAGGGATGCGCCGAGAGGGCGGGCTTTACATGGACGTTGCCTCCGCCCGTCCCCGACAAGCCGGAAGGAATAAGCCGAGGGCACCGCGAAGCGGCGATTTACCGCCGGGAGCCCGGGTCGCTAGGGTGGTGGCGACTGAGCCACCCTGGCACGTTCACAGGTTGTGTCGTTACAGAGTAGCGAGGAACATAAAGTGAACGGAATAACCTCCGCAGTCGTATGTTCCCCCTCACCCCAGCCCTCTCCCTCAAGGGAGAGGGAGTCGTCTTTGCTGGCATTATTTTATGGGGATCCCTCAACCCTTTGGGTGAGGGGAAAATTTCAGCCGATGCTAAACGGATCCGCATCCTGCCACGCCGGAAACTTCTCCCGGTACTCTTTCAGCGCCGTTAACGACAGCTCCGCATCAATGCGCGTCGCCTGGTGCGGCTCGGCGGTGGCGATGATCTCGCCCTGCGGATTCACCACCCGACTGTCGCCGCGATAGTGATGCCCGTTGCCGTCCGTTCCCACGCGGTTACAGCCCACCACGTACGCCTGGTTCTCAATCGCGCGCGCCACCAGCAGCGACTGCCAGTGCAGGGAGCGCGGAGCAGGCCAGTTGGCGACATACAGCGCCAGGTCGTAATCGTTGCGGTTGCGCGACCACACCGGGAAACGCAGGTCGTAGCAGACCAGCGGCAGAATACGCCAGCCGCGCCACTCAAACACCACGCGCTCGTGACCCGCTTCATAGTGATGATGCTCATCCGCCATGCGGAACAGGTGGCGCTTATCGTAGAAATGCACTTTCCCTTCCGGCTCCACCAGCAGGAAGCGGTTCACCGGCCCGCGTTCGGTTTGCAGGGCGGCACTACCCGCGATCAGCGCGTTGGTCTGCTGAGCTTTGGCATGCATCCAGGCGACCACCTCATCCTGCGGCATTGACTGTTGCGCCGCTTCCATGGCGAAGCCGGTCGTGAACATCTCCGGCAGGACAATCACATCACGCCCGGTAATGCCTTCCAGTTGACGATCAAAGTGGCGCAGGTTGGCGGGGCCATCCATCCACACTAAAGGTTGCTGCAAAATAGAAATCTTCAGACCAGGCACAATTCAGACTCCTCAAACGACCACTTTTTGACACTGTAGCACGACATAACGAGAAAATGTGGCAATAAAAAACCCCGCGCGAGGCGGGGTTTGTATAAGCGAAACGCGTTACGCCGCTTCAGGTTTACGGTGCTTCTCCGGGAGCTTTACCGGCTGCGTCGCCAGCTCGTCCGGTTCGAAATCATCCACGTTAATACTGCGCAGACGGCTCTCTTCAGCTTTCACCAGCAGAGCGGCTTCATCTTTATTGATAATGCCACCGGCGAGCGCCTGTTTTGCCAGTTCGTCCAGACGGGTAAACGGCAGGTTTTTGCCCAGCTGTTTACAGATCTTCTGGTGAATCGGATCGGCAGCCATCACGTCCAGCAGCGCCTCTTCCAGCAGACCCACCGGGTTATGTGGCGTCGGCGTCAGATACTGACCACGACCGATACGGGAGCGGGTTGCGCTCGGTACCTGCAGGATCTTCGCCACCTTGTGGTCCAGCTTGTCGGACGGCGCCAGGTGGTGACGACCGGTCGGGAAGATCACCACGCGCAGGGCGCCCGCCACGAAGCGGTTCGGGAAGTTCGCCAGCAGATCGTCAATCGCCTGTTCAGCCTGATACATCGCATCCTGCACGCCCCAGTGCACCAGCGGCAGATCCGCTTCCTGACGGCCTTCGTCGTCGTAGCGTTTCAGGACCGCAGAGGCCAGGAAGATCTGGCTCAGCACATCGCCCAGACGGGCAGAGATACGTTCGCGACGCTTCAGGCTGCCGCCCAGCACCGCCATGGAAACGTCAGACAGCAGGGCCAGGTTGGCGCTCAGACGGTTCAGATGCTGGTAATAACGTTTGGTCGCATCGCCGGTCGGCGTGGCGCTGGTAAGGCCGCGCGTCAGGCCCAGCCAGAAGCTGCGCACCTTGTTGCTGCCCACGTGACCGATATGTTTGAACAGCAGCTTATCGAAGGCATCCACGTCGTTGTTCTGCGCGGCGGCCATCTCTTCCAGAACGTAAGGATGGCAGCGAATTGCGCCCTGACCGAAGATCATCATGCTGCGGGTCAGGATGTTTGCCCCTTCCACGGTGATGGCAATCGGTGCGCCCTGATAGCCGCGCGCCAGGAAGTTGCCTTCGCCGAGCATAATGCCTTTACCGCCTGCAATATCCATCGCGTCAATGATTGACTGCTGCGCGCGATGGGTACAGTGGTACTTCACAATGGCGGACAGTACGGCCGGTTTTTCGCCCAGCATAATGCCGTAGGTAATCAGCGTGGCGGCGGCGTCCATCACGTAGGCGTTGCCCGCGATACGCGCCAGCGGCTCTTCGATACCTTCCATCTTGCCGATGGAGATTTTGAACTGACGACGGATGTGAGCGTAAGCCCCAATCCCCATCGCGACCGACTTCAGACCGCCGGTTGAGTTCGACGGCAGGGTAATGCCGCGGCCCACCGACAGACATTCCACCAGCATACGCCAGCCCTGACCGGCCATTTTCGGGCCACCGATGATGTAGTCAATCGGCACAAAGATATCCTGACCGCGGGTCGGACCGTTCTGGAACGGCACGTTCAGCGGGAAGTGACGGCGACCAATCTCGACGCCTGGGGTAGAGGTTGGGATCAGCGCACAGGTAATGCCCAGATCTTCTTCACCACCCAGCAGTTTTTCCGGGTCAGAGAGCTTAAAGGCCAGACCCAGCACGGTGGCGATAGGCGCTAGGGTGATATAACGCTTGTTCCAGGTCAGGCGCATGCCCAGCACCTGCTCGCCCTGCCACTCACCCATGCAGACCACGCCGGTATCCGGGATCGCGCCCGCATCGGAGCCTGCTTCCGGGCTGGTCAGCGCGAAGCACGGAATTTCCTGACCGCGTGCCAGACGCGGCAGGTAATGATCTTTCTGCTCTTCCGTACCGTAATGCTGCAGCAGTTCGCCCGGCCCTAAGGAGTTAGGCACGCCAACGGTAATCGCCAGGATCCCGGAAACGCCTGCCAGCTTTTGCAGCACGCGAGCCTGAGCGTAAGCGGAGAACTCCAGACCGCCGTACTCTTTCTTGATGATCATCGCGAAGAAGCGATGCTCTTTCAGGTACGCCCACAGCTCTGGCGGCAGATCGGCCATTTCGTGGGTGATGGCAAAGTCGTTTGCCATACGGCAGGCTTCTTCTACCGGGCCGTCAATAAACGCCTGTTCTTCCGCGGTCAGGCGCGGCTGCGGGTAGTTATGCAGCTTTTTCCAGTCCGGATTGCCCTGGAACAGGTCGCCTTCCCACCAGGTAGTGCCCGCATCAATCGCTTCTTTCTCGGTACGCGACATTGGCGGCATCACTTTGCGGAAGCCCTTGAACACCGGCGAAGAGATCATGGATTTACGCATCGGCGCCAGGTTAAACGGCAGAAGAATGATGGCAAGAGGGACTAAAAGCCAGATATTCCAGAGACCTGCGACGCCAAGCGCAGCCGTCCAGGCCAGAAGAATCAGGCTGCTCAGGAATAAACTTACGCGGTGATAGAACAACACACCGAGCAGAACAACGGTTGCGAGAATGCTCAAAATCATCATAAAGAAAAGCTCCCTTGCTTGTAGGAGGTCTGACCACTTGTGATGATATGGTTGTAGTTGATGTAAATTCCTTTAGCAATGTGTTTACAAAATAATTACAACCTGGTTCACATTGTTCGTGTTTTAGCCGGCACAAAAAATCAAAACGCCGGACGATTCGCATGGCTTTAGCTTCTCGCTTTTCGCGCTATCCGGTACACTCCACTGTGTTATTTCATCAATACTGAAGGATTATCCTCATGTACCAGGATCTTATTCGTAACGAACTGAACGAAGCGGCGGAAACGCTGGCGAACTTTCTGAAAGATGATGCCAATATTCACGCTATTCAGCGCGCAGCGGTCCTGCTGGCCGACAGCTTCAAAGCCGGCGGCAAAGTGCTTTCCTGCGGTAACGGCGGTTCCCACTGCGACGCGATGCACTTCGCAGAAGAGCTGACCGGACGCTATCGCGAAAACCGCCCGGGCTACCCGGCGATTGCGATTTCAGACGTGAGCCACATCTCCTGCGTAGGCAACGACTTCGGTTACGATCACATCTTCTCCCGCTACGTTGAAGCGGTAGGCCGTGAAGGCGACGTGCTGCTGGGGATTTCTACCTCCGGCAACTCCGGCAACGTGATCAAAGCGATCGCCGCCGCGCGTGAAAAAGGGATGAAAGTCATCACCCTGACGGGTAAAGATGGCGGTAAGATGGACGGTACGGCGGATGTTGAAATTCGCGTTCCGCACTTCGGTTATGCTGACCGTATTCAGGAAATTCACATCAAAGTGATCCACATCCTGATCCAGCTGATCGAAAAAGAGATGGTTAAGTAAGACTTCGCTGGGGGCACTCTTGCCCCCGCTGTTGTGGAGGTGACGTATGTGCGAACTGCTCGGGATGAGCGCCAATGTGCCAACCGATATCTGCTTTAGTTTCACCGGGCTGGTTCAGCGCGGTGGAGGAACCGGGCCGCATAAAGACGGCTGGGGCATCACCTTCTACGAAGGCAAAGGGTGTCGCACGTTCAAAGATCCACAGCCCAGCTTTAACTCACCGATTGCCAAACTGGTGCAGGACTATCCCATCAAGTCCCGCTCGGTGATCGCCCACATCCGTCAGGCTAACCGTGGCGAAGTGGCGCTGGAAAATACCCATCCGTTTACCCGCGAGCTGTGGGGCCGTAACTGGACCTACGCGCACAACGGGCAACTCACGGGCTATAAGTCGCTGGAGACGGGCAATTTCCGCCCGGTTGGCGAAACGGATAGCGAAAAAGCCTTCTGCTGGCTGCTGCACAAGCTGACGGAGCGCTATCCCCGCACGCCAGGCAACATGGCTGCCGTGTTCAAATACATCGCGACGCTGGCGACAGAGCTTCGCGAAAAAGGCGTGTTCAACATGCTGCTCTCTGACGGCCGCTATGTGATGGCGTTCTGCTCGACGAATTTGTTCTGGATCACCCGCCGTGCGCCGTTTGGCGTGGCGACGCTGCTGGATCAGGATGTGGAGATAGACTTTCAGAAGGAGACCACACCGAACGATGTGGTCACAGTCATTGCAACGCAGCCGCTGACGGGCAACGAAACCTGGCAAAAGATTATGCCAGGCGAGTGGGTGCTATTTTGTCTCGGGGACCGTGTAATTTGACGCCAGCTGTGGATGGACGACTTCGTGGCTCAGCGGTTTGCTGACCACGTAACGGCCATCTACGATAGAGACCACCGGCGGCTTGTGGGTCTGCTCAAAGTAGTCGTAACCCGGCTTCAGCTGTTTCCAGAAATCCGCGTAGTATGAGTACTTGTGACGCGCCATGTTGGCGTCCGTCATGCGGAACGGATAGATGCTGACCTGTACGCTAGGCTGTCCAAAGACCAGCGCGCCGGTCACGAACTGGAATATCTCATCAATGCCGGAATCGGTCATCGCATAACAGCCGATAGACACGCAGGCACCGTGGATCATCAGGTATTTACCTTCATAACCGTGAGCACGGTCATAGGCATTCGGGAAGCCGATGTTAATGGCTTTATAGAAGCGGCTGTCAGGCTTGAGCTGGCTGCGCTGAACGTTGTAGAACCCTTCCGGACTTTTGAAGTCGCCCTGACGCTGTTTTGGCCCCAGCCCGCCGGAGTAGTTACAAATTTTGTAACTATCAAGCAGCTGATAGGTCTCGCCCATTTTCACAAACAGATCGAGAGTGCGTTCTTCCTTGAAGATTTGAATATAAACCGGCGATCCCATTAACTGCTGTTTATATTCCTTGCTGACCGGCGTCGTTGAGCTATTACTGCTGAGCAGTCCGGCAAACGACATGCACGGAATCAGAAGCATCGCAATGAACAATGCGATTTTACGCATACTACTAGTTCCTTGATAAAACCATGACCAACTTGCCAGGACGGCAAAAGAGACCCGAAATCAGATTATTCTGTTAGGAGCGCTCACATTAGCACCGCTATAGATTTTCGCAAGAGCCGGGCGGTGAGTTTACAAATTAGTTTTACTTTATAAACCATCAAAATCGCGATGGCTCCAGGAACTTTGCGCATTAGCTCGCAATTTGGCGCGCGCGACGGCGGATTCCCTGCCCGCAAGAAGGGGAAAATGTTACACTTCGCGGCCACTGGATTGTTGTTCATGGAAACCTGCTAACCACATGTTTAAAATAAAAAAAGGACTTGATCTGCCGATTGCAGGCGTGCCCGCGCAGCACGTTTCGACAGGCGCAAGCGTCCATCATGTCGCCATTGTGGGCGATGACTACCTGGGAATGCGACCTTCTATGTTGGTACAGGAAGGCGATCGCGTGATCAAAGGACAGGCGCTCTTTGAGGATAAAAAAAATCCCGGCGTGGTGTTCACGGCCCCCGCAAGTGGCACCGTTGTGGCGATTAACCGTGGCGAACGACGCGTTCTGCAGTCGGTGGTTATCCGTATTGAAGGCAACGAACAGCGTGAATTCGCCCATTACGATGCCGCAGACCTCGCGTCGCTGAGCCGTGACGCCGTTCAGGCTCAGCTTCTGGCGTCCGGTTTATGGACCGCGCTTCGTACGCGTCCCTTCAGCAAATCCCCTGTTCCGGGCACGGAACCGGCCGCGATTTTCGTCACGGCCATCGACACCAACCCGCTTAGCGTGGACCCGCAGCCGGTTATCCTGGCACAGCGCAAAGCCTTCGATGCCGGATTGACCGTTTTAACCCGCCTCACGTCAGGGAAAGTCCACGTTTGCCAGGCCGGCGGCGGCAAGCTTGGCGGGCATCCGCAGGGGCAGGTCACGTTTAATGAGTTTGCTGGCCCGCATCCGGCGGGTCTGGTCGGAACGCACATCCACTTTCTTGAGCCGGTAAGCCTGACGAAATGGGTCTGGCATCTGAATTATCAGGACGTCATCGCCATCGGTAAGCTTTTTACTACGGGTGAACTCTGCGCTGAACGGATCGTCGCCGTCGGCGGGCCGCAGGCTGCACACCCGCGCCTGGTGAAGACGCTGCTGGGCGCAGACATCAATGAACTGCTGGTGGGGGAAACCAAAGCGGGTGAAAACCGCCTGATTTCCGGTTCGGTCCTCAGCGGACGCCATGCTGCCAATGCACACGCGTATCTGGGACGTTTCCATTTGCAAGTCAGCATTGTGCAGGAAGGGCGTGAGAAAGAGCTGTTCGGCTGGGTGCTGCCCGGTGCGGAAAAATATTCCGTCACCCGCACCACGCTGGGCCATTTCCTGCGTAATAAGCTGTTTAGCTTCTCGACCAGTACGCACGGTGGCGAGCGCGCCATGGTCCCGATTGGTAACTACGAGCGCGTCATGCCGCTGGATATTCTGCCGACCATGCTGCTGCGCGATCTGCTCGCCGGTGATACCGACAGCGCGCAGGCGCTGGGCTGTCTGGAGCTTGACGAAGAAGATCTGGCGCTCTGTACCTATGTCTGTCCGGGCAAATACGAATATGGACCGGTATTGCGCGAGGTGTTAACCCGCATTGAGCAGGAAGGATAACCGATGGGCTTAAAACACCTCTTTGAAAAAATTGAGCCGCACTTTACCGAAGGGAAGCTCAAAAAGTACTACCCGCTGTATGAAGCAACGGCGACTATTTTCTACACGCCGGGGCTGGTGACGAAAGGCGCGGCGCACGTTCGCGACGCCATCGACCTCAAACGGATGATGATCCTGGTGTGGTTTGCGGTCTTCCCGGCGATGTTCTGGGGAATGTACAACGTTGGCCTGCAGAGCATACCGGCGCTGCACCACATGTACGATGCGCAGCAGCTGGCGCAGGTGCTCCGGTCTGACTGGCACTACCGTCTGGCCCAGTCGTTAGGGGTGAGCTTCGCTGCAGACGCGGGCTGGATCAGTATGATGACGCTGGGCGCGGTGTTCTTCCTGCCGATTTACCTCACGGTATTTATCGTGGGCGGCTTCTGGGAAGTGCTGTTTGCCATCATCCGTAAACACGAGATCAACGAAGGCTTCTTCGTGACCTCGATTCTGTTTGCCCTGATTGTCCCGCCAACCTTACCGCTCTGGCAGGCGGCGCTGGGCATCAGTTTCGGCGTGGTGATTGCCAAAGAGATCTTCGGCGGCACCGGGCGGAACTTCCTTAACCCGGCGCTGGCGGGACGTGCGTTTCTGTTCTTTGCCTATCCGGCGCAAATCTCAGGCGATCTGGTCTGGACGGCGGCAGACGGTTTTTCCGGCGCGACGCCGCTTTCACAGTGGGCGGCCCACGGTGGCGAAACGCTGGTGAACAACGCGACGGGTCAGCCAGTCACCTGGCTTGATGCCTTTATTGGCAACATTCCGGGCTCCATCGGTGAAGTCTCGACGCTGATGATTTTGCTTGGCGGGGCGATCATTCTTTTCGGACGTGTGGCCTCCTGGCGGATTGTGGCAGGCGTGATGATCGGCATGGTGCTGACCGCCACCCTGTTCAACGTTATTGGTTCTACTACCAACCCGATGTTCTCCATGCCGTGGTACTGGCATCTGGTGCTGGGGGGCTTCGCGTTCGGCATGATGTTCATGGCGACGGACCCGGTCTCGGCCTCGTTTACAGACAAAGGTAAATGGAGCTATGGCGTGCTCATTGGCGCGATGTGTGTCCTGATCCGCGTGGTCAACCCGGCGTATCCGGAAGGGATGATGCTGGCCATTCTGTTTGCCAACCTGTTTGCGCCGCTGTTCGACTACCTGGTGGTGCGGGCCAACATCAAGCGGAGGAAGGCGCGTGGCTGAGGTTAAAAATAACGACAGCATCAGCAAAACGCTGCTGGTGGTGCTGGTGCTCTGTCTGGTCTGTTCCATCGTCGTGGCCGGTTCTGCCGTCGGGTTAAAACCTCTGCAGCAGGAGCAACGCGCGCTGGATAAACAGCGCAACATTCTGGCCGTGGCCGGGCTGATGCAGGAAGGAATGAGCGCAGACGACGTTTCGGCCGTCTTTGCCGAACGTATTTCCGCGCGGCTGGTGGATTTAAAAACGGGTGAACTGCTGGATAAAGACCCGGCAACCTTCAACCAGGCGCTGGCGCTGAAAGATCCGCAGATGAGCGTGACGCTCGAGGCATCGCAAGATCCCGCCGGGATTAAGCGCCGCAGCAACCTGGCCGAAATTTACCTGGTGCGTGACCCCCAAAAACGCATCCAGGAAGTGGTACTGCCGATCTACGGCAACGGCCTGTGGTCAATGATGTATGCCTTTGTGGCCCTGGATACGGATGGCCGCACCGTTAAAGGCATTACGTATTATGACCAGGGCGAAACGCCGGGGCTGGGCGGCGAAGTGGAAAATCCGAACTGGCGGGCACAGTTTGTCGGCAAGAAAGTGCTCGACGATAACGGTCTGCCTGCGCTGAAGGTGATGAAAGGGGCGGCACGTCCCGGTGACGACTACGCGGTCGACGGGCTTTCCGGCGCCACGCTCACCTCAAACGGCGTGCAGCACAGTTTTGATTTCTGGATGGGCGAGCTGGGCTTTGGTCCTTTCCTGAAAAACGTACGTGAAGGAGCGCTGAACAATGGCTGATACCGGTGAACTGAAAGAAGTGAAAAAGGTGCTCATTGGCCCACTGCTCGCCAATAACCCGATCACGCTGCAGGTGCTGGGCGTCTGTTCAGCTCTGGCGGTAACGACCAAGCTGGAAACGGCGGTGGTGATGACGCTGGCCGTCACGCTGGTCACGGCGTTTTCGAGCATGTTTATCTCGATGATCCGCCACCACATTCCCAACAGCGTGAGGATCATCGTGCAGATGGCGATCATCGCCTCGCTGGTGATCGTGGTCGATCAGCTGCTGCGCGCCTTCGCCTATGAAACCTCCAAACAGCTCTCGGTGTTTGTCGGGCTGATTATCACCAACTGTATCGTCATGGGGCGTGCGGAAGCCTACGCCATGAAAATGCCGCCGCTGGCGAGCTTTATGGACGGTATCGGCAACGGCCTGGGCTACGGCGCGATCCTGCTGACCGTGGGGTTCCTGCGCGAGCTGATTGGCAGCGGCAAGCTGTTTGGCATCACGGTGCTGGACACGGTGCAAAACGGCGGCTGGTATCTGCCAAACGGTTTGTTCCTGCTGGCCCCTAGCGCATTCTTCATTATCGGTTTGCTGATCTGGCTGATTCGTACGCTGAAGCCAGAACAGCAGGAAAAGGAGTAACCGACGATGGCTCATTACCTGAGTTTGTTTGTGCGCGCGGTGTTTGTTGAAAACATGGCGCTCGCGTTTTTCCTCGGCATGTGCACGTTCCTTGCCGTGTCTAAAAAGGTCTCTACGGCATTTGGGCTGGGGGTGGCGGTCACCGTTGTGTTGGGGCTTTCGGTTCCGATTAACAATCTGGTGTACAACTTCGTGCTGCGGGACGGCGCGCTGGTGGAAGGGGTTGATCTCAGCTTCCTGAACTTCATCACCTTTATCGGGGTGATCGCGGCGCTGGTGCAAATCCTCGAGATGATCCTCGATAAGTACTTCCCGTCGCTGTACAACGCGCTGGGGATCTTCCTGCCGCTGATCGCGGTGAACTGCGCCATCTTTGGCGGCGTCTCGTTTATGGTTCAGCGTGATTACAACTTCAGTGAATCCGTGGTGTACGGTTTTGGTTCCGGCATCGGCTGGATGCTGGCGATTGTCACCATGGCGGGGATCCGCGAGAAAATGAAATATGCCAACGTGCCTGCGGGTCTGCGTGGCTTAGGGATCACCTTTATCACCACCGGTCTGATGGCGCTGGGCTTTATGTCCTTCTCCGGTGTGCAGCTATAAGGGCTAACAGATGGAAATTATCCTTGGCGTGGTGATGTTCACGCTGATTGTACTGGTGCTGTCAGGACTCATTCTGGCGGCGCGCGCGAAGCTGGTGAATTCCGGCGACGT
Source organism: Enterobacter sp. BNK-34 (assembly GCF_048684445.1). Taxonomy (NCBI): domain Bacteria; kingdom Pseudomonadati; phylum Pseudomonadota; class Gammaproteobacteria; order Enterobacterales; family Enterobacteriaceae; genus Enterobacter; species Enterobacter sp. BNK-34. The sequence goes on from NZ_JBLQUA010000001.1 coordinate 2,111,097, forward strand.
GGTGATTGATATTAACGACGATCCGCAGAATCAGATCCGCACGCCGGCGGGAGATAAACTGCTCAACACGCTCTCCGGTAACGGTATTTTTGTCTCCTCAGCCTGCGGCGGTGGCGGCTCCTGCGGGCAGTGCCGCGTGACGGTAAAAGAGGGCGGTGGCGATATTCTGCCCACCGAGCTGGCGCATATCACTAAGCGTGAGGCAAAAGAGGGTTGCCGTCTGGCCTGCCAGGTCGCGGTGCGCCAGAACATGAAGATTGAGCTGCCGGAAGAGATCTTCGGCGTTAAAAAATGGGAGTGCGAGGTTATCTCTAATGATAACAAAGCCACCTTTATTAAAGAACTGAAGCTGCGGGTACCGGAAGGGGAAGATGTTCCGTTCCGCGCCGGGGGGTACATTCAGATTGAGTGTCCTGAGCATACCGTGGCGTATGCGGACTTCGACGTGCCTGAGGAGTACCGGGCCGACTGGGACAAATTCAATCTCTTCCGCTTTGTATCCGAGGTAACAGAGCCGACGCTGCGTGCCTACTCCATGGCCAACTATCCGGAAGAGAAGGGCATTATCATGCTCAACGTGCGTATCGCCACGCCGCCACCGAATGTGCCGGATGCACCGCCGGGCGTGATGTCGTCATACATCTGGTCTCTGAAGCCGGGAGATAAGGTTACCATCTCCGGTCCGTTCGGGGAGTTCTTCGCGAAAGATACCGACGCGGAAATGGTCTTTATCGGCGGCGGTGCCGGTATGGCCCCGATGCGCTCGCACATTTTTGACCAGCTCAAGCGGCTCGACAGCAAGCGTAAAATCAGCTTCTGGTACGGGGCGCGTTCGCTGCGCGAAATGTTCTATGACGACGAGTTTGAACAGCTGGCGCGTGAAAACCCGAACTTTACCTTCCATGTGGCGCTCTCCGATCCGCAGCCGGAAGATAGCTGGACGGGCTATACGGGGTTCATCCACAACGTGCTGTATGAAAACTACCTCAAACAGCACCCGGCGCCCGAGGACTGCGAGTTCTATATGTGTGGTCCGCCGATGATGAACGCCGCCGTGATTAAGATGCTGAAAGATCTCGGCGTTGAAGATGAGAACATCATGCTTGATGACTTCGGAGGCTGATGATGCTGACGTTTCTGGCAACCTTTGTGGTTTTTGTGCTTGTCATCTTCGGCATGTCGTTAGGCTGGATCGTTAAGCGGAAAAGCATTCAGGGCAGCTGCGGCGGTATTTCCTCCATTGGTATGGAGAAGGTCTGCGACTGCCCGGAACCGTGCGACGCCCGCAAAAAACGCATGGCGCGCGAGCAGCAGCGCATTATTTAAGTTTTTGTAGGCCGGGTAAGGCAACGCCGCCACCCGGCATTCTTACATCTGCTTCTCAATTCTCATTTATTTACTGTATACTTATCCAGTAATGAGTGAGGGCTTACTATGCGCAAAATAATCCATGTTGATATGGACTGCTTTTTTGCCGCAGTGGAGATGCGAGACAACCCGGCGCTGCGGGATATTCCCATCGCCATTGGCGGCAGCCGCGTGCAGCGTGGTGTCATCAGCACCGCCAACTATCCTGCGCGCAAATTTGGCGTGCGCAGCGCCATGCCGACGGCGATGGCCTTAAAGCTTTGTCCTCATCTCACGCTTCTGCCCGGGCGGTTCGACGCCTATAAAGAGGCTTCCCTTCATATTCGGGAAATCTTCTCCCGCTATACCTCTCTGATAGAGCCGCTGTCGCTGGACGAAGCCTATCTGGATGTGACCGACAGCGTGCACTGCCACGGCTCCGCCACGCTGATGGCGCAGGAGATCCGCCAGACGATTTTCAACGAGCTGAATCTGACGGCATCGGCGGGTGTCGCGCCCGTTAAATTCCTTGCCAAAATCGCTTCGGATTTAAATAAGCCCAACGGTCAGTACGTCATCACACCGGAAGAGGTGCCTGCGTTTTTGAAAACGCTACCGCTCGGTAAAATCCCCGGCGTCGGGAAAGTCTCCGCTGCAAAGCTGGAAAGCATGGGGCTACGGACCTGTGAAGACGTGCAGCGAAGTGACCTCGCCATGCTGCTGAAGCGATTTGGGAAGTTTGGCCGCGTGCTGTGGGAGCGCAGCCAGGGGATTGACGATCGCGATGTGAACAGCGAACGGCTACGGAAATCCGTCGGCGTTGAGCGCACCCTCATTGAAGATATTCATGACTGGTCCGAATGCGAAACCATAATTACGGAACAGCTTTACCCGGAGCTGGAGCGACGCTTAAGCAAGGTGAAGCCGGACCTGCTCATTGCCCGTCAGGGTATCAAATTAAAATTCAACGACTTCCAGCAGACCACGCAGGAACACGTCTGGCCGCGACTGAATAAAGACGATCTTATCGCGACGGCAAAAAAGGCATGGGAAGAACGCCGGGGCGGGCGAGGGGTGAGGCTGGTGGGGTTGCACGTCACGCTGCTGGATCCGCAGTTAGAGCGACAGCTGGTATTAGGATTGTAAAAAAGCCCGGTGCGCTACGCTTACCGGGCCTGCGTTTTTCACCCTCCCCCTTTTGGAGAGGGCTGGGGTGAGGGAATTACTTAACGGGGATCGCTTTCAGCAGTTCAGTCAGCAGCGTCCAGTAGTGACCGACGCTTTCGATATGAACCTGCTCATCCGGCGAGTGCGGACCGGTAATGGTTGGCCCGATGGACACCATATCCATATCCGGATACGGTTTCTTGAACAGACCGCATTCCAGACCGGCGTGGATCACCTGAATGTTCGGGGTGCTGTTGAACAGACGCTGATAGGTTTCACGCACCAGCGCCATCACCGGAGAGCTTGCATCCGGCTGCCAGCCCGGGTAGCTGCCTTTGGCAGACGTTTTCGCGCCCGCCAGCGTGCCCAAAGACTCCAGCATGCTCACCACGTACTCTTTACCGCTGTCGATAAGGGAGCGGATCAGGCAGATGATCTCCGCGCTGTCGTCGCTCATGGTCACCACGCCCACGTTCAGTGAGGTTTCCACCACGCCTTTCGCCACGTCAGAGTTGCGGATCACGCCGTTCGGCGTCGCGTTCAGCAGCTGAACGAAGGTGTCACGAGACTTCGCGGTCAGCGCGGCTTTATCCGTGGAGACGGATTCCAGCACCACGGTCAGGTTCTTCTCTTTCGCCGACAGTTCGTTTTTCAGGATATCCAGGTACACGGTGGAGAGTTTTTTCAGCTCGTCGGCTTTTGCCGCCGGTACTGCCACGGTGGCGAAGGCTTCGCGTGGGATCGCGTTGCGCAGGGTACCGCCGTTGAAATCAACCAGACGCAGATCCAGCTCAGCCGCATGGCCTGCCAGGAAGCGCGCCAGCAGCTTGTTGGCGTTGCCCAGACCCAGGTGAATATCGCCGCCGGAGTGGCCGCCTTTCAGACCTTTCAGCGTCAGCTTGAAGGTCTGGAAACCGGCAGGAATTGCTTCGCGTGACAGCGGCAGGGTAGAGATGAAATCAATCCCGCCCGCGCAGCCCATATAGATCTCACCTTCTTCTTCAGAGTCGGTGTTGATCAGGATATCCGCCTGCAGCCAGTTCGCCTGCAGACCGAACGCGCCGTCCATTCCTGCTTCTTCGGTCATGGTCAGCAGCACTTCCAGTGGACCGTGCTCAACGCTGTCGTCAGCCAGTACCGCCAGCGCAGAGGCCATACCGATGCCGTTATCCGCGCCCAGGGTGGTGCCGCGTGCTTTCACCCAGTCGCCGTCGATGTACGGCTGGATTGGGTCTTTGGTGAAGTCGTGAACGGTGTCGTTGTTCTTCTGTGGCACCATGTCCAGGTGCGCCTGCAGCACAACCGGTTTGCGGTTTTCCATGCCTGCGGTGGCGTGTTTGCGGATCAGAATGTTGCCAACCTGGTCACGTTCCGCATGCAGACCTTTTTCCTTCGCCCAGCCCATAATATGTTCGGCAAGCTGTTCTTCATGGTAGGAAGGGTGTGGAATGGAGCAGATTTTGGCAAAAATATCCCACAGCGGCTGCGGAGATAGTTGAGACAGTTCAGACACGATAAGTCTCCTTGTCGAGGCGCTGCAAACAGGGTTGCAGGTCACAGGGTTAGCAGGTTAATAGTTACCACAAGTCAGGCTTGCGAGATGAAACTGAGAATACCACTTTCTCTGCTGGCTGGTAGCATAAAGCATGTAAAAACACAGGCAGAGGGCGCTAAACACTGGTTTTTAGTGCGCCAGATCTCTATAATCTCGCGCAACCTATTTCCCCCTCGAACACTTTTTAAGCCGTATAAAAACAGGCTGGGACACTTCACATGAGCGAAAAATACGTCGTCACCTGGGACATGTTGCAGATTCACGCACGCAAACTGGCTGCGCGTCTGATGCCTTCCGAACAGTGGAAAGGCATTATTGCCGTCAGTCGTGGCGGTCTGGTACCGGGGGCGCTGCTGGCACGTGAGCTGGGTATTCGTCATGTCGATACCGTTTGCATCTCCAGCTATGACCATGACAACCAGCGTGAGCTGACCGTGCTGAAACGCGCGGAAGGCGACGGTGAAGGTTTCATCGTGATTGATGACCTGGTAGATACCGGCGGTACTGCGGTCGCTATCCGCGAAATGTATCCGAAAGCACATTTCGTCACTATCTTCGCAAAACCGGCGGGTCGCCCACTGGTTGACGATTACGTGATTGATATCCCGCAGGATACCTGGATTGAACAGCCATGGGATATGGGCGTGGTCTTCGTACCGCCGATTTCAGGCCGTTAATCCCAGTACGTAACTTTACACGCCCGGCAATGCCGGGCGTTGTTCTTTTTGGCCTGCCACGCGTTACAATAGTCTTCATATGACGTATTCATGGAGGCAACGCAATGACGCAGGCGAATCTCACCGAGACACTTTTCAAACCCCGTTTCAAACACCCTGAAACGTCGACGCTGGTGCGTCGCTTTAATCCGGGGACCCAGCCTGCCGTCCAGTCCGCGTTAGACGGTAAAAACGTGCCCCACTGGTATCGTATGATTAACCGCCTGATGTGGGTCTGGCGCGGTATCGATCCCCGTGAAATCCTTGATGTGCAGGCGCGTATCGTGATGAGTGAAGCCGAGCGTACCGACAGCGAACTCTATGATACGGTAGTGGGCTATCGCGGCGGAAACTGGATCTACGAGTGGTCTAAACAGGCGATGCTCTGGCAGCAAAAAGCCAGCCAGGAAGAGGATGCCACGCGCAGCGGCAAGCACTGGCTGCATGCGGCCAATCTCTACGCCATTGCCGCGTATCCACATCTGAAAGGTGATGAGTTGGCCGAGCAGGCACAGGCGCTGGCGAATCGCGCCTATGAAGAGGCGGCTCAACGCCTGCCGGGCCAGATGCGCGAACTCGAGTTTACCATTCCGGGTGGGTCATCCATTACCGGATTCCTGCATATGCCTGAAGGTGAAGGCCCGTTCCCGACCGTCCTTATGTGCGGTGGGCTGGATTCGTTGCAAATCGATTATTACAGCCTGTATGAGCGCTACTTCGCACCAAAAGGGATCGCCATGCTGACGCTGGATATGCCCTCAATCGGCTTCTCCTCCAAATGGAAACTGACTCAGGATTCCAGCCTGCTGCACCAGCATGCGCTAAAAGCGCTGGAAAACATTCCGTGGGTCGACCACACCCGCGTGGCGGCATTTGGCTTCCGCTTTGGTGCAAACGTCGCGGTGCGTCTGGCTTACCTTGAATCTTCTCGCCTGAAAGCCGTCGCCTGCCTCGGTCCGGTCGTTCACGCCCTGCTCAGCGATCCTGCACGCCAGGGGGGCGTACCTGAAATGTACCTTGATGTGCTGGCCAGCCGTCTTGGCATGCATGATGCATCAGACGAAGCGCTGCGCGTTGAGCTCAATCGCTACTCGTTAAAAACGCAAGGGTTGCTGGGACGTCGCTGCCCAACGCCGATGCTGTCGGGATTCTGGAAAAACGATCCGTTCAGTCCGGAAGAAGAGTCGCGCTTAATCACGTCGTCATCTGCGGATGGCAAATTGTTAGAAGTGCCGTTCAGCCCGGTCTATCAGAATTTCGATAAAGCGCTGAAAGAGATTACGCGCTGGATCGCTCAGAGATTGTGTTAATAGATTGCTAAATTTTGCTGGTTTGGTAAAACAGTGGCTTCACAAAAGGAGATCGCAATGACGTTACCGAGTGGACACCCGAAAAGTAGACTGATTAAGAAGTTTATGGCTCTCGGCCCGTATATTCGAGAAGAGCAGTGTGAAGAGAATCGCTTTTTTTTCGACTGCCTGGCTGTATGCGTCAACGTGAAGCCTGCACCCGAAAAACGTGAATTCTGGGGCTGGTGGATGGAAATGGAAGCAGAGGAAAAACGCTTTACGTATAGCTACCAGTTTGGCCTGTTTAATAAAGACGGCAACTGGCAGGCCACCTCTATTAAAGATCAGGAAGTCATTGACCGCCTGGAATATACGCTTAAAGAGTTCCATGATAAGGCACGCGCACTGCTGGCGACTCTGGATCTCAAGCTCGAGCCCGCAGATAACTTTTCCAGTGAAGCGGTGAAGCTGACTGCCTGATGGTGTCCCAGCGCCGGGTGGCGGCTTCGCCTTACCCGGACTACAAAAAATGATGGTTTTCTCCCTCTCCCCGAGGGAGAGGGCCGGGGGGAGGGCACCAGTCCGCATTAATCCCCGAAATAAAAAAAACCGGCACAGGCCGGTTTTTTATTTCGCATCATCAGAACTGGTAGGTCATACCCACGGCAACGATGTCATCGCTGCTCACGCCCAGTTTATTTTTGTCGTCAATCTGGTTGATTTTATAATCAACAAAGGTGGACATATTTTTGTTGAAGTAATAGGTCGCGCCAACGTCAATGTATTTCACCAGATCTTCGTCACCAATACCTTCGATATCTTTGCCTTTAGACTGGACATAACCCAGGGACGGACGCAGACCAAAGTCGAACTGATATTGTGCGACCACTTCAAAGTTCTGCGCTTTATTTGCAAATCCGCCAGAAATTGGCGTCATATTGCGGGTTTCTGAATACATCGCTGCCAGATAAATATCGTTAGCGTCATATTTCAGACCGGTTGCCCAGGCTTCGGCTTTCTGCCCCTGGCCACGCGCCAGCAGGTTCTGCGCGTTGGTGCGGTCAGAGTTGGTGTAAGCGCCGCTGACGGCGAAATCGCTGCCGCCGAAGTCATAGGTCAGAGAGGTACCAAAACCGTCACCGTTCTGTTTCTTGGCGTCACGGTTTTCGTTTTTGCCCTGGTACTGCAGGGTCATGTCCAGGCCGTCAACCGCGCCGAAGAAGTCGGTGTTACGGTAGGTAGCAAGACCGGTCGCACGCTTGGTCATGAAGTTATCGGTCTGCGCGGAAGAGTCGCCGCCGAACTCAGGGAACATGTCGGTCCATGCTTCAACGTCATACAGGGCACCCAGGTTACGACCGTAATCCAGAGAACCAAAGTTTTTCAGCTTCAGGCCCGCGAACGCCAGACGGGTTTTCTGAGAGGAGTCGCTCTCGGCTTTGTTACCCGCAAATTCAGATTCCCAACGGCCATAGCCCGTCAACTGATCGTTAATCTGGGTTTCGCCTTTAAAACCGAAACGAACGTAAGTCTGATCGCCATCTTTGGTGGCATCATCGCTGATGTAGTGCATGGCTTTCACTTTGCCGTACACGTCCAGCTTATTACCATCTTTATTATAAACTTCAGCTGCGTGAACGGATGCAGAAGCCACTACGCCCATAACCATTAATGCCAGAGTGCTCTTTTTCATTTTCGATCCTGTCTTATAAACGCGCTAAAAAATTCGCTGGACGATAAGCTCATGCTTAAGTCCCGTGAAAAAACAGGAAGGGTTTTATCGTTCTGGAATGAAACTTTTATGACAAACTAAGAATAATTTTAAAAAACTGTGATTTATTATTTCGGTAATAAAAGTGTCAAATTCTCCCGCTACGCTTCCTGATCCCGCGCAACAAAGTGTTTCGCGATGTGCTAAGGCAGTTGGCAACGGGGCTGACTCCTGCTAAAACGTTCGTTCGACATTACTTTCCCTTATCGTTGAACGGCAGAGAATCATGAGTGACAGCCAGACGCTGGTGGTAAAACTCGGTACCAGTGTTTTAACAGGCGGATCGCGCCGCCTAAATCGCGCCCACATTGTTGAGCTTGTACGTCAGTGCGCTCAGTTACATGCCGCAGGGCATCGTATTGTGATTGTGACCTCCGGGGCGATTGCCGCCGGGCGTGAACACCTGGGTTACCCCGAACTCCCCGCGACGATCGCTTCGAAACAGCTGCTGGCCGCCGTGGGGCAAAGCCGACTCATTCAACTCTGGGAACAGCTGTTCTCTATCTATGGCATCCACGTCGGGCAGATGCTGCTGACGCGTGCGGATATGGAAGACAGAGAGCGCTTCCTGAACGCCCGCGATACCCTGCGCGCGCTGCTGGACAACAATATCGTTCCGGTCATTAACGAGAACGATGCCGTTGCTACCGCTGAAATCAAAGTAGGCGATAACGATAACCTCTCTGCGCTGGCCGCCATTCTGGCCGGCGCCGATAAATTACTGCTTCTGACCGATCAGCAGGGGTTGTTCACTGCCGATCCGCGCTCCAACCCGGAAGCCGAGCTGATTACCGACGTTCATGGTATCGACGATGCGCTGCGCGCCATCGCCGGTGACAGCGTGTCCGGCCTCGGAACGGGCGGCATGGGGACCAAGCTGCAGGCCGCTGACGTGGCGTGCCGCGCCGGTATCGACACCATCATTGCGGCGGGCAGCCGCCCAGGCGTGATTGGTGACGTGATGGAAGGCATCTCGGTCGGCACCCGCTTCCACGCTCAGGAATCCCCGCTGGAAAACCGTAAACGCTGGATATTTGGCGCGCCGCCTGCGGGCGAACTCGTCGTCGATGAAGGGGCAACCGCCGCGATTCTGGAACGAGGAAGTTCATTACTTCCTAAAGGAATTAAAAGCGTGACAGGCAACTTCTCCCGTGGTGAAGTGATCCGTATCCGTAACCTCGAAGGCCGCGACATCGCCCACGGCGTAAGCCGTTATAACAGCGATGCCCTGCGCCGCATCGCGGGTCACCACTCACAGCAGATCGACGCCATTCTGGGCTATGAATATGGCCCGGTTGCCGTACATCGCGATGACATGATTATTCGTTAAGGAGCCAGAACATGCTGGAACAAATGGGCGCCGCCGCGAAGGCCGCCTCTTACAAACTGGCGCTCCTTTCCAGCCGCGAGAAAAACCGCGTGCTGGAAAAAATCGCTGATTATCTGGAATCACAGTCCCAGGAAATTTTGCTCGCCAACGAACAGGATTTACTGGAAGCGCGCCGCAACGGTCTGAGCGAAGCGATGCTCGACCGTCTGGCGCTGACGCCGGCACGCCTGAAAGGCATCGCCGACGATGTTCGTCAGGTCTGCAATCTGGCCGACCCGGTAGGGCAGGTGATCGACGGCGGGCTGCTCGACAGCGGTTTACGCCTGGAGCGCCGACGCGTGCCGCTCGGCGTTATCGGTGTTATTTATGAAGCCCGTCCAAACGTGACGGTGGATGTCGCCTCCCTGTGCCTGAAAACCGGTAACGCCGCTATTCTGCGCGGTGGGAAAGAGACCTGGCGCACCAACGCCGCGACGGTAAAAGTCATTCAGCAGGCGCTGGAGGAGTGTGGCTTACCGGCGGGTGCCGTACAGGCGATCGAGAGCCCAGACCGCGCGCTGGTCAACGAAATGCTGCGCATGGACAAATACATCGACATGCTGATCCCACGCGGCGGCGCTGGCCTGCACAAGCTGTGCCGCGAGCAGTCGACGATTCCGGTGATCACCGGCGGTATCGGCGTGTGCCATATCGTGGTCGACGATAGCGCTGAGATTGCACCGGCGCTGAAGATTATCGTTAACGCGAAGACCCAGCGTCCAAGCACCTGTAACACCGTTGAAACGCTGCTGGTGCATCAGGATATTGCGAACACCTTCCTGCCAGCCCTGAGCAAACAGATGGCAGAGAGCGGCGTGACGCTGCATGCTGACGCCAGTGCGCTCGCGCTGCTGCAGGATGGCCCGGCTAACGTGGTTCCCGTCAACGCGGAGCAGTACGACGACGAGTTCCTGTCACTGGATCTGAATGTGAAAATCGTGAGCGATCTTGACGACGCGATTGCGCACATCCGTGAGCATGGCACGCAGCATTCTGACGCCATCCTGACGCGTACGCTGCGCAATGCCGATCGCTTCGTGAACGAAGTGGATTCCTCTGCGGTGTATGTAAATGCCTCCACCCGATTCACCGACGGCGGCCAGTTCGGCCTCGGCGCTGAGGTGGCGGTCAGCACGCAGAAACTGCACGCGCGCGGTCCGATGGGGCTGGAAGCGCTGACCACGTACAAGTGGATCGGCTTCGGCGACGATACGATTCGTGCGTAAATAATAACGGGTGATGCAAAAGTAGCCGTTTGATTCAAAAGGGCATTGACGCATCACCCGGATAGATCTAACCTTTTGCCCCGTGGTTACACTCGTAACCGGCCTCTCAGGGCCGATATAGCTCAGTTGGTAGAGCAGCGCATTCGTAATGCGAAGGTCGTAGGTTCGACTCCTATTATCGGCACCATTTCAAAAAAATCAATCACTTAGCGCAAAATATCTAACGGATTGTATCTTCAATTATCATCCTTGATAACACCTGGTAAACGCCTTTGCGTTGTATCGGCTCAAGGATTGTACAACGTACTAGCGGGTAGTTACCGGGCTCAACCCCGAACAGCATTAGAAATTTTGCCATCCCTTGAAGCTGAAAGAGTTGCCGGGCTCTCTAAACACATCGCTTGAACCCTTAGCGATACGTTCCGCGCTTCGTGCGGCGCTCAATAATGCTATACCTTGTGAAAGGTCGCAGAGAATAAACAGGCGTAATGTTGGGAAGACTAACCGGATCGGGAAAGAATCCGGCTCTGCCACGGTTTCGATCACCGGAGTATAACGATCACCTGATAAGAGAACGTGCTAAGGCTTTATCCCCCCGGGATCACACCCTGCGGAAGCGCTACGCGCCGCCTTTTCTTATGTGCCCCACACGGCACGTAATGGTCATCTATTATCTGCACCATTGTAACTTTCGTTGTACTGTCTCTGATTTACGTTGAATGCTGGCATATTCAGCGGAGGGGATACTATGTCAAAAGCCAGGAATGCAGCAGCCACGAAGCGAAACAACCGTAAGATTCACGCCCGCAAATTCCTGGCAACACCAGAGGGGAAAGCCTGGCTTGCTAAAAAACAGGAAGAGCGAGAGGAAATCAAATTGGCGCGAGCGGCTAACAACATGTTTTAACCTACCGATCACGGCGCTAAATGGTTTGTATTGTTAGAAATCTAATAAATTGTACAAACATCATCTGATCGTTAACCTCAAATGGTCGAAATGCCTTGGCACCACCCAGACGACAAGAAAGGCGACAGACTCTACCGAAAAGTTTCGGCTGGATTGCTATAAAGTTCATCAGTATGATTGCTGGCACAATCAGTGATTGAGAAACAGCTTCTGAGTGATAAAGGACGATACGATATGAAAGTGACTGATGAGGCGTTGTTACGTTCAGGATTTACGCCATCAGATTTGCAGAAGATAAAAAACAACGTTGAAAGCTACGGCGGAACCTTGGGGGAAGCGATTCAGGATCTGGCTAATCGATTCAGGGTTGTTTTATGGATAACATCGGCATGTCTGATGGTTTTTATCCTTTTAGTGTTGTTTACTGCGAAAGAAACCGTCGTGGGTGGTGGGATATCAATTCTGATCGCAATAGTCATCGTTGCATTTATTCAGCCGCCAGTCCTTTCTTACAAATCCTGGCGGTTCTGGAGAAAATTCAGAGGCTAATGGTTCGATGTGTCAGTAGAAAGCAGGTCAAATATTACTTTGGCCTTAAGTCCATAACCTACTATTTTCATTGTTAATTTGGGACGGCTCATCGTGTCGACCTTGCGATAGAAATCACGGGGCATCCATTTAAATAGCCTCCATGCTTCGGGTCTTCTGGCTAATCCAAAGATGCTATATACACTCGCAGTTAACGTAATAGCGTTATAAATCGCAAGTCCTGTTTCAGGCTTGAAACCCATAAACTGGGCCGCTTCCATAGTCCCATCAGCCACAAATCCCTCTGTTTTATATTGTTTCCCATAGATTCCAGGAATGATTTCTTTTGACAGACCGTTAATGCCATCTGTTACAAGGATAGCCCCTGCCAGCATACCTAAAGGTGTCATCGTAGCGACCATCAACGCACCGCCAGCAATTGCCATTCCAGAAACCACAATATGAATAGCTGAAATCATGTAGCCGACGATTTTATTATTTTCCTTAACAAACTCGACCTTCGCGTAAAGCTGTGCGGACTTGGTTTTTAACAGACGCTCTTGTTCAAGCAGGTTGTCTGTTTCAGCACGAAGATTTTTGATGCATACAATACATTCTTCATCGGTTTTAGCTCGTCGAGCTGTTTCAAACTCTCTATCTACAACCTGTTTTATCTCTCCAACAAACTTGATACGTGTTATCCCATCTTGCAAATAGAATGCTGATAGCCGATTTGCTGTTTCGACCAGTTTCCGGGCTTCCAGATTCACCATGGTATCTGACCATGTTCTGTTCCAGCCCCTGTTGAGCAGCGCGATATCCATTAAAGACTCCTTCCCAAAATGTGTCTGGTCATTTTACGTGCAATAAGGTCGAAGACAACAGGAAATGATTTCCCAACATCTGATTTCAGCGGAACGAATACATAATCAAACCCTGAGACTCCACGCGGTAATACTCTATTTTTCATTGTTCGACGTATCAAACGTCCTGGAGTTCGGGCAGGACTGTGAGCGCGTCACTACTGTAAACAAGTAGATGCTGTTCTGATACGTGCATAGCGTTTTCCCGTTCTTCGTCTATTCCTCCTGCGGGTTGGTCATCGTAATTTGTCCGGCAATCGCCAGGGTTGGGAATAGTGCCAGCGTTAGCACAACATGTTTCATGTTGTTCACTCCCAAATGTTTGCAAGAGCAGCGCCCGCTCTTAACGTCAATCTTCAAATGGTTCATGGTGACTTAAGGGTCTGAATGGTTCAGTGCTTTCATGGCTAAAGCTAAATTCCCGTTAGACTTTTCCCACACCTGTGTGGCAGAAAACTTGCGAAAAGAATGGCAGCCTACCGTTCCTTTAATCCCGACATTCTTCGCAGCCTGTTTGATCTCACGGTTCACCTAACTCACGGCTTACGGGCGCTTTTCCTGATGCACGGTTGCTGTGTGACGTGAAAACATATTCATCTTTCGGAAATGCCTGACGGCGGCGTTCTATGATCTCCCACACTTTTGCAGGGGCGATGATCTCCTTTTTCTTGCCCGTCTTACTCTCAAGCACTTCCAGCGTGTTTCCCTCCCTGAACTGGTTGAACTTCAAATTCACCGTGTCACCGACACGCAAACATAAAGAGGCCATTGTTACCGCTACATCATCTGCGAATAGCTGTCTGTTATGACTTTCAAGCCAGCTAATCAGCTTAACCCGGACACGCTCAAAGACTTTACCCGCGGGGTGGCAGCCGTAAGCGAGCAGGCCGCAAACATTCTCGATTACCTGAAGAACAAGCTCGCTCCGGTTAATCCCCTGGCATCTGATGATGTTCAGGGATTCATGCGTGACAGTGAAATGCGCCTGGCATTCGCCCGACTGGATCGCCGCAGCCAGGAAAAAATGCTGCTGTCGATGCACAGTGGAAAGCATCAGGAGCTGGCGGACGCCTTACTAAGGGCGCATGCTGTGTGTTCGGGACTCGATACGGAACAGCTAAAACGTCTCGGCTTCTCCCGTATTGCATCAGAGAACGGGCAGGTGATTAACGCGGTTGCCGATCTGGTCGACGCGGTAAGGAAGGACGTCGCACAAATTACAACTGTCCGAACCTGGTATAACAATCTCGTTTACGGGAAGAACGACGATCCATCAGAAGTTCTGCCCCACATGACCGGCCTTGACCAGTTAAGCGAACATGTCAGCGCGATGCTCAAAGGCAGCCAGCGGCAGACACATTCAGAAGAGAAGCAGGGAGGGACACCAGAATGCTGTTAAGTAAATCAGCCTACGCCAGGCATATGGGCGTCAGCCGGCAAACTGCTTACGGCTGGATAGCCCGCGGTGAAATTTTAATTTCAGGCGATAAAGTGGATGTCGAAGCATCGCAGGCTAAACAAAATTCTGCTGGTGCTGGTGCTGGTGCTGGTGCTGGTGCTGGTGCTGGTGCTGGTGCTGGTGATCATCACAATGCAATGACGTGGGCGCAGGCCGCCGCGTGGGTATGGGGGTATGACGGCGGGAAAGAGCTGCCGGCTGATATTAATGCTGGCCAGCGAATAGAGGCCGCAGCCGCTGAGCTGGGTTTTGATGTTCAGCACGAGCCCGATGAACAATTGCTGATTCTCTTCCGGCCGGATGAAGAAACCCACAGCTTCTATGGCAAAGACCGTGCAGCAGGCGCCTTACGGTTTCTTCGTTCCGAGCTGGCTTACGTTGCCACAATGCACCCCGATACGCTGGATGACTGGAACAAAACTGGTTTAATGTCACTCTGCCTGCTGGACGGCGAAAAACTGTAAACCCCCCAGCCCCTCAAACTTGACACTTTTCGCGAGATACTGGGAAAAGTGTCAACCCAACCTAACGGATCCTTACGCCTACGAACAGCAGCTACAGCAGAAGTGTAAAGGGCTGGCGTTGAGATTTGTTGAGCCTTGGCTGTTAACTTTTGTTAATCCTGATGCGAAGCAGGGCAGGTGTCAGCCTGTTATGGTTTGTTATGCCTTACTATGGGGAACTGTCAACCGCTCCCCCTTTAGAAAACTTCAGGTGCAGATCGTGGGATGCATCTGTCAAAACTTGTCACCCGCCGGCACCGCCAGTGTGGATTTATGGCTACACGCTCTCTAAGTTACAGTTGCTTTCGACTGTCCATTACATAGTACATAATTTTAGCTAAAATAACTCCTCGATCGTTTATGTAGGAAGTCGTGCGTTGTATAGTTTTGAATCTCGCATTGTTGATAAGGCTCGTTATGGATTTAATAATGTTTTTTTTCATAAAGTAGTTTGTTCAAAATGAGAATGGTAATACTATTCCCATTTTGACTTGTTTCTAGTATGTTATTTTCAACGGTTGATCACTGAAAGGTGAAAGTAGTTTCTGAAATTAAATTTTTTTGCTTTGGTCTAGTGTTGCTAAGAATTGAGGAAAAATGAAGATCTGTGATGACTGGTTTTCGTTAAAAAGTAATTTGAAAAAGCTTCAAGTTGATATCGATAATTGGGATATATCTCCCGTGTTAATCACAATGTTGATTGTTGCTGAGGACCATAGATTTGGTAGGCACCATGGTGTTGACTTCATTTCTATATTACGTGCTGCATGGAGAACTAATTTCTGTGGCAAAAGAGAAGGTGCTTCAACAATTGCTATGCAACTTGTAAGGGTGCTGACAGGTCGTTATGAGAGAACATTGCGAAGAAAGTTATCAGAAATGTATCTAGCATGGCGTTTGACAAAGTATGTTAAGCGAAGTGATATTCCTAAAATGTACTTATTTGTTGCGTATTATGGATGGAGAATGAATGGCTTGGTTCAGGCTTCTCATCAATTAAATGTTAACTTGTTGGATGTTACGGATTTTGATGCAGCTTGTATTGTAGCTAGGCTTAAGTACCCTGAACCCCAAATTTTAGATCGGCTTCGTGATGATAAAATCAAATCCCGAGCAAAACATATAATACGCAACCTTCGGAATATTTAGAAGATAGTCTTTTTTATTATAAAGGAAGAGGTAAACGCGATGAAAGCTTTTGAAGTCTCACCACATTTGAGTCCATTAATGGATAGCTATCCAAATGCTTCTGTTGTTGCTGATGCCGCTAAAAATGGTGGGAAAGAATCTAAAGAAGCAATTGCGAGATTGTGGCTCTCAGAAGGTATTCCTTTTGCATTTAAAACAGCCCCAGCATTATATGAAGTGGTCAGAACATGGCTAGGAGCTAAACTTAAGGTAGATCCAAAAGAGATTCATTTGAGTGGAAGCGCCAGATTGGGACAGTCTTTAGCTCCATATAAAAGAGGTACCGCTTTTGGGAAACACTCGGATTTAGATTTTTTTATTGTTTCATCTGAGTTGTTTAGTCGACTTGAGACTGATTTTAACAATTGGTCATCTGATTATGAAAATGGAACGTTACGTCCTAGTGCCAGGGAAGAGGCATTTTGGGAAGATAACAATAAACGTGGTAAAATTATTTTACGCCGTGGTTTTATTGATTCTAAGATGATACCGAACAGGAACGAGTATTCCTCAAATAGAATCATTGCTCAATCAATGTGGGAGCTTAAACAAAAATTAGATGCTACTCAATGTGCACCTGCTATAAAATCCGCTTCTGTAAGGTGTTATAAGGATTGGAAAAGTTATGTTCAACAAGTGGTTCTCAGTTTGAACTAGTTTTTTGTACTAGGTGCTGTCAGCATTGTGCGGTTAACTAATTTCATGATGCTGACAAAGCGTGTTGAGTAATTATTTTTGCCTTTGTTATTAATGTTTTAGATTAATTCTATTACTTGGTATGGGTTCAATGAGGTTTGTTTTTTCTTGGTTTGTTTCTGTCTTTAAAGTGTTTTTTTATCATTATTGAGCTTGGGAGCGATATTGCGAAAGGATTGGTAAGTGTATCTAGAAATATGTTTAGAGCCATTCAGGAAACTTTTTTTCATTTTGATATGACTGGGGTTGCTGGTATTTCTATTATTCATTTTGTCGCTTGATCACCCCCCCCAAAATTTTGGAGATAATCCATTTTAATGAGTGGTTTCAGCATTTAGAATGGCTATTGGTATTAAAAAACCTCTCGTTATGGATACCTATGTTTTAGTCGAAAACCCAGCCTTTCAGCTTCTTCCATGACTTTGCTGAACTCTTTGACTAATTTTGGAGGTAGTTCAATACGTCCATGTTGATTCGCTAGGTCACCTGTATTTAAGATTTCAAAACGTTTTCTGGCAAGGTACAACCATCTGATCACATCAGGATCATTGACCAGGGCCTGACGGATATTATCTACCTGCCGGCCTTGTAAATCCTTGACCTATCTGCGAGAAAGAGAAGTTATCCATACGATAAGGGTATGGCGTGACATCCAGCATTTCTCCTGCATCATTCTCCCAAACACAGTGAAACTCGGCTTCAATATAAACACCGGGTACTTGCCATATAGCCCAGCCGTAAACAGCCCTGCCGCCGTTCTTAGCGATAGCCTGTTCGACATTGACGAAGCAGTCCATTTCTTCCGCTTCCGGTAAAGGGTCACTGTTAAGCAATAAGGGATGAACTTCAGGAACAATTTTTTGACAAAATTCTAGTGTTTCAGGAGCAGCAAGCTGCGCAGGGATCGGGCGGCGCATAGTATTCCTTATTTTAGAATCAGATGGGAAATTCATAGTAAAACGAGATACTAAGATTGTCATGCAGGTTATCTACGCGCGAAACCATTTTCCTCTTCAAAATACAGTTGGCGTTTTCTGTAACTTAGACTCTCAGGCAATTAGTTACTTCGTGAGCGTGTGATCCCCACGGTAAAGCTTTTGTGCTCTAATGGTAGAGTAGAAAATTTTACGGGGGTACTTTTGGGGGTATCAAGAAAAACACAACCTAGTAAAAGGCATATAACTCACTAACATAGTATGTTTTGTTGTATTCCTATTATCGCACCATCTTTAAACGTAGTCTTCCGACTATCAAATAAACAACATTTGTCCCTTGTGCATCAGCCATTCCTCTCCTCTGAAAGCCCCGGCAAACCATCACACATCTCCTGCAACTCATTAAACATCCTTGCCACATGGAAGCCATCGCACACCGAATGATGGACCTGCACCGCGAGCGGCAACAGCACTTTTCCATCCTGCTCGTAGTATTTTCCAAACGTGAACATTGGCGAAAAGAAGTTCTTCATATGCGCAATGTTCATATTAAAGTTTGTAAACGTTACCCACGGAATCGACGACACGAAAAAGACATTTTCCCGTGACTCTTCCTTGGGCCAGTAAGAAAGGTTATTTCCATAGCGGGCCGTATCTTCTGCATACGTGTTCTGAAAGTGATGAATATTGCCGTCATAATGGCTCCATAGCGACGAAAACGTCTCCGTTTCGGGATGGAAAATCGTATAGCTTGGATGAATTTCATTCCAGACGACGAGCTCATCATCTTTCATGGCCATACGGAACTCAGGATGCCGGTTCATGATGTTAGACAGGAGAAAAATGATCGTCGGGTAAAACTTCCAACCCACCGCTTTGATATGTTTTCGCAGCGCGGTAATGTCGATCAGAACGGTTTGGTTAATTGTGCATTCAGCAAATGACTGGAAGACTTCAAAATGCTCCTTCCTTGGCCAACGAGATAAATCAACAGGCGTATAGGCCGGGGCTGTTTTTTTCATTGTTTAACCTTTGATTATCAATCGTCTACATGATTTAGGGCCAGAACCAACCGCGCAACCATTTCAACCGTATCTAATCTTCCTGTCAATCTCAGCCTGTGGTTTTCCGAACAGGTATCCCTGCACAAGATCGCAGCCAAGCGCCTGAAGACGTTCAAGCTGCGCTTCGGTTTCAACACCCTCTGCAATGACCCGCATATTGAGGCTCTTCGCCATGCCGGTAATCAACTTAACGATATTTAGGGCATCATCCTGCGTGGATATCGGGTTCACAAAGGATTTGTCGATTTTAATTTTATCAAAATTAAGTTCACTCAGTCGTGAAAGCGAGGAATATCCGGTTCCGAAATCATCGATGGAAATTTTTACGCCCAGTGCCCGGAGCTTTTTGAGAATAGTGATCGGCATGTTGCTGTCACTGAAGAGCGAAGACTCTGTTACCTCTAACTCGAGTCGGTTGGCCGGTAGCCCCGTCTCTTTCAGAATGGACTGTACCATCGTGGTAAACGATTTAGTGCCTAGCTGAACGGGTGAGACATTCACCGAGATCCTGGCCGGCACCGCCCAGGACACCGCTTCCCGGCAGGCCATCTCAAGCACTGACTTGCCGATCTCATTGATCATCCCCGTTTTTTCAGCGACGGAAATAAAATAATCTGGCGCGAGTATCCCTTTCACCGGGTGTATCCAGCGAATAAGCGCTTCATAGCCGTAAATTTCATTGCTGAATGCATCGACAATAGGCTGGTAATACACAACGAATTCATTGTGATCGATCGCCAGAGCCATATCATGTTCAAGGGTCCTGCTTTCCTGCAGTCTTTGCAGCATCCACTGCCGGAAGACTTTGATCTGCTGCGAACCTTCTTTTTTCGCTTCGTAGAGGGCCAGATCGGCAAATTTGTAAAGATAATCAGAGCGTCGTTCATTATCAGATAATACGATGCCCACGCAGGTGGCAATTTTTATCAGCTGGTTATTAATCGTATAGGGCTGGCTGATATGATCGCTGATTTCTTTGGCGCGCGAAACGGCGGCGGTTTCCGTGAGTCCGCTGGAGAGAAGGGCGAATTCATCGCCGCCCAAACGGTAAAACGTATCCGTTGCGCTGCTCATCGAGGTCAGCCGTCGGGATACCTGATTCAACAGCAAATCTCCCGTATCATGGCCATAGGTATCGTTGACCTCTTTGAAGCGGTCTAAATCAAATAACATCACCGTGACGGGGACGTGGTTTTTATCTGCCTGAAGATTAATTTTGTTGAGATCGTCCCAGAAGAAAAGGCGGTTTTTCATGCCGGTGAGGGAGTCATGATAAACATCATATTCCAGCTTCGAGTTCTGAATTTGCAGTTTTTCTTTTGATATTTGAAGTTCGTCAGCCAGGCTTTTAACCTGCATGTGTGCTTTCAGAATGTTTTTATTCTGGTAGATCATTAAGAAGCCAAGAATAAAGCTTAAAATCACCAGAAGCAAAGAAAGTGCGGAATAAATATAATACAGGATTTGTATTTTGTTGTTGGATTCATTAACCGTGTTAATATCTTTTGTTAATGCTGTTGCAGACAGCTGGCTGAGCGGTGCGTCGAGCTCATGCATATTTGTCAGGTATGCCTGTAACTCCGGGTGGCTCATTTTTTCAAGATGACTATCCAGATAGGCCAGTATTTTTTCTAAGCGTAAAGCGAGCTCCTGATGCGTTTTATCGCTATCAATGTAGCGACCTAAATCGCCCCCTTTCATTAAATCGCCCTGACTGAGCATAATTTCGAGGCGCATACGGACCTGGTCTATCGTAACGTCATCAGTATCGGTTGCGTATAGACCAAGCCATGATTCAAAACGGTAATACTCTGATACCAGTTGTGCCACGGACCAGGACTCAGTGTATTGAGTCAGTTTTTGCAATTCCTGCTGTCGATCATAAACAAGGTATGCAATATATCCTGTCGTGATAAAAAGAGAAAAAATGATACCAACCAGTATCCTGTTCATTATGTTCTCCTGAACGACTACTCAATCTTCATTTTGCTTACCTGCCATGCTGATCGTGAGTAATAAATCTGATTATTCAACTCAGGAAGACTGTCATAGGGGTATACAATGAACGATGGGCCTTTATCGCGGATGCGCATATATTCGCCATTGACCTTTAAGGCAAGGATGGCGTTGTATTTTTTAAAGTCGCTGAGAGGGATGACGGTTGAGTAATCATTGAGCGCAATAACATTAACGTTCGTACCTTTTGCACCCACATAATCCATGAGCTTGCTCATGGGGACACCCTCAAACTTCGTACGACCGTTATACCAGGGGGAAGTCGTCTCGAAACTCACTACTCCGAGTTTTTCAAGGCTGGCGAGATCAAACACTGCTTTTCCATTTTCATTGGTATTTTCTATATTACCGTAAATCGTTAAAATGGGTTTACCAACTGGTTTTGGCAGGTCGCCAGCCCAGGTTACACTTTGTACCAGACAGCATAACAGCAGTAGGGTTAATCGCATTTTGACCTCCACCTTTTTAACAGAAGTATAAGAATTATAATTTAGATATCACACGAGTTGATATATTTTGTTGGGGAGTAGGGGGTTTTATCGTTTTTATTGATGTAAACTCATTTTAATCAATGAGTTAGGTGTCGCGGGTGTCTGGGTGTTTGATACTAGAGCGACGCTTAACTTTTTGATAAAAGCTAAAATTGCGGGCATAAATGCTCTTCTGTTTAAAAAATAATCGCTTTAATTGAGAGATATTATCTTCCACGATAATTGCGGGGTGTCCGTGGCTTTTTGGCGCGCGAATCTGGCGACGAAATACGCGCCCCGGTTGTGTGCGCTGTTTCAGGATGATGATAAGCGAGGACACGAACATTCTGATTGTGCGTGTCCCCTACCGCTTGCCTTACTTCACGTCATCCCGGATGGCTGACGCCGACTTACCCCCTTTCGCCATGCTGGCAAACACTGCGTCCCGGTAGATCCACGCATGAACGAGTGCGGCGGAGAGATGGACCAGCACCACGGCAAAAAGCAACTTTGCCAGAAGGCTATGGGCGTCGTGGCACCAGGCATAGAGTGCTGGATTGGTCGGGACAATCGCCGGCAGGTTGACGCCATCAAACATGACAATTGGCAGGCCCGCTGCCGACAGTTGCGCCCAGCCCAGCAGCGGCATTGCCAGCATTAACCCATACAGCATCCAGTGTGATGCCTTTGCGGCAAGCACCTGCCAGGCGGGCAAATCGGCAGGAAGTGGGGGCGTGCGGCTCAGGAGGCGGTTGACCAGACGAACCAGTGCCAGCAGTAAAATGGCGATCCCCAGCGGCCGGTGGAGGTCGATTAACCAAATCCGGTGATGTAACGACGTCATCATCGCGGCACCGATGAAAAGCATGGACAGGATCATCACCGCCATCAGCCAGTGCAGGCTTCGCGCCAGGGTATTGAAATGCTGCGGCGTGAGCGCTCGCATATCTTTATTTGAGCTCATTTTACCTCCTGCTTTTGCACGGCTTCGGTGGCCTTGCCGTAGCCGATTTCCCGCTCACGGCGGCTGAAAGAGTGGGAGTAGGCCGCGGAGCGGGCGTTTAAGATGGGATCATCAGACACCGCAACGCCTGCGGGAACGACAGAAGGATCAAAGTTAACGTCGCGGCACGCGCCTGTGGATTGTGCTTCGACCCGCGTCACTTCCAGCGTGCCGGCCACCACCTTTTTGCGATCGTCCGGCCACGGCTGGGATGGGTCATCCACCGGATCGCCCGGTTGTGCGAGCTGCAAAACGTAATCCCAGTAGAGTGGCTTCTGCGCCAGGCGCTGACGCAGGTTTTCGAACAGGAAGTTGTCATCGGCTTTCTGTCGTTGCTCATCGCTTATCGACAGGAAAGGCTCGTGCGGACGCATCATCCAGCGAACGGCCTGGCGATCCCCCTGCGCGTTCACAAGGTAAAAGGCGTTAATGCTGTAAAACGTCGCGCCCGCGAAGCTGCCGGGCGCAGGTTTTTGTGCCGCCCATTTAAGGTATTTCTCCGCCTCCGGGTACGCTTTCAAAAAGTCTGCCAGACGCTGCGGATCCGGTTTGCCGGTGGCCGCATCAATGGCCGTGGCTTTTCGCAAGGCCAGAAAACCTTCCGGGCTGTGCGTGGCGAAGAAAGGCTCGTTGTTCATCGCCATCCGCCATTGTTGTTTGTCATCTGTCTTCAGCAGCAGCGCCATGCTCAGGGTTTTGGTCGTACTATCCGGGGCATGCGGATCGCCAGTACCAATAGAGAATCGACCCACCACGGGCACTTCCTGCTGTGAGAAGAGGCGGGAGGTTGAAAGAGAAACCCCTGAGCCGTTTGGCGTAAAGGTGCCGGCAAAGCAGATGCCTTTTCCATGCGCGCGGCGAAAACCCGGCGGGAAGGGTTTCGGTGTTTCCCCTACCAGTGCCTGGCTGACCGTGCGTGAACCAAGCCAGCCCGCCGTCCATGCAAAAGCAGTTGCTAATGTACCGGCGACAACGGCGATTGCTGCCAGCGCGCCCCAGGTTTTTTTGGACCTCAAATCCAGTTTCGACATAGACGTTTTTCCAGAACAAAATATTTTCATCTGTCATGCACAACGTATTGCGCGTGACAGGTGTTAATACAGTGGCGAATATGGCTCGAGTATAGGAACTAAGGGGCGTAAAGAAAGAATATCACGAAAAGTTTAAACCTTTCCGCTGTCAAAAGGACCGGTTTACTCATCGTGTCGGAAGTTGCGACCGAGTCGGTGACCCAGCGAGAAAGAGTGGCGAAACAGGTAGGCGATGGCAGAAAATGTAAATAATGAACAGTAGGGAGTATGCGATATTATCGCTGAGATCGTCAGTTAGCGGTTTCAATCTGTGTCTGAATAATTGCCTGATTTAGGACGCTTCTTCCACTGGGAAGCGTCCACTTTTTTATATATTGAAAAATATATTTCTGATATTAAGCAACGCTTTTCCTGTACAGAAAGTCCTGGTATTTCTTCCATTAAATGTTCTCTTTTATTTGACGCTCACATCCCTGTGCTGAATAACGATTAATGTCCTACAGAAGCGGTATCGACCACGCGCGAAGGTTTCGGTGCTAAAGCAATAGCAAAAGCAGCGATAAAGAATATGACGCCTATCGACATCATCAGATTATTGGTTGAAAGCATCATGCTTTGGCTGTTAACCATCTTGTCAAAAAGCTCGCGCACAAATTGCCCGCTTTGCTGAGGCGCCGAGTTGATGTACTGTGAAAGATCGCCGGTAGGATCGACAACGGACGCCAGCCTGTCATGCGCAATATAGCGCTGGTCCTGCCAGGACGTCGTCACGAGCGATGTGGCAAACGCGCCTGATAACGTTCGAACAAAGTTCATTAACCCGGCCGCCGAGGGCATTTCCGCTTCATCTACAGAGCCCATTGCAAGCCCCGTAATCGGGACATAGTACAACGGCATGCCAACGCCCATGAATAACAAAGGGACACAGATGGACCAGTAATCCATATCGGTCGTCGCATAGGAGCGCCAGAAGGTATCGAGACCGAGCCAGGCACAGCCAAAGAAGATAAGAATGCGCGGATCGATTCTGTTGGAAAGGTTAGCGGCAACCGGAGAGAAGACCACCTGCAGAAGGCCGCCCCAGGCAACCACAATCCCTGCCCATGTTGTTGTATACCCTAAGTTATATTGTAGCCACAACGGCGTGAGAACATTCAGACCAAAAAAACATCCAAACGCAAGCGCGAGCACAAACATGCTGGCCGAAAAACCACGATGGCGAAAAACGCTGATATCGACAATCGGATGGTCAGCGGTCAGCTCCCATATGCAGAAACTTAAAAAGCCGATACAGGCCACAATCGCCAGAACCCAAATTTCTTCTGAGGCAAACCAGTCAAGGTCTTTCCCTTCATCCAGCATGATCTGCAGTGCGCCAACCCAGATAACCAGTAAAATAAATCCAACGATATCAATAGCGTTATTAACCAGCTCATCTTCGAAGATTTTTAATACTGACCACGCGATGACTGAAAAAGCGATAGCCATCGGAACGTTGATGATAAACACCCACGACCAGCTGTAATGATCGCAAATCCAGCCACCGAGAACCGGGCCTATAACGGGCGCCAGCAATGTCGTCATTGCCCATAATCCCGTCGCCTGCATGGATTTTTCTTTCGGGAAAATACGCAGGAGCAACGTTTGTGATAGGGCCATCAGGGGACCTCCCGCCATGCCCTGAAAAACCCTCATCATCAGCAGCATTCCCAGAGAAGTGGAAAGGCCGCAAAGCAAAGAAAAAATGCCAAACATGAACACGGAAATGCAGAAAACGCGCACGCCGCCGAACCGGGTGGTTAACCATCCTGATAGCGGCACCGTTATGGCTTCAGCCACGGCATAGGCCGTGATGATCCAGGTCCCCTGGCTGGTTCCTGCGCCCAGGGCGCCAGCCATGTTGGGCTGAGTGACGTTTGCAATGGTCATATTGAGTACGGCTAAAAAGTTTGCCATTGCAAGAACCAGGGCACCCACCCATAACATACCGCCCTTCAGCGAAGGCGGCTGGTTATCGATAACGAATGTAGACATGGCCTGGTTTCCGTTATTCACTTTTTAAATTAACTGTCGCTTTCATGGACAGCCCAACCCGCAGCGGATGTGCTGCAAGCTCATCAGCATTGAGTTTGATGCGCACGGGCAAACGCTGTACAACCTTAATCCAGTTACCCGTTGCGTTCTGTGCTGGAATAACTGAAAACGCTGCGCCGGTGCCGCCATCAAAGCCTTCTACCGTTCCATGGAAAGGAACGTTGTCGCCATACAGATCGCTCACCAGTTCCACTTTCTGCCCCACTTTCACATGCTGGAGCTGAACTTCCTTGAAGTTGGCATTGACGTGAATTTGCTGTACCGGAACCACGGACAATAACGGCGTGGAAGGCTGGACACGTTGCCCAAGCTCGACCTGGCGACGAGCAACCACGCCATCAACTGGCGAACGGATCACGGTTCTTTCCAGATCCAGTCTGGCCTGATCGCGCTTTGCTCTGGCGAGAGCGACTTCTGGGTTGGTCTCGGTATTTGCATCCTCAATCATTACGGCATTCGCCTGTCTTGCACCCACTGCCGCCTGTCTTGCTGCATCGGCTTGCGCCACGGCGGCTTTAGCGGCATTCAGGTTTGCCAGAGCGGAAGCATAAACGTTTTGAATACGCGTCAGTTCGTCGCCTGAAATCGCGCCTGTCTGCATGAGCGCCTCGCGTCGCTTGAGGTCAACCGTCGCGCGCTGGAAGTCAGCGTTTGCGGCATCAACCTGGGCCAGCAGACGTTTTTGCTCTTTTTCATTTGCCACAACTTCAGCGCCGAGTTTTGTGTCGGTGGCCTTATATCCATTGACCCGCCGAATGGACAGGTTCAGGTTTGCTTCAGCCTGATTAAGGGCTAACTCTGCATCAGTAGGGTCCAGCTGGATCAGAACATCGCCTTTTTTTACCACCTGAGAATCCGTGACGAGGATGGCACTTACCGTACCGGTGATCGCGGAAGAGAGCTGAGCGGACTCGACATCGGTATAGGCGTTATCGGTCTCAACATAGCGAGAACCCACTAATTCCCAATATGCGAACGAGCCTGCGCCAGCCAGCGCGATGCTTAATGCAAGATAAGAGAATAAACGTTTTCTTTTTTTCTTTTTGATATCGGATGATTCAATATTTTGATTTTCAATAGCTGCAGAATGACTCATTTTATTTCCTTTCTTTCCACTATTTAGTAATTAACCTGGTGTTAAAAATCACTGTTTGCTCGAGGTATATCCGCCGCCCAATGCACGCGCTAATGCGACGTCAATCGTAAAGGCACGGGAATTTACATCGGCTAATTTTCTGCGGGCCGCAACCAGCTCATCTTCCGAGGATAAAACGTCGAGATAATCAGCGACCTTTCCTTCATACCTTTGTCTGGTGAGCGAATACGCTTTTTCTGCCGACGTGACTGCACCCTGAGAATAAAGCATCTCGTCTTTCAGAGAGGCTCTGCTGGTGAGTGCATCGCTCACTTCACGAAGTGCATTCGTTAGCGTGGCGTTATAAACGTTCACCGCAATATCATATTCACCGCTGGCGTATTTCAAATCACCCTGTAGCTTTTGCGTATTAAATATTGGCAACGATATGGCCGGACCAAAACTGCCAATTGCTGAGCCACTCCGGGTAAGGTTGTTAATACCCAGTGACTGGAACCCGGCAAAGGCAACCAGATTAACGCTGGGGTAAAAACCGGCTTTTTTCTGTTTGATTTGCTCTGCTGCAGCCTCTGCGCGTAAACGTGCCGCGACAATATCAGGACGTCGACCAATCAGATCCAGCGCAATATTGGGAGGAAGTTCCTCATGCGCTAAAAGCGTTGCCTTAGGCGCGGTTATGGCCAGCGATCTGTCAGGCCCATCACCGATCAATGCAGCGAGCTCATGTTTTTTGATCGCAATCGCTTCCTCTATTGCCACCAGATTTGCTTTTGCGTTGAGTTGACGCGTCTCAACCTGTTGAAGGCTGGATAAATCTTCTAGCCCCGCATCATGTCGTTGCTGGAACAACGCGAGCGTACTGGTTCGTATAGTGAGGGTATCGTTAAGCGTTTCGCGTACGGTGTATAAATGCGCCAGCTCCGCGTAAACGGTAACAACAGACGAAGACAGCACCAGTCTTGTTTGCGCTTCTTCCGCTACAGCCGCCATTTCACCTGACGTTGCAGCCGCGAGCGCGGCGCGGTTTTTACCCCAAAAATCTATTTCCCAGCTCATATCCAGCGTGGTGCGGCCATAGCTGTTCCAGTTTTGAGGCGTTGCGCTTTCAGGCGTCACATAGTTGTAACTCATTTTGTCCCGCATAAAGCTGGCGTTTGCGGTGACCTCAGGGAAAAGCGAACCGCTCGCACTTTGCGTCATCGCCTGCGCTTGTTTCACGCGAGCTTCGGCGATGTTAAGCGTAGGGGAATTTTTAAGCGCGTCATCAATCAGCCCGTTGAGCTGCTCGTCACCGTATTTCTTCCACCAGTCATCTTTCGGCCACTGGCCGTTCTGATGTGGGAAACTTTGATCGCTTTTAAGTTGTGTGACCGTCTTCATAGGCGGTGGGGTGCCAAGGTCGGGGATCATGGCGCATCCGCTCATACTGATGGCGGAAATGACAACACAGCCCATCACTATTCTGGACCGGGTTAAACCGGAAATACGACACCCCAGTAGTGTCTCCTGAAAACCTTTCATCAGTACGCTCGTCATGCTGTTCATAGAGAAGTCCAAATACAGTACCGTACAGTACGGTACACTTTATATCTTGACTTCTGAGCGTCGTCAAATGAAAATGTACTCGTCAGTACGATTACGAACCCTACTACCAGACGTGATTCCGAAATCAGAGAACAAAAAGTGTTGGCCCCGGTCAGACACCTAAACTAACGAGGAAACATATGGATAAAAGAGCGCTTAAACGGCAACAGATTCTGGAAGTCGCATCCGGACTGTTTCGACAAAAGGGATTTGATGCCACGTCTATCTCAGAGATTAACGCGATTGTGGGTGGCTCAAAATCGACAATTTACAGTCACTTTTCTTCGAAAGAAGAGCTATTTGTAGAATGCATGTCTTCAGAAACTGAACAGTATATAAAGAGCATGACTATTGAAACTGCAGGGCAGGTGCGCCTTTTCAGAAAATCACCACAGTTGGTCATCGAGCAATTTGCCGTTGCCTTTTTACGCTATATTTGTTCACCGGATATTGTGGATTTGCAAAGATTAATGATTTCCGAAGCCGGAAGGTCGGGAATCGGAGAATTATATTATGAGCGAATGCAAAAACTGCGTTCAAACGTATCGGCGCTTTTCACCGATTTAATGAATCAAAATATCTTAAGAAAAGATGACCCTGTGCTGGCCGCTGAGTATTTTCGCTCTCTTCTCCAGGCCGGTATCCTTGAACCCTTGCTTTTAAAAGCGCGAAAGGATCAGCCGGACGAAAGTGAAATTGTCATGAAAGCGCAGGCCTCCGTTAATGCGTTTATGAAACTGTATGGTCCTGAACAAAATGAGAATGTTGCAAAGACATCTCACTAAAATACAGTAAGCATTCTCTCACCCTATTATTAGGGTGATTTTTCTTTTAGGAAATATTATTTTCAATTGTCATTGGATGACGTTGCCAGCGGCCTTCTTGTAAATAAAATTTCGTGGATACTTATGTGTATAAAGTTTACTCTCTTAAAAGATCGTGAAGCTGTAATTAAGTCCCTGACTCACTGGATTGACTCGAATTTATATAGACCTATTACCGTTCTGGATGTGGCGCGAAAATCCGGTTATTCATTGGCTTATATTCAACGAAACTTTCGCCAGGAGTGTGGCATAAGTATCGGTCTCTATATTCGAAGCCGGAAACTTGAAAAAGCCGCGCATATGCTCAGACATACGCAGCTCTCTGTTTCAGATATATTTACAATGTTAGGCTACGAAGAGCCGTCAACGTTCAGCAGAGCGTTCTCGAATCAATATGGACTCTCCCCAACCAAATACCGTGAGATGGCTAAAAAAAGTCATGACATGAATGGATTGTCGATATTGATTACTGAGGTGACGCGCGACTAATTCTTTGAAGCATCGAGACGCAAGCGCCACAAATCATAGCGTTCTTCTCCCGGTTTAACGGCTCCCTCGAAGTGGTCATTGAGGCGACTTGAGGTAAATACCATCTCCCCGTTCGGACGGATTGCCGGCGTGTCTGGCCAGCGCACCTCTTCGCTTGCCGCAATTAGCGACATGGAATGGGTTTCAGGATCGTATCTGACGATACCATTGCGTGTGACATCGGTAATGTAGAGGTTACCTTTTACATCTGTCACCATTCCGTCGGTGTTGCCCCCCACGCGACCCAGATCGCGGATCTGCCCGGCAATTTGCGTATTGGTTGACGCAGGCTGCCTCAGTATCGCAGTCGGTACCGCATAGGCGCGCGTGCCGGTTGTCACCGTCCAGTACAGCGTGCCCGCATCGGGTGAAAGCGCAATGCCATTGATACCAATCAGTAATGGTTTACCAGGCCAGACTTCAACCCCGTGCGAGACGACGTTAACGCCTGGTTCAATCTGCAGCGCAGGGTGACGATCGAGCACGCGCCGGGCTGTACCGGTAGCGAAATCGACGATAATTAGTCCCACCTGGTTTTCAGGCGCACTCCGCGAGCCGCTGTCGGAGATATAGGCGACACGGCGGTTCTCATCGACCACCACATCATTCAGAAAGCTGGCCTTGCGGTCCGCTACGCCGTCCAGGGCGATGCGTTTGATGGTGCGGCCAGAGAGGAGATCCAGTACAACCAGTTTCTGCGCCCCCGCGGGGGACTCTGTTTCGCCTGCAACAAACCCCATGTCCAGCGCCCATAGCCAGCCGTTTTTACGGTCAATATAAAAACCGAGCACGTTGCGCAGGCTCTGAGCGGGATCGGTGTTCACCGCATTCCCCTCGCGGGAGGGAAATGCGTTCAGGCGGGCAGGGCCAGACTGCGCCGTCGTATCCAGAATGCTTAACGTGGCGGGTGCTGCGGCGGAAACCAGCCGGGGCGTGCTGACAAAGGCACGGTCCATTGCATCAAAGTGGATACCTGCAATAGGGGCATTGACCGAACCGGAAAACGCCGCAGGCATCTTTCCGTCTTGAGTGGTATCCCAGCTCACGCCGGCGTAGCTTCGCCAGCGCTCCAGAGGCGGGTGGTTCGCCGCGTTGACAACACTCGTGAAAGAGAACAACGCCGCCATTGCGATGGCGGGCAGAATATGGGAACGGTTGAACATTGACAGGCTCCAGTGGAACGTTCAGGTGATGAATGCTGGCCACTTTACTCATCGCCCAACGGGAGATAAATTAGCCAAATTGAAAAACATTTGTTCCTGAGAGAGCAAAATGAGCCGGAAATTCGATTACCTCGGCGACGTTGAAGTCTTCATTGCTGTGGTTGAGCACGGCTCATTTACTGCCGCAGCGGTTGCCCTTTCAACCACCCCTTCGGTACTGAGCCGCGCGGTCACCCGTCTGGAAGCGCGTCTTGGACGGCAGCTATTACAGCGCACGACCCGCCGGGTGGGGCTGACTGAAGCCGGACGCGTCTATCTTGAGCAGGCGCGCTCAGCGTTTTCTCTGCTCGATGACGCCGAACGCGTTGGCCGGGGTCAGGAGGGCGATCTGACCGGTCGCGTGAGAATGAGTGTCCCGACCACCTATGCCCACTACCGCCTGCCGCCGCTGCTGGCGCACTATAATCAACGTTACCCGCGCGTACAGGTGGAGCTGAACATTACCAATCGCAACGTTGACCTGATCGCAGAAGGGTTCGATCTGGCGATCCGTCTGGGACAGTTGCCTGACAGTGGACTTGTGGCGCGTAAGCTGGAAGACGCGGCATTGCTTCTGGTCGCCTCTCCGGACTACCTGCATCGGAGAGGAAAGCCTCAGACGCTGGAAGACCTGCAGCGCCATCAGTGCCTGCCGTTTATCATGCCGCGCACCGGTCGTATCGCCCCCTGGGTATTTCATGATGAAGGGCGCGATATTGACTGGTTGCCGGGTTCAACCATCGAAATATCAGACGATGTACTCGGCGTGGTTTCGCTGGCGGAGCAGGGGATGGGGATCTGCCAGAGCTATGAATTCATCGTCCGCGACAGAATACAGGGCGGCCAGTTAGTTGAGGTGCTGCCGCACCTCCGGGGACGATCGCGACCTTTCTCCGTGCTGTTTGCCCCGCACCGGCGTCAGTCAGCAGCCACCCGGGCAATGATTGACCTTCTGACCCGACAAGAATGACAAGGACGAGTCCACCATGAAAAAAGCGCGTTTTTCCTTTTGGATCCCACTCATCGTGAGCGGGATAGCACTGATATCGGGTTTTGTGGTCTGGTCAGTCAACATTTACCGCGTGACATACCTTTCGATCCGCGGGGAGCAGTACCTTGCCTGTGGGGCGTTGCTGCTGGCGCTGGTGCCGATGGTCTATTTCATCAGAAAGGGGAGACTGAAAGGTAAGCGCCTTGCTGGCGCGGTAAAAATCTACCTCGGCTTCTTTATTTGCAGTCTGCCGGTTGCCATGTTCGTGGTCTTTACAACGGCCTGGCTGCTGGAGGGGGACTATTCGGCCTGGAGCAAACCTTACCGGTATGAGTCCAGTACCCGCCACAGCTGCTCGGGTGCGGAAGTCTACGAGCCGGAATTAAAGAAGGAGATCCGCATCTGTAACCCGCAGGGTGACGTTTATTCCGATACCACCCTGTATGTGGAAAAGCGGAGCAATGCCCTGGGGATTGTGGTGCTTTGGGCTATCACGCGCGCCTGAACCGGGGAAAGTCAGGGCGCGAGAATTAGCGTCAGCCCGCCTCCAGCATCCCAAAACTCACAATCCGCGCGCGGCCCAGCTCTTTCGCCCGGTACAAGGCCACATCCGCGGCGCGCAACAGGTTGTCGGTCTGGGCATGCTGTGGGTAGCTGGCAATCCCAATCGACACGTCCACCGGCCCAATCTCGGTCAGCCCGTAGCGAAGCGACAGCTCATGCACGCCGGTGTAAATCTTCTGCGCGCAGGCGTACGCTTCTGCTTCATCGGCACCGGAAAGCAGCACCAGAAACTCCTCGCCGCCGTAGCGGAATGCCAGTCCGTTGTCATGCGCGGCCCGCTGAACAATTGACGCCACGCTTTTGATCACCAGATCGCCCGCTTCATGACCGAACCGATCGTTAATGCTCTTGAAGTGGTCGATATCAATCATCATGCAGCTTAACGGTACGCCAGTGCGTATCGCCTGTGCCGTTTGGGTTTGCAGGGTATCTTCCAGATGATGACGGTTACGCAGGCCGGTGAGCGGGTCAAACAACGCTTTTTCCAGCAACGCGTCGCGCAGACGCTGGTTGGCCAGCGCCAGCCCGAGCGCCTCGGCCATCAGCTCCAGATACGCGCGGGAAGGGGCATTGTCCGCCGTGATATTCTGGAAGGAGAGCAGGCCAATGGCCTCGCCCTGAGCGATAAGCGGCACGCAAAGCGCGCTTTCCGCCTGGGATGCCGGAAGATGGTAGCAGGCAATATCCGGCTCACCGTTCACCGGCGGGTGACTTTGCCCGCGTCGCACGGCCCAGCACTCGTCCGGATGGAATGTCGTCTCTTCACCAACCGGCGAAAGCCACTGCGCGACGCAGCGCATCTGCCACGGCTCGCGGTCAAGGACGTAGAGCCGGCCCGCGATCCCTGGCGCGATATTGGGGGCAAACAGCTCCGCCACGTTAATCACATCGTTAAAGTTCTCACACCCCTGCAGCCGCTGGGTCATGCGCGCCAGCAGCTCGCGGATGGCCCAGTCGGCATCGCGCTCTTTTTCCAGACGCTGTCGTGCCAGGCCGTTTTCACGGAAGATGCTGATGGCCTGGGCCATATCGCCTATCTCATCGATCTGGTTGAAATTGGGCGTTTCAACCGCGTAATCCTGGGATGCCAGACGGTGCACCACGTCGCTCAGGCGCACCACGGGACGCAGCACGCGGCGTTTCAATATAAAGCCGAGCACAAACAGGAACAGCAGGGCGGTCAGGCCGACCGTCAGCTCAGAGGCGGTACGCAGCGCTTTCGATTTTTTTGTCGCATCTTTTACGGAGCCGATAACACGCTTGTCCAGTATCTGGCGAAAGTGATCGATCTGATTTTGCGCGCGATCCAGCTCCTGCTCATAGGGCTGACCATAGAGTAAGGCAACGGCCTGGGCGTCTTCTCCGCCTTCAAGGCTGGCGAGGGCGGTTTGCTGTTCGTCCTGCAGCTCATCGATGATTTTTATGCCTTCGCGCAGCAGGGACAGCTCATCATCCGATGCGCCGTTGTCCCGCAGTTTTTCCAGACGAAGCTCGATGCGCTTCAGGCTGTTTTCTGCCTGGTTATATTCCTTGAGCACCTGAGGATCTTTTTTAATGACGTACAGCCGCGCTAAATCAGACTGCGCCCAGATATCGGTTTCAATATCTTCCGTCAGCTGATCAAATTTCTGCCGTTGTTCCACGGCCTGACGCTCGAGGGTATCTGCACTGGACGCCATCAGCATGATGATGCCGGAGGCGATGGTGAGGCAGACCGTGGCCCCATAGGCCCAGTTGGTTATCGTCGCGATTCGCACCAGATGATCCTTTTACGACATGAGTAGGATGGCGTTCTTCAAATTATAGAAAACGTCTGATTTAAGGCGAAAAAAAAGGCGGCACAGCGCCGCCTGGTGTGGTCTTTATCGTCACGTCCTTACAAATCTGGAGGATTTTTTCCTTCTTCGATGAAATCGGGGTCCAGCTCTTCGGCGTTACCTTCGTGATCGCGCCCTGAGAAGAGGTTCCAGCAGGCGATAAACAGCGCGGCGATGAGTGGCCCAATCACAAAGCCGTTAATGCCGTACAGCTCCATGCCGCCGAGGGTGGAGATCAGAATCAGGTAGTCCGGCATTTTGGTGTCTTTCCCCACCAGCAGCGGGCGCAGAATATTGTCCACCAGCCCGACGACGATCACGAAGAAGCCGACAATAAACAGCCCCTGCCAGATCTGGTGCGTGGCGAACAGGAAGATGGCGGCGGGCACCCAGACAATCGCCGAGCCGATGGCGGGCACCAGAGAGAGGAACGCCATCAATGCGCCCCAGAGTACGCTGCCGTCAATACCGGCAATAGCAAACGCAATCCCGCCGAGTATGCCCTGAACCACGGCCACTGCCGCCGTCCCTTTTACCGTGGCGCGCGATACGCCAACGAATTTGGCGAACAGGTGCTGCTTGGCGAAATCAGACAGCGGTAAGGAGTCGAGGATCTGGCGCACCAGATACGGGCCGTCTTTCAGCAGGAAGAACAGCAGATACAGCATGATGCCGAAGCTAATCGCAAAGCCAAACGTTCCTTTGCCAATCAGAAACGCGCTGCCGGCGAGATACTGTCCGCCCTGCAGAGCGACATCGGAGAGTTTTTTCTGGATCTGCGCCGCGTTGGTCAGGTTGTGATCCGCGAGGAAGCCGCTGGCCCAGTCAGGCAGGTGGTTGAAGATGCTTGCCACCACCTCCGGGAACTGGGTGTTGTTCTCCTGCAGTTTGGTGTAAACCACGTTCAGCTCAATGGCGAGCGAGGAGAGGATCACCATCAGCGGAATAAAGACGATCAGGCAGATAATACCGATGGTCAACAGCGAGGCCAGCCCGTTGCGATCCCCCAGCGCGGCGCGCAGCTTGTTTTTTACCGGGTTGAAGATGACGGTCAGAATGGCGGCCCACAGTATCGCGGAGAAGTAGGGCGACAGCACGTCGAAGAAGGCCCAGGTCACAAGGGCGAGAATGAAAATAAAGAAACCTTTAGTCAGTCCGTTAAAGCGCATCAGTCAGTCCTGGTTACTCATAAACTGTGTCGACTATAGAACTGATTGTGAGAATTACCAACCTTGCATCGGGTGGCACCCGTCCTGCGGGCAGTGTTACGGTATGACTTCGCGCTTCACGGATACCACTTTCGACTGACCGAAGATCGCCTTCTCCCGCACCATGCTGTAAGTATCTGCTTGCGGAGGTGCTTATGGCCTGGCGTCCGATTCTCTATGTGATCCTCACAACCCATCCCAGACTCAGCGCGCGGCGCGCCCGTTTGCGTCTGGTCATCTAGCTTTTTATTAACAATCGCGGTATAACACACCTTCTTTGGATGTTTAGATGTCCATACGTATAGAAGGTAATATGCAAACACAACAAGAAAATGGGCAGCTCAAGCGCACCATGAAAACACGCCACCTGATCATGCTCTCGCTGGGTGGCGTGATTGGGACAGGGTTATTCTTCAATACTGGCTACATCATTTCTACGACCGGGGCGGCGGGCACGCTGCTGGCGTACCTGATAGGCGCGCTGGTGGTCTGGCTGGTGATGCAGTGTCTGGGCGAGCTTTCCGTGGCGATGCCGGAAACCGGCGCGTTCCACGTCTATGCCGCCCGCTATCTTGGCCCGGCGACGGGCTACACCGTGGCGTGGCTCTACTGGCTCACCTGGACGGTGGCGCTCGGGTCGAGCTTTACCGCCGCCGGGTTCTGCATGCAGTACTGGTTCCCGCAGGTGCCCGTCTGGGCGTGGTGCGTGGTCTTCTGCGTGGTGATTTTTGGCCTGAACGTCATCTCAACGCGCTTCTTTGCGGAAGGCGAGTTCTGGTTCTCCCTGGTGAAAGTCATCACCATCATCGCCTTTATTATCCTTGGCGGTGCGGCGGTCTTTGGCTTTATCCCGATGCAGGACGGTTCACCCGCGCCGGGCTTAAGCAACATCACCGCCGAAGGCTGGTTCCCGCACGGCGGACTGCCGATCCTGATGACCATGGTGGCGGTGAACTTTGCCTTCTCCGGGACCGAAC
The DNA here is from genome assembly GCF_048684445.1 of Enterobacter sp. BNK-34. Taxonomy (NCBI): domain Bacteria; kingdom Pseudomonadati; phylum Pseudomonadota; class Gammaproteobacteria; order Enterobacterales; family Enterobacteriaceae; genus Enterobacter; species Enterobacter sp. BNK-34. The sequence continues at coordinate 2,147,085 of NZ_JBLQUA010000001.1, forward strand.
TTATCGGCATCGCGGCGGGAGAAACGGAAAATCCGCACAAGGTGATTCCGGTCGCGATCCGCACCACCATTGCGCGCCTGATTATCTTCTTTATCGGCACCGTGTTTGTGCTGGCGGCGCTGATCCCGATGCAGCAGGCGGGCGTGGAAAAGAGCCCGTTCGTGCTGGTATTTGAAAAGGTCGGTATTCCTTACGCGGCGGATATCTTTAACTTTGTGATTTTGACGGCGATCCTCTCGGCGGCGAACTCCGGGCTGTACGCCTCCGGGCGCATGCTGTGGTCGCTCTCTAATGAGAAAACGCTCCCGCGCTGCTTTGCCCGCGTGAACAAAAACGGCGTGCCGCTGACGGCGCTCTCGGTCTCTATGCTCGGTGGTGTGCTGGCGCTGTTCTCAAGCGTCGTGGCACCGGACACGGTGTTTGTCGCGCTCTCGGCGATTTCTGGCTTTGCGGTGGTGGCCGTCTGGATCAGCATCTGCGCGTCGCACTTCGTTTTCCGTCGTCGTCATCTGCAGTCCGGTCAGCCGCTCTCTGCGCTGCAGTACCGCGCGCCGTGGTATCCGCTGGTGCCGGTGCTCGGTTTTATCCTCTGCGTGGTGGCCTGTGTCGGCCTGTGGTTTGACCCAAGCCAGCGCATTGCCCTTTATTGCGGGATTCCGTTTGTCGCCCTGTGTTATGGTGCCTACTATCTGACCCGAAATATGACATCGCAGGAGCCCGAACATGTCGCAGAATAATCCGCTTAACGCCCTCCTTGAAAAGCAGCCGTTTGTGGTGCTGGATGGCGCGATGGCGACGGAGCTGGAAGCGCGCGGCTGTAACCTGGCAGACAGCCTCTGGTCTGCCAAAGTGCTGATGGAAAACCCTGAGCTTATCCGCGAAGTGCATCTTGATTATTACCGCGCGGGCGCGCAGGTGGCGATCACCGCCAGCTATCAGGCCACGCCTGCGGGTTTTGCGGCGCGCGGCCTGGACGAGGCGCAGTCCCGGGCGCTGATTGGCAGAAGCGTGGAGCTGGCGCGTAAGGCGCGCGAAGCGTATCTGGCTGAAAATCCGCATGCGGGCACGCTGCTGGTGGCGGGCTCCGTTGGGCCGTACGGCGCCTATCTGGCGGATGGCTCGGAGTATCGCGGCGACTACGTGCGCAGTGCTGAAGCATTCACCGACTTCCACCGCCCGCGCGTGGAAGCGCTGCTGGATGCGGGCGCTGACCTGCTGGCCTGCGAAACCCTACCGTCCTTTGAGGAGATTAAGGCGCTGGCGGCGTTGCTGTCTGAATATCCCCGCGCCCGGGCGTGGTTCTCCTTTACCCTGCGGGACAGCGAGCACCTGAGCGACGGTACGCCCCTGCGTGACGTAGTCAGCGTGCTGGCCGACTCTCCGCATATCGTCGCGCTGGGCATTAACTGTATCGCACTGGAAAACACCACGGCGGCGCTGAAGCACCTGCAAAGCCTGACGTCGCTGCCGCTGGTGGTTTACCCGAACTCGGGCGAGCATTATGACGCGGTAACCAAAACCTGGCACCACCACGGTGAAGCGTGCGCGACGCTGGCAGGGTATCTGCCCCAGTGGCTGGCTGCCGGGGCTAAGCTGATTGGCGGATGCTGTCGGACCACGCCGAAGGATATTGCTGAGCTTAACGCGAAGCGCTGAGTGCTTTGCCGGGTGGCGGCTATGCCTTACCCGGCCTACGGATCGCTGACCCTCTCCCACGGGGAGAGGGAAAAAACAACCGCACAAAACCAACTATCCTTTCCCGCTTTTTATCTAAAAACGAATCGTTATGAGCGATTCATTTTTATTCCTTTATCAAAATTCCCGCGTTGGAAATACTGCCCTCATAACAACAAGGGGAGCAGGCACTATGGCAATTTCATCGCGAATCACACTTCTCGGCGCACTGGCGCTGTGGGCATTTCAGGCGCAGGCGGTGGACGTCACCGTCGCATATCAAACTTCTGCGGAACCGGCGAAAGTCGCGCAGGCGGACAACACCTTTGCCAAAGAGAGCGGCGCGAAAGTCGACTGGCGCAAGTTCGACAGCGGGGCCTCCGTCGTGCGTGCGTTAGCCTCCGGCGACGTGCAGATCGGTAATATCGGCTCCAGCCCGCTGGCGGTCGCGGCCAGCCAGCAGGTGCCGATCGAGGTGTTCCTGCTCGCTTCGCAACTCGGTAACTCTGAAGCGCTGGTGGTGAAGAAAAACATCACCAAACCGGAAGATCTGATCGGCAAACGCATCGCCGTGCCGTTTATCTCTACCACCCACTACAGCCTGCTGGCGGCGCTCAAACACTGGGGCATCAAGCCGGGGCAGGTACAAATTATCAACCTTCAGCCGCCGGCGATTATCGCGGCCTGGCAGCGCGGCGATATAGACGGGGCCTATGTGTGGGCACCGGCCGTGAACGAGCTGGAAAAAGACGGTACCGTGCTGACCGACTCCGAAAAGGTGGGCCAGTGGGGCGCGCCAACGCTCGACGTGTGGGTCGTGCGTAAAGACTTCGCCGAGAAACATCCTGAGGTGGTGAAAGCCTTCGCGAAAAGCGCGATTGACGCCCAGCAGCCGTACATCAGTAACCCGGATGAATGGCTGAAGCAGCCCGCCAACCTGGAAAAACTCTCCCGCCTGAGCGGCGTGCCGGAAGCGGACGTGCCGGGACTGGTGAAGGGCAATACCTATCTGACCCCCGCGCAGCAGGTGCAGCAGCTGACCGGGCCGGTAAACAAAGCGATTGTTGATACCGCCACCTTCCTGAAAGAGCAGGGCAAAGTGCCTGCGGTGGCAGCGGATTACAGCCAGTACGTGACCGATCGTTTTGTGAAATAAGGAGTCCGCCATGCTGAATATTACAAATCTGTCTGCTGATTACGGTGGCAAACCCGCGCTGGAGGAGATCAACCTGACGCTGGACAGCGGTGAACTGCTGGTGGTGCTGGGTCCGTCCGGGTGCGGAAAAACCACGCTGCTGAATCTGATCGCCGGGTTTGTCCCTTATCAGCATGGCACCATTCAACTGGAAGGCAAAAAGGTGGAAGGCCCCGGCGCCGAGCGCGGCGTGGTCTTCCAGAATGAAGGCCTGCTCCCGTGGCGCAACGTGCAGGAAAACGTGGCGTTTGGGCTGCAGCTTGCGGGCGTCAATCGTGAACAGCGGCTGGAAACCGCGCGGGCGATGCTTAAAAAAGTGGGGCTGGAAGGCGCGGAAAAACGCTATATCTGGCAGCTTTCCGGCGGCCAGCGACAGCGTGTCGGGATTGCCCGCGCGCTGGCAGCGAATCCGCAGCTGTTGCTGCTGGACGAGCCGTTCGGGGCGCTCGATGCCTTCACCCGCGAGCAGATGCAAACCCTGCTCCTGCGCCTGTGGCATGAGACCGGCAAGCAGGTGCTGTTGATTACCCACGATATCGAAGAGGCGGTGTTTATGGCCACCGAGCTGGTGCTGCTCTCGCCGGGGCCGGGCCGCGTGCTGGAGCGCTTGCCGCTGGATTTCGCCCGCCGCTACGTCGCGGGGGAACCCGTGCGCAGCATCAAATCCGATCCGCTGTTTATCGAACAGCGTGAATACGTTTTAAGCCGCGTGTTTGAACAGCGGGAGGCCTTCTCATGAGCATCGTCTTCAGTGAAAAAACGCGCCGCACGCGTCTGGCGCTGCGCTGGCCTTTCTCACGTCAAATCACGTTGAGCGTCGGTACGCTGCTGGTGTTGCTGGCGGTGTGGTGGGCAGTTGCTGCCCTGCAGTGGGTCAGCCCGCTGTTTCTGCCGCCGCCGGGACAGGTGCTGGCCAAACTCATTACCATCGCCGGGCCGCAGGGCTTTATGGATGCCACGCTCTGGCAGCACTTAGGTGCCAGCCTGGCGCGCATTCTGGTGGCGCTGCTGGCGGCGGTGATTATCGGGATACCGGTCGGGATCGCGATGGGCTTAAGCCCGACGGTGCGCGGCATCCTTGACCCGCTGATTGAGCTTTACCGCCCGGTGCCGCCGCTGGCCTATCTGCCGCTGATGGTGATCTGGTTCGGCATCGGGGAAACGTCAAAAATCCTGCTGATCTATCTGGCGATTTTCGCCCCGGTTGCCATGTCGGCGCTGGCGGGCGTGAAGAGCGCCCAGCAGGTGCGGATCCGCGCGGCGCAGTCGCTGGGAGCCAGCCGTACGCAGGTGCTGCTGTTCGTGATTTTACCGGGCGCACTGCCGGAGATTTTAACCGGGCTGCGCATCGGCCTTGGCGTGGGCTGGTCCACGCTGGTGGCGGCGGAGCTGATTGCGGCCACGCGCGGACTTGGGTTTATGGTGCAGTCGGCGGGAGAGTTCCTGGCGACTGACGTGGTGCTGGCAGGAATCGCGGTGATCGCCGCGATCGCCTTCGGATTAGAACTGGGGCTGCGCGCGTTACAACGCCGTCTGACGCCCTGGCATGGAGAAATACAATGAGTGAACGTCTGACCATCACCCCGCTGGGGCCGTACATTGGTGCACAGGTGTCGGGCCTGGATGTGACCCGTCCGCTGAGCGATAACCAGTTCGAGCAGCTGTACCACGCGGTGCTGCGCCATCAGGTGGTGTTCCTGCGCGAGCAGGCGATCACCCCGCAGCAGCAGCGCGCGCTGGCCCTGCGCTTTGGCGATCTGCATATCCACCCGGTCTATCCGCATGCGGAAGGGGTGGAGGAGATTATCGTCCTCGACACCCACAACGATAACCCGCCGGATAACGATAACTGGCACACCGACGTGACCTTTATCGAGACGCCGCCTGCCGGAGCCATTCTGGCGGCGAAGCTGCTGCCGGAAACCGGCGGCGATACGCTGTGGACCAGCGGGATTGCGGCGTATGAGGCGCTCTCCGCGCCGCTCCGGACGCTGCTGAGCGGGCTGCGGGCGGAGCACGACTTCAAAAAATCGTTCCCGGAGTACAAGTACCGTAAAACGGAAGAGGAACATCAGCGCTGGCAGGAGGCTGTGGCGAAACATCCTCCGCTGCTGCACCCGGTGGTGCGGACCCATCCGGTGACGGGCAAACAGGCGCTGTTTGTGAACGAAGGGTTCACCACGCGCATTGTGGACGTGACGGAAAAAGAGAGTGAGGCGCTGTTAGGTTTCCTGTTTGCGCATATCACCAAGCCGGAGTTCCAGGTGCGCTGGCGCTGGCAGGAGAACGACCTGGCGATCTGGGATAACCGCGTAACGCAGCATTATGCCAATGCGGACTATCTGCCGCAGCGCCGGATTATGCAGCGGGCGACGATTTTGGGCGATAAGCCGTTTTATCGTCCTTAACCCGTCGCTCCCGTAGGCCGGGTAAGCGCAGCGCCACCCGGCGAAAACGGTGCACAATTGCCGGGTGGCGGCTACGCCTTACCCGGCCTACAAAATACCGCACATTTAAAGGTGCGCCTCAATATACCGCTGATAGCGGTTCGCCTTCAGGTAACACAAATCCACCAGCACCAGCCCGTCAACGCAGTTGTTGAACGCCGGGTCGCTGCCAAAATCAATAAACTGCACGCCGCCGGGCTCGCACAGCTCGGAATATTGCTTGTAGAGCGGTGGAATACCGCAGCCAAGATTGCCGAGCAGGGACTTCAGTTTCGTCAGATCGTCCACGTAATCCACGCCGCCAAACTGTGCCAGCACGTCCGGCAGGGAGGCGGGATACGGCTGGCGCGAGGCGGCAAGCGGATGCGTCGCCGGGAACCACAGGCGGTAAAAGGCGACCAGCAGATCCCGCGCAGCAGGCGGTAAGCCACCGGAAATGGAGACCGGGCCAAACAGGTAGCGGTAGTGCGGATAACGCGCCAGATAGGCCCCAATACCGGACCATAAATAGTCCAGGCCGCGGCGCCCCCAGTAGCGCGGCTGAATAAAGCTGCGCCCCAGCTCAATGCCGTGCTCCAGCACGTCCTGCATTTTGTCGTCGTAGTGGAAGAGGCTATAGCTGTACAACCCCTCAACGCCGCGCTTTTCGATCTGCATGGCCGTCGGTATAAAGCGATACGCCCCGACGATCTCCAGATCGTCCTCATCCCACAGGATCAGGTGCAGATAATCATCGTCGTAGCTGTCGGTATCCCGGCGTTTGCCGCTCCCTTCCTCCACCGCGCGAAAGGCAATCTCGCGCAGGCGGCCCAGCTCGCGCAGCAGCGGGACGTCTTCCTGACCGTTACGCTGCCAGAGATAGATGGTTTTACCGTCGCTGGTTTTGCCCAGACATTCGGCCTGCGCCAGCGCACGTTTCAGGGTAGCCCGATCTTCCGGACGGGCAATCGCGCACTGGGTTTTAAAGACGCCGGGCACTCCCTTGCCAAGACGCATCACGTGCTGACGGCACTGCTCGGCCATCTCACGCGACGAAAGGGTGGCGCTGTGCCAGTGATGCCACGCAATCTGCTGGCCGATTTTGATCGGCAGCTGGCTGTGACGGCGGCGGAACATCTGCTGCATGAGCAACAGCATCGACAGCGTCGGGGAGACCAGCGTGCTGGCATAAAAGAGCAGGCTGTTATGCGCCTGAATATGCACCGGCAGCAACGGGGCGCGCAGCTTGCCGGCGAGTTTAATAAAGCCGGAGTGCCACTTTTTGTCGCGAATGCCTTTGCGCGTGGGGCGGGACACTTCTCCGGCCGGGAAGAAGATCAGCACGCCTGCATTTTGCAGATGCTGTTCCATCTGCACCAGGGATGTTTTCGCCGTCCTGCCGCCCATATTGTCCACCGGAATAAACAGCGAGCTGAGGGGCTCAAGGTGGGTCAGCATCCGGTTGGTCACGACTTTCACATCGCGCCGGACGCGGGAGACGGCATACAGCAGCGCCAGTCCGTCCAGCGTACCCGTCGGGTGGTTGGCAATAATGACCAGCGGGCCATGTTCGGGGATTTGTTCAAGATCGCGGGCGGAAACGGTGCAGAGAATATCCAGGTGTTCCAGAACTTGCTCCACCATATCCAGGCCTTTCAGGTGGCGGTGGGTTGCAGAAAATTGCTGAAATTCGTCTTCGTAAAACAGTCTTTTTAACAGACTTTTTTGCCAGGGTGCAGGCCTCGCCTGAGGCCAAAGATCGTCGAGAACGCTATCGAGGCTAAACATGATTACTCCTCCTGCCGTCTTGCGAAGACAGTAGAAGGAGCAGATGTCGGTTGTATTGCAGTTTGGTGAAGATTAGCGGAGGATTTTTTTCTCGGCCAGATCCAGCGCGAAGTAGCTGAAGATCAGGTCCGCGCCTGCGCGTTTGATGGCGCCGAGGCTTTCGAGGACCACTTTCTCTTCGTCAATGGCACCCGCCAGCGCGGCGAATTTGATCATCGCGTACTCGCCGCTCACCTGATAAGCGCCCAGCGGCAGCTCGGTGCGCTCGCGGATGTCGCGCAGGATATCAAGGTACGCGCCAGCCGGTTTCACCATCAGGCAGTCTGCGCCCTGGGCTTCATCAAGCAGGGATTCACGAATCGCTTCCCGACGGTTCAGCGGGTTCATCTGATAGGTTTTACGATCGCCTTTCAGCGCCGTGCCCGCCGCTTCACGGAACGGGCCGTAGAAGGAGGAGGCGAATTTGGTGGAGTAAGACATGATGGCGGTGTCGGTAAAGCCCGCCGCGTCCAGCGCCTGACGAATCGCCTGAACCTGTCCGTCCATTGCCGCAGATGGGGCGATGAAGTCCGCACCTGCCGCGGCCGCGACGACAGCCTGCTTGCCAAGGTTCAGCAGGGTGGCATCGTTATCCACGCCGTGATCGCACAGCACGCCGCAGTGGCCGTGTGAGGTGTATTCGCAGAAACAGGTATCGGACATGACGATCATTTCCGGCACGGTCTCTTTGCAGATGCGGGACATGCGAGCGACGAGGCCATCTTCTTTCCACGCGTCGCTGCCGGTGGCATCGGTATGGTGTGAGATGCCGAAGGTCATCACCGAGCGGATCCCCGCGTTGGCGATGCGTTCAATCTCACGCGCCAGATATTTCTCCGGAATGCGCATGACGCCCGGCATGGCTTCGATGGCTTTGTAGTCATCGATCTCTTCTTCGACAAAAATCGGCAACACCAGATCGTTTAAGGTCAGGGTTGTCTCTTCAAACATAGCGCGCAGTGCAGGTGACTTGCGCAGGCGGCGTGGGCGTGCAATTAAATCGGTCATGGTATGCCTGATGTTTGTGGAACAAAGAAGGCTAGTGTACCTCAAAGTGAAGACGGGTGTTTTACTAAAGTGGGCATTTTGCTTTTTGCGAAATGCGGCAGGTCAGGTTTCATTTCATCAATATTTAATACAGGTTAGTATATTACTGATTGGGGGTGAGATATTCGTATTGTTTCTATATTAAGTGGGATGCATCATTAAAAGTGATTTATTATTTGTTGTTATATATTTCTCCTTCGCCTGTCTGTATTTTAACGTTTTGTTTTTATAATATTTATCTTGAGTGACCCCTGCGTTTGTTGTTTTTGATGTGTTATTGGTCTGGATACGGACTTAATGGAAACATTCATTGAACCTTTTCGAAATGAAACTGCATAATTCCCTCCGCAATTAAATGTTGCAAATTCATTGATGGACAAACTTGCTTACGTCCCTGAGGAGGGATGACCCAATGCAAACATGGAAAAAGAAACTCGTTGTATCTCAACTTGCATTAGCCTGCACCCTGGCTATCGCTTCTCAGGCCAATGCGAAGGATATTTCCGGTACAACTTATAATACCTTCGGATACGATAATACAGCGTCCACCCCCTGGTATTATGGCTATGCCGACTGGGATTACTCAGACGTTACCCACGACGGTGATATTTATCCGGTGATTAATAAATCCACCGTGAATGGTATTATTTCAACATACTATCTGGATGATGGTATCAATGGTCGGGCTAATGCATTAAGCATTTCCAACAGTACCATTAATGGCATGATTACCTCTGAGTGTATGACCACCTCGTGTGCTGATGGTATAGATACCGACGGCACGACCCATTCTCAGTACGATCGTTTTAGCCTGACCGTTGATCACTCCACCATTAACGACACCTATGAGCATTATGCTTACAATGTGGTAAATGGCGATAACACCGAAACCCACTATCTTGATACCTATGGGTTGGGCAATGCAATTACCCTGGATGTTGAATCGGATATTGTTATCCAGAATAATTCTCACGTCGCGGGAATTACCCTGACGCAGGGGTATCAGGAGCTGGATAATACCCCGTACGACGGCGTTGAAGGCGTAGCCAACAGCAGCAACGTCTTTACCGACACGCTACTGGTGAAAGATTCGGTACTGACTTCTGGTGCGTACAGCGATTTAGGTACCAGCGGATTCTACGGTCAAACCGCGAAGCCGAGCGACTATGGTGAAACCAACGCGACAGCGGCAGATGATGCGGCGCTGATTGTGGCCGCCAGCGCGTCTGATAACGCGATGCAGACCAGCGCCACGTTCGATCACTCTACCGTGACTGGCGACATTCTTTTCTCCAGTACCTTCGACAACAACTTCTATCCGAACGGCGATCCGGCAACGGATACCAGTGCAGACGGTGTCTATAACCCAACTACCAACGGCTGGGACGGTACCGATAAGCTGGACGTTACTCTGACCAATGGCAGCAAATGGGTTGGTGCAGCGCAGTCGAGCGTCGAGGCTATCGGCACGGCGCAGATGTATGGCCTGGGCTACAGCAACGTAGACTGGAGCGCTCTGTCCCCAAACAGCATTTGGCCAGACTCCACCTATGACAGCAACGGACATGTTGCGGGCGAAGCGGTGTATCAGAGCGGTCTCTTTAACATCACGCTGGATAACGGCTCCGAGTGGGATACCCGCAAGGTGTCTAACATCGACACGCTGACGGTCAACAACCAGTCTCAGGTCAATGTTGAAAACTCAGGTCTGCTGGCGGATACCATCACCCTGACCAATGCTTCCTCATTGAATATCGGCGACAGCGGCGGCGTGGCCACCGACCATCTGTATCTGGACAGCTATAGCCGTGCGGCACTGACGGAAGAAACGGCCGATCTGTATGCCAACACCATCACCGTGGATAACGGTGCAGAGCTGGCGCTGGGGCTGGGACAGGTTGATACGCACAATATGGTACTGACCGATGGTGGTGTGCTGAACGTTGCCAGCCGTGATTACGTGCTGAACAGCGATCTGAACAACGCACGCTATATCACCAACGATAAGCACAATGCCGATTACGACTACGGCGTTGTGGCGATTAATTCTGATGGTCATCTGTCAGTGAACGGTGACGTCGCCGGTAACTACAAGGTCCGTATCGACAACGCGACCGGAGCCGGTTCCGTCGCCGATTACAAAAACAAAGAGATTATTCGCGTCTATGACAATAACGCGGATACTGCAGCCAGCTTTACTGCTGCAAACAAAGCCGATTTAGGTGCCTACACCTACCAGGCGCAGCAGCAGGGTGACGCCGTTGTCCTCCAGCAGAAAGCGCTGACCGACTACGCCAATATGGCGCTGAGCATCCCATCTGCCAACACCAACATCTGGAATCTGCAGCAGGATACCGTTGGTAAGCGTCTGACCAACAGCCGTCACGGCCTGGCGGATAACGGCGGGGCGTGGGTGAGTTACTTCGGCGGTAACTTCGACGGCGACAATGGCGTTCTTAGCTACGATCAGGACGTGAGCGGTATTATGGTCGGTCTGGATACCCAGATTGACGGTAATAATGCGAAGTGGATCGTCGGTGGTGCGGCAGGTTTCGCGAAGGGGGATATCAGCGATCGTACCGGTCAGGTCGATCAGGACAGCCAGACGGCGATGATCTACGCGTCTGCGAAGTTCATGAACGATCTTTTCCTCGACAGCTCCCTGAGCTACACCCGTTTCAACAGCGATCTCTCTGCTAACATGAGCAACGGCCAGTATGTTGACGGCAACACCACCAATGACGCGGTTGGTTTTGGGCTGAAACTGGGCTATGACTGGAAACCAAACCTGTCCGGCTACGTCACACCATACGCAGCCGTGTCTGGCCTGTTCCAGTCTGGCGATGATTATCGCCTCAGCAATGACATGCGCATGGATGGGCAATCTTACGATAGCCTGCGTTATGAACTCGGTGTTGATGCGGGTTACACCTTTAACTACGGTGGCGATCAGGCTCTGACGCCTTACTTCAAACTGGCCTGGGTCTATGACGATGCTGATAACAATGCCGACATTAACGGTGACAGCATTGATAACGGCGTTAAAGGCTCCGCTGTGCGCGTAGGGCTGGGCACCCAGTTCAGCTTCACGAAGAACTTCAGTGCTTACACTGATGCCACTTATCTGGGCGGCGGCGACGTTGATCAGAACTGGGGGGCAAACCTGGGTGTGAAATATACCTGGTAATAAATAAAAGCGGGGGAGGCGTTACCTCCCCCGCTTTTTACAGAAGTAATAAAAATAATATTGAACCGACAAATACGGATGCCTTGAGGTCTGCATGAAGGTTAATGCGAAACCACTTTCTGAATTACGCCGGCTCGAACAGTGTTTGAAATCAGCCAGTACCCCTTTTAAATCTGCTCCAAAACAATTAATTATATCCGGTGAATGTAATGAGCGCCGCACCATCGTATTCCAAACCGGTGTTATCGAAATCTATCGACATTCAGATGAACTGCTTGTGGGCATCGCGACAGCGCCGTTTATTATGGGTTTGTCCACAGTGATGATTAATCACTGCCAGGAATATAGAGTGATAGCCAAAACATCCTGCACGGGTTTTTATTTGCCCACTGAAACCACCCGTCAACTTATACAACAGAACGCGCTATGGAAAGAGGCCTTCGGTTGGTTATCCTGGATAAACTACATTCTTGAGAAACGCGATATGCAGCTGGTGGGAAATAATTCCTATCATCAGATCCGCGCCATGCTGTTGAATATGGCCGAGTGGGATGAAACGTTGCGTTCAAAAATCGGTGTGATGAATCATATTCAACAAAGTACGCGTATTTCACGTTCAGTGGTTGCTGAGGTTCTCGCTGCCCTGCGGCAAGGTAATTACATCAATATGAGCCGGGGCAAGCTGGTCAGCATCAACCGCTTGCCCACGGAATATTAAGATCAGTTAGACGCGGTGAGCACCTGGGCTTTATTGGCGCTCAGTTCTGCCACCAGGTTATTAATCCCGTCACTCATATTGACGAAACGCGTATGCGGGGAGCGGGTGACCACCACAAACGCGCCCACGTTTGACTGCGGGATCATGGCCATATAGGTGATGAATCCACCGCCGCCGCCGGTTTTCTGAATAATACCCGGACGCCCATTTTTCGGCGCCATATAGACCCACCCCATGCCGAGAGCATCGGCTTTACCCGGCACGTCCATCCCGATGACGCGGTGCAGCTGAGTACGCTGATAAATCAGAGTCTGCATGCGATCGGCCTGGCTGGTGCGAGCGTAGAAATCTGAAGAAAGGAACTGCTGCATCCAGCGCATCATGTCGCCAGGCGTGGAGTAAACCCCGCCGCTGCCCACAGCCGCGAGCGTGTTATTACAGGGGCTGGCGCCTTTCTCTGCCACCATCAGGCGACGGCACTGATCCGGGGACGGAGTAAACGTGGTGTCTTTCATGCCGAGCGGACGGGTGATCTGCTCTTCAAACAGCTGCGTATAGGGTTTGCCAGCCGCCGTTGAGAGGGCATCCGCCAGCAGGTCGAACGCCAGGTTTGAATAAGAGGCCTGCGAGCCCGGTGCCGCTTTCAGCGTGGCGGTACTCAGATAGCTCCAGCGCTGGTCGCGCGTTGGCCAGACAAATACGTCACGATGCGCCGCTCCGCCTGGCTGCTCACGCGGCAGGGCGCTGGTGTGGGTTGCAAGGTTCACAAGCCGGATCGGCGTCCCCTGATACGTGGGGACCCGGGCACCTGGCGGCGCGTATTTGCTGAGCGGATCGTCAAGCTTCACCACGCCCTGGTCGAGCAGTTTCACCAGCATTTCGCTGGTCATCAGCTTGGTTAAGGACGCGATGCGGATAACGGAATCCAGCTGCGGGTGAACGTTATTTCCCGGACGCGTTTCGCCAAAGCTGCGGAACACACGCTGGTTGCCGTCGATGACGACCATCGCCATCCCGGTCGCGCCGCTGCCGTAATAGATAAGGTTCGCGTAGCGATCGGCAATATCTGAAGCTAAAACGGGTGCCGTCAGCGGTTGGGCTGCCTGGGCGGTAGAAAAGCTCACCGCACACAGCGCGGCAAAAGAGAGCAGACAACGTTTCAACGAAAAGCATCCATGAAGTGAATGAAGAAAGTAATGGGTATTTATACTACTAATCGGAACCGCGCAATGCCCCGAATTGCATAACGATAGCGAGAAAAACGTAACCATGGGTAAATATGAACAATTTACTTACGAGCCATCTCCCATTTTGTGACATCGGGCTTATGATAGGCACCAGTTTCACTCAATCTTACGGAGAACGGTATGTCTGAGAAGCGTGTGGTTATGGTTGTCGATATGCAGAACGGGGTATTTGAAACCCCTCGTCATCAGCGTGAAAAGTGTGTCTCTCTGATCAACCAGCTTACGCAGGCAGCCGACACGGTGATTTTTATTCAGCATACTGAGGCTGGTGGCCTGGAAGAGGGGAGTGAGGGGTTTGCACTACTGCCTGAACTCCATCAGCCTGCTGACGCGCTTTACGTGACCAAAACCGCCTGTGATGCCTTCTACAACACCGCGCTTGAGGCGCTGCTGCGTGAGCAGGGTATTCGCGAGTTTGTCATCTGCGGCTGCGCCACCGATTACTGCGTCGATGCGACGGTTAAGAACGGCGTCAGCCGGGGTTATCACATCACCGTGGCGGAAGATGCCCATACTACAGCCAATCGCCCGGCTGCTGAAGCACAGATCCTGATTAACCATCACAACGACGTCTGGCGTAACTTCATTGCGCCGGCGAATCCTCTCGCGGTGAAACGCACCGAAACAATTCTTGAAAACTGGAAAGCGAACTAATAATTAACGCTCGGGTCTGACCTTTTTGCCGGAGCCGGGAGGCTGGCTCGGGCAGGTTTTCGTGTGGTGACGTGTTGTACACAGCAACAGCCATAACAACAAGAAGGAAGCATTATGTTTAAGTCTTTTTTCCCAAAGCCGGGGCCTTTTTTCCTGTCGGCATTTATTTGGGCACTGATCGCTGTCATTTTCTGGCAGGCGGGCGGCGGCGCATGGCTGACGCGCATCACGGGGGCGACAGGCGAGGTGCCGATTAGCGCGGCGCGCTTCTGGTCGCTGAGCTACCTGCTGTTTTACGCCTACTACACGGTGTGCGTAGGGCTGTTTGCACTGTTCTGGTTTGTCTATTCTCCGCACCGCTGGCAGTACTGGTCGATCCTCGGCACATCGCTGATTATCTTTGTGACCTGGTTCCTCGTGGAGGTGGGCGTGGCGGTTAACGCCTGGTATGCGCCGTTCTACGATCTGATCCAGACCGCGCTCAGCTCGCCGCATAAGGTGACCATCAACCAGTTCTACCATGAAGTTGGCATCTTCCTCGGCATTGCCCTGATTGCGGTTATCATCGGCGTGATGAACAACTTCTTCGTCAGCCACTACGTTTTCCGCTGGCGTACCGCGATGAACGAACATTATATGGCGCACTGGCAGCATCTGCGCCATATCGAAGGCGCCGCGCAGCGTGTGCAGGAAGACACCATGCGTTTTGCCTCCACCCTTGAAGACATGGGCGTCAGCTTTATCAACGCCATCATGACGCTGATTGCCTTCCTGCCGGTGCTGGTGACGCTCTCTGCGCACGTGCCGGATCTGCCTATTGTCGGTCATCTTCCGTATGGTCTGGTGATTGCCGCGATCGTCTGGTCGCTGATGGGAACGGGCCTGCTGGCGGTGGTGGGGATCAAACTGCCGGGGCTGGAGTTTAAAAATCAACGCGTCGAAGCCGCTTACCGTAAAGAGCTGGTTTACGGCGAAGATGATGCCAACCGCGCCTCGCCGCCGACCGTCCGCGAGCTGTTTGGCGCCGTACGCCGTAACTACTTCCGACTCTACTTCCACTATATGTATTTCAACATTGCCCGTATTTTGTATCTGCAGGTGGATAACGTTTTCGGTTTGTTCCTGCTGTTCCCGTCGATTGTTGCGGGTACGATTACGCTCGGTCTGATGACGCAGATCACTAACGTTTTCGGTCAGGTTCGTGGGTCGTTCCAGTACCTGATCAGCTCCTGGACCACGCTGGTAGAACTGATGTCTATCTACAAACGTCTGCGCAGCTTTGAACGCGAGCTGGACGATCGTGACCTGCAGGAAGTCACCAACACATTTAGCTAATACAGGACGTTGCTATGCCTTTTGCCGTACCGCGCGCGTTACCGTTGACCATACTGGCCGCTTTTGTGCTGGCAGGCTGTGCCGAAAAGGGAGCCGCTCCGCTCAAAAAGGGCGAGAAGCCCGTTGATGTGGCGAGCGTTGTGCGGCAGAAAATGCCCGCCAGCGTGAAAGATCGCAATGCGTGGGCAGACGCGCTGGCAAAAACCTTTGAAAGCCAAAAGATCGCGCCGACCGAGGAGAACATCTGTTCGGTGCTGGCGGTGGCACAGCAGGAGTCGATGTACCAGTCAGATCCGGCTGTGCCGGGGCTGAATAAAATCGCCTGGAAAGAGATCGACCGCCGCGCGGAGTCCATGCACATCCCGGTGTTCCTCGTGCATACCGCGCTTAAAATCACCTCGCCGAACGGCAAAAGTTACAGCGAGCGGCTGGATACGGTGAAAACCGAAAAACAGCTTAGCGCCATCTTTGATGATTTCATCAGCATGGTCCCAATGGGGCAGAAGCTGTTTGGCTCACTGAACCCGGTCCACACCGGTGGCCCAATGCAGGTAAGCATCGCGTTCGCGGAGAAGCATACCGACGGCTACCCGTGGAAAATCGACGGCACGGTGCGTCAGGAGGTCTTCTCCCTGCGCGGTGGGCTGTGGTTCGGCACATATCACCTGCTGAACTACCCGGCGAACTACGATGAGCCGCTGTACCGCTTTGCCGACTTTAACGCCGGCTGGTATGCCAGCCGTAATGCGGCATTCCAGAGTGCGGTCAGCCGCGCAAGCGGCGTTAAGCTCGCGCTGGACGGCGATCTCATCGCTTACGGCAGCAGCGAGGCGGGAAGCACTGAGCTTGCCGTACGGAAATTATCGACAACGCTTGGCTTGAGCAACAGCGACATTCGCCGTCAGCTTGAGAAAGGCGATAGCCTGGCCTTTGAGAAAACGGATCTGTACAAGAAGGTGTTTGCGCTCGCAGAGCAGAAAAGCGGGAAAACGTTACCGAGGGCTATCCTGCCGGGCATTCAGCTGGAAAGCCCGAAGATCACGCGTAACCTGACCACCGCGTGGTTCGCAAAACGCGTGGACGATCGCCGGGCTCGCTGTATGGGGCTTTAACGGCGACGGCGAAAGCGCAGCGCTAATGCCACCACGCCCAGAATCATACATCCCGCGAGGAAGGGAATCAGGCCGAACAGGGTGCTGACGCCAAAGCCAATCTCAACTCGCGGGCGTCCGTTATCCTGTACCTGCATCAGGTGTTCATAAACGCCTGGCGCATGGACCAGCATATTGAGCAGCTGTGAGCCAGCCCAGAAGCAGAACAGGACAAACAGGGCATACGCGATATTACCCGCCGTGGAGGTTTTTGGTTTTCCGCCAAAAATCGGTTTCGACAATGTAAAGTCAGCCATGATGACCTCCGGATAAATCGCTCTGTTAATACGCTTCGTACAGGGTGAGTTTGACAGGTCATCGCATTTGTCAATATCAGAATCGTGGTAATTTACGCGCCGGAATCCTCCTAGATTGTTGATTTCTGCAGCACATCACAATTTCATGACTTAACTGAAATTGCGTCGCGCTTCAGAATTTCCGTATCTGCCACAGACCTGGCCGTAAATCTGTGAGAGGATGTCTTTTTTTCCTGCCGGAGTTGTTATGAAGCTCACGTCCAAACTACGCCGAGACTGGCACTACTACGCCTTCGCTATCGGGCTGATCTTTATTCTTAACGGTGTTGTGGGCCTGTTGGGGTTTGAGGCAAAAGGCTGGCAAACGTATGCCGTTGGGCTGGTGACCTGGGTGATCAGTTTCTGGCTGGCGGGGTTGATTATCCGCCGTCGTCCTGAAGAGACGACAGCGGATGAGGCGGAGTCGGCGAAGCGCGCCGATTAGCCGTTTACGGAACTTTTAAGCGCGCTGTCGGCGGCGTGACGCTCCAGCGCCAGTTCGATCAGGCGGGTGATCAATTCCGGGTAGCTCAGGCCACTTGCCTGCCACAGTTTCGGATACATGCTGATGTTAGTGAACCCCGGAAGCGTATTGATTTCATTGATCACCACCTCGTTTTCCGCCGTCAGGAACACATCCACGCGCGCCATGCCGCAGCAGCCGAGCGTCTGATAAGCGCGAATGGCGATCGCCCGGATCTTATCGTTAACCGCCGGATCGAGATCCGCAGGCACGACAACCTGGGCGCCTTTGTCATCAATGTATTTAGTGTCGTACGAGTAGAAGTCGCTGTTTAACACCACCTCTCCGCAGGTGCTCGCCTGTGGAAAATCGTTGCCCAGCACGGCGCACTCAATTTCACGGCCTTTAATACCCTGCTCAACCACCACTTTATGGTCGAACTCAAACGCCAGGCGGACGGCCTGCGTGAACTCAGCTTCGCTGGTCACTTTGCTGACGCCCACGGAGGAGCCCTGGTTTGCAGGCTTCACAAACAGCGGCAGACCCAGCTCTCCGCTAATTTGCGCGAAGCTGTGTTTGTCGCGGTTGGCGCGTGTGAGGGTCACGAATGGTGCAATGTTCAGCCCGGCATCGCGCAGCAGGCGTTTGGTGACGTCTTTGTCCATGCATGCGGCAGAGCCGAGGACGTCCGAGCCGACGAACGGCAGGTTGGCCATGCGCAGCATTCCCTGCAGGGAACCATCTTCCCCCAGTGTGCCGTGAACGATAGGGAAGACAACGTCGATCTGGGCGAGAGCCTGAGCATTGCCGGCGTCGATAAGCTGCCCCTTCACGACGCCGGGTACGGTGGCGACGCTCACTTCCGAAGGATTAAGGGCGATGTGTGCCGGATCGTGAGCATTCAGCAGATACTGGCTGGCATCGTTAACGTGCCACTGGCCCTGTTTATCAATGCCCAGCAGCACCACGTCGAAGCGGCTTTTATCGATCGCATCAACGATATTTTTGGCCGATTGCAATGACACTTCGTGCTCCGCTGATTTTCCCCCAAAGACAATACCTACGCGCTGCTTAGCCATCTCACTCTCTTCCAGTCTGACGAAAAGCCAATAACATACCACGATGCCCGGCGGGTTTCGCGGCCTTCTGCCATAATGTTTTGGGGAATGTTGAGGGGGGTGAGTGAAAGGAAAAACGCTGCTGACCGTATTTATCATTTTGGCCATCGCAACGGTGGGTTACCGCTGGTTGCCGCCTTACTACAACCCTTTCATGCCGCTGACGCTTGACGACCCGCCGGGCCGAATCACCCAGTATAAGCTTCGGCGCTTAACCCCCGAGGCGTGCGCGAGCCTGCTTTCGCAGGCTAACCAAAGAGATCTCATCCGCACCCAGCCGGTGGCTGACAGCGGCGGCGCGTGTCCGCTTAATAACGTTGTACGCGTGCGTGACTTCGGTCCGGTCGGCCTGAACAGCAGTTTTCTCGCCAGCTGTCCGCTGGCGCTCAGCTCAGCCCTCTTTATCAGCCAGCAGGCCCGGCCGCTGACAAAACGCTATACGGGCAGCGACCTGGCGCGTATCGATCATCTCGGCAGCTTTGCCTGCCGCAATATTTACCACCGCCCTGACGCGCGACGCAGTGAACATGCTACGGCTGAGGCGCTGGATATTGCCGCTTTTCGTCTGGCGAACGGTGAACGCGTCACGGTGATGAACGGCTGGAAGGCGGCAACAACGCAGCCCTGGCTGAAAGCCATGCTGGCGGCAAGCTGCGGCTACTACGGAAACGGCCTGGGGCCGGAGTATAACGCGGCGCATGCTAACCATTTTCATCTGGGCATGCGCGGTTTCGGACTCTGTCGGTGAAGCATAATATTCCGCCAGGAAATGGATGAATTGTGACTTATTTCACAAATATGATGACTGGGAAGATAAAACACCAAAGTCAGTCAGGCCGCATCTCTGGTGCGACGTCAAAACGCGTAACTTGCTAATCTGACGGCGAATTCGCCTAAAAATGAAGACTATTTCTTTATGGAATCCTGGAAAGTTAATCTCATCTCGGTCTGGTTCGGCTGCTTCTTCACCGGGTTGGCCATCAGCCAGATCCTGCCGTTCCTGCCGCTGTACGTCTCGCAACTGGGGGTGACTTCGCATGAAGCGCTCTCCATGTGGTCCGGTCTGACGTTCAGCGTCACGTTTCTGGTCTCCGCCATTGTGTCTCCGATGTGGGGCAGCCTGGCGGATCGGAAAGGCCGAAAACTGATGCTGCTGCGCGCTTCGCTCGGGATGGCGATTGCCATTCTGCTGCAGGCCTTCGCCACCAACGTCTGGCAGCTGTTTTTCCTGCGCGCGGTGATGGGGCTGACATCCGGGTACATTCCGAATGCCATGGCGCTGGTCGCCTCTCAGGTGCCGCGCGAGCGTAGCGGCTGGGCGCTGAGTACGCTTTCCACGGCACAGATCAGCGGCGTCATCGGCGGTCCGCTGCTGGGGGGCTTTCTGGCGGACCACGTCGGGCTACGCGCGGTATTTATCATCACTGCGGTTCTGCTGGTGGTCAGTTTTCTGGTGACGCTCTTTCTGATTAAAGAGGGGGGCCGTCCGGTTATCAGTAAATCTGAACGTCTCAGCGGCAAGGCTGTCTTCGCCTCGTTGCCTTACCCGGGGCTGATGATCAGTCTGTTTGTGACCACCATGGTGATCCAGCTCTGTAACGGTTCGGTCGGTCCGATTCTGGCGCTGTTTATCAAGTCGATGGAGCCGGATAGCACCAATATCGCTTTTCTGAGCGGCATGATTGCCGCCGTGCCGGGCGTATCCGCCCTGATTTCCGCGCCGCGTCTGGGAAAACTGGGTGACAGGATCGGCACGGCGCGCATCCTGATGGCGACGCTGATCTTTGCGGTGGTACTCTTCTTCGCGATGTCGTTTGTCACCTCTCCGCTTCAGCTTGGCGTATTGCGATTTCTGCTCGGGTTTGCTGATGGCGCCATGTTGCCTGCGGTGCAGACCCTGCTGGTTAAATATTCCAGCGACCAGGTGACGGGGCGTATTTTTGGATATAACCAGTCATTTATGTATCTGGGGAATGTTGCCGGTCCGCTTATTGGCGCATCCGTTTCCGCGATGGCCGGTTTTCGCTGGGTATTTGCGGCGACAGCGATTGTTGTTTTAATCAATATTATCCAGCTGGCTATTGCGCTGCGACGCCGCAGACAAATGGCGGAGGCCAAATCGGCGAGATAACACTTTCGCAGATGTATTATATATTCTTATGGTCGCCGCATTTTTATATAACAAAATGCGGCGTCTTTTTATAGAAAAACGTTTCGATCACGGCGCTACCTCTTTATTTCTGTTCCTGTGTCACTTTTGCATACCATAATTAATTTCTTCTCTTTGCAATAGGGATTCAGAGTGATAACGTCAGACAAAACTGAAAAAGGAACTGGCACGATGAAAAACCTCATTGCTGAATTGCTGGTTAAGCTGGCACAAAAGGAAGAAGAGTCAAAAGAGCTGGTGGCTCAGGTCGAAGCGCTTGAAATTGTGGTCACCGCGCTGCTGCGACAAATGGCAAAAACCGATCAACAGGCGTTGATAGAGAGCGTGGAAGGTGCGCTGGACAGCGTCAGGCCTGAATCGCAGGTTCCGGTTGAGGATGCCGAGATGCTCCACCAGTACGTAAAGAAGCTGTTAAGGCATCCTCGCAGCTAAACCGTCACAGGACGTAACGACGTGTCATAGAATTGTCATGCAGGATGCCTATAGTCGCTCTGTTTTTATTTTTATGTATTTGTACATGGAGAAAATAAATTGAAACAGAGCGCACTTTTCATTGCATTACTTCCCCTGTTAATTACCCCTGCCATTTATGCTGATACGACGCAAACCAGCGTGCTGGATAATCGTGCGGCAAAAGGGGATATCACCCAGCCTGGCGGCGCGCGCCGTTTATCAGAAGATCAAACTGCCGCTATTCGCGCTTCGCTGAATGATAAGCCGGCGAAAAATATTATTCTGCTGATTGGCGATGGAATGGGCGATTCCGAAATCACGGCGGCGCGAAATTATGCCGAGGGAGCGGGCGGCTTTTTTAAAGGTATCGATGCCTTACCGCTGACCGGACAATATACCCATTACGCGCTGGATAAAAAAACCGGTAAACCGGATTACGTAACGGACTCCGCGGCCTCTGCCACGGCGTGGTCCACCGGCGTGAAAACCTATAATGGCGCGCTGGGTGTGGATATTCACGAAAAAGATCATCAAACCCTTCTGGAGATGGCAAAAGCGGCGGGCCTGGCGACCGGCAACGTCTCCACTGCTGAACTCCAGGATGCAACGCCCGCGGCGCTGGTGGCGCACGTTACATCGCGTAAATGCTACGGCCCGTCAGCGACCAGCGAAAAATGCCCAACGAATGCGCTGGAAAAAGGCGGCAAAGGCTCGATTACGGAACAACTGCTGAACGCGCGTCCTGACGTGACCCTGGGCGGCGGCGCGAAAACCTTCGCGGAAACCGCGACGGCGGGCGAGTGGCAAGGCAAAACGCTGCGCGAGCAGGCGCAGGCTCGCGGCTATCAGCTGGTGAGTGACGCAAATGCTCTGTCGGCGATAAGCGAGGCGAACCAGGACAAGCCGCTGCTGGGGCTGTTCTCTGACGGCAACATGCCCGTGCGCTGGGAAGGACCAAAAGCCTCTTATCACGGCAACATCGATCAGCCTGCCGTGACCTGTACGCCGAACCCGAAACGTACGGACAGCATACCGACGCTGGCGGCGATGACCGATAAAGCGATCTCTCTTTTGAGCAAGAGCGAAAAAGGGTTCTTCCTGCAGGTTGAGGGCGCGTCGATCGATAAACAGGATCATGCCGCGAATCCGTGCGGTCAGATTGGCGAAACCGTCGATCTGGACGAAGCGGTGCAGAAGGCGCTCGCGTTCGCGAAAAAAGACGGTAACACCCTGGTGATCGTCACCGCGGACCATGCGCACGCCAGCCAGATCATTCCGCCAGATACCAAAGCCCCTGGCCTGACGCAGGCGCTGAACACCAAAGATGGCTCCGTCATGGTGATGAGCTACGGCAACTCTGAAGAAGAGTCCATGGAGCACACGGGCACCCAGCTGCGCATTGCCGCCTACGGTCCGCATGCGGCCAACGTGGTAGGCCTGACCGATCAAACGGATCTGTTCTACACCATGAAGGCGGCGCTGGGTCTGAAATGATAAAAGCCCGGCGGAAATCACATCTGTCGGCTGGTTTTTTTCCTGTCACGAACCAGACTTACAGGGAATGTTCACAAAAGGATGGTGCAATGAAAACAACATTACTGGTTACTCTGCTCTCCGGCCTGTTCCTGGTCGCATCGGCGAACGCGGAAGAGAAAACGTTAACGCCGCAGCAGCAGCGTATGACCACCTGTAATCAACAGGCGACGTCTCAGAGTCTGAAGGGCGATGCTCGCAAGACCTACATGAGCGACTGCCTCAAAAACGGCGCCGCGAAGCCGGCTGAAAAAAGCCTGACCCCGCAGCAGCAAAAAATGCGCGAGTGTAATGCGAAGGCAACCGAACAGTCCCTGAAAGGGGACGACCGCAGCAAGTTCATGAGTGCCTGCCTGAAGAAAAAAGTGTAGTTCTAACGGGTGAGCGGCTCCGGCGGCTCACCCGAAATTTCATACTTTCCCCGCAGACCCCCTCTCTATAATTTGGGAAAATGTTTCAGAATATTCCCAAAAATGATGAATGATGAAACGTATTACAACAAAAAGCGCATTCGGGAAGAGTGGAATTTAACCCTTTCTCAGGATGACCCTCACCGCGCCGGCATTCAGTTTGCCCGGCGAGTTAGGCTGGCGCGCGCCGTGGGGCTGGCGGCGATGTTTTTCCCGGTTGCGGGAATGCTGGTCACCCATTTTTTACCCGGAGGCTGGTGGCTTTTACTGGTGGGGTGGTCGTTCGTCTGGCCCCATTTCGCCTGGCAGCTATCCTGCCGGGCCACGTCACCTCATCAGCAGGAAACTTTCAATCTTAAAGTAGATGCCACTATTGCCGGGCTCTGGATCGGCGTGATGGGGATGAATGCGTTACCCACGGCAGCGCTGGTGATGATGGTGGGGATGAATATGATGGGCTCCGGGGGCTGTCGTCTGTTCATCCCGGGGATCGCGTTGACGCTGCTCTCCGCGCTGGTGACCCTGCCACTCGTCGGGAAGGTGGCCGTCTTCAACCCCGACCCCGTGGAGTGGGGCTTAACACTGCCTGTTCTCGTATTTTATCCTATGCTGTTTGCCTGGCTCAGCCACCGCACTGCCGTCAGGCTTGCGGAGCACAAGCAGCGGCTGGAAATGATGAGCACCCGCGACGGCATGACCGGGGTCTTTAACCGCCGACACTGGGAAATGCTGTTGCGAAATGAATTTGAGCATTGTCGGCGCGACCACAGCACCGCCACGATACTGCTGATTGATATCGACCACTTTAAAAACATCAACGACACCTGGGGGCACGACGTGGGCGATGAGGCGATCATTGCTATTACGCGCCAGCTCCAGCGGTCAGTACGGTCAGGCGATGCTATCGGCCGGTTTGGTGGGGATGAGTTTGCGGTGATCATGTCCCAGACAGCAGCTGAAAGCGCCATCGCCGTGATGTCGCGGTTGCATGAGCGGCTGGAAAACCTGACGTTACCGTGCGCGCCAAAAGAAGCGCTGCGCATCAGCGTAGGCGTTGCCCCCTGGGGACCGCAGTTTGGACATTATCGGGAATGGCTGAAGGCGGCTGACGTGGCGCTGTACAGGGCGAAAAATGCCGGGCGCGGCCGCACCGAAGTGGCGGCCTGACGCCCGACGGAGAGTATCAGGATTTACTCAGCTTCTCTGATTTTTCCATGCATTTTGCCATCGCTTCAATGACCGCCGAGCGGAACCCGCGCTCTTCCAGCACCCGCACCGCTTCGATGGTGGTACCGCCCGGGGAGCAGACCATATCTTTCAGTTCACCCGGGTGTTTGCCGGTTTCCAGCACCATTTTGGCGGAGCCCATGACGGCCTGCGCGGCGAACTTATACGCCTGCGCGCGCGGCATTCCGCCAAGCACGGCGGCGTCGGCCATCGCTTCTAAAAACATGAAAACATAGGCAGGGGCTGAGCCACTCACGCCGACCACCGGATGGATCATCGATTCGGCAATCACTTCAGCTTCACCAAAGCAGCGGAAAATGTTCAGCACATCGGCCACTTCTTCCGTGGTCACCAGCGCGTTAGGCGTGACGGAGGTCATGCCGGCGTTGACCAGCGAAGGGGTGTTGGGCATCGCGCGGACGATTTTACGATCGTGACCCAGCGCGCGCGCCAGCTGATCGAGCGTGACGCCCGCGGCAATCGACACGACCAGCGTTTCTTTGTTCAGGCTGGAGGTGATATCGCTCAGCACTTTGATCATGATGTTCGGCTTGACGGCGCCAAAGACGATATCGGCGACCTGGGCCACTTCCTGCGCGCTTTCGGCAGCGTTGATCCCGTATTGATCGCGCAATGCGGCGACCTTGTCCGGTGACGGGGTATAGACCCAAATCTGACCCGGCAGCACCTGCCCGCTGGCGATCAGACCGCCCAGGATGGCTTTGCCCATGTTACCGCAGCCGATAAACCCGATTTTCTTGTCCATCACGATTCTCCGTCATTATGCGTTGTTTTCTCTGATTGATAGCTTAACAACGAAATGCAGGCGACAATAGTCGACAGAGTCATTATGGGGAGACAATATGGCGATTTGGGTTGATGCGGACGCGTGTCCGAATGTGATTAAAGAGATTTTATTTCGCGCCGCCGAGCGCGTTCAGATGCCGCTGACGCTGGTGGCAAACCAGAACATTCGCGTGCCGCCTTCGCGGTTCATCCGCTCTTTGCGCGTGCCGGCCGGGTTCGACGTGGCGGATAACGAAATTGTTCGCCTGTGCAGCGCGGAGGATCTGGTGATCACTGCGGATATTCCGCTGGCCGCTGAAGTGCTCGAGAAAGGGGCGGCGGCGCTCAATCCGCGCGGGGAGCGTTACTCGCCTTCGACCATTCGGGAAAAGCTCACCATGCGCGATTTTATGGATACGATGCGGGCCAGCGGCGTGCAGACCGGTGGACCGGACAGCTTGTCCCAGCGCGATCGCCAGCAGTTCGCTGCCGAACTGGATAAATGGCTGCTGGAAGTGAAGCGCCGCACAGCGTAATGATAATTATTGTCAATTTGTGGTACAGTGTGGCCTCCACAGGGTTGTCATCCCGTACCGCTTTGCAGTAAAGTAATCGAAACATCTTCTGCAATTATTTCTTTACACTCTTCAGCCATTCGGCATCAAGGGGAACACCTGGCATGACCCAACCCATCTTTTTAGTTGGCCCCCGCGGCTGTGGGAAAACCACCGTTGGCCTGGAGCTGGCACGCGTGTGTCATCGCCAGTTTGTTGATACCGACCACTGGCTGCAAACCGAGGCCGGAAAAACCATCGCTGAGATCGTTGAGCAAGAGGGATGGGAGAGCTTTCGCGCACGCGAAACCGACGCACTGAAAGCGGTCACTACCCCGTCTGCCGTGATCGCGACCGGGGGTGGCATTGTTCTGGCGGAGTGTAATCGTCACTTTATGCGCGAAAAGGGGATCGTGATTTATCTCAGTGCGCCGGTGTCGGCTCTGGTCGGGCGTCTGGAAGCTTTTCCGGAAGAGGGGCAACGCCCTGCGCTGACCTCCAGGCCACTCAACGAAGAGGTGAGTGAAGTGCTGGCCGAACGCGATGCGTTATACCGCGAAGCGGCTCACCACGTGGTGGATGCGTCAGCCACTCCCGAAGACGTTGTGATTCAGATTATTACCGCCCTGCGTTTGGCGTGTGCCAGCTAAGCGGCGTCTATACTTATAGCTCAGACATAAAAAAAGGATGAGCTATGCCAACCAGACCTCCCTATCCGCGTGAAGCGCGCATTGTTACCGTTGAAAAAGGCCATACGGGTCATACCGTGACCTGGTATCAACTGCGTGCGGATCACCCAAAACCGGACTCGCTGATCAGTGAACACGAGACTGAGCAGGAAGCGCTGGATGCGAAACGGCGCTATGAAGATCCCGACATAACCTGAATGTTTTCCTAAACGCTCCAGGATCGTGCCTGAATCACACTTTTTACCCATCGGGAAAGTTAAGCAGGAGTTAATATTTAGTTATTACAAGTAACTCCGGTATCGGCAGGCGATCTTTACATTTCGATGTCGGGATCACCTGCTACGCTTGGTGCTGTTTTGTTGAAAAAATGAACTGTGCAGCGTAGTGAGCCTGTACCTGTGTACACGATGTTGGAGTAATGGAAGGCGATAAAAATGAAGGCAACGTTGGCGATCCTCACCATTGGTGTGGTCCCTGTAAGCGAAGTGTTACCGCTCTTAACCGAGCACGTATCTGAACAACAGATAACGCATCTCAGCCTGCTGGGGAAGATGAGTCGGGAAGAGGTCATGGAAGACTACGCTGTCGAGGCGGGGGAGGATCCCCTGGCGACGTTATTAAGTGACGGTAAACTGGCGCACGTTTCACGCCAGAAAATCGAGCGCTCGCTGCAGGGCGTGATAGAAGTGCTCGATAATCAAGGTTATGACGTTATTTTGCTGATGAGTACTGCCCCCATTAAAGGTCTCACGGCGCGTAATGCGATTTTGCTGGAACCGATGCGCATCATTCCGCCGCTGGTGGCCTCTATCGTTGATGGTCATCAGGTGGGGGTGATTGTTCCCATTGAGGAGCTCATGGATAACCAGGAGGCAAAATGGCACGTGCTGGAAAAAGTGCCCTTGTATGCGCTGGCAAATCCGTTCTGGGACAGTGACGCTAAACTCATTGCTGCCGGGAAGGAGCTGCTGGAGAGAGGGGCAGATGTCTTGATCCTGGACTGCCTGGGGTTCCACCAGCATCATCGTGATTTGCTGCAAAAAGCGCTGGATGTGCCGGTGCTGTTATCCAACGTTCTGATGGCTCGCCTGGCCTCGGAACTCCTCATGTAATGATTTTGCGTGACAGGTGATGAGCATGGCCCCTATAGTGAATTTTTATCTAAAAATATAAGGGCCAGTTCATGCTTCAGAGTAACGAATACTTTTCCGGTAAAGTGAAATCCATTGGTTTTACCAGCAGCAGCACTGGCCGCGCCAGTGTCGGCGTAATGGCGGAAGGGGAATACACCTTTGGCACCGCGGAAGCGGAAGAAATGACGGTGGTCAGCGGCGCGCTGAACGTCCTGCTGCCGGGTGAAACGGAATGGAAAGTTTACGCTGCCGGACAAGTTTTCAACGTCCCTGGCCACAGCGAATTTCATTTGCAGGTGGCTGAGCCTACCTCTTATCTGTGCCGCTACCTGAAATAAAAAATTAGCCGGGTGGCGCTAACGCTTACCCGGCCTACGTTTTGCCCGTTATCTCTGCGCTTCGCCGCCGAGACCTTCCACCAGATTCTGAATCAACGCGGCCAGCTCGCCGGTCATCAGGATGAAGTCCGCGTCAAAACGCTGGGCGTAATCTTCCCTGTCGATATCTTCGTTCTGATCGCGCAGCTCATCGCAGAACTTCAGACGCTTCACGGAGCCGTCGTCGCACATCACGAACTGAATACGCTGCTGCCAGTCGAGCGCCAGTTTGGTGACCACTTTACCCGCTTCGATGTGTACGGCGATCTCGTCGCTCACCAGATCCTGCTTCTTCGCGCGGATCACGCCACCGTCTTCCAGCAGGGCTTTCAGCTCGGCTTCATCAAGGATCTGGAAACCCTGTGCCGCAGCACCGCTGCGTACCCATTCGGTCAGCGTTAACTCAATTGGCGTTTCCAGCGCCAGCGGCACGACCGGTAACGAGCCGATGCTTTTGCGCAGCAGGGCCAGCGTATCTTCTGCTTTCTTGGCGCTGGCGCAGTCCACCATGATCAGCCCGTTAACGGTATCGATCCACATCATGGTCTGGCTGAAGCGGCTGAAGGCGCGCGGCAGCAGGGAGTGCAGCACTTCGTCTTTCAGCGAATCTTTTTCGGTCTTTTTCAGCTTGCGGCCCTGTTCGGCTTCCAGCTTGAAAATTTTCGCTTCGAGCGCCTGCTTAACCACCGGCGTCGGCAGGATTTTCTCTTCTTTACGGGCGCAGACGATGATTTGACCCGTGCTGCTGGCGTGGGTCAGTGCATCGCTTTGTGAACCCATTGGCGGAACCCAACCGGTTTTCGCCATATCCTGGCTACCGCAAGGGGAAAAGGTATAAGCGGCTAACTGTTTTTCCATCTCTTCTGCACGCAGCGAAACGTCGCGGCTGAGACGGTAAACCATCAAATTTTTGAACCACAGCATGATAATTTCCACGGCCTTGTCGTTAAATCAGCGGGCATGATAACGAATTGTCGCATCGCTTGCATTGCTAATCGGGAAGCGTGCTTCTACTCTGTTGATAATCAAAATAATGAGGAGAGTCTTGTGCGTATTGGGATCGATTTGGGCGGCACCAAAACAGAAGTTATCGCACTGAGCGAGCAGGGGGAGCAGCTGTTTCGCCACCGTCTGCCGACGCCGCGCGATGATTATCACCAGACTATCGAGACGATTGCCAGGCTGGTTGAGATGGCAGAGCAGGCGACTGGGCAAACCGGCAGCGTCGGGATGGGGATCCCGGGGTCGATCTCGCCGTATACCGGCGTGGTTAAAAATGCTAACTCCACCTGGCTCAACGGCCAGCCGTTTGATAAAGATTTAAGCGCGCGTCTGAACCGGGACGTGCGTCTGGCCAACGACGCCAACTGCCTGGCGGTCTCTGAGGCCATCGACGGCGCGGCAGCGGGTGCCCAGACCGTGTTTGCCGTTATTATCGGCACTGGCTGCGGCGCGGGGGTGGCGTTCGGGGGGCGCGCCCATATCGGCGGCAACGGCACGGCGGGCGAGTGGGGACACAACCCGCTGCCGTGGATGGATGAAGACGAGCTTAAATACCGCGCTGAAGTCCCATGCTACTGCGGAAAACAGGGCTGTATCGAGACGTTTATCTCCGGCACCGGGTTTGCGACCGACTACCACCGTCTGAGCGGCCAGCCGCTCAAGGGCAACGAAATCATGCGTCTGGTCGAAGAACAGGATCCTGTCGCCGAACTGGCGCTTAGCCGCTACGAAATGCGGCTGGCGAAATCGCTGGCTCACGTGGTGAATATTCTCGATCCTGACGTGATAGTGCTGGGTGGCGGCATGAGCAACGTCGATCGGCTTTACGCCACGGTGCCGAACCTGGTGAAACAGTGGGTCTTCGGCGGTGAATGCGAAACCCCGATCCGCAAAGCGCTGCACGGGGACTCCAGCGGCGTGCGCGGCGCGGCGTGGTTATGGCCAGAATAAACGTTTATTCCCTCTCCCTGTGGGAGAGGGTTAGGGTGAGGGCATCAGACCGCACGATCACCCCATTCATTCCACCGCAAACACCTTATCCAGCCTGCTATACCCCAGGCCGTTGATCTTCTTCACCTTAATCTGCACCGGAATGCGCTCTTTCATCGCCTCAACGTGGCTGATCACGCCGATGGTTTTCCCGGTGGCGTTCAGCGCGTCGAGCGCATCCAGCGCGGTATCCAGCGTTTCACTGTCGAGCGTGCCGAACCCTTCATCCAGGAACAGGGAATCGATCCGCGTCTTATGACTCACCAGATCGGAAAGGGCCAGCGCCAGCGCCAGGCTGACCAGGAAGCTTTCGCCGCCCGAGAGCGTACGGGTATCGCGAACCGCATCCGCCTGCCAGGTATCGACCACTTCCAGCTCCAGCGCGTCGCTGGCCTTACGCTGCAGCAGATAACGCCCGTGCAGACGGTTAAGCTGCTGGTTTGCGAGCCAGACAAGATTGTCCAGCGTCAGCCCCTGGGCGAACTTACGGAACTTGTCGCCGGTGCTGGAGCCGATCAGCGCGTTCAGGTACCCCCAGTCGTCCGCCTGGCGCGCGGCCTCTTCAATTTGCTGCATCAACGCCAGCTGGTGCTGACGGTTATCGCTGTCCTGCTTAAGCTGCTGGCGGATCTCGCCCTGATGCGTGGTGTTCTCGCGCAGCCGCTGCGCCAGCTGCTGCAGCTGGCTTTGCAGCGCAGGTGCATCGGCGTCGAGCCCTTCCGGCCGCAGCGCCAGATGAGCCTGCAGCTGCTGGTTAGCCTGGCCGGAAAGGGCCGCGGCCTGCTGTATCTGGCTTTCCAGCGACTGTTTCAGCTGTTCGAGGTGGCGAATAGCGTCGTCATCCAACAGCGCGGCAAGGAACGCGTCCCGATCGGCAAAGCAGCTTGCCGAGAGCGCCGCGGTGAACTGCGTCTGCGACTGCTGCAGACGCTCTTGCTCCAGCGTCTCCTGCTGCTGTTGCGCGGTCAGCTGGCTCTGTAGCGACACGCACTCGTCGTGGATGTCGCGCCAGTTATCAGGAATAACCGGTTCGGCGTCTGCGCTTTTCGTTGCCGGAAGCGCGTCGAGCAGCGGCTTCAGGGCGTTTATGCGTTCCTGAAGCACGCCGTGCTGCGTTTGCTTCTCCTGCCACTGCGAGAATTCCGCTTCGCGGGCGTGCAGCCAGGCGGCTTCATTACCGTCTTCAGGTACGTTGAGTGATAGCGAGAGCAGGGTGTGTTCCAGCGCCTGGCGCGCGGCCGTCAGCTGCTGCTGATACTGTCGCTCCTGCGCTTCCTGCTCGTTCAACTGGTTTTGCAGGGTCAGACGCTGGCTGAGCAGATAAAGCTGGCGCTCGTACTGTTCCTGTTCGTTCAGCCATGGCGCGATATCGTCCTGAATATTCAACGCTATATTCAGGGAAGCACAGGCCTCTATCCACTCTTTAGTGAGTGCTTGCTCTTCCTGAGAGAGCGTCTGAACTTCGTCTGTCTCGCGCTGGATCTGCTGAGCCAGGGCATTAATCTGTCCCAGCACCAGCAGGCCTTCCTCTTTAAGGGCGGCGACCTCTTTTTCCAGGGCATCACGGCGGCGCTGGTTATCCGTCAGCTCAAGAGACTGGTATTGCTCAACGGCGGGGTGCTCGCTGGAACCGCACAGCGGACAGGGTTTACCCGCCTCAAGCTGGGCACGATAGCTTTCCAGGTCTTTAATCGTCGCTTCGCGTTCGCACAGGGCCTTCAGGTCCAGATAGTGCTGGTGTTTCTCTTTGTACTGCTGGCGGCGCAGCATCAGCGTTTCATTGAGTTTATTTTGTTCGGCCTGGGCCTTCTGCACGCTTTCACCGCTCTGGCGCAGGCGCTTTTGCAGCGGCTGATAGCGGGCATGCAGCGACGTTAGCCGCTGGCGCAGCGTGCGTGACCGGGACTGCTGCTCCATGGCCGCGCTAACCTCATCCGCCGTCAGGGTCAGCGCATTTTCCGGCATCTCAGCCAGCCTGTTGCGTAATTCACTCATCCGCGCAGCAAGCGAGGCTAACTGCGTTTTATCGCGGTTAAGCTGCGAGAACTGGGCGCGCCAGCCGGCAATCTCCTGGCCCAGCAGCCGATAGCGCTCGTGCTCCGCCAGCCACTGCGCCAGCGCCGTCAGTTCGGTCTGAAGCTGCTCGTGGTTACGCAGGGCGGTATTGCGGATACGTGAGCGCAGCGCGGTTCTGGCTTGTAAGCGGGTATTTACTTCGATAATTCGCTGCTGTGTCTGTGCCAGACGCGCGGTTTGCTCCTGCTGATGTTCCCAGAGCGGTCGAAGCTGGGTGGCGGGCAGAGCAAGCTGGAGCTTTGCCAGCTCTGGCGCAGCGTTCGTCAGCGCCTGTTGCGCCTGCTGCTGCATCGCGGCGGCGCGCTGTTGCTCGCGCACGAGCTCATCATGACGCGTAAGCCACTGAAAATCTTTCTGCTGGCTTTGCTGCTGAACCAGCAGGGTTTTCTCTTCGTCAGTAAGTGCCTGCAAACTTTGCTGTAACTGCTGCTGCTGTTCTTCGCTCAACAGCACGACGCCCGCCGCCTGCGCCTCGCACTTTTCAAGCACGCTGCGGGCGGCTTTATGTTTTTCAAACACCATGGCGGAAATCTGGCCGTAGATCTCGGTGCCGGTCAGCTCTTCCAGCAGCTCGGCACGATCGCTCGGTTTGGCATTAAGGAAGGCGGCAAACTGCCCCTGTGAGAGCAGCATCGAGCGGGTAAAGCGCCCGTAGTCCAGCCCGGTAAGCGCGGCGGTTTGCTCCAGCTTATCCGACACTTTGTCGGCCAGGATTTTGCCATCTTCACAGCGCGCCAGCTCCACGCGCGGTGCCTGCAGGTTCCCGTCCGGCTGGTTGCGCGCCCGGTTCTGGCTCCAGAAGGCGCGATAGGCGGTGCCTTTTACCTCGAACTCCACTTCTGCCAGGCATTCGGCGGTGTCGCGGGTCATCAGATCGTTTTGCGCCTGAGAGACCTTCTGCAGTCGCGGCGTTTCGTGATAAAGCGCCAGACAGATGGCGTCGAGCAGGGTAGTTTTTCCTGCCCCGGTCGCACCGGTGATGGCAAACAGCCCGTTGCTGGCAAACGGCTCCTCGGTAAAGTCAATTTTCCACTCGCCCTTGAGTGAGTTGAGATTTTTCAGGCGCAGGCTCAAAATTTTCATGCGTTTTCTTCCTCATCATTGAGCGCATGCAGGGTACGGCTGAACAGTTCGCTGAGTCTTGCGCGCTTCGCGTCGTCAATCTCTTCCTGCGAGAGCCTGCGTTCAAACACCTCTTCAACCCGCAGTTCACTGAGCGTTTCACGTTGAGCGCTTAACAGAATTTTCTCGCGCTGCTCGCGGCTGCGGCGGACCAGTAAGACTTCGACGGGCAAATCCTCAGTCAGCGCCTGAATTTTGCGCTGCATATCGTGCAGGTAGTCATCGGTGGTGATTTCGATATCCAGCCAGACGGGGGGATCTTGTTCGACACCGCGCCACTGTTCCAGCTGGGCGGTGATGGCATCGAGATCGCCTTTCAGCACCGCCAGCGGCTGGGTGACCGGTACTTCCAGCGTCTCGACGGCGCGGAGTTTTCCCTCGCTGAAGCTCACCAGATGCACGGATTTGGCTTTCCCTGTTTCGTCAAAGCTGAGCGAAATAGGGGAGCCGCAGTAGCGGATGTGCTCGCTGCCGCCAATAACCTGCGCGCGGTGAATGTGTCCGAGCGCAATGTAGTCGGCTGGCGGGAAGTTCTGCGCCGGAAAGGCATCCAGCGTACCGATATAGATGTCACGCACGGCGTCACTTTTACTGGCCCCGACGGTGGTGAGATGCCCGGTCGCAATCACCGGAATAGGCTGGTCACCCCGCAGGGCACAGGCTTCGGCGTGCTGCTGGTGGTAATAGTCGGTGATGGCCTGTAAGAGATGTTGCTGCTTTTCTGCACCCGACAGCCCCGCCTGGCTTTGCACGATGTCCCGCGGACGTAAAAACGGTATCGGACACAGCACAGCGCCCGGCGAGCCGTCGCGTTTTTTCAGGATCTGCGGGGCGTGCCCGGCGCTGGCGACCACGGTGGTATTGAGAAATGCCAGGATATCGCGGGATTCATTGAGCGTGGCGACGGAATCATGGTTGCCGGCGACAATCACCAGGTGACAGCCGGTTTGCTGCAGATTCACCACGAAGCGGTTATACAGTTCACGCGCATAGCTGGGGGGCGAGCCGGTATCAAAGATGTCACCCGCCACAATAATCGCGTCCACCTCGTGCGTCCGGGCCGTTTCCAGCAGCCAGTTCAGGAACGCTTCATGTTCAGCCGCACGGCTTTTGCTGTAAAAATTTTGACCCAGATGCCAGTCCGAGGTGTGAAGTATGCGCATAGCTGATCCGTGGCAAAAAAGAGAAAGCAGGATTATAAACGTTCAGAGAAGGGAAAATAACCGCTGTAATAAAACAACGGTTTGCCCGTTATCGTGGTACTGTTTTTCATAAATCTGTCATAAATCTGACGCATAATGGCGCCGAATTACAAACTTGTAACTTAAATAAGATAAGACAGGGCAAAGTATGGCGAGACGTATTCTGGTCGTAGAAGATGAAGCTCCAATTCGTGAAATGGTGTGCTTCGTGCTCGAGCAAAACGGTTTCCAGCCGGTTGAAGCGGAAGATTATGACAGCGCAGTGAACCAGCTGAATGAACCCTGGCCCGATCTGATTCTGCTGGACTGGATGTTGCCTGGCGGCTCCGGACTGCAGTTTATCAAACACCTGAAGCGTGAAGCGCTGACCCGCGACATCCCGGTTGTGATGCTTACGGCGCGCGGAGAAGAAGAGGATCGCGTGCGCGGTCTTGAGACCGGCGCGGACGATTACATTACCAAACCGTTCTCCCCCAAAGAGCTGGTCGCCCGCATTAAAGCCGTGATGCGCCGTATTTCGCCGATGGCGGTGGAAGAGGTGATTGAGATGCAGGGGCTGAGCCTTGATCCCACCTCACACCGCGTGATGACCGGTGAAAATCCCCTCGACATGGGGCCTACCGAATTTAAACTCCTGCACTTCTTTATGACTCACCCGGAACGCGTGTACAGCCGCGAGCAGTTGCTGAATAACGTCTGGGGAACTAACGTGTATGTCGAAGACCGGACGGTTGACGTACATATTCGCCGCCTGCGAAAAGCACTGGAACTGAGCGGCCACGATCGCATGGTGCAGACGGTCCGCGGCACGGGTTATCGTTTTTCTACCCGTTTCTGAACAATGACAGGAGTGTGACGCGTGCTGGAACGTCTGTCATGGAAAAGGCTCGTCTTTGAACTGATCTTATGCTGTATTCCGGCCTTCCTTCTGGGGGCCTTTCTTGGACACCTGCCGTGGTTTCTGCTGGCGTCGGTCACCGGGCTGCTGATCTGGCATTTCTGGAACCTGCTGCGCCTCTCCTGGTGGCTGTGGGTTGACCGAAGTATGACGCCGCCGCCGGGAAGCGGCAGCTGGGAGCCGCTGCTGTACGGTCTGCATCAGATGCAGATGCGTAATAAAAAGCGTCGCCGCGAGCTGGGAAGCCTGATTAAGCGTTTCCGCAGCGGTGCAGAGTCGCTGCCGGATGCCGTGATTCTGACGACCGAAGAAGGGACGATCTTCTGGTGTAACGGCCTGGCGCAGCAGCTGCTGGGCCTGCGCTGGCCGGATGACAATGGTCAAAATATCCTCAACCTTCTGCGCTATCCCGAGTTTACGCTGTACCTGAAAAAGCGTGATTTTACCCGTCCGCACAATCTGAAGCTCAATAATGGTCGCCATCTGGAGATCCGCGTGATGCCCTACAGCGATAAGCAGTGGCTGATGGTGGCGCGCGATGTTACCCAAATGCACCAGCTGGAAGGGGCGCGTCGCAACTTCTTCGCCAACGTCAGTCACGAACTGCGAACCCCGTTGACCGTGCTACAGGGCTACCTGGAGATGATGCAGGAGCAAACGCTGGAAGGCGCGCCGCGTGAAAAAGCGCTGCACACCATGCGCGAGCAAACGCACCGGATGGAAGGGCTGGTGAAGCAGCTGCTGACGCTCTCGAAGATTGAAGCGGCGCCAACGCTGGCACTAAATGACACCATTGATGTCCCGATGATGCTGCGGGTCGTGGAGCGTGAAGCGCAGACGTTAAGCCACAAAAAGCATCACCTGACCTTTGAGGTCGACAATACGCTGAAGGTGCTGGGCAGCGAAGATGAACTGCGTAGCGCCATTTCCAACCTGGTGTATAACGCGGTGAATCATACGCCTGAGGGGACAAATATCGTGGTGCGCTGGCACCATGCCCCAACGGGGGCGGAGTTTAGCGTGGAAGACAATGGGCCGGGGATCGCGCCGGAGCATATTCCGCGTCTGACCGAGCGCTTTTACCGTGTGGATAAAGCGCGATCCCGGCAGACGGGCGGAAGCGGCCTGGGGCTGGCAATTGTGAAACACGCGGTGAATCACCATGAAAGCCGTCTCGATATTCAAAGTACGCTGGGTAAAGGAACCCGTTTCAGTTTCGTTATTCCGGAACGATTAATTGCCAAAAAGATCGCCTGACGGCAGGCGTGTCATTTTACCTTTCCACGGGTCAGCCATCGCTGGCCCGTTTGCTTTGCAGTCAAGCGAAACGCGGATGAATTTTATACGGCTGTCTGTTTTTTGTTCGCATGATTAGCCATGGGTTTTTCTTATAAACAGCGTATTATTCTAACGTGTATTTTCATGCTGGCATATTGTTCTGGTTTTGCGATCCCACCTTGCCTTTAAACGTTATAAGCGTTTAAATTGCGCCCCAGATACTGTCAGACCGACTGTATTTGCGTGGTAAATCGAAAAACTATTCTTCTCCACGCCAGGACGGGAGCATTTCCCGCTGAAATTGAGCAAATTTTCGGCTGTATCATCCCGTCAGGGATATCGAAAATCTCAATGTTTTCAACACCACATCCACAGGCAGTAAGGTTTTATGACCCATCACTTAAAATCGCGTGACATCATCGCGCTGGGCTTTATGACATTTGCGCTGTTCGTTGGCGCAGGCAACATCATTTTCCCTCCAATGGTTGGCCTACAGGCGGGTGAACACGTCTGGACCGCCGCGTTTGGTTTCCTGATTACTGCCGTGGGTCTGCCGGTTCTCACCGTCGTCGCGCTGGCGAAAGTCGGTGGCGGTGTGGATAGCCTTAGCACCCCGATTGGTAAAGTGGCGGGCGTTCTGCTGGCAACCGTCTGCTATCTGGCCGTGGGCCCGCTGTTTGCGACCCCGCGTACGGCGACCGTTTCCTTTGAAGTGGGGATTGCTCCTCTGACCGGTGACGGCGCGATGCCGCTGTTTATCTACAGCCTGATCTATTTCGCGATCGTGATTCTGGTTTCCCTCTATCCGGGCAAACTGCTGGATACCGTGGGTAACTTCCTGGCTCCGCTCAAAATTGTGGCGCTGATTGTTCTGGCGGTAGCGGCCATCGTCTGGCCAGCGGGCCCGATTAGCGATGCGATGGATGCCTATAAAAACGCCGCGTTCTCTAACGGCTTTGTGAACGGCTACCTGACGATGGATACGCTGGGCGCCATGGTGTTTGGTATCGTTATCGTTAACGCCGCGCGTTCCCGCGGTGTGACCGAAGCGCGTCTGCTGACCCGCTATACCATCTGGGCTGGCCTGATGGCCGGTGTGGGTCTGACGCTGCTGTATCTGGCGCTGTTCCGTCTGGGCTCCGACAGCGCCATGCTGGTCGATCAGAACGCCAACGGTGCGGCTATCCTGCACGCCTACGTTCAGCACACCTTCGGCGGTGCGGGCAGTATGCTGCTGGCGGCACTCATCTTCCTGGCCTGTCTGGTCACCGCGGTTGGCCTGACCTGCGCCTGCGCAGAGTTCTTTGCACAGTATCTGCCGCTCTCTTACCGCACCCTGGTGTTTATCCTCGGCATCTTCTCTATGGCGGTGTCAAACCTCGGTCTGAGCCACCTGATTCAGGTCTCTATTCCGGTGCTGACGGCGATTTATCCGCCGTGCATCGTACTGGTGGTGTTGAGCTTTACTCGCCCGTGGTGGAACAACTCTTCACGAATTATTGCGCCAGCCATGTTTATCAGCCTGATTTTTGGTATCCTTGACGGGATTAAAGCATCAGCTTTCGCGCACATACTGCCGGCATGGACACAGCGTCTGCCGCTGTCCGAGCAGGGTCTGGCCTGGTTGATGCCTACCGTTGTTGCACTGGTTCTGGCCATTATCTGGGACCGTGCTGCAGGGCGTCAGGTCGCATCGAACGCCCATTAATCAACGGCAACAAACTGTTTAACCACGGGGCTTAAGGCCCCGTGGTTTTTTGTTTTTTTCGTGTTGAATGGCAAGATTTAAATGGAAAGCACTAACAAACTTAAACGTGGATTGAGCACGCGCCACATCCGCTTTATGGCGCTGGGCTCTGCTATCGGCACCGGTCTTTTTTATGGCTCGGCAGATGCCATCAAAATGGCCGGTCCCAGCGTGCTGCTGGCGTACATCATCGGCGGCGTGGCGGCGTATATCATCATGCGCGCCCTCGGCGAAATGTCGGTTCACAACCCGTCTGCCAGCTCATTCTCCCGCTACGCGCAGGAAAACCTCGGCCCGCTGGCCGGGTTTATCACCGGCTGGACCTACTGCTTTGAAATCCTGATCGTGGCGATTGCCGACGTGACGGCGTTTGGCATCTATATGGGCGTCTGGTTCCCGGCGGTGCCGCACTGGATATGGGTGCTGAGCGTGGTGCTGATCATTTGCGCCGTCAACCTGATGAGCGTGAAGGTGTTCGGCGAGCTGGAGTTCTGGTTCTCCTTCTTCAAGGTCGCCACCATCATCATCATGATTGTGGCCGGTTTTGGCATCATCATCTGGGGAATCGGCAACGGCGGGCAGCCGACCGGCATCCATAACCTTTGGAGCAACGGCGGCTTCTTCAGCAACGGCTGGCTCGGCATGGTCATGTCGCTCCAGATGGTCATGTTCGCCTACGGCGGTATCGAGATTATCGGTATTACCGCCGGGGAAGCGAAAGACCCGGAGAAGTCTATTCCGCGCGCCATCAACTCGGTGCCGATGCGTATTCTGGTGTTCTATGTAGGTACGCTGTTCGTGATCATGTCCATCTACCCGTGGAACCAGGTGGGCACCAATGGTAGCCCGTTTGTTCTGACCTTCCAGCACATGGGGATTGCGTTTGCCGCCAGCATTCTGAACTTTGTGGTGCTGACCGCGTCGCTCTCCGCGATCAACAGTGACGTCTTTGGCGTGGGCCGTATGCTGCACGGCATGGCGGAGCAGGGCAGTGCGCCGAAGGTGTTCGCCAAAACCTCACGCCGCGGCACGCCGTGGGTGACCGTTGTGGTGATGACCGTGGCGCTGCTGTTCTCGGTTTACCTGAACTACATCATGCCGGAGAACGTCTTCCTGGTGATTGCATCGCTGGCGACCTTCGCGACGGTGTGGGTGTGGATCATGATCCTGCTGTCGCAGATTGCCTTCCGCCGTCGCCTGTCGCCGGATGAGGCGAAAGCGCTGAAGTTCAAAGTACCGGGCGGCGTTGCGACGACCGTCGTCGGGCTGATCTTCCTGGTGTTTATCATTGGCCTGATTGGCTACCATCCGGATACCCGCATTTCCCTGTACGTGGGCTGCGCGTGGATCGTCCTGCTGCTGGTGGGCTGGGTGTTTAAATGCCGC
Organism: Enterobacter sp. BNK-34; assembly: GCF_048684445.1. Lineage (NCBI taxonomy): Bacteria > Pseudomonadati > Pseudomonadota > Gammaproteobacteria > Enterobacterales > Enterobacteriaceae > Enterobacter > Enterobacter sp. BNK-34. The sequence goes on from NZ_JBLQUA010000001.1 coordinate 2,186,456, forward strand.
CGCGACCGTCTGCTGGCAGAAGCGCAGTAATCTTTTTTCTCCCTCTCCCTGTGGGAGAGGGTTGGGGGGAGGGCATCAGGCCGCACTGATGCCTCCTCCTCCTTTCTCCTCCCCCAATAATCCCGATCGTGATGAGCTATCCTTAACCACCCTGTGGCAAGGTGACGTCAATTTCATCAAAGGGGATTCGTGATGTTAAACGCCTGGCACCTTCCGGTTGCCCCATTTGTTAAGCAAAACAAAGACAACCTTGTGATTACGCTCTGGCTGGCGGGTGAAAATCAGCCTGAACGCGTGACGCTCCGCGCCGAAATCGATAACGAAGAGACCGGGCTGAAAATGCACAAGCTGCGCAGCCAGCCGCAGCCGGGGATCACCGCCTGGCGGGCGAATATCGACCTGCGTAGCGGACAGCCGCGCCGCCGCTACAGCTTTAAGCTTTTGTGGAACAACCGTCAGCTGTGGTTTACCCCGCAGGGGTTTAGCCGTTTCCCGCCCGCACGGCTGGAGCAGTTTGCAGTCGATTACCCGGATAACGGCCCGCAGTGGGTTAACGATCAGGTCTTTTACCAGATTTTCCCGGACCGCTTTGCGCGCAGCGAAAAACGCACTGCCGACCAGGATAAGGTCTACTACCACCATGCGGCGGGTCATGACATTATCCTGAAAGCGTGGGATGAGCCGCTGACCGCGCAGGCGGGCGGATCGACCTTCTACGGGGGCGATCTCGACGGTATCAGCGAAAAGCTGCCGTACCTGAAAAAACTGGGCGTGACGGCGCTGTATCTCAACCCGGTGTTTAAGGCCCCGAGCGTACACAAATACGATACCGAAGATTATCGCCACGTTGACGCGCAGTTTGGCGGTGACGAGGCGCTGCTGCGCCTGCGTAAGAACACCCAAAACGAAGGCATGCGCCTCATTCTTGACGGCGTGTTCAACCACAGCGGAGATTCACACGCCTGGTTTGACCGTCATAATCAGTCGATGGGCGGGGCATGTCATAACCCGGATTCGCCGCAGCGCGACTGGTACAGCTTTAACGAGGAGGGCCGTGCGCTGGACTGGCTGGGCTACCCGAGCCTCCCGAAGCTGGATTTCCAGTCGCCAACGCTTGTGAACGAGATTTACGGCGGGGAAGACAGCATCGTGCGTCACTGGCTGAAGGCGCCGTGGAATATGGACGGCTGGCGCCTGGACGTGGTGCATATGCTCGGCGAAGCGGGCGGGGCGCGGAATAACCTTCAGCACGTCGCCGGGATTACGCGCTCGGCAAAAGTAGCCCAGCCGGAGGCGTTCGTCTTTGGCGAGCACTTTGGCGACGCGCGCCAGTGGCTGCAGAACGATGCGGAAGATGCGGCGATGAACTATCGCGGCTTTACCTTCCCGCTGTGGGGATTCCTCGCTAACACCGATATCTCCTACGATCCGAATCATATCGACGCTGAAACCTGCATGGCGTGGATGGAGAACTACCGCGCCGGCCTGTCGCATCAGCAGCAGCTGCGGATGTTTAACCAGCTCGATAGCCACGATACCGCGCGCTTTAAATCCCTGCTGGGCAAGGATGTCGCGCGTCTGCCGCTGGCGGTGACCTGGCTCTTCACCTGGCCGGGCGTACCGTGCATCTACTACGGAGACGAGGTGGGGCTGGACGGCAACAACGATCCGTTCTGCCGCAAAACTTTCCCGTGGGAGCCAGCGAAACAGGACAAGGTGCTGTTCAGCCTGTATCAGCGGCTGGCAAAGCTGCGTAAGCAGAGTCTCGCCCTGCGCTACGGCGGCTGTCAGGTGGTGTACGCCCACGATAACGTGGTGGTATTTGCTCGCGTCTATAACCAGCAGCGCGTGCTGGTGGCGATTAACCGGGGAGAGGCCTGCGAAGTGGTGCTGGATGATTCACCGCTGCTGAAGGTAGCGACGTGGAAGAATAAAGAGGGCAAGGCAACAATACAGGACGGCGTGCTGGCACTGCCTGCGGTATCCGCGACGATCTGGTTCGGCAGCTAAGACCTGCTAATGTTTCCACCTTTTAAGATGGCGCAAATGCAACTATTTGTGTCAATCTTAACGGATCGTTTACGGTGAAGGTGGAAACATGGACGAGCTTTACATCCTTGGCTGTTTGTTCCTGGTATTTGCGCTGGTGGTGGCACCCGTGCTTGCGGTTATAGGCTTTAATCGAAGTACGGCGGCGCGACAGGAGATTGCCCGGCTGCGCCAGCGCATTGAGGCGCTTGAGCAGCGCGGCGTGCCTGAGGACGCGCCGGAGCCGGTGCAGACCACGGCGCCGTCGCCTGTGACCGCGCCGGTGGTTGAGGACGCTCCCGCGCCTGTCGACCCCTGGCGCCCCGATACTCCCGCTGCCGTGGCAGAACCGGCCCCGGCGCCTGCGGCAAAACAGCCTTCTGCCTTTGGCGGCATCCTGACGTCGCTGGTACGCTGGTTTATGCAGGGTAATCCGCTGGCGAAGCTTGGGATCCTGCTGCTTTTCCTTGGTCTTTCATTCCTGCTGCGCTATACCGTGGAACATTCCCTGTTCCCGCTTGAGCTGCGCCTCGTGGCAACGGCGCTGTTTGCCATCGTTCTGCTGGCGGTTGGGTGGCGGCTGCGGCACAGGCAGCGCGTCTATGCGCTGATCCTCCAGGGCGGGGCGACCGGCGTGCTCTACCTGACGGTGTTTGGCGCCTTCCGGCTCTGGCAAATGTTGCCGATGACGCTGGCCTTTGCGCTGCTGGTGGTGATTTGCGCGGCGAGCGTCGGGCTGGCGGTGCTGCAGAAGGCGCTGAGCCTTGCCATGCTGGCGAGCCTCGGCGGCTATCTTGCGCCGCTCCTCTTGTCTACCGGGGGCGGCAGCTTTGTCGCGCTGTTCTCTTTCTATCTCCTGCTGTCTATCGGTATTCTCGCGATCAGCATCTGGCAGCACTGGCGCGAGCTGAACCTGCTTGGGCTGCTGTTCACGTTCGGCGTCGGCGGCCTGTGGGGGCTGAGTGACTACCAGCCTGAAGACTATTGGATCTGCCAGCTGTTCCTGATTGCCAATACGCTGATATTCGGCGTCCTGAGCGTGGCGCTGTCGCTGCGGGCGCAGGAGAAAGGGAAGCAGATTATTGACGGCGTGCTGCTGTTTGCCCCGCCGCTAATCGGTTTTGGGATGCAGTACGGCATGACCCGGCACTGGGAATATGGTCCGGCCCTGAGTGCGCTGGGATACGGCGCATTTTATCTTACCCTCGCGTTCCTTGCGCTGCGGCGCTATCCCTCCGTCGGACGACCGCTGGTCATGGCGGCGCTGGCCATCGGCGGCGGGTTCGCGACGCTCGCCATTCCGCTGGCGCTGTCAGCGCGCTGGACGGCGATGGCCTGGGCGCTGGAAGGGCTGGGTATCCTCTGGCTGGGCGTGCAGCAGCACCAGCGTCGCATGAGCTATAGCGGGACGGCGCTGCTGGTGCTGGCGCTCGGCAGCGCGCTGTGGGCACAAACGAACGGCGTTACGTCGCTGAGTCTGCTCCTTATCTTCGCCATCCTCAGCCTTTGCTGGCTGGCTGCGGCCTGGCTGTGGCGGACTCTCTTTATGCCGGTCAGCTGGGCGCTGCTGGCAGGCGGGCTGCTGTTCTGGCTCGTGGCGCTATTGGGCGCATCGCGGCTGGCGCTGACGCAGGAATTACCGATTCTGGCGGGCGTGCTGGCGCTGACGGCGGCGTCGGTCTGGGGCTGGCGGCAGGTGGCCGCTCGTCTGGCGTGGCGAGAGCTGGACGCCAGCAAATGGCTGCTCTGGCCGGTTATGCTGCTGATGGTGGGTTATCAGCTCTGGCACCAGCAGATCGTCTCCGCCGGCTGGTCAAACCTGGCCTGGTGCGTTGCGCTTCCTGCCTCGCTAATGCTGCTGCGGCGCGACGGTGAAAGACTCCTGCCACGCATCGCGATGGGGCTGCATTTGTCACTCTTCTGGATGATTTTACTGGCGCTGGCCGCCGAGCTTTACTGGTTTGCCCGGTCTCTGCCCTGGGGCATGGCGGCCTGGGGTAGCGGTTTAGCGATGGCCGCAGGCGGCGGGGTGATTATGGCGCTCTCTGCTGCGGTACGGCGTCGCGTGTGGCCATTCCGGGAGTGGCCTGCGCTCTACGCCTGCCTGGCACCGATTCCTGTAGTCGTGGCGCTGCTGGTATTGCTGGTGGTGACCAATTTCCAGGACGGCGTGGTCTATCGTCAGACCTGGCTGCCGCTGGTGAACCCGCTTGAGGAAGGCGCGGCGTTCGCGTTGCTGGGGCTGGTCGTCTTTTATCGGGCGGTGGATCGCTACTACCCGGCGTGGCTTGCGCAAGCGCGCCCGTGGCCTGCCGTCGCGCTCATGGCGTTTGGCTTCTGGTGGCTTAACGGTGCGCTGATGCGCGCCCTGGCCTGGTACGGCGACGTGGCCTGGAATATGGCATCGCTGTGGGATTCGCGGCTTATCCAGACCAGCTTTGCCCTGTTCTGGATGCTGAGCGCGCTGGTGGTCATGATCCATGCCACCCGTCGGGCTTCCCGGCAGGAGTGGCTCTGCGGTGCCGCGCTGCTGGGTGTGGTAATGGTTAAACTGATGCTGGTGGACAGCGCGGGCGGAGGCGGTTTGTCGCGCGCGATAGCGTTTATCGGCGTGGCGATACTGGTTCTGATTGTGGGGTATTTCTCACCGCTACCGCCCAAAACAGGAGATGAAAAATGAAATGGATGAAAGCGGTAGCGTGTACCGCGCTGCTGGCGCTTTCCGGCCCGGCGTTCTGCGACGAGGGACAAACGGAATCGCCCCGGGACTATGCTTTTGGTCTTTCACTCGATACGTCTGTTCCTTCCCAGTGGTATCGGGTGATGCTGCCGCTCGCCGTCTATGAGCAAAGCACGTCGCCAGATCTGCATGATGTCCGCGTCTTTAACCAGTCGGGCGAGCCGGTTCCCTTCAGCCTGGTCAGCGCGACGCGTCCGCAGGCGTCAGTGCAATCCACGGCGCTGCGCCTCTTCCCGCTGGATGCCTCGCCGCTTGCGGCTTCGCAAGGATCCGGTGATAGCGATAAGATCCTGCTCCGCTCCGGAAACGGCGTTGAGATTGTGCTGGAGGGGCAAAAAGCCGCCGCAGCCGGGCAACATTATCTGCTGACCCTGCCGGAGCAGGCTACGGGGGAGATGGCCATATCCCAGCTGCAGCTGCTCTGGAATTCTCCTCAGACGCCGTGGCAGGGAACGGCGTCGGTCTATTACAGCGAGGATCTTAAGCGCTGGTATACCCTGCGCGAGGATATGCCATTGCTTGACGCCGTCAGCGGCCAGGATCGTCTTAAGCTCGATCGGATCGATACCGATACGGTTTTATCTCCCGATGCGAATCGCTATCTCATGGTGGTGCTGAACGCGCAGAGCCAGGGGATAACCTTGACCGGCGTTAACGCAATCATCGCACCTGCCCAGGCGATCCCGGAAGCGGTCGAGCTTGAGGGGGAAGGGGAGCAGCTATCGACAAGCGAAGCGCAGTGGCGCTGGGCGCGCCCGCAGCCGCTGAGTGCTGTCAGCATCTCACTGAATGGCGATGGCGTCCTTCCCGTGGAGATAGCGTGGCGGAGTACGGAAAAAGACGCATGGCACCCCCTGAAAAAAGAGGTCCTTTACCGTCTTGAGGGAAAAACGTCGCCACCGGTTTCGCTTAACGGGGGCCTGGTGCAGGCAGTGAAAATCACGACGCTGAATGCGCGTCTGCCAGAATACCTGCCGAGCGTCACGGGACATCGCGACCGCTACGATCTGGTGTTTAACGCCCAGGGGAAAGCGCCGTGTGTGCTCGCCTGGGGCAACGGTGCCGCAAAGCCTGCCAGCGTGGAGCCCGGCATGCTGATCCCAGCCGACCTGCGCAAGACCTATGCTATGGCGAACCTGCCGCAGGCCGACATTGTGGATGACGTTGCGTTAGGCGGCGAGGGGCGTCTGACCGCCACCTCTGCGGTCGATCGGGCGAGCTGGATGAACGCCCTGCTGGTGTGGGGCGTGCTGATTGCGGGCGTGCTTCTGCTGGCGGGAATGGCCTGGCGCATCTGGCGTGAAACGCAGCGTAAGGCATAAAAAAAGGCCCGCATAAGCGGGCCTTTCTCGTAAACCGTGCCGATTACAGGCTGGATACGTTCTCAGACAGGTATTTAGCCACGCCGTCTGGGGAAGCAGCCATACCTTCTTTACCTTTTTCCCACTGAGCCGGGCACACTTCGCCGTGCTCTTCGTGGAACTGCAGCGCGTCAACCATGCGCAGCATTTCGTCGATGTTACGACCCAGCGGCAGATCGTTCACAACCTGGTGACGAACGATGCCGTTCGCGTCGATCAGGAAGGAACCGCGCAGCGCAACGCCAGCGTCCGGATGTTCGATACCGTAAGCCTGCTGGATTTCGCGTTTGATGTCCGCAACCATTGCGTATTTCACCGCACCGATGCCGCCTTTGTCGACAGGGGTGTTACGCCATGCGTTGTGTACAAATTCAGAGTCGAAGGAGACGCCAACAACTTCCACGCCACGCTTCTGGAATTCTTCATAACGTTTGTCGAAAGCGATCAGCTCAGACGGGCAAACGAAAGTGAAGTCCATTGGCCAGAAGAACAGAACGGTCGCTTTACCGTTGGTGTGCTGTTTGAAGTTGAAGTTTTCAACGATTTCACCGTTGCCCAGAACTGCTGCAGCTGTAAAATCCGGAGCCGGACGAGTTACCAGAACCATATGATTCTCCTGTAGATACTAAGGTTATTTGGAACGCAACGCGAGCCAGTATAGAGAGTGTTCATGGATAAGACAAAGAGGTGGTGACAATCGTTCCGCCAGCTTTTACCTATCAATCCAATCTCCATTAAAGTTGTTTGTTTTTCGCCTGCGCCATCATGCGCGGGTAAAACTGCCAGAATCGGGTCTCCAGCGCATCGTAATGTTCATCCAGGTCATACCAGGAGTCGCGCAGCGCATCCAGGCGCGGGCGACGGCTCGCCATCCCATTCAACACGTTCTGGATGAAGTCCATCTCGCGATAGCGCTCCAGCCAGCGTTCCGACCACAGGTAGTTATTCAGATTCACAAAGCGCGGCGGCGAGTCGGGCAGAATAATCGACACCTGCTGGTGGGCATAGCGCACAAACGCCGGCAGCGGCATCTCCGGTGACAGCTGTTCCCAGTGGCGCGACAGGAAGTGATCCCACATCACGTCGAGCGTGATCGGGGCAACGCGGCGCGTTTCCGGGCGGAACCAGGCTTTGGCTTCCGTCACTTCCGGCAGCTTATCCGTCAGCACGTCGATGCGGCGGTGCATAAAAATCCCGTCGACAACCTCAGGGGAGTAGTCTTCTGCGGGATTACCGCGTACGAAATCGGCCAGCAAATTGCCCGAGAGGGAGCTGTCAGCAAGGTGCGCGAGATGCAGGTGAGCGAGAAAATTCATGCGTTTTATTTGTCCGGGGGCGGCTAGTTGTTGCAGCAAAAGGGTGTGAGCACTAGACTATGCCGCCTGTTTTTAAGTCACGAGTATACGTCATGCGCGTCGCCGATTTCTCCTTTGAACTACCTGAATCCCTGATTGCTCACTATCCCATGCCTGAGCGCAGCAGCTGTCGCTTACTGTCACTGGATGGGCCAACGGGCGAGCTGACGCACGGTACTTTCACCGATTTGCTCGACAAGCTCAACCCTGGCGATCTGCTGGTCTTTAACAATACCCGCGTGATCCCGGCGCGCCTGTTTGGCCGTAAAGCCAGCGGCGGTAAGATTGAAGTGCTGGTCGAACGTATGCTCGATGATAAACGTATTCTGGCACATATTCGCGCTTCTAAGGCGCCGAAGCCGGGCGCGGAGCTGCTGCTGGGCGATGATGAGAGCATCAAGGCGACCATGACCGCGCGCCACGACGCGCTGTTCGAGGTGGCGTTTGACGACGAGCGCACGGTGCTCGATATCCTGAACGCCATCGGCCACATGCCGCTGCCGCCATATATTGAGCGTCCGGACGAAGAGGCCGATCGCGAGCTGTACCAGACCGTCTACAGCCAGAAACCGGGTGCCGTCGCTGCGCCGACCGCAGGCCTGCATTTTGATGAGCCGCTTCTCGAGAAACTGCGTGCGAAGGGCGTGGAGATGGCGTTCGTGACGCTGCACGTCGGCGCGGGGACCTTCCAGCCGGTGCGCGTGGACAGCATTGAAGACCACATCATGCACTCTGAGTATGCTGAAGTGCCTCAGGACGTAGTGGACGCGGTGCTGGCGGCGAAAGCGCGCGGTAGCCGCGTCGTGGCGGTCGGGACGACGTCTGTGCGCTCGCTGGAGAGCGCTGCGCAGGCGGCGAAAAACGATCTTATCGAGCCGTTCTTTGGCGATACGCAGATCTTTATCTACCCGGGCTATCAGTACAAAGTGATTGACGCGCTGGTAACCAACTTCCATCTGCCTGAATCGACGCTGATTATGCTGGTCTCCGCGTTCGCGGGCTATCAGCATACGATGAATGCCTACAAGTCTGCGGTAGAACAAAAATATCGCTTTTTTAGCTACGGGGACGCGATGTTTATCACGTACAATCCGCTGGCTTTGAATGAGCGTGTCGGGGAATAAGTCCGCGGCACCGTTTTACAACGTTGGACTGTTTTTCTGACGTCGGAGAAAAAATGAAATTTGAACTCGATACCACCGACGGTCGCGCGCGTCGCGGTCGCCTGGTGTTTGATCGCGGCGTGGTGGAAACCCCCGCGTTTATGCCTGTGGGCACGTACGGCACCGTCAAAGGGATGACGCCGGAAGAAGTAGAAGCCACTGGCGCACAGATTATCCTCGGCAACACCTTCCACCTGTGGCTGCGTCCGGGTCAGGAGATCATGAAACTCCACGGCGATCTGCACGATTTCATGCAGTGGAAAGGCCCCATCCTGACCGATTCCGGTGGCTTCCAGGTCTTCAGCCTGGGCGATATCCGCAAGATCACCGAGCAGGGCGTACACTTCCGTAACCCGATCAACGGCGATCCGATTTTCCTCGATCCCGAAAAGTCGATGGAGATTCAGTACGATCTCGGCTCTGACATTGTGATGATCTTCGACGAATGTACTCCGTTCCCGGCGGACTGGGACTACGCAAAACGCTCTATGGAGATGTCCCTGCGCTGGGCGAAGCGTAGCCGTGACCGTTTTGACTCTCTGCAGAACAAAAATGCGCTGTTCGGCATTATCCAGGGCAGCGTTTACGAAGATTTACGCGATATCTCTGTTAAAGGTCTGGTAGAGATAGGTTTTGATGGCTACGCTGTCGGCGGTTTGGCTGTGGGTGAGCCGAAGGAAGACATGCACCGTATTCTGGAACATGTCTGCCCGCAAATCCCGGCGGATAAACCACGATACCTGATGGGCGTGGGTAAACCAGAAGATCTGGTTGAAGGCGTACGCCGCGGCATTGATATGTTTGACTGCGTCATGCCAACCCGCAACGCGCGTAACGGCCACTTGTTCGTTACCGATGGCGTGGTGAAAATCCGTAACGCGAAGCATAAGAGTGACACCAGCCCGCTCGATTCCGAGTGCGATTGCTATACCTGTCGCAATTATTCTCGCGCGTATCTGCATCATCTCGATCGTTGTAACGAGATTTTGGGCGCGCGTCTCAATACCATTCATAATCTTCGTTATTATCAGCGCTTAATGGCTGGTTTACGTAAGGCTATCGAAGAGGGTAAATTAGAGAGCTTCGTGACCGATTTCTACCAACGTCAGGGGCGGGATGTTCCACCGTTGAACGTTGATTAATTTTAATAATGAGGGAATTTGAATGAGCTTTTTTATTTCTGATGCGGTAGCGGCAACAGGTGCTCCAGCGCAGGGCAGCCCGATGTCTCTGATTCTGATGCTGGTTGTGTTCGGTCTGATCTTCTACTTCATGATTCTGCGTCCACAGCAGAAGCGCACCAAAGAGCACAAAAACCTGATGAACTCCATTGCGAAAGGCGATGAAGTACTGACTAACGGTGGTCTGGTCGGTCGCGTAACCAAAGTGGCTGAAAACGGCTACATTGCTATCGCCCTGAACGACACCACTGAAGTGGTCATCAAACGTGACTTCGTAGCTGCCGTTCTGCCGAAAGGCACCATGAAGGCGCTGTAATCCCAACTTTTCCCAAAGGGAACTGCCGTGTTAAACCGTTATCCTTTGTGGAAGTACATCATGCTGGTCGTCGTGATTCTCGTCGGCCTGCTGTACGCGCTTCCCAACCTGTATGGTGAGGATCCGGCTGTTCAAATCACTGGCGCGCGCGGTGTCGCCGCCAGTGAGCAAACGCTGATCCAGGTCCAGAAAACGTTACAAGAAGAAAAAATTACCGCTAAGTCTGTGGCTCTGGAAGAGGGTGCAATTCTTGCTCGCTTCGACACCACCGACACGCAGCTCCGCGCTCGCGAAGCGCTGATGGGCGTGCTGGGTGACAAATACGTCGTGGCGCTTAACCTTGCCCCTGCAACCCCGCGTTGGCTGGCTGCGATGAAAGCTGAGCCAATGAAACTCGGTCTTGACCTGCGTGGCGGCGTTCACTTCCTGATGGAAGTGGATATGGATACCGCGCTTGGCAAGCTGCAGGAACAGAATATCGACAGCCTGCGCAGCGATCTGCGTGATAAAGGCATCGCTTACACCACCGTGCGTAAAGAAGATAACTACGGCATGAGCATCACGTTCCGCGACAGTGCGGCGCGCGATCAGGCTGTAGATTACCTGACCCAACGTCACCGTGACCTGGTCATCACCTCTCAGGGCAGCAACCAGCTGCGCGCGGTGATGACCGATGCGCGTCTGAAAGAAGCGCGTGAATATGCCGTTCAGCAGAACATCAACATTCTGCGTAACCGTGTAAACCAACTGGGCGTGGCTGAGCCGCTGGTACAGCGTCAGGGTGCTGACCGTATCGTGGTTGAACTGCCGGGTATCCAGGACACTGCGCGTGCGAAAGAGATTCTGGGTGCGACCGCAACCCTGGAATTCCGTCTGGTGAACTCCAACGTCGATCAGTCCGCTGCAGCCGCAGGGCGTATTCCGGGTGACTCCGAAGTGAAACAGACTCGCGAAGGTCAGCCAGTTGTGCTGTACAAACGCGTGATTCTGACCGGTGATCACATCACCGACTCCACGTCGAGCCAGGACGAATACAACCAGCCGCAGGTTAACATCTCGCTGGATAGCGCGGGTGGTAACATCATGTCTAACTTCACCAAGGACAACATCGGCAAGCCGATGGCGACCCTGTTCGTGGAGTACAAAGACAGCGGTAAGAAAGATGCAAACGGTCGTGCGGTGCTGGTGAAAGAGGAAGAGGTGATTAACATCGCCAACATCCAGTCTCGTCTGGGTAACAGCTTCCGCATTACCGGTATTAGCAACCCGAACGAAGCGCGTCAGCTCTCCCTGCTGCTGCGTGCCGGTGCGCTGATTGCGCCAATTCAGATTGTTGAAGAACGTACCATTGGTCCAACACTGGGTATGCAAAACATCCAGCAGGGTCTGGAAGCGTGTCTGGCCGGTCTGGTTGTCTCTATCCTCTTCATGATCTTCTTCTATAAGAAGTTTGGTCTGATTGCGACCTCCGCGCTGATCGCCAACCTGGTGCTGATCATCGGCATTATGTCCCTGCTGCCGGGGGCGACGCTGACCATGCCGGGTATTGCGGGTATCGTCCTGACCCTTGCGGTGGCGGTCGACGCCAACGTACTGATTAACGAACGTATCAAAGAAGAGTTGAGCAACGGTCGCTCTATTCAGCAGGCGATTGACGAAGGCTATAAAGGGGCGTTCAGCTCCATCTTCGATGCGAACGTAACAACACTGATTAAGGTTCTTATCCTGTATGCAGTGGGTACTGGCGCGATCAAAGGCTTTGCGATTACAACCGGTATCGGTGTCGCAACGTCAATGTTTACCGCTATTGTCGGCACCCGTGCCATCGTGAACCTGCTGTACGGCGGCAAGCGCGTCAAAAAGCTGTCTATCTGAGGAGTGCGTTGTGGCACAGGAATATACTGTTGAACAATTGAACCACGGCCGTAAAGTCTGGGACTTTATGCGCTGGGACTACTGGGCCTTCGGCATTTCAGGTTTCCTGCTGATTCTGTCCATCGTCATTATGGGCGTGAAAGGCTTTAACTGGGGTCTCGATTTCACCGGTGGTACGGTTATCGAGATCTCCCTGGAAAAACCGGTCGATATGGACCAGATGCGCCTGTCTCTGCAGAAAGCGGGCTTTGAAGAGCCGCTGCTGCAGAACTTCGGCAGCAGCCGCGACATCATGGTGCGTATGCCGCCGGTGCACGATGCTAACGGCAGCCAGGAGCTGGGCAGTAAGGTTGTTAGCGTGATTAACGAAACAACCAGCCAGAACGCGGCGGTTAAGCGTATTGAGTTCGTCGGCCCAAGCGTGGGTGCTGACCTGGCGCAGACCGGCGCGATGGCGCTGCTGGTGGCGCTGATTTCCATCCTGGTGTACGTCGGTTTCCGCTTTGAGTGGCGACTGGCGGCCGGTGTGGTTATCGCCCTGGCGCACGACGTGGTGATCACCATGGGCATACTGTCGCTGTTCCACATTGAGATTGACCTGACGATTGTGGCATCCCTGATGTCCGTTATCGGTTACTCACTGAACGACAGTATCGTGGTATCTGACCGTATCCGTGAAAACTTCCGTAAGATCCGTCGCGGTACGCCGTACGAAATCTTTAACGTGTCGTTGACCCAGACGCTGCACCGTACCTTGATCACCTCCGGTACCACATTGATGGTGATCCTGATGCTGTTCCTCTTCGGTGGTCCGGTACTGGAAGGCTTCTCGCTGACCATGCTGATTGGTGTCACCATCGGTACGGCATCGTCTATCTACGTTGCGTCTGCACTGGCTCTGAAACTCGGCATGAAGCGCGAGCACCTGCTCCAGCAGAAAGTTGAGAAAGAAGGGGCGGATCAGCCGTCCATTCTGCCGTAAAGCGACGTTTAGCGCGTTATCGAAATCCCGGTCTGTTGACCGGGATTTTTTTTATCTGCTCCTGACAAACACTCCTGACAGTATGCTGTCAGGAGCCCTGTCGTAGACTCCTTCTGAACCCAAACAACAGTCAGGAGGATGTATGAAAAGCGTCATTAACTGGTTTGAAATTCCGGTCACGGATATGGATCGCGCCATCAAATTTTATGAGCCAGTGATGCAGCTAGCGCTGCGTCGCGAGAAAATGGACTGCGCTGAGCTGGCCGTTTTCCCACATGAGGATCCGGGTACCGGCGGGGCGCTGGCAAAATTTGACGGCGTTACACCGTCTTTGCAGGGCGCTATTATTTACCTGCATACTGACAACCTGGCGGCCACGCTCGATCGCATCGCTTCTGCGGGCGGCGAGTGCGTGTTTGGCCCGCTGGAACTGCCGCATGGCATTGGCACTATCGCCTTGTTTACCGACAGCGAGGGTAACCGCGTCGGTCTCCATCAACCTGCCTGAGAGCGGAATAAGATATGACCCGACGCGCTGACCGTTTGTTTCAGATTGTGCAGATCCTGCGGGGCAGGCGTCTGACAACGGCAGCGCATCTGGCGGACCGGCTTGGTGTTTCCGAGCGCACGGTCTACCGCGATATCCGCGACCTGTCGCTTTCCGGTGTGCCGGTGGAAGGTGAGGCAGGGAGCGGATATCGCCTCATGTCGGGCTTTGACCTGCCGCCACTGATGCTGACAAATAAGGAATCTGAGGCGCTGATCGTCGCGATTCGCCTGCTCAAAACCTGGGGAGGCGAATCGCTGTCGCGCGAGCTGGAGTCGGCTCAGGAAAAGGTGCTGGCTATCCTGCCCGAGGAGAGTCGTCGAAAGGCGGAGCAGACGCGGATCTACGCCCCGGATTTTTGCATGCAAAGCCACTCCCGCAGCGATTTTGACAGGATTCATCAGGCGATTTCCGCCCAACAGGTGCTGGCGCTGCATTACCGTGATGAAGCAGGACAGCTGTCTAATCGTGAGGTTCAGCCGCTGGGGCTGTTCTTCTGGGGAGAGCGCTGGCTGCTGGCGGCGTGGTGTGAACGGCGCGATGACTATCGCTGTTTCCGGCTCGACAGATGCCTCAATATTGTGACTACGGAAAGGCGGTTTAGCGAGAGTGCGGACAGGTCTCTGGCAGATTTTTTGCGGAAGGTTAAGCAGTAAAAAGCCGGGTGGCGGCTACGCCTTACCCGGCCTGCATTCGGATCGTTGGCCCGGTAAGCGTAGCACCACCGGGCGAAACCCACACTGATTAGAAGTTGTAACCTACAACCAGGTAGCCACCCCAACCGGTTGATTTAGACGTGAAGTCACCCTCACCCCAGTTAACGGTATCCCCACCTTTCCACTGGCCGCCGTTATGGAAATAACGCGCGACGACAGAGTAGTGCCAGTGATCGTAGTTCAGGGCCAGAACGTGGCTGGACGCGATAGAGTTACTGGTACGGTTCTTGTCATCACCCAGATCTGAGCCCCAGTCGAAGTTGGTGAAGCCGATGTAGGTCAGCTGGCCACCCCAAACCTGAGTGATTGGCACAAAGTATTTTACTTTGAAACGGTAGCCATCCCACTCGTTTTCGTTTGAAGCGCCATAGTTCTGCCACTGGTATTTAGCATACACGTTCAGAGACAGGCCCATTGGCAGACCGGTATCGATATCTGTACCCAGACCCATGTACCAGGTGCTCTGACGGCTGCCTTTGTTATCGCCCATATCGTAGATATAGTTGTTGGCGAAATACCATTCTTTGAACGGACCAAAGCTCAGGTCGGTACCCGTCAGTTTATCAATAGAGAAACGCGGTTCGATTTCCATGAACAGCGGGGAACCGTCGGACCAGATACCTTTGTCGTTACCGTTACCCCAGTCAAAGGTCTTAGGAATATCGATATAGCCGTAGAAATCAAACCAGTCTTTTTTAGCAAACGCTTCGTATTCCAGATAAACGTCGTTGTTCAGCTTCGGAGAAAAGCGCGTGTGGTAGCTGCCGACCACGTTAACGCTCTGGTGCCACCAGTCGGAGAGGTATTGTGGTTTATCGTTTTCCGCTGCGTTAACAGTGAAAGAGGAAGAAAGTGCCAGCACGGCGCCAGCTGCGAGTAATGTTTTTTTCATAATCATGCCACTGATTGAAATTCCCTTCCGGGAGTGAAAAATGCGCGAATTGCGTTTCTAAATATTTCGTGTTTCTGCGGTGCCTATTATAGGAATCCCTGCTCACAAAAATATGTGTTGTTTCACATATCTCTCACACACGTAATCGATTGCGTTCACGTTTGCGTACTTTAAACGGCCGGGATTGTAGCGGCAATCATTTATGTTGCCAATCCATACGAAATGTAAATGTTAGCGGAGTGACATTTCACTCCGCTAAAAGAGGGGTTACTGAGCGGCGGGCTGGATATCGTGAATGCGGATGAAACCTAACTGATCCGGAGTCAGTCCGTTAAGCTGCAGTGGAATGTCAACATCGCTCGGAGCCAGCACGCTGGCCGGTGCGGTGAACAGCTGACGATTAACATTCACCTCCTGGTAGCTCTCCGTGGTGCCCTGGATCTGTCCCCATTCGACGGTGCCGCTGAAGGCTGGCAACGGATCGTTGGATTCTCCCTGGATGCGTAATGTTGCGCGAGTACCATTTGCATTCGCCGCCACGTTCACCAGAGACATTTTCAGCGTGCCAATCTGACTATTGAGCCGCGCGGGCGTATTCGCCCCCGGTAGCAGATAAACCCCGCTGCTGGATTTAGCATTCAGCGCGTTTTGCTGGGTGATCTTCACCGTTTCTTTGTTCAGTTTGTCCATCGCCGTATTGAGCGTATTCACGCTCTGTTTCATCTGACGGACTTCGGTTTGCTGTGCACAGGCGCTAAGGGTGAAGAGGCTCCCCACCAGCAAAATTTTTAGGTAACGTCTTGTCATTGCGTTTATTTCCTTGAAATAACGGATCGTCCTAATGGTAGCCAGCATCATCGTGTCAGATATAGATCCTTTGTCTCAAAAAGCTCTTCCTTTGTTGTCAGGCCAGATCAGGGTAAAATGAAAATCAGTTAATCGGATAACAGGGATACCGTATGCATTGCCCATTCTGCTCCGCTGTGGATACCAAAGTCATCGACTCTCGTCTTGTGGGCGAAGGGTCATCCGTACGCCGTCGTCGGCAATGTCTGGTGTGCAACGAGCGTTTCACGACCTTTGAGGTTGCTGAGCTGGTAATGCCGCGCGTGGTAAAAAGCAACGACGTGCGCGAGCCGTTTAACGAAGAGAAACTGCGCAGTGGGATGCTGAAGGCCCTGGAAAAACGTCCCGTCAGCGCGGACGACGTTGAAATGGCGTTAAACCACATAAAATCTTACCTTCGTGGTTTGGGTGAGCGTGAAGTGCCGAGCAAAATGATCGGCAACCTGGTGATGGAGCAGCTGAAAAAGCTCGATAAGGTCGCCTATATCCGCTTCGCCTCGGTCTACCGCAGTTTCGAAGATATCAAAGAGTTTGGCGAAGAGATCGCCCGCTTACAGGATTAAGCTCATGCAGGATGAGATTTACATGGCGAGAGCCATGAAGCTGGCGCAGCGCGGTCGTTTTACTACCCATCCTAACCCGAACGTCGGGTGCGTTATCGTCAAAGATGGCGAGATCGTGGGGGAGGGGTTTCACTATCGTGCCGGCGAACCGCATGCTGAGGTTCATGCGCTGCGCATGGCCGGCGAGAAGGCGCGCGGTGCTACGGCCTACGTCACGCTGGAGCCCTGCAGCCATCACGGGCGTACGCCGCCGTGCTGCGAAGCGCTGATCGCGGCAGGTGTTTCGCGCGTGGTCGCATCGATGCAGGATCCGAATCCGCAGGTAGCCGGACGCGGTCTGTATCGCCTGCAGCAGGAAGGCATTGACGTCAGCCATGGCCTGATGATGCAGGACGCGGAAGCGCTCAACAAAGGCTTTCTGAAGCGCATGCGCACGGGGTTCCCGTATATTCAGCTCAAGCTGGGCGCCTCGCTGGACGGTCGTACGGCGATGGCAAACGGCGAAAGCCAGTGGATCACGTCGCCACAGGCAAGGCGCGATGTGCAACGTCTGCGCGCGCAAAGCCATGCTATTCTCACCAGCAGTGAAACCGTTCTGGCTGACGATCCTGCTATGACCGTGCGCTGGGACGAACTGAATGCCGATACTCAGGCGCTTTACCCGCAGGAGAACCTGCGTCAGCCGCTGCGTATTGTCATTGATAGCCAGAACCGGGTGACGCCGGAGCACCGCATCGTCCAGCAGCCGGGTGAAACCTGGATTGCCCGCACCAAAGAAGATACGCGCGAATGGCCGGAAGGCGTGCGCAGCATTATGGTGCCGGAGCATAACGGTCATCTGGATCTGGTGGTGCTGATGATGCTGCTCGGCAAGCAGCAGGTGAACAGCATCTGGGTCGAAGCCGGGCCAACGCTCGCCGGTGCGCTATTACAGGCCGGACTGGTGGATGAACTGATTGTTTACGTTGCGCCTAAACTGTTAGGTCACGATGCGCGCGGCCTGTTTGTGCTGCCTGGCCTTGAAAAACTGGCCGACGCACCGCAACTCAAATTTAGCGAGATTCGTCCGGTAGGTCCGGATGTCTGCCTCCACTTAACGACAGCGTAATTGCTCCTGAAATAGGGAAGCAGTGCGCAAAGTATTATGATAAAATCCGCCCCCCTGCGGGGCCAAATGAACCCGTAAAGGAAGAGTATGAACATTATTGAAGCTGCTGTAGCTACCCCGGACGCTCGCGTCGCCATCACCATTGCGCGTTTCAACAACTTCATCAACGACAGCCTGCTGGAAGGTGCTATTGACGCCCTGAAACGTATCGGCCAGGTTAAAGATGACAACATTACCGTTGTTTGGGTTCCAGGCGCTTACGAACTGCCACTGGCGGCGGGCGCGCTGGCGAAAACCGGTAAATATGACGCGGTGATTGCACTGGGTACCGTTATTCGTGGCGGCACTGCGCACTTCGAATACGTTGCGGGCGGTGCAAGCAACGGTCTGGCACACGTTGCGCAGGATGCTGAAATTCCTGTCGCGTTCGGCGTGCTGACCACCGAAAGTATTGAACAAGCCATCGAACGTGCTGGCACCAAAGCCGGTAACAAAGGTGCAGAAGCTGCACTGACCGCGCTTGAAATGATCAATGTATTGAAAGCCATCAAGGCCTGATTTTTTTGTAAGGGGAATTCCGTGAAACCTGCTGCTCGTCGCCGCGCCCGTGAATGTGCCGTCCAGGCACTTTACTCCTGGCAGTTGTCCCAGAACGACATCTCTGATGTTGAATACCAGTTCCTGTCAGAACAGGACGTGAAAGACGTTGACGTTCTGTACTTCCGTGAACTGCTGTCGGGAGTGGCGACTAATAGCGCGTATCTCGATGGTCTGATGAAGCCTTACCTGTCCCGTCTGCTCGAAGAGCTGGGCCAGGTAGAAAAAGCAGTGTTGCGTATTGCGCTGTTTGAGCTGTCTAAACGTGATGATGTGCCGTATAAAGTGGCCATCAACGAAGCGATCGAACTGGCGAAAACCTTCGGCGCTGAAGACAGCCACAAGTTTGTAAACGGCGTACTTGATAAAGCAGCACCTGCGATCCGTCCCCACAAAAAGTGATCCGCAAACCGGAGTCCTGCATTGCCTGACGGGCAGTGCGGCTCCGGTTTTTTCTTTTATTTGCTGAGGCATAACGTATGGCATGCGGCGAATTCTCCCTGATTGCCCGTTATTTCGACCGTGTCAGAACCTCTCGTCTTGATGTTGAAACCGGCATTGGCGATGACTGTGCACTTCTCAATATTCCCGAAAAACAGACGCTGGCAATCAGCACCGACACCTTAGTGTGCGGCCGTCATTTCTTACCGGATATCGATCCTGCCGATCTGGCGTATAAAGCGCTGGCGGTGAACGTCAGCGATCTGGCGGCGATGGGTGCCGATCCTGCGTGGCTGACGCTGGCTTTGACCCTGCCAGAGGTGGATGAAGCCTGGCTGGAAGCCTTTAGTGATGCGCTGTTTGAGCAGCTTAGCTACTATGATATGCAGCTGATTGGCGGTGATACCACTGCCGGTCCGCTGTCGATGACGCTGGCGATCCACGGCTACGTGCCGCTTGGCCGCGCGCTGAAGCGCTCAGGCGCAAAACCCGGTGACTGGATCTACGTGACCGGTACGCCGGGCGACAGCGCAGCAGGGCTGGCGATCCTTCAGAACCGTTTAACGGTTGAAGATGCTGATGATGCGGCATATCTGGTGAAACGCCATCTGCGGCCAACACCGCGTATCTTGCACGGCCAGGCGCTGCGTGAACGGGCGAGCTCGGCTATCGATCTCTCTGACGGGCTGATCTCGGACCTCGGCCATATTCTGAAGGCCAGCGGTGTCGGCGCGCGCGTTGACCTGGATCTGTTCCCGCTGTCAGAGGAACTGCTTCGTCATGTCGAACCTGAGCAGGCACTGCGCTGGGCGCTGTCCGGTGGCGAAGATTATGAGCTGTGTTTTACCGTTCCGGAGCTGAACCGCGGAACGCTCGACGTGGCGTTAGCGCATCTCGGCGCGAAATTTACCTGCATCGGTCAGATCATGCCGGAGAGTGAAGGGTTGAAGTTTGTGAAAGACGGTGAGCCGGTTACGCTGGACTGGAAAGGGTACGATCACTTCGCGTGATGTTGTGCGCTCTGTATTGCCGGGTGGCGGCTCCGCCTTACCCGGCCTACGTGCTTACTTAAATCCTACCACCGGATGCTGCTGATACGGCGTCTCCAGCTCGGCAACCTGCTCCGGCGTCAGCGTGATATCCACCGCATTTAGCAGTTCGTCAAGCTGCTCTTGCCGGGATGTGCCGATAATCGGCGCCGCGACGCCGCGTTTACCCAGCAGCCAGGCCAGCGCCACCTGGGCGCGGGTTGCCCCGGTATCGTCGGCAATTCCGGCTAAGCGTTCGGCAATTAGCGCATCGCTGGCTTCTGTACCGCCATACAGATTTTTTCCCACTTCATCCGATACCAGACGGGCCGTGGTTTCTCCCCACGGACGGGTCAGACGACCGCGCGCCAGCGGGCTCCACGGGATCACCGCCACGCCCTCCTGATGGCACAGCGGCAACATCTCGCGCTCTTCTTCACGATAGATCAAGTTGTAGTGATCCTGCATGGTGACGAAGCGCGCCCAGCCGTGCTGCGCCTGGAGATCCAGCGCCTGAGCAAACTGCGACGCGTGCATAGACGACGCGCCGATGTAGCGTGCTTTACCGGCTTTGACCACGTCGTTCAGCGCTTCAAGCGTCTCCTCGACTGGCGTGTTGTAATCCCAGCGGTGAATTTGCAGCAGGTCTACGTAATCCATGTTCAGGCGTCTGAGGCTGTCATCAATGGAGCGCAGGATCTGTGCGCGAGAAAGGCCCTCAGCCAGGTCGCCTACCGGATAGTAGACCTTGGTGGCGACGACGATGTCATCACGACGGGCAAAATCGCGCAGGGCGCGGCCAACAATCTCCTCGCTGCTGCCGTCGGAGTAGCTGTTGGCGGTGTCAAAGAAGTTAATGCCGCCCTCGATGGCGCGTTTGATAATCGGACGGCTGCTCTCTTCCGGCAGCGTCCAGGCGTGGTTTCCCCGATCGGGTTCGCCAAAGGTCATGCATCCCAGACAAAGTCGGGAAACCTTAAGGTCCGTTTTTCCTAATGTTGTGTATTGCACGGTTCCGCTCCTGCTGTTTAAACACCAGGTTTAAGCATAGCAGGAGCGGAAAGGGGGAAGGGGTCAGTCCAGCCAGCGGCGGATTTTAGCTTCGATACCGGCAGCGTCCAGGCCAATCGCCGCACGGGCTTCATCCTGGGTACCCTGAGGAATGAAATGATCCGGCAGGCCGAGGTTTAGCACCGGCACGGCTTTACGATTTGCCATCAGCACCTCGTTCACGCCGCTGCCCGCGCCGCCCATAATGGCGTTTTCTTCCAGCGTGACCAGCACGTCATGCGTCTCCGCCATACTCAGGATCAGCGATTCGTCGAGCGGTTTCACAAAGCGCATGTCCACCAGGGTGGCATTCAGCGCTTCAGCCGCTTTCGCCGCCTCTGGCATCAGCGTGCCGAAGTTCAGGATCGCCACTTTTTCACCGCGACGCTTCACCAGACCTTTACCGATCGGCAGTTTTTCCAGCGGCTGGAGCTCAACGCCCACCGCATTGCCGCGCGGGTAGCGAACGGCGCTTGGGCCATCCTGATAGTGGTAGCCGGTAAACAGCATCTGACGACATTCGTTCTCGTCGCTTGGCGTCATGACGACCATGTCCGGAATACAGCGCAGGAACGACAGGTCAAACGCGCCCTGGTGCGTCTGGCCGTCGGCACCGACGATGCCTGCACGATCGATAGCAAACAGCACCGGCAGCTTCTGAATCGCCACGTCGTGGATGACCTGATCGTAGGCGCGCTGCAGGAAGGTGGAATAGATCGCGACAACCGGCTTGTAGCCGCCAATGGCAAGGCCCGCCGCAAACGTCACCGCATGCTGTTCGGCAATGGCAACGTCAAAATACTGGTCAGGGTATTTTCTGGAGAACTCCACCATGCCGGAGCCTTCACGCATGGCCGGGGTGATCGCCATCAGCTTGTTGTCTTTCGCGGCGGTTTCGCACAGCCAGTCGCCGAAGATTTTTGAATAGCTCGGCATGCCGCCGCTGCTTTTTGGCAGACAGCCGCTGGACGGGTCAAATTTCGGTACCGCGTGGAAGGTAATCGGATCTTTTTCCGCCGGTTCGTAGCCACGCCCTTTTTTGGTCATGATGTGCAGGAACTGCGGGCCTTTCAGGTCGCGCATATTCTTGAGCGTGGTTACCAGACCGAGCACGTCATGGCCGTCAACCGGGCCGATATAGTTAAAGCCCAGCTCTTCAAACAGGGTGCCCGGCACGACCATGCCTTTGATGTGCTCTTCGGTACGCTTGAGCAGCTCTTTGATTGGCGGCACGCCGGAGAAGACTTTCTTGCCGCCTTCACGCAGCGAGGAGTAAAGCTTGCCGGAGAGCAGCTGCGCCAGATGGTTGTTCAGCGCGCCGACGTTCTCGGAAATCGACATTTCGTTATCGTTAAGGATAACCAGCATGTCCGGCTTGATGTCGCCCGCATGGTTCATGGCCTCAAAGGCCATACCGGCGGTGATGGCACCGTCGCCAATCACGCAGACGGTGCGGCGCTGCTTGTTCTCTTTTTCGGCGGCAACGGCAATCCCGATGCCCGCCGAAATGGAGGTAGAGGAGTGGCCGACGCTCAGCACGTCGTACTCGCTCTCACCGCGCCACGGGAACGGGTGCAGGCCGCCTTTCTGACGAATGGTGCCAATTTTATCGCGACGTCCGGTCAGAATTTTGTGCGGATAAGCCTGGTGGCCCACGTCCCAGATGAGCTGATCGAACGGCGTGTTATAGACATAGTGCAGCGCCACGGTCAGCTCTACCGTGCCAAGCCCGGAGGCGAAATGGCCGCTGGAGCGGCTAACGCTGTCGAGCAGGTAGCGACGCAGCTCGTCGCACAGCTTCGGCAGGCTCTCTTTCGGCAGCAGACGTAACTCCTGGGTGGAGTCAACTAACGCCAGTGTCGGGTATTTGGCAATATCAAAACTCATCAAAGGCTCATCGAGATATATAGTTTATTTATCACGCTGGATTATATAGTCCGCTAGCGCTTCCAGTGCCGAGGTATCCAGCGATTGCGCGGCCAGTTCATTTAGCGACTGGCGGGCATCGTCAATCAGATCCCGGGCTTTACGTTGGGCTTGCTCAAGGCCCAGCAGGGCGGGGTAGGTACTTTTGCCAAGCTGCTGGTCCGCACCCTGACGTTTACCCAATGTTGCAGTATCGCCCACCACATCCAGAATGTCATCCTGAACCTGGAATGCCAGACCGATACTTTCTGCGTATCTGTCCAGAATCGGCAGGGCTTTGCGCCCTTGTTCACCCGCGCTCAGCGCGCCCAGGCGAACGGCGGAACGGATCAACGCCCCTGTTTTATGGCGATGAATACGCTCCAGCTGTTCCAGATTAACCTGACGTCCTTCCGCTTCAAGATCCAGCGCCTGTCCGCCGCACATGCCGGCTACGCCGCTGGCCATTGCCAGCTCGGAGATCATCGCCAGGCGGTCGCGGTCAGCCACTTCCGCCATCGGCGCGTCGCTCAAAATCGAGAACGCCAGCGTTTGCAGGGCATCACCCGCCAGAATGGCATTCGCCTCGCCAAACTTGATATGGCAGGTGGGTTGACCCCGACGTAAATCGTCGTCGTCCATGGCCGGGAGATCGTCGTGGATCAGCGAGTAGGCATGGATGCACTCAACGGCGGCTGCCGGGGCGTCCAGCGTGTTATCGCTGATGCCAAACATATTGCCCGTGGCGTACACCAGGAACGGGCGCAGGCGCTTTCCACCCAAGAGTGCGCCATAGTGCATGGCTTCAACCAGTGGAGTGTTCTGAAAAGGCTGTGGCGCGATAAAACGGCGCAGGGCGTCGTTGGCGCGTACGACACGCGCCTGAAGCTCATTGGCAAAATCCATTTACTCGGCGTCCGGTGTGAAAGGCGTGGTTTTCGCGTCTTCGCTGTCGGAAAGCAGGATCTGCACGCGCTGCTCGGCCTGCTGCAGCTTGACCTGCCCCTGGCGCGCCATCTGCACGCCGCGCTCGAATTCGTTGAGCGCCTCTTCCAGCGGGAGATCGCCGCTCTCAAGGCGGGTAACAATTTGCTCCAGTTCACTCAGCGCAGTTTCGAAACTGGCCGGTGCGTCGTTCTTCTTCGGCATAGTGAATTGACTCTTATATTCTCAGCCCCGACATGGTAACGGACTCAGGGCAATTATCAAATAACGCGCAATGTGCACAGGAGCGGCGCGATGGTGGTATACTTGCGCGCCTGGATGCAGCCACGGGTGTGGGCTGCTGTACTCTTTTCCATTACAAGCCTTAATACGCTTGCCTAAGAAACATTGCCGCCATGAAGTTTATCATTAAATTGTTCCCTGAAATCACCATCAAAAGCCAATCTGTGCGTTTGCGCTTTATTAAAATTCTCACCGGGAACATTCGTAACGTATTAAAGCACTACGACGAAACTCTCGCCGTGGTGCGCCACTGGGACCACGTGGAGGTCCGTGCCAAAGACGAAAACAAACGTCAGGATATTCGCGACGCCCTGACCCGTATTCCGGGTATCCACCATATCCTGGAAGTGGAAGATGTCCCGTTCAGCGATATGCACGATATCTTCGAGAAAGCGCTGGTCCAGTACCGCGACCAGATCGAAGGCAAAACCTTCTGCGTGCGCGTAAAGCGTCGCGGCAAGCACGAGTTCAGCTCCATTGAAGTGGAGCGTTACGTCGGCGGCGGTCTGAACCAGCACGTCGAGTCTGCTCGCGTGCGCCTGACCAACCCGGACGTGACCGTCAATCTGGAGATCGAAAACGATCGCCTGCTGCTGGTGAAAGGGCGCTATGAAGGCATCGGCGGCTTCCCGATCGGCACCCAGGAAGACGTCCTGTCCCTGATCTCCGGCGGCTTCGACTCCGGCGTCTCCAGCTATATGCTGATGCGCCGCGGCTGCCGCGTACACTACTGCTTCTTCAACCTGGGCGGCGCGGCGCACGAAATCGGCGTTCGTCAGGTCGCGCATTACCTGTGGAACCGTTTCGGCAGCTCTCACCGCGTGCGTTTCGTGGCAATTAACTTCGAACCTGTGGTTGGCGAAATCCTCGAAAAAGTAGACGACGGCCAGATGGGCGTCATCCTGAAGCGCATGATGGTGCGCGCGGCGTCCAAAGTGGCTGAACGCTACGGCGTGCAGGCGCTGGTCACCGGCGAAGCGCTGGGCCAGGTCTCCAGCCAGACGCTGACCAACCTGCGTCTGATCGACAACGTGTCTGATACGCTGATCCTGCGTCCGCTGATCTCCCACGACAAAGAGCACATCATCGATCTGGCGCGCGAAATCGGCACCGAAGATTTTGCCCGCACCATGCCGGAATACTGCGGCGTGATCTCAAAAAGCCCAACGGTGAAAGCGGTGAAGGCGAAGATCGAAGCGGAAGAAGAGCACTTCGATTTCAGCATTCTGGAAAAAGTGGTGGCGGAAGCGTCCAACATTGATATCCGCGAGATTGCCCAGCAGACCGAGCAGGAAGTGGTAGAAGTGGAAACCGTGAGCGGTTTCGGCGCTAACGATGCGATTCTGGATATCCGCTCTATTGATGAGCAGGATGACAAGCCGCTGCAGGTTGAAGGCGTCGACGTGGTTTCTATGCCGTTCTACAAGCTGAGCACGAAGTTTGGCGATCTCGACCAGAGCAAAACGTACCTGCTGTGGTGTGAGCGCGGGGTGATGAGCCGCCTGCAGGCGCTGTATCTGCGCGAGCAGGGCTTTGCGAATGTGAAGGTGTATCGCCCGTAGTTTCTCGCCGGGGAGTGCGGCCTGATGCCCTCACCCCGGCCCTCTCCCACAGGGAGAGGGAGAAAACACCTATTCGTAATAATTATAAATCCCCGCCGGCATCACCAGCGACGATGCCACTTCGTACGCCTTTTCTCGCCCGACCAGCAGGTCTATAATCTTTAAGCCAAAATCAATTGCGGTGCCGGGTCCCTGGCTGGTCAGCAGGTTGACGCGCGGGTCCCAGACGACGCGTTTATCCACCCAATGCTCATCCGGGATCGTATCCTTAAGCCCCGGGAAGCCGGTCATGTTGCCGATAGGGAAGATATCGTGCGGAATCAGCACCGTGCCAGCGGCGGCACAGATAGCGGCGACGATACGGCCGGATAAATGAAACTGACGCACGGTCTCGACCAGCAGCGGGCTGTCGCGAAAACATTCCGCGCCTTTCAGGCCACCGGGCAAAACGATGATGTCGTAATCCCCGTCGGCTACCTGCACGAGCGGGGCATCCGCGAGCAGCTTCACGCCGCGCGAGCAGGTAATCGCCAGGCTGCCGTCGCTGGCGACGCTGGCGGTTGTCACCTTAATGCCACCGCGCACCATCAAATCAATGGTGGTGACCGCTTCCATCTCTTCGCTACCAGGGGCGAGGCAGATCAGGGCTGACGCGCTCATATTCACTCTCCTTACGTTTAACCAGGTCATACAGACGGGCGTTTTCCGGCACCGCGATGCCGTGCGCGCGGGCGCGTTTTAGCAGATAACCGGTGATATAGTCGATCTCCGTGTGGCGTAATGCCCGAACGTCCTGCAGCATCGAGGAGATGTTTTCTGCCGTGCTTTCAATAACCTGCTCGACGTAGCAGCGCAAATCGTCCGCCGACGTGTGCAGGCCTTCCCGCTCAACGACCGCCGCGATTTCTGCACACAGCACCGCAACGTCCTGTGGATGATTTTTCAGCTCTCCGTTCGGACAGTTCCACAGCGCCGTCAGCGGATTGATCACGCAGTTTACGGCCAGCTTGCGCCAGAGCTGAGGACGAATATGGTTATGCCAGGCCACGTCCGGCAGCACCTTCTGCAGCACATCGGCCAGATAGCTATAGTCGCCATCCTGCGTTCTGGCGGGTCCAATGTGCGTCACCCCGCTGGCGACATGCACGATGATGTTACCGTCGCGACGGGCAGCGTGCGTGGTCGACGCCATCAGCAGGGGCTGCGGAACGCTTTTCAGCTCGTCAAGGGTCCCCATGCCGTTATGCAGCAGCAGTATGGGCGAAGTGGGGGGGAGCTGGGCGGACAGCGTCTTTACCGCGTCTGAGACCTGCCACGCTTTGAGCGTCACCAGTAAAAGGTCACTTTGCGCCAGGAAATCAGGATCGTTCGCGGTGAGGGATTCGTTAAAGATGCTTCCGTCTTCACCAATCAGGTTTACACTGCAATAGGGCTGGGGCACGCGCAGCCAGCCCTGAACCTCATGTCCGTGCTTGCACAGCGCGGTCAGCCACAGCTGACCAAGGGCTCCACATCCGAGCACTGTAATTTTCATTGTTCCTCCTCACCTGCAACTGCGCCAGGTGTTACAGCTTAATTATACAGCTAAGCTTCTGTTGAGTTATGCCTCGTAGCGGGTATTATGCAACGCAACAAAAGTGAAGGGAGAAGAAAAGATGCCATCTTTCGATATTGTTTCCGAAGTTGATATCCAGGAAGTTCGCAACGGCGTTGAGAACGCAACCCGCGAAGTTGAGTCACGTTTCGATTTTCGTGGCGTTGAGGCGTCGTTTGAGCTGAACGATGCAAATAAGACCATCAAGGTGTTGAGCGAGTCTGATTTCCAGGTAAATCAGCTGCTCGACATTCTGCGCGCCAAGCTGTTAAAGCGCGGCATCGAAGGGACGTCTCTGGATGTACCGGAAGAGTTTGTGCACAGCGGTAAGAACTGGTTTGTTGAAGCTAAGCTGAAGCAGGGCATCGAGAGCGCGGTGCAGAAGAAGATTGTGAAGCTCATCAAAGACAGCAAGCTGAAGGTGCAGGCGCAGATCCAGGGCGAAGAGATTCGCGTCACCGGGAAATCCCGTGATGACCTCCAGTCGGTGATGGCGCTGGTGCGCGGCGGCGATCTGGGGCAGCCGTTCCAGTTTAAAAACTTCCGCGATTAATATAAAAAGCCCGGTTTAACCGGGCTTTTTTTCACGCTTTGAGCGCCTGCTCAACTTCGAAGCGGTTGGTCATTTTACTGTCTATTTTGACGTAAGCGCTGCGCTCTTCGGGGACAATCAGCACTTCTGTCACGCCTTCTTTTGCTTCCAGACGCTGTTTCAGCGCATCGCTAATCTCAACGTCATTCGGGATTTCCACGCGCAGGCTGCTCACGTAGCGCGGCTCTTTCATGGTGCTGGCGACCAGCAGCCAGACTGTCGCCAACAGCGCACCGGCGAGAAACACGGTTTGTGAATCAAACAGGCCGTCCACCCAGCCGCCAAGCGAGCCGCCGATTGCCACGCCGAGAAACTGGCTGGTGGAATAAATGCCCATTGCCGTGCCTTTGTAACCGGCGGGGGACTCTTTGCTGATAAGCGACGGGAGCAACGCTTCCATCAGGTTAAAGGCCAGGAAGAACAGCTGCACGCCGGCAATCAGCTCCCAGAAGTGCGGGCCGGCCCCCCAGAGCACGATCTCGGCAATCAGCAGTATCGCCACGCAGCCCACGAAGACGCGCTTCATTTTGCGCTTCACTTCGGCGTAGATGATGAACGGCACGACGGAGACAAACGAAATCAGCATCGTGACCAGATAGATTTTCCAGTGCTCAGCAGCCGGAAAACCCGCTGCGGCAAGCTGGCCGGGCAGGGCAACAAAGGTCGACATCAGCAGGATGTGCAAACACATAATGCCAAAATTCAGCTTCAGCAGGCGCGGCTCGACAATCACTTTGCTGAAGCAGCCTTTTACCATCCCCGATTCACGGTTGAGGACGTGGTTTTTGCTGTCCGGAACCACCCACAGGGTTAAGGCAATACCGATGGTCGCCAGCACGGCAATCATCCAGAACAGCGCGTGCAGACCCAATGTGTGCGTAATAATGGGGCCCAGCACCATCGCAATCGCAAACGTCACGCCAAAGCTCACGCCAATGAACGCCATCGCTTTAGTGCGGTTCTGCTCGCGGGTTAAGTCTGACAGCAGCGCCATCACCGCAGCGGCAATCGCGCCGGAACCCTGCAGGGCGCGGCCGAGAATAATTCCCCAGATGGAGTGGGAGAGGGCGGCAATGACGCTCCCGAGCACAAAGACCAGCAGCCCACCGACGATCAGCGGCTTTCGGCCCACCCGGTCAGAGAGCAGGCCAAACGGGATCTGGAACACCGCCTGCGCCAGACCGTAGATGCCGATTGCGAGCCCAATCAGCGCCTCGCTGGCCCCCTGCAGCGCCATACCGTACGTGGTCAGAACAGGCAGGACCATAAACATGCCAAGCATCCGTAGCGAGAAGACAGTCCCTAAGCCCCAGGTCGCGCGAAGCTCGCCTGGCGTCATTTTATAATCGTTCATTACCACCTCAGTTCAAAAGCAGGCCATAGTGTAGTGCGGGGAAGGGGCGGGGTAAATAAAGGGTTATTTAACAAATATTACATGCGTTATTAATAAATTCCGTGAATAAAAAAGGGTGCCGAAGCACCCCTTTATTCACCTGTTGTGGCTTACCAGACGTAAGTTAGCAGGTTGTGTGAATCTGGCACCATGAAATCGACAGACATCATCACGGACAGCGAGGTGATGGCCACAATCGAGAACACAAACAGTTTGCGCGCCCAGACTTTGTCATCTTCCACTTTGTAACCGCGCAGCGCCATACCGAGCCACCAGACGCTCACCGCAGCCGCTACCGCCAGATATTTATATCCAGCGTAACCACCCAGAGAGAGCATCAGCGTTGCCACGGCAAAGGCGATGATGTACAGCGTGATGTGGTTCTTGGCAACCGAAATGCCTTTCACGACGGGCAGAACCGGGATGTTCGCTGCCTGATAATCCTTAAAGCGGAAAATCGCGATGGCATAAGAGTGCGGCATCTGCCACAGGCTAAAGATAGCCAGCAGGATAGCCGCACCGCTGTCGAACTCGTTCGTGACCGCGCAGTAGCCAATCACCGGCGGCGCAGCGCCGGAGAGAGAACCAATCAGCGTGCCGTAGACGGAGTGGCGTTTCATATACAGGCTGTAGACGCCCACATACACCACGAACCCCATCACCCCCAGCCAGCAGGCCAGCGGGTTAGCGCCAAACCACAGCAGCATAAAGCCAGCAATACCCAGCAAGGTGGCGTACACCAGCGAGACGGAAGGGGCGATCAGGCCTTTCACCAGCACCCGATTTTTGGTCCTTTCCATCTTCTTGTCGATATCCATGTCGATGTAGTTGTTAAATACACAACCGGACGCAACAACCAGTGACACACCGACCAGCGTGTAGATAAAGAGGGTGTAATCAATGCTGCCCTTAGAGGCCAGCAGGAACCCTCCGATCACGGAGATCAGGTTGCCAAAGATGATGCCTGGTTTCGTTACTTGCAGGTATTGCTTAAACATACTCGCCGCTCTTAGTGAACCATCATGTTGTAGTTGAGGTTCCACATAATCCAGATGGAACCGACTACCAGGATAGCGATGATAATCACGGTAAAGATAAAGGCGGTCATATTCCAGCCTTCATCGGACTTGGTGTTCATGTGCAGGAAGCAAACCAGATGCACCAGAATCTGAATCACCGCGGTCACCAGGATTGCACCCAGAATAACCGGCTTAGACGCAGAACCGCTCATCACCATCCAGAACGGGATCACCGTCAGGATGATCGACAGGATGAAACCTGTCATGTAGGTTTTTACGCTACCGTGGGAAGCGCCATGATCGTTTGAATGACTCATTACATCGCCCCCATCAGATATACAACAGAGAACACACAGATCCACACCACGTCCAGGAAGTGCCAGAACAGGCTCAGGCACATAATACGGGTACGGTTAGTGCTGGTCAGGCCGCGACGGGATACCTGGAACATCAGTACCGCCATCCAGATCAGACCAGAGGTGACGTGCAGACCGTGGGTGCCCACAAGCGCGAAGAACGCGGACAGGAAACCACTGCGATCCGGACCGAAACCTTCCAGAATCAGGTGATGGAATTCATAGATTTCCATCCCGATAAATCCAGCACCAAACAACCAGGTCAACGCCAGCCAGGAAACAACCTGGCTCTTGTTGTTTTTGTACATGGCGATAGCCGCCATGCCGTAGGTGATGGAGCTGAATAACAGCAGTGCGGTTTCAACCAGAACGAACGGCAGTTCAAAGATATCCTTGCCAGCCGGGCCGCCCGCCGTGCCGTTCACCAGAACGGCATAGGTCGCGAACAGACAGCAGAATAGAATGCAGTCGCTCATCAGGTAGATCCAGAAACCGAAGACTTTGGTCGGTCCTGTATCGTGGTGCGCATGTTCATGCGCGTGGGCAGTTGAGTGCGCCAGAGTATCAGTTGCCATTTTTCAGCCCCGCTTTAGAAATCTCGTCGAAATGCTGATTTTCCAGCTTCTCAACTTCACGGACTGGTACGTAGTAGTCCACGTCCTCGTCAAAGCTCTTCACAATCCAGCTGATTACGATGCCGGCGAAGCCAACAATCGCCATCCACCAGATGTGCCAGATCATTGCGAAACCAAATACCGTTGCGAAGGCGGCAATCACGATGCCCGCACCGCTGTTTTTCGGCATGTGGATCTCTTCGTAATGAGCAGGTTGCTTGTACGCTTCACCTTTTTCTTTCATTTCCCAGAATGCGTCGCGTTCATGAACCTGCGGCACGATGGCAAAGTTATAGAAAGGCGGTGGAGAAGAGGTTGCCCACTCCAGCGTACGGCCACCCCATGGGTCACCGGTCAGGTCACGGTTCTGGTCGCGGTCGCGAATAGACACGTAGAACTGAATCAGCTGAGACGCGATACCACAGGCAATCAGCACGGCACCGCCCGCTGCAACCATCAGCATTGGGTGGAACTGCGGATCGATCTGCTGGCTCAGACGACGGGTCATACCCATGAAGCCCAGCACGTACAGCGGCATAAATGCCACGAAGAAGCCGATGATCCAGAACCAGAACGCGCGTTTACCCCATTTTTCGTTCAGCGTGAAGCCGAACGCTTTTGGCCACCAGTAGGTTACGCCAGCGAAGCAGCCGAAGACCACGCCACCGATGATAACGTTATGGAAGTGCGCAATCAGGAACAGACTGTTGTGCAGAACGAAGTCAGCACCTGGTACCGCCAGCAGTACGCCGGTCATCCCACCTACGGAGAAGGTCACGATGAAGCCGATGGTCCACAGCATCGCTGAGTGGAACACGATACGGCCCTGGTACATGGTGAACAGCCAGTTGAAGATCTTCACCCCGGTAGGGATGGCGATAATCATAGTGGTGATACCGAAGAAGGCGTTTACGTTCGCGCCCGCACCCATGGTGAAGAAGTGGTGCAGCCAAACGATGAACGACAGAACGGTAATACACACGGTTGCCCACACCAGAGAGGTGTAACCAAACAGACGTTTACGCGAGAAGGTTGCCGCGATTTCGGAGAACACACCGAACACAGGCAGAACCAGAATGTACACTTCCGGGTGACCCCAGGCCCAAATCAGGTTGATGTACATCATCATGTTGCCACCCATATCATTCGTGAAGAAATGGGTGCCCAGGTAGCGGTCCAGGGTCAGCAGCGCGATGGTGACGGTCAGAATTGGGAAGGAGGCAATAATCAGGATGTTGGCGCACAGAGATGCCCAGGTAAATACCGGCATCTTGAACATGGTCATGCCAGGGGCACGCATCTTGATAATGGTCACGAAGAAGTTGATACCGGTCAGGGTAGTACCGACACCGGAGAGCTGAAGCGCCCAAATCCAGTAGTCGACGCCAACGCCCGGACTGTACTCAATTCCTGACAGCGGCGGGTAAGCCAGCCAGCCGGTCTGCGCGAATTCGCCCACACCCAGTGACAGGTTAACCAGAATAACGCCGACAACCGTGAACCAGAAGCTCAGGTTGTTCAGGAACGGGAACGCCACGTCGCGCGCGCCGATTTGCAGCGGAACGACAACGTTCATCAGACCGATAACCAGCGGCATCGCCACGAAGAAGATCATGATAACGCCGTGAGCGGTAAAGATCTGATCGTAGTGGTGCGGCGGCAGGAAGCCGGCTTCACCCGCTGAAGCGAGTGCCTGCTGGCTACGCATCATGATCGCATCCGCAAAGCCACGAATTAACATGACGATACCGACGATGCAGTACATGATACCGAGTTTTTTGTGGTCAACCGAAGTCAGCCACTCGTTCCACAGGTAGCTCCACTTACCGAAGTAAGTGATCAGGGCCAGTAAGGCCGCGCCACCAATGATAATTGCAGCCACCGTAACCACGATAATCGGTTCATGGTAGGGCACTGCATCCAGTGTCAATTTTCCGAACATTTTCTTCCTCGGCCCCTTAGTGAGCGGTTTCCGCGTGGCTCATGTCCATGCCTTCCATACCTTCATGCGCGCTGTGCTGGCCTTCAGGCTGGGTCATGTCCATGCTCTTGCCGTGATCCATAAATTTGCCAATAACGTCTTTGAACAAATCTGGTTTCACATTAGAGAAGTACTCCACCTTGTTGTATTCGCTAGGTGCAGCCACTTTTTCGAACGCCGCCATGTCAGACATGGTGTTTGGAGACTGCTTCGCTTTTTCAACCCACTGGTCGAAAGCGGCACGGTCCGGCGTCGCAATAGCTTTGAACTTCATACCTGAGAAGCCCGGGCCGCTATAGCTGGCGGAGATACCATCATAGGTGCCTGCTTCATTCGCGATCAGGTGCAGATTGGTCTGCATACCGGCCATCGCGTAAATCTGGCTACCCAGACGTGGGATGAAGAAGGAGTTCATTACGGAGTTGGAGGTCACTTTGAACTGAACCGGAGTGTTCGCCGGGAAGGCGATTTCATTCACGGTAGCAATACCCTGCTCTGGATAGATGAAGAACCATTTCCAGTCCATGGAGACCACTTCAATGGTAATAGGTTTCTCATCGTGAACCAGCGGTTTGCTTGGCTCAAGTGCGTGAGTGGTTTTCCAGGTCAGTACGGCAAGGAACAGGATGATCAGAATAGGTACCGTCCAGACCACAGCTTCCACTTTATTGGAGTGTGACCAGTTAGGGCTATACTTCGCATCTTTATTGCTCGCACGATACTTCCAGGCGAAACCAACAGCCATCAAAATGGCAGGAATAACCACAATCAACATCAGGCCAAAAGCCGTCAATATCAGTGAACGTTGTTCCAGTCCAATCTGTCCTTTGGGGTCTAGTAGTGCAGAATCGCAGCCACTGAGTAATACAGTGCCCGCGAATAATGACAACCATCCCAAACTTTTATTGTATTTCCCGAGTCTCATTTAACGACCTCAATTCCACGGAGTCTGGTGGCGTTTAAAGTGTGCGGGCATTTTACGGGAAGGTTACATTACTGTAAACATCATTAGGCCTGTGTCAGGAAGGTGTTACCGGGTTCTGCCGCACGTGTCACAAGTGTTGCAAATTATGTCGGTTCTTATGACCGAAGCCGCATGGCATGGGCTTTATAACGAAAGGACCCCCAAGCATACCCTAAAAGGGGCAATTGGTATAACCATTGTTGAAAATAAACAAAAAATTAACAATTAATTATCAATAAAAAGACATCTAAAAAACGAAAAATCAAACTCTCGCATGCTGAATCGTTTAATGAAAAATAGCGTTTTGGAATGGGAGCCAATAATTTCCAAATCCTATCCCGCACAAAACAACAAATATTTTTTTTGCGGTTGATGGCTATTTCGCCGTTATAATTTCGGTTAGTGATTACAACGGAAAATAACCTTTCGCATTTTTCTTCAGGTCATCTGCGTTTTACGCAAGGCCATGAAATCGAGCAGGCCCCCGGTCAGGATCCCGGCGATAGCCAGCAGGGCGCCTGCGTCCAGCAGAAGGGCTTCGAAGGGGAGTGCCAGTGACGTGCTGGCATTAATAATGAGCACCACCAGCCACAGTGCCAGAGCAAGGCAGCCCACCATTAACAGACGTAACGCAAAACGGTAGGCGCGGTGATATTCGGTGCGCGGCATAAAGTGTTCTGTCCGCTGGGTATATTCCAGCGTCTGGCGACACACCAGCAACAATAAAATCCCCGGCACGGCGGCCACGACAGAAAAGAGATAAAATGTTGGCCAACCGTGGGCTTCCACGAACCAGCCGGCAATCGGGCCAACGTACACGCGGCCTACGGCAGAGAGCGCCGAGAGCAGAGCGAACTGCGTGGCGGAAAATGACTTGTTGCACAGGGTCATCAGCAGGGCGACAAACGCCGCTGTGCCCATACCGCCGCAGAGGTTTTCGAAGAACACCGCCGCGGCCATGCTGATCGTATGTTTATCGGTAATCGACAGCAGCCAGTAGCCTGCGTTAGAGGCGCCCTGAAGGATGCCGAAAATCAGCAGCGCGCGGAACAGCGTCAGGCGCTGCATCAGCACGCCACCGTATAATGCCCCGACAATGGTCGCAAACAGCCCCAGCGTTTTATTCACCACACCCACTTCGCCGGCGTCAAAACCGACACCGCGGATCAGGAAGGTGGTGGTCAGGCTCATGGCAAAGGCATCGCCCAGCTTATAAAGGACGATGAGCAACAGGATCAGCCAGGCGTTGTTGCGGCCAAAGAAGTCACGAAGCGGTTCGGCGACGGCCTGCTCCAGCGAGCGGGGAACCGGGATAACGTCACTCGGTTCGGGCGCCAATAAGGTCGCGATAATGCAGGGGATCAGCAGGGCGGCCATCAGCCAGTACATGCCCTGCCAGCCGAGGTAACGGTCGGCAAGCCACAGCGCCAGCCCACCGGAGACCAGCATCCCGAGGCGATAGCCCAGCACGCTGATTGCCGCACCGGCGCCACGCTCTTCCGCAGGTAACACGTCCGTCTTCCAGGCGTCGAACACGATATCCTGAGAGGCGGAACAGAAGGCAATCACCACCGCAAGCGCCGCCATCCAGCGAAGCTGCGTGGTAGGTTCAAGAAAACCCATCGCCGCAATGGCCAGCAGCAGTAGGATTTGCGTCATCACCAGCCAGCCGCGACGACGCCCGAGGAAAGGCGGCGTGTAGCGATCCATGACCGGAGACCACAGGAACTTAAAGACGTAGGCCTGGCCCACAAGCGAGAAGAAGCCAATGGTTTTCAGATCGATGTTCTCGACCGTCATCCACGCCTGAAGCGTGCCGGAAGTGAGTGCGAGGGGTAAACCCGAGGCAAAGCCGAGGATCAGCAGAATCGCTGATTTCGGTTGCTGGAAAATGCGTAAGTAATGGCTGGACATGTTCTTATAAAACTGACCCGGTGATACACCGGGTCAGCGAGCGGGATTAACGCGCGTTCTGCTTGATGAAGTCGTGAATGCTGGTGTCCTGCGCCATATCGGCGATGGTATCGGTCAGCACGCTATTAACGGCGTTAGCAATGTTCTGGTTGGAGGCCTGGAACGCACCTTCAACAGAGTAGCTGGCGCGGTAGTTTTTGGTCATCTTGTTGCCATTCTTCGCGGTGGCAATGATGGCGATATCCGCTTTGGTCGCGATGTTGTAGCGCACGTTGCCCTGAGACACGTCAGCATACAGGTTGTTCACGATGATCTGCAGATCAACCGCGCCGCTTGGGCCAATCATGTAGCCGCGAGCGGTCATCTGTTTCTCCAGCACTTCCTGGAGCAGGAAGCGCAGGTCGCGGGACGCGGTGAGGGTAACCTGCTGGTTATCGCGGGTCACTTTTGCCAGCGCCTGATCCTGACGCTGATCGGCACCGTTAATGCTCACGGTGACGCCCATCAGGCTTGGGTCCTGCTGAGGCAGGGTGATTTTTGGTGAGACATCAATAGTGGTAGGCGGGGTAGCGCAGCCTGCCAGCATAAAAAGGGCTACCAACGGAAAGAAGAGTTTTTTTAACATTTTCGGGTTCTCAACGAATCGTAAGCATATAAAGAGAAAAATTGCCGCCATCATAACATCGCCAACGGCGAGGGGAAGTGGTCAACGCATGTAAATTCATCGCCTTGTCCGAAAACTGACCAGTTCACCGTTTTTCCCAATCCGTGTATGACAAAACGTATGAGTCTCACAGTGAACTTCATTCGTTTGAATGAGAAAATCAGACGAAAGCTAAATATTTGTTGTCAAGGTGTAATGGAAACGGTAAAAGCGGCTAACATTTAAAGGGATGGGTGACATCCTGGCGTTGTCGGAGGAGTAATTTCATGATGATACGTGAGCATATAGAAGATAAATTAAGGGCGGCGTTCAACCCTGTGTTCCTCGAAGTCGTCGACGAAAGCTATCGTCATAACGTGCCGGCAGGTTCTGAAAGCCACTTCAAAGTGGTTCTGGTTAGCGATCGCTTCACGGGAGAACGTTTCCTGAATCGGCATCGCTTGATCTACAGCACCTTGACGGAAGAACTCTCCACGACCGTACATGCGCTGGCACTGCATACCTACACCATTAAGGAATGGGAAGGCTTGCAGGATACGGTTTTTGCATCACCGCCCTGTCGCGGAGCAGGCACAATCGCCTGATAAATCGGATTTGCAACGGCTGGAGCTTTTCCAGTATGTTGCTTACAGATTTCCTCAAAACGGCCTCCGGGCCGTTTTGTTTTGTCTGAGTTTTGAGCGGATGGTGCGATTTTAAGGCTAAAAATAGCCTTAAAGTGTGAAAAAAGCCGCAGCAACATGCCCCAACCGTTCTCGACTCACCTAAGTGATGCCGCTATAATGCCGCGTCTTATTGAATGTCTTCGGGATGATTCTGGCGACAGGGAATGTGAATCTGCACTAAGAGAGCATCCCGGTATAACAGACAGATTCAGAGTTGACCGAGCACTGTGATTTTTTTGAGGTAACAAGATGCAAGTTTCAGTTGAAACCACTCAAGGCCTTGGCCGCCGTGTAACGATTACTATCGCTGCTGACAGCATCGAAACTGCTGTGAAAAGCGAGCTGGTCAACGTAGCAAAAAAAGTACGTATTGACGGCTTCCGCAAGGGCAAAGTACCAATGAATGTTGTTGCTCAGCGTTATGGCGCTTCCGTGCGTCAGGATGTGCTGGGTGAACTGATGAGCCGTAACTTTATTGATGCGATCATCAAAGAAAAAATCAATCCGGCCGGCGCGCCGAACTACGTTCCAGGCGAATACAAACTGGGCGAAGACTTCACCTACTCCGTAGAGTTCGAAGTGTACCCGGAAGTTGAGCTGAAAGGTCTGGAATCTATCGAAGTTGAAAAACCAGTTGTTTCCGTGACTGACGAAGACGTTGACGGCATGCTGGATACCCTGCGCAAGCAGCAGGCGAACTGGAAAGAGAAAGAAGGCGCTGTTGATGCTGAAGACCGTGTCACCATCGACTTCACCGGTTCTGTAGACGGCGAAGAGTTCGAAGGCGGTAAAGCGTCTGACTTCGTACTGGCAATGGGCCAGGGTCGTATGATCCCAGGCTTCGAAGACGGTATCAAAGG
Source organism: Enterobacter sp. BNK-34 (assembly GCF_048684445.1). Classification (NCBI taxonomy): domain Bacteria; kingdom Pseudomonadati; phylum Pseudomonadota; class Gammaproteobacteria; order Enterobacterales; family Enterobacteriaceae; genus Enterobacter; species Enterobacter sp. BNK-34. The sequence goes on from NZ_JBLQUA010000001.1 coordinate 2,224,555, forward strand.
CCACAAGGCTGGCGAAGAGTTCACCATCGACGTGACCTTCCCGGAAGAATACCACGCTGAAAACCTGAAAGGGAAAGCAGCGAAGTTCGCTATCAACCTGAAGAAAGTTGAAGAGCGCGAACTGCCAGAACTGACTGAAGAATTCATCAAGCGTTTCGGCGTGGAAGATGGTTCCGTAGCGGGTCTGCGTACCGAAGTGCGTAAGAACATGGAACGCGAACTGAACGGCGCGGTGCGTAACCGTGTGAAATCTCAGGCGATCGAAGGTCTGGTGAAAGCCAACGACATCGACGTTCCAGCTGCCCTGATCGACAGCGAAATCGACGTTCTGCGCCGTCAGGCTGCACAGCGTTTCGGTGGCAACCAGCAGCAAGCGATGGAACTGCCACGCGAGCTGTTCGAAGAGCAAGCGAAACGCCGCGTAGTTGTTGGCCTGCTGCTGGGTGAAGTGATTCGTACCCACGAGCTGAAAGCTGACGAAGAGCGTGTGAAAGGCCTGATCGAAGAGATGGCTTCTGCATACGAAGATCCATCAGAAGTGATCGAGTTCTACGGTAAGAACAAAGAGCTGATGGACAACATGCGCAACGTCGCCCTGGAAGAGCAGGCTGTTGAAGCGGTACTGGCGAAAGCGAAAGTGTCCGAAAAAGCGACCTCTTTCAACGAACTGATGAACCAGCAGGCGTAATTTCGCCCCAACGGTTTAAAGTTTGAACAAAAACCCGTTGCCTTTTGGTGACGGGTTTTTTTTATCACACCAATAGCCCAGGAAGAGTGCTAAAACGCCCTTTCAGTGTTAGCGTAACAACAAAAGGTTGTTATGCTTGAAATAGGGCACTGTGAACCCCATAAGTACGTAATCACGATGAATGAGACTGGCTGATAATCCGTCCATAAGGTTACAATCAGTACAGCAGGTGTTTTCAATTTAGATCCAGGAGACGGAAATGTCATACAGTGGCGAACGAGATAACTTTGCACCCCATATGGCTCTGGTGCCAATGGTTATTGAACAGACCTCACGTGGTGAGCGATCTTTTGATATCTATTCCCGTCTGCTCAAGGAACGCGTTATCTTTCTGACCGGCCAGGTGGAAGACCACATGGCTAACCTGATCGTGGCGCAGATGCTGTTTCTGGAAGCGGAAAACCCGGAAAAAGACATTTACCTGTACATCAACTCCCCGGGGGGCGTGATTACAGCGGGGATGTCCATTTATGACACCATGCAATTCATCAAGCCAGATGTCAGCACTATCTGTATGGGTCAGGCTGCATCTATGGGCGCGTTCCTGTTAACAGCAGGGGCGAAAGGTAAGCGTTTCTGCTTGCCAAATTCCCGCGTGATGATTCACCAGCCGCTGGGCGGTTACCAGGGGCAGGCGACGGATATCGAAATCCACGCCCGCGAAATTCTGAAAGTAAAAGCGCGCATGAATGAACTTATGGCGCAGCATACGGGTCAACCACTCGAGCAGATCGAGCGCGATACCGAGCGCGATCGCTTCCTCTCTGCACCAGAGGCAGTTGAGTACGGCTTAGTCGACTCCGTGTTGACCCATCGTAATTGATGCCCGCGACGCGAGTGTGCCGCTATACTAAGGTAGGGCGGCACGCTGCTTATTGCAGCTTGCGTCTTAGATTGGCATTTGCGTCGTCATGTGCGGCACAAAGAACTTAAAAAGAGGTTTGGACTCATGACAGATAAACGCAAAGATGGTTCGGGCAAACTGCTGTACTGCTCTTTTTGCGGCAAAAGCCAGCATGAAGTGCGTAAACTGATTGCCGGGCCGTCCGTGTATATCTGCGACGAATGTGTCGATTTATGTAACGACATCATTCGCGAAGAGATTAAAGAAGTCGCACCGCACCGTGAGCGCAGCGCGCTGCCAACGCCGCATGAAATTCGTCATCACCTTGACGACTACGTCATCGGACAGGAGCAGGCCAAGAAAGTGCTGGCGGTAGCGGTCTATAACCACTACAAACGTCTGCGTAACGGCGACACCAGCAATGGCGTAGAACTGGGTAAAAGTAACATTCTGCTGATCGGCCCAACCGGTTCCGGTAAAACGCTGCTGGCTGAAACCCTGGCGCGTCTGCTTGATGTTCCGTTCACCATGGCGGATGCCACCACCCTGACCGAGGCCGGTTATGTGGGTGAGGATGTTGAAAACATCATCCAGAAACTGCTGCAGAAATGCGATTACGACGTACAGAAAGCCCAGCGCGGGATTGTTTACATCGATGAGATCGACAAGATCTCCCGTAAATCCGACAACCCGTCCATTACCCGTGACGTATCGGGTGAAGGCGTACAGCAGGCACTGCTGAAGCTGATCGAAGGTACGGTTGCCGCTGTTCCGCCACAGGGTGGTCGTAAACATCCTCAGCAGGAGTTCCTGCAGGTTGATACCTCCAAGATCCTGTTCATCTGTGGCGGTGCGTTTGCTGGTCTGGATAAAGTCATCTCCCACCGTGTTGAAACCGGCTCCGGCATTGGTTTTGGCGCAACGGTGAAATCGACGTCCGAAAAACCAAACGAAGGTGAACTGCTGTCTCAGGTTGAACCAGAAGATCTGATCAAATTCGGTCTGATCCCTGAATTCATCGGCCGTCTGCCGGTTGTGGCAACGCTGAATGAGCTGAGTGAAGACGCGCTGATCCAGATCCTGAAAGAGCCAAAAAATGCGCTGACCAAGCAGTATCAGGCGCTGTTCAATCTGGAAGGCGTTGACCTGGAATTCCGCGACGAAGCGCTGGATGCCATTGCCAAGAAAGCGATGATCCGTAAAACCGGTGCCCGTGGCCTGCGTTCTATCGTTGAAGCGGCACTGCTCGACACCATGTACGATCTGCCATCGATGGAAGACGTGGAGAAAGTGGTGATTGACGAGTCCGTCATCAGCGGTCAAACCAAGCCGCTGCTGATTTACGGCAAACCGGAAGCACAGCAGGCATCTGGCGAATAATTCACCAAATCATACAAGCAGTTAATCAAAAAGGGGGGATTTTATCTCCCCTTTACTTTTTCCGTATTCATAGCGTTGAATGTGTGGCAAACATCCCCATATACTGGATACATGTTAATGGTTATGTGAAGCACAGTGACATGACCAGCTTACCTGGCGGACACTAACTAAGAGAGAGCTCTATGAATCCTGAGCGTTCTGAACGCATTGAAATCCCCGTATTGCCGTTGCGCGATGTGGTGGTTTATCCGCACATGGTCATACCCTTATTTGTAGGGCGGGAAAAATCTATCCGTTGCCTCGAAGCCGCTATGGATCATGATAAAAAAATCATGCTGGTGGCGCAGAAAGAAGCATCAACGGATGAGCCGGGTGTAAACGATCTTTTCACCGTCGGGACCGTGGCCTCCATTTTGCAGATGCTGAAGCTGCCTGACGGCACCGTGAAGGTGCTGGTAGAAGGGCTGCAGCGTGCGCGTATTACCACTCTGTCAGACGACGGCGAGCACTTCTCTGCGAAGGCAGAGTACCTTGATTCGCCTGAGCTTGATGAGCGCGAGCAGGAAGTGCTGGTGCGCACCGCGATTAGCCAGTTTGAAGGCTATATCAAGCTGAACAAGAAAATCCCACCAGAAGTGCTGACGTCGCTGAACAGCATCGACGATCCTGCACGTCTGGCGGACACCATCGCTGCCCATATGCCGCTGAAGCTGGCTGACAAACAGTCCGTGCTGGAAATGTCCGACGTTAACGAACGTCTGGAATACCTGATGGCGATGATGGAGTCCGAAATCGATCTGCTGCAGGTTGAGAAGCGCATTCGCAACCGCGTGAAAAAGCAGATGGAGAAATCCCAGCGTGAGTACTATCTGAATGAGCAAATGAAGGCCATTCAGAAAGAGCTGGGCGAGATGGACGACGCGCCGGACGAAAACGAAGCGCTGAAGCGTAAGATCGACGCGGCGAAGATGCCGAAAGAGGCGAAAGAGAAAGCCGAAGCAGAACTGCAGAAGCTGAAAATGATGTCTCCAATGTCGGCTGAAGCGACCGTTGTACGCGGCTATATTGAGTGGATGGTGCAGGTTCCGTGGAACGCCCGCAGCAAGGTCAAAAAAGACCTGCGTCAGGCGCAGGAAATCCTGGATACTGACCACTACGGCCTGGAACGCGTGAAAGACCGCATTCTTGAGTACCTCGCGGTACAGAGCCGTGTAAACAAAATCAAAGGCCCAATTCTGTGCCTGGTCGGGCCGCCGGGGGTGGGCAAAACCTCTCTGGGTCAGTCCATCGCCAAAGCGACCGGACGTAAGTATATCCGTATGGCGCTGGGTGGCGTACGCGATGAGGCGGAAATCCGCGGTCACCGCCGTACCTACATCGGTTCTATGCCGGGTAAACTGATCCAGAAGATGGCGAAAGTGGGGGTTAAAAACCCGCTGTTCCTGCTCGATGAGATCGATAAGATGTCGTCGGACATGCGTGGCGACCCTGCGTCTGCACTGCTGGAAGTGCTTGATCCAGAACAGAACGTGGCGTTCAGCGATCACTACCTGGAAGTGGACTACGACCTGAGCGATGTGATGTTCGTGGCGACCTCCAACTCCATGAACATTCCGGCCCCGCTGCTGGACCGTATGGAAGTGATCCGTCTCTCCGGTTATACCGAAGATGAGAAGCTGAACATTGCTAAGCAGCACCTGCTGCCGAAACAGATCGAGCGTAACGCGCTGAAAGCCAACGAGCTGACCGTCGAGGACAGCGCGATTATCGGCATCATTCGCTACTACACCCGTGAAGCGGGCGTGCGTAGCCTTGAGCGTGAAATCTCTAAACTGTGCCGTAAGGCGGTGAAACAGCTGCTGCTGGATAAGAGCCTGAAACACATTGTGATTAACGGCGATAATCTGCATGCGTACCTGGGCGTCCAGCGCTTCGACTACGGTCGCGCGGACAACGAAAACCGCGTTGGTCAGGTGACTGGCCTGGCATGGACGGAAGTGGGTGGCGATCTGCTGACCATCGAAACCGCCTGTGTGCCAGGTAAAGGCAAACTGACCTACACCGGCTCGCTGGGTGAAGTGATGCAGGAGTCCATCCAGGCGGCGCTGACCGTGGTGCGCGCACGTGCGGAGAAACTGGGTATCAACCCTGATTTCTACGAAAAACGCGACATCCACGTGCACGTACCTGAAGGGGCGACGCCGAAAGATGGTCCAAGCGCGGGTATTGCCATGTGTACCGCTCTGGTTTCCTGTCTGACAGGGAACCCGGTGCGTGCTGATGTGGCAATGACCGGTGAAATCACGCTGCGTGGTCAGGTTCTGCCGATTGGTGGTTTAAAAGAAAAACTGCTGGCGGCGCACCGCGGTGGGATCAAAACCGTATTGATCCCTTACGAAAATAAACGCGATCTGGAAGAGATTCCGGACAACGTGATTGCCGATCTGCAGATTCATCCTGTTAAGCGAATTGAGGAAGTTCTCAGTCTCGCACTGCAGAATGAACCCTCCGGAATGCAGGTTGTAACCGCAAAATAGTGACCTCGCGCAAAGAGCGTCAATAAAAACAAGGCTGGTAAGTCATTTCGCACTTGCCAGCCTTTTTTTGTATAGCTAATTTAGATTGCTGATTAGGTCAGCCATCAACAACGGGTGTTGTAAGGTCATGGCAGGCCTGATATAACTGCTGCGCGGTCGCGTTGTGAAGGATTCAGGCGCGATATAAATTATAAAGAGAGGAAGAGAACAGTGAATAAATCTCAACTGATTGACAAAATTGCTGCTGGTGCTGATATTTCTAAAGCTGCAGCTGGACGTGCCTTAGATGCATTAATTGCTTCTGTTACTGAATCTCTGCAGGCTGGGGACGACGTTGCACTGGTAGGCTTCGGTACTTTTGCTGTTAAAGAGCGTGCTGCCCGTACTGGCCGCAACCCTCAGACCGGTAAAGAGATCACCATTGCTGCTGCTAAAGTGCCGGGTTTCCGTGCAGGTAAAGCGCTGAAAGACGCAGTAAACTGATTGCTTTCCCGTTTCAGGGAAGCCGGAAAGTACAAGGGCGCATCATTTGATGTGCCTTTTTTGTTTGTCCAGACCTGATTTGTGCGAGTTTATGCGAGTTGTGGGCTGACAATCGCCCCGTTTTCTTGTCACAATACACCTTCACGCGCGACGGGCAGGATTTTCCGTCAGCGTCAGGTAACCAGTCACCTACAGCGGAGTGTTGTTACACCATGATGGACAGCTTACGCACGGCTGCTAACAGTCTCGTGCTCAAGATTATTTTCGGTATCATTATCGTGTCGTTCATATTGACCGGCGTGAGCAGTTACCTTATTGGCGGTGGCGCAAACTATGCCGCAAAAGTGAATGGCCAGGAGATCAGCCGTGGTCAGTTCGAGAATGCTTTTGCCGGTGAACGTAACCGTATGCAGCAACAGCTGGGCGACCAATTCTCTGAACTGGCGGCGAACGAAGGGTACATGAAGACCCTGCGCCAGCAGACACTGAACCGTCTTATCGACGAAGCGCTTCTGGATCAGTATGCCAAAAAACTGGGCCTTGGCATCAGCGATGAGCAGGTGAAAAAAGCCATCTTCTCCACCCAGGCTTTCCAGTCTAACGGTAAATTCGACAACGCGCGTTATAACAGCATCGTCAACCAGATGGGCATGACGGCCGATCAGTACGCGCAGGCTCTGCGTAATCAGCTGACCACCCAGCAGCTCATCAATGCCGTTGTGGGCACCGATTTCATGCTCAAAGGTGAAACGGACGAACTGGCCGCGCTGGTGGCGCAGCAGCGCGTTGTACGCGAAGCGACTATTGATGTGAACGCCCTGGCGGCGAAACAGCAGGTGAGCGACGCTGACGTTAACGCTTACTACGAGCAGAACAAGAATTCCTTTGTTTCTCCAGAGCAGTTCCGTGTGAGCTACATCAAGCTGGATGCTGCCGCGCTGCAGGAAACCGCGTCTGATGCGGAAATCCAGTCTTACTACGACCAGCATCAGGATCAGTTCACTCAGCCGCAGCGTAACCGCTACAGCGTGATTCAGACGAAGACCGAGGCTGATGCCAAAGCGGTACTGGAAGAGCTGAATAAAGGCGCTGATTTCGCGACCGTTGCGAAAGCGAAATCCACCGACATTATCTCTGCGAAAAACGGCGGTGATATGGGATGGCTGGAAGACGCGACCACACCGGATGAGCTGAAAAATGCCGGTCTGAAAGAGAAAGGTCAACTTTCTGGCGTCATCAAGTCTTCCGTTGGTTTCCTGGTCGCGCGTCTGGACGACATCACCGTGGCGAAAACCAAGCCTCTGGCTGAGGTTCGCGACGATATCGCGGCGAAAGTGAAACAGGAAAAAGCGCTGGATGCCTACTACGCGCTGCAGCAGAAGGTGAGCGATGCTGCCAGCAACGACAACGAATCTCTGGCGGGTGCTGAGCAGGCGGCGGGTGTGAAGGCGGTTGAGACGGGCTGGTTTGGTCGTGACAACCTGCCGGAAGAGCTGAACTTTAAACCGGTTTCCGATGCCATCTTCAATGGTGGTCTGGTGGGTGAGAACGGCACGCCGGGCAGTAACTCTGACATCATTACCGTCGACGGCGATCGTGCGTTTGTGTTGCGCGTCAGCGAGCACAAGCCAGAAGCGGTCAAACCGCTGGCGGACGTGAAGGATCAGGTCGTTGCCCAGGTTAAGCACAACAAAGCGGAACAGCAGGCGAAACTGGATGCTGAAAAGATTCTGTCTGATTTGAAAGCGGGTAAAGAAGACGCGCTGAAAGCGGCTGGCCTGAGCTTCGGTGAAGCGAAAACGCTGAGCCGTACCGGCCAGGACCCAATCAGCCAGGCCGCGTTTGGTCTGACTCTGCCTGCGAAGGACAAGCCAAGCTTCGGTACCACCACCGATGCGCAGGGTAACGTCGTTCTGCTGGCGCTGGATGAAGTAAAAGCCGGCACCCTGCCAGACGCGCAGAAGAAAGCGATGGTTCAGGGGATTACCCAGAACAATGCTCAGATTGCCTTCGAAGCCATGATGAGCAACCTGCGTAAAGAAGCCAAAATCAAGCTGGGTGATGTGATGACTCAGCAGCAGTAATTACGTGTCTGCTCGCAGATTTTCGTAACGCTCTGCAATAACTAAAGGCCGCTTTCGCGGCCTTTTCCATTTCTGCAATCTGCTGTTTGTGCCGGGTTTATCTGGCGGCTATCGTGACGTGGCTGTCAACAAACAAGGAGATAACAGCATGAAATGTGGAATCAAAGCACTGTTAATTACGCTGGCTATTGCCACCACCGGGATGAGCGCGGGCGCGCTGGCGGCGACGCCCGCCGCCAAACCACAGGCTACGCAGAGCAAGTCCGACGCAGCCGCGCCGGTGCAAGGGCAAACCAAAGCGACTGACGCCGGTAAAAATGCGGATGATGACGGTACGCGGGTGAGTATCAATTCGGCCTCGGCGGAAGATCTGGCCCGCGTGATGAATGGCGTCGGCCTGAAAAAAGCGCAGGCCATCGTCAGCTACCGCGAAGAGTATGGTCCTTTCAAAACGGTCGACGATCTCAAACAGGTTCCGGGCATGGGGGGCGCACTGGTTGAGCGCAACCTCTCACACCTGACGCTGTAATTACGCAATTTCTTGCACTGCGGCAAAATTTTGCCAGGATAAAGAGGTCATACCAGTTATGACCTCTCATCCTACAATAACAGTAAAGGCAATTGCGCTATGCAGACAAAAATCAAAGTACGCGGTTTTCATCTCGACGTTTATCAGCATGTGAACAACGCTCGCTATCTTGAGTTTCTTGAAGAAGCGCGCTGGGACGGGCTGGAAAATAGCGAAAGTTTTCAGTGGCTGACCGCGCACAACATCGCGTTTGTGGTCGTCAATATCAATATCAACTACCGGCGTCCGGCCGTGCTGGGCGATGTGCTCACGGTGACCAGCCAGGTGCAGCAGATCAACGGCAAAAGCGGGGTGCTAAGCCAGGTGGTGACGCTCGATCCTGAAGGGCAGGTGGTGGCTGATGCGCTGATTACTTTTGTCTGTATCGATCTGAAAACGCAGAAAGCGCTGCCGCTGGAAGGGGAGCTGCGGGAAAAGCTGGAGTTGATGATCGCGTAGGAATTTGTCTTTTATAAAAGACAAAAGGGTTTTTCAGGGATAGAATAATGGACAGGGACTACGTTGTTGAACGTTACCGGACCCGTGACGGAAAAGTGCCGTTTGAAGAGTGGGTAGCCAGAATGAATCGAAAGGATCCGGATATGGTTTTCCGGATCCTTATGCGGATTAACCGTGCGATAAAACGTAATTTTGGCGATTACAGGTATCTCAGGGAAGGTGTTTGGGAGATGCGAGTCGACAGTGGCCCCGGCTACAGAATCTATTTTTCAGTAGAGAATCGGCAGGTTTTATTGTTACTGATCGGTGGTGACAAAAAGAGCCAAAAAGCAGATATCCAACTGGCAGTAGATTACTGGAAAGATCATCAAACAAAAGGACATTCCAATGAGTGCCGCTGAACGAAAATATTCGAGCTCCGTTAACCACCATGATGCTGTTGTGAAAATGCTGCGAGAGAATCCTTCCTACGCTCAGCGTTATCTGCAAACGGCCCTGGAAGAGATCTATGAAGACCAGGGGATCCCTGCTTATCTCATTGCACTCCGTCAGGTCATCGAAGCGCGAGGCGGTATCGGAGAAATTTCTACCAAAGCAGGTCTGTCCCGCCAGCAGCTATACCGAACCTTATCAGACAACGGCAACCCAACGCTGACAACGCTGATGAAAGTCACCCGTGCTGCCGGTGTGAAACTGTTCGACAGCACGGTCAAATAGCCCTATTTAAGCCCGGTCTTTTTCTGCATCGCGGCCATCACGCCGACTTTATCGGCAAGATAGTGGTTCAGCCCGTTAGCGCGAAGATTACAGGCCGCGCAGTGGCCGCAACCGTCGCCTTTGATACCGTTATAGCAGGTGAGCGTTTCGCTGCGAACGAGGTCCAGCTTGCCCCAGTAGTCCGCCAGCGCCCAGGTTTCTGCTTTATCCAGCCACATGAGCGGGGTTTCAAAGCGCGTCTCTTTCGCCATCCCCAGATTGACGGCGTGGTTTAACGCTTTCACGAACTCATCACGACAGTCCGGGTAGCCGGAGAAGTCGGTCTCGCACACGCCCGTGATCACCGCTTCGGCTTTTACCTGGTAAGCGTAGATCGCCGTCAGGGTCAGGAAGAGGATATTACGACCCGGCACGAAGGTATTCGGAATGCCGCTGGCATCGGGTTCGTAGTCCGGGACGGGAATACTGTCCCGGGTGAGGCTGCTTACGGCCAGTTCATTTAACAGCGTAACGTCCAGCACCTTGTGCGCGCGTGCGCCCAGTTTCAGGGCAAGTTCACGGGCAACGTCGATTTCAGCGCGATGACGCTGACCATAATCGAAAGTCACACAGTGAACTTCATCGTACTGATGAAGAGCCTGAACCAGGCAGGTAGTAGAGTCTTGTCCTCCGCTGAACACGACGACGGCACGTTTCATAAATCATCTCGACTGTTACGGTAAAAACGTTATGTTACCGTCAGACCACGACGGCGACCAGCTTCTTCACGATTTAGGGGCGGGCAGCCAGGCTTCGGTAAAGTCAAACCAGCCGCGGGTGTTGAGGCGTATGCCGTTGACACCCGGCGGGGCGCTGATCTGGTATTGATAATTGAACAGTGGGGTGATCACCGCCTTTTCCATGAGTCCGGAGAAAATGGCCCTGAGCCCGGCATGTCTGGCCTGCTCATCGGACTGAGTCTGTACCGCATCCAGCGTGGCCTGCAGATGGGCATATTGCGGCGCGCTCAGCAGGTGTGGCCAGAGGGCATCACAGCGTAGCCACTGCTCAAGCGTATATTCCGGCGCTTCGCCAATCAGCCTGTCACCCATCATGAGATCCGCGTCCGCCAGTTGCTGGCATCCGTCCCAGGTTTTTGCGTCGTGAAAGATAACCGTTAGCTCGCAGCCCTGCTGTGCAAGGTACTGTTTTAGCTGACGCGCCATCGTGTGCAACTCAACCGGCAAATGGTAAATCAGGGTTAAGGTCTCCGGCAGGGGGACATGTGCCAGATCCGACCACTGAGGGATCGCCCATCCGGGCAGTAATTCCTCTGTTGGGGTAATCAGCCCCTCGTTAAGCGGTAGCGTGTGCAGAAGCGATGAGAGATGAATGATGTTAATGAGCCGTCGTGCCTGCATTTCACTCAGCCGCGGGCTTTGCTTCAGGGTGAGATAGCAAAAGCCAAGACTGGTACTGTTCGTCACCAGGCGCAGGCTTTCAAGTTCATCCGGCTCGCCAATGGCGATCTGCACCGGATGGCGACAGCTGGTACCCAGCCCATAGTCAAACAGCGACGGTGTGATCCAGTATTCGATAGCCTTAAGCAGCGGGTGGCTGAGATGGTACTGTTCGTGGCTTTCCAGACGAACCAGATCCGGCGCATACACGCTGAGTCTGAAGGGGCCGCAGCCCGTCTGCGGCTGTTCGGGATGTGCAAGCCGGCTACAGTAGGTGGCGAGGCGGTGTGCCAGCCAGTAATCCGGCTGGTGCAGTGTGAACGTCAGACACTGGGGATGGGTGACGTCAATGCGCAGGACGCTTTGGAACAGTTTACGCAGGGCGGGTAAGGCAAAAAGCGCATTCAGGCTTTGCTGAAGCTGTCCGGTTTCGACCTTATCGCCGTTATGCCAGTGCAGAGTGGAACGAATATAGAAATGCCAGCGCAAACCGTCCGTCGACACCTCCCAGTGATGAGCGAGATCGCCCGTGGGTTCACTGCTGTTGCCGTGAAATCGCGTCAGTCCGGAGAATACCTGTCCAGCAAGATGCTGCTCCGCCCGACCAGGTAAAAAACCCGGCTGAAGCGGATCCAGTGAGCGGTAATAGGGGATGCGCAGCGTCGGCGTGTCGTTTTGCCACTGCCCGCCTAAAAACGGATGTAGCAACGATCGTAATTCTGCAGGGGCAAGCTGTGCCAGTTCCAGCGCGTTATGCTGCTGCCCGCTCTTCAGCGCCTCCTCCATCATCGCATTGCGCAGTGACTCCGGCGTGACATGGAACGTAAGCTCACCCCGCTTACCGCGGCCAGACTGCGCTCGCCAGCTCAGCCAGCCCGCCTCCTGGGCCTGACGCAGCAGCGTTCGGACATGCCGCTCGCTACAAAAACAGCGGGCGGCCAGCTCGCTGATGGTGACCTGTTGCGTTGCACCCAGGGAAGGCTGCCACAGGCGGTGATACTGGTTGAGTCGATTGAGCTGGCGCATAAGAAACCCGGAACAATAATTATCATCTATTCACTATTACTTCCGTATATCTCACACGATACTGATGCACAAGTTAACCGCATCACATTTCGGGAGTAATCATGGCTCGGCTCGCTGCATTTGATATGGACGGTACGTTGTTAATGCCGGATCACTGTTTAGGGGAAAAAACCCTGAACACGCTGAAGCGCCTGCACGAGCGTAATGTCACCCTGACGTTTGCCACCGGGCGTCATGTGCTGGAAATGCGCCACCTGCTGGGGGCGTTTTCCCTCGACGCCTTTCTGATCACCGGCAACGGGACGCGAATTCACTCCGTAGAAGGCGACGTGCTGCATCGACAGGATCTCAACCCGGAAGTGGCGGACATCGTGCTGCACAGCACCTGGGACACGCAGGCCAGCATCCACGTCTTTAACGATCGGGGATGGTTTACCGGAAGCGACATCCCGGAATTATTGCACGCGCATGTTTACAGCGGCTTTAAATACCAGCTTATCGATCTGCGTCGGATCCCCGCCCATGCGGTAACTAAGATCTGCTTCTGCGGCGATCACGACGATCTGTGCCGCTTACGGATTCAACTGAATGAGGCGCTGGGCGACCGGGCGCACCTGACCTTCTCGGCGGTGGATTGCCTGGAAGTGCTGCCGGTGGGCTGTAACAAAGGTTCCGCTCTGGCGGTTCTGAGCGACCACCTGGGCTTAACGCTGCAGGAGTGTATGGCGTTTGGTGACGCCATGAACGACCGCGAAATGCTTGGCAGCGTAGGTCGCGGTCTGATCATGGGGAATGCGATGGCGCAGCTGAAAGCAGAACTTCCTCATCTGCCGGTTATTGGTCACTGCCGTAATGAGGCGGTGTCCCATTTTTTGACGCATTGGCTGGACAACAGCAACCTCCCATATTCCCCCGAATAGTGAGACCCTTCCAGCAAGCCAGACTTCGGTCTGGCTTTTTTTTATTTCACAAGCTGCGCAATCTGCGCTTTCCACGGCGTGATGTCGCCAATGTTGGCCTGCACCCACTCCGCGTTGTAGTAGGTCTCAAGATAACGCTCGCCGCTGTCACACAGCAGCGTGACGATGGAACCGGTGCGACCCTCTTCGCGCATACGTGCGGCAAGCTGCAGCGCGCCCCACATATTTGTGCCCGTGGAGGCACCCACCTTGCGGCCAAGCTGCGTTTCCAGCCAGTGCGCCGTTGCCACGCTGGCGGCATCCGGTACGCGCATCATCTCGTCCACCACGTCGGGGATGAAAGAGGGCTCCACGCGCGGGCGGCCAATCCCTTCAATTTTACTGCCCACCGGGCTGCGCAGACCGGCATCGCGGTTTTGCCAGTAGTCGAGGAACACGGAGTTCTGCGGGTCAACCACCATCAGCTGGGTATCGTAGCCCTGACAGCGGATGTAGCGTCCGATCGTGGCTGAGGTGCCGCCGGTACCGGCGCTCATGACAATATACGACGGAACCGGATGCGGTTCGTGGGTCATCTGGCGGAAGATACTGTCGGCAATGTTGTTATTGCCGCGCCAGTCCGTTGCGCGCTCGGCGAAGGTGAACTGGTCCATATAGTGACCGTTCAGCTCACGGGCCAGCATTTCGGAGGCGGCGTAGATTTCGCAGGCGCTTTCCACAAAGTGGCAGCGACCGCCGTAAAATTCGATCTGCTCGATTTTGCGTTTTGCGGTGCATGACGGCATCACCGCGATAAACGGCAGGCCCAGCAGGCGGGCAAAATAGGCTTCGGACACCGCCGTTGAACCGGATGAGGATTCAATGATGGTGGTGCCTTCTTTGATCCAGCCGTTACATAAACCGTATAAAAACAGCGAGCGCGCCAGGCGATGCTTCAGGCTACCGGTAGGATGGGTGCTTTCGTCTTTCAGATAGAGCTGAATGCCGTCAAATCCCGGCAGGGAAAGGCGAATCAGGTGCGTATCCGCCGAGCGCTGATAGTCGGCATTGATTTCGCTGATCGCATGTTTAACCCAGGTGCTATTCATCGTCGTTATCCGTTTGTCATTTTGTGCCTAGCATAGCGAAAAGCACAGAAAAAATTGTTGCTATCTGGCCTTTAAAATAGAATGAAGGGAGAAAAATTTTCTCTGTGAGGTGGGTATGCTAGATAAAATTGACCGCAAGCTCCTTTCATTGCTGCAAAATGACTGTACCCTCTCTTTGCAGGCGCTGGCAGATGCCGTTAATCTGACCACCACCCCGTGCTGGAAGCGTCTTAAGAAGCTGGAAGATGACGGCATTCTTCTGGGGCGCGTCGCGTTATTAGATCCTGAAAAACTGGGGCTTGGGTTGACGGCATTTGTGTTGATTAAAACCCAGCATCACAGCAGCGAGTGGTATTGCCGCTTCGTCACTCAGGTGTCTGAGATGCCCGAGGTGCTCGGTTTCTGGCGCATGGCCGGCGAGTACGATTACCTGATGCGCGTCCAGGTGGCCGACATGAAGCGCTATGATGATTTCTACAAGCGGCTGGTGAACAGCGTACCCGGTTTGTCGGACGTCACCTCAAGTTTCGCCATGGAACAGATTAAATACACCACAGCATTACCTATTGAATAACTTCGTAAAATACCTTCAGGAACAAACTGCGTGCGATTATTTGCCCAATTAAGCTGGTACTTTCGTCGGGAGTGGCAACGCTACCTCGGTGCAGTAGCCCTGCTTATTATCATTGCCATCCTGCAGCTGATCCCGCCGAAAGTGGTGGGGTACGTCGTGGATGGCGTCACCGAACAGCATTACACCACCGCACGGGTGTTGATGTGGGTCGGCACGCTGGTGCTGACGGCGGTCATTGTTTATCTGTTGCGCTACGTCTGGCGCGTGCTGCTGTTTGGTGCGTCCTATCAGCTGGCCGTGGAGCTGCGTGAAGATTTTTACCGCCAGCTGAGCCGACAGCATCCTGAATTTTATCTGCGCCACCGTACCGGGGATCTCATCGCCCGCGCCACTAACGACGTCGATCGTGTGGTCTTTGCTGCCGGGGAAGGGGTATTGACGCTGGTGGACTCGCTGGTGATGGGCTGTGCGGTGCTGATCGTGATGTCCACGCAGATCAGCTGGCAGTTGACCCTGCTCGCTCTTCTGCCGATGCCGATCATGGCGCTGGCGATCAATCGCTATGGTGAACAGCTGCACGAGCGCTTTAAGCTGGCGCAGGCGGCGTTTTCGTCTCTGAACGATCGCACCCAGGAGAGCATGACCAGCATTCGCATGATCAAAGCGTTTGGCCTGGAAGACCGGCAATCTGCGCTGTTTGCGGCCGATGCGGCGGACACGGGAGCGAAAAACATGCGCGTTGCGCGTATTGACGCCCGCTTCGACCCGACGATCTATATCGCGATTGGCATGGCGAACCTTTTGGCGATTGGCGGCGGCAGCTGGATGGTGGTGCAGGGCACGTTGACCCTGGGGCAATTAACCAGCTTTGCGATGTATCTGGGGCTCATGATCTGGCCGATGCTGGCGCTGGCCTGGATGTTTAACATCGTGGAGCGCGGCAGTGCCGCCTATAGCCGCATTCGCGCCATGCTGGCCGAAGCGCCTGTGGTCGTTGACGGCAGCGACGCGGTACCGGAAGGGCGCGGCGTCATGACCGTCGACGTCCGGCAGTTTATCTATCCGCATACGGAGAATCCGGTACTGGAGAACGTCAGCTTTACCCTACAGCCGGGCCAGATGCTGGGCATCTGCGGCCCGACGGGATCCGGCAAAAGTACCGTGCTGTCGCTGCTCCAGCGCCACTTTGACGTCACCGAGGGTGATATCCGCTTCCACGATATTCCCCTGACCAGGCTATTGCTTGATGAATGGCGTGGCCGTCTGGCGGTTGTCAGCCAGACGCCGTTTTTATTTTCGGACACCGTGGCGAACAACATAGCCCTTGGACGTCCGTCGGCGACGCAGGAAGAGATTGAACATGTGGCGCGTTTGGCCAGTGTACATGAGGATATTTTGCGTCTGCCGCAGGGCTACGAAACGGAAGTTGGGGAACGCGGCGTCATGCTGTCCGGGGGACAAAAACAGCGTATCTCCATTGCCCGCGCGCTGCTGCTGAATGCGGAAATCCTGATCCTGGATGATGCGCTTTCTGCCGTGGATGGCCGTACCGAGCACGAAATCCTGCATAACCTGCGCCAGTGGGGCGACGGACGCACGGTGATTATCAGCGCCCACCGTTTGTCAGCGCTCACCGAAGCCAGCGAAATTCTGGTCTTACAACACGGGCACATTGCCCAGCGCGGGCAGCATGAAACGCTGGCCGAGCAGCCGGGCTGGTATCGCGATATGTACCGCTATCAACAGCTTGAAGCGGCGCTGGACGATGCGCCGGAGCAGGATGAGGAGGCCGCCAATGCGTAAGCTCGGAACGATGTGGCCGACGCTTAAACGTCTGCTGGCCTACGGCTCACCGTGGCGTAAACCGCTCTCGGTGGCCGTGCTTTTGCTCTGGATTGCAGCAATTGCCGAGGTGAGCGGTCCGCTGCTCATCAGCTATTTTATCGACAACATGGTCGCCAAAAGCTATCTACCGCTGGGTCTGGTGGCGGGTTTAGGCGTGGCCTACGTCGGCTTACAGCTGACGGCGGCAGGGTTGCACTATGCTCAGTCGCTGCTGTTTAACCGTGCAGCCGTTGGCGTTGTACAGCAGCTGCGTACGGACGTGATGGACGCGGCGCTTCGCCAGCCGCTCAGCGAGTTTGATATCCAGCCAGTCGGGCAGGTGATATCGCGCGTGACCAACGATACCGAGGTGATCCGCGATCTGTACGTCACCGTGGTTGCGACGGTATTACGCAGCGCGGCGCTGATTGGCGCGATGCTGGTGGCGATGTTCAGCCTCGACTGGCGCATGGCGCTGGTGGCGATCACCATCTTCCCGGCGGTGCTGATTGTTATGGTGATTTACCAGCGCTACAGCACGCCGATTGTGCGTCGGGTGCGCGCTTACCTGGCCGACATCAATGATGGCTTCAACGAAGTGATCAACGGCATGAGCGTCATCCAGCAGTTCCGCCAGCAGGCGCGCTTTGGCGAACGCATGGGCGAAGCCAGCCGTTCGCACTATATGGCGCGTATGCAGACGCTGCGCCTGGACGGTTTCCTGCTGCGACCGCTGCTGAGCCTTTTCTCGGCGCTGGTGCTGTGTGGGCTGCTGATGCTCTTTGGCCTGAGCTCAAACGGTACGATTGAAGTGGGCGTGCTGTATGCTTTTATTAGCTATCTGGGACGCCTCAACGAGCCGCTGATCGAGCTCACTACGCAGCAATCGATGCTGCAACAGGCGGTCGTCGCCGGTGAGCGCGTCTTTGAGCTGATGGACAGGCCGCGTCAGGCCTACGGCAATGATGAGCGACCTCTGCAAAGCGGGGCTATCACCTTTGATAACGTCTCGTTTGCCTATCGCGAAGACCGCCTGGTGTTGCAGGACATCACGCTTGACGTTCCGTCGCGCGGTTTTGTGGCGCTGGTGGGGCATACCGGCAGTGGTAAGAGCACGCTTGCCAGCCTGTTGATGGGCTATTACCCGGTCACGCAAGGTGAAATCCGCCTCGACGGACGCCCGCTTGCGTCTCTCAGCCACACCGTGTTACGCAAAGGCGTTGCGATGGTGCAGCAGGATCCGGTCGTTCTGGCCGATACCTTCTACGCCAACGTGACCCTGGGGCGAGACTACACCCAGGAGCAGGTCTGGGACGTGCTGGAAAAAGTGCAGCTGGCAGAGCTGGCGCGCGGGTTCAGCGACGGGATCAACACGAAGCTGGGCGAGCAGGGGAACAATCTCTCTGTCGGGCAAAAGCAGCTTCTGGCACTGGCGCGGGTGCTGATTGAAACGCCGCAGATACTGATTCTGGATGAAGCGACGGCCAGTATTGACTCCGGCACCGAGCAGGCTATCCAGCAGGCGCTGGCCGCGGTACGCGATCATACGACGCTGGTGGTGATTGCCCACCGCCTTTCCACCGTCGTCGATGCGGATACCATTCTGGTGCTGCATCGCGGACAGGCCGTTGAGCGCGGTACGCACCGCGAGCTGCTGGAAGCAAAAGGGCGCTACTGGCAGATGTACCAGCTGCAGCTGGCGGGCGAAGAGCTGGCCGCCAGCGTGCGTGATGAAGAGTCGCTTAGCGCCTGATGCACTAAAATGAGGCGGCGCGCTAACAGTCATTCCTGTTGGTGCAAAACTGAAACGCACCCTGCACCGGCATGGTGCGTTTTTTTCACCCGGGCGTTTAACAGAACCGTGTAACGCTCATCACACCGTTGTTCCCCTTCGTTTTCATTTCTGGCACACCCCTTGCAATACCTTCTGCGTAAGCTGCGGCCATTACCGAATTCTGACTGGAGGGGATCTATGAAGCTGGTTACGGTTGTAATCAAACCATTCAAACTCGAAGACGTGCGCGAAGCATTGTCTTCAATGGGTATTCAGGGACTGACTGTCACCGAAGTGAAAGGCTTTGGTCGTCAGAAGGGTCATGCCGAGCTTTATCGCGGGGCGGAATACAGCGTTAACTTTCTGCCAAAAGTAAAAATTGATGTTGCGATTGCTGACGATCAGCTTGACGAAGTCATTGATGTCATTAGCAAAGCGGCCTATACCGGCAAAATTGGCGACGGCAAAATTTTCGTTGCCGAACTGCAGCGCGTCATTCGCATTCGTACCGGCGAATCTGACGAAGCGGCTCTGTAATTAACGCCTGGCACACAGTGATAGGGATCGAGAAAATGAAGATAGCAACACTTAAAACGGGTCTGGGTTCGCTGGCACTGCTGCCGGGCCTGGCGCTGGCTGCTACCCCTGCGGTGGTCGACAAAGCCGATAACGCCTTTATGATGATCAGCACCGCGCTGGTGCTGTTCATGTCCATTCCGGGCATTGCGCTGTTCTACGGCGGCCTGATCCGTGGCAAAAACGTTCTCTCCATGCTGACGCAGGTTGCCGTGACGTTCGCACTGGTCTGCGTGCTGTGGGTGGTTTACGGTTACTCGCTGGCGTTCGGCACGGGCAACGCGTTCTTTGGTAACTTCGACTGGGTGATGCTGAAAAATATTGAGCTGACCGCGCTGATGGGCAGCTTCTATCAGTATATCCACGTTGCGTTCCAGGGCTCATTCGCCTGTATTACCGTCGGGCTGATTGTGGGCGCGCTCGCCGAGCGTATTCGTTTCTCTGCGGTCCTGATCTTCGTGGTGGTCTGGCTGACGCTCTCCTATGTGCCGATTGCGCACATGGTCTGGGGTGGCGGTCTGCTGGCAACGCACGGTGCGCTGGACTTTGCGGGCGGTACCGTTGTTCACATCAACGCCGCGGTAGCGGGTCTGGTGGGTGCCTACCTGATTGGCAAACGCGTGGGCTTCGGTAAAGAAGCGTTTAAACCGCACAACCTGCCGATGGTCTTTACCGGTACGGCTATCCTCTACTTTGGCTGGTTTGGCTTCAACGCCGGCTCAGCGAGTGCAGCAAACGAAATCGCCGCGCTGGCCTTCGTGAACACCGTTGTGGCCACGGCGGGTGCAATCCTCTCCTGGGTATTTGGCGAGTGGGCGGTACGCGGTAAACCTTCTCTGCTGGGTGCCTGTTCGGGTGCCATTGCCGGTCTGGTTGGCATCACGCCTGCGTGTGGTTATGTCGGTGTGGGCGGTGCGCTGCTGGTCGGCCTGGTGTCCGGTCTGGCGGGGCTGTGGGGCGTGACCGCACTGAAACGTCTGCTGCGCGTGGATGACCCTTGCGACGTATTTGGCGTCCACGGCGTGTGCGGTATCGTCGGCTGTATCATGACCGGTATCTTCGCGGCGAAATCGCTGGGTGGTGTGGGCTACGCTGAAGGCGTCACCATGGTTCACCAGCTTCTGGTGCAGCTGGAAAGTATTGCTATCACCGTGGTGTGGTCTGCCGTTGTCGCTTTCATTGGCTACAAACTGGCGGATATGACCGTCGGTCTGCGTGTCCCTGAAGAGCAGGAACGCGAAGGTCTGGACGTCAACAGCCACGGCGAGAATGCGTATAACGCGTAATAAACAGCAAAACGGCAACCTGAGGTTGCCGTTTTTAGTGTTTGTTCCCTCTCCCCGTGGGAGAGGGTCAGGGTGAGGGCATCAGGCCGCACATAATCACCCGCGATTACGCATTACCCCTTCCTGCACCGTTGAAGCGACCAGCACGCCGTCCTGGGTATAAAACTCCCCACGCACAAACCCGCGAGCGCTCGACGCCGACGTACTCTCCACGCTGTAGAGCAGCCACTCATTCATGTTGAAGGGACGGTGGAACCACATCGAGTGATCGATCGTCGCGACCTGCATCCCTTTTTCGAGGAAGCCGACGCCGTGCGGCTGCAGCGCCACCGGCAGGAAGTTGAAGTCAGACGCGTAGCCCAGCAGATACTGATGCACGCGGAAATCTTCCGGCACGGTGCCGTTAGCCCGGATCCACACCTGGCGCTTTGGCTCGGCGGTGTGGCCCTTCATCGGGTTGTGGAACTCAACCGGGCGGATCTCCAGCGGTTTATCGCAGAGAAACTTCTCTTTGACCTGCGGCGGAAGCAGATGCGCCAGCGCACGGGCGATATCCGTTTCCGATTTGAGATCGTCTGGCGCGGGTGCCGGCGGCATCACTTTCTGGTGTTCATACCCGGGTTCCGGCGCCTGGAAAGAGGCGGTCATGTAAAAGATCGGCTTGCCGTTCTGAATGGCCGCGACGCGGCGCGCGCTGAAGCTGTTGCCGTCTCTCAGGACCTCAACGTCATACACGATCGGTTTCGCGCTATCGCCAGGGCGTAAGAAGTAGCTGTGGAAAGAATGCACCAGACGGTCTGCCGGGACAGTCTCCTTTGCAGCGTACAGCGCTTGTCCAACGACTTGCCCCCCGAAGACCTGGCGTAAGCCGAGATCTTCGCTCTGTCCGCGAAAGAGTCCTTCCTCAATTTTTTCCAGATTCAGTAATGTCAGCAGATTGTTCAGTGCCTGACTCATAGTTGTCCTCAATAAACGCCGTAGCGAAAGATAGGCTGAGTATAACGCAGAAATGAAAGTGGTCCGATGGGTAGAATAATCTGAATATCAGGATGATTTCAGGCATTAATCAGTGAGTTGTGCCACACTTAACTACGTTATGTGATTGAAACGACATCGGATGGGATCGATCCCGCTGGTGCATTGATAAGGAGACTTCAATGAAACTCGTGCCCATGCTAAGTGGTGTAGCTATTGCGGTGGCGTTGTCCGCCTGTGCCGGTAAGAGCGCCCAGGTGCCAGTGCCAGCAGCAGACCCGAACGGGATTAATACCCTTTCGCAGCAATCCATTCAGCAGCCTAACGTTTCCGGTACCATCTGGATTAAACAGAGAGTTGCGCTGCCGCCGGATGCGGTATTAACCGTGACGCTGTCTGATGCTTCCCTGGCCGACGCACCGTCGAAAGTCGTGGCTCAGCGTGCCGTTCGTACTGAAGGCAAGCAGGCGCCGTTTAGCTTCGTGTTGCCGTATAACCCGTCGGACGTGCAGCCTAATGCCCGTATCCTGCTGAGCGCAGCGGTAACCATTAACGGTAAGCTGGTCTTCATTACCGATACGGTCCAGGAAGCGATTAACAACGGTGGGACCAAAATCGACCTGAACCTGGTGCCTGTGCAGCAGACCGAAGTGCCGGTCGCGCCGCAGACCAATCAGCCGTCCCTGCCAACCCCACCGACTCAGATGTAATGTGTATCCCCCTCTCCTTCGGGAGAGGGGTCAATATTCCCAGCGAAATTTCTGCAAATCGATCTGACCCGACCCTGACACCTGCACCCCCTCTGAAAGTAACGCCTGGCGCTGACGCTGGAGATCCGGCCCGGTGAGCGAAATGGTGCCATGACGATTCACTACCCGATGCCAGGGCAACGTACTGCCTTCCGGCAGCCGTTTCAGGACGCCTCCAACCTGTCGCGCCGCGCGCGGTGAACCGGCCAGGCGTGCGACATCACCATAGGTGGTGACATAGCCTTCCGGAATTGAGGCAACGATTTGCCATACGCGCTGTGGAAAGGAGTCGTGTTCGTCCATACCTTCACCTGTGGGGAGTTTCTGGAAAGCTATGGTAAACCAGGATCTTCATGATTGCTGCGTCTGTTTGCGCAAGAAACCAGCATCCGGTTCCTGGCGGCTTGCAATTGGGCCCTCGCACAGGGATAATGCGCCAGCGCGTTGGTTATCAACGCTCTCAATGGGGGCTCTGTTGGTTCTCCCGCAACGCTACTCTGTTCACCAGGTCAGGTCCGGAAGGAAGCAGCCAGGGCAGACGACGTGTGTGCCGGGATGTAGCTGGCAGGGCCCCCACCCATTTCTGCCCTCATAAGATCTTCCTGCTTCACCTCTCCCTTTAAACCGCTATCCCGCAATAATATTATGCCTATATCGTGTAATATATATTTCATCCCACTGAAATATTATTGTCATAAACCTGTAATAATAGACTGTCATTTTATAATTGGACGGTTATTTTGTTCCATAACTCAAAAAAATATATATCTGGATAACATTGTTAACTTCGTGTATTAAATAAAGTACTTATTCCGAAGGGAAGTGACAAACATGGCTACAGCGGTATTAAACGTTAAGATTGATGATGCGCTGAAAGAAAGACTTCGCCACTATGCGGAAGTGAATAACGAGAATTTAAGCGTGACGACAGAGAAACTGCTGCTGCTGGCGTTCGAAGCAGTAGAAGAGGCGGGAGTATCGGAAGAGGATATTGATAATCAGCACACGGAAGAAGAGAGTGTTTCTCCTTTTACTCCTAAAGAAATCAAAGCTCTACGCAAACTTCTGAAGAAGAGAAAATGAAACAACAACTGTCAACTGCCAGTGACTACAAAGAGGCCTGCGATCTGTTGCGTTCAGGCTACGTGAAGCATGTACGTCTTGGCTGGAATGTCGGAAGTGATGAGTTCTTTCGTATTGCGTCTGACTGGTGTGATACCGGCGCAAAAATAAAGAAAGACGGTGAAAACTTCGTTATTTCACTGAAAGGTTTTCCTATTCCTGCTCAGCATTAACTCTTGGCTGGTGAAAACTGCTGACTGTATCCGTGACAGTCAGCAGTTTTTATTTTTTATGATCTGCTTCAAAAATTTTAATATTAGATCACGCTGCGTTTTAACGATGGCACGTTTTTATTCAGGGCGAGCCATAGCGGTTTGATCCTCAGCAACGCCTGTTCAAGCTCTGTCGATTCGAGCGAGAAGGGCATCCGTAAATAGCGGTCAAATGCGCCAGATAAACCAAACCGCGTACCGGTTCCCAGATTGATCCCCAGAATTTCAGCCCGCGCGGCAAGCTGTGTCGCCAGCATGCCCGGCAGCTCAATCCAGTAAGAGAGCCCGCCTTCCGCTTCATGGAATTTCCAGTCCGGGAAATGTTCGCGCAACAGTTCACCGCATCGATCGCGTCGTTCCGCCAGCATCTTCCGGCGCGCGGGCAGAAACGTCTCGCTGTTGTTAATGAGCCACAGCATCGCCAGCTGTTCCAGCAGCGGCGAGCCTAAATCCAGAGTATCCCGCGTCTGGGCAAGCGTGGCGATCGTGCGCGAGGAGGCGCGGATCCAGCCAAGGCGCAGCCCTCCCCAGAAGCTTTTTCCGGCAGAACCTAAGGTGATGACGGTGGCCTGCGGGTTAAAAGCGGCCAGCGGTGGCGGGGGAGGCGCGTCAAACCAGAGATCCACCATTGTTTCATCCACCACCAGCGCCGTGCGGGTTTGGGCAGCAATATCCGTGATGGCCCGACGGGTCGCGATATCCATACAGCGCCCGGTGGGGTTATGAAAATCAGGCATCAGATACGCCAGGCGAGGTGCCGTCTGGGCAAGCGTTGCCGCAAAGCCATCCGTATCCCAGCCGGTTTCCGGCAGCGACACCCCCACGGGCCGACACTGCGCTCCCTGAATGGCGGCAATCGCCAGCGGATAGGTGGGGTGATCGACCACGACGCGATCCCCCGGCCCGGTCATCATCCGCAGCACCAGCGCAAAGCCGCTGACGGCGCCATTGACCACCATCACTTCGTCTGCCCGGGTAGGAAGACCCCGCGCGGTATAGCGCGCAGCGATGGCCTCCCGCAGCGTGGGCAGCCCAAGCTGATCGTAGCCCGTCAGCGAGAGGTGCTGCGTAATGGCCGTGAGCGCATGGGCATAAGCCTGATGGATCTCCGGCCCGGCATTGAGGGCAGCAGTGGAAAGATCCAGTGCGGCACTTGCCGCTGAAAGGGTGGGAACGGCGCGCGTATCCGGGAGGAGCACGCGTGACCCGCTGCCGTGGCGGCTTTCAAGATAACCCTCCTCGCGCAGATGGGCGAGGGCGCTGCTGATGGTGGTTCGGCTCACGTCCAACGCGGAGGCCAGCTCACGCTCGCCCGGTAGCCGTGTATTCAGCGCCAGACGTCCATCAAGGATTAACAGACGCAGCGCGTCGGCCAGCTGTCGCCAGAGCGGGGTACGGGATGAGGCTTGCTGCCAGTGGCCTAAAAGGCGTACCAGAGACTGGCTTCCGAACCGACGTGATGACATATGCAGTCCACTATTTGAAAACTGGACATTAATCATAGTGCCATTTTAGGTCAGGATGAAAGCCTGGTTCACTGGAGAAGATAAAAATGGTACGTCGTCTGCTACAACTCTATGTCGGTTTAGGACTGTATGGCCTTTCCACCGCAATGTTTATTCGTTCCGATTTGGGTGTCGATCCCTGGGATGTTTTTCACCTTGGGGTGGGGATGCAGCTGGGGATGACGATCGGGACGGTGATCATTGTGACCGGCGCTGCGGTGCTGCTGCTGTGGATCCCCCTGCGCCAGATGCCGGGCCTGGGCACCATCAGCAACGTGATTTGTATCGGTCTGGCGGCGGACGCCAGCATGGCGCTTATTCCGGAACTGGATTCGTTACCTGTTCGCATCGCTTTCCTGGTGTCGGGTATCGTGATGAACGCGATTGCGACCAGCATGTACATTGGCGCAGGTTTTGGTCCTGGCCCACGCGACGGCCTGATGACCGGCATTCATGCCCGTCTGGGGTGGTCCATTCGCAGCGTGCGCACCTCCATTGAGGTGTCCGTCCTGCTGATTGGGTGCGTGCTTGGCGGCACGTTTGGGGTGGGAACCGTACTGTATGCCCTGACCATTGGCCCGCTTATCCAGCTCTGTCTGCCCTGGTTCCGCCAGAAGCCGCGCGTTGCTGAAATCGTGCAGCCGGAGCGGGTTGTCTAATTTTGCGAAGCGCTCACATGTTTTAACGGCGTCGCTGTGCCACAATAATGGGCCTCGACTCACGTGATGCCACAATGCATGAAAGCGATCACTCTCTATGATGTCGCCCTCCTTGCGGGGGTTTCTTATCAGACCGTCTCTCGCGTCATTAACGACGCGGAGCATGTCTCTGCCCGCACGCGGGAAAAGGTGCAGCAGGCGATGGCAGAACTGCACTACGTGCCTAACCTGCGGGCACAGCAGCTGGCGGGTAAACGCACCCGCACGCTGGGACTCATCACCACCGATCTTGCCCTGCATGCGCCCTCGCAAATTGTGTCGGCGGTAAAATCACGTGCGGCCGAAAAAGGGGCGAGCGTCCTCATTTCCATGGTGGAGCAACCGCAGCAGTGTCAGGCCGCACTTCAGGCGCTACTGGCGCAGCGGGTGGACGCGCTGCTGGTGAATGTGCCGCTCGACGATTCTGACGCCGAGGCGCTCAGGGCACTGGCGTCGCCTGTTCCAGTGCTGTTCCTCGATGTATCCTCCTCAGCGCAGGTAAACAGCCTCGTGTTTGACGCAGAGCAGGGGGCGCTTCTGGGCGTTGAGCATCTGCTTTCTCTGGGACATCAGCGCATTGCACTGCTGAGCGGGCCGGAGAGCTCGGTCTCTGCTCGGGCGCGTCTGGCAGGATGGAAAGCGGCTCTGGCCCGGGCGGGGCTTGAAGCCGCTGCGGTGGCCTGCGGTGACTGGAGCGCGGCCAGCGGTTATGAGAAAGGGCATGTGCTGCTGTCAGGTAGCGCATTGCCGGATGCCATTCTGGTGGCGAACGATCAAATGGCGCTCGGGGTGATGCGCGCCTGCGCGGAAAAAGGGGTAGCGGTTCCGGGCCAGATATCGGTGGTTGGGTTCGACGATACGGCTGACAGCGCCTGGTTTTCTCCGCCGCTGACGACCATTCGGCAGGCGTTTCGCGAGGCGGGCGAGCGCAGCGTGGAGTGGCTGCTGGCCCCCACCGAAGGCGAGACGTGCTGGCAGGTTCAGCTGCCGGTGACGCTGGTTACCCGTCATTCCACCGCGCGCCGCGCGCCGCAGCAGGCCGAACGCGAGGATCTGGCGCAGCAGCTCAGAAGCATGGCCTTGCTTGCCGAGCAGCTTGCCCGCAAATAAAACTTTGTGATCGGACTCGCTACCCTGCGATTGGGCGCTTTACCGTCGCAGAGTGCCAGGGCATGTTAACCAAAATTGTGAGCGCTTCGCAAAGAGGTTGATATGTCTCATACATCTTCGCTGACCCTCAGCGACATCCTGGCCCGTCGGGACTGGGAAAACCCCGGCGTTACCCAGTGGAACCGTCTGGCCGCACACGCGCCGTTGCACAGCTGGCGTAATGAATCTTCTGCCAGAGATGACGCTGGTTCCCTCAGCAGGCGCTCCCTCAACGGGATCTGGCGGTTTAGCTACTTTTCAGCGCCGGAGCAGGTTCCTCAGGCATGGGTAACAGAAGATTGCGCGGATGCCATTGCGATGCCCGTGCCGTCTAACTGGCAGATGCAGGGGTTCGACACGCCCATCTATACCAATGTCACCTACCCGATCCCCGTCAACCCGCCTTTTGTGCCGCAGGAAAACCCGACCGGTTGTTACTCGCTCACATTCGACGTGGATGACGCCTGGTTTCAGAGCGGGCAAACCCGAATTATTTTTGATGGCGTGAACTCGGCGTTCCATCTGTGGTGCAACGGGCAGTGGATAGGCTATTCCCAGGACAGTCGATTGCCCGCCGAGTTTGACCTCTCGGCGGCATTACGCCCCGGGCAGAACCGCCTGGCGGTCATGGTCTTGCGCTGGTGCGACGGCAGCTATCTGGAAGATCAGGACATGTGGCGCATGAGCGGCATTTTCCGTGATGTCTCCCTGCTGCATAAGCCGGAGACGCACATTGCGGATTATCATGTGGTCACCGATCTGAATGCGGAGCTGGACCGCGCGGTGCTGAAAGTCGAGGTCGCGTTGACAGGCGCTGACTACGCGGAGTGCGACGTGGCGATAACGCTGTGGCGCAACGGTGAACGCTGTGGCAGCACCACCCAACGGCCAGGCTCTGCTATTGTGGACGAGCGCGGCAACTGGGCCGAGCGGTTAACGGCGGCGATCCCGGTTACAGCCCCGGCGTTATGGAGTGCGGAAACCCCGGAACTCTATCGCCTGACGATCGCGCTTTTGGATGCGCAGGGCACCGTGCTGGAGACGGAAGCCTGCGATGTCGGCTTCCGCCGGGTTGACATCAGCAACGGCCTGCTGAAGCTCAACGGTAAACCGCTGTTGATCCGCGGGGTTAACCGGCACGAGCATCATCCGGAAAACGGCCAGGTGATGGACGAAGCGACGATGCGTCGCGATATCGAGATCATGAAGCAGCACAACTTCAACGCCGTGCGCTGCTCGCACTACCCGAACCATCCGCTGTGGTACCGGCTTTGCGACCGCTACGGGCTGTACGTTGTTGACGAAGCCAATATCGAAACCCACGGCATGGTGCCGATGAGCCGCCTTGCTGACGATCCGCGCTGGCTGCCCGCCATGAGCGAGCGCGTGACCCGTATGGTGCAGCGCGATCGTAATCATCCCTCAATTATCATCTGGTCGCTGGGCAATGAGTCCGGGCACGGTGCAAACCACGACGCGCTGTATCGCTGGGTGAAATCCACGGATCCGACGCGTCCGGTACAGTATGAAGGCGGCGGTGCGAACACGGCGGCGACGGATATTGTCTGTCCGATGTATGCCCGGGTCGATCAGGATCAGCCCTTCCCGGCAGTGCCTAAATGGTCAATCAAAAAATGGATCGGCATGCCGGATGAAACGCGTCCGCTGATCCTCTGCGAATACGCCCACGCGATGGGGAACAGCTTCGGCGGGTTCGCGAAATACTGGCAGGCGTTTCGCAGCCACCCTCGGTTGCAGGGGGGATTTGTCTGGGACTGGGTCGATCAGGCTCTGACGAAGAAAGATGAAGAGGGCAATACGTTCTGGGCATACGGCGGGGATTTTGGCGATAAGCCGAACGATCGACAGTTCTGTCTTAACGGGCTGGTGTTCCCCGATCGCACGCCGCACCCGGCGCTGTACGAGGCGCAGCGCGCCCAGCAGTTCTTTACCTTTACGCGGGTTAGCACCTCTCCGCTGGTGATTGAGGTGCAAAGCGGCTACCTGTTCCGCCACACCGATAACGAAGTGCTGATCTGGACGGTTGCCCGGGACGGGGAGGTGCTGGCTTCGGGCGAGGTGACGCTGGCGATAGCCCCTGGAGGCGCTCAGCGTCTGGAGATCGCTCTGCCAGAATTGAAAGCCGAGCCGGGGGAAGTCTGGCTGAATGTTGAAGTACGCCAGCCGCGGGCAACGCCGTGGTCACCAGCAGACCACCGCTGCGCGTGGGATCAGTGGCCGCTTCCCGCTCCACTCTTTATTGCTCCGTCATTCCCGGCGGGCGAGCCGCCGGTGTTAACGCAAAGCGATCGCATCCTGGAGATCGTGCATGGTCAACAGCGCTGGCAGTTCGATCGCGCATCCGGAAACCTGACCCAATGGTGGCGAAATGGCGTGGAAACGCTGATGTCACCTTTGACGGATAACGTCAGCCGTGCGCCGCTGGACAATGATATTGGCGTGAGTGAAGCGACGAGGATCGATCCGAATGCCTGGGTTGAACGCTGGAAAGCGGCGGGCATGTACAATTTCACCTCGCGCGTTCTGTACTGTGAGGCAGAGCAGCATGCGGGCGAAGTCGTGGTCAACACCCTTCACGTCGGGGAGTATCATGGCAAAACGCTGTTCCTGAGCCGTAAAGTCTGGCGGGTGGACGATCGGGGCGTTCTGCACGGCGATATTCAGGTCGATATGGCGTCTGATATTCCGGAACCTGCACGGATTGGCCTGAGCGTTCATCTCGCCGAAACGCCGGAAAATGTTTCCTGGCTGGGGCTGGGGCCGCATGAAAACTACCCGGACAGAAAGCTGGCGGCGCATCAGGGGCGCTGGACATTACCCCTGGCGGAGATGCACACGCCGTATATCTTCCCGACGGAAAATGGTTTGCGCTGCGATACCCGCGAACTTGTGCAGGGAACGCATCAGCTGAATGGCAGGTTCCATTTCTCGGTGAGCCGCTACAGCCAGCAGCAGCTGCGGGAGACAACCCATCACCATTTGCTGTGGGAAGAGCCGGGGTGCTGGCTCAACCTCGATGCGTTCCATATGGGCGTGGGCGGCGACGATTCCTGGAGCCCCAGCGTTTCACCGGAATTCATTCTGCAGAAACGCCAGCTTCGCTACACCTTTAGCTGGCAGCAAAATCCTTAACTGACCAGGAGAGGCGGCCACACGGCGTGGCCGCACGCTTACCTCAGAATGCCGCTCAGACCGTGCAGGCTCATATAAATCCCTACCGCGGTAATCAGCGCTGCGGAGATCCACGGCGCTTTACGGGAAAATTCGCTAAATCCGGGCCAGCGTTTTGTCGCATGTTTGAGGCTCAAGGCGGCAATCGCGCCGGAAGCCACCAGGGTTAATGCCAGACCAATACTGAAGCTGAATACCAGCGTTGCGCCGAGGGCAAAATGCTTCAGCTGCAGGCAGATCAGCAGAACGGTGATGGAGGCCGGGCAGGGGATAAGCCCGCCGGTCAGGCCAAACATGACGATCTGTCCGGTGGTGACGTTTTGACCGCTAAAACGGCGGTTAATATCCTGCGCGTGCGCGCGCTGGTGGGCGTCCTGCCACTCTTCTTCAATTAGCGAATGTTCATGGTGATGATGATCATGATGGTGGTCATGGTGATCATGGTCGTGATGATGATCGTGTGGCTGGCTCTCTTTCCAGGTTCGCCACGCCATCCACAGGGCGATCGCAACGATCAACACCCCGGAGATCAGCTGGAACCAGGGTTCGGACGTATGCGCATCCCAGCCCCGACCAAACCATAATCCCGCCATAGCAACGAGCCAGACCACCGCCGTATGGGAGAGCGTGGCCGCCAGGCCTAGCAGTACCGCCTGTTTCAGCGTGCCGCGGATGGCCACGATAAAAGCGGCCATCATGGTCTTTGAGTGGCCCGGTTCCAGGCCATGCAGCGCGCCAAGCAGGATAGCGCTGGGAACAAACAGCCAGGCATTACCCTGCTGCAGGAGTGAAGCAAAATCGGTCATGGGGGATTCCGGCGTGGAAAATGTCTGCAAATACTACTCCCCCCCAGTAGTCTAATACTACCCCCCAGTAGAAAAATACTCAGGGGGAGTAGAGCGTGTTATGCTTTAAAAGCCAAAAATAAGGGATAGAGAGATGTCGCATACCGTTCGCGATAAGAAAATGTTACTGACTCGCCTGAAGAAAATTCAGGGGCAGAGTCATGCCCTGGAGAAAATGCTCAACAGCGATCACGAATGCGCCGAGGTGTTACAGCAGCTGGCGGCGATCCGCGGGGCGGTCAACGGCATGATGATGCAGGTGATCGAAGGGCATTTAACCGATCATGTGGTGAAAGAACCTGAAGAAGCGCAGCGTGAAGCCGATCTTGGCGTGGTGCTGCAGGTGATCAAATCCTATCTTAAGTAGAATGCGTGCCGAGGTTATTCTCTGCCCAAAGGATAAATTCCATTTTCGGCAGCGCTTTGCTGTAGTACCAGCCCTGTCCGTACTGCACGCCGTGCTGGTGCAGCCAGGCGAGCTGCCCGGCGGTCTCGACGCCTTCCGCAACCATCGCCAGCTGCAGCGACTTCGCCATTTCAATAATGTGCGGCGTCACGTTTTTGTACTCCAGCGCATCCACGAACGATTTATCAATTTTTAGCGTGTCGACATCCAGATCCTGCAGATAGCTCAGGCTGGAATAGCCCGTACCAAAATCATCTATATAGACAGGGTGCCCCGAACGGCGGAAGGCGGCGATAGCCGGCGCGCTGATTTTGGGATCGGCAAAGCCGCGCTCGGTGACCTCAAGGGCGATTTGGCTCGGGTGGACCTTCCATTTGTTCAGCAAGTGACTCAGCAGCGGCGGCAGCGTGCCGGAGGTTAAATCGGCGGGCGCGAGGTTGATGGAGATATGCTGATCGGGGTGAAGGTGCAGCCAGTTGCCCATATCCTCGAACACTTTTTCGATAACGAGCTGCGTCAGCTGGGAGATAAGCCCGGTTTGCTCAGCAAGAGGAATAAAAATATCAGGCGAGAGGCTGCTTCCGTCCGGCTGCGGCCAGCGCGTCAGCGCTTCTGCGCCGACAATTTTTCCGCTACACAGCGCCACGATGGGCTGATAGTGAACCACAAAATCGCGGCTGTTAATGGCGTCAAGCAGGCGGTTGCGCGGCGACTGAATGCGACGCAGTATCCGCAGGACAAAGAGCGCGGCAAGCAGGCTTATCAGGACGCCGAAGGGGAGCCATAAAAGCAGCTGCCGGTGCCAGGTTTCCGCCAGCGGTTTGAGCGTAGCCCATGCGACAACGGTAAATCCCAGTTCAGGTACAGGCTTCATAACGTACATTGAACCGTCGTACTGTATGCTGGTCATCTCCTGACCTTTGATCATGTCACGGATATGCGGATCGAGTGTATTGCTGCTGGCGAAGATACGGTGTGTTGTGCTTCCAACAAGGGCTGCATCAATCGCTATCTCGCCGAAAGGGATGACATCCACCAGTGAGGCCGGATCGACCAGGACAAGGTAATGACCTTGCCCCAGCACCGCCATGTAGCGATGAAACCCAAGATCGTTTTGCGTGGTCAGCCATGCGCTGTAACCGTCTTCGGTAATGCGCATCGGCGGGGGGAAAGGGGCCGCATGGCTGGTTTGCTCAAGAGAGGAGCAGAGCGGCCTGAGGTTGTCGATATAAATCACTTCCTGAACGTATCGCCACGAAAAAGCGACCCGTCGCATCTCCCTTAACTGCAACGGGCTGCACGGCACGCCCTCAAAGGCCTGCAGATGATTAAGCGCTTCTTTCGCCTGATCCACG
The DNA here is from genome assembly GCF_048684445.1 of Enterobacter sp. BNK-34. Taxonomy (NCBI): domain Bacteria; kingdom Pseudomonadati; phylum Pseudomonadota; class Gammaproteobacteria; order Enterobacterales; family Enterobacteriaceae; genus Enterobacter; species Enterobacter sp. BNK-34. The sequence goes on from NZ_JBLQUA010000001.1 coordinate 2,257,090, forward strand.
ACCTTGTCGGTGCGTATCAGCACGCGTGAGGCATAGTTTTCCAGCGCATCGACAAATTTATCTTCCGCCTGGCGATGGGCCAGCCAGATGCTCAGGCAAATGGGGACCAGCACGGAAAAGATAAGTACGCCAGTCACCAGACTGACCAGATGTCGGGTTTTCATGCTGTCGTGTCCTTCCTCGTATACCCGTTCCTGAGCACTGAGTTCCCTGCCTGAAGAGAAAGATTTTACCGCGAAATGATATAGTTATAGCACGTGGCTGGCCTGGTTTTCATTTTATCTCAGGTAAACCAGAAAATATCGTCAGAAGGAAGGGGTTGTTTTTAGAACTTGTCCTGGATATTATTTTGTTATGTTATAACAAAACATAAAGGATTAACGATGAAACCCAATATCCATCCAGCCTATCGCACCGTGGTCTTCCACGACACCAGCGCGAATGAATACTTCAAGGTTGGCTCAACCATTAAGACCGACCGCGAAATTGAACTCGACGGTGAAACATATCCGTATATCACCATCGAGGTTTCTTCAAAATCGCACCCGTTTTATACCGGTAAGCAGAAAACGTTCTCCACGGACGGTAGCGCAGCGCGCTTCCGCAAGCGTTTTGGCGGCTTTCTCAATGCGAAGCGGGGCTAACCATGCAGGTACTTAACTCATTACGCAGTGCAAAGCAGCGTCACCCGGATTGCCAGATAGTCAAACGCAAGGGACGCTTATACGTGATTTGCAAATCCAATCCGCGCTTTAAGGCGGTTCAGGGACGTAAAAAAAGACGCTAGACGCGCGTTTCTCGCCAGCTTTCCAGGGATCTTTTCTGTTTGCCATCGGCAGTAAAATTGTCGGTGGCAAGCCAGCGTTCAAAGGCGTTCGCCAGCGTCGGCCACTCTTTATCGAGAATCGAAAACCAGTCGGTATCCCGGTTGTGGCCTTTTATCACCAGCGCCTGGCGAAAGCGCCCCTCAAACTGAAAACCCAGGCGCAGGGCGGCTTTGCGAGAAGGTTCGTTCAGGCTATTGCACTTCCACTCATAACGCCGGTAGCCCAGGGTATCGAACACATACTGCATCAGCAGATATTGCGCCTCTGTCGACATGGGCGTGCGGCTTAACAGGGGAGAGAAGTGAACGTGCCCCACTTCCACGACCCCGTTTTTAGGATCGATCCGCATCAGGGACAGCGTTCCAACGGGGGACTGAGTCCGGTTATCCATCACGGTAAAGTGGATGGGATCGGATAACTCACTTACGCTCGCCACCCATTCGGCAAACTCCTCTGCGGTGGCATCGGGTTCACGCAGTAGCCACGTCCAGCTGCGGGTATCTTCGGCCAGGGAATACGCAGAGAACAGCGCCTGGGCATGCTCCACGCGCAGCGGCTCAAGCCGACAATAGTGACCCTGAAGGACCACCCGGGACGGGTGCTGGCGGGGTTGCCAGTCGGTAAGCGCTTCGCCCACCGGCTGTCCGAACTGATTGAATGTCTTCATCTTAATTTCCGTGACGTTGAAAAGAGCTTCAGACTAGTGAATTGCTGGTTCCTTAAAAAGAACCACTGCGCTATGTTTTTATGGTTCCACGAGGAGGCGAGATGAATATACCGGGTGATGAATTTTATACCTTGCTCCACGCAGCCCTGAAAACACGCGGAGAAGAGACGCTCCAGCGCGCGCTCTACCTTGCTCTGCGGGAGGCCATACTGTGCGGAAGGCTACGATCCGGCAGCCAGCTTTCCGGTTCGCGAACGCTTGCCCAGCAGCTCTCCCTTTCCCGGAATACCGTCAATGCGGCGCTGGACCAGCTCACTCTCGAAGGGTATTTGCAGCGTAATCGCCAGGGAACGCGGGTGGCACAGTTAGCTCACCGTTCCGTCACCCGGACAATGCCGGACCCTGCCATCACGCTCGCAAAACGGGTCGGGCTGCTACCTGCGCCAGTGCCCCGGGACACGCCTGTTCTGGCGTTTACCCCAGGCACGCCGGCCATCAACTATTTTCCGCTGCCGCTGTGGCGGCGACTGTACGATCGCGTGATGCGGGAGGAGGGAAATGCTCTGCTAGGGTATGGCGACCCGGTCGGCGAGCCGTCGCTGCGGGCCGCGATTGCCCGACATCTTGCCCTGTCCCGCGGCATTGACTGCGACGCCAGCCAGATTGTGATAACCGAAGGTGCGCTTGAAGGCGTCAACCTGTGCACGATGCTGTTGAGCGAGCCGGGGGATATCGCCTGGGTAGAAAACCCCGGCTATAGCGGGGCAAAAAGCGCGTTTGTTAAAACAGGCCTGGCAATGACGGGAATACCGGTTGATGACGAGGGAATGTGCTGGGAAGGGCTGGATGCGCCTGCACCCTCACTGATTTTTACCTCACCTTCGCACCAGTTCCCTTACGGGAGCGTGCTCAGCGCGCGGCGGCGGCTGGCGCTGCTGGAACTGGCCGGGCAGCACAACGCGTGGATCATTGAAGATGATTACGACAGCGAGTTCCGTTATGCCGGTGAGCCCGTACCGGCGATGCTGGGAATGGTCAACAATGCGCCCGTTGTGTATCTGGGGACGTTCAGTAAAACGCTGTTTCCGTCGCTCCGGATGGGATTTATGGTGTTACCGCCAGCGCTGGCGAAAGCGGCTCGCCCGGCCATCGGCTCGCTGTTGCGCGGTGGGCACCGTGCCGAACAGCGCACGCTGGCGCTGTTCATTGAGGACGGTCATTACGCTCGCCATCTTGCCGCCATGCGTCGGCTCTACCGTAAACGCTATCGCCAACTGCGGGAGGTGCTGGGCGCAGAGCTTCATGCGCCGCACCGTATTCTGGCCGGTGAAGGCGGGATGCATCTGACGCTGGCGATAGACAATATTGATGACCAGAAACTGGTGGAGCAGGCGAGGGCGTTTCAACTGGCACCCGCTGCACTGAGCGGGTACTACCTGGAGGCGAAGCAGGGGCAAACCGGTCTGGTTTTAGGTTACGGCAATACCTCTGCTTCTCAGTTTGCCTCGGGGATCCGACGTCTGCAGGCGCTCATCACGCAGCAGCGGGGCGGGAAAGGCTAAAGACATCATAGAAAGAGAGCTGTCCTTTGGTGGAGACCATTTTCTGCAGTTTCTCTTTTTGCCCGGCTTCAACCGCCGGAGAATGCAGGATGTTTTCGATCAGTTCCGCTGGCACGAAACGCGTGTTGTACCATTCGCCGTTGTAGCAGACCCGGAAATCGAGCACGTCGATATCTTCGTAACGGTAGCGCGGATTCACGTCGAAAAAGAAAAAGGCGTTAAAGACGACAAACAGTACAACCAGCAGCCAGACGGAGTCCACCAGCGTTTCGGATGTCAGCATTACAATAAGCGTCGCCAGCCAGGCGGCATACATGGCGACAAACAGTCCAGGATGTTTGCGAATAAAGCTAATGCTAAAGCGTGGGCGATTGTCGCGCTTTTCGCGGAGGTTAAGATCGTCGATGGTGGCGGTAAGCAGGCGCTGTATCTCGGTCATTTTTTGCCTTCATGAGAGTTGACAATACAGGGTGTCTGCCAATTTTAGGGGAGCCATCAGGCTGAAAAAAGTAACAGTCTGGCGCTAAAAGACCATAACAGTTGGCTCCCCGTAACCTCACAGCGTTTTAATGATTTTGGCCGGGTTGCCGCCAACGACGACGTTAGCCGGGACGTCTTTCGTCACGACGGCGCCGGAGGCCACCACGACATTATCACCAATGGTGACGCCAGGGTTAATGACCGCCCGGCCACCAATCCAGACGTTATCGCCAATGCTGACAGGTTTTCCAAACTCCACGCCGCTATTGCGTTCCTCCGCATCCAGCGGGTGGGTTGCCGTATAAATATGAACACCCGGCGCGAGCATGCAGTTATCGCCAATATGAACAGGGCAGACATCCAGCATTACACAGTCGAAGTTAGCGTAAAAGTTTTTGCCCAGATAAATGTTATATCCATAGTCGCAGCGGAAGCTCGGTTCTATATAAGCGCCTTCGCTTTGTCCCAGAAGTTCCGCCAGAATGTTCTGGCGTTCTGTTTTTTCATCAGGTGCGGTGTGGTTATAGCGATAGACCAGATGGCGGGCTCGCAGTCGGTCGGCCCGTAACGTCTCATCGCCGGGACGATAATGTTCACCGGCAATCATCTTCTGTTTTTCTAAGCTCATTGGAAACCTCGCTGGATGTGATTACCGCAGGGTAATCTGAACAGGCCAGGAGGGGAACGTTCCCGAAAAGCCGATGTGACTGGCGTCACAACATTGCTGCTGAAAAACACGTTTTACACGGAGACCTGGCCTGGGCACAGGGAGTATAACGGGATAGGTAAAAACTGAGAACGAGGCGTAGAACTCTACAGACACCCTTCAAAGATTAACGGACAAATTTCCACACAGAAGTAGGGATTTTGTCATACAGCTTATTCATTGTCAGCTCGGCAAGACGATGGTCAGCGGCTGAATAAAATACCGCCAGCTCATTATCCGAAAGCTCGTATTTATTCTTTTCAATGACGCGCTCAAGCGTGTCAATTGACTGACAACGTCGTAAGCGCATCAAATAATCGACTTTTGTGAGTGGTTTATCAGACATAAATTCACCTTAGTAATTGTAATAATTTTAACAGGAAAGACTAACCGGGTTAGCTCTGCTCACGTTGACGAAACAGCGGAATAGCCGGTTCCCCGATTTACGCCATTTTTGCAAATCCTGGGCGTTAATGCCGTAACTGCTGAACAACATAAAGGTGTCGTCCAGGTATTCATCAATTTGCTCAATGAGCTTATTATCTTCATTGTACTTAATTTTATAATTAAGTGCGAAGGTTGCGATATGCTCTATCAGCTCATTCAACTGTAAATTGATAGCAGACGTTGGGTCGTTTACCCAGCCATGGTTGCTTTCATCAAGGTTGGCAAGGCAGTCATGGTACAAGGATTCGCAGAGAAATTTCAACTGCGCGATATCATGCCTTTTTGGCGAGTACTCGTCCATAGCGCATCCCCTTCTGAGTGATTTCTTACTCACCGAACATCATTGTCGGGATGGATACAACTGACTTAGCTACATGAGTGCTGTGTTCCTGATAACCTAACTATAAGCCACTCCTTCCTGGATTTCATCGCGCGATTACGAAAAATTACAAATAAAACCGCAGACATGCGAGCAAGTACGCAAATGGTCATCCCGGACTCAACTTTTTATCCAAATTAACAAGGGTGCTTTATCGCTTCCTTACGTTTCATCGGCTTAGCAAAATGATGAGAAAAGTTCAGATTCAGACTTATCTTTGTAAGAACTTCTTATTAGGAATATTCCTAATAACTTAAGCGGGGAAATGAAATTAAAAAAATCCTGAATTCACCGATTAAGTTATCAGTTAATTATGATATGTCTATTTAAGATGGCAGAAAATAAATAGAACCACAATAAGCGTAATTTATGATTTTTTCATGAAAATGAAAAAGGCCGCTAATGCGGCCTTTTTATCATGTGAAACCGGTATCAGTGAGGTTCTACCGAATGCGTGTGCTCAATATCCTCATTCTTCCGGCTGAAGCGGCGGCGAACCACCACGAAGAACACCGGTACGAAGAAGATAGCGAGTACGGTTGCGGTAACCATACCACCCATAACGCCTGTACCAACTGCGTTCTGTGCACCGGAGCCTGCGCCGGAGCTGATAACCAGCGGCAGTACGCCGAGGATAAACGCCAGTGATGTCATCAGGATTGGGCGCAGACGCATACGAACAGCCTCAAGCGTCGCCTCAATAAGGCCTTTACCTTCTTTCTCCATCAGATCTTTGGCGAATTCAACGATAAGTATCGCGTTCTTCGCCGACAAGCCAATGGTTGTCAGCAGGCCTACCTGGAAGTACACGTCGTTGGTCAGTCCGCGGAACGTTGCCGCAAGCAGCGCACCGATAACCCCAAGCGGTACCACCAGCATAACGGAGAACGGAATTGACCAGCTCTCGTACAGCGCTGCCAGACACAGGAAGACGACGATCAGTGAAATCGCGTACAGGGCAGGGGCCTGGTTTCCGGACAGACGTTCCTGATAGGACATACCGGTCCAGTCATAGCCGATACCCGAAGGCAGTTTACTCGCCAGCTCTTCCATCAGATTCATGGCTTCACCGGTGCTTCGGCCCGGCGCGGCCTGACCCAGGATTTCCATCGATGGCAGACCGTTATAGCGTTCCAGACGCGGCGAACCGTATTCCCAGCGTGACGTTGAGAACGCCGAGAACGGTACCATCTGACCATTGCTGCCGCGCACGAACCAGCTGTTGATATCGTTTGGCAACATACGGTATTGCGCCTCTGACATCACGTACACTTTCTTCACGCGACCACGGTCGATGAAGTCGTTAACGTAGCTACCGCCCCAGGCGGCGCCCAGCGTGGTATTAATGTCACTGATGGATACGCCCAGCGCCTGGGCTTTCTCCTGGTCGATGTCGATTTTATACTGCGGCGTATCTTCCAGGCCGTTTGGACGCACGCCGACCAGCAGGTCAGGGTGCTTAGCCACTTCGCCAAACAGCTGGTTACGTGCCTGCGTCAGTTTTTCGTGACCCAGACCGCCCTGGTCAATCAGCTGGAAGTCGAAGCCGGTCGCGGTACCCAGTTCAACAATCGCTGGCAGGTTAAAGGCGAAGACCATCGCATCTTTAATCTGCGAGAAGGTGCCCATTGCACGGCCGGTGATGGCTTCAACCTTGTTCTTTTCGCCCGGACGTTCAGACCAGTCTTTCAGAGAAACGAAGGCAATACCTGTGTTCTGACCACGACCCGCAAAGCCAAAGCCGTTAACCGCAAACACGGATTCAACGTTGTCTTTCTCTTTGGTGAGGTAGTAGTCCGTCACTTCATCCAGCACTTTCTGGGTACGCTCTTGCGACGCACCCGCAGGAAGCTGTGCCATTGTCAGGAACACGCCCTGGTCTTCATCCGGCAGGAACGAGCTTGGCAGACGAACGAACAGGAACGCCATCCCCACCACGATGATGATATAGAGCAGCAGGTAACGACCGGTGCTGCGCAGGATGTTGCCCACGCTGTCGGTGTAGTGGTGCGTGCTCTTGTCAAACATGCGGTTAAACCAGCCGAAGAACCCTTTATGCTCGCCGTGACCGCCTTTCTGAATCGGCTTCAGCATGGTGGCACACAGCGCAGGCGTCAGGATCAACGCGACCAGCACCGACAGCGCCATCGCGGAAACGATGGTAATCGAGAACTGACGGTAAATCGCACCGGTAGAGCCCCCGAAGAAGGCCATCGGGATAAATACCGCAGACAGCACCATCGCGATACCGACCAGCGCGCCCTGGATCTGACCCATTGATTTACGGGTCGCTTCCTTCGGCGGTAGACCTTCTTCCGCCATCACGCGCTCGACGTTCTCTACCACCACGATGGCGTCATCCACCAGCAGGCCGATGGCGAGCACCATCCCGAACATTGTCAGGGTGTTTATCGAGTAGCCAAAAATCGACAGGATCGCAAAGGTCCCGAGCAGAACAACCGGCACGGCAATCGTTGGGATAAGCGTCGCGCGGAAGTTTTGCAGGAACAGGTACATCACCAGGAAGACCAGGATGATCGCTTCTACCAGCGTTTTAACCACTTCGTGAATCGAAATTTTGACGAACGGCGTGGTGTCGTACGGGTAAACGATTTTCAGACCTGACGGGAAGAACGGTTCCATTTTCTTCAGCTCTGCGCGGATCGCCGTGGCGGTGTCCAGGGCGTTAGCACCTGTCGCCAGTTTGATACCCAGACCGGAAGCCGGTTTACCGTTAAACTTCGCGATGATGTCGTAGTTCTCACCGCCCAGCTCTACTTTTGCCACGTCGCGCAGGCGAACCTGGGAACCGTCCTGATTCACTTTCAGCAGAATTTTGCTGAACTCATCGGCAGAGGTCAGACGGGTCTGCGCGATGATCGAGGCGTTAAGCTGCTGGCCTTTCACCGGCGGCGTACCACCTAGCTGACCGGCTGCCACCTGGGCGTTCTGCGCTTTAATCGCATTGATCACGTCAACGGGGGTCAGCTGGAAGTTGTTCAGCTTGTTAGGATCCATCCAGATACGCATTGCGTACTGAGAACCGAACAGCTGAACGTCACCCACACCGGAAGTACGGCTGATGGCGTCCTTCATATTGGCGCCCACGTAGTCGGAAATATCCTCCTGCGTCATGGTGCCGTTGGTGTTGATAACGCCGACAACCATCAGGAAGCTGCTGGACGATTTCTCGACGCTCACACCCTGCTGTTGTACTTCCTGCGGCAGCAAAGGCATCGCCAGCTGCAGTTTGTTCTGTACCTGAACCTGCGCAATGTCAGCATCCGTACCTGACTGGAAGGTCAGGGTGATCTGAACTGTACCGGTAGAGTCACTGTTTGAGGACATGTACATCAGGTTATCGATACCGTTCATGTTCTGTTCGATAACCTGAGTGACGGTGTCCTGCACCGTTTTCGCATCAGCCCCAGGGTAGGTTGCGGAGATGGTCACCGCCGGTGGCGCAATCGTTGGATATTGCGCGACAGGCAGCTTCAGGATCGCAAGTCCCCCGGCCAGCATGATGATAATGGCGATCACCCACGCAAATATGGGGCGATCGATAAAGAAATTAGGCATGTCTTAACGGCTCCTGTTTAAGTTAAGACTTGGTTTGTTCTGACTGGCCAGCGGCCGAAGCTTGTTGTTTATCGTCAGATTTCACTTCCTGTGCTTTAACCTGCGCGCCAGGACGAACTTTTTGCAAACCAGTAACAATCACGCGATCGCCATCTTTCAGACCTTCCGTCACCAGCCATTTATCGCCGATCGCCTGGGTGGCGGTGATATTGCGCGTTTCGACTTTGTCATCTGCTCCAACAACCAGTGCGCTCGCATCGCCGCGTGGCGTACGGGTCACACCCTGCTGTGGAACCAGAAGGGCGGTTGGATTCGTTCCTTCTTCCAGACGCGCGCGAACGAACATACCTGGCAGCAGGTTTTTGTCAGGGTTCGGGAAAATCGCACGTAAGGTGATGGAGCCGGTGGTCTGGTCGACCGTCACGTCAGAGAATTCCAGCGTACCTTCCTGCGGGAACTTGATACCGTCGTTGGTAATCAGCTCCACTTTGGCTTTGCCGTTTTCCTGTTTCAGGGTGCCGTTAGCCAGCTCCTGTTTCAGGCGCAGGAAATCATTGCTGGACTGCGTCACGTCAACGTAGATCGGATCAAGCTGCTGCACGGTCGCCAGCGCGGTGGTCTGACCGTTCTGCACCAGTGCCCCTTCCGTGACGGAAGACTTACCAATACGACCGCTGATAGGGGAGGTCACTTTGGTATAGGCCAGGTTAATGCGCGCGGTTTCGACCGCCGCTTTGGCTGCCACTACGGCTGCGTTAGCCTGCTGCGCATCTGCCAGGGCGGTATCGTAATCCTGTTGGCTGATGTACTTGGTACCGAGCAGTTTTTGATAACGATTCACCGTCAGCTGGGCAATTTTGGCTGCGGCCTGTGCTTTCGCCAGGTCACCTTTCGCGCTTTCATAATTTGCCTGATAGGTTGCGGGATCAATCTGATACAGAGACTCACCGGCCTTCACATCACCGCCTTCGGTGAAGTTACGTTTCAGGATAATGCCACTAACCTGAGGACGCACTTCCGCAATGCGGTAAGCATTTGTACGGCCTGGTAACTCGGTGGTGATTTGTAGAGGTTCAGATTTGAGCGTCACGACGCCTACTTCTGGCGCCTGCTGAGCTCCTTGTTGAGCTGGTTTGTCGTCACATCCTGTTAGCGCTAAGCTGCCTGAGAGCATCAGAACGACCGCCAGAGGCGTTAACCCTCTGTTTTTGTTCATATGTAAACCTCGAGTGTCCGATTTCAAATTGATCAAGGGTCCTGAGTCTAAAACCCGTTGCTGCGTTTATATTATCGTCATGCTATGGTACATACATTCACAAATGTATGTAAATCTGACTCCTGTAAATTCACCCACCTATGGCACGAAAAACTAAACAACAAGCGCTGGAAACCCGACAACACATTCTGGATGTGGCAATACGTTTGTTCTCTCAGCAGGGTGTTTCGTCAACCTCGCTGGCACAAATTGCTCAGGCTGCCGGTGTGACGCGGGGAGCGATTTACTGGCATTTTAAAGATAAGTCAGATCTGTTCGGTGAAATCTGGGAGCTTTCAGAGTCCAGCATTAGCGATCTCGAGAGTGAGTATCGGGCAAAATTCCCTGATGATCCACTCTCAGTAATGAGAGAAATATTAGTATATATCCTTGAAGCGACGGTAGTTGAAGAACGTCGCAGATTAATGATGGAAATAATTTATCATAAATGCGAGTTCGTGGGCGAAATGGCGGTGGTGCAACAGGCGCAACGCAGCCTCAGCCTCGAAAGCTATGACCGTATCGAACTGAACCTCAACCTGTGTATGCAGGCAAAGCTGTTACCGGCCAATCTCTTGACCCGCCGGGCGGCTATCCTGATGCGCGGCTACATTTCAGGTCTGATGGAAAACTGGCTGTTTGCCCCGCAATCCTTTGACCTCAAAGAGGAAGCCCGCAGCTACGTGGCGATTTTACTGGAAATGCTACAGCTCTGCCCGTCGCTGCGCAGCGACGCGCCGTCGCTAACTGCCTGAGTCATTTCCAGGATTTATCTCAGAGGCTCACGTTCGCGCTATTCTGCTTCCGGCGAGCGTGATATTCTTCACGCCGGACTATTTTCGGTCATCTTCTGACATCATTCACAACTATGCTGCCCATCAATCGCTCGCAACATCCTGTTTTTGCATTGCTCTTTGCGATGCTGTTTTTCTTTGCCACGGCGCCGCTGACCTGGGCCCGCGCCGATAACAGCAATGATATTCCCTCGCGTGGCGATGTTCAGTCGCAGCTCGACGCGCTGAACAAACAAAAAGAGCTCTCTCCTCAGGATAAGCTTATCCAGCAGGATCTGACGGAAACGCTGGAAACGCTGGATAAAATTGAACGCGTCAAAGCCGATACCGCCCAGCTTCGTCAGAAGGTGGCGCAGGCTCCTGAAAACATGCGCAAAGCGACGGAATCACTGAACGCCCTGAGCGACGTCGATAACGATACCGAAACGCGCAAGACGCTCTCGACGCTCTCTTTACGTCAGCTGGAGTCGCGCGTCGCGCAACTGCTCGACGACCTGCAAACAGCGCAGTCCGACCTCGCGACCTATAACAGCCAGCTTGTCTCCCTGCAAACCCAGCCGGAACGCGTGCAAAACTTGATGTACTCCGCGTCTCAGCAGCTGCAGCAGATCCGCAACCGTCTGAACGGCACGACGGTGGGAGAGGGAACGCTGCGCCCGACCCAGCAAACCCTGCTGCTGGTTCAGCAGACGTTGCTCAATGCACAAATCGAACAGCAGCGTAAAAGCCTGGAAGGGAATACGGTGCTGCAGGACACCCTGCAAAAACAGCGCGATTACGTCACCGCCAACATTAATCGTCTGGAACACCAGCTTCAGCTGTTGCAGGAGGCGGTAAACAGCAAGCGCCTGACCCTGACGGAAAAAACCGCCCAGGAGGCCGTATCACCTGATGAGACCGCCCGCATTCAGGCGAATCCGCTGGTGAAACAGGAGCTCGACGCCAACCACCAGCTTAGCCAGCGCCTGATACAGGCGACGGAAAAGGGTAACTCGCTGGTTCAGCAAAATATCAAAGTGAAGAACTGGCTGGATCGCGCCCTGCAGGCTGAGCGCAACATCAAAGAGCAGATCGCGGTCCTGAAGGGCAGCCTCCTGCTGTCGCGTATTCTCTACCAGCAGCAGCAGACGCTTCCGTCCGCTGATGAGCTGGAAGACATGACCAACCGCATCGCGGATTTGCGTCTGGAACAGTTTGACGTCAACCAGCAGCGCGATGCCCTTTTCCAGAGCGATACCTTTGTCGCCAAAATTGAAGAGGGGCATTCCAGCGACGTGAACCCGGAAGTGCACGACGCGCTGCTCCAGGTCGTCGATATGCGTCGCGAGCTGCTGGATCAGCTCAACAAACAGCTGGGTAACCAGCTGATGATGGCCATTAACCTGCAAATCAACCAGCAGCAGCTGGTGAGCGTCTCGAAAAGTCTGCAGGAGATCCTGACCCAGCAGATTTTCTGGGTAAACAGCAACAAACCGATGGACTGGGACTGGATTAAATCCTTCCCTGAGACGCTTAAAACGCAGATCAAGAGCATGAAGATCACCGTAAACTGGGAGAAAGCCTGGCCTGCGGTGACGATTGCCTTGCTGGCGGGATTACCGCTGCTGCTGATTGCTGGCCTGATCCGCTGGCGTCTGGCCTGGCTGAAAAAATACCAGGCGAAGCTGGCCTCCGAAGTGGGGCAACTGCGTAACGATAGCCAGCTTCATACGCCAAAAGCGATTCTGATCGATCTCATTCGCGCCCTGCCGGTGTGCCTGATTATTCTGGCTGTGGGCCTGATTCTGCTCACCATGCAGCTCAACGTCAGCGATCTGCTGTGGGCGTTCAGTAAAAAACTGGCGCTGTTCTGGCTGGTGTTTGGCGTGTGCTGGAAGGTGCTGGAAAAAGACGGCGTGGCGGTGCGTCATTTCAACATGCCTGCGCAGCTGACCAGCCACTGGCGTCGCCAGATTGTGCGCATCAGCCTGGCGCTCCTGCCGCTGCACTTCTGGTCGGTTGTTTCTGAGCTTTCCCCGCTGCATCTGATGGATGATGTGCTGGGGCAACTGGTCATCCTGCTGAACCTGCTGCTGATTGCGATCCTGATGTGGCCGATGTGCCGCGACAGCTGGCGTGATAAAGAGTCCCACAATATCCGTCTGGCCACCGTGACCGTGCTGGCGATCATTCCGCTGGCGCTGATGGTGCTGACGGCAACGGGCTACTTCTATACCACGCTGCGCCTGTCCGGGCGCTGGATTGAAACGGTCTATCTGGTGATCGTCTGGAACCTGCTCTATCAGACCGTACTGCGCGGCCTGAGCGTGGCGGCCCGCCGCATCGCCTATCGCCGTGCCATTGCGCGTCGTCAGCATCAGGTGAAAGAGGGGGCCGAAGGCGCGGAGCCGCAGGAAGAGCCAACCATCGCGCTGGAGCAGGTTAACCAGCAGACGCTGCGTATCACCATGCTGGTGATGATCGCCCTGTTTGCGGTGATGTTCTGGGCTATCTGGTCCGATCTTATTACCGTTTTCGCCTATCTCGACAGTATTACCCTCTGGCAATACAACGGTACCGAAGCGGGCGCGGCGGTCATGAAAAGCGTGACCATGGGCAGCCTGCTGTTTGCGCTGGTGTCGTCGGTGGTGGCCTGGGCGCTGATCCGCAACCTGCCAGGCCTGCTCGAAGTGCTGCTCCTGTCACGTCTGAATCTTCGCCAGGGGGCGTCCTACGCCATTACGACGATCCTCAACTACGTGATCATTATTGTTGGGGCGATGACGGTCTTTGGTTCGCTTGGCGTCTCGTGGGATAAACTGCAGTGGCTGGCGGCCGCCCTCTCGGTCGGTCTTGGTTTTGGCCTGCAGGAGATCTTCGGTAACTTTGTCTCCGGCCTGATCATCCTGTTCGAACGTCCGGTACGTATCGGCGATACCGTTACCATCGGTACCTTCTCCGGTACGGTCAGCAAGATCCGTATTCGTGCCACCACCATCACCGACTTCGATCGCAAAGAGGTGATCATCCCGAACAAAGCGTTCGTGACCGAGCGTCTGATCAACTGGTCGCTCTCGGATACGGTGACGCGCGTGGTGATCCGCCTGGGCGTGGCGTATGGATCGGATCTGGATAAGGTGAAAGAGGTGCTGCTGAAGGCGGCGTCTGAGCATCCGAAAGTGATGCACGATCCGGCTCCGGCGGTCTTCTTCACCACCTTTGGGCCGAGTACGCTGGATCACGAGCTGCGTTTATACGTGCGTGAACTGCGTGACCGCAGCTACACGGTGGATGAACTTAACCGTTCTATCGATCGTCTGTGTCGCGAAAACGATATTAATATCGCCTTCAACCAGCTTGAGGTTCACCTGCGTAACGAGAAAGGTGATGAGCATACGGAAGTGAAGCGCGACATTAAGGGCGACGACCCGACTCCGGCTTAATCTATTTTCCCTCTCCCTGTGGGAGAGGGTTAGAGTGGGGGGGAAGTTTCCCCTCAAAATCCCGCCGTACAATCTCCAGTGCCTTAAGCACCGTTTCGGCGGGGATCTCATGATTCTCCAGCAGCATAATCAAATCGACGGCCAGCTTGACCTCATCGGGTGCATTTTCCAGTGACATGGGTGTGGCTCCTGTTAACGGGTCAAACGTTCAATGACGCGCTCAATGTCATCCAGTGCCTGACGGCAGCGGACGATGCGTCCTTCCAGCGCGCTAATCTCGCGCATCAATAGCTGCTGCTCTTCCAGCGTTTCGCTGTTGTTCAGACGCACCTCGCGTTCGCGCTTCATCTCAAACAGTCGGCGTTCAAACTCCTGGTTCTCCAGCCGCTTGCGCTGCCATTTACCGAGCCCCGGGGAGGCGCTGTCCCAGGCGCGCAGCGGCCAGGCGGCGATTTCGCGATGCAGCGCGGTGATCTGCTCGGTGAGATGCGCCGCAAGCCACGCCACCTGTTCCTGCTGTTCACTCTCAACCGCATGGCGAAGCTCGTCGAGATTCGTCTGCGCTTCCGCCAGGTAATCCTGAATAACGGTGCTGCGGGTACGAAAAAGCTGTCGGTCAAAGCGCGGCTTCAGCGTGGCGTGCCCCATTAGCGGTGTAGCCTGCTCCCGCAGAGCAATCAGCTGATTTTGCAGCCTCTCAAGAAGCAGTGCTGTTTTCAAGGCGCTCTCCAGTGGTAAAGTAGCCGTTCAGTTTGATAACGATTCGCATTATGAAGCGTACTATTTTAATCATCATTGGCTGGCTCGCGGTAGTGCTTGGCACGCTGGGTGTGTTTTTACCCTTACTGCCGACCACGCCATTTATCCTGCTGGCGGCCTGGTGCTTCGCCCGCTCGTCGCCGCGTTTTCACCACTGGCTGCTCTACCGCTCATGGTTTGGCGGCTATCTGCGGCACTGGCAAAAACACCGGGCCATGCCGCCCGGCGCGAAGCCGCGCGCGATCGCAGTGATCCTCATCACCTTCGCTATTTCATTATGGCTGGTGAAAATGATGTGGGTACGTATTCTGCTGCTGGCGATCCTGACCAGCCTGCTTTTCTTTATGTGGCGGATCCCCGTGGTTGATGAAAAGCAACAAAAGCACTGAAGCCTCATCATGGCTGTTGCAATTATCACGCGCAGCCAGTAAATTCGACCGTTTTCGAGCACAGGTGCGCCTGGTCAAAGGTTAAACAATTGTTGCCTTGGCCGACTCGTTGCGCGCTGTGAGTAACACTGTTTTATTTAGGCACAAACCGATGACCGCAACTGCACAGCAGCTTGAATATCTGAAAAACAGCATCAAAAGCATCCAGGACTACCCAAAGCCTGGCATTCTTTTCCGTGATGTCACCAGCTTGCTGGAAGACCCGAAAGCGTACGCGCTCAGCATTGAACTGCTGGTCGAGCGTTATAAAAACGCCGGGATCACCAAAGTAGTAGGTACCGAAGCCCGTGGTTTCCTGTTTGGCGCACCGGTTGCGCTGGCAATGGGCGTGGGTTTTGTGCCGGTGCGTAAGCCGCGCAAGCTGCCGCGTGAAACCATCGCAGAAAGCTACGAGCTGGAGTACGGCACCGATCAGCTGGAGATCCACGTTGATGCGATCAAGCCTGGCGACAAAGTGCTGGTGGTCGACGATCTGCTGGCAACCGGCGGCACCATTGAAGCGACCGTGAAGCTGATCCGTCGTCTGGGTGGGGAAGTGACCGACGCGGCCTTCATCATCAACCTGTTCGATCTCGGCGGTGAACAGCGCCTGGAAAAACAGGGTATTACCAGCTACTGTCTGGTGCCTTTCCCGGGTCATTAATCCCGGTTTTCACAACCTCGCTCAATGGGTGAGGTTGTGATAGCATTCCCCTCCATAAATTCACCTTCCAGCGTTGCAGAGCCTGCCCATGAGTTATCAGGTGTTAGCCCGTAAATGGCGACCACAAACCTTTGCTGACGTTGTTGGTCAGGAACATGTGCTGACGGCCCTGGCGAACGGCTTGTCGCTAGGTCGCATCCATCACGCCTATCTTTTTTCCGGCACCCGCGGCGTCGGTAAGACCTCTATTGCCCGTTTGCTGGCAAAAGGTCTCAACTGCGAAACCGGGATCACCGCCACGCCGTGCGGCGTGTGTGATAACTGTCGGGAGATCGAGCAGGGGCGTTTTGTCGATCTGATCGAGATCGACGCCGCCTCGCGCACCAAAGTGGAAGATACCCGCGATCTGCTCGATAACGTGCAGTACGCCCCGGCACGCGGCCGCTTCAAGGTCTACCTGATCGATGAAGTGCACATGCTGTCGCGCCACAGCTTTAACGCACTGCTGAAAACGCTGGAAGAGCCGCCCGCGCACGTGAAGTTCCTGCTGGCGACCACCGATCCGCAAAAGCTGCCGGTCACGATCCTGTCGCGCTGCCTGCAGTTCCATCTGAAGGCGCTGGACGTTGAGCAGATCCGCGCGCAGCTTGAGCATATTCTTGATGAAGAGAAAATTGTCCACGAACCGCGCGCCCTGCAGCTGCTGGCCCGCGCGGCGGACGGCAGCCTGCGTGATGCGCTCAGCCTGACCGACCAGGCGATTGCCAGCGGTGACGGCAAGCTCTCCACCGAGGCGGTCAGCACCATGCTCGGCACGCTGGATGACGATCAGGCGCTGTCGCTTATCGAAGCGATGATTGCTGCCAACGGCGAACGCGTGATGTCGCAGGTGAATGCCGCCGCTGCCCGGGGTATTGAGTGGGAAGGGCTGCTGGTTGAGATGCTCAGCCTGCTGCACCGCGTGGCGATGCTGCAGCTTTCTCCCTCCGCCATTGGTGCGGATATGGCGACCATTGAACAGCGGATGCGTGAACTTGCCCGCACCGTGCCGCCTGCCGACGTGCAGCTGTACTACCAGACGCTGCTGATTGGCCGCAAAGAGTTACCGTTCGCGCCGGATCCGCGTATGGGCGTTGAAATGACGCTGCTGCGCGCGCTGGCGTTCCACCCGCGCATGCCATTGTCGGAGCCGGAAGTGCCGCGGCAGTCTTTCGCGCCGGTCGCCCCTACGGCTGTGATGTCGCCGCAGCAGGTACCACAGCAGCCGACGCCGCCACCGCAGCAAAACGTGCCGCTGTCGGATGCCACCAGTTCGGTGCTTGCCGCACGCAGCCAGCTGCAGCGTGCCCAGGGAGTAACCAAACCAAAAAAGAGTGAACCGGCAGCGCCAGGAAGAGCGCGGCCGGTTAACAACGCCGCGCTTGAACGACTGGCCTCGGTAACGGAGCGCGTACAGTCGCGTCCGGCACCGTCCGCGCTCGAGCAGAAAGCCCCGGTGAAAGAAGAGGCTTACCGCTGGAAGGCAACCACCATCACCGAAGAGGTGAAGGAAGAGGTCGCCACGCCGAAAGCGCTGAAAAAGGCGCTGGAGCATGAGAAAACGCCGGAGCTTTCCGCGAAGCTTGCCGAAGAGTCCATTGCGCGCGACGCCTGGGCCGCTGAGGTCAGCAAACTCCAGTTGCCGAAGCTGGTGGAGCAGGTCGCGCTGAACGCCTGGAAAGAGCAGGACGGCAATCAGGTGCGTCTGCACCTGCGTCCGGGCCAGCGACACCTCAATTCTCCTGGCGCGCAAAAGGCGCTGGCCGAGGCGCTCGCCACATTACAGGGCGCGCCGGTTGAATTGACTATCATTGAAGATGATAATCCGGCAGTGAAAACGCCGCTCGAGTGGCGCCAGGCCATTTATGAAGAAAAGCTCGCGCAGGCGCGCGAGGCGATTATTGCGGATAACAACATTCAGACCCTGCGCCGGTTCTTCGACGCCGATCTGGATGAAGAGAGTATTCGCCCCATTTGATCGTGAGTCTGACTTACGGTTGTAATCCTTAAACGTGAAAAAGAGAGAAGCCTATGTTTGGTGGAAAAGGCGGTCTGGGTGGCCTGATGAAGCAGGCTCAGCAGATGCAGGAAAAAATGCAGAAGATGCAGGAAGAGATCGCTCAGCTGGAAGTCACGGGTGAGTCCGGTGCCGGTCTGGTCAAAGTGACCATCAACGGTGCGCACAACTGCCGTCGCGTGGAAATCGACCCAAGCCTGCTCGAAGACGACAAAGAGATGCTGGAAGATCTGGTTGCAGCCGCGTTTAACGATGCCGCTCGCCGTATCGACGAAACTCAGAAAGAGAAAATGGCTTCTGTTTCCAGCGGTATGCAGCTGCCGCCTGGCTTCAAGATGCCATTCTGATGCAAACCAGTCCGCTGCTCACGCAGTTAATGGAAGCACTGCGCTGCCTGCCGGGCGTTGGCCCGAAGTCGGCGCAGCGCATGGCGTTTACGCTATTGCAGCGCGACCGCAGCGGCGGGATGCGCCTGGCGCAGGCTCTGACCCGCGCCATGTCAGAAATTGGTCACTGTGCGGACTGCCGTACCTTTACCGAGCAGGACGTGTGTAACATCTGTACGAACCCGCGTCGTCAGGAAAACGGTCAGATTTGCGTGGTGGAGAGTCCGGCGGACATCTACGCCATCGAACAAACCGGGCAGTTTTCCGGCCGCTACTTCGTGCTGATGGGGCATCTCTCCCCGCTGGACGGTATTGGTCCGGATGATATCGGTCTTGACCGCCTTGAACAGCGTCTTGAGTCCGAAACCATCAAAGAGGTGATCCTCGCCACCAACCCGACGGTGGAAGGGGAGGCAACCGCCAACTACATCGCCGAGCTGTGCTCGCAGTACGGCGTTGACGCCAGCCGCATCGCCCATGGCGTGCCGGTGGGCGGCGAGCTGGAGATGGTGGACGGTACCACGCTGTCGCACTCTCTGGCCGGGCGTCACAAGATTATTTTCTGACCAAACGGAGGCTGCGCGCGCGGCCTCCGCTTGAAAATTTCCCCCCTTATCCCCATCTCTCACTCAACGTTTTAAAACCCCATTAAATGGCATTGTTGAGGTCGACATAGATGAAAGGACAAGAAACCCGTGGTTTCCAGTCAGAAGTAAAACAGCTTCTGCACCTGATGATCCATTCCCTGTATTCCAACAAAGAAATTTTCCTGCGTGAGCTGATTTCCAACGCATCCGATGCGGCGGACAAGCTGCGCTTCCGCGCGCTGTCTAACCCGGATCTGTACGAAGGCGACGGCGAGCTGCGCGTGCGCGTCTCGTTCAATAAGGAGAACCGCACCCTGACCATCGCCGATAACGGCATCGGGATGAACCGCGACGAAGTGATCGACCACCTCGGCACCATCGCCAAATCCGGCACCAAAGCGTTCCTCGAGTCCATGGGCTCGGACCAGGCGAAAGACAGCCAGCTCATCGGCCAGTTCGGCGTCGGTTTCTACTCGGCGTTCATCGTGGCGGACAAAGTCACCGTCCGTACCCGTGCGGCGGGCGACAGCGCTGAAAACGGCGTGCTGTGGGAGTCCAAAGGGGAAGGCGAATATACCGTTGATGACATCACCAAAGCGGATCGCGGTACCGAAATCACCCTGCACCTGCGCGAAGGCGAAGACGATTTCCTGAACGACTGGCGCGTGCGCTCCATCATCAGCAAATATTCCGACCACATTGCCCTGCCGGTCGAGATTGAAAAACAGGAAGAGAAAGACGGTGAAACCGTGGTTTCCTGGGAGAAGATCAACAAGGCGCAGGCGCTGTGGACGCGCAACAAGTCTGAAATTAAAGACGACGAGTACAACGAATTCTACAAGCACATCGCCCACGATTTTACCGACCCGCTGACCTGGAGCCACAACCGTGTGGAAGGTAAGCAGGAGTACACCAGCCTGCTGTACATCCCGGCACAGGCGCCGTGGGACATGTGGAACCGCGATCACAAGCACGGTCTGAAGCTGTACGTGCAGCGCGTCTTTATCATGGACGACGCCGAGCAGTTCATGCCGAACTACCTGCGCTTTGTGCGCGGCCTGATCGATTCTAACGATCTGCCGCTGAACGTCTCCCGTGAAATTCTGCAGGACAGCACCGTCACCCGTAACTTGCGCAACGCCCTGACCAAACGTGCGCTGCAGATGCTGGAAAAACTGGCGAAAGACGATGCGGAAAAATATCAGACCTTCTGGAAACAGTTTGGCCTGGTGCTGAAAGAAGGCCCGGCAGAAGACACCGCGAACGTTGAAACCATCGCCAAACTGCTGCGCTTCGCCTCAACGCATACCGACTCCTCCGCGCAGACCGTGTCGCTGGAAGAGTACGTCTCCCGCATGAAAGAAGGGCAGGAGAAGATCTACTACATCACCGCCGACAGCTACGCAGCGGCGAAGAGCAGCCCGCACCTGGAGCTGTTGCGCAAGAAAGGCATCGAAGTGCTGCTGCTTTCTGATCGCATCGACGAGTGGATGATGAACTACCTGACCGAGTTCGACGGTAAATCCTTCCAGTCTGTAGCCAAAGCCGACGAGTCCATCGACAAGCTGGCGGATGAAGTGGACGAAAGCGCGAAAGAAGCCGAGAAGGCGCTGGAGCCGTTCGTTGAGCGCGTGAAAACCCTGCTGGGCGACCGCGTGAAAGAGGTGCGCTTCACGCACCGTCTGACCGACACCCCAGCCATCGTCACCACCGATGCCGACGAAATGGGCACTCAGATGGCGAAACTGTTTGCGGCGGCGGGCCAGGCGATGCCGGAAGTGAAATATATCTTTGAGCTTAATCCGGATCATCCGCTGGTGAAACGCGCGGCGGATACCCAGGACGACGCCCGCTTTGCCGAGTGGGTTGAACTGCTGCTGGATCAGTCCCTGCTGGCCGAGCGCGGCACGCTGGAAGATCCTAACCTGTTCATTAAACGTGTGAATGCGCTGTTGCTGGCGTAATTGACCACGCCTCCCCTGGTCTTCTCCCTCTCCCCGTGGGAGAGGGCCGGGGTGAGGGCACCAGACCGCACCCTCCCAAATAATCTCCCCCCGTTAACCGTTTCAGCCTTCCTGCCTTCCTTGAGCGATGCCCGTTCTGGTGGTATTGTTTAGCGCTTTTGAAAAATTGAAACGACTTTTGAGGGGATTTTCGCAATGCGTATTATTCTGCTTGGCGCTCCGGGCGCGGGTAAAGGAACTCAGGCTCAGTTCATCATGGAGAAATACGGTATTCCGCAAATCTCCACCGGTGATATGCTGCGCGCCGCTGTTAAATCTGGCTCCGAGCTGGGTAAACAGGCGAAAGACATCATGGACGCAGGCAAGCTGGTGACCGACGAGCTGGTGATTGCTCTGGTCAAAGAGCGCATTGCTCAGGAAGACTGCCGTAACGGTTTCCTGCTGGACGGCTTCCCACGCACCATTCCTCAGGCTGACGCCATGAAAGAAGCGGGCATCAACGTGGACTACGTTCTGGAGTTCGACGTACCGGACGAGCTGATCGTTGACCGTATCGTTGGTCGTCGCGTACACGCTGCTTCTGGCCGCGTTTACCACATCAAATTCAACCCGCCTAAGGTTGAAGGCAAAGACGACGTGACCGGCGAAGAGCTGACCACCCGTAAAGACGATCAGGAAGAGACCGTGCGCAAGCGCCTGGTGGAATACCATCAGATGACCGCGCCGCTGATCGGCTACTACACCAAAGAAGCGCAGGCGGGTAACACCAAATACGCTAAAGTTGACGGCACCAAAGCCGTGGCTGACGTACGTGCAGAGCTGGAAAAAATCCTCGGCTAATCGCATTTCTCTCACCCGGGCCCTCCGGGTGAGAAATATTCTCATCTTACCTATTACAGCAATGGGTTTCGTTTAAACGCATTTCCGCTACAATTGACAACCTATCAAATGGTTAAGAGGCGTGAATGAGTCAGGCGAAAACCGGCATCCTGCTTGCCAATCTGGGCACCCCAGAAGCACCTACATCAGACGCGGTAAAACGCTACCTGCGACAGTTTTTAAGCGACACGCGCGTCGTGGATTTCCCGAGACTGCTGTGGTGGCCGCTGCTGCGTGGCGTCATTCTGCCGATTCGTTCTCCGCGCGTCGCCAAACTCTATCAGTCCGTGTGGATGAAAGAGGGCTCGCCGCTAATGGTTTACAGCCGTCGTCAGGAAAAAGCGCTGGCCGCCCGCCTGCCGGATATGCCCGTCGCGCTCGGCATGAGCTACGGCAAACCCTCCCTGGAAAGCGCGGTAGAATCCCTGCTGGCGCAGGGCGTGGACCATATCGTCGTGCTGGCGCTCTACCCGCAGTACTCCTGCTCGACGGTGGCCGCCGTCTGGGACGAGCTGGCCCGCATTCTGGCGACCCGCCGCCGCATTCCGGGCGTGACCTTTATTCGCGACTACGCGGATAACGATCTCTACATCAAGGCGCTTGCCAACAGCGCGCGCGCGTCGTTTGAAAAGCACGGCGAGCCGGATCTGCTGCTGCTTTCCTATCACGGGATCCCTCAGCGTTTCGCTAACGAAGGGGATGATTACCCCCAGCGCTGCCGCGATACCACGCGCGAGCTGGTCTCCGCCCTTGGCCTGCCGCCGGAGAAGGTGATGATGACCTTCCAGTCGCGCTTCGGCCGCGAGCCGTGGTTGACGCCGTACACCGATGAAACCCTCAAAATGCTCGGCGAGAAGGGCGTGAAGCATATTCAGGTGATGTCGCCGGGCTTCTCGGCAGACTGTCTGGAAACGCTGGAGGAGATCGCGGTGCAAAATCGGGAATTTTTCCTGGAGGCTGGCGGCGAAAAGTACGAGTACATTCCGGCGCTTAACGACTCGCCTGAGCATATCGACATGATGGTCTCGCTGGTGACGAACAGCCGCTGATCGCACTCCGGGCCGGGTTTGTGCTACCATTCCCGGCCCATATTCTTCGTACAGTTCAGACCATGAAATTTCCCGGTAAACGCAAATCCAAACACTACTTCCCCGTCGATGCCCGCGATCCGCTCCTGCAGCAAATCCAGCCAGAAAATGAAACCAGCGCGGCGTGGGTCGTCGGTATCGATCAGACGCTGGTGGACATTGAAGCCAAAGTGGATGATGCGTTTGTCGCCCGTTACGGTCTGAGCGCCGGACATTCGCTGGTGATTGAAGACGACGTTGCCGAAGCGCTGTACCAGGAGCTGGTGCGCGAAAACCTGATTACCCATCAGTTCGCCGGTGGCACCATCGGCAATACCATGCACAACTACTCCGTGCTGGCAGACGACCGCTCGGTGCTGCTCGGCGTGATGTGCAGCAATATCGAAATTGGTGGCTATGCCTACCGCTATCTCTGCAACACCTCCAGCCGTACCGATCTGAACTACCTGCAGGGCGTTGACGGGCCGATTGGCCGCTGCTTCACGCTGATCGGTGAGTCCGGCGAGCGTACCTTTGCCATCAGCCCCGGCCACATGAACAAGCTGCGCGCCGAGAGTATTCCGGAAGAGGTGATCGCGGGCGCCTCGGCGCTGGTGCTGACCTCCTACCTGGTGCGCTGCAAGCCGGGCGAGCCCATGCCCGACGCGACCATGAAGGCGATTGAGTACGCGAAGAAATACAACGTGCCCGTCGTTCTGACGCTGGGCACGAAATTCGTTATCGCCGATAACCCGGAGTGGTGGCAGGCCTTCCTGAAAGAGCACGTCTCGATTCTGGCGATGAACGAAGAGGAGGCCGAAGCGCTGACCGGTGAAAGCGATCCGCTGCTGGCATCTGATAAAGCGCTGGACTGGGTGGACCTGGTGCTCTGCACCGCGGGCCCGGTTGGGCTGTATATGGCCGGCTTCACGGAGGAAGAGAGCAAACGCAAGACCCAACACCCGCTGCTGCCCGGCGCGATTGCCGAGTTTAACCAGTACGAGTTCAGCCGCGGTATGCGCCATCAGGATTGCATCAACCCGCTGCGGATCTACTCTCACATCGCGCCATATATGGGTGGTCCGGAGAAGATCATGAACACCAACGGCGCGGGCGACGGCGCGCTGGCCGCGCTGCTGCATGACATCACCGCTAACGCCTACCACAAAACCAACGTGCCGAACTCCAGCAAGCACAAGTTCAACTGGCTGACCTATTCGTCGCTGGCGCAGGTGTGTAAGTACGCCAACCGCGTGAGCTATCAGGTACTGAACCAGCACTCACCCCGCTTAACGCGTGGCCTGCCGGAACGGGAAGACAGCCTCGAAGAGGCGTATTGGGATCGGTAAATGTAAAAAGGCAACGTAAGTTGCCTTTTTTAATGTTTGTTCCCTCTCCCCGTGGGAGAGGGCCAGGGTGAGGGAATCAGACCGCACCAAACTTACCCCGTCACCGCCTCTTCAACTGGCGGTTTTTCCAGCAGCGTCAGCATGGTGTTAGCAATCTCGCGCTCGCCCATCACCACCTTATCTGCACCGCGCTCGGTAATGTACTCCACCTCGTCGTCATAGTGCGCCCGGGCGATAATCTCAATTGTTGGGCACTTCGCGCGTGCGGAAGCCACAATCTCACCCGCTTCATAGCCGTTAGGAATGGTCAGCAGCAGCCAGCGGGCGCAGTCCAGATGCGCCAGATTCATGATCTCTTCGTTCGCCGCATTGCCCAGCACCGCACGAATACCGCGCTCGCGCAGCTCGTCGACGCGGGTGCGTGAGGTCTCAATCACCACCAGCGGAATACCCTGTGCCATCAGCTTTTCACCGAGCAGGCTGCCCACGCGGCCAAAGCCGACCAGCAGAGCGTGGTTGCAAATATCAACCGGGATCTGCTTCTCTTCTTCGATGGCCTCTTCGAGCGTCTGCTCTTCCAGCGTTTCGGTTTTATCGAGGTATTTTTCCAGCAGGGCAAACAGCACCGGGTTCAGCATGATCGACAGGATCGCCCCCGCCAGCACCAGGTTTTGCCCTGCCTGCGGCAGCAGGTTCAGAGCCATGCCCAGACCGGCCAGAATAAAGGCGAACTCACCGATCTGCGCCAGGCTGGCGGCAATGGTCAGCGCCGTCCGCGGCGAGTGGCCAAACATCCGCACCAGGAAGAAGGCGGCAAGCGACTTACCAAAGATGATGATCGCCAGCGTGCCCAGCACGGCCAGCGGTTGATGGATCAGGACCATCGGGTCAAACAGCATCCCGACGGAGACGAAGAACAGTACGGCGAAGGCATCGCGCAGCGGTAGCGTATCGTGCGCAGCGCGGTGGCTCAGCTCGGACTCGTTCAGTACCATCCCGGCGAAGAACGCACCCAGAGCAAAGGAGACATCAAACAGCTCAACGGCACCAAAGGCGATGCCCAGCGCCAGCGCCAGCACGGAGAGGGTAAACAGCTCGCGTGAGCCGGTCGCCGCGCTGCGGGACATGATCCACGGCACCAGACGGCGGCCCACCAGCATCATGATGGCGATAAACGCCACAACCTTACCGATGGTGATGCCCATATCCAGCGCCAGCGAGGCAAAACCGACGTTGTCTTTTTCCATCATCCCGGCGACGGCAGGCAGCAGTACCAGCGTCAGGACCATGACCAGGTCTTCCACAATCAGCCAGCCAATCGCGATCTGCCCGCGCTGGCTGTCAATCAGCTGTCTCTCCTCAAGCGCGCGCAGCAGCACCACGGTACTGGCGGTTGAGAGACACAGCCCAAATACGATGCCGGTCATCAGCGACCAGCCCAGTACGGCCGAAAGCGCCATCCCCAGCAGCGTCGCCACCCCTATCTGGGCGATCGCTCCCGGTATGGCAATCGACTTTACCGCCATCAAATCCTTCAGGGAAAAATGCAGACCGACGCCAAACATCAGCAGAATCACGCCCAATTCCGCCAGTTCAGGTGCCAGTTTGGTATCCGCAACGAAACCTGGCGTGAACGGTCCCGCCAGAACACCTGCCAGCAGATAGCCGACAAGAGGAGAAATACGCAGTTTATTGGCAATCATGCCGAGGATAAAAGCGAGCACAAGTCCACCAACAATGGTGGTGATAAGCGGTGTGGCGTGGTGCATTCCGTCTCCTTTCGTTGTGGGTGTTCCTTTTTGGCGAAAACCAAAAAACCGAGTAATAGTTTATGACAATTTTTACCCTTATGTTTATGAATAATTGTTGAAGTTTGAATAAAACAGCAATATGCACGTAAAAAAGCGCATTTTGAAAAATTCAGAGAGTGGATGAAGAAGAAACCCTTATGGCATCAGGGTGTCAGGTAGCCAAAGTAAAACTTTGGCTACCCGTAATTCAGGCTTTATGCCGGTTATCAGGCAGGAATATGGTTAACATCCCAAGAAGCGGCAGGAAAGCGCAGATTTTATAAACCAGGAAGATGCTGGTGTGATCCGCAACCATCCCTAACACCGCTGCGCCAAGCCCGCCCATACCGAAGGCGAAACCGAAAAAGAGTCCGGAAACCATACCGATACGGCCAGGCAGCAGCTCCTGGGCATAAACCAGAATGGCGGAAAACGCGGAAGCGAGGATAAAACCAATAATCACGGTTAAAATCCCCGTCCATTCAAGGCTCGCGTGCGGCAAAATAAGGGTAAACGGCGCCACGCCGAGGATAGAGCCCCAAATGACATATTTACGCCCAATCTTATCACCCACAGGCCCGCCAATGACCGTACCGGCCGCGACGGCGAACAGGAAGGCAAACAGGTGAATCTGCGCATTTTGTACCGATAATCCGAATTTTTGCATCAGATAAAAGGTGTAATAGCTGCTGATGCTCGCCATATAGAAGTATTTCGAGAAAATCAGCACCAGCAGCACAGAGACGGCCAGGATAACCTTATTGCGCGGCAGGGGATTAATAACCTTCGCTTTAGGTTTCCCTTTGTTCACGCGATGCTGCGCGGCATACCAGCGGCTGATTTGCGCCAGCACGATAATCGCCAGCAGTGCGGCCAGTACAAACCAGGCCACGTTGCCTTTGCCATACGGCGCGATGATCACCGCCGCCAGCAATGGGCCCAGGGAGCTACCAAAGTTACCGCCCACCTGGAAGAGCGACTGCGCCAGCCCGTGACGACCACCGGACGCCATCCGTGCCACGCGGGAGGACTCCGGATGGAACACGGACGACCCGGTACCCACCAGCGCGGCGGCGATCAGCACGGCTTCAAAACTCCCGGCCATGGCCAGCAGCACCAGCCCGCTTAAGGTAAAGCACATGCCAACCGGCAGCGACCACGGCATCGGGTATTTATCCGTCCAGTAGCCCACCACCGGCTGCAGCAGCGAGGAAGCCAGCTGGAAGGTCAGGGTGATCATCCCGATCTGCACGAAGGTTAACGAAAACTCGGACTGCAGCAGCGGATAAATCGCCAGAATCAACGACTGGATCATGTCGTTGAGCAGGTGCGAGAGACTGATTGCGCCTAAGACTTTAAAGGAGGTGCGCGATGCAGGCGGCGACGCCGGCGCGCCCGGAGCGGGCTGGGTTGATTCACTGATTGCCATAGAGAGAAGTACCACGTCTTTAGTTATTAGAGATGCAGGGTGTAATTATTATCCGACTAACATACCCGCCCGGGACATTTGAAGAAAGTCGCAATTATGAAAACTTATTTGTCTATTCTTATTAGTCACTGTAATTTCTGCCTTTGTCTATTGGTCAGGGAGAGAGAAGATGAAGTTAATGAAGCGGGGCGTCGCGCTGGCGCTCATCGCGGCGTGGGGGCTGGTAAGCCTGCCCGCGCAGGCGTATGAAAAAGACAAAACCTATAAAATTACCATTCTGCATACTAACGACCACCACGGTCACTTCTGGCGCAGTGAATACGGCGAATATGGCCTGTCGGCACAAAAAACGCTGGTGGATGGCATTCGCAAAGAGGTGGCGGCTCAGGGCGGCAGCGTACTGTTGCTCTCAGGCGGTGATATTAATACCGGCGTGCCGGAATCCGATTTGCAGGACGCCGAACCCGACTTTCGCGGCATGAATCTGATTGGCTACGACGCGATGGCAGTCGGTAACCATGAGTTTGATAATCCGCTGACCGTGCTGCGTCAGCAGGAAAAATGGGCCAAATTCCCGTTCCTCTCAGCCAATATTTATCAGAAAAGCACCGGCGAACGCCTGTTTAAACCCTGGGCGCTGTTTAAGCGTCAGGATCTGAAGATCGCGGTCATCGGCCTAACCACTGACGATACGGCGAAAATTGGCAACCCTGAGTTCTTCACCGATATCGAATTCCGTAAACCGGCAGACGAAGCGAAGCTGGTGATTCAGGAATTGCAGCAAAACGAAAAGCCGGACGTGATTATCGCCACCACGCACATGGGCCACTACGATAACGGCGAGCACGGCTCCAATGCGCCCGGCGACGTCGAGATGGCGCGCAGCCTGCCGGCAGGCTCGCTGGCAATGATTGTGGGCGGTCACTCACAGGATCCGGTGTGTATGGCCTCGGAGAACAAAAAGCAGGTGGACTACGTGCCGGGCACGCCGTGCGCGCCGGACCGTCAGAACGGTATCTGGATCGTACAGGCGCACGAGTGGGGCAAATACGTGGGTCGTGCAGATTTCGAGTTCCGTAACGGCGAGATGAAGCTGGTTCATTATCAGCTCATTCCGGTCAACCTGAAGAAGAAGGTCACCTACCCGGACGGGAAAAGTGAGCGCGTACTTTACACGCCTGAGATTGCAGAGAACCAGCAGATGCTCTCCCTGCTGACGCCGTTCCAGAACAAAGGCAAGGCGCAGCTGGACGTGAAGATTGGCACGCTCAATGGCCGCCTGGAAGGGGACCGCAGCAAAGTCCGCTTCGTGCAGACCAACATGGGCCACCTGGTGCTGGCGGCGCAAATAGCGCGCACCGGCGCTGACTTTGGCGTAATGAGCGGCGGTGGCATTCGTGATTCCATCGAAGGCGGAAACATCACCTATAAAGACGTGCTGAAGGTACAGCCGTTCGGCAACGTGGTGGTGTATGCGGATATGAGCGGGAAAGAGGTGATTGAGTACCTGACCGCCGTGGCGCAGATGAAGCCAGATTCCGGGGCCTATCCGCAGTTTGCTAACGTCAGCTTCGTCGCGAAAGACGGCAAGCTTAACGACCTGAAGATCAAAGGCGAACCGGTTGACCCGGCTAAAACGTACCGTCTGGCGACGTTAAGCTTTAACGCCACGGGCGGCGACGGCTATCCGCATATTGATAATAAACCGGGATACGTGAATACCGGCTTTATCGATGCCGAAGTGCTGAAGCAGTTCATCGAGCAGAATTCACCGATTGACGTGAATGCGTATGAGCCGAAAGGCGAGGTGAGCTGGCAGTAGTGCGGGGATTTTGTGCCGGGTGGCGGCTTCGCCTTACCCGGCCTACATCCGAACCGTAGGCCCGGTAAGCGCAGCGCCACCGGGCAATTTCCTCAATCCCGGCGGGCAATATCCGCAAACTTCGCGTCCAGCATTTTCGCCAGATCGCCCGCCGCCAGCTCAATATCCAGCCCGCGTTTGCCGCCGGATATAAAAATGGTGTCAAACTCCTGTGAGGGCGCATCGATCAGCGTCGGCAGGCGTTTTTTCTGTCCGAGCGGGCTGATGCCGCCCACCAGGTAGCCCGTGGTGCGCTGCGCCACCATCGGATCGGCCATATCCACCTTCTTTGCCCCCAGCGCTTTGGCGACCTTCTTAAGGTCCAGCTGTCCTGCCACGGGAGTCACCGCGACGGCGAGGTGCTTCATATCGCCATTCACCGCCACCAGCAGCGTTTTGTAAACCTGGTCAGCATTCAGCCCCAGCTTGCGCACCACTTCATCACCAAAGTTGGTCTCGTTCGGATCGTGATCGTAAGTGTGGATCCGGAAAGAAATGTTGTTTTTTTCGAGTAATTTAACGGCGGGAGTCATAGCTATCCTTCTTACGACAGACAAATCATGCCAACATCATACGCCTGACGTTTGTCTAAAAAATAGCACCATCTTGCGCAATAGTATTGGCAGTGATGGTCACTTTGAGCGACAATCGGCTCAACCGAAGGTCTCCTTCGGCATAATAAAAACGATGAAATTCCTCTTTGACGGGCCAATAGAAATATTGGCCATTTTTTTATTTTAACAGTGACGGCAAATTCCCTTCTCCGTACAAATGTAACGCCCCAACCGCCACCACGTAATGCCCCGCAGGTAAAGCATGCAGCGTCTGCCGCCAGGCTTTGTTGCGCGCATTCATCAGCACATCATACAGCGATTCGCTGAACGTCGACGGTAACGCCAGCTTACCGTCCTCAGGCGGCGCATCCAGCCACCAGCCAATCATGGTCTGCAGCAGGCGCGCGTTGGTGTGCCAGTGGGTCAGCGTATCATCCAGCAGCATCAGACCGTCGTCGGGAAGCTGCCGCAGAAGCGCAATCTGGCTGTCCGTTCCTTCCAGCTCGATGATGGGCAGGCTGCGCGCCCTTGCCGCGTTCAGCAGCTGGTAATCGATGCCGTAATCACCGCGCAGGCCCAGGCGCTGCGCCTGCGTAGCCTGTAATACCATCGCGATTTGCCAGAGCGGCAGGGTGTCAATCATGGAGAGCGAGACGCCCGTCTCATCGGCCACGCGCGTCAGTTCCGCAAGCTGGGTTTCATCCAGGCGCTCCGCCAGGGTGAGATCGCTCTCGAGCCCGGCAAACGGTGACTCCTGACCCGAAATGTCCGCTTCAACGACCAGCGCGTCGGCGTGTTTCAGCAGTTTTATCAGGCCGGGTGGCAGGGGAGACATATCCTGCGTTCCCATATGGATGCTGCCGACCAGGTGCAGCTGTTGCCCGCCGGGAAGCGAGATATCCAGACCGGGCCAGGCGTAACGGCGGGGAAAGAGGGCGCGAAACGATGTTTTTATACGATTAAACAGACCCATACGCGCTCCATGAACGGAAAGGTTCATGCTAGCGCGTACGGGTACAAGGTTCAATCCTTCGGTTTAAAGCGCAGCAGGCGGTTGGCGTTGCTCACCACGGTGATGGAGGAGAGTGCCATCGCCGCACCCGCGACCACCGGGTTAAGCAGCGTGCCGGTCAGCGGCCACAAAATACCGGCAGCAATCGGGATGCCGAGTGAGTTATAGATAAACGCCCCCAGCAGGTTCTGCTTCATGTTGCGCAGCGTGGCTTTTGAAATGGCCAGCGCGTCGGCAACGCCCATCAGGCTATGGCGCATCAGCGTGATGGCAGCGGTTTCAATGGCGACATCGCTCCCGCCACCCATCGCAATCCCCACGTCAGCCTGGGCCAGCGCCGGGGCATCGTTGATGCCGTCGCCGACCATCGCCACCTGACGACCCTGACTTTGCAGTTTCTTGATGGCGTCCGCTTTACCGTCCGGCAGTACGCCCGCAATCACCTCATCAATTCCCGCTTCTTTCGCGATGGCGTTGGCGGTGGTCGGGTTATCCCCGGTCAGCATTACCAGACGGTAACCGGCACGGTGCAGGCGCTGCAGGGCGTCCACGCTGTCCTGGCGAAGCGGATCGCGCACGGCCAGCAGCGCGGCGGCTTTGCCATCCACCGCCAGCAGAACCGGCGTGGCGCCCTGAGACGCCTGCGCTTTAAGCTCGCTTTCCAGCGCGGTGGTATCAATACCGTTTTCATTGAGCAATGCCTGGTTGCCCAGCAGCAGCACGTGGCCTTCTGCTTCGCCGCTGACGCCGAGCCCGCGCAGGGTGCGGAAATTGCTGACCTGCGGAAGGGCAGACTCACTCGCTTTATCGAGAATGGCGCGCGCCAGCGGATGGCTGGAGCCTTGCTCCAGCGCGGCGGCGAGGCGCAGCGCGTTCCCTTCCGGAATGCCGACCGTGTGGACGGCCACCACCTGCGGTTTACCTTCCGTCAGCGTGCCGGTTTTATCAAACACCAGCGTATCGAGGGTGCTGGCCCGCTGCAGCGCGTCCGCATCCCGCACCAGTACGCCAAATTCGGCTGCGCGGCCAACGCCGGAGATGATCGACATCGGCGTCGCCAGACCAAGGGCGCAAGGACAGGCAATGATCAGTACCGTGGTGGCGATCACCAGGGTATAAACAATCTGCGGCGCGGGGCCGAAGACATACCAGATCGCCGCGCTCAGCAGGGCAATACCAACCACCACCGGCACAAAAATGGCCGAGATTCTGTCAGCAAGCTGGCCAATTTCCGGCTTGCTGCTCTGCGCCTGGCGCACCATGCGGATAATACGCGACAGCGTGGTGTGGCTGCCGACGGCGCTGGCGGTGAACAGCACGCTGCCGTCCTGTACCACCGTACCGGCATGCACGGCGTCGCCGTCTGATTTCTGCTGGGGGATAGGCTCCCCGGTCAGCATCGCTTCATCCAGCCAGGCTTCGCCCTGGGTTATCTTACCGTCAACGGGAACCCGGTCGCCGGTTGTCAGACGCAGCGTCATGCCCGGCTGAACCTCGGCCAGCGGAACGCTCTTTTCCCCTTCGTCCGTGACCACGCGGGCCGTCGGTGGGGTTAAATCGAGCAATCTTTCCAGCGCTTTCGAGGAGCGCTGACGGGCGCGGGCTTCCAGCATATGACCTAAGTTAATCAGGCCGATAATCATCGCGCTGGCTTCATAATAGAGATGCCGCGCTTCCATCGGGAACCACTGGGGCCAGACGTTCACGCTCATCGAATAGAGCCATGCTGCGCCGGTACCGAGCGCCACCAGCGTATCCATCGTCGCGGTGCGGTTTTTCAGGCTTTTCCAGGCGCTGGTATAGAAATGTCCGCCTGCAAACACCATCACCGCAAGGGTAATCAGACCAATCACCAGCCACAGCGTGCGGTTGTCGTCGGTAACCATCATGTTGTCGCCGAGCATGCCCCACACCATCACCGGAATACCGACCAGCAGGGCAACGATGGCCTGCCAGCGGAAGCGCTTCATGGTGGCGATAGCCGTTTCCTGCTGGCGCTCGCGGCGCTCGGCATCATCTTCGATGGCCTCCGCCCCGTAGCCCGCTTTCTCAACGGCCTGCACTAAATCTGCGGCGGAGGCACTGCCCATCACCAGCGCAGTACGCTCCGCAAGATTGACCCGTGCCTGCGCGACGCCCGGTACGGCCTGCAAGGCGTTTTGTACCCGGGAGACGCAGCTGGCGCAGCTCATGCCGTTGATCAGCAGCTGTTGGCTGTCATCAATATCATCAGCTACCGGAAGCTCAGGAGTGGCCGCTGTCAGTGCTTCCGACGGGGATGATGACTCTGCCAGCGGTTTAGCCTTTGGGTGGCTTAACTCCGCCCCGTAACCGGCCTGCTTGATGGTATCGATCAGCGCATCCGCGCTGGCGCTGCCGGTCACGGCGGCATGATCGATAGTCACCTCAGCGCTTTCAACGTCAGGGCGCTGTTCCAGGCTTTCTTTAACGCGTTTGACGCAGTGGCCGCATGAGAGGCCGTCCAGCGTCAGGTCAATAGTGTGAGACATAACAAAACTCCCGTATAATATTTTGGTCAGTTGTTGACCGGAGTAACGCTTTTTACTAACTGTTATGAAGGTTAAACCTTCCATCAAGGGGAAGGTCAAGGGGGAAATGTGAATATCAGTGATGTGGCAAAAAAAACCGGCTTAACCAGCAAGGCAATCCGTTTTTATGAAGAAAAGGGACTGGTCACGCCGCCGCTGCGCAGCGAAAACGGCTACCGCAGCTATACGAAACTGCATATTGATGAGCTGACGCTGCTGCGCCAGGCAAGACAGGTCGGGTTTAATCTGGAAGAGTGCGGCGAGCTGGTTAACCTGTTCAACGATCCGAAGCGTCACAGCGCCGACGTGAAAAAACGCACGCTGGAAAAGGTGGCCGAGATTGAACGTCACATCACCGAACTGCAGGCGATGCGCGAACAGCTGCTGCAGCTCGCGGAGTCCTGTCCGGGGGATGACAGCGCCGACTGCCCGATAATCGACAATCTTGCCGGCTGCTGCCACCGTAAGGCCTCTGCCTAACAGGCTTTCACCCGCAGGGTAATGCCTTCCACCGCAATGACCTCAACCCGCGTGCCGGCGCTGAGGTCGTCGTCGGCGACCACCGGCCACGAGCTGTCGCCCACCCGCATATGCCCCCGCCCGTTTACCAGGGCGGTATCGAGCGTAAAACGTTTGCCGACAATTTGCTGCCCGCGCTGGTTAAGGTGCGCGTCGACCGGTTTCTGCTCGTTAACCCGCCGGTTGAGCCAGCGCCACCACAGCCACGCGGCCACCAGCGTGAGCACGGCAAACAGTGCGCCCTGCCACGCCCACTCCAGGGGAAGGATCCAGACCAGAAGGCCCGTAATGACGGCGGCAACACCGCTCCAGAGCAGGTAGCCGTTGCCGCCCAGCATCTCCGCCGCCAGCAATAAGCCACCGAGGCTTAGCCAGAAGGCATGAGGATGTGCAACGATCAGCTCAATCATTTTTTACGCTCGTTTCCGCTGTCCTTGATCAGTTCGGCAATACCGGCGATAGAGCCCATCAGGCTGCTGGCATCCAGCGGCATCATCACCACTTTGCTGTTGTTCGCCGAGCCAATCTGTTTCAGGGCGTCGGTATATTTTTGCGCGACAAAGTAGTTCACGGCCTGGATATCACCGGCGGCAATCGCCTCAGACACCATTTGGGTGGCGCGGGCTTCCGCTTCGGCCGAACGTTCACGCGCTTCAGCCTGTAAGAATGCGGACTGACGATCGCCTTCCGCTTTCAGGATCTGTGACTGTTTTTCACCTTCCGCTTTGAGGATCTCCGCCTGACGCACCCCTTCAGCTTCCAGAATATAGGCGCGCTTGGTTCGCTCGGCCTTCATCTGGGCGTTCATGGAGGCGATCAGCTCCGCCGGTGGGCGCACGTCGCGGATCTCGATGCGGGTGACCTTGATCCCCCACGGGTTCGTTGCCTCGTCGACAATGTGCAGCAGGCGGGTGTTGATGCTGTCGCGCTGGGAAAGCATCTCGTCCAGCTCCATCGAGCCGAGCACGGTACGGATGTTGGTCATCGTCAGGTTGACGATCGCCAGCTCCAGGTTGCTCACCTCATAGGCCGCTTTTGGCGCATCAATCACCTGAATAAAGCAGACGGCGTCGATGGTGACGTTGGCGTTATCTTTGGAGATCACTTCCTGGGACGGAATGTCCAGAACCTGCTCCATCATGTTGATCTTGCGACCAATTCTGTCCATGAACGGAACAATCAGGCTTAAGCCAGGCTGGAGTGTGTTGGTGTATCGACCGAAACGCTCAACGGTCCACTGATAACCCTGAGGGACAATTTTGACGCCGGCGCCCACGATAACCAGCGCAACGAAAATAAGGACAGGAACAACGATAAGCATAAAAACCTCCTGTTTTGCATGCTGTGACGAGTGAAAGTGTGTGTTTATTGCTCGTAAGTATAGGTAAAGTCAGAGATGAATCCATCACCCGCTTCAGCAATGGCTTTCGATAATCCCTCGTAGTAATTCTCCAGCCCCAGCGCTTCGATACGCTGGATCTGTTCGCGAATGGGGGCGCAGAACAGTACGGCATTCCCCGCTTCAACGCGCTTGTTATTCGGTGGAAGGTCGCCCGCGATGGCTTTAAACCAGGTTCTGATACCCTGCTTTAAATTATGCGGCGCTTTTGTCAGATTATCCATGCCCGTCAGGACCTGCAGGGTAGGGAACTCATCGGCCAGCACGGCGGTTTTCATTCGTGCAAAGAACTGACGGAACAATTCAAACGATCCCAGATCGGTCACGCGTGGTTTGGTGGTTTTACCGTTCTTATTGCCGATTTTACCTGCGGCTGACGCTGCGACCGGAACCGCATTCACCTTTTCCAGCTCCAGCCCAAATAACAAATTACAGTGCGCGCGACGCGCTTTCAGCGGGTAGGACATCAGCACGTCAATGAACTGAGTGGCTTTTACATCCGCAAGATTGTGGTTGATAAGCCACTGGGTGCGTGAAAATTCAGCCGGAGAGATGAACCAGTCGGGTACGTCATTGAAACGTTTTGATTTTCCCTTACCGTCAAATTCAAGGAAGTGTGTCCCGTTGTCGAAGGCGAAATAGCAATTTTTGAAGCTGCCGATCGTGGTGTTCACGATGAGCGCCTTCTTAACAAAATCCACCACCTCTGCACCAATGACAAAACGCGTGAGTTCCGACGATTTGATGACTTCCATTAATGTTTCGACATCAGGAACACCAGGCTTCAGGGAAGGAAACTCATAAAAGATATGTGCCATGTCGCATACTTCCTGTAGTGATGGTGGTGACAAATAACAAACAAAAAGTTTAACACTTGCTTTAGCGTGAGGCTATTCGCTCTGTGCGGGCGAAAGGATTATGCTACAGACGGTTATGACAAAAAGCGGTTAACGGAAGCGCAATGAACGATAAAAAAAACGTATTACTTCTCAGGGATGTCGGATTTCGGGTCGGGGAAAACACGATCCTGCAGCACGTCGGGTTTAGCCTGTCGCCGGGCGAGTTTAAATTAATCACGGGCCCCTCAGGCTGCGGCAAAAGCACGCTGTTGAAAATCGTGGCCTCACTCCTCAGCCCGACGGAGGGAACCATTCTGTTTGAAGGACAGGATATTGCGTCGTTCTCTCCGGAAAGCTATCGCCAGCAGGTCTCCTATTGCGTGCAAACGCCCGTGCTTTTTGGCGATACGGTTTATGACAACCTGATTTTCCCGTGGCAAATCCGCAATAAAACGCCGGAGCCGGAACAGTTTATCAACGATCTGGCCCGCTTTGGCCTGGCGCAGGAGACGCTGACCAAATCCATCAACGCGCTGTCGGGCGGAGAAAAGCAGCGCGTCTCGCTGATCCGCAACCTGCAGTTTTTACCGAAGGTGTTGTTGCTTGACGAAATCACCAGCGCACTTGATGACGTCAACAAGCGCAACGTCAACGAGATTATTCATCGCTACGCCCGGGAGCAAAATATTGCCGTGCTGTGGGTGACGCACGATGCTAACGAAATAACCCATGCGGATGACGTGATTACGCTTCAGCCGCACGGCGGGAAAATGCAGGAGGCAAACCGTGGGTGAACATAACATTACCAACGAATCGCTGGCCTTTTCGATGGTGCTGGTATTGATTGCGATTGTGGTCAGCTACCGCGAAAAGCTGGGGCTGGAAAAAGATATTGTGTGGAGCATCTGCCGCGCGGTGATTCAGCTCATCATCGTCGGCTATGTGCTGAAGTATATCTTCAACGTTAACCACGCGGTGTTGACGCTGCTGATGGTGCTCTTTATCTGCTTTAACGCGGCGTGGAATGCGAAAAAACGCAGTAAATACATTGATAAAGCGTTTATCTCGTCGTTTATCGCCATTACCACCGGGACGGCGCTCACGCTGGCGGTGCTGGTGCTCTCCGGCTCGATTGAGTTTACGCCGATGCAGGTTATCCCTATTTCCGGGATGATTGCGGGGAACGCGATGGTGGCCGTTGGGCTCTGTTACAACAACCTTGGCCAGCGATTCAGCAGTGAACAGCAGCAGCTACAGGAGAAACTAAGCCTGGGGGCAACGCCAAAAGTGGCCTCGGCGCGGCTGATTCGCGAGAGCATTCGTTCATCGCTGATCCCAACGGTAGATTCCGCCAAAACGGTGGGGCTGGTGAGCCTGCCGGGCATGATGTCGGGGCTGATTTTTGCCGGTATCGATCCGGTAAAAGCGATTAAGTATCAGATCATGGTGACGTTTATGCTGCTTTCCACGGCAAGCCTGTCGACCATCATTGCCTGCTACCTGACCTATCGGAAGTTTTACAACGCACGTCACCAACTGGTAGTGACGCAATTAAAGAAAACGGGTTAAGCCTGTTTTGTAGGCCCGGTAAGCGTTAGCGCCACCGGGCATTTTTTTGTTAGTAGAGCAACGCGTACAGCTGACGACGATACTTCGACGCCAGCGCGTCTCCGGTGCCCAGCGCGGTCAGGATCTCTTGGAACATCTTGCGCGCCTGACCGTCTGCGGCAGCGAGATCCTTTTGCAGATGACTGAACAGCAACTCCAGCGCCTCTTCGTTACGCCCTACCTGGTGCAGCTGCAGCGCCAGCTGGCTTGCCAGCGCGGCATCCGCCGGGTTGTCGGCAACCTGCTGCTGCAGCTGCTGAATTTCCGGGGTGTCCGCCGCCTGTTTCAGCAGCTCAATTTGTGCGACCAGCCCCTGATAGCGGGTATCCTGATCCTGCAGCGGAACGGTCTTGAGTACGGCTTCCGCGTCTTCTGAACGGTGCAGGGCGATCTGCGTTTCCGCCAGCAGCAGGCCAATCTGGCTGTTTTGATTCGACAGCTGCCACGCCTCTTTGAGCAGCGGCAGCGCCTCGTCGTATTTGCCTTCCTGCATCAGCGCCATGCCTTCCTGCGCCTTCAGCTCTTCTTCGCGCGGCAGCACTTTATCCAGCAGGGCGCGGATAGCCTCTTCCGGCTGCGGCCCCTGGAAGCCGTCAACAGGCTGACCGTTCTGGAACAGATAGACGGTGGGAATGGCGCGCAGGCCAAACTGGGATGCCACCATCGGCTCGGCGTCGCAGTCCAGCTTCGCGAGAATGAACTGACCGTTGTACTGGGCGGCAAGGCTTTCCAGCACCGGCGTCAGCTGCAGGCAGTGTTGGCTGCGTTCAGACCAGAAGTAGAACAGGACCGGTTTGGTCATCGACTGTTCAAGGGTCTGTTGCAGGTTAGCTTCTGTAATATTGACGATATTCTGTACGGACATGCGGCTTTCTCTTTTGTCGGTTTGTTCTTTACATGGGGATGCGCGTCGTCGCTTCAACTCAGCCGTGTAAAATTTTGTCCATCATCCGGCCCGGCAGCAGGCGTTTTAACCAGCCTACCGCATGGGTGACCAGCGTCACCGGATAGCGCATTTTGGGATGTTCGCTCTCAAAAGCATGGCGCACTTTGGCCACCACCGCCTCTGGCCCGAGGGTAAAACGTGCGGCAATGCCGGGGTTCTCGACCGGTTTATCCGCCTGCGTCTGGTTCACGTTTTCGGTAAAGCGGGTGCGAATTGGGCCGGGTTCAATCAGGCTGACCTTAATGCCGCTGTGGCGTAGCTCCATGCGCAGGGCGTCGGACCAGGCCTCCAGCGCATATTTGCTGGCGGCGTAGGCGCCGCGTCCCGGGGTGGAAATCAGCCCCATCACCGACGACGTCATCACGATGCGTCCTTCACCGTGCGGCAGCATGGCGGGAAGCAGGCGCATGGTGAGCTGATGCACGCCGAAGAAATTGGTCGAAAACTGCTTCTCCAGCGTTTCGCGGGACAGAGTATCCAGCGGGCCATATACACCGTAGCCGGCATTGTTAAACAGCCCGTACAGACGATTGTCGGTCAGCGCGATCACCTCATCGGCGGCGCGCTCAACGCTCTCCGGCGAGTCCATATCCAGCAGCACGCCGGTAAAGCCCAGCCCGTTCATGCGTTCGACATCGTCGGGTTTGCGGCAGGCCGCCAGGACCCGAAACCCCTGGCGCTTTAATTCGAGCGCGCTTTCCAGACCGATTCCGCTGGAACATCCTGTAATTAAGACCGATTTTTGCATAACTTTACCTGTCAGGATCTCCGCTTAATCAGGAGTCATGTTTAACTAAAGGAGCCAGCCGCGTTGCCATCCAGTCGGCAATAAACGGCTGCGCATCGCGATTGGGGTGGATCCCGTCGTCTTGCATCCACTGGGGTTTGAGATAGACCTCTTCCATGAAAAATGGCAGCAGCGGAATATCAAACTCTTTGGCAAGCTTAGGGTAGATCGCGCTAAAGGCCTCATTATACCGACGACCGTAGTTGGCGGGCAGGCGAATTTGCATCAGCAGCGGCTGGGCGTTTGCCGCCCTGATGTCCTGCAAAATGGTGCGCAGCGTATTCTCCGTTTGCTGAGGCTGGAAACCGCGCAGGCCATCATTACCGCCAAGCTCAACCAGCACCCACCGTGGCTGATGCTGTTTGAGCAGCGCAGGCAGGCGCGACAGGCCCTGCTGCGAGGTATCACCGCTGATGCTGGCGTTGATTACAGACGTTTTGCTCTGCCATTTTTCATTGAGCAGGGCGGGCCAGGCCGCGCTGGCCGCCATGCGATAGCCTGCGCTCAGGCTGTCGCCAAGAACCAGTAACGTGTCCGCTGCCGCCGCGCGGAAGGTCATCAGAATCAAAAACAGGAAGGGCAAATGCCAGCGGAAAACAGTGTTGAAGTTCATCATCTTAAGAAGTCCGTCGGTCAGGGGGAACACGAGCTTTCCATCCTTACTGGAGTTGAACTCGTTGTCAAACGCGCTGAAACCATCGCGCTGATTGGCGAATCCGGTTCCGGTAAGTCCACGCTGCTGGCGATTTTGGCCGGTCTGGACGACGGCAGCAGCGGCGAGGTCCACCTTGTCGGGCAGCCGCTGCACCAGCTTGATGAAGAGTCGCGGGCGGCGCTGCGCGCGCGTCACGTGGGTTTTGTCTTCCAGTCCTTCATGCTGATCCCGACCCTGAACGCCCTGGAAAACGTCGAGCTCCCGGCGCTGTTGCGCGGGGAAAATAGCCGTGAAAGCCGCGCTCACGCGAAGGCGCTGCTGGAACAGCTCGGTCTGGGGAAACGTCTCGACCATCTTCCCGCGCAGCTTTCTGGCGGTGAGCAGCAGCGCGTGGCGCTGGCGCGGGCGTTTAACGGTCGCCCGGAAGTGCTGTTTGCCGATGAGCCTACCGGTAACCTTGACCGTAAAACCGGCGACAGGATTGCCGACCTGCTGTTTTCGCTCAACCGCGAGCACGGCACCACGCTGATCCTCGTGACCCACGATCCGCAGCTCGCCGCCCGCTGCGACCGTCGCCTGCGGCTGGTTAACGGTATTCTTCAGGAGGAGGCATGATTACCCGCTGGTTCTGGCGCGAGTGGCGCTCGCCCTCGCTGCTGATTGTCTGGCTGGCGTTAAGCCTGGCGGTGGCCTGCGTGCTGGCGCTCGGCAGCGTCAGCGACCGGATGGAAAAAGGGCTCAGCCAGCAGAGCCGGGAGTTTATGGCGGGGGACCGGGCGCTGCAAAGCTCCCGCCCCGTGCCGCCGGGCTGGATTGACGAAGCGCGTAAAGAAGGGCTGAAGGTGGGGGAGCAGGTAAGCTTCCAGACCATGACCTTTGCGGGCGACACGCCGCAGCTGGCGAGCGTCAAGGCCGTCGATGACATCTACCCGATGTACGGTGACTTGCAGACCCGCCCGCCGGGATTAAAGCCCACGCCCGGTACGGTGCTGCTGGCATCGCGTCTGATGGCGCTGCTGAATCTGAAACCCGGCGACAGTATCGACGTCGGCGACGCCACCCTCAAAATTGCCGGGGAAGTGGTACAGGAACCTGACTCTGGGTTTAACCCGTTCCAGCTTGCGCCGCGCCTGCTGATGAACACCGCGGACGTAGCAGCAACCCATGCGGTACAGCCGGGCAGCCGCGTTACCTGGCGCTATAAGTTTGGCGGCACGCCTGCCCAGCTTGACGCATATGAAAAATGGCTTCTGCCGCAGCTCAAACCGGAACACCGCTGGTACGGGCTGGAGCAGGACGAGGGGGCGCTCGGTAAATCTCTGGAGCGCTCTCAGCAGTTCCTGCTGCTGTCGGCCCTGTTGACCCTGCTGCTGGCGGTGGCGGCGGTGGCCGTGGCGATGGGGCACTACTGCCGCAGCCGCTACGACCTGGTGGCGATCCTCAAAACCCTGGGGGCTGGCCGGGCGCAGCTGCGCAAGCTGATTGTCGGTCAGTGGCTGATGCTGCTGGTCCTGTCCGCGCTGACCGGCGGAATAATGGGGCTGCTGTTTGAAAAACTGCTGATGGTGATGCTGAAACCGGTGCTACCGGCCGCACTGCCGCCGGCCAGCCTCTGGCCGTGGCTATGGGCAATCGGCGCGATGACGGTAATTTCGCTGCTGGTAGGGCTACGCCCTTACCGACTGCTGCTCGCCACGCAGCCGCTGCGCGTGCTCCGCAGCGATGTGGTGGCGAACGTCTGGCCGCTGAAGTTCTACCTTCCGGTGATTATTGCGGTGGCGGTGGGGCTGCTGGCGTGGCTGATGGGGGGCAGCACGCTGCTTTGGGCGGTACTGGCCGGGGCGGTTGTGCTGGCGCTGCTGTGCGGCGTGCTGGGCTGGATACTGCTCAATGTCCTGAAGAGGCTGACGGTAAAATCCCTGCCCGTGCGCCTGGCGGTCAACCGCCTGCTGCATCAGCCCTGGTCAACGCTCAGCCAGTTGTCGGCCTTTTCGCTGTCATTTATGCTGCTGGCGCTGCTGCTGGTGCTGCGCGGCGATCTGCTCGATCGCTGGCAGCAGCAGCTTCCCCCGGAAAGCCCGAACTTTTTCCTGATCAATATTGCCCCAGAACAGGTCACTCCGCTAAAGGGTTTCCTGTCGGAGCATCACATTATCCCTGAGTCGTTCTATCCCATCGTTCGCGCGCGTCTGACGCAGATCAACGGGCAGCCAACGGAGGGGAACAAGGACGAGTCGCTTAACCGCGAGCTGAACCTGACCTGGCAGGAGAAACGCCCTGACCACAACCCGATAACCGCTGGCACCTGGCCGCCAAAAGCGGGGGAAGTGTCGATGGAGGAGGGGCTGGCGACGCGCCTGAACGTGAAGCTTGGGGACAGCGTGACCTTTACCGGCGATACCCAGGATTTTACCGCGAAGGTCACCAGCCTGCGTAAAGTTGACTGGGAAAGCCTGCGGCCAAACTTCTTCTTTA
Source organism: Enterobacter sp. BNK-34 (assembly GCF_048684445.1). Classification (NCBI taxonomy): domain Bacteria; kingdom Pseudomonadati; phylum Pseudomonadota; class Gammaproteobacteria; order Enterobacterales; family Enterobacteriaceae; genus Enterobacter; species Enterobacter sp. BNK-34. Next base: position 2,299,770 of record NZ_JBLQUA010000001.1, read on the forward strand.
TCTTCCCGCCGGGGGCGCTGGACGGTCAGCCGCAGAGCTGGCTGACCAGCTTCCGCTGGGAAAACGGCAACGGCATGCTGACCCAGCTTAACCGGGAGTTTCCGACGGTCAGCCTGCTGGATATTGGAGCGATCCTGAAGCAGGTAGGGCAGGTTCTGGAGCAGGTGAGCCGCGCGCTGGAGGTCATGGTGGTGCTGGTGACGATCTGCGGCGTGCTGTTGCTGCTGGCCCAGGTGCAGGTAGGCATGCGCCAGCGCCATCAGGAGCTGGTGGTCTACCGCACGCTGGGGGCCGGAAAGCGGCTGCTGCGGATGACGCTCTGGAGCGAGTTTGCGCTGCTGGGGCTGGTGGCGGGTCTGGTGGCAGCCATTGGCGCAGAGACGGCGCTGGCGGTGTTGCAGACAAAAGTCTTCGACTTCCCGTGGGAGCCTGACTGGCGTCTCTGGTTGATCCTGCCTCTCTGTGGCGCTGTGCTGCTTTCACTCTGCGGAGGCTGGCTCGGCACGCGGCTGTTAAAGGGCAAAGCCCTGTTCCGTCAGTTCGCGAGTTGATTTAGCACGGTGAAAGTTACGCACCGGTTTCAAATGCCGGTGCGTAGTGTTTAAAAAGCACAAAGTGATAATACCCACTCATTTAGTAGCACAAAACATTAAAAACCCGACCACACAGCCCGATTATTTCCAGTTAATATTCACCCGCTAAATATTTAGCAGCGTGTCTATTAAGGAAAAATAATGACTATAAAAAAATCAGCGCTGGCGGCAACGATCGGCGCGGCAGTGGCATTGACTACCTTCGCTTCTCAGGCGGAAATCACCGTTCTTAAGCAGGATCCTCAGGCGGGTAACCCGCTGAGCCGCCTGAACTTCACCGTGGGTGGGAGTATCCGTCCACAGTTCAACATGATGACTGGTGACGGCGACAAAGGTTCTTACAAGCGTAACGGCTTCGACGGTGGCACCCGTTTCCGTTTCGCAGCAGATTACTACCTGTTTGATGACATCAGTTGGGTAAGCTACTACGAGCTGGGCGTGAACTTCCCTGCAATGTTCAACTGGGACAACCACTACAGCGAAAGCGACCACGACACGACGCGTCGTATGCTCTACACCGGTCTGAAGAGCGACACCTGGGGTACGCTGACCTTCGGTCAACAGAACAGCGTTTACTATGATGTGGTGGGCGCGAAAACCGATATCTGGGACTACGACATGATCGGTCAGGCACCAGGTAACGGGATCAAAGGCGATTACGACGGCTCTTACCGTTCACGTAATATGCTGAAATATAAGAAAACCGTGGGCGATGCTGACATTTATGCATCCTACCTGTTTGAAGACAGCGAATACCTGCCGGGCAACGGCCTGCGCTACAAGCGTAAAGGCGGCGGTTCACTGGGTCTGGATTACCACCTGACCACCGATCTGACCTGGGGCGCCGCGTGGAACTACACCCGTGCGGATATGCGTAACCCGGCCAATGGCGACAGCAAAACCTACGACCAGAACATCCTCGGTACCGCGCTGAGCTGGACCCCGGACAACTGGACATTCTCCGTTGGCGGCGGCTGGTATCAGAACTTCATGACCACCAAAAAAGTGTCTGTTAACGACTACTTCGCCGGTGATGCATGGGGTATTGAATACTTTGCGGGCTACAAGTTCCCAATTGGTCAGTATGCGGTTAAATCTATCCAGCCTTACTTCATGGGCGACCGTATTGACTACGTGAATGGCCGCAACTACCAGCGCATCGACAACGGCGTGGGTATCAGCTTCCAGCTGGATTACGGTTTCCGCGTGGACTACGAGCACGTGTTCACCTCCAGCACCGACGACCTGGGCGACATGAACCTGGTGCGTCTGCGTTACGACTTCTAAGTGATCTTGTAGGGTGCGGCCTGATGCCCTCACCCTGACCCTCTCCCACGGGGAGAGGGAACAAACATTAAAAACGGCAACCCTGGTTGCCGTTTTGCTTTTACCTCGCCACCCGGCTTTATTTTTCAGCGATCAAGCCACTCAGCAATTTCTTCGTACGTCCCGCGATACACAATCTTCTCCGCCTTTTTCTCCAGCTGATAGCCGTACATCGGGTCGTAATAGTCGTTCAGGAGCGGTACAAGCCAGCTGAAGTGCGCGTCCGTGCTGCCAGAACGCTGCTGTTCCAACAGCGCGGAATCTAACAGCGCGGTGAATTCTGCGTGCCGCTGCAGCCCCAGACGGCGGCGAATGGCGAACAGGCCGTGATGCAGGTACTCGCTGTATTCTTTCCAGCCTGCTTCCTCGCCGTAGGCGGCAGAAAAATCCGCCCACATATGGTCGAAATACTCTTCGCGCAGGCGTTCAAGACGGATCTCAAATGGATCCTCTACCACCACGATAGGCGCTTCAACCATGCGGTCACGCAGGCACTCCGGCAGGTGGTTAGAGCCAATCATCCGGCCTTCATCTTCCAGCACCCAGCGCGTGGCGTCTTTTTTCAATAGCTCAACCGCAAGGTGGTTTTCAAAGCTCGCCTGGGAAAGCTGCGGCGTGAGCGTGCGGCCAAACGACGAACCGCGATGGTGCGCCAGCCCTTCCAGATCGATGCCCTGTGCGTGCTGCTTCACCAGCAGGGTTTTACCGTTTCCGGTACAGCCGCCGATAAGCACTATCGGCTTTTGTGACTGCTCAATCGTCACCTGAATCGCCGTCTGGCGCAGGGCTTTATAGCCGCCGCGGATCAGCGGGTAGTCGATGCCCGCCTCTTTAAGCCAGGCCTGCGAGATATGCGAGCGCTGACCGCCGCGCGCGCAGCAGAGAAAGCCCTCAGGATGGGCAAGGCTGGCTTCCCGCCAGGCGTTTATACGTGTCTCACGCGTCTCGCCGTTCACCAGGCTATGGCCAAGCGCCAGCGCGGCCTCGGGGCCCTGGCGTTTATAGCAGGTGCCGACGGCGGCGCGTTCGTCGTCATTCATCAACGGCAGGTTAATGGCGGCGGGCATCGCACCCTGGGCAAATTCGATCGGCGCGCGAACGTCGATTAAAGGGGTATCAGACGCGAGGATCGCGCGATAGTCCGTTCCATCGTTCATGGTTAATCCAGAAGAAAACTCAGCAGCAATGGGCGGGGATTGTACGCCGGGGAAGGGGAAGGTCAACTCCCCGGCGCAGATGTCTTACTTGAGCTTTGACTGTGCCCAGACGATGCCGCTCGCATATTCCGGCGGCAGGAGAGGGATCATGGCTTCCAGGGTGGCGCTCAGGCGGCCCGTGTCGCTGTCGTTCAGGTTCAGGTGACCGACCTTACGACCCGCGCGAACCTCTTTGTCATACCAGTGCAGATGCACCAGCGGCAGCTTCAGCCAGTCGTAGTTCAGATCGGTGCCGATCAGGTTGATCATCACCGACGGGCTGTCCACCACCGGCTGCGGCAGCGGCAGGTCGGTGATCGCGCGCAGGTGCAGTTCGAACTGGCTGATGGACGCGCCGTTCTGCGTCCAGTGGCCGCTGTTGTGTACGCGCGGCGCAAGTTCGTTGATCAGCAGACCGGACGGGGTGATAAAGCACTCCATCGCCATGACGCCCACATATCCGAGTTCGTGCATGATGGCAGAAAGCATCTCTTCTGCCTGCGCCTGCTGCTCAGCATTGGCGTGCGGGAAGGCGACGCTGGTGCGCAGAATACCGTCCTGATGCAGGTTATGCGTCAGCGGATAAAAGACGGTATGTCCGTCGTGCCCGCGTGCGCCAACCAGCGACACTTCACCGCTAAAGTTGATGCCCTGCTCAACGATGCATTCGCCGTAGCAGTCGTCCGGCAGCTCGGCAGTGTCGTCTGCGCGCAGACGCCACTGGCCACGGCCGTCGTAGCCGCCCACGCGGCGCTTCACGATTGCCAGCTCGCCCAGCATCGCGAAAACATCATTCCACTCGCTTTTATCGGACAGGAGCTGCCACGGCGCGGTCGGCAGGCCGAGCTTGTCGAACAGCTGCTTTTGCGTCAGACGGTCGGCAATGATCGGGAACACGTCGCGGTTCACGAAGGCGTTATGACGCGCCAGTTCGCGGGTCAGCGCGGTTTCCGGCCAGCGTTCGATCTCGGCGGTGATCACGCTCTGGTGGAACGGTACCGCTTCCGGCTCGGCGTCCAGCCCGACGGGCCAGACGGCAATACCCAGCGGCTCACCGGCCTGACGCAGCATGCGGCCTAACTGGCCGTTACCGAGGACGCAAACCTGCTTCATGCCGCACCCCGCGGGTCCGGATTGTCCAGCACTTCGTCGGTCTGGGCTTTACGCCAGGCTGCCAGACGCTGATGTAACGCTTTATCGTGCGTCGCCAGGATCTGCGCGGCCAACAGGGCAGCGTTCGCCGCGCCCGCTTTGCCAATCGCCAGCGTGCCGACGGGAATACCGCGCGGCATCTGGACGATGGAGTAGAGGCTGTCCACACCGCTTAACGCGGCGCTTTGTACCGGGACGCCCAGAACCGGCACCAGGGTTTTGGCGGCAATCATGCCCGGCAGGTGTGCTGCGCCGCCCGCACCGGCAATGATCACCTCATAACCGTTCTCTTCGGCGCTTTCGGCGAAGCTGAACAGTTTGTCCGGTGTACGGTGCGCGGAGACCACTTCGACGTGGTGCGGAACATTCAGGATTTCAAAGATTTCGGCGGCGAACTGCATGGTAGCCCAGTCGCTTTTGGACCCCATCACGATGGCGACACGCGCCGGATTATTGCGGGAAGACATGCGTCTTAAAACTCCTGTGGTGCGAAACACACTGCTTTCGAGGGCACAGAGAATAGCATGTTATACGGGCAAGGAAAACGGTTGCGCGGTTAAATCTTGAGCCGTTGTTGCCATCAATTCATAACAAAACAGACCGCATTCTGGCGGTCTGTTTTTGTCGAAGGGCAATCATTATTTCGTCAGTTCTGCGGTCATATACACGCGGTTGTCGACCTTCGCGCTGGTGATTTTGTAAGACGCGCCCTGTTCAGCAGCCTGTGCAGCAATTTTCGCTTCTGCGCGGTCAAGGGTTGAACCGGTTGCGCTGACGCTCTGCGCGAAAGCGCCGAAGGAAGCCAGGGAAAGAGCGGTAACTGCAACGAAAGTTTTGATGGATTTCATGGTCGTATTCCTTAAGTAATTTATCTGGGATAGGGCGTGCTGCCCTGATGTGATAAATAATAGGCCGACCACGGGCTGATTAAAATCGAAACAATTTGCCAATATTGTTCAAAAAAATAGAATGAACTGTAAGGGGTTAAAACGGAAAAGCGATCAGCTCCACACCCTCTGGCGTGACTTTGACCATGGATCCTTCTGAGTGCCATGCACCCAACACCACGCGATGGGCCGGTTCGCCGTTGGCGATAAGGGAATGCACGTCTGGACGATGGGTATGCCCGTGGATCAACCACTGAACGCCATGTTTTTCCATCACGTTGACCACCGCGTGAGGATTAACGTCCATGATGGTCATGGATTTGCTGCTGTTGGCGGCTTTACTGCCCGCGCGCATTCTGGCGGCGATGCGGTTGCGGATAAACAGCGGCAGGGCAAGGAACACCTTCTGGATCCACGGGGTGTGGACTTTAGCGCGAAACGCCAGGTAGCCGGTATCGTCGGTGCAGAGCGTGTCGCCGTGCATGATCAGCACCTTGCGGCCGTAGAGGTCGAGCACCTGTTCTTCCGGCAGCAGCGTCATGCCGCTTTCACGGGCGTAGCGCTTGCCGATCAGGAAATCACGGTTGCCGTGAATGAAGTAGCAGGGGACGCCGGAATCCACCAGCGCTTTAATGGCCGAAGCCATTTCACGGTGCAGCGGGTTAGGATCGTCGTCGCCAATCCAGGCTTCAAAGAGGTCGCCCAGGATGTACAGCGCATCGGCGCTTTTCGCTTCACCGCGTAAAAAACGCAGAAAACCGGCGGTTATCGCCGGTTCTTCTGTTTGCAGATGCAGATCCGCAATAAAGAGTGTCGCCACGAATTACTCGCTGACGGTCACGCTTGTAATCACAACGTCTTCTTTCGGAACGTCCTGGTGCATACCGCTGCGGCCAGTAGAGACGGCTTTGATCTTGTCAACCACGTCCATACCTTCAACCACTTCTGCGAATACGCAGTAGCCCCAACCCTGCAGGCTTTCGCCGGAGAAGTTCAGGAAGTCGTTGTCCGCCACGTTAATGAAGAACTGCGCGGTTGCAGAGTGAGGTGCCTGAGTACGCGCCATCGCCAGCGTGCCGCGGGTGTTTTTCAGGCCGTTGTTCGCTTCGTTCTTGATCGGCTCTTTAGTGGCTTTCTGGTTCATGCCAGGTTCGAAACCGCCGCCCTGGATCATAAAACCGTTGATCACGCGGTGGAAAATGGTGTTGTTGTAGAAACCTTCGCGGCAGTAGTCCAGGAAGTTTTTAACTGTTTCAGGCGCTTTGTCATCAAAGGTTTTGATTACGATATCGCCATGATTAGTGTGGAAAGTAACCATTTTTGCATCCTGTTCCGTTATTGTGGTACGTCGACCCGCGTTCGGGTCATCTATAGGGGCTTGTTATAGCATAACCACAGGATGCGATCACCTTGCATTGTGTGCTGCTTCGGGTTTGAATTACGGGTAGAATAACCGGTTTTCAACCACACACGTGTTTACATGGAATCTTCGATGTTAAAAATCTTTAATACAATGACGCGCCAAAAAGAGGAATTTAAACCTATCCATGCCGGGGAAGTCGGCATGTACGTGTGTGGTATTACGGTTTACGATCTCTGTCACATTGGCCATGGCCGTACCTTTGTCGCTTTTGACGTGGTGTCACGCTACCTGCGTTTTCTGGGCTATACCCTGAAATACGTGCGTAATATCACCGACATCGACGATAAAATCATCAAGCGCGCTAATGAGAACGGCGAAAGCTTTGTCGCGCTGGTGGATCGCATGATCGTTGAGATGCACAAAGATTTCGATGCTCTGAATATTCAGCGCCCGGACAGCGAGCCGCGCGCGACTCACCATATTCACGAAATCATCGAGATCACCGAAAAGCTGATCGCACGCGGTCACGCCTACGTTGCGGACAACGGTGACGTGATGTTCTCGGTGCCAACGGACCCAACCTACGGTTCGCTTTCCCGTCAGGATCTGGATCAGCTCCAGGCTGGTGCCCGTGTCGACGTGGTTGACGTGAAGCGTAACCCGATGGACTTCGTGCTGTGGAAGATGTCCAAAGAGGGGGAGCCAAGCTGGCCATCCCCGTGGGGCGAAGGCCGTCCGGGCTGGCACATTGAGTGTTCCGCGATGAACTGCAAACAGCTGGGCAAGCACTTCGACATTCACGGCGGCGGTTCAGACCTGATGTTCCCGCACCACGAAAACGAAATCGCGCAGTCCACCTGCGCCCACGGCGGCGAGTACGTGAACTACTGGATGCACTCCGGGATGGTAATGGTTGACCGCGAGAAAATGTCGAAATCGCTGGGTAACTTCTTTACCGTGCGTGATGTGCTGAAATATTACGACGCGGAAACCGTGCGCTACTTCCTGATGTCCGGCCACTATCGCAGCCAGCTGAACTACAGCGAAGAGAACCTGAAACAGGCGCGCTCGGCGCTGGAGCGTCTGTACACCGCGCTGCGCGGTACCGACAGGTCTGTTCCTGCTGCAGGCGGCGAAGCGTTCGAAGCACGCTTTGTTGAGGTGATGAACGACGACTTCAACACCCCGGAAGCCTACTCCGTGCTGTTCGACATGGCACGCGAAGTGAACCGCCTGAAGTCAGAAGATATGGCGGCGGCGAATGCGCTGGCGTCTCATCTGCGTAAGATCTCTTCCGTGCTCGGCCTGCTGGAGCAGGATCCGGACGTGTTCCTGCAGAGCGGTGCGCAGGCGGATGACGGCGAAGTGGCGGAAATTGAAGCGTTGATTAAAGCGCGTCTGGAAGCGCGTCAGGCGAAAGACTGGGCGGCGGCCGATGCGGCGCGTAACCGTCTGACCGAGATGGGCATCATTCTGGAAGACGGCCCGCAGGGTACCACCTGGCGCCGTAAGTAATTTTCCCCTCACCCTAACCCTCTCCCACAGGGAGAGGGAATTGTTAGGTTTTCTCCCTCTCCCTGTGGGAGAGGGTCGGGGTGAGGGCATCAGCGCGCACGTTTTCTCCACCACAGTAACCCCATCAGCACAACCCCCGGCAGCCACACCCACAGCAGTTCTGAAATAATCACCTGATGCCCGTACGGCGTGGTATAGCGTGAGAGCGCAAACGGCGCGACCTTAATCACCTGCCACGGCGCAAAGAAGCGTTCATCTGACCACGGCCACAGCCAGCCGACGCCTTTTCCGCCTGTGGTAATCGAATCCAGCAGGCTGTGCGACAGCAGTGATACCGTTAAAAACAGCCAGCACCGCGTCAGGCTGGCCCTGAACCATCGTCGTCCAGTCAGCACGCAAAGTATCGGCACCGCAAAGGCGAACAGCAGGGAGTGGGTAAAGCCGCGATGGCCGAAAACATTTCCATACGCGACGCCGAACTTAAACGCCAGCACGTCGGCGTCCGGCAGCATGGCGAGAACAATCCCGGCAAACAGCAGGCGGGGTGGGATAACTTTTGTCCCCAGGCCTAAGCCCAGACAAAGCGGAACAGCAGCGTGCGTAATAACGGTAGGCATTGACATTATCCATGGCAAATCATGGAAATATAGCAGTAAACCCGCGCCAGCAGACCCGCGTCAAATTCTTATTTTACGCCGACTCGCGCGCGATAAGCTGCCCGGAAAGCGTAATGCGCTGGGTTTGCAGCGTCGGCTCCTTTAGCGTGCGAATAATCAGCCCGGCAGCCTGACGCCCCGTCTCTTCGCTGGCGGATGAGACATAGGTAAATGACGGCGAGGTGAGGTTTACGTGGAGCATATCTTCGAAACCGACCAGCGCGACCTGCTGTGTTAAAAACACATCTTTACCCACCGTACGCCCGACCTGATGAATACCGGAGATGGAGCCGATCATGGCATCCGGCGAGTGGCAGAGCAGGGCGGTGATAGTATTGTTTTTTTCCAGCAGCTGGCGGGTGGCGAAACCCGCGGCCAGGGTGTCATCGCTGCAGGCCGGAGAGTATTCATCGCGCCAGACCAGCCCGTTTTGCGCCATCGCGCTGCGAAAACCGAGCAGGCGCTGTTCGCGGATAAGGCAGCCTTCGCGTCCGCCAATGTAGGCGATATTGCGATGACCGCGCTCGATAAGATAACGCACCGCCAGACTGGCCGCCTGCCGGTTATCGCGCATCACCAGATTGCATTTTTCATCCAGCAGCGACTGAGAGACCACCACCAGCGGTAGCGGGCAGCGGCGAATCTGTTCCGGTAGGGTAGAGGTGCGGGTATCCGAGGCCAGATAGATCACCCCGGCGACGCCCTGCTGCTTAAACGACAGCAGGCAGCGCTCAAGTTGGTCATGGTCGTTCTGGGGCTGTCCGAGAAAAACCATATACCCCTGTTTTTCAAGATCCTGAACGATACTCGCCATCACCTTGATGGAGAAACTGTCGCTAAAGTCACGGAGGATCAGGCCAATCAGATTGGACGTATTGGCGCGGAGGTTGGCAGCGGCAACGTTATGAACATAGCCCAGCGTATTGATGGCAGCGTTGACCTTCTCGATCGTTGCCTCTGAGATTTTCCCTTTCTGGCGCAGCACCAGCGAGACGGTTGAAACCGACACACCCGCGTGCTTTGCGACATCAATAATGCTGACTTTCTTCAAAACCGCTCCCTGAAATTTACCGATTATCAGCCAGATAAAACACGCCTCCCAGCGTACAGGAGACGTGTCGTTCAGGCATCTTATTATTTGCCGATCATGGTGGACATGGTCTGGGCGATAAACTGTGCTCTGGCACCGAAAATCACCTGAATACCGTTGTCGCCGACAAAGACCACGCCGCGCGCGCCGAGTCCGTTCAGGCCGTCTTTATCCACCACCTCGCTTTTTGTCACTTCCAGGCGAAGACGGGTGATACAGGCGCCGACGGAGTCGATGTTATGCGCCCCGCCCAGCAGGGTGATGATCTCGGTCGCGAGTTCAGAATCCGATTTCTCATCCGCGTTGGCGGTCACTTCAGTGCGGCCCGGCGTTTTCACGTCGAAACGACGGATCACAAAGCGGAACGTGAAGTAATAAATCAGGCCCATTGGAATGCCGATGATAATGGCGCTCAGGAAGTGGGTCTGGTAGCCGTTAAACGACGGCAGGATCCCGAATGACAGATAGTCGATAAAGCCCGCAGAGAACGACTTGGCGATATGCGCATGCAGCAGGTACATGGTCATGTAGGCCAGACCCGCCATGATGGCGTTAAAGACGTACAGAATCGGTGCCACGAAGATAAAGGTAAACTCAACCGGTTCGGTGATCCCGGTCAGGAAGCAGGTGAGCGCCGCGGAGAACAGAATACCGGCCGCGATTTTCTTATTCTTCGTATGGGCTTCGTGATACATCGCCAGGCACGCGGCGGGCAGCGCGAACAGCATCAGCGGGAATTCACCCTGCATGAACTTACCGGCGTTCTGGTAGGTGTCGCTGCTGAAGGATTTCACCCCCTCTTCTAGCATTTTGAACCAGATGGTCTGGTCGCCATGGATCACCTGGCCTGCCTGGGTGGTGTAATCTCCAAACGAATACCAGAACGACGGATACCAGATGTGGTGCAGACCGAGCGGGATCAGCGCACGTTCCACCAGACCGAAGATAAAGGTCGACGCCGCCTGATTATCGCCGTTCACCACCACGGAGAGCGCGTCGATACCGGCCTGGATATGCTGCCAGACGTACGGCAGCAGCAGCCCCATCAGGAACGAGAGGAACGCCGTTGCAATTGCCACGAAGCGCTTGCCGGAAAAGAAGCCCAGGAACTCCGGCAGTTGCATGGTGTGGAAGCGGTTATAGCACCAGGCCGCGAGAATACCGCAGATTAGGCCGCCGAAGACGCCCATCTGCAGCGTCGGAATGCCCACCACCATGGCGTATTTCCCGCCCTGGGAGGCCATTTCCGGCGTGATGCTCAGCACGGTGCTGATGGTGATATTGGTGACAAACACCGAAACGGCCGCAGACAGCGCCGCGATGCCGGATTCTGATGCCAGACCCACGGCGGAGCCAATGGCAAACAGCATTGGCAGGTTATCAAAAATAACCCCACCCGCGTTCATCATCAGCGGCAGATGGAACTTATCGCCGAAGGCCAGCAGCAGGCCCGCAGCGGGAAGCAGTGAAATTGGCAGCATTAAGGCGCGACCAATCATCGATAACTTAGACAGCGATTTAACAAACCCTGATATCAGACTCATGCTGATTTCCCCCGAGTAGCGCTTTTTTTGGCGCTGTTATTGTAAGTAGAACGTTTTAGTAGAACGTTCTACTTATCGTGGGCAAAGAGTGAAAAACGCGCAACTGAATTTTCACGTTTCAACAGATGAAATAGTGATTATTTGAAGTTGATCGATAAATAACCGTGATGGGTGTGAGGGGATGCTGAGAGAAATTGCCGGGTGGCGGCTTCGCCTTACCCGGCCTGGAAACGGCGTTCGGACTGTTCCCTCTCCCCTTTGGGGAGAGGGTTAGGGTGAGGGGGCTCAGGCCGTCACGGTTACGCTCTGGCCTTCAAAGCTCACGGTCTGGCCCGCGACAATCTTGCAGCGCTTGCGCGTTTCTACCACGCCGTCGACTTTCACCCGCCCGTCGGCGATAACGATTTTCGCCTGCGCGCCGCTTTCGCTCCAGCCTTCCAGCTTGAGCAGATCGCACAGCTCAACGTGCGGATGTTTACCTAATGAAAAAGTCGCCATCTTACGCGTCCTCTACGTCGTGATATTCTTCGCATGCCTGCAAAGTATTCTGAATCAGCGTTGCGACGGTCATTGGACCTACGCCGCCCGGTACGGGGGTAATGTAAGAGGCGCGCGCGGCGGCATCTTCATACACCACGTCGCCAACCACTTTGCCGTTTTCCAGACGGTTAATCCCGACGTCCACGACGATTGCACCCTCTTTAATCCACTCGCCCGGAATAAAGCCCGGCTTACCGACCGCGACGATCAGCAGATCGGCATTTTCGACGTGATGACGCAGGTTCTTGGTGAAGCGGTGGGTCACGGTGGTGGTGCAGCCGGCCAGCAGCAGCTCCATGCTCATCGGACGGCCCACGATGTTAGAGGCACCAATCACCACGGCGTTCAGGCCGTAGGTGTCGATGTTATAACGCTCCAGCAGCGTCACGATACCGCGCGGCGTGCACGGGCGCAGACGCGGCGCACGCTGGCACAGGCGGCCAACGTTGTACGGATGGAAACCGTCCACGTCTTTATCCGGTGCGATACGCTCCAGCACCTTCACGTTGTCGATACCTGCTGGCAGCGGCAACTGAACCAGAATGCCGTCGATCTCTTTATCGGCATTCAGAGTGTCAATAAGTTCCAGCAGTTCTGCTTCGCTGGTGGTTTCCGGCAAATCGTAAGAGCGGGAGACGAAGCCGACCTCTTCACACGCTTTGCGCTTGCTGCCGACATAAATCTGCGATGCCGGGTTGCTGCCAACCAGCACAACGGCCAGCCCGGGGGCGCGTTTTCCGGCGGCTTTACGCGCCTTCACTTTTTCCGCGACCTCAGAGCGCACCTGCTGCGCAATCGTTTTACCGTCAATAATCTTTGCTGCCATCAGAGAGAAGATTCCGTCTGTAACGTTCGAAAGGGGGGATGCGTGTATTTTGTCAGAAGCGAGCCTCGCTGTCAGTCACCCTTTACGCGTTTTTATCAGCAAGACGCAAAAACCCTTCTTAAGGGATGGTCAATTTCTTAGGCGGGATTAGGATGTGACCTGGCGAAATGGCAGCGTTTTGACATATTTAAAAATCGCCTCCTGAGCTACTTTGTCTCCTCCGAAATAAGCTTTCAATTACTCAATTGAACGTATTTCTTATTCCCGATTATTCGCGGGAAGGGTTATTTACATTTTAAAGGAATAGACATGAAACTCAGCAACATTGCTTCTACTGTTATTGCAACTTTGGCCCTGGTTGCGGGTGCCGCAAATGCAGCAGATCCTGCTGCGCCGGTTTCCGTAAATGGCGGTACCGTACATTTTAAAGGTGAGCTGGTTAATGCCGCTTGTTCAGTAAATACTGATTCTTCCGAGCAGACCGTTAATCTGGGTCAGTATCGCACCGCGAAATTTACTAAAGTGGGCGACACCACCTCTAATATTCCATTCAACATTGAACTGAATGATTGCGATCCGCTGGTTGCCAAAACTGCAGCTGTTGCGTTCACCGGTCAGATCGACCCAACCGACAAAACCCTGCTGGCCGTGACCTCCGGTAACAACGACAACACCGCGAAAGGCGTGGGTATCGAGATCCTCGACAGCAAATCCAGCGTTCTGACCCCAGACGGTGCGACCTTCTCTGCTGCGCAGACGCTGATCGAAGGGACAAACACCCTGAAGTTCACCGCGCGTTATAAATCAACGGCTGCGACTACCGAGCCGGGCCAGGCGAACGCTGACGCCACCTTCGTAATGAAATACGAATAATTCCTCCGCACAGGGATGTTCAGGCCTCAGGGACGAGGCCCGTCATACGCTATTGCCAGGAACGAAGGATGACAAGGACAGGAACACTACTGCTGTTAACCCTTGCGATGGCTTGCCCGGCATCGGCGCATACCGTGGTGATTGAAGGCGGCAAGGTTCATCTCCGGGGTGAACTGGTGAACGGCGGCTGCGCCGTGGCGCCCGACAGCCAGAATATGCGCATCGATATGGGGCAGTACCGAACCAACTCATTTTCCGGCGTGGGCAGTTTTTCCACGGTGAATGTGCCGTTCACCGTGCGGCTGCTGGACTGCAGCGTGGATGTTTCGCGCACCGTGGGGATCCAGTTTCAGGGCGTCACACCCGCAGAGGATCCGCAGGTCTTTCTGGCGACATCGCGGCCGGGTGAAACGCCTGTCAGCAGCGGCGTTGGGCTGGCGCTCTTTGACGAGCAGCAGCGTCAGATTATCCCGAATGCCACGGCCGTCAGCTGGCTGCCGATCGATACCCGCGAGCTTGCGTTCCATTTTAGCGCCCGCTATCGGGCTATTTCCGAACACCTCGAGCCAGGCAAAATTCAGTCGGATGTCTGGTTTACGTTGATTTATCCATAACACCTGCGAACATATTATTAAAGGTACGGTTGTGATGAATACCCTAATTAAACCAGGACTTTTTTTATCGTTTATTTTGATGATGGTTTCTGCCTGCGCAAATGCATCCGGCGGTATTGCGCTGGGGGCCACGCGTGTTATTTATCCCGCAGAGGCGAAGCAAACGTCGCTGGCGATCACCAACAGCAACAAACAGGAACGCTATTTAATTAACGCGTGGATCGAAAATGCGAACGGGCAAAAAGAAAAAACCTTTGCCGTCACGCCGCCCCTGTTTGTTAGCGAGCCGAACAGTGAAAACACGCTGCGTATTATTTACGCCGGGCCGGCGCTGCCTGCCGACCGCGAATCGCTGTTTTACATGAACGTGAAGGCGATCCCGTCAGTGAACAAAGCCAAAACGGAAAACAATAACGTGCTGCAGCTGGCGATCCTCTCACGCATCAAGCTGTTTGTACGCCCTAACAACCTGGCGATGCAGCCGGAAGAGGCGCTTTCCCAGCTGCGGTTCGAACGCGCGGGTAACCACCTCAAAGTTAGCAACGCGTCCCCGTATTACATCACCCTCGTCAATCTGAAGCTGGGCGGGCAGCAGCTGGATAACCTGATGGTTGCGCCGAAAAGCTCGGCTCAGCAGGTGCTGCCAGCCGGTGCCAGCGGTACGCTTTCCTGGCAGAGCGTGAATGACTACGGTGCCATCACCCCGGCGCGTAGCGTCAACCTGTGAGCAGAGTCAGGGCGATGAAAAACCACCAGAGACGTTACTGCCCGGTTGCGCTGGCGCTGATGGCTGCGCTCTGGCCGCAGGCTGGCTGGAGCGAAAGCTATTTCAACCCGGCCTTTTTGTCCGACGACACCGCCAGCGTGGCGGATTTGTCGCGTTTTGAACAAGGACACCAGCAGGCACCCGGCGTTTATCGCGTGGATATCTGGCGCAACGATGAGTTTATCGGTACCCAGGACGTGCGTTTTGAGCAGGCCGAGAACACGCCGCCGGTGGCGGGCGGTTTGTCGGCGTGCATTACGCGCGCGATGCTTGACCGCTTTGGCGTCAACGTTGCGGCGTTTCCCGAGCTGGCTAAGGTGCAGGGCGAGACCTGCGTTCCGCTGGCTACGGCCATACCCGGCAGCGAAACGGTATTCAACTTCGCCTCACAGCGTCTGGACGTCAGCCTGCCGCAGGTGGCGTTGCAGAACAGCGCCCGGGGGTATATTCCGCCCGAACAGTGGGATGAAGGCATTCCCGCCGCGCTGGTGAACTACAGCTTCACCGGTAACCGGGGAAGCGAAGACGACAGCTACTACCTCAACCTGCAGAGTGGGTTGAACTATGGCGCCTGGCGCTTGCGTAACAACGGCGCATGGCGGTACACGCAGAATAACGGGCAGCGTCACAGCGAGTGGCAGAATATTGGCACCTGGGCGCAGCGCACCGTCATCCCGCTTAAAAGCGAACTGGTGCTGGGCGACAGCAATACCGGGAATGACGTTTTCGACAGCATGGGGTTCCGCGGCGGGCGGCTCTTCTCGTCTGACAGCATGTACCCGGACAGCATGCAGGGCTACGCGCCGACCGTGCGCGGGATCGCCCGTACGCCCGCCAAAGTGGTGGTTCGCCAGAATGGCTACGTTATCTATCAAAGCTATGTCCAGCCGGGCGCATTTGCCATTACCGATCTTAACCCGACCTCCTCAAGCGGTGACCTGGAGGTCACGGTCGAAGAGAAAGACGGCACCCAGCAGCGCTATACCGTGCCGTACTCCACCGTGCCGCTTCTGCAGCGTGAAGGGCGCTGGAAGTACGACCTCGTCGCGGGGGATTACCGCAGCGGTAACAGCGATCAGGATACGCCGTTCTTCACCCAGGGAACCCTGATTACCGGTCTTGCCAACGGTTACACGCTCTACGGCGGGACACAGCTGGCGTCACGCTATACCGCGGTGGCCGTCGGAGCCGGAAAAAACCTGGGCGACTGGGGCGCGGTTTCGCTCGATATCACCCACGCCCGCAGCCAGCTTGCGGACGACAGCAAGCATGAAGGGCAGTCTCTGCGCTTCCTCTATGCGAAATCCCTTAACGGCTTCGGCACCAACTTCCAGCTGCTGGGCTACCGCTACTCCACAAAAGGCTTTTACACCCTCGACGATGTCGCCTGGCGCTCAATGGAAGGCTATCAGTATGCCGATAGCCAGAACGATAACGATGTGCCAGACGTGCAGAGTTATCACAACCTGACGTGGAATAAAAAAGGCCGTTTCCAGCTCAACGTATCTCAGTCGCTGGGGGACTACGGCTCGGTCTATATCTCCGGCAGCGAGCAGACCTACTGGGGAACCGATGAGACGAACCTCTGGTACCAGTTGGGCTATGCGGGCGGCGTGAAGGGAATCAACTACTCCGTTTCGTGGTCGTGGAACAAATCCGTTGGGATAGACGGCACCGATCGGATCGCGTCATTTAACGTCTCCGTGCCGTTCAGCCTCTTTACCCGTCAGGGCTATCGCAGGGACAGCGCGATTGACCGCGCCTACGCTACGGCATCCGCCAGTCGAAACAGCGATGGCGACACAAGCTGGCAAACCGGCGTCAGCGGAACGCTGCTGGAGGACCGCAACCTGAACTACAGCGTGACCCAGGGACACACCAGCACCAACGGCGCAAGCGGAAGCGCCAGCGCCAACTGGCAGGCGACTTACGGCACATTGGGCGTGGGCTACAACTACAGCGACGATCAGCACGATCTCAACTGGCAGCTCTCCGGCGGGGTGGTCGGACACGCCGACGGCGTGACCTTCAGCCAGCCGCTGGGCGACACCAACGTGCTGATCAAAGCGCCGGGGGCATCAGGCGTCAGCATTGAAAACCAGACCGGGGTGAAAACCGACTGGCGAGGCTACGCGGTGATGCCGTATGCCACCGTCTATCGCTACAACCGCGTGGCGCTGGATACCAACACCATGAGCAACAACACCGATATCGAAAACAACGTGAGTAGCGTGGTGCCGACGAAAGGCGCGCTGGTGCGCGCCAGCTTTGATACCCGCATTGGCGTACGCGCTCTACTGACGGTGATGCGCGGTAACCAGCCCGTGCCGTTCGGCGCGGTGGTCCGTGAAACCCGAAGCGGTGTCACCAGCATGGTGGGGGATGACGGGCAAATTTACCTGAGTGGGCTGCCGCTGGAAGGCGAACTGCTGATCCAGTGGGGCGACGGGGCGCAGTCCCAGTGTCGCGCACCTTACAGCTTGTCTGAACAGAGCCTGCAACAGGCAATCACACTTAAGGGGATCAGCTGTGATTAAAACCCAAATCTTTGCCTTGTCGCTGCTGGCGTTACTGCCCGCGACAAACGCATTCGCTACCGTGTGCGTCAATGAGAAAGGCGTGCCGACGGAGGTGCATTACGACCTGACGGATAAATTTAATAGCTCGAATAACCAGATTGGACAGGTCGTAACGCTCAGCGAAAAATCGCAGTGGGTAGGGGTGAATGCCGTCTGCCCGAAGGGCACGACCGGGAACACCACCAAGCGCAGCTATGTGACGGATTACCCGATCACCGGGACCAGCGATGGCTACCAGTATCTGAAGCTGAACGACTATCTGGACGGGGCCATGAAAATCACGGACAGCTATGCTGGCGTGTTTTACCCGCCAAAAAGCTATATCCAGATGGGGAGCCATCCTAACGTCTCCAAAAACAAACCGTTTGGCGTTCAGGACTCCAGTCTTGTCTTCCGTCTTAAGGTGACCCGGCGTTTTATCAACATGGTGGTGATCCCGCGTGCCACCATGTTCCGCGTCTACGTCACCACTACCTCCTCCGATCCGCTAACCACGCCGGTCTATACCATTAGCTACAGCGGAACCATTCAGGTGCCGCAAAGCTGCGCCATTAATGCCGGTAACGTGGTGGAGTTTGATTTCGGTGACATTGGCGCCTCTTTGTTCAGCAAGGCGGGCGTGGGTAACAAGCCGGAGGGCGTCTCATCGCAAAGCAAAACCATTGCGATCAAATGCACCAACGTGGAGGCGAACGCCATGCTGACGATGCGCGTCGAGGCGGAAAAAGTCTCTGATAATGTGCTGGTGTCGGATAACCCGGACGTCGGGTTCATCATTGCCAACGAGAGCGGAGCGCCGCTCACGCCTAACAACCTGACAAGCAAAATTCCGTTCCGCCTTGACGACAGCGCGCAGGCGCAGGTGGGGATCCGGGTCTGGCCGGTGAGCGTGACGGGCAATAAGCCAGCGGAAGGGCGTTTCACCTCGCGCGGGTACTTGCGCGTGGATTACGACTAAGGAGCCAATATGCGAAACGGGATCCGTTTTATCACCGTAGCGCTTTTTGCGCTTTGCACACAGGCTCAGGCGGACACCGCGTTGGGCGAGATTAACATTCGGCTCTACGGCAATATCGTCGATTTTACCTGCGTTGCCGAGGGCAGCGACAGCGACAAGACCGTCACGCTGGGCACCTGGCCCACGAAACAGCTCAGCACCACCGGGAGCCGCACGCAGCCCATGCCGTTTACGCTGAAGCTGACCGGCTGCCCGCCGGGCGCGGCGTCCATTACGTTTTCGGGTAAAGCTGACGGGAGCAATAACGGTTTGCTGGCGCTCAATGACGCCAGTACAGCAAGTCATGTCGCGGTAGAGATCAGGGATGCGGATAAAACGCGTCTGGCTCTCCAGCAGGCCAGCCAGCCGGTGTCGGTTGATGCGCAGGGGAATGCGACATTGTCGTTTTATGCCAATTATATTGCCACCGCAGATAATCCTCAGCCCGGACGAGCCGATGCGGATGCCACCTTTATGATTAACTATAATTAGCACTGACCGCACTCCCTGCAGCTCAGATAAGCTGCAGGGAGTGAATTCAGGTTAAAGCAGTTCGTGCGCTTTGGCGTAATCAATTAATTCCACGATGCTTTGCACACCCAGCTTGGAATAAATATTGGATTTATGCGCGCTAATAGTTTTGTTGCTTAATAGTAGCTGTTCAGCAATTTCCTTATTGGATAATCCATTCGCCAGATACCGTAATACCGTGACCTCACGATTCGATAATGGCATATCTACTGCCATCCCTTTCCCTGAACCCAGGTGGTTTATAAAGTTCAGCGTTTCCGACGGGAAAAAGGAATAGCCCATCAGGATCATTTCTACGGCGTTGTAGATCTCACCCAAATCTTTCCGTTTGCTGACGAAGCCATTTGCCCCGGCGCGAATGGCGCGACCCGCGTAAAATAGCTCTGATTTAGACGAGAGGAACAGAACCTTAATCTCTTTGTTTAAGTTTCTGATTCTCTTAAGTAAAGCGAAAGCATCCGTGCCCGTGAGTTCAATGTCAAGGATCACCAGATCGATAGGGTGATTGCGGATACAGTCAAGGACTTCATGGCTATCGCCAGACTTGAGCTTGACTGCGATATTCTTATTTTTCTGTAGCAGGACTTCTATCGACATTCTGACGATAGGATGTTCGTCCATAATGATAACGGATGCCGGTTTCATTTTTAATGCCTCAGATTGTTAAAAGCGTTATGCAGAGTTTGGTAAAACTCTCGAAATGCCGGAAGGATATAATGTGCAGATCCCTATACCGTAGTATTTCCCTGGAAAGAGCGAAAGCATCCTTGTTTACGTAATGAAAAGAACTATGCCTCAGCGCGGTCATCTCATTAGGCTGGTGTTGGCAAAAAGGTTTTTCTTATTCAAATTTGGTACGCATCTTATTATACAGGGTAAGTTTTTTCCGAAAACCCTGTAAATTAATATCCGCGTATGGGTTTGTATTATCTTCTGGATCTGAATCACTATTTTTTTAAAATTAGCGGAAATATCCTATTATCTCATTTACCGCATATTTTCATCTTTATGTAATAACAAAAAATAACAGATATCTCTGTATGTTGATCAATTGTTAACAAAAATAGACATCATTTCTGGGGGCGAACCCGCGACGCGGAGGTTAAAAATTGCCCTCGCAGGCCGTCAGACCTTCATCCGAAAGTGCTTGCGTTGACCACGATAACGGCACCAGGTCCGCAGGAGAACATGCTACCCGCTTCGCTTTTTACTCCTGGACGTTGTCGCTAAGCTGCTTGTTTTTACATCATTATCATCTTGTTAACGCTATCTGCATTCGCTTAACGGATGGAGGAAAGTGCTGCCGTTCATTCAATTTATGGCATTTCACAAGGTTTACGCCCATAAATTAGGAATAGTTATAAATTCGATTTTATTGTTAAAAATTAACATTTATGTAACGCAATTGGTAAGTAAATTCCTAAACCGCTTTAGGAAATAAGGGGTTAGGACGTGAGTGAAAACGTGCAGTCTGAGAGGTTATTAAGAAGATGAAGCAATTCCTGGCGATGGCTCAGCCCCAGCTTCAGCAGGATGCAGCTGAGACGATAGATAATGCGGCTATAGGGGCGATTCTGCATCAGGGCAATCTGACGCAGCGTCTTGCCCCGTGAGAGCTCCTGCAGGATGGGCCATTCATTGCGTGAGAACCAGTCTTTGTCGGAACCCTGCGGGGGGCGGGTATCCAGCAGGCTGTGCTGGAGCGCGGCGGCGTTCAGTTGGCGTTCGAGCACATGAAAGGGACCTGCCGCTTTGCAGAAGAGGCGGGTGTCGTAATTATCGGCCCGGACTAACAGCCAGGGCGTCAGGTACGGAGGAAACAGGCTATGCCTTCTCAACTGATCCAGTTTCTCCAGCAGCCCCGTGGACCGGCTTTCTATATCCACGACCAGACGGGCGGAGGGCCACTGTGTCTGAGCGATAAGGGCGTCGTCCAGCGTGGCGTAGTCGCAGCAGCTGCTCAGAGGAAACTGCCCGTTGAGAAAGCCGGTGCGCAGGTAGTGATCCTCCGTCACCAGAAGGATAAAAGGGGCGTCTGTTTTGCGGGGCTGGCTGATGGACTGGCTCAAAAATTCGAGTCGGTCGAAAAAGGGGGGAGCAAAAGGTGAGCGCGTAAATCCCAGTGCATCACTTCCTGTACGCCGCCGCCGGTAACGGCGCACTGTCATTCGCATGGTCTCCCTCCTGGAAATGGCGTTTTAATCCTCCGGCCATGTCCAGGACGGCCAGTAATATCCCTGGCCGAGGTCTGCGCCTGCCTGCAGTGCCCAGGTACGATCGCGTTCAGTCTCAATACCTTCAATAAGCACTTTCCCGGCCAGCTGAAAGCAAAGGGAAACCAGTTGCCTCAGCGCAGGGGTGTCGCGTAAACGCCAGAATGCTTCCTTATCTATTTTGACGCCGCTTAACGGGAGTCGACAGGATAAAAACGACTGCACTAAGACGTCGTCCACGTCATCCAGCCAGATAGCGTGTCCCTGTCTGCTAAGTTGCTGCAGATTCTGAACCACATGCTGCTTCTGTGCGACGGTTAGCGCCAAAAAGGACGCGAGGTCGACAATCTCAATATTGAGCTGCACGCCAGGTAACCTGATAAGTCGCTGAAAAGACGCAGGCTCCGTCAGGACGGTTATCGGCAGATTAATAAAAAGGTTATGTCCGTGCGGCGTATTTTTTAGCGTGGCAAGCTGCGCTTCAAGCAGGGTTATCGACCACTCAGCGGACCGATCGCAAAAAAAGTCCTCGCTGTGGCGCGTGTCGGACAGAACGCTAAGTACCTCCACGCCAACCTGGCGCAGGGAGGTGAGGGCGACGATAGGCTCAAGCTTAATGCCGACGATGTCCTGAGAAAGGTACTGTAACCGGGGGGGCGTATCGATCAGGTTTTGCGCTGTCACTCCATTGTCCTGTTGTCTGTCAGCCTCCAGGCGGCCGGGATACCTGACTCTAGTGTGACGAGCTGACGTTCAGGAAAACAGCAGGCGTTACTTAAATGCAACTAGGCCTTTTCGCAGCGCTAAATTTTACGGTGAAACAGGGAGAAATGTTGAGAAAATAGCCGTATTTACAATCGGCTAGCGGTAATTGCCCTGGAAAGCGGAAAAGGCATTGACTCACCTGCCATTGACCGTATAATTCTTCGCGTTTCACCACCGCGAAGCACACGCTTCTCAGTGCGCCCTTAGCTCAGTTGGATAGAGCAACGGCCTTCTAAGCCGTAGGTCGTAGGTTCGAATCCTACAGGGCGTGCCATTTAGAAACAGGCACTTACGCTAGTTTCAACCCAGCCTGATTTTCTCCTTGTGTCGTATTTGTGTCATGGTTGCCAAAAATGGCATCTATTTTCCGTGCGTGTTCGCTTAAATGGTTCGGTGCCAGGTGAGCATAACGACGGACCATTTCGATCGACTCCCAGCCGCCCATTTCCTGCAGCACGGACAGTGGCACGCCGGACTGAATTAACCAGCTCGCCCAGGTATGCCGGAGGTCATGAAAACGGAAGTCCTCTATACCTGCTTTTGCCAGGCCAATACGCCAGGCGCTGTTATCGTCCACGCGCATTTTCCTGACAGCCGGAGTGATAGTTTTATCCGGTCGCGTCGATGGCTTCGTGTGAACGAATACCCACCTGGAACTTTTCCCGATCTGATCCCTTAACACCCTGCATGCGGTATCATTCAGAGCTACGCCGATAGCTTTGCCCGCCTTCGCGTTCTCCGGATTTACCCATGCAACCTTTCTCTGCATATCGACCTGCTGCCACTCCAGATCAATGATGTTGGAACGGCGCAGGCCGGTTGCCAGCGCAAATATCACCACCGGCTTTATCGACTCCGGCATGCAGGCGATAAGCCGTTCTGCCTCTTCCCTGGTCAGCCAGCGGATGCGTTTGCTGATTGGCTTTTTGGTCTTAATGACAGGGGCCGACTTTATCCATCCCCAGTCATTGGCTGCAGTTTTCAGCAGCGATCGCATAAAAGACAGGTGCTGGCTCTTTGTGGCCTGGCTTACTGGCTTTTCAGTGTATGGCGGCGGCTCCTTTCCACGGCGTATAGCTGCGTCCCGGCGCGACTCCCACACCTGAATATTCTTGCGGTTGACCATCTTCGAAACTGCTTCGTTTACCTGGTCCGCCGTGATGGTCGAAATATCCCGGCCGGAGAAATGCCGAAGGAAGTATTCGATTTTGGTTTTGTCGTCATCGAGGGACCGCTTATGCTCTTTCTCCCGGATCCACCTGATGCAACATTCCTCAAACGTCCTCGTCGGCAGTTCCCCGATTTTATCCACCCGCCACGCTTCAGCCTTCAGCTTGTCGTGCAGCTCCTGCGCTTGTTTCTTGTCCCCCGTGCCAAGAGATCGTCTAATTCTTTTCCCTGACGGCGTAACGAAATGACAGTGCCAGACGCCGCCTCTGAGGGTGATTGACATAAAATTTCTCCTTTATGTTCACCCGCGCTCGCGGAAACAGGATCGCGCGGGTCATGTAAATACGCAATACAGGCGACGTCGGTCGTGCGGTATTTGTTCCCGATCTTCTTCCCGGCGAGTTGGCCGGAGTCGATGAGGCGGTAGACAGTCCTCGGGGAGACCTTCAGGAGTTTTGCCGCTTTCTGCGCAGTGAGTGGCTCAGCTGTAACCATCTCCCCTCCTATGACATCGATTTATAAAACTGCGGACCGTCTGGCGTGGCCGCGCGTAATTCGTTTTCCGGGTGCACTGAATAATTTCTGTCGTCCCACCGCACCCAGAACTGCGGATTGTCTCCGTCCGAGTCCTGAAGGCTATCCACCACGCCATGAATTCCTCCGGTCTTCTTCTGGACTATTGCGCCCACAATAAAAGCAGCCATTGCACACCTTCCGGTTCGTGAAGAAATGATATGAGAGCGCCCAGCGCCATAAGTGCGGCGATGAGCCAAGTCATGGGGTTTGATTGCATGGGGCGCTCCTGCTGTTAAGCCGTTAGCGGATATCGATATCAGGGATGATTACTGAAGGTTTGAAGGTGACGCGGTAGAAGTATTTGCTGGTTTTCACGCCGTCAACCTGTTCCATAAACCAGGTGACGTTATCGCTTAAGCCCAGCATGTGCTTCTTGTACTCTTTTGGGCCTACCTGGCAGACCACACCCAGGGTTGTAGCTGTACTGCTGTTATCTTTAGAGCAAAGCCCTTCGATGGTCAGCAGATATTCACCGGTGATCCCGTTGTAGAATACGAAACGGCGGTTGACTTCGAAGTTGTCAGATGCGGTGCTGAGGTTTTTAGAAACCACATCAGCATCATTCACATCACACGCCGACAGCGCCAGAACAGCCAGTAGCAGTAAACATTTTTTCATTTTGTCACCTGTAAAAAGAAGCCCGGCGCGGGGCCGGGCAAAAGTGATAGCGGAGCAGTGCTTTCGCACCCAATAGCCAGCTCATAACTGGCTATCAGTTGCGTCAGTCGGCTTCATCTTCGTCCCAGTCCTCGTCGTAATATGGCGAAGCGAGAAGAGGGTTGGTTGCTGAGAGAATTTCTCCGGCGGCGCCCTGCCGCTGAAGTCGACGAAGCGCTTCATATAGCTCAAAGGCCTCTGTTCGCTCGTCACCTATATCGAGGGAGGACGCCACTTTGTGTGCCTCGGTGACCAGGGTTGATAGTTGGGTTCGGATGTCCTGAATGGTTTTCATGGCTCTCCTCATGCCGCGCGCTGGGCGCGCAGCTTCTTCAGGTGTTCTGCTGTTTCGATTTCATCGGTGATCCGCTCGGCCTGTGCTTTGGTGAGCGGCTCGAATTCATGTTGAAAGCGGCCCATGCTGGCGATGCAGGTGCGACCGTTGCGGATGTAGTGGATGACTTCGTGGGTAGCGCGGAGGATTTTGCAGGGCGCGCCGTGGGGATCGGCGTACCAGGTATTAGGCTGGATTATCCTGAACATTGGCTTGCTCCTGCAATAAGAGGTAGACGATTGCCACAGCACGCAGAGGGTTACGATGAGTGGAGCTGATACCAGACTCATGAGTTGCCTGCCAGACGGTCTTCCCTGATGGGGCCAGGCCGATTCGATGCTTCTTCATTGCCGGGTAAAGCTCTTCGGCGCGCCGCAGCGGGAAATAACCGGTGTTCTGTACCGTGTTGAACCAGTTCCACGACAAATTGGCACCGGTATTTTCATGCGGATGGGTGGTGGCGCTGTACTTTGGCTTCAGGAAATATGCGAGCCTGACACTGATTTCACCGTCACTGAGCTTGGTGTAATCCATCAAGCCCCCTTTGCTTGCGTATAAGCTCCAGGTCAGCCTGGCAACTGGCGCATGTCTGGCAGCCGGGAACGGCAGCGCGTCGCGGCTCCGGGATTTCCTCTCCGCACTCCGCGCAATGCTCTGCTGATACGGCGCTGTGGTCGATGCGGTGAGCGGAAAGGGCAGCGTTACGCTGAAGCTCTTCAATCTCTGCTGCTGTATCGATGATGTCTGCCATGGTCAATGCTCCCGGAACTGTCGGTTAATTCGGTTGAAGGTGAACGCCAGCAATAAAAAAGGCCGCATTAGCGACCTGGTGATTAATGCCTTCATGCTGCACCGCCTTCATTCTTCTCGGCTTCGACTGCCATCTGCTCAAGCCGTCGCGATAGCTCGGCGGCCAGTGTCTGGAATTCTTCCTCGGTCGCTACCGGGATCGGCACAAAGCGAATCCCGATGTGCGCAAGGTTATTGGCGATTTCCAGGCTTTTCCTCAAATCAACGGGTGCGGCTCTGTTCATGCTGGTAACCCTTTCACTGCGAGGAAGGCAGCCATCGACTTATCGACCAGCTTGGTGTTGTGGTATTTGGAGATCGCCCAGGTGATGGCAAAGAGTATCCAGCGGAAGTGGCTGGTGTAGGTTTTGAACGTCAACCCGTCGCAGACATCCCACGCACTCCAACTTTCGGGCCAGTCAGCGTTATAAACTGCCTGATATGCTTCCCAGTCATTGCTAAATCCACCACGGCATAATTCACGGACCGCCTCACGGACCTTGGCTTTATCACTGTCTGGAGTATCGTCTTCATCATCCCAGTCTTCGTCTTCCTGCTGGTCTTCTGGGGCATCTTCCAGATACTCGCTCATTGATTCCTTCAGGCTTCGGCAAAAAGCATCATGATCGTACTCTTTCGCCAATAGCTCACACGCTGAATAGCCAGCGCCAGCCTCCAGCTTTTCGGACCAATAACCGGTGTTAATACCGTCTTGCCACGGACCGAAAAAGTCGAACATGTCCGCGATACGGGAGAATGTCCAGGTGCCCATGTCGCCGGTGACAGTCAGATATCCCGGCCAGGTGATAATGTCGAAGTAATAACAGGACGTACCGGGCTGCTTCATGCGCAGGTGGCGGTAGAGACCGTCATCACGGATTATTTCAAGTCGGTGAAAGGCGGTATCAAGCAGAAATCTGGTTGATGTATCTATCTGTCGGCGAATCATTGTTCGGCTCCAAACCGCCCGTTAAGGCGGCCAGTTTTGACGACGAACTCCAGGAGGCTAACTCCCAGAGCTTCAATTTTCTTGTGATGCTTGTTGATGATGGGAGGCACCGTTTCGTTCCAATTAGGCTTTGGCTTCCTGCGCATGGCCTGTTGGATTTCCTCGGTGCAGCGGCGGCAGGCGGCGCGGATGGCGTTGTCTGTTTCTGGTGTCATGCGGCCTCCGTTTTCACAACATTGATGGCGCAGCCGGGCAGCAGTTCTACAGCGGCGGTGTCGCACTGGTTTCCCCAGTGGTGCCAGCCTGGTGCCGCGCTGCGGCTGAACAGCTCAATGCGAGGCACATCACCGTAAAGCAACTCCAGCCGGCGGCGAACTTCCCACGGCTTTTCGCTGTGCGCGCCCAGCGGGCTGTAGACCACCTGCTTAATCCCGGCGTGCTTACGCTCCAGCCCGGCGCCGCGGGTGGCAATCAACAGGTCTTCGGTGTTGGCCCTAGTGTGGTTGCCGCCGTTCATGCGCGTCTCGGCGTTAAGCAGATCGAGGAAGTCGTAAAAGTCGGTGACCTCACCCTCGGACAGCGCCTTGTTGATGCGCAGCTCGGCATTCTGATTCAGCTTCACCCAGGTAAAGCCCTTCATCGTGCGAACGGTAAATCCCCAGGCCTCAGCCAGTTCGATAGCCTCCTGGTTATGCGTGCCGGTGTACCACATCGCCAGCACAGCGTTTTCGGCGGCAAGTTCCCAGACTGGCAGGCGTTTGATGTCGATTAGCTTCATGGTGGAATAGTGGTCGGCAGCGGCGCCATTGCTGATGGTGTTGCCGTAAGACCAGGGAGGATCGACATACAGAAGTGAGTATTTCGCTGTCATGCCGCCTCCTGCCTTTCCCGATATTCCTCAGCGAGCCGCTGCGCCTTTAATGGATTGCTGACCACTTCACCCCATGGCATTAGCCAGCCTTTACCAATGAAGGGAAGGCGCAATGTGCCAACCCTGATGTCGTCGTGAGCGTGAGTCATAGGATGGACTCCATTTCGTCGATGTAGAGGCCCTGAGCAATCAGGCGGCGACGGCGGGAGGCACGTTCAATGCACTCCTGCCGTCTACCTTCCTGCGATTGTTCTATGGCGCGCCGGGTAAACAGCCGTGATTTGCCTTGCGGCGTTACGACCTTCGGCTTCGTGACCAGGTCGAATGCCCGGTCGCATATGCCGTCCTCGTTGATCCACTTTTCCGACTCAACGATCTGCGCTATCTGTCCGGTGCCGCGGGTAATGCCGTTGGCGACACGGTTAAACTCGATGAGCGTTACGCCAAACTTCTCGGCAATTTCGCTACCGGTTACCGGGCGGCCGCGCGTCTGAATCATCCAGATAACGCGCTCACGGAGGCCGGAGAATTGCCCGGTTCGCCCAGGCCGGCGGTAAAAGGGTGTGCGTTTCATTTCCACTGTTCCCCGAACGTGAAGCCGATCTCTGCCAGCGCCTCGTCCATCTTCTCAATGAACTCCGGCACCATTTCGTTGAAGTCGGACATGTACTGCGGATCCCGCTCAACGACGACGTGGTGAATGCCTTCGCGTTTCATGCGCGGGTCATAGTTGGCAAAGAACCAGGCGTATTTTCCGGTAACCCACATGCTGTACTGCACCTGGGCCATGTATGCAGACTTGATTGCTTCGAAACCGCCAAGGCGGAATTTCATGAAGTCGCGAGAGGTGAAAGGGCATTTAAGCTCAAGGCCGAACCCGTTACTGCACAAGCCGTCAGGGGAGCACGCGGTGCGCATGCTCTCGTCACGGAACAGGATCGGAGACTCCGTGACTTTCACGTCAGTGGTGAACTCGAAGAGGGTACGGGCGTCTTCCTCGTACTGCTTGCCCCAGGCCAGCGCCTTGGCGTTAACCTCTGGCGCGACGCCGGTGCATACCTCAGCGAGCAGCGTGTGGAAGTAGGACATTTTCATGTCTGTCCACTTCTTTCCCGATCTTGGCTTGGCGATGACGTTGTGGACTTCAGAGGCGGTGATAACTCCGAGGCGCAACCGGTGCCACGCCTCATCGCCCTGTTGAATAGTGGTTACATCAATGCCGGTCCGGGCAAGGATAATTTCGGGTGTCATGCTGCCGCCTTAGCCTTTTTCTGAAGGAAGTTGAACCCTTTCTGTGCCTCTTCTTCAGTGAGGTCTGACGCCTCAAGAATTGGCCGTTTGAAGATGTCGCTGCACACCGGGAGGAAGTCTTGCTCCCAGTCTTTATTCAGCGATGTTAAGAGATCGGTGATCGCTTGAAGCGTTTCTTCGCTTGCTGCTGGTGGAAGTGCTTCTGTGGTACTTCGCGGCGTGACGTCACGCATATCGACATCCAGAGATTTGCCTTCCATTTCTTCGGCGGTAGGCTGCTGCCCAATCTCAGGCCATGCCTTACGCAACGCTTGGGCTTCTGCGCATTTCGCCAGCTGGCCGTATGGGCGCTTTTTCCACATAGCGTTCGGCGCTGTGGTGTCGCGGCCGCCGGTGGCATAGTTTTCAATCCAGTATTCTTTGGCGCTGAACTCGACGATCTCGCCGCTGGGCATGCGCTTGAAAACGGTGTATTTGCACCACTGAGGGAAGGTCACCTCGACACCAGTAAGCGTCTGAGTTACGTCGGGCCCGAACTCAGGCTCACGGGCCCCGGCATAATCGCCAGAACGGTCTGCCTGAATGCGGTAAAGCCCGATGCCCGGCATGACGACGTCGCGCCATTCGCTTTTGCCCGTTCTTGAGTCTTTGACGCTCATCGGCACGAGGTGAACGGGCTTCAGCAATGGATCCAACTGGCGGGCACGGCAGTAATCGAGCGCCATCATTACCGATTCGTCTTTGGCGCCAGGGTAGATACTGTTCTTCAGCGCGCTCCAGGTAGCGACGTCGATGCCTTTTTCCTGCAGCGCGCTCGCCGTTATTGTTAATTCGTTTGCCATCGTTAATCCCCTCAAAAATTAAAACGGGCAGCCGGTACGGTGTTCCCAGTCGTATTCCGCCTGGGCGTAAGCAACTGCCGAAATGAAATCGTTGTAGGCCTTGCCAGCGTCATCGCTGCGCAGTCCTTCATATGGGCTGGAGTCAATCGGGACTGAGAAGTGGAAGAGGCCGGACGGCTCTTTCGGCATCATGTCGATGATTTGCTGCGCCCGGTCACCGATCCACTTCTCTTTCTCGTCGATGAGCTGCAGCTCAGCCCAGCGTCGATCTTCGATTCGGTCGTAAGTGAGGTATGCGTTCATGGTTGCCTCAATATTTGATATGCGCGTCCTGCACTTTGCCGCCAGCGATCGCCAGCAGTGCTTTCTGCGCGAATTCTTCAGGGATGCCCTGAGCTATAAGGTCGGCGATGACGCGACGGTTGACGGTGCGGCGGTGCTCTTTGTCTGCGGCTCGGCGCGCTTCTTCTTCAGCTTTGCGCTGCTCTTCGGCAAGACGGGCTTTCTCTTTCGCTTCAGCTTCACGCTTGATGCGATCCGCTTCTTCCTGTGCTTTCCGTTTTTCTTCTGCGATGGCGTCCTGCTTCTCACGTTCTGCACGGTCAGCGTCTTCTTTGCGTTTACGCTCTGCGGCATCAGCGCGTGCTTTCTCTTCAGCTTCGCGACGCGCTGCAGCATCAAGTTCCGCTTTATGTCTCTCTTCGGCTTCGCGCTTGGCTTTCTCAGCCGCTTCCTGCTTCAGTCGCTCGTCACGTTCACGCTGAGACTGTTCTGCTAGGCGGCGCTGCTCTTCGCGGTCACGGTCAAACTTGTCATTCATCAGCAGAGCCATTTCGTGGTCTGCCTCGATCTGCGCGGCGCGCTGACGGTCGAACTCTTCGTTCATCACCAGCGCTTCGGCGTGCATCGCGTTCATGGCTTCTTCAGCCTTGATGCGTTCCTGCTCTGCTTCCCATTCTGTGAGTGGGCGGCGGGTCGCATCGCGCAGCTCGTCACAGGCATCAACGAAACGCTTAATTTCGGCCTCAGCCGGGCGCACAGCTTCTTTCAGGCGCTTCAGGTACTCACGACCAGGCTTTTCGATTGCCGTCTTGCTGCGGGACACCTGCGCCGCCAGAGAGGCGACACGGTCACGGCCTTTCTTCGTGGACAGGTCCGGCACTTCGTTCACTGCCTGGCGGATTTGCTCGAGATAAGCGTCAAGGCCGCCCGTTACGTAGAGCACTGGCGCCTGCTCCGGCTTGATTTCGATGACAGTTAAGTCCGTTACTTCGCTCATGGTTTCTCCTGAAATTTGGATGTGCAGATGCCGCCCGCGTAATGCCAGGCCGATCGGTTGAATAGGGGGTTAGGCTGCTTTTCTATGCCACGGATAACCGATGGCAACCTTCATTTCGTCGTAGGCTGCCATCCACATGGCGCCATCACCGATAAACAGGGCAATGGCTGCTTTACTCTGCGCGGCGCGCAGCAGGTGATGATTGATCATGCCTTCACCTCAACCTGTTTCAGGAGGCCAGCGATATGCATCTGCCAGCGGTTCAGAGTCAGCTTGTCGCGTGGTGCCGATACCGACGTCAGCTGCCACTCGTTATCGTTGAGCTTTTTGGCTGTGTACTGCTTGCCGTTGTGGGTGACTGTCATGATGCAGCCTTAAGAGCCTCTTCGGCTTCTTTGATACGCGCTGCGGTGCCAGCATTCGGAGCGATTTCATTAAGGTGACGGGCGTCTTCTAAAAGCTTTGCGATTATATCTTTCAGGTCTGTCATAAATCCTCTTGGCCTTATCGCGGCGAACGGAACGGTTAATACAAGACTTCTTCGCTAATGGGCGGTGGATGGCCGCCGGTTGTCATAACTAAGCCGCCTCGGTGAAGCGACTGAGGTATGAAGCATTAAAAAACCCGCCGGAGCGGGTCATGACACCTTCTGAAGTGCTGATGTGCGTGGGTAGTAAAACTTCGGTTTCGCCGTCGACCCTTCCTTCGGTTCAACTTTTACGGTGTAACGCGTTTGTTTTTTGTATTCCCACACTTCCGTAATCACACCTGTTTTCGTCTTCCAGCTGCCATTGGCCTGGCTTGACCACGTAACAACATCTCCTTTCTTAAACTCCATCGCCTTACCCTCTGTCGTTACCCGCTGATGCGGGAGAAATGCTTTGTGGTGCAGCGCCGGGTGCTTATCTTCCGGTTGCCGTCGATGCAGCTGCAATTCACTGCACTACAAAGCACTTCGCCACACTCTCGCAGTGGCCAGCGCCGGTCACCCGGTCACATTTGAAGCTGCTTACGCGTTAACCGGGCGCTAACCGGTAACTCAGTGATGCTTTACGCCTCCTTTCCCTCACTACGCCGCCGTGGGAACCCGACCGTATTAACGCCGTCGTCACGCTGCCTGAATAGGCATCAAGGTGCGGACTGTCCGCTTTAGTGCTTCATTGGAATCACTCCTCTAAGTTGAATCAGCGCCAACTCACTGTCAGTGTTGCCCGTTCTCACGCCGTTCTCGCTCTCGCGCGGGGATACTCTCTCACCGACCGGATCGCACCCGGTGATACAGCACGTTTACGTGTAGGGGTCTTAACAGGTCATTGACGCTGTAAATCTGCATGTTGTTAAAAAGCAGGCGACTTGCTGTCCGCCGCTGGCTAACTTCGCTCAGCTGTCGATGTTTCGTTTCGATGGAGTAAAGATACAGATAAAACTGTATTATCGTCAACAGACAAAACTGTATTTAATGGCGTAAAATACATATGTTTCTGTATTTGATTGGAAAATATTTTTGTTCAGACGAAAAAAAACCGGCCGAAGCCGGTTATTTTTTATAGGAGGGAAGGTCTGCTATCGCTTTCTGCGGTAGATGCGATGCTCAATCATAACGCCAATGATGGTCAATGGCTGGTGATCACTGTTAATGACAGGGTAATCATCATTTAGGGGGACTAATTCAAAGTGCTGGCATCCCATGGGGTCAATGTATGTTGGGCGATATTTTTTGAAAGTTGCCTGCGCTCCGCCGTTCCTTGCCACAACAAACTCCCCGGGAGTTGGCTCAACCTCGGGATCAACGATGATAATGTCCCCGGCCTTGAAATCAGGCTCCATCGAATCACCTTCAATGCGCAGCGCGAAGGTATATTCAGAAATATCAGAGTCCGTGAGGATGTACTCGAGGTTCCCGTCGAAAGCCTCAATGGGATTTTTTTCGGCTAATGCGCCTGCCTGAACATAGCTTATCAACGGAACTCTCCTGCTGTTAACCTCTGCCACCGGCATAAAGGCGCCGCCATTCATCAGCCAGTCAGCATCGGATTTAAGAGCCTTGGCTATACCAATTATATTCCGAGGTTTAAGTGTTTTCCCGTCTTCAATGCTCTGCCAGGATTGCTGCCGTATACCGGCCATTTCAGCTGCTTCTGCCTGGGTTAACCCCAGCTCAATTCTCTTCTGCTTTACGCGGTCCGCAAGGCTCATAAATACCTCTCTCTGTCCTCCCTGATAATCACAGTTAAAACTGTAATTGACAAACAGAAATAACTGTCAGAGAATACAGATAAAACTGTGGAGGAGATATGGAAACAATTTCTCAACGACTCAAGCAAAAACGTGAAGAGATGAATCTGTCTCAGGATCAGCTGGCGAAGCTGGCTGGCATGAAACAGCAATCTCTGCAGGCCATTGAGGCCGGGACAACAAAGCGCCCACGTTACCTGGTTGAGCTGGCGCGCGCCCTTAAGTGCGAGCCTGAATGGCTTCTCTTTGGCGACGAGCCAAATAAATCAACAGCCGCCTGACCGGCGGCCATAACCAATTAATTCAGAGGAAGTATCGCAAATGGAGACCTTAACGACACGCAACAAAGCGGAGGCACGACGAATTGAGAGCTGGGTGCAGCGGCAAATCGCAGATCTTGGGACCACCAGGATCGCCGAAGTAGCTGGCGTGAACAAATCAACCGTAAGCCGGTGGCGGGAGAACCTGGTACCGAACATGTCGCTGCTACTGGCCATCCTGATTTCTAACCGGGATGGAGTGAAGGGAGATTTTGAAGCATGAACGCAGAAAGGGCGAAAGCCGCGGTGCTGGAACACCAACGGCTTTCAAGTGGAATTAACTGGATCAATTCACAGGAGCAATTATGGCAAACACTGCCGAAGTAATCAATTTCCCTGTGCCTGACGTGGCACCTAAGGAGCCGCGCGTGGCAGATCTTGATGATGGCTATACGCGCATCGCCAATGAACTTCTGGAGGCTGTCATGCTGGCTGGATTGTCTCAGCATCAGCTGCTGGTCTTCATGGCAGTAATGCGCAAAACATACGGTTTCAACAAAAAGGCCGACTGGGTCAGCAATGATCAGTTATCTGCCCTGACCGGCATCCTCCCGCACAAATGCTCTGCGGCTAAAAGTGCGTTAGTTAAGCGTGGGGTATTTACCCAAATCGGGCGAACTGTGGGGATTAACAAAGCGGTCAGCGAATGGGTGAAATTACCCAAATCAGGTAACGAAAATAAAGTTTACCTGAAAGAGGTAAATTTACCCGAATCAGGTAAGAAATATTTACCCGAATCAGGTAACGACACTTACCCAAATCAGGTAAACACAAAAGACAAACATACAAAAGACAATAAAGACAATATTAATAAACCCCCTAAATCCCCCAAACCGGCTTCGTTCGATCCGGCTGGTGTTGACCTTCCTGAATGGCTGTCAGTTTCAGTCTGGAAGTCATGGGTCGATTATCGTCGCGACCTGAAGAAACCGATTAAGTCTCAGCAGACGGTAACCCAGGCCATCAACCTGCTCGAGCGTTGCAAGTGCAGCGGTTACCAGCCTGAAGAAATCATCAACCAGAGCATTGCTAACGGCTGGCAGGGTTTGTTTGAGCCTAAGGGCGCCAAGCAGCCTTCCCGCAATCAGTCTCGCGTATCTGAGAACTTCGCTGGCAAGGACTATGGCCAGACTGAAATCCCGTCATGGGCGAGGGACTGAGTATGGAACTGCTCGAAAAAATCGACGCTATCGAAAAAATGCTGGAAGTTCTCAGCAGGCCGCCAGAGCAACTCCCTAACTGCGAGACCGTCTGCGAAACGGTGCTGTGCGAGAAACATGGCGAGTACGAACAGCGTAAACGCGTTCTTACCAGCAGCCTCATCAAGCTGCCTTCACCGCCGACTCGCTGCCCGGGCTGCCTGCGCGATGAGTTGACCTTCCTGTATACCGAGAAAAAACGCTGGGAAGACCGCACGCGTCAGCAGAACATCGATCGCCTGCTGCGCCAGCTTGAAATCCCCGAGCGCTTTGTGACGTGCACGCTGGAAAACTACCAGCCGGTTGGCAAAGAGTCAGAGCGCGCGCTGCGTGTTTGCCAGGCTTATGCCGCAAAGTGGCCCGAGCGCCTGAAACAGGGTGGCGGCCTGGTGATGTGCGGAAAGCCAGGAACAGGTAAAAACCACCTCGCCCTGGCGATTGCCCGCCACGTCATCGAGAACCACCAGAGCCCGGTAATTTTCACCACAGCACTGAAAATTGCCCGTGAGTTCAAATCAACGTGGTCGAAAACAGCGACGCGCTGCGAGAACGACGTGATTTCGCACTTCACCACTCCTGACCTGCTGATCATCGATGAGGTGGGCGTCCAGTTTGGCAGCGAAGCCGAGAAGCTGATCATGTTCGAAATCATCAACACCCGGTACGAGCGGATGAAGCCGACCATCCTGATCAGCAACCAGACCAAAGAAGAACTGGCAGAGTTCGTGAGTGAGCGCGTTATCGACCGCATGAGCGATGGCGGCGGGTGCACGCTGTCATTCACCTGGGATTCTTACCGTTCCAAGGGGGCAGCATGAAAGGTAAACAGGCAATTCTGCGTTATCTCGAAACGCACCGGACCTTCACCGCAAAGGATGTGTCTGCCGAGTGTGGCATGACCATCAACTGCATCACGAAGAATGCTATCGATCTGGAGCGGGCCCGGAAGATTGTGCGGGTGAGCAAGGTCTGGCGAACGGTGACTTATCGCCTGGCGACGCCGGAAGAGCAGGACGGCACCGCGCGCAGTTGCACCAACGGAATATTTCAGGAGTGCCGCAACAGCGCGGCTATGAAGAGAGTATTGATGGTTTGGGGGAGGATAGGGGTATGAGCGTGAAAAATTTGGTCGAAATGATTAGGCATAACGGACTTCTGTCTTCAGTGTCTCAGCTTGAAAAGTTGTATCAGGCTGCAATCGAGAACGAGCAGGAACTTGCCGAACTTGAAGCCCATCTCGCGGCGCTGGCTGCGGAGAATGCGGGGATGGATGCATTCGTCGATGCGTTGCTCTCTATCGCCTTGCAAGGTGGCTCCGCTGATGGTGCGGAGATACAGGAGCTGGCGCTGAAGCATGGCCTGCTTCGTCAGGAAGTCTACTCTGCTGATGAGCACGAAACACTGGTCGATGACCCTGGTATCTTTGAAAACGGCGATCCGGTTTACTTCCGCGTTGAAACCCCTGCGATCGACGCTTTCCTGGCTGAAGTGCGGGCGCAGGGTGTTGATGCTCTGGTTGATCGTCGTCTAACTGCTGCTCGGCTGGCAAAAGAGGCTGGTCGTGAGACTACTGCTCGCGACCTTGAGGGTGAGGCGATTAGAGCGAGATTCTTCGCCGTGGAAATTCGCAAAGGAGCGCAGTCATGAAGCCTGAATTCGAATTTGGTGATTATGCACTGATTGAGCAAAAGCGCTTTGGTGTTCCAAACGAAATGTTTGTCTACAAAGTCGTTAGCCAGATCAGCTCAAACACCTGGGTTGAAGTGCCTGTCACCGTTGGCAAGAAAGAGGAAATTCACTCCGAATCTGAGCCTGTTTGCCTCTGTATTTGCTGTGGTGTTGATGAAACAGAAGTCAGGCGCTATCGCGTTAAAGACATGCAGCATTATCCACGGGAGGCCGCCCAATGAGCAACTTCGACAAACGCGCATTACGTGAGCGCGCAGAAAGCACTATCGGCATTCTGGAAAACATTTCCGGGTTTGAACCTTCAGATATCGACGGAGATACCGTAGAGCTCCGCTTTGAAACTGAGGACGGTTTCGATACCGGTTGTGACGTGAGCATTGTTGACCAGTGCCAGAAAGCCGCAGATGTAGTTCGGGCGCTGCTGGATGAGCTGGAAGCCGCACACGAATTAGTCGAGCTTCAGCGCTTCAAGCTTGAGCGACAGGCAGAGGATTTACACCAGGCTAAGTCGCTGGAAAGCATCCACAGAGAGAAGCGATTCGAAGTAGAGCGAGAGTTCAGTGACTACAAGCATAGTGCTGAAAGCAACTCAACGAGGCTGGCTAAAGAGGTGTGTCGCCTCGAAGATGAACTAATTGCCGCAGGCATCCGCATCAACAGGGAGGACTAACCCATGAGCACTATTACCAAAGAATTCACCAAAGAGCAGTTAATCGAGCATTTACGCTCGCGGATTGAACATCGGAATGGGCTTATAGCCAGCATGCATATCGATCGTGGCTATCGTGACTATCTTCAGCTTGAATTGCGCTCATCGGAAATCGCGCTGGCATCGCTCGAAGCGGAGCCTGTGGGTTTTATTGTGAGGAACAAGAAAACGGGGCAGTTTGGCAGCTGGATGCACTCAAAAGCTGATTGGTTTAAGGATGATGGCTATGAATTCCTGAACGCTTATATCGCCCCGCCAGCGCCGGCATCTGTGCCTGATGAGTCGGCTGTTGAATTGTTTGCAACTGACCTGATGAAACGGATCGACAAGATAACCGGCGAGCGTCACAGCCTAGCCACGCTAAGTTCTCTGCGGGTTAGCATTGTGGAAGCCTGCCGCGCCGCCATGCTTCAGGGTGCCGATGGCGCCCTCACTAATGAGGATACCAAGCGAGTGGACGAATTGGTCATGTGGATTAAGCGTTTAGCCCACTCACTGAGAAAAGCCAAGCCTGACAGCAAGTTACAAAGCGATGCAATGGACTACTTGAGCCGGAAGGGGTTAATTGGCGTGGAGGATATACTGCGATGATGACAGATAAAGACCTGACTGATGATGTGCTTGACGAGATTATTGCCGGAGCCAAAACGTCGATGGAGCAGTATCTTGCTCTGTCGTTGAAGGCTGAGCGAGCTGCCAATCGACAACAAAACTCACAACAAAATATTCCGGAAAATATTCCTGTCAATACGCCATGCAAGGATGCGCCAGAGCATATCTGGCTTCAAACCGCTGGTGTATGGCCGGAGAACGGCGAGTTCAGCGAATTAACATGGTGCAGCGACAATCAGCACCCTGACGACACGCTATATGTTCGTGCTGACGTCGTGTCTGGCAACTCTCCGGTGATTCCGGATGAAGTGTTTTCAGCAGTAAGGAAGGTTGCCCGAATTCGCGCAGACTTCGATGACTTTGATGGTGACAGACGCGGTATCGGTGATTGTCTTGATGAGGCCGAGCAGGAGCTTATCGTGACCATTAACAAACACGCTAGCGTGATTGCAGCAGCGCCGCAGCAGGAGGTGAAGTGATGGGCAAGTTAACTTTCGTCATTGAGTTCGAAGACGGCAAGGAGCCGCCAGTGCATGCCCATATGGAAGCTTTAGGCGGGAAGGTTGTTGCGGTCGCGTTCCGTGATGCATTGAGCGAGGATAATCCTCCGAAGACGATCGCTACCTCTCCTCAGGTGCTTAGCGAGATGCGGTGCTTTATCTGCAATGGCAAACATCCGATAGGTGTCGCCTGCCCACTCAGTTCGCCAACAGTGGTATCGCATAGTGCCTAACCCATTCGACGCATAACTAAACGTCAAGCAACGTTTGATTTCCAATAATCACCCAGCCATAATTAAGTCATCGGAGCCTGAACAACTTCGATGACTTCTTCGCATTTAAGGGGACTTAAATGCGATCACAATCTGAAATCCTCACCTTGTCACAGATGCAGAAATGCACCTGCGATTTTCTGCATTCTGCGGTTTCCGTTAAGGAGGCCGTATGACTCTGCCAGTAGACGGTATCAAACTCCATCGCGGCAACTTTGCGGCAATCGGCCAGCAGATTCAGCCATTGCTGGACGCCGGGCAATGCTTCCGCCTGCAGGTTAAGCCGTGGCGCGAGAAGCGCAGCCTGTCTCAGAACGCGCTCAGCCACATGTGGTACACGGAAATCAGCGACTACCTCATCGCCCGCGGCAAGACCTTTGCTACGCCTGAGTGGGTCAAAGACGCGATGAAACACACCTATCTCGGCTACGAAAGCAAAGACCGGGTAGACGTCGTGTCCGGAGAGGTGACCACGGTTCAATCTCTCCGCCATACCTCCGATCTGGAAACCGGCGAAATGTACATCTTCCTGTGCAAAGTCGAAGCTTGGGCGATGAATATCGGCTGCCACCTGACCATACCCCAAAGTTGCGAATACCAGCAGCTGCGCGATAAGCAGGAGGCCTGATGTCTACTCCACTTTCCCGCGTCATCACAAACGAAATCTTCCGCGTTCCGGCGCGCCGTCAGCGTAAGACCGCTGTTAATCCGTCCGACATCCCGGCTTTGAAAGGCTACACCGCCCGCCTGGTGGATCAGAAATGGCTGCGCCTCGCGGCACGGAGGGCGCATGGCTAATTTATGCAAGGCCGCACGCGGCCGCGAATGTCAGGTGCGGATCCCAGGCGTATGCAATGGCGACCCTGAAACCTCAGTGCTGGCACATATCCGCCTGGCGGGCCTGTGCGGAACCGGAATCAAGCCGCCTGACCTGATCGCCACCATCGCATGCAGCAGCTGCCACGACGAGATTGATCGCCGCACTCGCCTGGTCGATGCGGAATATGCAAAGGAGTGCGCGCTGGAAGGCATGGCTCGCACGCAGGTCATCTGGCTTAAAGAGGGGCTCGTAAAAACATGAATGATTACCGCATCAGCCTCCCGTGGCCGCCGAGCAACAACCGCTACTACCGACATAACCGCGGGCGCACGCACATCAGCACAGAAGGGCAGGCGTACCGCGACAGTGTCGCCAGAATCATCAAAGACTCAATGCTGGATATCGGCCTAGCGACACCCGTGAAAATCCGCATTGAGTGCCATATGCCGGATCGCCGCCGCCGCGACCTGGACAATCTGCAAAAGGCCGCGTTCGACGCCCTGACGAAATCCGGGTTCTGGCTCGATGACCAGCAGGTCTACTACTACAGCGTGAAGAGGATGCCAATCGTCAAAGGCGGCAGGCTTGAACTGACCATCACCGAACTGGAGGCTGAATGAACCACACAGACTTCCTGCGGTATCAGGCCGAAAGCGTTAAGCGCGCTAGCCTGCCACCAGTAGCAAAGCATAACCAGACCAAAACCAACCAGCCACAGAAGGAAGCCGCATGAACAGTCAGCAACTGGAATACGTACGTCAGCAGCTCATTGTGGCGACCGCAGATCTGAGCGGGGCGACGAAAGGGCAGCTGGTAGCTTTCGCCGAGAACGCGCAATTCACCGCGACAGCGCGCAGCCGGGGCCGGAAGAAAATCACCGACCCGGTCACCGGCCGGAAAGTTAACCCGGACGGACCGCCGATGAGCGGCAACCAGTCACGCGCCAAGGGCTCATCAATCGCGCTGGTGGGGCCGGTAGAGTACAGCACTGCATCCTGGCGCCGCGCTGTGCTTTCTCTGGAAGACCATCAGAAAGCGTGGCTGCTCTGGAACTACAGCGAGAACATCAAATTCGAGCACCAGGTGGTGATCACCCAGTGGGCGTGGGGAGAGTTCCGGGAACGCCTCGGCGCGAAGAAGGTGGCCGGCAAAACGATGGAGCGCCTGAAGAAACTGATATGGCTGGCGGCGCAGGACGTCAAAGCGGAGCTGGCTGGCAAGGATGTGTATCAGCATCAGTACCTGGCGGCTCTGTGTGGCGTTAAGCCTGATAACTGGTGCCATAACTACGCCGACTACTGGCGGGCCATGTGCGACATCTTTAAGCGGCTTGATGCCGATTCTCTTCTCTGTGCTGTGAGAACACGATCACAACAAAAGGCGACTTTTTCGCAGCAGGGTATTGCAAAAGTCAATTAAATGAGCCATATTTGAGTCTACTTTGATATGCTGCCTAAATTACATCGGCGGCATGAAGATGATAGTCACTATCCAGTTTGTAAAATGAGCCCTGGCATCCCGCCGGGGCTTTTTCGTTTCAGGGTCAGAAGCACAGCGGTTGTGCGTTCGGCTGTTAACCGAATGGTCGAAGGTTCGAATCCTTCCTGTCCCGCCAAATTCGCCGGTCTAGTTCAGTGGCAGAACGGCAGCCTTGTAAGCTGCGCGTCAGAGGTTCGATTCCTTTGCCCGGCACCAATTTGCCTGTAGCTCAGAGGAAAGAGCAACCGCCTTCTAAGCGGTTGGTCGCTGGTTCGAATCCAGCCAGGCGAGCCATCAGCAAAACACATCGTCATCGGGGCGGTGTTATCTTGCATGAGGCGGAAGAGTAGCGCTCCTTCCCGTCAGTTCCACGAAACGGAGCATGCAACAGGTAAGAGCATTGAGTATGTGACGGCATCCCGGTGAGACCAGGCACACTTCCCTGGCGCGGCAATGCTCTTTCCGTTGTGGTGAAGTACAAGATGACAGTGCTGATGAATCGGGGACATCGAAACCCTTGAGCCGGGTCTAATGGGGACGGCAACAACGCGACTTCAGCCACCACAAACAAACCCACTGCCTGGGACCCTTCGGCCATAGAGCCGGCATTGCCTTACCCCCATATTGCCCGCCTGTCGCGGGCTTTTTTATTTCGGCCGCAGACAATCAATTCCAGATGCCCCGTAGCTATCGTGTCTGACGGCCTTTCTCTTACTACGACACAGCACCCCGAAGCCGGAGGTGTGGAATGCAACGTATGAACCCAACAAATGGACACGATCTGCCGTACTGGTGGTCGGCGGCCTTGGGGCTGTTCTCTTTGCTTAGCCTGCAGGATTACGTGTTTATTATCGGGGCGCTTATATCGGCGTTCTTCACGATAAAAACTTATTACGCAAAACGGAAAGAAGAGCGTGAGCGTATGGCTGAGGAGAGGAAACGCACCCAGCTGCTGGAAAACTACTTATCTGATGTAGGCAAAAAACCCCACTCCGATCGCCCGGCTGCCGCCGAGGTAGTTACGGAGGCAATGCGGAGAATTTCCGGTGGCCCAGTTGAAACTGAGTAAGAAAAGCGGCGCGGCGGGCATTGTCTGCTCCGTCGGAACGATCATCGCCATTGTGATGAATGCGGGCCATGTCAGGACTAACGAGCGCGGGCTGGAGTTAATCGGCAACGCTGAATCTTGCCGACGTGATCCGTATGTCTGCCCGGCAGGTGTGCTGACTGACGGCATGGGGAACACGCATGGCGTAAAACTCGGCACCGTTAAGTCTGACCAGCAGATCGCAGCCGAGTGGGAGCGCAACATCCTTGATGCTGAGTCCTGCGTTAACCGCTACGGGAATGGCAGAAAGCTATCTGACGATACTTTCTCTGCAGCTGTATCGGTAACGTTTCGTGCTGGCTGCGGAAACATGCGTACCTCCACGATGTTCTCTCTTCTCAGAGGTGGGGATATCACGGCGGCATGCAACCAGTTCCCTCGCTGGGTATGGGGTGGCGGAAAGGTTCTTCCTGGTCTGGTAACTCGCGCCGGGAAAGAAAAGGCGCTCTGCCTGGACGGTGTGAAATGAGTCGGTTAACCGCAATCATCTGTGCTGTCATTATCTGCCTGCTGGTTTCCATGGCCTGGGCGATTAACCACTACCGCGACAATGCCATCGCCTACAAAGACCAGCGCGACAAAGCCACCAAAAATCTCAACCTGGCTAACGCCACCATTAAAGATATGCAGGTGCGCCAGCGTGATGTCGCTGCGCTGGATGCCAAATACACGAAGGAATTGTCCGATGCGAAAAAGCAGCTTGATGATCTGCAGCGTTGTGTTCGCGATGGCAAGTGTGGGTTGCACGTCAACGCCAGATGCCCCACGAACGGAGCGACCAGCGCCGGCGGCATGGGCGATGCTTCCGGCCCCCGACTTACTGACTCCGCTGAACGGGATTATTTCACCCTCAGAGAGCGAATCGCGACAGTGACGAAGCAGGTCGGCTATTTGCAGGACTATATCAAAGAGCAGTGCCTCAAATAACAGCCTCGCAATAGCGGGGCTTTTTATTGCGCTTCGCATGCGCATTTCGAAGAGAGACTTTCAGTCGTGAGCCTGGGCAAGCCGTTCGCTCTTGGCGGCTTTGCCATGCGACAGGCTCACATCTAAAAGGGTAGTCACATGAAAATCATTAAGCATTGGTTGGTAAAACTTTATCAGCACAGTCAGCATTCACCCCTGGCGGCGGTAAGTTCAAATTGGGTTTCAAAGAAGCTGATCGCAGAAGGGTATTCGAAAGACAAGATTACTCTCCCTCATCGCGACGGATTTATCGAGCTGCTGACAGACCAATCTGACGCTGAGTCAACAACTTACCGCGCCGATATCGTCGACAGCATTGTGTGCACTCCGGTTTACGAATGCGAAGATGAAGCAAAAGCTGATTCGGACGAAGCAAAAGGGCGCTACAACTACGACACCTTCAAGGCAGCAGCAAAACCGCTGATACAATGGCTGAACGAAAACGCCAACCCTCACGCATCGGTCATTGTTGATTGCACCAGTGCAGAGCTCCTCACCGGGGAAATTGCCGTAAACACGAAAGAGTTCCTGAAAGACTGAGCAGGCATTACAGAAGCCCTTCACTGAGGGGCTTCGATAATGTCAAAGTGAGGTAAGTATTATGGCAAAACCGGACTGGGGAGCACTGCAAGACCAGTTCCTCGCCGAGCATGCCAAAACAGGTATTTCCCCCAAAGACTGGTGCCAGGCTCAGGGACTGAATTACGCATCTGCGAAACGCTACATCAAAGTAACGTCGTATGGTGCGAAATCGCAGAAAGAAGCTGCGAAAAAAAATGCGAATTCGCAGAAAGGAAAACACGCGCAGGAGAGCGCAAAGCCAGAGCCTGAGGTGCAAAAAAAAACTGCACCAGAGCGCTCGGTTACTCCGCTCTCAGCACCAGATGATTTCGGTCTTTCTGACCAACAGATGATATTTGCGCAGCATGTCGTCGAGGGGAAAACTCGCGTCGAGGCCTATCGTCTTGCCGGTTACACGGGGACGGGAAATGCCGCTTACGTGACAGCTAGCCAGCTCCTCAGAAACCCTAAGGTTTCACGTTATGTGCATCACCTACGCAATGAGCGGCAGAGGCGATACGCAGCAGAGCTTGATGATGTTATCGGTCAACTGACGGCAATCATCAACGCGGACCCTAACGAGATAGCTCAGTATCGACGTGTTAACTGCCGGTACTGCTGGGGGAACGAGCACAGATATCAGTGGCGGGATATTGCCGAGCAACTTGCCGCTGAGCGCAAAGCTGAAGCCGACGGCGCGCATCCCCCGGACACATCGGGGGGTATTGGATTTGTCGATAACGGCGACCCAAACCCAGAATGCCCGCGCTGCAATGGTGAAGGCGTTGGAGAGCCATTCTTTGCCGATACCAGGGATCTGGAAGGTGATGCGCGCTATTTGCTGCATGGTGTGAAGCTTGGCAAGTTCGGGATTGAAATCCTGACTGCCGACAAAGATAGCGCCCGCAAAGAGCTGGCGCGACTAATCCTCTTGCGGAAAACAAGCGAGCGTCAATCGTTGCTCGATGTAGAGCGTCTTGAGTTGCAAAACGAGAAGCTACGTCACGAAATTAGTGCTTTGAAAGACGGCGACAAAGACAACGCGATCGTCGTACACAATACCCTGCCGATACCTGGAAGATGATATGGCCGACATTTACCTCCCGACGCTGCATGACGGGCAGTTAAAGGTCTGGTCCGATTCCTGGGAAGGTCAACTGCATGCGGTCCGGTGTGGTCGCCGCTGGGGTAAAACCTTCATGCTGTCCAGTGCTGCCGTGACCTATGCTACTGCGCCGTTTAAACGCCCGGGCATGGACATCGAACTCGGAGGCCGCGTCGGTATCTTCACCGCGGAGTATCGCCAGTATCAGGAGATCTACGACAAGCTCGAAGAAATCCTGCTGCCTCTGAAAAAAAGCTTTAGCCGCCAGGAGAAGCGCCTGCTGCTGAAGAATGGCGGGAAGATCGACTTCTGGGTCACCAACGACAACAAACTGGCTGGCCGTGGCCGTGAGTACGAAATCATCCTGATAGACGAAGCGGCATTTACCAAGTCGCCGGAGATGCTTAGGGAGATATGGCCGAAGTCGATTAAGCCAACGCTGCTGACGACGAAGGGCCGGGCCTACGTGTTTTCAACGCCGGACGGGGTGGACGAGGAGAACTTTTTCTACGCCATCTGCCACGACAAGAACCTTGGCTTTATCGAGCATCACGCGCCGACATCCTCCAACCCGTTCGTTCCGCCGGAAGAACTGGAGAAGGAGAAAGCCAACAACGACCCGCGCGTGTTCCGCCA
The DNA here is from genome assembly GCF_048684445.1 of Enterobacter sp. BNK-34. Taxonomy (NCBI): domain Bacteria; kingdom Pseudomonadati; phylum Pseudomonadota; class Gammaproteobacteria; order Enterobacterales; family Enterobacteriaceae; genus Enterobacter; species Enterobacter sp. BNK-34. The sequence continues at coordinate 2,344,725 of NZ_JBLQUA010000001.1, forward strand.
GGAGTTTCTGGCCGAGTTCGTCGACTGGTCCGCCGCTTCGCTGTTCGACGTCCGCAAATGGTTCGAGGGTGAGAATCAGGATCAACCTGTCGATTACCCTGAAATGTGCCAGGCCGTCTTCGCTGTCATGGATACCGCCGTCAAGGGTGGTTCTGAGCATGACGGCACGGCGGTGGTGTATTACGCCGTCGACACCCGGCCCGGCATTCAGCGCCTCACCATTCTGGACTGGGATGTCGTGCAGATTGACGGCGCGCTGCTGGAGACGTGGATGCCGTCGGTGTTCGACCGCCTCAACGAGCTTTCCGGGCAGTGCGTTGCCATCAACGGCAGCCTCGGCGTGTTCATCGAAGACGCCGGCATGGGCAGCATCCTCCTGCAGAAAGGTGAAAGCCTGGGATGGCCGGTCAACAAAATTGAGTCCGCCCTTACCAGCAAAGGAAAGGACGAACGCGCCATTATGGCCTCCGGTTACCACTACCGCGGCCTGGCGAAAATATCCCGACACGCCTACGAGAAGACAGCCGTCTTCAAGGGCGAGACAGCAAACCATCTGCACAAGCAGGTTTCCCGATTCCACCTTGCCGACAAGAAAGCGCATAAGCGCGCCGATGACCTGCTCGATGATTACACCTACGGGCTGATCATCGCCTTCGGCAGCGGCGACGCAATCTGACGAGAGAACCAATGAACGAAGACGATTTCGAAATCGGCAGCTGCTCTCACTCAGAGTTGATGGCATTGCTGGACAGCGACGACATCCAGCCAGGGTCAACGGCTGGCTATCAGACCTGCAAAACGGTTTACCTCTACCACCCGCTGGGCGGCAAGATGGTGGATCGCCCGATTAAAATGGCGATGAATGAGCCGCGCACCGTGCATGTTGCCCAGTCGTATGGGCTTGAGCAGCGCCTGCGCGACGCGTTCGAGCGCGAATGGAAAGCAATGGGTGCTAACCAGCACATCGCCAACGCCGCGCGCATCGCCCGTATTTACGGCGTTTCAGCGATCGCCATGCTGGTGGATAACCAGGAGCCGAATGAATCGCTGGACTACCGCACGCTGTACAAGCACAACGTCAGCTTTAACATTCTGGACCCGCTGAACACCGCGGGCAGCATTGTGCTGAATCAGGACCCGAACGCGCAGGACTTCCAGAAAGTCGACGGCATCCGGGTTGCTGGCAAGCCGTATCACAAATCACGTTGTGTCGTCGTGCAGAACGAGGATCCGATTTACCTCGCGTACAACCCCGCGGCGTTCGGATTCACCGGTCGCAGCGTGTACCAACGCGCTCTCTACCCGCTGAAGTCTTTCATCCAGACCATGCGAACCGACGACATGGTTGCGGTGAAAGGTGGTCTGCTGGTGACGAAAATCAAGGGGCCAAGCTCCGTCGTCAACAACATGATGCAGAAGCTCAGCGGCATTAAGCGCATGATGCTGAAGCGCGGGAAGACGGGAGAGGTCCTGCAGATTGGCGAGAGCGACAACATCGAGTCAATCAACCTGAGCAACCTGGAAAAGCCTCTCGACTCTGCGCGTAAGCATATCTTGGAGAACACGGCCGCCGCCGCCGATATGCCAGCGATCATCCTCAACTCTGAGACGTTCGCCCAGGGATTCGGCGAAGGCACTGAAGATGCCCGCGCCGTTGCGGTGTACATCGACAACATCCGCGAGTGGCTGGACCCGCTTTATGCGTTCTTCATTCGCGTGTGCCAGTATCGCGCCTGGAGTATTGAGTTCTTCCAGTCGCTGCGTGCCGACTTCCCGGAGCTGAAAAACACCTACAGCGTGTATTTCGCGAGTTGGATAAACAACTTCGAATATCGCTGGCCGTCCTCTCTGAAAGAGCCGGAAAGCGAGAAGGTGAAGGTCGATGAAACGCGATTTAAGGCGATCGTCAGCATGCTGGAAGTGGTGTTGCCGCAGCTCACAGCTGACCCTGAAAACCGCGCGACGATTATCGAGTGGGCGTGTGAAAACGCCAACGCCAATGAGAACCTCTTCCCTCAGCGGCTTAACCTCGATTACGACTCGCTGAAAGCCAACCCACCGCCGGAGCCGCCAAAAGCTGAAGAGCCGGGCGGCGGGATGATGCTATGAACACTTTCACCCGAACAGTGAGAGACGCGGTGAAGTTCTTTCTCCGCAACGGCTACTCATCCCGTGAAGAGCTGGAGCGCTGGCAGGCGATTATCCGCCAGGCCGCCGAAAGCGAAACCGCCGATGACTACATGGCGATGGTCACCCGCAACCTGACGAAAGCATACGACCTGCAGGTGGGGCGTGCTGGCGCGCTGAAGCGCCACCAGGGCATATCCCGGTTTACGCTCAACTACCTTGAGCCAAAGCTGAGGACGGAGCTCGACAGGCGGATCCTCGCCAGCGCTGACCTTATCCAGCTCAACCGAAAAAAAGCCATCGACACCACGTTGTCGCGGTTTAGCGGCTGGGCCAGCAGCATTCCCTCTGCTGATAGCATTGCGCTGAACGGCATTCAGGGAACGATGCGGGAGACGGCAGCGCACATTCAGAAGGCCGCCGAGAAGGTGGACTATGAAGCGCGGCGGGTGATGATCGACCAGAATCATAAGCTGATAGCCAACATCGACAACGTGATCGCAACGAGCAACAACGCGATTGCAGCGATATGGCACAGCCACTGGCGGCGACCGGGCTATGACTTCCGCGAGGACCACAAGGAACGCGATCAGCTGTATTACCTGATTCGCGGGAACTGGGCGCAAAAAAACGGGTACGTGAAAGCCGGGCCAGCTGGTTACCTCGACGAAATCACTCAGCCTGGCGAAGAGGTTTTTTGTCAGTGCTACGTGACCTACATCTACAACCTCAGAAGCATTCCAGAATACATGCTGACCCAGAAGGGGCAGAAGTTTATGGAGTCGATGAAGAAAGCAGCATAGGAGCATTAAAACGTGGCTATTTTTGGCAGCGGGATAATGTTCCGTCAGGGTAAGTTCGTTTTCCTGATCCAGCGCTCGGATGATGGCACGTGGTGTCAGCCTGGCGGAACGGTAGAGCCGGGCGAGCTGGCTATTGATGCCGCGCGCCGCGAGGTGCTGGAAGAGGTTGGCTATCAGTACGATGGCTCGCTGACTCCGCACAGCGTATACGGCGATTATCTGACGTTTCGCGCCGAAGTGCCGGAGAGGTTCGAGGCGAAGCTTAACGACGAATCGCTGGCCGCCGGATGGTTCCACATTGACGATCTGCCCAAGCCGCTTCATCAGCCCTTCGCTGAGATGCTGGCGCAGCAGGCGCTCAATGAAACCGAGGTGGCCGCGCTCATCGCTGACGGGACGCTGAGCAGCCCGCAATTCTTTATCAACATGTGGATGTTCGCCATCCGGGTAACCGGAACAGGGGTTACCTGGCGCTCCGCAGATCAACAGATGGCCTTTCGTAACCCGGATGACTATCTCACCCCAGAGTTTCTCCAGCGAGTTGCCGGTGTACCGCTTATCTGGCTGCACCCGGAGAAAAACAAGCTCGATAGCGATGAATTTGCGAAGCGTGTTATCGGCACCCTGACGAACAGCTGGGTTGCTGATAATGGCGAGGTCTGGGCTATCGCCCGGGTGTACGACGCTGAAGCCGCCGAAATTATGGCGACACGGCAGTTGAGTACTTCGCCAACCGTCACGTTCAGCGAAATGCAGGACGCAATCATCAAAATCGACGGTCAGCCTCTATTGGTGGAAGGTTCCCCGGTATTGCTCGACCACGTTGCAATTTGTGAACAGGGCGTATGGGACAAGCTCCTTGCCCCTACTGGTGTTAAATCTGATTCCATTCCAAACGAGGCTGAAAAGATGGACGAGGAAAAAATCGTAGCGCTAATCAATAAGGCGATTGACGCACGCATGGCTAAGGCTGACTCAGAAGCAGCAGACCTGAAAGCCAAGGCCGATGCCGAAGAAGCAGCCAAGAAAGAAAAGGCTGATGCTGAGGAAAAAGAGGCCGAAGAGGCGAAAGCCAAAGCTGACGCGGAAGAGAAAGCCGCAAAAGAAAAAGCAGACGCAGAAGCCAAAGAGAAGGCCGACGCGGAAGAGGCAGAACGTATGGCGAAAGAAAAGGCTGATTCTGAACTGCGTCAGCAGATCGCCGACCTGCGCTCCCGCATCCCAACCGAGTTGAGCGATGAAGAGCGCAACGAAGTAGCCGACGCACAGGTGAAGGCCGATAGCGTGTTCTCCTGCTTCGGCAAGCGCGCGCCGGTACCGCTGTCTGGTGAAAAGCCGCTGGCATATCGCCGCCGCCTGATGATCCAGCTTCAGGAGCATTCGCCTGACTTCAAATCCGTCGACCTGTCCTCCATCGCTGACTCAGCCCTGCTGAGCGTAGCCGAGAAGACGATCTATGCCGACGCGCAGAAATCGGCAAGCCTGTCTGTTGGCCCTGGCATGCTGCGCGAAATTAAACGCGCTGATGCGACCGGTCGCCAGATCAGCACCTTCGAAGGCGATCCTGCTGCCGCCTGGGCTCCGTTCCAGTCCGGCAAGCGTCAGGTCACCAGTTTCAACAACCAGGCTTAACGGGAGCTCTCAAGCATGGCTAACTTATCTCTTAACCCGATGGCAACCACGAATGCGCTGGGCTCCTTCGGTGTGCAGTCCGACGGTTATATTCAGGGCGTGGCGCTGGATGACCCGGCTAACCGCTTCAATCTGGCGGCGGGAACCGTGGCGGCAACGGAAACCAAACCACTTTGGGGCGGTCTGCCGGTTGCTGAACTTCTGCCTGGTACCAGCTCAAGCCCGCGCGGTTCATACATCCGTCGTGCCGTGTCTGTTGCCGAACTGGAAGGCTTCACCGTCTTCAATCAGGCTCACAACGGCCTGACCACACCTCAGTCTCCGGTTCCGCTGTACGCATCAGGCATGAGCGTTTCTTACTACCGCCTGGGTTCCAACATGCGCGTTCCGCTGAAGGCATCTGCGCAGGTTGTCGCGCTGGGCACCACCGGCGCTTCAGTGAAAACTCCGCTGGCCTGGGACTTCGTGAACAACCAAATCACCACCGCGGCGGCGGCCGGTTTCGCTGGTTCTGATATTGCGACAACTGCAGTGACCTATGCCAATGGCGTGGCGACAGCGGTAACCGATTCAGCTCATGGCCTGACTGCTGGTCAGTACGTGAAAATCAGCGGCGTCGCTCCTGCTGCGTACAACGGCACTGTGGTCGTGCTTTCAGTCGTGAACACAACGACCTTCACCTATGCCCCGGCAACTGTACCAGGCGGCGCTGCAACCACGCAGGGCACCATCGGCGCAGTTACGCTTTCCGACATCACGCTGCCGGTAAAAGTGCTCGCCATCGAATCAGGCAACTCCAAGACTGTCAGCTATGACAGCGCGACGGGCTTCCTGACCTGGAATAACACCGACAGCTGCGCGCTGGTCTTACTTTAATCGGGAGCTGAATTAAATGGCTGCAATTACCCCCAGCTACACCATCGTCAATCCGTCGTACATCGCGCCGGAGATGATCATTGGTTACCAGCAGGCGTCAGGTGCGTTTGAAACCATCGCCAGTGGTAACCCGCAAGTCCGTCTCGGCGTAGGCGACCAGTACGTCTACATGCGCCGTCTGGACATTCGCACCCAGACCACTTCCAGCCAGTCTGGTAACGGTAACCAGCTGCCGAGCGTGGCGCTGGATGCGAAGATGATTTCAACCCCAACCTACCTGTTCCGCTGCCGTGGTATCTACGATCACCATGACATGGCCGCTGCCGGTAACTGGAACTTTGCACTGCCGGAAGCTCAGCGCCTGGGCATGCGTCAGGGTATTTTCCAGCAGCTGCGCTCTGCTCTGCTGTACGGCATGAACCCTGCTGGCGGTGAAGGCCTGCTGAACACCGCTGGCGCGACTACTGAGTCCCTGCCTCCGGACAGCAACGGCAACACCACCGTTCTGACCTATGACCACGGTCAGATGGCGGTGTATCTGCTGGGACACGTACAGGCCGCACTGACCCGCACCATGCAGCTGGGCCGCCAGCAACGTGTCGTTATCCTGGGGCCGCAGCGCGTCCTAGGCGCCATGGAGATTCAGCAGATCGTCCAGCTGACTTCTTACCAGCGTCCTGGTGGCGGTACTGACACCGTCGGCGGAACAGTGAAAGAAGTGCTGAAAGGCGCAAACGTCCAGGTTGACTGGGTGTATGACGATACCCTGATCGGCGCTGGCGCTGGCGGTACCGACGCGGTGGTGATCACCATCCCTGAGGTCGAAGTGCCAATGGTCAACTCGACTGTAAACACCAACGAATTCGCCAAGCTGACCCCGTCTCTTGCCGCGAACGCGCTGATGTTTACCGACATGGCCGCGCCGCGTGAAATTCCGACGCCGATCGCTGGTGGTGCCATTGATGTTCTGTCCGAAATGCGTTCTACCGCAGGCTGGGCAGTTCGTCCGGAAGCAATCACCATCCTGTCCATGGCGTACAGCGCCTGATCCATTCTTTGAAGTGGTTAAGCCTCTGCCGGGGAAACTCAGCAGGGGCTTTTTTACGAGGGTAACCAATGAAACTCTATATCGCTAACACCACCAAGCAGCGCCAGATTTTCGCCTATCGCAAGCTGGAGACCGGACGCCTTATTCAGATCCCGATTAACCACGGCGATCAGATGATGGTGCTGGATGGCTCAACTGATGAAGTTGATGCAGTGGTGCAGCATCACCAGGTTTATGGTCTGGTTGACTCGACAAAAATCGACCAGAGCCAGGCGTTTGTCGGCCTGTGTTACAGCCTGAACAAGCCTGTATCAGCGTCGGTAATCGAAAAAGCAATCCGCGATAACGATATTCACCTGACCCGTGGCGCCCACGGCCGCCGCCAGGCATCCGTAGCGGCTCTGGATAGCGCGCTGCGTGACAGTGGCACCGGCTATTCCGGCGAGATGGAAGTCAGCGCTGAGCAGGCGAAAGGCCGAGAAGACAGCGAAGACTCTCCGACGGTCAACGAAACAATCGTGACTGAACAATCCGGGAGAAAGAGAAAATGACAACGAGCCTGTCGGGATTCATCGAATTCGTTCGAACTGACATGGGCGTTACCGCCGCGCAGGTTCCCGACGACTCGCCGTCTTTCTCCCTGGCGTATGGCGCTGCGGTTGAGTGGGTAAACCCTGATATCGCGTGCGTCACGCCGAACCTGTACACCGTTGCTGTGTACAACCTGGGCGCGTCTTTCCTGGTCAACTACGGTACCGAATCGGTATTTGCCGAGTTCAGGAAAGAGTATGGCCTGAACAATTTCAAGGCTGGCGTGATTACTGGTGCCGGGGATAACTCGACCAGCGCTCAGCGCCTGGTGCCGGACTTCTTCAAAGACCTGTCACTGACTGACCTGCAGATGCTTCAGGACCCATGGGGACGCCGGTACCTGATGATTGCCCAGCAGTTCGGCAGCCTGTGGGGGCTGTCATGATCACCTTCCACCTGGGGGTGATTGACGTCCCGTATGAGGATGAGAACACCACGACCGGAGACGTCGCCGAGTATCTGGAGGAAAAGTACCAGATCATGCAGACGTTTTTCGACAGGTACAGCAACGACATCGCTGACCTGATGGCGAACGATCTGGCGGCGTCGCTTGAGAATATGATGGCCGGCGCGCCGCCGGCGAAAGACCCTCTGGCAGAGTCGATGTCCCGGATCCATGACCTGTTTGTCGCCTTCCTCGACAACACCGAAATGAACGGATTGCCGGGCGTGCCTACGCGCCGCGCGCTGGAGGGGATATCCCGGCGATTCAAAAACAAAAAAGGGCCACCGCGCCCGTCATTCATCGATACCGGAACCTATCAGGCCGCAATGCGCGCCTGGGTGAGCGGGGTGCTAAATGCCTTCCCTGGATGAGTTGCAGCAAACTGCAAAAACAGAGCTTAACGCCACGCTGACTCAGGGTCTTGATGACCTGAGCCGCTTTCAGGTGGTCACGTTCACGAAGTATATCCGCAAGGTGCTGCCCCTCGATGGTTTCGTGTTCTGGGTGAAGGCCTCTGTTCTGTCGGACGACCCCAGCAGCGAGCCCGATACGGTCGATGTCAAAGGTTATCTGCACCTGACGACGGAAACCATTCAGGACGATGAGCAGCTCTATGACCGGAACGTCGTGACGTTTACCGCGCAGGCGGACATCGACCCGTTCAACGATATCGGATCTGATGTCCTGTATATCGGCGAGTTCTTTGGCCTCCAGTTTTCCTTCTCCCGGCGCACCGGGCTGAACGAACCGGCCAACCTCTATCACTACACAGGGGAGGCAATATTCCCCTACATGCGATCGCAGATCATCAACTCAGCCGATGATATCGACCTGTCGGACGTTGTGGTTTCGAGCTCATTGCCGGTATGGCTGGCGCTGAGCCAGTACATGCCGATGTTCCCGGCCAAGCTTTCTACGCAGAACCTGTCACCGCCGTACGCAACAGTGAAGTGCGGTAACACCGCGCCGATTGCCGGGAGCTTTTACCTCGATGAGCAGCAGAACCAGTATCAGCTGGTTTCTGAGGATGTGACGATTTCCATCACTGGGCTGCGTAATTCCGGAGTGGAAGATTTCCTGAAGTATGTGCAGCAGTACACGCTCGGAGATGACGCGGAAATGGGCGTGATGAATATCCCTGTTGTTCAGGACGAGCAAGTCACACAGAACGAGCTGAACATCATCGCCATGCGAAAAACCATTAAGTTCAAAGTCAACTATTACCAGCAGCGCATGCGGAACGTCGCGCGCAAGCTGATCACGTCAGCGATTCCGTCCATTTACCCGGAGAAATAAATAAATGGCAATTGTTAACATTAACGTCTCGGTGACAAACCCACCGAAGCCCTCTCAGCTGCTTAAATCCGGCGCGATGATATCCATGGGCGGAACAACCCTGGCGGCAGGTGAGTATCAACTCCTGACGACCAAAGACGATCTGAAGGCGATTACCTCACCGGCTAAAACCATTTCAACGATCACCTGGGCAACCGGCGTCGTTACTGTGACCCTCTCGGCAGCGCATGGCTGGAATGTTGGAGACACTATCCCACTGGTCGTCTCTGGCGTTACTCCAGCAGCGTATAACCGCGCCGTAACCGCCACTGTGACCACTTCCACCTCCTTCACTTATCCTCTGGTGACTGACCCCGGCACGGCAACAGTTATGGGTACGGTGAAAACCGTAGCGGCAAACGAAATCATCGAGATGAACACCACGTTCTGGGCGCAGGGAACTACCCGCGCGGTCTACGTGCTGGAGCTGGGCGACGTGTCTGTTGCTGCTGCTGTTGCTGCACTGGCCGACTTCATCGATGAGGATATCTCTCTGGGCAACACCTACCAGAAATTCTTCTCGTATCTGGTGCCGCGCGAATGGGATGGTGAGCCGACGTTTAAAACCCTTACTGGCCTGTATACCAGCCCGGCGTCACTGGTGTATTTCTTCATCACCACTACGACAGCCACTTACCAGGACTGGGTCGCCACCAAGAACAAATCTGTGTGTGCAGGCGTGGAATCGCCAAATATCCCTGCTGGCGAGTTTTCCATGGCGTTCCCGTTCCAGTCCTCTCTGGCAAACGAACCTGGCTCGTCAAACATGGTGCCTCCGATGGCGTACCGGTTCGGCTACGGCGTTACCGAATACCCGGTCGAAGGCAATGGCACGCTGCTGAAGCAGCTCCAGGACAACAGCATCAACTACGTCGGCACCGCCGCGGAAGGTGGTCTGAGCAACAAAATGCTGGTGGCCGGTCACATGCTGGACGGCAATCCGTTCAACTACTGGTATTCAGTGGCGTGGACTGCAATCAACCTCGAGCTCGATCTGGCTAACGAGGTTATCAATGGCTCCAACACCACCGTTAACCCGCTGTACTACGAGCAGAACGGTATCGACCGCCTGCAGCGCCGAGCGCTGAAAACCATGCGCAACGGCGTCAGCTACGGTCTGATCCTGGGGCGTGTGATTGGTACCGGCCTGACTCAGCAGGACTTCAACACCGAATACGAGAAAGGCACGTATGCCGGGAACGCGGTGATCAACGCCGTGCCGTTCGCGAACTACACCAGCCTTAATCCGTCCGATTACGCCGATGGCAAATATAACGGTCTGAGCGCCGTAATGACGCCGCGCCGCGGCTTCGAATCCATCACGTTTAACGTGAATGTAACCAACTTTGTAGGGGCGTAAAAAATGGCAAACCCATTAGTACCGCAGGGATTCCTCAACCGTGTACGCGGCGCAGTGTCGGTAACTGAAGTGCCTGCGCTAAATATCACCGCCTCTTATCTTGGTAAGGACGCTATCAGTTTGCGACCTGATGGCCCGGCGACAGACATTCTCCCTCAACTTGTCGGAACCGTCGGCAGTCAGGCGCCATATCAGCAGGTGACTGTCACCGTCCATATGCTGCGCACCCAGGGGTTGAGCGACAGCTATAAAAACCGTTTTGCTACCGACACGGCGCTGGGCGAGGTGGTGATTACCACTGATTCGAACACGCTCAGCAATTTCACTGTGCTTAACGCTTATCTGGTGAACTTCAACGAATTGCCTTTTACCGGTATGGATGCCGGGTACGTGGTGACCATCAGCGGTTATATCCTGACTAACGACAACATGTGGGGCTGATTGTGAAAATTGACAAAAAGCTCAACCTGGTAACAAACATCACCCGAGAAGACGGGTCAATCGTGTATCTGCATGTGACCCCGTTCCCGTATGAGGTGGTGGAAGAGCACTGTCTGCTGCTGGGCAACCTGTTCACCAACTTCATCTCACAGGTCGGCGGTCTTGGTTCGGCGCGCGTTGCGGCAATGATGCTTCGCAAAAAGCTCAAACGCGAGCAGGATCTGGACGCTGATCAGGGTCAACAGGGGCCGACCATAGTTGACGAGATCCAACGCCTTACATCCGTCATCTGGAACGATGGCGGAGAATGGAAGACAACCTCTTTTTATGCCGCCATGAAGCAGGGGATCATTTCTCCTGATGAATACCGAGAAGTCGAAGGCGAGGTGGTTTTTTTTATGGTTTCCTCTGCCATTCAGAAGGCTCAACTGATTGCGCCGACGGTGGGGTCAGTGATCGGCATGTACGGTGGGCGACTCGAATCATTGAGCGTTACGGCGTTTCGCGATTCGTTGCAGACGTCGAATCCTCCTGGCGATACCCAGACCCAGAATGCCCAGCAGGAAACGTCATATATACCCTCCTAGACTGGGCGTCGAATGAGGGATTCTGGCGGGTGATCAGGGAAATCACCGGCGAGGAGTTCGCCAGCCCGGCGCAGTACCGCCAGCGATACATCATTTCCGCGCTAAAAGACAGGGGTTCCTTCAATGGTGGCTAAGTCTATTGTCGATATTGACGTAAATGACGACAAGTTTGTCTCATTTATGGAGAAGTTTAAAGAATATCAGGCCGCACTTGAGGAACTACCTGAGGCATGGAAGGGGCTGGCGCACGGCGCTACAGATGCCACCAAAGAGACGGCCAAAGCGAAAGCAGAAGGTGACCTTCTGGCTAAGGCATTCTCTGAGGGGGCCAGCGCCATTCTGTCGATAAACAGCGGCCTCGATCGGCTCACCGACAGTCTGGACAGGGCAAACAGAAGTCAGGAAGACTTCAACAAGAAAGCCCGCTCTTCAAAGGGGTTTTTGAGTGATGCCACGAAGGACGCGAAATCGCTGGCTGGGCACATCAGGGATGCCACCACAAGCCTGCTGTCATGGGGTGGTATCGTCGGTCTGTTCACTGGCGTGCTGGGAATGGGCGGTCTTTTCGGGCTTAATCGGTTGGCGGCCACGACCGGATCTCAGCGGTTTACTTCTCTCGGGATCGGGACGAGCATCGGCGCTCTGGACTCAACAGCCATTAACTACCAGAAAGCACTCGGCAACCCGACGGGGACGCTTGGGGCCATCCGCGACAGCCAGATGGATCTGTCAAAGCGCTGGCAGTTTCAGGCTCTCGGGATCAACAACCCCGACCAGGACCCGGCGAAACTCCTGCCGCAGCTTATTCGCAATGCGCGTGACATTTTTGTCAAAAACGGCAGCACCCTCCAGGGGGCCAACGCCTATGGCCTGACGAACTTTTTCAGCCTTGATGACCTGAATCGCTTTAAAAATATGAGCGATGAAGAAATCGATGCGATGGAGCGCCGGGCGCAGAAGGACGCGAAATTACTGCAGATCAACGACCAGCAGGCGCGGCAGTGGCAGGATTTCAACGTCCAGCTGGATTACAGCGGGCAGAGCATACGCAACACGTTTGTGCGTGGTCTTGGCCCGCTTACCCCGCAACTGAGTAAGCTTTCTGACGCACTGGCCGGTGCCATTGATACGGTGCTGCAGTCTCCGGAGTTGGGTAAGTGGATTGACGGGCTGGCTGGCGGCATAGAGCGATTCGGGAAATATCTCGCATCGCCAGAATTTACCAAGGACGTCGACAGCTTCATGGCTGGCATCGAAAAGCTTGGTGCGCTTATCGGGAAGGTCTATGACTGGGTTGTTGGGAAAACAAGCATTTCAGTCTCTGATGTGAAAGAAGGATCTTCAATTCTTAGTGATAAGAAAGTTACTGATCCCGAAACAGGGAAGACCTATACACCAGGCTCTGAAGATGACCCGAGAGTGTGGGGATGGCTGAAAGGTGTTAAGCGATTCTTTTCCAGTGGTGACGTTAAACCGGTAGATCCAACGCCAGCAGACGTCACTGCAAAGGGGAGAACGATTGCCGATCGGTTCAATAACCCGACCAATCTTCGCTGGGCTGAAGGATATGGTACGCACAACACCAAAAGCGGTGATTTCGCGGTATTCCCGACACTGGATGAAGGTGTTCTGGCGTCTGCAAAACAACTCCAGATTTACGGTACGCGCGGTATTAATACCATCAGCGATATAGCAAAAAAATGGGCGCCATCGAACGAGAACGATACCGAAGCATATATTCGCCATCTGGTGAAGAGCACCGGCATTGGTGCGCGAGAAGCGCTTAATCTCAACGACCCGTCAATCCTTGCGAAGCTGATCTCGGGAATGTCATCAAAAGAAGGTGCCGGAAACCGCGTAAGTGAAGATGCGGTAATGCAGGTATTCAGCAACACCAGCGGAACACTGCGGGAGCAGTACGCAGCGATGCAGGGCTCTAAAGCTGCTACTACTGCTGTTGCTGGAGGTGGTGATAACTCTGAGGTAGCCAAAAACACGAATAAGACCAATCAACTGCTGCAGCATCTTGTTGATAGAGGGCTTCAGGGTAATGGCTCTGGAATGGTCGTTTACAACAACACAGGCGGGAATGCCGTTGTTTCCAGTTCACAACTCGGAGTTCGATGATTATGGCATTTACTCGTGAGCTTTATCGGCTTGGTTTTGAAATATCCCCGGTTATCCTCTGCAATGGAGTTGCGGAGGCTATCCCGGGTGGCATGCTTCCTATAGTGGCGCTCACCCAGAGCGCAAGCTTCGTGACCGGGCTTATCGGCGGGGCAATAAACCTTACCGATCTGGACAAATATTTTTGCCACTGGCGCCCCGTTCAGGGTTCGACAATGGTCGATTACGATATTGCACGCTATCCGTTCGCAAACCAGACTGTCGCAGCCAATGCACTTCTGGCTCAGCCATTGAGGGTTAGCCTGATGATGGACGCGCCTGTTAACGAGAACACAGGCGCAATGACAAAGCTGGTAACGCTTAGCGCGCTGCAGGCGGTGCTTCAGGCGCATGCAAACCTCGGCGGCACTTACATCGTGGCCACGCCGTCAATCATCTATAACAACTGCATTCTGAAGACTGTTAAGGATAACTCAACCGGTAGTGACCCGCTCCCGCAGAGATCATGGTTATGGGATTTCGAACAGCCTCTTATCACGGAGACTGCTGCGGATCAGGCTGTAAACAGTTTTCTAAGCAAGATTGATGGTGGCGACCAGAACAACAGCAGCGCATGGACAAATACCGTCAGCGCGCTCGGCAATACTTCGCTCGGCGGTTCAGTAACCGAGGCCATAACTGGCGTTATTGGCAAGCTGCAGGGGGTATTTGGTATATGAGCACCGTCAATTACCCGTTTACCGGGCTTGAGAGGAAGAGCATGACGTTCTCGCCGGTTCTCGACGGGACGGTCTACTCCTGCCAGATGAAATGGAACATCGCCGCGCAGCGCTGGTATTTGCTGATCACCAACAGCGCCGGAAACCCGGTGCTGAATACTGCCGTTGTTGGGTCGACATCTTCTGGTGGAATAAACCTCCTGAATGGGGTGTTCACATCGACGACCATGATCTGGCGTGAAAAAAACGGGCAGATTGAGGTAACGAGCTGATGCGCTATTACGAAATTAACATTTTTGATGGCGACACCCTAATCCAGCAATATACCAGCCTGAAGAATGGGGTCTATAACCCAGGCGCGCTGATGGTCGAGTTCGACATCATGCGATTTGGCGAATCCACGCCAGCAGGGGAAACCCATCTCACTGTATGGGGTATAGGCCCAAAAGACATGCAGCAGGCCAGACAGAACCTCTATGGTAAGCGAATTCAGATCTTTGCGGGGATGTCGAAAGGTCTGCCGCTGGCGGGAGTGTGGGATAAAAAGCTTGCCATTGAGGGGACCATTTTTCAGGTTTTCGGTAACTGGCAGGGCACAGAGCTGAGGCTGGACTTCATTATTGTCGCTGGGCCGGTTAACACCACGAACCGCGGGCAAATGGTTCCTCTCCAGCTAACAATGCCATGGTCTATGGGGCAGAAACTCTCCGTTGCGCTGACACAATGTGTCATGACGATGGGCGGCTTTACGCCGAACATAAGCATCAGTGACAGGCTGACGCTGAATTACGATCGCCCCATGTTCTGCGGTTCCCTCGCTGAGCTGGCAAAAAACCTGAGAGCATTTTCCCTCTCGCGTATCAAAGACCCAGGCTATACGGGCGTGGAAATTGCCGTAGTCAACGGCAACGAAATCCGGGTATGGGATAACGATTACGCTAACCATCCAGATCAGGGATCGAAAACCAGCGCGACGGAAAGGAGTAAAAATCCTGTCCAGATAAATTTCAATGACCTGATCGGCCAGCCAACGTGGATCAGTTTTGGCGTTGTCAGCGTCATCTGCGTCATGCGCGCAGACCTGCAGACTGGCGACCATATCCTTATGCCGGAAAAGGCCAGGCCAATGATTCAGGCTTCTTCCTACTCGCAGTTTCGCGATGACTCGGCTTTCAACGGTGAATTCGTCGTTCAATCGGTAAGGTTGCTGGGTAACAGCAGGCAGCCAACAGCGGAAGCGTGGATCACCGTGATTGAGGCATACCCGGCGGAGGCGGTTAAGACAAAATGAGTGTTGACCAGAAGCTTAATTTCGGCAGGAACATGAACAGGTTCGCCGAGCAGAAGTTTAATGAGGCGTTCCAGGCGGCCGGGAAAATCCTGCCGGCCAGCATTGTTGAGCAGCAGGGAAACATGGTCACCGTGTCTTTCGAGCTACATGACACGCCATACGTTTTCCCGAATGTCACGATCCCACTTTTCGGCCCGCAGTACATCAGATATCCGATGCAGCCGGGGGACAAAGGCATTGTCATTCCTGCCGACACCTATCTTGGGGGCGTAAGCGGGCAGGGCGGCGGTATTGCTGACCTGACCCCGCCGGCCAACCTGAGCGCTCTGGTATACCTGCCGATCAGTAACACCGAATGGGAGGCCGTCGACGGGAGCGTTGTCACTATTTACGGTCCTGAGGGTGTGACTATCCGGGACCAGGGAAGCAACACGACGTTTCTGTTAACGCCTGAAAGCGTGACGATTGCGGCCGTCGATTTGTTTAAGGTAACAGTCGGCAGCACGGTGCTAACACTTACGCAGGGAATGTGGAGTATTACAGGCCAGAGCGGAAAGCTGCAGGATTCAACTGCCAGCACCAGCCCTGAGATTATGCATACCGGCTGGGCCGCCTTGGTTGAATGGGTGAATTCTCATCAGCATTCAAACGGTAATGGCGGTTCAAATACTGGGGTCCCAACCACCACTTTCAACGGGAATATCACGCAATGAGAACCTACGGGAGAGATGCAAATGGTAAGTGGGTGCTGGTGGTCCCGGATGAAAATGGCTTCAACGACTCCATCTATCTTACGACGCTGATCCAGAATCTGAAGCTGGCGCCGCAGGAATCACCATTTTTTGCAAATAATGGCATTCCGGCGCAGAGCTCGGTCATTCAGCAGGTGCTACCCACCTATTATGTCGACAGGCTTCAACGGCAATTTAGCCAGTATTTTTCATCCCTGCAGATCGCCCTGGTGAGTGATGACCCTCCCGTATACAACATTTCGGCGATAACGAACGCCGGTTCTAAAATTATCACAACGGTGAACGTATGAGTGATTTGTCCGTAAGCTATGACGCAGCCGGGCCAGTGCCGAAGACATCCGAAGAACTGCGCGCAGATTTAGTTTCCAGAGCCACTGAGTTATCACCTGGTATCACTACGGACCTACCCGGATCGCTGATTGAGGATATCGTTGGAACCGACGTTGGCGCTCTGCTAATGGCCGATCAGATCCGCATCGACCTCATCAACTCTGTAGGCCCACTGAAGGCGAATATGTACCTTCTGAACCTCCTGGCTCAGCAGGCAGGTATAAGCCCGCAAAAAACTGAAGGTTCGACTACCGTTCCGGTGGCGTTCTCGGGTCCAGCGGGATTCGTAATTCCCCAGGGTTTTCTGGTCAGCGACGGAACGTACACCTACCAGATCTCCGACGCGACAGTGGTCCTGTCTTCTGGTGTCAGCTCGATGGTAACAGCCATTGCAACGAATACGGGTTCGTGGGCTGTTCCTGTGGGATCAGTTAACCAGATCCTTACCAGTCTGCCGTCAGATATTACCCTGACCTGTACCAACCCTGTTGCCGGTACGCCAGGCGGTGCGAAAGAAACTGATTACGAGTTTCGCGAGCGCGTCTGGGAAGGCCAGATGTCAACCGTTCAGGGGTATCCTGGCTTTATCCGCCAGAAATTAACCGACCTGAGCAATGTTCAGGCCCGGCTGGTTTCAGTCGTTCAGAGCGGCAATGCATGGATTGTAATGTGCGGCGGTGGCGATATTTATGAAATGGCCGGAGCCATTTATAAATCAGCAGGAGACATCAGCAGGCTCAAAGGCACGGACCTCAATGTCACGGGCATTACCAATGCAAACCCTGGCGTTATCACGACTGACATCACCCACGGATTCAGCACTGGGCAAGTTATTAATATCACCGGCGTCACCGGAATGAGCGGAATCAATAACGTGCCACTTACCATTACCGTTCTGAGTCCTCATACCTTTTCCATCGGCATAAACACGGCTTCATCCGGCACGTGGACGGGCGGAGGAATTGTCACCCCGAACCTGAGGAATAATGTCGTTACGATCAATGACTGGCCTGACAACTACGTCATTCCCTTCGTGATCCCGCTTCAACAGTTGGTGACAATAAAGTTTGAGTGGGCGACGGAAAGTGCTAACTACCTGACGGATGCGACTATCGCCTCACTGGTATCACAGCCAGTTATCGACTACGTGAACGGTATATTTGCCGGAAAGCCGATGAACATCAATAACGTTAAGGATGTGTTCCTTCAGTCCATTAACGGCACGCTGGACATGAGCCTTATTTCAACGCTGAACGTTATTGTTACGGTAAATGGCGTAATAACAGGTGTGGATGCCGGTACAAATATAATCAGCGGTGACCCATATAGCTACTGGTACATAGCCTCAAATGGGGTTATTGTCGATGGGATATAACATGCTAGAAGATATCATTAAATCATACCTTTATACGCAGTATAACGATGACGATGATATTCAGGCATTCGTATCTGCGTATAACGCAATGGCGCAAGACATCTATTCCTGGATGATTAACGCAAATCTTCCTGTTTTCGTTGGTGGGTATAATGCCGGGGATCAGCTTAAATGGATAGCCAGGGGAATTTATGGCGTAAAGCCGCCGGTTCTGGTTAGTGGAAGACAAAGCGTTTACGGACCTTTCAATGCCATGCTTTTTAACCAACTACCGTTCAACGAGAGGAAAGTAGTTAATCAGTCTGAGCAGGTTGTCGTTTCAGATGATTTGTTTAAACGCATCATGACATGGAATTTTTATAAAGGTGACGGCTTCTACTTTACTATCCCATGGCTGAAGCGCAGGGTAATTAGGTTTTTGACAGGTGTCGATGGAGTAGATGTTGTTAACGATCAGCGTTGGAGCATATCGATCTTGTTCTCTGGTTCTGGTGCAAGCATCTCCATCATTAAAGGATATCGAAAGCTAACAGACGCATCTATGTACAATGAGTTTTCGTTTAACAGTCAATTATATAATCAGAAAAAAAACGTGCTAATCAAAAGTAACGAGTACGAGTATGCATCTCTTTTTAAGCAGGCCTTTGATAGTGGCCTGCTCCATATGCCATTTTATCAGCCTGTAACTGTCACCATTATCGGTTAGCATTATCTCGACGATCTATTGCCATGTCAGTGTAATTTTTGAGGCACTGGGATATAACAAACAGCATAATTACAGTAAAGAATACTGCGACACTGAATTTTATATTTTCGAATGGTGGAACGCCTTCCTGAATCCACATGCTGAAAATCAAAAAAATAAGGAATGACGAAAGTAAAATTGTTATAGAGCTGACTGTTGTTAAAAGAAATTTTGCAATAGCAACTGATAGATTATTCATTCTAAAGTCCTCATTAAGTTTTGATTAATTTTAACATTAAGAACCCGACTAGTTCGGGTTTTTATTGCCCAAATCCCGGAGGATAAATGGCACTCATACTTTTAGCAGCCAACAACGCACAAACAGTGCTAGCGGCAGGAATTAGTTCTTCAGCCACTTCGATGACGGTCAACACTGGTACGGGAGCTCTATTCCCCTCTCCAACACCAGGAGTTAGCTTTTTCAAGTTAACATTTGTTGACGCCGCAACTGGGCAGATAAGCGAAATTGTCCATGTCACAGCGCGTTCTGGTGACGTAATGACAATTGATCGCGCACAAGAAGGTACCACAGCACGATCCTGGTCTGCGAATGATATTGCGGCAAACATGATGACCGCAGGAACATTAAGCTACATCCTTGGAAATTTTCAGCCACTTGATGCTACGCTGACGGCTCTTGCTGCTCTTACTACAGGGTCAAATAAACTTCCGTATTTCACAGGGACAGATGTTGCATCGCTAACAGACCTGTCTTCAGTCGGGCGTGACGTTATCGGCAAGACTTCAATTTCCGATATTCTTACATATCTCCATTTAGACCGACTTGATCAGGATACAACTGAAACCAGGCTCTGGTCTCCCGATAAGAATTCTTACGTTTTTGTTCAGAATGGAGCTTGGGGGGCATACTCCATTAACTCTCCGGCAGGAACTGTTGCTCTGCAACTTTCATCGGGAGGAACTGGAGCTAAAGACGCTGCGGGGGCAAGGGCCAATCTTGGGCTTGGAAACTCCTCTACGCGAAATGTCGGCTCTGTGTCTGGAACAGTTGCTGCTGGTGATGATAGCCGTATCACAGGCGCAATGCAGCAGAGCCAAAATGGTAATGATATCCCTGATAAAGCCGCATTCAGAAGTAACATCGGGCTTGGATCTGCAGCTACAAGAGCAGTCGGAAACGGCGCAAATCAAATTCCTGACATGAGCTATTTTTCTGCTGCACTTTCCACCAATGGTTGGGCAAAGTTACCAAATGGGCTAATCCTTCAACAAGGGGCATCAGCAGCGGCTACACCATCAAGCCCAGATGTCCTTGTTAATTTTCCAATCCCATTCCCGACAGGTGTATTGCACATTGGTGAGCATGACACAGGCGGTGGGCTGGCAATGACGCTATGGCAGCTTAATAACATAACAAGGACTGCATTCTATGCTGGAGCAATCGGCAGCATTTCTAGAGGTAATACGACAGTCCAGTCAGTACCAGCTTCAGCTGCATGCAACTGGTTTGCTATAGGATACTAAGATGAATACATATTTGTATGATGCCAAGACGAATGCATTTTACCCATTAAGTCTTCGTGCTGATTATGAGGCTGCAGGAACTTGGCCTGATGAAGGCGTAGAAGTTGAAGATGGTGTATTTAAATCATTTCAATCCCCACCCGCGGGTAAAGTGAGGGTGGCGGGAAGTGATGGTTATCCGGCATGGGGTGATATCCCCCCTCCGACTCATGAAGAACTTGTTACTACTGCGGAAGTAGAGAAACAATCGCTGATTGACCATGCCAACGATTACATGAACGGCAAGCAGTGGCCAGGTAAAGCCGCAATGGGGCGATTGAAAGATTCTGAAAAGGTACAATACAACGCATGGCTAGACTATCTTGAGGCGCTGGAGATTGTGGATACATCGACGTCTCCGGATATCACGTGGCCAGACCCCCCGGCGGAGTAGTCTTATGCTGCACACTTGCATGAGAATGATTCCCATTAATTTGGGTGGTATCTGATATCCAATTTTAATTGACCAGGCGTCACGATTTGTTTAATGCGCGGCAGTTGATTTAACTTTCAGGAGGGGTATCCCTCCTTTTTTCTTTCGATGAGATTCTGAAGGCAAGCGTCAATACCACCGTAGCTGCAGAAAGTAAGAAAAAAAATATGACACTAAGAAAGGTGTAAAAATGAAGCATAGCTGACATCCTTATGATGATGATTGTGTTAACATAAAAGATATGCTAACCCAGTGTATTAGCAATAGATTTCTATTGAAATATCTATGCCGCATGCTAATGTGTGCGATAACATAGAGAGGTTTGAGGCAGAAGGAGTTGGGTTAGTCATGTCATCTGAGCGTTCTGATAAGCATAATAATGCTAAAATAAATTTAGGATACCTTGATGGTCTTAGAGGTATTTTATGTATTCTTGTTTTAATAGAACACTGCATTAATTTCTATAAGCCAGATATAAGATTTACTGAGCTTGAAGGAATTACAGGTCTTGTAAGAAGGCTCAT
This sequence comes from Enterobacter sp. BNK-34, assembly GCF_048684445.1. Classification (NCBI taxonomy): domain Bacteria; kingdom Pseudomonadati; phylum Pseudomonadota; class Gammaproteobacteria; order Enterobacterales; family Enterobacteriaceae; genus Enterobacter; species Enterobacter sp. BNK-34. The sequence continues at coordinate 2,365,790 of NZ_JBLQUA010000001.1, forward strand.
AATTTCAACCCCTCTTAATATCATGTACAACGGCGATGTGGCTGTTTATATATTTTTTGCACTTAGCGGATTTGTGTTGTCGCTGTCTTTCAATAGATCAAAAAATCATGATGTTATACTTTCTGGAGTAATAAAAAGATATCCAAGAATTATGCTGCCTGTGGCTGGATCAATGGTATTGATGTATGTGGTAATGTTATTTATTGATACGTATGTGGGGCAGGCGTTTGGGCTGCAATTATTTAATGTTGTTGAGCAGGTGTTTTATAAAATACCATTTACACACTCAATATTGACTAACTATCCGCTATGGTCAATGTCTTATGAACTATATGGATCACTACTTGTGTTTTCCTTGCTTGCAATTTTTGGGAGAAGCAAACATAGAATATTATTCTATTCAATGGTGATGGTATATTTCATGGTTAGTTTGAATCAGGCTCATCAGGATATTTTCGAATACAGCACATATTATGCGCTGTTCGTATTTGGAATGATAATGAGCGACATAACCAATGGTGGGGCATTTAAAATAAACCCATATATAAGACTGGCTATGTTTTCAATTGGGCTGTATTTGGCAACAATTCCACTCCCAAGAGAAAACATAGCGCAATACATTGGTGCATATACCTATCTTAAAGTGTTTGATGGTTTTTCATACATGCAAGTATCTATAACAATAGGCGTAATTGGTAGTATGATTTTATTTGCATCAATTATAGATTCAAATGTCGCAATGAAATTTCTGTCAACAAATGTTGTCAGGTTTCTTGGGAATATATCATTCCCTTTATACCTTAATCACGCTATAGTGATTTATGTCATTTCATATGTTTTACATAAGAAATACGAACAAATTGGAATTGTAGAATTCATAATTGCTACATGCTTAACGATCTTGATATCAGTGCCAATTGCCTATCTATTCGAGAAATTTATAGATGCTCCTTCAATTAGAGCATCCAATAAGTTAAGTAAACTTATATGCAAATAAAGATATTCTGTTAAGCTGCGAAACGCCTAAGCCCACTAAAAGTAGTGGGTTTTTTTATTCACATTGCCATCTGACAGATTCCACTTGCTCAATACCGTCGATTTATAATACTGTATACATATACAGTATTTATCGGAGGTGCATCATGGGATTCCCGAGTCCAGCGCAAGACTACGTTGAGCAACGCATATCACTCGACCAGCGCATCATAACGAGGCCAGCGGCCACGTACTTCATGCGTGCAGGAGCGACGCATTACCGGGAAGGTATACTCAGTGGCGCTCTGCTGGTTGTCGACGCGTCACTGCGCCCATGTGATGGGTCGCTGCTGGTTTGCGCTGACGGAGGCGAGTTCCGCATTAAAAGGTATCGCACCCACCCAGAACCTCATCTTGAGAATCTGGAGAATGGCAAGAGGGAACTGTTGCGACAAAAGGATGAGATGTCAGATTCCGACCGGCCAGTATTTGGTGTGATCACCTACATTATCAACGATGCGCGTTCTGGCGAGTTCGACGACTGCCCGGTGATGTAATGGGGAAAGGGCATAGCTATGCCAGGCGGCATGGCTGTGCACTCTCTGTGTCACAGATGTGTCATGCATGGATGCCACATAACGAAACGCAGAAGCATATAACGACACGTAATGACACAAACCCGGCGCGAGCGCGGAAAAACTAATGACATTACAGTGTGTTAAATAGTACTCTACGTTCTTCTAAGCCGTAGGTCGTAGGTTCGAATCCTACAGGGCGTGCCATTTCCTCTCAACGCACGTCTTTATTCATCGACATCACCCACGCTATGAAGGTTCTCAGCGGTGCTGGCAGATGTTTTCGGCTCGGGTAGTAAACACAAAAATTATCAGCGGGATAGGTATAATCAGGTAGCAAACGGACAAGTTTGTTTTCGCTAATTTTATCCTCAACCAGATTCTCATAAACAAACGCAATCCCTAACCCATATTCAGCAGCCTGGATCATTGCCGCGTCTGAATCGACAACCAGATCGCCATTAACAGATACCTCCATTGTTTCCCCTTGTGGATCCATAAACTCCCAGCGATACAGCTTTCCATCAGGAAAACAGCGATTTATACACCTGAAATTGACCAGATCTTTTGGTGAGTCAGGCGTGCCTGATTTCTTCAGAAAATCGGGGCTGGCAACGGGAATAAGAGCCATCTTGCCACCAAAAGGAATGGCAACCATATCTTTAGGAACATCTTGTGTATAACGTATTCCGGCATCGAAACCTGAGTCGATAATATTGATTTTTCTGTCAGTGGTGAACAACTCTAATTTAATACCCGGGTAATCATTTTTGAACGTAACGAAATGGCTTTGAAAAAAGAGATCAACCACGATCCGGGGTAAGTTGACTTTGATGACGCCTTCTGGCTTTTCTTTGTGGTCATTGAGATTATCAATGACGCGTCTGTAGTCATTCAGGATGGGCGTCACGTCATCAAGAAACGCTTTACCGACGGCCGTCAAAGACAAGCTTCGGGTGGAGCGATTCAAAAGTCTAACCCCAAGTTTTTCTTCAAGATTATTTATGGCGACAGTTAACGTCGGCGCTGAAACATTTAATTCTTTTGCGGCCTGACGAAAACTCCCGTGTTTTACAATAATAAGTAATATTTCTATATGTTGTAACTCTGGTGCATTTTTCATTGTTAATTCTCATAAAATACTGCATTAAAAATATACTAATTGTTATGCGTTAAGAATGAAAGTATATATTTCCTGTCATTTATCAAAACAGGAATATAAGATGAAAACACGTTATCTGGGAAAAGATAAATTCCAGGTGTCAGCGCTGGGGTTGGGTTGTATGGGGATGAGTTTTGCCTATGGTGGCGCCGAAGAATCGGAGGCGATCAATACCATTCACGCTGCGGTCGATTTGGGCGTTACCTTCCTTGATTCCGCGGAAGTCTATGGCCCCTATGATAATGAAGTCCTGGTCGGGAAGGCGATTAAAGGTATTCGCGACAAGGTACAGATTGCGACTAAATTTGGTTTTCGCATCCTTCCCTCCGGACGCGGGCTTGAACGTATGGCTGGTGTTGACAGCCGCCCTGAACATATTCGTGAAGCGGTAGAAGGTTCACTTAAACGTCTCAATATCGAGACTATCGATCTGCTTTATCAGCACCGCGTCGACCCGTCTGTACCTGTTGAAGACGTTGTGGGAACAATGGCTGATTTAATCAAGGAAGGGAAAGTTCGCCATATCGGGCTTTCAGAAGTCTCAGCCGACACGTTACGCCGGGCCTGCAAAGTTTATCCGATTACCGCCGTGCAAACGGAATATTCGCTCTGGACTCGCGAGCCGGAGGAAAGCATTCTCAACGCTTGCCGCGAGCTGGGCGTTGGGTTTGTGCCCTACAGTCCGCTGGGTCGCGGATTTTTAACCGGGAAAATCACCGACAGCTCCGGCTTTGGCGAGGATGATTTCCGACGGAACCTGCCTCGCTTCCAGAAAGCAGCGATGCAGAAAAACCAACAGCTGCTCGGCCAGCTACAGGATGTCGCGGATAAATACCGCTGTTCCCTCGCGCAGCTGGCCCTCGCATGGGTGATGAGTAAAGGAGATGACATTGTTCCTATTCCCGGGGCTCGAAAAATAGCGCATTTGCAGGATAATGCGGGGGCGGTCAGCCTGAATCTTTCCGATTCTGATATTAAGTTCGTTGACCATGTCTTTACGCCTGACAATATCCAGGGGCAAAGATATAACCAGGGTGATTTTAATTTAATCGATAAATAACACACTGCATTACATTTTCCCGCCTCTCTGGCGGGAGAGTTGTTCATCTGTGCATTAAATGTCGCAATAATAAATAGAAGGCTAATGAATTCTTCTTCCGTTCAGTCTTAAGGTTTTCTTAATTTTGAATTGAACTGTCTTTCCCATCTGGATTTTTATCATTTCAAACCACGCAATAATGAAATTTTACACTTTTACGCGTAAACTGGATTGATACTAATTATCATTAGCGTTGTTGTGTGCTTTAATCCTGTCCCACAAAGCTATGAGTGGTTACTCCCGTTGGTCTATTAAGGATATGTTCATGAATTCTCGCCTGCTGTCCTGCTTCTCGCTTGCCTTGTTGTCGTCATCCCTTTTCCTTTCCACACAATCAGTTGCCGCCGATAACAACGAAGGTATCGTTGTGTATAACGCGCAGCATGAAAACCTGGTGAAGTCGTGGGTTGACGGTTTTACCAAAGAAACCGGCATTAAAGTGACTTTGCGTAATGGTGATGACAGCGAGCTGGGTAACCAGCTGGTTCAGGAAGGCAGCGCATCGCCGGCCGACGTATTCCTGACGGAAAACTCGCCGTCCATGGTGCTGGTGGATAACGCTAACCTGTTTGCGCCGCTGGATGCAGACACCCTGAAGCAGGTACCGGCAGAGTATCGTCCGGCGCATGGTCGCTGGATCGGCATTGCCGCCCGCAGCACGGTATTCGTCTATAACCCGGCAAAACTGAACGAGCAGCAGCTGCCTAAGTCTCTGATGGATCTGGCGAAACCCGAGTGGAAAGGCCGCTGGGCGGCATCACCGTCAGGCGCGGATTTCCAGGCCATCGTGAGCGCGATGCTGGCTCTGAAAGGCGAAAAGGCCACTCTGGAATGGCTTAAGGCGATGAAAGCTAATTTCGTTGCCTATAAAGGCAACAGCACGGTGATGAAAGCCGTCAATGCCGGCCAGATTGATGGCGGCGTGATTTATCACTACTACCGCTTTGTCGATCAGTCCAAAACCGGTGAAAACAGCAAAAACACTCAGCTCTACTACTTCAAACACCAGGATCCGGGCGCGTTTGTGAGCCTCTCTGGCGGTGGCGTGCTGGCGTCCAGCAAGCACAAAGCGCAGGCGCAGGCCTTCATCAAATACATTACCGGCAAAGAAGGTCAGGAGAGTCTGCGTACCAACAACGCCTTTGAATACGCTGTGGGCGTAAACGCGGCCTCAAACCCGAAACTGGTCCCGCTGAAAGATCTTGATGCACCGAAAGTTGAACCTTCAACGCTCAACAGTAAAAAAGTTATCGAGCTGATGACGCAAGCCGGTCTGCTGTGATCCTGAGAGTGAAGTGAACGTCTTATGTCTGGTCTGAGTCTCGACATCGGAAAAAACAGAGTGCAGGAGCCTGCCCGCAGGCGTCCTGCACTGCCGATGGTTGCGTTAGCTGTGTTGTTTTCATTAATGGCGCTTCTGCCTTTGGGTTTTATCATTGCCATTGGCATTGAGACCGGATGGGAAACCATTAAGGCGCTGGTATTTCGCCCGCGTGTTGCTGAGCTACTCAGCAACACGCTGTGGCTGACGGCTTTAGCGGTTCCGCTGTGTATCGTGACGGGCGTGGCGATAGCCTGGCTCACCGAGCGCACACAGCTTGCCGGTCGAGGGATCTGGTCTGCACTGGCGGTCGCCCCGCTGGCGATCCCCGCGTTTGTGCAAAGCTATGCCTGGGTGAGCGTTGTCCCGTCCATGCATGGGCTCTCCGCGGGCGTGTTCCTCTCCGTTCTGGCCTACTATCCGTTTATCTATATGCCGGTTGCGGCGGTGCTGCGTCGTCTTGACCCGACGCTTGAAGATGTCGCCGCGTCGCTCGGCACGCCGCCCTGGCGGGTCTTTTTCCGCGTGGTGCTGCCTCAGCTCAAGCTGGCTATCTGCGGCGGCGCGCTGCTGGTGGCGCTGCATCTGCTGGCGGAATATGGCCTGTACGTGATGATCCGCTTTGATACCTTCACCACGGCAATCTATGACCAGTTCCAGTCTACCTTCAGCGGCCCGGCGGCGAACATGCTGGCGGGCGTGCTGGCCTTATGCTGTCTGGCTATTCTGGTGCTGGAAGGCGTAACGCGCGGAAAAGCACGCTACGCGCGCATTGGCGCCGGGGCCGCGCGCGAGCAAAAACGCTTGCCGCTGAAGCCTGCGGCTGCCGCGCTGGGCCAGCTGTTTTTCATCGTGCTGATCGTGCTGGCGCTGGGCGTGCCGTTGATTGTCCTGTGCCGCTGGATTTGGCTCGGCGGCGTGCAAAACTGGATGAGTCCCGATCTCTGGCACTCCCTGCGCCAGACGCTGATGCTCGGCGTGGGCGGTGCGCTCCTGACAACGGCGTGCGTGATCCCCATCGCGTGGCTCGGTATCCGCTATCCGCACCGTATCTTCCGGATGCTGGAAGGGTGCATCTATATCACCAGTTCACTGCCGGGCATTGTCACGGCGCTGGCGCTGGTCACCGTCACCATTCATTACGCCCGCCCCATTTACCAGACGGAAATTACCCTGTTCCTGGCCTACCTGCTGATGTTTATGCCCCGAGCGCTCATCAACCTTCGGGCGGGGATTGCGCAGGCACCGGTCGAGCTGGAAAACGTGGCGCGCAGCCTGGGTAGCACGCCCGCGAAGGCGCTCTGGAGCGTCACGATGCGGCTGGCCGCACCGGGTGCGGCGGCGGGTGCCGCGCTGGTTTTCCTCGGCGTCAGCAACGAGTTGACCGCCACGCTGTTGCTCTCTCCGCTGGGCACGCGCACGCTCTCTACCGGATTCTGGGCGCTGACCAGTGAAATTGACTATGTGGCCGCCGCGCCTTACGCGATGCTGATGATCCTGATTTCACTCCCGCTGACCGCCATTCTCTATATGCAGTCGAAAAAAATTGCAGGGCTATGACATGCTTGAATTAACCGCCATTTCTAAATCGTTTGCTGATGTGCAGGTGCTCGACAGCTTAAACCTGAGCGTTGCGCCGGGGAGCAGGACGGCGATTGTCGGGCCGTCCGGGTCGGGGAAAACCACGCTGCTGCGTATTCTTGCCGGTTTCGAAACGCCTGACACCGGGCGTATTGTCATGCAGGGGAGAACGCTGTTTGATGAAAACCGTTTTGTCCCTGCCCACCAGCGCGGGATCGGTTTTGTACCTCAGGAGGGGGCGCTGTTCCCGCACCTCAACGTGGCAGACAACATTGCCTGGGGGCTGGACGGCACCCGCCACGAGAAACGCCAGCGCGTTGAGGCGCTGATGGAGATGGTGTCTCTGGACAGGCAACTGGCAACGCACTGGCCCCACGAGATTTCCGGCGGGCAGCAGCAGCGCGTGGCGCTTGCCCGTGCGCTGGCCCAGCGTCCTTCACTGATGCTGCTGGATGAACCGTTCTCGGCGCTGGATACCGGCCTGCGCGCCATGACGCGTAAGGCAACGGCCGATCTGCTGGCCGAAGCGGGCGTGGCTTCGATTCTGGTCACCCACGATCAGAACGAAGCGTTGTCCTTTGCCACGCAGGTTGCCGTGATGCGCTCCGGACGCTTCACACAGGTCGGTACGCCTTATGAGGTTTACACCCGTCCCGTTGACGAAGAGACTGCGCTGTTTCTTGGCGACGCCGTGATCCTGCCAGCTCAGCTCGCTGCCGGGTATGCCGTGTGCGCGCTGGGTGAAGTGCCGACGGACAACGCGCATGCGACAGGACAGGGCAGGGTGATGATGCGCCCTGAACAATTACGCGTGACGGCATGTGCCTCACATGAAAGCCCGATCTCGATTCTTGATGTGGACTTCACCGGACAGCTATCGACGCTCACCCTCGGATTAGCCGGGCAGCAACAGCCCGTGATTCTGAAGACCGTCAGCCAGCCAGGATGGAACCCGGGCACGGCGGTACGCATTGATATTGCTGGCACCGCGCGGGTATTCGAATATTCTTAATATTCGTTAGTAATTTCATGCAACGGGTTGTTATAAAAGAATTTTCCTGAACGTATGGCATTTCCTGAGATTCTCTACCATGCTCATAAAACCTCACCACAATGCGTGAGGTTTTTCGTAGTTGCTGCTTAATCTCAAGGAAAAAAAGTTATGAAAAAGACGACTGCTATTTTGTTGGGAACGGCGTTACTGTTTACAACCAATGCTTTTGCTGCCCAACTGCTGACTAAAAATGAGTTCAAGAAAGTCGAGTCTCAGTATAAAAAAATCGGTACGGTAAGCACTTCAAATGAAGTATCGGTTGATGATGCAAAAAAAGAACTGATTGAGAAAGCCGATAAGAAAGGCGCGGATGTCCTGGTGCTCACCTCAGGGAACACCAACAATAAAATTCACGGTACGGCCAATATCTACAAGAAAAAATAACGTCACTGCAGCCACCCCCGCAACGGGGTGGTTGTTCCCCTCATTTCTCGCCAAACCTCCTCATGAACGCGGTTACACTTGCTAATGTATGTGTAATGCGTATAGTTCTCATTTGTATTTTGATAAACACATTCTAAGGCCCGACAACGGGTCATTTTTGCGCGCACGTTTAAATGAGTTAACGATGAACAACACCAAAATAAACAACACGCTGTTGGCGCTCGCCGTTGGCGCGGTGACGCATTCCGTCTTCGCGGCGGACGATCAAAAAGAGGAAACCCTCGTTGTCCAGGCTGCACCAGCCAGCGATTTCAAACCCGGTGGCGATCGGCTGGTACCGGCCTTCCTCGACGGACAGGTGGCAAACGGCGGACGGATGGGGATGCTGGGCCAGCAGAACGCCATGGACGTACCGTTCAACATCATCAGCTACACCTCAAAGCTGGTGGAAGATCAGCAGGCGAAAACCATTGCTGACGTGGTCGCCAACGACGCGGGCGTGCAGTTCGTTCAGGGGTTCGGTAACAGCGCGGAAACCTACCGTATTCGTGGCCTGAAGTTCGACGGTGACGACATGACCTTTGGCGGGCTGTCCGGCGTGCTGCCGCGCCAGGTGGTGGATACCCAGATGGTTGAGCGCATTGAGATCTTCAAAGGGGCAAACGCCCTGATGAACGGCGCGGCGAGCTCCGGCGTGGGCGGGATGATCAACCTTGAGCCAAAACACGCGGGCGAACTCCCGCAGGCGAAAGTGGGCGTGGACTACACCTCAGATTCTCAGATTGGCACCACGCTGGATGCGGGTCGTCGCTACGGCGACAACGACCAGTTTGGCGCGCGGGTGAACCTGGTCCATCGCGAAGGGGAAACCGGCATACCGAACGATCGCCGCCGCACCACGCTGCTCTCTACCGGCCTGGATTACAGCGGTGACCGCTTCCGCACCTCGCTTGATCTGGGCTATCAAAAGAAAACCTTCCACGGTAGCCCAACCAGCGTCAACATTTCGGCGGTGGATTTCGTGCCCGAGCCGCCGAAAAACGATCGCAACTTCTCGCAGAAGTGGGCCTACAGCAACATCGAAAACGAGTTCGGGATGTGGCGCAGCGAGTACGACATCACCGACGGCTGGACCGCCTATACCGGCCTGGGCGCGCAGCATGCGCATGAGGAAGGGATCTACAGCGCGCCGAAGCTGGTAGATAAAAGCGGCAAGGCAACGGTCAGCCGCCTTGATACCAACCGCATCAGCGACTCCGTCAGCGGTATGGCGGGCATTCGCGGTAATTTCAATACTGGTTTCGTCTCGCACAAGGTCAACGTCGGCTATTCGGCGATGACCAAAAACGAAAAAATCGCGTGGAAAATGTCGGCGACGAAGGATAACCCGACGACCAACATCTACCACAATACCGGCGTGGATATGCCGGACAGCAGCAACCTCAACGGCTCAGGCGGGAAATACAGCGATCCGCTGACCAGCGGACGCACCCGTACCCAAGGCTGGCTGTTGAGCGATACCCTGGGTGTGCTGGACGACAAACTGCTGTTCACCGCCGGCGCGCGCCACCAGAAGGTGGTCATTCGCGGGTATAACAAAATTACCGGTGCGGAAAACGCGGCAGACGGCTTCGACGGCAGCCGCTGGATGCCAACCTACGGCGTGGTCTACAAGCCGTGGGAGGAAATCTCCCTCTATGCTAACCATACCGAAGCGCTGCAGCCGGGCAAAACCGCGCCTAATACCGCCACCAACTACGGCCAGAGCACCGGTATCGTGCACTCTAAGCAGAACGAAGTGGGCGTGAAGGCGGACTTTGGCCGCGTGGGCGGATCGCTTGCGCTGTTCGAAATCAAGATGCCGTCGGCGATCCTCGACGACAGAGGCCACTACGGCCTTGACGCCGAGCAGCGTAACCGTGGCGTGGAGCTGAACGTCTTTGGCGAGCCCCTGCTGGGGATGCGCCTCAACGCCAGCGCCACCTGGCTGCAGGCCGAGCTGACCAAAACCAAAAATGGCGTCAATCAGGGGAACGATGCGATCGGTATTCCGAACTTTTACGCCGTGCTGGGCGCAGAGTACGACATCAAGCCGATTGACGGCCTGACCGCCACCGCACGCGTGAACCACTCCGGCGCGCAGTACGCTGACCTGGCAAACACCAAAAAGCTGGACAGCTACACCACGCTGGATCTGGGTATGCGCTATCGCTTCGCGGTGAACCATAATGCAAACCCGATGACCGTGCGCGCGGGCATCGACAACGTGACCAATGAAAACTACTGGGCCAGCGTGGACGATTCCGGTACTTACATCACGCAGGGCGAACCGCGCACCTTTAAGATCTCGGTTGGCTACGAATTCTAAGCGTTCCATCTCGTTATCCGGGGCAGGGATGCCCCAATCCCTTGCTACCTCCAGCATGAAGTGTTAAAACGTGCCCCTTCTAAAAAAGAGACAGGGGTAGGACGTGAAAGACGCGTCATCCGCTTCAGGCTATGGTAGCGCCGAAGCCTCGTCGGATCAGAATCCGACGCTGCAACGTGGTTTGCAAAATCGACATATTCAGTTAATTGCCCTTGGCGGCGCGATCGGTACCGGGCTGTTTCTTGGCATCGGCCCCGCTATTCAGATGGCGGGCCCGGCGGTACTGCTGGGGTATGGTATCGCCGGGATTATTGCCTTCCTGATCATGCGTCAGCTTGGCGAGATGGTTGTTGAAGAGCCGGTTTCAGGCTCCTTCGCGCACTTTGCTTATAAATACTGGGGCCCGTTTGCCGGCTTCCTGTCCGGCTGGAACTACTGGGTCATGTTCGTGCTGGTGGGGATGGCGGAGCTGACCGCCGCAGGCATTTACATGCAGTACTGGCTGCCGGATGTCCCGACGTGGATCTGGGCGGCGGCCTTCTTCATCATTATCAACGCCGTTAACCTTGTTAACGTCCGCCTGTATGGCGAAACCGAGTTCTGGTTTGCGCTGATCAAGGTGCTGGCGATTATCGGCATGATCGGCTTTGGCCTGTGGCTGCTGTTCTCAGGCCACGGCGGCGAGCGCGCCACGATCGATAACCTCTGGCAGCACGGCGGCTTCCTGGCGACCGGCTGGAAAGGGCTGATCCTCTCGCTGGCAGTGATCATGTTCTCCTTCGGCGGATTAGAGTTGATTGGCATCACCGCCGCGGAAGCGCACGACCCGCATAAAAGCATTCCAAAAGCGGTTAACCAGGTGGTATACCGTATTCTGCTGTTCTACATCGGCTCGCTGGTGGTGCTGCTGGCGCTCTATCCGTGGGTGGAAGTGAAATCCGACAGCAGCCCGTTCGTGATGATTTTCCACGATCTGAACAGCAACGTGGTCGCCTCGGCGCTGAACTTTGTCATTCTGGTGGCGTCTCTGTCGGTCTATAACAGCGGCGTTTACTCCAACAGCCGTATGCTGTTTGGCCTCTCCGTACAGGGCAACGCGCCGAAGTTCCTTACCCGCGTCAGCCGTCGCGGCGTGCCGGTGAATTCCTTGTTCCTTTCCGGTGCCATTACGTCGCTGGTAGTGCTAATCAACTACCTGCTGCCGAAAGAGGCCTTTGGCCTGCTGATGGCGCTGGTTGTCGCCACGCTGCTGCTGAACTGGATCATGATCTGCCTGGCGCACCTGCGATTCCGCGCCGCGATGCGCCGCAAGGGACGCGAAACGCAGTTCAAAGCGCTGCTTTACCCGGCGGGGAACTACATCTGTATCGCTTTCCTGGGGCTAATTCTGGTGCTGATGTGCACCATGGATGAGATGCGCCTTTCGGCGATGCTGCTGCCGGTGTGGGTGGTGTTCCTGTTTATTGCTTTTAAGCTCTCGCGCAAAAAGTAGCGCGGTTTTCTCCCTCTCCCTGTGGGAGAGGGCCGGGGTGAGGGCACCTGACCGCACTCACTTTGACGCCCGGTTGCCCACACAGATTACCTGGCGATGACCCCCGACAGGGCGCGAATATCGTTCCCGGTCGGGGACTGGTGAATACGTAACCCAAATTCATCCACCACCGCGAAAATATGGTCGAAGATGTCGGCCTGAATCTCCTCATATTCTGCCCAGACCACCGTGTTGGTGAAGGCATATATTTCAATCGGCAAACCATTCGCGTCAGGCGCTAACTGACGCACCATCAGCGTCATATCTTTGCGAATGCGCGGGTGGTTGCGCAGATATTCGTTCAGGTAGGCGCGGAAGGTGCCGATATTGGTCATTTTGCGCAGGTTTAATACCGATTCCCCTTCACCGTTCTGCTGATTCCACAGGTTAATTTCCTCATGACGTGCGGCCAGATAAGGCTTCAGCAGTTTCGCCTGAATGAGCTTCTGCTGCTCCTGCTCGTCGAGAAAATGAATACTGGTGGTATCAATATTCAGGCTGCGCTTAATACGTCGCCCGCCGGAGGCCGACATGCCGCTCCAGTTGATAAAGGCGTCGGAGACCAGGGCCCACGTCGGAATGGTCGTAATCGTATTATCGAAATTGCGTACTTTCACGGTGGTCAGGCCGATATCCGTCACCGTGCCGTTGGCGCCGTATTTCGGCATTTCCAGCCAGTCGCCGAGCTTGAGCATGTCGTTGGCGGAAAGCTGAATACCTGCCACCAGTCCGAGTATCGGGTCTTTAAACACCAGCATCAGCACGGCGGCCATGGCGCCCAGACCGCTTATCAGAATCGCCGGGGACTGGCCGATGAGCAGGGAGATAATCAATATCCCAACCAGGATGGCGCTCACCAGCTTGATGCCCTGGAAGATCCCTTTCAGCGGCAGCTGTGACGCGGTGGCCATTTTCTGCGACAGATTGAAAATCACGTCCAGCAGCGAGAAGAAGGAGAGCAGGGCATATACCATTACCCACAGCCTGGCGCAGGTAGTGAGAATTTCCGCCGCTTCGCTGCCTTTTTGCAGCCACAGTACCGCCTGGACGTTGACAATTATCCCCTGCAGGGTAAAGGCCAGACGGTGAAATAATTTATTCTGGGTGATGATCTGCAGCCATAAATGGCTGCTGGCCTGCGCGCGTTTTTCGAATGCGCGAAGCACCCCTTTGTGCAGAATAAAATGAACGATGATGGCGGTAAGAAAAATAATACCAAAGATAATCACTAAAGAGGTGGTGTGATTAATTTCAATGCCTAACTCTTCAACCTGAGCAATCAATTCCTGCATAACGTCTCCTGTATTTTTGCAGCCCCATAATGGCGGCTGCGGATCTATTATGCAAATTCACGAACTTATTTGGCGGCCTGGCAGACCTTTACCACCGGCAGGCACAGGCTATGGCGGATGCGCAGCGTCGCCAGAGCCAGCACCACCATCATGGCCGTTTCCACCATCAGGAAGACGTTAACCGCCTGGGTGTAATCCCCGTGATGGTTTTGCAGCGCGTGCAGCAAGATTGCGCCAAAAATGGCCGGGCCAAGACCCAGCGCGGCCTGCTGGAGCGTGCTTAAAATAGCGCTCGCGGCCCCCGCGTCGTCAGGCTGAATGTCGCGCATCCCGATGCGGTAGAAGCTGTTCACGATCAGCGCCTGCCCGTAGCCCACCAGTCCGGTGGCGGGTGCCAGCGTCAGGGCGGTATTCTCCATGCCCCAGACGCGGAACGTGGCGATCAGCGCCAGCAGGCCGGTAATCTGGATCGCCAGACCCGTCAGCAGGATGGTGCTGGTGCTGTAGCGGGCAATCAGCCGCGGCGCGAACCACGCCGAAACAAAGTAGGTCACGCCAAGGGCGATAAAGCTGTTCCCGGACTGCCACGGCGCCATCCCCAGACCCGTTTGCATGGTCAGTGCCATACAGAACATAAATCCGGACCAGACGCTGAAAAAGAGCATCGCAATCAGAATGCCAAAGCGAACGCTGCGAAGCGCAAGCAGGCGCGGCGGGATCAGCGGGTGGGCATTCTCACGCTCTTTTTTGCGCGCATTCAGCGCCATCAGCCAGGCCAGCGGAACAAGGGCGAGCAGCATCGCCTTCAGCGGCCAGGACCAGTGCCACTGCGGGCCGAGCGCCATCGGGAACAGCAGGCAGCAAAGCATGATGGCCAGCAACACGGTACCCGGCCAGTCGATGCGTGACGGCGTCTCGCGACGGGTTTCCGGTACGAAGCGGCGGCTCAGCGCCAGCACCACCAGACAGATCGGCACGTTGATAAAGAAGGCGTTACGCCAGCCCAGTCCGGCGATATCCGCCGACACCAGCCAGCCCCCGCCCATCTGCCCGACGATAAACGCAATCCCGCCGATGCCGCCGAACAGGCTGATGGCTTTTGCATGCGCCGTACCTTTCAGCGTCACGTGCAGCGTGGCAAGAATTTGCGGCATGATCAGTGCGGCACCCGCGCCCTGAACGATGCGCGCGGCGAGCAGCTGTTCAATGTTCCCCGCCATTCCGCACAGCAGCGAGGCCAGACCAAAGCTCGCCACACCCCACATAAACAGACGGCGACGGCCAAAATTATCCCCCAGCTTGCTGCCGAGCGCGAGGCAGACGGCAAAGGCCACGCCGTAGAGCGCGACGATCAGCTCCAGCTCGGTGGCGGTAGCGTGCAGTGAATGGGTAATGGCGTCCAGCGCCACGTTGGTGATTGAGGTATCAATCATCGGCAGCATCTGGCCGGTTAACAGCAATATCAGGCCAGCGCGACCCGGTGAAACAACTGACGTATTCATGGTAACTCCATTGCGTCATTCAACAGATGGTCGTAGCATCTACCATCAGATAAACGGGTACCAGTTCTTGCTTATACTGGTACTGGCACTACCATGCAGGGGGATTTATGGCGCTGATGTCTGAACCCGTCGTCTCACTTCAGGATGACACCCGAAAACAGCTGGGGGCATTTTTACGCGCACGGCGTGAAAGCCTCGATCCGCAGCGCTTAGGCCTGCCGCGCAGCGGTCGCCGCCGCACGCCCGGTCTGCGCCGGGAAGAGGTGGCGATGCTCGCTGACGTGGGCGTAACCTGGTACACCTGGCTTGAGCAGGGCAGGGACGTCAATCCGTCCAGCGCGGTTATGGCGGCCGTGGCAAAAGCGCTGCAATGTACCCCGACCGAGGCCCGGCATCTGTTTGTATTAGCGGGTTTGCCGCCGGGTGAAGCACCCCAGGCGGTCTGCTGCGAGGGCATCAACGAAGGCACACGCCGCCTGCTCGACACCCTGCTGCCAAAACCTGCCAGCATCCAGAAGCCCAATTTCGACATCGTGGCGTGGAACGACAGCTTCGGCCACCTGATGGGGGTGGATTTCAATGAAATCCCGCCGGAAGATCGCAACTGTATTTACCTGTTCCTCACCCATCCGGCGTGGCGCGCGCGCCTCGGCAGACGCGACGACGTGCTGCCCATCTTTGTCTCCTATTTCCGCGCGGCGATGGCCGAGCACCGGGGTGACCCGCTGTGGGAGGCCAAACTGGCGCGCTTCTTTGCGGTGTCCGAAGAGTTTAAAACCCTGTGGCACCAGCGTAACGACGTGCGCGGCGTGGAGAACCAGCTCAAGCTGTTTACCCATCCCGAGCTGGGAGAGTTTACGCTGCAGCAGATGTACTGGTATTCCGCGCCGCGAAACGGGTCGCGTCTGCTGGTGTATCTGCCGGTAGATGAGACGGGGGAGAGGGCGATGGCGTGGCTGGCGGCGCAGGGGAAATAGTTTTTTTGCGAGGGGCTTTCAGGGAGTAAGAGCCGATTCTGCTAAGTGGATGAGACAGGTGTAAGGTGGGTTTAACTTAGCCAGTCGACTGAATCGACATCATTTCGATGAGGTGTTAAGTCGTCTATACTCACGCCATGAGAAACCACCATGTCGCCACTGATGATTGATTCCGCAGATTTCAGCCAAAAATTAGGCCTTATCTCCCGCAACGTGGAACATACTGAAGCGTTTCTTGCGCGGGGCACGGTGGATTTTCATCTGCCCGGATTTATGCTGCCGGTGGGATATCGCCTGTTAAAATCGCGCTACGGTGATGAATATCGTCTCGTCACCACCGACGACGGAAAACCCTATACGACGTATGCCGTTAAGTTGACGTTTCATAAAGAAATTACCTTTCCCCACGGGGCTGCGACACAGGTTATGGTCTGGCGTACGCCACGCGCTGTCCATCAGCGGGTAATCAGTGGATTACCCCAATCCTTCTTCCAGTGGGTGCTAAGCGAATACGACATTGTGGTTTCTGACAGCGAACAAACCGGTGACGGACAGCGGTTTTGGTTACGTATGATCGACTGGGCGTTCAGCATGAATTATCGGATAAGCGTGGCGGACGGTACGGTAGGGGAAGAGTGGCACTTAACACCGGTGAGTTCATACGCCGAGCTGGAGGAGCGCTGGATTGCGTTTGCCTGGGGATACGATCGCGACGTGCATCCACATCGCAGGTTAGTCATCAGTAAAGCGTAACGGGCCGCACAGAGCGGCCCGTGTTGATTAGCACTCAGTCACAATCGTGCTCAGCGGCAGGCGAGATTTCGGCAGCGTGGCGTTGAAATCTTCCACGCTGTGATGCCCAACCGGCACCACCACCAGGCTGGTGAAGCCCTTCTCTTTCAGGCCAAACTCTTCGTCAAGGATCGCGGCGTCGAAACCTTCGATCGGTACCGCGTCCAGACCCATAGCGCCCACGCCCAGCAGGAAGTTGCCGACGTTCAGGTAAACCTGCTTCGCCATCCACTGGTCGTCATCTTTCAGATCCACGCGGTGCATGTCGGCGAAATAGGTGCGGCCCTTATGGTTCGCGGCTTTAGCTTCCGGGGTGTTGAAGCGACCGTCGGCTTCTTCCTGATCGACAACGCGTTCCAGCCAGGCATCGTCCATCGCGGTTTTCGCGCAGAACACCACCACGTGAGAGGCATCCAGCATTTTGCGTTCGTTGAACACATAGGTGCCTGCCGCGGATTTCGCCACGCGCGCTTTTCCTTCCTCGGTGCTGGCCACAATGAAGTGCCACGGCTGGGAGTTGGTGCTGGACGGGCTGTACTGCAGCAGGGTTTTGATTTTTTCCGCTTCTTCCGCGGTCAGTTTTTTGCTTGCGTCGAACGCCTTGGTGGAGTGGCGTTTCAGGGCGACAGAAATGATATCCATAACAACTCCTGGTGATGAAATTCGCCCGCTCGCGGGCGCGAAAGGAAAGCAGATTACCGCGCGAAGCGGCAAAAGATAAGTGCAATTCGAGCGCTTAATCTGTTCGTCTCAGACGAACAATCAGAGTGGCCGGATCCACTTCTGGTCTTTTTTCGGCAGCTTATCCACCACCAGATGCCAGGAGTCATTAATGAGGTCGGTAACCAGTTCCGACGTCACGTCGTCAGTGCCGTAAAGGGAAATCCAGTGCTTTTTACTCAGATGGTACCCGGGTTCTATCCCGCGGTAGATCTGCTGGTTTAACAGTGATTTCTCCGGGTCTGACTTCAGGCTGACGTGCGGCCGCCCGTGTGCGACGGCCACAATCATGAAAATTTTTCCGCCCACTTTGAAGACGTCAAACTCCGGCCCGAACGGCCAGCAGTGTTCGGTGAACGGCAGTTCCAGGGCTACACGCATAGCGTGCTCCTGTAAGGCTTTACTCTCCATTGGCGTCCTCATACGCAAGCCCGCGCCACATCACCTCAAAGCCGAGCGCTTTAAAATCAACGGCGCGGGACGGATCGCGGGTGGCAAATTCCATCGTGCTTTCAGCCAGCGATAAGAAAAGTGCATCGCCAAACGTTTTAAATTCATCCGACATAAACACCGGGCGCACCGAGCGGCGGCACAGCTCATGGAGTTCCGGGAACATATCTTTCACCGCCTGTTCCGTTTCGACGCTCAGCTTTTCACTGACGCCAATCTGGCGGATCGCCGCATGAGAAACGGGGTTACGTATACCCCAGTCCACATAGCTGTTCCAGATATTGCGGGTATGTTCTTTAGGCAGCGTGATGGTGCGATCGAGGTTCGCCAGCATGGTCTGGCAGAGATCCTGCTTCAGATGCACATAGAGGGCATTCAGCAGATCGTCTTTCGTAGCAAAGTAGCGGAACAGGGTACCTTCGGCGACGCCCGCCTTACGGGCAATGAGCGCCGTTGAGGCGGCGATACCTGACTGTGCAAACGCCGCCGTTGCGGCTTCCAATAAGGCCTGTTTTTTATCTTCACTCTTCGGACGTGCCACTAAATTGTTCCCCCTGTCAATGGTTAAAACCCTGATTGAAACACGTGCTTTGACACGCTGCAACGCGGAATGTCAAAGATCGAAAACGTCTTGACGACTTTATCATCATATCTATAATGAGTGCTTACTCACTCATAATCAAGTTTACCCTGCGCACGCTATCGGATGGGGCGCGTTTTCGGGTCAGGATATGAAAAAACCTCTCTTCATCTGCGTGGTGTTAATCATGATTATTGCTTCAGCTGCGAGTTTACCGTTTGTTCTGAATGCCGGATTCGGCCAGCCGCCGCAGGGTGAGCAGCTCACTGAAGTGGAGGCCTCCCCTCAGTATCGCGAGGGGAAATTCCACAATACGCTGCCGACGCCGGGTTATAACGGTGACAAAAACATGCTGGTCGCGATGTGGGAATTTCTGACCAAAAAAACCGAAAACGCCCGCCCGGCCCGGCCGCTTCCGCTGGTGAAAACCGATCTTGCGAGCCTGCCGCTGGAGCAGGACACCCTGGTGTGGCTCGGTCACTCCTCGTGGTACCTGCAGCTCGCGGGCAAACGCATCCTGATTGACCCGGTTCTTGGCAACTATGCCGCGCCGTTCTCGTTCCTCAATAAGGCCTTTGCCGGCGAGTATCCGTGGCGCGCTGAACGCATGCCGGCGATCGACCTGCTGATTATCTCGCACGATCACTACGATCATCTGGATTACGCCACCATCAGGGCGCTACTGCCGAAGGTGAAGCGCGTGGTGACGCCGCTGGGCGTGGGATCCCACCTGCGCTACTGGGGAATGAAGCCCGAGATTATTGACGAGCGCGACTGGAACCAGTCGGTACGCATCAGCGATGAATTGACGGTGCACGTTCTGCCAGCGCGTCACTTCTCCGGTCGCGGCATCAAACGCGATCGCACCCTGTGGGGCAGCTTCATGTTCGTCACGCCAGAGCAGAAGGTTTACTACAGCGGAGATTCCGGTTACGGCCCGCACTTCAGGGCCATCGGTGAACAGTTTGGCGAAGTGGACGTCGCCATCATGGAAAACGGCCAGTACGACCAGGACTGGAAGTACATCCACATGCTGCCGGAGGAAACGGCGCAGGCCTCGGCGGATCTGAACGCGAAAGCCGTGGTGCCCGGGCATAACGGACGTTTCGTGCTGGCGAAACACGCCTGGAACGATCCGCTGATCCAGCTGGCAAAAGCCAGCAAGGATAAAAATTATCGGTTGCTGACGCCGGAACTGGGCGAGCCCGTCCGGGTAAGCGACAGCGCACAAACCTTTCGCGCGTGGTGGGAATAATGTTTAAGCGAGAAGCAGAGGGGGACAGCAGTATGACCATTTCCGCTCAAGTCATCGACACTATCGTCGAATGGATCGACGACAATCTGCACCAGCCATTACGAATAGAAGAGATTGCCCGCCACGCGGGTTACTCAAAATGGCACCTGCAGCGGCTGTTTATGCAGTACAAAGGGGAGAGTCTGGGACGTTATATTCGTGAACGTAAGCTGCTGCTGGCGGCGCGCGATCTGCGAGAATCTGACGCCCGGGTGTATGACATCTGCCTGCGTTACGGGTTTGACTCGCAGCAGACGTTTACCCGTATCTTCACCCGTACGTTCAACCAGCCGCCGGGTGCGTACCGTAAAGAGAACCATAGCCAGACACATTAACCTGTCGCGTGCAGGCCGGGTAAGGCGTAGCCGCCACCCGGCTTTTTTATGGGCTCAGGACGCGAGTGAAAACCAGCGTCGCCAGACGAAACGCAGCACGAAGAACTCAATCGCCCCGAGCAGTAAAAACCACACGCAGAACAGAATGGTGTAGAGCTGGTTAAGATCGACCATGTGAAAGGTCTGAACCAGCTTTTGCGCCAGCACCAGCCCAAGCGAAGGCGCAGGGAGCAGCAGGCACGAAAGCAGGGCCAGCAATAAAATGCCCCCCGCCGTAAGCAGCGATTCTAACGGGTGTTTCATCGTAATGTTAATCGTCAGTTAAAAATGTCATTGTCCGGCATTCTGTAACGTAAAGCAATATCAGCCCCGCTGGCCTTTTTGAATAAAACAAAGACATTATTACTGCGAATTAATAACAACATACGACCCGGCGTTTATATTAATATCGCGTTATGTAAATAAACGTCCGCATCAGGAAAATAATTTTACAAATGTATAGGTGCTATAACCAATTAACGTGGCAATAACAATGGCCGCGATAACGTATAACGCCAGTCTGCGCCCTCGATAAATACCCCACATGGTTCCCCCTCGTTTAGTATTGGTTTAGAAATATTTTGTAAAAATCAGGTCATCGAAATAGTTTTAATCAGTTTTGAATAACCGAGAAGTCATTATATTGCGGTAGATCAATTTTACCCGCAAGTCTTTAAAATGAATTTATTTAAGCCCGAAAGGAATTCAGGCTTCAGTTCACCGGATATTGAAGGAAAAATACGATGACCGAAAAAAAATTGTCCCCAAACATGCCGCCTTCCGGCGGGCTGGCATACCAGCAGACCGCAGAGCAGGTGCTTGCACACGCGCAGAGCCAGGCCAGCGGTTTGGATCGTGCAGAGGCGCAGGCGCGTCTGCAAAAAACAGGGCCGAACGCGCTGCCGGAGAAAAAAGGTAAACCTGCCTGGCTGCGTTTCCTGGCCCATTTTAATGATGTGCTGATTTATGTCCTGCTGGCCGCCGCCGTATTAACGGCAATAATGGGCCACTGGGTGGATACGCTGGTTATTTTAGGCGTGGCGGTAATCAATGCCTTAATTGGCCATATTCAGGAAAGCAACGCGGAAAAATCCCTGAAGAGTATTCGTAATATGCTCGCCAGCGAGGCGCGCGTTATTCGTAACGGTAACCATGAAACAATCCCCACAATTGAAATAGTCCCGGGCGATATTATTGTATTACGCGCGGGGGATCGTATTCCGGCGGATATGCGTTTAATCGAAGCGCATAATTTACGCGTGGAAGAAGCGATTCTGACCGGTGAATCCACCGTGGTGGATAAACACGTTAATCCGCTGAGCGGTGAATTACCGCTGGGCGATCGCACCAACATGGTCTTCTCCGGGACGACAGTCAGCGCGGGCGGCGGCATCGGTGTGGTCACCGCGACCGGTCAGGATACGGAACTCGGCCACATCAACCAGATGATGGCGGGTATCGAAAAGCACCGTACGCCGCTGCTGGTGCAGATGGACAAGCTGGGTAAAGCGATCTTCGCGATTATTCTGGCAATGATGGCCGCGCTGTTTGTCTTCAGCCTGGCGTTCCGCGAGATCCCGATGGGGGAGCTCCTGCTCTCCCTGATTAGCCTGGCGGTGGCTTCCGTACCGGAAGGTCTGCCGGCCATTATCTCCATCATCCTCTCCCTTGGCGTGCAGGCGATGGCGCGCAAGCGGGCGATTATCCGCAAGCTGCCGACGGTTGAAACCCTGGGCGCGATGACCGTGGTCTGCTCGGATAAAACCGGCACCCTGACCATGAACGAGATGACGGTCAAAGCCATCATTACCGCCGACGCCTGCTACCGCGTGGACGGCAACAGCTACGAGCCGGTGGGCAACATCTACCTGGAAGGCAGCGACGAGCCGGTGCAGATCCAGCCGGGCACCGTGCTGGAGCAGTACCTGCGCACCATCGACCTGTGTAACGACAGCCAGCTGATTCAGGACGATCGCGGGCTGTGGGGCATCACCGGTGGGCCGACCGAGGGCGCGCTGAAGGTGCTGGCGGCGAAGGCCAGCCTTGAGCCGGTGATGACCACGCTGGTTAACAAGATCCCGTTCGACTCGCAGTACAAGTACATGAGCACCCACTACCAGATTGGCGGTGAGGAGCAGATCCTGATCACCGGCGCGCCGGACGTCATTTTCGCTCTGTGCGCCGAGCAGCAGACCCGCAACGGTGCGGAAGCCTTCAACCGCACGTACTGGGAAAGCGAGATGGAGCGCTATGCGTGTCAGGGGCTGCGCATGGTCGCCGCGGCGTTCAGGCCGGCGAACGGCGAGCAGGAGCTGACGCACGATGACCTGAGCCACAGCCTGATCTTCCTCGGCATCGCAGGGATGATGGATCCGCCGCGTCCGGAAGCGATTGACGCGATTAACGCCTGCCAGCAGGCGGGGATCCGCGTGAAGATGATCACCGGGGATCACCCGCAGACGGCGATGAGCATTGGCCAGATGCTGGGGATCACCAACAGCGAGCAGGCGGTTACCGGCTACGAGCTGGAGAAGATGGACGACGCCGCGCTGGCGGACGCCGCGGTGAAGTATGACATCTTCGCCCGTACCAGCCCGGAGCATAAGCTGCGCCTGGTGAAAGCGCTGCAGGACAAAGGCGAAATCGTCGGCATGACCGGTGACGGCGTGAACGATGCCCCGGCGCTGCGTCAGGCTGACGTGGGCATCGCGATGGGCATCAAGGGCACGGAAGTGACCAAAGAGGCGGCGGATATGGTCCTGACGGACGATAACTTCGCCACCATCGCCAGCGCGGTGAAAGAGGGGCGTCGCGTTTACGACAACCTGAAGAAGACCATCCTGTTCATCATGCCGACCAACCTGGCGCAGGGGCTGCTGATTGTGATTGCGCTGCTGGCGGGGAACATCATTCCGCTGACGCCGGTGCTGATTCTGTGGATGAACATGGCCACCTCCGCCACGCTCTCCTTCGGCCTGGCCTTTGAGGCCGCCGAGCGCAACATCATGCGCCGTCCGCCGCGTCAGACCGGGCAGCACGTGATGGACGCCTACGCCGTCTGGCGAGTGGCCTTCGTCGGTACCATGATTGCCATCGCCGCCTTTGCGCTGGAAGCCTGGCTGGCCCCGCGCGGCCACAGCGCGGAGTTCATCCGCACCGTGCTGCTGCAGATGCTGGTCTGCGCCCAGTGGGTGTACATGATTAACTGCCGCAATACCGAAGGGTTCTCCCTGAACCGCGGCCTGCTGGCGAATAAAGGGATCTGGCTGGTGACGGGCGTGCTGTTCCTGCTCCAGGCGGCGATTATCTACCTGCCGTTTATGCAGATGCTGTTCGGTACCGAAGCCCTGCCGCTGCGCTACTGGTTTGTGACCCTGGCCGTTGCAGGCGTGATGTTCTTCGTCGTCGAAATCGAGAAGCGACTGACCCGCAGGTTCCGTAAGGCTGCATAACGAAAACCTTACCCCTCACCCTAACCCTCTCCCCACAGGGGAGAGGGGACCGCCCGGTTTTCTCCCTCGCCCCTTTGGGGAGAGGGCCGGGGTGAGGGGAAACAACGCTGAGGTACTCCCATGAAACTCCCGGTCCTGTTTGCACTTCTTGTCAGTACCCTGCAACCCGTATTCGCCGCCGCCATCCCCGTGCGCATCGCCACCGTGGAGCAGACCGCCCATGCCGCCGAGCGCCAGATCCCGGGCCGCATCGAAGCCATCCACACCGTTGAGCTGCGCGCCCGCACGGAAGGCGTGATTACCCAAATCCACTTCCGCGACGGGCAGTACGTGAAAAAAGGCGACGTGCTGTTTGAGCTGGACGACGCCGAGCCGCGCGCCGCCCTGCGCCTGGCGCAGGCCGAAGTGAGAAGCGCCGAAGCCACGCTGCGTCAGGCGCAGCAGCAGCTTTCCCGCTTTGAAAGCCTGGGCAGCAGCAACGCCATCAGCCGTCACGACGTGGACAATGCCCGCATGCAGCGGGACGTGGCGAGCGCCGCGCTGGAGCAGGCCAAAGCCCGCCTCGACACCCGCAGCGTCACCCTGAACTACACCCGCATCGCCTCGCCGATTGACGGCCGCGTGGGGCACAGCAGCTTCCACGTGGGTAGCCTGGTCACCCCGGCGAGCGGCGTTTTGGTGGAGGTCATGCAGCTCGATCCGATCCGCATCGCCTTCGCGCTGGAAGAAGGGGCGTTTGCGACCAAAGCCGGACAGCATGCGGATATCAGCGCCATGAAGCAGGCCTGGCAGGCATTAATTGATAGCAACGGCCAGCGCGTCAGCGGCGAGCTGACGTCGGTGGACAATCGCATCGACCCGCGCACCGCCAGCGTGATGCTGCGCGCCGAGTTTGCCAATCCGCGCCATCAGCTCCTGCCCGGCGGCAACGTAAACGTGACCCTGCGACCGGCAAGCGAGCAGCCGGTGCTGACCCTGCCTGCCGCCGCGGTCCAGCAGAACGGCGACGGGTTCTTTGCCTGGGTGGTTAACGCCGACGGCAACGCCGAAATGCGCCCGCTGAAGGTCGCCGGACAGATTGGCCAGCAGTTCCAGATTTCATCCGGCGTGAAGCCTGGTGAGCGAGCGATTACTGACGGCGCGCAGCGCGTGCAGCCCGGCGCTGCCGTCCAGATACTGAATTAAGGAGCCATCATGCTGACGTTTTTCATCAAACGCCCGCGCTTCGCGATGGTGATTGCGCTGGTCATCACCCTGCTGGGGGCCATTGCGCTGAAGATTATCCCGGTGGAGCAGTATCCGCAGATCACGCCGCCGGTGGTGAACGTCTCTGCCAGTTGGCCGGGTGCCAGCTCCGCTGACGTGGCGGAGGCCATCGCCACGCCGCTGGAGACGCAGCTGAACGGCGTGGATCATATGCTCTACATGGAGTCCACCAGTTCGGACGAAGGCACGTACAGCCTGAACATCACCTTTGCGGCGGGTACCGATCCGGACCTCGCCGCCATCGACGTGCAGAACCGCGTGGCGCAGGCCGTGGCGCAGCTGCCCACCGAGGCGCAGCAAAACGGCGTGCAGGTGCGC
This sequence comes from Enterobacter sp. BNK-34, assembly GCF_048684445.1. Lineage (NCBI taxonomy): Bacteria > Pseudomonadati > Pseudomonadota > Gammaproteobacteria > Enterobacterales > Enterobacteriaceae > Enterobacter > Enterobacter sp. BNK-34. The sequence continues at coordinate 2,390,857 of NZ_JBLQUA010000001.1, forward strand.
AAGCGGGCCACCAACCTGATGATGGGGGTAAGTCTTTACTCACCGAATAACACCCACACGCCGCTGTTCGTCAGCAACTACGCCAGCACCCAGGTGCGCGAGGCGCTGTCGCGTCTGCCCGGCGTGGGGCAGGTGCAGATGTTTGGCGCACGCGACTACAGCATGCGCATCTGGCTGCGCCCGGACCGTATGAACGCCCTGAACGTCACCACCGACGACGTGGCGCAGGCGCTGCGCGAGCAGAACGTGCAGGGCGCGGCGGGTCAGGTGGGCACGCCGCCGGTGTTTAACGGCCAGCAGCAGACCCTGACCATCAACGGGCTGGGGCGCTTAAGCCAGGCCGACGAGTTTGCCGACATCATCATCCGCGCGGGGGAGATGGGCCAGCTGGTGCGCCTGAAGGACGTCGCCACCATCGAGCTCGGCTCGCGCAGCTACAGCTCCGGCGCGCAGCTGAACGGGCACGATTCCGCCTACCTCGGTATCTACCCGACGCCGTCCGCTAACGCCCTGCGCGTGGCCGACGCGGTGCGCGCGGAGCTGGAGCGCCTCTCGACGCGCTTCCCGGACGACCTGGTCTACGAGGTGAAATTCGACACCACCTCCTTTGTCGCCGCCACCATTAAAGAGATCGGCGTCTCGCTGGCGCTCACCATGCTGGCGGTTGTGGTGGTCGTTTCCCTGTTCCTGCAAAGCTGGCGCGCCACGCTTATCGTCGCGCTCGCCATTCCGGTGTCGCTGGTGGGGACGTTTGCCGTGCTCTATACGCTCGGCTACTCCGCCAACACGCTGAGCCTGTTCGCCATTATTCTGGCGCTGACCATGGTGGTGGATGACGCCATCGTGGTGGTGGAGAGCGTCGAAACGCTGATGGCGGAAGGGCAGAGCCGCACGGCGGCGACCGCGCTGGCGCTGCGCCAGATCGCCGGGCCTGTCATCGCGACGACGCTGGTGCTGCTGGCGGTGTTTGTGCCGGTGGCGCTCCTGCCGGGGATTGTCGGCGAGCTTTACCGCCAGTTTGCGGTGACGCTCTCTACCGCCGTGACGCTCTCAAGCCTCGTGGCGCTGACCCTGACGCCCGCCCTGTGCGCGATGCTGCTGCGTCCGCGCCCGGAGAAACCAGCGGCCGTTTATCGCGCCTTTAACCGCGGGCTGGACGCCACGCGCGGTTTCTACACCCGCATCGTGAATGTCTTAAACCTACGTCCGTGGCTGGCGCTGCTGGCCACCGCAGGCGCGGCGGCAGTCGTGCTGTTCAGCTTTACGTCGATGCCAAAAGGTTTCCTGCCGCAGGAAGATCAGGGCTACTTCTTCGCCAGCGTTCAGTTGCCGGAAGCGGCTTCGCTGGAGCGTACCGAGGCGGTGATGTCCACCGCGCGGGAGCTGATCGCCAAAAATCCGGCGGTGGAGGATGTGATTCAGGTCTCCGGGTTTAACATCCTCAACGGCACCAGCGCCTCCAACGGCGGGTTTATTTCCATCATGCTGAAGGACTGGAGCGAGCGTCCGCCGCTGGAGGAGGTGATGGGTACCCTGCAGCGCCAGCTGCTGGCCCTGCCGGAGGCGACCATCATGACCTTCGCGCCGCCGACGCTGCCGGGGCTGGGCAACGCCTCCGGCTTTGACCTGCGCATCCAGGCCCAGGCGGGGCAGAGCCCGGCGGAGCTGGAGCGCGTCACCCGCGAGGTGCTGGCGAAAGCCAACCAGCATCCGCAGCTGAGCCGCGTGTTCACCACCTGGAGCAGCAACGTGCCGCAGCTGACGCTGACCGTCGACCGCGAGCGCGCCGCGCGTCTCGACGTGCCGGTGTCGCGCATCTTCAGCAGCCTGCAAACCGCCTTTGGCGGCACGCGCGCCGGGGATTTCAGCATCAACAACCGCGTCTACCACGTGGTGATGCAGAACGAGATGCAGTGGCGCGAGCGCGCAGAGCAGATCGGCGAGCTGTTCGTTCGCAGCAACAGCGGCGAGCGGGTGCGCCTGAGCAACCTCGTCACCATCACGCCGACCGTCGGCGCGCCGTTCCTGCAGCAGTACAACCAGTTCCCGTCGGTGTCGGTGAGCGGCTCGGCGGCGGCTGGGGTGAGCAGCAGCACCGCGATGGCGGCGATGGGTGAGATTCTGGCGGAAAGCCTGCCGGCCGGATACGACTACGCCTGGAGCGGCATGTCGTACCAGGAGCAGCAGACCGGCAATCAGGCGATCTGGATCGTGCTGGCGGCGGTGGTGATGGCGTGGCTGTTCCTCGTCGCCCAGTACGAGAGCTGGACGCTCCCGGCGAGCGTGATGCTCTCGGTGCTGTTCGCCATCGGCGGGGCGCTGGTCTGGCTGTGGATGGCCGGATACGCCAACGACGTGTACGTGCAGATTGGTCTGGTATTGCTGATCGCTTTAGCGGCCAAGAACGCGATTCTTATCGTGGAGTTCGCCCGCGCGCGGCGTATGGACGGAATGGCGATTGTCGATGCCGCGCGGGAAGGGGCCTCGCGCCGCTTCCGCGCGGTGATGATGACCGCCGTGTCGTTCATTATCGGCGTTCTGCCGATGATGCTGGCGACCGGCGCAGGCGCCCAGAGCCGCCGCATCATCGGCACCACGGTCTTCAGCGGCATGCTGGTAGCGACCGTGGTGGGGATTCTGTTCATCCCCGCGCTGTTCGTGCTGTTCCAGCGCCTGCGGGAGTGGGGCCACGGCCTTACGGACTCGTCGCCCACAGCTCGCAGTGCTTCTGCACCAGAGAAATCAGCGAGCCGCCGTCGGCGATAAAGTCCCGCATGCGCTGCGCCTCGCTCTTGCCCTGCTTTAACAGCAGGGCAATTTCATTGATTGCGCTTGTGGCACCGAGCTTATCGGCCGACGGCGCCACCTGCTCCAGCAGCCAGGCGATGTCTTCCGCCACGGTTCGTTGCTCGCCGGTATGCACGTCCGTCAGGATCCCCTCCAGCCCGTAGCGACACGCCTGAAAACGGTTAAAGCGGTACAGCAGAAAATCCCGTTCCTGATGCTTATACGGCCGCGTGGTCAGCAGCCAGTGGGACGTCGCCTGGATCAGCCCAGCGATGTTAATCGCGTGGCCGAGCGTCAGCGGCGTATCCATCACCCGCACCTCCACGGTGCCAAAATGCGGGCTGGGGCGAATATCCCAGTGCAGATCCTTGATGCTGTCGATCATGCTGGTGGAACTCAGGCGGCGGAACAGCCCCTCGAACTCCTGCCAGCTGTTGACCCACGGCATCTGGCCGTTATCCGGGAACCCTGAAAAGATGTTGAGCCGCGACGAGGAGAACTTCGTGTCCGTGCCCTGCATATACGGCGAGGCTGCCGCCAGGGCGATAAAATGCGGCACGAAGCGCGACAGGCCGTGCAGCAGGTAAATCGCGTCATCCCCGGTCCGGCAGCCGACGTGAACGTGCTGACCGAATACCGTCGCCTGCAAAATCAGATAGCCAAAGCGCTCCAGCGTGACGTTATAGCGCTCGTCGTCGCACACCTCCTGGCGCTGCCATTTCTGGAACGGATGCGTCCCGCCGCCGCAGATCTGAATGTGCTGCTCTGCCGCCGCGCGCAGGATGCTCTGTTGCATCACTGAGAATTGTGCCGCCGCCTGATCGATGGTCTGACACACGCCGGTGGCGATTTCGAGCATGCTTTCGGTGATGTCGTGTTTGACTTCGCCGCCTTTGATGTCGTCTTTGACGGCGGCGATGAGCGCGGAGGAGTCCTGGCTGAGATCGTACCCCGGCGGGTTAACCACCTGCAGTTCGAGCTCGATGCCAAGGGTGAACGGTTCAGAGGATTTGAAATCGGGTAAAGGCATGGCGCACTCCGTTGTCTGTGAATGTTGAGTATAGACAACGGGTGTGGCGCGCTCGTCTCAGGGTGGTATAACTGATAGCAGGCTTAGCAAAAGGGGAGTGACTCATGTCTGACTATCCAACCATTGCGCTGATAGGACCCGGTGCGATTGGCACCACCATTGCCGCAGTACTGCATGACGCTGGCCGCACGCCGCTGCTGTGCGGACGGACCGCACATGCGGCGTTACGCCTGCGCCACGATGAGGGTGAAACGGTGGTGCCCGGTCCGGTATTAACCGATCCGACAGCCATCGCGCGTCCCGTTGACCTCGTTTTTATCGCGGTGAAAACGACGCAAAACGCCGACAGCGCCGGGTGGCTGCGCGCGCTGTGCGATGAAAATACGGTGGTCTGCGCCCTGCAAAATGGCGTAGAGCAGAAGGCTCAGCTTGAGCCTTTGGTCAGTGGCGCAACGGTGCTGCCGTCGGTGGTCTGGTTCCCGGCGCAGCGCAAGCCGGATGCCTCCGTCTGGCTGCGGGCGGAGCCGCGCCTGACGCTGCCGGACATGCCGCAGGCGCAGCGGGTGGCGGAGGCGCTTCGCGGTACGCGCTGTGAAGTTGAACTCTCGGCAGATTTCGCCACCGTCGCCTGGCGCAAGCTGCTGCAAAACGCGGTCGCCGGGCTGATGGTGCTGGCCAACCGCCGCGCCGGGATGTTCAGGCGCGAGGATATCAGCGAACTTTCGCTGGCCTACCTGCGCGAGGGGCTTACCGTCGCCCGCGCCGAAGGGGCAAAGCTGAACGATGACGTGGCGCAGGAGATCCTGGCGAACTTTCAGCGTGCCCCTGAGGACCTGGGTACGTCTATTCTGGCTGACCGTCAGGCCAACCGTCCGATGGAGTGGGACATCCGTAACGGCGTGATCCAGCGCTACGGCCGCAAGCACGGCATTGCGGTGCCCATCAGCGACGTGGTGGTGCCGCTGCTGGCGGCGGGGAGCGAGGGGCCGGGTTAACGGCCGCTGTTTTTCCGTTCGGCAAAGTAATGCGCGGGCGTGCTGCCCATCGCTTTTCGGAACATGGTGATAAACGCGTTCACGGATTCGTACCCGAGCGTTGTCGCCACGTTCTGGACCGGCACGCCGCTTGCCAGCTCCCGCAGGGCAATAATCAAGTGCAGCTGCTGGCGCCATCGCCCGAAGCTCAGCCCGGTCTCGCGCTGCATCAGGCGTGCAAACGAACGCTCGCTGAGGGCAAGCCGTTTCGCCCACTCCTTCAGGCTGCTTCTGTCCTCAGGTCGGCTGACCAGCGCGTCGGCCATGGCGCGAATTTTCGGGTCGGTTGAGACCGGCAGGCTCAGCTTCTGCTGCGGCATGCTGGCAAGCTCATCAAGCGTGACCCTGATTAGCCTGGAGACATGGCCGTCGGGCGGATAATCAACGCCCTCGCGGGTTAGGCGATCGACCAGCTCCTTGATCAGCGGCGAGATCGCCAGCGTGCAGCATCTCTCCGGCAGCGCCGCCGCGCCGGGCTCAATAAACAGATAGTTCAGATGCGCGTTCCAGGTCGCTTTGGCACTGTGCGAGATCCCCCCTGGGATCCAGACGGCGGAGTCTGGCGGCACGATCCAGATGTCATTCTCCGCGTAACAGCTGACCGCACCGTACCGGGCAATAATCAGCTGTCCTTTCCGGTGGCTATGCACCGGTACTTCCGCGGCGTAGTCCACGAAGTCCAGATGACGCGCCACCGCCGGGCTGGCGGTAGAGTCGGGGTCATACAGCGTAGTAGCAGATTGAGGCTTCACGATTCTGGCAACATTTAGGTATTTTTTGACAGAATAGAGTATTTAAGCGGGTCTGCAAGCCGGTAATAATTCCGGCATGAAAAACGTCTTCTCTTATCCCGTGCGCCTGCCCGCCGCGCTGCAAAACGACGCGGGGGCGCTGATCTACGCCGCGAAGAGTTTCGCCGCGGCGATGCTCGCTTATTACATCGCGCTGTCTATCGGCCTCGAACGCCCCTCATGGGCGATTATTACGGTTTACATCGTGTCGCAGACGTCGGTCGGGGCATCGCTCAGCAGAAGCCTCTACCGGCTGGCCGGTACGGTTGTCGGGGCCAGCGCGACCGTTCTGATTGTGCCCACCTTCGCGAATACGCCGATCCTGTGCAGCATGGTGCTGACGGGCTGGATCGTATTCTGCCTGTGGCTCTCCCTGCTGGAGCGCACGCCCCGGGCCTATGCCTTTGTGCTGGCGGGCTACACCGCGAGCCTGATTGGTTTTCCCGCGGTATCCGATCCCGGCGGCATCTTTAACGTCGCTATTGTCCGCGTGCAGGAGATCGCGATCGGGATTTTCTGCGCGGCGCTGATTCACCGCTACGTGCTGCCCGCGCGGGTATCAGGGCTGTTCAACGCTAAATTATCCCAGACGCTACAGGCCACGCGCGAGCGGGTGGCGGATACCTTAGCGGGCAAGCCCGATGCGGCTTCCGGCCCGCTGCATCTGGCCCTGGCGCTGCAGTTCCTGCAGGGCATAAGCCACCATATTCCGTACGATTTTGCCCTCTCCGCCCCGGTGCGGCAGGCCAGAAAAGCGATTCACGACCGGCTGGCGCGGCTCGTTATCGTAAACTGTGAACTACACGACCGCATGCCAACGCCTGGAACCCTGCCCGCCGACGCGCAGGCGTTGCTGGAGGACGTTCAGGCCTGGCTGGCCGCTGAAGGCGCGGGTGCCAGCAGCACGGCAGAGGCGCTGCGGCTCCGCTGTGCGCTTCTCATCGATCGGTATGCCGCGCAGGCGCAGACGTTTGACGACGCGCGGCTGGTCAGTTTTATTCGCTACCTCTCGGAGGCGATCGCGCTTCTGCTGCAGTGCGAACGTCTTTCCGGGGCCATCCTCCACGCCAAACCCGTCTTTGGGGAGAGGCAAACCCGCGCGGCGAAAGGCTACGTTTTCCACCGCGATCCTCTTACCGCGGCCCGCACGGCGCTGGGGGCTTTCGCCATCATCCTGAGCGGCTGTCTGGTCTGGATCTTCTCAGCATGGCCGGATGGCGGTACGGCGGTGTCTATCCTGGGGGTCTGCTGCACGCTGTTTGGCAGCTTCGACACCCCGGCCCCCCACATTGTGAAATACATCATTGGCTCGTTCTGGGGCGTGGTGATTAGCCTGTTCTACAGCTTTGCGCTGCTGCCGCTGGTGAGCGATTTCCCGGTGCTGGTGGCGGTGCTGGCTCCTGCGTATCTTCTGGCCGGGTCGCTTCAGGCGCGTCCACCGACCACGTTTATGGCGATGGGCATCACCCTGACGCTGCCCATTCTGTGCGAGCTGGGGGCGCACTACAGCGGAGACTTCGCCGTTGCGGCCAACACCGCCATCGCGCTATTTGCCGCGACCGGCTTTGCCGTTATCAGCATGAGCCTGCTGCAAACCGTGCAGGCGGATGGTGCCATCACGCGTCTGCTGAACCTGTGCCAGCGCGACATTCGCCGCAGCGTGAAGGGCACGCTGCGGGTTGACGAAACGCACTGGATCAACCTGATGATGGACCGAACCGCCCTGTTGCTGCCGCGACTGCAGCGCAGCGAGCGCGCGCCAGAGCAGGCGCTCGATCGGCTGCTACACGCGCTGCGTCTGGGGCTGTCGGTCATGCATTTACGCCGCAGTGACGCACCGCCCGGCAGGGAGGTTGACGCACTTTTTCATCGAATAAACGATGCAGGCCGTGACGCCTTACGGGAACGCATCGTCACCCTTATCGAGCGCCATCTGCCTGCGGCAGATGAACATACGCGCCAGTTTATCTTCAGGCTGGTGGATCTGCACTGTGCATTACGGGAGCCAGACCATGGTTAACGATCTCAATATCGGCGGGGTTTTTATCCCGGGGTTGCTGACGGTCGCCCTCGCGGCGCTGGTCTGCACGCTAAGCCTCGTCGCGCTTTTCTCTCTTAGCAGGGGCTACCGGCGCTTGCCGTTTCGCCCGCTGATGGATGTTTCAACCTGGATTGTCACCTTTTTCCTGCTGATGCAGGGTCTGACCGCGTTGGGGTTATTGTCATGAAATCACTGCTCTCTTTACTGGCTCGGTATGCGCTGACGTTGAGCGTCGTCGCGGCGGCTACGCTTCTGGCGTTTATGATGTGGAAACACTACGCAGAAACGCCGTGGACCCGCGACGGGCGCGTGCGGGCGGACGTGGTGCAGATTGCGCCGGACGTCTCCGGGCCCGTCATCAGCGTGGCCGTTCGGGATAACCAGTGGGTGAATCGGGGCGATGTGCTTTACACCATCGATCCGCGCTGGCTCAAGCTGGCGGTGGCAAGCGCGCAGGCTGATGTGGAGTCGAAACGCCATGAGATGCTGATGCGCCAGGACGCGGCCCATCGCCGCACGCTGATTAAAAACGCCATCTCCAGCGAGGATTTGCAGCAAACCGGCAGCGCGGCGAACGTCGCGGCGGCCAATTATCACGGCGCGCTGGCCGCGCTGGATCTGGCTGAGCTTAATCTGGCGCACGCCACCATCCGTGCGCCGGTTTCGGGGTACGTTACGCACCTGCGGCTGCGGCCCGGAGACTACGCGACGGCGGGGGAGACAAAGGTCGCCATCGTCGATGCCCACAGCTTCTGGGTGGTGGGATACTTTGAAGAGACCAAGCTGCGCCATATTCGCGTTGGGGATGCCGCGCAGGTTGTGCTGATGGGATACGAGCCGGTCATCACGGGGCACGTTGAGAGCATCGGGCATGGGATTGGGGACAGCAACGACGAGACGGGAGGGCTGGGTCTGCCCGACGTCGAGCCTACCTTTAGCTGGGTGCGGCTGGCACAGCGCGTACCGGTGCGCATTCATATCGACAGGTTGCCGGAGGGGGTTGAACTGGTGGCGGGGCTGTCGGCGAGCGTGGCGGTGGGGCGATAATCTGGGGATAGTCAGCCTTAAACACATATGCGAAACTTACCGCTTCTGAAAATATGTGGTGGGACCCGCTCAATGTCAGAACAACATTCGCAGTGCCTTTTCAGTGAAGGACTGCTCTCTTTTCCTGAGGGATATCAGGATCGTACCGTCAACGTATTTGCGTCGCCCGCTGCGGATGCACCGGCGTTCAACATCTCCCGCGATGCTCTCAACGCCGGTGAAGCGCTTGCCGCGTATATCGATCGTCAGCTCGCCCTGATGGAAAAACACATCAAGGGCTGGAAGCAGGGTGAGCGCAGCGCCGCTACGCTGGGTGACGATCTTTTACAGGGTGAAACCGTTCATGCTACCTACCTGCGCGACGGGAAACGCATATGGCAGCAGCAGGCCGTATTTAACGTCGACAGCAATAACATTCTGGTGTTCACCATGACCTGCACCCGCGCGCTGGGCGATGCTGACAGCACGCTGTTTGGCGATCTTCTCAGGAGCTTCCGCTTCCACCATTAACACCAGGGACAGTTGTTATGTTTGAAGCAGCACGCGTTGGTGATGATATCGGCCACTCCGGTGCGCTGGCCGGGATGATTGCCGGAACGATTGTCGGCGGCCTGATTGCCGCCGCTGGAGGCATTCTGGCGGGAGCCATGTTTATTGCCGGACTTGGTGCATCCTGTCTTGGCGTGGGCGTCCTGCTCGTCGGCGCCAGCCTGGCCGTGGGGTATTACACCGGGGAGCTGGCGACCGCCGCCCGGGACAGCATCGCGGACGCCGGGGCATCCAGCATGACGAAGAAAGGCGTCATTACCTCCGGCTCGCCCAACGTGTTTATCAACGGTAAACCCGCCGCCATGGCCACGGACAGCGCGGTGAAGTGCTCTGACGATGGCTCGCAGCAGATGGCCGAAGGCTCTTCACGGGTCTCTATCAACGGCCTGCCTGCGGCACGCATCGGGGATCGCACCACCTGCGACGCGAAGGTGATGACCGGTTCGGACAACGTCATTATCGGCGGCGACCCGCAGCAAACCCTCCCCATTCAGTCTGAAGTCCCCGAGTGGCTCTACAAAGTCTCCGATCTTACCCTGCTGTTTGCCGGGCTTATCGGCGGGTGGGGCGGTGCCGCTGGTAAAGCCGGGGCGCTCTCTAAGCTGCTGGGCAAAATCCCCGGCATCAATAAGCTGGCCCGTATCGCCTGTCGCGCCGGCACGCTGATGACAGGCGTGGCGGCCGCGGGGATCATCGCCCGCCCGGTGGATATCGTCAGCGGACAAAAATTTCTCAGCGGGGATGATGAGCTGGACTTCGTCCTGCCTTCCCGCCTTCCGGTGCGCTGGCAGCGCTACTGGCGCAGCGGCAACCCCGGCGACAGCGTGCTGGGCCGCGGCTGGAGCCTGTTCTGGGAAAGCCGCCTGGAGCCTTACCAGGACGGTCTGGTGTGGCGCGCGCCGTCCGGCGATTACGTCGCCTTCCCGAAGGTCCCGGAAGGGATGCGCACCTACTGCGAAAGCGAAAAAAACTGGCTTGAACATCACTCTGACGACAGCTGGTCGGTGTATGACGTCAGCGGCGAGCGCTGGCACTATGCGCCGCTGCGGGATGATGCCCCGTCACTGCTTCAGCGCATCTCTGAACCCTGCGGCAACGATATCCTCTTCGAGTGGAATGCGGATAATACCCTGCATGCCCTGACCGACAGCGCGAGCCAGCGCGTGGTCTGCCGCTACGACCGTGACAGGCTCGTCGGCGCATGGCTGGATGACGAGATCTGCCTTGTCAGTTACGCTTATGATGAACAGCGCCAGCTGGTCTCCGTGACCGGCCGGGGCGGTAGCGTGCGCCGACGCTTCCGCTGGCAGGACGGGCTGATGAGCGCCCATGAGGACGCCAACGGCCTGCTGAGCGAATACCGCTGGCGGGAGATTGACGGCCTGCCGCGCGTGGTCGGCTTCCGCCACAGCGGCGGCGAACAGCTGGCGTTCGAATACGATTTTGAAAATGGCATCCGCCGTGCTATCCGCGATGACGGCGCCCAGGCGCACTGGCTGGTCGACGACGACAACAACGTCGCGCGCTTCACGGATTACGACGGTCGCCAGACGACGTTTGTTTACCGCGACGGCGAGCTCTGCGACGTTATTCTGCCCGGCGGCGCAATGCGCCGCAGCACGTGGGACAAATACGGCCGCATGACCAGCGAGACGGACCCGGCGGGCCGCCGCACCGAGTACCACTGGCATCGCCTGACCGACCGCATCACCCGCACGGTGTACCCGGACGGCACCTCATCGCAGGCCATGTACGACCTTCGCGGTCGCCTGCTGTCGGAAACGGATCCGGCCGGTAGCACCACCGCGTATGGCTATCCTGACGATGAAGAAAACCTGCCTGAGAGCATCACCGACGCCACAGGTGGCGTGGTGCGCCTGGTCTGGAACCACCAGGGGCTGCTGACGCAGCGCACCGACTGCTCCGGCAGCGTGACCCGCTTCACCTACGATCGATTCGGGCAGCTGATTGCCAGCGAGGATGCGGAAGGGAATATCACGCGCCGGGAGTGGAGTCGTGCCGGGCTGCTGAGCGTCGTGATCCATCCGGACGGCAGCCGCGAGTCGCTGGTGTGGAACGAACGCGGCCAGCTCACGGGCTGGCGCGACCCGCTGGAAAGCGAGGTTAGCTGGGCCTACAACGCGCTCGGCCTCCCGGTCAGCCTCACCGACCGTATTGGCCGCGTGCGCCAGTGGCGCTACGACCCGCGCGGCAACCTGCTGCGGCTCGATAACGGCAACGGGGCGGAATACCGGTTCACCTACGACGCCGTGGGCCGCCCGCTCAGCGAAACGCGCCCGGATGAGACCGTGCGCTATATGGAATGGGACGCGCGAGGGTTCCTCTGCGCGCTCGAAGAAAACGGACGGCCTGCCGCCGACGGCGGTATCGCCCGTCGCGTCCAGCAGTTCAGCTATGACGACAGCGGGCTGCTGATCGGGCGCACTCAGCGCCACGCGGAGTACCGCTACTTCCGCGACCTGAGCGGCCAGATTACCCGCATCCGCCGCACGCCGACGACCGAAGGCGTTGCCCTGGGTATCGAAAGCGATGAGATCGCATACCGCCACGACGCCGCCGGGCGCGTGCTGAGCGAGTCCGGTATTAACGGCGCGGTGGGCTACGAGTGGGATGCCCTGAGCAACCTGACCGGCCTGACGCTGCCCGGCGAGCAAAAGCTGGCCTGGCTGCACTACGGCTCCGGCCACGTCAGCGCCATCCGCTTCGGGCAGCAGCTGGTGACCGAGTTCACCCGCGACCGCCTGCACCGCGAGGTGCGCCGCACTCAGGGCGCGCGCGAGCAGCTCCGTCAGTATGACAGCCTCGGAAGACGCACCCTGCAGCGCAGCGAGCTGAGTACGGACGTGACCCTGCCGGAGCAGGAGCTACTGGAACGCCTTTATCGCTACACCGCACGCGGTGAGCTTTCCGGCGTCAGCGACACCCTGCGCGGTGAGGTGGACTACGGCTACGACGCCGAAGGGCGTCTGCTGAAGCACTACGAGGCCCGCCAGGGGCACAGCCGCGCGCAGTTCAGCTACGACGCCGCGGATAACCTCGCCGCCAGTGACGATCCGGTACCGGTCACGGATAACCGCCTGCAGCACTGGCAGGCGCTGTTCATGAAATACGACCACTGGGGCAACCTGGTCAGCCGTCGCAACGGGCTGTATGAACAGCATTACGCCTATGACGCCGAGAACCGTCTGGTGTCCGCCCGGGGAACCGGGCCGGAAGGGCGCTTTGAGGCGCGCTATCACTACGACGCGCTGGGCCGCCGCACGCGCAAAATCGTCACTACGACGCACGGCACCACCGACACCCGCTTCCTGTGGCAGGGCTACCGCCTGCTGCAGGAGCAGCAGGAGAGCGGGCTGTGCAGCACCTATGTATACGATCCGAATGAGGCCTGGAGCCCCCTGGCGCGGGTGGACCATCTTCGTGACCAGAGCAGCGGTGAGATTTACTGGTTCAACACTGACCTGAACGGGGCGCCGCTGGACGTGACCGACGAGCGCGGCGCGGTGCGCTGGAGCGGCCAGTACGGCAGCTTTGGCGAGGTGCGCCACCAGAGCGAAGGGTTCTCAAGGGTTGTGAATCGCACGGCGATGGCACACCAGCCGCTTCGCTATGCCGGGCAGTACGCTGACGGTGAAACCGGGCTGCACTATAACCTGTTCCGCTACTACGACCCGCAGGTCGGGCGGTTTATTGTGCAGGATCCGATTGGGCTGAATGGCGGAAACTTAAATTTATATAACTATGCCCCTAACCCTCTGTTATGGATAGACCCTATGGGTCTGGCATTGAGCGGCGTTGACTTTAGTGGAAGCCCATCACTTTATCCTGTTACTGGGACACAACGAAATATCGTTGAAATTACCCTTCAAGGATCAAGGGGGCGGGATTTCACAGAAGCCTACAAACTTGCAGGCATAAGTGAAGCTGATGCAAGCGAATATACATGGCATCATCTTGATGATTTTGATCCAAAAACAGGTAAGTCAACTATGCAGCTGGTCACGACTGAGGCGCACAAAGCATCTTTCCCACATAAGGGGTCTGTATCTCAGTTCGAAAAACATTTTGGAGTGAAGTATGGCTCTCCTGAAGCTATAAAAATATCTCATAGTAAAGGATGGCTGAGAGGTCGTATTCCTAAACATTGTCAATAGGAGAGAAATGATGATTAAACTTATAGATTCTTCCCCTGCTGTATCTGCTGATGAGCTAGGCAAGATCGAAGTTTCGCTGGGTGTAACTTTTCCTAATGCCTTAAAATCTTTATGGCTTATAAGTAATGGTGGCATACTGGACGAAGGTCGTCGTGTTTATCAAAGCGAACACTACGAGAATGATATAAAATATTTCCTACCTATATTACATACTAAAAGATCGGGCATATTAACTGTTGATGATTACTATAAGGATTTAGTAATTAACAAAAAAATTCTTGCAGAAAATTTTATACCATTCGCAATTGATGGAGGTGGGTTCCCCTATTGTGTTGGGATAAATGATGGTGCAGTATATTTTTGTGATTTGGAAAATCAGGAGGAGATCTATCTTGAGCCAAATTTTGAAAGTTTTATTGGAAAAATAATTCCTGAAGATGAAGCATGGTGATACAGGTTCTTACCCTCGTAAGAGGGTGGCTTTGTTAATCACTACTTTTTACAGGGGGCTTCATTAATGCAATGATGGAGTGCCCAATTATTTCATTAATAACATATTCCTTTTCTGCTATACGCAGATCTGTCAGCTTATTGTGCAGGCTTCGAGAGGGGTAAATGGTGGGTTAGACTTATACTCATATGTTCCCAACCAACTTACTTGGATAAATCTGTTAGGGTTAATGCCATGGGCATTGAACCCAATTTGAATCGGATACTATTTAATGCCACGAAAAATAGCCAACAGCATTGGACCAACCGATCTTGGTACTATGAAAATACACCAACGTTTTTCCCGGATCCTTATAGCGCTGGAATGCATGAAGAACTACATAGAGCTATTAAAAACGATATTGGAAAAATTCAGGGGCCGTGGCAGGGTTCCGCGGAAGATTTATTCAATGCGTATAGCCGTAATTTAGATTCCGTTTCACATATAAGTGGTGATTTAAAGATTCCTTCGACGGGTGAAATCTTAGCCAGAAATGTCACTCCTAAAGAAGCACATTCAAAACTGCTGGAGTGGTTCAACAATAAACAAACATGTAAGGCATCAGGAGGTAGATGTGGTTAAAATAATTGACATTGATGTGGATTTTAACGGGATAATAATTTTCGATTATCCAGGAATACTGGCCCCATTTGGTGGGAAGATAGAGGATGGAGATAACATTCTCCAGGAATTCACCACCACAGACAAAGGGGATCTTGTTCTTAATAAAGGTATTGCCTTACCTATTATGGGCCTTGATGATGGTGGCTATGTTGTTAGGCTTTTTTTAAATGAACTCCCCGACGATAAAGATAGGGAAGTTATATTCACAGATAAATATTTCTATCTTAATGTAACTGGTGATTTATACGTTGCTGATATGGCAGTATTTTGGGAGTGGGAAGATTATACTGGTTGGATTAACGCTGATATTCCTAAAGGAATATATAAAGTGAGCCTTGAAGGGGTTCATTTATTAAAGGGGGGGAGACTGTTTATTGCTATGATTTAATTTTTGAAAAAACGAATCAACTTGGTATAAGAGATGTTGAACCACGCTCAGACTCCAGGCTTTATTAAATCCATTAGCCGGCAAGGAAAATAAACTTTTCCGGCTTTTATTAATTTATTTTTCAATCATACCTAAAGAGACGTACAATGTAGTTAATCATAAATGTGACTTAAAGATGCTAAGAGTTTGTTCGCTAAAATGGTTATGGGAATTAGGAAAGAGAAAATGTACTTTTTATGGGGATGAGTTGAAGAAATGATTAAATATAATCTAATCTCTAAAATAAATATCTTTTCTGATAGTAATGTCATTGGGCGGATAGGTGGAAACATCCCTGAATTCTTTTTAGATAAACTAGATGAAGTTCAGGGTTATAAGTTTTATTTGACAGTTCAGAATCCTGATATTGGACATGAGTATATTACGATACTTACTTCTGAAGGATATGACGATATGATTGATAACAATATCTACCCTAATTGTTCAGTAAAAGTTTTTACGCATACGTTTTCTGATGAAAGCAATAATGAAGAATTTACGATAAAATACATTAACAAGGCAGTTATTGTTGGGTATGATAAGGTTGAAAGTGAAGAGTTTGATTTTATCACTAAAACCGAAGAAGCAAGGTTAATACAATCTGAAGATTATTATTTTGATGCTTTGCAAAAGGATGGTTATAAATTTTTTATGCAGGTTGATGAAGATTATTATCCAGATACATTGCTTGATGGTGATTACATCTTTGGGTACGGTGCTTTGTATTTGTATAAGAATATATCCAGCGGAAAAATTATAGCTGGTTTTTGGCAATGCTCGTAAAGATAAGTGATTAATAAAAAGCCAGATTATATCGGTTATTTCCTTCTTATATAATAATGATGATATTATATTTTTTAATGCAAAATGTATTTCTTCTAAAGTTTTTACTTTCGGTTATAAGTTTCTTTTCGCTAATCAAAAATGGCGTTAATATCAGGCGTCAGAAAAATACATGCCTGTATAATTTAAGAATAGTGACATATCCATGTTCAAATTTTATTTTTAGAACTGTTGATATTTGAAAGTATAGATTTATAGTAGTTAAGAAAGTAAGTCGATGCGTACAATACAATAGGATATCCTTTATGAGAATGTAAAGGTAATCGATATAAAATATAATCTGATTTAAGGGTTTGATTTCTGGTGGTAAAAATGATTCAAAAAATCACCCTAATTATTAAATTTGATTAAACTACAGTTCAATGGAATATATAATCCCATTATTAACACTTGCTTTATAAAGTATAAAAGATAAAACTCAAGGATTTTGCGTATGAGTCAGTTAGAATACAGAAAAGCGTATGCTTAGACAATTTTGTGTGTGTACAAAAGAATATGAAGAAACTGCTAAAGAAGTGCTTGTTTGTTATTTAGATAACTATCCTGTCATTAGTGATGACGATGAGGAAGTATATCCTGATTTTGTTGTTGATAATTCTCTAGAGTTGTTTTTCTATGGAGATCAATTTATAGATGTATTACATAATATCTCTATCCAAAGAGAAAAACCATCTGTAGCGGATTTCATATCAGCTTTAAATTTTTATCTCGAGAACGATAACTTCATAGAGCTTTTATTTAAAGAGCGAGAGATTAATTAAAAATTGATTTACTTAGCTTATTTGAAGGTAGTACATACTGAGAATGTAATTCTAAATTAATTGGTTATTACTGAGGGCTATATTTATGGATGCGTCTGAGACTATTGTGAATGAGATTGAAAAAGCATTAAAACAACTTATTGTCATCTGCAATAAACACTCGCTGTCAGGAAGTTTCAGCACCGTCACTGATCTGGACAATGCCTTCCCGTCCAACTTACCTCGTTCGACAGAGGTGGAATTTTTATATGAAAATTATAATCCTGAAAAGTTAAAGATTGAAACAGGCTTCACGCCAATTAAACTTCACTCGGCCAGTGAGCTCTTGAAGGCTCAAAGTGGTTATGAATACTTACCAGATAATTATCTTGTTATTGGTAATGATTTAGGCGGAGGTAAACCTATAATTGCGGTTATCGATGAAGGGAGTACCTCTGTTTATGCAGATTGTGATGTAATTGAACCGTTTCAGATAGCTAGCAGTCTCTCTGGGTTCATATTTTCTCTAGCTGAGCTTATTGATTTGGTATATGGCCAATACGATATCTTTGATATAGCAGATGATAATGACGAAGTAAAAGATGATTTTATTGATGAATTGCGGGGAAGGATTGTGCCTCTTATCGGTAATGAAAACTTCAATGCGTTTTATAATTATTTTTATGGATAGGTTTTTTCTTTAAAAGGAAACCCTCACGGTAAAATATTATTTTATAGCGATGTGAGGTTCTCTTTTTTACGGGTATTTTAAACAAGATTTAAAATAGTAATGCGGTATATTTATTCAAGAGAAATTAATCTAATGCATGAAAGGAAAGGGATTATATGCAGACTACGCGAGTAATTGGAGAAGGATATGAACCTTACGTTGAGCAATTAGGTGACAAACTGATTTATTCATTACCTGTTGAATCGGGATTTGTCAGTTTTCATTTTGAGTTTGATATTCGTCAGATCGATCTTGACGTCCTGCTGTCCGATCATTACCGGCGGGCCGTCCTGGAAGTGTCCGCACACACTTTGCTCCAGCGCTCGACGTTGAAGGGACATAAACGATTCACTCAGAACGATTTTGATAACCTTATTGCCACTACCCTTCATGCATCGCAAGAGCATCTTAGCGCATTCATTTCTCAGATTAATCGGGAGCACAATATTTCGATTGAACATTATGTTAATGACATAATGAATAGACGCTTAACTAAAGGATGAATATACCGATCCCAGATAAGGTCAACATTCATCTTAAAATCACGCTGTATGTACAGCTCTTTTCAACCTCGTGCTGCCCGAAGAAGTCAAATCGATTTCGAGATAACCGACGAATGCGGCTAAGTGCGCGGAAGCGGCCAGCTCGGCAGCTTTGGCGAGGTACGTCATCGGAGCCAAGGTTTCCCATGTGTTGTGAATCGCATGGCGATGGCACATCAGCCGCTTCGCTATGCCGGAAATATATACTTTGCCTTTAACAGGAGCAATATTAAAAATATTTGTGCGGATGCAATCTTCGACTACTTTTACGATACTAACATGTTAATGAATATCATGCTTTCGGTAAAATCTGTCAGGAGCAAAACGATTCAAGACAAGGACAACTGATGAGTAATGTTAAAAATCTTATTGCAGCGTATATTAACTGCTTTGAAGAAAATGATGTTCTCACTATCGGAATAGGAGATGACACTCATGATCCAAAAAACTTTATCATTATAGGACGATTTGATGAGGATGAATTACCTATTAACGACTGCATTGGATTTCAGAGTGAGTCAACGGAATATGAGTTAACAGACTCTATTCGTTCCGTTCAACTCACAGATGGCAAACTTGTGATCGTGCTTAATGATGATGCCGCAAAAAAAATTGGCATCAGCGAATATCGCGTGGTCATTCCTGCAGCAAAAGATTTTAAATCGCTTGAAAAGTATTTAAGAGAAATGTTTGATGGCAGTGATGTGCCGCTACAATTACCGTAAGGTTTTAGCTACTACATGGCTATCTTAGCACCCGAACTTTAAAAGATGCAGGCGGGACATTTCGAGTAGAGGGCACATGTGCTGAGCCAACGTTTAACGGCGAATAGGATTGCTACGTCACTGTATGAGGTGAAAGCGAAAGATATGTCCGCTTTGTGCCATGAGCAGACGTTCCTAATGTAAGTCCTTGCTAGTTAACGGAGAGCAGGTCGCAGCGGAGGATTAATATCAAACAATTCAAAATCGATACGGGAAAAACTCAAAAGCAGTGAATGGTTTTTGTTGCCCGCTAAAGTTGAACGAAACCCTTATCGAGTTGTGCTTACATCGTTGATGTCACCAAAAAAGATAGCAAGCGATTGTTCTATAATACAAATAATCTTTCGTTGAGGCTAACTGCAATCTTGCTGCCTACTAAGAGGGGAAAAGAAAAGATATCGGTACTTACATTTATTATAAAAATTCAGCATACTTTTTGATTGTAGCTTATAATGAATAAGCTTCTTATGAAGCACATGAATGGTAAAGCAACCTTTTCTGATTTTCAGAAACCGTGTTAAGCACACGGTTTTTTTTGCACGCACTCAAAAAGTTAGTGTGTGAATTTTAAAAGAAATATTAGAATTCTTTTTTTGCAATAAAATCGGAAATTCATGCAACCTCTACACTCATCTGCAGATGGTTATTTCTTTAAATCAAACGACCGTTAGATGACAAAAATATTAAATGCGTCCATTAACTCTCGAAGAATTGCATATTGACGAAAACATGATCTTATTCTAACTTTATCAAGTGGTGAATCCCCCTCAGCGGCGGGGCGAACCAGTCAAAATGCAATATGCTCGCGTATCTCAGGACTGGTAAAGATACATCGGGAGGCACCCGGCACCACATCTTAACGTATCTTTATAAAAGAACATTTTTCCTTAAGCAGTTGTTCGATTTTTTTATACAAAAATCTAGAGGATTTTTTTCAAAAAAAACGGGATAATCGACATCGAATATCCCGTCAAGAATTTCACATCGATAATATTCTTTATCTTCTTTATACAATATACACGACGAGCCATGATTAACAATCTAGTAATTCTTTTGTGTTATATATAAAACAATAACAAGAAAACTATTAATTTTTAAAATCAATTAAAGGGGAGGCTATTTTCTGCACAGCTAAGACTTTATGTTCCAATAGCGGGCCAGTTCTTACCAACATATCTCATCCCGACAATACAATCGCATTATCATGGATGGGCAGCAACGCTTGGTCTTGATGACACGCTGTAAGGCACTGATTCCGTGAGGAGAACAAAATCTTAACTGAGATACAAGAAAAGCAAGAATCTCAAGGGGATCCATCTTCTGTTTGGCCATAACAAACTGGAACGCACAGTCCGCTATCTGGGCATTGAAGTCGATGATGCGTTAGAGATATCTGAGTCGATGGAGTATAAGATTGTCAGGGCTATAACAGCAACCTTGCGCCATAAGCGGAAGTAAAGATTTCTAAGGCGATCAGGGTAGCATCACATCCCTGTATCTGAAAACGAAGTCTCAGGAAAAGTGCTCGCTTTGTGCAAAATATTTCTATGTTTGTCATGGTTAATTTTTATCTTATCAACCATGCTTTTTGTAATTACAGAATTGGGCACTTCGATGCTCCATAGTAGTCTAATCAGACATCCCAGGATACGTAAATGCGCAATGCAATTCTTCCCATCGCCGTAGCCGTGGCAATGTTTATCCTGGGGGTATTCATTCTTAATACACAGGTCTGGTACACCACTCGCGCAGACGGTCTTGCTGGGGCAAGGTATGTATCAAACAATATGACAGTGATTCTGAATGAAGCCCGCCTTGCTAACCGGACGGCGATGGGTATTGCCGAAAAAGGCTGTGGCCCGGAAGAGCAATATCAGCTTGGTACTTTAGCAGCACTCCTCCCCCATCTCAGAACTATCATTATAGTCAGGAGGGGAGCAGTCTGGTGTTCATCCCTACCGGGAAATCGCGTACTACTGGTTAACATTAACGCATTGCCGAATTCCCAACTGTTACTTGTGCCTTCCAGCAGTACAGTTGACGGTCTTCCTGTTCTTCTCGTTCAGACCAAATACGCTGACAGCCGTATCATAGTCACAGTAAGCGATAGTCATATCAGGGATGCGCTGGATATCCCATTAAAAGGCCTAGGATACGCCCTAAGGGTAGGGAATAACGTAATAGGTATGTCCGGTGATGTCACTAAGGTAAACGAAACGCAACATCTTTCTGCACACGTTAGGGACTCAGAATATCCCTTCAGTATTGATTACAACTACGTTGCGTTTTTCAGCATGCAGAACCTGCAGAATATGATCAGTCAGGCTGGGGGGATACTGCTGTTTTTACTGCTGATGTCCTGTCTCGCCGCCTACATCCTTAATAAATATCTTACTAAAACTACTCTCCCTGAAGAAGCGCTTGGTCGGGCCATTTCCAAGGGGGATATCGTCCCTTTTTATCAGCCTATCGTAAATGGCAAAGATGGCACACTTCGTGGTGTTGAAGTGTTGGCCAGATGGAAGAATCCGAACGGAGGGTATATTTCTCCTGCTTCATTTATTCCTCTGGCGGAAAAATCAGGGTTGATAGTACCGTTAACGCAAAGCCTTATGGCCCAAGTAGTGTCTAATTTGAACGCCGTTGCCAGTAAAATACCAGAAGGATTCCATGTTGGGATTAACTACAACCCTTCTCATATCGCAGCGCCCACATTTGTGGAAGAGTGTTTGAAATATAAGAATTGTTTCAGTCGGCACGATTTGAAACTTGTCATTGAGGTAACCGAGCGTGAGCCCCTGAATATCGATGAAAAACTTGCTCAAACCCTGAATGAACTGCATGCAAATGGTTTTTCCATTGCACTTGATGATTTTGGAACCGGCTACTCAGGGCTCTCCTACCTACAGGATCTCAATATTGATTACATCAAAATTGATCAAACTTTTGTAAGTCGGGTTAATGAGCATGAGGACTCGACTCTCATACTGGATTCTGTCCTTGACCTTGCGCGAAAACTTTCAATAAGCATTGTTGCAGAAGGTGTAGAAACGCAAGAGCAGCTTGACTATCTAATCAGGAACAATATCTTATTTATGCAGGGATATTATTTCTTTAAGCCAGTTCCTTTTTCTGAATTAATAATGATTTTGTTATCTAAACCTAAAGTGAGAGTGAAGGTTGAATGAACAGTTGGATGTTCAAAAGAAACGTCCGCTCCTCGCTCATAGCGGAACTTCATCTCAGTAGGCTTATCAGTTCCGCTCTGCGCTTTAGCGTGACCCTATCGAAGCAGTTTAAGGGGGCACAGAATGACGTTCGCCACTATTGATGACGTCAGAAACCGGATCGAACCGTTAGACAGAGAACTGCTCATCGGATAACGGAAATGCAAGCTGTCGTTTTTACCGGTTCTGGTAGCTGTTAAGGGTGAGCGGTTATGAGAAAATAACCCACGCAAACGGTTTCGTTGGTTTTAACCGTTTTCGACACATTATCTATCGCTGTGATGGCGTTGTTGTTTAGCATTTTATTCTTTACGTCTCCTCCCCTGGGGAGACGTCTTTTTCCCACGCACTCTTCACAATGTCTGCAACCCCAAACGCCACTGAAAAATCGCCTTTGATAAGGGATTAGATGTACCTCTATGATAGTTTGGCCATCAGAAGAAAGGGTTTGAGCTCTGGATGGAAGTCAGTTGCAGCCATGTTCCGTATTCGCTGCAGAGGAACCTGCTCTGAGTTTGTTTAACCTTTCCACGGCAATAACGTCTCTTTCGCACGGAACGGGAGGCGCGTAAAAATAACCCTGTATCTCTGCACACCTTCCTCAAGGATACGATCAAATTGCTCCTGAGTTTCAACACCTTCAGCGACAGCGGCACAGTCCGGCCGAACGACGGCATCTTTAACAAAACTGCCGTCAATTTTGATTTTGTCAAACGTGAACATGCGCGGATCATGGCTATGCGTTATGGTATACCGCCCGATCACCATATTTCACAGGCGTTTCCCCAGATAAAAAATTATCTGTAAAAGCATCGAAAACGCCTCTTATCGAAGGGTATTTTTACGTCAGTTTTTATGGCCGGTAACTGACCAGAATGCGGCCTGAACGTTTTCTGGTGAAGTCTTTCCGTTTGCAAGCAGAAGCTGAGTAAGGATCCGTGCTTTTGCCGGATTCAGCCCCGACGAAACAACAAAGCCGGCTTTGTTATCATCGACCTCGACGTTACGTTTTACTGCTCCTGTATAGGAGCGCGATGCGCGGACCACGACAAGTCCATGCTCCCGGGCCGCTTTGAGCGCAGCTAACGCTGAGGCGGATGTATTTCCGTCTCCCACGCCGGCGAGAATAATTCCTTTTGCACCATCACGCACCGCATTGTTGATTTGGACATCGTCCATATTACTGTGGGCATAAATGATCTCAACCCGCGGAAGTTTATGGGATGCAGGTAATTGTAGAGACAGACGAGATTCTGCCGGCACCGGGGTAATATAATGAACTTCTGCCGCATCGACATAACCCAGTGGGCCGGCGTAAGGTGACTGAAAAGTAGCCACTCCGGTTGTATCCGATTTCGTGGACCAAATCGGTGACTGGATAGTGTCATTCATCACAATCATTACTCCCCGTCCCTTCGATTGTTTGTCCACAGCAGTATTCACAGATTCAAGCAAATTAGCAGGGCCATCTGCACCAGTTGCTGTCGCCGGTCGCATGGCTCCAGTAATAATAACAGGCTGGGGGTGATGTATTACCAGACTGAGGAAAAAAGCTGTCTCTTCAAGAGTATCTGTGCCATGGGTAATAATAATAGCGTCAGCGGCACCTGTACTGAACAGATCGTCGATCTTCTGGGCAAGATCAAACCAGATTTTATCATTCATGTCCTGAGAACCAATGGATGCGACCTGGACACTACTAAGCTGGGCTTTTTTATCCAATCCTGGAACGGCTGCAAGCAATACTCTTGGGCTGATGGCGCCGGATGTGTATCCGATAGAGCTGGAGTCTTCACCAGTGCTCTGTCCTGCAATGGTACCGCCGGTAGCAAGGATCATCAATTTAGGCAGAGCCTCAGTCGCTTTTTGGCTATATGTCGTTAATGACGGCGAGGCCGTTGCAGCCTGAGAACCATGAGTAAATAGCGAGGCATATACTAGTGTTAGCGCAAACGCGACAGGATGATTTATAGGCTTGAACATGACTTATTCCTTAGATAAAAGGCAGATGCCTTAACTTTTGTCGCCGATACTTTGGCTGGAGCATCATGGGGCATGACAATCGTAGCCGACATACCGGGTAATTTTGCAGACAGAGTGGTAGCCTGAACATAATTGCCGGATGAAAAGGCCAGAGTACCGACTGATCGCCGGCGTTATAATTACTCATCTATCAATTTTTCAGCAGATGCAACTACATCACCATAAGCAAGTAGTGTTATATAAAGAACACCTCATTTATACACACCTTGTCCTTTCACTTCCAGTTCTCACTCTGGAAGACAAGCTTATATTGCGACACATCTCAAAGAAAAAATCCCTGGAACATAAATGGGGTTATTTAATCTATGTAATTTATTCCATACAAAATTTGATACAGAATCCACTAATGAGTCAAAAGTTGTCCTGGTGATGGTTTTAACAGAATTGATGTTATCAAAATATAAAAAACAGAACTAATGCATGCACAATGTTAACAATATGAAAACATTTTCAAGTCAACGCGTTAACAAAAAGACGGGTGTTAAAGTTTAATATGTCAACTATGATTTTTAATTGGGTTTTTAATAAGCCACTGTTTTCTTTGCTTACATTTCAAAAAGACTACGGCCTCGTTGCGGGAGGAATAGATGGTGCTTGTCTGCTGCGTGCCAGGAGCGGTCATTGATTTAATCAGATAAACAATGCTTAAAGGCCGATCTTACGTTTTCGTATAGCGCAGGTGAGAGCATGACATTTTCCCAAATATTATTATGTCCAGCTTTGGGAATGGTCAGAAGTTGCTTTTGACTACAGCATGATGCAGAAGACAGCAGCTTTTCTGGTATTTCTGAGGGGATGATTGCATCATTTTCGGCAGCAATAATCAGTAAATTCCCGTTAAACTCAGCAGCAATGTTCCATGCATCTGTATGTTCCCAATTCCTGGGTTGGCGTATTATTGCAGAGAAATCAGGGCCAAACTTAACTTTATATGCAAGTGTTGAGTAGACACCTGGAACCATAAGGATGAGAGATCGGAATTGCATCGCTTTACTAAGCTGAAGTGCATTATAGGCTCCCATACTGATGCCCATACAACCTGTAAGCGTCTGCCCCAGAGAAGCGATAACCGCCTCTGCTTGCATCGTACGATTAAAAAGAGAAGATTCGTGAATGTCTCCCCCCGTTTCACCATGACCTATAAAGTCAAATACCGTCGTTCCAAAACCCAGCGTATCCAAAATATCCCGGTATTTGTAGAAAACGGTTCGATCTTTGCCGCCACCATGAAGCATCAGAACATGTCCATTGCGCCCAAATGTGCTTTCAGCATGAATTGTTTTGCCATGGAACGGGACCAGGAAGTTGTGACTCGAAATCATCTTCGTATGTGTTTTTGGCGACATGGTTTATTCGTTGTATCAAACCCAAGCGCGCCATGCAATGTCAGACTGAATCACCACTGCTTCGGTAGCCATTTTTTAGTTTGTCACACGATCTCTTGCCCAATTGATGTGCGTCGGCATCTTCCGCTCCTCGCTAAAAGCGGAATTCAGACTAGCATCTAATTTCGATGACTGAAGCGGATGTAACTTTAACGAGCAATCAGCCGATAATTATTTCAAAGAACATACCAGAGTGGCATGATCCCACCACTCGTTGGTATTAACTTTTGTTGCAAGTACGTTAAATTGTGCTTCCTGTATCTCATTTGTTAATGCAGGGAAAGGTTTCAGGGTACGCCAGGGGTGACCTTCTTTCAGTAAATGATGTCTTATAGGATCAAAAACACTAATATCATCAGAATTACGGGGGCTTCCACACATGGAGCTGATCACAAGCCGTCCGCCGGGTTTGAGCAATCTTTTCGCTTCTGCGAAAAAGCGAGTTCGGTCATCATCTATCAGGCAATGCAAACAACTACCATCAATAACCAGCTCAAACATTGAGTCCTTGCATTGATAAATATGACAAACATTTCCGACAAGAAAATGAGCGGAGAGGCCCGCTTGTTGAAAACGCCTTTCAGCCCATCTGATAGCGGTTTCAGAAAAATCCACACCCCATACTGAATATCCTCGTTCAGCAAGAAACTGCGCAGCCATCGCTCCATTACCACATCCCATTTCAAGTATTGGCGCGCCAGGTTGGGGTAAATAATTATTAAAATCAAGCCACTGAAAGATTTTTTCTTGCTGTTCTTTTGCCCTGAAATAACCTTTATCAGCCCAAGCTATAGCCCCATTCGCTATGAGTTGTCTGTATTTTTCTTCATAGGGATTCATATTTAAGACGCTTTATTGCAACAATAACACCCTTTATTTTATATGTTATTTATGGAAAAAATGAAGTTTCTGGCGAAAAAGTGCGTGCTGTAGATACACGCACTAACGTCCGCTTTCACTCTTAAGGGACATTCGACAAACAACATTGTATTTTGCGTAAGGCCGAAATTCCTGCTTCTTACTCAGCAGTTTTCCGGCCTCCCATCTCACGCCTCAGTGCGCCGCGATATACGGCTCCTTCACAAACTCCGCCATTAGCCAGACCATATCATGCAGCAGCCCGGTCAGCTCTTTCGCCACGCTCGCAGGCAGTGTTCCGCCCATCACCGCCAGCGTTAACGCCACGGCATAGTCCACCTGCAGAGTCGTCTCTTGCCAGCAGTCCGGCACGCAGGAAGCCATCTTTTCTCCCGCAATCAGCTGTTCAACCAGATACGGCGGTAGTTCAGCATCACAGCGGTCCCGTAGTCGCTTCAGCGCAGCCAGCAACCGCTTACAGAGCGTGGTGTATGTCACTTCGTCGTCAGTTTCCACCAATACGCTTACATAGGCGGTGCAGGCATCGGCCAGTTCGAAGAGATCCGCAGAATCGGAAATTGAATTGTTGATGAGGTGACAAACAGCGCTTTCCGCAGAGAGCGCGTAAGAAAACTCAGGGGTAGTAGCCATTTAGCATCCTCGTTGTGCAAAAAATGTCATGTTATGCTAACGGGTTCCTACGCCCGGTTACGGATGTGCCGCAACGCAGGCACTTTACGACCGCGAAGAAGGGAAAAAAAGGGATAGCCATGAATTACATCAGGTTGCTTGCAGGTTTGCGAGGCGGCTTCCAGAAGGGCGTAGCCGCCGGGCACATTTTGTACCGCGGTTACTCTTTACGCAGACTTTTTCATTTTGATCAATCCTTCTAATTACGTCTGCGTCGCGCGGGAAGATTTGCCCGCCTGGGAGCAAACCAGCCCAAACTCCCGGCACAGCGAAGGCGTCACGGGCACGATGCACAAACCGCGTAATTCATCCGGCAGGGCGGATTCAGGTATCAGTGCGACGCCCAAGCCTTCGCGTACCAGCAGGCAGGCGCTGATACAGTCGCGGACGGTCACCTGTACGTCAGACAGTTCCAACCCAGTCTGCTCCATCAGGCTTTTTCCATTGACGGCACAACCGCCTGTGGCGAGTACGAAGGGCTGGTCTGCCAGTTCCTCAAGGGTGATGCCGCGCGTGCGTGCATAGCGAGCCAGACGGTGGTTGGCTGGCAGCACCGCGACCCATGCATCTTGCCCCAGGATCGCATCCGCGCGTCCGGGAACAGGGTTCATGACCACGCCGAGATCAACCGTATCTGCCGCAAGCCACTCTTCGACCTCCTGGTCCGTGCCTTCCAGTACGACCACCTCTATTTCAGGATGCAGGCGCTTCACGTCCCGCAGCAGTCCCGGCAAAAAAGTGGACGTCACAGACGGAAAACTGGCAAGTCGAATGCGCCCGCCACTCAGCCCGCGGCTCTCATCCGCCAGTGTGCGGATGGCGTCCAGCCGTGCCAGCATGCTTCTTGCCTCTTTGACAACCCGCTCGCCCAGGGCTGTAACACCGACGTGGCGTCGCTCACGCGTAAATACCGCAAATCCTAATGAAGCCTCTAACTGAGCGATCGCCTGGCTGGCACCCGACTGCGTCATGCCGACCTCTTCAGCGGCACGCGAAATATTACTGGCGTCCGCCACGGCAACCACCAGGCGCCAGTGCAACAGATTCATCATGGGTATAAGTAGCTCAGCTAATAGTTAATTTATGAATCATTAATTTTACAGTGATAACGGTTTTAAGCACAGTGAATGCAAACCGAATGTTTATCACTCACAGCTTTAACGGAGAGATTATGAAACTCTATTACGCCCCGGACACCTGTTCACTCTCACCCCATATCGTACTTCGCGAACTGGCGATTGAGTTTGAGCTGGTTAAAGTGGACAACAGGAGCAAGCTTACCGCTGACGGGCGCGACTTCCTGACCATTAACCCTAAAGGCTATGTCGCCGCGCTTGAACGGGATGACGGAAATGTCCTGACCGAGGGGCCAGCGATTTTGCAATACCTCGCTGACCTCAAGCCGGAGAGGGGGCTGGCACCGCGCGCAGACAGCTGGGAGCGGGTGCGGCTTCAGGAATGGCTTAACTTTATCACCAGTGAAATACACGCGGGATCGGCTCCTCTTTTCAATCGCGTGCTGCCCGAAGAGGTCAAATCCATTTTTCGTGAGAAGCTCTTCAGGCGGTTCAGTTTTCTTGAGGAAACGCTCTCCACTCGCGCTTATTTGACGGGATCGACCTTCAGCGTGGCAGATGCCTATCTTTTTACCGTGCTGGGGTGGTGCAAGTTCTTCTCCATTGAGCTGAGCCCCTGGCCTGCGCTGCTGGAATACAGAGATAAAATTAATGCCCGTCCAGCGGTGCAGGCCGCATTACGTGCGGAAGCGGCTCAGTAAGACTGTAAAGCAGGTTTTTGCCGATCGTGTGTGAATATCTGCCATTTTATCTCCGACGTACTCAGGGTAAAAATGGCCGTGGCCAGCGTGTTCTCTTCATCCGGGTCGTGTGGCGAGAGACGATAAATCGGGAGCGCGGGATCATGCTGGTCTGAAAGAATACCCAGTGCCGCCGCACCATCAAGGTGAGATTGCGTCTCCAGCCAGGCGTTTAGCCGCTGCTGGCGTGACCGGGAGCTGTCGGTGATCACCTGCTCAACCGCGTCAAGCTGAGGGTGGATAAGGTGATTAGCATGGGCGAAAACGTCCCGCAGCGGCGTGACGGAACAGCCTGTTCCCGTCGCTTCCACGCTAAACAGCCGGCTGTCTCCCATTTGTCCCAGCGTATGATGAAATGCACCGGCGCGTGGCACGGTGGTCAGTATTGAGATGGCTTCATCTAAGGTGGCGGCATTCAGCGCGGCGCGGGCTAATACCTGGCGCGGCATTCCGCGTGGACGGTGCAAAGCGCGAATGTTATTCACCGTATTCACCACGCCCTTTTCGTTTACGGCGAAGGTATGTCCGCAAATTGAGCCCGGATAAGCAAAACTGGTGAACGCCAGGCCGTCATCCGGGGTGATGCTGACGATGGCGCAGTCATTGCGAAGCTGCGGGAAACCGTCTTCATTATGCGCGATAATCAGCTCCCCCTCTGCGGTTCTTCCCGCTACCGTGGTACAGCCATCAGAGGTTGAGCGCACCAGATCGCCGCGGCAGTTCCAGGCAAACACCTCATCAAACGGTGCTTCCAGACCCTCGGCTAATCCCTCCAGCTCCTGCCAGATCAGGGGATAGTGTGACTGGACCCGCGAGCGCATGCTTCGGGTCTGTTCTGTGTCTTTCATGGCGGTAACGGTTTGCCACAACGCCGTTTGCGTGAGTTTTGCATGCCAGGCCTCGCGGCCAAAGGCGCCAAGTTCCTGACCTACTGCAAAAGCGGAACCACGAATGTCGATTTTTTTCATAGTATTATCATTCACTTCTGTTCAGGATACGTGTTGCAAAAATTCTTTCAGGCGTGGATTGCGACTGCTATTCAGCAGCATATCAGGTGGACCATCTTCGGCAATGGTACCGCCATCAATAAAGATGAGCCGTGATGCCACATCGCGGGCGAAGCCGATTTCATGGGTCACAATCACCATGGTCATGCCTTCTTCGGCCAGCGAGCGCATGACTTTCAGCACCTCATGCCGTAATTCGGGATCCAGCGCTGAGGTCGGCTCATCGAACAGCATCATTTTCGGCTTCACCGCCAGGGCTCTGGCGATGGCCACGCGTTGCTGCTGACCGCCAGAGAGCTCTGATGGGTAGTGACTGGCGCGTTCGCGTAAGCCAACGCGGTCCAGTAGCGCCAGTGCCTGCTCCCGCGCGGCGGCTTTGCTCTGTTTGCGTACGCGAACCGGACCAAACATCACATTCTCCAGCGCCGTCAGATGGGGGAACAGATGGAACTGCTGAAACACCATCCCGGCTTCGCGGCGGATATCACATTCGTTAGCGTGAGGATCGGTAATATGCATTCCCGCTACCAGCAGCGTGCCGGAGGAAATTTCCTCCAGCTTGTTAATGCAGCGCAGCAGCGTCGATTTGCCCGAACCGGAAGGGCCGATGATCACCACGACTTCGCCGGCGTCAATTTTTAAATTGATGTCGTGCAGCACCTGAGTGGCACCGAAATTTTTCGACACTGCGCTAAATTCAACCATGCTCATAAAATATGGATCCTCTTCTCCAGTTGCTTCAGCAGGAAACTCAGGCACAGCGTCACCAGAAGATAAATCATTGCCACTGCGGTCCAGACTTCCAGCGCGCGGAAATTACCTGCAATAATTTCTTGCCCCTGACGAGTCAATTCCGCCACACCAATCACAATAAACAGCGAGGTGTCCTTAATACTGATAATCCACTGATTACCTAACGCAGGGATCATACGGCGTAATGCCAGCGGCATAATGACGTGCCATAGCGTGCTGCGCTGAGATAATCCCATTGCCAGGCTGGCCTCTCTAAAACCTTTATTAATCGAGAGGATCGCCCCTCGGGTGATTTCTGCAATATAAGCACCCGAGTTAATCACAATAGTCGTAATGGCCGCGGTTACCGGGTCGATATGAATCGGTAACACCATGGGCAGTGCGAAGTAAATAAACATCACTTGCACCATAATAGGCGTCCCGCGGATTAACTCGACAAAGACTAACGAGACTGTCTTTGATATTTTCCCTCCGAGCGCCCGGCAGGTTCCCGCCAGCAGGCCAATAACAAAACCACCCAATAAACCTGATAATGAAATAATCAGCGTCAGCTGTAGTCCTTGCAACAACAGCGGCAGGGACTCCCAAATATATTTACTGTCGAAATTCATCATGTTACCCGTTAAGATGTAACGAGGTCGGATCGCTCCGACCTGGCGGGATTATTTTGGCTGTTTAGCAAACCACTTCACGTAAATCTTGCTGTAAGTGCCGTCCGCACGTAACGCCTGCAGCGCAGCGTTGATCTTCGGCGTCAGGCTGCTGTTCTTTTGCATCGCAAAGCCGTAGTGCTGCGGCAGAATGCTGTCAGTCTCGCCGGTCGATTTCACTTTGCCATCACCTGCCGTTTTTACGTAATAGAGCACGTTGGGCGAATCATGCACCACGGCATCAAGGTTACCTGCCTGCAAATCAAGATAGGCGTTATCGATATTCGGGAATTCGACATAGTTCGCCTTATATTTGCTTTTCATAAAGCTGGCTGCCGCCGTTCCCTGCTTTAATCCCACTTTCTTTCCTGCTAAATCGCTGAATTTAGTAATGGTATTATCGCTGCTTTTCACCGCCATTAATAAATCAGCATCATAATAACCGTCGCTGAAATCGACGACCTGTTTACGCGCGTCGGTTATCGTAATGCCCGCCATGGCGACATCCAGATTACGTGATTGCAAACCCGGAATCAGTCCCCCGAAGTCCATCGGGCGTAATTCGTAGCTGACGTGCATTTTTTTAGCAATGGCATCCCACAAATCAATATCAAAGCCGACGTATTTATCGCCTTGTTTAAATTCAAAGGGGACAAACGCGGTATCAACGCCAACCGTTAATTTATCCTGTGCTTCTGCCACAAAACTGGCGGAGCAAGCGACCAGTGCTAACGTAACTTTTAATTTAGTGAATAATCCAGACATGATAACCCTCGGCGTCAGTAAAGTAGCGTGCATGAATGTCACCCGGCGAAATATATCGGCAGGGTGGGGAAATAAAAAGTTGATATGCAGGGCGCACTTTCATGCGCCAAAATTAAAACGATACTTATGCGGGAATAATCTCATCCCGGGTGTCGGGTACCGGCGTCTGTGCGCCGTTCATTACCATCGAGAGAAAACTGTAATAACCATTAATTCCGATCAGATCCACCACGCCTTTCTCACCCCACAGCGCGATAGCGTGCTGCCAGGTGGCATCGCTGACCTTCTGCTGCTCCTGTAACTCCTTGCAAAAGTGATAGACCGCCCATTCATCCGGCTGCAGATCCTCTGGAAGACGCTTTTCATTAATCGCCTGCACTGCCGCGGCAGAAATACCTTTCTCGCGCGCTATCGGCGCATGAATCGCCCACTCCACAGGCTGTGACCAGTGCCGCGCGGTCATCAAAATCGCCAGTTCCGACAGGCGCTGTCCCAGCGCGCTGCGATAACGCAGGTATTCGCCCATGCGTTGCGCATGCGCCATCAGCTCGGGACTGCGCAGCAGCGGCTCGAAAGGTGGCAGCAGCGCACCGCGGGGCCCATTGATTATCTCTTCGGCCAAAGCACGCTGCTGGTCGTCCCATTCATGCTCCGCCAGTGGGGGTAAACGATTGATCATAATTTGCCGGTCTCTTCGCGAATGACGGTGTTCAGCGTGTCCACTACAAAGTCGAGCTGGCCAGGCGTGACAATAAACGGGGGGGCGATCAGGATATGGTCGCCATACTGCCCGTCAATCGTTCCACCCATTGGATAGACCATCAGCCCACGTGACATACAGTTTGCTTTGATTGCTGCGTGCAGTTTCAGGGCAGGATCGAAGGGGGTTTTGCTGGCTTTATCGCGTACCAGCTCAACGCCCGCAAACAAGCTGCGTCCACGCGTATCCCCGACATGCGGTAATTCCCCCAGCACTTCACGCAATGCGTTGTGCAGGTAAGCCCCCTGTTGCCTGACCGCCTGCAGCAAATTATCGCGCGCGATCACCTGCTGCACGGCCAGGGCTGCGGACGCGGCGGTCGCGTGACAAATGTAGGTGTGCCCGTGCTGGAACAGACCGCTACCGGCCTGCAGCGCTGAGACAATCTTCTCGCTCGCTAATACTGCGCCAATCGGCTGATAGCCGCCCCCCAGCCCCTTCGCGATGGTCACCAAATCCGGCACCACATCATCCTGTTCAAACGCATGCAATGTGCCGGTGCGTCCCATGCCGCACATGACTTCATCCGCGATATAGAGGATGCCGTATTTATCACACAGGTTGCGTACACCTTTAAGATAGCCCGGGGTAGGCGGCGTGGCGCCGGTGGTGGCTCCCACCACGGTTTCTGCACAGAAACCAATAATGGTGTCGGGACCGGCCTCAATAATGGCTTGCTCCAGCTCGTTGAGCAGACGCGTGGTGTATTGCTGCTGGGTTTCGTCAGCGCGGCGGTCGCGATACTCGTTGCAGGCCGAAACGCGGATAACGTCGATCAGCAAGGGAGCAAACTGGCGGCGGCGCCATTCGTTGCCTCCCACCGCGAGCGCCCCAAGGGTATTGCCATGATAGCTCTGCTTACGGGCGATAAATTTGGTGCGCGACGGCTGGCCGATCTCAACAAAATACTGACGCGCCAGCTTGAGCGCAGTTTCGACCGCTTCCGAACCCCCCGAAACGAAATAGGCATAGTTAAGATCGCCAGGCGCCGTGCGAGTCAGCTGTTCAGCAAGCTGTTCAACAGTGTCGCTGGTAAAAAAACCGGTATGGGCATAGGCCAGTTGATCGATCTGGCGATGCATCGCAGCCAGCACGTCAGGATGCGCGTGGCCTAAACAGGAAACGGCGGCGCCACCGCAGGCGTCCAGATACTGTTTTCCCTGTGCATCAAAAATGTACGCCCCCTGGGCGCGTACCGCCACGGCGGGCGTGTTGCGTAGACTGCGGTGAATGATATGGGTCATGCGGGTCCTGCTCCTGAATACGCTGTGCTAATAAAGCGCATCTTGCAGGATCCATTTGTATCACGTCAATTTCATTTTGATCCAAATGCATTCTGTTTTCTTATGCCGGATGCAAATGAATTATTTTTCAGGGTTTCCCGGGCACCACATAGGCACCAGAGTCGATAAGATAGCGTTCAGCATTTTCGATTTTATTGACTGCATCCCGACCATGGCGCGCGACCAGCATCGCCAGTAAACACTCGGCGAGCCCCATACCGGACACCACGGAAGGAAAAAACGACGGGCTGTCTATGGAAAACAGCAGCGTGCAATCGGCAGCCTGGGCTAATGGCGAGACGGGAGAATCCGTAATGGCGACGATTGTCGCGCCTGCCTGCTGGGCCGCGCGCAGGACATCGAGCGACTCACGCGAATAGGGGGCAAAACTGGTGAGTAACAGGCAATCTTGTGCTGTTAATTCGCGGGTGAATACCTCGATATTGCTCGCCAGACCATCAATGAGTGATGCTTGCCGATTGAACAGTCGATAGACATAAAACAGCGACCAGGCGATAGGAAAGCTGGCCCGGAAGCCGCAAATATAGACATTCTCAGCCGCGTCCAGCAGCGATACAGCCTGCTCCATGGCCTGATGGTTTTCATGCTGTGTGAAAGCCAAATTTGCCTGATGCGCCTGAAACACCTCTTCATACAGCTGCGGTTGAGTGCCTTTGGCAATCAATTTCTCGGCTTTGGATACATATGTATCATTGCGCAGCCCGAGTTCATCAATGAATGCGTTCTTGAGTTCACCCCAGCCGTTGTAACCCAATCGTTGCGCTAACCGCAGCAGCGTGGCGGGTTTTACACCGGCTTCACTGGCGAAGGCGCGCATCGATAGCACGACCAGCTGATTGGTATTCTGTAGAGAGAACTCGGCAGCACGCTGTAATTCTGCAGACAACTCACTGAATGTACTGACAATATTTTCCCTTGGATTCATAGCAAATAGTCCCGCTTTTGAAGGTTAGCGCTGCTGTTGTCAACTTACGTTCGATCTTCACAGACCGAACGGGTTCGCGTTGTCTCAGAAACGGATGATGAAAACACAGAGTGAATAAGTCAACGGGGAGCTGAACAGGGTGGTTATCAGATGCGCGAAACCAATCTGATGATCATTATGATAAAGGCCAAAGGTAAGACTGTTTTCTATGCAGCATTGTGCTGCTCCTCGCTCATTCCAGCCCTTCGATATTCGACTTAACCGCTTTCAGCGTCCTTCTTCGGATCCAGCCGCTCCCGGCCCGTATTGCCAGCCAGTAGGCTACCATTTTTAGGTGAGTACGTTTGTCCGGACAATAAACGAAGGTCTCCGTACAGAGTTCATGTTGACCCGGCGCCAGTTCCGTTACCTGGTAGCGGAGCAACAGTTTTGCGCTGCCCGGCGCGGCTGGAGACTGAAAAGCAATGGCATCCGGTGCGTTTTCCAGACCGAAATCAGTCCTCCAGAATTGGCCTTTTAAGCCGTAGCTGAGCTCAGAAGCTGAGCTTTTCAAAAGCGTAAAGCTGTGCAACCCAAAGTTGCTGATTGAGTTAGCCTGCTGATTGCGCAGAAATCTTTGCGGCAATTGCCGCAAAGACATCAGCCGACGAATCACGGCATCTTGCCGGACGTCAAAGTTGGCAATCAACGGCAGAATATTTTCAGGATGCGCAGTATGAATGACCGCTCGGTGTTTTTCATGAAACTGGAACTGGGGGAGAAAAGCAGGAACATCCCGCCACTGAGCAAGCGCTTTGCGGGTAACGAATCCGGGGTTCAGCATTGTTCTTCCTTGTCATCCTTTGAGCACAGCCAGAGTAACAGATGGTTTGCGGCAGACAATTACCAGGAAAACGTAGTACCGAAGCGTGCATCAACAAGACCTTTACCGTTCTAAGATCCCGTGATTTGACGACAGAGGCTGGCATTGCCGGGTGGCGGCTGCGCCTTACCCGGCCTACAAGAGAAAAAAGAAAAGCGACACGAACCGTAGGCCTGTGCAAGCGAAGCGCCGCCGGGCACAGCCGCACTGCCGTCACCCCTCGCTCAGCATCGTCAAAAACCGCTTCACCGTCCGCGAACGTTCAAAACGCCGCCAGCAGAGCGCAATATCGGTATAAAGCTCCGGTGAACTCAGCGTGTGATAGGTGACATTCGGCGGTGAAATGGCCGCCATGGATTTGGGGACCAGCGCGAACCCGCCGCCAGCGGAGACCATGCTCAGGGAGGACGAAAGCTGCGACGACTGCAGCGCGTGCTGCACGTCAATCCCGGCCCGCTCGCAGCAACCGTGAACCCGGTCATACAGGCCCGGCGCGACCTCCTGCGGGAACAACACCACCGGCGTTTCCCGAAGCTGCTCTAACGCCAGCGAATCGCACGCCGCCAGCGGATGATCGCGATGCAGCGCCACCACCATCGGCTCCCGGTCGAGAATTTTTAACTCGAACGCCTTGCTGCTCTCGCACGGCAGGCGCACGAAGGCGATATCCAGTTCACCCTCTGCCAGCATCGTCGTCAGCGACGACATATTGGCTTCCACCTGGTGAACCTGCACCGCCATGTTCTGCACCTGAAACTGGCGAATCAGGGTAAAAATTTTGGGATGAAAAGCGTCGGAGCTGGTGATGCCAATCGACAGGTTGCCGTTCAGCCCGCGCGCGATGCCGCGGGCTTTCTCCAGCGCGGCATCGCTCAGCGCCAGGATCTTGCAGGCATCCTCATAGAAGGCTTCTCCCGCTTCGGTCAGCTCCACGCCCCGCGTCAGACGTCTGAACAACGGCGTGCCCACTTCCTCTTCGAGCCGTTTGATTTGCTGACTCAGAGGAGGCTGTGAAATACCCAGCGCTTCGGCCGCCCTGGTGAAGTGTCGCTCGCGTGCAACCGCGACAAAATACCGCAGATAACGAAGTTCCATATCTAAAACGTCTCAAACCAGCATGGTTTCTATATTGGAACTCTCTGCTGAATCGGGTCAACATTTATTTAACCTTTCTAAATAAAGTTGAAGAGGACGAGCATGATGATGCATTCATCTGCCTGCGACTGTGAGGCCAGTTTGTGTGAGACCCTGCGCGGGTTCTCCGCCCAGCATCCTGACAGCGTGATCTATCAGACATCGCTAATGAGCGCCCTGTTAAGCGGCGTGTATGAAGGAGAGACCACCATCGCCGATCTGCTGGCACACGGTGATTTTGGTCTGGGTACCTTCAACGAGCTGGACGGCGAAATGATTGCCTTCAGCAGTCAGGTGTACCAGCTGCGCGCCGACGGCAGCGCCCGGGCCGCGAAGCCGGAGCAGAAAACGCCGTTCGCGGTCATGACCTGGTTCCAGCCGCAGTATCGCAAAACTTTCGATGCGCCGGTGAGCCGTCAGCAGATCCACGACGTCATCGACCAGCAGATCCCCTCCGATAACCTGTTCTGCGCGCTGCGCATCGACGGCAACTTCCGTCACGCCCACACCCGCACCGTACCGCGCCAGAAGCCGCCGTACCGCGCGATGACCGACGTGCTGGACGACCAGCCGGTGTTCCGCTTCAACCAGCGCGAGGGCGTGCTGGTCGGGTTCCGCACGCCGCAGCATATGCAGGGCATCAACGTGGCGGGCTATCACGAGCATTTCATCACCGACGACCGTCAGGGCGGGGGCCATCTGCTCGACTACCAGCTGGAGAGCGGCGTCCTCACCTTCGGTGAAATTCACAAGCTGATGATCGATCTGCCCGCCGACAGCGCCTTTTTACAGGCCAACCTTCACCCCAGCAATCTGGATGCGGCGATCCGTGCCGTCGAAAACTAACAGGAGAACTACCGTGAACAGTGAGAAACAGTCACGTCAGTGGGCGCACGGCGCCGATTTGGTTGTTGGCCAGCTGGAAGCGCAGGGCGTGAAGCAGGTGTTCGGGATCCCGGGGGCGAAAATCGACAAGGTCTTTGACTCCCTGCTGGATTCCTCCATCGAGATTATTCCGGTGCGTCACGAAGCCAACGCGGCGTTTATGGCGGCGGCGGTAGGGCGTCTGACCGGCAAGGCCGGGGTGGCGCTGGTGACCTCCGGGCCGGGCTGTTCCAACCTGATCACCGGCATTGCCACCGCCAACAGCGAAGGCGACCCTGTGGTGGCGCTGGGCGGGGCGGTGAAGCGGGCAGATAAAGCCAAGCTGGTGCACCAGAGCATGGACACCGTCGCCATGTTCAGCCCGGTCACCAAATACGCCGTGGAGGTGAGTGCGCCGGACGCGATTGCTGAGGTGGTTTCCAACGCGTTTCGCGCCGCCGAGCACGGCAGGCCGGGGGGCGCATTCGTCAGCCTGCCGCAGGATATTGTCGACCAGCCCGCCACGGGGGCAATTTTGCCCGCCAGCGGTCCCGCGCTGATGGGGCCGGCACCGGAATCCGCCATCAACGATGTAGCGAAGCTTATCGAGAAGGCCAAAAACCCGGTCATTCTGCTGGGGCTGATGGCGAGCCAGCCAGCCAACAGCGCCGCGCTGCGCAAGCTGCTGGAGAAAAGCCGCATTCCGGTCACCAGCACCTATCAGGCCGCCGGGGCGGTGAACCAGGAGCACTTCACCCGCTTCGCCGGACGCGTCGGTCTCTTCAATAACCAGGCGGGCGACCGGCTGCTCCATCTGGCGGATCTGATTATCTGCATCGGCTACAGCCCGGTGGAATACGAGCCGTCCATGTGGAACAGCGGCGACGCTACGCTGGTGCACATCGATGTGCTGCCTGCCTATGAAGAACGAAACTACGTGCCGGATCTGGAGCTGGTGGGGGACATCGCCGAAACGCTGAATCAGCTCGCTAACCGTATCGACCATAAGCTTGAGCTAAGCCAGCGGGCCTCCGAAATTCTGGTCGATCGCCAGCATCAGCGCGATCTGCTCGATCGTCGCGGCGCCTCGCTCAACCAGTTTGCCCTGCATCCGCTGCGCATCGTGCGCGCCATGCAGGACATCGTGAATAACGACGTGACGCTCACCGTCGACATGGGCAGCTTCCACATCTGGATCGCCCGCTATCTCTACAGCTTCCGGGCGCGTCAGGTGATGATCTCCAACGGTCAGCAGACCATGGGCGTCGCGCTGCCGTGGGCCATTGGCGCGTGGCTGGTCAACCCGAGCCGCAAGGTGGTTTCGGTCTCCGGTGACGGCGGCTTCCTGCAGTCGAGCATGGAGCTGGAAACCGCGGTGCGCCTCAACGCTAACGTGCTACACATCATCTGGGTGGATAACGGCTACAACATGGTTGCCATTCAGGAAGAGAAAAAATACCAGCGTCTTTCCGGCGTCGAGTTTGGCCCGGTCGATTTCAAATTCTATGCCGACGCCTTTGGCGCGAAAGGCTTTGCCGTGGAGAGCGCCGACGCGCTCGAACCCACGCTGCGTGCGGCGATGGATGTGGATGGCCCGGCCGTGGTGGCCATTCCCGTCGACTACAGCGATAACCCGCTGCTGATGGGCCAGCTCCATCTCAGCCAGATTTTGTGAATCAACATAAGGACAGAGAAATGCAAAAAGTTGCTCTCGTAACAGGCTCAGGCCAGGGGATTGGTAAAGCGATCGCGCTTCGCCTGGTGAAGGATGGCTTTGCCGTCGCCATCGCCGACTATAACGTTGAGACGGCAAGAGCCGTCGCCGATGAAATCATCCGTAACGGCGGGAACGCCGTCGCCGTGAAGGTGGATGTCTCTGACCGCGAACAGGTATTTGCGGCGGTGGAGAAAGCCCGCACCGCACTGGGCGGATTCAACGTGATCGTCAATAACGCCGGGATTGCGCCGTCTACCCCAATTGAATCCATCACGCCGGATATTGTCGACAAGGTCTACAACATTAACGTGAAAGGGGTGATCTGGGGGATCCAGGCCGCGATTGACGCGTTCCGCAAAGAAGGGCATGGCGGCAAGATCATCAACGCCTGCTCCCAGGCGGGCCACACCGGCAACCCGGAGCTGGCCGTCTACAGTTCCAGCAAGTTCGCGGTGCGCGGCTTAACCCAGACCGCGGCACGGGATCTCGCGCCGCTGGGGATAACCGTTAACGCCTACTGCCCGGGCATCGTTAAAACGCCGATGTGGGCAGAGATCGACCGTCAGGTCTCCGAGGCGGCGGGTAAACCGCTCGGTTACGGGACTGAAACCTTTGCCAAACGCATTACGCTTGGCCGCCTGTCCGAACCGGAAGATGTCGCCGCCTGCGTCTCATACCTGGCTGGGCCGGATTCCGACTACATGACCGGCCAGTCGCTCTTAATTGATGGTGGGATGGTGTTCAACTAAATTCTAATAAGCTCTGACATGAGTTTTCCCCTGCACCCGTGCAGGGGCTTTTTTTTGTCTCCTCCGCCATTGTGCATTACACTGCGCGCTGCAAAACTTTAGTCATTACGATCTGACAGGCGGTAACAGCGATGAACGGTACAATCACAACGTGGTTTAAAGATAAAGGCTTTGGATTTATCAAAGATGAAAACGGCGATAACCGCTATTTTCATGTGATTAAGGTCGCGAACCCCGATCTGATTAAGAAAGATGCCGCGGTGACCTTCGAGCCAACCACCAACAACAAAGGCCTTTCCGCCTACGCGGTGAAGGTGATCCCGGAAAGCAAACATCTCTTTATTGCGGGCGAGCGCGTGAAGCTCACCTCGATCAAATCCTTCGTGGTGTTTAACGAAGAAGAGCCGGTTGATACCAAAATCGACAAAGAGAATGCGGTGCTGTCGGTGGGGCTGCTGATGAACAGCATCAAGCCGAAATCTGATAAAAAGCCGGGCGAAATGCGCACGGTGAAGAAGCTGGCAATCACCACCTTCCAGAACACGACGCTGATCTTCACCGAAGATGAGATCGACATTGATGCCACGGTGAAGCTGCTGAAGTGATTGTTTGCCGGGTGGCGGCGATGCCTTACCCGGCCTGGAAAACTTAACCCATCCTGTGCTCGCCCCGTAACATCGCCTCACGGTCAAACACCTTCTGGATCTCCCCGTGAGACATAAACGCCGCCCGGGCGGACATATGGGCAATCACGTCCGCATCGTGACTCACCAGCAGATAGG
Organism: Enterobacter sp. BNK-34; assembly: GCF_048684445.1. Lineage (NCBI taxonomy): Bacteria > Pseudomonadati > Pseudomonadota > Gammaproteobacteria > Enterobacterales > Enterobacteriaceae > Enterobacter > Enterobacter sp. BNK-34. Next base: position 2,431,762 of record NZ_JBLQUA010000001.1, read on the forward strand.
TCATCTCGTGCTCGGCCTTCAGGCGGTTGAGCAGGTTCAGGATCTCCGCCTGCACGGACATATCCAGCGCCGAGGTCGGCTCGTCCAGCAGCAGAAGCTGCGGGCGCAGCAGCAGCGCGCGGGCAATGGCAACGCGCTGGCGCTGGCCGCCGGAAAGCTGGTGCGGATAACGTTTACCCGCGTCGGCAGAAAGCCCCACCTCGTGCAGTGCATTGGCCACCTTTTCCGCGATTTGCGTCTCGCCATGGATGCTTAACGGCTCCGACAGCGTGCGCGCAATGGTGTGGTTCGGGTGCAGCGACGCCCACGGATCCTGAAACACCATCTGTACGTTGCGGCGAAGCTCGCCTTCAAAACGTCGCCCAGGCGTTAACGTTTCCCCCAGCAGCGCAATATTGCCGCGCCACTCACGCTGCAGCCCTGCCAGCACGCGCAGAATCGTCGATTTCCCGCAACCGGATTCACCTATCAGGCTGAAGGTTTCACCTTTCTCGATGACAAAGCTGGCGGCGGACACCGCCGTTTTCTCCCCGAAGCTCACCTGGAGATCCTTTACTTCAACGAGCGCCATTATTGGCCTCCTTCCACGGCTGCGAACGGTCGAGCGTTGGCAGCATCTGTCCATAAGTATGGACGTCTGGACGACAGGTCCACAGGGTGCGCGTGTACGGATGCGTTGCCTGCGGAAGCTGGCTCGCCGCCATCTCATCCACCTTTTCGCCCTGATACATCACCAGCACGCGGTCGCAGTGCTCCGCCACCAGCGGCAGATCGTGGCTGATTAACAGCATCGCCATCCGGCGTTCTTCGCACTGCTGCACCAGCAGTTCGAGGATCTGGCTACGCAGGCGGGCGTCCAGCGCGGAGGTCGGTTCGTCGGCAATCAGCACCTGCGGGTTGTTGACGAGCGCAATTGCAATCATCACCCGCTGGCCCATGCCCCCGGAAAGCTCACCGGGGTAGCGCTGGAGGACATGTTCGTTGAGTCCGACGGCGCGGATGATGTCGTGAATGCGTGCCTGGCGTTCTGAACGCGGCAGCCGCTGATGCAGCGTAAGCGCCTCATCAAGCTGGGCGGCGACGGTTTTCACGGGGTTAAGGGCGTAGCGTGGGTCCTGCAGGACCATCGCAATCCCGTTGCCGCGCAGCGCTTGCCAGCGGCGGGGGCTTAGGGTCAGCAGGTCGTTGCCGAGCACGTTAAGCCGGTTAGCGCTTACGATGCCGGGCTTACGCACCAGCCCCATCAGGGCGCGGGCGGACATCGACTTGCCGGAGCCGGATTCCCCCACCAGCGCCAGCCGCTCGTTGCCAAGCGTGAAGCTCAGGTTGTTGACCACGCGCGCGGCGGGGTAGTCGATATTCAGCGCATCGACGATGACGCGGTGTTCAGTCATGCTGTGGCTCCAGTACGTCGCGCAGGCCGTCGCCCAGCAGGTTAAAGGCCAGGCTGGCAAACAGGATGGCTCCGCCCGGAATGGCGGCAATCCACCACTGGTCGAAAATGACCTGCATGCCGTCGGCAATCATCGCCCCCCATTCGGCCATGGGCGGCCGTGCGCCAAGGCCGAGGAAGCCGAGACCAGCGGCCGCCAGAATAATCCCTGCCAGATCCAGCGCCAGGCGCACAATCGCGGACGGCAGGCACAGGGGCAGAATATGGCCGACCAGCAGGCGCATGCCGCGAATGCCCATCATCTCTGCGGCGGCCAGATAATCGCTGTGGCGCAGACGCTGAATTTCACTCCGCGCCTGACGCGCATAGGCGGGCCAGGTGGTTAAGGCCAGCGCCAGCGCGCCGTTGACCAGCCCCGGGCCGAGCATCGCCACAAACGCGAAGGCGAGGATCAGGCGCGGCATCGACATCACCACGTCGGTAAAGCGCATCAGGATGCGCTCCATCCAGCCGCCGTAGTAGCCGGACAAAATCCCCACCAGCAGCCCGGCAGGCAGGGTGATAACGGTAACCAGCGCCACCAGCCCGAGCGCCGGACGGGTGCCGTAAATCAGGCGCGAGAGCAGGTCGCGCCCGTAGCTGTCGGTACCCAGCCAGTGCTGGCCGTTCGGTGCCTGTAAGCGCGCGGCGGCGTCCTGCCAGTTCGGGTCAAGCGGCGCGAGCCAGGGGGCGAACAGGGCGATAAACACCAGCAGCGCGATGGCCACCAGCCCGCAAAACGCGGCAGGGGAGCGGCGCAGGCGGCGTAAGAAAAGATAAAACGGCATCAGCGCACCCTGGGATCGGTCGCCCGCACAAGCAGGTCGGTAAGGTTATTGATCAGCACAAAGCAGACGCCAATCAGCAGCGTGCCGCCCATGATGGCGGTGGTGTCTCCGGCGAACAGGGCGGTGGTGAGGTAGCGCCCGATCCCCGGCCAGGAGAAGACGGTTTCGGTCAGTACCGTGCCTTCCAGCATGCTGGTGTAGGCGAGGGCGATCACCGTCAGCAGGGTGCCACGAATGTTTGGCAGCACGTGGCGCAGCAGGATGGTCATCTCCCCGGCTCCCTTGGCGCGGGCAAGCAGGATGTACTCTTTGTTCATTTCGCCGAGGCAGGCGGAGCGCGTCAGGCGGGTAATGCTTGCCAGCGAGTAATAGGCCAGCAGCAGCACCGGCAGCACCAGGTGGCTGAGGGCGTTGCGAAACGCCTCGCGGTCGCCGGAAAGCCAGGTATCCACCAGCGCAAAGCCGGTGCGCGGCTCGACGGTGAACTGCCAGATATCGTCCAGCCTGCCGGGACCCGCGCTCCACTGCAGCTTCGCGTAGAACAGGGCCAGCATCAGCAGGCCGAGCCAGAAGATCGGTACAGAGTTGCCGAGCAGGGTGAGGGTTCTGATGGAGAGATCGAGCGGCGAACCTGCGTAGCGGGCGCACAGCACCCCGGCAATCACGCCGAGCACGGCACCGATGATTAAGGCCAGCGTCGCCAGCTCCAGCGTGGCGGGGAAGGCGTGCAGCAGGTCCTGCAGCACCGGCTGCCCGGTGGCGCTGGCGGTGCCTAAATCACCATGGGCAAGGTTTTGGAGGTAGTGCCAGAACTGCACGGGCAGGGGGCGATCCAGCCCCAGCTGGTGGCGAGCCTGATCGTAGGTTGACTGGCTGGCGTGATCGCCGACGATCTGCAGCACGCGATCGACCGGTGAAAACGCTGAGAGCGCAAACGTGACGAGCAGCAGCCCGAAGAGCGTGAGCAGCAGGGTCAGCAGACCCTGGAGCACGCGGGTGGAAAGATGTGGCATGGGAAAACCATTATCCTGAAAATATGCACGGACGGCTCCCTCTCCCGTTGGGAGAGGGGGAAAAGCTACTTCGTAACGCGATCGTACCAGACCATATCCGCGTTCAGCCCCTGCTGATACCCCTTCACGTTATCGCGCACCACGATCTGGGTTTTACCCTGATCGACAAATACGTATGGCGAGCTCTGCTGCAGCTGTTCCTGCATTTTCTTGTACAGATCCAGACGCTTCGCCGGATCCGGTTCGGCAACCGCCGCCAGCGTGGCCTTGTTCAGCTCCGGAATTTTCCAGCCGTTCAGACCGGCCACGGTGCTGGACTTCCCGTCGTTCCACGCGAAGGCGCTGGCGTTAGAGTGCGCATCGAAGTAGTCCGGGATCCACAGACGAATCGCCGCCTGATGCTGCTTTGCGCGCACGCGGGCATAGACCTGGCTCCCGGCGGCAGGCAGCAGATCCACCTTCACGCCACCCTGAGCGAAGCTCGCCTGCATCGACTGGGCGATGGTGATAAACGGCGGCTTGTTCTCTACGTCCAGCGTGAAGTGCGCGTCCTTAATGCCCGCTTTAGCGAGAATGGCTTTCGCTTTTGCCGGGTCAAATTTAAACGGATTATCTTCCAGCGCGCCCGGCAGGCCGACCGGCAGGAAGCTCTGATGAACAAAATACTGGCCTTTCAGCAGGTTCTTGGTGATGCCGTCATAATCGACCAGCCAGCGCGACGCTTCCCAGAAGGCCGGGTTATTCAGCAGCGGATTGGCGCTGTTGCCGGTGTTAAACACCAGGTAATTCTGCTCGGCGGACGGAATGCTCAGCACCTTCACGCCCGGCTTGCCGTCCAGCGCGCTTATCTGATCGGCCCCCAGATCGCGCGCCACGTCCGCATCACCCTGCTGGATCAGCAGGCGGCGTGATGCCGGATCGGGGACGTTTTTAATGATGATGCTTTTGAGCTTCGGCGCGCCGCCGGGCGCGGAGTCGTTAGCTTCCAGCACGATGGCCTGATGCGGCTGATAGACGCGCATTTTGAACGCGCCGCTGCCCGCCGAGTGCATTTTCAGCCACGCGTTACCGAAGTCATTATCCTTCACGTTCGCGGCGACATCTTTTTCATCGACGATAGAGGCAATCGGGGTGGAGAGAATATTGAGCGCCACCGACGGGCTAACGTCCGCCGTCCAGTGTAACTGGAGTGTGTGATCGTCCACCTTTTTCAGCTGGCTGGCGATGTTGCTCGCGTCCCAGCCCAGCACGTTGAGGATAAAGGCCGGGGATTTGTTCAGCGTCACGGCGCGGGTGTAGGAGAAAATCACGTCTTCCGGGCGCAGCGGGTTGCCGGAGGCGAATTTCGCATCGGGTTTAAGCTTGATGGTCAGGGTTTTTGCTGCCGCGTCCGCTTCCCAGCTTTCTGCCAGAATCGGGGTGATTTTTTCCGGATTATCGCGGTCCGGCTGGACCAGACGCTGATAGAGGCTCGGCACGGTCTGGATGCTGGAGAGCTCGTTGGCTTCGGCCGGGTCGAGGCTCACGATGTCATCAAGCCCCTGGGCAACCACCAGCGTGTTGGGCGGAGTAGCGGCGTGGGTAGCGCCTGAGAGCGCAGCCAGCACCAGTAACGGCAACAGTTTTTTCGTCATAGCGATCCCTGAGAAGAATATATTGTGATTGTTTTATGCTCCGCTACGTTAGGTCGACTGTGACATTCCACAAAGTCGAAATTCAGCTTTACTTATGCCTTCCGGGAATATCGCATGCGCTCGGGCTATTAAAATACGCTGCTTTTCGCGCGCTTTTTAACCTGATATAACAAATGCCTTACCTTTCAGGGAGTCACCGCCGTGCCCGAAATCAATCAACATGGTCAAACCGTTAACGATCTCGTACCCGACTGGAAAGGCGCGCGCGCGTTAACCCGCACGCCGCTGTTCGGCCAGTATTGCCGCCTGGAGCCGCTGGACGCCGATCGCCACGCGGCCGATCTCTATGAGGCCTACGCGCTGGGCGACGACAGCGACTGGACGTGGCTTGCCAGCACGCAGCCAGCGAGCGTGGAAGCCACCGCGCACTGGGTCATGGCGAAGGTGATGGACGATGAGCTGGTGCCGTTTGCCGTCATTGACTTACGCACCGAACGTGCGGTGGGGCTGGTGAGCTATATGGCCAACGAGCGGCTGCTGGGGTCGGTGGAGATCGGGCACGTCACCTGGTCGCGCAAAATGAAAGGATCCCGCATCGGCACTGAAACGGTGTGGCTGCTGCTGAAAAATGCGTTTGAGCACGGCTACCGGCGCCTCGAGTGGAAGTGCGATTCGATGAACGTTGCCTCACGCAGGGCTGCGGAGCGGCTGGGGTTTGTCTGGGAAGGGCGCCTGCGCCAGAAGCTGGTGCGCAAAGGACGCAACCGCGACAGCGATATGCTTTCTATTATTGACGGCGAATGGCCGCAAAGAGACGCGGAGCTGCGCGCCTGGCTGGCGGCGGAGAATTTTGACGACGACGGGCGTCAGATAAGGCGCCTTGAGGCGTTTCGGTTATAAGTGTTTTATGTAGGGTACAGCGTAAACGCGCGGCTAATCCGCGGAAATCGCGATTTCTATCAGGTTGGTTTTTCCTGACTGTAGCCCGCGCGCTACCGCTTCGGCGATATCTGCAGCCTCGGTTACCCGGCAGCAGTGGACGCCCATGGCGGTGGCCAGCGACTGAAAATCGATATGCGGGTTCACCAGGTCCATCCCGATAAAACGCCCCAGCCGCGTTGAGCTGTAGTCAGCCTGGCTCTTCATAAAGTTTTTCAGGATGTTGTACTCCCTGTTATTCATGACGATAAAGGTGACCGGCAGATTTTCGTGTGCCGCCGTCCAGAGCGCCTGCGGCGAGTACAGGGAGGCTCCGTCACCTATCAGGCAGACCACCGGCTCCCGTCCGCGTCCCAGCGAGTGCCCTACTGAGGCAGGCATCCCCCAGCCCAGTCCGCCACCGCGCATAAAGTAGTAGCGCTGGTGCTGCTGGTCAGAGATGAACCGGCGGACATGCCGGGCGGTCGCTATCGCCTCATCCACGATGGTGGTACCCGCCGGAATGGACCGGATGACTTCCCAGGCTGCGACCATCGGGGAGATCGCCGGGCGTAGCCGCTCGGCGGCCAGACGTTCCTCCTGCTGCTGCCACTCCTTCTCCCGTTCGTCACGGGCTGCAACCAGCAGCCGCTGGTGGGCCAGCGTGCTGGCGATCAGGCGCAGCTTAAGCTTTGGCAAAAGTTCGTGCAGGGACAGTTTGATATCCCCCATCACCGAAAGGCGAGTGGCATAAGTGCGGCCAAGCTCGTGCATATCCGCCGAGAGCTGATACACCGCGCAGGTCGCCGGAATGGCCTCGCCCTCACTGTACAAAATGGTGATCAGGCTTCTGCCGCCGATGATGAATACGGCATCGTAGGCGTTGATGATGCTGGCGATTTCGCTGGCGGTGGTGGGCATATTGCCCCGCCAGAGCGCGTGCTGAGTGGGAAAAGGCAAATTCAGCGGCCAGGAGGAGCCGTAGACATGGGCGCTGAGCGCTTCCGCCAGCTGGACAATCTCCTGCGTCGAGCCGCTGGAGTGCACCTCATCGCCCGCCACAATCATGATCCTGCCGGGCGTAACCTGGCTCAGTTCTTCGGCCAGTTCGTCCAGCGAGCCCGCCACGGTGTGGTAGTTCACTTTAGAGGCCGTTTGTATCCCGGCGTCGCTGAGCTCTTCCATCACGTTCATTGGCAGAGAGAGCAGCACCGGACCAGCCGGAGGATAGCTGGCAGCGTGAAACGCGCGGCGCACCAGCACCGGGAGCTGGTCGGCGCTGGTGACCTCCTGCGCCCATTTCATGACCGGGGAGCCAATGGAAACAATATCATCATACAGCAGCGGGTCGCGGACGTAGTGCCGCGTATCCTGCTGTCCAACGGTGACCACCAGCGGGGTTTTCATGATCCGCGAATTAATCAGATTCCCCATGCCGTGCCCCAGACCGCTGGCGGTATGCAAATTGATAAAGCCCGTTTTGCCGGAGGCTTTCGCATAGCCGTCAGCAATCGCCACTACGGTGCTTTCCTGAAGCGCCAGAATATAGTGAATATTTTCATGGCGAAGCAGGGCATCAATGAGTGGAAGCTCGGTGGTACCGGGGTTGCCAAAAATATATTCCACGCCTTCACTCTCCAGCACTTCAAGGAGAATATCGGCACCCGTTCGCATATTGAGATCTGATAAGGACGTTAATGATTTAATCATACTGACACCTCATTCAGTATTATTTAACCCAGGCTAAAATTCTTCCTGCGTTGGACGAACAACAATTTCATTAATATCAACGTCGCCAGGCTGTTCAATAGCAAATAAAACCGCGCGGGCAATCGCGTCAGCCGGAATAGCCTGCTTATAAAACTCATGGAGAAATTTTTTGCTCTCTTCGTCAGAGCTACCGAATTGCAGTTCGCTTTCAACGGCGCCGGGTGAAATAAGCGTCGTGCGGAGGGTTTTACCCGCCTCCTGACGTAAGCCTTCACTCAGCGCGCGGACGGCGAATTTCGTGGCGCTGTACACCACGCCGCCAGGCGCCAGCACCTTGATGCCTGCGACGGAGGCAACGTTTATAAAATGCCCGCTGCCCTGACGCTGGAACACCGGGAAAGCGGCAGCGATGCCGTACAGTACACCTTTCAGATTGGTATCAATCATCTTGTCCCATTCGTCGGTTTTCAGCTCGCTGAGGGGGGCGATAGCCATAAAGCCCGCGTTGTTGATCAGCACATCCACGCGCTGGTAGGCGGCAACGGCAGCGTCAATGGCGCGCTGAACCTCTTCCTGACGGGTGACATCGGCCTTAACGGCAATAGCCTTGCCGCCTTGCTGAATAATCTGATCCACCAGGGCATTAATTCTGTCCAGACGGCGCGCCACCAGCACCAGCGAAAACGCGTTATTCGCTAAATGGAGGGCAATCGCCTGACCAATACCGCTGCTGGCACCAGTAATGACAACAACCTTGTTTGCACTATTATTCATGATCTTATCTCGCTATTGAGTGATGCAAAAAATAAAAGGCAGAGAAGCGTTAATGAATAATGACAAATTCATTAACGCGGTTTTGGATATATTGTGTATTGGGAATAAAATGATGTTCGTTTAAAACTTAATGGAGTACGGAAGAGTCTGTCAATGTCGTTTTTTAATAATTAAATTAATTGCAGGCTTAATATTTAAATCTTATAGGTAACCGAGAATAGTATATAAATGAAATGGGGTCACGATAGTGGCCCTGCGAACAGGGCCTGAGATTACAATTTGCCACTGTAAAGCACCGGGCCAGTAGGGAGTCCAGTGGGCGATCCGCCCTCTGGTTCAAGGCTTATGGCTATCGTGGCGTCAGGAGGGAGCGTTGTGTTCCTGAGGGTGACGCGTGTGGGGATGTCGTTATGCAGCAGCCCCATGGATACCGGAGCCTGCCCGCCTGGGAGCAGCCAAAGCTGCAGGCTGTGTTGCGCCGCGACGGCCGTTGGTCGAAGAGGGGCAATGCTCAGGTGCTGACGGCTGGCGTCCGCGCTGACGACCCACTGTCCGTGCTGTTGGGTATCGTTGAGTACCATCAGCGGAGCGAGTTCCGGGGTACGGATGGCATACCAGGCAACGACCGACAGGGCGGCGAGGGAGGCCGCAGCCATCCAGCCGACATAAGGCCGACTTTTGCGTAAAGGCTTTTTGGGCGGCAGATCGAGGGCGATTCTCTTCCACACCGTCTCGGGTGGCGGGACGGGCACAAGATGACTATCCAGCGTGCTGAACATTTCCTGCCAGTACGCCACGCGGGCGGCCAGAGCGGGTTCATGGAGGACCCTTTTCTGGAACTGAAGCCGCGCTCCTCCCCGCAGCGTGCCGAGGGCATACTCTGCTGCCAGCATGTCGTCGCGTTTTTCTGCGTCATTCATAGCCCGACACACTCCCGAAGATGGTCCATTGCCCGACGTATCCAGCTTTTCACCGAGCCCAGAGGCTGCTGGAGCCAGTCGGCAATGTCGCTGTGAGACATTCCCTGATAGTAGGCGAGCGTAATGCTCTGGCGCTGCTCGCTGCTCAAATGTTCGAGACACTGTCTGAGCCGCTCTGCCTGCACATCGTCGTGCCAGTTACTCTGCTCATCGTTCTCGCAAGGCAAAAGCGCGTCGTTATACGCTGTCTCGCGGTCGGCAGCGCGGGTTTGTCCGCTGCGCAGCCAGTCAATACAGCGGTTGCGCACAATGTGCGTAAGCCAGGTCATCGGGGAGCTCAGTGCAGCGTTGTAGGTTTCGGCTTTACTCCAGACGGTGATAAAACAGTCGTGAAGGATCTCTTCTGCCCACGCGCGGTCACGTAGCATACGCAGCGCGACGGCAAACAGGTGTGGCGACGTGAGTCGATAAAGTTGTTCAAATGCACGGCGATCGCCGTTTGCGACCGCCTGCATTAATTTCAGTTGCTGTTCAGCCAGCGCGTTATCCATGTTTTTCCCGGAAGGCAACGTCACACTTCCGAAGTATAGACAACTACTTAGGCATCAGGACGGTATCAATCACATCGATCACGCCGTTTTTTTGATGAACGTCATAGGTGCTAATGTTCGCCACATTGCCTTTACCGTCCTTAAGCTGAATATTGTGCGGGCCGTTGCTCATGATCCACAGCGGCTGACCGTTAACGGTCTTCAGCTCCGCGTGGCCGCCGCCCTGTTTAATTTTCTGCTCCAGCGCTTTCATATCGTAATTACCGGCGACCACGTGATAGGTCAGGATGCTGGTGAGCGTGGCTTTGTTTTCGGGTTTGACCAGGTTTTCGACCGTGCCGGCAGGCAATTTCGCAAACGCCGCATTGGTCGGCGCAAACACGGTGAACGGCCCTTTGCTCTGAAGCGTATCCACCAGTCCTGCCGCTTTGACGGCGGCTACCAGCGTGGTGTGATCTTTCGAGTTTATGGCGTTTTCAACAATATTTTTGCTCGGGAACATTTCCGCTCCGCCCACCATCACGGAGCCTGACGTCATGGCGGCTGATGCGCCTGCACAGAAGAGTAAAGCGCTGGTTACGAATGCAACACGGGTTAGCTTTTTCATCATCTTTCCTCGGATTGGGGAGCAAAGGGGTTGCTCACAGACTGATATACGAGGGGCGGGTGGAAACTGGATGCAGGAAAATAAAAATAAATTTTTGAAGGGGAGGTTGATCCCCTCTCCCCTATGGGGTGAGGGGAAATATCCTCAGCGGCGAACCGGTGCCCCGTTCGCCACATAATACGCGGCCGTGCTCTTCGCCAGCGGCTCGCGTCCGCGAATGGCGTCGGCAATCTTTTCGCCGATCATAATGGTGGTGGCGTTCAGGTTGCCGGTGATAATCTGCGGCATAATCGACGCATCCACCACGCGCAGCCCTTCCAGCCCGTGAACGCGGCCTTCGCCGTCAACCACCGCCATCTCGTCATAGCCCATCTTGCAGGTGCCGCACGGGTGGAAGGCGGTTTCGGCGTGGTTGCGCACGAACTCGTCCAGCTGCTCGTCGGTCTGGCAGTCAATACCCGGACTGATTTCACGGCCGCGGTACTTGTCCAGCGCGGGCTGGTGCATGATCTCGCGGGTGATGCGGATCGCATCGCGAAACTCCTGCCAGTCCTGCTCGTGGGACATGTAGTTGAACAGGATCGCCGGATGCTGGTGTGGATCGCGCGACTGGATGCGCACGTGTCCACGGCTCGGCGAGCGCATGGAACCGACGTGGCACTGGAAGCCATGTTCTTTCACCGCGTTCGAGCCGTTGTAGTTAATCGCCACCGGCAGGAAGTGGTACTGAATGTTCGGCCACTCAAACTCCTCGCGGCTGCGGATAAACCCACCCGCTTCGAAGTGGTTGCTCGCGCCCACGCCGGTGCCGCCAAACAGCCACTCGGCGCCAATCTTCGGCTGGTTCCACCACTGCAGGGCAGGGTAGAGGGAGACCGGCTCTTTGCATTCGTACTGGAGGTACATCTCCAGGTGATCCTGCAGGTTTTCGCCCACGCCGGGCAGATCGTGTACCAGCGGGATATCGAACTGTTTCAGCAGGTCAGCGTTGCCCACGCCGGAGCGCTGGAGGATCTGCGGGGAGGCAATCGCCCCGGCGCTCAGCAGCACTTCTTTTTTTGCCGTCGCTTTGGATGGGATGGTGCTTTCACCCTCCAGCCACTCGACGCCCACCGCGCGCTTGCCCTCAAAGAGAATGCGATCGGTCATGGCGTGGGTGCGGATGGTCAGGTTCGGACGCGGTTTCGCCTGGTCCAGATAGCCGCGCGCGGTGCTGGCGCGTCGGCCCTGCGGCGTGACCGTGCGGTCCATCGGGCCGAAGCCTTCCTGCTGATAGCCGTTAAGATCGTCAGTGCGCGGATAACCCGCCTGCACGCCCGCCTCCACCATTGCCTCAAACAGCGGGTTCACGCCCGGTTTCGAAGTGGTGACGCTCACCGGGCCGTCGCCGCCGTGGTAGTCGTTCGGCCCCACGTCGCGCGTCTCGGCCTTGCGGTAGTAGGGCAGGCAGTTGAGGTAGCTCCAGTGCTCCAGACCCGGCTCTTTTGCCCAGTGGTCGAGGTCCATCGCGTTACCGCGGATGTAGCACATGCCGTTGATCAGCGACGAGCCGCCCAGCCCTTTGCCGCGCCCGCACTCCATGCGGCGGTTGTTCATGTACGGCTCTGGTTCGGTTTCGTACGCCCAGTTGTAGCGCTTGCCCTGCAGCGGGAACGCCAGCGCGGCGGGCATCTGGGTGCGGAAGTCAAAGCGGTAATCCGGTCCGCCTGCCTCAAGCAGCAGGACGGTGGTATTCGGATCTTCAGTCAGTCGCGTTGCCAGCACGTTGCCGGCAGAGCCGGCCCCGATAATGATGTAGTCAAATTGCAAATAAACCTCCCGGTTAAAATATGGACTGGAATTTACCCATCTCAACCTGGATGGACTTCACCTGGGTGTAGCTCTGCAGCGTCATGACGCCGTTCTCGCGGCCAATGCCGGAGTGCTTGTAGCCGCCGACCGGCATCTCTGCGGCGGATTCACCCCAGGTGTTGATCCAGCAGATGCCCGCCTCGAGCTGATGAATGGCACAGTGGGCGCGGTTCAGGTCGGCCGTGACGATGCCTGCCGCCAGCCCGTAGTCGGTGTCGTTGGCGCGGCGAATCGCTTCCTCAATGGACTCATAGGTGAGGATGGACATCACCGGGCCGAAGATCTCTTCGCGCACGATGGTCATCTCGTCGGTACAGTCGGTGAATACGGTCGGAGCCACCCACGCGCCGTTATCGAAATCTTCGCCCTTCAGCGCGTCGCCACCGCACAGCACGCGCGCGCCTTCCTCTTTGCCTTTGGCGATGTAGCGCATCACGCTTTCGCGGTGCGGGAAGCTGACCATCGGACCAAAGTTGGTAGCTTCATCGAACAGATCGCCCGCGCGGATGCGGCCCACGCGCTCAACGATTTTCTGCTCAAACGCGGCTTTGAACTTAGCCGGAACAAACACGCGGGTGCCGTTGGTACACACCTGGCCGGAGCTGAAGAAGTTGGCCATCATGGCGATGTCCGCCGCGAGATCGAGGTCGGCATCGTCAAACACAATCAGCGGCGATTTGCCGCCCAGCTCCATCGTCACCTCTTTCAGGGACGATGCCGCAGCGTTGGCCATCACCTTTTTGCCGCTGGCGACGCCGCCGGTGAAGGAGACTTTCGCGATGCCCGGATGCTCGGTCAGGTACTGGCCGGTCTCCGCGCCCACGCCCGGCAGGACGTTAAACACGCCGTCCGGCAGGCCCGCTTCGGTGTAGATCTCGGCAAGCTTCAGAGCGGTAAGCGGCGTCACTTCGCTTGGCTTGAAGATCATCGCGTTGCCCGCCGCCAGCGCCGGGGCCGATTTCCACAGGGCGATCTGGATCGGGTAGTTCCACGCCCCGATACCCGCCACCACGCCCAGCGGCTCGCGGCGGGTGTAGACGAATGAGGTCTCGCGCAATGGGATCTGACTGCCTTCCAGCGCCGGGATCAGTCCCGCGTAGTACTCCAGCACGTCCGCGCCGGTGACGATATCCACGGTTGAGGTTTCGGAATACGCTTTACCGGTGTCGAGGGTTTCCAGCTTTGCCAGATCGTCGTTGCGCTCGCGCAGGATATCGACGGCGCGACGCAGGATGCGAGAGCGCTCCATGGCGGTCATCGCCGCCCAGACTTTTTGCCCGCGCGTTGCGCTTTCTACGGCGCGATCGACGTCTTCGCGCCCGGCGGCCTGTACGCTCGCCAGGACTTCACCGTTGGCCGGGTTGATGGTCTCGAAGGTGCGACCGCTGGTGGCCGATGTATAACCACCATTGATATAAAGCTGCTGTTCTGCCATTCGGGACATAAATTCTCCTCGGTTATTCGGTCGGTAAATGCTGGCTGATAAAGTGGCTGGTGAGCGATTGTGCCAGGGTTTTATCCAGCGGCTTGCCGCTTAGCGCGGCGCGCAGCCACAGCCCGTCGATCAGCGCCGCCAGGCCGTAGCCCGCCTCTTCGGCCTGTTCGCGCGGCAGTTCGCGGCGGAACTCGTACACCAGGTTCGACAGCAGGCGGCGGCTGCTTACCTGCTGCAGGCGGTAGAGCATCGGCTGGTGCATGCTGCTTGCCCAGAAGGCCAGCCAGGCCTTCATTGCCGCGCCGCTGGTCTGGGTTTCATCAAAATTGCCGCCGACAATCGCCTGCAGTCGCTGCTCCGCGCTGGCGTTCGGCAGGGCGCGTAAGCGGCTCAATACCGCGTCGCGCAGCTGGCCGGTGATGTCGCGCATGGTTGCTTCCAGCAGACCGTTTTTGTCTTTGAAATAGTGACTGATGATCCCCGTGGAAACGCCTGCCCGACGGGCGATCTGCGCGATCGTCGCGTCATGCATTCCCACTTCATTTATTGCTTCCAGCGTGGCGTCGATAAGCTGCCTGCGCCGGATCGGCTGCATCCCCACTTTGGGCATTTTTGCCACTCCATTCATCAGCGTTGGTTAACCATTAAAGCGGTTTTTGATTGGACGTTCAATATAAAATGTGTCTTAATTGTTGCGGATTTGGATTTTAATAGTTACAAAAACAGTGGGGATACTGGATGACAGACCTTTCACAGGACAGAGAAAAAGACAAAATCAACCCGGTCGTTTTTTATACGTCTGCCGGGCTGATTTTGTTGTTTTCCCTGACAACGATCTTCTTTCGCGATTTTTCTGCCGAGTGGATTGGGCGCACCCTGAACTGGGTGTCGAAGACCTTCGGCTGGTACTACCTGCTGGCGGCGACGCTCTATATCGTCTTCGTGGTCTGCATTGCCTGCTCGCGCTTCGGTTCGGTGAAGCTCGGGCCTGAGCAGTCAAAGCCCGAGTTCAGCCTGCTGAGCTGGGCCGCGATGCTGTTTGCCGCAGGCATTGGCATCGACCTGATGTTCTTCTCCGTGGCGGAACCGGTCACGCAGTATATGCAGCCGCCGGAAGGGGCAGGGCAGACGATGGAGGCCGCGCGCCAGGCGATGGTCTGGACGCTGTTCCACTACGGCCTGACCGGCTGGTCGATGTACGCCCTGATGGGCATGGCGCTGGGATACTTTAGCTATCGTTATAATTTGCCCCTCACCATCCGCTCCGCGCTGTACCCGATTTTCGGTAAAAAGATAAACGGCCCGATTGGCCACAGCGTCGACATTGCGGCGGTGATCGGCACCATCTTCGGTATCGCGACGACGCTTGGGATTGGCGTGGTGCAGCTTAACTACGGGCTGAGCGTGCTGTTTGATATTCCGGATTCGATGGCGGCGAAAGCGGCGCTGATTGCGCTCTCCGTCATTATCGCCACCATCTCGGTGACGTCGGGCGTCGATAAGGGCATCCGCGTGCTCTCCGAACTGAACGTGGCGCTGGCGCTGGGCCTGATCCTGTTCGTGCTGTTTATGGGCGATACCTCGTTCCTGCTCAATGCCTTAGTGCTGAACGTGGGCGACTATGTGAACCGCTTTATGGGCATGACGCTGAACAGCTTCGCCTTCGACCGCCCTGTAGAGTGGATGAACAACTGGACGCTGTTCTTCTGGGCGTGGTGGGTCGCGTGGTCGCCGTTTGTCGGCCTGTTCCTGGCGCGTATTTCACGTGGCCGCACCATCCGCCAGTTTGTGATGGGCACGCTGATCATCCCGTTCACCTTTACCCTGCTGTGGCTGTCGGTGTTCGGCAACAGCGCGCTGCACGAGATTATCCACGGCAATGCTACTTTCGCGCAGGAAGCGATGGCGCACCCGGAGCGAGGCTTCTACAGCCTGCTGGCGCAGTATCCGGCGTTCACCTTTAGCGCCTCCGTGGCGACTATTACCGGCCTGCTGTTTTACGTCACCTCGGCGGATTCCGGCGCGCTGGTGCTGGGCAACTTCACCTCGAAGCTGAAGGACATCAACAGCGATGCGCCGAACTGGCTGCGCATCTTCTGGTCCGTCGCCATCGGCCTGCTGACGCTCGGTATGCTGATGACCAACGGCATCTCTGCGCTGCAGAACACCACGGTGATCATGGGGCTGCCGTTCAGCTTCGTTATCTTCTTCGTGATGGCCGGGTTGTATAAGTCCCTCAAGGTGGAAGATTACCGCCGCGTCAGCGCCAGCCGCGACACCGCGCCGCGTCCGATGGGCGCGCAGGACCGGCTGAGCTGGAAGAAACGCCTCTCGCGCCTGATGAACTACCCGGGCACGCGCTACACCAAACAGATGATGGAGACGGTCTGCTTCCCGGCGATGGAAGAGGTGGCGCAGGAACTTAAGCTGCGTGGCGCCTACGTGGAGCTGAAAAACCTGCCGCCGGAGGAGGGCGAGACCCTGGGGCACCTGGACCTGCTGGTGCACATGGGCGACGAGCAGAATTTTGTCTACCAGATCTGGCCGCAGCAGTACTCGGTCCCCGGCTTTACCTACCGGGCGCGCAGCGGGAAATCGACCTACTACCGGCTGGAGACCTTCCTGCTGGAAGGGAGCCAGGGGAACGATTTGATGGACTACAGCAAGGAGCAGGTAATTACGGACATTCTGGATCAGTATGAACGGCACCTGAACTTTATCCATCTGCACAGGGAAGCGCCGGGGAATAGCGTGATGTTCCCGGATGTTTGAACCATTTCGTGTATGAATGACAGGGCACCCGTAACGGGTGCCGCTATCATCTATCCTGAACGTGAAGACCGGTTTTCCAGATAAAGAAGCTTACCGTGTCGACTAATTTTGAATCGGCCTCGGCATAGGTTGCGGCACTGTGTCCTCCCTGACGGTAAGCCAGAACCAGCACGCTGCGCGGCGAGCCTATTTCCTCTAAACGGGCGGCGAATTTTGCTGTTTGCCACGGGGAAACGCGCTGGTCATGCAGGCCCACGGTTAACAGGACGGGAGGATAACGTTTTTCAGGTACCAGATGCCGGTAAGCATCTATTTTCAATAAGTTTAGTCTGCCTGACGGCGTCAGCGGCGATCCCAGTTCGTCATAGTTCATCACGCCTATCGGAATGTTATCCAGTCGGCTGGTATTGAGCATCCCTGCGTCTATGGCCACAGCGGCAAACAGTTCCGGGCGACGGGTCATCGCCATACCCACGATAATTCCCCCCGCGCTTTCACCCCCGATTGCCAGTTTTGACGGTGAGGTGTAGCGACTGTCGATAAGATATTCCGCGCAACGGATAAAATCGGTAATGGAATTTTCTTTCTTATCTGCTCTTCCTGCTTCGTGCCATTCAGGGCCCATTTCACCGCCTCCGCGTACATGCGCGATAGCGAGAATACCGCCTTGTTCCAGCCAGAGCAGACGGGTCAGATCGAATGAAGGAAACGTACTCACGCCGTACGCGCCATAAGCCGTCAACCAGGTAGGGACCGAACCATCGCGCGCAATGCCTTTACGGTATATGAGGGTCAGTGGGACGCGAATATTGTCTGCTGTAGTGACCCATTTTTCTTCCGTCACATAGTCTGTCAGGGGCTGGCTTAACGGCGGTATTAACTCTGTTTTCTGGATAATGTTGTCCGCAGGTTGATAATGATAAATGACGGGGGGCTTCAGCCAGCCCTGGCGGGTGAAGAGAATGTCCTGACTATCGCTGCTGGCAAATATCGCACTCACGTCTTCATTTGCGGGGACCGGAATTGTCTGGTGTTTATTGATTTCAGCAAACGGAATACGCATGAATTTACTGCTGCCAGCGTCATGATAAACCACATAAAGTGAATCCCTGCTCAGGCTTAATTGTGTTAACTCTCCGTTCGACCAGCTCATCACGGGTTCTTTGGTGGAGGCAGGAGCCGCCAGATTGATGCGTGAAATATCATAGCCTGAGGAGGCGTTATAGCTCGCCAGATAAATCCACTCCCCGGAATAAACAAAGGCAGAAACATTTTCATCGGGATCAACAATCCTGATCCAGTTGAGCGTGCCGTTGCCATCTGCGTCTTTTTTAGCGGAAAAAAGAGAGCTGCCATAACCGCTAATGGATTTTGACACGTTAACAATCAGGTAGTCAGAATCAGGGGAGGCGTAAAGATTAACGTTTTCGCAGGACTGCTGTGCGAGTTCTGGAATGGTGCGCCAGTCAAACGTCATAATATCGTTGTTGCTTTCTATATGGTGGAGATAGACCTTGCCGCAGGTCTGCCGTCCTGAATCCTGAGTTGTAGTGTTCAGGCTGTAATAAAAGGACTGATTATCTGCGGCCCAGACAACATTGGGGTAGCGAACGGCGGGGATGCGAGTGTCTAATACCACGTTATCAGCCACTCCGATCACCGTGATATCCGTGCTTTCCGTTCCATTTCGTGAGCGCCCAACGGCAACGAAGCGACCATCATGTGAAGGAATGAAAAAGTTAATCCCATAACCCACAGGCGGATCGATGAGCACACGTTCAGGCTTTCCCGCTTGTTTTACAAACAGCCGCAGGTAGGGATGTTCGACCGATGAGCGGAGATAAAAACGATTGTCTCCCGCATCATAAATGTCTGAAATAGTGGGGGCCGTATTCACTAACTCGCTCAACCTTTTCGCCAGCACGTTTCGCCAGGGAAGGGCGTGGAGCATGTTAACCGTCTGGTTTGAGCGTTGATTTAACCAGCGCGCGGTCTGTTGGGGGTGAGTTTCCATCCAATGATAAGGATCCATGTCATCCTCATAGGGATTTTCGTTAGCATGAACGAAAAAGAGACAGCCGAAAAATGCGAGGGTACTAATAATTATCTGCTTGCTGATATGTTTTATTCTCGGTATCAGACAATGTTTCATTTCTGGCTGGGCTCATGTTGTTCTGTTAGTGGCGTTAGTTGGGTACGTCATGTTTCCTTAGTCACATCGAGTTAAGGTAGAACAGCGAAGGAATAATGTTCCTGAAAATATAAAATTGAAATAACTTATTTTGTATTTATTGATTTTTTATCCTCGTATTTTTGATCTGGCTCGAGGTTTTATGACCAAATTCTGTTATGAAAAAACTCGCCCGCATACTTTTAAATGCTTCAGGAAGATTTTGGTGGCTATTATAAATGGTAGGAAGTGAGAGTTTCGTTATTTTTAGTGTTTAATTTCCGGGAGCAATAAACAGGGCAGCATTATTCCTGAACGACAATCAAGGTATATACCTCTCCATTAACACGTAGCCAGTCGAGGCTAAAGCATTTTCCCTGCTGATAACGGCCTGCCGGATGGCTGAGCGTCAACGCGATAGTTTTCTGATTCAACGCAGTGACGCGTGCACAGTCGAATCCCATGTAGCGCTTTGCCGTAGGGAACAGGGCTTTAAACAAACTTTCTTTGGCGCTGAATGCCAACGTCAACGCCAGCGCAAAGGGGTAGCCCGAACGCTTCAGGCACATCGCTTCCTGTGCATCAATGATGCCGTCCTGGATTTCTCGGGCTTCACGGTCAGGAAGAATGGCTTCGCAATCAATACCCACAAGCGCATATGGATGACGGACGGCAAGCGCCATCGCCTGCGTGCCGCAGTGGGTGATGCTCCCTGATACGCCGTCAGCCCAGAGAGGTTCACCGCTGGGGCCGATGCCGGGCACGGTGTGGTCAGGTAAGGCATACGCGGCGGCGATGCGGCCTGCCAGATGCTCGGCTTTGCGTTTGCGCCCGGCGTTGGAAAGCTCAGCGTGGTGGGGGAGCCAAAGGAGATCGGTGTCGGTGAAGGTGGTTGGGTCGAAGGTGACGTGGTGGACGGTGTGGTTAGCGAGAGAAAATGTGCTGTGGGTGGTGTGCATGGTTTTTTCCTTCAGAGTTGTGCGGCCTGATGCCCTCACCCCGGCCCTCTCCCACGGGGAGAGGGAGCAAACACTAAAAACGGCAACGGGGTTGCCGTTTTGCTTTCACCTCGCCCTCACCCCGACCCTCTCCCACAGGGAGAGGGGGAGTTACTGCCTGTATCAGAAACGCGTATTCACGCTCATGTACCAGGTACGACCCGGTTCATTATACGTATACGCACCCGCACCGTACATATACGCACCGGTGGTGGTGTTTCCGGTTGTCTGGGCATTACCCGCGCGCCACTGGCGTTTGTCAAAGACGTTGTCCACGCCGCCGGTCAGGCTGACGTTTTTGGTCATGTCCCAGGTCGCGCTCAGGCCAACGATGCTGTACGGACTGACTTCGTCTTTTTCAGACCCGGTCACCGGCTGACCTTTGTAGTTGTACTTTTTCGGCTGCTGCTTGCCGTACCAGGTAAAGGTCGACTGGAGCGACACGTCCTGATGCACCTGCCAGCTCAGGGTTGAGTTCAGCGTGTACTCCGGAATGATCGACAGACGGTCGCCGGTCTCCTTGTTCTTGCTCTGCAGCATGTAGGTGATGTTGTTGGTCCAGTTAATCGTGTCGCTGACCGGCACGTTCAGGGAGCCTTCCAGACCTTCCACCACCGCCTTCGGCACGTTTTCCCACTGGTAGATGTCGGTCTGCACTTTACCGGAAGAGGTGTGACCAATCGGCGCGTAGCCCGCTTCAATCTTGTCGCGGTAGTCGTTGCGGAACCAGGTGACGCCCGCCAGCCAGCCGTCGTGTTTCCACTCCAGGCCAATCTCTTTGTTGATGCTGGTTTCGGCCTTCAGGTCGTCGTTACCCATCATGTAGCAGCCCACGCCGTCGGAGCTGGCGTAGCAGCCCTGGCCTTTACTGTAGAGTAGGTAGTTCGGGTTGGTCTGGTACAGGCTCGGCGCCTTATAGGCGCGCGCGATCCCCATCTTCAGCGTGAAGTTATCCCCCAGACCCTGCGACAGGTTAAGTGACGGGCTCCAGTTGTTGCCGACGATGGTGTGATGGTCGAAGCGCAGGGCAGGGGTCAGCATGGTGCTGTCGGTCAGCTCCATGTTGTTTTCAGCGAACAGGGAGAAGATCTCTGCCGAGGTATAAGGGCTGCGATCGTTACTCATTCCCGGGATCGCGCCGCCCTGCTGGGTTTGGGTGAAGGAGGTCGAGTCCTTCATGCGCTGCTGGTTCCACTCGGTGCCGAGCGTCAGGTTCTGGTTAACGATGAAATCAATCGGCAGGTTGACTTCGCTGTGCAGCATCACGTCGGCCAGGTCGGTGTCGGTAAATTTATTACTGTTGAACAGACCTTCCAGGCCGCCTGCCAGCCCTTCACCCAGACGGGAGTTGCGGGTGTGCTCGTACTGTGCCCAGTTGCTGGTGGTAATGCCGTTATCCCAGCCGCCGTTCCAGGTCGCCGCGAAGTTCTGGCGATAGATACGGTTGGTCTCTTTGCCGTAGTTTTTTTTCACCAGGCCGCTGGAGCTGTTGTCGTTGTTGGTGTTCTGCGTGTCGCCGGCGTAGAGGTTGTTCTGACGGCTGTAGCCCGCCTCAAATTCCAGAGACTGCATCGGCGCAAAGTCCCAGCGCACCACGCCGTTAATGTCTTTATTTTCCACCCCTTCACGGCCCGCGGGCAGCGTGTCAGCGTAGGCACCGGTTCGGTCAGACTGGTGACCCTGGTTGATGTCCCACGCGTCGGCCTGAGTTTTGTCCAGATTGCCGTACATGCGGAAGCTGAAGTCGCCGCCCAGCGGGCCGCTCAGGCTAAAGTTGGTGCGTTTGGTGGACCCTTCATCCTTGTGCTCAGGCGCATTCAGGTAGGTGTTCCAGGAGCCGTGCCACTGGTCGTCGAATTTTTTGGTGATGATGTTTACCACGCCGCCAGCCGCGCCGTTGCCGTAGCGCGCGGCGGCCGGACCGCGGATCACTTCGATGCGCTCGATCATCTCTGGTGGCACCCAGCCGGTATCGCCGCGCGTGTCACGCTCGCCGCGCCAGCCCAGACGGATGGAGTTTCGGCTGGTGACCGGCTTGCCGTCGATCAGGATCAGGGTGTTTTCTGGCCCCATGCCGCGGATATCAATCTGACGGTTGTTCCCGCGCTGGCCGCTGGTGGAGTTACCGGTCAGGTTAACGCCCGGCATGGTGCGGATGATTTCAGCCACGTCCCGCGCGGGCGGGTTTTTACGGATCTCATCGGCGGTGATGGTCGATACCCCCGGCGCCTGCAGATTCTGCTCGGCGGCGGTGATCACCATCGTGTCTTCGTGCTGCGCAGAGGCGGTGTTGTCGTCTGCCAGAGCGGGCAGCGCGACGCCGTAAATCCCTAAATTGACCAGCAAGGCCAAAGAGTGAATCTTCTTATTCATTGTACGTCCTGCTTTTGTGGTTGTTTTATGAGCGCTTCCCACAGCGCGGGCACTACGCTATTGCAAATGCAAATAGTTATCAATAATATTATCAATAAAATTTGCTCTGAAACAAAAAAGACTGTTAAACATGAGGTTATAAGGGTGACGGCGTTAACAACGGGAAGTGAAGCGTGGTGGCAGTCGAAAAACGGGCCTGAATGGAAGCCGGAAAAGGGAAACTATCGCGTCACGTTCTGGTGGCGTGACCCGGCAGGAACGCAAAGAACGTCACCGATCAAACGCGTCTGGCTCTACGTCACCGGCGTGACCGATCACCACCAAAATGCCCGCCCGCAGTCTCTCGAACGCATGCCCGATACCGACGTCTGGCAGTGGCAGGGCGATTTCAGCCCCGAGTGGCGCGGAAGCTACTGTTTTATCCCTTCCGTGAATGAAAACGATTTTGCCGACGCGGTATTCGAAGGCGAGCAGCCGGACCGCATGGCGCTGCGCGAAGGCTGGCGCAAGCTGCTGCCTCATGCGGTTTCCGACCCGCTGAATCCGCAGAGCTGGCGCGGCGGGCGCGGCCATGCCGTCTCCGCGCTGGAAATGCCGGAAGCACCCGTTCAGCCGGGGTGGAATCATCCCGATACGCCGTATCAGCCGCCAGTCTGCATTGAGTGGGAAAGCGTGCGCCTGAAAAATCGCCGTCGCGTCTGGATTTTCACTACCGGGGGCGACGACCCGGAACGTCCGCTGGCGGTGCTGCTTGACGGGCAGTTCTGGGCCGAAAGTATGCCGGTCTGGCCTGCGCTGGCGTCGCTCACCGCCGAGCGCAAATTACCGCCTGCGGTCTACGTCTTAATCGATGTTATCGATATGGCGCATCGCAACCGCGAGCTGCCGTGTAATCCCGATTTCTGGCTGGCGGTGCAGGAAGAACTTCTCCCCCTTGTTAAAAAACGCGTGCCGTTTAGCGACCGTGCTGACCGTACGGTGGTGGCTGGCCAGAGCTTTGGCGGTCTCGCGTCGCTTTATGCTGGCCTCCACTGGCCGCAGCGTTTTGGCTGCGTGCTTAGCCAGTCCGGCTCCTACTGGTGGCCAGACCGTGGCGGCCAGCAGGACGGGCTATTAATCGAACAACTTAAAGCCGGTGAAATATCCCCTCGCGGGCTACGCATCATTCTTGAAGCCGGGCGCAACGAGCCGCTCATCTTCCGCGCGAATCAGGCGATTTACGCCGAGCTGCACGCGCACCAACCGGTTTTCTGGCGTCAGGTTGACGGCGGACACGATGCGCTTTGCTGGCGCGGTGGGCTGACGCAGGGGCTGATGACCCTCTGGCAGCCGCTTATTCACTAACGGAGTCTGTATGGAATTCAGCAATCCTTTCGATAATCCGCAGGGACAGTTCGCCATTTTGCAAAACGACCAGGGGCAGTACAGCCTGTGGCCGCAGCAGTGCGAATTGCCGGCGGGGTGGCACGTGGTGTGTGAAGCACAGTCTCAGGAGGCATGCCAGCAGTGGCTTGTCGGGCACTGGCAAACGCTTGAGCCGTCTCACTTTGCGGGGGAGTACGCATGATCCGTCTTCCTCTCGTCGCCGCCCAGCCGGGGATCTGGATGGCGGAACAGCTGTCCACGCTGCCAAACACCTGGAGCGTGGCGCACTACACCGAGCTGAAAGGCGATATCGACGCGCCGCTGCTGGCAAAAGCGATTGCTGAAGGCATGATGCAGGCCGATACCCTGCGGATGCGTTTTGCCGAGGAGAACGGCGAGGTGTGGCAGTGGATGGACGAGTCCACGATCCTGCCTGAGCCGTCCATCGTTCGCGTTAACTCTCACGACGACGCCATGACGCTGATGGAATCCGATCTTGACCAGAACCTGCGCGTCGACAGCGGTCAGCCGCTGGCGTTTCACCAGCTGATTCAGGTGGGTGAAAGCCACTGGTACTGGTATCAGCGCTATCACCATCTGGTGGTGGATGGCTTCAGTTTCCCGGCGATTACCCGCCAGATCGCCGCGATTTACGCCGCGTGGAAAAAGGACGAACCTACGCCCGCATCTCCGTTTACGCCGTTTGCCGGGGTGGTGGACGAGTATCAGCGCTATCGCGACAGCGAGGCGTATGCGCGCGACGGCGCGTTCTGGGCAGAGCAGCGCAAGGAGCTGCCTTCTCCGGTCTCGCTCTCCTCCGCGCCCCTGCCTGGACGCGCCGCCACGACCGATATTCTTCGCCTAAAGGTTGCCGCCGACGGCCGCGCCTTTAGCCAGCTTGCGCAGGCGGCAGAAAAGGTACAGCGCACCGACCTGGCCCTTGCGCTGGTGGCACTGTGGCTGGGCCGCCTGACCGGGAGGCTGGACTATGCCGCCGGGTTTATCTTTATGCGCCGCTTGGGCTCCGCGGCGCTGACCGCGACCGGGCCGGTGCTTAACGTCCTGCCGCTGGCGGTCAATATCGATCCGCAGGAGAGCCTGCCCTCGCTGGCGCTGCGCCTGGCGAACCAGCTGAAAAAAATGCGCCGCCACCAGCGCTACGACGCCGAGCAGATCGTGCGCGACAGCGGGAAAGCGGCGGGTGATGAAGCGCTGTTTGGCCCGGTGCTGAACGTCAAGGTCTTCGACTATCAGCTGGATATCGACGATGTGGAGGCCATTACCCACACGCTGGCAACCGGACCGGTGAACGACCTTGAGCTGGCGCTGTTCCCGGACGAGCAGGGCGGGTTGAGCAGTGAGATCCTCGCCAATAAGCAGCGCTACGATGAAGCGACGCTTTCCCGACACGTCGCGCGTCTGAACGCGATGCTAATGCAGTTTGCGGCTAATCCGGACCTGCGCTGTGGCGAAGTGGAAACCGTTTCAGAGCAGGAATATCAGCAGCTGGCGCGCATCAACGATACCGGACTGGCGCTGCCGTCCACCACGCTCGCGGATCTGGTGGCGGAGCAGGCGAGCAAAACGCCGGACGCCCCCGCGCTGGCGGACGCGCATATTGAGCTCAGCTATCGCCAGATGCGCGAGCAGGTCATCGCGCTGGCAAACCTGCTGAGCGCGCGCGGCGTGAAGCCGGGCGACAGCGTGGCGGTGGCCCTGCCGCGCTCGGTGTTCCTGACGTTAGCATTGCACGGCATTGTGGAGGCGGGCGCCGCGTGGCTGCCGCTCGACACCGGCTACCCGGACGACCGCCTGCGGATGATGCTTGAGGACGCGAAGCCGTCCCTGCTCATTACTACCGACGAACAGCTTCCGCGCTTTAGCGATCTGCCGATTACGACGTTTAGTTACAACACACTGTTACCGACCGAGGGTGCTGAGCCGCTGCGGCTGGCGACGCCGGAGCAGACGGCGTACATCATCTTTACCTCCGGCTCGACGGGGCGCCCTAAAGGGGTCATGGTCGGCCATACCGCCATCGTTAACCGCCTGAAGTGGATGCAGGATCATTATCCGCTGGCGGCGCATGACGTGGTGGCGCAGAAAACGCCGTGCAGCTTTGACGTGTCGGTGTGGGAGTTCTGGTGGCCGTTTATCGCCGGGGCGAAGCTGGTGATGGCCGAGCCGGACGCGCACCGCGACCCGCAGGCGATGCAGAGCTTCTTCGCGCAGTACGGCGTGACCACCACCCACTTCGTGCCGTCGATGCTGGCCGCCTTTGTCGCCTCGCTGACGCCGGAAAACGTAGCGTGCTGCGCGTCGCTTAAGCAGGTTTTCTGCAGCGGCGAAGCGCTGCCGACCGACCTGTGCCGCGAATGGGAGCAGTTGACCCATGCGCCGCTGCACAACCTCTATGGCCCGACGGAAGCGGCGGTGGACGTGAGCTGGTATCCGGCGTTTGGTCCCGAGCTGGCGGCGGTGGAGGGCAACAGCGTGCCGATCGGCTTCCCGGTATGGAACACGGGGCTGCGCATTCTGGACGCGATGATGCGCCCGGTGCCGTTCGGCGTGGCGGGCGATCTCTATCTCACCGGCATTCAGCTGGCGCAGGGGTATCTGGGCCGTCCGGACCTCACCGCCAGCCGCTTTATCGCCGACCCGTTTGCGCCGGGCGAGCGGATGTACCGCACCGGAGACGTTGCCCGCTGGCTGGACAACGGCGCGGTGGAATACCTGGGCCGCAGCGACGACCAGCTTAAAATCCGCGGCCAGCGCATCGAGCTGGGTGAAATCGACCGGGCGATGCTGTCGCTGCCGGACGTGGCTCAGGCCGTGGCGCACGCCTGCGTGTTCAACCGGGCGGCGGCAACGGGTGGCGATGCCCGGCAGCTGGTGGGGTACGTGGTTTCTGAAACCGGCTTACCGCTGGACCGCGACGCGCTGCTCGAATCGCTCAAGGCACAGCTGCCGCCGCATATGGTGCCGGTGGTGCTGCTGCAAATCAGCGCGCTGCCGCTGAGCGCCAACGGCAAGCTTGACCGCAAGGCGCTGCCGCTGCCGGAGCTGACCAGCAAAATCTCCGGACGTGCGCCGGAAAGCGAATCCGAAATTGCCGTCGCGCAGGCGTTTGCCGCGCTGCTGGGCTGCGAGGTCAACGACATTGAGGCCGACTTCTTTGCCCTCGGCGGACACTCGCTGCTGGCGATGCGCCTGGCCGCGCAGCTTAGCCGCGCGTTCGAGCGCAAGGTTACGCCGGGGCAGATTATGGTCGCCTCCACGGTGAGCAAGCTGAGCACGCTGCTGGACTCGCAGATGAGCGACGAGCAGGCGCAGCGTCTGGGTTATGAAACGCTTCTGCCGCTGCGCGAGAGCGGCGGCCCGACGCTATTCTGCTTCCATCCGGCGTCCGGCTTCGCCTGGCAGTTTAGCGTGCTGGCGCGCTACCTCAGCCCGCGCTGGTCAATCGTCGGCATTCAGTCGCCGCGCCCGGACGGGCCGATGCAGCAGTGTGCGGATCTGGATGGAGTGATTGAGCATCATCTGAATACGCTGCGTATGCAGCAGCCGCAAGGGCCGTATTATCTGTTCGGCTATTCCCTCGGGGGTACGCTGGCACAAGGGATTGCCGCCCGTCTGCGCGAGCAGGGTGAAGAGGTGGCCTTCCTCGGCCTGCTGGATACCTGGCCGCCGGAAACCCAGAACTGGGCGGAAAAAGAGGCCAACGGCCTTGACCCGGCGGTGCTGGCAGAGATCGAGCGGGAACGTCAGGCGTTTATCGCCGCCCAGCAGGGGCAGGGCTCCAGCGAGCTGTTTAATGCTATCGAAGGCAACTACGCCGACGCGGTGCGGCTGCTCACCACGGCGCACAGCGCGCGGTTTGACGGCAAAGCGACGCTGTTCGTCGCCGAGCGCACGCGAACGATGGATCCGCAGGTTGCCTGGGCGCCGTGGGTGGCGGAACTGGAGGTGTACAGTCAGGACTGCGCCCACGTGGATATCATTTCACCGCAGGCGTTTGAGAAAATTGGGCCAGTGTTGAAGAATATTTTGAGGTAACGTCAAAAGCGCCGGGTGGCGGCTACGCCTTACCCGGCCTACACTCGGCTCCCGTAGGCCGGGTAAGGCGTAGCCGCCACCCGGCAATTACCGCCGACCTAACGGCACCACCAGCGGCGTACCCGCCACCGGATCGTCAATAATCATGCAGCGCATGCCGTAGATCCGCGCGATCAGCTCCGGCGTGACAATCTCTTTCGGCGCGCCCTGGGCCACAATCTCCCCGTCTCGCAAGGCAATCAGATGCGTAGCGTAGCGGCACGCCTGGTTTAAATCGTGCAGCACCGCCGCCAGGGTGTACCCCTGCGTGCGGTTCAGCTCGCTCAGCAGCTCCAGCAGGTCGATCTGGTGGCTGATATCCAGCCAGGTCGTCGGCTCGTCCAGCAGCATGATGGAGGTCTCCTGCGCCAGCACCATCGCGATCCACGCGCGCTGACGCTGGCCGCCGGAAAGGGTATCCACGCTTTGCTGAGCGAGATCGGTAATGCCTGTCGCCCGCATCGCGCGGTTCACCGCCTCGTCATCTTCCTTGCGCCAGCGGGTAAACAGCGGCTGGTGCGGATAGCGCCCGCGCGAGACCAGCTCCTGAACCGTGATGTCTCCCGGCGTGGTGGCGTTTTGCGCCAGCAGCCCGATGCGCCTGGCCACCTCTTTGCTGGCGAAGCGCTGGATCTGCTCGCCGTCGAGAAGCACGCTCCCCGTAACTGGCGTCATCAGGCGGCTCAGGGTGCGCAGCAGGGTTGATTTGCCGCAGCCGTTCGGGCCGATAATCGCCGTGAAGTGACCGTCCGGAATGGCGACGGATAAATCACGGGCAATAATTTTTTTGCCGTAACCAAGGGTGAGGTTTTCGCCGCGCAAGCGGGTGGTTGAATCTGTCATTTCTTGCGTGACTCCTGAACGAGCAAGACGATAAGGTAAATGCCGCCGAGGCTGACGGTCACCACGCCCACCGGCAGCTGGTAAGGCATAAACAGCCGCTGGGCGCAGAGATCGGCGGCCAGCAGCAGCACAGCGCCGCATAGCGCCGCCTGAGTTAATCCCCAGCGCGCGGTACCGCTAAGTCGCCGCGCGATATGCGGAGCGACGAGGGCAATAAACGAGATCGGCCCGGCGATAGCGGTGGAGGCGGCGGTCAGCAGTACGGCGACCAGCATCAGCATCAGGCGCGAGCGCTCGACGCCCACGCCCAGCGCGCAGGCGCTGTCGTCGCCCATCTCCAGCAGCCGCATACGCCGCACCAGCAGCAGCGCGCCGATAAACATCAACACAATCAGCGGCGCCGCGGGCCAGGTTTTGCCCCACGTCAGGCCGTTGAGGGAACCGGCGTACCACAGCCCGGCGGAGAGCGCCGTTTCCAGCGAGGCCTGCAGCAGCAGCCAGGTATTAAAGGCCATCAGCATCGCACGTACGCCGATACCGATAATGATCAGCCGGAAGGTATCGATACCGTTGCGCCAGGCCAGCGCCCAGATCAGTAAGGAGGTCAGAATGCCGCCCGCCATTGCCGTAAAGGTAATGGCCGTCAGGTGCTGACCAAACAGCACCATCGCCACCAGCACGCCGCTCCAGGCCCCGGTATTGAGGCCCATCACGTCCGGGCTGCCGAGCGGGTTGCGCATCAGCGACTGGAATATCGCACCGCTCACGCCGAGCGCCGCGCCGACCAGAATCGCCATCGCCACGCGCGGCAGTCGCCACTCCGTCACCACCATGGTGACGTTGCGCGGCGCGCTGCCGAGCAGGGCGTTAAGCACCTGCGCAAAATCGAGCGTGACCGCGCCGCTGCGCAGGCTCCAGACCGCCAGCAGCAGAATGGCGATAACCAGCAGTGAGACGCTGGTGAGTAAACGACGGGACGGGGCCATCATGCGCCACCTCCGCGTTTACGGCGTACCAGGAAGATCAGCACCGGCGCGCCGATAAAGGCGCTGACCACCGAGACGCGCAGTTCGCCGGGCACCAGCAGGCGGCCCAGCACGTCGGCAAACAGCAGCAAGGCAGGGGTGGCCAGCAGCGTCACCGGCAGCGACCAGCGGTGATCCGCACCTACCAGCCAGCGCGCCATGTGCGGCATCATCAGGCCAATAAAGGCGATCGGGCCGACCACGGCGGTCGCGCTGCCGCACAGCACGGTGATGGCGCACAGACCAATCAGCTGCGTACGTGCCACGCGGTTGCCGAGGGCTGTCGCGGTGTCGCTGCCGAGGCTCAGGCTGTTGAGCGACCGGCTTAAAA
Source organism: Enterobacter sp. BNK-34 (assembly GCF_048684445.1). Classification (NCBI taxonomy): domain Bacteria; kingdom Pseudomonadati; phylum Pseudomonadota; class Gammaproteobacteria; order Enterobacterales; family Enterobacteriaceae; genus Enterobacter; species Enterobacter sp. BNK-34. The sequence goes on from NZ_JBLQUA010000001.1 coordinate 2,461,367, forward strand.
ACAGCGCCACGGCAGCGGCAATCATCACCGGGATCGCCACCACTTTCAGGGTTTCAAGAGTGCGGATATCCAGCGAACCGGCCTGCCAGAAGCGTAGCTGGTCGTAAACGTCCGGGTTGAGCAGGGCGATGCCGTTGGATAAGCCTTCCAGCACCGCCGCGAGCGCCACGCCCGCCAGCGTCAGGCGCACCGGGCTCAGCTGTCCGCCGCCCTGGCTGCCGGTAAAGGCGACGACCAGCGAGGCGGCCAGCGCGCCGCAGAAGGCCATCACCAGTTGCTCGGAAGGAGAGGTCAACCCGAACAGCGCCGCACCGAGCACGATGGCAAAGCTGGCACCGGAGTTCACGCCGAGAATGCCGGGGTCGGCCAGCGGGTTACGGGTGAGGGTTTGCATCAGGGCACCAGCAAGGCCGAGCGCGCCACCGGCCAGCAGTCCGGCAAGGGTGCGGGGCAGGCGGGCGTCGAGCACGATAGTGCAGTCGGCGCTCTGGCAGGTGCCGGTGAGGGCATCAACAATAACGGACGCGGGCAGAGGCTTCGCGCCAACCAGCAGGCTGAGTGCAATCGCCAGGATCAACATCAGCAATAAAACGGGCACGGCAACGGCGCGCACCGAAGAAGAGGAAAACGACATAGCAACATCCATGATTTGATAATGATAGTGATTATCGTTATCTATCTTATTTGGCTATGTTAGCATGTGCGCCCATGGAATGGGTAGAAATAGACTCAAGGCTTTGTCATGAATCAAAAATCCTGGCTGCTCAACCTCAGCCTGCTGAAAACGCACCCGGCGTATCGCGCCGTTTTTATCGCTCGCTTTATCTCCATTTTGTCCCTCGGGCTGCTCGGCGTGGCCGTGCCGGTCCAGATCCAGACTATGACCCACTCCAGCTGGCTGGTGGGGTTATCGGTGACGTTAACCGGCGGGGCGATGTTTATCGGCCTGATGGTCGGCGGCGTGCTGGCGGATCGCTACGAGCGCAAGAAGCTGATCCTGCTGGCGCGCGGCACCTGCGGCGTGGGCTTTATCGGGCTGTGTCTGAACGCTATGCTGCCGGAGCCGTCGCTGATCGCCATTTATGCCCTCGGGCTGTGGGACGGTTTCTTTGCCTCCTTAGGCGTGACGGCGCTGCTGGCGGCGACGCCCGCGCTGGTCGGGCGCGATAACCTGATGCAGGCGGGGGCGATCACCATGCTCACCGTGCGTCTGGGCTCGGTGATTTCGCCGATGGTGGGCGGCCTGCTGCTGGCAACCGGCAACGTGGCGTGGAACTACGGGCTGGCGGCGGCGGGGACCTTTATCACCACCCTGACGCTGCTGCGCCTGCCGCTGCTGCCGCCTCCGCCGCAGCCGCGCGAGCATCCGCTGAAATCACTGATGGCCGCTATTTGTTTTCTGTTCAGTAACCCGCTGATTGGCGGCATTGCGCTGCTCGGCGGCCTGCTGACCATGGCGAGCGCCGTGCGCGTGCTCTACCCGGCGCTGGCGGGAGAGTGGCAGATGAGCGCCTCGGAGATTGGCATTCTCTACGCCGCCATTCCGCTCGGTGCGGCCTGCGGGGCGCTGACCAGCGGCAACCTGGCGCAGAGCGCGCGTCCGGGACTGATTATGCTGCTTGCCACGCTGGCCTCGTTTATCGCCATCGGCTTCTTTAGCCTGATGCCGGTCTGGGCGCTCGGGGGGCTGTGTCTGGTGATTTTCGGCTGGCTGAGCGCCATCAGCTCGCTCTTGCAGTACACCCTGATCCAGACCCAGACGCCGGAAGGGATGCTCGGGCGCATCAACGGTCTGTGGACGGCGCAGAACGTCACGGGCGATGCCATCGGCGCGGCGATCCTCGGCGGGCTGGGGGCGATAATGACCCCGGTGGCGTCGGCGAGCAGCAGCGGGTTTACGTTAGCGATGGTTGGTGGGATTTTGTTAGTGGCGTTGGTGGAATTGCGGCGGTTCAGGCAGGAGAGTGTGTTGAACGACGGTGCGGCCTGATGCCCTCACCCCGACCCTCTCCCACAGGGAGAGGGAGGGAAAATGCCTACTTAAACAACGTATTCAATCTGTCTAACATTAACATCGCGCTGTAATAATCCAGGCGGAACGTCTCCGTTCCCAGCGCCCAGACGCGCTTGTTCTTCACCGACGGCAGATGCGCCAGCAGCGGGTTGGCGTAAATCGCCTCCACGTCTTTCTCGTCACCGGCAAACACAAACAGCCCCTCGCCGTTCAGCCCCGTCGCCAGGTTTTCGCCGCCCAGCTGGATAATGTCGTGGCGCTTGCCCTGGCTAGTTGAGGTCTGCAATCCGGCAGGCAGCTCCGCCAGCGCAAAGCCCAGCTGGTGCAGCAGCTTGCCCTGCGCGGATTCCGCGGTCCACAGGTTGGCGCTGTGCGCGGCGGCGGTGTAGACGATGGCATTCACCGGCTGCGGCGGCAGCTTCATCTGCTGTTTCACCTGCGCGAGCTGTTTATCAAACGCGGCAATGCGCTCTGCGGCCTGCTTTTCCTGTCCGGTGATGGTGCCCAGCTGGGTCAGCAGCGCCTGCCAGCTCTTGTCATCGTAGTTAATGATAAGCGTCGGGGCGATGGCGGAGAGCTGATCGTACAGCGCCAGCGCGGAATCCCCGCCGGTGGCGCCGATCAAAATCAGGTCCGGCATCTGGGCGGCAACCGCTTCAGCGCTCGGCTCGCCAATGTACAGTCGTGCAACCTTCCGCTGCTTCGCGATATCACCCCACTGGCGCAGGAAGCCCTGCCCATCAGCCACGCGGTTATTCGGCGTGGTCGCGCCGCTGGCGACGACCGGTGCGTCAATCGCCAGCAGGGAGCCGGTTAAGGTCACGCTGGTGGAGACAATGCGCGTCGGTTTGCTCTCAAGGGTATGCACGCCGCGGCTGTCGGTCACCTGGCGCGGCCAGTCGGCGGCGGTCGCTGAGGTTAGTCCTAAAACAAAAAGGCCTGTTACAAGAAAGGCATTACGGCAAAGGGCAGGGAATTTCACTGAGCGGCATCCTGTTATCGTTGAAGTTAATGCTTCTCATTTTCATGATTGCCGGGAAGGGATGCAAGCGTTTGTCGCACAAGTTATTTGACCGACGGTTGACAGCGGGGCGCTGTGGGATTAGGTTAGCCGACGAAAATATAAATGATAATCATTATTGCTTCTTTTATCATTTTGAGGAGGATGATATGGATACGTCCCTGGCTGAGGAAGTTCAGCACACCGCAACCACGCTCGAATCAGACCGCTTTTTCTTTATGTCGCCTTACCGCAGCTTTACCACGTCCGGCTGCTTTGCCCGCTTCAGTGAACCCGCCGTTGGCGGCGACGATCCGGCGGGGCACTTCCAGCAAAAATTAGCCCAGGCCTTCCAGAATGCGAAAGCCAGCGGCATCGCCCATCCGGTGATGGTAGGGGCTATCCCGTTCGATACCCGCAAGCCATCCTCTCTGTTTATTCCGCAGCGCTGGCAGACCTTTTCCCGTCCGGCGCGTCAGCAGTCTTCACGCTATTTTTCCGGCTCGCAGGCGCTGAAGGTGGAACAACGCACCGAGATCCCGCCGCAGCCCGTCTTCGAAGAGATGGTCGCTCGCGCCGCGTCGCTGACCGCCACACCGCAGGTGAACAAGGTGGTGCTGTCGCGCCTGATTGATATCACGACCGATAAGCACATTGATAGCGGCGCGCTGATGGAGCGCCTGATCGCCCAGAACCCGGCGAGCTTTAACTTCCACGTGCCGCTGGAAGACGGCGGCGTACTGCTCGGCGCCAGCCCGGAGCTGCTGCTGCGCAAAGAGGGTGGGCACTTTAGCTCGCTGCCGCTGGCAGGCTCCGCGCGTCGTCAGCCGGACGACGTGCTTGATCGTGAAGCAGGCAACAAGCTGCTGGCCTCCGAAAAGGACCGTCACGAGCACGACCTGGTGACCCAGGCGATGAAAGCCATTCTGGCACCGCGCAGCCACCATCTCAGCATGCCGGATTCGCCTCAGTTGATTACCACGCCGACGCTGTGGCATCTGGCGACGCCGGTGGAAGGCGAGGCGCGTGAAAATGAAAACGCCCTGACCCTGGCCTGTCTGCTGCACCCGACGCCGGCGCTGAGCGGTTTCCCGCATCAGGTGGCGAAAGACCTGATCGCCGAGCTGGAGCCGTTCGACCGCGAGCTGTTCGGCGGCATCGTCGGCTGGTGCGACAGCGAAGGCAACGGCGAGTGGGTGGTGACCATCCGCTGCGCGCGTCTTCGCGAAAATACCGTTCGCCTGTTTGCCGGTGCGGGCATTGTGCCTGCCTCCTCGCCGGTGGGCGAGTGGCGCGAAACCGGCGTGAAGCTTTCCACCATGCTCAACGTGTTTGGCTTGCACTAAGGAAGACTCATGACCATCCCTTTTACCCGCTGGCCTGAGGAATTCGCCCGCCGCTACCGCGAAAAAGGCTACTGGCAGGATCTGCCGCTGACCCACATCCTGACGGATCGTGCGGATAGCGATGCCGTGGCGATAATCGACGGCGAGCGGCACATCACCTATCGCGCGTTTAATCAGGCGGTGAACAACCTGGCGTCCACCCTTCAGGCACAGGGGCTGCACCGCGGCGAGACGGCGCTGGTGCAGCTTGGCAACGTGGCCGAGTTCTACATCACCTTCTTCGCGCTGCTGCAAATCGGCGTCGCGCCGGTCAACGCGCTCTTTAGCCATCAGCGCAGCGAGCTGAACGCCTACGCGGAGCAGATCAAACCCGCCGTGCTGATTGCCGAACGCGACCACGCGCTGTTCGCGGACGATGAGTTCCTCAACGCCTTTGTGGATGCGCACCGCTCGGCACGGGTCGTACTCCTGCGCGGCGATAAGGGTGACTACGCCCTGGAAGCGGCGATTGCGCGTCAGGCGGACAACTTCATCCCGAACCCGACGCCCGCCGACGAAGTGGCTTTCTTCCAGCTCTCCGGCGGCAGTACCGGCACGCCGAAGCTGATCCCGCGCACGCATAACGACTACGACTACAGCATTCGCCGCAGCAACGAGATCTGCGGCATTACCGCCGAAACCCGTTACCTGAACGCGCTCCCCGCCGCGCATAACTACGCCATGAGTTCGCCGGGAGCGCTGGGCGTCTTCACCGCGGGCGGCAGCGTGGTGCTGGCGAACGATCCGAGCGCGACGCTCTGCTTCCCGCTGATTGAACGGCATCAGATTAACGTCACCTCGCTGGTTCCGCCGGCGGTGAGCCTCTGGCTGCAGGCGATTGCCGACGGCGCGGGCAACGCGCAGCTTAACTCCCTGAAGCTGCTGCAGGTGGGCGGCGCACGCCTCTCCGCCACGCTCGCGGCGCGCATTCCGGCAGAAATCGGCTGCCAGCTTCAGCAGGTGTTCGGCATGGCGGAAGGGCTGGTGAACTACACCGCGCTCGACGACGCGCCGGAGCGCATCATCAACACCCAGGGCCGCCCGATGTGCCCGGACGACGAAGTGTGGGTGGCGGACGAGCACGGCAATCCGCTGCCGCGCGGGGAGGTCGGACGCCTGATGACGCGCGGCCCGTATACCTTCCGCGGCTATTTCAACAGCCCGGAACACAACGCCAGCGCCTTCGACGCCGACGGCTTTTACTGCTCCGGGGATCTGATCGCCATTGACGAGCAGGGCTACATCACCGTGCAGGGACGCGAGAAGGATCAGATCAACCGCGGCGGCGAGAAGATTGCTGCCGAAGAGATCGAGAACCTGCTGCTGCGCCATGAGGCGGTGATCCACGCCGCGCTGGTGAGCATGGAGGACAGCCTGCTGGGTGAGAAGAGCTGCGCGTATCTGGTGGTGAAACAGCCCCTGCGCGCGGTCGAGGTGCGTCGCTTCCTGCGCGAGCAGGGCGTTGCCGAATTCAAGCTGCCGGACCGCGTGGAGAGCGTGGATGCGCTCCCGCTGACGCCGGTCGGCAAAGTCGATAAGAAACAGTTGCGCCTGTGGCTTGCTGAACGCGCCCGGGGCTGAGGAAAAGAATATGGCCATTCCAAAATTAACCGCTTACGCGCTGCCGACCGCCGCAGAGTTGCCGACCAGCAAGGTGAACTGGGCGTTTGAGCCCGAGCGCGCGGCGCTGCTGATCCACGATATGCAGGAGTATTTCCTGAACTTCTGGGGCGAAAACAGCGAGATGATGCAGCAGGTGGTGGCGAATATCGCCAGACTGCGCGCCTTCTGCAAAGCGCACAATATTCCGGTGTACTACACCGCCCAGCCGAAAGAGCAGAGCGATGAAGACCGCGCCCTGCTGAACGACATGTGGGGGCCGGGCCTGACCCGCTCTCCGGAGCAGCAGCGCATCGTCGCAGGGCTGGCGCCGGACGAAGCGGACACGGTGCTGGTGAAGTGGCGCTATAGCGCGTTCCACCGCTCGCCGCTGGAGCAGATGCTGAAAGAAACGGGCCGCAACCAGCTGCTGATTACCGGCGTGTACGCCCACATCGGTTGCATGACCACTGCCACCGACGCCTTTATGCGCGACATTAAGCCATTCTTCATTGCCGACGCGCTCGCGGATTTCACCCGTGACGAACACCTGATGTCGCTGAACTATGTGGCCGGACGCTCGGGCCGCGTGGTGATGACCGACGAGCTGCTGCCGTCCATTCCGGCATCGAAGGCCGCGCTGCGCGAGCTGATCCTGCCGCTGCTGGACGAGTCCGACGAGCCGATGGATGACGAAAACCTGATCGACTACGGCCTGGACTCGGTACGCATGATGGCGCTGGCCGCCCGCTGGCGCAAAGTACACGGCGATATCGACTTCGTGATGCTGGCAAAAAATCCAACAATCGACGCCTGGTGGGCGCTGCTTTCCCGCGAGGTGAAGTGATGGGACTGGATTTCACCGGTAAAACCGTCTGGGTGACGGGCGCGGGGAAGGGGATTGGCTACGCGACGGCTCTGGCGTTCGCCGAAGCCGGCGCGCAGGTGACCGGGTTCGATCTGGCGTTTCCGCAGGATGATTACCCGTTCGCCACCGAAACGCTGGACGTGGCGAACGCCGCGCAGGTGCATGAGGTGTGCGGGCGCGTGCTGACAACGCTTGAGCGTCTGGACGTGCTGGTCAACGCGGCGGGCATTCTGCGCATGGGGGCAACGGACCAGCTCTCGCAGGAGGACTGGCAGCAGACCTTCGCGGTCAACGTCGGCGGCGCGTTCAATCTGTTCCAGCTGACCATGGGCCAGTTCCGCCGTCAGCAGGGCGGGGCGATTGTTACCGTGGCGTCCGATGCGGCGCACACGCCGCGCATCGGCATGAGCGCCTATGGCGCATCGAAAGCGGCGCTGAAAAGCCTGGCCCTGACCGTCGGGCTGGAGCTGGCAGGCTGCGGCGTGCGCTGTAATCTGGTGTCGCCGGGCTCAACGGATACCGATATGCAGCGCATCCTGTGGAAAAGCGACGATGCGGAGCAGCAGCGCATCCGCGGCTTCGGCGAGCAGTTTAAGCTCGGCATTCCGCTGGGCAAAATCGCCCGTCCGCAGGAGATTGCCAGCACGGTGCTGTTCCTGGCATCCGATGCCGCCAGCCATATCACCCTGCAGGATATTGTGGTGGACGGCGGCTCCACGCTAGGGGCGTAAGATGATCTGGAAACGTCATATACCGCTCGAGGAGCTGAACGCGACCAGCCTGAACACCCTGGTGGCGCATCTCGGCATTGTCTATACCCGTATCGGCGACGACACGCTGGAAGCGGAGATGCCGGTGGATGCGCGTACCCACCAGCCGTTTGGCCTGCTGCACGGCGGCGCGTCGGCGGCGCTGGCGGAAACGCTGGGCTCAATGGCCGGTTTTCTGATGACCCGCGACGGGCAGAGCGTGGTGGGGACGGAGCTGAACGCCACGCACCATCGCGCGGTCTCCCACGGTAAGGTGCGCGGGGTGTGCCAGCCGCTGCATCTTGGGCGTTCGAGCCAAAGCTGGGAGATCGTGGTCTTCGACGAGCAGGGGCGGCGGTGCTGCACCTGCCGGCTGAGTACGATGGTGTTGGGCTAGCCCAGGCAGATCAAAGTGATCGGCTTAACACTGTGGTGTAAATCTCTGGTTTGACCACGCATTATTGCGTTTCAAAGTTGTTAAATTTTTCCGGTTGTTCTAGAAACAAAATGTAACATCTCACTGTTTCACAACAACGGACAACAACTATGAACAACTCAGGGAAATACCTTACATGGGCAGGGCTCTCCGTTGTGGGAGCCTTTGCCCTGGGCTATATCGCCCTCAACCGGGGGGAGCAGATCAACGCGCTCTGGATCGTTGTCGCCTCCGTCTGCATTTATCTGATCGCGTACCGTTTTTATGGCCGCTATATCGCAAAGAACGTGTTAGGCGTTGATGCGACGCGCATGACGCCAGCCGTCCGCCACAACGACGGGCTGGACTACGTGCCGACCGACAAGAAAGTGCTGTTCGGTCACCATTTTGCGGCGATTGCCGGGGCAGGCCCGCTGGTGGGTCCGGTGCTGGCGGCGCAAATGGGTTACCTGCCGGGGATGATCTGGATCCTCGCCGGGGTGGTATTGGCGGGGGCGGTACAGGACTTTATGGTGCTGTTTGTCTCCACCCGCCGCGACGGACGTTCGCTGGGTGAGCTGGTGAAAGAGGAGATGGGGGCCACCGCCGGGGTGATTGCGCTGGTGGCGACCTTTATGATCATGGTAATCATCCTCGCGGTGCTGGCGATGATCGTGGTGAAAGCGCTGACCCACAGCCCGTGGGGAACCTATACCGTTGCCTTTACCATTCCGCTGGCGCTGTTCATGGGGATCTACATTCGCTACCTGCGTCCGGGCCGCATTGGTGAAGTGTCGGTGATTGGTCTGGTATTCCTGGTGTTCGCCATTATCTCCGGCGGCTGGGTGGCGGAAAGCCCGACCTGGGCGCCGTTCTTCGACTTTACCGGCGTACAGCTGACCTGGATGCTGGTGGGCTACGGCTTTGTGGCGGCGGTGCTGCCGGTGTGGCTGCTGCTGGCCCCGCGTGACTACCTCTCTACCTTCCTGAAAATCGGCACCATCATTGGGCTGGCGATCGGCATTCTGATTATGCGCCCGACCCTGACCATGCCTGCGTTAACCAAATTTATCGACGGCACTGGCCCGGTCTGGACCGGAAACCTGTTCCCGTTCCTGTTTATCACCATCGCCTGCGGCGCGGTGTCCGGCTTCCACGCGCTGATCGCCTCCGGGACGACGCCGAAGATGCTGGCGAACGAAAATCAGGCCTGCCTGATTGGCTACGGCGGCATGCTGATGGAGTCCTTCGTCGCCATCATGGCGCTGGTCTCGGCCTGTATCATCGACCCGGGCGTGTACTTCGCGATGAACAGCCCGATGGCGGTCCTGGCGCCGGCTGGAACCGTTGACGTGGTGGCATCCGCCGCGCAGGTGGTGAGCGGCTGGGGCTTTGCGATTACCCCTGATACGTTGACGAGCATCGCCAGTGAAGTGGGCGAGCAGTCGATTATCTCCCGTGCGGGCGGGGCGCCGACGCTGGCGGTCGGCATGGCCTACATCCTGCACGGCGCGCTGGGCGGGCTGATGGACGTGTCGTTCTGGTATCACTTCGCCATCCTGTTCGAGGCGCTGTTTATCCTGACTGCGGTGGATGCGGGAACCCGTGCGGCGCGCTTTATGCTGCAGGACCTGCTGGGGGTGATCTCCCCGAACCTGAAGCGTACCGATTCGCTCCCGGCTAACCTGCTGGCGACGGCGCTGTGCGTGCTGGCATGGGGCTACTTCCTGCATCAGGGCGTGGTCGACCCGCTGGGCGGGATTAACACCCTGTGGCCGCTGTTTGGTATCGCCAACCAGATGCTGGCAGGCATGGCGCTGATGCTCTGCGCGGTGGTGCTATTCAAGATGAAGCGCCAGCGTTACGCCTGGGTGGCATTAGTGCCAACCGCATGGCTGCTGATCTGTACCCTGACTGCAGGCTGGCAGAAAGCCTTCAGCCCGGACAACAAAGTGGGCTTCCTGGCGATCGCCAACAAGTTCCAGGCGATGATCGACAGCGGTAAGATCCCGGCGCAGTACACCGAGTCGCAGCTGTCTCAGCTGGTGTTTAACAACCGTCTGGACGCCGGGCTGACCATCTTCTTTATGGTGGTGGTCGTGGTGCTGGCGTTGTATTCTCTCAAGACCGCGCTGGCGGCGTTGAAAAACGATAAGCCAACGGCGAAAGAGACGCCGTACGAGCCAATGCCTGAAAACCTGGAAGAGATTGTGACCCAGGCGAAAGGGGCGCACTAACCTTTGTGCCGGGTGGCGGCTTCGCCTTACCCGGCCTACATTCCCTGTGAGATCAGAATCATGTTCGACACCCTTTCCAAAGCCGGTAAGTACCTGGGCCAGGCCGCCAAAATGATGATTGGCGTGCCGGACTACGACAACTACGTCGAGCATATGCGCGTCAACCATCCGGACCAGACGCCAATGACCTATGAAGAATTTTTCCGTGACCGCCAGGACGCCCGTTACGGCGGCAAGGGCGGAGCGAAGTGCTGTTAACCCTCTTTCGGAAGATAGAGGCTGATCTGCTCCTGCTTACAGCCGTAGATCGCCGCCAGCTTTTCACGGGTGCGCTTTTGCGGACGGGAGTCCAGCGCTTCCAGCTGTGACACGGCGGACTGGCTGATACCGAGTTTCTCCGCCACCTCCTGCTGGGATAACCCACGCAGGATACGCCACGCGGCCTGCAGGCTGACGTTCTCGCTATGCATGATGTCGCACACTTCACCCGGTAAACCTACGTTATCGTAGATATCTGATTCGTAAGGGATGTCTTCCCAGTCGTTTTCATCATCGTCATCATACTCAAGCATGGCTAAACGCATGCGAAAATATTCACCGTAGGGAATGACAACATACTGTTTTTTTCCTTCTTCATCCTTGATGAACTGAATAGTCATATTCCGTATGCTCCTCATGAAGGTAGGTGGTGGTTGTCCGGCGTTTTACCGCCACTACGTAACAGGTATCACCTGGCGGGTCTCCGAAGGTGTAAATGACCCTGTAATCACCTAATCGCAACCTGTAGTGGTTTTCGGGAGAAGATAATTTCTTGATATCCGCGGCAGGTGATGTTTTATCATCCATCTTCTCCAGCCTGAATTTAATGCGGTTCTGATATCGCGTATCGATTTTAGAAAATTGCTTCTCTGCTGTTTTTGACCAGACAATCTTCATCCGTACCTCCACTGTACGCCCACACAGAATATAAGGAAATAATAAGACTATTAGATAAATTCCGAATTTCTAATGGGGTACTGTAGAGCGGAGAAAAACCGGAAGAAAGCGGCAAAACGGGAACCGTCGAGGGTGCTCGGGAAGGCCTCTGCCGGACGACAGAGGCTTGCAGGAAATGTGCGATCAGGCGTTCAAACCACCGTCCACGTCCAGACCGGTACCGGAGATCTGCCCGGCAGCCGGGCTGGCGAGGAAGGTGACCGCCGCCGCGATGTCTTCCGGCTGGCCGTAGTGACCGACCGCAATCATCTGGCGCTGGGCTTCCGCCTGTTCGCCGTCTTCCGGGTTCATATCGCTGTTGGTGGGGCCGGGGTGCACCAGGTTTACGGTAATGCCGCGCGGTCCTAAATCACGGGCCAGACCGCGGGTGAGGGAGTTAAGAGCGGACTTCGTCATCGAGTAAACGGCAATGCCCGGCATCGCCACGCGGTTTGCCAGACAGCTGCCGATGTTGATGATGCGCCCGCCGTCGGACATGTGCACCAGCGCTTCCTGAATGGCGATCACCACGCCGCGGATGTTGACGTTGATAAGGGCGTCAATATCTGCCAGCGTCATGGACTCCAGCGGGCCGCCGCGCGCGATCCCGGCATTGTTGACCAGAATGTCCAGCCCGCCAAGGGAACGTGCCGCATGGGTGACGGCATCCTGAATCGCCTGCGCACTGGCGCTGTCCGCCTGCACGGCTTCGCTGTGTCGTCCCAGCGCCTTAATCTCATCGGCGACCGCCTGGGCTTTATCGGCAGATTTTTCATACGTAATAATCACATCCGCACCGGCGCGCGCCAGCGAGAGTGCAATAGCCCGACCCAACCCGCGGCTGGCACCGGTAACCAGCGCCTTTTTACCTGTTAAATCGATCTGCATGATGACCTCGTTGCAAGAGTAGAAAGAATCATCATTAGGTATAGCCTGTCGGCGCGATTAACGGCTGAAGGATTCCACTTTCTCAAACGCGGCGCGCAGAACGTCAGGCGTTAACGCAACCGGTAGATAGTGAATCGACTCCACCGGGCGCAGGGTGTGGGCAATGACCTTATCCAGCGCTTCCCGGTTATTGATGTCGACGTCCAGCTCGCGAAGCGTGGTCGGCAGGTTAAAGCGCTGGTACGCCGTCACCAGTTGCGCCAGCACGTCGTCCTGGCCGAGCAGGGCGCTCTGCACCAGAATGCCGTAGGCCACCTTGGTACCGTGCAGGTATTTTTCCGTCTGCGGCAGCACGGTTAAACCGTTGTGCACCGCATGCGCCGCCGCCACGCGGGTATAGCGTTCGCCCAACCCGCCGACCATCCCGCCGCCGGCGATAATCGCATCCACCACGTCCCGAAACGCCTGCGTCTGTTCGCCGCGCTGCTGGTCGGCCAGTGCTTCCTCACTGTGCTCCAGCAGCACGTCGCGGATCGCCAGCGCGCCGTTGATGCCCAGCCGCACGGTCAGCGGCAGGTTCTGCGGCTCAGGTGCCAACACAACCGCTTCGTACCACTTCGCCAGCGTATCGCCGATGCCCGCCAGCAGGTATTCCGCCGGGGCGTTAAGGACGATCTGCGGCTCTACCAGCACCAGGAAGTTGGCGTCGTCGAAGATCTCAAAATGCAGCGCCTGACCTGCATCGTTGTACCAGACGGAGAGCGGGGTCCACGCCGCGCAGGTGGCGGCAACGGTGGGGATGCCCACGAACGGCACGCCCAGACGACGCGCCACGGCCTTGACGGTATCCAGTACCGCACCACCGCCGACGCCAATCACCACGCTGGCGTCACTGCCGGATTCGTTCACCAGATGGGTGACGTCGCGCTCGCTGCAGTGGCCTTTAAACAGCAGGTGTTTCGCCCCCGGCGCGTGAAAGCTCTCAGGCAGGAAAGGGCGCGCGCCGTCGATAGCGCGCTCGCCGTAGATCCACACCGCGCGGGAAAGCTGTTCCGGGGTAAAGAAGTCATTCAGATGCGCAAGGCTTCCGGGATGGGAGAAGTAGTTCGCCGGGCCAGGCACGACGCGGATATCGGTGTTGCTCATGGTGTTGTCCTTTTTTAGCAAGCGCTAACCCGATGTTATGTCTGGACATCCGGATGGCTAATAATATTTCGCTTTAACTTATGCCTTTTCCTTCGTTGTCAGTCAACCGGAGCTGTGAAAAATTCGATAAATCAGAAGAGTAATGAAGGATTTACGCGGATGGTTTCCAGTCGCCTTGAAATGCGCAGTATCAGCCTGGCCTTTTCCGGCTTTCAGGCGCTGTCGCGCGTGAACTTCACCTTAACCGGCGGATCGGTACATGCGCTGACCGGCGCCAACGGCGCGGGGAAATCGACGCTGATGGCGGTGCTGTGCGGGACGCACGACCACTATGAAGGCGAAATCTCCATCAATAACCAGCCGGTAAGCATCCGCGAACCGCTCGATGCCAAACGGCTGGGGATCCACCTCGTGCAGCAGGAAGTGGACGTGGCGCTGATCCCGGGATTAAGCATCGCCGAGAACATCATGCTCGACCAGCTGGCGCAGCCGGGGCATCGCTTCCGCTGGCGTGCAATCCGCCAGCAGGCGAGACAGGCGCTGGCGCAGCTGGATGTCTCTCTGGACGTACGCCGTTCCATCGACAGCTGCACGCTTGCCGAAAAGCAGCAGATTTTGCTGGCGCGCGCCCTGTCCCATCACTGCCGTTTTTTGATTCTTGATGAGCCCACCGCGCCGCTGGACGCGCACGAGAGCGAGCGCCTGTTTGGCGTGGTGAGACGGTTAAAGCAGCAGGGCATCGGCGTGGTGTTTATCTCCCACCGCATTCACGAGCTGAAGGCCATCTGCGACACCCTGACGGTGCTGCGCGACGGCAAGCTGATCGAGTCCGGCCCTATGGCCGATCTTAGCGGCGAAGCGATCGTCGAGAAGATGCTCGGCCACGTGCTGAGCGATATCTACCCGCCCGCTCGGCCGCCGCACGGCGACGAAACGCTGCTGCGGGTGGAAGGTCTGCATGACGACGCGCTGCTGAAAGATATCTCCCTGCACCTGCGCAAAGGCGAAATTCTCGGGATTGCCGGGCTGGCGGGGGCGGGGAAAACCGAACTCTGCAAGGCGCTGTTTGGCGCCAGCAAAAGCCGCGTGGCGCGCGGTGAGTTGAATCAACAGCCCTGGCAGCCGCGCGACCCGGCCGATTCGGTGCTGCGCGGCCTGGCGCTGGTGCCGGAGGAGCGGCGCAAAGAGGGCATTTTTATCGACGAGCCGGTGAGCATGAACCTTGCCGTGTGCGCCGATAACAGCTTCTCGCGCTGGAGCCTGTTTGGCCATCGTCAGGCGTGGCGCTGGGCGGAGGAGGTGATTGCCCGCGTCGGCGTGCGCGCCCGCGGTCCCGGGCAGGTTTTGCGACGTCTCTCCGGCGGCAACCAGCAGAAGGTCGCCATCGGCAAGTGGCTGCGCAATGATGCGAGCGTGCTGATCTTCGACGAGCCAACCAAAGGCGTGGACGTGAAGGCCAAAACCGATCTGTTCCAGCTGATTGACGGCCTGGCGCGCGAGGGCAAAGGGGTCATTTACGCCTCGGGCGAGTTTGCCGAGCTGGTCGGGCTGTGCGACCGCATCTGCGTGCTGTGGGACGGGCGCATCGTGGCGGAAATCGCCGGAGCCGAGGCCCGTGAAGAGACACTACTTTATTATTCAACCGGAGGAACGGCGTCGTGAGCAAGGCCCTTTCAGTAAACGCGACGGCGTCTGGCCGTCAGCAGATTTTCGATTTTCTCTACAAGTGGGGCATGCTGTTAACCGTCGTCGCGCTGGTGGCCGTCTTTGGCCTGGCGTCGGACAGCTTCCTCGATCCGAACAACATCATCAATATTCTGCGCTCAATCGCCATCGTGACGGTGATTGCCGTTGGCGTGTCGATATCATTGACCATTGGCGGGTTCGATCTCTCCGTGGGATCGACCGCCTCACTGGCGAATGCGCTGGTGATTTCCCTGTTCGTCTGGCACGGCTTTGGTACCACCGAGTCGATTCTGATCACCCTCGCGCTCTGCACGCTGGTGGGGCTGTTTAACGCCTTTCTTATCGTCATCCTGCGCATTCCGGACATGCTCGCGACGCTGGCCAGCCTGTTTGTGATCCAGGGCGTGGCGATGACCTACAGCTACGGCGGGTCGATTACCGAGAACATGGTGCTGCCGAGCGGTGACATGGCGGAAGGCACCATTCCGGCGGCGTTCAGCCTGCTGGGGCAGGTGCCGACGATTGTGATCATCATGCTGGTGGTGACGGTTCTGGCGCAGCTGGGGCTGTCGCTCACCACTCACGGTCGTCGGATGTACGCCATTGGCGGCAACCCGGAAGCCGCGCGTCTCTCGGGGATTCGCACCACCCGCTACAAGGTGGCGGCCTACGTGATTGCCTCCCTGCTTGCGGGCCTGGGCGGGATTTTGCTGGCCTCGCGCATCGGCTCGTCGCAGGTAAACGCGGGCGGCGGTTACCTGATGGATGCGGTGGCGGCGGCGTGGATTGGCTTCTCGCTGGCCGGGTCCGGCAAGCCGAATGCGCTGGGGACGCTGGTCGGGGCGGTTATTCTCGGCGTGCTGTCGAACGGGCTGGTGATGCTCTCCGTGCCGTATTACGCCATGGACATTATAAAAGGGCTGGTGCTCGCGGTAGCGCTGGCGATTACGTACATACAAAAACGCTGACAACACAACGGGATAAAAAATGAAAAAGATTGCACTCTCTTTGGTGGCATTAGGGTTATTCACCGCTCTGCCTGGCTTCGCGGCCACACCCGCCCCGCTTCCGGCGGCCATTGCCAGCCATGACGGCCCGATCCGCATCGCGGTGATCCGTAACCTTGGCTCAGACGACAACACCACGCAGTTTATTGCCGGGGCCATTCAGGAAGGGAAGAAGCTTGGCTTTAAGGTCAGCACCTTTTTAAGCAACGGGGACGATGCCAAATTCCAGGACTTTGTGAACCAGGCCATCAGCCAGAAATATGACGGGATTATCCTTTCTCAGGGCCGCGATCCGTACTCCACCGCGCTGGTGAAGAAGGCGGTGGACGCCGGGATTAAGGTCGCCGTCTTTGATACCGCCGTTAACGGCGAGATCCCGGGCGTGACCGTCACCCAGCAGGACGATGCCTCCCTGACGAACCTCTCCTTCGGCCAGCTGGCGAAAGATTTCAACGGCAAGGCCAATATCGTCAAGCTGTGGGTGGCGGGCTTCCCGCCGATGGAGCGTCGTCAGGCGGCCTATAAAGAGCTACAAAAGCAGTATCCGGACATCAAAGAGCTGGAGTCCATCGGCGCGGTCTCCTCTGACGTGCAGGGCGACACCGCTAACAAAGTGGGTGCGATCCTGGCGAAATATCCGAAAGGCAAGATCGACGCCATCTGGGGCACCTGGGACGCCTTCAGCCAGGGCGCGTACAAAGCGCTGAAAGAGAACGGCCGCACCGAGATCAAGCTCTACAGCATCGACATCTCCAACCAGGATCTGCAGCTGATGCGCGAGCCGGGCAGCCCGTGGAAGGTGAGCGTGGCGGTGGATCCGAAGCTGATTGGCGCGACCAACGTGCGTCTGGTGGCGAACAAGATTGCCGGGGAAGCGACGCCTGCGACCTACGATTTTAAAGCCGCGGCCATTCCGCAGGCGCTGCTGACCGCCCAGCCGGGCGCGGTGAACGTGGCGTCGCTGGGGAAAATCATTCCGGGCTGGGGCCAGACGGAAGATTTTATCGCACCGTGGTTTGCGACGCTGGAAGCGAAGAATAAATAAAACCAAGCCGGGTGGCATCAGGTGCGGCCTGATGCCCTCACCCCGGCCCTCTCCCACGGGGAGAGGGGGAAACCAACAGGAGCTAACGGTGAATCATTTACCCCCTCCCGAATACAGCCGCAATATGCGGCTGATTGGCCATAGCGACCAGGGCGGTCGCCCGGACGGCGTGCAGCTGATGGTGCACCGCGGTTTCGCCTATATCGGCCATATGGTGTCGCAGGGCTTTTCGATTGTCGACGTGCGCGACCCGAAGAACCCGAAAGGGGCGGGCTACGTGCCCGCGCCGCCCGGCACCTGGAACGTGCACCTGCAGGCGCATGACGACCTGCTGCTGGTGATTAACGCCCGGGATCTGTTTGCCGATGCCCGCTTTGCCGACGAGAAGGTCTACTACACCCGCCAGGTGGGGGAGACCGTCCGCGACGTGCAGGACAAAGGCTGGAGCGCCGGGCTGCGCGTGTTTGATATCTCCACGCCGGACAGGCCGCGCGAAATCGGCTTTCTGTCGCTGAACGGGATTGGCATCCACCGCATCTGGTACGTCGGCGGCCGCTGGGCGTACGTATCGGCGCTGATCGACGGCTTTACCGACTATATCTTCCTGACCATCGATCTTGCGGACCCGCGTAAGCCCGAAGTGGCAGGGCGCTGGTGGCTGCCGGGAATGAACCAGGCCGAAGGTGAACAGCCGAACTGGCCGGAAGGGAAACGCTACGCGCTCCACCATGCGATTATTGCCGGCGATACCGCGTACGGCAGCTGGCGCGACGGCGGCCTGACGCTGCTGGACGTGAAGGATCGTACCCGTCCTAAGCTCATTAGCCACCGTAACTGGAGTCCGCCGTTTGGCGGCGGGACGCACACCGCGCTGCCGCTGCCGGACCGCGATCTGCTGGTGGTGCTGGATGAAGCGGTGCTCGACAACCAGGAGGACGGGGAGAAGCTGATCTGGCTGTTTGATATCCGCGAGCCGTCGAATCCGGTCAGCATCTCTACCTTCCCACAGCCGGATGAAATCGATTATGTGGCTAAAGGGGCGCATTTCGGCCCGCACAACCTGCACGAGAACAGGCCGGGGAGCTTCGTCAGCTCGACGCTGATTTTTGCGACGTATCAGAACGCGGGCGTGCGCGCGTATGACATCTCCAATCCGTATCGTCCGGTTGAAACGGGTGCGCTGGTGCCTGCCGCGCCGGCGAAAATGATGGATACCCGCCCGAATCGCCCGCAGGTGATCCAGTCGTGTGACGTGTTTGTGGATGCGCAGGGAATTATTTACAGCACGGACTATAACGGCGGGCTGTCGGTGATTGAGTATTTGGGGTGAGTGCGGTTTGATGCCCTCACCCCGGCCCTCTCCCACAGGGAGAGGGAGAAAATCAGCTGTACTGCCGTACCCGCGCCACCAGATCTTCCGCGCTGTCGATACGGTCGGCAATAACAATCAGCGCCTTGCCGAGCGTTATCGCGTGGCGAAGGCATTCGTGGCGCATCGCCTCGTCCTGAATGGTGTCGATATCCGCGACGTGGGAAAGCCCGACGCTGCGGCGAATGAGTTCGGTGCCGCAGAAGCCGATGGCATCATGCCAGACCTTTTTCAGGAAGGCGGAGGCATAGCCCGGCGCGCTGAGCGCGGCGTCGCGTGTTTTCTCGTGTGCCAGCGCCTGGAAGCGCTCCGCGAAGGTGTTCCACAGTTCCTGAATATCGGTCAGTCGCTGTTCGCGGGCGGCGGCGGCATCGCGAATGCCCAGATGTCCCGGCAGGCCGCAGAAGTTCAGCAGCAGGTTGCCGATAGCGGTGCCGACGTCAAAGCCCATCGGGCCGAAATAGCCGAACTCGGCGTCGATGGCCTTCAGGCTGCCGTCGGCCACAAAAATCGAGCCGCTGTGAATGTCTCCGTGCAGCAGGGCTTCAGCCTGAGAAAAGAAACGGAGCTTCAGGGAGGCCACGGCAATTTTCAGCTGGGCGTCGTCGCGCAGGGCGGCGACGTCATTTTCCAGCTCGGCCGGGTAGCTGTTGCGTTCGTGGATCTGGTACGGATCGTTGAAGAACAGATCTTCTGTGATCTCGCACATCGCCGGGTTGATGAATTTTGCCACCTGCGCTTTTTTCTCGTGCGGGTGCAGGTAGAAATCGCTGGTGTGGAACAGCGCGTGCGCGAGGTATTCACCCAGCTGACGCGCCGCCTGAGGGTAGTAGATGTTGCCGATCAGCTCGCCGCGCCAGATGCGATGGCTGGAGAGATCTTCCATCACCATCACCGCCAGTTCCGGGTCGAAGTGATGAATTTTCACCGTGTGCTGCGGGCTGTGCCGGTAGTGCTCGACCAGGGTTTGCGCCTCCAGACGGGCGCGGTCCAGCGTCAGCGGCAAGGACTCGCCGACGCAGCGCACGTAGGGCAGCGCCTGCTTCACGATGATGCGGCTCACACCCGCGCTGTCGAAGATTTTGAACACCAGATTGAGGTTGCCGTCGCCTACCTCCTGCGCCTCCACCAGCGATGAAGGATCGTCAAGGCCGCCAAACTGCCTGGCATATTCCACGGCGTCCTGAGCGGTAAAGGTACGGTATTGCGACATGGCCTGCTCCTCACGGGTTTGCTAATAAAGACATGTAGACGTCTATACATCTGGATTTCATCCTGACACAATGTGCTACAACAACGCAACAGGGAATTAACGACATGCAGACATTACAGACGACCAGCCTGCGGGTAGCGGATAATCAGCTCTTTATTCTCGACCAGCAGGCCCTTCCGCAGGAGAAACGCTGGCTGGATGCCTCAACGGTAGAGGCGCTGGTGGGGCATATTCACGCCCTGCGGGTGCGCGGCGCGCCGCTGATCGGTCTCTCTGCAAGTCTGCTGCTGGCGCTGCTGGCGGAAAACGGCAAAAGCCGTGACGAGCTGGCGGTTGCGCTGGAAACCCTGCGCGCATCCCGCCCGACGGCGGTGAACCTGATGAACAACCTTGACCGCATGAAGCTGGCGCTGTGGCAGGAAGAGTATGTTCCGGCGCTGGTGGCGGAGGCGCTGCGCCTGATTGACGAAGACAAACGACTCTGTGACGCCATTGCGAGAGCGGGCAGCGCGCTGGTGAAGCCCGGCAGCCGCCTGCTGACCCACTGCAACACCGGCGGGCTGGCAACGGCGGGTGTCGGCACGGCGCTGGGCGTGATTGCTCGCGCGCATCAGGAGGGCAAGGTCAGCAACGTCTGGGTGGATGAAACCCGTCCG
The DNA here is from genome assembly GCF_048684445.1 of Enterobacter sp. BNK-34. NCBI lineage: Bacteria > Pseudomonadati > Pseudomonadota > Gammaproteobacteria > Enterobacterales > Enterobacteriaceae > Enterobacter > Enterobacter sp. BNK-34. The sequence continues at coordinate 2,481,619 of NZ_JBLQUA010000001.1, forward strand.
CTGCTGCAGGGTGGCAGACTGACCGCGTGGGAGCTTGGCGAGCTGGGCGTGCCGTATCAGCTGATTACCGATTCCATGGCCGCCAGCCTGATGGCGAAAGGGCTGGTGGACGCCGTGTGGGTGGGCGCAGACCGCATTGCGGCTAACGGCGACGTGGCGAATAAGATCGGCACCTATTCTCTGGCGGTGCTGGCGAAATTCCACGGCATTCCGTTCTACGTGGCCGCGCCGCAAACGACCCTCGATCCGGACTGCCCGAACGGCGACGCGATCCCGATTGAGCAGCGCGCCGCCAGCGAGGTGACGGGCGTAGCCGGAAGCTTTGGCGAGGTGCAGTGGGCGCCGGAAGATGCACGGGTTTATAACCCGGCGTTTGACGTTACCCCTGCCTCGCTGATTAGCGGCTGGGTGCTGGATACGGGCGTGGTCACGCCGGACGCGGTGGCAAACGGGAAATTCGCCTGAGTCCGGCTATCCTTTAAGGGGTTCCCTTAAGAGGACAATATCGTGACGCTCGATCCTGAAACAGACTTAAAACTGGAGCGCGTGGTGGACGCACCGCGCGATCTGCTGTGGCTCTGCTGGACCACGCCGGAACACATCAAAAACTTCTTCATTCCTGCTCCCCATAAGGTGACCGAATGCGACCTCGATCTGCGCGTGGGCGGACGGTTCAACACCGTGTTTGAGGTGGACGGTCAGCGGATGGATAACCGGGGTGTGTTCCTTGAAATCGATCCGGGGAAAAAGCTGGTCTTTACCGACGGCTATACCGAAGGCTGGAAACCGGCCGAGAAGCCGTTTATGACGGCGATTTTATTGCTGGAAGATGTCGGGGAGGGCAAAACGCGCTATACGGCGATTGCGCGTCACCCCACGAAGGAAATCCGCGAGCAGCACGAGCAGATGGGCTTCCACGAAGGGTGGGGGATTGTGCTGGATCAGCTGGTTGAGTATGTGAAGGGATTGAAGCGTTGAAGCTCGAGCGGCCTGATGCCCTCACCCCGACCCTCTCCCACAGGGAGAGGGAGCAAACACTAAAAACGGCAGCTATAGCTGCCGTTTTGCTTTTACCTATGCCAGCCGTGGATACGCGTCCGCGATCGCATCACCCGTAAACTGGGCCACCCAGCCTTCCGGATTGTCGAAAATACGAATCGCCGTAAAGTTCGGCTCTGAGCCCATATCAAACCAGTGCGGCGTGCCCGCAGGAACGGAAATCAGGTCGTTTTTCTCGCACAGTACCTGATACACCTCATCGCCAATGTGCAGGCAGAACAAGCCCGCGCCTTCCACGAAAAAGCGTACTTCGTCTTCACCGTGGGTGTGTTCGTTCAGGAACTTCGCGCGCAGCGCCTCTTTCTGCGGATTGTCGGCACGCAGGCTGATCACGTCCCAGCTCTGGTAACCCTTCTCTGCGACCAGTTTGTCGATCGCATGTTGATACGCCGCGATCACGGCTTCAGGCGCGGGATCGTGTCCTAAATCGCGATCCGCCGCCCAGCGTTCAAACCGCACGCCTTTCGCGTTGAGCTGTTGGGCAATCTCGGCGGCGTCGGTACTGTGCCACTGGTGTTGACTGGCGTCTTTATCGGAATAAATGGTCAATGCGCTCATGAAGGGATCTGCTCCGGGTTAATCTCGTCAAACTGGTGGACCTGATGGTGGTGGCTTGCGCCGTCATCATCACCGCGAATCAGCTGCAGGGTACGAAAACCTGCCTGTTCAGCCGCGTCCAGCTCCTGATGAATATCGGAGAGGAACAGGATCTGCGACGGGGCGATGCCCGTTTGCGCCGCAATGTTCTGATACGACTGCACCTCGCGCTTGGCGCCGATGTGGGTGTCGAAATAGCCGCTGAACAGATGAGTAATATCACCTTCGTCGCTGTAGCCAAATAACAGTTTCTGCGCAGCAACGGAGCCAGAGGAATAAACATAGAGATCAATCCCTTGCGCTTTCCATTTTTCCAGCGCGGGCAGCACGTCCGGGTAGAGATGGCCGGTAAAGTCGCCGTTGACGTAGCCGTCGTGCCAGATGATCCCCTGCAGCGCTTTTAGCGCAGTAGATTTGCGGTCTTCATCCATAAAGGCAAACAGGGCGTCGATAAGCTCGCTGACGCTGGCGTGCGGATTACCGATTTCATCACGCAGGTTGTCCAGAATGGATGTGACCGGCTCGGCGTACTGCTGCGCGGTCACGAAGGCCGCCAGCCGCTCACGCGCGTAGGGGAACAAAACATCATGGACAAAACGAATATCGCTGGTGGTGCCTTCAATATCCGTCACAATCGCGCGAATCATACTCTCTCCAGTTGTCGTAAACGCATTTCACATTCAAACAGGAATTCCAGTCCTTCCAGATGACGGCGGGCTTCGGCCACATCGCGTCCCCAGCAGGTTAAGCCATGGCCGCGCAGAAGAAAACCATAATTAAGCGGGCGTTCCTGCGCGTAATGGGCGATTCGCGAGGCGAGGGCGTCAATGTCCTGGTCGTTATCGAAGACCGGGATAGCCACCGTATCCAGATGCGTGCTCTGCCCGGTGAGGGATTTTTGCATCTCAAAGCCGCTGATGTTGAGCTCGGCTTCTTTGACCAGACGCGAGAGCACCGTGGCGTTGACCGTATGAACGTGCAGGACTGCGTTGGCCTCAGGAAACAGACGATAGATAAGGGTGTGCAGCCCGGTCTCCGCCGACGGTCTGCGGCCAGACGGCGCGCGGTTGGTGGCGATCTCCACCTGGAGAAAATCCTCCGTCGTCAGGCTGCCTTTGTCTTTGCCCGATTCGCTGAGCCAGCAGAGGCGTTCGTCCTGACGCACTGACATATTGCCCCCGGTGGCGGGTGCCCAGCCTTTGGCGCCAATCCAGCGGCAGGCGTCGACCAGATGCGTGAGTTGCAGGTTGTCTGTCATTTTCCTTTTACCCTCTCGGACAGGAATATTCATATTGTTTAGACGTCTAAGCGTCTTGATTGCCAAAGACTAACATCGTGTTATAGTGGCAGCAACATAAGTATTACAAGCAGGCACAACACAATGAGCATTAACGCATTGATTCCGCAAAGTAAACTTCCCAATCTCGGTACCACCATCTTTACGCAGATGAGCGCCCTGGCGCAGCAGCACAACGCCATTAACCTTTCTCAGGGATTTCCGGATTTCGACGGGCCGACCTATCTGCAGGAGCGTCTGGCGTACCACGTGGCGCAGGGGGCGAATCAGTATGCGCCAATGACGGGCGTGCAGGCGCTGCGGGAAGCCATTGCGGATAAAACGGCTGAGCTGTATGGCCATAGGCCCGATGCGAACAGCGACATTACGGTGACGGCAGGGGCGACCGAAGCGCTGTATGCGGCCATCACCGCCCTGGTGCGGGCGGGCGATGAAGTCATCTGCTTTGACCCGAGCTACGACAGCTATGCGCCTGCGGTTGAACTCTCCGGCGGCGTGGTGAAACGCGTGGCGTTACAGCCACCGCATTTCCGCCCCGACTGGCAGGCGTTTGCTGCGCTGCTGAGCGACAAAACCCGGCTGGTGATCCTGAATACCCCGCACAATCCGTCGGCGACGGTGTGGCAGAAAACGGACTTCGCCGCGCTGTGGCAGGCGATTGCCGAACGTGAAATCTACGTGCTGAGCGATGAAGTTTACGAGCACATCTGCTTTGCAGAAGAGGGACACGCCAGCGTGCTGGCCCATCCGCAGCTTCGCGAGCGCGCTATCGCCGTCTCGTCGTTCGGTAAGACCTACCATATGACCGGCTGGAAAGTGGGTTACTGCGTCGCACCGGCCGCCATTAGCGCTGAGCTGCGCAAGGTGCATCAGTACCTGACGTTTGCCGTAAACACGCCGGCTCAGCTGGCGCTGGCGGATATGCTGCGCGCGGAGCCCGAGCATTACCGCGAGCTGCCGCACTTCTATCGTGAACGTCGGGATCTGTTTGTGGCTGCGTTAAGTAAAAGCCGCCTGGAAATTTTGCCGTCTGAAGGAACCTACTTCCTGCTCGCGGACTACAGCGCGATTTCCGATCTGGACGACGTCAGCTTTTGCCAGTGGTTGACAAAAGAGGTGGGGGTGGCCGCCATTCCGCTGTCGGTGTTCTGCGCCGATCCCTTCCCGCATAAGCTGATCCGCCTTTGCTTTGCGAAGCAGGAATCGACGCTGCTGGCGGCGGCAGAGCGTTTGAACACGCTCTGATTATTTCACCGTCCAGGCTTCGGAATAGCGACGGTCTGCAAACAGCATCAGCAGACCGTTGATTTGCTTGAGACGCAGAACCTCGTCGCTGTCCATCCCCAGCTCTTTGCCAATTCGCTCATCGTTCCAGCCGAGCTGTGCCAGTTCGCGCACGATATCCGACATGGCGTTAATCTGGTGCCGACCCCGCGCCCGGTTGTGACGGATCGTGGCGGCCATACGGTCATGCTTTTCCTGTCGATCCTGGCGCAGGCAGGTGACGGGGAGATATCCCCTGAGCTGACGCTTCAACGCCGCCCGAGTTTTGCCGATTTCATGGCGGTGGAAACCATCCACAATTTCGTAATGTTGCGGTTCACTTTCCGTCACGACAATAGGTTGGGTGAATCCATCGAGTTCCAGCGACTTGCTGAGCAGCCGTTTTTCTGGAGGGGCGACGTTATTGGGGTTGTAGTCGTTAGCGGTAATCGCGTCCTGTTTGATCCAAAGCACGCAGTCTATCGGTTGCTCACGAAAAGGACTGTGTCGATGGATCGCTTCACGAAAAGCATTGATGGCGTTAATCCGATCCTCTTCGGGAAGAGACTGAAGGTACGTTTCGATCTCGGTGATTAATCGTTGTCGCATAATATGCCCCACTCCTTGCGTTTCGCCTTCACTCTTTCACTGTAGCGCTGATAATGTTTGGGTTTATTTGGGCTGAACGACAGCGCTCTGCACCAGTAGTCGTTATTAAGGATAACCTTGCAAATGCGGCGCCATGAGGGAATGTCTTTGGCACCAATATCACCGTCCTGGGTGTCGGGAATATCCTCGATGCCCTTCTTCTGATACCAGCGCAGATAAATGGCGATTTTATTGCGGTAATGCTCAGCCGTATTTTGCGGCATGCTGTCGAGCAGCAGCAGGGCATATTCGCGCCAGCAGAGGTGATCGGGTTTCAGGATTTTCCGGTGACCATAAAAGTGGTTATCGTGCCCGGCGTAAATTCCTCCGCTGCGCACGCCGCTCACGCGCTCGCACATGGCCGCCCAGCGATCGGGCTCAACAACATGGTAGAGCCATAATCCCTGACGCTGCTCCGGACCAAAGGGCTCACAAATACGCATATAGCGGGGCGGCACGCCAGCCTGGAACATCAGGTCATAGAGTGGGTTATAGCAACATCCCGATTTGGCAAACCAGGTCCAGATATCGGCGGTTTTCCAGTCGTAGAGGGGATAAACATACCAGGCATGCCCCCCAGGGGCGACGGTCGTCCAGGGTTTATCATCGGCAAACCGCTGCTTACGCGCCGACGCGATAGCCAGAAAACGGTTGTAAGATTCATCGGCGCGGATGCCAATCATCACCGCCGCCGGGCGATTGTGAGAGAACCAGTCGGAGAAGCTGCGAACAAAAGTTTCAAACGTCATGCCGGGCTGGTAGAAGGGAAAAAAAGCGGGATCGGTTATCGCACCGTCAGGGGGCTGGCGGACCCATCGGGTGCCGGGTTCCCAGCATTGCCATTCCGGCTGAAATTGCGACAGAGAATTTTGCGTTGTCAGGGGAAGCGCGACCCACCAGAAATGGCCGATGATATCGCTGTATAACTCGCGCATACGTTCAACATGGGTGATGGTATGGCTAAACTGCGCTTCCCAGTCGATAAAGAGAACGTCTATTTTAATATTCATCTGTCGCGCCTGCCGGGCAACCAGGTGCAGCATAGTGGTGGAGTCTTTACCTCCTGAAAAAGAGACACAGATCCTCGGTAAATTTTCGAGAGTCCATTTTATTCGTTCCCGAGCCGCAGAAAGAACATCCTGATTAAGAGGATACTTATAAATTGACATATTTGTTCTCATCCTGAGGAATAAATACCAGACGTTAGTGTCAATACTAGAGTGAGAATGATATCAGTCAATAATTTATGATGTGTATAAAGTTAATGCTGAATGTTTATATAACGATGGTGTATGTTTCTGGAAAAGGTGGTTCCCATCCTGTGTGAAAACCACGCTAACATCTCACGGTAAAGTTATTTCTTCAATAAAACTCGCGAATGCTGAGCTATTCAGTGCGGAGCGATTATACATCATGTAAATATCAATGCTGGGAAATTGAATGTCTGTCTCTACTTTGCGCAGGTTAAGCGCTGGACCATATTGTTCAAAGGCCGGCGTGGGCGCTAACCCTATGAGGTCGGATGAACTGATCACCGACAGAAGGGATATAAAAGAGTCGCTTCGATAAACGATATTTCTTTCGGTTAACAGGCTCTCGGCTTTTTCCTGGTAGTCTTTGACGCTGTTCTCATCGCTCAGGTAGGCGGTGAAATGTTCATTCAGAATCTCTTCACGCGTGGGATTTCCGCTCAAGCGGGGATGATCATTCCGGCAAACGAGCACAAAAGGCAGCTTATGGAAAAGGCTGGAGGCAATTGAGCGGCTGCTTGAGGAGGAAAAAGAAAATATCAGGTCGGCTTTTCGGTAAGCCAGGAGATCTTCTGCTGAATCAGGGGCAAGAAAAACATCATGTAATTCAATCGAATAGTTATACTTGTTCATGAGCAGTTTCATTGGCTCAAGCATCGTTTTGGTGCTCATAAACTGCGGGCAGTAAATGACAAAATTCTTCTTCAACCCGCTGCTGTGCATGATATTGATAGTCTGCTCAAGCTGGTTCAGGTTCTGTTCCAGATGATGATGCAAATTGACGCCGACGGTCGTGGGCGTGATCCCTTTACCGGAACGGATAAACAGAGGATCGTTGAGTTGTCCTCGCAGGCGTTGCAGTGACTGACTCACGGCAGAGGGTGTGATATACAGCGTCTCGGCGGCTTTACTGATACTAAGATGTTGGTAAATGCACTCGAAAATGACTAACAGATTAAGATCGAATTTTTTAAGGTCGTAGAGGTTTGCCATGTTTCGTCCTGAGGATGCTGTGTTTGCTGTGGTTATCACATCACTGATAACTATAGTTTGAAGTTAACCATTTACAATCCTTTCGATTAACCCTCTTAAATTTAAATTAAATTCACCTTAATATATCACGACGCCAGATTATTGAAATAGTGCTTCAAGGAATATGAAGGTAATTTTATCTCAGATGTTTCAATGAGCATTTTAAATAACAATTGTCATTTATATATTGAGGTATTTTTATAATGAAAATAAATTTATAACGTCCCGAAATGATGTTTGGCAAAACCTATCGCAGCCATAGGCAGGAATACCTCTCTTATGGATTGCCCAATCCCTGAACGGGTGGTGTAATCAAAGGGCTGTTACCCCTTGATATAAAGGGTTGTAGAGCGCAACGCAACGCCAGCTTCGGCTGGCACTGAATGTACCTGCGGGGAATTCAGGTATCAGGGCCGCCCGTTGAGGCGGCCTTTTTACTTTCAGGCTTTCCTGTAAAAGGTTCACCTTGTTGTCTTGTCGACGTTGTAAGGTTTGGCTGATTGATTTGATAAAGCATACGCATTAGCCCCGATGGATAAAGTTGGTTACCTTACATCTCAACGAAAACACGGAGGAAGTACAGATGTCTTTGATTAACACTAAAATTAAACCTTTCAAAAACCAGGCGTTCAAAAACGGTGAGTTCATCGAAGTAACCGAGAAAGATACCGAAGGTCGCTGGAGCGTCTTCTTCTTCTATCCGGCTGACTTCACCTTCGTTTGCCCGACCGAACTGGGCGACGTGGCTGACCATTATGACGAACTGCAGAAGCTGGGCGTAGACGTTTACTCTGTGTCTACCGATACCCACTTCACCCACAAAGCATGGCACAGCAGCTCTGAAACCATTGCAAAAATCAAATATGCGATGATCGGCGACCCGACTGGCGCCCTGACCCGTAACTTCGACAACATGCGTGAAGATGAAGGCCTGGCTGACCGCGCCACCTTCGTTGTTGACCCGCAGGGTATTATCCAGGCTATCGAAGTTACCGCTGAAGGTATCGGCCGTGATGCGTCTGACCTGCTGCGTAAAGTGAAAGCAGCGCAGTACGTGGCTTCTCACCCAGGCGAAGTGTGCCCGGCGAAATGGAAAGAAGGCGAAGCGACTCTCGCTCCATCCTTAGACCTGGTCGGCAAGATCTAAGTCTGTAAAGCCTGGCGGGGCTGCGCTTGCACAGGCCTACAGTATCGTAGGCCGGGTAAACGAAGTGCCACCCGGCAATCAATGGGCGCCCCCCGCGCCCATTTCATTCCAGCACCATGATGCAAGTTGCATTCAGGCCGCCCGTTAAAGGCAGCTTGCATGATGACGTTTTAAGAGAGGGAAGAATAATGCTCGACACTAATATGAAAACCCAGCTCAAGGCCTATCTTGAGAAACTGACCAAACCCGTTGAGCTGATTGCCACGCTGGACGACAGCGCGAAATCGGCAGAGATCAAGGAACTGCTGGTTGAGATCGCCGAACTGTCGCCAAAAGTGACCTTCAAAGAAGATAATTCGCTTAACGTCCGTAAGCCTTCTTTCCTGATTACGAACCCAGGCTCTGAGCTGGGGCCGCGCTTTGCCGGCTCGCCGCTGGGTCACGAATTTACCTCGCTGGTGCTGGCGCTGCTGTGGACCGGTGGTCATCCGTCGAAAGAGGCGCAGGCGCTGCTGGAGCAGATCCGCGATATCGACGGCGATTTTGAGTTTGAAACCTATTATTCACTCTCCTGCCACAACTGTCCGGACGTGGTGCAGGCGCTGAACCTGATGTCGGTCCTCAACCCGCGCATCAAGCACACGGCAATTGACGGCGGTACCTTCCAGAATGAAATCACCGATCGCAACGTGATGGGCGTTCCGGCGGTGTATCTGAACGGTCAGGAATTCGGTCAGGGTCGTATGACGCTGACGGAAATCGTTGCCAAAGTGGATACCGGCGCCGAAAAACGTGTGGCGGAAGCACTGAACAAACGTGATGCCTACGACGTGCTGATCGTCGGTTCCGGTCCGGCGGGCGCGGCGGCGGCAGTGTACTCCGCGCGTAAAGGGATCCGCACTGGCCTGATGGGCGAGCGCTTCGGTGGCCAGGTACTGGATACCGTGGACATTGAAAACTATATCTCCGTGCCGAAAACCGAAGGTCAGAAGCTGGCGGGGGCGCTGAAGGCGCACGTCAGCGACTACGACGTGGACGTGATCGACAGCCAGAGCGCCAGTAGGCTGGTACCTGCTGCGGTTGAGGGTGGTTTACACCACATTGAAACCGCCTCCGGCGCGGTGTTGAAAGCACGCAGCATCATCATTGCCACCGGTGCGAAATGGCGCAACATGAACGTCCCGGGTGAAGATCAGTATCGCACCAAAGGCGTGACCTACTGCCCGCACTGCGACGGCCCGCTGTTTAAAGGTAAACGCGTGGCGGTGATCGGCGGCGGTAACTCCGGCGTGGAAGCGGCTATCGACCTGGCGGGGATTGTTGAACACGTCACCCTTCTGGAGTTCGCACCAGAGATGAAGGCCGACCAGGTTCTGCAGGACAAAGTTCGCAGCCTGAAAAACGTCGACATCATACTGAACGCGCAGACCACGGAAGTGAAGGGCGACGGCAGCAAGGTGACCGGTCTGGAATACCGCGACCGCGTGAGCGGCGACGTGCACAGCGTTCAGCTTTCAGGGATCTTCGTGCAGATTGGTCTGCTGCCAAACACCACCTGGCTGGAAGGCGCGATTGAGCGCAACCGCATGGGCGAAATCATCATCGATGCGAAGTGTGAAACCAGCGTGAAGGGCGTGTTTGCGGCGGGCGACTGCACCACCGTGCCGTACAAACAGATCATTATCGCCACGGGTGAAGGGGCGAAGGCGTCTCTCAGCGCGTTTGACTACCTGATCCGCACCAAAACCGCATAAGAAAAGAAAGTAAGGCTACACCTGCAATAGCGAGAGGCCACCGAAAGGTGGCCTCTTTTTTTATCTGACGACCATCACCGGTATATGCGTGTGGCGGATCACGCTGGAGGCGTTAGATCCCAGCAGATGCGTAGTAATGGAAGGGTTGCGCGAACCGATGACCACCACGTCTGCTTTCAGCTCGTTCGCCAGTTCATTTACCGCATCACGTACGCTGCCGAATCTGACGTGCGTTTTGATCCGTGAAGGGTCGATGCTGAAGTGGCTGACCATGGTTTGCAGGCGCGTTTCCGCCTCGTGCTGCAGATGCTCTTCGAAGCGGCGCACATCGGCAGCAAAGCGGTGCAGGCTCAGGCTGGCGGAGCCCGGGAGCACGTGCAACAGATGGATGACCCCGTCCTGCTGCGCCAGGAACTCCGCGTGGCGTACGGCCTTGTCGCTCAACTCCATCTCAAAAACATCAACCGGCATAATGATTCTCTGATACATACCCGTTTCTCCTTGTTTATAAACGCTGTACTCATTCAACCACAAAATATTAATGGTTTCTGTAAGCGCCCCGTCAGTTTTCTTATCTCGCCAGGATAAATCTCAAAAGAACCGTATTACGGGGCAGACCTTCAGGGGTAGCTACCCTTATAGACTTACCTGGAACCTTTCGGAGGTCGCATGAAAGCACTTACGTATCACGGTCCACACCATGTTCGCGTCGAGAATGTCCCTGACCCCATCATCGAACAGCCCGACGATATCATTCTGCGCGTCACGGCCACGGCGATCTGCGGCTCCGATTTGCATCTCTATCGCGGAAAGATCCCGAAGGTGCAGCACGGCGATATTTTTGGCCATGAGTTTATGGGGGAAATCGTCGAGTGCGGTGCAGAGGTAAAGAATTTGCAAAAAGGCGATCGCGTGGTGATCCCCTTTGTCATCGCATGCGGGGATTGTTTCTTCTGTCGTCTGCAGCAATACGCGGCCTGTGAGAATACCAATGCCGGGCAGGGCGCCGCGCTGAACAAAAAGCAAATCCCCGCGCCGGCCGCGCTGTTTGGCTATAGCCACCTCTACGGCGGTGTGCCGGGGGGACAGGCGGAATACGTTCGCGTGCCGAAGGGGAACGTCGGGCCGTTTAAAGTCCCGCAGCTTCTTTCTGATGATAAAGCACTTTTCCTTTCCGACATTTTGCCCACGGCCTGGCAGGCGGCAAAAAATGCGCAGATTGCAAAAGGTTCAAGCGTAGCCGTTTTCGGCGCCGGGCCGGTGGGGCTACTGACCATTGCCTGCGCACGGCTGCTGGGGGCTGAGCAGATCTTTGTTATCGATCACCACCCGTACCGGTTGCGATTTGCCGAGGCACGATACGGCGCAATTCCCATCAACTTTGATGATGACAACGACGCCGCGGAAAAAATCATCGAGCAGACCGCGGGCCAGCGCGGCGTTGACGCCGTGATTGATGCGGTCGGGTTTGAAGCGAAAGGCAGCACCACGGAAACGATCCTCAGCAATCTAAAAATTGAAGGCAGCAGCGGCAAAGCGTTGCGTCAATGCATTGCTGCCGTGCGGCGCGGTGGGGTAGTTAGCGTACCCGGCGTGTACGCCGGGTTTATCCATGGATTCCTGTTTGGCGATGCCTTTGATAAGGGGCTGACGTTTAAGATGGGTCAGACGCACGTCCATGCCTGGCTGGGTGAACTGTTACCGCTGATCGAAAAAGGGCTGCTTACGCCGGAAGAGATCGTGACCCATTATCTCCCCCTTGCGGATGCGGAACGCGCCTATAAGATTTTCGAAAAACGGGAGGAGGAGTGCCGGAAGGTGATTCTGGTCCCGGGCGCAGAGACCCCCGAAGCCGCAGAGCAGACCGTTAAGGGCCTGGTGAATGCCTTCCCGGGTGGGGTGGCTTGAGAATGTTCGCTTACCAGTGGCGTTCAAGATAGAGCACTGCCGTGACGATAATCGCCACAAAAATCAGAAAGATAAGTGTGATAACGCCTATCTCACTCATGACCGTCCCCGCGGCACCAAAACAGATTAAGCGTGGATTAAGGCCATTTTGCGCGGTATAGGAAAATCGTGTGAATTTGCGGAAAGAGGATGCGGCGGCATCCTCTGTGCAAAGCGGATAGGCGCTTATTCAGAAGAGATTAACGCAGGTAATCGCCTGCGGCTTCTGGCTGGTAGAGCAGCTCCAGCACTTCCAGATGGGTTGAAGCGCCGCCCGGCAATTCCCAGTGGATCGTATCCCCCGTACGCAGTCCCAGCAGTGCGGCACCCACAGGCGCAAGCACAGAAAGCTGTGCGCTGCTGTCGGTCATCTGCGCCGGGTAAACCAGCGTGCGGGTCAGCTCTTCACCGGTGGTCAGATTGCGGAATTTCACCTGGCTGTTCATGGTGACTACGTCATGCGGCATCGTCTCAGGCGTGCACATCTGTGCCCGGTCGAGTTCTTCATTCAGGGCGTCGGCCACGGGGAGCGAGGCAAATTCTGCTTTTTCCAGCAGCCTGTCGATACGTTCTGCGTCGAGCTCATTGATGATAATGGTAGGTCTGGACATTTTTTACTCCATGTCGTTAATGCTGCGTCTAACGCAGAAACTGATCCAAAAGAAAACCCTCGCCGTCTGGCAGCGAGGGTTTAACTCTCCCGATGATACTGGCTGAGCGCGCAAGTTTGAAGTGATGAAAGTCACATTCATGGTCCATATGAATTTTCGCTGAAATTTATTCAGTCTTCATTCCTGGCGGAATACGTTACGCTGAGTGTCCTGAATCCGGGCGTTGCCCGCCAACGAGAGAGCACTATGTACTTCTATCAACCGTCTCAGGGGCACGGCCTGCCGCATGACCCGCTGAACGCCATTATTGGCCCACGTCCGATCGGCTGGATCTCCTCATGCGATAAGGCCGGTCAGCTGAACCTTGCGCCGTATAGCTTCTTTAACTGCTTTAACTATCGCCCACCGATCATCGGCTTTTCCAGCAACGGCTGGAAGGACAGCGTGCGTAATATTACTGAGACAAAAGAGTTTGTCTGGAATCTGGCGACGCGCGATCTCGCGCAAGCGATGAACCAAACCTCCGCGATGCTTCCCCACGACCGGGATGAATTTAGCTTTGCCGGACTAACGCCAGCGGCCAGCCAGCTGGTTAACGCCCCACGCGTTGCAGAAAGCCCGGTGAATTTTGAGTGTCGACTGTCGCAGTGCATTCAGCTGACCGGTGCCGACGGTACGCCGGTGGAGACGTGGCTGGTGTTGGGGGAGGTGGTCGGTATCCATATTGCCGAAACGCTGCTGGAAGAGGGGATATACCAGACGGCGAAAGCGCAGCCCATCCTGCGTGCGGGTGGGCCGACGGCGTACTATGGCATCAGCGATGAAAACCGGTTTGATATGGTGCGCCCGGGCGCGGATCAGTAGCCGGCTTTATCAATCACGAATTGGTTTCCGCAGTTACCCGGATGTGGCTGCGGGGCAAATGAGGTCGCAGAAAGCGGGTTGTTAATGGCGTTTGCCTTCAGCGAAATCTGCATCTCGGTGAGATACGCCGGATTGCCGTTGCAGGTCAGCTTGAACGCTTTGACGTTCTCGTTGCCCCAGCTTTTGGCCACGGCACTATCAAAATCACTACGGTTGACGGATTTCCCGTAGTTATCGGCGAGGAATTTTCCGACCGCACTGTTTTTAACCTCCTGATTCATCCGTACCATCGTGCCGAAATAGGCATCCGGGTCAAAACCAAAGCAGACGCCATGTTTGGCATATTCGTAGCGTTCCAGGCAGGAATTCCCGCCCGCGCCCGGCATCACGTCATTGAGCTTTGCGGCAGCGGAAAGCGACAGTCCGGTTTCGGCGGCATCGCATTTGCGGCTGGCCTTCACTTCCGGCATGTTCGGAATGGGGCGTGTGGCGCAGCCAAAACGCATCCATCGACGGTCATCCACGCCGCGTGCGGCAATAGATTTCGGCAGGCCGGGCCATAACCCGTGCACGGTCAGAAAATCGGCTTTATTCTCGCGCTCTTTTTGCAGGCGACATTCGTCAGGTTCATTACGGTTGCGCTCAACCATGCTCTGACAAAACCCGGTTTGCCAGGACAAAGCCAGCACATAGCGATCGAAATCGCCATATTGGGTTGCCTTCAGCGGTTCCGCCTGTGCGGAGAAGATACAGAGTGCAAGCGCCATTGCGCCAGACGGGATGACGATATCCTTCCTGAACATATGATTTCCTGATCGAATGAGCGTGATTAATTTCTGAGGGTTATTAAAGCATAAAAAGCGCCCGCAGGCGCTTTTTGGATATCCCTAATTTCGCTTAGGCCGCGCCGGGAACCAGCACTTCCGTGGCGATAATCACGATAATCAGGCCAACCATAACGGGCACTGAGGTACGTTTTACCACTTCGAATGGTGAGATTTTCGCCATCCCGGCAACGGCGACAACCACGCCTGATACCGGGGAGATGGTACGGCCCAGGTTTGACGCTTGCAGCATGGGTATGGAGAGATAGGCCGGGTTAATACCAGAGGAGTGAGCCAGTTTCGGGATCATCTCAACGAAAGCGTAGAAAGGCGCATTACCGGAACCCGTGGTCATCGCCGCCAGCATGGTGAGCACCACCAGAACCAGCATCAGGATAATACTGGCCGATCCGAACGAGGTGGCGATCGAGATCAGGCTCTGGATAAAGCCGATGGTGCTCAGACCCTGGGCAAAAACGCCCGCTGCCACCAGCAGCATCACCACGCCAGCGAAGGCATCCGCCATACCGCGATAGGCAACTTCCAGACCCGAGAACACCTTTTGCGTGTTAAAACCACGCACAAATTCCAGCACGGCAGCCAGCAGCATGCAGATAACCAGAATGGTGATGATGTGCAGCTGCGGACCCCATTTGCCGTCAAAAATCAGCACCCCGATAATCGGCGTGAAGGGCAGAATGGCATAAAACGCGGGAGCGGTAGTGGTGATTTCACTCACGTCCATCATTTCATGGCTGATGTTTTCTTTCTTATCGAGATAGCGCTGCCAGAAGAAATGCGCGATACCCATGCCGACAATGGCAACAATGGAGATCGGCAGCGTGGTTTTAAAGGCGAAGTCGATGAGCGACATCTCCGCTGCCTTTGCCGCCAGCACGACGTCGCCGGAGGTAGGGGAAAGAATAATCGCTGCCGGAGACGCGCAAATGGCTGCTGCCGCGCCGCGGCTGATACCGACGTTCACCATGACCGGGAACAGCGTGGCCATCAGCAGTACGCCAAGTCCGGTAGCCGACGAAACGGCCAGCGACATCAGGCAGGCGAGGAAATAGGCGGCGACCATCAGCAGATACGGCGAGTTAATGTACTGCAGGGGTTTGGAGGCAAGTTTAACGACCATGTCGTTGGCGCCGATGTGGGTCATGTAGGCCGCAAAACCACACAGCATCATGATCATCATGCCCAGATCGCCGCCGCGGCTCATGAGCAATATTTTAATGTATTCAACAATATCTGTAGCGGTGTAACCGGTGCTCGTGGCGCTGGCAGGTAACACCTGGTGCCCCATCAGTGCGCTGATAATCAACAGCGTTAAACCGCCAACAAATAATACGCCCGTGGCCGAGTAGCCTTTAATGATGTAGCGCGCGACGCCGACAATGACGACGACTCCAATAAGGAGCTCGAATAACGTAAGCATGATTTCCCCTGTATCTCTGCTGCAGTGGAGCACAAAAAATCAATAAAAAAAGAAGGATGGAAATGTGCCGAATAATTGGCCTGTTCTTGCTGATTAAAATCAATAAACAGACGACTAGAGAACAGAACAAGCGTGTTTTTGCCATGGCCCATACATTTATACCATGAGGGTCTTGACCATCAGAAATGGCGCAATGTGTCCCAATAATGATAACAAATTGTTAATGTTTTGTGCGGTTTTGCATGTCACTGATTACGAACGCTAAATGGAAAAAGTCACACCTCTTGTAGGCTTATTTGAGCATATCCCCCGATTTCTTTAAGAATATTCCCGGAAAATGGCCGAATAATTAGGAATAACGCCGATGCCGTTAAGCCTTGATTCAACTATTTTATGGTAAACTTTGCCTCGAATACTAAGAATGGTAATTGCATTGTGATCGTACGTAATACATTTTTCTCTGTTTTGTTGTTTATTTTTGGGCAGTTAACGTTTTCTTCTGTTGCACAGGCAGAAGGCAACGCGACGGACAAAGGCTGGTTCTCCACCTTTACGGATAATGTTTCCCAGACCTGGACGGCTCCTGAACATTATGATCTCTATGTTCCGGCAATAACGTGGCATGCGCGTTTTGCTTATGACAAAGAGAAAACCGATAAATACAACGAGCGTCCGTGGGGCGCGGGTTTTGGTCAGTCTCGCTGGGACGAAAAGGGAAACTGGCATGGCATCTATCTGATGGCCTTCAAAGACTCGTTTAATAAATGGGAGCCGATTGGGGGGTATGGTTGGGAGAAAACCTGGCGTCCGCTAGCGGACGAGAACTTCCACGTCGGTTTGGGCTATACCGCCGGGGTCACTGCACGTGACAACTGGAACTACATCCCGATCCCGGTGCTGCTGCCTTTGGCCTCTATTGGCTATGGCCCCGCAACGTTCCAGATGACCTACATCCCGGGTACGTACAACAACGGAAACGTTTACTTCGCCTGGATGCGTTTTCAGTTTTAACTGACAAAACGTTACATTGCGGTGAAAAAACGCGCAGGCGTTGATTCATAAACGATAAAAATCTGCCAGTGAAAATTAACGCGACTTTAGTCACTTTTTATCAAAGATCCGCTGGACAAAAGGTCCCACAATTGATGTACTGGTAACCGACACAGCATTTGTGTCGTTTTTTAATGTAAAGGTAATTTTGATGTCTAAGATTAAAGGTAACGTTAAGTGGTTTAATGAGTCCAAAGGATTCGGTTTCATTACTCCTGAAGATGGCAGCAAAGACGTGTTCGTACACTTCTCTGCAATCCAGTCTAATGGTTTCAAAACTCTGGCTGAAGGTCAGCGTGTAGAGTTCGAAATCACTAACGGTGCCAAAGGCCCTTCTGCTGCTAACGTAATCGCTCTGTAATTCAGACGCGTCAGCAAGAATTTCAAAACCCGCTCCCTGAGCGGGTTTTTTTCGTTTTGAATCAGTCAAGCAGATACATTTTCAGGAAGCTGGCAACGATCAGCACGCTTAACAACACCATGCCTGCGCTCATCAGACTCTGTTTCATTCTGTCACCCTCGTTCAGTTCTGCATTCAGAGTGACAGAGAAAAATTAAGCCAACATTAACGGTTCGACGGTTAATGCGTGCTTGCGGAGGAAAAGAGCCAAAATGCGATCCCCGTCATCGCAAACGAGCCGAGCATGTTAATCGCGATGTTCGCCAGTGCCCAGCCGATACGGCCTTCCTGAAAGAGAAACACGACTTCTGCGGAGAACGTCGAGAAGGTGGTTAACCCGCCGCAGAAACCCGTCGTAATCAGGACCTTCCACATCGGGTCGATGTGCGTCATTCGGTTAAACCAGGCCAGACCCATGCCAATGATAAAGGCACCAATCAGGTTAGCGGCCAGTGTCCCCATAGGAATCGCCTGATGCAGAGGGTTAAACCGCATACTCAGAAACCATCGCGCAACGCTACCCGTTCCTCCACCAATAAAAACGGCTAAAAGTAGTTGTAACACGCTAAATACCTGCTATTTGATGTGTAAGAGAAGCGAGTTTAACGCCGTTTATGATGAGGGGACAAATATGTATGTTGCGGTAGGGCAATTTGCGGTCACGCCTGACTGGCATGAAAATGCGCTCACGTGCGTCAACCTGATGAAGCAGGCCCGGCAGAAAGGCGCGTCGCTGCTGGTTCTCCCTGAAGCGCTGCTGGCCAGGGATGATAATGACCCGGATTTATCGGTGAAGTCCGCGCAGTCGCTGGACGGCGAATTCTTGCAGCAACTGCTCGCCCAGAGCGTGGGCAATACGATGACGACGATCTTAACGATCCATGTCCCCTCAACGCCGGGTCGCGCAGTCAATACGCTTGTGGCGATTCGCGGCGGAGCCATTGTCGCCCGCTACGCCAAGCTGCATCTCTATGATGCGTTCAGCATTCAGGAGTCGCGGCGCGTTGACCCCGGAGACAGTATCCCACCGCTTCTGGAGATTGACGGACTTAAGGTTGGCTTGATGACCTGCTATGATCTGCGTTTTCCCGAGCTGGCGCTTCATCTGGCGCTACAGGGCGCGGACGTGCTGGTACTGCCTGCAGCGTGGGTTCGCGGGCCGTTGAAAGAGCACCACTGGGCAACGCTGCTGGCGGCACGCGCGCTGGATACCACCTGCTATGTCGTTGCCGCAGGAGAATGCGGCACGAAAAACATCGGGCAAAGCAGGGTGGTCGATCCGCTGGGGGTGACGATCGCCGCCGCCGCTGAAGCCCCGCATTTGCTGGTGGCGGAGATAAACTTAGACAGAATTACGCTTGCACGTCAGCAACTACCTGTTCTTCGCAATCGTCGGTTTGCGCCACCGCAATTATTGTGATGTTTTTTTCAACAATGCTTGATTCACCTTGTTACAGATTGCTATTGTGTGCACGCGCTAAATGACCGTTAATACAATCAGGTTTTGGCGCTGAATGCAGCCTGTTTTAAGTAAAGAAGGTATCTATGGGTGAGATTAGTATTACCAAACTGCTGGTGGTTGCCGCACTGGTCGTCCTGCTGTTTGGTACCAAGAAGTTACGCACGCTGGGTGGTGACCTGGGGGCTGCCATCAAAGGCTTTAAGAAAGCGATGAACGACGATGATGCAGCAGCGAAGAAAAGCGCCGAGGATGACGTCCCGGCAGACAAGCTTTCTCACAAAGAGTGACAGCAACGCCTGAGGGCTTGCGAAAAAAAACCGGCTCATGAGGCCGGTTTTTTTGTATTACTGTAAAAGAATATTACAGCATTATTTAACTTCTTCGCCTTTTGCCTGCATATCGGCGTGGTATGAGGAGCGAACGAACGGGCCGCAGGCTGCGTGGGTGAAGCCCATCGCCATCGCTTCGGCTTTCATTTCATCGAACTCGTCCGGGCTCACGTAGCGCTGTACCGGCAGGTGGTGACGGCTTGGCTGCAGATACTGCCCCAGGGTCAACATGGTCACACCGTGGCGGCGAAGATCGCGCATCACCTCAATGATTTCCTCATTGGTTTCACCTAGCCCCACCATCAGACCAGACTTGGTCGGAATATGCGGATGCGCTTCTTTGAAACGCTCCAGCAGTTTCAGAGACCAGTTATAGTCAGCACCCGGGCGGACCTGACGGTAGAGACGCGGCACGTTCTCCAGGTTGTGGTTAAACACATCTGGCGGCGTTGCGGTCAGGATATCCAGCGCGCGGTCCATACGGCCACGGAAGTCAGGCACCAGCGTCTCGATTTTGATGTTAGGGCTTTTCTCGCGAATGGCCGTAATACAGTCGGCGAAGTGCTGAGCACCACCGTCACGCAGATCGTCACGGTCAACGGAGGTGATAACCACATAGCGCAGCGCCATGTCAGCAATGGTCTGCGCCAGTTTCTGGGGTTCGTTAGCATCAGGTGCGACTGGACGGCCATGAGCAACATCGCAGAACGGGCAGCGGCGGGTACAGATAGCACCCAGAATCATAAACGTCGCGGTACCGTGATTGAAACATTCAGCAAGGTTCGGACAAGAGGCTTCTTCACATACGGAGTGAAGGCCATTCTTGCGCATCGCCGCTTTGATCCCCTGGATACGCGAAGAGTCGGCCGGAAGTTTGATTTTCATCCATTCCGGTTTTCTTAACAGCGCCTCGCGCTCTGTAGCCACGTTTTTAACCGGGATAAGGGCCATTTTATCGGCATCGCGGTATTTAACACCGCGTTCCATCACAATGGGTTTACTCATAGCGTGCGTGTTCCAGTTGCGAATATCGAAGGAAAGCGTTTCAATTCAAGGGAATGTTGTATTTATCAACTATTTTTGAACGAACGACAGGCAGTATATCATTGAAACGGTCGTTAAAGCAGCCTGCCAGATCGCCAATTTGTAAAATAGTTGTTGTTTTGTGCCTTTCGCCCTGCCTGTTGCAGGGTCTTGTGCTGGCTAAACCTGTCAGAAGGCCTGACGGATAATGCGGATGACGTTTTCCAGGACCGGGTCGCGCAAACTCAGCTTGTTGTAATGCAGTGAAATTTCGATTGATTCCGCATTAAGCTGACTGAGTGGAATGCTCTCCAGCGGCCAGCATTTTTGTAGCAGGCTGTACAGGCGCGATGGCATAACGCACAGCATATCGCTGCTGCCGATCAGCGATGCGGTGGTAAACATATTGTAACTGCTGAAGCTAATCTGACGTTCCGGGAAAATTTCATCAATACGCTGACGAAGGGCGTGGTTAGACTGCCCTTCGGTCATGAAAGACGAGTGGTCGTAGTTGCGCAGGTTTTCGATGGTCAGCGGTTCGCTGAGAACCGGATGCTGCTGCCGGCAAACCAGCACCAGGTTATCCGAATAGAGCACATTTTGACCCAGCGCTCTGGCACTGAAGCTGCCGCTTTCAATAATCAGGTCCGTCTGGAACTGGGCAAGCTGAATGTCAGGTTCATTGAGCGGCACATTACGAAGCAGGAGCTGCGGAGCATGCTCTTTCACTGCCTGGAAGATCGCCGGCATCACCAGCACACCCACAGAAGGGGAACAGCCGATGGTGATGGTTCTCTGCTTATCATAGCTCCCGGTTAAATCCAGTGCGCCCAGAATCGACTCCAGCCCCTGGCTGATGTACTCGTGGAGATGCGTGGCGTAAGCCGTCGGCGTTACCCCCTGGCCCTTACGGATAAATAACGGGTCAGGAAATATAGCGCGTAGCTTTTGGATTGACTGACTTATTGCTGATGGCGTGAGATTAAGAATTTTCGCAGCGTTAACGATACCTTTATGGACATATACTGCCTCAAAAATAGTCAGTAAATTGAGATCAATATTACGTAAAGTCCGAAAAATTTGCGGCTTGTCTTCGCCACCAGGTTCATTCAGTCGTTTGGCTGGTAAATTATTATACTCCACGCTTTCACCCCGTATACATTCACAATATGAATGATAGTTGAATTTATTTATTATGCTTGTAGAGATTCGTAAAGTGTTGGTTTTGTTTCACTTGTTTATCAAAAGCAAACAGTTGTGTGATAATTGCTCACGTTACTTATGCCGTGTTTGCCGAGCTTGCTGGAGGCTAAATAATATGTAGCGGTAATATTCGGGCGCTTCGAAAATATAGAATCTGTGGATTATTGTAAAGTGCAAAAGCGGTAAATAAACAGTGGCCCGTCAAATTATCGAGCCCTGTTGTACGATATATTAAGCAGGGATATATTCGTGTGGGGGATTGTTAAGTAGCGCTAACACGTTCTTCAAAAGCACGGGACGAATATGTTCGGGCGTAGCGGCTTCTACCCACTGGCGCATTTGCGTCATTTCCATGCCGGCGTAGCCGCAGGGGTTTATGCGCTGGAACGGCGCGAGATCCATATTTATATTCAATGCCAGGCCATGGAATGAGCAGCCTTTTCGAATACGCAGCCCCAGGGAGCAGATCTTCATTTCCCCAACGTAAACGCCCGGCGCATCGGCACGCGGATGCGCGTCAATACCATATTCCGCCAGCGTGTTGACAACGGTTTGTTCCAGTAAAGTGACCAGTTCACGCACGCCCAGCTTTCTGCGCTTCAGATTGAGCAGGACGTACATCACCTGCTGCCCGGGCCCATGGTACGTGACCTGACCGCCGCGATCGCTCTGAATAACCGGGATATCTCCCGTCATTAATAGATGTTCTGCTTTACCCGCCTGACCCTGCGTAAATACCGGCAGGTGTTCGACCAGCCAGATTTCATCTGGGGTGCTGTCATCGCGTGAATCGGTGAAGTCATGCATGGCCTGGGAGACAGGCTCATAAGGTTGCAGCCCGAGGTGACGGACCAGAATTTTATCCTGATACAAAACTGCGTCTCCGAAGACGAGGGACAAAAGGTGTGGGGGGAGTATATCACAGCGGGGAGAAGGGTTACCCGGCAAACCGGGTAACCGCAAAGGGACTACAGTACCATACGAACGATTTCGATATTGCCGAGCTCTTCGTACAGCGTCTCAACCTGCTCAATGTGTGTCGCAGTGATGGTGATAGAAACCGAGTGGTAGTTGCCCTTGCTGCTTGGTTTTACTGACGGAGAGTAGTCACCCGGCGCATGGCGCTGTACCACTTCAACCACCTGATCAACCAGCTCAGGTTTCGCCAGACCCATTACTTTGTAGGTAAATGGGGTAGGGAATTCAAGCAGTTCGTTAAGTTTGGTTTTCATGTCAGCTCCGGCGTAACGTCAAAAAATAATAACTCCCACGTCAGGTGGGAGTTATCAGGATACTTAGTATATGGGGATCAAAATCACACTTTCAAGTGTTCAATTTTTAACCAAACCAGTGGTGGAACATCAATTTAATGTAATCAATGATTTTACCGAAGAAATTGCCTTCAGGAATTTCTTGCAGGACAACCAGCGGACGCTGATCGATCGTTTTTCCATCCAGCTGGAAGTTGATCGTGCCTACAACCTGGTTTTTCTGCAGTGGAGCGTGCAGCTCGGTGCTGTTCAGCACGTAGCTGGCTTTCAGATCCTTCATACGACCGCGCGGAATGGTCAGGTAGAGGTCTTTATCAACGCCGAGAGAAGCACGGTCGTTGTCGCCGAACCAGACGGGTTCAGACGCAAACTCTTTGCCTGCTTTCAGTGGATTCACGGTTTCGAAGAAGCGGAAGCCCCAGGTCAGCAGCTTCTTGCTTTCTGTTTCACGACCTTTAAAGGTGCGGCCGCCCATCACGGCAGAGATCAGACGCATCTGACCTTCAGTAGCAGAGGCCACCAGGTTGTAGCCCGCTTTGTCGGTATGGCCAGTTTTAATGCCGTCAACGTTCAGGCTGTTATCCCACAGCAGACCGTTACGGTTGGTCTGACGAATCCCGTTGAAGGTGAACTCTTTTTCTTTGTAGATAGAGTATTCGTTAGGGACATCGCGGATCAGCGCCTGACCAATCAGGGCCATATCACGTGCGGAGCTGTACTGACCGTCTGCGTCCAGGCCGTGTACGGTCTGGAAGTGGCTGTTTTTCAGACCCAGCGCGGTAACGTAGCTGTTCATCAGACCCACGAAGGCATCCTGGCTACCGGCGGCGAAATCGGCCATCGCCACGCAGGCATCGTTACCCGACTGCAGGTTGATACCACGAATCAGCTGGGAAACAGGAACCTGCATACCCGGCTTCAGGAACATCAGAGAGGAACCTTTGAAGACAGGGTTCCCGGTTGCCCACGCATCGTTACCGATGGTGACCAGATCCGATTCTTTGAATTTACCTGCCTTCATCGCCTGGCCGATAACGTAGCTGGTCATCATTTTGGTCAGGCTGGCCGGATCACGGCGGGCATCGGCATTCTGTTCTGCCAGCACTTTGCCAGAGTTGTAATCGATCAGGATGTAGGATTCCGCATCGATTTGCGGAACGCCAGGGATCATGGTCTTGATATTCAGGTCATCGGCGTGAGCTGCAGAAAGAGCAGCCGCGCAAAGGGCCGTGGTCAGCGCCATGCGCTGCACAAAACGAGCAGAAAAAGTGGTCTTCATGGTCAGAACTACGACATCCGTGATGGAATTAAAAAAAGTGCCTTACTATAGCAAATGCTATTCAGGCAGGCATCCGACTTTAAGCATGAGTTTGTGAATGTGTTTTACACTAACTGACAATTCGGATACCGCCGGTTAATTATTTCGCAACAGCGATAAATGACTGAAGTTGAGCTTCATTCTGCAGACGCTGCTGCAGGGAGGCTGCCTGCGATTTGCTGGCAAACGGCCCCATCTGAATGCGCCAGACCGCGCCGTTCTGCTCAACGCGTCCTGGTACGCCAAACTGCTGGCTCAGACGCTGTTGATATTGTTTGGCCCGGGCCTGATCGCTCACTGCGCCTACCTGAACCACATAGCTTCCGCTGGCCGCTGCTGGAGCCGCCACCGCCGCACTTTGCGTGGCCGCTGGCGCCGTTACGGGAGCCGGCTGGGTCGCTGGCGCAGCGACGGGAGCAGGGGCTGGAGTGGGTTCACTGCCTTCCAGCACGCCCGCGGCTAAGGTCGTCGGTGCGCCAAGAAAGCCGCTACTCTTTACCGGCGCGCCGGTAGCATCCTCGCTTTGCAGCGTGTCATTGCTGATCGGGCGTATTTCTCCTCCCGGCTGAGCAGGCTCTGCCGGAGACGAGACGCTTCCCATTCCGCCGTCAAGATTTGGGCGGTCAGGAAGGGCATAGGTCTGTTTCGCCACCGTTGTACACGCGGTACCCGGTCCGGAGAGCGAACCATCCTGCGCGACGATAATCGGGTCAATACGAACTTTGGTGTTGTTCGAGGTGTTCAGGCGATCGGCAGACGCGCGCGACAGGGAGATCACCCGGTCATTCCCGTACGGGCCGCGATCGTTGATACGCACGACGATCATGCGGCCATTCGCCAGGTTGGTGATACGGGCGTAGCTCGGAATCGGCAGCGTTGGGTGTGCCGCCGTCAGTTGCATTGGGTCGAACGCCTCCCCGGAGGCCGTCAGGTTACTGCCTGGCTCGGCATCATAAATGGCGGCAAAGCCTGCCTGACTGAAACGGGAAGGATCCTGAACAATTTTATAGCTTTTGCCGTCGCGCTCGTAATCCTGATTGGCACTGGCATTCAGCGGTTCATAAACGGGATCGGCACCGCTGATTTCAACGATCGGGCCATTACACACCGCAGGCTGCGGCGGCGCGACGGTTGCCTGTTGCTGACCATCATCACTTGTGCAGGCCGCAAGTAAACTTGCCGCGATGCAGATCCCCAGCCACTGCTTACGCATTCCGATCCCCTTATTTTTATACGCTTTTTGACAACATTTTTCTGTGGGTATGGATCGACATCACGATACCAAACCCGGCCATCAACACGATCAGTGCCGAGCCTCCGTAACTCACCAGCGGCAGCGGTACGCCTACCACCGGCAGAATACCACTCACCATACCAATATTTACGAAGACATAAACGAATAAAATCAGCATCAACCCGCCAGCCATGACGCGACCAAACGTGGTTTGTGCACGCGCTGCAATCCACAATCCCCGCATGATCAGCAGGACATACAGCGCAAGAAGTATCAGAATGCCAACCAGCCCCAGCTCTTCCGCCAGTACGGCAAAGATAAAATCGGTGTGGCGTTCCGGTAAAAATTCCAGCTGCGACTGCGTACCGTGCAGCCAGCCTTTACCGCGCAGGCCCCCGGAGCCAATTGCAATCTTCGACTGAATAATATGATAGCCCGCGCCCAGCGGATCGGTTTCCGGATCGAGTAGCATCATGACGCGCTGGCGCTGGTAGTCATGCATCAGGAAGAACCAGAGGATAGGGATGAACGCCGCAATCAGCACCACCGCGATACCAATCAGGCGCCAGCTCAGTCCCGACAGGAACAGGACAAACAGGCCGGAGAGGGCAATAAGGATTGAGGTCCCCAGGTCAGGCTGTGCCGCAACCAGCAGCGTTGGCAGGAAAATCAGCACCAGCGCGATAGCGGTATTCTTCAGAGACGGCGGACAGACATCGCGGTTGATAAAGCGTGCCACCATCAGTGGCACGGCGATTTTGGCAATCTCCGAGGGCTGGAAGCGGACAATACCCAAATCCAGCCAGCGCTGCGCCCCTTTTGATATGGCGCCAAACGCATCTACCGCAACCAGCAAAATAATACAGAAGATGTAGAGGTAGGGCGCCCAGCCTTCGTAGACGCGCGGCGGGATCTGCGCCATCACCACCATAATGATCAGACCCATGGCAATCTGGCCAATTTTGCGCTCCATCATGCCGATGTCCTGGCCGCTGGCGCTCCAGATAACCAGGGCGCTGTAAACCAGCAGGGCCAGCAGGATCAGCAGCATGGCTGGGTCGATGTGGATTTTGTCCCACAGCGATTTTTTATTTGGATTATCCGTCATGATTATTGGTCCTCCGCCGCAGCGGCGGCCGGGTTTTCAGCCGGCAGTTCGGTGTTGTTATCACCCAGCATAATGTGGTCAAGGATCTGGCGCATGATGGTCCCTACAGCTGGACCGGCACCGCCGTTCTCCAGAATCATCGCCACCGCGACCTGCGGGTTATCATAAGGGGCAAACGCCGTCATCAGCTTATGGTCACGCAGACGTTCAGCAATGCGGTGCGCATTATAGGTTTCGTTGGCTTTCAGACCGAACACCTGCGCAGTACCGGATTTCGCGGCCACTTTGTACGGCGTACCGGTGAAGTACTTATGCGCGGTACCGTTGGGGCGGTTTGCCACGCCGTACATACCGTCTTTCGCAATTTCCCAGAAGCCGGAATGAATGTCTCCCACCGGCGCCTCATGCGGCTGGTTCCACGGCACTTTTTTGCCGTCTTCAACCGTGCTCTGTAGCAGATGAGGCACTTTTACCACGCCGTCATTGATGAGGATCATCATGGCCTTGTTCATCTGAAGCGGTGTTGCCGTCCAGTAGCCCTGGCCGATACCCACCGGAATGGTGTCACCCTGATACCACGGTTTTTTAAAGCGCTTCAGCTTCCATTCACGCGTTGGCATGTTGCCAGAACGTTCTTCGGAAAGGTCAACGCCGGTGTAATGCCCGTATCCGAATTTGCTCATCCACTCTGACAGGCGGTCGATCCCCATGTCATACGCCACCTGATAGAAGAAGGTATCCGCAGATTCTTCCAGCGATTTGGTGACGTTCAGATGACCGTGGCCCCATTTTTTCCAGTCACGATAGCGTTTATCTGAACCAGGCAGTTGCCACCAGCCCGGGTCAAACAGACTGGTATTACGGTTAATGACGCCGGCACTCAGCGCAGAAACCGCCACGTACGGCTTAACCGTTGATGCCGGCGGATAAACCCCTTGCGTCGCGCGGTTCACCAGCGGCGTGTTCGGGTCATTCAGCAGACCGGAATAGTCCTTACTGGAAATGCCGTCAACGAACAGGTTCGGGTCATAGCTGGGCATAGACACCATTGCCAGAATGCCGCCGGTACGAGGATCGGTGACCACAACGGCTGCACGGCTGCCCGCCAGCAGGGTTTCGATATACTGCTGCAGCTTAAGGTCGAGGGTCAGATAGACGTCATGCCCCGCCTGAGGAGGGACTTCTTTCAGCTGGCGGATCACTCGGCCGCGGTTGTTAACCTCAACTTCTTCATAGCCGGTTTGCCCGTGCAAAACGTCTTCG
The DNA here is from genome assembly GCF_048684445.1 of Enterobacter sp. BNK-34. Classification (NCBI taxonomy): domain Bacteria; kingdom Pseudomonadati; phylum Pseudomonadota; class Gammaproteobacteria; order Enterobacterales; family Enterobacteriaceae; genus Enterobacter; species Enterobacter sp. BNK-34. Next base: position 2,509,014 of record NZ_JBLQUA010000001.1, read on the forward strand.
TAGTAACGTTCGATCCCCAGCTTACCGATATCGTGCGTTGCAGCGTAGTTTGCCAGCTTGCCGTCTTTATCAAGGCGGTCGACGTCTTTGTCGTTAATCTTGGAGACGTAGCCAATCACATGCGTCAGCGCGGAGCCGTAGGGATAGTAGCGACGCTTATAACCCTTCACTTCCACGCCGGGGAAGCGGTACTGGTTTACCGCAAAGCGGGCCACCTGGACTTCCGTCAGGTTGGTTTTAACCGGAATGGAGGTGAAACGGTGAGAGCGGGAGCGCTCTTTTTTAAAGGCCGCGATATCGTCATCGTTAAGGTCGACAACGCTTTTCAGCGCTTCCAGCGTATCCTGAACATTATCAACTTTTTCCGGCATCATCTCGATTTGATAGATGGTGCGGTTTAATGCCAGCGGCGTGCCGTTACGATCGTAAATAATGCCGCGGCTGGGGGCGATAGGCACCAGCTTGATACGGTTTTCGTTTGAGCGCGTCTGGTAGTCGGTAAAGCGGACAATTTGCAGATTATAAAGGTTGGCGATCAGCACGCCGGTAAGCAGCAAAATCCCGGTAAAGGCGACCAGCGCCCGGCGCACAAACAGCGCGGACTCAGCCGTATAGTCGCGAAAAGAATTCTGTAGTTTCATTCGCTGCTTAATCTACCCTGGTCAGTCATTACTCGCGGTGATAGGGGTGGTTGGTAGTAATGCTCCACGCGCGATACAGGCTTTCTGCCACCAGTACCCGAACGAGCGGGTGGGGAAGTGTCAGCGCGGAGAGGGACCAACTTTGTTCAGCCGCCGCTTTGCAGGCGGGGGATAACCCTTCTGGACCGCCAATCAACAGACTGACGTCACGGCCATCCTGCTTCCAGCGCTCCAGTTCGTGCGCCAGCTGCGGCGTATCCCAGGGTTTTCCTGGAATATCGAGGGTGACGATGCGGTTTTTGCCTGCGGCAGCCAGCATCAGTTCGCCCTCTTTATCGAGAATACGTTTGATATCCGCGTTCTTGCCGCGCTTACCGGCGGGAATTTCCACCAGTTCGAACGGCATGTCTTTTGGAAAACGACGCAGATATTCAGTAAAACCGGTTTGTACCCAGTCCGGCATTTTGGTGCCGACGGCGACCAGCTGCAACTTCACGCATTAACCCCAGAGTTTTTCCAGCTCATACAGGCGACGGCTCTCGTCCTGCATGACGTGGACAATCACATCGCCGAGGTCGACAACCACCCAGTCAGCCGTTGCTTCACCTTCAACACCCAGTGGCAACAGTCCTGCTGCACGCGATTCCTGAACCACATGATCGGCAATCGAAACAACATGACGCGTAGATGTACCGGTGCAGATGATCATGCAGTCGGTAATACTGGATTTACCCTTAACGTCGATAGCGATGATGTCCTGACCTTTCAGGTCATCAATTTTGTCAATAACAAAATCCTGGAGTGCTTTACCCTGCAAGTTTTCCCCCTGGGGTGAATGAGATTGTAAAACGTTGAATTCGTAGCCAGACAGTATACCTGAACTCACGCCTGTGTCGGGACAAATGTCTCCGACCGGGCTTTTGAAGGCGGGTATCATCCCACCCTCTGCCTGAGATTGCATCGCCATTTTTGTAAAACAATTTCTGTAAAGCAATGATTGGCGGGAAAGTCTGGCAGCGGAGAATAACAGTATGGCTTAACCTGTCAAGGCAGGATAAACAATAAGCCGCTTTTTATGCCCTCCGGCTATTCATCTGCGCTTTTCTGATACAACCCGTGCGTATGGATATACGCCAGCACCGGGGCTGGCAGTAGATCGTCACAGGCTAAACCCTGCTGTAAACGCTCACGTATGAGGGTTGCAGAGATATCGAACCACGGCGTTTCCGCCAGATAGATCTTCCCGGCAGGCCGATTGTGAAGATCTTCAACATTATCGGTGAGATGATCTTCCAGCCACTGCTGGTACTGCGCTTCACGCATGGTCAGAGGATAGCCAGGGCGGCGGCAGACGAGCAGATGGCTGTTCTCCAGGATGGTTTCATACTGATGCCATGTGGGTAAATTCAGCAGGGAATCCTGGCCGATGATAAACGCCAGCGGCTGGTCTGGACCCTGTTCTGTGCGCCACTCCTGAAGCGTCTGTGACGTCCAGGAGGGCGTGTCGCGACGCAGCTCACGCTCATCAAGTTGGAAGAGCGGTTTATCTTCGATGGCAAGGGCGAGCATCGCTTTTCGCTGCTCGCTGGTCGCCTCCGGCTGCGGACGATGGGGCGGAACATTATTGGGCATGATAGTGACGCGCTGAAGGCCGATCAAATTCGCCAGAATTTCAACCGGCTTCAGGTGCCCGTAATGTACCGGGTCGAAGGTGCCGCCATACAGGGCCTGTAAAGAATGCATACTATCCATCAATAAAAACGTCTGCCAGCGCCTTGTGGCAGAGCAGCAGAGAAAGGCTTTCCAGCTCCGCCCAGACCGACTGGCCGTAATCTTGTTTTAACGTGAGCTCAGCGCGCATCAGAAGCTGTACAGCCTGACGAAGCTGCTCATGACTCAGGCGGTTGACGGCCTCGGTGGTCAAAGCCCTGCGATTTTGCCACACGCGGTGTTTATCAAACAGCGAACGCAGCGGCGTATGGGCAGACTGGCGCTTGAGCGTAATCAGCAGCAGTAATTCGCGCTGCAGCGTACGCAGCAGAATAACGGGTTCGCTCCCTTCAAGACGCAGCTGTTGCAGAATATGCAGGGCGCGTTTGCTTTTTGCCGACAGTAGCGCGTCCACCCAGTGGAACGGCGTGAAGTGCGCCGCGTCGTTAACGGCCTGCTCGACGCGCGGCAAGGTCAGCTTGCCATCCGGCCAGAGCAGGGAGAGTCTGTCCAGCGCCTGCGCCAGGGCCAGCAGGTTACCTTCATAGCAGTAGCACAGCAGTTGATTCGCCGCATCATCCAGTTGGAGGTTGTTCTGCTTCGCTCTCGCTGACACCCATTTGGGCAGATGCGCCTGCTCAGGCGTCTGACAGGTGACCTGCACCGCGTGGGCTGCGATCTGGGTAAACCACGCCGCGTTTTCCTGGGCTTTGGTAAGCTTGTTGCCACGCACAATAAAGAGCAGATCGCTGTGTAACAGGCTGACCAGCGTAGCGAGCTGCTCGTTCATGGCCGCGTTAGGACCATTTTCCGGCAGCAGGATCTGAATAGTCTGGCGCGAGGCGAAAAGGCTCATCGCCTGACAAAGCGAGAAGAGGGCGTTCCAGTCGGTGTTGTTGTCCAGTTGGACGGTGTGGTGTTCATCGAAGCCCTGCGCTGCGGCAGCATGCCGCACGGCATCCTGGCTTTCCTGAAGTAATAACGGATCGTTTCCAAGAAGCAGATACGCCGCGCGCAGCCCTTCATTGAGCTGCGCGCGGAGTTGTTCAGGATACAGCCTGATCATCATTTACCCAGAGAGTTAGCAGCAGGAAGCGTGCCAGCAATCGGTTTTTCAACGATGTCAGATCCTTGTTTAGTTGACGCTGCAATACTTGGCAGTTTACGGATCAGCTGTTCCGCTGCCTTGTCGTACATTTCGTTGATGATAATCTGCTGTTCGGCATCTTTTGCCAGCGCTGTCTGCGGGTTATCGAAGAACGAACGGTATACTTTCGTGCTGATCGGGTAGATGTCTTTACCGGGGATCAGGACTGCCGCGTCGACCGTCAACACCATCTGATACTCAGCTGTACGGCCATCCTGGAAGATAGAGGCTGTATCTCTCGACAGGCCGCCACCTATAACACGCAGAGACGGTACATCCTGGCGCAGGGTTTGTTTTTCGACAATCTCTACGCCGTTGAGACGCAGCTGATTACGAATGGCCCGGCTGAGTGGGCCATTCGGATCTGGTGAGTCGAACATCATCGTTTTCATCTCAGCGGGCACCGCCGTGGTATTGCGCAGGTGCCAGCCACAGCCAGCGGTGACAAGCACCGCCAGTGATAAGAGTATTGTTGCCAGTTGTCGCACGTTTCCTCCCGCGCTTAGCCAACGACCAGATTGAGCAGTTTACCCGGTACGTAGATCACTTTACGTACGGTAACGCCCTCAAGATATTTTGCGACCAGAGGTTCCTGGCCCGCGCGCTCGCGAACCTGTTCTTCGGTTGCATCGACCGCCACGGTAATTTTACCGCGGACTTTGCCGTTCACCTGGACCACGACCAGCGTCGTGTTTTCCACCATCGCTGATTCGTCAGCCTGCGGCCACGGCGCGTTGTCGATATCGCCTTCGCCTTTCAGCTCCTGCCACAGGGTAAAGCTAACGTGCGGTGTGAACGGGTTCAGCATGCGAACAACGGCCAGCAGCGCTTCACGCATTAAAGCACGATCCTGCTCGCCGTCCTGCGAAGCCTTCGCCAGCTTGTTCATCAGTTCCATAATAGCCGCAATTGCGGTATTGAAGGTCTGACGACGACCAATATCATCGGTCACTTTTGCAATCGTTTTATGAACATCGCGACGCAGCGCCTGCTGATCTTCAGTCAGTGCGGCGGCATTCAGCGCCGGGGCATCGCCCAGTGCAGTGTGTTCGTAAACCAGTTTCCAGACGCGTTTCAGGAAGCGGTTTGCACCTTCCACGCCAGACTCCTGCCACTCCAGCGTCATGTCCGCCGGAGAAGCAAACATCATGAACAGACGCACGGTATCTGCACCGTAACGCTCAACCATCACCTGCGGGTCGATACCGTTGTTTTTAGACTTGGACATCTTGCTCATGCCGGTGTAGACCAGCTCATGACCTTCGGCGTCTTTGGCCTTCACGATACGGCCCTTCTCGTCGCGTTCAACGATCGCGTCAACCGGAGAAACCCAGTTACGCTCGCCGTTGGCACCGACGTAATAGAAGGCATCCGCCAGCACCATGCCCTGGCACAGCAGCTGTTTTGCAGGTTCGTCAGAGTTCACCATGCCCGCATCGCGCATCAGCTTGTGGAAGAAGCGGAAGTAGAGCAGGTGCATGATGGCGTGTTCGATACCACCGATGTAGATATCTACCGGCAGCCAGTAGTTTGCCGCTTTGGAATCCAGCATACCTTCCTGATACTGCGGGCAGGTGTAGCGCGCATAGTACCAGGATGACTCCATAAAGGTGTCAAAGGTGTCGGTTTCACGCAGCGCAGGCTGGCCGTTGACGGTGGTTTTTGCCCACTCAGGATCGGCTTTGATCGGGCTGGTGATGCCGTCCATGACGACGTCTTCCGGCAGGATCACCGGCAGCTGATCTTCTGGCGTTGGCATCACGGTGCCATCTTCCAGCGTCACCATTGGAATTGGCGCACCCCAGTAACGCTGACGGGAAACACCCCAGTCGCGCAGACGGAAGTTAACTTTACGCTCGCCCACGCCAAGGGAGGCCAGCTTGTCGGCGATGGCGTTAAAGCCCTCTTCGAAGCTCAGACCGCTGAATTCACCGGAGTTGAACAGGGTGCCTTTTTCAGTCAGCGCGTTTTCGGACAGGTCTGGTTCAGAACCATCGGCGGCCAGAATAACGGCTTTAATCGGCAGGTTGTATTTGGTGGCAAACTCGTAGTCGCGCTGATCGTGGCCCGGAACAGCCATTACCGCACCTGTACCGTACTCCATCAGCACGAAGTTCGCTGCCCAGACCGGGATCGCTTCGCCAGTCAGCGGATGCTTAGCATAGAAGCCTGTCGCAACGCCTTTTTTCTCCATCGTCGCCATGTCGGCTTCGGCCACTTTGGTGTTGCGGCACTCATCGATGAAGGTAGCCAGTTCCGGATTGTTTTCTGCCGCTTTCTGCGCCAGCGGGTGACCTGCAGCCACGGCCAGGTAGGTCGCGCCCATGAAGGTGTCCGGACGGGTGGTGTAGACAGTCAGAGTCTGGTCGTAGTTCTCAACGTTGAAGGTAATCTCCACACCTTCAGAACGGCCGATCCAGTTGCGCTGCATGGTCTTCACGGTATCTGGCCAGTGGTCCAGATTATCCAGATCGTTCAGCAGCTCATCAGCGTAAGCGGTGATTTTGATAAACCACTGTGGGATCTCTTTACGCTCAACTTTGGTGTCGCAGCGCCAGCAGCAGCCATCGATAACCTGTTCGTTCGCGAGAACGGTCTGGTCATTCGGACACCAGTTAACGGCAGAGGTCTTCTTATACACCAGGCCTTTTTTGTACAGCTCGGTGAAGAACTTCTGCTCCCAGCGGTAGTATTCCGGGGTACAGGTTGCCAGCTCGCGGCTCCAGTCATAGCCAAAGCCCAGCATTTTGAGCTGGTTTTTCATGTACGCGATGTTGTCGTATGTCCACGGGGCCGGTGCGGTGTTGTTTTTGACCGCCGCGCCTTCCGCAGGCAGACCGAACGCATCCCAGCCGATAGGCTGCAGAACGTTTTTGCCCAGCATACGCTGGTAACGTGCGATCACATCGCCAATGGTGTAGTTACGCACATGGCCCATGTGTAGTCGACCAGAAGGATAGGGAAGCATCGACAGGCAGTAATACTTCTCTTTGCTCTCGTCTTCGGTTACTTCAAAGGTGCGCTTCTCGTCCCAGTGTTGCTGGACTTTTGATTCTATCTCTTCCGGGCGGTATTGCTCTTGCATGGCAGCCAGTGGTCCTGTTTTCAATACAGCTACAAATGTAGCCAATGGATGTGGTCATTCAGATCCGCATAGCATAGCCCAAACGCCCGCGTCAAAACAGCCTTTCGCACAAATGCGCTTTGCAGGAATTTACCGGGTCTGTGCTTCACCTGACAAAGCGGCGATGAAATAAGGTCTATTATTAGAAATAGTTACTTACCCGGGAGGCAAAATGATGAACAAGGTTGCTCAATTTTACCGCGAACTGGTGGCGACACTGACGGAACGACTGCGTAACGGCGAGCGCGATATCGATGCGCTGGTGGAGCAGGCGCGTGCCCGCGTGTCGCAAACGGGTGAGTTAACGCGAACCGAAGTGGAAGAGGTGACGCGCGCCGTGCGTCGCGATCTGGAAGAGTTCGCGCGCAGCTACCAGGAGAGCCAGGAGGAGGTCACGGACAGCGTTTTCATGCGGGTGATCAAAGAGAGCCTGTGGCAGGAGCTGGCCGATATTACGGATAAAACGCAGCTGGAGTGGCGCGAGGTCTTTCAGGATTTGAACCACCATGGTGTGTACCACAGCGGTGAGGTGGTCGGGCTCGGAAATCTGGTGTGCGAGAATTGCCACCACCATATTGCGGTGTATACGCCGGAGGTTCTGTCGCTGTGCCCGAAATGCGGCCACGATCAGTTCCAGCGTCGTCCGTTTGAGCCCTAGGTAAAGCGCAGGTTTGCTCCCTCTCCCTGTGGGAGAGGGCCGGGGTGAGGGCATCAGGCCGCAAAAGGTAAAAGCAAAACGGCAACCCCGTTGCCGTTTTTAGTGTTTGCTCCCTCTCCCCGTGGGAGAGGGTAGGGGTGAGGGCATCAGGCTGCACTATAGTAGTCCAGTCTCTCCGCCAGCAAATCCACAAACGCCTCCCTGTCGATGTCCACCATCACGGTAGTATTCGGCTTATTCCCCGTCAGCGAGTAATAATCCACCACCGTCATTCCCTGGGTGTATTTTCCCTGCGTTTCCACGCCAACCCAGCGGTCAACCGTGGTGAATATCTCAGGCTTTAACAGCCAGGCAATGGTGCACGGGTCGTGCAGGGGCGCGCCGTGGAAGCCCCACTTCTCGGCTTTGTGATACTCCATAAAGAAGTCGAGCAGCTCGGCCACGGTTGTCGCGACCGGATTACCAACGGAACGGAAGCGCTCAATATCGTCCGCCATAATCTGCGCGCGATGGGTAACGTCCAGTCCCGCCATTACAATCGGTAAGCCGGACTGGAAGACAATCTCAGCGGCTTCCGGGTCGACAAAGATGTTGAACTCCGCCGCAGGCGTCCAGTTACCCAGCCCCATGGCCCCGCCCATGATGACGATACGGGCTATTTTGCTGTGCAGTTCAGGGTGGCTGTTCAGCAGCAGCGCGACGTTGGTTTGCGGCCCGGTAGCCACCAGCGTCAAGGGTTCCATGCTCTCGCGCAGCACCTTCGCCATCAGCTCCACGGCGGTGCAGTTTTGCGGCGCGAAGCCCGGCTCCGGCAGCGCCGGACCGTCCAGCCCGCTTTCACCATGCACGTTATCCGCGATAATTAATTCACGCATCAGGGGCTTGAGGGCTCCGCCAGCGACGGGAATATCGGTACGCTTGAGCAACGTCAGCATACGCAAAACGTTACGCAGCGTTTTATCCGGCGTCTGGTTTCCGGCAGAAGAGGTGACGGCTTTGACGTCGAGTTCAGGGGAGGCAAGTGCAAGGACGAGCGCGATCGCGTCATCATGACCCGGATCGCAATCGAGAATAATAGGCTGTGCCATAGCGTTCTCCATACGTAGCGTTATTTTGTGACAAGGTTAACGCTGCAATGTGACGCCGACGAGAGGAAGTGAGTGAAAGCGTGAAGCAGTGCGCAATCCGCAGATTGCGCACCGGGAAGATTAGTGCAGGATTTTCGCAAGGAAATCTTTCGCACGCTCGGATTTCGGGTTAGCAAAGAACTCTTCTTTCGGTGAGTCTTCGACAATTTTCCCTTCGTCCATAAAGATCACGCGGTTGGCCACCTTACGGGCGAAGCCCATTTCGTGGGTCACCACCATCATGGTCATCCCTTCGTGCGCCAGTTCGACCATCACGTCCAGCACTTCGTTGATCATCTCCGGATCGAGCGCCGACGTGGGCTCATCAAACAGCATCGCCACCGGATCCATGCACAGCGCGCGGGCGATCGCCACACGCTGCTGTTGGCCGCCAGAAAGCTGCGCCGGGAACTTATCGGCATGCGCAGAAAGCCCAACGCGTTCCAGGAGCTTCAGACCTTTCTCGCGCGACGCTTTTTTATCACGCTTAAGCACTTTTACCTGCGCCAGCGTCAGGTTCTCAATAATAGAGAGGTGAGGGAACAGCTCAAAATGCTGGAATACCATGCCAACGTGAGAGCGAAGCTGGGCGAGGTTGGTTTTCTTGTCGTTGACTTTGGTACCGTTGACGACGATCTCACCCTGCTGCACTGGCTCCAGTCCGTTGACGGTTTTGATCAGCGTCGATTTACCGGAGCCGGACGGCCCGCACACTACCACCACGTCGCCTTTTTTCACTTCGGTGGAGCAGTCGGTCAGCACCTGAAAGTGCCCATACCATTTAGAAACATTTTTCAGGGAAATCATTATACCGTCCTTTTCTTCAGCCAGCTGACCAACAGCGACGCGCTTAAACTAATCACAAAATAGACCGCACCCGCGAAGAGCACCATCTCAACCTGCGTACCATCACGCTCACCGATGGTTGACGCGGTACGGAAGAAGTCTGCCAGGCTCAGAACGTAGACCAGCGAGGTATCCTGGAACAGCACGATACCCTGGGTCAGCAGGAGTGGAACCATGGCGCGAAACGCCTGCGGCAGAATAATGAGCTGCATGGACTGCCAGTGCGTCATCCCCAGCGCCAGCGCGGCGCTGGACTGTCCGCGGGAGATACTCTGAATGCCCGCTCGGATAATCTCTGAGTAGTAAGCTGCCTCAAACATCGAGAATGCTACCATCGCCGAGATCAGACGGATATCGGTTTTCGGCGACAGCCCCAGCACGTTCTGCAGGAAGCCGGGCACAATCAGGTAAAACCACAGCAGCACCATCACCAGCGGGATGGAGCGGAATACGTTAACGTAGGCGGTCGCGAACCAGGCGAGCGGCTTAAAGCTCGACAGACGCATAACGGCCAGCAGGGTGCCCCAGACGATACCGACGATGATGGCAATGACGGTGATTTTTAAGGTAATCATCAGGCCATCAAGCAGGTAAGGCATGGATGGAACGATAGAACTCCAGTCAAATTCGTACATTATTTGCCCCCCATGTTGCCCGGCAGGCGAATTTTGCGTTCAACCAGGTTCATCACCAGCATGATGAAAGCGTTTATCAGAACATAGGCGAGCGTGATCGCGGTGAAGGATTCCCACGCGTGAGCGGAGTAATCCAGCAGCTTGCCCGCCTGCGCAGCCATATCGACCAGGCCGATGGTCGAGGCGATGGCCGAGTTTTTCACCAGGTTCATCATCTCGGAGGTCATCGGCGGAACGATGACGCGGTAGGCGTTAGGCAGCAGCACGTAGCGGTAGGTTTGTGGCAGGGTTAATCCCATCGCCAGACCCGCATTTTTTTGTCCACGGGGTAATGACTGAATGGCGGCACGCACCTGCTCGCAAACGCGCGCAGCGGTAAACAGCCCCAGACACATCATGGAGGAGACAAAGAACTGTACGTTCGGATCCAGTTCCGACTTGAACCACATGCCAATATTTTCCGGCAGCAGTTCCGGGATAACCAGATACCAGGTAAAGAATTGCACGATCAGCGGAACGTTACGGAACAGTTCCACATACAGGGTGCCGAGTGTTGAAAGAAAACGGTTAGGGACGGTGCGCAGAATACCGAACAAAGAACCGACAAGAAACGCGATGATCCACGCCGTTATCGATAATGCCACGGTGACCTGAAAGCCGCTCCACAGCCAGCCAAGATAGGTGGTGTTGCCGAACGGGGCTTGTTGCAGAAATATGCCCCAGTTCCAGTCGATTGACATAATAAACTCCAGAAAAAAAAGGGTAGCAGCGCTACCCTCGAAGATTGGTGAGAAGCTCATTTTTCGCGCTGAGTGGGGAACGACCACTCAACGTATAGTCTGTCCATGCTTCCCGACAATCGAGAGGGCAGGAGATCCCGCCCCTGTTGTTCTAATTAGTTAAGAGCCTTGTCATTTGGAGATTTGAACAGCGCTTTCATGTCGTCAGACAGTTCAAAATTCATGTTCAGGTTTTTAGGTGGAATCGGGTTCTTGAACCATTTGTCGAACCATTTTTCCGCTTCGCCAGAGGTCTGCACCTGAGCGATGGTGTCATCGATCAGCTTTTTGAACTGCGGATCGTCTTTACGCAGCATACAGCCGTAGGCTTCTTTCGACTGCGCGGTGCCGACGATATCCCAGTTGTCAGGTTTCTTCGCTTTCGCACGTTCGCCCGCCAGCAGGGCGTCATCCATCATAAACGCGACGGCACGACCGCTTTCCAGGGTACGGAAGGAGTCGCCATGGTCTTTCGCGCTGATGATGCGCATATCCATTTTTTTCTCGTCGTTCAGCTTGTGCAGCAGCACTTCTGACGTGGTACCGGAGGTGACAACAACCGCTTTACCTTTCAGATCAGCGAAGTCTTTAATCTCGCCGCCTTTCTTCGTCAGCAGGCGGGTGCCTACAACAAAGATGGTGTCAGAGAAGGCAGCCTGCTTCTGACGCTCGAGATTGTTGGTGGTGGAGCCACACTCGAAATCAAAGGTGCCGTTTTGCAGCAGTGGAATACGGTTCTGTGAAGTGATTGGGATCAGCTTCACCTGTAGGTCAGGTTTGTTCAGCTTTTTCTTCACGGCTTCAACGATAGCGTTGGAGTAATCCTGTGAATAACCCACGACTTTTTGCGTGTTGTCGTAGTAAGAGAACGGGACAGATGATTCACGGTGGCCGACCACGATGACGCCGTTTTTGGCAATCTTGTCGAGAGTGCTGCCTGCTGCAGGCGCATCTTCAGCGTGGACCACGCCAGCAGACATTCCCATAACCAGCATTGCTGTGGCCAGTTTACGTAATTGCATACCCAACTCCTTTTTTATCAGCGCCAGAGACGCATTGATACCCATTGTGATGTTGTTATATCTCGCGCAATGCGAGTGCAGTGTTATGCAAGCTTGTTAACATTTAGTCTGGCTTAATGTAAAGATTTTGCTGCGTTATTGTTTATTTTTGCGAAGCGCGCCGCACCATTCAGAGGCAAATATCTCCCGTTGCACCGTTTCGGTGCTACCGATGATCTACGCTGGTGCGACAAAGTTGCACGTTAAGCCAAACTGCGTTTACCTGAATAAACAAAGCAATAGGCGTGCCAGAATGGGAGTTTGGGAGGATTTACCGGGTAAGCGTCAGCGCCACCCGGCAACAGAAGGGAAGGTTATTTACGACGCTGACGCAGGCTCATCAGCACTGCGCCAAAGCCGAACAGCACGGTCAGTATCCACAGCGACCAGTTGCCGGTACGGGCGTATGGCGTCAGTCCCGTGGTTGGCGTGACGTTAGCGGTCAGTACCTCACGGGTAAACTGCGGGATCATCGCCTGAATTTCACCCTGAGGACCAATCACGGCGGTGATGCCGTTGTTGGTGCTGCGCAGTAACGGACGCGCCAGCTCCAGGGAGCGCATACGTGCCATCTGGAAGTGCTGCCACGGGCCAATTGACTTACCAAACCAGGCATCGTTGGAGATGGTCAGCAGATAGTCAGTATCCGGGCGGAAGTTATCGCGCACCTGCTCGCCGAGAATGATTTCGTAGCAGATAGCCGGCGTCAGGGCAGCGCCGTGCGCGTGCAGCTGAGGCTGAACGTACGGTCCGCGGCTGAAGGAGGACATCGGCAAATCAAAGAACGGGGCCAGCGGGCGCAGAATCGATTCCAGCGGCACAAATTCACCAAATGGCACCAGGTGGTTCTTGTTGTACCGGTCAGTGGAGTGGTAGCTGTATTCGCTGTCTTTGCCGAGCGTAATGATGGTGTTGTAGGTGTCGTAGCGGTTCTGCTGATTCAGACGCGCATCGACAATCCCGGTGATAAGCGTGCTGCCGCGGGCCAGCAGCAGGTCGTTCATCATGTTGAGGAACGGCTGCTGGTTAATTTCCAGATCGGGGATCGCAGACTCCGGCCAGATAATCAGCTGCGATTTACCCATCACCTCTTCGGTGGCGTTGGCGTAGATCTTCAGCGTATTCAGCAGCTCTTTTTCGTCCCACTTCATGGACTGCGGGATATTCCCCTGCACCATGGAAACCCGCATGGCGCGATCGGGCTCAGGCGTGAACCACTGGATATAGCGCAGCGGGAAGGGCAGGGCGAACAGCACCAGCGCCACAGCCAGCGGTTTCCAGCCGCGCGTGACCAGCGCTAATACCAGCAGGCCGCTCACGACCATCAGCAGGAAGTTGATAGCTTCAACACCCATTACCGGTGCCAGGCCTTTCAGCGGGCCGTCAATCTGGCTGTAGCCGAACTGCAGCCACGGGAAGCCGGTCAACACCCAGCCGCGCAGGAACTCGGTTACCTGCCAGACCACCGGCGCGGCAATGGCGACGCGCAGCCAGTTGGTTTTGGGCCACAGGCGAGAAAGGATGCCGGCGAACAGACCGGTATAGAGCGAGAGATAGGCGGCGAGCAGTACCACCAGGAAGACGTTTACCGGGCCAGGCATACCGCCAAACTGGGCGATGCTGACATAAACCCAGTTGATGCCTGAGCCAAACAGCCCCAGCCCCCAGAAGTAGCCGATAGCGGCAGCCTGTACCGGACGACGGTTCAGGGTCAGACCCTGAAGCCCCATCAGGGAGAGAATGGCCGCGGGCCAGATATCGTAAGGAGAAAAAGCCAGCGTACCGCTGGCTCCTAGTAACAGCGCCAGCAGCAAACGGACGCGCTGGCGTTCAAGCAATGGGGCAAATGCCATTTACATTAATCTTCCAGTTTTGGCACCGGTGAGTCGTCCGGCGTTCTGACGTGAACCTGTATAATACGTCGGCTGTCGGCCATGGCTACTTTGAACTGGTAACCGTCGATGTCAACGGTCTCTCCACGCGCCGGGAGGTGGCCAAAGGCCTGCATCACCAGCCCGCCAATGGTATCGACCTCTTCATCGCTGAAGTGGGTTCCGAAGGCGTCGTTGAAGTCTTCGATGGAGGCCAGCGCGCGCACGGTCCAGGTGTGGCGGCTAAGCTGACGGAAGTCGATATCTTCTTCTTCGTCGTACTCGTCTTCGATTTCGCCCACGATCAGCTCAAGGATATCCTCGATCGTGACCAGACCGGAAACGCCACCAAATTCATCAATAACAATCGCCATGTGGTAACGCTGAGAGCGAAACTCTTTCAACATCCGATCCACACGTTTACTTTCCGGCACAACCACGGCCTGGCGTAACACTTTTTCCATGCTGAAGGCTTCGGCATCGCTGCGCATAAACGGCAGCAGGTCTTTCGCCATCAAAATCCCTTCGATGTGATCTTTGTCTTCGCTGATGACCGGGAAACGCGAGTGGGCGGATTCGATGATCACATCGAGGCACTCGTCCAGCGTCTGGTTACGTTTCAGGGTGATCATCTGCGAGCGGGGGATCATGATATCGCGAACGCGCTGGTCGGCGATGTCCATTACCCCTTCGAGCATTTCGCGCGTATCTTCGTCGATAAGGTCGTTCTGCCCGGAATCACGAATCAGCTCCAGCAGTTCATCACGGTTTTTCGGTTCGCCGTGGAAAAGCTGGTTCAGAATGAGGGAGAAAAATCCCTTTTTACTGGTTGTCGTGTCGCTACTGTGTGAATTGTCGTCGCTCATGGCGTTTGTTAAGGGTTCTCTTGTTAGTTCAACGTTTACCGCCACGCGATGTCCTTTCGTGGCGGCAGGGGAGTCCGTCAGGTGACGGACTATTCTTTCTCGGCAATGTACGGATCCTCATAGCCCAGAGCAAGCATTATCTCTGTCTCGAGGGACTCCATCTCTTCCGCTTCGTCGTCTTCAATATGATCGTAGCCGAGCAGATGCAGGCTGCCGTGTACCACCATATGCGCCCAGTGGGCCTCAAGCGGCTTTTGCTGCTCTTTGGCTTCCTGCTCAACCACCTGACGGCAGATGATCAGATCGCCCAGCAGCGGCATCTCGATGCCCGGCGGCGCTTCGAACGGGAAAGAGAGCACGTTGGTCGGCTTATCTTTCCCGCGATAGGTCAGGTTAAGCTCATGGCTTTCCGCTTCATCCACCAGGCGAATCGTAACTTCTGATTCTTCCTGAAACTGAGGAATAACGGCATCCAGCCATTTCTGAAACTGCGCCTCATCTGGCATGCCGGAATTGTCTTCACAGGCCAGCTGTAAATCGAGGATCACCTGACTCATTTCTGTTCTTGCTCCTGCGCTTCGCGCTTACGTTCTGCGGCCAGTTCGGCCTTACGCTTCTGATCCGCCTCTTCCCAGGCTTCATAGGCATTAACGATACGCGCGACCACCGGGTGGCGTACCACGTCTTCACTGTGGAAGAAGTTAAAGCTGATTTCGTCGACCTCGGCCAGCACCTCAATGGCGTGGCGCAGACCGGATTTGGTGCTGCGCGGCAGGTCAATCTGAGTGACGTCGCCGGTAATCACCGCCTTCGAGTTAAAGCCAATACGCGTCAGGAACATTTTCATCTGTTCAATGGTGGTGTTCTGGCTCTCATCGAGAATGATGAACGCATCGTTCAGCGTACGACCGCGCATGTAGGCGAGCGGGGCAACTTCGATAACGTTACGCTCAATGAGCTTCTCGACCTTCTCAAAGCCCAGCATTTCGAACAGCGCATCGTATAAAGGACGCAGATACGGGTCGACCTTCTGGCTCAGATCGCCTGGCAGGAAGCCCAGTTTTTCACCGGCTTCAACGGCAGGGCGGGTCAGCAGGATACGGCGGATTTCCTGACGCTCCAGCGCATCGACCGCCGCGGCAACGGCGAGATAGGTTTTACCCGTCCCCGCCGGACCCACCCCGAAGGTGATGTCGTGGTCGAGGATATTGGCGATGTACTGCGCCTGGTTTGGCGTACGCGGCTTAATGACGCCACGTTTGGTCTTGATGTTAATGGCCTTGCCGTAGTCCGGCACGCTTTCCGCGCTCTGCTCAAGCACGCGCGCCTCTTTAATGGCGAGGTGGATCTGTTCCGGCTCGATATCCTGCGTTTCGCCGCGCATTGGGGCGGTATCAACATACAGGCTACGCAGAATGTCCGCAGCGGCGTTGACGCAGATAGGGCGTCCGGTAAGTTTGAAATGATTATCGCGACGATTGATTTCGATACCCAGACGTCGCTCCAGTTGTTTGATATTGTCATCAAACGGCCCGCACAGGCTCAGCAGGCGAGCGTTGTCTGCTGGCTCAAGGCTAATTTCACGCGTATCTATGTTCAAACTGTTCCTCTTTAATTGGTTAACCGGTCCGTTGCGACAGGACGTAATAAAACGGTCATTACCGAAATTATTCACGCCACAGAATAAAGGCGCAAGCGTTGCGGAAGATATTGGGGACGATGAGAGGAAATACAAGGCCTGCCGGAAGGGCAGGCCATGAGGATTAAGGCTGGTAAATCCCAACGCCAGAATCGTTTTCTTTTCGGGTGCGCGAGATTACGGATTCCGGTGACTCGGCAATGCGCAGGCCCATTTCGTCCTCGGTGCGTACCAGCTTCGCGCGCAGCGAGTTGGTCAGCACTTCAACAATCTCGACGTCTACGAATTTACCGATCATATCCGGGGTGCCTTCAAAGTTCACCACGCGGTTGTTCTCGGTACGACCGGACAGTTCCATAATGCTCTTGCGTGAGGTGCCTTCCACCAGAATGCGCTGAACGGTGCCGAGCATGCGGCGGCTCCAGGCGTTGGCCTGCTGAAGGATACGCTCCTGCAGAATATACAGACGCTGTTTCTTCTCTTCTTCCGGAACATCGTCAACCATATCGGCCGCCGGTGTTCCCGGACGCGCAGAGAAAATGAAGCTGTAGCTGACGTCAAAATTCACTTCACCGATGAGCTTCATGGTGCGCTCGAAGTCATCAGCGGTTTCGCCAGGGAAGCCGACTATAAAGTCGGAGCTAATCTGGATATCCGGACGCGCTTCACGCAGCTTGCGGATGGTGGACTTGTACTCCAGCACCGTATGCGGGCGGCCCATCAGGTTCAGCACGCGGTCAGAGCCGCACTGAATCGGCAGGTGCAGGAAGCTCACCAGCTCTGGCGTATCGCGATAGACGTCAATAATGTCGTCGGTAAATTCCATCGGATGGCTGGTGGTAAAGCGAATGCGGTCGATACCGTCAATCGCGGCCACCAGACGCAGCAGTTCGGCAAAGCTGCCGGTGGTTCCGTCGTAGTTTTCCCCGCGCCAGGCGTTAACGTTCTGGCCCAGCAGGTTCACTTCGCGAACGCCCTGCGCGGCAAGCTGCGCGATTTCAAACAGAATGTCATCTGCCGGGCGGCTGACCTCTTCACCACGGGTGTACGGTACCACGCAGTAAGTACAGTATTTGTTGCAGCCTTCCATGATCGAGACGAAGGCGGTCGGGCCATCGGCGCGCGGCTCAGGCAGACGGTCAAACTTTTCGATTTCCGGGAAGCTGACGTCAACGACCGGGCTGCGGTTGCCGCGAACCTGATTGATCATCTCGGGCAGGCGGTGCAGAGTCTGAGGACCAAAGACAATATCCACATACGGGGCTCTCTGGCGGATCAGCTTGCCTTCCTGCGACGCAACGCAGCCACCCACGCCGATGATCAGGTCCGGATTTTTTCGCTTGAGAAGCTTCCAGCGGCCTAACACGTGAAAGACTTTTTCCTGCGCTTTTTCACGAATCGAACAGGTGTTCAGCAGCAGCACGTCCGCTTCTTTCACATTTTCTGTCAGCTGGTATCCGTGGGTTGAATCCAGCAGATCGGCCATCTTGGATGAATCGTATTCGTTCATCTGACAGCCCCAGGTTTTTATATGGAGTTTTTTAGTCATCGACTTGCTCAGCTCAGGATTGCAAGCCGCGTATTGTAATGCTTTGGTGGGGTTGTGACCAGTATGAAGGTTATGTGTCTCAGGACCGCAAAAATCCGGTAAACTTAAGGGATTCTCCAATAAGGAAAATTGACCATGACACTCCTACACACCGAAGTTGCCGTTGTCGGCGGCGGTATGGTCGGCGGCGCGCTGGCGCTGGGGCTGGCGCAGCAGGGATTTGAGGTAACGGTAATTGAACAGGCTGCACCGCCGGCCTTCGATCCCGCCAGCAAACCGGATGTGCGCATTTCCGCGATCAGCGCGGCTTCCGTCGATCTGCTGCGCGGGCTGGGCGTCTGGGAGGCGGTGCTGGCAATGCGCGCGCATCCTTACAGCCGTCTTGAAACCTGGGAGTGGGAAAATGCCCACGTTGCGTTTGATGCCGCTGAGCTGAAGCTGCCGCGCCTGGGTTATATGGTGGAAAACAACGTGCTCCAGCTGGCGCTCTGGCAGGCGCTGGAGACACATCCGAAGGTGACGCTGCGTTTTCCGGCCTCGATTAAGGCACTGCATCCTCACGAGAGCGGCTATCTACTGACGCTCGACAGCGGCGATGAGCTGTCCGTGAAGCTGGTCGTTGGGGCGGACGGCGCTAACTCGCAGGTCAGACAGATGGCGGGTATCGGGGTTCATGCCTGGCAGTACGAGCAGTCCTGCATGTTGATTACCGTCGAGTGCGAGAATGCACCGGGAGAAAGCACCTGGCAGCACTTTACGCCGAACGGTCCGCACGCCTTTTTACCGCTGTTTGATAATTGGGCGTCGCTGGTGTGGTACGACAAACCGGCGCGTATTCGCCAGCTGCAGGGGCTTTCAATGGAACAATTGCAGCGGGAAATCCGCCTGCACTTCCCGAGCCGCCTGGGCAACGTTACGCCGGTCGCAGCAGGGGCGTTTCCGCTCACGCGCCGTCACGCTTTGCAGTATGCCCGTGAAGGGCTGGCGCTGGTGGGCGATGCGGCACACACCATTCATCCGCTGGCAGGGCAGGGCGTGAACCTGGGGTATCGCGACGTCGATGCGTTACTGGATGTGCTGGGCAGCGCCCGCGGACACGCGGAAAACTGGGCCAGCCATCAGGTGCTAAAGCGTTACCAGACGCGGCGAATGGCGGACAATTTCATCATGCAGTCGGGAATGGATCTGTTCTATGCCGGGTTCAGCAATGACCTGGCCCCGGTGCGCATTCTGCGTAATATTGGCCTGATGGCAGCGGAACGCGCCGGTGGTCTGAAGCGTCAGGCCCTGAAGTACGCCCTCGGACTCTAAACTTTTTTCCCTCTCCCCGTGGGAGAGGGCCAGGGTGAGGGCATCAGGCCGCACAATTCTGTACAAAAACAAAAAAGCCCGCAGAGCGGGCTTTTTTGTTACTAAGTGGCTGGGGTGCAGGGATTCGAACCCCGGAATGCTGGTATCAGAAACCAGAGCCTTACCGCTTGGCGACACCCCAATTGCGTTAAACAAACTGCTTAACGACTTTTTTAAATTGGCTGGGGTACGAGGATTCGAACCTCGGAATGCCGGAATCAGAATCCGGTGCCTTACCGCTTGGCGATACCCCAACAATTTTTTTCATTACCGAACAACATCAATAATCTAAATTTGGTGGCTACGACGGGATTCGAACCTGTGACCCCATCATTATGAGTGATGTGCTCTAACCAACTGAGCTACGTAGCCAGTACTGCAATCTTCGATGGCTGGGGTACCTGGATTCGAACCAGGGAATGCCGGTATCAAAAACCGGTGCCTTACCGCTTGGCGATACCCCAATACCGCGGAGAACCGCAAAATCGAAGAAATATGGCTGGGGTACCTGGATTCGAACCAGGGAATGCCGGTATCAAAAACCGGTGCCTTACCGCTTGGCGATACCCCATCCGTGCAACGCTTACCCGGGAATGGTGCGGGAGGCGAGACTTGAACTCGCACACCTTGCGGCGCCAGAACCTAAATCTGGTGCGTCTACCAATTTCGCCACTCCCGCAAAAAAGATGGTGGCTACGACGGGATTCGAACCTGTGACCCCATCATTATGAGTGATGTGCTCTAACCAACTGAGCTACGTAGCCATCTTTTTTCGCGTTACCTTATCGGCGTTGCGGGGCGCATTATGCGTATAGACCCTTGCAGCGTCAACACCTTTTTCAACGAAAATAGCCGGAATGTGACTGTTTGGTTAGGTTGCGAACAGCGTGACCGAATATTCGGCAATTATTGGTTATTAATCGTTTTTAGCTGTGCAAAAGCGGGGCAAAAAAAATCAGGCCCCGCAGGGCCTGATGATGAAATACGCAATTATTTGTAGGCTGACTGGTGAACGCCTACCGCACGTCCTGACGGATCGTTCATGGATTTGAACGATTCATCCCATTCAATCGCTTTGGCAGACGAGCAGGCGACGGACGGGCCACCCGGCACACACTCCGCAGCGCTCGGTACCGGGAACAATTCTTCAAAAATTTCACGGTAGAGATACGCTTCTTTCGAACCCGGCGTGTTGTACGGGAAGCGGAAGCTTGCGGTTTCCAGCTGCTGGTCAGAAACCTGTTTCGCCGCGACCTCTTTCAGGGTGTCGATCCAGCTATAACCTACGCCATCAGAGAACTGCTCTTTCTGACGCCACGCCACGCTCGCCGGCAGGTAGGATTCAAAACATTCACGCAGGATATGTTTTTCCATTTTACCGTTGCCGCACATCTTGTCCTGCGGGTTGATGCGCATCGCCACGTCGAGGAATTTCTTATCCAGGAACGGCACGCGCGCTTCCACGCCCCAGGCGGACATCGCTTTGTTGGCACGTGCACAGTCGAACATGTGCAGCGCCTGCAGTTTACGCACGGTCTCTTCGTGCAGCTCTTTGGCATTCGGCGCTTTGTGGAAGTACAGGTAGCCGCCAAACACTTCGTCCGAACCTTCACCGGAGAGCACCATCTTGATGCCCATCGCTTTGATCTTACGTGACATCAGGTACATCGGGGTCGAGGCGCGGATGGTGGTCACGTCATAGGTTTCAATGTGATAGATCACATCGCGGATCGCATCCAGACCTTCCTGCACGGTGAAGTGAATTTCATGGTGCACGGTCCCCAGGTGGTTTGCCACTTCCTGCGCGGCTTTCAGGTCAGGTGCGCCTTCCAGGCCCACGGCAAAGGAGTGCAGCTGTGGCCACCAGGCTTCTGAGCGCTCCTGATCTTCCACGCGACGGGCCGCGAATTTCTTGGTGATCGCGGAGATCACGGAGGAGTCCAGACCGCCAGAGAGCAGCACGCCGTACGGCACGTCGGACATCAGGTGGCTTTTCACGGAATCTTCCAGCGCCTGACGTAGCTCGGCTTTGTCCGTGACGTTGTCTTTTACCGCGTCGAAATTGAACCAGTCACGCTGATAATATTGACGGATCTCGCCGTCTTTGCTCCACAGGTAGCTGCCTGCCGGGAACTCTTTGATGGTGCGGCAGACCGGTACCAGGGCTTTCATTTCAGAAGCAACGTAGAAGTTGCCATGCTCATCGTGGCCCATGTACAGCGGGATAATGCCGATATGGTCGCGGCCAATCAGGTAAGCGTCTTTTTCGCTGTCGTACAGCGCGAAGGCGAACATGCCCTGCAGGTCGTCCAGGAACTCAGGCCCTTTCTCCTGATACAGCGCCAGGATCACTTCACAGTCAGAACCGGTCTGGAACGCGTAGCGGTCGCCGTATTCGGCGCGCAGCGCCTGGTGGTTGTAGATCTCACCGTTGACAGCCAGCGCGTGCGTTTTTTTCTCGTTATACAGCGGCTGTGCACCGGCGTTGACGTCAACAATAGACAGACGTTCGTGAGCCAGAATCGCTTTGTCACTGGCGTAAACGCCTGACCAGTCCGGTCCGCGATGGCGCATCAGGCGGGACAGTTCGAGTGCCTTTTTACGCAGTTCGCCTGCGTCAGTTTTAATATCCAGTACGCCAAAAATTGAACACATAACCTTCTCCGTTAACCCTGTTGCTTTGTAATGTTGCTTGCTTATGAAAATGCCGCAAAGGGGCAGGGCGCGCAAGCGTTTTACGGGTGAAAACGGAAATAGTGCAATGGCGGTTGCCGATCTGTGAAAAATGCGTATGTCATGAGCGCTTTTATTGATGATTATGCAATGAAAGTGCTTTTCCGTTAGATGCAGCTGTGTTTTACAGGCGAGAAAATAAAAAACCACGCCCTGAGGCGTGGTTCGGAATCAGATAATGTCGATTTCGTCGACGGAGGGGTAAATCCAGCTTGGCCGGAACGGCATCGAATCAATGTCATCAAGCTGAGAGACGCCAGAGAGGACCAGAATCGTCTCCAGACCCGCCTGGAAACCGGCCAGAATATCGGTGCGCAGGTTGTCGCCGACAATCACGGTTTCTTCAGAGTGGGCCTGCATTTTATTTAGCGCGGCACGAATGATCCACGGGCTCGGTTTCCCGACAACGAACGGCTGACGACCAGAGATTTTTTCGATACCGGCACACAGAGCGCCGCAGGCCGGATAAAAACCGCGGCCGTGGGTATCCGGGTTGGTGGCGATAAAGCGCGCACCGCTGGCGACAAAGTATGCAGCTTTATGCATCATCTCCCAGTTAAAGGATCGCGTTTCGCCAACAATCACAAAGTCCGGGTTGACGTCGGTGATGGTAAAGCCCGCTTTGTATAGTTCATGGATCAGCGCACCTTCACCCACCACGTAGGCTTTTTTCCCTTCCTGACGCTTCAGAAAATCCGCCGTGGCCATCGCCGAGGTATAAAACACGCTGTCCGGGACGTCGACACCCGCCGTGGCAAAGCGGTTTGCCAGATCCTGACCGGTCTGAGAAGGGTAGTTCGTGAGAAGAACCAGAGGCATTCCTTTGTCGATGATGCGGTGAAGAAACTCCGCAGCACCCGGCACGGCAACGTTGTCGTGCATCAGCACGCCGTCGATATCACAAATTACATTCTTAATGGTCATGGACAGTCCGACATTAAAAAAAGAAGGCGTTACTATAAGGTCCGATCAACTTTCCAGCAAATGCTGCAGCAGAATTCCGTTGAGCATGGCGCGTTTGACCAGCGCGAACGCGCCAATCGCCGAGCGATGGTCAAGCTTTGAACGAACCACCGGAAGATTCTGGCGGAATGCTTTCAGCGCCTGGGTGTTAATACAGCCTTCAATCGCGGGGAGCAGCACCTTTTCCGCTTCCACAATTTCACCGGCGATCACCACTTTTTGTGGGTTAAACAGGTTAATGGCGATGGCGATAGTTTTCCCCAGATGGCGCCCCACCTGCTCGATTACTTCACAGGCCAGCGCGTCGCCTTTATTAGCGGCTTTGCAGATGGTGCCTATTTTGCAGTCGTCCAGCGTGACGCGGCTTTGGTAACCCTGTTCAAGCAGATGGCGAACGCGCTGCTCAATGGCCGTGTTGGCGGCGATGGTTTCAAGACAGCCGAAATTGCCGCAGTGGCAGCGCTCCCCAAGGGGCTCAACCTGAATGTGGCCAATCTCACCGACGTTACCGTTGCGACCAATGAAAATACGGCCGTTAGAGATAATGCCCGCGCCCGTTCCGCGGTGAACGCGCACCAGAATAGAGTCTTCACAGTCCTGGCTCGCACCAAAGTAGTGCTCCGCCAGCGCCAGCGAGCGAATATCATGGCCCACAAAGCAGGTCACTTTAAAACGCTTTTCCAGCGCATCGACCAGCCCCCAGTTTTCAACCGGAATGTGCGGCATATAGCGGATCACGCCGCTTTCCGGGTCGACCAGACCGGGTAGAATTACGGAGATAGCGATGAGTTCGCGGATCTTGCGCTGACAGCTTTCAATAAACTGCGCGATGGTATTCAGCAGCGCATGCTCCAGCGTCTCCTGGGTGCGCTCCGGAAGAGGGTAGTGCTCTTCCGCGATGGCTTTACTGCTCAGATCGTATAGCGTGAGCGTGGTGTCATGACGGCCCAGACGGACGCCAATTGCCTGAAAATTACGGGTTTCAGTAATAATGGAGATGGCGCGACGGCCTCCGGTGGAGGCCTGCTGATCGACTTCTTTGATCAGACCGCGCTCAATAAGCTGGCGGGTAATTTTTGTCACGCTGGCGGGTGCAAGCTGGCTTTGTTCGGCTATCTGAATTCGCGAGATGGGGCCGTGTTGGTCAATCAGGCGATATACCGCCGCACTGTTAAGTTGTTTAACGAGATCGACATTACCGATTTGAGCTTGTCCGCCAGGTGTCATACTTTTACTTACTCAGTGACGACCTCGTTACCATTAACGATGGTCTTAATAATTTTATAATCGTGTGTGAATGCCGTCAGGTTTGCAACCATACCTGGTGCAATTCCGCCGAGCTGTTTATCCACGCCCATTGCGCGAGCCGGATAAAGGGTTGCCATACGCAGGACTTCATCAAGCGCAATCCCGCAATGCTCAACCAGGTTACGCACCCCTTCAATCATGGTCAAAGAGGAACCACTCAGCGTACCGTTTTCATCAACACACAGTCCATTGCGGTAGTATATTGTTTTACCGGCAAAAATGAACTGCTCAATATTTGCACCTGCCGGTGCAGTGGCATCCGTCACCAGACAAAGCTTGTCACCTTTCAGCCGCTTAGCATTGCGAATGTTGGTGTAATCAACGTGTAAGCCGTCAGCAATAATACCGCAGTAGACGTCTGGCTCATCCAGAATCGCCCCGACCAGACCCGGTTCACGGCCTGTGATATACGGCATGGCGTTGTAGAGATGCGTCGCGAAGGTAATGCCCGCGCGGAAACCGGCTTTCGCTTCTTTCAGGGTCGCGTTTGAGTGACCGGCTGAAACCACAATTCCGGCGGCGGCCAGCTTGCTGATGACGTCCGTGCCGGTCATTTCCGGTGCCAGCGTCACCTTGGTGATTACATCGGCGTTGGCACACATGTAGTCAACCAACTCCGCATCGGGCTTACGCACGTAATCCGGGTTATGCGTTCCTTTCTTGACCATGTTCAGCCATGGCCCTTCAAGGTGCAGACCGAGCGCCTGATTTGGGTGTTTGGCCAGATATTCGCGCATCACGCGGATGCCCTGCTTCATCAGGTCATCACTGCTGGTGATGAGCGTCGGCAGATAGCTGGTGCAGCCCGATTTCTCGTTGGCTTTCTGCATGATCTCCAGCGTTTCTACCGTTACCGCATCGGCGGTATCATTGAATTGCACACCGCCGCAGCCGTTGAGCTGTACGTCGATGAAACCGGGGGAGATTACTGCTCCATTGAGTGAGCGCTGTTCAATCTCCGGCGGCAGTTCTGCCAGCGGGCAAACACGTTCAATCAGGCCATTCGCGATAACAATCGCATGGTCATCCAGAATTTCATGGCCGGTATAAATCCGACCGTGGGTTAAAGCGTACATAACGACCCCCGGTTAAAAAAAGCGGCCGCCTCTTGAGAAAGAGGCGGTTATTCAATTACAGACCTTTGATGTTCTCGGCTTCTAACTCGTTGAAGTATTTCAGCGTTTTAACCTTCAGCTCCATCGTGGACGGCTCGTCGCAGACGATGACTGATTTAGGATGCAGCTGCAGACAGCTAATGGTCCACATATGGTTAACGTTGCCTTCAACAGCAGCCTGGAGCGCCTGCGCTTTCACGCCGCCCAGCACCAGAATCATCACTTCTTCGGCATCCAGCAGGGTGCCTACGCCTACGGTCAGGGCGTATTTTGGAACCTGGTTAACATCGCCGTCAAAGAAGCGGGAGTTTGCCACGCGCGTGTCATGGGTCAGCGTTTTAATACGGGTGCGGGAAGCCAGAGAGGACGCCGGTTCGTTAAACGCGATATGACCATCATTGCCTACACCACCCATGAACAGGTGGATCTTACCGTAAGAACGGATTTTTTCTTCATACTGACGGCATTCTGCGTCAATATCCGGCGCGTTTCCATTCAGCAGGTTAATATTTTCAGATGGAATATCAACGTGATCAAAGAAATTGCGGTGCATAAAGCTATGGTAGCTTTCCGGGTGGTCTTTCGGTAAGCCAACGTATTCATCCATATTGAAGGTGACGACATGTTTGAAGCTAACCTGGCCTGCTTTATGCATCTCAACCAGCGCCTTATAGGCTGTCAGCGGCGTGCCGCCTGTTGGAAGTCCAAGAACGAAAGGACGATCGGCAGTCGGCTTGAATGCGTTAATGCGGTTTACGATATGGCGAGCGGCCCATTTACCAACTTGTTCAGCAGTTGCCAGGGGAATCAGTCTCATTGTTCACCTCGAGAGTTAAAGTAGAAGAGTGGGCGGATGGCTATCGGAACCTGATACTTAAGCGTAACCTGGAAACTTTCAGGCCGGATCAATCCGTCTTGATTTTTTGAATGATAAAATAAGTTTTCGCTGTTAGCCAGTATAAGGGAGGGTGAATAACGATATTTGGTGACAAAAATCACAAAAAGTACGCGTTTAATTTGCGATACGAATTAATTTTTCACACACTCACAATGCCAGTGAATCATCAACTGTATCTATAGTTCGTGACACAATAAAAAAACAGAGCTGAGAACATGCCTTAAACGGGGTCTCATAGGGGGAAGAAAGTGAGTATTCTAGGTTATTTACAAAAGGTTGGTCGCGCACTGATGGTGCCGGTCGCCACGCTGCCTGCCGCAGCCATCCTGATGGGTGTCGGCTACTGGATCGACCCCAACGGCTGGGGTAATACCAGCGCGCTGGCGGCGTTCTTTATCAAGTCGGGCTCTGCCATTATCGACAACATGTCCGTGTTGTTTGCTATTGGTGTGGCTTATGGTATGTCCAAAGACAAAGACGGCGCCGCTGCGCTGACCGGTTTTGTCGGTTTCCTTGTGTTAACCACTCTCTGCTCACCGGCAGCGGTGGCCATGATCCAAAAAATCCCGGCGGACCAGGTTCCGGCGGCATTTGGTAAGATCAGTAACCAGTTTGTCGGTATCCTTGTGGGTATCATCTCCGCTGAACTGTATAACCGCTTCAGCAGCGTAGAGCTGCCAAAAGCGCTCTCCTTCTTTAGCGGCCGCCGTCTGGTCCCCATTCTGACCTCGTTTGTGATGATCGTTGTTGCGTTCATCATGATGTACGTCTGGCCGATGATCTTCGACGGTCTGGTGAACTTCGGTGAGCACATCCAGAAACTGGGTTCTGTCGGTGCGGGCGTGTACGCGTTCTTTAACCGTCTGCTGATCCCGGTCGGTCTGCACCACGCGCTGAACTCTGTATTCTGGTTCGATGTTGCCGGTATTAACGATATTCCTAACTTCCTGGGTGGCGCACAGTCCATCGAAGCAGGTAAAGCGGTTGTCGGTATCACCGGTCGTTACCAGGCTGGCTTCTTCCCGATCATGATGTTTGGTCTGCCGGGAGCTGCGCTGGCTATCTACCACTGCGCGCGTCCAGAGAACAAAGCGAAAGTGCTGGGTATCATGATGGCGGGGGCGTTCGCGGCCTTCTTCACCGGTATCACCGAGCCGCTGGAGTTCTCCTTCATGTTCGTGGCGCCAGTTCTGTATGTGATCCATGCTGTGCTGACCGGTATCTCCGTGTTCATCGCTGCCAGCATGCACTGGATTGCCGGTTTCGGCTTCAGTGCGGGTCTGGTGGATATGGTGCTTTCTTCCCGTAACCCGCTGGCGACCCACTGGTGGATGCTGATTCCACAAGGTCTGGTGTTCTTCGCGATCTACTACATGGTGTTCCGTTTCACTATCACCAAATTCAACCTGATGACCCCGGGTCGTGAGCTGGCCGTGGCCGGTAGCGAAGCGGATGGTCAGGATGTGAACGTGAGCGGTGCTCAGGATCAGGATGTTTCAGGTCTGGCGCGTCAGTACATCGCCGCTGTTGGCGGTTCTGACAACCTGACCGGTATCGACGCCTGTATCACCCGTCTGCGTCTGAACGTGAAAGATTCTTCCCTGGTGAACGAAGCGCTGGCCAAACGTCTGGGTGCTTCCGGTGTTATCCGCCTGAACAAAACCAGCGTGCAGATTATCGTTGGCTTCGTGGCAGAGAAAATTGCTAACGCCATGAAAACCACCGGTCCGGTAGCCGCAGCAGAAGCTTCTGCCGCACCTGCCGCCGCGCCAGCGGCTGCAAAACCGCAGGCAGTACCTAACGCCAAAACGGTAGCCGCGCTGGTTTCACCGGTAACCGGTGAAGTCGTTGCGATTGAGCAAGTGCCTGACGAAGCCTTCGCCAGCAAAGCGGTCGGTGACGGTGTGGCGGTGAAACCAACGGAAAAAACCGTTGTGTCTCCGGCGGCCGGTACCATCGTGAAAATCTTCAACACCAACCACGCGTTCTGCCTCGAAACCGAAAATGGTGCGGAGATCGTTGTCCATATGGGTATCGATACCGTTGCGCTGAACGGTCAGGGCTTTACTCGCCTGGTGGAAGAGGGCGCTGAAGTGGTGGCAGGGCAGCCGATTCTGGAAATGGATCTGGACTTCCTGAACGCCAACGCACGCTCCATGATAAGCCCGGTGGTTTGCAGCAACATTGACGACTTCAGCGGTCTGGTCATCCAGGCGAAAGGTCAGGTTGTTGCGGGTCAAACACCGCTATATGAGATTAAAGGCAAGTAATCGCTCCTGAGTAGAGTCATGCCTTAAGCGGCGGGGGATATCCTCCGCCGCTTTTTTTTGCAGCAAATGCCCCCATTATTTTCTTAAGAGACGTTTTAAGGGTTGTCACTACGTCCGGCTTATAAGATCATACGCCGTTATACGTTGTTTACGCTTTGAGGAATCCACGATGAGTGAGGCAGAAGCCCGCCCGAGTAACTTTATTCGTCAGATCATCGATGAAGATCTGGCCAGTGGTAAGCACACCACAATCCATACCCGTTTCCCGCCGGAGCCGAACGGCTACCTGCACATCGGGCATGCAAAATCTATCTGCCTGAACTTTGGCATTGCCCAGGACTACCAGGGCCAGTGCAACCTGCGTTTCGATGACACCAACCCAGTAAAAGAAGACATCGAATACGTTGAGTCCATTAAGAACGACGTGCAGTGGCTGGGCTTCAACTGGTCTGGCGACATCTGCTACTCCTCTGACTATTTCGATCAGCTGTACGCCTATGCGGTAGAGCTTATCAACAAAGGTCTGGCGTATGTCGACGAGCTGTCTGCTGACGAAATCCGCGAATACCGCGGTACGCTGACCGCGCCGGGCAAAAACAGCCCGTTCCGCGATCGCAGCGTGGAAGAGAACCTGGCGCTGTTTGAAAAAATGCGTGCCGGCGGCTTCGAAGAAGGCAAAGCGTGCCTGCGTGCCAAAATCGACATGGCGTCTCCGTTCATCGTGATGCGCGATCCGGTGCTGTACCGCATCAAGTTCGCAGAACACCACCAGACCGGTAACAAGTGGTGCATCTACCCGATGTACGACTTTACCCACTGCATCAGCGATGCGCTGGAAGGCATCACTCACTCGCTGTGTACGCTGGAGTTCCAGGATAACCGTCGTCTGTACGACTGGGTGCTGGATAACATCACCATTCCTGTGCACCCGCGCCAGTACGAGTTCTCTCGTCTGAATCTGGAATACACCGTGATGTCCAAGCGTAAGCTGAACCTGCTGGTGACCGACAAGCACGTTGAGGGCTGGGATGACCCGCGTATGCCTACCATTTCTGGTTTGCGTCGTCGTGGTTACACTGCCGCGTCTATTCGTGAGTTCTGCAAACGTATCGGCGTGACCAAGCAGGATAACACCATTGAGATGGCTTCCCTGGAATCCTGCATTCGTGAAGATCTCAACGAAAACGCCCCGCGCGCGATGGCGGTTATCGACCCGGTGAAACTGGTCATCGAAAACTATCCGCAGGGTGAAAGCGAGCTGGTCTCCATGCCTAACCATCCGAACAAACCGGAAATGGGAAGCCGTGACGTGCCGTTCAGCGGCGAGATCTGGATTGACCGCGCTGACTTCCGCGAAGAAGCCAACAAGCAGTACAAGCGTCTGGTGCTGGGTAAAGAAGTGCGTCTGCGTAATGCTTACGTCATCAAAGCCGAGCGCGTTGAAAAAGATGCGGAAGGGAATATCACCACCATCTTCTGTTCTTATGACGCTGAAACGCTGAGCAAAGATCCTGCTGACGGCCGTAAAGTGAAGGGCGTTATCCACTGGGTGAGCGCATCCCACGCGCTGCCGGTAGAAATTCGTCTGTACGATCGTCTGTTCAGCGTGCCTAACCCGGGTGCGGCGGAAGACTTCCTGGCGACCATCAACCCGGAATCGCTGGTGATCAAGCAGGGTTATGCGGAACCTTCTCTGAAAGCTGCTGAAGCGGGCAAAGCGTTCCAGTTCGAACGTGAAGGTTACTTCTGCCTGGACAGCCGTTACAGCACCGCGGAAAAACCAGTATTTAACCGTACTGTAGGTCTGCGTGATACCTGGACGAAGATCGGCGAATAATATTGCTGCTCTGGTCAATGAGAGACAAACGCCGCACTGTGCGGCGTTTTTTTATATAACGATCAGGGTATTAAGCCAGGGCCTAAAGAGGCGTCATGAAAATATCAGGTCAATGAGGTGCTACTTATTTTTTTAAAAAAAGTTTGTGCCATTGCGAAAATCAAAAATGTTACATAAAAGGAAAGAGATACCACGTCTACCCACTGAAATACCTGATAATTCCCCGTCATTCCTCGCCTTCCCGTAAATGTTACAAAGCACTACCAATTATGTGCACTTCGTCATAATCCTGACTTTTGTCCGCTAAAAAGCATTGATAATTCGCGTCGCGAAAAATAACCTAAAGACGGTAGTTAATTCGAGGGTATTTAAAACTACCCCTGACCATTTGGTCTTTTTTATTTACGCCGTTTCAGGCGTTTTAATTCGTCAAAGAGGAATAATCTATGCGTACGTTCAGTGGCAAACGTAGTGCGCTGGCGCTGGCTATTGCCGGTGTGACAGCAATGTCGGGACTTGTGATTGCGCCAGAGGCAAAAGCAGCGGGTTTCATCGAAGATTCTACCCTCACGGGCGGTATTTATTACTGGCAGCGTGAGCGTGACCGTAAAGACGTCACTGAAGATAAATACAAAACCAACCTTTCTCACTCCACCTGGAACGCCAATCTGGACTTCCAGTCAGGCTATGCCGCGGATATGTTCGGTCTGGATATTGCAGCGTTCACCGCGATTGAAATGGCGGAAAACGGCGACAGCGGCCACCCGAACGAAATCGCCTTCTCCTCCAGCAACAAAGCCTATGATGAAGACTGGTCCGGGGATAAGAGCGGTATAAGCCTTTACAAAGCCGCGGCGAAATTTAAATACGGTCCGGTATGGGCGCGCGGTGGTTATATTCAGCCAACTGGCCAGACCCTGTTAGCACCGCACTGGAGCTTTATGCCGGGTACCTATCAGGGTGCGGAAGCGGGGGCTAACTTTGACTACGGTGATGCGGGTGCGTTGAGCTTCTCCTATATGTGGACCAACGAGTACAAAGCGCCTTGGCACATCGAGATGGACAAGTTCTACCAGAACGATAAAAAAACCAAAGTCGATTACCTGCACTCGCTGGGCGCGAAATACGACTTCAAAAACGATCTGGTGCTTGAAGCGGCATTTGGTCAGGCACAAGGCTATATCGATCAGTACTTTGCTAAGGCCAGCTATAAGTTTGATGTCGCGGGTAGCCCGCTGAGTACTAGCTACCAGTTCTACGGTACGCGCGATAAAGTCAGTAACGGTGGGGTCAATGACATTTATGACGGCACCGCGTGGCTGCAGGCACTCACCTTCGGCTACAAGGTTGGCCAGGTTGATTTGCGTCTGGAAGGCACATGGGTGAAGGCGGAAGGGCAGCAGGGCTACTTCCTGCAGCGTATGACTCCGACCTACGCCTCCTCCAACGGCCGTCTTGATATCTGGTGGGATAACCGCTCAGACTTCAACGCCGACGGCGAGAAAGCGGTCTTCTTCGGTGCAATGTACGATCTGAAAAACTGGAACCTGCCTGGCTGGGCGGTGGGCGCTTCTTACGCTTACGCCTGGGACGCAAAACCTGCCGATATGGCAACACCGGACGCATACTACGATCCCAACTATCGCCTGAAAGAGTCTTCCTACAGCCTGGATGCAATCTATACCCTGCAGGATGGCCGCGCGAAAGGCACGATGTTCAAACTGCACTTCACCCAGTATGACAACCACTCCGATATCCCGAGCTATGCGGGCGGTTACGGCAACATCTTCCAGGATGAACGTGACGTGAAGTTCATGGTTATCGCCCCATTCACCATCTTCTGATAAACGCACTGGCGGGCTGAGTCCCGCCGGTATGGAGACTGTATATGATGAAAAAAATCGTAGTCGTCGCGTTGCTGGCATCAGGGCTGGTGGCGTGTGCTCAGACTCAGGCACCAAAAGAGGACTCCCGTCTGAAGGAGGCATATAGCGCCTGCATTAATACTGCGGAAGGTTCGCCGGAGAAAATTGAAGCCTGTCAGAGCGTGCTAAACGTGCTGAAGAAAGAGAAAGCGCATGAGCAGTTCGCGACGCAGGAAAATGTCCGCGTAATGGATTACCAGGCCTGTATCCAGGCGCGTAAAACCGGTAACGATCAGGAAGTGGCGAAGCGTTGCGACCAGATTTGGAAAGAAATTCGAAGCAATAACAGTAAGTAACTCGCTGTTATCATGCCCGGTGGCGCTGCGCCACCGGGCATTTTTTTAGGCAAAAAAAAGCCAACCTTACGGCTGGCTCAGAGTATGAACACTTGTTTATTTCGCGTCGTGCGCGTGGTCGTCTTCGCGGCAATCGCCTTCAGCACAATGACCGTAAAGGTACAGGCTGTGGTTGGTCAGGCGGATGCCATGACGCGCGGCGATTTCACGCTGGCGTGATTCGATGGAATCATCGCTGAATTCAATGACCTTGCCGCAATCGAGGCAGATCAGGTGATCGTGGTGCTGCTGCTGGGTCAGTTCGAAAACAGATTTACCGCCTTCGAAATTATGACGGGTAACAATGCCCGCGTCATCAAACTGGTTCAGCACGCGATAGACGGTAGCCAGCCCAATCTCTTCACCCATGTCGATAAGACGTTTATAAAGGTCTTCCGCACTGACATGGTGATTGTCTGGACCCTGAAGCACTTCAAGGATTTTTAACCGAGGAAGCGTAACTTTCAGGCCAGCCTTCTTTAATGCGGTATTGTTGTCAGTCATGCGGAATCTGTCCTGTTGCTAAACGATTCACTTCTGTAGGAAGTGACAGAAAATGCACCTGGGATAATGCGTCTCATTATAGAACTGCCATGGCTAAATGAAAACTGCAAGTCTCAGGCAAAATATGCTTATAAAAATGGGGTATCACCAACAAACTTGCTCAATGGAAAACCACATTTTATCAGGGAGACATTGTACAGGTCTGGGCGAAAAAGTTAAAAGATTGTAGCGATTAATTTAATCGGTTTGACCTGGGGCATGGGCGCAACCGCAGTTGCGCCGCGAAATAATCAGGCGTTCAGAATATCGTCCAGGTGCAGTTCTTCACGGATCTGCTTCACCCACTTCTCAACACGCTCGGCGGTCAGTTCTGGCTGACGGTCTTCGTCGATGGCCAGACCCACGAAGTGATCGTCATCGGCCAGGCCTTTAGACGCTTCGAAGTGGTAACCGGCGGTCGGCCAGTGGCCTACAATAACCGCGCCATTCGGCTCAATGATGTCGCGGATGGTGCCCAGCGCGTCACAGAAGTATTCGGCGTAGTCTTCCTGATCGCCACAGCCAAACAGGGCGACCAGCTTACCGTTGAAGTCGACTTCTTCCAGCGTCGGGAAGAAATCATCCCAGTCGCACTGGGCTTCACCGTAGTACCAGGTTGGGATACCCAGCAGCAAAATGTCATAGCCTTCCAGATCTTCTTTGCTGCTCTTGGCGATGTCATGCACATCAGCAACGTCTTTACCGAGCTGTTTTTGAATGTTTTTTGCGATATTTTCAGTATTGCCGGTATCACTGCCAAAGAAAATGCCGATGATTGCCATGAGTAAAATAACCTCTTGAAACTTAATAGTATGGTGGCGCAATTCGGCCACGGATAAGGGCAATAATAGCAGAACTGGCAACCCTGCGGAAACAGCTATCGCGCAGGACTGCACTCTGTGCTACATGAAAAGGGCGATAAAGGGGATTTTCAGACTTATGCCTGGCCGCGTAACGTTTCAAGCTGAGCGATCAACATCTCTTCAATGAGTTCACTGCGGCTGATATTTCGCGCGTCGGCCAGCTCGTTCAGCGCATCGACGGCGTCGGCGTTAAGCTTCAGTTCGACACGCTTAAGCCCACGATTTTTATCGCGTTTAAGCTGGTTGCGTTTATTGATACGCAGCTGTTCATCGCGCGAAAGCGGATTCGTCTTGGGTCGTCCCGGGCGACGCTCATTCGCGAACAGATCTAGTGTCGTACGGTCCGTTTGTTCTTTGGCCATGATTCTGAGACTTCGGGGGAAACACGCCGCCCTGCTAATGCCCGGGCGATAAGCGCGCCATCATACATCACCAAAAACGGCACGCCAACGACTGGACGCCTGCTGCCTTCCAGTCGCTTTCTTTTTAATCAATTTGCAGTATCAGCAAGATAGCGGCGAATGGCGCGCAGCACGGCGTCAGGTTTTTCCGCATGCACCCAGTGCCCGGCACCGGCAATAACGTGGGCGCGAGCCTGCGGGAATTGGGCCAGCAGCGTGTCGCGGTACGCGTCGGTTACGTAAGGTGAGTTTCCGCCGCGAATAAAGAGGGTAGGGTGCGGCCAGGCGGGGACGGTTTTCCAGCCCACGATGTTGTTGTACTGGTCCCAGAGCACCGGCACGTTAAAACGCCATTGCCCGTCAACAAACGACTTCAGCAGGAACTGCACGACGCCTTCTTCATCAAGATGCTCACGCATGACGGCAGCCGCCTGTTGGCGTGTCGCGACACCCGCTTCTGTGACCGCATTAATGGCGGCAAAAATCTCGTCGTGACGACGGACGTCATAATCCACGGGCGCGACGTCAATTACCACCAGGCCGTTAATACGGTCCGGGGCCAGTGCCGTCAGGGCCATCACCGCTTTACCACCCATTGAATGCCCGATCAGCGTTACCTTCTGCAGGCTATGTGCGTCCAGTGTATCCAGCAGATCCTGCGCCATCGCTGCGTAGGTCATCTCGTCGGAACGCCCGGAAAGACCGTGATTGCGCATATCGACCTGTAAAATATCGTGGTCGGTAACCAGATCGCGTGCCAGCACGCCCAGGTTATCCAGGCTGCCAAAAAGCCCGTGAACCAGTACGATGGGAGAATTATTGTTCGGCGATTGTGCAGTTTGCGCTCGGGTATTCAATTTCATGGCAAAGTTCTTTTTTTACGTATGTCAGGTTAGGGTATCATGTTGACCATTCTGCCGCCCGGCTGCAAGGTTCCAGTTTAATCTGACTTTTGCCGCCAACCTGGTTTGACGCTATCCGCTGTTGGGATTTGACCTTATAATCCCAATGACTTGTATTCAGATAAGATATCGCACTGGATTAAGATGAAAACAATCGAAGTTGATGACGAACTCTATCAGTATATTGCCAGCCAGACGCGGCATATCGGGGAGAGCGCGTCCGACATTTTACGGCGCATGCTTAAAATTTCCGCCGCTTCACAGCCTGCTACCCCAGTCACCAAAGATGTCGTGTCTCAGCCGAGCGTTGTTGCACAAGCAAAACCTGCCGTGACACCGGCAAAAGATAAAGTGCGCGCGATGCGCGAGCTGCTGCTCTCCGATGAATATGCGGAACAGAAAAAGGCGGTTAACCGCTTTATGCTGGTGCTGTCTACACTTTATTCACTGGATAACAAAGCGTTTGCTGAAGCGACCGAGTCGCTGCACGGTCGTACTCGCGTCTATTTCGCGGGCGACGAGCAGACGCTGCTGCAAAATGGCAATCAAACCAAACCCAAACATGTTCCTGGCACCCCGTACTGGGTGATCACCAATACCAATACGGGCCGCAAGTGCAGCATGATTGAACACATCATGCAGTCCATGCAGTTCCCGGCGGAATTGATTGAAAAGGTTTGCGGTACAATTTAACCCTTGCATCAGAAGGACCCGGTAATGGCAAATCACAGCCGTGCAGGCCAACCTGCACAACAAAGCGATTTGATTAACGTCGCTCAGCTGACCGCGCAGTATTACGTGCTGAAGCCGGTCGTGGGCAACGCAGAACACGCAGTGAAGTTTGGTACATCTGGTCACCGCGGCAGCGCGGCGCGCCACAGCTTCAACGAACCGCACATTCTGGCCATTGCTCAGGCCATTGCGGAAGAGCGCGCTAAAAACGGCGTTACCGGTCCGTGCTACGTGGGGAAAGATACCCATGCCCTGTCTGAACCGGCGTTCATCTCTGTTGTGGAAGTGCTGGCTGCAAACGGCGTCGATATCATTGTTCAGGAGAACAATGGCTTCACCCCAACGCCTGCGGTCTCTAACGCCATCCTGGTACACAACAAAAAAGGTGGCGCGCTGGCTGACGGTATCGTTATCACGCCATCCCACAACCCGCCGGAAGACGGTGGCATCAAATACAACCCGCCTAACGGTGGCCCGGCCGACACCAACGTCACCAAAGTGGTGGAAGATCGTGCGAACGCCTTGCTGGCTGATGGCCTGAAAGGCGTGAAGCGCATCTCTCTGGATGCGGCCATGGCGTCCGGCCACGTGAAAGAGCAGGATCTGGTTCAGCCGTTCGTGGAAGGGCTGGCGGATATCGTCGATATGGAGGCCATTCAGAAAGCCGGCCTGAAGCTGGGCGTGGATCCGCTGGGCGGCTCCGGTATCGAATACTGGAAGCGTATCGCCGAGCACTACAAGCTGGATCTGACCATCGTGAACGATCACGTCGATCAGACCTTCCGCTTTATGCACCTGGATAAAGACGGCGCGATCCGTATGGACTGCTCCTCCGAGTGCGCGATGGCGGGCCTGCTGGCGCTGCGTGATAAATTCGATCTGGCGTTTGCGAACGACCCGGATTATGACCGTCACGGTATCGTCACCCCTGCCGGGCTGATGAACCCGAACCACTATCTGGCGGTTGCGATTAACTACCTGTTCCAGCACCGTCCGCAGTGGGGCAAAGAGGTGGCCGTCGGTAAAACGCTGGTTTCCTCGGCGATGATCGACCGGGTGGTCGAGGCGCTGGGCCGCAAGCTGGTGGAAGTGCCGGTGGGCTTCAAATGGTTTGTTGACGGTCTGCACGACGGCAGCTTTGGTTTCGGTGGTGAAGAGAGCGCGGGGGCCTCTTTCCTGCGTTTCGACGGCACGCCATGGTCAACCGATAAAGACGGCATCATCATGTGCCTGCTGGCGGCGGAAATCACCGCGGTCACCGGTAAAAACCCGCAGGAACATTACAATGATCTGGCGGCACGCTTTGGTGCACCAAGCTATAACCGTATTCAGGCCAGCGCGACGTCAGCTCAGAAAGCGGCCCTGTCCAAACTCTCTCCGGAGATGGTCAGCGCAAGCACCCTGGCGGGCGATCCGATCACCGCACGTCTGACGGCGGCACCGGGCAACGGCGCCTCCATTGGTGGGCTGAAAGTGATGACCGAAAACGGCTGGTTTGCCGCGCGTCCATCCGGTACGGAAGATGCGTATAAAATCTATTGCGAAAGCTTCCTCGGCGCTGAGCACCGTCAGCAGATTGAGAAAGAAGCGGTAGAGATTGTCAGCGAAGTGCTGAAAAACGCGTAAGTGCGGTTTGGGTGCGGGCTGATGCCCTCACCCCGGCCCTCTCCCACAGGGAGAGGGAGAAAACAATAAAAACGGCAACCCTTGGGTTGCCGTTTTGCTTTTACCTAACTGTGCTTGTTCTTCAATTCAAACCGAGGTGACACCAGACCGTACAGCGTCCAGCCCATAAAGGTCACCATCGCGCCATACAGCATCGCTTCCTCACCGGATGAGTAGAGCGCATAGAAGCTGTAGATTGCGCCAATCAGCGCCACGATATTGGCCGCGCGCGCCTTGCGTGGATCCACCTTCGCGACTTTCTGAATAATCACCAGCGCCGCCATCGACAGAATATACGGAATGATATTTGTCACGACCGCCAGGTTGACCAGCACGTTGAACTGGCTGTTCAGCGACGGGCTAATGGTCATCAGCGACAATCCGCTCTGGAAGATAACAATCGCCAGCATGCCCTGCACCGGCGCATCCGCTTTGGTCACGCGGGAGAAGATTTTTGGGAAGTAACCTTCATCAGCGGAGGATTTAAACACCTGTGCGATGGTGAACTGCCACCCAAGGAGTGAACCGCAGCAGGACATCACCATCAGACCCATGATCACTTTCCCGACTTCCGGCGTGAACATCTGCGCGAAGGCCAGCCCGAACGGCGCCGTGGAGTTAGCCAGATCCATATTCGGTACGATACCCGCAATCACGTTAGTCGAGACGATATAGATCACCGCCGCGCCCAGCGTTCCGCCAAGGACCGCAATCGGCACGTTCTTTTCAGGATTCTCCACCACTTCCGCGTTCGCGCAGGCGGATTCCAGCCCCAGGAAAGCCCAGAGCGTCATAGCGATAGAAGAGCCCACAGCGGTAAAGAACGGCACATGGTGCGGGTTCCAGGAGTTGGCGTACAGCGTCGGGCTGAACCAGAACCAGCCGATGATGCACAGGCCGACAACCGGGATAATCACGCCCCAGACGGTGACGCTGGAGAGCTGTCCGGTGATACGCGCACCGCCAAAGTTAGCCACGGTGCAAATCCACAGGACCCCGATGGTCGCCAGCCCAATTTGTACCGGGCTGAGCGTCGCGCCAAACAGCTCCGTACCGTAACCTACGGCGGAGATGGCAATCGCCACGTTGGCGATCAGCAGCGACACGCCGTAGGTGTAGTTGGCCATAAAGTTGCCCGACTTGCCAAAGGCGTATTCGGCATAGCCCCCCATCCCGCCTGACTTACGGCTGAACATCCCGCACTTGGCGAACGCCCACGCCAGCGCCATTGAACCGACTGCCGTCACCAGCCAGGAGATGATAGAGATGGTACCCACCTCTGCAAGCTTGGTGGGCAGCATGATAATCCCGGAGCCCATCATGTTCACCATGGTGAGGATGGTCAGCTGCACCACGCCCATCTTATTGGACTTACTCATAATTTCTCTCCTTTCAGCAGCGCGGGCTGAGCGACGGGTTGTTTGATGACATTGCAGCGAACCTGTTTGCGGCCCTCACACTCCTCGACGTACACGCCCTGCAGCTCCGGCGCGAAGCCTGGCAGAAGGTTGATGCCTTCTTCCAGGGCGGCAAAGTAGCGCAGCACGGAACCGCCCCAGACTTCCCCTGGGACAACACACAGTACCCCCGGCGGATAAGGAAGTGCGCCTTCGGCGGCGATGCGGCCTTCCGCGTCGCGCAGGGAGACCAGTTCAACTTCACCGCGCAGATAGGCGTAGTTCGCGTCCTGCGGGTTCATCATCACGCGTGGGAAGTGAGACTTGCGGAACATCTCTTTCTGCAGCTGTTTCACGTTGTGACGGGCGTACAGGTCATGCATCTCCTGGCAGATCTGGCGCAGGGTGTAATCCGCGTAACGTTCCGGATGCTGTTTGTAGAGAGAAGGCAGGACCTCTTTCAGCGGAACATCGCTCTCGAGCAGTTTTTCGAAGCGCACCAGCTGCGCCACCAGCTGCTGCAGTTTGCCCATATCTTCCGCAGGCGTGAGCAGGAACAGGATCGAGTTGAGATCGCATTTTTCCGGCACGATGCCGTTTTCACGCAGGAAGTTGGCAAGGATAGTGGCGGGCACGCCGAAGTCGTCATACTCCCCGGTGCGGGCGTTAATGCCCGGCGTGGTCAGCAGGAGCTTGCATGGGTCGATAAAATACTGGTGCTCTGCGTAGCCTTCAAAAGCGTGCCAGTTTTCATCCGGTACGAAGTGGAAGAAGCGCAGGTCGGTCGCAATCTCCGCCGTATCCCAGCTTTCCCACGGACGGCCATCCACCGTCTCCGGCACGAAGGGACGCAGATACTGGCAGTTTTCCAGGATCAGCTTGCGCGCTTCGATACCGTTCACCACGCAGTCCATCCACATGTTGCGGCCGCTCTGGCCTTCATGCATACGGGCGTTAATGTCCAGCGCGGCAAACAGCGGATAAAACGGGCTGGTGGAGGCATGCATCATAAAGGCATTATTCAGCCGCTTATGCGGGACATAGCGCTGCTGGCCTTTGATGTGGCTGTCTTTCTTGTGAATTTGCGAGGTCTGGGAGAAGCCTGCCTGCTGTTTATGCACGGACTGGGTGACCAGGATCCCCGGATCGTTTTCGTTCAGCTCCAGCAGCAGCGGCGAGCAGTCGGCCATCATCGGAATAAACTGCTCGTAACCCACCCAGGCCGAGTCAAACAGGATGTAATCACACAGGTGCCCAATCTTATCCACCACCTGACGGGCGTTATAGATGGTGCCATCGTAGGTACCCAGTTGGATCACCGCCAGACGGAACGGACGCGCATCGCGTGCACGGCCCGGCGCCACCTCTGCTACCAGCTCGCGCAGATAGCTTTCTTCAAAGCAGTGGGCGTCAATGCCACCAATGAAGCCGTACGGGTTACGCGCGGTTTCGAGATAGACCGGCGTTGCGCCAGCCTGGAGGAGGGCACCGTGATGGTTAGATTTGTGGTTGTTACGGTCGAACAGCACCAGGTCGCCCGGGGTGAGCAGGGCGTTAAGCACCACTTTGTTGGATGACGAGGTGCCGTTCAGCACGAAGTAGGTCTTATCGGCATTAAAGACCTTCGCCGCATGTTGCTGCGCAATGCACGGCGCGCCCTCGTGAATCAGCAGATCGCCCATTGCCACGTCGGCGTTACACAGATCGGAGCGGAAAAGCGTCTCACCAAAGAAATCGACAAACTGATTACCGGCAGGATGACGGCGGAAGAACTGACCGCCCTGATGCCCAGGACAGTCAAACGCGCTGTTGCCCTGCTTCACGTAGTCGACCAGGGCGCGGAAAAACGGCGGACGCAGCTGGGTTTCGTACTTCAGGGCCGCTGCTTCCAGCTGGCGTCCATAAAAGTGGTTGCTGGTGTCTGAATACTCAAATACGCCATGAATGCGCGATAAATAGTCTGCCGGAATGATCTCTTCTTTATGCGTCGCGACAAAAACAGGAATGCCAAAACCGGTGGCTTCTATTTCGTCCAGGATACCGCTGGCAATATCCGTTACCGCCAGAACAATGGCGGCAACATCAATATAATCAGAAGCGCGGACATCCACCAGTTCACGCTGGGTGGTAAAGCAATCCGGACAGGCACGGCTGGCTGCGATTTTTAAACTTTTCATCTTTCTCTCTTTATTTTAGGTAATAAACGTCCCTCGATTTCTTGCAAGAAAGAAATCGATAATTTTCCGGAAAAAAAAGCAAAGGGTGGCCGCTGATTTAAATCAGTGAATTGCTTTTTTGATGATTGAAATTCAGTCCGCCCGGTGCGGATGAGTCTGAATCAAGATGAATGAGCGCACGGGTTCACAGGCAAAAGCCTGTAAAATAAGATGTTTCAGGATGACCTGTAAGCGAGTGCGCCAGAAGTCGAAGGACTACCGGGCATTAAAGAGATGAAAGTCAAAGCAGTTTCGGTGGGCAAACATCATGATATGTGTTGTCCGCCTTATATGGGGCATTAAGCGATTGTTGTTTTCCATGATTCATTTTCCTTTCAGTAATTGAAAGCATGGTCATTTTATCCAGGAAAGGGCGATTAACCGTGAGGTAGATCACCGATAATCGATCAAATTAGAAATAAATATTCGTTTTAGATGAATATCGCAGATCAAAATTCTGATTTGTTGATGGTGCGTTAATGGGTTGTGTTATCAATGTTTTAAATGAGCAAAAATAACCCGAAAAAATAACGTATGGGTTATTTGTGAAATATTTTCTGAGGGATTTAGTTTTATTTAGAAATAAAATGAATAGTTATTCAAAGCATAAACCGATAACCGATACCGGTTTCAGTTAATAGATGGCGAGGGCGAGCGGGGTCGACTTCGAGTTTCTGACGAAGATGTCCCATATATATGCGTAAATAATGACTATGTTCCACAGCGTTGGGTCCCCACACCTGACTTAACAGCTGGCGTTGGGTGAGTACCTTACCGTGGTTGTTGAGCAGTACGGCGAGCAGGCGAAATTCTATCGGCGTGAGGTGAATCTCCTCATCGCCGCGCACAATGCGCCGCGCAGCCAGGTCAACCCGGATATTCCCAAACGTGTAGGTTGGGTCAGCAGGCGTGGTTGCACTGTGGCGACGCAGCGCCACGCGAAGGCGGGCCTGTAGTTCGCCGATCCCAAAAGGTTTAATCAGATAGTCATCCGCCCCGGCATCCAGCGCCGCGATTTTATCCGTCTCTTCAGTACGGGCGGAGAGCACGAGGATCGGCATCTGGCTCCACTGACGGACTTCCCGGATAAAATCGATGCCGTCACCGTCCGGTAGGCCAAGATCGAGGATCACCAGGTCCGGCTTGCGGGTAGCGGCTTCAATTAAACCCCGCTGAAG
Source organism: Enterobacter sp. BNK-34 (assembly GCF_048684445.1). Taxonomy (NCBI): domain Bacteria; kingdom Pseudomonadati; phylum Pseudomonadota; class Gammaproteobacteria; order Enterobacterales; family Enterobacteriaceae; genus Enterobacter; species Enterobacter sp. BNK-34. Next base: position 2,551,298 of record NZ_JBLQUA010000001.1, read on the forward strand.
CGTACCCGCATCATGAACGCGCAGACCGTCTCCTTCCAGCGCAGCGCGCAGAAAACGGCTAATGGCGATCTCATCTTCAACAATCAGAACGTTGATCACAAATCCTCTGGTAATTCATTAAGTTCTGGCGGGGTTTCCAGAGGAAGTGTAACACAAAACCGCGCGCCGCCTTCCGGACGATTCTCTGCGGAAATGGTCCCGCCATGGACGTCAATGATCGCCTGGCAAATCGCCAGCCCCAGCCCCACGCCTGGAATGGCCGACTCCTTATTGCCGCGTGCGAATTTTTCGAAAATAGCCAGCTCCTGCCCGGCTGGGATGCCGGGGCCGGTATCCCAGACGTCAAGACGAAGCGTACCATCGTCCACCGTCGCATCCACCCCAATCCGGGCGCTGGAGCCCGCATATTTGCCGGCGTTCTCCAGCAGGTTGATCAGCACCCGCTCAAACAGCGGACCGTCGACGTGAATTAACGTCAGAGGCTCGGGCATGTTCAGCGCGATATGTCGCCCACCCAGGCCGGGTTCGAGCATTTTCAGGGCGCTGCCCACCACCTCTTCCAGCGTGAGCCACTCTTTTTTGAGGTTAAAACCGCCTGACTGGATACGCGCCATATCGAGCAGGTTATTCACCAGGCGCGTGGTATTCAGCACATGCTGGCGGATCTCGCTGGCCTGAAGGGCGTGTTTAGAGCCTTCCGCCGCCAGGTCAAGCGTCAGGATTTCTGACTGACCAAACAGGACGGTGAGCGGGGTCCGCAGATCGTGAGAGAGCGCCGCCAGCAGCGAGTTACGAATGCTTTCACGCTCGCTCGCCAGACGGGCCTGTTCCTCGCTGGCGGTAAGGGCCAGTCGTTCCAGCGCGCTGGCAACCAGCAGCGTAAACGTCTCCAGTAAACGCTGCTGTTCGGGGATCATCAGCTGGCGCAGGTTGGAAGGCTCTACGATGACCAGCCCCTGATTTTTATCGGCACTGCGCAGCGGCAGAATTTGATAGGGCACGCCGGGGAGGGTGTCGGTCCCTGCGCCCGCCGGTAAGCCTTTGTCAAAGCTCCAGCGCGCGATGGCTTCGTCCCAGGGCGTCATGCCGCTGGCCGAGGTCAGCGGGCGCAGCTTACCGTGTTCGTCCGGGAGTAAAATCAGGTTGCTGGCATGAAACGTCGAGCGAATAAACTGCTCGCTGGTCTGCACGATATCCAGCGGCGTACGGCCCACCGCCAGCGATTTCGACATCTCGTAGAGATGGCGCGTACGCTGTTCGCGATAGCGGGCGATGCGTGCCTGGTAGCGTACGCCCGCCGTCAGATTCCCGATCACCAGCCCGACGGTGAGCATCACCGCAAAGGTGAGAATGTATTGTACGTCCGAGACGGCGAGCGTCCCGCGGGGAGCAATAAAGAACAGATCGAAGCTGATGACGTTGACAACCGTCGCCAGTACCGACGGCCAGCGCCCGTAAAAGAGCGCCACCACCACCACGCCAAGAAGGTAGATCATCACCAGGTTGGCGGCATCAAACGCAATCAGCCACTGGCTGGCAATGACGGTAATCAGGGCGCAGAGCACGACGGCGACAAGACAGCCGCGAAGCTGAATGCGCCATTTATCGCTGAAGGTGCGGCTGTCCGGCGCGCGATTCGGTAAGGGGGTAGGTTTGTCATCCAGCGCCACGATCACCAGATCCAGATCCGGCGCACGACGAGCCAGCTTGTCGGCAAAGGATTCGCGGCTAAACCAGCGGCGATGCTGGCGACGGCCAATGACGATTTTCCCCAGGTTGTGCTCGCGCGCGTAGCGCAGAATGGCTTTATCTTCCTGCGGATCGGAAAGCGTCGCGGTTTCGGCACCCAGCTCCTGTGCCAGGCGCAGCGAACTCAGGATCGCGCGACGCTGGTTTTCGGGCAGCGCGTGCAGCTGCGGCGTTTCGACATATACCGCATGCCAGACGCTGCCAAATTTGGCAGCGAGGCGCGCGGCGGTGCGGACAAGCTTTTCATTACCGCTGCCGTGGCCCACGCACAGCAGGATGGCATCCCGCGTGTGCCAGACGCGTTCCTGGCCCTGCAGGTCGCGCCAGGCGCGCATCTGATCGTCCACCCGGTCGGCGGTTCGGCGCAGGGCCAGCTCGCGCAGGGCTATCAGGTTGCCTTTACGGAAGAAATGTTCGATGGCGCGCTCGGCCTGGCCGGCGATATACACTTTGCCTTCATGGAGGCGCTGGCGCAAATCATCGGGGGGCAGGTCGACCAGCACCACCTCGTCCGCGGAATCAAAGAAGGGGTCGGGCACCGTCTCGCGCACCTGAATGCCGGTCACGCCGCTGACCACGTCGTTCAGGCTTTCAAGATGCTGAACGTTAACCGTGGTGAACACATCGATACCGGCTTCAAGTAGCTCTTCAACATCCTGCCAGCGTTTTGGGTGGCGTGAGCCTGGCGCATTGCTGTGCGCCAGTTCGTCCATCAGGATAAGGGCGGGACGGCGGGCGAGGGCGGCATCGAGATCGAATTCGGTGACTAACCGACCGCGATGGCTGATGCGGCGGGGCGGCTGGGTAGCCAGCCCCTTCAGCAGCGATGCCGTCTCTTTACGTCCGTGGGTTTCAACCACGCCGATCAAAATATCGAGCCCCTGCGCCCGAAGCCGCTGGGCTTCCGTCAGCATGGCGAAGGTTTTCCCGACGCCCGCGCAGGCGCCGAAGAAAATTTTCAGTTTGCCACGATGGGCTTCAGCCGTCTGTTCAAGCAGCCTGTCCGGATCCGGGCGCATGGGCTCGTCGGTCATTTAGTTTTTCCTTAGCGCGTCCAGCGCCAGATTCAGCTCAACAATATTTACCACGGGCATGCCGATGAAGCTGACCAGCGGCTTTTGCGTGTGCTCTGCAACCAGCTGGCTCACCTGTTCGACGCTCAGCTGGCGGGCGGCGGCGACGCGCGGGATCTGCCATGCCACGGCTGCCGGCGTCAGGCTGTAGTCCAGCCCGCTGGCCGAGGCGGTCACCAGCTCCACGGGCACTTCCCGGCTGGCCTTTGGATTCGCGGCGCGCAGGGCTGCCACGCGCTCAGCGACGGCTTTGTCCAGCTCCGGGTTGCTGCCCGCCAGGTTGCTGCCGCCGGATGCCATCGGATTATACGGGCTTTCGGCAGTGGCGGAAGGGCGTCCCTGGAAGTAGCGGGCATCCGTAAAGTTCTGACCAATCAGGCGAGAACCGCGGTTTTCACCGTTTTGCAGTATCAGCGAGCCGTTAGCCTGATCCTTAAACCACCACTGGCCCAGCGCGGTGGTCACCAGCGGGTACAGCCCGCCGGTAATGAGAGACAGCAGAATAAACAGAAGTATAGCGGGACGTAACATTGTCATTTGATTCACCTTTTAAACCAGGCCGAACAGCGTCAACAGCAGGTCGATAACCTTGATACCGACGAAGGGCACCACCAGCCCGCCCAGGCCGTAAATCCACAGGTTACGGCGCAGCATGGCGGCCGCCGTGAGCGGCTTGTAGCTCACGCCCTTCAGCGCCAGCGGGATCAGGAAGACAATAATCAGGGCGTTAAAGATGACTGCGCTCAGAATGGCCGAGGCCGGAGAGTGCAGGTGCATCACGTTCAGGGCGTTTAACTGCGGATAGGTCGCGGCAAACGCGGCCGGAATGATGGCGAAATACTTCGCCACGTCGTTGGCGATGCTGAACGTGGTCAGCGACCCGCGCGTCATCAGCATCTGCTTGCCGATGTGTACCACTTCGATCAGCTTGGTCGGGTTAGAGTCGAGGTCGACCATATTGCCCGCCTCTTTTGCCGCCTGGGTACCTGAGTTCATTGCCACCGCCACGTCGGCCTGCGCCAGGGCAGGGGCATCGTTGGTCCCGTCCCCCGTCATCGCCACCAGACGGCCTTCCGCCTGATACTGACGAATCAGCGCCAGCTTGGCTTCCGGTGTGGCTTCGGAAAGGAAATCATCCACGCCCGCTTCGGCTGCAATCGCCGCGGCGGTAAGACGGTTATCCCCGGTGATCATTACCGTTTTGATCCCCATCTTACGCAGCTGGGCAAAGCGCTCCTTGATGCCGCCTTTGACGATATCCTTCAGCGCAATTACCCCCAGCACATGGGCTCCTTCGGCCACCACCAGCGGCGTCGCCCCCTGACGGGCCACGCTTTCGACCAGGCTGTCCACTTCCGGCGGGAAGTGACCGTTGTTAGCCTCGATGTGGCGGCGGATGGCGTCAACCGAGCCTTTACGGATCATGCGATCCTGAATGTTAATGCCGCTCATGCGGGTTTGCGCCGTGAAGGGCACGAACGTGGCGTGCAGGCTCTGAACGTCGCGCTGGCGCAGGTTAAAGCGCTGCTTGGCGAGGATCACGATACTGCGGCCTTCCGGGGTTTCATCGGCAAGGGATGAGAGCTGCGCGGCATCTGCCAGCGTTTTTTCATCCACGCCCGGGGCGGGTAAGAAATCTGACGCCTGACGGTTGCCGAGGGTGATGGTCCCGGTTTTATCCAGCAGCAAGACGTCCACGTCACCGGCGGCTTCCACCGCACGCCCGCTGGTGGCGATAACGTTGGCACCGAGCATACGGCTCATGCCGGCCACGCCGATGGCCGACAGCAGGCCGCCAATGGTGGTTGGGATCAGACAAACCAGCAGCGCCACCAGTACCGTGACGGTGACCGCGGTACCGCCATAGGCAGAGAATGGCCACAGCGTCGCGGTTGCCAGCAGGAAGACGATGGTCAGGGCCACCAGCAGGATGGTCAGGGCAATTTCGTTTGGCGTTTTACGACGCTGGGCGCCTTCCACCATGGCGATCATCCGGTCGAGGAAGGTTTCACCCGGGTTAACGCTGCACTGTATCACCAGCCAGTCGGAAAGAATGCGCGTCCCGCCCGTCACGGAGGCGAAATCGCCGCCGGACTCACGGATCACCGGCGCAGATTCGCCGGTGATGGCGCTTTCATCCACCGATGCTCCCCCTTCAATGACTTCGCCGTCGCAAGGGATGATGTCACCGGCTTCCACCAGCACCACATCGCCTTTACGCAGTTCATCCGCCGGAACGTGGTCCATCTGCGCGCCGTATTTCGGTTCACGTAGCTTGCGCGCGAAGGCGGTTTTTTTCACCCCTTTCAGGCTGTTGGCCTGGGCTTTACTCCGGCCTTCCGCCAGCGCTTCCGCAAAGTTGGCGAACAGCACGGTAAACCACAGCCACAGGCTGATGGCACCGGTAAACATCGCATTCCCCGGCATGTGGCCCGTTCCCATGGCAATCGCCAGGCCGGTGGTCAGGACGCTTCCCGCCCAGACAATAAACATCACCGGGTTGTGCCACTGCACGCGCGGGCTCAGCTTTTTCACCGCATCCATGAGCGCCTGACGAACTAATGACGGTTCGAACAGGGCCAGTTGTTTACGACTCATGACAATTTCTCCGCAAAATCAGCGTAAAGAAAGGTATTCCGCGACCGGGCCTAACGCGAGGGCGGGGATAAAGGTCAGGGCGCCGACCAGTAACACGGTGCCCGTCAGCAGGCCGATAAACAGCGCGCCGTGGGTCGGTAACGTCCCGGTGGTGGTCGGTTGGATTTTTTTGTTCACCAGCGATCCGGCTATCGCCATAACCGGCACGATGATCCCGAAACGACCCACGAACATGCAGAACGCCAGCAGGCAGTTCCAGAACGGTGAGTTGGCGCTTAAGCCTGCAAAGGCGCTGCCGTTGTTGTTGGCGGCAGAGGAGACGGCATACAGCACTTCACTAAAACCGTGAATGCCAGGGTTAAAGATGCCGCTGCGTCCGGCCTCGGTCATCAGGGCCAGCGCGGTGCCGAGCAGCACAAGCGCCGGGGTGACCAGAATCGCCAGCGCGGTTAATTTCATCTCGCGGACGTCGATTTTTTTACCCAGATATTCCGGGGTGCGGCCAATCATCAGACCTGCAATAAACACCGCCAGCAGCACGAACAGCAGCATGCCGTACAGACCAGAGCCTACGCCGCCAAACACCACCTCGCCAATCTGCATCAGCCACATCGGGATCATGCCACCCAGCGCCGTAAAGGAATCGTGCATGGCGTTGACCGCCCCGCACGAGGCAGCCGTGGTGACCACCGCATACAGGCTGCTGGCAAGAATGCCAAAGCGGCTCTCTTTACCTTCCATGTTGATTGCGCTGTCGGCACCCAGTGTCAGGAAGTGCGGATTACCCTGCCATTCGGCCCACATCACCAGCGCAACACAGACCACGAAGATAAGCGACATGGTCCAGAGCAGGGTGCGCCCCTGACGGCGATCGTTGACTACGTCTCCAAAGGCAAAGCAGAGCGCGGCGGGGATCAGGAAAATCGCCAGCATCTGCACAAAATTGGTCAGAGCGGTAGGGTTTTCAAACGGATGCGAGGAGTTGGCGTTGAAGAAGCCCCCGCCGTTCGTCCCGAGCATTTTGATGGCTTCCTGCGACGCCACCGGCCCCATCGGCAGGAGCTGTTTTGCGCCTTCCAGCGAGGTATAAGGCGTGTAAGGCATCAGGTTTTGCAGGGTGCCCTGCTGAATAAAGAACAGCGCGATCAGCAGCGCAATCGGCAGCAGGATCCACAGCGTAATGCGCGTCAGATCCACCCACGCGTTACCCAGCGTGCTCACTTTCTGGCGCGCAAACGCACGCGTCAGCGCGAAGATCACCGCAATACCGCTCGCGGCAGAGAGGAAGTTCTGCACGGTTAACCCGACCATCTGGCTGAAGTAGCTGAGCGTGGTTTCACCGGAATAGGACTGCCAGTTGGTGTTGGTGACAAAACTGACAGCCGTGTTCAGCGCAAGATGCCAGGACAGGCCCGGTAATTGTTGCGGATTCAGCGGCAGAATGCCCTGCAACATCAGCATGGCAAAAAGCGCAATGAGCCCAACAATATTCAGCAGCAGAATGGCGATCAGATAGTCACGCCAGTTCATCTCCCGATCGTCTATTCCCAGTACGCGCCAGATCCCTTTTTCAACGCTTCCCGTGCCGGGCAGGGGAACGTTATTGATTAGCCGTGCCAGCCCCGAGCCCAGCGGCCTTGCCAGGACGAACAACACCACTAAGAAACTGGCAATAAGCAAAAACGCCTGAGCAGCCATCAGAATGCCTCCGCATTAATCAGGGCATAAACCAAATAACCCAATAACAGGAACACCAGCACGATGCCGGCAATAAGACCTGCACTCACAATCCACCTCCGGGTGACTTTTGTTGTTGTGCTAACGGTAGGATTTATGGCGCAAAGATTTCGCAAAAATGAGAAGGGCGGGTGTAAAAAAAGTATAAAAATGGCAAAGCCCACAATTTAACTATTGATAAGTAAATCGTTAACTTTTTTGTAACTTAATTACGGTGTGAGTGTAAATTTTTGCTAAACGGACGAAAATAAGTGGTCGGATGAGTAGTAAAATTACAAACAAAGCGATATTATTTTAGCCAGGTCACAGATTTTGAATTTTCCGGATGACGTTTCCGGCCAACTATAGGGGAGAAAAATATGGATCTTTATAAAGAGTATCCGGCTCATATCGTGTTCATGCGCCGCGCTTTCGCCGTAGTGGCTGGCGTGCTGGCTCTGCCGGTGATGCTGTTCTGGAAAGATCGTGCACGTTTTTATAGCTATCTGCACCGCGTCTGGGCGAAAACCAGCGAGAAGCCGGTATGGATGGATCAGGCCGAGAAAGCGACCTGCGACTTCTACTAAGACTACACACAGCAATAAAAAAACCGCCAACAGTAATGTGGCGGTTTTTTTGTCCCTCGGGATTCGCGGTCCGTTGGGTGGTCTTCCAGCCCCTACCCGGGATTTTTATCATCCCCTCCTGTAAGCAGATGGCAATCCCTCGAAGCCTTTATAAAATCCTAATAAGTGATGAGCCGATCGGGTTTGTTGCTTTAACCACGATCTCGCAGGACAAGTAGCGTTAAGGCCGCCTCGGGCGGCCTTTTTTATTTCATCCCGTCTACACTTCATGGCAAAGTAGTTCAATGCATGCTTTTTCCTTTTACGGCATGCCCTTACGGACATAATGGACAATAGCCTGGAGTTTTATGCCCACCCATCTGGTTTGGTTTCGCGCGGATCTGCGCGTACATGACAACATCGCCCTCGCGGCGGCCTGCCGCGCCAAAGACGCTAACGTACTGGCTCTGTTTGTGGCTACGCCCGGGCAGTGGCGGCAGCATGATATGGCTCCCCGCCAGGCGGCCTTGCTGCGTGCGTATCTGACCGAACTGCAGCATTCGCTTGCCGGAAAAGGCATACCGCTTCTCTATAAAGAGGTGAGTGATTTTGCCGCACAGCTGCGGACGGTGCAGGAGACCTGTAAGCAGCACAACGTTACGCATCTTTTTTACAACTATCAGTACGAATTCAACGAGCAGCAGCGCGACCGTCAGCTGGAGAAGGAGCTGCAGGATGTGGTCTGTGAAGGATTTGATGACAGCGTGATGCTGGCGCCGGGCAGCGTGATGACCGGCAACCGTGAGATGTATAAAGTTTTCACTCCGTTTAAAAATGCCTTTATCAAACGTCTGAAAGAGGCGTTGCCGGAGTGCGTTGCCGCGCCTGCCGCGAGGGGCGAACCCCTGAAGGACCTGTCTGAACTGACGTTCGATTATCCTCAGCAGCCGTTTGATAAAGCGCTGTTCCCCGCCGATGAGAAAGCGGCCATCGCCCAACTGCGCCAGTTCTGCAAACAGGATGCGGCCAACTACGACGCGCGTCGGGATTTTCCCGCCATCGAGGGCACCAGCCGCCTGTCGGCCTGTCTGGCACTGGGCGCGATCTCTCCTCGCCAGTGTTTACATCGTCTGCTGGCGGAGCAGCCGCAGGCGCTGGAGGGCGGCGCTGGGTCCGTCTGGCTGAATGAACTGATCTGGCGTGAGTTTTATCGCCATCTGATGACGTATCATCCCGATCTCTGTAAGCATCGTCCGTTCATTCCCTGGACCGACAACGTAAAATGGCAGCACGACGAGGCACTTTTACAGGCCTGGCAAAAAGGGCTGACGGGCTATCCGATAGTCGATGCCGCGATGCGTCAGCTCAATGAGACGGGGTGGATGCACAACCGCCTGCGAATGATTACCGCCAGCTTTCTGGTGAAGGATCTGCTTATCGACTGGCGTATCGGAGAGCGCTATTTTATCTCTCAGCTGATCGATGGCGATCTTGCCGCGAATAACGGCGGCTGGCAGTGGGCAGCCTCAACGGGCACCGATGCGGTTCCCTATTTCCGGATTTTTAATCCAACCACTCAGGGACAAAAATTTGATGAGGACGGCGAGTTTATCCGCCGCTGGGTCCCTGAACTTAAAGAGATACCGGCTAAAGCGATCCACGAACCGTGGGCATGGGCGGATAAACAGCGTGTAAAACTGAATTATCCCCGTCCGATTGTCGATCATAAACAGGCGCGTGTCGCCACGCTGGCTGCGTACGAAGCGGCCCGCAAAGCATAAGAGAGTGATGATGAAAAACAGCGAACTGGAACGCCTGATTAACGAAAAACTGAATAGTGCCTCCTTCAGCGATTACGGCCCGAACGGGCTCCAGGTCGAAGGACGTGAAACGGTGCAAAAAATTATCACCGGCGTCACGGCAAGCCAGGCGCTGCTGGACGAGGCGGTCCGTCAGAACGCTGATGCGGTGATTGTCCATCACGGTTACTTCTGGAAAAACGAATCGCCGATTATTCGCGGCATGAAGCGCAACCGCCTGAAAACGCTGCTGGCAAATGACATTAACCTGTACGGTTACCACCTGCCGCTGGATGCGCACCCGGAGCTCGGCAACAACGTCCAGCTGGCGCAGCTACTGGGCATTACCGTGATGGGGGAGATTGAGCCGCTGGTGCCGTGGGGCGAACTGGCGATGCCGGTTCCGGGGCTGGAGCTGGCCTCGTGGATTGAAGCGCGCCTGGGGCGTCGTCCGCTATGGAGCGGTGATACCGGCCCGGATACGGTCAAGCGTGTGGCCTGGTGTACCGGTGGCGGGCAGGGCTTTATCGACAGCGCCGCGCGTTTTGGTGTCGATGCTTTTATCACCGGCGAGGTGTCCGAGCAGACGATTCATTCGGCGCGTGAGCAGGGGCTGCATTTTTACGCGGCAGGCCATCATGCCACCGAGCGCGGCGGCATTCGCGCCCTCAGCGAGTGGCTGACGGAAAACACCGATCTGGATGTGACTTTTATTGATATCCCTAACCCGGCCTGATGAGAGGTGCCTGAGTGCAGCGAGCGCGTTGTTATCTTCTGGGAGAAACGGCAGTGGTTCTGGAGCTCGAGCCGCCGGTGACCCTTGCCACGCAAAAACGTATCTGGCGGCTAACCCAGCGTCTGGTCGATCTGCCGGAAGTGGTTGAAGCCATTCCGGGGATGAATAACATCACCGTGGTGCTGCGTAGCCCGCATACGCTGGCGCTGGATGCCATCGAACGTTTGCAGCGCTGGTGGGAAGAGAGTGAGGCGCTGGAGCCGGAATCGCGTGCCATCGAGATCCCGGTCGTGTATGGCGGCCCGGGGGGACCGGATCTCGGCGTGGTGGCAGACCACTGTGGTTTAACAGCAAAGCAGGTTGTTGAGCTGCACAGCTCGGTTGACTACGTGGTCTGGTTCCTGGGCTTTCAGCCCGGATTCCCGTATCTGGGTGGATTATCCCCTCAGCTGCATACGCCACGTCGTGCCGAACCGCGCCTGAGCGTACCGGCGGGGACGGTGGCTATCGGCGGCGAGCAGACCGGCGTTTATCCGCTGACATCGCCCGGCGGCTGGCAGCTTATTGGGCATACCGCCACACCGTTATTTGACCCGGGGCTGGAGACGCCAATACTCCTGCGTCCCGGCGATACCCTTCGCTTTATCCCGCAGAAGGAGGGGGTATGTTAACGCTTATTCGCGCCGGGCTTTATACCTCCGTACAGGATGCGGGCCGCTTTGGTATGCGCCAGTCTGGCGTGAGCTATTGTGGCGCGCTGGACAGGCCTGCGCTGGAGATTGCTAACGTGCTGGTGGGCAACCCCGGCAATACGGCCGCGCTCGAAATTACGCTCGGTCAGTGCGTCATTGAGTTTAGTCAGGAGACCTGGTTTGCCTTAACCGGCGCAGGGTGTGACGCGACGCTGGATGGCAAAGCGGTCTGGACCGGCTGGCGTCTGCGGGCGAAAGCCGGACAGCGTCTGACCTTAAAGCGTCCTTTGCACGGTGTACGTAGCTATCTCGCGGTGGCGGGCGGCATCGACGTGCCGGAGGTGCTGGGCTCATCCAGTACCGATCAGAAAGCCGGGATCGGCGGTCATGAAGGGCGTTTGCTGCGCGACGGCGATCGGCTGGCAATCAAGCCCTCGGCACGCCATTTCTCGACCGCGCAGGGCGTAAAACAGCTGCTGTGGGGAAACCAGATCCGCGCCTTACCGGGGCCGGAATATCATGAGTTTGACGAGGCTTCCAAAGAGTCCTTCTGGCGCTCGCCGTGGAAGCTTAGCCCGCAGAGTAACCGCATGGGCTACCGTCTTCAGGGGCAGCCGCTGATCCGGACGACCGACAGGGAACTGCTCTCCCACGGTTTATTGCCGGGGATCATTCAGGTTCCAGGCAACGGGCAACCGATCGTGTTAATGAACGACGCGCAGACGACCGGCGGTTACCCGCGAATTGCCTGCATCATTGAAGCCGATCGCTACCATCTGGCGCAAATTCCTCTCGGCCAGCCGATTCACTTCGTGCAGTGTTCACTGGAAGAGGCGCTGAAGGCGCGGCAGGATCAGCAGCGTTATCTCGAACAGCTGGCGTGGAGGCTTGATGGTAAAGATTGATTTGAATGCCGATCTGGGCGAGGGCAGCAGCGCCGATGCGGCGCTGATGACGCTTGTCACCTCAGTCAACATCGCCTGTGGCTTTCACGCGGGCGATGCGCAAACCATGCTGGAGAGCGTGCGTAATGCCATCAAAAACGGCGTCGCGATTGGCGCTCATCCGAGCTTCCCTGACCGGGAAAACTTTGGCCGCACGGCGATGGATCTGCCGCCGGATACGGTCTACGCTCAGGTGCTCTACCAGATCGGCGCGCTGGAGGCGATGGTACGCGCTGAGAACGGTGTCATGCGCCACGTGAAGCCGCACGGCATGCTCTATAACCAGGCGGCAAAAGAACCGGCGCTGGCGGAAGCGATTGCTCGCGCGGTACGCGATTGTAACCCGCAGCTGATCCTTGTGGGGCTGGCAGGCAGCGAGCTTATTCGCGCCGGCGAGCTTCTGGGGTTAACCACGCGGCAGGAGGTCTTTGCCGACCGGGGTTATCAACCCGATGGCAGTCTTGTACCGCGTACACAAGCTGGTGCGTTGATAACGGACGAAGGTCAAGCGCTGGCGCAGACGCTGGAGATGGTGCGCGCCGGGCGGGTGACCGCCGTGGATGGCACACAGGCAAACGTTCAGGCTGATACGGTGTGTTTACACGGCGACGGCGAGCATGCGCTCCAGTTCGCGCGCCGCTTGCGGGCGGCGTTCTCTGAAGAGGGCATTCTGGTCAGCGCAGAATAATCATGAAAGGACAATAACATGCCAGAAGGTCCGGAGATCCGCCGCGCGGCGGATAGCCTGGAGGCGGCGATAAAGGGCAAACCGTTGACGCATGTCTGGTTTGCTTTTCCTCAGCTAAAACCGTTTGAATCACAGCTGGTGGGGCAGACGGTGACCCATATTGAAACGCGCGGCAAAGCGTTGCTCACGCATTTTTCCCATAACCTGACGTTATATAGCCATAACCAGCTTTACGGCGTCTGGCGCGTGGTGGAGGCGGAGGAGCAGCCCCAAACCACCCGCGTGCTGCGCGTCAGGCTGCAAACGGCGGATAAAGCGATCCTGCTTTACAGCGCGTCGGATATCGAAATGTTAACGCCGGAGCAGCTGCTGACGCACCCGTTTCTGCAGCGGGTCGGGCCGGACGTGCTGGACATGCGCCTGATGGCGAGCGATGTGAAGGCCCGGCTGTTATCACCTAAATTCCGTAACCGGCAGTTTTCCGGCCTGTTCCTTGACCAGGCGTTTTTGGCCGGGCTCGGCAACTACCTGCGGGTGGAGATCCTCTGGGAAGTCGGGCTGGCGCCGCAGCACAAAGCGTCTCAGCTGAATGATGAACAGCTGGAGGCGTTATCCCACGCGCTGCTGGATATTCCGCGGCTGTCGTACAACACGCGCGGCGTGGTGGATGAGAACAAGCATCACGGGGCGCTGTTCCGGTTCAAGGCGTTTCATCGGGAGGGGAAAATGTGCGAGCGATGCGGCGGGATTATCGACAAGATTATGCTCTCTTCGAGACCCTTTTACTGGTGCCCGCACTGCCAGAAATAAAAGCAAAACGGCAACGAAAGTTGCCGTTTTTAATGTTTTCTCCCTCTCCCTGTGGGAGAGGGCCGGGGTGAGGGCATCAGGCCGCACCCAACGTCTGTTAGCGCTTAATATCAGACTTAAAATCACGCTGCTCGTAGCCGGTATACAGCTGACGAGGACGGGCAATTTTCATGCCTTCGCTGTGCATTTCGTTCCAGTGCGCAATCCAGCCTACGGTACGGGCCATGGCGAAGATGACGGTGAACATGGAAGACGGAATGCCCATCGCTTTCAGAATAATGCCAGAGTAGAAATCGACGTTCGGGTAGAGTTTCTTCTCGATGAAGTACGGGTCGTTCAGCGCGATGTGTTCCAGCTCCATCGCCACTTCCAGCAGGTCATCTTTGGTACCCAGCTCTTTCAGCACTTCGTGGCAGGTCTCACGCATGACGGTGGCGCGCGGGTCGTAGTTTTTGTAAACACGGTGACCGAAGCCCATCAGGCGGAAGGAGTCATTCTTGTCTTTCGCACGACGCACGAACTCAGGAATGTGCTCAACGGTGCTGATCTCTTCCAGCATCTTCAGTGCCGCTTCGTTCGCGCCGCCGTGCGCCGGTCCCCACAGGGAGGCGATACCCGCAGCGATACAGGCGAATGGGTTCGCGCCTGAAGAGCCCGCGGTACGGACGGTAGAGGTAGAGGCGTTCTGTTCGTGGTCAGCGTGCAGGATCAGAATACGGTCCATCGCACGTTCCAGTACCGGGTTCACTTCGTACTCTTCGCACGGCGTGGAGAACATCATGCGCAGGAAGTTACCCGCGTAGGAGAGGTCGTTGCGCGGATACACAAACGGCTGGCCGATGGAGTATTTGTAGCACATCGCCGCCATGGTAGGCATTTTGGACAGCAGGCGGAACGCCGCGATATCACGGTGACGCGGGTTATTCACGTCAAGGGAGTCGTGGTAGAACGCCGCCAGCGCACCGGTAATCCCGCACATCACCGCCATTGGGTGAGAGTCACGACGGAACGCATGGAACAGACGGGTAATCTGCTCATGGATCATGGTGTGACGGGTCACGGTGGTTTTGAATTCATCGTACTGGGCCTGCGTCGGTTTTTCGCCGTTCAGCAGGATGTAGCACACTTCCAGATAGTTGGATTCGGTGGCTAACTGATCGATGGGGAAGCCGCGATGGAGCAGGATACCTTCGTCACCGTCAATGTAGGTGATTTTGGATTCGCAAGATGCGGTAGAGGTAAATCCAGGGTCAAAGGTGAACACACCTTTAGAACCCAGCGTACGGATATCAATAACATCCTGACCGAGCGTGCCTTTTAGCACATCCAGTTCAATAGCAGTGTCACCATTTAGGGTGAGCGTTGCCTTTGTATCAGCCATTTACGGTCTCCTTAGCGCCTTATGCTTAAGACTGCGCTTCACCGGATTTGCTTTCAGCTGTAAATCACCGTTACCAGATTGTTATTTGGCTTACCGCTCAGCTCACGAGGACAAACCAGGGTACAGAGCTATGGCGCCTTGCAGGTAAACGAATGAAATATCAGTGAAACAACAGCAAATCAGCGTTTTTGCAGTCCGAATTATTCAAACCTGTATATCACTAATAACTGTCCTGATAACTTCGGTCAATACCATCACACTGTTACATAACTATTTGTCAGGTGAAAGTGAGACCTCATAACTTTTGCGCATTATATGCCTTTTCTGATGACGTTTGTAACAATATTGTTTAACATTTGTCAAATCAGATGATTAAAAATTAAAAAGATGTTGTTATCGTGACCCTGATCACTGTTCCAGAGAAAACCCGACAAACTGTATGTAGGTTAATTGTAATGATTTTGTGAACGGCCTATACTGCCGCCAGGTCTCCGGAACACCCTGCAATCCCGAGCCACCCAGCGTTGTAACGTGTCGTTTTAGCATCTGGAAGCAATGTTTTGCATGACGCGCAGTTATAGAAAAGGAACGCTGCTTGACCCGCATCGCAGTCCGGAGGAAGGAAACAATAAGAACAGCATGTGGGCGTTATTCATGATAAGAAATGTGAAAAAACAAAGACCTGTCAATCTGGATCTCAAAACGATCCGGTTCCCTGTAACAGCAATAGCGTCCATTCTGCACCGTGTTTCTGGTGTGATTACGTTTGTGGCGGTCGGTATTTTGCTGTGGTTACTGGGCACCAGCCTCTCTTCCCCTGAAGGATTCCTCCAGGCCTCTGCCATCATGAACAGCTTCTTCGTGAAATTCATCATGTGGGGCATTCTGACCGCGCTGGCGTACCACGTCGTCGTGGGTGTTCGCCATATGCTGATGGACTTTGGCTATCTGGAAGAAACGTTCGAAGCCGGGAAACGCTCCGCTAACATTTCATTTGTGATTACAGTCGTGCTTTCACTTCTCGCAGGAGTTCTCGTATGGTAAGCAACGCCTCCGCATTAGGACGCAACGGCGTACATGACTTCATCCTGGTCCGTGCTACCGCCATCGTTCTCACCCTTTACATCATCTATATGATCGGTTTCTTCGCGACCAGCGGCACGCTGACGTGGGAAATCTGGAGTGGGTTCTTCGGATCCGCCTTCACCAAAGTGTTCACCCTGCTGGCTCTGTTCTCCATCCTTATTCATGCCTGGATTGGTATGTGGCAGGTGTTGACCGATTACGTTAAACCGCTGGCGATTCGCCTCCCGCTGCAGCTGGCCATTGTGGTTGCACTGGTGGTTTACGTTATTTATGGATTCGTTGTGGTGTGGGGTGTGTAATGAAACTGCCAGTCAGAGAATTTGATGCTGTTGTGATTGGTGCCGGTGGCGCAGGTATGCGTGCCGCACTGCAAATTTCCCAGAGCGGCCAGACCTGTGCGCTGCTCTCTAAAGTTTTCCCGACCCGTTCCCACACCGTGTCTGCGCAGGGTGGTATCACCGTTGCGCTGGGTAACTCCCATGAAGACAACTGGGAATGGCACATGTATGACACGGTAAAAGGTTCCGACTACATCGGCGACCAGGATGCCATCGAATATATGTGTAAAACCGGCCCGGAAGCGATTCTGGAGCTGGACCATATGGGTCTGCCGTTCTCCCGTCTGGAAAACGGCACTATCTATCAGCGTCCGTTTGGCGGCCAGTCGAAAAACTTCGGCGGCGAGCAGGCGGCACGTACCGCGGCGGCGGCTGACCGTACCGGTCATGCGCTGCTGCACACCCTGTATCAGCAGAACCTGAAAAACCACACCACCATCTTCTCCGAGTGGTATGCGCTGGATCTGGTGAAAAACGCCGATGGCGCAATTGTTGGTTGTACCGCGCTGTGCATCGAAACCGGTGAAGTGGTTTACTTCAAAGCCCGCGCGACCGTGCTGGCGACCGGCGGCGCAGGCCGTATTTATCAGTCCACCACTAACGCCCACATTAACACCGGTGACGGTGTCGGTATGGCTATCCGCGCGGGCGTGCCGGTGCAGGATATGGAGATGTGGCAGTTCCACCCAACCGGTATCGCCGGTGCGGGCGTTCTGGTAACAGAAGGTTGCCGCGGTGAAGGTGGTTACCTGCTGAACAAACACGGCGAGCGCTTTATGGAGCGTTATGCCCCGAATGCGAAAGACCTTGCGGGTCGTGACGTGGTGGCGCGTTCCATCATGATCGAAATCCGAGAAGGCCGCGGCTGTGATGGCCCATGGGGTCCACACGCGAAGCTGAAACTCGACCATCTGGGTAAAGAAGTGCTGGAATCCCGTCTGCCGGGCATCCTGGAACTCTCCCGCACCTTTGCACACGTCGACCCGGTGAAAGAGCCGATTCCGGTTATCCCAACCTGCCACTACATGATGGGCGGTATTCCGACCAAAGTGACCGGTCAGGCGCTGACCGTGAACGAGCAGGGCGAAGACGTGGTTATTCCTGGCCTGTTCGCGGTAGGCGAAATTGCCTGCGTATCCGTACACGGCGCAAACCGTCTGGGCGGTAACTCCCTGCTGGACCTGGTAGTGTTTGGTCGCGCAGTGGGTCTGCATCTGCAGGAATCTATTGCCGAGCAGGGCGCGCTGCGTGATGCAACCGACGACGAAATTGATGCCTCTCTTGAGCGCCTCAACCGCTGGAACGGTAACCGTAACGGCGAAGATCCGGTGGAGATCCGTAAAGCGTTGCAGGAATGCATGCAGCACAACTTCTCGGTATTCCGTGAAGGCGATGCGATGGCCAAAGGCCTTGAGCAGCTGAAAGCTATCCGCGAGCGTCTGAAAAATGCCCGTCTGGACGACACCTCCAGCGAGTTCAACACCCAGCGCGTTGAGTGCCTGGAGCTGGATAACCTGATGGAAACCGCGTTCGCGACGGCGATGTCGGCAAACTTCCGTACCGAAAGCCGTGGCGCGCATAGCCGCTTCGACTTCCCGGAGCGTGATGACGAAAACTGGCTGTGCCATTCCCTGTATCTGCCAGAGTCGGAAACCATGACGCGTCGTAGCGTCAATATGGAACCGAAACTGCGTCCGGCGTTCCCGCCGAAGATTCGTACTTACTAATGCGGAGACAGGATAATGAAACTCGAATTCTCAGTTTATCGTTATAACCCGGATGTTGATGACGCTCCGCGCATGCAGGACTACACCCTGGAAGCGGAAGAAGGTCGCGACATGATGCTGCTGGATGCCTTAATCCAGCTGAAAGAAAAAGATCCAACGCTGTCGTTCCGCCGCTCCTGCCGTGAAGGGGTTTGTGGCTCTGACGGGGTGAACATGAACGGCAAAAATGGTCTGGCCTGCATCACGCCAATTTCAGCGTTGCAACGTCCTGGTCAGAAAATTGTTATTCGTCCTCTGCCAGGCCTGCCGGTTGTGCGTGATTTGGTGGTAGACATGGGGCAATTCTATGCACAATATGAGAAGATTAAGCCTTACTTATTGAATAATGGGCAAAATCCACCCGCTCGCGAGCACTTACAGTCTCCAGAGCAGCGTGAAAAACTCGATGGGTTGTACGAGTGTATTCTCTGCGCATGCTGTTCAACGTCCTGCCCGTCGTTCTGGTGGAACCCGGACAAGTTTATCGGCCCGGCCGGTCTGCTGGCTGCCTATCGCTTCCTGATCGATAGCCGCGACACCGAAACCGACAGCCGTCTGGAAGGACTGAGTGACGCTTTCAGCGTATTCCGCTGCCATAGCATCATGAACTGCGTCAGTGTGTGTCCGAAGGGGCTGAACCCGACGCGCGCCATCGGCCATATTAAGTCGATGCTGCTGCAGCGCAGTGCGTAAGTAGTGAGAGGGGAGCGCTGTTCCCCTCACCCTGACCCTCTCCCAAAGGGAGAGGGAACAGATTGCAGAAACCTTTAAAAACTGCCCTGTACTACCCTGAAGTCCAGACAGTTTCTAAAGGTTCCTTCGCGGGCCAAATGAAAAGAGCTCGCAGGTGAACCCCGGCACGTACACGCGGTGTGCGTGGTAGTTTCTACGGCGAAAGTAAGCATAAAAATGCTTAAGGGATCACGATGCAGAACGGCGCAATGAAAGCCTGGCTGGACTCTTCTTACCTCTCTGGTGCGAACCAGAGCTGGATAGAACAGCTCTATGAAGACTTCTTAACCGATCCTGACTCAGTGGACGCAAACTGGCGTTCCATGTTCCAGCAGTTGCCTGGCACAGGGGTCAAACCGGATCAATTCCATTCCAAAACACGTGATTATTTCCGTCGTCTGGCGAAGGATGCCTCACGTTACTCTTCTGCGATTTCCGACCCTGACACCAATGCGAAGCAGGTTAAAGTCCTGCAGCTTATCAACGCTTATCGCTTCCGCGGTCACCAGCATGCGAATCTCGATCCGCTGGGACTGTGGAAACAAGACCGTGTGGCCGATCTCGATCCGGCGTATCACGATCTGACCGAGGCCGATTTCCAGGAAAGCTTTAACGTAGGTTCCTTTGCCATCGGCAAAGACACGATGAAGCTGGGCGATCTGATTGACGCGCTCAAGCAAACCTACTGCGGCTCCATCGGCGCGGAATATATGCACATTACCTCTACCGAAGAGAAACGCTGGATCCAGCAGCGCATCGAATCCGTAGCGGGCCACGCGACCTTCTCGGCTGACGAGAAAAAACGCTTCCTGAACGAACTGACCGCAGCGGAAGGACTTGAGCGCTATCTGGGCGCGAAATTCCCGGGCGCAAAACGCTTCTCGCTGGAAGGCGGCGACGCGCTGGTGCCGATGCTGAAAGAGCTGATTCGTCACGCAGGCAAGAGCGGTACCCGTGAAGTGGTACTGGGTATGGCGCACCGCGGTCGTCTGAACGTACTGGTCAACGTGCTGGGTAAAAAACCACAGGACCTGTTCGACGAATTCGCGGGCAAACATAAAGAACACCTCGGCACCGGCGACGTGAAGTACCACATGGGCTTCTCGTCTGATATCGAAACCGAAGGCGGTCTGGTTCACCTGGCGCTGGCGTTTAACCCGTCACACCTGGAAATCGTCAGCCCGGTGGTTATCGGTTCCGTACGTGCGCGTCTGGATCGTCTGGACGAGCCAAGCAGCAATAAAGTGCTGCCAATCACCATCCACGGTGATGCGGCGGTAACAGGGCAGGGCGTGGTTCAGGAAACCCTGAACATGTCGAAAGCGCGTGGTTATGAAGTGGGCGGTACCGTTCGCATCGTGATCAACAACCAGGTGGGCTTCACCACCTCTAACCCGCTGGATGCGCGTTCTACCCCGTACTGCACCGACATCGGTAAGATGGTACAGGCGCCGATCTTCCACGTTAACGCGGATGACCCGGAAGCCGTTGCTTTCGTTACCCGTCTGGCGCTGGACTTCCGTAATACCTTTAAACGCGATGTGTTCATTGACCTCTTCTGCTACCGCCGTCACGGCCACAACGAAGCGGATGAGCCAAGTGCAACCCAGCCGCTGATGTACCAGAAAATCAAAAAACACCCGACCCCGCGCAAAATCTATGCTGACAAGCTGGAGAGCGACAAAGTGGCGACGCTGGAAGATGCGACCGAAATGGTCAACCTCTACCGCGACGCGCTGGATGCGGGTGAATGCGTGGTGAAAGAGCTGCGTCCGATGAACATGCACTCCTTTACCTGGTCTCCGTACCTCAACCACGAGTGGGATGAGAGCTACCCGAACAAGGTTGAGATGAAGCGCCTGCAGGAGCTGGCTAAACGCATCAGCACCGTACCGGACGCTATCGAGATGCAGTCTCGCGTGCAGAAAATCTACGCTGACCGTCAGTCCATGGCGGCAGGCGAGAAACTGTTCGACTGGGGCGGCGCGGAAACGCTGGCTTACGCAACGCTGGTTGACGAAGGCATTCCTGTTCGTCTGTCCGGTGAAGATGCGGGCCGTGGGACCTTCTTCCACCGTCACGCGGTTGTTCACAACCAGTCCAACGGTTCAACCTACACCCCGCTGCAGCACGTGCACAACGGTCAGGGCCAGTTCAAGGTCTGGGACTCCGTGCTGTCTGAAGAAGCGGTACTGGCCTTCGAATATGGCTACGCCACCGCTGAACCACGCACCCTGACCATCTGGGAAGCGCAGTTCGGTGACTTCGCCAACGGTGCGCAGGTGGTTATCGACCAGTTCATCTCCTCCGGCGAGCAGAAGTGGGGCCGTATGTGTGGCCTGGTAATGCTGCTGCCGCACGGTTATGAAGGACAGGGTCCGGAGCACTCCTCCGCGCGTCTGGAACGTTATCTGCAGCTCTGCGCCGAGCAGAACATGCAGGTCTGCGTGCCGTCCACCCCGGCTCAGGTGTACCACATGCTGCGTCGTCAGGCGCTGCGCGGTATGCGTCGTCCGCTGGTGGTGATGTCGCCGAAATCCCTGCTGCGTCATCCGCTGGCGGTGTCCAGCCTGGAAGAACTGGCGAACGGTACCTTCCAGCCGGCCATTGGCGAAATTGACGAGCTGGATCCGCAGGGCGTGAAGCGCGTGGTGATGTGTTCTGGTAAGGTTTATTACGACCTGCTGGAACAGCGCCGCAAGAACGATCAGAAAGATGTCGCCATCGTGCGTATCGAACAGCTTTATCCGTTCCCGCATCAGGCGATGCAGGAAGTGCTGAAACAATATGCTCACGTACATGATTTTGTCTGGTGCCAGGAAGAGCCGCTCAACCAGGGCGCATGGTACTGCAGCCAGCATCATTTCCGTGAAGTGATTCCATTTGGGTCAGCCCTGCGTTATGCAGGTCGCCCGGCCTCCGCCTCTCCGGCGGTAGGGTATATGTCCGTTCACCAGAAGCAGCAACAAGATCTGGTCAATGACGCGCTGAACGTCGATTAATTAAAGGATACAAAATGAGTAGCGTAGATATTCTTGTTCCCGACCTGCCTGAATCCGTAGCAGATGCGACCGTCGCTACCTGGCACAAAAAACCAGGCGATGCCGTTAAGCGCGATGAAGTGCTGGTAGAAATCGAAACTGACAAAGTGGTACTGGAAGTACCGGCTTCGGCGGATGGCGTTCTGGACGCGGTGCTGGAAGATGAAGGTACCACCGTCACCTCTCGTCAGATCCTGGGTCGCCTGCGTGAAGGCAACAGCGCGGGCAAAGAGTCCAGCGCGAAGTCTGAAGAGAAAGCCTCTACGCCGGCTCAGCGCCAGCAGGCTTCTCTGGAAGAACAGTCTAACGACGCCCTCAGCCCGGCGATCCGTCGCCTGCTGGCTGAACACAGCCTCGACCCGGCAGCCATCAAAGGCACCGGTGTAGGCGGACGTCTGACCCGCGAAGACATCGACAAACACCTGGCGAAAGCGCCTGCTCAGGCAGAAGCGAAAGCCCCTGCGGCAGCGCCAGCAGCTCAGCCTGCTCTGGGCGCCCGCAGCGAAAAACGCGTGCCGATGACTCGCCTGCGTAAGCGCGTGGCCGAGCGTCTGCTGGAAGCGAAAAACTCCACCGCGATGCTGACCACCTTCAACGAAGTGAACATGAAGCCAATCATGGACCTGCGTAAGCAGTACGGTGACGCGTTTGAAAAACGTCACGGTATCCGTCTGGGCTTTATGTCCTTCTACGTGAAAGCGGTAGTTGAAGCGCTGAAACGCTACCCGGAAGTGAACGCGTCTATCGATGGCGATGACGTGGTTTACCACAACTATTTCGACGTCAGCATGGCGGTTTCTACCCCACGTGGCCTGGTAACACCGGTTCTGCGTGATGTGGATACCCTGGGTATGGCTGATATCGAGAAAAACATTAAAGAGCTGGCTGTTAAAGGCCGCGACGGCAAGCTGACCGTAGACGATCTGACCGGCGGTAACTTCACCATTACCAACGGCGGCGTATTCGGCTCGCTGATGTCTACCCCGATCATTAACCCGCCGCAGAGCGCGATCCTGGGTATGCATGCCATTAAAGATCGCCCGATGGCGGTAGACGGTAAAGTTGAGATCCTGCCGATGATGTATCTGGCGCTCTCTTACGACCACCGCCTGATCGACGGCCGCGAGTCCGTGGGCTTCCTGGTAGCGATTAAAGAGCTGCTGGAAGATCCAACGCGTCTGCTGCTGGACGTCTAGTGACTATTTAGCATCACCTGCCCTGTAGGCCGGATAAGCGTAGCGCCATCCGGCACACAGACTGCGCCGGTCTACAGGTTTGAAGATAACGATTACCCTGAAGGATGGATAGAACACATGAACTTACATGAATATCAGGCCAAACAGCTGTTTGCCCGGTATGGCTTACCGGCTCCGGTGGGTTATGCCTGTACTACCCCGCGTGAAGCAGAAGAAGCTGCATCTAAAATCGGTTCCGGCCCGTGGGTAGTTAAGTGTCAGGTTCACGCTGGTGGCCGTGGTAAAGCGGGCGGTGTGAAGGTTGTTAAGAGTAAAGAAGAGATTCGTGCGTTTGCTGAACATTGGCTCGGCAAGCGTCTGGTGACCTACCAGACAGACGCGAACGGCCAGCCGGTTAACCAGATCCTGGTTGAAGCGGCGACCGACATCGCGAAAGAACTGTACCTGGGCGCGGTTGTTGACCGTAGCTCCCGTCGCGTGGTGTTCATGGCGTCTACCGAAGGCGGCGTTGAAATCGAAAAAGTGGCGGAAGAGACCCCGCACCTGATCCACAAAGTGGCTATCGATCCGCTGGCGGGCCCAATGCCTTACCAGGGTCGCGAGCTGGCGTTCAAACTGGGTCTGGAAGGTAAACTGGTTCAGCAGTTCACCAAGATCTTCATGGGTCTGGCAACCATCTTCCTGGAGCGCGATCTGGCGCTGATCGAGATTAACCCGCTGGTGATCACCACCCAGGGCGACCTGATCTGCCTCGACGGCAAGCTGGGCGCTGACGGTAACGCGCTGTTCCGCCAGCCGGATCTGCGCGAAATGCGCGATCAGTCTCAGGAAGATCCGCGTGAAGCGCAGGCTGCACAGTGGGAGCTGAACTACGTGGCGCTGGACGGCAACATCGGCTGCATGGTTAACGGTGCGGGCCTGGCGATGGGCACCATGGACATCGTTAAGCTGCACGGCGGTGAGCCAGCAAACTTCCTCGACGTGGGCGGTGGCGCAACCAAAGAGCGCGTAACCGAAGCGTTCAAAATCATTCTCTCCGACGACAACGTGAAGGCCGTTCTGGTTAACATCTTCGGCGGTATCGTCCGTTGCGACCTGATCGCCGACGGTATCATCGGTGCGGTAGAAGAAGTGGGTGTTAACGTTCCGGTTGTTGTACGTCTGGAAGGTAACAACGCTGAACTCGGCGCGAAAAAACTGGCTGACAGCGGCCTGAATATTATTGCAGCGAAAAGTCTGACGGATGCAGCTCAGCAGGTTGTTGCCGCAGTGGAGGGGAAATAATGTCAGTTTTAATTAATAAAGATACCAAGGTTATCTGCCAGGGCTTCACCGGTAGCCAGGGGACTTTCCACTCCGAACAGGCGATTGCCTACGGTACGCAGATGGTTGGCGGCGTAACGCCAGGTAAAGGCGGCACCACCCACCTGGGCCTGCCGGTGTTCAACACCGTGCGTGAAGCCGTAGAAGCGACGGGCGCAACCGCGACCGTGATCTACGTTCCGGCGCCGTTCTGCAAAGACTCCATTCTGGAAGCGATCGACGCAGGCATCAAGCTGATCATCACTATCACAGAAGGCATCCCGACGCTGGATATGCTGACCGTGAAGGTGAAGCTGGATGAAGCAGGCGTGCGTATGATCGGCCCGAACTGCCCAGGCGTTATCACCCCAGGCGAATGCAAAATCGGCATCATGCCGGGCCACATTCACAAGCCGGGCAAAGTGGGCATCGTGTCCCGTTCCGGTACCCTGACCTATGAAGCCGTTAAGCAAACCACCGACTACGGCTTCGGCCAGTCCACCTGCGTGGGCATCGGCGGTGACCCGATCCCGGGCTCTAACTTCATCGACATCCTGAAGCTGTTCCAGGAAGATCCACAGACCGAAGCGATCGTGATGATCGGTGAGATCGGTGGTAGCGCGGAAGAAGAAGCGGCTGCTTACATCAAAGAACACGTGACCAAGCCAGTTGTGGGTTACATCGCGGGTGTGACTGCGCCGAAAGGCAAGCGTATGGGTCACGCAGGCGCGATCATCGCCGGTGGTAAGGGTACGGCTGATGAGAAATTCGCAGCGCTGGAAGCCGCAGGCGTGAAAACCGTTCGCAGCCTGGCGGATATCGGCGAAGCACTGAAATCCATCATTAAGTAAGTCCTCTCTGCTCCCCGAAAGGGGGGCGTTGCAGTATAAAAATGTCCGTTTCGACATGGTTGGCCGCTGTAAAGCGGCCTTTTTTATTGCCTGCCGGGCGTCATGCAATAGTCACAAACAGGTGTTAATTAGAGAGGATGTAAAAGTAAAATAATTGTTATTTATTTGCCTTAAAGAGAGCAGATGGAAAAAAACGAAAAACCCACTAAAATTTATGTCCTGAATAAATCGGCATTCAGACTACTAAGTTAATAAAAATCACTTCTGTTTATATTCACCCGTCGATTCGATAACCTTAATTGTATTTTATATACATATCTTTAACATGGTCTTTACTATGTTCACCGCATCAAAACACAATTAACATAACAGATTGTTTTTGATTTAAATCAATGTTTAATGTTTGGAAAAACACACCAAAAGGCGCTAAATTGTCCGCGATCAAAATGGCCGAAAAGTGGTAATTTTGCTATAAATTGATCACCGTCGAAAAACGTAAATGTGATTCAATAAAAACCTGTTTATTGTAAGGGTTTTGCAGCGTATTATATTTGCGGGATCAATTTGAGTTTTTTATTAACGTATTTGTAACCTCACGTCATCGTTTTTATCCTCCTTCAGGGTAATAACGACGACAAGGATGCGAATAATTTGTATTGGGGCATGCGTGTGGATCTCTCTCTGACGGGGTTCACTCTCGGAGTCTTCATGCGATGAGCAAGGAGTCATGATGTTAGATATAGTCGAACTGTCGCGCTTACAGTTTGCCTTGACCGCGATGTACCACTTCCTGTTTGTGCCACTGACGCTCGGTATGGCGTTCCTGCTGGCCATCATGGAAACGGTATACGTTCTCTCCGGCAAACAGATTTATAAAGATATGACCAAGTTCTGGGGCAAGTTGTTTGGTATCAACTTCGCACTGGGCGTGGCAACCGGTCTGACTATGGAGTTCCAGTTCGGGACTAACTGGTCTTACTATTCCCACTATGTAGGGGATATCTTCGGTGCGCCGCTGGCCATTGAAGGTCTGATGGCATTCTTCCTCGAATCCACCTTTGTAGGTCTGTTCTTCTTCGGTTGGGACCGTCTGGGTAAAGTCCAGCATATGGCGGTGACCTGGCTGGTGGCATTAGGTTCGAACCTGTCCGCGCTGTGGATCCTGGTGGCGAACGGCTGGATGCAGAACCCGATCGCGTCTGATTTCAACTTCGAAACCATGCGTATGGAGATGGTCAGCTTTGCCGAGCTGGTCCTGAACCCGGTTGCGCAGGTTAAATTCGTTCACACCGTCGCTTCTGGCTATGTGTGCGGCGCAATGTTTATCCTGGGTATCAGTTCTTACTACATGCTGCGCGGTCGTGACTTCGCGTTTGCTAAGCGCTCCTTTGCTATCGCGGCAAGCTTCGGTATGGCTGCAATCCTCTCTGTTATCGTTCTGGGGGATGAATCCGGTTACGAAATGGGTGACGTGCAGAAAACCAAACTGGCCGCTATCGAAGCCGAATGGGAAACCCAACCGGCGCCTGCGGCCTTTACGCTGTTCGGTATTCCGGATCAGGACGCGCAGCAAAACCACTTCGCGATTCAGATCCCTTACGCGCTGGGTATCATCGCCACCCGTTCTGTTGATAAGCAGGTGACGGGGCTGAAAGAGCTGATGGTTCAGCACGAAGAGCGTATCCGTAACGGTATGAAAGCCTACTCGCTGCTGGAACAGCTGCGTGCCGGTTCTACCGACCAGGCCGTTCGCGACCAGTTCAATAACGTGAAGAAAGATCTGGGTTACGGTCTGCTGCTGAAGCGCTATACCCCGAACGTGTCTGATGCGACAGAAGCACAGATCCAGATGGCAACCAAAGACTCGATTCCACGCGTTGCGCCTCTGTACTTCGCATTCCGTATCATGGTGGGCTGCGGCATCATCATGCTGCTGATCATTGCGGCGTCCTTCTGGTCCGTGATTCGCAACCGCATCGGCGAGAAAAAATGGCTGCTGCGCACTGCGCTGTACGGTATTCCACTGCCGTGGATCGCAATCGAATCCGGCTGGTTTGTCGCGGAGTATGGCCGTCAGCCATGGGCGATTGGTGAGGTACTGCCAACGGCGGTAGCGAACTCCTCCCTGACAGCGGGCGACCTGATCTTCTCCATGCTGCTGATTTGTGGTCTGTACACCCTGTTCCTGGTAGCTGAACTGTTCCTGATGTTCAAGTTCGCGCGCCTTGGCCCAAGCAGCCTGAAAACCGGTCGCTATCACTACGAGCAGTCCACTGCGACTACTCAGCCGGCACGCTAAGACAGGAGTCATCAAATGATCGATTATGAAGTATTGCGTTTTATCTGGTGGCTGTTGATCGGCGTTCTGCTGATCGGTTTCGCCGTCACGGATGGTTTCGACATGGGGGTGGGGATGCTCACCCGTTTCCTCGGTCGTAATGACACCGAGCGTCGAATCATGATCAACTCCATCGCCCCTCACTGGGACGGTAACCAGGTGTGGCTGATCACCGCAGGCGGCGCGCTGTTCGCTGCCTGGCCGATGGTCTACGCGGCTGCGTTCTCCGGCTTCTACGTGGCGATGATTCTGGTGCTGGCTTCTTTATTCTTCCGTCCGGTTGGTTTCGACTACCGTTCCAAGATTGAAGACACCCGCTGGCGCAACATGTGGGACTGGGGCATCTTCATCGGTAGCTTCGTTCCACCGCTGGTCATCGGCGTGGCGTTCGGTAACCTGCTGCAGGGCGTGCCGTTCCACCTGGACGAGTACATGCGTCTCTACTACACCGGTAACTTCTTCCAGCTGCTGAATCCGTTTGGTCTGCTGGCCGGCGTGGTGAGCGTGGCGATGATCATCACTCAGGGCGCAACCTATCTGCAGATGCGTACGGTTGGTGAACTGCACCTGCGTTCCCGTGCTACTGCTCAGGTTGCGGCACTGATCACGCTGGTCTGCTTCGCACTGGCCGGTGTGTGGGTGGTGTACGGCATTGATGGCTACGTGGTGACGTCTGCGATTAACCATACTGCGCCGTCTAATCCGCTGACCAAAGAAGTGGCGCGTCAGGCAGGAGCATGGCTGGTGAACTTTAACAATACCCCTGCGCTGTGGGCTATCCCGGCGCTGGGCGTATTGCTGCCGCTGCTGACCGTGTTGACGTCTCGTCTGGAGAAAGGCGCGCTGGCGTTCGTGTTCTCATCACTGACCCTGGCGTGCATCATCCTGACATCGGGTATTGCGATGTTCCCATTCGTCATGCCATCCAGCACCATGCTGAATGCTAGCCTGACCATGTGGGATGCAACGTCCAGCCATATGACGCTGAACCTGATGACGTATGTTGCTTGTGTGTTCGTTCCGATTGTTCTGGCCTACACCATCTGGTGTTACTGGAAAATGTTCGGTCGCATCACGAAAGAACATATCGAAAGCAACACCCACTCTATGTACTAAGTAAGGAGCTGAATATGTGGTATTTCGCATGGATTTTAGGGACGCTTCTTGCCTGTGCATTTGGTGTCATCACTGCCCTGGCGCTTGAGCACGTAGAAGCGACCAAAGCGGGTGAAGAAAAACACTGATGAATATTATCGCGAAACTTTACGCGGTAATGGACAAGCGCCCGTTACGGGCGCTTTCTTTAGTGATGGCATTACTGCTGGCAGGTTGTATCTTCTGGGACCCTTCGCGCTTTGCAGCGAAAACCAGCGAGCTTGAAATCTGGCACGGCTTCCTCATTATGTGGGCGGTGTGTGCAGGTGTGATCCACGGCGTGGGCTTTCGTCCGAAAGCCGTTCACTGGCAGGGAATTTTTTGCCCGCTGATTGCCGATCTGGTGCTTCTCGCCGGTTTGATTTTCTTCTTCTTCTGAATAAGAAATGTCCGTTAACGTTATGGGCTTACCCGAGCCCATAAAAATTTACTCTCCGTTTACTTTCCCCCATTCCCAACCCTCTTTCCCGCGCGTATAGTAGCGAAGTTTAAAAGCATTAACTTTTGTTGCATTACCGGGATGTAAAGTGAATACAACGCTGTTTCGATGGCCGGTTCGTGTCTATTACGAAGATACCGATGCCGGTGGTGTGGTTTACCACGCCAGCTACGTTGCTTTTTATGAACGGGCACGCACAGAGATGCTGCGCCATCATCACTTTAGTCAACAGGTACTGTTGGCTGAGCGAGTTGCCTTCGTGGTTCGCAAGATGACGCTTGAGTATTTTGCGCCTGCCAGACTCGACGATATGCTCGAAGTCCAAACTGAAATTACATCAATGCGCGGGACCTCACTGGTTTTCACGCAGCGGATAGTCAACGCAGAGAATACCGTACTTAACTCAGCTGAAGTACTGATTGTTTGTGTTGATCCAACCATAATGAAGCCTCGTGCGCTTCCTAAGTCTATTGTCGCGGAGTTTAAGCAGTGACTGACATGAATATCCTTGATTTGTTCCTGAAGGCAAGCCTTCTGGTTAAACTTATCATGTTGATTTTGATTGGTTTTTCAATCGCATCCTGGGCCATCATCATCCAGAGAACGCGTATCCTCAATGCCGCTGGCCGTGAAGCTGAAGCGTTTGAAGATAAGTTCTGGTCGGGTATTGAGCTTTCTCGTCTGTATCAGGAAAGCCAGGGACGCCGTGAAAACCTTACAGGCTCCGAGCAAATTTTTTATAGCGGTTTCAAAGAGTTTGCCCGTCTGCATCGTGCAAACAATCATGCGCCGGAAGCGGTGGTGGAAGGTGCCTCGCGTGCGATGCGCATCTCTATGAACCGCGAGCTGGAAAACCTTGAAACGCACATTCCATTCCTCGGTACTGTCGGTTCCATCAGCCCGTATATCGGCCTGTTTGGTACCGTGTGGGGGATCATGCACGCCTTTATCGCGCTGGGCGCGGTGAAGCAGGCGACGTTGCAGATGGTTGCACCGGGTATCGCTGAAGCACTGATTGCGACCGCTATCGGTCTGTTTGCGGCAATTCCGGCGGTTATGGCTTACAACCGTCTGAACCAGCGTGTGAACAAACTGGAACTGAACTACGACAACTTTATGGAAGAGTTCACTGCGATTCTGCACCGTCAGGCGTTTACCAGCACCGAGAGCAACAAGGGGTAAACCATGGCCAGATCGCGTGGACGAGGTCGTCGCGAGCTCAAGTCCGAAATCAATATCGTTCCACTGCTGGACGTCCTGTTGGTACTGCTGCTGATCTTCATGGCGACAGCGCCAATCATTACCCAGAGCGTGGAAGTGGATCTGCCGGATGCGACAGAATCACAGGCGGTGAGCACCAATGACGATCCTCCGGTTATCATTGAGGTTTCCGGCGTAGGGCAATACAGCGTCGTGGTAGAGAAAGATCGTATGGATCAGCTGCCGCCTGAGCAGGTGATTGCTGAAGCGCAGCGTCGCCTGGAGTCAAATCCGAAAACGGTCTTCTTAATCGGTGGCGCGAAAGACGTACCCTACGATGAAATTATTAAAGCGCTGAACTTGCTACATAGTGCGGGTGTTAAGTCAGTTGGCTTAATGACCCAACCTATTTGATCATCCGCGTAGTTTTTGGGAACCGATAGTGTCAAAGGCAACCGAACAGAACGACAAGCTTAAGCGAGCGATAATCGTCTCCGCAGTGCTGCACGTTATTCTCTTTGCAGCGCTGATCTGGAGTTCGTTCGACGAGCATATTGATGCATCAGCCGGCGGCGGTGGAGGGTCTTCCATTGACGCCGTGATGGTGGATCCCGGTGCGGTAGTACAGAACTATAATCGCGAACAACAGCAGAAGGCGAGTGCCAAACGGGCTGAAGAGCAGCGTGAAAAACAGTCGCAACAGCAGGCGGAAGAGCTGCGTGAAAAGCAGGCCGCAGAGCAGGAACGTCTGAAGCAGCTTGAGAAAGAACGTTTGCAGGCGCAGGAAGCTGCGAAAGAGCAGGCGGAACAGCAGAAACAAGCCGAAGAGGCCGCGAAGAAAGCACAGGAACAGCAAAAGCAGGCGGAAGAGGCGGCAGCAAAAGCCGCAGCGGACGCGAAAGCGCAGGCTGATGCCCAGGCAAAATTAGCGGCAGAAGCGGCGAAGAAAGCCGCTGCTGATGCTCAGAAGAAAGCTGAAGCAGAAGCGGCGAAGAAAGCCGCTGCTGATGCTCAGAAGAAAGCTGAAGCAGAAGCCGCGAAGAAAGCCGCTGCTGATGCTCAGAAGAAAGCCGAAGCGGAAGCCGCGAAGAAAGCCGCTGCTGATGCTCAGAAGAAAGCTGAAGCGGAAGCCGCGAAGAAAGCCGCTCAGGACGCAGAGAAGAAAGCTGCTGCCGAGGCCGCTAAGAAAGCGGCTGCTGCTGAGAAAGCGGCAGCAGAAAAAGCAGCTGCCGCGGAAAAAGCCGCTGCTGATAAAAAAGCTGCAGCTGAGAAGGCCGCGGCCGATAAGAAAGCCGCAGCTGAAAAAGCGGCTGCTAAAAAGGCTGCCGCCGCTGAAAAAGCTGCTGCTGCCGCAGGGGTTGACGATCTGCTGGGCGATTTGAGCTCCGGTAAGAATGCACCGAAAACGGGCGGTGGGGCGAAAGGAAACAACGCAGCGCCGACCGGAAGTGGTAACACTAAGAGTAACGGTGCGACCGGGGCTGAAATCAACGGTTATGCCGCGCAGATTAAATCCGCTATTGAAAGCCGATTCTATGATGCGTCTTCCTATACCGGTAAAACGTGTACGTTGCGTATAAAACTGGCTCCGGACGGCATGCTGCTGGATATCAAGTCGGAAGGTGGCGACCCGGCTTTATGTACTGCGGCCCTGGCTGCAGCGCGTCAGGCGAAGATGCCGAAACCGCCGTCTCAGGCAGTTTACGAAGTCTTCAAAAATGCGCCGCTGGACTTCAAACCTTAAGTTACATTTTCCCCGTGCAAACGGGGAAAAATAGACCAGGTTTAGTCACAGGGTTCGGGTAGTTTTGTCTATTTGAGTTTGTTAACATTCTGCTAAATTATCGTGGGTAAGGTTACCCGGATAAGGGAGATATGATGAAGCAGGCATTACGTGTAGCATTTGGTTTTTTAATGCTGTGGGCAGCAGTACTGCACGCAGAAGTACGTATCGAGATCACCCAGGGGGTGGACTCGGCACGCCCAATCGGTGTTGTTCCGTTCCAGTGGGCCGGTCCTGGCGCTGCACCTGAAGATGCCGGTGGCATCGTGGCGGCTGACCTGCGTAACAGCGGTAAATTCAACCCGTTAGATCGTTCTCGTCTGCCTCAGCAGCCGGGTAGCGCGCAGGAAGTACAGCCTGCAGCATGGTCTGCGCTGGGTATTGATGCCGTGGTTGTGGGTCAGGTTACGCCTAACCCGGACGGCTCTTACAACGTGGCCTGGCAGCTGGTGGATACCGGCGGTGCACCGGGTACCGTTCTGGCTCAGAACTCTTACAAGGTCACTAAGCAGTACCTGCGCTACGCGGCTCACGCTGCCAGCGATGCGGTATTCGAAAAACTGACCGGTATTAAAGGTGCGTTCCGTACCCGTATTGCTTATGTGGTGCAGACCAACGGTGGTCAGTTCCCGTATGAGCTGCGCGTATCTGACTACGACGGCTACAACCAGTTCCTGGTGAAACGTTCTTCACAGCCGCTGATGTCTCCAGCCTGGTCTCCGGACGGTTCTAAACTGGCCTATGTCACCTTCGAAAGTGGCCGTTCAGCACTGGTTATCCAGACGCT
The DNA here is from genome assembly GCF_048684445.1 of Enterobacter sp. BNK-34. Taxonomy (NCBI): domain Bacteria; kingdom Pseudomonadati; phylum Pseudomonadota; class Gammaproteobacteria; order Enterobacterales; family Enterobacteriaceae; genus Enterobacter; species Enterobacter sp. BNK-34. The sequence continues at coordinate 2,584,064 of NZ_JBLQUA010000001.1, forward strand.
GGCAAACGGTGCTGTTCGTCAGGTAGCATCTTTCCCACGTCACAACGGTGCGCCTTCGTTCTCTCCGGACGGTTCTAAACTGGCGTTTGCGCTGTCAAAAACCGGTAGCCTGAACCTGTACGTGATGGACATTGGCTCTGGCCAGATCCGTCAGGTGACCGACGGTCGCAGCAACAACACCGAACCTTCATGGTTCCCGGACAGTCAAAACCTGGCGTTTACCTCTGATCAGGCTGGCCGTCCACAAATCTACAAAGTCAACATCAACGGCGGTGCTCCGCAGCGTATTACCTGGGAAGGTTCGCAGAACCAGAACTCAGACGTGAGCAGCGACGGTAAATTTATGGTAATGGTGAGCTCCAACGGTGGGCAGCAGCACATTGCCAAACAAGATCTGGTAGCGGGTGGCGTTCAAGTTCTGTCGTCAACGTTCCTGGATGAAACGCCAAGTCTGGCACCTAACGGCACGATGGTAATCTACAGCTCTTCTCAGGGGATGGGATCTGTGCTGAATCTGGTTTCTACAGATGGGCGTTTCAAAGCGCGTATTCCGGCAACTGATGGACAGGTAAAATCTCCTGCCTGGTCGCCGTATCTGTAAATAATAATTAATTGATTACTAAAGGAATCATAGAAATGCAACTGAACAAAGTGCTGAAGGGGCTGATGATCGCTCTGCCTGTAATGGCAATCGCAGCGTGTTCTTCTAACAAGAACGCAAGCAATGACCAGAGCGGCGAAGGCATGATGGGTGCCGGCACCGGTATGGACGCGAACGGCAATGGCAACATGTCTTCTGAAGAGCAAGCGCGTCTTCAGATGCAGCAGCTGCAGCAGAACAACATCGTTTACTTCGATCTGGATAAATACGACATCCGTTCTGACTTCGCTGCGATGCTGGATGCGCACGCTAACTTCCTGCGTAGCAACCCATCTTACAAAGTCACCGTAGAAGGTCACGCGGACGAACGTGGTACTCCAGAGTACAACATCTCCCTGGGTGAACGTCGTGCTAACGCTGTTAAAATGTACCTGCAGGGTAAAGGCGTTTCTGCTGACCAGATCTCCATCGTTTCTTACGGTAAAGAAAAACCTGCAGTACTGGGTCACGACGAAGCGGCTTACTCCAAAAACCGTCGTGCCGTACTGGTTTACTAAGAGAATTGCATGAGCAGTAACTTCAGACATCATCTGTTGAGTCTGTCGTTACTGGTTGGAATAGCGGCCCCCTGGGCCGCTTTTGCTCAGGCACCAATCAGTAGTGTCGGCTCAGGCTCGGTAGAAGACCGGGTCACTCAACTCGAGCGTATTTCTAACGCTCACAGCCAGCTTTTAACCCAACTCCAGCAACAGCTCTCCGATAACCAGAATGATATTGACGCTCTCCGCGGTCAGATTCAGGAAAGCCAGTATCAGCTTAACCAGGTTGTGGAACGTCAGAAGCAGATTTTGCTGCAGATGGATAGCCTGAGCAGTGGTAGTGCAGCACAAGCACAGCCAGCCGCGGGCGATCAGAGCGGTGCAGCGACATCAGCTCCGGCTGCGGATGCTTCTGCTTCAACAGGTGCGCCTGTACAGAGCGGTGACGCGAATACGGACTACAACGCGGCCATTGCCCTGGTGCAGGATCAATCTCGTCAGGATGACGCGCTTGCTGCGTTTCAGAACTTTGTTAAGAAATACCCTGATTCCACTTATCAGCCAAATGCGAATTACTGGCTCGGTCAGCTGAATTACAACAAGGGTAAAAAGGACGATGCGGCGTTTTATTTTGCCTCCGTGGTAAAAAACTACCCGAAATCGCCAAAAGCGCCTGATGCGATGTACAAAGTGGGCGTCATCATGCAGGACAAAGGCGACACTGCGAAAGCCAAAGCGGTTTATCAGCAGGTGGTCTCTAAATTCCCGGGTACCGAAGGTGCTAAGCAGGCGCAAAAACGTCTGAATTCGATGGGATGATTATCGCATGACCAGAAATCGCGTTATTTCTGGTCGTGCAGCATGATTCGTAAGCAGTTAAGTGATCTTCATCGAAATTTTTGTTGCGCTGAATTCTTAAATCAGTAATATATGCCGCCGTTGCCACGGGATATCAAACAACGTGAAAACAGCGTAAAAGTGGGTCGTTAGCTCAGTTGGTAGAGCAGTTGACTTTTAATCAATTGGTCGCAGGTTCGAATCCTGCACGACCCACCACTTAACGCATACCGGCAGTACAGAGTGGGTGATTAGCTCAGTTGGTAGAGCATCTCCTTTACACGGAGGGGGTCGGCGGTTCGAGCCCGTCATCACCCACCACTCGGGTCGTTAGCTCAGTTGGTAGAGCAGTTGACTTTTAATCAATTGGTCGCAGGTTCGAATCCTGCACGACCCACCAATTTTAATATCTTACTCAGATATTAAACGTGAAGGATAACGTTGCTTTAGCAACGGCCCGAAGGGCGAGGCGAAGCCGAGTCATCCTGCACGACCCACCACTCTCCGGTGGTACCGAGTAAAAATCTTCGAAGTCAGCACCCGAATGGGTCGTTAGCTCAGTTGGTAGAGCAGTTGACTTTTAATCAATTGGTCGCAGGTTCGAATCCTGCACGACCCACCACTTCGAAGAAAAAATCCCGCAAGGGGTCGTTAGCTCAGTTGGTAGAGCAGTTGACTTTTAATCAATTGGTCGCAGGTTCGAATCCTGCACGACCCACCAGTGTAGAAAGGCGCCCTAAAGGCGCCTTTTTGCTATCTGCGGTACAACAAATGCTCCGCCCATCTATTCCCGGTGACTTTTCACTCCAGATTCGCTATCTTGTTTAGTATACAAAACACAATTGCCACGCGTTTTGCTATGTCAGGCAAAAGAAAGGCAATATTGTTAAGCCAGTAAAACGAGAAGCCATAATGAGTGTGATGTTTGATCCTGAAGCCGCAATCTATCCGTTTCCGCCAAAGCCTGTCCCGCTGAGCCAGGATGAAAAGCAATTCTACCGCGAGAAGATCAAACGTCTTCTTAAAGAGCGCGATGCGGTAATGGTGGCCCATTACTACACCGACCCGGAAATTCAGCAATTGGCTGAAGAGACCGGAGGCTGCATTTCTGACTCACTGGAGATGGCACGCTTCGGTGCACGACACCCCGCTTCCACGCTACTGGTTGCTGGCGTGCGTTTTATGGGCGAAACGGCAAAGATCCTGAGCCCTGAAAAAACCATTCTGATGCCCACGCTTAACGCAGAGTGTTCGCTGGATCTGGGCTGTCCGATTGACGAATTCACGGCCTTCTGTGACGCCCACCCTGATCGGACCGTGGTGGTTTACGCCAACACCTCTGCGGCGGTAAAAGCGCGGGCCGACTGGGTAGTCACGTCGAGCATCGCCGTTGAGCTGATTGAACATCTGGATAGCCTGGGAGAGAAAATTATCTGGGCGCCAGATCGTCATCTTGGAAATTATGTCCAGAAGCAGACGGGGGCTGACGTTCTCTGCTGGCAGGGCGCCTGCATCGTGCATGATGAATTCAAAACCCAGGCGCTGGCGCGCATGAAGGCACTTTATCCTGACGCCGCCATTCTTGTTCACCCTGAGTCACCGCAGTCAATTGTCGACATGGCGGATGCCGTGGGCTCAACCAGCCAGCTTATCAACGCGGCCAGGACGTTGCCTCACAAGCAGCTCATTGTCGCGACCGATCGCGGTATCTTCTATAAGATGCAGCAGGCCGTGCCGGAGAAAGAGCTCCTTGAAGCGCCAACGGCGGGTGAGGGCGCAACGTGTCGCAGCTGTGCGCATTGCCCGTGGATGGCGATGAACGGCCTGAAGGCCATTGCCGAAGGGCTCGAGACCGGCGGTGCAGCACATGAAATCCATGTGGATGCCGCTCTGCGTGAAGGTGCATTGATTCCGCTTAACCGCATGCTGGATTTTGCGGCTACACTACGTACTTAATTCAACACGCCGCGGAGAAAAGATGGATTTTTTTAGCACACATAACATTCTGGTTCATATACCGATTGGTGCAGGTGGCTATGACCTGTCATGGATTGAGGCCGTTGGCACACTGGCGGGATTACTCTGTATCTGGCTGGCAAGCCTGGAGAAGATCAGCAACTATGCGTTCGGGCTGATTAACGTCACGCTGTTTGCGATTATCTTCTTCCAGATCCAGCTTTACGCCAGCCTGCTTTTACAGCTGTTCTTCTTCGCCGCCAATATCTACGGCTGGTACGCGTGGTCGCGTCAGAACAGCCAGCAGGAGGCAGAGCTGCAGATCCGCTGGCTGCCCTTGCCGAAAGCCATCGCCTGGTTCGTCGCCTGCGTGCTGGCCATTGGCTTAATGACCGTCTACATCAACCCGGTGTTTGCGTTCCTGACCCGCGTCGCCGTTTCGGTCATGTCTGGCATCGGCCTGAACGTGACGATGCCAGAGCTGCAGCCGGATGCTTTCCCGTTCTGGGATTCCTGCATGATGGTGCTGTCGATTGCGGCGATGATCCTGATGACCCGTAAATACGTTGAGAACTGGCTGCTTTGGGTCATCATCAACGTGATCAGCGTGGCGATCTTCGCCCTGCAGGGCGTCTATGCGATGTCGCTGGAATATCTGCTGCTAACCTTCATTGCGCTGAACGGCAGCCGGATGTGGATTAACAGCGCGCGTGAGCGAGGCTCTCACGCGCTTTCCAGCTAGTGGTGATGATGATGTGAATGTCCGGACTGCGCCTCGTTAAGGTGGCAGTCCGGCCCGTTACAGGGCTGATACTCCATCTGGATGGTGGAGTGGCCAATTTCGTAGTGATGCTCAAGAAAATGCTGGATGCGTTCTAGCAGCGCATCGTGGTCGTGAGGCGGGATCACCTGGACGTGCAGCGTCATGACCGGTTTTTCCCCCACCAGCCAGACGTGCACATGATGAACATTGCGGACTTCCGGGACTGAACGGCGCAGGTTGCGCTTCAGCTCGTCAATATTCATGGATGCCGGTGCCCCTTCAAGCAGTTCATTCACGCTCTCCTTCAACAGCCGCCAGGCACTGCGTAAGACCAGACACGACACCAGCACGGACAGAATCGGATCGACAGGCGTCCAGCCGGTGTAGAGGATCACCAGCGCGGCGACAATCGCCCCGACGGAACCGAGCAAATCCCCCAGAACATGCAGCGCCGCCGCGCGCACGTTGAGGTTCTTTTCCCCGCTGCCGCGGTGCAGAATCCAGAAGGCCAGGATATTCGCCAGCAGCCCTGCCACGGCAATCACCATCATGGTCGCCCCGGCGATCGGCTGAGGATGCCGGAAGCGCTGTACGGCCTCCCAGACGATAAGCACGGTAATGACCACCAGCGCAATGGCGTTAACAAACGCGGCCAGGGTGGTCAGCCTCAGCCAGCCGAATGTGTGGCGCGCATTCGGTGGACGACGCGCGAACTGCACCGCCAGCAGGGCGAAGAGCAGGGCGGCGGCATCGGTCAGCATATGTCCGGCATCGGCCAGAAGCGCCAGAGAGCCGGAAACCAGGCCGCCAATGACCTCGATAACCATAAACGTTGCCGTGACGCCAAAGGCCAGCATCAGTCGTTTAGCGTTGTCGTTGCCGGGAGAATGCGAGTGGGAATGGGAGTGCGCCATGTCTGCTTTCCTGATGTGTTATTGTTTTTAGTGTAGCGTTTTTAATAGGTTACTCCAAAAAGAAAGGAGAGCCTGGGCTCTCCTTTTTCTGACGGTTCATAACAAATTACTGGGTGGTGCCATCAGTTTTGGTATTGGCGTCGTTACCCACTTTGTCGTCAGGGTTCGGGCATTTGCCGTCCTTACACATCGAGTTCTTATGAACCTCATCCGAACTCATATTGTCATGATTCATGGTGCCGGAAGCGCTGCCGTTGGGATGCAGCATCGTGCCGCCGGTGTTGGTGTTGCCGGTATTGATCTGGTTGTTGTCGACATTATTCGGGGCGATATTCTGTTTCGCATCCGGAGCGGGCTGGCCTGCTGCCGCAGCCGCATTTGCATCCCCGTTGCTGTCTGATGTGCCCGTTTCCGCGGCCAGGACGCTGCCGCTGGCCAGAGTGAGTGTGGCGGTCAGGAAGAGGGTTGCCAGTTTTGTCATTTTCATCATGGTGCTCCTGTTCTTGTCGTTACGCTGGATAACATTCTCCAACAGTGCATCTTTTTCAGAGGCGAAAGATTCCGCCTTACGGACTTACGTCAGTAGGGAATCGCGTTTAAGCGTGTAAAATTGGTTGTTACAGTTAAAAAGCTTAGGTTAGATCTCATTTTTCGCTATTTTGTGGCGATTTTTAGGCGAATTCCAGGAATTATCTGCGTGAAGTGTAAAACCGTGTTTACACTTCCTGGTCGACAAGATAGATTGAAAGGATTGCTTTCATTACTAAAGATATGGCAGAGCTGGAAAGAAAATGAATTATCAGAACGACGATTTACGCATCAAAGAGATCAATGAGTTATTACCTCCTGTAGCACTCCTTGAGAAATTCCCCGCCACTGAAAATGCCGCAAACACGGTTTCTCATGCACGTAAAGCGATCCATAAGATCCTGAAAGGTAATGACGATCGTCTTCTGGTGGTGATTGGCCCGTGCTCCATTCACGATCCTGCAGCCGCGAAAGAATACGCTGCCCGCCTGCTCACCCTGCGTGAAGAGCTGAAGGACGAGCTGGAAATCGTCATGCGCGTCTATTTTGAAAAACCGCGCACCACCGTGGGCTGGAAAGGGCTGATTAACGATCCGCACATGGATAACAGCTTCCAGATCAACGACGGTCTGCGCATTGCGCGCAAGCTGCTGCTGGAGATCAACGACAGCGGCCTGCCTGCGGCCGGTGAATTCCTGGACATGATTACGCCACAATACCTGGCAGACCTGATGAGCTGGGGCGCAATTGGTGCCCGTACCACTGAATCTCAGGTGCACCGCGAGCTGGCGTCCGGTCTCTCTTGCCCGGTGGGCTTCAAAAACGGCACTGACGGTACCATCAAGGTCGCCATTGACGCTATCAATGCTGCAGGTGCACCGCACTGCTTCCTGTCGGTGACCAAATGGGGTCATTCCGCCATCGTTAACACCAGCGGTAACGGCGACTGCCATATCATTCTGCGCGGCGGCAAAGAGCCGAACTACAGCGCAAAACACGTGGCAGAAGTGAAGGTTGGGCTGGAAAAAGCCGGGCTGCCACCGCAGGTGATGATCGATTTCAGCCACGCCAACTCCAGCAAGCAGTTTAAAAAGCAGATGGAAGTGGGGGCAGACGTCTGTCAGCAGATTGCCGGCGGTGAGAAGGCGGTGATTGGGGTGATGATCGAAAGCCATCTGGTTGAAGGTAACCAGAATCTGGAAGGCAGCGAACCGCTGGTGTATGGCAAAAGCGTGACCGATGCCTGCATCGGCTGGGACGATACCGATACCATCCTGCGTCAGCTGGCGAATGCGGTAAAAGCGCGTCGCGGCTGAATTATCAGGCACAAATAAAAAAGCGCGGAAGGCTCCGCGCTTTTTTTATGTCTGGCGAAAATTACTTCGCTTTACCCTGGTTCGCGACAGCCGCTGCTTTCGCCGCGATCTCTTCCGCGTTACCCAGATAGTAATGTTTGATTGGCTTGAAGTTTTCGTCGAACTCATACACCAGCGGTACGCCAGTTGGGATGTTCAGTTCGAGGATTTCGTCTTCACTCATGTTGTCCAGGTATTTCACCAGCGCGCGCAGGGAGTTACCGTGAGCCGCGATGATCACGCGCTCGCCGCTTTTCAGGCGTGGCAGAATGGTTTCGTTCCAGTAAGGCACAACGCGGTCGATGGTCAGCGCCAGGCTCTCGGTGGTTGGCAGCTCAGCGTCGGTCAGCTTCGCGTAACGCGGGTCGTGGCCCGGGTAGCGCTCGTCATCTTTGGTCAGCTCTGGTGGGGTGATTGCGAAGCCGCGACGCCACTGTTTAACCTGCTCGTCGCCATATTTCTCAGCGGTTTCCGCTTTGTTCAGGCCCTGCAGCGCACCGTAGTGACGTTCGTTCAGTTTCCAGGACTTCTCAACCGGCAGCCAGGCCTGATCCAGTTCGTCCAGCACGTTCCACAAGGTGTGGATGGCACGTTTCAGCACAGAGGTGTAAGCAAAATCAAAGCTGAAGCCTTCTTCCTTCAGCAGTTTACCTGCTGCTTTTGCTTCGCTTACGCCTTTCTCAGACAGATCAACGTCGTACCAACCGGTAAAGCGGTTTTCGTTGTTCCACTGGCTTTCGCCGTGACGCACCAGGACCAGCTTAGTTATAGCCATCTCTTACTCCTCAAGCATTTTTAGAATGATAACAATTCTCATTATATTGCCGTGGCCGTGCCACCAGCAACGCTTAACCCTAACCATAGCGAAAATAGTCTCTGAGTGTAAGATGCTTGTGAATCCAGGGTTATGATTTTGTCTGCGATCGGCGCTATTTTCAGCAAGGCGCGCAGAAAAAAGCCCTCCGATGGGAGGGCTGGAAATCAATGCGGAATGAAATGATACTCTGTGACGCTAACGTACTCTTCACCCGGGCGCAGCACGCAGTCCGGCTGCGGCCATTCCGGATGGTTCGGGCTGTCCGGCAGGAACTCGCTCTCCAGTGCCAGGCCTTGCCAGTCGCTGTACTCTTCGTGTTCGCGCGCCGTCGTGCCGCCGAGATAGTTACCTGAGTAGAACTGCAGGGCAGGGGCAGTGGTATACACCGTCATCTGCAGCTTCTCATCCGCAGACCACACCTGCGCGGCAGGTTGTTTCACATCACCTTTGGCCTGTAGCAGGAACGCGTGGTCGTAGCCTTTCACCTTGCGCTGATCGTCATCGCTCAGGAAATCCTGGGCGATCGTTTTCGCGCTGCGGAAGTCAAAGCTGGTGCCGCTCACGTCTTTGAGGCCCTGATGCGGAATGCCCATCTCGTCAACCGGCAGCCAGGCATCCGCCAGGATCTGCAGCCTGTGGTTACGCACGTCGCACTGGTTACCGTCCAGATTAAAGTACGCGTGATTGGTCAGGTTGACCGGACACGGCTTGTCGACCGTCGCACGGTATTCAATGGCGATACGGTTGTCGTCGGTCAGCGTAAAGCGCGCGGACGCGATAAGGTTCCCCGGGAAGCCCTGATCGCCGTCAGGCGAATCCAGAGAGAACAGCACTTCCCCGTCGTTTTGACGAACAATCTTCCAGCGGCGTTTATCAAACCCGTCCGGTCCGCCGTGCAGCTGGTTCTCACCCTGGCTTGGAAGCAGGGCGTACTGCACGCCGTCGAGTTCAAAACGGCTCTTCGCGATGCGGTTAGCATAGCGCCCAACGGACGCGCCCAGATAGGCGGACTGATTGACGTACTGCTCAGGCGAGGCGCAGCCCAGCAGGGTTTCGCGTACGCTGCCGTCCGGCATCGGTACGCGGGCAGAAAGAAGGGTTGCCCCCCAGTCCATCACCGTAACGACCATCCCTGCGCGGTTGCGCAGGGTTAACAGGCGATACGGCAGACCATCCGGTGCAAGGGTAGGTGTTTCGTTTAGCACTGTCCGGCTCCTTGTGATGCTTTGCAAACATAGAAGGTTTCTTTGATACCTGTTTTTGCTTCGTACTGCTTCGCCACGGCATCCTGTACGGCAGGAACCAGCTCTTCAGGCACCAGCGCAACGACGCAGCCGCCAAAACCGCCGCCCGTCATGCGCACGCCACCTTTATCGCCGATGGTGGCTTTGACGATGTCCACCAGGGTGTCGATCTGCGGAACGGTGATTTCAAAATCATCGCGCATGGAGGCGTGAGATTCCGCCATCAGCTCACCCATACGTTTCAGGTCACCTTTCGCCAGCGCGGAGGCAGCTTCAACGGTACGGGCATTTTCCGTCAGCACGTGACGAACGCGCCTGGCAACGACCGGATCCAGCTCGTGCGCCACTTTGTTAAATTCATTGAGCGTTACGTCGCGCAGGGCGGGCTGCTGGAAGAAGCGGGCACCGGTTTCGCACTGTTGGCGGCGGGTGTTGTACTCGCTGCCCACCAGCGTGCGCTTAAAGTTGCTGTTGATGATTACCACAGCCGCGCCTTTTGGCAGGGGAACGGCTTTAGTGCCCAGCGAGCGGCAGTCGATCAGCAGCGCGTGTTCTTTTTTGCCTAGGGCGGAGATCAGCTGGTCCATAATGCCGCAGTTACAGCCCACGAACTGGTTTTCCGCTTCCTGACCATTCAGGGCGATTTGCGCTCCATCCAGCGGCAAATGATAAAGCTGCTGGAACACGGTACCCACGGCGACTTCCAGAGACGCAGAGGAGCTTAAGCCCGCGCCCTGCGGCACGTTGCCGCTGATAACTAAATCTGCGCCGCCAAAGTTTTTGTTGCGCTTCTGCAGATGCTTCACCACGCCGCGCACGTAGTTTGACCACTGCTGGCTGTCGTGCGTCACAATCGGGGCATCGAGAGAAAACGCGTCCGTCTCATTACCGTAATCCGCCGCAATCACGCGAACCTGGCGGTCGTCGCGCTTCGCACAGCTGATCACCGTCTGGTAATCGATGGCGCACGGCAGGACGAAACCGTCGTTATAGTCGGTGTGTTCACCAATCAGGTTGACGCGGCCAGGGGCCTGGATAACGTGGGTGGCAGGGTAGCCAAATTTTTCAGCAAACAGGGATTGTGTTTTATCTTTCAGACTCATTTTTTTAGACTCCTGATTCGCGATAGTGGACGTCGCTAACGGCACGCAGACGTTCTGCCGCCTGTTCCGCCGTCAGGTCACGCTGGGTTTCCGCCAGCATTTCATAGCCCACCATAAATTTACGCACCGTCGCAGAGCGCAGCAGCGGCGGATAGAAATGGGCGTGCAGCTGCCAGTGTAGATTCTCTTCGCCGTTAAACGGGGCGCCGTGCCAGCCCATGGAGTACGGGAAGGAGCACTGGAACAGGTTGTCGTAACGACTGGTCAGCTTTTTCAGCGCCAGAGCAAGGTCGTCACGCTGCGCGTCGCTGAGATCGGTGATGCGCTGTACGTGCGCTTTCGGCAGCAGCAGCGTTTCAAACGGCCAGGCAGCCCAGTAAGGCACGACGGCCAGCCAGTGTTCGGTTTCCACCACGGTGCGGCTGCCGTCGGCCAGCTCACGGCGGGTGTAATCGACCAGCATTGGGGAACCGTTTTCCGCGTAATACGCTTTTTGCAGACGGTCTTCACGCTCGGCTTCGTTAGGCAGGAAGCTGTTCGCCCAGACCTGGCCGTGCGGATGTGGGTTAGAGCAGCCCATTGCCGCACCTTTGTTTTCGAACACCTGCACCCACGGGTAAGTTTGACCCAGCTCGGCGGTTTGCGCCTGCCAGGTGCTTACCACCTCTTTCAGCGCTTCCACGCTCAGCTCCGGCAGCGTTTTGCTGTGATCGGGGGAGAAGCAGATCACGCGGCTGGTTCCGCGCGCGCTTTCGCAGCGCATCAGCGGGTCGTGGCTTTCCGGCGCGTCCGGGGTGTCGGTCATCAGGGCGGCAAAATCGTTGGTGAAGACGAAGGTGCCTTTGTAGTCCGGGTTTTTATCCCCGGTGACGCGCGTGTTGCCCGGACAGAGGAAGCAGTTTGGGTCGTGCTGTGGCAGCGTTTGTTTCGCAGGCGTTTCCTGCGCCCCCTGCCAGGGGCGCTTGGCGCGATGCGGAGAAACCAAAATCCATTGCCCGCTTAACGGGTTAAAACGACGATGCGGATGATCGACGGGATTAAATTGCGTCATGACGGATCCTTAGTCCGGATAGCCCTGCGGGTGGCGTGACTGCCAGTGCCAGGTATCCTGTGCCATTTCATCAAGCGTGCGCGTGACACGCCAGTTAAGCTCTTTGTCGGCTTTGGTGGCATCGGCCCAGTAAGCAGGCAGGTCGCCATCACGACGCGGTGCGAAGTGGTAGCTCACCGGCTTACCGCAGGCTTTGCTGAAGGCGTTAACCACGTCCAGCACGCTGCTGCCGACCCCGGCGCCGAGGTTGTAAATATGCACGCCCGGCTTGTTGGCCAGCTGCTGCATCGCCGCCACGTGGCCGTCGGCCAGATCCATGACGTGGATGTAGTCACGCACGCCGGTGCCGTCTTGGGTAGGGTAGTCATTGCCAAAAATCGCCAGCGAGTCGCGGCGACCCACGGCAACCTGCGCGATATACGGCATCAGGTTGTTCGGGATGCCCTGCGGATCTTCACCCATATCGCCGGACGGATGGGCGCCGACCGGGTTGAAGTAGCGCAGCAGCGCGATGCTCCACTCCGGCTGCGCTTTTTGCAGGTCGGTCAGGATCTGCTCCACCATCAGTTTGCTTTTGCCGTACGGACTTTGCGGTGTCCCGGTTGGGAAGCTTTCAACGTAAGGGATTTTGGGCTGATCGCCGTAGACGGTAGCCGAAGAGCTAAAGATGAAGTTTTTGACGTTGGCCGCACGCATGGCGGAGATGAGACGCAGGGTACCGTTGACGTTGTTGTCGTAATACTCGAGCGGTTTCGCAACGGATTCACCGACCGCTTTCAGACCTGCGAAGTGGATCACCGCTTCGATGGCGTGGTCGTGAAGGATCTCGGTCATCAGCGCTTCGTTGCGGATGTCGCCTTCTACAAAAGTCGGTTGTTTACCGCCAAGACGTTCAATCACAGGCAGCACGCTGCGCTTACTGTTGCACAGGTTGTCGAGGATGATGACGTCGTGACCGTTTTGCAGCAGTTGCACGCAGGTATGACTACCTATGTAACCGCTACCACCTGTTACCAGAACTCGCATATTTCGCTCCATTGGGCTTATGGTATGTAATAACCATAGCATAACAGAGACGCGAAAAGTGTGACATGGGATAAAATAGTGGAATCGTTTACACTGTTTTTAAAGTCCGATTATCAGCCGCTGTGGGGCATTGTAGATCAACGGGATAGCAATGTCTTAGTGCAGGTTATCTGAAAAACGGAGGGCGGTGCCCTCCGGGGGTTAATCGATTTTGCTTTGCAGATAACGATACTGCTCACCGTCCGGAACAAACTCCAGCCGATGGGTGATGCAGGAGGGGGCATCTTCGGCATGGTGTGAAACGAAAAGCAGCTGCGTTTCACCTTCGCTAATCAGCACGTCCACAAAGCGGCGGATAAGCTGTCGGTTCAGCGGATCAAGTCCCTGCAGCGGTTCGTCGAGGATAAGCAGCGTAGGGTGTTTTACCAGCGCGCGAACGATCAGGGCCAGACGCTGCTGCCCCCACGACAGACTATGAAACGGTGCGTCAGCGACGCGGTTGTCCATGCCCAGGATATCCAGCCACTGCTGGGCCAGCTTGTGCTGTTTGTCCGACACCGCCTGATAAATACCGATGGAATCAAAATAGCCGGAGAGGATCACGTTGCGTACCGTGGTACTGACCCGGTAATCCAGATGCAGACTGCTGCTGACATAGCCGATATGTTTTTTAATATCCCAGATGGTTTCGCCGCTGCCGCGACGCCGACCGAACAGCGTCAGATCGTTGCTATAGCCCTGCGGGTGATCGCCGGTGATCAGGCTAAGCAGCGTTGATTTTCCCGCGCCGTTAGGGCCGACAATCTGCCAGTGCTCGCCTGGATTGACCGTCCAGCTTAGACGGTTAAGGATCGGGCGATCGTCATAAGAGACCATCCCATCCCGCAGCACGATGCGCGGCTGATGGGGGTCAAGCGCATGGCGGGCCGAAGGGGCGTCAGGTTCCGGAAGAGTAATACCGTCGAGCTGTTCGCTGTGCGCGAGCTGGGCAATGAGCGCCTGCTTAAGCAGTGCGGTTTTTTCGCCGGTCTCGGTCAGGTTACAGTCGGCCAGTACGCCCGCGTGCTGGATAAAGTCCGGAATTTCATCGAAGCGGTTAAGTACCAGCACCAGGGTATATCCCTGCCGATTAAGCGACTCCAGCAGAGCAGCAAGCTGCGCACGGGACTGCACGTCAAGACCGTCGAACGGTTCGTCCAGAATAAGAAGGTCAGGCTCGCTCATCAGCGCCTGACAAAGCAGCGTTTTCCGCGTCTCGCCGGTCGAAAGGTATTTAAAGCGCCGGTTCAGCAGGGCGGTGATACCGAACCGTTCTGCCAGGCGCTGACAGCGGGCGGGGTCTTTCACCTCATCCTGAATAATTTCTGCCGTTGTACGGCCGGTATCGTCTTCGCCAGGGCTGAGTAAATCGGTGTTGTTGCGCTGCCACTCGTCGCTGACCAGCTTTTGCAGTTGTTCAAACGACAGGCGCGTCAGGCGCGTAAAGGTGCTCTGGTATTCGCCCTTGAGGAGGTTGAGCTCGCCGGCCAGCGCGCGGGCCAGCGCAGATTTACCGCTGCCGTTAGTGCCGACAAACGCCCAGCTTTCACCCGCGCGTATCGTCAAATCAGCAATCGTCAGCGTTCGGGTATCGCTAAGACGAAACGTGCCTTGCGAAATATGCAATGATGACATGATTTATCCCTGTTTTTGCAGCAATAGATATCAGGGATACGCACTGTCGGGGCGATTGTCAATGTGCTCAGCACAATGTGGCGATAATCACCCGATCTGCGTTGAACCAGGCGGTGACGACAGTACCTTCTTCTAAACCGTCCGCCTCGCTAAGCGGTATGGTCGCGCAAAGCCGTTGCCCGTCTGCCAGGGTCATCAGCACTTCGCACTGCGCCTGGCCGCGTTCGATATGGCTAATTGCGCCCTGCAGCTGATTATCTGCTGCCTTTGCGGTGTCGGGATCGCGCGTGATATTGACCCACGGTGCTTTCAGCAGCACCAGTACCTCTTTCCCTTCGTCCAGCTCAAGGCGCTCTGCACTCTGCGCCGTTATGGCGGCTTTCAGACGGGTAGTCCCATCGGCAAGCAGGATTTCAATATGCTGCTGTACCTGGAGATTATCGCGCGCCGTCACCGTGCCAAACCACTGGTTGCGGGCGCTGGTTTGTAACGAGAAGCGGGAAATGGCGGCCAGCAAACTGTCCAGCGGAACGTCGTCGTCGTCGCTCAACACATCAAACGCTTTTTGCTGGATCTGGGCCAGCAGATCGTAAAGCTGAATAAGGCGCTGGCCGTAACGCGTCACGATTGCACCGCCGCCGCCTTTGCCGCCCGTGGCTCTGTCTACCAGCGGCTGTTCGCTCAGGGTGTTCATCTCGTTGATGGCGTCCCAGGCGCTTTTATAGCTGATGCCCGCGTTTTTCGCCCCCTGGCTAATCGAGCCTGTTTGTTCTATTTGTTTAAGCAGGGCGATACGTCGCGGATCGGCGAAAAGCTTTTGCTGAAGTCGGAGTGTGAGAAGAATTTCGGCCTGCATAACAGTGTCCTGGCAAAAAGAGTATTGTGACCCAAATGGTGCAGGGCGCAAAGGGTACCGCACAAAAGGGGATGTTTTTCTCACTTGAAAGGGTAGAATAAGCTATTCACAATATCTGGAGAAAACCATGTTAGAGTTGTTGAAAAGTCTGGTATTCGCCGTGATCATGGTACCAGTAGTGATGGCCATCATCCTCGGTGCCATCTACGGCCTGGGTGAAGTGTTCAACGTCTTTTCGAACATTGGTCACAGAGACCAGGCTAAAAAGCAGCATTGATTCCCCACAAAACGCCCGGCTTGTCCGGGCGTTTTGCTCTCAAGATTTTCCCGTTTTCGCCGATAATATTTAACGTATCACACCGGTTTACCTCTTCAGCGGTACGATTTAACGCTGGGATCTCCCTGACGTTACCGTTATATTAATATGTATATAACGCTACTCACAGGAGTTAAAAATGGCACGTACCTGGGTACGCCTTTTCGCAGGGGCAACGCTGACGCTTTCAATTACCGGCCACGCGCTGGCGGACGACGGTAAAATCACGGTCTTTGCGGCGGCGTCGCTGACCAACGCGCTGCAGGATATCGCGGCGACGTATAAAAAAGAGAAAAACGTCGAGGTGGTCTCCTCTTTTGCCTCTTCCTCGACGCTGGCGCGCCAGATAGAAGCGGGCGCACCGGCGGATCTGTTCATCTCTGCCGATCAGAAGTGGATGGATTACGCGGTGGAGAAGAAAGCGATTGATGCGGCAACCCGCGAAACGCTGCTGGGGAATAGCCTGGTTGTCGTGGCGCCAAAAGCCAGCGCCCAGGCGGACATTACCATCAACAAAGAGACCAACTGGACGAGCCTGCTGAACGGTGGCCGTCTGGCGGTGGGCGATCCGGAGCACGTTCCGGCCGGTATTTATGCCAAAGAAGCGCTGCAAAAGCTGGGCGCATGGGAGACATTGTCACCGAAACTGGCTCCGGCGGAAGATGTCCGCGGCGCGCTGGCGCTGGTGGAACGCAACGAAGCCCCGCTGGGCATTGTGTATGGCTCTGATGCCGTTGCCAGTAAAGGTGTAAAAGTGGTCGCAACGTTCCCGGAAGACTCCCACAAGAAAGTGGAATATCCTGTTGCGATTGTTGATGGACATAAAAATGCGACCGTGACGGCCTTCCGCGATTACCTGAAGGGGCCGGAAGCGTCCGCAATCTTTAAACGTTACGGATTTACGACTCACTGATGATATTGACCGATCCTGAATGGCAGGCTGTTCTGCTGAGCCTTAAAGTCTCTTCCCTGGCGGTTGCGCTGAGTTTGCCCTTTGGGATCTTCTTTGCCTGGTTACTGGTTCGCTGTCAGTTTCCCGGCAAAACGCTGCTCGACAGCGTGCTTCATCTTCCGCTCGTTTTGCCGCCCGTGGTGGTCGGTTACCTGCTGCTGATTTCGATGGGGCGACGCGGTTTTATCGGCGAGAAGCTTTACGATTGGTTTGGGCTGACGTTTGCGTTTAGCTGGCGCGGTGCGGTACTGGCGGCGGCGGTGATGTCATTCCCGCTGATGGTGAGGGCGATACGCCTCGCGCTGGAAGGCGTGGACATAAAGCTCGAACAGGCGGCCCGCACGCTGGGCGCAGGGCGCTGGCGCGTCTTTTTCACCATCACGCTACCCCTGACGTTACCCGGCATTATTGTTGGCACGGTGCTGGCCTTCGCCCGCTCGCTGGGCGAGTTTGGCGCGACGATCACGTTTGTGTCGAACATCCCCGGCGAGACGCGAACCATCCCCTCGGCAATGTATACCCTGATTCAAACGCCGGGCGGTGAAGGCGCGGCGGCGCGGCTGTGTATTATTTCAATTGTGCTGGCGCTGGCATCGCTAATGGTGTCTGAATGGCTGGCGCGCCTCAGCCGCGAGCGAATGGGGAAATAAGCATGCTGGAACTCCATTTCACCCAGACGCTGGGAAACCATACCCTGACGCTTAACGAGACGCTGCCGGCAAGCGGCATCACCGCCATCTTTGGCGTGTCGGGGGCGGGAAAAACGTCGCTGATTAATGCCATCAGCGGTCTGACCCGCCCGCAGTCAGGCCGTATTGTCCTGAATGACCGCGTCCTGAATGATGTGGAAAATAAGGTTTATCTCTCGCCGGATAAGCGCCGCATCGGCTATGTTTTCCAGGACGCGCGCCTATTCCCGCACTACAGCGTGCGCGGCAACCTGCGTTACGGCATGGCGAAAAGCATGGCCGGGCAGTTTGATAAGCTGGTGACGCTGTTAGGCATTGAACCTCTGCTCGACAGGCTGCCTTCCTCGCTTTCCGGCGGAGAAAAACAGCGCGTGGCGATTGGCCGCGCGTTGCTGACCGCACCCGAACTACTGCTGCTCGACGAACCGCTGGCCTCGCTGGATATTCCGCGTAAACGCGAACTTCTGCCTTATCTACAGCGCCTGACGCGCGAGATTAATATTCCGATGCTCTACGTCAGCCATTCGCTGGATGAGATCCTCCACCTGGCCGACAAGGTGCTGGTGCTGGAAGAGGGCCGCGTCAAGGCCTTCGGCAACCTGGAAGAGGTGTGGGGCAGCAGCGTAATGCACCCGTGGTTACCCCGGGAGCAGCAGAGCAGCATCCTGAAAGTGAGCGTGCTGGAACACCACCCGCACTATGCGATGACCGCCCTGGCGCTGGGTGACCAGCATCTTTGGGTCAATAAGATTGATAAACCGTTACAGTCCGTACTGCGAATTCGCATTCAGGCGTCGGACGTCTCGCTGGTGCTGCAACCGCCGCTGCAAACCAGTATTCGAAATATTCTGCGCGCCAAAGTCGCGGAGTGTTTTGATGATAACGGGCAGGTGGAAGTGAAGCTTGAAGTGGGAAGCAGAACGCTCTGGGCGCGCATCAGCCCGTGGGCCAGGGATGAGTTAGGGATCAAACCCGGCCTGTGGCTTTACGCGCAAATCAAGAGCGTCTCGATCACCGCCTGATTACAGCAGGTGGGTATAAATGTACTGCGCGATGCTGTCGGTGGTGTTGTCGCCGATCACCACGTTAGCACGCGCTTTGACCGCGTCGTCGGCATTGCCCATCGCCACGCCGGTACCGGCGGCTTCCAGCATGCTGATGTCGTTGTAGTTGTCACCGAAGGCGATCACGTCCTGCATTGACCCGCCCTGCGATTCCACGTACTGCGTCAGCCGTTTGCCTTTGCTGTTGCCTTTGCGGGCAATATCCACCTGATCGTGCCAGGACCATTCGCACTCCAGACCCAGCGTCTGTTCCACGTGTTTTGCAAAGGTATTCAGTTTGGTCGTGTCTTCATCCGTCAGGGCGAATTTCCAGATAGCCTCAACGTCCTGGGCCGCCTGACGCAGTGAAGATACCTGAGTAAAGACCGGACGCTGCGCTTCAGGCAGGGACAACGCCCAGTTGCTGGTGCGCACCACATGGCCGGTTGGGCGCTCGTACACCATCGCGTTATCCACGTACATCAGGCCGTGAACGGCATGCTCATCCAGCAGATCAATCAATTGCAGCGCCTGGGGAACCGGCAGCGGGTCGGAGGCTAAAACCTTTTTTGCCTGATAATCATACAAATAGGTGCCATTACAACAAATTGCAGGTGTATCTAACGCCAGTGCCTGATAAAAAGGGTGAATGGCAACGTGATGTCGACCCGTTACGATAAGGAGTTGATATCCCGCTTCCTGCGCGCGTTTAAGCGCTTCCAGAGAAGAGGGGAGAAGGGTTTTTTGCGGCGTCAGTAAGGTACCGTCTAAATCCAGAGCAATCACACGCGAGGTCATCTGTTTTCCCGGGTTAATATTGAATTTACGTTTTGATGGGATGGTACACCGAGAGGCGAATGCTTCAAAACCCCTGTCGACAATTCAGCATTCACCGTCAAAAGTTAACTACTTTCATGCGCAGTGAGGAGTGAATATTCATGAAACAAACCGTTTATACCGCCAGTCCTGAAAGCCAGCAGATCCACGTCTGGCGTTTAAATACCGAAGGGACACTCACGCTGGTGCAGGTTGTTGATGTGCCAGGCCAGGTGCAACCGATGGTCATCAGCCCGGATAAACGTTTCTTGTACGTGGGTGTGCGCCCGGAGTTCCGCGTGCTGGCCTATCGCATTTCTCCGGACGATGGCGCGCTGACGTACACTGCCGAAGCCCCGCTGCCGGGCAGCCCAACCCATATCTCTACCGATCGTAAAGGCAATTTTGTCTTCAGCGGCTCTTATAACGCGGGCTGCGTCAGCGTAACGCGTCTGGAAAATGGTATTCCGGTCGAAACCGTGGATGTGGTGGAAGGGCTGGAAGGCTGCCACTCGGCGAATATCACGCCGGATAACCGCACGCTGTGGGTGCCTGCGCTGAAGCAGGATCGTATCTGCCTGTTCACCCTGAGCGACGATGGTCACCTGGTGGCGCAGAATCCAGCCGAAGTGACTACCGTTGAAGGCGCGGGTCCGCGCCATATGGTCTTCCATCCGAACCAGCAATACGCCTACGTGGTTAATGAACTGAACAGCTCAGTGGACGTCTGGGAGCTGAAAGATCCTAACGGCCAGATTGAGTGCGTGCAGACGCTGGACATGATGCCGCCTGACTTCTCCGACACCCGCTGGGCGGCGGATATCCACATTACGCCAGATGGCCGCCATCTGTACGCCTGTGACCGTACCTCCAGCCTGATTACCGTGTTTAGCGTTTCTGAAGACGGCAGCGTGCTGGCGGTCGAAGGCTTCCAGCCAACGGAAACCCAGCCGCGCGGCTTTAATATCGATCACAGCGGCAAATACCTGATTGCGGCGGGGCAGAAATCCCACCACATCGCGCTGTATGAAATTAAAGGCGAGCAGGGTCTGCTGGAAGAGAAAGGACGTTACGCCGTCGGACAGGGGCCAATGTGGGTCGTGGTAAACGCTCACTAAGCGGCTAAAAACAAAAAAACCTCGCGAACGCGAGGTTTTTTTATGCCCGGTGGTTGCCGGGTGAGCACATCAAAACGTAACCAACATGGTTATCATAATGTCGACTCAAGGCGAAGTAAACTCATCGTCAACGAAGGACAAAGAACACAGAATGATTATCGGTTGTTATTTTTAAAATAATCAGTTGTTTAGAGACATTTTCTTTATAAATTCCTAAACTGACCTTATCTGTTTTTATGTACAGTAGTGATTTGATATCATTCTGTCCGTTGGCTTGATGTGTTGCAGTTCCGCAATTCAGGATCCGTATTCAGTCCTGGCTGTCGGGTGGTGCCGACAGTGCCTAAACTGCGGAGCACATCAAAACATAACCAACACACCTCTGGTGACAGGCAGCGGAAAGGTAAATCAGGGGAGAAGTGCTCTATACCAAAGGAGTGGCGTATGAGCGGTGTGGAATGGGCAATTCTGTTCCTGCAACTCATGGTTGCGATTATGCAACTATTGGATGCGTATCTTAAGCTTGGAGCCTGACGCATTCAGTCGCAGTAAAAAGGGGGATTAAACTCCCCCTTTTACTCTCATCTTATTACTGCTTCGGCTCAGCAACCACTTTGCTACCCAAACCGCGGTTGTTGTATTCCCACATGCGGTTGAAGTTAGCGTCGTTCAGGTTGCGCTGCACGTTCCCTTTATCATCCATCGCACCGGTATTGCCGGAGAACGGACGTTTGGAGATTGCTGCATCAGCCCACGGCTTCGCCATGTTGAAGCCTTCGTTAATCACGCTGTCGCGGATCACGACCTGGCCGTTAGTGGCAGAGTCCACGTCCAGGGAACGTCCCAGCTGCGCCACGCCGTCACCGGCAGCATTAAAGCGGCTGTTCACGGCCAGGAAGCCGTAGAAGAGGTTAGACTGGGTTGCCGGAGCAAACACGTAACCTTCCTGCTGAGTACGTGAGTTCACCACGCGGAAATCGGTGTTATCAAACACCACCGCGCCGCGACCGGACACCAGATCCACGTCACCTTCAACGTAGCTGTTGGTCACCAGGGTACGGGTCAGGCGGTTATTCTGCAGGGCGTTCTGCACGCCGCTGTTGGTCACGAAGAAGGTGTTCTGACGTCCCAGAATGTTGACGTTGTTAATCTGCACCTGGTCACCATCGCTACGCAGCGCAACGGCCTGGTGGTTACCGGCATCAACGCTGTCGCCCAGGGTATTCTGGATGGTCAGGTTCTGCAGCTGCAGACCGTTATTCTGAGACCAGAACACCGCTGAACACATCACGCCAATGGTGGCGGAACGCTTGCTCTGGCAGTTATCAAACATGTACCACGCCGGTTTACCCGGCATATATTTACCGGCCGGGTTCACCAGGTGACGCCAGGTGTTGCTGTCGATTTCGGAATCAATCGCCAGGCCAATTTTTACGTCGATCGCTTTTTCGCCCAGACCGTAAAGCGTAATGCTGCCTGGTGCGGCCGGAATATACACGGTGCCTTCATATTCACCTGGCAGGATCGCGATGTACTGGCGAGACGCGCTGTGTTTAGTGATGGCAGCATCAACCGCAGCCTGAATAGAGGTATGCGTTACGCCCTGCGCACCCGCCGGACCAACCACGAAGTCAGGCTGTTTAGGCAGGTTAATAGACGACGGTGTCCACGGTGCAGCGTTAGGATCCATCGCTGAGAAGTAGTGCGCACGGTCGAAGTTCTTCGCTTCATCAGCGGACAAAATCGGGCGGGAGGCGGTACCGGGCGCAACCTGCTCAGAAGGTCGCTGATCCGGTGGAGTTGAACTGCATGCGGATAAGGTCACGCCAAAGGCGAGTGCTAACGCCAGACGGGAAATCCTGGAAATGTTCAAGGTGAAGCTCCTGGGTATGCAAGTCTTTACGGGATAGACGAAATAGCCTGCTTTTTTATACTAAGTTGAGCGAAACGGGAAGATAAAAAGGGTAAAAGTTGCATTTTTAGCCCCGGAGCCGCAGGTAAGTGATCACAAATAAATAACATTTTCCACAAAGTCGGTTGACAGCAGGCAACAGATGAAAATAAATGTCTATACAACCTATGACAAGTGGAATGCCCATGCAGCAGATTCATCCCGACGATGTAATATGGCGAAATGCGCGACTGGCTACGATGGTGCCGGACGTCTCTGCGCCCTATGGACTGAAAGAGCAACATGCCCTGGTCGTGCGCGGCCACACCCTTCTGGCCGTGATCCCTGAATCTGACATTCCTGCCGGACACCCTCACTGTGTCGATCTCCAGGGGCGTCTGGTCACGCCTGGCCTGATTGACTGCCATACCCACCTGGTGTTTGGCGGCGATCGCGCGGCGGAGTGGGAGCAGCGTCTGAACGGCGTCTCTTATCAAACCATCAGCGCCCAGGGGGGCGGGATTAACGCGACCGTGACGGCGACGCGCAGCAGCTCACCCGAAACCCTGCTTAAGCTGGCGCAGCAGCGGCTTCAGCGACTGATGAATGAAGGCGTCACTACGGTTGAAATCAAGTCGGGATACGGTCTAAACCCCGAGGCCGAAGAGAAGATGCTGCAGGTTGCCCGCCAGCTGAGCCTCAATAATCCGATCGATATCAGCCCTACGCTGCTGGCGGCCCATGCGGTTCCGCCGGAATACCGACAGGATCCAGATGCGTATCTCACGCTGGTCTGTGAGCAGATATTGCCCACGCTGTGGCAAAAAGAGTTATATGAAGCAGTAGACGTGTTCTGCGAAAACGTCGGCTTTACCCCGTCGCAAACCGAGCGCCTCTTTCAGGCTGCAACCGCGCTCGGCATCCCGGTGAAAGGACATGTCGAACAGCTGTCGAATCAGGGCGGTGCGGCGCTGGTCAGCCGGTATAAGGGACGCTCCGCCGATCATATCGAATATCTTGACGACGCAGGCGTTCAGGCGATGGCGGAAAGCGGCACGGTTGCGGTCCTGTTGCCGGGGGCGTTCTATTTTCTGCAGGAGCGCCAGCGTCCGCCGGTTGAACAGCTCAGAAAACAGGGTGTGCCGATGGCGGTCGCCACCGACTACAACCCCGGCACCAGCCCGTTTGCCAGCCTGCACCTGGCGATGAACATGGCCTGCGTCCAGTTCGGCCTGACGCCGGAAGAGGCCTGGGCTGGCGTGACGCGACACGCGGCGCAGGCGCTGGGGCGTGGTGCAACCCACGGACAGCTGCGGGCCGGGTTTGTCGCCGATTTTATCGTCTGGGATGCTCACCATCCGGTTGAGATGGTCTACGAGCCGGGACGCAATCCGCTGTATCAACGTATTTTCCGTGGGGAGGCAGTATGAGGTTATGGCGGCCCGTAGCCGAAACGGTCTGGCAGGGGCGCGACGACAGCGCCGAGGCCAGCAATGCGACGCGCATTTTCCAGACGATACGGCAGCAGGGGCAGTTCACGCCGCTTTCATCCGGCATTGCGCTGATAGGCTTTGAATGTGATGCAGGGGTAAAACGCAATCAGGGCAGGCCCGGCGCCGTGCAGGCGCCTGATATGCTGCGAAAGGCGCTGGCGAATATGGCAAGCCATCAGGGACACGATCGGCTGGCGGATATGGGCTCGGTTTACGTTGAAGGCGACGAGCTGGAAGCGGCACAGCAGGCGTTAAGCGATGCCGTTACGGCCTGTCAGCAGTCCGGGATGCGTACGCTGGTTTTTGGCGGCGGGCACGAAACCGCCTGGGCGCACGGTCGCGGCGTTCTTGACGCGTTCCCCAACGAGCGCGTGGTGGTGATCAATCTTGATGCGCATCTTGACCTGCGCAAGGCCGACCATGCCACGTCCGGCACCCCGTTTCGTCAGCTGGCGCATTACTGCGATGAGCGCGGGCGGGCATTTCAGTACGCCTGCTTTGGCGTGAGCCGGGCGGCGAACACGCAGGCGCTGTGGGATGAGGCTGACCGCCTGAACGTCACGCTGGTGGAAGATCTCCATTTCAGGCGCGATGCGCTATCTTCGCTGGAAAAAGTGCTGGCGCAGGCTGACCGTATCTATCTGACGATCGATCTGGACGTCCTGCCCGCCAGCGAAATGCCTGCCGTTTCCGCTCCGGCTGCGTTAGGCATACCGGCACTGGATCTTCTGCCGGTTATCGAACAAATCTGCCGTAGCGGTAAGCTACAGGCCGCCGATCTGGTAGAGTTTAACCCGCTGTACGATCGGGACGGACAGGGCGCAAAGCTTGCCGCCCGTCTGGCCTGGCAAATTGCTCACTGGTGGGCATAAAACTATTCAAGGAGTTACGATGTTTTCACGCTCACCTCTGCCGCAGTCGAGCCCTCCCGCGCCTTTCTACGAAAAGGTGAAGCAGGCGATCAGCGAAAAAATCGCCACCGGCGTCTGGCGGCCGCACGATCGCATTCCCTCGGAGGCCGAGCTGGTGGCGCAGTTCGGTTTTAGCCGGATGACCGTCAATCGGGCGCTGCGCGAACTGACCGATGAAGGGCTTCTGGTGCGCCTGCAGGGCGTGGGGACATTTGTGGCGGAACCGAAAGGGCAATCCGCTCTGTTTGAAATCCGCAGTATTGCCGATGAGATAACCTCGCGTAATCACCAGCACCGCTGTGAGGTACTGGTGCTCGAAGAGACCCAGGCCAGCGCCGAGCAGGCGGTAGAGCTGAATGTCAAAGAAGGCAGCCGGATCTTCCACTCGGTTATGGTGCATTTTGAGAACGACATTCCGGTGCAGATTGAAGATCGCTGCGTGAACGCTGAACGGATACCGGACTATCTGAACCAGGATTACACCCAGACCACCCCGCACGCCTATCTCTCGCTCGTCGCACCGTTGACGGAAGGGGAGCACATTGTGGAGGCCGTGCGCGCCACGCCGCAGGAGTGCGAGCGGCTGCGCATTAAAGAGCACGATCCGTGCCTGCTGATTCGCCGTCGGACCTGGTCCTCGTCGCACATTGTGTCGCATGCCCGACTGCTTTTCCCGGGGAACCGTTACCGGCTGCAGGGCCACTTTATGTCATAAGTTTTAAAAGCGTGATAGCTAACGCAATATAACAAAATTGTATCTTTTTTGTTAAAACTGACCTTGTGTGTGCTTGTCTATACAAGTATATCTAAATGCATCACTGTCCCGTATGAGGAGCACACAATGTCGTCAGGTAAATACCGTCAGCAGGATGTCCGCGCCGCGCGCGGCACCACTCTCACCGCCAAAAGCTGGCTCACCGAAGCCCCGCTGCGCATGTTGATGAACAACCTTGATCCTGAGGTGGCGGAGAACCCCCACGAGCTGGTGGTCTACGGCGGCATAGGCCGCGCCGCGCGCAACTGGGAATGCTATGACGCAATTGTAAAATCCCTGACCGAACTCGAACATGACGAAACCCTGCTGGTGCAGTCCGGCAAGCCGGTGGGCGTGTTCAAAACGCACAAAAACGCGCCGCGCGTGCTGATCGCCAACTCTAACCTCGTGCCGCACTGGGCCACCTGGGAACACTTCAACGAACTGGACGCGAAAGGGTTGGCGATGTATGGCCAGATGACCGCGGGTAGCTGGATCTACATCGGCAGTCAGGGGATTGTGCAGGGCACCTACGAAACCTTCGTGGAAGCCGGTCGCCAGCACTATAACGGTTCGCTGAAAGGCCGCTGGGTACTGACCGCGGGTCTCGGTGGGATGGGCGGCGCGCAGCCGCTGGCCGCCACGCTTGCCGGCGCGTGCTCGCTGAACATTGAGTGCCAGCAGAGCCGCATTGATTTCCGTCTGCGTACCCGTTACGTCGACGAACAGGCAACCGATCTGGACGATGCGCTGGCGCGCATCAAAAAATACACGTCTGAAGGCAAAGCGGTGTCGATTGCCCTGTGCGGCAACGCGGCGGACATTCTTCCTGAACTCGTCGCCCGCGGCGTGCGTCCGGATCTGGTCACCGACCAGACCAGCGCCCATGACCCGCTGCACGGTTACCTGCCAAAAGGCTGGACGTGGGAAGACTATCAGCAAAAAGCGGAAACCGATCCGGAAGGCACGGTGCTTGCCGCGAAACGCTCCATGGCGGAACACGTCTCCGCCATGCTGGCCTTCAGCCAGATGGGCATTCCGACCTTTGATTACGGCAATAACATTCGCCAGATGGCGAAAGAGATGGGCGTGAATAACGCCTTCGACTTCCCGGGCTTCGTTCCGGCCTATATCCGCCCGCTGTTCTGCCGCGGCATCGGTCCGTTCCGCTGGGTTGCCCTGTCCGGTGACCCGGAGGATATCTACAAAACCGACGCCAAAGTGAAGGAGATCGTCGCCGATGACGAACACCTGCACCGCTGGCTGGATATGGCCCGCGAGCGCATTAACTTCCAGGGCCTGCCGGCGCGTATCTGCTGGGTAGGGCTGGAGTGGCGGCAAAAACTCGGTCTGGCCTTCAACGAAATGGTGCGCAGCGGTGAAGTTTCCGCGCCGATCGTCATTGGCCGCGACCACCTGGACTCCGGCTCCGTCGCCAGCCCGAACCGCGAAACGGAAGCCATGCGCGACGGCTCGGATGCGGTCTCCGACTGGCCGCTGCTGAACGCCCTGCTGAATACCGCCAGCGGCGCGACCTGGGTGTCGCTGCACCACGGCGGCGGCGTGGGGATGGGCTTCTCCCAGCATTCCGGGATGGTCATCGTCTGCGACGGAACCGATGAAGCCGCCGCGCGTATCGCTCGCGTGCTCCACAACGACCCGGCAACCGGCGTGATGCGTCACGCGGATGCGGGTTATGAGATTGCCATTGACTGTGCCAAAGAGCAGGGCCTTAACCTGCCGATGATCCCTGCCACACAAGGAAAGCATGAATGAACGCATTAACACTCACTCCCGGCTCGCTGACGCTCAAACAGCTGCGTAACGTCTGGCGTAAACCGGTCACCCTTTCGCTTGATGAAAGCGCGCACGCGGCCATTAATGACAGCGTTGCCTGTGTGGAAGCTATTGTGGCCGAAGGGCGCACGGCTTACGGGATTAACACCGGCTTTGGGCTGCTGGCGCAGACCCGCATCGCGACGCACGATCTGGAAAACTTACAGCGTTCTCTGGTGCTGTCGCACGCGGCGGGCGTCGGCCAGCCGCTTGACGATGAGATTGTCCGTCTGATGATGGTGCTCAAAATCAACAGCCTGGCGCGCGGCTTTTCCGGCATTCGCCTGAGCGTGATTCAGGCGCTGATGGCGCTGGTCAATGCGGAAGTCTATCCGTGGATCCCGGCAAAAGGCTCTGTTGGGGCATCCGGCGATCTTGCCCCGCTGGCGCACATGTCGCTGCTGCTGCTGGGCGAAGGCAAAGCGCGCTGGCAGGGCGAGTGGCTGCCTGCGAAAGAGGCGCTGAAAAAAGCCGGCTTAACACCCATTACGCTGGCGGCGAAAGAGGGGCTGGCGCTGCTGAACGGCACGCAGGCATCGACCGCCTTCGCGCTGCGCGGCCTGTTTGAAGCGGAAGATCTGTTTGCCTCGGCGGTGGTGTGCGGCGCGCTGACCACCGAAGCCGTACTGGGCTCGCGTCGCCCGTTCGATGCCCGCATCCACGAGGTGCGCGGTCAGCGCGGGCAGATTGATGCCGCCGCGATGTACCGTCACGTGCTTACTGACACCAGCGAAATTGCCGATTCACACCATAACTGCGAGAAGGTTCAGGATCCGTATTCCCTGCGTTGCCAGCCGCAGGTGATGGGCGCGTGCCTGACGCAGCTGCGTCAGGCGGCGGAGGTGCTGCTGGTGGAGGCCAACGCGGTGTCCGATAACCCGCTGGTGTTCGCTCAGGAAAACGAGGTGGTCTCCGGTGGTAACTTCCACGCCGAGCCGGTAGCGATGGCGGCGGATAATATCGCCCTGGCGATTGCCGAAGTCGGCGCGTTGTCCGAGCGCCGTATCGCGCTGATGATGGATAAACATATGTCCCAGCTGCCACCGTTCCTGGTGCGTAACGGCGGGGTCAACTCGGGCTTTATGATTGCTCAGGTGACGGCCGCAGCGCTGGCAAGCGAGAACAAAGCCCTGTCGCACCCGCACAGCGTGGACAGCCTGCCAACGTCTGCAAACCAGGAAGATCACGTTTCGATGGCACCGGCTGCCGGGCGTCGTCTCTGGGAAATGGCCTCCAACACCCGCGGCGTGCTGGCGGTGGAATGGCTGGCGGCAAGTCAGGGTATCGATCTGCGTGAAGGGCTAAAATCCAGCCCGCTGCTGGAGCAGGCGCGTCATGCGCTGCGCGAGCATGTATCGCATTACGATGACGACCGCTTCTTTGCGCCGGATATTGATAAGGCGATGCAGCTTCTGGAAGAGGGGCGGCTGGTGGGGCTGTTACCTTCGGTGCTGTGATTTTTCCCCTCACCCTAACCCTCTCCCACAGGGAGAGGGAATTGCCAGGTTTTCTCCCTCTCCCTGTGGGAGAGGGCCGGGGTGAGGGCATTAGCCCGCACTATTACGAATACATCGCCGTAATCGACGCGCTGCCCAGCGTATGGAAATGCACGTTAAACCCGACCATTGCGCCGCTCGCCCCTTCATCGACCTCAATCCTCTCCACATCCAGCGCGTGCACCGTGAAGATATAGCGGTGGGTTTCCCCTTTTGGCGGCGCCGCGCCGCCGTAGCCCGCTTTACCGAAGTCAGTGCGCGTCTGAATGGCACCTTCAGGCAGGGCAACCAGGTCTGAACCGGAACCCTGCGGCAGGACGCGCGTGTCGGCAGGCAGGTTCGCCACAATCCAGTGCCACCAGCCGGAGCCAGTAGGCGCATCCGGGTCGTAGCAGGTCACGACAAAGCTTTTGGTGCCTGCCGGAACCTCATCCCACGCCAGGTGTGGGGAGATATTGTCTCCCTGATACCCCATGCCGTTGAAAACGTGACGCTCCGGCAGTTTTTCGCCGTCGCGCAGATCTTTGCTGATGATTTTCATACGGTTTACCCTCGTTGATCGCTCGTTCAGCAAGTGTAATGCATAGGGTTAAATCGTGAAATGCGCGGGAATGTTAACGGCTGTTACAACCGCGTCGGTTAATTTACGCAGCTGCTCCGACGTAATGCTGTACGGCGGCATCAGGTAGATAAGCTTGCCGAAAGGCCGTACCCACACGCCCTGGTCCACGAAGAAGCGCTGTAGCGCCGCCATATTCACCGGATGGGTGGTTTCAATCACCCCGATGGCGCCCAGCACCCGCACGTCCGCGACGAAATTCGCCCCTGAGGCGGCGCTCAGCTCCGCTTTCAGCTGCACTTCAATCGCCGCAACCTGCGTCTGCCACTCGCCGCTCTCCAGAATGGCGAGGCTTTCGCTTGCGACGGCGCAGGCGAGAGGATTACCCATAAACGTCGGACCGTGCATAAAGCAGCCTGCTTCGCCGTCGCTGATGGTGTCGGCGACCTGGCGGGTCGTGAGCGTGGCGGAAAGTGTCATGGTGCCGCCGGTCAGCGCTTTGCCGAGGCACAGAATATCCGGGGCGATACCCGCATGTTCGCAGGCAAACAGCTTGCCGGTGCGGCCAAAGCCGGTGGCGATCTCATCGGCAATCAGCAGAATGCCCTCGCGGTCGCACATCCTGCGAATACGCTTCAGCCATTCCGGGTGGTACATCCGCATCCCGCCCGCGCCCTGCACGATCGGTTCAAGAATGACGGCAGCAATCTCGTGACGATGCGCCGCCATCAGCCGCGCGAAACCGACCATGTCCATTTCGTTCCACTCGCCGTCGAAGCGGCTCTGGGGGGCCGGGGCAAACAGGTTTTCCGGCAGATAGCCCTTCCACAGGCTATGCATGGAGTTGTCCGGATCGCATACCGACATCGCCCCGAAGGTATCCCCGTGATAGCCGTTGCGGAAGGTGAGGAACCGCTGGCGCGTTTCGCCTTTGGCGTGCCAGTACTGCAGCGCCATTTTCATCGCCACTTCCACCGCCACGGAGCCGGAATCCGCCAGGAACACGCACTCCAGCGATTCAGGCGTCATCGCCACCAGGCGACGGCATAAATCCACCGCGGGCTGATGGGTGATCCCGCCGAACATCACGTGCGACATCTGGTCAATCTGCGCCTTCATCGCCGCATTCAGGCGCGGGTGGTTGTACCCGTGAATGGCCGCCCACCAGGAGGACATCCCGTCAACGAGCTGTTCGCCGCTGGCGAGATGCAGCTCGCAGCCGTGGGCGGAGGCCACCGGATAAACGGGAAGGGGGCGGGTCGTGGAGGTGTAAGGGTGCCAGATATGCTGCTTGTCGAAGGCGAGATCGTCCTGGGTCATAATCGACTTGTAAACCATTTTGAAAAGTTTTAGGTTTACGAGTATAAACCGAACCGAAAATTAACAAAACCCTTTGGAGAAGCCCCATGGCTCACCACGCACGCTGGACGATGTCGCAAGTCACTGAATTATTCAATAAACCTTTCCTTGAGCTGATGTTCGAAGCCCAACAGGTGCATCGTCAGCACTTTGATCCTCGCCATGTTCAGGTCAGCACGCTGCTGTCGATCAAAACCGGCGCCTGCCCTGAAGACTGCAAATATTGCCCGCAGAGCGCGCGCTACAAAACCGGCCTGGAATCCGAACGGCTGATGGAAGTTGAGCAGGTACTCGACTCGGCGCGCAAGGCGAAAAACGCCGGCTCGACCCGCTTCTGCATGGGCGCGGCGTGGAAGAACCCGCACGATCGCGACATGCCTTACCTGGAGCAGATGGTAAAAGGCGTGAAGGAGATGGGTCTCGAAGCCTGTATGACGCTCGGCACGCTCAACGAGGAGCAGGCGCAGCGCCTCTCGGCGGCGGGGCTGGACTACTACAACCACAACCTCGACACCTCGCCGGAATTTTACGGCAACATCATCACCACGCGTACCTACCAGGAGCGTCTGGATACGCTGGATAAAGTGCGTGATGCCGGAATCAAAGTGTGCTCCGGCGGTATCGTGGGCCTTGGAGAAACGGTGAAAGACCGCGCGGGCCTGCTGCTGCAGCTGGCTAACCTGCCGACCCCGCCGGAAAGCGTGCCGATCAACATGCTGGTGAAGGTCAAGGGCACGCCGCTGGCGGACAACGACGACGTGGATGCGTTTGATTTTATTCGCACCATCGCGGTGGCGCGCATCATGATGCCGACCTCTTTCGTGCGCCTCTCTGC
Source organism: Enterobacter sp. BNK-34 (assembly GCF_048684445.1). Classification (NCBI taxonomy): domain Bacteria; kingdom Pseudomonadati; phylum Pseudomonadota; class Gammaproteobacteria; order Enterobacterales; family Enterobacteriaceae; genus Enterobacter; species Enterobacter sp. BNK-34. The sequence continues at coordinate 2,615,396 of NZ_JBLQUA010000001.1, forward strand.
CGGTCGCGAGCAGATGAACGAGCAGACCCAGGCCATGTGCTTTATGGCCGGAGCCAACTCTATCTTCTACGGCTGCAAGCTGCTGACCACGCCGAACCCGGAAGAGGACAAAGACGTTCAGCTGTTCCGCAAGCTGGGGCTTAACCCGCATCAGACCGAGGTGCTGACGGGCGATAACGAGCAACAGCAGCAGCTGGAGCAGCAGATTTTCAACGCCGACACCGACCAGTTCTACAACGCGGCAGCCGTATGACCTGGCAGGCACGTATCAACTCTGCGCTTGACGACCGTCGGGCGGCAGAGGCATTTCGCGTTCGCAGGGTGGTGGAAAACGGCGCGGGCCGTTTTCTTACCCGCGACGGGCGGCAGTTTTGTAATTTCTCCAGCAACGACTATCTCGGGCTGAGCCAGCATCTGGCCATTATCCGCGCCTGGCAGCAGGGCGCTGAGCGGTTTGGCGTGGGCAGCGGCGGCTCGGGACACGTCAGCGGATACACCACAGCGCATCATGCGCTGGAAGAGGAACTGGCTGACTGGCTCGGCTACCCGCGCGCGCTGCTGTTTATCTCCGGTTTTGCCGCCAACCAGGCGGTGATTACGGCCCTGATGGAAAAAGAGGACCGCATTGTCGCCGACCGCTTAAGTCACGCCTCCCTGCTGGAGGCGGCACATTTAAGCCCGGCGCAGCTGCGCCGCTTTGCTCATAACGATGCGGGACAGCTTGCTGCGCTGCTGGATAAACCCTGCGACGGACAACAGCTGGCGGTCACGGAAGGGGTATTCAGCATGGACGGCGACAGCGCGCCGCTTGCCGCGCTGCACGATACCGCCAAACGGCAAAACGCCTGGCTGCTGGTGGACGATGCCCACGGCATTGGCGTAATGGGCGACGAAGGGCGCGGGAGCGCGTATCAGCAAAACGTGAAGCCGGAACTGCTGATTGTCACCTTCGGCAAAGGTTTTGGCGTCAGCGGCGCCGCCGTGCTGTGCAGCGAATCCGTCGCCGACTATCTGCTGCAGTTTGCCCGACACCTAATCTATAGCACCAGCATGCCCCCGGCGCAGGCCGTGGCGCTGTCTGCATCGCTGGCGGTGATCCGCAGCGCAGAAGGGGATGAACGTCGCCAGCGTCTGGCAGAGCATATCGCTCGCTTCCGTCAGGGACTTGAGGCGCTGCCCTTCCGCAGTCCCGATTCGCAGAGCGCTATCCAGCCGGTGATTGTCGGTGAAAATGCCCGCGCGCTGGCGCTGGCACAGGCGCTGCGCCAGCGCGGCATGTGGGTGACCGCTATCCGCCCGCCAACGGTCCCGCCAGGTACCGCGCGGCTGCGTTTAACCCTGACGGCGGCGCATGAAGCACAGGATATTGAGACGTTGCTGGAGGCGCTCCATGTTGCCGGTGAATAAGCAGGCCATCGCGGCGGCATTTGGTCGCGCCGCGCAGAGCTATTCGCAGCACGATGAGCTGCAGCGTCTGAGCGCGCAGGGGCTTCTGACCGCGCTTGGCGAGAGCCGTTTTCCCCAGGTGCTGGACGCCGGCTGTGGTCCGGGCAGCAACAGCCGCTACTGGCGCGGGGCGGGAAGCCAGGTCACGGCTATCGACCTCTCAGAGCAGATGCTCGACGAGGCGCGTCAAAGGCAGGCAGCGGATCGCTATCTGCTGGCCGATATCGAGGCGATCCCGCTGGCGGATGCGCAGTTCGATCTGGTCTGGAGCCATCTGGCGGTCCAGTGGTGCAGCAGCCTGCCGCAGGCCTTGCGTGAGCTTTATCGCGTGGCGCGACCGGGCGGGAAGGTGGCCTTTACCACCTTGCTGGAGAGTTCGCTGCCGGAGCTGAATCAGGCGTGGAAAGCGGTGGATGAGCAGCCGCACGCTAACCGTTTTTTATCGCATGAGCAGGTGACGCAGGCGCTGACAGGCTGGCGCTACCGTAGCACGGTGCAGACCATCACCCTCAATTTTAGCGATGCGTTCAGCGCGATGCGCTCGCTGAAGGGCATCGGCGCCACGCACCTGCATGCCGGACGGGAGAAAAAACCACTCACCCGCGGACAGCTGCAGCGGCTGGAGCTGGCCTGGCCTCAGCAGCGGGGTTATTTCCCGCTCTCTTATCAACTTTTTCATGGGATTATCGAACGTGACTGAACGTTATTTTGTCACCGGAACGGATACGGAAGTGGGCAAAACGGTGGCCAGCGCGGCGCTGCTGCAGGCGGCACGGAAGCTTGGGAAAAACACCGCCGGATATAAGCCTGTTGCTTCCGGCAGCGAGATGACGGCGGAAGGGTTACGCAACACCGACGCGCTGGCGCTCCAGCGTAACAGCACGCGTGAACTCGCCTATTCAGCGGTCAATCCGTACACCTTTGCCGAGCCGACCTCGCCGCACATCATCAGCGCTGACGAAGGTCGTCCGATTAATTTCGCCGTGCTTTCAGCCGGGTTACGGGCGCTGGAAAGCCAGGCCGACTGGGTGCTGGTGGAAGGGGCTGGCGGCTGGTTTACGCCGCTTTCGGACACGCAGACGTTTGCTGACTGGGTGCAGGCCGAGCAGCTTCCGGTCATTCTGGTCGTCGGCGTTAAGCTGGGCTGTATCAATCACGCCATGCTGACCGCGCAGGCCATACGGCAGGCCGGGCTGCGTCTGGCGGGCTGGATAGCCAACGACGTGGTTGCGCCGGGGAAACGACACCAGGAGTATCTGGCGACGCTCAGGCGCGTCCTTCCCGCCCCGTGCCTCGGGGAAATTCCCTGGCTTGCTGACGGCGCGGAAAATGCCGAAATCGGGCGTTATCTCGATCTCAGCGTCTTGCTTCCCGCGACATCCAGTGCGCGATAAGCTCGTCATCCAGTTCGTTAACGTGGCCCTGCGCCACGTTACGCCCGCGATAGAGCATACAGAAACGGTCCGCAACCCGGCGGATAAACGACAGCTGCTGCTCCGCTAACAGCACCGTCATACCTAACTCCCGGTTTAAGCGCACCAGCAGCTGCCCCAGCTTCTGGGCGAAGCTGTGTCCTGCGCCGTGCAGGGGCTCATCGAGGATCAGCAGGTGAGGACGGTTCACCAGCGCATTAGCCAGCGCCAGCTGGTACTGGTCGTCCGGAGAGAGCGTGTTGGCGCGGGTCTGTCGCAATGCGTAGAGCGCCGGAAACAGGTCGTAAACGTCATTTTTCGCTTCCGGGTTGGGTTTCCCCATCGCCCGCATGGCGATATGCAGGTTTTCCTCGATCGTTAGCTGGGAGAAGATCCGCCTGTCCTGCGGGACATAGCCTATCTCCGTTCCTGAACGCTGTTCTGGCGGCAGGTTAAGCAAATCGCGCGGCGGCGCGCCTGCCTCATGCCAGATGATGCTACCGCTTTCGACGGGCACTCTCCCGGCGATGCAATTCATCAGGGTGGTTTTTCCCATTCCCGGCAGGCCAACGACGCCTGTACACATCCCTTGCGGAAAATCCAAATTCACGTTCCATAGCGTATGTTGGCTTCCGTAAAACTGATTCACAGCACGCAGACTCAACATCTTTCTCTCCTTAAAAATGTGTGTAGGTGAGGCTCGGGTTTGAATCTGCAAAACCCCTGCCAGAAACCGAAAAGCGTTTAAAAAACCGGCTTTTTTAGGAATAAGTCACCGGAGAGGGGCTGAGAAAAAAAGGGATTGCACATCGACGGTGCTGGCGGTGTTGAGTTGTGGTGCAGAACCCGAAATGCTGAAAATGTGAGCAAGATCGCATCGGTTGGTTATGAATGACGCAACTGTTAATCAGCAAAAAATAGCTATAAAAATTTTTTACCGCCGTCTCGTGGGAAAATCCGGGAATTTGCCGAGCGCCAGTCTGCATGGGCTGGAAGCAGTTATCCACTATTCCTGTGGATAACCATGTGCATTAGAGTTAGAAAACACGCGATAAGCGAGAGAAGACGCGGCTTACGCCCAAATTGACGCGAAACGCGGCTTTAGAAAATATCGTTTATTATTTAATTGCTTAGATAAAAGCAATTCCCGTCATGAAAGTGTCACCCGTTGCCACAAAACTATCATTACCTGGCTTGACAAATGTTAAAAAAGAAAAAGTTCTGGGGATAACCTGACCTGACTGGTGTTTTATATTGTCACAGTCCAAATTTTGGTCGCTATCGCGCTAATCATTCAGGCGCTACTCTAAATATCCTGACATGCTACTGGTTTTTCATCCAGTGTTTTTTACTGGCATTCCTGGCAACAAGGAGTAAAATTACTCACCTGCCGCTTATAACGTCATCAGGTTGTCGCCCATGAGTAAACCGTTCAAATTGAATTCTGCTTTCCGTCCATCTGGCGATCAGCCTGAGGCGATCCGTCGTCTGGAAGAAGGGCTGGAAGATGGGCTGGCGCACCAGACGCTGCTGGGGGTAACCGGCTCGGGTAAAACGTTCACCATCGCCAACGTGATTGCGGATCTCCAGCGCCCCACGATGGTGCTGGCACCCAATAAAACCCTGGCCGCACAGCTTTACGGCGAGATGAAAGAGTTCTTCCCGGAAAACGCCGTGGAGTATTTCGTCTCCTACTACGATTACTACCAGCCTGAAGCTTATGTACCGAGCTCTGACACCTTCATTGAGAAAGATGCCTCGGTGAACGAACACATCGAGCAGATGCGTCTGTCGGCCACTAAGGCGCTTCTGGAGCGTCGCGATGTGGTCGTTGTCGCATCGGTTTCCGCGATCTACGGTCTCGGCGATCCGGATCTCTATCTCAAGATGATGCTGCACCTGACGCAGGGGATGATCATCGACCAGCGCGCCATCGTCCGTCGTCTGGCTGAGCTGCAGTATGCCCGTAACGATCAGGCGTTCCAGCGCGGCACCTTCCGCGTACGCGGTGAGGTGATCGACATCTTCCCGGCGGAATCGGACGATATGGCACTGCGCGTCGAGCTGTTTGACGAAGAGGTTGAACGCCTGTCGCTCTTTGACCCGCTGACCGGACACGTTGAATCGGTGATCCAGCGCTTCACCATCTACCCGAAAACGCACTATGTGACGCCGCGCGAGCGTATTGTGCAGGCGATGGAAGAGATCAAAGTGGAGCTGGCCGAGCGCCGTAAGGTGCTGCTGGCGAACAATAAGCTGCTGGAAGAGCAGCGCCTGAGCCAGCGCACCCAGTTTGACCTTGAGATGATGAACGAGCTGGGCTACTGCTCCGGCATTGAAAACTACTCCCGCTTCCTCTCCGGGCGCGGGCCGGGCGAGCCGCCGCCGACGCTGTTTGACTACCTTCCGGCAGACGGTTTGCTGGTGATCGATGAATCCCACGTTACGATCCCGCAGATCGGCGGGATGTACCGCGGCGACCGGGCGCGTAAAGAGACGCTGGTGGAGTACGGATTCCGCCTGCCGTCGGCGCTGGATAACCGTCCGATGAAATTTGAAGAGTTTGAGGCGCTGGCGCCGCAAACCATCTACGTCTCGGCCACGCCGGGCAACTACGAGCTGGAAAAATCGGGCGATGAGGTGGTTGACCAGGTGGTGCGTCCGACCGGGCTGTTGGATCCGGTTATCGAGGTGCGCCCGGTGGCCACCCAGGTGGACGACCTGCTTTCGGAAATTCGCGCGCGTTCCGCCATCAACGAGCGCGTGCTGGTGACCACGCTCACCAAGCGTATGGCGGAAGACCTGACCGAGTATCTCGAAGAGCACGGCGAGAAGGTGCGTTATCTACACTCGGATATCGATACCGTGGAGCGCATGGAGATTATCCGCGACCTGCGTCTGGGCGAGTTTGACGTGCTGGTAGGGATTAACCTGCTGCGAGAAGGTCTCGATATGCCGGAGGTCTCGCTGGTGGCGATTCTGGATGCGGACAAAGAGGGCTTCCTGCGTTCCGAGCGTTCCCTGATCCAGACCATCGGTCGTGCGGCGCGTAACGTCAACGGTAAAGCGATTCTGTACGGTGACAAAATTACCCCGTCGATGGCGAAAGCGATTGGTGAAACGGAGCGCCGCCGCGAGAAACAGCAGCGCTACAACGAAGAACACGGTATTACGCCGCAGGGTCTGAACAAGAAGGTGGTGGATATTCTGGCGCTGGGTCAGAACATTGCCAAAACCAAAGCGAAAGGCCGCGGCAAGGCGCGTTCAGTGGTGGAAGAAGATACCGTCGTGCTGACGCCGAAAGCGCTGCAGCAGAAAATCCACGAGCTGGAAGGGCAGATGATGCAGCACGCGCAGAACCTGGAGTTCGAAGAGGCGGCGCAGATCCGCGACCAGCTTCATCAGCTGCGGGAGTTGTTTATCGCGGCATCATAGGTAAAGCAGCGTGTTTCTCCCTCTCCCCGTGGGAGAGGGCCGGGGTGAGGGCATCAGGCCGCACAAAACGAACCTAACCCAGCGCCTGAATCGCCTTCTCCAGCGCCTCGCGCAGCAGGTGACGGTCATGGCGATACTTGATGTCTGAGGCCTCCAGCGGCTCCTGCACCACCAGACGATCGCCAATCCCTGACACATCCACTTTTGGTCCCACGACGACGCCGTCAATGATTTTCTTGCCGACGTAATGCTCCATTAATTCAAGCTTGTCCGCCAGCGACAGGCTCGCCGCCGCCGGGCTCAGTTCACGTCCCAGATTACCGATGTAAACCATCGGCGCCGGGGTGCGGCGCAGCGCCTGCGCCAGTTCTTTCACCAGCAGAATGGGCATCAGGCTGGTATAAAAACTACCTGGACCGATCAGGATAAGATCCGCTTCCCCGATTGCCTCTACCGCTTCACGCGTGGCGGGCACGCTAGGATAGGTCATCAACTCCGTTGGCGGCAGGAGGAGCTGGTCAATATTCACCTCGCCGTAAACTTCATGCCCTTCGGCGTCGATAGCCATCAAGTCAACCGGTTGTTCAGACATGGGGATCAGGAATGCGTCCACTTTGAGCAGATTACGGATCAGATTGATGGCTTCGAGAGGCCTTACGCTCAGGTGATCCAGCGCCTTTAACATCAGATTTCCGAGGTTATGTCCGGAAAGTTCGCCATTACCGCCAAAACGGTACTCAAACATCGCCGACGCGACGCTCGGCTCGGTAATTAACTGGTTCAGGCAGTTGCGCATATCTCCCCAGGCAATGCCGCCTTCGGCACGACGAATGCGCCCGGTTGAGCCGCCGTTATCGGTGGTGGTCACTATCCCTGTCAGCCTTGAGCCCAGTGACGACAAAGAGGACATAACCCGGCCTAAGCCGTGTCCTCCGCCAAGAGCGACCACTCGGTCAAGATCCGCAAAAGTGCGATTGCGCATACGTATTCCTTATTACGTTCGATCGCGTAACAGTAACCTAACTACCCCTAAAAGACGATGCTTCACCCGATGCAAAATGACGTATATCAATGTGAAAATGCGGTTTTTAGGTATTCTGTAGCGAAAATGGACGAATGACTCGCTATATACTTAATTATATAGCGAAAAGCGATAATGGCGCCGTCAGAATTTCCGCGCTACTATCGCCCTAACCACGTTTTCAAAATTGAAAACATACACTCTAGCCCTTGCGCCTGTGTCGAAAGATATGGCGCTCTGGCCGTGGCGAATTTGCCACCAGGGTACAGAAAGAAATGACTGTGCCTCCCGATCTGGAAAGGTGTACATGGCTTCACAACTTACTGATGCTTTCGCGCGTAAGTTTTATTACTTACGTCTGTCGATTACCGATGTGTGCAACTTCCGTTGCACCTACTGCCTGCCCGATGGCTACAAACCGGGCAGCGTCACCAATAACGGCTTTCTCTCCGTGGATGAAGTGCGCCGCGTCACGCGCGCCTTCTCTGAGCTCGGCACCGAAAAAGTGCGCCTTACCGGCGGTGAACCCTCGCTGCGCCGCGATTTCCCCGACATCATTGCCGCGGTACGTGAAAACGAACGTATCCGCCAGATTGCGGTGACCACCAACGGTTACCGCATGGCGCGCGACGTGGCGACCTGGCGCGATGCGGGGCTGACGGCGATCAACGTCAGCGTCGATAGCCTGGACGCCCGCCAGTTCCACGCCATTACCGGCCAGGATAAATTCCAGCAGGTCATGGACGGTATCGATGCGGCATTTGCGGCCGGCTTCGAAAAAGTCAAAGTCAACACGGTGCTGATGCGTGATGTAAACCATCACCAGCTTGATACCTTCCTGGCGTGGATTAAATCCCGCCCCATTCAGCTGCGTTTTATTGAGCTGATGGAAACCGGCGAGGGTAGCGAGCTGTTCCGCCGCCATCACATCTCCGGCATGGTGCTGCGCGACGAGCTGCTAAAACGCGGCTGGCTCCATCAGATCCGCCAGCGCAGCGACGGCCCGGCGCAGGTCTTCTGCCACCCGGATTACGAAGGCGAGATCGGGCTTATCATGCCTTACGAGAAAGATTTCTGCGCCAGCTGCAACCGCCTGCGCGTCTCCTCCGTGGGCAAGCTCCATCTTTGCCTGTTTGGTGACGGCGGCGTAGACCTTCGCGATCTGCTGGAAGACGATGCGCAGCAGGACGCGCTTGAAGCACGCATTTCTGAAGCGCTGACGCATAAAAAACAGACCCACTTCCTGCATCAGGGCAATACCGGCATTACTCAGAACCTGTCCTACATCGGCGGGTAATCAGGCTTAAGAAGGAAACAGAAAATGAGTCAGGTAAGCGCAGAATTTATCCCGACACGCATTGCTATCCTTACCGTTTCCGATCGCCGTGGCGAAGAGGATGATACCTCCGGCCACTGGCTGCGCGAGGCGGCCCATGACGCGGGGCATCACATTGTTGATAAAGCGATCGTGAAGGAGAACCGCTACGCCATTCGCGCGCAGGTCTCTCAGTGGATCGCCAGCGATGAGGTGCAGGTGGTGCTGATCACCGGCGGCACCGGCTTTACCGCAGGCGATCAGGCCCCCGAAGCGCTTATCCCGCTGTTCGACCGCGAGGTGGAAGGCTTCGGCGAGGTGTTCCGCATGCTCTCCTTTGAAGAGATTGGTACCTCCACGTTGCAGTCGCGCGCCGTTGCCGGGGTGGCTAACAAAACCCTGATTTTCGCCATGCCGGGCTCGACCAAAGCCTGCCGCACCGCGTGGGAAAACATCATCGCCCCGCAGCTGGATGCCCGTACCCGTCCGTGTAATTTCCATCCCCATTTAAAGAAATAAGCTATGTCACAACTGACCCACATTAACGCCGCAGGCGAAGCGCATATGGTGGACGTCTCCGCCAAAGCGGAAACGGTGCGCGAGGCGCGCGCCGAAGCGTTCGTCACCATGCTGCCGGAGACGCTGGCGATGATTATCGACGGCAGCCATCACAAGGGCGATGTCTTTGCCACCGCGCGCATCGCGGGGATTCAGGCCGCCAAGCGCACCTGGGATCTCATCCCGCTGTGCCATCCGCTGATGCTGAGCAAGGTGGAGGTGAACCTGCAGGCCCAGCCGGAGCAGAGCCGGGTGCGCATTGAGTCACTCTGCCGCTTAACCGGCAAAACCGGCGTGGAGATGGAAGCGCTGACGGCGGCCTCCGTTGCCGCGCTGACCATCTACGACATGTGCAAAGCGGTGCAGAAAGATATGGTGATTGGCCCGGTTCGCCTGCTGGCAAAAAGCGGCGGCAAATCCGGAGATTTTAAGGTGGACAGTCATGATTAAGGTGCTCTTTTTTGCGCAGGTGCGCGAGCTGGTGAATACCGACAGCCTGACGCTGGATGCGTCTTTTGAAAACGTTGCTGCCCTGCGCGCGCATCTGGCGGCACAAAGCGACCGCTGGGCGCTGGCGCTGGACGAAGGCAAGCTGCTGGCCGCCGTTAACCAGACGCTGGTGGAATTCACCCACCCGCTGGCCGAAGGGGATGAAGTGGCCTTCTTCCCGCCGGTAACGGGGGGCTAAGATGGCTGAAACCCGAATTCTGGTGAGCCCCGGGCGTTTTAACGTGGGGACCGAATACAGCTGGCTGGCGGAACGCGATGAAGACGGCGCAGTTGTCACCTTCACTGGCAAAGTGCGCAACCACAACCTCGGCGACAGCGTGAAGGCGCTGACGCTGGAGCATTATCCCGGCATGACGGAGAAGTCGCTGGCGGAGATTGTTGGCGAGGCGCGGGGCCGCTGGCCGCTCGGCCGCGTCACGGTGATTCACCGCATCGGCGAGATGTGGCCCGGCGAGGAGATTGTCTTCGTCGGGGTGACCAGCGCGCACCGCGGCAGCGCGTTTGCCGCCGGGGAGTTCATTATGGATTACCTCAAAACCAGGGCGCCGTTCTGGAAGCGCGAAGCCACGCCGGAGGGTGACCGCTGGGTAGAATCTCGCGACAGCGATAAACAAGCCGCCAGCCGTTGGTAGTCGGTTTACGCGGATGTGTTAATCTTAACGTGTGTGTCTACTTAAACTTAATCAGGAGTGAATCATGGACCGATTTCCGCGTTCCGATTCAATAGTACAGCAGACCCGTAGCGGCCTGCAGACGTATATGGCTCAGGTGTACGGCTGGATGACGGTTGGCCTGCTGCTTACCGCGTTTATCGCGTGGTATGCGGCGAACACGCCGGAGCTGATGATGTTTATCTTCTCCAGTAAGATCACCTTCTTTGGGCTGATTATCGCGCAGCTGGCGCTGGTGTTTGTGCTTTCGGGTCTGGTGCAAAAGCTGAGTGCCGGAATGGCGACCACGCTGTTTATGCTCTATTCGGCGCTGACCGGGCTGACGCTCTCCAGTATTTTCATCGTCTACACCTACTCCTCCATCGCCAGCACTTTTGTGGTCACCGGCGGGATGTTTGGCGCGATGAGCCTGTACGGTTACACCACGAAGCGCGATCTGAGCGGCTTCGGCAGCATGCTGTTTATGGGGCTGATCGGGATTGTGCTGGCGTCGCTGGTGAACCTGTGGCTGAAGAGCGAAGCGCTGATGTGGGCCGTGACCTACATCGGGGTGGTGATCTTCGTTGGATTGACGGCGTATGACACCCAGAAGCTGAAAAACATCGGCGAGCAGATTGACGTGCGCGACAGCTCGAACCTGCGCAAATACGCGATCCTGGGCGCCCTGACGCTATATCTGGACTTCATCAACCTGTTCCTGATGCTGCTGCGTATTTTCGGCAACCGTCGTTAAGGTTGCTTTGCCGGGTGGCGGCTTCGCCTTACCCGGCCTACGAAGCGCGAACCGTAGGTCGGGTAAGGCGAAGCCGCCACCCGACTTATTCACTTCGCTAGCATCCTCTCATTCTTCGCCCGCAGCTTTTTCGCCCGACTTTCCAGCACCAGATAGCAGATCGTTGCCAGCGCCAGCGGCAGGAAGTAATACAGCATGCGGTACGCCAGCAGGGCGGCGATAATCGTTCCCTGAGAAACATGCTCCCCGGCCAGCAGGGCAATAAACACCGCCTCCAGCACGCCGATCCCCGCCGGAATATGCACAATCACGCCCGCAATACTGCTCACCAGCAGCACGCCCAGCACGAAGAAGTAGTTTACGTCCTCGCCAATCAGCAGCCAGATGATGGCTCCCATCGCCATCCAGTTAGCGCTGGAAACCGCCATCTGCAGCACCGCAAACTTCCACGAGGGCAGGACCAGCTTTTGCCCTTTAATGGTCATATGACGGCGTCTGGCAAAGGCGCAGGCCCAGAGATAAACGGCGATAATCAGCAGCAGTACGATGCCCAGAATGCGCAGCGTAGCCTCATCGATATACCAGTGCGCGGGCAACTGCACCACGCCGATGGTGAAGATCACCCCGCCGAGCAGAATATAGCCCAGCCAGTTAGTGGTGATGCTTAACGAGAAAATGCGCGTGATGGTTCCGCCCGGCAGGCCAAGGCGCGAATAAAGGCGATAGCGCATGCCAATGCCGCCGACCCAGGTACTCAGCGTCAGGTTAAAGGCGTAGCAGATAAACGACACCAGCATTACCTGACGTTTGGCCAGCTTGTGGCCGCAGTAAGCGCGGCCCAGCAGGTCATAGCAGCCGTACATCAGGTAGCTCACGATAACCAGCCCCACAGCGCCCAGCAGCACCATCCGGTTATAGTTGCGGATGACCTTCCACACCTCTTCCCAGTCAACTTTCTGCGCGTAGACCACCAGCAGAACCGCGACCGCAATAAAAAACAGCCAGGTGAGGATCTTTTTTGCCAGCCGCCAGCGTGGATGCGATTTCGACATCAGGGTTTGCCTCCGTCTTCCGCTTCTATGCGGTCCTGGGTTTCCATTTCGGGTTGTACCGGCGGGTCCACCTGCGCCAGCTTCGGCGTATGCGCCGGCAGCCAGCCGACCATCGCCGGGAAATGCCGCAGAAAGTGGAACACCACCACGCTGATGCCCAGGTTCCACCAGGTGCGTTTGGGAACCATGGACTCATCCACGCGCACGCAGTCGTTAACGATCAACGCCTGCAGGTTATCCCGCAAGGTCTGATTAAACTGGCGATCGTGAATGATCAGGTTGGCTTCAAGGTTGAGCGATAAGCTCAGCGGATCGAGGTTGCTGGAGCCCACGGTGGCCCAGTGATCGTCCATCAGCGCGACTTTGCCGTGCAGCGGTCGGCGGCGATATTCGTAGATCTGGACGCCGCCCTTCACCAGATAGTTATACAGCAGCCGTGCCCCGACTTTGACGATCGGCATGTCCGGCTCGCCCTGCACAATCAGCTTCACGCGCACGCCGCGTCGGGCGGCATTGCGCATGGCATGCAGCAGACGATAGCCCGGGAAAAAGTAGGCGTTAGCGATGATCACTTCACGCTTCGCGTTGGCCAGCATCTTGAGATAATGACGTTCAATATCGTCCCGGTGCTCGCCGTTGTCGCGCCAGACGAAAAGCGCCTGCGCTTCGCCGGGCTTCCGATTCTCTTCCGGGCGATGACGGCGTTTCCACCAGCGGCGAACGGCCTCTTTCCCCGGCAGGTTCTCCAGCTCAAACAGCAAGATGTCCTGCACCACCGGGCCTTCAATGCGAATCGCGTAATCCTGCTTCGCTTCCGGGCCGTAGTCGGACATATGCTCAGCGGAGTAGTTAATGCCGCCGACAAACGCCACCGTCTCATCCACCACCACAATTTTGCGATGCATCCGGCGGAAAAGGTTGGTACGCATACCGAACAGGCGAGGGCCGGGATCGTAGTAGCGGAACACCACCCCCGCGGCGGTCAGTTCATTGACGAATGCATCGCTGAGGTCCGGCGAGCCGTAGCCATCCAGCAGCACTTCAATTTTCACCCCGCGCTGGGCGGCGCGCAGCAGCACGCTGTGCAGCTGCTTGCCAACGTTGTCTTCGAACCAGATAAAGGTTTCGAGGATCACCTTCTGCTGAGCGTGATCAATCGCCTTAAACACGGCCGGGTAATACTCGTCCCCGTTGACCAACAGCGTGATCCGGTTGCCTTCCTGCCAGGAACATTTCATAGGTGGATCTCCGCGCTGAGCGGGGCATGGTCGGAAAGATGCCGCCAGTTGAGGAGCGCCAGGGCGGTCGGGCTGCTGGCATGGGCATTTTTTACGTAGATGCGGTCAAGCCGCAGCAGCGGGAAACGGACCGGAAAGGTGCGCGCAGGCCTGCCGTTCGCCCGGGTGAAAATTTCCTCCAGTCCGGCCTCTACCTTTAACGGATGGTTTGCCCGCTGTCGCCAGTCGTTGAAATCGCCAGCCACTACCACCGGTTCACCTTCGGGAAGCGCGTTGGCCCATTCGGCCAGCATTTTCAGCTGCGCCTGACGATGGGCTTCGCGCAGGCCCAGATGAACACAGCCGACATGGATGGGCAGTTCAAGATCGGGCGGGGTAACGCGGCAGTATAGCAGGCCGCGTTTTTCGCTCTCCCCGACGGAAACGTCGCGGTTTTCGTAATGTTCTATGGGATAACGGGACAGCACCGCGTTGCCGTGATGCCCTTCCGGATAGACCGCATTGCGGCCGTAGGCGTAATCACTCCACATGGTGTCGGCCAGAAATTCATAGTGCGGCGTGTCGGGCCAGTTCTCAAAGTGAAGCGGATGCACTTCGTGTGCGCCCATCACCTCCTGCAGGCAGACAATATCCGCGCTGACGGTGCGAACCGCGTCGCGCAGCTCCGGTAAAATGAAGCGGCGATTAAATGCTGTGAAGCCTTTATGAATGTTTATCGTCAGCACTTTAAGCGAGAAAGGCTGCATTTTTTTCGTCATAAGCTCCTTCCTGAGTGACTATCCCAATGAAAATAAAGTGTAGTCGGCGTCACAAAAAGATGCGGCGTTACGGAATTTTCCGTAAAGTGCGGTAGTCTGATTAAGCAGAGAAAAATCCTTCAGGAGAGAAGCCATGAAGTGGCAACAACGTGTTCGTGTCGCAACTGGCCTGAGTTGCTGGCAGATAATGTTGCATTTACTGGTCGTGGCCGTACTGGTGATGGGCTGGATGAGCGGCACGCTGGTGCATGTTGGCCTGGGGCTATGCGTCCTTTACGGCGTCACCGTGCTGTCGATGCTGTTCTTACAGCGCCACCATGAAGCACGCTGGCGCGAGGTGGGTGATGTGCTCGAAGAGCTCACCACCACCTGGTATTTTGGTGCGGCGATGATCGTCCTGTGGCTGCTGTCACGCGTGCTGCAAAACAACCTGCTGCTGGCCCTGGCGGGTATGGCTATCCTCGCAGGGCCTGCGGTCGTCTCATTGCTGACCAAAGAGAAAAAGCTACGCAATGTTGCGTCTAAACATCGCGTACGCCACTGAGCCCGTCGTGGCCGCAATCACCAGTAGCGGCCACAAACTTCCCCAGACAATATCCAGACTCGCATCCTTCAGATAGATTTGTTTGGTGATGTCCGTAAAGTGCCGAATCGGATTTACCCACGTTAGATCCTGTAGCCATACCGGCATATTCTCGACGGGCGAAACATACCCCGAGAGCAAAATCGCGGGCATCATAAAGACGAATACCCCGATAAACGCCTGCTGCTGCGTCGAGCAGAGCGCCGAGATCAACAGCCCGAACCCCACCAGCGACAGCCCGTAAATCACCATCGTGAAGTAAAACAGTGCCAGCGAACCGGCGAACGGGATCTGATAAGCAAATATTCCCACGCCCAGCACGATGGTGGCCTGGAAGGTCGCGACGATCAGCGCCGGAACCGCTTTGCCGACGAAAATCTGCCAGGTAGCAAGCGGGGAGACCAGCAGCTGATCCAGCGTGCCCTGTTCGCGCTCGCGGGCGACGGAGAGGGAAGTGACGATCATCACCCCGATGGTGGTGATCATGGCGATCAGCGACGGCACCACAAACCACTTGTAGTCCAGATTCGGGTTGTACCAGTTGCGCACCACCAGTTCGCTGTTGTTAGGCTTCGGTTTGCCGTCCATCAGCTCCTGCTGGTAATCCTTCACCACCTGCTGCAGATAGTTGGCCGCTATCTGGGCGCTGTTGGAGTTACGTCCGTCGAGGATCAGCTGCATCGGCGCGGTCTGGAAGGTATCCAGATTGCGGGAGAAATCCGCCGGGAACCGTACCAGCAGCAGCGCTTTTTGCGTGTCGATAGTGGGCTGGATCTCCTGCGGGCTTTTTAGCAGCAGGATGTGGGTAAAGGCTTTCGCGCGGGCAAAACGCTGCGTCAGCTCAACAGCGTGTTTGCCGTTGTCTTCGTTGTAAATGGCGATGGTGGCGTTGGTCACCTCCAGCGTGGCGGCAAACGGGAACAGTAAAACCTGGATCAGCACC
The DNA here is from genome assembly GCF_048684445.1 of Enterobacter sp. BNK-34. NCBI lineage: Bacteria > Pseudomonadati > Pseudomonadota > Gammaproteobacteria > Enterobacterales > Enterobacteriaceae > Enterobacter > Enterobacter sp. BNK-34. The sequence goes on from NZ_JBLQUA010000001.1 coordinate 2,631,071, forward strand.
GGCAACACCAGAATGGCGCGGGTTTGCGGCTCGCGCAGCAGGGATTGCAGCTCTTTGCGTATTAATGTCCATAAACGGTGAAACATGCGCGCTCCTTAATCTAACCGCCGTTTGGTTTTCATCCACGTTAACCCGATAAACATCGCCGCAGACGCCAGTAAAAACAGCGTGTTGACGATCAGCACCACCGGAATATTCCCTGCCAGGAACAGGCTCTGCAGCGTGCTCACAAAGTAGCGCGCCGGAATCACGTAGGTCACGGCGCGGATCACGGCAGGCATGCTGTCTATCTGGAAGATAAAGCCGGACAGCATAATCGACGGCAAAAAGGCGGCGTTGAGGGCCACCTGGGCCGCGTTAAACTGGTTGCGGGTGATGGTGGAGATGAGTAGCCCCATCCCCAGCGTGCTGAGTAAAAACAGGCTGGTGATAAAGAACAGCACCACCAGCGATCCGCGATACGGCACGCCGAGGATAAAGACGGAAACCAGCATGCAGAGCAGCATCGCCAGCATACCGAGGAAGTAGTAGGGAATAAGCTTACACAGCAGCAGCTCGACGCGCGTCACTTCGGTTGAAAGCAGCGCCTCCATGGTGCCGCGCTCCCACTCGCGGGCGATCACCAGCGAGGTCAGAATCGCGCCAATGACCGTCATGATGATGGTCACCGCACCCGGAATAATAAAATGCTGGCTGATGGCGGCGGGGTTAAACCAGTAGCGCGTCTGCACGTCGATGAGTGGTTTAAATTCTTCACCCCGATCTTCCGCCCGCTGCATCTGCCAGAGCTGCCAGATCCCCTCCGCGTAGCCCTGCACGAAGTTCGCGGTGTTCGGCTCGCTGCCGTCGGTGATCACCTGGATCGGCGCATCGGTATTCGCCCGCGCCATATTGGCGGCAAAATCCACCGGAATGACGATCAGACCGCGAATTTTCCCGGCCTGCATCTTCTGGATCAGTTCCTGACGGCTGTCGCTGATGGTGGCGTCAATGTAGGGCGAGCCGGTCATGGCGTGGGTGAAGTCCAGCGCCTCCTCGCTCTGCTGCTCCAGCAAAATCCCGACCCGCAGCTTGCTGGAGTCCAGGTTAATGCCGTAGCCAAAGATAAACAGCAGCAGCAGGGGGATCACCACCGCAATCAGCCAGCTGCTGGGATCGCGCACGATCTGCCGCGTCTCTTTAACGCACAGCGCGCGCACCCGGCGCCAGGAAAGGGCGTTACTGCGCATGGGCATTCTCCTTATCCCAGTCGTGGATGAGGGTGATAAACGCCTGCTCCATGGTCGGGTCCGGGACCTCCTCGTCGGCGGCCTGGTTTTTCAGGTCGTCCGGTGTACCGTGGGCAATCAGCTTGCCGCGATACACCAGCCCGATGCGATCGCAGTACTCCGCCTCGTCCATGAAGTGGGTGGTCACCATCACGGTCACCCCTTTTTCCACCATGCTGTTGATATGCAGCCAGAACTCGCGGCGGGTGAGGGGATCAACGCCGGAGGTCGGCTCATCCAGAAACAGAATATCCGGCTCGTGCATCAGCGAGCAGGCCAGCGCCAGCCGCTGCTTAAAGCCGAGCGGCAGTTCGTCGGTGGCGTGGGAAGCAATCGTCGTTAACCCGAAGGCGTCGCTCATGCGGCGGATCTTCTCGTTCTGCGCCCGTCCGCGCAGGCCGTACACGCCGGAGAAAAAGCGCAGATTCTGCTCGACCGTCAGGTTGCCATACAGCGAGAACTTCTGCGCCATATAGCCCAGATGCTGGCGCGCCTTGCCGGAGCTGACCTTCAGATCCATATCCAGCACCAGCGCTTTGCCGGACGTCGGCACCAGCAGGCCGCACATCATCTTAAAGGTGGTCGATTTTCCCGCGCCGTTCGGTCCAAGCAGGCCAAAAATCTCGCCGCGTTTTACCGCGAAATTGACGTTATCGGTGGCGGCGAAATCCCCGAACTTTTTGGTGAGGGATTTGGCTTCGATCACCGTTTCGCCCGGCGTGCCGTCCACCGTGTGCAGGATTGCGCCAAGCGGCGACTCGGACGTCCCCGCGCCGCCCAGCAGGTCGATAAACGCATCTTCGAAGCGCGGCGCCGTCTCTTCCATGTCGATCTCAGGCATGCCGGGCGCATGGCGAATATCGTCGACGGTGGCCTCTTTTTTGAGGATTACCCGCACCGAGCGGCCCTGAATCATTCCGTCGCTGACCTGTGGCAGCTTGAGCACCCGCTGTAGCAGCGAGCGGTTGGACGCCTGCGGGCTGTGCAGCAGGAAGCTGCGCCCGGCCATGCTCTGCGTCAGCGTCGTCGGCTCGCCCTGATAAAGCAGTTCGCCTTCGTTCATCAGCAGCACGTCCCGGCACTGTTCCGCTTCATCGAGGTAGGAGGTGCTCCAGAGGATCAGCATCCCGTCGCCCGCCAGCTCGTGCACCATCTGCCACAGCTCGCGGCGCGATATCGGGTCGACGCCCACGCCGGGCTCGTCCAGCAGCAGCACTTTTGGCTCGCCCACCAGCGTGCAGGCCAGACCCAGCTTCTGCTTCATCCCACCGGAAAGCTTGCCCGCCAGCCGGTCGGTGAACGGGCCGAGGGAGGTAAATTCCAGCAGGCGGGCGAAGGTCTTCTGTCGGGCTTCGCCGGTAACGCTGCGCAGGTCGGCGTACAGGTTCAGGTTTTCCATCACCGTCAGGTCTTCATACAGGCCAAACTTCTGCGGCATATAGCCGAGCATGGCGTGGAGCGCGCCGTCATCTTTTATCGGGTCAAGGCCCAGCACGCTGGCCGATCCTTTATCCGGCTTCAGCAGCCCCGCCAGCATGCGCATCAGCGTGGTCTTTCCCGCACCGTCCGGGCCGACCAGGCCGGTGACATAGCCTTTCTGGATGGTGCAGTTCAGCGGCGCGACCGCCGGTTTGTCCATCCCTGCGAAGCGTTTGACCAGATTGTTGAGCTGGATAACCGTATCATTCATGTCGTTCCCCGCTGTTCACTTTTACGGTGACGGGCATGCCCTGGCGCAGGGCGTCATCCGCATCAGTCACGATGATGCGCAGGCGATACACCAGGTCGGTACGCAGGTCCGGCGTTTCTACTGTTTTCGGTGTGAATTCGGCGGTAGGGGAGACAAAGCCCACCTTGCCGTGATACGGCTTGTCCGGGCGACCGTCGGTATAGAGCAGCAGCTCGCGGCCCGGCTGCATCTGGCCGAGGTTGGGCTCATCAATGTAGGCGCGTACCCAGACCGGGCGGGTCAGGGAGAGGGTTAACACGGTGCTGCCCGCGCTGAGCATGCTGCCCGGCTCCACGGCGCGGGTCATCAGCGTGCCGTCAGACGGTGCGATGAGCGTGGTGTCGTGCAGATCCAGCTCCGCCTGGGCCAGCTGCGCCTGCGCCTGTTCAAGGCTGGCTTTCGCCTGGGCGATATCCTGCGGGCGGTTACCGGTGTGGTATTGGCTTAATTTATCCTGCGCGGATTTCAGCGTTGCCTGCGCCTGGTCGCGGGACGAACGCGCATTTTCCAGATCGTTAGCGGAAATGGTGCGGCTTTTCCACAGCCCCTGCTGACGGGCGTAGAAATTCTGCGCGTAGTCATAGGCGGCCTGCGCCTGTTTAACGGCGGCGGCGGCCTGGGCGATCTCTTCGTCGCGATAGCCTGCCAGCATCAGGTCATATTGTGCCTGGGCTACGGACACGCCCGCCTTGGCCTGCAGCAGCGCATTTTCATAGGGCGCTTTGTCCAGCATCCCCAGCGTCTGCCCGGTTTTAATGGCATCGCCTTCGTCAACGCTCAGCGCGGCGAGACGTCCGCCGACGCGGAAGCTCATGTTCACCGTGCGAATATCCACGTTACCGTACAGCGTCAGGCCTTTATCCTGATGGCTCTGGTACCACAGCCATCCACCGACTCCGGCGGCAAGCAAAACAACAACCACCAGAATGATGGCGACAGGTTTTTTCATGACTTCAGGCTCCTTTGCGTTAAGCCTTGCAGGATCAGATCGAGATGACAGGCGATCACCTCACCGATCTGCGCGGCTTTATCCTCATCAAATTGTGTCCACCCGGTGCGTAACAGGATGGTTTCCCGGCCCAGACGGAAGGCAAGGATTTCACCCAGCAGGGCGTGGGTATGCAAAATTGTCGCGGTATCGTTGGCATCCCGCCCGGTATAGGCGGCGATCAGCCGGGTCAGGTGGGTATGCATCGGGGCAATGACCCGATCGTGTACCCGCTGATAGGCGGCAGTGGGGGAGAGCTGCTCGCGGGAGATAAACTTGCTCAGGTTGAGCGTATCGTCGTGGGTCAGCACGCGGATCATGTTGTGGCAGGCATTGAGGATCAGCTGGCGGATGACCTCGCGATCGGGCGACGGCTGGCTGAGCAGCGCGGTGGCCTCCTCGACGTGAGGGTGAAACTGCGTGCCGATAAAATCGGCAATCCACTCGGCGCAGGCGAGATATAAATCCTCTTTCGAGCCAAAATAGTAGGTAATCGCCGCAATGTTTTGCCCGGCCAGCGCGGCGATATCGCGCGTGGTCGCATGCAGCCCATACTCACCAAACTGCGCCAGCGCGGCGGCAATAAGCTGGTTTTTGGCCTGTTCACCTTTGGTTGTTGTGGGTGTTGTATTCATGGCGGCATTAAAAATTAATCAATCGATTGATTAAGATTATGCCTGATTCACGCTTACGTCGAGGGAACGCGGAGGGATATTTTATGCGCCACGTCACAAAAGCTGCTACACTCCGCCCCTTCGCGACATTGTGGTTTTTGTCCTCCTAATTGTTATATCTCCCTGAAAACTACACCTGTGATGGTCGGGGCGGTTCGGAGTTTTTATGTCTTTTGATTCCCTTGGCCTGAACCCGGAAATTCTGCGCGCGATCGCAGAGCAGGGCTACGTTGAGCCAACCCCAATCCAGCAGCAGGCTATTCCTGCCGTTCTTCAGGGCCGTGACCTGATGGCCAGCGCCCAGACCGGCACCGGTAAAACCGCGGGCTTTACGCTGCCGCTGTTAGAGCTGCTGGTAAAAAACCAGCCGCACGCCAAAGGCCGCCGTCCGGTTCGAGCGCTGATCCTCACCCCAACTCGCGAGCTGGCGGCGCAGATTGGCGAGAACGTGCGTGACTATAGCCGCTATCTCAACATTCGCTCGCTGGTGGTGTTCGGCGGCGTCAGCATCAACCCGCAGATGATGAAGCTGCGCGGCGGCGTGGACGTGCTGGTGGCAACGCCGGGTCGTCTGCTGGATCTGGAACACCAGAACGCGGTGAAGCTCGATAGCATTGAAATTCTGGTGCTGGACGAAGCCGACCGCATGCTCGACATGGGCTTTATTCACGATATTCGCCGCGTGCTGGCCAAGCTGCCGCCGCGTCGTCAGAACCTGCTCTTCTCCGCGACCTTCTCCGACGAGATCAAGGCGCTGGCGGAAAAGCTGCTGCATAACCCGCTGGAAGTGGAAGTGGCGCGTCGCAACACCGCCTCTGAGCAGGTGACCCAGCACGTTCACTTTGTTGATAAAAAGCGCAAGCGCGAACTGCTCTCCCAGATGATCGGTCAGGGTAACTGGCAGCAGGTGCTGGTCTTTACCCGCACCAAGCACGGCGCCAACCACCTGGCGGAACAGCTGAATAAAGACGGCATCCGCAGCGCCGCCATTCACGGTAACAAGAGCCAGGGCGCGCGTACCCGTGCGCTGGCGGACTTTAAATCCGGCGACATCCGCGTGCTGGTGGCGACCGACATCGCCGCCCGTGGCCTCGATATTGAAGAGCTGCCACACGTGGTGAACTACGAGCTGCCAAACGTCCCGGAAGATTACGTTCACCGTATCGGCCGTACCGGCCGTGCGGCGGCAACCGGTGAAGCGCTTTCGCTGGTCTGCGTGGACGAGCACAAGCTGCTGCGCGACATCGAACGTCTGCTGAAGAAAGAGATCCCGCGCATCGAAACCCCGGGCTACGAAGTGGATCCGTCAATCAAAGCCGAGCCGATTCAGAACGGTCGTCAGGGCGGTGGTGGACGTGGCCAGGGTGGCGGCGGTCGCGGTCAGCAGCCGCGTCGAGCAGAAGGCGGTGCACCGAAATCATCCGGCAAACCGCCGCGTCGTAACAGCGACAGCAAACCGGCGGGTGAAAACCCGTGGCGCAGCGGCGAAGGGAAACCGGCAGGGGAAGGGCAGCGTCGACGCCGCCCGCGTAAACCCGCTAACCCGCAGTAATCTGGAAGCCCGGTCGTAAAGCCGGGCTTTTCTTTTTGCGGCAGCGAAGAGAAAGTGCCACAATAGTGGCTGTTTATACAGTATTTCAGGTTTTCCGATGGCTTTAACCGCGGCGCTGAAAGCGCAAATTGGCGCCTGGTATAAGGCGCTACAGCAGCAGATCCCCGACTTTATCCCCCGAGCGCCGCAGCGGCAGATGATTGCTGACGTGGCAAAAACGCTCGCCGGGGACGACGGGCGACATCTGGCGATTGAAGCCCCGACCGGCGTCGGGAAAACCTTGTCGTATCTCATTCCCGGCATTGCCATTGCACGGGAAGAGGACAAAACGCTGGTGGTCAGCACCGCCAACGTGGCGCTGCAGGATCAGATCTTCAGCAAAGACCTGCCGCTGCTGCGCAAAATTATCCCCGACCTGCGGTTTACGGCCGCCTTTGGGCGCGGGCGTTACGTGTGCCCGCGTAACCTGGCGGCGCTGGCCAGCAGCGAGCCGAATCAACAGGATCTGCTCGCGTTTCTGGATGACGAGCTGACGCCAAACAATAAGGCCGAGCAGGAGCAGTGTGCAAAACTCAAAGCCGAGCTGGACGGCTATAAGTGGGACGGCCTGCGGGATCACACCAGCCAGGCCATCAGCGACGACTTATGGAGAAGGCTCAGCACCGACAAAGCCAGCTGCCTGAACCGTAACTGTCACTACTACCGCGAGTGCCCGTTCTTTGTCGCCCGGCGTGAGATCCAGGAGGCGGAAGTGGTTGTGGCTAACCACGCCCTGGTGATGGCGGCGCTGGAGAGCGAAGCGGTGCTGCCGGAGCCGAAAAACCTGCTGCTGGTGCTCGATGAAGGCCACCACCTGCCGGACGTGGCGCGGGACGCGCTGGAGATGAGCGCCGAAATTACCGCGCCCTGGTTCCGCCTGCAGCTCGATCTGTTCTGTAAGCTTGTCGCCACCTGCATGGAGCAGTTCCGCCCGAAAACCACGCCGCCGCTGGCGGTACCCGAGCGGCTGAGCGACCACTGTGAAGAGGTCTACGGCCTGATCTCATCGCTCAACAACATTTTGAATCTTTATCTTCCGCAAACGCAGGAAGCTGAACACCGCTTTGCGATGGGCGAGCTGCCGGACGAGGTAATGGAGATCTGCCAGCAGCTGGCGAAGCATCTGGAAAAGCTGCGCGGGCTGGCGGAGATGTTCTTAAACGATCTGAGCGAGAAAACCGGCTCGCATGACGTTGTTCGCCTGCACCGTATTCTTTTGCAAATGAACCGTGCGCTGGGCATGTTCGAAGCGCAGAGCAAGCTCTGGCGGCTCGCCTCGATGGCGCAGGCGTCCGGCGCGCCGGTCACCAAATGGGCCACCCGCGAAGTGCGGGACGGGCAGGTGCACCTCTTTTTCCACTGCGTAGGCATCCGCGTGGCCGATCAGCTGGAAAAGCTGATCTGGCGCAGCGTGCCGCACGTGGTGGTCACCTCTGCCACGCTGCGTTCCCTGAACAGTTTCTCAAGGCTGCAGGAGATGAGCGGGCTTAAAGAGAAAGCGGGCGACCGCTTCGTGGCGCTGGACTCGCCGTTTAACCACTGCAAGCAGGGCAAGCTGGTGATCCCGCGCATGAAATTCGAGCCGCTCATCGACAACGAGGAGCAGCACATTGCGGAGATGGCGGCCTACTTCCGCGAACAGGTCGAGAGTAAAAAGTACCCCGGCATGCTGGTGCTGTTTGCCAGCGGGCGCGCGATGCAGCGCTTCCTGGAACACGTCACCGATCTGCGTTTATTGCTGCTGGTGCAGGGCGATCAGCCGCGCTACCGGCTGGTGGAAACGCACCGCAAACGCATCGATAACGGCGAACGTAGCGTGCTGGTGGGATTGCAGTCCTTCGCGGAAGGTCTGGATCTGAAAGGGGACTACCTGACGCAGGTGCATATCCATAAAATCGCCTTCCCGCCTATCGACAGCCCGGTCGTCATCACCGAAGGCGAGTGGCTGAAAAGCCTCAACCGCTATCCGTTTGAGGTGCAGAGTTTACCTGCGGCGTCGTTTAACCTGATTCAGCAGGTGGGGCGTCTGATTCGTAGCCACGGCTGCTGGGGGGAGGTGGTGATTTATGACAAGCGTCTGCTCACCAAAAACTACGGCCAGCGGCTGCTGAACGCGCTGCCGATCTTTCCGATTGAACAGCCAGAGGTGCCCGAGGTAAAAAAACGCCCTGCAACACTGACCGCCGGGCGCAGGAAAAGCCTCCGTGCTAAGGGGCGCGGTCCTACTGGTAAGTGAAGGTCACCTGCACCACACTGCTGAACGTCCCCGCGCTCACCGGCATGGAGGTGGCGTAGTAGCGTGCGGCAAGTGGGAAATCGACGGTATGATCGCTTTGATTAACCAGGGCGCTGAAGCTCGCCTGCGGGGCAATGGTAATGCGATCCAGGCGGTCTGCCAGCTCCAAAGCCAGCCCGCCGGCGCTGCCCGTGCTGGCAAATTTCGTCGGGTGTGCGCTGTCTGCCTGGCCGTTAAAGGTCGCGGTGGCGAGCGTGGTGGTGGACGGGCATTTGGACAGCGTAAGGTCAAAATTCTTCCACTCCCCGGTATCCCCCACATCCTTAAAATCGCTGGAGGCGGCTTGTCCCAGGTTAACGGTCAAATTCTGGCTGGCGCTGTCTACCGAGCAGGTATTGGCGATGATATTGCCTCTCATCTGGATCGCGATCTCATCGGCATTCGCCTGCGTGAGAAGGCCTGCCAGTAGTAACAAGGTGATTTTTTTCATTTATATCCCAACGTAATCGTGGCAATGCTGTTTGCTGTCCCGGGGGTGACGCTGGCTGCCGTTTGTTGATATGCGACCTCAAACGGGATCGCCAGCGGAACGTTCGCTTGTGCAACTGCCGCCGTATTCTTGTAAGTATCAAAGTTGGCAATTTCCCCGTCGAACATCATGCGCACTCCCACGCCGGTTGCTACGCCACTCTCCTGAGTCAGTTTTACGACGCCAGGGAAATCTGTTTCATAGCCGTTTGCACTGGTGATCATCACTTGAGGCTGTACGGTGTTATTGCAGTTAACGGTAATGTCGAACGTCTGAGGCGACGTCAGAGTTCCTGTCCCGGTGAAGTCGCTGACAGGGAAATTGCCCAGCGTCACGGTGAGGCTTTTCGGCGAAACGGAGCAGGTGACTTCGTTAAACGTGATATTTCCTGAATAGGAAAGGGTGTTCGGACTGCCTAAACCTTCGTGATTGTAAACGCCAAGCCCAAACTCCGTCTGAGCCTGAGAAAGCGAGCCTGAGGACACCGTGGAGCTGGTTTTCACCAGTTCCAGAGTTACGTCAAAATTGAACGAGAGCTGTCCATCTGAAGAGAGATATCCCACCGGCGTATTCCGGGAATCACAGTGGACGCCACCGGCCCCCTGGATGCGTTGCCCCTGATCGTTCATCAGGGCGATACCAATCCCGGCGACACCAGAGTCGTACACGCCCGGCAGGCCCGCTATTTCTGAACCGGAACCATAATAGCAAGCCACTATTTCCATCCCCGGGCTGTAGGTACTGGAGCAACTTCCGGCAACGTGCACCGTCTGTTCTGAACCCGGAATGGTCGCGCCAACGGCCAGCGAGGTGGGTACCGATATGGAGGCCACATCAATCATCTTTGGCATATCCGGTGACGTGCATGACGCTTTCGCGTGCGGCATAAAAAATGCGGATATTCCCAGCACTAACAATAAAAAACTCTGTTTAACGATTTGCATCATCTTTCGTCTCAGCCAGTGCATTACTGACATGTTGCGGCAGCGGTAATAATGCCGGATTTATCTCTCTCTTCAGCCAGCGCGTACTGCGCGATGCATTGTTCGCTGACATTGTCACCCCACATAACGGAGAGTTTTCCGCGTGCGGGGAGGCCGGAGAGGTACGTTTGGCCATCTGAGCCAACGATAAATTCGCTGTCCTTATCCTCAGTGGTCACCGTCGCGCCGAAGGGCAGCGGTTTACCGTTGTGCGTGAGCGTCATCAGCACGCGATTGCCCACGCGGGTGTTAAAGCTGGCGCGCACCACCGCTCCCCGCGTTGGGGTGACGACCTGCGCCGCGTGCGTCACGTCGGCATCATCCGGCAGCGTTTCGGTATCCAGCGCAATGGTGTTATGGCGATACGCGGTGACGAATGGTACGACGGTGTAGCCGCGGAAATCGGTCTCAACGCCCGTCTGGTTGGTGATATGCGTCCCGTGCGTTCCCGGCGCCTTCACCAGCGCGATGGTCTCACCGAGCGGCTGGCTCAGGGTGATGCCGTTCGCATGGGCAACCACGCCGCCCTGCAAACCGACGTTCACGGTCTGCTGGTATTTATCCTGACTGACGCCTGCGCTCACTTCGCCATAGGTCGCTTTGTAATCGGCGTTCATGCTGGTGGAGTTACCGCTGCCGGTACTGCTCAGCCCTTCCTGAATATTCCAGTTCAGATTGTCTTCCTTCAACGCCGTGCCGTTCAGGCCGATATTCTGCGTGGTACCGTCTTTGGTATTGTTCAGGTTGTAGGTGGCCCAGGTGTTATGCATCCAGTGGTCCAGCGGCACGGAAACGCTCAGTGAGAACTGGTTGTCGTTCGTCACTTCGTCGCCTTTTTCATCGCTGTCCTGGGTGTTCTTGTTCATGCTGTAGCTCAGGCTGTAGCTCACCCCGTGCCAGCTGTTGTTGTAGCTGACGCTCATGGAGGTCATGTCCTGGTTCTGGCTCCAGTAAGTCTCTTTCACCATGCTCAGGGTGACGGACCCCCAGCCTTCGGGCAGCGTCTGGTCGATGGTGGCCTCGGTTCGGGCGCGGCGCTGCTGGGGGGCAGACCAGTCGTCAGAGCGGGTATATGACTCCATGGTGTCTTCAAGGGTGTAAAACCCTTTGCTGTTGTAGCGATAGCCCGCGAGCGAGAAGTTGGTGCCTGAACCGGCAAAATCTTTGCTGTAGCGCACGCGCCAGGACTGGCCTTTGCTGGCCTGCTGCTTTTTCAGCAGGGCCTTTGCGCGGGTGACGTCGATGGAGAACGCCCCTAAATCGCCCATGTTTTTCCCGGCGCCGAGCGCCTGGGACTGATAGTGGCTGCTCTGCTGTATGCCGCCGTAAGCGGTAAAACCAAAGGGCAGGCCGTAAATTGCGCTGCCCTGGGCAAACGGAGTTTTCTCGACGTCTTTGTCGTAGGAACGGTACCGCCCGGCGGTCACGCTGTAGCGCAGGTTTTTTTCGCGCTGCAGTACCGGTACGGAGGCATATGGCACTACGAAATGGCTTTCGCTGCCGTCGGTCTCTTTCACGGTGACCTGCAGATCGCCGCTGCTGCCGGTGGGGTAAAGGTCGTTAATTTCAAACGCGCCGGGGGCGACCGTGTTCTGATAAATGACGTAGCCGTTCTGGCGAACCATCACCAGCGCATTGCTGTGTGCGGTGCCGCGAATAATGGGCGCATAGCCTTTTTCGCTGTCCGGCAGCATGTCGCTGTCGGATTTAATCTCCACGCCGGTGTAGGGTACGCTGTCAAAAACATCAGAAGGCGAAGAGCTTTGTCCAACGGTGAGATCGCTTTTCATCGCCACGATATCGCGCTGGGCATAGGTATAAACGGAAGAGAATCTTTGCTGCTCTTCCTTGCCCTGGGTGCTGCGATTCCACGTGGAGTAGTTGCGTACGCGCCAGGCGCCAACGTTAAACCCGGGACGCAGGTTAACGTACTGGCTGCTGTTATTCTGCTCGCCCGACTGTCGCGCATGGCTCTGGCTGGCGGTCGCGCTGTAGTTGAGAATACCTGCGGTGATCCCCTCGTCGAATTCTTTCGGGTCGATATAGCCGCGTGGAACCTGGCCCAGGGCCAGTTGAGGGATACTGAGCAGCAGCTGCTGATTGCGAACGTGAAACGACGTGGAGGCTGCCGGTATGGCGGTTAAATCGGCACACTGGCCTTTTGCCATCAGCGCCGGATATTTTTGGGTTTTGATCCCAAGGCTTTTTAAATCATTCAGGCTAAAGCAAGGCTGAAGTGAACTGCTGCCGTGTGAATCTTTTTGCAATGTGAACGTGACGTCGCGGGTATCAATTTTATTATTATTAATAAAAATAGCGACCTGATATTTACCCGGTGCCTGCCCTGGCCCTTTTTCGTAAACCGACAGATCGGTCTTACCCTGTTGCGGATTATCAATATCCAGCAGCGCCGGGTTAAAATAATCATCAGCCATAACCTGCTGCGCAAAAAACATCATTGCCAGGCCACAGAGAATGACCAGCAGGGATGAAATTCGGCAGGTGAACGGCTTTTTATGGCTGTACATGATTATTTTATTACCGGCGGATAGTATTAACGAACGGCTTTCGACCAGGTATGGCTGATGCTGCCATAATCAGTAATAATGGAATACGTGACGGTTGAGCCTCCGATATTGCCAGGTAAGGCAAAATGCGTTTCCGTTTTCGGGACCGCCCAGGTGGCTTTTGTTACTTTATGACCGTTCAGCGTGACGGTCTGGAAGTTCATAAAGAAAGGCGTGGGGTTATTCACCACCAGTTCATTACCTTCACGGCGCCATTCAAGCTTATCGGCCACCTCTTCTGGTCTGCCTTTTACTGCTGACGGGCGATAAAGCAATTTAATACGCGTATTAATGGCAATTTGTAGCGTATTCACACCTTCGACGTGCTTTGATGATGGGATCGCTTTAATATTTAACCAGTACAGAGATTCCCTGTCTTCCGGTAAATTTCCGCCCGTACGTACAACGCGCAGAACGTTATCTTCTTTCGCATCCAGACGGAAAAGAGGAGGGGTGATCAGAAACGGCGCTTTGGCCAGGTTTTTACCGCCAGAGTCGACCCAGGACTGTACCAGATAATCCGTTGCATCTGGGTTTGAAAGACCAAGAGACGATTCCTTTTTCTCTCCCGGGTAGACCAGACGTGTGCCATTAATAATGACACCTGCATGTGCAGTAGAGGCTGCCAGTAAAAGCGTGCTCAGTAAATAACCGTGGCGCATAAATATTTCTCAATAAGATAAGAGATATTAACGCGTATAACCGCGTTAATATCTCAGGATTGATAATATCAGTTATAGATAACGGTGAAGGTCGAAACGGAGTTAGCCGGCCCTGCGGTAATCGCGGCCCCGGTTTGAATATAACGCGCGCCGAATATCAGGTCGTTAACTGCTGTACCGGAGGCTAACGGATATTGCTGAGAAGGGGTGTACAGACTCACCGGCTGCTCAGAAGCGTCAACCAGCTGAATAGCGACACCCGTTGCCGCATCCACATCCGGCGTTAATGCCAGCGTTGCGTTGTTATTCGCATCCGGCGTTCCGCCGAAGTTAATCGCTGCAGAGGTAACGGTTTCCGGACAGTCTTTTAACTGAATATCGAACTTCGTTAACGTGCTGGTAGAGCCTGCACCGGTAAATACCGTTTTAGAGACTTTGCCTAACTGAACGTTTAACGGGTTACTTAACCCATTAACCACCTGACACGCTGAATCAATAATTTCTCCGGTGAAATTGATCTGCCCTTCACCGTTTGTTGCCGCAAATGCGGATGCAGAACATCCCACCGCTGCGGCGATGAATAAACCTAAAGCAACCTTGTTCATAGTGAATCCTGATATGTGACTGGTGCGAACGTTGCCTGGACGTTTCCACCGTTGACCCTGGAAGACTTTCCGCTGGTTATTTAATCAAAAAATACATGTCTAAGAATCTTCTGCAGAAATCACAAATAATTGAAAAATTGCTTGTATATATTTTTTTTCATTAAAACAGAGCATTGGGTTAGGGGATAAAACACTAACGGCCGGGCAATCATCAGGGCTATATTGTTAACAAGATGATGCTGTCAGGAGAGAAGTCGTGGATTACCGCAAAATTATCAAAGAGGTAGGGCGTGGGAAAAATCATGCCCGCGATCTGGACCATGAAACCGCGCGTGCACTTTACACCCGCATGCTTGAGGGCGACGTCCCCGACCTGGAAATGGGGGGCATTCTGATCGCGCTGCGTATCAAAGGAGAGGGTGAGGCGGAGATGCGCGGGTTCTATGAAGCCATGCAGGCGCAAACGCTGCGCTTAACGCCGCCTGTGGCAAAGCCCATGCCGATCGTAATCCCGAGCTACAACGGCGCGCGCAAGCAGGCAAATTTAACCCCGCTTCTTGCTATTTTATTACACAAGCTGGGGTTCCCGGTGGTGGTGCACGGGGTTAGTGAAGACCCCACTCGCGTACTGACGGAAACCATTTTCGGGATGCTGGGCATCGAGCCAACGCGTCATGCCGGTCAGGCGCAGGCGAAGCTGGATGGCCATCAGCCCGTTTATATCCCGGTTGGCACACTTTGCCCGCCGCTTGAAAAGCAGCTCGATATGCGCTGGCGCATGGGCGTGCGCAACAGCGCGCACACGCTGGCGAAGCTGGCCACACCGTTTGGCGAAGATGCCGCCCTTCGTCTTTCCAGCGTCTCGCACCCGGAATACGTGGCGCGTGTGGGTCAGTTCTTTGCGGCTATTGGTGGAAGGGCGTTACTGATGCACGGCACGGAAGGTGAGGTTTATGCGAACCCACAGCGTTGCCCGCAGGTGATGCTGATCGATTCTGCTGGTACGCGCGTCATTCTGGAACGCGGGGAGGAAAATAGCGGTGTGATATTGCCTGAGGCAAAAGATCCCCATACTACAGCCCACTGGATTGAGCAGTGCCTTGCCGGAAAAGTTCCTGTTCCGCATTCGATCAAGCTGCAGATGGCCTGCTGTTTGCTGGCAACCGGTGAAGTGGACACGGTAGAAGCCGGGCTGGCACGCGTGGCGCAGTCTTTTTAACTAAAAAAAAAGCCCGTCCAGTGGCGGACGGGCAAGCAAGGGTAACAAACAACAGGGTCAATGAGGGTTGGAGCAGCTCACCAGAGGGTTTGGCGAGGGGACAGCATTCGTTCAGGCGATTATTTGTAGATAACCGCGGTACCGCTCAGCTTGTTATTGCCGTTAGCGGAGGTAATGGTGTATCCGCTTGCACCGGCAGCAGCGGCTTTCTCAGCCAGTTTGGCTTCCAGACCGTCCAGCGTGGTCGCGCCATCAGCACTCACCACACCGACTTTGTTCATGTTCTGTGCCTGAGTTGAAGAGACTGGCTCTACGGCGAAAGCGCCGAAGGACAGAGCGGACAGGGCAACAGCAGCTACAGCATATTTGATGGTTTTCATAATTAATCTCTCGCAGGTGTTTCTGTTAAGGAGACGATGTTCCGTCGATGTGATGAGTATCACGTTTTTTTGCGAGGGATAAAATCGAAGAGAATTGACGTGGTTGCTCAAAAAAACTGAATGACAAATAACTTATTGAATATTAATAAATTCAAACTGGCGATTTACACTTCTTGTTGATGCGCTTTACAGAAGCGAAATGAAGGGCACATTTTGCCACGCGGTTCGTTAAAAATCGTGATCGTAAAGGTATGGGCCTGCGAGGTTAACTTAGGTAAAGGAAAGTCAACGTAACTGGCTGTCTTTCGAACCTCTGCGATTATATCCCGAATATGATGAGTTTTTTGAATCTTTATGTTGCTGGCAAGTGATGCAAAGCCTTACGCCGGGGATGGCTTTCCGGCGCGCCTCCGGAATGGGTTCTCCGCATTCTTCGCATTCCGTTAAGCTTTCGCCGCGCGGAATTTCACCGCGGGCGCGCGCAACCGCATCTTCAATAGTACTGTTGATCTGTTGGTTAACAGCGTCGTCATTTGCCCAGCCGGAAGCCATAGCGTCCTCCCAAAATCGGTTTAAGCCATACGTTTACTATGGGGTTAAAAAATGAACAATCAAGGCGAAGGAAAAAGAGAACTGCATCTGTGCGGCAGATGCAGTGTGTTGGAGTGTAGTGGGGTTACTTGTAAATGGTCGCGGTGCCAAACATATGGTTATCGCCGCTGGCGGAATTAATCTCGAATCCTTTTGCACCTTCCTGACGGGCTTTTTCGGCAAGTTTAGCCTGGAGATCGTCAAGGTTGCTGGCACGGCTAACTGAAACGGTGCCTGCAGGACGGAGCTGGCTAGTGTCGGTACTCTGGGTTAGTGACTGAACGGCCATGGCAGAGAATGAAGCAGTTGCCAGGACGCCAGCGATAATAGCAAGGGTCAGATACTTTTTCATAATCACATCCTCATGAGGAAACAGCAGGTGATTCCCTTTAAGTTTAGAAGCCTGATGAGTGTGACTTAGCGCAAATATTTGATGATGATCTGCTTATTTTTTGAACGATATAAATTGACAATTCGCTGACAGATCATAGACATAAAGGTGTTTGATTTACGGCGGTTTTTTGCGCGACGCAGAGAAAGATTTACCGTTGGGCCAGCAAAGGGTATCTTACGCCGCTGTTTAAAGGAGAATGCCATGACTGCCCAAAAGCCGGGATTGCACCCGCGAAATCGCCACCGCAGCCGCTACGACATGAATGCGTTATGCCTGAGCTGCCCGCCGCTGCAGGACTACCTGGTTCAGACCCCAGCGGGAGAGCCCTCGGTCAACTTTGCTGACCCGCAGGCGGTTAAAATGTTGAACAAAGCTCTACTGGCGCATTTTTACGGTGTGGCTCACTGGGATATTCCGGAAGGCTTTCTCTGTCCACCTGTGCCGGGCCGCGCGGATTACGTGCATCACCTTGCCGACCTTCTTGCCGAGGGCAATGAGGGCGTTGTTCCGCCGCAGGCCACCATTCTGGATATTGGCACCGGGGCGAATCTGATTTACCCGCTGATCGGCGCGCATGAATACCACTGGCGCTTTACCGGAAGCGAAATCGGTGCCGAGGCCTTTGCCAGCGCCCAGGCGATTATCAGCGCGAATCCTGGGTTGAGCCGCGCCATTCGCCTGCGTCGTCAGAAAGAGGCGGCGTCGATCTTCAACGGCATTATTCACAAAAACGAAAGCTATGACGCCACGATGTGCAATCCGCCGTTCCATGATTCGGCGGCATCGGCCCGCGCGGGCAGCGAGCGCAAGCGCCGCAACCTGGGTCAGGCGGAAGACGCCGCGCTGAACTTCGGTGGTCAGCAGCAGGAGCTCTGGTGTGAAGGGGGCGAAGTGGCGTTTATCCTGCGCATGATTGCGGAAAGCAAACAGTTTGGCCGTCAGGTGAAGTGGTTCACAACGCTGGTTTCCCGCGGAGATAACCTGCCGCCACTCTACCGCGCGCTGACCGAAGCGGGCGCCGTAAAAGTGGTGAAAAAAGAGATGGCGCAGGGCCAGAAGCAAAGCCGCTTTATCGCCTGGACGTTTATGGACAATAACAAACGTCGCAAATAGCACTCCGTCGCAGGCCGGGTAAGGCGAAGCCGCCACCCGGCAACGAGGCTACAGCGTCGGCTCCTGCGGTGGGAGCGGAGCTGCGGGCGGCGGCAGTACCTGATAGGTCTGGACCGGCATCCGCACGTTCGCCAGATCGAAGTGTTTTTTCACCATGCTGTCGAGCGCAAAGCGCACCGTCCACTGCTTCAGCGGCTGGGTGGTGAACGACACGCGCAGGGTAAACGCCGTGTTCGTCAGCCCGACGATGCCGGCGAATGACGGCTCGCCAATCACCAGCCCGCGAATATCCTCCATCTGCATCAGCTCTTCTACCGCATCGCGCAGCGCCTGCTTCGCTTTATCGGCATCCTCGTGACGATCCACATCGTAGTTCGCTACAACTGAACCAATGCCGCGTACAAAGTTGGCGAAGGTGGTGATCGAAGACCAGGGAATGATGTGGTACGCCCCGGTGTCCTGGCGCACGCCCACCGAGCGGATGGACATCCTCTCCACGGTGCCGGTTAACGGTCCGATGGTCACCAGATCGCCCGTGTTCATCCCGTTTTCAAACTGAATGAAAATGCCGGTAATAATATCCTTCACCAGCGTTTGCGACCCGAAGGAGATCGCCAGCCCCAGCGCACCGGCCCCCGCCAGCAGCGGGGCGATATTTACGCCGATTTCCGACAGCACAATCATGATGGTGATGGTGCTGATAATCACCGCCAGCGCGTTGCGGAACAGGGTTAACAGCGTTCTTGCCCGCGCGCTGGGCAGCGGCCTGCCGTGAATATCCGATACCAGGCGGTTCTCGATAAGGCTCGCCAGCAGCGTCCAGCCGACGGCGGAGAAGAACAAAATCAGCGCGATGCGAATCAGGATATCGACCGTTTTTTCACCCGCACCGTTGTGCAGCCAGTTCCAGAAATCAAACAGGCTCCACGCATTCAGGAGCAGCATAATCGCCACGCAGACGGTGAGAATGCGCGCCACTTTGAGCGATACCGACATCCAGCCGTTCACCCGTTTTTGCAGCTCCGGGTAATTACGCTGTACCTGCGGCGACAGGGTGATGGTTTTCGAGATCCAGCGCGACAGCAGCCCCGACACAAACGCCGCGATACCGATAATGGCCAGGCTTTTGAACGTCGCCCCCATCATGAATTTCAGGCTATTGCCCGGGTCGAACAGCGAGAAGAAGCACAGTACGATGAAGTAGGCGCTTGCCAGCCAGTGCCATACCAGGGCGAAAGCGCGGATAAACAGGCTAAAGAACGAGAGGGAGCGATCGGCCAGATTCAGCAGGCTTTGGGTAATGGTTTTTTTATTGTGGAAGATCAGATACAGAGACCAGACGGTAATGCAGATCATGATAATGACGTTTGCCAGCGCCCCGAACTGGACGTTCACCTGGTTGGAGATGATCGGCACGGCAACCAGCAGACCGTAGCCAATCAGCCCGCTGAGCACGCTCAGACGCAGCGCCCAGTACTTCGCACTCTCATCCCGGATGGCGAAAGGACGCAGCGCCGGTACGTGCGGGCAAAAGAGTAACCGCAGCAGCGCCTTGAAGAACTCAATAAGGGCAAAGGCGTTCAGGAAAAGCGACTGCTGGAAGGCGATGGTTTTGTTGTCCGCGTTCAGCCTGTCGGCCAACATCTGGCCTAAAAACAGCGTCAACGCAAGCAGCAGCAAATCGATGATAAACGCTGAGGCTATCATCAACGGCAGGTGCAGCCAGCTGCTTTTCTGCTGATTCTTTCTGCGTCCCCATTGCCCCATTTTGCGATAGAGCGGCCACGCGCACAGGCGTACCAGCCAGTAAAAAAGAAATACTGCACCGGCCAGCATCAGAAACTGCGTGGCGGCGGCGGTAAACGTTTGTGGGTTAAACGGCTTATGCGGTGAGCCAATCAGGTTGCGGTAGAGCTGAGCAAAGCGCGAGGAGAGCGCTTCCCCATAGTGCCGGCTCACGTCGGTGACATTTTCCAGCACCGTTTTTTGTTCCTCCACCTGGGGAGGGGTGATGACAGGCACCGGCTCCTGCGGCGGCGTGGCGGCCACTTTCCGCAGCTGACCAATAAGTTCCTGCCGGGAGGTGTCGTTCTCAAGGACGTCGGCGAGGGCGCTGTAGGCGGCTTTTTTCTGTTCGACATCGGGTTCCGGTGGCGGCGTATTTTGCTGGCTGGCGGTTGTTCCGGTGGTCACGCCGGGGATCGCGACGGCGAACGATGGCGCACTAAACAGGCTAATCAACAGCAACAGGATCCACGGCACGGCGTCCTCCGGTGAAAATGTCGAACAAAATGATAAGTATAGAAGTCGGGACGCGGAGGGGGATTTTTGGGAACAATCTGGCGTAAAAAAGCCGGGCAAGCCCGGCTTTAGCGTAAAGCGATGGATCAGGAGACGTGCTGCAGGAACTCCTGCAGACGCGGGCTCGGCGGGTTCGCAATTAATTCCTGCGGGTTACCGTCTTCCGCGATACGGCCTTTATCAATAAAGATCAGGCGGGACGCCACTTTTTCAGCGAAGCCGATTTCGTGGGTCACGATCACCATCGTCATCCCTTCTTCTGCCAGATCCTGCATGACCTTCAGCACCTCGTGGCGCAGCTCGGGGTCGAGTGCGGACGTAGGCTCATCAAACAGCATCATTTTCGGTTTGACCGCCAGCGCGCGGGCAATCGCCACGCGCTGCTGTTGACCACCGGACAGCTCAGAAGGGTAGTGGTGCGCGCGTTCAGCCAGGCCGACTTTCGCCAGCAGATCTTTGGCCAGCGCTTCTGCCGCCGCTTTGTTGGCGCCGCGCACGCGCAGGGGGCCAAACATCACGTTCTCCAGCGCCGTCAGGTGCGGGAACAGGTAGAACTGCTGGAACACCATGCCCGCTTCCTGACGAATCAGACGGTCATCCACTTTCGGGTCGTTCACCTTCAGACCGTCGACGATAAGGTCGCCGCTGGTGATCTCTTCCAGCTTGTTGATGCAGCGCAGCAGGGTGGATTTACCGGAGCCGGATGGCCCAATAATCACCACCACTTCACCCTGTTTAATGTTCAGATCGATATTGTGCAGCACCTGGGTTGGGCCAAAGTGCTTGGAAACGTTTTTAAATTCAATCACAGGATTTTCATCCTTCTTTCAAGACGACGCAGAACGAAGCTCAGAACCAGAGTAATGATCAGGTAGACAACGGCTACCGCACTCCAGATTTCCAGCGCGCGGAAGTTGCCAGCAATGATCTCCTGACCCTGACGGGTCAGCTCGGCCACGCCGATAACAATGAACAGCGACGTATCTTTAATGCTGATGATCCACTGGTTACCGAGCGGTGGCAGCATGCGACGCAGTGCCAGCGGCAGAATAACGTGGCGGATCGTTTCGCGACGAGAAAGACCTAGCGCCAGACCGGCTTCACTGAAACCTTTATGAATCGACAGCACCGCACCGCGGGTGATTTCCGCAATGTAAGCGCCTGAGTTGATCATAATGGTGACGACGGCTGCGCTGAACGGATCGATGCGCAGGTCGGTGAACGCCATTGGCAGGGCGAAGTAGATGAACATGACCTGTACGACAATTGGGGTGCCGCGGATCACTTCGATGAAAACCAGTGCGATGTGGTTTGCAATCCAGCCGCCGTAGGTGCGAGCGAAACCGGCGACAAGACCGATAATCAACCCACCAACCAGACCCAGGACCGAAATCCACAGGGTCATTTTAGCGCCTTCAAGCAAGATAGGAATGGCAGGCCAGATGGCGCTCCAGTCAAACTGCATGATAATTTCCTGTTACTGTTACCGTGTTTCAAAAATAGCAGGGGCGAAAGGTCGCCCCCGAGTGAACGTCATTGTTACGTCTTATTATTTAGGCTCGGTACCGAACCATTTTTTGTAGATTTCGTTATAGGTGCCGTTCTCTTTCAGCGTTTTCAGCGCGCCGTTAACTTTCGTGCGCAGGTCGTCGCTGCCTTTCGGGAACGCGATACCGTACTGCTGGGCTTCCAGAGACTCGCCAACCGCTTTGAACTTACCGTTACCGGCTGTTTTGATGAAGTACAGGATGTTCGGCGTGTCGTGCAGAACCGCGTCAGCACGGTTGGTGCCGAGTTCCATGTACGCGTTGTCGATGTTCGGGAACTGACGCAGGTCTTTGGTTTTGATATTTGCTTTCGCGTAATCAACCGAACCGGTGCCGCTCTTCACTGCCACCACTTTGCCGTCGAGATCTTTCACGCTTTTTACGTCGTTATTATCGGCTTTGACCATCACCAGCAGGCCGCTTTTGTAGTAGCCGTCAGAGAAGTCGATCGCTTTTTTACGTTCATCGGTAATGGTGATGCCCGCCAGCGCCAGATCAACGTTCTTGGTTTGCAGTGCCGGGATGATGCCGCTGAAGTCCATCGGCTTCAGGGTGTAATCCAGTTTGAGTTCTTTTGCGATTGCGGCCCACAGATCCACATCAAAACCAACGTATTTATCACCCTGTTTGAATTCAAACGGAACGAACGCCGTGTCGGTCGCCACAACCAGTTTGTCGGCAGCCTGAGAGGACACCGCAAAAGCCAGGGTAAGTGCAGCCAGTGAAACTTTTAATACAGACTTCATAGCATTTCCTTTTATATCCACGGGGCGATCCCCTGCGAGAACAGGTGGCACAATGAAAAAATCGTGCCAACTTTACAAGCTATTGTTTTGCAAAGGGGATGATGTCATACATTGCACATTAAATGGGGCAATGAGGTTTTATTGCACCAAAGTGGAGCACTGTTTTGGTGCGCTTCGTTTGGCTCAACTGACGGGGAGATATTTAGCGTAAATTATGACGAAAAAACAATCTTCCGTTAACGGTTGTGTGAGGTGATTATTACATTT
Source organism: Enterobacter sp. BNK-34 (assembly GCF_048684445.1). Lineage (NCBI taxonomy): Bacteria > Pseudomonadati > Pseudomonadota > Gammaproteobacteria > Enterobacterales > Enterobacteriaceae > Enterobacter > Enterobacter sp. BNK-34. The sequence goes on from NZ_JBLQUA010000001.1 coordinate 2,653,461, forward strand.
CGTTCACTTTTGCAGGTGTGCAGACAAAAACTGTGCACCATAGATGTGCAAAACCCTCACCAGAGGGCGAGGGTTTGATAGAAAATTCGTATGAATTATTCGATGTTAGATTCGATAAACCACAGGAATTGATCCAGGTCGCGGGACGCGGCGGTGAAGATGTCTGCAGTATCTTCGTCTTTCGCTTCGCCAATCGCTTTGCGCACATCATTTGCCACAATCGCGTAGCGGTCCGCCAGCTCTTTCAGGTGATCCTGAACGGTATGGATATCCAGCGGATAACTCTTCAGTGGCGTTTTGCTGTTGATCACCTGCGTGGTACCCAGCGCCACGCCGCCTAGCTGAACGGCACGTTCAGCCATCGTATCGAGGTGGGTCACCAGTGCTGTGCGGAAGCCATCCAGCATTTCATGAACGGCAATAAAGTTTGCACCGCGCATATTCCAGTGGGCCTGTTTGGTGATCAGCGAAAGATCGATGAACTGGATCACCTGGCGATTCAGCAACTCAATGGTTGCTTTTTTGTCGCTGTCCGATACATCGTTACGGGTATAAAGCAGATTAGACGCTTTCGTTTTCACCAGTTTAGCGGTACTCATAATCTCATATCCTCTTGATGTTTATGTCCCAGGTAATTACGGAACTAAGTATAGCACCGGATTTTTTCCCTGCGGTTTGGCTGTGCCTATCGGTTTAATAGCGAGAAGGAGGTTGAGAATTTAACTCATTGAAATTAGTCTAAAATTTTAAAATTGATACAGATCAATCTTAATTACTGGCTGGGAATGTAAACCCAGAGGGATATTTTGAAAATAGGGCGAAGTGTGTAAAAAATTATAACGACAGTCTTTCTGGCCTTTATTCTGCATGGCATGGAAGCCATGCAGAATATATGGGCTTAGCGGATATCCACTTTCTCCACTTTAGGTTCAGGGCGCATGGTGAGCGTCGAGCCCATTGATGCCGCGATAATCGAGCAGAGCGCCAGCGTCTGGGTCAATGTCAGGGTTTCGCCGAGAAACACCATCCCGGAAATGGCGGCTAGTGCAGGCTCCATGCTCATCAGGGTGCCAAATATGCGCGTCGGCAGACGCGTAAGGGCAATCATCTCCAGAGAATAGGGAAGTGCGGTAGAGAGGATCGCGACCGCCAGCCCGATGGGCATGACGGACCATTGCCAGATAGATTCGGTCGCCTGCGCCATGCCGATGGGCACAAAGACGATAGCAGCGATCAGCGACCCCAACGCGACGGTCGCCGGACCATGCTCTTCTCCTGCACGCTGGCCCGTGAGTATATAGACGGCCCAGCAGGCGCCTGCACCCAGCGCCAGCGCTGCGCCCGTCAGATCAATCTCAGAAACACTCTTGCCCAGCGGCAGCAGGAACCACAACCCCAGAACGGCTAACACGACCCAGATAAAATCGACCGGACGTCGCGAGGAGAAAAGCGCCACCGCCAGCGGGCCGGTAAACTCCAGCGCGACGGCAATACCCAGCGGTATCGTCTGAATAGAGAGGTAGAACAGGTAGTTCATTGCCCCCAGGGAGAGTCCATAAAACAGCAACGGTAAACGCTGCTCCTTTTTGAATCGCAGACGCCAGGGTTTGAAAATAACCACCAGTATCGCCGTGCCCAGGACGATACGCAGGGCAGTTACCCCAGGCGCACCGACCAGCGGAAAAAGCGATTTTGCAAGCGAAGCACCGCTTTGAATGGACAACATGGCAATGAGTATGACTGCGACCGGCAACCAGACCGACGACGTGCGGGATAACCCAGGCATCCTTTCTCCTGTCAGCTTATGTCAAATGAGGTAAAAGTTGCAGTGTAAAGGAAATATGCGGCTACGGTTGAGGCGCTGTTGAAAAAAAACCACGTCAAATCCGTAAAATGGTTAAGCGCTGGTGGATTTATCGCCTGTCAGATTAGGAATAATCTGGATGAATGTAACTGCGCAGACGCGCACTATGCGCATTTAGTAGTGAAAATTGCATGTGATTTGAAAGAGATAGCTGACGCTGGAAACGTTCTGTTACAGGAAAGGTTTCATTAGACATCACGAATCACAAAGAGTTTCGCAAATTTTTTTGATATATTTAAAACTTACGGACTTACTTGGATCACATTTGAGGTGGTTATGAAAAAAATTGCATGTCTTTCAGCACTGGCCGCTGTACTGGCTGTTTCCGCAGGTACCGCTGTAGCTGCTACTTCTACTGTTACTGGTGGTTACGCTCAGAGCGACTATCAGGGCGTGATGAACAAAGCTAACGGTTTCAACCTGAAGTATCGTTACGAGCAGGATAACAACCCACTGGGCGTGATCGGTTCTTTCACCTACACCGAGAAAGATCGTTCTGAAAACGGCGCATACAACAAAGGCCAGTACTACGGTATCACCGCGGGCCCGGCTTACCGTCTGAATGACTGGGCGAGCATCTACGGTGTTGTAGGTGTTGGCTACGGTAAATTCCAGCAGACCGAAAACCAGGGTCTGAACCGCACTGCAAGCAACAGCGACTATGGCTTCTCCTATGGCGCAGGCCTGCAGTTCAACCCAATCCAGGACGTTGCTCTGGACTTCTCCTATGAGCAGAGCCGTATCCGCAACGTTGACGTTGGCACCTGGATCGCTGGCGTAGGTTACCGCTTCTAATCACTTCGGTGATTAAATAAAAAATCCGCCCAATGTGGCGGATTTTTTTTGAAGGTAAAAGCAAAACGGCAACCCCAGGTTGCCGTTTTTTAGTGTTTGTTCCCTCTCCCCGTGGGAGAGGGCCAGGGTGAGGGCATCAGACCGCTACTTACTCTTAATATCAAAAATATCCGTACCCAGATGGTTGTAGTCAACTTTCTGTAACTTGAAGTTGGTAACGTACACTGGGGAAGCTTTCTTGTTAGAGACAAACGGGTAAGCATTTTTTATCTGCTCAGCCTTAATCCCGGTCCACTGCGAGAAGAACTGCAGGAAATCATTTGCCGAACGACGCGCTTTAATAACGCGATGCGTTTTATCGTCACTCGACAGCACCATAAACGGCACCTGGAAGTTCTGCTGGAACTTGTCATCGTGCGCCAGGTACTGCACCTCTTTACCACGCTCTTTAAACGCCAGCCCGTGATCCGAGAAATAGACCATGGAGAAGCTGTCGCCCGTATTGCGTAGCTGATCGTACAGCTTGCTCAGCAGGTCGTCGGTTTGCGTCATGGTGTAGAGATAGCAGGACGTCTCTTTGGACTGCACAAACTCCGCGTACTTCCCACCGGTCCGATCGCAGGCCTGCGGGTGCGACCCCATCAGGTGCAGGACGATCAGCTGAGGCTGGGTGCGCGGGGTGGCGAAGACCTGTGCCGTCATTTTCAACAGCGCTTCGTCTTTGGTGTTTTTGTCGGCTTCGAAGTCGCCATTTTTCAGGAACTGCACTTCGTCAGCGCGTTTGGCGATACTGGCGATGGCCGTATCGTATTCGCCAATTTGCCCCTGATTAGAGAACCACCACGTCTGAAAACCCGCACGGTTTGCCAGGGTGACGAAATTATCCTGATACTGCGGTTTGCCATCCACCACCCGGTTAAGGGTCAGGCCGAGCGATTTCTGCGTCGAGCCGCTGGCCGCGACATAATCGGTAAACAGCGTGCCTTTGACTGAACTGGCAAACGGTGTGTTATCCCAGTGACCGCCAAACGCTCCCATCGCATCGCGACGCGCGCTTTCGCCAATCACCACCACATAGGTGTGATATTTCGGCTTAACGGCCAGCACGTTCCAGGTGTCTTTCATATTGGAAAGCTCAGCCATGCGCGCCTGTTCGTCGAGAACCTCTTTATTGTTTACAACGACGTCTTTCACGAAGCGGAAAACCGGATAACCGATATTGCTGAGCCTTAGTTTACCGTCCCAGGGAATATTCTGGATGGGAGCGACAAAGGCCACGGCAATGCTGAGCACCAGACAGAGTATTTCGATCTTACCCCAGGATTTTTTCTCGCCCGACTGACGGCGGATGGCGATAACGCCCAGCGCGAAGATAAAGATCCCGACCACGTAGCTGTACCACGGGAAGATCGTCAGGATCTCCGTTGACTCTTCCATATTGGTCGAGTGCAGCGCCAGCAGGGTATTAAAGTTTGGCGCGCCGTAAGCCTGACCAAACGGGAAATAGAGTGCAGCAACCAGCGAACAGATGCCGATTAACGCTTTTTGCACGCGCGGTGCGGATCGCCACAGCAAATGCAGAACGCAGGTGAACGCCACCGCGTAAAGCAGACTAAAGGGATAACCCAGCGCAAAGTTAATCAGTAATGACTGCAAAAAGTAAAAACCCGTCCACGGGCTTAAGGCCCGGCTGCGGGTCACAACGGTATCTATCAGGGTTACATTCATAGGTCACTATCATGGATGAAAACGCCATGTGCTCACCCTGGCGTCAAGGGTCATAACCTGCCTGACAGTGCGTGGAGAGGGAATGAGGGTCCGCTTCAGCGAGCCGCAAATTGTGCAGGGCTGCAAGAAGATAGTGCGAGCGCTAAATAATATCAACAGTTGCTAAGCAGATGTTTTGCGAAGGGGATTGCAAATCCGTAAAAAAGATCGGGAATAAGGCGGCTGGAAGCCAGTTTAGAGCGAGATTGTGACGGGAAAATGAAGCGGCGTACCGCAACGCCGCTTAGTGGGAAGATTTGTCGTCCTGATGCGGTTTGTTGTTAAACATATCGCACAGCATGTTCAACAGCATTAAGCGCACTTTAAAAGGAGAGTGGGTAAACACGGTCATGCACCTCTTGAATTCGTTCATAAGACCTCCTGAGTTTTGATCCCTTCGATCCGTGAAGGGTGACTGCATTACATACAGATATAGCACAGGCTATATTGTATAGCTATGGCTATTTCGTTAATTTTTTGTGCTTGCGGAGCTATGGTTTACAATGTGCGCTCTCGAAACCGGGCGCTGGAAGCGTCACCCCACTGAGGAAGTACAATGAACCGTCGCGCAGGTCATCCGACAATGAGGAAAACGACGCAACTGGTGAATGTTGAAGAACATGTCGAAGGTTTTCGCCAGGTCCGTGAAGCGCACCGGCGTGAACTGATTGATGATTATGTTGAACTCATTTCCGATCTGATCCGTGAGGTTGGTGAAGCGCGGCAGGTCGATATGGCCGCCAGGCTGGGGGTTTCACAGCCAACTGTCGCTAAAATGTTAAAACGCCTGGCCTCCGTGGGCTTAATTGAAATGATCCCCTGGCGCGGTGTTTTTCTGACGCCGGAAGGGGAGAAACTCGCGCAGGAGAGCCGCGAGCGGCATCAGCTTGTCGAGAATTTTTTACTGGTGCTGGGCGTCAGCCCGGAGATCGCCCGCCGGGATGCGGAAGGAATGGAACACCACGTTAGCGAAGAGACGCTGGTGAAATTTCGTGAGTTTACGCTTAAATATGGTCCCTCCGCTGAATGAAAATCCCTGGACTGCAGGCCCTGGCACGCGATCGTTTTTTCCATCTGTTATTAATTATTGGCGCAGCGTTAAGCCTCTTTGTGCCGTTTGCCCCACACGCCTGGCCCGCCGCGATTGACTGGCGCACCATCATTACCCTGAGCGGCCTGATGATGCTCACCAAAGGGGTCGAGCTGAGCGGCTATTTTGACGTTCTGGGACGTAAAATGGTGCGCCGGTTTGCCACCGAACGCAGGCTGTCCCTGTTTATGGTGTTCTCCGCCGCGGTACTGTCGACGTTTCTGACCAACGATGTGGCGCTATTTATCATCGTGCCGCTCACGCTCACGCTGCGTAAGCTCTGTGAAATTCCGGTCAGTCGTCTGATTATCTTTGAAGCGCTCGCCGTAAACGCCGGTTCTCTGTTGACGCCTATCGGCAACCCGCAAAATATCCTGCTCTGGGGCCGTTCCGGCCTGTCGTTTGCCGCCTTTACCTGGCAGATGGCCCCGCTGGCGCTGGTGATGATGCTGTCCCTGCTGGCGGTCTGCTGGTTTGCCTTCCCGGATAAAAAACTGCAGTACCACAGCGGCACAACGGGCCCGCAGTGGCAGCCGCGTCTGGTGTGGAGCTGCCTCGGGTTATACATTGTCTTTCTGTTCGCGCTGGAGCTGAAGTATGAAGTGGCGGGCGTCCTGCTGGTCGCCGCGGGCTTTGTCGTCCTGGCGCGGCGTGTGCTGGTGAGCGTGGACTGGACGCTGCTGCTGGTCTTTATGGCGATGTTTATTGATGTGCATCTCCTTATCCAGCTTCCGGTGCTGCAAAACGTTCTGCACAGCGTCAGCACGCTGTCGCAGCCGGGATTGTGGCTAACGGCGATTGGCCTGTCGCAGTTTATCAGCAACGTGCCTTCCACCATTCTGCTGCTCAACTACGTTCCGCCGGATACGCTCCTGGCCTGGGCCGTTAACATTGGCGGGTTTGGCCTGCTGCCCGGCTCGCTGGCCAACCTGATTGCCCTGCGTATGGCCAACGACCGTCGTATCTGGTGGCGTTTCCACGTCTGGTCGATTCCGATGCTGGTTTGGGCCGCGGCGATCGGTTTCGGACTATTCCTTCTCATATAGTGCGCAATTTGTCAGTTTTTCCTGGCAAACGTATAGCAACGTCCTAGCTTTAGTGAACGGCATAGTGTGATGCCGCTCACTGACAGGACCGTTGCTGACCTATGGCTGAAGATCAAACTCCCCCTGCAGACGAGCAGGACAAAAACAATAATGCGCGTAAGCGCCCGGGCAAGAAACCGTTAATTATCCTCGGCATTGTCGTGGTGGTGATGGTCGTCGTGGCGCTGGTCTGGTGGTTTTTAACCCGTAACGAAGAGACGACCGACGACGCCTTTACCGACGGCGACGTGGTGACGATTGCCCCCAAAACGGCGGGCTACGTCACCGAGCTGCGCGTGCGTGATAACCAGCGCGTGAAAAAGGGCGATCTGCTGGTGGTCATCGATCCGCGTGATACCACCGCGCAGCGCGATCAGGCCCAGGCCCAGCTTGGGCTGGCTATCGCGCAGCTGCATCAGGCTCAGGCACAGCTGGCGCTCTCAAAAGTGCAGTATCCCGCCCAGCGTGACGAAGCCAAAGCGCAGGTGCTGAAAGCGCAGGCCGATCTGGCGAACGCGCAGGCGGAGTACCGTCGCCAGCGCGGTGTCGACCCACGGGCAACCACCCAGCAAAGCATTGATTCCGCGAACGCTCAGCTGCGCAGCGCGCAGGCGGAGCTGGCCAGCGCCCAGGCGCAGTTGGAGGTGGCAGAGCAGGTACAGCTGCAAATCCGCCAGCAGGAAACCAACGTTGAAGCGCGCGAGCGTCAGGTCGATCAGGCGAAAGCGCAGCTGGAAACGGCCAATCTGAACCTCTCTTACACCGAAGTCCGCGCCCCGTTCGACGGCGTTGTCACCAAACGCAACGTACAGCCCGGAACCCTGGTGCAGGCGGGAACGGCGCTGTTCTCCCTGGTTTCGCCAAACGTGTGGGTGGTGGCGAACTTCAAAGAGTCCCAGCTTGAGCGCATGAAGCCCGGCGATAAGGTCACCGTGTCCGTCGACGCGTGGCCGGATATGGCGCTCGAGGGCCACGTTGACAGCATCCAGCAGGGCAGCGGCTCGCGCTTCTCCGCCTTCCCGGCTGAAAATGCAACCGGTAACTTCGTCAAAATTGTGCAGCGCGTGCCGGTCAAAATCGTGATTGATAAGGGGCTCGATCCGAACAGACCGCTGCCGCTGGGGCTGTCGGTTGCGCCGAAGGTGACGGTGGAATGACGGATCACAGCCACGACAGCTGGAAGCCCGCCAGCAATCCGTGGGCGGTGGCGATTGTCGTCACCCTGGCGGTGTTTATGGAGATCCTCGACACCACTATCGTCAACGTGGCGCTGCCCCACGTGGCGGGTTCGCTCTCGTCCAGCTATGACGAATCCACCTGGGTGTTAACCAGCTACCTGGTCGCGAACGGCATCGTGCTGCCCATCTCGGCGTTTCTGAGCCGCGTCTTCGGCCGCAAGCAGTTCTTCCTGATCTGCATCGTCATGTTCACCGTCTGCTCGTTCCTGTGCGGGATCGCCACCGAGCTGTGGCAAATCATCCTGTTCCGCGTGATGCAGGGCTTCTTTGGCGGTGGGCTGCAGCCCACGCAGCAGTCGGTGCTGCTCGACTACTTCAAGCCCGAAGACAGGGGCAAAGCCTTTGGGCTCTCGTCCATCGCGATTATCGTTGCGCCGGTCCTCGGCCCGACGCTGGGAGGCTGGATCACCGACAACTACTCCTGGCGCTGGGTGTTCTTTATCAACATTCCGGTGGGGATTGTCACGGTGCTGGCCATCTACCAGCTGCTGGAAGATCCGCCGTGGGAGAGCAAGTCTAAAGAGAAGCTGACCATCGACTGGACGGGGATCGGCCTGATCGCCCTGGGGCTGGGCTGTCTGCAGGTGATGCTCGACCGGGGAGAAGACGAAGACTGGTTTAACTCGAACTTTACCCGCACTTTCGCGGTATTAACGCTGATCGGCATCATTGGTGCGATTTACTGGCTGATATATGCCAGAAAACCGGTGGTGGATCTGCACTGCATGAAGGACCGCAACTTTGCCATCTCCAGCCTGCTGATGGCGGGGATGGCGATGATTTTGTACGGCAGCTCGGTGGTGATCCCGCAGCTGGCGCAGCAGGACTTGGGCTATACCGCCACCTGGTCCGGGCTGGTGCTGTCGCCCGGAGCGGTGCTGATTGTGCTGACGATTCCGCTGGTGCTGAAGCTGATGCCGGTGGTGCAAACGCGCTGGATTATCGCCTTTGGCTTTACCTGCCTGGCGGTGTCGTTCTTCTGGTCGCGCACGCTGACCCCGGATATCGACTTCGAAACCCTGGTGTTGTTCCGCAGCGCCCAGTCGCTGGGGCTGGGGTTCCTGTTTGTGCCGCTGACTACCATTGCCTTTATCTCAATACCAAGGCGGCTGAACGCCGATGCGGCGGCGCTGTTCACCATGTTCCGTAACGTCGCGGGCTCGGTCGGGATCTCGCTGTCGACGGCGGCGATTACCGAGCGCTCGCAGGCGCACAGTGCGCACCTTGCGTACCACGCCTCGCCGTTTAACGAGCAGTTTCAGCAGGCGATACGCGAAAGCGCCCAGGCGATCCAGAACTTCACCACCCAGGTGGGCGATCCCATCGGCATCGCCACTGGGCGTATGTACCAGACGATGATTGAGCAGTCGCGCTTCCTGGCCTACATCGACGTCTTCACCATTCTGAGCGCGGTGGCCTTGTTACTGATTCCGTTTTGTTTGTTGCTCTCGCCGGTTAAGAGCGAGGGAAGTGCAGGAGCACATTGATGATACACAGACGTTTACACCCCCTGATGATAATGATGCTGCTGGCAGGCTGCGCCGTCGGGCCGGACTACCAGCAGCCCGCGCCGCCTGCCGTTACGCACTGGAACGATAAGGGCGACGGCTCGGTGAAGTCGCAAACCACCTCCGCCGCGACCAATCCGCGCTGGTGGAAAACGTTCGGCTCGCCGCAGCTCGACAGCCTGGTTGAGCGCGCCATCGCCGGAAACCTGACGCTGCAGCAGACGGTGCTGCGCATCGCCGGGGCGCGCGAACAGATTAACCAGGCCGGCGGGGCGTTTTATCCGTCGGTGAACGGCAATCTGCAGGCGACGCGCCAGCAGCTCGGGCTGGAAGGGGAGCTGAAATCCCACGGCGTATATGACCAGGTGGATAGCATCGATCCCGCTCTCAAGGGCGCGCTGGGACCGCTGACGCAGCCGATCAACCTCTACCAGGGTAGCTTCGACGCCCAGTGGGAAATCGACCTGTGGGGCAAGGTGCGCCGTCAGGTGGAAGCCGCCGAAGCGCAGCAGAAAGCGGCTATCGAACAGCGTAACGACGCGCTGGTGTCGCTGGAAGCCGAAGTGGCGCGCGCGTGGCTCCAGCTTCGCGGGGCGCAGAGCATTATCGCCACGCTGAACACCCAGATTAAGAGCGCGCAGCAGACGCTGGATCTGACCGAGAGCCGCCAGCGGGGCGGGCTGTCGCCGCAGATGGATGTGGAAAACGCCCGGGCGCAGTTAGGCAACCTTGAAGCACAGCTTCCGCAATATCAGGCGCAGGAGCGGCAGGCGATGAACGGCCTGGCGATCCTGCTCGGTAAGCCGCCGGGGGCGCTGGATGCGGAACTGCAGAGCGTGCAGCCGATGCCCGCGCTGCCGGATATTGTGCAAACGGGCATTCCGTCGACGCTGGCGCGCCGCCGTCCGGACGTGCGAGAAGCGGAGGCGAACCTTCATGCCGCCACGGCGCAAATCGGCGTCTCGGTGGCGCAGCTGTTCCCGAGCTTTACCCTCTCCGGGCAGTTTGGCCTGCGCAACAGCGAAACCAACTGGCTGACCGACTGGAGCAGCCACTTCTACAGCTTTGGCCCGCAGGTCTCCATTCCCATCTTCCAGGGCGGTCGACTGGTCTCCAGCGTGAAGGTGGCGCGCGCGCAGCAGGGTGCGGCGGTGCTGGACTATCGTCAGACGGTGCTCACCGCGCTTGGCGATGTCGAAAATGCGCTGGTGAGCTATCGCACCGACCAGCAGCGTGAAGCGGGGCTGGCGAAAACGATCGATGCGCTGCAAAACGCGTTTGACCTGGCAAGCGACAGCTACCGCCAGGGGATCGCCAGCTTTATCGACGTGCTGGACGCCCAGCGTCAGCTGGCGCAGGCCCAGCAGCAGCGCGCGCAGGCGCAGGTGCAGAGCGCGCTCGATCTGGTGGCGCTCTACAAGGCGCTCGGCGGCGGCTGGGAGCCGTATCAGCAGGTGCAATTACCGGACTACAGCGTCTTTGGCGACGCCCCGCGCGGATAAATATTCAGAGGATTGGGCAAGAAACGGACAGGAACGCCACATTCGCGATCGCTGAGGGGCGGGTATAACTATCGGGTACCCCTTAAACGACATGCGAGGATTATCTTATGCGTTATCAAAAACTGGGCAACACCGGACTGTTTGTTTCTGAACTGTGCCTCGGCACCATGACCTTCGGTGGTGAAGACGGCATGTGGGGCAAGATTGGCCAGCTTAAGCAAAACGAAGCCGAGCAGCTGGTGGGCCGCGCGCTGGATGCGGGCATTAACTTCATCGATACCGCTGACGTCTATTCGGAAGGGCGCTCGGAGACGATCCTCGGGCAGGCGCTGAAAAACCTCAACGTCCCGCGCGAGAACGTGGTGGTTGCCACCAAGGTATTCGGCGAAACGGGTACCGCCGGGGTGAACTCGCGCGGCAGCTCGCGCTATCACATCATCAGCAGCGTGAAGGAGAGCCTGCGCCGCCTGCAGCTCGATCATATCGATCTCTATCAGCTTCACGGTTTCGACCCGGCCACGCCGATTGAGGAGACGCTGTATGCGCTGGATAACCTGGTGCAGCACGGCCACGTGCGCTATATCGGCGTCTCGAACTGGGCGGCGTGGCAGATTGCCAAAGCGCTGGGCATTTCCGAGCGTCTCGGGCTGGCGCGTTTCGCATCACTGCAGGCGTATTACACCATCGCCGGACGCGATCTTGAGCGTGAGCTGGTGCCAATGATGCAGAGCGAAGGCGTCGGGCTGATGGTCTGGAGCCCGCTGGCGGGCGGCCTGCTGAGCGGAAAATATGGCCGCGACGGGCAGAGCGAAGCCGGTGGTCGTCGTCTGGAGTTTGACTTCCCGCCGGTGAATAAAGATCGCGCCTTCGACTGCGTGGACGTAATGCGGACTATCGCCGAAAGCAAGGGCGTCTCCGTCGCGCAAATCGCGCTGGCGTGGCTGCTACATCAAAAAGCGGTGACCAGCGTCATCATTGGCGCGAAACGCGTTGAACAGCTGGACGACAACATTGCCGCCACCGGTATCCTTCTCAGCGAAGACGAGCTTAAACAGCTGGATGCGGTCAGCGCGCTGCCGCGGGAATATCCTGGCTGGATGCTGGAGCGTCAGGGAGAGTATCGCCGTAATCAGCTCGCGCAACAGTAACCCTTCTTGCCCCGGGAGTGCATCGCTTACCGGGGCTTTTTTTCCCGCCTTGCTCACAAAAAACGATCCTCCTCTTTGATCCTCTTTTCATCATCGCCTATATGACTAGACATGAAATTTTAAATGACTAGTCATATAGGGAGAAAACATGAACCATCAGCTACCGGCCAACTTTTTATGGGGCAACTCGGTCTCCAGCATGCAGACGGAAGGAGCCTGGAACGAAGGCGGGAAGGGGATGTCGGTGTATGACATTCGTGAAGCCGGGGAAAACGTGTCCGACTGGAAAGTGGCGACCGACTCCTACCACCGCTACCGGGAAGATTTCGATCTGATGCAGGATCTGGGCATGAACTGCTACCGCTTCCAGATCTCATGGAGCCGCGTCTGCCCGCAGGGTGACGGCCCGTTCAACGACGAAGGCATCGCATTTTACGACCGCTTTATTGACGATCTGATCGCCCGCGGCATCGAGCCGATGATCTGCCTGTACCATTTCGATATGCCGCTGGCGCTGGCGCAGGAGTACAACGGCTTCAACGACCGCCGCGTAATGGACGCCTTTATCCGCTATGGCAAAAAGATGATCGACTGTTATGGCGACCGCGTGAAGTACTGGTTGACCTTCAACGAGCAGAACATCTTCCATATGCCGGAAGCGTTCCGTATTTCCGGCTATATGAAAGGCGAGAAAACCCTGCGCGAGCTGTACGAGCTGCAGCACCATACGATGGTGGCGCACATGGCGCTAACCGAATACCTGCACCAGACCAGACCGGGCCAGCTGATGGGCGGCATGCTGGCGCACCAGCTGATCTACCCGGCTACCTGCAAACCGCGCGATATCTTCTGCGCCCAGCAGTATGACGAGTTTCTCAACCAGAACCTGCTGCGCGTCTTCGCAGGGCAAGGCTACAGCCCGGCGGTGATGGCGGTGGTGGAACAGGAGGGCTTTGGTGATATCTACCGCGCCGAGGACCTGGCGCTGTTCGCTCGTACAAAGAACGACTATATGGCCTTCAGCTATTACGCCAGCAAAACGCTGGACAGCGATGCGATCCCGGAAGGCACGCCGGTGAACTATTACCTGCTGCACGGCGAGAAAAATAACCCGTACCTGAAGGCCACCGAGTGGAACTGGCAGATCGATCCGCTGGGCTTCCGCACCATCATCACCCGCTACGCCAACGACTGGCGCCTGCCGGTGTTCCCGATCGAGAACGGCATTGGGGTGATTGAGTCATGGGACGGCGTGAACCCGATTGAGGACACCTACCGCATCGACTATCACCGGGCGCACATCGAGGCCATGAAAGCGGCGATGTTCGAGGACGGGGCAGAGGTCATTGGCTACCTCGGCTGGGGATTGATCGACATTCTCAGCTCCCAGGGCGACATGCGTAAGCGCTACGGCGTGGTCTATGTCAACCGGGAAAACCACGACCTGAAAGACCTGAAGCGCGTGCCGAAGAAGAGCTACGCGTGGTTAAAACAGGTTATCCATACCAACGGACGCGAGATGTAAGCCGTACGCTGCCGGGCCGTTTTTGTGACTGATTGATGGGAACACTCCGCTATGTCTGAAACAAAAATCACACCGCACATGCAGTCCTTTGTCGATAAATTTGTCGAGTTTTCGGCGCGCCTGGCAAACCAGGTGCACCTGCGCTCCCTGCGCGACGCCTTCGCCACGGTGATGCCGATTTTCATCCTCGCCGGTCTGGCGGTGCTGGTGAACAACGTGGTGTTTCCGTGGATTTTTCACGGCGATACGCTGGCACACTTCAAAGTGTGGGGCGAGGCGATTATCAACGGCACGCTGAACATTGCCGCGCTGCTGCTGGCGCCGATGATTGCCTGGTCGCTGGCGCGCAACAAAGATTTCGACAATCCGGTCTCGGCAGTGGTTATCGCCGTCAGCAGCTTCATCATCATGATGCCGATGCGATTGCAGATTATGCCCGTCGGCAGCGATACCACGGTGAAAGTCACCCAGGTGCTGACGTTCGCCAATATCGGCTCCACCGGGATTTTCGCCGGGGTGCTGATTGGGCTGCTCTCAACGGAAGTGTTTATCGCTATTTCGCGCCTGAAGGCGCTGCATATTTCGCTGGGGGAAAACGTGCCTCCGGCCGTGAGCAAATCTTTTACCGCGCTGATCCCGACCATCCTCACGCTCTCCCTGTTCGCGGTGCTGGCGGCGGTGCTGGCAAACGTGCTGCATACGGATCTGATCCATCTCATTACGACCTTTATCCAGCAGCCGCTGCGGCTGATCAACACCAGCCTGCCGGGGACGATTTTCATCTACAGCTTCGGCAACTTCTTGTTCACGCTCGGTATTCATCAGTCGGTGGTCAACAGCGTGGTGCTGGAGCCGTTCCTGCTGATCAATACCAACGAAAATATGCTGGCCTTCGCCAACGGTCAGCCCATTCCGCACATCATCAACAATATCTTCGTGCCGACGTTTGGCATGGTGGGCGGCACGGGCAGTACAATCTCGCTGCTGATTGCGATATTTATCTTCTCGCGCCAGCAGTCGGCGAAGCAGGTGGCGCGCCTGTCGCTGGCGCCGGGCCTGTTTAACATCAACGAGCCGGTGATTTTTGGCCTGCCGATCGTGTTTAACCTGCCGCTGATGATCCCGTTTGTGCTGCTGCCCGCCATCGGCATTTATTTCGCCTGGCTCTGTACCACGCTGGGGCTAATGTCGCGCTGCGTGGTGATGATCCCGTGGACCACGCCGCCGATCCTGAGCGCCTGGCTGGCTACGGCGGGAGACTGGCGGGCGGTGGTGGTGCAGTTGGCAATCATCGTATTTGGTGTATTCTTCTACCTGCCTTTCCTCAAGATTGCCGAGAGAGTGGCGTTGAAAAACAGCGGGATAGAAAACTAACTGAAAGGAAGGACGATGGCGGCGAAGTACATCACCATAGCGCGGGAAATTAAGAAACGCATTATCAGCCAGCAGTACGCCGCCAACGAACCCCTGCCGGACCAGTTTGCGCTGGCGGCGGAGTTCAACTCCAGTCGGATGACCATTCAGCAGGCGATGCGCCAGCTGATCGTCGAAGGTCTGGTCTATACCCGTCAGGGCCAGGGCACGTTCATCCGTAAAAACTTCCTCCAGCTCTCGCAGTGGGATCTCTCCGGCAGCGACTACTTTGGCGCGACCAAAACCTGGGCACATCTGGGCACGGTCACGAGCCAGGTGGTGCATTTCGAGCTGCGCTTTCCTAATGAAAAAGAGCAGGCGTCGCTGATGATTAACGCCGATGCGCCGATCTATGACTTTATTCGACTCCGTTTGCTGAACGCTGAACCGATGTCGCTGGATTCCACGGTGATGCCGATGAATCTGGTCCCGGGCCTGACGAAAAACCATCTTGAAGCTTCAGTGTTCCAGTACGTTCAGGAAACGCTGGGGCTGAAAATTATGGGGTCGTACCGGGTGGTGCGGGCGCTTAAGCCCAGCGCGCTGGACAGAGAGCATCTGGTCTGCGAGGAAACCGATCCGGTGCTGGAGGTGGAGCAGGTGATTTATCTGGAAGATGGCACGCCGCTGGAGTATGCCCACTGCCACTATCGCTACGACCACGGCGGGATCGTGATCGTGAATAACGGGTAATCAGTCTTTCAGGCGCACGACTCGAAATAGCTGTCCGTGTCTTTTATGTAAAGATCGTTCTGACACAGATGCTGTATTTGACCAGGCTTAAATGTAAAACGGATTTTTTGAAACCAGGAACGTTTTATTTTGCTGGTATTCTCGCGCGATAATCCATAGTCATGGATTATTTCATGAACAAAACGAATGCTTTGTGCAGAAACATAGACAGGTGTTTTGGTTAGCTGAATCAGTTTGCTGATCCAAATATCATCCGCGCGAGGACAAACCGTAATAAAATCTTCGTTAAAATGGAAATATTCCGGGATCATATTTTTCTTGAGCACAACGCCACCAAGACCGGTGATGATATAGTTCTGCTCAACGACTTTTGGCACGGTGATAAGCGGGAAATTACGATAGGTATCAAGAAGTTCTTTCTTCTTCTTTACTGTTTCACGCACCCGCGCGGCAACCACATATTTTTGATTGTGGCGATAAAAATCATCCAGCAGTGTTTCTGCCCAAATTTCGTTATAGATTGCGTCATCATCGGCATAAATCAGAATATCGTCTTCGGTTGCTGCTTGCAGCGCCGGAAACAATTTCCGATAAGGGCCGGTGTTCTTAACCCATTTAAAAACCAGGTTGGTGCCCGTCTGGCGAATTTTCTGCGCCCATTCCGGCTCCTCAGTGATGCCTTCGTCACTGAGATAAGGTGTACTGGAGACCCACACAACAATTTGATCGACCTTCTTACTCTGGTTCGCCAGTGACCACACCGTTTGCGAACAGAGATAAAGGCGCGATTTTGTTGTTGTTAAGTTAATGCTAATCATCAAACTATGCGTGCTCCAGGAGATAAAAAGACCTTATAAAAGCAGATAAAACTGATTTTATAAGTGGGCGCATCATAACACTTAGAGGATTAGATGTAACCCCGCTGGGTTAGCAGAAAATGGCAAGAAAGGCACTTACGGCAGTAATAGCTGTTCAGAAAGGGTCAGCGTGATGGAGATTACAGTGCAATAAGACCCCGATAATACGGGGTCTTATAAGATACGTTATTGATTCAGCGTGATCAGTTCAAACGCACCGGCATTCCGGAGCGGTTCTGCACGGCCTGGTCAACAATCGCCGTTTCGACATCTGGCTGAGACGTCACCGCCTGCACCGCGCTGTTCAGCGTAACAGGAACGACTTCGTTGTTGTTGATCTGGTCTTCGCTGGTGGACAGCGGGTTGTGCACTTCGATGTAGCGGCTGCCGTCTGGTTCAGACGTTGCTTTCACCGGTTCGTTGATGAACTGCACGCGCGTACCGACCGGCACGTTTTCGAACAGGAACTTGATGTCGTCGTTACGCAGGCGCACGCAGCCGTGGCTCACGCGCAGGCCGATACCGAAGTTGGCGTTGGTGCCGTGGATCGCATACAGACGACCAATGTACAGCGCGTACAGGCCCATTGGGTTATCCGGGCCTGCCGGTACAACGGCTGGCAACGGTTCGCCCGCCGCGATGTATTCTGCGTGCATTTTGGCGGTCGGCGTCCAGGTTGGGCCCGCTTTCTTACGCTCAACTTTGGTGGTCCAGTTCATTGGGGTGTCTTTACCCAGCTGGCCGATACCGATTGGCAGCACGATAACGGTGTTGGTGCCTTTCGGGTAGTAGTACAGACGCATTTCGGCGCTGTTAATCACGATACCTTCATGAACGGTATCCGGCAGGATCAGCTGCTGAGGAATATTCAGCACGGTACCTGCTTTCGGCAGGTACGGGTCAACGCCCGGGTTCGCTTCCAGCATGTTAGACAGGCCCAGCTGGTACTGCGCAGCGAAATACTCCAGCGGCTGAGAGTTACCTTCAGGAACCGTCACCACCTGGTTTTGACCCACCAGACGGCTTCCGTCGGTCGGCAGGGGATACGTCACCGCAGACGCGGTCTTACAAAAACCTACTACGGCTAACGCCGCCGCAAAAAGCGCTGTTAATTTCATGTTCATGTTGTGCGAGGTATCTAAGCCATTCAGGCGATGAGTTGATAAGTCTGAATCTGTGATGGGAGCGCATTATATGTGCATTCCCGCTCACAGGGAATTCAGATGTGTACGAAATCACATTTTTTTCGATTTTGTTAAAGTTTAGTGGATGGTTGCAACGCGGGATCTCAATTCGGAATTGTGGCATAATGCCGTGTTTATCACACTTTTCGCAGGAATCTCCCCGTGTTAGTTACCAGCAACGTCACTATGCAGTTTGGCAGTAAGCCGCTGTTCGAAAACATTTCCGTCAAATTTGGCGGCGGCAACCGTTACGGCCTGATTGGTGCCAACGGTAGCGGTAAATCCACCTTTATGAAGATCCTCGGCGGCGATCTGGAGCCGACCCTCGGCAACGTGTCGCTCGATCCGAACGAGCGCATCGGTAAGCTGCGTCAGGATCAGTTCGCCTTCGAAGAGTTCACCGTGCTCGACACCGTGATCATGGGGCACGCGGAGCTGTGGGAAGTGAAGCAGGAGCGCGATCGCATCTATGCGCTGGCCGAAATGAGCGAAGAAGACGGCTATAAAGTGGCCGACCTGGAAACGCAGTACGGCGAGATGGACGGTTACTCTGCGGAAGCGCGCGCGGGCGAGCTGCTGCTGGGCGTGGGTATTCCGGTTGAACAGCATTACGGCCCGATGAGCGAAGTCGCGCCAGGCTGGAAGCTGCGTGTGCTGCTGGCTCAGGCGCTGTTCTCTAACCCGGACATCCTGCTGCTCGACGAACCGACGAACAACCTGGACATCGACACCATCCGCTGGCTGGAGCAGACGCTGAACGATCGCGACAGCACCATGATCATCATCTCGCACGACCGTCACTTCCTGAACATGGTCTGTACGCACATGGCGGATCTGGACTACGGCGAGCTGCGCGTGTATCCGGGCAACTACGACGAATACATGACGGCGGCCACCCAGGCGCGTGAACGTCTGCTGGCGGACAATGCCAAGAAGAAAGCGCAGATTGCTGACCTGCAGTCCTTCGTCAGCCGCTTCAGCGCCAACGCCTCTAAATCGCGTCAGGCAACCTCGCGCGCGCGTCAGATTGATAAAATCAAGCTGGAAGAGGTTAAAGCCTCCAGCCGTCAGAACCCGTTCATCCGCTTCGAACAGGACAAGAAGCTGTTCCGTAACGCGCTGGAAGTGGAAGCCCTTACCAAAGGCTTCGATGAAGGCCCGCTGTTTAAAAACTTCAACCTGCTGCTGGAAGTGGGCGAGAAGATTGCCATTCTGGGCGCTAACGGCGTGGGTAAATCCACCATGCTGAAAACCCTGGTCGGCGAACTGCAACCGGACAACGGCACCGTGAAATGGTCCGAAAACGCGCAGATTGGTTACTACGCGCAGGACCATGAGTACGAGTTCGAAAATGACCTGACCGTCTTTGACTGGATGAGCCAGTGGAAGCAGGAAGGCGACGACGAGCAGGCGGTGCGCAGCATTCTGGGTCGTTTGCTGTTCAGCCAGGACGACATCAAAAAGCCGGCTAAAGTGCTCTCCGGTGGCGAGAAGGGCCGCATGCTGTTCGGCAAGCTGATGATGGAAAAACCAAACATCCTGGTGATGGACGAACCGACTAACCACCTGGACATGGAATCTATCGAATCCCTGAACATGGCGCTGGAGATGTATCAGGGCACGCTGATCTTCGTCTCTCACGACCGTGAGTTTGTCAGCTCGCTGGCGACCCGCGTGATCGAAATTACGCCAGAGCGCGTGGTGGACTTCACCGGTAACTACGAAGATTACCTGCGCAGCAAAGGTATCGAGAACTAAAAAAATGCCGGGTGGCGGCTTCGCCTTACCCGGCCTACGTTCTATACCCTCTCCCTGTGGGAGAGGGTTAGGGTGAGGGCATCAGGCCGCACTACAGCACCCACTCACTCCCTTCAACCCCGTTCACCCGCAGCGTACGTTTTTCCCCCGCCGGTAATGATACCTTCAGCGCCTTCCACGCCGGACGATAGTCGCCGCGCGCATTCACCTTCAGGTTGATACTTGCGCCGTCGCACACCATTTCCCATTCCACCCACAGCGCATTGCCGTTCTGGTATCCCCAGCTTTCGCCGTCGTCTTCAAACAGCATGCCCGAGGTTGTGCCGACGCCCTTCACAGGGAACAGCTTCAGTTCGCGGGCCGTATCTTTTTCGGCACTCACATGCGTGATGCGCTCGCTGAGCGGCAGACCGGCTCCGGCGCGCACCAGCAGCGGCAGTTTTTCCAGCGGCGCGTCGAGAACGATCGACTGGCCGCCCGCATACCACGCGTGGGTGTAAAAATCATACCAGCCGGTGTCGTTATCCGGCAGCCAGACGCGGCGCTCGCGCTGCCCGGCTTCGACCACGCTGGCGACCAGCAGGTCGCGGCCCAGCAGGAAGTCATCGCATTCTTCGAAGGTCTGCGCATCGTGCTCGTGGTCGAGGAAGGTCGGACGCAGCATCGGCTCGTCGTCGGCGTGCGCCTGCCATAGCAGGGTGTAGAGATACGGCAGCAGGCGGTAGCGCAGCTCAACCGCGCCGCGAATGGCTGGGGTGACGCCCGGGTACATCCACGGCTCGTTCACCGTGTGGTCATCGTTCCACGAGTGAATGGTAAAGCGCGGATGCATCACGCCGTTCTGCACCCAGCGCACGAACAGCTCGGCGTCCGGCTTGTCGCCGGAGAAACCGCCCACGTCATGGCCGACGTTGAACAGCCCGGACAGGCTCATGCCCAGCCCCATGCGGATGTTATAGCGCAGCGTGTCCCAGCTGGTGCGGTTGTCGCCGCTCCAGGTCTGAACGTAGCGCTGCATCCCGGCGCAGCCGGAGCGGGAGATCAGATACGGGCGTTTTTCCGGCGCAAAGCGCTGCTGCGCTTCCAGCGAGGCGCGCATCATCAGCAGCGGCATGACCGGGCGAATGTGCTTGATGGCGATCTCCTTACCGAAGCCAAAGCAGCGGGCTTCCCCGTCCCACACTTCATATTCGTTGTTGTCGTTCCAGGTGGAGTCGATGCCCATCTCCAGCAGCTGCGTTGTGACGCCGTTCTGCCACCACTGCACCGTCTGCGGGTTGGTAAAGTCGAGGTGCGAGCCTTCGTCATCCCAGAAGCTGGAACGTTCGGGTGCATCGGTTTCTGAATCGCGAATGAACAGGCCGCTCTCCGCCACTTCGTTATAGCGAGGATGATCCTGCAGCAGGCACGGCTTGATGTTGGCGGCCAGCTTCAATCCCGCGTCGTGGAACGCCTGGCTCATTACCTTCGGCTGCGGCACCTTGTCGTAGTTCCAGTTGAAGACGTAGCGCTTGCCGTTGATGGAGGTATAGCCGGAGGAGAGCTGGAACGAGTCGCACGGGATGGCGTGCTCTTCGCACAGGCGGATGAAGTTCATCAGCTGGTTTTGCGCATCCGGCGCGTCGGTGTAGTGCATGGTCGAGCCGCTGTAGCCCAGGCTCCACTTCGGTCCGAACAGCGTTTTCCCGGTCAGGCGTACGAAGGCTTTGGTGACGTCCAGCACGCGCCTGCCGGTAAAGATGTAGTAGTCGATATCGCCCGCTTCCGCCTGCCAGCGGCGATAGGCGGTGTGGTAGTTGTCGATTTCGTTACCCAGATCCAGCCAGCAGCTGCTCAGGTTGTCGTAGAACAGGCCGTAGCTGACGTCGTCGCGGCGGGCGATAGTGAACGGGATGTGCTTGTAGAGCGGGTCGGTGCTGGCCGCGTTGTACCCCATTGCGTCGAGGTTGCGCATCTCATAGCGTTTACCGTTGCGCTGCAGATCGCCCGCTTTCTCGCCCAGGCCGTAGAAACGCTCGTCTTTACGACGGCTGAGGTAGTGCGCCACGCCGTCGCCGTGGGCGTTCAGCAGGTAGGCGCTGGTGGGGCGGTCATTGACCAGCGGCTGCCACTCGCCCGCCTCATCGCGGTAGTGCCACTCCAGCCACAGCGGCTGGTGCACGGTGACGCGCAGCTGTTCGGTTGCCACGGTTAACGTGTCGTCCTGCTGCGTCAGCGTCCAGGCCGGGCAGGTGAAGCCGCTGACATCGTCACGACGGCGACCTTCCCACGGCACGTCTTGTTCCGGGGCGATGCTCCAGGTGCGGTCCAGCGCCAGCTCGCCTTTGCGTTTGATCAGCACGCGGAACAGGTTCTCTTCCAGCACATACAGGCACAGGCGGTGCTGGTTATCGACCAGCAGTTCAAGATGGTTTGCCGACTGCGTATCAAGGGTCCAGTTTTTCAGGGTTTTCATATGCAATACATCCACTATCAGGCGCGCTTGGCGCGACGTTCAGCAATAAATGCTACCAGGAAGAGAGCGCCAATCAGGTCAAAGAAGCCCATGGCGATAAAGAGCGGGTTAAAGCCGATTTTGTCGGCGGTCACACCGATTAACAGCGAGAACAGGAAGCTGGCGATCCACGCCGCCGAGCCGCGCATGCCGTTGACGGTCGCCATCTGGCCTTTGTCGAACGACTCCACGACCAGGGCGCTGAGCATGCAGGAGATGATCTGGTGCCCGAAGCCGCCGATGGAGATCAGCACGATGGTGATATATGGGTCGCGGGTAATGGCCACGATGGCCAGCGAGATCATCAGGAACGCGCCGGTCACGGAGCTGGCGACGACAGAGTTCACGCGGGAGCAGCCGAACAGGCGGGTGTACAGACGCGTCAGGTAACCGCTCGCCACGCTGCCGAGGTCAGCGGCGAGGAACGGCAGCCAGGCAAACATCGCAATCTGCTTCAGGTCCATGCCGTGCTCTTTGGCAAGGTACAGCGGCACCCAGAAGCTCAGCACCGCCCAGGCCGGTTCCGCCATAAAGGCCGGGATGGCGATACCGTAGAAGCGTTTGTTCTTCGAGACGGTTTTCAGCGCGGTCAGGAAGGGCAGTTTGACGGCAGGCGGTTCGTTATCCTGCTTGATAAACGCCAGCTCGTCCTTGCTCAGGTTCGGGTGCTGCTCCGGGTTATGGTAGAACGCCCACCACAGGATCACCCACAGCAGCGCCAGCACGCCGGTAAACATGAACGCCCCCTGCCAGCCGAACGAGGCGTGAGCGAAGTAAATGATAGGCGGAGCCAGCATCGCGCCGATAGAGAAGCCCACGCCCGCCCAGCCGGCAGCAACGGGACGCTCTGATTTCGGGAACCATTCACCAATGGTTTTGGCGTTAGCCGGGGTAGCGGCGGCCTCAGAGGCACCCATAAAGAAGCGCAAAATAGCCAGGTGCAGCCAGCTTCCGGCGCCCGCGTGGAAAATACACATCAGCGCCCAGATCCCGGCGCAGACCATAAAGCCAATCTTCAGGCCGATCACGTCAATCAGCCAGCCGCAGAGGGGCTGGAAAATGGTGTAGGCGATCTGGAACGCGCCAACGATCCAGGAGTACTGCTCGGTGGTGATCCCGAGGCTCTCTTTCAGCTCGGGGGCAAGAATGCCTAACGAATTTCGGGTGATGTAGTTAACGGTGACGCCAAGTAAGAACAGCACCAGCACGTACCAGCGCAGGTTCTTGATGACGCGACGGGTTTTGCTTGTCGCAACGGTGTTATTGATGTCCTGACTCATTTTACTCTCCACAAGACGGACGGTAAGGGGACGGAGGTTCAGGTGTCACACAGATTTTTATGCCTTTGATTTCTATCCGTTTAAACTGCTTAAGTTGGTATACAACTAGTATGGAAGTTGTGTGACAAGTTCACCTTAAGGGAGAAAATGAGTGGGCAATAGTGGATTTTGTGCAAAATTTCTCATAACTGACTCAACCACTCTGGCATGATGGCATTTATGTCAGTTATTGCCTGACGGATACGCTATGAAAATTTTTTCATTTCGCAAATGGAGCCAGATCACAAAATGGACAAAAGGCTAAAAATCACCGAAATCGCCGCCCGTACGCAGCTCTCGATCAGCACCGTGTCTCGGGTGCTGGCGGGGAAAGCGAATACCAGCGAAAAAGCGCGCGCAAAGGTGCTGGCGTGCGCGCGGGAGCTGGGGGTGATGGAGGGCATGGCGGCGGGACGGCTGCTGCTCAATAGCCTGGTGGTTTTTGCCCCCCAGCGCGCCTTCGACGAGCGGTCCGACATCTTTTACTACCGCGTGATCCAGAGCGTGAGTAAAGGCCTGGCATCCCACGATGTGCGCCTGCGCTACTGCGCGCTGGAAGAGAACGACAGCGATGCCCAGCTTTTTCTGGCGCGCATGAATGAACCGGATACTCAGGCGGCAATCCTTCTCGGCATCGACGATCCCCACATTCACGATCTGGCGGTGGATGTGGGTAAACCCTGCATGCTGATTAACTGCCGCGACCGGAACATGCGTCTGCCTGCCGTTGCGCCGGATCACCGCGCCATTGGCGAGCGGGCGGCGGAATACCTGTTCGAGATGGGACACCGTGAGGTGATGAACGTGCTGTGCCTGCGTCGCTACACCATGGAGCTGCGCCTGTCGGGGATCCGCGACGCGTGGCAGTCCCACAACCTGACGTTCAGCGATAAACGCGATCTGCTGGTGGTGCCCAGCTTCAGCGCGCGCGAAACGGAACAGGCGGTCAGCAGCTGGCTCAGCGAAGTGCAGGGGAAAGATTTACCTACCGCGTTTCTGGTCGGCGGCGACTTTATGGCGGCGGGCACCATCAGCGCATTACAAAACCACGGTCTGCGCGTGCCGCAGGACGTGTCGGTGATGAGCATCGACGGGTTTAACCTGGCGGCGATCCAGGATGTTCCATTAACGGCCGTGCACGTTCCCCGCGACGAACTGGGAACCGAAGCGGTACACATGCTCCAGCAGCGGCTGATGCGCCCGGACGCGCCAGTGGGGACGTTACTGCTTAACGGTACGTTGACCGTGCGGGAGTCAGTCCGGCGGATACGTCAGGGGAAACGACGCACCGCCGTAGAGCGGGAAGGGCTGTACGACAGTTAGACCATGCCCAGCGCGCGCTTGCCGTGGATGTTGAGATCGTTCACGGTAAAGCGGTCCTGCCAGCTCTTTTCATAATCTTCGCGCGGGAAGTCTCCCGGCGACGCGCCGGTCTCCAGCGCTTCCTTCACCTTCTTCGCATAGGCGAGGTTTTTCTCGCACATCGGTGCGGCGGGAATGTACATCACGTTGCCCCAGCCCTGCTGATTGTCCACCGGCGCGACGGAGTGGATCACATCGCAGTGCCACCACACGGAATCGCCTGCCTCGAGTGCCGGAATGCTGCTTAATGCCTCGATGAGCAGCGGGTGCCACTTCTCGGAAACCGGCAGCACGCGCCCCGGCGCCACGCCGCACAGCTCGTCTTCCGGCACGTCGTCCAGCAGCGGACGCAGCAGAATGTACGCCATCGCTTCCGGGATGGGCACCACGTGCAGCAGCCCCTGGCCGGGGATCATGTCCGACAGCGCCGTCCAGCCCTGGAAGGTGCGGAATACCGAGCATTTGGTGGTGTTATCGACGGTGTACTCTTCCACTTCGGTACGGTGCGCGGCGTTCCACGGATCGTATTTCTCGATGTTGCCGTCAAACACGCGGGCAAAGACCTGCTGGTAAGCCGGCAACAGCCAGCGCTCCAGCGCGCCGGAGTCGGTATGCGCGCCGAGTCCTTTCGAGGTGGTTCCCGGCGGACGGCGGCGGATACGGTCCGGATAAATCACGCTCACGTCCGGGTCAAACCACTGTTTGCCGTTGCTCTCGAATGTCCATAAACGGTTCAGGAACGACTGCACCTGCGCCATCTCTTCGCTCTGGCGCGCCTGCATCTGCGCCTGCGACCAGTAAATCGGGTAAATCTCCGGACGAGAGGCCGTTAAGGTGCCGAAGAAGTTATCGCCTGGCCCTTTGTACACCTCGTCAAACTTGTTCAGATCGAGGTAGTCGAGCATCGACTGATCCCACGCCAGCGCCTGCTCGCGCGGGAAATGACCTTTAATCACCGCGCAGCCGCGGCGCTTAACGGCTTCGCGCTGCGCGTCGGTAATGGTGCCGTTTTTTACATCCGCGAACGGGATCGCCGGCCAGACGGATTCGCCTTTGTTTTTAAGGGCGTTGATTTCCGCCACGCGGGTGGCAATTTTATCGCTGAGCTTGTTGAACACCGCCTGCACGTCGCCGATCTGCGCGCGCAACTCACGTTTCAACTGACGGATTGCCGCTTTGTGATCCGCCGGCAAAGTTTCACTGGTAAAGGTCATAACTGCCTCGCCTCTTTCATTCGAAAATAAAAGTGTCTACAAGTGATACTTTAAGTTAAAATTAAGTTAATGCAAGTTTAAAAACTTGACGCAAGCCACAGGACGGAAAAAGAGTGAGAGGCCGGAGCCAGGCTCCGGCGAGGAGAGGATCAGGCGTCGAACGGGGAGTGGTTGTCGAGCACGGCCTGAATGACGTTCAGCGCGCCCTGATGGTTGTTGTCGTCGGTGCTGTAGCGGCTGATTTCTTTGATGCTTTCCGCCGCGTTGCCCATTGCAAAGGAATATTTCACCAGCTTCAGCATCTCGGCATCGTTGCCGCTGTCGCCAATGGCCACGCACTCCTGCGGGGAGATTTTCCAGCGCTTCAGCAGACGGCTGATGCCGTTGGCTTTGTGCAGGCCGGGGATAATCAAATCCACAAAACCAAAGCCGCTGGTGACGGGCTTCATGATGCCGTCCAGGGAGACGTGCAGCTTATCCACCAGATTAGGGATATCGCTGTCCGGCAGGTTCAGGGAGAACTTAAACAGCACGTCGTCAATTTCACGGTAATCGCTGATGCGCTTTAAGCGGTGGTAGTGCTTTGACATCAGCGCCACGAACGCTTCAGGAGCTTTGTCGCTCACGTAGGCACTCTCCAGCCCGCAGGCCACGAAGTTCAGCCCTTTATCTTTCAGCAGTTCGCCAATGACGATCTGCGATTCATGGCGGGTCAGCTCGCCGTGAAAAATCTGTTCGCCGCGATCGAACACCAGCGCGCCGTTTTCCGCCACGAAGGAGATCCTGTCTTTCAGCTCCGGAAAGAAGGAGATGAGCTGGTAATACTGATTGCCGCTGGCGACAACGAATTCAATGTCGCGGGCTTTAAGCTGCTCAAACTGTGCCTGGAAGCGGTCACGATCGTACTGCTTGGCATCATCAAGAAAAGTTCCGTCCATATCGGTGACGATAACTTTAACGGTCATACTGTGCTCCTGGGTCACTGCGTTTTGAAACATTCTAATAACAAGGTGACGGGGAGCACAAATTTAATTTCATTCGAAAGTAAAGCAAAACGGCAACCGAGGTTGCCGTTTTTAGTGTTTTCTCCCTCTCCCCGTGGGAGAGGGCCGGGGTGAGGGCATCAGCGTGCGCATTTCCCCTTAGGGGATACACCGTTACAGCGTATGCTCAGTACGGGCAATAATATCATCCTGCGCATCCGGCGACAGGGCGGTGAAGAACGCCGAGTAGCCCGCGACGCGCACCACTAGGTCACGATACTGGTCAGGGTGTTTCTTCGCCTCCAGCAGCGTGTCGCGCGAGACGATGTTGTACTGAATATGCCAGCCCTTATGCACCTCGAAGAAGGTGCGCAGCAGCATCATCAGCTTCTGGCGATCGCTGTCGTTTTCCAGCGTTGACGGATTCAGCTTCTGGTTCAGCAGCACGCCGCCGAGAATCGCCTCGGTAGGCAGTTTACCCACCGACCCGATCACCGCTGTCGGGCCGAGGTGATCGGTACCGGAAGCCGGGCTTGCCCCTTCCGCCAGCGGGGTGTGCGCCTTACGTCCGTCTGGCGTCGCCATCGTCGCCGCGCCAAACGGCACGTTCGCGGAAATGGAAGAGGTGCCCGCGTAATAGTTACCGCCAATCGGGCCGCGGCCGTAGCGCGGGTTGTGGTACTGCTTCAGCTCTTCAATGTAGGTCTGATAGGCGCGCGTCAGCAGCATATCCACGCTGTCGTCGTCGTTGCCGTACTTCGGCGCGCCGTTGATCAGGCGCTGACGCAGCTGCTCGTGGGTCAGCCCGTCGAAGTCATCCGCCAGGGCGGCCGCCAGCTGCTGCTGGCCGATGACGCCCTGCTCGAACACCAGCTTCTTCACCGCCGCCAGGCTGTTGCCGAGGTTGGCGATGCCCACCTGCAGGCCGGAGACCCAGTCATACTTCGCGCCGCCCTGCTTGATGCTTTTCGCGCGCTCGATGCAGTCGTCCACCAGCGCCGAGCAGAGAATATCGTGGACGTTCTCTTCCAGCATGGTGTCCACCACGTACTCAATTTCGATGGATTTGCGGGTGTAGTAGCGGATCTGGGTATCCCACGCCGCCATCACCTCCTCGAAGTTATCGAAGTTACCGGCAGAAAGCGCTTTCTCCTGCGGCAGGAACACCTTGCCGCTGGTGGCATCGCGGCCGCCTTCCAGCGCGGCCAGCATCACGCGGGCAAAGTTGATAAAGCTCATGCCGGTGCAGCGATAGCCCCACTTGCCGCCCACCGCGGTTTCGATACAGCCAATCGCCGCGTAGTCGTAGGCGTCTTCTCGTTCAACGCCGAGCTTGATGAATTCCGGAATGACGATTTCATCGTTGTTAAAAGCGGGCATCCCGAAGCCGCAGCGGATCACCTGCACGCAGGCGTCGAGGAAGTCGTTGCTCATGCCCGCGTGATAGCGCACGCTCAGGTTCGGCTGGGTGGAGCGCAGACGACCGCAGGATTCCAGAATCGCGTAGGAGAGCGGGTTCACCGCGTCCATCGGCTCACCGTTGACCAGCTTCTGGCCGCCGATGGTGACGTTCTGGTACAGCGGGCTGCCGGCGGAAGCCTTGGAGTGCGAGCCGGAGCGGATCTTGTTCACTTCCAGCAGCTTCAGCCAGCAGCTGTGCAGCAGCTCGATGGCGTGCTCGCGGTCGAGGCTCTGGTTCAGCTCCACGTCGCGGCGGTAGTACGGATAGAGATACTGATCCATACGCGCGAAGGAGACGGAGTGGCCGTTGGACTCAATCTGCAGGATCAGCTGAATGAAGTAGCACAGCTGCAGCGCCTGCCAGAAGGTTTTTGGCGGCTCGTGAGCAATCACGTCGCAGTTTTCTGCCATCGCCAGCAGCTCGTCGCGGCGGCTTGCGCGGGTTTCGGTTGAGGCCATCTCGCGCGCCAGATCGGCGAAGCGTTTGATGTGCAGGCTCACCGCTTCCAGCACGATATCAATTGCCTTCAGGAACTGATCGCCGTGCAGGTCTTCCAGCACCGTCAGGTTGATGCGCGAGCGGCGCTCGGCCACTTTGGCGCGCAGGCCGTCGAGACCTTTCTCCAGCACCAGTGGGAAGTTCACCGCCAGGTGCGCGTCGCCGGAAGTCATGTTGCCTTCGGCTTTGATAATGCCGGTTTCCAGCAGGCCTTTCTGCTCGTCGGTGAACATGCCGTAGCAGCGGTCCTGCACCGTCTGGCCGCGCCACCACGGGCAGATCTCGTGCAGGACGCGCTTGTTCTCTTCGCTCACCGCAAAGCCCGCGCCCGGGCGATCCGCCAGATCGTCGATCTCTTTCTCAATCCAGGAGACGGTGTATTCCGGGAAAATCGGTGCGGCGCGCACTTCGCTGGCCTGGTTACCGATAATCATCTCGTCGTGTTTGATCCAGATGGTACGCTCGGCCAGGTGATGGGCCAGCGCCAGGGCGCGACGGACCGGGATCGGCTTGTCCATGTGCTGCTGGTACATTTCGGTGTAATGCTGCGCGCGCTCGGTGCAGACCGGCGGCTTAACGATATGCACCAGCGCCGTTTTGTGCGCCTTAATGCGCTCGCTGAGGGTGTTGAGATTCAGGGTTGTCATAAGTTTATCCTCGTAAGGTCGCGGTTAACCCTTTCTGGCAGGCGTACTGCTGCGCGAAGTCCAGCAGGGCAGGGTTATCCAGCGGTTTGTCAGGGGCAGAGTAGGGTTGGCCGAGCAGGGTGTATTTGTTCATGCCCAGCGTGTGATACGGCAGAAAATGAATATCGTCGACGCCGAGTTCGTCGGCGGCGAAGTTGGTAATGGCGGTTATGGACGCTTCATCGGCGTTAAAGCCCTGGATCAGCGGCACGCGGATGGTGATTTTTTTCCCGGCGGCGGCCAGGCGTTTCAGGTTGTCCAGGATGCGCTTAGCCGAACCGTCCGTCCACTGTTTGAACACGTCACCGTCGACGTGCTTCAGGTCGGCGAGGAACAGATCGACGTAGGGTAATGACGGCTCGATATAGTGCCACGGCACGTGAAGGCAGGTTTCGACGGCGGTGTGGATCCCGTGTTCGTGGCTGGCTTTAAACAGGGCCTGCGCCAGCTCGGGGTTCATAAACGGCTCGCCGCCGGAGAGGGTGATCCCGCCGCCGCTGCGGTCGTAGAAGGGTTTGTCGCGCAGTACGGTCGCCATGATCTCCTCGACCTGCCGTTCTTCACCGCAGACGGTCAGCGCCTGCGTCGGGCAGCAGTCGGTCAGGGCATTAAGCGTCTCTTCACTTAATTTCTCACGATGAATGACCAGCCCGTTCAGCGCGCGTTCGATACAGCCCGGTGCCGCCTGCTGGCACAGGTCGCAGCCGTCCAGGCACAGGCGTGCATCAAACAGCACGTCCCGGCTGCGGGAGCGGCTTTCCGGATTCTGGCACCAGCGACAGCCCAGCGAGCAGCCTTTCAGGAACACCACGGTACGAATACCGGGACCATCGTGGGTAGAGTAACGCTGAATATTGAAGATCATGATTTCGCCTCTTATCTTGCATATGAAGATTAAATTACTTTCGAGTGAAAGTTATCTTGATGCAGGTCAACTCTTGAGCAGGTTTTGTCGTGATAGGGTAAGTGCAGGCTAATTTTGAGGGTGACATCATGGAACTTTATCTCGACACATCTGACGTTGCGGCAGTTAAAAAGCTGGCGCGTATCTTCCCGCTGGCGGGCGTGACCACCAACCCAAGCATCGTTGCGGCCGGTAAAACGCCGCTCGACGAACTGCTGCCGGCGCTACACGACGCGCTGGGCGGCAAAGGTCGTCTGTTCGCCCAGGTGATGGCGACCACCGCCGAAGGGATGGTGGAGGACGCGCGTAAGCTGCGCGCTATCATCAACGATCTGGTGGTGAAAGTGCCGGTGACCGCAGAGGGGCTGGCGGCGATCAAGATGCTGAAAGCTGAAGGGATCCCGACGCTGGGTACGGCGGTTTATGGTGCCGCGCAGGGGATGCTCTCCGCGCTGGCGGGTGCAGAGTATGTGGCGCCTTATGTTAACCGCGTCGACGCGCAGGGCGGGGACGGGATCCAGACCGTTGTGGAATTACAGCAGCTGCTGACGCTGCATGCCCCGCAGTCCAAAGTGCTGGCCGCGAGCTTTAAAACGCCTCGTCAGGCGCTGGACTGCCTGCTGGCAGGGTGCGAGTCCATCACGCTGCCGCTGGACGTGGCGCAGCAGTTTATTACCTCTCCGGCAGTGGATGCGGCGATCGTGAAGTTTGAGCAGGACTGGCAGGGGGCGTTTGGAAGGACGTCGATCTGACGCGGTTGCCGGGTGGCGCTAACGCTTACCCGACCTACGGTTTTCTCCCTCTCCCTGTGGGAGAGGGCCGGGGTGAGGGCATCAGGCCGCAGCAGGGTTTACCCTCCGCAGACCTCACACCCCGGGTTACGCATCAGCTTCATCTCGCGGAACTGGCAGGTCATCGCGTCATACATCACGATTTTCCCCGCTGCGGGCGTGCCGTAATTCGCCAGGACTTTGATCGCTTCCATTGCCTGCAATGAGCCAATCACGCCGACGAGCGGCGCCATCACGCCCGCCTCAACGCAGGTCAGCGCATTCTCGCCAAACAGACGGCTCAGGCAGCGGTAGCAGGGTTCACCCTCGGCGTACGTGAAGACGCTGATTTGCCCCTCCATGCGGATTGCCGCGCCGGAGACCAGTGGGATTTTGTGGGCAAAACAGCCCGCGTTCAGCTGGTTACGGACGGCGACGTTATCGGTGCAGTCCAGCACCAGGTCGTGCTGCGCAATCTGCGCGGACAACGCGTCGTCATCCAGCATCGCGTCAATCAACGTGAACTGAACGTGGGGGTTGAGGCGCGCCAGCGCCGTGCGGGCGGATTCCACTTTCGGCTGGCCCACCGTCGCGTCGCTGTGCAGCGTCTGGCGTTGCAGGTTGGACACCGACACGGTATCGAAATCCAGCAGCGTCATCCTGCCCACGCCCGCCGCGGCAAGATACTGCGCGGCGGCGCAGCCCAGACCGCCCAGACCGACAACCAGTACGCTGGCTGCCTTGAGCGCTTCCTGGCCCTCGAAATCGAATCCGCGCAGCACAATCTGGCGGTTGTAGCGCATCATCTCCGGGTCGCTCAGCTCCACCGTCATGTCAGCCTCCGAACAGGTGGTTAAAACGTTCTACCTCAACCCACTCGCCGGCTTCCACGTTACCGCGCTCGCGCTCCAGCACGATAAAGCAGTTGCCCTGGCTGAAGGAGCTGAAAATGTGCGAGCCCTGGTGCCCGGTGGTGCTCACTTCGAGCTCGCCGTCCGTGTTGCGCGCCAGAATGCCGCGCTGGAAATCGAGGCGGCCCGGTGATTTTTTCAGGCGCGTGGCGGCACGAACGCGCTGGCGTTCCGGCAGCGGGTTAGCATTGTTGCCGGAAAGCTTCGCCAGCAGCGGGATCACCAGCTGGTAGAAGGTGAGTGCCGCCGAGACCGGGTTACCCGGCAGGCCGCAGAACCAGCTGTGTGAAAGCTTGCCAAACGCGAACGGTTTGCCCGGCTTGATCGCCAGCTTCCAGAAGCCGATCTCACCCAGCTCCTCGAGGATGGTTTTGGTGTAATCCGCTTCGCCCACGGAGACGCCGCCGGAGCTGATGACCACGTCGGCTGCGTTATCCGCCTCGATAAACGCGGCGCGCAGTTTTTCCGGATCGTCAGGAATGATGCCGAGGTTAATCACTTCGCAGCCCAGCTGCTCCAGCATCAGGTGTACCGCCAGGCGGTTGGTATCGTAAATCTGGCCGTCCTGCAGCGGCTGCCCCGGAAGCTGTAGCTCGTCGCCGGTGGAGAAAACGGCAACGCGCACTTTACGGATAACGTCGATGTCCGCGATACCGAGCGAGGCCAGGACCGGCAACTCCGCCACCGTCAGCTTCTGTCCGGCAGCAAAGACCGTCGCGCCGAGGGTAATGTCCTCGCCGGTACGGCGGATGTTCTGGCCCGCTTTGACGTTCGCAGTAAAACGCACGCCGTCGTCGGTCTGTTCGGTCTCTTCCTGCATCACCACGGCGTCGCAGCCTGCCGGAACCGGTGCGCCGGTCATAATGCGCACGCAGGTGCCCGCAGGCCATTCACCGCTAAACGGCTGACCCGCAAAGGCTTTACCCGCCACCGGCAGGGCGTTACCCGTCTGGAGATCCGCCAGGCGTACCGCGTAACCGTCCATCGCGGAGTTATCAAACCCCGGCACGTTAAGCGGAGAGACGATATCGCGCGCGGCAATACGGCCAAAACAGCGCACGAGGGGCAGCGTCTCAACGTCATGCAGCGGGGAAACTCGGTCAAGCATCTGCGTGAGTGCCGTCTCAAGCGGCATCAGTCCGGCGGTAAAATCCATGGTGGGCTCCTGCGGAGTAACAACGAAAGCGCTCATTATGGCAGAAAAGTGCGGCTAACTGTATGACCGAAGGGTGCACGCTTTACATCACTGTTACGTCTTTCTATATTCAAAAATCATCTGAAGTTTCGTCGACGATAATGATATTTATAGAAAAAGCCGCAAAACAGGCTAACGGGTGATGCGAATGGTTAATGCGGTAATCGCAATTCATGGCGGGGCCGGGGCAATCACCCGAGCACAGCTCACGCCTGAGCAGGAAAAACGTTACATCGACGCGCTGTACGCCATTGTGGAAACGGGCCAGAGAATGCTGGAAGCGGGCGAAAGCGCGCTGGACGTGGTCACCGAGGCGGTGCGCCTGCTGGAAGAGTGCCCGTTATTTAATGCGGGGATCGGTTCGGTCTTTACCCGGGATGAAACGCACGAGCTGGATGCCTGCGTGATGGACGGCGTCACCCTGAAAGCGGGGGCCGTGGCAGGCGTCAGCCACCTGCGTAACCCGGTGCTGGCCGCGCGTCTGGTGATGGAAGAAAGCCCGCACGTGCTGCTGACGGGCGCGGGGGCGGAGAGGTTTGCCTTCGAACACGGAATGGAGCCGGTATCGCCGGATCTGTTTTCCACGGAAGCGCGCTATCAGCAGCTGCTGGAAGCCCGTTCGGCGGGCATGACGCAGCTTGACCACAGTGCGCCGCTTGATGAAACCACCAAAATGGGCACGGTCGGCGCGGTGGCGCTGGATAAGGCCGGAAACCTCGCGGCGGCGACGTCAACGGGCGGGATGACCAACAAGCTTCCCGGACGCGTCGGCGACAGCCCGCTGCCGGGCGCCGGCTGCTATGCCAATAACGCGACGGCGGCGGTGTCGTGTACCGGAACCGGGGAAGTATTTATTCGCGCCCTCGCGGCCTACGACATCACCGCGCTGATGGATTACGGCGGCTTAAGCCTGAGCGAGGCCTGCGAGCGCGTGGTGATGGAAAAACTGCCTGCCCTGGGCGGCGTCGGCGGACTCATTGCGGTGGATCGTGAGGGCAACGTGGCACTGCCGTTCAACAGCGAAGGCATGTATCGCGCCTGGGGTTATGCCGGTGATGAACCGAGCACGGGCATCTATCGTGAATAAGGGGGCAGCGCGTGCCGCACAGTGAAGAACTGGACAACCGCGAAGTGCTGGCTGTCCATCAGCTCGATATTGCGTTTCAGGAAGAGCGGCAGTTCATCCCCGCAGTACAGAATTTATCGTTCACGCTCAGGCGCGGCGAGACGCTGGCGATTGTTGGCGAGTCCGGCTCCGGGAAATCGGTTACCGCGCTGGCGCTGATGCGCCTGCTGGAACAGACGGGCGGGCAAATCAGCAGCGAGAAAATGCTCCTGCGCCGCCGCAATCGTCAGGTCATTGATTTAAATGAGCTAAGCGGTTCGCAGATGCAGAGCGTGCGCGGGGCGGATATTGCGATGATCTTCCAGGAGCCGATGACCTCCCTGAACCCGGTGTTCCCGGTCGGGGAGCAAATTGCCGAGTCCATCCGCCTGCATCAGGGGCTGAGCGGCGATGAAGCGCTCAAAGAGGCCCGACGGATGCTGGAGCTGGTGCGCATTCCGGAGGCGCAGGCCATTCTGGGGCGCTATCCGCATCAGCTTTCCGGCGGCATGCGCCAGCGGGTGATGATTGCCATGGCGCTCTCCTGCCGTCCCGCAGTGCTGATTGCTGACGAACCAACGACGGCGCTGGACGTGACGATTCAGGCGCAGATCCTGCAGCTCATCAAAGTCCTGCAGCAGGAGATGGAGATGGGGGTGATTTTCATCACCCACGATATGGGCGTGGTCGCCGATATCGCCGATCGCGTACTGGTGATGCACAAGGGCAGCGCGGTGGAAACCGGCACGGTTGAGCAGATTTTTCACGCGCCCGTGCATCCTTACACCAAAGCGCTGCTGGCGGCGGTTCCGCGTCTGGGGGCGATGAACGGTAGCGATTTGCCGCGCCGCTTCCCCCTGATTTCTCTCGAGGCGTCTGAGCAGCAGGAGGATGAGCGCGAGCAGGACACCGTGGTGCCGGGTAAGCCCATTCTGGAAGTGCGCGATTTGGTCACC
Source organism: Enterobacter sp. BNK-34 (assembly GCF_048684445.1). Lineage (NCBI taxonomy): Bacteria > Pseudomonadati > Pseudomonadota > Gammaproteobacteria > Enterobacterales > Enterobacteriaceae > Enterobacter > Enterobacter sp. BNK-34. The sequence goes on from NZ_JBLQUA010000001.1 coordinate 2,688,747, forward strand.
CGCTTTCCGCTGCGCAGCGGCGTACTGAACCGGGTGAAGCGCGAAGTGCACGCGGTGGAAAACGTCAGTTTCGATCTCTGGCCGGGTGAAACGCTGGCGCTGGTGGGGGAGTCCGGCTGCGGTAAATCTACCACCGGACGCGCGTTGCTCCGTCTGGTGGAGTCACAGGAAGGCAGTATTACCTTTAACGGTGAGCGCATTGATATCCTTCCGGACAGCAGGCTGCAGGCGGTGCGGCGGGATATTCAGTTTATTTTCCAGGATCCCTATGCCTCCCTCGATCCGCGCCATACGGTGGGGTATTCGATCATGGAGCCGCTGCGGGTACATAACCTGCTCGATGGCGAAGCGGCACAGCGTCGCGTGGCCTGGCTGCTGGAGCGCGTCGGCCTGAAGCCGGAGCATGCCTGGCGTTATCCGCACGAGTTTTCCGGCGGACAGCGGCAGCGTATCTGCATCGCCCGCGCGCTGGCGCTAAACCCGAAAGTGGTGATTGCCGATGAGTCCGTCTCGGCGCTGGATGTCTCTATCCGGGCGCAAATCATCAACTTATTGCTGGATTTACAGCGGGATATGGGCATCGCCTTCCTGTTTATCTCGCACGACATGGCGGTGGTCGAGCGCATCAGCCATCGCGTGGCGGTGATGTTTATGGGGCAAATCGTGGAAATTGGTCCGCGAAGAGCGGTGTTTGAGAACCCACAGCACCCGTACACCCGCAAGCTCATCGCGGCGGTCCCGGTCGCCGATCCCGCGCATCGTCACGGCCAGCGCGTGCTGCTGCAGGATGAAATGCCGAGCAATATTCGTAAGCGTGGCGAGGCCGTGGAGCGCGTGACGCTGCGCGAGGTCGGTCCGGGTCATTTCGTTGCTCCCCCGCGTCAGGACAATGCCTTTTCGCGGTTATAACTTTCAACAGGCAGGAGAACACAATGGTTACATTTGTAGCGCGTAGATGGTTGTTAGCCGCGAGCGTGACGGCAGCCCTGGCCGCTGCCCCCGCGTTCGCTGCCAAAGATGTGGTGGTTGCCGTCGGCTCTAATTTCACCACGCTCGATCCGTATGACGCCAACGACACGCTCTCTCAGGCGGTGGCGAAATCGTTCTACCAGGGCCTGTTTGGCCTGGATAAAGAGATGAAGCTCAAAAACGTGCTGGCGGAGGGGTACACCGTGTCCGACGACGGACTGGTGTATACCATCAAGCTCAGGAGCGGCGTGAAGTTCCAGGATGGGACAGATTTCAATGCGGAGGCGGTGAAGGTTAACCTCGATCGTGCCAGCAATCCGGAAAATAGCCTCAAGCGCTATAACCTGTATAAAAATATCGCCAGCACCGAGGTGGTCGACCCGGCAACGGTAAAAATCACCCTGAAAGAGCCGTTCTCCGCGTTTATCAATATTCTGGCGCATCCGGCAACGGCGATGATTTCCCCTGCCGCGCTGAAGAAATACGGCAAGGAGATCGGCTTCCACCCTGTTGGCACCGGTCCGTACGAGCTGCTCACCTGGAACCAGACCGATTTTGTGAAGGTGAAGAAATTCGCCGGATACTGGCAGCAGGGGCTGCCGAAGCTCGATACCATCACCTGGCGCCCGGTGGTGGACAACAACACCCGCGCGGCGATGCTGCAAACCGGCGAGGCGCAGTTTGCCTTCCCGATCCCGTATGAGCAGGCCGCCATTCTGCAGAAAAACAGCAAGCTGGAGCTGGTCGCCAGCCCGTCGATCATGCAGCGCTACATCAGCATGAACGTCACGCAAAAGCCGTTCGATAACCCGAAGGTGCGTGAGGCCATCAACTACGCCATTAACCGTCAGGCGCTGGTGAAGGTCGCCTTTGCGGGCTATGCCACTCCGGCCACCGGCGTGCTGCCGCCGGCTATCGCCTATGCGCAAAGCTATCAGCCGTGGCCGTACGATCCGGCCAAAGCGCGCGAGCTGCTGAAAGAGGCGGGCTTCCCGAACGGCTTCAGCACCACGCTGTGGTCCTCGCATAATCACAGTACCGCTCAGAAGGTGCTGCAGTTTACCCAGCAGCAGCTGGCGCAGGTCGGCATCAAGGCGCAGGTGACCGCGATGGATGCCGGACAGCGTGCGGCAGAGGTGGAGGGGAAAGGACAGAAAGAGAGCGGCGTGCGGATGTTCTATACCGGCTGGTCGGCCTCGACCGGTGAAGCAGACTGGGCGCTGTCGCCGCTGTTTGCCTCGCAGAACTGGCCGCCAACCCTGTTCAACACCGCGTTTTACAGCAACCCGCAGGTGGACAAAGACCTGGCCGATGCCCTGAAAACCACCAAGCCGGAGGAGAAAGCACGTCTCTACAAGGACGCGCAGGACATCATCTGGAAAGAGTCGCCGTGGGTGCCGCTGGTGGTAGAGAAACTGGTGTCAGCCCATAATAAAGCGTTGACCGGGTTCTACATTATGCCGGATACGGGCTTTAGCTTTGACGATGCGGATTTAAAATAAACCTCATGCTGAATTATGTGTGTAAACGCCTGCTGGGGCTTATCCCGACGCTGCTGATTGTGGCGGTCCTGGTGTTTTTGTTTGTCCATATGCTGCCGGGCGATCCGGCGCGTCTGGTTGCCGGGCCTGAAGCGGATGCTACCGTTATTGACCTGGTGCGTAAGCAGCTTGGCCTCGACCAGCCGCTGTATATGCAGTTCATCCATTATATCTGCAACGTTCTGCAGGGCGATTTTGGTATCTCGATGGTATCGCGCCGTCCGGTGTCGGAGGAGATTGCCAGCCGCTTTATGCCGACGTTCTGGTTAACGATTGCCAGTATGAGCTGGGCGGTCGTGTTTGGGCTGGGCGCCGGGATTGTCGCGGCCGTCTGGCGCAACCGCTGGCCGGACAAGCTCGGCATGGCGCTGGCGGTGACCGGCATCTCCTTCCCGGCGTTCGCGCTGGGGATGCTGCTGATGCAGATCTTCTCCGTCGAACTGGGCTGGCTGCCGACCGTCGGGGCCGATACCTGGAAGCATTACATTCTGCCTTCCATGACGCTTGGGGCTGCCGTGTCGGCGGTGATGGCCCGCTTTACCCGCGCCTCGTTCGTTGACGTGCTGAGCGAAGATTATATTCGCACCGCGCGGGCGAAAGGGGTCAGCGAGAAGTGGGTCATTCTCAAGCACGGGTTCCGCAATGCGATGATCCCGGTGGTGACGATGATGGGACTGCAGTTTGGCTTCCTGCTGGGCGGCTCTATCGTCGTGGAAAAGGTCTTCAACTGGCCGGGGCTGGGACGCCTGCTGGTCGATTCCGTCGAGATGCGCGACTACCCGGTGATTCAGGCGGAAGTCCTGCTTTTCTCGCTGGAGTTTATTCTTATCAACTTAGTGGTGGATGTGCTCTACGCCGCCATTAACCCGGCCATCAGGTACAAGTAAGATGCGATTGTTGAACTGGCGACGTCAGGCCGTTTTAAACGCGATGCCGGGGCTAAAACCGGACCACGTCCGCACCCCGTGGTCTGAATTCTGGCGGCGTTTTCGCCGTCAGCCGGTCGCGATGACCGCGGGGCTGTTTGTGCTGCTGCTGATTGCGGTGGCGGTGATTGCGCCGTGGGTGGCGCCGTTTGATGCGGAAAACTATTTTGACTACGACCGTCTGAACGACGGACCGTCGATGCTGCACTGGTTCGGCGTTGACTCCCTCGGGCGCGATATCTTTAGCCGCGTGCTGGTGGGGGCGCAGATCTCGCTTGCCGCCGGGGTGTTCGCGGTGCTGATCGGCGCGGCCATCGGTACCGTGCTGGGTCTCGTTGCCGGGTATTACGAAGGCTGGTGGGATCGCATCATCATGCGCATCTGCGACGTGCTGTTTGCTTTTCCCGGCATTTTGCTGGCGATTGCCGTGGTGGCGATCATGGGCAGCGGCATGGCAAACGTCATCATTGCGGTCGCTGTGTTTTCGATTCCGGCGTTTGCTCGTCTTGTGCGCGGCAACACGCTGGTGCTGAAACAGCAGACCTTTATCGAGTCGGCCCGCAGTATGGGGGCCAGCGACGCCACCATTCTCTTCAGCCATATTCTGCCGGGGACGGTGTCGTCCATCGTGGTCTATTTCACCATGCGTATCGGCGTGTCGATTATCTCGGCGGCCAGCCTGTCATTTCTGGGGTTAGGGGCGCAGCCACCGACACCGGAGTGGGGCGCGATGCTGAACGAGGCGAGGGCAGATATGGTGATTGCGCCGCACGTGGCGATCTTCCCAAGTCTGGCGATTTTCCTGACCGTGCTGGCGTTTAATTTGCTGGGTGACGGGCTGCGCGACGCGCTGGATCCGAGGATTAAGGGATAGTGCTGTGAAATGTGCCGGGTGGCGGCTACGCCTTACCCGGCCTACTACAGAGGGGGAGATTAAACCCGGCTACCCCACAGGTCATACTCATCCGCGTTTTCAACCTTCACGCGAATAATATCACCCGGCTTAACGCTGGTTTCGCCGTTCAGGTACACCGCACCGTCGATTTCAGGGGCGTCCGCCATGCTGCGGCCAATCGCGCCTTCTTCATCCACTTCGTCGATGATAACCATGATCTCGCGGCCCACTTTTTCCTGCAGACGCTCAGCAGAGATCTGCTGCTGCAGCTGCATGAAGCGGTTCCAGCGCTCTTCTTTCACCTCTTCCGGCACCTGGTCCGCCAGCTCGTTGGCGGTTGCGCCTTCTACCGGGCTGTACTTGAAGCAGCCGACACGGTCCAGACGCGCTTCTTTCAGGAAGTCGAGCAGCATCTGGAAGTCTTCTTCGGTTTCACCCGGGAAGCCGACGATGAAGGTGGAGCGCAGGGTCAGATCCGGGCAGATCTCGCGCCACTGCTTGATACGCGCCAGCTGGCGGTCAACGGAGCCAGGGCGCTTCATCAGCTTCAGGATACGCGGGCTGGCGTGCTGTAGCGGGATGTCCAGGTACGGCAGAATCTTGCCTTCAGCCATCAGCGGGATGACGTCGTCAACGTGCGGGTACGGGTAAACGTAGTGCAGACGCGTCCAGATACCGAGTTTGGACAGCTGCTCGCACAGGCCCACCATGCTGGTTTTCACCGGCTCGCCGTTGTGGAAACCGGAGCGATGTTTGACGTCTACACCGTAGGCCGAGGTGTCCTGGGAGATGACCAGCAGCTCCTTCACGCCCGCGTCGGCCAGACGTTTAGCTTCCGCCAGCACTTCACCAATGGGACGGCTCACCAGATCGCCACGCATGGACGGGATGATGCAGAAGGTGCAGCGATGGTTGCAGCCTTCGGAAATTTTCAGGTACGCGTAGTGACGCGGCGTCAGCTTCACGCCCTGTTCCGGCACGAGGCTGAGGAACGGGTTGTGCTTGGGTTTTGGCACGTAGTGATGAACATGTTGCAGCACCTGCTCGTAGCTGTGCGGGCCGGTGATCTCCAGCACCTTCGGGTGCACTTCGCGGATCTGGTCTTCTTTCGCGCCCAGACAGCCGGTCACGATCACTTTGCCGTTTTCCGTCAGGGCTTCACCGATGGCTTCCAGTGACTCCTGAACCGCGCTGTCGATAAACCCGCAGGTGTTAACGATCACCATATCGGCGTTGTCGTAGCTTGGCACCACGTCATAGCCCTCGGTGCGCAGTTCGGTCAGGATGCGTTCTGAATCCACCAGGTTTTTCGGGCAGCCCAGGGAGACGAAGCCGATTTTCGGCTGGTGCGTAACATTGCTCATAGGTTAAAAATTCATCAATTATGGAGTTATCAGGGCGGGATTTTACAGCGTATCGCGGGGGATTTATACAGGTCTGTGGCGATCTCAGCAGGTTTGGATCAACCGCTTTGCTTAGCAACACTGTTTAGAATTACTTATCCCGGCTTTAAGCGATGCTAATTGGCTAAAAAATCATCAAAAGATATCTTTCACCCTGTCAACATGACTTGTGAGATCCTTAATGAAAGATATGTATGTCCAGTCCAAAGTCGCTATGGCTAAAACCCTTTATGCGCACGGCGTCAAGCTAACCGATATTGCTGTCGCAACAGGGCTAAATCCGCGAAAAATTAAATCAGAACTGAAACGCGCCGCTAAGTTGTCGGGACCAGCAGGTCATCCAGCACAGTAGAGAGCAATTTATTGCTCTCTTTTCGGTATGAGGAGTAAATGCTGAATTTCGGTAACGGGAACGGGGTGCCAACTCGTCTGAGCTTGTACATCTCTGAGTAAGTGGCAAAGGCGCGCTCGGGAATAATCCCCAGACATGGAGTTTTGGCGATAATGATCAGAATGGAAGCAAACGAGGTGGTGAGTAAACAGCGTTCGCTGGAGCGGAATTTTTTATCAGCGATGCTGCGGTAATAAATAATTTTTTCGTTTTTAGTGTTATAGCCCACCAGGCTGGCATTTCTGAACAGCTCTTCATCGATAGTACTGCCATAAAGCGGGTTATCCTGCGCGGCGACAAGCACCAGGTCTATATCGCACACCTTCTGACATCGGATGTTGCTGTTTTCCACTGAGAACGTAGAGAACACCACATCAGCCTGACGCATGTTCAGCAGTTCAGTGGTTTTTTGTTCATTCAGGTCTTCAGTGCGATGCAGCAGACTAATGTCTTAATTCGTTTCAAGGAGCTTTTCCGTTAATTCCGGCACCACCAGCGGAGAAATAAAGGATTCTGTATAAAGCGTCACGCGCTTCTTACGTGAAGGGGTTGAGTCAGGCAGAAGGGTGGAGAGCTTATCGATTATCGAGATTGTATTATCGTAAAGCTCATCTGAAAACACCGTCGGCAGCAGGATGTTGCCGCTGCGGACAAAGAGGTTGTCCCCCATCATTTCACGCAGTTTTCGCAGCGACTGGCTGACAGCAGAAGCGGATATGTCCAGCATATCGGCAACCTTAGAAATGCTTCCTACGCTATAGATTAAGCAAAAGATGGTGAGAAGATTCAGGTCTACCTTAGAGAGAGAACATATTTTTTCAGACACCGGGAGTGCTGCCATACTCACCTCTGCGAGTGCGATTTTGCAAGCCATTCAGCCTAATAAAAAAGTAGCATAGCTCCCCGGAACGCGCTTCGCTGCGCGTGAGGTTGTAACATTGTAAATTATGTTAATCAGTTAATAAAAATTGATCCCAGGCATTAAACTGTACAAAAAATGAACTTATCCTGACTATGCACCATGGCTGACAGAGGAGGAAAGAGCATGACCGTTGACAGACTTAAACGCGATCTGCTGAACAAGCTGATCAACGCCCGAATCGACCTGGCCGCGTACCTGCAGTTGAGGAAGGCAAAAGGGTATATGTCAGTCAGCGAAAGCGAACATCTGCGTGATAACCTGTTTGAACTGTGTAATTTCATGCGTGAAAAAGCACCGACCCTGAAGGCGAACGGCGGCGAAAGTGAAGAAATAGCGCTGCGCCGCGCCGCTGAGGTGCTCTCCATTGCAGGGGTGTGTCTGATGAACGGACGCCACGACTGCCCGAACTTTATCGCCGTAAACGCGGAGAAGCTTGAAAACTGCCTGACAACGCTCTCTCTATGCATCATGTGTCTGAACGAGCACAAACAGCTTGAACAGCACTGATCCCGGGGGAGGCAACTCCCCCTTCTGATTAAGCTTTTGTAAAAGTGGTAACGCGCCCGGATGCAGTGGCTAACCTTTATGCCATATGCCGATAAAGGAGCGCGTTATGCCTCGATCCTCGCTGATTTTCCTGCCTGCGTTGTTCATTCCGTTTTCGCTTCTTGCTGCGCCAGAGGCGGTCAAGGTCGAGGTATTGCAAAATAAACTCGATCACCCCTGGTCTCTGGCGTTTCTGCCGGACAATAAAGGCCTGCTGGTAACCCTGAAGGACGGTCAGCTCAAACGCTGGCAGGCCGGAAAAGGGTTGTCCGATCCGATTATCGGCGTGCCGAAGGTCTGGGCAAACGGTCAGGGAGGATTGCTGGACGTGGTCCTCGCCCCGGATTTTGAAAAATCACGCCGCGTCTGGCTGAGCTTCGCCGAAGCAGGGAGTGACGGCAAAGCCGGGACGGCGGTGGGCTATGGCCGGCTAAGCGACGATTTTACGCGTATTGAAGCCTTCCAGGTGGTGTTCCGCCAGATGCCGAAACTCTCCACCGGGAACCATTTTGGTGGACGACTGGTGTTTGACGGCAAAGGTTCTCTCTTTATCGGACTCGGCGAGAACAATCAGCGTCCGACGGCGCAGGATCTGGATAAATTGCAGGGTAAAGTGGTGCGCCTCACCGAAGACGGGAAAGTCCCGTCGGATAACCCCTTTGTGAATACCCCGGGCGCGCGGCCCGAAATCTGGTCTTACGGTATTCGCAACCCGCAGGGGATGGCAATGAATCCCTGGAGCGACACGCTGTGGCTGAACGAGCACGGCCCGCGCGGCGGGGATGAGATCAACATCCCGGAGAAGGGTAAGAACTACGGCTGGCCGCTGGCGACGCACGGCATTAACTACAGCGGCCTGAAAATACCGGAAGCCAAAGGCGTGCACGTTGAGGGCACCGAGAAACCGCTGTTCGTCTGGAAGGTCTCACCCGCGGTGAGCGGCATGGCGTTCTACAACAGCGACGTTTTCCCGCAGTGGAAAAACAAGCTGTTTATTGGGGCGCTGAAGGAGAAGGACGTGATCGTGCTGAGCGTAGAGGGAAACAAGGTGACGGAGGACGGGCGCATTCTGGGAGACCGGGACCAGCGTATTCGCGATGTGCGGGTCGGGCCGGATGGGTATCTGTATGTCCTGACCGACGAGACGGACGGGCAGCTGTTGAAAGTCAGCCCGTCCGGAGCGTAATCAGGTGACCGGGATCATCACCACGTTGCGGTACGCCGGGCGATCGCTCAGCTGTTTAAGCCAGCGCTCAAGGTGAGGGCGCGGCGTCCACTTCAGACCCATGTTGGTCAGGTTCCAGACGAACGGCGCCACGGCGATATCGCCTGTGCCGAACGCCTCGCCGGAGAACCATGCGTGCTTCGCCAGCTCGTCATCCATCATCGCAAACAGATTTTCGCAGGCATCCTGCGCGGCGTGAATTGCGGGATAGTCACGTTCAGCTTCCGGCGTGCGGATAAGCCCCATCAGGATCACGCGGTGGGTCGGGGATAACGTCTGGTTTGCCCAGTCCATCCACTTTTCGCCCTGAGCGCGTCGGGCGGGGTTTTCAACCCACAGGCGGCCCTGACCGTACTGCGCGGCGAGGTAACGCACAATGGTGTTGGACTCCCATAGCGTCGCGTCTGTTTCATCATCGCGCAGCAGCGGCACCAGGCCGTTCGGGTTCATGGCCAGATAGTCTGCCTCTTTGTTCACGCCGAACGACATGCCAGCCATGATTTGATTGAACGGTAAATCCAGCTCTTCCAGCGTCCAGAGCACTTTCTTAACGTTGGTCGAATTATTTCTGCCCCACAGCGTAATCATATTTACTCCCGATGAGATGTGAATCCGAGTCAGCCTTTCGCCATGGTGAGATAAACCTAACAATTACGCAACAGAAGACAAAAAAATCGTCTTAATCAAAGCGTATCTGAATGTTATTGCATAAACTTTAATAACTTTACCCTCGTTGGGTTTCTTTAACGGTTTTAGTGCGCTATTACTCATCGCTTCTTGCGACACGGTGATGTGACGTAATTTTTGAATGGACACTCGGGTGGCATTTATGACGCGTAAAATGACTTCTCTGCGCAGCCTGGCGACCGGCTCTGCGCTTCTTTTCCTGTTTGCACCAACGCTCTACGCAGCTGAACAGGCTGCGCCCGAAGCGCCGCCTGTGGATGCGCGCGCCTGGATCCTGATGGATTATTCCAGCGGTAAAGTGCTGGCGGAAGGGAATGCGGATGAGAAACTCGATCCGGCAAGCCTGACCAAAATCATGACCAGCTATGTGGTGGGCCAGGCGTTAAAAGCGGGCAAGATTAAGCTGAACGATATGGTGACCATCGGTAAGGACGCGTGGGCGACCGGCAACCCGGCGCTGCGCGGGTCATCGGTGATGTTCCTGAAGCCGGGCGATCAGGTTTCCGTTTCCGATCTGAACAAAGGGGTAATTATTCAGTCGGGAAATGATGCGTGCATCGCGCTGGCCGATTATGTTGCCGGCAGCCAGGATTCTTTCATTGGTTTGATGAATGGCTACGCGCAAAAGCTGGGCCTGACCAATACGACCTTTAAAACGGTTCACGGTCTGGATTCGCCGGGACAGTTCAGTACCGCGCGCGACATGGCGCTGCTCGGGAAAGCGCTGATCCACGACGTGCCGGATGAATACGCGATCCACAAAGAGAAAGAGTTTACCTTCAACAAAATCCGCCAGCCGAACCGCAACCGTCTGCTGTGGAGCAGCAACGTCAATGTGGACGGGATGAAAACCGGCACCACGGCGGGTGCTGGCTATAACCTGGTGGCCTCCGCGACCCAGGGCGACATGCGCCTGATTTCGGTGGTGCTGGGCACCAAAACCGACCGTATTCGCTTTAATGAATCAGAAAAACTGCTGACCTGGGGCTTCCGCTTCTATGAAACCGTGACGCCGATTAAACCGGATGCCACGTTCGTCAGCCAGCGCGTCTGGTTTGGCGACAAGAGCGAAGTGAATCTGGGCGCGGGTGAGGCGGGCTCGGTGACCATTCCGCGCGGTCAGCTGAAAAACCTGAAAGCCAGCTACACCCTGACCGACCCGCAGCTCACCGCGCCGCTGAAAAAAGGCCAGGTGGTCGGAACCATTGATTTCCAGCTCAACGGTAAGTCGATTGAACAGCGTCCGCTGATTGTGATGGAAGCGGTGGAAGAGGGCGGCTTCTTCAGCCGGATGTGGGATTTCGTGATGATGAAATTCCACGGGTGGTTTGGCAGCTGGTTTAGCTAAACTCGATGCGTTTTCTCCCTCTCCCACAGGGAGAGGGCCGGGGTGAGGGCATCAGACCGCACCCCGTTTAATACATCAACTTCACCTGCTGCGCCTTCGCGTGGGCCACGATCTCGTCGTCCGGGCGGCAGTCGCTGACGATGGCATCGAACTGCGCCAGCTCGCCCATTCTTGCCGAACGCACCTTGCCAAACTTGCTGTGATCGACCACCAGCACATGGTACTGCGCGGCGCTCAACGCCCAGTGCTTCACCGGCAGCTCTTCAAGATTAAAGCAGGTCGCGCCCTGACGCACGTTGACGCCCGCGGCGGAATAAAACGCGATATCCGGGCAGAGATTGCTGAGCGTGTCCTGCAGGTTAAGCGGCTTAAAGATGGCGTTGCTGGCATGAAACTCGCCGCCGCAGAGGATCACCCGGCACTCGGGTTTCTCCTGAAGCGCCAGAAAGGTGTTCAGGGAGTAACAGACGGCGGTGAACGGAATGCTGCTGTCGATGGCCTCGATAATCCACGGCGTAGTGGTACCGCAGTCAAAAAACAGCGTCTGGTGCGGCTGTACCAGTGAGGCTGCAAGCCGCGCGGCTTTGCGTTTCTCTTCCACCAGGCGCGTCTTCTGGTCGCTGATCAGATAATGGCTGGCGCTGCGCGGCTCAAGCACAATATACCCGCCCAGCAGCACGACGGGCGCGCTCTCGCTATTCAGATCCCGACGAATGGTCATCTCTGAGACGCCGAGGAGGTTGGCGGCTTCCTTAAGATGCAGCTTATCGCTGCGCTTCAGCGCCTGTAGCAGCTGAGCAATGCGGTCATCGCGACGTGTTTCCATAGTTCCTCGGGATAAAAAAGTGAACCCCCGCAGGGCGGGGGTTCAAGTGTAACCTGTCAGGTTGGGGTTAGTCACGTATCCAGCCTTTGCGGATCGGGATAGCGAAAATGGCACGATAGAGTGAAGACAGCGTGCGGTAGAGCGCTTCACCGAAGAGACTCCACAGGATAGCCGCGCTCACGCAGCCAATCAGCCCGACCAGGAAACCGCCCACCATATCCAGCGGCCAGTGAACGCCCAGGTAAATGCGAGACCAGGCGATTGCCAGGGCTGCCACCATCAGGACCGCACCAGACCACAGGCGATGCCAGAACAGGAAAGCCAGTGCGAAGGTGAAGATCACCGTACCGTGATCGCTCGGGAACGAGTCATCCGGCGCGTGGTGCAGGAAGGTATAGCCCACGTGAGCCACAAAAGGACGGGGGTGCGGGAACACATGACCCAGTGCGAAGCTCACCAGAACGCTCACGCCCAGCGCCATCGCCACTTTGATCACCAGCTGGCGGTGCGCTTTCACCTGGCTACGAGGTCCCCACAGCCAGAGGATGGCGGCCAGCGCGGGCACGATGCTGATCAGATCTTTTGCCAGGAAGGTGGCAAAGTCGATCGTCCACTCAGGCGAGGCCGGGGTGGCGTTGATCAGATAAAACAGCTGATAATTCAGATTCTCTAACATAGCGTTATCACTCTTTAGCAAACCGGGTGGAAATAAGGCCGTAGACCACCACCTGAGAAAACCAGACCCACCACCCAGCCCACAGGTTGTGAGAGAAAAAATGCGCCCCGCGCATGATCTGGCCGTAGCCCATCACCAGGCCTAACACCACGCCCAGCGCGACGAAGGACCAGGCGAGACGCGGACGCTCGCGCCAGAAGGCAAAAAACAGCCCCATCACCATAAAGCCGCTGGAGGCGTGACCGCCGGGGAAGCAGCGCCCCGGACCGCTGTCAGCAGGGACGGCGCTGAACAGGGGATAAGAGACAGCTTTACCGCCATATTCCACCAGATCCCACGGGCAGCTGTGATGGCTCACGCTTTTCAGCACGCCTACCACCAGCGCACCAACGCCCATCAGCAGCGCCGCCGTGACCAGCCTTGCGTTACGCTTGTAAGCGCCGTAAAACAGCGCCACGGCACCTAAGGCGATGGCAATGTACTTCGCCAGACGGTGGTTCAGCAGATCCAGCAGATGATCTTTCTGCAGTGGAAAGCTCTGCGTTGCCGCGTCATACCAAAAACCAGTGATCCATCTGTCGAGCGCTTCATTGCGTGATAACCACGTGAAAAGCACGGCAAGGACGACCAGTACGAAAAGCTGATAACCATAAAAGCGGCCCGGCAAGCGGTAAAGTCGTTTTGTCTTATTTGTCTGTAAGTTAGACAATTCTGAACGGCTGGAAGTGAGTGCCATAATTTGGGGTCGTTGACGAGTAATGGGGCTATCATAAATCTGTCAACTTAAGGAAACCTTAAACGAAGACGATATGTGCTTTATTTCTGTTTATCCTCGATAAATCACTATCTCGGGCTGCGGCATTTCATTAAACTCGTCGCGATTTTGTCATTATAAAGAGATTGCATGTTAAACCGTTCTTCTTCTGGTTCACGTCTGGGTCGTCAGGCGTTGCTTTTCCCTCTGTGTCTGGTGCTCTACGAATTTTCTACCTATATCGGCAACGATATGATCCAGCCCGGTATGCTGGCCGTAGTGGCGCAGTACAACGCGGGAATCGAGTGGGTACCGACCTCCATGACCGCCTATCTGGCCGGCGGCATGTTTTTGCAGTGGCTGTTAGGCCCGCTGTCGGATCGTATTGGCCGTCGTCCGGTGATGCTGACGGGCGTGGTGTGGTTTATCGTCACCTGTCTTGCCACGCTGCTGGCGCAAAACATTGAACAATTTACCCTGCTGCGCTTCCTGCAGGGGGTGAGCCTGTGCTTTATCGGCGCCGTGGGGTATGCCGCCATTCAGGAGTCGTTTGAAGAGGCGGTGTGCATCAAAATTACCGCGCTGATGGCGAACGTGGCGCTTATCGCCCCCTTACTCGGGCCGCTGGTGGGGGCCGCGTGGGTGCACGTTGCGCCGTGGGAAGGGATGTTTGTGCTCTTTGCGCTTCTCGCCGCCTTCGCGTTCTTTGGCCTGCACCGGGCGATGCCGGAAACGGCCACCCGCATCGGCGAGAAACTCTCGCTGAAAGAACTGGGTCGGGATTACAAAGAAGTGCTGAAGAATGGCCGCTTTGTGGCGGGCGCGCTGGCGACCGGGTTCGTTAGCCTGCCGCTGCTGGCGTGGATCGCGCAGTCTCCGGTTATTATCATCAGCGGTGAAAAGCTCAGCAGCTATGAGTATGGTCTGCTGCAGGTACCGATCTTTGGCGCGCTGATTATCGGCAACCTGGTGCTGGCACGTCTGACGTCACGACGCACCGTGCGTTCACTGATTATCATGGGTGGCTGGCCGATTGCGGCAGGGCTGATTCTGGCAGCGGTGGCGACCGTCGCGTCATCCCACGCTTACCTATGGATGACTGCAGGGCTGAGCATTTACGCCTTCGGAATTGGCGTGGCGAACGCCGGGCTGGTGCGCCTGACGCTGTTTGCCAGCGAGATGAGTAAAGGTACGGTGTCAGCGGCGATGGGGATGCTGCAGATGCTGATTTTTACCGTCGGTATCGAAGTGAGCAAGCATGCCTACGCGATGGGCGGCAACGGGCTGTTCAGCCTGTTTAACCTCGCCAACGGCGTGCTGTGGGTTGGCCTGATGGTGGTGTTCCTGAAGGACAAACGCGTCGGGAACGCCCTGCAACCGTGATCTTTATTCCCTCTCCTCGTGGGCTGAGGGTTCCTCACAAAATAATGCCTGCACGGGCGACTCCCTCTCCCTTGAGGGAGAGGGCAGGGGTGAGGGGGAACATACGGCTCTGGTGGTCATTCCGTTCACTTTATGTTTCTTGCTACTCTTTAACGACACGACCTGTGAACGTGCCATGGCGGCTCAATCGCCGCCGCCCTGGCGACCCGGGCTCCCGGCGGTAAATCGCCGCTTCGCGGTGCCCTCAGCTTATTCCTTCAGGCTATCGGGTCGGGCATGAGCCTGCATCCCTGCAGGCCACGCCCTCTCGGCGCATCCGTGCGCCTCGCCCCGGCCTTACGGAAACGCTTCGGCGATTTACAGCCGGACCAGGGCGTTGCTGTAAGCCATTTATTTTCCTGAAACTATATTCATCGCTTCCGGTTAAAAAATGACTGGGGATTCCTATCCCTGTGGGAGAGGGTAAAGCCAACAGACCGCACGCGGTCAATTAAACGGCGCCTCCCCATCCAGCACCTTATCAACCACATCCAGTACGCCTTCATCGTTATTGTGCGGCGCTTCAAAACGCGCCACCGCTTTAATATGCGGTCTGGCATTCGCCATCGCAAAGCTGAACCCGGACTGACGCAGCATCTCCACGTCGTTGCCGCTGTCGCCGAAGGCCACCACGTCGCTGTCGTCAATGCCCCAGCGCTTTTGCAGGATCCGCAGACCGTTGGCTTTATGCACGCCGGGGATGATCAGGTCGATACTGCCGTGACCGGTGGTGACGGGCACCATGATGTCGCTCAGCTTTTCATGCAGCAGCGCCTGAATCCGCGGAATTTCATCGTCAGACACGTTAAGTCCGAACTTGAAGAAAATATCGTTCAGGTTGTCAAAATCACTCACCATTTCCAGACGGTGATAGTACTTCGCCGCGATATCCTTAAAGCCCTCGTCATAGCATTTCAGCGTGTACGCGCTGCTCTTCCCGCAGGCGATGATCTCAATACCCGGCACGTCGCTTAACACGTTCGCGACCGTGTCGAAATGGGCTCTCGACAGTTCACCGTTAAAGACATCTTCTCCTTCGCTCACGACCCAGCCGCCGTTCTCGGCGACGAACGCAATCTCATGCGCAATCTCCGGGAAAAAGGAGGTTAACTGGTAGTACTGGTTGCCGCTGGCGACCACAAAGCGAATGCCTTGCGCCTTCATGCGGGCGTACTGCGCCAGAAAGCGCGGGCGATTATAGGTCTTGGCATCGCTCAGAAAAGTACCATCCATGTCGACGGCGATCAGTTTAACGCTCATATCCCTTCTCCAGTGTCGTTTGTTTCGTTTCCGGCTTTGCCACCGCGCGCGCCACCAGCGCCGCGATGATGACCAACCCTAACACCACCAGCATGGCGCTGCGCAGTCCGTAGTGCTCACCGAGGAAGCCGAGCAGCGGCGGCCCGACCAGGAAGGCAAGGTAGCCCGTGGTTGCCACTACGCTGACGCGCGTCGGGGCATCCGGGCCGGTGTCGCTGGCGGCTGAAATGGTCAGCGGGAAGCCGAGCGACGCACCCAGCCCCCAGAGGATCACCGAGACCCCGGCAATCCAGTCCACATCGACAAAGATGATCATCGCAATACCCAGGCCGCCCAGCAGGGCGCTGGCGCGCACCACCGCCACGCGGCTGTAGCGGTCGATAAACCAGCCGCCGGTGAAGCGACCCACGGTCATCCCCAGCGTAAACCCGGCGTAGATCAGCGATCCGGAGGTCGGGCTAAAGCCGTGGCCGTCCACCATCAGCAGCGGCAGCCAGTCGTTGGCGGAACCTTCCGCGAACGCCATCGCCAGCACCACCACGCCGATCAGCATCAGCTGGAAGTCGCGGTAGAAGGGCAGCCCTTTTTCGGCCGAGTGCTGTTCGTCAGCGGAGTTTTTGCCGTTACCGTCCGGGATGGCCCGGATGCCGGTCAGAATCGGAATAATGCACACCAGCGCCGCCAGCAGAATATGCAGATTGGCGCTCACGCCGGTGGCGGTCAGCGCCATCCCCACGCCGGCACCGGCCAGCGTGCCGAGACTGTAAAAGCCGTGCATCATCGGCAGCACGGTTTTGTTCATCTCACGTTCGACCGCCGCCCCTTCAACGTTGATGGCAACTTCTGCAGAACCGAAGCTACCGCCAAATACCGTCAGGCCCAGGGCGAAGAGCACCGGTGAGGCAAACCACAGCGCCACGCTCAGCACGATCATCCCGAACACCGCGAAGCACATGGTAGTGCGGATCACCGCCCGCGTACCGAAGCGCTTAACCAGCCAGGCAGAGCAGAGAATGCCGCTCATGGAGCCTATCGACAGGCCAAACAGCACGATGCCCATCTCAGCGGTAGAAACGGACAAAATATCGCGAATGGCGGGGGTGCGCGTGGCCCAGGAGGCCATCAGCAGGCCGGGAATGAAGAAGAACATAAACAGCGCCCACAGGCGGAGCTGCAGGGCTTTGCGGGGAGAGGTCAGCGTCATTGGGGTAGCACCAGAAGTACAGCAATAGCGACAACACTAGCAAGTTTGTGTACATTTGTACACAAACCACGTGAGGAATTTATGAGCAGACCACCGAACGATCCGCATCGCCGGGAGAAGATCCTGCAGGCAACGCTCGATACCATTGCCGAGCACGGTATTCACGCCGTCACGCACCGTAAAATCGCCACCTGCGCGGGCGTGCCGCTGGGGTCGATGACCTACTATTTCGACGGCATGGAGCCGCTGCTGGAGGAGGCCTTCACGTGGTTTACCCGGCAGATGTCGCAGCAGTACCGGGATTTCTTTGCCGGCGTCACCGGGCCGGAGATGGCGTGCGAATCCATCACTACCCTGATCCACAGCTCGCAGGTGACCACGCCGCACAACATGGCGCTGATGTACCAGCTCTACGCCTTTATGCACCGCAGCGCGGCGCTCAAAACGGTGATGCAGGACTGGATGAAGATGAGCCAGACCACGCTGGAGCAGTGGTTCGACCCGGTCACCACCCGCGCGCTGGATGCTTTTATCGAAGGGATGACGCTGCACTACGTCACTGACCGGACGCCGCTATCCCGGGAGGAGATTCGGGCGATGGTGGGGAGGATTGCGGGTATCATACCGTTAAATAAAATAAATTAGTTTATATTTTTCAATGTGTTACGATTTTTCTCCATATTGACAATCCGGACTGAACACGTGACTATCCACCGCGTTGGTTATTTACTGTTCAGTGGTTGAGGTTGGCGTTGGGTGAAAAAGTAAGTATATGGTTCGTGCAGGTCAGTCTGGCAAAAAAGAGAGCGTTGTTGGTACTGATGATTTTGGTTCAGGCGGGTCTGCTGATTGGACATCTGCTCTACCAGCGCGGCTATGTGGAGGATAACGCTGCACGTATCCTTCGCAATACGGCGATACTCCAGTCCCAGCAGTTTGATACCAGCCTTAACGCGATGCGCTACCAGATGCGCTTTATCGGTAATGCCTTTCTGCTCAACCATACGGTCACGCCTGAAAATGCGCAGTCATTTCTGAAAGGGGAACTGAAGCGCGCCTGGCTGGATGGCGTTGTCGTCTTTGATGAAGACGGTGATTTTCTTAGCAGCCGCGCACTATTTCCTTTTGAACGCGCTCTGGATGCCTCTACGCTTGCGCAGGCCAGCTTCCGGCAGCGCCCTCTGTTTAACGATTTTCGCCGGGATGAAGTCACCGAAAGCCTGTTTTACTGGCGAAGCAACGGCACGGATAAAAACATGGTGGGGTTCGTGATGTTCCGAGCGGTGCGCGATGCCCATGGTCGCTTTCTGGGCGGTGCGGTGGGTTTCTTCAATGGTCACTCCATGAACGATATGTTCCGCAAAATGGAAGTGCAGGGCTTTGATTTAGGCCATGGCGGGGCGATGGCAGTCCTTGACCGTGACAATGCAGTGCAGCTTGCCCGTATGGGGGCGAATGGCGGTACGCAATTGAACACCTCCGACCCGCGCCTCGCGAAGCTGCTGGAATACGCGAGCGATACCGCACAGGTCCACCGATACACCTCTCCGATTGATGGCGTTGAACGTATGGGGGTATTTCTCAACCTCAACGAACGCAAATGGGTGCTGGCCGTCGGGCTGGCCAGAAAAGACGTGCTGCACGGCTGGTATTATCAGGCACTGTGGACGGCGCTGGCGATTCTGGTTATCTCCCTTACGCAGTGGTTTCTTATGCACTATATCCACGTCAACGCCCTGCAGCGGGCGCGTTTCCAGCAGGAGGCGCGGCACGATCCGCTCACCGGGCTGGCAAACCGTCGTCAGTTTGATGAGTGGTCTTTGCGGGCATGCAATCTTGCCCGCCGGCATCAGCAACCCCTGTGCCTGATGAGCATGGATCTGGATTTCTTTAAGCATATTAACGACACCTGGGGTCATGACGGTGGCGATGCGGTGCTGAAGCATATTGGCAACGCGCTTCCGGCACTGGTGAGAGGCAGCGACATTGTCGCCCGCTTTGGCGGGGAAGAGTTTGTCGTGGCAATGCCGCATACCACTCTTGAGGCGGCCGCTGAGATCGCCGAGCGCGTAAGGATGAGCCTTGCCAGCCAGAACGTCGACTTCAACGGGCAGACGATCCGCTTCACCGCCAGCATGGGGCTCGTGTGCATGACCCCGGATGAACTTGAGATTGAACATGGCATGCAGTCAGCCCTGGCACGAGCCGATCAGGCGCTTTACCGTGCAAAACGTGAGGGGCGCAACCGCGTCTGCGTGTCGAGCTAGCGGGCGGTTGTTTTCTCCAGGCGCTCAGGGCCCGCCGGTAGCTGGCCCTGCCGTCCACCCGAGGATGGATTATTTTTTCAGGATATTCTTCCCGCTGGCGTCCACCACCGCTTCGCCATCCTCTTTTGTAAATGCCCCTTTCTGCACATCCGGCAGAATGTCGAGGACGACTTCAGACGGGCGGCACAGGCGGGTGCCCAGCGGTGTGACCACGATCGGACGGTTAATCAGAATCGGGTGTTGCAGCATATAATCGATAAGCTGGTCGTCGGTGAAGCTATCGTCGGCAAGGCCGAGCTGCTCATAGGGCTCCACGTTTTTACGCAGCAGGTCCCGCCCCGAAATGCCCATATCGGCAATCAGGGTGGTCAGCGCATCGCGCGACGGTGGGGTTTCCAGATAGAGGATAATCTCTGGCTCCGTGCCGCTGTTGCGGATCATCTCCAGCGTGTTGCGCGAGGTGCCGCAGGCGGGGTTGTGGTAAATGGTGATGTGGCTCATATCAGTGGCTCATTACAGTGTGAAGGAGAGACGTAGCGCCAGCGCGGCGAGCGTCACAAACAGGACCGGCAGCGTCATGATGATGCCCGTCCGGAAATAGTAGCCCCAGGTAATCGTCATGTTTTTCTGCGCCAGTACGTGGAGCCAGAGCAGGGTGGCGAGACTGCCGATAGGCGTGATTTTCGGCCCCAGATCGCAGCCAATCACGTTGGCGTAAATCATCGCTTTCAGTAAGTCGGAGCGAAAGTACACATATTAATTTTGCACCATAAGAAATTAACTACCACATGGCATCTAGTGGCATAAAAGCTGCAGTGTGCGCGTGATACATGGATTTGGATGAATCAAAAATTTCGCACAAGCGGGAATGACAAATACGGAAGTCTGGCTCGTAGTTACCAAATGATACATTTATACCACAACATAAAGTTGGCATGGTGGTAGTGGTGTGAGCATTTTTTGTACTTAATCATAGACGTTCATGCCTAGTAAGAGTTATCCTAAAAGAAAGTGCCCTCTAACTCCAAGGTAGGTATTGATATGATAGCTGGATTGTTTATACGCAACGTGAAAACATATCAAGGAATAAATTATATTCCTCTGACGGACTCTCCAAATTTAAGTGGTTTGTTGGGAAATAATGGTATCGGAAAAAGTTCAATTCTTGAAGCTTTAGATACCATACTAAATAATAAAGAATGGAATTATAATTCTGTCGTCAAAAAGAGTGGTCTGGAAAAAACCAGTCCTTATATTGTACCGGTTTTTATACTCGAAGAGACGTTTTTTGATCCTGAAATATTACCTTTCGCTAAAACACTTGATGTCTTAGCTAGGGAAATAAGTTTAGAAGATGCAACTAACACGCAAACGAGGATTATATTAGAGAGCTTTATTCATCATCGCGATCGAATATTGACCCGACATGCTATGCAAGGGAAATTAATAATTCCCATTGGGCGTTTTCATAACAATGATATATCATTATCTGTTTTGGCAGGAAGAACCTTACCTCTAGTGATGGAAAGGGATTCGTTTAACGCGGGATTTGTTTTGCGTGAAAATGAGGAACCAGCACAATTATTCAGTAAATTATCTGAGTATATTACAAATAAATTGGAATATTTATACATACCAAAAGAGATTGATACTGAACTTTTTACGAAGCTAGAAAGTATAGGTACTCAAGTATTAATGGGGGAATCTCTCCATGAAATCCTCGATAGAATCGTTGGTGATTCAACCGTTGGAAGTATAAATCGAGAGTTGAGTGGTTTCCTTGAGGATATTTCAACTAAATTGGTTAACTACACTTATAGAACCACTTCAGACAGACAAAAAAGAATTCAAAAGAAAGAGGTTTATAATTTAATTATACAGGCATTTTTTAATGTTAGGAAGTTACATAAAACACATGGCGAAGAGCATTTTTTGGAAATTAGTAACTTAAGTTCAGGGGAAAAGCAAAAAGCAATTATAGATGTTGCGCATGCATTACTAACAAAACACAGAAGTAATAGTGATAATCTAATCATTGCTATAGATGAACCTGAATCATCGTTACACATGTCAGCTTGTTTCGAACAGTTTCAGGCATTGTCTGAACTTAGTGAAGGATGTCGACAATTACTTTTTTCATCACATTGGTATGGTTTTCTTCCTACCCTTGAGAAAGGCGCAGTGACAATTATCACAAAGAAAGATAATGAGCATCTTTTTGATTTGATTAATTTGGAATCTTATAGAGAGGAAATCAAACAATTAGTTCGCGATAGTAGAGGGAAACTACCATTTGACATAAGAATTAAAAGTATGAATGACTTCACTCAATCACTTTTATCTAGCGCAACAGGTGACAATCCATATAATTGGTTGATTTGTGAAGGTTCTTCTGAAAGAATCTATTTGACCGCTTACTTTGATGATTTAATAAGAAATAATAATCTCCGCATCGTTCCTGTAGGAGGAGCGTCGGAGATCAAGAAGATTTATAATTATCTTTCAGCTTGCTACAAGGATGTTGAAAACGAAATAACGGGTAAGATATATTTGTTGGCTGATACGGATAGTCAATTAGTCCGTTATGAAGTCGGAACGCATCAAAAATTACATTGTAAACGTTTTGTTTTTGATCAAGGCGAAAATAAAGCCATTCTCGTTAAAATTGATTCAAATCCAGTTTCTCCAGCAACGGAGATTGAAGATGTTTTGAATGCAAGGATTTATTATGAAGCATTATTGTCATTTGTTCCTCAATACAACAATTTAAATTTTATCTCTGGAATGAATGTTCCCGATGAAGGTTTAGAATCCTTCTCTGCACTTGATTTGAAAAAAAGTGAAAAAGAGGCTATTAATAGATTTTTTGATGCTGACAATAATAAATTTAACTTTGCTAGGAAATATGTTGAACTGATGACTGAAGAAAATAGCATTCCTGATTGGATTAATGAGATTAGGGATGTCATGACTAGAAGGTAAATATCAGTTCAACTCAATTTTATAGATCGCATGAGGCCAAAATTTTAGAATCTGATGGCCTCACTTTTAAAACAGTAATTTAGTGCAATGCATTTTTGTTTTATATACAACGGCTGTAGTTTGCTGATGTTCAGCACTAACTGTAAGTTAAGTATTGAGGTTTTAGGAAGTAGCAAATAACTGACGAGGCTGAAGTAATTTTAGATAGAGTTTTAAAGTTTGTATTAAGTGGATGAGTAGTTGGTAGCGCTACAGGTAAATCTGAAGTCTATAGCATACAAGCGTATGGTGCTGAATTAGTATGAGCTACTTATAGCGATAGGCTCCGTTATAAATAGCACGAAATTTGACGGTTCATTGGTGAATTGGCTTACGGAAAATTATTCTTAACGAATTTGTTTTCAATCATGTCACTGCGCTGCCAATCTCCTTGTAAGGCCTCGCTCATTAGCAATCTCCATCAATCTTGCCTCCGCAGCAGCCTGACTTCGCATTCCTGAAAGCGTCATTTTAAAGCCATGAGCATTTCCCTGAATGTTTAGTGGTAAGGAAAGCGATGCGATCAGTGTGTCTTCAAGTTCCCAGGGCGCTTCGACAGGATGCCAGTGAACTTTGGCATTCTTTTCCATCCAGGCATCAAGCCATTGCTCGCCAGGGTGAGTAAATGTCATTCTGGATCCAGAGCCTACGCGGCGCAGGGGAAAGCCACTTAAACCACTCAATAACACACCAAGTGTGCGCCTGAGTGTTGATCCAGCCGCATTGCCGCTGTAATGCGTTTTGATTCGTTTCCTTAAGTTCGAACGGCTGGTAGGTTTCCCCCTCTGGTCGGGCGAAATACCAACGTATAGCAGCGTGTAGCCGTCTGAGGTGATGCAGCCCTCGGTCGGCACACCAGGAGGGATTTCCTTAAACCACCAGAAATAGACGCCATTTACTGGCGGAATTGGCGATGGCTTGCTCATTACTTCCGCTCTGCTGTAGGTTTTCTCGGGATAAAAATCGAACATGCGGCTTTCCTTGCTGACGTTTTTCCTGATTTTATTCTTTTGCTGTCAGGGAGCGATAGTTTTCTGAAGCCAGGAAGGAAAAAAGTAAGGGGATAGAGTTTTTGTCTGGTGCTGGCACCCAACATCAGAAAGCAGGGCTGTAAGCGATTGATTCTATGAGTGAGGGAACTTCAGGCAACAAAAAACCCATCAACCTTGAACCAAAACGGCGGGGTTGATGGGCTCCACAAATTGGGGACATCAAAGAAAAGCAGTGGCACTAGTTATGACTGCCCCCTGATAAAAAAGTTCTGCGCGTAACAAAAATATTTTCCGCCACGCGCATTCTTAGGAGTTATCCGAGTCCTGGCCAGATGATGATAATCAGCGTACCCGCCAGCGTCAGCAGCACGTTAGCGATAGCGTACGTGCCCGCATAGCCCAGCGCCGGAATGTTGCTGCGCGCGGTGTCGCTGATGATTTCCATCGCTGGAGCACAGGTACGCGCCCCCATCATCGCCCCGAAGAGCAGGGCGCGGTTCATGCGCAGCACGTAGGCACCGAACAGGAAACAGATAACGACCGGTACCAGGCTGACGATAAGTCCGGAAACCAACATCTGCCAGCCGACGGCACCGAGGCTGTGACCAATCCCGCTGCCCGCGCTTAAGCCGACGCCTGCCATAAAGACCATCAGACCGAACTCTTTCACCATGTTCAGCGCGCCCTGCGGAATGTAGCCGAAGGTCGGGTGGTTGGCTCGCAGGAAGCCCAGCATGATCCCGGCGAACAGCAGACCGGCGGCGTTACCGATGCCGAAACTAAAGTTGCTGAACTGGAAGGTGATCATCCCGATCATCAGGCCAACGATAAAGAAGGCGCAGAAGGCCAGCAGGTCGGTGACCTGGCTGTGAATGGAGATAAAGCCGATGCGGTCGGCCACGGTTTTCACGCGGCGGGCGTCGCCGCTGACCTGCAGAACGTCGCCTTTGTTGAGCACCACGTTGTCGTCGATAGGCATCTCAATCTGGCTGCGGATCACGCGGTTGAGGAAGCAGCCGTGGTCGGTCAGCTTCAGCTGCGCCAGGCGGCGGCCAACGGCGTTATGGTTTTTCACCACGATTTCTTCGGTGACGATACGCATGTCGAGCAGGTCGCGGTCGAACACCTCTTTGCCGTTACGGAAGCTCGGGTCGAGACGGGCGTGGGCGTCCGGGTAACCTACCAGCGCGATGTCATCGCCCATCTGCAGCACCGCGTCGCCGTCCGGGTTCGCCAGAATGCCGTTGCGGCGGATACGTTCGATGTAGCAGCCCGTCTGGCGGTAAATCCCCAGCTCGCGCAGATTTTTGCCGTCAGCCCAGGCAACCAGCTCTGGCCCGACGCGATAGGCGCGGATCACCGGGAGATAGACTTTACGTTTGGAGTCGGTATCCAGACCGCGCTCGCGGGCGATTTGCTGGGCGCTGGTCTGCAGATCCTGATGCTGCAGTTTTGGCAGGTAGCGTGCGCCAACGATCAGGCTCACCAGACCAATCAGATAGGTCAGGGCGTAGCCGAGGCTCAGGTGGTCGAGCGCGGTAGAAAGCTGTGCGCCGGCCATGCCGGAATGGCGCAGGGTATCACCGGCACCCACGAGCACGGGGGTGGAGGTCATGGAGCCTGCCAGCATACCGGCCGTTAACCCGATATCCCAGCCAAACAGTTTACCCAGCCCTAACGCGATCAGCAGCGCGCTGCCGACCATCACCAGCGCCAGCATCAGATAATTTTTGCCGTCGCGGAAGAAAATTGAAAAAAAGTTCGGTCCCGCTTCCACGCCAACGCAAAAAATAAACAGCATAAAACCTAAGTTGAGCGCGTCCGTGTTAATGCTGAAGTGCTGCTGGCCTAATAATAAGGAGACGACTAAAACGCCAATGGAATTACCAAGTTGAACTGAACCCAGGCGCAATTTACCCAGGCAAAGGCCCAGCGCCAGTACCACAAATAATAACAGGATGTAATTCCCATTTAACAAGTCTGCGACGTTTATATTCACGGAGGCTAACTTCTTGTTTACCAGTAAGTTGTTGAATGAAAGGACTTTTTGGGCTACTGTTTTCTGGGTCAGGGAAAGGCGTTAACGCTCCCTGTTTCCTGCTTTATTCCCTAAAACATTAGCTGGCGTGTAGTTTAATCGCATTAGCTACTGACAGCTACTGATTATCGCATCACCCTGTGCGTACTTTGGCAAGGATTGCCGCATTGCTTTATCTGACTGGGCGTCTACCCGACGAAAGTGTATTTGATAGAGATAAGTCAGGAGGATAGTTTGAACATTAAACGAAACTGGGCGGGGGTGATCAGCTGCTTTTTGCTGTTCACGGTCGTATGCATGTCGCTTGCTTTTAACGTGAAAGGTGCATTCAGGGCGTCGGGTCATCCGGAGCTGGGGCTGCTCTTTTTTACGCTGCCGGGGGCTGCTGCCAGTTTTCTCTCCCGTAAAGGGGAGGTGGTGAAGCCGCTGCTGGGCGCCATGCTGGCCGCGCCGCTCTGTTTGCTGCTGATGCGCTTGCTCTATATATCAACGCGGAGTTTCTGGCAGGAACTGGCATGGTTGATGAGCGCCGTATTCTGGTGCGCCCTTGGCGCGCTCTGCTACTTATTTGTGCGCAGTCTGCTTCGGCACCGACGGCACCACAAATAAAAACGCCCTCTCGGTGAGGGCGTCCTTTCATTTCATTACTGGGCAGCAAACAGGCCCAGATGCTCTTTGGCGTAAGCTTCAAAGTCAGTGCAGCCGCCGATGTGTTTCTGATCGAGGAAGATCTGCGGTACGGTTTCAACCGGCTTGCCGACGGTTTTTTCGAGATCCGCTTTGGTGATGCCTTCCGCGTGGATATCCACATAGCGGAAGTTGAAGTCATCGCGCTCTTCGGTCAGTTTCTCAGCCAGCTCTTTCGCGCGCACACAGTAAGGGCACCCTGGACGACCAAAAATTACTGCAAACATTTCTCTCTCCTCAAAAAACAAGCCTGACGGCGAATAGGACATATAGTGCCCGATAACCTGCCGCCATTAAAGAAGGTTTCGCCTGTCGCTTTGATACAGTCAGGCTATGTTTCGCCAATTACATCGCGCAAATCATTGCCTATACTGGCTGCAATACGTATTAAGCACGACAAAGAGAGACAAGATGACACCCACGATTGACCTGCTCCGTTCCCACCGTTCCATTCGCCACTTCACCGATGAGCCGATTACCGAGGCGCAGCGTAACGCGATCATCGACAGCGCCAGGGCGACCTCGAGCTCGAGCTTCCTGCAGTGCACCTCCATTATCCGCATCACCGACCCGGCCATGCGTGAGCAACTGGTGACGCAGACCGGCGGGCAGAAGCATGTGGCGCAGGCAGCGGAGTTCTGGGTGTTCTGCGCCGACTTCAACCGTCATCTGCAGATCTGCCCTGAGGCCGAGCTGGGGCTGGCCGAACAGCTGCTGCTGGGCGTGGTGGATACCGCGCTGATGGCGCAAAACGCCTTCACGGCGGCGGAGTCGCTGGGGTTAGGCGGTGTCTACATCGGCGGCCTGCGCAATAACATCGAAAGCGTGACCGAGCTGCTGAAGCTGCCAAAACACGTGCTGCCGCTGTTTGGCCTGTGCCTCGGCTGGCCGGCGGATAACCCGGATCTGAAGCCGCGCATTCCTGCGGCGATGCTGGTGCACGAAAACCACTACCAGCCGGTCGATCAGGATGTCCTGAATCAATACGATGAAGAGCTGGCGAACTACTACATGACGCGCGGCAGCAATAACCGTCGTGATACCTGGACCGACCATATTCGTCGCACCATCATTAAAGAAAATCGCCCGTTTATTCTTGATTATCTGCACAAACAGGGCTGGGCGACGCGATAGTCCATTTATCCTGTGCCTGCCTGCGTATATGATACGCAGGCTTTTTCCATGTCTTCAGAGAGGTGCAGGGTGAAAATTGCCATATTGTCCCGGGATGGAACGCTCTATTCATGTAAGCGCCTGAGAGAAGCGGCGGCGAAACGCGGGCATCAGGTTGAGATCCTCGACCCGATGTCCTGCTATATGAACATCGACCCGGCCGCCTCGTCGATTCACTACAAAGGCCGCAAGCTGCCGCACTTTGATGCGGTCATCCCCCGCATCGGCTCCCAGATTACCTACTACGGCACCGCCGCGCTGCGCCAGTTCGAGATGCTGGGCAGCTATCCGCTCAACGAATCCGTTGCCATTTCCCGCGCCCGCGACAAGCTGCGCTCGCTGCAACTCCTTGCCCGTCAGGGGATCGATCTCCCCGTCACGGGGATTGCCCATTCACCGGACGACACCAGCGATCTGATCGACATGGTTGGCGGCGCCCCTTTGGTGATCAAGCTGGTGGAAGGCACCCAGGGCATTGGCGTGGTGCTGGCGGAGACGCGTCAGGCAGCGGAGAGCGTGATTGACGCCTTCCGCGGGCTGAATGCCCACATTCTGGTGCAGGAGTATATTGAAGAGGCCAAAGGGCGCGACATCCGCTGCTTCGTCGTGGGAAACGAGGTGGTGGCAGCCATTGAGCGTCAGGCGAAAGAGGGCGATTTCCGCTCTAATCTTCACCGCGGCGGCGTCGCGCGCGTGGCCGATATCAGCGACCGCGAGCGGGAAATTGCGGTGAAAGCGGCGCAAACCCTGGGGCTGGACGTCGCAGGTGTAGATCTGCTGCGGGCGACGCGGGGGCCACTGGTGATGGAGGTGAACGCCTCGCCGGGGCTGGAAGGCGTGGAAAAAACCACCGGGGTCGATATTGCGGGTAAAATGATCTCATGGATCGAGCGTCATGCCACGCCGGGTTACTGTCTGAAAACGGGTGGTTAAATGGATTACCGCGCGCTTTTTGAGTACCCTATGCGAAGTTTTTATTAAAGAGGCTGCATCGCGATGGATTTACAGGTCGTACCTACACTGGATACGTTACGTCAATGGCTTGATGATGCCGGAATTACGTTCTTCGAATGCGATTCCTGCCAGGCGCTGCATCTGCCTCATATGCAGAATTTCGACGGCATTTTCGATGCCAAAATCGATCTCATTAACGACGTGATCCTTTTCTCCGCGCTGGCCGAAGTGAAGCCGTCCGCGCTGCTGGCGCTGGCCTCCGACCTGTCGGCCATCAATGCCAGTTCTTTGACGGTGAAGGCATTTCTCGACATACAGGACGATAATCTGCCAAAACTGGTCGTTTGCCAGTCTTTATTCTCCGGGGCAGGGCTGTCGTTCAAGCAGTTCGCCTGGTTTATGCGCTTGAGCGAAGAGCAAATTTCGATGGTGATGATGGAAGCCAATGCACACCATCTGCTGTATAGCGCGGAAGATGATGCAGAGAATAATGATGCATCTCCCAATTTTCTTCACTAAGCCTGTCTGACTTTTGCGCAGTCGCTGCCATGGCGGCTGCAGAAGGCCATTTTTTCTGCTGCTTTTAACCTTTCTTTAAAGAATTATTCACCTCCCTGAAGGCCGTTTCGGCTTATCACGTAGACATAACCTGCATAAAAAATTGATAAAAGGCGTTTTTTCGTCTGGGCTATAGCCGGGGACACGGGCTACAGTTATTCTTGCGATGCTTAAAAAAGCGAGCGGAAACTGCCGGGTAAAGAGGTTTCTTTTTATTTTGGGCAGAGCGACAAACTATGCATGATTATTGCATATCTTCAGATTGCACAGTTTTAGTTCGTTTGTTAACGAGCTTTCAGAAGGAATAACACTATGATCGCCTTGAATAAAAAATGGTTATCGGGTCTGGTTGCGGGTGCTCTGATGGCCGTCTCTGCCGGCACGCTCGCTGCGGAACAAAAAACGCTGCACGTTTATAACTGGTCTGACTATATTGCGCCGGACACGGTGGCAAATTTTGAAAAAGAGACCGGCATTAAAGTGGTCTATGACGTGTTCGATTCCAACGAAGTGCTGGAAGGAAAACTGATGGCGGGCAGCACCGGGTTTGACCTCGTGGTGCCTTCCGCAAGCTTCCTGGAGCGTCAGCTAACGGCAGGCGTCTTCCAGCCGCTGGACAAGAGCAAGTTACCGAACTGGAAAAACCTCGATCCGGAAGTGCTGAAGCTGGTGGCTAAGCATGACCCGGACAACAAATACGCCATGCCTTACCTGTGGGCGACTACCGGTATCGGCTACAACGTTGATAAAGTCAAAGCGGTGCTGGGCCCGGACGTGAAGCTGGACAGCTGGGACGTGGTGCTGAAGCCGGAAAACCTTGAGAAGCTGAAAAGCTGCGGCGTCTCCTTCCTCGATGCGCCGGAAGAGATTTTCGCCACCGTGCTGAACTACCTGGGCAAAGACCCGAACAGCAGTAAAGCCGATGATTACACCGGTCCGGCGACCGATCTGCTGCTGAAGCTGCGTCCAAACATTCGTTACTTCCACTCGTCCCAGTACATTAACGACCTGGCGAACGGCGACATCTGCGTCGCGATCGGCTGGGCAGGGGACGTATGGCAGGCGGCTAACCGCGCGAAAGAGGCGAAAAACGGCGTGAACGTCTCTTACTTCATTCCGAAGGAGGGGGCGCTGGCCTTCTTTGACGTCTTCGCGATGCCGACTGACGCTAAAAACAAAGACGAAGCGTATCAGTTCCTCAACTACCTGATGCGTCCTGACGTGATCGCCCACATCAGCGACCACGTTTACTACGCGAACGGTAACAAGGCCTCCGTGCCGCTGGTGAGCGAAGAAATCCGCAATAACCCGGCTATCTATCCGCCAGAGGATGTGTTCGCCAAGCTCTTCACCCTGAAAGTACAGGATCCAAAAATCGACCGCGTGCGTACCCGCGCGTGGACCAAGGTGAAAAGCGGTAAATAAGTTACCGTGAGTCACAGGCCGGGCAAGCGAAGCGTGTCCGGCAACAGGCGCACCGTTCTGGTGCGCCTGCACCATGATTTGATCTCTACCGGAGAACACCCCGTGAATGACGCGATCCCCCGCCCGCAGGCGAAAGTCCGTAAAGCGCTGACCCCGCTTCTTGAAATACGTAACCTCACCAAATCTTTCGATGGCCAGCATGCCGTGGACGACGTCAGCCTGACGATCTTTAAAGGCGAAATTTTTGCCCTTCTGGGGGCCTCTGGCTGCGGTAAATCGACCCTGCTGCGTATGCTGGCCGGTTTTGAACAGCCCACTGCCGGGCAGATCATGCTTGATGGCGTGGATCTCTCCAGCGTGCCGCCGTATCAGCGCCCGATCAACATGATGTTCCAGTCTTACGCGCTGTTCCCGCACATGACGGTGGAGCAGAACATCGCCTTTGGCCTGAAGCAGGACAAACTGCCGAAAGCGGAAATTACCGCGCGCGTGGCCGAGATGCTGAGCCTGGTGCACATGCAGGAGTTCGCGAAGCGTAAGCCGCACCAGCTCTCCGGCGGCCAGCGCCAGCGCGTGGCCCTGGCACGCAGCCTGGCAAAACGCCCAAAACTCTTGCTGCTTGATGAACCGATGGGCGCGCTGGATAAAAAACTGCGCGACCGTATGCAGCTCGAAGTGGTCGATATCCTCGAGCGCGTGGGGGTGACCTGCGTGATGGTGACCCACGACCAGGAAGAAGCCATGACCATGGCCGGACGTATCGCGATCATGAACCGCGGCAAGTTCGTGCAGATTGGCGAGCCGGAAGAGATTTATGAGCATCCGACCACCAGATACAGCGCGGAGTTCATTGGCTCGG
The DNA here is from genome assembly GCF_048684445.1 of Enterobacter sp. BNK-34. NCBI lineage: Bacteria > Pseudomonadati > Pseudomonadota > Gammaproteobacteria > Enterobacterales > Enterobacteriaceae > Enterobacter > Enterobacter sp. BNK-34. The sequence goes on from NZ_JBLQUA010000001.1 coordinate 2,719,716, forward strand.
TTAACGTCTTCGAAGGGCTGCTGAAAGATCGTCAGGAGGATGGCCTGGTTATCGAATCGCCGGGGCTGCAGCATCCGCTTAAGGTCGATCCTGATAACTCGGTGGTGGATAACGTGCCGGTCTACGTCGCGCTGCGTCCGGAGAAAATCATGCTCTGTGAGGATCCGCCTGCCGATGGCTATAACTTTGCCGTGGGCGAAGTGGTGCACATTGCCTATCTGGGCGATCTGTCCATCTACCACGTGCGCCTGAAAAGTGGGCAGATGCTCAGCGCGCAGCTGCAGAACGAACATCGCTATCGCAAGGGACAGCCGACCTGGGGCGACGAAGTGCGCCTGTGCTGGGACGCTGACAGTTGCGTCGTGCTGACGGTATAAGGAGCGATCATGAGCACACTTGAACCTCCAGCCCGCGTCGAAAAGCCGGGCGGCTTTGCCCACTGGCTGACGCGCATGCAGATGAAGCACGGCCGCAAGCTGGTGATCGCCATGCCGTACGTGTGGCTGATCCTGCTGTTCCTGCTGCCGTTCCTGATTGTTTTCAAGATAAGCCTGGCGGAAATGGCGCGGGCGATACCGCCCTATACCAACCTGCTGGACTGGGCCGACGGGCAGCTGACGCTGACGCTTAATCTCGGCAACTTCCTGCAGCTCACCGACGACCCGCTCTATTTCGAAGCCTATCTGCAGTCGCTGCAGGTGGCGGCGATCTCGACGCTCTGCTGTCTGGTGATGGGCTACCCGCTGGCGTGGGCGGTGGCGCACAGCAAGCCGTCGACGCGTAACATCCTGCTGCTGCTGGTAATTTTGCCGTCGTGGACCTCGTTCCTGATCCGCGTTTACGCCTGGATGGGGATCCTGAAAAACAACGGCGTGCTGAATAACTTTCTCATGTGGCTCGGGGTTATCGATCAGCCGCTGACGATCCTGCACACCAACCTCGCGGTCTATATCGGCATTGTGTACGCCTATCTGCCGTTTATGGTGCTGCCGATTTACACGGCGCTGACGCGTATTGATTATTCGCTGGTGGAAGCGTCGCTCGATCTCGGCGCGCGTCCGTTAAAAACCTTCTTCAGCGTCATTGTCCCGCTGACCAAAGGCGGCATCATCGCCGGGTCGATGCTGGTCTTTATCCCGGCGGTGGGGGAGTTTGTGATCCCGGAACTGCTTGGCGGCCCGGACAGCATCATGATTGGCCGCGTGCTGTGGCAGGAGTTCTTCAATAACCGCGACTGGCCGGTGGCCTCGGCGGTAGCGATTGTGATGCTCCTGCTGCTGATCGTGCCGATCATGTGGTTCCACAAGCATCAGCAGAAACAGATGGGAGACCACGGATGAACAACTTACCGGTAGTGCGCTCCCCGTGGCGAATTGCGATCCTCGTTATCGGCTTTACCTTCCTGTATGCGCCGATGCTGATGCTGGTGATCTACTCCTTCAACAGCTCTAAGCTGGTGACGGTCTGGGCGGGCTGGTCGACGCGCTGGTACAGCGAGCTGTTCCACGATGATGCGATGATGAGCGCGGTGGGGCTGAGCCTGACCATTGCCGCCCTGGCGGCGACCATGGCGTCCGTGCTGGGCACGATCGCCGCGCTGGTGATGGTGCGCTTCGGGCGTTTTCGCGGCTCGAACGGCTTCGCCTTTATGATCACCGCGCCGCTGGTCATGCCGGACGTGATCACCGGTCTCGCGCTGCTGCTGCTGTTCGTGGCCCTGGCGCACGCCATCGGCTGGCCTGCGGATCGCGGCATGTTCACCATCTGGCTGGCGCACGTCACCTTCTGTACGGCCTACGTGGCGGTGGTGATCTCCTCGCGCCTGCGCGAGCTGGATCGCTCCATAGAAGAGGCGGCGATGGATCTTGGCGCGACGCCGCTGAAGGTCTTTTTCATCATCACTCTGCCGATGATTATGCCGGCGGTGATCTCCGGCTGGCTGCTGGCGTTTACGCTGTCGCTGGACGATCTGGTTATCGCCAGCTTTGTCTCCGGCCCGGGCGCGACGACGCTGCCGATGCTGGTCTTCTCCAGCGTGCGTATGGGGGTCAACCCGGAGATCAACGCCCTGGCCTCTATCATCCTCGGCGTGGTCGGAATTGTCGGATTTATCGCCTGGTATTTGATGGCGCGCGCGGAAAAACAGCGCGTGCGCGATATCCAGCGTGCAAGACGCGGCTGAAGGATTTAAAATTTCCAGTGATGTGCCGCGCATGACGCGGCACTGTTTTTCAGGGAAGTAAAACATTGGGATTATTAAAAAAATCACGTATTACGCACGCACGTCCTAACGTACCTGCACTGGTTCAGGTGGCGGCGCTCGCCATTATTATGATCCGCTGCCTGGACGTGCTGATGATTCTGAATACCCTGGGCGTGCGCGGCATCGGTGAATTCATTCACCGCAGCGTGCAGACGTGGAATCTGACGCTGGTCTTTTTGAGCAGCCTGGTGCTGGTGTTTATCGAGATCTACTGCGCGTTTTCGCTGGTCAAAGGGCGCAACTGGGCGCGCTGGGTCTATCTGCTGACGCAGATTACCGCGGCGAGCTATCTGTGGGCCGCCTCGCTGGGGTACGGCTACCCGGAGCTGTTCAGCATTGCCGGTGAATCTAAACGCGAGATCCTGCGCGCGCTGTTTATGCAAAAACTGCCGGACATGCTGGTGCTCTTTCTACTCTTCGTTCCGGCTTCCAGTCGGCGGTTCTTCCGCCTGCAATAATGTGTATAATCGCAGCCCTCGTGATTTTTAAGGTTTTCATATGCAGTGCGCACTCTATGACGCCGGACGCTGCCGCTCCTGTCAGTGGATAGAACAGCCGGTCTCTCAACAACTCACCGCCAAAATGGCCGACCTGCAACAGCTGCTGGCAGAACACGCGGTGGGCGAGTGGTGCGCACCCGTCAGCGGCCCTGAGCAGGGCTTTCGCAATAAAGCCAAAATGGTGGTCAGCGGCAGCGTAGAAAAACCGCTGCTGGGGATGCTGCACCGCGACGGCACGCCGGAAGACTTAACCGACTGCCCGCTGTATCCCGCCTCCTTTGCGCCGGTCTTTGCGGCGCTTAAGCCGTTTATCGTGCGGGCGGGGTTAACGCCCTACAGCGTGGCCCGCAAGCGCGGCGAGCTGAAGTACCTTCTGCTGACCGAAAGCCAGATCGACGGCGGCATGATGCTGCGCTTCGTGCTGCGCTCTGAAACCAAGCTGGCGCAGCTTCGCGTGGCGCTGCCGTGGCTGCAGGCGCAGCTCCCGCAGCTAAAGGTCATTACGGCGAACATTCAGCCGGTGCATATGGCGATCATGGAAGGGGAAAAAGAGATTTTCTTCACCGACCAGCACGCGCTGGCGGAGAGCTTCAACGGCGTGCCGCTGTGGATCCGCCCGCAAAGCTTCTTCCAGACGAACCCGACCGTGGCAAGCGGCCTGTACGCTACCGCCCGCGACTGGGTTCGAGCGTTGAACGTTCACCACATGTGGGATCTGTTCTGCGGCGTGGGCGGGTTTGGCCTGCACTGCGCGACGCCGGAGATGCAGCTCACCGGGATTGAGATCTCTGCCGAAGCGATTGCCTGCGCGAAACAGTCTGCCGCCGAACTGGGGTTAACGAATCTGCACTTCCAGGCGCTGGACTCCACGCAGTTCGCGACCGGCCAGGGCAACGTGCCTGAGCTTGTGCTGGTCAACCCGCCGCGCCGCGGCATAGGCAATGCGCTGTGCGACTACCTGAGCCAGATGGCGCCGGAATACATCATCTATTCCAGCTGCAACGCGCAGACTATGGCGAAAGACATTGCGCAACTACCGGGCTATCGCATTGAACGCGTTCAGCTTTTTGATATGTTCCCGCATACCGCGCACTATGAAGTGCTGACGTTGCTCGTAAAATCTTAAACAAAATGTGAACTCTTCATCCCGGCGAAATCAGGTAAGCTTACGTCATAAGAAATGAATGAAGGCTTACTCATGAAGCAGATCCTGCTGGTGGAAGACGACCACGATATCGCGGCGCTTCTGCAACTCAATTTAGAAGACGAAGGCTACGCCATCACCCACGAGCCCGACGGGGGCAACGCCCTGCAGCGTCTTGAAAAACAGCCGTGGGATGCGGTGATCCTCGACCTGATGCTGCCCAACGTGGACGGTCTGGAGATTTGCCGCCGCATCCGTCAGATGACGCGCTACCTGCCGGTGATCATCATCAGCGCCCGCAGCAGCGAAACCGACCGCATCACCGGGCTGGAAACCGGCGCCGACGACTATCTGGCTAAGCCGTTCTCCGTGCAGGAGCTGATTGCGCGCATCAAAGCGCTGTTCCGTCGCCAGCAGGCGATGGGGCAGGCGCAAACCGACGGACACATTCAGGCGCACGGACTGACCATCGATCCGCTGGCGCGCAGCGTGCTGCTTCACGGCCAGGTGGTGGACCTCACCCCGCGCGAGTTCGAGCTGCTGTACTTTTTTGCCCGTCATCCCGGCGAGGTGTTTTCGCGTCTGGCGCTGCTGGAGCAGGTCTGGGGCTACCAGCACGAGGGCTACGAACACACCGTTAACACCCATATCAACCGCCTGCGCATCAAGATTGAGAAGGACGCCGCCGAGCCGGAGATCATTCGCACCGTCTGGGGCAAGGGCTATAAATTTGCGGAGCCGCAATGATGCGTCGCTTTAGCCTGAGCCAGCGCCTGACGCTGCTCTTCATCCTGCTGATGATGCTCTGCGCCGCCGTCGCCTGCGCGGTACAGCTCTACAGCAGCATGCAGTACGGTAACGCGATGGTGCAGCGTTTGTCGGGTGGGCTGGCTCAGCAGATCGTCCAGCGCGAACCGATTCTGGACGCGCAGGGCCGGGTCGACCGCAGCGCGCTGAAACCGCTGTTTGGCCGGCTGATGACCTTTAATCCGAGCGTTGAGCTCTACGTTATCTCTCCTGACGGCGATATCCTCGCCGATGCCGCACCGCCGGGCCATATTCAGCGGCAAAAAATCGACCTGGCGCCGGTGCAGAGCTTCCTGAGCGGCACCGCCATGCCGGTACTGGGCGACGATCCGCGCAGTCAAAATCAAAAAGTCTTCAGCGCCACGCCGCTACGGCAGGACGGCGAGCTAAAAGGCTATCTGTACATTATCTTGCAGGGCGAGGAGTCAAACGCTCTGGCGGAAATGGCCTGGCACAAGGCGCTGTGGAGTACCGTCCTGTGGTCACTGCTGTGGGTCGCGCTGTTTGGGCTGCTGGCAGGGCTGCTGGTCTGGTACTGGGTTACGCGTCCGGTCAAACAGCTGACGGTGGAAGTGGCCGGGCTGGAGCAGGACAGCATAAGCGCAATCAGGCTGCTGGCGGCACAGACGCCGGACGCGGTGGCAAAAGATGAAGTGGCAATCCTGCGCAACAGCTTTATCGAGCTGGCGCGCAAAATCACCCGCCAGTGGGACCAGCTGGCCGACAGCGATCGCCAGCGCCGGGAGTTTATCGCCAACATCTCGCACGATCTCCGCACGCCGCTCACCTCGCTGCTGGGCTATCTGGAAACCCTTTCGCTAAAATCCGCCACGCTGACGCCGCAGGAGCACCAGCAGTATCTCGCCACCGCACTGCGTCAGGGGCAAAAAGTCCGTCATCTTTCGCAGCAGCTGTTTGAGCTGGCGCGCCTTGAGCACGGCGGCATTAAACCCCAGCGCGAACGGTTCGCGATGGGAGAGCTGATTTCCGACGTGGCGCAGAAGTTTGAGCTCACCGCCCGCACGCGAGAGGTCAATCTGCATATTGACGTGCCGGGGCCGCTGCCGCTGATAAACGCCGATGTGTCGATGATCGAACGCGTGGTTACCAACCTGCTCGATAACGCGATGCGCCATACGCCAGCTGGCGGGGAAATTCGTCTGGCGGTCTGGCAGGAGAATGAACGGCTGCAGGTCGAAGTGGCTGACAACGGAACGGGCGTGGATGCCTCGCTGCGCGACGATCTGTTCCAGCGGCCATCGGCGCTCAATACCCAGGCGTCGAGAGAGAATCGCGGCGGGTTGGGGCTATTAATCGTGAAACGGATGCTGGAGCTGCACGGCGGCGGGATCAGGCTGATGGAGTCGGTGAGCGGGGCGCGGTTCAGGTTCTTTGTGCCGCTTTGAGAAATTGCCGGGTGGCGGCTTCGCCTTACCCGGCCTACAGACTACCACCCCCGTAGGCCAGGTCACCCGGCAAAAAAGGTTACTGCGGGAACCACTGCTCGCTGATTTTCTGGTACGTACCGTCCGCTTTAATCGCTTTCAGCGCGCCGTTCAGTTTTTCCAGCAGGGCTTTGTTATCCGGACGTACCGCGATGCCGAGGCCCGTACCGAAGTACTGTGGATCGGTCACTTTTTCCGTTGCGGTGCCCAGCTGCGGATTGGTTTTCAGCCACTCGTTCACCACGGCGGTATCGCCGAAGACGCCGTCGATACGGCCATTTTTCAGGTCGATAATCGCGTTCTGGTAGCTGTCATAGGCCACGGTTTTCACTTCCGGATGTTTGTCCTGCAGGTATTTCTGGTGCGTGGTGCCGTTTTCCATCCCGATGCGTTTGCCTTTCAGCTGATCGAAAGAGGTATAAGCGCCTTTCTTTGCAATCACCAGCGCCGAGTTGGCGTAGTACGGGTCGGTGAACGCGACCTGCTTGCTGCGCTCAGGCGTGATGTCCATCCCGGAGATCACCGCATCGTATTTTTTGAACTTCAGCGACGGGATCAGGCTGTCGAAGGCATGGTTGGTAAAGGTGCAGTCGGCCTGCATCTGTTTGCACAGCGCTTTCGCCAGATCGATATCGAAACCGACGATCTGGTTGCTGGCATCCAGCGACTCAAACGGCGGATAGGTGGCGGAGACGCCGAAATTGATTTTATCCGCAGCGGATGCGCCAGCGGCGAAGGTGGCGAGTAATGCGGCCAGAACTAACTTTTTCATTGTAATGCTCCCGTCTGTCTTATTGATGCGCCGTGTCTGCGGCCTGGATGTACAATGCCAGTTAATGAATTTATATGCAATAAAAATGATTAAGTATTATTTTTATCGCAAAAAAAAGCGGATAACCCATCAGGTTACCCGCTTTATGAATACCGTTTTATGCATTCGCGTGGTTAATTTCTGCGCTCAAACGCTAACGCTTTACGCTCGATCAGGCGCATCATCAGCGTCAGCAGACCGTTCACCACCAGGTACACCACGCCCGCCGCGCCGAACACCATTACGTCATAGGTGCGTCCATACAGCAGCTGTCCGTGACCCATTACTTCCATCAGGGTGATGGTGTAGGCCAGCGAGGTACTTTTGAACACCAGCACCACTTCGTTGGAATAGGAGGAGAGGGCGCGCTTAAAGGCGTACGGCAGCAGGATTGCCAGCGTGTCTTTCTTGCTCATGCCCAGCGCCCCGCAGGACTGCCACTGGCCTTCCGGGATGGCGCGGATCGCCCCGTAGAACAGCTGGGTGGTATAGGCCGCGCTGTTCAGCGAAAGGGCAATCAGGGCACATAGCCACGGCTCAGAGAGCAGATGCCAGATAACCGGATACTCCTGCAGCGACGGGAACTGGCCCGGGCCGTAGTAAATCAGGAAGATCTGCACCAGCAGCGGCGTACCGGTAAACAGGGTGATGTAACCGCGCACAATCCACACCAGCACCGGCGTTTTCAGCGTCAGGATGATGGTGAAGATAAGGGCCAGGATCAGCGCCACGATAATGGACGCCACGGTCAGCGTCAGGCTGGTGTGCAGCCCTTTCATCAACTCGGGGAAATATTCAAGCATCAGCCTGGTCTCCGTTCAAAGCGCGTCGCTCGCAGGTCAATACGCTTGAGGATGTACTGACTGAGCAACGTGATCACCAGGTAGATCGCCGCCGCCACAATGTACCAGGTAAACGGCTCCTGGGTACGGGTGGCGATGCTTTTGGTTTGCAGCATCAAATCGTTAACGCTGATCAGGCTCACCAGCGCGGTATCTTTCAGCAGCACCAGCCACTGGTTGCCGAGCCCCGGCAGGGCATGACGCCACATCTGCGGCATCACCAGACGGAAAAAGATGGCGGATTTCGACAACCCTAACGCCTGACCCGACTCCCATTGTCCCTGCGGCACGGCTTTCAGCGCACCGCGCAGGGTTTGCGAGGCGTACGCGGAGTAGAGCAGGGAGAGGGCAATCACGCCGCACAGGAAAGGGCTGACGTCGAAGTTATCAATCTGCATCTGCACCGGGATCTGCGCAAAACCGAGATTGAGGGTGAAGCCGTCCGACAGCGTAAGCAGCAGCTGCGAAGAGCCGAAATAGATAAACAGGACCACCAGAATTTCCGGTAGCCCACGCAGCACGGTGACCAGCGCGGAGCCTGTCCAGGCGACGGGGAACCATTTCGCGGATTCCCACACCGCAAAGAACATCGCCAGCAAGAGGCCGATAATCAGTGCGCAAACGGCAAGGCCGACGGTCATCCCGGCGGCGCTTGCTAAAGGAAAAATTTCATTCATCAGGAATTACTTCTGGAACCATTTTTTGTAGATGGTTTCGTAGGTGCCGTCTTTCTTCACTTTTTCCAGCGCAGCGTTGAATTTCTGCTGCAGCTCAGTGTTGCCCTGACGAACGGCAATCCCCAGACCGGTACCGAAGTAATCCTTATCGGTCACTTTGTCGCCCACTGGCGCCAGCTTGTCGTTGGCTTTCAGCCACTCGGTCACCACCGCGGTATCACCGAAAACGCCGTCGATACGGCCATTTTGCAGATCCAGCTTCGCGTTCTGGTAGCTGTCATACGGAACGGTGGTGATTTCAGGATGCTTATCCGTAATGAATTTCTGGTGCGTGGTGCCGTTCTGCACGCCGACTTTCTTGCCTTTCAGCTGATCGACAGAGGTGAATTTACCTTTCTGACCAATGAACAGGGCGGAGTTGTCGTAGTAAGGGGTGGTGAACAGCACCTGCTTTTCACGCTCAGGGGTGATGTCCATACCGGCCATCACGGCGTCGATACGGCGGAACTTCAGGCTTGGGATCAGGCTGTCGAACGCCTGGTTGCTGAAGGTACAGGTCGCATCGATCTCTTTACACAGGGCGTTAGCCAGGTCCACGTCGAAGCCCACAATTTTGTTGTTCGCGTCAATGGACTCAAACGGAGGGTAAGAGGCTTCCGTGGCAAAACGAATGGTCTGGGCTGCGGTAGCGGAAAGGGTAACGCCAGCAAGCAGCACGGCAAGTAATACTTTTTTCATTATATTTCCCCTGACACAATCAATGAGATAAATAGTTTTTGAAGGCATCGGTTTGCGGGTTCGCGAAGCAGCTCGCATCACCTTGCTCAACGATATAGCCGTTTTCCATGTAGACCACACGGCTGGCGGTTTTACGCGCCACTTCCACTTCGTGGGTGACGATGACCTGCGTAATGTTGGTTTCCGCCAGCTCGCGAATGATGCTCACGATCTGGGCGGTGATTTCCGGATCCAGCGCCGCGGTGGGTTCATCAAACAGCAGCACCGCGGGCTCCATCATCAGCGCACGGGCAATGGCCACACGCTGCTGCTGACCACCAGAAAGATGCAGCGGATAGCGGTCGCTGTAGGGCTTAAGACGCAGGCGGTCCAGCAGCTTTTCGGCGCGCGCGATCGCCTGATCCTTGCTTAACCCCAGCACGCGGCACGGGGCTTCAATCAGGTTTTGCAGGACGGTCAGGTGCGGCCAGAGATTGTATTGCTGGAAGACCATGCCGACGTTTTGACGCAGCTCACGAATCGCTTTATCAGACGGCGTCTTCGCGAAATCAAAATGGTTACCGGCAATCGCCAGCGTACCTGAACGGGGCATTTCAAGCAGATTAAGGACACGCAGAAGGGAGCTTTTGCCTGCACCGCTTGGGCCAAGCAAAACCAGCGTTTCGCCTTCCGGGCAGTTCAGCGTGATGTCAAACAGCGCCTGGTGTGCGCCGTAGAAGCAGTTAATGCCGTTTAGTTTAATACTCATCGGGGCAGTCTTTACTCATCCAGGCAATCTATAGCAATTGAGGCCGCAGATAGTACCGTTGACAGAATAGTTATGCAATATTTCTGCGTTAAAAGTTAAATATAACCCGTATTTCCTCTTAAACATAGCACAAAATAGCGAACGGCAAGGTCGGCGAGTATAAATGTCGGCATTCCGCATGAAATGCCGCACATTTTACGGGGGTTACCAGGGGATATCGGCGGATTTAGCGATTCTCAATCGACTGGCGAAGCGTGCCTGCCGGGGCATGAACGCTGCCGCCCACGTAGCGTACGTCGTCCACTGCCCAGCATTGACCTTCACGGATCATCAGAACTTCATCCTGCCAGGTTTGGGTTCCCTGCGTCAGCTTCACGCGCAGCGGAATATTACGGGCGTCCGTATTCGGGATGGTTGACGCGCTCGCCACTTCGGCGCTGTCCGGCAGGGTGGTGCGGCTGGAGAACGGATCGGATTTCAGCAGGGCGTTATGCTGTGGATCGCGGGTGGCGTCGTTAAGCAGTTTTGCCAGGCCATCGCTCAGATACGGGCGCAGCCCGGTGAGGTCGTTGCTGCGGTGCTGAATGCGATAATCATAGAACTGCTGCGCCACGGTGTCCGGGCCGCCCTCTATGCAGGGGCCGCTGCGGGTACCGATATCCTTAAAGGCTGGCGTGACCGTGGTGGTACAGGCGCTGAGCACCAGCGCGCAGGGCACTAAAAGTGTTAAAGCAGAATAGCGCATGTTGATTTCCTTATTTATTAACTATCCTTTCAATCATAGCGTAACGAACCGATAATGCTGTGCCTAAGGCATTGAACGCTAAAGAAGGAGAGAAACCATGCAGTTTTCAACAACGCCAACCCTGGAAGGGCAGACAATAACCGAGTACTGCGGCGTGGTCACCGGCGAAGCGATTCTCGGCGCCAATATCTTCCGTGACTTTTTTGCCGGTATCCGCGATATCGTGGGTGGCCGCTCGGGTGCATACGAAAAAGAGCTGCGCAAAGCGCGCGAAATCGCCTTTAAAGAGCTTGGCGAGCAGGCGGAAGCCCTCGGCGCGGATGCGGTCGTCGGGATTGATATCGACTACGAAACGGTCGGGAAAGATGCCAGCATGCTGATGGTGAGCGTAAGCGGTACGGCGGTGAAAACCCTCCGATGAGGCGTTCGTTTGCCACAATCCTGCTGGCGCTGCTGTTGGCAGGGTGTGCCGCGGAAAAGGGAATCATCGATAAAGGTGCCTACGAGCTGGATACGCGTCATCAGGCTCAGGCGGCTTACCCGCGCATCAAGGTGCTGGTTATCCACTACACCGCGGATGATTTTGACAGCTCGCTGGCCACACTGACGGATAAGAATGTCAGCTCTCACTATTTGATCCCGGCTAAACCCCCGGCACCGGACGGTAAGCCGCGCATCTGGCAACTGGTGCCCGAGAGCGAACTGGCCTGGCATGCGGGCATTAGCTTCTGGCGCGGCACAAACCGCATCAATGATACGTCTGTCGGCATTGAGCTGGAGAACCGCGGCTGGCAAAAAACGTCGGGCGTTAAGCGCTTTACCCCGTTTGAGCCTGCGCAAATTGCGGCGCTGGTGCCGCTCGCCAAAGATATTATTACCCGCTACAACATCAAACCTGAAAACGTGGTGGCCCATTCGGACATCGCGCCGCAGCGCAAAGACGATCCTGGCCCGCTGTTCCCGTGGCGACAGCTTGCTCAGCAGGGCATTGGCGCATGGCCCGATCCGGCGCGCGTCGCGTTCTATATTAACGGGCGTCCGCGCTATCAGCAGGTGGCGACCGGGGCATTACTCGATCTCCTCGCGCGGTATGGCTATGAGGTGCCGGTTGACAGCACCCCTGCGCAGCAAAAGCGCATCATCACGGCGTTCCAGATGCATTTCCGGCCTGACCTGTGGAACGGTATTGCGGACGTCGAAACGATGGCCATTGCCGAAGCGCTTCTGGAGAAGTACGGGCAGGGGTAATCCTTCGGACTACCCCGAATGCCTTAACGCATTCTGATTTTCTTCAGATTAATCTTAAGTACAAACTCAATTCATTTTTAGTTAATTGACTTAAAATTATCCGGATTTAAGATAGACACATAGCTTGCTAATTAATATAGCAAATAAATATATCGCATTTATTCTTTATTTCTCTCATTGAGAATTTCACAGGAACATATTCAGGGCTTAAGGCTTTTTTGCCCTATGCCTGCATTTTTAAATTTCACATCTTAAATCGGGTATAACAATGTTAAGCATCTATGCAAAAAAATTACGTCCGCAATATGAAATGGAAGCCATTATTTCTGCTACATCAGGTTTTGAAGAGAAGATCTTAAAGAAATGGCAGAAACTCTCCACGTCCGATTCACAATATATTCATATTATCGTCAGCGGTGAAGTTGAATTCCGACGCGAATCCGACGAACTGTGTATGTTCACGGTAACGGGCCAGTGCATTTTTGGCCTCTCGTCGATGTACTATAACGCAACCCATATGTACGGCCTCATTCGCGCTAACGCTGTGGTGCGCTCAATCAAAAAAGAGGTCTTCGCGCAGCTGATGACCGATAACAATTTATGGCCTGAACTCACCAAAGTGCTGGCCTGGTACATCTGCATGCTGAGCAAACGTGACGATGTGCTGGTTGCCCGCAGCGCTTATTCTGTAGTGCGCGAGTTTTTATACGAGATTAATGAGCTGATTGTTCATCATCAGCGTGATATCAATATTTACGATTATATTCAGGAATATACCAATCTGGCGCGCAGTACCATCATTAAAATCCTCTCCGACCTCAAAAAAGGTCAATATATTGTGGTGGAAAAAGGTCGACTCCTTAATCTGAACACATTGCCTGAAAAATACTAACTATTCCAGCCGATCTCCTTTTTCACTCAAAGGAGATCGGGATCCCACGTTATGTTGCACTCTCGTCTGCGAATTATCCTGCGTTTCATCCACCGGCGGCGCGGGAATTTTGCCTTGCGAATAATCTTGCTCCTGTTCTTTTAACGCCTGCTTAAACAACTCGGTTAAAGAAGCATCCTCACTGCCTGTACTGGCGGGCGTGACATCATGCGCTTCGGTGCCGGGTAACGTATCCCGCGACGTATCGTGCGGTTCCGCGCCGTCGGGCGCTTGCTGCCAGTCGGCATCGTCGCTGTTAATCGGCAGATCCTGCATGGCAGGGATGTCTGCCTGCACCGGTGCGGGTTTCGGATGTAGATGCGGGAACGGCTTGCTCACATACACGTAGTGCATATCAGAAAGCTGCGTTTCAGGTTTCGCTACGCTCGCTTTTGTTACCGGTTCCGGCGCAGGATGACGCAGATTCCAGTAAGTATGCGCGTACACGCCCGCCGTCAACATGACGCACAGACCCAACATCCCTAAAAAGGCGTTGCCGACGATTTTTCTCAGGCTGGGGAGGCGATACGAAAACCAGACCGCCTCCCCGGTAGCGTAGCTGCGCTGGGCCGCAAGAGAGATGGTAGACATCAGGCTTTCTTCTCCTGCATTTTAGGGGTGGTCTGGATCAGCACGCTCGGCGTGGAATGAGTTTCACGCATTAACTGCATCAATGTATCTTCCCCTGGAATGCCATCCACATGCAGATGCATTTTTTGCTGGAACTCGCGGGTGCGTTTCATCATCTCCGCCGTCCAGGTCCGTGAATGGGTTTCCGGCTGGTTAAGGGCTACGCTCAGCTGCTGGTCAAGCCAACCCATGTCCTTCGCATCGCTGGCGGCGCTAATGACGTCTTTACCTTCCGGCGTCAGGCGGTGCAATTGGGTAAAGTTGCCGGTGGCATGCTGGTTAAACCAGCTGCGGCTTACCTGCCAGGTACGGTTGTTCATCAGCAGGTCGAGTGAGTTATCCCCGACGCGGGCGACCACGGCATAATTGAGGTGGTTGCCGGTTTTCAGTTCACTTACCCACGGATACCCTTCCTGCGCCAGCGCGTCCGGTGAGGCGTTACCCTGCCTGCACATCAGGTTCACCTTCGCGGCGTTTTGACACAGGGCATCGTCCGCTGAGGCGTCATATCCCCACATCAGATAGAGCTGATGCATGGCATCCGGCTGATTGACCATTTCATTGTCGATAAACGGCACCACCGGGGCCTGAACATGTGGCGTCTGCTGTTTCCAGCTAGCAGGCACCGGGAGCTGAACCGGAAGTTTTGCATCGATCGAGGAGGTTAAATACCAGCCGCAGGCGGCAAACAGCACGGATGCGAATAAACCGACGGTAGCCAGGCGCTTACCGTGTTTTTTCGCAGGCAGCGTCTCGCCGGAGGCCAGACGTAAATGACGCGGGCTGACCTGATCCGCACGCTCGGTCCAGGCGGCGAGCATCGACAGGTGGGCCAGCTCGTTCAGCTTGCTGATATTCCCTCTGGTCAGCGCATGCATCTTGCGCACGCGCGCCGGGGTTAACGGTGAGCTCTCGCATCCGTGCTCTTCACACTGCGCCTCAACGTAGCGGAGAGATTCCCGGCAGGTAAGAGGACGCAGGCTGTGACGGGTATGCGCATATTCACGCAGCTCAGGCTGCTGCATCAGGACGGCTTCCCGATCCGCTGCGCCCATCAGCACGATGGAGAGGCAAAACCCCAGCTCCTGGGCGCGCGTCAGTAGCATAGCCAGCACCTCCTGACAGGTGTCCTTCATGGCTTCGGTGTGGCTAATCACCAGCACTTTCGTCCTGGTTTTTTCCCCTTGCCACTGGTGCAGGATGGTATCCACCGCCTGAAGCCGGTTTTTGCTCTCTTTCGTTCCCGGGTTGAGTTTATACAGCAGGCTACTGGCACTCAGTTTTGGAAACGCGTTGATGGCAAAAACGTCAGGATTAGCGGATTTCAGGGCGTCGCTGAACTGGCCCAGCAGCGGGGCATCGTCAGCAAAGAGCCCAATAATCCCCGCCTGTTGGGTTTTCTCTTTCAGCAGGTTGAACACATCCTGATGATAAGGCACCAGAAAATCCCCGGATAACCCGGTTATTTTCCGAAAGGGCGGGTTTTTAAAATTAAAGTGGCTCTGATACATAACGACTTACCGTCTCTGATTAGGAATAGCAACAGGACGAGAAAGTAAAGCAACGCTATAGGGTGGTCAATTTGCGCACAGGGTAAAAATATCCTGCCGGTGAGGCCTAACATCTGGATTTTATGCGGTCAATATTTTTCTGTATGAAAGTTAGCGGCAAAGTGAGTGGTCGTTTTTACAGCGGGAAATTACGCTTTGCTCACATATTGGCGCAGCGCGACGCTGCTTATTTTCGCTTTGCTAAAGGCCAGATGAAAAATGAGGTTCTCATTTCTGTCACGGTGGATAACGCCTTGCATTATGTTTGTGCTGTTAATTTTTTGCGGCCAGCAAGGGTATCTGACGTTTAAAGATTATAAAAAAGTTACGAATAAGTTGGCTAACGCTGATGCGCAGCCGCTGAAAACGCGTCGTGATAAAAAAACATTCACCCTTTTCACGGCGGCCGTGCGTCAGGACAACCTGCCAGCCGCCGCGAAAGCCCCGCTGGCAGCGGAGATCGAAGGTATTGTGCGCAGCGATGACGCCTGGCTTTCTTTCGCCGTGATCAAAACGCCGGGTGGTCAGAAGAGCTACCGTGAAGGCGAGCCGCTGACCGGTTTTAACGATGCCTATATTCAGGAAATTAACAAAGACAATGTGGTGGTTAATTACGAAGGTGCTACGCAGGTACTGGCATTAAATAAACCTGATTATTTTAAGGGCGGCGTTGACAGCGGCCCGGTAAGCAAATCGACGAAAGATGCAGGCGCGGAAAGTGTGCATCTGAATGATTATCTGGTGTTAAAACCGTTAATCGAAAAAGGCCAGCTGGAAGGCTACAACATTAATCCAAGGAATGCCTCTTCCTTCTACAGCCATTCAGGGCTGGAAAAAGGTGATGTGGCGGTAAAAGTGAATTCTGTCGATATGACCGATGAAGCAAAGGCAAAAAGTATTATTGCCAACTGGTCGAAAATGAAAGAGGCGGAGGTCGTCGTCAGACGTCACGCTCACCTTGAAAATATTCGGGTTAATGTTCTAAACAATTAACAAGTGTACAGACATGAAGAAATTTCCCTGGGCGTGCGTGGCGCTGACCGCATTGTCGTTATATTCAAGTTCGCTGCTAGCAGCCAACTTTAGCGCGAGCTTTAAAAATACCGATATCCGCGAGTTTATCGATACGGTAGGCCGCAATCTGAATAAAACCATACTCGTCGATCCGTCCGTGCAGGGCTCGGTGTCGGTGCGAACCTACAACGTGCTGACGGAAGATGAGTATTACCAGTTCTTCCTGAGCGTGCTGGATCTGTAC
Source organism: Enterobacter sp. BNK-34 (assembly GCF_048684445.1). Taxonomy (NCBI): domain Bacteria; kingdom Pseudomonadati; phylum Pseudomonadota; class Gammaproteobacteria; order Enterobacterales; family Enterobacteriaceae; genus Enterobacter; species Enterobacter sp. BNK-34. Next base: position 2,736,053 of record NZ_JBLQUA010000001.1, read on the forward strand.
GGCCTGTCGGTGATCCCGATGGACAACGGCATGATTAAAGTAGTGCGTTCCAGCGTGGCCCGTACCGCCGGCGCGCCGCTGGCAGACAGCAAAAACCCGGGTAAAGGTGATGAGATCATCACCCGCGTCGTGCGCATGGAAAATGTGCCGGTACGTGAACTTGCCCCGCTGCTGCGCCAGCTGAACGATGCCACCGGCATCGGCAACGTGGTGCACTTTGAACCGTCCAACGTGCTGCTGTTGACCGGTAAAGCCTCGGTAGTGAACCGCCTGGTGGATCTGGTTCAGCGCGTGGACAAAGACGGGATTCAGCGCCGCGAGATCGTGCCGCTGCGCTTTGCCTCCGCCAAAGAGCTCTCCGACATGTTGAACAACCTCAACAATGAAGAGCAGAAGGGGCAGAACGCGCCGCAGCTGGCCACTAAAGTGGTGGCGGATGACGAAACCAACAGCCTGGTGATCAGCGGCTCGGAAGATGCGCGCATGCGTACCCGCTCTCTGATCCATCAGCTGGACCGCGAGCAGAACAACGAGGGGAATACCCGCGTCTTCTACCTCAAATATGCCAGCGCCACGAAGGTGGTGCCGGTTCTGACCGGGATAGGTGAACAGCTGAAGGACAAGGCCAGTACGCCGAAGGCGAAAACCGCCACCGCGTTCAGCGATCTGAACATTACCGCCGACGAGGCCACCAACTCGCTGGTGATCACCGCTCAGCCTAACGTGATGAACTCCCTTGAGAAGGTGATCGACAAGCTCGACATCCGTCGTCCGCAGGTGCTGGTGGAAGCGATCATTGCTGAAGTGCAGGACGGTAACGGCCTGGATCTCGGCGTGCAGTGGACCAGCAAGCACGGCGGCGTGCAGTTCGGCTCCACCGGCCTGCCAATCAGCCAGATTAAAAACGGCACCATGAAGGGGGCGAGCTTCACCGGCCTTGCGACCGGCTTCTTTAACGGCGATTTCGGGGCGCTGATGACCGCGCTCTCCACCGACGGCAAAAACGATATTCTCTCCACGCCAAGCGTGGTCACGCTGGATAACAAAGAGGCGTCGTTCAACGTCGGTCAGGACGTGCCGGTGCTTTCCGGCTCCCAGACCACCAGTGGCGACAACGTCTTTAACTCCGTTGAGCGCAAGACGGTCGGGACCAAGCTGAAAATTGTGCCGCAAATCAACGACGGCGACATGATCCACCTGAAGATTGAGCAGGAAGTCTCCAGCGTCGACAACAGCGCGACGGAAGATGCCAGCCTCGGCCCAACCTTCAACACCCGTACCATCAACAACGAAGTGATGGTGCACAGCGGGCAGACGGTGGTGCTCGGCGGCCTGATGGAGAACGTCACCAAACAATCGGTCTCCAAAGTGCCGCTGCTGGGCGATATCCCGCTGGTCGGCCAGCTGTTCCGCTACACCTCGCAGGATACGGCTAAACGCAACCTGATGGTGTTTATCCATACCACCGTGCTGCGCGACGACGACAACTACAGCGCGGCGTCGAAAGAGAAATATGACCAGATCCGCGCCCGCCAGCAGCAGCGTGTGGAAGAGAAGAAGCTCGGTATTGTTGAACCGGCGGATAACGCGGTACTGCCCGCGTTTCCCGTCGACGCCAGCGCCGCACCTGTGAAAACCAGCGCCAGCGCACCGCGCAATCCTTTTAAAGACTAAGGCGGAGAGGGCACCGTGGACGAACTGACTAAAACCCTGTGTAGCAGCAGCTACGCAAAAGATAACGGCGTTCTGTTTTACAACAACGACGTCTATATCCGTGATAACACCCCGGCGTTAGCACTGCTGGAAGTGCGCCGGGTGCTGGGACGCGCGTTCGTCCCGGTGACCCTGACATCTGAAGCCTTTGACGAGCTGCTGGCCAAGATCTGGCAGCAGAGCAGCGGCGTTTCGCAGCAGCTGGTGGATGATATGGACGCGGATATCGACCTGATGGCGTTAACCGAGGAGATCCCGGATAACGAAGACCTGCTTGATAACGACGAGAACTCGCCGGTGATCCGCCTGATCAACGCCATTCTCGGCGAGGCGGTGAAGGACGGCGCGTCGGATATTCATATCGAAACCTTCGAGCGCACGCTGAGCATTCGCTTCCGCGTTGACGGCGTGCTGCGCCCGGTGCTGCAGCCGGCGCGCAAGCTGGCACCGCTGCTGGTGTCTCGCATCAAGGTCATGTCGAAACTGGACATCGCCGAGAAGCGCCTGCCGCAGGATGGCCGTATCTCTCTGCGCATCGGCCGCAAGGCCATCGACGTGCGCGTCTCGACCATTCCGTCCCAGTACGGCGAGCGCGTGGTCATGCGCCTGCTCGATAAAAGCAACCTGAAGCCCGACATCAACAAGCTGGGCCTGATTGATGAAGAGCTGGAGAAGTTAAAAGGGCTGATTGACCGCCCGCACGGCATTATCCTGGTCACCGGGCCGACAGGTTCCGGTAAAAGTACCACCCTGTACGCCATTCTCTCGGCGCTGAACGGTCATGAGCGCAACATCCTGACCGTTGAAGACCCGATTGAATACGAGCTGGAAGGGGTGGGGCAGACGCAGGTTAACCCGCGCGTGGACATGACCTTTGCCCGCGGGCTGCGCGCCATTCTGCGTCAGGACCCGGATGTGGTGATGATCGGAGAAATTCGCGACGGCGAAACCGCGCAAATTGCGGTACAGGCCTCGCTTACCGGTCACCTGGTCATGTCTACGCTGCACACCAACAGCGCCGCCGGGGCGATAACCCGCCTGCGGGATATGGGGCTGGAGTCGTTTTTAATCGGTTCATCGTTGCTCGGTGTCATTGCCCAGCGTCTGGTGCGTCGGCTGTGTAGCCACTGCCGGATCACCAGTCCGCTGGATGACAATGAAAAAGTGCTGTTCAGCTTTATGGACGCGCCGCCGAAAGCGATCTATCGCGCAGTGGGCTGCGAGCACTGCCGCCAGAGCGGCTATCAGGGCCGTGCCGGTATTCATGAATTTCTGGTGGTGGACAGCACCATGCGTCGCGCCATCCATGAAGATAAGGACGAAATGTCCATCGAAACGCAGCTCTTTAAGCAGGCCTACAGCCTGCGCGAAAACGGGCTGCTGAAGGTGATTAGCGGCATCACCTCTCTGGAAGAGGTGATGCGCGTCACCGCCGAGCGCGGGGGGGATGAATAATGGCCTTCTACGCCTGGACGGCGACGGATGCGGCGGGCAAAACCCGGCGCGGCACGCTGCAGGCCGAGGGGCAAAAGCAGGTTCGCCAGTGGCTTCGCGAACAAAAGCTAATGCCTGTCAGCATCACCGAAACCCGCGAAGCGGCGGTGTCCGGGAAAGCAAAGACCGGGGCTAAGCTCTCCACGCCGGTGCTGTCGATGTTTACCCGCCAGCTTTCCACGCTGGTCAACGCCGCGCTGCCGCTGGAAAGTGCGCTGAAGGCCATCTCGAAGCAGACGGAAGACAAAAAGCTGGCGGCGATGGTGGTGGAGATCCGTGAAAAGGTGGTGGAAGGGCACACGCTGTTTGACGCCTTCAGCCAGTTCCCGCGCACCTTCGACAAGCTCTACTGCACCCTGGTGATGGCCGGTGAAAAGACCGGTCACCTGGGCGACGTGCTGGAGAAGCTGGCGGAGTACAACGAGCAGCGTCAGAAGATGAAAAGCAAGCTGACGCAGGCGATGGTCTACCCGATTACCCTGACGGTGGTAGCCATCGCGGTGATCGGCATTCTGCTGGTGGCGGTGGTCCCGCAGGTGATCGAGCAGTTCACCCACATGAAGCAGCAGCTGCCGATCACCACCCGCACGCTGATCGCGGTGAGCGATTTCCTGCAGGCGTACGGCATCTATATTGTCGGGATCCTGGCCGGTGGGTTTATCGGCTTTAAGACCTGGCTCAGAAATGCCAAAAACCGCTTTCGCTGGCACAGCTGGCTGGTGAACGGCTCGCCGATTAAAAAGCTGGTCTGCGCCATCAACAGCGCCCGCTATATCCGAACCCTGAGCATTCTGCAGGCCAGCAGCGTGCCGCTGCTCGAAGGGATGTATATCGCGATGGACGGTATCGAAAACCTCTACGCCCGGCAGGTGCTGGAGCAGGCCGCCGATACCGTGCGCCAGGGGGCATCTTTATATGCCGCGCTTGAACAGGCGAAATTATTCCCGCCGACCATGCTGTACATGATTGCCTCCGGCGAAGAGAGCGGGGAGCTCGGCAATTTAATGGACCGCGCGGCGGAAAACCAGGAGTCGGCATTACAGCATCGAATTACGTTAACGCTGTCGGTATTTGAACCGGCGCTGGTGGTCTCCATGGCGACGATTGTTTTATTTATCGTGCTGTCAATATTACAGCCGCTTCTGCAACTTAATAATATGGTAGGTTAAATCATGGCTATAAAACGTAAAAACCTGGCTCGCCAGGCGGGCTTCACCTTGCTCGAATTAATGGTGGTGATCGTTATTCTCGGCGTTTTAGCGAGTATGGTGGTGCCAAACTTAATGGGCAATAAAGAAAAAGCGGATACGCAAAAAGCGACCAGCGATATTGTCGCGCTCGAAGGCTCGCTGGATATGTATAAGCTCGATAACCACCGCTACCCGACGACCGAGCAGGGACTGCAGGCGCTGGTGACCAAGCCTGAAATCGCACCCATCCCGAATGGCTACCGCGCTGACGGCTATATTCGCCGCCTGCCGCAGGACCCGTGGGGAAACGATTATCTGCTCGTCAGCCCGGGCGAACACGGCGCAGTTGACGTCTTCTCTGCCGGTCCGGACGGCGAAGCCAATACCGCAGACGATATTACGAACTGGTCTCTGGATAAGAAAGAGAAATAATGAAAAGTCAACGCGGCTTTACGTTGCTGGAAATTATTCTGGCGCTGGTGATATTTTCCAGCTGCGCCATGATGGTGGTATCAACAATACCCTCACGCAGCGGTGCGGATATATTTGGCCAGCAATTAAAAGCCCTCGTTGATTATGGTTCAGATCGTGCGGTAATGGACGGAAATATCGTCGGGCTGGTAATCACCACCGATAAATATCAGCTTGTCACGCTCGACGGTAAAAATGGCGTGCGTCACTGGGTGCCTTTATCTGCCGGACGAATTACCACCAAAGGCGATTTTCCGCAGGAGATGCATGTATCGCTGTCGCCCCAGCGTCTGGCGGCCACCGTCGAGGCCGATCCCCAGATCCTCTTTCTGCCGGACGGTGAGATTGGCCGCTTTACGCTGACGCTGCAAAGCTACGACAAACAGCACCATTTCCGCGTGGTGTCGCAGGGCGCGGCCCCGGTATCGGTAGAGAACGATGACTAAAGGCAAGGTTAAGCAGAACGGGATGACGCTGCTGGAGGTGATGGTCGCGCTGGTCATCTTCTCCACCGCCGCGCTGGCGCTGATGAACTCGGTCTCTCTGAACGTGCGCTTCACCCACGGGCTGGCCAACACGCTGCAGGCCAGTTGGGTGGCCGAGAACCAGCTGGCGGAAGCGCAGCTCGCGAAAACCGACTTCCCGGATGCTGAGGAGCAGGGAACGGAAATCATGGGCGGGCGCGGCTGGAACTGGCGTAAGCAGCGGGTCAAAACCGCCGACAACGGCTGGGCTAACGCGATTCGCGTGTATGCCGAAGGTGACGACAGCCAGCCGGTTATTTCGCTGCAGATCGTTGGGCCAGGAGAGAGCCAGTGAAGAGAACCCGACGCCAGCGCGGTTTTACCCTGCTGGAGATCATGATTGCCCTGACCATCTTTGCGGTGATCGGCACCCTGGCCTGGCAAATTCTGGACGGGGCGATGCGCACCAGTTCGGCCACCGACGCCAGCGCGGCGAAGCTCAATCAGCTGCAGCGCGCATGGAACCTGATGGAACGTGATTTCTACCAGCTGCAGGCGCGCGCGCCGCGCAACGAGCCGGATCTGTTCCGTCAGGTGGACGATGCGCTTGAGCTGACCACGCTGAACGGCGTGAGCGGCACGGTCCAGCTGGAGCGCGTGCGCTGGTGGCTGGAACAAGGGCATCTGTATCGCGACGTCTGGCCGGTGATTGACGGCCCGGCGGACGCGAAACCCGACGAGGTGCCGATTGTCAGCGACGTGAAATCCCTGCAGTGGCGTTTTTACCGTCAGGGCTGGCAGAAAAGATGGAGCGACCCGGCGCATCTGCCGGACGGCGTGGAGCTGACGTTGACCATGGAAAACGGTGATACCTGGCGCTGGGTATTTACGACCCCGGGAGATCTGCCTGAGGCCGCTGCACCTGCCCCGCAGCCGGCACAGGAAGTGAAGCCATGAGCCGATTACAGAAACAGAAAGGCGTAGCCCTGCTGGTGGTGCTGATCCTGCTGGTGATGATGTCGGCGCTGGCTGCCAAAATCAGCCAGCAGTTCTGCCGCAACCTGCAAAAAACGCATTACCAGGTAAGCCAGCAGCAGCTGCGCTGGGCGATGCAGGCCCAGGAAAAGGTGGTGAAAGACCGGCTGCAGGCCGACGCCAGCGGGGAAAGCAAAGCGCTCTCCCCCGACGGCGACTGGCATCAGCCGCTGGAAACCCGGGGCGAAGACTACACGGTGGTCGGCCAGGTGGAAGACGCGCAGGACTGCTTTAACGTCAACAACCTGCTGGCGGTCGAGAAAGTTGCCCAGGGGAAAAACCCCCCGGCGGTGCCGGAAAAGCCCCGCAGAGAGCAGATTGTTGAACAGCTTCTGACGCAGAGCGGCCTGAGCCAGACCAACGCGGAAGAGGTGTATCTGCAGCTGGTGGACTATCTCGATGGCGACACGACGACGGCCAAAGAGGGCGCAGAGACCGATGCCTGGGCTGGCGTGGTGCCCGCTCGCCAACCGGCAAACCAGATGATGCGAACCATTGCCGAGATCACGCTGCTGCCCGCATTTCCGGCTGCCGCTTACCCGAAGGTGAGCAAGCTGCTGTGCGCGCTGCCGGACGCCGCCAGCAAGGTGGATGTGAATACCCTGAAACCGGAGCAGGCCGCCTTACTGGCCGCGCTGTTCCCGGGAAAACTCAATGAAGATGATGCCGTTCGCCTGATTGAATCGCGTCCTGAAACCGGCTGGGAAAGTATGGAAACCTTCAGCAAAGCGCTGGAGCAGGCCTTCCCCCAGTTAAAAGACGACCTTCCGCAGGTGGCCGACTATCTCTCCATTAACAGCCGGTATTTCCGCGTCAATTATACCGGCAATACCGATGAATTAACGCTTCGCGTGGTGAGCCAGCTTCAGGTCAATAACGAAGCCGGTGAGATCGTGACGTGGCAGCGCCGTTACCGAATGATTGAATAAGAAAAGTAGAACGCTATGAAACAGGTCCTTTTTGTTCGTCCCGACAGCCGCGAGGGCGGGAAAATAATGTGGTGTGTCTCCGGCAGCGAGCAGGTTGAGACGCTGGATAGCCTTGACTCGCTGATAAACCATCCCCTGGCGGCACGCGTTTGCCTGCTGCTGCCTGCCAGCAACATGATCTTCCGCCACTTTACGCTGCCGAAAAAAGTTGCCTCGCAGGCGGCTGCATTTTCGTGGATGGCGGAAGAGACGCTGATTGGTGACGTGGATAATCTTCACTGGACGGTGCTCAACAAAAAGGGCGCCGAGGTCGATGTGGTGGCGATTGATGCCGACCAGCTGCGCGGATGGTTAACCCGTTTTCAGGCCGCCGGAATGAAGGTGATCCAGGCGTTGCCGGATGCCTGGCTGCTGCCGGTGGCAGAGGGAGGAAGCACGCTGGTTAAGCAGGATGAAAGCTACTGGCTGCGTTTATCCCCCCACACCGCCGGGGAGATGGAGGCCAGCCTGCTGCCGCTGCTGATGCAAAAAGCGGGCGAGGGCGAGGTGTGCTGCTACGGCGCGCAGCCTGAAGGGGTTGACGTTGACCTCCTGCAGCCCTGGCAGCATCCGCTGGTACTGATCCAGCCGCAGTGGCAAACCTGCCGCGTGAATATTATGCACGGTGAATTCAGCGCGAAAGCGGGCTCGGGTAAAGCCCCGAAAGGCATCAAAGCGGCAATGGCCGCAGCGGGTCTGCTGTCTCTCGGCCTGTTGCTCGGCCCGCGCGTCGCCATGGCCTGGATGCTGGTGCAGCAGGAGAATGCTAATCAGCAGGAGATCGCTCAGGTTTTTCAGCACCATTTTCCGAGTATGCGCCAGAAGACCAACATCAAATACCACTTTGATCAAAACATGAAAAAGCAGACCAAAGGGGTATTTTTGCAGCTTGAAGCGCTGGAGAAGGCCAGGCAGGCCGTGCCGGCGATGGAAATCGATCTGCTGGAATACGACGCCCAACAGAACACGCTGACGCTGAGCGTCAGTGCGCAAAACCAAACCGCGTTGCAGACGTTTGTGAATCAGGCGGGGGAAAATTTTGATTTTACCCTGCAGCCTGTTTCTACCGCTGCACCTTATACCGCCATGATTGCAGGGAAATATAAATGAAAGAGCGAATCGCGCAGCTTAAGTCTCGTTATCAGAATTACAGCGCCAGGGAAAAAGTCATTATAAAAATATGTGCCGTAGCCCTGGCGGGGGGGGCCGTTTATTACGCAGGCATGATCCCGCTGGATAATATGATTCTGAACAGTAAAGCCACGCTGAACAGACAAAAAGAGACGCTGAACTGGATGCGCAGTGAAATAGATAAAAACCATCTCCAGGTCCAGATTGTCAAAACAGATAATCCGCGTACGGTGGTGGAGAGTAGCGCACAGGAAATTAATCTTCCTCTGACGGATGTGCGTCAGGATGGACAAACCTTATCGTTCGTCGTAAATCGCGTTAACGTCTACGAATTAAAGAACTGGCTGCGGGAAATTAACCAGACCTCCGGCGTCAGGCTGCAAAAAATGAACCTCACGCCGGTCGATCGCCTCAGTGATGTAAAAGCGGAAGTCCAGCTCACCTGGAGCAAAGCCTCATGAACACCTTCGCGCTGATGCGGGAGGTCTACCCGGTGGGGTTCCCGCTGATGAGTGCGATTCTGGGCGGCATTGTGGGGAGCTTTCTGGGCGTCGTCGCCGAGCGCGTACCGGGCATGGTGATGGAGGAAGAGGGGGGCGGCAATTTGCTTTTTCCGGCGTCGCACTGCCCGGCGTGTCAGCACACCCTGGCCGCCTGGGAGAATATTCCGCTGGTCAGCTGTCTTCTCCTGCGTGGACGTTGTAGCCGCTGCGGCGTGGGTATCCCATTGAGGATATTTTTAATCGAACTTTTTTCCGCGCTGTTTTTTGGCGTCACCGCCTGGTGTATGCCAAACGTACAGGCCTTGTTCTCCCTGTGGGTACTGGCGGCGTTCTTGTTGCCTCTGGCCTTGATCGACTGGCGGCATCAGCTGCTGCCGGATTGCCTGACGCAGCCTGTGCTGTGGGCTGGCCTGTTGCTCCATACGTTTGACCATACGATGCCGCTACGCGATGCGCTATTTGGCGCCGTGGCAGGTTATCTCTCTCTTTGGCTGCTCTACTGGGCATTTCGGCTTGGTACCGGGCGGGAAGGGCTGGGTTATGGCGATTTTAAGCTGCTGGCGGCTTTGGGAGCCTGGTGCGGCTGGCAGGCGTTACCCACGCTGGTATTAGTCGCCGCCTTAAGCGGTATCGTCGGTTATTTCATCCTGAATATCTTAAATAAAAATAACCTCATTATTGCTTTCGGACCCTATCTCTCATTTGCTGGAATAGTGGTGTTTATTGGGCAGCAGTTTGCTTTCATATTTTAAATATTTCGGTCAAGTTTTTTTGTCAATTTTTTCGACGGTGTAAGAGCAGGACGTCTCTTTGCGCCCAGTGTATCGTAAGGGATATAAGCTATACGGAATTTTGGCTTGTATCTTTTTATGGGGGAATACAACGCAGAAAAATATTTTCTTGTCACGGTTGTAAGGTCAGTTAAATACGCATTATGCAAATAGATTCCATGCTCTCAAGGAAGACATGGATTATTAACGTCACGAATAAATTTATCAGGAAATAAAAATGAAATTTATGAAGCCTAAATATCTGGCGCTCTTCATTGCGGCGGCATCCGGCTCCGCATTTGCAGCAGCACCGGGTACACCGACTATCAGCAGCGGCAATGATAAATTTGCGCTGGTAGAGGTAGACCAGGCGGCTCAGGACTACAACAGCCTTGTCAAAGTGCATAAAGATGGCGTGGATGTGAAAGTTGAGTGGAATGTCTGGAGTGGCGCTGCGCCAACGTCTGCAAAAGTTCTGCTTGATGGCACCCCTGTCTGGACCGGGGCCGGTAGCGCTTCCGGCTCCGCGACGTTTAAAGTGAAAAAAGGTGGCCGTTACCAGGAACAGGTTGAGTTGTGTAACGCCAGCGGCTGTACCAAAAGTGCCAGCAAGCTGATTATTGTGGCGGACACCGACGGCAGCCATCTGCTGCCGCTGAATACAACCATGAAAGAGAACAATAAAACCTTCTCTGAGCATACCGATAAGGTCGTCGGGGCCTATTTCCCTGAGTGGGGCGTATACGGCCGTAACTTCCCGGTTGATAAAATCCCTGCCGCTAACCTGAACCACATCCTGTACGGCTTTATTCCAATCTGCGGTGGCGATGGCATCAACGATGGTCTGAAAACCGTTGAAGGTGGTAACAGCTTCGCCGTATTGCAGCGTGATTGTGCAGGCCGCCCGGACTATACCGTGGCTATCCACGACCCATGGGCTGCCCTGCAAAAACCGCAGGCTGGCGTGTCTGGATGGGATGACCCCTACAAAGGGAACTTCGGCCAGCTGATGGCGCTGAAAAAAGCGCATCCCGGCCTGAAAGTCCTGCCATCCATCGGTGGCTGGACCTTGTCCGATCCGTTCTTCCACATGGGCGATCCTGCGATCCGCGCTCGCTTTGTATCGTCTGTAAAAGATTTCCTGCAAACCTGGAAGTTCTTTGACGGTGTGGATATCGACTGGGAATTCCCAGGCGGCGGCGGTGTGAATGAAAACCTCGGTAATCCGCAGCAGGATAAAGCGACCTACACTGCGCTGATGCACGATCTCCGTGCGATGCTCAATGAACTGTCAAGCGAAACGGGCCGTTCCTACGAGCTGACCAGCGCCATTGGCGCCGGTAAAGATAAAGTTGAGGATGTGGATTACACCACCGCTCAGCAGTATCTCGATCATATCTTCCTGATGAGCTATGACTTCTACGGCGGCTGGAGCAACACCGACCTGGGCCACCAGGCCGCACTGCGTGCACCGTCATGGCGACCAGATACCAACTACACCACCGAAAACGGCGTGAATGCGCTGCTTCAGCAGGGTGTACAGCCAGGTAAGATCGTCGTGGGTACAGGTATGTATGGCCGTGGCTGGACCGGCGTGCACGGCTACACCGGCGATAATCCATTCACCGGTACTGCAACCGGCATGGTGAAAGGCACCTGGGAACCGGGTGTTGTCGACTATCGCCAGATCGTAAATGAGTACAAAGGCAAGCCGGGTTGGGAGTATGGCTACGACGCGACTGCAGAAGCGCCTTACGTCTTCAACAAATCAACGGGCGATCTGATCTCCTATGAAGATGCCCACTCCGCGGCCGCGAAAGGCAAATACGTCCTGGCCAACAAACTGGGTGGTCTGTTCTCCTGGTCTATTGATGCTGACAACGGCGATATCCTGAACGCGATGAACGAAAGCCTGCTGGGCAGCACTACCCCGGTTGATCCGGTGGTGACTAACCATGCGCCAATCGCGTCATCTTCCGATCAGAACGTCTCAGGCCCGGCAACCGTTACGCTGGATGGCTCTGCCTCTACCGACCCGGATGGCGATGCTATCACCTACAAGTGGACCCAGATTTCTGGTCCATCGGTGACCCTCACCAACAGCACCAAAGCCAAAGCGACCTTCAACGTTGCGGCCGTGACCAGCGACCAGACCCTGGCGTTCCGCCTGACGGTAACGGATGCGAAAGGCCTGAGCAACGCAATTGATGTGCAGGTCGTGAACAAAGCGCCAAAAGCGAACCAGGCGCCGGTAGTCAATCAGATGGAAGCGGTAACGCTGCAGGCGGGTGAAACCTATGCTCTGCATGCCCAGGCGGCGGATCCTGACGGCGACGCGCTGACCTACGCCTGGAGCATTCCGGCGGATATGCACGCAACCGGAACCGATAGCGCGAACGTGACCATCACTGCGCCAGAGGTGACTTCAACGTCTACTTACACGCTGAGCGTCGTTGTCGGTGATGGTAAAACCAGCGTGCAGTCTAACGTGCAGGTTACCGTGAATCCGAAACCGGCTGAGGTTACGCCGCCGGCTGATGACGTGACCCCACCTGCTGACGAGGTTACCCCTCCGGCTGATGAGGTGATTCCGCCATCTGATGAAGGCTCTGCAGCCGGTAGCTGCGACGCGCCTGTCGATGCTAACGCCAGCAAATATGCCGCGTGGGATGCCAGCAAAATCTACAACAATGGCGATACCGTAAGCTTCGACCATCTGGTGTGGAAAGCGAAGTACTGGACCCAGGGCAACCAGCCCGGCTTCGGTGTTGATGCCTGGGAGCTGGTCAGCAATGTGAAGATGAACTGGCGATCTGACCTGGTCTACAACGGCGGCGAAACCACAACCTACCAGGGCAATGTTTACCGTGCCAAATGGTGGACCCGCGGTGATAACCCGGCTAAGAGCGATGTATGGGTGAAAGAAGGCCCATCAACAGACTGCAAATAATATAGCCCAGTAATCACTCACCACCCTTTTGGGGTGGTGAGTGATTCAAAATTCATTTTACAGGATGTTGCTAAGGAGAAATCACTGACGCTTACAGCAGGTAAACATGAAAAAGGTAATGTTGTTGTTATTGATAATAAGCCAAAGCGCGCTGGCAAACTGTTGGGATAAAGCGGCGCATTATTATCATGTCGATCCGTACTTATTATATGCCATCGCCAACGTTGAATCCGGCATGAACCCTTACGCGGTTGGTCAAAACCATGACGGCACGCGTGATGTCGGGCTAATGCAAATTAACAGCTCCCATTTTGCGCAGCTTGAGAGCAGGGGGATCGATGAATACCGGCTGATGACCGAGCCCTGTACCTCCATCATGGTCGGCGCTTCCATCCTGTCCGGGATGATTAAGGTCTATGGCTATAACTGGGAGGCGGTAGGCGCGTATAACGCCGGGTTAAAAAAAGAGAATTATCCGCAACGCATGAAATATGCCCATAAAGTCTGGGCGAAATATCAGCAATTGAAATTAGCGGCACGTTATTAAGGTTTTTTATTTTTGAAGAATTCCCGAGGGTGTTCTTCGAAAAGTGAAAACAGCTGTCTGTGGTTTATTTATTAACGGATTAATACATAAGCCGGGATTTTATAATTTAACTTCTATTAACAGGAATACAGAAATGAACAAAAGGACGTTACTGAGTGTACTCGTTGCCGGCGCATGCGTCGCCCCGTTTATGGTGCAGGCTGCCTCGCTGCAAGCAACCCCCAGTGAGCCGTACACCATGAAAGCCAGCGATCTGGCGAAGAAGGAAAAAGAACTGACCAGCTTCCCGCTGATGGCCTCCGTAAAAGAGACTATTCAGACGCTGGACAATGCTCAGGTAGAAATGATTGAGCCAGGCCGCGCGGCGAACCCTGCAAACGTGAAGCGCGTAGAAGGGATCGTCAAGGCCAGCGACTGGGAATATCTCTTCCCACTGCGCGCGCAGGCGTACACCTACAGCAACTTCCTGAAGGCGGTAGGTAAATTCCCGGCGCTGTGTAAGACCTATAACGACGGTCGCGACAGCGACGCCATCTGTCGTAAAGAGCTGGCTACCATGTTTGCCCACTTTGCCCAGGAAACCGGCGGCCACGAGAGCTGGCGTCCGGAGGCCGAATGGCGTCAGGCGCTGGTTCACGTGCGTGAAATGGGCTGGAGCGAAGGCCAGAAGGGCGGCTATAACGGCGAATGTAACCCTGACGTCTGGCAGGGGCAGACCTGGCCGTGCGGGAAAGATAAAGACGGCGACTTCCTGAGCTACTTCGGTCGCGGTGCGAAGCAGCTGTCCTACAACTACAACTACGGTCCGTTCTCTGAGGCGATGTACGGCGACGTGCGTACCCTGCTCGAAAAACCTGAGCTGGTGGCCGACACCTGGCTGAACCTGGCGAGCGCGATCTTCTTCTTTGCCTACCCGCAGCCGCCAAAACCAAGCATGCTGCAGGTTATCGACGGCACCTGGCAGCCGAACGCTCACGATAAAGCCAACGGTCTGGTCCCTGGCTTCGGCGTGACCACCCAGATCATCAACGGTGGCGTAGAGTGCGGCGGCCCGACTGAAATTGCCCAGTCGCAAAACCGTATCAAGTACTACAAAGAGTTCGCGAACTACCTGAAAGTGCCCGTTCCGGCGAACGAAGTGCTGGGCTGCGCTAACATGAAGCAGTTCGATGAAGGCGGTGCTGGTGCCCTGAAGATTTACTGGGAACAGGACTGGGGATGGAGCGCGGATACCCCAACCGGCCAGACCTACTCCTGCCAGTTGGTGGGCTACCAGACGCCGTTCAGCGCCTTTAAAGAGGGTGACTACAGCAAGTGCGTGCAGAAGTTCTTTAACGTCAACATCGTGAACGACGATGGCTCTGCCACCACCCCGGACGAAACCCCGGTGACGCCAGCGCCGACGCCAGCAGAAGATGAAACGCCGGCTCCAGCGCCAGCGCCGACGCCGGATGAAACCCCGGCTGAGCCGGTGGCGGTGAACCACGCCCCGGTCGCGCATATTGCGGGTCCAGTCGGCGCCGTTGAAGCCGGTGCGCAGGTCTCTCTGAGCGCGGAAGGCTCCACAGACGCCGACGGTAACAAGCTGACCTACACCTGGCGTTCACAGGATGGTCAGACCGTGACCGGTCAGGACAAAGCGGTTGTGACCTTCAGGGCGCCAGAATCCGCCACTGCACAGCAGATTGAAGTGAGTCTGACCGTTAGCGATGGCGAACTGAGCAGCACCACCTCTTACCTTCTGAACGTGAAGGCGAAAGCGGCACCGTCTCAGGACGAAGGCACTTCCGGCTCTTACGTCGCGTGGAGCGCGAACAGCAAGTACAAGGCAGGTGATATCGTGAACAACCACGGTAAACTGTTCCAGTGCAAACCGTTCCCGTACAGCGGCTGGTGTAACAACGCCCCGGCATACTACGAGCCAGGCGCAGGTCTGGCATGGGCTGATGCCTGGACGGCACTGTAAAAGCAAACGGCAACCGAAAGGTTGCCGTTTTAGTGTTTGCTCTTTCCCCTCACCCTAACCCTCTCCCCAAAGGGGCGAGGGGACAGTACGGTGCGGAAGTCGCCACCGGGCAAAAAGGCTAGCGATGAAGCTTCCCGTGATCCCGCAGCCACGCCGCGGTGCGCATAATCCCTTCATCCAGCGTCACAACCGGTTTATACCCCAGCTCATTCTCCGCCCGCGAAATATCTAGCGTGAAGTCAAAGTTGAGTTTAGAGACGCCGTAATGCGTCAGCGCAGGCTCTTTGGCCGATTTACTGCCAAAACGCTCCATGCTGCGGGCAATCATATCCAGCATCGGGTAGGGCACGGAACGGATACGGCAGTCGATCTGCAACTCGTCGATCAGCCGCTGCACAATGCTGCGCAGCGTGCACGGTTCGCCGTTAGTGATGTTGTAGGCGCGACCGGAGATCAGCTTATCGCAGTCCGGCTGGCTTGCCAGCCACATAGCGTGAACGGCGTTTTCGTAATAGGTCATATCCACCAGCGCATCGCCGCCGCGCGGCAGCAGCACGCTGCCGTAGTGGTGCATCATCTGCGCCAGACGCGGAATAAACACCTTGTCGTGCGGCCCGAACAGGCTCTGCGGACGCAGGACCGTAAAGCGGGTATGCGGGTTTGACTGCGCCAGCAGGTCAATCACCTCTTCGCTGGCCGCCTTGCTGCGGGCAAATTCACAGGCAAAGCGAGCAGGGCGGAAATCTTCCTGCACGTCGCGATGGTGGTGATAGTCGAAATAGAGTGACGGTGACGAGATATGAATAAAGTTACGCACGCCCCAGGCAACGGCCCATTCACCCAGACGACGGGTGGCGCGCACGTTGGCGAGATCGAAGGCTTCCTGGGTCCCCCACGGGGAGGTAAAACTGGAACAGTGCCATAGCGTGTCGATACCGGCGAGCATCACCTTTGCCTGAGAGGAGACCAGCTCCGTCAGGTCAGCATGGACGAACTCTGCGCCCATTTTTTGCAGCAGTTTACCCATCGCTTCGTTGCGACCGGTAGCCCTGACGCTGATGCCTTTATTGCGCAGAAATTCGACCGCATTTCGGCCTAAGCCGCTGGTCGCCCCGGTAACCAGTACCTTCATAGCTATCCACTGTGTTGAAAAGAATTTCGTGCGCATTCTTTCGTGAATTACGGCGCTATGCAATGGGAAAGGTGAAAGAAAGAGAGTTTTATTTATATCTTTTCCGTCTTTTGTTCTGCCCGTTGCGCAATGCGTTTCGCCATTCCGCGGAAGATAAACAGGTGGGCAGGGATCATCAACAGCCAGTAGAACAGCCCCGGCATTCCGTGCGGATGCCACCAGGCGCGGACGTCCAGCTCACGGTGATCGCCTTTGTCTTTCAGGGTAAAGCAGAGCCGGCCCAGCCCCGGGGCCTTCATACCGAACAGCAGCGCCAGCTGTTTTTCCGGCTCGACGATGATCACCTTCCAGCTGTCGACCGCATCGCCCACCTCAAGATACGGGCGTGCCGGGCGGCCTTTTGCCAGCCTGTGCCCCACCAGCAGATCCATTGCCCCGCGCGTTTGCCAGAGGATATTGCCGAAGAAATAACCGTCTTTGCCGCCAATCTGGTTCACGACCTCCCACAGCGCGGCCAGACTGGCGCGGGTTTTCACCGTGCAGCCCGCCTGTTTCGGGTAATAGCCATACTCCGGGCGCCAGCGGGCAAACGCCTGGGCGTCGTAACCCCAGTCGCTGGAGTTCACCAGCTGCTCTTCCTCTTTCAGCGTATTACGCACGGCATCGTCAAAGCGGATCAGGTCCTGGGGTATGAGTGCCCGCAGCGCGCGATCGTCCGCCAGCAGATCGTGCTTAAGCCCCTGGATCAGCGCTTTGGCGGTCGTCGGCGGCACGGAGGTGATCACATTCAAAAACCACACCGAGATCCAGCGGGTTGGAAAGGGGATGGGGATCAGCCAGCGGCGGCGGCCGCTGACGCGCATGAAATGTTCTAACTGCTCCTGATAGCTCAGGACTTCAGGCCCGGCGGCCTCCAGCACGCGGTGCTGGTCGGTTGGGTGATCCAGCAATGCCACCAGATAATGCAGCAGGTTCTCCAGCGCAATCGGCGTGGTGCGCGAACGGACCCAGCGCGGCGGCGTGAGCACCGGCAGGTTATACACCATATCACGCATCACTTCGAAGGCGGCGGAGCCTGCGCCGACGATAATTCCGGCGCGTAGTTCGGTAACGGGAATAGCAGCGCCGCGCAGGGTGTCAGCCGTCAGCTGGCGGGCGCGCAGGTGATCGGACTGCTCATGTTCGGGCGCCTGGAGCGAGCTTAAAAAAATCACCTGTTTCACCGGCGTTTGCAGCAGCGCATCGCGGACGTTCATCGCCACCTGACGCTCGTGGGCGATAAAATCCCCGCCTTCGCCCATGCTGTGCACCAGATAGTAAAGCGTGTCGACCCCTTCCAGCAGCGAGGGAAGCTCCTTCGGCCAGTTGAGATCTACGTTGTGGCAGGTGACGCCAGGTAAACTGAGCTTTTGCAGGCGCTCCGTGTTGCGTGCCGCTGCCAGCACCCGGTGTCCCTGCTGGCTTAACGCCGCGGTGAGATGCTGACCGATATATCCGCTGGCGCCGAGCACCAGAATGCGTTGCGGCACGTGATGCTCCTTATCGCTGTAAAAACGCCTGCCAGTGTTTCACTACGTCCGCCAGCTGCTCGCGGCTGACGTCAAGATGCATGACCAGACGCACGACGGGTGAGGCGTTGATCAGCACGCCACGGGCTTTCATAAATTCACCCAGCGCAGCGGCGCGATCCTCGCCCACGCGGACGAACAGCATGTTGGTGTCGTGGCGCATCACGTCGGCGCCAATCTCGCGCAGCTGAGCCGCCATCCACGCGGCGTTGTCGTGATCGTCCTTCAGGCGCGCCACGTTGTTTTTCAGGGCATACAGCCCCGCTGCCGCCAGAATACCCGCCTGACGCATGCCGCCGCCGGTCATTTTGCGCCAGCGGTTCGCGCGCTTGATGTAGTCCGCATTGCCCACCAGCAGGGAACCCACTGGCGTGCCCAGCCCTTTAGAGAGGCAGATGGTGAACGAGTCGCAGTATTGCGTAATCTCTTTCAGCTCGCAGCCGTACGCCACCACGGCGTTGAAGATGCGCGCGCCGTCCACGTGCAGGCCGAGCCTGCGCTCGCGGGTAAACTCCCATGCGGCTTTCAGGTATTCGCGCGGCAGCACTTTGCCGTTGTGGGTGTTTTCTAGGCTGAGCAGCCGGGTGCGGGCGAAGTGAATATCGTCGGCTTTGATTTTCGCCGCGACCTTATCGAGCGGCAGGGTGCCGTCCGGCGCGGCGTCAATCGGCTGCGGCTGAATGCTGCCGAGCACCGCGGCACCGCCGGCTTCGTAGAGGTAGTTATGCGCGCCCTGGCCCACGATGTACTCTTCACCACGCTCGCAGTGGCTGAGCAGCGCCACGAGGTTAGCCTGCGTACCGGTTGGCAGGAACAGGGCGGCCTCTTTTCCGCTGAGCTCTGCGGCATAGCGCTGCAGTTCGTTTACCGTCGGATCGTCACCGTAGACGTCGTCCCCGACCGGGGCGGCCATCATCTCTTCGAGCATGGCGCGGCTCGGGCGGGTAACGGTATCACTGCGTAAATCGATCATGGCATGTCCTTATTATTAAAAAGGCGATGCCAGATGTTTTACCTGAGCCAGTTGGTTTTTGCCAGTTCGATCACCTCGTCACCGCGCCCGCTGATGATCGCGCGCAGCATATAGAGGCTAAAGCCTTTGGCCTGCTCAAGCTTGATCTGCGGTGGGATCGCCAGCTCCTCTTTGGCGACGACGACATCCACCAGCACCGGACCGTCGATGGAGAAGGCGCGCTGCAGGGCTTCATCCACCTCGGAGGCTTTCTCCACGCGAATACCGGTGATGCCGCAGGCCTCGGCGATGCGGGCAAAGTTGGTGTCGTGCAGTTCGGTGCCGTCCGTCAGATAGCCTCCAGCCTTCATCTCCATCGCCACGAAGCCCAGCACGCTGTTGTTGAAGACCACAATTTTCAGCGGGAGCTTCATCTGCACCACCGACAGGAAATCCCCCATCAGCATGCTGAATCCGCCGTCGCCGCACATCGCCACTACCTGACGCTCCGGCGCCGTCGCTTTTGCGCCCAGCGCCTGCGGCATGGCGTTGGCCATCGAGCCGTGGTTGAACGAGCCGAGCAGGCGGCGCTTGCCGTTCATCTTCAGATAGCGAGCGGCCCAGACGGTTGGCGTGCCCACGTCGCAGGTAAAGATGGCATCGTCGTCCGCGAAATGGCTGATCTGCTGCGCCAGATACTGCGGGTGAATGGCTTTGTCGCTCGGTTTGGCGAGATCGTCCAGCCCCTTGCGCGCATCGCGATAGTCACTTAGCGCTTTATCGAGGAACTTGCGATCGGTTTTCTCTTCCAGCAGCGGCAGCAGGGCGGCAAGGGTGGATTTGATGTCGCCCACCAGCGCCATATCGACCTTGCTGTGCGCGCCGATGCTGGCCGGGTTGATATCAATCTGAATGATTTTCGCATCCGTCGGGTAGAACGCGCGGTACGGGAACTGGGTGCCGAGCAGGATCAGCGTGTCGGCGTTCATCATGGTGTGGAAGCCGCTGGAAAAACCGATCAGACCGGTCATCCCCACATCGTAAGGGTTGTCGTACTCGACGTGCTCTTTGCCGCGCAGGGCGTGGACAATGGGCGATTTCAGCTTACCGGCAAATTCAAGCAGCTCCTTGTGCGCCCCCGCGCAGCCGCTGCCGCACATCAGGGCGATATTGCTGGAGTAACGCAGCAGCTGTGCCAGCTTTTTCAACTCCTCCTCGGCTGGCGTCACCACCGGCTGCGGAGCGTGATACCAGTGGGTGCTGGCACCTTCCGGTGCGGCCTTGAGGGCTACATCGCCCGGGATAACGACCACCGAAACGCCACGGTTCAGCACGGCCTTGCGCATGGCGATCGCCAGCACCTGCGGGATCTGCTCCGGGGATGAAACCAGCTCGCAATAGTGGCTGCATTCACGGAACAGCTCCTGCGGATGCGTCTCCTGAAAATAGCCGCTGCCGATTTCGGAAGAGGGGATATGAGCGGCAATCGCCAGCACCGGGACGTGGTTACGGTGACAGTCGAACAGCCCGTTGATCAGATGCAGGTTACCCGGCCCGCACGATCCGGCACACACGGCCAGTTCTCCCGTGAGCTGTGCTTCAGCGCCTGCGGCGAAGGCGGCAACCTCTTCATGGCGGGTGGGCATCCATTCGATGGTCTTCATCTTGTTGAGGCTGTCGCTAAGTCCGTTCAGGGAATCGCCGGTTACGCCCCAGATACGTTTCACGCCAGCCTGTTCGAGCGTTTTCGCAATATATGCAGCCACGGTTTGTTTCATGGTTGTCCGTCTCCTTTTTGTGATATCGCTTACAAGCTTAGAAGAAAGTCTCCGTATTGCCCGTCATCTCCCCCTAATTAAAAGGTGCTTTTCACGCGCAATTATTCGGCATAATCTGGCAATACCTCGGTGAAAACAGGAATCATTTCAAATGGTTAAATCATTGTTAATTGCTGTTAATGAAAAGCTATCGTGCGACGATCTTGGCAAATTCTTGTTACGACTTGCCGTCGGCGGGCTGATGCTTTTTCACGGTCTGCACAAACTGTTTGGCGGCGTGGGCTTTATCAGCGGCATGCTGGTGGAAAAAGGGCTGCCGGGATTTATCGCCTACGGCGTGTTGGTTGGCGAAGTGGTGGCGCCGATCCTGATTATTGTTGGGCTCTTTACGCGCCCGGCCGCGCTGGTGCTGGCGTTTACGATGATCGTAGCGTGGCTGATGGTGGGAATGGGGGAAACGCTCGCCCTCGATAAGGTAGGCGCATGGGCGATTGAAAGCCTGGTGTACTTCTTTATCGGCTCGCTGGCTGTCGCGTTTTTAGGGGCAGGGCGCTTTGCGGTAGGGAAAGGTCCGGTGTGGCGGTGAGGATAACAAAAGCCCGGTGGTGCTGACGCTTACCGGGCCTACGATCTAACATTTAACGTTTATGCGAGGACGAGATTGCCCTGTGGATGGCACGAACATGCCAGCACGTAACCCTCGGCAATTTCCGCGTCGGACAGCGTCATGGTGCTGGTGACGGTATACTCTCCCGAAACCACCTTCGTCTTACAGCAGCCGCACACGCCCGCACGACAGGCAGCCACTACCGGCACCTTATTGCTTTCCAGCGCCTCCAGCAGCGTGGTCCCCACGCGGCCAAAGAAGGTCTGAGCAGGCTGCAGTTTGGTGAACTTAACGCCGCTGGTTGCCGCTTCCGCCACCGGCGTGAAGAACTGCTCTTTGAAGAAGCGGGTCACGCCAAGCGCTTTCACCTCTTTTTCCACGTTATCCATGTACGGCGCCGGGCCGCAGGTCATCACGGTGCGGTTCGCCATATCCGGCACGCTTTGCAGCAGCTCGCGGCTCAGGCGACCGGGCACAAAGCCGTGGGTCGCGTTGTGCTCAGCCACCAGAGTCACAGGATAATTCCGCCACTCATCGGCAAAAATCACATCTTCCGGAGAGCGCACGCTGAAGATCGCCTGCACGTCTGCCTGCGGACGGTTCTTCGCCAGCCAGCGGCGCATCGACATAATCGGCGTTACGCCACAGCCCGCCGCCAGCAGCAGGAATTTATCGTCTGCTTTGTCGTCACAGGTGAATTCCCCCTGTGCGTCAGACAGCCAGATATAATCCCCGCGCTTCACGTCCCGCGTCAGCCACTGCGAGCCCGCGCCGTCATCAATACGGCGGACGGTAAGCGTGATGTACTCGCTCACGCCCGGCGTGGAAGAAAGGGTGTAGGCGCGCAGGGTGTCTGCCGAATGGCGAACGCTAACCAGCGCATACTGACCCGCACGGTACGGATAGTAGTCATGGCACAGCAGCGACAGCGTCCACACATCCGGCGTCTCCTGATGGATGTGATGAACCTGCATCCGCCACGGACATTGTGGGGTTGGCATGGTCATGAGTTACTCCTTACGCGCTCAGCAGCTGCTTCATATCATCTTCAACGTTGGTCACGGAACGCAGACCGAATTTCTCGTTCAGCACCGCCAGCAGGTCCGGCGTCAGGAAGCCAGGCGCGGTCGGGCCGGTCACGATGTTGGTCACGCCGAGAGAAAGCAGGGTCAGCAGGATGACAATCGCTTTCTGCTCAAACCATGACAGCACCAGCGACAGCGGTAGGTCGTTCACGCCGCAGCCCAGTTTCTCCGCCAGCGTGACCGCCAGAATGATGGCCGAGTAAGCATCGTTACACTGGCCCGCATCGATCAGGCGCGGCAGGCCTTCGATGTCGCCGAAGTCCAGCTTGTTGAAACGGTATTTGCCGCACGCCAGGGTCAGGATCAGGCAGTCTTCCGGCACGCGGGTGGCGAAATCGGTGAAGTAGTTACGCTCGCCGCGCGCGCCGTCGCAGCCGCCAACGAGGAAGATGTGGCGCAGCTTTTCACGGCTGACGAGGTCGATCAGCGAATCAGCGGCACCCAGCAGGGTTTCACGACCAAAGCCGACGGTGATCAGGTGCGGGATCTCGCTGTACGGGAAGCCCGCCATCTGCTGCGCCTGGGCGATAACCGGACCGAAATCGTCGCCTTCGAGGTGGCTCACGCCCGGCCAGCCGACGATGCTGCGGGTCCAGATGCGGTCGTCATACGCGCCGACGGTAGGGTCGATGATGCAGTTAGAGGTCATCACGATAGGGCCCGGGAAGCGGGCAAACTCCACCTGCTGGTTCTGCCAGCCGCTGCCGTAGTTACCGATCAGATGCTTAAATTTACGCAGCTCCGGGTAGCCGTGCGCGGGCAGCATTTCGCCGTGGGTATAGACGTTAACGCCGGTGCCTTCGGTTTGCTTCAGCAGGTTGTAGAGATCTTTCAGGTCGTGACCGGAAATCAGGATGCACTTGCCTTCGGTCGCTTTAACGTTGACCTGCGTCGGCGTCGGGTGGCCGTAGGTGCTGGTTTCACCGGCATCCAGAATGCTCATCACGCGGAAGTTCATCTGGCCGATTTCCATTGAGCACTCAAGCAGGGCATTCATATCGGCAGGCCAGGTGCCCAGCCACGCCATGATTTTGTGGTACTGGGCGTAGATGTCGTTGTCGTATTGACCGAGCACGTGCGCGTGTTCCATATAGGCCGCCGCGCCTTTCAGCCCGTACAGGCACAGCAGGCGCAGGCCGAGAATGTTCTCGCCAATCGCCGCCTTGTCTTTATTCGGGGTGAATTCTGCCGCCTGACGCTGGAGGTCGCCCAGATCGTCGCTGATCAGCTGAAGTTCTGACATCGGATTTTCCACGCGGGCGCTGGCGTCCGCCTTCAGGCACTGTGCCTTCAGCGCTTCACGCAGGGCAATCGCTTCGCGGGCATAGCCGACAATGCGCGGAGAGTCGAAGTTAACGTTGGTCAGCGTGGAGAAGAAGGCGCGCGGGGCGAAGCTGTCGACGTAGTGGTCGACAATACCGTATTCACGGGCCTTGAACGCCCAGGCGGAAAGGCCTTGCAGGGCCGCAATCAGCAGATCCTGCAGGTCAGATGTTTCTGCGGTTTTGCCGCACATACCCTGTGCGTAAGAGCAGCCATTGCCTGCCGGGGTACGGATGGTTTGTTCACATTGCACACAAAACATAATCACACCTGTTAAAGTTATATTTGATATACATGTTTAAGATTATGCTTGTGCCAGAACGGTGAAAAGGGCTTTCTGCTACAAAATAGAGGGAGATTGATTTAGCGCAATTTTGGCGGCAGGAAACCTACCGCCAAAGAAGTATCAGGCAGAGAAGAAGGCCATCAGGACCGGAACCAGCAGGCTTAAAATAAAGCCGTGCACGATGGCGGCGGGCACCATCTCCAGCCCCCCGGAGCGTTGCAGTACCGGCAGGGTAAAGTCCATCGACGTTGCGCCGCACAGGCCCAGCGCGGTAGAACGACTGCGGCGAACCAGGCTTGGGATCAGCATGATGGCAATCAGCTCTCGCGCCAGATCGTTAAAGAAGGCGGCGCTGCCGATCACCGGGCCGAATGATTCGGTCAGCAGAATACCGGAGAGGGAGTACCAGCCAAAACCTGACGCCATCGCCAGGCCGGTTTTCAGCGGCAGATCGAGAATAAAGGCGTTAATGACGCCCGCGACCATTGAACTGGCGACAACAATCACGGCAACCATCATTCCCCGACGGTTGAGGACAATTTGCTTCAGGGTCATGCCATTATTTCGCAGCTGAATACCGATCAGAAACAGCAGGAAGATAAGCGTATATTCGCTGGCCTCTGTCGCGTGCTGTAAAAATGCCCAACCGGTCAGCCCAAGAAGAAAACCGAGCACCACGACGCCGCACAGTTTTAATGATTCCAGCGCCATGGCAATTCGTGAAGGGAGTTTTTCCTGATGATGGTGATTTTTCCATGGAATAGTGCGTTCCAGCCACAGCAGCGCGGCAATATTGCACAGTAAAATAACCACCACGGTGACGACAGAATAATGGAGGATGGAGAGTAAATTCGCCGACAGGTTATCCAGGAATGCCAGGCTTATCCCCATAAAGAAAAGAATGACGTAAACAATCCAGCTGAGAAAACGGTTGATAAGCCGTAATGCAGATTCCTGATGCAGCGGGATAAGGTAGCCCACAATCAGGGGCAGCAGAATAATGAGGAGTCCTGAAAACATGAACAGCCGGTCCTTTTGAGTATCTGTTGAGCGCCAGAGACACTACCCAATAAAGGCTGTCAGGTAAAGGAGCAATAAAAAAGCCGGGTGGCGGCTACGCCTTACCCGGCCTACAAAGTGCACTCTAACGTAGGTCGGGTAAGCGTTAGCGCCACCCGACACCGCGCTCGATTAATCGCGTTTTTCCAGCAGGGTGCGGTACAGCACGCCGCCCAGGATACCGCCGATAATTGGCATCACCCAGAACAGCCACAGCTGTTGAAGCGCCCAGCCGCCCTGGAAGATGGCGACGGCGGTGCTGCGTGCCGGGTTAACGGAGGTGTTGGTGACCGGAATTGAAATCAGATGGATAAGCGTCAGCGCCAGGCCAATCGCAATCGGGGCAAAACCGGCTGGCGCGTGTTTGTCCGTTGCGCCGTGGATCACCAGCAGGAAGCCGGCGGTCAGCACAATTTCAATCACGATGGCAGACAGCATGGAGTAACCGCCCGGAGAGTGTTCGCCGAAGCCGTTAGAGGCAAAGCCGCTGACCGCCGCGTCGAACCCGGCTTTACCGCTGGCAATCACGTACAGAACGCCAGCTGCAATAATACCGCCAACCACCTGCGCCACAATGTAGCCAATCACGTCTTTTGCCGGGAAACGGCCGCCTGCCCATAAACCTAATGTCACTGCCGGGTTAAAATGGCCGCCGGAAATATGTCCCACGGCAAACGCCATGGTTAATACGGTTAAACCAAACGCCAGCGCGACGCCGACAAAACCAATACCCAATTCCGGGAATGCTGCTGCCAGAACGGCGCTACCGCAGCCACCAAATACCAGCCAGAATGTACCAAAGCATTCTGCCGCTAATTTTCTAAACATAACCACCTCAAAATAATTATCCGCACGCTTTCCCGCGCGCGGGATATATCGTCATAAAGGGATGACGACTCAAAGAGTCTCTATTCTAAAAAATAACAACACCCCTTCGCCACTTAAATAAATTCTGTTGGTTTGATTTTAGGCAATGCGATGTCAATCCTTGTTCAAATTAGCGGTAAATAGAGCATAGACTAATTCTCGCAAGGGTGAACGTTGTGCTGTCGTGACAGAACGCCTCCCGCTATACTGCTGATAACTTGAAGGAAAAAGTGATCATTTGTCGGGGGATTTATGCTTCTCGAACGTGTGGAAATTGTCGGGTTTCGCGGTATTAACCGTCTGTCGCTGCAGCTGGAGCAGAACAACGTCCTGATCGGCGAGAACGCGTGGGGTAAGTCCAGCCTGCTGGATGCGCTGACGTTATTGCTTTCGCCCGAAGACGATCTGTATCACTTCGTCCGCGACGATTTCTGGTTCCCGCCCGGCGACGTGACGGGGCGCGAGAAGCACCTGCATATCATCCTGACTTTCCGCGAATCCGAGCCCGGACGTCATCGCGTGCGTCGCTTCCGCCCGCTGTCACCCTGCTGGGTGCCGTGCGATGACGGTTTCCACCGGATTTTCTATCGGCTGGAAGGGGAGATGGCGGAGAACGAGGGGGTACTCACCCTGCGTGATTTTCTCGATGAGAAAGCCAACCCGATCCCGCTTGAGAATATCGACGATTTGGCCCGCCACCTGATTCGCCTGACGCCGGTGTTACGCCTGCGCGATGCGCGTTTTATGCGGCGTATTCGTAACGGTACCGTACCCAATATGCCGGACGTGGAAGTCACCGCCCGCGAGCTGGATTTTCTGGCAAGAGAGCTGGTGTCGCGTCCGCAAAATCTGACCGATGGTCAAATCCGTCAGGGGTTGTCCGCAATGGTGCAACTCCTGGAGCACTATTTTTCCGAGCAGGGAACCTCTGAGTCGCGTCATCGTCTGATGCGCCGCCGTTCTCATGATGAGCAGCGCAGCTGGCGTTACCTCGACATCATTAACCGAATGATCGACCGGCCCGGCGGTCGTACCCATCGGGTGATTTTGCTGGGGCTGTTTTCAACGCTTCTGCAGGCCAAAGGCACCGTTCGTCTTGACCGGGACGCCAGGCCGCTGCTGCTGGTGGAAGACCCGGAAACGCGGCTGCATCCCATCATGCTCTCCGTGGCATGGCATCTGCTGAATCTGCTGCCGCTCCAGCGCATTACGACCACCAATTCCGGTGAATTATTATCGCTGACGCCGGTAGAACACGTCTGCCGTCTGGTCCGTGAGTCCTCCCGCGTCTCCGCTTTCCGGCTTGGTCCGGGTGGTTTGAACGCGGAAGACGGGCGGCGCATCGCGTTTCATATTCGCTTTAACCGCGCGTCGTCGCTCTTTGCCCGCTGCTGGCTGCTGGTGGAGGGGGAAACGGAAACGTGGGTTATCAACGAACTGGCGCGCCAGTGCGGCCACCATTTTGATGCGGAAGGCATTAAGGTGATTGAATTCGCCCAGTCGGGACTAAAGCCGCTGATAAAATTTGCTCGCCGGATGGGGATCGAGTGGCACGTTCTGGTCGACGGTGATGAGGCGGGCAAAAAATATGCCTCGACCGTACGCAGCCTGCTGAATAACGAGCGTGAGGAAGAGCGCGACCATTTAACCATGCTCCCTGCGATGGACATGGAACACTTTATGTACCGTCAGGGGTTCGATGACGTCTTCCACCGCATTGCCATGGTGCCGGTCGATGTCCCGATGAACATGCGGCGCGTGATCGCCAAAGCCATTCATCGTTCGTCAAAACCGGATTTAGCCATTGAAGTGGCGACGGAAGCGGGAAGGCGGGGCGTAGAGGCGGTACCGACCCTGCTGCGGAAGATGTTTTCCCGCGTGCTGTGGCTGGCACGCGGGAAAGCGGATTAGCGTTGGGTCGCCTGTTTCACCTGCTGAATCAGGCTATCCAGCAGCTCGTAGCGGCGGCGATATTCGGAGCGTTTTTTGCTGGCGATCTCTTCCATCGGTTTACGCGGCATGACGAGCGGCAGCATAAAGTTACCGTTATCCTGTTTTTCACCGCCGATAGAGATCCAGAAACTGTCGTAATCGGCCAACAGCTTCCCCTCTTTTTTCTTGCGGTAGCGCCAGCTGCGATAAATATGGGTATCGTTACTGACGGCGATAATCTGTTCTACCGGGAAGGCGGTGCCGAGGGTCATGGCGGCCTCGACCAACAGACGTTTCGGGAACAGACCATGGCAGGCTTTCGTCGCACCCTGGATCAGCTCATGGGGAACATGCGCTTTTGCCCCTTGCAAACCGCCAATGAACAGCGTCGATTTTCCCTCAAACTGGCACAGGGTGAAGGTCATCTCGGCCAGCACCGTATTCTGATGGTCGCAGAAGGCGAGGGTGGCTTCCCCTTCTTTATCCAGAAACGCATCGGCGCACAGACGGACGGTAAATTGCTGTTCATCTTTGCCGGTTAAGGTCAGCAGGGTGAAGCCCTTCTTCGAAAAATAACCCGTTTGCAGCGTCACCGGAAGCTGGCGGCTCATCGTCTGATAGTGCCAGTTGAGGGATTCCAGCGCATGCTGTCGATCCATATTCACCGTCAACCAGGGACGATGCAACCGACACGGTAGCCCTGGTTGTACCTGCAGCATCTGCATCAGACGTGGTTGTTTTGCAAGACTTGTTAACAGGCGCGCAGTGCTAATGGGTGTCGCCAGTGAACGTAACATGAATTTACGTCGATAGGCGGGGTTTTGCCACGCCAGTCCTGGTTTGAGCTTACCGAAAGCCAGATTTTTGAAGAGCTGCCAGCCAGATTTAGGCTGAGGCAAGTTTGAAAAAGGTGTATCGACGATGGAAGACATGATAGATCCTGCTTCTTGATGAAGATCTCCATTTCAGCAGGCGAACGTTCAACGTCTCGTAAACAAATTGTGACGATTTCAAGAAGAAGGGGTTTCGTTGAGGAGTCGTTTAGATAGAATCAACACTTATCATTGCCAGAACATTTATTTGGATTATTTATGAACCTCAAGGGAAAACGCAGAACGCTGTTTCTGCTGCTGGCGGTCGTGGTTTTAGCCGGTGGATACTGGCTATGGCAGGTGCTGAACGCGCCGGTGCCGCAGTATCAGACACTGATTGTTCGTCCGGGCGAACTGCAGCAAAACGTCCTCGCGACGGGCAAGCTTGACGCGCTGCGCAAGGTTGACGTCGGCGCTCAGGTCAGCGGCCAGCTGAAAACGCTGTCGGTTGAGATTGGCGACAAGGTGAAAAAAGGCCAGCTGCTCGGCGTTATCGATCCAGAACAGGCTGAGAACCAGATCCGCGAGGTGGAAGCCACGCTAATGGAACTGCGCGCGCAGCGTGCGCAGGCGCTGGCAGAACGTAACCTGGCCCAGGTGACGCTAACCCGTCAGCAGGCGCTGGCTAAAACTCAGGCTATTTCAAAACAAGATTTAGATACCGCCACCACTGAACTGGCGGTGAAACAGGCGCAGATTGGCACGATTGACGCGCAAATCAAACGCAATCAGGCTTCGCTGGATACGGCGAAAACCAACCTCGACTACACCCAAATTGTGGCACCGATGGCGGGCGAAGTGACCCAGATCACCACGCTCCAGGGGCAGACGGTGATTGCCGCACAGCAGGCGCCAAACATTCTGACGCTGGCGGACATGAGCACCATGCTGGTCAAAGCCCAGGTCTCAGAAGCGGATGTGATCCATCTTAAGCCGGGGCAAAACGCCTGGTTTACGGTACTGGGCGATCCGCAGACGCGCTACGAAGGCGTGCTGAAAGACATTCTGCCGACGCCGGAAAAAGTGAACGACGCTATTTTCTACTATGCCCGTTTTGAAGTGCCAAACCCGCAGGGCGTGCTGCGTCTGGACATGACCGCACAGGTGCATATCCAGCTGACCGGCGTGAAGAACGTGCTGACCATTCCGCTCTCTGCGCTCGGCGAATCCGCCGGGGATAGCCGTTATAAAGTGAAAGTGCTGCGCAACGGCGAAACGCGCGAGCGCGAGGTCGTGATTGGCGCGCGCAACGACACTGACGTGGTGGTGGTGAAAGGGCTGGAAGAGGGCGAGGAGGTTGTTGTCAGCGAAAGCCTGCCCGGAGCCGCCAAATGACGGCGCTGCTTGAGCTGAATAACATTCGTCGCAGCTATCCCTCCGGCGACGGTCCGGTGGAGGTGCTGAAAGGCATCTCCCTGCGCGTGGAAGCGGGCGAGATGGTGGCGATTGTCGGCGCATCGGGTTCCGGTAAATCGACGCTGATGAACATTCTCGGCTGCCTGGATAAACCCACCAGCGGTACCTATCGCGTGGCCGGGACGGATATCTCCACGCTGGATGGCGACGCGCTGGCGAAGCTGCGCCGGGAACACTTCGGCTTTATCTTCCAGCGTTACCATCTGCTTTCTCACCTCAATGCCGCGCAGAACGTGGAAGTACCTGCGGTCTATGCGGGCGTCGAGCGTAAAAAACGCCTCGAGCGCGCGCAGATGCTGCTGACGCGTCTGGGGCTGGCAGAGCGGGTGGAGTACCTGCCCTCGCAGCTTTCCGGCGGCCAGCAGCAGCGCGTGAGTATTGCCCGCGCCCTGATGAACGGCGGGCAGGTGATCCTCGCGGATGAGCCGACCGGCGCGCTCGACAGCCATTCCGGCGAAGAGGTGATGGCGATCCTCCATCAGCTTCGCGATCAGGGGCACACGGTCATCATTGTTACCCACGATCCGCAGGTGGCGGCGCAGGCGGAACGCATTATTGCGATCCACGACGGCGAGCTGGTCAGCAATCCGCCGCCGCGTGAGTCCAGAGCAGCGGCGCCGAAAGAAGCGCTTCCGGCATCAACCGGCTGGGGACAGTTTTCCAGCGGCTTTCGTGAAGCGTTGACCATGGCCTGGCTGGCGATGGCGGCCAACAAAATGCGTACCCTGTTGACGATGCTCGGCATCATCATCGGTATCGCCTCGGTGGTGTCGATTGTGGTGGTGGGCGACGCGGCCAAGCAGCTGGTGCTGGCCGATATCCGCGCCATCGGTACCAATACCATTGACGTCTATCCCGGCAAAGACTTTGGCGACGACGAGCCGCAGTATCAGCAGGCGCTGAAATACGACGATCTCGCGGCCATTCAGAAGCAGCCGTGGGTCAACTCCGCCACGCCTGCGGTGTCGCAGAACCTGCGCCTGCGGGTGGGCAATGTCGACGTTGCCGCCAGTGCGAACGGCGTTAGCGGAGACTATTTCAACGTCTACGGCATGACCTTCAGTGAAGGCGCTACCTTTAACGCCGAACAGCTGGCGGGCAGGGCGCAGGTGGTGGTGCTGGACGCGAACTCGCGCAGGCAGCTCTTCCCCAATAAAGTCAACGTGGTAGGCGAAGTGATCCTGGTCGGCAACATGCCTGCCACGGTCATCGGCGTGGCGGAAGAGAAGCAGTCGATGTTTGGCAGCAGCAAGATCCTGTGCGTCTGGCTGCCCTACACCACCATCTCCGGGCGGATTATGGGGCAGTCCTGGCTCAACTCCATCACCGTGCGCGTGAAGGAGGGCTACGACAGCGCGCTCGCCGAACAGCAGCTTGAGCGGCTGTTAATCCTGCGCCACGGGAAGAAAGATTTCTTCACCTGGAATATGGACGGCCTCTTGAAAACGGCGGAAAAGACCACACGTACTCTTCAGCTGTTCCTCACGCAGGTGGCGGTGATTTCGCTGGTCGTCGGCGGCATCGGGGTGATGAACATCATGCTGGTGTCGGTAACGGAACGCACCCGGGAGATCGGCATCCGCATGGCGGTCGGGGCCCGCGCCAGTGACGTGCTGCAGCAGTTTTTGATTGAAGCCGTGCTGGTGTGTCTGGTCGGCGGGGCGATGGGCATTGCGCTCTCGATGATGATCGCGTTTGCACTCCAGCTCTTTTTACCCGGCTGGGAGATTGGCTTCTCGCCGGTTGCCATTATTACCGCATTTTTGTGTTCGACCTTTACCGGCATTTTGTTTGGCTGGTTGCCCGCCCGCAATGCGGCGCGGCTGGATCCGGTGGACGCGCTGGCTCGGGAATAACCCGAAAATAAAAATGCCAGCCGATCGGGCTGGCATTTTGACTGCGGGATGTACACAATAAAACAGAGAGCTATGCAACCGTCTCTGCTTCAACGGGTACGATTAGGCTTGCATGATTGCCTTTTGGTCCCTGGTGTACATCGAACCGGACGGACTGCCCGGCTTTGAGCGTTCTGTAACCATCCATCTGAATGGTGGAATAGTGAGCGAAGATATCCTCGCCGCCGCCTTCGGGGCAGATGAAGCCAAACCCTTTGGCGTTGTTGAACCACTTAACAGTACCCATTTCCATGCTTCGACATCCTTCGTAAATCTTATAAGTTAAGATGGAATGAACCGGTGGTGGAGTGGGGGCTGTTCAAAACCTCGCCATCTCACGCTTGTACAATTTAGAGAAACGAAAGAAGTCGTCAAGCGTTTGGCGCTGGAGATGGGACAATAATCAACCAAAGTTTGAAGCAGTTAACGCTATTGCAATAGTTTGTGACAGACATCGCGGATGACAGTAATAGATGATTGTTATCTAACATCTGAGGTAGATTCAAAGTGGTTATGCATAATGGGTAAGACCAACGATTGGCTGGATTTTGACCAGCTGGCGGAAGATAAAGTGCGCGACGCGCTAAAACCGCCATCTATGTATAAAGTTATGTTAATGAACGATGATTACACGCCGATGGAATTTGTTATTGACGTGCTACAAAAGTTCTTTTCTTATGATGTAGAACGTGCAACGCAACTGATGCTTACCGTTCATTATCGTGGCAAAGCTATCTGCGGCATCTTCACAGCCGAAGTGGCGGAAACCAAAGTAGCGATGGTGAACGACTATGCGAGGGAGAACGAGCATCCGTTGCTGTGTACGCTGGAAAAGGCCTGATAAGGCATAAAATTGGGGGAGGTGCCTATGCTCAATCAAGAACTGGAACTCAGTTTAAACATGGCTTTCGCCAGAGCGCGTGAGCACCGACATGAGTTTATGACCGTCGAGCATTTACTGCTCGCACTGCTTAGCAACCCATCTGCCCGCGAAGCGCTGGAAGCCTGCTCCGTGGATCTGGTGGCGCTACGTCAGGAACTCGAAGCCTTCATCGAACAAACCACACCGGTGCTGCCAGCCAGTGAAGAAGAGCGCGACACGCAGCCGACGCTCAGCTTCCAGCGCGTGCTGCAGCGCGCGGTATTCCACGTCCAGTCTTCCGGACGTAGCGAAGTGACTGGCGCAAACGTCTTAGTCGCCATCTTCAGCGAGCAGGAGTCACAGGCTGCCTACCTGCTGCGCAAACATGAAGTCAGCCGCCTCGATGTGGTTAACTTTATTTCTCACGGAACGCGCAAAGACGAGCCTAACCAGGCATCGGATTCCAGCAATCAGGTCAATAACAATGAAGAGCAAGCAGGCGGGGAGGATCGTATGGAAAACTTCACCACCAACCTTAACCAGCTTGCTCGCGTTGGCGGTATCGACCCGCTGATTGGTCGCGATAAAGAGCTGGAGCGCGCGATCCAGGTGCTGTGCCGTCGCCGCAAGAACAACCCGCTGCTGGTGGGGGAATCAGGCGTGGGTAAAACCGCGATTGCCGAAGGTCTTGCCTGGCGCATTGTGCAGGGCGACGTGCCGGAAGTGATTGCCGACTGCACCATCTACTCGCTGGATATCGGCTCGCTGCTGGCGGGCACCAAATACCGCGGTGATTTTGAAAAACGCTTCAAAGCGCTGTTAAAACAGCTGGAGCAGGACACCAACAGCATCCTGTTTATCGATGAGATCCACACCATCATCGGCGCGGGTGCGGCCTCCGGTGGCCAGGTGGATGCGGCTAACCTGATCAAACCGCTGCTCTCCAGCGGCAAGATCCGCGTGATTGGCTCCACGACCTACCAGGAGTTCAGCAACATCTTTGAGAAAGACCGTGCGCTGGCGCGCCGCTTCCAGAAAATCGACGTGACCGAACCGTCCGTCGAGGAAACGGTGCAGATCATCAACGGCCTGAAGCCGAAGTACGAAGCGCACCACGACGTGCGTTACACCGCGAAAGCGGTCCGTGCGGCGGTGGAGCTGGCGGTGAAATACATCAACGACCGTCATCTGCCGGATAAGGCGATTGACGTGATTGACGAGGCGGGGGCGCGTGCGCGTCTGATGCCGGCCAGCAAGCGTAAGAAAACCGTTAACGTGGCGGATATTGAGTCCGTGGTGGCCCGCATCGCGCGTATCCCTGAGAAGAGCGTCTCTCAGAGCGACCGCGACACGCTGCGCACCCTCGGCAATCGCCTGAAAATGCTGGTCTTTGGTCAGGATAAAGCCATCGAGGCCTTAACCGAAGCGATCAAGATGGCCCGTGCCGGACTGGGGCATGACCACAAGCCTGTCGGTTCCTTCCTGTTCGCTGGCCCGACTGGCGTGGGGAAAACCGAGGTGACGGTTCAGCTCTCCAAAGCGCTGGGCATTGAGCTGCTGCGCTTTGATATGTCCGAGTATATGGAGCGTCACACCGTCAGCCGTTTGATTGGTGCGCCTCCGGGCTACGTGGGCTTTGACCAGGGCGGTCTGCTCACCGACGCGGTGATCAAGCATCCGCACGCGGTCCTGCTGCTCGATGAAATCGAGAAGGCGCACCCGGACGTGTTCAACATCCTGCTGCAGGTGATGGACAACGGGACGCTGACCGACAACAACGGGCGCAAGGCGGACTTCCGCAACGTGGTGCTGGTGATGACCACCAACGCCGGGGTGCGTGAAACCGAGCGTAAATCCATCGGCCTGATCCACCAGGATAACAGCACCGATGCGATGGAGGAGATCAAGAAGATCTTCACGCCGGAGTTCCGTAACCGTCTGGACAACATTATCTGGTTCGATCACCTGTCTACCGACGTGATCCATCAGGTAGTGGACAAGTTCATCGTCGAGCTGCAGGTTCAGCTGGATCAGAAAGGCGTGTCGCTGGAAGTGAGCCAGGAGGCCCGCAACTGGCTGGCCGAGAAAGGCTACGACCGTGCGATGGGTGCCCGTCCGATGGCGCGCGTGATTCAGGACAACCTGAAGAAACCGCTGGCGAACGAGCTGCTGTTTGGCTCGCTGGTGGACGGCGGCCAGGTGACCGTGGCGCTGGACCAGGCGAAGAACGAACTGACGTACGATTTCCAGAGTGCGGCGAAGCACAAGCCGGAAGCGGCTCACTGAGTTGTAACGTAGGTCTTAAAAACCGGGCAATAGCCCGGTTTTTTTATGTCTGCCAAGGTAAAAGCAAAACGACAACAGTGTTGTCGTTTTTAGTGTTTTCTCCCTCTCCCTGTGGGAGAGGGTTGGGGTGAGGGCAACAGGCCGCAGAGGAATTTTGCGAGGCGCTTTCCAGTTTCTTTCGAAGTTAGTTGCTGGGTAAATATACAGTAATAAAATAGTGTCGCACCTGCAAAATCAGGTGCCGGGATTGGCGTCCTGAAAGTGTGCACAAACAATCTTACGTGCATAAAGGATCACATATGACTGATATTAATAATTTCGCCCAACTTTACACCGAACTCTCCCTCAACCCCGATCTCCCCACCCTCGCCGAGCGCTGCAAACTGCTCACCGAAATCCTCCTCGACTGCAAATCATTCCCTCAAACGCAGCCCGTATGCCGTTGCCTGGGGGCTTATCTGGAAGAGGTGAAAACCGGCCTCACGGAATCCATGCGTGATTTTCAGATACTGGAATTTGAGGAAGAAGCGGCACAGCCGCGACAAAAAGAGTGGCTGCTGGAAGATACAGAAACGAAATGTGACTACTGCCGGGCGTTAAACCACGTGCTGCTGGTGTCGCATTTTGACCGCGATATGCTGCCGCATCTTACGGGATTACTTCACGACATGGCGCATTCTATGGCAGGAGATTTAATCGCTCCTGTACAACCATGGATGACAATACATCTTCCGACGCAGCAACACTAAAGCCATAAATAAAAAAGGCCGGGATAATCCCGACCTTTTAAATATTCATCTGCCATTACAGGCGAAAACAATTAGCGACTACGGAAGACAATGCGGCCTTTGCTCAGGTCGTACGGGGTCAGTTCAACAGTCACTTTGTCGCCCGTCAAAATGCGGATGTAGTTTTTGCGCATTTTACCGGAGATGTGCGCAGTTACCACGTGACCGTTTTCCAGCTCTACGCGAAACATGGTATTAGGTAACGTATCAAGTACGGTACCCTGCATTTCAATATTGTCTTCTTTGGCCATCTAATCCTCTGGGGTATCACTACCAAGTTTTGAACCGGCAAGATAATGCCGAAATTCATCAATTAAGTAAAGAATTGCGCGATTAAAACGCAGCAAAACAGTTTCGGCGCATTGCCCAAGCGTCACGGTACAACCGAACAGGAAGCGCATTCGTAAAGGGGAGACGACAGGATAAACGTCAGGACGTTATCTGAAGCGAGGGTCCCAAACGGCGGCGGGGCAACAGGCAGAAGCTACTCTGCGGCGTAATTATAACACCCTCACAAAAAATATGCGGAAAACATTTAGGCATTGGGCATAAAGAGCGTTCTCGGTATCCAGAAGTCGCGCGGGAGCTTCTCCTGACGGCTGGCATCCAGCTGTTCGATGTACTGGCGTCGCGGAATTTCAACAGCACCCAGGGAGGCCGTGTGCTCGTTGAGCACCTGACAATCGATCAGGCGTCCGCCGCGCTGGGCAAACGCCTCGCAGAAGACCAGCAGTGCAGTTTTCGAGGCGTTAACAGCACGAGAGAACATCGACTCACCGCAGAACAGCGTCCCCTGCGCCACGCCGTACATGCCGCCAACGAGTGCTCCGTCTTCCCACACCTCGATGGAGTGGGCGTAGCCAAGCTCATGGAGCTGGTGGTAGGCGGTAATAATATCGCGGGTTATCCATGTCCCTTCATAACGGTCTTCAGCACAGCCTTCAATGACCTGACCAAAGGCGTGGTTGAGGGTAACGCGGTAAGGTGATTTCGCATGGAAACGCTTCATGCTGCGGCTCACGTGAAACTGCCCTGGCCACAGCACGGCACGCGGATCGGGAGACCACCATAAAATCGGATCGCCGGGGGAAAACCAGGGGAATATTCCGCGCTGGTACGCCATTAATAGTCGAGCGGGACTGAGGTCACCACCGAGGGCCAGCAGCCCGTTGGGCTCACGCAGCGCCCCTTCCGGAGAAGGGAACGCGATGTTATGACGAGAAAGCTGGACCAGGCGCATGACAGCAAAACTCCAGTACGCGAGTGAGGACGCTACAAATATAGTCTACAGACGCTGTTTAAACTGGTAGTAGCGACCCTGTTTCGCCAACAGCTCTGCGTGACTACCTTGCTCAATAATGTGTCCGTTGTCCATCACAATTATCCGATCAAAGCTCGCCAGTCCGCGCAGGCGGTGCGTGACCATCAGCACGGTTTTGCCGGTCATGACATTCGCCAGTAAATCAAGGATTTGGCTCTCGGTTGTGGCATCCAGCCCTTCGGTGGGCTCGTCGAGCAGCATCAGCGGCGCATCGTGCAGCAGCGCGCGCGCAATGGCCAGACGGCGCAGCTCACCGCCGGAGAGCTGGCGGCCGCCTTCGCCCAGCCAGCTGTTCAATCCCTCGTCCTCAAGCAGCTTTTGCAGTCCGACCTGCTCCAGCATGGTGCAAAGCGCATCATCAGAGGCCTCTGGCGCGGCCAGCAGCAGGTTATCGCGCAGCGTGGCGCTAAACAGATGCACGCGCTGCGGAACGACGCTCACGGCCTTGCGCAGGGCCTGCTCGCTGAAATCAGTCAGCAACGTATTATTAAAACGAATATGACCGCGCTGCGGATCCCAGGCGCGGGTCAGCAACTGCAGCAGTGTCGATTTACCGCAGCCGGTACGGCCGAGGATCGCAATCCGCTGTCCTGCCTTAACAGAAAGGTTGATACTGTCCAGCGCGTTCTGCGCCTGTTTGTCGTAGGCGAAGGTGACATCTTCAAGCGTCAGCGCAACCTGCTCTGGAACAGCGGTTTGCCCGGCACTGAACGTAACTTCAGGCTCCTGCTCCGCAATCTGGGTGATGCGCAGGGCAGAGGCGATGACCTGACCCAGATGCTGGAAGGCGCCCGTCACCGGGGCCAGCGCTTCAAACGCCGCCAGCGCGCAGAAGACGAAAAGGGCAATAAGAGGACCCGGCTGTGAATTCCCCCCGACATCGCCGGAGGCCAGCCACAGCATGGCTATCACCGCCACGCCGCCGATCAGCATCATCAGCGCCTGAGAGAAGGCCGTCAGCTCCGACTGGCGGCGCTGGGCCTCATGCCAGTTCAGCTCCGTACTTTCCATCCGGGCGCGGTAGCGCTTGCTGGCACCAAAAATGGTCAGCTCTGCCTGCCCCTGAAGCCAGGAGGTTAGCTGCTGGCGGTAGTCTCCGCGCAGACGCGTCAGGTTTTCTCCGGTGGATTTCCCGGCGCGGTAAAACAGCGGTGGCAGAATGATGAGCGTCAGCAGCATGATCCCGCCCAGCGTCAGCGCCACGGGAACATCCAGAACAGACAGCCCCAGCGTGACAACCACAATCACCACAAATGCGCCCACGATCGGGGAGATCACGCGCAGGTACAGGTGATCCAGCGTGTCGACATCCGCAACGACACGGTTGAGTAGCTCACCCTGACGAAAACGCGCCAGCCCGGCAGGGGAGAGGGGCAGCAGCTTGCTGAAAGTGTAGATGCGCAGGTGCTGCAGCACGCGGAAAGTGGCGTCGTGGCTGACCAGCCGTTCGAAATAGCGTCCGGCAGTACGGGTGATGGCGGTACCGCGAACCCCGGCAGCCGGAAGCATGTAGTTGAAGCTGTATAATCCGGCGAACCCCGCGACGGCCGAGGCCGACAGGAACCAGCCGGAAAGCGTGAGCAGTCCGATGCTGGCGAGCAGCGTGACAATGGCCAGCACAATCCCCAGCGTCAGCATCCATTTGTGGCGTTTATAGAGCGCAAGATAAGGCAGCAGAGCACGCATCAGATGTCCTCCTGACGGTTCGCCAGCAGGGCGGCAAACGGTCCCTGCGCGGCAACGAGAGAGGCGTATTCGCCTTGCTCAACAATACGGCCGTTCTCCATGACCCAGATCTGGTCCCAGTCGGCAATGCCTTCCAGCTGATGGGTGACCATCAGGGTGGTTTGCTGCCGGGAGGCGGCGTTCAGGGCTTCCATTACGCGCTGCTCGCTGTGGGCATCCAGGCTGGCGGCGGGTTCATCCAGCAGCATCAGCTGGCAAGGATTCAACAACGCGCGGGCAACGGCCACACGCTGCGCCTGTCCGACCGACAGCCCGGCGGACTGGTCACCGACCACGGTATCTACCCCTTGCGGGAGCAGCGGCAGAAACTCGCTGACCCAGGCGCGGTCGAGAACCGATTGCAGTTCATCTTCACGCGCATCCGGGCGCGCCAGCAGGACGTTTTCACGCAGCGTAGCGGCGGGAAGCTGCGGGTTTTGGCCCACCCAGCTGAGCTGTTTACGCCAGGCGTCAGGATCGAGGTTACGCAGTTCGGTTCTGTTGATCCGCAGTGAACCCGTATAGGCCATAAATCCGGATAGCGCATTCAGCAGAGAACTTTTCCCGGAACCGCTGGTGCCGACGAGCACCACGCGTTGTCCGGCAGGTAAGGTAAAGTTCAGCGGACCCGCAAGCACTTTGCCTTCGGGTGACAGAATGGAAAAGTCCTGCGCTTCGATGTTCACGGGCTCTTTAGCATTCAGCGTCACGTCACCGCGCTCCGGGTGTGCCAGCGGCGTTTCCAGGAACGTTTTCAGGCTATCGGCTGCGCCAACCGCCTGGGCTTTGGCGTGATAGAAGGTCCCCAGATCGCGAAGCGGCTGGAAAAACTCCGGGGCCAGGATCAGCGCCAGGAACCCGGCAGAAAGGGTCACCGCCGTGCCGTAATGGCCGAAATCCAGCGCGCCGAGGTAGGAGAAACCGAAGTAGACCGCCACGAGGGCAATCGACAGAGAGGTAAAGAATTCCAGTACGCCGGAAGACAAGAAGGCGAGGCGTAACACTTCCATGGTGCGCTGACGGAAGTCCTGTGACGCCTGGCGAATGTTTTCGGTTTCCGCTTCACCGCGGCCAAAAATGCGTAACGTCTCCATGCCGCGCAGACGATCGAGGAAATGGCCGCTCAGGCGACCCAGTGCCAGGAAGTTACGGCGGTTGGCATCCGCTGCCCCCATGCCGACCAGCGCCATAAACAGCGGGATCAGCGGGGCGGTGCCCATCAGAATCAGCGCAGCCATCCAGTTCACCGGGAAGATGGCGATCACGATCAGCAGCGGAACGAAGACGGCAAGGGCCATCTGCGGCAGATAGCGCGCATAGTAGTCGTGCATATCGTCAATCTGCTCAAGGATCAGCGTCGCCCAGCTACCGGCTGGTTTACCCTGGATCCACGCGGGCCCGGCTTCCTGAAGCCTGTCGAGCACCTGACGGCGGATCTCGTAGCGGATGTGCTGTCCGGCGTGAAAACCGACCCGCTCACGCAGCCACACCACCCAGGCGCGCAGGATAAAAATCAGGATCAGGACAATAAAGGGCAGCAGGAGCGCTTCGCGTGGAATGTTCTCCATGATCATGTGATTAAGAATGCGGGCCAGCAGCCATGCCTGGGCAACAATCAACAGGCCGCTAACGAATCCCAGGAGACGGGAAATCGTAAGCCAGCGGCGGGAAATAACGCTTTGCTGTTTCAGCCAGCGTGTTAACTCTTGTTGACGGGTTTTTTCCATTGCGTACTTTGCAGGTGACGTTATTAGAAATTGGGCAGCGCAATGTTACAACGGGGAGACAATAAAGGCGACTTATCGCCGCCTTTATTTACGTTTGTTACTGACTTGTAAAGATTATTTACCTTGTTCAGCCAGTCCATCGAGGTAGCGTTCAGCGTCCAGCGCGGCCATACAGCCGGTGCCCGCAGAGGTGATCGCCTGACGGTAAATATGGTCCATCACGTCGCCGGCCGCGAACACGCCCGGGATGCTGGTCTGGGTCGCGTTACCGTGAATGCCGGACTGCACTTTGATGTAGCCATTTTCCAGCTCCAGCTGACCGTCGAAGATCGCGGTGTTCGGGCTGTGACCGATCGCCACAAACAGACCCGCCACTTCCAGCGTTTCGACGTTATCGGTGTTCTGGGTATCACGGATACGCAGACCGGCAACGCCCATCTGGTCGCCCGTCACCTCTTCCAGGGTACGGTTGGTGTGCAGCACGATGTTGCCGCTTGCCACTTTATCCATCAGGCGCTTGATCAGGATCTTCTCCGCGCGGAAGGTGTCGCGACGGTGGATCAGATGCACCTCAGAGGCAATGTTCGCCAGGTAAAGCGCTTCTTCCACGGCGGTGTTGCCGCCGCCGATGACCGCGACTTTCTGATTGCGGTAGAAGAAACCGTCGCAGGTTGCGCAGGCAGAAACGCCGCGGCCTTTGAACGCTTCTTCGGATGGCAGACCGAGGTAACGGGCAGAGGCGCCGGTGGCGATGATCAGCGCGTCACAGGTGTATTCGCCGCTGTCGCCCGTCAGGCGGAACGGACGGTTCTGCAGATCGACCTTATTGATGTGATCGAACAAAATTTCGGTTTCGAATTTAGCAGCATGCTCGTGCATACGCTCCATCAGCAGCGGCCCGGTCAGGTCGTTCGGGTCCCCTGGCCAGTTTTCCACTTCGGTGGTGGTGGTCAGCTGACCGCCTTTTTCCATGCCGGTGATGAGTACCGGGTGCAGGTTAGCGCGTGCAGCATAGACCGCCGCGGTATATCCCGCAGGTCCAGAACCAAGGATTAGCAGCTTACTGTGTTTGGCCGTGCCCATGAGATCCCCATTGTTGTTGGCAGACATTTGGCTGGATTGTAGGGAATTTGTTGTCGTAAAAAAAGAGCGCAGCAATTTTGATATCAATCTGTGTAATAGCCACGGACGATGAATAGCGCGCGATAACATCACGCTTTCTCCTGAAAACCGGTCGTTTGTAAGGCAATAAAATGAGGATTAATACCCTGCCGCAATGAATATCCGGCATGTTGTACTAAAAAACGATGTTTTGCTTTGACAATCCCCTGCGCTTTTGCGAAAACATTCAAGGAAGAAGAAAAAACCGTGTTAACCGTATGCCGCATAGGCATGCACGTAAATGCCATTTTTACCGGGTCAGTGAAATCTACGCATGGCGTGGACAGACGCCATACGTGATGTCGGTGACTGCCTTCGGGCAACGGTCTTCTTACCAACAGAACCCGAATCCGCATCGCGTCTAATACATAATCAGGCGATGTGATGACTAACGGGTACAGGCTCTGAACAGTGATGTGCACAGGGTCCAGGCAGGAGTAGGGAAGGAATACAGAGAGACAATAATAATGGTAGATAGCAAGAAGCGCCCTGGCAAAGATCTCGACCGTATCGATCGTAACATTCTTAATGAATTGCAAAAGGATGGGCGTATTTCCAACGTCGAGCTTTCAAAACGTGTGGGACTTTCCCCGACGCCGTGTCTTGAGCGTGTGCGCCGACTGGAAAGACAGGGTTTCATTCAGGGCTATACTGCTCTGCTGAACCCGCATTATCTGGATGCCTCACTTCTGGTATTTGTTGAGATTACTCTGAATCGTGGTGCGCCGGATGTGTTTGAGCAATTTAACGCCGCTGTACAGAAACTTGAAGAAATTCAAGAGTGTCACCTGGTATCCGGTGATTTCGACTACCTGTTGAAAACCCGTGTGCCTGATATGTCCGCCTACCGTAAGCTGCTGGGTGAAACCCTGCTGCGTCTGCCAGGCGTGAACGACACCCGTACCTATGTGGTGATGGAAGAGGTCAAACAGAGCAATCGTCTGGTTATTAAGACGCGCTAACACGGAACAGGTGCAAAATCAGCGTAGTTTGATTACACTCCTGTTAATCCATACAGCAACAGTGCCGGGGAGTCCCGGCACTGTTGTCCGTTTTAGCAAACAGGCAGGATATGCCTGATACCTGGAGAGCCTTTCTTGAGCCAGGAATACACTGAAGACAAAGAAGTCACACTATCGAAGCTAAGTAGCGGACGTCGTCTCCTCGAGGCTTTGCTGATTGTTATTGCCCTTTTTGCCGTCTGGCTGATGGCAGCCTTACTCAGTTTCAACCCCTCGGATCCCAGCTGGTCACAAACTGCATGGCATGAGCCTATCCATAATTTAGGCGGTGTCCCCGGTGCCTGGCTTGCGGACACGCTGTTTTTCATTTTCGGTGTGATGGCCTATACCCTTCCCGTCATTATCATTGGCGGATGCTGGTTTGCGTGGCGTCATCGTCAGAACGATGATTACATCGACTATTTCGCCGTGTCGCTGCGCCTGATTGGCGCGCTGGCGCTGATCCTCACCTCGTGCGGGCTGGCAGCGATTAATGCGGATGATATCTGGTACTTCGCCTCTGGCGGGGTGATCGGCAGTTTGTTGAGCTCTGCGCTACAGCCGATGCTGCACAGCAGCGGCGGCACGCTCGCATTGCTCTGCATCTGGGCGGCCGGGCTGACATTGTTTACCGGCTGGTCCTGGGTGAGCATTGCCGAGAAAATCGGCAGTTTTATCCTCACTATTCTGACCTTCGCCAGCAACCGTACCCGTCGTGACGATACGTGGGTTGATGAAGACGAGTACGAAGAGGAAGAGGAAGATGACGCGCCTGTGCAGCGTCGCGAGTCTCGTCGTGCGCGTATTCTGCGCGGCGCGCTGGCGCGTCGTCAGCGTGTTGCTGAGAAATTTGCCAACCCGCTTGGCCGTAAAACCGATGCGGCGCTCTTCTCCGGTAAACGCATGGATGAAGACGAGCAGGTGGCGTATCGCGCGGCGGGTGTCGCCGTCGATCCTGACGATGTGCTCTTCTCCGGCAGCCGGGCCATGCCGGGTGACTTCGACGAATACGATCCGCTGTTAAATGGCCACTCGGTTACCGAGCCGGTTGCGGCAGCAGCAGCCGCGACGACCGCTGCGCAGGCGTATGCCGCGCCGGTCGACGCTGTGATGCCATCCGCGCCGGTTTCGCCGCCGGAATCCGTTATTCAGCAGCCGCAGGTTGACTGGCAGACTGCGCCCGGTGTTCACACGCCGGAGCCCGTTATCGCGCCTGAACCTGAAAGCTACGTCCCTGTTCAGCAGGAGCAGTGGCAGCAGCCTTATCAGCCGCCGCAGCCTGCGTATGAACCGCAAAATTACCCGCACGATGAACAGCCGGTGGCCCAACCTTATCAGGAGTATGTGCCTGAACCGGTTGAACCTGTGCAGCCTTATGTTGAGCCGCAGCCTGAACCTGAAATCGTGGAAGAGGTGAAGCCCGCCCGTCCACCGCTGTACTATTTCGAAGAAGTCGAAGAGCGACGTGCGCGTGAACGCGAGCAGCTGGCGGCCTGGTACCAGCCGGTGCCTGAACCGGTGCAGGAGCCGGTGACGAAAGCGCCTTCTGTTTCCGTTCCACCGATCGACCCGACGCCTGCAGTCGCACCCGTAGCGGAAAGCGTGAAGCAGGCTACCGCGGCGGCTGCACCTGTCTTTAGTCTGGCAACAGGGGGCGCGCCACGTCCTCAGGTGAAGGAGGGGATTGGTCCGCAACTGCCTCGCCCTAACCGCGTTCGCGTTCCAACCCGCCGAGAGCTTGCCTCTTATGGTATCAAGCTGCCTTCCCAGCGTATGGCTGAAGAGAAAGCGCGCGAGCCTGACTACGAAGATGACGCCGATGAAATGCAGCAGGACGAGCTGGCCCGCCAGTTCG
Organism: Enterobacter sp. BNK-34; assembly: GCF_048684445.1. NCBI lineage: Bacteria > Pseudomonadati > Pseudomonadota > Gammaproteobacteria > Enterobacterales > Enterobacteriaceae > Enterobacter > Enterobacter sp. BNK-34. The sequence goes on from NZ_JBLQUA010000001.1 coordinate 2,780,753, forward strand.
CTGCGCAGCAGAATCAGCGCTACGGTGAAGAATACCAGCACGATGAACCGGTGCTGGAAGATGAAGAGGACGCGGCAGAAGCAGAACTGGCGCGCCAGTTTGCCGCCACCCAGCAGCAGCGCTATTCCGGTGAGCAACCGGCGGGTGCAAACCCGTTCTCGCTGTCTGATTTTGAATTTTCGCCGATGAAGGATCTGGTGGATGATGGCCCGAGCGAGCCTTTATTTACCCCGAGCGTGATGCCGGAAGCAGCGCCTCTGCGCCAGCAGCCAGCACCACAGACCTACGCGCAGCCTCAACAACCAGTTCAGCAGCCGTATGCTCAACCGCAGCAGGCACCACAGCCGCCGCAGTTCCAGCAGCCTGCGCCTCAGCCGCAGGAGAGCCTGATTCACCCGCTGCTGATGCGTAACGGTGACAGCCGTCCGCTGCAGCGTCCAAGCACGCCGCTGCCGTCTCTGGATCTGTTAACACCGCCGCCGTCAGAAGTGGAACCGGTCGATACCTTCGCGCTCGAACAAATGGCGCGTCTGGTCGAAGCCCGTCTGGCTGACTTCCGCATCAAGGCGGACGTGGTGAACTACTCACCGGGTCCTGTTATCACCCGTTTTGAACTGAACCTGGCGCCAGGCGTTAAAGCCGCGCGCATTTCCAACCTGTCCCGCGACCTGGCGCGTTCTCTGTCGACCGTGGCGGTACGTGTGGTGGAAGTGATCCCGGGCAAGCCTTACGTTGGCCTTGAGCTGCCGAACAAGAAACGTCAGACCGTCTACCTGCGTGAAGTGCTGGATAACACCAAATTCCGCGATAACCCATCCCCGCTGACCGTGGTGCTTGGCAAAGATATCGCGGGCGATCCGGTGGTGGCGGATCTCGCGAAAATGCCTCACCTGCTGGTCGCGGGTACTACCGGTTCCGGTAAGTCTGTCGGTGTGAACGCCATGATCCTCAGCATGCTGTATAAAGCGCAGCCGGAAGATGTGCGATTCATCATGATCGACCCGAAAATGCTCGAACTGTCGGTCTACGAAGGCATCCCGCATCTGCTGACCGAAGTTGTGACCGACATGAAGGACGCCGCCAACGCCCTGCGCTGGAGCGTCAATGAGATGGAACGCCGCTACAAGCTGATGTCTGCGCTGGGCGTGCGTAACCTGGCCGGTTATAACGAGAAAATCGCCCAGGCGGTGCGCATGGGACGTCCGATTCCGGATCCTTACTGGAAACCGGGTGACAGCATGGATGCCCAGCATCCGGTGCTGGAAAAACTGCCTTATATCGTCGTGCTGGTCGATGAATTCGCTGACCTGATGATGACCGTCGGTAAGAAAGTGGAAGAGTTGATTGCCCGTCTGGCGCAGAAAGCGCGTGCGGCCGGTATTCACCTTGTCCTGGCGACCCAGCGTCCTTCTGTGGACGTTATTACCGGCCTTATCAAAGCGAACATTCCGACGCGTATCGCCTTTACCGTATCAAGTAAAATTGACTCCCGTACCATTCTTGACCAGGGCGGCGCAGAGTCGCTGCTGGGTATGGGTGACATGCTCTATTCCGGCCCGAACTCCACCTCTCCGGTGCGTGTCCACGGTGCGTTCGTCCGCGATGAGGAAGTTCACGCCGTCGTGCAGGACTGGAAAGCGCGCGGTCGTCCACAATATGTTGACGGCATTACCAGCGATACGGAAAGCGAAGGCGGTGGCGGTGGCTTCGACGGCGGCGAAGAGCTGGATCCGTTATTCGATCAGGCGGTTAGCTTCGTTACCGAAAAACGCAAAGCGTCCATCTCTGGGGTGCAGCGTCAGTTCCGCATCGGCTATAACCGCGCGGCGCGTATCATCGAGCAGATGGAAGCGCAGGGCATTGTGAGCGAGCAGGGGCATAACGGTAACCGCGAGGTGCTGGCACCGCCGCCGTTTGATTAACCTTCAGCGATTGCAAAGAAGGGTAAATCAGCCAAAATTAAGCATTTTCTTCTGTCGCCTGCCTTCGGGCAGGTCCAGAATAGAAGACGGAAACCCCATATCGGGAAGACGTATTTTAAGGAATAACAATGAAAAAAATCGCCATCGCCTGTGCATTACTCACCAGTTTTGTCGCCAGCAGCGTCTGGGCTGATGCAGCCAGCGACCTTAAAAGCCGACTGGATAAAGTAAGCAGCTTCCACGCCAGCTTCACGCAAAAAGTGACTGACGGCAGCGGCAACGCGGTGCAGGAAGGCCAGGGAGATTTGTGGGTAAAACGCCCGAATCTGTTCAACTGGCACATGACCCAGCCGGATGAGAGCATCCTGGTGTCTGACGGCAAAACCTTATGGTTCTTCAACCCGTTCGTTGAGCAGGCTACGGCGACCTGGCTGAAGGATGCCACCAGCAATACGCCGTTTATGCTGATTGCCCGTAACCAGGCCAGCGACTGGCAGCAGTACAATATTAAACAAACGGGTGACGAGTTTGTCCTGACGCCGAAAGGTAGCAACGGCAACCTGAAGCAGTTCACCATTAACGTAAGCACCAACGGTACCATCAATCAGTTCGGCGCGGTTGAGCAGGACGATCAGCGCAGCAGCTACCAGCTTAAATCTCAGCAGAACGGCGCCGTTGATGCATCTAAATTCACCTTTACCCCGCCGCAGGGCGTAACGGTGGACGACCAACGCAATAAGTAAGAGGCGTGAGTGGGCAATCTGTCGCTCGATTTTTCAGATAACGCGTTTCAACCTCTGGCCGCTCGCATGCGGCCAGAAAATTTAGCGCAGTACATCGGCCAGCAGCACCTGCTGGCTGCCGGTAAGCCATTGCCGCGCGCCATTGAGGCCGGGCATCTTCACTCCATGATCCTCTGGGGGCCCCCTGGTACCGGCAAGACCACGCTTGCAGAAGTGATCGCCCGTTATGCCAACGCGGACGTCGAACGTATCTCGGCGGTCACCTCCGGCGTGAAAGAGATCCGCGAAGCGATCGAGCGTGCGCGGCAGAACCGCAATGCCGGGCGGCGCACCATCCTCTTCGTGGACGAAGTCCACCGCTTCAACAAGAGCCAGCAGGATGCCTTCCTGCCGCATATTGAAGACGGCACGATCTTCTTCATCGGCGCGACCACCGAAAACCCGTCGTTTGAGCTGAACTCGGCGCTGCTTTCCCGCGCGCGCGTTTACCTGCTCAAATCGCTGACGACCGAGGATATCGAAAAGGTTCTTACTCAGGCGATGGACGACAAAGCGCGGGGCTACGGCGGGCAGGATATCGTTCTGCCTGACGACACGCGTCGTGCGATTGCCGAGCTGGTCAACGGCGATGCGCGTCGGGCGCTGAATACGCTGGAAATGATGGCCGATATGGCCGAAGTTGACGATGCCGGGAAGCGGGTGCTGAAGCAGGAGCTGCTCACCGAAATTGCCGGGGAGCGCAGCGCACGTTTCGATAACAAAGGCGACCGTTTTTACGACCTGATCTCGGCGCTGCATAAGTCCGTGCGCGGCAGCGCGCCGGATGCGGCGCTTTACTGGTACGCGCGCATTATCACTGCGGGCGGCGATCCGTTATACGTCGCGCGTCGCTGCCTGGCGATTGCGTCAGAAGATGTCGGCAATGCAGATCCTCGCGCCATGCAGGTCGCGCTGTCAGCCTGGGACTGCTTCACCCGCGTTGGACCCGCGGAAGGCGAACGTGCCATAGCGCAGGCGATTGTCTATCTGGCCTGCGCGCCGAAAAGCAATGCGGTTTATACCGCCTTCAAAGCGGCGATGTCCGACGCGCGCGAACGCCCGGACTACGATGTGCCGGTTCATCTGCGTAACGCGCCGACCAAGCTGATGAAAGAGATGGGTTACGGGCAGGAGTATCGCTACGCTCACGACGAACCCAATGCCTACGCTGCCGGGGAAGAATATTTCCCGCAGGAGATGGCACAAACGCGCTATTATCACCCCACAAACAGAGGTCTTGAAGGCAAGATTGGTGAAAAGCTCACCTGGCTCGCCGGACAGGATCAAAATAGCCCTATAAAACGCTACCGTTAGTTCAATCGTTGCGGTAATGTTGGCAATGTATCCTTGTGGCCGCAGGCTGTGGTCACATTTTCCTATTTTAATTCGATAAGCACAGGATAAGCATGCTCGATCCCAATCTGCTGCGTAATGAGCCAGACGCAGTCGCTGAAAAACTGGCACGCCGGGGCTTTAAGCTGGATGTAGATAAGCTGCGCGCTCTTGAAGAGCGTCGTAAAGTTCTGCAGGTACAAACTGAAAATCTGCAGGCAGAGCGTAACTCTCGATCGAAATCCATCGGCCAGGCGAAAGCGCGCGGGGAAGATATTGAGCCATTACGCCTGGAAGTGAACAAACTGGGTGAAGAACTGGATCAGGCGAAAGCTGAGCTGGACGTTCTTCAGACCGAGATTCGTGATATTGCCCTGGCTATCCCGAATATTCCTGACGACAGCGTGCCTGTCGGCAAAGATGAAAACGACAACGTTGAAGTGAAACGCTGGGGCACGCCTCGTGAGTTTGACTTCGAGGTGCGCGATCACGTAACGCTGGGCGAAATGCACGCGGGCCTGGACTTTGCGGCAGCGGTTAAGCTGACCGGCTCTCGCTTCGTGGTGATGAAAGGCCAGATTGCCCATCTGCACCGTGCGCTGGCGCAGTTCATGCTGGATCTGCACACCGAGCAGCACGGTTACAGCGAAACCTACGTACCGTATCTGGTTAACCACGATACGCTGTACGGTACGGGCCAACTGCCGAAATTTGCCGGCGATCTGTTCCACACCCGTCCGCTGGACGAGGAAGCCGACAGCAGCAACTACGCGCTGATCCCAACCGCGGAGGTGCCGCTAACTAACCTCGTGCGTGATGAGATCATCGACGAAGACGATCTGCCGATCAAATTGACGGCGCACTCTCCGTGCTTCCGTTCTGAAGCCGGTTCTTACGGTCGCGACACGCGCGGTCTGATCCGTATGCACCAGTTCGACAAAGTCGAGATGGTGCAGATCGTCCGTCCTGAAGAATCCATGGACGCGCTGGAAGAGATGACCGGCCACGCTGAGAAAGTGCTGGAGCTGCTGGGTCTGCCGTACCGTCGTATGGCGCTGTGTACCGGTGATATGGGCTTTGGCGCCTGCAAGACCTTCGATCTGGAAGTGTGGGTGCCTGCGCAGAACACCTACCGTGAAATCTCCTCCTGCTCTAACGTCTGGGATTTCCAGGCGCGCCGCATGCAGGCTCGCTGCCGCAGCAAATCTGACAAGAAAACCCGTCTGGTGCATACCCTGAACGGTTCTGGTCTGGCTGTAGGCCGTACGCTGGTTGCCGTGCTGGAAAACTACCAGCAGGCAGACGGTCGTATTGAGATCCCTGAAGTGCTGCGTCCATACATGAAAGGCCAGCAGTACATCGGCTAATATTTGTCTTAAAACAAAAAAGCGCCTCAGGGCGCTTTTTTTATGCCTTTGATTTGATACGAAGCAATAACCTCTCCTTCTAAAGTAGTAATACTCCTCCGAATGAAAGTCAGCACAAAAAGCTGATAACGAAGATATTCGTTATATATAAAACTACATAGCGGTATGCGCCGCCTCTCTTTTCTTTGTGAGCAACCAAAGTGAGTCTCTATGAAAATCAACGCGCCTGAAGCATTAATGGCTGCAGAGGTCACTCGCCGTGGGTTGATGAAAACCACGGCCATAGGTGGCCTGGCCGTAGCCAGCAGTGCCTTCACGCTCCCCTTTACCCGACTGGCGTCGGCGGCAGAGGCTCTGTCTCCGGCCACTTCGCCGGAAAAAGTGGTGTGGAGTGCCTGTACCGTCAACTGCGGTAGCCGTTGTCCGCTACGTATGCATGTGGTGGATGGTGAAATTAAATATGTCGAAACCGACAATACCGGGGACGATAACTACGAAGGGTTACATCAGGTCCGTGCCTGCCTGCGTGGTCGCTCCATGCGTCGTCGTGTCTATAATCCGGACCGCCTGAAATACCCGATGAAGCGCGTCGGTAAGCGCGGGGAAGGGAAGTTCGAGCGAATTAGCTGGGATGAAGCCTACGACATCATCGCCACCAATATGCAGCGCCTTATCAAAGAGTACGGTAACGAATCTATCTACCTTAACTACGGTACCGGGACGCTTGGCGGCACGCTGACCCGCTCCTGGCCACCGGGAAAAACGCTGGTGGCGCGCCTGATGAACTGCTGCGGCGGTTATCTCAATCACTATGGCGACTACTCCTCGGCGCAGATCGCGGCAGGGCTGAACTACACCTACGGCGGCTGGGCTGACGGCAACAGCCCGTCCGATATCGAAAACAGTAAGCTGGTCGTGCTGTTTGGTAACAATCCGGGCGAAACCCGCATGAGCGGTGGCGGGGTGACCTACTACCTCGAACAGGCCCGCGCTAAATCCAATGCCCGCATGATCATCATCGATCCGCGCTATACCGACACCGGTGCCGGACGCGAAGATGAGTGGATCCCCATTCGTCCGGGTACCGATGCGGCGCTGGTCTCCGCCCTGGCGTGGGTGATGATCACAGAGAACCTTGTCGATCAGCCTTTCCTGGATAAATACTGCGTTGGCTATGACGAGAAAACTCTGCCAGCCAGTGCGCCGGCAAACGGTCACTACAAGGCGTATATCCTCGGTCAGGGCAGCGATGGTGTAGCAAAAACGCCGGAATGGGCGTCCACCATCACCGGCATCCCGCCAGAGCGTATCGTTCAGCTTGCGCGTGAGATTGGCTCAGCCAAACCGGCCTACATCAGCCAGGGCTGGGGGCCGCAGCGTCATGCGAACGGTGAAATCGCGACCCGAGCCATCTCCATGCTCTCCATTCTGACCGGCAACGTCGGCATTCACGGCGGTAACACCGGCGCGCGTGAAGGCTCATATGAAGTGCCGTTCGAACGTATGCCGACGCTGGATAACCCGGTTCAGACCAGCATCTCCATGTTTATGTGGACCGATGCGATCGAACGGGGTCCGGAAATGACCGCCCTGCGCGACGGCGTACGCGGCAAAGACAAGCTGGACGTGCCGATCAAGATGATCTGGAACTATGCCGGTAACTGTCTCATTAACCAGCATTCAGAAATCAACCGCACCCATGAAATCCTGCAGGATGACAAGAAGTGCGAGATGATTGTAGTGATCGACTGCCACATGACCTCCTCGGCGAAATATGCCGATATCCTGCTGCCGGACTGCACCGCCTCTGAGCAGATGGATTTCGCGCTGGACGCCTCCTGCGGCAACATGTCCTACGTGATCTTTACTGACCAGGCTATTAAACCGCGCTTCGAGTGCAAAACCATCTATGAGATGACCTCTGAGCTGGCGAAACGTCTTGGCGTTGAGCAGCAGTTTACCGAGGGACGTACTCAGGAAGGGTGGATGCGTCATCTGCATGAACTCTCCCGTAAAGCGATCCCTGACCTGCCGGACTTCGACACCTTCCGCAAGCAGGGTATGTACAAACAGCGCGATCCGGAAGGGCATCACGTAGCGTATAAAGCGTTCCGTGAAGATCCGCAGGCGAACCCGCTGACCACGCCGTCGGGCAAAATCGAAATCTACTCCGAAGAGTTGGCAAAAATCGCGTCGACCTGGGAGCTGCCGGAAGGGGACGTTATTGATCCGCTGCCGATCTACACGCCAGGTTTCGAAAACTACAACGATCCGCTGACGGCGAAATTCCCGCTGCAGCTGACCGGTTTCCACTACAAAGCGCGCGTGCACTCCACCTACGGCAACGTCGACGTGCTGAAAGCCGCCTGCCGTCAGGAGATGTGGATCAATCCGATGGATGCCAAAGCACGCGGCATCAGCAATGGCGATCGCGTACGCATCTTCAACGGTCGCGGCGAGGTGCACATTGAGGCCAAAGTGACGCCGCGCATGATGCCAGGCGTGGTGGCGCTGGGGGAAGGGGCCTGGTACAGCCCTGATGCCAACCGCATCGACCAGGCGGGCAGTATTAACGTGCTGACCACGCAGCGTCCGTCGCCGCTGGCGAAGGGCAACCCATCCCACACAAACCTTGTCCAGGTTGAAAAGGTTTAAGGAGTAGCCGATGACAACCCAGTATGGATTTTTTATTGATTCCAGCCGTTGCACCGGGTGCAAAACCTGCGAGCTGGCCTGTAAAGATTACAAAGACCTGACCCCGGACGTCAGCTTCCGCCGCATTTACGAATACGCCGGTGGCGACTGGCAGGAAGATAACGGCGTCTGGCATCAGAACGTCTTTGCGTACTACCTGTCGATTGCCTGTAACCATTGTGAAGATCCGGCCTGTACCAAGGTCTGCCCGAGCGGTGCGATGCACAAGCGCGAAGACGGTTTTGTGGTGGTGGATGAAGATGTCTGCATCGGCTGTCGCTACTGCCATATGGCCTGTCCGTATGGCGCGCCACAGTACAACGCTGCCAAGGGCCATATGACCAAATGCGATGGTTGCCACACCCGCGTAGCGGATGGCAAAAAGCCGATTTGCGTCGAGTCCTGTCCGCTGCGCGCGCTGGACTTCGGCCCGATTGAAGAGCTGCGTCAGAAACACGGTCAGCTCGCCGCCGTGGCGCCGCTGCCGTCTGCGCACTTCACGAAGCCGAGTATTGTGATAAAACCTAACGCCAACAGCCGTCCTACAGGTGACACCACCGGCTACCTGGCAAACCCGAAGGAGGTGTGAGATGGGAAGTGGATGGCATGAATGGCCGCTGATGATCTTCACGGTCTTTGGTCAGTGCGTGGCGGGCGGCTTCATTGTGCTCGCGCTGGCGTTGTTGAAAGGTCAGCTCAATGCTGAACAGCAGCAGCGTCTGGTGTTGAGCATGTTTGGCCTGTGGGTGCTGATGGGGATTGGCTTTATCGCCTCAACGCTGCACCTGGGCTCGCCGATGCGCGCGTTTAACTCCCTGAACCGCGTGGGGGCCTCATCACTGAGTAACGAGATTGCCAGTGGCGCAATTTTCTTTGCCGTCGGTGGTCTGGGCTGGCTGCTGGCCGTGCTTAAGAAATTACCTGCGGGGCTGCGCAGCCTGTGGCTGATCCTGACCATGGTGCTGGGCGTGGTGTTCGTGTGGATGATGGTGCGTGTCTATAACACCATTGATACCGTCCCCACCTGGTACAGCGTCTGGACGCCAATGAGCTTCTTCCTGACGATGTTTATCGGCGGGCCGCTGTTGGGCTACCTGCTGCTGCGCGTGGCGGGTGTCGACGGATGGGCTATGCGTTTGCTGCCCGCTGTTTCGCTTCTGGCGCTGGTAGTGAGTGCGATGGTCGCCCTGATGCAGGGTTCTGAACTGGCAACCATTCACAGCTCTATCCAGCAGGCCTCTGCCCTTGTGCCGGACTACGGTGCGCTGATGGCCTGGCGTATCGTTCTGCTGGTCGCTGCGCTGGTATTCTGGATTGCTCCTCAGCTCAAAGGCTATCAGCCTGCGCTGCCGTTGTTGTCACTGGCTTTTGTGCTGGTACTGGCGGGTGAACTGATTGGTCGCGGCGTGTTCTACGGGTTGCATATGACCGTAGGTATGGCTGTCGCCAGTTAACGGTGTATTTGGTTATATCAAGCCGGGCCTGAGTGCCCGGCTTTTTCTTTTTTCGATCATGAAATTTTTCGACTGTCGTTTTGTTTTAATTTTGCCCATTAATAAATGAAAACAGAGACATAATTAATATCTATAGCAGGCGTGGCATTAGCAGGATAAGTTTTTTAAATCGACAGGGAACATATTGTGCGAGGCGGCTAAATCAGTGGATTGACTTTGTTTTTGCCAGTGGCATGATGCGCACGAAATCTGAACTTCCTCACGGTTTTTAATCCATGACCACCTATACCCGGCCAGTGCTGCTGTTGCTCTGTGGCCTGCTTCTGTTGACCCTGGCGATCGCAGTGTTAAATACGCTCGTCCCGCTGTGGCTCGCCCATGAAAACTTACCGACCTGGCAGGTGGGTATGGTCAGCTCATCCTTTTTTACCGGGAACCTGCTGGGTACGCTGGTGACCGGGAGCCTGATCAAGCGCTTTGGCTTTAACCGCAGCTATTATCTGGCCTCGCTGATTTTCGCCGCCGGGTGTGCGGGACTGGGCCTGATGGTCGGCTTCTGGAGCTGGATGGCATGGCGCTTTATCGCTGGCGTAGGCTGCGCGATGATTTGGGTGGTGGTTGAAAGTGCGCTCATGTGCAGCGGCACCACCCGCAACCGCGGTCGCCTGCTGGCGGCCTATATGATGGTTTACTACGTCGGCACCGTGCTGGGACAACTGATGGTCAGCAAGCTGCCAACCGACCTGATGAGCGTTCTGCCGTGGGTAACGGGCATGGTGCTGGCCGCGATCCTGCCGCTGCTCTTCACGCGCATTGTGAACCAGAACAGCAAGCATCAGGAAGCGACACACGTCTGGCCAATGCTCAGACTCCGTCAGGCGCGTCTGGGCGTTAACGGCTGTATTATCTCGGGGATTGTACTGGGCTCGCTCTATGGCCTGATGCCGCTCTATCTTAATCATCAGGGCGTCAGCGATTCCGGAATTGGCTTCTGGATGGCGGTCATGGTAAGCGCGGGTATTGTCGGGCAATGGCCGATTGGCCGTCTGGCGGATCGTTTCGGTCGTCTGCTGGTGCTGCGCGTTCAGGTCTTCGTGGTGATCATGGGATGTCTTGCCATGCTCAGCAACGCCGCGATGGCGCCTGCGCTGTTTATTCTCGGGGCCGCCGGCTTTACGCTCTATCCGGTTGCGATGGCCTGGGCCTGTGAGAAAGTCGAGCATCACCAGCTGGTGGCAATGAACCAGGCGCTGTTACTGAGCTATACCATCGGCAGCCTATTAGGGCCGACGTTTACCGCGATGCTGATGCAGAATTACTCTGATAATTTATTGTTTATCATGATCGCCAGCGTATCGTTTATTTATCTCTTAATGCTGCTGCGCAAAGCGGGCGAACACCCAACGCCTGTGGCTCATGCCTGATGAATTAAAAGCCTGTCGATGACAGGCTTTTTTGTCCCCACCACAACTCAGAGTTTTACTTATTGTTTGTTTATTGTGCCGGACGATAATTCAGGTGACTCCTACCACAATAAGGCAGCAATCATGTCTATTCGTCGTTTTTCCACTACCGCACTGGCCGTAGTGTTGTCTTTAACGTTTGCAACGGCTCCGGTCATGGCTAATCCTGGCAACGGGAATGGCAATGGTCACGGAAACGGAGGCGGACAGGGTAACAGCGGCAGTCATGGTAACGGGAATTCTGGTAATGCCGGTAACCATGGTAATAAGCAAAATAACGGTCAGGATAACCCTGGTAAATCGGATAAGAACTTCAAAAACAGCAAAGATGTCGGTAATGACGTTGATGCTCGCGTGAGCTTCGATCATGCCCGCCATCTGGCCGTGAATTACGGCTTAACGGGCTATAAGTCTCTGCCTCCGGGTATCGCGAAAAACCTGGCGCGCGGTAAGCCGTTGCCTCCGGGGATTGCGAAGGAAACCGTGCCGGCCTCTATGCTGGGTCAGCTTCCTTCCTATCCAGGCTATGAGTGGCGGGTAGTGGGTGACGACCTGGTCTTAATTGCGCTGAGTACAGCCATTGTGACGTCCGTTATTAACGGCGTCTTTAAATAGAATATAAAAAGGCCCGGTTCTCACCGGGCCTTTCTTTAATACATTACCTTGTGGCCGTACTGTTCAAGAATACCTTTGACGCGTTCCATCGTCTCTTTCTTCGGCGGCTTCACGCCATCGAGTTTGTACTCTTCACCCATTGCCACCCATTTATGTTTACCCAGCTCGTGATAGGGCAGAAGCTCGATTTTCTCGACGTTGCCCATATCGCGGGTGAATTCCCCCAGGCGGTGCGCGGAGTCGTCGTCATCTGACCAGCCAGGCACCACTACGTAGCGGATCCAGGTTTTGATGCCCTTATCGGCAATGTATTTGGCAAATTCCAGCGTGCGGTGGTTTGAAACACCAACGAGGTTCTGGTGGATCTCATCGTTCATCTGTTTGAGATCGAGCATCACCAGATCGGTCACTTCGAGCAGCTCGTCGATAACCGGATCGTAGCGACGTACAAAGCCGTTGGTATCGAGACAGGTATGAATGCCTTCTTTGCGGCAGGCGCGGAACCAGTCGCGGACAAATTCAGCCTGCAGAATGGCTTCACCGCCGGATGCGGTCACACCGCCACCGGAGGCGTTCATAAAGTGGCGATAGGTCACCACCTCTTTCATCAGATCGTCGACGGTGACTTCTTTACCGCCGTGCGTATCCCAGGTGTCACGGTTATGGCAGTACAGGCAGCGCATCAGGCAGCCCTGGAAAAAGGTGATAAAGCGGATACCCGGGCCATCGACGGTGCCACAGGATTCAAAGGAGTGAATACGACCAATAGTTGACATTGCGGTGATATCTCCATCATCGGCCCGTCCCGGGCCTGTGTATGCACAGCTCAAAGCCGGCTGTGTTAAGTCTGTTTTGGCTGTTATCCATTCAGTATAGATAGCGGACAAAAGAGACTGAGGTGGAGAGGGTGCTAAAAAGGCCCCACTGACGTGGAGCCTTTATTGTACGCTTGTTAACGCGTGATTTCAGTCAATTCCACTTACATGGACTGAGTGAAAGTACGGGTGATAACGTCCTGCTGCTGTTCTTTAGTCAGGGAGTTAAAACGTACTGCGTAGCCAGATACGCGGATGGTCAGCTGAGGATATTTCTCAGGGTGTTCCATCGCGTCGAGCAGCATTTCACGGTTCATAACGTTCACGTTCAGGTGCTGACCACCTTCGATGGACGCTTCGTGGTGGAAGTAACCATCCATCAGACCCGCGAGGTTAGTTTTACGCACTTCGTCGTCTTTACCCAGCGCGTTTGGCACGATAGAGAAGGTGTAAGAGATACCATCTTTCGCGTAAGCAAACGGCAGTTTAGCAACGGAGGTCAGAGAGGCAACCGCACCTTTCTGGTCACGACCGTGCATTGGGTTAGCACCTGGGCCGAATGGCGCGCCAGCACGACGGCCGTCTGGGGTGTTACCGGTTTTCTTACCATACACAACGTTAGAGGTGATGGTCAGAACAGACTGAGTCGGGATAGCGTTACGGTAGGTAGTCAGTTTCTGAATTTTCTTCATGAAACGTTCTACCAGGTCAACCGCCATGTCATCAACGCGAGAGTCGTTGTTACCAAACTGCGGATATTCACCCTCGATTTCGAAGTCTACAGCCAGGCCGTCTTCGTCACGAATTGGTTTAACTTTCGCATATTTGATTGCAGACAGGGAGTCAGCAGCAACGGACAGACCAGCGATACCACACGCCATGGTGCGGATAACGTCACGGTCGTGCAGCGCCATCAGAGAGGCTTCGTAGCTGTACTTGTCGTGCATGTAGTGGATAACGTTCAGCGCAGTGACGTACTGTTTAGCCAGCCAGTCCATGAAGTGATCCATGCGGTCCATGACTTCATCGAAGTTCAGAACGTCGCCTTTGATCGGCTCAGACTTAGGACCAACCTGCATTTTCAGTTTTTCATCAACGCCGCCGTTGATTGCGTACAGCATGGTTTTCGCCAGGTTTGCACGCGCACCGAAGAACTGCATTTGTTTACCAACAACCATTGGGCTTACGCAGCAAGCGATAGCGTAATCGTCGTTGTTGAAGTCCGGACGCATCAGGTCATCGTTCTCGTACTGCAGAGAAGAGGTGTCGATGGACACTTTAGCGGCGAATTTCTTGAAGTTCAGAGGCAGTTTTTCAGACCACAGAACGGTGATGTTTGGCTCCGGAGAAGGACCCATGGTGTACAGGGTGTTCAGGAAGCGGAAGCTGTTTTTGGTTACCAGAGTACGGCCGTCAACGCCCATACCACCGATGGATTCTGTTGCCCAGATTGGGTCACCGGAGAACAGCTCATCGTATTCTGGAGTACGCAGGAAGCGAACCATACGCAGTTTCATGACCAGGTGGTCAATCATTTCCTGAGCGTCTTGCTCGGTGATTTTGCCTGCTTTGATATCACGTTCGATGTACGCATCCAGGAAGGTGGATACGCGACCGAAGGACATTGCTGCACCGTTCTGAGACTTAACTGCGGCCAGGTAGCCGAAGTAGGTCCACTGGATAGCTTCCTGAGCGTTGGTAGCAGGACCAGAGATATCGCAGCCATATTTAGCCGCCATCTCTTTGATCTGACCCAGCGCGCGGTGCTGTTCAGCGATCTCTTCACGCAGACGGATAGTCGCTTCCAGGTTTACGCCGTTTTCCAGATCGGACTGCAGAGACACGAACTGAGCGTATTTGTCTTTCATCAGGAAGTCGATACCGTACAGCGCAACGCGACGGTAGTCACCGATGATACGGCCACGGCCATACGCATCTGGCAGACCAGTCAGAACGCCAGATTTACGGCAGTTCAGAATGTCTTTGGTGTAAACATCGAATACACCCTGGTTGTGGGTTTTGCGGTATTCGGTGAAGATTTTTTTCAGCATTGGGTCCAGCTCGCGGTTATACGCTTTGCAGGAACCTTCAACCATTTTAATACCACCGAACGGGATGATTGCGCGTTTCAGTGGTGCTTCAGTCTGCAGACCAACGATTTTCTCAAGGGCTTTGTTGATATAGCCAGCATCGTGAGAAGTGATGGTGGAAGCAACGGAGGTGTCAAAATCAACTGGCGCGTGAGTGCGGTTTTCCAGTTTAACGCCTTCCATTACGCTGTCCCACAGCTTGGTGGTCGCGTCAGTTGCGCCAGCCAGGAAGGATTCGTCACCTTCATACGGGGTATAGTTTTTCTGAATGAAGTCACGTACGTTTACTTCATTCTGCCAGTCACCTTTCGCAAAACCTTCCCAGGCTGTGGCTAACTTTTCATTAAGCTCGGACATGTAACACCTACCTTCTTAAGTGGATTTTTTATTTACTGCCTGAGAAAACCATCAATGATGATCGTCGCCACGCAGGTAAATGACCCAGTATGTCAACCCAACTAACAGACCCCCACCGATAATGTTCCCGATAGTGACAGGGATCAGGTTATCAGTAATGAAATTCATAATAGTCAGGTGAGAGAAACTTTCCGGGGATGAACCAACTGCGGTCCAGAACTCCGGGCTCGCAAAGTCGCGGATAACAATGCCCATTGGGATCATGAACATATTCGCGA
Source organism: Enterobacter sp. BNK-34 (assembly GCF_048684445.1). Taxonomy (NCBI): domain Bacteria; kingdom Pseudomonadati; phylum Pseudomonadota; class Gammaproteobacteria; order Enterobacterales; family Enterobacteriaceae; genus Enterobacter; species Enterobacter sp. BNK-34. The sequence continues at coordinate 2,795,922 of NZ_JBLQUA010000001.1, forward strand.
TACTGTGCTCAAAGCCGCTGGCAACGAACATCGCAACCGGCAGAACCATAATTAAGGCTTTGTCCATCAGGCTACGACCCGAGTAGCTCATCCATACAGCCAGGCAGACCATCAGGTTAGCGAGGATGCCGAGAGCAACGGCTTCGATAAATGTGTGGTGCATTTTGTGGTCGGCGGTTTGCAGGACGTTAAGGCCCCAGCCACCGTTGGCGGTCATGTACTCGCCAGAAAGCCACATCAACAAAACAAAGAGCAGACAGCCAACCAGGTTACCCACGTAGACGTTAAGCCAGTTACGTGCCAGCTGACCCCAGGTAATTCTTCCGCTGGCCTTGGCCACGACAATCAGCACCGTTGAGGTGAAGAGGTCGGCGCCGCAGATGACGCAGAGAATCAGACCCAGAGAGAAGCAAATGCCGCCAATCAGTTTGGCCATGCCGAAAGGCATTCCGGCTGTACCGGTGGTGGCGGTGATGTAGAAGACGAAAGCGATAGAGATGAACACACCAGCCGTGATCGCCAGATAGAACGTCTTCATCGGGTGTTTCGTTGCTTTATAGACACCCGCTTCTTCGGCAACTTTAGCCATTGCAGCGGGGAGTAAAAGATCAAAAGGGTTGTCAGCTTTCACACTAACTCTCTCTTTATTAAGTCGGCGACGAGATACTAACAAAGCATTATAGAAGAGAAATTGATATAGATCATATCTCGCCTGGCTTATAGGCCCGCAGTGTGTATGGTTTTACGACAAATGCGGAGTAAGTATTTGATTATCCGTATAAAAATAAATTTTAAAAGTTATGAAAAGAGTTGAATTTTTTCGTTCAGCCACCTCTGAAGCAGTTAATTAATATGGAGTATTAACCATAAAAAGTAACAGTAAAGCCCAGATCAATATTATTATATTTACCCGTATATAACTTTATTATTACAATCAACAATCATTGCCGAAGAAAATAAAAAACGGGGCAATGAAATTGCCCCGTAATATAGCCCAGACGATTGAATACGCCTACTGCTGGTAATGTTATGTGCGCTTATTTTGACCAGTAAGCGGCTTTTGCTTTCTGCAGCTTTTCGTAGGCCTTCAGAAGTGACTGATGCGCCGGGAAGGCTTTCAGATCGCTATCAACAGCCTGCAGGCCATAGAACGGCGCTTCGCCGCTCAGGGCCGCGCTGGCTGCTTCTACGGCTTCAGCGCCGTACATACGCACGAAAGCATTCAGGTATTGCAGCGGTTCGCGATCCTCTTCCTGTGCAAGCAGCAGCAGGGTTTGCAGGCAACGGTAATAGTTGGTGCGCTCGGCAGAGAAGACCGACTGGTTGAATTCCATGGTCCACTCGGTCCAGGCCAGAGCCTGATCCAAATCGCCACCCGCCAGGGCCAGCATTGCTTTCAGCTCACCGATACGCAGGGTATACCAGCCGTTGTCTTTACCGGTCGCCAGACCCAGCAGTTCGCGTACGCGGGTGAAGTCATCGTGGCCTTCTTCGTCCAGTTGGGCGATCAGGTTCAGATAATCTTCTTTCTCCCATTCGCTGCCCGGCAGTGCCAGCAGCGTTTCGCGCAGGTGTGCACCCATGCTGTTATTCGCCAGCCACAGATCTTCAGCAGGGTAGATGTCGGACATGCCCGGAACAATAATGCGGCACGCGTAGACGCCAAGATGTTCGTAGTCGGCAATGTACACTTCCTGATCTTCCGCGTTGAAGATCGCCATCAGCGTAGCGAACTCTTCTTCCGTAGTTCCGGCAAAGCTCCAGTCCACGAACGGATAGTCGGCGTCCTGCTTGAACATATCCCAGGAAATTAAGCCGCTGGAATCGATGAAGTGGGTTTCAAGGTTGGTATGCTCGGCCACTTCTTCATCGTCAAACGTTGGCGGCGTAAACACGTCGAGATCTTTCAGGCTACGGCCCTGCAGCAGCTCGGTAACGGTACGCTCCAGCGCCACGCCGAAGTCCGGGTGCGCGCCGAAGGAGGCGAAGCAGGTGCCGTTGGTTGGGTTAAACAGCACGACGCAGATGACCGGGTACTTACCGCCCAGAGAGCCGTCATAGGCAAAGATTGGGAAACCTTCTGCTTCCAGTTTGGCGATGGATTCCACCACGCCCGGGTAGCGCGCCAGCACCTCTGCCGGAATTTCAGGCAGGCTGATGGATTCGGCAATAATGCGGTTTTTGATGTGACGCTCGAAGACTTCAGACAGACCCTGCACGCGCGCTTCATTGCGGGTGTTACCGGCGGACATACCGTTGGACACATACAGGTTGCCGACGATGTTCATCGGGATATAGACGGTCTGCTCGTCAGACTGACGGGTAAAGGGCAAGGCGCAAATACCGCGATCGTCGTTTCCGGACTGCAGATCGATCAGCATGCTGGCGGTCAGTTCGTTTTCCGGATCGTAGAAAGCGCGCAGACGCGCGTCGAGAATACCTTCCGGCAGTTCGTCATCTTCCGTCAGTGGGAACCACTTTTCGTTCGGATAGTGAACGAACGGGCCGTTGGCGATGGTCTCGCCCAGCCAGAAGTCAGCGAAGAAATAGTTGGTGGACAGACGCTCAAAATACTCACCCAGCGCAGAGGCCAGTGCCGCTTTTTTTGTCGCGCCTTTACCGTTGGTAAAGCACAGGGCACACTCTTTATCGCGAATATGCACGGACCAGACATGAGGCACCGGATTGAGCCAGGAGGCTTCTTCGATGTTAAAACCCAGGTCGGTCAGTTTCTGCTGGAAGCGAGCGATGGAATCTTCCAGGGCGGCGTCTTTGCCGGGGATAAACGTTTGAGTCATGGCGGTCACTTTTATCGTACGTAAAGCGCGCAATGATACGGGTTTTGCGTGACGGGTGCTATCTTCGGCGAAAATAAATGGCTGGACTATGCTTAGTGGCAGTAACTGACTGTTAAGGCATAGAAAAATGAAAGCATTTGATCTCCAGCGGATGGCGTTTGATAAAGTTCCTCCTGAATTTCTGGGCGAAGTGGCGCTGCGCAGCCTGTATACCTTCGTACTTGTCTTCCTGTTTCTTAAAATCACCGGCCGTCGCGGCGTACGGCAGATGTCGCTCTTTGAGGTGTTGATTATTCTGACGCTGGGTTCAGCGGCGGGGGACGTCGCCTTCTATGATGATGTGCCGATGGTGCCGGTGTTTATCGTTTTTGTCTCACTGGCGCTACTTTACCGTCTTGTCATGTGGCTGATGTCGAAAAGCGAAAAGCTGGAAGATCTGCTTGAAGGGAAGCCGGTCGTTATCGTCGAGGACGGACAGCTGGCCTGGGAAAATGTACAAAGCGCCAATATGACCGAGTTTGAGTTCTTTATGGAGCTACGCCTGAATAGCGTTGAACAGCTCGGGCAGGTGCGTCTGGCGATCATGGAAACCAACGGGCAGATCAGCGTTTATTACTATTCTGACGACGAGGTGAAGCCGGGACTGTGTATCCTGCCGGATATGCTGGTCGAGCGTTTCAGAACCGTACCTGAGTCAGGCGAGTATGCCTGCGTGAGATGTAGCCATGTTGTAGCGATGCAGCCGGGGGATCGTCAATTATGCCCTCGCTGCGCAAATCCGGAATGGACGAAGGTTAGCCGGGCCAAACGCATCACCTGACAGCCATTTTGTCGGTTTTGTCTTAACGAGGCGGCAGATTGTTTTGTGTGACGCGGGGCACATTTCACGGGTCATAAGTTTTAGACATTGCGGCGCGTGTCACTGAATGATAAAACCGATATCCACAGTTATAACTTATGGCTTTTAGCGTGGTGAGGGGAAATGGCTCAAGTCTTTAATTTCAGTTCAGGTCCGGCAATGTTACCGGCAGACGTGCTTAAACAGGCTCAACAGGAACTTTGTGACTGGAACGGTCTCGGTACGTCGGTGATGGAAATCAGCCACCGGGGTAAAGAGTTTATTCAGGTGGCGGAAGAGGCAGAAAAGGATTTTCGCGATCTGCTGAATATTCCCTCGAACTACAAAGTATTGTTCTGTCACGGCGGTGGACGCGGCCAGTTTGCGGGTATTCCGCTGAATATCCTCGGTGACAAAACGACGGCTGACTACGTTGATGCGGGTTACTGGGCAGCAAGCGCCATTAAAGAAGCGCATAAATACTGCACGCCGAATGTGATCGACGCCAAAGTGACCGTTGACGGTCTGCGCGCCGTGAAGCCAATGCGCGAGTGGCAGCTTTCTGATAATGCAGCGTATCTGCACTACTGCCCGAACGAAACCATTGATGGGATTGCCATCGACGAGACGCCAAACTTCGGCAGCGATGTCGTGGTTGCCGCTGACTTCTCCTCCACCATTCTGTCTGCGCCAATTGACGTCAGCCGTTATGGCGTGATCTACGCGGGCGCACAGAAAAATATCGGCCCTGCAGGCCTGACGATTGTTATCGTGCGTGAAGATCTGCTGGGTAAAGCACATACATCCTGCCCGTCGATTCTCGATTACACCGTGCTGAACGACAACGATTCTATGTTCAACACCCCACCCACGTTTGCCTGGTACCTCTCCGGCCTGGTCTTCAAATGGCTGAAGCAAAACGGCGGCGTGGCGCAGATGGACAAAGTAAATCAGCAGAAAGCTGAACTGCTGTATGGTGTGATCGACAAGAGCGATTTCTACCGCAACGATGTGGCGAACGCTAACCGTTCCCGCATGAACGTACCGTTCCAGCTGGCGGACAGCAACCTGGACAAAGTGTTCCTGGAAGAGTCCTTCGCGGAAGGCCTGCACGCGCTCAAAGGTCACCGTGTCGTGGGCGGCATGCGCGCCTCCATCTATAACGCGATGCCGCTGGAAGGCGTTAAAGCCCTGACGGATTTCATGATCGACTTCGAACGTCGTCACGGTTAATTTGCTGTTTTTCACCCCCGCAGCGCCCCTGCGGGGTTTTTATTATGTTGAGTTGAGAGTTTAGTTTTCATGGAATCCCTGACGTTACAACCTATCGCGCGGGTAGATGGCACCATCAATCTGCCTGGTTCAAAAAGTGTCTCGAACCGCGCTCTGCTGCTGGCAGCTCTGGCAAACGGCACCACCGTCCTCACAAACCTGCTGGACAGCGATGACGTGCGCCATATGCTCAATGCGCTGAAAGCGTTGGGCGTTCATTACACTCTCTCCGACGATCGTACCCGCTGCGAAGTGACTGGCAACGGCGGCGCGCTGCGCTCGGGTGAAGAGCTTGAGCTTTTTCTGGGCAACGCGGGTACCGCGATGCGCCCGCTGGCGGCGGCCCTGTGCCTGGGAAGCAACAATATTGTGCTGACCGGTGAGCCGCGCATGAAAGAGCGCCCGATTGGTCACCTGGTGGATGCCCTGCGTCAGGGCGGCGCGCAGATTGACTATCTGGAGCAGGAAAACTATCCGCCACTGCGTCTGCGCGGCGGTTTTACCGGCGGTCACGTCGAGGTTGACGGCAGCGTCTCCAGCCAGTTCCTGACGGCACTGCTGATGACCGCGCCGCTGGCCCCGCAGGATACAGTTATCACGATTAAAGGCGAGCTGGTCTCCAAACCGTACATTGATATCACGCTGCACCTGATGAAAACTTTCGGCGTTGAGGTGGAAAACCAGTCTTATCAGCGCTTCGTGGTGCGCGGGGCACAGCAGTACCAGTCTCCGGGCAACTACCTGGTTGAAGGGGATGCGTCATCCGCGTCCTACTTCCTGGCCGCGGGTGCGATTAAGGGCGGAACGGTAAAAGTGACCGGTATTGGCCGTAACAGCGTGCAGGGCGATATCCGTTTTGCGGACGTGCTGGAAAAAATGGGCGCCATTGTCACCTGGGGCGATGACTTTATCTCCTGTACCCACGGTGAGCTGAACGCCATCGACATGGACATGAACCATATCCCGGATGCGGCGATGACCATTGCCACGGCGGCACTGTTCGCCAAAGGCACGACCACGCTGCGTAACATCTACAACTGGCGCGTAAAAGAGACGGACCGCCTGTTCGCGATGGCGACAGAGCTGCGAAAAGTCGGTGCCGAGGTGGAAGAGGGCGAAGACTACATTCGCGTCACGCCTCCTGCAAAACTGCAGTTTGCGGAAATCGGAACCTACAACGATCACCGTATGGCGATGTGCTTCTCGCTGGTGGCGCTGTCAGATACGCCTGTCACGATCCTTGACCCGAAATGTACCGCGAAAACCTTCCCGGACTACTTCGAACAGCTGGCACGCATTAGTACGCTGGCCTGATAACGCCTTGCCGCATCGCCCGATGCGGCTTTTGCTTACGCTTCATTACGAACACCTCCGCTCATTTCTTCTACACTCTGCTTCAATCATTCCGTAATTTGCACGCAAAGGTAACAGTTGCGCACGTTGGCGCGTATAATGCGCGGCGTTCATGTAAACGGTATGCCTTATTTAAGGAGAAAAAGATGACGGCAATTGCCCCGGTAATCACCATTGATGGGCCGAGTGGCGCAGGGAAAGGGACTCTGTGCAAAGCGATGGCGGAAGCATTGCAATGGCATCTTTTAGATTCGGGAGCAATCTATCGCGTGCTGGCGCTGGCCGCGCTGCATCATCACGTGGATGTCGCGTCTGAAGAGGCACTGGTTCCGCTGGCTGCGCATCTGGATGTGCGCTTCGTGTCAACCGATGGCAACCTGGAAGTCATCCTTGAAGGGGAAGACGTGAGCGGGGAAATCCGTACTCAGGAAGTGGCGAATGCGGCCTCGCAGGTCGCGGCCTTCCCGCGCGTTCGCGAGGCGCTGTTGCGTCGTCAGCGCGCGTTTCGTGAAGCCCCGGGTCTGATCGCGGACGGACGTGATATGGGAACCGTGGTCTTCCCTGATGCACCTGTGAAAATTTTCCTTGACGCCTCTTCGGAAGAACGTGCGCAACGCCGCATGCTTCAGTTGCAGGAAAAGGGGTTTAGTGTTAACTTTGATCGCCTTTTATCCGAGATAAAAGAGCGCGATGACCGCGATCGTAACCGCGCCGTCGCCCCACTTGTTCCAGCAGAAGATGCATTAGTTCTGGATTCAACCAGTTTAACTATTGAGCAAGTGATTGAAAAAGCGCTACAATATGCGCGCCAAAAACTGGCACTCGCGTAATCGCGACCGATTTAGCAGTACCCCCGCTGCAATGGATTGACGGCGGGTATGTGAAACAACCCCATCCGGCACGGAGCCAGGTGGACGTTAATATTAACCTGAAGATTAAACATGACTGAATCTTTTGCTCAACTGTTTGAAGAATCCTTAAAAGAAATCGAAACCCGCCCGGGTTCCATCGTTCGCGGTGTTGTTGTTGCTATCGACAAAGACGTAGTACTGGTTGACGCCGGTCTGAAATCTGAGTCCGCCATTCCGGCAGAGCAGTTCAAAAACGCCCAGGGCGAGCTGGAAATCCAGGTTGGCGACGAAGTTGACGTTGCTCTGGACGCAGTAGAAGACGGCTTCGGTGAAACCCTGCTTTCTCGTGAGAAAGCGAAACGTCACGAAGCATGGATCACGCTGGAAAAAGCTTACGAAGAAGCTGAAACTGTGGTCGGTGTTATCAACGGCAAAGTTAAAGGTGGCTTCACTGTTGAGCTGAATGGTATTCGTGCGTTCCTGCCAGGTTCTCTGGTAGACGTTCGTCCAGTTCGTGACACTCTGCACCTGGAAGGCAAAGAGCTTGAGTTCAAAGTAATCAAGCTGGACCAGAAGCGTAACAACGTTGTTGTTTCCCGTCGTGCCGTTATCGAATCCGAAAACAGCGCAGAACGCGATCAGCTGCTGGAAAACCTGCAGGAAGGCATGGAAGTCAAAGGTATCGTTAAGAACCTCACTGACTACGGCGCATTCGTTGACCTGGGCGGCGTTGATGGCCTGCTGCACATCACCGACATGGCGTGGAAACGCGTTAAGCACCCAAGCGAAATCGTGAACGTGGGCGACGAAATCACTGTTAAAGTGCTGAAGTTCGACCGCGAGCGTACTCGTGTATCCCTCGGCCTGAAACAGCTGGGCGAAGATCCATGGGTAGCTATCGCTAAGCGTTACCCAGAAGGTACTAAACTGACTGGTCGCGTAACCAACCTGACTGACTACGGCTGCTTCGTTGAAATCGAAGAAGGCGTTGAAGGTCTGGTGCACGTTTCCGAAATGGACTGGACCAACAAAAACATCCACCCATCCAAAGTTGTTAACGTTGGTGATGTAGTGGAAGTGATGGTTCTGGATATCGACGAAGAACGTCGTCGTATCTCCCTGGGCCTGAAGCAGTGCAAAAACAACCCATGGCAGCAGTTCGCGGAAACCCACAACAAGGGCGACCGTGTTGAAGGTAAAATCAAGTCTATCACTGACTTCGGTATCTTCATCGGCCTGGACGGCGGCATCGATGGCCTGGTTCACCTGTCTGACATCTCCTGGAACGTTGCAGGCGAAGAAGCAGTTCGTGAATACAAAAAAGGCGACGAAATCGCTGCAGTTGTTCTGCAGGTTGACGCAGAGCGTGAGCGTATCTCCCTGGGCGTTAAACAGCTCGCAGAAGATCCGTTCAACAACTGGGTTGCACTGAACAAGAAAGGCGCAATCGTAAACGGTAAAGTAACTGCAGTTGACGCTAAAGGCGCAACCGTAGAACTGGCTGACGGCGTTGAAGGTTACCTGCGCGCTTCTGAAGCTTCACGTGACCGCGTTGAAGATGCCACTCTGGTTCTGAACGTAGGCGACGACGTTGAAGCTAAGTTCACCGGTGTTGACCGTAAGAACCGTGCAATCAGCCTGTCTGTTCGTGCTAAAGACGAAGCTGATGAGAAAGATGCAATCGCAACTGTTAACAAACAGGAAGATGCAAACTTCTCTAACAACGCAATGGCTGAAGCTTTCAAAGCAGCTAAAGGCGAGTAATATCAGGTTCTCAGCATCAGTTGCGCTGTAACGCATTTACAGCGCGAAGGATGAGGAGCAAACTTGACAGATTGCAGGATTCGTCCTGTAATCAATAACAAAGGGCGGCTACGGCCGCCCTTGTTTAATGAGCTGTTCAGCTAATTGGTTTGAAAGGAACCGGAGGAATCATGACCAAGTCAGAATTGATTGAAAGACTTGCCAGTCAGCAACCGCATATCCCTGCCAAGGCAGTGGAAGATGCCGTAAAAGAGATGCTGGAGCATATGGCCTCCACTCTTGCCCAGGGCGAGCGCATTGAAATCCGCGGTTTCGGTAGTTTTTCTCTGCACTATCGTGCTCCACGTACCGGGCGTAACCCGAAAACTGGCGATAAAGTCGAGCTGGAAGGTAAGTACGTTCCACACTTTAAGCCGGGTAAAGAACTGCGCGATCGCGCCAATATTTACGGCAACTGAGTTTAGCCAGCCGGTTAAACTGGGTTCGAAAGAAAGCACCTGCGGGTGCTTTTTTTGTCTCTGTCGCTTTCATTCTGAAGGTGCCCCGCATTTTTCGTTTCGTTTTCTGCAACCCGTTAAATACCTTGCTGCGCTTGCTGTAAATCGCATCCTTCACACCTGACGACCCGCTCAACCTGCTTGCATACTGCCACCCTGAAACAGGGAGGTAGCAATGGGAATTCCCGCGCTTAGCGTCTGCGCCATTCTGGCGATAGTTCCGTTACTCTGGTTACCTGAACTGCCATCACCTTACACCGTGTGGGTCATGGTGGCTGGCGGGATAGTGATTGCTGCATGGCAAAACCATCGAGTGAAGTATGCTGGTATTACGCTGTTATTTTGTGCGTGGGGCATTCTGGCCGCACAGGAGAGCGTCTGGCCGATGCAGCATTTAACAACAGGGGCTGTGCAGGCTGAGGTAGAGCTCACCGCGACCGACGGCGCCACTCTGCATCAGGGAAACATTCGCAGCGTCGATGGCAAGCGCTGGTGGGCCTCCACCGGCGTAACGCTGTATGGCAATTATCTGCCCCAGAAATCGTGCGCCGGTCAGCGCTGGACCATGACGCTCAGGCTCAGGCCTGCCCATGGCGAACTGAACGAAGGAGGATATGATTCTCAGCGCAGCGCTTTTGCCCAACATCAAACCCTAAGCGGGCGCTTCACCCGCGCTGAACTCGTCGATGGCCGCTGCAGCCTGCGAGCGCAATACCTGATGTCACTGCAGAACCGACTTTCGGCTTACCGCTGGGGGGCGGTTATCCTCGGACTGGGAATGGGGGAACGTCTGGATGTGCCCCGGGAAATAAAAGACCTGATGCGTGAAACCGGCACGCTGCATTTGATGGCGATTTCGGGTCTGCATATCGCGCTGGCGGCATCCCTCGTCTGGTTACTCGCACGTGGGCTCCAGTTTTTATTACCCAGCCACCGGGTCCACTGGCAGATGCCTCTCCTGGCCGGGTTGTGCTTTGCCGCTTTCTACGCCTGGCTTACCGGTCTGCAACCTCCTGCGCTACGAACGGCCATCGCGCTTGCTGTGCTTGCCATGTTGCGGCTCGCTGCCCGTCAATGGTCTCCCTGGCAGGTATGGGTGTGCTGTATCGCGGCGATCCTCATAAGCGATCCCCTAGCCGTACTTTCGCAGAGTCTGGCCCTGTCCGCATTTGCCGTCGCCGCGCTGATTTTCTGGTTTCAGTGGCTTCCTCTTCCTGACTGGCAACGAGCTCGATGTATAAGGCCACTACTGAATCTGCTCCATCTGCAGGTCGGCATGCTGATGCTGCTCATGCCGTTACAGGTCCTGATTTTCCATGGCTTCAGTATCTCCTCCCTGGTCGCGAATCTCTTCGCCGTTCCCCTGGTGACGTTTGTCTCCGTGCCGCTGATCCTGCTCGGTATGCTGCTTCATCTGCTGCCGCTGGCGGCACTGGAAAGCGTCGTCTGGTTCGCAGCAGATAAGTCACTAGTGTGGTTGTTCTGGCTCCTCATGCGCCTGCCTGATGGCTGGCAGAATGTCGACCAACGCTGGCAATACATGACATTACTGCCGTGGTTGAGCATCATTGCCTGGCGTTTTCGCGCATGGAAAACCCTTTCTGCCGTTTGTCTTGCAGGAAGCGTCTTACTGGCATTTCCTCTCTGGCGAACGGCAAAAAGCGAGAGCTGGACGCTGCATATGCTGGACGTGGGGCAGGGGCTGGCCATGGTCATTGAACGACAGGGAAAAGCCATTCTTTATGATACCGGACTCGCCTGGCCGGGCGGGGATAGCGCGCAGCGGTTAATTATTCCCTGGCTGCGCTGGCATCACCTGCGGCCTGAAGGCGTAATTCTCAGTCATGAACACCTCGACCATGCGGGAGGCCTCGCATCGTTGCAAAAAACGTGGCCTGACGTGTGGGTAAGAAGCCCCTTGCGCCAGGCGGGACATCGCCCCTGTTTTCGCGGACAGAGATGGCAATGGCAGGGACTTACCTTCAGCGTCCACTGGCCCCCTGAAAATTACCCGGCTCAGGGAAACAACCGTTCCTGCGTGGTAAAGGTGGACGACGGCAAGCAGAGCGTGCTGCTAACAGGGGACATTGAAGCACAAGCGGAACAGGCTATGCTTAGCCATTACTGGCGTTATCTGACGTCCACGCTCATACAGGTGCCCCATCATGGCAGCAATACCTCGTCTTCATTGTCGCTGGTCCAGCGGGTAGAAGGTCAGATCGCTCTGGATTCAGCGGCACGGTATAACGCATGGCGATTCCCGTCGGCAAAAGTTGTCCGACGTTATCGAAAAGAGGGGTATATCTGGCATGATACCCCTCATTCTGGACAAATATCGGTGACATTCTCGCAACATCACTGGCAAATCCGGCGCTTGCGAGAGCAATATTTACCCGTTTGGTATCATCAGTGGTTTGGCGCGCCCGTCGATAACGGGTAGAATATGCGGCTATTTCAACGAATGCTGGTTTTTTGAATGCATAACGACAAAGATCTCTCCACGTGGCAAACCTTCCGCCGACTCTGGCCGATGATTGCGCCCTTTAAAACAGGCCTGATCGTGGCGGGAGTAGCGTTAATCCTCAACGCAGCCAGCGATACTTTTATGCTATCGCTTCTCAAACCGTTACTGGACGACGGTTTTGGTAAAACGGATCGCTCAGTGTTGCTATGGATGCCTCTGGTGGTTATCGGACTGATGATCTTGCGCGGCATCACCAGCTATATCTCCAGCTACTGTATTTCCTGGGTATCCGGGAAAGTGGTGATGACCATGCGCCGTCGCCTGTTCAGTCACATGATGGGGATGCCGGTCTCATTCTTTGATAAGCAGTCTACCGGGACGCTGCTGTCCCGTATTACCTACGACTCAGAGCAGGTTGCCTCCTCGTCATCAAGCGCACTGATCACCGTCGTGCGTGAGGGCGCGTCGATCATTGGCCTGTTCGCAATGATGTTCTATTACAGCTGGCAGCTGTCAATCATCCTTATCGTGCTGGCGCCGGTGGTTTCTATTGCCATCCGTGTCGTTTCAAAGCGCTTCCGCAATATCAGTAAGAATATGCAGAACACGATGGGACAGGTAACGACCAGCGCGGAACAGATGCTGAAAGGACACAAAGAAGTCCTGATTTTTGGCGGTCAGGAAGTCGAAACCCACCGCTTTGACAAAGTCAGCAACAAAATGCGTCTGCAGGGGATGAAAATGGTCTCGGCCTCTTCCATCTCAGATCCGATTATTCAGCTGATTGCCTCCCTGGCACTGGCATTCGTCCTGTATGCAGCAAGCTTCCCGAGCGTCATGGAGACGCTGACGGCGGGTACCATCACAGTGGTCTTCTCCTCTATGATTGCCCTGATGCGTCCGCTGAAATCACTGACGAACGTCAACGCCCAGTTCCAGCGCGGGATGGCCGCCTGCCAGACGTTGTTCAGCATTCTGGATTCCGAGCAGGAAAAAGACGAAGGTACACGCGAAATTGAGCGCGCCCGTGGCGATGTCGAATTCCGCAACGTTACCTTCGCCTACCCTGGTCGTGAAACGCCGGCGCTGCGTAATATCAATCTGTCCATTCCGGCGGGTAAAACTGTGGCGCTGGTGGGGCGTTCCGGCTCGGGTAAATCGACCATTGCCAGCCTGATCACCCGTTTCTACGATATTAACGAAGGTGAGATCCTGTTAGACGGTCATGACCTGCGGGAATATACCCTGCAGTCGCTGCGTAATCAGGTGGCGCTGGTTTCCCAGAACGTGCACCTGTTCAACGATACCGTGGCTAACAACATTGCCTATGCGCGCACGGATGAGTACAGCCGCGAGCAGATTGAGAACGCTGCGCGGATGGCCTACGCAATGGACTTTATCAACAAGATGGATAACGGTCTGGATACGATAATCGGTGAGAATGGGGTACTGCTCTCCGGTGGTCAGCGTCAGCGTATCGCCATTGCGCGTGCGCTGCTGCGTGACAGCCCGATCCTGATCCTGGACGAAGCGACCTCTGCGCTGGATACGGAATCTGAACGCGCTATTCAGTCGGCACTGGATGAACTGCAAAAGAACCGTACCTCGCTGGTGATTGCGCACCGCCTGTCGACTATCGAGCAGGCTGACGAAATCGTCGTGGTTGAGGACGGCATCATTGTTGAACGCGGAAGCCATGCTGACCTGCTGGAACACCGCGGCGTTTACGCCCAGCTTCATAAGATGCAGTTTGGCGAATGATTGCACGCATCTGGTCCGGTGAATCCCCGCTGTGGCTGCTGCTTTTGCCGCTCTCCTGGCTATACGGCCTGGTGAGCGGAACAATCCGTCTGCTTTACCGTCTGGGGCTGAAGCGTGCCTGGCGCGCGCCGGTTCCGGTTGTGGTTGTCGGTAATCTTACGGCGGGTGGCAACGGTAAAACGCCGGTGGTGATCTGGCTGGTGGAGCAATTGCAAAAACGCGGCATCCGCCCGGGGGTGGTATCGCGCGGATATGGTGGCAAAGCGGCGCGTTATCCGCTGCTGCTGATGGCGGAAACCACGACCGCCGAAGCGGGTGATGAACCGGTATTGATTTTCCAGCGTACCGGCGCACCGGTTGCGGTCTCCCCGGTGCGCAGCGACGCCGTTCAGGCACTGCTTGCCGAACACGCGGTGCAAATCATTATCACTGACGATGGCCTGCAGCATTACGCCCTGGCGCGTGATAAAGAGATTGTGGTTATCGACGGCGTTCGCCGTTTTGGTAACGGCTGGTGGTTACCTGCAGGGCCCATGCGCGAACGCGCTTCGCGTCTTAAGTCCGTCGATGCGGTGATTGTGAACGGTGGTGAGGCAAATGCGGGTGAAATCCCGATGCATCTTCAGCCGGGTCTGGCGATTAACCTGGTGACGGGGGAACGCCGGTCGGTTGCGGAGCTGCCTTCACTGGTGGCGATGGCGGGGATTGGCCATCCGCCACGCTTCTTTACGACGCTGGAACAGTGTGGTGCCCGGCTGGAAAAACGCGTTCCGCTGGCCGACCATCAGGCGCTGGTGGAAGGGCAGGTAGACGCCCTGACCGTACCCGGACAGGCGCTGATCATGACCGAAAAAGATGCGGTGAAATGCCGTGCCTTTGCGAAAGATAACTGGTGGTATCTGCCGGTTGACGCTGAACTCAGCGGCGAGCAGCCGGAACAATTGCTCAAGGAACTGATTGCGTTGGTGCAGTAAAGGCTTACGCGGTTCTGGTGGCGCTTTGACTGACAGGAAAACGCATGTCTTTACCGCAACTCTCGCTTTCAGCCGCACGTCATTTACACCTTGCCGCGCAGGGGCTGCTCAAAAAGCCCCGCCGCCGCGCGCAGCCTGCCGATATTCTCTCGACCGTTCAGCGCATGTCGCTACTGCAAATCGACACCATTAACATTGTGGCCCGCAGCCCTTACCTGGTCCTGTTTAGCCGCCTGGGGAGTTATCCTTCTCAGTGGCTGGATGAGGCGCTCAGCAAGGGGGAGTTAATGGAGTACTGGGCGCACGAAGCCTGCTTCCTGCCCCGCAGCGATTTTGCCCTGGTTCGCCACCGTATGCTTGCCCCGGAAAAGATGGGCTGGAAATACCGACAGGCGTGGATGCAGGAACATGCGGCCGAAATTGAGCAGCTTATCGCGCATATTCAGGAAAACGGTCCCGTACGCTCCGCCGATTTTGAACACCCGCGCAAGGGCACCAGCGGCTGGTGGGAGTGGAAGCCGCACAAACGTCATCTCGAAGGGCTGTTTACCTCTGGCAAAGTCATGGTGATTGAACGGCGTAATTTTCAGCGCGTATACGACCTGACGCATCGCGTGATGCCGCACTGGGACGACGAGCGCGACCAGCTTACCCAGGAGGCGGCCGAGGCCGTTATGCTGGAGAACAGCGCCCGTAGCCTGGGGATTTTTCGCGCGCAGTGGCTGGCAGATTATTATCGCCTGCGTCAGCCCGCGCTAAAACCGCTGCTGGACATGTGGCAACGCGAACAGCGCGTCATTCCCGTTACCGTGGAAACGCTGGGCGAAATGTGGCTGCATGCGGATCTCCTCCCGTTATTGCCTCAGGCTCTGGAGGGGAAACTTCAGGCAACCCACAGCGCGGTATTGTCGCCTTTCGACCCGGTTGTCTGGGACAGAAAACGCGCCGAGCAGCTCTTTGATTTCAGCTACCGGCTGGAATGTTATACCCCGGCCCCAAAGCGCCAGTATGGTTACTTTGTTTTACCGCTGCTGCATAAGGGACAGCTGGTCGGGCGCATGGACACCAAAATGCACCGCAAGACCGGCACGCTTGAAATCATTGTGCTTTATCTGCAAGAGGGCGTCAGGGTGACGGCGAGCCTGGAAAAAGGATTAACGTCCGCCATTAGCGAATTCGCGCGCTGGCAGGGTGCCGACGACGTGACGCTGGGCCGGGTACCCGACGGACTGTTTACATCCTGTCGAAGTGGCTGGGAAACAGGCACGCCCTGAAAAGGGAATGTGTTAAGCTTTAGCGATTACCCATACGGAGGAACTATGGATCACCGTTTACTTGAAATTATTGCCTGCCCGGTATGCAACGGCAAACTCTACTACAGCCAGGACAAACAGGAGCTGATTTGCAAGCTGGACAGCTTGGCTTTCCCGCTGCGTGACGGCATTCCGGTACTGCTGGAAAATGAAGCGCGTTCCCTGGTGGCAGAAGAGAGCAAACCATGAGTTTTGTTGTCATTATTCCTGCGCGCTACGCGTCTACGCGTCTGCCGGGTAAACCGCTGGTGGATATCAACGGCAAGCCAATGATTGTGCATGTCCTTGAGCGTGCAAGGGAATCCGGTGCCGACCGTGTGATTGTTGCTACCGATCATCCCGACGTCGCCCGTGCGGTTGAGGCGGCAGGCGGTGAGGTATGCATGACCCGCGCCGATCACCAGTCCGGCACCGAGCGTCTGGCGGAAGTGGTTGAGAAATGTGGTTTTAGTGATGATACGGTCATCGTTAACGTGCAGGGTGACGAGCCGATGATCCCGGCGGTGATTATCCGTCAGGTGGCAGAAAACCTGGCGCAGCGTCAGGTCGGTATGGCGACGCTCGCGGTGCCTGTTCACCATGCAGAAGAGGCTTTCAACCCGAATGCGGTGAAGGTGGTCATGGATGCCGAAGGCTATGCGCTCTATTTCTCCCGCGCCACGATCCCGTGGGATCGCGATCGCTTTGCGCTCTCTAAAGAGACCATCGGTGATACCTTCCTGCGTCATATTGGGATCTACGGCTATCGGGCCGGTTTTATTCGTCGATATGTGGCCTGGGCGCCGAGTCCGCTGGAGCATATCGAAATGCTGGAGCAGCTTCGCGTGCTCTGGTATGGCGAAAAAATTCACGTTGCCGTTGCCAGCGAAGTGCCTGGTACGGGCGTTGACACGCCGGAAGATCTTGAGCGCGTTCGCGCCGAGCTGCGCTAATACCGCCTGCATCCCTCCTGACGGGGGGATGTTCCTCTCCTCGTTAATTTCCCTTTCTTTTCCCTAATTGATCTCTTCCGGGTGACATCTTCCTTCAGGACGCTCATTATAAAAGCAGTAGTCTTAATGGGGGTAATCTCATATGGAACAGCTGCGTGCCGAACTTAGCCATCTGCTGGGTGAGAAATTAAGCCGTGTCGAATGCGTGAGTGAAAAGGCCGATACCGCGCTTTGGTCGTTGTATGACAGTCAGGGCAACCCAATGCCGCTGATGGCCAGAAGTTTCACCTCACCGGGTGTGGCCAGGCAGCTTGCCTGGAAAATGTCGATGCTGGCGCGGGAGGGAACCGTCCGTATGCCGACGGTGTACGGCGTGATGACCCATGAGGAACATCCCGGCCCGGATGTACTGCTGATTGAGCGCTTGCGCGGCGTGCCCGTTGAAGCGCCCGCGCGCACGCCGGAGCGCTGGGAGCAGTTAAAAGACCAGATTGTCGAGGCGCTGCTGGCCTGGCACCGTCAGGATAGCCGCGGACTTGTCGGTCCGGTCGACAGCACTCAGGAAAACCTGTGGCCGCTGTGGTATCGCCAGCGGGTTGAGGTTCTGTGGGGGACGCTTAACCAGTTCAACAATACCGGTTTGACCATGCAGGATAAGCGAATTCTGTTTCGTACCCGCGAGTGCTTACCGGCGCTGTTCGACGGTTTTAATGACAACTGCGTGCTGATCCACGGTAATTTCACCCTGCGCAGCATGCTCAAAGACTCCCGCAGCGATCAGCTTCTGGCGATGCTGGGGCCGGGGATCATGCTCTGGGCTCCGCGCGAATACGAGCTGTTCAGGCTCAGCGACAGCGGGGCGGCGGAAGGTTTACTGTGGCATTACCTTCAACGCGCGCCCGTTGCAGAAGCGTTTCTCTGGCGGCGCTGGCTTTATCTGCTCTGGGACGAAGTTGCGCAGCTGGTCAATACCGGACGTTTTAATCGCGCAAACTTCGATCTGGCAACAAAATCACTCCTGCCCTGGCTCGCCTGACGATCCTTTCAGCCACTGCCAGAGGCGTCCGAGCGTTTCATAACCGACGCGATCGCTATGCATTAGCCACGCCGGGGACGGTATCGCCCGTTCCCACGGGTTGAGCGGCGCGTCGATAGCCATCTGGTTTGCCGGTGCGGGAAGCGGGTGCAGGCCTTGCTTCTCAAAGAAAATCATCGCGCGTGGCAGGTGCGAGGCGGAGGTCACCAGCAAGAACGGGACATCGCCAATCGCCTGCTTCACTGCGGCAGCCTCTTCTTCGGTATCTTTTGGGCTGTCCAGGGTGATGATGGAGGAACGCGGTACGCCGAGCGATTCCGCGACTCTGGCGCCCGCTTCAGCTGTACTCACCGGGTTCGTTTTGGCCGCCGCGCCGGTGAAGATCATTTTTGATCCCGGATTCGCGAGCCACAGGCGAATGCCTTCGTTTAGCCGTGGCAGGCTGTTGTTGATCAGGTTTGAACTGGGGGCCCAGTCAGGATCCCAGGTATATCCGCCTCCCAGTACCACGATGTACGCCACTTTCTGATTTCCCTGCCATGTCGGGTACTTGTTTTCGATGGGGCGTAACAAACCATCCGCGACCGGTTGCAGGCTCAACAGCAGCAGGATAAACCAGCCGAGCGTGATAAGCGTTTTGCCACTCTTCTGAAAGCGACTGAACCACACCAGCGCCAGCCCCAGCGCGATGATGATGAGCAGCAGCGGAAGGGGAAGCATCATCCCTCCAATGTATTTCTTAAGGGTAAAAAGCATCCTTTTT
This sequence comes from Enterobacter sp. BNK-34, assembly GCF_048684445.1. NCBI lineage: Bacteria > Pseudomonadati > Pseudomonadota > Gammaproteobacteria > Enterobacterales > Enterobacteriaceae > Enterobacter > Enterobacter sp. BNK-34. The sequence goes on from NZ_JBLQUA010000001.1 coordinate 2,814,538, forward strand.
GGTTCCTTTTTTGACCATATAGCAGGTGATTACCGGTGATATTACACCAGAGAGGTTCATTCTCCGCGCGGGTGTGACAAAATAGCGGTTTTGCAGTTAGCGAGTGGAACTCTCCCAATGCGGGATCGCAATTTTGATGACATCGCGGAAAAGTTTTCGCGCAACATTTATGGCACCACGAAAGGGCAGCTCCGTCAGACGATCCTCTGGCAGGATCTGGACACCATTCTGGCTACCTTTGGCGGTCAAACGTTGCGCGTGCTGGACGCTGGTGGCGGTGAAGGGCAGACGGCGATAAAAATGGCCGAGCGCGGCCATCACGTCACGCTTTGCGATCTTTCTGCGGAAATGGTCGCCCGCGCGACGCGTGCGGCAGAAGAGAAAGGTGTGAGCGACAACATGCATTTTATACAATGCGCCGCTCAGGACATCGCGCAGCATTTGGAAACCCAGGTTGATCTGATATTGTTTCATGCGGTGCTGGAGTGGGTTGCCGATCCGCAAAGCGTGTTACAAACCCTGTGGTCGATGTTGCGCCCGGGCGGCACGCTGTCGCTGATGTTCTACAATGCTAACGGCTTCCTGATGCACAACATGGTTGCGGGAAACTTCGACTATGTTCAGGTCGGGATGCCCAAAAAGAAAAAGCGCACGCTTTCCCCGGACTATCCGCGCGATCCACAGCAGGTTTATGGCTGGCTGGAAGCGATTGGCTGGCAGATTGTCGGGAAGACGGGCGTCAGGGTGTTTCATGATTATCTGCGTGAAAAACACAAACAGCGTGACTGTTTTGACACCTTAACAGAATTGGAAACGCGGTATTGCCGTCAGGAGCCTTTTGTCAGCCTTGGCCGCTATATTCACGTCACCGCGCACAAGCCGCAGATGCAAGGATAACCTATGAGTGAATTTTCCCAGACAGTCCCCGAACTGGTTGCCTGGGCCAGGAAAAACGATTTCTCCATCTCGCTGCCGGTAGACAGACTCTCTTTCCTGCTGGCGGTCGCCACGCTGAACGGCGAGCGGCTGGATGGTGAAATGAGCGAGGGTGAACTGGTGGATGCGTTCCGCCACGTCAGTGATGCGTTTGAGCAAACCAGCGAAACCATTAGCGTGCGTGCCAACAACGCGATCAACGATATGGTGCGTCAACGTCTGCTGAACCGCTTTACCAGCGAGCAGGCGGAAGGAAACGCCATCTATCGCCTGACGCCGCTGGGCATCGGCATCACCGATTACTATATTCGCCAGCGTGAATTTTCCACGCTGCGTCTTTCCATGCAGCTGTCGATCGTGGCGGGTGAGCTTAAGCGCGCCGCCGACGCGGCGGATGAAAACGGTGACGAATTCCACTGGCACCGTAACGTCTACGCGCCGCTGAAATATTCGGTGGCGGAAATCTTCGACAGTATCGATCTCACCCAGCGCCTTATGGACGAACAGCAGCAGCAGGTGAAAGACGATATCGCGCAGTTGCTGAATAAAGACTGGCGAGCGGCTATCTCCAGCTGTGAACTTCTGCTGTCAGAAACCTCCGGCACGCTGCGCGAACTCCAGGATACGCTGGAAGCCGCAGGGGACAAGCTGCAGGCTAACCTGCTGCGCATCCAGGACGCAACGCTGGCGCATGACGATCTGCATTTTATCGACCGTCTGGTATTCGATCTGCAGAGCAAACTCGACCGCATTATCAGCTGGGGCCAGCAGTCGATCGACCTGTGGATCGGCTACGATCGACACGTGCATAAATTTATCCGTACCGCGATTGATATGGATAAAAACCGCGTCTTTGCCCAGCGTCTGCGTCAGTCGGTGCAGACCTATTTCGATGCGCCGTGGGCGCTGACCTACGCCAATGCCGATCGTCTGCTGGATATGCGCGACGAAGAGATGGCGCTGCGCGATGAAGAGGTGACCGGTGAACTGCCACCGGATCTGGAATACGAAGAATTTAACGAAATTCGCGAGCAGCTTGCGGCGATGATCGAAGAACAGCTCGCTGTCTACAAAACCAGACAAGTGCCGCTGGATCTTGGGCTCGTGGTGCGCGACTATCTGGCGCAATATCCGCGCGCGCGCCACTTCGACGTTGCCCGCATTGTGGTAGACCAGGCGGTGCGCCTGGGCGTCGCGCAAGCAGATTTCACCGGACTGCCGCCGAAGTGGCAGCCAATTAACGATTACGGAGCCAAGGTACAGGCGCATGTCATTGACAAATATTGAACAAGTGATGCCAGTTAAGCTGGCACAGGCGCTGGCGAATCCGTTATTTCCGGCGCTGGACAGCCAGCTGCGTGCCGGTCGTCACATTGGCTTAGACGAGCTGGATAATCACGCCTTTTTGATGGACTTCCAGGAGTACCTGGAAGAGTTTTACGCACGCTACAACGTGGAGCTTATTCGCGCGCCGGAAGGGTTTTTCTACCTGCGTCCACGCTCCACGACGCTGATTCCGCGTTCCGTGCTCTCGGAGCTGGATATGATGGTCGGCAAAATTCTTTGCTACCTCTATCTCAGCCCGGAACGTCTGGCGAATGAAGGGATCTTCACCCAGCAGGAACTTTACGACGAGCTGTTGACGCTGGCAGATGAGAGCAAACTGCTCAAGCTGGTGAACAACCGCTCCACGGGGTCGGATCTTGACCGTCAGAAATTACAGGAAAAGGTTCGCTCTTCCCTGAACCGTCTGCGTCGCCTGGGGATGGTCTGGTTTATGGGCCACGACAGCAGCAAATTCCGCATCACGGAATCTGTCTTCCGCTTTGGCGCCGACGTGCGTGCGGGCGATGACGCGCGTGAAGCGCAGCTTCGCATGATCCGCGACGGTGAAGCGATGCCGGTGGAAAACCATTTGCAGCTCAATGATGAGCATGAAGAGAATCTGCCGGATAGCGGGGAGGAAGAGTAATGATTGAACGCGGTAAATTTCGCTCACTGACGCTGATTAACTGGAACGGCTTCTTTGCCCGAACGTTCGATCTGGATGAGCTGGTCACGACGCTCTCCGGCGGTAACGGAGCGGGTAAATCCACCACCATGGCAGCCTTTGTCACGGCGCTGATCCCTGACCTGACGCTGCTTCACTTCCGTAACACCACCGAAGCGGGGGCCACAAGCGGTTCCCGTGATAAAGGCCTGCACGGGAAGCTGAAGGCCGGCGTCTGTTATTCGGTTCTGGACGTCATTAACTCCCGTCATCAGCGTGTGGTGGTGGGCGTACGCCTGCAGCAGGTTGCTGGCCGCGACCGTAAAGTGGATATCAAACCGTTTGCGATCCAGGGGCTTCCAACGTCCGTGCAGCCAACGGCGCTGCTGACGGAAACCCTGAACGAACGTCAGGCGCGTGTGCTGACGCTGCAGGAGCTGAAAGATAAGCTCGAAGCTATCGAAGGCGTACAGTTCAAACAGTTCAACTCGATTACCGACTACCACGCGCTGATGTTCGATCTGGGCGTGGTGGCGCGTCGTCTGCGCTCGGCATCAGACCGTAGCAAATACTATCGCCTGATCGAAGCGTCTCTGTATGGCGGTATCTCCAGCGCCATCACCCGCTCCCTGCGCGACTACCTGCTGCCGGAAAACAGCGGCGTGCGTAAGGCCTTCCAGGATATGGAAGCGGCGCTGCGTGAAAACCGCATGACGCTGGAAGCGATTCGCGTTACCCAGTCCGACCGCGACCTGTTTAAACACCTGATCAGCGAAGCCACCAACTACGTGGCGGCGGACTACATGCGCCACGCCAACGAGCGACGCGTGCATCTCGATCAGGCATTAGAATATCGCCGCGAGCTGTTTACCTCCCGTAAACAGCTGGTGGCCGAGCAGTACAAGCACGTCGAAATGGCGCGCGAGCTGGGCGAGCACAACGGTGCCGAAGGCGACCTGGAAGCCGATTACCAGGCCGCCAGCGATCACCTGAACCTGGTGCAGACCGCGCTGCGTCAGCAGGAAAAAATCGAGCGCTATGAAGCGGATCTCGACGAGCTGCAAATTCGTCTCGAAGAGCAAAATGAAGTGGTGGCCGAAGCCGCCGACATGCAGGAAGAGAACGAAGCCCGCGCCGAAGCGGCCGAGCTGGAAGTGGATGAGCTGAAAAGTCAGCTTGCCGATTACCAGCAGGCACTCGACGTGCAGCAGACGCGTGCAATTCAGTACACCCAGGCATTGCAGGCATTACAGCGCGCGAAAGAACTGTGTCATCTGCCTGACCTGACGCCGGATAGCGCCGACGAGTGGCTGGATACCTTCCAGGCCAAAGAACAGGAAGCCACCGAGAAGCTGCTGTCCCTCGAACAGAAAATGAGCGTCGCGCAAACGGCGCACAGCCAGTTTGAGCAGGCTTATCAGCTGGTCGTCGCGATTAACGGTCCGCTGGCGCGTAACGAAGCCTGGGACGTTGCCCGTGAACTGCTGCGCGACGGAGTGAACCAGCGCCATCTGGCCGAACAGGTTCAGCCGCTGCGGATGCGTCTGAACGAGCTGGAACAGCGCCTGCGAGAGCAGCAGGAGGCCGAGCGTCTTCTGGCGGAATTCTGCAAGCGTCAGGGAAAAAATTACGATTTCGACGAGCTTGAGGCCCTGCATCAGGAACTGGAAGCGCGTATTGCGGCCCTGTCCGATACCGTATCAAACGCCAGCGAACAGCGTATGACGCTGCGTCAGGAGCTGGAGCAGATTCAGTCCCGTTCGAAGACGCTCTTGCAACGAGCGCCGGTCTGGCTGGCGGCTCAAAGCAGCCTGAATCAGCTCAGCGAACAGTGCGGCGAGCAGTTCGAATCCAGCCAGGAAGTGACCGAATACCTGCAGCAGCTGCTGGAGCGCGAGCGCGAAGCCATTGTTGAGCGTGACGAAGTCGGTACGCGCAAGCGTGAAGTCGACGAAGAAATTGAACGCCTAAGCCAGCCGGGCGGTTCAGAAGATCCGCGCCTGAATGCCCTGGCGGAGCGTTTTGGCGGCGTGCTGCTGTCCGAGATTTATGACGACGTTGGCCTTGACGATGCCCCGTACTTCTCCGCGCTGTACGGTCCATCCCGTAACGCGATTGTGGTCCCGGATCTGTCACTGATTTCTGAGCAGCTTGCCGGCCTGGAAGATTGCCCGGAAGATCTCTACCTGATCGAAGGGGATCCGCAGTCGTTCGATGACAGCGTCTTCAGCGTCGACGAGCTGGAAAAAGCGGTCGTGGTGAAAATCGCCGACCGTCAATGGCGTTATTCCCGCTTCCCTGAGCTGCCGCTGTTTGGCCGCGCCGCGCGCGAAAGCCGCATCGAAAGCCTGCACGCCGAGCGTGAAACGCTGTCTGAACGTTTCGCGACCCTGTCGTTTGACGTGCAGAAAACCCAGCGCCTGCATCAGGCGTTTAGCCGCTTTATCGGCAGCCATCTGGCCGTGGCCTTTGAAGCTGACCCGGAAGCGGAAATTCGCAAGCTCAATACCCGCCGTGGCGAGCTGGAGCGGGCGATTGCCAGTCATGAAAGTGATAACCAGCAGAGTCGGGTGCAGTTTGAACAGGCGAAAGAGGGCGTCGCGGCCCTTAACCGCATTCTGCCGCGCCTGAATCTGCTGGCAGATGACTCGCTGGCCGATCGCGTGGACGAGATCCAGGAGCGTCTGGATGAAGCGCAGGAAGCCGCGCGTTTCGTTCAGCAGCACGGCAATCAGCTGGCGAAGCTGGAGCCCGTCGTGTCTGTACTGCAGAGCGACCCGGAACAGTTCGAGCAGTTAAAAGAAGATTATGCCTGGTCACAGCAGGTGCAGCGCGAGGCGCGTCAGCAGTCGTTTGCCCTGACGGAGGTGGTGCAGCGTCGCGCCCACTTCGGCTACTCCGATTCGGCTGAAATGCTGAGCGGTAACAGCGACCTGAACGAAAAACTGCGTCAACGCCTTGAGCAGGCGGAAGCGGAACGTACTCGCGCCCGTGAAGCAATGCGCAGCCACTCCGCTCAACTGAACCAGTACAACCAGGTGCTGGCCTCGCTGAAAAGCTCCTTCGACACCAAGAAAGAGCTGTTAAACGATCTTCAGAAAGAGCTTCAGGACATCGGCGTTCGTGCCGACAGTGGGGCAGAAGAGCGCGCGCGTATTCGTCGTGACGAGCTGCATTCTCAGCTCAGCAATAACCGCGCGCGTCGTAATCAGCTGGAAAAAGCGCTGACCTTCTGCGAAGCGGAAATGGATAACCTGACCCGTCGCCTGCGCAAGCTGGAGCGCGACTACTTTGAGATGCGCGAGCAGGTTGTGACCGCGAAGGCGGGCTGGTGCGCGGTGATGCGCATGGTGAAAGACAATAACGTTGAGCGTCGTCTGCACCGCCGTGAACTGGCATATCTCTCAGCCGACGAGCTGCGTTCCATGTCGGATAAGGCGTTGGGTGCGCTGCGTCTGGCGGTGGCGGATAACGAACACCTGCGCGACGTGCTGCGTATGTCGGAGGATCCTAAACGTCCGGAACGTAAAATCCAGTTCTTCGTGGCGGTTTACCAGCACCTGCGCGAACGTATTCGTCAGGACATCATCCGTACTGACGATCCGGTCGAGGCTATCGAACAGATGGAAATCGAGCTGGGTCGCCTGACGGAGGAGCTGACCTCCCGCGAGCAGAAGCTGGCTATCAGCTCCCGCAGCGTGGCGAACATCATTCGTAAAACCATTCAGCGCGAGCAGAACCGTATCCGCCAGCTGAACCAGGGTCTGCAGAGCGTGTCGTTTGGCCAGGTGAACAGCGTGCGCCTCAATGTCAACGTGCGCGAAGCCCACGCGACGCTGCTGGAAGTGCTGTCTGAGCAGCACGAGCAGCATCAGGATCTGTTCAACAGCAACCGTCTGACCTTCTCCGAAGCGCTGGCGAAGCTGTATCAGCGCCTGAACCCGCAGATTGATATGGGCCAGCGTACGCCGCAAACCATCGGTGAAGAGCTGCTGGATTACCGTAACTACCTGGAAATGGAGGTTGAGGTAAACCGTGGCTCAGACGGCTGGCTGCGTGCGGAATCCGGGGCGCTCTCAACCGGTGAAGCGATCGGTACCGGGATGTCAATTCTGGTGATGGTTGTCCAGAGCTGGGAAGATGAAGCGCGCCGTCTGCGCGGCAAAGACATCTCGCCATGCCGACTGCTGTTCCTGGATGAGGCAGCGCGTCTTGATGCCCGCTCCATTGCCACGCTGTTCGAGCTTTGCGAACGTCTCGATATGCAGCTCATTATTGCGGCGCCGGAGAACATCAGCCCCGAGAAAGGCACTACCTACAAGCTGGTGCGTAAAGTTTTCCAGAACAGCGAACACGTTCACGTTGTGGGGCTGCGTGGCTTTGCGCCGCAGCCGCCAGAGTCATTGCCGGAAACCACAGCCGACGCTTCCTGAAGTATCTTCTGACCCAAAGCGGCGCCCTGGCGCCGCTTTTTTTTTAAACTTAACTTGTGCTTAGGGCTGCGTTATCTTTAAACTTCTTTACATAAGGTAAGGCAACAGCTTAGCCGTCTACCTATAATGAAAGAAAGCCCCAACGTGATGGGCATGTCGTGAAAACAGGGGGCAAGGGATGTTGCTTAAGAAAGAATGTGGTCGTCAGCTGTCTGCGCTGAGTTTGTGCCTGGCAGTGATGTTTGCTCCGCTGTTAACCGCCCAGGCCGACGAGCCTGAAATTGTGCCGACTGACAGCTCGGCAACGACAGGCGCGCAGCCAACGTCGTTGTCCCAGCCGCTGGACCAGTCTCCGGCGACGGCTGTCATGGCCGGTATTAAACCGCTGCCGGAAGGCATCGACGCCGAATCGCTCAGTCAGCAGCTGCAGTCGGGGCTGCCGTCAGGCTACACGCCTGTCTATATCAATCAGCTCACGCTCCTCTATGCTGCCCGCGATATGAAACCGATGTGGGAAAACCGCGATGCCGTGCGCGCCTTCCAGCAACAGCTGGCGGAGGTCGCGATTGCAGGGTTTCAGCCGCAGTTTACAAAATGGGTTGAGCTGTTAACCGATCCTGCTGTCACCGGGCAGGCGCGGGACGTGGTGCTTTCCGATGCCATGATGGGCTACCTGCAGTTCGTGGCGGGTATTCCTGTCAATGGCAACCGCTGGCTGTACAGCGATAAACCTTACAAACTGGCGACGCCAGCGCTGTCGGTGATTAATCAATGGCAGCTAGCGCTGGATAATGGCGAACTGCCGCGCTTTATCGCCAGCCTGGCACCGACGCACCCACAATATGCCACTCTGCACCAGTCGCTCCTCGCGCTGGTGGGGGACACGCGTCCGTGGCCGCAAATGCGCGGTACCGCGACGCTGCGTCCGGGGCAGTGGAGCAGCGATGTGCCCGCCCTGCGCGAGATCCTGGTGCGTTCCGGTATTCTGGAAGGCGGGCCAAAGATTGCTCTCCCGGGTGATGATCCACAAAACGTCGCCGTCAGCCCGTCAGCTCCCGTGAAAGAGAAGAAAGCCGTTGTCCTGAGCGACAAACCCGCGGCTTACGATCGCGAGCTGGTTGCGGCCGTTAAGCAATTCCAGGCCGCTCAGGGGCTGGGGGCCGATGGCGTCATTGGCCAGACGACGCGCGACTGGCTGAACGTATCGCCTGCGCAGCGGGCAGGGGTGCTGGCGCTCAATATCCAGCGTTTGCGCCTGCTGCCGGGAACGCTCTCTACCGGGATTATGGTTAACATCCCGGCGTATTCCCTGGTCTATTACCAGAACGGTAGCGAAAAACTGGCGTCGCGCGTGATTGTCGGGCGTCCGGATCGCAAAACACCGATGATGAGCAGCGCGCTGAATAACGTGGTGGTAAACCCGCCGTGGAACGTACCGCCGACTCTGGCGCGAAAAGACATTCTGCCGAAGGTGTGGAACGACCCGGGTTATCTGGAACGTCATGGCTATACGGTGATGCGTGGATGGAACAGTAAAGAGGCCATCGATCCTTATATGGTCGACTGGTCGACGATCACAGCGTCAAATCTGCCGTTCCGTTTCCAGCAGGCTCCCGGGGCGCATAACTCTTTAGGGCGCTACAAATTCAATATGCCGAGTTCAGAAGCTATCTATCTGCACGATACGCCGAACCACAACCTGTTCCAGAAAGATACCCGCGCGCTGAGTTCTGGCTGCGTGCGCGTGAACAAAGCCTCGGAGCTGGCCAATATGCTGCTTCAGGATGCGGGCTGGAACGATACGCGTATTTCGGATGCCCTGAAGCAGGGGGATACGCGTTACGTTAATATTCGCCACAATATTCCGGTCAATCTTTACTATCTGACGGCGTTTGTGGGCGAGGACGGGCGTACCCAGTATCGTACAGATATTTACAATTATGATCTCACCGCGCGATCCGGCGCACAAATTTTGCCAAAAGCGGAACAATTAATCAGGTAAATGAAGCAGTTCGGGAAAAATGATTGTCGTAAGTTATGGTGAATAAGGGGCTATATCGCTGCAAGCCGCGTATTCACTGGGGTTGGGCGCCTTGACGTACCTGGTTTTGCCAGTTATGGTGCCCTTCGTGCGCTAAGCATATTACGATTTCTTTTACCTGTAGACCTGATTATCATGGACAAATTTGACGCTAATCGCCGCAAACTGCTGGCGTTAGGTGGCGTTGCGCTCGGCGCAGCGGCCATCCTGCCGACGCCAGCATTTGCCACCCTCTCGACACCTCGTCCGCGAGTTTTAACGCTCAACAACCTTCATACCGGTGAGTCGCTAAAAGCGGAGTTTTTCGATGGCAGAGGCTATATTCAGGATGAATTAGCAAGACTTAACCATTTTTTCCGTGATTTCCGCGCGAATAAAATAAAAGCCATCGATCCTGGACTGTTTGATCAGATTTTCCGCCTTCAGGGCCTGCTGGGCACCAGCAAGCCGGTGCAGCTCATTTCTGGCTATCGCTCGATTGATACCAACAATGAACTGCGCGCCCACAGTCGCGGGGTAGCGAAAAAAGCTATCACACGAAGGGCCAGGCAATGGATTTCCATATTGAGGGCGTTTCGTTAGCCAATATTCGCAAAGCTGCGTTATCTATGCGCGCAGGTGGTGTAGGATATTACCCCAGCAGCAACTTTGTGCATATTGATACCGGTCCGGTTCGGCACTGGTAATAACGAAACACAGGAGCAGTATGAACTATCGTATTATTCCGGTTACCGCGTTCTCCCAGAATTGTTCACTCATCTGGTGCGAACAGACTAAACTGGCCGCGCTTGTCGATCCCGGCGGTGACGCTGAGAAGATCAAGCAGGAAGTCGCCGACAGTGGCGTGACGCTCATGCAGATTTTACTGACGCATGGTCACCTCGACCATGTGGGCGCAGCGGCTGAACTGGCTGAACACTACGGCGTGCCGATTGTCGGTCCGGAAAAAGAAGATGAGTTCTGGCTGCAGGGATTACCTGCCCAAAGCCGCATGTTTGGCCTTGATGAGTGTCAGCCCCTGACGCCCGATCGCTGGCTGAATGAAGGAGAGCGCGTTAGCATAGGGAATGTGACTTTACAGGTGTTGCATTGTCCTGGGCATACGCCAGGCCATATCGTCTTCTTTGATGACCAGTCCCGTCTGCTGATCTCCGGCGATGTGATTTTCAAAGGTGGCGTAGGACGCAGCGATTTTCCGCGCGGCGATCACGGACAGCTGATTCAGTCGATTAAACAGAAGCTATTGCCGCTGGGTGATGATGTGACGTTTATCCCTGGCCACGGTCCGATGTCGACGCTAGGCTATGAACGGCTCCATAATCCGTTCCTTCAGGATGAAATGCCTGTCTGGTAACCCGAATAAAAAAAAGCCTGCATAACGCAGGCTTTTTTATGGGCGCAAATTACAGTACGGCGACAATCGCTTCGCACAGTGGCGACATGTTGTCAGGCGTCATGCCTGCAACGTTCACGCGGCCAGAGGCCACGGCGTACACGCCAAACTCTTCACGCAGACGCAGAACCTGCTCTTTGGTCAGGCCGCTGAACGAGAACATGCCGTTCTGTTTGATGATAAAGCTGAAGTCGCGGTCCGCGCCTTTCTCAGCCAGGGTGTTCACAAACAGCAGGCGCATGCGCTGAATACGCTGACGCATATCGTTCAGCTCTTGTTCCCAGATAGCGCGCAGCGCATCGTTGCTCAGGATAGTGGCAACAACAGACGCACCGTGTGCCGGTGGGTTAGAGTAGTTAGCGCGGATAACCGATTTCATCTGGCTGAACGCACGATCGACGGTCTCTTCGTTAGCAGCAACCAGCGTACAGGCACCCACACGCTCATTGTACAGACCGAAGTTCTTGGAATAGGAGCTAGCGACAATCAGCTCCTGATGCACGGCTGCGAACGCGCGCAGGCCTTCGGCATCTTCTTCCAGACCACGGGCGAAGCCCTGGTAGGCAAAGTCAAACAGCGGCAGCCAGCCTTTTTCTACGGACAGCTTCGCCAGGTGTTGCCACTGCTCAAGCGTCGGATCGATACCGGTTGGGTTGTGGCAGCAGCCGTGGAACAGCACCACGTCACCCGCCTGCGCTTCGCTCAGGCTCGCCAGCAGGCCGTCAAAGTCGAGAGAGTGGTTTGCCGCGTCGTAGTAGGCGTATTCACGCACTTCCAGACCCGCAGAGTTAAACACGCTCTTGTGGTTAGGCCAGCTTGGGTTGCTTACCCATACGCGCTTAACAGAGGTGTTTTTCGCAAGGAAATCCGCCGCCACGCGCAGCGCACCGGTACCGCCCGGAGTCTGTGCTGTACGGGCACGTTTGTTACTCACAATTGCGCTGCCTTTACCGAACAGCAGCTCCTGGGTACAGCGACCAAATTCAGGGATACCATCAATACCGAGGTAGTTTTTGGTGGTTTCGTTTTCCAGCAGATACTGCTCAGCTTTCTTGACGCTGGTCAGTACCGGAGTTTTGCCGGTTTCATCTTTATATACACCAATACCCAGGTTGATTTTGCCAGGGCGGTCGTCGGCACGAAACAGATCGGCCAGGCCCAGAATCGGGTCGGCAGGAGCGGCGGTAATGTTCTCAAACATGACGAAGTTCCATTGTGATTACAGAAGTGAAATCCGCTATCAGGTTAACGGTAGATTTACAAAATGCCAACCGTTTGCGACGAAAAGCGTGCGGCTTTTCAAAAGTCGCCATTATTTTCTATCACACATAAAAAAACAGGGCCGAAGCCCTGTTCATTAAGCATATAACAAAGTGGTGTTCTGATTAGAACTGGTAAACGATACCAACACCAGCCTGGTCGTCGGTAGACAGAGCTGTTGCACGGGTGTAATCATTCTCATCCAGCAAGTTGAACTTGTACGCAGCATAAACGTTCATGTTCTTGTTGAAGTAGTACCAGGTACCCACTTCGATGTATTTAACCAGATCAGCATCGCCACCTGCGAAAGTAGCACCGTTAGCAGTACGGCCTGTCAGGTCTTTACCCTTAGACTGCACATAGCCAATGGATGGACGCAGACCAAAGTCGAACTGGTATTGAACCACAGCTTCGAAGTTCTGCGTTTTGTTCGCGAATTCGTCATCGTTTTCACGAGTCATGTTACGGGATTCGCCGTACATAACAGATGCGTATACGCTGTTCGCATCATATTTCAGTGACGTTGCCCAACCTTCAGCACGTTCACCTTTACCATCGGCAGTCTGCTTAGTGGAACGGTCAGAGTTGGTGTATGCCGCGGTTACGTTGAAGCCGTCTGCGAAGTCATAACCCAGAGAGTAGCTGCCGCCATCGCCGTTCTGGCGAGAAGTGGTGTGGCCGTTTTCATTTTTACCCTGGTACTGCAGGCCCAGTGCCAGACCATCAACCAGACCGAAGAAGTTAGAGTTACGGTAGGTAGCTAAACCGGTGCTACGTGAGGTCATGAAGTTATCAGTTGCGGCCAGAGAGTCGCCACCCCAGATAACCAGCATATCGGTTGAAGCCAGCGCATCATAGAACACACCGTAGTTACGGCCGTAATCAAATGAACCGTATTCACCCGCTTTCAGACCCGCGAAAGCCAGACGGGTTTTGGTACCCTGAGCACCTTCCTGAGAGGAAGCGTCCATGTTGTATTCCCACTGGCCGTAACCTACCAGTTGGTCGTTAACCTGGGTTTCACCTTTGAAACCGATACGGGCATAGGTGGTATCGTTGTTATTAGATGCACCGTTAGTAGTCCATTGATGCTCACCTACAGCTTTACCGTAGAAGTCCAGCTTGTTAGCGTTTTTGTTATAGATTTCTGCAGCGTTAGCTGCACCAGCTACCAGCAGAGCAGGGATAACCACTGCCAGAATATTGCGCTTCATCATTATTTATTACCCTCATTGGTTTTTTTATGACACTCGCCACTGCCGTCAATAAATTCTGTCAATAAATATTTCCGGAACTATTGATGAGAGTTTGGTGTCTTTATGTATCTGACAGGCATCTTTCCATTCGGCGAAGCGTTTCGCTAGCCTGAAAGTGCTACAATTCTCAAGATTAAGTAACCGAAAGAAAATATGTGTAACTAAATATTTATTTTTGGGAACTTTGTGAACCACCTCAAACTTCAGAGTGCCCTGGCGAATTAAGCGACAGGACATATCCTATATATATGAATTCCTTATGATTAATTGAGATAACGGCGATTCATATAAACAGAGGCTAAACGACTCAGTTTTTCTTATGACTCCAGAAAGACTTCTGGATGGCTGAAAAAGTGGTTGAAATTTGTGCTATCGCTTGAGGATGTAATAATCGCAATAAGAATGGGGTTTATTTTTTGTGGCTGGATATTTCGCGGAAACAAAACGTAACAGGTAGTGGTTGTGACGGGGTGAAGGTTTAAAGATGCTGACTTTGCGCTGACGAAAACTGACAATGCAGAATAAAATAATGGCCAGCACAGGCTGGCCATTTTAGTTTTTACCGATTAGAAGCTGGCGTTACGTGGTGTACGTGGGAATGGAATCACGTCGCGAACGTTCTGAACACCGGTAACGTAGGCGATCAGACGCTCGAAGCCGAGACCAAAACCGGCGTGCGGTACGGTACCGTAACGACGCAGATCGCGGTACCAGCTGTAGTCAGCTGGGTTGAGCCCCATCTCTTCCATACGCGCGTCCAGCACGTCAAGACGCTCTTCACGCTGAGAGCCACCGATGATTTCACCGATGCCCGGCGCCAGTACGTCCATCGCTGCCACGGTTTTACCGTCTTCGTTAAGGCGCATATAGAAGGCCTTAATGTCTTTCGGGTAGTTTTTAACGACAACCGGCGCTTTGAAATGTTTCTCGGCCAGATAGCGTTCGTGCTCAGACGCCAGGTCAACGCCCCAGTAAACCGGGTTCTCGAACGTCTCACCGCATTTCTCGAGGATCGCCACCGCGTCGGTATAGTCCACCTGCGCAAAGTCGGCAGACACAAAACGCTCCAGACGCGCCACAGCATCGCTGTCTACGCGTTCTGCGAAGAATTTCATGTCGTCAGGACGCTCTTCCAGCACCGCTTTGAATACATACTTCAGCATCGCTTCCGCCAGACCCGCAACATCGTCCAGGTCGGCGAACGCCACTTCCGGTTCCAGCATCCAGAATTCCGCAAGGTGACGGCTGGTGTTGGAGTTTTCGGCACGGAAGGTTGGGCCAAAGGTGTAGATCTTAGACAGCGCACAGGCGTACGTTTCGCCGTTGAGCTGACCGGATACCGTCAGGAAAGCTTCTTTACCAAAGAAGTCTTTGTCATAGTCCACTTTACCTTCCGGCGTGCGCGGCAGGTTTTCCATGTCCAGCGTCGAGACGCGGAACATCTCACCCGCACCTTCTGTATCGGACGCGGTGATCAGCGGGGTAGACACCCAGAAGTAACCCTGCTCGTCGAAGAAACGATGCAGCGCCTGCGCCAGAGTATGACGCACGCGCGCCACCGCACCAATCAGGTTGGTACGTGGACGCAGGTGCGCCACTTCACGCAGGTATTCAATGCTGTGACGTTTTGCTGCCATCGGGTAGGTATCCGGATCTTCAACCCAGCCGGTGACTTCAATGGCTGAGGCCTGAATTTCGAAACTCTGACCCTGGCCCGGGGATGCCACAACCACGCCGGTGACAATAACGGAACAGCCCGTCGTCAGGCGCAGAACGTCATCATTGTAATTGGGCAGAGAATTATTAATGACGGCCTGTACAGGATCAAAGCAGGAACCGTCATAGACGGCAAGGAAGGAGATGCCAGCTTTAGAATCTCGGCGGGTACGCACCCATCCGCGCACGGTGACCTGTTGGTCAACGGCGACACGGCCCTGGAGTACGTCGGCTACAGGCACAACGCTCATAATATTCTCTCTGTTAATAGTCGGAAAAAATAAACACTTGTCCACCCTTATGGGGGGATATCTATGTTACCTGCCATCCGCTATCAGACAAGTAAATTTCGCAGTCAAAAGAGAAGAATTAAGAAATAAATAAGAAGAGGGGAGCCATAAAGGCTCCCGTAAGCGCTTAACTGGCTTTTTTGATCTGAGGAAGATCGAAGGCTTTGCGCAACGCGCGAACAAACGCTTTGTCATGGCAGATGGTTTTGCCCGGGCTGTCGGAGAGCTTCGCCACCGGCTTGCCGTTACATTCCACCAGTTTGATGACAATATTCAGAGGTTTTACCTGAGGAATATCGCAGGTCAGACGGGTTCCGATCCCGAAGCTCAGGTTCACCCGGGTGTTGAAATGGCGATAGAGTTCGACCGCTTTCGCCAGGTCGAGGTTATCGGAGAAGACCAGCACCTTGCTCATCGGATCAATGCCGAGTTTCTCGTAATGGGCAATGGCCTTCTCGCCCCATTCAACCGGATCCCCTGAGTCGTGGCGTAATCCCTGGTAACGTTCAGCGAACTCGGGACCAAAGTCGCGCAGGAAGGCATCCATCGTAATACAGTCGGTGAGGGCGATCCCGAGTTGATTCGGGTACTCCTCAAGCCATGCGGCCAGTGCCGCGCGTTGGCTGTTTGCCAGATCGGGGCTGATCTGCTGATGCGCCTGGAACCACTCGTGCGCCTGGGTACCCATTGGCGTCAGGCTGAGGCGACGCGCCAGATCGTAGTTACTGGTGCCTACAAACCACGGCTCCTGCTGCAGACGTTTAACGATGGCCTCCTGAACGTCGCGCGAGAAACGACGACGGGTGCCAAAGTCCATCAGGCGGAAGCGGGACATGTCTAACCCTTCGGTCAGCGTGGAGAAGGCCGCGAGTTTATTTTCCAGCGCGGCGACCGCCTGCTCGACGCCCGTTTCCGGCGAACGGTAGCGGTGAGCCAGTTCGCTGATCACCGCCAGAAGCGGCACTTCCCACATGATCACTTCCCGCCACGGACCTTCAAGGCGAATATCCAGCTTGCCGTTATCGTTAAGCACGGTGACCTGCTCCGGCTTATAGCGGAAATCGCGCAGCCAGTTCAGATAGTCGGCTTTGAAGAAAGGCAGGCCAGAAAGCCACTGATATTCCTCGTCCTGCAGCGTCAGATGCTGCATAGCATTGACCTGTTCACGAATGGCGTCTGCGTAGATACCGAGCAAGTCGTCGCCACGGCAGCGGAATTCCGCCGCGACATGAACGTCATAGTAATGGTGGAAAACGGCTTGCTGCATATGCAGTTTATACGCGTCGGTATCCAGCAACGTATGCAGAACTGGAGAAGCGAATTGAGTCATAGGTGCGCAGTAGCATCCTCTCACAGGAGCGTTTAGTACAATAAACAACTCCGGAGTATACCTTGTTTAGTGATTTATTGAACCCCGATCACAACATAAGCGCGTTTTATGGTCGAGGGCATTTTGTGCCCCGTGTTATACAAATGTAGCAAAAAAAGGTTTTGACCCTGAAAAGATGAACATTCTGCATAGCGCGTTTTGCGCAACAGGAATATATTGAAACGTTACTCGACAAACGATGCATAAGGTTTTCTATGACACAACAGCCACAAGCCAAATACCGCCACGACTACCGTGCGCCGGATTACCTGATTAGCGAAATCGATCTGACTTTTGACCTGGATGCCACTAAAACCGTTGTCACGGCGGTAAGCAAGGTGACGCGCCACAGCGCAACTGCGGTGCCGCTGCGTCTGGATGGTGAAGACCTGACGCTGGTCTCCCTGCATATTAATGATGAAGCCTGGTCAGACTATAAAGAAGAAAACAACCAGCTGGTCATCGACAACCTGCCGGAACAGTTTACGCTGCGCATCGTGAATGAAATCAGCCCGGCCGCCAACACCGCACTGGAAGGGCTTTATCAGTCAGGCGTGGCGCTGTGTACCCAGTGTGAAGCGGAAGGGTTCCGCCACATTACCTGGTATCTTGACCGCCCGGACGTCCTGGCGCGCTTCACCACCAAAATCATCGCCGATAAAACCCTCTATCCCTTCCTGCTCTCCAACGGCAACCGCGTAGGTGAAGGCGAGCTGGAGAATGGCCGTCACTGGGTGCAGTGGCAGGATCCGTTCCCGAAACCGTGCTACCTGTTTGCGCTGGTGGCGGGGGACTTCGACGTGCTGCGTGACACCTTCAAAACGCGCTCAGGCCGCGAGGTGGCGCTGGAGCTGTTTGTTGACCGCGGCAACCTTGACCGCGCGCCGTGGGCGATGACCTCCCTCATCAACTCCATGAAGTGGGACGAGGAGCGCTTCGGCCTCGAATATGACCTCGACATCTATATGATCGTCGCCGTCGATTTCTTCAACATGGGCGCAATGGAGAATAAAGGCCTGAACGTCTTTAACTCCAAATACGTGCTGGCGCGTACCGATACTGCAACGGACAAAGACTACCTCGATATCGAACGCGTCATCGGCCACGAATATTTCCACAACTGGACCGGCAACCGCGTCACCTGCCGCGACTGGTTCCAGCTGAGCCTGAAAGAGGGCCTGACCGTCTTCCGTGACCAGGAGTTCAGCTCCGATCTGGGTTCACGCGCGGTAAACCGCATCAACAACGTGCGTACCATGCGCGGCCTGCAGTTTGCGGAAGATGCCAGCCCAATGGCGCATCCGATCCGCCCGGATAAAGTCATCGAGATGAACAACTTCTACACCCTGACGGTGTACGAGAAGGGCGCCGAAATTATCCGCATGATCCACACCCTGCTGGGGGAAGAGAACTTCCAGAAAGGGATGCAGCTCTACTTCGAGCGTCATGACGGCAGCGCGGCCACCTGCGACGATTTTGTGCAGGCAATGGAAGATGCCTCTAATGTCGATCTCTCTCACTTCCGCCGCTGGTACAGCCAGGCCGGTACGCCGATTGTTACCGTCAAAGACGACTACAATCCTGAAACCGAGCAGTACACGCTGACCATCAGCCAGCGCACGCCGCCGACGGCAGAGCAGGAAGAGAAATACCCGCTGCATATTCCGTTCAGCATTGAGCTGTACGATAACGAAGGCAAAGTCATTCCACTGCAGAAGGGCGGTCACCCGGTACACCACGTGCTGAACGTGACCCAGGCCGAGCAGACCTTTATCTTCGATAACGTCTATTTCCAGCCGGTGCCTGCGCTGCTGTGTGAATTCTCCGCGCCGGTGAAGCTGGAGTACAAGTGGAGCGATCAGCAGCTGACGTTCCTGATGCGTCACGCGCGTAACGATTTCTCCCGCTGGGATGCCGCACAAAGCCTGCTGGCGACCTACATCAAGCTCAACGTAAACCGTCATCAGCAGGGCCAGCCGCTGTCGCTGCCTGTTCACGTAGCTGACGCGTTCCGCGCGATCCTGCTGGATGAGAAGATTGACCCGGCATTGGCCGCAGAAATTCTGACTCTGCCGTCAGCGACTGAAATCGCGGAGTTGTTCGAGATTATCGATCCGATCGCGATCGTGGCGGTGCGTGAAGCGTTGACCCGTACGCTGGCTACTGAGCTGGCGGACGAGTTCCTCGCCATTTATAACGCCAACAAGCTTGACGCTTATCGCGTTGAGCACGCGGACATTGGTAAACGTTCTCTGCGCAACACCTGCCTGCGCTATCTGGCGTTTGGTGAAACCGAGCTGGCGAACACCCTGGTGAGCAAGCAGTATCACGAGGCGGATAACATGACCGACGCCCTGGCCGCGCTGGGCGCAAGCGTTGCTGCTGAACTGCCGTGCCGCGATGCGCTGATGCAGGAGTACGACGACAAGTGGCATCAGGATGGCCTGGTGATGGATAAGTGGTTCATCCTGCAGGCGACCAGCCCGGCGGCCGATGCACTCAGCAACGTACGCAGCCTGCTGAAGCATCGTTCCTTTACCCTGAGCAACCCAAACCGCGTGCGTTCGCTGATTGGCGCGTTTGCCAGCAGCAACCCGGCGGCGTTCCACGCCGAAGACGGCAGCGGTTATCAGTTCATGGTGGAAATGCTGACCGAGCTGAACAGCCGTAACCCGCAGGTGGCGTCGCGCCTGATTGAGCCGCTGATCCGTCTGAAGCGTTACGATGCGAAGCGTCAGGCGAAGATGCGTGCCGCGCTTGAGCAGCTGAAAGGGCTGGAAAATCTGTCTGGTGATTTGTACGAGAAGATTGCTAAAGCGTTAGCGTAATATAAGTTAACCCTCCCTCTCCCTGTGGGAGAGGGCCTGGGTGAGGGCATCAGGCATTAGCCTTAGCTCGCTGTAACTCCGTGCTCCCGCGCTTCATCACTCGATCTAATACCTCAGCTTCGAGCTCCCCCAGTCTTGCCGAGCCCACGCGACGAGGCCGCGGAAGATCCACCGTCAGATCCAGACCTATTTTCCCGTCCTCTATTAACAGCACCCGGTCCGCCATCGCGACGGCTTCGCTCACGTCATGCGTCACCAGCAGTACCGTAAAGCCGTGCGCCTGCCACAGGGATCCAATCAAATCCTGCATTTCGATTCGCGTCAGGGCGTCCAGCGCGCCGAGCGGTTCATCAAGCAGCAGCAGGCCAGGACGGTGAATCAACGCCCGCGCCAGCGCCACGCGCTGCTTCTGCCCACCCGAGAGGGCGGCAGGCCATTCATCGGCTCGATTTTCCAGCCCAACGGCGGCCAGCGCCTGGCGGGCTTCATCCCGCCAGCTGCCCTTAAGACCGAGCCCGACATTGTCGATAACCGTTTTCCACGGCAGCAGCCGCGCGTCCTGAAACATCATGCGGGTATCGTCCTGAATATTCGAAAGCGGCGTTGTTCCTGCCAGAATGTCGCCGCCGTTGGGGGCTTCCAGTCCGGCCAGCAGCCTTAGCAGGGTACTCTTGCCGCCGCCGCTGCGCCCGACAACGGCCACAAATTGTCCGGCGGGAATATGCAGATCCAGCCCGTTAAGAATGGTGTTTTCGCCGTAGCGTTTGGTCACGCCGTTCAGCAGTAACGGTGTTCCCTGGTTCAGTCGTGCAGTATTCATGCTTTCGCCTCCTGAAGGGTGTAGGCCGGGTTCCAGCGCAGCCAGCTGCGCTCCAGCCACTGGGCGCTAACGTCGGCGAGTTTGCCGAGCAGGGCATACAGAATGATGGCAACCACCACCACGTCCGTTTGCAGGAATTCGCGGGCGTTCATCGCCAGGTAACCAATGCCTGAATTGGCCGAGATAGTCTCTGCTACAATCAGCGTCAGCCACATCAGGCCGAGCGCAAAACGCACCCCGACCATAATGGAGGGCAGGGCGCCCGGCAGGATCACGTGTATAAAGAGAGAAAAACCCGATAAGCCGTAGCTGCGCGCCATCTCCACCAGACCGCGATCGATATTGCGGATCCCGTGCCAGGTGTTGATGTAGATCGGGAACAATGTGCCCAGCGCCACGAGGAAGATCTTGGCGCTCTCATCAATCCCAAACCACAGGATAACCAGCGGGATCAGCGCCAGATGCGGCACGTTGCGCAGCATCTGAATTGAGGTATCCAGCAGCCGCTCGCCCCAGCGGGAGAGGCCACTGATCAGTCCCAGAACCAGACCGATGCTGCCGCCGATGGAAAACCCAATCACGGCGCGCCAGGAGCTGATCGCCAGATGCTGCCACAGCTCACCGCTCACGCTCAGCGACCAGAACGCTTCTACGACGCCCTCCGGGGAGGGCAGAATGCGGCTCGACAGCCAGCCGGTGGACGACGCGAGCTGCCAGAGTGCCACAATGCCGACGGGTAAAAACCACGGCGCGGCGCGCAGCAGCCATTTTTGTGAGGTGGCAGACATGGTCACTCCTTAGCTCTGCGCGGCTTTGCGTGGAATAAACTCGTTCGCCACGGCTTCGCCCTGAAGCTGAAGCCGCTGCGGCTGTGGAATTTCCGGAATGGCGACATCCAGATGCGGGAATAACAGCTCGCCCACCTTGTACGCCTCTTCCAGATGCGGATAGCCGGAGAGAATAAAGCTGTCGATGCCCAGCTCGGCGTATTCATTAATTCGCGCAGCTACGGTCGGGCCGTCGCCAACCAGCGCCGTACCCGCACCGCCGCGCACCAGGCCGACGCCCGCCCACAGGTTCGGGCTGATCCCCAGGTTCTCGCGCTTGCCGTTGTGCAGGGACGCCATTCGGTGCTGTCCGACGGAGTCGGTTTTGGCAAATGCAGCCTGGGCTCTGGCGATCGTTTCATCATCCAGATGCGAGATCAGGCGGTCCGCCGCCTGCCAGGCTTCTTCATTGGTTTCGCGAACAATCACATGCAGGCGAATGCCGAAGCGCACCTTGCGGCCATGGGCGGCCGCCTTAGCGCGGACCTGGGCAATTTTTTCTTTCACCAGCGCAGGCGGTTCGCCCCAGGTCAGATAGAGATCGACCTGCTCTGCCGCCAGATCCTGAGCTACATCCGACGATCCGCCAAAATAGAGCGGCGGGCGCGGCTGCTGCACCGGCGGGAAGTAGAGTTTCGCGTCGCGAACGTGGATATGCTTGCCTTCAAAGGTGACGGTTTCACCTTCCAGCAGACGTCGCCAGACGCGGGTGAACTCGGCGGAGGCTTCATAGCGCTCGGTATGGTCGAGGAATACCCCATCGCCCGCCAGCTCCTGCGGATCGCTGCCCGTCACCAGGTTAAACAGGGCGCGGCCGTTGGACAGTCTGTCCAGCGTTGCCGCCTGACGTGCCGCCACGGTAGGAGAGACGACGCTCGGGCGTAACGCAACCAGGAACTTCAGACGCTGGGTGACCGGGATCATCGACGCGGCCACGAGCCAGGCATCTTCACATGAACGTCCGGTCGGGATCAGCACCCCGGTGAAACCGATTCGGTCCGCCGCCTGCGCAATCTGCTGCAGGTAGCCGTGGTCAACCGGGCGCGAACCCTCTTCTGTACCAAGATAGTGTCCATCACCGTGGGTGGGTAAAAACCAGAAAAGATTCAGACTCATGATTTAGCTCCTTCTTTGCCTGCTGGCTGCCAGATGCGTTCGCGAATAGTGACCTGTTTCGGCACCAGGTGGTTTTGATAGAAAAGGTCAGCCGTTTGTTGCTGAAGCGCGGCGACGTGGGCGTCCACGGGCGTGATGGTGGTCGGTGGACGGTGGTTGAGATAGCTCGCGATCACCGGCTCAGGTAAGCCCATGGTTTTCGCCAGCAGGGTAATGCTCTCCTGGCGCTGGGTCTGGGTCAGCGCATCGGCCTGGGTAAAGGTATCCAGTACGCCCTGAATAAATGCGCCGTTCTTTTCCGCATAAGGACGCGCGGCCAGATAGAACGAACCGGTCTGCTTCAGCGTGGTGCCGTCTTTCAGCACGCGAACGCCGCCCTGCAGTAATGCGGCGGAGTAGTACGGATCCCAGATGGCCCAGGCATCAACGTTCTTCTGCTGGAATGCGGCGCGCGCGTCGGCAGGCGTCAGGTAAACAGGCTGAATGTCAGTGAACTTGAGCCCGGCCTCTTGCAGGGCACGCAGCAATAGGTTGTGTGAACTAGAACCCTTCTGGAATGCGACCTTATGGCCTTTGAGATCGGCGACGGTTTTAATATCGCTGTTTTCAGGCACCAGGATCACTTCGGCCTTCGGTTTGGGCGGCTCAACGCCAACATAGACGAGGTCCGCTCCCGCCGCCTGGGCAAATATCGGCGGAATATCGCCCGTGCTGCCGAGATCGATACTGCCCACGTTAAGGGCCTCCAGCATCTGCGGGCCGGCAGGGAACTCCACCCAGGAGAATTTGGTGTCCGGGAAGCGTTTTTCCAGAAGCTGGTGGCTTTTCGCCAGCACCATGCTGACGCTGCCTTTCTGATAGCCAATGCGTAAACTTTCCGGAGCCGTTTCTGCGGCATGGGCCAGCGAGGAAAGCGCCATCAGACCTGCCAGGCCGATACGGGTTAACGTTTTAAACATGTGCGACTCCTTGAGGCTGACCAAACGCCGGCGCCTGGATATCCCTGCGGTGCAGAGCATGCCAGAAGGTTTCCAGGGCAGTATCGAGGCGGGTTTGCAGGTTCGGCGTAAAATGAGGTTTATGTTGATAATCGATAACCTGGGAGTCATCGGCGAAAACGCCGTGGAGGATCTCCTGCGCTTTCAATGCGTTCAGCACCGGCTTCAGGGCATAATCCACGGCCAGTAGATGGGCAACCGTACCGCCTGTTGCCAGCGGCAGCACGACTTTGCCGTCCAGGGCACGTTCCGGAAGCAGATCGAGCAGGGTTTTCAGCGCCCCGGAAAAAGAGGCTTTATAAATGGGCGTTGCCACAATTAGGCCGTCAGCGCCGTTAAGTTGCTCGATGAGCGTTTTAAGCGCAGGGCTGTCGAAACGGGCATAAAGCAGATCTTCAGGTTCGAAGTTATGCAGGTTCCAGTGGCACACTTCCACATCCAGGGCATTGAGTTTTTCGCGGGCATATTCCAGCAGGGCGCTGGAGCGCGAAGGGAATCGTGGACTTCCGGCCAGGGTAATGACGCGCATACTTCCTCCTTATAACTAATTGTTTGCTTTTATCTAACATTCATAACAATTTTCAGGAGTGTGACACCGCGCGGTTATTCCACTAAATGATTTATCTGCAATTAAAATGCGAAAAAGTGCATAAGAAATAGACAGGGAGGTAAACGATTGCGTTTTACGCTGATTTTTTGCCGCAGGTCAATTCCCTTTCGCGCGTGGATCGCCCATAATCCCCTCCCGGTTTGCACACCGGGAATCCAGGAGAGTTCATGTACTACCCCTTCGTTCGTAAAGCTCTTTTCCAGCTCGACCCTGAGCGCGCTCATGAATTTACAATGCAGCAATTACGTCGTATTACCGGAACGCCGCTGGCCGCGCTGGTGCGCCAGCATGTCCCGGTAAAACCTGTGCAGTGCATGGGTCTGACCTTTAAAAACCCGCTGGGTCTGGCGGCTGGTCTGGACAAAAATGGCGAGTGTATTGATGCCCTGGGCGCGATGGGCTTTGGCTCTATTGAAATCGGGACCGTCACGCCGCGCCCGCAGCCGGGAAATGACAAGCCGCGCCTGTTCCGCCTGGTTGAAGCCGAAGGGCTGATCAACCGCATGGGCTTTAATAACCTTGGCGTTGATCACCTTGTTGAGAACGTTAAAAAAGCCCACTTTGACGGAATTCTGGGCATCAATATCGGCAAAAATAAAGACACGCCGGTCGAGCAGGGTAAAGATGACTATCTGATTTGTATGGAAAAAGTCTACGCCTATGCCGGTTATATTGCGGTGAATATTTCTTCACCCAATACTCCGGGGTTGCGCTCCTTACAATATGGCGAAGCGCTGGACGATCTTCTGAGTGCCATTAAAAATAAGCAAAATGAACTCCAGACGATCCACCATAAATATGTTCCGGTCGCGGTTAAGATTGCCCCGGATCTTTCTGCCGAAGAATTGATCCAGGTTGCCGACAGTTTAGTTCGCCATAATATTGATGGTGTGATTGCAACCAATACCACCCTCGATCGCTCCCTCGTGCAGGGAATGAAAAACTGTGACGAAGCGGGTGGGTTAAGCGGACGTCCGGTACAATTAAAAAGCACCGAGATTATTCGCGCCCTGTCTGCGGAATTAAAAGGATGCCTGCCGATTATTGGCGTCGGTGGCATCGACTCCGTGATTGCTGCGCGCGAGAAGATGGCGGCGGGTGCGTCACTGGTGCAAATCTATTCCGGCTTTATTTTTAAAGGACCACCGCTGATTAAAGAAATCGTTACTCATATCTAATCTTTTCTCTTAATCAGACAACCAGGGCTTTATTTCCAGCCCTGGTTGTTTTATATTCCGTCACTGTTGCTTATTTAGACATTATAGTCTTTTATTAATGGTGTTATAAACGAAGCGGCGATCAGGACATTTTTAGTACAGGACGTTTCGGGGACGGGAGAGAAACATGCGAATTAAACCTGACGATAACTGGCGCTGGTATTTTTGCGACGAGCATGATCGAATGATGCTCGATTTAGCCAATGGCATGTTGTTTCGCTCTCGTTTCGCCCGCCGAATGTTAACCCCGGATGCGTTTTCCCCGTCGGGCTTTTGCGTTGACGATGCAGCGCTTTATTTCTCCTTTGAGGAAAAATGCCGCGATCTGGTGCTTTCTAAAGAGCAGCGTGCCGAGCTGGTATTAAATGCGCTGGTGGCTATCCGCTTCCTGAAACCGCAAATGCCGAAAAGCTGGCATTTTCTTGCGCACGGTATGAGCTGGACCCCGGCAACGGGTGACGCGGCGAGCGTCAATCTGAGCGATACCGCAGAAGAGGTAAGCCTGCTGGTGGTTGAGCCTGGTGAAAATGCTGCGCTCTGCCTGCTGGCCCAGCCCGGCGTAACCATTGCCGGGCGGACGATGCAGCTTGGCGATGCCATTAAAGTGATGAACGACAGGCTGAAGCCACAGCTGCGCGTAGATTCTTTCAGCCTCGAACAGGCGGTTTAAGCTTCCAGCTGTACGGACGTTTTCGGTATGCAGCTACAGCACAGAATTGTGCCGTCATTTCCAATTGCCGATTTTTTCAACGCACTTACTTCGCCATCCACCAGCCTGATGCGGCAGCATCCGCAAATGCCTGCGCGACAGGAATAGGGGACGCGAATACCTGCCTGCTCCAGTTGCTCCAGTAATACCTGCTGGTTGTTGCCACGGATGATGTTGCCCTGCCAGTGAATATCTACCGCAGAGGCGACATTCGTCACAACGTCGACCATTTCTTCTTCCTGACCTGAGCCGTACACTCTTGCAGGCCCTCGGGCAAGGATCTCTACCTCATCACCAACGCGGATTGCACCGCTGGAGCGCGGGATCAGGTTCTGACCGAAATCCACATCGCCGTTATCCTGCGCGGTGCGGAATGACTGCAGCGTCTTCAGCGGTTCGCCGGAAGGGTGCTTCTGGCCTTTCTCCGGGCTCACCGTGGTGAAAATGCAGCGGCTACAGGGTTTTACGACATCAAAGATGACGTTGCCAATACGGATCACTTTCCAGGTGTCTTCGTCCCAGGCGTCGACACCGGTCACCACCAGGTTCGGACGAAACTGTTCCATCTGAACGCTGGCTTTGCAGCGGCCTTGTAAATCACGCAGCGAGGCTTCGTTAGTCAGCAGGAACGGGAAGCCATCGGCGAAGGAGAGGGGAACGGCGTCGTGGCGCTTCACGCGTCGCGTCGGTTCAGGCCCAACCCAGCGCAGCTGCACGTCGCGGGAGAAGAAGCCGCTCAGCCAGCGGTTAATCTCATCCGGGGCGATGCGCGCGGTAAAATGGTTACCCCACACTTCCGTTGGCGCATCGACGGGCGCAAAATCCGCAAAGCGAATCACCGCGCTGGAACCGTCCGGCGCGGTAAGGTGCAAACCGTCGTGAAGCGGGGAAGGGGTAAAGCGAACCATCTGCGGGAACTGGCGTGCGGTAATGAACGTACCGTCAGGCTCGGTGACCATAAAAATACGATCGAAGGCGAATCCGCTCATGTCGGCCAGCGCGTGAGAGACGCCGATGCCGCGCATGGATTTCACCGGATGAATAAAAAGCCTGGATAACGTCGCCACTGCACACTCCCACAAATGAAAATAAGCCTTCAACTTTATGACATACACGCCATATTAGCTATAATGCGCGACAATTTTCTAAGAGTAAAAGTGACGATATGAATTCTCTGTTTGCCAGTACGGCCCGTGGGCTGGAAGAGCTGTTAAAAACTGAACTGGAAAGCCTGGGCGCACAAGAGTGCCAGGTGGTTCAGGGTGGTGTCCATTTTGAGGGCGACACGCGGCTTATTTACCAGAGCCTGATGTGGAGCCGTCTGGCGTCGCGCATCATGCTGCCGATGAAGGAGTGCAAGGTTTATAGCGACCTTGACCTCTATACCGGCGTACAGATGATCGACTGGACAGAGATCTTCACCCCGAATGCCACCTTTGCGGTGCATTTTAACGGCGTGAACGACGAGATCCGCAACAGCCAGTACGGTGCCCTGCGCGTAAAAGACGCCATTGTGGACTGCTTCACGCGTAAAAATAAGGAACGTCCGAACGTCGATCGTGAAAACCCCGATCTGCGTATTAACGTCTGGCTGAACGGTGACACGGCGAGCATCTCTCTTGATCTGAGCGGTGCAGGCCTGCATCTGCGCGGCTACCGCGATCGTACCGGTATGGCGCCAATTAAAGAAACGCTGGCGGCTGCCATTGTCATGCGCTCCGGCTGGCAGCCGGGCACGCCGCTGCTCGATCCGATGTGTGGTTCCGGTACGTTGCTGATTGAGGCGGCCATGCTGGCAACCGATCGCGCGCCGGGCCTGCATCGCGGTCACTGGGGCTTTAAAGGCTGGGCACAGCACGATGAAGCGCTCTGGAAAGAGGTCAAAGACGACGCGCAAACCCGCGCACGCAAAGGCCTGGCAGAGTACACCTCCCACTTTTACGGTTCGGACAGCGACTCGCGCGTCATTGAACGCGCGCGCAGCAACGCCCGTCGCGCCGGTATCGGCGAGCTGGTCACCTTCGAGGTGAAAGACGTGGCGAACCTGACCAACCCGTTGCCAAAAGGCCCGTACGGTACCGTGATCAGTAACCCCCCATACGGCGAGCGTCTGGACAGCGAGCCGGCGCTGATTGCCCTGCACAGCCTGTTGGGCCGCAATATGAAGGACCACTTCGGCGGCTGGAACCTGTCTCTGTTTAGCGCCTCGCCGGAGCTGCTGAGCTGCCTCCAGCTGCGCGCCGATCGCCAGTTTAAGGCCAAAAACGGCCCGCTGGACTGCGTGCAGAAGAACTACCATCTGGCGGAGAAGGCGGCCGACAGCAAGCCGTCCGGCGTGGCGGAAGATTACGCCAACCGCCTGCGCAAGAACCTGAAGAAATTTGAGAAGTGGGCGAAGCAGGAGGGCATTGAATGTTATCGCCTGTACGATGCCGACCTGCCGGAATACAACGTGGCGGTTGACCGCTACGCGGACTGGGTGGTGATTCAGGAATATGCGCCACCGAAAACCATTGATGCGCAGAAAGCGCGTCAGCGCATGCTGGACGTTATCGCGGCCACCATCGCCGTGCTCGGCATTGCGCCGAACAAGCTGGTGCTGAAAACCCGCGAGCGTCAGAAAGGGAAAAACCAGTATCAGAAGATGGGTGAAAAGGGTGACTTCATCGAAGTGGGCGAATACAACGCGCGCCTGTGGGTCAACCTGACCGACTATCTGGATACCGGTCTATTCCTCGACCACCGTATCGCCCGCCGCATGCTGGGCCAGATGAGTAAAGGCAAAGATTTCCTCAACCTTTTCTCCTATACCGGCAGCGCGAGCGTGCATGCGGGTCTGGGCGGTGCGCGGAGCACCACCACGGTGGATATGTCCCGTACCTACCTGGAATGGGCGGAGCGCAACCTGCGTCTTAACGGCTTAACCGGACGTCAGCATCGCCTGATGCAGGCCGACGTGCTGGGCTGGCTGCGCGACACCGACGAGCAGTTTGACCTGATCTTTATCGATCCGCCGACCTTCTCCAACTCCAAGCGTATGGAAGATAGCTTTGATGTACAACGCGATCACCTGCGCCTGATGACCGACCTGAAGCGCCTGCTGCGCAAAGGCGGCACCATTATGTTCTCGAACAACAAACGCGGCTTCCGTATGGATCATGACGGCTTAGCAGCCCTGGGACTGAAAGCACAAGAAATCAGCCAAAAAACGCTGTCTCAGGACTTTGCCCGTAACCGTCAAATCCATAACTGCTGGTTGATTACCGCGGTCTGAAAGGAAAAATAAATGTCTTTAATTAGTATGCACGGCGCGTGGCTCTCTTTCAGCGACTCACCGCTTCTCGACAATGCAGAACTGCACATCGAAGATAACGAGCGCGTCTGTCTGGTGGGCCGTAACGGCGCGGGTAAATCCACGCTGATGAAAATCCTCAACCGTGAACAGGGTCTGGATGACGGGCGTATTGTTTACGAGCAGGATCTGATTGTCTCCCGCCTGCAGCAGGATCCACCGCGTCACGTGACCGGCAGCGTTTACGATTTCGTGGCGGAAGGGATCTCCGAGCAGGCTGAATACCTGAAGCGCTATCACGAGATTTCGCATCTGGTGATGACCGATCCGAGCGACAAAAACCTCAACGAACTGGCGAAAGTGCAGGAGATGCTCGATCACCACGGTCTGTGGCAGCTTGAAAACCGCATTAATGAAGTACTGGCGCAGCTCGGTCTGGAACCCGATATGGAGCTGTCGGCGCTCTCCGGCGGCTGGCTGCGTAAAGCGGCTCTGGGCCGCGCGCTGGTCAGCGGGCCGAAGGTGCTGCTGCTGGACGAACCGACCAACCACCTGGATATCGAAGCGATTGACTGGCTGGAAGGTTTCCTGAAAACCTTCAGCGGCACCATCATCTTTATCTCGCACGACCGTTCGTTTATTCGCAATATGGCGACGCGCATTGTCGACCTCGACCGCGGCAAGCTGGTGACCTATCCCGGCGATTACGATACGTATCTGCTGGAGAAAGAAGAAAACCTGCGCGTGGAAGAGTTGCAGAATGCCGAGTTCGACCGCAAGCTGGCGCAGGAAGAGGTCTGGATCCGCCAGGGCATCAAAGCCCGTCGTACCCGTAACGAAGGCCGCGTACGTGCCCTGAAGGCGATGCGTCGCGAGCGCAGCGAACGCCGTGAAGTGATGGGCAGCGCCAAAATGCAGGTGGAAGAGGCGTCCCGTTCCGGCAAGATTGTCTTCGAAATGGAAAACGTCAACTATCAGGTCGACGGTAAAGTGCTGGTGAACGATTTCTCCGCGCAGGTGCAGCGAGGCGACAAAATTGCGCTCATCGGCCCGAACGGCTGCGGTAAAACCACGCTGCTGAAACTGATGCTGGGCCAGCTGCAGGCCGACAGCGGACGTATTCACTGCGGGACCAAGCTGGAGGTCGCCTACTTCGACCAGCACCGCGCGGAGCTGGATCCGGACCGTACGGTGATGGACAACCTCGCCGAAGGTAAGCAGGAGGTGATGGTAAACGGCAAGCCGCGCCACGTGCTGGGCTACCTGCAGGACTTCCTGTTCCATCCGAAACGCGCCATGACGCCGGTGCGCGCGCTGTCCGGCGGAGAGCGAAACCGCCTTCTGCTGGCGCGCCTGTTCCTGAAGCCAAGCAACCTGCTTATCCTCGATGAACCGACGAACGACCTGGATGTCGAAACGCTGGAATTGCTTGAAGAGCTGATTGACGGCTATCAGGGTACCGTGATGCTGGTCAGCCACGATCGTCAGTTCGTGGACAACACCGTGACCGAGTGCTGGATCTTCGAAGGTGAAGGGCGAATTGGACAATACGTAGGCGGTTATCATGATGCAAAAGGGCAGCAATTGCAGTCTCAGGCGCAGAAACAGTCAAAGTCCAAAATAAGTTCTGAACCTGCTGTAACAAAAGCAGAAACTGTCAAGAAAACCTCGGCTAAACTAAGCTATAACCTGCAGCGCGAACTGGAGGGGCTACCGCAGCGTCTTGAAGAGCTGGAAGCCGCGCTTGAGGATTTGCAAAAACAGGTTGCTGATGCGTCATTCTTTACTCAATCGCATGACTATACTCAGAAAGTACTGTCAGAAATGTCCGCGGCTGAAAAAGCCCTGGAAGAAGCATTTGAGCGCTGGGAGTACCTTGAGTCTCTGAAAAACGGCGCATAAACAGGGATAACATATGTGTGACCAGCACCATGCCGACAGGCATATTTTATGCTCGCAATGCGATATGCTCGTGGCGTTGCCAGAGCTTGGTCACGGACATAAAGCCCTGTGTCCACGTTGCGGTGCGACGTTGACAACCGAGTGGGACGCGCCGCGGCAGCGTTCCACTGCTTACGCTCTGGCAGCATTGTTCATGCTGCTGCTCTCCAATCTCTTCCCCTTCATCTATATGAAGGTGGGGGGGATCACCAGCCAGGTAGATTTGCTTGAAATTCCGGGCGTGATGTTCTCGGAAGATTACGCCAGCCTCGGTACCTTTTTTCTCCTGTTTGTCCAGATAGTCCCGGCTTTTTGCCTGGTCGTTATCCTTTTGCTGGTCAACCGCGTCAGGATGCCGGCACCGCTGAAAATCCGACTGGCGCGTATCCTTTTTCAGCTCAAAAGCTGGGGGATGGCCGAGATCTTTCTGGCGGGGATTCTGGTCAGCTTCGTGAAGCTCATGGCATACGGCGACGTGGGGATTGGCAGCAGCTTTATTCCCTGGTGTCTGTACTGCGTTCTGCAGCTGCGCGCCTTCCAGTGCGTGGACAGGCGCTGGGCGTGGGACGATATCGCGCCAGCGCCGACGCTTGCACAGACGGTGAAGGTCGGCGTACCCGGTATTCGTCAGGGGCTGCGTTCTTGCCCATGCTGCACCGCCGTGCTGCCCGCCGATCTCGACGTTTGTCCGCGCTGCGAAACGAAAGGGCACGTACGCCGTAAAAATAGCCTTCAGTGGACGATGGCGCTGCTGGTCACATCCATCATGCTGTATCTGCCAGCCAATATTCTGCCGATCATGATCACCGATTTGCTCGGTGACAAAATGCCCTCGACGATCCTCGCCGGGGTGATACTGCTCTGGGGCGAAGGTTCTTATCCGGTCGCCGGCGTCATCTTTATCGCCAGTATTATGGTGCCCACCTTAAAAATGATTGCCATTGCCTGGCTCTGTTGGGATGCGAAAGGGCATGGAAAACGCGATAGCGAACGCATGCACCTGATTTATGAAGTGGTCGAGTTTGTCGGACGCTGGTCAATGATTGACGTGTTTGTCATCGCCGTTCTCTCTGCACTGGTGCGGATGGGCGGTTTGATGAGTATTTATCCCGCGATGGGGGCTTTAATGTTTGCACTGGTCGTGATTATGACCATGTTTGCGGCCATGACCTTCGACCCTCGTTTATCGTGGGATCGTGAGCCTGAATCAAGCCATGAGGAAGAGTAAGAGCATGGAAAATAAGAGTGGAGAGGCGAAAGTGCAGAAGGTCAAAAACTGGTCGCCGGTGTGGATTTTTCCCATCGTGACTGCGCTGATCGGTGCATGGATCCTGTTTTATCATTACAGCCATCAGGGACCGGAAGTCACGCTGATAACCACCAATGCCGAGGGGATTGAGGGCGGTAAAACGACTATCAAAAGCCGAAGCGTGGATGTGGGCGTGGTGGAAAGTGCAACCCTGACCGACGATTTAACCCATGTGGAGATCAAGGCGCGCCTTAATGCCGGCATGGAAAAACTGCTGCACGGCGATTCCGTTTTCTGGGTCGTTAAGCCGCAGGTGGGGCGTGAGGGAATCAGCGGCTTAGGGACGCTGCTTTCGGGCGCCTACATTGAGCTGCAGCCTGGCGCTAAGGGTAACCAGCCAGCCAAATACCAGCTTCTGGATTCACCGCCGCTTGCACCACCTGATGCCAAGGGTATCCGCGTGATCCTCGACAGTAAAAAAGCAGGTCAGCTTACGGCGGGCGACCCGGTCCTGTTCCGCGGCTACCGCGTGGGATCGGTTGAGAAAAGCACGTTTGATCCGCAGAAACGCGCGATCAGCTATCAGCTCTTTATCAATGCGCCAAACGATCGGCTGGTCACCAGCAATGTCCGTTTCTGGAAAGACAGCGGGATCGCGGTGGATCTGACCTCGGCAGGTATGCGCGTTGAAATGGGGTCGCTGACCACGCTGTTTGGCGGCGGCGTAAGTTTTGACGTGCCGGAAGGCCTGGATTTAGGGCAGCCGGTCGCAGAGAACACCGCTTTCCGTCTCTTTGACGATCAAAAAAGTATTCAGGATGCGCTCTATACCGATCACGTCGACTTCCTGATGTTCTTCAAAGATTCTGTCCGCGGTCTGCAGCCGGGGGCACCTGTTGAGTTCCGCGGTATTCGTCTCGGTACGGTTGGACAAGTTCCGTTCTTCGTCCCGGGCCTGAGCCAGATGCTGGATGATGACTATCGTATTCCGGTGCTGATCCGCATCGAACCGGAGCGTCTGCTAAACCAGATTGGCGAAAATCAGGATATTGCTGCCCATATCTCTCAACTGATGGAACGCGGCCTGCGTGGATCGTTGAAGACGGGTAACCTGGTGACCGGTGCGCTGTATGTGGATATGGACTTCTACCCGAAAGCACCGCCGATTACCGGTATCCGTGAATTCGGTGGCTATAAGATCATCCCAACGGTGAGTAGCGGCCTGGCGCAGATCCAGCAGCGTCTGATGGAGACGCTGGATAAGATCAACAATCTGCCACTGAATCCGATGATTGAAGCGGCGACCGGGTCGTTACATCAGAGTCAGGAGACAATGCAGCGCCTGCAAACCACGCTGGATAACATCAACAAGATTACGGCGAGCCAGAGCATGCAGCAGCTTCCGCAGGACATGCAGAAAACGCTGCGTGAGCTGAACCGCAGTATGCAGGGCTTCCAGCCGGGTTCAGCGGCCTACAACAAGATGGTGGCAGATATGCAGCGTCTTGATCAGGTCTTACGTGAACTGCAGCCGGTGCTGAAAACGCTCAACGAGAAGAGCAATGCGCTGGTGTTCGAAGCGAAAGATAAAAAGGATCCTGAGCCGAAGAGGGCAAAAGAATGAAAAAGTGGCTATTGATGGTTGGTGCTCTGCTGTTAACGGCGTGCAGTTCAGGAGTAGATAATAAAAGCTACTATCAGCTGCCTGTGGCGACCCACAGCGGCGGGCAAAGCACGGCCAGCCAGGGAAACCGTCAGCTGTGGGTTGAGCAGGTTGCGGTGCCGGATTATCTGGCAGGAAACGGCGTGGTCTATCAGACCAGCGACGTTAAATACGTGATTGCGACGAACAACCTGTGGGCCAGCCCGTTGGATCAACAGCTGCGCAACACGCTGGTGGCCAATCTGGGCAGTCAGCTACCGGGTTGGGTTGTCGCGTCGCAGCCGTTGGGTAACGACCAGGATACGCTGAACGTTACCGTAACGGGCTTCCACGGCCGTTATGATGGTGCGGTGGTGATCAGCGGGGAGTGGTTGCTGAATCATCAGGGACAGCTGATTAAGCGTCCTTTCCATCTGGAGCTCAAGCAGCAGAAAGATGGCTATGACGAAATGGTGAAAGTCCTGGCTCAGGGTTGGGCACAGGAGTCGGCCAGCATCGCGAGGGAAATTTCCCGGCTGCCATAAGTAAAATTCATCATCAAAAACCGCAGTTGGCCTCTCGCTGATTGCGGTTTTTTTTTCGTTTTCACTTCAGTTTGTTACTTGTGCTGCATCACAATTTTTGTACAAATGAACTTCCAGGTAGCTCACAAATATGACACCCGTATGAATTTTGAACATTGACGATGGGGCTAATTCGGGGTATTCGTTATCTGTGCCTGTACATTGAGTGCAGACACTGTTTTCTTTCCACCAGACAAAAGAATGAGGGAAACGAGGCATGAAGAGACAGAAACGAGATCGCCTGGAACGGGCTCATCAACGTGGTTATCAGGCCGGCATCGCTGGACGTTCTAAAGAAATGTGTCCTTATCAGACGATAAATCAAAGGTCACAATGGCTTGGAGGCTGGCGAGAAGCCATCGGCGATAGGGCACTCATAGCCTGATAACGTCTCTTTCAAAAAAGAAACCTCCGCAATGCGGAGGTTTCGCCTTTCCGGGAGTGCGAAAAGCACAATCAGAACGCAGAAGTATCCTGGAACAGGCCAACTTTCAGGTCGCTTGCGCTATAGATCAGACGGCCGTCTACCAGCACTTCGCCATCTGCCAGGCCCATAATCAGGCGGCGGTTAACGATGCGCTTGAAGTGAATACGATAGGTCACTTTCTTCGCTGTAGGCAGAACCTGGCCAGTGAATTTGACTTCGCCCACGCCCAGTGCGCGGCCTTTACCTTCGCCGCCCAGCCAGCCCAGATAGAAGCCAACCAGCTGCCACATCGCATCCAGGCCCAGACAGCCAGGCATTACCGGATCGCCAATAAAGTGGCAACCGAAGAACCACAGGTCCGGGTTGATATCGAGTTCTGCTTCTACGTAACCCTTATCGAAGTTGCCGCCGGTTTCGGTCATTTTCACGACACGGTCCATCATCAGCATGTTCGGGGCCGGTAACTGTGGGCCTTTTGCGCCAAACAGTTCACCGCGACCAGAGGCAAGAAGATCTTCTTTTGTATAGGATTCGCGTTTATCTACCATGTTCTCAGTAAGCCTTATTTTAGTGAAGGACGCAGGATAGCTAACACGTGTACGCTGAACAAGTCCGATCAGTTCGAACTAAACCAGCCCAGCCAGCGTAACGGCCATGGATAACGATGACGAGCATCCTGCTGTGTCGCCTGAGCAATGCGCTCCTGGATAGTCTGCATCAGGGTAGTTTGCCCTTCGCCATCCCATACCAGGTTTGTCAGTAAGGGTAGTGCATCCTCAATCCCTTCGATGGCCCAGATAGCGAACTGCTCTTGTTCAACCGCATCCAGAATCTCCTGACTGAGGCTTAAATGACGTGCGTTGGGAGCCGGGATAATCACACCCTGCTTGCCGTTTAAACCGCGCTGCTGACAGATAGAGAAGAAGCCTTCAATTTTCTCGTTGAGGCCTCCCACTGGCTGGGCACGGCCGAACTGGTCCACCGAACCGGTGATCGCGATGTTCTGATTGATGGGCACTTCCGCCAGGGCGCTGATTAAGGCGCACAACTCGGCCATAGAGGCGCTGTCGCCATCCACTTCGCTGTAGGACTGCTCAAACGTCAGCGAGGCAGAGAAGGGGATCTGTTGCTCGAGCTGCAGCTCTGACATCAAAAACGCCTGCATGATCATCATGCCTTTGGCGTGAATGTTGCCGCCCAGCTCGGCTTTCCGTTCAATATCGGTGAACTCGCCATCGCCAATGTGCACAACGCAGCTGATACGGGACGGCTCCCCGAATGCGCGCGGATGGCCAGGAAATTCAATCACAGACAGGGCGTTAATCTGCCCGACGCGTTCGCCTTCGGTTTCCACCAGAATTTGTTCGAGCAGAATTTCATCCTGCATACGGTCAGCAAGATAGCCTTCTCGCCACTCACGCTGAGCCAGCATCTGAGTGAGCTGTTCACCGGTGAACTCCCCGTCACCGCTGATTACACCCACTTCACGCAGCTGTTTGCCGATCCAGAGCGGGCAAAGCGGCAGCGTTTCCTGGTCACCGGTGTAGCGTACCGCTTCGCGGATCAGGCCCGGCCACGCGTCAGCCGCAGGGGTTGGCAGCGCAGAACGTTCTGCTACAGCCATCACCCACTGGCACCACTGCGCCATATCGTCGGCGTCAGCAATCTGGATGTTGTCTTCGTATTCGCTATACACGGCCTGCTCAGCCAGTTCCGGCTCCATTTCCTGGAAGTCCGCCAGCGATTCACGGTCGCCCGTTAGCACGACGGTCAGCGACAGCGGCATAGAGGGAACAGAGACGGGTAGAGGACGAGACTCATCGTAGCCGACCCAGTCGAAACGCTGCTGGTGCACGATGGTTTTCAGACGCATCCACAGCAGCGGCTGCGAGAGCAGGGTACGCAGTGAGATGATCAGAACACCGCCATTTGCGCGATGTACCAGCCCAGGCTGCAGCGAAAGCTCGCCGTTAAACTGGCGCAGACAACCAAAGAGTTGTTCAGCCTCGACCCAGTTAGCGGTAATCACCTCACCCTTAGCGGCAAAATGGCCGTCGGCCTGTGCCGCCGGTTCGAAAGTGACATCATGTCCCGCAATACGATACTGGCCGCCAAAAACGGCGTTCGCTTCCGGCTTTAACTGACGCACGGCATCCCCGAACAACGTCAGGTATTCCGCTTCTTCCGGGGCTTTGAGCAGCATGAAAGGCGCAGTTGCCCATGGGCTTAAGACCTGCTCCAGCGCGTAATGCAAACGGGGCTGCGTATCGCTAAGGATGAATTCGTGTTCTTTTGCGAGTTCGGGCTGTGCAAACAGTTCCTGATAACTTTCGGTATCCGGAACAAGGTCACGCCATGCAAGTTTCGTAATGGTCAAAGTTGATGTTTTTTAGTCAGATGTAAAAGCGTGGAGTATACCGTAAGCGGGGGGCTGTACCCAAGCAGGATCGGGTATTTCGACAGGGCGATTGGCTGCATTCACTCACAGGATATGATTTCTTTTCAGCAGATTGCTAAAAAACTGATATTCTGAACAGAGTTACGTGGTAACACTGAGATCGCAATGAAATATCAACAACTGGAAAATCTCGAAAGCGGCTGGAAATGGAAGTACCTGGTCAAAAAGCACCGTGAAGGGGAGCTGATCACCTGCTACATCGAAGCCAGCGCTGCACAAGAAGCCGTGGATATTTTGCTGACCCTCGAAAATGAACCGGTACAGGTTAACGGCTGGATTGAGAAACACATCAATCCTGCCTTGTTAAACCGGATGAAGCAAACTATCCGTGCGCGACGCAAACGGCATTTTAATGCTGAGCATCAGCACACTCGAAAAAAATCAATCGACCTTGAGTTCGTTGTCTGGCAACGTCTGGCTGGGCTGGCACAACGACGGGGTAAAACGCTTTCGGAAACCATCGTGCAGTTGATTGAGGATGCCGAACATAAAGAGAAGTACGCCAACCAGATGTCGACGCTGAAGAACGACCTTCAGGCGCTGTTGGGTAAAAAGTAGATTTTTCTTTTCTTCAGACAATAAAAAACCCCGCATGGCGGGGTTTTTTTATAAGACGATAACTTATGCCGCTGGCTGAGTTACAACGTCTTTGATGCCTTTAACTTCGATCTCTACGCGACGATCTGGAGCCAGGCAGTCGATCAGTGCAGCGCGAGCTTTCACGTTGTCACAGGTGTTGCCAGTAACTGGGTTAGATTCGCCCATACCACGTGGGGAGATCTTGTTAGCTGGGATACCTTTAGAGATCAGGTAATCAACAACAGACTGAGCACGTTTCTCAGACAGTTTCTGGTTGTAAGCGTCAGAACCGATACGGTCGGTGAAGCCCAGAACCACTACAGAACCGTCTTTAGGATCCAGGTTGCTCAGCTGAGAGTACAGCTGATCCAGTGCCTGCTGACCTTCTGGTTTCAGAGTCGCTTTGTTGAAGTTGAACAGAACGTCAGACTTCAGAGTGAAGTGCTTGGTCTGTACTTCTGGAGCTGGAGCCGGCGCTGGAGCAACAACTGGTGCTGCTTCTTCCTGCTGGCCGAAACGGTAGGAAACACCTACGCTCAGCATGCCGTTGTCTGGACGAACACCAACGGTGTTGCCGTCGCCGATGTTGTTAACCCACTGGTATTCCAGACGGGTAGCGATGTCACGGGTCATAGCCCACTCAACGCCACCAGCGAATACTGGGGAAACACCGGTATCATGGTCGTCGCCAGCGATGCTGTTGCTGGAGTCAGCGCGCCATACCATGCCGCCCAGACGGGTGTACACGTCCAGATCGTCAGTTACTGGGTAACCCAGTTTAGCGGTCAGCTGAACGCCCTGTGCTTTGAAAGCGCCGTTTACGGTGTCGCCTTTGTATGGCATACGACCTAACCAGTCGTAACCCATTTCAAAACCAACATACGGGTTAACCTGATAGCCACCGAACGCACCTGCACCAAGCTGGCTCTCGTGAGTCGGGCCATCGTTGTTCAGGTCTTTGTTGTACCAGCCGGTGTCGTGGAACTGAGACCAGCCCAGTTTACCACCTGCATACCAGGTATTATCTTTCGGAGCGGCCTGCGCTACGGTAGCGAAGCCAGCCAGTGCCACTGCAATCGCGATAGCTGTCTTTTTCATTTTTTGCGCCTCGTTATCATCCAAAATTCGCCATGAAAGTCTCAAGAGAGAATCACGGTTAAATCCTTCACCGGGGGGCGTGGTCAAATATAAATCTACCGATATCTTCGGCTTAGGCCGAGCACCCCTGGCGATGTAAAGTCTACAACGTAGCTGAAAACTTACAAGTGTGAAGTCTGTCAGGCATATGAAAAAAAAAGTTCCGTATACCGATTATTTAACATTTTTAGAACGAATTTTGTGCAATAAAATGAAGGAGAACCGCACCAGACAAGCCTTGCCGCAATTTTCAGACCGGGAACTTTAATGCCATCTTGTGGTCGAAAAAAATTCCAGGAAAAATCTTAATTTCACTCAATGATACAAATTTGAGTGAATTTTTAGCCCAGAAAGTTGTCCTCTGCGGTAAGAATCCGATCGAACCGGACGCATAATGAACCCGATCGCACTCCCTTCTTCAGCGGCTTCAGTCAGACGGAAATGTTCCTCTTCCGTCAATTCTTCGGGTAACCATCCAATTACCACGCTGTAATTTCCGGTGCGTAACGCGCGGATCATCGACTCAACGGTATCGCACGGTGAGAGCTGATTAATCTGCATGACCTTGGTCAGCGGAAGGCCAGCGGACTGAACCCACTCACGGCTCAGTTTTTGCTGAGGCGTGAGCCAAAGCTGCCAGCGCGATTGCTGACCAAGCTGTTGTAATAACGGCAACAACAGAAGTTGCGTCAACAGGGGCTGGTCTTCACGATAAACCACTTCACTGATAAGCCCTGTGGAAACACGCTCGACGGAATTCTGCGCGACATTGCCTGCGGCAGAAGAGAGAGAGATTGCGCGATTTGCATAGCCTGAAGTGTGCATATTCATTCCAGCCCTGTAGTTACTGTATGGATATACAGTAACCCCTGTATGCATAAAGATCAACCTCATTTTCGGAAAGCGACTCGCAAAATTCATTCAATCTTGATGCCCCTGGAAAAATCATCTTGCTCAACGGCGATAAGTTGCCTATTTTCCTGCTAACGGATCCGCTAGTAAGAAATTTCGTTGTTACTTTATGATTTTGAAGGGAAATATCATGAAAAAGATATCTTATGAACGGATTTATAAATCCCAGGAATACCTCTCCCCGTTGGGCGAGATTCATCATCGTGCGCTGTTTGGAGGCTACACCCTGGCGGTGGATGATGCGGTTTTTGCCATGGTGTCTGATGGCGAGCTTTATCTTCGGGCTTGTGAGGAGAGTGCGAAATACTGCGTAAAGAATGCCTCCTCATTTTTGACATTGATGAAGCGAGGCCGCCCGGTGCTGCTCAACTATTATCGTGTGGATGACGGATTATGGCAGGACAGGGAGCGGTTGCTTCAGCTCTCCTCGTTTGCGCTCAGTGCGGCAAGAAAAGAGCGCTATCAGCGCCATCAACGAAACCGACTCAAGGATCTGCCAAACCTGACCTTTCAGCTTGAAGTCTTGCTTTTTGAAGCCGGTATCACTAATGAGGAAACGCTGCGGGCGCTGGGCGCCAGAGCCAGCTGGCTGAAGATGCGGGCGAAAAATAAAGCGCTCAGTATTAAAGTCCTCTTCGCACTCGAAGGGGCTATCGAGGGGCTGCATGAGGCGGCACTCCCGGCAGGCATTCGCCGGGAGCTGACGGAGTGGTTTAATGCGCTGCCTGAGCCACAGGAGAATCACTCCTCCAGGTAGCGATTTGCTGTTGCAGCCGGCAAATTTCAGGCAGCAGAGCGATAAGCAGGCCTATCTGCTGAAGAACCAGCGGCGCTTTGCTGTCGTTTCCCGGGTCAAGATGCGCAATGCGTTGCGCCAGTTCATTCAGCGCCTGTTGTACGCGCGGCTCATCGGCTGGGCGGTGATGAAGCGCGTCATCGACATAACAGACGGCGTCATCGAGCAGGTTGAGAATACCCGGGTTGGTGAGCTTCTCACGGTGGGCACCCAGCGTCGAAATATAGCTGGTAAACGTATGGTTCAGGCAGAGCAGGCGGAACGCAGTCTCACGAATTTCCGCCGTGGCGCGAGGCTCCGTTGACATGTTAGAGACAACGGAGGCCAGTTCTGCATCACTGTTGTGCGCATCACGACGTGCTATCCGGTAAGCCAGGCGGTTATCGCGCCCCTGGTGATACTGCTCCAGGATAGCGTCAAGGTATCGACAGTTGGCATTCATCGCCCTGTCGACCACGCGCGGTAAATTGCGGAAACGCCAGTCCGGCCAGATAAAGCTGACCGCGGCCCAGGCAATTGCGCAGCCAATCAGGGTATCGATCACGCGAGGCAGGGCGACTTCAAAGCCTTCACCCAGCAGGTTAAAGCAGAGCAGCACCAGCAGTGTGATGAACATGGTGGCGTGGGCATACTGCACGTTGCGAAACGCGAAGAACAGCACGCCGGTGATCACGATCAGAATCAATTGACCTTCGACGGAAGGCACGAAATAGAGCACCGGAAGGCCGATCGCGACGCCAACCAGCGTACCGATAATACGCAGCGCAAGACGATGTCGGGTGGCGTTATAGTTCGGCTGGCAGACGAACAGGCTGGTGAGCAGGATCCAGTAGCCGTGGTGCAGCCCGGTTATCTGGATAAAGGCATACCCCACGCACAGCACCAGCGACATTCTCACCGCGTGGCGAAAGAGAGCCGACTCCGGCGTAAAGTTCCGGCTCAGGCGTAGCCACATATCGCTAACGCTGTGCACGCTGTCATCAGCAAGCTGGTTTTCCACCTCACTGCCCGGCAGTGCCATCGCCTGTTCGGACTCAATGGTTGCCAGCTGTGCATCAATCGCCCGCAGGTTGTTCAGCAGAAAGCCCAGCGCTTTGATGTGTTCCGGTGACGTTCCGCTGGCCTGAACGCGGTCGAGCGCCGCATCAAGGTGGCTGAATACCCGTTCAAAGCGGGGATCATGCTGATAGGGCGTGCGCAGCAGAATGGAGCGCGAGAGCCGCTGACACGCCTGAGACTGCATGGAGAGCAGGCGCTGGAAGCGGAACATCACGTCGCTGTAGCGGAACCTCTCGCGCAGGGCAGCATACTGAACGTGCGAGGAGCTGGCGCGTTCATGAATATCCTGGGCGGCAAAATAGTAGTGTAAGGTCCTTCGCGTTCCGCGCTGACCGCGATCGCCGCGCAGACGGGTCAGCAGAGAGGCTTTAGTCTGATTAAGGGTGGCGACTAACTGGCCATTAGCCAGCGCCAGATCGTAGAGCGGAGCCTGGCTTTCTTCCTCGATATCCGGGTCGAACAGCCGGGATTTCAGTTCCAGATAGTGGGCTAACTGCTCAAAGCTGCGGGCAAGGTTATCCTGCAGAGGGCGAACCGGGAAGATCAGATGACCGGTTAGCGTCAGCAGGTTATACCAGATGGCGCCCAGCAACAGCAGAACCGGCTGCTGGTACCACTGGTCGTACAGGGAAACGCCCAGCATGGTGTAGATGGCGATCAGCAATGCACCAAAAGCGATGGTGGCATAGCGCTGCCCAAGGCCACCCAGCAAAATAAACCCGCTGGTTGAGAGGGTAAGACCCAGGGCAAACAGCCAGGGCCACGGGAAAAGCAGCTCAACGGACGCTGACGCAATAAAAAAGCAGACAAGCGTAATAACCAGATTACGCAAACGCCCGGCCAGACGATCGTCCAGGTCCGCCAGCGCCCCGGCCACCACTCCCAGCGTGAGCGGAATAGTGAGTTTGACATCATTCAGCCACCAGGGCAGAGCAACCGTGCCGCAAAGCGCGATGAATATCCTGACGTTATAAAGCCAGGTGCTGTTCCAGGTATAACGGCGAAGCAGTGGGCTTAGCATAAACGCGGCCAGTCCTTATTTACTGAAAACGACGACGAGCGTTTGCTTCACGCGCCGCCTGGGCCACTTCTACCGGAACAACCCTGCGACCGACGGGCCAAAGGGCGATAGCGGCGATCTTAAAGTTCGCGATCCCCACCGGAATACCAATAATCGTGATGCACTGTGCAATACCGGCAAAAATATGCATGATGCACAGCCACCAGCCGAAGAAAATGAGCCACAGAATGTTCAGCAGGGTTCCGCCCGTATTCATCAGGGCGTTTTTGTTCTCCGGATTCAGCTCGTCAACGTGGATGGCTTCATTCCCGTAGGGGATTAAGGAGAGTTTTGTGATTTCCCAGCAGGAACGGGTCAGGGGAAGCGTGAAAATCAGGACGATGCTCACCAGCGTGGCAAAAAGCCAGGAAAGGGTGGTGGCAAAACCGCCCAGCACAAAATTCAACACATTCAGAACGGTACGCATAAACCCTCACTTCCTTTCGATAAAATTAACGCCCAATGATTGTAACGTTTTTTTAGGCTGGAGCACCTTAAAACTGGCAGTTAAACTGTCAGGTAAATTATCTCTTCGTGGATTTGGCGGAACATGGAACTGAAAGCAACGTCGTTAGGCAAACGCCTGGCGCAACACCCTTACGACAGGGTTGTTCTCCTTAATGCCGGGGTGAAAGTCTCCGGGGAACGCCACGAATACCTTATTCCGTTTAATCAGCTTCTGGCTATCCACTGCAAACGCGGGCTGGTGTGGGGCGAGCTGGAGTTCGTTCTCCCTGACGATAAAGTCGTGCGTCTTCACGGCACCGAGTGGGTGGAAACTCAGCGTTTCCACCATCACCTGAACGCGCTCTGGCAGCAGTGGAGCCAGGATATGAGCGTGATTGCCGCCCAGGTGCTCCAGCAGGTGCTGGACGATATCGCGCAAAGCAACGCGCAACACGCGTGGCTGACCCGTCAGCAGACCGCCGGGCTGCAGCAAAAGATCCGACAGGCACTCGCGGCGCTGCCGCTCTCCGTGACGCGTCTCGACGAGTTTGACAACTGTCGCGACGCCTGGCGCCAGTGTCAGGCCTGGCTGAATGATAAGGATAAAAGCCGTCTCGCCCATAATCAGGCCTGGACGGACGCCATGCTCACCCAATATGCCGACTTTTTCAGTACGGTGGAATCGTCACCGCTCAATCCGGCTCAGGCGCGCGCGGTGGTCAACGGCGAGCAGTCGCTGCTGGTGCTGGCGGGGGCCGGTAGCGGTAAAACGTCGGTGCTGGTGGCGCGTGCCGGCTGGCTGCTGACGACCGGGGAAGCGGTAGCCGATCAAATTCTGCTTCTGGCCTTTGGCCGCAAGGCTGCCCAGGAGATGGACGAACGTATCCAGGAACGCCTGCACACCCGGGATATCACGGCCAGAACCTTCCATGCCCTTGCGCTGCATATTATTCAGCAGGGCAGTAAAAAAGTGCCTTCCATCAGTAAGCTGGAAAACGACGCGCAGGCGCGTCAGGCGCTGTTCATCAAAACGTGGCGCCAGCAGTGCAGTGAGAAAAAGGCGCAGGCAAAAGGGTGGCGTCAGTGGCTGGAGGAGGAGCTCAGTTGGGAAGTGCCAGAGGGCAGCTTCTGGCAGGATGATAAACTGGCGCGTCGGCTGGGTTCGCGACTTGACCGCTGGGTCAGCCTGATGCGAATGCACGGTGGATCGCAGGCAGAGATGATTGAAAGCGCGCCGGAGGCGATCCGCGATCTGTTTTCGAAGCGGGTCAAGCTGATGGCTCCGCTACTGAAAGCCTGGAAAACCGCGCTGAAAGAGGAAAATGCCGTTGATTTCTCCGGCCTGATCCATCAGGCCATCATCATTCTTGAGAAGGGGCGTTTTGTCAGCCCGTGGAAGCATATTC
Organism: Enterobacter sp. BNK-34; assembly: GCF_048684445.1. Lineage (NCBI taxonomy): Bacteria > Pseudomonadati > Pseudomonadota > Gammaproteobacteria > Enterobacterales > Enterobacteriaceae > Enterobacter > Enterobacter sp. BNK-34. Next base: position 2,859,336 of record NZ_JBLQUA010000001.1, read on the forward strand.
TGGTGGATGAGTTCCAGGACATCTCTCCGCAGCGTGCAGCGTTGCTCTCAGCGCTGCGGGCGCAAAATAAACATACCTCGCTGTTTGCGGTGGGGGACGACTGGCAGGCCATCTATCGCTTCAGCGGGGCGCAGCTCTCCCTGACAACGGCATTCCACCACTATTTTGGCGAAGGCGATCGCAGCGATCTGGACACGACCTACCGCTTCAATTCACGGATTGGTGAAATCGCCAACCGCTTTATCCAGCAGAACCCGCATCAGCTGGCAAAGCCGCTCAATAGCCTGCGGGCAGGGGATAAAAAAGCCGTGACCCTGCTGGCGGACGATCAGCTGGAACCGCTGCTGGACAAGCTCAGCGGCTATGCGAAGCCCGATGAGCGTATCCTGGTGCTGGCGCGCTACCATCACCTCAAACCCGAGGCGCTGGAAAAGGCGGCCACCCGCTGGCCGAAGCTGCAGCTTGAATTTATGACGATTCACGCCAGCAAAGGGCAGCAGGCCGACTATGTGATTGTCATGGGGCTGAAAGAGGGCAGCGACGGTTTCCCGGCTCCGGCCCGCGAGTCGGTAATGGAACAGGCCTTGCTGCCGGTGCCGGAAGACTTCCCGGATGCCGAAGAGCGGCGTTTGCTGTATGTGGCTATCACCCGCGCGCGCCATCGCGTGTGGCTGCTGTTCAATAAAGAGGAGCCATCCGTGTTTGTCGATATCCTGAAGAGTATTGATGTGCCGGTAGCGCGTAAACCATAACGACGTCAGGCAAGGTTTTGTAGGCCGGGTAAGGCGTAGCCGCCACCCGGCAAAAAAGCTACTTCAGTCTGTCGGAAAGATAACGCTGATAGTCCGGAATAAGGATATCAACCGGCGAGTTAAACTGCGGCGATTCGATGATGAAATCCGCCGTCGACAGGTTCGTCGCCACCGGAATATTCCACACCGTCGCCAGACGCAGCAGGGCTTTGACATCCGGGTCGTGCGGAACCGCGTTCAGCGGGTCCCAGAAGAAGATCAGCACATCAATCTTCCCTTCGGAGATCTGCGCGCCGACCTGCTGATCGCCGCCCATCGGGCCGCTCAGCATGGCATTCACCTGCAGACCCGTTTCACGCTGGATCAGGTTACCGGTGGTACCGGTCGCCGACAGAGCGTGCTTTTCCAGCGAAGACTGATGGCGGCGAACCCAGTTAAGCAGCATTTGTTTACAGTGATCGTGCGCCACCAGCGCAATGTGTTTGCGTTCAGGTAGCGTGCGTGTTGTCAGTTCCATAATCATATCCATCAGGTTAACTGCCTACACGATGACGGGAACCGTCTGACGCTGCAAGAGAAAGGCGTAAAAAATGTGGCTTATGATGAAGGTTGTTGTTTTGCCCACTGTAAAAACCGGGCCCGCGTGTCGGGATCGGCCTGCTGGAACCAGAATTTTAGGCGCTGTTCCGTCAGGGTCTGGGACTGGGGAGGAATGACGTCCAGTTCAGAGACGCCGGAAAGCAGCGTACTGTCGTCAGCCATCATGGTGGCAAACTGAGGAAGCGACGCGCGTTTACCCGCTTTGTTATAGGTCTGGGTCGCGGCCTCGTAGTCCGGACCTTTTGGTGAGGTCGTCAGCGCCAGAATATCCAGCTTCACCGGAATCGGCATCGCATCCCCGTCCAGCAATTCAATGCGCGGAGACGCGTCGAAGGCCGCCGATTCTTTCTCCGTTTCAAGACGAGGCAGGGTAATGTTCACCTGACTGATTTGCCGGGTATTAAAGCTGACGATCAGCGGCGGCGAGATATACATCCTTTGCTCGTGATTCGCCAGACCGATCGATTTTTCCACCCGGAATACCAGCTGATGCGGCCCGTTATCCAGCTCGATGCTGTCCGCACCGCGCAATAACGAACTGGAAACCTTTTTTCCGTCCAGTACCAGGAGATCAATATCGGTAGAGAGCCGGAGCGTGGTAGCAAAAACGCAGACCGGCATCACTAACGCAATCAGAGCAGTGGCAATACCGGTTTTCATAGAAGGCTCCCGTCAGAAATCCTGTCGCCGCATTAATGTATCTAAATTTTTCGAGAATCATGTTTACTAACATATAGACATATTTCGCCGTTTTGCCCTCATGCGTCGGTATGGGATGGATGGTTGAGATGTGCGGTTTGGCGTACACTTTTAAAAAAGCCAGGAGAAAAACCATGAAAGAGAACGATATTGCCGAGATTCTGACATCCACGCGTACCATTGCGCTGGTGGGCGCGAGCGATAAACCCGATCGTCCAAGCTATCGGGTGATGAAATACCTTCTCGATCAGGGCTACCACGTCATCCCGGTCTCGCCAAAAGTGGCGGGGAAAACCTTACTGGGCCAGCAGGGTTATGCCACGCTCGCTGACGTGCCGGAAAAAATTGATATGGTTGATGTCTTCCGAAATTCCGAGGCGGCGTGGGAAGTGGCGCAGGACGCTATCGCCGTCGGGGCGAAAACGCTGTGGATGCAGCTGGGCGTGATTAATGAGCAGGCTGCGGTGCTGGCGCGGGATGCGGGGTTAAACGTCGTCATGGATCGCTGTCCGGCGATCGACATCCCCCGCCTGGGGCTGGCGAAGTAATAAAAAAAAGCCCGTTCATCGGGCTTTTTTTACACGCTTAGTTCCGCAGGCGCGGAGCCTGTAACTGTTTGCGGATAGTCTGAGCAAGTTCATCCATAGTGGGTTGCTCCGGATGCTCTTCCTGCAGCTCGCTGCTCAGCTGCGCTTCAGCAAGATAGGTGTGAACGGGTTGTCCATCATCACCTTCCATCACCACATGGTACCAGGGCGCGGCGCGAAGCTCTGCATTCACCGCCAGCTCGTCTGCTGACGGTTCATCAAGGGAATACTCCGGGTCGATATCCACGACCACACCCAAATACCCGAGCAAAGTGTGGCGGACCTGCTGGCCGATACCGAATTTGCTGGCAATCATAGTCACCTCCCGGGAAATACGACTTACACGTTATGTGCGGGCAATATTTCTCTTTTCAAGTTACATGACGCGACAGGCAAACCCTTTCAGATACAGTCCTTCCGGGTAGGTAGCAATCACGGGGTGATCGGCTGCCTGACGGAACTGCTCTATAAATTGTACATCACGGCCAGCATCTATTGCGGCATCGGCGATGATTTTCTGAAATAAATCTGTGGTCATCAGGCCTGAGCAAGAGAAGGTGAGCAGAACCCCGCCCGGGTTCAGCAGCTGGATAGCCAGCATGTTGATATCTTTATATCCACGGCACGCGCCCATCAGCTGGCTTTTGTTTTCCACAAACTTGGGTGGATCCATCACGATGACGTCGAACTTTTCGCCCTGATCGCGATATTTACGCAGCAGCTTGAACACGTCATCGCGTACAAACTCCGCTTTGCTCAGATCCAGCTTATTCAGCTCGACGTTCTGTTTTGCCACGTCGAGCGCTTCCTGTGAGGTGTCCACGCTCACCACCTGGGCACAGCCGCCCATCAGTGCCGAAACGGCAAAACCGCCGGTATAGGAGAAGCAGTTCAGCACGCGTTTGTCGGCAACGTACTGACGCGTAGCCAGACGGCTGTCGCGCTGGTCGAGGTAGTAACCGGTTTTGTGCCCGCCCTGAATATCCACCAGCAGCTTCATGCCGTGCTCTTCAATCGGCAGCAGGGCAGGCGGCAGTTCACCCGTAACCGGACCCTGCGTCAGCTCCATGCCCTCTTTTTTGCGCACCGCCACATCACTGCGGTCGTAAATGGCGCACTGCGGGAACAGCGTTTGCAGCGCGCTAATCAGCGCGGCACGCTGGTATTCCGCTCCGGCGCTCAGGAGCTGCAGCACCAGGAAGTTACCGAAGCGATCGATGGTCACGCCCGGCAGGCCGTCGGACTCACCGGCAATCAGGCGGTAGCTGTCCAGCCCGTCGCGTTTTGCCAGCCAGTCGCGCCACTGCTGCGCCTGCTGCAGACGACGCACAAAGAAGTCGATGTCGATGGTTTCGTCTTTATCGAAGGTCCAGACGCGCGCGCGGATTTGGGACGCTGGCGAGTAAGCGCCTCGCGCTAACCATTTCCCCTGATGGTCAACGATATCAATGGTTTCACCGAGGCTGACTTTGCCTTCCATACGGGCAACCGCGCCGGAAAAGACCCAGGGATGACGGCGCAGTAATGATTTCTCGCGCCCTTTGGCTAACACTAAACGTACACTCATAATTTGCTGTTCTGTCGATTTCAGGGAAATGGCGCGTAGATTACCACATTCAGCAAGGCGCAATCATCTGCGGATGCCGTTGAGCGTTTCGGCACAAAATCGAATCGCTTAGGCACATTACGGCATTGCAGCAGGCTTTACAGTAGGGCCTCCAGTTCAGCAGAGGAAGCACCCATGAAAAAGCGCAGTGTCATCACAATAGCCGCTCTGGCGGCGATAAGTTTTCAGGTTTTCGCGGCAACGCCTTTTGGCATCACCAGCCGGGATATTTCCGGCGATCGGCGGTTGGCGCAGCAGCAGGTATTTGAGGGATTTGGCTGCCACGGTGGGAATACCTCTCCCCAGCTGGCATGGAAAAATCCGCCCACCGGTACAAAAAGTTTTGCCGTTACGGTCTATGACCCTGATGCGCCCACCGGCAGTGGCTGGTGGCACTGGACCGTAGCCAATATACCGGCGAATACAATGACGCTGCCCGCTGATGCCGGTAACCCGAACGGCGAGAAATTACCTGCCGGCGTGGTGCAGGGGCGCAATGATTTCGGCTATTCTGGATTCGGCGGCGCATGTCCACCCGCCGGGGATAAACCTCACCGCTATCAGGTTACCGTCTGGGCGCTGGACGTGGATACACTGCCCGTCGACAAAAATGCCAGCGGCGCGCTGGTCGGTTTTATGATTAATAGTCACACTCTGGCAAAGGCTCAGTTAACAGCAACCTACAGCAGATAAGGATGACAGGGTGCAGGAGTTCCATTTTCGACATAAACATCTTACTGCGGGTGAAGTGACTGCCAGCAAAATGCATCGCCTGCACCAGGTTAAACTCTTCTTTCCGGCTATTTGTCATATCACTCACGGCAGTAAGGTGATTGTTCAGGACGATAACCGCCTGGAGGCGACACGGGATCAACTCATCATTATCCCTGCCAATACGGTGATGGAGATTATCAATCAGCCCGCGAACGGCATGTTTCGCTCGGACTTGCTCATGTTATCTCCGGAGATCGTTGCCGAGTTTAAAGCGCATTACCTGAAATCCTGGCCGCGCACGACGTTGCATTCGCTCTGCGCGCCGCTGAGCGAGGGGCTGGCGTTTATGTGGGATAACCTGCTGCACGCCGTGCGTCAGGATTTACCGGAGGCGCTGCAAAAGCATCAGGCTTTCGGTCTGTTGCTGGCCTTGCTGCATGACGGCGTGGCAGGTCCGCTGCTTATTGAGCGACACAGTAACCTGACCGAGCAGGTGCGGCAGTTCATTATGCTGTCGCCCGCCAGAGCCTGGAGCGCGCAGGACGTCGCCAGCCGTCTGGCCTTAAGCGTACCGACGCTGCGCAGGCGGTTACGCGAGGAGTCACAGAGTTTTCGCCAGATTGTGGAGGAGGTGAGGATGGCCGTTGCTTTATCACAGCTACAGTCAACCCGATTACCGATCGGCGAAATCGCATTACAATGTGGGTATCTTTCCAGCTCTCGTTTCACCGCCCGTTTCCGGCAGCACTACGGCTGTTTGCCGAAAACGCTACGTTAAGGAGAAAAAGAATGTCTAAAGTCTGCACCATTGCCTGGGTTCACGGCGTTGTTCAGGGCGTGGGGTTCCGCTACAGCACCCAGCGCGAGGCCGTTCAGCTTGGGCTAACGGGATACGCGCGAAACATGGACGACGGCAGCGTTGAGGTGGTCGCCTGCGGCGAAGCGGAGCAGGTCGACAAGCTCGTGGCGTGGCTGAAAGCGGGTGGGCCGCGTAGCGCACGGGTTGATAAGGTCTTAACAGAACCGCATCAGCCCGGGCGGGAATATATGAACTTCGGTATTCGCTACTAAATGCACTTCACCGGTTTTGGCAGGCCGGCAATTTTGGTGGCCTGTTTTGCCGGGCCTTTCGGGAACAGACGATACAGATAGCGGCTGTTGCCTTTCTCTTCACCGAACTTATTGGCCATCGCCTTGACCAGCATGCGGATGGCCGGAGAGGTGTTGAATTCAAGGTAAAACTCGCGGACAAAACGCACCACCTCCCAGTGTTCGGGGGAGAGGGTAATCCCTTCGTTTTCCGCAATTTTCTCCGCCAGCGGTTCGCTCCAGAGCGTCGTATCTTTCAGATAGCCTTCGCTATCGGTCTCAATTTCCTGGCCTGCAAAAATGAACATAATCTTCTGTCGTAGGTAAAAAATCAGCGACAGTGTAGCAAAAAAGCGGGCTCAGGATAAACCGTGACCTACAGGAGCAGCTGAAGCAGGTTGTTGGCATTGAGCTTCTTCAGCGCGTTGCATTTATGGGTTGAAACCTGTTTCTCCGACATGTGCGTCACGATGGCAATGTGGCGGACCGGCAACCCGGCCAGCATCAGATCGAGCACGTTGAATTCAGGAACGGTCAGGCAACAGTCAAGGCTTCGAACGCGACGCGGCTCTTTTGCCAGCAAATATGCCGCATCGGCAACGGCGATCCTGTCGTCGATGATATAAAGCGTTAGCGTACCGAAACGCTTGCGTAAATGCGTCGCCAGCGCCCATCCCTTTTCGTTGCAGACCAGATAAAGACTGCCTTTCCAGCGGGCGGCTTCAAGCCTGAGCAAAATGTTGATCAGCGCCTGATGCGTCGCCGCCACGGAAAAACGGCAGCGGACGACCACAACGCGGCGGGTAAGCAGCGTTGGCTGCCATTGTACGGTATCGCTTATGACCTCTGGCTGGACGCCCCGACGCAGCAGCGCATAGCGCAACCCTTCGGCGTAAAATCGATTATTGTCGAGAATGGCGTAACTCACGGTGACCTCGTTATAACGTGCTGGGCGTATAGATAACGCGCAGAGTGCCGGTATAGTCGCCTGCGTTTTTGCTGCTGGCAGCAAACGCAGGCGTTTTCAGGATAATCGGCGCAGGAATGCACAGTACGCTCTCGCGTCCGCCCGGCAGCACGACCTGACGCAGATGCTGCGGATCGTTTGTGCCTTGCCAGACCAGGGTTTTACCGTTCGCGACCGTTTCGGTTGCGCCTGTGATTGGATTGGTGACGGAGACCCGATAATCGAGACGGTCCCGCGCATCGGTCTGGCTACCGCCGCGCCGCCGGATAGAAAACGCCCCTTCGGCACGCCCATCTGAGGGAAGCCCGTCGTCCTCAAAGCGAAGATAGGCGCGGGTGCTGGTACTGTTTTTGCCGTCGTACAGGCACATATCCAGCGTGTTTTCCCCCTGGATCTCGCTGCCCCCGGGGCGCCCCGGGAAGTTGGTCAGGTTGAGGTTAACGATGGGCGTGGAGTGCGGAAAGGCCGGCAGATAAATCTGCTGGTTTCCCGGGTCGACCACCTCAATGCGAATATTGGCCTGCCATTTGGCGAGGGTGAGATAGCCCGGACAGCCGACATTCACGTCATTGAAGTTCCCGCCGCAGTCGGCGCTTCCCCACTGGCGCAGGTTCTGCTTCAGCGTGGCGGTCCAGATCCCCGGCAGGGCGAGCTTATCCAGTTCGCTTTTTACGATGTAGAAATCGAAGTAAGGCTCTCTGTTCCACGCTGGGAGGTCGACAGTTCCTCCAGTCACGAAGCTGGCGAAAGTAAACACTCTGTTATTGATAAACATGTAATGATCGCCATACACCTTGATATCCACCGTCTTGCTGGTGAGGGCATGCGTAAAACGCAAGTTGATGGCATAAGGCGCGGCCGGGTTCGCCGAGAACCAGACCGGGGCGTTCATGCAGGCGCCGTTCGTGGTGTCAGTCCGGGACTCACAGGTCAGGGTATTACGCCCCCACTTTTGCGGATCGGCGGGGTCATAACCGCCCGATTCATGAAACCAGATGTCAAAGCGCGCAGGCGGTGCCATACGATCGAAGCTGATCCCAACGCTGGAGTTACGTCCCGCGGGGGCGCCCGCCAGCGTCTGGCCGGCCCACAGGCTTAACAGCAGTAAAATAAAGAGGCGTTTAATCACATCATTTCCCTTTAGTGAGGCTATCGGTATTCATGGCAGTCGGGCCAGCAGGGACCGACCGTCCGGCCAGCATCAGCTGCGCCTGCTGCTGGACTGCATCCGGCAGGGCGGAGAAGGTTAATTCCTTACAGGGAATCGAACCGACGTAACGCACAACGTCGCGCATGCTCTTCACGTTCAGCGCGCACTGATAAAATTGCTGCTGACGCACCAGGTAGAGGTTATGCAGCAGGGCGTCGCTTTGTGCGCTAAACCCGCCATTGCCAAGGTCGCTCCAGCCGTTCACGTTCAGCGGCACGCCGCCGATAAACGGCGAATGGCGCTCGTCGGTTAACTGGCCAAGCCAGGTGTAGCTTGCGGTAGTTTGCACGTCCCGGCGCAGCAGTTTGCCTGGCACCATAAACAGCGTTCTGCTGCCTGACCCTTGCGTGATTTCACTGCTGGCTCCCCGGGAGACGTCCAGCGATTCGTTAATCGTCAACGTCGTCTGCTGATAGCCCGGTACCGCGAAGAGGGCGCGGCTATTGCCCGGAATGTCTGCGCTCCCGCTATTATCCAGCGACACGGCGACGCGCGGATCCTGAGCATCTTCCGGCGTGGCCACGTTCACCGCGACGGCGGAAGCAGGGCGACCGTCGCTCCAGCGGCCCAGCCACAGGCCAGAACGGGACAGCGCGAGCGTTGAGCTGTAGTTACCGCTGCTGCTCAGCGTATGGCGGCGGTCCTGACGATCCCAGGCGTCGCTGACCGTCAGGCTTCCGTTGCCATATCGTCCGCCCTGGCGCGTATAGGCTGAGGTATTCAGCGAGTCGCTGTTAATGCCCGACGCGCTGAGGCCATACTCATTTTCACCGCGGGCATCGGCATACCAGTTATGCGCCACGCTGTAGCTCAGCTGGTTTTTTTCACGCTGCTGGTGCTGCCATGTCGCGCCCAGAGAGGTGTAGCTTGACGCATCACCCTGACGGTTATGCGCCATGGACAGGCTCACGCTCAGGTAGCCGCCTTTATCCCTGCCGTCGCGGGCGTCATCGTTACGCATAAACAGGTTAATGCTGCTGTTAATGTTCAGCCCATGGGTACTGAAGGCGTTGCTCAGGCCTCCCTGCCAGGCCCGCGTGCGCGTGCGGGTCATATAGACCGATTCCCACGGCAGACCCGCATCGTGGCGATCGTCGCTGTCCGGGAGCTCACGGCGTGAAACGTACCGGCCTTCGTTGCGGTTATCCGAATATCCCAGGCTCGCATACCAGGCGCCGACCGGGACGGAGAACATCACCGAGAGGGTGCGATAACAGCCGTTCACGGCGTCAAATCCCGCGCTTTGGGTGGTGCAGTTTTCAGCGGACAACGCGTTGCGATAGATGCTCAAAGAAAAACCGTCGTTGTAGCTGATTTGCTGAATATTGCCGCGCTGACCTTCGCTGCCGTAGAGGTAGCTAAACCGGGTACTCAGCACGCCATCGATCGGGCCCGCGTTGAAGCCCCGGCTCCAGTCGATCGCATTTTCCAGGAAACGCTGGTTTTTCTTGAACGTTGCGCCGCTGGTCAGCGCCAGCGTCGGGGTCACGGGCAGACGAACGCCCGCCTGCGCAACCGCGCTACGTTCTTCGTTTTGATCGCTATTATCGGTTTCGCCCGCCTGCAGGAACCACTCGACGCGGTCGAATGGCGTAATGCCGGTTCGGGTAAACGGCACCTGCTCGGTGCGCGTCAGCCGGTTATTTTCATAGATGGAGAGCGTCACGGTGTAGCTCCCGTCCGGGAACGAACGCGTGTCCAGGGTTTGCGCCCCGGCATTCAGATAAAAGCTCGCCAGCAGCTGATTGCCCCGGCGGGCGTCGATACGCGCGTCATGGGAAAGCAGCACGGTCACTGGGGTTCCCTTCGACTGCTGAACCGGGTTCATCCATGCCCTTGTTGAACCCGTGCGCAGGCCGCGAATTTTGCCCAGCGGCAGCTGGCTGAGGTTGATATTCCCACCGGCGTTGCTGAACAGATCGCGGGTATCCATCTCGCCCAGCTGAACATAGTACTGACGCAGGATATCCTGGCGAAACCAGGCGTTGTTGACGGTGACCTCCTGCAGCTGCTTCTGCCGTGAACGCTGCCCCAGCCAGGTCCAGTCGAGATTCGCATAGACGTCCTGCGTGAGCGCCAGCGCGCCGTTGCCCTGCACGGTTGCCGACTGATAATCCCTGTCGGCAACGAAGTTAATGTTTTGCTGATGGATCAGCGCATTTTCGGTGCCCTGAGTAGGCTGATACCATTGATTCTCTGCCGTCTGCTTAGGCAGAAATTTCTTGTCCAGGAACAGGTTAATGCGGGCGTTATTCTCGTCATAAATAATGGCCGCGCGGTCGGTATCGATGTAATCACAGCCCGTTGCGGAGCCGTTGCTGTTACAGGCCAGGTTGCCGTTACGGGCAAGCGGAACAGCCAGCGCGGCAGACACGGTGGCAACAAGCGATGGGTCGTCATTAAACCGGCGTTTGATGGCCGCTACCACGGTTTCAGGTGCGACAAAGCTGACCGTTTCAAGCGTGATATCCGTTTCAAAAAGGCCAAGCGCCTCGCCATAGAGGTTCACCTCTGTCCACAGGCGCTGCGTCTTCGCCAGATCTTCAAAACCTGGCGGGACGGCCATCCCGGCGCAGGCGAGTTGGATGGAAGCGGGTAACAAAGCAACAAAGAGGAGGGTATTTCTGTGAAACGCCATGAACGAGCCTCGACATCATCCTGACGTCAGAGGGTGAACACCCTCTGACGTTATTCCTTAGGTGCAGTGGTGTTACGCACCGCCTTCCGTGGTCGTCGCCTGCGTCAGCATCAGGCTGACAACGCCGCTGTACTGACCGGTTTTCAGAATGCCTTTGGTGGTCTGGGAAATGGTCAGCGGCAGTACCGCTGAACCGTTTTCAATGCTCCCCGGGAACAGTTCGGCGCCTGTATATTCCACATCTGCGGTAGAGAGGGTTTTATCACCCAGAATCACCGTCATTGGGATGGTCTCAGCACCGTCAGCATTCGCCAGCTTCGCGGCGCTAACCAGACGGACTTTTACGTTGCTGGTCGCGGAGTTAGACCACACCTTGGTATTCAGGCGGTAGCTTTCCAGGCCACGGCCAGGCAGGTACTGCATATCGATGCTTGCCGGCAGCGGTGTGTTATCGGCCTGGGTCATATCCAGCTGTGAATCAACGCTGGCGTTGACGGTAATATCTTTTTGAATCGCCAGCGCGCTAACGGACGTGGTCATCGCGGCAACAATCATCAGAGGTTTAAAATACTTACGCATTGATATCTCCATATTTACAAATGAGCACCCTGGCTCTTTAAACAAACCCTTTGGGTCTTTACGGTAACGTCGTGTTATTGCACGACGGGTAAATCAGCTTCTTCAGCGGTTTTATTCAGCCAGTTGAAGTAGCGGAATTTATATTTCTGGCCTTGTACCTTCGAGAGCGTTTTTAATTTCCGTTCGGTGTCCGGATAAATCGTCGCGTCTTCTTTAATCCATCTGCACGACGAATCCGCATCACAAATACCGATCTCTCTGAGCGGCACGCGCAACGTGCCGCTGTTTTTTAACGTTCCCCTCTGAGGGTCAATTGACAGCGCAACCACGCTTTTTTTCGGTGCGAGATGGATCAGGGCACCCCAGATCACATTGACGCCCAGTCTTGCCGTCGCAGCAGGGCTTTCTGCCTTGCCCGGAATAATGCTGTCAGGCTGCTTGACCCCTTCAAAATAGACGCGCCAGGTCGTCTCTTTTTCCGGGGGCGTAAGCGATACCAGGCGAACCACGCGCATTGCGCCTGCCGCAAGGGCGAATTTTTCCGGCGTGACAACAACGCCACCCTCTTTCCACGACGCCACATCAATTTCTTTTTCCAGGGCCGTGCCGGGATTAAGAATTTTCTTTTGCCTCACCCGAATGAACTGAATATCATCCGTTTTTGACGCCACCTTAATTTGCGCCGCACCGGACTTATCTACGTTAAGTTCCATGGGATACACGCTCATATTGGCCAGTGCCATTTCCGGGAAAAATGGCAGTGACAGCGCGGCGACATAAAGGGCGGTTGTGACGCTCACTCTTTTTTTCTGTTTCACAATCAAGTCTGCCTGCTCTGAGTTTAAAGTCGGCGCGTTAACACCAGGACACCGTCTGCTTTCGTATCGCTTCAGGGCAGGGAAACTTTAACCAGAACAGCGGTTTGTGAAAATTTGTATTAATTAACTCGTTATATACAGTTTTTTATCCTGATTTTCTGGCTTTAAGGTTGTATAGTTAAGCGAAAATACCGCGACCAGGGATGGGGAGAAAATTCCTTCTGATGAGAAAATAAGCAAGTCAGGAGAGGGTTTTCATGTCGATGTACCAGGGATTAAAAAGCATGCGGTAACAGCCGAGAATAAAAGATGTTTTTTATATGCAATAATTCGTTGTTATTTGATCCTGAAGCACATGCAATAAGTCTTGTTGGACAACCGGAATCTGTATTAACGCTTTCGGCACCCGCCGTTCGCCTTTTACAGGAATTTATTAAACACAAAGGGCATGACCTGAGTCGGGAGGAATTGATTACCCGCGTGTGGGAGGAGTTTGGCTTTACGCCATCGGGAAATAATCTCAATAAAGCGGTGAGCGAATTACGTAAAAGCTTCCAGGCACTGGGAGAGGGGTACGAATTTATCGTAACCGTACCTCGTTATGGGTTTCGTTTTGAGGCCGATGTGATTTTTCAGCCCGGAGAGAGTATTCAACCCGCTGAGCCGCAGCCTCCGTCTGCACCGCAAGTTGAAAAGCCCCAGCGCGCTTCCCTGAAAAGGTGGGGGATTCCGGCCATATTGATTATTGCTGCATTGGGGGCGAGCTTCTACTTTAGCCGGCAGCTGGGGATATTCGTCCCGGCAAAACTCATGCCGGTTAAGGAGAAAATCGCGCGTTGTCGTCTCTGGATTATCAACGATCACGGAAGACCGCTGGTGTTATCGAAATTAGCGGCGCAGCTGGCGGCCAATAACGTGGCGTGCGAACGTGAGGAGTACGACATTTATTATTTCAGCGCCCGTTTTTCAATTGCCGCCGCAGATGAGGTGTTCATTGGCGCCTGCCCGGTCAGTAAATCCAGCCTGTGCAAAACCATCCGTTATAAAAGCGGGGCCCAAAAATGAAAATAAAACTTCTCTTTGGTCTGGGTGGTGTGTTGGTCGGCAGTGCCCTGGCGCTGTTTTACTATTCTGGCTGTGTGTTTAAAAAGGATGTGCTGGCCTGTAGCACCGAATTTAACTTTACGCGCAATGAGGGAAAAACCAGCGAAGTGAAGGTCAATACCGTTGCCCAGTTCTATTTTCATCGGGACGGTACCGGAGTGACCACCTATAAAGGCGCGGCAAGGGCTGACGGGCAAAATCTGATCGTTGACAGGGACGTGGACTTTACCTGGCAGCAGCGGGACGATGATAACGTCATTGTATTGAGCTACACCGAAACCTGGCGTCGACACAACGACAATACGCCTGACGCCCAGTGGGGGAGCTTTGCCAGTCCGACTGCACGCTACTACCTCACGATCTCTGAACTCTCGCCTTCCGTGTGGCTGATTCAGGACCGGCGCTATCCGACCTATATTTGCCGGGGTGAGTAGGGCATAAAAAAGGAGAATGCCGGGGCATTCTCCTTTTTCATATCCGTTGTGCTTAATCCCGACTGGCGAAGCCCAGGATGCTCAACAGGCTGACGAAGATGTTGTACAGCGACACATAGAGGCTCACGGTGGCGCGGATATAGTTCGTCTCACCGCCGCGAATGATGTTGCTGGTTTCAAACAGGATCGCGCCGGAAGAAATCAGAATAAACACGGCGCTGATCGCCAGATGCAGGGCAGGCAGCTGCAGGAAGATGTTTGCCACCATACCCACCAGCACAACTACCACACCCGCCATCAGCATACCGCCGAGGAAGGACATGTCCTTACGCGTGGTCAGCACGTAGGCCGAGCAGCAGAAGAACACCAGCGCGGTACCGCCCAGCGCCATGCCGATAAGATCGCCCATACCGGCAGACAGATATGCGTTCAGCATCGGCCCCAGGATGTAGCCCAGGAAGCCGGTGAAGGCAAACGCGGACAGAATACCGACCGGTTTGTCAGCGGTTTTGTAGGTCAGGAACATCAGACCATACATGCCCACCAGGGTCAGGATCAGCCCCGGAGACGGCAGCATCAGCATGGTGCTGGCGGTGGCGGTGATCGCCGAAAACGCCAGAGTCAGGCTAAGCATGAAATAGGTATTGCGCAGCACCTTGTGGGTACTGAGTAGCGATGTGCGGTCGCGCGAAGAAGTAATTATACGATCCATGAGTCACTCTCTTATGACAGATGTAATTAGCGGAAAGAATAGGAAACGGGGCGCCAGTCTCAAAGTGGTTTTACCCATCTTTACTCAGCACGTTAGTGCTGAAGGTGGTTATTTATTCTGCAGAAGTACGTTTCACCAGTATGAACAGCGGTTTGCGACAATTTACCAGATCAAGCTCTTATAGGTTACTGAAAAATATTGCGTTATTACCATTCGAACGCTAAGAGTTATTTCCGGATCGTCATAAAACAGACAATAAGGCGAAGGAAATGAAACCACAAACACGCACGAACTTTACACTCTCTTTGTTAACCGCCGGGATCCTGTGCGCCAGCACGGCTGCCTGGGCGGCTAACGTGCCGGCAGGAACCCAATTGGCAGAGAAGCAGGAACTGGTCAGGAACAACGGTAATGAGCCGGCCTCGCTCGACCCGCATAAAGTCGAAAGCGACGTCGAATTCAATATTATCAGCGATTTATTCGATGGGCTGGTCAGTGTCTCCCCGACGGGGGACATTCAGCCACGGCTGGCGGAAAAATGGGAGAACAAGGACAACACCGTCTGGACGTTCCATTTGCGTCCGGGCATCACCTGGAGCGACGGCACTGCCATCACCGCGGAAGATGTGGTCTGGAGCTGGCAGCGTCTGGTTAATCCTAAAACCGCTTCTCCGTACGCCAGCTATCCAGGCAACATGCACATTGTGAATGGTGCGGATATTGCGCAGGGGAAAAAAGCCCCCGATACGCTGGGCGTGAAAGCGATAAACGACACCACGCTGGAAGTCACTTTGACGCAGCCTAATGCGGCATTCCTGGCCATGCTGGCGCACCCGTCACTGGTGCCGGTGGACAAAGTGCTGATTGGCCGCTTTGGCGACAAGTGGACCAAGCCTGAACATATCGTCACCAGCGGGGCGTATAAGCTGTCGCAGTGGGTGGTCAACGAACGCATTGTGGCGGAGCGCAACCCGCGCTACTGGGATAATGACCATACCGTGATTAACAAGGTGACGTATCTGCCTATCACCTCCGAGGCCGCAGATGTGAACCGCTATAAAGCGGGCGAAATTGACATTGTCTACACGGTGCCGATTAACCAGTTTGCCCAGCTCAAGAAAACCCTGGGCAGCCAGCTGGACGTTTCACCTCAGCTTGCGACCTATTACTACGAATTCAATACCACCCGTCCGCCGTTCAACGACGCGCGCGTGCGCAAGGCGCTGAACATGGCACTCGATAAAGACATCATTGCCGGAAAAGTATTAGGGCAGGGGCAGCGCCCGGCGTGGCTCATCAGCCAGCCGGATATTGGCGGCGTTAAGCTCCAGAACCCGGATTACGCCAGTTGGCCGCTGGACAAGCGCATCGCGGAGGCGAAAAAGCTGCTGAACGAGGCCGGATATAATGCCAGCCATCCTCTGAGCTTCAACCTGCTCTATAACACCTCTGAATCGCACCAGCGCATCGCGATTGCGGCCAGCTCCATGTGGAAGAAAAACCTCGGCGTGGAGGCGAAGCTGCAAAATCAGGAGTGGAAAACCATGCTGGATACCATGCACACCCACAATTTTGATGCGGTGCGGTACGCGTGGATTGCCGATTACGACGATGCGGCGACCTTCCTGAACAACTTCCGCACCGGCGACAGCGAAAACACCAGCCAGTACAGCAATCCGGAATACGACCAGGCGCTGCTCAATGCCGCAAAAGCCAAAACAGCGGAAGAGCGGGGTAAGTACTACCAGCAGGCGGAAGATCTACTGGGGCGCGATGTGCCTGCCATTCCGGTTTATCACTATGTCCGCACGCACCTGGTTAAACCGTGGGTCGGTGGATTTACGCCGGATAAGCTCGGGTACTATTACACGAAAGACATGTACATCAAAAAACACTAAGCCTGTGCTGATAAAATCGTCGATGTGTCGTCAGTTCAACCGATTAAACACGTTTTGACTATTTTTACAGCGAACGAGTGCCACCACTCTTTACAGCACGCGGTGAGGTGTTTATAGTTCGCCTCACTTAGGAAGTGTGGCCGAGCGGTTGAAGGCACCGGTCTTGAAAACCGGCGACCCGAAAGGGTTCCAGAGTTCGAATCTCTGCGCTTCCGCCAGATATAAACCCCAGGTTACTCGTTAACCTGGGGTTTTTATTTTTGTCTTAACGCGGATTTGCCCTTCACCAGACTCTGGCCATCCCTTCGCTTGCCGGGCGAACGAGCGTAAAACCAAATTTTGCATAAAGCTCAGGAACATCGGCCATTAAGCAAACGTACGCTCCTTTACAGGCGTGGTTATCCAGCCAGGCAACAAGCGTTTCCATAATGATTCTGCCCAGCCCTTTCCCCTGATGAAGCGGATCAACCGCGACGTCGACAATATCAAAATTCAACGCACCATCCCCCACGATGCGCCCCATACCGACCGGTTTTCCCTGAAACACTATATGCATGCCATAGCAGCTGCCGGGCAGCGCTTTTTGTGCCGCTTCCAGCGGGCGAGGGCTAAGACCCGAGATCTCGCGCAGCCGGCAAAACGCTTCTGCAGTGGGGACGGTTTCAACCACGGTATAGTTATCAGGCATAAGAGGAGCTCCAGTCGGTGTTCAGTAAAGGGTTTCAGTCTGGCAGTAAAATTGACGAAAGACGATTTTACGGACCGATCCCGTTCACACTTTTAACTTCCCGCTATTCCCCTGTAAAAAACAGGCGTTATCATTCACCCCGTAAATACCTTTTTATCTCTTACCGAGGCTTTGATGCTGGAGAATGTTTTCATCAGATAATCAGCTTCCCGCCCTTTTCAGGACGGACTGGTTATCGCTGCGCTTAAACCTTACGCACGCACCTGCGGGTGTGGGCTCGTTTTTACGCATGATGATTACACAGGTTTTCCAGTATGAATTTATCCCGTCAGGAACAACGTACCTTACACGTTCTCGCCAAAGGTGGACGTATTGTGCACGTCCGCGACAGTTCTGGCCGCGTCACGTCCGTTGAGTGCTACACCCGCGAAGGGCTGGTGCTGAGCGACTGTACGCTCAGCGTCTTTAAAAAACTCCGCACCAAAAAGCTGATCCGTTCCGTGAACGGGCAGCCTTACCGAATCAACACCACCGGGCTGAACAACGTTCGCGCCCAGCTGGATAATCGCTAAGCGGAATAAACAACGCCACCCTCGGGTGGCGTTCATGCATTGAACGGGATATCGTGGCGGAATGTAGGCCGGGTAAGCGCAGCGCCACCCGGCAAGAAACGCGGCGTTATGAGCGAATAAAAGCCAGAATGTCCGCGTTGATGGTATCCGCATGAGTGGTATGCATCCCGTGCGGGAAGCCCGGATAAATTTTCAGCACGCTGTTCGCCAGCAGCTTGTCCTGCAGCAGGGCAGCATTTTTATAAGGCACGACCTGATCGTCATCGCCCTGCAACACCAGAACGGGAACCGTAATGGTTTTTAAATCTTCCGTCTGGTCGGTCTCTGAAAACGCCTTAATTCCCTCGTAGTGGGCCTTGGCGCTCCCGATCATCCCCTGACGCCACCAGTTCTGGATCGTCCCCTGCGAAACGTCCGCGCCATCGCGATTAAAGCCGTAGAACGGACCGCTGGCAACGTCGAGGTAAAACTGGGCGCGGTTAGCCGCCAGCGCTTTGCGGAAGCCGTCGAAAACCTCAATGGGCGTGCCGCCGGGGTTAGTTTCGGTTTTTACCATCAGAGGGGGAACGGCGCTGACGAGCACCGCTTTGGCGACGCGCCCCTGCGGTTGGCCATACCGCGCAACATAGCGGGCGACCTGGCCGCCGCCGGTGGAGTGACCGACGTGCACGGCATTACGCAGATCCAGGCTTTCAACCACGGCTGACGCATCGGCCGCATAATGATCCATATCGTGGCCTTCACTCACCTGGTCCGAACGCCCATGACCACGGCGATCGATAGCGATAACGCGATAGCCTTCTGCAAGGAAGAAGAGCATCTGGTTATCCCAGTCATCGGCACTTAGCGGCCAGCCGTGGTGGAAAACAATCGGTTGGGCCTCTTTGGGACCCCAGTCTTTGTAGTAAATGTTGACGCCGTCTTTCGTGGTTACGAATGCCATACCGCAGACTCCTCTGTTAAAGGCAAAATGATCCCCGGCTGAGCGCACAGCGAATCATTAATGCCTTAATTAAGTTGGCTTTTTTCTGTTTCCCGTACCGACAGTACTCCTAAAGTGTAGGAGAAATAGTAAAAGCAGTCGGTTTCATTTCTGTTAAAGGCATCCAAAGCGCCAGCTCCATCATCGTTCTCCCGGCGTAACCCGCTTGCGGGTATACATCGCCTTGTCTGCGCTATTGAGCAACGTATCGGCATCACACGCATCATGAGGAAAGCGTGCAATACCAATGCTGCCTGAGATGGAAATCACCTGATCGTTAATCAAAAATGACTGTGCCAGCGCGGCGCTGATCTTTTCCGCCGTGTGTGTGGGTAAGGCATCATCGGTCGTTAAATCGGGGAGCAGGGCGACAAACTCATCGCCACCGAGTCGGGCAACCGTGTCGCCTTCGCGCAGTACGCTTTGCAGACGAAATGCCACCAGCCGCAGCAGCTCGTCGCCAACGGCATGACCATGCAGATCGTTCACCGGTTTAAACCGGTCGAGGTCGATAAACAGCAGCGCCACTTCTTTATCGTGAGCGATAGCCTGGGCGATCGCCAGTTCCAGACGGTTAACCAATAATCTCCGGTTCGGTAACCCCGTCAGGGCATCAAAGTTAGCGTGCAGCCAGGCGATATGTTCACGCTGTTTGCGATCGGTAATATCGCGAATAAAGGCTGAAAATATTTGCTTACCCGCCTGCTGATGCGGCCATATCGAGAGCTCAATAGCGAACTCGCCTTTGGTGCGATGCAGCGCAGCAATCTCGATAGTGCGGTTGAGAATATTCGACGGTTGTCCGGCCTTAAAGCGCATCAGGCCGCGTGCGTGCTGCTCGCGAAACGCTTCCGGCACGATCATCTTGCCAAGACTGTTGCCTATCGCTTCCTCCGCTGACCAGCCAAACATGCGCTCTGCCGCCTGGTTCCAGTTCACAACGTTACCGGCATGATCGATGGTTATCACCGCATCCTGCGCGGTTTCAACCAGCTGACGATGGTACTCTTCACTCTCTTCCAGCGCCTGCTTCATCGACTCTATCTGGCTGATGCTCTCCTGCAGTTCGCTGTGCATTTCCGCCAGCGAAAGAGAGAAAAAGCGGATCCGCTCTTCAACGGACATATTTTTCATTTCTGAATAGAGATCGCTGGCGGTACGTGGCGGCATACTGAATTCCTGGACAAAAAGTTAAGCACGTATCAATTATGGCGCTGTTGATAACTTTTTGTATCGGGAGTAAGGCAGGACGGCGGTAGGTGGCTTGCAGGTAATCTGGACAGCATAAATGAAACAGGCTCTGGAGCATGCCTCCAGAGCCTTCCGGGTTAACGGTTTTCTTCAATATAGCGGGCCAGGTCCGCCGGGGTTTTCAGCACCGTCGCCACGTCAGTTGGCGGGATCATGCAGCCATAAACGTCCTGCACTTCCAGCACCATATCGACTGCCAGGATGGAGTCGAGAATGTCGGATTCAATCAGTTCATCGTGAAAGCCCACCTTACGGGATAACACTTTTTCGAACAGGGCGAGAATTTCTTGTTCCATAATTTTTCCTGGAGTCATTAATTTGTGCGGGCGTAAGCGTCCAGCAGCTTGCGGTCAATTTTGCCGTTAGGATTCAGCGGCAAAGCGTCTTTTACGATAATTTGTGAAGGCACCATATAGTGCGGAACCACCTTCGACAGCGACGTTTTGATGGTATCCGGCGCCATATCCGTCACGCAGAACGCGGCAATGCGCAGCACGCTGCCGCAGGATTTCATCAGCGGCAGAACCACCGCTTCATTGATGCCGGACATGGCCAGAAGGCGGTTTTCAATCTCATTGATTTCAATACGGTAGCCATTCAGTTTGACCTGGCTATCGTTGCGGCCCTGGCAATAGATAAGCCCCGCTTCATAGCCCAGATCGCCGGTCCGGTAGCCGCGAAATGCTTCATTTTCCCGACGGAGTAATTTTTCTGCGTTCTCCTGCGGCAGGCCGAGGTAGCCGCGCATGACGTTTTTACCCCAGATAATCAGCTCGCCCTCAGCGGAAATTTCCATTCTGCTCTCAGGCATCATGACCCCCACCGGCAGCACGGCGCTGTCGCTGTTCAGGATCTCATCCGTGATTTCAACCACGGTCGTCGCGATGGTCGCTTCCGTTGGGCCATAGGAGTTGATGATTTTGGCCTGCGGGAAACGGCGGCGGAGCTGTTTAACCAGCGCCTTATTTAACACTTCACCAATAAAGATAAAGACGTTGAGCGCAGGCAAATACTCGCTGTTGAACTGCGGGGAAAGCAGCTGCTGGTATGCAAAAGAGGGGGTGGAAACCCAGGCGGAGACCGCGTTGCTTTTCAGTCGCTCCAGCCAGTTCTCTTTCTGAATATCCTCTTTGGCGTTCAGCACAATGTGTCCGCCCATCGCCAGATTCGTCAGCAAAGGGATCAGGGAGAGGTCAAAACTGAACACCGCGTGGTTCATCAGCACCGGTTTTTCCGGCAGCGAAAAGTCCTGACTGACCCATTTCATGAAGTGCCATACGCTTTCACGCCCAATCTGCACCCCTTTAGGCTTGCCGGTGCTGCCTGAGGTAAACATGATATAGGCCAGATCCTGCTCCTCCAGCACCTTGCCTGGTTCACCCGTGGCGATGAACTGCCGGGTCGCGACGTCGTAATAGTAAGGGGCATTGGCCAGATGGCAGATCTCCCGCAGGCGCTCCTGTGGGTAGATGCAGTCCACCGGGATGTACGGAATGTTGTGCAGCAGACAGCTATAAATCGCCACGGCGAACTCGGCCTGCTGGTGTCCGTACAAGACGACCGGCGTACCGGCAACAGGCTGGCAACGCTGATAGCGCTGTGCCCAGTCCGTCACGGCAGCAGAAAGCTGTAGCCAGCTTAAGGCTTCGTCGCTGCCGCTGATGGCCAGTTGCTGCGGGGAGGCGGGATCGCATAATGCCGCACGTAAGAAATCCTGCAGTTCCTGAAGATCGGAGTGATTTTTCATAGAGGTGACATTCCACTAAAGATGTAAAGGGATCCCGCGGCGCTTCCCAGCGTCAGAATTCTCCCTAAAAACGCAACGGCCGGATACTGCAAACCGCGGTGCAATGCCGGGCTGCGCTTGGCTGACCACAGCAGCATGTTATGAGTAACGGAAATCGCGCCAAACAGCGCGCCGCTGATGACGTAATGGCGTTCCAGGCCATTCCATGCCCCCATGCAGAACAGGGTGCAAAAAATACCGATATTTTGCGCCAGCGTTTTGTTCTGACGGAAAAAGTTGAACTTCATCAGGTTCATATAGACGGGCATAAAGACCACATCGCGCAGCCATTCAGACAAACTGATGTGGAAGCGGCGCCAGAAGTCCTGCGGGTTCTTTGCCAGAAGGGGCATATTGAAGTTTGCCGGAATGTTCAACCCAAACAGGCGGCCCGCACCGATGGCCATATTGCTGTAGCCCGCAAAATCAAAGTAGAGGTAGGCGCTATAGGCAATCGACATCACCACGCCCACGGTCAGCGTAAACGGCTTATGGCTCCAGGGCTGCACGACAAGTGAATCAACCAGCATGGCAAACAGGAACTTCTGGATAATGCCGGTAATGATTTGCTCTAACGCGACTAAAAACTGTTCACGGTTAAGGGCAAACACGGGCTTGCTGACGTCACTCATCCATGTCCGCCAGCGGTACATGGGGCCTGCCAGGATGATAAAGGGCATAAACAGATAGCAGAAATAGTGCAGGAAATTCTGGCCTTCTTTTTTACTGCGATAGAGCAGCACGTCCACAGCGCGGAACGTCATAAAAGAGAGGCCGATCATGCCGAGATGATGATTAACGTGTAATTTCACTAAAAATAAAGGAAGCAGCGTTAATACAATAGCTTGCCAGGTTTTTAACCATCCTTTTTCTTTTAACGCGGCGACAAGGTAAAAACTGATAAAAACGACCGCGGGAACACGGTAATCACCCTGAAAAATATAGCCCCAGCCTAATGCAGCCAGGACAGATAAGGCCGATAAATAAGTCAGGCGATGACGTAATACGCGATTGACCAGCGCAAACACCAGAGCGGATGAAAACAAATAGACAAAAAACATTCCTGAGCTATACATCATTCGGCCTCAGAACTTTTGATATTCAAAATGCAGCTGCATACTCATGCTGTCATCGACAGAGGTCCACGCGACGATAGTGATCGCCAGCAGGAGATAAAGGAAAAAAAGACGGATCGCGATTTTCATTATTTAAAGCTCTGTGCAATAAAGCGAATCATAGGAACCCAGGCCAGTTCGGAAGGGTGCAAACGATCCCAGTTCCAGCCATTCTGATAAGGCATGGCGTACATATCTAAATAAGGGATCTGGTTCTTTTCCAGAATGGTTTTAATTTGCTTATCAACCGGGCGGAAGGTATCGGTATTGTAAAGCGCCCAGGGGTTAACCGGGTCGACGATAGCAATTACCTGCACGTGACGTTCCTTCAGCAGCTGGACGGTTTTACTGAACGCGGCGATTTGCGCAGGCACGACCGGCGTGTCATCCCACTGTTGCGGCTTACCGTCCTCTTCGTAAATCGTTTTGTCCATCCACAGCGTGGCCGCGCTCTGCTGGCGTTTTTTATTTAACTCGCGCGCGTTCGCCAGCTCTTTATCCCAGTCAGGGGTAATGTGGGCGGTGGGCTGCTGCGGCCACGGTTGTACCGTCTGGGGCGTGACGTTGAGCAGCGCCAGCCAGTCGTTTTTTATCATTGTGCAGACGTTCGCAAACTGGAAGCTCAGCTCGTCCCACATCAGATCGGGGTGCCAGCCAAAGACGCGCATTTGGCCAAAGGTTAAATGGCTTATCTCTTTACTATTAATATGCTTTAAATAATTAACCAGCAGCGGGCGCGCCTGCGGGTCCTTCATCAGCGGATTAAAAATAGAACCGGGGAAATTATCGGCATAGATAGCCGGTGGCAGCCCTTTTGAGTAAAAGCTGTCAGGTGCCAGAAGTAAAACAACTTTACTGTTTGCGTTAAGGCTATTTTTAAAACGCGAGAACAGTAAAAACTGCGTTTCGTCATCGACAAACGCATCGCCATACGCCACAACGGGTGTGTGCAATTGCTTATTAAAGTAATTATATACAGCGTAATGTTCATCTTCTGAGGTGGCAACCTCAGACGCGCCAATGAAGAAAATCGCATTACCTTGTAAGGCATGGGAAATAGTCGCAATTTTTTCCGCTTGTTCTTTCGGCGTGCCCTCCATTGATTTAATCAGCGGCTGGAACGTGAGGGGCGGATCGAAGCTCGTCACCAGCGGGTGAACACACAGGAACAAAATGGCCAGGGTCGCCATCAGGATATGTAAGCAAAGCGTATTTTTGATTTTCATCATCAACCAGTAACACTGCATGGCAGTAATTTCTAAAATCTGTCGGTACTCAGATTTATAACAATTACACAACAAATGGCCGTCTATTTTTGTGGCATTCTATACCAGAGCGATTTAAAAGGATGAGCGTTGCTGTGTAACGGTATGTACAAGGGAGCAGAGACCGATGCGCGGTAAGCGCCTGGGTGATTTTTGCGCAGTCAAACGCCGGTGGCAAAAAATAGAAAAATTCCTGCTTTACAAGGCGCTAATAGATGTTTATAGTGCGCCTCACTTTGGAAGCGTGGCCGAGCGGTTGAAGGCACCGGTCTTGAAAACCGGCGACCCGAAAGGGTTCTAGAGTTCGAATCTCTACGCTTCCGCCAAATTCGGAACCCAGATCGTTATGCGATCTGGGTTTTTTGTTTTGAGCCGGTTTCTGCTTGCGTGCTGAAGAGGCGCTGGAACGGTGCTCTGGCATCCGTCACGCGGGTGCGCCGCTGATCAAAAGACGTACACAGAACCCTGCTCTATTTTTAGCACAACGTTTTGTTTTATATTTTTTAACGTCCAGCCCTATGCTATTCCTGTTTTTAATGGCCATATGATTTTTCATATAATAAGACGCTGTCTCCATTACACGAGGCACAAAAGAGAACAGGTTCTTAATAATCTTTCATGTTTCATTTCATTTTCTGCAAGTAGTTTGGCCTGACGCGCAAAACTGATTAAATCATGGTGTGGATCACTGCCGACAGAGCATAACTAAAATATAATGGCGGTATCGTTCTGAAGCAGGGTTTATTCGCTTCAAAAAATTACTGTTACCCACCATGAATGGAAGACATGATGAGAGGAAAAATCCCCAAGAGCGAGTTGCTGGTGACGTTCGAAGTTGTGGCGCGTCACGAAAGCTATACCCGCGCGGCAGAAGAGCTGGCGTTAACGCAGAGTGCAGTGTTCAGACAGGTGACGGCCCTGGAGGAGTTTTTACACACCTCATTATTCAATCATGCCAAAAAGCGGATTTTTCTGAATGCAGCAGGCAAGCATTATTTGAATATCGTCAAAGAGACGCTTAATAAGCTGGAACGCGATACAAATATGATAATGTCCTGGCAGCCTGCCGTTCAGGTTGTGGAGCTGGCGGTAAATCCCACCTTCAGTACGCATTGGCTGATCCCTAATTTATGGGAGTTTAATAAATTAAATCCTGATATTATTGTTAACATTCACTCGCTGGCCAATATCGGCGATTTTTTAAATCGTGAATACGATGCGGCTATTATGCGCGCCGATTTTTGTCCCCCGTGGTCGGAAGTCGATTATTTATTTGAAGAGGAGATCCTGCCGGTCTGCAGCCGAAGCTTGCTCCCCAGCGCGGAGCAGAAGCTGGGGGTTGAGGAGCTGCTCAGTGAGTTTCCGCTGTTACACCAAAGCACTCGCATCAATGGCTGGCAGGAGTGGTTTGCGCTGTCCGGTATCACCAGTCCGGACGTGAACCTTGGCCCGCGCTTTGACCTCCTCTCGATGCTGATTGCCGCAGTACGATCGAATCTTGGGGTCGCGCTGCTTCCCCGCTTCGCCATCCAGCATGACCTGGACTGCGGCGAGATGGTGATCCCCTGTGATGTTCCTATCCGCACCGGCAACCGCTTCATCATGACGTGGCGGGAGGAAAAGGCTCAGTCCCTGCCGTTACAAACCTTCCGCGAGTGGCTATTACAAAAATCAGTGGTATCGCCGGCCGCGTAATAACACCGGATGGCGGCAGTGCGGCGCGCCATCCGGTACCGACATGCTTACCAGTCAATGCCCTCCTGCGCCTGAATACCGCTGTCAAATGCGTGTTTTACCGGGCGCATTTCGCTGACCGTGTCGGCAAGCGCCAGTAACTGCGAGTGACAGCCGCGTCCGGTGACGATCACAGTCTGCTGCACCGGACGGTTCTCAACTGCCGCGATCACCTCCTGAGTATCCAGATAGTGATAAGCCAGCATATAGGTGAGCTCATCCAGAACCACCAGGTCGTAGCTCGGGTCAGCCAGCATGCGCTTGCTCTCCTGCCACACCGCCGCTGCGGCCTGAATATCCGTCTCCCGGTTTTGTGTCTCCCAGGTAAAGCCGGTGCCCATAATGTGAAACTCGACGCCGAGCGGATGCAGGGTGTTGTATTCACCATTATCCCACTGGCCTTTAATAAACTGCGCGACGCCAACGGTTTTACCGTGGCCGACGGCACGCGTCGCCGTACCGAAGGCGGCGGTGGACTTGCCTTTTCCGTTGCCGGTGAAGACGATCAGAATGCCTTTCTTCTCTGTTGCCGCCGCCACGCGGATATCAACCTGCTCTTTGCGCTTTTGCTGTCGTTGGCGGTGTTTTTCTGCGTTAGCTCGCGCTTCCATAGTGGCTCCTTAATGTCCGGCAGGGCAGGATGCACAGCGATGCTGCTGCTCAAACTGGCTGAAGAAATTATTCCCTTTGTCGTCAACCAGCACAAAGGCGGGCAGATTCTCGACCTCCATCATCCATACCGCCTCCATGCCCAGTTCGGGATACTCAAGGCAGCGCAGGCTTTTCACATACTGCTGCGCCAGCAGCGCCGCCGCACCGCCGATGCTGCCGAGGTTGAAGCCGCCGTGCTTATGGCAGGCATCGGTAACCTTCTGGCTGCGGTTGCCCTTGGAAAGCATGATCAGGCTTCCGCCTGCGGCCTGGAAAGCATCGACGTAGCCGTCCATGCGCCCGCCGGTGGTCGGACCGAGGGAGCCGCAGGCCTGATTCTCCGGTGTTTTCGCCGGACCGGCGTAATAGACGATATGGTTTTTCATGTACTCCGGCATCGGCTCGCCGTTATCCAGCCGGGCTTTGATTTTTGCGTGAACAATATCGCGTGCGACCACGATCGGGCCGCTTAACGACAGCCGGGTGCCGATCGGCAGGGCAGACATATCGCGCAGGATCTCGCGCAGCGGGCGGTTCAGGTTGATCTGTACGGTTCTGGCGTCGTGTTCCTCACGGCTGGCGTCGGGGATGTATTTCCCTGGGTTATGTTCCAGCTTCTCCAGCCAGATACCGTGCTTGTTGATTTTCGCTTTGATATTGCGGTCGGCGGAGCAGGAAAGCGCCATGGCGACAGGGCAGGAGCCGCCGTGACGCGGCAAGCGGATGACGCGAATATCGTGCGCGAAATACTTGCCGCCAAACTGGGCACCGATGCCGAATTCGCGGCTGGCGTTGAGCAGCGTGGCTTCCAGCGCCGTATCGCGGAACGCCTGGCCCAGCTCGTTCCCGCTGGTGGGCAGGTTGTCATAATATTTTGTTGAGGCCAGCTTCGCCACCTTCAGCGCCTGGTCGGCAGAGAGGCCGCCGACCACAAAGGCAATGTGATACGGTGGACAGGCCGCGGTACCGAGCGACTTCATCTTCTCGATCAGGAACGCAGTGAGCTTCTCCGGCTGCAGAATCGATTTCGTTTCCTGGAACAGCGCGGCTTTGTTAGCCGATCCGCCGCCTTTATTGACAAACAGGAAGCGATATTCGCTCCCCGGCGTCGCGCTGATGTCTATCTGCGCCGGCAGGTTGGTTTGGGTATTAACCTCGGTATACATGTCCAGCGGTGCGTTTTGCGAGTAGCGCAGGTTACACTCGCTAAAGGTGGTATAAATCCCTTTGCTCAGCGCTTCGGCATCATCACCGCCGGTCCAGACGTGCTGGCCTTTGCTCGCCACAACGGTAGCCGTGCCGGTATCCTGACAGTTTGGCAGGACGCCTTTTGCCGACACTTCGGCGTTGCGCAGCAGCTGCAGAGCGACATACTTATCGTTACTGCTGGCCTGCGGGTCGTGCAGGATGCTGGCTATCTGCGTTAAATGTCCGGCGCGCAGGAAAAATGAGGCTTCATAAAAGGCCTGCTGGGCCAACAGGGTCAATGCCTCAGGCGCCACCTTAATGACCTCTTCGCCCTCCAGCTCCGTCACCGTAACGTGCTGTGTGCTGAGGAGTTCATATTCCGTCGTATCGTTACTCTGAACAAACAGTTCCTGCCAGACAAATGGTTTAGACATAGTACTTCTCACTTTGTGGTTGTTTTTGCCGGGCGCTGGCGCAGCTGCCGCGCCCGGCTGACAAAATCACAGTCAATGGGCTAAAAAGAGGCTGGCCTGCGTCGCCCCGGCAACATACGCAATCGTCTGCTGGGCGCGGACGCTATTCCCGGCGGCATCCAGCGGTGGCGAGTAGACCGCGATGGCGTATTGACCGGGCACGATGGCAACCATGCCGCCGCCGACGCCGCTCTTCGCCGGGATCCCAACGGTGTACAGCCATTTGCCGCTGCCGTCGTACAGCCCGGCAATCGCCATTTCCGCCAGAACCTGCGGCACGTAGCGTTCATTCAGCAGTTGCTTACCGTTGAAAGGCGATTTGCCCTTGTTCGCCAGCACCGCGCCCATTTTGGCGAGCTGCTCAACGGTGATGTCTACGGAACACTGGCGGGTGTAGATTTCGACGGCTTCACGGGTATCGCCATAAAAGCTGTTATAGGAGGCCATCAGCATCGCCAGCGCCTGGTTATGCTGATTGGTTTCCATTTCCGATTTGAACACCGGCTCGTTGACGGTCAGCGAGGCATCCGCCCACGCGTTCAGGTTATTGAGGATCGTGTTCCAGCGGTCGGTCTTATCTTTCGCCTCAATCAGGCTAACCGTGCTCATCGCCCCCGCATTCACCAGCGGGTTTTCCGGCGCACCTTTCGTCAGCTCAATGGCTAAACCGGAGTTGAAGGGCAGACCGGTCGCACTGGCGCCGAGTTTATCCAGCACCTCCTGCGGACCGCGCTGCTCCATCGCCAGCGCCAGGGTGAAAACCTTGCTCAGCGACTCCATTGGAAACGCTTTTTTCACGTCGCCAACCTGGTAAATCTTGCCGTCGACCGTGGCGAGGGTGATGGCGAAATTGTCGGGGCTATAGGTCGCCAGGGCAGGGATGTAGTCGGCGACCTTCCCCTCATGATTACCTTTGAATTTTTGGTGAGCCTGTTCAAGCAGCTGCGCATAATCCGGCGCGGTTTGCGCCAGCGTGGCAGCGCTAAACATCAGGCTGACGGATAAGAGGCTGACGCCGAAAATGTTTATCTTCATGGGGCTTTCCTGTACATCGGAAGACGAAAGGCCAACCACGGTTGGCCTTTGTAATCAATACATGGCGATTTCAGTTTCTGAAGCAGTGCTTTCTTTGGCCGGAACCTTGCCGCGGCAGCCGGCGCCGAAGTGCTCGCCTTCCCAGCGACCGACGATAGCGGCACCCATTGCGTTACTCATCACGTTGGTAGCGGAACGGCCCATGTCGAGGAACGGATCGACGCCCATCAGCAGAATCAGACCCGCTTCCGGAATGTTGAACTGGTTGAGGGTGGCGGCAATAACCACCATCGATGCGCGCGGCACGCCCGCCATCCCTTTAGAGGTCAGCATCAGGATCAGCAGCATAGTGATCTGCTCGCCAATGCTCAGTTCGATGTTGCACGCCTGGGCGATAAACACGGTCGCAAACGAGCAGTAGGCCATTGAGCCGACCAGGTTAAAGGAGTAGCCGATGGGCAGGACAAAGCTGGCAATCCTGGAGGAGACGCCGAATTTTTCCAGTTTGTTCAGCGTGCCCGGGAAAGCCGCTTCTGAACTTGAGGTCGTAAAGGCCAGCAGCGCAGGTTCGAGAATCGCTTTAGTCAGACGACTGATGCACGGACCGACAATCATCGTGGACAGGCCAATCAGAATCGCCCACAGCAGGCCGAGCGTCATGTAGAACTCGCCCATGAAAATACCGGCGCTGACCATCACGCCCAGACCGCGTTCGGCAATCAGTCCGGAGATCGCGGCAAATACGGTCAGCGGTGCAAACAGCATGACGTAACCCGTCAGCTTCAGCATCACATGCACCAGAGAGTCGAGCACCTTAATGATGGGGTCGGCTTTCTCACCAATGGCTGCCAGGCTGCAGCCGAGGAAAATCGAGAACACCACGATTTGCAGAATCTCGTTGCGGGCCATCGCATCAACGATGCTGGTCGGTACCGCGTGAGAAATAAACACTTTCAGCGTGAACGGCTCGGACTGAACGGCCGCAACGGCCCCGGCGTCATGGGGAACAAAGTTAATGCCTGCGCCAGGCTGGAAGATATTGACGATAACCAGCCCCAGGGCGATGGACAGCAGCGAGGCGCAAATAAAGAGGAAAAAGGTTTTGGAGAATATACGGCCAAGCGTTTTAGCATCACCCATTTTGGCTATGCCGACCACCAGGGTGGAAATGACCAGCGGGGCGATAATCATTTTCACCATGCGTAAGAATATGGTGGTGAAAATAGAGATATCCTGTGCGTACGTTTTTGCTGTATCTGCTGATGCCATATTATTAATGACCACCCCGGCAATCATGCCGAGTATCAAACCTAATATGATCATTTTCGTTAAGCTTATTTTTTTCATGTTTACTCCATCGGATAAAGGTTGGTTAATGTGTAGGGTCGCGTGCGTCTGAGCCCTGATGAACCGCTCAGACGCACGTTTGTTGTGACCAACCGCATGAATTATCTGGAATACAGTGATACAGCAAATATCTATATCCCAATGGACGTTGTTGTATTTGTAGTGTTACAGATCAAACTCGATACTTAATAACGGTGCATGCTGCTGGGCACCATAGACATCATTGTCACCGACGTTGCCGGAGATAATATCGCGAGGCATGACGATTTTGACCGCATTGGCCGGATCGAACCAGATAATGCGATGAATAAAGTCAGGCTTAACGTTATATAAACGGGCAATAAGCTGCGGCGTTAATTGCTCTGAGGCTTTTACCCGCTGATAGTCTTCACGCGTTTTAAATAAAATATCCAGAACCAGCTCATACGGTCCGGCGTTTTTAGAACGAATGACCTGCGCCAGTGAGCAAATACCCTGTTTCATAACTGAACTCCTTCTGGCGTGACCTGCTCGAGGTGGAAATCAAAACGCAGCGCGTCGCTCGCTTCGATCAGGTGGTAGATTGAGAACTCATACACCGGGCCGCTCTGAATGTCGGAAGGGGAGAACGGGAACGCGAGGTTGCCCGCTGTTGCGATCCGGTTTTCATAGCCGTAGTGCAGCAGGGTAGAGCGCACCAGCGAACAGACGCTGTTGGCGATATCCTGGGTGGGGGCCACTACGTCCAGCAAAATACCCAGTTCGTGCCCGGCGGACTGCATCGGCTCATGGTTGCCCATCACGCCATTCTTTCCGTACAGGTGGAACGTCATGCGGATGCTGTCGTCATTCAGCGAGAGGTTGCGCTTCACGCTGACCTGCACTTCTTCGAGGATATTATCGATCCCGGCAATCATGATCGGATCGCGCGTACCGGCAATGGTCAGACAGCGGAAGCCGACCCGGCGGGCGCCTTCCAGCTTCAGCGCGTACGGCGTTTCTTCGTGGCGGGAACCGCTGACGTACACTTCGCCCTCGTTGACCGCTTTGAAGCTGCACCCTTTCAGGTTCAGAACGCCGCCCGGCCCCGGCAGGAAGTACGGGTCAGATTTCTCGTACAGGGTGTGCGCCGCCGCCGACGTTTCGGTGAATTTACGCTTCGGATTAAACGTTTTCAGCGTAAAGCCGTTATCGTCAATGATGCCCATCGCGCAGTCGGAGCCGGACCCCGGCGTAGCGGCAATCGCCGCGCACTCGAGGATCTTACCGCAGTGCAGCGCCAGACCTTCATCGAAGCCCTGCATGATGGGCAGCGCGGCAAAGCAGGCCGGATCGTACGCCCGTCCGCCAAGCACCACCTGCGCCCCGGCCGCCAGCGCCCGCTGGAAAGGCTCGATACCCATCTGCGCCACGATATAGGTGCTCTCTTCGATAGCCTCGTGGGTCAGTTCCGGGACGAAATCCAGGGCGGTGATTTTCCCGTCATCCAGCGCCTGATGCACGGTGGCTTTATCGACATCCGACGGGATCAGCGCCATGGAGAATGAGAGTTTCTCTTCCTGAGCAATCTCAAGGATTATCTGGCGGCACCACTCCAGATGAGGCGCGGCGCCGGACCCACCAGCGGTACCGATCACCACCGGAATGTTGTGCTTAACGCCAGCCACGATCATATAGCGTAGATCGCGTTTTACCCCCGCCCGGTCGGTGAAAGGCTTACCTGCCCCCAGGTAGTGGGGGCCAGGGTCGGAAGAGCCTGCGTCGACCGCAATAAGATCCGGCGACGCTTCCATGGCCTTCCGGAAGCTCTCTTCCGGGAAGCCATAGCCCAGGATAGCCGTTGGCGATAAGATCTTAAATGTACGTGCCATCTTTTAATCCTTAGTCTGCAACAGTGCGATGGTGCGGTTCATTTCGTTAAACACGATGTTAAGACCTTCATCGAAGCCCATGCCCGGTTTGATCAGCATGCGCATCGGGCGAGCGGCGAGGGCCACGTGCACGCAGGTGCGGGCGCTGATTTCCGTTTCGTTACAGGTACCGCCCTGATAGGCTTCCATGCCGTGCTTGTTGCAATACAGCACCGCATCAACGATGTTGTGAATACCGCCCAGGTCCGGGGTTTTAATCTGCACCATGTGGCAGCTGCCCGCATCGGTGAAGTCCACAATGTCCTGATAGGTGTTACACCACTCATCGGCAACGATTTTCACGCCGGAACCCAGACGCATCAGCTCGTGGGTGATGGCGGTCAGCAGGCGGATCTGATCCGGCTTGTTACCCGCATCCACCGGCCCTTCAATGTACAGCGGCAGGCCCTGAGCCTCTTTTTCGAGGCTGGCGATATAGGCGGCGCAACGTACCGGATCCATATCGAAAATCAGACCGATGGTGCCGTACACGTCAATGTGCAGCGTCGGGCGATAGCGCGGGCTGGTGCGCAGGCTCAGGATGCGGTCGGATAACCAGCGCACATACTCCCGCAGTTTTTCCCCTTTCAGGCCCAGCTTCTCTTCCACGTTGTTGATAAGCGCATGTGGCAGTACGTCAACGCCTTTGAGGATCATCTTGTCGACGGCGATATAGCGGTCGTCGCCGCTCTGACCAAATAACGGAATGGCCTCCGGAACGCACGGCAGCTGCCATTCATCACACACGACTTCCGTTTTCAGGCGGCCGGTCGCCAGTGCCGCCGCGTCGAGCAGCGCCTGCGACAGACCATAGCGTACGGCGGTATGCAGCAGATGGCCGTCTATACGCAGTTCGTCAAAGAAACGGGCATTCGTCAGGAACCGGTCAACGTCACGGCCTTCCAGCAGCGGCTTGATGTGATCGTTGAGGAACGGAATGAAGTGTTCAGCCAGGAACAGCGGATCACGACCGCCTGCCCCTGAATATTGCACCGCTGCACAATCGCCCACCGCCACCGCGCCGTTTTCCAGAATCAGCTGTACGGATACGCATTCACCCGCCTGACGAACGGACGTAAATCCAGGCGTTACCGGATTGCCGGTATAGATAAACCCGTCATGACCGGCGCCGTTTTTGATGGCCTGCTGATCGTCGAAATAGAACGAGGAGTAGCCTGCGGTGAAAAGGGCCTGCTTAATTTTCATTATGGTCTTCCTATTAATTTACTGTGGGATACCGCGTTGATGTCATCAACAACCATCTGGAATGAGGGCTTACGGCCTTCAAAACGCGCGCGCTCGGCGACGTAATCGTGATGCAGGGCGAGGATATCTTTCGGCAGCGGAACCGCACCGGCTTCCAGCACGCGAATGGCACCGGCGTTATCACGCACCGGCAGAATTTTGCCTGCGTTGCAGGAGGCAGGGGCGAACGGTACGTCCAGCACGCCCGCTTCAAACGCCAGCACCGTCCCGCGTGCGACATCGCCGTTGCCCAGTTCGAAGACTTTCTTCAGCACGGCGCGGACTTCGCTCTTAATGAGCTCGACTTCCTGCTCGACGGCGGCGCACGGCGGGAATTTCTGATCGCTGACCATGTTGAGCATCTGACGCGAGGCTTTCAGCCCCTGGGCGTTTGCGGCAGCGGTCGGAATACCGAACGCCTCGTGCGGGCTCTTGGTGATCACTTTGGTCGCCCCGGACATACCGGCAACCGCTGCGCCCCAGGAGATAATGGCAAACGCTTTCGACTCATCTTCCGGGAAGCCGCCCATCCACTGGTGGAAGACGGTACTCAGCTCGTAATCGTCAAAGCCGTGGTTATGGAAATATTCGTGGGACAGCTCGCGCAGAGCCTGAATCGCGGCGATATCCTGCGTCAGGCTACCAACCTGGCCGTAGCCGACGGTAATTGACTTCACGCCCTGTTCCAGCGCCAGCAGACCTTCGATAATCGCCACCGAGTGGGATACAAACGGCGGGATCAGGGTGCCGGTCAGCGGGCCAAACGGTTCACGGTTAATGCGAATGCCGTTCTCCTCGTACAGGCCCATCAGGCGGTCGCAGTACTGCCAGTCGCGGATAGATTTTTCCAGAGTGACGCGCTTGGCGTACGGAATGTTGTAGGAGATACCGCCGCCTTCATAGCTGGTAAAGCCGCTGGCCATCGCGATCTCCGCCAGCAGGCGCGCATCCGGCGTGCCGTGACGTACCTGAATCGGTTTCTCCAGCGCTTCAGTCATGCGGCGGCAGGCGGCGACGCCGTGGTTGACGACCGGTAAGCCGTTAAGTTTGGAGGTGCCCGCTTCGATGGATTTTTGGATCCCTACCGCCGCCTCTTCATAGCGATTCAGACGGGTGTAGGCATCGATGGTGCTGGGCAGCAAATCGCAATCTTCCTGCAGCGTTTTGAGCAGGGCGATATGTTCATCCATCAGCGCTACGCCTGCGCGCGGCTGGCTCAGGGTTTTACCTTCCTGGTCCGCCTTCAGTAGGGCGTGAGAAAAGCGTTTTTGCTCAGGAATGGTTTGCTGGTACTTCACGCCATCTTCGAAGTTCTCAACGTCCTTGCCGGTTTGCCAGGTCTGCAAGACCTGTTGCCGCTCAGTCATGAATTCGTCATGGGTTAGCTTTTTATTTCGAAGTTCCATTCGTTGCTGCCTTAGGTTTTATAGGGTTAAACATTGAATACTGGTGCGAGCCGCCGCCTGCGGGTCCAGCCTGGCGACGTTCGCCAGCAGAGGAAGCAGCCCTTTTGCATCGCGGTAATAGTCAAACTGCCCGGGTAAAAGAACGCGTCTGCTGCTGTCGTCCAGCTCGCGGTACTTCAGCCAGCGGTGAATATCGAACTGGCTGGCGCGGGAGAGCCATCCCCCGGAACCCACCACTTTGCGCACGGTGGTCAGATCGCGCCCCATCTGCAAATCGACGTTGCCTACGCAGGTACAGACCTGTTTTTTGGTGCCGGCATGGCGCTCGCTGGCGTACCCCACGCACAGCCCGGCCAGCAGCGTGTCGAAATGCTTTTCTTCTTCGGTAGCAGGGAGGTAGTCCGGATGCGCGACCAGATGGCGCAGATAGCCATAGAACGCTTCCTTGCGCTGAGGCTGGTGGGCGAACACCGCGTTCACCAGTTCCTGCGTACTTTCGCCAACCACCACCGCCGAGACGCGCATGCCGAGGTCGCCCTCTACGGTGCGTTTAACAAACGGCTCAGGCACGCCGTGCAGGACGGTATCCGGGGAGAGCATGTTAGCGCTGGCGGAATAGACGTCGGTGGTGGCTCCGCCCATGTCGATCAGCATGAATTCTTTCCACGCGCTGTCGATGTCGCTTATCGCTTTCACCAGCTCGTAGACGGTCCACGGCGTAGGCATCGGCTCTTCGCCGGTTTCCCCGACGATAACGTCCAGCCCTTTCCCCTTCACGATGCGGGAGAGAAAGACATCGCAGATAGCCTTGCGGGCGGCATACGGATTCGGGTGATCGAGGTCAGGCAAAACGTTGTCGACCACGATCAGATCTTTGTGGCCAAGAATGGCCTGCACGTCGTCCTGAATATCGCGATTTCCGGCGTAAATAATGGCGCAGTCCAGCGTTGACGCTGCCAGCGCGCGGGCATTGGCCAGTCCGTAGCTCTCTTCGCCGCCGTCCGTACCGCCCGTGAACAGCAGAATGTCCGGCGGGGAGTCCTCCAGCGCCTGGATATCGTGACGGTTCAGTTTGTACGAGTAGTACTGGGCGATTTTGGCACCCGCTGAATGGGCGGTGACTTTGGCTGATTCCAGGGTTATTGACGGCACCAGACCCATTGCGGCAATGGCGAGCCCGCCTTTTGCCGACGACGAGTATTTCAGCGTAACGTCCCCGCTGTTCAGCAACGGTCGCGCATCGGCAACGTTTAGCACCTGGTTCAGGCTGGTAAAGAAACCCTCCGCCAGATGGTGGGTCGTCGTCGGGGTCAGAACGTGGTTGACCAACGTTAGCGCATCACCCTCCGGCGTGAAGAGTGCGGCTTTGGTCCACGTCGAGCCAATGTCGACTGAGACGATTTGCATCAGAAGCCCTCTTCAAGACAGAGCTCTTCAACGCGCTGACGCTGTTGTATATCGTTCGCCATCAGCTGACAGACGTCCTCCAGGTCGTGGCTCGGAGCGAACACGCGGTTGAAACCCATCTCTTTGAATTTGGCTTCGACATCGGCGAAATCGTGCTTACCCACGACCAGGTTACCGCCAACAAAAAGCAGAATGTCGCCGATACCGCGTTCGATGCAGCGCTCGCGCAGCCCCAGGCAGTCGATGTCGCCATGGCCGTAGATGGATGAAACGACAATAGCATCAGCACCCGTTTCGATGGCCGCATCAATATATTCATCCTGGCTCACCATCACACCAAGATTGATGACGTGAAAATCATGGGAAGTAAAAACACGATCCAGAACTTTATTGCCTACCGCATGGCAGTCAGCACCAATGACGCCAATAACAAGTGTTGATTTCTTCATGGGTAATCCTCTGTAGGGCTGATAGTGAAAATAAAATGGGTATTAAAAACGATTAATGTACATTGGGTCTGTTGATGGTGTTGGAGTGTGTTTTGAAGACGAAAGGGATGCAATTGATCTATTTTCAAAAAATCCTTCCAAAAATGATGATGGTAATGATGTTGCATTGAAAAATGATTTATATCAGTTACTTGTGTGCGCTTTATTTTAGGGTTGATATTTATCTGTAAACGTCGCTGACAAAACCATTTTAATATTTGTGATCGCGCGCCTGTTTTATTGCTGAAGGCGATTTATATGTTTTTTTAAGCATGATGACCAAAGCAATAATGTCGTAATGGCAGAGGGAAGGCGGTATTCACTGTTTTATTGATATTGGTCATAAACGCCATTCGTAAAATTAAGAAAGAGTGATAAATACATCAAATTTTTGACGTGTGGAGGGGATGTATAATTCAGCACTAATTTTAATTACCCGCTTTCTTGCGTCTTTAAATATTTAATCTGAGGATATAACGATGAGTAAAGGGAAGGTTTGGCTTGTAGGGGCAGGGCCTGGCGATGCGTCTTTGATTACGGTAAAAGGTTTGCACTGTATCCGCCATGCGGAGGTGATTGTTCACGATCGCCTGGTAAACCCTGCACTTCTGGCTCAGGCTCCGGCAGGCTGTCTGATTATTGATGTCGGTAAAACCCCAAGCCATCATCCGGTGCCTCAGGAACAAATCAATGCCCTGCTGGTCAAGCATGCCGGGGAAGGGCGCCAGGTGGTGCGCCTGAAAGGCGGGGACCCCTACGTTTTTGGCCGCGGGGGCGAAGAGGCCGAGCAGCTGGCGAAAGCCGGCCTGACGTTCGAAATTGTGCCGGGGATCAGTTCCGCAATTGGCGGACTGGCCTATGCCGGGATCCCGGTCACGCACCGTCATTACGCCTCCAGCTTTCATATTGTGACCGGTCATATGTGCCAGGGGAACGACCCGCAAAACTGGCATGCCCTGGCGCAAATCAACGGAACGCTGATCGTTCTGATGGGAATGACGCGGCTGACGGAAATCTGCCAGCAGCTCATCGAGGGAGGCATGTCCGCTGAAACGCCGGTGGCGGTGGTGATGTATGCCAGCCAGTCTCTTCAGCAGATCGCCAAAGGTACGCTGACCGATATCCACCTCGAGGTTGAACGTCAAAAACTGCATGCTCCGGCGCTTATCGTCATCGGTGAGGTGGTCAGCCTGCAGGAGATACTGGCGTTTACCGCATCACATATCGCGCTGAATCAGGTTGTGGTCTGATGTTATCCTGACATTTTCGAAATGGACGAGTGAAACGAATGAGTGAGCATGGTGGTAACGTTCTGGAAACGGGGCTGCAGTTGGGGATCGATCCCGAGCTGCTGGTGGACTTTAGCGCGAACATCAATCCGTTAGGGCTGCCCGATCGCGTCAGGTCGCTCATTGTGTCCCATCTGGATATCATCATGCAGTACCCGGACGTTGAATACCGCCATCTTCATCAGGCGCTGGCCACCGCCAGCCGGTGTGACTATGACCAGACGATTGCCGGGAATGGCGAAACGGAGCTGATCTATGGCCTGGTGCGAACGCTTGCCCCTCGCCGGGCGATGCTGCTGGTACCGGGCTTTGCCGAATATCGCCGGGCATTACAGCAGCAGGGTTGCGAGATAATTGACTATGCGCTGAGTGAGCAGAACGGGTTCCAGGTGGATGTTTCCATACTGGACGCCGTTCGCGCGCACAGGCCCGATTGCCTGTTTATCGCGACGCCAAACAACCCTACCGGACTCATGCCTGATGCCGGTCTTCTCGACCGGCTGGCCTCGCTGTGCGAATCGCTGCAGATTGCGCTGATTGTGGATGAGGCGTTCATCGATTTTCTGCCGCAGGGCTCCACGCTGGCGCCGCGGCTGGCGGAGTCACGCTATCTTTACCTGCTGCGATCCCTGACCAAGTTTTTTGCTATTCCCGGGCTGCGCCTTGGGTATCTGCTGAGCGGCAATACGCAAACCATTCACCAGCTGAAACGCACCCGTGAGCCCTGGTCCGTGAATGCCTTCTCGGCGCTTGTGGGGCAACATTTGCTGTCGGATGAGGACTATATTGCTCGCAGCCACGCCTTTATCGCCCGGGAGCGGGATTTCCTGTGGCAGGCGATGGCGCGCTTTTCATCGCTGGCGGTCTGGGAGTCGCAGGCCAACTTTATTTTCTTCCGCTGTCTGCGTCCGGGTTTCGACCTGAAGGCGGCGCTGCTCGGCCATCACATCCTTATCCGCCACTGCGAAAACTATCCAGGGCTCGATCGCGACTACTACCGGATTGCCATCCGTACCGAGGCGGAGAACCGCCGGTTTATTGCCGCGCTGACTCACGTTTTACAAGGCTAAGGCGATGGACTATTTCCCGATTTTTTGCAACCTGAAGGGGAAACGTTGCCTGATCGTCGGTGGCGGGCAGGTGGCGACGCATAAGGCGAAGGGGCTGCTGGCCGCCGGGGCGATGCTGCATCTGGTTGCGCCCACCCTGACGCCGGAACTCGCCAGCCTGCACGCGAGCGGTGACATCGAGTGGTTTCCGGTGATGTTTTCGCCGCAGTATCTGCAATCGTGCTGGCTGGTCATTGCCGCGACCAGCGATCCGCAGGTGAACCGTCAGGTCGCCGCGGCCGCCAGCGCGGAGCGTATCTTTTGCAATGTCACGGACGACCCTTCTGCTGCCACCTTTATCTCACCGGCCATAATCGACCATTCGCCGGTCATTATTGCGCTGAGCTGCGGGGGCAACGCGCCGGTGTACAGCAAGATCCTCAAAGCGCATGTCGCCGCCCACCTTCCTCCGGGCATGCGGGAAAGCGTGCGGCTGGCGGGGACGCTGCGTGAACGGATTAATCGCGCATGCGGTGACCGGGAGCGCAAGCGTGCATTTTGGGCCGCGTTCTTCCGGCATGCTCCGCTGCAGCAGGCTTTAGCGCAGGAGCACGAGCAAGAGGTCAGGCAGCAGGTCGAGTGGCTCATTCAGTACAGGCTGCTGTCAGAGTAGCGTCACGCCGCCTTTTACCATCCGCAGCAGGTGTTGTTCAGGCCAGTGGCGGGTGAGCTGTTTTTTTACCAGCAGCCATTTCACATAATCGACATCGTCTTTATTTCTGTCCAGCATCAGACCCACGACGCTACCGCTGTGCGCCACGTTCACCCCGTAAATACCGCACTCCTCCACCAGTGAGAGCAGTGCGTCAAAATCCGGTTTAGGCAACAGCGTCTGGCTGGCGATGGCGCTGAGGGTGGCCGCTTCGCCCATCCGATAAGGGTTTTGCGTTATGCAGGACTCCTGGACTTTTCCCCACGCGCGTTCCAGCGCTGGCGCACCGGCCAGTAGCCCCGCCTGACGCGGGATGCGGTGGTAATCTGCCGTACGCAGCGTTTGCGGACTTTCCAGAACGAGCAGGTCGAGAGCGGGCTGGGCGTGGCAGGCGATCTGCGTGGAAGCGTCGTTATGGTCGAAAAGGGTCAACTGGCGAAACACGGTGCTGTCGGTGGGTTCGAGCGAAACGCAAAGCGTTGCCAGCGTGCTTTCGTCGAGCTGACGCCCCAGATGGTGGGCGGTGGCGACGGCGGTGGCGGCGATATCCGCGGTGCTGCTGGCCATCCCTTTGGCAACCGGGATGGTCGAGTGCACGTCAATGCGGATATCCTGGCTTAGCTGCGCCGGATAATGCCAGTGCTGCAACAATCGCTCGACCATCGCGCGCGAAAGCGGGCGTTCATCCGCCACGGGTGAGCCGTGGCTCACCTCAACGGTGCTGTACCATTCGACAGGGCAGGAGACCAGCTTCTCACTGCCCAAAATCCAGCCCTGGATAAGCTCACCGCACGACGCGGGGCATTGCGCAACAGCCACGTTTCCACCTTACTGGTCAGAAATTTCTGGAGCATAGTGTCATGAGGATATTCCTCTTACCTTGATATACCGCAAATTCCGACCTGGATAGTCTCCATATTATTTTGCGATCCTGCTGAACGCGTAATGCATCAATGAAATCACACTGACTTACGTTGAACAGCAATATTATGTTTTTACCGGGCTTTAATATCCTGATGAATTTTGATCACAATAAAATGAAAAAATATCAAGTAGTGCAATAACTTGTCATAGAACAATAAATATTGAGATTTTAAGCGTGATTATCTTTGCTTTTTATTTTTTGTGATAAAACGTTGAGTTATTGAGAAAGGTGTCAATTATTCTGGCGCCACGTTTTACTCAGCATGGTTTTCATTTGTGGTTAAGTATTTGCCTAAGGTGAATTGAAGCGCCGCAAATAGCATTGCTGTTTTGAGAACGAACTCTTTCTCATAATGTAAGCCGACAGGTTTTGCCACATTTGTGGCAGGGAAGGGGGTGACAATCCCCCGCAGCCCCCGCTGCTGTGATGCTGACGACCCCGTAATGACCACTGATCGCGAGATTGGGAAGGACGGGCGAGGAGGACGCTAAGCCAGAAGACCTGCCTGTCGGGAACGTTCAACAACTTCGGTGGGAAGTGGGTTGTACTGATGCATCATACAGTCGAAAGACTGGGACGACGTGTATCTATACCTCCCAACCACCCTGGACAGGATCGGGGTCATGGCGGCAAAGCAGTACGCGTTTGTTCTGGCAGGTACCGGAAGCGGTTGTGGTAAAACCACGGTGACGCTTGGCCTGTTGAGTCTGTTAAAACAGCGTGGATTACGCGTCCAGCCGTATAAAGTGGGCCCTGACTATCTTGATACCGGCTGGCATACCAAAGTCAGCGGCACCTCCTCCCGCAACCTCGACAGCTTCATGCTTCCTGAGCCAATACTCAATGCGCTGTTTTGCGAGCATATGCAGCAGGCGGATATCGCGGTCATTGAAGGCGTGATGGGGCTGTATGACGGCTACGGCACCGATCCGAACTATTGCAGCACCGCCGCGATGGCAAAACAGCTGGGCTGTCCGGTGGTTCTGCTGGTGGACGGCAAGGCGGTATCTACGTCGATTGCCGCGACCGTAATGGGCTTTCAGCGGTTCGATCCTACCCTCAATATTGCCGGGGTGATTGTCAATCGCGTCAACAGCGAATCACATTATCAGCTGCTCAAAACGGCCATTGAGCACTACTGCACGCTACCCGTCCTGGGCTATGTGCCGCACGTTGAGGGCGTCGGTTTGCCCGAGCGCCATCTTGGGTTGGTCACCGCCCGGGAGTCGGCCGCGGACCCGCAGACCTGGCAAAATTTTGCCGCCATTCTCGAACGTACGCTGGATATTGAACAACTTCTCGCGCTCAGCCAGATGGCGTCGCTGCCGCAGGGCGCCTGGCCCGCGCGCCCTGACGGGGACGCCGGGCGCGGGTTAACGCTCGCGATGGCCGATGACGAGGCCTTCAACTTCTATTACCCGGATAACATCACGCTGCTTGAACGTTCCGGGGTCGACATTATCCGCTTTAGCCCGCTGCGCGATAGCCGCTTACCTGACTGCCAGATGGTCTGGCTCGGGGGCGGTTACCCGGAGCTGCATGCGGCACGGCTTGCGGAAAACACCGCGATGCTCGCCAGCCTGCGGGAGGCGCATCGGCGCGGGGTGGCGATCTACGCCGAGTGCGGTGGGCTGATGTACCTCGGCAGCACGCTGGAAGATAGCGAGGGGGTCACCCACCGGATGGCCAATATTATCCCCGGCCACAGCAGGATGGGTAAACGGCTGACCCGTTTTGGCTATTGTGAGGCGCAGGCGCGCCAGCCCACGCTGCTGGCCGATAGCGGGGAGGTGCTGCGTGGGCATGAGTTTCACTATTCCGACTTCTCCCCCCAAACCCCTGCGGTACTGGCGTGCCGCAAAGTGCGTGATGGCGTGACGATGCAGGAATGGGCGGGGGGCTGGCAGGTTGGCAACACGTTCGCAAGCTACCTGCACCTCCACTTTGCCCAACGCCCCACGATGCTCAGCCGCTGGCTGACGGCGGCGAGGGGGGCGCTATGACCCTGATGGCATGGTGCGTCGCGTGGCTGCTCGATGTCATCATCGGCGACCCGCAACGCTGGCCGCATCCGGTGCGCTGGATAGGCAACCTGATTAATGCGGTGCAGCGGGGTGTTCGCCGCTGCTGCCATAGCGA
The DNA here is from genome assembly GCF_048684445.1 of Enterobacter sp. BNK-34. Classification (NCBI taxonomy): domain Bacteria; kingdom Pseudomonadati; phylum Pseudomonadota; class Gammaproteobacteria; order Enterobacterales; family Enterobacteriaceae; genus Enterobacter; species Enterobacter sp. BNK-34. Next base: position 2,902,379 of record NZ_JBLQUA010000001.1, read on the forward strand.
CGCGGCGTTACGCATTGGCGGCGGCGTCATGTGGCTGGCCGTCGTGGGGCTGACCTGGGGCATAGCCTGGGGCGTGCTGGCGCTCGGACGATGGGTGCATCCCTGGCTGGGCTGGGCGATTGAGGTGTGGATGATATTTACCGTGCTGGCCGGGCGCAGTCTGGCAAACGCCGCGCTGGACGTTGAACGCCCGCTGCGGGCAGGCGACCTTGATGAAAGCCGCGAAAAGCTCTCCTGGATAGTGGGGCGCGATACCTCTCAGCTTCAGCCGGAACAGATCAACCGGGCGGTGGTGGAGACCGTCGCGGAGAACACGGTTGACGGCGTTATCGCCCCGCTGTTCTTCCTCCTGCTGGGCGGTGCGCCGCTGGCGATGGCCTATAAGGCGGTGAATACCCTCGATTCAATGGTGGGCTACAAGCATGAAAAATACCGCGCGATCGGCATGGTCAGCGCCCGTATGGATGACGCGGCGAACGCTATCCCCGCGCGCCTGAGCTGGCTCTTGCTGAGCGTTGCGGCGTGGCTATGCCGCGAGGATCCCTCCCGCGCGCTGCGCGTCGGCTGGCGCGACCGCTATAACCACAGCAGCCCCAACTGCGCGTGGGCTGAAGCGACGGTTGCCGGTGCGCTGGGCATCCGGCTTGGCGGACCCAACACCTATTTTGGCCAGCGCGTGGAAAAGCCGTGGATCGGCGACGCGCTGCGCCCGATTGCGGTAGACGACATTTCCCGAACGATTCGACTGATGTGGGTTTCCTCCACCCTGGCGCTGGCGCTGTTTATCGCAGCACGCTGGCTGATGGCTGGCGCGGCCTGAGGACAAAAGACAATGCAATACATCCAGCAACCCCAGGCGATTGAAGCCAAAAGTTTCGACATCATTGGCGAAATCATTCGCGAAACGCGGCCGGAGTACCGGTTCGTCAGCCCGCTGCATGAGGCGATCGTCAAGCGGGTGATCCATACCACCGCAGATTTCGACTGGCTGGATATTCTCTGGTTTTCAGATGACGCGCTGGAGCAGCTTTGCGCGGCGCTCCGTCGCCCGTCCGTTATCTATACCGATACCACGATGGCGCTCTCCGGGATCAACAAAACGCTGCTGGCCACGTTCGGGGGCGAATGCCGCTGCTATATCAGCGACCCGCGGGTGGTGGCACAGGCAAAGGCCCAGGGAATCACCCGCTCGATGGCGGCCGTGGATATCGCCGTGACGGAAGAGAGCGAGAAGATCTTTGTCTTTGGCAATGCGCCCACGGCGCTGTTTCGCCTGCTTGAGCATGATGTTGCCGTCAGCGGCGTGGTGGGCGTCCCGGTGGGGTTTGTGGGGGCGGCGGAATCGAAAGAGGCGCTGACGCACAGCCATTTGCCCGCGATTGCGGCACTCGGGCGCAAAGGCGGCAGCAATGTGGCGGCGGCGATTGTAAACGCCATGCTCTATTACCTGCAGGGGGCGCGATGAGCGATTCCACCTTCGATGCCCCGGTATGGCATAACGGGAAGGCATTACGTAAAGGCTACACCACCGGCTCCTGCGCGACCGCGGCAGCGAAAGTCGCCGCACTGATGGTGCTGCGCCAGCACCTGATTCATCAGGTCTCCATTGTGACACCCTCCGGCGTCACGCTGTGTCTGAACGTGGAATCGCCGCACATTGAAGGGCAGCAGGCGATTGCGGCCATCCGCAAAGACGGCGGTGATGACGTCGACGCCACCCACGGCATGCTGATTTTCGCCCGCGTGACGCTCAACGACAGCGGCGAGATTACGCTGGCGGGCGGCGAGGGCGTGGGGACCGTGACGCGCAAAGGCATCGGCCTGCCCATCGGCAGCGCGGCGATCAACCGCACGCCGCGTCACACCATTGAGTCCGCCGTGCGCGAGGCGATTGGCCCGACGCGCGGGGCCAACGTGGAAATCTTCGCCCCTGAAGGCGAAGAGCGGGCGCAGAAAACCTACAACTCACGCCTCGGGATCCTGGGCGGTATTTCGATCATCGGCACCACCGGCATTGTCACGCCGATGTCAGAGGAGAGCTGGAAACGCTCGCTTTCTCTGGAGCTGGAGATTAAACGCGCGGCCGGGCTGGAGCGGGTCGTGCTGGTGCCGGGCAATCATGGCGAGCGCTTTGTGCGCGAGCAGATGGGTATCGATAAAGATGTCGTGGTCACCATGAGCAACTTTGTCGGCTACATGATCGAAGAGGCGGTGCGGCTGGGGTTTCGCCAGATAGTGCTGGTCGGCCATCCCGGCAAGCTCATCAAAATTGCCGCCGGGATATTCCACACCCACAGCCATATCGCCGATGCGCGTATGGAAACGCTGGTGGCGCATCTGGCGCTGCTCGGTGCGCCGCTGGAATTACTCACCGTCGTCAGCGAGTGCGATACCACCGAAGCGGCGATGGAACACATCGAAACCTGGGGTTTTCAGGCGCTTTACAGCCATCTCGCCGAACGGATCTGCCTGCGCGTAATGCAGATGCTGCGCTTTACCAAAAATCCGCCGACCTGTGACGCCATTCTGTTTTCCTTTGATAACCAGGTGCTGGGCAGCAACCGCCCGGTCGAGGCGATTGCCCGGGCGCTGCAATGTTAACGGTCGTGGGAATGGGGCCTGCGGGATTGCGCCTGATGACGCCCGCCGCGCGTGAAGCTATCGATCGCGCCGATGCGCTGGTCGGCGGAAAACGCCATCTGCTGCAGTTCCCGGCGTTTTGCGGCGAGACGTTTGTCCTGGGGGCCAACATTCCGGCGCTGCTGGCCTGGGTTGAGGCGCGTCAGGAGAAAAAGGTGGTGATTGTGGCCTCCGGCGATCCGCTCTTTTACGGCATCGGATCGCGGATGGTGGCGCATTTCGGTATGGCGCGCGTGCGCATTATTCCCGGCATCAGCGCGGTGCAGTACCTGTGCGCGCAGGCGGGCATTGATATGAATGAGATGTGGCTCACCAGCAGCCATGGCCGCAGCGTAAATGTTGACGAGCTGGCACGGCATCGCAAAGTGGCGATGGTCACCGATAGCCAGTGCGGGCCGAAAGAGATTGCCGCGCAGCTGGTGGCGCGCGGGAAGGGCCATCGCTGGATGGTGATTGGTGAAAACCTGGCGATGGAAAATGAACGGATCCACTGGCTGCCCGTCAGTGAGGTCAGTGCCGACTATGAGATGAATGCGGTGGTGATCCTCGATGAAAGATGAACTGTTTCTGCGCGGCGAAACGGTGCCGATGACCAAAGAGGCGGTACGCGCGCTGGCCCTCACGAAGCTCGAGCTGCATCGCGCCAACCACCTGATTGACGTCGGTGCGGGAACCGGGAGCGTGTCGATAGAGGCGGCGCTGCTGTTTCCCTCGCTGCACGTGACGGCCATAGAGCGTAACCCTGCGGCTCTGCAGCTGCTTGCGGAAAATCGCCAGCATTTTGCCTGTCGCAATATCGCGATTTTGCCGGGCGTTGCGCCGTTACCGGTGGCGGATAAGGCCGATGCGGTCTTTATGGGCGGCAGCGGTGGCCATCTGACCTCGCTTATCGACTGGTCCCTGTGCCAGCTACATCCCGGCGGACGTCTGGTGATGACGTTTATCCTGCAGGAAAACCTCACTACTGCGCTGGCCCATCTGCAGCAGATCGGCGTCCAGAACATTGATTGCCAGCAAATGCAGGTCTCCGCTCTGACCCCGCTCGGCAGCGGTCACTTTTTCAAACCGAATAATCCCGTTTTTGTTATCGCCTGTCAGAAGGAAGAACACCATGTCTGAGACGTTTGATTCCCGTTGCGTGTGGTTTGTCGGTGCCGGTCCTGGTGACCGTGAGCTCATCACGCTCAAGGGCTACCGGCTGCTGCAGCAGGCGCAGGTGGTTATCTATGCCGGTTCGCTGATCAATACCGAGCTGCTGGCGTATTGCCCGCAGGGCGCCGAATGCCACGACAGCGCGGAACTCCATTTAGAACAGATAATCGACCTGATGGCGGCGGGCGTGAAGGCCGGAAAAACGGTGGTACGTTTACAGACCGGCGATGTCTCGCTCTACGGCTCCGTTCGTGAGCAGGGCGAAGAGCTGACCAAACGCGGCATTGCCTGGCAGGTGGTGCCCGGCGTCAGCGCTTTCCTCGGCGCCGCGGCGGAGCTTGGGGTGGAATACACCGTCCCTGAAGTCTCGCAGAGCCTGATTATTACCCGCCTCGAAGGGCGTACACCGGTGCCGGCGCGTGAACAGCTGGAGTCATTTGCCAGCCATCAGACCTCCATGGCGATTTATCTTTCGGTCCAGCGTATTCACCGGGTGGCGGAACGCCTGATTGAAGGCGGTTATCCGGCCACCACGCCCGTTGCCGTCATTTATAAAGCGACCTGGCCGGAAAGCCACACCGTCCGCGGCACGCTGGCGGATATCGCCGACAAAGTACGCGAGGCGGGGATCCGCAAAACGGCGCTCATTCTGGTCGGGAAGTTCCTGGGCGAGGAGTATCACTACTCAAAACTCTATGCCGCGGATTTTAGCCATGAATACCGTAAAGCCTGAGCCCATCGCGCTGTTTTGCCTGACGCCGGGCGGCGTGCGGCTGGCGAAGCGTCTGGCGGCAATGCTGCCGGTCACCTGCTTTACCAGCGAGGGCCTGCGGGAAGAGGGCTTTATCTCCTTCGATGGCGGCTTTGCCCCGGCGGTGCGCGAGGCGTTCACGCGCTATCCGGCGCTGATTTTTATCGGCGCCACCGGCATTGCGGTGCGCGTTTTGGCACCCCTCATCCACGACAAGCTGAGCGACCCGGCGGTGGTGGTGATCGACGAGCGTGGGCAGCACGTGATTAGCCTGCTTTCCGGCCATGCTGGCGGGGCGAATGCGCTGACCCGCTATCTGGCGGAAATGCTGGGGGCGGACCCGGTGATTACCACCGCCACGGACGTCAACGAGATGGCCGCGCTGGATACCCTTGCCTTCCAGCTGAATGCCCGAATGCGCGATTTCCGAACGACGGTGAAAATCGTCAACCAGATGCTGGTGAGCCATCAGCGGGTAGGGCTGTGGTGGGATGCGGAACTCGACGACGACGTCAGTCAGTGCGATCGGCGCGGGTTTATCACCGTGAGCGACCTGCAGCACCTCCCGGAAATGGATGCGCTGGTGTGTATTACGCTGCGCAACACGCTGCCGGAACTGCCGTTACCGCACTGGACGCTGGTTCCCCAGCGGGTCGTGGCGGGCATCGGCTGTCGACGCGACACGCCGTATCCGCTGCTGGCGACCCTATTGATGCGCCAGCTTGCAGCGCAGCAGTTCGACCCGCTGGCGCTGAAAGCGATTGGCAGCGTCTCCCTTAAAAAAGACGAAGCGGGCCTGCTTCAGCTTGCCGCCTGCTGGGGTGTGCCGTTTGAAACCTTTACCGCTGACGCGCTGCGTGAGCACGAACACCGCTTTCCGGCTTCACCGTTTGTACGCCAGACGGTTGGGGTGGGGAGCGTCTCGGGACCGGCAGCGTGGCTGCTGAGCCATGGGCAACTACGAGGAGAAACCCTGCGCGAACAGGGCGTCACTATTACTTTGGGAGTTTCACACTGATGTTAACCGTAATTGGAATCGGCCCGGGCTCGCAGGCCATGATGACCATGGAAGCCGTAGACGCGCTGCAGGCGGCAGAAATCATCGTTGGCTACAAAACCTATACCCATCTGGTGAAGGCCTTCACCGGCGACAAACAGGTGATCAAAACCGGGATGTGCAAAGAGATTGAACGCTGTCAGGCGGCGATCGAGCTGGCGCAGGCCGGGCATAACGTCGCGCTTATCAGCAGCGGCGACGCCGGTATTTATGGCATGGCGGGGCTGGTGCTGGAACTGGTCAGCAAACAGAAGCTGGACGTTGAGGTTCGCCTGATCCCCGGGATGACGGCCAGTATCGCCGCCGCGTCTCTGCTTGGCGCGCCGCTGATGCACGATTTTTGCCACATCAGCTTAAGCGATCTGCTGACGCCGTGGCCGGTCATTGAAAAACGCATTGTTGCTGCGGGAGAAGCGGACTTCGTCATCTGCTTCTATAACCCGCGCAGCCGGGGTCGCGAGGGCCATCTGGCACGGGCGTTTGAGCTGCTGTCCACCAGCAAAAGCCCACAAACGCCGGTAGGGGTAGTGAAGTCTGCCGGGCGCAAAAAGCAGGAGAAGTGGCTGACCACGCTGGGCGACATGGACTTTGAGCCGGTCGATATGACAAGCCTGGTGATCGTCGGAAATAAGGCCACTTACGTTCAGGAGGGGCTGATGATCACACCCCGGGGCTATGTGCTGTGAACTATGGCGACGTGCTGGTCATGGGCGGCACCAGCGATGCCCGCGCGATCTGCCAGCAGCTGGATGCGGCCGGCGTGGCCTACACCCTGTCGGTGGCGACGGCCACCGGGCAGCGGCTGGCGGGCGACATTAACGGCCGGGTGCGCTGTGGCCGCCTGGAGCCGCAGCAGATGGTTGACTGGCTTGCGCAAAACAGGACCCGCTGGGTGATTGACGCTTCGCATCCCTACGCTGAGGTGGTCAGCCGCAACATCCTGGCGGCCTGTGAAACGGTGGGCGTGTTGCTTAGCCGCTATCAGCGCCCCGAACAGCTCAGCGAGCTGACGCATCCGCTGCTCTACAGCGTGCCGGGCATAGAAGAGGCCTGCGACATCGCGCGGCGGCTGGGCGAACGCGTGCTGTTGACCACCGGCAGTAAAGATCTGGCGCGCTGGCGCGCCGGGCTGCCGGAGAAAACGCTGCTGGCCCGGGTGCTGCCGGTGCCCGAGGTCCTTGAGCAATGCGCCGGGCTTGGCTTTGGCGTTACCGAGATCTTCGCGATGTGCGGGCCATTCAGCGCTGAGTTTAACGCGGCGTTTTATCGCCAGTGCCGGGCTGACGTGATGATCACCAAAGCGTCCGGTGCGGAAGGCGGCTATCGGGAAAAGGTTCAACCCTGTCTGGATGCGGGCATCCCCTGCATCGTGATTACACGCCCGGCGCCGCTGGTGACGGGAGACGAGTTACTGGAAAGTCAGGCCGCATTCGCCGGGCGCTTAGCCCGCTGGCTGGCCGCTGCTTAAGGAGTTAGAGATGAAAAAGGCGCTTCTGGTGGTCAGCTTTGGTACCAGCTACCACGATACCTGCGAGAAAAACATTGTGGCCTGCGAGCGTGCGCTGGCGGAAAGCTGCCCTGACCGCGAGCTGTTTCGGGCATTCACCTCCGGGATGATCATTCGCAAGCTCAAACAGCGTGACGGCATTGAGATCGATACGCCGCTGCAGGCGCTGAAAAAGCTTGCGGCTCAGGGATATCAGGACGTGGCGATCCAGTCCCTGCACATCATCAACGGCGATGAGTACGAGAAAATCGTCCGTGAAGTGCAGAGCCTGCGCCCGCTCTTTACCCGCCTGACGCTGGGGGTACCGCTGTTGAGCAGCCACGACGATTACGCGCAGCTAATGTGCGCCTTACAACAGCAGATGCCGACGCTTGGGGCCACGGAAAAAGTGGTATTTATGGGCCACGGCGCCAGCCATCACGCCTTTGCGGCCTATGCCTGTCTCGACCACATGATGATGGCCCAGGGCTTCCCGGCCCGCGTCGGCGCGGTGGAGAGCTATCCGGAAGTCGACATCCTGATTGAGAGCCTCTGTAAACAAGGCGTCACCGCCGTGCATCTGATGCCGCTGATGCTGGTGGCGGGCGATCACGCCATTAACGATATGGCCTCTGATGACGAGGACTCCTGGAAGACGCTGTTTAACGCTGCCGGGATCCCGGCAACGCCGTGGCTGAGCGGGCTGGGCGAAAACCCGGCGGTGCGCGCGATGTTCGTCGCCCATTTACAGCAGGCGCTGAGCGTGGCGATGGAGGAGGCAGCATGAGCGGCAAACTGTACGCCCTCAGTACCGGGCCGGGCGCGTCGGACCTTATCACCGTGCGCGCCTCACGGATCCTCGGTTCGCTGGATATTCTCTACGCCCCGGCGGGACGAAAAGGGGGCGACAGTCTGGCGCTTTCTATCGTTCGTGAATATGTCGGTGAGCAGACTGAAATCCGCTGCTGCCACTTTCCCATGAGCGCCGACAGCGCTGAAAAGGAGGCGGTGTGGGATGCGGTGGCCGACGCGTTAGTGACGGAGGTGAACGATGGAAAACAGGTTGGCTTTATCACCCTGGGCGACGCGATGCTGTTCAGTACCTGGGTGTTCTTACTTCAGCGCATCGGCAGCCCGGACTGGCTGGAGATTGTGCCCGGCGTGACGTCGTTTGCCGCGATTGCCGCGCGGTCCAAAACGCCGCTGGCGATGGAACAGCAGTCGCTGGCGGTGATCGCATGCACCGCGCCGGAAGCGGAGATTGCGCAGGCGCTGCAGCAGCACGACAGCCTGGTGCTGATGAAGGTCTATGGCCGGTTTGCGCGCATCAAAGCGCTGCTGACGCAGGCCGGGCTGCTGAACTGCGCGCTGATGATGTCAGAGGCCACGCTCCCCGGCGAGCAGTGCTGGCGGCATCTGGATGAGGTTGCTGACGACCAGCCGTTACCCTATTTCTCGACCATTCTGGTCAACAAACAGTGGGAGTATGCGCAATGAAACTCGAACAACAGCTTAAACAGCTGTCATTAAGTGGCCTGGCGGCGGCGCTATTGCTGATGGTGGTGCCGGAGCAGGCGTTCGCGATGCACATCATGGAAGGCTTTTTACCACCCATGTGGGCGCTGGCGTGGTGGCTGATCTTCTTGCCGTGTCTGTGGTATGGACTGGTGCGCCTGCGCCGTATCGTGCAGGAGGATAGTCACCAGAAAGTCCTGCTGGCGCTGTGCGGGGCGTTTATTTTCGTGCTGTCGGCGCTGAAGATCCCCTCGGTGACCGGCAGTTGCTCGCATCCGACCGGCGTGGGGCTCGCCGTGATTCTGTTCGGGCCGGGCGTCGTCGCCATTCTCGGCGCCATCGTGCTGCTGTTTCAGGCGCTGCTGCTGGCGCACGGCGGGTTAACCACGCTTGGCGCGAACGGCATGTCGATGGCGGTGATTGGGCCGGTTGTCGGGTACATGGTGTGGAAAATGGCCTGCCGTGCCGGGCTCCGTCGTGACGTTGGGGTATTTTTGTGCGCGATGCTGGCGGATCTGGTGACCTATTTTGTCACCTCAGTCCAGCTTGGCGCGGCGTTCCCGGACCCGGCGACAGGTGCCGCGGGGTCGATTGTGAAATTCATGGGCATTTTCTGCCTGACGCAGATCCCCATCGCCATCGCGGAGGGACTGTTAACCGTCATGATTTATGACCAGTTGACCAAACGTCAGCTGATTACCGCACAAGGACACTGAGATGAAAAAGACGCTGATGCTGTTGGCGATGGTGGTTGCTCTGATCGTACTACCATTTTTTATCGATCACGGGGGGGAGTTTGGCGGCTCGGATGGTGAAGCCGAAAATCAAATTCAGGTTGTGGCGCCGCATTACACGCCGTGGTTCACGCCGCTCTATGAACCCGCCAGCGGCGAAATTGAAAGCCTGCTGTTTACGCTCCAGGGCTCCATTGGCGCAGCGGTGATTTTCTATATTTTGGGCTACACCAAAGGCAGACAGCGCCGTGATGACCGGGCTTGACAGGCTAAGCTATCAGAGCCGCTGGGCTCACGTTGCGCCGGAACGCAAGTTTCTGCTCTGGCTGGCGCTGATGACGCTGGCGTTTGCGCTGCCGCCGCTGGGGCAGGGGATCGTCCTGGCGTTGACGGCGGGACTGACCTGCTGGCTGCTGCGGATGACCTTCTGGCGCTGGTGCCGCTGGATGGCGCTGCCGTTTGGCTTTCTGCTGGTCGGCGTGCTGACGATCCTCTTTAGCGTCACCCGTGACCCGAACACGCTGGCGGCAGGCGTCCCGGTGGGGCACTACTGGCTGGGGATAACCGCGTCCGGGCTGACTGCCGCCAATGAAACCTTCTGGCGCAGCCTTGCCGCGCTGGCGGCGACCTTCTGGCTGGTGCTGAACCTGCCGTTTCCGCAGCTGATTGTGCTGCTTAAGCGGGCGCGCGTGCCGCGCCTGCTTACCGAGCAGATCCTGCTGACCTGGCGCTTTATTTTTATTCTGTTAGACGAAGCGCTGGCAATTCACCGCGCGCAGACGCTGCGTTTTGGCTATCGTAGCCTGCCGAAGGGCTATCGCTCGCTGGCGATGCTGGTTGGTTTGCTGTTTACCCGGGTGCTGATTCGCTATCAGCAGATGGCGACCACGCTGGATATTAAACTCTATCAGGGTGATTTTCCCCTGTAAGGAATCGCACCATGCTTACCACCGCCGATCTCTGGTTTCGCTATCAGGAGGCGCAGGTGCTCAAAGGGCTGACGCTGGATTTTTCGACCCATCCCGTCACCGGGCTGGTCGGAGCTAACGGCTGCGGAAAGTCGACGTTATTTATGAATCTGAGCGGCCTGCTGAAGCCGCAGCAGGGTGCGGTGCTGTGGCAGGGGAAGCCGCTGGACTACAGCAAGCGCGGCCTGCTGGCGCTCCGTCAGCAGGTGGCAACGGTGTTTCAGGATCCCGATCAGCAGATCTTTTATACCGATATTGATAGCGACATCGCCTTCAGCCTGCGCAATCTGGGCGTGGCGGAACCGGAGATTGCACGGCGCGTCGACGATGCGCTGACGCTGGTTGACGCGCAGCGTTTTCGCCAGCAGCCGATCCAGTGCCTGAGCCACGGGCAAAAGAAGCGCGTCGCCATTGCCGGGGCGCTGGTGCTGGGCGCCCGCTATCTTCTGCTGGACGAGCCCACGGCCGGGCTTGATCCTTCAGGACGCACGCAGATGATCGAGATCATCAGGCGCATCGTGGCGCAGGGGAACCATGTGGTGATCTCCAGTCATGATATTGACCTGATTTACGAAGTGAGCGATGCCGTTTACGTGCTGCGTCAGGGAGAAGTGCTGGCGCACGGCGCGCCGGGTGAGGTCTTTGCCCGCGGCGAACTGATTGAACGGGCCGGATTAACGCAGCCCTGGCTCGTCAAGCTGCACGCGCAGCTTGGCCTGCCGTTATGTAAAACCGAAGATGAATTTTTCAGCCGTATGCGACAAAAAAACGTAATGAAGGAGGCCTCATGACGCAGGCAATTATGTTGCAGGGCACCGCTTCTGACGTGGGTAAAAGCGTCCTGGTGGCGGGGCTGTGCCGGATTTTTTATCAGGATGGCCTGCGTACCGCACCGTTTAAGTCGCAGAATATGGCGCTCAACTCCGGTATTACGCCGGAGGGTAAAGAGATGGGCCGCGCGCAGATATTTCAGGCTCAGGCGGCGGGGATAACGCCGGACGTACGGATGAATCCGGTGCTGTTAAAACCGACCAGCGATCGTAAAGCGCAGGTGGTGCTGATGGGGCAGGTGGCGACCGATATGGACGCGGTCAGCTACCACGAGTACAAACCGCGCCTGCGGGAGCAGATCCGCGACGTCTATAACAGCCTGGCCGGAGAGTATGACGTGGTGGTGCTGGAAGGCGCGGGCAGCCCGGCGGAGATTAACCTGCGCGATCGCGATATCGTCAACATGGGGATGGCCGAAATGGCGCAGTGCCCGGTGATCCTCGTGGCGGACATTGACAGAGGCGGCGTGTTTGCCGCCATCTACGGCACGCTGGCGCTTTTGCACGACCACGAGCGGGCGCGGGTGAAAGGGGTCATCATCAATAAATTTCGTGGCGATGTTGCGCTGCTTTACTCGGGTATTGAGCAGATAGAAAACCTGACCGGCGTGCCGGTGCTGGGCGTGATGCCATGGCTGGATGTGGATCTGGAAGATGAAGACGGCGTGGCGCTGCAAAAGGGAAAATACCTGCGAACGGCCCAGCGCGATATCGACATTGCCGTGGTGCAGGTACCGCATATCTCCAACTTCACCGATTTTAACGCCCTGGCGGCGCAGCCCGATGTTCGCGTGCGCTATGTCCGTTATCCCCAGGAGCTGGCGGGGGCCGATCTCGTGATTCTCCCCGGCAGTAAAAATACGCTGGGCGATCTGGCCTGGCTGCGGGAAAGCGGCATGGCGCACGCGGTGCTCCAGTCCCACCAGCAGAACGTGCCCGTCATGGGCATTTGCGGCGGCTACCAGATGCTTGGCGACACCATCATTGATGAGGTGGAGTCGGGGCTGGGAACCCAGCCGGGGCTGGGTCTGCTCCATACCGTGACCCGCTTCGCGCAGCGAAAAACCACGACGCAGGTCTCGGCGCAGATGGCGTCGGCGCTCCCGGCGTGGCTTAAGTCGGCAGCGGGCATTAAGGTGCAGGGCTACGAGATCCATATGGGAGAGACCCAACTGACATCCGACGGTAGCCCGGCGCTGTTTCTGGAAAAAGAGGGCGAGCGCATCGCGGACGGTGCCATCAGCGCTGACGGGCAGGTGATAGGGACCTATCTCCACGGGTTATTCGATAACGATGCCTTCACGCGCGCGATGGTGGACGGCTTGCGCCAGCGCAAAGGACTGGCGCCCTTAGACGTTGCGGTAGATTACGCCGCCTGGAAAGCGCAACAGTTTGATATCCTGGCGAGCGCGATGAGAGAACATATTGATATTAAAAAGATCTATCAAATAATGCGGGAGCATCAGGAGGAAGGCGCATGATTTTGGTCACCGGAGGCGCGCGCAGCGGGAAAAGTGCGCACGTCGAACAGCTGGCGGCGCAGCAGTGCGAGCGCGTGCTGTATATCGCGACGTCGGTGATTACCGATGAAGAGATGGCGCTGCGCGTTGACAAGCACCGCGCCCAGCGTCCTGCGCACTGGCGAACCTGGGAAGGGTATCGCGATCTGGGCGACGTGATTCGCCACCAGGTGCAGCCGGGCGAAGGCGTGGTTCTGGAATGCGTCACCACCCTGCTGTCGAACCTGCTCTATGACGCCAGCGGCGGCGCGTCGCCGGAGACCCTCGATTTTTCCGCGCTTGAGGCGGTGCTGCAACAGCAGATGGACGACCTGATTGCGGCCTGCCAGCAGTCGGCGGCGCCGGTTTATATTGTGACTAATGAGCTGGGCATGGGCATCACGCCAGAGAATCGGCTGGCGCGTCATTTTGTCGATATTGCCGGGCGCGCGAACCAAAGGCTGGCGCAGGCGGCGCAGGAAGTGTGGCTGGTTGTCTCGGGAATTGGAGTAAAGATTAAATGCCGTTAAAAATGTTGTGGGCGACGCTGGGATTCATTACCCGCATTCCGGTGCCGCAAAAGTGGAGCGACGGCGTTGAATTTTCGCAGTATGGCCGTGGCGTCCCCTGGTTCCCGGTAGTGGGTCTGATCGTTGGCGTGCTGGCTGCCCTGGGCTATCTGGCGGTGAGCCAGACCGGCGGGGGGATCTATATCGGCGCGGTCGCCTGGGTTCTGGCGCTGGTGCTGCTGACCGGCGGGTTTCATCTGGACGGTCTGGCGGACACCTGCGATGGCGTCTTTTCTGCCCGCACCCGCGAACGGATGCTGGAGATTATGCGCGACAGCCGGTTGGGGACCTACGGCGGTCTGGCCATCGTATTCTGCATCCTTATCAAAGTCGCTGCGGTAATTTCCCTGGCCCACCTTCCAGTTAATACCCTGTTTGCGCTGCTGGTCTGCGCGCCGATCGTCGGGCGAACGGCAATGGTGTTGGCCATGTACCGGCAGCGCTATGCGCGCGAAGGGGCTGGAATGGCAAACGCCTATCTCGGCCATATCAGCGGCAAAGAGACGGTCATCACCCTCTGCATCGGCGTGGCGCTCGTGGGGCTATTGGCCGGGGCGCACGGGCTTATCGCCAGCATCATCACCTGGATGGTCGTCAACGCGGTAAAGACCTTTTTAAGCCGCCGACTGAACGGGCTGACGGGGGATACCCTGGGCGCGATGGAGGAGATCGGTGAAATGGTCTTCCTGCTGTCGCTACTGTGGGTCTGATGTATGCGTCTTTTTCTGGTTCGTCACGGTCAAACAGCCGCTAACATCAGCGGCGTATTTTACGGGAGTACCGATCTGGCGCTCTCGCCGCAGGGCATTGCCCAAAGCCAGCGTGTTGCCGGGTACCTGTCCGGGGTCGCGTTCGGGCACGCGCGCGTCAGCGCGCTGCAGCGTTCGCAGCAAACGGCGCGGCTTATCGTGCCGACAGCCCATGATGTCCACGTCGATGCGCGGCTTAACGAGCTGGATTTTGGCGAATGGGAAATGCGTCACTTCAGCGACATCGAAAAAGAAAGTCCCGCGTCGTGGCAGCACTGGATGGATGACTGGCAAAACGCAACGCCAGACGGCGGCGAAGCCTTCCCGCATTTCGCCGCGCGCGTTAGGGCGGCGGCGGATGAGATGAGTCAGCTGCAGCAGCGCGAAGACATGCTCATTGTGGCGCATCAGGGCGTGTTGAGCCTGCTGCTGGCAACCTGGTTAGGGATGCCCGTGGCGGCGATGTGGCATTTCCCGTTCAGTCATGATGCCTACACGGTCGTTGAAAATCGGGGAGGGCATTGGGTGTTACGGGTATTTAATGGCAGAAGCGTTTGGCAAACAGAAGAGTGAGGGTGATGAGGATGGGGACAGTGAAGGCGCTGGCGGCGGCCATCAGACCGCTTGATAAACAGAAGATTCAGGCGGCCTCAAGGCATGTTGATGGCTTAATAAAGCCGACAAACAGCCTGGGTCGGCTGGAAAGTCTGGCAATACAGCTTTCGGGAATGTGGGGCATCGACAGGCTCGATAATCTGCAAAAAGAGATTATCGTCATGTGCGCCGACCATGGCGTGTTTGATGAAGGCGTGGCCGTGACGCCGAAAGTGGTGACCTGGCTTCAGGCCGTCAATATGCAAAAGGGGTTGACCGGAGTGTGCGTGCTGGCCCGCAATAGCCAGACGTCGGTACTGCCCGTTGACATCGGTATTGACGGCGAGCCTATCGACAATATGCTCAGCCTTAAACTCTCGCGCGGCTGCGGGAATATCGCTCAGGGACCGGCGATGAGCCGTCAGGATGCCGAGCACCTGCTGCTGGCGAGTGCCAGCCTCGTTAAAAAACGCGCGCAGGAGGGGATCTCCGTCTTTGGCGTAGGCGAGCTGGGTATTGCCAATACGACGCCGGCCTCGGCAATCATCAGCGTGCTGACCGACAGCGATCCGCATGATGTGGTGGGGATTGGGGCCAATTTGCCGCAGGACCGGGTGCAGCATAAGGAAACCATAGTCCGGCAGGCGATACGCATAAACCAGCCGGATGCGCGCGATGCGGTTGATGTGCTGGCCAAAGTCGGCGGCTATGACCTGGTGGGCATGACCGGGGTGATATTGGGCGCTGGCGCATGCGGACTGCCCGTGGTGTTAGACGGTTTTCTCTCGTATGCCGCCGCCATAGCCGCCTGTCAGATTGCGCCAGAAGTGAAGAACTACTGTATTCCCTCTCATTTTTCCGCCGAAAAGGGGGCCAGGCGCGCGCTGGAGCACCTTGGGCTGGCGCCGTTTATCCATCTTGACATGCGTCTTGGCGAAGGGAGCGGTGCCGCGCTGGCAATGTCTATCGTCAGCGCGGCCTGCGCAATGTACTGCGAGATGGGGCAACTGGCGCAAAGCGGCATTGAGTTGCCCGTTCCGGCATGACGGAAAGGCAAAAACCCCAGCCAGGCTGGACGCCGGAAAGCGTCCAGCTTTGGGCCAGCGGTCAACACCCCCTTAACAGGGCATTCTGGTGCAGCGGATACGACGTCGATACTGCAGCGGCGTCTGACGCATCATCTTTTTAAAGCAGGTAATGAAATAGGTCACCTCGCTAAACCCGACTGCCAGCGCAATAGCGTCAATTGGCTCATCGCTGTACCGCAACAGCTCGCAGCTGCTTTTTATCCGCCGGGTCAGCAAATATTCGTGGATGCTACCGCCTGTCTGCTGGCGGAAAATGCGTGAGGTATAGCTGCGTGAAAGCCTGAGGTCGTGGGCTAGCTGGTCGAGCGAAAACTTGCTGGCATAGTGGGCTTCGACCCAGCTCATAATCCGCGAGGCGACGGTCTGCTGGCGCGGCGGGTAGGGTTGCGGCTGCTCGGGCAGAAACGTCATGAGCTGCATCATCAGAAAGGCCACCTCGCAGGCCTCGGTCTGCTCGTTGCCCTCCAGGCGCTGAAACTGTTCAAGGATCCTTTCGATAAACGCTGCGTGCTCGCTGAGATCGTAGATTTGCGCCGGAAGATTGCTGGCGGCCAGCGCGGCGAACCGGGCCTGATGGCGCGGGAAGGTGCCGAGCGCACTTTCGACCACCGATTGCTCAATGTGCATGGTGGTGCGGTGATAGGGATTCTTATCGCTATGATCGACATGCACTTTGTGCAAACGGAAGGGCGGGAAGATAAATAATCGCCCCGGACGGGCGGTGTAGTGCTGATTATCCACCACCACGATGCCGTAGCCGCTGGATATATAGAGCAATTCAACGCATTGATGCCAGTGGTAGTAAATCGCGCTGGTGGTGGACATGCGGTTAAAAGAAATGGCCTGCCGATCGAGCGTAATTCGTTCCAGCAGCTGCGTTTCACCCATATTACCTCCAGGACAACAGATTTAAATTTTTAGGCCATCATTTGTAATTTATCCCCCTCGCGTTCGACAAAATCCAGCAAAAATGAAATGGCGGTTTAATTTTGTGAGTCTGCTCACTCAGCGCCGGGAATAAAAGCAGTTACTCTTCATTCAGACGTCGCACTCGTGGCTTTAAAAAGCCTAATAACAATAACTTATCTCTACCCTCGTGTAATGCGGGAGGACCCTGTGCAACCTGAAAATATTCATCTGGATAATCCACTGACAAGCCGGGAAGAGGTGCTACGGCTGGTTAACGACATGCTGAACGCGGTGTCGCCCTGGTTTAAAAAAGACGCCAGCCGCATTGATTTAGCGAACTTTACCGCTCACTACGGCCAGCAGGTGGCGTGCATGGAAACGTTTTCCCGCCTGCTGTGGGGCGTGACGCCGCTGTTAGCTGGCGGCAGCGAGCCGCAGCACTTCTCATTCTATTTACAGGCGATAAAAAACGGCACCGATCCGCAGCATGCGGATTACTGGGGCGACGTCGGGCCTTACGATCAGCGAATCGTCGAGATGGCGGCTTACGGGCTGCTGCTGGCGCTGGCGGGTGAAACCGTACTGGCACACTTCACTGAGACAGAGAAAGAGAATTTATGGCGCTGGCTAAAGCAGTGCGAGACCCAGGAAATCCCCGATAACAACTGGCACTTCTTCCCGATTCTGGTGCAGGTCGGCTTCCATTATTGCGGCATGCCGACCAACCCGCAGGCGCTGGAAGATCATTTTGCTGCCATGGAGCACTACTACCTCGGCGATGGCTGGTACGCTGATGGTCCGGGACGGCCGCGCGACTATTACATCTCGATGGGCTTCCATTTCTATGGCCTGATTTACGCGAAGCTCATGGCCGGGGTCGATCCACAGCGTTGCGCTACGCTGCGTCAGCGGGCCGCACGTTTCTCCTCTGACTTCATCCATTTCTTTGCCGAAGACGGCGCGGCGATCCCGTTTGGCCGTAGCCTGACCTACCGCTTTGCCGAGGCGGCGTTCTGGAGTGCGGCGGCCTTCGCCGGGCTGGAGGTCTTTTCGCCCGGCGTGATGAAGGGCATCGTTCTGCGTCATCTGCGCTGGTGGCTCAAGCAGCCGATATTTGACCGCGACGGCGTACTCAGCGTCGGTTACAGCTACCCGAATCTGGCGATGGCGGAAGACTACAACGCGCCGGGGTCGCCGTACTGGGGCCTGAAGACCCTGCTGGTGCTGGCATTAGATGAGGGCGATGCTTTCTGGCAGGCGGCCGAGCTGCCGCTGCCGCCGTTGCCCGCCCGGCACACGATAGCCCACGCGAATCAGGTGGTGGTGCATCAGGCCGATCACCTGTGGATGCTGACGTCCGGCCAGCTGGAGCTGAACAACTTCGTGAATACCGAAGCGAAATACTGCAAATTTGCCTATTCCACCCGCTTTGGCTTCACCATCGAACGCGGGCGCTACGGCCTGAACCATGCCTCGCCCGATTCGATGCTGCTGCTGGCCGAAAAGGATAACTACTGGCGTGGCCGCCGCGAATGCCAGCACGTGGTTACCGCTGACGGCACCATTTACAGCCGCTGGCTGCCGTGGCGCGACGTGGAGATTGAGAGCTGGCTGCTGGCGCTGGGCGACTGGCAGCTACGCGTCCATCGCATCAATACCCGGCGCGCGCTGGACTGCGCGGAGGGTGGCTTTAGCCTGGCGAACCGCCCGCAGCCGCGGGTACACGAGAGTGACGGTGCCTGCTGGTTACGCAGTGCCCGGGATGTCTCCTCCATTTTCTGTCTACACCCGCACGCCCGCCGCGGCGAGACGGTGGTGACGCCGCCGAACAGTAATCTGCTGTTCGCCGAGCGCGCGGCGGTGCCGGTGCTGCGCGGCGAGCTCGACCCCGGTAAGCATGTGTTAATCAGCGCGGTGTGGGCGGGAAATGCCGCTGACTTCGATCCGCAACGCTGCCCGCAGGCCTTCATTAGCGATCACGCGGTACGCTTCGTGACGGCACGACAAGAAACGACGCTCGTTCTGGCTCCGGAGGCATCGCTATGAGCACATCATCGTCCGTACGCGCCGCGCAGTACAAAATGAGTACCTTTATTTTCCTTTACTTCTTCACGTGGTCATCCAGCTTTGGCCTGTACGCCCTGTGGCTGAGCCAGAAAGTGGGCCTCGATAGCGTCACCATCGGCAGCGTGTTCGCCATCAACGGCGTCTTCGCGGTGGTTCTGAAGCCGGTGTACGGCTACATCATGGACAAAATCGGCATGAGCAAGTGGCTGCTCTATTTTGTCTGCGCCATTTCCGCGCTGATGGCGCCGTTCTTCGCGCTGGTGTACCAGCCGCTGCTGCAAAGCCATGCGATGGCGGGGATTATCATCGGCGCGCTGTATCTGAGCCTGGGCTGGTACGCCGGCGTGGCGGCGTCTGAATCTTACGCCGACCGCTTTAGCCGCCTGCACGGGCTGGAGTTTGGCCGCATCAGAATGTGGGGTTCGCTGGGCTGGGCGATGGCGGCGTCGGTCTCCGGGCTGTTGTTTAACGTCACCCCGCTGGCCAATTTTCTGCTTAGCAGCGGGACCTCGGTACTGATGCTGCTGGTGCTGATTAGCCTCAAAATCGGCGACGAGCAGCTGCGCAATAACAGCGTCATTTCCGCTAATAAGATTGTCTTCGCCGATGTGCTGATGCTCCTGAAAAACCGCAAATTCTGGATGTTCAGCCTCTATGTCGCCGGAGTGGCGTGGATGATGTTTATCGCAGAACAGCAGTTCCCGCGCTACTTCGTGTCGTTCTTCGCCACCAAAGAGCAGGGTAATGCCTGGTACGGCTACCTGAGTACCGTCCAGTCGGGGATGGAGTTCGTGATGATGATGTTTATCCCGTGGCTGGTGAACCGCTACGGTGCCAAGCGCGGCCTGCTGTTCTGCGGCTGCGTGGTAGGGGCACGGCTGATCGCCTCCGGGCTGACCAGCGACCCGATTGTTATCTCCATCATCAAACCGTTTTATGGCGTCGAGATCGCGCTGCTGCTCATCTCGGTCTTCAAATACATCGCCGAACATTTCCATCGTCGGGTTAATGCCACGATGTACCTGCTGGGCTACCAGGCGATGATTTACGTGGGTTCGATTGTGGTCGCCCCACCTGCCGGCTATCTGTACGACAGGATTGGCTTTGAGCATACCTATCTGCTGATGGGCTGCTGCGCCCTGGTATTTACGCTGATTTCCGCCTTTACGCTGTCGCGCTGCCAGTCGACGCGCGATGACTCACGATCCTTTGCTCCGGCTTTAGATACCGCCCCGGCTGAACTGGCCAAACATTAATTCAGGAGTTGTTATGACCAAATCTGTTATCACCGAAGCGCTGCGGCCAATCGAACTGCATCAGGTCGATCGCCTGGCACTGAGCCAGAAGCTGGAGGCGGCGTTAACCCGCGTCACGCGCAAGCTCGACAACAATATTGTCGCCTTCGGCGATAAGTTCCCCGGAGAGGCCTGTGAGAAGGGGGTCTGGCCGCGCACCGATAACGTGGAGTGGACCACCAGCTTCTGGCCTGGCCAGCTGTGGCTGGCGTGGGAGATGACTGGTAAAGCGCATTATCGCGAAGCTGCCGAGCGCTATTTACCGTCGTTCGCCCGGCGTATTGAGCAGCGCATCGACACCGCCACGCACGATCTCGGGTTCCTCTATTCGCTCTCCTGCATCAGCGCCTGGCGCCTCACCGGCAACGAAGCCGCTCGCCAGTCGGCGCTGCTGGCTGCCGATCGCCTGATGGAGCGCTTTAACCCGACGGCCAACATTATTCAGGCGTGGGGTGATTTAAACGACCCGGAGCAGCAGGGGAGAATGATCATCGACTGCAATATGAACCTGCCGCTGCTGTACTGGGCCAGCGAACAGACCGGGGATCCGCGCTATGCGCAGGCGGCGACGGCTCATGCCGCACAGGCCGCGGCCTATATCGTGCGTGAAGATGCCTCGACGTATCACACCTACTATATGGATATGCAGACGGGTGAGCCGCGCTTTGGCAACACCCATCAGGGCTACAGCGATACCTCGTGCTGGTCGCGCGGCCAGGCATGGGGCATTTACGGTTTTCTGCTCAGCTATCAGCACACCGGCGATAAGCAGATGGTTGAGCTGTCGCGCAGCCTGGCGCATTACTTCCTCAACCGTCTGCCGGAAGATGATGTTTGCCACTGGGATCTGGCGCTTCTCGGTACCGACGCCGTGCGCGACAGTTCAGCGGCGGCAATTGCCGCCTGTGGCCTGCTGGAGCTGGTTAAGGCGCTGCCGACGCTCGACGCAAACCGTGCATATTATGAAGAGATGGCGCTGCGTATCGCGCTGTCGCTGACCGATAACTACCTTGCTCATGATGACGATCCGACCGAAGGGCTGCTGCAGCACTCGGTTTATCATATGGGCAGCGGTAAGGGGGTCGATCAGTGCTGTAGCTGGGGGGACTATTTCTATCTTGAGCTGCTGGCGCGGCTGCGACAGATTTGGCATCCGTACTGGTAATCCTTAAGCTCTTGTGCGCTACGCTTGCACGGGCCTACAATAAAGCGTGCAACTAATTGATATGTATGCACAATGTAGGCCGGGTAAGCGCAGCGCCACCCGGCAAGAAAGACTGTGCAGGTGGTTTACAGCCCGATCACCAGCTCTCCGGAATGGCTCCGCGAACAGCACAGCGCCACCTGCTGGTCCGTTGCGCTTTTTTCCGCCTCCGACTGCACGCTATCCCGGTGATCCACCACGCCGTCAATTACCGGCGTCAGGCAGGCGCCGCAGATCCCCATCTCACAGGACAGCGGAACGTCCACGCCGTTTGCCTGCAGCACCTGGGCGATGGTTTTGTCCGCAGGCACCGGCCAGCGCTCCCCGGTGGAGGCCAGCTTGACCGTAAAGATCTCACCCGCGATACCGCTTGTGTCAGGGGCGGCGGGCTGAAACGCCTCGCTGTGAAGATGGGTGTCATCCCATCCCTTCGCCGTGGCGACCTCACGCACTTTTTCCATAAACCCCGCAGGTCCGCAGACCCAGGCTCGCAAACCCGCTTCAGGCATGGGGAGATGCTCTGTCAGCGCTGTGCGCGGGCTGATGGTATGAATGATGCACTCACCGCACTGCGAAAGTTCGCGCGCAAACGCCGCGCTTTCGCGCTTCCTGACGTAATAGTGCAGCGAAAACGACGTGCCGGCGGCCTTCAGCTGCAGGGCCATCGCATACAGCGGCGTAATGCCAATCCCCGCCGCCAGCAATAAAACCCGTTCTGCCTGAACCAGCGGAAACAGATTGCGTGGGGCTGAAATTAGCAGCTTCTGCCCCGGACGCAGCGTCTCGTGAACGTAGCGCGATCCGCCGCGCGAGGCGGTTTCCCGCCCCACGCAGATCAGATAGCCCTCTTCCTCACAGGCCCCGGTCAGGGAATACTGGCGCACCACGCCGCAGGGCAGGTGGACATCAATGTGCGCGCCGGGCTGCCACGGCGGCAGCGCTTCGCCGTCTTCAGCCACCAGCCTGACGGCGAGGCTTTTGTCGCCCTCGCGCCACAGCCCGTCAACAATTACGGTCAGCATATCGGCCTCCGTCATACCAGGAAAAATTCGCCAAAGCCCATCTTCTTCAGTCCCCGACGGTAGGCAATTGAGCTTTTATCGGCGGGAATATGGGCTTCCAGGGTGAGGTCCAGCGGCAGGCTTTCCGGGCGCTGGGTTTCCACCATCAGACGGTCCTCTTCAAAAATGCGCAGATTGAAGGCGTGCACGTCCTCCACCGGTATATGCAGGTCAAAATTGCGGGCGATAGGGGCGAACATGCGGGTGACGCGCGATGACACCGGTGAGGCGGCGTTCATGATCACCAGTCTCGACTCTCCCGGAAAATGAATGGTCAGGGTGGCGGTAAACGGCAGATGCATTTCAAAATGTCGAAGCCACTGGAAGCCTTCTGGCGCCTGCTCGGGGGAACTGGCGGGATAGTTGCTCACGGAGCTCCAGTAATCCGCCACGAAGCCGAACGGCGTCTCCTGCGGCTGATAGGCGGGCACAAGCTGATTATTGGGATCGGCAAAGGTATCGGTGTGGATCCACGCAAAGTGCGCCACGTCCAGAAACCCCTCCACCTGTCGCCCGGCGAAGCCATTCACCTCAAACGCCGGGCAGTTGATCTGCTGAAATCCGTCGTCATCCCAGTGCGGCATGGTGGGCAGCGGCACGGGGTTATCCGGATCAAAGGCCAGGCAGGTCCAGATGAGCCCGAACCGCTCCTCCACGGCGTAGTTAATCAGGTTCAGCTTTGCCGGAACGGGCTGGTCGGGGCTGGAGGGAATACGGTTGCAGCGCCCGTCCTCCCCAAAGCGTAAGCCATGGTAGGGGCAGACGATCCCGTGCTCGTCGTGAAAGCCGAGCGTCAGCGGCACGCCGCGGTGCGGGCAAACGTCACGGGCGACCACGACCTGGTCGTTTATGCGGTAAATCACCAGCTGTTCATCCAGTAGCGTCGCCTTGAACAGCGCCGGGCCGACGTCGCAGGCGCGCGCGACCGGATGCCAGCATTTCGCCAGGCGCAGCCAGTCCTCGGGCTCAAACGTGCAGTGGGCGGGTGGAGTCGGTTCTCTTTTCATCGTTGTCCCTCTTACGTTCAGCCTAATGGGCCGCCCTGAATGGTCTCGCACAGACCGTTGATGATGCGCTCTCCGGTCTCCTCTCGAAGCTCCTGATACCAGGCCTGCGTCAACGCCATGTCTTTGCCGTGGGTGACGTCGCAGCGCTTACGCGCCTTCAGCACCAGGTCGCGCACCCGGTCGCAGCGCAGCGCCTCGTACTGCCGCAGCGCCAGCGTGATGCTGTGGTTTTCACGCAGGCATTCCCCTAGCACCACGGCGTCTTCCATCGCTGCGCAGCCGCCCTGGCCGATATCCGGCGTGGTGCTGTGAGCGGCATCGCCGAGCAGCGCGACGTTGCCGCGCACCAGGCTGTCGAACGGCTCGATGTCGTGGATCTCAATGCGATTGGTGGTGTCAGGATCCAGCGCGGCGATAAGCCTCTGCACCGGCGGCGCCCAGCCGCGGAAGTAGCCCGTGAGGTCTGCGCGCAGGGTGGTGCGATCCTCCGCCAGGCCCGCAGGGAGCGGCACGTCAAAAAAGAAGTAGAAGCGCCCGCCGGAGACGGGCATCAGCGACACGCGTTTGCCTTCGCCAACGAAGGTGGTCCACTGGTGCGCCGGGGCGATCTCTTCGTCAATCTTCACCAGCCCGTTCCAGTTCACGTAGCCCGCGTAGCGGCGCTCGGGGGTATACCCCAGCACGTACGGGCGAACCGCCGAGTGGCTGCCGTCGGCGGCAATCAGGAAATCGCCGGATGCCGTGGTGCCGTCGGTGAAGGTCACACTCACGCCCGAGTCGTCTTCATGGACGCGTTCGACGCGCTTGCCGAACTGCACTTTGTCGCGCCCCCAGAAGTCCAGCATTTCGCGCTGAAGCTCAGCGCGCGAGACGGGGCAGGGACGCCCGCCGGTACGCTCAACCAGCGGAGCAAGGCTAAAGCGGGTCAGGGTATCGCCGCGCCGGTAATCCTTATAGGCCATAAAACGCATCGGTCCGCCGTAGGTCTCGATGATGTCGCCCATGCCGAGGTGCTGCATGCATTTCACGCCGTTAGGCCAGATGGAGATGGCCGCCCCGACGGGCCTGATCTCCTTTACGGCTTCAAATACGGTACAGTCGATGCCCGCTTTTTTCAGCGCGACGGCGGCGCTCAGGCCGCCAATACCCGCGCCAATAACGATTGCTCTCATGCTTCTCTCCTTTTGCAGGGTGTAAAGACGTTCAGCAATTTGCGTACCAGGCTGCAGAGTGGCGAAAACGGCGTTGTGAGTGAGAGGTTTGCACTGCTAAGGTGCGCAAACGCGGTGAGCGTGCCTTTTTTTGAATCAAAAATTTCCTGGTCAGCCATCCGGAATCGACTGTTTCACGTCTGCTTCAAGAGTGGCGTGGTTTGTGCAATAAGCCGGAGGAGGATAATCAAGGAGAACCTATGATCGCACTGCACGACTTCAATCAGCTGCCTGAGAAAGACGCTCTTACGCTGCTTCAGCCCTGCGTGGCGATGCCCGGCTGGGCCGACGCGTTGGTTGACGGACGGCCTTATTCGAGCCGGGAAGCCTTGTTCATTGCGGCGCAGGCCCTGGCGCAACGCTGGGATGAAGCGGTATTAACGCAAGCATTGAGCGCCCATCCGCGCATCGGGGAAAAGCCCGCGGGCGCGCAGGCGGAGGCGGCGCTGTCGCGCCAGGAGCAGGGGGCGGTGAACGATCGCGATGCCGCCCTTGCGCAGGCGCTGCGTGAAGGAAATGCTCGCTACGAGGCCCGCTTCGGACGCGTCTTTCTGATCCGCGCGAAGGGCCGCAGCGGCGAGGAGATATTACAGGCCCTGCACGCGCGGCTGGAAAACAGCGATGCGCAGGAAATCCGTGCCGCGCTGGAACAGCTGCGGGAAATTACGCTGCTACGGCTGGAAGGAGTCATTAGCGAATGAGCACACTCAGCACCCATATTCTTGATATTTCGACGGGCAAACCCGCAGAAGGCGTAACGGTTCATCTGCAACAGAACGGGAAGACGCTGGCCACGGGGGTGACCAACGCCCAGGGGCGCATCGCCGCGTTCGTTCCCTCTCTGCCCGCGGGCCGTTACCAACTGGTGGCGGAGTTCGGCGCGTGGTTTCGCGAAACCGGTCGCGACACGCTCTACCCCTGTGCGCAAATTGATTTTGTGACGGGAGAAACGGCAGACGAGCATTTTCATCTACCGTTTGTGATTGCGCCCGGCGGGTGGTCAACCTACCGGGGCAGTTGACCATACCGCTCGCCGTTGACCCAGGTCTCGCTGATGTTGCGCTCGTCGCCGAGGGTCATCAGCACAAAGAGCTGCTCGTAGATATCCTGACAGCGGCGATTGCGCAGGCGCTGCAGCGGCGTTACGTCAGGATCGATAACCACGAAATCCGCCTCTTTGCCGGGCGCGAAGTTGCCAATCTTATCGTCCAGCCGGAGGGCGTGCGCGCCGCCCAGCGTGGCGTGATAAAACGCCTCGCTGGCGCGCAGGCGGTAGTTCTGAAGCTGGCCCACCTTGTAGGCTTCCCCCAAGGTGCGCAGCATGCTGAAGGTGGTGCCTGCACCGACGTCGGTGCCGATGCCCATCCGCACCCTGTGCTGCCAGCAGGCGGGCAGGCGAAACAGCCCGCTGCCGAGAAACAGGTTCGAGGTGGGGCAAAACGCCACCGCCGAACCGGTGTCATGCAGGCACTGCCACTCGCTGTGGTGAAGATGAATCGCGTGGGCAAACACGCTGCGCTCGCCGGTCAGGCCGTAGTGGTGATACACGTCCAGATAGCGCTCGTGCTCCGGCCAGAGGTCGCTTACCCAGGCCACTTCGTTGGGGTTTTCGCTCAGATGGGTCTGCAGCCAGGTATCCGGAAACTCCTCTCTGAGCAGGCTGACCGCCGCAAGCAGCTCGGGGGATGAGGTCGGGGCAAAGCGCGGCGTAATGGCGTAGCCCAGGCGTCCACGGTGATGCCAGCGCTGGATCAGCGCCCGCGTCTGTCGGTAGCTCTGCTTCGCGTCTTCGCTCAGGTAGTTCGGCGTGTGTCTGTCCATCATCACCTTTCCGGCGATAAGGCGCATGTTCAGGCGCAGGGCCTCGGTAAACAGCGCCTCGACCGATTCCGGATGCAGCGTGCAAAACACCAGTGCGGTGGTGGTGCCGTTGCTCACCAGCTGCTGTATGAAAAATTCGGCGATCTCTTTCGCGTAGGCTTCATCGGAAAACTGGCTCTCCACCGGGAAGGTGTAGGTGGTCAGCCACTCCAGCAGCTGTTCGCCGAAGGCGCCGATCATCTCCGTTTGCGGATAGTGGACGTGGGTGTCAACAAAACCGGGCAGCAGCAGCCTGCCGCGCAGGTCGGTATAGCCTATGTGCGGGTCAAGATACTGCTCGCCCTCCTGCCACGGCATCTGTGCCAGAATTTTTCCATTCTGGATAAACAGCAGGCCGTCCTCAAGGTAGCGCGCGTGTTGGGCAATGGCGTCTGCGCTGTCGCAGACCCGGGCAATATCAAAAAATGCACCGCGTATCGCAGTCTGGTATTCCATCATGGTTCCTGCCTTCGTGTTTGCGTAGCGGGGTGATAAGGCGCAGCAAGAACGGTGCCAGAATGAAAGGGCCGCAGATAAGCTGCGGCCGGAGGGAGGGATTACTCTTTTTGCGTCGCCACGCGGGAACCGAACGACGTCGCGCCTGCCGTTTCGCGCTCTTCCCGCGCCAGCCAGCGGTAGGTGACGCCGCCGAGGAAGACGCCGATGAACCAGCTGAAGTTCGCCACCTCATGCAGGGCCGGTATAAAGCTAATCACCAGACCCACGGCAACGGACGGGATCAGCGCCCCAATGGCTTTCGGGTTAAAGCCGTTGCGGTACCAGTATTTGCCCTTTGGCGTGTCGTCGAACAGATCGTCGACCGACACCTTGCCGCGCTTAATCAGGTAGAAGTCGGCAATCAGAATGCCGAACAGCGGGCCGATAAACGCCCCGAGCACGTCCAGGGTGTAGTGGATAAGCTCCGGCGAGTTGAACAGGTTCCACGGGGTGAGCAGGATCGAGCCGACGGCGGCAATCATGCCCCCGGTGCGGAAGCTGATCTTCTGCGGCGAGCAGTTCGAGAAATCAAATGCCGGCGAGACGAAGTTCGCCACGATGTTGATCCCGATGGTGGCGGTGATCATCGTCAGCAGGCCAATCGCCACGGCCAGATCGTTGCCCACGCGGCTGACGGTCTCAATCGGGTCGGTGATCATGCGGCCAAACAGCGACTGGGTGCCGGACACAATCACCACGGTGACGATGGAGAACAGCAGGAAGTTAAACGGCAGGCCCCAGCGGTTGCCGCGGCGGATCTCGCCCATGCTTTTGCCGTAGCGGGAGAAGTCGCCAAAGTTGAGCAGCGGGCCGGAGAAGTAGGAGACCACCAGCGCCGTGGCGGTGATCATCTGCCAGGTCTGCTCGCCCGCGCTCAGGGATTTGCTGGCGAGGGTAAAGGAGATCCCGTCAAAGCCGGTCTTGTATACAATCCAGCCGGCGAGGGCCAGCATCACCACATAGACCGCCGGACCGGCGATATCAATAAAGCGCTTGATGGCGCTCATGCCGTGCCAGAAGACCATCGCCTGCAGGACCCACATAATGGCAAAGCAGATCCAGCCCAGATGCGACAGGCCCAGGAACGCGCCGGTGGTGAGCTAAGAGAGCGACGGCCAGAACTTCAGCGCCACCAGCATCAGCGCGTTGGCGGCGAGATAGGTCTGAATCCCGTACCACGCAAAGGCGATAAGCCCGCGGATCACCGCCGGAATATTGGCCCCGAAGACGCCAAACGCCTGACGGCTGATCACCGCATAGGGCACGCCCGCCATCTGGCTCGGTTTGGCCACCAGGTTGGCGCACAGCTGCACGATGCAAATCCCCACCAGCAGGCAGAGCAGCACCTGCCAGCTTGCCAGCCCGAGCGTAAAGAAGCTCGCGGCGACAACATAACCCCCCATGCTGTGAACGTCCGACATCCAGAACGAAAAGATGTTGTACCAGCTCCAGTTCTGGTCACGCGTCGGTGCCAGATCCTCATTGCAAAGACGTGGGCTGTAAACCGCACCGGAATCAGCGGCCGTACCTTGCTGTGCGTTTTGACTGTTTGGCATGAAACCTGCTCCTGTGAATGAAAACCCGTTGAGTGGGAGTGCAAACGGTGTTGCAGGATCCAGGCCAAAATAATAAATCTTGTATGCAATATTTTATTTTTATGTATACGATTCGATAACGGAAAGTAAAATTCGGAGTGGTAAATGAACAACATAAACGCCCTGCAGACCGCGCCAGACCTGCATGACAAAGACGAATCGATCTTTCAGGCGCTGATGACCGCGATTGTCGAACACCAGCTGCTGCCGGGGAGCAAACTGCCGGAAGAGGCGCTGGCCGAGGTCTTTGGCGTGAGCCGCACGGGCATCCGCAAGGTGCTTCAACGACTCGCCGCTGTGCAAATGGTCACCCTGACGCCCAAGCGTGGTGCACACGTCGC
The DNA here is from genome assembly GCF_048684445.1 of Enterobacter sp. BNK-34. Classification (NCBI taxonomy): domain Bacteria; kingdom Pseudomonadati; phylum Pseudomonadota; class Gammaproteobacteria; order Enterobacterales; family Enterobacteriaceae; genus Enterobacter; species Enterobacter sp. BNK-34. The sequence goes on from NZ_JBLQUA010000001.1 coordinate 2,931,059, forward strand.
CAGCCCGACGGTGGAAGAGGCGAGGCACATCTTCCGCACCCGCGCCCTGCTGGAGGTCGCCAACCTGCCGGACGTGCTGGCGCACTGCCAGCCGCCGCATCTTGCCGCGCTGGAGGCCATTATTCGCCAGGAGCAGCAGGCGCACGAGGCCTATGACGGGCCGGCGGCGATTCGCCACTCCGCCAATTTCCACATTCAGCTGCAGGCCATGTCCGGCAACCAGGTGCTCACTGAGATGGTGACCGGCCTGAGCCAGCGCTCGTCGCTGGTGATCGCCACCTGGGGTGCGCCGTGGCGTCAGGGCTGCCGCTGCAACGATCACGAGCAGCTGGTGGATCTGCTGCGCCAGAAGGCGCTTGAGCCATTAAGCGATGCCCTAATGCACCATTTTGAACATATTGTCGCCAGCCTCTGCTTCGAGCGGGCGGGCGAGTGCCTGCCTGATTTTGCCCGGCTGTTTGCCGGCCACAAGGAGTCGTAATGTCTGTCTGTATACAAGTGATCAACCCCAACACCAGCCTCGCGATGACGGAAACCATCGGCGCGGCGGCCCGCGCGGTGGCGGCACCCGGGACGGAGATCCTCGCGGTCTGCCCGAGCGCGGGCGTGCCGTCGATAGAAGGCCACTTTGATGAGGCCATCGCCGCCGTCGGTGTCCTGGAGCAGATCAAAAAAGGCAGGGAGCAGGGCGTGGACGGTCACGTGATCGCCTGCTTTGGCGATCCGGGCCTGCTGGCGGCGCGCGAGCTGGCGCAGGGGCCGGTAATCGGCATCGCCGAAGCCGCCATGCATATGGCGACGCTGGTCGCGACGCGCTTTTCGGTGGTCACCACGCTTCCGCGCACGCTGATCATTGCCCGTCATCTGCTGCACCAGTATGGCTTTCAGGACCATTGTGCGGCGCTGCACGCCATCGACCTTCCGGTGCTGGCGCTGGAAGACGGCAGCGGTCTGGCGCAGGAGAAAGTGCGCGCGCGCTGTATACAGGCGCTGAAAGAGGATGGCTGTGGCGCCATCGTGCTGGGCTGCGGCGGCATGGCGACGCTGGCGCAGGAGCTGACCCGCGAGCTGCGCGTGCCGGTGATCGACGGCGTCAGCGCGGCGGTGAAGATGGTGGAATCGCTGGTGGCGCTGGGGCTGTCGACCAGCAAGCACGGGGATCTGGCGTTTCCGGAGAACAAACCGTTAAGCGGGCATTTTCAGGCACTGAATCCATTTTAATTTGTGGGGGTGGCAATGGGGCATTTCGAACAGGATTATCCGCGGGATCTGCGCGGCTACGCGGGCAACCCGCCGCACGCGCGGTGGCCGAATCAGGCGCGCATCGCCGTGCAGTTTGTGCTCAATTACGAAGAAGGGGCGGAAAACCACGTTCTGCACGGCGATGCCGGTTCCGAGCAGTTCCTGTCGGACATCATCGGCGCGGCCAGCTACCCGGACAGACACATGTCGATGGACTCCCTCTACGAATACGGCAGCCGCGCCGGGTTCTGGCGGATCCACAATGAATTTCAGAAACGCGGCCTGCCGCTGACGGTCTTCGGCGTGGCGATGGCGCTGGCGCGTCACCCGGAGATCGTCGAGGCAATCAAGGCGGCTGATTACGACGTGGTCAGCCACGGCTGGCGCTGGATCCATTATCAGCACATGGATATCCAACAGGAGCGCGAACACCTGCACAAAGCGGTACAGGTGCTGACCGACCTGTTCGGCAAGCCGCCGACAGGCTGGTACACCGGGCGCGACAGCCCCAACACCCGCCAGCTGGTGGTGGAGCATGGCGGCTTCGACTACGACAGCGACTACTACGGCGACGACTTACCCTTCTGGACGGAAGTAGCCTGCAGCGACGGCACCCGCAAACCGCACCTGATTGTGCCCTATACGCTGGATGCGAACGACATGCGCTTCGCCACCGCGCAGGGGTTTAACACCGCCGAGCAGTTTTATACGTATCTGAAGGACAGTTTTGACGTGCTGTACGAAGAGGGGGAAAGCGCGCCGAAGATGATGTCCATCGGCATGCACTGCCGCCTGCTGGGGCGACCGGGGCGTTTTCGCGCGCTGCAGCGGTTCCTGGATTATGTGCAGCAGCACGAGCGGGTGTGGGTCTGTACCCGCCAGCAGATTGCCGACCACTGGCGGGAGGTGCATCCGTTTCAGAAGTAATTGAGCCGTGTTTTGCCGGGTGTCGGCTGCGCCTTACCCGGCCCACAGGGCCTACGGGACATCGTAGGCCCGGTAAGCGCAGCGCCACCGGGCAGGTTTTTCAGCGTTACACCATCAAACTCACCTGCGCCGCCACGATCCGCCACCCATAGGCAAACCGTACCCACGTCTGCTGCTGGCGGCCAATGCGTTCCGTGCACTCCCGTGTAAACTCGGTGCTGCACACGGCATAATCCTCCCCGAAGGTGGTGATGACGGTGTGGCGCAGCGTCCGCTGCAGCCCGGTGGCGGGGCGCGCCGCGCGAAAGGCGCGGATTTCATCAATTCCGTACAGGTTTTCCCCCGCCCCCAGCCGCACCGTGTTTTTGTCGTGCCAGAACAGCTCGTCCAGCACCGCAACGTTGTTGCTCACCAGCGCGTCCTCATAGCGGTAAAACGCGGCCGTCACCTCGGCAACCACCCACGGGAGGTTAATATCATCGTGATTCATCATGCTGCTATCTCCGCCGGACGGGCATCGGTGATGCCGCTCTCCTCCAGAACCCGCGCGACGCGCAGGCAGGCCTGCTCGTTAAACGGCGCGGCAATCAGCTGCAGGCCGATAGGCGCACCCTGCGCGGTACGCAGCGGAACGGTGGTCACGGGCAGGCCCAAAAATGATATCGGCTGAGTCAGCATCCCCATGCTGGCGCGAATGGGAAGTGGCTGACCGTTAATCTCCATGGTCTGCTCGCCCGCCAGCGTGGCGCTGCGCGGGGTGGCCGGGGCGATCAGCACGTCGGCCTGCGCGAACAGGGTTTTAAACGCCTGCCGGGCGTGCGCGCGGAACCGCTGGGCCTGAATATACCAGGCGGAGGGGATCATCGCCCCGGCCAGCAGGCGTTCGCGGGAGTGCGGCTCAAAGCGCTCGGGCTCGCGGCGAAGCGCGGGCAGGTACTGATTTCCCCCTTCGGCGGCGCTGATGATAAACGCCGCAGAGCGCGCCAGCTCGGCGTCCGGGAACTGCAGCTCATCCTGCACATCGAGCGCCTTCGCCACCCGCGCCACGGCGTCTCTGGCGTCCGTGTCGCACCAGGTGGTGAAGTAGCCGCCGAGCACCGCGCAGCGCAGGCCGTCAAGCCCGCGATCGAGCAGGGGGCGCGTCTGCTCGCGGGAGCTTTCTGCCTGAAAACCGTCGCTGCTGTCCCGCCCCTGCAGCGCGTCGTAAACGGACGCCAGGTCGCACACGCGGCGGGCAAAGGGGCCGATATGATCCAGGCTTGCGACAAACGGATGGCTGCCTGATCGCGACAGGCGGCCAAAGGTGGGCTTCAGGCCATAGATGCCGCACAGGGAGGCCGGAACGCGAATTGAGCCGTTGGTGTCGGTACCGAGCGAGAAGTGCACCAGCCCGGCGGCCACGGCGGCGGCTGAGCCGCCGGACGAACCGCCCGCAATGCGCGCCAGGTCGTGCGGGTTACGCGTCGTGCCGTAGTGGCTGTTTTCGGTGGTAAAGCCGTAGGCGTAGGCGTCCATATTCACCATCCCGGTCAGCAGCCCGCCCGCGCTGCGCAGCTGGCGCACCGCGAAACTGTCAGCGGCTGCGGCAGGGCGCTGGCTGAACAGCTCGGCCCCGGCGAGGGTGGTATGGCCGGCAACGTCGAACAGGTTTTTCACCGCATAAGGCACGCCCGCCAGCGGCGGCAGGGGACGCTTTTCCCGTCGCAGGGTATCTATATTGTTGGCTTCGGCGAGCATGCGTGCTTCCGTCACGGCGGTCCAGGCATTGATCTGTGGGTTCACGCGCGCAATCGCCTCCAGCGTCTGGCGGGCAATCTCACGAGCGCTCAGCTCTCCCGCGTTCAGCGCATGCTGGATCGCACCGATACTCATCTCGTGTAGCCTCATGCTTTATACACTCCTGCAATCTCCAGGCGGTCGTCGAGCGACAGCGCCATCAGCGGAGCGGCCATGCTAGCAATGCGGCTGAACTGCAGCTGCAGCTCGGCGCGGCGGGCGTCATCCAGCGTCACGCCGAGTACGGTTTCCATCTGCGCCAGGTACGCCTGCCAGTCGGGTTGTGGTGTCGTCATTGTTTTCTCCTCAGAATCCGGCGGTCGCGCCGTTGCTGCGCGGGTCAAATGCCCCTTCGAACAGCCCGTTGGGGTGGTGGACAATCGCGCCCGCGTGGCCCATGGCTTCACTAAAGTCAGGGAAAAGCTCCACCTCGTGACCGAGAGCCTGCAGGCGCGCGACCGTCTCGGGTGAAAAACGCCCTTCAAGCTTTAAGGTGTCCGAGGTTTGTCCCCAGGTACGCCCCAGCAGCCAGCGCGGGCGGGTGATGCTCTCCTGCAGGGGGACGCCCTGAACAACGTAGCGGGTAAAGAGCGCGGCCTGGGTTTGCGGCTGCCCGTCGCCGCCCATCGATCCGTAGACCATCACGCGACCGTCCTTCAGACGCGCCGCCGCCGGGTTCAGAGTGTGGAACGGCTGTTTGCCCGGCGCGAGGGCCAGAAGATGGGCGGGATCGAGGCTGAACGATGCGCCCCGGTTCTGCCAGACGATGCCGGTATCGGGCAGCACCACGCCGCTGCCGAACTCGTGATAGATACTCTGGATAAACGACACGGCGAGCCCGCTTTTATCCATTACCCCCATCCAGACCGTATCGCCGGGACCTTTTCCGGCGCCCCACGGCGCGGCGCGGCCGTCGTCAACCCTGTCGGCAAGCGCCTGCAGGGCAGCGGGATCCAGCAGACCCTGAATATCGGTTTTCAGCGCGCGCGGGTCGGTGATGTGGGCATCGCGCAGGCCAAAGGCCAGCTTGGTGGCTTCAACGATGCGGTGAAGGGTTTCGGCGTCGTCGGCTTCCGCCATGTTCAGGCGGTCGGTGATGCCGAGTATCGCCAGCGAGACCAGCCCCTGCGTCGGCGGGGCATGGTTAAAGATCTCCCCCTGCTGATGCTGCAGCTTCAGCGGCACGGTGCGTCGGGCGGCGTGAGCGTTGAGATCGGCCAGCGTCACGGGGAGATCCAGCGTCTCCATGCCGCGCGCCAGGACTTCCGCCAGCGGGCCGCGATAAAAGCTGTCCAGACCGTCTTCCGCCAGGCGCGTGAGGGTCGTGGCCATGGCGGGCTGATAAAAACGGCTCCCGACCTGCGGCGGCTTGCCGTCCACCAGCCAGGTTTCCGCGAAGCCGGGAACGTCCTTCAGCTCGTCGAATTTACTGGCCGTGGCGTGGGCCTGAGAGGTCGTGACCGGCGTGCCGTTCTGCGCATAGTCAATGGCGTCGGCCAGCAGGCGAGCCAGCGGCAGCGCCCTGTCGGTCATCTCGCGCGAGACCTTCAGCGCCTCGTCCCAGCCGCTCACCGTGCCAGCGACGGTTAGCGCCGCACGGGGGCCGCGATGGGGGATCTGCGTGAGCCCGTCGTAGGCGGCCAGCGTCGCGCGCGATCCCGCCGCGCCGCTGGCATCAATGGCGACAGGTTCGCCTTCCGGCGGCACGATAAGCCAGAAGCCATCGCCGCCCAGCCCGTTCATGTGCGGATAAACCACGGCAATGGTGGCCGCCGCGGCGACCATTGCCTCTATCGCGCTGCCGCCTTCGCGCAGCACGGCCAGCGCGCTCTGGCTGGCGAGGTGGTGGGGCGCAACCGCCATACCGTGTGTGGAGACATTACTTTGCATGAGGAGTCCTCGTAACCCTGAAGGTCACAAGGTGCTGCAAAAGCTGTTCCAGTTCTGAAAGAAAAGTTTCAGTAAACTGGCACGTATAATGAAAGGTAGAATGAAAGGCAAAATGTGATGAAACAAAAGTTACAGAGGCGCTATGGAACAACTGGATGAACGTCTGAAAGCACAGTACCCGTCGCTGTCGCCGCAGGAGCAGCGGGTGGCGGACTTTATTTTCGACCATTTTGACGATCTCATTAGCTACAACAGCGCCGAGCTGGCGCAGCTGAGCGGGGTGTCGAAAGCCACGGTGAGCCGTCTGTTTAAGCGTCTGGGCTATGAGAAATATAAGGATATGCGCGACGAGCTGCGCACCCTGCGCCAGAGCGGGATGCCGCTCACCGATAACCGCGATGCGGTGCAGGGCAACACGCTGCTGGCCCGCCACTATAAGCAGGAGATGGCGAACCTGACCCAGTGGGTCAATGCCCTCGACGCGCAGCAGTTTGCCGACGCCATGGCCTGCATGGTTAAGGCGCGGCGCATCGTCATTATCGGCATGCGTAACGCCTATCCGGCGGCGCTGCACCTGCGCCAGCAGCTGCTGCAGGCGCGCGGTCAGGTGCTGGTCCTGCCGCAGCCGGGGCAGAGCCTGGGCGAGGAGCTGGTGGATTTAACGCCGGACGATCTGGTGGTGATGATGGCCTTCCGCCGCCGCCCGCGCATTATCCGCCCGCTGATGCAGCAGCTTCAGAGCAGCGGTATTCCGGTGCTGCTGATGTGCGAGCCGCAGGCGCACAGCCTGTTCCCGCTGGCGAGCTGGCAGCTCTGCGCCCCGCTGGACAGCGTCTCGGCCTATGACTGCTATTCCTCGGTCAACAGCCTGATCAACCTGCTGGCGAATGCCTTCCTGCATGAAATTCTCGATAAAGGCCGTCCGCGCATTCACGAAATTGCCTCCCTCTACCAGCAGCTGGACGAACTCGAACAGCGATAATGGGGCATCAGGCTGGTGCTTTGCATTGAAATGGTGCAGCTGGCGGGGCGGAGAAACGCACGTTTTTTCGACCCGCCCGCGTTTTATCAGGCTTCTCAACAATATTCCCCGCTTCGCCTTATCTGGCACATTAGTTGCAAAATCACATTCAAAGAATCTTTTGTTTCATGTTAACGTTACGGGGAAGGACCATGAAAAAATTGTTGATTGCACTGGCCGGGGCCGCATGTCTCTTCACACAGCTGCCGGCAAAGGCTGACCAGCTTCAGGATATCGAGAAGCGCGGCACCATTCGCATTGCCGTGCCGCAGGACTTCCCGCCGTTTGGCTCGGTGGGGACCGATCTGCAGCCGCAGGGCTACGACATCGACATGGCGCGCTACCTGGCTAAACAGATGAAGCTCAAGCTGCAGCTGGTGCCGGTGACCAGCGCCAACCGCGTGCCGTACCTGCAAACCGACAAGGTGGACCTGGTCATTTCCAGCCTCGGTAAAAACCCGGAGCGCGAGAAGGTAATCGACTTCAGCCGCGCCTATGCGCCGTTCTTCCTCGGCGTGTTTGGTCCGAAAGGCGCCGAGCTGAAGGACGCCGCCGCGCTGAGCGGAAAAACCATCGGCGTGACGCGCGGGGCGGTGGAGGACATGGTGCTGACCGGCCTGGCGCCGAAAGACGCGGACGTGAAGCGCTACGAAGACAACAACACTACGCTCTCCGCTTACCTCTCCGGACAGGTGCAGTACGTGGCGACCGGCAACCTCGTGGTGGCAGCCATTTCGCGCCAGAACGCGGCGAAAGCCCCGGTGCCGAGCTTTATGCTGAAAGACTCGCCGTGCTTTATTGGCCTGAAGAAGAACGAACCGGCCCTGAAGGCAAAAGTGGATGCGCTGATCGAGCAGGGCATCAAGGACGGCACGCTGAACGGCCTGTCTGAGCAATGGCTGAAGGCCCCGCTGCCGGCAAACCTTGGCGCCTGAGCCGATGACGGAGCAACTTGATTTTTCAGCCCTCTGGCCGCACTGGCCGGAGCTGCTGGCCGGACTGTGGGTCACTATTCAGCTGACGGTGATGGCCACCGTCGGCGGGCTGGCGACGGGGATTTTCGGGGCGGCAATCCGCAGCGGACGCACCACCTGGTTCAGCCGCATCTGGGGCGCGTACGTGGAAATCATCCGCAACACGCCGTTTGTGGTGCAGCTATTTTTCATCGTCTTCGGCCTGCCGAATCTGGGGCTGAAGATGACGGCGGGGGAAGCGGCGCTGCTGGCCATGGTGGTGAACCTGGGCGCCTACAGCACCGAGATTATTCGCGCGGGCATTCAGGTCACGCCGAAAGGGCAATGGGAGGCCGGTCGCGTGCTGGGGCTGACCCGCCTGCAGACCTTTATTCGCGTGGTGCTGCCGCCCGCGCTGCAGCGCATTTACCCGGCGCTGGTGAGCCAGTGCATCATCGTGATGCTCGGCTCGTCGGTGGTATCGCAGGTCTCCTATGAAGAGCTGACCTTCGCCGCCAACCTGATCCAGTCCAGAACGTTTTTAAGCTTTGAGGTTTATCTGGTGACCACCGGGATTTACTTAGCGCTGTCGATTACCCTGCGCCAGCTGATGATGGCGGCGGGACGGAAATGGCTGGGGGTGCAGGCATGATGACCACCTTTACCGACTGGGACATTATTCGCAATCTGCTGCTGGCCGGGCGCTGGACGGTACTGCTGTCGCTGGTGGCCTTCGTCGGCGGGGCGGCGGTGACGCTGCCGCTCCTGCTGCTGCGCCTCACCGGCGGGCGCGCGGTGAAGCGCATCATCCGCGGCTATATTGAGCTGTTTCAGGGCACACCGCTGCTGATGCAGCTGTTCCTGGCCTTCTTCGGCGTGGCGCTGTTCGGCATCGACGTCTCGCCGTGGACCGCCGCCTCGCTGGCGCTGACGTTCTACACCAGCGCGTTTTTGCTCGATATCTGGAACGGCAGCATTCGCGCCCTGCCGAAAGGGCAGTGGGAAGCGTCGCGCTGCCTGGGGCTGACCTTCGGCCAGACCCTGTTTCGCGTCGTCGCCCCACAGGCGCTGCGCATCGGCATTGCGCCGACGGTCGGCTTTGCCGTGCAGGTGATCAAAGGCACCGCGCTGGCGTCGATCATTGGCTTTATCGAGCTGACCAAGGCCGGGACCATGCTGACCAACGTGACCTATCAGCCGTTTAAGGTCTTTGCGCTGGTGGCGCTCGGCTACTTTATTCTGTGCTATCCGCTGTCGCGCTACAGCCGCTATCTGGAGACGAAATTCAATGCCTCTCATCACCATTAATCAGGTGCAGAAGTACTACGGCGATAACCACGTGCTCAAGGGCGTCGATCTGGATATCGACATGGGCCAGGTGATCTCCATTATCGGGCGCAGCGGATCGGGTAAAAGCACGCTGCTGCGCTGCATCAACGGGCTGGAAGGGTATCAGGACGGCAGCATCAAGCTGGGCGGCATGACCATTACCGACCGGGATTCCCAGGCGCGTGAAATCAGCCGCTCGGTCGGGATGGTGTTCCAGAGCTTCAACCTGTTCCCGCACATGACGGCGCTGGAGAACGTGATGCTCGCCCCGCGTCGGGTGCTGAAAAAAAGCGCCGCCGAATGCCGGGCGCTGGCGCAGCAGATGCTGGAGAAGGTTGGCCTTGGCGATCGTCTGGATTACTACCCGTCGAGCCTCTCCGGCGGCCAGCAGCAGCGCGTGGCGATAGCCCGCGCGCTGGCGATGTCGCCGAAAGTATTACTCTGCGACGAGATCACCTCCGCGCTGGATCCGGAGCTGGTGGGCGAAGTGCTCAAAGTGCTGGAGCAACTGGCGGCCGAGGGGATGACGCTCATACTGGTTACCCATGAAATGAATTTTGCCCGCGAAGTGGGCGACCGCGTGGTGTTTATGCACCAGGGGAAAGTCTGGGAGCAGGGCGACAGCAAAACGCTGTTCGCCAACCCGCAGACCACGGAACTGAAGCAGTTCATCTCCTCCGTGCGCGGCCTCAACTGATAAGGACTTAACAATGGATATCGCACACTTTCCGCAAATCAACCCGCCCCAGCGCCTGCTGATGGGACCGGGCCCGATCAACGCCGACCCACGCGTGCTGCGCGCCATGTCGAGCCAGCTGATCGGCCAGTACGATCCGGCCATGACCCACTACATGAACGAGGTGATGGCGCTCTACCGCGGGGTGTTCCGCACCGAAAACCGCTGGACGATGCTGGTGGACGGCACCTCCCGCGCGGGAATTGAGGCTATTCTGGTCTCCGCCATTCGCCCGGGAGATAAGGTGCTGGTGCCGGTCTTTGGCCGCTTTGGCCACTTGCTGTGCGAAATTGCCCGCCGCTGCCGCGCGGAGGTGCATACCATCGAGGTGCCGTGGGGCGAGGTGTTTACCCCGGACCAGGTCGAGGATGCGGTTAAGCGTATTCGTCCGCGCCTGCTGCTGACCGTGCAGGGCGACACCTCCACCACCATGCTGCAGCCGCTCGCGGAGCTGGGCGCGATCTGCCGCCGCTACGACGTGCTGTTTTATACCGACGCCACCGCGTCGCTCGGCGGTAACGCGCTGGAGACCGACGCCTGGGGGCTGGACGCCGTCTCGGCCGGGATGCAGAAATGCCTCGGCGGCCCGTCGGGCACGTCGCCGATCACGCTGAGCGCGCGGATGGAAGAGGCGATCCGCCGCCGCAAGTGCGTGGAGGAGGGCATTCGCACCGACGCCCACCGCGACGGCGACGAGGAGATGATCTACTCCAACTACTTCGATCTCGGCATGGTGATGGACTACTGGGGGCCGGAGCGGCTGAACCATCACACCGAAGCCACGACCGCGCTGTTTGGCGCCCGCGAATGCGCGCGGCTGATCCTGCAGGAAGGGCTGGATAACGGCATCGCGCGCCACAGGCTGCACGGCGATGCGCTGCTGAAGGGCATTCAGGCGATGGGGCTGGAGACCTTCGGCGACCTGAAGCACAAGATGAACAACGTGCTGGGCGTGGTCATTCCGCAGGGGATCAACGGCGACCAGGTGCGTAAGCTGATGCTGGAGGATTTTGGGATTGAAATCGGCACCTCGTTTGGCCCGCTGCACGGTAAAGTGTGGCGCATTGGCACCATGGGCTATAACGCGCGCAAGGACTGCGTGATGACCACCCTGAGCGCGCTGGAGTCGGTGCTGAACTACCTCAAATTCACCACCACGCAGGGGGCCGCCATGCAGGCCGCGTGGGACCACTATAGCCGCGAGACGCCGCAATGAGCCCGGCGGCAGAACGGGTGATGGCGCGCGCCGACGCGCTGGCCGCCATCAGCGAAACCCCGGATGCGCTGACAAGGGTCTATCTCTCCACGCAGCATCTGCAGGCCAACCAGCTGGTCGGGGAGTGGATGCGCCAGGCGGGCATGACCGTCTGGCAGGACAGCGTGGGCAATATCTGCGGTCGCTATGAGGGCGCGCAGGAAGGGGCGCAGGCGGTGCTGCTCGGCTCTCATCTGGATACCGTGCGCAACGCCGGGCGCTACGACGGCATGCTCGGGGTGCTCACCGCCATCGAAGTGGTGGACAGCCTGCACCAGCAGGGTTTGCATCTGGCGCAGGCCATAGAAATTGTCGGCTTTGGCGACGAAGAGGGAACCCGTTTTGGGATCACCCTGTTAGGCAGCCGGGGTATTACGGGCTCCTGGCCGCAGGGCTGGCTGGAGACGTGCGATGCTCAGGGCATCAGCGTGGCGCAGGCGATGGTGCAGGCGGGGCTCGATCCTGCCCGCGTGGCGCTCGCGGCACGTCATCAGGCCGATTTCAGCGCCTGTCTGGAACTGCACATCGAACAGGGGCCGTGTCTGGAGCAGGAAGGGCTGGCGCTGGGCGTGGTGGAAGCCATTAACGGCGCGCGCCGCCTCAACTGCCGCTTCACCGGCGAGGCCGGACACGCGGGTACCGTGCCGATGAGTCACCGTAAGGATGCCCTGGCCGCCGTCGCCGAATGGATGGTGCTGATCGAAAACATTACACGACAGCAGGGCGGCAACCGGGTGGCGACGGTCGGTGAGCTGCGCTGCCTGCCCGGCGCGGTCAACGTGATCCCGGGCGAGGTTGCGCTCTCGCTGGATATTCGCGGCCCGCAGGATGCCCCGCTTGACGCGCTGCTCGCTGAACTGCTGGCGCAGGCGCAGGCGATTGCCGCGCGTCGCGGGTTGAGCTTCAGCGCCGAGGAGTTTTACCGTATCGCCGCCACGCCGTGCGATGCGCATTTGCAGGAGCTGCTGGGGCAGGCCGTTGAATCGGTGCAGGGGTGCTCGTTATCCCTGCCCAGCGGCGCCGGGCATGACACCATCGCCCTGGCGGAACGCTGGCCGGTGGGGATGCTGTTTGTGCGCTGTAAGGGCGGGGTCAGCCACCATCCGGCCGAATCGGTGATGGCTGACGATGTTGCCCTGGCTATTGAGGCATTTGGGCGGGCGGTGAGAACGCTGGCTGACGGCGGTGCGCGTTAATTTGTAGGCCGGGTAAGCGGTAGCGCCACCCGGCAAAGTCCGCGTTACTCCAGCCCCAGCGTATATTGCGCGATCTTAAAGTAGATAATCAGCCCGGTACCGTCGATCAGCGTCGCGATAAACGGCGCGGAGACGACCGCCGGGTCAATGCCGCAGCGCTTGAGCACCATCGGAATGACGGACGACACAATCGCACTCCAGAGCGTAATGCACACCAGCGTCAGGCTGACGATAAGCGTGATTTCCAGCCCAATCCCCATCATCCAGGCGCGAATGCACCCGGCAATACCGAGCGTGGCGGCAATCATCAGCGAGGTGGTCATCTCTTTACGCAGCACGCGGCCAACGTCGCGCAGACGGACTTCCCCCAGCGCCATGGCGCGCACCAGGGTGGAGGTGATCTGCGTCCCGCTGTTGCCGCCCGTGCCGATCAGCAGCGGAATAAAAAACGCCAGCGCGATGGCGGACTCCAGCGCCTCTTCAAAATGCTGGATCACCGAGCTGGTGTAGGCCTCCGCGACAAACAGCAGCAGCAGCCAGACGGAGCGTTTTTTCCACAGGCTATACGGGCTGGTGTCCAGATAGGGCTTCTCCAGCGGCAGCGTCGCCCCCTGAAGCTGAGCATCCTCGGTGACGTCATCTTCCAGCAGATGGGCGATTTCGCGCTCGGTCAGACAGCCGACGAGCTTGCCGTGGGTGACCACGGGCACCACGTCCGCGCCGCCGTGCGCCAGCAGTCCGGCTACGTCGGCACGTTCATCCTCCGGTTTGACCTGCAAAAACTGCGAAATCATCAGCGATTTCACCGGCTGTACCGTGTCGGCGGTCTGCAGCAATTTACGCACGGCAATCATGCCCGCCAGGCGGCCATTGTCTTCAATAAAAATATGAGACGGAATATCGTCGTCTTTTAATTTTTCGAAGAATTGCTCGCGCGCCAGCGCCACGCATAATGCAATATCGAGGACAATAAAATCGGTATTCATATATTGCGCGATCGCGCTGTCATTCAATGCCAGGTTTTGGTTGTGAATAGCGTAAGACATAGTGAATTCCCTTTGAATAATAAAATCTCTCAGGGGCGAGCAAGACAGGGCATGTCGAAGAGGAGATCCCCACGTCCTGGGTTCAGCACTGTACACCGTATCCCGTGAGGGAAGTTATACTGACAAAGCCTTGATTCGACAGTGCCTGTTTTACCCTGTGTCGATTCTCTCGAACCTACCAGAGCGATAACGTGTATTTGTACAGGAGCCTCGCCATAACGAGATCGTTGAAAAACGAGGGAAATAATACGCTTATTTGATATTGCCGCTCGGGAAATTAAATAATGTTTAAGAACGGTTTAGGAGAATCTTATTTAATAAAGCGTTGATGGTTTATTTAAGGTCATTCATTTCTAATGGAGGATTATATAATCAACGGAGGAGAAGCAAATGGCGTGGTTTGATAATCTGCTGAATCATTTTGCGCTGTATCCGGCACATCTGTTCGCGCTGTTATTTATGATGGCGCTGGGCAAGTCGACGGTGCTGATCTCCTCCGTGCTGCCGCCCGCCTCGGTGATGCTGCTGGCGGGCATGACCGTCAGCCAGGCGAGCATGCATCCTGCGCTGGCGTGGCTGGCCGTGGTGTTGGGGGCAACGGCGGGCTCGGTGCTGAACTACCATATCGGCCAGCTGATGGGGCACACCCGGCTGGTCACGCGTTTTACCTCAAAGCATGCCGACAAGTTCTTGCGGGTACAGCATCAGCTGCAAAAGAACGGTGTCATCGTGCTCTTTACGTCGCGATTTCTGGCGGTGTTGCGTTACATCGTCCCGCTGGCGGCGGGGATGCTCAGGCTGAATGCAGCAAAGGTCTACGCCGTCAGCCTGATTTCCGCCTGCGTATGGGCGGCGCTGTATGTCGGCATCGTCACCGGCATCAGCGCCTTTTGAGTTACAAACTCCCCATGCCGCCGTCCACCAGCAGCTCCGTTCCTACCGTGTAGCTCGACTCGTCGGACGCCAGATAGAGCGCGGCTTTTGCCAGCTCCGTCGTCGAGCCCATTCTGCCGAGCGGCACCAGCTTGATGATGTCCGCCATCATCGCGTTAAGCGCCTCGTCGCTTAAGCCCGTTTTGGTAAAGGCCGGGGTTTCCACCGGGCCGGGGCTCAGGCCGTTGACGCGGATCCCGCGCGGCAGCAGCTCCGCCGACAGCGTACGCGCCAGCGACAGCAGGGCGGCCTTGCTCGCGGCATACACGCTGCTGGTGGGCAGGCCGATGCGCGCGCTCACGGAGCCGCAGAGGATCACCGACGACGGGTTATTCAGCAGCGGCAGCAGCGCCTGAATTAAAAAGAACGGTCCCTTCAGGTTGATGCCCATCAGGCGATCCCACGCATCCTCCTGCCAGGCTTCCAGCGGCGCGTGCGTTACGTCGCCGGCGTTGAGAAACACCGCGTCGAGGCGCGGCCAGCGGGCGGCGAGGGTTTCCGCCAGCGCTTTCTGCGACGCGATATCGCCCGCATCGGTTGGGATCACCCAGGCCTTATCGCCCAGAATGCGCTCTGCTTCGGCGAGGGTGTCCGGGTTGCGTCCGGTCACGGCGACGCGCGCCCCTTCGGCGATAAACGCCTGCGCGGTGGCAAGACCGATGCCGCTGGTGCCGCCGGTAATCAACGTATACTTATCGGTTAAACGACCCATGTTCTTCTCCTGAAATGTCTCTGGAGAAAGCACTATAGAAACGTTAGTATCGAAAGGAAACCAGGTACCAAATGGATACTAAAGAGGCAAGAGGTGTGCTATGGCAGAAATGCTGGAGGAGTGCTGTGAAAAAAAATCTGAGGCGTATACCTGCCCGATGACGCAGTTTGTAAACCTGATTTCCGGTAAATGGGCGATCCCCATTCTCTATCGCCTGATTGTCTTCAATACGCCCGTACGCTTTGGAGACCTGCTGCGGGCGGCTGCCCCCATCACCCAGAAAGAGCTAACGAAGCAGCTGCGCCTGTTTGAACAGCGCGGGCTGGTGACGCGGACGGTCTACCCGGAGATCCCGCCGCGCGTGGAGTATCAGATCACCGGGCTGGGGTTAACCCTGCAGGACGCACTCTCGCCGCTGGCCGCCTGGATGAGCGAGTACGGCGACCAGCTTCAGCGTTAGGCTACTGTTTTACGTAGCGCGGTGCCGGAATGCCGGTGCGTGCGCTGCTAAACAGCTCAAGGCGCGCCGCTTCGTAGCGCTCCCACAGGCCTGCATCATGCATCGGCGGGATGGTGATCGGTTCACCCTGATCCAGACCCGCCAGCGACGCATCCACCATATCGTCGGTGGTCATTACCGAACCTTCCGGCAGATCGTCCACCGTGACGCCTGAATGGCTCCAGATCTCCGTTGCGGTGGCGGCGGGCAGCACGGCCTGAATACGCACGCTGCTGTCGGCAAATTCTTCCTGTAACCCACGGGTAAAGCTCAGTACCCACGCCTTGGTGGCGCTGTAGAGGGCGCTGCCCGCCCGGACGTGCAGGGCCAGCACGGACGCGATATTGATCAGCGTGCCGCGGTTATTCTGCGCCAGACGGGGCAGGATGGCGTAGGTCAGACGCATCAGCGCCGTGGTGTTCAGGGTGTTAATGGCCTGATGCTGCGCTATCTCGCCCGCGAGGAACGGTGCCATTTGCGCGGTGCCCGCGTTGTTGATGAGCGTATCAATGGCGGCATTGCTGCGCAGTTCTTCTTCCACGGCGCGGATCCCGGCTTCATCGGTAAGATCGGCCACCAGAATATCGACGGCCACGCCATAGCGCGCGCGCAGGTCGGCGGCGAGGGTTTTCAGGCGATCTTCGCGGCGAGCGACCAGCACCAGGTTGGCACCGCGCGCGGCAAGACGATCGGCATAAACGGCGCCAATCCCGGAGGAGGCACCCGTGATCAGGGCGGTGGTGATTTGCGTAGTCATCGTGTGTTACCTCAAAGCAAAGTGGGTTATTTGGTTTCAAGATGAAACTGAATTAACTCTCTGCTATTTGGTTTTATAATGCAACCATATTGGCGATCATTTTGTGCTTTTGCCGTCGGGAACGGTCAGGAGGGGAGTTTAGCCACTATCTCTTCAGGCGTCAGTTCGCGCCCATCGTCGGCGATAAGCGCCAGTTTGCGCAGGGGTTTGCGCTGTTCGGAATCGACCAGCACGGTGCCGCATTCGTTTTCAGCAAACAAAAATTCATTCCCCCACTGGGACAGGGCAACCAGCACGGTTTGCAGGGCGCGTCCCTTTTCGGTCAGGACATACTCCTGCCAGGCGCTGCCGTCGGAGGCGGGCTGAAGCCGGAGAATGCCTTCGTCTACCAGCAGCTTGAGCCGCGTGGTCAGCATGTTTTTCGCGATACCGAGGCTTTTCTGGAACTCGCCGAAGCGTTTAATCCCGCGCAGCGCGTCGCGAACAATCAGCAGCGACCACCAGTCGCCGATGATATCCAGCGAACGGGCGACGGGGCAGGTGCTCTCTTCGAGGCGGGTACGTTTCACGATCAATTCTCCGGTAGGGTATGGTTTTATTATAAAACTAATTGGCACACACCGTAAGCACGTTAATCATCAGTTTGAGAAATGCTTCCCGGAAAATTGTGACGAATCTGTCACACTGAGCGCGACATTTTAAAACGAGTGAGGAATTAGGGATGAGAAAAGCACTACTCGCGCTGGCAGTCGCCGGTTCCATTTCAGCAACGTTTGGCGTGCAGGCGCAAGAGACGCCGGAAGGGTATCAGCTGGAGCAAGTTTTAATCATGAGTCGCCATAACCTGCGCGCGCCGCTCGCCAACAACGGCAGCGTGCTGGAGCAGTCCACGCCGAAACAGTGGCCGGAATGGGAAGTACCGGGCGGCCAGCTCACCACCAAAGGCGGCGTGCTGGAAGTGTATATGGGTCACTACATGCGCGAGTGGCTGGCGCAGCAGAGGATGGTGAAGACGGGAGAATGTCCAGCGGCGGATAGCGTTTACGCTTATGCCAACAGCCTGCAGCGTACCGTCGCGACCGCACAGTTCTTCATTACCGGCGCGTTCCCGGGCTGCGACGTTCCCGTGCACCATCAGGAAAAAATGGGCACCATGGATCCGACCTTCAATCCGGTGATTACCGATAACTCACCTGAATTCCGCGAAAAAGCGCTGAAGGCGATGGAGGCCGAGCGGCAGAAAATGCAGCTCGCAGACAGCTACAAGCTGCTGGAGCAGATGACAAACTACGCCGATTCGCCGTCGTGCAAGGAGAAAAAAGTCTGCTCGCTGGCGGATGCGAAAGATACCTTCAGCGCCGACTATGAAAAAGAGCCTGGCGTATCCGGGCCGCTGAAGGTGGGCAACTCGCTGGTGGATGCGTTCACGCTGCAGTATTACGAAGGCTTTCCGGCCGACCAGGTGGCCTGGGGCGAAATCAAGACCGACCAGCAGTGGCGCGTGCTGTCGAAGCTGAAGAACGGCTATCAGGATTCGCTGTTTACCTCCACCGAGGTGGCGCAAAACGTGGCGAAGCCGCTGGTGAAGTATATCGATAATACCCTGGTCACCGACCAGGCGAAAGCGCCGAAAATCACCCTGCTGGTGGGGCATGATTCGAACATTGCTTCCCTGCTCACCGCCCTGGATTTCAAACCCTATCAGCTGCACGACCAGCAGGAGCGCACCCCGATTGGCGGCAAAATTGTCTTCCAGCGCTGGCACGACAAAAATGCCAACCAGGAGCTGATGAAAATTGAGTATGTCTACCAGAGCTCAGAGCAGCTGCGTAACGCCAGCGTGCTGTCGCTGCAGTCTCCGGCGCAGCGCGTGACGCTGGAGCTGAAGGGCTGCCCGGTGGATGCGAACGGCTTCTGTCCTGTCGACAAATTCAATGCGGTGATGAATAACGCGGCGAAATAAAAGAGAACCCCCCGCGTGATGGCGGGGGGAAACGCTTAGACGTTTTTACGTTCGATGGTTTGCTCGCCCCAGAAGAGCGAGTCTTTGTCCGTTTTTTCGAAGGCGCGCACCAGCACCTCATCGTTACCTTCCTCCCAAATCTGCTCGGCCAGCTTTTCATCGTACTTCGCGACTTCAAAGATAGCTTCGGCAATCTCCGGAGAGGTGTTGCGTAAACTTGCCCATTCGCCCACGTGGTGAGCTTTGGATTCTTGAGTTGGCATGCTTGTCCTCCTGTTGGGTGTTAGCCGTTCAGTTTTTTGGCCAGACCCGCGACATATTCACCCTGATAGCGGGCGATAGACAGTTCTTCATTGCTTGGCTGACGTGAGCCATCCCCACCGGCAATGGTGGTTGCGCCGTACGGCGTACCGCCGCGCACCTGGGAAACGTCAAACAGCTCCTGTGCGCCGTAGCCAATCGGCACAATCACCATCCCGTGATGAGCAAGGGTAGTCCAGGTTGAGGTAATCGTCTGCTCCTGGCCGCCGCCGGTCCCGGTAGAGCTGAATACACTCGCGAGTTTGCCGTAAAGCGCCCCGGATGCCCAAAGTCCGCCGGTTTGATCGAGGAAGGTGCGCATCTGGCCCGACATATTGCCGAAGCGGGTCGGGGTGCCGAAGATAATGGCATCATAATCCGCCAGCTCCTGCGGGGTGGCGACCGGGGCGTTTTGTGTTTTACCCCCGGCTTTCAGGAAGGCTTCCGCCTGCATGGTTTCCGGTACGCGTTTGACCACAACCTCAACGCCATCAACCCTGTTTGCACCTTCTGCTACCGCGTGAGCCATGGTTTCAATGTGTCCATACATGGAATAATAGAGCACCAGAACTTTTGCCATTTTGCATCACTCCTCGTTGGTTTTTCTGACAGCGGATCGCTGCGTTCTTTTAAAGATATGTCATCACAGCCAGACTGCAAAAATGAACGCCATTTATTTGATTTATAACAACATGCGTAGAAAAATGACTTTGTAGCAAAATGATACAACTTTCCCGGTGCGGATTTTTAAAATGATAAGAAAGGTTTATGCATTCCCGTCGCGTCATCTCACCCGAAAGACTGAGTTCATGTTGCAGAATATTACCTGCGGCTTGCCGGATAGCGGCATTCCACTAAGCTTAGTTTCACGCGGCACAGATAAAGGCACTGTCCTTGTGTTGCGAGGTGAAAGAATCCTCTTTTACTGAATGCAATATGATGTCTAATGTTTCACATTCTGGAGGTTAGAGATGGCAAACCATCGTGGTGGTTCAGGTAATTTCGCAGAAGACCGTGAAAGAGCATCAGAAGCAGGCCGTAAAGGTGGCCAGCATAGCGGGGGCAACTTCAAGAATGACCCGCAACGCGCATCTGAAGCTGGCAAGAAAGGGGGTAAAAACAGCCACGGCAGCAGCAGTAAGTAACACGCCGGGTTGAACCCCTGCCGCCGGGATCTCCCGGCGGTTTTTTATTTCTGCAACATTGAACTGTAACCAAAGGCAACGCACACTACAGAATTGTTCTCACTTGCTGGTGCCGCATGTCTGTCTCACGCTTTAAATTCTCCGTAAAACCGCAGGAAGCCATCCTCATTCTCATCACCATGTTCTGGGGCGGGACGTTTCTGGCCGTTCAGTACGCGGTGACCCTCAGCGATCCGTTCTTCTTCGTTGGCCTGCGCTTTGCGACGGCGGCGCTTGCCGTAGGGCTGATTTCGCTTAACACGCTGCGGGGTCTGACGCTCAAAGAGCTGAAGGCCGGCGTGGCCATTGGTGTCGCGATAGCGATGGGCTACAGCCTGCAGACGTGGGGATTGCAGACCATCTCCAGCAGCAAATCCGCGTTTATCACCGCGATGTACGTGCCGCTGGTGCCGCTATTGCAGTGGCTGTGCCTGGGGCGGCTGCCCGGTCTGATGTCCTGTATTGGCATCGTGCTGGCGTTTATCGGTCTGATTTTGCTGGCCGGGCCGGAAAACAACCTCCTGGCGCTGGGGCCGGGCGAGATCATCACCCTCGTCGGGGCGGTTGCGATTGCGGCGGAAATTATCCTGATCAGCGCCTGGGCGGGCAAGGTGGACGTCAAGCGGGTGACGGTGGTGCAGCTCGCCACGGCCTCGCTGGTGGCCTTTGCGACGATGGTTCCGGCTGGCGAGTCCATACCGCCGATGTCCACCGGTCTGGTGGTGGTCGCACTGGGGCTGGGTATCTTCAGCGCCATTATCCAGGTCACCATGAACTGGGCGCAGCGCAGCGTATCGCCAACCCGCGCGACGGTGATTTATACCGGTGAACCGGTCTGGGCGGGCATTTTCGGGCGACTGGCCGGGGAACGTCTGCCGCTGCTGGCCCTGGTGGGGGCGGCATTTATTGTCGCCGGGGTGTTGGTGAGCGAGTTGAAGCTCAGAAAACGTCGGAGCCAGGTGAGCGATATGACAGCTCAAGAAGGTTTAGATTGAAAAAATAGACGGGTTTATCTACGATGTGTACGGATAATTACCGTACACGATGAAGTAAATCATGCCAGCACTTAAAAAACAGCGTATCGATCTTCGCTTAACGGACGAAGACAAAACAATGATTGAAGAAGCGGCGGCGATGACGAACCAAACGATCACCCAGTTTATGGTGAACAGTGCGTCAGAGCGCGCTGCGGAGGTCATCGAACAGCATCGGCGTCTCGTCTTAAACGAAGCATCATGGAATGCGGTGATGGATGCCATCGACAATCCGCCAGAGCCAAATGAACGCCTGAAGCGAGCGGCAAAACGTCTTCGAAACATGGAGTGAAGCGTCGTGGACAATCTCACGGTCGAAATGTTTTCAGAGGGAAAAGATTATGATTTCAGGGATTTCGATTGTGGTGAACCCTCGCTAAATGTCTTCCTCACAGAACATCTGGTGCGTCAGCACAATGGGCGTATTTTACGAGGCTATCTGCTTAAAGAGCGCGATCGTCCGCGAGTCCTGGGCTATTACACGTTGTCTGGGAGCTGTTTTGAAAAAGCGATGCTGCCTTCTAAGACTCAGCAGCGTCGGATCCCTTATAGCAACGTACCGAGCGTAACGCTGGGACGTCTGGCGATACATAAAGACCTGCAGGGACAGGAGTGGGGAACGACGCTCGTCACGCATGCCATGCGGGTTGTCTATCTGGCATCGCAGGCGGTGGGCGTACACGGAATATTTGTTGATGCACTCAATGACCGGGCAAAACGATTTTATCTGAAGCAGGGTTTTATTCCGCTGACGGGTGAAAACAGCCATTCTCTTTTCTTTCCTACAAAATCTATCGAACGACTGTTTGAGCAGGCGTGATTTCCTGACATTAGGGTGTTCTTACGGAACGTAAAGGTCGGGTAAGGCATAGCCTTCACCCGACATTGAGATTTCACGAATCCTGACGCACCACCTCGCCCTGCGGCGCAGCAGCCATCCGGCGGCTCAGCAGGGCGTTAAGCAGGATCGCGCCGAAGGTCGCCGTGCCAATCCCGCCGATCGTAAAGCCGCCCAGCGTCAGGGCAAAATCGCCCGCGCCCAGCACCAGCGTGACCGCCACCATAATCAGGTTGCCGTTCTGGCTGAGATCGACCCGATGCTGCACCCAGATGCGCGCGCCGGCCACGGCGATCAGCCCAAACACCACGATTGAGGCCCCGCCGATAACCGGTGACGGAATGGTGTGGATCAGCGCGCCGAATTTCGGTGAGAAGCCGAGCAGCATCGCCATCACCGCCGCCGCCACGAAGACCAGCGTCGAGTAGACTTTGGTCACCGCCATTACGCCGATGTTTTCGGCATAGGTGGTGACGCCGCTGCCGCCCACGGAACCGGAGAGCATGGTTGCCAGCCCGTCACCGACGAACGCGCGGCCCATGTACGGATCCATGCTGCGCCCGGTCATTCCCGCGACCGCCTTCAGGTGACCTAAGTTCTCTGCCACCAGGATTACCGCCACCGGGGCGATAAGCATCATCGCCTGAGCGTTAAAGGTGGGCGAGGTCACTTTCGGCAGGCCGAACCAGGCGGCCTGATGCAGCAGGGTAAAATCAACCGGCTTGCCGAGACCAAAAACGTTCGCCAGCAGGGCATACACCAGACAGGCAACAATCAGCCCGACCAGAATCAGCAGCCGCTGGATCATGCCTCGCGTGAACACCGCCACCAGGCCGATACACAGCACGGTGATCACCGCCATCCAGCTTTCAAACGGCGAGGCGGAGACGCTCCTGACCGCAATCGGGGCGAGGTTCAGGCCAATCGCCATCACCACGGCGCCCGTTACGACCGGGGGCATCATGCGCTCGATCCAGCGCGTGCCGATCTTCATCACCACCAGACCAATCAGGGTATACACCAGACCGCAGGCGATGATGCCGCCGAGGGCCACGCTCAGGTTGGGGTTGATCCCCTGGCCGTTAAACCCGGTGGTGGCGATAACCACGCCGACAAAGGCGGCGCTGGATCCCAGATAGCTGGGCACGCGCCCGCCGGTGACAAAAAAGAACAGCAGGGTGCCGATACCCGACATCAGAATAGAGAGGTTGGGATCGAGCCCCATCAGCATCGGCATCAGCACCGTGGCGCCAAACATCGCAACCGCGTGCTGGACGCCCATCACCATCGTCTGCCCGAGCGGGAGGCGTTCATCCGGTGCGACCACGCCTGCTTCTGTGGAGGTCGATTTCAACTGCCAGTGGGGAAATCCGAACATGGTCTATCTCCTTAGAGCGGGTTAACAGGCGGGGCGCATAAGCGCGTGGTAGCCGCGGTCAAACCACACCAGCCCTTGCGGCGCGGGGTGGCGAATAATCGAAACAATGTCGCAAAACAGAATGTCATGGGTACCGACGCTCACCACCTGGCTGATGCGGCAGTCAAACGAGGCCAGCGCATCCTCCAGACGCGGGCAGCCGGTGTCGCCCGTCTGCCAGCGGGCGGCGGCGAAGCGTTCTTCCATCGGCGTTTTGCCGCCAAACAGGTTTGAGAGCGGCTCCTGCCCGGCGCTCAGGGTATTCACGCACAGCGTGCGGTTTTCGCTGAACGTCGGCCAGACGGACGCGCCGCGGTTCAGGCACACCAGCAGGGTGGGCGGGGAATCCGTGACGCTGCACACCGCGCTGGCGGTGAAGCCTGCCATCCCCGCGGGACCGTCGGTGGTGATGATATTCACCGCCGCGCCGACGCAGGCCATGGCGTCGCGAAAGGTTTGTTTATCCGGTGTCGTCATCATCGCTCCTTACGCCAGCCCGCAGGCATCGTCGAAGGTCAGGCGCGGCAGGCGGCCGTAAAGTTTGCCCGGGTCGCCGTAGCCAATGTTGATCAGCAGATTGCTTTTAAGCGTCGTGCCGGTGAAAAAGGCCTCGTCGACCTTTTGTCGGTCAAAGCCCGACATCGGGCCGGTGTCCAGCCCCAGCGCGCGACAGGCGAAAATCAGGTAGCCGGCCTGCAGCGAGCTGTTGCGAAAAGCCGTCTCTTCCGCCAGCGCGGGGCTTGCGGTAAACCAGCTTCTGGCATCGCCGTGCGGGAACAGTTCAGGCAGGCGCTCGTAGAATTCACTGTCCCAGGCCACAATCGCCGTGACCGGGGCGGTGAGCGTTTTCTCCAGGTTGCCGCTGGAGAGCGCCGGGCGCAGCTTCTCTTTTCCCTCCGCGCTTCGCACAAACACAATGCGCGCCGGGGAGCAGTTGGCGGAGGTTGGCCCCCATTTCATCAGGTCGTAGATTTCGCGCAGCGTCTCGTCGCTGACGGCAATATCCTGCCAGCCGTTATGGGTGCGGGCGCCGGTGAACAGCGTTTCCAGCGCGGTGGGATTAATGGCTTCGCTCATTACAGCTCCTTATAAAGCGTGTTCATGACTGTGCAGCAGGCTGGCCAGCCCGTTCAGCAGCAGGGTGTTAAAGGTGTCCGGCTCGGTGACGTTGCAGGCATGTCCGCCCTGGCGCATCACCGCGCTGTGGCTGTGCGGGATCGCTGCCTGCAGCTCAGACGAGCAGACAGAGGGCACCAGCATGTCGTCGGCGGAACAGATGATCTGTACCGGGCAGCGGATGCGTGCGGCGTGGCGGCTAAAGTCGGCCTTTTTCAGGGCGCTAAGCCGGTGCAGCAGGTTGGTTTTTCCCTGAAAGTGGGCCAGCGCCAGTGCCTCTTCGGCCTCGAGACGGGGGGCGCGAGCGGCCATCCAGTCTGCCGGGTAGAGAAACAGCGGCTGCGCCTCAACCCACGCCTGCGGGCCACCGTAATGCAGCAGGCGCTCGCGGATCTGAAAGCAGCGACGGGTGTGGGCGTTGAGGGTCAGCCAGCCGTTGACGCACACCAGCGCGGTGAGGGCGTCGGGCCTGTCGAGGGCCAGCTGCAGGCCGACCAGCGCCCCCAGCGCGTGGCCGACGATGCTGTAGCGCGCGATCCCGGCCTCAGACAGCGCCTGGGCCAGTTCGTCCGCCATCTGTGCCAGGCTGTAGCCTTCCGGCAGGGCGTCGGGGTTATTGCCCGTTCCGCGCTGGTCATAGCACACCACCTGATACTCCGGTTCCAGCGCGGCCAGCTGGGGCAGCCAGTAGCTGCCGCTGCCGCCGAGACCGGCTATAAGGACCACCACGGGCGCCCCCTCATACGGGGGCGGTGAGACGGAGAGTTTCATGGCTGCCTCACTTCGCGATGTGCGCAACGGTGGCGATTTCAACCAGCGCGTCCGGCTTCACCAGCCCGCACTGAATGCAGAACCGGGCCGGCTTATCGCCGGGGAAGAACTCCGCGTAGATTTCATTAATCGCGGCGTAGTTTTTCCAGTCGGTGATAAAGATGCTGTTGAAGGTCACATCCTCCATCGTGCCACCCGCCGTTTCGATCACGGTTTTGATCGTCTCCAGCACGTGGCGGGTTTGCGCCTTTGGGTCGTTGATAAACACCACGTTGTTGTCTTTATCAAACGGCAGCGTGCCGGAGACATACACCACGCCGTCGGCAAGGGTGCCGGGGACAAACGGGGCGATGGGCGTGCTGGTGCCCGGCGGGATGATTACGGATTTCGGCATCGTGTGTCTCCTCAGGCGATACGGGCGAGCGGGGGATTCAGGGCATCGCAAAACTCGGCGACGCTGCTGACCCAGCCAAAAAAGGTTTCGATATTGAACAGGGCCGCCTTCTGGGCAAATTCCGGCCCGGCCTGATGGGTCGCGTCTTCCAGCACCACGCCGAAATACTCGAGGAAAAAGCCGTCGCGCAGGGTCGACTCCACGCAGACGTTGGTGGCAATGCCGGTGAACACCAGGTGGCGAATGCCCCGGCTTCGCAGCAGGCTGTCGAGCGGGGTGTTGAAAAAGCCGCTGTAGCGCGGTTTCGGCAGGACAATATCACCCGCCTGCGGGACCAGCTCATCCACCAGCTGATAATCCCAGCCGCCCTTCGCCAGCAGTTTGCCCTGCAGCTCGGGCCGTTTACGCATGGTTTTCAGGGCGTTCGACTTGTGGAAGTTGGGCGAGCCGGGGCCGCCTGCCTCAACGTACTGGTCGTCCCAGCCGTTCTGGAACCAGATAATGAGCATCCCCGCGGCGCGCGCGGCGGCGACGGCGGTTTTAATGTTCTCAATCACCGGCCGGGTGGCGGAGACGTCGAACCCCGCCAGATCCAGATAACCGCCCTGGCTGGCGTAGGCGTTTTGCATATCCACCACGATCAGCGCGCTCTGCTGCGGCGCAAAGGTGATGGCTTCCGGACGTGCGTTAAGGGTTGTCATTACGCCACCTCCTTCGTGACGGCAGGGATGTGGGCTCGGCACTGCATCAGCGGCTGGATGCGCTCGCCGAAGGTTTCCACGCCGGTGAGGAAGTCATCGAAGGTCAGCAGGACGCCTTCCGCCCCGGGAACGGCCGCCACTTCATCGAGCATTCTGGCAACGCTGGCGTACGAGCCGACCAGGGTGCCCATGTTGATATTGACGGCGGAGGTCGGGTCGGCCATCTGACGAACGTTGGTGTCCGCGCCGGAGCGGGTATCCTTCTGGCTCTGCTCGGTGAGCCAGCTCAGGGCTTCCTCGTCGGCGCCGTCCTTATAGCGCTCCCATTTCGCGCGCGCCGCGTCGTCGGTTTCGTCGGCAATCACCATAAACAGCACGTAGGAGCCCACGTCGCGCCCGGTTTTGTCGGCGGCTTCTTTCATGCGCGCGGCGGTCGGGGCGAAGGCGGCAGGCGTGTTCACACCTTTACCGAAGCAGAAGTTAAAGTCGGCGTATTTCGCCGAGAATTCCATTCCCGCGTCGCTCTGCCCTGCGCAAATCACCTTCATCGGCACCGACGGCTGCGGGCTGACGCGGCAGTCGTTCATGGTGAAGAAGTCACCCTTGAAATCGCTTTTGCCGGTACCCCACAGATCGCGCAGGACCTGCACGTACTCGGTCAGGTAGTCGTAGCGACGCGAGAAGTAATCGTCCCCCGGCCAGAGCCCCATCTGCTCGTACTCCGGTTTTTGCCAGCCCGTGACCAGGTTGACGCCAAAGCGCCCGCCGGAGATGGAGTCGATGGTGGAGGCCATGCGCGCCACGATCGCCGGGGGCAGGGTGAGCGTGGCGGCGGTGGCGTAGATTTGGATCCGCGAGGTGACTGCGGCCAGCCCGGCCATCAGGGTGAAGGACTCCAGGTTGTAGTCCCAGAATTCGGTTTTGCCGCCGAAGCCGCGCAGCTTGATCATCGAAAGCGCAAAGTCGAAATGGTAGTGCTCCGCTTTCTGCACGATGGCTTTATTCAGCTCAAAGGTCGGCATGTATTGCGGTGCAGTGGTCGAGATAAGCCAGCCGTTGTTGCCGATGGGTACAAATACGCCAATTTTCATCACGAACCTCTCTTCATTACGTCGCAGGTGTAACGGTGTTTTTGCAAAGGCAGTGCCAGTTTTGAAAATGGCTGTGTTATTAATGTGTTAATAAGAAGTTGGTGGATTGATGCGGCTAAATGTGGACTAACTGGTCAAAAACATTGCACAGAAAACAGGCATTCATGCGCGATCGGAGTGCAGGATGTCGTGGCGAGACGGGGGTTTTGCTATGCTGAGGGCAACGCAGAATAAGGAGAGCGGGAATGACACAAGGCGCAGTGAAAACACCAGGTAAACGTTCGCAGGCGGTGAGCGCTAAGAAACAGGCGATCCTCAGCGCGGCGCTGGAGACCTTTTCGCAGTTTGGTATTCACGGCACGCGCCTGGAGCAGGTGGCGGAGCAGTCCGGGGTATCCAAAACCAATCTGCTCTACTACTACCCGTCGAAAGAGGCGCTCTATATCGCGGTGATGCAGCAGATCCTCGATATCTGGCTGGCGCCGCTGAAAGCGTTCCGCGAAGAGCTGGCCCCGCTGGTGGCGATCAAAGAGTACATTCGCCTGAAGCTGGAGGTGTCACGCGATTACCCGCAGGCATCACGGCTGTTTTGTCTTGAGATGCTGCAGGGGGCGCCGCTGTTGCAGGCGGAGCTCACCGGAGATTTAAAACAGCTGGTGGACGATAAGTCGGACATTATCGCCGGATGGGTGGCCAGCGGAAAACTGGCCCCGGTCGATCCGCATCATCTGATCTTTATGATTTGGGCCTCAACCCAGCATTACGCTGACTTTGCGGCCCAGGTTGAGGCGGTGACCGGAAAAACGCTGCAGGACGAGGCGTTTTTCCACAGCACCCTGGAGAACGTGCAGCGGATGATTATTGAAGGGATCCGCCTGCGTTAGTTCCCCGGTGGGAGAGGGCAGCTTAAGTCGCCCTCTTCACACTGCATCAGCGAGGCCAGAAACGCTTCGCGCTCTACGGTTTTTTCCGCCAGGCACTGGTTAACAATCATTGGCTGGACGCTCCCGCCTTCCGTCCCCGAACCGATAAACGCACAGTCCGCGTCGCGCAGGGCAATCCACGCCTGCTGCGCCTTTTTCAGCAGGTCGCGCTGGGGGCCAGTCGCACGCTTGATGGCGGCCTGATAGGTCTGGTTGAGCTTTTTATCGGCAGCCTGGTACTGCTGCGCGCTACAGGTATTCAGCTCAAGCTGGGTGGTCGCTTTGTCGCACTCGTCGGCCAGCGCGCTGGCGCTTAGCAGCAGTGCTGCGCCTGCGATAAGAAATCGTTTCATACACTCCCCAATAAAATAAGGCTCCGTCTCCGGAGCCTTATTAGCACAGCGTTAGCCGATTGTCATCAGGCTGGCGTTACCGCCTGCCGCCGCGGTATTGACGCTGAGCGAGCGTTCTACATACAGGCGTTCCAGCAGCAGGTTGGTTTCCCCACGGGCGAAGCCCTGTACCGAAACAATCGGCCCGCTGCGGGCCGCAACCTGCTCGCAGAGTTCGCGCAGCTGGTCGGAATCACCGTGATAAATCACGGCATCAAACGGCTGCGTCAGCAGCGCATCGGCTTTCGCGAAGTGAATGCGGGCCGAGACCGCTTTCGGCAGCTGTTTGGTGAGATCGCGATGCAGCGCATCGTCCGGCCACAGCACTTCACACCCGGTTGCCATCGCGGCAGCCAGCTGCACCAGCGCGTCCTGCTCGTTATCGGCCACGCACAGTACGCGCTCGCGCGGCATGAGCGTCCAGGTGTTGCGCTCGCCGGTCGGCCCCGGCAGCAGACGCTGGGTGCCCGCCTGCGCCAGCTCGCCGTACTGGTGCGCAACGGCACGCAGTTCAGGACGTTTCTCCGCCCAGGCGATCAGGGCCTCCAGCGGCTGCGTTAGCACGGTTTTCAGCTGTGCATCCACCGGATACTCCGCATCCTGACGTGCCAGGGTGACGCCCAGCGCGTTCTCCGGACGGTTCGCCAGCAGACGGTACAGGTAGAGTGGACCGCCCGCTTTCGGACCTGTGCCGGAAAGGCCTTCACCACCGAATGGCTGTACGCCCACGACCGCGCCAACCATGTTGCGGTTAACGTACAGGTTGCCCACTTTGGCGCTACCGGTTACCTGCGCGATGGTCTCGTCGATACGGGTATGTACGCCAAGCGTCAGGCCATAGCCGGAGGCGTTGATCTGCTCAACCAGCTCGTTGAGGTTGTTACGGTTGTAGCGCACCACGTGCAGTACCGGACCGAAGACCTCTTTTTTCAGCTCGTCGAAGCTCGCCAGCTCGATAAGCGTAGGCGGCACAAAGGTGCCGGTCCGCCATTCGCGGGTATCTTCGCTGTTCTCACGCACCGCCTGGAACACCGGACGGCCTTTCGCGCGCATGGTCTGAATGTGGTTTTCGATGTTGGCTTTGGCTTCCGCGTCGATCACCGGCCCGATGTCGGTGGTGAGACGGCCCGGGTTGCCCATGCGACATTCGGCCATCGCGCCGCGCAGCATTTTCAGCGTGTGGTCCGCCACGTCGTCCTGCAGGCACAGCACGCGCAGGGCGGAGCAGCGCTGACCTGCGCTGTCGAAGGCGGAGGCCAGCACGTCGACCACCACCTGCTCGGTGAGGGCGGAGGAGTCAACGATCATGGCGTTCATGCCGCCGGTTTCCGCGATGAGCGGCGTAGGACGCCCCTGCGCATCCAGACGGGTGGCAATGTTGCGCTGCAGCAGCGAGGCCACTTCGGTCGAACCGGTAAACATCACGCCGCGCACGCGGTTATCGGAGGTCAGTTTGGCGCCCACGGTTTCACCGCGGCCCGGCAGCAGCTGGACCACGCCCGCCGGTACGCCGGCTTCCAGAAGAATGTTGATGCCCTGTGCGGCAATCAGCGGGGTCTGCTCTGCCGGTTTTGCCAGCACGCTGTTGCCTGCGGCAAGCGCGGCGGCAATCTGACCGGTGAAGATCGCCAGCGGGAAGTTCCACGGGCTGATACAGACGACCGGACCGAGCGGACGGTGGGTTTCGTTGTCGAAATCATCACGCACCTGACCGGCGTAGTAGTGCAGGAAGTCGACCGCCTCGCGCACTTCGGCGATGGCGTTGCTGAAGGTTTTACCCGCTTCGCGCACCAGAATACCGATGAGCGACTGCATCTGATCTTCCATCAGCACCGCCGCGCGCTCCAGAATGGCGGCACGCTCCTGCGGCGGCGTGGCGAACCAGATAGGGGCGTTATTCACCGCGCTGTCCAGCGCCTGATCCACTTCCGCATCGGTGGCTTCACGCACGTAGCCGACGATATCTTTTGGCTCTGCCGGGTTGATAACAGGCTGCATGTCGCCGTCAGCAGCGGGCTGCTCCAGCATCGGTTTGGCCTGCCACTTCTGCAATGCGCTGTTGAGCAGGGCAGAGGAGAGGGATGCCAGACGGTGTTCGTTGGCGAGATCCAGGCCCGCCGAGTTAACGCGACCTTTGCCGTACAGCTCGCGCGGTAGGGCAATCTTCGGATGCGGCAGGCCAATCTGGCCTTCCTGGGCCGCCATCTTCTCTACGGCCTGCACCGGGTCGGCCACCAGTTCGTCCAGCGGCAGGGTGGTGTCAGCGATGCGGTTAACGAAGGAGGTGTTCGCGCCGTTTTCCAGCAGGCGACGCACCAGGTATGCCAGCAGGGTTTCGTGGGTACCCACCGGAGCATAGATACGGCACGGGCGGTTCAGCTTGCCGTCCGCCACTTTACCGGTCACCTGCTCATACAGCGGTTCACCCATGCCGTGCAGGCACTGGAATTCGTACTGGCCCGGGTAGTAGTTCTGCCCGGCCAGGCTGTAGATTGCCGCCAGGGTGTGGGCGTTGTGGGTGGCGAACTGTGGATAGATCAGGTTCGGCACGCCGAGCAGCTTTTTCGCGCAGGCGAGGTAAGAGACGTCGGTGTAGACCTTGCGGGTATAGACCGGATAGCCTTCCAGCCCTTCCATCTGGGCGCGTTTGATTTCGCTGTCCCAGTAGGCGCCTTTCACCAGACGGATCATCAGGCGACGGCGGCTGCGGCTGGCCAGGTCAATCAGGTAATCAATGACGAACGGGCAGCGCTTCTGGTAGGCCTGGATAACGAAACCGATGCCGTTCCAGCCCGCCAGCTCCGGCTCGAAGCACAGTTTTTCCAGCAGGTCGAGGGAGATCTCCAGACGGTCGGCCTCTTCGGCGTCGATGTTGATGCCGATGTCATACTGGCGCGCCAGCAGGGTCAGGGACTTCAGGCGCGGGTAGAGCTCTTCCATCACCCGGTCGTACTGCGCGCGGCTGTAGCGCGGGTGCAGGGCGGAGAGCTTAATGGAGATGCCCGGGCCTTCATAAATACCGCGACCGTTGGACGCTTTACCGATGGCGTGGATCGCCTGCTGGTAAGAGACCATATAGGCCTGCGCGTCGGCGGCGGTCAGCGCCGCTTCGCCGAGCATGTCGTACGAGTAGCGGAAACCTTTATCTTCCAGCTTGCGGGCGTTCGCTAGCGCTTCGGCAATGGTTTCCCCGGTGACGAACTGCTCGCCCATCAGACGCATCGCCATGTCCACACCTTTGCGGATCAGCGGCTCGCCGCTCTTGCCGATGATGCGGTTCAGGGAGCGTGACAGGTTGGCTTCGTTATGGGTCGAGACCAGCTTGCCGGTAAACAGCAGACCCCAGGTCGCGGCGTTGACGAACAGCGACGGGCTGCGGCCAATGTGGGAATGCCAGTTACCGTTGCTGATCTTGTCGCGGATCAGCGCGTCGCGGGTGGCTTTATCCGGAATACGCAGCAGCGCTTCCGCCAGGCACATCAGCGCCACCCCTTCCTGTGAGGAAAGGGAGAACTCCTGAAGCAGACCCTGAACCATCCCGGCGCGGCCGGTGGCGGTCTTCTGGTTACGCAGTTTGTCAGCCAACTGGTACGCCAGGCTGTGCGCCTGCGCGGCAACGGCTTCCGGCAGGCGAGCCTGCTCCAGCAGCATCGGTACGGCGTCGGTTTCGGCGCGGCGGTACGCGCCGGTGATGGCGGCACGGCTGACGGACTGCGGCAGGATCTGCTCGGCAAATTCAAGGAACGGCTGATGGCTCTCGTCGCCAGTGGCTGGCGCTTCCTCGCTTTCGTTCGCTGCACCGGCCAGCAGGGCAGGCAGCTCCGGCAGCCCCTCGTCGCTCTCGAGTCTTTCGAGGTAGTTAAAAATCGCCTGCTTAATTAACCAGTGCGGCGTACGGTCAATGCGGGTTGCTGCGGTCTTAATCCGTTCGCGGGTTGCGTCATCCAGCTTAACCCCCATGGTGGTCATACCCATGCCAAAGCTCCTGTTGTGCTTTCATCGTGTTTGGTCGTTAGCGTGAAATATCCACCATGTTGCAACTTTGTGCAACCGTGTTAAATGTGACCTGGTTTGCAACCCGGGAAATGAATGAATTGTTAACGGATGGTTAGCTGGAAAAACGTGCTGCCTTTGTCCCGGGAAGCCTGTTTTTATGCGGGAGTTAACACTTTTAAAAGGTGCAACCCGTAAAAGCGTGAGCGAGTGCAACCTATAGGAAACTCGTATCAAGCCGGGGATGAAATTGATGTAAATGCAGTGTTAAATCGTTTGTCAGCGGAGGGCGCATACGGCAGGATAGCGCGCCTCACCGAAACACAAGATACCGTCACCACGTTCCGGTGATCATATAACAAGGCAACCCGGACGGTTGTCGCTCGACACTTTTGGAGAATTTGAATGGCTATTAGCACACCGATGCTGGTGACATTTCTCGTTTATATATTTGGCATGATCCTGATAGGGTTTTTGGCATGGCGTTCAACAAAGAACTTTGACGACTACATTCTGGGCGGACGCAGTTTAGGCCCGATGGTGACCGCGCTTTCTGCGGGCGCTTCCGACATGAGCGGCTGGCTGCTGATGGGGCTGCCGGGCGCGATTTTCATCTCCGGTATCTCTGAAAGCTGGATCGCCATCGGTCTGACCGTCGGCGCGTGGATCAACTGGAAGCTGGTGGCAGGCCGTCTGCGCGTGCACACCGAGGCCAACAACAACGCCCTGACGCTGCCGGACTACTTCACCGGACGCTTTGAAGATAACAGCCGCGTGCTGCGTATTATCTCGGCGGTGGTGATCCTGGTGTTCTTCACCATCTACTGTGCCTCCGGCATCGTGGCCGGTGCGCGCCTGTTCGAAAGCACCTTCGGCATGAGCTACGAAACCGCCCTGTGGACCGGTGCTGCGGCGACCATCCTCTATACCTTCGTGGGCGGCTTCCTGGCCGTAAGCTGGACCGACACCGTGCAGGCGAGCCTGATGATCTTCGCCCTGATCCTGACCCCGGTGATTGTGATTTTCACCGTTGGCGGCTTTGGCGATTCGCTGGAAGTGATCAAGCAGAAGAGCATCGAAAACGTCGACATGCTGAAAGGGCTGAACTTTGTCGCTATCGTCTCCCTGATGGGCTGGGGTCTGGGCTACTTCGGTCAGCCGCACATCCTGGCGCGCTTTATGGCGGCGGATTCTCATCACACCATCGTCCATGCGCGTCGCATCAGTATGACGTGGATGATCCTGTGTCTGGCGGGCGCGTGTGCGGTCGGCTTCTTCGGTATTGCCTACTTCAGCAATAACCCGGCGCAGGCGGGCGCGGTAAACCAGAACGCCGAGCGCGTGTTTATCGAGCTAGCGCAGATTCTGTTTAACCCGTGGATTGCCGGTATTCTGCTCTCCGCGATCCTGGCGGCGGTGATGTCCACCCTGAGCTGCCAGCTGCTGGTCTGCTCCAGTGCGATCACCGAAGACCTCTACAAAGCCTTCCTGCGTAAAAACGCGAGCCAGAAAGAGCTGGTGTGGGTAGGGCGCTTTATGGTGCTGGTGGTGGCGCTGATTGCCATCGCGCTGGCGGCCAACCCGGAAAACCGCGTCCTGGGCCTTGTGAGCTACGCGTGGGCGGGCTTTGGTGCGGCGTTTGGTCCGGTCGTGCTGTTCTCCGTCATGTGGTCACGTATGACCCGTAACGGCGCGCTGGCGGGAATGATTATCGGTGCGCTGACCGTTATCGTCTGGAAACAGTTCGCGTGGCTGGGCCTGTACGAAATCATCCCAGGCTTCATCTTCGGCAGCATCGGTATCGTGGTCTTCAGCCTACTGGGTAAAGCACCGTCTGCCTCCATGCAGAAACGCTTTGCGGAAGCAGACGCGCACTACCACTCCGCACCGCCGTCTAAGCTGCAGCCGGAATAATTTTCCCTTCACCCTAACCCTCTCCCCAAAGGGGAGAGGGAATAAACCTCTCTTGCTAAATTCTGCAATTTACGTTGATATCGCTGTGCTTATAACAATGAGGATAGCGAAGCATGACAATCAAAACAGGGTTAATGGCGGCGGCATTATTGATGCTGGCGGGCTGCAACGCGCCATCGCAACATGCGGCGGTAGAAACCTGCAGAGCGGATAACCAGATGCAGCAAACCACGCTCTATTTCGGCTTAAACCGTCCTGCCGGGGCGCAGATCACCAGCAACGAATGGCAGCAGTTTGTTGACCAGGACGTGACGCCGCGCTTTCGCGATGGCCTAACGGTGTTTGATGCCCGCGGGCAGTGGCTGGGGAACGACGGAAAAGTGGCGCGTGAACCGAGCAAGGCGTTGATGCTGATCCACGGTAAAGATGCGCAGAGCGAGAAGAACATCGAAGCGTTGCGCGGGATTTATAAGTCACGCTTCGCGCAGGAGTCAGTGATGCGTGTCGATCAGCCGGTGTGCGTGCAGTTTTAATGAAAACGGCGGGATAACCCGCCGTTGTTGTTTTGTAGGCCGGGTAAGCGCAGCGCCACCCGGCACAAAACTTACAGCACCAACCCCGCAAAGCTCGCCGACAGCAGGCTCACCAGGGTCGCACCGTACACCAGACGCAGACCAAACCGCGATACCACGTTACCCTGCTGCTCGTTCAGGCCCTTAATCGCCCCGGCCACGATGCCGATGGAGGCGAAGTTCGCGAACGAGACGAGGAAGACGGATAAAATGCCCAGCCCGCGCGGGGACATCTGGTGCGCTATTTTTTGCAGCTCAATCATCGCCACAAATTCATTCGCCACCAGCTTGGTTGCCATAATGCTGCCCGCGTTTAAGGCATCGCTCAGCGGAATCCCTACCAGCCATGCCAGGGGATAAAATACATAGCCGAGGATCTGCTGGAAGCTCATGCCAAATACGCTGGAGAAGAGGGCGTTAACGGCACTAATAAGCGCGATAAAACCAATCAGCATCGCCAGAATAATCATCGCCACCTTAAAACCGGCCAGAATATACTCGCCAAGCATCTCGAAGAAGCTCTGCGATTCATGCAGTTTTTCCAGTTTGATATCCGGCTCCGCTTCCGGGCGCGTCGGGTTGATGACCGTGAGAATAATAAAGGTGCTGAACATGTTCAGAATCAGCGCCGCGACGACAAATTTAGCATCGAGCATGGTCATATACGCCCCGACAATCGACAGGGAGACCGTCGACATGGCCGTGGCCGCCATGGTGAACAGACGACGCGAGGAGAGATCGCCCAGCACGCCTTTGTAGGCAATGAAGTTTTCCGACTGGCCGAGGATCAGCGAACTCACCGCGTTAAAGGATTCCAGCTTGCCCATACCGTTCAGTTTTGACAGCAGCGTACCGATTACCCGAATAAAAATCGGCAGGATCCGCCAGTGCTGAAGAATACCAATCAGCGCCGAAATAAAAATAATCGGGCAAAGTACGCCGAGGAAAATGAACGCCAGCCCTTTTTCTCCCATGCCGCCAAAGACGAAATTGGTACCTTCACCGGCAAATTTGAGCAGCGACTCAAAAAATCCTGAGACGTATTTAATCAGGAATAACCCGCTTTCGGCGTGCAGGAAAAAGAACGCCAGAGCAATTTCTATGACAATCAGCTGTAAAACAAAACGAATGCGAATTTTTCGGCGGTCGAAACTCACCAGCCAGGCAAGCGCGAGAATAATGACCAGCGCCAGCAGGAAATGGACAATTTTAAACATAATTTAATTTCACCAGGTGTTTGAGGCGGTTATTTAGCCACAGCCCTGAATCAGCGTAAATGGGCATTTTCGTTATAACTTATAAACTTAACGATAACGCCTGAAACTATTATCAGGCTGGGCGTTTACAACTCGTTATCAAAACACCGCACATTTCGCTTGTGTTTCTTTCTGCCGTAATGATAATCACTATCACAAGAATTTACCTTTCTTTGCATCAGTTGACCGCGATAAACATTTAAGGTGTCGGCATGTTTGTTCCATTTCTCATTATGTTACGTGAAGGGCTCGAAGCCGCCCTTATCGTGAGCCTCATCGCCAGTTATCTGAAGCGAACCCAGCGTGGGCGCTGGATTGGCGTCATGTGGATCGGGGTATTCCTTGCCGCGGCGCTCTGTCTGGGCCTCGGTATTCTCATCAACGAAACCACCGGCGAGTTTCCGCAGAAAGAGCAGGAGCTGTTTGAGGGTATCGTCGCCGTGATTGCGGTGGTGATCCTCACCTGGATGGTGTTCTGGATGCGTAAGGTCTCCCGTAACGTGAAGGTGCAGCTGGAGCAGGCGGTGGATAACGCGCTGCAAAAGGGCAATAACCACGGCTGGGCGCTCATTATGATGGTCTTTTTCGCCGTCGCGCGCGAAGGGCTGGAGTCTGTTTTCTTCCTGCTGGCGGCGTTTCAGCAGGATGTGGGGATCTGGCCGCCGCTGGGGGCCATGCTGGGCCTCGCCACGGCCGTGGTGCTCGGTTTCCTGCTGTACTGGGGCGGTATCCGCCTGAACCTGGGCGCCTTCTTCAAGTGGACCAGCCTGTTTATTCTGCTGGTGGCCGCGGGTCTGGCGGCAGGGGCGATTCGCGCCTTCCATGAAGCGGGCCTGTGGAACCACTTCCAGGACGTGGCGTTCGACCTCAGCAACGTCCTTTCCACGCACTCTCTGACCGGCACCCTGCTCGAAGGTATCTTCGGCTATCAGGAAACGCCGAGCGTCAGCGAAGTGGCGATGTACTTTATTTATCTGGTTCCGGCGCTGGTGCTGTTCGCTATGCCGCTGCGTACCGGCACGCAGGCGTCGCGCGTTGCGCCGTAATAGTTGATTTAGTTACAACATACTTTTAAAGGGAAGAGTCATGGCAATTCAGTTCCGTCGTAGTGCGTTATGCGCAGGCATTGCCGCGCTGTTCGCTTCTGCATTCTCCGCCTGGGGCGCGGATGTTCCACAGGTAAAGGTCACCGTCAACGATAAGCAGTGCGAGCCGATGACCCTCACGGTGAACAGCGGTAAAACCCAGTTCATTATTCAGAACCACAGCCAGAAGGCGCTGGAGTGGGAGATCCTGAAAGGGGTTCTGGTGGTGGAAGAGCGCGAAAATATCGCCCCTGGCTTCAGCCAGAAGATGACCGCCAACCTGCAGCCGGGCGAGTATGAGATGACCTGCGGTCTGCTGACCAACCCTAAAGGGAAGCTTATCGTCAAAGGTGAAGCGACGGCCGATGCGGCGAAAGGCGCTGCGGTGCTGAGCCTGGGCGATGCGATTACCGCGTATAAAGCCTACGTCACCAAAGAGACGGCGGACCTGGCGACGGCAACCAAAGCCTTTACCGATGCGGTGAAGGCCGGGGATATCGAAAAAGCGAAATCCCTCTATGCGCCAACCCGTCAGCACTACGAGCGCATCGAGCCGATCGCCGAGCTGTTCTCTGACCTTGATGGCAGCATTGACGCCCGCGAAGATGATTTCGAGCAGAAAGCCGCCGATCCGAAATTCACCGGTTTCCACCGTCTGGAGAAAGCCCTGTTCGGCGATAATTCTGCCAAAGGGATGGAGAAGTATGCCGACCAACTGAACAGCGACGTGCTGGAGCTGCAAAAGCGCATCAGCGAGCTGGCCTTCCCGCCGTCAAAAGTGGTGGGCGGTGCGGCCGGGCTGATTGAAGAAGTGGCCGCCAGCAAAATCAGCGGCGAAGAAGATCGCTACAGCCATACCGATCTGTGGGACTTCCAGGCCAACGTCGACGGCGCGCAGAAAATTGTTAACCTGCTGCGCCCTCAACTGCAGAAAGAGAACGGCGAGCTGCTGGCCAAAG
Organism: Enterobacter sp. BNK-34; assembly: GCF_048684445.1. Classification (NCBI taxonomy): domain Bacteria; kingdom Pseudomonadati; phylum Pseudomonadota; class Gammaproteobacteria; order Enterobacterales; family Enterobacteriaceae; genus Enterobacter; species Enterobacter sp. BNK-34. The sequence goes on from NZ_JBLQUA010000001.1 coordinate 2,969,234, forward strand.
TGGATGCCAACTTCAAAAAGGTCGACACCATTCTGGCGAAGTACCGCACCAAAGACGGGTTTGAGACCTACGACAAGCTGACCGATGCCGACCGCAACGCGCTGAAAGGTCCGATCACCGCCCTGGCGGAAGATCTCTCTCTGCTGCGTGGCGTACTGGGTCTGGACTAAGCACGATGAATAAGCATAGCGAGAACGACGTGGTTGAGCCTTCACGTCGTCGGTTGTTAAAGGGAGTAGGGGCGCTGGGGGGCGCGCTTGCTCTGGCCGGTGGCTGTCCGGTGGCGCATGCGGCGAAACCGCAAAGCGCGCCCGGCACGCTGTCACCCAATGCCCGCATGGAGACGCAGCCGTTTTATGGCGAGCATCAGTCGGGCATCCTGACGCCGCAGCAGGCATCTATGATGCTGGTGGCCTTTGATTCGCTGGCCAGCGATAAAGCCGATCTGGAACGCCTGTTCCGCCTGCTGACGACGCGCATCGCATTTCTTACCGCCGGTGGACCGGCGCCCGATACGCCGAACCCGCGTCTGCCGCCAATGGACTCCGGCATTCTGGGGCCGTTTATTGCCCCGGATAACCTGACCATTACCGTTTCGCTGGGAGAATCGCTGTTTGACGCGCGCTATGGGCTGGCAAAACAGAAGCCGAAGGCGCTGCAAAAAATGACGCGCTTCCCGAATGACTCCCTGGATGCGGCGCTGTGTCACGGCGACCTGCTCCTGCAGATCTGCGCCAATACCCAGGACACGGTGATCCACGCCCTGCGCGACATCATCAAGCACACGCCGGATCTGCTGAGCGTGCGCTGGAAGCGGGAAGGGTTTATCTCGGACCACGCCGCCCGCAGCAAAGGAAAAGAGACACCGGTGAACCTGCTGGGCTTTAAGGACGGCACGGCCAACCCGGACAGCCACGACGGTGCGCTCATGAAGGAGGTTGTGTGGGTCACTGCCGATCAGGGCGAACCGGCATGGGCGGTGGGCGGAAGCTATCAGGCGGTGCGGATTATTCAGTTCCACGTGGAGTTCTGGGACCGCACGCCGCTCAAAGAGCAGCAGACGATCTTTGGTCGGGATAAGCAAAGCGGGGCACCGCTCGGCATGAAGAACGAGCATGATGTGCCTGACTACGCCCGCGATCCCAATGGCGATGTAATTGCGCTGGACAGCCATATTCGTCTTGCCAATCCGCGAACCAAAGAGACGCAGTCGAGCCTGATGATGCGTCGGGGCTACAGCTACTCGCTCGGCGTGACCAACTCCGGTCAGCTCGATATGGGGCTGCTGTTCGTCTGCTATCAGCACGATCTGGAAAAGGGCTTTCTCACCGTGCAGAAGCGGCTCAACGGTGAAGCGCTGGAAGAGTACATTAAACCTATCGGCGGCGGCTATTTCTTTGCCCTGCCAGGGGCGCGCGACAGTAACGCGTACCTCGCTCAAGGGCTGATCGAAGCCTGATAATCGTCCCTGCGATAGTTCGCGGGGACATTATTTTTTCATATGACTATCTTGTTGTTATATTTCTGTAATATTTCTATATAAGACTGAATCTACTGCAGGTGCAGTCTTAAAAGTTGCATTCAGGTAAAATAAATGTTGCATTTGTGATAACTCCTGATGTACTTAAGATAAGACAGCGGTAGTTCCCGGCAGTGATGCTGAATCACTATGGAGATCGCGAATGGTTGCGTCCTGTACTGGACAAGGTAAACATAACAACCGCAGCACCCGGCGCGGAGGCTCAGACTCCGGCAGCGATTTCCTCACCACTAAATTCTCCCCCCTTCCTCAAGAATCTGATTCGACCGACGTGCAGAACGGTGCGCGTAGCTGTTCCGTATCGTCATCCGATAAAGCAAGCAATGGCTTACAAGGAAGCCAACCCTCTGATGTTCGTGCGCATAATCGTGCCGAAGCTGGCGCGTGTGATGAATACCAACAACTCAAGGTGCTATCCATGGGAAGACAAAAAGCAGTGATCAAAGCTCGTCGCGAAGCAAAACGTGTGCTGAGACGGGATTCACGTAGCCATAAACAGCGTGAAGAAGAATCGGTCACCTCGCTTGTGCAGATGAGTGGCGTAGAAGCAATTGGCATGGCCCGAGACAGCCGTGATAATTCTCCAATTGTGGCGCGCAATGAGGCTCAGGCGCACTACCTGAATGCTATCGAGAGTAAACAGCTCATCTTTGCAACCGGTGAAGCCGGATGCGGGAAAACCTGGATTAGCGCAGCCAAAGCGGCGGAAGCGCTGATCCATAAGGACGTGGAAAGAATCATTGTTACCCGTCCGGTACTGCAGGCTGATGAAGATCTCGGCTTCTTGCCCGGAGATATTTCGGAGAAGTTTGCCCCGTACTTCAGGCCCGTCTATGACGTGCTGGTGAAGCGGCTGGGTGCATCCTTCATGCAGTACTGCCTGCGACCAGAGATTGGCAAGGTGGAAATCGCGCCGTTCGCCTATATGCGCGGACGTACATTTGAAAATGCGGTCGTCATTCTTGACGAGGCTCAGAACGTGACCGCTGCGCAAATGAAGATGTTCTTAACGCGCCTCGGGGAGAACGTGACGGTTATCGTTAACGGCGATATTACCCAGTGTGACCTGCCATCCGGCGTGAAATCCGGGCTGAGCGACGCCATGTCACGTTTTGAGGAAGATGAGATGATTGGGGTGGTACGCTTCACCAAAGAGGACTGCGTGCGTTCGGCGCTCTGCCAGCGCACGCTGCAAGCGTATTATTGAGTTTGCTGTTGTGTTCAAGGCCCGGGAAACCGGGCTTTGTTTTTTGTGCATTTTATCCCCTCTCCCTTGGGGAGAGGGCTAGGGTGAGGGGCTCAGGCCGCATCGAGCTGCATATAGCACCGGGGGGGATTCTCATCCCCCCCGCAGGCATGCAATATGCGAAAAAAAGCCCGCATTTTCATGCGAGCTCTTCTTCAAATATGGCGGTGAGGGGGGGATTGACTCGCTTCGCTCGCCCTGCGGGCAGACTGTTCGCTACGCTCTCAGTCTGTCCAACTGGCTGTCGCCAGTTGTCGAACCCCGGTCGGGGATTCTCATCCCCCCGCAGGCGTGCAACATGCGAAAAAAAAGCCCGCATTTTCATGCGAGCTCTTCTTCAAATATGGCGGTGAGGGGGGGATTCGAACCCCCGATACGTTGCCGTATACACACTTTCCAGGCGTGCTCCTTCAGCCACTCGGACACCTCACCATATTGTTTTGCTGCCTGACCGCTTGGGGGGCAACGGGGCGCTACTATAGGGAGTTGCGCTAAAACGGTCAAGCAGATTTTCTGTATTAGTGTGCGTTCGGTTAAGCCTTAATCAGCTCTTGTCGCAGCACGGGTTATTAACGCTGAGAATCGAGCACTTCGCTGTTTTTAACCACTTCCTGTGCTTTGCCGTAGCTTTCGATCAGCAGCTGGTAAGCCGGGAAGATGTGGGTGTACACCTCAGCCCACTCCGCCGCGTCCTCACGGTTCCAGGTTCGCTGGATCTCAGAGGCCACCGCCGCCGTATCCATCGGAACCACACCGGCCTGCACCACGCGCGCCAGGGTGATCTCCTGCGCCATCTTGCTGTAGGTGCCGGAGGCATCAATCACCGCAAATACTTTGTACCCGTCCGCCACCGCGCTAATTGACGGGAAGGCCATGCAGACGCTGGTGATAGTGCCCGCGATAATCAACGTCTTGCGCCCGGTGGCTTTTACCGCGGCCACGAACTCCGGGTTATCCCAGGCGTTGATTTCACCTTTACGGGCAACATATTGCGCATGCGGTGCGTTGGCGTGGATCTCCGGAATAAGCGGTCCGTTCGGTCCCTGTGGGACGGACGCGGTGGTGATCACCGGGATCTTCGCCAGGGTCGCGATCTTCGCTAACGCTGCCGCACGAGCGCGCAACTCTGGCATTGGCATATCTCCGACGGTCTGGAACAGACCGCTCTGGTGATCGATAAGCAACATCACCGCATCGTTCACATCAATAACCGGACGGGAGCCATTAAAATTAGCAGGTGTAGACATCTTCTTCTCCTTTATTACGTTCAGATCTGGCCGAAGCGGCCGGAGTTGAAATCACGAATGGCTTCGTTGATTTCGCTTTTACTGTTCATCACAAACGGGCCATAGCCCACGATGGATTCATTCAGCGGCTCGCCGGCCATCAGCAGCACTTTTGCATCGCTGCTTGCCTCAAGGTGCAGTTTGTCGCCTTCCTGACTCAGTACGACCAGCTGGGCTTCACCTGCCTGAGTGGTACCGTTCACCGTGATGTTGCCCTCAAGCACCACCAGCGCGGTGCTCCAGCCTTCGGGCTGATTGAGCGCCAGATGGCTTCCCTGGTTCAGCGCGATGTCCCAGACGTTGAGCGGTGAGAAGGTGTGCGCCGGGCCGGTAACCGTGTCGTAGCGACCGGCAATGACCCGCAGCGTTCCACCGTTGTCAGGCAGCGTCACCACCGGGATGTCGGCTTTCGTGATGCTCTGGTAGCCCGGTGCGGCCATCTTGTCTTTCGCAGGGAGGTTGACCCAAAGCTGCATCATTTTCAGTTCGCCGCCTTTCTGCGAGAACGCGCTTGAGTGGAACTCCTCGTGCAAAATACCTGCGCCTGCGGTCATCCACTGCACGTCGCCGGGGCCAATCACACCGCCTTTACCCGTGGAGTCGCGATGCTCCACTTCACCTGAATAAACGATGGTGACCGTTTCAAAACCCCGGTGAGGATGCTGGCCTACGCCGCGTTTCGCACCATCTGCCGGAAAGGTGTACGGGCCTGCGTAGTCCAGCAGCAGGAACGGACTCAGCGGCTCGCCGTGGGTTTGATAAGAGAACATTGAACGGACCGGGAAACCATCGCCAACCCAGTGCTGACGAGGAGCGGTATAAACGCCTGTTACGTTTTTCATGATTAACTCCTGATGTTCTGTTGATGTAATTAGCTTATATTCAGGGTTAATATCCCGGTAGATAGTGAAAATGGCATTCACTGTTCCGAAAATAGAACAATGAGGACTTATGCAGGATCTCAATGACTTCGTCTGGTTTGTGAAGGTGGTGGACTACGGGGGGTTTGCGGCGGCGGGAAGGGCGCTTGACCAACCCAAGTCCAAACTGAGCCGCAGGATCGCGCAGCTGGAGGAGCGGCTTGGCGTACGGTTGATACAGCGCACGACGCGGCAGTTTACGGTGACGGAAGTGGGGCACACTTTCTATCAGCACTGTAAGGCAATGCTGATAGAAGCAGAAGCGGCAGAGGAGGCCGTTGCTGCGCTGCAGGCTGAGCCGCGCGGCGTCGTCAGGATCACCTGTCCCGTCACGTTACTGCACGTCCACGTGGGACCGATGCTGGCGCGGTTTATGGCGCGCTACCCCGGGATTAATCTCCAGCTTGAGGCCACCAATCGTCGGGTCGATCTTGTTGGCGAAGGTATTGATGTCGCTATCCGCGTGCGTCCGCGTCCGTTTGATGATAGCGATCTGGTCTTAAGGGTGCTGGCTGACAGGGGGCATTGCCTGGTGGCAAGTCCGCAGTTGATTGAACGTATGGGTAAACCGCGAATGCCTTCCGAGCTCAGTGAATGGCCTGGATTAAGTATGGGGGCCGGTAAACAGGTGCATAAATGGGAGCTCAGTGGTCCAGAGGGGGCGAAAGCGGAGATCCACTACGCACCGCGCTTTATTACCACCGACATGCTGGCACTGCGGGAAGCGGCGATGGCGGGCGTGGGCGTTGTACAGTTGCCGATATTGATGGTGAAGGATCAGCTTGCGTCAGGGGAACTGGTACGGGTGCTGGACGCGTGGGAACCCCGACGGGAAGTGATTCACGCCGTTTATCCTTCGCGGCGCGGCATGCTGCCGTCGGTCAGGACGCTGGTGGATTTTCTGACTGAAGAGTATGCGAAGATGGTGGAGGAGTAGCTTTTTGTAGGTCGGGTAAGCGCAGCGCCACCCGACATAAAGAGCGCAGGGAGTTTCAAGGTTCGAATCCCCCCTTTCGGAGAATTAAAAGAAAAAAGCCCGTACTTTCGTACGAGCTCTCATCTCGAATATGGCGGTGAGGGGGGGATTCGAACCCCCGATACGTTGCCGTATACACACTTTCCAGGCGTGCTCCTTCAGCCACTCGGACACCTCACCATATTGTCATCCCGTTGTTGCCGGGACGGGCGCTAATGTAAGGAAAAGCCGAACGGCCGTCAACCCACTTTTTCAGTAATTTAGCGCGTTTAGACAAACTTCAGGCAACTTGATTCCTAAATGTGCACAAAGCGCCTCTTTTATCAGCAACGCGGTTTCCTGATAAATTTGTTATGCTGGCAATCCACTTGAAAATGAAAACAAAACAGCGCAATAAAAGGCAGGAATAACTATGGATATACTCTTCTATCACCCCACGTTTGATACGGCATACTGGATCAAGGCGCTTACGGCGGCGTTACCCGGCGCACGCGTTCGCGAGTGGAAGCGTGGCGATAATGAACATGCCGACTATGCGCTGGTCTGGCATCCACCGGTTGAGATGCTGCAGGGCCGCAAGCTGAAGGCGGTTTTCGCCCTGGGCGCGGGTGTTGATTCGATCCTCAGTAAACTGAAAGCGCATCCCGAAATGCTGCCTGAGAATATCCCGCTGTTCCGTCTCGAAGATACCGGAATGGGCCAGCAAATGCAGGAATATGCCGTCAGCCAGGTACTGCACTGGTTCCGCCGCTTTGATGACTATCAGGCCTTTAAACAGCAGGCCCACTGGGAGCCGCTGCCTGAGTACCGTCGCGAAGACTTTACGATCGGCATCCTCGGTGCGGGCGTGCTGGGCTCAAAAGTGGCAGAAGCACTCGCTCCGTGGGGCTTCCCGCTGCGCTGCTGGAGCCGCAGCCGTAAGGACTATCCGGGCGTAGAGAGCTTTGCCGGAACGGATGAGCTTCCGGCCTTTCTGAACGGCACGCGCGTGCTGATCAACCTGCTGCCAAACACGGCGGAAACGGTAGGGATCATCAATGAAACCTTGCTCAATCAGCTCGTCGATCAGAGCTACCTGATGAACCTGGCGCGCGGAGTCCATGTTGTGGAAGGCGATCTACTGAAGGCTCTGGACAGCGGAAAGCTAAAAGGCGCTATGCTGGATGTCTATAGCCGTGAACCGCTCCCCGCGGAAAGCCCGCTGTGGAAGCACCCGCGCGTTGCGATGACGCCACATGTGGCTGCCGTGACGCGTCCGGCAGAAGCGGTGGCCTATATATCCCATACCATCAGCGAAATGGAAAAGGGTCACGTGGTCACCGGGCAGGTCGACAGACAGCGCGGCTACTGAGAGAAACCCGGCGTTCGCCGGGTTTTTGCTAATATTCGCCGCTGATAACTGCTATCCTTTGGAAAAACCGCAGAGGAGAAAGAGATGTATCCCGTTGACCTGCATATGCACACCGTCGCCAGTACCCACGCGTATAGCAACCTCCATGATTATATCGCTCAGGCGAAGCTTAAAGGTATTAAGCTGTTCGCGATCACCGATCATGGTCCGGACATGGCGGATGCGCCGCACTACTGGCATTTTGTGAATATGCGGATCTGGCCACGTCTGGTGGACGGCATTGGGATACTGCGCGGCATTGAGGCGAATATCAAAAATATCGACGGTGAGATCGACTGCACCGGCCCGATGCTGACGTCTCTGGACCTTATTCTCGCCGGTTTCCATGAGCCGGTTTTCCCGCCTCAGGATAAAGAGACCAACACCGCGGCGATGATTGCCACTATCGCCAGCGGCAATGTGCACATTATCAGCCACCCTGGTAACCCGAAGTACCCGATTGATATTCAGGCTGTCGCGCAGGCGGCAGCAAAACACCGCGTGGCGCTGGAGATTAATAACTCCTCCTTTGTTCACTCGCGTAAGGGCAGCGAAGACAACTGTCGCGCCGTGGCGGCCGCCGTGCGTGATGCGGGTGGCATGGTGGCGTTGGGCTCAGACTCTCATACCGCGTTTACGCTGGGTGATTTCAGCGAGTGCCTGAAAGTGCTGAATGATGTTAACTTCCCGGAAGCGCAAATCCTGAACGTGACCCCACGCCGCATGCTCGATTTCCTCGAGTCGCGCGGAATGGAACCGATTGCCGAATTTGCCGATCTTTAATTGTGTAATGGAATAAAAAAAATGAACGAGTTTTCCATCCTCTGCCGCGTGCTGGGTACGCTCTATTATCGCCAGCCGCAAGACCCGCTGCTGGTGCCACTTTTTACGTTAATTCGTGAAGGTAAACTGGCGCAGAACTGGCCGCTGGAACAGGATGATTTACTGGAACGTCTGCAAAAAAGCTGCGACATGCAGCAGATTGCGACCGACTACAATGCGCTGTTTGTCGGCGATGAGTGCCGCGTTTCGCCATACCGTTCTGCCTGGCAGGAAGGGGCGACGGAAGCGGAAGTCCGTGCTTTCCTCTCCACCCGCGGTATGCCGCTGAGCGATACGCCAGCCGATCATATCGGTACGCTGCTGCTGGCAGCGTCCTGGATTGAAGATAACGCCGGTGATGATGAGAACGAAGCCATTGAAACCTTGTTCGAAACGTACCTGCTGCCATGGGTCGGGACGTTCCTGGGTAAAGTTGAAGCGCATGCCACCTCGCCATTCTGGAGAACGCTGGCGCCGCTGACCCGCGACGCTATCGCGGCAATGTGGGATGAGCTGGAAGAAGAGAACGAAGAGTGATTTAAGTCACATAAATTCTGCAACTCATCAATTCATTTTGCATGTAATGTGCTGATGATCTCATTTCTATGGTGCGCTTCTGCTAAGATGCGCGCCATGAACATATTACTTTGTATCGCAATAACGACAGGTATTCTCTCCGGGCTCTGGGGATGGGTAGCCGTGTCTCTCGGATTGCTCAGCTGGGCCGGATTCCTCGGCTGTACCGCCTATTTCGCCTGTCCGCAGGGGGGCGTAAAAGGGCTCTTTATCTCAGGCTGCACGCTAATGAGCGGCGTTATCTGGGCGCTGGTGATCATGAAAGGCAGCGCGCTGGCACCGCATCTGGAGTTGCTGGGGTATATCATGACGGGCGTCGTCGCCTTTTTAATGTGCATCCAGGCTAAGCATCTGCTGCTTTCATTTGTGCCGGGAACCTTTATGGGGGCGTGCGCGACCTTTGCAGGGCAGGGTGACTGGAAGCTGGTGGTCCCTTCACTGGCGCTGGGGCTGCTGTTTGGCTATGCCATGAAAAACAGCGGCCTATGGCTGGCGTCGCGGCGGGAAAAAGCGCAAAACATCACGGCAGTGAGTGAATAAAAAAAGGCGAGATAATCATCTCGCCTTTTTTATGCGCTTCCTGTCAGGATTCCGGAGGGACTGACATATCGCGGTATTTCACCAGTATCGGGTTCTGCACGTCTGCTTTGTTTTGCAGATCCCACAGCCCGCGGTCTATACCGTCGTTAATTAAGTAGATCACGCCGGTTTCAATGGCCGACATCAGACACATCATGACCGGCTCGTTAGAGGTGTAGCCAATTTCACCTTCCAGCAAACGCTGGTAATCGATGAAGCGGAATACCCCTGCCTGAACTTCATAAGACAGAATGGTTTTGCTGGTGTTCACCGAAGAGAGCACTTCGCCTGTACTGACGTTAACCACACGCAGGTTAACGGCGATTTGGTCGAGCTGATACTGGGTATCCGCACCGATACCGAAGTAACGTGCTCCCGCACCACCCGATTTAACGTTACTTTCGTAGCCGATAATCGATCCTTCAATCATTACGTTCGCTGCCGCCAGAGATTGCAGAGGCGTCCGGTTATTGTCCGCAACGGTGCCATTTTCCTGGGCGGCACGAATGATTTTGCGTTCATTCAACAGGTTCTGGAGCCCCTGACGTTCCAGCGGAATAAACCAGTGCGAATCCTTGAGTGCGGTAACCAGCATCGCGGTGGCGCTCTGCGGCACTGCCGTGGAGAAGTTACTTGCCGGGTAAGGTTTGAATTGCCCGGTTTCATCCTGAATGTTGTACACGGAGACAAATATTTTTCCCGTTGGAGCAGGTAAATGCGTTAAATCACGATAACTCTGGGCCCGAGGCATTAATGTTGGTTTTGCAGCTTCTTTAGGTGGAGCAGTTAAACAACCGCTCAATAAGCACACTGCAACAAATATCAGGAAGCGCTGCATGATTGTTGTCCTTATTTCGTTGTTGTTCAGAAGTTAGTTGAATCGTTTTGTAGACCGGAAACCTGGATGGTGGAGATTTTTCCGGTTTTACGATCGGTCACGTTCAACTGAAGCTGTCCGTCCGTGTTGGCGATATCAACGATAAAGTCGTTGGTCACCATCCGCCCGGGTTTACCGGTATTAATGTTGGTCAGCAAACCACCTAAAATCTGCGACTGGATGGCCTGCGTGAAGTTATCCAGTGCGGACGGGGTATCAACGCTAAAATTCTTTAAGCTGGGATCCTTATAGGAGTTTTGCGCCTGAGCTTCATTCAGCAGGAACGCGCCGTTGTTAGGGTTACCGCCAAAGTTAGGGTTACGGAACTGAAACGTCATGTTTCCGGCCCAGCTGATGGGTGTGATCAGCATTATCGAAACAACTGCATATGCAATACGCATGACAGCCTCCGCATATCGGTTCGCTAGAACTCGTCTTTTGCTAAATCGCTGGTGCTTAATAGGGCTTTATCTATTTGCAGGCGATTAATAGCGTCTTCTGATTGTGCCAGTGCTAAGACTACGTTTTTATCGAAGTCCATTTTGGTCGGGAATAAAAACGTTTGATAAATAACGGACTGATTAGCCGTTATTGTTATCCAACTTCCCCATCGTGCACTGGGCCGCTCGTTGATTGTTATATTACCCGTGTATGTACTTTCCCATTTGTCACTGAAGGCACGGTAAAAACTGTGCCCGACCGATGAGACAGTGTGGTCTGTTAACAATCCGGGAACTTCGACCTCGACGGCCTTCAGATTCCCAGCAGCGAGCAGGAAACTCGCTGCGGCGATCCAACTCAACGTGCGCTTCATGTGATTAACGCCTGAGGTTATCGTTTGCCCACGAAACCGCCTGAGTTCGGTTTTTCACAGCTATCTTCTTGAAAAGATTATAAAGGTGCGTCTTTACCGTATTTTCGCTGATAAATAACGAACGGGCGATTTCAATATTTGAAGCACCAATGCGTAACTTATTCAGGATCTCTTTCTCACGGTGCGTGAGCAGTGCTGACTCTGAGCTGTTATAGCGATAATTTCCGGAGTGCGTGATGAGATAGCTGGCAAGCTTTTGCGAAAAATAACACTCTCCGCGCAATATACCTTGCAGCCCCTCTACCACCCGGTCTTCTTCTTCCGTGACGTAGAACACGCCATTGATATGCGGCCAGCTTTCAATATCTCTGAAAGGATATTCATCAGGCGTATTCAACAATAGCACGCGGATATTATTGTTTTTTCTGCTTAAAATATCCTGCCAGTAATGGATAAGCTTTTTATCAGCTTCCATCATATCGAAAAGAATGATGCTGCCAGGTGCAATATCATCAAAAGAACGTTGAATATTATGCAATTTCCCGCTCAGTGATAAAGATTGCTTTAAATGTTGTAATAATGCTGTCGCTTGCAAAGAAGGTTTTGTGATCAACAGTAATGTATGACCATGTAAACTATGGACTTCATTATACATGATGAAACCCCACTTTATTTTGGCACCTGGCAGCTGTCCTCCAGTTTAAAAGAGGACACCAGAAGTACTGACAGATGTTGCACTGCTGTGTGTAGAATCAGACCATAACCTCCACAGGGAGGTAAATATAAAACCAATTTCGTACATCTAATTTCAATCTAGCTTTTACGAAGTTTAAAGCAAGTGTTAAACATGTAACAGAACGTAAAAATCAATATTAATTTGTGAAATTTGATTGTTTGGAATGGTGAGAATTGATGAGAAAGTTGTACACCTAAATAGAGATGCACAGATTTTAAAAATCATACAAATATTTTTAACGATATGATTATTAAGAATATTTGTTATTTTTGTAAAGCGCTAATTAAGTATGAGTTTCAGATGATTTCTAAGCCCAGGAATGAGCGACTGTCTGGCTTAAGAAAAGAGGCTCCGTGTCACGCACAGAGAAAAATGTTTCCTGCCGTTACGTTTAAACAACCCGGTAGGAAGCGTGGACAGCCTTCGTCTCGTTGTACAACCCTTTCACAATACACCTTTATTAAAAAATATAAGCCGGCCTGATTAAAGTGATTTTTACTGTAAATTACGACTTTGTGGTGACCCGAAAAATAAAAATAAGCCGCGCGGGTGAGATATTTAAAATGTTTCAGCGGACATACTCTTCACCGTAACGACGCGTTAACACCATACGAGCCGTTTAAACATGGAGTAATTAAATAGCCAGGTCCAGGGTGACAACATGAAAAACACATCGTTAATTGTGATGTTTACATTACTGGGTGCGCCTGGATTTGTAACCGCGGCTAATTCAGATTTGGCAAATGCTGAATATAACTTTGCGGTTAACGAATTAAGTCTTTCATCACTAAATCAGGCAGCCATTATTGGTCAACGGGGCGTTTTCAATGACGCTCAGGTTCGCCAGGACGGTTCAAAACTCTTATCCATTGTTTCCCAGGATGGGGCAGGCAACAGAGCGAGGGTTGATCAATCAGGGGCTTACAATATAGCCTGGATCGATCAGAGCGGTAACGGGAATGATGCAGGCATTACGCAAGATGGATACGGTAATAGCGCGAAAATTATCCAGCAAGGGTCGGGTAATAGAGCAAATATTACGCAGTACGGTACGCAGAAAACCGCAGTTGTAGTGCAGAAACAGTCGCAAATGGCGATTAACGTTATTCAACATTAGCGCTTTCGCGACGACTTTAATCAATCCGACGGGGGTTTACCATGAAATTTTTCAAAGTGGCAGCGCTTGCAGCAATCGTAGTTTCTGGTAGTGCTATGGCTGGTCTGATTAATCAGGATGGCTGGGGTCATGGGCATGGTCATGGCGGATACGGTGGCCCAAATTCAACCCTGAATATTTATCAGAATGGTGGCGGTAACTCCGCGGTTGCTCTGCAAACAGACGCCAGAAATTCTGTCCTGAATATTAGCCAGACAGGTGGCGGTAACGGCGCTGACGTTGGTCAGGGTTCTGATGACAGTAAAATCAACCTGACCCAGAAAGGGTTTGGCAACAGTGCAACACTTGATCAGTGGAACAGTAAAAAATCCGTCATGAATGTTAGCCAGTCCGGCGGATTTAACGGTGCACTCGTAGACCAGACTGCGTCCAACTCAACTGTTAACGTTACCCAGATCGGTTTTGGTAACCACGCGACAGCTCATCAGTACTGATACTGAAATCTGTGCTACAAAAAAACAGGGCATCAGCCCTGTTTTTTTTCGGGAGTTCATCATGAATACTTTAATTCTACTCGCCGCGCTTTCCAGCCAGATAACGTTCAAAACGTCGCAGCAGGAAAACATGACCACCATTATTCCGCAGGTCACTCTGGCGCAATCGTGTGATTGTCAGGTTCAGATTGTTTCTGTTCGGGAAGGGCAGGGGGGACAAAGTTCGTCCCGACAGCAAAATACCCTTTTTATACCCGCTAATCAGACGATTGATTTAATGCGCCTGAGTTTAAATATTAACGCAGGAGACACGGTAAAAATCGTGGTCACCGTTTCAGATGGAAAATCGCTTCATTTATCACAACAGTGGTCACCGGCGGGAAGTTCGATCTAAATATTCATGAAATCAATGCGTTGCGAATGTGGCGGGTCTGTGCCGTTGAGCTATGCTGAAATCAGGGACCTGGTCGTTATGTTCCTTAACGTGAGGCTTCGTTTGCCGTAATAAATGAAGCGCGTTTACCCCTCATGGACGATTTTCATTGAGGAGTACCTATAATGAATAACTATTTTGCTCGACTCGCGGCAGGTCTGGGTCTGGTCGTTTCTACTTTGAGTATCCCGGCTTATTCGGCCACAGTTGTTGACGGGGGTGTCATTCATTTTCGCGGTGCCATTGTCGCAGACCCCTGTGAAGTTACTCCCCTGAAGCAACAGTTTGCAATGTCATGTCCAGATAATAACCGTATGCAAACGCGTATGGTGAGCTATGAAGAGGCGCTTAACGGGAAAGTGAGTGACTCAAACCTGGCGACGCTCAATATGAAATACCTTAATCCTGAAAAAACGCTCGCGGTTGTCGAAATCCAGTATCGCTAATGCGCACTCTCCCGCCCAGCGGTGGAAGAGGATTTTTTCTGATAGTTTTTTCTCCCGGTCTCCTCTGCGATACACTTAAGAAAAAGGCGGGTTGCAGAGGGGCTTTATGAAACCGCAAATTGACATTATTCATGGCGATATTACGACCATGCACGTCGACGTTATCGTCAATGCGGCCAATCCCTCCCTGATGGGGGGAGGCGGCGTGGACGGGGCTATCCACCGGGCTGCCGGACCGCAGCTGCTGGAAGCCTGTAAAACCGTGCGGCAACAGCAGGGCGAATGTCCTCCCGGTCACGCGGTGATTACGCTTGCGGGCAATCTGCCTGCCAGAGCGGTTATTCATGCCGTAGGGCCCGTCTGGCATGGCGGGGACCAGCACGAAGCGAGTATTCTGGAAGAGGCTTACCGGAACTGTTTACGGCTGGCCGCCGACAACGGCTATAAAACGATGGCGTTCCCGGCCATCAGCACCGGCGTGTATGGTTACCCTAAGGCCGCCGCCGCAACGATCGCCGTAGAAACCGTTTACCGCTACCTGTCGTTAAAACCGCTGCCGGAGAAGGTGATTTTTGTCTGTTTCGACGACGACACCACGCATCTTTATCAGCGGCTGCTAACTCAGCGCAGACAAGAGCTGGAAAGCTGAAGCAAACGCGGCGCATCCGGTGCGCCGCGTGTTCTAAGAGGCTTTCGCCTGCGGTTTTCCTGAAAAGAGGAAACGCAGCAGCGGGATCCGCAGATGGATTTCGTAGAGTACGATCGCCACCCCCACAACGAACACCAGCCCGGTAAAGAAGCCCAGCGTGTTGGAGGCGATGTGCGGTGTGATGTAAGCTCCGAAGAAAAGCGTCAACGGGTGATGCACCAGATAGATAAACAGCGAAGCATTAACGAAGTAGGTCACGCGGTGGGACTTAAAGTTCAGCAAACGGTGGCCTAGCGCGAATACTACATTCACCATCCACAGGCCCAGCAGCATCGTGATCACGCTTTCCGTTTCATACATCCAGGCGTCGCCGCTCCCGTAGCGCTGATTCAGCAGATAGGCCGCGAACGCGAGGGTGGCTCCCAGAGCGCACCACGGTGACGGGGTGACAAACAGCGATTTAAGCTTCGGATGAATAAACGCCAGCGCGCCGATTAAAAAGAAGGGAATGTAGAACAGCGACTGCATCACCACAAAATTAAATAACCCGTCGCTCAAAATCGGCGGGTAGACGATAAGCAGGGTCCGTCGCACAGCGGCATAGGCAATCCCCAACAGTAAGAAGAGCACTGACAGTTTGCCCATCGTAACGTTGGCGAAAAAGACGTCGGCTTTCGTACTTAGATGGTGGCGCAGGCGGCTGAAAATCAACAGACTCACCGTGGTGAGCACCACCAGGACCAGCAGGAACCACAGGTGAGATACCAGCTCCCAGACCAGCGTATTGTACTTTTCATACAGCGTCAGATTCGGCCAGTTCTCCGCTTTACCCTTCACGTACTGCAACATAATGAACTGGGGCAGCGTCAGCAGCGGAATGGCGGTCAGCATGGGGATCCCCACGCGCTCTACGCGCACTTTCCACCAGCGCTTGAGCGGGTATCGCAGAAACAGCATGTAAGAGAAATAGCCAGATATGACGAAAAACACCTGCATACGGAAGGCGTGAATAAAGTCATTAAACAGCGTCAGCCACCAGGAGGGCATCTGGCTATTCACGTGCCAGGTGTGGCTGGAGTAAATCAGTGAAATGTGAAAGGGGATCCCCAATAGCATCAGCCATGCCCGGATCGAGTCGAGGAAATATTCACGTTCTGTTGGTGTTGTGCTCATATAACGTTGTGCATTCTCAGACTTTTCGTCTTATCCCTAAGACTCATAATGGTTACATTCGAAGGCAACCCTACACCAAGACCGACACCCTGTCTCCAGGATAAGCACGCAAAGTGAATAGCGGGTTCTTTCATTTGCTTAATCCCTGAGCCAGCAGCTGAACAAAGCAGTGATAATGTTGTCGGATTGCCTGAGTTTCCATTAAAATGGATCGGATCGATATAAGCACACAAAGGGGGAAGTGCTTACTTATTATGAAACATAAACCACAGATGATGAAAATGCGTTGGTTGGGTGCTGCAGTGGTGTTGTCACTGTATACCTCATCGGCACTGGCCTTTAACATCGACGATGTCGCAAAACAGGCAAAATCGATGGCAGGCAAGAGCTACGAAGCGCCGAAAAGTAACTTGCCCTCCGTTTTCCGCGACATGAAGTATGCGGACTATCAGCAGATCCAGTTCAATCACGATAAAGCGTACTGGAGCAATATCAAAACCCCGTTCAAGCTTGAATTTTATCATCAGGGTATGTACTTCGACACGCCTGTTGCCATCAATGAAGTGACGGCGACAGCGGTTCGTAAGATTAAGTACAGCCCGGATTATTTCAATTTTGGCAATGTGCAACACGATAAAGATACGGTGAAAGACCTGGGCTTCGCAGGCTTCAAGGTGCTTTACCCGATCAACAGCAAAGATAAAAACGACGAAATCGTCAGCATGCTGGGTGCCAGCTATTTCCGCGTCATTGGCGCGGGGCAGGTATACGGGCTTTCTGCGCGTGGTCTGGCTATTGATACCGCGCTGCCATCAGGTGAAGAGTTCCCACGTTTCCGTGAGTTCTGGATTGAGCGTCCAAAACCAACGGACAAACGTCTGACCATTTATGCGCTGCTGGATTCCCCGCGTGCAACCGGCGCCTATCGCTTTGTGATTATGCCGGGTCGTGACACGGTGGTTGACGTACAGTCCAAGGTTTACCTGCGTGACAAAGTAGGCAAACTGGGCGTTGCGCCACTGACCAGCATGTTCCTGTTTGGGCCGAACCAGCCGTCTCCGGCAACCAACTTCCGCCCGGAACTGCATGACTCCAACGGTCTGTCTATTCATGCCGGTAACGGTGAGTGGATCTGGCGTCCGCTGAATAACCCGAAACATCTGGCGGTGAGCAGCTTCGCAATGGAAAACCCGCAAGGTTTCGGCCTGCTGCAGCGTGGTCGTCAGTTCTCCCGCTTTGAAGATTTGGACGATCGCTATGACCAGCGTCCAAGCGCCTGGGTCACGCCAAACGGTGACTGGGGTAAAGGTAAAGTCGAGCTGGTAGAAATTCCAACCAACGATGAAACCAACGATAACATCGTCGCTTACTGGACACCGGATCAGCTGCCGGAAGCCGGTAAAGAGATGAACTTCAAGTACACCATTACCTTCAGCCGCGACGAAGATAAGCTGCATGCGCCGGATAACGCGTATGTGATGCAGACTCGCCGCTCAACGGGTGATGTGAAGCAGTCTAATCTTATCCGTCAGCCTGACGGGACCGTGGCGTTTGTCGTGGACTTCACCGGCCAGGATATGAAGAAACTGTCGCCGGACACCGCCGTTGCCGCTCAGGCCAGCATCGGTGATAACGGTGAAATCGTTGAGAATACCGTGCGTTACAACCCGGTAACCAAAGGCTGGCGTCTGACCCTGCGCGTGAAAGTGAAAGATCCGAAACAGACCACTGAAATGCGTGCTGCGCTGGTCAGTAACGATCAGCCGCTGAGTGAAACCTGGAGCTATCAGCTACCTGCCAATGAATAATACATCTGAATATATTGATGCCATGCCGCTGACGGATATCGAAAAAGCGGCACTGCCTAAGAGCGACATCCGCGCGGTTCACACCGCGCTGGATGGTGAACATCGTCAGTTTTCCCGTGATGATGATACGCCGCTCGGGTCAGTCAAGGCGCGTCTGGAGCAGGCCTGGCCGGACTCGCTGGCGGAAGGGCAGTTGATTAAAGACGATGAAGGACGCGATCAGCTTCAGGCGATGCCGAAGGCCACGCGTTCCTCAATGTTCCCCGATCCATGGCGCACCAACCCGGTGGGCCGCTTCTGGGATCGCCTGCGCGGGCGTGATGTGACGCCGCGCTATCTGTCGCGCCTGACAAAAGAAGAGCAGGCGTCCGAACAGAAATGGCGTACCGTGGGGACCATCCGTCGCTATATCCTGCTGCTTCTTACGCTGGCGCAGACGGTCGTCGCGACCTGGTACATGAAAACCATCCTGCCTTATCAGGGCTGGGCGTTCATCAACCCGACGGACATGATGGGCCAGGATCTCTGGGTCTCCTTCATGCAGCTGCTGCCGTATATTCTGCAGAGCGGCATCCTTCTGCTGTTCGCGGTTCTCTTCTGCTGGGTCTCGGCCGGTTTCTGGACCGCGCTGATGGGCTTCCTGCAGCTGCTGATGGGGCGTGACAAATACAGCATTTCGGCGTCAACGGTCGGGGATGAACCCCTCAATCCCGAGCACCGTACCGCGCTGATTATGCCTATCTGTAACGAAGACGTTGACCGCGTATTTGCGGGCCTGCGTGCGACCTGGGAGTCCGTAAAGGCGACCGGTAACGCGGAGCATTTTGACGTTTACATCCTGAGCGACAGCTACAACCCGGATATCTGCGTTGCAGAACAAAAAGCGTGGATGGAGCTGATTGCAGAAGTGCAGGGCGAAGGGCAGATCTTCTACCGCCGCCGCCGCCGCCGTGTGAAGCGTAAAAGCGGTAACATCGATGACTTCTGCCGTCGCTGGGGTAATCAGTACAGCTATATGGTCGTGCTGGATGCGGACTCCGTCATGAGCGGTGACTGCCTGAGCGGTCTGGTGCGTCTGATGGAAGCCAACCCTAACGCGGGTATCATTCAGTCCTCGCCAAAAGCGTCCGGCATGGACACCCTTTACGCGCGCTGCCAGCAGTTTGCCACCCGTGTCTACGGACCGCTGTTTACCGCGGGTCTGCACTTCTGGCAGCTGGGTGAGTCGCACTACTGGGGTCACAACGCCATTATCCGCGTGAAGCCGTTCATTGAGCACTGTGCGCTGGCGCCGCTGCCGGGCGAGGGTTCGTTTGCCGGTTCTATTCTGTCGCATGACTTCGTGGAAGCGGCGCTAATGCGTCGTGCTGGCTGGGGCGTCTGGATTGCCTACGACCTGCCGGGATCGTACGAAGAGCTGCCGCCAAACCTGCTGGACGAGCTCAAGCGTGACCGCCGCTGGTGTCACGGTAACCTGATGAACTTCCGTCTGTTCCTTGTTAAAGGGATGCACCCGGTTCACCGTGCGGTGTTCCTGACGGGCGTGATGTCTTATCTCTCTGCACCGCTGTGGTTTATGTTCCTTGCGCTCTCCACTGCGCTGCAGGTGGTCCATGCCCTGACGGAGCCGCAATACTTCCTGCAACCGCGCCAGCTGTTCCCGGTGTGGCCGCAGTGGCGTCCGGAGCTGGCGATTGCGCTGTTTGCCTCCACCATGGTGCTACTGTTCCTGCCTAAGCTGCTCAGTATCATCCTGATCTGGTGCAAAGGCTCGAAAGAGTACGGCGGTTTCTTCCGCGTGACCCTTTCACTGCTGCTGGAAGTGCTGTTCTCCGTGCTGCTGGCACCGGTGCGTATGCTGTTCCACACCGTATTTGTGGTCAGTGCGTTCCTGGGCTGGGAAGTGGTCTGGAACTCACCGCAGCGTGATGACGACTCCACGCCGTGGAGCGAAGCCTTTATGCGCCACGGTTCTCAGCTGCTGCTGGGTCTGGTGTGGGCGGCCGGGATGGCCTGGCTGGATCTGCGCTTCCTGTTCTGGCTGGCGCCGATTGTCTTCTCGCTGATCCTGTCGCCGTTTGTCTCCGTGATCTCCAGCCGTTCAACGGTGGGGCTGCGGACCAAACGCTGGAAACTGTTCCTGATCCCGGAAGAGTATTCCCCGCCGCAGGTGCTGGTGGATACCGATCGTTATCTCGAGCAGAACCGCAATCGCACGCTGGATGACGGCTTTATGCACGCCGTGTTTAACCCGTCATTCAACGCCCTGGCAACGGCGATGGCCACTGCGCGTCACCGTGCCAGCCAGGTGCTGGAGATTGCCCGCGATCGTCACGTTGAGCAGGCGCTTAACGAGACCCCGGAAAAACTCAACCGCGACCGTCGACTGGTGCTGTTGAGCGACCCGGTGACCATGGCGCGTCTTCACTACCGCGTGTGGTCCGCTCCGGAGAAATACTCTTCGTGGGTGAACTACTATAAGGGCGTGAAGCTGAATCCGCTTGCACTGAAGGCGAAGTAAGTCGTTAAGCAGGGCGGGTAGCGAAGCGCTACCCGCCAGATAAAATACCGGCTGCGAGGCCGGTATTTTTTTAGAGGTTAGAGATGAGAATAATCATCGTCGTCATGATGGCATGCCTGCTCAGCGGCTGCGGCAGTATCATCAGTCGCACCATTCCAGGGCAAGGCCACGGTAATCAGTATTACCCGGGGGTAAAATGGGATCTCCGTGATTCCGCATGGCGTTACCTGACCATGCTCGATCTGCCGTTTTCGCTGATTTTCGACACGCTGTTGCTGCCGATTGATGCCAGCCATGGCCCTTACGAATAGCGTAAATTAACGCTCGTCCCACTCATCGGCTGCGGTTTGACCTTCTTCCGTATCCAGCGGTGGCTCGAGCTGAAACTCGCCCTCATCCCACTCGTGTAGCGTGTTCTCTTCCAGCCATTCCTGCCGAAGTTCGATTTCGTCATAGTCGCCATCGAAGACGGCCTGCGCACCTTCACCGCTCAATATCGGCAAACATTCCCCTTCTTCACCTTCATCGGCAAAGAATTCGGCCTGCCACATAATATCCCCATCCTGCAGAACGTATTTTTGGATATTAAGCTGTTGCACGTCAGCATCTTCTTCATCAACGCCGGGGTTGTCGGCGAGGAACTCTTCACGAGCGGCATCAATAGCTTCTTCCAGCGTGGCGTACATGGTCATTGGTGTCTCCCTGTTTTCCAGAAGGTTTCAGGGAAAGAATAGCTGAATATAAGATTCTGCAAGTATGAATGTGAAAATAAGACGTCACACATTCAATGCCGCCCACTTAAGCGGTGCGGCACGAGAGTTCACCGCGTAACGGATTTTTGACATCTTAACTGCCCTCGGCCTTAATGGCTGGAGGCGTTTTGTTATGAACACCGCTTCCAGATCTCCACACATGTGCTCTAATTGTTTTTGGATTGACGGTATTCACCAGTACTGACATCTCCGATGGCGGCAGACGACGACATGGGCGAACCGTCGCTGAAAACGAGCAGGTCGTTGAGAAATGGCATAAGAAAACGGCTCCCTGTAGTGGAAGCCGTTATAGTGCCGCGGTAAAGAATCGGTCAACCGCTCCTTAACTGAACGGCATTGCCCATTAAGCAAGGCTTTTTCTTGATTCCATATCAACGCTTCTTTTTTGGTTTGAATAAACGATCACTGACAATAAATGCAACTATCAGGAATATAACAGTAGATATTAATGCATAATCTTCCCAAAAGGTGACGGCGAGCATACCGAAAATAATAGTTAAACCAATAGGTATATAAACTTGCATAACAAGCCTAACTAATTCCTGCCACCACACGCTAAACATTTTTTTCATCGTACTATCCTAAGAATATCAGAAACAATATCGTTATCGCTTTTTTGGTATTAGTTGTGTACGTCAACACGATCAATTATTGGTTCAACCAGGAAGTATAACATTTCCAGATCACGATTATAGAGATCTCTATAGTACCGACTATGTTTATATAAAAGACGTTCCGCAGCCTGTGAAGCTACCTGTGCGTACCCATATATTCCCGCCGCAGCTACACCACGCGTTGACCATTTGGTGAGTGCCGAGGAGATCGATACTTGCATTGAAAGACTTGAAGCCGCTAACGTAGCGATAGTGTACGCAATGGTAAACTTGGTAAGGGTGGCAGTTGTAAACCCAGCTCCTGCTTTAGACAAGATTAACGTAATGTTCCTGATGCGCTGGTCTGAGAGATTTTCAAACATATAGTTGATATAGATTTCAAGCATCTCTCTTATAGTGTCATGATGTTTTACGAGTACTACAAGAGCCTTCAAGAACCTCTTATCTTCTTGCTTCAAACGTGTACATACGTCCTGGTAGTTGTCGAGGAAGCACGAGCTATACCACGAAAGCCTTTCCACCCCAGAGTATATTAAATGAGCCTGTTGTACGGCTTGCTGTTGAACACCAGCAAGGCTTTATCCAGCAGGTTAGCCATGTAGCGATCAGCATCAAGTTTGTTCAGTATAAGCGAGTTGTAGCTCATGAATCCTTCCCATGTTTCTCCCTATCCATATTCCACATAACAGTAATAAACCTCCGAATAATAAACAAGATGTATCTACCGATGGAGGCAGGTCACGCCAGTACTCGAAAACCCGCAAGGCGTTATTACTCACTTTGCTCGACAGATGATAGTACTGAATCAAAGTGATTGGGGTCGGTACTACGTACCTAAAGTCTTTGCGAGTAATTACGCGTCGCCTTGCTCCTTGTCAGGGTTGCGGGCTGTTGAATCCCTTCGCGTACTTACCTACCTTATAGTGGTGATGTTCGATTACTCGACACATGATAGAATCGCCCTATGCAAACAGCAGGGAAAACAAAATGCAAATAATGAGGATGACATACGACGACATTGATAAAAATGGCTATGCCAAATTACACGTCTATGGAATAGGAACTTTCTCTGCATTCAGTGGGCAAAACCCATATACCAATGATCCCAACTGTGCGTACTTACCAAACAGTGCAATACCTACTGGACGGTACTGGATAGTTGATAGGCCAACTGGCTCTACATTGAATAAGATCCGGGCATGGGGCGTTGATACAATCACAGGTAATGACCACTCCGAATGGTTTGCACTCTTCAGTGCTCAAACCATGACAGATAGCATAATGATTAACGGTGTATCGCGTGGTAGTTTCCGGTTACATCCACTCAGGCCGGATGGTTCTGGTTTCTCTGAGGGGTGTATTACTTTCGTCAATCGACCCGATTTCTATACTGTACGTAGTCAGTTGCTCCGTACTAAAAAGGTTAAAGTACCAGGATCAAGGACTGGATTGATGGCATATGGTTATGTTGATGTGCAAGGGGGGAGCGACTATGCGAAGTGCAGGATTCGTTAAGAATGCGGCCATATACAGTATCTGTATTGTCTTTGCATGGTGGCTATCAAGTTTCGGTAAGCCTCTCAATGGACTAACGCAATGGGTCATGGATACCGCCTATAGTACTTTCGGTTCCGGCCTGAGTGGTTCATATGAAGCTGATGCAGATCCGATAAGGTTCATCGCCTTAATCCTGATGGTACTTATATACGCTACCATACTGTTCTTGCTCACACGTTTGGTACTAAGAAAGTTTCAGGCCAATCGCTAATACCTCATTTTATTAAGTACCCTCACTGTATATGGTGAGGGTGTTTTTTGGTACTTAATTACTGACTATAACAATAAATACATCAACAATAGATGAGGTGAGTTTATGGAAAAATATATTATTAACGATTTTGTTTATGAAGTTATTGGCAATGTGATAACCGTCCTGACCTGCCCCCCGTATTAGATACAACCATCAGTTAGTAATGTCGGTTTGTTTACTTTCACATTTTCCATTCCGCCACCGTGCTGCAAACTCTGATGGCGTCTGATAATTCAGTGCTGAATGTGGACGACATCGTTATAATCCTGCCGCCAGTCATTAATGACTTTCCTTGCGTGAACGATATCACTGAACCTGTGCTCATTCAGACATTCATCGCGAAATCGCCCGTTAAAGCTCTCAATAAATCCGTTCTGCGTTGGCTTGCCCGGCTGGATTAAGCGCAGTTCAATACCATGCTCAAAAGCCCATTGATCCATTGCACGGCAGGTGAACTCCGGCCCCTGGTCAGTTCTTATCGTCGCCGGATAGCCTCGAAACAGTGCAATGCTGTCCAGAATACGCGTGACCTGAACGCCTGAAATCCCGAATGCGATGGTAATGTCAGGCACTCCTTCGTGAAGTCGTCCACACAGGTCAGGCACTTGATCCTGCGACCGGTCGCATCACACATCAATACCACGGCTTCCCGCTTCTGGTCTGTCGTCAGTACTTTCGCCCCAGGGCCACTGAAGAGCCTCCTTATCCAGCATGGCTTCGGCAAGCAGCTTCTTACGCCAGGTATAATAGGTGGCGTTGGAAATGGCGTACTTGCGGCAGAGCTCACGGGCAGAAACCCCTGCTTCAGCTTCGCGGAGGATACTGATGATCTGTTCGTCGGAAAAACGCTTCTTCATGGGGATGTCCTCATGTGGCTTATGAAGACATTACTTACATCGCGGTGTCTTAATCAACGAGGAGCAGGTCAGCCTACATGGTCATTGGTGTCTCCCTGTTTTCCAGAAAGTTTCAGGAAAAGAATAGCTGAATATAAGATTCTGCAAGTATGAATGCGAAAATAAGCTTCAGGCGTTCGTCTTATTCCGTCACGGGCCGTAACGCGCGGGATAAACTGAACCACGAATAAATGGCATTGAACAACACGACGCCCGCCGTCACGATAAAGACGGCGCGAAAACCGAAGCTGGCGGAGATCCCGGCCCCGAGCAGCGGTCCGGTGACGTTACCAATATCCCGGAATGACTGGTTATAGCTGAAAATACGCCCGGCAATCTGGTTCGTGGAGTTGTAGACCAGCAGGGTCTGTACGGCGGGCAGCAACGCGCCGTCGGCGGCACCCAGCAAAAAGCGCAGGACGCCCAGCTGCCATGGCGTTTGCACCATCGACATCGGGATAAGCAGCAGGACGGAAATCACCAGCGCGCAGATCAGGATTTTTTCCGGACCCACCCGGTCCCCCAGTTTTCCCAGCCTCGGGGCACTCAGCAGCGCCGCCACACCGGGTACGGAGGCAATCAGCCCGCTGATGAACGCAATATTGCTGACGTTACCCGCCAGGTCGCGAACGTAGAGCGTCAGAATAGGGGCAATCGATCCGGTAGCCACCTGAATTATCATTGTTGTCACGAACAGGCTTAGCACCAGTCTGGGATTTTTAAGCGAGGTCAGCACCTCCCTAGCGTGGAGCATCTCTTTTTTGGCAACAGGCGTGAAGTTTTCCCGAATACAGAGCAGGGTGACGATAAAGCACAGGAACAGCACGCTGGCGGTGATAAAGAAAACTGGCCGCAGGCCGTAGTTATCCGCCAGTAATCCGCCGGCCAGTGGCCCCAGAAGGGCACCGCTCACGCCGCCGGTTGAGAGCGTGCCCAGCGCCCAGCCGCTCTTATGGCGGGGAATTTGTGTGGCAATCAGGGCATTGGCATTGGGAATAAAGCCCCCCAGCAGGCCCAGCAGCGCGCGGAGGATCAGGAACTGCCAGACGTTTTGCGCCACGCCCATCAGCGCCATGATAATGGCCATCCCCAGCGCCGAACGCAGCAGCATGATTTTACGTCCCTTGCGATCGGCAAGGCCGCCCCAGAAGGGCGAGGCTATCGCGGAAAACAGGAACGTGATGCTGAATACCAGGCCGGACCACATATTGAGCGCGCTGTGGCCCGTTACGCCCAGCTGTTCGACGTAGAGCGGCAGGAAGGGCATGACCAGGCTAAACGCCGCGCCGGTAAGAAAACAGCCAAGCCAAGCAACCGTGAGGTTACGCTTCCAGTTTATGGGGGCATCTGAGGGTGACATAACAATCCGCATAATGAGGTGCTGAGCACCTGAAGCATGAAGTAATAAGCTTGCTAATTATGCACCTCGGTTATGATTGCCGCAATGAGGGGGAGCTTTTAAAGCTAAGACAGCATGCGGCCCTGATGACCGCATGAGGATTAATAGCGGGACGGCGTGCCTTGTGGGCGTGTTTTAAAACGGCGGTGCAGCCACATATACTGCTCCGGCGCGAGCATGATGCACTTTTCCACAACGCTGTTCATCCAGCGCGCGGTGGTTTCTGCATCGTCAAGCGGCGGCGCGAGTTCCGGCTCCAGCATCATCAGTTCGTAGCCTGAACCATCCGGTTTACGGCGGGGAACAAAAGGCACGATGGCAGCTTTGGACATCCGCGCCAGCATCCAGGTGCCGGTGGTTGTGGCGGCCTCGTCAACGGCGAAGAAGGGGACAAATACGCTGGCCTGCGGGCCATAATCATGGTCGGGGGCATACCAGACCACTTCACCGGATTTCAGCGCGCGGATCATGCCCTTCAGATCTTTTCGGTCGATCATGCTTTTGTTGGAGCGCATGCGGCCGTTGGTCTGGATTAAATCGATGACCGGGTTATCGTTAGGACGATAAACGCCAATGCCGGGTGCCTGCATGCCGAACATGCGCGCCCCGATTTCCAGCGTCAGAAAATGGACGCCGATCAGCAGAACGCCAGTCTGGTTGGCCTGAAGCGTATGCACAGGCTCCATGCCAGTTCCCGTCACCTCACTCCAGCGGGCCATGCGTTTGTCCGGCCAGAACCACGCCATACCGGTTTCCATAAGCCCCATCCCGACGGATTCGAAATTCTTCGAAACCATATCGTGACGATCTGTCTCGCTCATCTGCGGAAAACACAGCTCAAGATTGCGGTACGCGATTTTGGCGCGACGCTTCATAAACAGCTGCGCGAAACGGCCCAGAAATTTACCCAACCGAAAAATTACAGGGTAGGGAAGCTGTACCAGGAGCCATAAAAAGCCAATGCCAAGCCAGGTCAACCAATAGCGGGGATGCAAAAGGGCGGCAGTAAATTTTGGTAACTGGGTCATGTCTTTCCTGTGTTCAAACGTCCTGTTTTGCTAGTGTCTCATTTTTTTAGACGTAGCCAAAATATCTGCTTTCGAAGCGTGCACGAATACAGCAATTGTTAAGCCTGATTAATCAGGCTGTGTGAAATGTAGCGTAAATTGTGTGGATGTAAATTAGTTTTATTTGCTATATGATGCCGACCGATTTTTCATTCTCTCTAACGATTCCAGGACTGTACACCATGCCAGTGTTACACAACCGCGTGTCGAATGAGATGTTAAAAGCGCGTATGTTGGCTGAAACCGAACCGCGCACCACCATCTCTTTCTACAAATACTTCACGATCAACGATCCGCAGGCAACCCGCGATGCGCTTTATCAGGCGTTCACGGCCCTGAACGTCTTCGGACGCGTCTACCTTGCCCGTGAAGGCATCAACGCGCAGATTAGCGTACCGGAAAGCAAAGTCAGCGCTTTCCGCGACGTTCTTTATCACTTCGATCCGGCCCTCGACGGCTTACGCCTGAACATTGCCCTGGACGATGACGGGAAATCCTTCTGGGTGCTGCGCATGAAGGTGCGTGAACGCATCGTGGCGGACGGTATCGACGATCCTGAGTTTAACCCGGCGGATGTCGGCGAATATCTGAAGGCTGCGGAAGTGAATGCGATGCTGGACGATCCGGATGCCGTGTTCATTGATATGCGTAACCACTATGAGTACGAAGTGGGGCATTTCGAGAACGCGATGGAAATCCCGGCCGACACCTTCCGCGAGCAGCTGCCCAAAGCGGTTGAGATGATGCAGGAACATAAAGATAAAAAGATCGTTATGTACTGCACCGGCGGTATCCGCTGTGAGAAAGCCAGCGCGTGGATGAAGCACAACGGTTTTAATAAGGTCTGGCATATTGAAGGCGGCATTATCGAGTATGCCCGCCGCGCCCGTGAACAGGGTTTACCGGTACGCTTTATCGGGAAAAACTTTGTCTTTGACGAGCGTATGGGGGAGCGTATCTCGGAAGACGTTATTGCCCAGTGCCACCAGTGCGGCGCGCCGTGCGATACCCATACCAACTGCAAAAACGACGGATGCCATCTGCTGTTTATTCAGTGCCCGGCCTGTGCCGAGAAGTTTAACGGCTGCTGTAGCGAATTGTGCAGCGAAGAGAGCATCCTGCCGGAAGAAGAACAGCGTCGCCGTCGTGCAGGACGTGAAAACGGCAACAAGATTTTCAATAAATCACGCGGCCGTCTGAATACCAAACTGGGTATCCCTGACCCGGAATGATAATAACGCCCGGCACGGCAAAAGCCTGCCGGGCGAATCTATTATGATTTCTGCTGTACACCTTCAACGGAAATAATCAGCTCCACGTCCTGAGACGCCGGGCCTAAATCCGTTGTGATATTAAAATCTTTCAGATGAATTTTACCCGCTGCTTCAAATCCTGCGCGTTTACCGCCCCACGGATCGTCACCCTGACCCAATAATTTAGCCTCCAGCGTGACCGGTTTTGTTACGCCGTTAAGCGTCAGGTTGCCGGTAATATTCAGCTTATCACCGTCTTTTTTCACTTCCGTGGAGGTGAAAGTAGCCTGTGGGTATTTCCCGACATTGAGGAATTCCCCACTGCGCAGATGTTTATCACGTTCAGCATGATTGGTATCAACGCTGTTAGTATTAATGGTCACGTTGACCTTGTCGGCGGCAGGATTTTTCTCGTCAAAGGTGAATGTGCCGTCAAAATCCTTAAAGGTACCGTACAGCCAGCTGTATCCCAGATGCTGAATACGGAAATTGACGAAAGCGTGCTGGCCCTCTTTATCAATTTTATAATCAGCCGCCACGGCGGAACCGGCGGTGAATAACAGAGAACCCAGGGCGATACCCAGCAGGTGTTTTTTCATTTTATGCTCCAGAGTCAACTGACGAGCGGCCAAGCATGCGCTTTAGCGTATCGTCTTTATCAATAAAATGGTGTTTGAGGGCGGCAAGCCCGTGCAGTACGGACAGGATCACGACGCTCCACGCAAGCCAGAGGTGTACGACCCCTGCGGTGTCTGCCTGAGCGCCCGCATCGCTGAGCGTTGCCGGGACGTCAAAAAGGCCAAAGACGCTAATCGGCTTACCGTCCGCCGTCGAGATAAGGTATCCGCTAATCAGAATGGCGAAGAGCAGCGCATAGAGCGCAATATGCGCGGCGACTGCACTGACGCGGGTAAATTTGCTGTGGGTATTCGGCGCGGCAGGCGGTGGGGAAATATGTCGCCAGATCACGCGGAAAACCATGCCCAGCATCAGCAGGACACCAATGCTTTTATGTAACTCCGGTGCCTGGTGATACCAGCCATCGTAATAGCTGAGCGTGACCATCCAGAGCCCAAGTCCAAACATACCGTAGACGGCAAGAGAAAATATCCAGTGCAAACCTATGGATATTATTCCGTAGCGCCGGGAGGAGTTACGCAATTGCATCAGAATGTCCATTTTCAAATTAACCGGAAAGTAAAAATGAACGGGAAGGCGGGATATTGCAACTGAAATAATCGTCTATTGATTTTTATTTTATTTATTTCAGCACTTTTGAACAGGATTGATAAAGGTAATTCAATGTCTTCGTGCAAGATGAAATTGAGAGGTTCAATAAAGCTAAATAAATGTCAATTATTGTCAGTCGGGCTTTTCAATAAAATACAATGTAAACAAAATCAATAATGGCGAGTAGCGCCCACAATAAGAGATAGAGCATGAAGTGCTCGCGAATATTATTCATCAGAAAGCTAACGATCCTGCGCATAACGCCCCGTAATGCAGTGTGAGTGAAACGGGCCCCGGGACGTCCGGAGCCCGTGTGGATTATCCGTTAAAACGCGAGAGTGAGAAGGGCGTCAGATCAAACTGCGGCGTGATACCCTGAGCAAACTGCGCGGCGATTTCACCCAGCACGGAAGCGAATTTAAAGCCGTGGCCGCTCAGCCCGGTGATGAGCAGGGTGTTGTCATGCCCGGGCAGCGTATCAATGATGAAGTCTTCATCCGGCGTGTTGTCGTAGGTACAGGCTGCGCCATACAGCAAGCCACCGACGCCCGGAAGAATATTCCGCAGGAATGAGAAGGCTTCCGAACCATCCTGAGGAAAGGCGCCGAAAGGCTTACGCTCTTCAGGGGAGGTGATCGCCTGGCCCCCGTTGTGTTTACCAATTTTCAGCGCGTCTTTCTCGGAAGGGAAACCGTAGAACTGATCGCCGTTGGGTAATTCCCCGGTGAAGGCCGGGAATTTATTCTGCGCGCTGTAGCGTCCATCCGACTGGAACCAGGAGAAGACTTTGCGCACCGGCTGGATTGGCAGCTCCGGCAGCAGGTGAGTGACCCATGTTCCTGCGCTGACGAGCAGGCGAGAGGCTGAGTAGTCGCCGTCAATGGTCGTTACCGTGACGCCATTCTCGTCATGGGTGATGGCCTCCACCGGACAGTTAAACAGCTGTGCACAGCCAGCTTTCGCGGCAAGGTCGACCCAGGTTTTGATCGCTGTTTCACAATGCAGTACGCCGGAGTGGGCTTCAAAGAGGCCAATATAATCGTCCGGGACGCTAATTTCAGGCCAGCGCGCGGTTATGCCCGTTGCGTCTAGCTTCTCAACGTCCAGATTAAAGGCTTTCGCGCTGCGCTCGACGCCGGCAAGAAATTCCGAATGAGCCGGACCAAGGTTGATAACCCCGGTACGCTCGAAAATACGCTCTTCGGTCTGTTTCGCCAGTTCATCCCACAGCGTCTGGGCGCGAAGCACCAGCGGGACATAGCGCTCGCCTTCTCCATACGCATGGCGCATGAGGCGGGTATCGCCATGATGGCTGCCTTCCGCATGGGGAGGGCGGTGGGCATCGATCATCAGGACCTTCAGACCTGCCTGTGTTGCGTAATAACCGGCAGCGGAACCCACGGAGCCGCTACCAATAATGATTAAGTCGTATCTCATATGCATCTCATAAACTGACGTTTTGTTAGCAGAGTAATTAACAACGCGGAGTTAGACAAGGGAGAAATAAATAAGGCACCGCGAGGGTGCCTGTAGAGAGAAAAGTGGGCATAAGCTTAGTGCCGTTTATACTCATTTTCCTGATAGTCGCCAGATTCTATTTTTGCAATACCTGCCTCTAAAATAGAAATAAACTGACGGGCGACGTCTGTTGTTAGCCACAGCGTCTGTCCAACTTCCGCTTCTTCACGGTTGAGTTGATTCGGGGTCTGGTAGTGCAAACGCAGCATCAGCGCATCGTAGCTATCTACGGTACTGATATCCCAGCCAACAAGTGGATGGGTCTGGATCACTTCACTATTCTTTTCCATTATAACCCCCTTAATGCGTGTTAGAAGACAACGGCTTTGAGGTTCAATGCATGTTTTTCTGAAAGCATCTTCAGTATACCAAGTAATAAGGGTTCCGAAGGGAAAAATAAACAGGTGGCAACACATTTTTCTGCTTTTTAGGATTGTTCGAACAATAAAACACCATCTTGTTCACGATTCTTAAAGAAGATGCCGAATTAATTTGAACTTACCGTATTTTTAGACAAAAAAAAGCCGGGGCGACCCGGCAAAAAAACACAATGAGGGAGCAGTATTAATCTGTGATAAACCAGTCGTCTGCGCTTTCCCACGTTTCCTGCAGGATTTCGCTGATGCGATCTTTATCTTCTTTCGCCGCACCAATGACGGAGAGGTTGTTCGCCGCGGCGTAACGCACCGTTACGGCACCCGCGTTGTCGGGAAAGGTGTTGTTAATACGGCGGGATAATTCGCCTGCCAGTGCATCAAGCGCGCCGGCAGGCAGAACAGTTGTTTTGGCTATGGTGACTTCAATACGCATAAATGCCCCCTGTGTAATATACTGTTTATTTATACAGGTATATTATCGGTTTGACAACAAGGGGCATTGATTTTTTAACGTTTTACCGTCCAGTTAACGGTTTCGCCCGCCAGGAAGGGGATCAGCGTGTCATCCGTCAGCGCAATGGACTCCTCAACGTGGCTCGCTTTACGCTCCAGTTCGATGAAGCTGTCGTTGACCGGCAGGCCGTAGAAGCGCGGGCCGTTAAGGGAGCAGAACGCTTCGAAATGTTCCAGCGCGTTCATCTCTTCAAATACGGTCGCGTAGCTGGCAAGCGCCGTTGGGGCGTTGAAGCAGCCTGCGCAGCCGCAGCTTGCCTCTTTACGGTGGCGGGCGTGAGGCGCGGAGTCGGTGCCGAGGAACGCGCGGGAGAACCCGCTGGCAACCAGCTCGCGCAGCGCCTGCTGGTGGATGTTGCGCTTGAGAATCGGCAGGCAGTACAGGTGAGGGCGCACCCCGCCCACCAGCATGTGGTTACGGTTAAACATCAGGTGCTGCGGCGTAATGGTGGCGGCGATAAGATCGTTGCCGTCGCGCACGTACTCTGCCGCGTCTTTGGTGGTGATATGCTCAAAGACCACTTTAAGCGCGGGCAGGCGCTGGCGCAGAGGCTCCATCACGGTCTCGATAAACCGGGCTTCACGGTCGAAGATGTCAATCTCGGCATGTGTGACTTCACCATGGACCAGCAGCGGCATGCCCAGTTTCTGCATGCGCTCCAGAACCGGCATGATGGCATCAATGCTGGTGACGCCGTGGCTGGAGTTGGTGGTGGCATTCGCCGGATAGAGTTTCGCCGCCGTAAATACGCCTTCGTTAAACCCACGCTCCACTTCGTTCGGGTCCAGCGAGTCGGTCAGATAGCAGGTCATCAACGGGGTGAAATCGTGTCCCGCAGGCACGGCATCCAGGATGCGCTGGCGATAGGCTATCGCGGCATCGACGGTGGTGACTGGTGGAACCAGGTTAGGCATGACAATCGCGCGGCCATAAATTTCGCTGGTATAAGGCACGACGGTTTTCAGCATATCGCCATCACGCAGATGGATATGCCAGTCGTCAGGGCGGCGGATTTTAAGAACCTGGGGTTGTGCAGTCATGGAAGCTCCGGCTTGTCAGGAATCAGTCATAAGGATGGCTGTTTTTGCCGGACACAAATCATAAGCGGAAACGTTTTCGTTTGCACACTTTTCCGTAAAAAAAAGGGCGCCGCAGCGCCCTTCAGGTTAATCGGTGAAAGGAATGATGATTTCACCCGGCTTAACCTCTATGCCTTTTGCGTATTTTTTCGCCAGGGCTTCGCCCTTGCTTTTATCTTCGCTTAAGACGTACGCGGGCTGCTGGTTGAAATAATTACGCAGCGACTGGTTGAGATAGGGCATCAGGGTTTGCAGAACCGGCGCCATCTTGTCCGGCGACACCTGCGCATCGACGACTTCCATCTCCTGGAGGAAAATCGCCCCTTTCTCTTTGTTGAAAACGGGGAGTGCCTTCAGCTTGAGCTTGATGTTGGCTTTCTGATTGCCAAAGAGGGAGGACATATCAAGATCCGCGTCACCGGCCAGGGTGACTTTGTTTGGCTCTTCACGTCCGATCTGGCTGGTCAGATTCGTGAGCACGATATGCGCGTCCGCTAGCCCCGGCACGCCAATGTCTTTAGAAAAATTGTTATGTTTTTCCAGCGCCTGATTAATTTCCTGTTCACTGACGGTATATTGCGTGAGCTGGTTACAGCCAACCAGCAGACCGCTGACAACTAATGCAGCGGCAAAGACAATTTTCTTCATAGTGTTCCTCAACGAAAAATCGGCGCTTCTGTCCTGTTACGCCAGTATGTCAGCGTGAATGGGCAGAAACCAGCAGAAAAAACTGAGAAGTGGGGCGGGAGGGACACCCGCCCGAGGGAAAGGCTACGCGCCAGGCTCGAGCATACCGCTCGCGCTGCGTTTCTGGCTGAACTGCCACCACAGGGCAAGAAGCGTCATAAAGCCCACCACGCCGAGCATCATCCACGGGAGTTCGGGCTGGTTTAACGCTTTGCCGGCATCAAACAACCAGCCGCCCCCGGCGTAACCTAATGCGCCGCCAAGCGCCAGCCCGAGCCGGCTGAAACCCATATAGCTGCCGCGCGCACGCGCATCCGCAAGGGAGGCGCTCAGCGTTTCACGGGCAGGCTCGGCGATGATCGACCCTATATAGAAGGTGCAAATCAGGGTAAACAGCTGCTGGAGAGAGTTCACCAGCCCGATCGGCATCATGCTCAGCGTCATCAGGAACAGCCCGGCCATCAGGCGATGCTCCAGACGAAAACGCCGTTCGCTCCAGCGGGCAATCGGATAAAGCAGCGTTAACGACAGGCAGGCTTCGATGGCGTACATCCATTTAACGGCAGCAGGCGTGCCAGCAATGTCGTTAACCATGATCGGCAGCATCAGCATGACCTGCACAGCCAGCATGTAGTAGCCCGTCAATGTCAGCACATAGGTGACAAAACGTTTGTCGCGCAGGACGCGGCCAAGCCCTTCCCGGACAGGTGCTTTGACCGTCGACAGTTTCCAGGCGGGCAGGAACAGGCCATTAAACAGCGCGCACAGAATAAAGAGCACCGCCCCAGCCGCGCAGACCAGACGGAAGTCGTACTGCAGCAGCCAGCTTCCCAGCAGGGCGCCAACAACCGCCCCGGCGCTGTCCTGCATCATCAGAATCGAGAAGAAGCGGCCGCGGTGCTGAGGGCGAATAAGCTTCACCACCAGCGCGGTGCGCGGCGGATCGAACAGCGTGCCCCCGATACCGGAGAGGAAACAGGAGAACCAGAGCAGCCAGGGCTCCTGGGCGACCGCCATCGTGGCAAAGCCTGCTGCGCGCAGCAGCATACCGGTCACGATCATCGGTTTAGCGCCAAAGCGGTCGGCAATGGCCCCGCCAAAGACGCCCAGCCCCTGCTGGACAAACTGGCGTAACCCCAGGGCAATGCCAACCATTAATGCCGCCCAGCCCATTTGATCGACAAAGCGAATCGATATCAGCGGGAAAACGACAAAAAAGCCGAGCACGACCAGCATGTTATCGACGAGCAGGAAATATTTACCCAGGCTCCTGGCCTGTGATACGCGGGACATTTTCCCTCCAGGGAAAATAAGATGGTGAGCACGCTAACATTCTGCGGTGTCGCCGCGTTTTTTCCCACCCCTGAACGCGACAATATTTTTTTATCAAAAGGGTGCTTTGATAGAGAGTTCTCATCGAAAAGTGTGAAAAGAGGGCAAAATGGTATGTCACTGTTTTCACAGACGGCGCAGGCGCAGGTATAGTAAAGCTAATGGGTAAGCAGAAGTGACGGGAAGGAGTGGTATCGATGTTTGGCTATCGCAGTAATGTGCCAAAAGTGCGTCTGACAACGGACAGGCTGGTCGTTCGTCTGGTGCATGAGCGTGATGCCTGGCGTCTGGCGGATTATTACGCCGAGAATCGCCAGTTTTTAAAACCCTGGGAACCCGTTCGGGATGAGAGCCATTGTTACCCTTCCGGCTGGCAGGCGCGCCTCAGCATGATTACGGAATTTCACAAGCAGGGCAGCGCGTTTTATTTCGCGCTGCTGGATCCTGAAGAGAAAGAGATTATCGGGATCGCCAATTTTTCAAACGTGGTGCGGGGATCGTTTCATGCCTGCTACCTTGGCTACTCCATCGGCCAGAAATGGCAGGGGCAGGGGCTGATGTACGAGGCGTTAACGGTGGCGATCCGCTATATGCAACGCACGCAGCATATCCATCGCATCATGGCGAACTATATGCCGCATAATCAGCGCAGCGGCAATTTGCTGGCGCGTTTAGGGTTCGAGAAAGAGGGTTACGCCAAAGACTATCTGCTGATAGACGGAGAGTGGCGCGACCACGTTCTGACGGCGTTAACCACCCGGGACTGGACCGCAGGTCGTTAAGGAGAAAAGATGAAGTATCAGCTAAACGGTACAGAAGCGCGCGTGATTGGGTGCTTACTCGAAAAACAGGTCACCACGCCGGAGCAGTATCCGCTCTCCGTCAACGCCGTGACCATGGCCTGCAACCAGAAGACCAACCGCGAGCCGGTGATGAACCTCAGCGAGCATGAGGTTCAGGACGTGCTCGATGCATTGGTAAAACGCCACTATCTGCGCACCGTCAGCGGCTTCGGCAACCGCGTGACCAAATACGAACAGCGCTTTTGTAACTCCGAATTTGGCGACCTGAAGCTGAGTAGTGCGGAAGTGGCGGTCATCACCACGCTGTTGCTGCGCGGGGCACAGACGCCGGGAGAGCTGCGCACGCGCGCTTCCCGTATGCATGAGTTCAGCGATATGCAGGAGGTCGAGCAGACCCTGGAAGGGCTGGCTTCTCGCGAAGACGGCCCATACGTGGTGCGTCTGGCGCGAGAGCCGGGAAAACGCGAAAGCCGCTATATGCATCTGTTCAGTGGTGAAGTTGATATTTCAGTTAAATCCAGCGCAACCGATATTAGTGCTGGAGATGACGATTTGGTTGCCCGCGTAGAGGCGCTGGAAGATGAGGTCGCCGGGCTGAAACAGCGTCTGGATGCGTTGCTGGCACATTTGGGAGACTGACGGTGAAAAAATTACGCGTAGGCGTGGTGGGGCTGGGCGGCATCGCGCAAAAAGCCTGGCTGCCTGTTTTAGGTGCGGCGACGGACTGGACCCTGCAAGGGGCATGGTCACCCACCCGAGAAAAGGCAGAACGTATCTGCGAAACCTGGCGCATGCCGTATGCTGCCTCCCTGCAGGATCTGGCCCGCGAGTGTGATGTGGTATTTGTCCATACCTCAACGGCAACCCACTATCAGGTGGTGAGCGAGCTGCTCAATTTGGGGGTTCACGTCTGCGTGGATAAACCGCTGGCTGAAAATGTTCAGGATGCCGAACGGCTGATTGAGCTGGCCGCGCGCAAAAAACTGACGCTGATGGTGGGCTTCAACCGCCGCTTTGCGCCGCTTTATCAACAGCTGAAGGCGCAGTCGGGCACACTCGCCTCGCTGCGGATGGATAAGCACCGTACCGACAGCATTGGGCCAAACGATTTGCGTTTCACGCTGCTGGATGACTATCTGCACGTTGTGGATACGGCGCTGTGGCTCGCCAGCGGCAATGCACAGCTGCAAAGTGGCACGCTACTTACGAACGAGCAGGGTGAAATGGTCTACGCCGAACATCATTTCGCGATTGACCATCTACAGATCACGACCAGCATGCATCGTCGTGCGGGGAGTCAGCGTGAATCCGTCCAGGCCGTCACCGACGGCGCGTTGTACGACATAACCGACATGCGTGAATGGCGGGAAGAGAAGGGCAGCGGCGTGGTGACGCTACCTGCCCCTGGCTGGCAGAGCACGCTTGAACAGCGCGGTTTTGCCGGTTGTGCCCGTCACTTTATCACCTGCGTGCAAAATCAGACGGTTCCTGAAACGTCCGGTGAGCAGGCCATTATGGCGCAGCGCATTGTGGAAAGGCTCTGGCGCGAGGCCATGAGCGAATAACTCGCTGTAACATCTGCGGATAGTAATTCGTTGAAATCCGGTTAGACTAAGCGCCGCTTGTTGGCTTTGCCGGGTGGCGCTTAGGCTCACCTGGCCTACAAATCCGTATGGTTCTGGAAATTCACGTTAATGAACTTATTAAAATCGCTGGCGGCCGTCAGCTCGATGACCATGTTTTCCCGCGTGCTGGGTTTTGCGCGCGACGCCATTGTGGCAAGGGTATTTGGTGCAGGGATGGCCACGGACGCCTTTTTCGTCGCGTTCAAGTTACCGAACCTGCTGCGTCGTATTTTTGCTGAAGGGGCGTTTTCCCAGGCATTCGTGCCTATCCTGGCGGAATATAAAAGCAAGCAGGGTGAAGACGCGACGCGCGTCTTTGTTTCTTATGTCTCCGGGCTGCTGACGCTGGCTTTGGCGGTGGTGACGGTACTCGGGATGCTGGCCGCGCCGTGGGTGATTATGGTAACCGCGCCAGGTTTTGCCGATACGGCCGACAAGTTTGCGCTCACCTCGCAGCTGCTGCGCATCACTTTCCCCTATATTCTGCTCATCTCGCTGGCCTCGCTGGTGGGGGCGATCCTGAATACCTGGAACCGCTTCTCTGTTCCGGCGTTTGCGCCAACGTTTCTCAACGTCAGCATGATCGGCTTTGCCCTGTTCGCTGCGCCGCACTTCAACCCGCCGGTGCTGGCGCTGGCCTGGGCGGTCACCGTGGGCGGCGTGCTGCAGCTGGCGTATCAGCTGCCGCATCTGAAAAAAATCGGCATGCTGGTGCTGCCGCGCATCAATCTCAAAGATGCCGGGGCGATGCGCGTCATCAAGCAGATGGGGCCCGCTATTCTCGGCGTCTCCGTCAGCCAGATCTCGCTGATCATCAACACCATCTTTGCCTCGTTCCTCGTGTCCGGCTCGGTTTCCTGGATGTACTACGCCGATCGTCTGATGGAGTTCCCGTCCGGGGTGCTGGGCGTGGCGCTGGGGACCATCCTGCTACCGTCGCTGTCGAAAAGTTTTGCCAGCGGTAATCATGATGAGTATTGCCGCCTGATGGACTGGGGGTTACGTCTCTGCTTCCTGCTGGCCCTGCCAAGCGCGGTGGCGCTGGGTATTCTGGCCAAACCGCTGACGGTGTCGCTCTTCCAGTACGGGAAATTCACCGCCTTTGATGCCGCCATGACCCAGCGCGCGCTGATTGCCTACTCGGTCGGATTGATGGGGCTGATCGTCGTCAAGGTGCTGGCGCCCGGGTTCTACTCGCGTCAGGACATCAAAACGCCGGTGAAAATTGCCATTGTGACGCTGATTATGACGCAGCTGATGAACCTGGCGTTTATTGGTCCGCTGAAGCATGCGGGCCTGTCATTATCGATTGGTCTGGCGGCCTGTCTGAATGCCGGACTGCTGTACTGGCAGCTGCGCAAGCAGGATATTTTTACACCGCAGCCGGGCTGGGGAAGTTTCCTGGTGCGTCTGATCGTGGCGGTACTGGTGATGTCTGCCGCGCTGCTCGGCATGATGTACGTGATGCCGGAGTGGTCTCTGGGCACCATGCCCTACCGTCTGATGCGGCTGATGGCCGTGGTGGGCGTCGGGGTGGTGGCGTACTTTGCCACGCTCGCGGTGCTGGGCTTCAAAGTGAAAGAGTTTGCCCGTCGGACGGCATAAACGCCAAAAGGGGAGTTCACCTTATGGTGCTCCCCGCTGCATGATTTGTCGCTGATGCGTCAAATCGAAATCTTTTTCACACCCGCAATACGCGCAGTCGCTGTCTGACCATCCGCACCGTACAGTCCGGTTTCTTTATGCGGTTTCAACACCTCAAGTGCCTGCTGATTACGCTCAATCTGACCTTCCAGTAGCCAGCCGTTATGCTGGTTAAGATCGCGCAGGTGCTGGGTTTTTTCGGTAATGGTCTGCCAGCGCTCAATAATATCGTCATTGGCGCTGCGCTTCGGATCCTGCTCAGCGCGGCGTTGTTGCTCCAGATAATCCAGCGTCGCCAGAAGCGAACTCTTATCTTCAGTAATACGCTGCAGCGCGCTGCCGTTGATGTGACCGGAAGAGAGATGCTGTTGTTCAGCGTCCATTACCGTTTTCAGGTCGTTCAGGACAACCGTCATTTGATCCAGTATTTCTGACAGTCGACTCATACGGTTAGTTACTCTGTAAGAAACTCTGTGCTTCCTGAATCAGGGCATCAGCGATCTTGCTGGTATCCATTTTCAGTTCACCGTTACGAATAGCCGTTTTCAGCGCTTCAACACGTTCCATATTGATATCGTTGGTGCCTGGCTGCATCAGTTTCGCCTGCGCATCGCTCAGGGTCACGCTGGTGCTGTTGGACGTTGACGGTTTTTCCAGACGCGTTTTTTGCGCAGGAGTGTCATTCGTTTCGCGAGGTTGTACAGCGCTTACCGGCTTCAGGGCTGATGTACGATCAATGCTCATAGTGTTGTCCTCATCGAGGGTTCGCGGCGTTTGCGCCTGACATCATCATTAGTGGAATATTTATCGGCACGCGCCGCGAAATCTTTAAAAAGATTATAGGTTAATCAGAATATTCCCATCAGAATCGACGGTTCCGCTCACCACCTGGCCTGAGGACATTCTGACGCGGATGTTTTGCGCCACCGCGGCATTGTTTAACGCTTTCCCTTCACTGTTGATACTAAAGCCCTCTCCGTTGGCCACCACCATCACCTGCTGGCCCGCTTTTATCCGCCATGCCTGGCGCAGCATTGAGAGCTGTATCGGCTGGCCTGGTGCAACATCACGCAGGCTGACGGCGTCCTGTGCCTGGTTTATTTCCAGCATGGTGCGTGGAGGCAGCTGATCCAGACGACCGCGTTTTAACGTCACGCTGTTCGTCTGCAGCACGCTGCCGCGCGCAATGGGCACGGCGGCGACAACATAATTGCCCGTCGCCTGAACTGCAACCTGTAAATAGCGTTTTTCGTTGGCGCAGCGTGCCAGCACGTTCACATTCCCCCAAAGCTTTGTGAACCCCACCACGCTGAACGAAGGCTGGTCACACGTCGGGTACAGATTCGGTGGCGTGCGCACGGTAACGGTAACGTCATCGCTAAAGCCTGCCAGCTTCTCAGCAAAGAAAGCCGTCAACTGATCCTGTAAGCCTTCAGCCTGCACCAGCGGGCTAAACAGCCAGAAAATTGCCATCAGGCCACGTTTTAACGTTTGCATCGCAAGTTCCACCGTTTCCAGAGTTGAATGAATTCTACCTGCAGTGGTTTTGCATCAACGCAATAAATAGCGACGCATTTTGCGCTTATTCCGTCGATAGGGGAGACCGGGTGAGATTTAAGCTGTGAACTGAAATTTTGCCATCAGCGGAGGAGACATGCTCGATAAACTCGACGCCGCGTTACGTTTTCAGCAGGAAGCGCTCAATTTACGCGCCCAGCGGCAGGAGATTTTAGCCGCCAACATCGCTAACGCCGATACCCCGGGGTTTCAGGCGCGCGATATTGATTTTTCCAGTGAACTCAAAAAGGTGATGGAGCGTGGACGTGCCGAAGGAACGGGTGTTGCACTTGCCATGACATCCTCTCGCCATATTCCTGCTCAGGCGATGACCGCGCCAGCGACCGATTTACTTTACCGCATTCCCGATCAGCCCTCACTCGACGGTAACACCGTGGATATGGACCGGGAGCGTACGCAGTTTGCCGATAACAGCCTGAAATACCAGACGGGCCTGACCGTACTCGGCGGACAAATCAAAGGCATGATGAACGTCCTGCAGGGGGGGAACTGATAGATGGCCTTGTTGAATATTTTTGATATCGCCGGTTCGGCGTTAACCGCGCAGTCCAAACGCCTGAACGTGGCTGCCAGTAACCTGGCAAACGCCGACAGCGTCACCGGACCCGACGGCCAGCCTTATCGTGCCAAACAGGTTGTCTTTCAGGTCGATGCTGCGCCGGGCGCGGCGACGGGCGGCGTGAAGGTGTCTGATGTGGTAGAGAGCCAGGCGCCTGACAGGCTGGTGTATGAGCCGGGTAACCCGCTCGCGGATGCCAGCGGATACGTGAAGATGCCAAACGTGGATGTGGTGGGTGAGATGGTGAACTCCATGTCGGCTTCCCGTAGCTACCAGGCCAACGTCGAAGTGCTTAATACCGTGAAGAGCATGATGCTCAAAACACTCACTCTCGGCCAGTAAAGGAGACATGCATGTCCATCGCCGTAAATGTGAATGATCCTACGAACTCGGGTGTTAACAACACCAAGAGTACGACGGGTTCTAACTCCCTGACGGGGAGTAACGCCGCCGATCTTCAGGGCAGCTTTCTGACGCTGCTGGTGGCGCAGCTTAAGAACCAGGATCCCACCAACCCAATGCAGAACAACGAACTGACCACGCAGCTTGCGCAGATCAGTACCGTGAGCGGCATTGAGAAACTGAACACCACCCTCGGTTCCGTCTCTGGGCAGATTAACAGCGCCCAGTCTCTGCAGGCGGCAAGCCTGATTGGCCACGGGGTGATGATCCCGGGAACCACGATTCTGGCAGGCACCAGCACCACCGACGGCAATACCACCACGACGACCACGCCGTTTGGCGTTGAGCTCCAGCAGCCGGCTGAGAAGGTGACTGCAACGATCATGGATGCCAATAACGTGGTGGTTCGCACCATTGATATCGGTGAGCTGAAGGCGGGCGTTCACACCTTTACGTGGGATGGCAGCCTGACCGACGGCACGAAAGCACCAAACGGTTCCTACAAAGTAGCGATCAGCGCCAGCAACGGGACAACCCAGCTGGTAGCGCAGCCGCTGCAGTTCGCGCTGGTCCAGGGCGTGATTAAAGGAAGCGACGGCAACAAACTGGATTTGGGAACCTCTGGTTCCACCACACTCGACGAAGTTCGGCAGATTATCTAAGCCTTATCACTTATCAGGAGTAAGTCATGGCCTTTTCTCAAGCGGTCAGCGGCCTGAATGCTGCGGCCACCAACCTGGACGTCATTGGCAACAACATCGCCAACTCCGCGACCTATGGTTTTAAATCCGGTTCTGCATCATTTGCAGACATGTTTGCCGGTTCCAAAGTCGGCCTGGGCGTGAAAGTTGCGGGCATCACTCAGGACTTTAGCGACGGCACCACCACCAACACCGGTCGTGGTCTGGACGTTGCCATCAGCCAGAACGGTTTCTTCCGTATGGTCGATTCCAACGGCTCTGTGTTCTACAGCCGTAACGGCCAGTTCAAGCTGGACGAAAACCGTACGCTGGTGAACATGCAGGGCATGCAGCTGACGGGCTACCCGGTAGCGGGTACGCCGCCTACCGTTCAGACCGGTGCGAACCCTCAGGCGATTACTATCCCGAATACCCTGATGGCGGCAAAATCGACCACCACCGCGACGCAGCAGATCAACCTGAACTCAACCGACCCTGTTCAAACTGCCCCTTTCGATGCGACCAACCCGGACACCTATAACAAAAAAGGGACCGTGACCGTATTCGACAGCCAGGGTAACGCCCATAACATGTACGTCTACTACGTGAAGACGGCCAACAATAAATGGGATCTTTACACTCAGGACGGCAGCGTTGCAGGTTCTACAGCAGCGAAAGCGGCGCAGATGAACTTTGATGCGAACGGCAACCTGGCGGGTGTCTATAACTACGACGCTGCGGGTGTACTGAGCGCAACGCCAAACGCCACGCCGGCCATTAACATCACCACGGGTTCTGTCAGCGGTGCGACGGCGGCGACCTTCTCCCTGAGCTTCCTGAACTCCATGCAGCAGAACACCGGTGCGAACAGCGTGGTGGCAACCAATCAGAACGGCTACAAGCCAGGCGATCTGGTGAGCTACCAGATCAACGACGATGGCACCGTGGTGGGAAGCTACTCTAACGAACAGTCTCAGGTTCTGGGTCAGATCGTGCTGGCAAACTTCGCCAACAACGAAGGTCTGAAATCGGAAGGCGACAACGTCTGGTCTGCCTCTCAGTC
The DNA here is from genome assembly GCF_048684445.1 of Enterobacter sp. BNK-34. Taxonomy (NCBI): domain Bacteria; kingdom Pseudomonadati; phylum Pseudomonadota; class Gammaproteobacteria; order Enterobacterales; family Enterobacteriaceae; genus Enterobacter; species Enterobacter sp. BNK-34. The sequence continues at coordinate 3,012,540 of NZ_JBLQUA010000001.1, forward strand.
CTCCGGCGTGGCGCTGCTGGGTACCGCAGGCACCGGTAACTTCGGCAAGCTGACCAACGGCGCGCTGGAAGCCTCCAACGTGGATATGAGTAAAGAACTGGTGAACATGATCGTCGCGCAGCGTAACTATCAGTCGAACGCGCAGACCATCAAAACCCAGGATCAGATCCTCAACACGCTGGTTAACCTGCGTTAAGCGGCTAACAGGAAAGCGCAATGGATCACGCAATATATACCGCGATGGGCGCGGCAAGCCAGACGCTCAATCAGCAGGCCGTTACTGCCAGCAACCTGGCAAATGCCTCAACGCCGGGCTTTCGCGCGCAGCTTAATGCGCTGCGCGCGGTGCCGGTAGAAGGGCTTTCTCTGCCAACCCGTACGCTGGTGACGGCATCGACCCCTGGCGCAGATATGACGCCTGGGCAGATGGACTATACCTCACGCCCGCTGGATGTTGCCCTGCAGCAGGACGGCTGGCTGGCGGTGCAAACGGCCGACGGCAGCGAAGGCTATACCCGTAACGGGAACATCCAGGTGAGCGCGACGGGCCAGCTGACGATTCAGGGGCATCCGGTGATGGGGGAAGCGGGTCCGCTGACCGTGCCGGAAGGCTCTGAGCTGACTATCGCCGCGGACGGCACCATTTCGGCGCTGAACCCAGGTGACCCGGCCAACACCGTTGCGCCCGTCGGACGTCTGAAGCTGGTTAAGGCGGAAGGCAAAGAGGTGCAGCGTGGCGATGACGGCATGTTCCGTCTGACCCAGGCGGCGCAGGCGACGCGTGGTGCCACGTTACAGGCCGATCCGAGCATCCGCGTGATGTCCGGCGTTCTGGAAGGCAGTAACGTCAAGCCGGTCGAAGCCATGACCGACATGATCGCCAGCGCCCGCCGTTTTGAAATGCAGATGAAGATCATCAGCAGCGTGGATGAAAACGCGGGCAAGGCTAACCAACTTCTGGCTATGAGTTAACAGGACTCCTTATGATCAGTTCTTTATGGATCGCGAAAACAGGCCTGGACGCCCAGCAAACCAATATGGACGTGATTGCCAACAACCTGGCAAACGTGAGCACCAATGGTTTCAAGCGTCAGCGCGCCGTTTTCGAAGATTTGCTTTATCAAACCATCCGCCAGCCGGGGGCGCAGTCTTCTGAACAGACGACTCTGCCTTCGGGCCTGCAGATCGGTACCGGTGTTCGCCCGGTGGCCACCGAGCGTCTGCACAGTCAGGGCAACCTGTCTCAGACCAACAACAGTAAAGACGTGGCAATCAAAGGGCAGGGCTTCTTCCAGGTGCAGCTGCCTGACGGTACCTCTGCTTATACCCGCGACGGTTCGTTCCAGGTCGATCAGAACGGCCAGCTGGTGACGGCGGGCGGTTTCCAGGTCCAGCCTGCGATCACCATCCCGGCCAACGCCCTGAGCATCACCATCGGGCGTGACGGTGTGGTCAGCGTGACCCAGCAGGGACAGGCCGCGCCGGTTCAGGTTGGGCAGCTCAACCTGACCACCTTCATGAACGATACCGGTCTGGAAAGCATTGGTGAGAACCTCTACACCGAAACGCAATCCTCCGGTACGCCAAATGAGAGCACCCCGGGCCTGAACGGTGCGGGCCTGCTGTACCAGGGCTATGTTGAAACCTCCAACGTGAACGTGGCGGAAGAGCTGGTGAATATGATCCAGGTTCAGCGCGCGTATGAAATTAACAGTAAAGCAGTGTCGACGACCGACCAGATGCTGCAGAAACTGACGCAACTCTAAGGTGTAGCCCGGTGCGGTAAACGCCGCGCCGGCTCCCTGTTTTCGAAGATGAAGGCAATGCAAAAAAACGCGGCGTTTCGTTATCCGATACTGACTGTTCTGGCTGTCACCCTCAGCGGGTGTGCTTTGATCCCGTCCAAACCATTGGTCCAGGGTGCGACGACTGCCCAGCCCGTTCCTGGCCCTGCGCCAGTGGTAAACGGCTCCATTTTCCAGACCGCGCAGCCGATTAATTACGGCTATCAACCGCTGTTTGAAGATCGCCGCCCGCGTAACGTCGGCGATACATTGACCATTGTGCTGCAGGAAAACGTCAGCGCGAGCAAGAGCTCGTCGGCGAATGCCAGCCGCGATGGCAAAACCAATTTTGGCTTCGATACCGTGCCACGCTATCTCGTAGGGCTGTTCGGCAACGCGCGTGCTGATGTGAACGCGTCCGGCGGCAACACCTTTAACGGCAAAGGCGGCGCGAACGCCAGCAATACCTTCAGCGGTACGCTGACGGTCACGGTTGACCAGGTACTGGTTAACGGCAACTTACACGTTGTGGGTGAAAAACAGATCGCCATCAACCAGGGCACTGAATTCATTCGCTTCTCGGGCGTGGTTAACCCTCGCACCATCAGCGGCACCAACACCGTTCCGTCCACCCAGGTGGCGGATGCGCGCATTGAGTACGTCGGTAACGGCTATATCAATGAAGCGCAAAATATGGGTTGGCTGCAGCGCTTCTTCCTTAATTTATCGCCGATGTAAGCGAGGTGACCCATGTTTAAATCGATCTTCGCCGTGGCGCTTGCGCTGGTGGCAACGTTTGCCCAGGCTGACCGTATTCGCGACCTCACCAGCGTTCAGGGCGTACGTGAAAACTCCCTGATCGGCTACGGTCTGGTGGTGGGTCTGGATGGTACCGGTGACCAGACGACCCAGACGCCGTTCACCACCCAAAGCCTGAACAACATGCTTTCCCAGCTCGGCATTACCGTGCCGGCGGGAACCAACATGCAGCTGAAAAACGTGGCGGCAGTAATGGTCACCGCGTCCTACCCGGCGTTTGCGCGCCAGGGACAAACCATTGACGTGGTGGTCTCCTCAATGGGTAACGCCAAAAGCCTGCGCGGCGGTACGCTGCTGATGACCCCGCTGAAAGGCGTCGACAGCCAGGTCTATGCGCTGGCGCAGGGGAACATTCTGGTCGGCGGTGCGGGTGCATCCGCAGGCGGAAGCAGCGTGCAGGTGAACCAGCTGAACGGCGGACGTATCACCAACGGGGCGATCATTGAGCGTGAACTGCCGACTCAGTTTGGCGCGGGCAACACCATCAACCTGCAGCTCAATAATGAAGACTTCACGATGGCGCAGCAGATTGCCGATACCATCAACCGCAGCCGCGGCTACGGTAACGCAACGGCACTCGATGCGCGCACCGTACAGATCCGTACCTCCACCGGCAGCAGCAACCAGGTGCGCATGCTGGCAGACATCCAGAATATGGAAGTGAACGTTCCGGTCCAGGATGCGAAGGTGATCATCAACTCCCGTACCGGCTCGGTGGTCATGAACCGGGAAGTGTCGCTCGACAGCTGCGCCGTGGCGCAGGGGAACCTCTCCGTGACGGTAAACCGCTCCGCGAACGTGAGCCAGCCGAATACGCCATTTGGTGGCGGTCAGACGGTGGTGACGCCGCAAACGCAGATTGATATGCGTCAGAGCGGCGGGTCACTGCAAAGCGTTCGCTCCAGCGCCAACCTGAACAGCGTGGTGCGTGCCCTGAATGCCCTGGGGGCAACGCCGATGGATCTGATGTCCATCCTGCAATCGATGCAAAGCGCGGGCTGTCTGCGCGCCAAACTGGAAATCATCTAATGCTGACCGATAGCAAACTGTTGACCAGTGCAGCCTGGGACGCCCAGTCGCTCAACGAACTGAAAACCAAAGCAGGTAAAGACCCGGCGGCGAACATCCGCCCGGTTGCCCGCCAGGTAGAAGGGATGTTTGTACAGATGATGCTGAAAAGCATGCGTGAAACCCTGCCGAAAGACGGGATGTTCAGCAGTGATTCAACGCGTCTCTACACCAGCATGTATGACCAGCAGATTGCGCAGCAGATGACTGCGGGTAAAGGCCTCGGTCTGGCTGACATGATTGTCAAACAGACCGAAGCCGCGCAGGGTATTCAGCCTCAGGAGCAGCCGCAGCAGGTGCCGATGAAGTTCGACCTGGAAACGGTGACCAGCTATCAGAACCAGGCCCTGACGCAACTGGTGCGTAAAGCGATGCCAAAAGCCACGAGCAGCGGCGATGAGCCGCTCTCCGGTGACAGCAAAGACTTCCTGGCGCAGCTTTCTCTGCCTGCGCGCCTTGCCAGCGAACAGAGCGGCGTGCCGCATCACCTGATTCTGGCGCAGGCCGCGCTGGAGTCGGGCTGGGGTCAGCGTCAAATCCGCAAGGAAAACGGCGAGCCGAGCTTCAACATCTTCGGCGTGAAGGCCACCTCCAGCTGGAAGGGGCCGACAACGGAGATCACGACCACCGAATACGAGAACGGTGCGGCGGTGAAGGTCAAAGCCAAATTCCGCGTCTACAGCTCTTATCTGGAAGCCTTGTCCGATTATGTTGGCCTGCTGAGCCGAAATCCGCGCTATACCGCCGTTACGCAGGCGGCGACGGCGGAGCAGGGTGCTCAGGCGCTGCAAAACGCGGGCTACGCGACTGACCCGAACTATGCACGTAAGCTCACCAGCATGATCCAGCAGCTGAAATCCATGGGCGAGAAGGTCAGCAAAGCCTATAGCACAGATATCGAAAATCTGTTCTGAAAGTTCTCAAGTCCCGGTGGAGGTTGCCGATAACCTTCATCAGGACTCGTGTCTGAACGTATAAAAGGAACCCCCATGTCCAGTTTGATTAACAGCGCCATGAGTGGCCTCAGTGCTGCGCAGTCGGCACTCAATACCGTCAGTAATAATATTTCAAGCTATAACGTGGCAGGTTACACCCGCCAGACCACGGTGCTGGGCGCATCTAACAGCACGCTGACCGGCGGTGGCTGGGTGGGTAACGGGGTCTATGTCTCCGGTGTCCAGCGTGAGTATGACGCCTTCATCACCAACCAGCTGCGCGCCGCGCAGACGCAGAGCAGCGGTCTGACGACGCGCTATCAGCAGATGTCAAAAATTGACGATGTGCTCTCCGATACCACCAACTCGCTCTCCACCACGCTGCAGGACTTCTTCAAAAGCCTGCAAACCCTGGTGAGCAACGCGGAAGACCCGGCTGCACGTCAGACGGTGCTGGGTAAAGCGGGTGGTCTGGTCAATCAGTTCAAAACCAACGATCAGTATCTTCGTGACCAGGATACGCAGGTCAATACCGCCATCTCAAGCAGCGTGTCTCAGATCAACAACTACGCGACGCAGATTGCGAACCTGAACGATCAGATTTCTCGTCTGACCGGCGTCGGTGCGGGTGCTTCGCCAAACGACCTGCTCGACCAGCGCGATCAGCTCGTGACTGAACTGAACAAAATCGTGGGCGTGGAAGTCTCCGTACAGGATAGCGGCACGTTTAATATCTCTCTCGGCAATGGTTACAGCCTGGTGCAGGGCAGCAAAGCCAGCCAGCTGGCTGCCGTGAAGTCCAGCGCCGATCCGGCGCGTACGACCATCGCCTACGTCGATGACGTGGCGGGTAATATTGAGATCCCCGAGAAATTTATCACCACCGGTTCTTTAGGCGGTTTACTGACCTTCCGTAATGAAGATCTGGATAAAGCGCGTAACACTCTGAACCAGATGGCGCTGGCCTTTGCCGATGCGATGAACACGCAGCATGAAGCCGGTTTTGATGCAAACGGTGATGCGGGCGGTAAGCTGTTCAACTTTGGTTCTCCTGCGGTGCTGTCCAACAGCAAGAACGGCGGATCGGCGGTTGTTACGGCCTCTGTGGCGGACAGCAAACAGGTCCAGGCGACTGACTATAAGCTGCAGTTTAACGGCACTGACTGGACGGTCACCCGCACATCAGACAAAACCAGCTTTACGATGAGCCCGGATGCCAGCGGTAATCTGTCGTTTGATGGCCTTAACGTCAACGTGAGCGGTACGGCAAATACCAAAGACAGTTTCACCGTGAAGCCGGTTTCCAACGTCATCATGAACATGGATCTGGCGATCAGCGACGAGTCCAAACTGGCGATGGCGTCGGTACAGAACGGCGGTGAAAGTGACAACCGTAACGGTCAGAAACTGCTCGATCTGCAAAACGGCAAAGTGGTGGGTGGAAATAAAACCTTCAACGATGCGTATGCCTCTCTCGTCAGTACTGTCGGTAGCACCACGGCGTCACTGAAGGTGAGCAGCCAGACGAAAGCCAATGTGGAAACGCAGTTAATCAAGCAGCAGCAGACCATCTCTGGGGTAAACCTCGACGAAGAGTATGGCAATTTGCAGCGTTATCAGCAGTATTACCTGGCGAACGCCCAGGTTCTTCAGACTGCCAGTACGCTCTTCGATGCAATTATCAACATTCGTTAAGGTTGAGGTGAATAATGCGTATTAGCACCCAGATGATGTATGAGCAGAACATGCGCGGGATCACTGATTCCCAGAGCAGATGGCTGAGCTACGGTGAGCAAATGTCCACCGGTAAGCGCGTTAACCGTCCTTCGGACGATCCTATCGCCGCGTCGCAGGCCATCGTTCTGTCGCAATCTCAGTCGCAAAACAGCCAGTTTGCACTCGCGCGTACCTTTGCAACGCAGAAGGTCTCGCTGGAAGATAACGTGTTAACCCAGGTGAACACCGCAATCTCAAGCGTGCGCGAGAAGTTAGTTTACGCGTCGAACGGCACATTAAGCGATGACGACCGTCTTTCTCTGGCGACCGATATCCAGGGGATCCGCGATCAGCTGATGAACCTGGCCAACACGACGGATGGCAATGGTCGCTTTATCTTCGCGGGATACAAAACCGAGAGCGCACCGTTTGATGCCGTGACCGGGGATTATAACGGCGGCGCAGAGGCCATCTCTCAGCAGGTTGATACGGCGCGAAATATGACCATTAGCCATACCGGACAGCAAATTTTCGAAAGCATTACCAGTAATGCGGAACAGCTGCCGGGCGGTGGATATGGCCAGACCAACATGTTCAAAATCCTGGATTCTGCCATTGCGTCCCTGAAGACACCGATTGAGAACGATCCGGCTGCCGCAACGGCGCAAAACCAGGTGATTGCCAATGCGCAGATCGGCATCAAAAACGCCCAGAACAACGTCCTGACGGTCGTTGCGGATGTGGGAACCAAGATGAACGAACTGGAAAAACTCGATACGCTGGGAGATGACCGTGCCTTGGGTCAGACTAAGCAGATGAGTGATCTGGTGGATGTCGACTGGAACGAAGCGATTTCCTCTTACACCATGCAGCAGGCGGCCTTGCAGGCGTCTTATAAAGCGTTTAGCGATATGCAGGGCATGTCTCTGTTCCAGCTGAACAAATAACATCTTGACCTCTTGGAACATGTCTTGAAACTGGGCATGTTTTACTGCCCAATCCGTCTGGATTGGGCATTTTTTTTATGCGGCTTCTGCCGGTACGGAGGCGACACGCGCGCTTTCTATCAGACGGATGACCAGCGCAATGACGCCACAGACGGTGGCCAGCGCGACCACGCCCGTCCAGCCAGCCAGCGAGTAGATATTGCTGCCTAACGCGGAGCCCAGCGCCATCCCGATAAAGACCACCGTAAAGAGCAGGGCATTGAGACGACCGCGCGCCTGCGGTTCAAGGCTGTAGACCAGGTTCTGGTGAGCGACCAGGCTGGACTGCAGACCCAGGTCGAACCCGACGGCAGAGACGGCGATCAGCATCAGCTGTCCATGAACGCTCAGCGCGGGCATCAGGAACATCAGGGCGAATGAGACGGTCACAAGGACGGCACCAAGCTGCGTGACTTTTCCTGCGCCCAGTTTGTCCGCCAGACCCCCCGCCAGCGGGGCGGCTAATGCACCGGCGGCACCCGCAATACCAAACCCACCCGCTACGGCACTGCCAAGGTGATAGCGTTCCAGCAGCATGACCGCGAGCGTTGACCAGAAGGCGCTGAAGGCAATCGACAGAAAACCCTGAGCCAGCGCCGCGCGGCGCAGCGCCGGATAACGACGCCACAGATGTTCCATTGAACGCATCAGTGCGGGATAGCTCAGCGTGGAGTGAATGGCAAAACGGGGAAGCACAAACCACATCATCACCCCGATGAACGCAATGCTCGCCGCCGCCAGCTGGTACATGACGCGCCAGCCAAACGCTTCGCCCACTACGCCGCTCACGGTTCTTGATAATAAGATACCCATCAGCAGCCCGGTCATTACCGTGCCCACGGTTTTCCCCTGTTTACCTTCTGGTGCAAGAATCGCCGCAGCAGGGACGATATCCTGTGCCATGGTGGCGGCCATGCCGATGAGCAGGCTTGCCAGCAGCAGAGAATGGATCTGCCCGGTCAGGCTACAGCCGAGAAGAAACAGCGCCAGCGCTGCGCTTTTAATCAGAATTAACGTCCTGCGGTCGTGGCGATCGCCCAGGGGAAGCAGGAACAGGATACCGAGCGCATAGCCTGCCTGAGTTAACGTTGGGACCAGACCCATACCTTCAATGCTCAGATGCAGATCGGCACCCATCAGCGGCAGCAGGGGCTGCGCGTAATAGATTGATGCCACGCTGAAACCGGCCCCCAGAGCCAGCATAAAAATCACCCAGCGGCTTACAGCATGGGGAGTCGTTGTTGTGTTCATAAGTTGTTCCTCATTCGTCGTGTGCGGCTATTTTTTATCAGTACGCCTTGCGACGGTAGCGGGCCCGGTGGTAAAACGCTTATACGTTTAACGTATAAGTGAAATTGCAATGAAAAGAGCTGAGCGTATAGACAGGGTGGAGCTAATGCGGACGTTTGTCCGGATAGTGGAAGCGGGTTCCCTCTCTGCGGCGGCACGGCAGCTGGCCACCACCCAGGCCACGGTGAGTAGACGGCTACAGTCGCTGGAGACCATGCTGGGCGTGCGCCTGATATTGCGCACCACCCACACGACGCGGCTGACGGATGATGGCGAACGCTGCTACCAGCACGCTCGTCGGGTGATTGACAGCTGGCTGGCGCTGGAAGATGAGGTGGGGCAGACGGAAGATGAGCCCGTAGGCGTGCTGCGGGTGCGGGCACCCCACGCGTTTGGTCAGGATCAGCTTCTGAAACCCGTAACCGAATTTTTGCAACGCTATCCGCAGCTTTCGATTGAGTGGATGCTCAACGATCGGTCAGCGGACTTCCTCGGCGACAACCTTGACTGCGCTATTCGGGTGGGCGTGGAGGTCGATCCGGCGACCGTATCCGTGCTGCTGGCGGAAGTGCCGCGCTCGGTAGTCGCCTCTCCGGCACTGCTGGCCCGTTTTCCAGCGGTTACCACGCCGGAGGATTTGCAGCAGTTTCCCTGGATAGCGATCAGCTCTTTCTACCAGCGCCACGTGGAGCTATTTCATGATGCCTCGCCCACCACCGCGCGGATTGCTATTACGCCACGCCTCAGCACCGACAGCCTGTATGTCGCACGCAATACGGTGCTCACCGGTCTCGGTGTGGCGGTGGTATCCAGTTGGACGGTACAGGATGATATTCGGGAAGGGCGGCTGGTGCATTTGCTCCCGGAGTGGCAGCCAGCGGCGCTGCCGGTGCATCTGGTTTACCCCTGGTCCCGTTATTATCCGGCACGCTTGCGGCGTTTTCTGGAGCTGATGCGGCAGGTCATGCCGGAGGTCTCCGGGATGAGAAGGCCTGTGCAGCAGCCATAAAAAAAGCCGACCCTAAGGTCGGCTTTTTACTTTCAGCGTCGTTATTCGACAGACTGCGGACGCGTTGCCGGTGCAGTCGCCTGATGCGTTGCACTGTGGCCGCCAGCAGCGCCTTTACCATCGAAGCTGAACGCCGGGCGTACCCAGTCACTGTGACGCGGAGCTTCTGGCACGTAATCCGGCGCCGGAGCGCGGGTCATCGGTGCTGTCGCCACGTGGGCAGCGGCTGGCGCAGAGACAACCGGTTCAGGTTTCACTTCAGGCGCTTTCGGTTCTTCAACAACCGGTTCAACCTCAATCTCAACGTCCTGAACGACTTCTTCAGTGGTGGTTTCGACGGTGGCTTCAGCGGTGTCTTCCACTGCTGCTACAGGTTCAGCCTCTTCAGCAACTTCCTCAGCCACCACGACATCTTCTTCAGCAATAAGCTGCGGTGCGGCATCAACCGGCGCGGCAATTACTTCCGGATGAGTGGTTTCGACTTCAACTGCCTGAGGTGCTTCCGTTTCAACAACCTGAGGTTCAACCACGGTTGCCGCTTCAGTCACAACGTCTTCTACCGCTGCCGCAGGTGCAATCACCTCTTCGGTTACAGGCTGTTCTTCAACAACCTGCTCCGGACGCGCTACCGGGTAGCGGATCCAGACTTTGCCGGAAGCCATTTCTGGCGAAGCACAGGCAATGGTCAGCGGCATTGGCGACTGAGTTGGGTAACGCTCGTCACGATAGCGACGACGGCGCTGGCCGCTGACGCGCAGATGACGTGGGGAACGGCGTGAACGGCGCGGCATTCCGGCGTTATCACGGTTTTCACCGTTTTCATCCTGCTCTACGTTGTTTTCAACGACCGCAGGCAGATCAACTTTCGCCAGCTGAGTGCCGGTTGCGTTCTCGCGGGTTTCAACTGCGACAACGGCTGACTCTTCGGTTGCTTCGGAGGCGAAGCGGACTTTCTGAGCAAGCTGGCGCTGCTTACGGCGCGGCATAACCTGAGTACGTTCTTCCTGCTCGCCGTCCTGCTGTTCAACAGGCTCTTCGCGGTTCAGGTTTTTGACTTCCTGCTGTGCCTGACGCTTCTCGTCGTTACGACGACGGTTGCGTTCACGGCGCGGCTGCTGGTCGTCACGCTGTTTGCTCTTCTCAGACTCATCGCCCGCCTGCTGGCGAATTTCACGATCTTCAACATTCTGCTGCTGTTTCTCGCGACGGTTGCGACGGTTGTCTTCGCGTTGCTCACGACCTTCGTTATTTTCAGAACGGTTGTCGCGGTTGTCACGACGCTCGCTGCGGTCATTACGATCGCTACGGTCGTTACGATCGCGGCGGTTGTTCTGACGCTTACGGCGGTCCTGCTGGCGTTCAGGCTTGGCCGCTTTTGGCTCTTCCTTCGGCTGTTCTGGCTGAGCTTCTTCTTCAGCAAACATCTTCTTCAGCGCGCCAAAGAAGCGGCTCAGCAGACCCGGCTGCGCCGGCTGGGCTTTCGCTGCTGCTGGTTTCTGCGCTTCAGGTTTAGCCACAGGTTTTTCCAGGGCCGCCTCCGGTGGGGCTTCTGGCATGATAAAGGTCGCTAACGCAGGCTGCTCAGGCAGTTTGCGCTCGGCTGGCTCTTCATCGGAAGGCAGGGCCATCTCTTCTTCGTGTAGCTTCGGCAGCAGGTAGCTGAGCGTGGACGTCTCTTCACCTTTACGGACACGCAGCACGTGATAGTGCGGAGTTTCCATCTGGTCGTTTGGCACGATGATGCAGCGAACGCCACCCTGACGCGCTTCAATAGCACTTACCGCAGCTCGTTTTTCGTTCAGCAGGTAGGAGGCAATTGGCACAGGAACAATCGCGTGCACCTCTTTGGTATTCTCTTTCAGCGCTTCTTCTTCAATCAGACGCAGAATAGAGAGGGACAGCGATTCGTTATCACGCACGGTACCGGTGCCGGAGCAGCGCGGGCAAACGTGATGGCTGGACTCACCCAGCGACGGGCTCAGGCGCTGACGGGACATCTCCAGCAGGCCAAAGCGTGAGATATGGCTAATCTGGATACGCGCCCTGTCCTGACGGACCGCTTCACGCAGACGGTTTTCTACCGCACGCTGGTGGCGAACAGGGGTCATGTCGATGAAGTCGATAACAATCAGACCACCCAGGTCGCGCAGGCGGAGCTGGCGGGCGATTTCATCAGCGGCTTCAAGATTGGTGTTGAAGGCGGTCTCTTCGATATCGCCGCCGCGAGTTGCACGCGCGGAGTTGATGTCGATAGCGGTCAGCGCTTCAGTGGTATCGATAACGATAGAACCGCCGGACGGCAGACGCACTTCACGCTGGAAGGCGGATTCAATCTGGGATTCGATCTGATAGTGGCTGAACAGCGGGATTTCACCGGTGTACAGTTTAATTTTGCTGGTGAAATCCGGACGACCCAGCGCGGCGATGTGCTGGCGCGCCAGCTCAAGCACTTTCGGGTTATCGATCAGAATCTCACCGATGTCCTGACGCAGATAGTCACGGAAGGCACGGACGATCACGTTGCTTTCCTGGTGGATCAGGAACGGAGCAGGGCGGCTTTCCGCTGCTTTCTGGATGGCTTCCCAGTGCTTCAGACGGAAGCTCAGGTCCCATTGCAGCGCTTCGGCTGATTTGCCCACGCCCGCGGTACGCACGATAAGACCCATGCCATCAGGCAGTTCGAGGCTTGCCAGCGCTTCTTTCAGCTCGGTACGGTCATCACCTTCGATACGGCGAGAGATGCCACCCGCACGCGGGTTGTTAGGCATCAGAACCAGATAGCTCCCTGCCAGGCTGATAAAGGTGGTCAGTGCGGCACCTTTGTTGCCACGCTCTTCTTTATCAATCTGAACGATAACTTCCTGACCTTCACGCAGAACATCTTTGATGTTTGGTCGGCCATGGGCGTTGTAGTTTGCAGGGAAATATTCGCGGGCGATTTCTTTCAGAGGGAGGAAACCATGACGCTCAGCACCGTAATCGACAAATGCAGCTTCAAGGCTTGGTTCAATGCGGGTGATTTTACCTTTGTAAATGTTCGCTTTTTTCTGTTCGTGTCCAGGACTTTCGATATCCAGATCGTACAGGCGCTGCCCATCCACAAGGGCGACACGCAACTCTTCTTGCTGAGTTGCGTTGATTAACATTCTTTTCATCGTAACTTACTCGTTATTCTTACATTGACGACAAAGCTGCGGGCAAGGTGACGCTTTCCGGGGTATGAACCGATGGCCTCGTGTCTGTTCACGTCGCCAACCTCACGGTTGTCGCTCGCTTAAGAGGCGCAGAGTGTCGGTTGCCTGTATTTCATACGGAAACACAGCGCAATTATCAGGGGAATTGCCTGGGTAGAACTCTCCAGAGAACAATCCTTATACCGGGAAGTACTGCAACCCGCAGCCCGCTAACTGCCTGAAAGATCAATACGTCTTACGCCATTGCTGCGTGGATGATCGGTCAGACAAAATTGGTCATTCCGTCAACATCCTTACTTAACCAGGATTTAACACGGAAAACAGCCTCATTATTCCACTGCTCGCCGGGTTATAGCAAGATGACTTTTACCAATTATCACCCGGTTACTCACAGTTTCTTCACTTCAGAATGGCGATTGGTTTAATAACCACCAAATCGGTTGCGCGAAACGGGGAGCAGGCCGGATAAAAGTAAATATAAGCATAGAAAAATGAGTGGCGCTAATGGCTGACGATATTTAGAATCGCCACCCATGAAAACAGAGACTCCAGCCGTAAAAATGGTTGCCATCGCCGAAGATGACGCGGGGCAACGTATCGATAACTTTTTGCGCACCCAGCTGAAAGGTGTGCCAAAGAGTATGATTTATCGCATCCTGCGTAAGGGCGAGGTGCGGGTTAACAAAAAACGTGTGAAGCCCGAGTACAAACTCGAAGCCGGTGACGAAGTGCGTATTCCGCCGGTGCGCGTGGCAGAGCGTGAAGAAGAGACCGTTTCACCAAAGCTGCAGAAAGTGGCTGCCCTGAGCGATGTCATCCTTTACGAAGATGACCACATTCTGGTGCTCAATAAACCGTCAGGAACGGCAGTCCATGGCGGTAGCGGTCTGAGCTTCGGCGTGATTGAAGGGCTGCGTGCCCTGCGTCCGGAAGCGCGCTTCCTTGAGCTGGTGCACCGTCTTGACCGTGACACTTCAGGCGTACTGCTGGTGGCGAAAAAGCGTTCCGCGCTGCGTTCGCTGCATGAACAGCTGCGTGAAAAAGGGATGCAGAAAGACTATCTGGCGCTGGTGCGCGGCCAGTGGCAGTCCCATGTAAAAGTGGTGCAGGCGCCGCTGCTGAAGAACATTCTGCAAAGCGGTGAACGCATTGTCCGCGTGAGCCAGGAAGGGAAACCGTCTGAGACGCGCTTTAAGGTTGAAGAGCGCTATGAGTTTGCCACGCTGGTGCGCTGCAGTCCGGTGACCGGTCGTACCCACCAGATCCGCGTGCATACGCAGTTTGCAGGGCACCCCATCGCCTTTGATGACCGCTATGGCGACCGCGAGTTTGATAAGCAGCTGGCGGGGACGGGACTGTCGCGTCTGTTCCTGCATGCGGCAGCGCTGAAGTTTACCCATCCGAATACGGGGGAAGTCATCCGTATTGAAGCGCCGCTGGACGAGCAGTTGAAACGCTGTCTTAAGGTTCTGCGCGGCTAAGGTAAACGCAAAACGGCAACGAATGTTGCCGTTTTTAATGTTTGCTCCCTCTCCCTGTGGAAGAGGGCCGGGGGGAGGGCAGCAGGCCGCAGTGTAGTAGGCCCATGTAAGCGCAGCGCCACCCGGCGAAGGTCACACCGTCAACGGATTACACTCTTCTCGTCTTAACATCTGACACAAGGCAATCAGCGGTAACCCCACCAGCGTGTTGGGATCGCGACCGTCCAGCTTGTCGAACAGCGCAATCCCCAATCCTTCACTTTTAAAGCTCCCCGCACAGTTCAGCGGACGTTCCCGACGCACATAATCCACAATCTCTTGCTCGCTGAGATGGCGGAAGTGTACGTCGAACGGTTCACACTCCGTTTGCAGATGACCGGTGGCGGAGTTATAGAGCGCCAGGCCCGTATAAAAGGTCACGATAGTGCCTCGCGCGCGCAGAAGCTGCTGGCAGGCGTTCTCCTCCGTATGGGGCTTGCCGGTGATTTCGCCGTCCAGCACGCAAACCTGATCGGAGCCTATAATCAAATGCGAAGGATAGCGTGCGGCCAGCGACTGCGCTTTCTCTTTAGCAAGACGCGTTACCAGATGACGCGGTGACTCGCCCGGCTGTGGCGTCTCATCAACCTCTGGCGCGGCGCATTCAAACGGGATCCCGAGCTTTTCCAGCAGCATTCGGCGGTAGGGAGACGTGGAAGCAAGGACGAGATTTGGCATATTTTTATCACCAGATATAGCGTATCGATGCCAGCCATTTTAAACTACAGGCCGCAATGTGTGCGAATAATTGGCAAAAGGCAGCTCTGGTTGCCTTTTTCTTTGACTCTATGACGTTACAAAGTTAATATGCGCGCCCTATGCAAAAGGTAAAATTACCCCTGACTCTTGATCCGGTTCGTACGGCTCAAAAACGCCTCGATTACGAAGGTATCTATACTTCCGATCAGGCTGAGCGTATTGCCGAATCCGTAGTCAGTGTGGACAGTGATGTAGAATGCTCCATGTCGTTCGCTATCGACAACCAGCGTCTCGCCGTTTTAACCGGTGATGCAAAGGTGACGGTAACGCTCGAGTGTCAGCGTTGCGGGAAACCGTTTGTACAGCATGTTCACACAACGTATTGTTTCAGTCCGGTTCGTTCTGACGAACAGGCTGAAGCACTCCCGGAAGCGTATGAGCCGATTGAGGTTAACGAATTCGGTGAAATCGATCTTCTGGCTCTGGTTGAAGATGAAATCATCCTCACCTTGCCAGTGGTTCCGGTGCATGATTCTGAACACTGTGAAGTGTCCGAGGCGGACATGGTCTTTGGGGAACTGCCTGATGAAGCGCAAAAACCAAACCCATTTGCCGTATTAGCCAGCTTAAAGCGTAAGTAATTGAGGAGTAAGGTCCATGGCCGTACAACAGAATAAACCAACCCGTTCCAAACGTGGCATGCGTCGTTCCCATGACGCGCTGACTGCAGTTACCAGCCTGTCTGTAGACAAGACTTCTGGTGAGAAACACCTGCGTCACCACATCACCGCTGACGGTTTCTACCGCGGCCGCAAGGTTATCACTAAGTAATCACGCGCAAGCGTGATTAGGCTTAGTGAGGATTTCCCCGTGCAAACGGGGAATTTACCGAACCAGGCTGCGACGATACCTTGACACGTCTAACCCTGGCGTTAGATGTCATGGGGGGAGATTTTGGCCCTTCCGTGACAGTGCCTGCAGCATTGCAGGCACTGAATTCTAATTCGCAACTCACACTTCTTTTAGTCGGCAATCCCGACGCAATCACGCCATTACTCGCAAAAGCTGACTTTGAACAACGTTCGCGTCTGCAGATTATTCCTGCGCAGTCAGTTATTGCCAGTGATGCCCGACCTTCGCAGGCTATTCGCAATAGTCGTGGCAGCTCTATGCGGGTAGCGCTGGAGCTGGTGAAAGAAGGGCGAGCTCAGGCTTGCGTCAGCGCGGGGAATACCGGCGCGCTGATGGGGCTGTCGAAATTACTGCTCAAACCTATTGAAGGTATTGAGCGTCCGGCGCTGGTGACGGTGTTACCGCATCAGCAGAAGGGCAAGACGGTGGTGCTCGATTTGGGCGCTAACGTCGACTGTGATAGTACTATGCTGGCTCAGTTTGCCGTGATGGGATCGGTGCTGGCAGAAGAAGTCGTCGGGATCAACACTCCCCGTGTTGCGTTACTGAACATTGGTGAAGAAGAGACCAAAGGCCTGGACAGCATTCGCGAAGCGGCTGAATTGCTCAAACAGGTTCCCTCCATCAACTATATTGGTTATCTCGAAGCCAATGAGTTGTTGACGGGGAAAACGGATGTTCTGGTGTGCGATGGCTTCACCGGAAACGTAACGTTGAAGACCATGGAAGGGGTCGTGCGCATGTTTCTTTCTCTGCTGAAATCTCAGGGAGAAGGCAAAAAAAGCGCCTGGTGGCTGATTTTATTGAAGCGTTGGTTACAAAAGAGCCTGACGCGGCGATTCAGTCACCTCAACCCCGACCAGTATAATGGCGCCTGTCTGTTAGGATTGCGCGGCATCGTGATTAAGAGTCATGGCGCCGCCAATCAGCGAGCATTTGCTGTCGCGATTGAACAGGCAGTGCAGGCGGTGCAGCGACAAGTCCCTCAGCGGATTGCCGCTCGCCTGGAATCTGTATTAGCTAAAAGTGACTGAGCGTACATGTATACGAAGATTTTAGGTACCGGCAGCTACCTGCCAAAACAGGTGCGTACCAACGCCGATCTGGAAAAAATGGTAGATACGTCTGACGAGTGGATTGTCACGCGCACAGGTATCCGTGAACGTCGTATTGCCGCGCCAGACGAAACCGTGTCGACCATGGGTTACGAAGCCGCACAGCGTGCTATCGAAATGGCGGGCATTGATAAAGAACAGATTGGTTTGATTGTGGTCGCCACGACGTCTGCCACGCACGCTTTCCCAAGCGCGGCGTGCCAGGTGCAAAATATGCTCGGCATTAAAGGCTGTCCGGCGTTTGACGTCGCTGCCGCGTGCGCAGGTTTCACCTATGCGCTGAGCGTTGCCGATCAGTACGTGAAATCCGGTGCCGTTAAATATGCGCTGGTGATCGGTGCTGACGTGCTGGCGCGCACCTGCGATCCTACCGATCGTGGAACGATCATTATTTTTGGTGATGGTGCGGGCGCGGTGCTGCTGGGGCAGTCCGAAGAGCCGGGTATCATCTCGACGCATCTGCATGCTGATGGCAGCTACGGCGAACTGTTGACCCTGCCTAACGCCGATCGCGTTAATCCGGACAACTCGATTTACCTGACGATGGCAGGGAACGAGGTGTTCAAGGTGGCGGTGACTGAGCTTGCGCACATCGTTGATGAAACGCTGGAAGCGAATAACCTTGAACGCTCCGCGCTCGACTGGCTGGTGCCGCATCAGGCGAACCTGCGTATCATCAGCGCGACCGCGAAAAAGCTGGGCATGTCGATGGATAACGTTGTGGTGACGCTGGATCGTCATGGCAACACCTCTGCGGCGTCGGTACCGTGCGCATTTGATGAAGCGGTACGCGATGGACGAATCAAACGGGGCCAGCTGGTCTTGCTTGAAGCCTTCGGTGGCGGGTTCACCTGGGGTTCCGCGCTGGTTCGTTTCTAGGATAAGGAATAAAAAATGACGCAATTTGCTTTTGTGTTCCCGGGCCAGGGCTCTCAAACCGTTGGGATGTTGTCTGAAATGGCAGCAACCTATCCGGTCATTGAAGAGACTTTCCGTGAAGCTTCTGATGCACTGGGTTATGATTTATGGGCGCTGACCCAGCAGGGGCCGGCCGAAGAGCTGAACAAAACCTGGCAGACCCAGCCCGCGCTGCTGACCGCGTCCGTTTCGCTGTGGCGTGTCTGGCAGCAGCAGGGCGGTAAAGCCCCCGCGCTGCTCGCGGGTCACAGCCTGGGCGAATACTCTGCGCTGGTGTGTGCCGGTGTGATCGCGTTTGCTGACGCGGTACGTCTGGTGGAACTGCGCGGCAAATTCATGCAGGAAGCGGTGCCGGAAGGCACGGGCGGTATGTCTGCCATCATCGGTCTGGATGACGCTGCAATTGCAAAAGCATGTGAAGAATCTGCTGAAGGCCAGGTGGTCTCTCCGGTTAACTTCAACTCGCCGGGCCAGGTGGTTATTGCCGGCCATAAAGAAGCGGTTGAACGTGCAGGTGCGGCCTGTAAAGCTGCGGGTGCTAAACGTGCGCTGCCGCTGCCGGTCAGCGTGCCGTCTCACTGTGCGCTGATGAAGCCTGCCGCCGAGAAGCTGGCGGTTGAGCTGGAAAAAATTACGTTTAACGCACCGACGATTTCCGTTGTGAACAACGTCGATGTGAAATGCGAAACCACGCCGGAAGCTATCCGTGATGCACTGGTTCGCCAGCTCTACAGCCCGGTACAGTGGACCAAAACCGTTGAGTTTATGGCCTCTCAGGGCGTTGAGCATCTGTATGAAGTCGGCCCAGGGAAAGTCCTCACCGGTCTGACAAAACGTATTGTTGACACCCTGACAGCCTCGGCGATTAACGAGCCGGAAGCGATGTCAGCGGCACTCTCGCAATAAAAGAGGAATACCATGAGTTTTGAAGGAAAAATCGCCCTGGTCACTGGCGCAAGCCGCGGTATCGGGCGTGCAATTGCTGAAACACTGGTTGCGCGCGGCGCGAAGGTGATTGGAACAGCAACCAGCGAGAATGGCGCTCAGGCCATCAGCGAGTATCTGGGTGCAAACGGTAAAGGTCTGGTACTGAATGTGACTGAACCTGCATCTATCGAATCTGTTCTGGAAAATATTCGCGCAGAGTTTGGCGAAGTGGATATTCTGGTAAACAATGCCGGGATCACTCGCGATAACCTGTTAATGCGAATGAAAGACGACGAGTGGAACGATATCATCGAAACCAACCTGTCATCTGTATTCCGTCTGTCAAAAGCGGTAATGCGCGCTATGATGAAAAAGCGTCATGGTCGTATTATCACTGTCGGTTCTGTGGTTGGTACCATGGGAAATGCTGGTCAGGCTAACTACGCTGCGGCGAAAGCAGGTCTGATTGGTTTCAGTAAGTCGCTGGCGCGTGAAGTTGCGTCCCGCGGTATTACGGTAAACGTTGTTGCTCCGGGCTTTATTGAAACGGACATGACGCGTGCGCTGACTGATGAGCAGCGTGCGGGTACGCTGGCGGCAGTTCCGGCGGGTCGTCTTGGCGACCCTAAAGAAATCGCCAGTGCGGTTGCATTTTTAGCCTCTGACGAAGCGGGTTACATCACTGGTGAGACCCTCCACGTCAACGGCGGGATGTATATGGTTTAACCACGATGAAAAATATTTGCGTTATTAGGGCGAATGGCCTCAAAATAACGTAAAATCGTGGTACGAACTGCCGGGATTTAGTTGCAAATTTTTCAACATTTTATACACTACGAAAACCATCGCGAAAGCGAGTTTTGATAGGAAATTTAAGAGTATGAGCACTATCGAAGAACGCGTTAAGAAAATTATCGGCGAACAGCTGGGCGTTAAGCAGGAAGAAGTTGTGAACTCCGCTTCCTTCGTTGAAGACCTGGGCGCAGATTCTCTTGACACCGTTGAGCTGGTAATGGCTCTGGAAGAAGAGTTTGATACTGAGATTCCGGACGAAGAAGCTGAGAAGATCACCACCGTTCAGGCTGCCATTGATTACATCAACGGTCACCAGGCGTAAGTGAACATCTCCAGGCGGTCATTCGACCGCCTGAGTTTTATCTTTTTTAGTCCCACGAATCTCTTTTTTTATCCCTCCCTGGAGGACAAACGTGTCTAAGCGTCGTGTAGTTGTGACCGGACTTGGCATGTTGTCTCCTGTCGGCAATACCGTAGAGTCCACCTGGAAAGCTCTCCTTGCCGGTCAGAGCGGCATCAGCCTAATCGACCATTTCGATACTAGCGCCTATGCAACGAAATTTGCTGGCTTAGTAAAGGATTTTAACTGTGAAGAGATCATCTCGCGCAAAGAACAGCGCAAGATGGATGCCTTCATTCAATATGGAATTGTCGCTGGCGTTCAGGCCATGCAGGATTCTGGCCTTGTGATTACGGAAGAGAACGCAACCCGTATCGGCGCCGCTATCGGCTCCGGGATTGGCGGTCTTGGCCTGATCGAGGAAAACCATACATCTCTGATGAATGGCGGCCCGCGTAAGATCAGCCCGTTCTTCGTTCCGTCCACGATTGTTAACATGGTGGCAGGTCACCTGACCATCATGTTTGGCCTGCGTGGGCCAAGCATTTCTATCGCCACCGCTTGTACGTCTGGCGTACATAACATCGGCCAGGCCGCGCGCATTATTGCGTACGGCGATGCAGATGCTATGGTTGCGGGCGGTGCTGAAAAAGCCAGTACCCCGCTGGGTGTTGGCGGTTTCGGTGCGGCGCGTGCGCTGTCTACCCGTAATGATAACCCGCAGGCGGCGAGCCGTCCGTGGGATAAAGACCGTGACGGCTTCGTGCTGGGCGACGGGGCGGGCATGATCGTACTGGAAGAGTACGAACACGCGAAAAAACGCGGTGCGAAAATTTATGCTGAAATCGTTGGTTTCGGCATGAGCAGCGATGCTTACCACATGACGTCTCCTCCTGAGAACGGCGCGGGTGCTGCGTTGGCGATGGAAAACGCGATCCGTGATGCGGGTATTACCCCAGCACAAATTGGCTACGTGAACGCGCACGGCACCTCTACGCCAGCAGGCGATAAAGCGGAAGCTCAGGCGGTTAAGTCTATCTTCGGCGAATCTGCCAGCCGCGTAATGGTGAGCTCCACGAAGTCCATGACCGGTCACCTGCTGGGTGCGGCGGGTGCAGTAGAGTCAATCTACTCCATCCTTGCGCTGCGCGATCAGGCTGTTCCGCCAACCATCAACCTGGATAACCCGGATGAAGGTTGCGATCTGGACTTCGTTCCTCACGAAGCGCGCCAGGTTAGCGGTATGGAGTACACCCTGTGTAACTCCTTCGGCTTCGGCGGTACCAACGGTTCTCTGATCTTCAAAAAGATCTGACCCTGACGTCCCGATAGCTTTTAAAAAGGTCCGCTTGCCGGGCCTTTTTTATTAAGCCTAATCTTCTTGTCGGCTGCATGACATCCTGCCAGACTAAATGCCCACGCATAAGGAGCCACCATGTTTTTAATCAATGGCCTTGAGCAGGACACGCTGCCTGCCAGCGACAGGGCGATACAGTTCGGTGATGGTTGCTTTACAACGGCGCGCATTCTGGATGGCGATGTCTGCCTGCTGGAGGCGCACATTCGACGTCTGCAGCATGGCTGTGAAAAGTTAATGATCCCCTTTACGCACTGGGACACACTGCGCCAGGAAATGTGCCTGCTGGCAACCGGGAAGGACACCGGCGTACTCAAAGTCATCATCAGTCGCGGCAGTGGTGGCCGGGGTTACAGCGCCGCATCGTGTATCAACCCAACGCGTATTCTCTCCGTTTCTGCTTATCCTGCGCATTATTCTCGCTGGCGAGAAGACGGCGTCACGCTGACGCTGAGCCCAGTTCGACTGGGACGGAACCCGATGCTGGCCGGGCTTAAGCATCTCAATCGCCTCGAGCAGGTGCTCATTCGTACTCATCTTGAACAGACGGACGCCGATGAGGCGCTGGTTCTTGACAGCGAAGGGTTCATTACGGAATGCTGTGCGGCTAATTTACTCTGGCGGCAGGGGGGAGAGGTGTTCACTCCGTCGCTGGAACACGCTGGCGTAAACGGGTTAATGCGTCAGTTTTGTCTGCAACAGCTGGCACGCTCTGGCTTTCGCGTTGTCGAAGTTAGCGCAGGAGAAGCCGCGCTACAGACTGCCGATGAAGTCATCATCTGCAATGCGCTGATGCCTGTTGTACCCGTCCGTGCGTATGGCCAACAACGCTGGTCTTCGCGCGAGCTGTTTCAGTTTTTAGCCCCGATATGTGAGCAAACCAGATAGTCATGAAAAAAATGTTGCGCTTTGTCCTTATCCTCATCGTTGCGCTGGGCGTCGCTGGCGGAGCTGGCGTATGGAAAGTTCGCCAGCTGGCTGACAGCAAGATCCTGGTTAAAGACGAAACGATCTTTACCCTGAAAGCGGGAACCGGCCGCCAGGCGCTTGGGGAACAGCTCTATGGCGACAAGATTATCAATCGTCCACGGGTATTCCAGTGGTTATTGCGCGTGGAGCCTGAGCTGTCACATTTCAAAGCCGGTACCTATCGCTTTACGCCGGGAATGACCGTCAGAGAGATGCTGCAGCTGCTGGAAAGCGGCAAGGAAGCCCAGTTCCCCCTGCGATTTGTGGAAGGGATGCGCCTGAGCGATTACCTCAAACAGCTGCGCGATGCCCCGTATATTAAGCATACCCTGAAGGATGACAGCTATCAGACGGTGGCCGACGTGCTCAAGTTTGAGCATCCTGAGTGGGTGGAAGGCTGGTTCTGGCCGGATACCTGGATGTATACCGCAGGCACGACCGATGTGGCGATTCTTAAGCGGGCGCACAAAAAAATGGTCGCCGCCGTGGATGCCGCCTGGGAAGGGCGAATGGACGGGCTGCCGTATAAAGATCAAAACCAGTTTGTCACCATGGCCTCAATTATCGAGAAAGAGACCGCCGTTGCCGCCGAGCGCGATCGGGTGGCATCGGTATTTATCAACCGTCTGCGCATCGGCATGCGTCTGCAAACCGACCCTACCGTTATCTACGGCATGGGCGAGAGCTATACCGGCAAGATCTCAAGAAAAGATCTGGAGACGCCAACGGCGTATAATACCTACGTGATTAGCGGATTACCGCCAGGTCCGATTGCCACGCCGAGCGAAGCGTCGCTTAAAGCCGCTGCGCATCCGGCAAAAACACCGTATCTCTATTTTGTGGCTGATGGAAAAGGGGGACACACCTTTAACACCAACCTTGCCAGCCACAATCGCTCTGTTCAGGACTATCTGAAGGCACTTAAGGAAAAAAATGCGCAGTAAATACATTGTCATTGAGGGACTCGAAGGGGCTGGTAAAACTACCGCCCGCAACGTGGTGGTGGATACGCTAAAAGCGCTGGGCGTGGCGGACATGGTATTTACCCGCGAGCCGGGCGGCACGCAGCTGGCTGAAAAGCTGCGCAGCCTGGTGCTGGATATTAAATCCGTCGGTGACGAAGTTATCACTGACAAAGCCGAAGTGCTGATGTTCTACGCGGCGCGCGTTCAGCTGGTTGAGACGGTTATCAAACCTGCCCTGGCCGGCGGCAAGTGGGTGATCGGTGACCGTCACGATCTGTCGACTCAGGCGTATCAGGGCGGAGGACGTGGTATCGACCAGACCATGCTGGCCACGCTGCGTAATGCCGTACTGGGGGATTTTCGCCCCGACCTGACGCTCTATCTGGATGTGACCCCGGAAGTGGGCCTCAAGCGTGCCCGCGCGCGCGGCGAGCTGGACCGCATTGAACAAGAGTCGTTTGATTTCTTTAACCGCACCCGTGCGCGCTATCTTGAACTTGCCGCACAGGACAGCTCAATTTGTACCATCGATGCGACGCAGTCCCTGGACGACGTCACGCGTGACATTCAGCATACCATTACGCAGTGGGTGCAGGAGCAGCAGGCATGAAATGGTATCCATGGTTGCGCCCACACTTTGAACAGCTGATCGGCAGCTATCAGGCGGGTCGGGGGCATCATGCGTTACTGATTCAGGCATTGCCAGGGATGGGTGATGATGCGTTGATTTATGCCATCACCCGTTTTCTGATGTGTCAGCAGCCGGAAGGGCACAAGAGCTGTGGTAAATGCCGTGGCTGTCAGCTGATGCAGGCGGGCACGCATCCTGACTACTACACCCTCGAGCCTGAGAAGGGCAAAAGCGCGCTCGGTATTGATGCCGTGCGGGAAGTCAGTGAAAAATTGTACGAGCACGCGCGACTGGGCGGCGCTAAAGTGGTCTGGCTCAAAGACGCCACACAGCTTACCGAGGCGGCGGCTAACGCCCTGCTGAAAACCCTGGAAGAGCCGCCGGTTAAAACGTGGTTTTTCCTCTCGTGTCGTGACCCGGGACGATTACTGGCGACGCTGCGCAGCCGTTGTCGTCTTCATCACCTGGCGGTGCCCCAGGAATCGTGGGCGCTGAGCTGGCTTGAGCGTGAGGTGACAACGTCACCTGAGAGCGCGCTGACCGCCTTGCGCCTGAGCAGCGGCGCGCCTGCGGCGGCGCTGGCATTACTGCAGCCTGACGTCTGGTCAGAGCGAGAAACGCTCTGCCGGGCTGTTGAAACGGCGCTGAATAATCACGACTGGCTAAGCGTATTGCCTGCGCTTAACAGCGATCGGGTCGTTGAGCGTCTGCACTGGCTGGCCTCGTTGCTGCTGGATGCACTCAAAACTCAGCAAGGGGCAACGCTTCTGACCAACCCGGATGCGTGGTCGCTGGTGAATACGCTGGCGAACCGCCTCTCAGGGACGATTCTTCATGCGATGCTTCATGAAATTTGCCAGAGCCGAGAACAGCTTTTAACCGTGACGGGCCTTAATCGCGAGCTTTTACTGACCGACCAGTTACTGCGTATCGAACATTACCTGCAACCCGGCGTCACACCGCCTGTTTCCCATCTCTGAGAGAGACATTATGTTTTTAGTCGACTCACACTGCCATCTTGATGGCCTGGATTATCAATCCCTGCATAAAAACGTGGATGACGTGCTGGCAAAAGCTGCTGCCCGCGATGTGAAATTCTGTCTTGCGGTGGCAACCACGCTGCCGGGCTACCGCTCCATGCGTGAGCTGGTGGGCGTTCGCGATAACGTGGTGTTCTCCTGCGGCGTGCATCCGCTGAATCAGGACGAGGCGTACGACGTTGAGGATCTGCGCCAACTGGCAGCAGAAGAGGGCGTGGTGGCGATGGGGGAAACCGGGCTGGACTATTTTTACACGCCGGAAACCAAACCGCGTCAGCAGGAGTCCTTCCGCAACCATATTCGCATTGGCCGGGAGCTGAACAAGCCGGTTATCGTCCACACCCGCGACGCGCGTGCGGATACCCTGGCGATCCTCCGGGAAGAAAACGTGACGGATTGCGGTGGCGTACTACACTGTTTCACAGAAGACAGAGAAACGGCGGGTAAGCTGCTTGATTTGGGGTTTTATATCTCGTTTTCGGGGATCGTGACGTTCCGTAACGCTGAGCAGCTGCGTGATGCTGCACGTTATGTTCCGCTCGATCGCATTCTGGTGGAGACCGACTCTCCGTATCTCGCACCGGTACCGCATCGCGGTAAAGAGAACCAGCCCGCTATGACGAGAGATGTGGCTGAGTATATGGCCGTACTGAAGGGCGTCAGCATTGATGAACTGGCCCGCGTGACGACGGAAAACTTCTCCACGCTGTTCCATATCGACCCCGCCCGCCTGCAATCTGTCTGATACACCTGTTTTTTTTAGGCTCGTAATTAATAAGTAAAGCGAGTAAAGTTCACCGCCTCATTTGGGGCGGTGAGGGTGTTTTTAGACACATCCGGACATGCTTTTTGTAAATAACTGAAAGTTTTTCGACCGCCTTAAGCTGAAACGTGATAGCCGTCAAACAAACTCAGAGGGAATTATTTTACTCTGTGTAATAAATAAAGGGCGCTTAGATGTCCTGTCCACGGCACGGTACTCCCCCCGGGCCAATGCGTGAAAGCGTAAAAAAGCACAAATACTCAGGAGCACTCTCAATTATGTTTAAGAATGCATTTGCTAACCTGCAAAAGGTCGGTAAATCGCTGATGCTGCCAGTATCCGTACTGCCTATTGCAGGTATCCTGCTGGGTGTCGGTTCTGCTAACTTCAGCTGGCTGCCAGCCGTAGTGTCCCACGTGATGGCCGAAGCAGGCGGTTCTGTCTTTGCTAACATGCCGCTGATCTTCGCGATCGGTGTGGCTCTGGGCTTCACCAATAACGACGGCGTTTCTGCGCTGGCTGCAGTGGTTGCCTACGGCATCATGGTGAAAACCATGGCTGTGGTTGCGCCGCTGGTTCTGCATTTACCGGCAGAAGAGATTGCCGCGAAACACCTGGCGGACACCGGTGTTCTGGGCGGTATCATCTCCGGTGCGATTGCAGCGTATATGTTCAACCGCTTCTATCGCATCAAGCTGCCTGAGTATCTGGGCTTCTTCGCGGGCAAGCGTTTCGTGCCGATCATCTCTGGTCTGGCAGCGATTTTCACTGGCGTGATCCTGTCCTTCATCTGGCCACCAATCGGCTCCGCTATCCAGACCTTCTCTCAGTGGGCTGCTTACCAGAACCCGGTTGTGGCGTTTGGTATCTACGGCTTCATCGAGCGTTGCCTGGTGCCATTCGGTCTGCACCACATCTGGAACGTTCCATTCCAGATGCAGATTGGTGAATTCACCAACGCAGCAGGCCAGGTATTCCACGGCGATATCCCACGTTACATGGCGGGCGACCCAACTGCAGGTAAACTGTCTGGTGGCTTCCTGTTCAAAATGTACGGTCTGCCTGCCGCGGCGATTGCTATCTGGCACTCTGCGAAGCCAGAGAACCGTGCAAAAGTGGGCGGTATCATGATCTCCGCAGCGCTGACCTCGTTCCTGACCGGTATCACCGAGCCGATCGAGTTCTCCTTCATGTTCGTTGCGCCGATCCTGTACGTTATCCACGCGATTCTGGCCGGCCTGGCGTTCCCAATCTGTATTCTGCTGGGTATGCGTGACGGTACGTCCTTCTCTCACGGCCTGATCGACTTCATCGTTCTGTCCGGTAACAGCAGCAAACTGTGGCTGTTCCCAATCGTCGGTGCGTGCTACGCAGTTGTGTACTACACCATCTTCCGCGTGCTGATTAAAGCACTGGACCTGAAAACCCCAGGCCGTGAAGATGCGACAGAAGACAGCAAAGCTGGCGCGACCAGCGAAATGGCTCCTGCACTGGTTGCCGCGTTCGGTGGTAAAGAGAACATCACTAACCTGGACGCGTGCATCACTCGTCTGCGTGTGAGCGTTGCCGACGTCGCGAAAGTAGACCAGCCGGGTCTGAAAAAACTGGGCGCAGCGGGCGTAGTTGTTGCAGGTTCTGGTGTACAGGCAATCTTCGGTACCAAATCCGATAACCTGAAAACCGAAATGGATGAGTACATCCGCAGCAACTAAGTTGTGACCTGGGGAGACTAAGGCAGCCGAATGGCTGCCTTTTTTATTTGTGCCGCAAAAAACGCCACTGAGACGCGCAAGCGGTCACTCTTCACTCAGCTGATGAACATTCAGGAAAGAAATCGAGGGAGGAGGTTGAAAGGACAGGAGAAACTCGCTCATACTCTTGAATTGTGTCACACACCGATCCCGGGAGTGTGTTTACAGCGGACGCATTGCGCCAGATTAAACAAAAAAGGAAAAGGTCATGGCTGAAGAAACGATTTTCAGTAAAATTATCCGCCGCGAAATTCCGTCGGATATCGTCTATCAGGATGAACTGGTGACGGCTTTCCGGGACATTTCCCCTCAGGCCCCGACGCACATCCTTATCATTCCCAATATTCTGATTCCGACTGTAAACGACGTAAAAACCGAGCATGAAGTGGCGTTAGGTCGTATGCTGACGGTGGCCGCGAAAATCGCTGAACAGGAAGGGATTGCAGAAGACGGTTACCGTCTGATCATGAACTGCAACCGTCATGGTGGCCAGGAAGTGTATCATATTCACATGCATCTGCTGGGTGGACGTCCTCTGGGGCCGATGCTGGCACATAAAGGTCTTTGACATGCGTAAAGGGCGTATTGCAGCGCTGGTAGTGACGATGATGATTGTGGGGTGCAGCACGCGCCCGGCGATCCCCGTGAACGATGAACAGACGCTGGTCATGGAATCCTCCGTGCTTGCCGCGGGCATCACGGCGCAACAGCCCGCGCTGACCATCAGTGAAATCAACTCGTCTGCCTCCTCAACGCTCTTTAATGAAAGACACGAACCCGTGACGGTCCATTACCGTTTTTTCTGGTATGACGTAAGAGGTCTCGAAATGCATCCGCTGGAGGCGCCGCGCAGCGTCACCATTCCGGCCAGGTCGTCGGTAACGCTCTATGGCAGCGCCAACTATCTGGGTGCGCATAAGGTGAGACTTTATCTTTATCTCTGAGGGGTGAACCTTGATTAAAAACTTGAGCCGCTATGCGCTCGTGACAGCTTTCGCGCTGTTCCTGGCAGGGTGTGTGACCCGAACTGAACAGCCTGCGCCTGTGGAAGAGGCGAAACCGGGCACAGAACAGCCGACGCAGCCAACGCAGCCGCAGCCAACCGTGCCGTCCGTACCGTCTATACCGGCGCAGCCTGGCCCGATTGAGCATCCGGACCAGACGTCGCAGCCTGCACCGCGCGTGCGCCACTACGACTGGAACGGGGCAATGCAGCCGATGGTCGGTAAAATGCTGCAGGCGCAGGGCGTGACGGCGGGCAGCGTATTGCTGGTCGACAGCGTCAACAACCGTACCAACGGTTCACTGAACGCGGGCGAAGCGACAGAAACCCTGCGCAATGCTCTGGCTAACAACGGCAAGTTTACGCTGGTCTCGGCTCAGCAGCTCGCGGTAGCCAAACAGCAGCTGGGCCTGTCGCCGCAGGATAGTCTCGGCACACGCAGCAAGGCGATCGGCATTGCCCGTAACGTTGGCGCACAGTATGTGCTTTACTCTAACGCCACAGGTAACGTGAATACCCCAGCCCTGCAGATGCAGCTGATGCTGGTTCAGACAGGCGAAATTATCTGGTCAGGTAAAGGTGCGGTTACGCAACAATGACAGCACGCGTGAAGAGATTCTGACGCGCTATTTTCCTCAGTACCGCCTTATCGCGCCGCAGGCCCACTCCGGGCTTGGCGGCGCGAGTTGCATTATAGCGCAGGGCGAACACCGTCTGGTCTTGCGGCAGAATCACGATCCCTACGCGCCTGCCTCCCATTTTCGTCGTCAGTTTCGTGCCCTGAGACGTCTTCCGTCAGATCTCGTGCCTGCTCCTCGTTTTTTCAGACAGGGCTGGATGGCCGTCGACTATCTGGACGGTGACGTTAAAAGCGCGCTGCCGGACACGCCGGCGCTCGCGGCGATGCTGTATCATCTGCACCGGCAGCCACGTCTGGGATGGCGAATCACGTTATACCCGCTGCTGGAACGCTACTGGCAGCAGGCCGCGCCTGACAGACGCACCCCAATGTGGCTGGCACATCTCAAGCGGCTGCGTAAAACGGGCGAGCCGCAGCCGATTCGGCTCGCGCCGCTGCACATGGATGTTCATGCCGGGAATATTGTTCATACGTCAGCGGGCATCAGGCTTATCGACTGGGAGTATGCCGGAGATGGCGATGTGGCGCTGGAACTGGCGGCAGTCTGGACGGAGAGTGACGCCGCGCGGCAAATGCTCATCAGGGACTACGCCCAGGTGGCACATATTGACCCCGAGGCGCTGAGGCGTCAGGTCAGATGCTGGCGACCCTGGGTCGTCATGTTAATGGCTGGCTGGTTTGAAATGCGCTATCGCCAGTCCAGAGACAAACACTTTATTGCGCTGGCAGTCGATGCCTGGCGTCAGTTACAAACGAAAGGATAAGAGAGGTGGATGTGGGTCCAGTCATGTTGGATGTAGAAGGGTTTGAGCTGGATGCGGAGGAGCGTGAAATTCTGGCGCATCCGCTGGTGGGTGGCCTGATCCTGTTTACCCGCAACTATCACGATCCGGCGCAGCTGCGTGAGCTGGTGCGTCAGATCCGCGCCGCGTCGCGCAATCATCTGGTGGTCGCCGTCGATCAGGAAGGCGGCCGCGTGCAGCGTTTTCGCGAAGGGTTTACCCGCCTGCCGGCAGCCCAGTCTTTTGCCGCGCTGTTAGGCACGGAAGAGGGGGGAAACTGGCGCAGGAAGCCGGCTGGCTGATGGCCAGCGAAATGATCGCCATGGATATCGACATCAGTTTTGCCCCGGTTCTGGACGTGGGGCATATCAGCGCCGCCATTGGCGAGCGTTCATACCATGAAGATCCGCGCATTGCGCTGGCCATGGCGACCTGGTTTATCGACGGTATGCACGATGCCGGAATGAAAACCACCGGTAAACACTTCCCGGGTCACGGCGCGGTGACGGCGGATTCACACAAAGAGACGCCGCGCGATCCGCGCCCGGAAGCGGAAATTCGCGCCAAAGATATGTCGGTGTTCAGGTCGCTTATCACCGACAACAAGCTTGATGCCATTATGCCTGCGCACGTGATTTACAGCGACGTTGACCCGCGCCCTGCCAGCGGCTCTCCGCACTGGCTGAAAACCGTTCTGCGTCAGGAGCTGGGCTTCAATGGCGTGATCTTCTCTGACGATTTATCCATGGAAGGGGCGGCGATTATGGGCAGCTACGCTGAACGCGGTCAGGCGTCGCTGGATGCAGGTTGCGATATGATCCTGGTCTGCAATAATCGTAAAGGTGCCGTGAGCGTGCTGGATAACCTGTCGCCGATCAATGCAGAGCGTGTTACACAATTGTATCATAAAGGTTCATTTAGCCGTCAGGAGCTGATGGATTCGGCGCGCTGGAAGACGGTCAACGCCCGGCTTGAAGACCTGAATGAGCGCTGGCAGGCACATAAAGCCAGCCTGTAAACCCTCCCGGAAGGCGTAGCGTGGTGAGAAGACGATGATCATCTATTTACACGGTTTTGACTCAAACAGTCCTGGTAATCATGAGAAGGTGCTGCAGCTGCAGTTTATCGATCCGGATGTACGGTTGATCAGCTACAGCACGCGCCATCCGAAGCATGATATGCAGCATCTGCTCAAAGAGGTGGACAAGATGTTGCAGCTCAACGTCGACGATCGCCCGCTGATTTGCGGCGTGGGGCTGGGCGGCTACTGGGCGGAGCGGATTGGCTTCCTGTGCGACATTCGCCAGGTGGTGTTCAATCCTAACCTGTTCCCGAACGAGAACATGGAAGGCAAAATTGACCGCCCGGAAGAGTATGTCGATATTGCGACCAAGTGCGTCAGCAATTTTCGTGAGAAAAACCGCGACCGCTGCCTGGTGATCCTTTCACGTAATGATGAAGCGCTCAACAGCCATCGGGCAGCAGAACTGCTGCATCATTACTATGAGATCGTCTGGGACGAAGAACAGACCCACAAGTTCAAGAACATCTCCCCGCATCTGCAGCGTATCAAAGCGTTTAAAACGCTGGGTTAATCCCTTATACGCAGGCATCAAAGCCCGGCCGCGAAAGCGTACCGGGCTTTCTTTTTGACCAGAATTGTCTACTTTTAAGCCATCAAAACTTGATGCATATCAATTTTGGTATGACCAATGCGCCTGACGTGGTATTCTCAATGCACCTGAATGGTTTCAGTGCTGTAACCTGTTGTTAATTAAGGGTTATTTTTATAACTTTTAATTAACAATTGGTTAATAATTTGAGGGGGTCACGTTGACTACGCCATTGAAAAAGATAGTGATTGTAGGCGGTGGTGCTGGCGGGCTGGAGCTGGCTACACAGCTGGGCAAGAAGCTGGGTCGCGGTAAAAAAGCCAAAATTACGCTGGTGGATCGTAACCACAGCCACCTGTGGAAACCGCTGCTGCACGAAGTGGCGACCGGTTCTCTGGACGAGGGCGTGGACGCGCTCAGCTACCTGGCGCACGCGCGCAACCACCATTTCCAGTTCCAGCTGGGCTCGGTGGTGGACATCAACCGTGAAAGCAAAACCATCACCCTGGCAGAGTTGCGCGATGAAAAAGGGGAGCTGCTGGTTCCTGAGCGCAAGCTGCCGTACGACACACTGGTCA
The DNA here is from genome assembly GCF_048684445.1 of Enterobacter sp. BNK-34. NCBI lineage: Bacteria > Pseudomonadati > Pseudomonadota > Gammaproteobacteria > Enterobacterales > Enterobacteriaceae > Enterobacter > Enterobacter sp. BNK-34. Next base: position 3,044,659 of record NZ_JBLQUA010000001.1, read on the forward strand.
TGGCGCTGGGCAGTACCTCCAACGACTTCAACACGCCGGGCGTGAAAGAGCACTGTATCTTCCTCGATAACCCGCACCAGGCGCGTCGTTTCCATCAGGAAATGCTGAACCTGTTCCTGAAGTACACCAGCAATATGGGTGCGAACGGTAAGGTGAATATCGCCATTGTCGGCGGTGGTGCGACGGGCGTTGAGCTGTCTGCGGAGCTGCACAATGCAGTGAAACAGCTGCACAGCTACGGTTACAAAGGGTTAACTAACGAAGCGCTGAACGTCACGCTGGTCGAAGCGGGTGAACGTATTCTGCCTGCGCTGCCTCCGCGTATTTCCGGTGCGGCGCACAATGAGCTCACCAAACTGGGCGTGCGGGTGCTGACGCAGACCATGGTGACCAGCGCCGACGAAGGCGGCCTGCACACCAAAGACGGCGAGTATATCAAAGCGGATCTGATGGTCTGGGCGGCAGGTATCAAAGCGCCTGACTTTATGAAAGAGATCGGCGGTCTGGAAACGAACCGCATTAACCAGCTGGTCACCGAGCCAACGCTGCAAACCACGCGTGACCCTGAAATCTTTGCTATCGGTGACTGTGCCTCCTGCGCGCGTCCTGAAGGTGGATTCGTGCCGCCGCGCGCGCAGGCCGCTCACCAGATGGCAAGCCTGGTGCTGCACAACATTCTGGCGCAGTACAAAGGCAAGCCAATGAAGGCCTATGTCTACAAAGACCATGGTTCTCTGGTGTCTCTGTCAAACTTCTCTACCGTCGGCAGCCTGATGGGCAACCTGATGCGCGGCTCAATGATGGTAGAAGGGCGCATTGCCCGCTTCGTGTATATCTCCCTGTACCGCATGCACCAGATTGCGCTGCACGGCTACTTCAAAACCGGGCTGATGATGCTGGTGGGCAGAATCAACCGCGTGATCCGTCCGCGTCTGAAGCTGCACTAATCTTTCACTCCCTCCGGGTCCTCCGGAGGGAGTTTTTAGCATTTCATGCTGTAGATCACAGTTTGAGTGCTTAAGAGTTCTCCTAAATACAATATATCTCCTCTCAACGCCCCTTTTTTGATCCTTTATCTTATTGGCGAAGCCGTGCCTCCATTGCAAAATTGTTACCAATAGCAACAAAGGAGGAAGTCCCGTGAATAAATCAATGTTGGCGGGTATAGGGATTGGCGTCGCGGCTGCGTTAGGTGTGGCTGCCGTTGCCAGTCTCAACGTATTAGATCGCGGCCCGCAGTATGCGCAGGTGGTTTCTGCTACACCGATTAAAGAAACGGTAAAAACGCCTCGTCAGGAGTGCCGTAACGTCTCCGTGACGCACCGTCGTCCGGTGCAGGATGAAAACCGTATTGCCGGTTCTGTTCTGGGCGCGGTAGCGGGTGGCGTGATTGGTCACCAGTTCGGCGGCGGCCGGGGTAAAGATGTGGCGACCGTGGTCGGTGCGCTGGGTGGCGGCTATGCCGGTAACCAGGTACAGGGCGCGATGCAGGATAATGATACCTACACCACGACTCAGCAACGCTGCAAAACCGTCTATGACAAGTCGGAAAAAATGCTGGGCTATGACGTGACGTACAAAATTGGCGATCAGCAGGGCAAAATCCGCATGGATAAAGACCCGGGCACGCAAATTCCACTGGATGGAAATGGCCAGCTGGTTCTGAATAACAAAGTGTAAAAAAGATGTTCTCTGAATTTAGCTCCTCATGCGCTCAGGCTGAGGAGCTTTTTTTTTGCTTCAGATTTTCAGTAGCTCAGGCCACAGTCGCAGCGTGGTTTCGCTAATATTCTGCAGTTTTTCCAGCGTAGCCCCTTCACGGGCGCTGATCGACATCCCCTGCAAAATACAGCTCAGGTATTGCGCCAGCAGCTGAGGGTTGCATTGCGCAGGGATTTCACCGCGCTGCTGGCGCTGAGCCAGAAAGGCGCTGAGCGTCTCCTCCTGCATGGCATGCCGCGATTTCACCGTATTGGCAATCTCTTTCGAGGACGCCGCCAGGGTGGCAGAGGTGTTAATCATAAAGCAGCCCGCAGGCGTCTCTTTACTGGTGAAGCAGGTCGCGACGGCGGTGAAATAGTCGCGAAGCGCCTGTTCGACGCTTTTCTCTTCACAGAACAGCTGGGCTTCGTGTTTCGCCGCAAAGCGCGAAATGTATCTGTCCAGCACTGCCCTGAACAGCCCCTCTTTATTGGTAAATTCGGCATACAGCGTCGGCGCTTTGGCTCCGGTGGCTTCTACCAGATCGGAAAGCGAGGTTGCTTCATACCCATGTTGCCAGAAGAGAGTCATGGCCTTATCAAGCGCTGCATCCCTGTCAAACACTTTTGGTCGGCCACGGCTTTTCTTCGCACAACTCGTGACGTCGGTTGTCATGTGCCGTTGGTCCTCTGTTGGTTTGGTGAATAACCATTATAAAAATAAACGCAACCCACCACCAGTGCTGAATGCTTAAAAATATATTAATCATATCTATATGAAAAATAACGACTTTAAAATTAAGTTAATGGTCGTTATAAAATTATGTTGACGCGTGACCTGGATCACATTTATGATTTACCTATCGATCGTTAACTAAATAGATAACGACCTCCAAATTCATCTGCTAAAGGTAAACATCATGAAAAACGTAAAAACCCTCATCGCTGCTGCTGTTCTGAGTTCACTCTCTTTCGCAAGCTTTGCGGCTGTACAAGTACAGTCCACCCCGGTCGATCAGCATAAAGTCGGGACGATCTCTGCGTCTGCCGGTACTAACCTGGGTTCACTGGAAGATCAGCTGGCACAAAAAGCGGAAGAGATGGGTGCTAAATCTTACCGCATCACCTCTGTGACCGGTCCTAACACCCTGCACGGCACCGCCGTCATCTACAAATAAGCCGGGCATAAACCCTCATTTATGCCACTGCAATAAAAAACGCCCTGCTGAGCAGGGCGTTTTTTTATTTATGATTTACATCGATTGCTGGATTACATCATGATGCCGGGTGACATCGGTCGGCATGCCTGAGCGGGCCTCCATTGCGCGCTCCATCACCACGCTGTTGGTATTCGCATTCGTTTTGAAGCTTACCATCGCGGCATTCAGGTTAATGGGCAGCGTCTGCGGATCATCGCCAATGTTTTTCGATAGCGGCTGGTGAATTTCGACCAGCCGCACGCCGCCCGGCTCCTCAGAAACCTTAATCGGCGTATTGATGATATTCACTTTGGTTCCCGGCGTAACGACGTTAAACAGCGTTTTGATATCGTCATCGCGCAGACGAATACATCCGGAACTGACGCGCATGCCGATGCCAAAGTCCGCATTCGTGCCGTGCAGCAGGTAAACACCACCGTAGGCTGCCAGGCGGATCGCGTGGTGTCCCATTGGGTTATCCGGGCCTGCCGGCACCACGGCTGGAAGATCAATGCCCTGAGCTTTATAGCGGGCACGAATATTGGCCGTCGGGGTCCAGGTTGGATTCGCGCGTTTATCCGAGACGGTGGTGACCATCGTCGGCGTCAGGGTGTCGCCGCCCAGCTGACCAATACCAATCGGGTAGACCGTCACTTCGTTTTTACCCGGCGGGTAATAGTACAGACGGAGCTCGGCCAGGTTTATCACCATCCCCTCGCGCGGGGCGTCCGGAAGGATAGTCTGTAACGGGATGGTCAGTACGCTGCCCGCGCGCGGGACGTAAGGATCGACGCCGGGGTTCGCCTGCAGCAGGGCCAGAAAACCGACGTTATATTTTTTGGCAATCGCTTCCAGAGAACCGCCATTATTTTCAACCACATGAAAGCGGTTTTCACCCACCACCTTGCTGCCGGGAGGGGGAAGGGGCCAGGTGTTTGCGCGAGCAGGAAGCGCAACCGCGACGGTGGCTGCCAGCGCAAACAGGGTTAACCAGCGAGTAAAACGCGAAGAGGTCATCATCATCATAATCCATGCAAATGATAAGGTTATTGTTTTATAAGGCGTTAAACATAATTATGGCGAATGGGTATGTCGGGAAGATCGGGTGAAGTGCAAAGAGTTTGTAAATTGTCCCCCCGTAGCACTGGGCTAACAGGGGGAAGGGAGGTTATGCGATCGCGTTCTCTTCCAGCTGACGCATAAAGTTACGCACCCAGTCCATACGGGTTTTGCGCTCCGTCAGCTCCTGGGTAAATTTCAGACGGGTTGGGCCATCCAGACGGAAATGCTGCGGCTGTTTTTGCAGCAGGCCGATGAGCCACATCGGGTTGACGTGGTTCTTCTCGGCGAATTCAATCACGCCGCCTTTTTCATTGCCTTCGAGCTTACGAATCCCCAGCTTCTGCGCCTGCTGGCGCAGTCTCGCGATATCCAGCAGATTTCTCGCCGCATCGGGCAGCAGACCAAAGCGATCGATAAGCTCAACCTTGATCTCTTCCAGCTCGTTCTCCTTCTTCGCGCTGGCGATGCGTTTGTAGAATGAGAGTCGGGTATTCACGTCCGGAATGAAATCATCCGGCAGCAGGGAAGGCATACGCAGCTCGACCTCGGTCTGCTGGCTGGTGAGGTCTTCCAGCGACGGCTCGCGTCCGGCCTTCAGGGCATCAACCGCGTTCTCCAGCAGCTCCATATAGAGCGAGAAGCCGATGGTTTCCATCGAGCCGCTCTGGTCTTCACCCAGCAGTTCGCCGGCACCGCGGATCTCGAGATCGTGCGTGGCCAGCGCAAAGCCTGCGCCGAGGTCTTCCAGCGAGGCGATGGCTTCCAGACGCTTTTGCGCGTCGGTGGTCATCGCTTTCGGATGCGGCGTCAGCAGCCAGGCGTAGGCCTGATGGTGTGAACGCCCGACGCGACCGCGCAGCTGGTGAAGCTGCGCCAGACCAAAGTGATCCGCGCGTTCAATGATGATGGTGTTTGCCGTCGGAATGTCGATCCCGGTTTCGATGATGGTGGTGCACACCAGCACGTTAAAGCGCTGGTGGTGGAAGTCGTTCATCACCCGTTCCAGCTCGCGCTCGCGCATCTGCCCGTGGCCGATAGCAATGCGCGCTTCCGGTACCAGCTCCGCCAGCCTGTCCGCCGCTTTCTGGATATTTTCCACGTCGTTATAGAGGTAGTAGACCTGCCCCCCACGAAGCACTTCACGCAGAATGGCCTCACGCACCACCAGATTATCGTACTCGCGGACAAAGGTTTTCACCGCCAGACGGCGCGCCGGCGGCGTGGCAATAATCGACAGATCGCGCATGCCGCTCATCGCCATGTTCAGGGTTCGCGGGATCGGCGTTGCGGTCAGGGTCAGGATGTCGACGTCGGCGCGCATCGCTTTGATGCGCTCTTTATGACGCACCCCGAAGCGGTGCTCTTCGTCGACGATCAGCAGCCCCAGATCTTTCCACTTCACGTCGCTTTGCAGCAGCTTGTGGGTGCCGATCAGAATATCGATCTTGCCTTCGCTGGCCTGTTCCAGAATTTGGGTCTGTTCTTTGGTGCTGCGAAAACGCGACAGCATCTCGATGCGAACCGGCCAGTTGGCGAAGCGGTCGCGGAAGTTGTCGAAGTGCTGCTGAGCGAGCAGGGTGGTCGGCACCAGCACCGCCACCTGCTTGTTGTTTTCGACCGCAAGGAAAGCGGCGCGCATCGCCACTTCGGTTTTGCCGAAGCCGACGTCGCCGCAGACTAAGCGGTCCATTGCCAGCGGCTGGCACATGTCGCTAAGCACGGCGTTAATAGCCTGAGCCTGATCCGGCGTGGTTTCAAACGGGAAGCTGTCACAGAACAGCTGGTACTGTTCTTTATCATGCTTAAAGGCGAAGCCCTCTTTGGCCGCGCGCTGGGCGTAAATATCCAGCAGCTCGGCGGCCACGTCGCGCACTTTTTCCGCGGCCTTCTGGCGCGCGCGCGCCCAGGCATCGCCGCCCAGCTTGTGCAGCGGCGCGTTCTCTTCGGCACCGCCCGCGTAGCGGCTGATCAGATGCAGGGACGACACCGGAACATACAGTTTGGCGTCGTTGGCGTAGGTGAGCATCAGGTATTCACCTTTGATGCCGCCCGCTTCCAGCGTGGTCATCCCCTGATAGCGTCCAACGCCATGCTCCAGGTGAACGATCGGCTGGCCCGGGTGCAGCTCGGCCAGGTTACGGATCAGCGTGTCCGGGTTGATGGTCCGACGGCTGTCCTGACGGCGGCGTGCGACGCGCTCGCCCAGCAGGTCGCTTTCGCAAATCAGCGCCAGGTTGTTGAGCGTGTCGATAAAACCGTGCTCGGCGGCGCCAATCATCAGGTAACGACCGTTTCCGGTCGCTTCGCTCAGGCGCAGGATGCGCTTCGGCGCCACCTTAATGCGTCCCAGCAGCTCACCTAACGCTTCGCGGCGGCCTTCACTCTCAACGGAGAACACCACCGGGCCGGTAAAGGACTCCAGAAATTTGCGCAGACTATCCAGCGGGGATTTCTGCTGCGCCTGGACGGCCAGGTCCGGCAGCGTTCGGAAGGCGAGGTTGGTGTTGGCGGCCTTGTCGGCAAGCGAATCGGTTTTCAGCTGCATGCGCGGCCAGCGCTTCAGCTCGGCGTTGAGCTCGTCGGTGCGCAGCCACAGCGCTTCCGGCGGCAGCAGCGGGCGCATCGGGTCAACGCCCCGGTTTTCGAAGCGCGCGCGGGTTTCACTTTCAAAGCGGCTGGCGCTGGCGTCGATATCGCCGGTATTAACAATCAGCGTATTCGCCGGGAAGTAGCTGAACAGGGCAGGGAGCGGCTCGTTGAAGAACAGCGGCTGCCAGTATTCGATCCCGGCAGGCAGCGTGCCTTTACTGACCTGCTGATAAATATGTTCCGCGTCGCGCTTCACCTCGAACTTATCGCGCCACTGGCTGCGAAACAGTTCGATAGCGGTTTTGTCCGTGGGGAACTCATGCGCGGGCAGTAAATTGATGGACTCCACTTCTTCCAGCGTGCGCTGCGTGTCGGCGTCGAAGACGCGCAGGCTGTCGATTTCATCATCGAAAAAGTCCAGACGATACGGCTGGTCGCTGCCCATCGGGTAAAGGTCGAGCAGCGCGCCGCGGGTCGCGTATTCCCCATGCTCCATCACCTGGTCGACGTGGCGATAGCCGGCCCCGTCAAGCTGCGCGCGCAGGGCATCACGGGACAGTCGCTGGCCTTTTTTCATCACCAGCGCGTGGCCGTGCAGATAGCTGTGCGGACAGACGCGCTGCATCAGGGTGTTCACCGGCACAATCAGCACGCCGCGCTGCATGGTCGGGAGTTGATAGAGCGTCGACAGGCGCGAGGAGATAATCTCCTGATGCGGAGAGAAGCTGTCATACGGCAGCGTTTCCCAGTCGGCCAGGCTGAACACCAGATTATCGGTGAACTGGCGAATTTCGTCGTGCAGGCGCAGGGCGTTTTGCATATCCGGGGCAACCAGGATCACCGGGCCAGGATGACGCTCGGCGATTTCCGCTACCAGCGTGGCGCACGCTGCGCCCGTGAGTTCACCCAGCTGGCGCTGGTCGCCCGCTTTGACAGGCAAGGAATAACGATAGTGTTCAGGCATGGCTATGTCAGAGTCTCTTATGGATATACCAACAGTATTGGGGCATATCACTGATACGCAATGTCTTTATTATCCTCGATCGTTTTACATAAGCAAATCGTAACCGCACGGCGGGATTATACGCCCCCGGAAGGGGGGCGGTGAGGGCATTAACGGGTCGAAGGTGACAGGGTCAGCGTAGCGGGAGGATAGAAGAAAATGTCGCCAAACAGCGCGGTGGAGATCTTACGCACCCCGAGTCCGGCAAGGGTACAGATCAGCAGGCTGGCAAACGGATAGACAAAAATTAGGGATAGCTCGGCCCAGACCGGCCAGTAAGCGGCATTCATCTCGCCGATCAGGAACAGGCTAAAGGCCTCAATCAGGATGCGGTGGGTGGTATAAATCGCAATGGTGTTTGAGCCAATCACGTTCAGCAGATTGTTCGGGTGAACGGCATAGCGCTGCTCAAGGCTATAGAACAGCTTCATGATCAACACAATCGACAGCAATGAGAGCAGCAGCGGAACGTTAGCAAACCACAGCACCACGGAGACGGCGGCGAAAGCGCCGGTTGCCAGCCAGATGCGGCGCAGGTTGACGCTTTTCATCCACGCCATCAGCGCTGCGCCATACCACGCCCCGAGGCTGTAGTAGATCATGTTGCGTACCACGCTGTTCATTCCCCACCACGGCAGCGGCATGAAGTTGATCGCGATGCTTGCCAGCGCCAGCAGCCCCAGTACCGGCAGCTTCCAGCGGCTCAGCAGTTTACACAGCGTGAAGTAGACCACCAGAGCATACAGATACCACAGGCTGGTGCTGGCGGTGAGCATGCCTTGCATAAATCCTGAGAACGAGTCGGCGTAGGCCGCGTTCGACGAGGTGGCAAGCTCACGCTCGGGCGCCAGCCAGGCGTTCAGGTGGGTCAGCGCCTGCCATTGCAGGACGCCCCACAGCGCCAGCACCCAGACAATGCTCCAGATCCGTTTGTCGAGACTGGTTCGCCAGTCCACCTCGTCGATATAACGAAGGATCAGGTAGCCGGAGATAAAGAAGAAGACCGGCATACGAAACGGTGCGAGATAAAGGTTAAAATAGACCCAGCATTTGGCGAGAAGGCCGGAGAGCGGGTGTTGCAGCCCGATCAGATGCGGATAAAACGTGATAACCGAATGATAGATAACCACCAGGCAGATACACAGCCCTTTTATCTGGTTAATCCATAATGCTTTTTGCTTCATTGTTCGCCACTACCTTATTGCCATAAACGAACGAGCAATTGTTGTAAAACGACACCAGGATGTAATGGGTAACAGTCTGTATCAGGAGGTTTTTCGGAAAAGGTGGAGGTCGCGAGGTGAGTATTCAGACAATAGCACCCTGATTTATCTGAATTTTTCGGAAAAATGATTACCAAAGCTTACTGTTTCAGTCATTTACGCTTAACGGATTCGCTTATATACTCGTGGGTCTGCTATCAGCAAACAGACGGATTTCATGTATCAACCTGTCGCACTCTTCATAGGCTTACGCTACATGCGTGGGCGCGCCGCGGACCGCTTCGGTCGCTTTGTCTCCTGGCTTTCGACTATTGGCATTACGCTTGGCGTGATGGCACTGGTGACGGTGCTTTCCGTCATGAATGGCTTTGAGCGCGAGCTGCAAAACAACATCCTGGGGCTGATGCCGCAGGCCGTTCTCTCATCGACTAACGGTTCGGTTAACCCACAGCAGTTGCCGGAAAGCGCGGCGAAGTTACAGGGCGTCACGCGCGTTGCGCCGTTGACCACCGGTGACGTGGTGCTGCAAAGCGCCCGCAGCGTGGCGGTCGGCGTGATGCTGGGTATCGACCCGGCGCAAAACGATCCGCTGACACCATATCTGGTTAACGTGAAGCAGACCGATCTGGAAGCCGGAAAATACAATGTGATTCTGGGTGAACAGCTTGCCGGCCAGCTTGGCGTCAACCGTGGCGACCAGCTGCGCGTGATGGTGCCTTCTGCCAGCCAGTTTACGCCGATGGGGCGCCTGCCAAGCCAGCGCCTGTTCAACGTGATTGGTACCTTTGCCGCCAACAGCGAAGTCGATGGCTACCAGATGCTGGTGAACATTCAGGATGCTTCACGCCTGATGCGCTACCCGGCGGGGAATATCACCGGCTGGCGCCTGTGGCTCGACGCACCGCTGAAGGTCGATACCCTCAGCCAGCAAAAACTGCCGGACGGCACCAAATGGCAGGACTGGCGCGAGCGCAAAGGCGAATTGTTCCAGGCCGTGCGGATGGAAAAAAACATGATGGGGCTGCTGCTGAGCCTGATCGTGGCCGTGGCCGCATTTAACATTATTACCTCGCTGGGCCTGATGGTGATGGAGAAGCAGGGCGAAGTTGCCATTCTGCAAACCCAGGGGCTCACGCCGCGCCAGATCATGGCGGTGTTTATGGTGCAGGGGGCCAGCGCCGGTATCATCGGCGCGCTGCTCGGCGCCGTGCTGGGGGCATTGCTTGCCAGCCAGCTCAATAACTTAATGCCGATCATCGGCGCGCTGCTTGACGGCGCGGCGCTGCCGGTGGCTATCGAGCCGCTGCAGGTGGTCGGTATTGCGCTGGCCGCGATGGCCATTGCGCTGCTTTCTACGCTTTATCCTTCCTGGCGCGCCGCCGCCACTCAACCCGCTGAGGCTTTACGTTATGAATAAGATCCTGTTGCAATGCGACAACCTGTCCAAACGCTATCAGGAAGGCACTGTGCAAACCGACGTGCTGCACAATGTGAGCTTTAGCGTGGGTGAAGGCGAGATGATGGCGATTGTCGGCAGTTCCGGCTCGGGCAAAAGTACGCTGCTGCATCTGCTGGGCGGGCTGGATACCCCAACCGAAGGCGACGTGATTTTCTCCGGCCAGCCGATGAGCAAAATGTCCTCCGCGGCGAAGGCCGAGCTGCGCAACCGCGAGCTGGGCTTTATCTACCAGTTTCACCACCTGCTGCCGGATTTCACGGCGCTGGAAAACGTGGCGATGCCGCTGCTGATTGGCAAAAAGAAACCGGCAGAAATTAACGCTCGCGCCAGCGACATGCTGAAAGCGGTAGGGCTGGGTCATCGCGGCAACCATCGTCCCTCTGAGCTTTCCGGCGGCGAGCGTCAGCGCGTGGCGATTGCCCGTGCGCTGGTCAACAACCCGCGTCTGGTGCTGGCGGATGAGCCTACCGGTAACCTGGATGCCCGCAATGCGGACAGTATTTTCCAGCTTCTGGGCGAGCTGAACGCCTCGCAGGGCACCGCGTTTCTGGTGGTGACCCACGATCTGCAGCTGGCAAAACGCATGGGGCGTCAGCTTGAGATGCGCGACGGCCATCTGAACGCGGAACTGACCCTGATGGGAGCAGAGTAATGGCGTCACCGTTATCGTTACTCATCGGTTTACGTTTTAGCCGCGGCCGCCGTCGCGGCGGCATGGTGTCGCTGATCTCCGTCATCTCGACCATCGGTATTGCGCTGGGTGTGGCGGTGCTGATTGTCGGCTTAAGCGCGATGAACGGTTTTGAGCGCGAGCTGAATAACCGCATTCTGGCGGTGGTGCCGCACGGTGAGATCGAGCCGGTTAACCAGCCATGGACGAACTGGAGCGATGCGCTCGCCAAAGTTGAAAAAGTGCCGGGCATCGCCGCGGCCGCACCCTACATTAACTTTACCGGGCTGGTGGAGAGCGGGGTAAACCTGCGCGCCATTCAGGTGAAAGGGGTGAACCCGGCGCAGGAAGCGCGTCTCAGCGCGCTGCCGAACTATGTGCAGAACGGCGCGTGGGCCAACTTCAGGGCGGGCGAGCAGCAGATCATCATGGGTAAAGGCGTTGCTGATGCCCTGAAGGTGAAGCAGGGCGACTGGGTGTCAATCATGATCCCCAACGCCAGCGCCGATCACAAACTGCAGCAGCCAAAACGCGTGCGCCTGCGCGTTACCGGTATTCTTCAGCTGAGCGGCCAGCTTGACCACAGCTTTGCGATGGTGCCGATGGAGGATGCGCGCCAGTATCTCGACATGGGCGACAGCGTGACGGGCATTGCGATTAAGGTGAACGACGTCTTTAACGCCAACAAACTGGTGCGCGACGCGGGCAGCGTGACCAATAACTATGTCTACATCAAAAGCTGGATCGGCACTTACGGGTATATGTACCGTGATATCCAGATGATCCGCGCCATCATGTATCTGGCGATGGTGCTGGTGATTGGTGTGGCGTGCTTTAATATCGTCTCGACGCTGGTGATGGCGGTCAAGGACAAGAGCGGCGACATCGCCGTGCTGCGTACGCTGGGGGCGAAAGACGGTCTTATTCGCGCCATCTTCGTCTGGTACGGTTTGCTGGCGGGGCTGTTCGGCAGCCTGTGCGGCGTGGTGATTGGCGTGGTGGTTTCCCTGCAGCTGACGCCGATTATCAACGGCATTGAAAAACTTATTGGTCACCAGTTCCTGTCGGGTGATATCTATTTTATTGACTTCCTGCCGTCTGAACTGCACTGGCTGGACGTTTTTTATGTGCTGCTTACAGCACTTTTACTGAGTCTGCTGGCAAGCTGGTATCCGGCGCGTCGCGCAAGCCGAATTGATCCGGCGAGGGTATTAAGTGGCCAGTAATTACGTCATGATCTAGCGGCTTTCGGGTCGCCAGATCGAAAGAGGAATGCGTTATGTATTATGGATTTGATATTGGCGGCACCAAGATTGCGCTCGGCGCGTTTGATAAAGACCTCAAACTGCAGTGGGAAACCCGCGTTCCCACGCCGCGCGAAAGCTACGACGATTTTTTAACCGCCATTGCCGCGCTGGTGGCGCAGGCGGATGAACGTTTCGGCGTGAAAGGCAGCGTCGGCATCGGTATTCCGGGCATGCCCGAAACCGACGACGGTACGCTTTACGCGGCCAACGTGCCTGCCGCCAGCGGTAAACCGCTGCGCGCCGATCTCTCTGCCCTCCTTGAACGCGACGTGCGTTTAGACAATGATGCCAACTGCTTTGCGCTCTCTGAAGCCTGGGATGATGAATTCCGTCGCTACCCGCTGGTGATGGGGCTGATCCTCGGTACCGGCGTCGGCGGCGGAATCGTCATCAACGGTAAGCCCATCACCGGCCGCAGCTACATCACCGGCGAGTTTGGTCATATTCGCCTGCCGGTGGATGCCCTCGAGGTGGTGGGACGTGATTTTCCGCTAACCCGCTGCGGCTGCGGCCAGCACGGCTGTATTGAGAACTACCTTTCCGGCCGCGGGTTTGCATGGCTTTACGAACACTTCTATCATCAGAAACTTGAGGCCCCTCAAATCATTACCCTGTGGGAGCAAGGGGATGCGCAGGCGCGTGAGCACGTCGAGCGCTATCTGGATCTGCTGGCGGTGTGTCTGGGAAATATTCTCACCATCGTCGACCCGGATCTGCTGGTGATCGGGGGAGGGCTTTCAAACTTTACCGCGATTACGGAACGGTTGTCCGGGCGTTTGCCCCGACATTTATTGCCGGTTGCCCGCGTGCCGCGTATTGAACGCGCGCGACACGGGGACGCAGGAGGCATGCGCGGAGCCGCATTCCTTCATCTCACCGATTAGTTTACGAGGTTACTATGCTGTCGCGTCGCCAGGGTCGACTCAGCCGTTTTCGCAAAAACAAACGCCGCTTGCGTGAGCGTCTGCGCCAGCGGATCTTTTTCAGAGACAGAATAATGCCAGAAGCGATGGATAAACCCAGAGTGGTGGTGCTGACCGGGGCGGGGATCTCCGCCGAGTCAGGAATTCGAACCTTCCGCGCGGCGGACGGGCTGTGGGAAGAGCACCGCGTGGAGGATGTCGCCACGCCGGAAGGTTTTGCCCGCGACCCGGATCTCGTGCAGGCGTTTTACAACGCCCGCCGTCGTCAGCTTCAGCAGCCTGACGTTGCGCCTAATGCGGCGCATCTGGCGCTGGCGAAGCTGGAAGAGGCGCTGGGCGATCGTTTTCTGCTGGTAACGCAGAATATCGACAACCTGCACGAGCGGGCCGGCAACAAGAACATCATCCATATGCACGGTGAGCTGCTCAAGGTTCGCTGCGCCTGGAGCGGTCAGGTGCTTGACTGGAAAGAAGACGTGCTGCCAGAGGATAAGTGTCACTGCTGTCAGTTCCCGTCGCGCCTGCGACCGCACGTGGTCTGGTTCGGCGAAATGCCGCTGGGAATGGATGAGATCTACAGCGCGCTGGCGATGGCCGACGTGTTTATCGCCATCGGCACATCCGGCCACGTTTATCCGGCGGCGGGGTTTGTCCACGAAGCGCGACTGCACGGTGCGCATACGGTTGAACTCAACCTTGAGCCAAGCCAGGTGGGCAGCGAGTTTGAAGAGAAACACTACGGTCTGGCCAGCACGGTTGTTCCGGAATTTGTCGACAAGCTGCTGAAAGGTCTGTAACGCGAATCGCGTGAAAAGGCACCCGCTGGACGGGTGCCTTTTTATTTAAGAATGAAAGAACGCCAGCGTCTTCTCCAGCGATTTAGCCTGCTCGTCCAGCGAGAGCGCCGCCGCTGAGATCTGCTGAACCAGAGAGGCGTTCTGCTGGGTGGTGCTGTCCATCTGGTTAACGGCAGTGCTGACCTGGCTAATCCCGCGGTTCTGCTCGTCCAGCGCCTGAACAATGTCGTTGATGACCAGATGCACGTGCGACACCGCCTCAATCACCTGTTTCATCATTACGCCGGTCTCATTGACCAGTTCAACGCCTTTGCTGACGCGGCCTGAGGACTCGGCAATCAGCTGGGAAATTTCTTTGGCCGCGTTAGCGCTTCGCTGGGCAAGATTGCGCACTTCACCTGCGACTACCGCGAAACCGCGCCCCTGTTCGCCGGCACGCGCCGCTTCAACGGCCGCATTTAGCGCCAGGATATTGGTCTGGAAGGCGATGCCATCGACGATGCTGTTAATCTCACCGATCTTACGCGCGCTCTCGTCAATCTCCCCAATCACCACGACTACGTCGTTCACCAGCGTTTCGCCATGCCCGGCGAGGCTCGCGGCGCGATCGGTCAGCGCCGTCGCCTTGTGGGCGTTGTCGGCGTTATTCTTCACCGTGACCGAAATCTCTTCCATGCTGGCTGCCGTTTCAACAATCGCCGCCGCCTGTTCTTCGGTTCGCGAGGCGAGATCAAGGTTGCCCGCCGAAATTTCGCTGGTCCCGCCGTGCACGGAATGGCTGGCTTCGCTGATATTATCGACGATGCGCTTGAGCTGCATCTGCATGGTGTGCAGGGCATAAAAAATGCTGTGGGTATCTCCGGAACGCACCGGGATGGTGTTGTTCAGCTCCCCCCGGGCGACGGCCAGGGCGATCCCGGCGGCTTCCGAAGGTTCACCCCCCACCGGACGGTCAACTTTGCGGGTAAAGATCTGCGCCATCACCAGGCTAACCGCCACGATGCTTAACACCATCAGGATGATGGCTTTCAGCAAAAATGCGCGCGCTTCGGCCATCACTTCGCTGACCGGGGTGATAATGGCGAGTTTCCACGGCGTCTGGCTATTACCGACGGCGATGTCCTGCCAGGTGATAAACACATCTTCCTTCAGCAGCGGATCGTTTATCCGGGTGACGTCATGACCGGCAATCTGACCGGCGTAAGGCTTGCCTGCCGCGCGCTTGTCCGGGCTGGACACCACGTTATTACCCGCGGAGAGGAGCAGGGCGTAGCCTGTGCCGTTCCACGGTTTAATCGCGCCGATCGTCGATTGCAGCGTGGCGAGCGAGAAGTCAGAGGTGATCGAGCCCAGAAACTGACCGTCACGCATGATGGGGGCGGCAATCGAGGTGAGCATCACGTCCACGCCGTTGTAGGGGTAAATATAGGGTTCGATGATCACATCTTTATGCCGCTGTTTCGGCAGCAGATAATAATCACCGCTGCCGGGCGTTTCGATGTCCGTCAGCAGGTGTAAGGCCGGTTTGCCGGTAGCGTCGCGGTCGACGTAGCGGGCGTAGCGTCCGGCAGGATCTTCACCGCTCTGACCGGCAAAGGCGGCATCTTTATCGTCAAACGCGTTGGGCTCAAAGGCCATCGACATAGAGAGAAACTGGGGATGAGCCGACAGATAGTGGATGAGCAGTTGGTTCAGGCTCTGGCGATCGAATACCCCCGCCTCGCGCAGCGCCAGCGCGCTGTTGCCCATGTCCCGGGCGGCAGTCAGGGCAGAATCCAGCTGTTTACTGACCTGTAAAGCTTGCACCTCGGCAATCTGGCGGATATGTTTTTTGGCCAGCACCTCCTGCTGCGCCATCCACTGCCACATCATAAACCCGATCGTTGCCGTAAAGCCCACCGTCACGGTGAGGAAAATGGACAATAGCATCAACGTCTTGACTCTTATTTTAGATCTTCGGACCATGGCGTCTTTCATTCTCATCTCCCGTAATGTCGTGCATGTCGGGCAGGCACATATTCCTTATCGGATATATTTCCTTCTTTCTGTAGAGGGCCGGGGATATTTAATTTAAATTCCAGAATAGTAAATCCCGTTAATTAGTGTGGATGCTTTTATTTTGTGCATTCAATCAAAATAGTGCTCGATAATGCTCGTTATCGTCGTGTAGAAAGAGGATGCTAATAAATATAAAGTGGTAGAGGAGGATGGGATATGTACGGATTTATTGCGCGACAACCCATTTTTAACCCTGAAATGAATACGGTGGCCTATGAGCTGCTCTTCAGAGACGGGATGACAAATCGTTTTCCGGATGTGTCGGCGGAATATGCCACGTCCAGAATGATATCCGATCAGTTTTTATGCGTGCCGTCCCAGCGCATCGCCGGGGCGCATACGTCGTTTATTAATTTCCCGTCGCGAATGGTCATTGACCGCAGTGGTGAAGCGCTGGATAAAGAGAGCGTGGTCATTGAGATCCTTGAAGATGCTGTGCCAGGGGCCGAGCTGCTGCAGGCCGTCAGGGAGATGAATGCGCATGGCTATCAGTTTGCGCTTGATGATTTTACCCTTGCACCAGAATGGGATGCATTTTTACCCTATATTTCAATCCTGAAATTCGACGTCAGAAATTACACCTTAGCGCAAATTAAAGCCTATCTGAAAGCGCGTAAACACCTGACCGGACATATTAAATATCTTGCTGAAAAAATTGAGACTAAAGAGGAATTCAACCAATACAAGGAGGAGGGATTCTCGCTGTTTCAGGGTTATTTTTTCTGCCGTCCGGAGGTCATCAAATATAAACGGCTGTCGCAAAATCAGCTGGCGATTTTTAGGCTGCAAATGGAGGTCGGACGCAATAAGCCTGATTTTCGGATCGTCGAGTCGTTGATAAAAACCGATCTCACGCTCTCTTATAAAATCATGCGCTACATGAAGCATACGGCGTTTAAGCATGTGGGCGCCTGTAATTTCAGCAAGTTAACCCTGAGTGAGGTGCTCAGATACCTCGGGGAAAACCAGTTGAGGCGGTTTGTTGCCGTCGTGGTCCTCGCCAGTGCCGGCAATGATACCGTCAGCGAGCTTTACCCGTTGAGTATGATGCGCGGTAAGTTCTGTGAACTGATAGCTGAGACGATGAAAGAACCGGCGCTGGCTGAAAATGCGTTCATGTGCGGCCTGTTTTCTCTGCTCGATACCCTCCTTGAGCTGCCGATGGCGGAGTTAATGAAGCAAATTGCGGTGCCGCAGAGCGTGAGCAACGCGCTGTGCGACCAGGAGGGACGGCTAGCCGATATGGTGAGCCTTTGCCGTTACTATGAACAGCAGCAGTGGGACGAGGCGGCCCGGGTTCGTCAGGCGCTGGGTCTGTCGGATGAGGAGGTGGTGGAGGCGATGAGAAAGGCGACGATCTGGGCAGGAGAGAATGCGGTCAGTTAATTCCCCCTCACGCCGCGCAGGCGGCGTGAGGAAGAACGCGATACCGGTTAGCGGCCCGCTTTTAATTTCTGGTAATACTCTTCGTAGAGGCGGCTGGCGTCACCGACATCGTTCTGCCATTCACCTTTGCTGATGGTTTCGGCATCCGGGTAGAGCGATTTATCGTTAGCCACTTCAGGCTTCAGCAGCTTGCGTGCCGCGAGGTTTGGTGTCGGGTAGCCAATTGTCTCGGCAACCTGTTTCGCTACGTCCGGGCGCAGCAGGAAGTTAATCAGCTTCAGCGCCCCTTCAACGTTTTTCGCGTTGGCCGGAATCGACAGACTATCCATCCAGAAGATCCCGCCCTCTTTCGGCCAGACCACCTCAAGCGGCGTACCGGCCTGGCGGGCCACATACGCGGAGCCGTTCCACACCATCCCCAGATTCACTTCGCCTTCCATATACGGGTTAGCCGGGTTATCAGAGTTGAACGCCGCCACATTAGGCATCAGCTTTTTCAGCTCGGTATACGCCGCTTCAATCTCTTTTGGATCCGTCGTGTTGCCCGAGTAGCCCAGCTTGCGCAGCGCCACCTGGAACACTTCACGCGCGTCGTCGGTTAACAACAGGCTGCCTTTGTACTCCGGTTTCCACAGGTCGGCCCAGCTCGTCACCGTTTTCGGATCGACGGCCTCGCTGTTAACGCCAATCGCGGTTGCCCCCCAGATATACGGAATGGAGTAGTCGTTATTCGGGTCGAACGGCTTGTTGAGCATCTCCGGATCGAGGTTTGAAAAATGAGTTAGCTTTGTTTTATCGATCTTCTGGATCATGCCCTCTTTGCGCATTTTGTCGACAAAGTAGGTGGAAGGAACCACCAGATCGTACGCGCCGTCTTTGTAGGTTTTGAGCTTGGCGTACATGGTTTCATTCGACTCGTAGGTCGAGTAGATCACCTTGATGCCCGTCTCCTTCGTGAACTGTTCCAGCAGGCCCGGCGGCACGTATTCGGTCCAGTTGTAGAAGTAGAGCGTTTTGCTGTCATCAGCGTGCGCGGCACCCATGCCAAGCACCAGTGCCGCAGCGGCGAGCATTTTTTTCATTTCATTGTCCCCTGAGATTTTGTTTTATCACGAGCAATAACCTGGCTGGCGATCACCAGAACCAGCGACAATACCAGCAGAATGGTCGCCAGCGCGTTCACCTCAGGTGAGACGCCGACTTTCACCATTGAATAGATCTTCAACGGCAGAATTTCATAGCTCGGCCCGGTGACGAAGGAGGACACGACCACGTCATCCATCGACAGGGTGAAGCTAAGCAGCCATCCGGCCGCCACGGCAGGCATTGCCAGCGGCAGGATGATTTTGCGCAGGATAGTCATCTCGCTGGCGCCCAGATCCTTCGCCGCTTCCAGCATGCGCACGTCGAACCCTTTCAGACGCGCGAAGACGGTCACCACCACAAACGGCAGGCAGAAGGTGATATGGGAAAACAGCAGCGACCAGAAGCCAAGCTGAACGCCCAGCAGCATAAACAGCACCAGCAGCGAAATCGCCATCACGATGTCCGGCGACATCATCACCACAAACAGCATGCCGCTGACGAACGGTTTGCCGCGAAAGCGATAGCGGTACAGCGCTACGGCGGTGAGCGAGCCAATCAGCGTCGCGAAGGTGGCGGAGAAGATCGCCATCGTCAGCGAGTGCTGAGCGGCCTGCAGCAGGCTGTCATTGTTCATCAGCAGGCTGTACCAGTTGGTCGTAAACCCTTGCCAGTTAATCCCGAACCGCGAGCTGTTAAACGAGTTCACGATCAAAATTATGATCGGGATGTACAGGTAAGCGTAAATGGCGGTCATAAAACCGCCGCGAAGCAGTCGACCGATCATTCGAGTTCCACCTTCTTATTCAGCAGCCGTGAGGCGCGCCAGTAGACCAGCAGCATCAGGCCCATTACCACCGTCAGCGTGATGCTGGTGGCGGACCCGAACGGCCAGTCGCGGATGTTCAGGAACTGACTTTTGATCACGTTACCGATCAGCAGGTTTTTCGCCCCGCCCATCAGGTCAGAAACGTAGAACAAGCCCATCGCCGGGAGCATCACCAACAGACAGCCCGCAATAATACCGGGCATCGTCAGCGGAATAATGATACGGATAAAGGTCTGCAGCCTGTTGGCACCCAGATCTTTTGCCGCTTCCAGCAGCGGTTTATCCAGCTTCTCAATGCTGGAGTAGAGCGGCATCACCATAAACGGCAGCAGGATATAGACCAGGCCGACAATCACCGCGCTCGGGGTAAACATGATGCGTATCGGCGTATCGATCACCCCCAGCCACAGCAGAAACTCATTCAGGTAACCCTTTGTGCTGAGGAA
Organism: Enterobacter sp. BNK-34; assembly: GCF_048684445.1. Taxonomy (NCBI): domain Bacteria; kingdom Pseudomonadati; phylum Pseudomonadota; class Gammaproteobacteria; order Enterobacterales; family Enterobacteriaceae; genus Enterobacter; species Enterobacter sp. BNK-34. The sequence continues at coordinate 3,064,393 of NZ_JBLQUA010000001.1, forward strand.
AATCTTCAGACCATAAATACGGATGAGCGAGTTCGTCCAGAAGGGAACAATCAGTAAAAACAGCAGCAGGGGGCGCACCTTTTGCGGCAGGCCCGCGAGGAACCACGCGAAGGGATATCCCAGTACCAGGCAGGCAATCGTGGCAATCAGCGCCATATTGAGCGAGTGCAGCAGCACGTCAAAATAGAGCGGGTCGAGCAGGCGCGCGTAGTTGTCCAGCGTAAAGACCAGCGAAACGAAGCTAGCGTCGTCACGGGTCAGGAAGCTAGTGGCGATAATCATCAGGTTGGGTAAAAAGACAAACAACACAAGCCAACCGACGATCGTGGCAATCACCACATTCTGGAATTTACTTGTGTTCTTCATCAGCCAGCACAACCTCCCAGCTTTCTACCCAGTTGATAACCATTTTCTGGTCGAGAGAGTGGTCGAAGTCAGGGTCGTCTTCGTTAAAGAATTCGCTGACCATCACCATTTTGCCGTTCTCCAGCTCGACGACAGACTCCAGCGTCATCCCTTTGTAGTTGCGCTCGCGGATATAGCCGATTAACCCTTCGGCCTCGGTATTGCCGTGAATTTCATCGACGCGCAGATCTTCCGGGCGCAGCAGAACGTTGAGCTTTTGTCCCTTTTCGACGGGGAAATTCACCGTGATATTGCATTCGCGTCCTTCGACGCTGGCGCGCACGCGCTGGTCGTCCAGACGCTCAATCACCGTGGCGTCAAAGATATTGATCTCGCCAATGAAGCTGGCGACAAACAGATTCTTCGGCTCTTCGTAGATTTCACGCGGCGTGCCGTCCTGCTCGATTTTACCGTCACGCATCACCACGATGCGGTCGGACATGGTCAGGGCCTCTTCCTGATCGTGGGTGACGAAGACAAAGGTAATGCCGAGCTTGCGCTGCAGGGCCTTGAGCTCGTTCTGCATCTGCTTGCGCAGCTTGTAATCCAGCGCCGAGAGGGATTCATCCAGCAGGAGCAGACGCGGCTTGTTGACCACGGCGCGGGCGATGGCCACGCGCTGCTGCTGGCCGCCGGAAAGCTGATGGGGTTTACGCTGGGCAAACGTCTCAAGCTGCACCATGCGCAGGGCTTCGGTAACGCGCGGTTCGATTTCATTCGCCGGGGTTTTTTGCATCCGCAGGCCAAACGCCACGTTTTCAAACACGGTCATGTGCGGGAAGAGGGCATAGCTCTGAAAGACAGTGTTGACGTGGCGGTCTTCGGCGGGAACCCGGGTGATGTCCTGGTTCTCAAGATGGATATGGCCGTTATCGACGCTTTCCAGCCCGGCGATAAGGCGCAGTACGGTTGTTTTGCCGCAGCCGGAGGGGCCAAGCAGCGTCAGAAACTCACCGTCATTGATGGTGAGAGTGAGGTCGGAAATGACGTCCTTGCCATCAAAACTTTTACGAATTCGTTCCAGTTTCACCAGCGGTGAACGGGTTTGTGTATTCAATTTTTGCGCTGTCCCATATAGACGCCTCAGGCAGCAGACTGAAGCGGGGTTTGTGTGTAACCACCTTGGTGACTCGTAATGAGGGCGGACATTCTACGGCAATCCCCTGCAATCGCCAATCCTTGTCACTGATTCATAAGCTACATTTACTAACGCATAACGATATAAACGGAAAATATTCTCGTTTGCGGGATAAAAGTGACCTGACGCAATATTTGCGTTTTGATGCTTATTGATAATGTTGTCACAAAAAGTGAGGGTGACTGCATGGATAAATTACTTGAGCGTTTTTTACAGTACGTTTCGCTGGATACCCAATCTAAGCCGGGTGTTCGCCAGGTGCCGAGCACCGAAGGCCAGTGGAAGTTATTAAATCTGCTCAAAGAGCAGCTTGACGCCATGGGGCTGGTCAACGTCACGTTAAGCGAGAAAGGCACTGTGATGGGAACGCTGCCGGCGAATGTCCCGGGTGACATTCCGGCGATTGGCTTTATCTCCCATGTCGACACCTCTCCGGATTTTAGCGGTAAACATGTGAACCCGCAGATTGTGGAAAACTACCGCGGCGGCGACATTGCGCTGGGCATTGGCGACGAAGTGCTCTCGCCCGTCATGTTCCCGGTGCTGCACCAGCTGCTGGGCCAGACGCTGATCACCACCGACGGCAAAACGCTGCTGGGGGCGGATGATAAAGCGGGTATTGCGGAGATCATGACCGCGCTGGCGGTACTGAAAGAGAAAAACATCCCACACGGGGATATCCGCGTGGCCTTTACGCCGGACGAAGAGGTCGGCAAGGGGGCGAAGCACTTCGACGTGGAGGCCTTTAACGCGCAGTGGGCCTATACCGTTGACGGCGGCGGCGTCGGTGAGCTGGAGTATGAAAACTTCAACGCTGCCTCAGTGACGATCAAAATTGTTGGCAACAACGTTCACCCCGGTTCGGCGAAAGGTGTCATGGTGAACGCGCTGTCGCTGGCATCGCGAATTCATGCGGAAGTCCCGGTGGAAGAGAGCCCCGAACAGACCGAGGGGTATGAAGGTTTCTATCACCTGACCAGCATCAAAGGCACCGTGGACAGCGCGCAGATGCACTACATCATCCGCGATTTCGACCGCAAAGCCTTTGAGGCGCGCAAGCGTAAGATGATGGAGATCGCCAAGAAGGTGGGTAAAGGATTACACCCTGATTGCTACATTGAACTCATCATCGAAGACAGCTATTACAACATGCGCGAGAAGGTGATGGCGCATCCGCATATTCTCGATATCGCCCAGCAGGCGATGCGCGACTGCGATATTGAACCGCAGCTGAAGCCGATTCGCGGCGGCACCGACGGTTCTCAGCTGTCGTTTATGGGGCTGCCGTGCCCGAACCTGTTTACCGGTGGCTATAACTACCATGGGAAGCATGAGTTTGTGACGCTGGAAGGAATGGAAAAAGCGGTGAAGGTGATAGTGCGGATAGCGGAGTTGACCGCGAAGCGGTAAGAAAAAGCCCGGTGGCGAAGCGCCACCGGGCATTACAGCGACTCAGTCCTCAAAGAACCAGTACCCGCTGTTGACCAGCGCGGCAAGCATCGCGAGGAAGGATGGGTCTTCCAGCGCATCACCAAAGGTGTCGGCAGCAAGCACCAGATGGCTGGCAATAGCTTCCAGCGCCGGACGGTGCGGTGAATCCAGCTTCTCGCCGTTGACGAACACGTCCTCACCAATGCGCAGCACGCGTAATCCGCCCAGACGTACCAGCTTATCGCCCTGCTGGAGCGCATCATAAATCTCGTCAGCCTGATACGGCGGCTCCGGCGGCGCAACGTCCAGCTCGTGACGAGACTGGCTGATAAACTCGCCAAACCACTGTTTGAAGTGCTCCGGCTCGTTAATCAGATCCAGCATCATGCCGCGCAGCTTATCCAGCTCTGCGGGCAGGATATCGGCCGGATGCTCGCGCGCAGGCACATCAGGGTCGCTGTAACGATAGCTGCCCAGCTCGCGTTGCAGCACGTAGTCGGCAAATCCGCTGATCATCTCGCGGCCGCTTGGCGCGCGGAATCCTACGGAGTAGTTGAGTGAGTTTTCCAGCGAGTAGCCCTCGTGAGGGAATCCGGGCGGAATGTAGAGAATGTCACCCGGCTCCAGCTCTTCGTCGATAATCCCTTCAAACGGGTCAACCTGAAGCAGGTCCGGATGTGGGCAGTGCTGCTTCATTGGCACTTTTTCGCCCACGCGCCAGCGGCGGCGGCCCGTACCCTGAATAATAAACACGTCGTACTGGTCCAGATGCGGACCGACGCCACCGCCAGGAACGGAGAAGGAGATCATCAGATCGTCCATGCGCCAGTCGGGCAGGGCGCGGAACGGACGCATTAAGGCGGCCGTTGGCTCGTGCCAGTGGTTGACCGCCTGCACCAGCAGAGACCAGTTGTTTTCACCGAGGTGATCGTAGCTTTCGAAAGGACCGTGGCTAACCTGCCATTTCCCGTCCTGGTGGCTGACCAGACGGCTGTCGACTTCGTTTTCCATGGCCAGGCCGGCCAGTTCGTCAGGCGAGATGGGGTCGACAAAGTTGCTGAACCCGCGCTTCAGAACCACCGGGCGTTTCTGCCAGTAACGTTCAATAAACTCGGGCCAGTTAAGTGTTAAGTGATAATCCATAATTTTTTTATTCCGCAGGCTCTTACTGACTCGGATTATAACGGAAGCTCAGCCCCCCGGCTGCGAGATCCTCGCATTTTTCACATAACGGGTTAACTATCGTTCGATGTGGGCTGCTGGCGACCAAAAATGACCTCCATTCTGGCGCCGCCCAGCAGGCTTTCGCTGGTTTCGATTTTTCCGTCGTACTGATCGACAATCTCGCGCGCGACGGCTAATCCTACGCCCTGGCCTGGACGTAGCGTATCGGCGCGCTGACCGCGATCGAACACCACGTCACGTTTATTGCGCGGGATCCCCGGGCCATCATCCTCAACGATGATATGCAGCTCGGTTTCCGTCTGACGTGCAGACACTTCCACGAACTCCAGACAGTATTTGCAGGCGTTATCCAGCAGGTTACCCATGACTTCCATGAAGTCATTTTTTTCACCCACAAAGCTTATCTCTGGCGAGATATCGAGGCTGATGTTCACCCCTTTACGCTGATACACCTTGTTGAGGGCGGACGTGAGGTTATCCAGAAGCGGCGCTACCGGATGCAGCTCGCGGCTCAGCAGCGCGCTGCCGGAACGCATGCTGGCGCGATGCAGATAATAGCCAATTTGCTGGGAAATACGGCTGATTTGTTCCAGCATCACCGGCTCGGCATCATCAACGCTCAGCTTCGAACTGCGCATTGAACGCAGGGTACTTTGCATCACGGCCAGCGGGGTTTTCAGGCTGTGGGTCAGGTCGGTAAGGGTGGTACGGTATTTATCGTAGCGTTCGCGTTCACTTTTCAGCAGGCGGTTGAGGTTACGCACCAGGCTGGTGAGCTCACGCGTGGTTTCCGGGTTCAGCTTCTCGCGATGATGTTCTTCCAGCTCGCGAACCTCTTTCGCCAGTGATTCAATGGGGCGCAAGCTCCACCACGCCGCTACCCACAGCAGCGGGATCACCAGCAGGAGATTCGCAGCCAGAACGTAGATGAACCAGCTCCAGACCATATAAGAGCGCTTCAGCTCGACCGGGATGGTGTCGATCACCACGATGGTCAGCTGCGGCATGTTCAGCGTCGCCGGGTAGAGGTTAATCGCGACGGAGTGCGTCATCTCCGTTTCGGCGTTGTCGGCGCGGATCTCGTTCAGCTTTTGCTGCAGGGAGCGATCTTCACGGATCAGCGAGCTGGTGGTGTTGAGATCGGCTTCAATTTCATGAAAACCGTTGGTTTTGAGCCAGTCCGGACGAATGCTTTTGACCAGCCACGGGATGTCCCGCTGCGCCCACAGTAGCTTCCCCTTTTCGTTATAAATCAGGGCCAGCGTGGGACTCTGCTGATTGAGGTTTTCCGGCATTTCGACGGTGATTTTATTGTTTTCCCACTTCGCCAGGGTATAAAACAGGTTGCTTTCGCCACGCAGCAGGCGAAAGGTGGTTTTATCAAAGCTGACGCTGTAGCCCACCAGGGCCACCATGCCGTAGGAGAGCGACAGCACCAGCACGACGGCTGCCGTTGCCAGTAAAAAGCGCACCCGCAGCGAGAGGGGCAAAATATGGCGCAAGATCCGTCTCATTTAGCGTAATTCGAACAGGTAGCCCTGGCCACGGACGGTAGTAATCACATCCTGCGGATATTGCGCCTGAATTTTCTTACGTAAACGTCCCATCAGCACGTCAATAGTATGGCTCTCGCGCAGTTCAGCATCAGGATAGAGCTGGAGCATCAAGGAGTCTTTGCTCACTACCTTGCCGTTGTTACGGATCAGCGTCTCCATGATGGTGTATTCGAAGGCGGTGAGCTTGATCACTTCATCATTGATGGATAATTCCCGGCGGGAGAGGTCGACCTGGAAAGGCGGGATGGAGATAACCTGAGACGCCAGCCCGCTGTTGCGACGAAGCAGTGCCTGCATGCGGGCCGCCACCTCTTCAATATGAAACGGCTTGGTGACGTAGTCATCCGCACCCGCGCTGAGCACTTCGACCTTATCCTGCCAGCCTTCACGGGCGGTCAGCACCAGAACTGGCAGGGAGACATCGTGGCTGCGCCAGCGGCGAATTAACGACAGACCGTCTTCGTCAGGCAACCCTAAATCGACAATGGCGATATCCGGCAGGTGTTCATTGAGATAATAATCGGCTTCTTTTGCATCTTCAGCATCGTCCACCTGATGTCCCATCTCCTGAAGCTGAACCTTCAGGTGATGACGTAGCAATGCGTTATCCTCAACAACCAGTACGCGCATCATCTCTTCTCCCTAAATAATTGGTATGAATAGTTTAACGCTGATTATGTAGTTTGAAACCAGCGTCATGAAATTAAATGACTTTTTTAATGTTCCCAATACCTTGGGGGCGTCCTGGGGGCAAGGCTGTCGGCATCTGATTGTTCAACATGTTGACCTGATCCTGGTTCATATCTCCGATCCACTTCGAATACACCTCGTACACCATACGCGCATCCTCATGACCCATCTGGCTGGCGATAAAGGAAGGGTTAGCACCGGCCATAAGCGTCCAGCAGGCGTATGTGTGTCGGGACTGATAAGGATTTCTCTCACGTATTCCCGAAAGTTTAGTGCCCCGTTTCCATCCATACGAAATCGAGTTTTTCGAAAAAAAGCTCTCATTCACTGACGATTTCTTTTCAGGAGAAAACACAAAACGCAGATTTTGTGGCTCTGTTTTGCCGATTTCCCTGTGATGGAAAATGATCTGCTGCCTTGGGTTATTGCCTGTGATGTCGAACTGCTCCAGCAGCGCATCATGTGCAGGCTTAAGCAGGGTGATCGTTCGTATACCAGCATCTGTTTTCGGCGGCACAAACACCCGCTTGTTCGTCAGGCTTCTTGATACGTGAATTTCACCTTTTCTCAGATCGATATCCTCCCACGCCAGGGCACAGATCTCGCCGGGCCTCATTCCCGTGTGGACGGCTACAATGATGATCAAAGCCAGTTTTCGGGGAAGGGCGGCAATCAGTGCCTGGTACTCATGAAGTAGAAGCGGATCGGGGTCTGCCTTAGATAGCTTGAGCCGGGATACGCCCTCATAAGGAGCGTGTAATATAAACTGACTTCGATTCGCAAGCTTCAGCATTTCTGATAAAACCGCCATCTGTTTATTGACTGTTGAGGGCGCGCGTCCCTTTTTAACCAGGTTAGGCATTGAAGGGTTTAATACGCTGCCGGTCAGCAGCTCTTTGCGGTAATTCAGAATATCGGCGTGCTGAATATCAGCCAGGGGAGTATTTTCTCCCACAACACGTTTCAGTGTGTTAACGGCAGATGTGAGTGAATGCAGCGTAGCCCCCGACACCTCCAGTGCCTTTGTATCAATGAAAAAATCGCTTAGCTCTTTAAATGTCGTGATCCGCTTTGTTGACGAAAATTTTTTAAGCGCCTTTGATTCAGGGAAACGTGCAGCGTAATCGAACTGGCCGAACTGGATCTCACTCACGATGACGGCGCGAAGGTTTCCTGCCTTCTTGATGTTGCTGCTGTTAACCACCCAGCCACGGAGCACTTCGCGGCAGCGAATGCCGCGATAGGTAAAAGTGATCCTGATTTTTCCGTTATGAAGCTCAACGCCGGTTGGAAAGTTCATCATGCTTCCTGAATAAATCTATTAATCAGCGGAAAGTTGTACCAGACCAAAGCGCGTTTGCTTTCTCCGCCGGGTACCGCGGGTACTCGCTTAAAATGAACCCCTTCAATCCAGCTTCCGAGGCGATAAGCTTTTATTTGCCTGTCATCCAGACCCGTTTTCTCAGTTAGCCTTCCCGCCACCATCCACTCTTCATCAAAAATGATTTGCGCCATGCTTAACTCCATGACGCCGCCACGATACCGTAGCGGCAGATAGTATATTGATTGCCAAAAATCACCGGCCAAGCCCTGGGAGACATTGCAGATGTCGGGCCCGGGTCATTACCGTGGCCACATAGCTCCGGGGCCGGTTAACAACCTCGACCGTGATTTTTCTCCCGCGGATCCGCACGGTGTATAGCGTTTGCAAATGCTGCTTTCCGTGATCACCGAAAAGCTCATGATGACGCTTCAACACAACCGCGCATGCCTGCCGCCCCTCTGGGTCGTCCTTGCAGCGGTTTATCAGCCTCATAAAGCCTCCCCGTACGTGTTGAAGTTCTTATTCAGTGCTGATTCCATTCTCCTGATGCAGTCACGTATTCTCGTCATCTGGACTTCCGGGAACTGACTTCGACCCATTTCCTCCAGCACGCTGACAAGATGGTGATCATGTGCCTTAGCGGCCAGAACGCGAGCGCATGCGCGTAGTGATTCACCAATCCGGCGTTTTTCTATGGCTGCAAACGCGCGACACAGCTCCAGAGTTACCAGCGTGTCCGGGAATTCCGCAAACCTGGTATTGGCTATGACTTCCTTTGCTTTACTCACTCTGCAACCTCCTGCTGACTGACAACGCTGAGGGCAAGCCCAGCGGCCATAGCCGGTAATTCGTCATACTGATTGCAATATGCCGGGTTGGAACATAAGCCCTGCAGCGCTGCAATGGTCAGCTGTTGCAGGTAGGTAACAGACGAAAGCGGCGCGTTTGTATCAGGTGCTGGTTCGGGTTCGGTTTTCGGCTTTGCAGTAATGGCCGGCGGATCGAGCACGACAGATTTTGGTGGTTCCGGACGGCGGTATTCCACGATCGCAACAAGCGCTATTTTCTGGCGAACGCTGATATCGTCTGACCACTTTTCAAGAATCGTAGTGGCAACATCCTGTACTTCTTCATCACTGAAATCAGGCGACAGACAAAATTCAGTCGCGGTGATATCTGCAATCAGCAACGGGAAAAGGTGCTCGATATCTTTACCCGTGGTGGCGATGAGATATTCGACATCATCCTTATCAACGATGTTTGTGCGGCCGGACATCAACTCGTTTAATGCATGAGCGATTTCAATCTCGCGATCACTTAGTGCAGGCGGTACTTCCTGTTTTTCGCCCTCATTTGAGGGGGCTGTGTTTAACAATGCATCGACAGAGAAGACGCCGCCGCCCAGGTTCTCCACCCGTGGCTGGTTACTCGCTTGGTCTTCTGGTGCGTGGCTCTGAGCGAATGCCTCGTTGATTTCTTTGTCGAGCTGCGCAGCTTTGGCAGGGCAAACTGCTGGTGGCTGAGTTTCGCTAGGTACAGGCGGTTTGGTTTCAGCATTGTTTTTCTCCTGCTTGATGTTGCCGCATGCGATATCAACAGTTTTTTGATCCGGTTTAGCGTGGTTAGATTCGACGAGGTTGCGGTTAATGTAAGCACGCAGATCAACCGGCCTAAGATACAGGTCTTCCGGAGCGGTTTTAATCAGCGCGATAATGGCTGCGCGGGAGAAATCCAGAATTCCCGGCGTGCCACGTAATTTATTCCACCATGCAGAAAAGCGAGGGTCTGTTCCTGCACTTTCGATTTCTTTGGCGCGGCGCATAATTTCGGATGGTATGGCGTAGATATCGAAATCCATAGCAACCGAGACAATACCAAGCGCGGTTTCCAGACGGAGAGTAGCGAGATTATGCACCAGGTCAGGGATGCGATCGGTAGGGTTACTGCCGCCAAGGTTGGCTGATGTGTCTGGCTGGATGTCAGGGGATGCGGGCTCACGTTTGGCGGCCGGAGTATCAATCCACTTAGTTATCCCTTTTTTGATATCAGGCCATTGCGTTGAAACCTTCATGGTTTTGCGCACCCACGCCAGTAATTCTTCCTGCCGCTCACCGCTTAGGGCAAACACTCGCGGATCCTTCACAAAGGCCTGGGCCAGTTCACGCTGGAAGCATCCATCGTCATCATTATTTAAATCCACAACCTGGCCGTACTGCGAATCGGTGATTTCCTCCACTGCGCCGAACAGGGCAAGGCATGCCGCGCGGGAGTCCTGATCGAGGTTGCGTACAATCTTCATGCCCGCGGTACGGCCTGTTTCGATAGTATCGGTTTCTGGTTGCGGTGCAGCAGCTGGTTCTCCTTTATTGGTATTCCAGACAACGTGATCACCAAAAAAATCAGAGCTAAACACATCAAGCTCAGGGCAGGGTAAATCCTCACGGTGCTCCCAGATTTTCACCTTAAAATAATCATCAATATGTTCAGGGTGTTCAGACGCCAGCTTGCCGAAAATAACAGCTTCAGCAATAGCTTTTGTGGCCGAGTTTACTGCTGTAGCAAGCGGTTTTAAGTCTGGGTATTTTTTCAATGCTTTATCTTTTGGAAAATAAGCACCGCCGAAAACTTTTAATTCAACAGACATAATTACCTCTAAATTTTTTGGAGGGTGATGTTTAGCGATATGGTTTTCGAATAACGCGCTTTACATTTTTTAACGCGTTACGTCTTTCTCTTTTTTCATTGCATTGCTCACATAAATAAATCGTGCGCTTAAAGGGGTATATGTCTGTTTTCCTTTCATGCATTTCCGATTTTTTATATTCGTGGCAGCAAACAGCGCAATGACAAATGATGTCATCCATATCAGTTAAGTTGTTGGCGTTTGTGATCGTAATAAGACATGCCACAAGCGTTCTGCTCTTCTGCGAAGTTCACAGACAGCAAGCTAATGTGCTCAACAGCGCAAACAGGGCAATGAAACTCACCGAGCACGTAGCCACCGTCAAGCACGACTGTTACAGGGCCTGATGATGGCAAATGAACTACGCCTGAAATGGCACCGTTAATATTAAAGGTAGCAATCTCTTTATTTACGATAACGAGATTCAGCTCAACGGTTGTAATGCTTACTTTCACTTTAAACTCCTGAGTTCAGGGTGTGAAAATCCCTGCCGTTTAAGGCATAGGTTTTAGATTAGTAAAATTAAATTACTTTCAAATTATTTCGCCATTCCTGATGAGGTTGGCGATGCACAACGAAATTTCTGTATTTCCGTAATACTTTCCAGGCGGCATGGCATCCGGCAACATCACGAAGAAATACTGAAGTGACGAGTTTTCCCTGTGCCCAGGCAATTTGTTGTTCCGGTGTTAATTGTGTCTTATCCATATATGAACACTCCACTATGAAACCAGCTTTAAAAAGGGTGGTATATGCATGGACCACGGGAAACGCATATACCACCAAAACTACACGCAGCCTCATGTTGCGATTGCCCACAACTGGAAGCGCATTCCGCCAGTTAACAAACCGATCCCCATCAGTGAAAAGAGGAATGCGCTTACATGTTGTGGACGATTCATCTGCCCTGGTTCGGCGGCGCCACCTTGCCAGGGCAGATGTAAAGGGCAGTTACGCTGCCAGTCGGCTTGTTGGTATGCCCGGGCGACTATGTCCCGAATCGCGGGGTTTGCTCTCCGCCCCAGGTTCTCCCCGCTATGCTTTAGCGCGCAACCTGAGAAAACCGCCTTCAAGTCTTTGGCTTACGCCACATTCAAGAAACTGCCTGGACGAACTCGGAAAAGCTCAGCGCTTCTTCACCCTCCGCCAGACTGTTGAAATACTCTTCGTATGCTTTTTCCATCTCGAACCCCTGTTTGCTGCTTTGCTTGGCTAATCACCCTTATCGCCGGGTAGGCGGAACGTTTACTGATTACTGCGTGTTTTGTTGGTCTAAGTTTATAAACAAATAAACCAATATGTAAAGCTAATAGTAAACAAAAAGGCGTAAATTTTTGGATGTGGTTGTATTAGGAGGAAAAAAAGACCGCAAGAAGCGGCCTTTGGGGGGGTTAGTCTATCTCTAGGTCTTTCAGGATCTGAAGGATTTCCTGTTTGGACTTACCTTTCAGCCTTGCCTTGAGCTCATTGTCTATTGAGTTTACTTGGGCTCTGAGGTTTACCATGTGCTGCTCTTTTTCCCATTCAGCCAAGCTGTCGAACAGATCAAGCAATTCTTCATGGCGCGCGTCAAATGGTCGCGGAGATCGTGTCTCATCACCCTTAGGCTCTTCATCAAGATAACCAGGAGCCATGCCGTAATCTCTTTCGATGCGGCGCGCTGCTCTCTCGCCGAACGACGCTTTGCCGTTGATCAGCTGTGAAAGGTAGCTCTTCTCTTTCTCAGGCAAGGTTCTGCTAGAAAACCATGCCGCTAGGCGCTTGCGCCTGATTTCTTTTGTGTCCATGCAGTCATTTTGATTAGTAATTTCTAAACAAGCAAAAACTTGACATTAATGTTTAGTAGTTTATAAACTTACAGCTCAACACACAGGAGCAATTATGCAACTCAATGAATTTTTGAAAGCCGGTGGGCCAAAGATCCGCAAGGCGCTGGAGCAACACCTTGGGATATCGAAATCTTACCTCTCCCAACTTGCAACTGGGCGGGCTGCTATTTCGCCAAGTCGATGCATCGTTATCGAAACCTTTACCAATGGAAAGGTTTCTCGTTCTGACATGCGGCCAAGCGATTGGGCTGAAATTTGGCCTGATTACAAGCCAAAAAATAACACAACAGCTCAGGAGAATACTGACTGATGGAAATCAAAAAACTGGCATGTGAGCTGGAGTCCTGGGCGCAGGAAAAGGGCTGGAAGACGGTCACGCAGCTGATAACCCCGCATCACTTTGGCGATCTGCTTCAGCCACTGGATAACGTGACGGATCCTGACGAGTACGCGCGCCGACTGCACAACAACAAGCAGGTTATTCAGCGCGCCTTCAGAAACGATACGCCGAATTATCTCAAGCAGGCAGAGGCGCTGAGCTATGCGGTGCGCGCCGCGATTGATAACGAGCTGGAGCAGAAGGACTGCATGCTCTACCGGGCCGCCAGAGTGAACAAAGAGTGTATTGAAGCTACCAACGCGGTATTCACCGGGAAACCACAACCGGTAATCAGGCGAGAAACTCTGGAAGCGATAGACGCGCTGGCGCAGCTGGTGGGCGTAAAGGTTCAAATCATGAACAGCCATCGGGCTGCATAACGTTCTGGAGGCAACTATGCGTACTTCTCAGGAATTAGCGAGCGCACTGGCAGAGCGCATGAAAAACGCGATGAATAACCGACCCGCTCAGGAGCCAGTGGATCGCCGCGGTGAAATCATTCCAGGGAAGCGGTACCGCGACGAACGCGGGCGCATGGTGACTGTTTTACGTGCATCCCAGCTCCGCGTGTCATATCGCCGGGAGGGGCACGCCGGCGTCAGTGAAACAGGGCGCCGAGAGTTTGAAATTAAGTTCACTGAGGTGAAGTCGTGAGCGTGAAATTATCTTCCTGGGTGTGGGACGGTTGTGCCGCACAGGGTGTCAAGGGCATAAAACTGCTGGTTATGGCTCGCCTGGCCGATTTTAGCTCGGATGAGGGGGTGTGCTGGCCGTCTGTTGCCACCATTGCCCGCCAGCTTGGGGCCGGGCGCAGCACTGTGATAACTGCGATAACCCAGCTTGAGGCAGACGGATGGTTAACCCGTACCGAACGTCGAAACGGCCAGCGCAGCGGCACTAATTTATACACGCTGAATGCTGAAAAATTACGCACGGCGGCAGCATATTTTCAGAGTTCAGATTCTGAACGTTCAAAATCTGGACACCCATTAAACAAGGGTTTAGCAAATCCTGATGATTCAGATTCTGAACATTCAGATTCTGAACGTTCAAATCCCGAACGTTCAGAAAACGCGAATAAACAGGGTTCTCAGGGTTCAGAATCTGGACACGATCCGTCAGTAACTACAGATCCATCATTAAAACAGATCTCTTCGTCCGGAAATTCTGGCGAATCTCCAGACGGCGAAGATTCAGCCAAAAAAATACCGGCCGCGAAAAAATGGGGCACACCAGAAGATCATCAATGTGCAAGCTGGATATTTTCCAGGATCCGAACTCTGTATGAACAAGCAGCCGAAACCGATGGTGAAGTTGCTCGCCCCAGAGAACCAAACTGGAACGCATGGGCAAACGAGATCCGGCTGATGCGCACTATCGACGGGCGCACACACCGACAGATTTGCGACATGTTCAAGCGAGTCCAGAGCGACCCGTTCTGGTGCAGAAACGTGCTAAGCCCGGCGAAGTTGCGTGAAAAATGGGATGACCTGGTACTGAAACTGGCACCTGTCGCTCACAGCGGAGTGATGCGCAGTTCCTTTGACGATGAATATTACAAAAACGACATTGAGGCCGCGGCAAAAGCGGGCTTCAGGGTCTGATCTAACTAAATTTTATCAGGAGAATATTTATGGAAACCGTACTTGATGCACTGAAAGCCATGAAAAAAGCGACATATCGCGAGGTTGCTGCCCGTCTGGAAATTGAGCCCGTTGAAGCGCTGAACATGCTGCGCGAGCAGAAAGAACAGGGTTTATGTGATTTTTATGATGGGGCATGGTCTCTCGGTACCGTGAAAGAGCAGGCCAAGCAGCCGACCAAACCGCAGGCAGCGACGCCAGCACATCAGGCTCCGCGCCTGAAAGGTGATGAACCAACACCGGTTGATGCTGTGGCTATCCGCCAGTTGCTTGGAAAGAGCGGCACTATGACCACCGCGGCGCTGGCTGCAGCTGTAAATCGTAATGCCCGCGGCATGGTCTCAGTAATGCTGTCTTTTGAGCGCCAGGGCGTGGTTATCAAAAATGGGAAGGGGAAGGGCGTGACATGGTCTCTTTCTGGAACTGGTGAGGCCGCAGGTGTTCCAGCCGAAGCTGCACAGCCAGAAAAAACAACGGCAGAAATTATTGGGGATATCCCAGCTTTCACCAGCCGCCCGGATGATCTGATTATTCCGTCATCGCGTTATATCTCGACTGAAATCCGCCGCACAAAAGCGAAGCTGGCAAATCTGCAGCGTCTGCAGGGTGCCGCTCGCGAGCTGCGCCGCCACAAACATCTGCTGCAGGGGCTGGGAAATGACTGATTTACCGAAATGCCCTGAATGCGGCATGGCTCCTTCACTGAAGGTCCGCAGCCGCGGGATGAACTGGGGTTCGGCAGAGGTCCGCTGTTCGAACGGTTGCCCAGGCATCCGCGCTGGATTTTCGTTCCCGCCTGATGGAGCGGCAGCGGCCCGGCTGTTGCTTCAAGAAAAATGGAAAGAGCTTGTGGGAGGAATCAACGATGCCACGACCAAAAACTCATGAAGAGCGAACGGTGATGATTAACCGGATTATCGAACTGGTGAAAGAACATGGGCGCATCACAACAAATGACGTCGTCGCGATGTTTGACCTGCATCGAACCACGGCGGAGAAGTACATCCGGATCGCAGTTCAGCGTGGAGAGCTTATCCGTTACGGTCGCTGCGGTATATTCCGTGACGGGCGGGCAATCATCGATTTTGACCTGAAGCGATTTTCGCATAGTAAGGTGGTGGCATGAGTGCATATCTTAAACTCACTGATGTCTATATCAATGATGGGCCTAATGGTCAGAGCATGGAATAAGGAACTTAGAAACCTGGAGTAAAATATGGGCAACAAAAACGCCGAACAGTTTTGCGCGTGAGTTAGCAGCGGTAAGCCTTGAAGTGGATAAAGATGTGCTCCATGTGGTTGAGGCTGAAATTCGTAACCAGAAAGTAGTTGCGGACAGGGGGAGAAAATCCACAGCTGGTAGATGCCCAACACGCTATATTCTTGGTATGGATTAATGTTCTTGGCCATTAAGCATATAAATTGAAGCACTCAACCTTCAAAAATACGTACTATCATGCAGGGATGATGTATCCTGAAAGCAGGAGCACCCTATGATTAAGGATAAGACTATGCGCAGGATTGAAAACCGTGAAAAGCCCGACAATAGCATCATGACAAAGATAGTGATTACATTATGGATGATCACCATAATCCCCTTTATCATTCTTTTTGTCGTGTACTCTGGGAACCCGGATTCATCCTTACTGATTTACCTGTCTGAAGTAACCCGTGGCTTACCCATGCTGCACTCTGCAAATAATCCGCTTCTGAGTTCGGTTATGAATGCCTGGTGTAAAACAGCACCGTTCTGGGGTGTTGTTGCGTTTATCATTACTTATAAACATATCAAGATTAACAGGGAACAGACCATTGGTGTGATGCTCAGGATAGTTGTGCTGTTTTCAGCCCTGTATCTGCCCATCATGTACATGTTACTTCTCCACTCTGCAGAAATGACAGAATCCGGGAAGCTGTACAGGATCATGTCGCAAAATGATTACTTCCTGGTGACGTTATTTATAGCAATATACTCTGTCTGCTATACCTATACCGCTTATTATTTAGTTGTCCTTGCGGCAACCTTTAAGTCATTCCGTCAGGGACGGAAAGCTTCATTGTAATAGTTAAAGAAACTCCGAACTCCGGAATTAAAAAAGCAGGCGGAAAACGCCTGCTTTATTTACATTAATGTGCCGGGCTAATCAGCCAGTTATTGATCTTGTCAGCAAACTGGTCATCAATCAGTGATGCCGCCAGCGAAATCCCGATGATCCCCAGTACAGTGATCGCGGTGACTGGCAAGCCGGGTACCGAGGCAAGGAGCATGGACAGCGACGCAAGTATGCTCAGGGCAAAACCGGTGGCAAAGCCACTCAGCACCCAAGACTCAACTTCAAGCAGTACCGGTTTCCAGTCACCGGTATCAACGGCTACCAGAGATTTTTGTCTGAGTTTCTCGATCTTCATGATGATATCAGCAGAGGAAAAAGCTTTACCGAGGAAACCGTATTTGTAAGCCATATCCTTAGCATTCAGGTAACGCCAGGCATTCTCCAGAGCAGTTTTGTCACCAGCACTGACCTTCATTTTCGGATTGGACAGAACCCGGTTTAAGGTAGCCATTGCCGCGTCAATATTCCTGATGCGTTTCCCCTGGAAGTTTTTAATGTCCGCCGCGATTTCATTTGCCAGGCTCTGGTATTTATTACCCAGAGCTTCACTGAGATCCTTTCCTGCAGCCACAATAACATCGCTGGCCTGGGCCAGTAAGTTGCTTTCCTGGTCAAGCTTAAAATTAATAAAATCTTTGATTAATTTTTTGACTTGGTTACGGGTGGTATCCTTCGGCCCCTTCCAGTTGTTAAACTGGACGTCGATATTATTGGGATCGCCATTATTTACTGTAATATCGAAGGGCTTGCTAGGGTACACATCAAGATACAACCGGTAAGTATAAGGCCCTGTAATTTTAAGGCTTTCAACGTAACCGGAGCGGTATGCACCCGATTTAGGATCATACGTAAATAAATCGGTGATGCCTGTCGTCGCAATTTCCAGCGGAGCAGGAGCAGTCCGGTGGCCAGAGAACTGGTTCTGGTCAGCACGATAGACTCCAGTTGGAAAATCCCCGATCGACAGTGTAGTGCCCGAAGCATCAACGCCCATTACCAGCCCGCTCAGACCAATCGCTACGGCTTGATCTGCATTTAACTCAGTGACTGATATCGACATGACCCCGGATTTTGAAATGCTCTGGATCGTGAGTTTCGCATAGGGATTAATCCGGCGAGCGGCGAGGATCATATCTGCCAGCTTCTGACGGATGGCGGGGTTGTTTCTTATTGTATTAATCTGCCGTTGCTCAGCCGTCCCTTGGTTAACGGTGCTGTTGCTGCCTCCGTTATCATGGTTCCCCGAGTTTCCGGTTGAACCCCCTCCAGGCGGTGTGCTCCCCCTTTCTTTGCTCCAACTGGTTCCATCACCATAACCACCATAATTAAATCCAGGCATAATTTGATTCCTCTTTGACGGTAAAATTTAAAAAATAACTGTATATATAAACATGTAAATATATACAGTTCGTGAATACTACGCCGCAGTTTTTCAAGTGTCAATGGCAGATTTTTGGGTGTAACTGGAAGGAAAATATTCTGCTATGCTACTGATAGGGAAGCAGTTTATAAAAATAGATGACTTATATAAAATCCTCACTAGCGTTTGTGTTTTCCTTGTTAACGAAGTTGCCGATGCACGTCACTTGCGCACCTCAAACGCCATGAGTGAGGCTATCTCTGAAGCTTACATTGATGGCTGTGAAGGAAGGATGTGAGTAGCAATAACAGAACATTTCGGTACCAGTTTCTACATTACATTCACGAACACACCTGGTTGTAGTTCATTAACGCAAAGTTTTAGTTAGAGATGATTTTGTATTGTTCCTCTTAAGTTAGAGAATGGTGTTTAGTGCTTTTTTATTAACCACTTACCCGCGTGTGCGGGTTTTTTTGACCCAAATTCTTGACCCTCATTTTTTTAGTGATACTGTATAAATATACAGTTAAGTGCTAAGGGGGTTATCATGGGATTTCAATCACCAGCATTAGACCTCGCTGAGCAGATTCTCACTATTACCAACCTTTACGGTAATGACGACAACTGCCGAACCATCGAAACATCAGCTGGATACGTGATAATAAACATTGCCAGAGAGCCGAAGATAGGTGACACCATCTTAATTGCGTTCTGCGGTAGTCTGGACTTCGCAAAAGTTCAGGGGAGGGCATTAATAACTCAGGATGGCGAGGCTATAGAGGGTGATTCACTTGATGACGCGACCATAATGGGAGTTGTGACGTACTTTCTGAATCGAGTGACAGATACCGATGATCGGCCTGTGATTTAAAAAGCAGGACCTGAGTACTGTGTTTTGAAAGCAGATCGGTTAGACAGGTCAATTATGGTTAATTGATCTTTCTAACCTATTAGACATCTGGTTAGCGGAAACCTAAATGAAATCAGTTCACAGGGAGAAAAGGACCGCCCCCGCAAGGGGAAATCCATTTTTAGGGAATTGCCCATGAAATTGAATGAATTTGCTGCCGGTCTCACCAAAGACGGAATGCTTGTTTTATGTCTTACTGATGGTGAAATAACAGACTACCTGGTTACCAGCAAGGCATTGCGCACACTGATTCGCCGGGAAGGAGGCGGGCTTTCAGCCCAGATTCTGGACGATGAAGATCGGATTATCAATTTGAACTCCCTGCCAGAAGCACTTAAGGTTCTCAAGCAGTAGGTGTTGATTTATAATAATCAAACGGGCTGAACACCCACTGATTACTGCGCCAACCTGAGGAATCAAAATGGCGCAGAGCATTACCCTAAACAACTCTCACCGCCCGTTTATGTGCGGTGTTTCTGCTTATGCTGGTGGTCCAGCATGAAGAAAGCAGATAGCCTCCATCTTTCGCGTGTGGCCGCATTGGGCTGCATCGTGTGCAGAAATCAGAACCTGGGCGAAACGCCTACGGAAATCCACCACATCCGAACCGGACAGGGCGCAAGCCAGCGCGCTGACCATCGAAAATCAATTCCCCTGTGCCATATGCATCACCGCAACGGTGGTTATGGTGTGGCTATTCATGCTGGCCGTAAGCAATGGGAGAGAAACTTCGGTACAGAGTTGCAGCTGCTGGAGCAGGTCCAGTTAGAGCTGGGGGTGTTCTATGCCTAAATACATCATCACCCCTGTCGGGAAACCCCGCATGACCCGCGCTGATAAGTGGAAGCAGCGCCCGCCGGTGATGCGCTATCGCATGTTCTGCGATGAAGCCAGGCTGCATGGAATCCAGGTGCCGGAGAGCGGCGCCCATATCACCTTCGTTTTGCCGATGCCGCCGAGCTGGAGCAAGAAAAAGCGCGCGGCTATGGACGGTCAGCCCCACAAGCAAAAGCCCGATCTGGACAACTTAACAAAATCTCTGTTGGACGCCTTGTTTGAGGATGATTCCCACATTTGGGACGCCCGGACATCAAAAGTATGGGGCGAAACCGGAATGATAATTATCGAGCACATTGGAGAAAAGAATGCGTGATATGTACGATGTTATGGACCGCTGGGGTGCGTGGGCTGCTGCAGATAGCAGTGGAGTCGACTGGCAGCCAATAGCAGCAGGTTTTAAAGGGTTGCTACCGCACGGTAAAAAGTCACGCCTGCAATGTGATGACGATGAAGGGATAAAGATTGACGGCTGTGTCGCACGCCTGAAAAAGTATAACCCGGATGAATATGAGCTGATCATAGCTCACTTCGTGATTGGTATCTCGCTGCGAGCTATTGCTAAAAAAAGAAAGTGTTCAGACGGTAAGATTAGAAGTGAACTTCAAAATGCACTTGGATTCGTTTCCGGAATATTGTCTATAATTACCTAAGATACTGCTCCATCAAGATTGATGGAGCATATCCTTAATATTAGTTCTTATAAGTACTAATGAGTTTAGCATAAACAAAATGGTGAGAAACCCTAACCATATGCATGGAATTGCAACAAAGCTATAGGGCGCTAAACCCAAGGTAAACTGTGTTATTGCTGTGGAAATTGAAAGCCATATTGATATGTTAATAAAGGATGATAATCTATCTAAAGGTTTTAATATGTCTTTTTCTTTGATGGCTTTCACTTCTATTTGATTTGCGATGGCAAATCTTTCGCGATAGTGTGTAGATGAAAATAGTTTATCTTTAAGGTTTACAATCACGAAAGTATGAAGAGAAAGTAAAAATGAACCTACTGAAATAAATCCAGAGAATAGATATCCACGCAGGCTTTTTGCATAAAAATCGTAAAAACCATATTCAAAAGTGCATAGGTTTTTCAAAACAAAAAATAATATAGCTGAAATTAAAATTGAAGATATAACCAGCCATATAAGCTGGTTTCTAAATGAGGTAGATGTGAAGCGATCAGCTAAATTCATGATGTTTTGCTCCAGTTTCCATTTCAGCCTTAATTATATCAACTATAGGGTTTGTTGAAAAGTTATCATCAGTCAGACCATCAACATGCTCAGCCATATCGTCAAATTCATATTCTATGAAATATGCAGGTGAGTTAATAAGGTCAACAATCCTTTCGTTGCCAGCATGATCAATTGCTTCAATACGACCCTTAGTAATGTGTTGAATATTCCTAAATAATTGTCCAATATGATCCGCTATTGGCCTTACCCTCGTTCTATCATTTTCATCAATATTAAAAGTCACTTCAGTACTTCTTGTGAATTGTTCTACGCCTCGTAGTTCAGGTGAAGTAAAATCGATATTCTCAAAGCGGAATCCTGCAGATTTTATAGAACTAAAGGCTGAAAGAGTATCGACTATATCAGCACGGTCAACTAGTATATTAAAATTTACTCGTTGTGAGTATTTTGTGTCAATCGCTTCTTTTTGATCTTCCGTAGCATTTCTTCCTAAAGCTTTCTTCTCTGAAGAAATGGTTTTTCTAATAAATCTGTTTGATTGCGATTGAAATTTGCTAAATAAATTATTTAGCGAGCATGAACCACGATAATAAAGGTATAGTCCTTTGAAGGATGTTTTATTAATGCAGAAAAAATTGAAATTAACTATTTTATCTTCACCTTGAAGATCTTCAACTTTTATCGTAAATCTTCCGTTGTCGATTCTGGATAAACAGTTCTTTCTTTGATTTTTGAATGTAAGTACTAATCCAATAAAATAGTTTTGTTCTTCACTGATCAAAATTTTTCTTGAGTAGTCAGAATAATTAACAACTTGGGTGTTGTAAGTCATGAAGTTTCTGATTATATCAAGTAAATTGATGTTGCCATTGTCGGTACTAATGGAAAAGCCATTACCTTTGATTCGCATTCTAATTATTTCCCTTTGAAATTTTTTTGCTGTGTGGAATGGATTCTATCAAACCAAAAAACTAACGCGTACGCAAAAACTATCGTAACCTGTTAAGAGTGGTCACTAAGCATCTTACTTAGGTATGTCTTTCACCTCCCAAAACTCGATCTATGTCAACGATATATCCGTTGCTCTTTGCTATTGCTATCCTTTAGCTAAAGGAAGGAGTAGTTCTATGGGAGGTTGCGCTGTCTGCGGATGTTCTCTTAACGATTCACAAGATACTGTACATAAAGGTGTAGACTATAAGTCTTGCCCAAAATGCTCAGCAAATGCTGGAGTTCATGTGTTTTATAAAACTGAAGACTTTGGGTATAGGGATATGGGCGATGGTAGGCATATCGTTCAATCATGGTGTCCTTCTTGTCGTTCTGGAGAAAACCCATCTATTCCTGAAGCGTTCAGATGTAAGTGACGATAATAATTTTTACAAGGCTGCCATTAGGCGGCCTTTTTTTGTTTCCCCTCATTCTGAGAGGACTCGCGGCAGTAAGAGGGAGCTAAAAGTCTGATCCCGACTATTGAAGCGACAGGTAGTCTTTTATTCGCTGATTTGTGCACAAAAAAGTGCGGAGAACGACATCACTCCTCTCCGCAATAACGACTCCATCTCATGCCCGCTTGTCTTTCTTTTATCCACAAAGAGGTAAAGTCATGACTTAGAGGAAATAGTAACAGCTAAAAACTATTTGAAAAGTTAATTATTTTTTGTATCAGTTGGCTCTTCTTAAGGATTGTTTAATTTATTGCACTTCTTAGGAGAAAGAAGCTCCGGAAAGTATCAAACATCCCAAGGCTGCCGTTTGGCGGTCTTTTTTATTTCTAGTAACAGCACCCGCACATTGCGAGGTGAGAGACCATGAAAATGAATGATTCAGGGAACATCTTCACGCAGTTCTTCGCGTGGGTAGCAGCTCTGGCGTCTGCCATTGGATTTACCACTCAGGATCTGGTGTTCATGTTCTTTGGCGCTGCTGGTTTGCTTATCTCGCTTGCCTCCTATATCAACGGGCGTGTAGATGCACACCGCAGGCGTAAAGAGGATGAGAAGCGAACAAAAATGGTCAATGACTATCTGAAAGGCGTTGGTGACAAACCCCTTCACGAACGTCCCGCAACTGCAAGCGTGGTCGTTGAGGCATTACAAAAGGAAGGTGACTGATGGGAACCAGAGCAAAATTGAGTGCTGCAGTCTTGGGACTGGTACTCGCTGGTGCTCCAGCATCCGTCATTCTCGATCAGTTTCTGAATGAGAAAGAAGGTAACAGCCTCACGGCGTACAAAGATGGCAGTGGTATCTGGACTATTTGCCGTGGCGCCACGATGGTTGATGGTAAACCGGTTGTGCAGGGCATGAAATTGACTCAGGCCAAATGCAATCAGGTGAATTCTAACGAACGAAATAAGGCTCTGGCGTGGGTTGACCGCAATATTACGGTACCGCTTACCGAACCGCAGAAAGCCGGGATCGCATCTTTCTGCCCTTACAACATCGGGCCGGGTAAATGCTTCCCGTCCACGTTCTATAAGCGCATCAATGCTGGTGACCGGAAGGGGGCCTGTGAGGCTATCCGCTGGTGGATTAAAGACGGTGGACGTGATTGCCGACTAACCAAAGGCCAGAAGAATGGCTGCTATGGGCAGGTCGAGCGGCGCGATCAAGAAAGTGCGCTGGCATGCTGGGGGCTGGACCAATGAAAATTAATCCGGGTCTAATCGGCGTTGTCGTTATTGCTATTCTTTCGGTCGCCCTCGTTAAGAGTTGCTCGGACGTCAGTAACCTTCAGAGCGATAACGACGTTCTGCGCAGTGACAACTCTTTGCAGGGGCAGGTGATCGCCACCCAGGCATTCAATTTCAATCGGTTCAATCAGGTTGCAGAACATGCCAATAAGCTTAACTCCCTGATCGACACCAGCACCGAAGAAATCGTAATCGAATACCGGGAGATTCTCCGCCGTGAAAAAACCTGTGATCTGCCTGTTCCTGCTGATGTCGCTGGTGGGCTGCTCAAATACGCGCACCGTTTACGTGCCAGCGCCATGCACACCGATACCAGCAGACCTGACGCAGCCGATGATCGTTCCGCTTCCGCCAGCTCAATGACGTACTGCCAGGCTGTGCTCTGGATTAAGCCGCTGCTGGCCGTGATTGAGAAGGGCAACAATAACCTGGCTGGCATACGGCAGATTGAAAAAGAGCGCCAGTAAGCTTTAAAAAAAGCGTGGCAGGCGAACTGCCAGAATCCGAATTGAGTTTTCCGCTAAATTAGCAACCATAAAGTGAAGATTTTTTCTTAACGAGGATGGATGTTTGTTATTATGTTTTTTCGTGCGTCATCAGCAGGAGATGAGATTAATCCATGGAAAACGTGCATCCTCTTTCGCTCTCAACAGTTCTTATACTTCTTAAATCCAACGGACAGACCGTTTCATCAGGAACAGGTTTCTTTTATGCAGATAAAAGGGAACGCCTCTTTATCGCGACCAATTACCATGTAGTTACAGGTAATGAGCCCGGTTCTGGCAAATCCCCACAGGGTGATGAAATAGAGTTTGTTGTAAAAATGAAAAAAGGTAATCCGTTAACTTTTCGGATAGCGTTATTTGAGGGCAATGAACCAGTATGGCACCAACATCCTACAGATAGAGAAGCAGATGTTGTTCTGATCAAATTGCCCAATGCGGATTACAGAGAACACGACATAGCAGCAATAACTCGCCAGTCGAAAATCCCAAATGTCCAAATTAATCCATCGTCAACAGTGGTATTAATTGGTTATCCGTACGGACTCCATGATTCATCAAATATGCTTCCAATTTGGAAAACTGGCAGCATTGCTAGCGAACCTGATTATGACTTCAACGGTAAAAAATTATTCGTTGTTGATGTGTCTGCTCATCCTGGCATGTCGGGTTCGCCAGTCTTTTATGTGTCGCATGGAGGCTTTGTAACGAAGGGGGGGGGGTATGCGATTGCGGATGGTATGCAGGTTCATTTTATGGGTATTTTCGCGAGTATGCATAATATCAGTAGTGAACTTGAAGTAAATGATCCAGCAGGCGCACAGGGCATTAAAGTTAGACATGTCGAATCTTTAGAGCTAGGAAACGTTTGGAAGTCTTCCCTCTTAGAGGAAATTGCTGATAGTTTTGCTGAGCAGCAATTAAGGGGGGCAAAAGTTGTAACCAGTCAGAAAACACAATGGCAACCAGGGAAGGGCTTTGGATTTTAGACCTGTTCTGTTGAGTCAAACGAAGCCACAAGCTTAGCGCATGTGGCTTTTTTATGGGGAAAAGGTATGCAGGGAACATTTATCTGCATAGCAAGTGGTCCATCGTTAATCTCAAGTGACTGCAATCTTGTTTCTTGTTCAGACCTCCCTGTCATTGCCGTAAATAATAGCTGGATGGCCGTAAAATGCTGCAGGCATATATATGCGGCAGACTGCTGCTGGTGGGAAGAATACGGCGAAGGCATAACTTCCAATGCTGCTCGATGGTGCGGTGATGAGTTCACGGCCCGGCGATTCGGGATTAACTGGCTACCGTCTGAAATCCCCGGTTCGTTTAATTCTGGTCAACGAGCGATTGAGCTGGCGATCCACCTTGGCGCCAGCCGTGTTCTGTTGCTGGGTTATGACTGCTCAATACGGAACGGCACCCACTGGCATGGAAAGCACGCTCTGCTGTCCAATCCGGACAAATTCAGCGTCGCGCGCTGGCAGGATGAATTTTCCCGCCTCAGTGCTGTTTCTGGTGGTATCGAGATAATCAACTGTTCCCGCTTCACGCGGCTTACCTGCTTCCCCCGACAGTCCCTCGAGACTGCACTTTCTCTGTAGGAAATTTATGAAAAGAAGAAAGGTCTGCATCCGCGGGATGTACGGGCTTGGTGACTCTATTTACCAGCGGGCGTTTGTACGCCAGTTCCCAGGCGCGTTTCTGCGTACACCCTGGCCGGAGCTTTATCGCGATCTCGAAGTGAACTTTGTTCGCTCGAATACTGCACTCAGGACGCAGCGGAAAAACGAAGAGCAAACGGGTGTGGAGTTTGTGCAGGAGCCGCCGCGACCGTCAGAGATTCTGACGATTTTTTATGGTCCCGACGAACTGAGTAAGAGCTCTATCATTGATGCCATGGCCTGGCAGTTCGGCAAGATGGCCAGCGTGTTTGATCTGCCGTCATTCGGTAAATCGCCGGTACAGGTTGATAACGGGCAATCAAGTGTATGGTATTTTGACCCTGTGACAGGAAATATCCGAAGCGATAAGGTAGGTTTTTTTTCAACGCAAAATGATTCGCAAATAAGAGCTGACAAAGCTTACAATGATGCCGTTTCCTGGGTTAAATCACAGTTTTCACTCAACTTTACATCTACAGGATGGTGGCACAAAGATATTACCGGGAAAATAACGCAGGGCGGTACGGTTATTGGCAATGGTGGTTATGTAAATACTAATTTTCCGGTGACCTTTCCAAATCGTTGTTTACAAGTGCAAATGACACTTGCAAACGGTGACTTCAATAATTCAAAAGATAATGTTTTTGTTAATGCTGTATCAAACTCTGCATTCCAGGCAGTCATGCATACAAGTGAGTATGGTGCTTATTGGATAGCTGAAGGGTATTAAAAATGACCTATAAATACATATTTAGCTCAGAAAGCAATGCATTTTATTCAGTAGATTTGCAGATGTCGTATGAACAAAGCGAGAGTTGGCCTAAAAATTATGTTTATATTACAGATGCTAAATGGCAAGAAATGCTTGAGGGCCAATCTAAAGGCATGGATATCAAAGCTGACGCTCAAGGTTATCCGGTTCTCATAGAAAGAAAGCCTCCGTCAGATCAAATGCAAATTGATATTGCTGAGCGACAAAAGGCTAAGCTAATGAAGGAAGCGATTGATACAATTGATATCTTGCAGGATGCGACTGTTCTGGGAATCTCCACTCAAGAGGAGAATGACAGTTTGATTTCATGGAAAAAATACAGGGTCTTGCTTAACAGGATTGATACCCGGAAGGCCCCGGACATCAGTTGGCCAATCAAACCAGAATAAAAAGTGCCGCAGGTATGCGGCACTTCATTGCTATCTTTTAAGTTTAAGGAATTTGAGCTCAAAGAAGTAAAATGAAATCGTTGCCACTACATATGAAATTATTAGAGAGGGCATGATTAAGTTGCTATTATGCCTTAAAATGTCATGTTTTTGAGAAAACATTATCAATAAAATATAACATAATGTATGCCACATATATAACCCATAGCTGATTTTCCCTGTGTAAACGAGGAACGGGTTTTTGAAAAACTTCAACAATATATTACTTTTGCCTGACGTTTCATGTTTATAACAAAGGAAAATTATTGATGAAAATAAAAAACCA
The DNA here is from genome assembly GCF_048684445.1 of Enterobacter sp. BNK-34. NCBI lineage: Bacteria > Pseudomonadati > Pseudomonadota > Gammaproteobacteria > Enterobacterales > Enterobacteriaceae > Enterobacter > Enterobacter sp. BNK-34. The sequence goes on from NZ_JBLQUA010000001.1 coordinate 3,091,421, forward strand.
AGTGCGGTGTATAACCACCACCGCTGACTTGCCCAGTTACGAGAATCCCAGAATGCAGACATAGGCATTGTCAAAACTGACAAAAGAGTAACTATGAGTCCGATAAAAAGTACAACCCATGCAATATTTGTGCTTTTTTTGTTATTTTTTAATTGCGCAAATATAGCACCCATGACCATCATGTCAGCGCAACTCAGTAACGTTGCATTGATCATATATTTTGCGCCAATGATATAGAAGATTACGTATCTTGAAATTAATGAAATGAATACCAGTGGAATGAAAATCCTGAGTAGTTTTTGATCTTTTATGAAAAACAAAATGAAAGGCCAAAACCAATAAAATTGCTCTTCAATAGCTAATGACCAGGTATGTCCAAGAATTCCGGGGAGAGAGCCGCCTGCACCTAAATAATAATTCTGTAAATATAATATGAACCAACCATATCCTTTAGCTGAACCGTCAATAGACAAGATGTAAACGTAGTTCGCAATCAAGTATAGGTAAAATAATGGGAATATACGAAGAGAACGATTAAAAAAGAACTTTTTTAAGTATTCAGGTAATGATTTGTTTCTGTCATTTAATAAAATGTTTGTAATCAGAAACCCTGAAAGACAGAAAAAAATGGGTACACCTATAAACCCAAGGGACAACCCTGGAGCTTTGAAATGATAAAGCATAACAAGTAAAACGGCTATGCCGCGAATACCATCTAAAGATTTAATATGTTGTTTGTATTCCATTTTAGATTTATCATTCAATTATCAGAAACTGATTATTATGCCTTATGTCACATTAAAAGTCATAAAGATAATAACATGAATTGCTAAATAATGAGATTGGCTAAACTTTAACTGAGCTAACTAGCCCCCAATCCAATCTTAAAGCGACTGGTGGCATGCATTGCTATGGCTGCAACCAGCGATCGCGTGTTTGTCGTGCAATGGCGATCATTTCCTGAATCTCACCGAGTGTGAATTTTTCTGCTTCATCGCACTGCATCACCACGTAGCCGGAGCGGATAACATGCTCCAGGCAGGAATCGCGGTTCATAATCACCTCTCCCGGCATCAGAGGATGGCACGCTACTGGCAGACCGTTTTCGAAATAAGGGATCACAGCATAGCTCGTCCGGCTGGTAGCAGCTGGGGTTCTCTTGTGGATTTCGGCTTCCATGGCATTAAACTTGGCGATGTATGCTTCCTGAAGCCTGGCAGTTTTCTTTCCGGTGAAACCCATCACCAAAAACATAAACCCATCTTTAGTGATCAGGTAGCCGCGTGATTCATGTTCGGCACCATTACCGACTTCGACGGTTTGAACATCAGCCGAAAAGTTGGCTGATGAAAATTCAGGCGAACAACCCAGCATGTCAATTTTGCGCAGAACGTCTTTATGTTGCTTATCGAAAGAGTCAGCGACGGATTGGGAGGTGGTGACCAGACGGCCATCTTTGGAAAAAACTTGCGGGGCTTCAGTGGAAATAGTAGTTCTCAATATCCAGTGAAAATTGCAACGAAAAAGAGTCAATTTTGGGGGCAATTTTGGGGGCAAAACTGCTTTGGGGGCATGATTTGGGGCAATAAAATGACCATTATTGTCCGATAATGTCCACATTACAATTTCAGTAAACCACTGAATAATAAGTAACTTATTGTTTTAGTGCTGGTTGTGATTTTCGCTGTGCAGTCTAACGCTGATTATGTTGTTGTGGGGATAAACATTGAGTAAACCGGGGAAAAGCATCCCCCTTTTCGGGCGAAAAGGGGGAGAGGGGCGTTACTTCAGCTCGTCGACCATGGTGATGGCGCGGCCAATGTAGTTCGCCGGAGTCATCGCCTTCAGGCGCGTTTTCTCTTCTTCCGGCAGCGCCAGACCGTCGATAAACTGCTTCATGCCTTCGGCGTCAACGCGTTTGCCGCGGGTCAGCTCTTTCAGTTTTTCGTACGGTTTTTCGATGCCATAACGACGCATCACGGTCTGAATCGGCTCCGCCAGCACTTCCCAGTTGTGATCCAGCTCGTCCAGCAGACGGTCACGGTTCACTTCCAGCTTGCTCACGCCTTTCAGGGTGGACTGATACGCGATCAGCGCGTAGCCAATGCCTACGCCCAGGTTACGCAGTACGGTGGAGTCGGTCAGGTCGCGCTGCCAGCGGGATACCGGCAGTTTGCTCGCCATATGCTGCAGCACGGCGTTCGCCAGGCCCAGGTTGCCTTCGGAGTTTTCGAAGTCGATTGGGTTTACTTTGTGCGGCATGGTGGAAGAGCCGATTTCACCGGCGATGGTTTTCTGCTTGAAGTGGTTCAGGGCGATGTAGCCCCACACGTCACGATCGAAGTCGATCAGGATGGTGTTGAAGCGCGCGATGCAGTCAAACAGCTCGGCGATATAGTCGTGCGGCTCAATCTGGGTGGTGTACGGGTTCCACTGAATGCCCAGAGAGGTCACGAACTCTTCGCTGAACTGGTGCCAGTCCACTTCCGGGTAAGCGGCGATGTGGGCGTTATAGTTACCGACCGCCCCGTTGATTTTGCCGAGGATCTCAACCTGCTCCAGCTGACGGTACTGGCGTTCCATACGGTAGGCGACGTTCGCCATCTCTTTACCCATCGTGGATGGGGTGGCTGGCTGGCCGTGGGTACGGGAGAGCAGCGGAATGTCGCGGTATTCCACGGACAGCGCTTTTACCGCGTCGATGATTTTACGCCAGTAAGGCAGCACCACCTCTTTGCGCGCGGTGGAGAGCATCAGCGCATGAGACAGGTTGTTGATGTCTTCAGAGGTACAGGCGAAGTGGATGAACTCAGACACGGCGTGCAGCGCAGGGACGCTTTCCACTTTCTCTTTCAGGAAGTACTCAACCGCTTTCACGTCGTGGTTGGTAGTGCGTTCAATGGTTTTAATGCGCGCGGCGTCTTGTTCGCTAAACTCAGCAACGATTTTATCAAGGTAATCGTTTGCCTTTTCGTCAAAAGCAGGAACTTCCTTGATTGCTGCCTGGGCGGCCAGCTTTTGCAGCCAGCGTACTTCAACCTGAACACGGAACTTCAGCAAACCATATTCGCTGAAGATCCCGCGCAGCGCGCTGACTTTATCGCCGTAGCGTCCATCGACAGGGGATACGGCGGTCAGTGAGGATAATTCCATAATTCGCAACTCCGGGAGGTTAACAATGAGCAAGAATTTGTTTTGCCTGAGTGGTCAGGCGATTACGAGAAAACATTAACTGCAGGCGGCCACCGCCAACCTGGTGCCACAGCACAGCGGCGCGGATCCCAGCCAGCAGGGACGCACGCACTTTTGCCTGTACCTGCGGACTTTGCAGCACGGCAGGGGAACCGGTGACCTGAATACGCGGGCCCAATGGGCTGATAACGTCAACATAAATGCCGGCCATGGCGCTGAGCAGCGTGTCGGACTGCAGATCAAAATGGTCGAGCTGACGCTGTAACCCGGCAATACGATCGCCCAGGGTATTGAGCGCGCCTTTTGCTGCGCTCAGCTTACGCTCCAGCACCATCAGGCTCAACGTGTAGCGGGTCAGCTCCGCGTTTAATCCCTGACGGCTGCTGGCGTTAAGCACGCCAAGCAGGGTTTCAAGACCGAGACGAAGATTGGTTTCACTGCCGCCGAACACACCCAGGGTCGAGCCGGGGTTGAGATCGATAACGCTGTTGAGTGAAACGTGCAGGGCGTCAGCATCGCAATGACCCTGATGCGCCAGCTGTTGCACCAGACGGGCTGACTGGCAAATTCCCGCCAGTGCCAGGGTGATGTCATAGTAGTTCTTCGCCACACGGTCTCCTTTATGTGTGCAATCGTATTAAACAGCAGGCAGCGGCAGGCGCTGTTCAATGATCCCGCCGCCCAGGCAGATCTCACCGCTGTAGAAGACAGCAGACTGACCCGGGGTGACGGCGGCGACCGGCTCGTCGAAGCGCACGTCAATGCGATCGTCATCAAGCGCGGTAATGGTGCAAGGAATATCGGTCTGGCGGTAGCGGGTTTTCACCGTGCAGCGCAGCGTGCCTTTCAGCGGCTCACGATCGACCCAGTGCAGCTGCTGGGCGATAAGGCCAACGGACATCAGACGCGGATGATCGTGACCCTGGGCAACAACCAGAATATTGTTTTCGACGTCTTTGTCGACAACATACCACGGATCTTCGCTACCTTCTTTGGTTCCGCCGATACCCAGGCCTTTACGCTGGCCGAGCGTGTGGTACATCAGCCCTTGATGCTGGCCAATCTCTTCACCGTCGACGGTGACAATTTTACCCGGCTGTGCGGGCAGGTAACGTCCCAGGAAATCGCGGAATTTGCGCTCGCCAATGAAGCAGATGCCGGTAGAGTCTTTTTTCTTCGCGGTGATCAGGTCCAGTTCTTCGGCGATTTTACGCACCTGCGGCTTTTCCAGCTCGCCGACCGGGAACAGGCTCTGGGCGATTTGCTCGTGGCTCAGCGTATAGAGGAAATAGCTTTGATCTTTATTGCCGTCCAGACCGCGCAGCAGCTGGCTTTTGCCATTCACGTCTGCACGACGCACGTAGTGACCGGTCGCGATGTAGTCTGCGCCCAGATCTTCTGCAGCGAATTCGAGGAAGGCCTTAAATTTGATCTCTTTGTTGCACAGAATATCCGGGTTCGGCGTGCGGCCCGCTTTGTACTCTTCGAGGAACAGTTCAAACACGTTGTCCCAGTATTCTGCGGCAAAGTTAACGGTGTGCAGTTCAATGCCGAGCTTATCGCATACGGCCTGCGCATCGGCGAGATCCGCAGCGGCAGTGCAGTATTCCTCGCCATCATCTTCCTCCCAGTTCTTCATGAACAGGCCCTCCACCTTATAGCCCTGTTGCTGTAACAGGTAGGCGGAAACGGAGGAATCGACACCGCCGGACATGCCGACGATCACTTTTTTCTGGCTGTTATCTGACATGGAATACTCACGACATTGAACTTCAAGGCGGCGTATTCTATCACGCCCCCCCACCATTGGCACCCTCTGTAAACGGCCAGTTAAATGCGCCGATGACATCCAGCGGTAAGCGGCCAGCAGACTGCCAGCAGCGAATGCTTTCTGCAACCAGCGGCGAGCGCAGGTTTGGCGCGTTCAGGATCTCGTCGGCAGTGACCCACAGACAGCGGTCGATATCGTCATCCTGCGGCTCTGTGGCGCACGTTTCGCTAAGCTCAACGGCAAATAAAAAGCGCAGGAACGGAGTGTGATCGGGCGCGATCCACTGGTGCATACGGATGAAGTGCTGGGGTTCAGCGTGAATGCCGGTCTCTTCCCACAGCTCGCGTTTCGCGGCCTGCAGCAGGGTCTCATTGGCTTCAAGATGCCCGGCAGGCTGGTTCCACAGCGCTTTGCCGTTAATGCTCTCTTCGACAACAAGGAATTTACCCTTAGCGTGGACCACGCAGGCAACCGTGACATGAGGTTTAAACATAGTGACTCCTTAAGGGGTGACGTCTCGCCATTCGCCGTTTGCCAGCGTTTCCAGCGTGTAGCTGCCCATAGCGTAGCGAATCAGACGCAGGGTAGGGAAGCCGACGTGCGCGGTCATGCGGCGAACCTGGCGGTTGCGGCCTTCATAAAGGGTAATTTTGAGCCAGCTTGTCGGAATGGATTTGCGTTCGCGAATCGGCGGGTTGCGCGGCCACAGCCACTCCGGTTCATTCACGCGTTCAATACCTGCAGGCAGGGTGGGGCCGTCGTTCAGCGTCACGCCGCTGCGTAATTTTTCCAGCGTTTCTTCGTCCGGCTCGCCTTCGACCTGGACGAAGTAAATTTTACCGGTGCGTTTCCCGGGCTGCGTGAGCTTCGCCTGCAAGGCGCCGTCGTTGGTTAAAACCAGAAGGCCTTCGCTGTCGCGGTCCAGACGGCCCGCGGCGTAGACGCCCTGAACAGGTATATAGTCCTTCAGCGTGCTGCGCCCGGCTTCATCGGTAAACTGCGGCAAAACATCGTAGGGTTTATTGAACAAAATAACCCGCACCGGCTGGGTTTCCTGCGGTCTTCTGGCGGCTTGTCGCGAGCTGAATCGCTCAACCCGGTGTTTTGTAAAAGAAGTTTTCTTCATGGTATTTTCAGGCGTTATCAATTGCCGCATTATAGCCTAATAACGAAGACCTTTCATGGCGCAGGACAATCAGGTACTATCGAAGGGCTCATTACAATTTATTAACATAAGATCAGTAACAACCAGAAGCGCTCGAAGGAGAGGTTAATGGAAAGCAAAGTAGTTGTTCCGGCGGAAGGTAAAAAGATCACCCTGCAAAACGGCAAGATTAACGTTCCTCACAATCCGATTATCCCGTTCATCGAAGGTGACGGTATCGGTGTAGACGTTACCCCGGCAATGCTGAAAGTGGTTGATGCCGCTGTTGAGAAAGCCTACAAAGGCGAGCGTAAAATTTCCTGGATGGAAATTTACACCGGTGAGAAATCTACTCAAGTTTATGGCCAGGACGTCTGGCTGCCAGCAGAAACGCTGGACCTGATCCGCGACTACCGCGTTGCTATTAAAGGCCCACTGACGACGCCAGTTGGCGGCGGTATCCGTTCCCTGAACGTTGCACTGCGTCAGGAGCTGGACCTGTACGTATGTCTGCGTCCGGTTCGTTACTATCAGGGCACCCCTAGCCCGGTTAAGCACCCTGAACTGACCGATATGGTTATCTTCCGCGAAAACTCAGAAGACATCTACGCGGGTATCGAATGGAAAGCGGACTCTGCTGACGCAGAAAAAGTGATTAAATTCCTGCGCGAAGAGATGGGCGTGAAGAAAATTCGCTTCCCTGAGCATTGCGGTATCGGCATTAAGCCGTGCTCCGAAGAAGGGACCAAGCGTCTGGTGCGTGCAGCCATCGAATATGCAATCACCAACGACCGTGACTCTGTGACCCTGGTTCACAAAGGCAACATCATGAAGTTCACCGAAGGCGCGTTCAAAGACTGGGGTTACCAGTTGGCGAAAGAAGAGTTCGGCGGTGAGCTGATCGACGGCGGCCCATGGCAGAAGATCAAGAACCCGAACACCGGCAAAGAGATCATCATTAAAGATGTGATCGCCGATGCGTTCCTGCAGCAGATCCTGCTGCGTCCTGCAGAATACGACGTGATTGCCTGTATGAACCTGAACGGTGACTACATCTCTGACGCTCTGGCAGCACAGGTTGGCGGTATCGGTATCGCCCCTGGCGCGAACATCGGTGACGAGTGCGCCCTGTTCGAAGCGACCCACGGTACTGCGCCAAAATACGCAGGTCAGGACAAAGTGAACCCAGGCTCTATCATCCTGTCCGCAGAGATGATGCTGCGCCACATGGAATGGTTCGAAGCCGCAGACCTGATCGTTAAAGGTATGGAAGGCGCGATTAACGCGAAAACCGTAACTTACGATTTCGAACGTCTGATGGAAGGCGCTAAGCTGCTGAAATGTTCAGAGTTTGGCGACGCGATTATCGCGAACATGTAATCCAGTTTCTGGGTTAAACAAGAGCGGGGGCCTGAGGGTTCCCGTTTTTTTTGCCTCTGCCTGCGGGAGACAACACGATGCTAGCCACTGTCCTTATCGCTGTCGTTGCACTCATCCATCTCTACATTCTTGTGCTGGAAATGTTCCTGTGGAATACCAAAACAGGGCACAAGGCCTTCAATCTGCGTCCCGACTTTGCGCGCGACACCCGCGTGCTGGCTGCAAATCAGGGGCTGTATAACGGTTTTCTGGCAGCCGGCCTGCTCTGGAGCCTCTGGCTCGGTGAAAAGGGTATTCAGGTGGCCATCTTCTTCCTGGCCTGCGTATTGATCGCCGGTCTCTTTGGCGCAGCCACCGCCAGCCGAAAAATTTTGTATGTGCAGGCCGCGCCCGCGTTCGCAGCGCTGCTTGCGTTACTCTTCTGAAGCAATGCTTTGGTTGAGGTGAGGCGTCCGATATACTGATGGCTTTACCTTTACAGGTTAGCGACGAGACAGTTATGAACAACGATATCCCACTGAAATATTATGACATTGCCGATGAGTATGCGACGGAAGCCGCTGACCCGGTCGCTGAGTCAGAGCGCGACGCGCTGGCGCATTATTTCCAGCTGCTGCTCACCCGTTTATCGAATAATGAGGAGATCAGCGAGGAGGCTCAGCAGGAGATGGCCGCTGAGGCCGGGATCCGTGCGGGTCGCATTGATGATATTGCGAATTTCCTCAATCAGTGGGGAAATGAATAGTCTGCTTTAAAAACCGTTATGCTGATGCTTTGCGATACAGCTCAGCATCACGCTATCGGACCACATGCATTTTTTCCGCAGAATATGCGAAGCAGGTTTGTCGATAAACAGCACGAAAATCACGGTCAGAAAAAAGAGTACCACTGGAAAAAGTAAGGATAATTTCACGTTTTTAACCAAAATAAGAGTGTGTTTCCGGGGAATCTACCATCTGATTGTGACGACTATATGTTTTTGCGTAAAAAATGGAAACGCCAAATCTAAAAAAAGGTCATGCCAGGCTTCTGGTTACGGTGCAACACCGGTGAGTCGTTTCGCCAGCTCGCTCCGGGTGAGTGCTTTTGAAAAATACCATCCCTGAATCAGCGCATCGGGATATCGGCTCGCAATAAAGCGATACTGAACTTCATTTTCCACGCCCTCGAAAACAAGCGTTTTATTCAACTTCGCGAGGGCATCGCTGAAGATAGCAAAGATGTTTTGCTTATAATGTTCGCTGATGCCATCCACCAGTGACTTATCGATTTTAATCTCATCATATTCAAGCAGCGACAGGCGGGCGAGGTTTGAATTTTGCACGCCAAAATCATCTATTGATATTTTAACGCCGAGCGACTTGAGCTCCTGACAGAACCCCTCGAGGATATCTGCCGTGGAAACGGCTTTCTCAGAAAGTTCGACCTTCATCAGAGAAAGGGGAAAGTGATTGGCTAAACACGCTCGACGCAAAATGTTAATGAACTGCCCATCTTCAATTTCCTTCCGCCCAACGTTAATGGAGACGATCAGCTGATGTTTAATCGCCAGCGGGGCAATTTCTGAGAGGGATTTTTCGATAATATTATTATAATATTTTTTATACAGACCGATTTTTTTTATTAATGGGATAAACAGCTCCGGAGAGACGTCCCCATGCTTTTGGTCGCGCCATCGCGACAGAACTTCTACACCCACGATTTTTTGATCGTGAATGCGGATAATAGGCTGGTAGTTAACGCTGATGGTATTGGTCAGGACGGCCTTGATCAGCGTACGTTCCAGAGAAAAACGATCTTCATAGATACGGAATATAAATAACGTTATCGCGACCCAGATAAAAAAGAGTATGACCGTGAGAAACGAAAAGATAAACAGGGGTAACGAGGCCAGCCCTGCATCGTGATGCTTCACGATGACGCATAGGTCCCAGAAGGCGCTGCACTGCGTCAGGGTCAGGGTAAACAACGACGAATGCAGCCAGCTCTGCTGTGTTAGCTCAGGGGAGGTCGTAAAAAAGGTTCTGCCGAAGTCTTTGGTGGTGGTACTCAGAGAATAGCTTGCCGTAACCGGGGTGAATTTATCGTAAGCATAGCGAGTGGTGAAGATAATAATATTATTATAAATTGCCGCATTGCCCGTGAAAAAATCTTTTCTGGAAAACTGCGCCAGAAGAAAGCCTCTCGGCGTTTTATGCAGTTCCGCAGGAAGCGCTACGGGCGTTGCAAGTTTACCCCAAAAAGCAGTACAGACTATTTTTCCCTTCTCGATAAAACCAATATCGTCGAAATAATAGTTATTCAGCGTTATTTGTCTGTAACTATCAAGACTGGTTTTATCACATCCCTGCGTAGTAATGCTTTTAAGGGCCAGCGCTATGCTTTGGGACAGGTCTTCCGAATAATGTAATAGGGTAAGGGATATCTCACGCTGTTTGCTCTTTTGCTGCCCCACGATAACAGCATTGACCGCATAAAGAGACAGGATGACCAGGAGCGTTGAAACGATCGCAACGGCAACGAGTTTTTTCATTTTCCAGTTATCCTGTCCGCTCCCTGATTTGACAAATCTTAACACAGCCAGGGCAAGGCACAAGCCTGATAATCACGTCAGGTGATCAAATTCGGGCAGGTGAACTCATACGAAAGTATCAGTTTTTTAAGACAATTCTCAGCTAAGCTATTTTCATTGTTATAAGCAATACCGGGTAAGTACAGGCTCTTCTTCCAGAACATCGATGCTTGTTTTTTCTATTAAGGAAAACATCGTGCGCAACGTGATGATCCCTATTCTGAGTGCCTTGTTTCTTTTTCTGAGCGGCATTCTGATTATTAACTGGCAGCTATGGCAGATGGCGAAGGCTAATAATAGTCATACCGCCATGGCAAGCACCCAGAAAATAGAAAGTATCCTGGCGGAAGCCGTCAGTGCGGCCAGCACGGCGAAGCGCGTTGCGGAGCAGGGGTGTACCAGCAGCGGACAGCTGGCGCTGGGGACAGAAGCCGCGCTAAAACCACATCTGCGCGCCATCATGATCCAGCAGCAGGGTAAAATCACCTGTACTTCCCTTCCCGGGAATGGCGTATTGATTGTGCATCCGGAGACGTTACCTGAACATAAATTGATGCTGCTGCCCGGCAATCGACTGGTGAACGGCGTCCCGGTGCTTGTCTTCCAGATGCCCATCGCGGGAGGGCGTGTCATCGTCAGCGTCAGTGATGCACATTTGCAGGACGTCATCGCGAACGCATCAAACGGCGTTGACCTGGGGTTGGTTGTCGGCAATAGCATGCTTGGGCGCAACGGTGATGTGACCGGCTGGAAAGCGGCCTCGTGGACGGGGTCACTTACGGCATCTACACAATTCCCCTTTAGTCTGGCCTGGCAACCGCCTGCCTTTTTTAGCCTGACGCGGCTGCTGCAACAGGGATGGAGCCTGATACTACTGATTCTCGTGCTATCGGTGGCGGTGGGCATTTTGATCCGCCGTTACAAGGGGAAAAGCACCTCATTTGAAGACGACTTACGTAAGGCCATTTTGCAGGGGGAGATCGTGCCGTATTACCAGCCGATCGTGAACGGTGATACCGGCGGGCTGTATGGCGTTGAAGTCCTGGCAAGATGGAAGCATCCAAAGTCAGGCTTTATTCCACCGGATGTCTTTATTCCGATTGCCGAACGTAGCGGTTTGATTATTCCGCTAACCAAAGGGTTGATGGCGAAAGTGGTGATGCAGCTTAAGCCGCTTTTGCCTAAGCTCCCGGACGGGTTTCATATCGGGGTGAACATCAGCGCCAGACACATCAATGCGCCATCCTTCATCGGTGATTGTCGCGTCTTCGGGAAGGGGTTTCAGGGTAAAGAAGTCAAATTGGTTCTCGAGGTGACCGAGCGTGAGCCGCTGATCGATAATCCTCACCTGGTGGAAAACCTTAACATGCTGCATAACGCCGGTTTTGTCATTGCACTGGATGATTTTGGTACCGGCTATTCAGGTCTTTCATGCCTTAATGCGCTTGCCATTGATTATATTAAAATTGATAAAAGCTTTGTGAACCGGGTTTCAGATGAAAAAGACTCAACGATCCTGCTGGACTGCGTCATTGACCTGGCGAAAAAACTCTCATTACGCATTGTGGCTGAAGGCGTAGAAACGAAAGCGCAGCTGGAGTATCTCAACCGTAATGAGATTACGCTGTTACAGGGTTATTATTTTGGTAAGCCCGTCTCCTATATCGATTTTATTAAAGTCATTTTATCTAAGCCCCGGGAGACGGTAAGTTTGTAAAACGAAATTACGACGAGCTTCTGTTGCATGCTTAAGTGCAATTCATTTTCCTCTTATCCTGAGCTTTGTTACAGTGACAAGAGTTGTCAGCCAGGGATGTCAGGCGTGATAAGGTGGAAAAGCTCGTGCATGTGAAAAATACTTTTTACACAACAACCATTACCGTCATCATTGTCTCATTGATCATCTCGCTGTCGCTTGCCGTCCAAATTGCCACGTCCAGACAGCAGTCAATCCAGCAAATTAATACCAGCGTCGCTAACCTGAGCCATACCCTTGATGTGTACACCGAGGGGATCATGCGCCAGAGTGAAATGTTAATTACTACCGTTTCCGACATAATCGAAATTTATGGTATGACCCCGCAGCAGGCGACCCATATTCAGCGGATGATAAATAATCAGGATAATCTCCTTACCCAGATTAATAATGTGGTTGTTTACGATGCTCAGGGCGATATCTTTACCGCGTTGCACGAAACTTTTACGGGCCCACGCAAAGGATCGGACAGGTCATTTTTTATCTATCACAAGGAAAATAAAAATCAGCAGATTTTTATTGGCGAGCCCGTAGTCAGCAGAACCAATGGTAAATGGGTCATCACCATTAGTCGGCGCCTTGAAACCCACACCGGGGCATTTAACGGTGTTGTGGTGGTGACCCTGGGTATCGAAAATTTTCTCGCGCTCTACGGGCAGATTAATATTGGTCACGCGGGCGTCATTGGCTTAACAACAGAGTCAGGCGTGCTGCTGGTCCGTTATCCTTTTAAAAATACCTATATTGGCACGATTGTTTCCGATTCACCGCTCTTCAGGAAATACCTCAAGGTACAAAATACCGGGATAGCCAGTTCCATTTCGCGGTTTGATAAGATCGAACGCATTTATGCCTATGAGAAAAACAGACGCTACGGGCTGGTCACCACCGTGGCCGTCAGCATTGATGAGGCCCTTGCACCCTGGCGCAAGCAGGCGATTCAGCTGGCGGTACTCATTTTCGTGTTCACGGCGATACTCATCGTCGCGTCATACTTCCTGTATTCCGACTTATCCAGAAAAACCAGAGATAACAAGGCGCTGAAGATTATCGCCTCTGAGGATGCGCTGACCGGGCTTTACAACCGTCGCATTTTTGATGAAAAAATCCTCTCGGAAATCGTGCTTTGTGCCGCGCATGATGCACCGATTTCGATACTGATTGTGGACGTGGACTTCTTCAAAAAATACAACGATAACTACGGCCATCCGGAAGGGGACCGCTGTCTGGCGCTGCTGGGAAACAGTCTCAGGGAGAGTCTTACTCGTGGTAATCAGATCGTGGCGCGCTACGGCGGAGAGGAGTTTGCGCTGATATTACCTGATACGGACATCCAGGAAGCGCTTCGTCTGGCCCAGACGATTATTCGCAACGTGTTCTCGCTGCAAATCGTCCATGCCTTTAGCCCCTTTGGGCGGGTAACGGTCAGCGTCGGAATTTCTACCGCACGTGCCGTCGACATCGCGGGCAGCCAGCAGAATATCATTATCGCCGCTGACCAGGCGCTCTATCAGGCAAAACGCGCGGGACGTAACCGGTACGCGTTTGTTGGGGTATGACAGGAGAAAAACCACATAGAGTGATGCTTATCACAAATTTCCTTTCTCAGATCCTGTGCTATTCTTTTTTGTGTCGTTGATTTAATGACAAAAACCATACAGAGAGGAAAGTTATGGGAATTTTATCCTGGATTATCTTTGGGCTTATTGCGGGTATTCTGGCGAAGTGGATCATGCCGGGCAAAGATGGCGGTGGGTTTATCGTCACCGTAATACTGGGTATTGTCGGCGCGGTAGTCGGCGGCTGGATCAGTACGCTGTTCGGTTTTGGCAAGGTCGATGGCTTTAACTTCGGCAGTTTCGCCGTCGCGGTGATCGGTGCGCTGGTTGTTCTGTTTATCTACAGAAAGATCAAAAGCTAAGTTCTGAAAGCGATGAAAAAGGCTGCCGGATGGCGGCCTTTTTACGTATCGGGTTTACCACCAGCCAAGCTGCGTGCCGGCAAACGCCGCAATGGCAACGATCAGCATAATGACGGTTGTCTTCCGCATTTATGCTCCCGGAGCCGCGTAGCCGCCGACAAAAAACCACGCTAAAAAAACCACCGCCGTTATAAATATAACGACCGGGAAAAGGATCCCTATTCTCATACCATCACCTGTTTCGGTTTCAATAACGCCGTAGAGTGTACGGGGTTAATCCATGGTGAGAAAGCGTGTTTTGCTTTTTCCTTTCTTATCCTGATACATCGCCACATCCGCGGCGCGTAACGCGCTGTCAGGATCGGTTGCGGCAGGGTCCACTTCGATAACGCCGAAGCTGGCGCCCGGATAAATAATATGAACGCTGCCCAGCCAGTATTCGCCGGCGATGCAGGCGCTGAGGCGCGTTTTGAGCAACGTAAGCTGCGCGTTATCCCCGTCCTGGTGGGGCTGGCTCAGCGACGCGACCAGAAATTCATCACCCCCCAGACGACCGATAATATCGTCCTGCTGTTTCTCTTCGGTCAAACGCTTGCCCACTTCTATCAGGAACTGGTCGCCAGCCTCGTGGCCGTAACGATCGTTAATCAGCTTGAAATCATCCAGATCGATAAATGCGATGATGGCGTTACGCTTCAGGTGCCGGGCCAGAGAAAAGAGGGTGGTCAGATCTTCAAAAATGGCGCGACGGTTGGGTAAACCGGTAAGGGCATCCGTATAGGAGTGCGCGATGAGGGCCGCATTGGCTTCGCGAAGCTGGGTCACCAGCGACTCTTTCTGAATGGACTGGGCAATCAGCCCGGCGAAGAGCTTCAGAACCTGTTCACCGCGCTCGCTCAGCGGCTTTCTGGCCGTGCTGGTGGCGCAGAGCGTTCCGTAAAGTGAACCATCCGCAAGATGGACTGGAATACTCATGTAGGTGGTAATGCCAAGCGCTTTTGCAGCTTCACACTCGGGCCAGCGTTCGGGCACGTCGTTGCTGAACATCGTGTCACTGTCCAGCGCGCGTTTGCACAGCGTCTCATCCCATGGGACGCTCAACCCCTCCGGGATCGTCATCTGTTTGCTGTTGCGGGCATAGAGGATGTGCTGCAGCCGCGCCTCGATATCCACCTTCGTCAGGTAGGTCGACTCCATGTCGGTGACAATCTCCAGCATCTCCAGCAGCTGGCGAACGAGGCTTTCAAGGGATTGCTCGGTGGCAAGGGTTTCTGAAACGCGAGCGAGGATAAGATCCGACATGACGTAGAATGACTCCCAGGCAGAAGACGTCTGCATCTGCATGTTATGCTGAGTTTTTAGGCTTCTGGCATAGTAAAACATGAATACAGAAAATTTAATATATGCAGGGAGCGGGCAGCAGGATAGAAAAAAAGCCCCGTTGTTGAGACCGGGGCAAAGACATCTTGATTACGGAATGATGTTCTCTGGTCATATCGAGAACATGCCACACTATAGTGCTGAAAAGTGCAGTTAAAATGGAGAAATCATGGAGAACGCGGCGATGACCCGTTACCCTTAAACTGTCATGATGTCACAAGGATCAATGAGATGAGATTTCTGCTTCTGGCGCTGGCGCTTCCCCTGGCCGCCTGCACCGCAAAAACCACGCCACCCGATGCACCGAAACCGCCGCACGTTATCGGTATGGCGAACCCGGCCTCCGTCTACTGCCTGGAGAAAGGCGGGGAACAGATCCCGGTTCAAAGTCCGCAGGGCGTTCGCACCGAGTGCAAATTACCGGGCGGCGAAGTGATCGATGAATGGACGCTCTATCGCCGCGATCATCCTCAACCCACCAGGTGACAGACGGATACCGCCTGCGATACACTTCTCTTTAGGATTAATCTTAGCCAGTTTCTGGCGTTCGTTTCCGCGAGAGAAGTATGTTTCAGCTAAAACCGGGCAGCATGGCGATGATCGTGGGTGCCCGCACGGCGTCAGGCCGTCGAAATATTGGTAAATCTGTTGAGCTGTTTGGCCTGTGCCAGCCTGGCCTGCGCTTCGTTAACCCGGTCAACGGCGTGATGACGCAATTACCGACCACCGCAGATCGTGCGCTCTGGCTGGTGACGGGGGATGTCTACGCCTTTGACAATCAGCACGGCTTTGCGTTTGTCCGCGCCGAACATCTGATGCCGCTCACCCCCGATGAAGCGCCGCAAATCCTCGATGAGCTGGCGATCGGCTGATCACAGGTGGCGCAGCCAGTCGGCTAAGACCAGGGCGTGATTTTGCTCCGTGTTTTTGGCAGCAAAGAGCAGGGTGACGGTCTGCCCGTGCGCCAGCGTTGCCAGACGCACGCCCTCGTCAGCATGCTGCGTCAGCTCTTCCCGATAGGCCTGACTGAAGGCGGCGAAATCAATGGTTTCGCTATGAAAGGCCTTGCGTAGTTCAGTTGAGGGCGTGAGCGCTTTACACCATTCGTCATACGCGAGGTCCGTTTTCTTAACACCGCGCGGCCACAGCCTGTCCACCAGTACCCGATAACCGTCGTCAGGGCCTGCCTGTTCGTACACGCGTTTGCATTGAATCATGATTCCACCCTCCCAATTTAAGGTATTGTGATAATTGCAAAAGATCGGTAGTCTGAGGTTCCTTATGTTATCTGATAATACTCTGGCATAAGGAACCTTTCATGGAACACCTCCCGGTTAAAACGACGCTGCGCATTGCGCTGGTTGGCGATTACAATCCCAGTGTAATTGCGCATCAGGCGATCCCGCTGGCCATTGACGACGCCGCCGCAGTACTTGACCTCACCGCCGATTACGACTGGCTTGCCACCACGGAGCTGACAAGCCCTGAAGATCTGGTGGGCTACGATGCCATCTGGCTGGTACCCGCCAGCCCCTATAAAAACACCGAGGCCGCTTTTATCGCCGCGCGCTATGCCCGTGAAAACAGCATCCCGTTCCTGGGCACCTGCGGTGGGTTCCAGCATGCGCTGATTGAGTATGCCCGAAACGTGCTGGGCTGGGCTGATGCGGCACACGCTGAGACGGATACCGAAGGCACCATGGTGATTGCGCCGCTGACCTGCTCGCTGGTGGAAAAAACCGATGCGATTGAACTGCGCAAAAATACGCTGATCGCCAAAGCGTACGGCAAACCGGAAATTGAAGAGGGGTATCACTGTAACTATGGCGTGTCGCCGGCGTTTGCGCAGGCGCTGGAAAGCGGTGATATGCATGTTACGGGCTGGGACGACCAGGGAGAAATTCGCGCCGCAGAACTGGTCACGCACCCGTTCTTCGTGATCACCTTATTCCAGCATGAGCGTGCTGCGCTGGAAGGACGTCCGGTCGTGCTGGTGCAGGCGATGCTGCGCGCGGCCCGCGGTTAAAAAAGGCAGACCCGAGGGTCTGCCACACTTAACGGGGCGCGATCTCCCGGTTTCGCCCGGCTAAGATGCCGCAGAGGGCCATTATCACCGCGGCCAGGGCGCAGCCCAGAAGCGGGATCCGCCAGTCCCCTGCGCTATCGTGAATTTTCCCCATCAGCGGAGGGCCGCAGGCGGCGAGCAGATAGCCAATCGACTGTGCCATGCCGGACAGCGCCGCAGCCTGGTGCGCGGAGCTGGCGCGCAGACCGATGAACGTCAGGCCGAGGATCATCGTTGCTCCTGTGCCAAAGCCAAACACCAGCGTCCACATCACCGCCATGCCTGGCATAAACCATAATCCCGCCGCGCTTATCGCGCACAGCAGCGCCACTGCGCCTGCAATGGCCCGCTGATCTTTCAGACGGTGGAGGATCAGCGGCACGGCAAGCCCCGGCACGGCCGTGGCCAGCTGCAGCAGTCCGTGCACCGAGCCGGCCTGCGCTTCGCTGTAGCCGTGGCTCAGCAGTATCGCCGGCAGCCAGCCGATGATGACGTAGTAAATCAGCGAGTTAATCCCTAAAAAGAGCGTCACCTGCCAGGCGAGCGCCGAGCGCCAGATGGCGCGATTATGCAGCGCGCCAGCGCCCGTTACCGCTGCAACGTGTTTCTGACGCCACTGGGGTAACCAGAGCAGCAGCGCGACCAGCGGAAACGCCATCAGCATCAGCAGTGCACCATGCCAGCCCGCGTTCCCCTGCGCCAGGGGAACAATCATCGCTGATCCAAACGCCGCCGAGACGCCCATCGTCAGGGAATAAGCACCGGTGAGCTTCGCCACCTGGCCCGGAAAGTCACGCTTAATTAATCCGGGTAACAGCACGTTCCCGAGCGCAATACCGCAGCCAATGACCGCCGTACCGATAAACAGCAGCGCGGCGGAAGGCAGAGAGCGAACCGCAATTCCGGCGCAAATCAGCAGCAGGGCGATAAACAGGCTGCGCTCCATGCCGATACGTCGGGCAACGCCTGCGGCAAGCGGCGAGACGAGGGCGAAAGCCAGCAGGGGCAGGGTGGTCAGCAGACCGGTTTGCGCCGTGCTTAAGCCATAATCAAGACGAATAGTGTCGAGCAGCGGCGCTGCGCCGGTAAAAATGACGCGAAGCGTAGTGGCAATCATCAGGATGCCTGCAATTAACAGCGCGCCGTGTTTTCCTGAGGTGCGAATAGCAGTAGTCATTATGTTCTCATACGTTCAAGCGAGCGCACACAATACCGATTTTCTCAGCGGTTGAAATCAGGCTAAAATGACAGTTTATCGCTAATATCGGACAAACTGATGATTGGTCTGGGACTGGAGGGCTACGATCCAGATAGCCAGTACGATGCGGCCGTCGCATTTCGCATTCAGGTGGTGGCGGAGGAACAATATATTCCCCGGCATCATCACCGTAAGGGGCAGCTGATTCTGGCCCTTGGCGGCGCAATCACCTGCGAAGTGGAAAATGCGATGCTGATGGTTCCGCCCCAGTATGCCGTCTGGATCCCCGGCCAGATGCCGCACAGCAACAGGGCCACGCCGGGCGCGCAGCTCTGCTTTTTGTTTATTGAGCCGGGGGCGGCAAGCTTGCCCGAGCGCTGCTGTACCCTGAAAATCTCTCCTCTGGTGCGGGAGCTGATTTTATCCCTGGCGGAAAAATCGCGTGAGCAGCTTCCTCTTGCGACCACGTCGCGCCTGGTGGACGTCCTGTTTGACGAGCTGCCGCTCCAGCGTCAGGAGCACCTGCAGCTGCCCGTCTCGCCCCATCCTAAAATTCGACTGATGAGCGAGAAGATGGCGGAAGAGCCCGCCGCCTGGCAGACGCTGGCGCAGTGGGCGAGCCATTTTGCCATGAGCGAACGCAGCCTGGCGCGGCTGGTGGTGAAAGAGACCGGTTTAAGCTTTCGCCGCTGGCGTCACCAGCTGCAGCTGATCGTGGCGTTACAGCATTTGATTAGTGGGAAATCGGTACAGCAGGTGGCCCAGTCACTGGGCTATGACTCGACCACCGCGTTTATCACCATGTTCAGGAAGGGGCTGGGCCAGACGCCGGCGCGTTATATGGCCAGCCTGACTACGACTTCCCGATAAACAGCGAGACAAGGCCTGCCGCAATCAGCGGGCCGACCGGCACGCCGCGGAAGAGCGCCACGCCCAGCACGGTGCCCACCAGCAGACCCGCCACCAGCGAGGGCTGGCTGCTCATTAGCGTGACGCCGCGTCCGCCCAGCCACGACACAAAAATCCCCACCGCGATCGCCACCAGCGATTTCCAGTTTACGAACGAGTGCAGCAGGGTTGATGCAGGAAGCGTACCGCTGGCGATGGGCGCCATTACCCCGATGGTTAAAATGATTATCCCGATGGTGAGGCCTTGTTTTTCTATCCACGGGAAAAAGGTATTTAGCGGGGTCACGCGAACAATAATAAGCACCAGAATCGAGATGGCGACCGTGGTGTTATGGCTGACAAAGCCGAGCGCGGCGAGTGCCAGAAGAATGAGCAGAGTAGGGTCAAACATAGGGAATCCTTGCCAGAATAATTAACCTGCTTACTGTACGCGCAAACGCGACGCAGGACAGTTTTAAAAAGATTTTATTGTTGTCATAACCTTGTCATTTACGCGGATTAAAACGGAGGCAGATATCGCAAAAGGGGTCGCCATCATGAACGATCACATGTTTGTGGAAACGCTGATTATCTCCTCATCGTTTTTCGCTATTGCCGTTATTCTCGTTGCCTCCGTGCTGTTTCTGGAACGAAAAGGCTGACAGGGCGTCAGCCATTGTAGTTACGCTTTATGGAAAGTTACCAGCTCAGGACGGGCGATGCGCAGGTAATCCTGGGTATCCATAATCACGGATTTCTCCAGCAGGCCAGCGTTAAACGCGATTTCGTCAAAACGCTCGAACAGCAGCGGGTCGGCAACCAGCGCCAAATCAGGATGGAAGCTAAAGGGCGGGATAGCGCCGAAAACGCAGGCGGTCAGGGTATCGACCTCGGCCGGGCTGGCGAGGGAGGCCTTTAGCCCGCCAAAATGACTGGCAAGCTGGCTCAGGTCAGCCTGCAGATCGGCGGCGAGGATCGCCAGAACGTGTTTTTTTACGCCGTTTCCCTTCACCTTGCAGACCAGGGCTTTGGCGCCTTGCCGCAGATCGGTTCCGCGAATTTCACTTACCGCTTCACATTTCCCGACCGCCTCGTGCTCCATGACGCGAAACCGCGCGCCCTGCTCGGTGAGTAAGGTAATCAGTTGCTGGTGGGTTCCTGCCCCAATAACGTCGTCAGTCATAACGATTTCCCGGTGATAATCCAGTATGCAGCGTTCTACATTAGCACGGGATGAACGGGGTCGAAAGAAAACAGCCAGCGCTTTCGCTGGCTGTTTGATTATGCGTTGCTGGTAGAAGATTGCTTGTGGAACAGCTCCCTGAACACAGGATAAATATCATCCTGGTCACGGATATGCTGCATGGCAAAATTATCGAACATCGATTGCAGATGTTCATACTCCCGCCACAGGGTCTGGTGCGCGCGACGGGTGATTTCGATATAGCTGTAGTAACGCACCACCGGTAGAATTTTCTTCGCCAGGATCTCATGACACAGCGGTGAGTCGTCGGCCCAGTTATCGCCGTCCGACGCCTGCGCGGCATAAATATTCCACTGCGACGGGTCGTAACGCTCTTTCACCACTTCATCCATCAGCTTCAGGGCGCTTGAGACGATGGTCCCGCCGGTCTCCTGCGAGTAGAAGAACTCATGCTCATCCACCTCTTTCGCCTGAGTGTGGTGGCGGATATAGACCACCTCCACGTTCTTATAGGTTCTGCTCAGGAACAGATAGAGCAGAATATAAAAACGCTTCGCCATATCCTTGGTTGCCTGATCCATCGAGCCGGACACGTCCATCAGACAGAACATCACCGCCTGGCTGGAGGGCTCAGGGCGTTTTTCGTAGTTCTTGTAGCGCAGGTCGAAGGTGTCGATAAACGGTACCCGTTCGATCTTCGCCCTCAGCTCTGCAATCTCTTTACGCAGGCGCTCCTCTTCCAGCAGTTGCGCCGGTTCCGTGTTTTCCACGACCTTCAGGTTGCTCTCGAGCTCGCGCAGTTCGCGACGTTTGCCTGCCGTCATGGCCGTGCGTCGCGCCAGCGAGTTCTGCAACGAACGCACGACGCTGATGTTGGCGGGCACGCCGTTGGCGGTATAGCCCGCGCGATGGGTTTTATATTCATTAAGCTGACGATGCTGATTCTTTTTCAGATTCGGCAGCGCCAGGTCTTCAAACAGCAGGTCGAGATATTCATCTTTCGAAATCTGGAAGACAAATTCGTCCTGGCCTTCACCGTCCTGGCTGGCCTGTCCCTGACCGCTTCCTGAACCACCTCCGCCGCCCTGAGGGCGCTCAATTCTGTCGTTCTGAACGAAGTGGTCATTACCTGGGTGTACGCGATGGCGCAGGCCGCCTCGCCCCTGATGAAACATCGGTTCGCTGATGTCATCGGTGGGGATGGAGACAGACTCGCCGCTGTCGACGTCGGTCACCGAGCGTTTGTTGATGGCCTCGGAGATAGACTGTTTAATTTGCGCTTTATAACGACGCAAGAAGCGCTGGCGGTTCACCGTGCTCTTGTTTTTGCCGTTAAGACGCCGGTCAATAAACCAGGTCATATACCCCCCGTACTGCATTTGCCAACTTGCATTTTGTAGGCCCGGCAGGCGCTAAACGCCGCCGGGCACTTGTTTTAAGACGATTTACGCACGCGCAGGTACCATTCGCAGAGCAGGCGGACCTGTTTGCGGGTGTAGCCTTTTTCCATCATACGGTCGACAAAATCGTCGTGTTTTTTCTGTTCATCGGTTGAGGTTTTGGCGTTAAACGAGATCACCGGCAGCAGCTCTTCGGTATTGGAGAACATTTTCTTCTCAATGACCGTGCGCAGTTTCTCGTAGCTGGTCCAGTTCGGATTGCGCCCGTTGTTATGCGCTCTGGCGCGCAGGACGAAGTTCACAATCTCGTTACGGAAGTCTTTCGGGTTGCTGATCCCGGCAGGCTTCTCGATTTTTTCCAGCTCCGCGTTCAGGGATTCACGGTCAAACAGCTGGCCGGTATCCGGGTCGCGGTACTCCTGATCCTGGATCCAGAAGTCAGCGTAGGTGACATAACGGTCGAAAATGTTCTGCCCGTACTCTGAATAGGATTCCAGGTAGGCCGTCTGGATCTCTTTGCCAATGAACTCGGCGTATTTCGGAATCAGGTAACCTTTGAGGAACTCAAGGTAGCGTTCGGCCTGCTCCTGCGGGAACTGCTCGCGCTCGATTTGCTGCTCCAGCACGTAGAACAGATGAACCGGGTTGGCCGCCACTTCCGCATGGTCGAAGTTAAAGACGCGGGAGAGGATCTTAAACGCGAAACGCGTAGACAGACCGTTCATCCCCTCATCAACCCCGGCATAGTCGCGGTATTCCTGATACGACTTCGCTTTCGGGTCGGTATCTTTCAGGCTTTCACCGTCATAGACGCGCATTTTCGAATAGATGCTGGAGTTTTCCGGCTCTTTCAGACGCGAAAGGATGGAGAAGCGTGACAGCGTTTCCAGCGTGCCGGGCGCGCAGGGGGCATGCACCAGCTCACTGTGGTTAAGCAGTTTCTCGTAAATTTTGATCTCTTCGGAGATCCGCAGGCAATAAGGCACCTTGACGATGTACACGCGGTCAAGGAAGGCCTCATTGTTTTTGTTATTACGGAAGGTCACCCATTCAGATTCGTTCGAGTGGGCGAGAATAATCCCGTTAAACGGCAGGGCGGAGATACCTTCCGTCCCGTTGTAGTTGCCTTCCTGAGTCGCCGTCAGCAGCGGATGCAGCACCTTGATTGGCGCTTTAAACATCTCGACGAACTCCATAATCCCCTGGTTCGCGCGGCACAGCGCGCCCGAGTAACCGTAGGCATCCGGATCGTTTTGCGCGAAGTTTTCCAGCTTACGGATGTCGACTTTACCCACCAGCGCCGAGATGTCCTGGTTGTTCTCATCGCCAGGTTCCGTTTTGGCGATGGCGATCTGTTCAAGGATAGACGGCCAGACTTTCACCACGCGGAATTTGGTGATATCGCCACCAAACTCGTGCAGGCGTTTAGCCGCCCACGGCGACATGATGGTGCCGAGATAGCGACGCGGGATGCCATACTCTTTGTCCAGAATCTGCGCATCTTCCTGCGGATTGAACAGGCACAGCGGATGGTCGTTCACCGGGCTGCGTTCACCGTTGGCGCTCAGCACATAGATAGGCACGCGCTGCATCAGCGACTTCAGGCGTTCCGCCAGCGAGGATTTACCGCCGCCCACGGGGCCGAGTAAATAGAGGATCTGTTTCTTCTCTTCCAGACCCTGAGCGGCATGCTTCAGGTAGGAGACAATCTGTTCGATGGCATCTTCCATACCATAGAACTCTTCAAACGCCGGATATCGGGCGACCACCCGATTCGAAAAGAGACGGGAAAGCCGAGGCTCCAGGGCAGTGTCAACCATGTTTGGCTCACCAATAGCCATCAATAGCCGTTCTGCCGCATTGGCATAGGCACTGCGATCTTGCCGACAGATGGTAAGAAACTCCTGCAGTGTGAACTCTTCGTCCTTGGCAGCTTCATAGCGCTGGCGATAGTGATCGAATATATTCATGGCATGCCGTCCTTTCGTTTTTTAGCACAGGATAAGAGCCGTTCGTATGAGTAGTGGAGGCTCCCGGAAGAGAATCTCTCGCACCTCACTGCCAAAGCAGCAACCTGTGTGCCAGGTCAGACGCTAAGAACCGCAGGTGTTCAGGAAAACTCTTCTTAAATTAAAGCGTAGATGGCATTTGCAAAACTTGCATGCCCAGAAAATCTACTTTCAATGACATATCAATAACTCATCCAAAAATTTCCACTGTCGTTATAAGACAAATGCACGTTTTTCATTCAGTGGTCATATAAATGAAAGCAGGCTGTCATCTGATAAGTTAAAAATAATGGGTTAATCAGACTGATTAGCAGGCAAAAAATTTTGGGATGTACGGGAATGGCGGTTACACTTCATCCGCTGATTATTTGACTACAGGAAAGAATGGATTGTGACCAAACTCAAACTTCTGGCATTAGGCATCCTTGCCGCGACCGCAGTGAACACCGCACAGGCGGAAAGTCAGTGGACGGTTGGCGCGGGTGTTGGCGTCATTAACAGCCCGTACAAACAGTATGACCGTGACGTTTATCCTGTTCCCGTTATCACCTATGAAGGCGATAACGTCTGGTTCCGCGGGCTCGGCGGCGGCTACTATCTCTGGAACGATACGGCCGATAAGCTCTCCATCATGGCCTACTATGATCCGACGCACTTCAAGCCGGGTGACAGCGACAGCCACGCGCTTCGCCAGCTCGACAAGCGCAAAAGCTCGATGATGGCCGGGCTCTCATACGTGCATAACACCCAGTATGGCTTCCTGCGTACGGCCCTGGCAGGCGATACGCTCGATAACAGCAACGGCTTTATCTGGGATCTGGCGTGGCTGTACCGCTATACCAACGGTGGTCTGACCCTGACGCCGGGTATTGGTGTGCAGTACAACAGCGAGAACTACAACGACTACTACTATGGCGTATCTAAAAACGAGTCCCGCCGCAGTGGTCTGAAGAGCTACAGCGCAGATGACGGCTGGGATCCGTACCTGGAGCTGACCGCGAGCTACAACTTCCTCGGCGACTGGAGCGTGTACGGTACCGGCCGCTATGAGCGTCTGAGCGACGAAGTGAAGGATAGCCCGATGGTCGACAAATCCTGGGCAGGTATTTTCTCTGTCGGCGTGAGCTACAAGTTCTGATTGCGCACTAATATCGTGCAATTGATGCATTAAAACGGGGCGCGCGCGCCCCGTTTGCTTTAATGTGGTGCAGCAAAATTATCGCTTAACAATACGGATCGTCTGCCCTAAACGAGACGGTTTTTCGTCGCTCGCTTTTTGCGGGGTGCTCACGCAGGCGGTTTCCACGCAGACAAACGTTTTATACCCTTCATCCGTCATGTCGGCCATGCTGACGGACAGCGCCGGGCCCGGGTTCCAGCCCACCACGTCGCTGTGATGATGATGGACCACTTCAATTCCGCGGTTCAGCGCGCCGTCGTGGATCACGCTGCACGCTTCCGGATGCAGGTAGACGCGGTCGGTACGGTCAGGGAACGTCTGTACGCCGTCGCTCAGTTTACCTTCTTTGGCGTTATCCACTTTGTCGATAAAGGTATCGCCAAGACCGCTCACCTTCACTGCGCCGATATCACCCACGTTGAAGTAGGTGTGCAGGGCTGCGGTGGTTTCAAACTCACCGTGGGCTTCCAGTTCGATTTCACAGGTTTTACCCAGCTTAAAGCGGGCATACAGGGTGAAATCATGCGGCCAGAGGGCGCGGGTTTCATCATTAGCCTGCAGCTCAAAGGTCAGCACGGCGCCGTTGTCATCTTCGTTGTGCGCTTTCAGGGTCCACTGCTGGTTACGGGCAAAACCGTGAGAAGGCAAACCCTGCTGGGCGGACGGGCCGAACCACGGCCAGCAGATCGGTACGCCACCGCGAATAGCCGCCCCTTTTTTGAAGGAGGTCGCATCGCTCAGCCATAAGCCTTCGGCTTCACCTTCCGGTTTCCAGGAGAGCAGGTGGGCGCCGTTCAGCGCCACGGAGGCTTTAACGCGTGGATGGTCAACGACGATAACGTCGGCACCGTCAATCTGACGGCGGGAAAGCACAGGGGTAAGTTGTTCGACTACCGGAAGTGCAAAAATTTTATTAATCATTAAGCAATCCTCTGTCTTATAAATAAAAAAGGCGACCGAAGTCGCCTTTTTGGATCAAGCACTCATCTCAACTTATTTAGAGATGTGAGCGATCAGGTCCAGTACTTTGTTAGAGTAGCCAGTTTCGTTGTCGTACCAGGATACCAGTTTAACGAAGTTGTCGTTCAGTGCGATACCCGCTTTAGCATCGAACACGGAAGTGCACACTTCGCCGTTGAAATCGGTAGATACAACGTCGTCTTCGGTGTAGCCCAGAACGCCTTTCATTGCGCCTTCGGAAGCAGCTTTGATTGCTTTCTTAATTTCTTCATAAGAAGCAGCTTTTTCCAGACGAACGGTCAGGTCAACAACGGATACGTTAGGAGTTGGAACGCGGAACGCCATACCAGTCAGTTTGCCATTCAGTTCTGGCAGTACTTTACCTACAGCTTTAGCAGCACCGGTAGAGGATGGGATGATGTTCTGAGCCGCGCCACGGCCGCCGCGCCAGTCTTTGTGAGACGGGCCATCAACGGTTTTCTGAGTAGCGGTGGTTGCGTGAACGGTAGTCATCAGACCTTCGATGATGCCGAAGTTGTCGTTGATAACTTTAGCCAGCGGTGCCAGGCAGTTGGTGGTGCAGGATGCGTTAGACACGATATCCTGGCCAGCGTAAGTTTCGAAGTTTGCACCACGAACGAACATTGGGGTGTTGTCTTTGGAAGGACCAGTCAGAACAACTTTCTTCGCACCCGCAGTGATGTGTTTACGTGCAGTTTCGTCGGTAAGGAAGATACCGGTTGCTTCAGCAACAACGTCAACACCGATTTCGTTCCATTTCAGGTTAGCTGGGTCTTTTTCAGCAGTAACGCGGATGGTTTTGCCATTAACAACCAGGTGGCCGTCTTTCACTTCAACGGTGCCGTCGAAACGACCGTGAGTTGAGTCGTACTTCAGCATGTACGCCATGTATTCAGCGTCCAGGAGATCGTTGATACCAACGATTTCGATGTCAGAACGTTTCTGAGCAGCACGGAAAACAATACGGCCGATACGGCCAAAACCGTTGATACCTACTTTGATAGTCATATATTCCACCAGCTATTTGTTAGTGAATAAAAGGTTGCCTGTAAAATTACAAAAACCTTACGCAGCGTCAAGCGGAATCGTGTCAATCATTGCGACAAATCAATCCTGTGACTAACGTTTGTGCGACTGACTCGCCTCACTTTCCCTTTGAGCTTGCACCCATATGGGGGCTGCGCCTGGATTTTAAAGGCCTCGCAGGATAAAAATGTGAGCATGATCACAATTGCCTGACCGCCTTTTCGCGACAAATAAGTTTAGATCAAAAGTGCACGCAAGGGTGTTAATGTTTTGTTAGAATCCGGGTTAAAAGATGTCTGTTTCTACAGCGAGATGTAAGCATATGTCGAACCAACGTAACCCTGAAGATTTGAAAAAAAACCTCACAGAAATGCAGTTTTACGTGACGCAGAACCACGGGACGGAACCGCCGTTCACCGGGCGTTTACTGCACAACAAGCGGGACGGCGTCTACCACTGCCTGGTCTGTGATGCGCCGCTGTTTAATTCCCAAACGAAATTTGATTCTGGCTGCGGCTGGCCGAGCTTTTACGAGCCGGTGAGCGATGAGGCCATCCGCTACCTGACCGACTCGTCACACGGCATGGTACGCACGGAAATTCGCTGCGGTAACTGCGATGCGCACCTTGGGCACGTCTTCCCGGATGGTCCTCAGCCCACGGGCGAGCGTTTCTGCGTGAATTCAGCCTCAATGAGCTTCACTGACGACGAAAACGGCGACCAGGTGAAGGGTTGAAAAAACGATTCAGCAAATTATTCCTTTGAAAGGGCGGGATTGTGAATATTGATGACATGATTAGCGGTATGACGCCGGAGATTTATCAGCGTCTGGTGACCGCCGTAGAGCTGGGAAAATGGCCCGATGGCGTCGCGCTGACCCCGGAGCAAAAAGAGAACAGCCTGCAGCTGGTGATGCTGTGGCAGGCGCGCAATAACACCGACGCGCAGCATATGACGATCGACACCCAGGGCCAGATGGTAATGAAGAGCAAGCGCGAGCTGAAAGAAGACTTCGGCATCACGCCGAAGCCGATTGCGACGATGAAAATGCAATAACGGTGCGGGTTGATGCCCTCACCCAACCCTCTCCCACGGGGAGAGGGCTTGATTGTCTTACTACTTATGCGGGATCCCGAGCGACGCCGCCAGCTGTTTCGCTAACTGGTTTTCGTCATCCGCGCCGTACTCCCAGAACATCGCTCCGGCGAGCCCTTTCTCTTTGATGTAGTCCGCTTTGATCGCCACGGATCGTGGGTTCTCATAGGAAATCGCAAACAGCGCGTTGCCATCGGTACCCTTCACCGAGAGCCACGGCACTTTTGCCTGGTCGTCCCAGTGCTCGGTAAAACGCTTCTGCGGATCGTTCAACAGCTTTTTCACGATATCGTTGTACTTCACGTAGGTATCTTTGGTCAGGTCATAGCCAAGTGACTTGAACAACCCGATCTCCTGCGGCCCGAAGTAGGGCTGGGTAACCGGATTTTTTTGCGCATCCGGTTTGGTCCAGTCGATCCCCGGCTCTACGGCGCGTTTCGGCACGCGGCCATAGAAACCAATCCCGAGATTCATCTGCTGCGGCTTCAGCCCGGCGGCCAGATAGTTGTTCACCACAAAGTCCACGCTGTATTTGTCCGCGGCGGCCACCGTCGGCCAGGTGCTGGAGTCATACAGGTTGGCGTTAAAATACTGCGTACCGTACGCCATGTCGTAGGTCATCAGGTTGATGTAGTCGAGCAGGGGCGCAATGGCTTTAACATCCACCCAGCTTTTCGGACTTTCCGCATTCGCGCCTACCGCAATGGTGACCAGCTTTTTATGCCCGAACGCGTCGCGCATCTCCTTCAGCAGGGCGGTAAAGTTACCCCGGTCGGCAGGCTGGCTTGCCACCAGCCCCCAGGCGCCGTTGACCGGATACTCCCAGTCGAGATCGATCCCGTCCAGGCCGTATTTGTCGACAATCTCCTGCGCGGAGCGGATGAACACCGCGCGACTCTCTTGGGTTGCCGCTGCGCCAGAGAAGCCGCGCGCGCCCCAGCCGCCGACGGAAAGCAGCACTTTGAGGTTCGGGTTTTGCTTACGCAGAGTGGGGATTAAGGCCAGATCGGACGCCACTTTTGGCGATAGCCAGATTTGATGCAGCTTAGCCGGATCTTTCAGCGCGGCGTTGGTTTCGTCTTTTTCGTCGTTATAGACCAGACCAAACGAGTAGTTCAGGTGGGTGATCTGGCGAACGTCCAGTTTGTTGATATCGCCACCCGGTCCGGCGGTGACATCGCCACCCCCGTTAAAGTAGCCCACGGACATCATGGAACTGGCGGAGGCAACTGACGCGCAAAGCAAGGGTAATGCTGCCAGCAAGGGCAAACGTTTCATACAAGTTCCTCTTTGACTTAATAAAATTAACCACGCCACGGAAAAGGCGTGGCGAAAAAACAGCCTAAAGAGAATAGCATTGCCGCTTCGCTGAGGATGCGAGGGAGTTCACTTTATGAGGGATCGGAGGGGGAGTTTTGCCGGGTGGCGCTGACGCTTACCCGGCCTACGGGGAAAGGTAGGCCGGGTAAGCGTCAGCGCCACCCGGCTTAAAAGGCTTACGCCTGCGTCTCCAGCCAGTCTTCGAGCGTATACAGCGTCGCGCCTTCCGCAGCCATATCCATAAACGCCTGAGCGCTGTCCTGCGGGTGAATGTTCACCCCGCGGCAGCCGTCGGTGATGACGCTGACGGTATAACCTAGCTGGAGCGCATCCAGCACGGTGAACTTCACGCAGTAGTCCGTCGCCAGCCCCAGCACAATCAGCTCCGTGATTTCGTGATGACGTAACCACGCGTCCAGCGCCGTTTTCTGGCGATGCCCGTTATCAAAAAACGCGCTATAGCTGTCGATAGCAGGGTTTTCACCTTTATGGAACACCGCGTCGATGGCTCTCTGATTCAGGAGCGGATGCAGCGCCGCGCCTTCCGTCTGCTGTACGCAGTGATCCGGCCAGAAGGTTTGCGCCAGCCCGTCGAGCTCTCCCTGAGTGAAAGGCTCGACGTTATGCTGGCTGGCAAAGCTGCCGTGGTTCGCCGGGTGCCAGTCCTGGCTTGCGACAACCGCTTCGCCGCGGGCTTTGCACCAGTCTATCAGCGTGTTGGCCACGTCAACGGTGCTGTCACCTTCAGCGACGGCCAGCGCACCGCCCGCGCAGAAATCATTTTGCAAATCGACCAGTAGCAGGGCGCGTTGCTTCATGAGCACTCCTTATTCGTCCGGGGTCAGCTCGCCGCGCAGGTTTTGCATCATCGCGCTGCGAATGGACTGAATGTCCAGATCCTGACTCAGTAAATAGTGAAGTTTAGTCAGCGTTGCCTCAACGGTCATATCGAAGCCGCTGATGACCCCCGCATGCGCCAGCGCGTTGCCGGTGGCATAGCCGCCCATATTCACTTTACCGGACATGCACTGGGTCAGGTTCACCACCACAATTCCGCGCTCGCTGGCTTCCTGAAGCTCTTTCAGGAATTCACCGTTCTGCGGCGCATTGCCTACGCCGTAGGAGCGCAGGATCAGCGCTTTCACCGGCTGGCGCAGGAAGTTACGCACCACGTCCGCAGAGATACCCGGATAGATGGTGACCACGCCAATCGGTTGCGGAGTAATCGGATGCACAATCAGCTCGCCGGCGGTGTTTGGCGCAGGAGGGGTTCCCAGACGACGGATATGAATCCCGGCCTCCAGCAGCGGCTGCAGGTTAGGGGAGGCGAAGGCGTCAAAACCGTCGGCATGGGCTTTGGTGGTGCGGTTGCCGCGATACAGACGATTATTAAAGAACAGCGACACTTCGTTGATCGGGTAATTCGCCGCCACGTACAGGGAGTTCAGCAGGTTGATCTGCCCGTCAGAGCGCAGCTCCGCCAGCGGGATTTGCGACCCGGTGACGATAACCGGCTTGCTCAGGTTCTCCAGCATGAAGGAGAGCGCCGAGGCGGTAAACGCCATGGTGTCGGTGCCGTGCAGGATCACGAAGCCGTCGTACTGGTCGTAATGGGCTTTAATGTCATCCGCGATGTGCTGCCAGTCTTCCGGCGTCATGTCGGAGGAGTCCATCAGCGGCTCGTATTCGTGGATAGTAAAGTCAGGCATTTCCGGACGGTGGAATTCTGGCATCAGTGCAAGCTGACGCTGAAGGTGGCCGGAGACGGGGATATAGCCGTTTTCGGAACGCTGCATACCGATGGTACCGCCAGTGTAGGCTACATAAATCGATTTCTTCTGCATGGTAGTGAGTTCTTGTTCTTCAAAAGAAAAAAATCCCCTCTTCGCGGGAAGAGGGGACGGTTTTTAACGGACGTTCGCGCAGGTCAGGCAAAACGCGTAACGACTCTGTGGATCGTTAAAGGCCGCAAGCTTATCGCTTTCCGCCTTCATCGCTTTTGCCGCCGTGGCGACTGGCGCAGGCAGGTAAGCCTGCAGCGCCTCCGGCAGCATGGCGCGTACCGAGCCGGACATGCTGTCCATGACCATATCGAAGAACGACGGTTCGTCCTGGTAATACTCGATATGCCACTGCTTCAGCTTCGCCAGTTCGGCGGCTTTCTTCACCGCGTCATCGAAGTCACCCAGGCTGTCCACAAGTCCGTTGCTCTTCGCATCCTGACCGGTCCAGACGTGGCCCTGCGCAATCTGGTCGATCTGCTCAGGCGTTTTTTTACGCGAGTCTGCGACCAGGGTGATAAAGCGTTTATAGCCGTTCTCAATGCTGAGCTGCATCATCTCAGAGACTTCCGGCGGCAGAGATTTGGTCACCGACACATCCGCCAGTGGAGAGGTGGCAACCCCATCGGTATGCACGCCCAGAGAATCCAGGCTGTTCTCCACGGTGTTGATCACCCCGAAGATGCCAATCGAACCGGTCAGCGTGCTTGGGTTGGCCACAATGTAGTTGGCTGGCGTTGAGATCCAGTAACCCCCGGAGGCGGCCATTCCGCCCATTGAGACGACGACCGGCTTGCCGGCGGCACGCGCCGCGACCAGTTCAGCGCGGATCACCTCGGAGGCGCTGACGCTACCGCCAGGGCTGTTGACCCGCAGGACAATCGCCTTCACTTTCGGATCGAGGCGCGCATCGCGGATTTGTGACGCGGTAGTATCGCCGCCCACGTTCCCCGGGGTCTCCTGACCGTCCATGATCGCACCGTTGGCAAAGACCACCGCGACGCTGTCACCGCTGTCATCCGGCTTTTTCGTCGAGTAATCATACATGCTGATGGCGCTGTAGTTTTTATCCTCTTTGCTCCAGCCAAACTGCTTGCTCAGGGATTTTTCAATCTCGGCGCTGGTGCCCAGGGCATCAACCAGTTTGTTATCCAGCGCATATTTCGCGGTATCGCCGTCAACCTTACGCAGGCCTTCCAGCACGCCCTGCGCGCCAGGGAACGCCTGCTCAGGCGTAATCTGACGGTTCGCGGCAACGGTGCCCAGATAGTTCTGCCACAGCTCGCCAATCCAGCGGCTGTCCGCTTCGCGGGCGGCAGGGGACATATCGTCGCGGATAAACGGCTCAACGGCGGATTTATAGGTACCGACGCGGAAGACGTGGGTGGTGACCTTCAGCTTGTCGAGCAGCGATTTGTAGTACAGGCCGTTGGTGGCAAAGCCGTGCAGATCTACCGTACCCTGCGGGGAGAGCCAGATCTTATTGGCGAAGCTCGCCAGATAATATTGCCCCTGGCTGTAGCTGTCGCCCACGGCAATCACCGGCTTGCCGCTGTCGCGGAATTCGCGCAGCGCTTTACCGATGTACTGCATTGAAGGCTGATCGCCTCCGGCAAAATCTTTCAGATCCAGCACGATCCCGGTGATGTTACGGTCGTTTTTGGCCTGACGGATGGTATCGACGATATCAAACAGGGAGTTTTCCTGCAGACGATCTGAGGTTGCGCCAAACAGCTGGCGACCAATCACGCTCAGGCGACTGCTGGTGGACGGCTTATCAACGATAACGCCGGTGATATCAAGTAATAGCGCGCCGCGCGTTGAATGCTGCGCCTGATTCGCGTTACTGATATGCATCCAGATGCCCGCGCAAACCAGAACCAGGAAGATGAAGAAGATGTTCATCACCAGGTTGCGGACGAAGTTGAGCAGTCTCCACGTCCATTTAAAGAAACCGGCAATGATTCGCCAAAGGGTTCGCATGTATTCTCCCTAACCAGAAAATGACTGTTTCCGTCGCCACTGGACGGTAATGTTGGGTTATCGTAATGACCCAACCGCCACTTGTCAGCAGGAATCGCCTGCCAGGCTGTAACAAAATCTGCCGCCGTGTTAATTTTGTGAGTAAATTTCAAGAAAGGAGTTAACCAATGGACGCACTCGAACTGCTTGTTAACCGCCGTAGCGCTTCCCGTCTGGCCGAACCTGCCCCGGCAGGCGAGCAGCTGGAGAACATTCTGCGTGCCGGCATGCGTGCCCCCGATCATGGCACACTGCAGCCATGGCACTTCTTTGTAATTGAAGGCGAAGGCCGCGATCGTTTCAGTCAACTGCTGGAGCAGGGGGCGGTGGCCGCCGGGCAGGATGAGAAAGGGATCGACAAGGCGCGCAATGCTCCGTTCCGCGCGCCGATGATCGTCACCGTCGTGGCAAAATGCCAGGCCGACCATAAGGTGCCGGTTTGGGAGCAGGAAATGTCCGCAGGCTGTGCGGTGATGGCGATGCAAATGGCCGCTGTCGCACAAGGCTTCAACGGTATCTGGCGCACCGGCCCGCTGACCGAAAGCCCGGCGGTCCGGGACGGTTTTGGCTGCGGTGAGCATGACAAAATTGTCGGCTTCCTCTACCTCGGCACCCCGCAGCTTAAAGCCTCCAGCACCATCAGCGTGCCGGACACCACGCCTTTCGTCAGCCGTTTCTGATAACGCACGCTAAACTGTCTGGATTCTGAGCATCTGCCGCAGAATTCAGACAGTCACACTTACCTCTTTATGGAATGAGCGCTACCATAGCGCGATTGAGATGACAGGAGACGTCCATGAGCGAGCAAACCATTCGTTTAACGCAGTACAGCCACGGAGCCGGTTGCGGTTGTAAAATTTCCCCGAAAGTGCTGGAGACCATCCTGCACAGTGAACAGGCGAAGTTTGTCGACCCGAACCTGCTTGTCGGCAACGAAACGCGTGACGATGCTGCAGTTTATGACTTAGGTAACGGCACCAGCATTATCAGCACCACCGACTTCTTTATGCCGATTGTCGACAACCCGTTCGACTTCGGTCGCATTGCGGCCACCAACGCCATCAGCGATATCTTCGCCATGGGGGGGAAGCCGATCATGGCGATTGCCATTCTGGGCTGGCCGATCAACACCATCCCGCCGGAAGTGGCACGTGAAGTGATTGATGGCGGCCGTTTTGCCTGCCAGCAGGCGGGGATTGCGCTGGCCGGTGGTCACTCTATTGATGCACCTGAACCGATCTTCGGCCTGGCCGTCACCGGCGTGGTGCCGACCGAACGCGTGAAGCGCAACAGCACCGCGCAGGCGGGCTGCAAGCTGTTCCTCACCAAGCCGCTGGGCATTGGCGTGCTGACCACCGCCGAGAAAAAGTCCCTGCTGAAGCCCGAGCACAAAGGTCTGGCAACGGAAGTGATGTGCCAGATGAACCTCGCCGGTGCGGCATTCGCCAATATCGACGGCGTGAAGGCGATGACCGACGTCACCGGTTTTGGTCTGCTGGGACACCTCTCTGAAGTCTGTCAGGGCGCGGGCGTGCAGGCGCAGATCTGGTATCAGGACGTGCCGAAGCTGCCGGGCGTGGAGGAGTATATTGCTCAGGGCGCGGTCCCGGGCGGTACCCAGCGCAACTTCGCCAGCTACGGTCACCTGATGGGCGAAATGCCTGAGGAGTGGCGCAACCTGCTGTGCGATCCGCAAACCTCCGGCGGCCTGCTGCTGGCGGTGACGCCGGAGTCAGAAGCCGAGGTTCAGGCTACGGCCGCCGAGTTCGGCATCACCCTGACGGCGATCGGCGAGCTGGTGACCGCGCGCGGTGGCCGACCGATGATTGAGATCCGTTAATTCGATGCGGTTGTTTATTGCCGAAAAGCCGAGCCTGGCCCGTGCCATCGCCGACGTGCTGCCTAAGCCGCATCGCAAAGGCGACGGCTTTATCGAATGCGGTAACGGGCAGGTGGTCACCTGGTGTATCGGTCACCTGCTTGAGCAGGCGCAGCCGGATGTCTATGACAGCCGCTACGCCCGCTGGAATTTAAACGATCTGCCCATCGTGCCGGAAAAATGGCGCCTGCAGCCCCGGCCTTCGGTCACCAAACAGCTGAACGTCATCAAGCGCTTCCTGCATGAAGCCGCTGAAATCGTGCACGCGGGTGACCCGGACAGGGAAGGGCAACTGCTGGTGGATGAGGTGCTGGACTATCTGGAGCTGGCGCCGGAAAAGCGTCAGCAGGTGCAGCGCTGCCTGATCAACGACCTCAACCCGCAGGCGGTGGAGCGAGCCATTTCGCGCCTGCGCGCCAACAGCGAGTTTATTCCGCTGTGCGTCTCGGCTTTAGCCCGCGCCCGTGCCGACTGGCTGTACGGCATCAACATGACCCGCGCCTACACCATCCTCGGGCGCAACGCGGGCTATCAGGGCGTGCTCTCCGTGGGCCGCGTGCAGACGCCGGTGCTGGGGCTGGTCGTGCGTCGTGACGAAGAGATTGAGAACTTCGTCGCTAAAGATTTTTTTGAAGTGAAAGCGCATATCGTCACGCCTAAAGACGAGCGCTTTACCGCCGTCTGGCAGCCAAGCGATGCCTGCGAATCCTATCAGGATGAAGAGGGGCGCCTGCTCCATCGTCCGCTGGCCGATCATGTGGTTAACCGCATTACCGGGCAGCCGGCTATCGTTACCAGCTAT
Organism: Enterobacter sp. BNK-34; assembly: GCF_048684445.1. Classification (NCBI taxonomy): domain Bacteria; kingdom Pseudomonadati; phylum Pseudomonadota; class Gammaproteobacteria; order Enterobacterales; family Enterobacteriaceae; genus Enterobacter; species Enterobacter sp. BNK-34. The sequence continues at coordinate 3,127,387 of NZ_JBLQUA010000001.1, forward strand.
AACGATAAACGGGAATCAGAACCCGCACCGCTGCCGTTCTCGCTGTCGGCCCTGCAGATTGAGGCGGCCAAAAAGTTTGGCTTGAGCGCGCAGAACGTGCTGGATATCTGCCAGAAGCTCTACGAAACCCATAAGCTCATCACCTATCCGCGTTCGGACAGCCGCTATCTGCCGGAAGAGCACTTTGCCGGACGTCATTCGGTGATGAACGCCATTAGCGTGCACGCGCCGGATCTGCTGCCGCAGCCGGTGGTGAACCCGGACACCCATAACCGCTGCTGGGACGATAAAAAGGTGGACGCCCACCACGCGATTATCCCGACGGCGCGTGCCAGCAGCGTCAACCTGACCGACAACGAAGCGAAGGTCTATAACCTGATCGCCCGTCAGTACCTGATGCAGTTCTGCCCGGACGCGGTGTTCCGCAAATGCGTAATCGAACTGGAAATCGCGAAAGGGAAATTTATTGCTAAAGCCCGTTTCCTTGCAGAAGCAGGCTGGCGCACGCTGCTGGGGAACAAAGAGCGTGACGAGGAGAACGACGGCACGCCGCTGCCGGTAGTTGCTAAAGATGACGAACTGCTGTGCGAGAAGGGCGAAGTGGTTGAACGTCAGACTCAGCCGCCGCGCCATTTCACCGATGCGACGCTGCTGTCGGCGATGACCGGGATCGCCCGGTTTGTTCAGGATAAAGATCTGAAGAAGATCCTGCGCGCCACCGACGGTCTGGGTACGGAAGCAACCCGCGCGGGGATCATCGAGCTGCTCTTTAAGCGCGGTTTTCTTGAGAAAAAGGGGCGCTATATCCATTCGACCGAGCCGGGACGCGCGCTGATTCATTCCCTGCCGGAGCTGGCCGCCAGGCCGGACATGACCGCGCACTGGGAATCGGTGCTGACGCAGATCAGCGAGAAGCAGTGTCGCTATCAGGACTTTATGCAGCCGCTGGTGGGGACGCTTTACCAGCTGATCGATCAGGCGCGCAGCACGCCGGTGAAGCGCTTCAGAGGGATGGTTGCACCAGGCGCGGGGGCGAAGAAACCGTTTAAAAAGAAGAAGAGCGCGGCCTGATACGCCCGGTTTTCTCCCTCTCCCTGTGGGAGAGGGCTGGGGTGAGGGCACCCGGCCGCACGATATAAACCTTAAATCACACCCTGCCCGATCATCGCATCTGCCACCTTCACGAACCCGGCGATATTCGCCCCGCGCACGTAGTTGGTTTGCGACGCTTCACCGCCGTACTCCACGCAGGCGTGGTGAATATCCAGCATGATATGGTGCAGGCGCGCATCCACTTTTTCTGCCTTCCAGCCGAGACGTGCGGCGTTTTGTGCCATCTCGAGGCCGGAGGTTGCCACGCCACCGGCGTTAGCGGCCTTGCCCGGTGCAAACAGCACGCCTGCCTCAAGGAACAGGTTCGTGGCGTCGATGGTGGTCGGCATGTTCGCCCCTTCGGCCACCGCTTTTACGCCGTTGCTAATCAACGTGCGCGCGGCTTCAACGTCCAGCTCGTTCTGCGTGGCGCACGGCAGGGCGATATCCACCGGCACACCCCACGGCTGTTTTCCTTCCAGGTAGGTCAGGCCAAACTCCCGGGCATAATCCGCCACGCGGCCATCGCGGCTGGCTTTGATTTCACACAGGCGCGCCAGCTTCTCTGCCGTAAAGCCCGCTTCATCCACCACCGTGCCGCTGGAGTCAGAGGCGGTTACCACGCGAGCGCCAAACTGCATCGCTTTCTCAATCGCGTACTGCGCCACGTTACCGGAGCCGGACACCGCGACGCGCATGCCTTCAAAGCCTAAACCGTGGCGCTTGAGCATGGCCTCGGTGAAGTAAACCAGGCCGTACCCGGTCGCTTCCGGGCGGATCAGGCTCCCGCCAAACGACAGCCCTTTACCGGTAAAGACGCAGGCGCTGTTGTTGGAGAGCTTTTTCATCATCCCGGCCATAAAACCCACTTCACGTCCGCCGACGCCGATATCACCGGCAGGCACGTCGGTATCCGGGCCGAGGTGACGGTAGAGCTCGGTCATCAGCGCCTGGCAGAAGCGCATCACTTCGCCTTCGCTTTTGCCTTTCGGATCGAAATCACTGCCGCCTTTCCCGCCGCCCATCGGGAGCGTGGTGAGGGCGTTTTTAAAGGTCTGCTCGAAGCCGAGGAACTTCAGAATTGACAGGTTTACGGACGGGTGGAAGCGCATGCCACCCTTAAACGGGCCAATGGCCGAGTTAAACTGCACGCGCCACGCGCGGTTGACCTGCACCTGATTGCGATCGTCCACCCACGTCACGCGGAACTGGATCACGCGCTCTGGCTCGACAAGGCGTTCAAGCAGAGACATCTGGCGATAGCGCGGGTTTTGTTCAAGGAAGGGCCACAGTGTGGTCATCACTTCACGCACGGCCTGCGCGAACTCGCTCTGGTGCGGGTCGCGCTGCTGAACATGGGCAAGGAAACTTTCCAGAGAGCGTGTCTGATCCATATATATAAGAACCTCTTATCGTATTTTATGTGTATTACTTATGCGATTTGTGTTGTTTTTTTGACTATACCACCCGTACTGCTTTGTGTGGCAAGCAGAAATGTAGGGCGAAAGGGAAATTAATGACATGTGCTGCGTCATAACCAAAAGCGATGAAGAGATAAATTAAAGGTTCCGCTCTGGTTTACCGTTATAGTCATTATCAAGGAACAACAGGAAGATGTGTCTATGAACCGTTATCTACTCACCGCGTTATGTCTGATCTTCACTGCTGGCGCGCAGGCTGACCGCATTCGTCCGGATGTGGAAGTGAATGTGCCGCCGGAAGTGTTTAGCTCCAGCGGTCAGAATCAAACGGTGCAGCCCTGCAATCAGTGCTGTATCTATCAGAATCAGAACTACTCGGAAGGGGCCGTGGTGAAAGCAGACGGCGTGCTGTTGCAGTGCCAGCGCGACGAGCGCGTTATCGGTACGAACCCGCTGGTCTGGCGTCGCGTAAAACAATAAACGCTTCCAGCAGCGGAATATCCGCGGGGGCCAGGGCGTAGCCAAACGCCTCTTCCGGCGTACACCACGCCAGCGCGCTGTGGTAGTGCGCCGTGAGCTCGCCGCTAAACGCAGGAACGTGCCAGGCGTGCAGGTTGATTAACCGCTGCGAGACTTCGCGCTGGTGGCTTGCTACATATTGCGCAGGCAGCGCTTCAATACCCAACTCTTCACGCAGCTCGCGGATAAGCGCCTCGGGCTGGGTTTCTCCGGCCTCGACTTTACCGCCTGCAAATTCCCACATGCCCGGCTGGTCGGCGTGGGCAGGGCGCTGTGCCAGTAAAATTTTGTCGTCTTTTTCGATGATGGCGGCAACGACATCGAGTGTTTTCAGCATGGTCGTCAATAATTGATAGCGAAAAAAGACATATTATCGTGCCCTTTCTCAGAGTCCAGTAATCAGGAGAATCAGGTGAAAGAGACCACCGCCTGGGTTGCCCCTATCGAATCCCTTCCCGCCAGCCTTAAACCGATTGCCGCCATGCAGAAAAAGCATTTTGGCGCGGTGCTGAATCCCACTCGCTGGTGGGGACGCATGCCGCGTCTGTTCTGGCTGGTGGCGTTGTTTGTCGGTTTTCTGGAGCGTCGTCGCGCGCGCCTGACGCCCGTGCTTCGTTCGCTGCTCATGACGCGGGTGTCCCAGCTCTGCCACTGCGCTTTCTGTATTGATGCCAACAGCCTGCGGCTGGCCGAGCGCTGCGGCGCGCTGGATAAGGTTCAGGCTGTGGGCAACTGGCATGATTCCACTTTGTTCTCCGAGCAGGAGCGCGCGGCGCTGGCCTACGCCGAGGCGGTGACCGCCACGCCGCCCCGGGCGGATGAGGCCATCAGAACGGCGCTGAAGCGCCACTTTACGGATGACGCCATCACCGAGATGACGGCGCTCATTGCCTTTCAGAATCTCTCCGCCCGCTTTAACGCCGCGCTGGATATTCCGGCTCAGGGGCTGTGCGCCACGTTTAATGAGACGCCACATGCTTGACCGTCATCTGCACCCGCGGGTAAAGCCCGTTCTGAATCGTCTGGTTTCCGTGCTGGACAGGCCGGGCATTACGCCCGACGGATTAACCCTTTCCGGGTTTGCGATTGGCGTGCTGGCGCTGCCGTTTCTGGCCCTCGGCTGGTATCCTGCTGCGCTGGTCGCCATCGTGCTTAACCGCCTGATGGACGGTCTGGACGGGGCGCTGGCGCGCCGCAGAGGGCTGACCGATGCGGGAGGATTTCTCGATATCGCGCTCGACTTTCTGTTCTACGCTCTGGTGCCGTTTGGCTTTGCGCTCGCTGCTCCCGCAGAGAATGCGCTGGCGGCCGCCTGGCTGCTGTTTGCGTTTATTGGTACCGGCAGCAGTTTTCTGGCGTTTGCGGCGCTGGCCGCGAAGCACGACATCGACAACCCCGGCTATGCGCACAAGTCGTTTTATTACATCGGCGGGTTAACGGAAGGGACGGAGACCATCGCGCTGTTTGTGCTGTGCTGCCTTTTCCCGGCGCACTTCACGCTTTTCGCGTGGGTATTTGGCGCGCTGTGCTGGCTGACCACCACAACGCGCGTCTGGAGCGGCTACGTGACGCTGAAGTCACTCAACCCTTAGAGAGCGCTTTCTGGCCCGCGCTCACCGGTTGTCACCGGGTTCTGCGGGTGACTGCTCCATTCGTACCAGCCGCCGTCATAGACGGCGATATTCTTCCAGCCCATCGCCCGGGCGTACATAAAGGTTTCGGACGCCCGCCAGCCGGTGCCGCAGTAAAACGCGACGTGCTGTTCCGGCAGAATATTCCAGCGCTTCCACTGGGCGGCGATGTCGTCCGCACTGCGCATGGTGCCATCCGGGTTATGGAAATCCTCCATGTGGGTAGCATCGCTGCCCGCATGACCCCAGCGGGCACCGGCTATTTCACCTTTTGGCTTGATGTAGCTGTAGCCGCTGGTTTCGCCGATGAACTCCGGCCACGAACGAATGCTGACCAGGGAGGCATCCTGACGGTGCAGCATCCCGCGCGCCTGCTCCATATCGACCATCAGCTGCGGCTGGCCGGGGATTGGCGTGCCGAAATCGGGGGCTGGCGTCACTTTGCCGGGCGTGCCGCGCTCAACCGGGAGGCCTGCATCTGACCACGCCTTCCAGCCGCCGTCGAGAATACGCACATCCTTCACGCCCGCATACAGCATAATCTGCGCCACGCGCGCGGCGGCGTAGACGTCGCGGCCATACAAGATGACGGTGGTGTCGTGGCGGATCCCGTGCTTCGCCAGCATCGCTTTCAGCTTGTCGTCGGAGACTTTATTCCACAGCGGCTCGCTTTCCACTTCGTTAGTATCGATGTAGCCCGCGCCGGGAATGTGGTTCAGCAGGTAAAACTTCGGTGCGCCCCAGGCGGCTTCGATCACTTTCCAGTCACCCGACGGCGCGGCGGTCACGGGTTTACCCTGCTGGAGGCGGTGGATCCACTGCGGGTAAACCAGCTGTTCAAAATGAGGCAGGCGCTGAAGGCGGTCGGGTGTCTGCAGTGCATCGCTGAGCAGCGAAACGTGGCGGTAACCGGCTTTCTCCAGGCGGGCTTTCACCGCCTGGTTATCGTTCTCGTCGCCATACAGGGCGATGGCCGTTGCAGGCGTAAGCTGATGTTGTTTTGCCCAAAGCGCAATCTGCTCGTCGCTCATAGCGCTGAGCCAGGCGGCAGCAAGGTTGAGTGCAGCGGGTTCATGCCCGGAGGGGCCGCTGAGCGTCTGCGGCCAGCCGTTGTAAAACGCGCTGGCGCGGGTGTCGACAGGCGTGCCGTGCTGCGCCTGAAGCTGAGACAGCGTGATGGCGTTGGGCATATCAGCCGCCAGCGAGGAAAAAGAAGCGAGGCCGCAGAGCAGGGCCAGCGCGGTCAGTTGAGAAACACGTTTCATCGAATAACCTGACGTCAGTAAAAGAGGGGGGCATTGTCGTCTCTCCCGAATCGGAAAACATTGCGTTAGCACATTATTGCCAGCGAGAAATCTCAATCAGCTCGCCGCCGGGCGGAATATCGTCTTCATCGTGCGTGACCAGCACCACCGGAATATTGCGCGCGCGGACGGCGTCAAACACCCATGCCCGAAATGAGGCCCGCAACGCTTTATCGAGGCGGCTGAACGGTTCGTCCAGCAGCAGCGCCTGCGGCTCCGCGAGCAGGGCCCGCAGCAGGCTGACCCGGGCGCGCTCCCCGCCGGAAAGGGTGGCCGGATCGCTGGCGTAATGACCGCTCAGCCCGGCGGAATCCAGCGCCTGTTCGACCGCTTCCCGACGCGCGCGCCCGGCGAGCCGTTCAGGCAGTGCCAGCAGCAAATTTTGCCCGACGCTGAACGGGTCGAACAGCAGCGCGTCCTGAAAGAGAATACCCAGCCCGCGGGACTCAACGGGAAGTCCGTCGCAGCGACGCGCGTCGAGCCACAGTTCGCCCCGTGCCTGGAAATCGTCTGACAGCGCGCCGACCATCCACGCAAAAAGGGTCGATTTTCCGCTGCCGGACGGCCCCATCAGGGTGACGATCTCCCCGCGGGGCACGCAAAAACTGACCTCGCGGAAAAGCGGTTCGATGGTGAGATCTTTTACCTTCAGCATTATCGTAATCCTTGACGGTAGCGGCCCGCGAGCCGGGATAACAGGGCGGCAAGACCAAACACCGTGCCCGTGACCAGCAGTAATCCCAGCGCCCGGTTAGCGAGAATCGGGATGCTGCCTCCGCTGCTGAGCGCGACGGTTTCGGTGGTCAGCGTGGCGAAACGCCCCGCGCCCAGCCACAGCGTCGGCATGTATTGTGCCATGCTGACGGAAAAGCCGGTGGCAAAGGCCAGCAGCGCAGGGCGCACCAGCAGGGGGCATTTCACCAGGCAGAAGACTTTGGTCCGTCGCCAGCCGAGGGTTCTGGCGGTGAGGAGCAGACGGGGATCGATCCGGCGCCAGGCGGGTTGCAGCACCAGCAGCGTCCACGGCAATACCCACAGGAGGTGGCTCCAGAGCACGGCGGCGTAGTGCCCGTCGAGTCCCAGATGCAAAGCAATAAAGTATTGCCCGGTGACGAGCGGCAGCGCCGGAAGGGCGAGCGGTAACCATACCCACAGTGTGCCGCGCTGCGGGCCCCATTCCAGCCAGAGAACGCTGATGAGCAGGGCGATCAGGCTCGAAAGCAGCCCGAAGGAAAGGCTGGTCCCCACGGGACCCACGTCGTCCCGCTGTGCCAGTATCAGCAGCACCGCGGCGCACAGGATGCCACACGCGGGCAGAAAGCCGCTGAGTGTACGTTCAGGCAGAACGCGCTCAGACCTGCGGCGTGTCCCGCTGAGGTCCGGAACCCTGCGGCGCCATGCCTTCCATAAACCGTACCCAAGTGCGGCAAGCGCGGCCAGCAGCACGAGGAGAAGCAGGTACAGCAGCGTCCCTTTTGCCTGCTGCTGGGCGTCGCCCTGGCTCAGCCACTGCCAGGCCAGCACGGCCAGGGTAGGCGGGTTTCCGGGCCCGAGCACGATCGCCACGTCCACGACCGACAGCGACCACGCCAGCACCGCCAGCATCACCGCGCCGAGAACGGGCGCAATCGCCGGAAGGATCAGCCAGCTGAGCGTCTGAAAACGCCCATAGCCAAAGGTTTGCAGGACGGTCTTCTGCAGTGCGAGCCGTTTTTCCGGCAGGACGGCGTAAATGGCCCACAGGACAAACGCGCTCTCTTTGACCGCGAGCGTCAGGCCCAGACCGACGCCGTAGCGGTCAAACGGCGGAGAACAGACGGTGCAGATCTGATAATACAGACCGCCCTCGGCAAACAGCAGTAACGCGCCGGTGGCGAACGCCACATGGGGGATCGCCAGTAGCCACGGCAGGCGGGTCGTAAGACGTCGACAGCGCTTTCCGGGCCACAGAAGGCTGACGAGGAAAAGGGCAATCAGCAACGCCCCCAGCGTGGCGATGAGCGTTGAGACCAGCGTGGCGACGGTCGCCTGAGGTAGCTGCGGATCGTTCAGCAGCCGCTGCCAGTTTGTCACCGAAAACGCCGGGGCAAGCAGCATGGCGCCGGCGGGCAGGACCGGCAGATAAATCACCGCCATCGCCAGCCAGACAAGTCCGCTCAGCGGGTGCCGTAACGACGCAGCCATTCCTGCTCCAGCGCGTTCACCCAGGTGGACTGCGGCTCTGCAAGCACCTTCGGCAGCCCCTGCGGCGTGTGGGCGAGCAGTTGTTTCGCTTCACCTTCGGGCAGCGTTTTCACATCCAGTACGCTTGGGTCTCCCCATATGGCCGGGTCGGCCTTGCGGATTTGCGCCCGCGGTGACAGCAGGAAATTAGCGACCACTTTCGCCCCCGCGCTCGCGCTGGCATTGGCCGGAATCGCCACAAAATGGACGTTGCCGAGCATCCCGCCCTGGAAACCAAAGCTGTAGCTGTCGGCGGGCAGTTCGCTGCTCGCCACTTTCTGCTGCACATGGGCCGGGTTAAAGGTCAGCGACAGGTTCAGGCTGCCACTGGCAAGCAGGGCATCCATCCGTGCAGGTGAAGGGGGGAAGTCTTTGCCTTCGCGCCACAGCAGCGGGTGCAGCTTATCGAGGTAGGCCCAGAGCGGCGCGGTAACGAGGTCAAACGTTTCATCGGGTGCTTTTTGTAAAGCCTCAGGGCGATCGGTGAGCGTCAGAAGCAGCTGCTCAAGAAATGCCGTGCCGGTAAAATCGGGCGGGCGAGGATAGCTTATCTTGCCGGGGTGCTGCTGCGCGTAAGCCAGCAGCGCCTGAGGATCCTCCGGCGGCGTCGGCATGCTGGCTTTGCGGGCGATAAAGGTCAGCTGCGCACCGCCCCACGGGGATTCCGCGCCGTCTGTAGGAATCGCAAAATCCTCCGTAACGGGCTTGCGGGTATCGATATAGCGCCAGTTTGGCAGCGTCTGCGCCCATCCGGTTTGCAGCAGGTTCGCTTCTTTTAACGTGCGGAAGTTTTCGCCGTTAACCCACAGCAGGTCAACCGAGCCGTTGGCCTTACGCCCCGCGGCGGCTTCGGTCTGAATACGTTTTACCGCGTCGGCGGCATCCGCCAGCGGGACGATTTTGAGGGTAATGGCATAGTGCGTTTGCATCTCACCGCTGACCCACTCAAGGTAGCGGTTGACAGCCGGATCGCCGCCCCAGGCGTTAAACCAGACGGTCTGGCCTTTGGCCTGTTGTTGGATAGCGTGCCAGCTTTCGGCGGCAGAGAGGGGGGCTGCCAGCAGCAGACCGATCAGGAACGCGCAAAAACGCACACGGCGCATAATGCCTCACTTTTTAGCAGACGGGAGATAACGGGAAAACAGCCGGCGGGTGACCAGCGGTAATAACCCCAGTAGTGTAAAGGCGAATATCATGCCCGGCGACAAAATATCGCGCAGCGAGGTCACTTTTCCCAGCTCGCGCCCGGCGTTCAGAAAGATAATCGTGGCGGGCAGCATAGCGACCTGGCTGACCCACCAGTAGCGAAATACGCCAATCCGGGTCAGCCCCATCAGCAAATTCACCAGGAAAAATGGGAACAGGGGCATCAGGCGCAGGGCAAAAAGATAGCCCGCGCCGTCATGCGACATACCGGCGTTCACCGTTTTCATCTGCTGAGCAAACCGACGTTGGACCCCGTCGCGCAGCAGATAACGACTGGCGAGCATGGCCAGCGTGGCCCCGAGCGTGGAGGCAAACGAGACCAGCGCGGTGCCTTCCCACAGGGGAAATAACGCCCCGCCCAGCAGGGTGAGGATCGCCGCGCCGGGTATCGACAGGGCGGAGACCGCGACATAGAGCGCAAAAAAGATCAGCGCGCTGCGCAGCGGCGCGTGGTTGACATGGGAAAGTAACGCCTGCTGGTGAGTTTTAATCTCTTCCAGGGAGAGGGTTCCCGGGGGAAGCATGACAAACGTCAGAATAAATGCGCCCAGAAGGGCGCACAGGAAAGCGATTTTTCGAATGTTCACGCGTCATTACAGCTTGAATTTAGCCCACACCGGCGCGTGGTCGGACGGTTTTTCCATGCTGCGGATATCGTAGTCGATCCCGGTTTCGATGCAGCGCTCGGCCAGCGGCGAACTGGCCAGCAGCAGGTCTATACGCAGGCCACGGTTGTCGTCAAAGCCTTTTGAGCGGTAGTCAAACCAGGAGAAGCGATCCTGCGTTTCCGGGTTGGCATTGCGGAAGGTATCCACCAGGCCCCAGCCCAGCAGGCGCTCCATCCACTCACGCTCTTCCGGCAGGAAGGAGCATTTGCCGGTACGCAGCCAGCGTTTGCGGTTCTCTTCGCCAATACCGATATCGAGATCCGTCGGGCTAATGTTCATGTCGCCCATGATCAGCACCGGATTCTCTTTTTTGAGTTCGGTTGTCAGGAAGTCCTGCAGATCCTGATAAAACTTCGCTTTGGCCGGGAATTTGGTTTCATGGTCACGGCTTTCACCCTGCGGGAAATACCCGTTAATGACCGTGATATTCCCCAGCGCAGAAGGCACTTCCGCCATGATGATGCGACGCTGCGCTTCTTCACCGTCGCCAGGGAAGCCGCGACGCACGGAAACCGGCGGTGCTTTGGTGAGCAGCGCGACCCCATAGTGTCCTTTCTGACCGTGATAGAAGACGTTGTAGCCGAGTTTCGCCACCTCTTCGAGGGGGAACATGTCGTCGTGAACCTTTGTCTCCTGCAGGCCGATCACATCTGGCTGATGTTGCTCAACGATAGCTTCAAGCTGATGAGGGCGGGCACGCAGGCCGTTGATATTAAAAGAGACAAATTTCATAGTCGCTGCCAGTGCAAGGTGAATAGTGCATGGATGGTAGCAGAATTTGCGTCAACTGTTACCGGGTTCGACCAATAACTGCGACAGATAATGCCGGTGGTGCAATATTTGCACCATTCTGACGCGTCTCGCCCCCAAACAGGGCGTAAATGACCGATAAATTTCGCGAGCGATCACAATTCCAGAATTATATTTGGCCTGTGCATACTCTTTCTGATTTTCATGCGGCAAAGCGCCGCTTGTCGTAAAAATATTCACTTTTTATGCACTAACAGTGAATAACTCCATGTTGTAACTTGTTGATATTCTGTTACCTCAACCCGTTTATGCATTTTTATCGCTGGCTGGCACGAAGGCTGCAATCTACATTCACAGTGCAAACACTCAATTATTTAACATTCAAATAACCTTTTATTTACCGGATGAGGTCGCTATGTCTCTGTCAATTACGCGTGAAAATTTCGATGAATGGATGATGCCGGTTTACGCTCCGGCGGCTTTTATTCCGGTTCGTGGGGAAGGCTCGCGCCTGTGGGATCAGCAGGGTAAAGAGTACATCGACTTTGCAGGTGGGATTGCGGTCAACGCGCTGGGTCATGCGCACCCGGCGCTGCGTCAGGCGCTGAACGACCAGGCGGCGAAGTTCTGGCATACCGGCAACGGCTTTACCAACGAGCCCGCGCTGCGCCTGGCCAAAAAACTGATCGACGCGACGTTTGCGGAGAAGGTCTTTTTCTGTAACTCGGGGGCGGAAGCCAACGAGGCGGCGCTGAAGCTGGCGCGCAAATATGCGCACGATAAATTTGGAACCCACAAGAGCGGCATCGTGGCGTTTAAAAATGCCTTCCACGGACGCACGCTCTTTACCGTCAGCGCGGGCGGTCAGCCTTCCTATTCGCAGGATTTCGCGCCGCTGCCGCCGGATATTCGTCACGGTATTTATAACGATCTGCAGTCCGCCAGCGAGCTGATTAACGACACCACCTGCGCGGTGATCGTCGAGCCGATGCAGGGCGAAGGCGGCGTGCTTCCGGCGCAAAAAGCCTTCCTGCAGGGGCTGCGCGAGCTGTGCGATCGTCACGATGCGGTCCTGATTTTCGACGAAGTGCAGACCGGCGTGGGCCGCACCGGCGAGCTGTATGCCTATATGCACTACGGCGTGACGCCGGACGTGCTTTCGACCGCCAAAGCGCTGGGCGGCGGCTTCCCGATTGGGGCGATGCTGACCACCGATAAATTCGCCAGCGTAATGACCGTGGGCACCCACGGCACCACCTACGGCGGCAACCCGCTGGCTACCGCCGTTGCCGGACAGGTTCTCGATATCATTAACACCCCTGAGGTGCTGAAAGGCGTTAAGCAGCGTCACGACTGGTTTGTCGAGCGTCTGAATGCCATCAACAGCAAAACGGGGCTGTTTAAAGAAATTCGCGGTCTGGGGCTGTTAATCGGCTGCGAGCTCACCGCTGAGTTTGCCGGGAAAGCTAAACTTATTTCACAGGAAGCGGCAAAAGTGGGCGTGATGGTGCTGATTGCCGGTGCCAACGTGGTGCGTTTTGCGCCTGCGCTGATCGTCAGCGAAGAAGAAGTGCAAACCGGTCTGGACCGTTTTGCGCTGGCGTGTGAAAAAGTGAAATCCGGGGTGTCATCATGATGGTCATCCGTCCCGTTGAGCGTGGCGATCTCGCCGGGCTCATGCAGCTTGCCGGTAAGACGGGAGGCGGGCTGACCTCGCTTCCTGCCGATGAAAAAACGCTGTCGGCGCGCATCGAGCGCGCCCTGCAAACCTGGCAGGGGACGTTGCCAAAAAGCGAGCAGGGGTATGTGTTCGTGCTGGAAGACACCGACACGGGAACCGTGGCCGGGATCTGCGCCATTGAAGTGGCCGTCGGGCTTAACGACCCGTGGTACAACTACCGCGTCGGCACCATGGTTCACGCCTCGAAAGAGCTGAACGTTTATAACGCGCTGCCCACGCTGTTTCTCTGCAATGACCACACGGGGGCCAGCGAGCTGTGCACGCTGTTCCTCGATCCGGCGTGGCGCAAAGAGGGTAACGGCTATCTGCTCTCCAAATCGCGCTTTATGTTTATGGCCGCCTTCCGCGATCGCTTTAACGAAAAAGTGGTCGCAGAGATGCGCGGCGTGATCGACGACACCGGCTACTCGCCGTTCTGGGAGAGCCTGGGCGAGCGCTTCTTCTCGATGGAGTTCAGCCGGGCGGACTACCTGTGCGGTACCGGCCAGAAAGCTTTTATTGCCGAGCTGATGCCGAAGCATCCTATCTATACCCATTTCCTCAGCCCGGAAGCGCAGGCGGTGATCGGCGAAGTGCATCCGCAAACCGCCCCCGCCCGCGCGGTGCTGGAGAAAGAAGGCTTCCGCTACCGCAACTATGTCGACATCTTTGACGGCGGGCCTACGCTTGAGTGCGATATCGACCGCGTGCGCGCGATCCGTAAAAGCCGGCTGGTTGAGGTCTCTGAAGGCCAGCCCGCGCCGGGCGACTGGCCCGCATGCCTGGTGGCGAATGAAAATTACGCCAACTTCCGCGCCATGCTGGTGCGAACCAACCCGAAATGTGAACGTCTGGTGCTGACGGCTGCTGAGCTCGATGCCCTGAAATGTAACGCCGGCGATACGGTTCGCCTGGTGCGTCTCTGCCCTGAGGAGAAAACAGCATGACATTATGGATTAACGGTGACTGGGTCACGGGTGAAGGCGAACAGCGCGTAAAGACCAATCCGGTTGGAAAAGAGGTGCTCTGGAAGGGGCATGACGCCAGCGCCGCGCAGGTAGAACAGGCCTGCCATGCCGCTCGCCGTGCGTTTCCGGCGTGGGCAAAACAGCCTTTCGCCGTGCGCCAGGCAGTTGTTGAAAAGTTTGCCGGGCTGCTGGAGGCAAACAAGGCCGAGCTGACGCGCATCATCGCGTCTGAAACCAGTAAACCGCGCTGGGAAGCGACAACCGAAGTGACGGCGATGATCAATAAAATCGCCATTTCGGTCAAGGCGTACCATACCCGTACCGGCGAACAGCGCACCGACATGCCGGACGGCGCGGCCACGCTACGCCACCGTCCGCACGGCGTGCTGGCGGTGTTTGGTCCGTACAACTTCCCGGGACATCTGCCGAATGGCCACATTGTGCCCGCGCTGCTGGCGGGCAATACCGTTATTTTCAAACCGAGCGAGCTCACGCCATTAACCGGCGAGGCGGTGGTTAAGCTGTGGGAACAGGCCGGCCTGCCGCCGGGCGTGCTGAACCTGGTGCAGGGCGGACGTGAAACCGGCCAGGCGCTGAGCGCGCTGAGCGATATCGACGGCCTGCTGTTTACCGGCAGCGCCGGGACGGGCTATCAGCTGCACCGCCAGCTGGCAGGGCAGCCGGAGAAAATTCTGGCGCTGGAGATGGGCGGCAACAACCCGCTGATTGTGGAAGATCCTGATGATATCGACGCCGCGGTGCACCTGACGATTCAGTCCGCCTTTATTACCGCCGGACAGCGCTGCACCTGTGCCCGCCGCCTGCTGGTCAAGCGCGGCGCGCAGGGCGATGCCTTCCTGAAGCGTCTGGTAGAGGTGAGCGCGCGCCTGGTACCTGCCGCGTGGGATGCCGACCCGCAGCCGTTTATCGGCGGGCTGATTTCTGAACAGGCCGCGCTGAACGTACTGAAGGCCTGGCAGGACCACGTCGCGCGCGGCGCGAAAACCCTGCTCGAGCCAAAGCAGGTTCAGCCGGGCACCTCGCTGCTGACGCCGGGCATCGTTGAGATGAGCGGCGCGAGCAACGTGCCGGATGAAGAGGTCTTTGGCCCGCTGCTGTGCGTCTGGCGCTATGACGATTTCGATGCGGCGATTGCGATGGCGAATAACACCCGCTACGGCCTGTCGAGCGGTCTGATTTCACCGCATCGCGAGAAGTTTGAGCAACTGCTGCTGGAAGCACGCGCCGGGATTGTGAACTGGAATAAACCGCTGACCGGGGCCGCGAGCACCGCGCCGTTCGGCGGCGTGGGCGCGTCGGGCAACCATCGCGCCAGCGCGTGGTATGCCGCCGATTACTGCGCGTGGCCGATGGCGAGCCTGGAAACCCCGGCGTTGACGCTGCCGGAGACGCTTAATCCGGGGCTGGATTTTACCGGAGGGGATCGTCATGAAAGCGCGTGAAGTTAACTTTGACGGGCTGGTGGGGCTGACGCACCACTATGCCGGTCTCTCTTTTGGTAATGAAGCCTCGACGAAGCACCGCTTTCAGGTCTCGAACCCGAAGCTGGCGGCGAAGCAGGGGCTGCTAAAAATGAAGGCGCTGGCGGATGCCGGTTTCCCGCAGGCGGTGATCCCGCCGCAGGAGCGTCCGAACGTGGCGGTATTACGTCAGCTCGGTTTTAGCGGCACCGATGAGCAGGTGGTTGAAAAAGCGGGTACGCAGACGCCACACCTCCTCTCGGCGGCAAGCTCGGCCTCTTCGATGTGGGTGGCCAACGCCGCGACCGTCGCGCCGTCAGCCGATACGCTGGATGGCAAAGTTCATCTGACGGTGGCGAACCTGAACAATAAATTCCACCGCGCCACCGAAGCGGAAACCACCGAGCGCGTGCTGCGCGCCATTTTCAGCCAGGACGCCCATTTTGAGGTGCATCAGGCCCTGCCGCAGGTGGCGATGTTTGGCGACGAAGGCGCGGCCAACCATAACCGCCTGGGGGGCGATTATGGCGACCCGGGCCTGCAGCTGTTTATCTACGGACGAGAAGAGGGGGGCACGCTGCGCCAACCCGTTATCCTGCGCGTCAGACGCTGGCGGCCAGCCAGGCGGTTGCCCGCCTGAACCAGGTCAATCCTTCCCAGGTGATTTTTGCCCAGCAAAACCCGCATGTGATCGATCAGGGCGTGTTCCACAACGACGTGATTGCCGTTTCCAACCGCCAGGTGCTGTTCTGCCACGAGCAGGCGTTTGCCCATCAGGAGAAGCTGCTCGCCACGCTGCATGAGCGCGTGCGCGGCTTCACGCCAATTCAGGTGCCAACGGAGGCGGTGAGCGTGCAGGACGCGGTCGAAACGTATCTGTTCAATAGCCAGCTGCTGAGCCGCGATGACGGCAGCATGATGCTGGTCCTGCCGCAGGAATCCCGGGATCATCAGGGCGTGTGGCGCTACCTGACCGAGCTGGTGAAGGCCGATAACCCGATTGACGAACTGCGCGTGTTTGATCTGCGCGAAAGCATGGCTAACGGCGGTGGCCCAGCCTGTTTACGTCTGCGCGTGGTCTTGACCCAGGACGAAATGCAGGCGGTTAACCCGGCGGTCATGATGAACGATACGCTCTTTACCCGTCTGAATGACTGGGTCGATCGCTACTATCGCGATCGGCTAACGCAGGCGGATCTGGTTGACCCGCAGCTTCTGCGTGAAGGACGCGAGGCGCTGGACGCGTTATCGACAATCCTGCAGCTGGGATCGGTTTACCCGTTCCAGCGCTAAAGGAGTGGATATGGAAAATTTACTGGCGCTGACCCTGGCCGATGAGACGCCGGAACAGAAAGAGGGGGACGGCCCCTCATTTCGCTGGCGGTGGCTGGGGCGCGGGGTGCTTGAGCTGACGCCGACCGCAAAAAGCGATCTCTCGCTGCTGCTTTCAACGGGCATTCACGGGAATGAAACGGCACCCGTTGAGATTGTCGATCTGCTGCTGCGCGCGCTGTATCGCAATGAAATTGCCCTGACGTGCCGCGTGCTGGTGGTGCTGGGCAATCCCCCTGCGCTGGCGCAAAACAAACGGTACCTGGTCAGCGACATTAACCGCATGTTCGGCGGGCGCTGGTCGCAGTTTCCGCAGAGTGACGAAACGGCGCGGGCAGCGTGGCTGGAGAGCGTCGTGACCGCGTTTTTTGCCGCTGCGGGGCCCGTGCGCTGGCATCTGGATCTGCATACGGCCATCCGCGCGTCTTACCATGTTCGCTTTGGCGTTCTGCCGCAGCGCAATCAGCCGTGGGAGGAAGATTTCCTGAGCTGGCTGGGAGACGCCGGGCTGGAGGCGCTGGTCTTTCACCAGTCGCCTGGCGGAACCTTTACGCACTTCACCTGTGAGAACTTTGGCGCGTTGTCCTGTACGCTGGAGCTGGGGAAAGCGCTGCCGTTTGGCCAGAACGATCTCACCCGATTTGCGCCTACGCATCTCGCCCTTCGGGCGCTGCTGGGAGGAAAGGCTCCCGAGCACGCGCATCAGCCCGTTGAGCGGTACCGGGTCGTACAGCAGATCACGCGCCGCAGCGATGCCTTCCTGCTGCATATGGCCGCGCATACTCTGAACTTCACCCCGTTTCGCAAAGGGGCGCTGCTGGCCGAGGATGGCGAGGAGCGTTACGAGGTGCAGAAAACCACCGAGTATGTTTTATTCCCTAACCCTACCGTCGCGTTTGGCCTGCGGGCCGGGCTGATGCTGGAAAAAATATCCTGAACCTTTCCCCTCTCATCATTCGGGAGGGGGAAGTAAAAAACTTTTCTTCACGATTAAAGCGCTTACGCTTGTTTTGCAGAATATTCCTGGTGAATTGCTTTATTATTCACCTTCACTCCGTTATAATTCTGCTAAATCGCTTTAAAATCATCGCATTGAATATTTTTTGTTGCAACTCTCCACGCTTTATCCTTATTTCCTCCACATTTGGCGAAAATTTGTTTTTTACACTTTCATTGTTTTACCGTTGCTCTGACTAATTGACGATAAACCCCGTAAAGTTAATCTCGTCAACACGGCATAGCGCCGAAGAATAACTGAAAGAAAGGAAATAAATTATGCGTAAGTTTACTGCACTGTTTGTTGCTTCTACCCTGGCTCTGGGCGCTACCAGCATGGCGTTCGCCGCAGATACTGCGACCACCACCACTGCCGCGCCTGCTGAAGGCAAAATGATGATGCATCATAAAGGTCCGGGTATGCACAACGAGATGATGATGTTTAAGGATCTCAACCTGACGGATGCGCAGAAGCAGCAGATCCGCGACATCAGAAAAGGTGAACGCGACCAGATGAAACGTCCTCCGCTTGAAGAGCGTCGTGCGATGCATGACATCATCGCCAGCGACAGCTTCGACAAGGCGAAAGCCGAAGCGCAGATCGACAAAATGGCCGCGCAGCACAAAGCCCGCATGCTGGCTCACATGGAAACTCAGAACAAGATCTACAACATTCTGACCCCGGAACAGAAAAAACAATTTAATGCGAATTTTGAGAAGCGTCTGACAGAACGTCCGGCGATGGAAGGTAAAATGCCAGCACCAACCGAATAATCGGTTCACACTCTTAAGACCGCCGGGATCCTGTCCACAAAAGCGCAATCGCTGTGGACAGGACCGGCGGTTTTTCTTTCCTGCCCTCTTGCCTGCCGCCGCCAGCGCGGTATCCTCCTGTAGTCGCTTCAGAGAATGTTCGTAGAGTCATGGCGTTAGCATTTTTATTAACGTTGCGCTAAGGCCTGCCCGCTCTGCTGCCGATACTGTTTCTGTGAATACCCAACGATAACAATCAAGACAGCAACGATAGCGATATCCTTGCCCTGGCACGGGTTGTGCCATTCAGGAGTGGTGATGGAGTTCTTTGATATCCGTAAGATGCCGGTCAGCCTCTGGCGCAATGGTGCTGGCGAAACGCGTGAGATTTGCTGCTTCCCTCCCGCGACGAGGGATTTTCACTGGCGTGCCAGTATCGCGACTATCGCCAGCAACGGCGAATTCTCCTCGTTTCCCGGCGTCGATCGGGTGATTACCTTGCTGGAAGGCGGGGAGGTGACCCTGGATGCCGGTCAGGCGTTCTTCCATACCCTGAAGCACCATCAGCCCTATAGCTTTGCCGGCGACCTGCCGGTGAAAGCGCTGCTGTCCGATGGGCGGATGGCGATGGACTTCAACATCATGACCCGTCGCGACTGCTGCCGAGCGAAGGTGCGCGTGGCTGACCGTACCTTTACCACCTTTGGCACACGCGGGGGCGTGGTGTTTGTGTTAAGCGGGGCGTGGCAACTGGGTGATAAATTGCTGACGGCCGATCAGGGCGCCAGCTGGGAGGAGGGTACCCATACGCTGCGTCTGCTGGAGGCTCAGGGTACCTTATTGTTCAGCGAAATCACATGGCTGCCAGGCCATTGAGTTCAATGATCTCAAACTTACCGGCCAGGACCGGTTTACAGAGAATTTTGTAGCCATCGTGGTCAAATCCGGCGGGCGTGCGCAGCAGGGTTGCCGCGTCGTTGATGTTGTCGACAGCGCCCAGCCAGAGCCAGTTGTTGACGATGTGATACTGGGTCATTGTCTCGCCCACCTCTTTGAGCGCAACGGCGCTTTCCCACGGCCAGCAGTTCACGCTGATGGCTGCCAGACCGCTGAGGAGCCTGGCGTGGTGCGCCTCAACGCTCTCTTTCCCACAGCAGGCACCGGCGCAGCGCTTCAGCGCGGATCGAAAACAGGCGCGTCCGCGGGTGGTTGCCTCCAGACCTAAAAGGCTGTAGCAAAGCTGGAGCTCGTCCGCGAGCGTCTGCAGCGCCTGAAGTGCGGCTCGTTTATTGGCGAACAGCCCGTAGAGATTCGGGGCATGAGAAAAATCAACGTCGCGCGCGTAGACGACCTGCGGCTTGCCCTCGCTGATCTGCAGGGAGCAGAGCTGACGGTTGCGGCGCAGGCGCTTGTTGAACAGCGGCTGCTGTTCTTTTATCAACCGCGCCTCCAGCAACAGCGCGCCCATTTCTCCGGCCGTCTGGAACCAGGTAATGCGTCGCGACTGGCGCAGCATGGCGGCTTCGTCCGGCGTACGAAGATGGGATAACACCCGACTGCGGATGTTAACGCTCTTGCCGATGTAGAGCGGCAGGGTGTCGCTTTCGCCGTGAAAGATGTACACGCCCGGCTGTTTAGGCAGTGCTTCAAGCCAGGGGCGAAGGTGTTCGGGATATTCGTAGATAGCCGCCGCTTCAAACTCAAGACGCGGGGGGGATTGACGCCTGCTCACATACTGCTCCATATACTGTTCAGCTATACAGTGTAGCAGGAGTGTGGTGGTTAAAAAAGAGCCGGGTGGCCTGATGCCCTCACCCCAACCCTCTCCCACGGGAGAGGGCGCAAACACTAAAAACGGTAACCTGGGGTTACCGTTTTGCTTTTATTTCTTCCAGAAGTCGTCAAACACCGTAATTGGCGTGTGGCGCTTGTGCTCGGTTTTCAGATACCAGCCTTCGATGATTTTCGCGGTACCTTCATCCAGCTTTTTGCCTTCCAGATAATCATCGATGTTGTCATAGGTGACGCCAAGGGCCGCTTCATCCGGCAGGGAAGGGCGATCGTCTTCAAGGTCCGCTGTCGGCGCTTTCTTATACAGATGCTCAGGACAGCCCAGCGCCGCCAGCAGCTGCTTACCCTGACGCTTGTTCAGACGGAAGATAGGGTTAATGTCGGTGCCGCCGTCGCCGTATTTGGTAAAGAAGCCGGTGATCGCTTCTGCCGCATGGTCGGTGCCGACGACGACGCCTTTGGTCATCCCGGCGATGCTGTACTGCGCTTTCATGCGCTCGCGGGCTTTTTCGTTGCCGCGAACGAAATCGCTCAGCTCAATGCCCGCTTCGCGAAGCGCCTGCTCGCTTGCCAGCACCGAGCCCTTAATATTCACAGTGAGCACGCGGTCAGGCTGAATGAAGGTAATGGCATCCTGGCAATCCTGCTCGTCCACCTGCACGCCATAAGGAAGACGCACCGCGATAAACTGCAGCGTCTCATCGCCCGTCTCTTCGCGAAGCTCTGAAATCGCCATCTGGCAGAGTTTACCGGTCAGGGTAGAGTCCTGGCCGCCACTGATGCCCAGCACCAGGGATTTCAGGAAAGCGTTCTTTTTTAAGTACGATTTTAAAAAATCCACGCTGCGGCGGATCTCTTCATGTGCATCTACCGTGGGCTTCGCGCCCAGTGCCTGAATAATCTCTTGTTGCAGAGCCATCACGCCCTCCATATGCAGTACATAAACAGATTGTGTTAGCTGTTAAAACTAACCCTTTGGGCGAGAAACGACAAGGATCACAGTTTCGAGTGCGCTAATTTGCGCCGATTTAGCAGGTTATCGTTGTTTTATTAGAATTTTCCGAAATTCGTCTGGCGTAACTCACAAAGTTGAACAATAGTACTTTTTATCCCATGCTTAGATAACACGCTGATAAACAAGAGGACGGAATATGAACAAGAACGTAGCAGGAATTCTTAGCGCAGCGGCGGTACTGACTATGCTGGCAGGGTGTACGGCTTACGATCGCACCAAGGATCAGTTTACGCAGCCCGTAGTAAAAGACGTTAAAAAAGGGATGACCCGTTCGCAGGTGGCCGCGATTGCCGGTAAACCTTCTTCTGAAGTGACCATGATTCATGCGAAAGGGACCTGCCAGACCTATATCCTGGGTCAACGTGATGGTAAGGCAGAAACCTACTTTGTCGCGCTGGATGATACCGGTCATGTGATCAACTCCGGCTATCAGACCTGTGCTGAATACGACACCGATCCGCAGGCACCTAAGGCGCAGTAACCCTCCTTGCCTGAGGATGTTAACAAACCGGCCCAGGGGCCGGTTTTTTTATGCATACGTAAATCTTATTTCTTTGCGCGAATTATTTACCCGAAATGTGAAGGGAGTCAACAAGCCAGGTCAATGAGAGACAATTTGAGTCTATCCAGAATTATCCCCTGTCTGTACCATTGCGTATACTCACTCCAACGATAAACAACAGTACGCAAGCTACCTGTCTGCCGGGACAGCGAGTCGAGTGATAGCGCGATGGCAGGTTGTCATACAAGAGGGAAAACACGATGGAAAAGAAACATATCTACCTGTTCTGCTCAGCGGGCATGTCAACCTCGCTGCTGGTGTCAAAGATGCGTGCGCAGGCTGAAAAGTATGAAGTCCCTGTGGTGATTGAAGCGTTTCCAGAGACGCTGGCGGGCGAAAAAGGCCAGACAGCCGATGTCGTTTTACTGGGGCCGCAAATTGCCTATATGTTGCCCGAAATTCAACGACTGTTACCGAATAAACCGGTCGAAGTGATCGACTCGGGGCTGTACGGCAAGATTGATGGTTTAGGTGTTCTTAAAGCTGCTGTGGCAGCCATTAAAAAAGCTGCTAATTAATTTTTATTTTTCCCGTCAAAGAGTTATTTCACACACAATACGCCGTAACATGCGTTACGGCATTTAAGGGTATTTTCCTATGAGTAAAGTCATCGCTTCACTTGAAAAGGTACTCCTTCCTTTTGCTGTTAAAATAGGAAAGCAGCCTCACGTTAATGCCATCAAAAACGGTTTTATTAAATTAATGCCGTTAACGCTGGCCGGGGCCATGTTCGTTTTAATTAACAACGTTTTTCTGAGCTTTGGTGAAGGTTCCTTCTTTTATTCATTAGGAATTAGGTTAGACGCTTCCACTATTGAAACCCTTAATGGTTTTAAAGCCATCGGCGGCAACGTCTATAACGGTACGTTGGGGATTATGTCGCTGATGGCGCCTTTCTTTATTGGGATGGCACTGGCAGAAGAGCGTAAAGTCGATCCGCTGGCCGCCGGGTTATTATCCGTTGCTGCCTTTATGACCGTCACGCCTTACAGCGTGGGTGAAGCCTATGCCGTCGGCGCCAACTGGCTGGGTGGGGCCAACATTATCTCCGGTATTGTTATCGGCCTGGTGGTGGCAGAAATGTTCACCTTTATTATCCGTCGCAACTGGGTTATCCGCCTGCCGGATAGCGTACCGGCTTCCGTTTCCCGTTCATTTTCCGCGTTGATTCCGGGCTTCATTATTCTCTCTATCATGGGGATTATCGCCTGGGCGCTCTCCCACTGGGGCACAAACTTCCACCAGATCATCATGGACTCTATCTCTACGCCGCTGGCGTCGATGGGGGGCGTGGTCGGTTGGGCGTATGTGATTTTCACCTCTCTGCTGTGGTTCTTTGGCGTGCATGGTTCACTGGCACTGGCCGCGCTGGACAGCGGGATTATGACCCCCTGGGCACTGGAAAACGTTGCGCTTTACCAGCAGTACGGCTCCGTTGACGCGGCGCTGGCAGCCGGTAAAACCTTCCATGTGTGGGCGAAGCCGATGCTTGACTCCTATATCTTCCTGGGCGGTACCGGGGCGACCTTGGGTCTGATCATCGCGGTCTTTATTGTCTCTCGTCGTGCTGATTACCGTCAGGTCGCGAAGCTGGCGCTGCCATCAGGCATCTTCCAGATTAACGAACCGATTCTGTTCGGTCTGCCAATCATCATGAACCCGGTAATGTTCATTCCGTTCATCCTGATTCAGCCGCTGCTGGCCGCTATCACCCTGACGGCGTATTACATGGGCATCATTCCACCGATTACCAACATTGCACCGTGGACCATGCCAGCAGGTCTGGGCGCCTTCTTCAACACCAACGGCAGTGTCGCAGCCTTCCTGCTGGCGATATTCAACCTCGGGATTGCCACCCTGCTGTACATGCCATTCGTGGCGATTGCCAACAAAGCCGCCACCATCATTGATGAAGAAGAGAGCGAAGAGGATATTGCCCTCTCACTGAAATTCTAAGATTGACCGGCGCGGGGAAGCCCGCGCCAGCCACAAGGAGCTTAAACATGTTAGATTTGGATAGTATTGTCGCAGACGAAGCCGCCGAGAACGATCTCGAGGAAGTGGTGATGGGGCTTATCATCAACTCCGGACAGGCCCGCAGCCTGGCCTATGCCGCACTGAAGCAGGCCAAGCAGGGGGATTTCGCCGCCGCGAAAACCATGATGGAACAGTCCCGCACGGCGCTGAATGAAGCGCACCTGGTGCAGACAAAGCTGATTGAAAGCGATCAGGGCGAAGGGAAGATGAAGGTCAGCCTGGTGCTGGTCCACGCGCAGGATCACCTGATGACCTCGATGCTGGCGCGTGAGCTGGTGGCGGAGCTCATTGAGCTTCACGAGAAGATGCAGTAAGTCAGACTGAGCAGCAGGAGGTCAGCACGATGGAAATTAAAACCGCACTTGAACAGCAGCTGTTTAATGGCAAAAATTTTCATGTGGTTATCTACAACAAAACGGAGAGCGCCAGTGGTCTGCACCAGCATGACTACTACGAGTTCACGATTGTTCTGACCGGTCGCTACTACCAGGAGATCAACGGTAAGCGCGTCCTGCTTGAGCGAGGGGATTTTGTCTTCCTGCCGATGGGGTCTTATCACCAGAGCTTTTACGAATTTGGTGCCACCCGCATTCTGAACGTGGGCGTCAGCAGACGTTTCTTCGAGAAGCACTATCTGCCGTTGGTGCCGTTCTGCTTCGTTGCCTCCCAGGTCTATCGGGTCAAAAACGAGTTCATGACCTGGATTGAGACGGTTATCGCTTCGCTTAACTTCCGCGACAATGAATTTGATGAGTTTATTGAAACGGTGACCTTCTACGTGATGAACCGGCTGCGCCACCATCGTGAAGAGCAGCAGGTGACGGATGATATTCCGCAATGGCTGCGTGGCACCGTTGAGCTGATGCACGATAAAGGCCAGTTCAGCGAAAATGCGCTGGAAAATATGGTGTCGCTGTCGGGCAAATCCCAGGAATATCTGACCCGTGCAACGCAGCGCTATTATCGTAAAACGCCCGTGCAAATTATTAATGAAATCCGCATTAACTTTGCCAAAAAACAGCTGGAAATTACCAACTATTCTGTCACCGATATTGCGTACGAGTCAGGATACAGCAGTCCCAGCCTGTTTATTAAGACCTTTAAAAAATTGACGTCATTCACACCGAATAGTTACCGGAAGAATTTAACGGTAATGAATTAACTTTCGGCGGATTATCCGCCACAAATATTGCTTTAATGGCTTGCCCAAATAGCGGGAAGAGTACGCTATACCTTGCAGGCGATTAACCTGATACGCTAAGGGAGATATTATGCAGAAGAAATTAAAAGTCGTAACCATTGGTGGCGGCAGCAGCTATACCCCGGAATTACTTGAAGGTTTCCTGAAACGTTATCATGAATTACCGGTCAGCGAATTATGGCTGGTGGACGTTGAGGAAGGTCAGGAGAAGCTGAATATTATTTTCGACCTGTGCAAGCGCATGGTGGAAAAAGCGGGCGTGCCTTTGACCGTGCATAAAACCCTGGACCGTCGTCTGGCGCTGAAAGATGCGGATTTCGTCACCACCCAACTGCGCGTTGGCCAGCTGAAGGCGCGCGAGCTGGACGAGCGTATTCCGCTGAGCCATGGCTATCTGGGGCAGGAGACCAACGGCGCAGGCGGCCTGTTTAAAGGTCTGCGTACCATCCCGGTCATTTTCGACATCGTCAAAGACGTGCAGGAGATCTGCCCGAACGCGTGGGTGATTAACTTCACCAACCCGGCCGGGATGGTCACTGAAGCGGTCTATCGTCATACCGGCTTCAAACGTTTTATCGGCGTCTGTAACATTCCGATCGGCATGAAGATGTTTATCCGCGACGTGCTGGCGCTGACCGACAGCGACGATCTCTCCATCGATCTGTTCGGCCTGAACCACATGGTGTTTATTAAAGATGTCATCGTGAACGGAAAATCGCGCTTTGCCGAGCTCCTCGACGGCGTGGCTTCCGGTCGCCTGACGGCGGCATCCGTGAAAAACATCTTTGACCTGCCGTTCAGCGAAGGGCTGATCCGCTCGCTGAACCTGCTGCCGTGCTCGTACCTGCTTTACTACTTCAAGCAGAAAGAGATGCTGGCTATCGAAATGGGCGAGTACTATAAGGGCGGCGCGCGCGCGCAGATCGTTCAGAAGGTCGAGAAGCAGCTGTTCGATTTGTATAAAGACCCGAACCTGAACGTCAAACCGAAAGAACTGGAGCAGCGCGGCGGGGCCTACTACTCCGATGCGGCGTGTGAAGTGATCAACGCCATCTATAACGACAAGCAGGCGGAACACTATGTCAACGTGCCGCACCACGGCCATATCGACAATATCCCGGCGGACTGGGCCGTCGAGATGACCTGCATCCTGGGGCGCGAGGGCGCTAAACCGCATCCTCGTATCACCCACTTTGATGACAAGGTCATGGGCCTGATCCACACCATTAAGGGCTTTGAAGTGGCGGCAAGCAACGCGGCGCTGAGCGGTGAGCTCAATGACGTGCTGCTGGCCCTGAACCTCAGCCCGCTGGTGCATTCTGACCGCGACGCGGAGCAGCTGGCCAGCGAGATGATCCTGGCACATGAAAAATGGTTGCCGAATTTTGCCGCCACGATCGAGAAGCTGAAGTTCAAACACCACTAAGAGGACGCACAATGGAAAACCTGCTGATCGTTAATGCTGATGACTTTGGTCTCTCGAAAGGCCAGAACTACGGCATTATTGAAGCCTGTCGCCGGGGGATTGTGACCTCTACCACGGCACTGGTGAATGGTGAGGCGGTTGAACACGCGGCGCAGCTGAGACGCGAGGTGCCGGCGCTGGGCGTCGGCATGCATTTTGTGCTGACGCTCGGGATGCCGCTTTCGCCAATGCCGGGCCTGACGCGCGACGGCCAGCTTGGAAAGTGGATTTGGGAACTGGCGGAGCAGGATGCTCTGCCGCTCGAAGAGATTGCCCGCGAGCTGGACTGTCAGTTCAACCGCTTCGTTGATGTGTTTGGTCAGGCGCCGACGCATATCGACAGCCATCACCACGTGCATATGATCCCGGCGATTTTCCCGATTGTCGCCGGGTTTGCCCAGCGCAAAGGCGTGGCGATGCGCGTGGATAGGGAGGCGCGCGGCGTGCCCGACTGCGACGTGACAACCACTGAGGGGTTCAGCAGCGCATTTTACGGCGACGAGATCGACGAAGCGCTGTTCCTGAAGGTGCTGGACGATTCCGCCGCGCGGGGGGAAAAGTCGGTAGAAGTGATGGCGCATCCGGCTTTTGTCGATAACACCGTGCGGAAAAGCGCCTACTGCTGGCCGCGCCTGGCGGAGCTGGACGTGCTGACGTCGGCGTCGCTGAAGTATGCGATTGCCGAGCGCGGGTATCGGTTGGGGACGTTTGGGGATCTTTGAGAAATTCCCCCTCACCCTAACCCTCTCCCCAAAGGGGCGAGGGGACTGTGCGGTGCGGTCTGTAATGCCAGCACAGGTCTGCATTTCTCCCTCTCCCTTTCAGGGAGAGGGCCGGGGTGAGGGTATTTTTTACGCCGGGATCTGATCAATCTTGCTGCTGCGCGACCAGACGCGGTGTGCGGCGAGCAAATCAAACAGCTTCGTCATAAACGCATCGTCAACGTTATCTCCCTCGACAATCCCGTCCTCACCCTGATCGGCCACCTTCAGCTGCGCTTTGAACTGTCGCGCGTCGCCGGACAGCGCGATCGGTTTCAGGTGCTTATAGGCTTCCAGCAGATAATACACGGCGTCACCGTTGGTCAGCAGGCTGGCAATATCCCCGCAGGGCACGATCACCGCATCGACGGTCAGCGATGGCGCCCCGGCAAAGGTTGCGGCCACCGGCAGCACTGAGCCATCGTCAGCCGTCACTTCACCCATGCGGGAATAGAGCAGTTTGGCATGCACGCCCTGAGTCTTCAGCGCCTGCATAATCCCCAGCACGTCGCTGGCGCGGGTTTTGTCGTTCAGCAGGATGGCGACCACGCGGCCTTTAATCGAGCCGCCCGGCACGGCATACAGGCTCAACGACGGATCTTTCTTCACGCCGTTAACCTCTTTCGGCGGAGCAAGGTTGCGCTGCTCGTCGGTCAGTGTAATGCCCAGGTTATCCGCGACGCTCTGGGCAAGCTGAATATCAATATGCGCCAGCTGATCGACCACTCGCTCGCGAATGTAGGTGCGCACCACTTTACTCAGCTCAAAGCTGAAGCCGCCGATGATGTGCTGTTGCTCAATCGGCGTCTGGCTGTTCCAGAACAGGCGAGGGTGGGCGTAATACTCACCGAACGAGGGGCTACGCTCGCGAATTTTATTGCCATCGATACGCTCCTGATACGATTCGAATCCACCGCGTTTCGGTCCGGGAGGCGTTTCACGCGGCCAGTTATCGTTAATGGAGTTCGGCTCATAGTTCGCCGGGTTGGTATCAATATCCTGACGGTGCATCCCGTCGCGCTGGAAATTGTGATACGGGCAGGTTGGGCGGTTAATCGGAATTTCGTGGAAGTTCGGCCCGCCGAGTCGGCTGATCTGCGTATCGGTATAGGAGAACAGACGTCCCTGAAGGAGCGGATCGTTGGTGAAGTCCAGCCCCGGCACGATATGCCCCGGGTGGAACGCGGCCTGCTCGTTTTCGGCAAAGAAGTTATCCGGGTTACGGTTAAGCACCATTTTACCCACCAGCTGCACCGGCACCAGCTCTTCCGGGATCAGCTTCGTCGGGTCCAGAAGGTCGAAATCGAACTTAAATTCGTCCTCTTCCGGTATGAGTTGCAGGCCCAGTTCGTATTCCGGGAAGTCGCCCGCTTCAATGGATTCCCACAGCTCGCGGCGATGGAAGTCCGGATCGCGTCCCGTCAGCTTTTGCGCCTCGTCCCATACCAGCGAGGCTTTACCCGCGACAGGCTTCCAGTGGAAGCGGACAAACGTGGCCTTACCCTCGGCGTTGATCAGACGGAAGGTGTGGATGCCAAACCCCTCCATGGTGCGATAGCTGCGCGGAATGCCGCGGTCTGACATCGCCCACATCACGTTGTGTAAGGTTTCAGGCTGCAGGGAGACATAGTCCCAGAAGGTGTCGTGCGCACTTTGTCCCTGCGGTATGGCCCAGTGGGGCTCCGGTTTTACCGCATGGACAAAGTCAGGAAATTTATGCGCGTCCTGAATGAAAAACACCGGGGTGTTGTTGCCCACCAGATCGAAAATACCCTCTTCGGTATAAAACTTGGTGGCAAAGCCGCGGATATCCCGGACGGTATCTGCCGACCCCGCGCCGCCCTGCACGGTGGAGAAACGCACAAACACCGGGGTAATTTTATCCGGGTCGGAGAGGAAATCCGCTTTGGTGATCGCTTTCAGGCTCTTGTAGGGCTGAAAGTAGCCGTGCGCAGCGGAACCGCGCGCGTGGACGATGCGTTCTGGTATCCGCTCGTGGTCAAAATGGGTGATTTTTTCCCGCAGGATAAAGTCTTCCAGCAGGGTTGGGCCGCGCACGCCTGCGCGAAGGGAGTTCTGATCGTCAGCAATACGCACGCCCTGATTGGTGGTGAGCGCAAAACCCTCGCCGCCTTTACGGTGTGGCTCAAGAGATTTCAGCTTCTCGTTTCCCGTGTCCGGCGATTTCATGCTTCCCGGTGCGGTAGGCTGTTCGCCCGGTGCTGAGGGGCCAGGGGAGGGGCGGTGAGAGCCGTCTGCAGGGGCGAGAGAGTCCATACCCGGTTGAGATTCTTCAGTGCCATGAATCGGTGATTGATGTGTTTTATCTTTGTTCGACATTGCACGCTTCTCCTTTATCCATTGCTAAAAACCCTATTAAGGATAGAACAATGTCGCGACATGGTTCGCGAACTAAGAGTTTTCACATGCCGTGATTAGCGAAAGGAGCCATCTCACCCACTCGGAGCGCGACGGAAGGCAGCAGGATCGGCTATCATAGAATTTTCCTGCTTCAAGAATTTTGCTTTAGTGAATCCGTCGCTTATGAAACCTCTTCGTCAACAAAACCGCCAGGTTATTAGCTATGTGCCCCGCGTTGAGCCCGCGCCGCCTGACCATGCCCTGAAAGTGGAGGGCTTTCGTGATGTCTGGCTGCTGCGGGGGAAATACGTGGCCTTTGTGCTGATCGGCGAACATTTCCGTCGCTCCCCCACGTTTACGGTGCCGGAGTCCGCACAGCGGTGGGCGATGCAGATCCGCCAGGATGAAGAGGTTGAAGAATAACAGCCATAAAAAAACCGCCTGATGGCGGTTTTTTTATTTCTACCGTGATTAACGGTGCGCCAGCTCGGCGTCGTCTTCACTTTCCAGAATCGCTTTGTCGGTCTGCTTCAGCCACTGGCTGGTCAGCGTACCGGCGGTCATGGAGCCGCTCACGTTCAGCGCGGTACGACCCATGTCGATCAGCGGCTCAACGGAGATCAGCAGGGCGACCAGCGTTACGGGCAGACCCAGCGCAGGCAGCACAATCAGCGCGGCGAAGGTTGCGCCACCGCCAACACCCGCAACGCCTGCGGAGCTCACGGTAACAATCCCGACCAGCGTGGCGATCCATACCGGATCCAGCGGGTTGATACCCACCGTCGGCGCGACCATCACGGCCAGCATCGCCGGGTACAGACCCGCACAGCCGTTCTGACCAATGGTGGCACCAAAGGAGGCAGAGAAGCTGGCGATGGATTCAGGCACGCCAAGACGACGGGTTTGCGCTTCAACGTTCAGCGGAATAGACGCGGCGCTGGAACGGCTGGTGAAGGCAAAGGTCAGTACCGGCCAGACTTTACGGAAGTATTTCAGCGGGCTGACGCCGTTCACGCCCAGCAGGATGCCGTGCACCACGAACATAATGCCCAGGCCCAGATAAGAGGCGACAACGAAGCTGCCCAGCTTAATGATGTCCTGCAGGTTAGAGCCGGCAACCACTTTGGTCATCAGCGCCAGCACACCGTAAGGGGTGAGCTGCATAACCAGACGAACCAGCTTCATCACCCAGCTTTGCAGGGTGTCAATCGCGATCAGCACACGTTCGCCTTTTGGCGCGTCGTCTTTCAGCAGCTTCAGCGCCGCGACGCCCAGGAACGCGGCGAAAATAACCACGCTGATGATCGAGGTTGGGCTCGCACCGGTCAGGTCAGCAAACGGGTTCTTCGGAATGAAGGAGAGCACCATCTGCGGCACGGTCAGGTCAGCCACTTTACCCACATAGTTGGTCTGAATCGCGGTAAGACGTGCTGTTTCAGCGGTACCCTGAACCAGACCTTCTGCGGTCAGGCCAAACAGGTTGGTGACCAGCACACCCACCAGCGCGGCAATCAGCGTGGTGAACAGCAGCGTACCAATGGTCAGGAAACTGATTTTTCCTAGCTGAGTGGCGTTATGCAGGCGGGCCACGGCGCTCAGAATAGAGGCGAACACCAGCGGCATAACGATCATCTGCAGCAGTTGGACATAGCCGTTACCGACAATATTGAACCACTGAATGGAATCTTTCAGAACTGGATTATCGGAGCCATAAATTGCCTGTAATGCCAGACCAAATACGACACCCATGGCCAGACCAACCAGCACCTTTTTCGCCAGGCTCCACTGTTTGTGGCGCGCCTGCGCGAGAAGCAATAGCAATATAACGAACACAACGACGTTCGCGATGAGTGGAAAATTCATCCCCGTTCTCCTGATTTATTATTGGGTCGGTTTTTACCGATCCTGTTGGCGGAAGGTTAGCAGAAGTGTGATGTAGCGCTTATATCCAAATGGAATGGGTTATGACAAATGGGATAATTTTGTCGGTTTACTGTTCAATCTGGTGATGAATAAAGCGATTAAACTGAAATTGCAGCGAATTAATCATCTGGGATGACCAGCGAACTGCACTGTTTTCGGGCAAGGTTTGCGGCATCCAGACGGCGTAAGCAAACAGCGCCATGCACAATACCCGCTCAAGCTGGTTACCTTTCTGCGGTGCGAGGATGGGAAAACGGAAACGCCAGCGGCAGGGCCATAGCAGCGGCACGCCCGCAGGCGTCAGCATATCGGCCAGAATATGGCTTAAATAGCCCAGCACCATCCCCTGGATGGCATCGGCGGGGACTATCCAGCTTTCAGGCACTTTTAAATAGAACAGCGTCAGCAGGCCAAACACGGCCAGCAGGCTGTGCGTAAACCCCCGATGGCCGAACGCGCGGGCGATGGGTTTCGACACCCATTTCAGACGCTGTCCGAGGAAGGATTTAGGGTGGTCGATGTCGGGCAGCAGACAGGTCAATACGGCGGAAGGGACAATATGCCACCAGTCCCCCTGTGCCAGCACGGGGGTAAGTTCAGCGTTTTTGGCAAATACTGCGCACGCAATAGAAAAAAGCAGGTGGCCTTCCGCCGTCATGATAAAACCCACGAAACTGTCAATTCATACAGTATAGGGTTTTTATACAGTAGGCGGAAGAGGTGACGGTGTAACTGTTTGTCACAAACCGAAGTAGGGCGTTAACCGCCCTGCAGGTGGCGCGCCGTCAGTTCTGCCAGTGAATGTAGCTTCACGTCGGCAAGCGCAAACCGGGGATCGTGGCGGCCTTCTTCCGCAGGCACCACAATGGAGCGCATCCGCGCGGCTTTAGAGGCCACCATGCCGTTAACGGAATCTTCCAGCGCAACGCAGCTGAGGGGATCCAGGCCGAGCTTAGCGGCACAGTCCAGATAGACCTGCGGGTGCGGCTTGCTGTAAGGCAATTTCTCAGCGGACGCCAGCGCGTCAAAACTGTCGCGCAGTTCAAACATCGTGAGCACTTTTTCCAGCATATGCAGCGGTGAAGCGGAAGCCAGGCCAACCTTCAGCCCCTGGGCTTTACACAGCGCGACAGCCTCACGTACGCCGGGCAGCAGCGGCCGGCTCTCTTCCACCAGAGAAATGGCGCGGCTGATAATGCGTGCGGTCACCTCATTGCGATCGGGACCCACCCACGGCTGTTGGGCAAACCACAGGTCAACCACCATATCGATGCGCAGGCCCAGCGTATCGGGTAGTTCATTACGGCGGCTGATATCGACGCCCAGACTGGCCATCACATCCAGTTCGGCGCGATCCCACAGCGGTTCGGAATCGATCAGTAATCCATCCATGTCAAAAATTGCGGCAAGAATTTGGCGCGGTGTCGACATCACAACGTCTCCTTATCCAGGGTGTTCGACAGACGATACGTGCTAAGCACAATCTGCAATTTAGCATATTGCTTTTAAAGAGCGGGCGAAATTGATGGCCAGCAGGTAGACTTAGGCACAAATAACGCGTCTTTATGAAGAGGAACTGATGACGTATCAACAAGCTGGACGCATTGCGGTCTTAAAACGTATTGCTGGCTGGGTGATTTTTATTCCTGCCGTCATTTCTACGCTGATTTCTGTACTCAAATTTATGTACGATCACAGCGAAAAACAGCCGGGTATCAATGCGGTAATGCTTGATTTCGCTCATGTCATGATTGAGATGATGCGTTTTAATACGCCATTTTTGAATGTCTTCTGGTTTAACTCACCCACCCCGGATTTTCATCAACAGCTGAATATCGGCTTCTGGGTGATATACGCCCTGATCTTTGTTGCGCTGGCACTGCAGGCCTCTGGCGCGAGAATGAGCCGCCAGACGCGCTTTTTACGCGAAGGCGTTGAGGATCAGTTGATTCTGGAGCAGGCCAAAGGCCCGGAAGGCATGAGTCGGGAGCAGATCGAATCCCGTATTGTTGTGCCGCGTCACACCATTTTCCTGCAAATTTTCCCGCTCTATATCCTTCCCGTAATCATCATTGTGGCGGGATACTTCTTCTTCTCACTGCTCGGTTTTCTGTAAGCGATAAGGGTGGCGGCAAGGCCACCCGTTCGCGTCTCAGGCGGCAAGCATGCGCTCAAGCGCCCGCTGGGCGTTAACCAGGTGTTCTCCGCCAAAAAGAATGGCGCGGTTCATCAGCGTATAAAGCTGATACACCGGCTGGCGGTCGAGGAAGCCGGGCGGCAGGGGAGAAACAGACTGGTATCCGTCGTATATTTGCGGCGGCTGCTCCGGATGAAGCGGCAGCATGGCAAGATCGCACTCTCTGTCACCCCAGTAGCAGGCCGGGTCGAAGATGTAGGGGCCGTTGGGACCCAGCGCGCAGTTATCGGACCACAAATCGCCGTGAAGCAGAGACGCCTGGGGTTGGTGGGAGGCCAGACGCTGTTGAACGTGCTCGACGATGGCATCAATATTGCCAAATTCCAGCCCTTTCTCGGCGGCCAGCTCAAGCTGCCAGCCAATGCGCTGCTCGGCAAAAAATGTCGACCAGCGACGCTGCCAGGCGTTGGGCTGTGGCGTGGTAGAGAGATCGTTGTCAAAATCGAGACCAAACTGCGGCTGGTCGCTCCATTGATGCAGGCGCGCTAGCTGTTGGCCGAGGATAAACGCATTATGGGCATCCAGCGGTCGGGCGGGGAGATATTCCATGACCAGAAAACTGTAATCGCGGTCGCTACCGACGGCCAGCACCTGCGGGACCGTCACCGTTTTACTGCGCGACAGCAACTCCAGCTGGTCGGCTTCGGCGGTAAAGATCGGAAGCAGTTCTCGCTCATCGCACTTAACGAAAAGATCGCGTCCTGCGTAGCGTAAATGCCACGCGGCGTGGATCTCACCGCCTGGCAGTTCGTTACGCAGTTCAATTTCACCTTCACCCAGCTGCTCACGTAAAAGATGACTGATAGCCTGCCACATGTTGTCTCTCCCATGTTGTCTGCCAGATCATAAAGTTAGCGCATAATTGCGGTAAAAAAATACGA
Organism: Enterobacter sp. BNK-34; assembly: GCF_048684445.1. Taxonomy (NCBI): domain Bacteria; kingdom Pseudomonadati; phylum Pseudomonadota; class Gammaproteobacteria; order Enterobacterales; family Enterobacteriaceae; genus Enterobacter; species Enterobacter sp. BNK-34. Next base: position 3,161,645 of record NZ_JBLQUA010000001.1, read on the forward strand.
ACTAACGCACACCTGAGCGGTTTAAATTCATGCAGCGCACTTATTGTTCTTTTTTTCGCCAGCTTTCCCAGGTATCCACGTTAATTTCGGCAGGCTTGTCGGTCACGCTCTCTACCAGACTGGCGGCCAGCGCATGAACCTCTTCCTGGCTCAGGGCGCCGATGAGACCAAATGCCAGGGTGCCTAAATCATGAATATTGCCCTCGTCATCCGTGAGCGTGAGGAGAAAATTAGCCCGGGTGAAAGCATTGTTGAGCTCATTCAGCTCGGTCAGCGATGCTTCATGAAGGCTGATGGTCACGACGTAACGTGTGATATCACCACTGCTCATAATTCACCTCATTGTTATCATGGAAGATTTCTTAGCATAGTCGATAGTTTGCGTTTGGCGACTCAGCGCGGACATTCCCCTCCGTAAAGACGAAGGGGAAAGGCGTTAATTTCGGGACAGGTAATCGACGATTTTTTGCGTATCGGCAAGTGAGCAGAGACGCGTGCCCTGGTTGATAGTTGCGGCGCTACCCGCCGCCACGCCGTAGCGTGTCATCTCAAGCAGTGATGCACCTTGCGCCAGTTTAAGCGTCATCGCGCCCACCATGCTATCGCCCGCGCCAACCGTGCTCTGGCTCTTCATCGGCGGTGGGACAACCTGAACGGACGACGTTTCATCGACGGCCAGCGCCCCCTGAGGACCAAGGGAAACGACTACGCGTCGCGCTTTGCCGCTGCGTACCAGCTCCTGCGCGGCGGTGCGAACATCATCAGGCTGCGTCAGTTCGCGGTTGACCAGCGCGCTTAACTCTTTCTGGTTGGGTTTGACCAGCTCAAGATTGCCCGGCACCAGGGCCGCCTGCAGGGCCTCGCCGCTGCTGTCGACAATGCAGCGGATGCCGCGTTTCTGTACCGCCTGAATCAGCGCCGTTAATTTTTCCGTGCTGACGCCGGGCGGCAGGCTGCCGCTTACCACCAGCAGCGCGCCGCTCTCTATCGTCAGCACTTTCTCTTCAAGCTGACGAAACTCGTCATCGCTAAGTTTCGCACCCGGCATGACAAAACGGTACTGCTCGCCGCTGGACTCCACGTGGACATGCAGGTTTTGCCGCGTCCAGTCTTTGGCCTCGACGGTCTCTACGGCCACCTGTTCATCTGCCAGCAGAGAGACCAGATGTTCACCGGTGGCACCGCCTGCGGGGAAAATTGCCGTAGCTTTGCCGCCGAGGTGGGTAATAGCGCGCGCCACGTTGATCCCGCCGCCGCCGGGCTCAAAGACCGGGGCGCTACAGCGCAATTTACCTTCCGGGTAAATCTGCGGCGTCAGGGTGGCGGAATCCAGGGAAGGGGAGAGCGTCAGGGTATAGATAGAAACCATCATTACCTCCTTTTAGTATGGGTTCTTATTAGCCTGGCACCATTTGACAGGAAGGCAATGTAAATAACAGTATGATTTTAAATATGAATACTGACAAAAAGTGAGGCGGGGGATATATAAAATAAAACGCTTTTTGAGATCGTTCTTATTCAAAAAATGAAATAAGAAAACATTGCTATGTTATTTGCGGCTTTTTATAATTTGTTACCTTTCTCTGGACGCCTTGTCATTGATCCTCAAGAAAGATTCCGGGACCGTGTGGTCTCTTTTTTTGTTGTACGGACTCCTTAATAAAATGAAGCTTTTAAAGACAGTGCCCGCTGCACTGATGCTGGCGGGTGGCGTGTTTGCGGCTATGAACGCGACCGCTGATGATACCGTTTTTACTGTCATGGACGATCCTTCCACCGCGAAAAAACCGTTTGAAGGTAACCTCAACGCCGGGTACCTGGCACAATCCGGTAACACGAAAAGCTCTTCTCTGACGGCGGACAGTACGCTCACCTGGTACGGCAACACCACCGCCTGGTCTCTGTGGGGTAATGCCAGCAACACTTCCGCTAATGACGAACGTTCTTCCGAGAAATATGCGGTAGGCGGACGTAGCCGTTACAACATGACCGACTATGACTACCTGTTTGGACAGGCAAGCTGGTTAACCGACCGTTACAACGGTTATCGCCAGCGTGATGTGTTCACCGCCGGTTATGGTCGCCAGTTCCTGAACGGTCCGGTACACAGCCTCCGTTTTGAATTCGGTCCGGGTGTGCGTTATGACGAGTACACCAATGGCGATACCAAAACCCAACCGCTCGGTTACGCTTCCGGTACCTATGCCTGGCAGATGACTGACAACACCAAATTTACCCAGGGTGTTTCCGTATTTGGTGCCGACGATACGACGCTGAACTCTGAGACGGCGCTGAACGTGGCTATCAACGAACACTTTGGTCTGAAAGTGGCCTACAACGTGACCTGGAACTCTTCACCACCAGAAACTGCGCCGGATCATACCGACCGCAGAACCACGGTTTCACTGGGTTACAGAATGTAATAAAAGCGGGCCGATGTTGCTGTCGGCCCGTTTATTGTCAGTGGCTATTTGACGTCCCTTCTGATGACCTGTCTTCGCACCTAGCCCCAAATCATTGCCGCCCAACGGAGTAGCAGCATTGCGCCGCAGATGGCAATCAGCACCAGCACCATTTTCCAGTGTTTTACGGCAAATCGTTTTGTTGGCATAACCTAATCCTTGTTCGTTGATACCCACAGTCTACCAAACAGGGCCGAAATATGCCCCTTCTCGGGATCGATTGGGTTATGCCAGCATAGGGTTCGGCTCAGAACCAGTGGAATCGTTCGGCGAGAATCAACAATAAACCTGTGGCGGAAAGGACATTCAATATCACAACCGTTCTGCTGGATACGTTCATGGTATGCACCTTTGGGTTTAAGGACCTGTTCAAGAGTAGCTCAGCATCTTCGAAATGCGAGCGCAGGGGAGAAGCAACCCGCAAATTCGTACGAAAGTGCCAGCCCATCAATCTGGCCGCAGAGGGTGCAATCTCCTTTGCGTTAGTGTTAACATTACGTCGCTTGCCGTAAATCCACATTAATCTGAATTCGGCAGGTGAATGATGACGAACCAATTTGACGATTGTTGGTCAGATGGTGTCGTAATCTATTGTCAAATCACGATTATTTTCTTTGTATATGCTCTTATGTGTGGGGCATCACTGCAAATAAGGATATAAAATGCCTGTAATTACTCTTCCTGATGGCAGTCAACGCCATTTCGACCGTGCTGTTAGCCCAATGGATGTTGCCCTGGACATTGGTCCTGGTCTCGCGAAAGCGACTATCGCTGGCCGTGTGAACGGTGAGCTGGTGGATGCCTCCGACCTGATCGAAAACGATGCGACGCTTGCCATCATCACCGCGAAAGACGAAGAAGGTCTGGAGATCATTCGTCACTCCTGCGCGCACCTGTTAGGCCATGCCATCAAACAGCTGTGGCCAAACACCAAAATGGCGATCGGTCCGGTTATCGACAACGGTTTCTACTACGACGTTGACCTCGACCACACCCTGACTCAGGAAGATATCGACGCGCTCGAAAAACGCATGCACGAGCTCGCCGAAACCAACTATGACGTCATCAAGAAGAAAGTCAGCTGGCACGAAGCGCGTGAAACCTTCGTGAAGCGCGGCGAGAGCTACAAGGTCTCTATTCTTGACGAAAACATTTCGCATGATGACAAGCCTGGCTTGTACCATCACGAAGAATACGTCGACATGTGCCGTGGACCGCACGTGCCGAACATGCGCTTCTGTCATCACTTTAAGCTGATGAAGATCGCAGGCGCCTACTGGCGTGGCGACAGCAACAACAAGATGTTGCAGCGTATTTATGGTACCGCGTGGGCCGATAAAAAAGCCCTGAACGCTTACCTGCTTCGTCTGGAAGAGGCGGCGAAGCGTGACCACCGTAAAATCGGCAAGCAGCTTGACCTGTACCACATGCAGGAAGAAGCGCCGGGTATGGTGTTCTGGCATAACGACGGGTGGACTATCTTCCGTGAACTGGAAACTTTTGTACGCTCCAAGCTGAAAGAGTACCAGTATCAGGAAGTGAAAGGCCCGTTCATGATGGACCGTGTGCTGTGGGAAAAAACCGGCCACTGGGACAACTACAAAGATGCAATGTTCACCACCTCGTCTGAGAACCGTGAATACTGCATCAAGCCAATGAACTGCCCGGGCCACGTTCAGATCTTCAACCAGGGTCTGAAATCCTACCGCGACCTGCCGCTGCGTATGGCGGAGTTCGGTAGCTGTCACCGTAACGAGCCATCAGGTGCGCTGCACGGTCTGATGCGTGTTCGTGGCTTTACGCAGGATGATGCGCATATCTTCTGTACTGAAGATCAGGTCCGTGACGAAGTTAACGCCTGTATTCGTATGGTCTACGATATGTACAGCACCTTTGGCTTCGAGAAGATCGTGGTCAAACTCTCAACGCGTCCGGAAAAACGTATCGGTAGCGATGAGACCTGGGATCGCGCAGAAGCGGATCTCGCCGTGGCGCTGGAAGAGAACGGCATTCCGTTCGAATACCAGCTGGGCGAGGGCGCATTCTACGGCCCGAAAATTGAATTTACCCTGTATGACTGCCTCGATCGCGCATGGCAGTGCGGTACTGTACAGCTGGACTTCTCCCTGCCGCAGCGTTTAAGCGCCTCTTATGTTGGCGAAGACAACGAGCGTCAGGTGCCGGTAATGATTCACCGCGCAATTCTCGGTTCTCTGGAGCGCTTCATCGGCATCCTGACCGAAGAGTTCGCTGGCTTCTTCCCAACCTGGCTTGCGCCAGTGCAGGTCGTGGTGATGAACATTACCGATTCTCAGGCGGATTACGTTAAAGAATTGACGCAGAAACTACAAAATGCGGGCATTCGCGTAAAAGCAGACTTGAGAAATGAGAAGATTGGCTTTAAAATCCGCGAGCACACTTTACGTCGTGTCCCGTATATGTTGGTCTGTGGTGATAAAGAGGTGGAAGCAGGCAAAGTTGCCGTTCGCACCCGCCGTGGTAAAGACCTGGGCAGCCTGGACGTAAGTGAAGTGATTGAGAAGCTGCAACAAGAGATTCGCAGCCGCAGTCTTCAACAACTGGAGGAATAAGGTATTAAAGGCGGAAAACGAGTTCAAACGGCACGTCCGAATCGTATCAATGGCGAGATTCGCGCCCAGGAAGTTCGCTTAACAGGTCTGGAAGGCGAGCAGCTGGGGATTGTGAGTCTGAGAGAAGCAATCGAAAAGGCTGAAGAAGCTGGAGTAGATTTAGTTGAAATCAGCCCTAACGCCGAACCGCCAGTTTGTCGTATCATGGACTACGGCAAGTTCCTTTATGAAAAGAGTAAGTCTTCTAAGGAACAGAAGAAGAAGCAAAAAGTTATCCAGGTTAAGGAAATCAAATTCCGTCCTGGTACCGACGATGGCGATTATCAGGTAAAACTCCGCAGCCTGATTCGCTTTCTGGAAGATGGCGATAAGGCCAAGATCACACTGCGTTTCCGCGGTCGTGAGATGGCCCACCAACAGATTGGTATGGAAGTGCTTAACCGCGTCCGTGACGATCTGAGTGAACTGGCAGTAGTCGAATCCTTCCCTACGAAGATCGAAGGCCGCCAGATGATCATGGTGCTCGCTCCTAAGAAGAAACAGTAAGGCCTTCAAGCAGCAAAATCTGTGGAGCCTTCGGGTTTCATAGGTTTTGTTCGCCTATGTTTCGTTTATTTAACAATGCGAAGTGGAAGTTATTAAGATGCCAAAAATTAAGACCGTACGCGGTGCTGCTAAGCGCTTCAAAAAAACCGGTGGTGGTGGATTTAAGCGTAAGCACGCAAACCTGCGTCATATTCTGACCAAAAAATCTACTAAGCGTAAACGTCACCTGCGTCCAAAAGGCCTCGTTTCTAAAGGCGATCTGGGTCTGGTTATCGCGTGCCTGCCGTACGCATAAGCCGTTAACGTTTAATTTTTTACTAAGAATATAGATACAGGAGAGCACATATGGCTCGCGTAAAACGTGGTGTAATTGCACGTGCACGTCACAAGAAAATTTTGAAACAAGCTAAAGGCTACTACGGTGCGCGTTCACGCGTATACCGCGTTGCCTTCCAGGCTGTTATCAAAGCAGGTCAGTACGCTTACCGTGACCGTCGTCAGCGTAAGCGTCAGTTCCGTCAACTGTGGATTGCGCGTATCAACGCAGCAGCACGTCAGAACGGTATTTCTTACAGCAAATTCATCAACGGCCTGAAAAAAGCCTCTGTTGAAATCGACCGTAAGATCCTGGCTGACATCGCAGTATTCGACAAAGTAGCGTTCACCGCTCTGGTCGAAAAAGCGAAAGCAGCACTGGCATAAGCCAGTTGAAAGAGGGGGCTTTGCTCCCTCTTTTCATTTAACACCATCAGAAGATTGACATTTATCCGTCCAGGCTTTTCAATAAGGTCTTAACGGTTTTTACCCAACAAGGTAACGCAAGCATGAATGCTGCTATTTTCCGCTTCTTCTTTTACTTTAGCACCTGATTTCAGGAGGCTAGCGCGTGAAAGATGAAACGAAAAACAGCGCCAGATAAGCCTCCCGATGGAGGCTTTTTTTGTGCCTGAATTTGAGAGAATAACTCCACCAAATCGGTGTCTGCACCGACATAATGAGGAAAATCATGTCACATCTCGCAGAGCTGGTTGCCAGTGCAACAGCCGCCATTAATCAGGCCTCAGATGTTGCCGCGTTAGACAATGTCCGCGTCGAATATCTTGGGAAGAAAGGGCACCTGACCCTTCAAATGACAACCCTGCGTGAGCTGCCGCCAGAAGAACGCCCGGCAGCGGGTGCGGTGATTAACGAAGCCAAAGAGCAGGTACAGCAGGCGCTGAACGCGCGCAAAGCCGAGCTGGAAAGCGCGGTGCTGAATGCGCGTCTGGCCGCGGAGACGATCGACATTTCTCTGCCGGGTCGCCGCATCGAAAACGGCGGACTGCACCCGGTTACCCGCACCATCGATCGCATTGAAAGTTTCTTCGGTGAGCTCGGCTTTACCGTGGCGACTGGCCCGGAAATCGAAGATGATTACCATAACTTCGACGCCCTGAACATTCCTGGCCATCATCCGGCACGCGCTGACCACGACACTTTCTGGTTCGACGCTACGCGTCTGCTGCGTACCCAGACCTCCGGCGTTCAGATCCGTACCATGAAGGATCAGGAGCCGCCAATTCGCATTATCGCGCCGGGCCGCGTCTATCGTAACGACTACGATCAGACCCACACCCCAATGTTCCACCAGATGGAAGGTCTGATCGTTGATAAAAACATCAGCTTTACCAACCTGAAGGGCACGCTGCACGATTTCCTGAACAACTTCTTTGAGGAAGATCTGCAGGTTCGTTTCCGTCCTTCCTACTTCCCGTTCACCGAACCGTCTGCAGAAGTTGACGTGATGGGTAAAAACGGCAAATGGCTGGAAGTGCTGGGCTGCGGCATGGTGCATCCAAACGTGCTGCGCAACGTGGGTATCGATCCGGAAGTTTACTCCGGCTTTGCCTTCGGCATGGGCATGGAGCGTCTGACTATGCTGCGTTACGGCGTGACCGACTTACGTGCATTCTTCGAAAACGATCTGCGTTTCCTCAAACAGTTTAAATAAGGGCAGGACAGAACAATGAAATTCAGTGAACTGTGGTTACGCGAGTGGGTGAACACCACGCTGGACAGCGACGCGCTTTCTAACCAGATCACCATGGCGGGTCTGGAAGTGGACGGCGTTGAGCCGGTTTCCGGTGCCTTCAACGGCGTGGTCGTCGGCGAAGTGGTAGAGTGCGGTCAGCACCCTAACGCTGACAAACTGCGCGTAACAAAAGTGAACGTGGGCGGTGACCGTCTGCTGGATATCGTCTGCGGTGCGCCAAACTGCCGTCAGGGCCTGAAGGTGGCCGTGGCGACCGTCGGTGCGGTACTGCCGGGCGATTTCAAAATTAAAGCGGCTAAGCTGCGCGGCGAGCCGTCTGAAGGCATGCTGTGTTCCTTCTCCGAGCTGGGTATTTCCGACGACCACAACGGCATCATTGAACTGCCGCTGGATGCGCCAATTGGCACCGATATCCGTGAGTACCTGAAGCTTGATGACAACACCATCGAAATCAGCGTCACGCCAAACCGTGCCGACTGCTTAGGGATCATCGGCGTGGCGCGCGATGTTGCCGTGCTGAACCAGACCGAACTGAATGCGCCGGACGTTGCGCCGGTTGAAGCGACCATCAGTGACGTGCTGCCTATTCAGGTTGACGCTGCGGATGCCTGCCCGCGCTACCTCGGTCGCGTGGTGAAAGGCATTAACGTAAAAGCGCCAACCCCGCTGTGGATGAAAGAGAAGCTGCGCCGCTGCGGTATCCGCTCTATCGACGCTGTGGTTGACGTGACTAACTACGTTCTGCTGGAGCTGGGCCAGCCAATGCACGCGTTCGATAAAGATCGTATCGACGGCGGCATCGTTGTGCGCATGGCGAAAGAGGGTGAAACCCTGGTTCTGCTGGACGGCAGCGAAGCGAAACTGAACGCCGACACCCTGGTGATTGCTGACCACAGCAAAGCGCTGGCAATGGGCGGTATCTTCGGGGGCGAGCATTCAGGCGTGAACGACGAGACGCAAAACGTCCTGCTGGAGTGCGCGTTCTTCAGCCCGCTCTCTATCACCGGTCGCGCACGCCGTCACGGCCTGCATACCGATGCCTCTCACCGCTACGAGCGTGGCGTTGACCCGGCGCTGCAGTATAAAGCGATGGAACGTGCGACTCGCCTGCTGATCGATATCTGCGGCGGTGAAGCGGGCCCGGTTATCGACGTCACCCACGAAGCGACCCTGCCGAAGCGTGCCACCATTACCCTGCGCCGCAGTAAGCTGGATCGCCTGATTGGTCACCACGTTGCCGATGCGCAGGTGACCGATATCCTGACGCGTCTGGGTTGCGAAGTGACCGAAGGCCAGGACGAGTGGAAAGCCGTTGCGCCATCATGGCGTTTCGACATGGAAATTGAAGAAGATCTGGTGGAAGAAGTGGCCCGCGTTTACGGCTATAACAACATCCCTGATGAGCCTGTCCAGGCAGGTCTGGTGATGGGCACCCACCGTGAAGTCGACCTGTCCCTGAAGCGTGTGAAAACCATGCTGAATGACAAAGGCTACCAGGAAGTGATCACCTACAGCTTTGTGGATCCAAAGCTGCAGCAGCTGATCCACCCGGGCCAGGAGGCGCTGATCCTGCCAAGCCCAATCTCCAGCGAAATGTCCGCGATGCGTCTGTCTCTGTGGACGGGCCTGCTGGGCACTGTCGTTTATAACCAGAATCGTCAGCAAAACCGCGTGCGAATTTTCGAAAGCGGTTTGCGCTTTGTACCGGATAATCAGGCAAATTTAGGCATCCGTCAGGATCTCATGCTGGCTGGCGCCATCAGCGGCAACCGCTATGAAGAGCACTGGGACCTGGCAAAAGGCACGGTTGATTTCTACGATATGAAGGGCGATCTGGAAGCAATTCTGGATCTGACCGGTAAATTATCTGAAATTGAATTCCGCGCAGAAGCCATCCCGGCACTGCATCCGGGCCAGAGCGCAGCTATCTATTTAGACGGCAAACGCGTTGGTTTTATTGGGGTTGTTCACCCTGAGCTGGAGCGCAAGCTGGACCTGAACGGCCGTACCATCGTGTTTGAGCTGGAATGGAACCCGGTGGCTGACCGCGTTATTCCTCAGGCTCAGGACGTCTCCCGCTTCCCGGCAAACCGCCGTGATATCGCGGTTGTGGTCGCGGAAAATGTGCCCGCAGCAGATATTTTGGCCGAATGTAAGAAAGTTGGCGTAAATCAGGTAGTTGGCGTAAACTTATTTGACGTGTACCGCGGCAAGGGCGTAGCAGAAGGTTTCAAGAGCCTCGCTATTAGCCTTATCCTTCAGGATACCAGCCGTACACTCGAAGAAGAGGAGATTGCCGCTACCGTCGCCAAATGTGTAGAGGCATTAAAAGAGCGATTCCAGGCATCATTGAGGGATTGAACCTATGGCGCTTACAAAAGCTGAAATGTCAGAATATCTGTTTGATAAGCTTGGGCTTAGCAAACGGGATGCCAAAGAGCTGGTAGAGCTGTTTTTCGAAGAGATCCGTCGTGCTCTGGAAAATGGTGAGCAGGTAAAACTCTCCGGTTTTGGCAATTTTGATTTGCGAGACAAAAACCAACGTCCGGGCCGCAACCCGAAGACGGGGGAAGATATTCCCATTACAGCCCGCCGCGTGGTGACCTTCAGACCCGGCCAGAAGTTAAAAAGCCGTGTCGAAAACGCAACGCCCAAAGCAGAGTAATATGAACTAACTAAAAAGGCCGCCCACGCGGCCTTTTTTCTTTGCGCTCTCCGGCAAACCCGCCGTAAAATCAATTACATCTCACGCTACTAAAACCGTACACATGCTTGATTATGCCCATCGCCAGCACCGTTCCGATAAGCGTCGCCTGCTTTTGCTGGTGCTATTGCTCATTGTCGCCGCGGCCGTGAGCCTCTGCGCCGGAGACCGATGGATAGGGCCTGAAAGCTGGTGGGGGCCGGACGGGCAGCTCTTCGTCTGGCAAATTCGCCTGCCGCGCACCGTCGCGGTGGTTCTGGTGGGTGCCGCGCTGGCGCTGTGCGGCACCATTATGCAGGCGCTTTTTGATAATCCGCTGGCGGAGCCCGGGCTGCTTGGCGTGTCGAACGGGGCAGGCGTGGGGCTGATTGCAGCGGTGATGCTGGGCGGGGGAGAACTCTCCGGATGGAGTATTAGCCTGAGCGCTATTCTCGGCGCATTGCTGATCACAGCGATCCTCCTTCGCTTCGCCAGACGGCACTTATCGACCAGCCGTCTGCTGCTTGCCGGCGTGGCGCTGGGGATCATCTGTAGCGCGTTGATGACCTGGGCGGTCTACTTCTCAACTTCCTTTGACCTGCGTCAGCTGATGTACTGGATGATGGGCGGCTTTGGGGGCGTTGACTGGCACCAGGGCTGGCTGATGGCGCTGCTGGTACCGGCCATCGTGTGGGCTGCCCTGCAGGCGCAGCCGCTGAATATGCTCGCGCTGGGTGAAACCTCTGCCCGACAGCTCGGCATGCCGATTGGGTTCTGGCGTAATGTGCTGGTGATCGTCATTGGCTGGCTGGTTGGCGTCAGCGTGGCTCTGGCGGGCGCGATCGGTTTTATCGGGCTGGTTATTCCGCACATGCTGCGTCTGTGTGGCCTCACGGACCATAGGACTCTGCTTCCGGCCTCGGCGGTCGCCGGGGCCGTCACGCTGCTGGTGGCCGATATCATCGCCCGGCTAGCCCTGACGGCCGCAGAGCTGCCGATTGGCGTGGTGACCGCCACGTTGGGCGCGCCGGTCTTTATCTGGCTACTATTAAAAGCTGGACGTTAAATCAACTAGCCGTAAGACAACCTGAGGGAATGCTATGCAGTCAACTATCCTGAATACTGAAGTGACCACCATTGACGGCGAGAAAACCACGCTGGAAGGCTACAAAGGCAACGTGTTGCTTGTCGTCAACGTGGCATCCAAATGTGGCCTGACGCCGCAGTACGAGCAGCTGGAAAACATTCAGAAGGCCTGGGAGAAAGACGGTTTCACCGTGCTGGGCTTCCCGTGCAACCAGTTCCTCGGCCAGGAGCCGGGCAGCGAAGAGGAGATCAAAACCTTCTGCAGCACCACCTATGGCGTGACGTTCCCGATGTTCAGCAAAATCGATGTCAACGGTGAAGACCGCCATCCGCTGTATGCGAAGCTTATTGCTGCCGCGCCGAAGGCCGTTGCGCCGGAAGGAAGCGGTTTTTATGAACGCATGGCCAGCAAAGGCCGCGCGCCGCTTTACCCGGACGATATCCTGTGGAATTTTGAAAAATTCCTGATTGGTCGCGACGGACAGGTGGTTCAGCGCTTTTCGCCGGATACGACCCCTGAGGATCCGATCCTCATGGAATCGATCAAGCTGGCGCTGGCGAAATAATGTCATTGCTGATGCAGCTCACGGACGTTGCCGAGAAGGGGCGTCTGGAGGCGATATCCGGTGCCGTCAATGCGGGAGAAATTCTGCATCTCGTCGGGCCAAACGGTGCAGGGAAGAGTACGCTGCTGGCACGGATGGCAGGCATGACCGACGGAGAAGGGCAGATAACGCTGCTGGAGCATACGCTCGCCGACTGGTCGCCGGTCTCGCTGGCACATCGGCGCAGTTACCTCGTGCAGCAGCAGATGCCGCCCTTTGCGATGCCGGTCTGGCACTATCTGATGCTGCATTTGCACGACAAACAACAAACGTCACTGCTGACGGACGTGGCCGCGGCTCTGGGGCTGGAAGATAAACTGTCCCGGCACGCCAGCCAGCTTTCCGGCGGAGAGTGGCAGCGGGTGCGCCTGGCGGCTGTCATCCTTCAGATCCACCCGGCCGGCAATCCTCACGGGCGGATGCTGCTTCTCGATGAGCCCATGAGCGGTCTGGACGTGGCGCAGCAGGCGGCACTGGATACGCTGTTAAGCACCCTGAGCCGAAAAGGCATTGCCGTGGTGATGAGCAGCCATGACCTCAACCACACCCTGCGTCATGCCCACCGGGTATGGCTGCTCTCGAAGGGAAAGATGATCGCCAGCGGTGCGCGGGATCAGGTTCTTACGCCACCCCATCTTGCCCGCGCATACAACATGTCGTTCCGCAGGCTGGATATAGAAGGACATAAGATGCTGATTTCTACCGGGCAGGCGTAACCGTTTCTTGCCTGTGAGCACAATTGCACGCTAAATTACGAAAAGAACAATAAAAGCAGAGGATTCGTCTGAAAATGCGATTCTGGTTTCTCCTGATGGCCACACTCTTTCTTGCGGGATGCAGTAGCCATCGTGCGCCGCCGCCTAACCCACGGCTTTCAGATTCGATCACCGTTATTGCCAGCCTTAACGATCAGCTGAGCAACTGGCGCGGCACGCCTTATCGTTACGGCGGCATGAGCCGCGGCGGTGTGGATTGCTCCGGCTTCGTTCTGATGACGTTTCGCGATAAGTTTGATTTACAGCTTCCGCGAGAAACGCGCAAGCAGGCAGAAATCGGCACTGAAATTGATAAAGACGATCTTCTCCCCGGAGACCTGGTTTTCTTCAAAACTGGTTCGGGTGAAAGCGGTCTTCACGTGGGCATATATGATACAGACAATCAGTTCATTCACGCCTCGACCAGTCGCGGGGTGATGCGCTCCTCTCTTGATAATGTTTACTGGCGTAAAAATTTCTGGCAGGCACGACGTATATAGTCTTTGTCGGATACTTCTCTTATGACGGCATGATAAGAATAAATCATGCCGTTTTTTCTCAAATAAGATGCTTAAAGTTAAATTTACCTAAAATTAGCGAATCCTGCATGTGTCTGTTTTATCTAAAACTGGCTATTATTCTGCAACCAGGATAAAATTATTTTAGATTCAGGGATAAATCTGAAAATTAATACGGAACTAATGAAATTAATCTTATTAAAATCAAGACAGTGGAATTGTGTCGGCAATTGCTCCAGGATGTCCTCTCTCATCTTTAATGCGGGGCGAGTGCAATGATTATTACGCTAGATAATGCTTACCAGTCTGAACTGCTGCTTCTGCCTGCCCGTAATAGCGCAGGTGAGCTGAAAGGTTTAGAAATTCTGGTTAACTTTACTGGCGTCGGCAGCAATGTGCGGATCCCCACTGAGCTTGTTATCCCTCGGCTTTCAGCGGCTGAAGAGTTAGCGCTGTTTGACGAAAAACTGCAATTGCTTGATACCTGTAAACTGTTTTTTATTCAGCATCAGTTAATTGCATGGATCAATATTACACCTGCAATAGTTGAATTTTTATTAAGTAATGGAAACGCTGTTTCAATCCTTGAGCGTTATCCGTTTCTTGAGTTTACTGCTAATGAGAATTATCCAGGTTTAAATAACGGAAAGGACGACCTGCAGCTGGCGAGAATGGCAATCCATTTCCCGTTGGTCCTGGCAAACTTTGGTGCAGGCGCCGCCTCGCTCAAAGCGGTCTATGATGGATTATTTAAACGGGTCATCCTTGATAAAGGATTCATTCAGCAGCGTGCCCCGGAGCTCTCTTTTGAGCCTTTTATGCGCGCAATCCTCTGGCAAATCACGCCGCACTGCCAGTCAGTGATTGTCTCGGGCATTGACGACCACGGCCTGTTGCAGCGCGTTTTGTCCTTCAATTTTGGTGCAATGCAGGGGGCTCTCTGGCCAGCCGTCTCAGCAGAACACGTCACTACGCTGGTTCAGCAGCGATAACCCTTGCTTTCGCCCGTGTTTAAGTCCGGGTAAACCCTCTACACTAAAAGCAGGAGGACTTATGACCCTGTCTTTTACTGCTCACTGGCATGACGAGTTGCCTGGCTTTTACACCGCACTCAAACCTACACCGTTACACAATTCACGTCTTATCTGGCATAACGATTTGCTGGCTGAAGAACTGGCGATTCCGCCTGAGCTGTTTCAGCGTTCAGAGGGCGCTGGCGTCTGGGGCGGTGAAACGCTTCTTGCCGGTATGCAGCCTCTGGCTCAGGTCTATAGCGGACATCAGTTTGGCGTCTGGGCGGGACAACTGGGCGACGGCAGGGGGATCCTGCTCGGCGAACAACAGCTTCCCAACGGGGAGACGGTTGACTGGCACCTGAAAGGTGCCGGCCTGACTCCCTATTCGCGGATGGGCGACGGGCGCGCGGTACTGCGTTCAACGATTCGCGAGTGCCTGGGCTCCGAGGCGATGCATGCCCTGGGTATCCCCACCACCCGCGCGCTGTCGATCGTGACCAGCGATACCCCGGTTGTGCGTGAAACCGTGGAAAAGGGTGCAATGCTAATGCGTATCGCGCAAAGCCATTTGCGCTTCGGTCATTTTGAGCATTTTTACTATCGTCGCGAGCCGGAAAAGGTGCGCCAGCTGGCTGACTTTGCCATTCGTCACCACTGGGCACATTTGCAGGACGAGGCGGATAAATACGTTCTCTGGTTCAGGGACGTGGTGGCTCGTACCGCAACCCTGATTGCCCGCTGGCAAACGGTAGGCTTTGCCCATGGCGTGATGAATACGGACAACATGTCGCTTCTCGGGTTGACCTTTGACTACGGTCCTTTTGGCTTCCTGGATGATTATCAGCCTGGGTACATCTGCAACCACTCCGACTATCAGGGGCGCTACAGTTTTGACAATCAGCCCGCGGTGGGCCTGTGGAACCTGCAGCGGCTTGCACAAACCCTGTCGCCGTTTATCGAAGTTGAAGCCCTGAATGATGCCCTCGACAGCTATCAGGAGATCTTACTGCGGGAATATGGCACGCTGATGCGCAACAAGCTGGGGCTGGTGACGCAGGAGAAGGGCGATAACGACATCCTCAATGGCCTGTTTGCCCTGATGGCGCGCGAGGGCAGCGATTACACGCGCACCTTCCGGATGCTGGGGCAGACGGAGCAGTACAGCGCCGCCTCGCCGCTGCGCGATGAGTTTATTGACAGACAGGCGTTTGACGACTGGTTTGCATCCTACCGCACGCGGCTGCAGCAGGAGCAGGTGGATGACGCCGCCCGCCAGACGCAGATGAACGCGACGAACCCCGCGATGGTGTTGCGCAACTGGCTGGCGCAGCGGGCGATTGAGCAGGCAGAGCAGGGCGAGTACGACGAGTTACACCGTCTGCACGTGGCGTTGCGCACGCCGTTTGCCGATCGGGACGACGACTACATCAGCCGCCCGCCTGACTGGGGCAAGCGGCTGGAGGTCAGCTGCTCAAGCTAGCGATTTTTGCCGGGCGGCGGCGACGCCTAACCCGGCCTGAGCATCACTGCGCGACCCAGCCGCCATCCATATTCCACGCGGCGCCGCGAACGTTCACTGCGATGTCGCTACACAAAAACAGCGCCAGTTCGCCCAGCTGCTCCGGGGTGACAAACTCGCCCGAAGGCTGTTTTTCTGCAAGGAGCAGATCGCGAGCCTGCTCCGGCGGTACGCCCTCAGCGATACGTTTGTCGATCTGCTGCTGCACCAGAGGCGTCAGCACCCAGCCGGGACAGATCGTATTGGCGGTAATGCCGGTGCGCGCGGTTTCCAGCGCAAGCGATTTCGTAAAGCCCACTACGCCATGCTTGGCGGCCACGTAGGCCGACTTCTCTTTTGACGCGACCAGCCCGTGAACGGAGGCGATATTAATGATGCGCCCCCAGTTTTTCTCGCGCATGGCGGGCAGCGCCAGCCGGCTGGTATGAAACACCGAGGAGAGATTAATGGCGATAATGTCGTTCCATTTCTCCACCGGAAACGCGTCAACCGGGGCGACATGCTGTATCCCGGCATTGTTGACAAGAATGTCCACGCCGCCAAACTGCGATTCGGCGTAGCGCATCATGGCTTCAATTTGCAGCACGTCACGCAGGTCCGCATCGTGATAGCCCGGCTTTTTGCCCAGTTGCGCAATCTCTTCTCGCGCTGATTCGCTGTCGCCGAAACCGTTGAGGATCAGCTGCGCCCCGGCCTTCGCCAGCACGCGGGCGATCCCCAGACCAATGCCGCTGGTCGAGCCTGTCACCAGTGCGGTCTTACCGTTCAGATTCATCTTTCTCTCCTTACACAATGCCGGTCAGATAGAACACGGCAATGACAAAAAGCACTGCCAGACTTTTAATGATGGTGATAGCGAAAATGCCGCCGTAGGCCTGGCGATGGCTGAGGCCGGTAATCGCCAGCAGGGTAATCACCGCGCCGTTATGGGGCAGCGTATCCATACCGCCGCTCGCCATTGAGGCCACGCGGTGCAGCACCTCAAGCGGGATATTGGCGGCGTGGGCGGCGGCGACAAACGAGTCGGCCATGGCGGCGAGGGCAATACTCATCCCGCCGGACGCCGAGCCGGTGATCCCCGCAAGCACCGTCACGCTGATGGCTTCATTCAGCAGCGGATTCGGAATGGACGCCAGCGCGTGGGATAACACCAGAAAACCGGGCAGGGCGGCGATAACCGCGCCGAAACCGTATTCCGAGGCGGTATTCATCGCCGCCAGAATGGCACCGCTCACCGCGGTCCGGCTGCCTTCAGCCAGACGCCCCCGGATATTGCGAAAGCCAAAAATCAGCACCAGCACGATACCTGAGATCAGTGCCGCTTCCACGGCCCAGATGGCGGTGATCTTGCCCACCTCGGTCACAATCGGTTTCGCCAGACCCGGAAGCGTAAGCTCGTGGGTCGTGCCGTACCAGCCGGGGATCCAGCGGGTAAACAGCAGGTTCAGTATGCCCACTACCAGCAGCGGGGAGATAGCAATCAGCGGGTGAGGGAGGTTAATGTTGTCCGGCGTTTCCGGTTCATTTTTCAGTTCCGTGCCGTAACCCTCGTTGTTGCTGAGCGCCTTACGACGCTGGCGCTCCAGCCAGAGCAGGCCAAAAAAGATAATAAACAGCGAGCCAATCAGCCCCAGCCACGGCGCGGCCCAGGCGTTGGTACCAAAGAAGCTGGTGGGGATAATGTTCTGGATCTGCGGCGTGCCGGGCAGGGCATCCATGGTAAATGAGAATGCCCCCAGCGCCACGGTGGCCGGTATCAGCCGTTTAGGGATGCCGCTCTGGCGGAACAGTTCCGCGGCGAACGGATAAACCGCAAACGCCACCACGAACAGCGACACCCCGCCGTAGGTTAACAGCGCGCACACGAGAACAATTACCGGGATCGCGTGGCGCCGGCCGAGGATCTGAATCGCCGCAGCGACGATGGACCGTGAGAAACCGGAAAGCTCAATCAGTTTGCCAAACACCGCTCCCAGCAGGAACACCGGGAAGTAGAGCTTGACGAAGCCGACCATTTTTTCCATAAACAGGCCGGTAAACGTCGGGCCGACGGCGCCCGGGTCGGTCAGCAGCACGGCGCCGAGCGCCGCAATCGGCGCAAACAAAATCACGCTGTATCCGCGATAGGCCGCCAGCATCAGCAGCGCCAGCGCCGCCAGGGCAATTAATACACTCATCACGACTCCTCACTGTCATTATTATTCGGGTACCAACGAGATGTTTAACGCTCAACGGTCAGGGCAATGCCTTGCCCGCCGCCTACGCACAGGGTGACGAGCCCTTTTTTAACGTCACGGCGCTGCATTTCGTGCAGCAGCGTCACGAGGATGCGGCAGCCGGAGGCGCCAATCGGATGACCGAGGGCGATAGCGCCGCCGTTAACGTTCACCTTTTGCGCATCCCAGCCGAGCTGCTTGCCCACCGCCAGCGCCTGGGCGGCAAAGGCTTCATTGGCTTCGATGAGGTCCACGTCATCGAGCGTCCAGCCCGCCCGCGCCAGCGCGGTCTGACAGGCGCTGACCGGACCGATGCCCATCACCGATGGGTCAACGCCCGTCACGGCATAGCTCACGATGCGACCGAGGATCGGCAACCCGCTCTCCCGCGCCTTTTCGCCGCTCATCAGCAGCACCGCAGCGGCGCCGTCGTTGAGCGTGGAGGCATTTCCCGCCGTGACCGTGCCTTCCACCTGCAAAAAGGCGGGGCGCAGCTGCGCAAGCTGCTCAGCGCTGGTCCCTGGCCGGGGCTGTTCGTCACGGCTGACGATAAGCGGCGGTTTTTTACCCTGTTTCACCGTCACCGGCGCTATCTCGGTGTCAAAGCGACCCGCTTCGATGGCGGCGGCCGCTTTTTGCTGCGACCGGGCGGCAAAGGCGTCCTGCTGCTCGCGGGAAATGTCATTCTCACGGGCAACGTTTTCAGCGGTGATCCCCATGTGATAATCGTTGAACGCGTCCCACAGACCGTCGGTAATCATGCTGTCCTGCAGGCCCGTATGGCCAAAACGCAGCCCTGAACGTGCGCCGTCCAGCAGATAAGGGGCATTGCTCATGCTCTCCTGACCGCCAGCGATAACCACATCCGCGTCGCCGCAGCGGATCGCCTGCGCGGCGAGCTGCACCGCTTTCAAGCCCGCACCGCAGACCAGGTTGACCGTTGTCGCTGGAGTGCGGACGGGCAATCCGGCGTTGATGGCCGTCTGGCGCGCAGGGTTTTGTCCGCATCCCGCCGTCAGCACCTGACCGAAAATCACCTCATCTATCGTCTCAGCTGGAAGACCGCTGTTCTCCAGCAGACGACTCACCGCTATGGCCCCCAGCTCAGCAGCTGAAAGGGAAGATAGCGATCCGCGAAAACTGCCAATGGGGGTTCGCGTTGCCCCGACAATCATGACCTCTTTCATCGTAAGTCCTCAGCTGAAGCGCATCTCGCGAACGTCGTCCGCCACAATTAATTTCCCGGCGGTCTTAGCCGCAATGTCGTCGATACTGACGCCGGGGGCGTATTCCCGCAGGATGAACGCGCCGTCCGCGATCTCGAGCAGCGCGAGGTCGGTTAAGACCCGGCGGATGCAGCCTGCGCCCGTGAGCGGCAGCGTGCAGCGCGACAGCAGCTTTGATTCACCGTTTTTTGACGCATGGGTCATTACCACAATGATGTTCTGCGCCCCGGCGACAAGATCCATCGCGCCGCCCATGCCCTTCACCATCTTTCCGGGGATCATCCACGAGGCGATATTGCCCTCGACGTCCACCTCAAACGCGCCCAGCACGGTCAGGTCAACATGGCCTCCGCGGATCATGGCAAACGACTGGGCCGAGTCGAAAATGGCCGCGCCTGTCCGTGCGGTCACGGTCTGTTTACCGGCGTTGATCATGTCGGCGTCGAGGCTCTGCTCGTCAGGAAAAGCCCCCATCCCCAGCAGTCCGTTTTCCGACTGGAGCATCACGTCCATTCCTTCCGGAATGTAGTTCGCCACCAGGGTAGGGATACCAATCCCCAGGTTGACGTAATACCCGTCGCGCAGCTCGCGGGCGACGCGCATGGCCATCTGTTCACGGGTTAACATCGTCACACTCCTTCCGCGCGCAGCGTGCGCTGTTCAATGCGTTTTTCAAACTGGCCGACAATCAGCCTGTCGACGTAAATGCCCGGTGTATGAATGGCCGACGGGGGCAGCTCGCCCGGGGGAACAATCTCTTCCACCTCGACGACCGTTATCCAGCCCGCCGTTGCCATCAGCGGATTAAAGTTTTGCGCGGTATGCCGGTAGACGACGTTGCCGTACCAGTCCGCTTTCCAGCCCTTGATCAGCGCGAAATCACCGGTAATGGCCTCTTCAAGGATGTAATGCTTACCGGCAAACTGGCGCACGTCTTTGCCGGCAGCCACGGGGGTGCCGTAGCCGGTGGCCGTGTAAAATGCCGGAATACCCGCACCGCCCGCGCGCACCTTTTCCGCCAGCGTGCCCTGAGGCGTGAGTTCAATCTCCAGTTCACCGCTCAGCACCTGCCGCTCGAACAGCGCGTTCTCGCCGACGTAAGAGGCCACTACTTTGCGAACCTGCCGCGTTTCGAGCAGGAGCCCGAGACCGAAACCGTCCACGCCGCAGTTGTTTGATACCACCGTCAGATCTTTCACCTGACGGCGTTTGACCTCTGCAATCAGGTTCTCCGGAATCCCGCACAGGCCGAAGCCGCCCGCCAGCAAAGTCATCCCGTCCGTCAGCCCATCCAGCGCCTGCGCATAGCTGTCGACGCGCTTATCCAGTCCCGCCATCGTCATTCCTCCTCTTAACCGTGGCGGTATCATTAGGGGCGGCGACTCATTTGTTAATTTTGAATTTGTGACCCACTCATTTGGTTTTTTTATTAATTTCCTGTTAACTAAATTTTTTCAATTAGTTAACAGGAAGAAAAATGAGAATGAGTGTCAAACAGTTACGCGCGTTTTTAGCGGTAGCTCACACTCTGAATTTCGCCCACGCCAGCGAACGTCTGAATCTCTCCCAGCCGGCCCTGAGCCTGACGATTAAAGCGCTGGAGGATGCGCTGGGCGGACCGCTGCTGCAGCGGAGCACGCGCAAGGTCGCGCTGACGCAGGAGGGCGAGACGTTTTTGCCGATGGCGCGGCAGTTGCTTGCCGACTGGGATAATGTCGAAGAGGCGATGCACCAGTGCTTTACCCTGCAGCGCGGTAAAATCTCGGTCGCGGCCATGCCGTCGTTTGCCGCGAATGTTCTGCCCGAGGTGCTAAAAGCGTTTCGCGATCGCCATGCCGGGATCAACGTCACCGTGCATGACGTGATTAACGAGCAGGTGATTGAGATGGTACGGGAAGGGCGGGTTGAGATGGGCATCGCCTTTGAACCCGCGCCCACGCACAACCTGCTGTTTACCCCGCTGGGCCTCGACCGGTTTGTTGCCATTGTGCCGAAGGACTCCCCGCTGGCGGGCAAAAAACGCCTGACATGGGAAGCGCTGCTGACGCTGGATTTCATCACCCTGCAGCGCCCCTCTGCGGTGCGTCTGATGATGGAAGAGGAGCTGGCGCGAAGCGGCAGAAAGCTGGACGTCGCGCTGGAGAGCCATCAGCTGGTGACGGTCGGGCGGATGGTCGCAAGCGGGCTGGGCGGCAGCGCCGTACCGGCGCTATGCAAGACGCAGATGGCGTCGCTGGGCGCGGTCTGTATTCCGCTGGACAGCCCGCCCATTGAAAAGTGTATCGGAGTGATCCATCCCGGGCACACGCAGCTTTCAAAAGCGGCGCATGCCCTGCTGGAAACGCTGAAGGATTTTTACCAGCCCGATTAAGGGGCGAGAAACACCTGCGGCGCGGCGTGAGCCGGGTGCCTGCCGACGTGAACCTGTGCGCCGTACCAGCGCGCCAGCGCATCGGCCTGCAAAACGGTTTCCGGCTCTCCCTGGGACACGATCCTGCCGCTGTGCAGGAGCAGGATGCGATCCGCCCACAGCGCCGCCAGGTTGAGGTCGTGCAGCACCGTGCACACGTGCAGATGTCCCCGGCTGGTCAGGGATTTCAGCAGGCGCAGGAGATGCTGCTGGTGATAGAGATCCAGCGCAGAGGTGGGTTCATCAAGGAACAGCCAGCCGCGCGGCGCGCCGTCGCACCAGAGCTGAGCCAGCGCGCGGGCGAGCTGAATGCGCTGCTGCTCGCCGCCGGAGAGTGCGGCAAACTGCCTGCCCGCCAGCGGTAAACAGCCGGTGATGGCCATAACCTCCTCAATAACCGACGCTTCTGGCGTGCGGGTCCAGGGCGCTCGCCCCATACCGACCACCGCCTCAGCCGGCCAGTCAAATCCGAGCTGCGTGTTCTGGCGCATCACCGCCCGGTAGCGGGAGAGCCTGTCCGGCTGCCAGGCCGCAAGCGGTGTGCTCGCCAGGCTGCACCGTCCGCCCGCAGGCTTAAGGTAGCCGGTCAGCAGCCGCAACAGCGTTGATTTTCCGGCGCCGTTGGGGCCAATCAGCGCCACCAGCTCGCCCTGAGATAAGGTCAGCGACACGTCGTTAATCAGCGTGCGTTGTCCGGCGCGAAAAACAAGGTTTTCTGCACAATAGCGTTCAGCCATGCGCACCTCCGCGACGAAAGATAAGCCACAGGAACCACGGCGCGCCGAGAAGGCTGGTCAATAAGCCAACCGGCATTTCCGCCGGGGTGACCAGGCTGCGCGCCAGCGTATCGGCAACCAGCAGGAGCAGCGCACCGGCCAGCACCGAGCCGGGGAGCACGGCCCGATGGTCGGCCCCCAGCCACATGCGCACCAGGTGCGGCACCACCAGGCCGACAAAGCCGATCACGCCGCTGACCGCCACGGCGGCGGCCACCAGCAGGGCGCTGCACAACAGCAAGATCCGCTGCACGGCGGCAACCTCCACGCCGAGGTAGTGCGCCTCTTCATCGCCCAGCTGCAGTAAATTCAGGGCGCCTGCCAGACGCCAGATCGCCAGCGCGGTGGGGACCATCAGCGACGCGACGGCCAGCAGGGTTGACCACTGCGCCTGGCCGAGGCTGCCCATTCCCCAGAGCGAAAGCTGGCGAAGCTGGGCATCATTGCTGAGCCATGACAGCACCCCGACGGCGGCGCCGCACAGGGCGTTGATGGCAATGCCTACCAGCAGCAGGCGCGACAGGGAAGCGTCACGCTGCCGGCTGAGCAGGAAAATCACGACGGTGGCGGCCAGCGCGCCGAGAAACGCCGCCAGCATCGGGGCGTACAGCATCACCAGGGCAGGCAGCGAGAGCGGAATCACCACCCACAGCGCGACGGCGAGCGCCGCGCCGCTGCTGATGCCGAGCAGTCCCGGGTCCGCCAGCGGGTTGCGAAACAGCCCCTGCATCACGCAGCCCGCCAGCGCCAGTGAGCCGCCGATCGCCAGCGCCAGCAGCACGCGGGGCAGGCGGATCGTCAGCCAGATTTGACGCAGCGCCTCGTCGCTGCCGTCCCACAGCAGGCTGGCCGGCAGGTGTAATGCCCCAACCCCGCTCGCTGCGAGCGTCATGACGGTCAGGATCGCGGTCAGCATCCATAACGATAAGGCTATCCGCCGGGACATCAGGGCAGTTGCTCCGCTTTGGCACGCAGCTGCCGGATGGCTTCCGGCGTTCGCACGCTGAAGCCCAGCAGCGCCATATCGTCAATTGCCAGCACCTGCCTGTTCCGTCCTGCCGGGGTTTGCGCCAGGCCGGGCAGTTTCCACAGATTCGCTTCACCGCCAAGGGCGTTGATCCCGTCCTGAGAAATCACCACCAGATCGGGTCGGCTGGCGATCGTGCCCTCCTGCGACAGCGGCTGATAGCGGGTGAACCCCTGCATCGCGTTCTGCAGGCCCGCTGCACGAATGGCCGCATCCGCGCCGGTCTGTTGTCCGGCGGCCATGGCGGTCATCCCGCCGTGGTTGAGAATAAACAGCACCCGTTTATTGAGCGGTGACGCGTGAAGCGCCGACAGCGCCTGGCGCAGCGTGCTGCGCAGGACCTCCCCCTCGGCCTCGCGGTGCGTCGCAGCAGCGACGATCCGCACCTTTTCGTCAATGACGCTCAGGTCGTTACCGGCGGGAATCGAGATCACCCTGACGTGGCTTTGCTCAACCTGCTTTAGCGCCAGAGACGGCTGCGCCTGAGCGCTGGCCAGCACCAGCGTGGGGCGCATGGATAAGATCCCTTCCGCATTGAGCTGGCGCAGATAGCCCACGTCAGGCAGCGAATTCGCCGCCTGCGGCCACTGGCTGGTGCTGTCGCGGGCCACCAGCGAGGACGCCGCGCCGAGAGCGTAGACAATCTCGGTGACATCGCCGCCGAGGGTAACGATTTTCTCCTGCGGCGCAGCTGACGCCAGCAGGGGCAGGGCGCTGAGCAGGGCAAGCCACCGTTTCATGCGGCCAGCCCTTTCGCCGTTAAGGCGTCAATCTGGATGCGCCACTGGCTCTGCTCCGGTTCGCCTTCCGTACGCTGGCCGTAGAGCTGGGCGATTTGCGTTCCGTCGGCGGCAAACAGCTCCAGGCTGGTGACATGCCCGTCAGCCGTCGGCTTGCGCGTGACCCACGTTTCCGCAATGGATCCTTCAAGCAGATGCAGGGTAAAGGTTGGGTTAAAGACGTTCAGCCAGCCTTTCATCGGCACCAGCTTTTCCACCGCGCCGGTGAAAATCTGCACGCAGCCGCGGTTGCCCACGAAGACCATGATTTCGTTACCGTCCAGGCGCGCCGTCTCCAGGAGCTGCGCCAGCGCGGTGTTTCCTACCCGGCAGGCCAGATCGTCACCCACCAGGCGAAACGCCTGCTGGCGGCTGAGGTTATGGCGCTTGAGCAGGCTGAAGAACTGATGAACGTCGGTCATGGCGCGCCACTCTTTGTCCACAAGCGCGGCATCCGCGTTTTCAGCATGAGCCGGGGCATCGGCCATCCTCAACGCCAGCGGCGGGTTGTCGGCAAAGATAAAGCGGGTCAGCACGTCGCCCCAGGCGGAAACGTCGGTGTTATTCGTGGCGTAGACCTTCAGCAGGGCATCGCCCTGGTGGTCGAAGAACTGAATGCTCTGCCGCTCGCCGCGGGCGGTGGCTTCACTGATGTGAAACGCGCTCGCCCACTGGTTGAGGAACAGGCGCAGATCCAGCGCGCGCGGGTTCAGCACCAGCCCAGCGTGGCCGTTCAGGTGCTGGTTGGTGAAGTTCCCTACCTGTTCGTGAACGGCGTATTCGTTGCGGCAGATACATTTGGTTTCGCCCACCGCCTCCAGCGCGCCCAGGATTTCGCGGATGTCACCGCGCAGTCGCCAGGCGTCGTGACCCACGCGGGCAAAGGTCAGCTCTGCTTCACTGATGTTCATTAACCCCGCGACGTCGCGCGCGTACTTACCCGGATTGGCTTCTTTTAGCTCAAGCCAGCGCGTGTAGTGATTCATTGTCTCTTCCTTCTGAAAAGTTGCCCCGAAGGGAATTACCACTGATAGCTTACGAAAATCTTGCCGTTACGACCGTCCTGCGGAATGCCCTGAGGTGACCAGTATGCTTTGTCGAAGGCGTTGCCGAGTACCAGCGTCGTGGTCACGCCTTTGAGTCGCTCCTGGCCTTTGTAGCTGACATAGAAGTCGTTGACCGCATAGCCCGGCTGCTCCCTGTAGCTGCTGCTGATATGCGTTGAGCGATCGACAAAGGTCCCAATCCAGCCGACGGAGAACCCGCTTTGCGCCACCGGAACGTCCAGCTTGCTGGTGACGGTATCCGGGTTGATGCTGGAGATGTACTCGCCCGTATCGGTGTCTTTCCCGCGCGTGCGGTTATAGGCCAGGTCGAGGCTGAAGAGGTCGGCCGAGTATTTTGCCATCATGTCCCAGCCCCAGATTTTGGCGTTCGGGACGTTATAAGACATGGTGGTTGCCGCCGCGAAATCGACGGTGGTGGAGATATAGTCTTTGGCTTTGGTATCGAAATAGCTGGCTTTAAACTCCAGCGCATCGTTGGCAAGCATCAGATCGTCAAAGCGCAGGCCAAAACCAAACTCCTGCGTTTCGTTGGTTTCCGGGCGCAGGTTCGGGTTGGGCACCCAGTAGTTGGTATAGAAGCGGCCAATGGAGAAATGTTTGGCGTCGTTATACATCTCGCCCATGGTCGGCGCACGGAAGGCCTGCGCGTAAGAGCCAAACAGCATCAGCCAGTCGGTCGGGCTGACGGTTAACCCGGCGCGGGATGACCACTTATCGGCATCCACATCGTTGTAGCCGTCGCTGCTGCCGCGGTAG
This sequence comes from Enterobacter sp. BNK-34, assembly GCF_048684445.1. Lineage (NCBI taxonomy): Bacteria > Pseudomonadati > Pseudomonadota > Gammaproteobacteria > Enterobacterales > Enterobacteriaceae > Enterobacter > Enterobacter sp. BNK-34. Next base: position 3,187,715 of record NZ_JBLQUA010000001.1, read on the forward strand.
TTGTCATAGCGCGTGCCGCCCAGCAGGGTAACAGGCAGATCGCGCAGGGTGATCTCATCCTGCAGCCAGCCGGAGCTGAAGTCGATTTTCGCGTCCGGGAAGCCGGTGGTTGCCCCGCCCGGATGCTGCTCCTGACGATAGTATTCTCCGCCGTAGGTCAGAAGGTGTGCTGCAACGGTGTCGCTGAACAGGCGGGTGCGGTTTTCCACCTTGCCGCCTTTGGTGGTCTGCTTGCGGAACTCGCCGCTGTTGTCGATATTCTGGGCATTAATGCGCGCTTCGGACCAGTAGACCTTCGCGTCGGCGTTCAGCCAGTCGTTACCTTCCGGGGCGATGCGGTAGCCCACCTGCGCGTCACGCTGAATGGTGGAGCGAGCGGTCATCGGGTTGCTGCTGTCCGCCCCGGTGGTTTGCGGGTTTTTCGGCTCCTGAGCGGCGTTATTGTAGTAGCGCAGGGAGCCGCTCAGGGTCTGGGCCGGGTCGAGTTTCCAGCTGCCTTTCGCCAGCATGTTGTTGATGGATTCGTCGTTAGGGGCGGTTGCTCCGTCGCTCTGGCGGATATCGCCGCGATCCCGGCTGGACCAGGCCACCAGACCGTCCAGGGTGTCGGTGCGACCGTAGGCGCTAGCCCCCATCCCGAGGCTATGATCGCCCGTCGCGCCCGTTCCAAACACGCGGTAGCCGCTGTTTTTACCCGGTTCGAGCAGATCGTTGGCGTCGGCGGTGTCATAGGAAATCACGCCGCCCAGCGCGCCGCTGCCGTACAGCAGGGCCGACGGGCCGCGAACCACTTCGATACGTTTAATCAGCGCCGGATCGAGGAAGGTGCTGTTCAGGTGGCCGGTATCGGTCCCCTGGCGCACGCCGTCAACCAGCACCAGCACGCCGCGGCGGTCATAGCCGCGCAGGTTGACGTCCTGCCCGTTGGTGCGCCCGGTGCCGTCCAGCGTCAGACCGGGGACGTTACGCAGCAGGTCGGCCGCCGAGCTGGCGGTTTGTTTCTCCGGCGCGGTGGCGTCAATCACGCTCACCATCATGGGGGCTTCAAAGGCGCTGCGGGCGTTGCCCGTGGCGGTGACGGTAATGTCGTCTGTGGCGGCGAACGCGACGCCCGGCAGGGTGCTGACAATCGCCAGCGCCAGAAGTGACGGACGTAAAGATGCGGAAGGCAGGTATGGCATAGCAACTCTCCATAAGAAGTGAAAAGCGCTGGCTGCCTGGGGTTTACCTGGGTGGCTGGCGAAGTTTTTTGTGTTGTTTATTTTGTGAGGATCAGTTTTCCGGCATGGGTCTGGCGCAGCAGATAGCGCTGGCCGTCATGCTCGATAATGACCCGGCCCTCATCGCCGAGCAGGGTTTTGCTGTCAATCCGACGCTCGGTAGGGGCTGGTGCTGTGTCTGTTTTTGCTGGCGTTGCCGCGCTGTTATCCGTACGTGACATAATGTTTATAAATAACAATCAATGTAACAATGATAATCATTATCAATAAACTGCAAATTCACGGCAAGCATTTTTGTGAAAAAAGGGTGAGGGGATCAAATTTGGGGTGAGATGCGGTCTGATGCCCTCACCCCAACCCTCTCCCACAGGGAGAGGGAGAAGGACTGGATTTTAAAAGCGTGTGTCCACGGCTGCTGCGAGTTTCTCCAGCAGCAGTTCGCTGTCTTCCCAGCTCAGGCACGGGTCGGTGATCGACTGGCCGTACACCATCTGCTGTCCGGCAACGATTTTCTGCGTGCCTTCTTTGATAAAACTCTCGGCCATAATCCCTGCAACGGCGGTTGAACCGCTGCGGATCTGCTGGCAGATCTCGTCGCAGACGTCCAGCTGGCGGCGATGCTGCTTCTGGCAGTTGCCGTGGCTGAAATCCACCACCAGATGTTCCGGCAGGTCGAACTCGGCCAGCGTTTCACAGGCCGCCGCAATATCTTGTGCATGGTAATTGGGTTTCTTCCCGCCGCGCATAATGATGTGCCCGTACGGGTTACCGCTGGTCTGGTAGATGGTCATATGACCGCTTTTATCCGGCGACAGGAACATGTGGCTGGCACGGGCTGCGCGGATGGCATCAACTGCGATACGGGTGTTGCCATCGGTCCCGTTTTTAAAGCCGACCGGACAGGAGAGGGCGGAGGCCATCTCACGGTGGATCTGGCTTTCGGTGGTGCGTGCGCCAATCGCGCCCCAGCTGATCAGATCGGCGATAAACTGCCCGGTCACCATATCGAGAAACTCGGTCGCCGTCGGCACGCCCAGCTCGTTGACCTGTAAAAGCAGCTTCCGCGCCAGCTCGATACCGTGATTAACGCGATAGCTGCCGTTGAGGTCAGGATCGGAAATCAGCCCTTTCCAGCCCACCACGGTGCGCGGTTTTTCAAAGTAGGTGCGCATGACGATCTCAAGGCGATGCTGGTACTTATCCCGCAGTCCCTGAAGTCGTTTTGCATAATCCATCGCGGCATCCAGATCGTGGATGGAGCAAGGCCCAATCACCACCAGAAGACGTTTGTCTTCACCATTGAGGATTTTTTCAATGCGGCGGCGGGAAGCCGTCACGTGTTCCGCGACGGCGGCGGAAACAGGATGCCGCTGGGCCAGTTCAGCCGGCGTGACCAGGCTGTCAATGCGCGCAGTGCGGAGTTCATCGGTTTTATTCATGGAATGTCTCAGAAAATTTTTGCTTCATCGGCAGACTACCGGGAAGTGATGGGCATCACCTTAAACCAATCCCTGCTGATTTCAAGTTCGGGGCGACACCGCCCCGTGGTTGCAGATGATGATACCTGAATCTGAGCTAATGTACTAGCATATTAGTACATGCGGCGGTTAAGCCCCATGATGTCGAGAATTTTGGTGGCAATTTCTTCAACCGAATAGTTGGTGCTGTTCAGCCACGGGATCTGGTTTTTGCGATACAGCGCTTCCACTTCGGAGACCTCCATACGGCACTGGCGCATAGAGGCGTAGCGGCTGTTCTCGCGGCGCTCTTCGCGGATGGCCGCAAGGCGTTCCGGGTTGATCGTCAGGCCGAACAGCTTGTGCTGCAGCGGCTTAAGGGCGGCAGGCAGCACCAGGTTATCCATGTCATCAGCGATAAACGGGTAGTTTGCGGCGCGAATGCCAAACTGCATCGCCAGATAGAGGCTGGTCGGGGTTTTGCCGCAGCGCGACACGCCAAGCAGGATCACCTGCGCCTGGTCGAGATTACGCAGAGAGATACCGTCATCATGTGCAAGGGTGTAGTCAATGGCGGCGATACGCGCGTCGTACTTGGTCAGGTTGCCGGGGTTCAGCCCGTGGGTGCGGTGGGCGATAGGCGTCGGATCGAGCTTAAGTTCGCTTTGCAGCGGAGCCACCAGCGCCTGCACGATATCCTGGCAGAAGCCTTCACTTTGCAGAATGATGGAGCGAATCTCGGGGATCACGATCGAGTAGAACACCAGCGGGCGGACGCCGGTCTGCTGGTAGATGGCGTCAATCTGGTCCTTCACCGCTTTGGCGCGGCTCTCGTTTTCGACAAACGGCAGCGTGATGCTGTTTATCGAAACGGGAAACTGCGACATCACCGCGTGGCCCAGGACCTCGGCGGTGATCGCCGTACCATCAGAAATATAAAAAACGTGGCGATCGACAGCACTATCCATTTTACTCACCCTGAATATCAGACCTAATTGTCTGAAAGCATAAATTAAAAAAGTAAATTACACAGCAAAGAACTTATCTTAATTATAAATGAAACGGCGTTTTTGATTTTCCTGAAAAGTGGATTTCATTTTTCAAATAGCGACTTTATTTTTGGGGTTTCTGGCTGAAAATATAGGAATCATCGGGTTAATGCCTGGTGGGAAAGTATCCGAAAAGTTGAAATTTTAAATTGCTTACACGATTCACCGTTTTTTTAGCGCTAATAAATATGCCAGTATAAATACGTAGTCAGGTGTTACTTACTCCGATCAAATATCACAAAAGGATTGTTTCGATGTCCAACAATGGCTCGTCACCGCTGGTGCTTTGGTATAACCAACTCGGCATGAATGATGTAGACAGAGTTGGGGGCAAAAATGCCTCCCTGGGTGAAATGATTACAAATCTGTCGGGTATGGGTGTCTCCGTACCGAACGGGTTTGCCACCACCGCCGATGCCTTTAACCTGTTTTTAGACCAGAGCGGTGTTAACCAGCGCATTTACGACCTGCTGGATAAAACGGATATTGATGACGTTACCGAGCTTGCCAAGGCCGGGGCGCAGATCCGCCAGTGGATCATCGACACACCTTTCCAGCCGGAACTGGAAAAAGCCATTCACGACGCGTACAACCAGCTCTCTGCTGACGATGCGCAGGCCTCCTTTGCCGTGCGTTCCTCTGCAACCGCAGAAGATATGCCGGACGCCTCGTTTGCCGGGCAGCAGGAAACCTTCCTGAACGTCCAGGGTTACGATGCGGTGCTGGTGGCGGTGAAGCACGTTTTTGCTTCCCTGTTCAACGACCGCGCCATCTCCTATCGCGTGCACCAGGGCTACGACCATCGCGGCGTCGCGCTCTCCGCTGGCGTGCAGCGCATGGTGCGCTCGGACGTGGGCTCATCCGGCGTGATGTTCTCCATTGATACCGAATCCGGCTTCGACCAGGTGGTGTTTATCACCTCCGCGTGGGGTCTGGGTGAGATGGTCGTGCAGGGCGCGGTAAACCCTGACGAATTCTATGTCCACAAGCCTACGCTGGCCGCTGGCCGTCCGTCGGTGGTGCGCCGCACCATGGGCTCGAAAAAAATCCGCATGATCTATGCCCCGACCCAGGAGCATGGCAAGCAGGTTAAAATTGAAGATGTACCGCAGGAGCAGCGCGACCGCTTCTCCCTGACCGACGCCGAAGTGCAGGAGCTGGCGAAGCAGGCGGTGCAGATTGAAAAACACTACGGCCGTCCGATGGATATCGAATGGGCGAAAGACGGGAACACCGGCAAGCTGTTTATCGTGCAGGCGCGTCCGGAAACCGTCCGCTCTCGCGGCCAGGTGATGGAGCGTTATACGCTGCACGCCCAGGGCAAAATCGTGGCGGAAGGCCGTGCCATCGGTCACCGCATTGGTGCTGGCCCGGTGAAAGTGATCCACGACATCAGCGAGATGAACCGTATTGAGCCCGGCGACGTGCTGGTGACCGACATGACCGACCCGGACTGGGAACCGATCATGAAGAAAGCGGCGGCTATCGTCACCAACCGCGGCGGCCGTACCTGTCACGCGGCGATCATTGCCCGCGAACTGGGTATTCCTGCGGTTGTCGGCTGCGGTGATGCTACCGAGCGCATGAAGGACGGACAGAACGTGACCGTCTCCTGTGCCGAAGGCGATACCGGCTACGTGTATGCCGATATCCTCGACTTCAGCGTGAAGAGCTCCAGCGTGGATACCATGCCGGACCTGCCGCTGAAGATCATGATGAACGTCGGTAACCCGGACCGCGCGTTCGACTTCGCCTGCCTGCCGAACGAAGGCGTAGGCCTGGCGCGTCTGGAATTTATCATCAACCGTATGATCGGCGTTCACCCGCGTGCGCTGCTGGAGTTTGACGACCAGGAGCCGAAGCTGCAGAACGAAATCCGCGAGATGATGAAAGGTTACGACTCGCCGAAAGAGTTTTACGTCGGCCGTCTGACCGAAGGGATCGCGACGCTGGGCGCCGCCTTCTATCCGAAACGCGTGATCGTGCGTCTGTCTGACTTTAAGTCTAACGAATACGCCAACCTGGTCGGCGGTGAGCGCTACGAGCCGGAAGAAGAGAACCCGATGCTTGGCTTCCGCGGGGCCGGACGCTACGTGTCCGACAGCTTCCGCGACTGCTTCGCGCTGGAGTGTGAGGCAGTGAAGCGCGTGCGCAACGACATGGGGCTGACCAACGTGGAGATCATGATCCCGTTCGTACGTACCGTAGATCAGGCGAAAGCGGTTGTGGACGAGCTGGCGCGTCAGGGGCTGAAGCGCGGCGAGAACGGGCTGAAGATCATCATGATGTGTGAAATTCCGTCCAACGCCCTGCTGGCCGAGCAGTTCCTGGAGCACTTCGACGGCTTCTCTATCGGTTCGAACGACATGACGCAGCTGACGCTGGGTCTGGACCGCGATTCCGGCGTGGTCTCCGAGCTGTTCGACGAGCGTAACGAGGCGGTGAAAGCGCTGCTCTCCATGTCCATCCGCGCGGCGAAGAAGCAGGGTAAATACGTTGGGATTTGTGGTCAGGGTCCATCCGACCATGAAGACTTTGCCGCATGGCTGATGGAAGAGGGGATTGATAGCCTGTCCCTGAACCCGGACACCGTGGTGCAAACCTGGCTGAGCCTGGCGGAACTGAACAAGTAACGCCGCGCTGACCCGAAAAGGCGAGGATATTATTCCTCGCCTTTTTTATTTCCCCCTCTTATTTGCTCCCCATCACAAATAAAGTAAAAAACCAAATATCATAATTTGCCTGTCAATTTAGACAATTGTTAGCGCGCAAACCGTTGCTAATACTTGAGCCTTACATGCGCATTTCCCTTCAGGTGATGCGCAACTGGTTGAAATACGTTTTAACCTGATAAAAAGGCAAATAACAATGACACTCTCCTCTGTATTGCGTACCAAAGATAAAATAGGTTATGGCTTAGGTGATATGGCCAGCGCGCTGGTCTGGCAAACGGCAACGTTATTTCTCGCCTATTTCTATACGGACGTTTTTGGGCTGCCCGCCGCGATTATGGGCACCATGTTTTTAGTGGTGCGCGTGGTTGATGCGTTTGTCGACCCGTGCATTGGCGCACTGGTGGATCGCACCCAGACGCGTCACGGTCGTTTCCGTCCCTGGCTGCTGTGGTTCGCCATTCCGTTTGGCGTAAGCTGCCTTATCACATTCTATGTACCGGACGTGGGACCGACGGCGAAAATCGTTTATGCCTGCCTGACCTACGCGATCTTAAGCCTGATTTACTCCGCCATTAACGTGCCTTACTGCGCTATGCCCGGCGCGCTGACGTTAGACCCGCGCGAGCGTCACTCCCTGCAGTCGTGGCGCTTTGGCCTGTCGTTTATCGGCGGGTTGATTGTGACGGTCATCGCCCTGCCGCTGGTTTCACTGTTAGGCCAGGGCAACGTGCAGAAAGGCTATTTCTATGCCATGAGCCTGATGGGGCTGCTGGGCATTGTGCTCTTTTTCTGCTGTTTCCTGATGACCCGCGAGCGCTATTCGCCGCGCAATGATACCTCCGGCTCCATGCTGACCGATTTAAAACTGCTGGCCGGTAACAGCCAGTGGCGTATTGTGTTCCTGTTTAATATTTTGCTGTTAACGGCGGTGGTGACGCGCGGTTCCGCCACGATGTATTACGTGAACTACGTGCTGTTGCGTCCGGATCTGGTTTTTGCCTTTATTGTTTCCGGAATGGTCGCCTCCTTAAGCGGCGCTTTATTATCTGAACGGCTGCTGGGGAAATTTGATCGCGTACGCGCCTATCAGTGGACCATTATTTCCTTCGTCATTTTCGGCGCGCTGATTTTCTTCCTGCCGCCTTCACAGGTGTGGCTGATTTTTGGCCTCAACATCGTATTTAGCTTTGTGCAAAACCTGACCACGCCGCTGCAGTGGACCATGTTTTCCGATGTGGTCGACTACGAAGAGCACCGCAGCGGTCGTCGCCTGGACGGGCTGGTCTTCTCTACCGCGCTGTTTGCCATCAAATTCGGTCTGGCGCTGGGTGGAGCGGTGGTCGGCTGGGTGCTTGGCATGGTGGATTACGCCCCGGGACAGGCAGCTCAGGCACCTCACGTACTCTCTACGATTAACGCGCTGTTCACCCTTATCCCGTGCGCACTGTTCCTCTGCATGGTCGCGCTGCTTGCCATCTACAAGCTCAACAGCCGGCTGGTGGATTCCATCGCCCGGGAGCTGGCCAGCAAACGTGAGGTAAGACCCGACGCGGGGCAGCTCAGCCCGGCAACCCCTTCCGCACTACAGGAGTAAAATATGACTGCTATCTATAAGGACGCGGGACGTCCCGTGCACGAGCGCGTCGCCGATTTACTGGCGCGTATGACCCCGGAAGAGAAGTTCGCCCAGATGCATGCGTACTGGCTGATCCTCGATGAAAACGGCAACCATCGCGAACGCAGCGATCTGAGCGATGAATTCGCCGGCGTGAGCGAGCAGGCAGCGCTGAGTGAACGGCTAAAGCTGGGCGTCGGGCAGATCACCCGTCCGCTGGGCACCCACATTGTTGATGCGAAAACCGGCGTGCGTGCCGCTAACCGCCTGCAGCGCATGATGATGGAAGAGACGCGTCTCGGCATTCCGGCATTGTTCCATGAAGAGTGCCTGGTGGGGCTGCTGTGCAAAGACGCCACGCTGTTCCCGTCGTCGCTGAACTACGGCTCTACCTGGGATCCGGAACTGGTGCAGCGCGCGGCAGAGCAGATCGGTAAAGAGGCACGGTCCGTCGGCTGTCAGCAGGGGCTGGCGCCGGTGCTGGACGTTTCCCGCGACGTGCGCTGGGGGCGAACCGAAGAGACCTTCGGGGAAGATCCCTGGCTGGTGGGGGTGATGGCAACCGCCTACGTGAAAGGGTTGCAGGGCGATAAGCGCGATCTGCTGGCGACGCTCAAGCACTACGTGGGCCACTCGTTCAGCGAAGGGGCGCGCAACCATGCGCCGGTACATCTGGGCTTTAGCGAACTGAACGACACCTTCCTGCTGCCGTTTGAAATGGCGGTGAAGCTGGCCAATGCCGGGTCGGTGATGCCGGCCTACCACGATATCGACAATCAGCCGGGGCACAGCGACAGCTTCCTGCTGACTACCGTCCTGCGCGAACAGTGGGGATTCGACGGGATTATTGTGGCGGACTACGGCGGCGTCAGCCTGCTGCACCAGCATCACGGGATTTCCCACGATGCGGCCGAATCCGCCGCGCTGGCATTCAACGCCGGGCTGGACGTTGAGCTGCCGAAAGACGACTGCGCGCGCCATCTGGCGGAAGCGGTAGAGCGCGGGCTGATCTCTATGGCGAAAGTCGATGAGATCGTGGCGCGCGTGCTGACGGAAAAATTCCGCCTGGGGCTGTTTGAAAAGCCGTACGCGGATGAAAACGGTATCGATCTGCAAAATGATTTGACCCGCCAGGCCGCGCGGGAGGTGGCGACAAAATCGGTCACGCTGCTGGAAAACAACGGCATTTTACCGCTAGGCGGCAAACCCCGCGTGGCGGTAGTGGGGCCGACGGCAGACGATCCGCTGGCGTTACTCAGCGGCTACAGCTTCCCGGTGCATCTGATCATCAGCGATATGGTGGAAGAGACCTTGCAGGTCATGACCCCGCGCGCGGCGCTGGAGCAGTATCTCGGGGCATCGAACGTCCGCTATGCCAAAGGGTGTCACATCATCGAAAAACGGATGGCGGGCGCGCCGGTCTTCCCTGGCGACAGCGGCAGCAAACCGATGCAGCAGTCGCCGGTCTCGCAAAGCACCGCATTGATCCCCGAGGCCGTGAACGCGGCGCAGGAGAGTGATGTGGTGGTCGCCTGCGTGGGCGATCTCGCCGGGCTGTTCCAGAGCGGCACCGTGGGGGAAGGTTCCGACACCGACTCCCTGAATCTGCCGGGCGTGCAGCAACAGCTGCTGGAGGCGCTGGTGGCGACGGGCAAGCCGGTGATTGTCGTGATGACCGGCGGGCGTCCGTACAACCTTCAGGGGCTGGAGGATAACGTCGCGGCGCTGCTGGTGGCGTGGGCGCCGGGGCAGGAAGGGGGCTGGGCGATTGCAGACGTGCTGACGGGGCGGGCGGAGCCGCAGGGGCGTCTGGTGGTGAGCGTGCCGAAAAGCGCCGGGGCAATGCCGTATTACTACAATCACAAGCTCAAAAGCGGCGGCACGCCGTTTGCGTTCCACTTTGGTTCGCGTTACCCGTTTGGCTTCGGCCTGGGCTGGACGACGTTTAGCTGGGGGGCTGCCCGCGTAGCGGAAAGCAGCGTGCCGGTCGACGGCGAGGTGACGCTGAGTGTGGATATCACCAATGCAGGTGAACGCAGCGGCAGCGAGGTGGTGCAGGTTTACGTCAGGGATAAGGTCGCCACCCAGGTTCGGCCGCTTCAGGAGCTGAAGGCCTTCCAGCGCGTCACGCTCTCGCCGGGCGAAACCGCCGCGCTCAGCTTTACGCTACCGGTTGAGATGTTCAACTTTACCCGCCGGGACGGGAAACGCATCGTTGAGCCGGGCGAGTTTGAACTGCAGGTTGGCGCATCGTCGGCGGATATCCGCGAGAGGGTGACGGTCAGGGTAACCGGGGAAACCCGCGTGCTGCCTGCCGAGTGGCGGATGCTCAGTACCTGTAAGGTGACACGCGCGTAGTCAGGATAAAAAAAAGCCCATCGTGGGAGATGGGCAAAGACTACACACAGCAATTCGTTGTTTCACTCAGGGGATTTCCATGCTTATAAATCAAGGTGTTGATTTATAACCGTGAGCTAATAGTAGGCATTGTGATCTTTAGCGTCGATCAGATTCGTCTCAATAGTTAAAGAGGCGTAAAGATTTCTTGAGGTTAATCGCGGGTTTAATGCAGAAACGGCGGGTCTGACCAGTGTGCAACGAATAAATACTTTAGCAGCGTTAAAGTATTGTGAGGGGGAATGTAGGCCGGGTAAGCGTTAGCGCCACCCGGCAAAAAACTTAATGCGTGTTCTTCTCTTCCAGCTCTTCCAGTTCGCTCAGAATCACGTCCGGGTCTGTTCCCGGAGGCGGAATTTCATGCACCCAGGCGGAGAACAGGCGCCAGGTAACGGCGAGCAGCACCGGGCCAATAAACAGGCCAATCATGCCAAAGGCAATCAGTCCGCCAATGACCCCGGAGAGTATCAGGATCAGCGGCAGGTCAGCACCCATACGGATGAGGATCGGACGAATGACGTTATCCATGGTGCCGACCACGCAGCTCCAGACCAGCAGCACCGTTCCCCACGTGGTATCACCCGTCCAGTAGAGCCAGATAATACTAGGGACCAGCACCAGCAGCGGTCCCAGTTGCGCAAGACAGGTCATCAGCATGACCACGGTGAACACGGTGGCGTACGGTACGCCGGAAATCGCCAGACCGATACCGCCCAGCACCGCCTGCACCAGCGCGGTCACCACCACGCCCAGGGCCACCGCGCGCACGGCCTGCGCAGCCAGTAAAACCGCCGCGTCACCCCGTTTGCCCGCCAGGCGGGTGGCGAAGTGACGAACGCCTAAAGCCACCTGCTCGCCGCGCCAGTAGAGCAGGGCGCTGAAGAGCAGCATCAGGGTACAGTGCATCATAAACCGGCCGATATGCGCCGCCTGACCCACAAACCAGGTCGTGGTCGTGCCTATATACGGGCGGACTTTTGCCATCAGCGCGCTGCCGCCCATCTCCAGCAGGCTATGCCAGCCGCTGTAGAGCTTGGCGCCCACCACCGGAATGCTGTTCAGCCAGGCGAGATCCGGCAGCGTCAGGTCACCGCTGCTAATAGCGCGAATAACGGGGCCACTGGAATCCACCAGGCTATTCACCAGCAGGGCAATCGGAATAATAAACAGCAGGAACAGCAGGAGCGTCATGACCAGTACCGCTAACCCGCGACGGCCGAACAGCAGTTTCTGCAAGCGCAACAGCAGAGGCCACGTGGCCACGACCACGGTCGCGGCCCAGGCGAAGCCGAGAATAAAGGGTTGAACAATCCACAGACACGCAATAATCATGAGGGCCAGAAACAGCACCGACAGTAAAATTTGCGCAACATCCCTGGGCTGGCGAAGATTGACCATAAATGAAACTTTCCTTAAAAGAACGCCAGTACGACTGGCGGGAACGGAAAACCGCGTCTCTCTAATCATTGATGATCTCGGCGGTTTTTGACAGGCGGATTTTGCCTGTAATTCAGCAGAGATTATAAGAAAAAAATGTGATAAAACTTTTAAGATACACGCAAACGATTTCATACAACTCTAATTAGGGTCGACAGTCATGATCCCACAGATTTCTCAGGCACCTGGCGTCGTTCAGCTGGTGCTTAATTTTTTGCAAGCACTGGAGCAACAGGGTTTTACAGGTGATACCGCCACGAACTATGCCGACAGGCTGACGATGGCGACCGATAACAGTATTTACCAGCTTCTTCCCGATGCCGTGGTTTTCCCTCGTTCAACGGCCGACGTGGCGCTTATCGCCCGGCTGGCGACGCAGGAGCGCTTTGCTTCACTGGTCTTTACGCCGCGCGGCGGCGGCACCGGGACCAATGGTCAGGCGCTGAACCAGGGCATCATTGTTGATATGTCGCGCTATATGAACCGCATCATTGAGATCAACCCGGAAGAGGGGTGGGTGCGGGTCGAAGCGGGCGTTATCAAAGATCAGCTTAATCAGTATCTCAAGCCTTACGGCTACTTTTTCGCCCCGGAGCTTTCCACCAGTAACCGCGCGACCCTTGGCGGGATGATCAACACGGATGCCTCCGGTCAGGGCTCGCTGGTCTACGGTAAAACCTCCGATCACGTGCTGGGCGTGCGTGCCGTTCTGCTGGGCGGCGATATCCTCGATACCCAGCCGATGCCGGTCGAACTGGCGGAAACGCTGGGTAAAGATAACACCGCCAGCGGACGCATCTATCGTACCGTGCTGGAACGCTGCCGCGACAACCGCCAGCTTATTCTCGATAAGTTCCCCAAACTAAACCGCTTCCTGACCGGGTACGACCTGCGTCACGTCTTTAACGACGACCTGACCCAGTTTGATTTAACCCGCGTGCTGACCGGTTCCGAAGGGACGCTGGCGTTTATCACCGAGGCGCGGCTGGATATCACCCGCTTGCCGAAAGTGCGTCGTCTGGTGAACGTGAAATATGACTCCTTCGACTCCGCGCTGCGCAATGCGCCGTTTATGGTGGAAGCGAAAGCGCTGTCGGTGGAAACGGTCGACTCCAAAGTGCTTAATCTGGCCAGGGAAGACATTGTCTGGCACTCCGTCAGCGAGCTGATTACCGACGTGCCGGATAAAGAGATGCTCGGTCTCAATATCGTGGAGTTTGCCGGCGATGATGCGGAGCTGATTGAGCGCCAGGTCACCACGCTCTGCCAGCGTCTGGACGAGCTGATTGCGCAGGGTCAGGGCGGCGTGATCGGCTGGCAGCTTTGTAACGATCTGGCCGGGATTGAGCGTATCTATGCGATGCGTAAAAAAGCCGTGGGCCTGCTCGGCAATGCAAAAGGGGCGGCGAAGCCCATTCCCTTTGCCGAAGACACCTGCGTGCCGCCTGAGCATCTGGCGGATTACATCGTTGAGTTTCGCGCCCTGCTGGACAGCCACGGCCTGAGCTATGGCATGTTCGGCCACGTCGATGCCGGGGTACTGCACGTGCGTCCGGCGCTGGATATGTGCGACCCGCAGCAGGAGATTCTGATGAAGCAGATCTCCGACGACGTGGTGGCCTTAACCGCCAAATACGGCGGTTTGCTCTGGGGAGAGCACGGGAAAGGGTTCCGCGCGGAATACAGCCCGGCATTCTTCGGCGAACAGCTCTACGCGGAGCTGCGCAAGGTGAAAGCGGCTTTCGACCCGCATAACCGCCTCAACCCGGGTAAAATCTGCCCGCCTGAAGGCGTGGACGCGCCAATGCTGCAGGTGGATGCCGTCAAGCGCGGCACCTACGACAGACAGATCCCGATTGCGGTGCGCTCCTCCTGGCGCGGCGCGATGGAGTGCAACGGCAACGGCCTGTGCTTTAACTTTGATGTGAAAAGCCCGATGTGTCCGTCGATGAAAATCACCAGCAACCGTATCCACTCGCCAAAAGGGCGGGCGACGCTGGTGCGCGAGTGGCTGCGTCTGCTGGCCGACCGCGGGGTGGATCCGCTCAGGCTGGAGCAGGAGCTGCCGGAAAAACGGGCCAGCCTGCGCTCGCTGATTGAGCGCACCCGCAACAGCTGGCATGCCAACAAGGGCGAGTATGATTTCTCCCATGAGGTGAAAGAGGCGATGTCCGGCTGCCTGGCCTGTAAAGCCTGCTCCACCCAGTGCCCGATTAAAATCGACGTGCCGGAATTCCGCTCGCGCTTCCTGCAGCTGTATCACACCCGCTACCTCCGCCCGGTGCGCGACCATCTGGTGGCGACGGTGGAAAGCTACGCGCCGCTGATGGCGCGCGCGCCGAAGACCTTCAACTTCTTTATCAACCAGCCGCTGGTGCGCAAGCTCTCCGAAAAACACATCGGTATGGTCGATCTGCCGCTGCTGTCGGTGCCGTCTCTGCAGCGCCAGCTCGTCGGGCATCGCTCGGCGAACATGACCCTGGAGCAGCTGGAGGCACTCACGCCTGAGCAAAAAACGAAGGTGGTGCTGGTGGTGCAGGATCCGTTCACCAGCTACTACGATGCGCAGGTTGTGGCCGATTTCGTCCGTCTGGCGGAGAAAGTGGGTTACCAGCCGGTTGTGCTGCCGTTCTCCCCGAATGGCAAGGCGCAGCACATTAAAGGTTTCCTGAACCGCTTTGCGAAGACCGCGCAGAAAACGTCTGACTTCCTGAATCGCGTGGCGCAACTCGGGATACCGATGGTCGGCGTCGATCCGGCGCTGGTGCTGTGCTATCGCGATGAATACAAGCAGACGCTGGGCGATAAGCGCGGCGACTTCAACGTGATGCTGGTGCACGAGTGGCTGCCGATAGCGCTGGAAGATAAGGCTGTTCAGGATGTCAGCGGTGAACCGTGGTATCTGTTCGGGCACTGCACGGAAGTGACCGCGCTGCCGGGTGCCCCCGCGCAGTGGGCGTCTGTCTTTGCCCGCTTCGGTGCGAAGCTGGAGAGCGTCAGCGTCGGCTGCTGCGGGATGGCCGGCACCTACGGACACGAAGTGAAAAACCACGCCAACTCGCTCGGCATCTATGAGCTGTCCTGGCATCAGGCGATGCAGCGTTTGCCGCGAAACCGCTGTCTGGCGACGGGTTACTCCTGCCGCAGCCAGGTAAAACGGGTAGAAGGCAACGGTGTACGTCACCCATTGCAGGCTTTACTGGAGATAATTGGATGATCTGGAAACGTGCCGTGACGCTGCAGGCGCTGAACGCCATGGGCGAGGGGAATATGGTGGGGCTGCTGGATATCCAGTTTATCCGCATTGGCGACGATGAGATTGAGGCCACCATGCCCGTCGATAGTCGCACCCACCAGCCGTTTGGTTTATTGCACGGCGGAGCGTCCGTCGTGCTGGCTGAAACGCTGGGCTCGGTGGCGGGGTATCTCTGCACCGAAGGGGAGCAGAAGGTTGTCGGACTTGAGGTGAATGCTAACCACATTCGCTCGGTGCGCAGCGGACGCGTGCGCGGTGTTTGCCGCGCGCTGCACGCCGGAAGCCGCCATCAGGTGTGGCAAATAGATATTCTCGATGAGCAGGATCGCCTGTGCTGCTCGTCGCGGCTGACCACGGCGGTTGTGTAAAGTTTTCAGATGTCTTGCCTTTGGTCAAAAACTAGCCAGTACGTTGTGGTATACTGGTCAGGTTTTGTACATAAGCGAGGACATCATGGATACTGAAATAACCCCAACACAGCTGGCAATTGAATATTTACGTCGCGATAAGAGCAACCTGTCTCCGGCGCAGTACCTGAAAAAGCTGAAACAGCTTGAGCTGGAATTTACAGATTTGCTGGCGCTCTCTTCAAATGAGCTGAAAGAAGAGATCTACTTTGCCTGGCGGTTGGGCGTTCACGTCCATTGAGTACATGAGAATAAAAGGGCCGCGAATGCGGCCTTTTTTGTGTCTGACATTCAGTATCGAGCGGGGAGTTTATTGATTTTGATGAGCCTGCCTTCTTCCATTTCGATGAATCCGCCGGTTTTTAAATCCGCCAGAATGCGCATCACGCCGCTGCGGGAGAGCTGGGTTTTCTCCCTGATATACCTTTCCGCCGTCACGCTGAGCCGATAACTCTCATCTTCCTCCATCAGCTTGACCAGCTGCTGGCGAATCATCTCATACGCCGTCGGCGCGCCCTGCGGCATCACGTTGTTATAAAGACGGCTATACACAAAAATGAGCTGCTTAGAAAGCAGTCCCCATAGCGCCTTCTCTTTGATAATTTCATTCACCCGCTCGGTGGTGAGCGTCCCTATCAGACAAGGGCTGACGGTCTTAATATAATCATTGAAATAGATGTCGGTCAGGTTGGCGAGGCCGAACACGGCCGGACTGCGAGCCGTAGACAGCATCATGTCATCGCTTCTTCTGTAGATGGCGATGGTTCCTTCGAGAATTAAATAGCACATGCCCTGACCGTTAATTTGCAGGTCCAGCCGCTCGCCGCGGGCGGTATGTCGTGTTGTGCAATCAGGCAACAGGTGTGAAATAAGCTCTTGCGCGTAGGGAGAACCCCGTTGAGACTTTTCTGGAAGGGACATGGCAGCCGACAACCTTAAAAATAACCTGGCTAATTATAGCGCTTCTCCCGGGTACAGGCACGCTGGCTATCAATATTTTCGCGGCAGATGGTGAATGTCAAGCAGCACCCCACGTTCCATGGTGATGTACTTTCCGGTCCGCAGTTCTGCCAGAATACGCATAATTCCGCTACGTGAAAGATACGTTCTGCTTTTGATGTACGCGGCGGCCGTCGTATTTTTCCGTATGGCATCGGGCTCCTGCATGAGTTCAACAAGCTGGAAGCGAATGATGTCGTAGGCAGACATTTGCGATATTTGCGCGCAGTGCTCATACACCCGTGAGGCCGTATAAATCAGCAGCTTTGAAAAGTGCTCCCATAAATCCTGCTGCGCAACAATCTGATTAAACGTCTCCAGCGACACGCGGGCGATTTCTGCCGTCTCCAGGGCCCTGACATAGAGATGCTCCGAAGAAAATTGACTGCTGACGCCAAGAATAAAAGGCGCTGATTCAGAGTTTAAAACAATGCCGTCGCCGCGACGATGAAGCGCCACGCTTCCCTGGAGAAGTAAAAAACACTGGCGCACATCATCTTTATAATAATGTACGGTTTCTCCCCGACAGATGACCATTCTGTTCGCAGCAGGTAGCACTGATTTAATCAGGGCATCTATATGGATAAACGGTTTTAAACCCAGAACGGTTGATTCGTGGTTATTCAATGGCGTGGTTAAACGCGTATTCATAAGATACCTCACAGCGACTACGGGTCTGATCGTTTTTTAATCTGCCTGGAGAATTATCTTAAAAATGAAGGAGTCAGGGAATATTTCGGTAAGGTCCAAAAGTAGACCGTTGAGCATCTGATATCTAACACCTTGAATGAAAACATAAAGACGATCAAGTCTACTAATAGACCAGGAAATAAGACGTAAGCGTATCCTGAAAGAAATGTTGAAATTACGTTAAATCAGAGTCTACAGCTAGACCATCAAAAAGTTGTATTCACCAAAATGATTATATAAATTTTAATCAGTCAGTCAGTCAGAAAAACCTTATAGCGTTAATTAAAAAGAAGATGAATCCACTGTGATTTATTTATCAACTTTCTGCTGCGTACGTTTTAATAATAAATAAAGTTATCCCGTAAACAGGAAAATGAAGATTATGAAAAAGAACATTATTTTAGCGATGGTTGCGACAGGTTCTGCCTTAATGATGAGCAATGCACTCGCTGCTGCAGGAACCGTTAATTTTAACGGTAACATCCTGGATTCTGCCTGCGATGTCGCGGTTGCTTCTCAAAATCAGGTGGTGGTGTTAGGCGATTACAATAAAACAGAATTTCCGGCAACAGGATCCCGCACTGCGGCAACGAAATTCGACATCGTCCTGAAGAACTGCCCGGTTACGGTCAACAGTGCCAAAGTCCGTTTTGACGGTACGCCCGATCTGACTAACGCCGATCTGCTTGCTATTGATACCTCCGTCGCCGGAGCGGCAACGGGTGTTGCTATTAATTTGATGACCGCTGATAAAGCGGATCTGCCGTTGCACGGCAGTAACAGCTATAGCTATGTGCTAAGCAGCACCGCCGATAATACGCTGAATTTCTACGCGCAGTATATTTCAACGGCGGCATCGGTGACGGCCGGTCCTGCAAACTCCGTGGCAAATTTCTCCGTTGTTTATAACTAGTCATTAAGCAGAACACGAGTCGGTTCCGTGACGTTCTGCGTGGGGGCAGTTTCTGCCCCCGTGTTTCAAGAGGTGTAACATGCATTTTATTAGCAAGGCCCTGCTCATATCGGCCGCCCTGACAGCATCGTTTTCGAACGCTTATGCCGGGGTCATTATTGGCGGTACCCGCGTTATTTTTGATGGTGGGAAAAAAGAGGCATCAATCAGTATCAATAATGCTGATAGCGTGCCTTATTTAATCCAGTCCTGGGTTGACATGCCAGAGGGGAATGCTAATAAAGCACCTTTTATTGTAACGCCGCCTTTATATCGGCTGGATGGCGGGCAGCAAAACATTGAACGTATTTTACTCTCGGGTTCACTACCCCAGGATAAAGAAAGTCTTTTCTGGCTGAATATTAAAGCCATACCGTCTGCCTCAAAACAGGAAAACTCACTGCAAATTGCTGTCAAAACGCGCATCAAGCTTATTTATCGCCCGTCAGGTCTGAAGGGATCAACGCCGGAAGAACAAGCGAATAAATTAACCTGGTCGCGTAGCGGGAATAAGCTCATGGTCACCAATCCAACGCAATATGTCATCAACTTTAATGAAATAAGCGTCGGTGATAAAAAACTGGATGAGGTCTCCTGGGTGGCACCGGGTGCAACGGCGGTATTTAGCTTACCCGCAGGTGCCAATGATAACCACATTTCATTCAAAGTCATTAATGATTACGGCAGCCCCGGAAGAATGTATCAGGCCAGCTTTTAATTCATCAAAAGCGGCGATCCTCATAGCAGGTCAGGTTAATGATGATGGCAACGAAAACTAAAAAAATGCAGCCTGCGCGTCTGGCGATCTGTATCGCCTTTGCGCTGGTAAATGCAATGCAGACTGTTTATGCCCGTGATTCGTTCAACGCCGAGTTGGTTGAACTCGACAATCCGGGCACGGGTAAAGCTGATTTATCTGCTTTTGAATCAGGTTCGCAGGCACCAGGGAAATACCACGTTGACATCATCCTTGACGACCAACTCATCGAGACCAGCGATATTGATTTTACCGCAGTAAAAAGTGGGGAAGAGGGCGATAGCCTTAAGCCTTGTCTGAGTATTGAACAGCTCAACAGATGGGGCGTCAAAACCGCGCTTTTTCCCGACTTAGCCAGTAAAGACGCGTCCTGTGTCAACCTTCAGGCTATTCCTCACGCCAGCACGGATTTTCAGTTTGCCACGCAGCGACTGATCGTCAGCATTCCTCAGGCCGCCATTGATATGCCGGCACGCGGGTATGTCTCGCCAGCGCTATGGGATGAAGGGATCGCCGCCGCCATGTTGAATTACAGCCTGAGCGGCGCAAACAGCCGGGCAAAACAAAACGGCAGTAAAAACAGCAACAGTCAATATGCCAACCTGCGCCCGGGTCTCAACGTTGGACCGTGGCGACTGCGAAATTACACCACCTGGTCGCGGGATGAAACCGGTCAGGACAAATGGGATACCGTCTACACCTATGCGCAGCGGGCCATTATTCCGCTCAAAGCGCAGCTCACCCTGGGGGATAGCTCCGCGCCAGCCGACGTGTTCGACAGTATGCCGTTTCGCGGCGGACAGCTGGCTTCGGATGATGACATGCTCCCGGATTCGCTGAAAGGCTATGCACCCGTGGTGCGGGGGATCGCGCGCACCAATGCCCAGGTGGTGGTGCGGCAGAACGGCTATCAGATTTATCAGACCTACGTGGCGCCAGGCGCTTTTGAGATTACCGATATGTACCCCACGGGCGGCGCAGGGGATCTGGACGTCACCGTTAAAGAGGCTGATGGCAGTGAGCAACATTTCACTCTCCCGTACGCGTCATTACCGGTTTTACAGCGCGAAGGACGGCTCAAGTATTCAGTAACCGGAGGACAATACCGTTCTTATAACGGCAGCGTCGATAAGACACCTTTCGGGCAAATCACCGGGATCTATGGTCTGCCGTATGGGCTAACGCTGTATGGCGGGCTGCAGGAGTCGAGTAAATATCAGTCGATCGCCACCGGGCTTGGAAAAAACATGGGTGATTTCGGCGCTATTTCTGCGGACATGACCCAGGCCTGGTCCACCCCGCAGGGCGGTGAGAAATCCAATGGCCAGTCCTGGCGTGCACGATACAGCAAAAACATTGTGGGGACCGGAACCCATTTCTCGATTGCGGGTTACCGCTACTCGACCAGCGGTTACTACGGTATGCAGGAGATCCTTGATTCGTACGGTGACAGCTCCGCGCTTCAGGACCGACGCCGAAACCGGGCCGAACTTACGATGAGCCAGACGCTGGGCGGTAATCTTGGCTCGCTGACGCTGAGCGCGGCCCGTGAAGACTACTGGAATTCGGGTAAAACAATGGCGTCATACAGCCTGGGCTACAACAACTACTGGCACAACATCAGTTACGGACTCACCTGGACCTACAGTAAAAACGGCAGTGCGGGTTCATATGATAACAATAAACGGTACGACAAAGATCAGCTGCTGGCCTTTAACGTCAGTATCCCGCTGGAGACGTTTTTGCCGCAGACCTGGGCTAACTATGGCGTAAGCGCCAGCAAGAATAATGGCACCACCCACAACATCGGCCTGAACGGCGTAGCGCTGGAAAACCACGCCCTGAACTGGAACGTGCAGCAAGGCTTTGGGTCGGACGGCGTCGGCTACACGGGCAATCTGAACGGTGATTATAAGGGAACCTACGGCGAAGCGACGGCGGGCTACAGCTACGATAAAAACAGCGAGCGCCTTAATTACGGCCTGCAAGGGGGCATTCTTGCTCACAGAGAGGGGATCACGCTTTCGCAACCCCTGGGCGAGACCAATGTTCTGATTAGCGCGCCGGGCGCACACGGCGTCGATATCCGCAATCAGGCGGGCGTTAAAACGGATTACCGCGGATATACGGTGGTCAGCAATCTCTCCGTATACCGTAAAAATGACATCACCCTTGCCCCGGAAAGTCTGCCGGATGATGTTGAGCTGGATATTAATACCCGGACGGTGACGCCGACGCGTGGCGCGATCGTTTTGGCCGACTATAAGGCGAAGGTGGGGCGGCGGGTGTTATTTAATTTACTGCATAATGGCCAGTTTGTTCCCTTTGGCGCGATGGCAAGCCTGAAGGGCGCCGACGGCAGCAGCGTTATTGTTGGCGATAAAGGCCAGGCTTATCTCACCGGCCTGGATACTCAGGGAACCGTCTTCGTCACGTGGGGAGCGGAAAGCGAACGGCAATGCCGCGCACCTTACGTGCTTTCCCCGCAGCCGTCGGCGGGTGGAATTACCGAAATTAACGTCAATTGTCTTTAGGGTTTTTTAACATGCGCCTAATTAACATCATATTCCTGCTGTGTATCGCAGCAGGATGGAACAGTGCTCATGCAGGAACCTGCACGACGATTACGCCGCAGGAATCAACTTTGTCCATCGGCACCATTACGGTTCAACGTGACGTGGCAGTTGGAACCGTATTATTTTCGCGAAACGCGACAATAACCGGTTCCTATTTAACGGGGTGTGCCAATCCATTAATACTGGGTTTTAGCATGCGGTATTTGAATGCGACACCGAGTGCTTACGGTAATCATGTTTATGACACGAATGTAAACGGTATAGGCGTGCGTTTTTCGTCGGGTAATTATTTTGAAAACCCGGCCAATACCTTTTCCTATAATGCGCAGGCAAGTTATGTCGAATGGTGGGGCGGTAAAATAGAACTTATCGTTACCGGACCGGTCTCGTCGGGGTCGCTGACGCCGGGCGTGCTGGGGGTAGTGATGCTGCAGGGCAGTGACGGCGTTTACCGTGATGGCCTGACGACCACCCTGCTGGGCGGAACCATTAATGTACTGGCCTGCAATATTACAACACCGCAACTGACATTTCCGATAGGCGATATTTCTGCCGCGCTTTTTGGCTCAACGATAGGCACCACACCGGCTGGCGCTCAAAATACGCAAAATCTCGGGCTTAACTGCGATGCGGGGGCTAACGTCAACGTATCACTCAGCGGCATTCAGAATCCTGACGTTGCAACACCCAGCGTGCTCGCGCTTACGGGGCAGGGTAATACCGGTACGGCGAAAGGGGTTGGCGTTCAGTTGCTCTATAACGGTACACCGCTCACCCTCAATGCGCGTTTGCCGCTGAAGCTTGCGGCAGGGGGGCAGGAAGCGTTCCCATTAACGGCGCGTTATTACCAGACGCAAACGACGGTAGAACCCGGTACCGCAAATGCGTCAGCAACCTTAAATTTGACCTACCAGTAAAGGGGATGACGATGCATATAATGCGCACGGCAGCGTTCATCGCGGCAGTAATAAGCGGCAATGTTATTGCAGCGGATAGCGTTAACGTCAGCGTCGCCGGCAATATTATTGCCTCTCCCTGCGTATTCAATGGGGGCAATACCAGTCTGGATATTAACCTCGGCAATATTCAGGCATCCAATATGGCCACGCCGGGGTCGACATCCGATCCTGTGTTTTTTAGCCTGCCGTTTACCCAGTGTCCGGCAGGCACGCGCAGCGTTACGGTCTCCTTTACCGGCAACCCCGATCCCGTCTCGGGGGCGAGTTACTACATGAACAGCGGTTCGGCCACGAACGTCGCGATTGCGATGAGCGAGGCCGCAACCGGTGCGTTAAAGGGCACAGGGACAAGCATTACGCAGACTATTGCGTCAGACAGAACCGCGACGATGGTCATGCAGGCATCAGTCAAATCTGTCACCGGCGGTGCGACGCCGGGGAGCATCAGTGCCGTCGTGGTCATGACGATGCAATACAACTGATCGGCACGCGCGTTGGTTGTCCTTATTGATATGCAGACGTTGGTAATTGATATGTTGAATATCCTGATTAAAGAACCGGATTCTTTTTTTAAAAATGGCCTGCAATATTTTCTTGTGGATTTTTTCCTGCATAATTTCAGGCATCACATTCATTTTGACACTGAGCTTACTTATGACAGCGTCAGTGCCGCGGATATTATTATTCTCTCTCTATGCCCCGGGGAAACGCTGACCTGTGTTCCTGAATTGAAAGCGCGAAAAAAAGGGATTGTGATTGGGCTGGTGGACGATGAGCGGCGTTTTTCCGCTTTTACATCCTGTTTTCAGGATATCATTTTTATCTCCCGCCGCGCCCCGCTTGGTCAGGTTAGCGAGATGCTCTTTATTGCATGGTACCGTACGCAACTGCCGGGATATCGCTGGCAGCATAACGGCTGTTTCGAGTGTCAGCATAAAATACTTTCGCCGCAGCAGATCCGCGTCACGGTGAATTTTTACAGAGGATTCTCGGTAGGGCAGATTGCTGATGTACTCAGGACGAGTGATAAAACGATATTCACGCATAAGTATTTGCTGATGCAAAAATTCGATCTGCGCAGTGATTATGAGCTTATGGCGCTCATTCACAGGATGGTCGAAAAAAATGCCTACCCGAACAAATTGCGTGACCATCTGATCGGTTTCGACGGATGAGCGGAAGAGACGGTGGGACTGTAGTCGTTTAGTTGCCGGGTGGCAGTGACGCCACCCGACATTTCTTCAGACATTCACCGCACTAATCAGCCGCGACTTCATGGACTGATAGGCCGACGCTGCAAAATCCTCCGCCCAGCGCTGGTCCTCAATCGCCTCCAGCTGTACCGCGCAGTACTTCGTTTCCGGCGTTTTGGAGATGGGATCGAGATTATCCTGGGTCAGCTCGTTGCAGGCGCCAATCCACCACTGATAGGTCATATAAACCGCGCCCTTGTTGATACGCTCGCTGATGCTGGCGCGGGTGATCACTTTGCCGCGACGTGAACGTACCCAGACCAGTTGACCCTCCTTGATGCCCAGTTTTTCCGCATCGGCAGGGTGCATTTGCACCCGGCCCGGCTCGTCGGCCAGGCTCTGCAGCGCAGCGCAGTTCCCGGTCATCGAGCGGCAGGAGTAGTGTCCCACCTCGCGTACTGTACACAGCACCAGCGGGAAATCTTCATCCGGGGTTTCCGCCGGCGCGCGCCACGGTGCGGCAAAGAGCTGTCCTTTACCGGTTGGGGTATCGAACTGATTGTCTTTGTACAGGTAAGGCGTGCCCGGATGATCCAGCGTCGGGCACGGCCACTGCACGTGGCCCATCTCGCCCATTTTTTCATACGTCACGCCGAAGAAGAGCGGGCACAGCTCGCGCATCTCATCCCAGATCTGCTGGTCGGAGTCATAATGCATCGGGTAGCCCATCTCGGTGGCGAGCAGGCTGATGATCTCCCAGTCGCGCTTCACGTTGCCGCTGGCTTCGATGGCTTTGCCGAAACGCTGGAATCCGCGATCGGCACAGGTAAAGACGCCACCGTGTTCACCCCAGGAAGTGGCAGGGAGCAGAACGTCCGCCACTTCTGCCGTTTTGGTCATGAAGATGTCCTGAACCACAACAAAGTCGAGCGCCTCAAAACCGCTGCGAACGAGACCGAGGTCGGCCTCGGTCTGAAGCGGATCTTCCCCCATGATGTAGTAGGCCTTGACCTTGCCTTCCAGCGCCAGATGAGGCACCTCGGTAATGCGCGTCCCGACGCGATCGTCCATTTTATTGACGTCAATCCCCCAGGCGTCGGCGAACTTCTGCCTGACCGCCGGATCGGTCACATCCTGATAGCCGGGGAACATATTCGGCAGTACGCCCATGTCGCAGGCACCCTGGACGTTATTTTGACCGCGTACCGGCCCGACGCCGACGGCGGGTCGGCCAAGGTTCCCGGTCAGCAGCGCCAGGCTGGAAAGCCCTCTGACCACATCCACAGCCTGACCAAACTGGGTCACGCCCATACCCCACATCACGGTGGCGGAAGGGGCCGCCGCGAAGGTGCGCATCGCCTGGCGAACGTCGCGGGCAGGAATGCCGGTAAGATGCTCAACCTTCTCCGGCGCATAGTCTTTCACCGTCTGGCGGTAGGCCTCAAGCCCCTCCGTAAAGCGCGCCACGTAGCTTTTGTCGTATAACTCCTCTTCCAGCAGCACGTAGCCGAAGGCGTTCACCAGCGCCATGTTGCTGCCGTTTTTCAGCTGCAGATGTTGGTCGGCAATGCGCGCCGTTTCGATGCGCCGCGGATCGCAGACGATAATTTTCGCGCCGTTTTCACGCGCTTTCAGCACGCGCCGGGCGACGATAGGGTGGGAGTCCGCGCAGTTATAGCCAAACACCAGCAGACATTTTGAGTTTTCAATATCGTTGATGGAGTTGCTCATGGCGCCGTTGCCGAGCGTTTCCTGTAAACCGGCCACGGAAGGGCCGTGACAGACGCGCGCGCAGCAGTCCACGTTGTTGGTGTTCAGCACCGCGCGGGCAAATTTTTGCATCACATAGTTTGTTTCATTGCCGGTTCCGCGGGAGGAGCCGGTGGTCATGATCGACCGGGGCCCGTGCTGCGCTTTAATGCTGCTGAGCCTGTGGGCGGTGTAGCGGATTGCCTCTTCCCAGGTAACGGGGGTGAAAGCCTCGCCTTTGTGGTAGCGGATCATCGGCTGAGTGAGGCGCGGGGTGAGCAGACGGGTATCGTTGAGGAAGTCCCAGCCGTAAAAGCCCTTCAGACACAGGGTGCCCTGGTTTGTGACGCCCTCTGCCGCTTCGGCACGGATGATACGGTTATTTTCAACGACAAGGTTTAATTTACAGCCTGCACCACAGTAGGGGCAGACGCTGGCGATCTTTTTCATCAATAACAGACCTGTTAAGAAATGAAGCAAAGTTGACTGGAAAACCCAGTCCCGTAAACGGTGTTAAGCAGGAACCGTGCCAGGTTGGCTTTGCTGGTTTTACAGGGTGTTAAGCGGGAAAGACGCGTGTCATCGTCAGGCCGATCGTCAGTTTTGACGATGACACGTTAGGGGCGTGGCGAGCAGGAACTTAGAGATCGTCCATCGTGTAACCCACCACGATTTCCAGCGTCTTACGAATCACATCCGCCTGAACCACGTCGTTTGTGGCTTCCAGCGTCTGAATGAGCCAGAGGATGATCGCTTTATTGGACAGATGACCTTCGGAGGCCAGAACACAGCGTACTGCAGTAGAAAAAACAGCGGACTCTTCAGCAAAACGATCGCCTGCGTGACGGAAATATTCCGACAGCGCACTGTCTAAAAAAGCAGAATGGTATTCGGGTTGAAGCTGAATATTTTGTCTCATTTGTTCTCACCGTAGCTGTTAAATTGCAGTCAATGTATTTTTTTTGGGTCGGACGGTTTTCCACTTCCAAATAACGGCACTACATTGTCTCGGTTATCGTTGAGAGGTCCCTCTCTGTTCGTTCGTCCTTGCGCGGTTCTGCGACGTGTAAAGGCGATGCTGTTTGAGCCGATATCGGCAATCACCACCGCAAGTGTCTCCCGCCGCTGGGGATCCTTTTCATGCTCTTTCATTACCCGCAGACGCTGCAGCAATCCTTCGGTTGTCACTGGCCCCCGCTCTTTCAGAAGAGAAAGAACGGCTTCACCGATAAGCGTGTCGATCAGTCGGTCTGCGTCACTGCTATTCATCACGTTACCGTTCGAAGAGCAGACCAAGCAGCATGTGGTAATGCTCTTCCTCTTCCGGGCCATCGGCCTTTTCGAGGCGGCTGAGCAGTTTGGTACAGAGCGATTTGCGATTTAGGTTTCGCCCGTCGCTGAGAATTTCTACAACCACCTGGCCCAGCGTCTCCTGCTGGGTAGGGAGCGCGGCTTTTTCGAAGTACTGTGCGATTGCTGCTGCGGAATCTGTGGCGTAACCTTTCTGCTGCATGTTTCGCTCCTGTAAAATTTTGTAATCACTAACGTTACAATTAAGGTATACACAATTCCTAAATCTGTACATATAAAATGTACAGATTTTTAATGTTTTTATGATATATTTTATAAATTACTTTATTTTCATTGTGTTACTGGCTCGTCATGAATCGGTAATGTGACAGGATATATTGTACAAAAAGGTCGGGCGCTGGTAAGTTATACAATCGAGAAGAACGGTCCCATCAACTGCCGTAAATGATTGAGATGTAAATTATTTGTCAGGCAATTAATGTGCTATAAGTGAAAGTTACCCACGTCTACTGTGGCCAAAACCCTAACCCCAGGAAAAGCATGCTCACAACCATCATTTACCGCAGTCATATCTGCGAGGACGTTCCGGTAAAAGCGCTGGAATCAATGGTCGCTGCTGCAAATCGTAAAAATCGGCAATCCAATGTCACGGGGATCTTGCTGTTTAACGGCACACACTTTTTTCAATTGCTTGAAGGGCCGGTGGAGCAGGTTTCTGCTATCTATGAGCAGATCTGCAACGACCCGCGCCACCATAACGTGGTCGAGTTAATGCGCGATCACGGCCCTGTCCGGCGTTTTGGCAACGTGGGCATGGAGCTTTTTGACTTGCGCCACTTCGACAGGGACGAGGTGCTGCAGCAGGTGCTCAATAAGGGGACGACACGCTACCAGTTGACCTATAACGACCGCCCGCTGCAGTTTTTCCGCACCTTTGTTGAGGCCACGGAAAAAGCGAACTATTTTGAACTGCCGCCTGCGGATTCCTGGGAATTCGTTCGCGAAGAAACGCGCCTGTCCGCGCAGCCTGAGGTGGTCGCGAAAGGGGCGGATTGCAGCTTTGCGTTCCAGCCGATAGTCGATCCGTTTATGCAGCAGGTTGTCTCCTGGGAGGCGCTTCTGCGCACTCCTGACGGTGACTCGCCGGGGGCCTATTTCGCCAGCCGCCCGCGTGACGAAGTGTACACGTCTGATTTGCAAAGCAAGCAGGTGGCACTTTCTATGGCCAGCGCGCTGGGGCTACAGGACCAGACGTTATCCCTGAACCTGCTGCCCATGACGCTGGTCAACATTCCCAACGCCGTGGATTTTCTGCTCACCGCGATTGAAGCTAATGGGTTTGTGCCCGAGCAAATCGTGGTGGAGTTTACCGAGAGCGAAGCTATATCTCGTTTTGATGAATTCACGGATTCGGTCAGGCAGCTAAAAAGTGCGGGTATCAGCGTGACGATCGATCACTTTGGTGCCGGTTTTGCCGGGCTGCAGCTGCTGGCCCAGTTCCAGCCGGACAGAATTAAGATTAATCGCGATCTGGTCGCGAACGTGCATAAAAGTGGCCCTCGTCAGGCCATTATTCAGGCGATTATCAAATGCTGTTCCTCGCTTGAGATCCAGTTCTGCGCGGTGGGGGTAGAGAAGGCGGAAGAGTGGATGTGGCTGGAGTCCGCGGGGATTTCCCAGTTCCAGGGACATCTTTTTGCCAGCCCACGACACGGGGGCATTCCCGCGATTGCGTGGCCGGAGAAAAAGTTCGACTTCGGATAAAGCTGTACACAATCCGGCAGACTTAACTGTACGAACGGCAAATTTTATACAACAATGTATTAACAGGTGGATGGAAAAGAACCCCGTTCACCCGTTCAAAATGCGGTCTTAGTTATACAAATGATGTGTACAATCTGATAAGGTTGGTGCAGTTAGGTATGGAAGTTCTGAGCGTGAGGGAGTTAATGGCCTATTACAGTATCGGCGAAGTGGCCGAACGATGCGGTATCAACCCCGTTACGCTGCGTGCCTGGCAGCGCCGTTATGGATTATTGAAGCCGCAGCGCAGTGAAGGGGGTCATCGTCAGTTTGACGATGAAGATATCCTGCGCATTGAAGAGATCAAACGCCTGATGAAAAGCGGCGTTTCGGTCGGAAAAGTTAAAGCCTTGCTGGAAAACAAGGAAGTGCTGACGCAGGGCAACTGGGTCTCGTTCCAGGAAGAGATGATGACCGTTCTGCGCTACGCCAGTCCTGCAAAGCTGCGGGCCAAAATAGGTGAATTCCGCCGCGATCACGCGATGGATGCGCTGATTGACAATATTATCTCTCCCGTCCGTCAGCGTATGAACCAGGATCAAAATACCGTGCGTCACATGGCGAGCCTGTTTGACGGCGTACTGATCGAATTTGCGATTGCAAGCCTGGCGGAGTCCCGCAAAAAAGCCGGAAAAGACGCGCTCCTGATTGGCTGGGAATGTGATGATCGCACCCACCTGTGGCTGGAAGCCGCGCGCCTGTCGCAAAAGGGCTGGCACATTGACGTGCTGGCAGAGCCCATTGACTCGCCGCGTCCTGAACTCTTCCCGGGGCAAAAAATCTTTGTCTGGACGGGGAAATCCCCAACGCCTCGCCAGCAGGAACAGCTTGACCACTGGCGTGAGCAGGGGTTTGCTGTCTCATTTCATCACTGAGTGTAAGAGGCCTTGAGGGCCTTTTTTTGTCTTTGTCACTTTCCTTGCAAAAAGCTATCTTAAGAATAGGCATTATTCCTGCGGATGAGATTTACCCGGCTAATTTTAAACGGCATCTGCTTTTTTCTGGGGGCTTTGCTGTCGGCAACTTGTTCAACAGGGGACGGTGTCCCCTTATTAATACTCAGCGAGTATGGCGCTCATTCCATGCATCTGAAAATTGAATATTACCGTCAAGAATTCTCCAGGTGATTTTTTCATATTGAATGCTGACACTTTCTATGTGATTCATTTTATCGTTCCCCGCCAGCTTAATATTCGGGACGCTACAGTGGACTCCAGTTAATTTCACATTCTCCATAAGAACGGTGTAGTAGCAAACCTCCTGACCTGCATCATTGATGTGATAAAACCTTATTTCTGCGCTTTTCAGCGTCTGCCCAGTTGCTGCAGCCTTGTAAAGATATGGCGTAGAGCTATCAACTTCTTTCTCGATCATCATGGATGAGTGCTGGCGGGTGCCGGTGATTTTGCCGTTTGTGCTGTCAACGGGTAAATTTATACCGTGGCTCAGACCGATAATTTCAATGCTACCTTCACGATCTTGCACATCAACAGATCCTTTGATATCTGCACCGCCATCGTCTTTAAGCCACATATAGGGAGGTATAGGCATTTTATTGTCTCCTTAATTTTTTGATTAACTTCATTGTTAAAATATAGAGAGGGGTAGCGATAATTAGCATTGTAAGCCAGTCAATAAGTGAATAGGCATCATACATTGATTCTGCATTTTCATTTCCGACGATAATGATTGCTGTTGTTCTGGCAACATCATAGTTAATATATAACTCCGGGCCTGGTAGCATATGACCAAGAGCGAGTAATAAAATGAGAAAGTAAATAATTTTACTTGCCCTACGAGCAAGGTTTTTTAATGTAGCCACCCGCTACTACCTCCACCCATCCTCGCGCCATGAGTGACTGCATGCATGGAACCTGAATAAGCGATGTACTCATTAGCGCGTTATGAATCATCATCCCCTGTAACGCCATATGCCACCTTACTTCCTTTGCAAGAGTGTGGTTAATGCTACAGTGATTAATAATGTGTTCCAGAGTGTGCGTATGATTTTCAGAAAAAGACTCGCATCAACAGGTTGTCTACTGCTGAGGAGCGCTTGCTGGCCGGGCACCTGAAGCCCTGGCCTTCTTTTAGTGCGCCAAATCGCATCTGTTAGACTGAGTTCACGACAATCAAAGAGGCTATCTCAAAAATAGGCATTTCCGATGCATATTTTACTTTTCTCCTCTCCGTCAAAAATGACACAACGAAATGCACTATTAATCAATGCATTGAACAATTAAATCCATCCTGCCTGCATCCTGCCACAGGGTCTATGCTTAATAAAAGTAGGCAAAAAGGGCGGTTTAACCGAATGCCCCTGCTGACAGAGGGTTGAAGTGATAATCGTTATCACTAACATGGTGTTATGCCCTGATGGCTTATCAGATGAGGTGGACCTATGGAACTGCATTCAGAAACCTTTAATCCAGCCGATTTTGCCTGGCGCGGGTTAACGCTCACGCCAGCGGCGGCGGCACATATTCACGAGCTGGTGGCGAAAAAGCCCGAGATCCTCGGCGTGCGTTTAGGCGTCAAACAGACCGGCTGCGCGGGTTTTGGCTACGTGCTCGATACTGTCACCGAACCCGAGAAAGATGACCTGGTATTCGAGACCGACGGCGCGAAACTGTACGTCGCGCTGCAGGCCATGCCGTTTATTGACGGCACCGAAGTGGACTACGTCCGCGAAGGCTTAAACCAGTTATTCAAATTTCATAACCCGAAAGCCCAGAACGAATGCGGCTGCGGCGAAAGCTTTGGGGTATAGGCGGAACTATGTCTCGTAATACTGAAGCAACGAGTGAAGTAAATACCTGGAGCGGTGGGCACCTCAACTATAAAGAGGGGTTCTTCACCCAGCTGCAGACCGATGAGCTGGCAAAAGGTATCAATGAAGATGTCGTGCGGGCGATCTCGGCGAAACGTAACGAGCCGGAGTGGATGCTGGAGTTTCGCCTGAGCGCCTTCCGCGCCTGGCTGGAAATGGAAGAGCCGCACTGGCTGAAAGCGCATTATGACAAGCTGAACTATCAGGATTACAGCTACTACTCTGCGCCCTCCTGCGGCAGCTGTGACGACACCTGCGCCTCGCAGCCCGGCGCGGTGCAGCAAACCGGCGCGGAGAACAGCTTCCTGAGCAAAGAGGTGGAAGAAGCCTTTAATCAGCTGGGCGTGCCGGTGCGCGAAGGGAAAG
This sequence comes from Enterobacter sp. BNK-34, assembly GCF_048684445.1. Taxonomy (NCBI): domain Bacteria; kingdom Pseudomonadati; phylum Pseudomonadota; class Gammaproteobacteria; order Enterobacterales; family Enterobacteriaceae; genus Enterobacter; species Enterobacter sp. BNK-34. Next base: position 3,219,413 of record NZ_JBLQUA010000001.1, read on the forward strand.
AGGTGGCGGTGGACGCCATTTTCGACTCCGTCTCGGTGGCGACCACCTACCGCGAGAAGCTGGCAGAGCAGGGGATCATTTTCTGCTCCTTCGGCGAAGCGATTCACGATCATCCGGAACTGGTGAAAAAGTACATCGGGACCGTAGTGCCTTCAAACGATAACTTCTTTGCGGCGCTTAACGCGGCGGTGGCCTCGGACGGCACCTTTATCTACGTGCCGAAAGGCGTGCGCTGTCCGATGGAGCTTTCCACCTATTTCCGCATCAATGCCGAAAAAACCGGCCAGTTCGAACGTACCATTCTGGTGGCCGATGAGGGGAGCTACGTCAGCTACATCGAAGGGTGCTCCGCCCCGGTCCGCGACAGCTATCAGCTGCACGCGGCGGTGGTGGAGGTCATCATCCATAAAGACGCCGAGGTGAAATACTCGACGGTGCAAAACTGGTTCCCGGGCGACGGCAATACTGGCGGTATCCTGAACTTCGTGACCAAGCGTGCGCTGTGCGAAGGGGAAAACAGCAAGATGTCGTGGACCCAGTCCGAAACCGGCTCGGCCATCACCTGGAAATACCCGAGCTGCATTCTGCGCGGGGATAACTCCATCGGCGAGTTTTACTCGGTGGCGCTCACCAGCGGCCATCAGCAGGCGGATACCGGCACCAAGATGATCCACATTGGTAAAAACACCAAATCGACCATTATCTCGAAAGGCATCTCCGCCGGTCACAGCCAGAACAGCTATCGCGGGCTGGTGAAAATCATGCCGACGGCCACCAATGCGCGAAACTTCACCCAGTGTGACTCGATGCTGATTGGCGCAGATTGCGGGGCGCATACCTTCCCGTACGTCGAATGCCGTAATAACACGGCCCAGTTGGAGCACGAGGCGACCACGTCACGGATAGGGGAAGATCAGCTCTTCTACTGCCTGCAGCGCGGGATCAGCGAAGAAGACGCCATCTCGATGATCGTTAACGGCTTCTGTAAGGATGTGTTCTCTGAACTGCCGCTGGAATTTGCCGTTGAAGCCCAGAAACTCCTCGCCATTAGTCTTGAACACAGCGTCGGTTAAGGAAAGCACATGTTAAGCATTAAAGATTTACAGGTCAGCGTAGAAGACAAAGCCATCCTGCGTGGCCTCAATTTTGACGTCAAGCCGGGGGAAGTCCACGCCATCATGGGGCCGAACGGTTCCGGGAAAAGTACGCTTTCTGCGACGCTGGCGGGGCGCGAAGATTATGAGGTGACCCACGGCTCGGTCGAGTTTAACGGCAAAGATCTGCTGGAGATGTCGCCGGAAGACCGTGCGGGAGAGGGCATCTTTATGGCCTTCCAGTACCCGGTCGAAATTCCGGGCGTCAGCAACCAGTTCTTCCTGCAGACGGCGCTGAATGCGGTGCGTAAGTATCGCGGGCTGGAGGCGCTGGACCGCTTCGACTTCCAGGATCTGATGGAAGAGAAGATTAAGCTGCTGAAAATGCCGGAAGATCTGCTGACCCGCTCGGTGAACGTTGGTTTTTCCGGCGGTGAGAAAAAGCGTAACGATATTCTGCAGATGGCGGTTCTGGAACCCGAGCTGTGCATTCTGGATGAGACCGACTCCGGTCTGGACATCGATGCCCTGAAGATTGTCGCTGACGGAGTGAATTCCCTGCGCGACGGCAAGCGCTCGTTTATTATCGTCACCCACTACCAGCGCATTCTGGACTACATCAAGCCGGATTACGTCCACGTGCTTTACCAGGGACGTATTGTGAAATCCGGTGATTTCACGCTGGTTAAACAACTGGAGGAGCAGGGTTATGGCTGGCTTACCGAACAGCAGTAATGCGCTCCAGCAGTGGCACCGGCTGTTTGAAGCCCAGGGGGGCACGCGCTCCGAGCAGGCGCAGCAGCATCTCCAGCAAATGCTGCGTCTCGGGTTGCCGACGCGTAAGCACGAGAACTGGAAATACACCCCGCTTGATGGCCTTCTGAACGCCGAGTTTGTGACTCGTCTGGCGGATCTCACCCCAGTACAGCGCGACGCGCTGGCCTTGCGTGTCGATGCCCTGCGCCTGGTGTTCGTCGACGGTCAGTTCCGTCCGGAACTGAGCGACACGGTTCAGGAGAGCGGCTTTGAGATTGAGATAAACGACGATCGCCAGCGCCTGAGCGCCCCGGTTCAGCCTGAGGTCTTCCTGCACCTGACCGAGAGTCTGGCCTGCAGCGTGACGCACATCCGCGTGAAGCGTAACCAGCGTCCGGCAAAACCGCTACTGCTGATGCACATCACTCAGGGGCTGAACGGCGATGAAATCAATACCGCGCACTATCGCCACCATCTGGAGCTGGCGGAGGGGGCGGAGGCCACGGTCATCGAACATTACGTCAGCCTCAATGAGACGCGTCACTTTACCGGATCGCGTCTGACGATGAATGTTGCCGCGAATGCGCAGCTTCATCATGTCAAGCTGGCGTTTGAGAATGCGCAGAGCCACCACTTTGCCCATAACGACATTGTCCTGGGTCAGGATGCCGCAGCGTACAGCCACAGCTTCCTGCTCGGCGGGGCGGTGCTGCGCCACAATACCAGCACGCAGCTTAACGGTGAAAACACCACGCTGCGCATCAACAGCCTGGCGATGCCGGTTAAATCAGAAGTGTGCGACACGCGCACGTGGCTGGAGCACAACAAGGGCTACTGCAACAGCCGCCAGCTGCACAAAACCATCGTCAGCGACAGAGGCCGCGCGGTGTTTAACGGACTGATTAACGTGGCGCAGCACGCCATTAAAACCGACGGGCAGATGACCAACAATAATCTGCTGTTAGGCCGCCTGGCGGAGGTGGACACCAAACCGCAGCTGGAGATCTACGCCGACGACGTGAAATGCAGCCACGGTGCGACGGTCGGGCGCATCGACGACGAGCAGATGTTCTACCTGCGCTCGCGCGGCATCGACCAGCAGGCGGCGCAGAAAATGATTATCTACGCGTTTGCCGCCGAACTGACGGAAGCGCTGCACGATGGTCAGTTAAAACAGCAGGTGCTGGATCGGATCGGTCAGCGCCTGCCTGGAGGCGAAGCATGAGTTTTCCCGTCGAGAAAGTGCGGGCAGATTTCCCGGTTCTGACCCGTGAAGTAAACGGTCTGCCGCTGGCCTATCTGGACAGCGCGGCCAGCGCGCAGAAGCCGAATCAGGTGGTGGATGCGGAAGCCGAGTTTTATCGCCACGGCTATGCCGCCGTGCATCGCGGTATTCATACCCTGAGCGCCGAGGCGACCCAGCGGATGGAAAACGTGCGCACGCAAATTGCCGCCTTCCTTAACGCCCGCTCGCCGGAAGAGCTGGTCTTCGTGCGCGGAACCACCGAAGGGATTAACCTTGTCGCTAACAGCTGGGGCAACGCTCAGGTCCACGCGGGGGATAACATCATCATCACCCAGATGGAGCACCACGCCAATATCGTGCCGTGGCAGATGCTCTGCGAGCGCGTGGGTGCGCAGCTGCGGGTAATCCCGCTGAATGCCGACGGGACGCTGCAGCTCGAGCAGCTAGACGCATTGCTTGACGATAAAACGCGGCTGGTGGCGGTCACCCAGGTCTCCAACGTGCTGGGGACGGAAAACCCGGTGGCAGAGATCGTCGAAAAAGCCCATCAGGCGGGCGCGAAGGTGCTGATTGACGGCGCGCAGGCGGTGATGCACCACGCGGTTGACGTCCAGGCGCTGGACTGCGATTTCTACGTCTTTTCTGGCCACAAGCTCTACGGGCCGACCGGGATTGGCGTGCTGTATGTGAAAGAAGATATCCTGCAGGCGATGCCGCCGTGGGAAGGGGGCGGGTCGATGATTGCCACCGTTAGCCTGACGGAAGGCACCACCTACGCGCGCGCGCCGTGGCGCTTTGAGGCGGGCACGCCCAACACCGGTGGGATTATAGGTTTAGGGGCGGCGATTTCTTATGTCTCCTCAATCGGCCTTGATAGCATTCAGGAGTACGAACAGCTGCTGATGCACTATGCGCTTGAGGAGCTTGCCAGCGTGCCGGATCTGACCCTCTACGGGCCTGCCGACCGGCAAGGGGTGATCGCGTTCAATCTCGGGAAACATCACGCCTATGACGTGGGCAGTTTCCTCGATAACTACGGCGTGGCGGTCCGTACCGGGCACCACTGCGCCATGCCGCTAATGGCGTTTTACCAGGTACCGGCAATGTGCCGCGCGTCGCTGGTGATGTACAACACAACGGAAGAGGTCGACAGGCTGGTGGCGGGGCTTAAGCGCATTCATCAGCTGCTGGGCTAACGGAGAGGCGAAAGATGGCAGAACTGCCGGACAAAGATAAACTGCTGCGTAACTTCTCGCGTTGCGCAAACTGGGAAGAGAAGTATCTCTATATCATTGAGCTGGGACAGCGCTTGCCGCCGCTCAGCGAAGAGGCGCATACCCCGGAGAACAGTATTCAGGGCTGTCAGAGCCAGGTGTGGATTGTGATGGCGCAGTCGGATGACGGCACTATCGAACTGCACGGCGACAGCGATGCGGCCATTGTAAAAGGGCTTATTGCGGTCGTCTTTATTCTTTATCACCGGATGTCGGCGCAGGATATTGTCGCGTTTGATGTCCGCCCGTGGTTTGAAAAAATGGCCCTGACCCAACACCTCACCCCGTCTCGTTCCCAGGGACTGGAAGCGATGATTCGCGCCATCCGCGCCAAAGCTGCAATCCTTAGCTAGACTTACAGAACAGCATTCATTCTGTTTCGCGAGGTGGTTCCCGCCTCGCTGGTTTTTCAGCTTTCTGGCGTTCTGTCAGTGAATAAGGAATCTCAGCATGAAGCGCGCGTCTCTAATAACTCTATTACTCCTCAGTTCGCTCGGCGCCCTTAATTCGGCCCGCGCGATGGACTATCCGTTGCCGCCCGCAGGCAGTCGTCTGATTGGGCAAAATCAAACCTACACGATACAGGAAGGGGATAATAAGCTGCAGACCATCGCCCGTCGGTTTAATACGGCGGCACAGGTGATCCTGGAAACGAACAATACCATTGCGCCGGTAAACCCTGCGCCGGGAACCGTGATTACCATCCCGTCGCAGATGCTGCTGCCGGACACGCCGCGCGAGGGCATTGTGGTGAACCTCGCAGAGCTTCGGCTCTACTACTTCCCGCCGGGAGAAAACATCGTTCAGGTCTTCCCGCTCGGCATCGGACAGCTGGGGCTGGAAACGCCGGTCACGACCACGCGCGTGAGCCAGAAAATCCCGAATCCCACCTGGACACCTACGCCGGGCATCAGAGCACGCTCTCTGGAGCAGGGAATTAAATTACCTCCGGTGGTACCTGCCGGGCCCAATAACCCCCTGGGACGCTTCGCACTGCGTTTAGGCGTGGGCAATGGGGAATATCTCATCCACGGCACCAGCGCACCGGACAGCGTCGGCCTGCGGGTCAGCTCCGGCTGTATGCGGATGAATGCCCCGGACATCAAAGCCCTGTTCGAACAGGTGCGGGTGGGCACGCGGGTACAGATCATCAATGAACCCGTTAAGTTCTCTGTGGAGCCGGATGGTAAACGCTATATTGAAGTCCACCGCCCACTGGCGCAGGCTGAGGGAGAAAACCCGCAGGTCTCGCCCATTACCCATTCCGCAGACTTTGCGACCTTTGTTTCTCAGGCGGGAAGCGATAAGGCGCTGATTGATAAAGCCCTGTCACGTCGCGCCGGGATCCCGGTTATCGTGTCGTCAGGCAGCGGCCCGTCAGCCAGCAATAGCGTGTTGTCGGTGCAGAACAGTCGGATGTCCGCAGCGGTAGCGGAAGATGAAGGGGAGAAGGTGACGCAGTAGTGGTTTGACGCAGGCAAAAAAAATGGCGCACAATGTGCGCCATTTTATTAACAGGTACTATTACTTACGGTATTTAGTAGCCTGGTTGTCCAGACGCTGGTTAGCGCGAGCTGCGTCGTCTTTAGCAGCCTGAACGTCGGAACGCATTGCGTTCACGTCGTTGCTCAGCTGGTCAACTTTAGCGTTCAGAGTCTGAACGTCAGAAGACAGCTGATCGATTTTAGCGTTGCTGGAGCAACCAGCCAGCAGAGTAGAACCCAGGATTACCGCGCCCAGTACCAGTTTAGTACGATTCATTATTAATACCCTCTAGATTGAGTTAATCTCCATGTAGCGTTACAAGTATTACACAAAGTTTTTTGGGTTGAGAATATTTTTTTGATGGGAATACACCTATTTTTGATCGTTCGCTCAAAGAAGCATCGAATCAGCCCTTTTCGGGCAAAAATCTAAGTAAAAAAAGGCATTTATCATCGGATTCATCTTAGATAATTCGCAATTAAATAGAAAAACCCGATTTGCAATTTGAATGACTTTGGCTAATGCGAGGAATAAAAAAAGCGCCCGGCGGGCGCTTTTTATCAAAATTAATTCGTTCGGGAATTATTACAGCACGTGAACAGATGCGGTATTGGTGGTGCCGCTTGGTACCAGCGCACCAGAAACCATGACCACAACGTCACCTTTCTGTGCCAGACCACGATCAACCAGCTCCAGTGCCACTTCTTTACCCAGACGGTAGAAATCATCCGTAGACGCGATCTCTTTCACCAGGTGAGGGATCACGCCTTTGCTCAGCACCAGCTGACGGGCAGTGGTTTCGTTAGTGGTCAGCGCCAGGATAGTCGCATCCGGGAAGTATTTACGCACCGCGCGAGCAGATTTACCGCCCTGGGTGGCAACCACGATCAGTGGCGCTTCCAGTTTCTCAGCCGTTTCTACTGCACCGCGGCATACTGCTTCGGTGATGCGCAGCTTGCGGCTGTCGTTGTTGTAGTCCAGACGGCTTTTCATAACGCGGTCGGTACGTTCGCAGATGGTGGCCATGATGGACACCGCTTCCAGCGGATATTTACCTTTCGCGGATTCGCCTGACAGCATAACGGCATCAGTACCGTCGAGGATGGCGTTTGCCACGTCGCCTGCTTCTGCGCGGGTTGGGCGTGGGTTTTTGATCATGGAGTCCAGCATCTGCGTTGCGGTGATAACCACTTTACGCGCGCGAACACATTTCTCGATCATCATCTTCTGCGCGAAGATCACTTCTTCGACCGGGATTTCTACGCCCAGGTCGCCACGTGCAACCATGATGCCGTCAGACGCTTCGAGGATTTCGTCGAAGTTGTTCAGGCCTTCCTGGTTTTCAATTTTGGAGATGATCTGGATCTTCTCGCCGCCGTGCGCTTTCAGGTGCTCACGAATTTCAACCACGTCGGAGCGCTTACGGATGAAGGAGGCAGCAACGAAGTCAACGCCTTGCTCGCAACCGAAGATCAGGTCCTGTTTGTCTTTTTCAGCCAGTGCTGGCAGCGCGATGGAAACGCCCGGCAGGTTAACGCCTTTGTTTTCGCCCAGGTCGCCGTTGTTCAGTACTTTACAGATGACCTTGTTACCTTCGATCGCGGTGACTTCCATACCGATCAGACCATCGTCTACCAGCACGGTGTTACCGACGGACAGATCGCTGGTGAAGCCTTCGTAGGTCACTGCAACGATTTCGCTGTTGCCGACAACGGATTTGTCGGTGGTGAAGGTGAAGGTCTGGCCCGCTTTCAGAGAGACGTCGTTACCGCCTTCCAGTTTGATGGTACGGATTTCTGGACCTTTGGTATCCAGCAGGATCGCGGCTTTTTTACCGGTCTTGCTCATTACGTTGCGCAAGTTCTGGATACGCTGACCGTGTTCTGCGTAATCGCCGTGGGAGAAGTTCAGACGCATCACGTTCATGCCGGCGTCCAGCATTTTGGTCAGCATCTCTTCAGATTCGGTTTTCGGGCCGATAGTACAAACAATTTTCGTCTTTTTCATGACAGTCTTAGTCTTTAAGTTGGGAAGGATATGGAAATCTCGCTCCGGGGGCGCACCGCCGCGGAGTCAAACCTGTGTTGCAAAAGAGTATATGACACGCACTAAGGATAGGAGACATCAAATGAGCGTGCAGAAGAAAGTGTGCCTGAGTGACAGCCCAACGAAGGAGTGGAGAAGTTGTACGTTGTTTTTTGTATTCCAAGCGCTGAAACCATTCACCAGGGATTTGGCGCGCATTATACGCTGATTTTAAGATAAAAGGAAAATGGAAACGGTGTTTCAGAAATAATCTGTGCTGTTTCTCATAATATTGTTATCAAGGCGTTAAGCCATGATGACAACTTGTGGCGGCAGGTGATGGACCTGCCGCCATTTGCTTATTTCTGCAGCGCCTGGCTGAGGTCGGCAATCAGGTCTTTGGGATCTTCAATCCCGACTGACAGACGGATCAGCTGCGGCACAATGCCGTTTGCCAGACGTTGCTCCAGCGGAATGGAGGCGTGCGTCATGCTGTAAGGTTGGCTCACCAGACTCTCCACGCCGCCCAGGCTTTCCGCGAGGGTAAACAGCTTCAGGCTGCGTATCACCTCGGTGGCGCGTTGCGCATCGCCTTTGACCACGACAGAAATCATCCCGCCGGGCAGGGCCATCTGCGTACGGGCAAGCTGATATTGCGGATGTGATTCCAGGCCGGGATAGAACACCTTTTCGACCAGAGGATGCTGATCGAGCCATTGCGCAATCGCCAGCGCGTTGGTGCTGTGCTTTTCGACCCTCAACGCAAGCGTGCGAATACCGCGCAGCGTCAGGAAGCTGCTGAACGGATCCAGTACGCCGCCCACCGCGTTTTGCAGATAGCCCAGCTTATCCGCCAGTTCCTTGTTGTCCCCGACAATCGCCAGCCCGGCCACCACGTCAGAATGGCCGTTAAGGTATTTGGTGGCGGAGTGCACCACAATGTCGAAACCCGACTCCAGCGGACGATGGATCACCGGCGACGCGAAGGTGTTATCCGCCACGCTGATGACATTATGACGACGGGCGATTGCCGCGATGGCCGCCAGATCCGCCAGCTTCAGCAGCGGGTTGGTTGGCGTCTCGACCCACACCATGCGGGTGTCCGGGCGAATGGCGGCCTCAAGCCCGGCTAAGTCGTCCGGTTTAACCCAGCTGACCTGCAGGCCGGTGCTGCGCTTGCGCACGTTCTCGATCAGACGGTATGTGCCGCCGTATACATCATCAATAGCGACGATGTGGCTGTCTTTATCCAGCAGTTCGAGCACCGTGGAGATGGCCGCCAGACCGGAGGCAAAGGCGTAGCCGCGCGTGCCGCCTTCCAGTTCGGCAATCGCCGTTTCCAGCGCATGGCGGGTAGGGTTGCCGCTGCGGGAGTACTCATATCCGGTATGCTCCCCGGGCGCGGGTTGCGCAAACGTCGAGGTGGCGTAAATCGGCGGCATGACGGCGCCGTGCTGGTCGTTGAATTCGCCGCTGTGGACGCTGAGGGTGGCCAGATTTTTCATCATTGATTCCTTTATTGCTGTAGACGGTTGCGCCAGGCGGTCAGAACGTCGCTGCGCGTAATCAGACCGAGAAAACGGTCGTTGTCATTAATCACGGCCACCAGACCGCGGTCGAAGATGGCGTTCAGGGCGCTTTCCGGCGCGTGTTTATCCAGGAACTCCACCTGACGCGTCATGGCTGCCGTCACCGGAAGCGCGAAGCGATCGCCGTCGCCGCCGATGTGCCGCAGGAGATCCCACTCGTCGATAATGCCCACCACCTTGCCGTTCTCCAGCACCGGCAACTGGGAGATGTCATACAGGCGCATCCGTGCCAGGACGGTGGAGAGCGTGTCGTCCGGGGCGGCGGTGACGGTGGCGCCTTCATCGTGGCGCAGGGCAATGTAGTCAGAGAGATCGCCGGCCTGGGGGCGCGTGATGAGTCCCTGCTGTCGCATCCAGTCATCGTTGAACATCTTCGAGAGATATTTATTGCCGCTGTCACAGGCGAAGGTCACCACGCGCTTCGGCGTGGTTTGCGCCTGGCAATACTTCAGCGCGGCCGCCAGCAGCGTGCCGCTGGAGGAGCCCGCCAGAATGCCTTCCGTTTTCAGCAGCTCGCGCGCGGTGGTAAACGCTTCGCGATCGGTAATGCGCCAGGCGCGATTCACCCCTTCAATGTGGGCCAGCGGCGGAATAAAGTCTTCGCCAATACCCTCAACCAGCCAGGAGCCCGCATCGTGGTAGCGTCCGGTCTCCACCTGGTCGGCCAGAACGGAACCGGCCGGATCGGCCAGGACAAACTCCGTGTGCGGAGAGTGCTCGGCGAACCATGCCTGCAGGCCGCCCAACGTGCCGCCTGAGCCGACGCCCACCACGATGGCATCGATTTTGCCGTCAAGCTGTTCATACAGTTCCGGCGCCGTGGTGGTGCGGTGCGCCAGCGGGTTGGCTTCGTTGTTGAACTGGTCGATGTAAAACGCGCCGGGCAGTTCGTTCGCCAGACGCTGGGCGTAATCCTGGTAATAGGCAGGATGGCCCTTGTTGACGTCGGAGCGGGTCAGTACCACCTGGGCACCCAGCGCCCGCAGGTGGAAAATCTTCTCGCGGCTCATTTTGTCCGGCACCACCAGGATCAGCGAGTAGCCTTTCTGGGCGGCGATCAGGGCCAGACCGAGGCCGGTATTGCCCGCCGTGGCCTCAATAATCGTGCCGCCCGGCTGCAGCTGCCCGGTGCGTTCCGCTTCGTTAATCATCGACAGCGCAACGCGATCCTTAATCGAACCGCCCGGATTCTGGTTCTCCAGCTTCAGGAACAGCGAGCAGGGACCGGTATCAAGCTTATGCAGCTGGATCAGCGGGGTACGACCAATCAGTTCAGTGACGGAGTGATAAATCGTCATGATGTTTTCCTTTCTGGATGTCATGACGGGATGATAGGGCGGTGAAATTTTCTCAATAAAGAACCATTCACTGCTCTTTAGAACAGAAAGGAATATAAATGCCGTTTTTGGAAGTCAGGACAGCAAGACGTAAAGTTGTCTGGATGTGAGGATGGCTATATTGGCATGAAATGCTGAAAAAATGACCGTTTTTCGCAGGCATTCGCCAGCAGATATGCATCCGGCAGATAATCATTGCTGAAATTGGTCTAAATGCATCCCACCCGGTAAATCCGCTGTTTATTTCCGAAAGTTATAACAAATTCTTTTTTGTTCATTTAAAAGCTGATAACGCCTGTTTACTATCGTTTGGACATCCATACTGCTAAACCGCCATGGGCGGCACGGATAACGAATAAGAATGATTGTACTGAGCAATATTTCGAAGGTTTTTGACAACGGAAAGGTAGCACTCACAGCCGTTGATAACGTCAATTTGACGATAGCACAGGGACAGATATACGGGATTATCGGTTACAGCGGGGCAGGTAAAAGCACGCTGATTCGTCTGCTCAACGGCCTGGAAAAACCCAGCGCCGGTAGCGTCACCATTAATGGACAGGACATTTCGGCGGCAAAAGGTGAAGCGCTGCGTCAGGCGCGCCTGAAAATCAGCATGGTGTTTCAGCACTTCAACCTGCTGTGGTCGCGCACGGTCAGCGAGAATATTGCGTTCTCGATGCAGATTGCCGGCGTGCCGAAAGCAAAAATCACCGCCCGCGTCGCCGAGCTGGTGGAGCTGGTCGGCCTGAAAGGCCGCGAGCATGCCTACCCGTCTCAGCTCAGTGGCGGCCAGAAACAGCGCGTCGGCATCGCCCGTGCGCTGGCTAACAACCCTGACGTGCTGCTCTGCGATGAAGCCACGTCCGCGCTTGACCCGCAGACCACCGATCAGATCCTCGATCTGCTGCTGGATATTAACCGCCGGTTCAAATTGACCATCGTGCTGATCACGCACGAGATGCATGTGGTGCGCAAAATCTGCGACCGCGTGGCGGTGATGGAGAACGGTAAAGTCGTGGAAGAGGGCGACGTGCTGAGCGTCTTTACCCATCCGCAGCAGCCGATTACGCAGCAGTTTGTCCGTCAGGTGAGTCAGTACGCTGAAGAAGAAACGTTCAATACCGAACTGGCAAACGATCTGGAAGGTACGGTCATCAGGCTGACCTTTACCGGGCACAGCACGCATAAGCCGATCGTGGGTGAACTGACCCTGCGCTATGGCCTGCCGTTTAACATCCTGCACGGGAAAATGACGCAAACCGCCCACGGCGTGTTTGGCCAGCTCTGGATACATGTCGTGGCATCCGATGAACAACTGAACAATATCCTCGCCGACCTGAAGCACAGCGATATTGAAGGCGAGGTGATTAAACATGGCTGAGGATCTCTTTCCGCATCTCAAGTGGGATCAGCTCTGGGCGGCGACGCTGGAGACGCTGTACATGACCGCGCTGTCCGGCGTGGCGACTTTTGTACTGGGTATCGTGCTGGGTCTGGCGCTGTTTTTAACCGCACGCGGCGGGCTGTTCCACAACCGCACGGTCTACAGCGTCATTTCGATTGTGGTGAACGTGTTCCGCTCGATTCCGTTCATCATTCTGATTGTCCTGCTGATCCCGTTCACCAAGACCGTCGTCGGCACCATCCTTGGTGCCAACGCGGCGCTGCCGGCGCTGATTGTGGGTGCCGCACCGTTCTACGCACGCCTGGTGGAGATCGCCCTGCGTGAAGTGGATAAAGGCGTCATAGAAGCAACGCGCTCGATGGGCGCACGACTGAGCACGTTAGTGTTTCGGGTTTTACTGCCGGAATCATCACCTGCACTGGTATCAGGTATTACGGTGACGCTCATTGCGCTGGTGAGCTACAGCGCAATGGCGGGGGTGATTGGCGCCGGTGGTTTGGGAAATCTGGCTTATCTGGAAGGATTCCAGCGCAACCATGGTGACGTCACGCTGGTGGCAACGGTGACCATTTTAATCATCGTTTTCATTATCCAGTTCTGCGGCGATGTCATTACTTCACTGTTAGATAAACGCTAATAAATACACACAGGAACCACATCATGAAAAAGACACTGACACTGATCGCCGCCGCAACCCTGAGCGCCCTGAGCTTCGCTTCCTGGGCTGACACCCTGACCGTGGGCGCATCCAACACGCCGCACGCCGAAATTCTGGAGCAGGCAAAGCCGATTCTGGCGAAGCAGGGGATCGACCTGGAGATTAAACCGTTCCAGGACTACATTCTGCCGAACACCGCGCTGGCGGGTCATGACATCGACGCGAACTATTTCCAGCACATTCCTTACCTGAACAGCGTGCTGAAAGATCATGCGGGCGATAAAGACTACGATTTTGTCAGTGCGGGCGCGATCCACATTGAGCCAATCGGCATCTACTCCAAAAAATACAAGTCGCTGAAAGACCTGCCGGAAGGCGGCAAAATCATCATGCGTGACGCGGTTTCTGAAGAGGGGCGTATTCTCTCTATCTTCGAAAAAGAGGGCGTGATCAAGCTGAAGCCGGGCATCGATAAAGTGACCGCGCGCATCAGCGATATCGTCGAGAACCCGAAAAAGCTGAAGTTCACGCCTAACGTTGAAGCGTCTCTGCTGCCGCAGATGTACAACAACAACGAAGGCGACGCGGTGGTGATTAACGCCAACTATGCGATTGACGCGGGTCTGGATCCGGTTCACGACCCGATTGCGGTTGAGAGCGGTGAAAACAACCCGTATGCCAACATCATCACCGTGCATCGCGGTGACGAGAAGAAGAAAGACATCGTCGCGCTGGTGAACGTGCTGCACTCAAAAGAGATTCAGGACTGGATCCGCACCAAGTACAAAGGCGCGGTCATTCCAGTAAATAACTAATTTACTGATTTTACAGATGAAGCCCGGCGAGTTTCTCGCCGGGCTTCTTTTTTGTATCCGGCTGGAGAATCATTTAAGCTCAACGTTTAACAGGCAATGGAGTGATGACGATGGGTAACGTGACCAAAGATGAAGCGCTGTACCAGGAGATGTGCCGGGTGGTCGGGAAGGTGGTGCTTGAGATGCGTGATTTAGGGCAGGAGCCAAAGCATATTGTCATTGCCGGAGTCCTGCGTACCGCGCTGGCGAACCAGCGCGTGAAACGCAGTGAACTGACAACCGAAGCGATGGAAACGGTAGTTAAAGCGCTGGCCGGGTAAAGCGCCAGCGCTTTGCAAGCTGCTCGAGCGAGCAGCAGAGCAGGTAGTAGACCACGCCCGTAAAGATAAAAATGGCCGCCGGGTAGATTTGCACCCGGTTGTTGACCTGTCCCGCCACCGTCGTCAGTTCCGGTACGTTCACGATAAACGCCAACGACGTATCCTTCAGCAGGCTGATAAAAATCCCCACCAGCGACGGCAGAATGTTCCTCAGCGCCTGCGGCAGCAGCACGCGCCACAGGGTTTGCTGCGTGCTGAATCCCTGTGACAGTGCGGCTTCGTACTGCCCGGACGGTAGCGCATTAAGTCCGGCCAGTACCGAGTGCATTACGGTAGCCGCCGTAAACCAGGCCAGCGCCAGCGTGACGGTCAGCGCCCCCGGCAGATCGCCCCCGGTAATGAGCGGCAGGAGATACCACATCCAGAAAATTACGAAGATGAGCGGGATACCGCGAATCAGCTCTGCCCACAAAAAGAGGGTCTTGCGCACGAGCCCGGTAAAGCGCCAGGCCAGACACGCGAGCACTATCCCACCGGGCAGAGCAATGACGGCGGCCCCAATCGCCATCATCAACGAGAGCAATACGCCCCCCGGTTCACCCGTTGCCGCGCGTCCCCACAGCAGATAATCGAGGTTATCGGTGATGACATTAAGTCCGGCAATCATGTTTTTCACTCCCTGAGGTGGCGACGTTTGGGCGTTTACGTTTCGCTTCAGGTCCAATGCGAACCAGCACCATCCCCATGACCAGGCCGGTCAGCAGATAGAGTGCGGTTCCGAAGGTAAATGCTTCCAGCGCGTGTGCGTTATAGCTCTCAATCTGCCTGACCTGATAGGTCAGCTCGGCGAAGCCAATCCCGCTGGCGAGCGAGGAGAGCTTCATCAGATTAAGGTACTGGCCAACGACCGGCTGCCAGGCGTTGGCCAGCCCCTGCGGCAGCAGGATGTAGCGAAACAGGCGCCACGCGGAGAATCCCTGAGCGAGCGCTGCCTCCCGCTGTCCGGCAGGCACGGAACGTAAGCCCGACTCCACCTCTTCAATTAAAAACGCCGAGGTAAAGACACCCAACCCCCAGGCAGAACATAAAAATTCGGGCGTAAACCACCAGACGTCGCCGGGCAGAATTGACCAGCTGTGATCCGCGTTCACCGCGTCGCGGAACGCCTGCGGTAGACCGTTCCAGGCGGCAAAATACCAGAACAGCAGCTGCACCAGCAGCGGCGTATTGCGAAACAGCGACACCCAGCTGCTGACGACCGCGTTCCCGAGGCGTCCGCCGGAAAGGCGCAGAAGCATAAAGAGCAATGCGAGCAGGCTGGCCAGCATCATCCCGGCAAGCGTTACCCACAGGGTGGTGAGGAATCCGGCGAGTATCCACTGCAGAGGCTGTCCGGTCAGTACCCCCTGCCAGTCGAGCGCGGGCATTACAGATGCTCCTGATGCAGCGGGTTGAGCACCTTTTGCAGGAACCGCTGCGCGCGCGGATGCGAGGGCCGACTGAAAAATTGCGCCGGCGGCGCAATTTCCAGAATTTGCCCCCCGTCGATAAAGACGACTCTGTCGGCTATCTCCCGGGCAAACTGCATCTCATGGGTTACGACAATCATCGTGATCCCGCTGTGGGCGAGGGCCTTCATCACAAACAGCACTTCACCAATCATCTCCGGATCCAGCGCCGAGGTGGGTTCATCGAACAGGATGATTTGGGGTGAAGAGGCCAGGGCACGGGCAATCGCGACGCGCTGCTGCTGCCCGCCGGAAAGCTCTGCCGGGAAATGGTGGGCTTTTTCCAGCATTCCGACCTTCTCCAACAGGGCCAGCGCGCGCGCCTGGGCAGGCTGCGGCTTCCAGCCGTGAACGTGCTCCAGTGCCAGGGTGATGTTCTGGCTGGCGGTGAGATGGGCGTAAAGATTGAACTGCTGGAACACAAACCCCACGCGGCTGCGCAGCTGACGCAGCCCGGTACCGGAGAGCTTTCCGGTAGGCTTGTTATCGACCAGAATCTCCCCGCCGCTAAGGGTTTCAAGCTGGTTGATGAGACGAATCAGGGTGGATTTACCGGAACCCGACGGGCCGAGGATGGCGACCACTTCACCGGGGGTGATGGTGAGATTAATGTCGTTTAAAACCTGATGGTCACCGTAGCGTTTGTCCACATGACGAAACTCGACGCTGGCCTGTTCCAGATGTGAAAAATCCGCGGCACCGGCCGCGGAGTGTGAAAATAAACCTGAGAGCATAATTATCTGGCTTCTATTTTAAAGGCGCGAGGCTGCGGGGCAGGCGTGTTTGGGCCAAACCAGACATCGTAGATTTTTGCTGCCTGACCGTTCTTCTCGAGATTAACCAGCTCGTCGTTAACGGCCTTCAGCAGCGCCGTTTCACCTTTCTTCACCCCCACGCCAATCTCTTCTTTACTGAGCAGATCGGGCAGGATTTTGAAGTTCGCTTTATCCGGCGCCTGCGCCAGCAGACCGGCCAGAATGGTGCTGTCCTGGGTAATGGCCTGGACGTTACCATTGCGCAGTGCGGTCAACGCCAGGGGAATGTCGTCATAAGAGAGGACGCGGGACTGCGGGAAACGCTGGTGCAGCGCCTGCTCGCCCGTCGTGCCTTTGACCGCGCCAATGCGCGCCCGGCTATAGTCATCGAGCTTGTCCGGTGATTTCACCGGAACGAGGAACTGCTGGCCGGTGACGAAGTAAGGCGTCGAGAAATCAATCACCTGCGCGCGTTCCGGGGTGATGGTGATATCTGCCACGATCAGGTCTGCTTTCCCGGACTGCAGCAGCGGAATACGGTTGGCCGGATTGGTGGCAACCAGTTCAAGCTTCACGCCGAGCGATTTTGCCAGCGCTTTGGCGAAGTCCACGTCGTAACCCACGATCTCGTGCGTTTTGGCATCAATCGAGCCAAACGGCGGGTTGGCGTCAAACGTGGCCACTTTCACCACCCCTGCGGCCTTAATATCCGCCAGCTGATCGGCCTGTGCCTGCGCTGAAAGCAGGCTCCCCGCCGCCAGTAATCCCAGAACCAGTGTCCGTTTGGTAAACCCTTTCATATTTGCTGCCATAGTCATACGCCATCCCGTTGTTTTTGTTTTACCCCGCTACGCTCCCATAAGCGAAAGCTATCGCCAAATAAGAAATCGTTCTTTGCTTTGAGCAAAAAAGCATTAGTGAACAAGGTGTTAATGAAGCGTGAAAAGAACGGGAGGCTATTTGCAAATCCTGCACATGGACAGTGGATTTTGGTATTTCACCCGCGCGGCATTTGAGTGCTTAACTGAGGTCAGACACGGCGAGAGAGGGTAAGACGATGAAAAAGTGGATCAGCACGTTACGGCGGTTTTTTGCGACCCGACCAGTGAATGCGGAGAACAGCGCGCAACGTGTTCTTGAGTCAATACTGCCTGTCGCCAGCCTGTATGGCGTGGACGTTGCCAACATTGACCCGGAGTGGTTCCATGATAAAACGTCACGCTGAACTGCGCCGCACGCGCGAAACGTACTGGAACGAGGTGTGCGTGACGTTTAACGAGTGAAATAAAAAAGCACCGGTTTCCCGGTGCTTTTTTATTAGATCTTGCAGGCGTCGCCGCAGTCGTCGTCGGCGACAATCGCCTGCGCTTTTTTATCCGCGTCGTCCAGACGTTCCGCATTACGCTCTTCTGCTTCATCCAGACCGTTAAAGACTAAATTATCGAGATCAATTTCCATGTTGCACCTGCTCTGTTCAGTTTTCGATACTGGCACAGTATAGGGTAAAAAAAGCCAGCAATGTACCTCGCAGCACATAAGGATAATCCCTGCCATACTCAGTGCTTTATCGCTGAGGAGAGCACATGATTACACTCTGTAAAACCTGCGGAACGGCTTACGATACACAGCCTGAGAAATGCCCGATCTGCGAGGATGAACGCCAGTATGTCCCCAGCACGGGGCAGGCGTGGACCGATCTCGATACCGTCAACGCCACGCACAGCAACAAATGGCAGCAGCTGGAGCCGCGATTGTTTGGGATCAAAACGGTCCCGGCGTTTGCGATCAACCAGCGGGCGCTGCTGCTGCAAACGCCCCACGGCAATATTCTCTGGGACTGTATCGCCAACCTCGACCCCGCAACCAAAACGCTCATTACCGCCCTCGGCGGCATCAGCGCGATTGCGATTTCACATCCGCACTATTACACCACGATGCAGGAGTGGGCTGCGGCGTTTGCTGCGCCGGTGTACCTGCACGCCAGCGACAGCGAGTGGGTAATGCGCGAGAGCCCGGCCATTCATTTCTGGGAGGGGGATGCGCTGGAGATTTTCCCGTCAGTCACCATGCTGCGTCTGGGGGGGCATTTTGCCGGGGGAACGGTGCTGCACTGGCAGGAGGGGGACGGGGTGCTGCTGGCGGGCGATATTCTGCAGGTCACGCCGGGTAAAGACGCCGTCTCGTTTATGTGGAGCTACCCGAACTATCTTCCGCTGCCGGCCCGCACCGTGGCGTCGGTCGTGAATCATCTGGAAGGCAGAACGTTTGAACGTCTGTACGGCGCGTTCGAAGGGCAGAACATCCTCGCTAACGCGGACGAAATTGTGCAGCGCTCGGGCCAGAAATATATTGCTTGTCTGAAGTAAACCCCGATGGGTAAACTTTACGAGTGTGATCTCGATCATACCTAAACTAAAACAGATAAAAGAGACATTGCTATGCAACATATCATTGAAGGTTTTCTCAGCTTTCAAAAAGAGATTTTCCCGCAACGTAAAGAACTCTTCCGCAGTTTAGCGTCCAGCCAGAATCCCAAAGCGCTGTTCATCTCATGCTCCGACAGCCGTCTGGTCCCGGAACTTGTCACCCAGCAAGAGCCAGGACAACTCTTTGTCATTCGTAATGCTGGCAACATCGTGCCGCCGTTCGGACCGGAGCCTGGCGGTGTGTCCGCTACCATCGAATACGCCGTTGTGGCGCTGGGCGTCACGGATATCGTGATTTGTGGTCACTCCAACTGTGGCGCGATGAAGGCGATTGCCGATAACGCGAACCTGGAGCCGATGCCTGCCGTGTCACACTGGCTGCGCTATTCCGACGCGGCGAAAGCCGTGGTGGAGAAAAAAACCTGGGATAAGCCGATCGATAAGGTCAATGCGATGGTGCAGGAGAACGTGTTTGCGCAGCTGAGCAACATTAAGACCCATCCTTCCGTCGCGGTGGGCCTGCGTAATAACTCCATCCGACTGCACGGCTGGGTGTACGACATTGAAAGCGGCGAAATACTCGCCCTGAATAAAGAGACGAAAACCTTCGTTTCGCTGTCGGAAAACCCGGAAGTCTTCTTCGAGTAATCCGCGACAGCAGGGCACGGATGCCCTGTCAGTTTTCAAAATAGGGTAATCTCCGCCGCACCCCCGACGCGGGTTTTTCCGCCGCTTTCGCCATCGCCTCTGCAATCTCTGCACACTCCGCCAGCCCCTGAACGAAGGGACGATCGTGCATCAGCCAAGGTATCGCACCGAAGGTGATGCGCCCGCGAACGGTGTCAGGCGCTTTTAAGGTGTAATCCTCGCCGATATCGGGTATCTCATCGCCGGTCGCTTCCAGCTGTTTTCGCAGCTTCGGGAAGGGCAGATCTTTCGTTTTGAGCGGCCTTTGCCCGCGCGCATCAATAAAAACGTCGAAGCGGTAAACAGTCTCTTGTGTGGTTATCACCGTTCGATCGCTGCCAACGTCGAGCGTGTAGTCGTCACCGAGCGCGGCCACGCTGATGATGCCGGCTTCGCGAAGTGCGAGCAGCCTGCGGATAGACTGCGGAGGGATGGCGGCATAGTTGTCGATAAATACCCGAGCCAGCCCCTGTTTGAAGCGTTCAACGTCTCGATCGCTGAGATGGGGAACGATCTCCTGAACCACTTCATGCAGCCGAAGCACGGTATAGCGCCAGGCCACGGTACGGCGTTCGCGTTTATTTTTCTCAACTTCTTTCAGGTTATCTTCCGCCCAGGTAAAGGGTCCGTGCCGTTTACGATCCTCAAACCAGGCCTCACGAAGGGTGTCCGCATTCAGCGTATGCAGAGACATTTTTTCGCACCACGCCGGATCGGCAAGCTGAAGCTCTTTGACCATCAGGACAAAGATACGATCGAGCAGGCCATCCGGTCCTTTGGCAATCTCGCTTTCTAACACGCGTTCGGTCAATATCGACAGCGGCTCGTAAGGAATAGGGCAGTAAAAATCGGCTTCCGGCAGAATGCCCGTCCGGGACATCAGGATAATCTTCAGCGCCTCGCTGCCTTTATTTAGCACAAATTTATCATCGCGAAACGCACCGTGCTGCATTACGACCGCCATGGCCGCGTCGAGACCGCTTAACGATGTCCCCATAATACCGACGCGACAGGGAGGAATACTGGCGTCCATCAGACCGGACCACGGGCTGGGGAAGAACGTGCGCGTGGCTTCATCCTCCTCTGGCCAGACGTGGCCGGTGGCGATAACCGCAAGGTCGAAGCGTTCAGGAAAGGCGCTGCCGTTGACGGAAAGCGTAACGCCTTCTTTCGAGGGCACGATATCGGTGACCTGGGCGGATTTATGGACATCAACCTGAAATCCCCGTTTTTCCGCCTCTTTTACGATGGACCGAAAGCTGTCGCGGAAATACTCACCCAGCAGGAGCCGGGGCAGGAACTGTCGGTCATGCAGGCGGGCTTTATCAACCTTAAAGCGTGCCAGATGGGCTTCGCTCTGGCCCTTGAGCCAGTCGAGGTAGGTCATAAAAATGGGCGGGATTTCAATACTTGCGATATTTGCCAGCATCAGACGAGAGTTATCGTCGTCGTTATAGGGCATACCCACGCCCGCTTCATCACTTTGTTCAAAGACGGAGACCGAAAGCGGCTGCGGGTTTTTAAGAAGGGCGTAAAAGGTATAAATCCCTGTTGGGCCGGAACCGATAATGGCGATTTTCTTCATCGACGGTTGTCCTCTCTTTTTTCCATGAGAAAAGCGTAGCAGGAGAACAGTAATGAAAATGAAGGATTAGGAAAATTCAGGCTATCAGAAGAGGATTTGCACCATTTCAGGACTGAAATGGTGCGTCCGAGTGGACTCGAACCACCGACCCCCACCATGTCAAGGTGGTGCTCTAACCAACTGAGCTACGGACGCAGAATGGTGCGTTCAATTGGACTCGAACCAACGACCACCACCATGTCAAGGTGGTGCTCTAACCAACTGAGCTATGAACGCAACGTGTTGTCGGTGACAACGGGGACGAATATTAGCGGCACAGCACCGAGGTGGCAAGAGGGAAAATGCAATTTTCTCTCTGATTTCACGCGATTGCTGTATTACCGCGCAAAGTGAAGAGAAAGTAGCCGCCGGGTGGCGGCTACTGCGTATTTAACGGGCAGCGCGTTGCAAAATGATCGTTGATGGCTGACGCTGCAGGAAGCGCATGCGCATCATCATCATAATCGCCGCCGACGTCAGGCCGATGATAAAGCCCATCCAGAACCCCGCCGGTCCCATGCGGTCAACCACAAGGTCGGTCAGGGCCAGAATATAACCACACGGCAGACCCAGCACCCAGTAGGCGATGAAAGTGATAAAGAAAATGGAGCGCGTGTCTTTATAACCGCGCAGCACGCCGCTGCCAATCACCTGGATGGAGTCCGAAATCTGGTAAATCGCAGCCAGCAGCATCAGGTGCGATGCCAGCGTAACGACTTCCGGATTGTCGTTATAGAGCAGGGCAATCTGCTCGCGCAGCGCCACGGTGAAAAGCGCTGTGCAAATGGCCATGCAGACGCCGACGCCCAGTCCGGTCCGCGCGGCGGTTTGCGCATCGAGCGTCGAACCTTGTCCCAGGCGGAAGCCCACGCGAATCGTCACTGCCGCGGCCAGCGACATTGGCAGGACGAACATCAGGGAGCTGAAGTTCAGCGCAATCTGGTGTCCGGCCACGTTCACAATGCCCAGCGGGGAGACCAGCAGGGCAACCACGGCAAACAGGGTCACCTCAAAGAACAGCGCAAGGGCAATCGGCAACCCTAACTGCACCAGACGCGTCATGATGCTCCAGTCCGGCGTGCTGAATCTGTTCTCGTTGCGAATGTCTCGCATGGAGCGGGCGTGCTTCACGAAGGTAAGCATCGAGAAGAACATCACCCAGTAAACGGCGGCTGTCGCCACGCCGCAGCCGACGCCGCCCAGTTCCGGCATCCCGAAATGACCGTAGATAAAGATATAGTTAACCGGGATGTTGACCAGCAGCCCGATAAAACCCATCACCATCCCGGGCTTGGTTTTCGCCAGACCTTCACACTGGTTACGCGCTACCTGGAAAAAGAGGTAGCCGGGCGCACCCCAAAGCAGGGCACGCAGATAGCCCACGGCTTTATCCGCCAGGGCCGGGTCAATGTTATGCATCGCGCGGATGATATGGCCCGCGTTCCAGAGCACGACCATGATCAGCACGGAGACAAACCCTGCCAGCCAGAACCCCTGACGGACCTGATGGGCAATGCGCTCGCGACGACCCGAGCCATTGAGCTGAGCGATAACAGGCGTGAGTGCGAGCAGCAGACCGTGGCCGAACAGGATGGCCGGAAGCCAGATTGACGTACCGATAGCCACGGCCGCCATATCGGTGGCGCTGTAGCCACCTGCCATTACCGTATCCACAAATCCCATTGCGGTCTGGGCCACTTGCGCGATGATCACTGGTATAGCCAGTGCCAATAACTGGCGCGCTTCATTCATGTACTTCTGCACGTGAACACCTTTATTTTGTTGTTATTTGAGAGACTAAAAAAGCCGCCGAAACGGGCAGCGAGAAGAAAATGCAGGGGGGTGCCAGCTATTGTAGCGGGCTTTAGCTATTTATCTAGTGAAAAAATCGCCAGAAAATGCGCTCCGCTGGCAACCTGTTTTTCCAACTGTTATTGTGGTGGGATTAAACGGTGTCACCACCGTCCGGAAAAAACAGGAGTTGTAAGCATGTTTACTGGTATTGTGCAGGGCACCGCCAAAGTGGTGTCCATTGATGAAAAACCTAATTTCCGTACTCATGTTGTTGAGCTGCCGGAATATATGCTTGAGGGCATTGAAACCGGTGCGTCGATTGCGCATAACGGCTGCTGCCTGACCGTGACCGAAATTAACGGCAACCAGATTAGCTTTGATTTAATGAAAGAGACGCTGCGGATCACTAACCTGGGCGAGCTGGTGGTAGGCGATACCGTCAACGTTGAGCGCGCGGCGAAGTTCAGCGATGAGATTGGCGGTCACCTGATGTCCGGGCACATCATGACCACTGCCGAAGTGGCGAAAATCGTGACCTCGGAAAATAACCGTCAAATCTGGTTTAAAATGCAGGACCCGTCATTAATGAAATACATCCTCTATAAAGGATTTATTGGCATTGACGGGATTAGCCTGACGGTGGGAGAAGTGACGCCAACGCGTTTTTGCGTGCATTTAATTCCTGAAACGCTGCAGCGCACCACGCTGGGCACCAAAAAACTGGGGCATCGTGTGAATATCGAAATCGATCCGCAAACCCAGGCGGTGGTGGATACGGTGGAGCGCGTGCTGGCAGCAAAAGAAGCCGCAATAATAAAGACCGCAGAAGAAGAATAAAAAATAACCCCGGATAGCCGGGGTTATTTTTTTAGCGTGCGACACGCAGTCCGTGTTCAATCCCCCGGCTGAATACCACCTGCCAGAGCTGAATATCCCGTGCGCGAAACGCCCCCGCGCAGGCATTCAGATAATAGCTAAACATCCGTTTGAATCGTTCTGAATAGTTGTCCGCAATCTCGGGCCAGGCTTTCTGGAAACGTTCATGCCACGCCATTAAGGTGGTGTCGTAGTCCGCACCAAAGTTATGCCAGTCTTCCATCACGAAATGGGATTCACTGGCGTTGGCGATCTGGCGAACGGACGGTAAACAGCCATTCGGAAAGATGTATTTATTGATCCACGGGTCAACGTTATTGTCGGTCCGCTT
Source organism: Enterobacter sp. BNK-34 (assembly GCF_048684445.1). Lineage (NCBI taxonomy): Bacteria > Pseudomonadati > Pseudomonadota > Gammaproteobacteria > Enterobacterales > Enterobacteriaceae > Enterobacter > Enterobacter sp. BNK-34. The sequence continues at coordinate 3,243,421 of NZ_JBLQUA010000001.1, forward strand.
AGAGCCGATGGTGTGCAGCAGGAAGAGCCCGTCCGGTTTCAGATTACGATCCACCACCTCAAAGTAGGTATCGTAGTTTTTTGGCCCCACGTGCTCGAACATGCCGACGGAAACGATCCGGTCGAACTGCTCGTTCAGGTCGCGGTAGTCCTGCAGCCGGATATCCACATCGAGACCCTGGCAGCGCTCTCGCGCCATTTTTTGCTGTTCCGCTGAGATCGTCACGCCGACCACGCTGACGCCATAGTGCTTCGCCATAAAATACGCCAGCCCGCCCCAGCCGCAGCCGATATCCAGCACGCGCATGCCGGGCTGTAGCTGCAGCTTTTCACTGATCAGACGCAGTTTGGCCTGCTGTGCTTCCTCAAGCGTCGACGCGTCTTTCCAGTAGGCGCAGGAGTATTGCATGAAAGGGTCCAGCATGCGGCTGAACAGGTCATTGCCGAGATCGTAATGCTCTTTGCCGACGATCCAGGCGCGTTTTTTACTTTGCAAGTTAAACAGTCGGGCAGAGGCGACACGCAGGGTATCTTTCAGATTGCGGGGGAGTTGATTTTCCAGACCGGCACGCAGCACGCTGGCAAAAAAGATATCCAGCCGTTCACACTCCCACCAGCCGTCCATATAACTTTCTCCCAGGCCTAACGACCCTTCCCGCAACACGCGTTTAAAAAAGTCGGGATGTTTAACCTGGGGATCGGATGGCGAAGATCCGTTGATAGTGATGCCTGCTCGACCTAACAGTTCACTGACGATCCGGGACCAGTTGTCGTCCGGAACGCTGACTTCTTCTATACACGATGAACTCATAGCTTCTCCATCACCCTGATGTGATCAGAACCTTCAAACAGCGTAGACGCTTTTTTTGGTTTGTGAGAAATCTCACGGTAAATACCGCGAGGCTAGTATCCGACGTAGAACAGAGGAAGGGAGATAACCCTTGCCGAAATGCCTTCCATGGTAAAACGGGAGCACTCCGGCTCCCGTTAACACTTAATATTTATCGTATTTAATCGAACCAAATTTAGTATAGGCCTCAAAATTTGGTGATTCAATAGAAAATTGTTAGCAACCTAATCACTGAAATGTAACATGATTTCTGGCGCAATCAGGCATGCGAGGTTTCCACCTGAGCGCCGCTATCCTGCTCACGCTGCGCGGAGGCCTGCATGCGATAGCCCATCACCGCCAGCGCAACGGTGACCAGCATCACGCTGGTGGTGGTTAACAGTGGCGTCGCAATCAGCGCCGAGACCACCAGACTTGCCAGGAAGCACAGACCCAGCTGCAGGGTATTTTGCAGCGCGGCGGCGCGGCCTGTCGCCTGCGGGAACGGACGCAACGCCTGTGCCACCACGATCGGGTAAATCGCCCCGTTCGCCACGGCCATCACGCAGAAGGGAATCAAAATTTCAGCCAGGCCCGCGCCCGGAATAAACCCGACGGCCCAGGTACCGATGACGCTCAGCGCATACAGCACCAGCAGCCATGGCAGCATCTGCTGACCTTCCCATTTTTGCAGCGCCGCGCGGCAGCCGTACCCGCCCACCAGGAACGCGATGGTCTGCGGAACATAGCTCAGACCGATGGCCGCCGGGCTGTAGCCCATATCGTGCAGAATAAACGGCGAACCGGTGAGCCACGCGAAGAAGCTGGCCGAACAGGCGGCATAAATCAGGACATTCCCGCGATACGCCTTGGCGCTCAGCAGGGAGGTGAAGGTAATCGGCTTCGCATCCGCATGCGCCTCTTTTTTATGCGCGGGCTTAAGGGCAAACGCCGGCAGCATCAGCACCAGCGTGATGGCAAACAGCGTGGCAAAAATGGCCTGCCAGTCAAAGTGCGCGAGGATCCAGCTGCCCAGCAGCGGAGCCAGGGCAGGGGAAAGACCCACCAGCGGCATAATGGTGGCGAAAATACGGTTTGTGCGGTTAGCCGGATAGTAGTCGGTCACCAGCGCCTGCCAGGTCACCGCCGCAGCACAGACGCCCACGGCCTGAATAAAGCGCAGCACCAGCAGCCAGGTGGCATCGCGCACCCACAGCATCCCCAGGCAGCCCACGGCAAAAATGGCCAGACCCAGCAGCAGTACCGGTTTACGACCAAAGCGATCCGAGAGCGGTCCCCACAGCAGCTGCGCGAAAGCAAAACCGGCAAGGAACAGGCTCAGGCTGGCGCTGATGGCCGCCGCAGGGGTTTGCAGGTCTTCCTGCATCGCGGCAAACGCGGGCAGGTACATGTCGGTGGCCAAAAAGCCCAGCACGCTTAAGCCGCCGAGCCAGACTAAAAATCCTTTCCTGGGTTGCATTCTCTTATTCTCCTGAGGAGGCAGGTGTACGTTGGCGCAGAGTGTAGGGAGTGCAAAGCCGCTTGTGAAACGTTAATATTTGGCGGGTGCATTCAAATTTTTTGCAGGCAGAAAATGTGGTCAGATTATTCTCTTGAAGTGGTCGATGCTGTCGCGCGTAACGGCAGCTTTAGCGGTGCAGCGCAGGAGCTGCACCGCGTCCCTTCGGCCATCAGCTACACGGTGCGTCAGCTGGAGGAGTGGCTGGCGGTTCCGCTGTTTGAGCGGCGCCATCGTGATGTGGAATTAACGCCCGCAGGGGCGTGGTTTTTGAAGGAAGGGCGTTCTGTTATCAAAAAAATGCAGATCACCCGCGAACAGTGTCAGCAGATCGCTAACGGCTGGCGGGGGCATCTTTCCATCGCGGTGGATAACATCGTTAAGCCGGAACGTACCCGGCAGATGATCGTCGATTTCTATCGTCATTTTTCAGATGTCGAGCTGCGGGTCTCGCAGGAGGTGTTCAACGGCGTCTGGGATGCGCTGGCGGACGGCAGGGCAGAGATGGCAATCGGGGCCACGCAGGCGATCCCGGTCGGGGGACGTTACGCCTTTCGCGATATGGGGATGCTGAGCTGGAAGTGCGTGGTGGCAAGCGATCATCCGCTGGCGGCGATGGAGGGGCCGCTCAGCGATGATACGCTGCGCAACTGGCCGTCGCTGGTGCTGGAGGATACCTCCCGTTCATTGCCCAAGCGTATCACCTGGCTTCTGGACAACCAGCGGCGGGTGGTGGCCCCTGACTGGGAATCGTCGGCGACGTGCCTCAGCGCCGGACTGTGCGTCGCGATGGTGCCCGTTCATTTCGCGCGTCCGCGCATCGATACCGGAGAGTGGGTTGAGCTGACGCTGGAGAATCCGTTCCCGGATGCGGCCTGCTGCCTGACCTGGCAGCAAAGTGATGTCTCGCCTGCGATGGCCTGGCTGCTGGATTATCTGGGAGACAGCGAAACGCTAAACCGGGAATGGTTACGGGAGCCAGCGTAGCTGGCCCCGTAAAGCGATTAACGACGGTAATCGCGGAACGGACCGTCCGCAACGGAACGGCGTTCGATAAGACGCGGGTGAACTTCAATGGACTGCGACTCTTCACGTTTGTTGACGATCCTGTCCATCAGCATATTGAAGGCCGTTTCGCCCAGCGAATCTTTCGGCTGGTGAATGGTGGTTAACGCTGGCGTGAAGAAACGCGCGTTACGCACGTTGTCATACCCGATCACGGAAATATCCTGCGGTACACGCAGACCCAGTTCGTCGGCAGCGCAGAGCGCGCCCATTGCCATGATGTCACCCCCGCAGAAAACGGCGGTCGGACGGTGTGGCTGGGAGACGATCTGCTGCATTGCGCGGTAGCCCGACTCCGGCTCAAAGTCACCCTGCACAATCCAGTTTTCCGGCACGTTGATCAGCGCTTCTTCCATCGCTTTCATAAAACCGGCCAGACGGCCCGCGCCGGTGTTGCGCTCCAGCGGACCGGGGATCACGCCAATCTCGCGGTGACCGCGTTCGATCAGATAACGACCGGCCATATAGCCGCCTTCGAAGGCATTATCGATAACGGAATCAGTGAAATCCGCGCGCGCTTCACCCCAGTCCATGACCACCATAGGAATATGGCGATACTCTTCGAGCATCGACAGCACGGATTCCGGGTACTCGGAACACATTACCAGCAGGCCATCAACGCGCTTTTGCGCCATCATCGACAGATAGGCGCGCTGTTTTTCAATGCTGTTCCACGCGTTGCCCAGAATCAGGGTATAACCTTTCTGGAAGCAGTTTTTCTCAACCGCTTCAATGATCTCGGCAAAATAGGCCGCTTCACTGCTGGTGGCCAGCAATCCAATGGACTTGGTGTGATTAACCTTGAGGCTGCGCGCAACCGCACTTGGCGAATAGTGCAGCTCTTTGATCGCTGCCCAGACGGCGTTGCGCGTCTCTTCCGCCACAAAGCGGGTTTTGTTAATTACATGTGATACGGTTGTAGTGGAAACGTTTGCGCGTTTTGCTACGTCTTTAATTGTTGCCATTAAATGTCACTCCAGACCATATCCTAAACTCCTGAAAAACTTGAAGGTAAACGTTTGCCTTCTCTCACCCTTATCACGCAATCTTGAATTGCGGCACGCCGGGAAAACGACACGGGACGTCAGGAGGGGGTCAATGGCCGGTACGCTAATAAATTTAGCGTGGAATTTTGTCCTATCTTGATGAAAAGGGGAAGAGGTAAAGTGTTTATCAGCCTAAATCCAGGAAGATTTTTGACGTAAATTATGCAAAAATGAGCAGGCTCACTTTTCGTGGGGGGATTAAAAGGAGAAAAATTGATGAGTTCCGATCTGAAGTTTTCGCTGTTCACCACCGTTATTGTGCTGGCTCTGATTGTCGCGGCCGGTCTGACGGCTGCGCTGCACTGATTTACGCGGAGGGAGAGCCTTCTCCCTCCCGATCGACCCGATTGTTACTTCTCTGGCAAAAATCTTTTGCCATTTTGTTAACTTCTCATTTTTTGTGATTGATGTCATGCTTTCCGCTTCTTTGTTCTGTGTCACCACATGACACGGCATCCGGAGTTGACGCATGAAAATCAATTTTCCCCTGCTGGCCCTGGCGATTGGCGCTTTTGGGATTGGCACCACTGAATTCTCCCCGATGGGGTTACTGCCCGTCATCGCCCGCGGCGTGGACGTCTCGATCCCTGCGGCAGGGATGTTAATCAGCGCCTATGCTATCGGCGTGATGGTGGGGGCGCCGCTGATGACGCTTCTCCTTTCGCACCGCGCGCGCCGCAATGCGCTGATTTTCCTGATGGCGATTTTCACCCTGGGCAACGTGCTTTCGGCCATTTCGCCGGACTACACCACGCTGATGCTGTCGCGTATTCTGACCAGCCTTAACCACGGCGCGTTCTTCGGGCTGGGATCGGTCGTGGCTGCCAGCGTGGTGCCAAAACATAAGCAGGCCAGCGCCGTAGCAACCATGTTTATGGGGCTAACGATTGCCAACATCGGCGGGGTGCCTGCGGCAACCTGGCTGGGGGAAGCGATCGGCTGGCGGATGTCATTCCTGGCGACGGCCGGGCTGGGCGTGGTCGCGATGGTGGCGCTGTTCTTCTCCCTGCCGAAAGGCAGCGCGGGTGAACGTCCTGACGTGCGCAGAGAGCTGTCGGTGCTGGTGCGCCCGCAGGTGCTCTCCGCGCTGCTCACCACCGTGCTGGGGGCAGGGGCGATGTTTACCCTCTACACCTATATTTCACCGGTATTGCATGACATCACCCACGCAACGCCTCTCTTTGTGACCGCGATGCTGGTGCTGATAGGCGTGGGCTTCTCGATCGGCAACTATCTCGGTGGGAAATTTGCCGACCGTTCCGTAAGCGGCACGCTGAAGGGCTTCTTAACCCTGCTGATTGTCATCATGATTGCCATTCCGTGGCTGGCGCGTAATGAGTTTGGCGCCGCGATCGCGATGGTCGTCTGGGGAGCCGCCACCTTTGCCGTGGTGCCGCCGCTGCAGATGCGCGTGATGCGTGTTGCGCATGAAGCGCCGGGCCTCTCATCGTCGGTCAACATCGGCGCCTTCAACCTGGGCAACGCGCTCGGTGCGGCGGCCGGTGGGGCCGTGATTTCAGGGGGACTGGGGTACAGCTTTGTGCCGGTGATGGGGGCGATTATTGCCGCGCTCGGCCTGCTGCTGGTGATGATGTCGGGTCGTAAACAGCCTGAAGCAGCCTGCGCTGCGGAATAAACCAAAAACGCAGAAGGGCGAACCCTTCTGCGTGTCTCTTACGCGGCGAAGTTCTTCGTCACAAAGTCCCAGTTAACCAGTGCCCAGAAGTGCTCCAGGTAGTTCGGGCGCGCGTTGCGGTAATCAATGTAGTAAGCGTGTTCCCATACGTCCACGGTCATCAGCGGCTTAGCGCTGGTGGTCAGCGGGGTGCCTGCGTTAGAGGTGGACACGATAGCCAGTTTGCCATCCGCCTCTTTAACCAGCCACGTCCAGCCCGAGCCGAAGTTCTTGATGGCTGCATCGGTAAATTTCGCTTTGAAATCCGCGAAGCTGCCAAAGGCGGCGTTGATAGCGGTAGCCAGTTCACCGACAGGTTCACCGCCGGCGTTTGGCGCCAGGCAGTGCCAGTAGAAGGTGTGGTTCCACACCTGAGCCGCGTTGTTGAATACGCCACCCTCTGAGCTGCGGACGATCTCTTCCAGCGTTTTGCCTTCAAAATCGGTGCCCTTGATCAGATTGTTCAGGTTAGTGACGTACGTCTGGTGATGCTTGCCGTAATGATATTCCAGGGTTTCCGCAGAAATATGCGGTGCCAGGGCGTCTTTTGCATACGGTAGTGCAGGTAATTCGAACGACATTGCTTCTCTCCTTATTGTATTTTGCGTTGCCAATAACCACACAGACAACAGGGACAGGATAGCAAATTGAAAGGGTATGCAAAAGAGGAACTTACCCTGCCACGGGTGTGGCAGGGTAGGGGTTAGCGAATGGTTTTCGGCGTCATTACGCGACGTGCGCCGACGTAATGGCGTACCCAGTAGTCTTCACTGAGAGAGGTGATCTGAATATCCTGGCCGCTACGCGGTGACTGGATGAATTTTCCGTTGCCGACATAGACGCCGACGTGGTCAGCCGTGCCGCGACCCTGAGTGCGGAAGAATACCAGATCGCCGTTTTCCAGCTCACCGCGGTCAACCGGTGAGGCATCGCGCAGGTGGTACATCTCATTAGCGGTACGAGGAATGCGGAACTTGACCAGATCTTTATAGGCGTAATAGACGAGGCCGCTGCAGTCAAAGCCGGTACGCGGCGAGCTGCCACCCCAGTGATAGGGTTTGCCAATCTGCCCCATCAGTTTGTTCATCGCGGTTTTTTGCGCTTTCTGTACGCGCACTTTATGCACTTCCGCTATTTTCGTGACCTTCGTGCATTTCGCCTTATGGCCTTTACGCGTGATGCATTTTTCAGTAACAAGGTTAGCGGCGGTTTGCGAAGCTTTACTTTTGGCGGAGTGGGCAGTACGGGAAGGTTTGGTTTTCGTCTTGCTGGAAGCGGTCTGTTTCGTCTGAGCCGGTGTTTTTTTCTTGTCGTTCTTAGCGGTGGTTTTTTTCTTACGTTCTGTGGCTTTCACCAGATGGTTTTTTTGTACAGCAGAATGCCGCGCCTGCTGAGAGGCGTTTGCCACTGGCGTGAAAGTGAGTGAAGTAAACAGTAAAGCACAGAGCGTGATCGAGATTTTATTTATCCGCGCCACTGGGCAGTCCCCTGATTAATGCAGGTCATCAATAATACCCGCGTGTGATTTACAAAGCCCGTCGATTCTAATCTATAAAAAGCCAGAAAGTTAATAGCATTTTTCAATCTACAATCGTGTTTCGTAAGCAAGTGCAAAAAAATTCATCGTTCTGTCGCTCATTTGCCCATTCCCTAAGCAAAACCCTGACCGCCGCAGGGGTAAACACCATTTGCAATGCAACTTTTCCTGACTCGGAGTAGAATGTATAAACGTGACAAAAATGTTATTTTCCGATGCCAGTCTGAACCGCTACAATGTCAGACGAATGCCGTAACAGAAGTTAAAGGAAGCAAGACATGAGCACCACTATTGAAAAAATCCAGCGCCAGATCGCTGAAAACCCGATTCTGCTGTATATGAAAGGTTCTCCAAAGCTGCCAAGCTGCGGCTTCTCCGCGCAAGCGGTTCAGGCGCTGTCTGCCTGTGGTGAGCGTTTTGCTTACGTTGATATTCTGCAGAACCCGGACATCCGCGCTGAACTGCCGAAGTACGCGAACTGGCCGACGTTCCCACAGCTGTGGGTAGACGGTGAACTGGTTGGCGGCTGCGATATCCTGATTGAAATGTATCAGCGCGGCGAACTGCAGCAGCTGATCAAAGAGACGGCAGCGAAGTACAAAACGGAAGAGCCGGACGCAGAGTAATTTTCTGCGGAAATAAAAAAGCGACCAGATAAGGTCGCTTTTTTTTATTCTTCGCTGTCATCCATCGGCAGCGGCCAGCCGCCCAGACGCTTCCAGCGGTTGACGATCTCACAGAACAGCTCTGCGGTACGCTCCGTGTCATACAGCGCGGAGTGCGCCTGCGTGCCGTCGAACGGAATGCCAGCCGTAATACAGGCCTTTGATAACACCGTTTGTCCCAGCGCCAGGCCGCTCAGCGCGGCGGTGTCGAAGGTGACAAAAGGATGGAAGGGGTTGCGTTTAAGCGACGCGCGCTCGGCGGCGGCCATGGTAAAGCTGTGATCGAAGGTGGCGTTATGGGCCACCATAATGGCGCGGCTGCAGTTACTCTCTTTCATGCCTTTACGCACCATTTTAAAAATGGCGTGCAGCGCGTCATATTCACTTACTGCACCACGCAGCGGGTTATGCGGATCGATACCGTTAAACGCCAGCGCTTCCGGCTGTAAGTTTGCCCCTTCGAAAGGTTCAACGTGGAAATGCAGCGTGGTGTCCGGTGTAAGCCAGCCCTGTTCATCCATCTTCAGCGTGATGGCGGCAATTTCGAGCAGCGCATCGGTTTTAGCGTTAAATCCGGCTGTTTCTACATCAATGACAACGGGATAAAAACCACGAAAACGGTCGCACAGACCGCTAAATTGAGCGTTATCGGACATCAGGGTCTCTTACATGGGGAAAAAGCAGAGCGCATTATGGCAAATTTTGCGGGGGGATGCAGTAAAACTACGGGCGCACGTTGCGCCCTGAGGGATCAGTTGCCCAGACCGCGACCGGCGTCTTTGGCTTCAATCAGCTCGATTTTGTAACCGTCGGGATCTTCCACAAATGCAATCACGGTGGTGCCACCTTTTACCGGGCCCGCTTCGCGCGTGACGTTACCGCCGTTGCTGCGAATGCGCTCGCACGCTTCGGCCGCGTTGTCCACTTCCAGCGCGATGTGGCCGTAGGCCGTGCCCAGCTCATAGCTGTCAACGCCCCAGTTGTAGGTCAGCTCGATCACCGCTTCATCCGTTTCCGGGCCGTAACCCACGAACGCCAGCGAGTATTTGTATTCAGGGTTTTCGCTGGTGCGCAGCAGCTTCATGCCCAAGACTTTAGTGTAGAAATCGATAGAACGTTGCAGGTCGCCAACGCGCAGCATGGTGTGAAGTAGGCGCATAATTTCCTCATTAACCAATGAAATAGACTGTCTTTTTGAACAGAAACGATGTTTTAGTATAGCGGCGAAATATCGCCGCTATCAATGAACAATGGCGAGATTACAGAGAAGGGTAGTCGGTGTAGCCTTCCGCGCCGCCGCCGTAGAAGCTTTCCGGACGCTGCGGGTTGAGCGCTGCTTTTTTCTGCAGACGAGCAACCAGGTCCGGGTTGGCGATGTAGTCGCGGCCAAACGCGACAGCATCAATCAGCCCTTTGCCGATCAGGTCTTCGGCTTTCTCCGGGGTATAGGCGCCTGCACCGATGATCACGCCGTGGAAGCGCTCGCGCACTTTCTGACGGAAAGCATCCGTGTAAGGCTTACCGCCGGCCCAGTCAGGCTCGGACATGTGCAGATAAGCGATGCCACGTTTAGCCAGTTCTTCGATCAGGTACAGAGCATCCGCTTCCTCGTTCGGTCCGTTGTCGACGTTCTGGAAAGACCCGATTGGGGAAACGCGAATGCCGATACGGTCCGGGCTCCACTCCTTGCATACCGCATCCACCACTTCCAGCACCAGACGGGCGCGGTTTTCGACGCTTCCGCCGTACTGGTCGGTGCGATGGTTAGACGACGGCGACAGGAACTGGTGCAGCAGATAGCCATGCGCGGAGTGCAGCTCAATCAGGTCAAACCCGGCTTCACGGGCGTTTGCCACGGCCTGGCGGAAGTCGTTAACAATCCCCGGGATTTCGTTCAGCTCCAGCGCACGCGGCATAGAGGTATCCACGCGGATCGCATTGCCGTTTTCATCGCGCAGGGACGTACGGGTATTGGCGCTCAGGGCCGAAGCGGAGACCGGTGCCTGGCCGCCAGGTTGAATGCTGCTGTGAGAGATACGACCGGTATGCCACAGCTGGACCGCAATGCGACCCTCTTCAGCGTGGACGCCCGCGGTGATTTTCTGCCATGCGGCGATCTGTTCCGGGCTGTGAAGACCCGGCGCACCCGCATAACCCTTAGCCTGAGCAGAAATCTGCGTGGCTTCGGTGATGATCAGGCCAGAGCTTGCGCGCTGACGATAGTATTCACCCATCAGTGGGGTTGGGATGTCACCCGGCTCAATGCTGCGCAGACGGGTCAGCGGAGCCATGAACACGCGGTTTGGCGCCGTGACGGCACCTACTTTCAATGGGGTAAACAGTTTTTCAGCTGACATAAAGACTCCTGAGTAGACCAGTCGACTAGTAATAAGGTAAATAAAAAGCGCCCATTATACGTCAGGCGCAGTAATGCTGTTTTTCACATGTGCCAGCGCGCTTTCCAGCGGCACGGCACTGCGCGAAATTTTTGCCTGCAGGTTGGCCCCTAACCAGAGGGAATAGAGCACCTGAGACTGCATCAAGGGGTCGCCGGTAAAGGCCAGCGTTTTTTCGTCGCGGCCTTTTTCCAGCGCCTGAGCCAGCAGGGCGATCACGCCGCGGGCACCTTTATCCATCGCTGTGCGCATATCTTCAGAAAGATCGCACACTTCTGCAGACAGTTTAACGGTCAGACAACCGCTGATAATGCCCTGCTGACAGAACTGGTTCAGCGTTTCCTGATAGTAGTTCAGAACACGATCCCGGTAGTTACCTTCACCCGATGCAAAGTGGGTCGCCAGACGCTGGTGGTAGCCAGCATAATGACGCTCCAGCATCGCTACGCCGAAGGCCTCTTTGGACCGAAAGTAGTGATAAAACGACCCTTTCGGTACCTCAGCGGTTTTTAATAACTCGCTCAACCCCATACCGGTAAACCCGCGATGCATACAAAGTTGCTCGCCGGTCGCCAGTAGATGTTCGCGGGTATCGTGTTCAGTATTTCTGCTCATGGCCGCACTCTAATAGACCGTTCGGTCTAATGCAAGCGAGTTTACTGACGACATGCGCTCAGTATATCCAGCTGCTGTTGATAAACCATTGATTTCACGTCCATCATACCCAGCACGGTCGAGAACAAATTGTCCTGAGAAACCGCATTTTTTGCTGCATGGTCACGCAAACACTGTTCGTTGATGCCAAAGTTTTTCGCGTAATCCGGTGACAGCCAGAACATAAATGGAATATGCGTTTGCTGCTCCGGCGCCAGCATGTACGGTGTACCGTGCAGATAAATACCGCTTTCACCCAGTGATTCACCGTGATCGGAGAGATAAATCAGCGCGGTGTTCATGCTCGCCTGACGGGCTTTCAGCGCATCAATGGTTTTGCTGACCATGCTGTCGGTATACAGGATGGTGTTGTCATAGGTATTCATCAGCGCCTGATGATCGCAATCCTGAATTTCATTGGTGTCGCAGGTTGGGGTGAATTTCCGGAAAGTGTCCGGGTAACGGCGATAGTACGCCGGACCGTGGCTGCCCATCAGGTGGATAACCAGCACCGTGTCCTGCTTCAGACCATCCAGCACGTTGTCCAGACGGTAGAAATTCACATCATCAATACAGGATTTGTCTTTGCAGAATTGATCCAACTGCCACTGCGTCATGTCGGTATGGGGCACGCGATCGCAGGCGCCTTTACAGCCGCCGTCGTTGTCGCGCCACAGCAGGTTGACACCCGCATGCTTGAGCACGTCGAGCAGCCCCTCGCGATGGTGAGCCAGGTCGGCATCGTATTTGCTGCGCGTCATGCCCGAGAACATGCACGGAACGGAAACCGCGGTTTCGGTACCGCATGAGGAAGCCTGCGGGAAGTTAATCACATCCTGCTTTTTCAGCTCCGGGTTCGTTTCACGATCGTAACCATTAAGGGAGTAGTTCGCCGCGCGAGAGGCTTCCCCAACGACCAGTACCAGAACGGTTTTCTTTTGTTGACCGGTAATCAGTGGCCCTTTATGGGCATCTTCACCAATACGCACCAGCGTTTGATCGCCAGCAAACCAGCGCATTTTGCTGTACTTCACCACGGCGCTGACATAGTTCGCCGGGGTGACCATTTTGACGATGCTTTTGTTGTTGCGGAACAGCGACGCGTAGTCTTTATAAAACAGCGCGGCAATCAGGATAATCACCAGCAGAGCGCCGAGCATCGCGGCCACACGCGTCAGCAGCGCGTACCACCATTTTCCGGTACGAATACGGGTCAACGCCAGCACCACGGAAGGCACGAGGCCAGCGATGACAATCCACAGAATCATCTGCGGGGTCACCAGGGCCGTCGCTTCCTGAGAGTTAGTTTCGAACACGTTCACAATCATGTTCTGATCGATCACCGCGCCGTAGGTGTACATAAAGTAGGTTGCCGCGGCGCATCCGATCGTCAATACAATCAGCAGCGGCTTGCGGATATAGGGGATATTCAGCAGGCTAAAGACAATCACCCAGCCGCAAAACAGCACCAGCGGTACGGACGCGGCAAAGAAGATGTCGTGCAGATGCGCAGGGGCAATAATGGCCCAGCTGCGCTGGATAAACAGCCCGTTGATTAGCGTAAAGAAGAGTGCACAGCCCAGAGTAAATTTAATGTCGTTACATTGTAACTTTTTGATTAACCACATCGATCGATGAACCTGTCATTATCATGATGGGCCGAGTATAAAGAGGGAAGATTAGTGAAACCTTAATGCCACAAATCTGTGGTACAGGCCTTGCACGTGGCGCGTTTAGCGTCTTCACTGTAGGTGAGAGTGGTTATCCGGAGGTGAGTGTGGCAGAGCAGCTGGAGTTTTTCCCCATCCAGAGCCCGTGCCGGGGGATTTGTCAGGTGGATGAACGCGGATATTGCCGCGGGTGCATGCGTACCCGCGATGAGCGTTTTAACTGGCAAAACTTTAGCGACACGCAGAAGCAGGAGGTATTACGCCTCTGCCGTCAGCGTCTTCTGCGCAAAATACGCGCAAACAAAGCCGGTGAGACCGAAGAACCCCAGCAACCTTCACTTTTTTAACACGGTAATTGCGTATACTCATGACATCACGTCCTTGAGGAAAATGTTATGGTTCAGCGAATTACCCTTGCCCCCCAGGGGCCAGAATTCTCCCGTTTTGTGATGGGCTACTGGCGCCTGATGGACTGGAATATGTCCCCCCTCCAGCTGGCGATCTTTATTGAAGAGCATATCGATCTGGGCATCACCACGGTCGATCATGCGGATATTTACGGCGGCTACCAGTGCGAGGCCGCGTTCGGCGAGGCGCTCAAGCTGGTTCCGGCACTCCGCGATCGCATGGAGATCGTCACGAAGTGTGGAATTGCCACCACGGCAAAACCAGAACACGCCATCGGTCATTACATCACCGACAGCGCGCATATCATCAAGAGCGCCGAGCAGTCGCTGGTCAATCTGGCGACCGATCGTATCGACCTGCTGTTAATCCACCGTCCGGATCCGCTGATGGATGCCGATGAGGTGGCGGAAGCCTTCCTGAACCTGCATCAGAGTGGGAAAGTGCGTCACTTTGGCGTTTCCAACTTTACCCCGGCACAGTTTGCGCTGCTTCAGTCTCGGCTGCCGTTTACCCTGGCCACCAACCAGGTGGAGATCTCCCCGGTACACCAGCCGCTGCTGCTGGACGGTACCCTCGACCAGCTGCAACAGCTGCGTATTCGCCCGATGGCCTGGTCGTGCCTGGGAGGCGGACGCCTGTTTAATGATGATGAATTCCAGCCGCTGCGCAACGAACTGGACACTATCGCCCGCGAGCTGAACGCGGAGAGCATCGAACAGGTGGTTTACGCCTGGATCCTGCGTCTGCCGTCAAAACCGCTGCCCATTATTGGTTCCGGCAAAATAGAACGCGTGCGTTCTGCACTGGCCGCTGAAGAGCTGCAGATGACCCGCCAGCAGTGGTTCCGCATCCGCAAAGCCGCGCTGGGTTACGACGTGCCATAAACCGCCAGAAGGTGACTTTCCGGTGAAATCTTTGCCCCTGGTATACACTTAAGGGGCAAAAAATAACCCGCGGAGGTCATATGAAGCGTTTTGCTCTGGCAATGGTCGCGCTGGTTGTTTGCGCAGGGGCGCAGGCAGCCAGCGACGAAGTGGAAATGAATCTCGTCACCTCTCAGGGTGTGGGTCAGTCCATCGGTACGGTGAAAATCACGGAAACCGACAAAGGGCTGGAGTTCGCTCCCAACCTCAAAGCACTCCCTCCCGGTGAGCATGGTTTCCATGTTCACGCCAAAGGCAGCTGTCAGCCCGCATTAAAAGAGGGTAAAGCGTCAGCAGCAGAAGCGGCAGGGGGTCACCTCGATCCGCAGCATACCGGCAAGCATGAAGGCCCGGATGGAATGGGGCATTTAGGCGATTTGCCCGTGCTGGTGGTTAATAACGACGGTAAAGCCACCGATCCCGTTGTCGCGCCGCGTCTGAAAAAGCTGGATGAAGTCAAAGGCAAAGCGCTGATGATTCATGTTGGCGGCGACAATATGTCCGATCAGCCTAAACCGCTGGGCGGCGGCGGGGCGCGCTATGCCTGCGGCGTGATCTGATCCCCAATCGTACCCGGCGGTGGGGCCTGCTCCAGCTGCGACAGCGAGCAGTGCAGCCGCCAGATTATCGAGGCCAAATCACGGGCGGCGGGCAGATGATGGCGTGCAAGCGTATCGCAGATCCGCTGCAGTTCATTTAGCGTGGCTGCCAGCGGCCGCTGCTGGACACCGCGCTCGCTCATTACATCGCGCAGCAGGGAAATACACACATCACGAACCTGCGACAGCGGATCGGAACGCGTTTCCCACGCGCGAAGCTGCCAGACCACGTGCGAGCAGTTCAATAGCACCACGCCCCAGCGCAGCAGCCAGCGTCGGGACAGCGCGTCCTGGCTGTTATTGAGCTGGCTGACGTGGTGATACACCAGCGATTCATACTCGTTTTCACCCAGATGCGGTTTACGGCTGAGCTGGTCGACAAACCCCCGGCGTAACTCCCGGATATGCCTGCGGCTCTTGCGGGCATCGGAGCCGGGACGCAACACCGCGAAAGCCAGCCACGCCAGCCCCACGCCAAGGATTTTCGCCAGGTTGTCATTGAGAAAATCGGCGTAATCGTACACCGGCGGATTGGTCACGGAGATAAACGAGCCCATAAAGACAATCAGCTGTCCCCAGAGGCCCGCCTGTTTTGGCATTTGCAGCTTAAGAAGCTGCATGGTGGTTAACAGGGGAAACAAAAAAAGCAGGAACTGCCACAGATCGCTTATCTGCACCATCAGGCCAAACTTCACCACAAAACTGAACAATGACAGCAGCACCAGGGTGCGCAGCAGCAGCGTCAGCGAGTTGAACGGCGAGGCCGCGACGGAGTAAAGCACGCAGCTGATGGCGGCAAGCGTCAGGGCCGCCGTACCGGACTCCCACTGCGTGGTGATGCTCCACGCCCCCACCAGCATCAGCGCGCAGAAGGTGCGAAAACCGCTCCACAGCGCTTCGAGGTAGTCGGTATGGCGGGCGAGAGCCGGGCTCCCGGGCACGTTGAACTCCGTGACCGGCGTGGCATTCTCAACCGCGTTAATCCAGCGGCTGCTGCGCAGGTATAGTCGGCAAAAGTAATTCAGACGCTGCCAGAAGGCGCGATGGCGATAGTCGTACTCATCAACCGGGGCGAGCGGGGCGATGATCTTCGCAACGGTGTAGATGTCCGCATCCGGGCGCGCGAGAGCCGCGAGCAGCGTTTCGATGACGGCACGGGTGTTTTCCGGCGGCGTCGGCCAGTTGAGCAGCATTCTGCGCAGGCTGGAGATGGCGCTGGTCATACGCAGCTGCTGGTGCAGCAAATAATTTAGCAAGGTGTTCTGACGACGAAAGCGGTAGTGGCTCCAGAACGCCTGAATACGCAACAGATTCATCGTCTGGATCTGTCCGATCACCTTTTCATGCGCGAGGCGGATCTCATCGCTGGTATCCGGTTGCCACAGCAGGCTCGCGTGCTCAAGCAGCCGGGTGTGCATGGTCTTGAGGGCGGTGATAAGCGCGGTGCCGTCGGAGGTGCTGGGGAGGATCATCATCATGAAGCCGCCGCTGAGGATCCCGACAATGACTTCACAGACGCGCGCCTGCGCGATATCCCACAGCTCGGTGGTGTCGAGTACGTTGACGACCGGGAAGGCGATAATGGCGGCGGTATAGCCCGCCAGCTGGAAAGCGTAGGCGACGTTATTGGTAAAATGGGCGCAGGCCCAGGTACAGCACCCCAGCCACGCCGCCATGCTCAGCAGGAACAGCCACGGATCGTTCAGCGTATGGCCGGCGATAATTAACGCCGCGGTGGCGCCGAGCAGGCTGCCTGCGATACGGCCAAGGCTTTTACTGATTACCCCGCCGACCGTAGGAAAACTCACCACCGCGGCAGACGTCATCGCCCAGTAGGGTTCATCCAGGTTCAGGTAGTAGGCGACGGTCAGCGCCAGGCACATGGCAATGCCGTTACGCAGCGCGTAGCGCCACTGGGGACGCGTCGCTTTCATCCACGGGGTGTTGTGCCAGGAGAGTGCCGGCAGCTTCATCACCGGTTTCCGATGGAGACGGTGCAGGTGGTGCCGGAGACCAGGGTAATGTCCTGCGGTAAACGGTCAAATTCTACGCGAACCGGAACGCGCTGGGCCAGGCGCACCCAGGGCACGTTCGGCTTAATGTCCGGCACCAGCCCGGAATCTGTTTCAACGCTTTGATCGTAAATGGCCCGGCCAATGCTGGATACGTGACCCTGTAACTTCTGCGAGCCGCTGTAAAGCGTAATCGCGGCGGGGGATCCCTCGCGGATATGGCGAAGCTTGGTCTCTTCGAAATAGCCCACGACGTAGAAGGAGTGGCTGTCGACGAGGGCAAAAACTGGCTGGCCGGTAGTGGCGTAGTTTCCCACGCGGGCGGAGAGGTTGGTCACCCATCCATCGACCGGTGCCGTAATCACGGTTTGGGTCAGTTGCCACTGCGCCTGCTTCAGCGTCGCCTCCGCCACGTTGACGCTCGCCTGCATGGCCTTAACGTTGATATTCGCGGTGTCTAAATCTTCCGCTGAGATGTAGTTTTGCGACAGGTGACGGCGGCGGTTGGCCTCGTTGTTGGCCTTTGCCAGGTCAGACTGGGCTTTCGCCAGCTGCGCCTCGGCGTTCAGAATCGCAATGTGGTACGGGGTGTCGTCAATTCGGAATAAAACATCTCCCTTTTTGACGAACTGGTTATCCTTAACCAGTAGCGTCGTGATACTTCCCGACACCTGAGGGGTGATGCTGACCTGTTCAGCGCGAACTTTACCGTCACGCGTCCAGGGCGACTGCATATAAAAATTCCACATCCACCAGCCTGCAACCAGCGCGAGGGCAAGGACAAACAGGGTGGAAAAGTACTTCAGCGTTTTCAGAGGCATAGTCACCACACCATCAAGACAGCAAGGCCCAGACATACGGAGAGGGCAAACAGGGAAAGATCCATCAGCATGGGATGCCATATTTCGCCGGAATACATCCAGTCGCGAAGCAGACGATGCGCGATGAGCCAGAGAATAAAGCCCACCAGCACGGCCTTAAACAGGGGGGGAAAGTAGACTGACGCACCGAAGATCAGGTCCTGAAGGGGTAACCCCTCTGAGCGATGAAAAAACGTCACGGGCAGAAATCCTTTGCAGTGAACAGAATGCCGCGTTGGCTTGTCATAGTATGATGAAGCATCACAATTCAGTGTAAGTCATACTTTTAAGTTCGATGAATGCAGTATTGCATTTGTTTTGGCAATACAAATGCTGCACACTATTCTAAAATCAGTATAATAACTTAGCAAGCTAATTATAAGGAGATGAAATTGGAATCGCCATTAGGTTCTGATCTGGCAAGGTTGGTACGCGTCTGGCGTGCTCTGATTGACCATCGCCTGAAACCTCTGGAACTCACACAGACGCATTGGGTCACGCTGCACAACATTCATCAGCTGCCGCCCGATCAGTCGCAAATTCAACTGGCAAAAGCGATAGGCATTGAGCAACCGTCGCTGGTGCGCACGCTTGACCAGCTGGAAGAGAAGGGGTTGATCTCGCGGCAAACCTGCGCGAGCGATCGTCGTGCGAAACGGATTAAACTCACCGAAAAAGCTGCGCCTATCATCACGGAAATGGAAGCCGTGATTACCAAGACGCGCGGTGAAATCCTGTCAGGCGTTTCACCGGCGGAGCTGGAAATGCTCATCAGCCTCATTGGGCGTCTTGAGCAAAACATCCATGAGCTGCAGTCGCGAGACTGACAAACAATAAGGCCTTGCAGCAGCAAGGCCTTTTTTTACTTAAAGACGACCACACGGTTACGACCCGTCTCCTTCGCTTCATACATCGCCTTGTCGGCACTTTCCACGCACGTTTCTGCGGTTATCGTTGATGACGTTGCCGTAAACACCCCCATACTGATGGTGATGGGCTCCGGCAACTGACCGCCGCTGCTGGTTTTATCAAAGCTGCTTAGCTTCATGCGTATGCGCTCGGCCACCTGGTACGCGGAGTCTGACGACGTGTTGGCCAGCATCAGCACAAACTCCTCACCGCCGATACGGGCCGCGATGTCCTGCGGGCGCACGGAATCCATTAGCAGGTTGGCGACAAACTGCAGGACTTTATCGCCCTGGAGATGTCCGTAGGTGTCGTTAATACGCTTGAAGCGATCGAGATCGCTGACGATGACGGAAACGGGGCGATTGGGTCTGGCGATATCCAGCGCCTGGTTTAACGATTCATAAAAATAGCTGCGGTTATAAAGGCGCGTGAGCGGGTCGCGGATCGAGTTCTGATACGACTGCTGATATTTTACGTGCGAGTCGCGATACAGTCTGAAGACATCGTAAAGCAGAACAAAAATAATCAGCAGCGTGGCGACAGTTTCAAATAACCGGGCGCGGTACCAGGAGATATCTTCGGCATGTCCACCTGCTAACAGCATTGAAAGCGTGACGATATAGCAAACGCACAGAAAATTTCCGCCTACCCAGAATAAATTGCGCACGCGCGTGACAAACATCAGCGCTACTAATGTTATCACCCAGAAAACAATTAAAGATATATTAATGCAATGGCTCCAGAGGACCATAAACTGCCGGGTTTCATTATCAACCAGGTCAATGGATAACAAGGGTGAGTGGCTGGAATATATCCAGGCCAGTCCCACTGCACAGGCGGTAAAAAGAGACGCCCCGCTCACAATTGAGATATGCGCCAACCGTGAAAGAGGGTAATCGCGCATGGGATAGAGTATTGCTGCCACGATAAACAGCACCGCCATTAAAAAGTGGCGGAACATATAGTAGATCATCGCATCGTTGTAGTTCACGACGTTGAACTGATAGAGATCCAGCCAGGCGGGGAAGCTGGTCAGCGTTCCGACCATCAGCAGTGCGGACCCGGCAAAGGCAAAGGCGATTGCGACCAGATACAACCGTCTTTTGTCACACCAGTATTTCATTGCCATAAAACAGGCAATAAACAGGTGAAACACCAGAAGAAAAATGGTGAGCGTAGGGAATAAAAGTGGTGAAAAGGACGGAACCCATTCAACGAGTTTTAAAAAAAGCGCGTGTAATATCTCGATAACAACAAGGCAACCGAGACAGAACGTAATATAACGGCTCGTTAGAGCGCGACGATTCGCAAGCATAGAATTTTTACAAATTATAATGAATAAAGAGAAGATGGTTGCGAAGAGTCTAATCAATTAGTGCAATAAATACTTTGCGCAGAAACAATATAAGGCGTGATTAATAATGGATGAGGTGAATGTATTTTGTAATTATATTTGTGAGAGTGATATATATTGTAAATGGATGTGGCCCGAGGACCACATCCACTTTTAATTAACGTGGGGAAACGGTCACCTGGCTTCCGTTGCTCGCCAGCACAACGCGCTGGCCTGCAGAGAAGCGGGTGCTGCCTTGTTTCTGAACAACCATGATCGTGCTGCCGTCGTCTTTACGGATTTCCAGCTCTACGCCCTGGGTTTTGTTCATCGCACCCTGAACGCCCTGGCCGGCTACGCCACCCGCAACGGCACCTGCGGCTGTTGCCAGAGAGCGACCCGTGCCGCCGCCGACGGTATTACCCAGGAAACCACCCAGGACGGCACCGCCAATTGCGCCCATCACGTTGTTTTCATCGCCACCCTGAATCTGTACAGGGCGTGCGTTAACAACGGTACCGTAAGTCACGTTCTGAACTTGTTTCGCTTCAGAAGCGCTGTAAACGTCGCCAGAAAGTGAACTGTCATTCACACAGCCAGCCAGAGTTAAACCAATCAGCGAAACGCCCAGTACACGTAAAATCATTTGAATCTCCTGTTCACCAAAAACGCCCGATTGAGGGCATCCGTTATGGCTAAATTATATGGCATAAGGAGCCATAGTTCATATCTTTGCATTAACAATAGGAAAATTGTACTTGAATTTGACTTAACGAGACATAAACAGGTCCGCCTGTGTTACCCGTCTGACATTGTTAAAAAATATTATTGCCGGATGGCAAAGCGGCGCCGTTTATGGTTGAGTGGATATCCTTAGCCCACGCAACGTAAGGAAAGCGCATGAAATCGGGTCGCTACATTGGTGTGATGTCAGGCACCAGTCTGGATGGGGTAGATGTCGTTCTGGCCGCCATTGACGAAAACATGGTGGCACAGCAGGCGAGCCTGACCTGGCCAATCCCCATTTCACTGAAAGAGGATATTCTGAGTATCTGTCAGGGGCAGAAGCTGACCCTCTCCCAGCTTGGACAGCTGGATGTCCGCCTGGGAGCGCTGTTTGCGGATGCGGTGCAGGCTTTGATGCAAAAAGAACGTCTTCGCCCGCAGGATGTGGTGGCCATCGGGTGTCACGGACAAACGGTCTGGCATGAGCCCATCGGAGAGGCCCCGCATACTCTGCAAATCGGCGATAACAACCAGATTGTGGCGAAGACGGGCGTGACGGTAGTAGGCGATTTCCGTCGTCGCGACATCGCCCTTGGCGGACAGGGCGCGCCGCTGGTGCCCGCGTTCCATCAGGCGTTACTGGCGCACCCTTCAGAACGGCGCATGGTGCTTAACATTGGTGGGATCGCCAATCTGTCGATGCTTATTCCTGGACAGCCGGTCCGCGGCTACGATACCGGTCCGGGCAATATGCTAATGGATGCCTGGATCTGGCGTCAGTGCGGCCAAGCGTATGATAAAAACGCGGAGTGGGCGAGCGGAGGGAAAGTGATTCTTCCGCTGCTGCAGTCGATGCTAAGCGATCCTTATTTTGCCCTGCCGGCCCCTAAGAGCACGGGGCGTGAATACTTCAACCTGGGCTGGCTTGAACGTCAGCTGGCGCCATTCCCGGCGCTCGCGCCGCAGGATGTCCAGGCGACGCTTGCTGAGCTGACGGCCGTGTCGATCTCCGAACAGGTTCTGCTCAGCGGTGGGTGTGAGCGCCTGCTGGTGTGCGGCGGAGGAAGCCGTAACCCGCTAGTGATGGCGCGTCTTGCCGGGCTGCTGCCGGGTACCGAAGTGACCACGACCGATGAGGCCGGCATCAGCGGTGATGATATGGAGGCGCTGGCCTTCGCATGGCTCGCCTGGCGCACCATTGCCGGACTGCCGGGCAACTTGCCGTCGGTAACCGGTGCGCGTGAAGCGAGCGTCCTTGGGGCGATTTTCCCGGCCAATCCTCGTCATAATCAGAGTTAACTGAAATTCAGCGCGGCGCGTCGTCGTTAGAATGGAACGAAACAGGGGGGCAGCCATGCCCTCCAGGACCAGGAAAGTCTTCGGAATACGCCCATGAAAAAACTTCTTCTTATTGCCGCCCCTTTGTTGCTGTCAGGATGCAGCGTCTATAACCAGTTCCTTGAGCGCATGCAGACCGATACGCTGGAGTATCGCTGCGACGAAAAACCGTTGACCGTGAAGCTGAATAATCCACGTCAGGAAGCCAGCTTTGTTTACGACAATAAATTGCTGACGCTGAAGCAGGGTATGTCGGCCTCCGGCGCACGTTACTCCGACGGTATCTACGTCTTCTGGTCGAAAGGCGACAGCGCCACGGTCTACAAGCGCGACCGCATTGTGCTGAACAATTGCCAGCTCGAAAACCCGAAGCGTTGAGATTTTTACAGGGGCGGCGCACAATAGCGCCACCCACTCTCAATGTCAGCTAACGCCATGTCAGATAACGATGAACTGCAGCAAATTGCGCATCTGCGCCGTGAATACACAAAAGGCGGCCTGCGTCGCCAGGATCTGCCCGCTGAACCCCTCGTGCTTTTTGAACGCTGGCTGAAACAGGCCTGCGAAGCGAAACTCGCCGATCCAACGGCCATGGTTGTCGCGACGGTAGATGAAAACGGTCAACCGTATCAGCGCATCGTATTGCTAAAGCATTATGACGAGAAAGGACTGGTGTTCTATACCAACCTTGGCAGTCGCAAAGCGCACCATTTAGAAAATAATCCGCGCATCAGCCTGCTGTTCCCGTGGCATATGCTGGAGCGTCAGGTGATGGTCACCGGCAAAGCGGAACGTCTCTCGACGCTGGAAGTGGTGAAGTATTTCCACAGCCGCCCGCGTGACAGCCAGATTGGCGCCTGGGTATCAAAACAGTCCAGCCGAATTTCCGCCCGCGGCGTGCTTGAAAGTAAATTCCTGGAGCTGAAACAGAAGTTTCAGCAGGGTGAAATTCCCCTGCCAAGTTTCTGGGGCGGTTTCCGTATCCCGATTGAGCAGATGGAGTTCTGGCAGGGGGGCGAACACCGCCTGCACGACCGCTTTTTATACCAGCGCGAGAATGGCGGCTGGAAAATCGACAGACTGGCACCGTAATCCCCGAAATTTGTTGATTTAAGCGCTAGCGCACACCGCGCTTGCGCTTTATTCTATGGTCCTTTCGCATCAGGCGAAAAGTCGTGTACCGGCAAAGGTGCAGTCGTTTATACATGGAGAATTTGATGGCAAGCAGTAACTTGATTAAACAATTGCAAGAGCGGGGCCTCGTGGCCCAGGTGACGGACGAGGAAGCGTTAGCAGAGCGACTGGCGCAAGGCCCGATCGCGCTCTATTGCGGCTTCGATCCCACCGCTGACAGCTTGCATTTGGGGCATCTTGTTCCATTGTTATGCCTGAAACGCTTCCAGATGGCGGGCCATAAGCCTGTTGCCCTGGTGGGTGGCGCGACCGGTCTGATTGGTGACCCAAGCTTTAAAGCCGCTGAGCGTAAACTGAATACCGAAGATACCGTGCAGGAGTGGGTAGATAAGATCCGCAAACAGGTTGCACCGTTCCTCGACTTCAACTGTGGTGATAATGCCGCCATTGCCGCGAACAACTACGACTGGTTTGGCAGCATGAACGTGCTGACCTTCCTGCGTGATATCGGCAAGCACTTCTCTGTTAACCAGATGATTAACAAAGAGGCCGTGAAGCAGCGTCTGAACCGCGACGACCAGGGTATCTCCTTTACCGAGTTCTCCTACAACCTGCTGCAGGGGTATGACTTTGCCTGCCTGAACAAACTGCACGGCGTTTCCCTGCAGATTGGCGGTTCCGATCAGTGGGGTAACATCACCTCCGGTATCGACCTGACCCGTCGCCTGCACCAGAATCAGGTCTTTGGTCTGACCGTTCCGCTGATCACCAAAGCCGACGGCACCAAATTCGGTAAAACCGAAGGCGGCGCGGTGTGGCTCGATCCGAAGAAAACCAGCCCGTACAAGTTCTACCAGTTCTGGATCAACACGGCGGATGCCGATGTTTACCGCTTCCTGAAGTTCTTCACCTTTATGGACATTGAAGAGATCAACGCGCTGGAAGAAGAAGACAAGAACAGCGGTAAAGCACCGCGCGCTCAGTACGTGCTGGCGGACGAAGTGACCAAACTGGTTCACGGTGAAGAAGGTCTGGCCGCGGCAAAACGCATTACCGCAAGCCTGTTCAACGGTACCCTGAGCGATCTGAGCGAAGCGGACTTCGAACAGCTGGCGCAGGACGGTGTGCCGATGGTTGAGATGGAAAAAGGGGCTGACCTGATGCAGGCGCTGGTGGACTCCGAGCTCCAGCCTTCCCGCGGTCAGGCGCGTAAAACCATCGCGTCTAACGCTATCACCATCAACGGTGAGAAGCAGGCCGACCCGGAATACACCTTCGTTGACGGCGATCGTCTGTATGGTCGCTACACGCTGCTGCGTCGCGGCAAGAAAAATTACTGCCTTGTCTGCTGGAAGTAATTAACAGTCTTCAGGGGCGTGGGAAACCACGCCCCTTTTGTTTTTTCAGGGTTTGGTAAGAAAAAAATGAAGAACATCCTCGCCATTCAGTCCCACGTTGTTTTTGGACACGCTGGCAATAGCGCCGCGGAATTCCCGATGCGTCGCCTCGGCGTCAACGTCTGGCCCCTTAATACCGTGCAATTCTCTAACCACACGCAATACGGCAAATGGACCGGCTGCGTGATGCCCCCTTCGCACCTCACTGAGGTTGTGCAGGGTATTGCCGATATCGACCAGCTCAAACGCTGTGACGCCGTGCTGAGCGGTTACCTTGGCTCAGCGGAGCAGGGGGAGCATATCCTCGGTATCGTGCGCCAGGTGAAAGCCGCCAACCCGTCGGCAAAATACTTCTGCGACCCCGTCATGGGCCATCCGGAGAAAGGCTGCATCGTGGCGCCAGGCGTTGCAGAGTTTCACGTCCGTCACGCGCTGCCCGCCAGCGATATCATTGCGCCAAACCTGGTCGAACTCGAAATTCTCTGCGAGCGTCCGGTTAACAGCGTAGAAGAGGCCGTAAGCGCGTCCCGCGAGCTTATCGCGCTGGGGCCTGACGTTGTGCTGGTAAAACACCTTGCGCGCGCAGCGATGAGCCAGGACCGTTTTGAGATGCTGCTGGTGACGAAAGAGGATGCCTGGCATATCAGCCGTCCGCTGGTGGATTTTGGCCAGCGCCAGCCGGTTGGGGTCGGAGATGTCACCAGCGGTCTGCTGCTGGTGAAATTACTGCAAGGGGCGACAATGCGCGACGCGCTCGAGCATGTTACTGCGGCGGTGTACGAAATCATGATTGCGACGAAAGAGATGCAGGAATATGAACTGCAAGTGGTCGCGGCACAGGATCGTATCGCGAAGCCGGAGCACTATTTCAGCGCAACCCAGCTTTAAACACCGCCCGGCGGCGCTGCGCTTGCACGGGCCTACGGAATTCGTAGGCCGGGTAAGCGTCAGCGCCACCCGGCAACACAGTCTGCTCGGTTAATTCAACCCTTCCGCTTTCAGCGCTGCAGCCACCGCAGGACGCTCTGCCACGCGTTTCATATACGCTGCAATATGGTCTAACCCTTCCAGGTTAAGCTTAACCGCGCGCGCCCAGCGCAGCACGGTGAACAGGTATGCGTCGGCAATCGTGAAGCGCGAACCTGCAATCCACTGATCGTCTTTCAGCGACGCGTTAACATACTGCAACTTTTTCTCAAGAAGGGCGCGCAGGGTCGGTTTGAACTCTTCCGGCGTATCCGGGCGGAACAGGGGGGTAAAGCCTTTGTGCAGCTCGGTGGCAATGTAGTTTAGCCATTCCAGCGTCTTATAACGCGAAATGGTACTGACCGGCGCCAGCAGATGGCGATCGGGTACGCTATCGGCCAGGAACTGCATAATCGCCACGCCTTCAGTCAGCAGAGTACCGTCGTCCAGCAAGAGCGCCGGAACTTGTCCTTTCGGGTTGATGGCAAGAAAATCATCGCCGTTTTCCAGACGTTTTTTCATCAGGTCAACGCCATCCAGCGTGAAATCTTTGCCGCTCTCGCGCAGGGTGATATGGGAAGCAAGAGAGCACGCACCCGGTTTGTAGAACAGTTTCATCGGTAACTCCTTTTTGCTGAGGTTTCAGCTATGTTAGTGCGCAAACGGATAAAAAAAAAGCCGCTAATGCATTAGCGGCTTCTGGTCAGTCGTTTCTCACGGAAATCACGCGGTAGCGGTGTTTGTCGCTTTAGCGGTCTTGTCGTCGTCCTGAGTCATACGGTTCAGTTTCGGCGCGGTCAGCAGCATCAGAGCGGCAATTACCGCAGTCGCGATACCAATCTGCATGAACACGGTACCGTAGACGTTCAGGGAAAGCAGTGGATCGGTTACATTTTCCGGAACAGCCATCAGGTTAGCAATCTTACCCGCAATGATTGCCGCACCGGCAGTGGTCAGGAACCAGCTACCCATGATGAAGCCCATCAGACGCTGAGGAACCAGCTGCGCAACCATGGCCAGTCCCAGGCCGGAGATCATCAGCTCGCCGATAGACTGCAGCGCGTAGCTCAGGATCAGCCAGTTAACGGAAACGATACCTGCGTCGGACGCAAATTTGGTACCCAGTGGCAGTACCAGGAAGGCACCAGAACACAGCACCATACCCAGCGCAAACTTGTGCGGCATCGGCAGACGGTCACCCATCTTGTTATAGATAGCGGCCAGAATTGGGGAACCAATCATGATCCAGAACGGGTTCAGTGCCTGGAACTGCTCAGGTTCAAACGCGATACCCAGAATGGAGTGCTCTACGTTACGGATGGCGAAGAAGTTCAGTGAAGTTGGCATCTGGCTGTACAGCACGAAAAAGATAATCGCTTCCAGCATCAGAATGAACGCCACAATCATCTTGCGACGGGCCGCACCCTGCATGGCGAATGCTTCTTTTGCAAAGATGACCACGATACCCAGCGCAACCACGCCCAGAACGGCACGTGCGATACCCTGGTTGTGCAGCAGCCAGGTGGCGATGGCCGCGAGGACAACAACGCCCACGATGGTGGCCAGCAGTTTGCCCATATGCACAGGCTCGAAGTCAGGTTTTGAACCGTAGTCTTTAACCCAGCTGCGGCAGAACAGGAAGTTCACCACGGTGATCAACATACCCACGAAGCTCAGTGCAAATGCCACGCTCCAGCCGAATTTCGCCGCGAGCCATGGAGTTGCCAGCATAGAGAAGAACGAACCGATGTTGATGGACATGTAGTACATGGTAAATGCACCGTCCAGGCGCGGATCGTCTTTGTTGTAGCAGGTCGAAAGCAGAGAGGACGGGTTCGCTTTGAACAGACCATTACCGACGGCAATCGTCGCCATACCCATATACACGACAGCGGCATCATGCCCTGACCATGCCACCAGACCATAGCCAATCGCCAGGACAATGGCGCCCAGCATGATGACGCGTTTAGTCCCGAGGACTTTATCGCCCAGCCAGCCGCCAATCGCGACCAGACCGTACACCAGAGCACTGAAGGAAGAGAACAGCGTGATGGAATCGGCTTCGGACATACCCAGCTGTTTTACCAGGTAAACCGCCATGATCCCTTGCAGGCCGTAATAACCAAAACGCTCCCATAACTCGATAGAGAAGATGAGATAGAACGCTTTAGGTTGTTTAAAAGCGTTAAGACTCACGCTTTCATCTGTTGGTTTATTGTTTGCAGTAGACACATATACCTCTTTTTTTACATCCCATATTAATGGGGGTGTTCATAGCGTGATGGCCGTAGTCGATACGCCTTATAGTTATATTGGGAGGAGAAACGGCGGGTAATGTTCACTATCCTGCCCCATCTGGCAATACGTTTGTAATAATCTGTTACATATATCTGGAGTGGTATAATCGTCGGTTCATGCAAATGTTATTCAGCGTTAAATTTCATACGATGAGTAAAGGTAGTTTTTTCGACTGGTAATGACCCGTCCGGATCGGCTTTTGGCGATATGTTCTGCTATTTGTCGCTTTACGCAGTGATATAGCCCATATTCTGAAAAATAGCTGGTCTTATCTTCGGTTGTGGGAGGTGAGTATGTTGTCAGACAAAGGGTTTAGGCCGATTTTGACAACAAAAATTCAACATGAAGTTATCAGGGTGATCGCGATCACAGATGTATAGAAATTTTTGGCAATGAAAAAAGTATTAACCTGTTTGAGCGTTAAACAACCGAACAAGTGACAGGTCAGAGTAAGCGAAAGACGGACAAGTAACGGCCAAAAGAAGAACATTCGATAGCCCTTCCTTTAGTGTGGGATTGGGGCGATCAGGGATACACTTTTTCTTTGTATTCGCAGAGATCTTCAATAATGCAGGAGCCGCAGCGAGGCTTGCGGGCAATACAGGTATATCGGCCGTGCAGAATCAGCCAGTGATGGCAATCCACCTTAAATTCTGCCGGAACCACTTTCAGCAGCTTCTCTTCGACCTGCTCGACGTTTTTGCCCGGCGCGAAGTTGGTCCGGTTAGACACGCGAAATATATGCGTATCCACGGCGATAGTGGGCCAGCCAAACGCAGTGTTAAGCACCACGTTTGCGGTCTTACGCCCCACGCCCGGTAAGGCTTCCAGCGCAGCGCGGTCCTCCGGTACTTCACCTCCGTGCTGTTCCAGCAGGATCCGGCAGGTCTTGATGACGTTCTCGGCTTTGCTGTTAAACAGGCCGATGGTTTTGATATACGACTTCACGCCTTCCACGCCCAGCTCCAGCATGGCCTTCGGCGTATTGGCGACCGGATAGAGCAGGGCAGTGGCTTTATTGACGCTCACGTCGGTCGCCTGTGCAGAAAGCAACACCGCGATCAGCAGCTCAAACGGGGAGGTAAAATTCAGCTCCGTCGTCGGGTGCGGGTTCTCGTCCCGCAGACGGGTCAGGATCGCAATGCGCTTTTCTTTATTCATGAAGCCTTCTCGGGTGTCCCTTCCAGAACGCTACGCTCAGCCGCGCGGCGCTTACGTTTTTCATCAATCAGGTATTTTATCGCCAGCATCATGCCAAGGCCAATAAATGCGCCGGGCGGCAGCATTGCCAGCAGGAATGGCGTATCGGTATGGAACACTTCAACACGCAGCGCTTTGGCCCAGCCGCCGAGCAGCGCATCTGCGCCGTCAAACAGCGTACCGTTACCGAGGATCTCGCGCAGCGAGCCCAGCACGAACATGGCGCATGTGGCACCCATGCCAATGGAAAACCCATCCAGCGCCGACATGGCGGGGCTGTTTTTCACCGCGAAGGCTTCCGCGCGCCCGACAACGATACAGTTGGTGACGATAAGGGGAATAAAGATCCCGAGCGACTGGTACAGGCCAAACGCGTAGGCGTTAATCAGCATCTGAACGATACTGACCACCGACGCAATGATCATGACGTAAATCGGAATACGAATTTCCGACGGCGTCCAGCGGCGCAGGGCAGAGATGGAGAGGTTGGTCAGGGTTAATACCAGCGTGGTTGCCAGACCCAGACCGAGCGCGTTGGTGGCGGTGGACGTTACCGCCAGCAGTGGGCACATGCCCAGAAGCTGTACCAGCGCGGAGTTGTTCTTCCACAACCCCTGGACAATAACCTCTTTAACCTGGCTCATGATTACTCCTCACAGGCCGGAAGATTGTTGATTTGCGCGGGCAGCGTTTCAGCATACAGCCCGGCTCGTTTTACGGCATTCACCACCGCACGTGGGGTGATGGTCGCCCCGGTGAACTGGTCGAATTCGCCGCCATCTTTCTTCACTGCAAACGCGGTGTCACCTTCGCCATGGATCACTTTACCGGCAAAGTGCAAAATCCAGTCGCTCAGACGGGTTTCAATTTTATCGCCAAGACCCGGCGTCTCATGGTGCTCCGTCACGCGGGTGCCCAGTATGGTGCCGGAGAAATCGCTGCCCACAAGCAGCTGAATGGCGCCGGAATAGCCGTCAGGCGCCGTCGCTTCCATCACTGCGCCGACCGGTTTATCCCCTTTGCGGGCGATAAAGAGGCGGTGTGGGCCTTTCCCAAGCTGCGGCGCGTCTACCACAAAGCAGCTTTTTTGCAGGTCATTATCGTAGAAATCGGACGGGATCACCTGATCGAACAGCGCCTTTTGCTGCTTCGAGGCCTGTTCTTCGATGGTCGTTTTGGTCAGCGCATTAACCAGTGCCGTCAGCCCCGTCAGGACCGCGGCGAAGACAGCCAGCGTGACGCCGTGTTTTTGCATCGTTTTTAACATGGCGAAACCCTTAGCGATGACCGTACACGCGTGGACGCGTGTAATAGTCGATGAGCGGAACGGTTATGTTGGCAAGCAGGACGGCAAAGGCCACGCCGTCCGGGTAGCCGCCAAAGCTGCGGATAAGCCATACCAGCAGGCCCGCCAGCGCGCCGAAGATCAGACGTCCACGGTTAGTCGTGGACGCTGTCACCGGATCCGTCAGGATAAAGAAGGCACCCAGCATGGTCGCGCCGGAGAGCAAATGCATCTGCGGGCTGGCCAGTGATTCAGGCGAGAAGACCCAGCCCAGCGTGGCGCAAACCGCCAGCGTCACGAGGAAGCTGACCGGAATATGCCAGCGAATGGCTTTCTGCTGCAGCAGGAACAGGCCGCCCAGCAGATACGCCAGGTTGACCCACTGCCAGCCTGCACCCGCCAACATGCCGCTGTAGATCGCGGACTTCATGATCTGCTCAACGCTGTGCCCGGCATGCAGGGATGTTTTAAAGGTATCGAGAGGCGTCGCCTGGCTGATACCGTCCACGCCCATGCGCAGCGCGTTCATATCCGCACCGAGCGCCGTATGGCCGGTAAAGATCACGTGCAGGGCATCCATAAAGCCCGGAACCGTGGCAGCAATCTCATGCGGAGGCAGCCAGCTGGTCATCTGTACCGGGAAGGAGATCAGCAGCACCACGTAGCCAATCATCGCCGGGTTGAACGGGTTATGGCCGAGCCCGCCGTACAGCTGTTTGGCAATGATCACCGCAAACACGGTACCCAGGACCACCATCCACCATGGGGCGAACGGTGGGATACTGATGGCCAGCAGCAGGCCGGTCAGCAGCGCGGAGTTATCGGCAAGAATGCGGGAGACAGCCGCCTTACGCAGCTTAAGCACAAGGGCTTCCGCCGCCAGGGCGCTGGCGCAGCCCAGGATTATCTGGAACAGGGTTCCCCAGCCGAAAAACCAGCACTGAACGGCAATGCCCGGCAGCGCCGCCAGGCAGACCAGCATCATGATGCGCGATGTCTGGCGCTGATTGTGGGTGTAAGGGGAGCTTGCGATTCTGAAAACCATTTAATCCTCGTTAACTGCTTGCTGTGCGGCTTTCTTCGCCTGAACGCGCGCAATGGCGGCGGCGACGGCGGCCTTGCGCGGGTCATCGTTGGCGGCCTGCGGTTGCTCATCCTGCTGCGCCGCCTTACGGGCTTTAGCGCGGGCAATCGCCGCTTCGACGGCGGCTTTACGCGGGTCGACCGGCGCTTCGGGTTCTGCGGTTTGTGTCTGCTGCGCAGCTTTGCGCGCTTTAGCACGGGCAATCGCCGCTTCGACGGCCGCTTTGCGAGGGTCGACGGCTTCCTGCTCGACCACCACATTCTGCTCACCGGCTTTGCGGGCTTTAGCGCGGGCTATTACCGCTTCAACGGCGGCTTTACGCGGGTCGATCTCCGCCTCTGCCTGGACCGTTTGCGCTTTTTCAGCCTGACGGGCGCGCGCTGCGGCCTTACGTGCTTCACGCGCGGCAATCGCTTCGCTGTTGTCCGGCTTCTCGCCGGCCGGGATCACCACAGGCTGCGCTGCAGTGGCTTTTTTCTCGCGAACGCGCGCCAGTGCGGCGTTAATCGCATCTTGATCTTTCTCGGCAGGCTGAACGGCGGCCTGCTTATGGCGCTCCTGACGGGCGATTTTTTCGCGTTCCAGTCGCGCCTGGCGCGCTTCGAAGCGCGCTTTGGCTTCTGCCGCGCGTTTTTCTTCCATGGAGATGGCATAAATTTCAGCCTTCTCCTGGCGGAAATACTGCACCAGAGGAATATTGCTAGGGCATACCCAGGCGCAGGCACCGCATTCAATGCAGTCGGCAAGGTTATGGGCTTTCGCCTTGTCGTGCAGCTGGCCTTTGCTGTACCAGTACAGCTGCTGCGGCAGCAGATCCGCCGGGCAGGCGTCGGCACAGGCGCTGCAGCGGATGCAGCCTTTCTCTTCCTGCTCCTCGCCCATTTCGGTCGGAGAAGGCGCGAGCAGGCAGTTGGTAATTTTCACTACCGGCACGTCCAGCCACGGCAGGGTAAAGCCCATCAGCGGGCCGCCCATGATCACCATCTGGTCGCTGCCCGGGCAAAACTCAGCCTGTTCCAGCAGATGACGCACCGGCGTACCCAGACGCGCCCAGACGTTGCCCGGCCGAGAAATTGATTCCCCGGTCAGCGTCACCACGCGCTCGGTTAACGGTTCGCCGTCAATCACCGCGCGCTTCACGGCATACGCGGTGCCGACGTTTTGCATCAGCACGCCGATATCCGAAGAGCGTCCGCCATGCGGGACCTGCTTGCCGGTGAGAATTTGCGTCAGCTGTTTTGCGCCGCCGGAAGGGTACTTGGTCGGGATAACGCGCAGGCTAATATCGTGACTGCCCGCCAGCACGGCGCGCAGCATTGAAATAGCCTGCGGTTTATTGTCTTCGATACCGATCAGCACTTCCCGCGGCTGCAGAATGTGCGCGAGGATGCGGATACCTTCCACCACCTGGGCGGCGCAGTCCTGCATCAGACGATCGTCGGCGGTGATATACGGCTCGCACTCGGCGGCGTTAATAATCAACGTCTGAATGTTATCACCACCGCCGCGCAGCTTGACGCCGGTCGGGAAGCCCGCGCCACCCAGACCAGCAACGCCGAACTGATGAATGCGCTCGATAAGCGCTTCGCGGCTATGGGAGCGGTAGTCGCTCCAGCCGTCACGGTCGATCCAGCGGTCTTCGCCGTCGGCTTCAATTATCACGCTCAGCTCTGAGAGCGCTGATGGATGGGCCACCGTATGGGGCGCGATGGCGACCACCTTACCGGAGGTGGGGGCGTGCACCGGCAGCATACGTCCGCGGCCAAAGGTCAGCGGCTGACCGCGAAGGACGGTATCGCCTTCTTTCACGCACAGCTCACCCTCCGCGCCGATGTGCTGCTTGAGCGGCATAACGAAACGGGTCGCCAGCGGAATTTGACGCAGCGGCGTGCCGTTAGACTGGGTTTTCATCTCCGGTGGGTGAATCCCCCCGTCAAAGTCCCAAATCTTCTCTTTTCTGAAAGCAGAAAATAACTTAAGCATGTTGTTCCACAGGAATATTGCGAACCGGAATGGCTTGAAGATCCCACTTCCAGCTTTCGGTAGTCGTTTCAACCGGGCGCAGCTCGATACATTGCGTCGGGCAGGGGGCCACGCAGAGGTTACAGCCGGTGCAGAGGTCCGCCACGACGGTGTGCATGGCGCGGGTTGCGCCCACAATGGCGTCAACCGGGCAGGCCTGAATACATTTGGTGCAGCCGATACAGTTGGCTTCGTCGATCACGGCCAGCGCGCGGACCGGCTCCTGCACGTCCGCATCGCCGTCAACAGGCTGCGGGTCAATGTTAAGCAGGGCCGCAATTTTCAACATCACCGCTTCGCCGCCGGGCGCACAGCGGTTAATTTTTTCACCCTGAACCCCTACCGCTTCGGCATAAGGGCGGCAGCCGGGGTAGCCGCACTGCCCGCACTGGCTTTGTGGCAGAAGCTCATCAATTTTTTCTACAACGGGATCGTCCTCTACCGCAAAACGGCGGGAGGCGTAGCCCAGGATAAGGCCAAACACCAACCCCAGAACGCTGATAGAGGCGATGGCAATCCAGATAGCATTCATTACAACTTCACCAGACCACTAAAGCCCATAAAGGCCAGAGACATTAAACCTGCGGTCACCAGCGCAATCGCGTTACCGCGGAAGGGCGCAGGGATATCCGCTGCTGCCAGGCGCTCGCGAATGGAGGCGAACAGCACCATCACCAGAGAGAAACCGACTGCCGCAGAGAAACCATACAGCGCCGACTGCATAAAGTTATGACCAAGGTTGATGTTCAGCAGCGCTACGCCGAGAACCGCACAGTTGGTGGTGATCAGCGGCAGGAAGATACCCAGCAGGCGATAAAGCGCCGGGCTGGTTTTACGCACCACCATTTCGGTAAATTGCACCACCACCGCGATTACCAGAATAAAGGCCAGCGTACGAAGATAGGTTAATCCCAGCGGGATGAGGATCCAGGTATCGATCCACCACGCGCAGATGGACGCCAGCGTCATCACGAAGGTCGTCGCCAGCCCCATACCCATTGCTGTTTCCAGCTTTTTGGAAACGCCCATAAACGGACACAGGCCAAGGAACTTCACCAGAACGAAGTTGTTAACCAGCACGGTGCCGACAAAGAGCAGTAAGTAATCGGTCATTATTTAGCCTGAAATAAAAAAGCCGCCTATTATCGGACAAACCGACGCAGGCGACAACAGGTTATCTGTAGGGTTATTACGGGTTCACGAAGGTGTTTTTCACCCGCGTCGAACGTTTGAAATAGGGCACCAGCAGCGCCGCAGCCAGCAACGGGAATAGCAGCTGACGAACGGCCAGCGCGTCTGATACGGGCGAAAAGGCAAACGCTTTCACCGCCAGCAGGACCGAAATCAGCAGCCAGATAATGTAGTGCTTAGGCACACTCTTGCGGCGCTTAAAGAAGGCGATGGTCAGCCACAGCGTGTAGTACCACATTCCAATCGCGAAAACGAACGACACAAACCACAAAGCAATATTCAGCACGCTTTGCGACATCAGGGTCTGGATGGCGTGAGGGGTAATCAGTGCGGTGGTATACAGCAGCAGCGCAAGCGATGCGCTTAATAAGGCAACCAGCAGCCATGCCAGTGGGGCGATTAACCAGCCTCCAATGCGTTCTCCAGGCGTTGCGGTCATGAACTCTCCCATAATCTGCGCGAAATGTTGTACAGCCAGTTTGCAGGGCGGAGAGTATATAACATTTCGCGCGGATGGCTACTTTCTTATAAAACGTAACGCCATACAGACTTAGGCACTTCACCGACGTTGAACAAACGACCACCGGAAACCAGCTCCGCGCGGCGATGGTCTGCGGCGCGATACATATTAATGATGTCCTGATTATCCGACAGGGTGTAGTTCAGATGGTCAAACAGTTTTTCCAGGCTCTCAAGCGAATTGATCTTGCGAAATTTTAATAAATAGTCCTGAACTGTCATATTAATAAGTTTCCATATAAAAGTGAGTAATACCAGTTAAGGTAATTCGGTCGAATAATAAACGGATTAATAAAGACGTAAACAGCCCACTCAGGTAACGCGACGAAATTAGGAGTTTTCTTTGCTGAAATTCAGGCATCAGACGATGCCTGGAAGAGAAGGTTAACCGTGTTCACCAGGGCTGGCAATACGAAACTGACATATTATGTCACTCTTTATTGCAGTAACCGGTTACTTAGGTTGGGCGATGGTGACAGGCTCCGGCGGCTGGTAGTTATCGATATGGCTGGCGACGCCCAGCAAAATGACCGAAACTCCAAGGACAATCCATCCCGCTAATTCAATGATTCGATTAATAATTGACGTCATAATGCGTAATTGTACTTTATCCATAAAGACAGGGCGCAAATGTTACAGTGACGTCTCCCTGACGGCAAGCGCTTTGGGAACGGTTCCCTTAAACAAAATCAGTAGGTTAATACTATGTAACAAAAACAACCCGTACAACCTGCTATTTTAAGTCATAGGGCACATTATTAATCTGTCCTCATGCCAGGTTAGCCAGTGTGAAATAAGAATGTCATAAAGAGGATGGCACTATGAGTGATAATATCCGCGTTGGGCTTATCGGCTACGGGTACGCGAGCAAAACGTTTCATGCGCCTCTGATAGCCGGGACGCCGGGGATGGCGCTGGCGGCAGTATCCAGCAGCGATGCCGCTAAAGTCCATGTCGACTGGCCTTCCGTACCGGTTGTCTCTGAACCTAAACACCTTTTCAACGATCCGAATATTGATTTAATCGTCATCCCCACGCCGAACGACACCCACTTTCCGCTGGCAAAGGCCGCGCTGGAAGCCGGTAAGCACGTAGTGGTCGATAAGCCCTTCACCGTGACGCTGTCACAGGCACGCGAGCTGGATGCGCTGGCAAGGAGTCTGGGCAGGCTGATGTCGGTGTTCCATAACCGCCGCTGGGACAGCGACTTTCTGACGGTAAAAAGGCTTCTCAGTGAAGGCACGCTAGGGGAGATCCTCTTTTTTGAATCGCACTTTGACCGCTTTCGTCCGCAGGTGAGAAACCGCTGGCGCGAACAGGCCGGTCCGGGCAGCGGCATCTGGTACGATTTAGCTCCGCATCTGCTGGATCAGGCCGTCAATCTTTTTGGTCTGCCGGTGAGCATGACGGTCGATCTCGCCCAGCTCAGGCCCGGCGCGCAGACAACCGATTACTTCCACGCGGTGCTCAGTTACCCGCAGCGGCGGATTGTGCTGCACGGCACGATGGTCGCGGCCGCAGAATCGGCCCGCTATATCATTCACGGTACGCGCGGGAGCTACGTGAAGTTTGGTCTCGATCCGCAGGAAGACAGGCTTAAAAACGGTGAACGTCTGCCGCAGGAAGACTGGGGCTATGATATGCGCGACGGCGTGGTAACGCGGGTCGAAGGCGAGGAGCTGGTCGAGGAGACCTTGCTGACGATACCGGGGAATTATCCGGCGTATTATGCCGCTATCCGCGATGCGCTGAACGGCACGGGAGAGAATCCGGTTCCGGCCAGCCAGGCGATTCAGATTATGGAGCTGATTGAGCTGGGCATCGAATCTGCCAAACATCGCGCGACGCTCTGTCTGGCATAATTTTTTAATATTTTGTAGTTGTAGGCCGGGTAAGGCGTAGCCGCCACCCGGCAAAAGGGTTTACGCGGTTGCCACCTTATCCCGCAGCGCCTGTTTCTCAGCAGGCGTCAGGAAGGCAATTTCCAGCCCGTTAATCTGTGCCTGACGGATCTGCTCGCGGCTCAGACCCGCCTGCGGTGCGGCGATGTTGTACTCGTGGATAATATCCACGCCCTGAACCGCCGGGTCGTCAGTGTTCAGCGAGGCCAGCACGCCGTGCTCGAGGAACGTTTTTAGCGGGTGATGCGCCAGCGTCGCCACGGTGCTGGTCTGAATGTTAGACGTCAGGCACGACTCAATCCCGATACGCTGCTCCGCCAGGAAATCCATCAGGGCGCGATCTTCGACCGCCTTCACGCCGTGACCGATACGCTCGGCGCCCAGCTCGCGGATGGCCTGCCAGATGCTTTCCGGGCCAGCCGCTTCACCCGCATGGACGGTAATGTGCCAGCCGGCATCGCGCGCGCGGTTGAAGTGGGAGAGGAACAGGCTGCCCGGGAAGCCCAGCTCGTCGCCGGCGAGGTCGACGGCGGTGATGGCATCGCGATGGGCCAGCAGCGCTTCCAGCTCCTGCAGGCAGGCGGCTTCACCGAACGTACGGCTCATAATGCCGATCAGGCGGGCCTGAACGTCGAAGGTTTTACACCCTTCGCGTACACCTTCAATGACGGCTTCCACCACGCCTGCAACGGGCAGGTTGTGGGTCATCGCCATATAGCCCGGCGAGAAGCGCAGTTCGACGTAGTGCAGGCCGTTGCGGGCTGCATCTTCGATGTTCTCAAACGCCACGCGGCGGCAGGCATCCAGCGACGCCAGCATCTTCACGCCCCAGTCGAGTTTGCTCAGGAAGCTGACCAGGTCCGGCTCATTAGAGGTCACCTGTACGTGAGGGATCAAGGACTCAAGGGTCTGAGCAGGAAGCGTTAAATTGAACTGGCGGCCAAGATCGAGGATGGTTTGGGCACGAATGTTACCGTCAAGGTGACGATGAATATCAGTTAAAGGCAGGCGTGTATCAATCATGGTCGCACTCTTTTCTGGTTAAAGTGCGCCATATTATAAAAACAAAACGGGGTAAAAAGCTATTTGCGCAAGGGAATATTCCGTTGCGCAAATTGATTACAGGAGCGTGTTAATCCCGGCAATGAGGCGTTGCACGCCTTGTTCCAGCTTGCTGCGCGGGCAGCCCGCATTCAGGCGAACAAAGCCATTTCCTTCTTTACCGTAGGTATATCCCGGCATGATGGCGACTTTTTGCTGCTCGATCAGTACTTTTTGCAGCGCCCGATCGTCAATGTTCAGCGGGCGCAGATCGATCCAGGCCAGATAGGTCGCTTCGGGCGGCTGCCAGTTCAGTTTCGGAAAAGCGCGGTTTACTTCCTGCGCGATATACAACAAATTATCTTCGAGATAACCCCGCAGGGCATCCAGCCACGGCTCCCCCTGCTGATAGGCGGCGATATGCGCCGTCAGCGCCAGCACGGAAGGGGAAGAGAGTCCGTCCCTGCCTTTTAGCGCGCTGAGGTAACCGTTACGGCTCTCTTCGTCGCCAATCAGGCCGTAAGCGCCCGTCAGCGCCGGAATATTAAAGCTTTTCGAGCCAGAAGTGAGAAGCGCCCATTTGCCGCGCGCCACCGCGTTCCACGGCGTGTGACGACGCTCTCCCCACACCATGTCCATATGGATTTCATCGCTGATAACCGCCACGTCATAGCGTGCGCACAGTTCCGCCATCTGCGTCAGCTCATCCCGCGTCCAGACCTTACCGGTCGGGTTTTGCGGGCTGCACAGCAGCAAAATTTTGTTTTCCGGTTTCGCGAGGGCCGCTTCCAGCGCAGCCATGTTTCCCTGCCAGCCTGTGGCATGCTTTTCCATCTCTACGGGCACCACATGACGCGCATTGCCTTCAATGGCTTTGTAAAACGCATCGTATGCCGGGGTGTGTACCACCACGCCGTCGCCGGGGTTTGACCAGAGACGAATCAGCTCTGACACCATGTAGATAACGGAAGGGCCATAAACGACCGATTCGGTCTCAATCTTGCTGTGAAAGCGCTGCTGGAACCAGTGCGCAACGGCGGCGAGAAACTCATCGTTCTTCCAGCGGCTGTAGCCCAACACGCCGTGATTGATGCGCTGATGCAGCGCGTCGGTAATGCAGGGCGCGGTGGCGAAATCCATATCCGAGATGGTGAAGGGCAGCAGGTCGGCTGCGCCAAAGCGGTCGGCGACGTAGTCCCACTGTGTACACCAGGTGCCGTGTCGATCCACGACGGTAGAAAAATCAAACATGACGTTAATCCTTAAAGTAAAACCCCCTCATAAGAGGGGGCTGAGGCATCAGGCTTCTACTGTTCGCATCAGGGTAGCCAGCTCATCCTTCACCGACTGTACCTGCGGGCCGATAACCACCTGCAAATTGTGCTGATTTAACTGTACCACGCCAATGGCCCGGTTGGCTTTCAGGGCGTTGGTATCCACTTTTGACATATCCGCCACCGACAAACGCAGGCGGGTAATGCAGTTATCCAGCGAGGTAATGTTATCCGCACCGCCCAGCGCCGCCAGAATGGCAGGGGTGTTGTAGCCGGATTTGCCCACGGTACCGGCAACCGCCTGTTCAACGCTGGTGGCCGTATCGGTATCGCGGCCTGGCGTTTTCAGGTTAAAGCGGGTGATGGCGAAGCGGAAGATCCCGTAGTACACCACGAACCAGATTGCCGCCACGACCGGGACCAGATACCACTTGGTGGAGAGGCCGTGCAGGATGCCGAACACCACGAAGTCGATGACGTTGCCGTCGGTGTTACCGATAGTGACGCCCAGCACCGCCATCACGGTAAAGCCCAGACCGGTCAGCACAGCGTGAATCAGATACAGCACCGGCGCAACGAACAGGAACAGGAACTCGATTGGCTCGGTGGTACCGCC
This sequence comes from Enterobacter sp. BNK-34, assembly GCF_048684445.1. Lineage (NCBI taxonomy): Bacteria > Pseudomonadati > Pseudomonadota > Gammaproteobacteria > Enterobacterales > Enterobacteriaceae > Enterobacter > Enterobacter sp. BNK-34. The sequence continues at coordinate 3,283,512 of NZ_JBLQUA010000001.1, forward strand.
TACGACGCAGGCGATCACGCCGGAAATCAGCAGCCCTTTAATTTTATGACGGTTTTCCGGGCGTGCGCAGTGGTACATCGCCAGCGCGGCACCCGGCAGGCCGCCGAGGAAGGCAGGCATTTTACCCTGAGACAGGAAGCGGGTGGCGCTTTCGGAGAAGCCGTGGGTGGTCGGGCAGCTCAGCTGCGCCTGGAAGATGGTCAACGCACCGCTCACGTCGTGACCGCACACCTCCATCGTACCGCCCGCTTCGGTGAAGCGAATCAGGGCCACCAGGATATGCTGCAGGCCAAACGGCAGGAGCAGACGCTCGCCGGTGCCGAAGATCATCGGACCGAAATCTCCCGCGCCGTTGATGATGCGGCCAATGCCGTTGATGCCCAGCGCAAAGACCGGCCAGATCAGCGGAATGATCAAACCAAACAGGCCCATCACCACCAGGGTGATAATCGGCACGAAGCGGGTGCCGCCGAAGAAGGCCAGGGCATCCGGCAGACGGATATTGTGGAAGCGCTCGTGCAACATCCAGATAATCACTCCCGCGATCACCGCCCCGAGGATCCCGGTATCAATAGACTGGATGCCAATCACGCTCTGAATGTTGTTGGCCTTCAGCACGGCAGCGTCGGTGGTCGGCAGTATGCCTTTCGCGGTCAGCCAGAAGTTAACCGCGAGGTTCATCACCGCGTAACCCACAAAACCGGCAAACGCCGCGACGCCTTTATTTTCGCGCGCCAGGCCCAGCGGGATAGCGATACAGAACATGACGGGCAGGAAGCTAAACGCAAAGGAGCCGACTTTACTCATCCAGATAAAGATGGCCTGCAGCACGGGAGTACCGAGGAACGGGATCAGCGTGATGACGTCTTTACTGCTTAGCGAGCTGCCGATCCCGAGCATGATCCCGCAGAACGAGAGGAGTGCCACGGGCAGCATAAAGGTTTTACCCAGTTGCTGGAAAAATTCCCACAGCGATATTTTTTGTGCTGCTTTCGCCGTCATAAAACGACTCCTTTATTGTTAAAATCAGTTTGTCTGCTTCAATGCTGCGAGAAGATAAAACGTTTTATCAAAGTTTAGTGCGCGCTAAATCACATTCTCAGGCTTTGACTGGTAGTATAAAGATAACGTATTGATAAAACGTTTTACCAATCTCATTTCAGGGAGTCACGCCGACACATGGCTGTAGCGAAAAAAATCACCATCAACGATGTCGCGCTTGCGGCGGGCGTTTCCGTCAGCACCGTTTCTCTGGTGCTAAGTGGGAAGGGGCGCATCTCTCCTGCCACCGGTCAGCGGGTGAACGAGGCGGTTGAACAGCTGGGCTTTGTGCGTAACCGCCAGGCGTCGGCGCTGCGCGGCGGGCAAAGCGGGGTGATTGGCCTGATTGTTCGCGATCTGACATCACCTTTCTATGCGGAGCTGACCGCAGGGTTAACCGAAGCGCTTGAAGCGCAGGGGCGGATGGTCTTTCTGCTGCACGGTGGTCGCGAGGCCGATCAGCTGCTTTCCCGGCTCGATATGCTGCTGAACCAGGGGGTGGACGGGGTGATCGTCGCCGGGGCATCGGGCGTGGGCAGCGAACTGTGCGAGCGTGCGGCTGAAAAAGGCGTGCCGCTGGTGTTTGCCTCGCGCGCCAGCTACCTCGACGAAGCCGATACGCTGCGCCCGGATAACATGCAGGCCGCGCAAATGTTGACCGAGCATCTTATTCGTCGCGGGCATCAGCGCATTGCCTGGCTGGGCGGTAAAAGCTCGTCCCTGACCCGCGCCGAGCGGGTAGGCGGCTACTGCGCGACGCTGATTAAATACGGCCTGCCGTTCCACAGCGAGTGGGTCGTGGAGTGTGAATCCAGCCAGAAGATGGCGGCGGAAGCGATAGGCGCGCTGCTGCGAAGCAGCCCGACGATCAGCGCCGTGATTTGCTATAACGATGTGATTGCTATGGGCGCCTGGTTTGGCCTGATCCGCGCCGGGCGTCAGAGCGGCGAGGGCGGGGTGGAAACCTTCTTTGGCCACCAGGTGGCGCTGGGGGCGTTCGCCGACGTCGGGGAAAACGCCCTCGACGACCTGCCGATCGTCTGGGCAACCACCCCAGCGCGGGAGATGGGTTACACCCTGGCGGACAGGATCATGCAGCGCATCGACAATGCAGATGTGCAGGCCGGGCACCAGATTGTGGCAGCGCGCCTGGTGCCGGTGAAATAACCTCAGGTAGGCTGCGTGAGCGGATTGAGCCGCAGTTCGGCTTCCAGTGCTTCCACAAATTTTCGTACTTTTGCCGGGATCAGCCGGGAGGTCGGGTAAACCGCCCAAACGGCCAGCGATTCCGGCTGGGCATCCTCAAGGACGATCCTTTCGAGTTTACCCTCTCTGAAGGCCGGTTCTACGTACCAGCGAGATAAGTTGGCGATGCCCATCCCGCCGAGGCAGGCTTCGAAAATGGCCTCAACCGAGTTCGCGGAGAATCGGCCTGATACCTTTTGTTTGTAGCGCTGTTCGCCCTGTTCGAATGACCAGTGAACGGTGTCTGACGTGGTCAGACAGCTGTGTGCTGCCAGATCGTTAAACGATTTTGGATAGCCGTTTGCAGCCAGATACGCCGCGCTGGCGCAGAGATCCCGTGGGTTATGACACAGGCGATGGGCAACTAATCGGTTGTCGCGCAGCGGCGCAATGCGTAACGCCACGTCGATGCCTTTTCCAACGATATCCACCTGTTCGTCGGTGGCGAGTAAATCAACCTGCAGAGCGGGATGTTGCTGCATAAACCGGGTCAGCATGGGCGCCACGATCCTGCGGCCAAACCCCGCGGAGGCGGTAATACGCAGGCGTCCGGAAAGATGCGACCCCTCGGGAAACAGATCGGCAAGCGCATTGTTTTTATCTTCCAGCAATGCCTGTGCATGCGGCAAAAAAACGTCCCCATCGCTGGTGGGAGAGAGAGAACGCGTGGTGCGGTGTACCAGCCGAACCCCCAGTTCCGCTTCGAGATGAGTTAGCGCGCGCGATGCTGTCATTGCGCTCATTGAGAGCCGACGCGCGGCACCGGCGAGGCTACCCGCTTTGACGGCTTCGACAAACACTTCAATATCTTCGAGTCTCATTATATCGTTTTTCGTTATGCTGCCTTATCAAATTACATATCTACATTATTTGTCGTTACGCTGCCATAGTCTCTTCACATCCTGATAAACATGAATTTGGAGTGAAGATGAAAAAGTTGAAAACGATTCTTGCGTTCAGCGGCCTGCTCTTTGCTGGCACATCGTGGGCAGATGCTCCCGCGCAGGTGAAACAGCAGGTCCCGGGCTATTATCGTCTGGCTGTAGGGGAATACGAGGTGACGGCGCTGTTCGACGGCTATAACGATCTTTCGCCAACGCTATTGCAAGGGCTTTCACCTGACAAGGTTCGCAACCTGTTGGCGCAACACAAAATCGATGCCGAACGCATGCCGACGTCTTTCAACGCGTTTCTGGTTAATACCGGTAAACATCTGGTCATGATTGACAGCGGGGGTGGCCACTGCATGTCAGAAACGGCCGGTCAGCTAATCGGCAATATGAAAGCATCAGGGTATCGCCCTGAGCAGGTCGATACGGTTTTCCTGACCCACCTGCATCTTGATCATGTGTGTGGCCTGAGCGATGCAGACGGTAAGGCGCTGTTCCCGAATGCCACCGTCTACGTACCGCAGGGGGAGGCCGACTACTGGCTTGACCCCGCAAAAGAAGCGAGCGCGCCGGCTAATGCGAAGGCGTATTTCGCTATCGCCAGGAATGCGCTGTCCGCGTATAAAGCCACCGGGCACCTAAAAACCTTCGTCCCGCCAACTTCACCCATCCCGGAGGTCCAGACGACATATGCCATTGGCCATACGCCTGGCAGTACCGTTTATCGCTTCGCGTCTCAGGGTACGGCTATTAACTTCATTGGGGATCTTATCCATGCTCCTGCCGTCCAGTTCCCGCACCCTGAAGTGTCTATTCGCTTTGATGTCGATCCGAAAAAAGCCATCTCATCCCGGGCGCAGGAGTTTAACGCGCTGGCGAAAGACGGAGAGTGGATGGCCGCAGCGCATCTGCCTTTCCCTGGTATTGGGCATATCACCTCCTGGCAGCAGGGCTATAGCTGGAATCCTGTAAATTACGGTCCTTATCAACGTGCGGCCAACGTGCCTCTGCTGAAATAAAGTGCGGTTACGAACATGAGAAGTTACACCGTAACGGCGAACGGTATCCGACAGTTCGTCGTAGAAGAGGGTGAAGGCGCACCGGTTATTCTTCTGCATGGTTTTCCAGAAACAAACTATGCCTGGCGCTACCAGATACCCGTTTTGTCCCGACACTATCGTGTGATTGCACCAGATTTACGCGGGTATGGGGAAACGGATAAACCGGCCTCCGGTTATGATAAACGAAACATGGCGCGGGACGTCCGGGAACTAATGCGAGTGCTGGGTCTGGAGAAAGTGGCGCTGGTGGGGCACGATCGTGGAGCTCGGGTTGCTACCCGCTTTGCTAAAGATTATCCCGAGTTAATCGATCGTCTGGTGGTGATGGATAACGTACCAACCCGTATTGTGGCGCGCGATCTGAATGCGTCGATTGCGCGTGCATACTGGTTCTTCCTGTTCCATCTTGTACCAGACCTGCCGGAAGCCCTGATTGCAGGTCGAGAAAACGTATGGCTGCACCACTTTTTCTCGGACTGGACCTACGATCCGTCTACCATTAGCGGCGAGGCGTTTGACACCTATGTTCGGGCGTATCAGGCGCCGGGTGCCGTGCGCGGCGCGATGGCTGACTATCGCGCCAACGCAGAGGATGTGGCGCAGGATATGGCAGACGCTGAGGTGAAAATCACCTGCCCGGTAATGTCGCTGTGGGGTAATGATTTTCATGCGGTCGGCAAGCTTTTCGATATGAAAAGCGTCTGGGCCGAAATGGCGGAAAACCTGCGGGCGTATGGTATTGATGAGTGCGGCCATCTGCCGCAGGAGGAGCAGCCAGAGAAAGTGAATGCGCTTCTGCTGGATTTCCTGGCTGGATGGAAAAGTTAGGGGGCAATAAAAAACCCCTCATGCGAGGGGTTTTGACGTTTACTGCTGCGGTGCCGCCGGTTCGGCTGGCGCTGCCGGTTCAGCCGGTTCCGGCATCCCCAGAGCAGGCATACCGAACATGCCGACGAAGTCTTCCAACGGCATTTTGTCGCCGTTGAGCGTGACCTGGCCGTTGGCGTACTGCAGGCTGGTGGAAATCATGTTGTTTTCCACTTTGGTGATGCGGAACATCTGTCCCATTGCCGCCAGACCTTTCACCTGCTGGTTCGCCAGCTTGCCGGCATCTTCATCGCCGTAGCCTTCCAGCTTCGCAATCTGGGTCATAAACTCGGTCGCCATATCCATCGGGATGGTCAGCTTGCTGTCGAGCGACTTCACGCTGCGATCCACTTCCTGCCCCAGCGTCTGCGGTTCACCCGTTGCAGTGGCCGGATCTTTCAGGAACAGGGACAGGTTGAAGCTGGTTTCGCCTTTGCTGTTTTTCCAGCTCAGCGGCGCAACGGTTATTACCGGCTCGCCTTTCAGCAGGATTGGCAGGTTGTTGAACAGCACCGCCATCGCCTGCTGCTGGTACACTTCCGGGTTCTGCTGCAGCGCGGTATCGGTCAGCAGCGCCTGGCTCTCTTTACTGTATTTCTGGCTAAACTCGTGCCACGCCTGGCCGTCGATATTGCCGATCTTCAGCGACAGTTTGCCGGTGCCCAGATCCTGATTCTGTACTTTCAGGCTCTTCAGCGTGTAATCCAGCTGGGTATTGATGCTCTTACCGTCTTTGGAAACGTCGGATTTGCCGTTGACGTCCATGCCTTCCAGCACGGCCATCTCTTTCCCTTCAACCGCAATGGCGACTTTATCGAGAGACAGTTTTTGATCGCCAATACGCTCCTGGAAATCGGTCATTCGGCTGTTGCCGTCGGCTTTCAGGTTGCTGAAGGTGAGCTGAACTTTTTGGTTATATTCGTTCACGGCATTGACCAGGCCGCTCTCCGCTTCACCCGTCAGGGAGAACACGTTTCCGTCGCGGTCAGCATCGAGTTTGAAGTGGCCGCCGCTGAAGGCGACTTTTTCATTCTCTTTCTCGTAGTTCAGCGCTTTCAGCGCAATATCGGAACGGGTGTCACCGGCATAGCTAATTCGGGTATTAATGTCGAAAGGCGATTCATTCTTTGCCAGGTCAAACAGCGGTTTGGTGACGTCGTTATTCACCAGCACGGTATGAACGGACGCCATCGACGGGATCAGGTTAAAGGACTTCAGCTGCGCCAGCGGCAGCGGACCGTGGCTCACCACCTCGTCCAGCACCACGCTCTGGCCCGGTTTCAGCCAGCCGTTTTCAGCTCCGGCAACCGGCTTCACCACCAGCTGCATACGGCTGGTAAACACACCGCGGTGATAGTTCTGGTAGCTCAGTTCCAGACCTGCTTCCGGCGCGCTGCGCTTAATCTCTCCGTTAGCCTGCGTCACCATTTCAGCCAGACGGCCTTCCAGCTGTTTCCCGGTAAACCAGGAGGCACCCGTCCAGACCACGCCTAACGCTACAATCACTCCAACCGCTACGACCGATTTTTTCATTGCGACTATCCCTAAAATGAAACCAGGCGGTAAAAACCGCCTGGAGATATTAAGCCTGCAACTAGCTTAGCAAGAGTTGTTAAAAAATTCAGTAAGTGCTTAAAGCTTATTGAAAACGCGCGCCAGGCGACCGGTGCCGCTCACGCTGACCGGGGACTCATTGGCTGCAACGAATGCTGACTCACCGGGCTTAAGCACCAGACGCTCTTCGCCTTTGTGCAGCGTCGCTTCGCCTTCAACGCAGAACAGAATCGCCGCACTCTCCTGAGCCACCGACGTTTCGGCGCTGCTCAGGTCGTGCAGGGAGAAGGCAAAATCCTCAACCGGGATCGGGAAGTCCAGCTCTGCGCCGTTTTTCACCGGCTGCGTCAGCAGCTCCGCGGCAGGTTTCGCCACAAACTTCACGTTGGCAACCAGCTCAGGAATGTCGATGTATTTCGGCGTCAGGCCCGCGCGCAGCACGTTATCGGAGTTGGCCATCACCTCCAGCGCCACGCCCTGCAGGTAGGCGTGTGGGGTTTCCGCGAACAGGAACATTGCCTCGCCGGGGTTCAGCTTCACCACGTTCAGCAGCAGAGGGGAGAACAGGCCGCTGTCGTCCGGGTAGAATTCGGAAATCAGGCGGATAGTCTCCCACGGTTCACCTTGCTGGCTGTCCAGGGCGGCTTTCAGCACCGCCAGCGCGTGGGATTTCTCTTCACCCTGCATATTCAGCAGGCTGGCAAACAGCTGGCTCAGCGCGTCGGCGCTCGGGTTTTCGAGGAAGTGGGCGATAGCCTTGTTGGCACCCGCGACCGGTTGCAGCAGAGAAATGATCTCCGAAAACTCGCGGAAGGCGTTCATCGCCAGGAACGGCGTCAGCGCGAACACCAGTTCCGGCTTGTGGTTAGGATCTTTGTAGTTACGCTCGGCGGCGTCTAACGGGATACCCGCCGCGTTCTCTTTCGCAAAGCCGATTTCGGAGGCTTTCTTGTTCGGGTGAACCTGAATGGAGAGCGGCTGGTCGGCGCACAGCACCTTAAACAGGAACGGCAGTTCGCCGAAGCGGCGAGCGACCTTGTCACCCAGCAGCGCGGCTTTATCGGCATCAATCACGTCGCGCAGGCTGCGTACCTGGCCGCTGGCGTCTTCAATTTTTGAGCTGCTCTTCGGGTGCGCGCCCATCCACAGTTCTGCCATCGGCAGGTTGTTCGGGTTCGCGATACCGTAGAGATCCGTTAACGCAGTTTTACTTCCCCAGGCGTAGTTTTGCACTGAGTTAATGAGTTTTTGCATTATCAAGCCCTGATTCAATTGTGGAATTAACTCCGGGTATTAAAGCAATAAACCTCATGGAAGTAACCTGTGGATGTAAAAAGTCGTACTAGTCTCAGTTTTTGTTAAAAAATTGTGTAGGATAAGCTGACTCGCTTTTAAGCCGGGCAGCGGAACATCTGCCCTGAATAAACAGACCGAAGCAGTAAGTGAGAGACCAATGTCGAATAAACCCTTCCATTATCAGGATCCTTTCCCCCTCAGTAAGGATCAGACCGAGTATTACCTGTTAACCCGCGATCATGTCTCCGTTTCTGAGTTTGAAGGACAAGAGATCCTCAAAGTCGATCCGCAGGCGCTGACGCTGCTGGCGCAGCACGCTTTCCACGACGCCTCGTTTATGCTCCGTCCTGCGCACCAGCAGCAGGTGGCCGATATCCTGAGCGACCCGCAGGCCAGCGAAAACGATAAATACGTTGCCCTGCAGTTCCTTCGTAACTCCGATATCGCGGCGAAAGGCATTCTGCCAACCTGTCAGGACACCGGCACGGCGATCATCGTCGGTAAAAAAGGCCAGCGCGTCTGGACCGGCGGCGGTGACGAAGCGGCGCTGGCGCACGGCGTTTATAACACCTACACCGAAGACAACCTGCGCTATTCGCAAAACGCCGCGTTGGACATGTACAAAGAGGTCAACACCGGCACCAACCTGCCAGCACAGATTGACCTCTACAGCGTCGACGGTGATGAGTACAAATTCCTCTGTATCGCCAAAGGCGGCGGTTCAGCCAACAAAACCTATCTCTACCAGGAAACCAAAGCGCTGCTCACCCCGGGCAAGCTGAAGAACTACCTGGTTGAGAAGATGCGCACCCTCGGCACCGCGGCGTGCCCGCCGTACCATATCGCATTTGTGATTGGCGGTACCTCGGCTGAAAGCACGCTGAAAACCGTCAAGCTGGCCTCAACCAAATACTATGACGGCCTGCCTACCGAAGGTAACGAGCACGGCCAGGCGTTCCGCGACGTACAGCTTGAGCAGGAACTGCTGGAAGAGGCGCGTAACCTGGGTCTCGGCGCGCAGTTTGGCGGAAAATACTTTGCCCACGACGTGCGCGTGATCCGTCTGCCGCGTCACGGTGCCTCCTGTCCGGTCGGGATGGGCGTCTCCTGTTCTGCGGATCGCAACATCAAGGCCAAGATCAACCGCGAAGGCGTGTGGATCGAAAAACTGGAAAACAACCCGGGCAAATACATTCCGGAAGAGCTGCGTAAAGCAGGTGAGGGTGAAGCGGTTCGCGTTGACCTGAACCGTCCGATGAAAGAGATTCTGGCGCAGCTTTCGCAGTATCCGGTCTCGACCCGTCTCTCCCTGAACGGCACGATTATCGTGGGGCGCGACATCGCGCACGCGAAGCTGAAAGAGCGTCTGGACAATGGCGAAGGGCTGCCGCAGTACATTAAAGATCACCCAATCTACTACGCTGGCCCGGCGAAAACGCCTGAAGGCTACGCCTCTGGCTCGTTAGGCCCAACCACGGCAGGACGTATGGACTCGTACGTTGACCAGCTGCAGGCCAACGGCGGCAGCATGATCATGCTGGCGAAAGGTAACCGCAGCCAGCAGGTGACGGACGCCTGCCACAAGCACGGCGGCTTCTACCTCGGCAGTATCGGCGGCCCGGCAGCGGTGCTGGCACAGGGCAGCATCAAGAGCCTGGAGTGCGTGGAATACCCGGAACTGGGTATGGAAGCGATCTGGAAAATTGAAGTGGAAGATTTCCCGGCGTTTATCCTCGTGGATGACAAAGGCAACGACTTCTTCAAGCAGATCCAGTCGTCCCAGTGTTCGGCGTGTGTGAAGTAATTCTATAAATTGCCGGGTGGCGCTGACGCTTACCCGGCCTGCATTCTCGTAGGTCGGGTAAGGCGCAGCCGCCACCCGACACCAAAAAGAGCGCACAAAGCGCCATAACGTTTCTCAGAAGTCATCAATACTTATCCCTTAAGCATGTGAGCAATCCCTCTTTTGTTATCAAGGAGAAAGTAATGACCACGGTACGCCATGAGAAAGATTCGATGGGCGCCATCGACGTCCCGGCCGACAAGCTATGGGGCGCGCAAACCCAGCGTTCGCTGGAGCATTTCCGTATCTCGACTGAAAAAATGCCCGTCTCGCTGATTCAGGCGCTGGCGCTCACCAAACGTGCAGCTGCGAAAGTGAACCAGGATTTAGGCCTGCTGACGGCAGACAAAGCGACCGCCATCATCAATGCCGCCGACGAAGTGCTGGCGGGCAAGCATCCCGACGAATTCCCCCTCGCCATCTGGCAGACCGGTTCCGGCACCCAAAGCAACATGAACATGAACGAAGTGCTGGCGAACCGGGCAAGCGAACTGCTGGGCGGCGTGCGCGGCATGGAGCGTAAGGTTCATCCAAACGATGACGTCAACAAAAGCCAGAGTTCCAACGACGTCTTCCCGACGGCGATGCACGTGGCGGCGGTGATTGCTATCCGCGAGCAGCTTATTCCGCAGCTCAACGTTCTGAAATCCACGCTCAATGAGAAAGCGCAGGCCTTCCGCGAGATCGTTAAAATTGGCCGTACGCACCTGCAGGACGCCACGCCGCTGACGCTCGGCCAGGAGATTTCCGGCTGGGTGGCGATGCTGGAACATAACCTGAAGCATATTGAGTACAGCCTGCCGCACCTGGCGGAGCTGGCGCTCGGCGGGACGGCGGTCGGGACCGGGTTAAACACCCATCCAGAATACGCGGTGCGCGTGGCGAAAGAGCTGGCAAACATCACCGGGCAGCCGTTCGTCACGGCGCCCAACAAGTTCGAAGCGCTGGCGACCTGCGACGCGCTGGTCCACACCCACGGCGCGCTGAAAGGGCTGGCGGCATCATTAATGAAAATCGCCAACGACGTGCGCTGGCTGGCCTCGGGGCCGCGCTGCGGCATTGGTGAAATCAGCATTCCGGAAAATGAGCCGGGCAGCTCCATCATGCCGGGTAAAGTCAACCCGACCCAGTGTGAAGCCATGACTATGCTCTGCTGTCAGGTACTGGGCAACGACGTGGCCGTCAACCTGGGCGGCGCGTCCGGCAACTTCGAGCTGAACGTCTATCGCCCGATGGTGATCCACAACGTTCTGCAATCGATTCGTCTGCTGGCGGACGGGATGGAGAGCTTTAACGAGCACTGTGCGGTAGGGATTGAGCCGAATCGCGAGCGTATCAGCCAGTTGCTTAATGAATCCCTGATGCTGGTGACGGCGCTGAATACCCATATCGGCTACGACAAGGCCGCCGAGATCGCTAAAAAAGCGCATAAAGAGGGACTGACGCTGAAAGCCTCCGCCCTGGCGCTGGGCTATCTGACGGAGGCGGAGTTCGACGCCTGGGTTCGCCCGGAAGCGATGGTCGGTAGCCTGAAATAATCAACCCGCCACATACAGGTGCAGCCGCGGAATAATCAGCTGCAGCGGCTGCGCCTGAGGTCTGTAACGGTGCTGGACATTGTCCGCATCGTAATTCAAAAGCTCACCAATATCCGGCACGATGGCCCCCTGGTCGGCATCAAAGAGCGCAATCAGCGGCGTCGGACAGGCATACTGCACCTGTTTTTGCTGACCGGAATACCAGACGCGGGCGATAGGCTGCACCTTCACCGGGCGCTTAATTTTGAGGCGCGTATCCGCCGGTAGCGAGGCGATGCTGTGGTACTCCTGTTCCAGGCGCTCAATCCACTGCTCACGCGACCACGGCGCGACGGTGCGCGGCGTCTTCAGGCTTTTTTCCAGCTGCGCCAGAATTTCATCCCGGGTGAAGTTTTTAATGATGTGCTTATTCGCCCAGCCGAAGCGCAGCGTGGCGGGGTGACGCAGTACCGTCAGCGTGCGATAGGCATTCAGGGTAATTAACCCAGGAAGCTGACGGTGCACCCATTCAAACCGGGCGGCAGTGGCGAGGCCGGACTCTTCGGTAACGATCTTTTCAAATGCCGCTTTCAGGGTGTTGATATGGGTAATCTGGCCTTCCAGCGCGTCGCGCGTTGTCGCATCGGTTTGCAGGCAGATCACGCCGGGCAGACGCACGGCCGCCTTACTGCTGCGGTTTTCAGACTGCTGCTGGATAAACAGGCGACGATAGTGTTTCAGCGCCAGCTCAAGAGCGGCGCTGCCGATGTGCTGTTCAACCTCGATGGTGTCCAGCGGGTCGTGTTCTGCCCCTTTAGCTACCTCGGGCAGGGTAAAGACGCGTGCGGCCAGCAGACGGCAGGTCTGCAAACGTTCGGTCAGGGTCAGTAGCTCGTGTTCTATTTCCCGAAACGTGCTGTTCAGCCGTTCGAGAAGATCGTAAGTCGCCATAAACACTCTCATTAGTTACAACATACTTATCATATAGCACAGCACGCCGGGTCAGGCCAGCGTGCGGTTTAGGTCAGACAGGAACGGGAAGGGCGATGTTATGATATACCGGCCAGCTAAAGCAGAAGCGCGCGCCGCCAAGCTCGCTCTCCTCGCAATGCACCGTGCCGCCCATTGCCTGCGCGATAGAGTAGACAATCGCCAGCCCCAGGCCACATCCGCCAGTGGCGCGATCGCGGCTGGGGTCGAGGCGGACAAACGGTTCAAACACGGTTTCTCGCGCTTCCGGGGCTATCCCCGGCCCGTCATCCTCCACCGTCAGGCTTGCCTGACTGCCCTGCAAATCCAGCCCAATCTGTAGCGTACTTTCGCTGTAGCGCATGGCGTTGTTCATCAGGTTATCCAGCACGCGTTCCATCAGGCGCATATCGAGTGCGCCGTAGTCACCCGGCGTGACGCGCGTCAACAGCGTACGCTGCGGGTTCACGCTTTGGACATCGTCAATATGGGTTTGCAGCCATGCGGGCAGATCCGGCGTACTGAGGTTCAGCTCGTTTTGCGGGCGATCGAGGCGCGCGTAGGTCAGCAGTTCCTCAATCAGCGCCTCAAGCTGGCCAATGTCGCGGTTAAGCGCCTGAGACTCCGCTTCCGTCAGATTTTCGCTCATCTCCAGACGATAGCGCAGGCGCACCAGCGGCGTGCGCAGCTCGTGCGCAATTCCGTCGATCAGCTGCTTCTTACTGGCGATCAGGGCATTGATGTTATCGGCCATCTGGTTAAAGGCCACGCCCAGACGTTCAAAGCTGGAACCACTGTCGAAGTGAATGCGTTCGGTAAAATGCCCCTCGCCAAAACGCTGCGCGGCGGATTCCAGCTTCAGCATGTCCTGCCAGTGCGGGCGCATCCAGATAAAAACCGGAAACGCGAGCGAGATGGCGATAAAGGCCATCAGCGCCATGTCCAGCAGGCGCATTTGGTGCAGATAATAGAGATAGGGAACCGGGCCGACGGCCAGCACGTAATGGCTGCGCGGGATACGCTGGATAAAGGTGTATTTCTCATCCAGCGCGACGATGTCCCCGTCGCGCAGACGCTGCATGGCGGGTGGGTCCAGCTCAAAATTTTTTAACGGCTCAATGCGTAAATCGAATGACAGATTGAGATCCAGTTCTTTCAGGGTTTTCGCCCAGTCGTGCGGCGGGATCTCTCTCAGCTCGCTGCGCATCAGATAAAGCGAGCTTTTCATCAGGTCGTCCAGCGACTGCCTGCCTGCACGTTCGGCGGTGAATTTATAGACCAGCCCGACCAGCATGGTCATGACCAGGAAGCAGACAAACAGCAAAAGATAAAACTGCACAAACAGCTTTTTCATTAAATATCACCGGGAAATCAAATAATTAACTACTTTGTTTTTACCTTCAGGGGCACTATAGGGGCATTTGCATATCCGCCAAAGCGCTGATTCAAAAATGATACCTGATCGCTATCGAGAGCATTTATCCACGCAGAGTATACATGGAAGACCATCTCTGCATTCTCATGACCCATCTGATTCGCTATAAAAGCAGGATTAGCACCTGCCGACAACATCCAGCATGCGTATGTATGACGCAGCTGATAGGGGCGTCTGCGGCGAATTCCCGATCGTCTTACTGTAATATCCCATAGTGACACAATTGAGCTGACTGAATAGTACGCAGCTTGCTTGCCTTTCTGAGGTCGAGGCATAAACACAAAGTGCAGTTTCTGCGTTTCCGTTTTACCGAACTCCCGGTGGTGAAAAATGATTGGTACCTTAGGGGCACTCCCGGTAAGTTCCTTTTGAGCTCGCAAAGCTTCCAGAGCCGGCTCCAGTAACTTTATCGTCCGGTATCCAGCTTCGGTTTTGGGTGGTCCAAATAAGCCTTCCTGAGTTAGATTGCGCGCAATGTTAGCTTCACCAGAATTAAGATCGATATCCTCCCAGGCAAGAGCGCAAAGCTCCCCGGGCCGAACGCCGGTATAAGCGAAAAATTGCCACATGTTTTTCTGCTGAGCCGGAGCCGTCTCTTTCAACTGCTCAAACTCATGTCTAAGAAGCGGATCTGGTTTTGTTTGCCCTTTGCGAAGCCTTTTTATCCCGACATATGGTTGATATGAAATGACTTTATTTTTAACCGCATAGTCGAGGATTTGTCGCAGGATGGCCAGATAATAATCTACTGTTCTAACGGCGCGGCCGGTTTTATTTCTCCTCTTTTCGGGAGCATAGTTAGTCTCGCCAGTCAGTAATTCTTTTCTCCAGCCCAGAATGTCGCTGTTGGTGATGGATGCAACCAGCGTTTCAGGGCCGATTAGTTTTGTTAACGTTCTTACAGCTATCCCATAGCTTCTTGTGGCATTGGGGGAGAGATCGATTTTATGGTTTTCATACCAGGTTGATGCAAGTTCGGCGAACGTCGTAATATTTTTAGATGCATAAAACTTTGCTGCTACCTTTGACTCCGGAAACACGGCCCGGTAGTCAAAAGTGCCCAGCTGAATCTCGCTTACAATTTTGGCCCTTAGATTCCCGGCTTTTTTGAGATTCGAAGCATTCACGATCCATCCTTTCAATGTTTCTCGACATCTAACGCCCTGAAACTTGAAACTTATTCGTATCTTATTGTTGTGGATCTCAACACCCGTTGGCATTGCAGCCATTATGCCTCCTTCACAAACCTGTTAATGTTTGGGATGTTGTACCAGACAAGTCCTCGCTCTTCGGAGCTGCTTCCATCCAATGGGATTCTCTTAAAATGAACACCTTCTAGCCAAACTCCTGACCGTAAGTGCAATGACAATCAGTCATTGGCGAAATAGATATAAGGGCGTGGTTCCTGCAGATCGTGTCCTGCCAATTTACTCAGTAACCGGAGTAATCGAAGTCAAGACGACGTTGACGAAATCCGCCGCCAGTGGGTGCTGGCATTCAAAGAAAACGGGATCACCACTCTGGAGCAGGTTGAGGCCGGTATGCGCATGGTACGCCGTCAGGAGCGTCCATTCCTGCCTTCGCCAGGCCAGTTCATCAAGTGGTGCAGGGAAGGGCGCTGCGTGCTAGGGATCACCGCCGCAGACGTGATGGCTGAATACTGGAAGTGGCGCAAGCTTGTGTATCGTTACCCGAGCAGTGAGCATTATCCGTGGCCTAAGCCGGTTTATTACCACATCTGCCTCGAGCTGCGGCGCCGCGGAACCGATGGTCAGTTGAGCCATAAAGAGCTCGAGCGAGAAGCCAGCGACATTCTGGATATGTGGGAAAAGCGGGTGCTGGCCGGGAAGCCGATCCCTCCTGTTCGTAGGGCGTTAGCGGCTCCAGTTACTTCGAAGGGGCCGACACCGGCAGAGCTTTTGAAAGCCAAATATGAGCGGATGAAAGCCGATGGGAGGGCATAGGGAGCAAATGGTCTGTTATGAGCGAAAAATGGACGCCTGCATAGCGTAAATAGGCGTCCAACATTTTGAATGTGGACAGATTACTTAATCCGCTTCCCCGTCTCGTCAATGACCTTCTCGCCATCCTCTTTTGTAAACGCTCCTTTCTGACTTTCAGGAAGAATATCCAGCACTATTTCTGAAGGACGGCAAAGACGAGTGCCAAGCGGCGTAACTACTATCGGCCGATTAATCAGGATCGGATGTTGAAGCATGAAATCAATCAACTGCTCATCACTAAATTTCTCTTCATCAAGACCCAGGCTTAAATAAGATTCAACGTTTTTACGCAGCAAGGCGCGCACTGAAATCCCCATATCTGAAATAAGTTTAATAAGCTCATCATGGGTAGGAGGCGTATCGAGATAATAAATTATCGTTGGTTCGTTACCGCTGTTTCGGATCATCTCCAGCGTGTTGCGTGAGGTGCCGCAGGCCGGGTTGTGGTAAATGGTTATGTTGCTCATATCAGTATCTCATTACAAAGTGACAGAGAGCCGCCACGCCAGCGCGGCCAGAGTGACAAACAGCACGGGTACAGTCATAACAATGCCGGTACGGAAGTAATATCCCCAAGTGATCGTCATATTTTTCTGGGCAAGCACATGCAGCCATAGCAAAGTCGCCAAACTGCCAATCGGGGTGATTTTCGGGCCTAAATCGCAGCCAATCACATTGGCATAAACCATAGCCTCTTTAACGATGCCGGTTGCTGTACTCCCGTCAATCGACAGCGCACCAATAAGCACTGTAGGCATATTGTTCATCACCGATGAGAGAAATGCCGTCAGGAAGCCAGTGCCAAACGTCGCTGCCCATAAGCCCTTGTCTGCCAGTAGATTCAGCACGGCAGACAGGAACTCCGTTAGCCCTGCATTTCGCAGGCCATAGACCACGAGGTACATGCCCAGCGAGAAAATAACGATCTGCCATGGCGCACTGCGTACAACTTTCCTGGTGTTGATGGCATGGCCTCTTTTCGCCACCACAAACAGCACTGCTGCGCCAGCCGCCGCTATTGCACTGACAGGGATCCCCAGTGGTTCAAGAACAAAGAAACCGACAAGCAGCAATAACAATACAACCCAGCCCGCCCTGAAGGTTGCAGGATCCTTTATCGCATTGGCAGGCGTCTTGAGCAGTGAAACGTCATACGTCGCCGGAATATCCTTGCGGAAGAAGAGATGCAACATGACCAGTGTGGCTGTAATAGCGGCCAGGTTAACAGGAACCATTACAGAGGCGTACTTCGTGAAGCCCAGGTCAAAAAAATCCGCCGAAACAATATTCACCAGGTTTGAGACAATCAGCGGCAGGCTGGCAGTATCCGCTATGAATCCAGCTGCCATGACAAAGGCCAGCGTCGTCCCCTGGCTGAATCCCAAAGCGAGGAGCATCGCAATCACAATCGGAGTGAGTATCAGTGCTGCACCATCGTTAGCAAACAGTGCAGCAACAGCAGCACCAAGTAAAACTATCCAGGTAAATAACAGACGACCACGTCCGTTACCCCACCGGGAAACATGAAGTGCGGCCCATTCAAAGAAACCGGACTCATCGAGCAGAAGGCTAATGATGATCACCGCAATGAATGCCGCGGTTGCATTCCAGACGATATTCCAGACTACGGGGATATCATCAAAGTGGATGACTCCCGTTACCAGCGCCAGTATTGCTCCAATACTTGCGCTCCAGCCAATGCTGAGTCCTTTGGGCTGCCAGATGACTAGGACCAGTGTCAGTATAAAAATACTCCCTGCCAGAAACATTTCAGACCTCTTAATATATGTCTAAGTATATGTGAATAAGTTTGTCAGCATGAAGTGCTTGCGGATTTTTCTAGCCATTCGCGCACATCATCGCGTAAGCAATGCCATGACGTCGTTATCACCTCGCTGGCCCATGCTGGCATGTGAGGGGACAGGCGATAGTGAACCCATTTGCCTTCCCGACGGTCTAGCACCAGTTCAGCTTCACGAAGGATGGCCATATGGCGAGATATTTTAGGCTGAGATTCAGTGGTAGCCGCGCAGATATCGCATACGCACAGTTCCCCCGAGTCCTTGAGAAGCATGACAATGGCGAGGCGGGTCTCATCTGACAGGATTTTAAAAAGCTGAAGAGGCTGTAGCATTTTTTACTCCGTTCCCTTTAGAATATACATATGTTAAATCATATGTGTTAATTTTGAAATCACCAAAACTTACCGGAGTAGAAAAAATGGAACTCTTTCCTGCACTGAGCGCTGATTACTTCGATCAGCAGATTACTGAACGCCTGCAGTCCCAGGTCCAGGAGCCGCCACGCATTCTGCTTTTGTATGGCTCAGTAAGAGAGCGCTCTTACAGTCGTTTTGCAGCAGAAGAAGCAGGTCGCCTGCTGACGGCGATGGGGGCAGAGATAAAGCTTTTTAATCCATCAGGTTTGCCTCTTCCGGATGATGCCCCGGATACGCATCCTAAAGTCACCGAGTTACGTGAACTAGTCCGGTGGTGTGACGGAATGGTGTGGAGTTCTCCGGAGCGGCATGGGGCAATGAGTGCGGTGATGAAAGCACAAATTGACTGGATCCCTTTAAGCGAAGGGTCCATTCGTCCTTCCCAAGGAAAAACACTGGCGGTCATGCAGGTCTGCGGCGGCTCGCAGTCCTTCAACGCCGTGAACCAGATGCGTATTCTTGGGCGTTGGATGCGGATGTTCACGATACCCAACCAGTCCTCAGTGGCTAAAGCCTGGCAGGAATTCGATGAGAATGGGCGAATGAAACCCTCGTCTTGGTATGATCGTATCGTCGATGTGTCCGAAGAGTTGTTTAAAATCACGCTGCTGCTCAAGGGGCAAACCGGATACCTTGCAGATCGTTACAGCGAACGAAAGGAGAGTCATAAGGAGCTTTCATCCCGCGTCAACCAGGACAAAATATAACGTTCGTTTCTTAGTTAAATATAAGGTCAGCTTTTGGCAAAAAGCTGACGTCTCAGCCTGTGTATGACCGTAAAAGCTACCTTCAAGTGATTTAGCCGGTCTCGGCTTATGACGTAGCGCTCGTGTGTCATGCCGGTAAACTAATATTGATGTTTGTTGAAAGCCTGATTGCCCTCAGGTTAAACGATCCTTAAAAACTTCCAAGGCGAAATAATCACATAAGTCTTCTCCACGTGTGTTATAACCGAGTATCAAATCGCCATCACTGGCGGTTAAGAGGCATCTCATGAAACTACTTATCACAAGAGCAATCGGCCTCAGCAAGTTCTCGCCACGTTGGGTTAAGGTTATCTGTTTACGGTTGACTAAAAACGATATTGAGCGCTCCCTCAACGCGCTTCTGGCCACAATTGATGAATCTGAACTCACCCCTGAGCAAGTCAAAGCGTTGAGGGAATGCGTTGACAGAATTAACCTAGCAAGGGGGAAGGGGATGAAAGCGTGAGCAATTTTGATAAAAAATATTTCGATGTTGCTACATGTATGAGAGAAAAGTAGGCGATACCGTATATACGCCGCGCGTTGGTTCCGCCAGTATCGCCGAAGGGGCCGACACCAGCGGAGTTGCTTAAGTCGATGCACGAACGATACAAAGCAAATTTTAAAGCGGCTTGGAAGTGGTATTTATTCTTTCCCTAATTCAAATTCAGCATAAATAAATTGCCTGACTTGAAGAATCGAATTGAGGTTAAGTTTGTGCCCGATATTATTGGTGTAGGTATAGATAGTTTTGGGTGACAAGTAAATTTTTCTCGCTGCAGCGTAAGTATCATCAGTATCAAGCAGGGCGAAAAGGGTCTTTTTTTCCTGGGCTGACAGCATACTGAGGCTCCTGCACCGCGATATGTGGTTCAACGCATACTCAGGAGAATGCATCCGTCCGCTAGTGAGTTGTTTTCGAAACTCTACAAAGCATGATTTCCTGTAGATCGTCACAAGTGGTTCCAGGACCCTTGAGCTGACGTCCTTTCCACCGATGAACATCACCTGATGTTTTTCCGTCAGTTTCTTCCTTTTCAGAAGGTTGTAAATAGTACCCAGGCTTCTGAATGATTCAATATCTACGATGCAAACCTTTCTGCTGGGGGACGCTTGCTGAAGGATGACAGACAGCGCTTTATTCAAAAATACATCTTTCGTCAAAATCATGTGAGGCATAAAAAAACCTGAACATCTCAGAACAATGTGAAAAGGGGCCCTAAGGCCCCCTCTGGTAACATCAGAATCCAATACGGATACCTGCCACACCCTGAATCGGTGTTTCAATTTGGCTGCCCTGACGATAATTAGCCTCACCGTACAAGGTTACGTCTTTACTAACGTTGACTGATGCGCCCAGACCGTACTTGCCTGATGTGCCTTTGACGTTGTTGTCAAAGCGATTGCGCTCATTGATCGTGACCTCATTGGAGTTAGCAAACTCCTGGAGCACCGCAGCTGTCAGGTAAGGTTTGAATTCAGTTGAACCAAGACTGAATTTACCGGAAAGCTTCGCACCGGCTTCACCTGTAACAGAGCGTGGAGTGCCCGTATTTCCTTTCATGCCGTTACCGCTCATGGGTGATCGTTGAGGCAGGGCACTTTGATTCCATTCAGCTGCCAGACGGAACACTCAAAAAGCATCCTCGTAGCATCTCATTCGCCAACATGGACGAACTCGAGTTCCTGCAACTCTATAAAGCTGCGCTCGATGTTCTCTGGCGCTGGATCCTTTCCTGTTCATTCCGCAGTCGTGATGAGGCAGAAAATGTCGCCGCGCAGCTGCTTGGCTTTGCGGGGTGATGGACATGAAATATACCTGGTTCCACCACACTGATTGCAGCACCGAACAGGCCGACGAACTGGTTAAGCGTTACAAAGCGCGCGGCGTCCGTGTTGAGCGTAGCCTTAACCCGGATTACGTGACATGGACTGTCAGTGCATTCTTGCCGACCTCAAATACACCAGCGCGCCCGGACAGCCGCTGGCGAAACCGGATGTGGGAGTGAACGTGAAGACATATCAAATCACTTTGCCCTGGCCGCCGAGCAACAACCGGTATTACAGGCACAACCGCGGGCGCACGCATATTAGCGCTGATGGCGTCGCGTATCGCTATGAGGTGGCCACTGTCATTCGAAGCGCCCGGCTTAATATCCGGACGGCTGCACCACTCAAAATCCTAATTGAATGTCACTTGCCCGACCGCCGGCGCCGTGATTTGGATAACCTGCAAAAAGCTGCATTCGACGCTTTAACCAAGGCGGGATTCTGGCTGGATGACTGCCAGGTTGTGGATTATCGCGTTGTGAAAATGCCTGTCATTAAGGGCGGGAAATTAGAACTCACCATCACCGAGCTGGAGACCGCATGAATCTTGAAAACACTCTCAAATATCACTTCGCCAAATCGACAATGATTAGCGACTCTCCGCGCGCTACGGCGTCAGACTCATTAACCGGAACGGACATCATGGCTGCGATGGGCATGACGCAGGAACGGGCTGCTTTGGGTTACAGCGCCTTTCTCGGAAAGATGGGGATCAGCAGTAACGATCGGGAGAGGGCGATCGAACTGCTGGCCCAGTAGATGCAAACCGCAGGCGTAGAGAGGATGAGAAGCGAACAAAAATGGTCAATGACTACCTGAAAGGCGTTGGTGATAAACCCATTCAAGAGCGTCCTGCCGCTGCAAGCGTGGTCGTTGAGGCCTTAAAAAAGGAAGGTGAGTGATGAGATCCAGAGCAAAGTTGAGTACAGCAGTTCTGGGCCTAGTACTGGCTGGCGCACCGGCATCCGTCATTCTCGATCAGTTTTTGAATGAGAAAGAAGGTAACAGCCTCACGGCGTACAAAGATGGCGGTGGTATCTGGACTATTTGCCGCGGCGCAACGATGGTTGATGGTAAACCGGTTGTGCAGGGCATGAAATTGACTCAGGCCAAATGCAATCAGGTGAATGCTATCGAACGCAATAAGGCTCTGGCATGGGTTGACCGCAATATTTCGGTACCGCTAACCGAACCCCAGAAGGCTGGAATCGCATCTTTCTGTCCGTACAACATCGGGCCGGGTAAATGCTTCCCGTCCACGTTCTATAAGCGCATTAATGCTGGTGACCGCCACGGGGCATGCGAGGCAATTCGCTGGTGGATTAAAGACGGCGGCCGTGATTGTCGGCTAACCAAAGGACAGAAGAATGGCTGCTATGGGCAGGTCGAGCGTCGCGATCAAGAAAGTGCGCTAGCGTGCTGGGGACTGGACCAATGAAAATTAATCCGGGTCTTATCAGCGTTGTCGTTGTTGCTGGCCTTTCGATCGCCCTCGTTAAGAGTTGCTCGGTCGCCAGTAAACTTCAGAGCGATAACAACGTTCTGCGAAGTGACAACACTTTGCAGGGGCAGGTGATCGCCACCCAAGCATTCAACTTCAATCGATTCAATCAGGTTGCGGAACATGCCAATAGGCTTAACTCCCTGATTGACACCAGCACCGAAGAAACCGTAATCGAATACCGGGAGATTCTCCGCCGTGAAAAAACCTGTGATCTGCCTGTTCCTGCTGACATTGCTGGTGGGCTGCTCAAATACGCGCACCGTTTACGTGCCAGCGCCATGCACACCGATTCCAATGGACCTTACACAGCCGATGATCGTGCCGTTGCCACCAACTCCATGACGTACTGCCAGGTAGTATTGTGGATTAAGCCGCTACTGGCTGTAATTGAAAAGGGCAACAATAATTTCGCTGGCATAAGGCAGATCGAGTTGGAAAGAAAGAATTAGGGATGGCTCGTCCTTGAGCACACGGGTATTCCTGAACGACGGCTTTACCTGACATAGCAAAGCACTATTAAATTGTAGAAAAGACTCAATATTTAACAAGCGAAGCGCAGCATTGTAAAAAAATGCCCTCACAAGGAGGGCTACCAGAGTCTCAGTTTCACTTGCTCTTTTTATGGATGTTTCCCTGGAGTTGGCAAACTCCTCATCAGAGTCTTGAATAGTCTGGCAAGCAGTCCGTAATCAACAAGCATAAGCGGTAGCTATTAGGATGATTCTGAGTTAATCACTTGGGATAGGCAGTAATATGGAATCCTCTAGCTAACTGTAGGGCTGACATAGTAGCCGCTAAGGTATAGTGTTGAGATGTCTTTATGGAATGAGGATTAATATGAAAGGTAAAGTGTTTATCGCTGCTATGGCTTTTGTATCTTTCAGTGCTCTTGCCGACGAGGGGCAGTATCTTTCTGATTTCGCCAGTGCAAAAAGCACGTCTAAAAGCTACTCCCAGCTGATTAGTAAAAACAAACTACCTGCATGGGTAAAAAGTGGTGGCACGAGCACGCCATCAACCGAAGTAACAGTTGCGGGCAAAAAGTATATTGCACTGTCAGGGTGTAAACCACACAGTTGTCCAGAACAGAATATTGCTGTTCTCTACTCACCTGATAGCGGTGATATTCATGGTGTGTTTTCTGATTTCAATGCAGAAAAGAATCGTGAGACATTGACCTGGTTAAACGTGGATCCGATTGATTCTAATGCGATGAAAAATGCGCTTTTCAATCGACTGTACGGCAATTAAATAACCCAAGCTTCAAACTGTAATCCACCAGTTTGAAGCTTCAATACACAAATCAATCGTCTCACAGTGTGTTTGTCGCTCACATCGCACCCTCATTCCTCTTAACTTTAGCAATGAATTCCTCTGTGATTGATAGACCCGCTATGATTTCCGAATTTAAGACGGAAGCACCAAATTGGCTTACAAGGTCCAGAAGCGTTTCATATGTCTGGATGAGTTCCATTAGATCGGAAATCACTAATTGATCATGCTCAGTGCGCAAATGAGACCGGGCAGAGGCTTGATGCACTATCCACTCGAGATTGGCCTTGATTTTCTGTACGTCATCGTAGTTATACTTATTTCATAAGCTTAAATCCTCATTTCAAGATTTCTTTGAGAAAAAATACTCCATTGCTTCAAATACTGAAGCTGTGAGTGACGTCTAAAGTTCATTCAGTTTAGAGGTAACAATGGCTAAGCCGGATTGGGGCGAGCTGCAGAAGCGGTTCCTGTCTGATCACGCTGCTACTGGCATATCCCCTAAGGAATGGTGCGAGGCACATAACCTTAATTATGTAACTGCTCGCCGCTATATCAAGAAAACTGCTGCGCAAAATACAAAAATTTACCCGCGAAAGATAGTGCGCACTGCGCAGAAAGATAAGAGCGCAAATGAACTGGTGGATGATGATGGACTTACTGCTCAGCAGCGCTTATTTGTCGCGGAGTACCTGAAGGACAACAACGCCACTCGGGCTGCTATCCGGGCTGGCTACAGTAAAAAATCAGCTGAACAAATCGGCTATCAACTCCTTCAGAAAACTTCAGTTGCGCAGGCTATTGCGCAGCAGCAAAAAGCGTCCATTGTGCGCACTATCGGGAGTGCCGATGAAATCCTCGCTCAGATGTGGCAGCTCGCCACCTTCGATGCAAACCAGCTTTCACAGTATCGTCGCGGCGCGTGTCGTTACTGCTGGGGCTTCGGTCATCACTACCAGTGGCGCGATGCAGTTGAGTTTGAAGAGGAAACAGCAAAGGCTGAGGGAAGGGAAGGAGCCAGGCAACCAGATGACACAGGCGGCTATGGCTACGACCACACCCGAGAGCCAAACCCTGAATGCCCACGCTGCAATGGTGAGGGCATCGGTCAGCCTTATTTCCCCGATACGCGCAAACTCCCGGCAGCTTCTCGGCTCGCTTATTCAGGTGTGAAGGTCGGCAAGAATGGCGTTGAAATCACTGCTATCAGCCGTGAGCGCATGTTCGAGGCGGTAATGAAGCGCCTGGGCCTGGCCGATAGCGAGTTCGCGCAGCGCCTGCAGCAGATAGAAATCGAACGCCGGCAGCTGGAGGTTGAGAAACTCCGTAAAGAGCTTGCGGGTGATGGTGACGACGATGAACCAACCCCAGTGCAGATCAATATCAACGTAGTGGACGCGAGGGCGGACGATGGGGATCAGCCCGACACTTAACATTCCTCAGGCGCGCTTCTTCGCGATGCAGCACAAATTCAAGGCCTACGTTGCCGGGTTCGGTTCGGGTAAAACGTGGGTGGGTTGTGGCGGCATCTGCAAAGGGATGTGGGAGCACCCGAAGATTAACCAGGGCTATTTCGCGCCGACGTACCCGCAAATTCGTGACATCTTTTACCCGACGATTGAAGAGGTGGCCTTCAACTGGGGGTTAACCGTCAAAATCAACGAGGGGAACAAAGAGGTCCACTTCTACGAGGGGCGAAGGTACCGCGGGACCACAATCTGCCGCTCTATGGAGAAGCCCGGCTCGATAGTTGGTTTCAAAATCGGTAACGCGATGGTGGATGAGCTTGACGTCATGGCGGCTGCCAAAGCGCAACAAGCCTGGCGAAAAATCATCGCTCGTATGCGTTACAACATCCCGGGCCTGAGGAATGGAATTGACGTAACGACAACGCCGGAAGGGTTCAAGTTCGTCTACCAGCAGTTCGTGAAGGCGGTAGCGGAACTGAACCTCGTTACACCTGCAACGTATACATTCAGGATCGAAATGACGCTTACACCGTCCTGCGTGACTTCGCCGCCATTTTTCGAGGCATGACCTACTGGGGAGACGACCAGATTGTTGCCCTTGCGGACATGCCCAGAGATGTCGATTTTACCTGCACGCATGCTAACGTTGTCGACGGCAAATTCGTATATTCCAGCAGCACAACCAAAAGTCGCTACACAAACGCTCTTGTTTCCTGGTCTGATCCGGCAAATGGGTATGCTGATGCAATGGAGCCAGTCTTCGAACAGGAGTTGGTGGCGCGCTATGGTTTCAACCAGCTTGAGATCACCGCCATCGGTTGCACCCGGCAGTCTGAGGCTAACAGAAAAGGGCGCTGGGGGATCCTGACCAACAATAAAGACAGGGTTGTAACGTTTGATGTTGGCTTGGACGGCAATATTCCTCAGCCGGGCTACATAATTGCTGTTTCTGACCGAAATCTTTCAGGGAGAGATTTAGGCGGTCGATTATCCGCGGTTAATGGTCGTGTACTCAAACTTGACCGGGTACCAAGTGCTAAGGCCGGTGACAGGATAATGGTAAACCTGCCGTCGGGTATCACCCAATCCCGAACGATTCAGTCCCTGTCAGGTGAAATGGTCACCGTGACCACCGCTTTTAGTGAACTTCCGCAGGCTGAGGCTGTATGGGTTATTGAATCTGATGAACTTTATGCGCAGCAGTACAGGGTAATTAGTGTCACCGATAACAATGACGGGACATATACCATCACGGGGGCAAATCACGATCCGGATAAGTATGCCCGTATCGATACAGGTGCCGTTATAGATCAGCGGCCGGTGAGTGTCATTCCTCCTAGTAATCAGTCGCCGCCTGCGAACATCGTGATCAGCTCGTTTTCTGTGGTTCAGCAGAACATTAGCGTTGAGACCATGCGCGTGAGCTGGGATCAGGCGCAGAACGCTATCGCCTATGAAGCGCAATGGCGCCGCAACGACGGAAACTGGGTGAACATGCCGCGCAGCTCCACTACGTCATTCGACGTCCCTGGGATTTATGCCGGGCGCTACCTGGTGCGCGTGCGCGCAATCAATGCCGCTGAAATTTCCTCAGGTTGGGGATATTCGGAGGAGAAGGAGCTGACCGGCAAAGTAGGAAATCCACCTAAGCCAGTAGGATTCACGGCCACGGGCATTAACTGGGGCATTCGTCTTAACTGGGGCTTCCCTGCAAATACCGGCGATACGCTAAAAACTGAAATTCAGTACACAGCCAACAGTGACTTTTCGGATCCTCTCCTGCTCACAGACGTGCCTTATCCATCTGCGGAATACACTCAGCTCGGCCTTAAAGCTGGGCAGGAATTCTGGTACCGCGCGCAGCTGGTTGACAGAACGGGTAACGAGTCCGGGTATACAGAATGGATCAGGGGGATGTCTAACGATAACGCCGATGATTATCTGGGTGATATCGCAGACGATTTTCTTACATCTGCTGATGGGGAGCGCCTCACTGGTGACATTGATACCAACATTGAGGGAATTCTTCAGAACGCCCTGGCGAACCACGGAACAGTCGAGCACCAGTGGGCACAATACGGGGAAGTGCGTGCCGATATCCTGGTTGTCAAAACGACCATTGCTGACGTGAGCCAAGCAATGGCGGAGATGTCCACGCAGGTGCAGGCGCAGATCGACAACGTCACCGCTTCCCTGGAAGACAAGCTCACAGCCGTCGTCGATGCCTCTGGTGCTTCGGCAATCTACACCCTCAAAACAGGCGTGAGGATAAACGGCGTGATGTACAACGCCGGGATGTCGATTGCCGTCCTGGCTGAGGCAGGAAAACCGGTAGTAACCAGGGTTGGATTTAACGCTAACCAGTTTGTGCTGATGAGCGGCAGTGGTGACACCCAGTACTCTCCATTCGCTGTAATCAATGGCCAGGTATTTATCAGCTCAGCGTTTATTCAGGATTCCGCGCAATACTGTCGACAGATTTTGGGTGGGCACCAATCTGATTCCAACCATTGTCATGCTGGATGGTTTTACCGTAAACGGCAATACCATGACCATGAACAACTGGCGGAGTGATGGCCTTGGGAGCTCTCGTACTTTTGCCTCATCAATCTGGCAAATTCTACCGACCTCTTCAGGTAGGGGGTTGCTGATTAAGGACAGCACGGATTTCCTCTCAATCACTGATGCCACGATGTCGGGATACTGCGTCTGGCGCGGTACCGTCACCTTCATCGGAAGCTGGGCTACCCCAACGACAAACATCTCCCGCGATCGTTATATGGTGTTCGCCAAATGGAGTGCTGATAACGTCACCATCGAATTCGACGGCTCGAATATTATTGCAACAAAAGACCACTCCGGCCTCGATCAGGATGCTACGGTCACCATGCAAATCGCAATTTTTGCCAGTGGCGTAAGCCCGACGCCTGGGAGGGGGCTAAATATCATTAAGGGAGGTGTCTGTGTGTTCTCCACCACGCGCAGGCCATTTGTGTACCGGAACCCCCACTCAGGATTCACGCGACATCATTAACGCCGCGGTAAAGTGCCTGGACAAAATCTGGAAAGACGGACACCGTTACCAGAAAGCCGGCATTATGCTGGGTGACTTCTTTAGCCATGGTGTGGCCCAGCTCAACTTGTTCGACGAGAACGCGCCGCGCGCTGGTAGCGATAGGTTGATGGAAGTTCTGGATTATCTGAACGCGAAAGATGGAAAGGTAACGCTTTATTTTGCCGGGCAGGGCATACAGCAGCAATGGCAGATGAAACGGGATATGTTATCTCCACGATATACTACGAGGTATTCAGACCTAATAAAAGTTAGATGATTCTTTAAACGGTATATTCATTCGAACCTAATTATCGGCTATGAGTATTAAGAGTAATATGTCTACTACTATGCTTTTGTAATGTAAATAAGCCCCTGCAATTATACAGGGGCTTATGGATATGATGCCGGGTGCCTCCCGGTGAGTCATTGAGCTAACCACTCGTGACTCGCTGCTTCAGAAATTCACGATGAGCCGCTTGATATACAAATCATCAGGTTAGTTAGCCCTGCCGCTGAGGAGGATTCATCATAAAACCGAATGTAACAGCAATGCTTAGCAAATGATACAAAATTTACTGATGTGCCTCATGATTTTCTTTCGCAGTTTTCACGGTCACGGTATTTTCAGATGGTGAAGGTTAAAATATCGATGTTCATTTTTTTACTTTAAGTCTTGAAACAAAGGTTAAGGTTTTATCTTCTGGGCAAATCATTAGAAAAATTGCTGTGGGAGACTCTTCTAAACGTGTAATTCCATGCAGCATCTGGTAGAGTCTTTTTTTTAGTTTTTCTGCTCCATCTTTTTCAGACTCCCACTCTAAAACTGCCTGACCCTCTGAACCAATGAATGCATGGGATGGAAGTTTAACGCCTCGGTTTGACTTAC
This sequence comes from Enterobacter sp. BNK-34, assembly GCF_048684445.1. Taxonomy (NCBI): domain Bacteria; kingdom Pseudomonadati; phylum Pseudomonadota; class Gammaproteobacteria; order Enterobacterales; family Enterobacteriaceae; genus Enterobacter; species Enterobacter sp. BNK-34. The sequence goes on from NZ_JBLQUA010000001.1 coordinate 3,312,213, forward strand.
TTGAATAGTTTCGGTCATGCAAGAGACCTAAGATAAGAGGATTGATATTATTATCTGAGAATGGGGCTTCAATAACTATTAATACTGTGTAATATAGAATTTTCATGGAAGCCTTATGGTTTCTTCAGCAATAAGGTCATATTGCCATGGTGTTGGATGTACATGTCTTAATTATAAATGTTTGTGTGGGGGTAAAAAAAAGCCTGCGTTAAGCAGGCTATAATAATTAAACGTAGTTATAATAATGATTTCATGAACGTTGGCGTTGAATCCCTTGCGTCAAAGATACTTCTGCGCCGCATCTAATATTTCCTGAGAGGTAAGCTCTCGATCTGATGCCACATAGACCACTTCATGGTCACCTGTTAAAGAGGGAAAACCTGCTGACATTATCTGAAGGTTTATCACTTCTCCATTAGGATATTCTTCGCGTATTGATGTCACACCTTTAAGCACAGTGATAACTTTACTTGGCTTACCATTAAAAAAAATGATTACTTTTTTCATATATCACCATGTATTTTGATGGCTTTTAGCCCCTGCAGGTGTTCGAAAGGGGGCTGTTTGTTCATTTTTTTTGCCTCTATCGAAATTAAAACAAGCATTATACTGACTTAACGTGTACTGTAACGGTCCATTTGAACTGGAGAAGTCTATGTCAGCACGTAAAAACACTCAATTCCGCCGAAATTATTTAGTAAAATGTCCTTGTCCAAACTGCTCAAAAGATTCCGAACATAGTTACAATCGTGTACAAAAGGGGGCTCAATTGGTGTGCCCATACTGCTGTGCTTTATTCAAATCTCCCCAGCGCTTCTAAAAAAATTAAAAAAATAAGAAGTGATGCTTTTAGAGGCTGCCTAACCTCTTACGCACTTTAATATTTTATAAGCAGTTAGCTTCTGCTTTGAGACTGTTCATGCAGCAGTCCTGCATTTCATCACATCGGTCAGCAAACTTTATGGTAAGTAAATATGCTGGCCTGTTGTAATGATGTGCGTAACCGAACAATCACCTTTCACTGATAAAGTCATGATGGCTTAAGTAAACCATCTAAAAATTATCTATCGCAAAGTGTTACATTGGCAGCGACTGGACCTTTAGTTCCAGCTATGATAGCGAATTTGACTTTTTGTCCTTCAAATAGAGTATCAAATGTTTCTCCCAGCAGGGAAGAAGTGTGAACAAGAACATCTTTACTTCCATCGAGTGGGGAGATAAAACCAAACCCCTTATCTTCGTTAAACCACTTAACAAGACCTATGATTTTAGATGACATACAAACTCCGTTTGAACATTTCAAACTGACAAGCAAGCTCATGATAAGAAACGTATGCTGGTATATGTATGGACTCAAGAGGAGGAGGTATCAGAGATAACACCTGGTTATGAGAACGGCTTTTGGAAAAGTTAGATTCATCATCGCAACGAATCAGCCAAACCATTAAGGCACGTGTTGAATGATTAAGCAAATTTTATTTTAGCCTTCCAGAAGGCCGTTAAAATAGGATTAGCTATTATTAACTAATCCTGTATAGTCAAATCTGGATTACCATTAGGAAAATATTTGTCTCGTAAAATGACAGGAATTGTCAAAAGTTTTGACTTCAAGAGCGGAAAGGGATTGATTATCCCACCTGATGGCAGAAAAGATGTTTTTTTACATGTTTCTGCATTAAGTAATAGTGAAAGCCAAACGTTAAAGCCAGGTGTTCGTGTTGAATTCTATCGTATAAATGGACTTAGTGGTTCGATGGCTGCAAATATATTCCTTTCTTAAGATAAGATAATATTTAACCAAATATAAAGTGCGCATCAAAAGTACGGCAGATTATATATTTGTTTGTTCTATCAATTTTCTCCCCTGATTTTTTACATTTCCAACATCACGGGCCACTGCATGCCAGATAAACATCTCAGCTGGCACAGTGCCGTCGGCTGCGATCTCTTCAGCTTCTTTCCCACCAATATCCTGCCGCATCCACTCACGTGCCGCTTCTGGTGACAAAACAAGTGGCCGGCGGTCGTGAATGTCGACCAGACCTTTATCCGCTGCCGATGTCACTATAAGAAAACCCTCAGCTTCATCACCACGCTCAAATGGTGTGCTGCCGATCGCTGCCATAAATATTGGTTGGCCATTGGCACGGTGAATGAAGTAGGGCTGTTTTTTGTCACCTTCTTTTTTCCACTCGAACCATCCATCGGCGAAGCAGATCGCGCGGCCATGTTGCCATAGAGGTTTAAACATTCTGCTGGTGGCCACCGTTTCGACGCGCGCATTAATCAGGGGTGCTTTATCCCACCATCCCGGGGCATAACCCCATAATACAGGATCAAGATGTAACTGCTCGTTTCGTTCGCTTAGCAACAGGACCTTCGTGCCTGGAGCCACGTTGTAACGTCCAATCGGCTCAGGGTCGAATGCGATGTCTCGATCGGCTTCATCTGCGAGGTATGCCAGATATTCTTCACGGGTTTGGGCTTGTGCAAAGCGTCCACACATAGAAACCTCCAGCCAGATATCAGACTGAAAGTATAGGGCAGGGAGAAAAAGAGGTGCGCTGGTTAAGTCTTACAAACGAATTCGTGGCGACCATGCTGATCAGATAGAGAGACGTAAAGCAGAGTATTGCGAACCCGGAAGGAGCTTCGCAAAACAGGGGAATATTGGGGCAAATTTGGGGGCATTTTGAAAGAAGGGACACCGATAGGGGCATCAAAAAGACCGTGCATGTCCGTATATGTCCGTTAAACGTTTCTGGCTAACTCACTGATACCATGACAAATAAAGCCATTTCAATGAGTTGCGAATTTTCTGCACACTAAAACTGCACAAACAGCTTTTTCATTGGATCTCACCGAAGAAACGCTTTGTGCAGAATATACATGAAACCCGCCGATATTTTCATGTCTGTGAAGCGTGTTACATGGCTTTCGCGCTGTTTTTTACCTTGGCGATGAGTGTTTCCGTTACTGCCAGTCCTTCCGCAATGTGCACATCAATCACATCGGTTCCAAATTCGTTAATCAAATCCAGAAGTATTTCGTAAGACTGGATGAGTTCAAGGAGATCAAAGAGCGCTTTCCGATCGGCGCGTGAGGGAGAGGCATGGCTAAGCGCTGCCTGATTAACAATCCATTCAAGATTGGTTTTGATGGCTTCAACCTGACTGTAGCTATACATATTTCATGGGCTTAAATCCTCATATCAAGATTTTATGGGAGAGGTTTCGTGAGAGCTTCACGGTGAGAAAGCGTTGTAGCCGGGTCAGTGCCAGTTGAAGAAAGGACAGTAGAGGGTTTAATTATGGGATAGTTCGCGTGCTTAGCAAGTTAATTGTTGCGCAAACGGATAAATAAAGGCGCGAAAGAGAGGACATCACTGTGTAATGCCTTCATTTCGCGCATGTTATGCTAACCGGATAACGGAATCAGGTTTCCCAGGCGTGGGGGGCAAACAGGTAACCCTTATTACGCACGGTTTTAATGCGGTAGGGCTCGGTAGCGTTATCCTGCAGCTTTTTGCGCAGACGCGAAATCGCCACGTCAACGCTGCGGTCCATTCCGTCATAGCTCACGCCACGCAGATTTTTCAGCAGCGCGTCGCGGTCCATGATTTGCCCGGCGTGCGTTGCCAGCTCCCACAGCAGGTCAAAATCCGCGGTGGAGAGGGCGATAAGCTCGCCAGAGAGCAGCACCTGGCGGTTAATGGGGTCAATAGACAGCGTACCGAAGCGCATCGCTTTGTGCGGCGTCAGAGACGCCGCGGGCGCTTCACGTTCGATGCTGGCGTGCTGGCGCAAATGGAGGCGCAGACGTGCAAGCAGGACGGCAGGCGGTGTGGTTTTCAGAATGTAGTCATTGGCACCCATCTCCAGCGACAAGATATGGTTCATATCGCTGTCCAGCGAGGTGAGCAGAACGATAGGGCCCTCCCACCGGGCGCGCAGGTCACGGCAGAGCGTCATGCCGTCTTTGCCTGGCAACATGATATCCAGCAGCACTAGATCCGGGTTTTCACGGACGACCACCTCTTCGGCACGATCGCCGCGAGGTTCAACAATGACGTCCATATCATGTTTACCCAGATAGGCGGCGATCAACTGCCCGACTTCGGGTTCGTCTTCAACATAAACAATCTTATTCATACAGCGTCTGTTTTCGTGAAAAAAGCCAACATACACCGCGGAACCTTAACCTTCCATTAATCTTTCAAAATTAACGCCGGTTCCGTAATTCTGGCTGTTATTCGCTTTCACTAGCGCAGCGGACGGCCGCCGTCCACGGCAAAGGTTCTGCCGGTGACATAGCAGCTGATGAGCAGGTAATCCACAAGGTCGATGACCTCTTTCTCGCCCGGGGCGATTTTCATAAGCGACTTATTCAGCGCCTGCTGGCGATACTCCGCATCATCGTTTTCGTTAAACAAAATCATCGCCGGGGCGATGGCGTTCACCTTCACCTCGGGCGCAAGCTTGCGGGCAAACGAGCGCGTCATATTATCCAGCGCGGCTTTGCTGGCCGCGTAGGCGATGTGCTTGTCGCTTCCGCGCTCCACCACATAATCAGTGAAGTGAATGATGTCGCCCGCAGCATGCCCATGGCCGCGCAGCAGATCCTGCAGGGCGTGGTTGAGCAGATAAGGGGTATTAACGTGGATCTGCAACATGGCGGAGAGCGTTTCGCTGAGTGACGTACCGGGTTTTTCGGCACGCCATGCGCTGGCGTTATGGATCACGGCGCGCAGCCCCGTCGTGGTGGACTTCACCTCTTCCGCGAAAGCCAGAATGCCTTCATCGGTTGAAAAATCAGCCTGAATGCAGACCGCTCCGGCTTTGCGTAACCCTTCAATCGACGGGTATTCCGTACGGTAGCTGACAATGACAGGATGGCGAAGGTTGAGAAAGTGATGGGCAAGAGCGAGGCCGATACGGCGGCCTCCACCGGTAATCAGTATTGGGCGAAGCGGTGCATTTCCCATCGTATTCTCCTTTACAGTTCAACAATGGGAAAGGCGATGCTATCCCATTAACATCCAGGTTGCCGGCAGGGCAGCAACCAGTAGCAGTCCAATTAATGCCATCTCACGGCGTTTCAGCGCATTCTCCAGCTGATGCGTGCGGCGGGCGTAGATAAACACCAGCAGACCCGGTGCGTACAGCACTACCGACAGCAGCAGATGCATAGGTCCGGAAGCATACAACAACCACAGGCCGTAAATACAGGCTCCGACACCCACGACATAATGCGCCGGGCGTGTGGCAATTTTTAACAGATACGCACCCACTAAGAAATAGGGTACCAGAATCATCTCCGAGGCGATGGTCAGCAGCGTGTTATAGTCTGAACCTGTGAGCCAGATCAGCACCAGGCAGACCTGAACGCTGATGTTGGTCAGCCAGAGTGATGCCGACGGCGCGCTGTTTTTGTTTTGACGGGCGAACAGGCGTGGAAACGCCTTGTGCGTCGCGGCCAGGAACGGCACTTCAGCCGCCATGATGGTCCAGCTCAGGTAAGCGCCGCAGACGGAGACGATCAGTCCTGCGGCAATCACCACATCGCCCCAGGGACCGAGCATTTTCACCATCAGGCCTGCCATTGACGGGTTACGCATTTCCGCCAGCTCAGGACGCGCCACCACGCCCAGCGACAGCAGCGTCACCAGCAGATAGACCCCGAGCGCGGCCAGTACGGCCAGCAGCGTGGCGCGGCCCACATCGCGTTTATTCCGCGCACGGGCAGAAACCACGACCGCACCTTCCACACCGATGAACACCCACAGGGTAATCAGCATCGTGTTTTTCACCTGCTCCCAGACGGGAACGCCCAGCGCAACGCCGCTGAAATCGAGCTTGAATACGTCCATACGGAACGCAATAAAGGCCAGAATAATAAACAGGCCGAGCGGAACCAGTTTCGCCAGCGTCGCCACCAGGTTGATGCTGGCGGCCGTTTGTACGCCGCGTAATACCAGCCAGTGGACGAACCACAGCAGCACCGAGGCACCCACAATAGACTGCCAGGTATTCCCGTCGCCAAAGAGACGCAGCTCTGGCGTATCGGTAAAGAAACTGAGCGCCGAGAAGACGATCACCAGATAGGAGACGTTGGCGATAACGGCACACAGCCAGTATCCCCATGCGGAACAGAAGCCAATCAGCTCGCCGAAACCTTCACGTGCATAGGTGAAAATGCCGCCGTCCAGATCCGGGCGAATGCGGGTGAGGAGCAGCATGGCGAAGGCCAGCAGCAGTATTCCGACACCGGTAATGCCCCAGCCAATGATGAGCGCGGAAGGGCTCGCAACGGCCGCCATATTTTGCGGCAAACTGAATACGCCTGCACCCAGCATTGAGCTTAAAACGAGTGCAGTCAGAGCACTCAGGCCAAGTTTCTTTTCCATTGGCTTCCTGTTATGAAAGGTCAAAATCCAGAATAATTATTTCGCTCAGGCGCATAAAAATGGTGGATCACACTAAGGCGCGGGATTTTACGGAGTGTAACGAAAGCATGCAATGACGTGTGGCAGAAATTCAAAAAAAGTAACAAAAAAGGCGGCATTGCGCCGCCTTTCGTAAACGATTTTGTTACTTGTACAGATCGGCGCTGATGGTCACGTTATTACCACGTTCCTGCCACTGGCGGGTGATGTGGTAGTACTTCGCCCCTTTCTTAGCCGCACGCTTCGCGACCTGGTAAGAGACTTCCGTCATGTTGCCGTAGTTGCCGGTAAACTTGATGCTGTCGAACGGCACCATCTGCGCTGCAGTGGCGTTGTTCAGCTCTTCAATTTTGGTACCGTCCGGCAGCGTAACGGAATAGCGGCCACCTTTCGTGGACTGCGTTTCGAAGAAACGGCCCACTTCAGCGCTTGGGGCAGCCGTCGTTGCTACGCCTGGAATTTCAACTTTCTTCGCTTCTTCGCCGCCTTTTGCTATTGCCGCGCGACCTGCTTCTGAATTCGCCGGGATGGCATCCGGGCTCTGCAGAACACGTTTTTTCGCATCTTTTTTATAGATGAACGCGGTAATACGCTGGTTGCCACCCTGGTTAGCATCGACCTGACGCACGATGAAGAAAGAGTAGGCCCCTTTCTCTTTCGCGGCTTTGGTGATGGCATCGTTCACTTCAGGCTGGCTGCGATAGAAGCCCTGAACGGTGACGGTGTCGTAAGGTTCCAGCTCAATCGCCTGATCTTTCGGCAGTTCAACAACACCGTTGATCACGCGGTTTTTCGGTGCGTCAGCTTTTGGCGCATTGTCTTTGAACAGCGCAATGGTCACGCGCTGGTTACCGCTGTTGCCGTAATCGGACTGGTCAACGACATAAAACGAGGCCGCCCCGTTTTTATCAGCAGCTTTTGATGCCGCGGCGACGGCGTCGCCAATAGAATTATAACGACCCACAATGACCGTATGGTCAAAAGGTTTTAACGCTGCCGCTTGCTCCGGCGTTAACTCTGTTGCGGCATTCGCAGACAGGGCGGTCGCGGAAAGAAGTGCGGACGCCAGGAGTGTGTTCTTAAGCTTCATAAAAATGATCCTTCGCCTTGCGCAAACCATGTACTGGTATTGTTGTTAATTTGAGACGGTCCCGATTATTGCATTTAAAACCCGTCGCTGTCTGCGCCATTTTTCACTGCCCGTGCTTACTGAATCACCTTATTCGATAACATTTAGTGATATGTTGAAAAAACACGCGTTTGACAAGTAAAACTGATAAAGCATATGACTTTTACAAGTTAATTTAATGTTAATAAGTTGTTCTCTTATGGCGCTATATCATGTTTTTACCGCTTCGCTTACGCGATTTATCGGTTCTGGCGATGAATTTAAGGTAAATATCACTGTCAGTGACGCCGATCGCTTATTTTTCACAGATAAAGTAAGAAATAGTGTTTTCTGGCGGTAGATCACGGGCGCTATTTTCAGTAGGTTATAGACAGTTTGTTACTGTTTTATTTTCCGGGGTTAATCATATCTCGTCGCTCGCGCGATGGCGAAAATTGATACAAACCGCGGGCATTTATCGATAAACCATCATCAAAAACCGATGGAAGGGAAAACTATGCGTATTGGGGTACCAAAAGAACGGTTAGCCAATGAAACCCGCGTAGCGGCAACACCGAAAACGGTGGAGCAACTGCTTAAACTGGGTTTTACGGTCGCGGTCGAAAGCGGCGCAGGCAAACTGGCGAGTTTCGATGACGAGGCCTTTATCCAGGCTGGCGCAGAAGTGGTCGACGGTGCTGACGTCTGGCAGTCGCCGGTGATTCTGAAGGTCAACGCACCGGAAGAGAGTGAAATTGCGCTGCTGAATCCCGGGACGACCCTGGTGAGCTTCATCTGGCCTGCGCAAAACCCGGAGCTGATGGAGAAGCTGGCGGCCCGTGGCGTGACCGTGATGGCGATGGACTCCGTGCCGCGCATTTCGCGCGCGCAGTCGCTGGATGCCTTAAGCTCCATGGCAAACATTGCCGGCTACCGCGCCATTGTTGAAGCGGCCCACGAATTTGGTCGCTTCTTTACCGGTCAAATCACCGCCGCGGGTAAAGTCCCTCCGGCGAAAGTGATGGTGATTGGCGCGGGCGTAGCGGGCCTTGCCGCCATCGGTGCGGCAAACAGCCTGGGCGCTATCGTACGCGCCTTTGACACCCGTCCTGAAGTAAAGGAACAGGTTCAGAGTATGGGGGCCGAATTCCTTGAGCTGGACTTTAAGGAAGAGGCAGGCAGCGGCGACGGTTACGCGAAGGTGATGTCCGAAGCCTTTATCAAAGCCGAAATGGAACTCTTCGCCGCGCAGGCGAAAGATGTCGACATCATTGTCACCACCGCGCTTATCCCGGGCAAACCGGCGCCGAAGCTGATTACCCGTGAGATGGTTGACTCCATGAAGTCGGGCAGCGTGATTGTCGACCTGGCCGCCCAAAACGGCGGTAACTGTGAATATACCGTACCGAATCAGGTGACCACGACCGCGAACGGCGTGAAGGTGATCGGCTATACCGATCTGCCGGGCCGTCTGCCAACGCAGTCTTCTCAGCTGTACGGCACGAACCTCGTCAACCTGCTGAAGCTGCTTTGCAAAGAGAAAGACGGCAACATCACCGTCGATTTTGACGATGTGGTGGTGCGCGGCGTCACCGTGGTCCGTGAAGGTGAAATTACCTGGCCTGCGCCGCCTATTCAGGTTTCTGCTCAGCCTCAGGCTGCAGCGAAAGCGGCGCCCGCGCCTAAAGAGCCCGCCAAACCGGCTTCTCCGTGGCGTAAATACGCGATCATGGCGCTGGTGATTATTCTGTTCGGCTGGCTGGCTGACGTCGCGCCGAAAGAGTTCCTCGGCCACTTTACCGTCTTCGCGCTCTCCTGCGTCGTAGGCTACTACGTGGTGTGGAACGTCTCCCATGCGCTGCACACGCCGCTGATGTCGGTAACCAACGCCATCTCCGGGATCATCGTAGTGGGGGCGTTACTGCAGATTGGTCACGGCGGCTGGATCAGCTTCCTGAGCTTTATCGCGGTGCTGATCGCCAGTATCAATATTTTCGGTGGTTTCACCGTGACTCAGCGCATGCTGAAAATGTTTCGTAAAGGCTAAGGGGTAGCATATGTCTGGAGGATTAGTGACAGCCGCATACATTGTTGCTGCAATCCTGTTTATTTTCAGTCTGGCGGGGCTTTCCAAACACGAAACGTCTCAGCAGGGGAATAACTTTGGTATCGCCGGGATGGCGATTGCGCTGATTGCCACCATCTTCGGGCCGGATACCGGCAACGTGGCGTGGATCCTGGTAGCGATGATCATCGGCGGCGCGATTGGTATTCGCCTCGCGAAACGCGTTGAAATGACCGAGATGCCGGAGCTGGTCGCTATTCTGCACAGCTTCGTGGGTCTGGCGGCGGTGCTGGTGGGCTTCAACAGCTACCTGTATCACGAACCGGGCCTGGAACCGATTCTGGTGAACATCCACCTGACGGAAGTGTTCCTCGGTATCTTCATCGGTGCGGTGACCTTCACCGGTTCTATTGTCGCGTTCGGCAAACTCCGCGGGAAGATCTCCTCTAAACCGCTGATGCTGCCAAACCGTCATAAGCTGAACCTGGCGGCGCTGGTCGTGTCGTTTGTACTGCTGGTGGTCTTCGTGCGTACCGAAAGCGTCGGTCTGCAGGTGCTGGCGTTGCTGGTCATGACCATCATCGCGCTGGCGTTCGGCTGGCACCTGGTGGCGTCCATCGGCGGTGCGGATATGCCGGTGGTTGTCTCGATGCTGAACTCCTACTCCGGTTGGGCGGCAGCGGCGGCAGGCTTTATGCTGAGCAACGACCTGCTGATCGTCACCGGTGCGCTGGTGGGTTCTTCCGGTGCGATCCTGTCTTACATCATGTGTAAGGCGATGAACCGTTCGTTCATCAGCGTTATCGCCGGTGGTTTCGGGACCGATGGGTCTTCTTCCAGTGCGGATGAAGAAGTGGGTGAGCACCGTGAAATTTCTGCGGAAGATACCGCAGACATGCTGAAAAACTCGCATTCCGTGATCATCACTCCGGGCTACGGCATGGCGGTGGCGCAAGCGCAGTATCCGGTGGCGGAAATCACCGAGAAGCTGCGCGCGCGGGGCATCAAGGTTCGCTTTGGTATTCACCCGGTGGCAGGGCGTCTGCCTGGCCATATGAACGTGCTGCTGGCGGAAGCGAAAGTGCCTTACGACATCGTGCTGGAAATGGATGAGATCAACGATGATTTCGCCGACACCGACACCGTGCTGGTTATTGGCGCCAACGATACCGTTAACCCTGCTGCACAGGACGATCCGGGTAGCCCAATCGCCGGTATGCCGGTTCTGGAAGTGTGGAAGGCGCAGAACGTGATTGTGTTTAAACGCTCCATGAATACCGGCTATGCCGGGGTTCAGAACCCGCTGTTCTTCAAAGAGAACACCCACATGCTGTTTGGCGATGCCAAAGCCAGCGTGGATGCGATTCTGAAATCACTCTGACAGGGTAAAGCCCGGTGGCGCAAGCTTACCGGGCCTACCAAACCCGTAGGCCGGGTAAGGCGAAGCCGCCACCCGGCAAAAAAAACCGCCGGTTTCCCGACGGTTTTTTTCATCTTGCAGGTTAATCGTCTTCCGGATCGTCCAGCTCAACCGGCGTCTGGTACTCATCCGGCTTAATGACCAGCAGGTCGCAGCGCAGATGGTCGATTACCTGTTCGGCGGTATTGCCGAGGAACGCGGCAGAAATACCGGTTCTGCCAATTGTGCCCAGCACCACAATCCCCGCCTGCAGGTGTTCCGCCAGGTCCGGGATCACCTCTTCAGGCAGCCCTTTTTCCACGTGGGTCATCTTCTCGTCGATGCTGAATTTCTGGCGCAGCGCTTTCATGGCCAGCAGGTGCTGACCGCGGATCGCGTCGTTGTACACGCTCGGGTCAAATTCAGGCAGCTCAATGGCAATGTTAATCGGGGTGACCGGATAGGCACCCACCAGATGCACTTCGGTATGATTCACCTGATCGGCAAGCTGGAGGGTCTCCTTCACCAGCTTCTCGTTCAGCGAATTGTGGTAATCCTCTTCGCTCGCGAGGTTTACCGCCACAACGGCTTTCCCGCCTTCAGGCCACGGCTGGTCTTTCACCATCCAGACCGGGCAAGGGCATTTACGCAGCAAGTGCCAGTCGGTCGGGGTGAAGATCACGGATTCCAGCTTGTCGTGCTGGTGCGCCATCTTCAGCAGCAGGTCGTGCCCACCGGCGACAATCTCCTGGATGATGGCTTCGAAAGGTCGGTTATGCCAGACCACTTTAATATCAATGGGCACACCCGCTTCCAGGTAATACTTCGCCTGTTCACGGATCCACGCGGTACGCTGGCTGATGACGCCCTGACGCATAGCGGTGCGCTCGTCAGGCGACAGAAGGGTGGTCATCTCATACGAGAAGTCATAGATCGGCAAAAACGCTTTGATTTTGCCACCAATCCGTTGATGTAAATACACAGCACGTCGTAATGCCGGCTGATCGTCCTGATTCGGATCGATAGCTACCAGCATGTTTTGATACTTGGCCATACAGGTCTCCTTACTACTGTCACCACAGTCTGTAATTAAAAGAGTAACCTATATATCCTGAATGAAACAGAGGGGAGGTTTTGCCAGATCAATAATTCATGAAAATTTATCAGAGGAAAAGCACTGTGGTCGTCACCGCGATAAACGCAATAAACAGCAGCACCATCACCGCTATCGCAAAGGTCGTGGAGTCCTGAACGTAGGTTTTTTCCTCCCCCTTCATCGGGCCGACAAGCATGATCCAGATGAAGATAAAGGTCACTGAAGCGATCACGACTGAAACGAAAAACAAACTTTCTCTCAATTCATAACCTCAACGAGAACCTTCCGGGCGCTGTGTGGGGACGTACTACGGTGAAAATATCTTGAAACGAAAGTGATTATACCAGACCAATAAATCACAAGAATTTATCAGTCTGGTCATCAACGGGTGGAAAGTTATGCCACGTTGCGGGCGTGCCCGGCAAGAACGGCCAGCGCTTCACCGTTTTCGATAGTGATGTATTTACCCTTAACGGCCAGCATCCCGCTCTTCTGGAAACGACCCAGCAGACGGCTGATGGTTTCTACGGTCAGACCCAGGTAGTTACCGATATCGCCACGCGTCATCGTCAGACGGAATTCACGCGGCGAGAAGCCACGCTCGGCGAAGCGGCGGGAGAGGTTGTAGATAAACGCGGCCAGGCGCTCTTCTGCATTCTTTTTGGAAAGCAGCAGGATCATGTCCTGATCGCCTTTGATCTCACCGCTCATCAGACGCATCATCTGCTGACGCAGGTTAGGCATCTTGCCGGACAGATCGTCCAGGGTTTCAAACGGGATTTCGCAAACCATTGAGGTTTCGAGTGCCTGAGCAAAGCTCGGGTGATGGCCCGTGCCGATGGCATCAAAGCCCACCAGGTCGCCCGCCAGATGGAAGCCGGTGATCTGCTCATCACCCTGCTCGGTGATGGTGTAGCTCTTGATGGTGCCAGAACGGATAGCATAGAGCGATTTCAGTTCGTCTCCCGCTTTAAACAGCGTCTGCCCTTTCTGAATAGGCTTTTTGCGCTCGATGATATTATCAAGCTGATCGAGTTCATGCTCATTCAGGGTAAACGGGATACAGAGCTGGCTGATGCTGCAATCCTGGCAATGGATAGCACAACCGCCAGACTGAATGCGTCGTATAATTCGCTTTTCCGGGATCATAGGTTTGCTCAAGCCTTAATTGATATTGGTCAATTTTAACATCTTTTTGGTAAGTACGTAAGCCTGACAAACCCTCAATAAGGACAAGAGACGGCAACGTGTCGCCATCTTCTTGAAATTCCACAGCTTGATTATGGATTTTTAGCCTAACCGGTAGAAAATTAAGCACAAAAAGCCTGGGAACTAGAGCAAGAGATACCCTTCGTGACGCAGCAGCCACTCTTTTCGCTGCACGCCACCGGCATAGCCTGTCATGGTACCGTTACGGCCAATGACGCGATGGCAGGGTACCACGATGCTCACCGGGTTAGAGCCGTTCGCGGCACCCACCGCGCGTGCTGCTCCTGCGCGGCCTAGCTGCTCCGCAAGCTGGCCGTAATGCATGACCTGCCCGCATGGAATCGAACGTAGCGCCTGCCACACTTCGCGCTGAAAAGGAGTGCCTGCCGTGGCGGTCGGCAGAGTATCGATGATGCTGAGATCGCCTTCGAAGTACGCTGCAAGCTTGTCGCTCAGCCCGCCCGGATTGGTGGCGCGGATACGTTCATATCCCTGTGAGCGGTAGTGAATCGCAAGCAGTTCTTCCATGCGGTCGCTGTGCTCTTCCCATTCGACGGCGCGCAGGCAGAACTGCTCGTCCGCGATCACCCACAGCGGGCCGAGCGGCGTCGCAATCTTGTCTTCGAGTAATCTCAGCATCCTCATTCCTTTAGTTCAGCCTCGGGTAAATCCCCGGTCCAATCGGCAGGCCGACAAGATACCATGCCACCAGCATCACCAGCCATACCCCTAAAAAGATAAGCGGGTAGGGTAAAACCAGCGAATAGTAGGTACCCAGTTTGGCCTCGGGTTTATAGCGCTGCAGGAAGCCTAAAAACAACGGAACAAACGGCGAAACCGGCGCCAGCGGAATAACCGAAGAGTCCGCGATGCGGAACAGGATCTGCGCGAAAGCCGGGTGGAACCCCAGCATCATAAACATCGGTACGAAGATCGGGGCCAGAATCGACCAGATGGCGGAGCCGCTGGCGATAAACATGCACAGCAGGGATGACAGCAGCGCCAGGCCGACAAACGCCGGTACGCCGCTTAATCCGGCAGCCTCCAGCGCGTCGGTCAGGCCCACGGCCATAAACTTGCCCATGTTGCTCCAGTTAAACATCGCCACAAACTGCGCCAGCGGGAACACCATCACGATAAAGCCCGCCATCTCCTTCATCGGCTCGATCATCAGCTGCGGCAAATCGCCCTGACGGCGGATTTTGCCGGTAGCGATACCGTAGGCGAGCGAAACGACAAAGAAGAAGAGGATAATCAGCGGCACAATGCCCTGAATAAACGGTGACGGCAGGACCGTATGTTTAACCGGATCGCGCAATATGCCGTTTTCCGGGACCACCATCAGCGCCACCAGCGCGATAAAGGCAAGCGAGACCACGCCAGCCACGCGCAGGCCGAAGCGCTGCTCTTTGCTCAGGGTCTCCAGCTTTTCATCGCTACGGCCTTCCCATTTGCCCAGGCGCGGCTCGACGATCTTATCGGTAATCAGCCCGCCGACAATCGTCAGGACAATGACCGAGCTTGCCATAAAGTACCAGTTGTCGATCACGCTGACGTGCATAGCCGCATCAATGGTCTTTGCCGCCTCCGTGCTGATGCCCGAGAGCAACACGTCGGTGGTAACGATAAGCAGGTTAGCGGTGAATCCGCAGCCCACCCCCGCAATCGCCGACAGCAGGCCCGCCACGGGATGACGACCGACGGCGAGGAAAATCAGCGCCCCCATCGGCGGCATGATCACCAGCGCGGCGTCGGAGGAGATATGGCTGAAGAAGGCGATAAACAGCACCATGTAGCTCGCGTACCGCGCGCTGACGTGGGAAGCCATCTTCACCATTAATGCGGGCAGCAGGCCAACGCGTTCTGCCAGCCCGGCGCCCAGCACCAGCGCCAGAATGGCGCCCAGCGGGGCGAAACCGCTGAAGTTTTTGATGACGTTAGGTAAAAACCAGTGCAGCCCTTCAACGCTGAGCAGGTTTTTCACCGCCACCAGGCTGCCGTCAGCCGGGCTGCGCACGCTCACGTCAAAGGCGGAGAGCACGGCGGTGGCGACCATCAAAATCACAATCAGATAGATAAACAGCAGGAAAGGGTGCGGCACTTTATTGCCGATCCTTTCAACCCAGCCATAGAGCTTACCGGATGGGGAATGCGAAGGTATGGATGACATACTCATGGGCGTTCCTCGGGAGTGTTGTGTTGTTGTGTTTTTTTATTTTAAAGGTGACGGTGTCACGCCCTGGGGGATCGGACACGCGTACGGTTTTTCTTGTAATTGTTGTTCGAACTCTTCACGGCATTTGTTCAGCAGCGCTGCGTCCAGCAGCAGATTGAGCGCGGTCGCACCCATCACTTTTCCGGCCAGCAGCATGCCTTTGTGAGCAATGGAGGTACGCCCCTGGGACACCAGCTGCCAGGTGTGCAGCGGTGTGCCGACGGTAAAGCAGGGGCTGAAGCACTGGGCGACCGGCATTTTCCAGCTGACGTCGCCCACGTCCGTTGAGCCCGCCAGCACGTTGTCGGTAATAGCATAAGGCGCGACTTCATCCACCAGCAGCGTCGTCTGATGACGACGGGCAAAGGCTTTCCCCGCTTCACCTCCCGTAGCGGCAATATTTTTGAGGCTGTTTTGCAGATCGTTGGGCGTCAGGGTGGCGCGGATCTCGCGGGCAAACTCGCGCTCTTCGTCGGTCCACTCCGGCGTGCCGTAGTGCTGCAGGGCGCGATACATCGCCGCCTCGAGCGTGCGGTTCGGCAGGTAGCTGGAGCAGGCTTTATCAAAGCGGCATTCGACGGTGGTTTCGGTCATCAGCGCCGCGCCCTGGGCGATTTTCTCGATGCGCTCGTAGATCTGCTGCGCATCGGCCATCTCCGGGGCGCGGATCAGGTACAGCACCTCGGCCTGCGCCTGCACCACGTTGGGCGAAATCCCGCCGGTATCGGTAATGGCGTAATGGACGCGCGCTTTCTCGATAATGTGTTCGTTAAGGAAGTTGGTGCCGGTGGTCATCAGCGTCACGGCGTCCAGCGCGCTCCGTCCCAGGTGAGGGGAGTTGGCCGCGTGCGCCGCCACGCCGTGAAAACGCCAGGCGGCCTGAATATTCGCCAGCGTGCTGACGTTAAACATCCCGGCAAAGGCTTCCGGGTGCCAGGTGACGGCAGCATCGACGTCATCAAACAGCCCTTCGCGCACCATAAAGGTTTTCCCGGAGCCGCCTTCTTCGCCGGGACAGCCGTAAAAACGCACCGTTCCGCTGCCGCCGTGCTGCTCCAGCCAGCTTTTCACCGCCACCGCGCCCGCAAGCGCCGCGGTGCCTAAGAGGTTATGCCCGCAGCCGTGGCCGTTGGCTCCCGGCGTGGCGGTCTGCGCGGTCGCGCAGTGTGCCTGCTGGCTTAACCCGGCCAACGCGTCGTACTCGCCCAGCAGGGCGATAACCGGTTTCCCGCTGCCGAAGCTGGCGATAAACGCGTTGGGGATGCCGCCTGCCTCGCGGATCAGCGTGAAGCCTTCTGCTTCCAGCTCGCTGGCCAGTCGTTCTGCGGACCAGAACTCTTCAAAGCGGGTTTCGGGACGATCCCAGATCGCATCGGCAATATCGGTTAACGTCCGACATCGCGTGTCGATCGCATCGGCAATAAAAGCGTAGTTCTCCTGCATTACACACCTCGCGTCCACGGGAAATTGAGCGCAGTTCGCGCCAGCGTTTCGATGGCGACAGGCATCACCTGCTCATCGAAGTCGAATTTTTCGTTGTGATGTCCGGCGCTCAACTCCGTGCCAAACACCATATAGGACGCCATGCCGCCGTTCTGCTGCACGCGGGCCATCATCAGCGTGGCGTCTTCGGAGCCTGCTGGCGCCTTCACCTTATCGATGGCGTGAACAACCCCGGAAACCTGGCTCGCCTGCTCGCGCAGATAATCCACCCAGGCCGGCGTCGGTGCGCTGGAGGTGGCAGCCCCCATCAGGCGCATCTCGGCGTTCACGCCGTAGAGGGCCGCCGCGCCGGTAATCACCGCCTGCGCGCGTTCAAAGACGTACTGATTAATCGCTTCGCTTTCACCGCGCGTTTCAACCTTCATCAGGGCATTCGCGGGCACCACGTTGCGTCCGCTGCCCGCCTGCATCACCCCGACGTTCACCCGGGAGGCACCGTCGCTGTGCGGGGCAATGCTGTGCAGAGCGAGGGTGGCCTGCGCGGCGGCGAGCAGAGCGTTACGACCGTCCTCCGGCTTACCGCCCGCGTGTGCGGCCACGCCGGTGAAGCTCACGTCGAACTTGGTGGTGGCCATAAAGTTATCGCTGCCGCAGATCACCGTTCCGGCAGGCACGCCAGTACCAATATGGATAGCCGTGAAATAGTCCACGTCGTCCAGCGCCCCGGCGGCAACCATGGCGCGCGCGCCGCGCGTACCTTCTTCGGCGGGCTGGAAGATCAGCTTGATGGTGCCGTTCAGCCGGGCTTCATTCTGCTTAAGCACCTGCGCCAGCCCCAGACCAATGGTGGTGTGGCCGTCGTGCGCGCAGGCGTGCATCATTCCCGCGTTGCAGGAGGCAAACCCGTCGCGGAACGGACGATGGCAGTCGTCGAGCGCTTCGCTTAAATCAAGGGCGTCCATGTCGACGCGAAACGCCAGGGTTGGGCCAGGGCGGCCGGTATTGAGGGTCGCCACAATGCCGGTAAAGCCGCCTTCAAACGGCGCCAGCCATTTCTCAGGCGCGCCCTGCGCCCGCGCACGGGCAAACTCATGCGCCAGGGTAGCGGCATCGGGCAGCCCCATCCGGCTTTCGGCATCGACCACGTCGCGCCCCATCGCCAGTTCGTAACCCAGCGAGTCCAGGATTTCCGCGACTTTCGCGGCGGTACGAAACTCTACCCAGCCGGATTCCGCGAAATGGTGAAAATCACGACGCCATGCGCTCAGCTGCGGGGGTAACGTCTGGATGTACTGCGCCAGTGTGTCCATATCTGTTCCTGTCATCATTAAAATATGTGAACTGCTTCACGCTGTGATAGTTTTTACTTATCACTAACCGATTTTTCACAGTTTTAACCGTTCAGGAATTACCCTCGCACATCCCTTTCCATTAAAGTAGATGACAGTTTCTTTACTCTGATAAACAACGGTTATCGGTCGGGCTATGTCATTTCAGATTAAATTTCATCAAATCCGGGCGTTTGTTGAGGTTGCGCGTCAGGGCAGCATTCGCGGTGCCAGCAGAACGCTGAATCTTTCCCAGCCGGCGCTGACCAAATCCATCAAAGAGCTGGAGGAGGGCATGGCGGCGCAGCTTTTCGTGCGCAGGAGTAAGGGCGTCGCGTTGACAGAATGCGGTGAGGGTTTTTACCAGCGTGCCAGGTTGATTCTGGAAGAGCTGCGCGCGGCGCAGGATGACATTCGTCAGCGGCAGGGGGAGCTGGCCGGGCAGATCAACATCGGGATGGGGGCCAGCGTTTCACGCAGCCTGATGCCCGCCGTCATTACCCGCTTTCACGCGCAGCATCCGCAGGTCAAGGTGCGGATTATGGAAGGGCAGCTGGTATCGATGATCAATGAATTACGCCAGGGCGAACTGGATTTCACCATCAATACCTATTATCAGGGGCCTTACGACCAGGAATTTACGTTTGAAAAGCTCTTCGAAAAACCGTTTGCGGTATTTTGTCGGGAAGGGCATCCGGCGACGGGAGCAACGTCGATTAATGAACTTCTGCATTATAACTGGACAATGCCGACGCCGCGGGGAAGCTATTACAAGCAATTAGAAGAGGTATTTAGCGATCGCTCGCGAATACCGCGAATTGGCGTGGTCTGCGAAACCTTTTCCTCCTGTATTAGCCTGGTCGCGCAAAGCGATTTTTTAAGCATATTGCCGCAGGAGTTGGGATGTGACCCGCTTCTGGCGCACCGTCTGGTCATGCTGTCGGTTGTCGAGTCGCTTCCAAAAGCAGCATATTATTTAATTCAGCGCCGTGATTCACGTCAGACGCCCCTTGCCGAATCATTAATTACGCAATTCAGAAGGGAAGCAAGGAAAATAGTTGTGGCGTGAAAAGCCGACCATAAAAAACAGGGTCTGTCCGACATCTGACAGACCCTCCAGTACACACAGCAGTGCGTCCTTTCGCCAATCCTGAGTATTATATCCATGAAGCAGGTATATTTAGGTATAACACCTTTCCCGCAAAATGAAAGGATATTGAGTGTTTGATTTTACGAAAATTTAACACAAATCACTTATTTCATCTTTGCTGAAATTTTAGTTAAGTCATATTTAAGTTTATTTTATAAATACTATATATATTCATCAGGTTAATATTTGTTGCGCACGACGGCCTGTAACGGTGATTGAGGCCTGTCCCGGGCGCAGGTATAGTACCGTCCTCAGCTGTAGCCGGAGGATGCCCATGAACCCTGACGACAAATCCTTTTTTCTTGACGCCATGGAAGATGTCCAGCCCCTGAAGCGCTGCGCGGATATTCACTGGCAGCCCAGCCGCAATACCCGGGCGCGCGAGGAGGTGGATAATGAACAGCTGGATAACTTCCTGACGCTGGATTTTCTTGACGTTCTGCCCCTCGAAGAGCCGCTGGTGTTCCGGCGAGAAGGGGTACAGCAGGGCGTTATCGATAAGCTGCGAACGGGTAAATATGCCCGCCAGGCCAGCTTAAACCTCCTGCGTCAGCCCGCCGAACGTTGCCGCCAGATGCTCTATTCTTTTATTCGCCAGGCCGGACGTGACGGGTTACGTAACCTGATTATTATTCACGGGAAAGGGCGGGAGCAGAACTCGCATCCGAATGTGGTGCGCAGCTACCTGGCGCGCTGGTTAACCGAGTTCGAGGATGTACAGGCCTTCTGCGTGGCGCTGCCGCATCACGGCGGCAGCGGGGCATGTTACGTTTCACTGCGAAAATCCGATGAAGCAAAACAGGAGAACTGGGAGCGGCACGCCAAGCGCAGCCGCTAGCGGGCGATATTCTCGCCCGCCTGAGACTCAGAACGTTTCCCAGTTGCTGTCGGTGGAGGCGTTTGTCGTTGCCGGGCGCAGCAGCTGTGGCGTTTTCAGATTGGCCGGGCGTGGAGCGACCGCTTTTTCTTTGCCGTTCAGACGAAACGCCGCTACCGCCTGGCGCAGCTGCTCGGACTGATCTTCCAGTGCCGCAGCCGCCGTGGCGGACTCCTGCACCAGCGCGGCGTTTTGCTGCGTCACGCTGTCCATCTGCGAAACGGCCAGGCTCACCTGCTCAATGCCGCGGCTCTGCTCGTCAGAGGCAGAGGAAATCTCGCCCATGATATCGGTCACGCGGGTAACGGCGGCGACGATTTCCTTCATGGTGGTGCCCGCCTCGCTCACCTGCTCAGAGCCGGTATTCACCCGGCTGACGGAGTTCTCGATAAGTCCTTTGATCTCTTTCGCTGCCTGCGCGCTGCGGCTCGCCAGCGTACGGACCTCGCCAGCAACAACCGCAAAACCACGCCCCTGTTCTCCGGCGCGTGCCGCTTCCACCGCGGCGTTAAGCGCCAGAATGTTGGTCTGGAACGCGATGCTGTCGATCACGCTGGTAATATGCGCAATTTGCTGCGAACTGTCGGCGATTTCGTTCATGGTGCGAACCACGTTATCCACGACGTGACCGCCGCGCGCGGCCGTTTCAGAGGCGTTTTTCGCCAGCAGCGTGGCCTGACGGGCGTTATCGGAGTTCTGTTTAACCGTTGCGGTCAGCTCTTCCATGCTGGCGGCAGTCTCTTCCAGAGAGGCAGCCTGCTGCTCGGTGCGGGCGGACAGATCGTTGCTTCCTGCGGCAATTTCGCCTGCGCCGGTGTAGATGGAATCGGTGCTTCCGCGCACGGCGCTGACGGTGGTCACCAGCGACTGCTGCATCTCATGCAGGCCAGCGGCCAGCTGACCCATCTCGTTGCGGCCAGATATTGCGATATCCTGCGTCAGGTCGCCCCCTGCAATGGCGCGAATATGGTTCATAATGGAGTGGAGTGGTTTTAAAAGCAGGTGCTGTAAACCCTGCCAGATGACCACCAGAACCGCGATAACGGCCAGCAGAATTGCCGCCAGGGTCCACTGCATCTGCGTGAAGCTGCTCTGGTTCTCTTCGGTTGCGGCCTTCAGCAGGGTGTTGTTTTCGGCGCGCCAGCGGTTATAGACCGCTTCCATGTCGTCCTGCGCCTGCTGCGCGTCCAGATCGCCATAGGCCTGATAGTTGTCGGCACGCAGATACTCAATCGATAAGCGCATCACTTCGTGCATCTGGTTCCATGATTTCTGCATCTCGTCGGTCAATGCCGCCTCCTGGCCCTTAACCTGCGGCAGTTTCTGCCACTCTTTGTTATAGGCTTCGGCTTTTGCCAGCGAGTCGCCTGCGGTGCCAAGCAGCTTATTGATCGCCGCCAGGGAAGCCGGGTCACGCTGGTTTTTCAGATAGCGGATCGCCACGCGGGTGACGGTGACGCGCGTTTTCACCAGCGTGTTCACGCTGTCGCTCAGGCTTTCCTGCTGGGCATTGAGCACGCCGGAGTTCTGGAAGTTATGGCGATCGTTGCTGACGGCAGAGTAGAACAACCCTCCCGTGACAACTTGCAGCAGACAGAATATGGTGAGGGCAAAGATAATACCGGTAATCACGTGCAGATTTTTCAGCATAGCGGTCGTCCGTTAGAGAAGATGCAGGGTTACTTCATTACTATCGTCGTAGAGAATGTAAACTTTAATTAACTCGCGCTTAACTAAAGGCTCCCTGAGGGAACCTGTTGTAAATCCGGATCATTTTTATGAGGAAGGTCAACATGAGCAGCATTGATAAAAGCGGGACGTACGCGCTCGGGACGCGGACGGTGAAACGGCTGGGCTACGGCGCGATGCAGCTGGCCGGGCCTGGCGTCTTTGGGCCGCCGAAGGATAAGCAGGCCGCGCTGGACGTGCTGCGCGAAGCGGTGGCGGCGGGGGTGAACCACATTGATACCAGTGATTTTTACGGCCCTCATGTCACTAACCAGCTGATCCGCGAGGCGCTTCACCCGTACCGGGACGATCTGACGCTCGTCACCAAGATCGGCGCCCGTCGCGATGACAAAGGCGCATGGCTGCCGGCCTTTTCCGCGCAGGAACTGACGCAGGCGGTGCATGACAACCTGCGTAATCTGCAGCTGGACGTGCTGGACGTGGTGAATCTGCGAATCATGTTTAGCGCACACGGGCCGGCGGAAGGGTCAATTGCTGAACCGCTTTCCACCCTGGCCGAATTACAGCAGCAGGGGCTGGTGCGGCATATTGGCCTGAGCAACGTCACGGCCACCCAGGTCGCGGAAGCGCAGAAGATGGTGCCGGTGGTGTGCGTGCAGAACATGTACAACATTGTGAACCGGGGTGACGACACGCTGGTGGATCTGCTGGCGCAGCAGGGGATTGCGTATGTGCCGTTCTTCCCGCTGGGCGGCTTTACGCCGCTGCAATCGTCCGGGCTGCAGGCTGTAGCCGACTCGCTGGGCGCAACGCCAATGCAGGTTGCGCTGGCATGGCTGCTGCAGCGTTCCCCAAATATTCTGCTGATCCCGGGCACCTCTTCCGTGGCGCATTTGCGGCAAAACCTCGCGGCAGGGGAACTGCAGCTGCCGCCTGACGCACTGGAAACATTGAATTCGCTGATGGACTGATCGTCACAGGCGCAAAGCCGTAAGTGTGCTTACGGGCTTTGCGCGTTTTAAATCTTCTGACACTTCAACGCGTTTGGGTTCGCCTCCGGAAATGACCTTGATCCCTGGCCATAATCCGTAATACTGTATTTATATACAGTATCTGGCGAGAAAGGCATTATGGACACTCTCTTTTCTTATCATCCAAACCAATCTATTGAATTACCGTTGTTTGCAGAGCGTGTAGCCTGTGGTTTCCCCAGTCCGGCGCAGGACTATGTGGAAGATCGTCTCGATCTTAACCGGCTGGCAGTGAGACACCCCAGTGCGACCTATTTTATCAAGGTGAGTGGAGACTCCATGATTGGCGCGGGGATCGGTGACGGCGATCTGCTGGTGGTCGATCGTTCGTTAAATGCCGAACATGGGGACATCGTCGTGGCGTCGGTCGCCGGTGAGTTTACGGTGAAAGAGCTACAGACCCGCCCGGTTCTGAGACTTCTGCCGCATAATGACCGCTATCAGCCGATTACCTTTCAGTCCGAAGAGGAGCTGCAGATCTTCGGCGTCGTCACCCACACGCTTAAAACGCATAAACATGTTCGCGCTGGTTGATGTGAATAGCTTCTATGCCTCCTGCGAGAAGGTATTTCGCCCCGATCTGCAGGGGAAGCCCATCGTGGTGGTGTCCAATAACGACGGCTGCATTATTTCACTGTCGCCGGAGGCAAAGCAGTTCGGCATAAAAATGGGGGAGCCCTATTTTAAATTCAAAGAGAAGGGCTATCCGTCGCGGGTTTACGTCTTTAGTTCGAACTATGCGCTGTATGCCGATCTCAGCAGTCGGGTGATGCAGACGCTGACGGATCTCGCTCCGGCCATAGAAATTTACTCGATCGACGAGGCGTTCGTGAACGTTTCAGGGATCGGTAACTGCCTTGCACTGGAAGCGTTCGGACACCAGATGCGCACGCAGGTCTATAAAAATACGGGCTTAACCGTTGGCGTCGGTATTGCCCCGACCAAAACGCTGGCGAAGCTGGCCAACTATGCGGCGAAGCGGTGGGCGGGCACCGGCGGCGTGGTCGATCTCTCAGGCCGGGAGCGGCAGCGTAAACTGCTGGCAAAGGTGCCGGTAGAGGAGGTGTGGGGGGTAGGGCGGCGCATCACGAAAAAACTGAACGCAATGGGGATTACCACGGCGCTGGAGCTGGCGGAGGCCTCCTCGTGGGTCATTCGCAAACATTTCAACGTGGTACTGGAACGCACGGCGCGCGAGCTTCGCGGCGAGCCCTGCCTTGACCTGGAAGAGTACACCCCCACGAAGCAGCAAATCATCTGTAGCCGTTCGTTTGGACACCGCATTACGCAATATGAAGAGATGCATCAGGCGATTTGCGCCTACGCGGAGCGCGCTGCAGAGAAACTGCGCGGCGAGCATC
Source organism: Enterobacter sp. BNK-34 (assembly GCF_048684445.1). Classification (NCBI taxonomy): domain Bacteria; kingdom Pseudomonadati; phylum Pseudomonadota; class Gammaproteobacteria; order Enterobacterales; family Enterobacteriaceae; genus Enterobacter; species Enterobacter sp. BNK-34. Next base: position 3,336,629 of record NZ_JBLQUA010000001.1, read on the forward strand.
AATACTGTCGTTTTATCAGCGTGTTTGTGCGCACCAGCCCGCACGCTGACAACGAAATTTATTACGGCAATCAGGCTTCTGTCACCCTGATGACGCCCACCAATGACTCGCGCGATATTATCCGCGCCGCCACGGAGGCGCTGGGGCGGATATGGCTCGACGGGTATCGCTATATGAAGGCCGGGGTCATGCTGGCGGATTTTTTCAGCAGCGGCGTCGCCCAGCTTAACCTGTTTGACGACAATCGTCTGCGCGCCAACAGCGCGGCGCTGATGGAGATGATCGACAGCGTAAATCATTCCGGCAAAGGGAAGATATGGTTTGCCGGGCAGGGGATTGAGAAACCGTGGGCGATGAAGCGGGAAATGTTGTCACCGGCCTATACGACGCGATACGCGGATTTACCGGTGGCGAGGTAGAGGATGGTTGCGTTATTTCTTTTGAATCAACCAGGTTGCCGCAGCCGCCAGCACGCCGATCAGCGGCATTTCGCCCGCTCCGGCCAAGAAGTTATGGCGATCGATCTCATTGTTTTTACGGATATCCGCAAGGCGGGTAAGCGCCCCTTTTTTATCCGCAGCGCCGATCTCCTCAAACTGTTTTTCAAACCCCTGAGCGATGAGCTGAGCGGCCGCATCGGTGTTTGCGCTCTCAATCGCAATGAGGTTCGGGCCTTTTTGGAAAAAACGGTAATCCGGCATACGTGCTCCAGAAAGAGGGAATACGGTAAAAACACTTTATTCTTTGCGATTAAAAAATGCACGTCATTTACGGCGGAAACAATCAGTTTTTCTTTATTATTTCAGGTAGTAACTGCTCAATCACACTGACGACCTTTCTGACGCGCTGCGGAATAAAGCGGGCATCAGGATAGACGGCATAGAGGAAGCGATCGGGTAACCGCCAGTCGGGCAGCACCGGTACCAGCGTGCCGGTTTGCAGCGCGCGTGTCACGAGCGGCTGCTGCATGCCGCCGATACCAATGCCGGACTCAAGCGCCTGCAGCAGCGCGTCGCTGGTGTTGGCACGGAAAACAGTATTCACGTTGACCTCGACCGTCTCCTCGTCAGACATCAGGCGCAGGGGAGCACCCAGCGGAATGCTGCTGAACCGCACGTGTGGCAGCGTCGCCAGCTCGCTGACGGCGCGTACCGCCTGAAAGCCGGGGGCGGCAAACAGCCTGGTTTCAATACGCCCCAGCACGCGCGCCGCATGCGCCTGCGGGGGATCACTGCTCAGCCGTATCGCGACATCCACGCCCTCCGTCACCAGATCGGCAAGGCGGTCATCCAGGGAAAGCATCAGCTGCAGCTCGGGATGCAGACGCTGCAGCGCCAGCAGATGCGGCAAAAAAATCTGCCCCAGGCCGCTCGGTAACTGGACATGGACGCGCCCCTGAACGCTATGATCGACAGGATGTAAACGCCTCTCCGCTTCCCCCATGGCGTCCAGCACAAGCTGCATATCACGCCGGTAACGTTCACCCTGTTCGGTCAGCTTCATCTTACGCGTCGTACGGTGCAGCAGTACCACACCCAGTGATTCCTCAAGCGCCGCGATCTGTTGACTGACGGCGGACTGCTTAATACCGGTCTGACGGGCGGCCGCTGAAAACGAGCCCGCTTCAGCGACGCGCAGAAAGGTAGAAATGGCATTGAGCTTGTTATTCATTTAATGATTCTGCTTATAAGTGCCATCAGTTTCATGGGATATCTACAGAAAAAATAATATATCACACTGCGTCTGTCACCCTTTCCGGAGAAACACCATGAACAAGATGCAGCAACACAACGTCGCCCTGGTCGCGGGCGCCAGCGGCATTGTCGGTAGACAGCTGGTCAATACGCTCCTGCACCATCAGTGGGAGGTGATCGGCCTTAGCCGCCATGCCGCGTCTCATCCTGACGGCATCCCCGTGGTGAACGTCGATTTACTGGATGCGCAGGACACTGCACGGGCGCTGCACGCCCTGAACGGAGTCACCCACATCTTTTACAGCGCCTGGGCGAACGCGGCGAACTGGGCAGACATGGTTGAGCCGAACGTCACCATGCTGCGTAACCTGGTCAGCACCCTCGAAACAGCGGCACCGCTGCAGACGGTAAGCCTGATGCAGGGCTACAAAGTCTACGGTGCGCATCTGGGGCCGTTTAAAACCCCGGCGCGGGAAAGCGATCCCGGCGTAGCGGGTGCCGAATTTAACGCCGCGCAGCTCACGTGGCTCAGCCAGTTTCAGCGGGGGAAAGGCTGGCACTGGAATGCCATCAGGCCGGGCGTGGTGGGGAGCGCGGTGCCGGGCAATGCCATGAACCTTGCGCTGAGCATCGCTCTGTACGCCTCCCTGTGTAAGGCGCTGGGTTTACCGCTGCGTTTTCCCGGTTCAGAACAGACCTGGCACAGCATTGTTGACCATACCGACGCCGGGCTGCTGGCCGAGGCAACGCGGTGGGCCGCTACGTCACCTGCGGCACAGAATCAGGCCTTCAACGTAAACAATGGCGATATCTGGCGCTGGAGCGAGCTGTGGCCGCGCATCGCACGCTGGTTTGAACTGGACTCTGCGCCGCCGGTGAGGTTGTCATTTCATCAGCTGTTTAACGACTATCGCGGCGTATGGCGCGAGCTTGCCGAAGAGCGGCTGGTGGAAGCGGATATTTTGCAGCTAAGCGACGGGCGGTTTGCCGATTTTGTCTTTAGCTGGGATTACGACATGTTCGGTGACGGGAGCAAGCTGCGCAGGGCGGGCTTTACGCAAATGCAGGCGACCGATGAGATGTTTTTCCGCCTGTTTGCGCAGCTGAGAGCCGCGCGGATTATTCCCTGAGAACACAGGGCGTCCTGATAACCATCAGGACGCCGAGGGCTTACTCAACCGCTAACAGATTGACGATCTCGGCCACGCTTTTCACGCTGCGGATATTCCCAATCCCCGTGCCGAGCGCGATATAGCCTTCATCGGTGTTATTTTCCAGCATGCCCAGACGCAGGCCCCGTAATCCTCCCATCGCCTTGCCCAGCGCTTCGTTGCTTGCGCCTGCTTTATCCATCGATGCCAGTTTTTCCGCCAGCTTGCCGGGAAGCGCGCGGTAGTAATGGGGCACGGTGCGAAAAAGCAGTAAGTCCAGGCCGTTGGCAGCAACAATTTTCTCTTTGACCCCCTGCGGCACGCGGCTTTCTTCGGTACTGATAAAGACCGATCCGGCAAACACGCCTTCCGCACCTAACGCATGCGCCGCTCTGGCGGTGCGATTATCGGTAATACCGCCCGCGGCCATCACCGGGATGTGCTTCACGGCATCGGCAATCAGCGGCACGATGGAAAAGGTGCCCAGCGCCGTTGCGGGTAACGTTCCGCCCTCATCAAAACCAGTGGCGACGATAATGTCAGCCCCCAGATCTTCTGCGAGACGGGTGTTTTCCGGAGTGGGATTGATGTCGCGGTAGATAATAGCGATCCCTGCCTCTTTTAACTCACTGAACAGCGCGGGAATAATGCTGCCTTCCCCATAGCCCGTATACACCACGGCCCTGACGCCTTCGTCTTTCACCACCTGAAGAATAGGCCCAGTCCAGACGTCATTAACGGCGGTGGGGATCAGGTTCACGCCAAACGGTTTTTCGGTCAGCCGTTTGGTTTTACGAATTTCTTCGCGCATTTTTTCGGCTGTCGCTTCCGGCGTGGAGACCGCGGTGTCGGCGGTTAAGCCTGCATTGGGTCCCAGCACGCCGAGCCCGCCGGCATTGCTGACCGCGGCAACTAAACGGGCATCGGTAAGCCAGGATAACGGCCCCTGAATAACAGGCTTTTCGATACCCAGGATCTGACAGATACGGTTATTTTTCATAGCAGACTCTCCCTTACGTTTGAATGGAGGAGAGTGTAGGGGGCAATATTGTTAGGAAAAATATCCTAAAAGATTCATCACTGTTATAAAATCAATAACAATATCCCGTTCTCGGTTTGAAATCCTTTATGCAAATAAACCTCTTTGAATCTATTCGAATTTTTATTGAAATTGTCGAGTCAGGTAGTCTTACCCAGGCGGCGGAGAATCTGCAGATCCATCGTCCGGCAGTCACCAAAGCGTTACAGCTTCTGGAGCAACACAGCGGCACGCGGCTCCTGCAGCGCACAACGCGTCGAATTAGCCTGACGCCGGATGGGGAGGCGTTCTATCGCCAGAGTAAACCCCTGCTGGCGCAGGCGGACGAATTACTGGAGTCGTTTGGTACGGACCGGGCAATACACGGTCAGCTGCGTGTGGATATGCCGGTCTCTTTTGCCACGCTGCGGGTGATACCCAATCTGCCTGATTTTTATCGTCAGCATCCTGAGATCGACATCATTCTGAGCAGCTCTGACCGCCGTCGGGATATGCTGCGGGATGGTCTGGACTGCGTGCTGCGGGTGGGAGAGCTGGACGACGGCGATTATATCGCGCGTAAAATCGGGAACATCAAAATCACGACCTGCGCCAGCCCGGCCTGGCTGGCAAAACACGGTACGCCAGAAACGCCGGATGATTTACGCAAACATCAGGCCATCAACTGGATTAATACCAGCAGCAGACATATTCATCCGTGGACGTTTACCACGCCAGAAGGCGTCGCGGAGATGACTTTACCCGGTAAGCTTGTGGTGGATAACTCCGAGGCCTACATCGCGGCAGGCCTGGCCGGGCTGGGGTTAATGCAGGGGATGAATCTCTTTCTCCAGCCTTACATTGACCGCGGCCTGCTGGTTGAGGTCCTGCCTGCCTATCGCTCGCCGGACCGCAAGCTGTCACTGCTCTACCCACACCGTCACCTCTCCCGCAAAGTGCGGGTATTTACCGAGTGGCTGGAGAGTCTGGTGTGAAAACGGCCAGTTCATGGCATAGGGCCCCAATCTGCCCTACGGCATTGAGCAGGCGGGGCGTCGGTTCGTTTGCGCAGTTTAGCCGCAGAAAGTGCGTGAGTTCTGCGCCAGGAGAAAACAGGGGACCGGGGCTGACGCCAATACCCAGCGCCAGCGCGCGACGATGCACCTCCAGGGCGTTGACCTGCGGAGGAAGTTCGACCCACAGCAGGAAACCGGCAGCGGGCACGTTAACGCGCGTACCGGGCGGAAAGCTCGCCCCGACCTGCGCCACGACGGCGGCTATTCCCTCCGCGATCCGCCGCTTTAGCCGCCGCAGGTGACGGTCGTAGTCGCCGCTTGCCAGCATCTCGCTCGTCGCGGCTTCCAGCAGCGGTGCACCTGCCCAGTCTCCGGCCATGCGGGCCTGCAAGACCTGCGTGTGGTAGCGTCCGGCGGCAATCCAGCCGATTCGCCACCCCGGCGCAAGCGTTTTAGACAGGGAGCTGCAGTAAATCACATTCCCGCTCTGGTCGAACGCCTTGCAGGCCGGAGGACGTTGCCCCTCACCGACCAGATCTCCGTAAACATCGTCCTCAATCAACGGAATTTCTGCCTCTTCAAGCAGGGCAACCAGTTCCTGCTTGCGTGCGACGGGCATGCTGGCACCCAACGGGTTTTGCACGGTGGGTGAGGCCAGGACGGCAGCGGGGCGATGGCAGCGAATGGCGTCAGCCAGCGGTTCCAGCAGCAGGCCTTCCACAGGGGCGGTGGGGATCGCTAAGGCCTTCAGGCCTAAATCCTCCAGCAGCAGGAGCGTGCCAAAGTAGGCGGGCTGCTCAATTGCCACCACATCACCTGGCTGACACACGGCCCGAAGTGCCAGGCGCAGCGCCTGCGTCGCGCCCGAGGTGATAATGAGATCGTCCGCGCCGAACCGGGCTCCCCATTGCGCAGAACGCGCGGCAATCTTACTTCGTAGGTCTGCTCTTCCCGGGGGCAGGCTGTAGCTCTGTCCATGCGCGTCCAGACGACGGCCCGCAGAGTGCAACGCCCGCTGCAGCGCGTCTCCTGGCAGCCACGCGGGATCGGGCAGGGCAGCGCCCAGCGGGATCAGTCGGGCTTCTGCACTGCTGAACAGCGACCGGGCCACGGCGGACAGGGTGACGGGGACCGGCCCGGGTGAGGAGCGCGCGGGCTCCACGCGCGGTGGCAGGCTGGTCTGGCGGATGTAGTAACCTGAACGCGGGCGCGCAACGATCAGCCCTTCAGCCTCGAGGCAGCGAAGGGCCTCCAGCGCCGTCGGAAGGCTAACGTGCTCGCGCTCGGCCAGTTTACGCGCGGAGATCATCCTGTCACCGGTGCGCAGCGCGCCAGACGTCAGCGTGAGGCGCAGCATCTCGGCAATTCGGCGATAGTGTGGGGACGACTGGGACGGGGCAGACATGGGTATCTGTTCAGGCTAATTTTCGATAAAACTGACTATACAGCCAATAAAGCGCGCCATCTATAGTGTCCGGCATGTTCAGGACAAGGAGGCATTATGCACAGCGATAATTTCAACATTTCCACCTATTTCAAACGCATAAACTACACCGGACCAGCGGCGGCCGATACGGCCACCCTGCATGCGCTGATGCGTCATCAGCTCTTTTCCGTTCCCTTTGAAAATCTGGACGTGCAGGCGGGTAAAATTGTCTCGCTGGCGCCAGACGACATTGCCGATAAGGTGTTAACGCAGGGGCGCGGCGGCTACTGCTATGAGGTAAACGGGCTTTTTGCCATGGCGCTGGCGGCGTTAGGGATACCTTACCGTTTCGTGGCGGCGCGCCCGATGTTCTACCCCGCGCGGCGGCCGAAAACCCATATGGCGTTGATTGCCGAGGTGGAGAGCCGACAGTGGCTTTGCGACCTCGGGTTCGGCAGCTACGGCATTCGTGCGCCAATGGCGCTGGACACGCTTGATGTGGATATCACGCAGGATTTCGACACGTTTCGGCTAAGCCGCAGTGCGGAGGGCGAATATCTGCTTGAGGCGAAGGTGGAGGGGGAGTGGGCCCGGCAATACGGCTTTGATCTCACGCCTCAGGAATGGATTGATTTCGTCCCGGCCAACTACCTTAACTCCACGCACCCGGATGCGATCTTTGTGCAGAAGCGGGTGGTGGTACAGCACAGCCCGGAAGGACGTCAGATTTTACTGGGCGATATGCTGAAAACCATCACGGCGAACGGCACTGAAGCGCGGCAGCTGGCGGAGGATGAAATCCGCCATGTCCTGAAAGACCGTTTTGCGTTGACCGCCGCGTAATCAGCCGGGAAACGGTGGAGCCTCAGCGCAGTTCATCTTCTGTGGCTTTGCGCTGAGCGCCCCACTGTAACAGCAGGCTAAACGACGCGGGTAACACGGTCAGCGTCACCAGCGTCGCAACCAGCAGCCCGCCGATGATGGCATAGGCCATTGGACCCCAGAAGACCTGGTGAGAAATGGGGATCATGCCCAGAATGGCGGCACAGGCGGTCAAACAGATGGGTCTGGCCCGGTGTTCCGCAGCCGCCATAATCGCGGCATCGTTTGTCATCCCCTGAGCAAGATTGCTGTCAACCTCGCTAATCAATATCACCGCGTTCCGCACGATCATCCCCGCCAGGGCGATAACGCCCAGCAGCGCGACAAACCCCATCGGCGTTCCGCCGGGCAGCATAGCCAGCACGATCCCCGGTAAACCAAACGGGGCCATCAGGAGGGCCAACAGCATCCGGGAATATCGCCGCAGCTGAAGCATCAGCAGCAACAGCATGATGACCAGAGTTACCGGAAGAACGGTAAAGACGGAGCTGTTCCCCTTATCCGATTCGGCAACCGCGCCGCCTTCTTCAATGCTGTAACCTGCCGGCAGGTTCGCGCGCAGTTTATCCACCGCCGGACGCAGCGCCGCGGATACCGCTTCAGCCTTCAGCCCCGGGGCAAGATCCGTTTGCACCGTGATAAAGGGCACGCGCTGGCGACGCCAGATAACCGGATCGTCCACGCCCCAGACCGGCGTCGCGACGGCGCTGAGCGGAATTTTTTTACCGTCATTCCCCTGAATCGTGAGCGAGGAGAGGGTGGCGGTGCTGTGACGTTCATCGTCCGTGGCCCGGAGCACCACGTCGACAAGGCGGTCGTTATCCCTGAGGGACGTGACAACGCTGCCGGACCAGACGGTGTTCAGCGAGAGGGCGAGGCTTTCTGACGATATTCCCGCCGCCCTGGCCGCCGTCTGATTCACCTCAAGGGTGATGACCCTCTCCGGCTCTCCGGCCGTCTGGTTAACGTCGCGAGAGAACGGGGACTGCCCAATCGCGTCCGTGAGACGGTTCGCAAACGCCCGGACCTGCAGATAATCAGGCCCGCTCACCCGGTATTTGATAGGCCAGCCGACGGGGGGCCCCAGCTCAAGGGGCGACACCCGCGTGATGATGTCGCTAAACTGCGTCGCCAGGATCGTGTTGAGCTGTGCGTGCAGACGATCCCGCGCCTCAAGATCCTTAGCCACCACAACCATCTGGGCGATATTTTCATTTTCCAGCAGCACGTCCATCGGCAGGTAAAAACGGATGGCGCCTGAGCCAACGTACGTCGAAAAGCGATCGATATTGCTGTTGCCGGCCAGCGCCTTTTCCAGCCTTTCCACCTCTCTGAGGGTTTTCGGCTGCGAGGCGTTGGCCGGAAGCGTCAGGCTGACCAGCAGTTCAGGCCTGTCGGAGGCAGGGAAAAACTCGCCCTGCATAAACGTCGTGCCGTACGCTGACAGCCCCAGCGCGGCAAGCGCAATCAGCACGGTGGAGAACCGGTGGCGGAGTGCCAGGCGTAAAAGCCGTCCGTACCCGCGCGCGATCTTTCCGGGGCCCGCCGCGTGATGTCTGACTTTTTCCGGCAGCAGCCACGTACCCGTCAACGGCGAAAACAGGATCGCGACAGCCCAGGAACAGAGCAGGGCGATGAGCACCACCGCAAACAGGGAAAAGCAGTATTCACCGGCGCTGGAGGCCGCAAAACCAACGGGAATAAAGCCGGCAATCATCACCAGGGTACCGGTGAGCATCGGGAAGGCCGTCGTTTTGAATGCATGGGTGGCCGCATGCCGACGGGAATCCCCGGCTTCCAGCCGGGAGACCATCGTTTCGACGGCGATCATGGCGTCATCCACCAGCAGGCCCAGGGCAATGATCAGCGCCCCGAGCGAGATACGCTGAAGGCCGATGCCTGCGAGCATCATGCCGGCAAACGTCATGGCGAGCACTAGCGGGATGGCCGTCGCCACCACCAGTCCGGCCCGTAAACCCAGCGAGACAAATGAGACCGCCAGCACGATAACAACGGCTTCGATAAGCACCCGGATAAACCCGCTTACCGCATCACTCACCACCGCTGACTGATCGGCGACTTTTACCATCTCGATACCGTGCGGCAGCCCGGCGCTGAGGGTCGCCATTTTTGCGTTCAGCGCAGCACCGAAACGCAGCATGTTGCCTGTCGGCGCCATCGAGACCGCCAGCCCGATAGCCGGTTTGCCGTTCACCCGGTAGGCCGGGGCCTGTGGCTCGGCTATTTGCCGGGTGACGGTGGCAATGTCGGTCAGCGGAATATAGCGATTGTTAACGTGCAGCGTGACGGCCCGTAAACTCTCTTCGGTCGTGAGCGCCCCGCTGACCTTTATCGCCATATTCTCCTGCCCGGTACGCATCGTTCCTGCCGGGACAACGGCGTTTTGCGCCCGGAGGGCGTCGGCGACCGCCTGAATATCAAGCCCCATACCGGCCAGGCGCGCCGGAGAAAAGGCGAGAACCCACTGCTCCTGCTGTTCGCCCAGCAGGATGGTTTTGCCCATATCCGGCAGGGACATCAGCTCGCGCCGTATTGTCTCTGCGCGATCCCGCACCTCCCGCAGGGTGAAACCTTCGGGAATAAAGGCATAAATTGTGCCGAACGTGTCGTCAAACTCGTCGTCCACGTCAGGACCCTGCCCCCCTTCAGGCAGGGACGGCGCGATGTCCTGCATTTTTTTGCGAACCTGATACCAGATGTCCGGCACGCTTTGCGGGGGCGTATCGTCACGGAGGTTGACGTGGATAACGGTGCGTCCGGCCCGGGTTTCACTTTCGAGATAGTCCAGCCAGGGCGTTTCCTGCAGCTTTTTTTCAAGCGTATCGGTCAGCAGGCGGGTGGTATCCGTCACGGAGGCTCCCGGCCACTGCGCGGAGACGACGGCCGTTTTAATGGTGAAAGCCGGATCTTCGTTACGCGGCAGCTTTTCATAGCAGAACACGCCCATCGCAATCACCAGCAGCATGAAAAAGCTGACCATCTGCTGGTTCTTCAGCGCCCAGGCGGAGAGGTTAAATTTGGCTTCCTGTCCTGTGTTCATGGCTGAACCTCTCCGGGCATCACCGGCTCGCCGGACCGCAATGTGCTCACGCCCGCCGTAATCACCCGATCGCCTGGCTCAAGGCCGGAGGCAATCATGACGGAGGAGGCCGTATAGCTCGCGGGTACCACCACGCGCAGCTGCGCCCGCGACTGCGGGGTAATCACAAAAACCGCCGGTTTGTCGCCGGCACGGGTCAGCGCGGACGCGGGAAGGGTGTACCCGTGCGGGGCTGACGATGGCAACGTGACGGTAACGCTGGCACCCAGCGCCATGGCCGCCGACGGGTTTTGCAGGGTGGCCCTGACGCGCCAGGTGCGGGTCTGAGGATCGGCCTGCGGTGTGATATCCCGCAGTAGGGCAGACGCCTGTACCGACGGTGCGCTGAGCAGGGAAACCTGCAAAACCGCCTTATCCAGAGGCGGGATCGTATCGGGCGCGGCAATATCAAACACCACGTCGCGGACTTCCCCGGTTGCCAGCGTCAGCACGGACTGACCGTCGCTGACCACCTGTCCCGCAGAGGCGTTCACGGCCGTAATGACGCCCGCTTGTGGCGCGTTCAGGCGCGTCCAGCCGAGGCTTTCGCGGGCATTTCGCCACGCGGCCTCGCTGCTTTTTAAGCGCGCGCGGGCGACAAGCCAGTCCGCACGGGCGCTGTCGAGCTGCGTGCGGGCTATCGCACCCGTTGGCATGAGCTTTTGCATGCGACTGACGTTAAGCGCGGCGACCTGCGCTGAGGCTTTGGCGCCTTCATAATCGGCCTCAGCGCCGTCGAGCTGGTTTTGCCCGGTCGTATTGTCAAGCGTGGCCAGCAGCTGTCCGGCGGTGACACTGTCACCAATATCGACGCTACGCGTCAGTATCCGCCCCCCGGTACGAAAGCTCAGGGTCGTTTCATCGTGGGCATGGATCTCACCGGTTCTTTCCAGCGCGGGAAGGGAGTGGGCGGTGCCAACGACGACGTAGCGTACCGTTCGCACAGGGTTGGGCTTATTTTCGTGTTTATCACCGCAGCCGGTCAGCGGAAAAATCGCCAGCGCAAGCAGGGCCAGGGGAAGAAAATGCAGCCAGGAAAGGGTACGCGCCACGCCGTACAAATGATGCAGGCAGTGGCGGAGGGAGAGAAAAAATTCGTCTGACATAACGCCGCTCCATAAAGGGAATGGCGTTATTAAATGCGCGCTACGTCGAGAAAGATTCGATGTTCTGTCAAGGCTTTATCAAGAGTGGAGATTTTCATTATCGGAGGGATACCAGGGCAACAAAATGCGCACCGCGAGGCCGCCGGTTTCCGGTAATGATGCGCTAATCTCACCCCCATGCGCCTGGCAAATCGCCCGGGCGATGGACAATCCGAGGCCGCTGCCGCCGGAATGCCGCGCGCGGGACTGCTCCTCGCGGCTAAAGCGTTTAAACATTTCCGGTAAAAACTGGGGCGATACGCCCGGCCCGTCATCGGTAAATTCGAGGGTGTAATGACCGCTGGCGTAGTGCAGCGCCACCTCAAGATGGCCGCCCTCGCGCCCGTAGCGTAGTGCATTTTCCATGAGGATGGTCACGGCCTGTCCCAGACGGAACGCATCACCCCGGAAGGGGCTGGTGTGCGGGTTACGCAGCGTTATCCGGAAATGATGCGCATCAGCCTGGGGCATGATCCAGGCAACCCGCTCCTGAATCAGCTCATCCAGACAGAAAGGCTGGTCCTCCAGCACAAGGTTACCCGCGTCGGCCAGGGAGAGGAGGTGGAGTTCATCGGTGAGGCGGTTGAGGTGCTGGAGCTGTTTCATCACCATGCCCAGCTGCGCCGGGCTGGCATCAAACACGCCGTCTAACATGCCCTGCAGACGCCCGATGGCGGCCGTCAGGGGCGATCGCAGCTCGTGCGCCATCGCAACGTGCGAGGCGCGGAGCTCTTTTTCATAGCGGGCGAGTTGTCCCGTCATGGAGTTAAAGTCGGCCGCAAAGCTGACCATTTCCGCCGGTGCATCCTTGATAAGTTCCGCCTGACGGCCAAACTGCCCGTCGGCTACATCCTTTGCCGCATCGCGAAGGCGGCTGAACTGTAGCGCCAGCGGGCGGGCGTGTTTTAGCCCCATTACCACAATAAACGGGATCATTACCAGCACCAGCAGGGCTACCGTGACCCAGTCGGCTGAGGCGATAGACGGCGTGGAATAGCTCAGGCCCCACCATGTGTCCACAATCGTGTGGAAGCGGGCCGGATTGGCCTGCGGATTCTGGCTGAGCGTAAGAAACTCCTGCCGGACCGCCGACGGCATCCTGCCCATGATCCAGTAGTTCTGCACCGCATAACGTAGCCACATGCAGGTGGCAATGACGATCACGCTGCCGATAGCCAGCGCTAAGATGCGTGCGCAAATCCAGCGCCACAGAGAGGAGTGCCGGTTTTTTATCATGGCTGTCTGAACCTGTAACCCACGCCGCGAACGTTGATCAGCACGCCGGAAATACCCGCCGCTTCGAGTTTTTTACGCAGGTTATAAACATGGGTGTCCACCACGCGCTCCAGCGCCTCGCTTTCCGGCAAGCAGTGTTCCAGTAAATACTGGCGGGAGAACGGGTGCGCAGGAGAACGCAGCAGCGTTGCCAGAAGCGAGAATTCCGTTGGCGTAAGATCGAGCATCACGGGGGCGTCGTCGCCGTTATCCACGCTCGCCACAATGGCGGCGACATCCACCTCCAGCGTTTGCCAGCGAAGGATCGCTTCGTCTGTCTCTTTTTTACTGCTGCGCCGCAGCACCGCCTGCACCCGCGCCACCACTTCGCCCGGATGATAAGGCTTCACAACGTAATCATCGGCACCGTAACGCAGGGCGCCAATGCGATCGGGAGTATCCCCCATGGCCGTAACCATAATCACCGGCACATCGCTTTTACGACGCAGGCCCGCCAGCACCTCGGTGCCGTTAAGCCCCGGCAGCATTACGTCCAGCAGAATGAGGTCGGGCTTCCACCGCTGCGCCATATCCAGGCCGGAAAGACCGTCCCCGGTAATGGTCACGTCGTAATTTTCACGCCGTAAATAGGCTTCGAGCACGCCAGCCGCATCGGCGTCATCTTCAATAATCAGCACTCTTCTGGACAACATCCGTTCACCTTGACCATTTCTTAACACTTTCCCGACGATTCATTGATTCAGCCAAATTATACTGCGCCAACATTGTGTGGTCGCCCCTGAATCAGGAGACGCCAGCGTCTGTATGGAGAGCAGTATGATAGCGATAAAAAAAGTCCTGTATATGTCCGTCCCGCTTCTGATGGTCGTGACGTCCGGCGTGCAGGCGGATGATGGCACCGCGTCCGATTCCTTAACCGTCGGGCTGGGAGGGCAGTATGCCCCGCGTTACTCAGGCTCAGACAAGCAGGTGTGGCAGGTGGTTCCGGTACTGCAGGGTCGTAAAGGCGCTTTCTTTATTGATGCGCAAAAAGGGGTGGGATATGACCTGCAAAACGACAGCGGTTGGTATTTCGAACACACGCTGGGCTACGACTTTGGAAGGGCTGAGGAAAATTCTGGCTGGCGTGAGGGGGCAAACAATCTGAAAGGGATGGGGGACATTGATGCCACCCTGAATACCGGCCTTGCCGTAGGCTGGCAGACCGAGCCATGGCTGAGTATGGAAGGCAAAGCGACGCTGCCGTTAACGGACAGCCAGGGGGTAAGCTATCAGGCCTCCGTGACGCTAATCCCTTTACAAAATAACCAGGACACGGTCGCCTTGCAGTCTGCGGCCCTGTTTGGCGACAGCCGTTATCTGAATACGTGGTATGGGGTCAGCGAGCAGCAGAGCCGCCGCACCGGAGATCGCCGCTATTCAGCGCCGGGTGGATTTTATGGCGTCGACACCAGCCTGACCTGGAGCCATCAGTTCGATGCTCACTGGGGGACGGTCCTGAGCGCGGACTATACCTGGCTTAGCGACCATGCGAATGACAGCCCGATCGTGATGCGGCGCAATGAGGGGTCTGCAACCGCCGCTTTCACCTGGACATTTTAAATTCGCAGAGCACGATGTGAGTGAGGGGAAGAGGATTACTTCTTCTTATCCATCATCGCCTTTAAATCGGCAAACGGGTTAAACGTGGCGACGCCCACGTCTTTTTGCGCGTCTTCCCCGGCGACCACGGTGGTGCCGTACTGATCCGCTTCGGTGTATTTCGAATGCTCGTGATCGTGGCAAAACAGGCACAACAGCTCCCAGTTGCTGCCATCTTCCGGGTTGTTGGTATGGTCGTGATCGATATGGTGAACCGTGAGTTCACGCAGATTGGAATAGACGAACTCGCGCGAGCAGCGTCCACACACCCATGGATAGATTTTTAATGCTTTTTCGCGATAGCCGCTTTCCAGCCGCGCGTAGTTTTTAGGGATCAGAGCCATTGCCGGTTTTACCTGCCATGAAAAAAGTGGGGGATATTATATCCCATTATGGCGCGTAATGACGCCCCGCTCAATTCTGTCAATTTATTTGAATCACTCCGTTAAATAAACGGCATTTATTCTCACCGGGTAATGCGTAAAGTGGACAGAACGCAACGCATTATCAGGACACATGGTTATGAAAAAGATCGGGTTTTTATCCTTTGGTCACTGGACGCCTTCACCGCAGTCCGGCACGCGCTCGGCGGCAGACACGCTGCTGCAGTCCATCGATTTAGCCGTGGCGGCTGAAGAGCTGGGGGCAGACGGCGCGTATTTCCGCGTGCACCACTTTGCCCGACAGCTTAGCTCGCCGTTCCCTCTGCTGGCCGCTATTGGCGCAAAAACGAAGACCATCGAAATCGGTACCGGCGTGATCGATATGCGCTATGAAAATCCGATGTACATGGCTGAAGATGCGGGCGCGGCGGATCTGATTTCCGGCGGTCGCCTGCAGCTTGGCATCAGCCGTGGCTCGCCGGAGCAGGTCATTGATGGCTGGCGTCATTTCGGCTATGTCCCGCAGGAAGGGGAAAACGAGTCGGATATGGCGCGTCGTCATACCGAGGTGCTGCTTGAGGTGCTGCGTGGGGAAGGGTTTGCAAAACCGAACCCGCAGCCTATGTTCCCGAATCCGCCGGGGCTGCTGCGCCTGGAGCCGTATTCTGAAGGGCTGCGCGAGCGTATCTGGTGGGGCGCCGGCTCCAATGCGACGGCAGTATGGGCGGCAACGCTGGGAATGAACCTGCAAAGCTCAACCCTGAAAGACGATGAAACCGGTGAGCCGTTCCATATTCAGCAGGCAAAACAGATTCGGGCTTACCGTCAGGCCTGGAAAGAGGCAGGGCATACGCGCGAGCCGCGGGTGTCGGTCAGCCGCAGTATTTTTGCGCTGATGGACGACCGCGACCGGATGTATTTCGGTGCCAGCCGCAACGACAGCGATAGCGTGGGGTATCTTGATGAGAAAACGCGCGCCATCTTCGGCCGCAGCTATGCCGCGGAGCCGGACAAGCTGGTTGAACAGCTGAAAAAGGACGAGGCGATTGCCGAGGCGGACACGCTTTTACTGACCGTACCGAACCAGCTGGGTGTGGATTATAATGCGCACGTGATTGAGTCTGTTCTCAAACATGTCGCACCGGCAATGGGCTGGCGCGAGTAGTTCCGCTAGCAGCCGTGAGATCGTAATGGAAAACCTGGCCCTCTGGTATCGCCGTTTTGGCGAGCCAGAAACCGTTCTGCAACCTGAAACCGCGCCGCTGGGGGCGCTTACGCCGGGTCATCTCCGCGTGCGAATGCTGTTTTCTCCGGTGAACGCGTCCGATCTCATTCCCATTACCGGCGCCTACCGCCACAGAACCCCGTTACCTGCCGTCGCGGGGTATGAAGGTGTCGGCGTTGTCACCGAGGCGCCCGCCTCGTTTAAGCATCTGGTGGGTAAGCGCGTCCTGCCGCTGCGCGGTCAGGGCACCTGGCAGCGCTATGTGGATTGCCCGGCAGAGTATGCGATACCCGTTCCGGACACCGTCGACGCACATCTGGCCGCGCGGGCCTATATCAACCCGCTGGCGGCGCAGATGATGCTGACCCGCTACCCGCCTCGTGGAAAGCGGGTGCTGATCACGGCTGCCGGGTCGGATTGCGCCATCCTGCTGGGGCAGTGGGCGCGTCAGGCGGGGGCGGAAGCGGTGTATGGCATTCACCGTTCTGCCGTGCATGCTGAACGACTGGAGGCGATGGGCATCATTCCCGTCGCGCAGCATGACGCAAACAGAATCGGCACCGTCGCCGCCCGCAGCGATATCGTCTACGATGCCACCGGCGGGCCGCTTGCGGAAGCGATCCTCAGCGTGATGCCCGAGCAAGGCATGTTTGTTTGCTACGGGCTGCTCTCCGGGCAAACCTTCAGACAGCAACGGCCCGTGCCGAGCGTGGCGTGGTTCCATATCCGAAACGGTCTGGACGCGCTCAGCGCTGAGGCGTGGCGCGCCGAGTTTGACCGCATCTGGCTTAATTTGCCCAACAGTGGGTACAGCGACGTCACGGTGTATCCACTGGCGGAATGGCAGAGAGCGATCGGTACGTATCGCGAAGGTGGAAGGACCCGCAAGCCCCTCCTGTCGATGGCGGACTGACCGCTATTGATGGCTCATATCGCTCAGCAGCACGGCGATACTTTGCCCGCCCGCCGTCTGTTCCAGGCCAATCTTGACGATGATGGTCAGCGGGACGGAGAGCAGCATCCCAACGGGCCCGAGCAGCCAGCCCCAGAAAATCAGGGACAAAAAGACCACCAGCGTGGAAAGTCCCAGCCCTCGCCCCATCATGCGTGGCTCAAGAATGTTACCGAACACCAGATTGATGACCAGGTATCCGGCCAGCAGGATCAGCGCGTCATAAAGCCCGCTGAAAACCAGCACCTGAAGGATAGGGGGGATCGCCGCCAGCACGGAGCCGATGTTGGGAATGTAGTTAAGCGCAAACGCCAGCAACCCCCAGACAAACGCAAAGCGAACGTCCAGCGCCAGAAGCATCACCCAGACGACACCGCCCGTGACCAGACTAATGGCGGTTTTCAGCACCAGATAGCGGGAGACGCTGTCCAGCGCGCGTTGAATCGCCCCCATCCCTTCAACCGGACGGACCATCATCTGCTGTAGCTTTGCCGGTAGCTGCGGTACCTCCAGCAGCATAAACACCACGGTTAAAAACAGCAGGAAAATGGATGTCATGGCATTGGAAAGCTGTGCCAGCAGGCTGGTGACGATCGTCATGGCCGCATTGGGGTCGATATATTTCAGGAGTTCCTCAACCGAGACTTCGATACCCGCGCGCTGCAGCCAGGGTTCAAGCTGCAGCAGCGGTATCGCCAGCGAAGAGCGGTATTTTGGCAGCGTTCGCGCCAGTTCGTTTAGCGAGGTCCCCAGATACGCCACCAGCAAGACCATCGCCACAATAATGATGCTGATAAGCAGCGTGATGGCCAGCACGCGCGGAATGCGTAGCCGCGTCATGCGCTGTACCAGTGGATTAAGGATCACTGCAACAAACAGGGACAGAATAAAAGGCACAATAATGTCGGCGGCAAAACGAACGCCTGTCAATATGATCACCAGCATGCCCAGCATGATGACAATTTTTAACCCGTTCAGGGTAATGATGGGTTTAGCCATGGTGACTCCGGAAAAATCTTTTTATTTATAATAAAGGTGAACGGCATTGCAATAAACTAACCAAAATCAAACGGGATGGGTAAAGAATTGCAAAGACTTTGAGTAAAATCCTGGCTTATGGTACAAATTTGGTGTGTTTAACTACCGAGGACAATTTTCATCCGCAAAGACGAGAAGCAACAACGCGGATAATTGTAATTTTATGGACAATATGTTCAGGACGTACTCTTCAAACAATACCGCTGTATACTCCACCTCCTTCTGCCTGCTTTCTGGTGAGCAACACTGGCGCACCGCACTATAGTCATCTCTTCTGCCTGAGCTGGCGCTAAGCGCTTAGCTGTCTGATTTCAATTCGTATTTTTTGGTTTGCTGCACGCAGCGGGCCACGATGGATTATATTCTCAAGCAGGAGAAAAACATGTTTTACTGGATCCTATTAGCGCTGGCAATTATCGCTGAAATTACCGGCACGCTGTCTATGAAGTGGGCAAGCATCAGCGATGGCAACACCGGTTTTATTTTGATGCTGGTGATGATTTCGCTTTCTTATATTTTCCTCTCGTTTGCGGTGAAAAAAATTGCGCTGGGCGTCGCGTATGCACTGTGGGAAGGAATCGGTATTTTGTTGATTACGCTTTTCAGCGTGCTGATATTTGACGAAACATTAACACCAATGAAGGTCGCCGGGTTAACGACGCTGGTCGCGGGTATTGTGCTGATTAAATCCGGTACCCGAAAACCTGGCAAACAGCAGAAGGAGCAGAACCATGCAACAGTTTGAATGGGTTCATGCGGCCTGGCTGGGGCTCGCCATTGTGCTGGAAATCCTGGCGAACGTTCTGCTGAAATTCTCTGATGGTTTTCGCCGTAAACTCTACGGCCTGATGTCGATTGCCGCGGTTCTCGGGGCGTTCAGCGCCCTGTCCCAGGCGGTAAAAGGGATCGATCTTTCGGTGGCCTATGCGCTGTGGGGTGGTTTTGGTATCGCCGCCACGCTGGCCGCAGGCTGGGTGCTCTTCGGCCAGCGTTTAAATAACAAGGGCTGGATGGGGCTCATCTTGCTGCTTGCCGGCATGATCATGATAAAACTCGCCTGACAGACCTCAAACCATGATTTACAGGCAGCGAAATTCGCTGCCTGTATTACGCTTAGAAAAGCAAAACATGAAGAGGATGGCTGATGTATCGCACATTAAGCTGGCGCAATATTCCCAATGCGAGAACGTTGTTTGCCATGGTCTTCATGGCGGGGATCGGCTTAATCATCTCCATCGTCGCATTGCTCTATCTTTCCCTGCATCTTATCAGCACCAAAACCAACGAAATTGATGAACACCGTACGGCGCTTTCCGTGCAGGGGGCTATTCAGACCTCGGTTAATCGCGTCTCCTCGCTGGTGCTGGATAACGCCGTCTGGGACGATGCGGTGCGGGAGGCCTACCGTCCCACGCTCGATACGGACTGGTTGTATAACACCTGGGGTGCTGGCTTTAAAATCAATAACCTCTATGACGGGACCTTCGTGCTGGATGAGAATTTCAATGTCATCTGGGGATCGTTTAAAAGTCAGCCTTTTCAGGAGACGAATCTCGATTTTTTTGGTAAGGGGCTGAAAGCCCTTATTGCTCAGCATGCGCACGACTTATCAAGCGATAAAAATATCTATGCCGGGATCAGCAAAACACGCAGCGGCGTCGCTTTTGTGGGCATTGGATTGATTCGCCCGATGGTCGGAAGATTACAGGTTACCGACGGAACACGCCGCTATCTGGTGATCACCCGTCATCTGAACGCCAGAATCTTATCCGACCTGGGTGCGACCTTTCAGATCGATAATCTTCACTTTACGCCGGAAAAAATTAACGAGCTGAGTATGCCGCTGCGCAGTTCGGCTGGGGAGCTGCTGGGCTACCTTAACTGGCAGGCGCGGCTTCCGGGGGCGCAGGCCGCCCAGGCGGCATCTTCTGATATCAGGCAGATTGTGGTGCTGGCGTCGGCCCTGATCCTGCTCTTTATTCTGGTGAGCAGCGTGGGGCTGTACAAGCTTGCGCGAGGGGAAAGCCAGGCGCGTCTGGTTGCCAGAACGGACTGGCTAAGCCACTTGCCTAACCGGCGTGCGCTCATCGAGGCGCTGGATCGGGTGCGTTTACGCGGTGATACCGACGTCAAAAGCGTGGTGTTTATCGATCTCGATGGTTTTAAGGATGTGAATGATATCTATGGTCACAGCGTGGGGGACGATCTCATCGTGGCGATTGCGAAAACGCTGAGTGAACGCGTGCCGCCGGGCGGGATGCTGGCGCGGATGGGCGGGGATGAATTTGCCATGACCATCGGCGGTGATGATGCAGAGGCGCAGGCTACCGCCTTTGCCGTTTCGGTGCTGGATTTTCTCACCACCCCGGTTCAACTGGGGGAACGCACCATCCATATCGGGGCCAGTATCGGTATCGCCAGCGGAACCCTGACTGAATGCAACAGCTCAGAACTGTTTCGCCGCGCCGATATTGCCATGTATCACGCTAAAATGAGCGGGAAAGGGCGTATCACCCACTATGACGCGGAGCTGAACAGCGTCCGGGAACGCAAGCTGGCGATTGAAAATCAGATTCGTGACGGTCTGGCACGCGATGAGTTTGATGTCTGGTATCAGCCGATTATTGACGCCCACAGCCAGACAATGAGCAGTGTCGAGGCGCTGGTCCGCTGGCCGCGTCGCCCGGAGGGGCCGCTTGGGCCGGATATTTTTATCACCATCGCGGAGACCAGCGGTCTGATTTACAAGCTGGGCCAGTTTGTGTTGCAGCGGGCCTGCCAGGATCTGCAGCCGTACGGCGACTTAAAGCTCTCCGTAAATATCTCCCCCGCGCAATTTCGCGATCCCGCCTTTGAAGAAAAAGTGGCCAGCGTGCTGGAGACCACCCGTTTCCCGGCCCACCGACTGCAGCTTGAGGTCACGGAGTCCTACGTGCTGGAAAACCCGGAGCGTGCCCGCATGGCGATAGCCAATCTTAAAGCGCTGGGCACCGCGGTGGCGCTGGATGATTTTGGTACCGGCTATTCCAGCATTGGCTATTTGCGGCGTTTTAACTTCGACACCATCAAGATCGATAAATCCCTGGCCGGGCTGGTGGACCACGATGAACAGGCGGCCGCGCTGGTGAGCGGCACGGTGCGGATTGCCAATGCGCTGGGCATGGCGGTGGTGGCAGAAGGGGTGGAAACCGAGAAGCAAATGAAACTGCTGCGGCTGGCTGGCTGCGATCAACTGCAGGGTTTTTGGTTCAGCCAGCCGATGCCGATTGAGTCAATCAGAGCGTTACGTAAGGTCAGACGCTGCTGATTTACTGCTGCGCCAGCGCTTCCAGCTTGTCGCGAAAACCGGTCACGGACAAGGCCCGGTTATCGGCGCGCCAGCGATCTTTCGCCGCCGGGGCAGAGCTCTGCACACCGATCAGCTGCCAGCCGTTATCTGTTTTCAGCATCAGCGGTGAGCCGCTATCGCCCGGTAACGTATCGCACTGATGGGAGAGCACGCTGGTTTGCGCCCAGCCCGTCACAATACAGTCGGTATGCGTATAAAGCGTATCCAGATGATCGACAGGATAGCCCGATTGCGTCACCTTCCGGTCAGTGGCTTTCAGCGCGGCGGTGAGTGCGGCTTTGTCGCCCTCAAATAACGGCAGTGGCGTAATGCCTGAAGGCGGGTAGCGTAAAACGATCAGGCCAAAGTCCCATGAGGCAGCCCCCGGCGGCACGATCCAGCCGTCACCATCCGGTTTCAAGCGTTTGCCAAGAGAGGGATCAACCCGACCTTCAATGCCGTGGATTTCATAGCGCCAGGTCCCTTTTTGCGACACAAACCGCAGGGCAACCGCTTTATCCGGCTTGCCGTTTGGCGGCGTTAACAGACAATGGCCTGCCGTCAGGGCAAGCTGTGGGGTGATCAACGTCGCAGTACATAAGTTACCGCTGGCGGTTTCCAGTTGACCTATAGCATCCCAGGGAGCCTGAGTGGGATCGGCGACGCGCGTGCGATCGTCATGACCGAAAAAAAGCGTCTTTAGCTCTTTCGCGCTAATGGTGTCATCACCGCCATCATCCGCATGTGAAAATCCAGAAAAAAGACCAAACGTTCCCAGTAACAACACAACAGATTTACGCATATCACACTCTGGTGGGGGTAATTATGATTATTAAAAGTGAACCCTATGAAAATACTATAGACGGGACAGCGCTAAAGTGGGAGCAAAATCAGCGTGCTACAATCAGGAAAGATAAAAATGGCTGGCGATGAGCGCGCATAAAATAAGCAGGATCAGAATCAGCTCAAACCGATAGCGTCGCAGCATACGCCCTCCGGATAAAAAAAACGGCGCGGAACCTGTTCCGGTTCGGCGCCGGTTTACCAACGTGCCCCGAAGGGCACGGTTTAGCTTGTACTCTTACGCAGCTGGCTGTGCAGCTGGTTTAGCAGCTTCGTGTTTTACTGCTTTTTTGTGATGCTTTTTAGCAGCCTGAGCTTTCTGCTCTACAGCCGGTTTAGCGGCTTTTTTGTGGTGATGCTTTTTAGCAGCCTGAGCTTTTTGCTCTACAGCCGGTTTAGCGGCTTTTTTGTGGTGGTGCTTTTTGGCAGCCTGAGCTTTCTGCTCGGTTGGTGCTGCGGTTGCAGGTGCAGCGGCTTCTTTTTTCGCTGCAGCTTTGTGATGTTTCTTATGGTGAACCGCTTTTGCTGGGGCAGCGGTGGTGGTTGCAGCAGGTGCGGCAGCCGGTGCAGCAGTTGCGGTAGTGTCAGCAGCAAATGCAGCAGAAGACAGACCCATAGCAGCGGCAACAACCAGAGCTAATACTTTATTCATTCTCATACCCTCGAATTTGGTTTTTCATTTAACCCCACTGCGGGGCCGTTGAAATAACTATATCCCTGTAAATTCGAGGTTTCCGTGAGTGATTGGTATCGGCGTGTAACCATATGTACATTGCCGGTGTTCCCTATAAAATAATGCCTGCACAGACGACCCCCTCTCCCTTGAGGGAGAGGGCTGGGGTGAGGGGGAACATACGGCTCTGGTGGTCATTCCGTTCACTTTATATTCCTTGCTACTCTTTAACGACATGGCCTGTGAACGTGCCAGGGTGGCTCAGTCGCCACCACCCTGGCAACCCTGGCTCCCGGCGGTAAATCGCCGCTTCGCGGTGCCCTCGGCGTATTCCTTCCGGCTTATCGGGAACGGGCGGAGGTAACATCCCTGTAAAGCCCGCCCTCTCGGCGCATCCATGCGCCTCGCCCCGGCCGGAAGGCAAACGCCTCAGCGATTTACAGCCGGACCAGGGCATCGCTGAAAGCCTTTAGTCGTTCTGAAACAAGGTTATCGCTTCTGCTTAAAAAATTTACTGGAGGTCCCTCACCTCCGGCCAAACAGATTACAAATAGCGCGAGGTCAGATGTTCGCGGAAGTAACGGATGTTCAGATCCTCGCCCGTCGCCTGGGTAATTAACTGCGACGTGCTGAAGCGACTGCCGTGCTGCCAGATGTTCTGACGCAGCCACTCAAAGAGTGCAGAAAAATCGCCCTCAGCGATGGAGGCCTGCAGACCCGGAAGCGCCGTTTTCGCGGCATGGAACAGCTGCGCGGCATACATGGCCCCCAGCGTATACGACGGGAAGTAGCCAAAACCGCCGTCAGTCCAGTGAATATCCTGCATACAGCCGTTGCGGTAGTTGTCTTTGGTGGATAACCCGAGCCAGGCCTGCATTTTCTCGTCCCACAGGGCAGGGATATCGTCCACTTCGATCTCGCCGTTGATCAGCGACCGCTCAATCTCATAGCGCAGCACCACGTGCGCCGGGTAGCTCACTTCGTCCGCATCGACGCGGATATAGCCCGGCTTCACGCGCTGGTTCCAGGCGATAAAGTTCTCTTCGCTGAACGCCGCCTGGCTGCCAAAGCGGGCATGCACCGCAGGGAGAAGATGCTTGAGGAAGGCTTCACTGCGTCCCAGCTGCATCTCAAAGAACAGGCTCTGTGATTCATGGATCGCGGTTGAGCGGGCCAGCGCAATCGGCTGTCCTGCCCACGCGCGCGGCAGGTTTTGTTCGTAGCGCGCGTGTCCGGTTTCGTGGATCACGCCAAACAGCGCGCTAAGCAGCTCATCCTCGTCATAGCGCGTGGTGATGCGCACGTCCTCCGGTACGCCGCCGCAGAACGGGTGCGCGCTTACGTCGAGGCGACCGCTGTTAAAATCGAAGCCGAGCATCTTCATGGCTTCCAGGCCCAGTTCACGCTGTGTTGCCGTCGGGAAGGGGCCCTGAGGGGGAACGAACGAGCGCTGAGCCTGTTTTTCCACCACGTTTGCCAGCAGGTCCGGTAGCCAGGACTTCATATCGCCGAACAGAACGTCCAGACGAGCGCTGGTCATGTCGGGTTCAAAAATATCCAGCAGCGCGTCGTAAGGCGTACAGCCTTTGGCTTCCGCCCGCAGGCGAGCCTCTTCGCGGCTGAGTTTGACCACCTCTTTCAGGTTGGCGGAAAAGCCCTGCCAGTCGTTGGCGGGACGCTGGGTACGCCAGGCGTGTTCACATTTATTGCCCGCCAGCGATTTGGCTTCCACCAGCGATTCGGGCAGCAGGGTCGCCTGCTGGTAGTGGCGCGTCATTTCGCGCAGGTTGGCCTGCTCGACGTCATTCAGATCTTCTCCTGCCGCTGCCGCTAACAGGTCACCGACTTTTTTATCGGTCAGGATCTGGTGCTGCAGGACGCTCATCTCCGCCAGCGCCTCGCCGCGCGCGGCGCTGCCGCCTGGCGGCATCATGGTGAACATGTCCCAGCTGGCGATGGAGGAGAGGTGCGAGAAGCGGGAGAGACGCTGGAAGATTTTCACAAGTGACTGATAGGCTGATATTTTTTGCAATTCTTATTTCCTCATGCCAGGGATGTGTTTCAGGGAGCATACAATGAAACGGACCCAATTCCCCAACATTTCCCACACGGAGGAAATCTGTGCCGATTTCCTCCGTTGAAACCGTCGCCGGAATTCCGGGAGACGGTTTTCGGTGGGCACTCAGGCCTTATCGCGCATAATCTGTTGCAGGATCGCCAGTGCCTGGGTGAACTGGGCATCCGGAATGGTCAGCGGATAAAGGAAGCGGATCACGTTGCCGTACTGGCCGCAGATCAACAACAGCAGGCCCTGAGCGAGCGCCTTTTGCTGGATCGCCTGCGCGATGGCGGCTGAAGGTTCACGGCTCTCGGGATCAAAAAACTCCGCCGCGATCATCGATCCTCTTCCCCTTATCGCCACGAGTGCAGGGAAGGTGCCCTGAATCTCCTCCAGCGTGGCTTTCAGCCGATCGCCCAGCTGACGGGCGCGTGCGCACAGCGACTCGTTGTCGATAATCTTCAGCACCGCGTGCGCGGCGGCCACCGCAAGCGGGTTGCCGGCATAGGTTCCCCCCAGGCCGCCGGGCGCCGGCGCGTCCATGATGTCGGCGCGACCCACCACGCCGGACAGCGGCATTCCGCCTGCCAGGCTTTTAGCCATCGTCATCAGGTCGGGTTTGTCCGCGTAGTGTTCCATCGCAAACAGCTTACCCGTACGGGCGAAGCCGCTCTGCACTTCGTCGGCAATCATCACAATCCCGTGCTCATCACAGATGCGGCGGATGGCGGCCACCAGTTCTGGCGGGGCGACGTTGAATCCGCCTTCACCCTGGATGGGTTCAAAAATAATCGCCGCCACCTGTTTCGCCTCAATATCTGCTTTGAACAGGCGTTCTATCGCCGTGATGGCATCCTGCGTCGTGATGCCGTGCAGCTCGGAGGGATACGGCACGTGATAAACCGACCCCGGGAAGGGGCCAAATCCCAGCTTGTAAGGTGCGACCTTGCCGGTTAACGCCATGGTCATATAGGTTCGGCCGTGAAAGCCTCCCCCGAAGGCTATCACACCCGGTCTGCCGGTGTGGGCCCGGGCGATTTTAATGGCATTTTCCACCGCTTCCGCGCCCGTTGTGAAGAACGCCGTTTTGGCCGGGCTCTGCACCGGGGCCAGCTCGTTAAGTTTTTCGGCCAATGAAACGTAGCTTTCATACGGCACAATCTGGTAGGCCGTGTGGGTGAACTGGTGAAGCTGTTTTTCTACGGCAGCCACCAGTTCAGGATGACGATGGCCGGTATTCAGTACCGCGATCCCGGCGGCGAAATCAATATAGTCGTTGCCTTCCACGTCGGTAAGCGTGGCATTCTCCGCCGAGCGGGCAAAGAAATCACACATTACGCCTACGCCGCGCGGGGTGGCAGAAAGTCTGCGCTGATGAAATTCCTGGTTACTCATGTCAGATACCCTTTTGTCGAAACGATCATACGCCAAGACGATCGCGCAGGCTGTAGTACGCCGCGCCCATCGCCGTGAATGGAATCCGCAGGCTGCGGCCGCCCGGGAAGGGGTAGTGCGGAAGGTTGGCAAACGCATCAAAGCGCTCAGCGTCACCGCGCAACAGTTCCGAGATCAGCCGTCCGGCCAGGTGGGTGCAGGTCACGCCGTGGCCGCTGTAGCCCTGCATGTAATAGATGTTTTTATCCAGACGACCAAACTGCGGCATACGCGACAGGGTCAGCAGGAAGTTGCCCGTCCAGCGGTAGTCGATTTTGACGCCTGCCAGCTGAGGGAAGGTCTTGAGCAGCTTTGGCATCACCAGGCGCTCGACATCGTCCGGATCGCGCGCGCCATAGACGACGCCACCACCGTACAGCAGGCGGTTGTCGGCGGTGAGACGGTAGTAATCCAGCAGGTAGTTACAATCTTCCACGCAGTAGTTATTGGGGATCAGCGTGCGGACGACCTCTTCAGGCAGCGGGGCGGTGGTCACCACCTGGGTGCCGCAGGGCATGCTGCGTTTTGCCAGTTCCGGTTCGATCTTATTGCCCAGATAGGCATTCCCGGCGACGATCACGTAGCGGGCCGTCACCTGGCCATGCTGCGTGCTCACCACGGCCGGGCTGGTGTGCTGAATGGCGGTCACCGGGGACTGCTCATACACCCGGCCACCGTTCAGGCGAATGGCGTCCGCTTCGCCGATCGCCAGGTTCAGCGGATGAATATGCCCACCGCTGCGGTCCAGCAGCGCGCCGGTATAGCGTTCGCTGTCGACCTCCCGGCGGATGGCGCTGGCGTCCAGCAGCTCCAGCTGCGTGTTGCCGTAGCGTTCCCAGTTGGCTTTTTGCTCCTCCAGCGTCTCCAGCTGCTTGTGGTTTAGCGCCACAAACAGCCCGCCGGGACGATAGTCGCACTGGATCTGATAGCGCTGGATACGCTCCCGGATGATTTCCCCGCCTTCAAACATCATGCTCCCGAGCATTCTGGCGGCATCGGGCCCGTAGTTTTTCTCGATCACGTCGATATCGCGGCTGTAGGAGTTAACCAGCTGGCCGCCGTTGCGTCCGCTGGCGCCGAAGCCGATGCGCGCCCCTTCAAGGAGCACCACGTCGTAGCCCATCTCGGCGAGGTGCAGCGCGGAGGAGAGGCCGGTATAGCCGCCGCCCACCACGCACACGTCACAGCTGATCGACTCGTTAAGCGTCGGGAAAGGTTCGTAAGCGTTCGCGCTGGCCGCGTAGTAGCTGGTGGTATGTTCGGTCATGATTGAGGCTCCAGGGCAATCCAGATGGTTTTCAGTTCGGTAAATTTTTCCAGCGCGTGCAGGGACTTATCGCGACCGTTGCCGCTCTGCTTATAGCCGCCAAAGGGGACGGTCATATCGCCGTCGTTATAGTTATTGACGAAGACCGAGCCTGCTTTCAGGCGCCGGCTCATGCGGTGCGCGCGGGAGAGATCGCGGGTCCATACCGCCGCGCCAAGCCCGTATTCACTGTCGTTGGCCAGCGTTAAGGCTTCCTCTTCGGTTTTAAATCGGGTAACGACCAGCACCGGCCCGAAAATCTCTTCCCGGCACAGCGGGGAGTCGGGCTCGAGGTCGACAAAAATGGTTGGACCGACTGCGGAAGGCCATGATTGTTCCCGCCCGTCCAGCAGCAGCGAGCCTTTCCGGGTTCCCTCGCGAATAAACGTGTGGACGGTATCGGCGTGTGCAGCGTCGATGAGCATGCCCATCGTGCTGTCGGGGTCGAGCGGATCGCCCGGCTGCCAGTGACGGGCCTGCGCTTTCAGCTCTGCCAGGAACGCATCGGCGATGCTGTCTTCGAGCAGCAGGCGGGTACCGGCGATACAGACTTGTCCCTGGTTATAAAAAATCCCGGCGGCGGTCGCGCTCACGGCCTTGTCCAGGTCCGGACAGTCGGCAAAGATAATGTTGGCGCTCTTGCCGCCTGCCTCCAGCCAGACGCGCTTCATGTTGCTTTCACCCGCGTCCTTCAACAGCTGCTTGCCGGTATGGGTAGAGCCGGTAAACGTCAGCACCTCAACCTCCGGATGCAGCGCCAGCGCCTGGCCCGCTTCATGGCCGTAACCGCTTATCACATTCAGCACGCCGTCCGGCAGGCCCGCCTCTTTCGCCAGCCCGGCCAGCCGCAGGGCGGAGAGCGGCGATTTCTCCGACGGTTTCAGTACCACGCTGTTGCCCACGATCAGCGCCGGGCCCAGCTTCCAGCAGGCCAGCAGCAGCGGGAAGTTCCAGGGGACGATGGCCGCAACAACCCCGATGGGCTCGCGCACGATCATCGCCAGCTCGCCCGGACCCGTAGGCGCCACTTCGCCGTAGACTTTATCCGCCGCTTCGGCGTACCAGCGAATAGCGCGAGCCGCGCCGGGAATATCGTCGCGCAGGCTGTGGCGGATGGGTTTACCGGTGTCCAGCGTTTCCAGTAACGCCAGCTCTTCGCTATGGCGTTCCATCAGATCGGCGAGCCTATTTAGCACGGCCTTGCGCTGCGCCGGAGACGCCTGTGACCAGTCACCGCGCTCAAATACCTCACGCGCGGTCTGAACCGCACGGTCCACGTCCGCCTGCTTGCCCCGGGCCACGTTCGCCAGCGTCTTTTGGGTAGCGGGATTGACGGTTTCAAACGTGGCATTATCGGCGGCGTCACAATAGGCACCGTTAATAAATAACCGGGCCTCAATGGCGCTGTTTTTTGCTTTATCCTGCCAGTAAGTCAGGTGCTTAAAATGCATATTCACTCCTTTCTTTCGCAATCAGATAAATAAAGGCATGGCCGTTTCAGGCAATACGAAGCCGTGAGGCATCCCGGGAATTAACCCGTTGAATGCCGACATCGATCGTTTTTATATTTCCCGGCGTAAGCGCGCTTACGCCGGGACCGAGTGGTAATTAGAACGTGGTGGGGGTGTGGGCACTGATAATGCGGCAGATGCCTGCCGAGGTGTTGCTGAAGCTGTGCGGTATGCCGGTATTGATGGCATAGCTCTGCCCCGCAACCAGGTGATAAGGCTGGCCATTAATAGTCAGCACTATTTCACCTTCCAGTATCGTACCGATCTCCTCACCCTGATGTTTGATCCTCTCTCCGGTCGTGGTTCCAGGCTGGTAAGTTTCAAAAATCATCGCCAGCGTACGGTTCGGATTTCCGTTATGAACCAGCTTCATCGAAACCCCCTGACTGCCTATTTCGATAAGGTCTTCCTGATTAATAACCACCTGCGGTTCATCAGGTTTTTCCGGTTCCGAAAAGAATTCCGAGAGCGACAGCCCATAGACTTTCAGTAACTTTTGCAGCGTACTGATGGCAGGACTGACTTTATCCTGCTCAATGGTGCTGATGGCACTGTGTGTTAACCCAGACAGTTCGGCGGCACGCCGCTGCGAGAGACCCAGCTGCTGGCGGATCTCTGACAGACGTTTCCCTGGCGCCAGTCCGTCATCGCTCATAGTTGCATTTCCTTTACGATAGTGGTCAAAGCCGTTGCTTCTCGGCAACGTGGCTTTGACAGGCGGTGATAAAACCTTCAAACAACATGCGTGACAGGGCGTACTCGCTGCTGTTCCATTCGGGGTGCCATTGCACGCCGAGGGCAAAAGGGTGGTCATGAACGCTAACCGCCTCGACCAGTCCGTCCGTCGAGCGGGCCTCCACGCGGAGCCGTGGTCCTAACGTTCGTGCGCCTTGCCCGTGTAACGAGTTTACCCAAAATTTGTTACAGCCTGGTATTATTTGAGACAGCAGTCCTCCTTCCTGAACCTGAACTTCATGAGAAGGGGCGTATTGTAGCTCAACCGGCAGTTCAGCATCCTCCCGGTGTTCAAGCAGGTCGTTCTGCTCGAACAGGCGGCGATACAGCGTTCCTCCCGTCGCAACAACCAGTTCCTGCAGCCCCCGGCAGATGGCGAAAATGGGGATGCGCCTTTCGAGCGCGGCGGCAATCAGCGCCATACTCAGAAGATCTCGCCCGGGATCGGCGTTAGGCTCATCGCCGTTTTCACCATAAAGGTGCGGCTGCACGTTACTTGGGCTGCCCGGCAGGTAAATCCCGTCCAGGGTTGGCAGCAGAGCGTTCATTAGCTCTGGCTCTGCCAGCGCATGCGGTAAGGCAATAGGTAAGCCCCCTGCGTTAATAACGGCATTCAGGTACTTTTCTTGCAGGGTCTGGGTCTCATGACCCTTAAGCCTGTTTCTGCACATCACCACGCCAATAACTGGCTTGTTCATTATATTTTCCATGATCGCCCTCACAAAGTGGACTAAATTTAGGCCATTCTCACCTCTGAAACGGCCTTTTCGTTCAATATTTTCTCAATCTAGCAACGGGATCTGCCTTTTGCAAACTTAATTTAACATTTGACAAACAATTTGTTTGCATACAGATTCGATAGGGTGGACATTATATTTGACAGTCCTGAGCAGCGAACGCAAAACCCAAAAACGGTGGTAAATCATGGAAACCAATATCGTAGAAGTTGAGAACTTTGTGCAGCACACGGATGAGAGGCGGGGCAGCGCCTTTACGCAGGAAGTGAAGCGCTATTTAGAAAAGTATCCTGACACCCAGTTTATTGACGTCCTCCTGACCGACCTGAACGGCTGTTTTCGCGGCAAACGCATCCCGGTTGCCGGACTGAGCAAACTTGAAAAAGGCTGCTATTTCCCGGCATCGGTTTTCGCCATGGACATTTTGGGTAACGTCGTGGAAGAGGCGGGACTGGGGCAGGAGCTCGGCGAGCCGGACTGCATCTGCGTGCCGTTACCGGGCACCCTGACACCGTCCGCCGCCGACCCGGAATACATTGGTCAGGTGCAGCTCACCATGGTCGATGAAGATGGCGCTCCCTTTGACGTTGAGCCGCGGAACGTACTCAACCGACTCTGGCAGCAGCTGCGCCAGCGCGGTCTGTTCCCCGTGGTAGCGGTAGAGCTGGAGTTCTATTTACTTGACCGTAAACGCGATGCCGACGGCTATCTGCAGCCACCCTGTGCGCCGGGCACCGACGTGCGTAACACGCAGAGTCAGGTCTACTCGGTTGATAACCTGAACCACTTTGCTGACGTGCTGAACGATATTGACGAGCTGGCGCAGCTGCAGCTGATCCCCGCCGACGGGGCAGTGGCCGAGGCCTCCCCGGGCCAGTTTGAGATTAACCTGCACCATACGGAAAACGTGCTCGATGCCTGCGACGATGCGCTGGCGCTAAAACGTCTCGTCAGGCAGATGGCGGAAAAACATAAGATGCACGCCACGTTTATGGCAAAGCCGTATGAAGAGCATGCGGGCAGCGGGATGCATATCCACATCAGCATGCAAAACAACCGAGGCGAAAACGTGCTCGCAGACGCCAGCGGCGATGATTCCGCGCTGCTGAAACGCGCGCTGGCCGGGATGATCGATCTGATGCCGGCGTCCATGGCGCTGCTGGCACCGAACGTCAACTCCTACCGCCGTTTCCAGCCGGGAATGTACGTGCCGACGCAGGCGTCATGGGGACACAATAATCGCACCGTTGCCCTGCGTATCCCCTGCGGCGATCGCCATAACCATCGGGTTGAGTACCGGGTGGCGGGAGCCGACGCGAATCCGTATCTGGTGATGGCGGCGATTTTTGCCGGCATTCTACATGGGCTGGATAACGATTTACCCCTGCAGGAAGAAGTGGAAGGCAATGGTCTGGAGCAGGACGGACTGCCGTTCCCGATTCGTCAGAGCGATGCGCTGTGGGAATTTATGCAAAACGATAGCCTGCGCGAGCGGCTGGGCGAACGTTTCTGCCACGTCTATCACGCCTGCAAAAACGATGAATTACTGCAGTTTGAACGCCTGATTACCGAAACTGAAATTGAGTGGATGCTGAAAAACGCCTGATAACGTGCCCCGGTAAGGGGCCGCTTTGTTTCATCTCATACGTATCACCAAACGGCCTGCGCGGAGCCTGGCCTAACTGTTTGCTGGCACGCCAGCTATCTCCCGGGAGTCGCGTTATGGAGCGCAGGCGGCACAGGGATTTTCTTAACGACACTGTGTGACGAGGTAGGAAATGATGCAGATGTTCAACTATCCGCAGGGCGAAGGGGGCCAGTCAGGCGCCTGCTGTGAGTGCGAGCCAGAGACGGTGCGCTGGTACGATCGCGTGTGTTCTTTACAACTTCCCCCTTTGCTAAGCAGGTTTGCGTTAAGGACAGCGCGATTGCAAACCACGGTAAGCATGGGGGGGACGGTTTATGGCGACTAACACCTCTCTTGACTCGCCGCGCATGGCCGGAAGAACCCGGCTACGCAGTTCCCTCAAGCTCTGGCAGGTGGTCATGATGGGGCTGGCTTATCTCACCCCCATGACCGTGTTTGATACCTTCGGCATTGTGTCCGGTATCAGCAACGGCCACGTGCCCGCCTCGTATCTCTTGGCGCTGGCTGGCGTCATGTTTACCGCCATCAGCTACGGCAAACTGGTACGGCAGTTCCCGGAAGCGGGCTCTGCGTACACCTACACGCAGAAATCGATCGGCCCCCACTTAGGCTTTATGGTCGGCTGGTCATCGCTGCTGGACTATCTCTTCCTGCCGATGATTAACGTGCTGCTGGCGAAGATCTACCTTTCCGCGTTGTTCCCTGAAGTCCCGCCGTGGGTCTGGGTGGTGGGGTTTGTGACGATCCTGACGCTGGCGAACCTGAAGAGTGTGAATCTGGTCGCCAACTTTAACACCCTGTTTGTGCTGGTGCAGGTCGCCATCATGGTGGTGTTTGTCATTCTCGTGGTGCATGGCCTGCACAAGGGGGAGGGCGTCGGCACCGTCTGGTCGCTCCAGCCGTTTATCAGCGAGAACGCGCACCTGATCCCGATTATTACCGGCGCGACTATCGTCTGCTTCTCTTTCCTCGGCTTTGACGCGGTCACCACGCTGTCGGAAGAGACGCCAAACGCAGCGCGGGTTATTCCCAAAGCCATTTTCCTGACCGCACTGTATGGCGGGCTGATATTCATTGTTGCCTCATTTTTCATGCAGCTCTTTTTCCCGTCGATCGCGCGCTTCAAGAATCCGGACGCCGCGCTGCCGGAAATTGCGCTATACGTTGGCGGCAAGCTCTTCCAGTCGGTGTTTCTGTGTACCACGTTTGTGAATACGCTCGCTTCAGGCCTGGCCTCGCACGCCAGCGTCTCACGCTTACTGTATGTGATGGGGCGTGACAACGTCTTTCCGGAGCGCGTGTTTGGCTACGTGCATCCGAAATGGCGTACGCCGGCTCTGAACGTCATTATGGTTGGGATAGTGGCGCTGTCGGCTCTGTACTTTGATCTCGTGACCGCGACGGCGCTGATCAACTTCGGCGCGCTGGTGGCGTTTACGTTTGTTAATCTCTCGGTGTACAACCATTTCTGGCGGCGTAAGGGGATGAACAAAACGTGGAAAGATCGGTTCCACTATCTCCTGCTGCCGCTCATTGGTGCCGTTACGGTCGGCGTGCTGTGGATAAACCTCGAAGCGACGTCCCTGACGCTTGGCCTCATCTGGGCGGCACTGGGGATCCTTTACCTGACATGGCTAACGCGCCGTTTCCGAAAACCGCCTCCGCAGTTTGAAGCCGGTAAGATAGAGCAGGCCTGGGATTCCTGAACGTGAAACGGCACCAGTACGCTGGTGCCGTTTTTCGGGATCGCTCGTCTTACCGGGCATCAGTCCCCTACTATCTCAGACGTTTATGAAGACTCGCTCCCACCAGCAGCGCCGCGCACAGCATCAGCGCGATAAACCCGCCCACGCCGTTCCAGCCGTAGTTATGCCAGAACACGCCGCCGAGCGTCCCGGCGATGCTGGACCCCAGGTAATAGCTAAACAGATAAAGAGACGATGCCTGACCTTTGGCGCGACGCGCGCGCGGACCAATCCAGCTGCTGGCGACCGAGTGAGCGGCGAAGAACCCCGCGGAGAAGAGCAGCATGCCGGCAAAAATCAGCCACAGGGAGGAGAAGAGCGTCAGCAGCAGGCCGACCAGCATCACCGCAGTGAAGAACAGCATGACCGGGCCGCGGCCATAGCGTGCGGTCATCGCCCCGGCCTTCGGCGAGCTCCAGGTGCCGGTCAGGTACGCCACGGAAAGCAGGCCGACCACCGCCTGGCTCAGGTGCCACGGAGAGAGCATCAGGCGATAGCCAATATAGTTAAACAGCGTAACGAAAGAGCCCATCAGCAGGAAGCCGACCAGAAACAGGCGTGGCAGCCCTTTGTCACGCCAGTGCAGGCGGAAGTTGATAAACAGCGTTTTTGGGCGCAAAGAGGTCGGGCGGAAATGGCGCGATTCCGGCAGAATTTTCCAGAACATCAGGGCTGATGCCAGCGCAAAACACCCGATGACCGCCAGCGCAATACGCCAGCTAAAGAAGTCCGTAAAGACCCCGCTCAGCAGGCGTCCGCTCATTCCGCCAATCGAGTTCCCGCTGATGTAAAGCCCCATAGAGAAGGCAACAAAGCTTGGGTGAATCTCCTCGCTGAGATAGGTCATCCCGACCGCCGCCACGCCGCTGAGCGATAGCCCAATCAGCGCGCGCATCACCAGAATACCGTGCCAGCTGGTCATCATGGTCGAGAGTAACGTGCAGACCGAGGCCAGCATCAGCGCGGTCACCATCACCTGTTTACGGCCAATGGCGTCGGACAGCGGCCCGGTAAAGAGCAGGCCAATCGCCAGCATGCCGGTAGAAATAGAGAGTGAAACGCTGCTGCTGGCAGGCGATACGCCAAATTCATGCGAGAGGACGGGCAGGATCGGCTGAACGCAATAGAGCAGGGCGAAGGTGGCCAGACCGGCAGAAAAGAGCGCCAGCGTGACGCGCATAAATGGGGGGGTACCACGTTTAATGAACTGGACCGGCTGCGATGCTGCAGGTAAATCATTGATATCTCTGGCCGGATCGATATCAATAGTAGTTGTACGACTCACACAGTTTCCTTGCTTAAACATCCCCGTGATTTCTGGTGACGGGTATGACCACCTCTTCAGGGTAGGAAAATGTAAATATTCTGTCTAATATATTAATAATCTCAAATGATACTTTAAAAATATGAATATCGAGCTGCGTCACCTCCGCTACTTTGTCGCCGTCGCCGAAGAGCTGCATTTTGGCCGCGCGGCGGCACGGCTGAATATCTCTCAGCCCCCGTTAAGCCAGCAGATTCAGATCCTGGAGCAGCAGGTTGGGGCGCGCCTTCTGGCCCGTACCAACCGCAGCGTGAGCCTGACGGCGGCGGGCAAGCAGTTCCTGAACGACAGCCGACAAATTCTGAGCATGGTCGAGGACGCCGCCGCCCGGGCAGAACGGCTCTATCTCGGGGAAGCCGGAGAGCTGCGGATCGGGTTTACCTCGTCGGCACCGTTTATCAGCGCCGTCTCGGAAACGCTGTCGTCATTCCGCCGCCATTTCCCGGATGTTCATATTCAGACGCGCGAAATCAACACCCGCGAGCAGATTGCGCCGCTGAATGAAGGTTCCCTGGATCTGGGACTGATGCGTAACACCCAGCTGCCGGATACGCTGGCGTGGGAGGTGATCCTGCGCGAGCCGCTGATGGCAATGATCCCACACGATCACCCGCTGGCGTCGCGTCCGGCGGTTTCGCTGGCAGAGCTGGCAAAAGAGCCGTTTGTCTTTTTTGACCCGCAGGTTGGAACGGGTCTGTATGACGATATCCTGGGGCTGATGCGCCGCTACGATCTGGCCCCGGTCATCACCCAGGAAGTCGGGGAAGCGATGACCATTATCGGTCTGGTCGCCGCCGGGCTGGGCGTGTCTATTCTTCCGGCCTCCTTTAAACGGGTCCAGTTGCGCGAAATGCGCTGGGTGACCATTGCCGAAGAGGATGCCGTTTCCGAAATGTGGCTGGTCTGGTCAAAACACCGCGAGCAGAGCCATGCCGCACAGCGCTTCAAGCAGCAGTTAATAAGCGCCTCTGCCGGGCGGCATTTTCCGGGAAAAGGGGGCAAAAATGTGCGGTAAATCACATGGCTAAGTAAATATTTGACGGCAGCCATGCAAGTGCTTCACCATAGCAAACAGTTTATTTCGAAGCTCGAAAATAAGGGAGTACGAGGTGGTTGCTGATAGTCAGCCAGGGCATATCGATCAGATTAAGCAGACCAACGCTGGCGCGGTGTATCGCCTGATTGATCAGCTTGGTCCGGTTTCGCGTATCGATCTTTCGCGCCTGGCACAACTGGCACCTGCCAGTATCACCAAGATTGTCCGCGAGATGCTGGAAGCGCACCTGGTTCAGGAGACGGAAATTCAGGAGCCGGGCAGCCGTGGCCGTCCGGCAGTCGGGCTGGTGGTTGAGACGGAAGCATGGCACTACCTGTCGCTGCGCATCAGCCGCGGCGAGATCTTCCTTGCGCTGCGCGATCTGAGCAGCAAGCTGGTGGTGGAAGACCGCCTTGAACTGCCGCTCAACGCGGAGGAACCGCTCCTCGACGCGATTGTCTCGCACATCGATCGCTTCTTTATTCGCCATCAGCAGCGGCTTGAACGCTTAACGGCGATTGCCATCACCATGCCGGGCATTATTGATACCGAAAATGGTATTGTTCACCGCATGCCGTTTTACGACGATGTCAAAGAGATGCCGCTGGGCGAGGTGCTGAAAAACCATACCGGCGTGCCGGTCTATATTCAGCATGACATCAGCGCCTGGACGATGGCGGAGGCGCTGTTCGGCGCGTCCCGCGGCGCGCGGGATGTGATTCAGGTGGTCATCGACCATAACGTCGGGGCGGGCGTGATTACCGACGGACGTCTTCTCCACGCCGGAAGCAGCAGCCTGGTGGAAATTGGCCACACCCAGGTCGACCCGTACGGTAAGCGCTGCTACTGCGGCAACCACGGCTGTCTGGAGACCATTGCCAGCGTGGAAAGCGTGCTGGAGCTGGCGCAGGTCAGGCTCAGCCAGTCCATGAGCTCCTCGCTGCACGGACAACCCTTAACGGTGGATTCACTCTGCGCCGCCGCGCGCCAGGGGGATCTGCTGGCGAAGGACATCATTACCGGGGTGGGGAATAACGTTGGCCGCATTCTGGCGATAATGGTGAACCTCTTCAACCCGCAAAAAATCCTCATTGGCTCACCGCTCAGTCAGGCGGCGGAGATCCTCTTCCCGGCGATTACGGCCTGTATTCAGCAGCAGTCGCTTCCTGCCTACAGCCGGAACATTGCGGTAGAAAGCACCCAGTTTTCCAACCAGGGTACGATGGCTGGCGCGGCGCTGGTCAAAGATGCCATGTATAACGGCTCGCTGTTGATCCGCCTGTTACAGGGTTAACTCTTTTCCGCAGATGTAAGAAAAATTGCGCTATCTCAAGCCGGGTAGCGCATGCATCCCGTAGACTTCCTCCACTGAATTATTTACCTGGTTTATATTTTCGAAGCATACCCAAGAGGTGGAGTGAGTCATGCTTAAGCGTTTCTTTGTTACTGGTACAGATACCTCTGTCGGCAAGACCGTCGTATCCCGCGCATTGCTGCAGGCGCTGGCAGCAAGCGGTAAACGCGTGGCAGGGTACAAACCGGTCGCAAAAGGGAGTAAAGAGACGCCAGAGGGATTGCGCAATAAAGACGCCCTGGTGCTGCAAAGCGTCTCGTCACTGGAGTTGCCCTATCACGCGGTCAATCCCATTGCGTTAAGCGAAGAGGAGAGCAGCGTAGCGCACAGCGGCCTGATTAATTATCCCCTGTTGTCCGACGGCCTGGCGAACCTGAGTGAGAAGGTTGACCACGTGGTTGTTGAAGGGACGGGCGGCTGGCGCAGCCTGATGAATGATTTGCGCCCGCTGTCTGAATGGGTCGTACAGGAGCAGCTTCCGGTGGTGATGGTGGTGGGTATCCAGGAAGGGTGCATCAACCACGCGCTGCTGACGGCGCAGGCGATTGCCAATGACGGCCTGCCGCTGGTTGGCTGGGTAGCAAACCGCATCAACCCGGGCCTGGCGCACTACGCGGAGATCATCGACGTGCTGAGCACCAAACTGCCCGGACCGCTGGTGGGCGAGCTGCCTTATCTGCCACGCGCCGAGCAGCGCGAGCTAGCGCAGTACATCGATCTCTCTGCCCTCGGTGGCGTGTTGACCGTAGACAGAGTCGTGGCGTAACGTCCGCGAGAATACGGACGCCAGCACGCAGGCGACCAGCAGGCCGGGCAGTAAAAAATACTGCCCGGTCATTTCACAGACCATCAGCGCCGACATAATGGGCGCATGCGTGGTCGCGGCAAGTAGGGTTGCCATTCCTGCCAGCCCCAGCAGAATCGCCGTTTCAGAACCCGGTAGCCACAGCGCGAACAGCTGCGCGAACAGCATCCCCGTTGCCATACCGACAAACAGCGTGGGCGTAAACACCCCGCCCGGCGCGCCCGATCCGCTGCTCGCCAGTACCGCCAGCAGTTTGCAGATAAACACCCCGGCAATCACCGACAGCAGCGGCGGCGCGAGCAGAAAAGCCTGAACCACGCTGTAGCCATTCCCCCACACCTTCGGCGTCAGAAGAGACAGCAGCCCGACGATCGCACCGCCCAGCGCTAATTGCCACGGTGGCGAAAGCTTGAGGCGCAAGAAAAGACCGTGGCTGAACGCCATCAGCCACATCAGCAGCGGCCCGCAGACACCCGCCACCAGCCCCATCGCGACCAGCAGGGCATAATCGGTAGCGGTGAGGATACCGCTCAGATGGACCGCGTAGAGCGTGTCGGTACCCGGCGCCAGAAGCTGCGTGGTGAGAAGCGCCACCACCGCCGCGATAACCACGGGCCCGAGCGAGGCCAGCATCAGGGTGCCAAACAGAATCTCAGCGATGAACAGGCTTCCGGCTAAGGGAGCATGGTAGGCGCTGGCCATCCCGGCGGCGGCACCGCAGGCTATCCATAATTTCCACTCGGATTTGGGCGTAAAGCGCCGGGCGAAAAGGGAGGCGGCGAGGGCGGCAAGCAGGATCATCGCCCCTTCACGCCCGATGGCGCTTCCGCTGGCAACGACCAGCAGTGAGGCGAGGGATTTAACCAGGCTGGCGCCGTAGTCAAACTGGCCGTCACCGGTCTCCAGCGCTTCCATGTAGTCGGTGGGGGCATGAGGCCGTTGCGCGGTCAGCCGTTGCCATCCCCAGAGCAGCAGCCCGGCCGCCAGACCACCCAGCGCTGGCGTCAGCGCGCGCCGCCAGGGGGAGAGCGACGCGGCGGCATTCACCAGGCTGCCGCTGTCGTTGCTGAGAAGCAGCCACTCCAGCAGGTACATGCTGTGGCGGAACACCGCCACGGCCAGCGCGGCCAGCACGCCGGTAACGGTAGCAATCAGCAGTCGGCGAAACATCGCGCGGATGTCGGGGTACGTATGAAGACGTTGCATGAGTCGCGAGTCAACGGGAAAGATACAATATTGTGGCGGCAAATCGTGGGGTTAGCAAAAGGTATGCGTGCGGAAAAGCCGGGCAATGCCCGGCCTGAAAGGTTAACTGTCGCTATGAATATTCAGCGCCCGGCGCGTACGCCCTGAACTCAGGTACTCGGCAATATAGTCCTGAGAAATCTCGCCGTTGTAGCGCCCGTCCTCATCCACGATCGGCATCCAGCTGGTGTTGCTCTCATACAGGCGTGACAGCACCACGCGCAGGTTGTCTTCCGCTTTGCCGGTCATGCGGAACGGATGCAGGATGTCGGCGCAGGTCCCGCTGGCATTACGCGCTTCGCGACGCTTCACAAAGCCCAGCGGCTTGCCGTGTTCGTCAACCACGGTAATCGCGCGAATATCATTATCATCCATGGTCGCAAAGGCTTCAGGGAGCGGCGTAGAGCCCCGCACCGTAATGGTCGGCTGCTGGTCGGTGACGTCGCCCGCCGAGACCAGCAGCAGGCGCTTCAGCGTGCGGTCCTGACCGACAAACGAGCCGACAAACTCGTTCGCCGGTTTCGCCAGCAGTTCATCCGGGCTGGCGCACTGCACGATTTTCCCCTGACGGAACACCGCAATACGGTCGCCGAGCTTGAGGGCTTCGTCGATATCGTGGCTGACCAGCATGACGGTTTTCTTAAGCTTGCGCTGCATCTCCAGGAACTGGTTCTGGATCACCTCGCGGTTGATCGGGTCCACCGCGCCGAAAGGTTCATCCATCAGCAGTACCGGAGGATCCGCCGCCAGGGCGCGGATCACGCCGATACGCTGCTGCTGGCCCCCGGACATCTCGCGCGGGTAGCGATTCAGGAACTTATGCGGATCCAGCGCCACCATATCCATCAGCTCTTCGGCGCGGGTTTTACAGCGCGCTTTATCCCAGCCCAGCATGCGCGGCACGACGGTAATGTTCTCTTCGATGGTCATGTTCGGGAACAGGCCAATCTGCTGGATCACGTAGCCGATGTTGCGGCGCAGGGTGACGGTGTCCATCCCGCTGGTGTCTTCACCGTTGATCAGGATCGTCCCGCTGCTTGGGGTAATGAGGCGGTTAATCATCTTCAGGGTGGTGGTCTTCCCGCAGCCGGACGGGCCGAGCAGGACGCACATTTCCCCTTCGGGCACGTTCAGGTTAACGTTGTCCACGGCCTTAAAGGTCTGGCCGTGCTTCTGGGAAAATTGTTTGGTGAGGTTTTCCAGTTTTATCATTATCGAATCCCCTTTGGAGTCAGAACCACCTGCAGACGATGCAGCAGCCAGTCGAGCACAATCGCTAAAAGACAAATCATCAGCGCGCCCGCAATCAACATGCGAATATCGCTTCCGCCGATGCCGTTGAGCAGCAGCAGGCCCAGACCGCCCGCGCCGATCACCGCGGCAATCGCCATCACGCCGATGTTCATCACCACGGCGGTGCGGATCCCGCCGAAAATCACCGGCAGCGCCATCGGGATTTCGACCCAGCGCAGCCGCTGCCAGAAGGTCATGCCGATGCCGCGTCCGGCTTCGCGCAGGCCCGGCGGCAGGCTGTCGAGCGCGGTATGGGTGTTACGCACAATCGGCAGCAGCGAGTAGAGAAACACCGCCGTGATCGCGGGCAGGGCACCAATCCCCTGACCGATCAGCGAAAACAGCGGGATCATCAGGCCAAACAGGGCGATAGACGGAATGGTCAGCACGATGGTGGCTATCCCCAGCACCGGCGTTGCCAGCCACCTGTGGCGGACAATCAGAATGCCCAGCGGTACGCCGATGATGATGGCTAAGCCTACGGCCAGCGCCACCAGCCACAGGTGCTGCAGCGTCAGGGTTAAGAGGTAATCCCAGTTGTCCAGAATGTAGTG
The DNA here is from genome assembly GCF_048684445.1 of Enterobacter sp. BNK-34. Lineage (NCBI taxonomy): Bacteria > Pseudomonadati > Pseudomonadota > Gammaproteobacteria > Enterobacterales > Enterobacteriaceae > Enterobacter > Enterobacter sp. BNK-34. The sequence continues at coordinate 3,378,166 of NZ_JBLQUA010000001.1, forward strand.
AATCGTCTCCATAGCGCCTCCTACAGCAGCTGTTTGCTACGCAGGAAATCGCGGGCGACCTGCTGCGGTGACTGATGGTCGATATCCACCTTTTTGTTCAGCTCGGTGATAACGTCGTTGTTGAGCTGGGCCGAGAGGGTGTTGAGCGCCTCTTCCAGGCCGGGGTTGGCCTCCAGCGTGTCCTTACGCACCACCGGGGTGACCGCATAGCTCGGGAAGAAGCCTTTATCGTCTTCCAGCACCTTGAGGTCGAAGCCCTTCACGCGACCATCGGTGGTATAAATCAGCCCGGCGTCAACGAAGCCGTCGCGCACCGCGTTATAGACCAGGCCGGGGTCCATCTGACGGATCTGCGGGCGGTCCAGCTCCATCTTATAGGCCGCCTGAAGCGGCTTCATGCCGTCGCTGCGCCCGGCAAACTCCAGGTCCAAGCCCAGCAGCCAGTTTTTGTCCGGGTTGGTTTTACGGATCTGCTCAATCTTCGCCACCATCTCCGACATGGTGTTGATGTGTTCCGCCTCGGCGCGCTTGCGCTGCATGGCGAAAGCATAGGTGTTGTTCATATCGGCGGGCTTGAGCCAGACCAGACCGTGCTTCGCGTCCAGGCGTTTTACCGTCTCGTAAGACTCCTGCGGCGACATGCGCTTGTTGATGTGGTTAAAGATGATCAGCGACGTGCCGGTGTACTCCCAGGTCATGTCAATCTGCTTGTTGATCATCGCGTTGCGGGAGATCACCGTGGCAATGTTGGTTTGCGGCTGGACCTGAAAACCTTTCTTTTGCAGGTACTGCACGGTCATCGCCGAGAGAATGTGCTGCTCGGTAAAGCTCTTGGTCGCCAGAATCAGCGGGGCCGCCATCGCCTGGCTGGTGAACAGCGCCGCGGCACACAGCGCCGTCAGGCCGGAAAACAGTCTCATAAAAGCTCCTTGTTATTGTTATCGAGCGAGATGGGGACTCATCACGCGACCCAGCGCCGCCAGCAGGGTATCGAGGATCAGTGCGAACAGGGCGGTGGCCGCCGCGCCGAGGATCAGGGTCGGGAAATCGTTCAGATAAATGCCGGGGAAAATCAGCTCGCCGTAGCTGCTGGCGCCAATCAGGAACGCCAGCGGCGCGGTACCGACGTTAATGGCGGTGGCGATGCGGATCCCCGAGAGCATGACCGGCCAGGCGGCTGGCAGCTCAACCTGACGCAGACGCTGCCATTTGGTCATCCCGATGCCGTTTGCCGCTTCCAGCAGCGACGGCGGGACCGAGCACAGCCCGGCATAGGTGTTACGCACGATCGGCAGCAGCGAGGCAAGGAACAGGGCGATGATGGCGGGCGTATCGCCAATGCCAATCACCACCATTGCCAGCGCCAGAACGGCCAGCGGCGGCAGCGTGTTGCCGACGTTGAAGATTTGCATCACATATTCGGCGATACCCCGCGCGGCCGGACGGCTCAGCAGAATACCGGCTGGAATACCCACCAGCAGGGCAAAAAACATGGATGAGAAAACCAGAATCATGTGCTGTTGCCCGAGATAGACCAGGTCAACCTGACGCGCCTTTATCGTCTCCATCCCGATACCCCAGACGAGGAGGGCGAGGACCACAATAATGGCGCCGACAAACAGCAGCGAACGTTTGAGTAATGGGTGCATTGCGGTGTGTCTCCCTGTGCGCATGCGTTATAGCAACCACCGGTTGCCTGTTGTTATGCCATGTTTCGGCAGGGGTATTTCACCTATAGCAAGCGTTTGGGAAGGGTTCCAGCGAAGGGGTAAAATCAGTAACCCTATGAAAACAGTGACAACCTCGGGTTAAGCCTTATGGCGTAAGGGCTGATTGAGGAAGAGGCAGAATAGTCCTAAAGACGAGAAGTGAAAGTGACGTTGTCACGAGTAATGGCCGCACCTTTGTCGGTGCGGCAGTGCATTTACGCTGTTTTGTGCGCTTTTGATCTCCATTCCTGCCAGATGTTTTCAAGACCGTGCCGGTATGAAGTGACGGGAAAGTCGGGAAAATGCCGCTTAAACTTCGTCGAATCAAACAGGTTGTCAACGTCGTATCTGGGCAACAGCTCCCGCATTTCGCGCGCGCCCTGCGAAAACAGTGCCGTCGCGGCGAAGGCCAGCTCGCCCAGCACGGCGTAGTCCGCCTTCTGGCCGAAGATATCGCAGGCGAGGGTAACAAACTGTTGATACGTCAGCCTTTCGTCGCAGCAGGGCAAATGCCACGTCTGCCCGTATGCCTCAGGCGTATTGCCCAGCAGGGCGAGCGCGCGGCTGGCATCCGGCGTCCAGATGAGGGTGCGAAGCGTATCGTCACGTACCGGAACGCGCGGACGTTTGTGCTGCTTCAGCCTGTCGATAATGAGCGTATTCGTGAAGCTCTGCGTTCTCTCAGGCCCGTAAAACTCCGGGGCCCGACCGATGAGGACGGGAATGTCGCCCCGCTGCATTTCGGCAAGCACCCGGTTGGCCATCAGCGCACGCACGTTGCCTTTCCGTCCCCGGGGCGCAAAGCGCGTCTCTTCAGTTTGTGGCACGTCGCTCTGGGGGTACATGTAAGTATTGTCAAAATAGACGAATCTTGCGCCAGCCTTTCGCGTGGCCTCCAGGGCATTGTCCAGCATGGTTGGGAACTGACGCTCCCACAGCGCGGAATCAGGCGGCAGACCAGCGGTAAAATAGACCGTATCGCTGCCGTTAACCGCCTCCTGCGTCTGCTGAGCATCCAGAAGATTGGCCGCAGCCGTGATATCGCTGGCGTGGACTTTCTGCGGATGGCGGCTGACCAGCCTGATATCGTCGGTATAGGCGCGTTTTAATTCGCGGGTCAGTTCACGGGCGATTTGCCCGCTGGCACCCAGAATAGTTTGCATATGAGCTCCCTGATGAGATGACGATCCGGTTGACCGTATAAAAAGTTTAAGCTTAAAGTTAACTTTAAGGTCAAGACGTAAGAGCAGATCAAATGAGAATTGGCGAGCTGTCGAAAATGACGGGGATTTCCCCGTCGCGCATTCGGTTCTATGAGGCGGAAGGTTTACTACCGAGACCCGTCAGGCAGGGGAACGGCTACCGAACGTATTCTCAAGAGGCGGCAGCGCTGCTGAACATCATCGACAACGCGCAGCGTACCGGGTTCTCACTGGAGCAAATACGCCGCTTCCTGCCGCAGCCGCAACAGCACTGGGATCATGAGGGACTGATCCAGTCCCTGAAAACGCGTATTGCCGAAATAGAAGCGATGCAGAAGCAGCTTGAGGAAAACCGCAGAGAATTGCTGACGCTGGTCGCGAGTATCACCAACCGTCCGGATGGGATCTCCTGCGACGACAACATGCAGCGCCTGCTGGGGCAGCTGCAACACTCAGACGGTAGCGCGAACCCGTCGAACCCGCGTCGAGACGGTGATAATTGAAACGATAGCGATCACGGCAAGCATCAGTCCGAGCGCCAGCATGGCGTTAAAGCCAATCCATCGGAAAAGCAGCAGCCCCGCGATACCGCCCGTAATAAACGAAAACAGGGTGGTTAAGTGGGTTTTCAGCTGACTTTTTTGCGCCGCCGTATCTTTGGAGTAATCCCTGCGCATCATCGCCACCAGTACGGAGGCCAGGGATATCCCCGCGTCCGTCAGCGTGCCGGTAATGTGCGTCGATCTCACCCGTCCGCCGGAAAGCTGCGTAGAAGTGGAATTATGAATGCCCATCAGGCCGCACAGGAAAAGAATAATCTCGCGGTTGCTGGTGAGGGCATGAAAATACATCTCGTAGAAGGAAACGCCGGTCAGCAATATCCCCTCGACGAACAGGATCTGGCAAAAAACCAGCCTGACGTTATGGATAATGCCCCATATTACAATCATGCGGGCAAGAATGGCGCCTGCGACAAAGGAGAGAATAATCGAGCCGAAGAAAATGATATCGCTCAGGTCAGTGGAAGAGACTTCGCTGGATAACTGTGAGGTGTTGCCGGTCATGTGTGAGGGGAAAAAACCGAATGCCCCGAGGGCGATGGCATTCAGCAAACCTGCCGAGGTCGCCAGCCAGAGAGCAAGCCGGCGATCCTCCTTATGCGTTCGTTCTTTCTTGAGTCTAATCAGCAAGAATACCTCCGGGTTGAGCTTTGCCTGAATAGTCAGGCTAGCAAAGCGGTGCAACGGGCTGTCCAGGATATGGCTTAATTATTATTCCCTCTGACGACAATCAGGGTTTCGTAATTAAAAAAACAGCCTCGTTGCGGTATTCATTCAGGCATTAAGTTTTACACCATGCCGTTATTGCCGTGACGCAAAAATGCCGGACGCTGGTTAAGGCGCTCGAACCAGGCCTCAATGGCGGGCACGTCTGGCTTATCAAACGGCGTCATTTTCCAGCGATTCACCGACAGCCCAAGCACCACGTCAGCGAGGGTAAACGTCTCGCCCGTCGCAAAGGCCCCGGTGCGCTGTAACTGGTTTTCCAGAATGGTGATGCAGTGGTTCCACTCTTTGATTCCCGCCGCAATGCGCTCAGGGTCGTTAAAGTCCGGGTTTTTACGCCCCAGCGCCGGGAAGACATAGCGCCAGGCGTTGTTAAATTCAGTGGCCTGCCAGTCCATCCAGCGCTCAACGTTGGCGCAGGCCTGCGGTTCTGCGGGCAGCAGATCGTGACGTTCGGCCTTGCGCGCCAGATAACGGCAGATGGAATTGGACTCCCACAGCACGAAATCGCCATCAATCAGCACCGGCACCATGGCGTTGGGGTTCAGGGCGCGGAAGGCATCCGTTTCCGTTGAGGCAAAACCACTGCCGTAATCTTCCTGTTGATAGGCTATGCCTGCTTCTTCGCAGGTCCAGAGTACTTTTCGAACGTTTATGGAGGTGGTTTTGCCGAGGATGCTGATCATTACGCTGGTGTCCTTTAATGGATGTTATTGTTTAAAAACAATACACCAGATGTGCCAGAGAGGTTGGGGCAAAATTTGGTGGGGCGTGCTCTGTCTGACCCCGGTGAACGTTTCTGGAAGGCGCCTCGCAAACCGTAAAGTAACCTTATGAAATTCAGCGTTATGTCTTTTCCTCGACTGGGCGCGGTCGTAAAGTGCCTGCGTTGCGGCACATCCGCAATCGGGCGTAGGAACCCGTCAACCATATAGTGACATTACGTATGTCTCAGCAGTGCCGATCTCGTTACAATAACGGTGGCGCTGACGGAGCAGCCCTAAGGCTGGCCGTTTTCTATATGGGCGGTATTCCTACCTCTGTCAGCGCTACCCCCCGAGCGTAGGAACTCACTGGGTGGTTAAATGAATTGCATATAGAAGGATGCCTTGTATGGCTACTATCCCAACTCTGACTTATCTTCCATCTGACGAGAACGTCATTCTGCAACTTATCTCCCGGCCGCTACCGGCTGATGCCGATCTGTTTGTCGTCGCCGACAACTGCGCCGCGCTGGTGAGCGTGCTGGTCGAAATCGATGATGTCGCGAGCCGCACTGCGCTGTGCGAGCGTCTCCTTCAGACCCTGCGCAAGCTGAGTGAGCTCTGCGATGCCGATCTTCCTCCATACCTGATTGAACAGTTGATCATGGGTGAGAAAATCAACTCCTGCGTGCCGGACTGCTGGCAGGACACCCTGACTCAGGTGGACTACGTTCTGGCGCTGACACAGGCGGTGATGGGGGGAACGCTGCCCGCTCACGTAGCGAAGGAACTGACAGGCCTGCTGCACGATATGGTGTGGCTGCTGGCTGAGTTTGTGAAGGAGCCGCGCATCACTACACATTAAGGGCGCAGGAGTGGAGGGGCGGCAGCGCCCCTTTGAAAGTGTGATTAACGCGATCGGTTCCCGGTATCCAGCAGCGACGTACCGTAAGAGTTGTCGATGGTACAAAGCCAGCGACCGTCGCTTTCCTGTCGAAAAACATAGGTCGCGCGGCGCGACATTTCTGTTATTCCACCCTGACCATCAGGAAAACGCAGAACGGTTTCCATGATAACGAGGGCATTACCGCCACCTTCGATCACCTGCATCTCCCCTTGTTCGACGATCAGCTGATCCTGAAAATAATCAGAGATGGCAATAAACGCGCTGCGGATGTTCTCTTTGCCTTTAACCGTCATGCCTGGCTTGACCACCAGAGCTGCGTCTTCGGCGTAGTACTCCATCAGGGCGTCATAGTTTTTGGTGGTGATGGCGCGATCGCAGGATTCGATGATCTGGCGTAGCGGATGCGGGGTCATGCGTATTTCCTCAGAGAGGGGGAAGTGTATTAACTTAACAGTCTTGCGTGTTTGTATAGCTACCAGGTTTTGTGGTTGGAAGGTTTAGCATAGAAGCGGATAGTTTTAAGGTTACGCCTGCTATGAATTGTGAGCTCAACGGGGTGATTTCTAAACTGATATCAAGTCATTAAAACCTTCATCTGTCAGGTTTTGTGTCAGCAGTCCCTACAGCAGGATAATAACTTCCTTGGGTAACTAAAGATTTTTTGCACAAAGTCGATAACTCCCCGGAAGATAGTCATTTGACGAAACAGTATTTATCAGGGGAAAAAAAGTTGAGATTTCTAACATTGTTTATCCTCCTTATTGCTATTACCTTACATGCCGAAGAACATGATTATGGCCCACCTGTCTCTGTATGCCTGAACAAACATACCTTTCCCTATATCAACACGATGATTCCAGCTGAAAATATTGTTAATGACGCTTATCTGGCGTGCCAGGGTGTCGTTGATGAATGGAATCGTGAGAGAGAATCCTTGCCCAAAGAAATGGTAATCAAGCAGAATAAGGAGTTGCGTGATATGTATATCAGGATGATTGAGATCCGTCGGAAAGCGAGTGCACACAAAAAATGAGGGATCCTTGTATCGAATGAGTAGAACAAAAAGCAGACACTTAACGTGTGGCATGGAAACGCTTCGATTATTCGTAAAATATGAGAGCGCGAATTCACATCATCGTTGAATGCTATTTATTAATAAAGGGATGACTTATGAAAGCAGGTGTTTTTTTAAATCTATTATTATTGACGTTATCATTTGATGTCGCGGCATTTACTCAATTCAAACCGGCGGTCTTAAATGCTGCTCTTTTATTCGATCATGATGCAACCACCGGGAACGTAAAACATAGCCTCCAGTGGATGCGGGATGTTACCGGTAAACTTCAGGTTATGACAGAAGTTAGATATGATCGCAGCGGATGCTTTACGAGTATCAACATGGTTGACAAGGCAAATGTTCGAGAGTTTCATTTGGTCAATAAAGATGGCTTACTGACGTCACTTAAAGGCCAGCGTATTACCGGAAAAATAAATGAGCGCTGCGAAATTACTGAGCTTGAGAATGAAAAGGGTAATTACTTACTCAGTTATAATATACGTGGCTTGCTGGAGAAAATAATGGACAAAGATACGGGCGAAGTTGTAGAGCGATATGAATATCACAACAGCCAATTCCCCGTTCGCATAATAAACTACAGAGATCCAAAAGATGAACGCATCGTTTACCCATCCGGAAGTGCGCAATTCCTTGACTCAGAATTAGTGTCGAAAAGAGAGGACATCACTTTCATGGTGAAGCAAAGCTGTGCTTACACCGCTGATGGTAATGCAGATAAATGCTCGCTGATAGCATCCACTAACGACGACTATCGTGACTCAAGCCTCGTATGGATTTCTAATCACAAAAATGAATATTTCTAAATTATATTAAAAGGACTGAACCCACGTCAGCTTATCCGAAAGATTGATTAACGTCCTATTTTTTTATGTCAGTGCATCATCTCCTTAGCTCTTTCATCTCCTGCTTATGAAACGATGGTATCGTTAACATCAATCAGCAGGAGAGTACTACAGACAGCCGAAAAGCCGTAAGCAGTTATCTGCTTACGGCTTCCAGAACGGTGATGATTTTCTGACAATCAGGCCGCTTTCACAGCCCTGATTTTTTTCGTGTCAGCCGCATCGGAGTCAGTTGTATCCGCTACAGCTGGAGCAGTGAGATCGGGAAGTTTGCTGGTACGCAGAATATGCTGCACGGTCTCTTTCTGCTCGGCGAGATACAGGCCAAGATTTTCAGCCTGCGTTTCATCCATCTGCATTCCGCTTTGCAACAGCCAGTCGGTGAACGCGTCTGCCATATCGAGCAGCTTGTCGTGAGCGTCAGCCTCTTTCTTACTGGCAAATGTCATTTTCTCTTCACCTTTTCTAACGACAACAAATTTTGTTTCAACAGCCATTATGCGCACCTCATACTGTAATTATATACAGTATAACAGTTCCGGATTAATGTTGCAGCTAAAAATTGCTCACCTTTTAGCGGGCAGGGGGCTCATTCGAAAAGCGTGCACTGATCGCATCACGTTCATAGCCCTGCGGCTGCGTCAGTATCTGGTATAAATCAGGGCGGCGACCGTGGATCCAGCGGCGTCCGGTGCTCATAGCAAGCAGGCTTAAATCGAGTTCAGCGCTCACCATCGCATCTTCAGCCGCCCAGGTTTCATTCACGATCCTGCCATAGGGGTCGAGGATCATCGCATTGCCTGTGCGCACTTCGTCATCATCGGCACCGACACCGTTGCTGAAGAGAAGAAATAACCCGTTGTCATGCGCGCGGGCAGGCAGCCAGCGCATTAGCCATTCCCGACCGCCTGGCCCTTTGAATGCCGCGGTAATTTCTTCCTTGCGCGCTTCCCGCTCCTCCCAGAGCGCCAGCGGAATAGGCTTCATCCCGTGAGGGCTGCGGGAATCGGTACCGCCAGTTTGATGCGGTGCGAGAAGAATATCGGCACCCAGCAGCGCCGTCGCGCGCACGTTTTCGACCAGATTATTGTCCCAGCAAATCAGGATACCGACCTTCACGCCCCACGGCGTATCAAAGACGGTAAAACTGTCCCCGCTGCTGATGGCCGGATGTTCAAATGCATGGAGTTTACGATGCGTATGCATTGAGCCATCCGGCATACAGGCAACATACGCATTGTAGAAGCGGCCATCGTCAGCGCGTTCAATAAGCCCGGCGCCAATCAGCATTTGATGTTTTATCGCCAGGGAGCGTATTAGCGTCAGGGAAGGGCTGTCGGCAACCGGCTCTGCCAGAGCAGACACCTCCGCTGCACTGAGCTTAGGGACATGCCAGTAACCGGTGATGCACATTTCAGGGAAAGTGAGAATGTTCACCTGCTCAAGCGCCGCCTGTTCAATAAATTTCTCCATTATCAGGAGATTGTATTTTTTGTTACTGGCCTGATGCTGAAACTGTACGGTTGCCGCCTTTAAGGATGTCAGTTCGTTCATGATGTGTCTCCGGTTGTCATCGAGACTGAATTACATAACGATTGCCGATAACTGTATAATCAAATCATTTCCGAATTCGATAACCATCTGGAATGCAAAAATGAACACCCGGTTGCTGAAGGCCTTTTTGATGCTGGCTGAAAAAGGAAATTATGCCGATGCGGCGCGGGCGCTGTTTATCTCGCAGCCGGCATTGACCAAACAGATTAATCTCCTTGAATCCCTGTTGAAGATGTCGCTTTTTTCACGAGGTCGTCACGGCGCAATACTGACGGCCAGCGGCAGGCGTTTGCTGCCAGAGGCTGAAAAAGTGGTCAGGCAGACCCGGCAATTTATGCAGCATGCTGAGCGGGTATTAAAAGGCGTGGAGGGGCATATCGCCGTCGGGTTCGGACTCTCAAGCTTTTATCTGGCGCCACGCTGTATCGCTGATTTTCGTCGAGACTATCCGGAAGTAGAGATGTCATTGACGGATCTGCCTTCCTTCCAGCAGTACGAGCGATTGCAAAATGATGAGCTACAGGTCGGTTTTGTCAGGGTTCCTCCTCCCGTGGAGCTCGAATACCTGCCGTTATTTACCGATCGGCTGGTTCTGGTTGCGCCCGCCGCGTCGCCAGCAATGTCTGCTGCAGAGTGGCTCACGAAACGCCCTCTGTTGCGGCTGTATGATGAGCGAGGGCGGGGTTTAAACGCGCAGATTGACCGCTTCCTGCATGACAACGGTCTTTTCATCTCTTCGACTCAGCTGACTGACGATATCCAAACTATCGTCGCGATGGTGGTTGCGGGTATCGGCGTGGCCATTCTGCCCACCAGCGTGACGCATATCGCGCCGCCGGAGCTGGCGATTATTCCGCTAACGGGGGAGTCAATCAGCTGGGAGGTGGGTATTGCCTGGGACGCAAGCAGGGAGGATGTCATCCGTGACAATTTCATTGCTAGCGTAGCTGCTGCGCTTCCGGGCCACCCATGCTCCGCCGCCATGCCCCAGGCGCCTGACCATACTGACGCTTAAAGCTGCGGTTGAAAGACTGCTGGGAGTCAAAGCCAAGTGCTATCGCCACGTTCAGAATCGGTTCATCGCTGCTGGTTAAGCGCTCAACCGATTTTTGCAGCTTTTGCGCGCGAATATACCCTGCGAGGGGATAGCCCGTATGCTCTTTGAACAGGCGCTGGAGGTGCCATTTTGAGTAGCCGGAACGCCTGGCGACGGACTCAATGTCCAGACGGCTATCCAGGTTGTTGTCGATCCAGTCGAGTAAATCATGCATAAATGCGCCAGTGTTCATCTGGTTGCCCTCACGCTGCTTGTATAAAAGTATCTTTGTCTGTTGCATTAAAAGGTGGCGCGTTTTTGTAGTAATTGCAAGTTTTATTGTTGCATTTAAATCCCTGAGCGAAACGGGTCTTTTTACATCCGCTCAAATAGCACATAAAGTGCAACAATTATTCTTGCACTTAGTTAAGCGCCTTCCTACAATCGCCGCGATAGTGTACTCGCAACTGTTACAGTTTTGTGGCGATGAACGACACAAATGGCCTTGAGACAGCCACCGGACAAAGGAAGTGGCGCGGTGCCTCCTGCTGCGTCTTGCCCGGCGGCGATAATGACTGGAATAAAAATAATGAGCCTGCAAAAAACCTGGGGTAACTTTCATCTGAACGCGCTGGGGGCAATGTTGCTCTCCGTGCTGCTCGTCGGATGCGATAACAGCGTCGCGCAAAATGCCGCGCCGCCTGCGCCCGCCGTCAGCGCTGCTGACGTGGTGGTGAAATCTATTAGCCAGTGGGATAGCTTTAACGGACGGATTGAAGCGGTGGAGAGCGTTCAGCTCCGTCCGCGCGTTTCCGGCTACATTGATAAAGTGAATTACACCGACGGCCAGGAAGTGAAGAAGGGCGAGGTGCTGTTCACGATTGATGACCGAACCTATCGCGCCGCGCTGGAACAGGCGCAGGCGAACCTGGCGAGAGCCAAAACGCAGGCCAGCCTGGCGCAAAGTGAGGCTAACCGTACCGATAAGCTGGTCAATACCAACGTTGTCTCCCGTGAAGAGTGGGAGCAGCGTCGTTCGGCCGCCGCTCAGGCGCAGGCCGATATTCGCGCCGCGCAGGCGGCAGTGGACGCCGCGCAGCTCAACCTGGACTTCACCAAAGTCACCGCGCCTATCGATGGTCGCGCCAGCCGGGCGCTGATCACCAGCGGGAACCTGGTGACTGCGGGCGACACCGCCAGCGTCCTCACCACGCTGGTATCGCAGAAGACGGTGTACGTTTACTTTGACGTGGACGAGTCGACCTACCTTCACTACCAAAATCTGGCCCGCAGCGGTCAGGGCGCGTCCAGCAATCATACGGCGCTGCCGGTTGAGATTGGCCTGACGGGCGAGGAGGGCTATCCCCACCAGGGCAAAGTGGATTTCCTGGATAACCAGCTTACGCCGAGCACCGGGACCATCCGCATGCGCGCGCTGCTGGATAACGCGCAGCGTCAGTTCACGCCGGGACTGTTTGCCCGCGTACGCCTGCCGGGCAGCGCCGAGTTCAAAGCCACGCTTGTCGACGACAAAGCGGTGCTGACCGATCAGGATCGTAAATACGTCTATATCGTGGATAAAGAGGGGAAAGCGCAGCGTCGTGACATCACGCCGGGACGTCTGGCAGACGGTTTACGCATCGTGCGGCAGGGGCTGAACCCTGGCGATAAAGTCATCGTCGAGGGTTTACAAAAAGTGTTTATGCCGGGTATGCCGGTTAACGCGAAAACCGTTGCCATGACCGCCAGCGCCCTCAACTGATCCCTTGACCTGAGAATCCACCCATGGACTTTTCCCGCTTTTTCATCGACAGGCCGATTTTTGCCGCGGTGCTGTCGATTCTTATTTTTATCACAGGGTTAATCGCCATCCCGCTGCTGCCGGTGAGCGAATATCCTGACGTCGTGCCGCCAAGCGTTCAGGTGCGCGCGGAGTACCCGGGCGCCAACCCGAAAGTGATTGCCGAGACCGTGGCGACGCCGCTGGAAGAGGCGATCAACGGCGTTGAGAACATGATGTACATGAAGTCCGTCGCGGGTTCCGATGGCGTGCTAGTCACTACCGTCACCTTCCGTCCGGGCACCGATCCGGATCAGGCGCAGGTTCAGGTACAAAACCGCGTCGCGCAGGCCGAAGCGCGTCTGCCGGAAGACGTGCGGCGTCTGGGCATCACCACCCAGAAACAGTCCCCGACGCTGACGCTGGTGGTGCATCTGTTTTCGCCTAACGGTAAGTACGACTCCCTGTATATGCGTAACTACGCCACGCTGAAGGTGAAGGACGAACTGGCGCGTCTGCCCGGCGTCGGCCAGATCCAGATTTTCGGCTCGGGTGAATACGCGATGCGCGTCTGGCTGGATCCCAACAAGGTGGCGGCCCGCGGGCTGACCGCTTCGGACGTGGTCACGGCGATGCAGGAGCAGAACGTGCAGGTCTCCGCCGGACAGCTTGGCGCCGAGCCGCTGCCGAAAGAGAGCGATTTCCTGATCTCCATTAACGCCCAGGGACGTCTGCATACCGAAGAAGAGTTCGGCAATATTGTCCTGAAAACAACGCAGGACGGCACGGTCGTCCGCCTGCGCGACGTGGCACGTATCGAAATGGGCTCCGGCAGCTATGCGCTGCGTTCCCAACTGAACAATAAAGACGCGGTCGGGATTGGGATCTTCCAGTCGCCGGGGGCGAACGCCATCGATCTGTCTAACGCGGTGCGCGCGAAAATGGACGAGCTGTCCACGCGCTTCCCGGCGGACATGAAGTGGGCGGCACCTTACGATCCGACGGTCTTTGTGCGCGATTCGATCCGTGCGGTGGTGCAAACGCTGCTGGAAGCGGTGGTGCTGGTGGTGCTGGTGGTCATTCTGTTCCTGCAAACCTGGCGCGCGTCGATCATTCCCCTGATCGCGGTGCCGGTGTCGGTGGTGGGTACCTTCAGCATTCTCTACCTGCTGGGCTTCTCGCTGAATACCCTCAGCCTGTTCGGGCTGGTGCTGGCCATCGGTATCGTGGTGGACGACGCCATCGTGGTAGTGGAAAACGTCGAGCGAAATATCGAAGAGGGGCTTGCGCCACTTGCGGCGGCGCATCAGGCGATGCGCGAAGTGTCCGGGCCGATTATCGCTATCGCGCTGGTGCTGTGCGCGGTGTTTGTGCCGATGGCGTTTCTGTCGGGCGTTACCGGCCAGTTCTACAAGCAGTTTGCGGTGACGATCGCGATATCTACGGTGATTTCAGCGATTAACTCGCTGACGCTCTCTCCGGCACTGGCGGCACTGCTGTTAAAACCGCACGGCGCGCCGAAAGATTTCCCGACCCGGCTTATCGATCGTCTGTTCGGCTGGATTTTCCGTCCGTTTAACCGCTTCTTCCTCCGCAGCTCCAACGGCTATCAGGGGCTGGTGGGCAAAACGCTGGGACGACGCGGCGCGGTATTTGTGGTGTATCTGCTGCTGCTCTGTGCCGCAGGCGTCATGTTTAAAGCGGTGCCCGGCGGGTTTATTCCAACCCAGGACAAGCTTTACCTGATCGGCGGCGTGAAAATGCCGGAAGGCTCTTCGCTGGCCCGCACCGACGCGGTGATCCGCAAAATGAGCGAAATCGGGATGAATACCGAAGGCGTGGACTACGCGGTCGCGTTTCCGGGGCTGAATGCGCTGCAGTTCACCAACACGCCGAATACCGGGACGGTGTTCTTCGGCCTGAAGCCGTTCGACCAGCGTAAACATTCCGCGGCGGAAATTAACGCGGAGATCAACGCGAAAATCGCCCAAATCCAGCAGGGCTTTGGCTTCTCCATTCTGCCGCCGCCGATTTTAGGACTGGGTCAGGGGTCGGGCTATTCCCTGTACATTCAGGACCGCGGTGGTCTGGGCTATGGCGCGCTGCAAAACGCGGTGAACACCATGTCCGGTGCGATTATGCAGACGCCGGGGATGCATTTCCCGATCTCAACCTACCAGGCTAACGTGCCGCAGCTGGACGTGCAGGTTGACCGCGATAAGGCGAAAGCGCAGGGCGTGTCGCTGACCGATCTCTTCGGGACGCTGCAAACCTATCTGGGCTCGTCGTACGTCAACGACTTCAACCAGTTCGGGCGCACCTGGCGCGTGATGGCGCAGGCCGACGGGCAGTTCCGCGACAGCGTGGAAGATATTGCGAATCTGCGCACCCGCAACAGCCAGGGCGAAATGGTGCCGATTGGCAGCATGGTGAACATCACGACCACCTACGGGCCGGATCCGGTGATCCGCTACAACGGTTACCCGGCGGCGGACCTGATTGGCGATGCCGACCCGCGCGTGCTTTCATCTGCGCAGGCGATGACGCAGCTGGACGCGATGTCTAAGCAGATCCTGCCGAACGGGATGAACATTGAATGGACGGACCTGAGCTTCCAGCAGGCCACCCAGGGGAATACGGCGCTGATCGTCTTCCCGGTCGCGGTGCTGCTGGCGTTCCTGGTCCTGGCGGCGCTGTATGAAAGCTGGACGCTGCCGCTGGCGGTGATCCTCATCGTGCCGATGACGATGCTTTCCGCGCTGTTTGGCGTCTGGCTGACCGGGGGCGATAACAACGTCTTCGTGCAGGTAGGGCTGGTGGTGCTGATGGGGCTGGCCTGTAAAAACGCCATTCTTATCGTGGAGTTTGCCCGCGAGCTGGAAATTCAGGGCAAAGGCATCATGGAGGCCGCGCTGGAGGCGTGCCGCCTGCGTTTACGCCCGATTGTGATGACCTCCATCGCCTTTATTGCCGGGACCATTCCGCTGATCCTCGGTCACGGCGCGGGTGCAGAAGTGCGCGGCGTCACCGGGATCACGGTCTTCTCCGGGATGCTGGGCGTGACGCTGTTTGGTCTGTTCCTGACGCCGGTGTTTTACGTGACGCTGCGTAAGTTAGTGACGCGTGGTAAAGAGGAAAGGGAAGTTCTGCCTGCCTAGGGATATTGCAGATAATAAAAAACCGCCTTCATAGTGAAGGCGGTTTTTTTCGCAACAAATAACGCGTTACGACGTTTTTTGATACTGGGCAATGAGGTCGGGGAGCGGATCCCATCCGCTGCTGTCGGCGTTTTTGACCGCTTCCAGGGCGCTTGCCACGGTATGGCGGGCCAGTACCGCTAACGACGCCTGCTCAGCTTCTTCGGAAATCGATTTGAAATACCAGCAGGCGTTCGCGCTGACAATGCAGCGGGCCGGTACGTCAGGGCGCGACGCCCACAGCTTTTTATCTTCGATGACCGAAAGGTAGATGTCGCGCAGGGAGATCTCTTCCGGCGGGCGACCAAGGTGAATTGAGCCGTTACGGCCAAGCGTTGAGACGATAATGCCGTCACGCGTCAGCGGAACCATCAATTTACGGATGAAGCTCGGGTTCGCTTCCAGACCGTAGGCCAGAATCGCACTCGTCGAACGTTCACCCAATTGCTCCGCCATCGCTACGCTGAGAACCATCTGCAAAGCTGTCGGGAAGCGGTAATCTAACATTTTTTGTATCCTGGGTTGCGGTGAATCTTGTTCTTTTTGGCACCGCAGAGGTGAATAAGCAATAAACAACAATATAACAAATACGGTAATTATTTTGAAGCAATCTGCGGCATTTGCGATCAAACCCCCGGTTCTGCTTTAGCTAAACGTGCGGTTCGGGAAGTCAACCGTCACCATGAGGCCTCCTTCAGCGGAAGTGCTCAGGTTTACGCTGCTGCTGTGTTGCTGCGCCACCGCTTTGACGATGGCAAGCCCTAGCCCGCTGCCGCTTTGCACCTGATTGGGATCGCGGAAGAAGCGGTCGAACACGCGCTCCCGCAGTTCAACCGGAATGCCGGGGCCTGCATCTGAAACGCGAAGCCGCGCGAAGCTATCTACTACACGGACATCGACCTGAATCCGCCCGCCCTCGGGGCTGTACTTCACGGCGTTCTCAATAAGATTATCAATGAGTGACACCAGACGTTCCCTGACGCCTGAGATCCAGATTTCATCCTCGGCGAAGAATTCCAGCTCAATGTCGCGCGCAGACGCTAGCGGCTCCAGCTCGGCCATTCGTTCCTGAATAAGCGTTGTCAGCGGCACGGGCTCCATAGCCGTATCAATACGCGCTTCACTGTGCATCATCAGCAGCAGTTGGTTGACGAGACGCGCGGCGCGGCTGTTGCTGCGAACCACTCCCGCAAGCAGCTCCTGCTGGTTCTCGCTGATGACCCAGGACTGCAGCGCTTCCACGTTGATGCGCATCGCCGCGAGGGGGGTACGCAGCTCGTGCGCGGCATCCGCAATGAAAACCCGTTCCCTTTCCGCGCTTTCACGGACTCTTGCAAGGAAGTCATTGATCGCGTCCACCATCTGACGAAGCTCCCTGTGCCTGGGAACGGCTTTTAAGGGGGAGAGATCGTCAGGCGTGCGTAACGTAATTTCATTGACCACCTTACTCCAGGGGCGCATCGCAATGCGTATTGACAGCCATGCGGGAAACAGCAGAAAAGGGAAGCAAACCAGCAGCGGCAGGATGTAGTAGCCACGTGAGTTCAGATAGATAAAGAAGTTCCAGCCGCTGGCTGGGGTGAAAAGGGTAACCTCCACATCGGAGTGAGGGGATTTGAGGGTGCGGCTGGTCCAGGTACGATCTCCACTCTGAACGTGCTCCAGTTCGCCGAACTGGGTGTTTGTTATCCCCGCGGGCGCACCGTCTGAGGCAAAAATAACGGTATTATTTTTGCGAACGATGAGGTTAATCGACAGCACGGGATCTTCCCCTCCGCCGTAACCTTCACGCAGGGCCTGGCTGAAGTCTTCCAGCACTGCGGTACGGTCCTGCGGGCGTCCGTCCATACGCTCGGCCAGGGTAAAAACGGTGTCGTACGTTTTACTGCCCGTGAGGATGGGAGGGCTGCGCAGGTCCTCCCACAGAATAAAGGTTAAAAAAAGACACCACAGCAGGGTCAGCAGCAGCATCTGGGCGATGATAATTCGCCGTACCAGCGTCGGACGCCTCAGGTGATACCAGACGTTTTGCATTAACCGGTCACCTTTTGTATTGAGACGGTATCAATAACGTACCCGACGCCCCGGACCGTTCGCACATAGCCGTCGCCGATTTTTCGCCGTAAATTTCCCATATGCACGTCGAGCGCATTACTGAGGTTCTCTTTGTTGCCGAATATCCGTTCTTCCAGAAACCGTCGCGTAATCACGCGGTCAGCGCGCAGCATCAGCGTTTCCAGTAGCGCGTATTCACTGGCCGTCAGATCGATATGGCGCGCACTTACCGTCACGCGACGCGTCGGGACATGAAGAGATAAGCCTCGAATTTCTATCGCCTCATTCTCGAAACCGTAGCTGCGCCGCGCCAGGGCTCTGACTCGCGCCAGCAGCTCGGCGAGAATAAAAGGTTTGACGAGATAGTCGTCTGCACCGGCATCTAGCCCGCTCAGCCGATCCTGCAACGTGCCTCGCGCCGTCAGGATGATGACCGGGATCCCCTTGAGCTGCTGACGCAAACGCGTCATCAGGCTCATGCCATCGCCGTCAGGCAGTCCCAGGTCGAGCAAAATAAGTTCCGGCACGCAGACGTCCAGCTGATGCAGCGCATCCTCTTTACGGCGTACCCATATGACGTCAAATCCTTGATCTGAGAGGGCGATACGTACGCCATTGCCGAGATCGAGGTCGTCTTCGATTAGTAGAATTTTCACACTGGTAACTGTATCAACCGTGAATGAAGAACATCTTAAGAAAAAACGGTATCAGGAAATCTGTCCGGGTTACAGCATCTGCTCGCGCTTCAGTGTTTCTTCATTTTCGGCTCATCAGAACCTTAGGGTCAGTATTCAAAATGGGCGTTCTGGCGGTTAACCGCATGCATCGTCATCATTTGAATCCAAAAGGGCTTCTGTAATGAGAAACATCGAACTGCGTCATACGTTCCCCCATTTACTTTCGGGCCGCAGCCTGAAAAACATCGCGCCGGGCGTCGTTCTGGCGTTACTGGCCGCACCCGTGCTGGCGGCAGAACAGAGTCAGGATAACGTCTTAACCCTGGGGGGCGGCGTGGACGTCGCGCCACGCTACTCGGGTTCAGATAAAACTCGCGTCAGCGCAGCTCAGGTGGTGGATTACGCCATGGCCAACGGTTTTTTTATCGGTACCACGCGGGGGATCGGTTACGGCAACAACATTGGTAACCTGGATTACAGCGCAGCGCTGAGCTATCGAGTTGGTCGTAAAGATAAAGACGTGAGCAGCGATTCGATCAGCTCCGGCAGCGACGAGCTACGGGGGATGGGCGAGATAAAAGGCTCGGCTATTGTTGTGCCTGGGCTGGAGTACAAGGTGACCGACTGGCTTCATCTGCAGCTGCAGGCTGAGGTACCGGTTTCTGAAAGGGACAACGGTGAAGCGGTACATTTCGGCATTTCCAGCCCGTTCTACACCTCACCAACAAATGCGGTGACGCTGGCGCTGACCGGCAGTTGGGGATCCGACAAGTATATGCAGACGTATTACGGGGTCAACGCCGCCCAGTCGGCCGCATCGGGATTTGCCCGACATGACGCCGGGGCCGGGATTTATGCCTGGTCGATGAACCTTGACTGGACCCACAAGCTCACCTCTCGCTGGAGCGTGCTTGCCTCAGCGGGCGTTACGCAGCTGACGGGGGATGCGGGTGATAGCCCGATTGTGCATCGTAAAACGTCCCCTGCGGGGAGTTTGAAGGTGACGTACAGTTTTTGATGGTTGGCCGTGGTGGCTTAACGTTTTGAGCGCGCACTAACAATGTAGATAAGCCGCTCCGGTTGAGATGGCGGGGCGGTTATCCTTGCTGATAGTTACAGCACTGCACATGTGGTTGACGGATTTATCTAAAGCTCCATTGTGCTGTAATGACAAACACGGAGGGGATGATAATATCCACATCCATTCCAAAATAAGACATAAATCTTTAGTTTATTGAGTACAGTTTTATTTCATCGGCAGAGCAGCCTCCAGGTATAATGTCCGCTCAGATAAACGGCAAAGAGGGTGTGATAAGATGCTGACATATATCACCATAGGTACAAATGACCTTCAGCGCTCCGTGGCGTTTTATGACGCTGTTTTTAGAGTGCTTGGCTATTCACGTGTGCCTGCCTGGACAGAAGGTTGGGCAATATGGGGAGATGTGAATAATCCGGAGGAGGGTTTCAGCTTCTGTATTTGCCCTCCTTTTGACGGGCATCCTGCAACGGCGGGAAACGGGACAATGTTCGCATTCCGTGCCGATAACGCGGACCTTGTGAGACGGTTCCATGCGGCAGGCCTACTTGCGGGCGGGAAGAATGAAGGCGCGCCGGGTACACGAACCGCGTACGGACCCAATTTTTATGTTGCCTACCTGCGCGATCCTGATGGGAATAAGCTGGCATGTGTTTGCCAGCATTATTCTTCGGAGACAGATGAGTATTCAAAGGAACAATAGTTTCTCCATGGATGAAATTTAGAATGTTTAGCGGTGACTAAATCAGCCGTGTAATAGGGCGTTCCCTACGAGTAATCTCAATTCAGAACACGGCTGGCGCAGACTGCCTCTGGCTCGATGCGGACGATCTGACTGTGCTTAAGGTCCGCAGTGAGCGAAAAGCGGACCTTAGTGTTGTCCGCCGATTGGCCATGTTTCGGCGAGCCGCGTGGTATTCCGTACCGGAAACGTCGCCAGTACCTCACTGGCGTTGCTGGTAACGACGTTATGGTCAATCACCTGCTTTTAACAAGCCGATTGCATGGTCAAGTTGCTTGTAGAGCTTGTATCTCAAATCATCTAATGCGTCATTTTCTCGAATTAGAGGCATCCCATTTTTATGAAGAACAATATCGTTAAATGATCCCATCCCGCCGTAAAGTTTTTTCAATGAATAAATGGATGATTCAAAATCAATATCGAGCTCGATCGCCAGTTTTTCAAATGTTTTTGCCCTTGAATCCTCCTCATTTGAGGATAGTATTTTAATGATCTCGATTACTGTTTTCTTTATTTCATTTTTCATTTCCAACCACCACTTACAGGTATCTTAACGCCATTTTCTTTAAAAATAAGAAAACTGCATATAGCCAATATCCATACAGAAACTGAACCATAAATCATCACCCATCCGAAACCTTGAGATAGCGCTCCCTGGACAGTAGTACTGGAAATGTTCATAACTGGGGTGATCTGTTCCATCATCGTAATATTTCCTGCAGACAGACCCTCAGCCAACTGACGCAATTGTGTGAAATCAGTTGCTCCTGATAATGTGGAACGAAGGTGGTCGGATATCCCTTCGACAAGAATAAACCCCATCAGTGCAATATTGATGGCAAGGCTGATCATTCGTGCGCTGATGTCAATGCCAGAAGCCATTCCAGCGCGCTCATTCGCCACTGAACCTGTTGTGGTATTCGTCACTGGCGTATTGGTAATACCCAGCCCAATACCCGCCAGCAGACATCCCGGCAGCATTGTTAACCAACTTGCAGACTCCAGGCTACTGCCCCATTTCATCAGAAGAAAACCTGCTCCTATAGTAAATAGCCCGGCCGGAATGACAACCTCTGCACGGTATCGTAGGGACAACTTTTCGCCCACTGGTGGAAATACCAATGTTGGCAATGTATAGGCCAATAGTGAGAGTCCTGCGGCGACATTGCCATAACCTAAAACATTCTGAAAATACAGTGGGATATATATCATGAAGGGCCAGAAGCTGAAGTTCATACCAACCGAACCGAGCAATGCCCCAGAGAAGCGACGGATACGAAACACCGAGAAGTCAAACATAGGCGCACTATTACTCCGTTCTGCCATGATAAAGATGACCAAACAGAGTAGCGTTGCACCGAGGAGAGTAATGGCAACAGGACTTATGAAGCCTAATGTGGGTGCCTGAGTGATGTACCAGACAAGTCCAAATACGGACAGTGACAGGAATACGATACCTTTGACATCAAGACCGCGTTCCTGAGGGCCACGAGATTCCTCAACCCCCATAAATACAAGTGCTAACGCGATAATAGCTATCGGAACATGAACGAGAAAGACCCATTCCCAACTTGAAATGGCGACAATTGCGGCGCCGATAATCGGACCAAAACCCAGCCCCAAGCCAAAAACAATGCCCCATGAGCCAAAAGCCTTTCCACGTGCCCCACTTTCAGTAAACTGATTGGACAACACTGCGATCTGGCAAATTAACATGGCTCCTCCCGCCATACCCTGCAAAAAGCGACCGGCAATGAGAACTGACGTATTTGTTGCCAGTCCGCAAACTAACGTCGTCACGCTGAATAACATCAGGCTGACAACAAAAAGGCGTTTGCGCCCGTAACGGTCAGCCAAAGTGCCAATAGCCATCAGTATAGCGGTGCAGGCGAGCGTATAGGCATTCATAATCCACTGCAATTCTTTGAAATCACTAAGCAATACTGTTTCAAGTGTAGGTAGTATCACTGGAATGCTTGATATTTCCAGACCGAACATCAACGAAGCCAGGCAGACAGCCGCAAGAGTTAATGCGTTTTTGGCTGAGGGGGAGATGGTCATGGTGGTTCCCTGTAGCTTGAGATAGCTGAACATTAATTCCCGGCTTTAAAACAAGCCGGACATTATTATCATGAGGTGCAATTAATATTTGAGCTCTTATTTTGGCGTCATTGACGCTATGACGGAAATGATATAATTTTGTTACATTAATTAAATTTCATCATCAATCGTAGATATGGACTTTGACACCAATCTTTTACGGGCTTTTATCGCAGTCAAGGACACTGGGAGTTTCACGAGGGCGGCTCAGCGACTGAACCTTACCCAATCCGCCATCAGTCACCAAATCCGTCGCCTTGAAGAGCAGGCGGGCACGCCTTTGCTGATGCGAACGACACGTAGTCTGACTCTGACAGAAGATGGAGAAGACTTCGTTCGTTACGCCGACCAGGTTTTACGTGCTCAGGATGCTTTGGTCCGCCGTTTTCAGCGTTCCTCAGTCTCCGGCGTGGTGCGGTTTGGTGTGCCCGAAAACTTCATGGGAAATCGGCTTCCGCCTCTGTTGTCAAGATTCGCCCATCTTTTTCCGGATGTTCGACTGGATGTCACTGTGGATACTTACTTGAACTTGCAGTCAGAAGTAGATGCTAACGGGCTGGACCTGGCAGTGGTGATGTCTTTGTCAGGTAAGCACGATGATGGCATGGTGTTACGAAAAACACAGTTTGTCTGGGCAGCAGCGCGATCTTTTGAATATAAGTGTGACACGCCACTACCTCTGGCATTTGCTCCGGAACCTTGTGTTCATCGACAGATTGGAGTTAAAGCCCTGGACGGAGCCGACGTTAAGTGGCGTATGGCCTTTACATCACCAAGCCAGCAGGGATTGCGTGCTGCGGTTCTGGCTGGACTTGCTATTACGGCCATACCACATAGTGACCTGGAGCCGGGGATGACCGTTATTGACAGACAATACGGTTTACCAGAATTGCCGACCGCTTACTTCACTCTCATTTGGAGCAGGAGGGGAAAGACTCCTTCCGCTATTGAGTTTGGAAATCTTCTGTATGAGATGGCAGGTGTTGTTTCCGAATAAAAAGTTCAGCTTGCCTGCTCCGCATTGCTCCACACAAACAGTTATTCGTTACGTCCCCTCCTGGCACAAAGCGGACAAGATGGCTAGGCTGGCGGTCTGTTGTGAGCGAGGAGTAGAAGTTGGACAAATGTAAATCGAAGTTTTATAGGCTTGACAATTAAATGCGATCTCGTGCATCGACGAACCCCACTACTCAGAATACTGCTAAGCCCCCTCCTGTTCTTTTTGAGGTCAATAGTCAAAAACCATCAAATGCACTCACATTTACGTTTTAATTGCCGATAACTTTAGTATGAAATTTACGTCATAAAAATACTGATGACCGGCAGGCAAGGGATAACATGAAACTCATCGATTACGATAAAAATGCACTTCAGCAAATTCACGACTGGAAAAATCCACAGAGAAGTTTCCTGTCTAAATCAATTGAATTAATCAGTAAACCTCTAGACAGCGCGGGAGAGTTGGTTCTTTCAACGCCTGTTGTCGGCGAAGTCATTCAATCTTCTGTGCAAGGTCTGGTGGGAGTTTGTAACGATGCCGCGCAATGGTCTGTGCGACCAGAGGCGATTTTCGAAGAGTTCCGTAGTGACGGCCATATTCACATCAATCACTACGAAGATGTTGAAACATTGCGTCTTGAGGACATCGATAAAACCGTCGGTTGGCTGGCAGCCAAATACAAAGGCATTGCATTGGCGGAAGGTGCAGGCACGGGCGTGATGGGAATTGCCGGAATTGCCATCGATATACCTACCCTCATTACATTGAATCTGCGAGCCATTGGAGAATATGCAACGTACTACGGTTTCGATATCAATCGCCAGGAAGAGCGACTTTTTGCTTTTAACATATTGGGGTTCTCTTCTGCTTCATCGGCTATGGCGAAAAACGTCGCCATGGCGCAATTAGTAAAAATATCGCAGCAGGTCGCCAAGAAAGTAGTCTGGGAAGAGTTGGAAAAACAAGTATTTGTAAAGATTATTAAGCAAATTGCCAGTAGCCTGGGAATCCGTCTCACCAAAGCAAAACTGGCCCAAGTGATTCCTATCGCAGGTGCAGGCGTTGGAGGCGGTTATAACGCCTATTTCACCAGTAACGTCTGCGATGCTGCCTATCACCTATATCGCGAACGTTTCTTAGCAAGAAAATACGATCCGTCTGTGATCGATCTTACAGTAAAGCCTGCGGATGACTTTTTCCCCTGCGACGATGAACCCGCTTTCGAATGAGTAAAAAAACGGGTCGTTCTTCGACCCGTTTACCGTTTGAAACCTAATTTCAGAAACGATAACTGAATCTGAAGAGCCACGGGTTTAACAGGCACATCAGTAATTATCTTTGAACATTGCAAAGAATACCAACTTCCGTTTTTGGCATAAAACTGACATTGCAGAAATAGTAGGTCAGTTTGGATAGAGGAGCGGAAGTATGCAATCGCTCTCATAGCTGATGTCAGCGGCACGCATGTCAGCCAAGGAAATGTTGTCAGTTACTCTATCCAGGGGACAGGTTCACCAATATAGGTGTGTGTGCAGCAGCGGCAAGTTACTTTCACGTCCTTTCCCGTAATTGAAGGATTTACCTGTTGCAGAATTCCATTCTCATCAACAAACAGACCCGGATAAAAACTACTTTCGCCAATGCAGACTAAATCTCTTCGCTGATGCTCATGTCGTGCAACTAACCAGAATACAGGCTCGGTAGTATCAAGACGCCCACATACTTCACTGAATATTTCATCCCATGGTTTGCCAATGTGTTTGATCAGAAAATGAAACAATGGTGTGTAATCTCGGCCACGCTTCTGTCTGCCATGTATTGTCCCGCGCTTTGCAAGTAGCTCTTTTCCGACTTTTTTACAATTGCGCTCCCAGCGATACTCAGCACCAGGATTATTAGAATGGTGTCGTGTAGTGGTGTTGACGCTGCGATACAGCTTACGGGACTTATTCTGTTGATGAGTACGCATAGCTCGATCTCGGGCATCCTTTCTTTTGTGGGTCGGTAGCGCCTGCCGGAGCTAGATTCAATAGTGTGTGGCTGTATTAAAAACAACCATGCTTACAGACAGGTGCATTATGCTGAAATACAGTCCTACTGAAACTACCAAAAAATCCGCTCATGACATAAAGAGTACATGGCCTGAAGCAGCATGGCTGAGTTGAGCAAAGCGCGCCATTCAACACATAATCATGATGCTAGCCGCGCATGTCGAAGCCGGATTTTTGAAAATCTCTATAAACTTCTGGATTGCTGAAGGCCGGGAATTTGGCTTTATGGGCGGCTGATTTTATCGCTTCGCAATAGGCTCTATTGCCGTTACTGGTTGAGATGCTTAAAGGTGTGCCATCCTGAGCAAATTCCATATGCAACCTGCATTTTTTCCCTTTCCAGTTTTGTGGCTCTTCAATTTCGGCGTTTATTGCCGCCCTGATTGCCCGCGCCTGCGCGCCCCATTCATCCCGATCGTCCCAGCGTCCTGAACCGCAATTACCCGTAGCCGTGGTCTTATGGCAACCGGAAGGGTGTAGCGGCGCGCATCCCGCGGCCAGGTTCACCAGTATAGCCACCATAGCGATTTTCTTTACTGCTTGAGACATTCCCACTTCTTACCCCGCAATCCATTTAAGCTTCAGTAATGTTTAAATATTCTTCCGTAATTCCTGGCCTCTTTTCAACTACCAATAACGGGTTACAACGTCGGTGACCTTGCTGCCGGTTCCACCTCCGACTAACCGTTCGTTTTTGAACTATGTTTAACACCAGTCAGAATAATAAAATGGTTAAGCATTTACAGGACCTGAGCGGCGGGGCCTCCGTCCGGAGCATTTGAAAGCCAGAACCTCACATAAAAGTGTGCCAACATCTCGTGGGTAATATTAATGTCCGGAGAATAACGTGGTCGGAAAGCTATTGTTGAACTACATGCCAGGTTTACAAAATTTGTTAGCCTACGATAAAAGCTGGCTAAAACATGATGTTAAAGCCGGGTTATCCGTTGCGGCTGTCGCGCTACCCGTTGCTATTGCTTATGCTGAGCTGGCGGGGGTTGGGGCAATAGTAGGGCTGTATTCCTGCATTTTACCGATGATAGCTTACGCACTGTTTGGCTCTTCACGTCAGCTTATTGTTGGCCCTGATGCCACGACCTGCGCGGTGATTGCGGCCGTCGTGTTTCCTCTCTCTGCAGGTAATCCAGAACTGCACTGGCAACTGACGATCATCATGACATTGATGATGGGCGGGTGGTGCCTGCTTGCCAGTAAATTTCGCCTGGGCGCACTTGCCGATCTGCTTTCTCATCCCATTCTTACGGGTTTGCTGAATGGCGTAGCCGTGACGATTATTGTCGGTCAATTAGGCAAGGTTTTTGGGATTAAGCTAGATGAAGCGCAGGTTATTGAGAAAATAATGGCCTTGCCAGGCCGACTTTCGGACAGCCATTTATTAACGATAGGGATATCGCTTATAACGTTAATTATTTTAATGGTTATCAAAACGTACCGCACCCAGTGGCCAGCACCTTTAATTGCCATTGTGATAACAACGGCACTGGTATGGGGGACATCTGCGCAACAGTATGGTATTGCCACTATCGGTGGGGATGGCTTCCAGTCTGGTTTACCCGTCGTTCACTGGGGGGCGTTCCAGCCCGGTCCGATGCGTGATTTAGTGATCCCGGCGCTGAACCTGGCCCTGGTGAGTTTTGTCAGTCTGATGCTGACCGCCCGCAGTTTCGCCGCAAAAAATGGCTATGAAATTAATGCTGATGCTGAGTTCCGGGCTCTGGGTATTGCGAACATTATGTCTGGGTTATCTCAGGGGTTTGCTATCAGTGGCGCCGATTCCCGGACCGCGGTTAATGATTCGGTTGGTGGGAAAAGTCAGCTGGTTTCCGTGGTCGCAGCCTTACTCATCGGTATCGTCGTGGTATTTTTCACTCAACCATTACAATACATTCCGGTATCTGCGTTAGGTATTGTTCTAATGTATGCATCGTGGTCATTGATTGATTTACGAGGGCTATGGAACCTGAGGCGCAGAAATAAACAGGCATTTCGCCTGGCTTTCTTCACCTTTGGCTGTGTGTTAATTATCGGCGTTATCCAGGGGATCGGCCTTGCGGTGTTGCTTGGGCTGTTACAGTTCCTTCGTACGGTGTTTCGTCCCTCTGAGCACCTGCTGGGCACTGACGAAGATGGAATGATTCACTCGTTAGGGAATACCACCGATATTAAAATGGTTCCTGGCGTACTGATGTATCGATTTAACTCACCGTTGACCTATTTTAATGTGGCTTATTTTAAACGCCGGGTATTGAACCTGGTTGATGGTGCCGCTTTACAGCCTAAATGGGTGGTGATTGATGCCGTTGCCTGCTTCACCTATTCAGACATCAGTGTCCTGGCAACCATTAATGAGTTAAAGCGTGACCTGAAAGGTCGACAGATTAAATTAATCCTCGCGGGCAGGAAAACGGAATTAACACGCTGGTTTAAAGACAGTCGGCCAACAATGAATGATGATGACATGATTCTGGCGCCAGACCTCTACCTGGCACTTCGGTTCATTCAAAGTAAAGAGAGTGCGAGTGAGGGGGAATCAGTCGGTGATACATAACCAAATACTGGTTAAAGGCTTGTAACGCATGCTACTGGCAGGCAGGGAACCCTCACAATTTCTACCACCGAGGCTCAGCTACTGTTGACCTGGACAGTGAGATGTTCCTTGCCTGTCTTACTTTCTTCTACCATCTATCTCAGTAAAAACTGAATCAGCTGAACAAAGATATACACTGCCGCCGCCACTCGTATTGCCTGCCAACCCCATCTGAGATAGCGCCATTCATAGCGTTCTCTGGCATTAGCCTCTGCTATAGCGGAGTCATAACGCTTTTTTTTCTTTCTCCTGACTTCGTCTATTACCCACAGGATGAGAATAAAGATAATGATGGTTTTCTGAAATATGGGATTATCCACTAAAAATGACTCCGGCTTGCTCGCTGAAAAAGCAGAATAGATGAACAGCCGTCACGTATCCACCACTAAATGTGGGGGCATGAATGAAAATTACCCTGATTCGACTTTGAGATGACCCTCCCATAGCCGGTTTCTCCGCTGTGAATGCGCAATCTCTGGTGCGAAGTATCAGGCTGACGGCTATTAGCAAGGAGCGGACCTTAAGTACCATTCATTTTCGCCGGAACAAAAATAGATAGGGTAGTGCCTACAAATAAATGAACTCATAATTCACAATGTAACTTCCAATATTATTCACACGAGCCGTTACCCACACCCCAGTCATTCCCTGCTTACGGTGGCTGTGCAGATATTCTTTGTTTGTACAAAGCTGTATCCATCTGTTGGTGTTCTGATCTTTTAACCAGAGACCCGCTTCACAATGGCCATACTTACCTCTCGAAGGCCCCGGAAAGACAACCTCATATTCAGATTCATAGCCAATTGTTTTGTCCGGAAAGAGATAGACATAAATATCATAACAATTTAAGCTCAATACAAAACCAAGGCAAAAGCCGCTAAAAAAAGCATTGGCAATATATTCTAATGTTTTGTTAAAAGTGCGCAGATAAAAAGCGCGCATAACAAAAATTGTTCCAATCAAAACGCCAAGTGAAATATATGTCATCCATTCAGGAACGGATTTTTTTAATATAGTATTATGGGAGATGCCAGATGCCCATGACATATACCAGAGCCATCCACCTAAAACGATGAATATCACGGCTGTAACAAGTAATTTCTTGCGTTTATCTTCGAAGGAATAATTTTTAGTCATGGTTTTGTTTTGTATGTATCAAACGAAAGTGTTGACCTTACCAGGAAAAGCTATTTTATATTATTAAATTCAATATGCCTCCTGTTTCGAGTTAAATTTTTTAAGCCTCCTCTTTTGACCGTAGCTTGCCCGCAAACCGCGAGCAAGCCACACCCCTTAGCGATACAGCGTCTTTTCCGCAACCGCAATAAGCAGCCCGGATCGCCAGTCCGCAAGCGTCAGCTGCGCAAGCTTACCCAGCGCGATATAAAACGGATGGTTGGCGTTCTCGACAAACACCGTCAGGAAGCGGGTGCTCCACGGCAGCAGGTGCCACGCCAGAAGCTGAGCGCACTCCGCCTCGCGGCCGTTCTCGGCCAGCCATGCCGCCAGCAGCAGTAATGTCCCGAAGTGATCTTCCGGTTCATTCTGCTGCATTTCAAATGCGATATTGTTCTCCCGCATCCACTGGCGCAGCGCGAGGGTCGAGTCGCCAAACAGCAAGGATTCGCGGTCCAGCCAGACGGAGCCCCACGGTGGAGCGGGCAGGGCGTAAGGGCCAATAAACAGTCGTTGCCAGGCGTCCGTCAGCGGTTCGTCGGCAGACGCGGCAAAGGTGTCGGCTACGGGTCGCAGCGTTTCCGGCGGCAGGGGCCAGTCCTGAACCCATTCGCCCGCAGTGAGGGCCTGCACCAGCGGCGCGGCCTGCTCGCTGTCTGGTGCGAAATAAAACAGCGCACCCAACACCCGGGCGCTGAACGCGAACGATTCACGATGTGAGACGTCTTTCATTACATCTTCCTTGTTCGCGCGGAGGGTGTCCGCGCGACGGTGTTAAACGATCATACAAACCATAGAATAAACTACGGTCAAGCCATTCACCCGCTACACCTTCTCGATCTGTACCAGATTGGTGTGCTGCGGGTTGCCTTTCGCCAGTGGTGAAGGGCGGTGCGTGGTCAGGGTGTTGATGCATGAGCCGTAGTCGATACGATCGCCACTCATATTGGCGTCGTGCCAGGCGCCCTGGCCCATGGCGCTCACGCCGGGCATGATGCGCGGCGTCACTTTTGCTTCAATTCTCACCTCGCCGCGACGATTAAAGACGCGCACCGTATCGCCGTTCTTGATGCCGCGCTTTTCGGCATCGACGGGATTAAGCCAGACCTCCTGACGGCAGGCCGCTTTCAGCACGTCGACGTTACCGTAGCTCGAGTGGGTACGGGCCTTAAAGTGGAAGCCAAACAGCTGCAGCGGAAACTGCGCACGCTCGGGCGCGTCCCAGCCGTCGAAGGTTGATGCGTAGACGGGCAGCGGGCTGATGGTTTCATCTTTTTCCAGCTCCCAGGTGGCCGCAATCTCCGCCAGCTTACTGGAGTATATTTCAATCTTGCCCGATGGTGTTTTCAGCGGATTGGCTTCCGGGTTCTCGCGGAATTTTTTATAGGCCACGAAGTGTCCGTTCGGATCTTTGCGCTTATAAATGCCCATTTTTTTCAGCTCGTCATAGGACGGCAGTTGAGGGTCTTTTTCGAGCATTTTGGCATACAGGTACTGCAGCCACTGTTCCTGCGTGCGTCCTTCGGTAAATTTCTGATGGATATCCGGTCCGAGGCGTTTCGCCACTTCGCTCATGATCCAGTAGATCGGCTTGCGTTCAAACTTCGGCGCGGTCACGGGCTGGAGGAAAATCAGATAGCCCATATTGCCAGCATAATCGTTCGGAATGATGTCTTCCTGCTCGACGGTCATCAGGTCCGGCAGCACGATATCGGCGTACTTCGCTGACGAAGTCATGAAGTTATCGATGACCACGATCATCTCGCACTTGCTTTCATCCTGCAGGATTTCGTGGGTTTTATTGATATCGGAGTGCTGGTTGATGATGGTGTTGCCCGCGTAGTTCCAGATGAACTTAATCGGCACGTCCAGCTTATCTTTCCCGCGCACGCCGTCGCGCAGGGCGGTCATCTCCGGCCCGCGGGCGATGGCGTCCGTCCAACTGAAGCAGGAGATTTGCGTTTTGACCGGGTTGTCCGGCAGCGGCATACGTTCAATGGTGATGGTGTAGGTTGACTCACGTGCGCCGCTGTTACCGCCGTTAATTCCCACGTTCCCAGTCAGAATAGGCAGCATGGCGATGGCGCGGGACGTCAGCTCGCCGTTTGCCTGGCGCTGTGGTCCCCAGCCCTGACAGATGTAGGCCGGCTTCGCGGAGCCGATTTCGCGGGCAAGCTTAACGATGCGATCCGCCGGAATGCCGGTGATGCGTGAGGCCCACTCTGGCGTTTTCGCCGTGTGGTCATCACCCTGGCCGAGAATATACGCTTTGTAGTGACCGTTAGCGGGCGCGCCCTCCGGCAGCGTTTTTTCGTCATAGCCAACGCAGTATTTATCCAGAAACGGCTGGTCGACCAGGTTTTCGTCGATTAACACCCAGGCAATACCCGCCACCAGCGCGGCATCGGTACCCGGACGGATCGGGATCCATTCATCCTCGCGTCCGGCGGCGGTATCGGTGTAGCGCGGGTCGATGACGATCATGCGGGCGTTGGACCGCTCGCGAGCCTGTTCCAGATAGTACGTAATCCCGCTGCCGCTCATGCGCGTTTCCGCCGGGTTATTGCCGAACATGACCACCAGTTTGGTGTTTTCGATGTCGGACGTGCTGTTGCCATCGTTGCTGCCGTAGGTATAGGGCATCGCGCAGGCGATTTGCGCCGTGCTGTAGGTGCCGTAGTGGCTCAGAAAACCGCCGTAGCAGTTCATCAGGCGCGCCACCAGCGAAGCGTAAGGGGAGGAGCGGGTGATATTGCCGCCGACAATGCCGGAGGAATAATTAATATACACCGCTTCGTTACCGTATTTGGCCACCACGTCTTTCAGGCTGGCGGTAATGGCGTTCAGTGCCTCATCCCATGTTATGCGCTCGAACTTGCCTTCACCGCGTTTGCCCACGCGCTTCATCGGGTAGTTCAGACGGTCAGGGTGATTGATACGACGGCGAATTGAACGTCCGCGCAGGCAGGCTCGCACCTGATGGTTACCGTAAATATCCTCGCCGGTGTTGTCCGTTTCGACCCAGTACACTTCATTGTCACGCACGTGCAGACGCAGCGCACAGCGGCTGCCGCAGTTGACCGAGCAGGCGCCCCACACCACGGTATCTTCAGGCGGCTGGCCGGCGTTCTTCACCGCCGCGGCGGCGCTTTTTAAACCAAACGGAAGCGAGATCCCGCCAGCGGCAAGCGCCAGAGAACCTATCGCCGTAGATTTCACGAGAGTTCGACGGCTAATTCCGCCGTGATGTTCAATATCGGACATGGCTCACCCCATCATTATAATTGCGTATTATTTTTCCCGAAATGATATCCGGGCTAATGATGGGGTGAGTGTTACTGATTTGGGGGGACTAAATATTAATCCTTATCAAATCAAAGGGGATTGAGGGTCAATTACTGAGGTTCAGCTGCCGCACCACTGCCTGTGCGGGTGTACAAAATTTTAAAGGTGTCGTTCGCGCAGTGGCCCACCACCTGCGTGCCCGCCTGATCGGCCTGGTCGTTAGGCACAATGCTCAGCGTAAAGCCTGATTCAGGCACGCCGTTATTGATAATTTTCTGCTGAATGTCGCTTTTCACGCGCTCGCAGGAATCCGGTGCCGCCAGCGCGGCCGTTGAGGCACTCATTAACAGCAGGGCGGTAATCCAGGGTAACCGTTTCATCTGTAGCTCCTTTTCTCTGTGTAGAGATTAATTTTAGCAGGCTTCGTGTAAACAACTGTATTTGCTAATATGATTGGGAATAATCTCCCTGTACGGTAATAAATGTGAAGAAATACGCAGCGATAACGCTACTGGCAGCAACACTGGTGGGGTGCGACAACAGCTCCGCGCCGCTGTCGTTTACGCCCGAGATGGCGAGTTTTTCGAACGAATTTGATTTTGATCCGCTGCGCGGCCCGGTCAAAGACTTTACTCAGACGCTGTTCAACGAGAAGGGCGAAGTGTCCAAACGGGTCACCGGCACCGTCTCGACAGAAGGGTGTTTCGATACGCTGGAGCTGCACGACCTGGAGGCCAACACCGGCGTGGCGCTGGTGCTGGATGCCAATTACTATCTTGACGCAGAAACCCAGCAGCGAAAAGTGAAGCTCCAGGGGAAATGCCAACTGGCCGAACTGCCGTCAGCCGGGGTGACGTGGGATACCGACGACAACGGTTTTGTGGTGGCGGCGCACGGCAAAGAGATGGAGGTGAAGTATCGCTACGATGCGGATGGCTATCCGCTGGGCAAAACCACCGTCTCCGGCGATCAGCACCTGTCCGTCCAGTCGACGCCGTCTAAAGATGTTCGCAAAAGAATGGATTACTCGGCGGTGAGCATGTTGAATGACAAGCCGCTGGGTAACGTCAAGCAGAGCTGCGATTACGACCGCCACAATAACCCGGTGAGCTGCGATCTGACGATCACCGACGACAGCGTCAAACCCGCCGTTGAGCGCAAGTACACCATCAAGAACACGATTGATTATTACTGAGAATAAAGCCGCGCAGGTTACTGCGCGGTTGGTTTCAGCAGGCTGGCGCCTGACGGTTTGTGCCCGGCCAGATGCTGATGCTGGAAGATGCACATGCGAATGGTATTGCGGTATTCACCGTTGATAAAGAACTCGTGAATCAGCTCGCCTTCCACCATAAAGCCCAGCTTGCGGTAGATATGGATCGCTTTCTCGTTCTCTTTGTCCACAATCAGGTAAAGCTTGTAGAGATTCAGAACGTTGAATCCGTAATCCATTGCCAGCTTCGCTGCCCGTGAGGCAAGGCCTTTTCCCTGATGCTCAGGGGAGATGATGATCTGGAACTCCGCCCGACGGTGAACGTGGTTGATTTCAACCAGCTCAACAAGACCGGCTTTTTCGCCTTCACACTCCACCACAAACCGACGTTCACTCTGATCGTGAATGTGCTTATCGTAGAGATCGGATAGCTCGACAAACGCCTCGTAAGGCTCTTCGAACCAGTAGCGCATCACGCTGGCATTATTATCGAGCTGGTGGACGAAACGAAGGTCTTCACGCTCCAGCGGACGGAGTTTAACGTCGCAGGATCCAGACATTACGGGGCTACCGTGCGGCCAGTGCGGCGATCCAGGCAGCGCAGAGTGTTAGGCTCCCAGTAGGCATTGACGTTTGCACTTTGCTGACACTTATCGCGCGCGTCAAAAGCGACATCTTCTTTGTCCCACTCTTTTTCAGCACGTTTGTTGACCTTCTGACGAAGGTTACGGGTGTCATTCCATTGTTCTTTGTCCATGGCGGCGTTCTGGCGGCTTTGCGCGCTGTCACCAGACTCAATAACGAGCTTGCTGGTTTCCGCTGTCGCAGAGGCGGCAAAGGCGAACGATGACAGCGCCAGCAGGGCTGTCAGACAAAGGCGTTTGCTTAATGTGGTCATAGCGTTTCCTTTTAAATGGGTGCAGATAATCAAGTTACCCCGTACAGATTCTACACTAAAGCGAAATGACGGCATACCCGCGGAGCAAGTATGGAAAAGTAAAGGGCATCATCAGGTATGATGGTTAAATAGATCCTCACCTGACGTGAAATATGCTTAAAACGACGCTGCTTTTTTTTGCCACCGCGCTATGCGAAATCATCGGTTGCTTCCTGCCCTGGCTCTGGCTGAAGAAGGGAGGAACCGTATTGTTGCTCATCCCGGCAAGCGTCGCGCTGGCCCTGTTTGTCTGGCTATTAACGCTGCATCCGGCGGCCAGTGGGCGCGTCTACGCCGCTTACGGTGGTGTTTATGTGTGTACTGCGCTGCTGTGGTTACGCGTGGTGGACGGCGTCAAGCTCAGCGCATACGACTGGGCCGGGGCGCTGATTGCCCTGTGCGGTATGCTGATTATTGTGGCGGGATGGGGGCGCGCGTGACCCCCCGGGTTTTGTGATCGTTAGCTGATTTTATGATCATTATACTTGTATGGTAGTAGGGCTGATGGGTAAATTTCCAGCATCACAACGAACGATGTAAGGAAAGGAATTATGAAGATTGTCGCGGCTGACGTGTTTGTTACCTGCCCGGGGCGGAACTTTGTCACCCTTAAAATCACCACCGATGAAGGGATTGTCGGCCTCGGTGACGCTACGCTGAACGGGCGCGAGCTCTCCGTTGCCTCGTACCTGAAGGATCATCTTTGCCCCCAGCTGATTGGCCGCGATGCGCACCGCATCGAAGACATCTGGCAGTTTTTCTATAAGGGCGCCTACTGGCGTCGCGGACCGGTCACCATGTCGGCCATCTCCGCTGTGGACATGGCGCTGTGGGACATCAAAGCCAAGGCGGCCAACATGCCGCTCTACCAGCTGCTGGGCGGCGCCTCCCGGGAAGGGGTGATGGTTTACTGCCACACCACCGGGCACACCATTGACGACGTGCTGGAAGACTACGCTCGTCATAAAGAAATGGGCTTTAAGGCGATCCGCGTGCAGTGCGGCGTGCCGGGCATGAAAACCACCTACGGCATGGCCAAAGGGAAGGGGCTGGCCTACGAGCCTGCGACCAAAGGTGACTGGCCGGAAGAGCAGCTGTGGTCCACCGAAAAATACCTCGATTTCACGCCGAAGCTGTTCGACGCGGTGCGCAGTAAATTCGGCTTTAATGAACATCTCCTGCACGACATGCACCACCGCCTGACGCCAATCGAAGCGGCGCGCTTCGGCAAGAGCATCGAAGCATTCCGCATGTTCTGGATGGAAGACCCAACACCTGCGGAAAACCAGGCCTGCTTCCGCCTGATCCGCCAGCATACCGTTACGCCCATTGCGGTGGGGGAAGTGTTTAACAGCATCTGGGACTGCAAGCAGCTCATCGAAGAGCAGCTTATCGACTATATTCGCACCACCATTACCCACGCGGGCGGCATTACCGGGATGCGTCGCATCGCCGACTTCGCCTCGCTTTATCAGGTGCGTACCGGCTCGCACGGCCCGTCGGATCTCTCGCCCGTTTGCCACGCCGCCGCGCTGCATTTCGACCTGTGGGTGCCAAACTTTGGCGTCCAGGAGTATATGGGCTATTCCGAACAGATGCTGGAGGTCTTCCCGCACAGCTGGCGCTTTGATAACGGCTATATGCATCCGGGCGACAAGCCGGGGCTGGGCATCGAGTTTGATGAAAAACTGGCGGCGAAATACCCCTACGATCCGGCCTATCTGCCGGTGGCCCGTCTTGAAGACGGCACGCTGTGGAACTGGTAAACGAGGAGCGAACGATGAAAAGCGTAGTGATTCAACAGCCGAACGAACTGATGATTGAAGAGCGGCCACGCCCGGAGCCAGGCGCAGGTGACGTCCGCGTCAAAATCACGCTGGCGGGGATCTGCGGTTCGGACAGCCACATCTATCGCGGCCATAATCCGTTTGCGAAGTATCCACGCACGATCGGCCACGAGTTTTTTGGCGTGATTGACGCCGTGGGCGAGGGCGTAGACAGTGCCCGCCTGGGCCAGCGCGTCTCGGTTGACCCGGTGATCAGCTGCGGGCATTGCTATCCGTGCTCCGTCGGAAAACCGAACGTCTGCACCTCGCTGGTGGTGCTGGGGGTTCACCGCGACGGCGGCTTCAGCGAATATGCTGCAGTGCCCGCTAAAAATGCCTGGCCTATCCCGGATGACATTCCCGACCGACACGCCGTCATGGTTGAACCCTTCACCATTGCCGCCAACGTAACGGGGCAGGCGAAACCGATGGAACAGGACGTCGCGCTTATTTACGGCGCTGGCCCGATGGGGCTGGTCACCGTGCAGGCGCTGAAAGGCGTCTATAAGGTGAAGCAGGTTATCGTGGTAGACCGCATAGACGAGCGCCTTGAGATGGCCCGGCGCAGCGGCGCGGATTGGGTCTTTAATAATGGCGAGCAGTCGCTGCAGGACGCGCTGGAGGAAAAAGGCATCAAACCGACGTTAATCATTGATGCCGCCTGCCATCCATCTATTTTGCAGGAAGCGATAACCCTGGCCTCTCCGGCGGCGCGCATCGTGCTGATGGGCTTCTCCAGCGAGCCGAGCCAGATTGTTCAGCAGGGCATTACCGGCAAAGAGCTGGCGATCTTCTCCTCGCGCCTCAATGCCAACAAATTCCCGGTCGTCATCGACTGGCTGAAGAGGGGGCTGATCGACCCGGAAAAACTGATCACCCATACTTTTGACTATCACCACGTAACAGACGCCATCGAACTGTTTGAGAAAGATCAGCGGCAGTGCTGCAAAGTCTTACTCACGTTCGGCCAATAATCATTTACGCGATTAAGGGCCTGCGCAGACAGGCTCTATGTGGTTCGCATCTTACCTTTCAGAGATAGCCATCATGACACAAGCACAACCGCAACGATCCACTGCCGATCTGGTGAAAGCCGCCGTTTCCGGCTGGCTCGGCACCGCTCTGGAGTTTATGGACTTTCAGCTTTACTCGCTGGGGGCTGCCCTGGTCTTCCATGAGATCTTCTTCCCCGAACAGTCTGCCGCGATGGCGCTGATCCTGGCGATGGGGACCTATGGCGCAGGTTATATCGCACGCATTGTCGGCGCCTTTATCTTTGGCAGAATGGGCGACAGCATTGGCCGTAAGAAGGTGCTGTTCATCACCATCACCATGATGGGGATCTGCACCACGCTGATTGGCGTCCTGCCGACCTATGCGCAGATCGGGATTTTTGCCCCGGTTCTGCTGGTGACGCTGCGCATTATTCAGGGGCTCGGGGCCGGGGCTGAAATCTCCGGGGCCGGGACTATGCTTGCGGAGTACGCGCCGAAAGGGAAACGCGGCATCATCTCCTCGCTGGTGGCGATGGGCACTAATTGCGGGACGCTGAGCGCAACGGCGATCTGGGCCATCATGTTCTTTGCCCTTGACCGTGAAGAGCTGCTCGCCTGGGGCTGGCGCGTGCCGTTCCTCGCCAGCGTCGTGGTGATGATCTTTGCCATCTGGTTGCGTATGAACCTCAAGGAGAGCCCGGTCTTTGAGAAAGTGAACGATGCACAAACCGTGCAGCCGGACACATCGCTCGGTTCAATGGTGAAAAGTAAATCCTTCTGGCTGGCGACCGGCCTGCGTTTCGGCCAGGCGGGCAACTCGGGTCTGATACAGACGTTCCTCGCGGGCTATCTGGTCCAGACGCTGCTGTTCGATAAGGCCATCCCTACCGATGCGCTGATGATCAGCTCCATTCTCGGGTTTATCTCTATCCCGCTGCTGGGCTGGCTTTCCGATAAAGTGGGGCGCCGTCTGCCGTACATTATCCTCAATATCTCCGCCATTCTGCTCGCTTACCCGATGCTGTCGATCATCGTCGATAAGAGCTATGCGCCGGGGACGATCATGCTCTCTATCATCGTTATCCATAACTTCGCCGTTCTGGGGCTGTTCGCGCTGGAAAATATCACCATGGCGGAGATGTTTGGCTCGCGAAATCGCTTTACCCGTATGGCTATCTCGAAAGAGGCGGGCGGTCTGGTAGCTGTGGGCTTTGGTCCGGTACTGGCGGGGATCTTCTGCAATATGACCGGCTCCTGGTGGCCGATTGTTGCCATGCTGGTGGCCTATTCCGTGATTGGGCTGCTCTCGGCGATCCTGATGCCGGAAGTGCGCGACCGTGATTTGAGCGCGGCGCAAGACGCAGCGGAGTCCTCACCAGAAGAGCGTGTGGGTTACGGCGCGATCTCCTCGCGGCGCTAATGGTTTATATCTTGAGTGACTTATCACACAACTTTATATTTATGTCACACCACATGAGCAAAAGTTAATATAAATCAAAATCTCAAACGTCAGTATCAGTATGGTTGATGGCAGTTATTTTTTTACCCCAACTGCCATTCTAGTTGGTGTAGTCAGCAGGCGCTGCCGCTTCAGAAGGAGCGGCAGCGAACCACAGCTTTCTAATTAACGAGTCTTAATCATGGAAAATACCTTATTACAGGCCAACGCGACGCTGCCTCAGTACGATCGCGACAGCCTTAAAGCACGCATCGTTCATTTAGGCTTTGGCGCATTTCACCGGGCGCATCAGGCTGTGTATGCCGATATCCTCGCCGCTGATCACGGCAGCGACTGGGGTTACTGTGAGGTTAACCTGATTGGCGGCGAGCAGCAGATTGCCGATCTGAACGCGCAGGATAATCTCTATACCGTGGCGGAGATGTCTGCCGATGCGTGGACCTCCCGCGTGGTGGGCGTGGTCAAAAAGGCCCTCCATGCGCAGGTAGACGGGCTGGAGACGGTGCTGGCAGCGCTGTGTGAACCGCAGGTGGCGATTGTCTCGCTGACCATCACCGAGAAAGGCTACTGCCACTCACCGGCGACCGGGCAACTGATGCTCGATCACCCGTTTATCGTCGCCGACCTGCAAAACCCACACCAGCCGAAATCTGCGCCGGGTGTAATCGTGGAAGCGCTGGCGCGTCGCAAAGCGGCGGGTCTGCCGGCGTTTAGCGTGATGTCCTGTGACAACATGCCGGAGAACGGTCATGTGATGAGCAATGTCACCTGCGCGTACGCCCGGGCGGTAGACGGTGAGCTGGCGGACTGGATCGAGGCTAACGTCACCTTCCCGTCAACCATGGTGGATCGCATCGTGCCCGCCGTCACCCCTGACACGCTGGATAAAATCGAACGGCTGACCGGCGTTCGCGATCCGGCGGCAGTAGCCTGTGAACCGTTCCGTCAGTGGGTGATCGAAGATAACTT
This sequence comes from Enterobacter sp. BNK-34, assembly GCF_048684445.1. NCBI lineage: Bacteria > Pseudomonadati > Pseudomonadota > Gammaproteobacteria > Enterobacterales > Enterobacteriaceae > Enterobacter > Enterobacter sp. BNK-34. The sequence continues at coordinate 3,417,593 of NZ_JBLQUA010000001.1, forward strand.
TGTTGCGGGCCGTCCGGAATGGGAAAAAGCTGGCGCCGAGCTGGTGTCGGACGTGATCCCGTTTGAAGAGATGAAGCTACGCATGCTCAACGGCAGCCACTCGTTCCTGGCGTATCTGGGCTATCTGGCCGGTTACCAGCATATCAACGACTGTATGGAAGATGAGAACTACCGCCTCGCCGCGCACGCGCTGATGCTTGACGAGCAGGCGCCTACGCTGAAGGTCAAAGGCGTTGATTTAGGTCGTTATGCCGATCTCCTGATTGCCCGCTACAGCAACCCGGCCCTGCGCCATCGGACCTGGCAAATTGCGATGGACGGCAGCCAGAAGCTCCCGCAGCGTATGCTGGACTCCGTGCGCTGGCATCTGGTGCATCAGAAACCTTTCCCACTTCTGGCGCTGGGCGTGGCAGGGTGGATGCGCTATGTCGGCGGCGTGGACGAGCAGGGTAACGCTATTGACGTGAGCGATCCGCAGCTGGCGGTTATTCAGGCGGCGGTGAAGGGCAGTGCGGAGGGGGAAAGCCGGGTCAAGGCGCTGCTCGGTATCGAGGCCATCTTCGGCAAAGAGTTACCGCGGGAAGCAGGCTTTGTTGATGCGGTGATGAAGGCATATCAGACGCTGCTGCAACAGGGCGCGAAAGCGACCGTGGCCCAGTACGTCTCTCAACGGTAATTCAGCACATGCCGCCGTTCGCGGCGGCATGTCTGCGCACAGCTTAGTGCATCCCCAGGCGAATCAGCTCAATCGGCTCGAACTTACCTTCGCATCCTTCCACTTCAACCGTTTTGCTGCGGCGCACCTGCGCGGCATCCAGCCCGTCGCTGTGGATCGCTTTAATCACGCCAGTTTTGCCCGTGCCGCTAATCATGACGCGGCTGCCGGTGGTAATTGCATTGCGGTTACGGTCGTATGTCATCATGGTATTTTCTCCTCTCTAACCTGTTCGTTACGGCGCTATTTCAGGGTTGCCGTTCACGGAGCATATAAATACGCCTGTCTGCATCACATGTTTTTGTTTTTGATCAAACTCACACTTTTTTCTTTATTGTGTTGGGCACTGACGGTTCACGACAGGAATTTACAAAGCAGACCGTTATTTTCATTAATTGATAGTTTCGACAGGGAAGCGTTGAGGGTTGGTTTATATTCCCGGTGCCATTCTGGGTACAGGAAATAACCCTTTCATCGGAATAAGGAGTCAGGCTTATGTATAAGAAGATTTTGATGCCTGTTGATGTGTTTGAAATGGATTTGAGCGACAAAGCGGTTCGCCACGCGGCAAACCTTGCGAAGGCAGAGGGCGCCTCGATTACCCTGGTCAATATTCTGCCAGCCAGCAGTCGGTCCCTGCTGCGCGGATTTAACGCCGATATTAAAAAGTTTGAAGAATATATGACTGAAGAATCCGGGAAGAAAATGAACGCGTTAAAAAGACTGTTCGATATCTCGCCGGAGAAAATTGACACCCTGGTTCGCTTTGGCAACGTCCGCGATGAAATTATCAGGCTGAGCAAGGAGGGGGAATATGACGTGATTGTCATTGGGTCGAAAAATCCGGGCATCACCACCCATCTGCTGGGATCAAATGCGGAATCTATCCTGCGCTACGCCACAATTCCGGTGTTAGTCGTTCGCTAAACCCATCGCCGCGTCCGAAAGGGGCGGCGTAATATTACTCTTCGCTAAACCACTCGCTATTTTCCTGACGAATCAGCTGCACGGATTCGCTGATTTCCTGCAGATGCAGCGTCATCGCTTTTTCCACAGCGTCCGCATCGCGTTTTTCCAGCGCGCTGAAAATATCGTGATGCTGTCGGAGCAGCATTGCCGGCGGGGAGACGTGATCGAGGCTCATGTAGCGCACGCGGTCGATGGTGGCCTTGATGTTTTCGATGGTGTCCCAGGCCAGCTGGCAATCCGCAATCTGCGCCAGTTTCTGGTGGAATTCATCATCAAGCTGGAAGAAGTCATTCAGCTGCTTACGGTCAATCGCAATCCGCTGCTGATGCAGGTTCTGCTCCAGCAGGTAACACTGGTTGTCGTTGATGAGCGTTGCGGCACGCCGCGCCACCGCGCATTCAATGGCCTGGCGAACAAAACAGCCGTTGCGTACCTGAGAGAGTGAAATTTTGTTCACGTAGCTGCCGCGCTGCGGGCGGATCTGAATCAGACCGTTTTCCGCAAGCTTAATAAACGCTTCACGCACCGGCTGCCGGGAAACGTCAAACCGCACGGAGACCTCTTTTTCAGAAAGCGGCGTTCCCGGTGGGATCAGGCAATGGACAATATCACGTCGCAAAATGCGATAGATTTGCTGGTTTACGGGCTGGGTGGGATTGAGTTGCGATTCAGCGGCCATGAGTTGTCATTTCTCAGAGAATTAGCCCGAACATACTACCATTCTTTTATAATCCGAAACAGACCCGGCCCGCAGGCCGGGAAGGGCAGCGTTAGCCACGATGGACGCTAAGTCCGGCAAAACTCTGGCTGACCGGCATCATTTCTACGGTATTGATGTTGACGTGTTTTGGCAGCGTCGCCACCCACCAGACCGTTTCGGTGACATCTTCCGGCGTCAGGGCGTTCGCGTTTTCATAGGTTTTGTCCGCTTTCGCGTCATCGCCTTTGAAACGCACGTTGGAAAACTCGGTGCCACCCACCAGGCCCGGCTCGATGTCGGTGACGCGAATGGCGGTGCCGTGCAGATCGGTACGCAGGTTAAGGCTGAACTGGCGCACAAACGCTTTCGTCGCGCCATAGACGTTGCCGCCCGCGTAAGGCCAGCTCCCGGCGGTGGAACCGATATTGATAATGTGACCGCGGTTGCGCTCGACCATGCCCGGCAGCACCGCGCGGGTCATATAGACCAGCCCTTTGTTGTTGGTGTCGATCATGTTTTCCCAGTCTTCCACGCTGGCTTTGTGGGCAGGCTCCATGCCCAGCGCCAGACCGGCATTGTTGACCAGCACGTCGATGGCGCGCCATTCTGCTGGCAGATTAGCGATCATCTCTTCGATCGCCGCGCGGTTACGCACGTCCAGCTGCGCGGTCAGGATGCTGTCGCCTAGTTCGTCTTTGAGCTCCTGTAAACGCTCCTGACGGCGGCCGGTCGCGATAACCTTGTGCCCGTTGGCGACGAAGCGACGCGTGATGCTTTCACCAAAACCTGCCGTTGCCCCGGTAACTAAAATAATCATCTCACTGTTCCTCAACGCTTTTTGTGTTGTACTAACATAGCACGGCCGCAGAGGGTGCGTTAAGGCAACATTTGTATGACAGCGTTGCAGGGGATGGCGGCCTGGCCTACTCTGGGAGGATACCCGTACTCAGGAGCGAAAGATGACGGCCACGAATCCCTTTTTCCACATCAGCCTGTTGCCTTACCAGGCCCCTCATTTTGATGAGATCAACGAGAGCCACTATCGTCCGGCCTTCGATGAAGCCCTTCGCCAGAAGCGGGCGGACATTGACGCGATTGTCGCTCAGGCCGCTGCGCCTGACTTCACTAACACCGTGCTGGCGCTGGAGAAAAGCGGCGCTATGCTCGCGCGCGTCAGCAGCGTGTTCTTCGCCATGACTTCCGCGCACACCAATCCGTATTTACAGGAGCTCGAGGAACAGTTCTCCACCGAGCTTGCCGCGCTGGCAAACGATATCTGGCTGAATGACGTACTGTTCGCCCGCGTGGAGAGCGTCTGGCAGGACCGTGCCGCGCTGGACGCCGAATCCCGTCGTCTGGTCGAAGAGACGTATCAGCGGTTTATTCTGGCCGGCGCGCGTCTGAATGAGACAGAAAAGGCCGAGCTAAAGGCGTTGAATACCGAGGCGGCCTCCCTGACCAGCCAGTTTAACCAGCGTCTGCTGGCTGCCGATAAAACGGGTGGGCTGGTGGTGGATTACGCGCACCAGCTTGACGGGCTCAGCGCCGGTGAGATCGCTGACGCGGCGCAGGCTGCCGCGGAGCGAGGGCTAAACGATCGCTGGCTGATCCCGCTTTTGAACACCACCCAGCAGCCCGCGCTTTCCGCGCTGCGCAATCGTCAGACGCGCGAAAACCTGTTCAACGCAGGCTGGACGCGCACCCAGAAAGGGGATGAAAACGATACTCGCGCACTGATCCTGCGTCTGACGGCGCTACGTGCACGACAGGCCCGTCTGCTGGGCTTTGAGGATTACGCCAGCTGGAGCATCGCCGATCAGATGGCGAAAACCCCGGCCGCCGCGCTGGAATTTATGCGCGGCATTGTGCCTGCCGCCCGCGCCCGCGCGGAACGCGAGCAGGCCGATATTCAGAAAGTCATCGACGACGAGCAGGGCGGTTTCACCGTGCAGGCCTGGGACTGGGCCTTTTATGCGGAGCGCGTGCGCCAGGCAAAATATGCCCTTGATGAGTCGCAAATCAGGCCCTACTTTGCGCTCAATATCGTGCTGCAGGATGGCGTATTCTGGGCAGCCAGTCAGCTGTTTGGTATTCGCTTTGTGGAGCGCTTCGATATCCCGGTGTATCACCCGGACGTCCGCGTATGGGAAATTTTCGACCACACCGGTGAGGGCATGGCGCTGTTTTACGGTGACTTCTTTGCCCGTGATTCCAAGCAGGGCGGGGCATGGATGGGGAATTTCGTCGAGCAATCCTTCGAGTTTGCTGCCCGTCCGGTGATCTACAACGTCTGTAACTACCAAAAACCGGCGAATGACGGTGTCGCGCTTCTCTCCTGGGATGACGTGATAACCCTGTTCCACGAGTTTGGCCATACGCTGCACGGTCTCTTTGCCAGCCAGCGGTTCGCCACGCTTTCCGGCACCAATACGCCGCGTGATTTTGTTGAGTTCCCGTCGCAAATCAACGAGCACTGGGCCAGCCATCCACAGGTGTTTACCCATTATGCGCGCCATTACGAAACCGGTGAGCCGATGCCGGACGCGCTGCGGGAAAGCATGCTCAACGCGACCCATTTCAACAAGGGTTATGACATGACGGAGCTGCTGAGTGCCGCGCTGCTGGACATGAACTGGCACGGCATCGGCGAGGCCGTTTCGAGCGTAGACGCATTTGAAGCGGCAGCCCTGAAAAAAGAGGGGCTGGATCTGCCCGCCGTACCGCCGCGCTATCGCAGCAGCTATTTTGCCCATATCTTCGGCGGCGGCTACGCGGCGGGATATTACGCCTACCTGTGGACGCAGATGCTCGCTGATGATGGCTATCAGTGGTTTGTTGAACAGGGCGGCCTGACCCGTGAAAACGGGCAAAAATTCCGCGAGGCGATTTTGTCCCGTGGTAACAGCACGGATTTAGCTGAGCTGTATCGCACCTGGCGCGGCCACGATCCGAAGATTGAACCGATGCTGGATAATCGCGGGCTGAGCGAATAGAGTCAGTCTCATCAGAAAAAAAGAACCGGGCTTTACGCCCGGTTTTTTTATACGTTTCATCGCTCCTGTGACCGCTACAGCAAAAAATAGTCTTAATATCCATTCTGTGTAAATACAACCGCTGAGGTGATAAGTTACTTTGACCGGTATATTTAATTAACCGAATTTAGGCTGTAAAAGAGTTAATGATTAATAATTTGATCTGGGTTGTAAAAACCACATATTCTTTAGCTTCAGGTTTTTTGCTATAAAATTATATTATTTTTTGCCGATAAATGAAGGTGGTATAAATATTGACGTAATAGCAGTTAAGAAGGCGAAAGATGACCCTACCTCTGAACAATCCGGCTTTCACGGATACCGAGCCTTCTAAAGGCCTGATAAATAAAACCTTTACCTATATTGTTACGTTGTTGATAAGTATTTTCATCGCCGCAATAATATCTCTGCTAATAATAAAAGATAATGTTAATGAAATCAGCGACAAGCATGATGAATTTTTGTTAAGGGAAGCGCTGGATACCCGCCAGGAAAGCATGCGAAGTCATTTGAAAGACAATGCAGAGTGGGGAGATGCCTACAAATATCTTCATCTGAACACTGACGTTCACTGGGCATGGGATAAGCAAAACCTGGGCAAGTCCCTCTATGACAACTTTGGCTACGAAGGGGTGTTTGTTCTCTCCCCGGAAGGGAGAACGCGGTACAGCGTGGTTGACGGGAAACTGAAGCTTCAGGATCTGGATCGCTGGTTAGATAAATCCACCAAAGACCGTTTACTCCGTGAGGTGAGCCTAAAAAATGGATTGCCGGTTTCTATGCTAACGCTTATCGATTCCGTTCCGGCCATTGTTTCTGCGGAATGGATAACGACGGGCGATGATACGAGCGTGCAGCCCTTACCGGGGAAAGCTTCGACAATGGTGTTTATAGACAAGCTAACGGCTAAAAAACTCCTCACGATTGGGCAGGATGCCGGCGTCAAAAATGTTCGTACTTCACCCGATCCAGTCACTTCTCAAATAAACAACCAGACTGAATTTACCTTAAGTGCTCAGAATGGTGATGTGCAAATTATCTGGGACAGCGAAAACCCAGGCCAGGCGTTGATTATTTATTTTTTACCCTTACTCATCCTTTCAGTCATTCTGACGGTATCGATGACGGTTATTCTCATGCGTCATATTATGCAGAAGGCGAGAATGCTTGACGAAAATACCTTTCTCCTCGAGCAGGCACGGTTGAATCTCATCACGAGTGAAAAACGATTCCGGGACGTCAGTGAAACAACCAGCGACTGGTTCTGGGAAACAGATTTATCGTTAAAGATAACGTGGCTTTCAGGTCGTTTTTCTACAGTGACGGGATATGAAAATAGCGAATGGATAGGCCGCAGGTTGGATGAACTCTTTCCCTCGACAGCTGGATTATTACATGGCTGTGTCAGCCGCCGCGAGTTAACTGAACGCTTTGAATTTAAGAACTGCCCTTATACTCACGCGCAACAATCCACGTCCTATTGCACGCTTCTGGCAAAGTTTTCTGCACAGCCTGACGGAACGGTGGTGTTGCGGGGTGCAGCAACCGACGTCTCTCAGGAAGTTGAAGCAACAAAACGAGTGGAGTTCCTGTCACGCCATGATGAATTAACCGGTCTGCCGAACCGGTATCATATTAAGGAGTTTCTTGCAGGACAGTTCGCTAAAGAAGGCGTCAATCATTATCCCTTTGCCATGATTTGCCTCGATTTAGACAAGTTTAAACCCGTCAATGATATTTTTGGGCATTCCGCGGGCGATGCTCTGCTTGGCGAGGTCGCTTTACGGCTTAAAAACTGCGTTCGTCGAGGTGATTTTGTCGCAAGGCAGGGAGGGGATGAATTTATGCTGCTCCTCGGCAACAGCAGCCAAAAAGAGCACATTGAGGAGGTGTGTCACCGCATCGTGCAAGAACTTAACCGTCCTTTCTCCATTGAGGGCAATGATGTGGCGATAGGCGTAAGCATGGGTATTGCGCTGGCTCCCCAGGATAGCAGCAGCGCAAACGATCTTTTACGCTATGCGGATATTGCGCTTTACCAGGCGAAACAATCCGGCAGAAACAGATGGGTCTATTATCGCCCGGATATGTCGGAAAAATTGACCGAACGGAGAAAACTGGAATTAGAACTGAAGACAGCGATTCGCGAAGAGCAACTCTATCTGGTTTACCAGCCTCGTTATAACCTCCGATACTCGAAAATAGACGCCGTCGAAGCGCTGGTACGTTGGAAGCACCCGCAGAGAGGGACTATGATGCCCGATCAGTTCATCACCCTGGCGGAAGAAACAGGCCTGATTATTAACCTCAGCAACTGGGTCATACGCACAGCGTGTGCGGAAACAAAAGATAAATTGCCGGGGTTATCGGTATCCGTAAATATTTCTGCTATCGAATTTCAGGCAAGCGATCTTGCCGAAAGGATAAAAGAGATACTTCACGAAACAGGGCTTGAGCCTAACCGTCTGGAAATAGAAGTGACTGAAAATGTCACGCTTTCCGATCCAGAAAAAACCTTGCAGACCATGAAGTCTCTCAAAAAGATGGGTGTCCGCATTCTGATCGACGACTTCGGTACCGGCTATGCATCCCTGAGCTATCTCCGGAAGTTTCAGTTTGACGGGCTCAAGCTCGACAAGAGTTTTATTTTTACCCTGGGCGATTCACCGCAGAACCAATCAGTCGTAGAGAAAATTATCGATCTGGGGAAAGCATATTCGATGGCGGTAACCGCAGAAGGGGTGGAGACTGCCGAACAACTCTCTTTTCTTAAAAAAAATAAATGTGATGAAGTTCAGGGCTACTTGCTTGGAAAACCGGCCGCTATTACGGACTTAAATTTAAACGCAAACAGAGTCAATCTCTAAAGCGTGCTTTCACTCAGGGAAACGTAAATGAAAAACCGGGCATGTCGCCCGGTTTTTTTATCTTACAACCAGCACAGGGCATTTCGCATGCCGCACCACTGCCGCAGCGTTTGAACCCAACAGATAGGTCGATATGTCAGGCTTATGGGAGGCGATGATAATCAGGTCGGCGCCGATCGTGTCAGCGAGCTTAAGGATTTGATCCTTAGGGGATCCCGTCACGGCGTGAGTCTGAATCTTATCTGCAGGGATTTTGAATTGCTTAACAATTTCATCCAGTTTAGCTAAAGCAGCGTGCTGGAACTCTTTCATCTTCGGCATTTCTACGGAGTAGGCCAAACCTAATGATGAGTAATAAGGAAGAGATGGAATAACAGTAAGAAAGTGAACTTTAGCTGTGTTAAGTGCTGTATGTGCCTGAACGAAGGGGATAACCATGTGCGTCAGGCTATCCTCGGAGATATCAATGGGAACCAAAATTGAATTGTACATGTGTCCCTCCTGAGTGTTTTTTGCACAGCTCAGGGTAAACCGTTATTTCCAGCAAAACAGAGAGCAGGCTTTCATAACGGGGACAAATTTCGGTTCTGTGATTTAGGTACAGTTGAACCTGCCTGTCATTCCGTCGTGACAATGAACATTCTTGCTTCCTGGGCGAGCTGGCGTTCAGCCTTAATCGGCGCATATTTTTCCGAATGATAGAAGGCAATGGCCTGATCTAACGTCGGGAATTCAAAAATGCCTGCATAGGGTAACGGCGCTACTTCCCCTTCCAGTACCTGTGCGACAGCTCCAAAATGGACAATTTTTCCGCCTGCTTCCTCTAATGCCGACGTGAAGCGAGGGGCCAGGCTGGCCTGTCTGGCAGGGTCAATGACCCGTAAGTTGATATGAACAAAGGCAGGCATAACGGTTCCTCAAGCAATATAAATAGTGTATATACAGTATTAACTTTAGCATTGCTTGTCGAGATGAAATGATGAACAACATTGATGTGGCGCTGTTGGAGACCATTCCGGAGGTCTGTCCGGCGTTTCAGGCGCGCGCTACCGCTCGGGCTATTACGCGCTATTACAACGCCTGCTTCAGACCGTTTGATCTGACCGCTGAGCAGTTCAGTCTGATGGTTGGCATCGGGGGGTCTCCTAATGAAACCGTTGCGGAACTCGCCGCCAGAGCAGGGGTGGATGCGACAACACTGAGTCGTAATATCCGTAGTCTGGAATCCCGGGGCATTATTGACTCGGCTGGAGGCCGTGGACGTGCCGGAAAACGACTCACGCTGACAGCTGAAGGCTGGCGTCTGCTTGAAGAGGTCATGCCGGTATGGCAATCCGCTAAGCAGGAGTTGTCCCAGCTAATGGGCAGCGAGCAGCTTAGCCTGACGACGGAGATGATGAAACGTCTGGCTAAAATCAGTGCTGCCTTATGAAGCTCTCCGCGTTATTGTCAGAGACTATGCAAAACGGAAAGGTTGTACCGGGCGTAATGCCCGGTAATAGACTTAAATTGCGTGACAGCTGACGGACGCGATAATTTTATTCCCGCCAATATTACCCATAATCAGATCGAGTAATTTCCGGTATTCCTCCCGGGTCATCACTTCCGCCCGTATTTCAGTTTTACCTTCTGCTTGCGCCGTTGCGCAATAAATGGATTTCAGGCTTAACGTCAACTCTTTCGCCATGTTTACCACGCTCTGTCGGACCGCATCTTCATGCTCATCATTGCAGGTGATTTTCAGGACATAGCATTTTTCGCCTTCATGGAGCGCGGGCAGTTGATTAATCCGTTGCGCAGCTTCGCGAAGCAATATGTTGGCACAAAGGATAATCACGCTGGCCATACCGGCATTCCAGAATTGACCTAAGCCGCACAGCACACCAATTCCGGCCGAACACCATAGCGTTGCGGCGGTATTTAGACCACGAATATTCATTCCTTCACGCATAATGACGCCAGCGCCAAGGAAACCTATTCCGGAGACGATCTGCGCTGCAATGCGTCCCGGGCTATCGGGTGACGTCGAGATGGAACTTAAAATAAACACGGCAGCGCCCGTCGCAACCAGTGCATTGGTACGAAGCCCGGCCATACGCTGGCGCCACTGTCTTTCCGCGCCGATAATTGCGCCCAGCAGCATCGCTGCGAGCAGATGAGAGATATAAGGGAACATCAGCCTGTCGCCTGTTAACATGATTAAACGATAAGCGTCAGTGCTTCACATAGCACAGTATGACGCCGTTAAAACGCAAAGCATGTCAGCGCGAGGGTGGCGGAAAGAGTGAATGGTTAAACATGAACATCGTGATGCCCCACAAATTTGGTCGTTCATAATGTATTGGGATGCAATCACGTAAAGAGGATTGCTGCCCACCGTAAAGGTAAGCAGCGAGAAAATCGCGTCAGCTTACCTTCGTATCGACGATAAAATAACTTTCCAACGAAGGACTCCTGTGAAAATTTATTGCCAGTATAGTCAGGGTCGATAATGAGTAAAGTGAAAAAACAACGTCCGTTATGAATTGTTTAAGTTCGGAAGGCATATTTTTTAAGACGTCATCTGATTTTCAAAAATACCCGCTATACTACATTTCCTTTTTTACAGGCGATAACAGACAAAGGCAGGATGTATGTCTCTTCGTTCGCTGCGGGCGTTATGCCTGACAAGTTTTTTCATTGCGGATGTTCGCGATGGCCTGGGGCCTTTTCTCGGTATTTTTCTGACCGAACGCCACTGGACCCCTGATGATATCGGCATCCTGATGACGGCCGGCGGGCTGGCGGGATTACTGGCCACGCTGCCGGCGGGATTCATCACCGACACCTCCCGCAACAAACGCGCTGTGCTCGCGCTGCTGTGCATTCTGATCACGTTAAGCACGCTTCTGCTCTGGTTTAGCCAGCAGAGCGCCGTGGTCGCCGTGTCGCAAATCGTCACCGGTATCTGTGCGGCATTTGTCGGGCCGTTGATCGCCGGGATTACGCTGGGGCTGACCGGGCAGAGTGGGTTCAGCGCGCAGATGGGCAGAAACGAGGCGTTCAATCACGGCGGCAATTTCATGACCGCTCTGATTGCAGGCGGCATTGCCTGGTACTGGGGCGTGGGCGGGATTTTCCTGCTGATGACCTGTACCACGCTGCTAACGCTGTATGCGCTGCTTGCCATTCGCAACAGCGATATCGATAACGACGCGGCGCGCGGGCTGTCCTCTTCAGCGAGCCTGCCGGTCCCCGGTTTTGCGATGCTGATGAAAAACCGGGCGCTGTTTGTGACCGGACTGACGCTGCTGCTGTTCCACCTGGCGAACGCCGCGCTATTACCGATGCTGAGCATGAGGGTGGCTGCTGCGCCCGCCACAATCAACCCCGGTTTGTACGCGGCGGGTACCGTCATCATCTCGCAGGCCGTGATGATCCCCGTCGCCATCTGGGCTTCGCTCCGGATCGAACATTATGGCTACTGGCGCTTAATTATGTTGGCGCTGCTGGTCATGCCGGTACGCGCGGCGCTGGCGGCATCCACGGACGCGCCGTTCATGATGATCCCGGTACAAATTCTCGACGGCCTGGCTGCCGGGATCCTCGGTGTCGTCGTACCGTCGTTTGTTGTGGTGCTGCTGCGCGGAAGCGGGCACGTCAATGCCGGGCAGAGTGTGGTGATGCTGATGCAGGGAGTAGGGGCATCCATGAGCCCGGCGTTAACCGGGACGATCGCCGGTCATTACTCGTTTGCGACGGCATTCAGTGTCCTGAGCGCGATTGCGCTGGCCGCCGTTCTGATCTGGTGGCGCGTTGCGCACCGCAGCTGGGAAACAAACGCGCCGGGTGAGGCTTAGCCACCACCCGGCGTATCACTTAAGCCAGCTCGTTAGGGCACGGCTCACCCTGTTCTAACTGCTGAAGATTGCCCAGCGTGGTTTCCGAAATGCTGATCAGGGCTTCGGCAGTCAGAAACGCCTGGTGTCCGGTAAACAGGACGTTATGGCAGGCAGAGAGGCGACGGAACACGTCGTCCTGGATGACATCATTAGACTTGTCTTCAAAGAACAGATCGCGTTCGTTCTCATACACGTCCATCCCCAGCGCGCCAATTTTCTGGGTTTTCAGCGCTTCGATTGCGGCCTGAGAGTCAACCAGTCCGCCGCGGCTGGTGTTGATGATCATCACGCCATCTTTCATCTGGTCAAACGCCGCCTGATTGAGCAGGTGGTAGTTTTCCGGCGTCAGCGGACAGTGCAGGGAGATCACGTCGGACTGCGAGAACAGCGTCGGCAGGTCAACGTACTCCACGCCCAGATCCAGCGCTGCAGCGCTTGGGTACGGATCGAATGCCAGCAGACGCATGCCAAAGCCTTTCAGAATGCGCAGGGTAGCCACGCCAATTTTACCGGTGCCGATCACGCCAGCGGTTTTGCCGTACATGGTAAAGCCGGTCAGCCCTTCCAGCGAGAAGTTGGCGTCACGGGTGCGCTGATAAGCGCGGTGAATACGACGGTTGAGGGACATCATCATGCCAATCGCATGTTCCGCGACCGCTTCCGGGGAGTACGCCGGAACGCGAACCACCTTCAGACCCAGCTCTTTTGCCGCATCGAGATCCACGTTGTTAAAGCCCGCACAGCGCAGGGCGATGTACTTCACCCCCTGTTTTTTCAACTCTTCCAGCACCGGACGACTGCCGTCATCGTTTACGAAAATGCAGACGCCTTCACAGCCGTGCGCCGTTTTGGCGGTTTTTTCGGACAGCAGAAAGTCGAAAAATTCAAGCTCAAACCCGTAAGCCTCGTTAACATGTTGCAGATACTTTTTGTCGTACTGCTTTGTGCTGTATACCGCGAGTTTCATAAGACTTTCTCCAGTGATTTTGCATTCACGTTAGCATGATTAAAATTATCTTACAATTTATAAAATATTATTGAATTCAATAAGTTCTATCAATTATTCTAGAGCATATGTGCACCCTAACTCCATGATATTCTTACTACGAGAAATCTTCGGCGCGGATCTGATCGGGACATGTAGCGGAAAATGAAGTGGGTAGAGGATGCGAGAAACGCCTGTCTGAATTACGTTAAAGAATGGCAAGAGGGTGCGAAAACTGCAATCCTTCCTGATGTGATGGGACGATACCAGAAACTGGGTGAGTTTCTGATAAAGAGGGAGAATGATGCATGTCTCAACAATTGGAGTTGTCCTTATCTCCGCCGATGCTGCCTGCTTTGTGCTACTTTATTGTTTCTATTGTGATTTTCTTCTTATTGTACTTCGGGAAATTGAAAGTTAACCGGCTCCGGAAATATCCACTGTTCATTGCTTATACGCTGTTTGTGATAGCCATTGCTGCCATTCAAATTAACGTTTTTGCCAACGGCTATGAGTTTGTTAGCGCATTTTTACTTATTGATTTTGATCCCTGGCGGTACAACTCGGTGTATTGGGGGTCGTTGATATTCGCCATGCTTTACCTTCTGGCGTTGCCTCGGAACAGGCCCTAGTTTCGCAACTTAACGTTACAGCATCTATTCTTAAACCTGGCTTTGACTTCAACTGACCAGCTAAACATGCGACAATGATCGGCACTGCCGGCTTAATTCTTTCGCTAAATCAGGATATTAACTGCCCATGAAGGGTAAATACAAAGCCGCTCTTGCGCTTTTACTGCTGTTCATATTGTTGCCGCTGACGCTGCTGATGACGCTCGCCCAGTGGGTACCGACGCTCGCCGGGATCTGGCTGCCCGTCGGGACGCGCATCGCTTTCGAAGAGAGTCCGAAACTGACTCGCCACGCGCTGGTGATCCCCGATCTTCGCTATCTGGTTGAAGACTGCGAAATTGCCCGCATCGATAACGTGACGCTGTCACATCCCAGCCGCTGGAAGCTGGATATCGGCACGCTCGATTTAAACTCCGTCTGCCTCAGCAAAATTCCCCAGTCCGCGCCGTCAACGGTTGCTCCCAAAACGCTGGCCCAGTGGCAGGCGGTATTGCCCAATACCTGGCTTACGGTTCACCGCCTGACGCTGTCGCCCTGGCAGCAGTGGCAGGGTGAGCTTAATGCGTCGCTGACCCCGTCCAGCCAGGAGATCGCCTATAAAGGCGAGCAGGTCAGCATTAAAGGCACGCTTCGCGGCCAAACGCTCTCGGTCAGCCAGTTTGATGTACAGCTCCCGGACCAGCCGCAGCCGATTAAGCTGGTGGGCGAGTTTACTTTGCCGCTGGTTCCGGACGGCGTGCCGGTGAAAGGCCACGCGGTGGCGACCTTTAACGTGCCACAGTTAACGTCCCTGGTCGACGCCGATCTGGACTGGGAAGAGAATCAGGGACAGCTGGTGGTGATGGCGCGGGACAACCCCGATCCGCTGCTCGACCTGCCGTGGCAGATCACGGCGGAGCAGCTGAACATCAGCGACGGGCGCTGGAACTGGGATCTCTCGGGTATGCCGCTGAGCGGGCGGGTGTCCCTTCGTGCAGACAACTGGCAGCAGGGGCTGGAGAAAACAACCCTGACCGGACGACTGAATGTGCTGACGCACGGCGATGCGGGGAAAGGCAACGCGGTACTGAATATTGGGCCCGGCAGGCTCAGTATGGAAAACAGCGAAATGCCCCTGCATCTCAGCGGCGAGGCGAAGCAAAACGATCTCATTCTTTACGCCAAATTGCCCGCCACGCTGACCGGCAGCCTGTATGAACCGCAGCTGGCCTTTGAGCCGGGCGCGTTGCTCCGCTCGCGCGGGCGCATCATCAATTCGCTCGATATCGATGAAATCCGCTGGCCGCTGGCGGGCGTGAAGCTGACCCAGAAGGGCGTGGACGGCCGTTTACAGGCGATTCTGCGCGCCCATGAAAACGAGATGGGTGATTTTGAACTCCACCTGGACGGCCAGGCTAATGACTTTTTACCTGATAACGGCCTGTGGCAGTGGCGCTACTGGGGTAAAGGCGGTTTTACGCCGATGCATGCCCGCTGGGATGTCGCCGGGAAAGGCGAGTGGCGCGACAACCTGATTGAGCTGACGGCGCTCTCCACCGGTTTTGACAAGCTCCAGTACGGCACGATGGAGGTCAGCAAGCCGCGTCTGGTGCTGGATCAGCCGGTACGCTGGTTGCGCGATGCCGAAAAACCGGCCTTCAGCGGCGCGCTGTCGCTCAATGCAGGACAAACCCGTTTCTCCGGCGGCAGCGTGTTGCCACCCTCGGTCCTGACCTTCAGCGTCGACGGCACCGACCCGACAATTTTTCAGTTTAAGGGCGACCTCCATGCGGACAAAATCGGTCCGGTACAGGTGAACGGTCGTTGGGATGGCGTGCGCCTTCGCGGGCAGGCCTGGTGGCCGAAACAGTCCCTCACCGTATTCCAGCCTTTGATCCCGCCGGACTGGAAAATGACGCTGCGCGACGGGGAGCTTTATGCGCAGGTCGCCTTCTCGGCGGCGGCCGATCAGGGCTTTGAAGCGGGCGGGCACGGCGTGCTGAAATCCGGTAGCGCCTGGATGCCGGATAACCAGATTAACGGCGTCGACTTTGTGCTGCCGTTCCGCTTCAGCGAGGGAACCTGGTCCCTCGGCACGCGCGGTCCGGTCACGTTGCGCATCGGCGAAGTGGAAAACCTGGTGACCGCGCGCAACATTACCGCAGATTTACAGGGTGATTATCCCTGGACGGAAGACAATCCGCTGCTGCTCACCAACGTGAAGGTGGAAACCCTCGGCGGGAAGATCACCATGCAACAGCTGCGGATGCCGCAGCACGATCCGGCCCTGCTGCGGGTGGACAATATCTCTTCGAGCGAGCTGATTAGCGCCGTCAATCCGAAGCAGTTTGCCATGTCAGGGCCGGTGAGCGGGGCGCTGCCGTTCTGGCTGGACAACGAAAAATGGATCATTAAAGATGGCTGGCTGACCAACCCGGGGCCTATGACGCTGCGCATCGACAAAGATACGGCCGACGCCATCGTGAAAGATAATATGGTTGCGGGTGCCGCGATTAACTGGCTCCGCTATATGGAAATTTCGCGTTCGTGGACGAGAATCAATTTAGATAACTTGGGTGAATTAACCATGCAGGCGACCATCAAGGGGACCAGCCGGGTCGATGGCAAAAGCAGCTCCGTCAACCTGAACTATACCCACGACGAGAATGTCTTTACCCTCTGGCGCAGCCTGCGTTTTGGGGACAACCTGCAAACCTGGTTTGAGCAACATGCGGCGATACCTGCTCCCCGCAGTTCGACTGGCAAGGAAAGTGAGGAACAACAATGAAAAAGATGGCTGGTGTGCTCACCGTTGCCGTTGCCGCGCTACTGACCGGCTGTACGCCGCGAATTGAAGTCGCTGCGCCAAAGGAGCCGATTACCATCAATATGAATGTCAAAATCGAACATGAGATCCACATCAAGGTCGATAAAGACGTTGAAACCCTGCTGAAGTCGCGCAGCGATCTGTTCTGAGGACGCCATGAAACGAGTAGCTCTGATTTTGCTGGCGCTGGGGATGAACGTGCAGGCAGCTGCGCTGACCTTAAACGATGCCCGGGCCCAGGGGCGCGTGGGGGAAACCCTCAGCGGTTATCTTGCCCCGGTTCAACAGGACGCGGAAACGCTGGCGCTGGTTAATCGCATCAACGCGGCGCGCACGGAAAACTACCAGAAGCTGGCTGACAGCAATAATTTGCCGGTCGATGAAGTGGCCAAAATGGCAGGGCAGAAACTGGTTGCCCGCGCGCAGCCGGGCGAATATGTGAAGGGCATTAACGGAAAATGGCTCAAAAAGTAGCTAGCGGTAGCGCCTGCGGTATTCCCCCGGCGAGACGCCAAAACGCTGCTTAAACGCCGTTGAAAAATGGCTATGGTCGGTGAACCCCCAGCTGTAGCCAATGCCCGCCAGCTTTTCATCATCACCGGCAGCGCGCAGTACCTGCGCGCACAGATCCAGACGACGGTTTTTGATGTACTGCGCCACCACCAGCCCTTTCTCGGCAAACATGCGGTAGAGGCTGCGCACGGACATACCGCTCTCGGCGGCGATCCATTCCGGGCGCAGCGATTCAGACTGAATATGGTCGTCAATCAGCGCCACCACATGCTGGAACTGGCGCTCCTTGCGCGGCTGAATGATTTCACGCTGCTGGAAAGCGGGACGAAGCAGACAGATCATCGCCTCGAGCGCCGCTTCACTTTCACGGTCACTCAGTTCGGCATTGCTCATGCTCTCCGTCAGCAGGCGATGGCTCAGCTGTACCGTGGGCAAGGTTCGGGAAAGGGCGGTCGCGCAGCTTATCTCCTGGAAACGACACTGCTGCTCAATTATCTGACGGGGAACCAGCAGCGAAATCTGGCGGGACTTTTCCCGCCAGTTGATCGAGCAGGGACGCGACGCGTCAATCAGCGTGATATCACCGGTCCTGAGTAGCGCGCGACGGTCATCCTGTTCAATTTCCGCGCTGCCTTCTAGCTGGAACACGGTATAGAACCAGGCATCGTTACTCTGTGTAATTTCCTGACGGGAGCGGAACAGATTAACGCCGCCTGCGGTCACGGTGCTGAGCTTCAGGCTGCGCGCATAGCTGGTCTCCAGCTCGCCGAAGAATTTCCCCTCGGTGGGCTGCGCGTTAAAACGCCCGCAAACCTGGTTAATTTGCGCCAGCCACTGCTGATATTGTTCCTGCTCGCTTGCACACGCCATCGTTTCTCTCACTGCACCGTCAACGTTTTCGCATTGTTGCATTTGTGTTGCATTTTGTCAGAGCTATGAGGCTGACTATAGGAAAGAACACTCACCGGTAACAGCGATATAAGCGGCAATTATCGTGATTTGCGGAGCCTGTCACAGGTGGCAAAGCGAATGTCACAGAGACAAAAGCGAGAATGCAAAACCCCACTTAGACTGGATGGACACCCTGCGAAGAATAACGAAGGAGTATCCTATGTCTGAATCACAGGTGGCCATTCAGCCTGCCGTACAACAATTTTTAGACCGACAGCATGGCCTGTGGATTGAAGGGCGTCAGGCCGCATCGGACAGTGAAAAGCGGCTGAACGTCTACAACCCGGCCACGGGCGAAGTCATTGCCTCGACTGCCGATGCCAGCGTCGACGACGTTGACCGTGCCGTCATGTCCGGCTGGCGCGCGTTTGTCGCCCGCAGCTGGGCCGGAAAACTCCCGGCGGAGCGCGAGCGGATCCTGCTCCATTTCGCCGATCTGGTGGAACAGCACAGCGAAGAGCTGGCCCAGCTTGAAACGCTGGAGCAGGGGAAATCCATTAACATTTCCCGCATGTTTGAAGTCAGCTGCACCCTGAACTGGATGCGCTATACCGCCGGGCTGACCACCAAAATTACGGGTAAGACCCTCGACCTTTCCATCCCGCTGCCGCAGGGCGCCCGCTATCAGGCGTGGACGCGTAAAGAGCCGGTTGGCGTGGTGGCCGGGATTGTGCCCTGGAACTTCCCGCTGATGATCGGGATGTGGAAAGTGATGCCTGCGCTGGCCGCGGGCTGCTCTATCGTCATCAAGCCGTCAGAAACCACGCCGCTGACCATGCTGCGCGTGGCGGAACTGGCCAGCGAAGCGGGCATCCCGGACGGGGTGTTCAACGTGGTGACCGGGAGCGGCGCGGTGTGCGGCGCAGCGCTGACCTCGCATCCGCATATTGCAAAGGTGAGCTTCACCGGCTCAACGGCGACGGGTAAGCAAATTGCCCGTGCGGCGGCGGACACGTTAACCGGCGTGACCCTGGAGCTGGGCGGGAAAAACCCGGCTATTGTACTGAAAGACGCCGACCCGGCGTGGGTGATCGAAGGCCTGATGACCGGCAGCTTCCTGAACCAGGGGCAGGTGTGCGCGGCGAGCTCGCGCATCTATATTGAAGCGCCGCTGTTTGACACGCTGGTCAGCGGGTTTGAGCAGGCGGTGAAATCCCTGAGCGTCGGGCCGGGCATGTCGCCGGAGGCGTTTATCAACCCGCTGGTGTCGCGCGCCCACTGTGACAAGGTGCAGACCTTCCTTGATGAGGCGAAGTCGCGCAACGCGGAGCTAATCGTCGGTAACCGGGGGCCGGAAGGCAAAGGCTATTACGTTGCGCCTACGCTGGTGGTGAACCCGGATGCCTCGCTGCGCCTGACCCGCGAAGAGGTGTTTGGCCCGGTGGTCAACGTGGTGCGCGTCGCCGACGGTGAAGAGGCGCTTCAGCTGGCAAACGACAGCGACTATGGCCTGACGGCCAGCGTCTGGACGCAAAATATCAGCAAGGCGCTGGAGTATACCGACCGGCTGCAGGCGGGCACCGTCTGGGTAAACAGCCATACGCTGATCGACGCCAACCTGCCGTTCGGCGGCATGAAACAGTCCGGTACCGGGCGTGACTTTGGTCCGGACTGGCTGGACGGCTGGTGTGAAACTAAGTCGGTGTGCGTGCGGTATTAAAAACATTGCCGGGTAACGCTGCGGTTACCCGGCAGGCTTTAACCCGGCGGCTATTTCAATGCTGCGGCAATGACCGATGGAATAGCGTCAAACGCCTGCGCAACGCCTTTAGCCCTGACTTCTTCACTGCGCGTAGCCCCTTCAGCACGGACAAATTCCACTCTGTCGATACCCAGAAAACCAAAGAATCGCTGCAGGTACCTCTCCTGAAAATCCATGTCTTCGATTGGCGTACCGTGATATATCCCGCCGCGGGTTGAAACGACAATAATCCTCTTGCCGGTCGCATGCCCCACCGGGCCCGTCGGGGTATAGCTAAAGGTTTTTCCCGGCTGGGCGAGTCGATCTAACCAGGCTTTAAGCTGAGTTGAGACGGAGAAGTTATACATAGGCGCACCTATCACGATGAGGTCGCTATTGAGAAATTCGTTCACAAGTTCCCCGGACAGCGCGTGTTCGCGGACATCTTCAGCCGTCGCATCGGTGGCTATCCGCAGCGGCCGGAACCCAGCGGCAACGGTGCCGGTGAGATGGGCGATGGGTGTTTTAACGACGTCGCGATAGACCACCTTCTCTGACGCGATCTGGCGAACCACCTCTGCCGTCAGCTGACGTGAAAGTGAGAACTCGCCGTTAATACTTGAATCTATATGCAGGATATTCATTTCTCTGTTTCCTTTGCGTCGGTTTGGGTTGCTTGTTCGATAAACTGACTTACGGCGTCCGGGTGGGAAATCATCGACATATGGCTGCTCTTAATACGCAGGACGGTGGCGTTCATGGTGCCGGCGAGCTGCTGCTGGATACCGGGAGAGAGGGCGCGATCCTCTTCGGTTATCAGATACCATGAGGGTTTTTCACGCCATGCTGCATGTTCTACCTTCTCGCTGAAGGCGCTTGCCGCGATAGGCTGCTGCGTTGCCGTCAGCAGTTTTACGCGTTTGAGGGGCAGATCGTTGGCCATCGTGCGCTGATAGGCATCGGGATCGTCCAGCCAGATTAACCCTTTTTTATCCGGGCGCATGTCGGCCATAGGGGCGTTGAGGCGGGTAAGAAGAGAGGTAACCGATTCACCGCTGTCGGGGGCAAGGGCGGAGAGAAAAACCAGTTTTTTCACCTTCGGATTATTGCCTGCCTGAGCGATGACCGCGCCGGCCCAGGAGTGGCCAACAAGCACTACGTCCCCTTGCTGACGGTCGATGACACGCTCTGTGGCGGCGACGTCCTCTTCAAGCGAAGTCAGAGGGTTTTGTACTGCCGTGACGTGGTAGCCCCGGGTCTGCATACGGCCTATCACTTCCTGCCAGACGGAACCATCGGTAAAGGCACCATGCACGAGGATGATGTTATTAATCCGCGCCTGCACAGACTGCGATGCAGCCATGCAAAGCAAAGAAAGAAGAACGGGCAAGCGTGTCGGTTTCATAAGCGTGACGTAATTTCCTGAGAGACGTTGAAGCACAGTGTAACGAGAGGGACAAAGAGGCTTGTAGTGTCTCAAATGACTGTTAACATACGAAATCAGACATTTTACTCAGGCCTGAATCATGAGAATTGCCATTTTAGCGTTACCCGGAAGCATGAAATCCGCCGTGGCTGGGCTCTGCGATATGTTCTGGCTGGCTGATGAGGTGATTGCCCAGCAGCCGGACGGCGAGGGCATTTCGCCTTTTGAGGCGGTCATCATCACGGCGGAAGGAAAACCGGTCCCGGACGCGCAGGGGCGGCCGATCGAGGCCGAAGCGAGCTTTGTTAACGGAGGAACCTTCGATCTCGTGATTGCCTGCGGGATGAAGCTTGACGAGCAGAAACGCCCGGTCTCGCCAGCAGCCGTCCTCGAGGCTGGCGCATGGCTGCGCGGCCAGTATGATAAAGGCGCGATGCTTGCAGGAGCCTGTGCCGGTGGGTTGGTTCTCGCCGAGGCGGGGATCCTCAATGGTCGGGCATGCACGACGACCTGGTGGCTTTACCATACTTTCCGCCAGCGTTATCCGCTGAGCAAACCTGTCTGGGGTAAAGCGCTGGTGCAGGACGCACGGGTTATCACATCCGGTGGTCCGCTCTCGTGGGTTGACCTGGCGCTGCATATCATCCGTCTGCACGCCGGGCAGAAGCTGGCGCGTCTGACGGCCGATATGGCCGTGGCTGACAGCCAGCCGTTGTCTCAGCAGGTTTACGCGCCAGCAGGTTTTTTAAATTCAGTCCATCCGATGATAATGAAAGCGGAACATATCGTCCGGTATGAAAATCCGGCGATTACCGTAGAACAGCTTGCCCGGGCGCTGAATATGACCACTCGTACCCTTCACCGAAAAATGGCGGAGGAGATGAATGAAAGCCCTAAAAACTTTTTGACGCGCATGCGCATTGAAAAGGCAATGCGTCTCCTGGAGCAACCGGGGTACGTAATAGCGCAGATTGCCGGCGCTTGCGGTTACGCTGACGACACGGCATTCAGGCGCGCTTTTACGGGGGTGACGGGCATGTCGCCCGGTCAATACCGCAAATGGATCGCCGAGCGTCATGCGGAATAGCCGCCGTTCTCACCGGCATACTCGATCCCGCCCGGCCTCCTTCGCCCGATACAGCGCCGCATCGGCGCGGGCGATGATCTCGGTGCCCGCTAACCCTTCCGCCATGCTCGCAATCCCCATGCTCACGGTGACATGGTCGCTAACGGTTGACGCGCTGTGTGGTATGGCTTCCGCGCGCAGGCCGTCCTGAATGCGTAAGGCCACCTTTTCGGCGATGTTTTCCGGGCAATTGAAGAGGATGACCACGAACTCCTCGCCGCCGTAACGCGACACCACATCGTCAGGTGTGCGCACCGACTGCTTCAGCACCCGCGCCACGCGGGTCAGACAGTCGTCGCCTGCCTGGTGCCCGTACGTGTCGTTGTAGAGCTTGAAATAGTCGATATCCAGCATAATCACCGAGAAGGTTTTCTTCTGCTCAACCGCGTTTTCCAGCACCACCTCCATTTTCCGGCGATTGGCGGTTTTGGTTAACGGATCCTGATGCGCCAGCGCATCCAGTCTGGAGATCAGCAGCTGATTTTGCTGATTACGCCGCCAGGCCTCGTCAAACCAGCTCAACAGAATGAAACGCCCGCAGATCAGGATCAGCGTAAAGACGCTCCAGATGACGACGAAGTGAAGGTTGAGGCCATCGTTCCGTATCCAGCTTGCTATCGGCAGGGTGATCCAGAGCGGGAGCACAAAGGCGAGCAGCCCTTCAGGATAAAAATAGAGCGCCGTTAAGCCGGCGAGTAATAAAATGACGCACAGCGGCCAGACGTGAGGCAGCAGCAGCTGGGTGATAAACCAGAAGCAGGATACCGACCAGATGGCGCTACAGATAAACAAGACCACGCTGATACCGGCGATGCGCCGCCAGGCCATCAGGATCAGAGCAGCGGAGAGGATGATAATGCCAAGCATGGAGGCATCGACCATTCTCGTCAGCTGCGGCGAGTGGGGATAAAGGGGATCGCTGGCGTTAAGCAGAACGTGTCGCAGCAGAATCATCACCGCGAAGCTGATATTGACGAAGGCCAGCCACGGCAGGTTCATCGCCAGCCCGTGCATGACCATGGCATGGCGCGTCGGCCATGTTGCCCGTTCAAGTGTCGGTTTTTTTCTTTTTTCCATTGACGCTTTTTACCCTGTCTGGCGAACACGTGAAGCAGGAAAGGGCGGACGAACCGCCCTTTTGCATGCACCGTTACGGTGTCACAATGTTAAACCAGAAATCAAACTTATCCATGTAACTAAGCATGGCATCAAGTTTCGCGCTGTCGCCACTTATTTTGACATTTCCGCTGTCCTGAGCCTGTTTCAGCGTCACTTCCTTGAGAATGATTTTATTCAGGGTGTCACGGTTGAGCGTCAGCGTCGCATCCGCATCTTTTGCTTCTGCGTTCGCCGTGTGGTTCAGCACGCCATTTTCCAGCTCGAGTTTGTACTTCCCGCCATCGCTGCCCAAATCAATGTTAAACACCGATTTAGCCTCACCGGCTTTCTGGCCATTGATATGGACTGCCAGGTAGTCAAAGAACATCTCTGGCGTCATCGCGCGTACCGTATCCGGGCTGGCGGTATTCGGCGTTGGACCTTTCACCACGCCGTTACGCAACTCCTGCGCACCGGTCAGGTAGAAGTTACGCCACGGGCCGGATTCAGCCTGATAGCCAAGCTGTTCCAGCGCATCCGCTTCCAGGTTACGTGCCGCCTGATTGTTTGGATCGGCAAAGACCACTTTACTCACCACCTGCGCCACCCAGCGGTAGTTCCCCTGGTCGAAGTCGGTTTTCGCCTTGTTCAGGATGGCATCCGCGCCGCCCATATACTCAACGAATTTCTTCGCGCCTTCTTCCGGCGGCAGCTCATCCAGCGTCGCCGGGTTGCCGTCAAACCAGCCCAGATACAGCACGTAGGTGGCTTTGACGTCATGGCTCACCGAACCGTAATAGCCGCGGTTCGCCCAGGTATGCGCCAGTGAATCCGGGAGCGTAAAGTTCGCGGCAATTTCGTCTCGCGTCAGCCCTTCGTTCGCCATACGCAACGTCTGGTCGTTAATGTAACGATAGAGGTCACGCTGGCTTTTCAGCAGTTTGACCACGTTTTCGTTGCCCCAGGTCGGCCAGTGGTGTTGTGCCATGATGATTTCGGCCTTATCACCCCAGCGCACAATCGCCTGGTTAATGTATTTCGACCACGGCAGCGGCTCGCGGATTTTCGCTCCGCGCAGCGAGTAGGTGTTGTGCAGGGTGTGGGTCACGTCCTCAGCGGATTCAATGACTTTTTTCTCTTCGATATACCAGAGCATTTCCGATGGCGCTTCGGAACCAGGCGCAAGCATAAAGTCGTAGGTCAGGCCGTCGATAACCTCTTTCTGCCCATCTTTCTCGATAATATTGGTCGGGGCAATCAGCGTGACCGTCCCGGCGGAGGTTGTTGTCCCAAGACCGGCACCCACCTGACCTTTGGCATCTGGCTTCAGCAGGTTGCCATACATATAGCTGGCGCGGCGGCTCATCACGTTGCCCGCCATAATGTTCTCGGCAACGGCTGCTTCCATAAACCCGGCAGGCGCGTAGACCTTCACTTTACCGGACTTCACGTCCGCTTCATCCACCACGCCGCGCACGCCGCCATAGTGGTCAACGTGGCTGTGGGTATAAATGATGGCGACGACCGGTTTCTTGCCGCGATGTTTAAAATAGAGATCCATCCCGACCTTCGCCGTTTCTGCCGACACCAGCGGGTCAACCACGGTAATACCGTCTTTCCCTTCAATGATGGTCATATTTGACAGGTCAAGATTTCGGATCTGATATACGCCGTCGGTCACTTCAAACAGGCCGCTAATATTAATCAGCTGAGATTGACGCCATAAGCTTGGATTAACGGAGTCCGGTGCTTTATCGCCTTCTTTAATAAACGAATACTGCTGCGGGTTCCAGATGATATTGCCTTGTTCCCCTTTGATAATTTCCTGAGGAATAGGGGCAATAAAGCCTTTATGGGCGTCCGTAAAATCGGTGTTATCGGAGAAAGGAAGCTGATTAAACAGGGCGTTATTGGCTTGTTGCGTTGCGGCCGTGGCATCCTTCGGGGCTTCTGCGGCATAGGTGGAGCTAACGGAAATAACAAATCCAGCCAGAGCAAGACTCCTGACGATCAAATTGAATTTCATCCTAACCTCTCAGTGGTGTATTACGTCGTTCGTGGAAACTTCGTGTCCTGGCTGAAAGTGGTTCAAGAAATGCAATGGGAATAAACGAGGTAGAAATAACTATAATCGGGGAGAGGCATTCAGCAAGTAAATAGATGAAAAACCGGGCATTGCGCCCGGTGCGTTATTTATTTCTGTTCGTCTTTCTTTTTCCCGAGCGTTGGCGTCTCGTCGAAGAAGTTCCACGGTTTAAGCAGGGTATGCACCCATTCCGTCGGCATGATCGGCCACTCCTCCGCGCGGGCCACGTGGGTGGTGCCGGTGGTCATCCAGACCACGTCATCCTGATCGTTGAGCGACTCGTTATCTTTGCTGTACTGACCCAGCCCGGTGTCGTGCACGGAGCGGTTCGGGAATTTTCCTTCCGGGTAAAGTTCATCCGGGTGGTAACGGGTCACCCACAGCTGTTTGTCCATAAAGCTCAGGCGATGGTAGATCCACTCGTCCGGGGCAAATTTCGCGCCGGTCGCCACCGGGTGTGTACCGCCCGCGTAAGGGATAATCTGGTACGAGACCGGGTTGCCCATGCGGTTCTCTTTACGGGTGTTGCTCAGCAGGCGAATCGTGCCCGGGTCGAATTTCTGCGCCGCCTGCTGCTCGGTATCAATATCGTACTGATTGATCTGCATGGTGCTGGTGCGCGGGCCACCGGCGGTATTCGGCTTCACTTCCGGATCCATGGCCACCAGCTTGTTGTTGATGCCGTCCACGTCCATATCAAGGCGGAAGTTGTAGATGTGCTGGTGCGTGGTGCCCACGATGTTATGGTCGATCAGCGTGCCGTATTTTGTATCGTCTTTGGCGGTGGCGTCGTGCATGGTTTTCGCCTGCACGCCTTTCACCGCTTCGATACCCGTCGCGCCGGCGTCAATGCCGATGGTGCCATTTTCATGGAACACCCAGTCGAAGATGTAATCGTAATTGCCCACGGTACTCACCCAGCGCACCACCAGTTCGCGGCGCTCGGTGCTGACGTTCGGCTGGCCCATCTCCTGGTGCTTGTATTCCGGGCCCGCGTAGCGTTCGAAAATGGCGATCGCGCGCGGGATCTCCATCGGCGCGCCGGTGTAATCCGGGATGGTTTCATTGAGCATCACAGCGTTTGACGGCACGTCTTTACCGCGTACCAGCGGTGAGGTCAGGGTGCCCATGCCGTAGTCGCCGGAGTCGAGATAGGCTTTAAAGTACCAGCCCACGTCCGGATCGCCGTAAGGGACGATCATGCCGCCGAGCGACCCCTGATACATAATCTGGCGTTTTTTGCCGTTGTCGTTATAGGTGACGGTTGAAATCATCGGGCCGACGCGGGAGTCCAGGCTCAGGTGGAAGTCCCAGTTCTGCCAGTGCACCATATCGCCGGTGATGGTGTAGTTCTTGCCTTCCGGTTCAATGATGTCGAGCGGTTTTTTAGGCGTCTCTATACGGTCGCGGCCATCGTAGGGGCGCGGCGTCATCGGAACCGGAACAACGGCGCCTTCCTCAATCTTCTGGATTTTCTTCTGCTCAAGATCGACCACGGCCACCAGGTTTTCAATCGGGTGCGCCCAGTAGTTGCCGTCGCCAACGTCCAGATAGCTCACCACTTTCAGCAGGCGATCTTCCTGCTTCAGGCCATCTTTACCGTCGAAATAGCCGACGGTCAGCGGCGTGGTAATCACTTTTTTCGGGTCGGTGATGCCGTGCTTTTTAAGCACCTCGGCAAACTCCGTGCTGTCGTTGATGATTTGCTGAACCGCGGTGAAATCATCCAGCAGCACCATGCCGTGCGCGTCTTTCACAGGCTCCCAGCGCAGGATTTTTTTATCCTTCAGATCCACCAGGCTTTCGATAACGTGCTTTCCGTCGAGCATCACGATCTTCGCCTGACGCGGGGCATCCACCGCCGTACCGTTAAGCACAAAGTCCCACACTTTGGCTTTCTCTGGCTCAGCAAGGGCAATCTGGGTAAAGCGGGTATTCGGTTTAAAATCCGCCGAGGCTTTGACAATCTCAACGGCTTGCTTAATTTCGTCCGCCGTCAGCGCGTTTAGCGGGTGAGGGCGTTTTTCAACCTGGAAAGTCTGGTCAAGACCGGACTGGAAAACATCGTTGATGAAGCTGTCAGAGATAAAGGCTTTTTTGCCTTTCATCACCACCGGCACCTCGAGCTTGAGGGTTTTCCCGTTGACGATGACGGTTTTAGCGCCCGGTTTGACCTTCACAAAGGCGCCGTCTTTTGCAATGGTGAACATCTGTGCGTAATCATCCCACTGAACGTCGGCGCCAAAGTCCTGCAGCGTTTTGTCCATCGGGACCATATGCGCCTCACTGCCGTGGGCGAAAACAGGGGATTGCCAGGCGCAACACAGCGCAACGGCCATAGCCAGCGCCGTTCTACGGGCAGAAAAAGAAGAATTGCTTCCCATCGTAGACCTCATTTTGTTGTGTTTATTGTGTTGTGACAGCCTTATCCTGACAGGCGCCTGAGAAAAGCGTTTGCCTGCATCTGCCAGATTATTTGTCAGCCTTGCCAGGTTAAAAAAAGAGCGGGGGTAAATCACATGCCGGGCCATTTCCCCTCCCCATTGAGGCTGAGGGAACCCCACAAATGATGTCAGCACAGACGGCCCCCTCTCCCTTGAGGGAGAGGGCTGGGGTGAGGGGGAACATACGGCACTGGTGGTCATTCCGTTCACTTTATGTTCCTTGCTACTCTGTAACGACATGACCTGTGAACGTGCCAGGGTGGCTCAGTCGCCACCACCCTGGCGACCCGGGCTCCCGGCGGTAAATCGCCGCTGCGCGGTACCTTCGGCTTATTCCTTCCGGCTTATCGGGTACGGGCGGAGGTAACATCCCTGTAAAGCCCGCCCTCTCGGCGCATCCCTGCGCCTCGCCCCGGCCGGAAGGCAAACGCCTCAGCGATTTACAGCCGGACCAGGGCATCGCTGAAGGCCCTCAGCCATTCTAAAAGCAGCGTTATTGCTTCTGCTTGCACATTACTTGAGAGCGCTCAGCCATTGTGGAGAGGATGAGGAGCAGGGAACTTAGCTGAAATCACCCTTCTGGCGCGCCACCAGCGTCAGAATGGAGTAGAGCGCCACGGCCTGCTGGTGCTGGTTGAAGATCTCAACCGCCCATTCCACCACGCCCGTCGGTTTTTCCTCGGCGGTACGCTGTTTCTTCAGGGTTTTACGCTTGCAGGTCAGACGCACCTGAATGGTATCGCCCGGTTTAACCGGCTCGATAAAGCGCAGGTTTTCCATGCCATAGTTGGCAATGACCGGCCCGACGCCCGCATCAACAAACAGCCCCGCAGCGGCGGAAATCAGGAAGTAGCCGTGCACTACGCGCTCGCCAAAGATCGACTCTGCCGCGCCGATCTTGTCCATATGGGCGTAGAAGTGGTCGCCGCTCAGGCAGGCAAAGTTCACGATGTCCGCTTCCGTCAGGGTGCGGCGCGGCGTCAGCAGGCTGTCGCCCGGCTGTAGCTCCTCAAAGTATTTGCGGAACGGATGCACGCGATCTTCCTGCACCGTTGCGCCACGCACCCACTGCTTGCCAATGGCGGCCAGCATTGTCGGGCTGCCCTGAATGGCGGTGCGCTGCAGGTAGTGCTTCACCGCGCGCAGGCCGCCCAGCTCTTCGCCGCCGCCCGCGCGCCCCGGGCCACCGTGCACCAGCTGCGGCAGCGGGGAACCGTGGCCGGTGGACTCTTTCGAGGCTTCCTCGTTGAGGATCTGAATACGCCCGTGGGCGCGCGCCGCACCGGTAATAAACTGGCGGGCAATGTCCAGGTCTGCGGTGACCAGCGTACCCGCCAGGCTGCCGCCGCCCGCGCGGGCAAGCTGCATTGCGTGGCGCGCGTTGCGATACGGCATCAGCGTCGCGACCGGGCCAAAGGCTTCGGTGGAGTGCACTGCCGGAGTTTCATCCGGCTGCGGGCAGAACAGCAGGGTCGGTGGGAAGAACGCGCCCGCGGCCTGCAGATCCGCTTTGCCACCCAGAAGGATCTGGCAGCCTGCGGCGATCAGTTGCTCCACTTTCTCCTGCACGTCCGCACGCTGTTCGGCGTTGACCAGCGCGCCCATCTTTACCCCTTCCTGCGCCGGATCGCCCATAACCACCTTTTCCAGCCGGGCAACCAGCGCCTGGCTCACGGCGTCAGTCTGGTTTTGCGGGACGATAATGCGGCGAATGGCCGTACATTTCTGCCCGGCTTTGGCGGTCATCTCGCGCACCACTTCCCGAATGAACAGGGCAAACTCCGGCTGCTCCGGCGTGACGTCGTCCCCCAGCACGCAGCAGTTCAGGGAGTCGGCTTCCATGGTGAACGGAATGGAATTCGCCACAATATTCGGGTGCACGCGCAGGCTTTGCCCGGTGCTGGCGGAGCCGGTAAAGGTCACCACGTCCTGGCTGTCGAGCTGGTCGAGCAGATCCCCGGCGCCGCCGCAGATCAGGCTGATGGCACCGTCCGGCACCAGCCCGCTGTCGACGATGGATTTCACCATCGCCTGAGTCACCTGCGCGGTGGCGGTGGCGGGTTTGATGATGGCAGGCATGCCGGCAAGCCAGGTCGGCGCCAGCTTTTCCAGCATTCCCCAGCAGGGGAAGTTAAAGGCGTTGATGTGCACCGCCACGCCGGATTTTGAGGTCAGGACGTGGCGCGCCGCAAAGCCGCCTTCTTTTGACAGCGGGATCAGCTCGTCTTCCGGCCACACGGTGTCATCCGGCAGCTCGCGGCTACCCAGGCTGGCGTAAGTGAAGAGGGTGCCGATCCCGCCTTCGATATCGACCCAGCTGTCCGCTTTCGTGGCGCCGGTCTGGGCGGACAGGGCATAAAACGTCTCTTTCTCGCTAAGCAGGTGCTTTGCCACCGCCTTCAGCATGGCCGCGCGTTCGATAAAGGTCATCGCGTGAAGCGCTTCGCCGCCGCGCTCAATCGCATAGCGACGGGCGGCCGCCATGTCCAGCCCTTCGCTGGTCACGCTCCACAGCGCTTCGCCACTGATGGCGTGATGAATAGTGCGTTCACGGCCCCGGCCAGACTGCCAGGTACCGGATAAGAAGCTGGCTAACTGCTGCATCGCTTATCTCCAAATGTTACGTAATTTACCCATTAATAGTTTGATCATGAATCATAAAAATCAAGCTGAGTTTTAATGAATTGTTAACATTGTGATCCGCTCTGATGAAACGCGGCGCGCGAGGACGCTCTTCAGTACACCTGCAGTAAAAGCCTTGCGAGCGATATCACAAAACAAGGAAACAATTCTTGGGGTTGTATTTAACCTTTGTGTAACTTTTAAAAAACAAAGTGATTCAACATTACGCTTTGATTTGCAAACTAACGAATCATAAAGGTGATGACGTGACGCAAGAACAACGGTTTGAGCAGCGCATAGCGCAGGAGACGGCGATTGAGCCTCAGGACTGGATGCCTGACGCCTACCGTAAGACGTTGATCCGCCAGATTGGTCAGCATGCGCACTCCGAAATTGTCGGCATGCTCCCGGAAGGAAACTGGATCACCCGCGCCCCGACGCTGCGTCGAAAAGCGATCCTGCTGGCGAAGGTGCAGGACGAAGCCGGACACGGGCTCTACCTCTACAGCGCGGCGGAAACGCTGGGCTGCGCACGGGAAGACATCTACCAGAAGATGCTCGACGGCAAAATGAAGTACTCCTCTATCTTCAACTATCCGACCCTGAGCTGGGCCGATATCGGCGTGATCGGCTGGCTGGTGGACGGCGCGGCCATCGTCAACCAGGTGGCGCTGTGCCGAACCTCCTACGGTCCCTATGCCCGCGCGATGGTGAAAATCTGTAAAGAAGAGAGCTTCCACCAGCGTCAGGGCTTTGAAGCCTGCATGGCGCTGGCTCAGGGCAGCGAGGCTCAGCGCCAGATGCTGCAGGATGCCATCAACCGCTTCTGGTGGCCCGCGCTGATGATGTTCGGGCCGAACGACGACAACTCGCCGAACAGCGCCCGCAGCCTGGCGTGGAAAATCAAACGCTTCGGCAACGACGAGCTGCGCCAGCGCTTTGTCGACAACACGGTGCCGCAGGTGGAGATGCTGGGCATGACGGTGCCCGATCCCGACCTGCGTTTGGATGAAGAGAGCGGTCATTATCGCTTCGGCGAGATCGACTGGCAGGAGTTTGACGAGGTCATTAACGGGCGCGGCATCTGCAACCACGAACGCCTGGCCGCCAAACGCAAAGCCTGGGAAGAGGGGGCGTGGGTGCGGGAAGCCGCACTGGCGCACGCGGAAAAACAACACGCCCGCAAAGTGGCTTAAGAGGAATCACGATGAGCAATGTCTACTGGCCGCTGTACGAAGTGTTCGTACGCAGCAAACAAGGGTTATCCCACCGTCACGTGGGCAGTCTGCATGCCGCCGACGATCGCATGGCGCTGGAAAATGCGCGTGATGCCTACACCCGCCGTAGCGAAGGCTGTTCTATCTGGGTGGTTAAGGCGAGCGAGATTGTCGCCTCCCAGCCGGAAGAGCGAGGCGAGTTCTTCGACCCGGCGGAAAGCAAGGTTTACCGCCATCCGACGTTCTACACCATCCCTGACGGCATCGAGCATATGTGAGGCAAAGAATGAATTCAGTGACTGCCTATGCCCTGCGTCTGGGCGACAACGGTCTGGTGCTCTCCCAGCGTCTCGGCGCCTGGTGCGGCCACGCGCCGGAGCTGGAGATCGACCTCGCGCTCGCCAATATCGGTCTCGACCTGCTGGGCCAGGCGCGCAATTTCCTGACCTATGCCGCGGAGCGGGAAGGCCAGGGCGATGAAGACACGCTGGCGTTTGGCCGCGACGAGCGCCAGTTCCGCAATCTCCTGCTGGTGGAGCAGCCGAACGGCAGCTTCGCCGACACGATTGCCCGCCAGTACCTGATGGATGCCTGGAACGTGGCGCTGTACGAACGCCTGACCCAAAGCCGCGACGGCCAGCTTGCCGCCATTGCCGCCAAAGCGATTAAAGAGGCGCGCTACCACCTGCGCTTCAGCCGCGGCTGGCTGGTGCGTCTGGGCGACGGGACCGAAACGTCCGCGCAAAAAATGCAGCAGGCCATCGACAGCCTGTGGCGTTTTACGGCCGAGCTGTTTGAAGCCGATGACGTCGAGCTGGCGCTGATTGAGTCCGGCGTGGCGGTTGATCCGCGTCTCCTGCGCCAGCCGTGGGAAAGCGAAGTGTATGCCGGTCTGAATGAAGCCTGCCTGCAGGTGCCCGCAGAGGTGGCGTACCGCACCGGGGGCAAGCAGGGGCTGCATACCGAACATCTGGGCCCGATGCTGGCGGAAATGCAGTATCTCCAGCGCGCGTATCCCGGTCAGCAGTGGTAAAGGAGAACGCTATGCAACGCCTCGTCGACATCGCGCCCGCGCAAATCCCGCAGATCTGGGCGCTGCTAAGCCAGATCCCGGACCCGGAAGTGCCGGTGTTAACCATCACCGATTTAGGCATGGTGCGCAGCGTGAAGGCGCAGGGGGAAGGCTGGGTTATCGGCTTTACGCCGACCTACTCGGGCTGTCCGGCGACGGAACACCTGCTGGGGGCGATCCGCGAGGCGATGACCGCGCACGGCTTTACCCCGGTGCACATTGTGCTTCAGCTTGAACCCGCCTGGACCACCGACTGGATGACCGCCGACGCGCGCGAGCGCCTGCGGGCGTACGGTATCAGTCCGCCGGTGGGGCATAGCTGTCACGCGCACGCGCCGGTGGAGGTGAGCTGCCCGCGCTGCGCCAGCACCGACACCTCGCTTATCAGTGAATTTGGCTCGACGGCCTGCAAAGCGCTCTACCGCTGCAATACCTGCCGTGAGCCCTTCGACTATTTCAAATGTATTTGAGGCTGCCATGACAACGTTTCATTCATTAACAGTGGCAAAAGTGGAACCCGAAACCCGCGACGCGGTGACCATCACGTTCGCGGTGCCGCAGGCGCTGCAGGACGCCTACCGCTTCCGTCCCGGCCAGCACCTGACGTTAAAAACGACGCTTGGCGGGGACGAGCTGCGCCGCTGCTACTCCATCTGCCGGAGTACCGCCCCGGGCGAAATCAGCGTGGCGGTGAAAGCGATTGAAGGCGGGCGCTTCTCCCGCTATGCCCTGGATGAGATCAAAGCGGGCATGGCGCTGGAGGTGATGGTTCCTCAGGGGCAGTTTGGCTACCAGCCACAGGCCGAACGCGAAGGCCACTACCTGGCGATTGCGGCAGGCTCGGGGATCACCCCGATGCTGGCGATTATCTCCGCTACGCTAACGACCGAGCCCAACAGCCATTTCACCCTGATCTACGGCAACCGCAGCAGCCAGAGCATGATGTTCCGCCAGGCGCTGGCGGACCTGAAGGACAAATACCCGCAGCGGCTGCAGCTGGTCTCCATCTTCAGCCAGGAGCGGCTGGACAGCGATTTGCTCTATGGCCGCATCGACGGGGAAAAACTGCAGGCGCTGGCGAAAACCCTGATCAACTTCCGCCAGTACGACGAGGCCTTTATCTGCGGCCCGTCGGCGATGATGGACGACGCCGAAGCCACGCTGAAGGCGCTGGGGATGCCGGACAAATCCATTCACCTTGAGCGTTTTAACACCTCCGGAATCACCGTTAAGCGCGCGGTGCACTTGCAGGCGGAAGGCCAGAAAGTGACCGTGCGCCAGGACGGGCGCGACCGTGAAATCACCCTGACGGCAGATGATGAAAGTATTCTCGATGCCGCCCTGCGTCAGGGCGCGGATCTGCCGTATGCCTGCAAGGGCGGCGTCTGCGCCACCTGTAAATGCAAAGTGCTGCGCGGGAAAGTGGACATGGCGACCAACTACAGCCTGGAGCCGGACGAGCTGGCCGCCGGGTATGTGCTGAGCTGCCAGTCGCTGCCGTTAACCGCCGACGTGATTGTCGACTTCGACGCGAAGGGGATGGCATGAGCGAACTTATTGCTACCCGTCATGGCCGCGTGCTGCAGCTGACGCTCAACCGTCCGGCGGCGCGCAACGCCCTCAACAACGCGCTGTTAACCCAGCTTGCGGAACAGCTTGAGGCCACCGCCGTGGATGCCGACATTGCCGTCTGCGTGATTTACGGCAGCGAGCGCTGCTTTGCCGCCGGGGCCGATCTCAACGAAATGGCGGAGAAAGACCTGTCTGCCACCCTGAACGATATTCGCCCACAGCTGTGGGCACGCATTAACGCGTTCAGCAAACCGCTGATCGCCGCCGTGAACGGCTTCGCGCTGGGCGCGGGCTGCGAGCTGGCGCTGCTGTGCGACGTGGTGATTGCCGGTGACAACGCCCGTTTCGGCCTGCCGGAAATCACGCTCGGCATTATGCCCGGCGCGGGCGGCACCCAGCGTCTGATTCGCAGCGTCGGGAAATCCTTGGCCAGCAAAATGGTGCTGACGGGCGAGAGCATAACTGCACAACAGGCGCTGAGCGCCGGGCTGGTGAGCGATGTTTTCCCGGCAGCGCTGACGCTGGAGTATGCCCTGAAGCAGGCGGCCCTGATGGCGCGCCACTCGCCGCTGGCGCTGCAGGCGGCGAAACAGGCGCTGCGCCAGTCTCAGGAGGTACCGCTCCAGGCCGGGCTCGCGCAGGAGCGCCAGCTGTTTACGCTGCTTTCCGCCACCGAAGACCGCCGGGAGGGCATCGACGCCTTCTTACAAAAACGCCCCCCCGACTTTAAAGGACGCTAATTGTGGAATTTATTCTCAGTCATGTAGAACAGGGCGTGATGACCATTACGCTGAACCGTCCGGAGCGTCTGAACAGCTTCAACGACGTGATGCACCAGCAGCTGGCCGAGTGCCTGAAACAGGCCGAGCGTGATGACACCGTGCGCTGCCTGCTGATCACCGGGGCAGGGCGCGGCTTCTGTGCTGGTCAGGATCTGAACGACCGCAACGTCGACCCCAACGGCCCGGCGCCGGATCTGGGGATGTCCGTTGAAACCTTCTATAACCCGCTGGTTCGCCGCCTGGCAAAGCTGCCGAAACCGGTCATCTGTGCCGTTAACGGCGTGGCGGCAGGTGCGGGGGCCACGCTGGCGCTGGGGTGTGACATGGTGATTGCGGCCCGTTCCGCCAACTTCGTGATGGCCTTCAGCAAGCTCGGCCTGGTGCCGGACTGCGGCGGTACCTGGCTGCTGCCGCGCGTGGCGGGACGCGCCCGCGCCATGGGGCTGGCGCTGCTCGGGGACAAACTCAGCGCCGAACAGGCGCAGGCGTGGGGGATGATCTGGCAGGTGGTGGATGACGAGCAGCTCTCCACCACGGCCCAGCAGATGGCGCTGCATTTTGCGTCGCAGCCGACCTTCGGGCTGGGGCTGATCAAGCAGGCGATCAACGCTGCAGAAACCAACACCCTGGACGACCAGCTCGATCTGGAGCGCGACTATCAGCGCCTGGCCGGGCGCAGCGACGATTACCGCGAGGGCGTCAGCGCCTTCCTGGCGAAGCGCGCGCCGAACTTTACGGGGAAATAAGATGCTGAATATACGGACTGTCGCCGTGATCGGCAGCGGCACGATGGGCGCAGGGATTGCCGAAGTCGCCGCCAGCCACGGTCATCAGGTGCTGATCTACGACATCTCCAGCGATGCGATATCGCGGGCCATCGACGGGATCCGCCAGCGTCTGGCCTCCCGGGTGACGCGCGGAAAACTCTCCGCCGATGCCGGGAGCCAGATCCTGGCCCGGCTGGTTCCCGTCACGGATATCGACGCGCTCTGTGCGGCCGATCTGGTCATAGAAGCGGCCTCAGAGCGTCTGGAGGTGAAAAAGGCGCTGTTTGCTCAACTGGCTGAGATCTGCCCGCCGCAGACGGTGCTAACCAGCAATACCTCTTCCATCTCCGTCACGGCGATTGCGGCGGACGTCCACCACCCGGAGCGGGTCGCAGGGCTGCACTTCTTTAACCCGGCGCCGGTGATGAAGCTGGTGGAGGTGGTCAGCGGGCTGGCGACCTCTCCGGAAGTGGCCGACGCGCTGTGCGAGCTGGCGCTGAACTGGGGCAAACAGCCCGTTCGCTGCCAGTCAACGCCGGGGTTCATCGTCAACCGCGTCGCCCGTCCGTTCTATTCCGAAGCCTGGCGCGCGCTGGAAGAGCAGGTTGCCCCGCCGGAGGTGATTGACGCCGCCCTGCGGGAAGGCGGCGGCTTCCCGATGGGGCCGCTGGAGCTGACCGACATGATTGGTCAGGACGTCAACTTTGCGGTGACCTGCTCGGTATTTAACGCCTTCTGGCAGGAGCGTCGTTTTCTGCCTTCGCTGGTTCAGCAGGAACTGGTGCTGGCAGGAAGGCTGGGCAAAAAGAGCGGGAAGGGCGTGTACGACTGGCAGGGTGACAAACCTGACGTGCAGTGGGTTGAGTCGGTGAACGACAGCTATAGCCCGATGCGCGTGGAAAAAAGACGTGACGGTGTCACGGAAATAGATGATGTCTATCTGGTTGAAACGCAGGGCGAGACCGCGCAGGCGCTGGCGCTGCGGCTCAACGGCCCGGTGGTGGTGGTGGACCGCATTGAGCGTGACGTGGCGGTCATTGCCGCCGCCGCCAGCAACCCGTATACCGCGACGCAAAAAGCCATCCGCTACCTGCAGCAGCAGGGGCATCGGGTGGTGCAAATTGCCGATTATCCCGGCCTGCTGATCTGGCGGACGCTGGCGATGATTGCCAACGAGGCGCTTGATGCCCTGCAAAAAGGGGTCGCCAGCGAGAAGGACATCGATACCGCTATGCGCCTCGGCGTGAACTACCCGAGCGGGCCGATCGCCTGGGGCGAGCGCCTGGGCTGGCAGCGCCTGCTGACGCTGCTGGAGAACCTGCAGCGTCATTACGGCGAAGAGCGTTATCGCCCCTGTTCACTGCTGCGCCAGCGCGCGCTTCTGGAGAGTAGCTATGAGTCATAACGCCTGGCATAACGCCCGCGCGATGTACGAACGGGACGCCTGCGCGCAGGCAATGGGAATGGACATTGTCGAGATGGACGAGGGCTACGCGGTGGTGACCATGACCATCACCCCGCAGATGCTGAACGGCCATAAAACCTGCCACGGCGGCCAGCTTTTTTCGCTGGCGGACACCGCTTTTGCCTACGCCTGCAACAGCCAGGGGCTGGCGGCGGTAGCCTCCGGCTGCTCGATTGATTTTCTGCGTCCGGGCTTTGCCGGGGACACGCTCACCGCCACCGCGCGGGTGAAGCACCAGGGCAAGCTGACCGGCGTGTATGACATTGAAATCCAGAACCAACAACAGAAAACCGTCGCCCTTTTTCGCGGAAAATCTCACCGCATCGGCGGCAGCGTGACAGGAGAGGCAGATGCGTGACGCATTTATTTGTGATGGCGTTCGAACCCCGGTGGGGCGCTACGGTGGCGCGCTTGCCGCAGTCCGAACCGACGATCTCGGCGCCGTGCCGCTGCGCGCGCTGCTGGCCCGCTACCCGCAGCTCGATCTGGAGCGGATTGACGACGTGATTTTCGGCTGCGCCAACCAGGCGGGGGAAGATAACCGCAACGTGGCGCGCATGTCGTCCCTGCTGGCCGGGCTGCCGCAGACGGTGTCCGGGACCACCCTTAACCGCCTGTGCGGTTCCGGGCTGGACGCGATTGGTTTTGCCGCGCGCACCATTAAGGCGGGCGACGGCGACCTGCTGATCGCGGGCGGCGTGGAGTCGATGTCCCGCGCGCCGTTTGTGATGGGCAAAGCCACCGCCGCGTTTCAGCGTCAGGCGGAGATCTTCGATACCACCATCGGTTGGCGATTTGTGAATCCGCTCATGCATCAGCAATTCGGAACTGACAGTATGCCGGAAACGGCAGAGAATGTAGCTGAATTGTTAAATATCGGCCGTGCCGATCAGGACGCGTTCGCGCTGCGCAGCCAGCAGCGTACCGCGCAGGCGCAGCAGAACGGCGTTCTGGCGCAGGAGATTGTGCCGGTGCTGGTGCCGGGCAAAAAAGGGGCAGTCACAGCGTTCAGCGTGGATGAACATCCGCGCGCGGACACCACGCTCGAGCAGCTTGCCGGTCTGAAAACGCCGTTCCGTAAGAACGGAGTGGTTACGGCGGGAAATGCCTCCGGCGTCAACGACGGCGCTGCGGCGCTGATCGTCGCCAGCGAGAAGATGGCGCTGGCTCAGGGGTTAATCCCGCGCACGCGGATCGTGGCGATGGCGACGGCGGGCGTGGAGCCACGTCTGATGGGGCTCGGCCCGGTACCGGCCACTCGCAAGGTGCTGGAGCGCGCCGGACTCAGCATTAACGATATGGACGTGATCGAGCTTAACGAAGCTTTCGCCGCGCAGGCGCTGGGCGTGCTGCGTCAGCTGGGCCTGCCGGATGATGCCGCGCACGTCAACCCGAACGGTGGCGCGATTGCGCTGGGCCACCCGCTGGGCATGAGCGGTGCCAGACTGGCGCTGGCCGCGAGTAACGAACTGCACCGACGCGGCGGGCGCTACGCGCTGTGTACGATGTGCATCGGTGTGGGTCAGGGCATTGCCATGATCCTTGAGCGTGTTTGAGCATAAAAACAATGTGAGTACCCTACAATGACAAATACAACAAAGCTTGATCCGATTGAAACGGCCTCCCTTGACGAGTTACAGGCGCTGCAGACCGAACGTCTGAAGTGGACGCTGCATCACGCCTACAGCAACGTGCCGATGTACAAACGCAAGTTTGACGCCGCGGGCGTTCATCCTGACGATTTCAAAGAGCTGGCGGATATCCGTAAGTTCCCGTGCACCACCAAGCAGGACCTGCGGGATAATTATCCGTTCGATACCTTCGCCGTGCCGATGGAGCAGGTGGTGCGCATTCACGCCTCATCCGGCACCACCGGCAAACCGACGGTTGTCGGCTACACCCAGGGTGACATCGACAACTGGGCCAACCTCGTGGCGCGCTCCCTGCGCGCCGCGGGCGGCAGCGCGAAGGACAAAATTCACGTGGCGTATGGCTATGGCCTGTTTACCGGCGGGCTGGGGGCACACTACGGCGCCGAGCGTTTAGGCGCGACGGTGATCCCGATGTCCGGCGGCCAGACGGAGAAGCAGGCGCAGCTGATCCGCGATTTCCAGCCGGACATGATCATGGTGACGCCATCCTACTGCCTCAACCTGATTGAGGAACTGGAGCGTCAGATGGGCGGCGATGCCAGCACCTGTTCCCTGCGCGTGGGCGTCTTCGGCGCCGAGCCGTGGACGCAGGCCATGCGTCGCGAAATTGAAAAACGCTTAGGCATTACCGCCCTGGACATCTATGGCCTCTCCGAAGTGATGGGGCCAGGCGTGGCGATGGAGTGTATCGAAACCGTCGACGGCCCGACCATCTGGGAAGACCACTTCTACCCGGAGATCGTCAACCCGAACGACGGCACGCCGCTGGATGACGGTCAGCAGGGCGAACTGCTGTTCACCACGCTGACCAAAGAGGCGCTGCCGGTGATCCGCTACCGCACCCGCGACCTGACGCGTCTGCTCCCGGCAACCGCGCGCAGCATGCGCCGTATGGACCGCATCAGCGGCCGCAGCGACGATATGCTGATCATTCGCGGCGTCAACGTCTTCCCGTCGCAGCTGGAAGAGGAGATTGTGAAGTTCGAACATCTTTCGCCGCACTACCAGCTGGAGGTGAACCGTCGCGGGCATCTTGATTCACTTTCCGTGAAGGTGGAGCTGAAAGAGAGCAGCCTCACGCTGACGCACGAGCAGCGTTGCCAGGTGTGTCACCAGCTGCGCCACCGCATTAAGTCGATGGTGGGGATTTCCACCGACGTGACGATCGTGAACTGCGGCAGCATTCCGCGCTCGGAGGGGAAAGCCTGCCGGGTGTTTGACCTGCGTAAAGCGGCGGCCAACGGTTAAGTTTTCCCTCACCCCGGCCCTCTCCCTTTGGGAGAGGGTTAGGGTGAGGGTCCTGTGCTATGATTCATCCAGGACAAAAATAACAACAGAATGAATCACATGAATAAACTTGACGCCTTTATCCAGCACGCGGTCAGTTCCGTTCCCGTCAGCGGGACCTCGCTTATCTCCTCGTTATACGGTGACGCGCTTTCCCATCGCGGCGGAGAGATTTGGCTCGGCAGCCTGGCCGCGTTACTGGAAGGGATGGGATTTGGAGAGCGCTTTGTACGCACCGCGCTGTTTCGCCTTAACAAAGAGGGCTGGCTGGATGTTTCCCGCATCGGGCGTCGCAGCTTTTACCGCCTGAGCGATAAGGGGCTGCGCCTGACGCGCCGTGCGGAGAATAAGATCTACCGTGCGGAACTGCCCGCCTGGGACGGAAAATGGCTATTGCTGCTCTCAGAAGGGCTGGACAAAACCACCCTCGCCGACGTCAAAAAACAGCTGATCTGGCAGGGGTTTGGCACGCTGGCACCGAGCCTGATGGCCTCGCCGTCGCAGCATCTGGCGGACGTGCAGTCTCTGCTTCACGATGCCGGGGTGGCGGAAAACGTGATTTTCTTTGAAGCCCACTCGCCGCTGGCGCTCTCCCGCGCCGCGCTGCGTTCACGCGTAGAAGAGTGCTGGCAGTTAACCGAGCAAAACGCGATGTACGAGTCGTTTATCAGCTCGTTCCGGCCGCTGCTCCCGCTGCTGAAAGAGGCCGCGCCGGAGGATCTGACGCCGGAACGCTGCTTCCAGATCCAGCTGCTGCTGATTCATTTTTATCGTCGCGTGGTGCTGAAAGACCCGCTGCTGCCGGAAGAGTTGCTGCCCGCGCACTGGGCGGGGCAAAGCGCCCGACAGCTCTGCATTAATATCTATCAACGTGTCGCGCCGGGGGCGCTGGCGTTTGTCAGCGAGAAGGGCGAAACCTCCGTGGGCGAACTGCCCGTGCCCGGCACGCTCTACTATCAACGCTTTGGTGGTCTTACAAGCGCATAAGGAGTGAAGATGCCTGTTTATCAAATTGATGGTCTGACGCCGGTGGTACCTGACGAGAGCTACGTTCACCCAACGGCAGTGCTGATTGGCGACGTGATTCTGGGCAAAGGCGTCTATGTTGGTCCTAACGCCAGCCTGCGCGGTGATTTTGGCCGTATCGTGGTGAAAGACGGTGCCAACATTCAGGATAACTGCGTGATGCACGGTTTCCCAGAGCAGGACACGGTGGTGGAAGAGGATGGGCATATCGGCCACAGCGCCATTCTTCACGGCTGCGTGATCCGCCGCAATGCGCTGGTGGGCATGAACGCGGTGGTGATGGACGGGGCGGTCATCGGCGAAAACAGCATCGTCGGCGCGGCGGCGTTCGTGAAGGCTAAAGCGGAGATGCCTGCCAACCATTTGATTATCGGCAGCCCGGCCAAGGCGATCCGTGAGCTGAGCGAGCAGGAGCTGGCCTGGAAGCAGCAGGGCACGCGGGAATACCAGGTACTGGTGGAGCGCTGCAAGCTGACGATGCATCAGGTCGAGCCGCTGCGCGAGGTTGAGCCTGAACGGAAGAGGCTGACGTTTGACGAGAATTTACGGCCGAAGTCGTCGGTGTAGGACGGGAAGTTCGCGCCACGGCACTAACGGGAAGATGTTACCCCGCCTCGCCATGCTATAAATCCTCCGACACAGACTCATCACGATAAAGGACGCAGAGTTATGCTGAGAGGAAAACGCGCTGTTATCACGGGTGGCGGTGGGGGAGTTGGTCAGGCGCTGTGCGTCTGGCTGGCGCGAGAGGGCGTTGACGTGGATTTTAGTGCCCGTCGGGTGGAGGATATAGAAACAACCTGCGCCCTCATCGCGGCTGAAGGGGGTGTGGCAAGAGGGTATCTCTGCGATTTAGCCCAGCCGGAATCCGTTTCTCAGTTCTCTTCGCAGGTCTTACATGCAGACAGGCCAATCGATATTTTACTACTGAATGCTGCTCAGTGGCTGTCAGGGACTATAGACGAACAATCGAGCACAGAAATCGTCAATACCGTCAGTTCAGGCCTGACAGGTTCAATCCTGCTCACCCAGGCGCTGCTTCCTGGATTGCGACGCTCAGAGAGCGCTGACATCATTGCGATTATTTCCGCATGCGGTATTCCGAATTTTACAGATTCCATTGCCCATCCCGCTTTTTTTGCCAGCAAACACGGGCTCAGCGGATTTACAACGAAACTGTCAGAACACTTATCCAAAGAAAATATTCGGGTAACCGGGTTGTATCCGCCTGATTTTGAACTGACCGGTTTAGATGCGCATGTCGATAATCAAACAAGAATGGGGGAGCGTCTGGTTAATGGACGGTCTATCTGGGAAACGATGCGTTTTGTGCTGACTCAGCCTCGAAGTTGCCATATTAGTACCATCTACTTTCAGGGGCCGACTCGTGAAGATCTGGCACATCAGGCCTGAATCTGACGGCGGGCGTTCACCGTTATTGCTGATAAACGCGTTCAGGCATCCCATTACTCGCAAAACGGTTGCCAGAGGTAATAAGGCTGTCTTTTTTCGCCATATCCATCAATAGCGCGATGCCAATGTAATTACTCCAGTTAAAGGTATTTTGCAGCACCACCACCGCATTGCCTTTTTCTTTGTCATAGCCGATAAAGCTGGAGTAGCCGCCGATATAACCGACCTGATAGGTGATTTTTTCCAGACCGATAAAGTCGGTGGTCCAGGCAATACCCTGTACCCCGTCGGGACGTTGAATATCGGTATTTCTCACTTCGGCAAAGACGCTGTCCAGCAGGGGATTGTGGGTCGTTGAGACGTGATAGCGGGCATAGGTAGCCAGATCTTCGGCGTTACTGTATAAGCTCGCTGCCGCCACCATGTTGTTGGAAAAATGCCAGTCCGGGGTGAGCTGCCCGCGCGGGATAAACTTCGGCTGATCGCCCGCGTGGCCAAGCGCCCGCTGTGGATACCCTTTTAGCTGCCGGGGCGTAAAGCTGCTGTTAGCCATTTGCAGCGGATGGAAAATATAGCGCGAGGCTAAACTCTGGATATCTTCGCCGGTTTTGTGTTTCAGGATATAGCCGATCAGGGCGTAGCCGGTATTGGAGTATTGCGGCACTTTATTCTTTGGCGCTCGCCAGTCGGCGAGGTAGCGCAGCACGTTATCGCTATCCAGCTCACCGTAGAAATTATCGCCCGTGCTTAAGTAGCTTATGAATTTTCCAAGCATCGGAACATCCATATTCTGACGCGGCAGGCCGGAGGTGTGGGTTACCAGTTCAAGCAGGGTGATTTTTTGTGCATCCGCGCTAAGCGGCGTCCCCGACGGAAGCAATGTCGCCAGGTTATCGTTCCAGTTCAGTTGCCCTTCATTCACCAGACAAGCCACCACTTCCGCCGTGATCCCTTTGCTGAGCGAGCCAAGCGCAAACAGGGTATCGGGCCTGACCGGATAGCGATTGACCGCATCGGTTACGCCCCAGGTGTAAAACTGCGGTGAGCCGTGATTATGGATCACCGCGACCGTCATCCCGGGAACGGATTTTTGCGCCATATAGTGACGCACCACGCTGTCAACGTCGCCATCCAGTGAATCATGGGTGAGAAGTTCCTGAGTACCTTCCGGGGAGGACATTTGCGAGAGCGTGCCACAACCGCTGAGGAGTGGGAGAGTAAGCAGAAGCCAGATAATTTTTTTTGTTATGTTCTGCATACCTGGTAGCGAGTGTGGTGGTCATTGGCGCGCCAGGAATGTATCACAAATAGCCTGCGTGAATGTAAACTTTCTACACGGTGGCGGCTCGTTGATGGTTACCGTGACTTTTCGGCCTGCTTTGAGGATTTCAGTATGACTCGCTTTTATCAACTTACCGCCACCCGTATGGATGGGCGGCTTATCTCAATGGCCGACTATGCAGGAAAGGTGGTTTTGGTCGTTAATACCGCCAGCCAGTGCGGCTTCACGCCACAGTACGGTGGCCTTGAAG
Source organism: Enterobacter sp. BNK-34 (assembly GCF_048684445.1). Classification (NCBI taxonomy): domain Bacteria; kingdom Pseudomonadati; phylum Pseudomonadota; class Gammaproteobacteria; order Enterobacterales; family Enterobacteriaceae; genus Enterobacter; species Enterobacter sp. BNK-34. The sequence goes on from NZ_JBLQUA010000001.1 coordinate 3,461,912, forward strand.
CGCTATACAAGAAATACGCCGATGAAGGATTAGTCGTGCTGGGCTTCCCCTGCAACCAGTTCGGCAAACAGGAACCTGGAGGCGCCGACGAAATCTCGAAAACCTGTTACATCAACTACGGTGTGAGCTTCCCGATGTTTGAGAAAGTCGAGGTTAACGGTAACGCAGCGCATCCGCTGTTTCGTTATCTGAAAAACGAACTGCCCGGCGTGCTGGGCGAGCGGATTAAGTGGAACTTTACTAAGTTTCTAATCGGACGCGACGGTAAACCGCTCAAGCGTTTTGCACCGATGACTACGCCCGAGAAAATGGAGGGGGCAATTGTTGAAGCGCTGAGGAGGTGATAGTTTGGTGCCCGGAACTATCTTACCGCGTCATATTACCCTCGTTTTGGCTTCGAGCAAGCAGTCAATTATAAACCAGCCTGGAGAAAGAGATAACAAAGTCTTCTTCAGCCATATTTATTATGATTTTCATATCGTTTTGCATACACCCTTAAGCCTGTGTACGTCAGGTGACCGACTGTATGACTATTCCTGATGTTTGCTTCTCGCTCATCGCAGACCGCTCGGCACTTCAGGCGGTCCGCTACGTGCCATGGGAGAGTAAGCAGAAGCCAGCGCATTCCCTTTCATGATCGTTGCAAAATACCACTGACTCTTTATATATTTTCCCCCTGAACTGACGGTATCTCTGTGCCCGCAGACTCTTTATGTTTGCAAGGGAAAGCCTTTTTTATTAAAAGGATAACATATAGTAAATGTATCCCCGCTCTTAGCATTCGAGGTACAAACCAATTGGCATTGATGGTTTTTGATATACTCCATAAAACGAACATAAAGACAACTTTGTAAAATTTTGGTGAGCCATGCTCATCAGGTAACAAAAGTAAATAAATATCATCAAAACCTTTGACTAATGCCTGCACTTCATTGGCAGAAATAACCTCATCAAATTTACTTTGCGAGTAGTAAATGGCTATATCATTTCTAATAATGTTAATTCTTGGGAAGTGCTCGTCCAGGAAGTTATAAAGCGAGTTTTGCGAATCTTTTAAGGGGTGTTTTTGGGAAATCAAATATGCAAGTATATCTTTCGTAATTTCCGGCGACCTGTCAAAAGACTGACGGTCGTGGAAAAAATCCACAAGCGGTGTTCCTGTCATAGTTATTGATTTAATTCTTGCGTCAGTGCAGGTATCTTTTAATGCAAAGTAACCACTAAAGCTTATTCCTACAACATGGCATATTTCATCATCAGCAAAACCTATCGAATCAATGATGTGCGAGAATAGATTAAGTGATTTATTATCGTAGGCTTCGCGATTTTCACCTACGCCGGGCATTTCATACAGCACTACTGAGCACCCCAACTTATTGAAGGTTTTTAATGCCCGTATCCATTGTTCTTTAAGAGAGATTATTCCTCCGCAAATGATAACTGTGACTTTTGACTTTCCCTTTTTGTAATAGAAGCTTGATTTTCCATTATCTGTCTTCTTCTTTTCCAGAAAGCCTGTTTCTACGTATTCTTTATGGAATAGTGAAAGATAGCGTTTATATGCTTCTTTTTGGACGGGAGTATCTGCATACGGGAATCGTGCAATGTTTAAGTAACCTAATGCTTTCTCCGTTTGATTTTTCTTTAATTGTTTGTCAGCCTCCTCTGAAAACACTCTTGCCCAACCATGGGGTGAGTCGTCGGATAGCGTAGTGATTAGGGATAATGAATTAGTAAAATCCTTCCCGAGGTTTAATGTCTTAGCATGCAAAGAGACAAATTTCTTACATTCATTCAACGAATACATCTGTTTGCCCTAAATCATTTAAATGTTTAGAATAAAAGGTTTTTATCTTGTCCAGAAGATTTGAAGCTTGAATGCCATCAATAACTCGATGATCGTAGATCATGACAATATTAAACAAGCACTCATCTGCATCTAAAATTTTGGGGGATCCTAATTGAAATGTAAACGTTGAGCCTGATATAGGGATGCACAATTTTAAACTTTTTTTCCCTAAGGAGGTGACAGTAAAGCTCCTGAAAAAATCACGTTGAACGGCAGGGTGAAAGTAAAAAATGAACTTCGAAACCCATTTTGCAAAAAAAAATGGCAATCTCTGTAACATCCTAATTCGTTTGGAGTCATCAAAACTGCTTATTCCTTTGCTTTTTAAATCAGATATGGCTCTGTATACTTCTAACGTAGACATATTATTTGTGTTGGTGATAACAGAAGAGTAGACTCCAGTCGATAGACCATCGTTTTCGTATGATACGGTCAATCTCGCAGATATATCTTGTAATTCGATCAGTTTATTGTCGCTTCCGTATTTAATCATGCAATTTAGATGTCGTTCCTCATCAAGAGCGTCACTAATCGACTTAATAAGGAGTGATGTGGCATATTTTGTGTATTGTCGATGGGATTTTATTTCATCGATTAATGCAACACCTCTGATGGCTTTAGCCAGCTCCAGAAAAATAAGAGTTTGCTTTCTGTTGCTATCAATTTTTTTGTATTTCATCATTTACAACCTTTAATATCTTACGCAAGGTGTTGCATTTTAATATTTTTTCAACATTTAATGTGATGCTATTTCTGAATTCCAGTTCCATTATTGTATATACAAAGGTCAATGAATCCCACTCAGCGATTTGAGTCAAATCGGTGTCAACCTGGTCATGCTTCAAATTCATGCCAGTTTTTTGATTAAGAAAATCAATAAATTCATTAGGTTCCATTTTAATTCCTTAGTATAGTGATATTTTTACATTTTTCAGAAACATCAAGATCATCGATGTCTATGCTAAATATATTATTGCTAATTTTTCCAAAGCCACATTCAGTATAAAAATTCTTGAATTTTTTATTTTTAATCGTTGCAATAAAGCTGCCGATTAGTTTAGAACAACCTTCTGCTGAAGCAAAAGAACCTATGGATTTTATGATTGCAAACTCGACCCCTCGTTCAAATACTCTGCAACTCAAGACAATGTTTTCGATCAAACATGCGTTTGCTTCAATTTTTAGAAATGAGGCGCCAATGATCCCATAACTACCAAATCTATCACTGAATCTGAAAAGCAATATTTGTCCTGAATGTTCCGACACGTAATTTTGAACATCTGTGGTATCCATTCGCATGGTTGTCAGGTTAAACTGATTGGTACGCATAGTTAGATCGGAAGTTCTGGGGTGATTCTCTGGGGTACAATTACTGACAGATAATTCCATGGATATGTTTTTTAAAAAATCGTCTTTGGAATTATTGCTCCTATAAAACTCATCTCTTTTAATGTTATTGGCAAAGCTTTCATTCCTGAGGCGGTCTTCTAATGTGATAGCACCTTTAATAAAAAAATCGCTATTAACTAACTTGAATATGTTTTCATCTATATTTTTAGAAAAGTGGAATGTATTAATGTTAGGTATGGCGTTGGTTACTTCCTCTAACTCAAAATCACTATCATCTACAAAAAGAACATGCTCAGGGCTTAAGTTGAGGTTTTTGCATATTTTTAAAATATTATCACTTTTATTATCCCAGTTTATCTCAGGGAACGAAAAGTCCGACCACTGAATTTCCAGCGCGTGTGTCTTTTCTGAGAAAAAGTCTTTTATTACATGAAAATCATTTTTACTGGATATTGAGAGGATAACACCTTGTCTGTGCATGCATTTCAACCACTTTTGATATTTCCTGTAAGCTCCCTGGTTATACAAGTCATTATTCTCATACTCTCCCTCAGCAGCTACACCTCCCCAAACAGTGTTATCCAGGTCTGTGATTATGCACTTTAATGATTTACCTTCGCTTAAACGAAGGTAACTTATTGATTTTTCACTAAAGAAATTGAGGTAATCTAAACTGGCTACTGTGTTGTGTTCAGAATATATATTCTCAATGCTTTTACCTCTAAACCCTGCCATGCTTACGAGGTGTATGCTGTGCTTGCTTTCATCCCTCTTTTTAGCAAGAAACATATTGAAGTCAAAAACCAAATCGGACAGTGCGTTCCTTTCATCTAAACTTATATATTCATTTATGCACTCACTGTTTAAATAAAGAGTTGAAATTACAATGTCTATTTTATTGCAAGTCAACTCCTCTAGTATCTTCAGAGAGGCGTTAATTTCATCTTTTAATTTTGAAAGGTTCTGTCTGGCTAATGCAATGTCCTCGCAATGACCAAACTCATCAAGATAGTAGTTTTCATCCAAAAGAATATATATATTCTGAAGGTTGTAACTCTTTAGATCTTCCTTTTTGAAATTTAGAAGGGTAAAGAAATCACTGTATTCAATATCTATAAAATCAAGAAATACACCAAGCGCTGAAGCGCCATGCTTCATGAGAGAAAGCCCAGCTTTGTGACTGAGGTTACATAAGAAAAGACTATTTATTTTTTTCATTCCATTATAGTTTTTTGTTTTCTCTTCTCTTATTTTTTTCAATAAGTCGAGGTTCATTTTAATATTCCTTTTTTTAAATATAAACCAGAAGATAACCACCGTGATGATTCGATTGATATGGCAATCCCTTCATCGCCTTCATCTGATAGATCAAAAAACTCTTTCAGTTGAAAATACAAAGCTGCATTTGCGCAATTACCGATCTCATGAACAAGCGAAAGGATTTTACTCTCATGAATGTTCATGCCATTACAAATATTATTAACCATACGTCCCGACAGCTGAGGAGGCATAAACCATCTGATGTCTCGTTTGGATGAGTATTTGTTTTTTAACTCATTATATGTCTCATTTGTTAATTTAGGGACTAAGCATTCAATTAATTTATATTCCTCTTTAAGCATAGGTTGCCCATCATCAAAATCTTTCCTTGAGCCGCTCCAGTTAGCCAGTTGGCCAATTTTTTCCTGCAATCCATTGTATTTGTAATCAATACCTTTCACATAGACAGAACCCGAAGTTCTTTCAGAGCTAACAATACAACCACCAACGCCATCACCAAACAGACAGTAGTTAACCATTTCTTTCGGTTCAACTTTAGTCTTGGTTTCATCAAATAGATTGAGGAACTTGTTTGAACATTCGACGCCAATTACTAACCCTTTATGGTGCAGGCCACTTTTGAGCATATAATCAGCCATCTTTAATGCTTGTACGGCACCAGAACAGCCACCAATGATTTGGTAGGTCTCAATATTTTTGAACCCTATCATGCTACACGCTTCATTGATGCTGGTGGGTAAAAGCAAGTCAGGAGTAGCTGTTGATACCAGGACAAAATCAATGTCCCTCATTCCATTATCATTTAACGAAATAAGCTTTTGCATCATTAAGTGTATTAAATCAGTGCACGATGCTGTGTTCTCTCCCGTTTTTAGATTGGTTGAGAAGTGACGCCCATAGTTCCCAAATAATTTTTCTATTAACTGAGGTTTGAAGTTTAATCTACTTCCAAGCTCTTCATTGTTGATATTACATCCTGGTAAGTACGTATCAATATACGATATATGCATCATCCATTCCTCATCTATATATGGCGTTAAAAAGTAATACTCTTGATTAAAAAAAATGTAAAGCATTAAAAAAATTTTATATTTAGCTAACTAAATATTCCATTGTGATACTTATATAATGAAATGAAAAGGAATTGTTAATTATATGTGGCGACAGATTTTCTGTTCGTGCTCAACTAAGAAAAACTTCCGCTATTAAATAGTTAGTTAGTAATGTAATTCATCACACATCTTACTGTGTAATATTTAGCTTTAACAACTTGTTGAAAGAGTGCAGAAACCTGCCGGTTGAATGAGTTATAAAAACAATTTATCGGAAATGATTGTAACACCAGATGTTAACTTTTTAACAGGCTTTAGCCATTGCGAGGTGCAAACTTTTTATAAGCAGAGGGTGAGTTAGCGTTATAACTAAAAAATGTAGTTACAATATATTTAACATCAGCAATACAATATTAAACCCGAACGATCCCCGCGCGGATTGAACAATAAGAGTCAATACCTAAATTTTTATAGATAATCCGGATGGATCAAAAACAGGTGAGAGCTTATTTAATATTAAGAAAAAACCGCTAAATTTAGCGGTTCATTGCCTGGTCCACGCGCGCTCAAAGCAGACATTGCCCTTATGCAAGTCTGCTTCGCGCTATAAGACATTACCCCCGCAGCCACGGCGTAATCGTCAGCCCGGTAAGCAAGCCTTCCGGGCTGAGCAGGCGAGTGACGGTTTGCCCCCACGGTTCCATACGGTTAGCCACCAATAACCGATAGCCTTTTTCACTCAGAATACGGGTAGCAGAATCGAGATCCTGTACTTCGTATTCAACCCATCCCTGCGGTATCGGGTGCTCTGCGGGCCACTGTTCTTCTCCAAAACATGACATAGCCGCCTGTGCGAGCGGCCAGACGGCAAAATGCTTCACGCCTGCCAGCTGGCCCTCTTCAGTGAGCAGATAATCGGTATTCCCTTCCATCGGCTTCAGCGGAAGGCCGAGTGTCTGGACATAAAACGCGGTGCTGGACTCCGTATCCCGAGAAATGGGCCCGAACCCGGCGACAAACAAGACATCCATTCCCGCTAACGTCTGCGACATATCTACTCCTGCGTGAGGTGAAATTCACCCTGAATTTATATTACGACTGGCTGAAATACGACTCTCAATTCTGGTATCGCATTCATCGTGCCTGCACGCCCACGACGGGTTTAAAATTCAACGCGATGACGATCAGCAGCACGACTCCCGCACTCATGATCAGCCATGCGCTGGTCAGAGAGACCGAACTGTCGCGAACGATCCCCGCAATTAACGGCATGAGCGCGGCGATCATGTATCCACCTCCCTGAACTTTTGATAGTAACTTCCCGGCCTGCGCGGGCGTTCGCGCATGATCGAACGTAACGATGAGCGACAGCGGGAAGAGGGCGCCGATCCCGGTCCCAAGCAGCAACGTGGATAATACCGGCGTTGTACCCGGCGCAAAGACCAGACACAGGAGTCCCGCCAGCAGCAGCAACAATACGGCGATCAGCGGCACGCGACGGTCGGGGAATTTACCGATCAGCGCGGAGACGGCAAACCCTGCGACAACCTCGGTTAACGTCAGCCAGGCCAGCATGTAGCCGCTGCTGCGTGCGGACCATCCCGCCTGAATATAAAGCGGGGGCAGCCAGGCCAATACCAGCGTATAGGCTCCCGTTCCCACGCCGAAAAAGAGCAACAGCAGTGCCGTACGGGAGGAGGAGAGCGTAACGGTTTCGGGTGCTGTTTTTTCCCCCTGAGGATGCTTAACCAGGGTTAACCACAGTATCAGCGCCAGCAGCGCTAACAGCCCGGCCATTGCCAGCGCGGGCTTCAGCGTCAGCCATGAAAACAACGGCTCGGCGCTGGCGGCGGCGACTGCCGCACCGGCCATAATGCCCGTGCTGAATAGCGACATTACCGTGCTGGCCGTTTGCGTATATTCCTTTTTTATCAGGGCAGGCATTAAGGCCTGGATCATGCCGATACTGGCCCCGCCCAGTAACGCGGTGCCCATAAGACTCTCCGGTGAGGCGCTAAAACCGCGTAATAAACAGGCCATAAGCAGGATGAAGAGCCCGAGCATAATTCCCCGTACGGCACCGACTCTGGCTAAAAGCCAGGGGCCACACAGGGCAGCCAGTCCCATCATCGCGACCGGCAGGGTGGTCAGCAGGCTAAATTGCGTCGCGGTCAGCCCCGCTTCGCGCTGCAGCACGGAAAACAACGGTCCGACAGAGGCCAGAATGGGGCGCAGGTTCAGCCCGACGATAAAAGCGATAGCGGCGAAGAGTAAAGGCGATGTGCGTTTCAACAGGAGATCCTTTTCGGTTGTGAATGGCCGGGCAAATTGCCACAAGCATTTATCTTAACGTTAAGATAAAATGTGTTTTTGCGTAAGATGTACCGCACAACAGGATAAATACCCACGCCATCAGGGGTGAAAATGAAAGACCATGTAGACTTCGTTGTCGGCCAGTGGAACCGTGCCATGCCGGAACTGGACGCCTCATCGATGAAAATTTTTGGCCGAATGCTCCGGCTGATGAAGCATCTGGGAAAAGAATGGGCGGAGGCGATGGCGCAGTTTGGTTTTCGCGAGGGCGAGTTTGACGTGCTCGCCACGCTGCGCCGCGCCGGTGAGCCGTACTGCCTTTCCCCCACACAGCTGTATAAATCGCTGTTGATCACCTCAGGGGCGATGACGAACCGGCTCAGCCATCTCGAAAAGCAAGGTCTTATCAGGCGAATTGCCGATCCGGATGACAAGCGCAGCACGCTCGTAAGCCTGACACCGCACGGGCAGGAGCGTATCGAACAGGCGCTGATCGTGCACACTCAGACGCAAAATGCGCTGCTGAGCAACTTGTCTGATGCGCAGCACGCGCAGCTTGAGTCCCTGCTGAGGGAATTGCTGCTGGCGTTTCCGGCTGAGAAATGGGATGAAACGTCACCGTGTGCCGATAATACATAAACTGCATGATTACACCTTACAAAAAGGGAATGTATGTCTTTACCGCCACTGTATGCGCTGCGCGCGTTCGAAGTTGCCGCACGGCTGAACTCCTTCAGCAAAGCGGCTGAAACACTCCATATCACGCCGGGGGCGGTCAGCAGGCATGTCCAGACGCTGGAAATGTGGTTCGACTGCGAGCTGTTTAAACGACAGGGGCCGAGAGTGGAGGTCAGCGATGCCGGACGTATTCTGGCCGGGCAGCTTAGCGAAAGTTTCTCGAATATTGAGTGGGCCTGTCGTGCATTCAAAAGTGAAAACCACCTTCTGCGCCTTAAAGCACCCAGCTCGCTGACGATGCGATGGCTTCTGGATGTGCTTAAATCCTTCCGCGAGAACCACGCGAAGCCCAAAATCGAAATTGCCAGCGTCTGGATGGACTTCGATACCGTTGATTTCAGTCGTGAGCCTTACGATTGTGCGATCCTCCTCGGTAACGGCTATTTCGGCGAGTCAACAGAAAGCAGGCTGCTGTTCAGCGAATGGCTTATTCCCGTTTGTACTCCGTCTTTGCTGGAGTCTGCCCGGCATACGCTTCCAGATTGCGATCTTATTCATCCGTCGCCGGACAAACGGGACTGGAAGCGCTGGCTGAAAAGGACGGGCTTATTCCCCGGCCTCGACATGAGCGGCGGAATCGTGTTCGACACCCTGGAGCAGGGGAGCCTTGCGGCCATGCACGGACACGGCGTGGCGATGGCCGATCTCCGGCTCACGCTCGACGCGCTGAAAAGCGGCCTGCTCGCGCTGCCTTTCAGGGAGGCGATAGCAACAGGGGACGGTTACTACCTTGTCTGGCCCAAAAATTCGCTCAGAGGACAGAGTATTGAACGGCTGCTGGCGTGGCTTAACCTTAACGTGCCGGTGGTGCCTTCTTTGGATATCGTCTGTCTTGATTACAATGAAAAGCGGGTTTAATAAATAGCGGAATATTTATTATGGGGTATCCCGCATAATGAACGTATTTATGCGTAGGGAATATTCGCCATCTTTTTATATCTTTCCGGCAGGGCGCTGTTCAGGTTAAGTAATTTATCGAGAATATAAAGCGCAGGCGTCCCTTTTGCACGTTCAGCATCGATCAGCGCAGTGCGTAACAGATTGGCAGCCGAGGTCATGGCACGGAAATACTCCTCGGATTCACGCGTCTGAGCTTCGCCTGACGCGGCGTAATGCACCTTTGGCCACTGCGCAAAGTCAAGCAGCGGAAGGATCCCATCCTCTTTTGGTAAATGCGCTGAGAGCAACTCTTCGGCGTTGCCCGGATTGCTTTGGGCGAAAGAGAGGAGGTGCAGTCGGTGGATGAAAGGTGAAAGCGCTTCTGAGCTTTCTTTTTCTGTTGAAAGTAACGTTATCAACTCATGCACATTTGCTTGGGCGCTAAATTTATGAGGCGAGATAATGTTCATTACATGGAATAAAACATCGAGTGTCATAGGTGCTCCATACAGGCTTGGTATTATTTATTTTTTCTATCCCAGGGATGAATGGATGGTATTTCAGGGGCGTCACTTTTGAAAAACGATAAATAGTGGGAATCAATGTGAGTTTTACTCAACATAGGGTTGCATATCCTATGCATGTCTTAGAGCCTGATGATTACCTTACAATGAGTGGTAAAACTTCTACGCAGAAAGAGTCTGCAAAGCGAGCAAACATGAAATTCGAGAGTGCATCAGTTTTAGAAGAACTCCGGACCAAACTAAGACCCGCATCGGTCGCGCAGGTAGGTGGGTTCCGGCCGTCTGAAGATCCCATGACATCCTGGTTTCTAAAGGGCGTTTCTCTTGCAGATGAAGGATTACCCACCTGGAAGGGCAAGCCGATGTTTCCGCTTCTTCAGATTCGGGTCGACGAGCTTCCTGTTATTCCCGACCAGTTAAAGGGGATAGCCCTTCTGGTGTTATTCCACAATTTGGAACAACATCCCTTTGACGAACCGCACGGTGAAGGATGGTTAATCCGCGAGTATGCCACCCTTGAAGGGCTTCAGTTATTGCCTGAATTGGACACGCCGTATCGCGCGTTTCCTGTTCAATGGCTGAGTGTCATTGACGATGCACCTGGATGGGAAGATGCCTGGGACATTATTGATCTCTCTTGCATAAATGATGATGAGCAGGCCTGCGATAGTTTTTTTGAGGACTTTAACCGCTACAGGGGAACCAAGGTCGGGGGATTTCCTGCTGAGATACAACACGGTGTGGGAATCGACAATTTTGTTTTTCAGGTTGGGTCGGAAGAAAAAGTAAACTGGATGTGGGCGGATAATGGTATCGGTTACTTTCACCGGTCATCAGAAGGGGGATGGCGATTTTCATGTCAGTTCTACTGATGATCCTCCTGCCGGGGGATATGAAAGCTTATCCATGCAGCGATTTGTTTCACAAATGCCATCGCCCATCAACCGTTCAGGATGGTATAACGTCTTGCGGCAATCGGGTTGCCGTCAGATGACCCCATTCACAAAGGTGTATATGAAACAAATTACTTTCAGTGACCTGCAGCAACAAAGCGAGCAGGCTGCAAATTCTCCTCGCTTACGCGCCCATCGCAATTTACACCCTGAGCTGAGCGACCCGGTGCAGCGCCTGGCCATCGCGATGGAACCCGGTACCTATGTTCGCCCCCATCGCCACCCGCACACGTTTGAACTGCTGACGGCGCTGAGCGGTCGCTTTCTGGTGTTGAATTTTGATGACAGCGGTAACGTGACCCAGCGCGTGGTGTTAGGTGAAGACTGCAAAGTGCTGGAGATGGATGCCGGTACCTGGCATGCCGTGCTGTCGCTGGATAAGGGCGGCGTTATTTTTGAGGTAAAACACGGTGGCTACCAGCCCGTTCCTGAGCACGATACCGCCCCATGGTCACCGGCTGAGAACGCACCTGGTAGCGCGGAGCTGATGAAATGGTACGCCCAGGCACAGGTGGGTGACGGTGGTTTTACCCTGTAATTGTGCTCTCATGTTCCCGGCGCGCAAAGGCGCACCGGGGAAGAGAGAGAGACGAACCCGCCAACTCAACTCGCCCTATTAAAATGCCAGTCGCGGGCAGTCGACAGTGTCACGAACGGACCTGCCAGAGTGCTGTTGTGATGGGCAATAATGTCGCTGGCGGATAAATAGTCATTATCCATTGTGGTATGCGCATCAGAAATCAATACCGTCCTGAACCCCAGCTCCGGTGCGGCCCGACAGGTCGTATCAACGCAAAACTCTGTTTTCATCCCGGCAATGACCAGCTGTTTGACACCTCGCTGATTAAGTTCTTGTAGCAATACCGTATCCCTAAAACAGCAGGGATAGCGCTTGGTGAAAACAACATCCTGCTCCTTCACGTCCAGCTCGGGTATCAGCTGTGTTAACGGACCCTTCTCTGAGAGCGGGGAGTCGTCTGGTCCAATATGGCGGGCAAAAAAGAGGGGCACCTGCGCGCGTCGCGCGTGGGTGATTAACAAACGGATATTTTCCAGAACGGCATCGGCGGAACAGGGGGAAACCGGGCCCCGGAAGAGGCCCTGCTGCATGTCGATAACCAGGAGTGCATTGTCAGACGAAACCATTTTATTTCTCCATTCAGAGGGTGGTGAACGGAGAGATATTTCCCCGTCCAGAGTGGCGGGGATTGAGGTTCTGTTTGTCAGCCGTTTGCTACAGATACACTCACGCCGCCGAAGGTTCCGGTGGTGAGCGTGGTTGTTGGCTGAACTGACTGATACATGCAATGACCTTTGTTTATTTCGCTGTTAGCGTAACTATCGCGTACAGTTATAGCGCTGGTGAGAGATTCTCTTCAATACACCAACATCAGTAGGTGCAACGTTAGCGTTGCGCCGGGATGATATTATTGAATACTGCCGAGCCCTTTCAGGAATTCCTCAACCTGCTCAGGCGTCGCCGTATCTGCCTGGTAAAGGATATCGAGCTTGACGTTCTTCAACCCGCAGAAGCCAAATACACCTTCGATAATCTGCGTTTGAATCGCCTTCGAATAGCCGTGTTTATCAAATCCGGTGAGATCGCTGCCGCCAGTGGCAATCAGGCGGACGGGAACATCCCGTAAGTTGCCCACAATCCGTCCGTCGTCGGCCACCTTATACGCCCAGTTCAGGGTTAATACGCGATCGAACCAGCCTTTCAACAGCGCGGGGACCGACCACCAGTACACGGGGAAGACAAACACCAGCATATCCGCTCGCTCGACGCGCTGCTGCTCGCGCAGAATATCGTCGGGAAGGGCGCTCGGATCGCCGTGATACAAATCAAGGTCGGCGCGAGACATGGCCGGATTAAACCCTTCAGCATGCAGATCGGCGATTTCAACCTGCGTACCTTGCTCGCGTAATTTTCCGGCAATATGGGTTGCCAGCGAATGGGATAATGAATTGTCGACAGGGTGAGCCGTCACGATCAGTGCGTTATTAATGGCTGGTATAGCAGACATAGCGACCTCAGAATGGGGGAGAAGTGATACCTATATTACTATTGGTAACTTAGGTGTCAATCCGCCCCCGACGATCATTTTGTGCTATTCGCGTAGGTCTCCAGCACGCCGGTCATGGCGCCGCTGAGCATATCTTCCGCAATATTTCGGGCGAGTACGCCGTTGCCCGCCGCGGTGCTGAGCGCGTCCGCCGCGCCAATGATGGCCGTCAGTACCGCTTCCCCCTGAACGCCTTTTAAGACGATAAAAGGGGAAAGCGCGGTACGCAGGCAGTCGGCACATTCGGCCACGCATGCCTCACGAAACGTCTGCAACGCGTGGGAACCGGACAGCGCAGCCGCGATTGGCCCGGTTTCGGGCCCGGCAGTAATGGCGCAGTCGATATAGGCGGCGCTGAAAAAGCGGATCGTCTTTTCCAGCGTTTTGCTGTCGACCGCCAGCGTCTCACGGAATTTCGCCAGCTGCCGATCGCTATAATCCTGGTACAGCGCCATCAGCAACCCTTCACGATCGCCAAAGTGGTCATAGGGGATAGGCTTGGTGACGTTGGCCCGCTCGGCCAGGTAGCCAAGCGTCAATGCCTCCGTGCCTTGCTGGCGAACGATTCCGCGTGCAACCTCGAGCAGCTGCACGCGGCGGTCCTCTTTTCTTAAGCGCTTAACAACCATATTTTCCTCAAAACCGTTATCTACTCATGGTAGTTTACACGCTTTCTGCGGGGCGCTGCACGCGTTGTTCCACAGGGCGGATCCGGAACCATATCGCATACATCGCGGGCAGGAAGACGAGCGTGATGATCGTCCCGCCCAGCGTCCCGCCGATCAGCGTCCAGGCCAGCGTGCCCCAGAACACCGAATGCGTCAGGGGTATGAACGCCAGCAAGGCGGCCATGGCGGTCAGCAGGACCGGGCGCGCGCGCTGGACCGTCGCTTCAACCACCGCCTGGAACGGCTCGAGACCGTCCTTCTTGTTATGATCGATTTGACCGATCAGGATCAGCGTATTGCGCATTAGAATGCCGGAAAGGGCGATCAAACCGACCAGCGCGTTGATGCCAAACGGCTGATTGAAAATCAACAGTACAGGCACCACGCCAATCAGCCCCAGCGGAGCGGTTAAGAACACCATCACCATCGCTGAGATTGAGCGCACCTGCAAAATGATGATCAGCAGCGTCAGGGCAATCATGATCGGGAACAGCGGCAACATGGCCTGCGTGGCTTTGCCCGATTCCTCAATCGAACCCGCCATGTCGATACGGTATCCGGCCGGCAGCGCATTAACAATCGGCTGGAGCTGCTTCATGATGGCGACCGACACATCCGGTGGTTGAAGATTGTTAGCGATATCTCCCCGCACGGTTATCGTCGGGGTGCGATCGCGACGACGCAGGATCGGATCTTCCATACCAATCTCAATCTTGCCGATTTGAGACAGCGGAACGCGCTGTCCCGCATTGCCGACAAGGGTAAAGCCCTCGATTTTTGCCGGGTCAAGACGGATATCTCCCGCCGCGCGGCCAATCACCTCTACCGAGCGAATATCTTCCCGCACGGAGGTGACGGGCACACCTGACAGCAGGAACTGAAGCTGCTCGGCAACGGCACTGGAGGTTAAGCCGGTCGCCTGCAGGCGGTTTTGATCGAGGGTGAAATGCAATACGGGAACGCGTGACCCCCAGTCGGTGTTGACGGTTCTCATCATCGGGCTTGCCTGGAGCACGGCTTTCACCTTATCAGCGATGTCATGCACCTGTTCGACATCCGGACCCGTCACGCGCCAGGCAACCGGGAAGGGCGAGTAAGGGCCAAACACCAGCTGGGTCACCCGCACGCGCGCTTCAGGCGCAAGGCCGTTGGCGACCGCTTCTCTCAGCCGGAGCTTGAGCGCCTCGCGTGACGTCTCGCTGTCTGTAAGGATCACGATTTTCGCAAAAGACGGATCGGGCAGTTCAGGCGCCATCGCCAGATAAAAGCGGGGCGAACCCTGACCAATATAGGCGGTAACAATTCTGGCTTCAGGCTGCTGGCCCAGCCACGCTTCTATTTTTGCCGTTGCGGCGCTGGTTTGCGCTATCGAGGTGCCGTAGGGCATCTGCACTTCAACCAGCACTTCCGGGCGATCGGAGGTCGGGAAAAATTGTTTTTTTACCAGCCCCATGCCGAGCACGGCCAGGATGAATATGGCGACCACAGCGCCGGCCACCCGCCATTTCCTGGCGATAACGCGGCCAAGCAGCTGGCGAAAACGGTTATAGCGAGGCGTGTTATAGATGGCGGCATGACCGCCTTCTACTTTGGGGATCGCCGGCAGGATCTTCACCCCAAGATAGGGCGTGAACACCACCGCGACAAACCACGATGCAATCAGGGCGAGGCCGACAATCCAGAACATATTGCTGGTGTATTCCCCGGCGGTCGACTGGGCAAAACCATTCGGCATAAAGCCAATGGCCGTCACCAGGGTTCCGGCCAGCATGGGCGCGGCGGTATGGCTCCAGGCGAAGGCCGAGGCTTTGATTCTGTCGTAACCTTCCTCCATTTTTACCACCATCATTTCGATAGCGATAATCGCATCGTCAACCAGCAGGCCGAGGGCGAGGATCAGGGAGCCCAATGTCACGCGGTCAAAGTTTATTCCCGCGGCTTCCATCACCACGAAGACGACCGCCAGCGTCAGCGGGACCGCCGCCGCAACCACCACCCCCACGCGCCAGCCCATGCTGACAAAACACACCACCATGACCACAAGCAGGGCGACGAAGAATTTGATCATAAACTCATCGACCGACGAGCGAATATTCACGGACTGGTCGGTGACTTTGGTCAGGGACATGCCAAGCGGCAGGCTATCATTGATTTTTGCCGTTTCCGCATCCAGCGCTTTACCCAGCGCCAGACCGTTCCAGCCTTCGCGCATCACGATGCCCAGCAGAAGGGCGGGTTCATGCTGATTACGTATCAGCATCGTCGGGGGATCTTCGTAGCCTCGCTCAACCGTTGCCACGTCGGACAGCTTGAGCGTTTTGCCCTGAGCAACAAAAGGCGTATCGCGGATTTTCTGCAGTTCATCGAACGCGCCGTCCAGGCGGATAAAAATTTGCGCGCCTCGGGTCTCAATGGAACCCGCCGCGGTCAACGCGTTCTGGCTGTTGAGCGCATTGAAAATATCCTGGGGTGAGAGCCCTATCGTCGCCAGACGGTCATGGGAGAAGGAGATATAAATCCGCTCGGCCTGTTCGCCGATAATGTTCACTTTTTTCACGCCGGGAACGTGCAGAAGCTGCTGGCGCAGGCCTTCGGCATCACGTACCAGCTGCCGCTGCGGTTCGCCTTTCGCTTTCAGGGCAAAGAGGGCAAAGGTGACATCCGAGAATTCGTCATTGATCATCGGGCCGATGACGCCCGCCGGAAGACGTTGAGATTCATCTCCAAGCTTCTTACGCGCCTGATAGAACTCCTCCTGCACTTCGGCGGGCGGGGTCTTGTCCTGCAATGACAACGTGATAAACGCCATGCCGGGACGGGTATAGGTTTCGGTACGGTCGTACCACTTGAGCTCCTGCAGGCGCTTTTCCAGCGGTTCGGCGACCTGATCCTGGATCTCCTGCGCGGTGGCGCCAGGCCAGACGGTTATCACCGTCATTTGCTTTACCGTGAAGGGTGGGTCTTCCGCGCGTCCGAGCCCAAAGAAGGCGTAAATTCCGGCAATGGTGACCAGAACGATCAGAAACAGCGTGATGGAACGTTCGCGGACGGCCAGCGCTGACAGGTTGAAGCGGCTTCCGCTCATGGCGTGTTCTCCGTCAGGGCGGCATTGCGTTGTTTAGCAAGCCTGACGACCTCACCTTCGTGCAGAAGATGGGCGCCTAACGCAACAATTTTCTCACCGGGCTTCACGCCGCCCGTAACCTGCACCGCGTCTTCACCCACGCTCAGCACCTTGACGGGCGTCCATGCGACTTTTGCCGGCTGGGCGGAAATACGCCAGACGCCGGGACCTTTTCCTGCATCATAGAGTGAAGCCAGCGGAACCTGCATGACCTGACCTTCCGCTTTATTGTCCTGAATGTTCAGCGTGACGGTCGCCCCCAGCGGCGCGTTTGCCAGCAGGCCATCCAGCACGTAGCGGGCTTCATACGTGCGGGTCGCGGCATCGGCAGAGTCAGACAGCAGGCGCAGCGTTGCGGTGACCGGGTTTTCTTCTTTGCCATAAAGGGTGGCCTGCGCCTCGCTGCCGACGGCAGGGCGCAGCGTTTCCGGAAGCTGCACGAGCGCTTCGCGCTGTCCCGCTCTGGCGAGCCTGATCACTACCTGTCCGGCACTGACGACCTGACCCGGCTCGGCGAGCGTCTCCATGACCACACCGTCTGAATCCGCCAGCAGTACGGCATAGCCCGTGGCGTTTTGCGCCACGTTGGCCTGTGCCCGGGCGGCGCTGAGATCGGCTCTGGCCGTATCGGCCGCCGCTTTGATCTGGTCATACTCCGAGGCAGATACGGCGCCGGATGCCACAAGGCCGCGATAGCGCGCTTCATCGCTGGAGGCTTTTCGCGCGCGCGCCTGGGCAGCATCTACCGCGCGCTGCTGCGCCTGAGCCTGTAATTTCAGGTCAACGGGATCCAGGCGCAGTAAGGGCTGGCCCTGTTTGACGGTCTGCCCCGTATCAACCAGTCGCTCGAGGATTTTTCCCTGAACCCTGAAACCCAAATCGCTTTGCGTTCTTGCGACCACAACGCCCGTGAAGGCGCGGGCGGTATTGTTCGCAAGCTCAACGGAAGCGGATCTGACGAGCGGTGGCTTTGTGCGCGGATCGTCACTCGCGGAAATATCGCCGCATGCCACCAGGGCAAACGGCAGGAGACAAACGGCAACGCGGGCTGAAGTGAGCCTGAGCATGGGAAACCTTTTTGACGTAACAGGACGGTATCCGCATTCTCTGACTAGTGACCAAAAATGTCAATGGTCACAATTTAGGGGGCCAGGCTTCTTAAAATCAGTGAAGAGAGAAGCACCGCCGCGGTGGGGGCCATTTCGAGGTTGTACTGCAGCTGGATGGGATTGATAAAAGGACACATCACCATGTGGATAGCCTGTGTGACCTCATCCAGCGGCGTTTTTCTCTCAAACTCTCCGGCCTGCCTGCCTTCGATAATGATGCTCTCAATTAGCTTCATCAGGCTTTCTGCATACCGTTCTGTCGACGGCCACTGCTCGCGTGCGGCGACGGCGGCAATGTCGTACAGCTTACGGTCGTGGAAAAACAGCTCGCTTCCCGCTTCGGTGAGCGCTTTGAAAAGACGGCGTAATTTTTCGCTTGCTGACGGCGCATCCTTGATGGCGGAAAGCACCGCCGCCATGATCAACTCCAGGCGGTTAGCGCAGATCACCTCGCCGATAGCCTGTTTGGAATCGAAAAACTTATAAATGTAGGACTTAGAAAAACCGATGGATTTAGCCAGCTCGGCGACGGTGGTTTTTTCATAGCCGTAGTGACCGAAGTGCTCAAAAGCGGCTTCGACGATTTGCTCTCTGACAGCGTGGTCAAGTGGACCACGTGCTGATGGGGGGTTCATATTTTTAGTCATTATTTAAGCTTAGCGTGACAGGTTACGATTAACAACGAGTGACCATTTCGTACTTTGGTTACCGTTGTTCATCATGCGCCCTTCAGACGGGACGATCAACCAGGTGGGGTAAGTGTATCACTGTTTTTCGTGCACTATGGCATCTATCTGTCTGCGATAAGCGAGGATTTCAGCGCAACTCCCTTGCACTGAACTGAGCCGTTTTTGCTTAAGCCGAGCGTGGACGCAATATTTTTTCAACGATGAGCACCAGACGCTTTCGCGTCACGAACCGGTGTAGCTGCCCCAGAAGCGAGTTACCGCATCCGGTAATCAGGGTGCTACGGTTACTCTCCACGGCCTTTAGCGCCAGGGCGACCACCTTGTCTGCGGGCATTCTTTTACCTACCGAGGCTTCCTCAGCATTCACCACATCAAAAAAGGCCGTATCCGTTGCGCCGGGGCAAAGCGCCAGAACGCGGATGCCCTTTGAGCGATATTCACCCCACAGCGCATTCGAAAACGAGAGCAGGAAGGCTTTGGTTGCGCCATAAATCGCCATATAGGGATCCGGTTGCATCGCGGCCGTTGAGGCCACGTTAATAATCACCCCCGAGCCTTTCTGGAGCATTCCCGGCAGCATGGCGTGCGTCAGCTCCACAGGGGCCAGGCAGTTCACGTTTATCTCATCACGCTGCCTGTCGATAGAGAGCTTTTCGAATGGCCCATAGGTGGCGAACCCGGCGCAGTTGATCAGAATGTCGGGAAAACGCCTTAAGGTTTCAAGCCGTTCCACAATGTGGGGAATGGCTTCCGGTTTCACTAAATCCTGCACAATAATCGTGATGGATACACCATGCTTTCTGACTAACTCTGCGGCAAGCGCCTGCAGCTTTGGTTCGGAGCGGGCGATCAGGATCAAGGCCACGCCGCGGGCCGCGAGCTGCCTGGCGAAATCACGACCTATGCCCGAAGACGCTCCGGTAACCAGCGCTGTTTTTCCTGTATAATCAAAAGAATTCATATTTTTAATCCCGTTTCCCTAATGTATGCCGCACAGGATAAACCGTGCACTTAGGTACACGGTCAAGCGTGATTTTTACAAGGTGAGGGCGGCGCGATGCGAATTGGTGAACTGTGTGCGAAAACGGGATTATCGAAAGAGACGGTGCGTTACTATGAGCGGCAAGGGCTATTGGAGAATATCCCGCAACCTAATCGCAGCAATAACTACAAAGTCTATTCCGCCGTTGATTTACAGCGTTTAAACATGATCAAGCATGCCAAAATGCTGGGTTTTACCTTAGCCGAAATCTCAGAGGTTTTAGCTGTCTGGATTGACGACAAATTTACCGCTGAGCAAAAACAAGCGTCCCTGCGCCGCAAGCTGCAGCAGCTGGAAGAGAAAGAAGCGGCGTTAATTGAACTCAGAGCCAGGATAATCAATGCGATTAATAAGGTTGGTCAACCTTGTATCGATGAGTTTTGAGCGGAGGCCGCAAAACCGATGCGGCCTTATCTATCACGCAGCCAGTTCAGGCATCTGTTCCTTCACGAAATTCAACACCCTCTTCGCGTCCAGGGACGCATAGGGCAGGCTCTCAATAATGGCGATTGAACGCGTATTACCCACCGTCTCTTTTATCTCATCGAGTTTGTACTGAATGTGCGGTGCGACGAGGAAACCATCGAAAGCGGGAGCGACACTGGCGAAGTTATCCAGCCCAACAGCGCTAATCATCAGCGGATAGCCTTCACGTTCTGCCAGAGACTGCATCTTTTTGGCGAGAGAGTTTGCGGTATTACCAAACAAACAACATATCAGAAGCTTTTTCATGTTTTGTACCTCCTGAAAACCGCTCCCAGAGTAGTCCTGAGGTTGTCACCGAAATGCGTGCTATCTCTTATTTTGATGTTTTATTAATATGTCATGGCGGGGTCAGGCCATCTCTTTCCACTGATAAAATTTTTTCGAGGCAAGCGAGAGCATGTCTAAATCTTCCTTCGTATCGCCATAGGCATAGATGACGTTGTAGGAAGATAAATCATAATGATCAATTATCTTCGTTTTTTTTAAACGGGCGCTGCAATCACCCTTTTTGTATTTTCCGGTTGCTTTTCCACCTGAAAATGCCACTTCACTGCATAAGAGTTCCAGACCATTCTGCTCGCACCACGGTTTAAGATATAAATCAAGCGAGGCTGAGACCACTACCACCGTATCCCCTTGAGACTTATGCCAGCTGATTTTCTTCATGGCATCCTCCCGCAACAGGGCAGGAATTTCGGTTTTACTGTAGAAAAGCCCGGCCTTTTTTAATTCAGCTTCTGATTTGCCAGCTAACGCTATTCTTACCACTTTTTTTCGTAAAACCGACCCCGACAACGCACCGATTTTATAGGCGAGGATGTAGGGAAGAAGGCGCAGCTTTCCACGCCGTAGCGTTTTTTCATCAACAGAGCGATAAATAAACGGGGTGAAGGTGTCGGAAAACGTTATCGTTCCATCGAAGTCGAAAAAAGCAATATTTGTAGTCATAAGCCGTTAAGACGGGATAATGAGTTATATCGGGCGAGTGTATCACTGTTTATTGCGTTATTGTTTTTTTAGCCAGTCGAGAAAAAACTGGCTAAACGCAGTGACCTGAAGCGGCTGCAGCTTGCGCTGCGGGTAAACAAACTGCAGCCCGACATCTTTGCGATCGTACCGACTAAAACCGGTGAAGCTGTCGGCAAACAGTACCGTGAGTCTGCCTGTATCAACATCGTCTTTTACATCCCACCACGATTTCCCCGCGATGCCAGCCCCGTTGAGCGCCCACTGGCGAAGCAATGCTCCGTCGTCGCACACCATGGCAGGCTCTACGCGTACAATGCTTTCTTCGCCATTGGTTTCAAAGCGCCATTCGTTCATCACCACACCCTGAGACTCAAGTGCCAGGCACCGATGCTGAGCCAAATCTGCAAACGTGGCGGGGATGCCGCGTTCGTTAAGGTACTCCCCGGAGGCGACCAGTACTCGATGGTTCGGGCGGATGTTTCTGACGACAAGGCTGCTGTCCGGCAGGTTGCCGAAACGCACGCTCATATCCAGCCGGTTAGCGACCAGGTCCTCAACGTGTTCTTTTAACGAGATGAAAAATTTAACGTCAGGATGGCGTCGGGAGAATTCCACGACGGCGGGGCTAAGATACTGTCTGCCAAAGTCCGAGGGGGCAGAAAGGCGAATGTTGCCGCTGAGCACGCCTTCTTTTTGCGTCAGTAACGACTCGGCGTGATGCATCTCCTCCAGCACGCGAAGCGCGGCATGGTAAAACTCTTCCCCGGCGCGGGTCAGCGTGATGGACCGCGTTGAGCGGTGAAACAGACGGGTCTGGTAACGCTCCTCAATCGCCTTCAGCCTGGCCGTCATGGTGGCGGGGGAAAGCGACAGGCGTCGTCCGGCGGCAGAAAGACCGCCAGCCTCGGCCACTTCAACCAGTAATGCCATGTCTTCGAGTTTGCCCATTATTCATATTTTCCGAAAAGTGCATCTGCTTTTAGCGTAATTATCAAAACAAGATGCCGTCTGTAAAGTGATTTCATCCAAACCATAAGGGATGAAAACATGCAACGTACCTCACTTTTTGAACGCTACAGGCTGGGGCAGCAAGACCTGAAAAACCGTATCGTCATGGCGCCGATGACCCGCGCACGCTCCCTTCAACCGGGCAATATTCCCTCCGCGCTGATGGCAGAGTATTACCGGCAGCGGGCCAGCGCCGGATTAATCATCACGGAAGCCACGCAGATCTCGCCTCAGGGCCAGGGATACTCATGGACACCCGGCATCCATTCGGCGGAGCAGGTTTCAGGATGGCAGCTCACGACGGGTGCCGTGCATCAGGCGGGCGGGGTTATTTTTTCTCAGCTCTGGCACGTGGGGCGAATGTCGCACGCCCGTTTTCATCAGGATGGTCAGCCCGTTGCGCCGTCAGCACTGGTGCCGGACGCGCAGGTGTGGGTGGTGAATGAACAGGGGGAAGGCCAGATGGTTGACTGCCCGCAGCCAAGAACGCTCTCGCGCAAGGAGATTCACAGCATCGTCGCGGACTATCGTCAGGCGGCACTGAATGCCGTCCAGGCCGGGTTTGATGGCGTGGAGATCCACGGCGGAAACGGCTATCTGATCGACCAGTTTCTGCGTCAGACATCCAATAAACGCACGGATGAGTACGGCGGCACGCTGGAGAACCGGATCCGCTTTGCTCAGGAGGTGTTAAGCGCCATTGCTGAGGCCATTGGCCGCGAGCGTACGGGCATTCGCCTTTCCCCGTTTATTACCCAGCGCGGGATGAACGATCCGCAGGTGACGGAAGCCATACTCGCGCTCGCGGCCTGGTGTGAGCAAAAAGGTATTGCTTTCATCCACCTGGCGGAAGCCGACTGGGACGATGCGCCGCAGGTACCTGAACAGTTCCGTCGATCGCTTCGCGAGACGTTTAGCGGAACCCTTATCGTTGCGGGTAACTATGACCTTGAAAAAGCGGAAAAGATCCTTGCTGCCGGCTATGCCGATTTGATTGCCTTCGGACGACCGTTTATTGCCAACCCGGATTTACCCCACCGGCTGGCGCACCAGCTGCCTCTGGCCCAGGAGCGCGACCCCGCCACGCTGTTTGGCGGCACCGCGACGGGCTATACCGATTACCCCATTTACATCCTGCAGGAGGAAACGTTATGACCCGTAAAACCTTAATTATCGGCGGCGCGTCCGGCATCGGTTTCGCCGTGGGCAGCCTGCTTGCCGGGCGAGGCGAGGAAATTATTCTTGCGGGCCGCGACGGCGCGAAGCTGAACGCTGCGCGGCAGCGGCTGAGCACTCACGCCGCGTCTGTTCACACCCTCGTGCTGGATATCAGCCGTGAGGCAGAGCTTGTCGCGCTCGGTGAAACGCTGGGTGAGGTCAATAATATTGTCGTTACCGCGGGCTCACAGGCTCCGGGAGGGCTTCTTTCCGGGCTGGATCTCCGCGCTGCAAGGCTGGCCTTTGATACAAAATTCTGGGGAAGCATCAATGTCGCCCGCTATCTCAGCGGGAACATCGCTCCCCGCGGTACGTTGACGTTCACCAGCGGGTTCGTGGCGCGTCGCACCGTGGCGGGCGCCATTGTTAAAACGACGATGAATGCCGCGATTGAGGCCGCGACAAAAGTGCTGGCGAAAGAGCTTTCACCGCTGCGCGTCAACGTCGTGAGCCCGGGGCTGACCGACACGGAGGCGTACGCGGGCATGGACTCCGCCGCGCGGGAAAAAATGCTCGCTGGCGCGGCGGAAACCCTGCCAGCCAAAGCCTGGGGAAGGGCGGAGGACATCGCGCAAGGGTATCTTTTCGCCATTGATAATCCCTTTGTCACGGGGTCGGTCATTGATATTGAGGGCGGGGCGTTAATTAACTGATCCTCGCGGATTTGAACCGCAGGAAATCGACTGCGGGTAATGTAATACTCTATTGAGAGATATCATGAAATATACGACGTGTTTTCGTCCAGCTGTGGCGATGCTTATTCTTGCCGGTCTGTCCGGCACCGCATTTTCGGCGCAGCTGGAATGGCTTCCACCGAAACAGCTTATTGTTGATAAGAGCCTGCCCCAGGCGCAATTAAGGGCGAATGAAGCCGTTGCCAGAGAATATGCAACGTTCTGGAATACGGGAGAAGAGTCCCTGGCGCGTGATGCGCTGGCAGTGAATTTCATCGATAAAACGCCTCCGGAAGGTCGTAAGCAAGGTCCCGAAGGCGCTATTTTAGCCTCCCGTGCGTTTCGTACAGCCGTGCCTGATTTACGCTGCGACGTTGAGCAAATGATTATTTCAGGCAATCGCGTGGTCTCGCATTTACATTTTCACGGCACCTTCACCGGGACATTTGGCAAGCTGAAGGGAAAGGGGCAGAAAATAGATTTTATCGCCACGGATATCTATGAGATCGCTGACGGCAAGATTGCGGCTAACTGGCATATTGAGGACAACCTGACGCTGATGAAACAGCTGGGCGCATTGTAAATTCACCACTCCGGGACGGCCCGGAGTGATGCGAAAATCCTATAAGCCAAGATCGCTCAGCGAAGGGTGATCGTCCGGGCGTCTGCCCAGCGGCCAGTGGAACAGGCGCTCGGATTCTTTTATCGGCATATCGTTTACGCAGGCAAAGCGTCGCTTCATCAGTCCGTCCGGCTCAAACTCCCAGTTTTCATTGCCGTAAGAGCGGAACCAATTGCCGGAATCATCATGCCATTCATAAGCATAGCGCACCGCGATGCGGTTATCCGTAAATGCCCAGAGCTCTTTAATCAGACGATAGTCCAGCTCTTTTTTCCATTTCCGCTCCAGAAACGCCCGGGCTTCTTCACGGTTAGTGGCGAACTCCGCGCGGTTGCGCCATTGGGTATCCAGCGTATAGGCCAGCGCGACCTTCGCCGGGTCGCGGCTGTTCCAGCCATCTTCTGCCAGTCTGACTTTTTCGATGGCGCTTTCACGCGTGAAGGGCGGTAAAGGAGGACGTGTGTTCATGGCGATTACCTCAGTGTTATATGATGTAGACAGGTCTGTCTACATGCGGTAATCTATGCCTGTAAAATAACGCTGTCAACATCCGTTTTGAGGCTACCCAAAAGTGAAAACAGAATCCGCAGGCAACGATACCAAAATCAGCGTCAGAGATAAGATATTACTTACGGCGCACGATCTGTTTTATTCCACAGGCTTCAGGGCGACGGGCGTGGATACGCTGATTAAAGCATCGAAAGTGACCAAGGTGACGTTTTATCGCCATTTTCCGAGTAAAATTTTACTTATTCTCGCCTATTTGCACTATCGGCATGAAATATGGATTGGCTGGTTTGAATCCACGCTGCGTCGACATCTTGATGAAGGTGAAATACCTTCTGATGCTATATCGGCAACGCTTTACGAATGGTTTATTTCGCCTGAATTCCACGGCTGCGCATTTATTAATGCCAGCGCTGAGGCAAAATCGGAAGATATTGAAAGCGAAATAAAAGAGATATGCCGCGATCATAAAATCGAAACAAAGAATATTATTGCGTCGCTGACGAAGATCGCGGATGAGCGCGTCGTCAATGAAATCATGCTGCTCATTGACGGTGCCATTATTCATGCGCAAATGGGCATGGAGACGGATGATGTCATCACTCCGTTGAAGCGGGTATTAGCCGTGTTAACGGGATTTCCCCTTAACCCTCGTCGCGACGGCTGATAAACGTTTTTAGCATTTCTCCGGCACTAAGAATATGTCGCACGACTTCAGCTCGTGCATTCCCGGCATCCCGTTCCCTGCAGGCTGTAAGGATACCTGCATGGTCATCCTGAAAAACCGGTGTTGCGGAAAGGAGCTTTCGCTGAAGGTATTCATACCGCTCTATCTGATTGCGGGTATCATTAATCAGCCTCAGCAGGCGTTGGTTTTTGCACCCACTGTAGACAAGATCGTGGAACTCCCGGTTAAGTGTGCCCTGCATGTCAAATTCAGTCGTTCTGGCGAGAAGCGTATGCGTCAGTTCGGCCCTCGCCAGCGTATCAGAGCTCAGGTTTTTCACGCTTTGAAAGACGGCTTCCCCTTCCAGTAAGGCACGCAGGGAGTAAATCTCATCCAGATCATCAACAGAAAGCGTTCTGACAACAGCGCCGCGGTTCCTGAAAATTTCCACCAGCCCATCGCGTTCAAGCTGCCTGATTGCTTCTCTCATTGGGATTCGGCTGACAGAAAAATGACTGGCAAGATCCCTTTCAACAAGCCTCTCTCCATCACGCAGACGACCGCTGTTTATCATCTTTCTTAATTCACTGGCGAGCACGTCCGGGGTCGAAAGGGCGTTAAGCTGCATACTGTTTCTCCTGAAAAGATGGAATAATGGTATACCATCTGATAGCTTACGTCGAGACAGGTGATTGCGAACAAACATCGCCAGCAAAATCCATCGGATATCATTATCGGGAGCATCAAGATGAGCCATCGTGAGCATCATTATCAGGTTAAGGTCGAGTGGAAAGGGAACAAAGGCCGGGGGACGGAATCCTATAAAGCCTACGATCGTCTTTATGACATCACGGCGGGTGATAAATCTCCGATTTCAGGTTCATCAGACCCTGCATTTCTGGGGGATGCATCATGCTGGAATCCTGAAGATCTTCTTGTCGCGTCAGCCTCTGCCTGTCACAAATTATGGTATTTGCATCTTTGCGCGGAAGCGGGGATAAGCGTTTATACCTATATTGACCGGGCGGAAGGAACGATGTGCGAAGGAGAAAAGGGGGGTTTCACCTCTATTGTCCTGAAGCCTCAAATCACGCTTCGCCCAGGGGATGATATCGATCGCGCTGTGGCACTTCATCACCGCGCGCATGAGCTCTGCTTTATTGCTAACTCACTGAATTTCCCGGTAACCTGCCAGCCAACCATACTGCATAGCGCCCGTTCATCCGTCGATGAACAATAACGCTAAGCGTTGCATAACCTTCAACCGGGAATGAGCAAATGGCTTCTAACCGTACTTTCGCTCTCGATATAAGCTGGAAAACGCTGCTGAAAGACGCGGGGCTTGAGCCAGAACGCATTCTCCGCAGGGCAGGATTACCTGACGATCTCTTTTTGCAAAAAGCGCGCGGACTCGATACGAATGAATACATTCGCTTCTGGAACGCGCTGGAGGCTGAAACGAACGATCCTGCCTTTCCCGTCCCGCTCATTGAGTTGATCTCTGCGGATGTGTTTGATCCGCCCCTTTTTGCCGCACTGTGTAGCAGCAATATGATGCAGGCTGTCCAGCGTCTGGCCAGATATAAACAGCTTATTGCTCCCATGGTTCTGGAGACAACGGTCGACCAAAACGGCAACCTTACCGTCTCACCGCGTTGGCTTTTTGCGACAACTATTCCGCCGTTTCTCCAGGTGGCAGAACTGGGCTTCCTGCTCAAGCTTCTGCGGCTGGGAACTCGCGAACCGGTTAACCCCTTACGGATCTGCGTTTCTGCGCTACCGTCATCGGTTCAGAACAGCCACTTTTCGCGTTTCTTTGGTGCTGACGTGCAATACGGAGAACAGCCCGCCATCAGCTTTTCCGCAGCCGATGCGCTTCGACCCTTTTTAACGGTCAATGAGGGGATGTGGCAGGTGTTTGAACCGGAACTGCAGCGTCGTCTCGGTCAGTTAAATGAACGGGCTTCAACCGCCGATCGTGTACGAGCGGTACTCCTGGAGCTTATTCCCGGTAACGAAGCGACTATTGAAAAAGCGGCGGAGCGTCTGGGAATGAGCAAACGCACGCTGCAGCGCAGGCTTGAGCAGGAAGGGGAAAACTTTCGCAACCTTGTCAACGCGTGTCGTGAACACCTGGCCCGTCATTATCTTCGCAATACGCGTCTTTCCGGGTATGAGATCGCGTTTTTGCTGGGTTTCGAAGATCCTAACTCATTCTATCGCGCATTTATGACCTGGACGGGCCAGACTCCTGAAGCGGCCAGGACAGCCATGCGTCTTGAGTAAACACGTGCGTATGTATCGCTCTGATGGCGCAGTTTGCGAGTCACATGGCGCGATACGCTAGTTAACATGAGGTCGAAGGAGAGCAAACTAGCCACAGTCTACTCACCGAGGTATCTATGTTTACTCAGGACAAAAAAACTGCGCTGGTCACCGGTGCATCGTCAGGTATGGGCAAAGCCATCGCCCGTCGTCTCATTCAGGATGGCTATCAGGTTTACGCTGCTGCCCGTAGCGTTGAGAAAATGCACGATCTCGCCCAGCTTGGCGCGTACCCTCTGCGGATGGATATCTCACGTGATGAAGACATTTTGGCTGCAGTGAATACCATCATGTCGCAGACAGGTGGGGTTGACGTACTGGTCAACAACGCGGGTTTTGGGCTCTATGGACCGGTAGAAGAGATCGGTATTGAAGAAGCTCGCTATCAGTTTGAAGTTAACGTGTTTGGTGCGGCCCGCCTTACGCAACTGCTGATCCCGGCCATGCGTGCCAGACGCAGCGGTTACATTATTAATATCACCTCTATGGGGGGTAAGATTTACACCCTTCTGGGAGCCTGGTATCACGCAACGAAACATGCGCTTGAGGGATGGTCTGACTGTCTGCGTCTTGAAGTGGCTGAATTTGGCATTAAGGTTGTGATTGTTGAACCGGGTTTAATCGAGACAGGCTTTGGTGATGTGGTCAGCGGCAATATAGTTAAACGTTCAGCAAATGGCCCTTACGCTCGCCTCGTGGAGAAGGTGGCTAAATCGGTCAAAAATGCATATGGGAATGGCAGAGGCAGCGACCCGAAGGTGATTGCGGACGTGGTTGCCCGCGCCGTTAAAAGCCCTCATCCGCATACACGCTATGCAGCCGGCAAGTATGCAAAGATGCTCATCCGCATGCGTCTCTGGCTGGGAGACCGTCTGTTCGATCGCGTTATTCTTGGCCAGACGCTATGACCCAGGCACCGAGGATGAAAAAATCCTCGGTGTCAGTATGTGCCCTTACGCAAGGCTGTAAACCCCCGCTCCCCAGTAACCGGTACCCGGGGAAGTCTGTTCTTTCCAGCCTGATGCGATCAGTTCCTTCGCAATAAACCGATTGATCATTCCGTGCCCCATGAGCAAGACGGGGCCGTCAGAGTCCTTCGCGACATTCACCAGGATTTCTGCCGCCTTAACGGCACGTTCTTTTGCGACGCTCACGCACTCTGCCTCGCCAGACAGGCCGCAGAGCCAAAGAACGCGAAACAGCGCTGCCCAGTAAAAAGGCGATAGTCGTAACCCTGGAATACGGAACACCGGCAGCTCTGCTTCCCGAAAAACCTCATCAATTAAGCCCGGTTCACACCCCAGCGTTTTCAACGATGAAAGGGCTCGCGGGAGAGGGCTGCTGAGAAACGTGAGCGCGCGGTACGCCTGAATTTGAGCCCTTTCAGGCGGCCTGTCGCTGCCCGTCGAAGAGAGGTTATAGCTGTCGATCCATTCGGTCATTTCCCTGCACGAGACCCTTGGCGCCCCCCTATAATGGGGTTCTCCATGCCGCATCAAAATAATTTCCATACGTTCTAATCGCTAGTCCTGGTCATCCATTCAACACTGGCAGACTAGCGCGATCTGGTGAGGGTTTTCACCCACCCGTTTTGGTGTGTCGGGCGAGATCCATAACACGCGGGCTGTACTTAACGTCGTTCACCGCAATAATATATGCGGCAAGAATGTAACTGTTTTTGTCTTTCTCGTTTCGCACGGCATCACACCTAAAGCGGTTAGTAAGGATACCCTCCATGTCTCTTCGAATTCGACAGGCCACCGGGGCCGATTCAACGCTGTTAAGCGAGCTGGGATATCGCATCTATCCCGCCCATTTTCAGCATCTGTGGGTGTCAGAGGCAGAGATGAAGGATTTTCTGCACGGAGAGTACGCGCGTTCTGTAGTTGAACAGAGCCTGAAAGATAACGCTGTTTCCTGGTATGTTGCAGAGACCGATCGGCCAGTGGGATTCATGAAAGTGACCTGGGAAGCCATGCTTCCAGAAACGGACAAGAAGGGTGTTCTCCTCAATAAGCTCTACCTTGATCCCGCCGCAACCGGCAAGAACTATGGTCAGGTGATGTTCAACAACATCACAGACATGGCCCGGAGCAGGGGGAAAGACTATCTCTGGCTGGAGGTGCTTGAGCAGAACGCGGGAGCGTACCGGTTCTACCAGAAGCAGGGCATGCTCTGCGTTAAGAACGTCCTTTTCGAAACCGCCTCACAGCAGAGCATACTCAGGATTATGGGGATGCCTCTTTAGAAAGCGAGTCATGCTGTGCCAGCGACAGCGCGCTGGCGCTGGCGGGATCGAACAGCGAGATGCTCTCAATCTGATTGAGTAAAATCACTTTGCGAAATGACATGGCGCTGCGGGGTTCCGAGTCGAGCGTAATGTCATGCTCCGCATACCACCGGCTGTAATTATTCTCGATGCGAAAGTTCATCGTCTTCGCGTCTCTATACCCGCTCAACATCGGGATCAGCACGATATTGGCCGTTTTTTCATATTCCAGCGTCGCGGTGTGGATCATACCCACGTAAATCCGCCTCGAGCGCAGCGTGACCTGCGCCAGCTCGCCTTGCTCCATACACTGGTACAGCAGCTGTTCAATACCGCTCGACTGCGCCAGCCGTTTGTAGAGCTTTTTCCGGCTCTCGCCGTCCAGCCTGGCGCTGCCTGCCCAGTTAGAGCGGTAGAGGCAAAACAGGATGGCAAACGCCAGCATCACGACCACCGGCGCCTGAATGCCTAAAAAGCTCCAGTTCATAAAGTCGATTTGCCAGTCGGTGTATTTCGGTGAGGCAAAGTGAAAAGCGTTGTTGGCGGCGGAAAGGGCGAGCAGCAGCAGCCAGAGCAGCCCCGTGGCAATCACGCCCTGCAGAACGAAAATACAGCCGTAAAGCGCAACGAGAAAATAGACGTCCCAGCCGAAGGAACGCTTGATTTTAAAGCGGGTCGACAGGTCGCGGCTGGTGTACCAGTACCCGCATACCATCAGCACCATAAATATCGCCGTTCCCATTTTATGCCCTCTTCAGCGTGTTGACGTGACGCAGAAAATCCTGCCTCACCTCGTTGCTCTTGTAGTTCACCGAGGCGTTCCCGTCCTGGTCGATAATGATGCGATCGCCATCTTCCACGGCTTCAATGATTTCCTGCTGGCTCATCACCTGCAGTAAGGATTCCGGGCTTGAGAAAAGGGAGAGGAAGAAACGTTTCATACGGGCATCCTTTTGAATAAAAAGGATAAGCCTGGAAGAAGACCGACGAATTTGCCTTAAGGATATCCTGAAAGTGAAAGCCGGGTGGCGGCTACGCCTTACCCGGCCTACAAAACCGTCAAACGATTGAGTTATCAAGTTATTGATATTGATAGGTAATAAAAAATAAATCTGCACAAACTTGGACAAATAACGTTAATTGTGTAAGTTTTAATTATGCGATTACGCCACGTTGTTTACAGCCAGGATGTGACCCATGAGCACTTTGCCCTCTGTCGTGAGTCGGTTTGTCGAGTACTACGCCGCACTGGATAGCCAGCCGCCGTCCGCGCTGGCGGGGCTTTATCATTCGAATGCCACGCTTATCGATCCCTTCGGCGAGCACAACGGTATTTTTGCGCTTCAGCGCTACTTCACCCATCTGCTGGCCAACGTCGAGAACTGCCGTTTTTCTATCGATCCGCCGCTGTGCAGCGGGAACCGGTTTGTTGTCACCTGGGTGATGCACTGGTCGCATCCGCGCATTGCCGGAGGCGAACCGCTCGACCTGCCCGGATGTTCAGTGGTGCAGACGGAAAACGATCTCATCACGCACCAGCGCGACTACTACGATGCGGGAGAGATGATCTACGAACATCTTCCTCTGCTTGGCTGGGCGGTTCGCGGCGTGAAGCGGAGGGTCAAATCATGAAGACGGTGCTGATTACCGGCGCAAGCTCGGGGATTGGCGCCGGGCTGGCAAAATCCTTTTCCGCTGACGGCTACCATGTGATTGCCTGCGGGCGCGACCCGGCGCGTCTGGAAGCACTGCATCAGACCTGTCCTAATCTCACCGTTCGCCTCTTCGACATGACGGACAGGGACGCCTGTCGCCAGGCGCTGACCGGCAGCTACGCCGACCTGATTATTCTCTGCGCCGGGACCTGCGAATACCTCGACGGTGGAGTGGTGGATGCGGCGCTGGTGGAGCGGGTCATGAGCACTAATTTCCTTGGCCCGGTGAACTGCCTCGAGGCGCTCCAGCCGCAGCTGGTTGCCGGTAACCGCGTGGTGCTGGTGAGTTCGATGGCGCACTGGCTGCCTTTTCCCCGCGCAGAGGCCTACGGTGCGTCCAAAGCAGCGCTGAGCTGGTTTGCCGAGAGTCTGCGCCTGGACTGGGAGCCAAAAGGGATTGCCGTCACGGTTGTCTCTCCGGGCTTTGTCGATACGCCCCTGACGCAAAAAAACGATTTTGCCATGCCGGGCAGGGTGACCGTCGACGAGGCGGTCAAGGCGATCCGTATCGGACTGGCGGCTGGGAAAATGCATATTGCGTTTCCTGACGGGTTTGGCTTCATTTTGCGGCTGCTCTCCGGGCTGCCTGCGTTTCTTCAGCGCGCGCTGCTGCGCAGGATGGTGCGTTCATGAACATTGCGATTATCGGCAGCGGCATTGCCGGGCTGACCTGCGCCTG
This sequence comes from Enterobacter sp. BNK-34, assembly GCF_048684445.1. Taxonomy (NCBI): domain Bacteria; kingdom Pseudomonadati; phylum Pseudomonadota; class Gammaproteobacteria; order Enterobacterales; family Enterobacteriaceae; genus Enterobacter; species Enterobacter sp. BNK-34. The sequence goes on from NZ_JBLQUA010000001.1 coordinate 3,494,688, forward strand.
GCGGCTGGCCGGGCACCATCAGGTGACCCTGTTTGAAGCAGGCGCCACGCCGGGCGGCCATACCGCAACGGTTGACGTGACAACGCCACAGGGCACATACGCGATCGATACCGGGTTTATCGTCTATAACGATCGCACCTATCCGCGTTTTATGGGTCTGCTCAGCGAGCTGGGCATCAGCGGGCAAAAAACGCAGATGAGCTTTTCGGTGCACAATCCCGCTACGGGGTTTGAGTACAACGGACACACCCTGACATCGCTGTTTGCCCAGCGTCGAAACCTGGTGAATCCGGCATTCTGGCGGCTGCTGGGCGAGATCGTTCGCTTTAATCGCCTGGCGAAAGCGGCGCTGGACGGGGAGGTGGACCCGAACGCCACGCTGCAGACGTTTTTGCAGCAGCACGGCTTCACGCCGTTTTTTGCGCGACACTACATTCTGCCGATGGGAGCCGCCATCTGGTCCTCGTCGCTGCAGGAGATGACGCGTTTCCCGCTGCCGCTCTTCCTGCGTTTCTTTCACCACCACGGCCTGCTGGATATCACCCATCGTCCGCAGTGGTACGTAGTGCCGGGCGGCTCGCGGGAGTATATCCGCGCCATGCTGGATAAGCTGGGCGACCGGCTGACGCTGCACCTGAACGCGCCGGTGCAGCGTGTGAAACGCCATGCGGATGGCGTCACCCTCCAGCTCGACGACGCCAGCCATACCTTCGACCAGGTGATCTTTGCCTGCCACTCCGCCAGTGCTCTGGCGATGCTTGATGACCCGACGCCCGCCGAGCGCGAAGTGCTGGGTGATATCGGCTGGCAGCGCAACGAGGTCGTTTTACACAGCGATCCGCGCTGGCTGCCTGTGCGGCCGCGCGCCTGGGCCAGCTGGAACTACCGCCTGAGCGAGCAGGCGCAGGCCAGCGCCTGCGTCACCTACAACATGAACATCCTGCAGGGGCTGCCTGCGGGCAGTCCGCTGTTCTGCGTCACCCTGAACCCGGACGCACCGGTGGATGAACGCTTCGTTCTGCAACGCTTCGTCTATGAACATCCGCTGTTTAACCCTCAAAGCTGGCGGGCGCAGGCGCGGCGCGGCGAGATCAACGGCCACCGGCGGAGCTGGTTCTGCGGGGCCTACTGGTACAACGGTTTTCATGAAGACGGCGTGCGCAGCGCGCTGGACGTGGTCAATGCGATAGCGGCCGGAGAGGGGAACTGAGATGAACAGCTGCCTTTACCACGGCATCTTACGCCACCGCCGCCTGCAGCCGAAAACCCATGAGTTTCGCTACAGCGTCTTTATGGCCTGGCTGGATCTCGATGAGCTGCCGCTACTGGCGTCCGTCGGCGTGCGGCGCAATGGCTTTGCCGCCGCCTCGTTCCACGACGCGGACTACCCGCTCGGCACGCCGCTTAAAGAGAACGTGCTGAGCAGGCTGGAGAGCCTGACCGGGGAACGTCCGGACGGTCGGGTCATGCTCCTGACGCAGTTGCGCTATTTCGGGTTCCATTTCAATCCGGTCAACTTTTACTACTGCTATGACGGGAAGGGTACCCTGCGCTGGGTGCTGGCGGAGGTCCGCAACACGCCGTGGAACGAGCGTCATTATTACGCGGTCGACGGGCAACATGCCCAGCCCACGGAAAAAGCGTTTCACGTTTCTCCCTTCAACCCGATGGACATGATCTACCACTGGCGCTTCAACGACCCGGATAACACGCTGCATATGCACATTGAAAATCATCAGGAGGCGAAGGTGTTCGACGCCACGCTTGCGCTGCGCCGGGAGCCTCTGACGCACCCCGCGCTGCGTTCGCTGCTCCTGCGTATCCCGCTTATGACCCTGAAAACCGTTTTCGCCATTTACTGGCAGGCGCTGCGCCTGTGGCTCAAGCGCGTGCCGCTGTATAACCATCCCGTCAGCAGGAGTGAACGCTCATGACCGATCCCGTCTTTGCGTTAGAACCCGATATCCCGCGCAACGTGCGCCTTGCGCGCTGGCTGCTTTTTCGTCTGTTAAGCGGCATTCGCGGCGGCTCGCTCACGCTGCGTGAAGGGGCACAGACCTTTCATTTTGGCGAGACATCCTCCGCGCTGCATGCTGACGTGCAGATCCTTACGCCCGGCGTTTACTGGCGCGTCTTAACGGGCGGGAGCCTTGCCGCGGCAGAAGCCTGGATGGACGGCGAATGGGAAACCGCGCACCTCACGCCGCTACTGGAACTTCTGGCGCTCAACGGCGAGGTGCTTGGTCGTCTCGAAAACGGGTTCCGTCTGTTCGGCAGGCCGCTGGAGCGGCTACGCCACTGGACGCGGCGGAACTCCCGCGCGCAGGCGCGTGAAAATATTGCCGCCCATTACGATCTGGGTAACACCTTCTATGCCCATTTTCTGGATAAGGAGCTGCTCTATTCCAGCGCGCTGTTTACCGCTGACGAGCAGGATCTCACTGCGGCTCAGCAGGCCAAAATGGCGCGCCTGTGTGAACAGCTGGTGCTAAACCCGGGTGACCATCTGCTGGAAATTGGCACCGGCTGGGGCGCGATGGCGGAATACGCGGCCCGTCATTATGGCTGTCGGGTGACCACCACCACGCTATCGCAGGAGCAATACGTCTGGGCGACCGAGCGGATCGCCCGCGCCGGACTGCAGGATCGGGTCGAGGTGCTGCTCTGCGACTATCGCGACCTCACCGGACAGTACGACAAGCTGGTCTCGATAGAGATGATCGAAGCCGTCGGGCAGCGCTATCTGCCCACGTTCTTCCGTACCTGCCAGGCGCGGCTGCGCCCGGGAGGTCGCATGGCGATTCAGGCCATCACTATTCAGGATCAGCGCTATCGCGACTACAGCAAAAGCGTCGATTTTATCCAGCGCTACATTTTCCCCGGCGGCTTCCTGCCGAGCATAACCGCGATGAACGAGCTGATGACGCGCCACACCGATTTCGTGGTACGCAATCTGTTCGACATGGGTCCCGACTACGCCCGCACGCTGGCCCACTGGCGGCAGCGCTTTGTCCACGCCTGGCAGGAGATTGAAAAGCTCGGCTTTGATGAGCGGTTTCGCCGCATGTGGCTGTACTACTTTGGCTACTGCGAAGCCGGGTTTAACGCCCGCACCATCAGCGTGGTGCAGCTGACCGCCGAGCGAGTATGAAACGATATCTTCAGGTCTTTCTGCTGGCCGTCGCGTTCGATCTTTACTGGGCGCTGGTGGTGCTCTTTCGCGAAAAGGGCCTGATTATCTGGCTCGCGCTGGCGATCCTGGCATGCCTGCTCTTGCCGTTTGTATACCGTTTTTACGCCATTGGGCTGGCCGCGGCGGGCAGTTTGCTGGATACGCTCTGGGCGCTGACGGGACTGATAGCCTTCACGGGCGACTCCCTGATGCCGCTATGGATGGTGGCACTGTGGCTGATGTTCGCCACCGTCTGGACGCAGCTGACGCGCACCACCACGTTGCCCGGCTGGCTGCTGACACTGCTGGCGGCCGTAGGAGGCCCGGTGGCGTACCTGATTGGCGAGCGGCTGGGTGCCATCACATTTCTGGAGCCGACCTTTATCGTTGTCAGCTGGATGGCGCCGGGCTGGCTGGTGCTGATGCTGTTTTTCCACCTGCTGATGGGGAGACAAAAATGAGAGCTGCGATTTTGCTGCTTTGGCTGATCGCCATGCCTGCGGCCCAGGCCGCCGACTGGCTGGCCTGGCGTAAGGTGGGCGATGCCACGCTCACCTGGGGGCCGTTCACCGTCTACACCTCCCAGCTGCGTACGCCGGACGGGCGTTACGGTCGGGAGAACCAGGATCAGGCGCTGATAATTACCTATGCGCGCGACATCGATCGCGATGAGCTGGTTGAGGCGACCCGCGACCAGTGGCAGGCGCAGGGGATCCTGGCGCAGGAACCGCAAAGCGAAGCCTGGCTGCGGATGCTCCGGTCGCTGTGGCCGGATGTTCGACCGGGCTCACAGCTGGCGTTTGTCCTTGATGACCAGCAGGGGCAGTTCTGGTACCGCGATCCGGCCCTTCAGAAAACCTTTATTCCCCTGGGACCACGCCAGTCAGAAGCGTTCAGTACCCGCTTTCTGGCCATCTGGCTGGCTCCCCGTACGCAATATCCTGAGCTGCGTCAGCAGTTAATCGGAGGCCAAAAATGAAACGTTTTCTGATGATGGTGCTGGCATTAACGATGCTGCTGGCGGGCTGTAGCACGGAGGTGACCGAGTACCGCCAGCAGCAGCCGCGGCTTGATATTTTCCATTACTTCCAGGGAAAAACCGAAGCGTGGGGGATGGTGCAGGATCGCAGCGGCAAGCAGATCCGCCGCTTTCACGTTGAGATTGCCGGGGACGTTATCGGCGATACGCTGACGCTCAACGAACATTTTGTTTACGACGACGGTGAGAAGCAGCAGCGGGTCTGGCATATCCGGCGCCTGGGGACCGATCGCTATGAGGGCACGGCGGGGGATATCGAAGGGGTAGCGACGGGGCAGGCCGCAGGCAACGCGTTCAACTGGCATTACAGCATGAACGTGAAGGCCAACGGCAGCACCTGGCTGCTGAACTTTGACGACTGGATGTACCTGCAGGATGAGACGCACCTGTTTAATAAAACCGAGATGAAGAAACTGGGCGTCACCGTCGCCACGGTGACGCTGTTTTTCACCAAGGGATAAGGGATCCCCACTCAATTTGTAACCAGAAGCGATTCGGATTTTTTAAATGTCATGATTATTTTGCAGCGATGACCTGGTCCGGCTGTAAATCGCTGAGGCGTTTCCTGCAGGCCGGGGCGAGGCGCAGGGATGCGCCGAGAGGGCGGGCTTTACAGGGATGTTACCTCCGCCCGTCCCCGATAAGCCGGAAGGAATAAGCCGAAGGGACCGCGAAGCGGCGATTTACCGCCGGGAGCCCGGGTCGCCAGGGTGGTGGCGATTGAGCGACCCTGGCACGTTCACAGGTCATGTCGTTACAGAGTAGCAAGGAACATAAAGTGAACGGAATGACCACTACAGCCGTATGTTCCCCCTCACCCTAACCCTCTCCCCAAAGGGGCGAGGGAACTGTTTCGTGTCTACGCTGTGTCCGCAAGGTGTGATGTCATGCCCCGGCAGAACGGGTTTTACTACCCGAGTAAATAAAGACAAGCGCAATCCCCAGGCAGACTACCGCCCCCAGACGACTCGTTGAAAAGGAAATGGCGGGATTACCCAGCCAGCCAAAGTGATCAATCAGCATGCTCATGGCGAGTTGGCCAAAGATCACCGCCACCGTGGCGACGGCGGTGCCGATGCGCTGTACGGCGAGTACCATAATCACAATATAAGGCACGCCGAACATTGCTCCGAGAAGCTGCCATTTTGGCACGTCCAGCAGCGTGACGGCCTGCTTCGGTTCAAAGAAGAAAATGAGCAGGGCGGTCACCAGCGCGCCGACGGAAAACGTCAGAAACGCGCTTTTAAAAACGCCCACGCTGCTGCCGAGCTGTCCGTTAATGGCGGCCTGAATGCTCAGCGTCGCGCCGCCGCACACGGCCAGAAGGATCATAATCAGTGTCATACGTTACCCCTGTGCGACCAGAACCAGTGCCGCAATGATGAAACACAGTGCAATAATGCGCTTCGCGTTTATCTTCCGGTGCGGCGAACCCAGCAGACCGTAGTGGTCAATGATCAGGCTTTTAAAGACCTGGCCGGCCAGAATGCCAATCATGGTCATGGCAATGCCGATGGCGGGTGTCGCCACGGTCAGGATGACCACGTACACCGGCCCGAGCACGCCACCGAGCAGCTGCCAGCCGGGCTGTGCGAAAAATGACGGGCTGTTGCGCGGGCTGAAAAACAGCATCAGCAGAAACGTTAGCGCGGCGCCGACGCCAAAAATGCTGAACGTCGCCCACAAATCCCCGACCTTTCCCCCCAGCGGTCCCAGCAGTCCCGCCTCGACGGAGAGGCCCATCCCGCCGGCAATCACCAGTAAAATCAAAACAAACTGCATTCTTCTTCCTCCGTTTTCAGGCGGAGAAGATTACGTGGGTTGTTCAATGAGAAAAATGCCATAATGCTGGAAACACCTTTGCGAGAAATGCATTAATGGTTGACGCCAGCAACATCAACATCCGCGCGCTGCTGATCTTTATCGATGTGTATGAAGCGCAGAACTTCTCCGTCGTGGCGCGGCGGCAGGGAATATCGGCCTCGCAGATATCGCGCGTGATCCACCAGCTTGAGGACGCGCTCGGGCAGCAGCTTTTCTATCGCAATACGCGGGCCGTCATTCCCACGGAAAGCGGTCATCTGTTTGTTCGCTACGCCCGGTCGATGGCGGAAAATCTGGAAGAGGCGCGCCGGGAGCTGGACGCGCGTGCGGTGGAACCGTCCGGTGCGATCCGCATTAACGGACCGGTGTTTTTCGGCCAGAAGCACATAGCCCCAGGACTTCCCGGCCTGTCGGAACGCTATCCTCGCCTGAGCGTAGAGCTGACGCTGACCGATGATTTTATCGATCCCCACCGGGATGCGGCAGACCTTATCTTCCGCATTGGTGTACTGACGGACTCCTCGTTTCATGCGCGAGTGTTCGGGCAGCAGGTTTATCATCTGGCCGCGTCGCCGGACTACGTGCGTAAACATGGTGCACCTGAAGGACCGGACGATCTGAACCGTCATCACTGTCTTGTCTATCGCGGATCGTCAGGGCCAAACCGCTGGCTCTTTCGCAGGAAGGGCGAGGCGTGGATACACTATCCCGTGACGCCATTGATGACCTCCAATAATGCGGAGGCGTTACTCGCTGCGGCGCTGGGCGGGATGGGGATTGTGCTGTTCCCGGACTGGCTGGTAAGTGAACAGCTCCAGCGCGGTGAGCTGATTCCGCTCCTGCCCGCGCTGGAGTGTGCCATCAATACGGAACAGCAGGCTATTGCGGCGATCTATCCTGATGCCCGACATCCGCCCCTGAACGTCAGGGCGGTAATTGATTATTACGTCGAGCGTTTTGGCACGCCGCCGTACTGGCAAACGTAAGGGGATTACGCGCCAAGCTCTTTGCGGATAATCTCTGCGCCAGCGCTAAGTGCTTTCAGCTTGCCGTTAGCGACCTCACGGGAGAGGGGAGCCATACCGCAGTTGGTTGACGGATACAGCTTGTCGGCATCGACAAACTGCAGCGCTTTACGCAGCGTATCGGCCACTTCCTCCGGCGTTTCAACCGTGTTGGTTGCCACGTCAATCGCGCCAACCATCACTTTCTTGCCGCGGATCAGCTCCAGCAGATCCATCGGCACGCGGGAGTTGTGGCACTCCAGAGAGATGATGTCGATGTTAGAGGTCTGCAGCTTAGGGAAGGCCTCTTCGTACTGGCGCCATTCGGAGCCGAGCGTTTTTTTCCAGTCGGTATTGGCCTTGATGCCGTAGCCGTAGCAGATGTGTACCGCGGTCTCGCACTTCAGCCCTTCAATGGCGCGCTCCAGCGCGGCGATACCCCAGTCGTTGACCTCATCAAAAAAGACGTTAAACGCCGGTTCATCAAACTGGATAATATCCACGCCTGCGGCCTCTAGCTCTCGCGCTTCCTGATTGAGGATTTTGGCGAATTCCCAGGCCAGCTTTTCGCGGCTTTTATAGTGCGCGTCGTAAAGGGTGTCGATCATGGTCATTGGCCCCGGCAGGGCCCATTTGATTGGTTTGTCCGTGAGCTGGCGCAGGTACTTCGCATCGTCCACGAAGACCGGTTTCTGGCGCGCAACCGCAGAGACCACGGTCGGCACGCTGGCGTCATAGCGGTTACGAATGCGCACCGTCTGGCGGTTCTCAAAATCGACGCCGCTCAGGTGTTCAATAAAGGTGGTGACGAAGTGCTGACGAGTCTGTTCCCCGTCGCTGACGATATCGATTCCCGCGCGTATCTGCTCATCCAGAGACAGGCGCAGCGCATCCTGCTTGCCTGCCAGCAGTTCCTGATCCTGCAATTTCCAGGGTGACCACAGCGTTTCAGGTTGCGCAAGCCAGGTCGGCTTAGGCAGGCTGCCAGCCGTTGAAGTCGGGAGCAATGTTTTCATAATAAGAGACCTTTTTTGAAGTATTAAAGCGTGTAGTTATCAGACCACTGCTCAAGAATGTGTTTGTAAGGCTTAATGAAGTACTCTTCAGTAAATCGACCCTGTTCAATCGCCAGACGGCTTCGCTCTTCCCGGTCATACACAATTTTGGTTAAGGAGTGATCCTGCTGGTTCAGATCCGGTCGGTAGCACAGTCCGGCCGCCGAGTTGGCGTTATAAATTTCCGGGCGATAGATCTTCTGGAACGTCTCCATCGTGCTGATGGTGGCAATCAGTTCCAGATCGGTGTAATCGCTCAGCAAATCCCCGGTAAAGAAGAACGCGAACGGCGCCACGCTGTGTTCCGGCATGAAGTAGCGCACGCTCAGGCCCATCTTCGCGAAGTACTGCTCCGTTAGCGATTCGCCATCCGGCTGATACTCAACGCCCAGCACGGGGTGCTGATTACCGGTGCGGCGGTAGGTGTCTTTGCTGGAGACGCTCAGGCAAATCACCGGTCCTTTTGTGAAGTTCTCTTTGTATTCCGGTGAGTTCACAAAGTGGCGGAAAATATTGCCGTGCAGCTCGCCAAACTTTACCGGAATGCTGAAGTGCTGCTGGTTCTTGTTATGCTCCAGCAGCAGGACGCTGAAATCATAATCCCGCACGTAAGATGAGAAGTTATTCCCGACGATGCCAGGGATACGCTGGTTGTTTTTCTTGTCGACAATATATGTTTGCAATATCTCAATGGCCGGGAACGGTTTTTCCGCGCCAATGTTCAAATCGACAGAGATAATTTCAAGCTCTACCGCGTAGCGATCGGCGGTTGGGTTATCCCAGCGCGCTAAGGCGTTGAAGCGGTTGTTGATCATCACCAGGGTATTGCGCAGGTTCTCCTGACGCTTTTCCCCGCGGGCCAGGTTGGCAAAGTTAGTGGTCGTACGCGTATTTTCTGACGGGTTGTAATTCTCATCGAAGCAACTGCGCTTAAGGTTATATGTGAAAGCTTTGCTCATTGTGGTTATGCATCCTAAGTTCATGTTGCTAAGAAGTTGCCAATGCATAATTTATGCCTGACCCCGCGGCGCAGGGGAAGTGACTTAATTTCACTGCAACATGAGCGAAGTTCATGAAGTGTAATGCGCGAGGTGTCGCTGCGCTTACCCGGCCTACGATTCTGCTAATGTCGCACTCTTTCCTCAATTCCCGCTATAATCCCCAAAATTTCCAACCGGTTTAGAAACAATCATGACAAAACTCACCTTACAAGAGCAGATGCTGAAAGCGGGCCTCGTCAGCAGCAAGAAAGCGGCGAAAGTGCAGCGTACGGCAAAGAAATCACGCGTTCAGGCGCGTGAGGCCCGTGAAGCGGTCGAAGAGAACAAGAAGGCGCAGATCGAGCGTGACAAGCTGCTGAGCGAGCAGCAGAAGCAGGCCGTGCTGGCGAAAGAGTTTAAGGCGCAGGTGAAGCAGCTGATTGAGATGAACCGCATCACCGTGGCGAAAGGCAACATCACCTTTAACTTTACCGACGGTACGCTGATTAAAAAGATTGAAGTCGATAAGCAAACGCAGACCCAGCTGATCAACGGCCGTCTGGCGATTGCGCGTCTGGTGCTCAATGCTAAAGGTGACTGCGACTACGCGATCATTCCGGCAGTGGTGGCCGATAAAATTGCCCAGCGCGATGCCGACAGCATCGTGTTAAACAGCGCGCTCAGCCAGGAAGAGCAGGACGAAGACGATCCGTACGCGGACTTCAAAATCCCAGACGATTTGATGTGGTAAACCGCATTCAGAACGGGGCGGCGTGACGGGCGTTAACCGGCTCGCCGCTCACGGGATGAATAAAATTCAGCTCGCTGGCATGCAGCATCAGCCGGGGCGTTTCTTCAGCGCCCGGCACGTCAAGACCGCCATACAGATCGCAGCCCAGAATAGGGTGCCCCAGCTGCTGGCAGTGAATACGCAGCTGATGGGTTCGCCCGGTCTCCGGGATCAGTTTCACCCGCGTTAACGGTAATCCCGCCCCCTGATAAAACCGTTCCACCACCCGATAGCGGGAGCGGGCGGGTTTACCGGTAATGGCGCAGATCGACATCAGCGGGAACAGCGCCGGGTCTTTGGCAATCGGCGCATCGATTACACCTTCGTCATTTTCCACATGTCCGCAAAGCAGGGCGCTGTAGGCTTTCTCCACGCTGCGCTGGCTGAACTGCTGGCACAGCGCCGCGTTGATGGCTTTATTGCGCGCAACCACCATCAGTCCGGACGTGCCAAAATCCAGACGGTGCACCAGCGTGCAGCCGGGGAACGTCTGAACCAGACGATAATGGACGGAATCAAGGTTTTGCGGATTTTTGCCCGAGAGGCTGAGCAGGCCGGAAGGCTTATCGATCAGCAGCAGATGCTCGTCCTGCCAGAGAATTTCGATCTCATCGAGACAAGGTGGGGCAATAAAGTTATCGACGATTACAGACATCAGGCCGCCCGGCTGGAGAGTGGGAGCGGATGATAACGAAAAGCGGGGAAAAGAAAAACCCTCCCACCGGGCGGTGAGAGGGTGAAGTCTTACGCTGCAACCAGGCTGTCGATGGCGGCTTTCGCGTCGGTTTGCGCTTTGGTCGCCACTTCCGGACCGTAAGCGATACCTTCCGCGAACACGAAGTTCACGTCAGTGATGCCGATGAAGCCGAGGAACAGGCTCAGGTACGGCGCAACCAGGTCGGTTGGGGTATCTTTATGGATGCCGCCACGGCTGGTCAGGACGATCGCACGTTTACCTTTCACCAGACCTTCCGGGCCGTTCTCGGTGTAACGGAAGGTTACGCCAGCGCGTGCTACCAGGTCGAAGTAGTTCTTCAGCTGGGTTGGGATGTTGAAGTTGTACATTGGGGCGTTGATGACGATAACGTCGTGCGCCTGCAGCTCAGCAATCAGTTCGTCGGACAGGGCCAGCGCTTCCTGCTGACGCGGAGACAGCGGTGCATCGCTTGGGCGCAGCGCGCCAACCAGCTCACCGTCCAGCACAGGAATTGGGTTTGCAGCCAGGTCACGCACGGTGATTTCGTCAGCAGAATGCTGTTCACGCCACTGTTCAACGAAGTAATCAGACAGCTGACCAGACTGAGAGTACCCTGCCAGAATACTGGATTTCAAAACTAATACTTTGCTCATGGGTGATTCCTGTTGTTGCATTTGATTGAAGGGGGTTGCCCCGTTGCTTGTTGACACTCTATTCACAATCCTGCCACAGAGATAGCGCAATATATCGAAGCCTATGTTCGAATTTTTTGAATAAGGCGCGAAAGGCGTCAGTGTGGTACTCTATAGCAATCATTAAAAAGAGAGTTTATCAGGGCGTGTACTGCCCTTTAACGCTATGACAGAACAACAAAAATTCACCTTCCCGATGCTCCTGCAACAGCTTGATTCTCTGACGCTGCGCGACAAACAGCGCTTCGCCCGCCGTCTGCACGGCGTCAAGAAGGTTAAAAATCCTGATGCACAACAGGCCATTTACCAGGAGATGGCGAAAGAGATTGAACAGGCTGCAGGGAAAGTTGTGCTGCGCGAAGCCGCACGTCCGGCGATTACCTACCCGGAAAACCTGCCCGTCAGCCAGAAGAAACAGGACATTCTCGAGGCCGTACGCGACCACCAGGTGGTGATTGTCGCGGGGGAAACCGGTTCGGGGAAAACCACCCAGCTGCCGAAAATCTGTATGGAGCTGGGCCGCGGGATCAAAGGCCTGATTGGCCACACCCAGCCGCGTCGTCTGGCGGCGCGCACCGTTGCCAACCGTATTGCCGAAGAGCTGCAGACGGAGCCGGGCGGCTGCATCGGCTACAAGGTGCGCTTCAGCGACCACGTTAGCGATAACACCATGGTCAAGCTGATGACCGACGGTATTCTGCTGGCGGAAATCCAGCAGGATCGCCTGCTGATGCAGTACGACACCATCATCATTGACGAAGCGCACGAGCGTAGCCTGAACATTGATTTCCTGCTCGGCTACCTGAAAGAGCTGCTGCCGCGTCGCCCGGATCTGAAAGTTATCATCACCTCCGCGACCATCGACCCGGAGCGCTTCTCGAAGCACTTCAACAATGCGCCGATTATCGAAGTCTCTGGTCGTACCTATCCGGTCGAGGTGCGCTATCGCCCGATTGTGGAAGAGGCGGACGATACCGAGCGCGACCAGCTGCAGGCCATCTTCGATGCCGTCGACGAGCTGGGTAACGAAAGCGCGGGCGACATTCTGATCTTCATGAGCGGCGAGCGTGAAATTCGCGATACCGCCGATGCGCTCAGCAAGCGCGACCTGCGCCACACCGAGATCCTGCCGCTGTATGCCCGCCTGTCCAATAGCGAACAGAACCGCGTATTCCAGCCGCACAGCGGACGCCGCATCGTCCTGGCGACCAACGTGGCGGAAACCTCGCTGACCGTACCGGGCATTAAATACGTGATCGATCCGGGTACGGCGCGCATCAGCCGCTACAGTTACCGCACCAAGGTCCAGCGGCTGCCGATTGAGCCCGTTTCTCAGGCGTCTGCTAACCAGCGTAAGGGCCGCTGCGGCCGCGTGTCGGAAGGGATCTGTATTCGTCTCTATTCCGAAGACGATTTCCTGTCGCGTCCGGAATTCACCGACCCGGAAATTCTGCGCACCAACCTGGCGTCCGTTATCCTGCAGATGACCGCCCTGGGGCTGGGCGACATCGCGGCGTTTCCGTTCGTCGAAGCGCCGGACAAACGCAACATTCAGGACGGCGTACGTCTGCTGGAAGAGCTCGGAGCGATCACCACCGACGAGCAGGCGACGGTCTACAAGCTGACGCCGCTGGGCCGCCAGCTCAGCCAGCTGCCGGTGGATCCGCGCCTGGCCCGTATGGTGCTGGAAGCGCAAAAGCACGGCTGCGTGCGCGAGGCGATGATCATTACCTCGGCGCTCTCCATTCAGGACCCGCGCGAGCGTCCGATGGACAAACAGCAGGCGTCGGACGAAAAGCACCGTCGCTTCCACGACAAAGAGTCCGATTTCCTCGCCTTCGTGAACCTGTGGAACTATCTCGGCGAGCAGCAGAAAGCGCTCTCCTCAAACCAGTTCCGCCGCCAGTGCCGAGTGGATTTCCTCAACTACCTGCGCGTGCGCGAGTGGCAGGATATCTACACCCAGCTGCGCCAGGTGGTGAAAGAGCTGGGCATTCCGGTCAACAGCGAACCGGCGGAGTACCGCGAAATTCATATCGCGCTGCTGACCGGCCTGCTGTCCCACATTGGGATGAAGGACGCCGAAAAGCAGGAGTATACCGGCGCGCGTAACGCCCGTTTCTCAATCTTCCCCGGTTCCGGCTTGTTCAGGAAGCCGCCGAAATGGACCATGGTCGCGGAGCTGGTGGAAACCAGCCGCCTGTGGGGACGCATTGCCGCGCGTATCGATCCGGAATGGGTGGAGCCGGTGGCGCAGCATCTGCTGAAGCGCTCGTACAGTGAACCGCACTGGGAGCGCGCGCAGGGCGCGGTGATGGCGACCGAGAAAGTGACCGTTTACGGCCTGCCGGTGGTCGCCGCGCGTAAGGTCAACTACAGCCAGATCGATCCGGCGCTCAGTCGCGAGCTGTTTATCCGCCACGCGCTGGTGGAGGGCGACTGGCAGACGCGCCACGCCTTCTTCCGTGAAAACCTGAAGCTGCGCGCCGAAGTGGAGGAGCTGGAGCACAAGTCCCGCCGCCGTGACATTCTGGTGGACGATGAGGCGCTGTTTGAGTTTTACGACCAGCGCATCAGCCACGATGTGATTTCCGCCCGCCACTTCGACAGCTGGTGGAAGAAGGCCAGCAAAGAGACGCCGGACCTGCTCAACTTTGAAAAGAGCATGCTGATTAAAGAGGGCGCGGAGTCGGTCAGCAAACTCGACTACCCGAACTTCTGGCATCAGGGCAACCTCAAGCTGCGTCTGACCTATCAGTTTGAGCCGGGGGCAGACGCGGACGGCGTGACCGTCCACATTCCGCTGCCGCTGTTAAACCAGGTGGATGAGAGCGGGTTCGAGTGGCAAATCCCCGGCCTGCGCCGCGAGCTGGTGATTGCGCTGATCAAATCCCTGCCGAAACCGGTGCGCCGCAACTTTGTGCCTGCGCCAAACTACGCGGAAGCGTTTTTGGGCCGCGTCACGCCGCTGGAGCTGCCGCTGCTGGACGCGCTGGAGCGTGAGTTCCGCCGTATGACCGGAACGACCATCGACCGCGACGACTGGAACTGGGATCAGGTGCCCGATCACCTGAAAATCAGCTTCCGCGTGGTGGACGATAAAAATAAAAAGCTGCTGGAAGGGCGTTCCCTGAGCGAGCTGAAAGAGGCGCTGAAAGGCAAAGTCCAGGAGACGCTCTCTGCGGTGGCGGACGACGGCATCGAGCAGAGCGGGCTGCACATCTGGAGCTTTGGTCAGCTTCCGGAAAGCTACGAGCAGAAGCGCGGCAACTATAAGGTGAAAGCCTGGCCTGCGCTGGTGGACGAGCGCGACAGCGTGGCGATCAAACTGTTTGATAACCCGCAGGAACAGCAGCAGATGATGTGGCGCGGGCTGCGTCGTCTGCTGCTGCTCAACATCCCGTCGCCGATCAAGTATCTGCACGAGAAGCTGCCGAACAAAGCCAAGCTGGGGCTGTACTTTAACCCGTACGGCAAGGTGCTGGATCTGATTGACGACTGCATCTCCTGCGGCGTGGACAAGCTGATCCATGAGGCGGGCGGCCCGGTCTGGACGGAAGAGGGCTTTGCACAGCTTCATGAAAAGGTGCGCGCGGAGCTGAACGACACCGTGGTGGAGATTGCCAAACAGGTCGAGCAGATCCTCACCGCCGTGTTCAATATCAACAAGCGCCTGAAGGGGCGCGTGGATATGACCATGGCGCTGGGGCTCTCGGACGTGAAGGCGCAGATGGCGGGGCTGGTCTATCGCGGCTTTGTCACCGGCAACGGCTTTAAGCGCCTGGGCGATACGCTGCGCTATCTGCAGGCGATTGAAAAACGTCTGGAAAAAATGGCTATCGACCCGCACCGCGATCGCGCGCAGATGCTGAAAGTGGAAAGCGTGCAGCAGGCGTGGCAGCAGTGGCTCAACAAGCTGCCGCCAGCGCGCCGCGACGATGAAGACGTGCATGCGATCCGCTGGATGATTGAGGAGCTGCGCGTCAGCTTCTTTGCCCAGCAGCTCGGTACGCCGTATCCGATTTCGGACAAGCGTATTCTGCAGGCGATGGAGCAGATTTCCGGTTAAAACCCGGTTTTCTCCCTCTCCCTGTGGGAGAGGGCCGGGGTGAGGGCATCAGCCCGCACATTTTTTCACCCGTTCACCATTGCCAGCGTAAACCCATCCCATCCCTTAACCCCCACCGTTTGCAGCGCGGTGGCGGTTAAGCGCGGATTATCTCCAGTCATCTCAATAAACCGACGCACGCCCAGCACGCGCGCGTCGTCGCTTTGCCCGTTAATGACCTCGCCGTCGCGCACCACGTTATCGCCAATGATTACCGTGCCGGGACGGGAATAGTGCAGCGCCCACTCCAGATAGCCGGGATTGTTTGGCTTATCGGCATCGATAAAGATCAGGTCGAACGGTGGAACGTCACCGAAATTCTCCAGCGAGCTCAGGGCCGGGCCTTCAATTAATTCAATACGTTCGTTTAGCCCCGCGAGATGAATATTCTGGCGCGCAACGCTGGCATGCGCGGGATCGGCCTCAAGCGTAATCAGCTTTCCGTCCGGCGGCAGGGCGCGCGCCATCCAGATTGAGCTATAGGCGCCCAGCGTACCGATCTCAAGAATGCGTCTTGCCTGCGTCATTCGCACGAACAGCGCCAGCAGCTGCCCCTGATTGGCCGCTACGTCGTGTTCAGGTAGCCCGGCGCGCTTGTTGTTTTCCAGTACCTGATGAAGTACGTCATCGTCAGGGATAAGCGAAGAAATCATGTAATTATCTACTGCAGACCATTGTTGTTGCATAGATTGACTCCTTGGATTTTTCTCCCTCTCCCTGTGGGAGAGGGGCGGGGTGAGGGCATCAGCGCGCAAGCCGGGTTCATGCACTCTTCCAGCCGCCGCCCAGCGCTTTATACAAATCAATCTGCGCCAGCAGCAGGTTATTTTTCACCTGCACCACGCTGGTCTGAACCGAGAACAGCGTGCGCTGCGCGTCCAGCACGTCAAGATAGGAGGAATAACCGTTGCGATAGCGATTCTGCGCAATGCGCAGCGTCTCCTGGGCCACATCCTGCTGGGCAAGCAGTTCCGTCAGCTGTTCCTGATAGCGACTTATCGCATCAAGGCTGTTGTTCACTTCGGCAAACGCGTTACGCACGGTTTTTTCATAAGCGTACAGCGCCTGGTTCCGCTGGGACTGAGAAATATCCACCTGCGCATTCAGCGCCTGGCGGTTCAGCAGCGGGGCGAGAATACTGCCCCCGACGCTCCAGAGCTGAAGCGGGTTGTCCAGCAGGCCAGAAAGGGTGCGATCCTGAACCGATCCGGTGGCGGTCAGGTTGATCGACGGCAGCAGGCTGGCACGTGACGCCGCGAGCGAGGCATCCGCCGCCACCAGCTGGCGTTCGGCCTGAACGATATCCGGTCGACGATTCAGAAGCGTAGAAGGCAGCTGCGACGGCAGCGTCAGCGGCGTCAGCGCCGTAAAGCTTTCGCTGCGTGCCACCGCGCCGGGATTGCTTCCCAGCAGCAGGCTCAGGGCATTCTCCTGCTGCGCAATCTGGTGCTGCAGCACGGGCACCTGCGCCCGCGTTGAGCGCAATTCGGAATCCGACTGCATCAGCTCCAGACGCGAGCTGTAGCCCGTCTCAAACTGACGTTTCGCGAGGTTAAATGCCTCTTCGCGCGATTTCAGCGTTGACTCCGTCACGCGTAGCTGTTCGTCAAGCGAGAGCAGGGTGACATAGCCGGATGCAACGGAAGACGCGACGGTCAAATCCGCGGCGGCAGCGGCGGCTTTTTGCGCCTCCAGCGAGGCTTCGGCGGCATTGGCCGTGCTGCGGTTGACGCCCCAGATATCAACGTCATAGCTCGCCGTCAGGCTCCCTCTGTACAGCGTGCCGTAGACCGGCAGCCCGGTCGCGGCGGATTGCGAACGGGCGCGCGTCCCCGTTACGCCCGCGTCAAGCGAAGGAAACAGGCTACCGTCGGCCGCGAAGACCCGCGCCTGATACTCGTTAATTCGTTCGCGGGCGATCAGCACGTCGCCGTTATTCTGCAGCGCCTGGTCCACATAGCGGTTGAGATGGTTGTCATGGAAATTGCGCCACCAGAGCTGCTCCGCCGGGCTGGCAGGGCCGGCGTCAGCTCGCCACTGGGTGGGGATGTGCAGCGTCGGCTGCGCCGGTTTGACGTCGACGGACTGGCATCCGGCCAGCATGACCGCTGCCACCAGCGCGGCTATCGGGCGAAGGATCATTTCTTCGCCTCCCGCGTATCAATGGTCACCTGTACCGACATACCCGGACGCAGCAGCGCGGAATCTTCTGGCTTGCCGAGCACCTCGATGCGCACCGGGATACGCTGGGCTATTTTGACAAAGTTGCCGGTGGCGTTGTCCGGCGTGATGGCGCTGAATTCAACCCCGGTTGCAGGCGAAATGCTCTCCACGCGGCCCTGATACGCTTTGTCGTTCAGGGCATCGACGGTGAATTTGACAGGCTGACCGACGCGTAGCTCCGCGAGCTGGGTCTCTTTAATATTGGCAATGACCCAGTGCTGAGGCGGCACAAGGGTGGTGAGATGGGTCCCGGCGGTCACATACGCCCCGAGACGCACGGCGATCTGGCCGAGCTGACCGTCACGCGGCGCCACAATCCGGGTGTTTTGCAGGTCAATCTGCGCCAGCTCCAGCGCCGCTTTTGCGTTTTCAACATCCGCCTCCAGCGCACCGCGATTGACAATCACCGTTTGCAGATCCTGACGCGACATCTCAAGCGCCGCTTTCGCCTGGTCGATATCGGCGCTGCCCTGAGCGGCACTGGCCAGCGCCGCGTCGCGCTCGCGAATCGAGAGCGAGCCGTCTGACGTCAGCTCTTTCACCCGCTTTAAATCCGCCTGCGTTTTCAGGCTCTGGGCGCGGGCGTTTTTCAGCGCGGCGTCATTTTTTGCGATGACGGCTTCGGCGCTTTTACGCTGCTGCAGGTTGTTATTGAGGGCGGCAATTTTCATCGCCAGCTGTGCCTCGGCCTGATGCACGCGCTGACGATAGATGCGGTCATCAATCTGCAGCAGCAGGTCGCCTTTTTTTACCTGCACAAAGTCCTGAACCTTCACCTCGGTGATATAGCCATTCACCTGGGGGCTGATAAACGTCGTCTGGCCGCGCACGTAGGCGTTATCGGTAAACTGCGCGTGGCGGGTGAACGGCGGCAGCTGCCACGCATAAAGGATCACCAGTACGCCGACAATACCGATGGCAGCGGCGGTGAAAACGGAAACAATGCGCACATTTTTGCGGGTGTTGGCCTGCTCTTTGGCGGCATCCTGCTGACTCATAAACTCTCCAGAAATATTTTAATTATTTGTTGCCGGTGGCGTTCTTCAGCGCCAGACGGGCAGTGATGCGCAGGCGCAGCAAGCGCCATAAAATCCAGACCAGCGTGGCGGCAGCGATGCTCGCCGTCAGCAGATAAGTATCGTTATAAGCCAGAATATTCGCCTCCAGCGCGGTCACCGTTTGCAGCTGCGTTATCGCCTGGGTTCCCAGCAGCGCGCTGTCGCCAATCAGGCTCTTGTACATTTGGGTATAAAGCTGAATTCGCTCGTTGACCAGCGGGTTGAGCGTGGTGAGCTGGTC
The DNA here is from genome assembly GCF_048684445.1 of Enterobacter sp. BNK-34. NCBI lineage: Bacteria > Pseudomonadati > Pseudomonadota > Gammaproteobacteria > Enterobacterales > Enterobacteriaceae > Enterobacter > Enterobacter sp. BNK-34. The sequence continues at coordinate 3,513,571 of NZ_JBLQUA010000001.1, forward strand.
CGCCAGCAGGCTGGAGTGGTACTTCTCGCGCCAGGTCTGGAAGGTGCCGAGGATCGCGGAGCCCAGCAGACCGCCGAGGTTCTGGCTCATGCCAAACATCACCGAGAAGCTGACCAGGTTGAGCGGGTCGGCGATCACCCCGCCAATGGCGGCCAGCATGGCGGGCGCCAGGAAGAAGGCGCTGCCAAAGCCCAGCAGGAACTGGCTCAGCATCAGCTGATCCGGCCGGGTCAGGTTGTTGGACTCGCTGTCCAGCAGCGAGGCAACAATCATCAGGGCCAGAGAGGTGATGATTGGCCACGCCAGTTTCGTCGGCTTGATGGTGAGACAGCTGGTGACGATCCCGCAGACGATCCCGGCGAAAATGGACCACGCCAGGTGGGTCATCTGCTCATTCTGTAATCCCACGTACTGCAGCCAGCCGATGACGCCGGTGTTTTGCTCTGCCAGCACGATACGGATCAGCAGCATAATCAGCCCCAGACGAACGATGCTGCCACTCGACAGCCAGCGGGTGTTCAGCAGCGGGTTGGCACGGTTATGTTCAAAGACGATGGCAGCCACAATCAGCACCAGCGATAGCGCCAGCGACCAGCCGATCCACGGCGCTTCGAACCACCAGTCAAGACGGCCTAAGGAGAGCACGGCGCAGAGCAGGGCCATACCGGGGGCCATTAAAAAGAAGGTGATGAAGTCTTTTTTCTCAAAGACCTTGCGCCGGTCGCCCGGCGGCAGTTTTAAGGCGATGACGCAGGCCAGGGAGATCAGCGCCAGCCCCAGCTCGAAGAAATAGAGCCCGCGCCACTCGTCCAGCTGCAGCAGTTCGGTCGAAAACAGGCGGGCCAGCGGGATGGCGAGTGACGATCCGGTGATGCCGATGGTCAGCGCCTTGAGGCGGTGCTTCGCCGGCCAGGCCTGGATCTGATAGTAAATCCCCAGCGAGCTGAGCGCGGCGGCCACCATCCCGTGCGCGGCGCGAACCATTAGCGCCGAGCTGAGGTCGTTCACGAACAGGTGGAAAAAGGTCACCAGCACGTACAGCACCAGAAAACCTTCCGTAAAGGCGCGCAGACCGTACTGCTGGCGGAATTTGACCAGCAGCAGGTTGATAGAGATGTTGGTCATGACGTAGACCGCGGGCAGCCAGGCGATTTCGGTCGACCAGGCCCCGAAGGTCCCCTGCAAATTTTGCAGGTTGGCGGTCACCACCGCATTCCCCAGCGCCCCCGTCAGGCAGACCAGCAGGCCCACGACGCCGTAGGCAATGCGTTTTGGCGTACTGTGTTCGGGCGTGGAGGGCGAACCCAGCAGGGCGGGTTTCTCATGTGGCTGCCACTCGCGAGGAGCATAAGGGTCGCGTTCGGGCAGGCGCATAACGTCGTTTACCTTAGAAATAATTGAATAATTAGCGGGCTAGCGATTCTACGTCTGCCGCAAATGATAATTCAAGTGAATATGATTTACGCATGTTAATCAAATGGTGAAGGGGATTTTAAGGAAAAAGAGCGGCCCGATGTCGCCGTTGTGTTGAGAACCTGAAGTCGCTACCCTGAAGGGATACAGAGAAGGAGTTCATCATGGAACAGACCCATTTTCCCATCCTGGCGGATGCCACGCTGGCGGCCATTAATACTGTTGGTGAATGGCTGGCGCAGGACGACCTGAGCGGCAGCCGCCAGCACCTGGACGTCGATGCGGTGATCCTGGCAGGGAACGCGGTGATCCCGACCATTGAGGCGGCCTGTCGAATTGCCGCGCAGAGAAACATCCCGCTCCTGATTAGCGGCGGTATTGGTCATTCAACCGCGTTTTTATATTCAGCTATCGGCAGTCATCCGCGTTATCACACCTTACAAGTCGAAGGGCGGGCGGAAGCCAGCATTCTCGCCGACATTGCGCGGGCGTTCTGGCAGATCCCCGAGGCGCATCTGTGGGTTGAAGATCAATCCACCAACTGCGGTGAGAATGCGCGTTTTAGCTGGAACATGCTGAAGCAGCACCATCGAACGACCGGGCGGGTGGTGGTGGTGCAGGATCCCACGATGCAGCGCCGCACGATGGCGACGTTTGCCCGCGTTTGTCGGGATGAGCCCGTTTCGCCGCAGTGGGTCAGCCATCCCGGGTTTACGCCGACGCTGCAAAACGGTAAAGAGGGCGTGGAGTTCAGTGAGAGCAACACCGGACTGTGGCCCGTTGACCGCTATCTTTCACTGGTTATGGGGGAACTGCCGCGCCTGTATGATGACGCCAACGGCTATGGCCCGGCCGGGCGGGATTTTATCGCCCACGTTGAATTCCCTGAGGCCGTCACCGCCGCATGGAGACAGCTGCAGCAGGATCCGGTCCTGAAGGTGGCGCGAAAAATCAGCTGAGCACGGAACAATTCCCTCGCCCCATTGGGGAGAGGGTTAGGGTGAGGGGAAAAATCACAGCGCCGCAAACTTATCCAGCGTCCGCACCAGCTGCGTCACAAAACCATATTCGTTGTCATACCACGCGACGGCTTTCACCAGCTGCAGCTCTCCCGCTTCTGACACCTCCGTCTGCGTGGCGTCAAACACCGAACCATAATGTGAACCAATCACATCTGATGAGACAATCTCTTCATCGGTATACCCGAACGATTTATTGCCCTGCGTCGCCTTTTTCAGCGCGGCGTTGATCTCCTCAACGGTCACTTTCTTGCCCAGAATGGCCACCAGCTCGGTTACCGAACCCGTTTTAACCGGCACGCGCTGCGCGTGGCCTTTCAGTTTGCCGCTGAGCGCAGGGATCACCAGACCAATGGCTTTGGCGGCACCGGTGGTATGCGGAATGATATTCTCTGCCGCCGCCCGCGAGGCGCGAAGATCTTTCCCGCGCGGGCCATCCACCAGCGCCTGCGTACCGGTATAGGCGTGAATGGTGGTCATGGTGCCCACTTTTATTTCAAACGCATCGTTCAGGGCTTTGGCCAGCGGGGCGAGGCAGTTGGTGGTGCAGGAGGCGACGGAGATGATGGTATCACCAGCGTCAATGGTGTCGTCGTTCACGCTGTAGACGATGGTTTTCATGTCACCCGCAGGGGCAGAGATCAGCACTTTCTTCGCGCCGGCGTCCAGGTGCGCCCGTGATTTCTCTTCAGAGGTATAAAAGCCGGTGCACTCCACGACGATATCCACACCGGCGGTTTTCCACGGAATGTGCTTCGCCTCTTTTTCGGCGTACACCGCAATGGTTTTACCGTCAACAATCAGCGCATCCTCGGTGAAATCCACGCTCCACGGGAAGCCACCGTAGTTGGAATCATGCCTGAGCAGGTAGGCCAGCACTTTCGGGGAGGTGAGGTCGTTGATGGCGACGACGGTATTACTGTCCTGGGTTTCAAGAAGGCGACGCAGGACAAGGCGCCCAATGCGTCCAAAGCCGTTAATGCCAATTTTACTCATGGTGTTCTCCTGTAAACGTGTCGATGCGACAGTTTGAACTCATCCAGGCTTAGACCATCACGGGCAGGGCGGCAATTGAAGATGCTTCATGCGGGAGGAAGTATTTGAAAAACCATACAGAAAAGTTAATGAATTTTTAAGGAAAGGGGATTATGTTGGCGCGGTAACTGTTTTTAATCGAGAAATCACATGCGCACTAAATATACAAGCCTGCAAATCGGCATCCACTGGCTGGTGTTTCTATTAATCATCGTCGCCTACTGCGCCATGGAGTTCAAAGGTTTCTTCCCGCGCACCGCGCGTCCCGCGATCAATATGATCCACGTGTCATGCGGGATCGGTATTCTGGTGCTGATGGTGACGCGTCTGCTGGTTCGCCTGAAATTCCGCGCGCCCCCGATTCAGCCGAAGCCAAAAGCGATGGTGACGGGGATGTCTCATCTGGGGCATCTGGTGGTGTATCTGCTGTTTATTGCGCTGCCGCTGATCGGGATTGTGATGATGTACAACCGGGGCAGCGACTGGTTTGCCTTTGGCCTGGCGATGCCGCATGCGGCGGAGTCCAATTTTGATCTGGTGGATACGCTGAAGGCGTGGCACGAGACGCTGGCAAACCTGGGCTATTTTGTGATTGGCCTGCACGCGGCTGCGGCGCTGATGCATCACTATTTCTGGAAAGATAATACTCTTCTGCGCATGATGCCGAAAAAGCGTTCGTAGTCTTCTCGCCCGGCGGTGCTTCGCTTGCACGGGCCTACAAACGGCTCTGAATCGTAGGCCGGGTAAGCGCAGCGCCACCCGGCTTGTTTTTAACCCAACAGAGCACGCTCTTCGGCACTTAACGCCAGCGCCTGCGTTGACCCCGTCTCCGAGGACTTCACCGCCGCTTCCAGCACGGCCATGACCGCCAGTGCCTCAACAGGGTGGACAGGGTTGGTGATTTTCCCGCGTAACGCATCACGTACGTTGATGTAATACTGGCGCTGATCGCCTTTCGGGGTTGGGAGCGTCTGTGGTGCACCGTCAGCCCCAAAGAACACCATACTGTCGCTGTCTTCGCCCCAGGTTTCACTGCCCGGGATCACCCCTGAGAGCAGCTGCGCTTCCTGCTGATCGATTCTGGCCTTCACCACGCTGCCTTTGTCCCCGTGGACGGTAAAGCGCGCCGTACCGCCAGCCACCAGCATGCTGGCGTGCAGAATCACCTTATGCTCCGGGTAGTTTAAGACCACGTGCGCCCAGTCGTTAATTTCTGCGCCGTCGCGCAGCGTCGCGATATTCCCCTGAACGGAATGCGGCAGGCCAAAGAGCTGTAGCGTCTGGTCGATAAGATGTGGGCCCAGGTCAAACCACAAGCCGCTCCCGGGGACGTTCTGCTCGCGCCAGCGCACGCGCACTTCCGGGCGGAAGCGGTCAATATGCGACTCCAGGTGTTTAACCTTGCCGAGCGTGCCTTGCTCAATAATCTGCTTAATGCCGAGGAAATCGCTGTCCCAGCGGCGGTTATGGAAGACGGAGAGCAGCAGCTGCTTTTCGTCCGCCAGCGCAATCAGGTCGCGGGCTTCCTGCATGTCGAGGGTGAAAGGCTTATCCACGACCACGTGTTTACCCGAGTTCAGGGCCAGCGTCGCCAGCGGGGCGTGCGTGGCATTGGGGGAGGCAATCACCACCAGATCGATATCAGGATGCTGAATGGCCTCTTCCGGTGTCGCCACCACCTGTACGTCCGGCAGATCGCGTTTAACCTTCTCTTCATCACGAGAAGAGACCACTGCCAGCTTAATCCCGTCCACAGACTGGATCAGCGGGGCATGGAAGGTTTTACCGACAAATCCATACCCGATCAGCGCAATGTTGATTGTTTGAACGTTACTCATGACCTTCTCCACGTTAATTCGCGCACACCGTGACCTGCAGTGCGCTATGGTCCCCAAGCTCAGGCCAGGGACGATCTAAAAAGAGTTGTTGAATGCTGGATAACCCGGATACCAGATACGGCTCGCAGCGGTTAATTTTCAGGTGATCCGCGACAATCCAGTGCGCATGGCTGGCGTCGAGCATCGCGCGTTTCACCTCGGCATCCGCTTCTTTACCGGCGCTCAACCCCAGTTCGGCATGAATGGCGCATGCCCCGAGGATGGCGATATCTGCCCGATAGCGGGACAGTAAAGACAGCGTGGCGCTGCCGGCAAACAGGCGCTGCTTGTGGTCCCATTTTCCACCGAGCAGGATCAGCTCAACGTCTTCCCGGTCACTAAAGTGCTGGGCGATATCCAGCGATGTGGTAATGACGGTGAGCGGCCCCTGAAGAAAGGTGGCGACGGCCATCACCGTGCTTCCGGCATCCAGAAACAGGGTGGAACCCGGTGGAACCCGCTGTGCGACCTGTTTACCCAGGCGCTGTTTGGTCTCTGGCAGCAGCGTATTGCGGCCCTGACGGTTCATGGCGGAGAGGTTGAGCGCGATGGCTCCGCCGTGGTTCTTCTGCGCAAGGCCCTGGTTTTCCAGGTCGGTCAGATCCCGACGGATAGTATCGGCTGAAACCTGCAGCTTTTCGGCCAGGTCGGTGATGCTGGCCTGGCCATGCTCGCTGAGGATATCCAGGACGTAGCGTTGACGAGCGGTTTTGTGCATGGGAGTACATTCCTGCAAAATGTCGCAATAGTTTGCATAATACAGCATTTTGACGCAGAGAGAAGGGGATTGTGGTCATGACGATGTACAGCGGTGTGATGATTCAGATAGGTGATTATTAAAATTTTATTAAGCAGGTATAAGGAAGCCGTTTTGAATGTTAATCACAATGTTATTGTTATGTTTTATTTAACGATTTGGGCTATGTAACCAACGTATTGCCATTGTGTGGTTTTAAATGCTGTTAAATTAAAATAATGCAGTTTTTAATTGCTTTAATTAGTTTTTTAAAAGGCTTTAATTTTAAATATACCCCTTAGGTTACTTAAATTGACATTTCTTTGAAAATCTTTGTGTCTGACCCGCTATGAAATTAACGCAAAAATGTGCACAGAAAGAATTAAGAATTTTCCTTAGATAACAGGAGGTTTATATGTTTCATCTGAAAGGAGACTTTTAGAGTTTTGTCCAGAAACCCCATGTTTTTTCTTACTTGTAACACCACATTAACATTGTGGGTGTAGTGGGCTATACCACATTTTGTTATGCTGCTAACCAGTTTAAGAAATAAGTAAATTCTTAATTGAAATAAGACGCAGGCAGATCTCATCTCCAATGGAAATGGGTATGGGGATTATTACCTAAAATTCAGCATGGTAGCTTAATAAGATATTTGTCTAATTATCTGTACCTCTTTTTGGGTATTTGCTTGAGTATCACTCAGAGTCAGGGAGATAACATGACGATATTACGAAAGCCTATGTTACGCCGATTTACAGCAGCACTGGCATTCATTTCATTAGCCATAAATACGGCGTACGCCAATAGTAGTCAGTTGGGAATTGCCCCGGTGGCAACCACAACCTTAAAAGAAAGTATTCTTTTTGCTATCGATCGCGATCCATCAATTAGTCAGCAGGCCGCGCAATTAGGTATTGGCCAGGCACAAATAGATGAAGCGCGCAGCGGCTGGATGCCACAAATATCGCTGAACGGGAGTACAGGGCACAGCCAGACCACCGATTCCAGCGGGTCGCTGAAGAATTCCGCCGCCTGGGGGCTGAGCCTGACGCAGTTGCTGTACGATTTTGGTAAGACCAATAACAGTATCAGCCAGTCTTCCGCCCAGCGTGATAGCTACCGCTATCAGCTGATGGGCACGCTCTCTGACGTGGCGGAAAAAACGGCTCTGAGCTATGTAGAGGTCAAACGCTATTCCGATCTGCTGCAGGCGGCAAAGGAGAATGTCCTGGCGCTTAAAAACGTTGAGCAACTGGCGAAGCTGCGCGCTGACGCGGGCGTGAGTTCGACCTCCGATGAGCTCCAGACCCGCACGCGTATTGCCGGCATGCAGGCTACGGTCGCGCAGTATCACGCCGCCTTAAACAGCGCCCGGGCAAGGCTTGCGGTATTAACCGGCATGCAGGCAGATAACTTTTCGCCAGTGCCTGCGAACCTCGCGGTTGAGCCAGATTCGCTCAACCGTATTGATTATTCGTTAATACCGGCTGTGATGGCCGCGCAGAATATGGAACGTTCGGCTCAGTATGGCGTGGAAACGGCGAAGTCCCAGCACTGGCCGACGTTAAGCCTGAAAGGGGGGCGCACCCGTTATGAATCGGACAACCGTTCATACTGGGACGACCAGATACAGCTCAATATCGATGCTCCGCTGTATCAGGGGGGCGCGGTTTCCGCTCGCGTTCGGCAGGCGGAAGGCGCACGGGCCATGGCCTCCTCTCAGGTCGATCAGGCGCGTTTCGATGTTCTGCAAAAAGCCTCCGTCGCGCAGGCGGACTGGGCCGGTGCACGGGGAAGAATGGAGGCCGGAAAGCAGCAGCTGGAAAATGCGCTGCGCGCCCGCGATGTTTATAAAAATGAATACACCCTGAGCAAGCGGAGCATTAACGATCTGCTCAGCGTTGAGCAGGATGTCTGGCAGGCCACATCAGCGAAAATAATCGCTGAGTATGATGGCTGGAGTTCGGCAATTAATTATGCTTCCGCGGTTGATAATTTAATGCCGCTTATTGGAATAGAGAAAAACGCTGCCGCAAAATTACCTGACTTGAGTTAAAAAAGACGCGCAGTGTTGCGCAAAAATAAGTCTGAAAATAATGGGTGTTTTTTCCCAGGGATAGCTACATCCGTCTGGTGGACATATCCACAGGAATCCGCACACCTGCAAGGAGAAGAAATGAGTAACGTAAAGGTTGTTGATGTCATCATTCGCAAAACGGCGGAGAAAACGAAATTAACCGGCGAAGGAAATCTGTCGGTCTCTATTTCATCGCCGAGCGTGATTGAAATCCAGGGTTCTGCTCAGGATGTGGCGCGTTATGTCCGCCAGGGGAAAGACCTCCTCATTTATATGAAAGATGGCAGCGTGATTCGCTGCAATAACTATTTTGTCGAAGATCCAGAGACGCATAACCAGTCAGAACTGGTGTTCAACGACCGTCAGGAACTGACACATATTTCTTTTGCCGATGCCGGGGAAGCGTCAGGCGTTGCGGTGACCGAGTTAACCGCGCAGGCCACACCGATTAGCAGCATTCAATCTTTCCTCGAGCAGGAAAGTGTTTTAAGCGACGCGCCGTGGGGCTGGATTGCGGGAGCTGCGTTAGGCGGCGGTGCCATCGGGGCACTGCTGGCAAACGGCAGTGACGGTGAAACTAAAACAAAAGTCATTGATAATACCAAAGAAGTTGAAAGCGCCACGCCGACCTTCCTGCTGTCGGATAAAGCGGGTGACAAGCAGGGCGTGCTGAGTGCAAACGAGATCACGGACGACAGCAACCCAACCTTTAGCGGTACCGGTCAGCCGGGCGCGACCATTCAGATCAAAGACAGCAGCGGCAGCACCATTGCCAGCACCATGGTCGGCAAAGACGGCACGTGGACGGTAATATTACCGACCCAGACGGACGGGGAGCACACCTGGTCGGTCGTGCAGATCGACGGCAGTAAAACCACCTCTGCGGGCAGTATTACCGTGACGGTCTCTACCGCCGAGGCCGCCATTACGCTTGCCACCACGGCGGGCGATAACGTGCTGAACGCCAGCGAGCAATCTGCGGGCTTTACGCTCTCCGGTGCCAGCAAAAATCTGGCGCAGGGTACCGAACTCATCGTGACGCTGAACGGCAAAACCTACGCGGCTGAAGTTGGGGCAGACGGCGCGTGGAGCGTTAACGTACCTGCGGCAGACGCGCAGGCGCTGGGCGATGGTACCTGGACCGTCAACGTCAGCGGCAAAGACGCGGCGGGTAACACCGTCAGCGGAAGCCAGACGATTGGCGTGGATACCACCGCGCCAACCCTCTCTGTCGATACCCTCGCACAGGACAACATCATTAATGCGGCTGAGCATAATCAGCCGCTGACGCTAACCGGTAAAACGAATGCGGAAGCCGGTCAGATCGTCACGGTCACCCTGAACGGTAAAAATTATAACGCCACGGTGGGCAGCGACGGCACCTGGTCCGTCACGCTGGAGGTGGGCGACGTGCAGGCGCTCAGCGAGGGCAATCACACCCTGACGGTGAACGTTAGCGACAAAGCGGGCAACGGCTCGTCCGTGACGGCAGATTTCACGGTGGATACCGTCGCGCCGGTCGTCACCATCCATACCGTGGCGGGCGACGATATTCTCAATATCAGCGAGCAGGGTCAGGCGCACATCATTTCCGGCCAGGCGAGCGGTGCCGCCGCGGGCGATGTGGTCACCGTAACCCTTGGCGGTCAGACCTTCACCGGCGTGGTGCTGGCGGACGGCAGCTGGAGCGTGGGCGTTCCGGCGTCCGTGCTGGGCGCGCTGGGTGAAGGCAACCATACGATTTCAGTTTCCGTGACCGACGCGGCAGGCAACACCGGCAGCGCCACGCACGGCATTACGCTGAGTGGACATCCGCCAGAATTTACGATTGACGCCATCAGCCAGGATAACGTCCTGAATGCCCAGGAGGCGATGCAGCCGCTGAGCCTGACCGGCACCAGCAACCTGCCGGACGGCACCACCGTCACCGTGACGCTGAACAACGTCAGCTATCAGGCCACCGTCGAAAACGGTATCTGGGCGGTCCAGGTGCCGGTGTCCGACGTCCTGAATCTGGCGAACACGCTTTACACCGTCAGCGTCAGCGGCACCGACAGCGTGGGTAACAGCGGTTCTGCCGAAGCGAATCTGCTGGTGGATACCGTCCTTCCGCAGGTCATCATCAATACGTTTGCGGGCGACAACCTGGTCAATAACGCCGAAGCGGGCGTCGATCAAACCCTCAGCGGTCGCGTTACCGGCGCGGCGGCGGGTGATACCGTCTCCATCACCGCAGGCGGCAAGAGCTACACCGCAACGGTTGGCAGCGATCTGACCTGGAGCGTGAAGATCCCGTCAGCGGATCTTCAGGCGTTCGGCGACGGCGATTTAACCTTCACCGCGTCGGTGACCAACGGGCACGGCAATACCGGCACCGGCGAGCGTGATATCAATATCAACGCGGAGCTGCCGGGTCTGCGCGTGAACACCATTTCCGGCGATGACGTGATCAACGCCATTGAGCAGCAGCAGGATCTGAGCGTCACCGGCTCCAGTACCCATCTGGCCCCGGGCACGCAGATTGTCGTCACCATCAACAACGTTGAGTACGTCACCGCGGTTAACGCCAGCGGCAACTGGCAGATCGGCGTTCCGGCGGCAGACCTGCAGGCCTGGACGGCGGGCGGCATGACGGTGAGCGTCAGCGCGGTAGATGCCTGGGGCAATCCCGTTGCGGCTGAACACCCGATTGAACTCGATCTGAACGCCGTGGCGGTCACCATTGATACCGTCTCCGGCGACGACCTGCTGAATGCGGCAGAAAAAGGCGGTGATTTAACCCTTTCCGGCCAGACGCAGGGCGTGGAAGCGGGGCAGACCGTGGTGGTGAAATTCGCTGACCAGACCTTTACTGCGCAAGTGCAGCAGGATGGCTCCTGGAGCCTGACCGTACCCGCCAGCGCCATGGAAACCCTGACCGACGGGCGCGCGCAGGTGAGCGTCAGCGTCACTAACGTCAGCGGCAACAGCGCGGACGCGGCGCGCGTTGTCACGGTGGATACGCAGCCACCGGCGATTACGCTCGATAACCTGACCGCCGACAACATCATTAATGCGGCAGAAGCGCAGCAGGATTTACTGTTAAGCGGCAGCAGCAGTGCGGAACCCGGCCAGACTGTCACCGTGACGCTGAACGGCAAAACGTATCAGACCACGGTCCAGACGGACGGTAGTTGGCAGCTGAGCGTCCCGGCGGCTGACGTCGGCGCCCTGACGGACGGCATCGTTACCGTGACGGCAACCGTGAGCGACGTGGCGGGCAACAGCAGCAGCGCCGATCGCGTGGGTCTGGTGGATGCGACCGTACCGCAGGTGACCATTAATGACTTTGTCACCGACACTAACACCGTTAACCAGCTCGCCCATTCACAGGCGCAGATCCTGAGCGGCTCCGTCACCGGTGCGGCAGCGGGCGACCTTGTGACCATTACCATTAACAGCGTGGATTACACCACCGTGGTGGATGCGGCGGGCAACTGGAGCCTCGGCCTGCCGGCGTCCGTCGTTCAGGGGCTGACGGACGGCACATGGACCATTGACGTCTCCGTGACCGACCGATCCGGCAACACCGGAAGCAGTTCACTGGATGTGGTGGTGAATACCGTGACGCCTGTTATTGGTATCAGCACGCTGGCGGCGGACGACGTAATCAATGCGACCGAGAAGGGCGAAGATCTGCTGCTCTCCGGCACCAGCAACCAGCCGGAAGGCACGCGCGTCACCGTTAACCTGAACGGCATCAACTACACCGCCACCACTGACGCCAGCGGCAACTGGAGCGTGACCGTACCGGCCTCGGCCGTAAGCATCCTGGGAGAAGCTCATTACACCGTGACGGCGAGCGTCACGGATAGCGTAGGCAACAGCGCCTCAACCTCACACGATGTGCTGGTGGACAGCTCGCTGCCGGTGGTGACGATCGGCACGCTGGCGGGCGACAATATCGTTAACGCGGCGGAAGTGGCGGCAGGGCAAACCCTGTCCGGTAAGGTGACGAACGCGGCGGTAGGTGACACTGTCACGATTATCCTCGGCGGTCAGACTTACACGGCTACCGTGCAGGACGATCTCACCTGGAGCCTGCCGTTAAGCGAAAGCCAGTTAACCGCGCTCGGCAATGGCGACCTCACCGTATCCGCCAGCGTGACCAACGCGCACGGTAATACCGGTTCTTCTTCTCTCGACTTCAGCATCGACGCCCAGCTTCCGGGACTGCGTATTGATACGGTCGCAGGTGACGACGTGATTAACGTCATCGAACACGCCCAGAATCTGATTGTCTCCGGCACCAGCACCGATCTGGCGGCGGGCAGCGCCGTCACCGTGACCATTAACGGCAAAGCGTATTCCGCAACGGTGCTGGCCGACGGCACCTGGCAGGCAGCGGTACCGGCGGCGGACGTGTCCCAGTGGGCGGATGGCTCGCTGGATATCAAGGCAAGCGCGCAGGATGCCTCCGGTAACCCGGTGACCATCGGCACCGTCGTGGACGTCGATCTCGCGCCGGTCGCCATCACCATCAGCAGCGTGACCGACGACAACGTGCTTAACGCGGCGGAAAAAGGCCAGGACCTGGTGCTGTCCGGCACCACCGCCAACGTGGAAGCGGGCCAGACCGTCACCATCATCATTGCAGGGAAAACGTACACCACGACGGTGGATGGCAACGGCGACTGGACCTGGACCGTTCCGGCTGCCGATCTGAGTGCCCTGAAGGACGGTGGCGCCAGCGTGCAGGTCAGCGTCACCAACGTGAACGGTAACGCGGCCTCTTCGGTGCAGGCATTCAGCGTCGACACCACCGCGCCGACGGTGACCATCAACACCATCAGCAATGACAATATGCTGAACGCGGCAGAGGCGGCGCAGGATCTGACCCTGAGCGGGACGTCTACTGCCGAAGCGGGCCAGACGGTCACCGTGACCTTCAACGGCAATCAGTACACCGCGCAGGTGCAGGCGGACGGCAGCTGGACGCTCGACGTTCCGGCGGCGGATCTGGCGGGCATCACCGACGGCAGCGCGGCGGTCACGGCGACCGTGTCCGATAAGGCAGGTAACCCGGCCAGCGCAGGTTCCTCGGTGCTGGTCGACACCACCGTGCCGCAGATTTCGTTCAACATCGTTGCGGGCGACGACATCGTGAATATTGCCGAGCACGGCCAGGCGCTGATCGTCTCCGGTAAGGTGACGGGCGCGCAGGCGGGCGACGTGATTACCGTGACCCTGAACGGCAAAGACTACACCGCTATGCTGGACGCGTCCGGCAACTGGAGCGTGGGCGTTCCTGCGGCGGACGTGGGCGCGCTGGCAAACGGCGAGCAGACGATCTCTGCGACCCTCACCGACAAAGCCGGTAACAGCACCACCGCGACGCACGAGTTTGACGTCTCCCTGACCGCGCCGGTCATTGCCATTAATACCCTGGCGGTTGACGACGTGATCAACGCGACTGAGAAAGGCCAGGATCTGCAGGTGTCCGGCACCAGCAACCAGCCGGACGGAACCACCATTACGGTGACCCTGAACGGCATCAGCTATACGGCCACCGCCGACGCGAGCGGGAACTGGAGCGTGACCGTTCCGGCGGCAAACGTCTCTGCGCTGGGCGAAGCGAGCTACGCCGTGACGGCGAGCGTGACCGACAGCGCGGGGAACAGCGCGAGCACCGGCCACAGCGTGCTGGTCGACAGCGCGCTGCCGCAGGTCACCATCAACCCCGTCGCCACGGACGATGTCATTAACGCGGCGGAAGTGGCTAGCGGGCAGACCCTCAGCGGAAAAGTGAGCGGCGCAGCGAGCGGTGACACTGTCACTGTTTCAGTCGGTGGCAATACCTGGACCGCGACGGTTCAGGACGATCTGAGCTGGTCGGTCAACGTGCCGTCCTCGGTCTTAACCGCCATCGGTAACGGCGATCTGACAGTGTCAGCCAGCGTCACCAACGGCCACGGCAACACCGGCACCGGCGAGCGCGACATCAGCATCGACGCAAACCTGCCGGGCCTGCGCGTCGATACCGTGGCGGGCGACGATGTGATCAATAGCATCGAGCACGCTCAAAACCTGATTATCACCGGCACCAGCGACGGTCTGGCAACGGGCGCGGCGCTGACGGTCACCATCAACGGCAAAACCTACGCGGCCACCGTACTGGCGGACGGCACCTGGACGGCGGCCATTCCGGCGGCAGACGTCAGCGCGCTGGCTGCGGGCACGGTTACCGTGACCGTGGAGGGGCAAAGCACCGCGGGGAATCCGGTGACCATCAGCCATGACGTGAAGGTCGATCTCGCGGCAGTCGCCATCAGCATTGACCCGATTGCCTCTGACGACGTGATTAACGCGGCGGAGAAAGGCGCGGACCTGGTGCTGTCTGGCTCCACCACCAACGTGGAAGAAAACCAGACCGTTACCATCACCTTCGGCGGCAAGTCGTACACCGCGACGGTCGATGCCGACGGCAACTGGACGGCTACCGTACCGTCTGCCGACGTGGGCAGCCTGAAGGACGGCGATGCCAGCGTGCAAGTGAGCGTGACCAACGTGAACGGCAACAGCGCGTCGGCGGGCCGCGAGTACAGCGTGGACGCGACCGCGCCGACGGTGTCTATTGAAATCATCAGCGACAACAACATCATCAATGCGGCTGAAGCGCAGCAGGATCTGGTGATTAACGGCGTCACCAACGCCGAAGCGGGCCAGACCGTCACCGTGACGCTGAACGGCGTGGACTACACCACCACCGTTCAGGCCAACGGCAGCTGGAGCGTGACCGTGCCGTCCGCGGATCTGAGCGGTATTACCGACGGGAACTACACCGTCAGCGCCGCCGTATCGGACAAAGCGGGCAACCCGGCCTCCGCGGATCGCGACGTGCTGGTGGATACCACCGTTCCACAGTTGACCATTCACACCGTATCCGACGACGACGTGATCAACAGCGCCGAGCATGCGCAGGCCCTGATTGTCACCGGTTCCGTGACGGGCGCGGCGGCGGGCGACGTGGTCACGGTCACCCTCAACGGCAAATCGTACACCGCCACCCTGGACGCCTCCGGCAACTGGAGCGTGGGCGTGCCTGCGGCGGACGTCACCGCGCTGGCCGCCGGGGATCACACTATTACCGCAGCGCTGACCGATAAAGCAGGCAACAGCAACAGCGCCACGCACGGCGTGGCGGTGAACCTGACCGCGCCGGGGCTGACCATTGACACCGTTTCCGGTGACGATGTGATCAACAACACCGAGAAAACCCAGGATCTGACGATTTCCGGTACGGCTTCCGGCCTGGCGGCAGGCGCGGCGGTGACCGTGATGCTGAACGGCAAAGCGTACAGCGCGCTGGTGGACGATAACGGGAAATGGACGACTACCGTTCCGGCGGATCAGGTGAGCCAACTGGGCGAAGCGTTGTATACCGTTACCGCATCGGCAACGGACAGCGTCGGCAACAATACCAGCACGTCACACACCGTGAACGTGGAATCCGTTCTGCCGGGCGTGATCGTCAACACCATTGCGGGCGACGACATTATTAACGCGGCGGAGCTGGCAGCCGGCCAGACCATCAGCGGTAAGGTGGTGAATGCCGAAGCGGGCAATACCGTGACCGTGACCATTGGCGGTAACAGCTACACCGCAACGGTGCAGAGCGATCTCACCTGGTCCGTTAACGTGCCGTCGGACGTGCTGACCGCGCTGGGCAACGGCTATTTGACCGTGTCAGCCAGCGTCACGAACGGCGTGGGCAATAGCGGAACGGGCGAGCGCGATATCACTATCGACGCTAACCTGCCGGGCCTGCGCGTGGATACCGTGGCGGGTGACGACGTGATCAACAGCATCGAACACGGGCAGAACCTGATTATCACCGGCACCAGCGAAGGGCTGGCGGCGGGGGCGGCGCTGACCGTGACCGTCAACGGCAAAACCTATCCGGCGACCGTGCTGGCGGACGGCACCTGGCGCGCGGCGATCCCGGCTGCGGACGTGGGTGCGCTGAATGCAGGCACGGTCACCGTGACCGTGGCAGGCCAGAGCAGCGCCGGTAATCCGGTCTCCATCAGCCACGATGTGACGGTGGATCTGGCGACCGTTGCCATCAGCATCGATGCGATTGCCGCCGACGACGTGATTAACGCCGCCGAGAAGGGCGCGGATCTGGTGCTCTCCGGGGCGACCTCGAACGTTGAGGAAAACCAGACCGTTACCATCACCTTCGGCGGCAAGAGCTACACCGCGACCGTAGGCGCCGATGGCAAATGGACGGCCACGGTGCCAGCCGCCGACCTGGCGGGTCTGAAAGACGGCGACGCCAGCGTGCAGGTGAGCGTCACCAACGTGAACGGCAACAGCGCCTCGGCGGGCCGCGAGTACAGCGTGGATGCGACCGCGCCGAGCCTGACCATCAACACCCTGGCGACGGACGACATTCTCAATGCCACCGAAGCGAGGAGCGATCTGACCGTGTCCGGTACCAGTACCGCCGAAGCGGGCCAGACGGTCACCGTATCGCTGAACGGTAAAGACTACACCACAACCGTCAGCGCAGACGGCAGCTGGACGCTGAACGTTCCAGCGGCGGATCTGGCTGGATTAACCGACGGCAGCGTGACCGTCACCGCATCGGTCAGCGACAAGGCGGGCAACCCGGCATCGGTGGATCACAACCTGGCGGTAGATATCACCGTGCCTGCGGTGACCATCAATACCGTGGCGGGCGACGACGTGATTAACATCGCTGAGCACGGCCAGGCGCACATCATCAGCGGCACCGCCACCGGCGCGGCAGCGGGCGATAAGGTCACCGTTACCATCGGCGGCCAGACTTACACCACCGTGCTGGACGCGGCGGGCAACTGGAGCGTCGGCGTCCCGGCGAGCGTGATTTCCGGCCTCAGCGACGGCACCGTGACCGTCACGGCGTCGGTCACCGACGCGGCGGGCAATACCGGCACCGGCACGCATAACGTGACCGTCGATACCGGTCTGCCGTCCGTGGCCTTCAACGCCATCAGCGGCGACAACGTGCTGAACGCGGTGGAGAAAGGTCAGGATCTGAGCGTCAGCGGCACCAGCGCCAACCTCGCGGAAGGCACCGCGGTGACCGTGACCCTCAACGGTAAAAACTACACGGCGACGACCGCCGCAGACGGCACCTGGAGCCTGACGGTTCCGGCGGCGGATCTGGCCGGTCTCGGTCAGGCCAACTACACCCTGAACGCAACCGCCACCAACGGCGTGGGCAACAGCGTGAGCAACACCGCGAACCTGCTGGTGGACACCGCGCTGCCAACGGTCAACATCAACACCGTGGCGGGCGATAACGTCATTAACGCGGCGGAAGTGGCCGCAGGCCAGACCCTGAGCGGCACCGTGGCGAATGCCGAAGCGGGCAATACCGTTACCATCACCATTGGCGGCAACAGCTATACCGCGACGGTGCAGAACGATCTGACCTGGTCCGTGAACGTGCCGTCTGACGTGCTGACCGCGCTGGGCAACGGCAGCCTGAGCGTGACGGCCACCGTCACCAACGGCCACGGCAACACCGGCACCGGCGAGCGCGAGATCGCCATCGACGCTAACCTGCCGGGCCTGCGCGTGGACACCGTGGCGGGCGACAACGTCATCAACAGCATTGAGCATGCGCAGAACCTGATTGTCACCGGCTCCAGCGACGGGCTGGCGCCGGGCACGGCGCTGACCGTCACCGTCAACGGTAAAGACTATGCGGCGACGGTTCTGGCGGACGGCACCTGGAGCGCGGCTGTTCCGGCAGCGGACGTGAGCGCGTGGCCGGAAGGCACCGTCAAAATCAGCGTTACCGGCGACAGCTCAGCGGGCAACCCGATTACCATCAGCCACGATGTGACGGTGGATCTGGCGACCGTTGCCATCAGCATCGATGCGATTGCGACCGACGACGTGATTAACGCGGCGGAGAAGGGCGCGGATCTGGTGCTGTCCGGTGCGACCACCCACGTGGAGGCCGGTCAAACCGTGACCATCAGCCTGAACGGCAAAATCTACACCACCACGGTGGACGACAGCGGCAACTGGACCTGGACCGTACCGTCTGCAGATCTGGCACACCTCAAGGATGGCGACGCCAGCGTGCAGGTGAGCGTCACCAACGTGAACGGCAACAGCGCCTCGGCGGGGCGTGAGTACAGCGTGGATGCGACCGCGCCGTCCGTGACCATTCATACCCTTGCGGCTGACGATATTCTGAATGCCGCAGAAGCGCAGTCCGATCTGACCGTGTCCGGTACCACCACCGCCGAAGCGGGCCAGACGGTGACCGTGACGCTGAACGGCAAAGACTACACCACAACCGCAGGCGCGGACGGCAGCTGGACGCTGAGCGTTCCGGCGGCGGATCTGGCGGCGCTCGGCGACGGCAGCGTCATCGTGACGGCGAGCGTCAGCGACAAAGCGGGCAACCCGGCGTCGGTTGATCACACTCTGACGGTGGACGTGACCGTTCCTGCGGTGACCATCAATACCGTGGCGGGGGATGATGTCATTAACCTCGCAGAACACAGCCAGGCGCACATCGTCAGCGGCACCGCCACCGGCGCGGCGGCGGGCGATAAGGTGACCGTGACCATCGGCGGCCAGACTTACACCACCGTTCTGGACGCGGCGGGTAACTGGAGCGTGGGCGTCCCGGCCAGCGTGATTTCCGGCCTCAGCGACGGCACCGTGATCGTGACTGCGTCCGTCACCGACGCGGCGGGCAACACCGGCACCGGCACGCATAACGTGACCGTCGATACCGGCCTGCCGTCCGTGGCCTTCAACGCCATCAGCGGCGACAACGTGCTGAATGCGGTGGAGAAAGGTCAGGATCTGAGCGTCAGCGGCACCAGCGCCAACCTCGCGGAAGGCACCGTGGTGATCGTGACCCTCAACGGTAATAACTACACGGCGACGACCGCCGCAGACGGCACCTGGAGCCTGACGGTCCCGGCGGCGGATCTGGCGGGTCTCGGCCAGGCCAACTACACCCTGAACGCGACCGCCACCAACGGCGTGGGCAACAGCGTCAGCAACACCGCGAATCTGCTGGTCGATACCGCGCTGCCGGGCGTCACCATCAACACCATCGCGGGCGATAACGTTATCAACGCGGCGGAAGTGGCCGCGGGCCAGACCCTCAGCGGCAAGGTAACGAACGCGGAAGCGGGCAATACCGTCACCGTGACCATTGGCGGCAACACCTACACCGCGACGGTGCAGAGCGATCTGACGTGGTCCGTGAACGTGCCGGAGTCCGTCCTGACGGCGCTGGGCAATGGCGATTTGACCGTGTCAGCAACCGTCACCAACGGCCATGGCAATACCGGGACCGGCGAGCGCGAGATCGCGATCGACGCTAACCTGCCGGGCCTGCGCGTTGATACGGTAGCGGGCGACGATGTGATCAACAGCATCGAGCACGGGCAGAACCTGATTGTCACCGGCTCCAGCGACGGGCTGGCGGCAGGCACCACGCTCACCGTGACCGTCAATGGCAAAACTTATGCGGCCTCCGTGCTGGCAGACGGTTCCTGGAGCGCGGCGATCCCGGCGGCAGACGTCGCGGCCTTCGCAGCAGGTACGGTCACCGTGACCGTTGCAGGCCAGAGCGCGGCGGGTAACCCGGTGACCATCAGCCATGACGTGACCGTCGATCTGGCGGCGGTGGCTATCAGCATCGATGCGATTGCCACCGACGACGTGATTAACGCGGCGGAGAAAGGTACGGAACTGGTGCTCTCCGGCAGCACCTCGAACGTGGAGGAAAACCAGACCGTTACCATTACCTTCGGCGGCAAGACGTATACCGCGAAGGTGGATGCTGACGGCCGCTGGACGGCCACCGTGCCGTCCGCGGATCTCGCGGGCCTGAAAGACGGTGACGCCAGCGTGCAGGTGAGCGTCACCAACGCGCACGGCAACAGCGCCACGGCGGGCCGGGAGTACAGCGTGGACGCGACTGCGCCAACCGTGACCATTGATACGGTCGCAGGCGATAACGTGATTAACGGCAGCGAAGCGGCTGCGGGCGTTGCTATCTCCGGCACCACCACGGCGGAAGCCGGGCAGACGGTCACCGTGACGCTGGGCGGTAAGAGCTATACAGCCCAGGTGCAGCAGGGCGGCGTCTGGAGCGTGAACGTTCCGGGCAGCGATCTGACCGCACTGGCGGATAGCGGCTACACCGTGCAGGTGAGCGTGAGCGACGCGGCGGGTAATCCGGGCAGCGCGGGTAAGACGATTACGCTTGATACCACGCCGCCGACCGTCAGCTTTAACGTGGTGGCGGGCGATGACGTGATTAACAGCGTGGAGCACGGCCAGGCGCAGATCGTCAGCGGGTCGGCAACCGGCGCGAACGTCGGTGATAAAGTGGTTATCACCCTCGGTTCGCACCAGTACACCACCACCGTTGACGCCAGCGGCAACTGGAGCGTGGGCGTTCCGGCCAGCGTGATTTCCGCCCTGACCGACGGCACCGTGACCCTCAGCGCGACCATTACCGACAGCGCGGGTAACAGCAGCACCCAGACCCATGACGTGGTGGTCAACACCGCCTCCGTGGCGCTGACGGTGAACACCGTTAGCGGTGACGACGTCATCAACGCGGCTGAAGCCGGTTCGTCCCTGGTGATTAACGGCTCCAGCGCCCAGCTTGCCAGCGGGACGCAGGTTACCGTGACGCTGAACGGCAAGAGCTATACGGCCACCATCCAGAGCGACGGCAGCTGGACGACCACCGTTCCGGCCGCAGACGTGGGTGCCCTGGCCGATGGCGCGCGCTATCAGGTGTCCGTGTCGGCGCAGGACAGCGCGGGCAACAGCGCGTCGGCGACGCACGGCATCAGCGTGGATACCACTGCGCCGGTGGTGAGCATTGCGACGCTGTCGGTTGACGACATGCTGAACGCCGCGGAAGCGCAGCTGCCGCTGACCGTGCACGGATCTTCCAGCGCGGAGGCGGGTCAGACCGTTACCGTGACGCTGGGCGGCAAAACCTACACTGCGCTTGTCGGCAGCGACGGCACCTGGACGCTCGACGTTCCGGCAGCCGATCTGGCTGCGCTGAGCCAGGGCGCGCTGACGGTGACCGCCTCGGTCAACGACAAAGCCGGTAACGGCGGCCAGACCACGCACACCTTAACGGTAGACACCGTCGCGCCAGCCGTAACCATCAGCACCGTGGCCGATGACGATATCGTCAACAACGCCGAGCAGCTGGCGGGCCAGACCATCCGCGGCACGACCACGGCGGAACAGGGCCAGACGGTGACCGTCTCCTTCAACGGGCACAGCTATCAGGCGACCGTCGGGGCGGACGGATCGTGGTCGGTCTTCGTACCGGGCCGTGATTTCCTCGGCCTGAGCGACGGGGAGTACACCATCACCGCTTCGGTAAGCGACAGGGCGGGCAACCCGGGCAGCGCAACACACGACGTGACGCTGAACGGCGATGTCCCAACCATCACCATTAACACCTTTGCGCAGGACGATATCGTCAACGCCGCCGAGCACAGCACGCCGCTGGTCATCAGCGGCACCACCGACGCGCCTGTAGGCCAGACGGTGACCATCACGCTGAACGGTAAAACCTATACTGCGACCGTACAGAATGACGGTACCTGGAGCTACACGGTGGGAAGCGCTGACGTGACCGCGCTGGCAGACGGCGGCTCGTACGTGATTAACGCGCAGGTCAGCAATACCATCGGCAACAGCGCCATCGATAACCATACCGTCACGGTGGATCTCACCGCGCCGTCGATGGGGATCGCTATTGATTCGCTGCAAAACGACACCGGCCTGAGCGCAACGGATTTCATCACCAACGACAGCCAGGTCGTCGTCAACGGCTCGCTGACCGCGCAGCTCGGCAATAACGAGAAGGCGCAGCTCAGCCTCGACGGCGGCGTCACCTGGATCGACCTGACCGTGACCGGCACCACCTGGCGCTACGCCGATGGCCGCACCCTGACGGACGGTACGTATCAGTACCAGGTCCGCGTGATTGATAACGCGGGCAACGTGGGGGCCACGGACAGCCAGGACGTGGTGATTGACCTGACGAAGCCTGCGGCAACCACCATTACCGTGGATTCCATTACGCAGGATACCGGCCTGTCCGGCAGCGACTTTATCACCAGCGACAACCAGATCAGCCTGAAAGGGACGCTCGGCGCGGCGCTGGGCAGCGGCGACCACGCGCAGATCAGCCTTGACGGGGGCGTCACCTGGACCGACGTCAGCGTCAGCGGCCTGAGCTGGACGTATGTTGATGGCCGCACGCTGGCCGACGGGGATTACAACTACCAGCTGCGCGTGATTGACGACGCGGGCAATATCAGCGCCACCGCCAGCCAGGTGGTGACCATTGATACGGTTGCGCCGGACGCGAGCAAAACCATCGCCATCGACAGCATCAGTGACGATACCGGCCTGAGCAGCAGCGACTTTATCACCAACGATACGTCCCTGACGCTGCACGGCTCGCTCGGCGCGACGCTGGCCGACGGCGAGTATGCCCAAATCAGCATCGACGGCGGCGTGACCTGGCAGAACGTCATCGTCACCGGCAACAGCTGGTACTACGTCGATGGCCGCACGCTGGGTAACCAGACCTATGACTACTACGTTCGCGTGGTGGATGCGGCGGGCAACGTGGGTGCCAGCGCCCATCAGCAGGTGACCGTCGATACGGTCGCCCCGGATGCGGCGATTACGGTGACCGTGGATAACATCACCGTGGATACCGGATTCGACAATAACGACTTCCTGACCAGTTCGACCTCGTACACGCTGCACGGAACGCTTGGCGCAGCGTTAGGGGCGGGAGAGTACGTGCAGGTGAGCATGGACGGCGGCACGACCTGGGTATACGCCACCGTCAGCGGGACGCAGTGGAGCTATAGCGACACCCGTACCCTGACCGACGGCAGCCATAACTACCAGGTGCGGGTCGTCGACCAGGCGGGGAACGTCGGGGCAACCACCTCGCAGGCGGTGACGGTGGATACGCAGGCGCCGCAGTACGGCGTCACCATCGACAGCATCAGCGAAGATACCGGCCAGTCCGGGAGTGATTTCATCACCATGGACACCACGCTGACCATCAACGGTTCGCTGGGCAGCGCGCTGGCAAGCGACGAGCGCGTACAGATAAGCCTGGACGGCGGGAACACTTGGCTCGATACCACGGTCACCAACCAGCGCTGGAGCTACACCGATACCCGCGATCTGCCTGACGGAGACTACACCTACCAGGTGCGGATTATCGACCAGGCGGGCAACGTCGGCTCCACCGCCTCTCAGGTGGTGACGGTGGACACCACGCCGCCAACCACGGTGGGTACGGTCGTGAGCTATACCGACGGTGAAGGCGAGCGTCAGGGCACCTTTGGCAGCGCGGTGGCAACGGACGATAACTCGCCGCTGATCAACGGGACGCTTAACCGCGCTCCGGACGACGGTGAAATTGTGCAGCTCTATCGTGACGGGGTCCTGCTCGGTCAGGTGACCATGAACGGCAGCGCAAGCTGGTCCTTCCAGGACAACGGCCTGAGCGACGGAAATCACACCTACATTGTGCGCGTCACCGACAGGGCCGGTAACTACACGGAGTCTGACGGCTTTGTGCTGAACGTTGATACCAGCATCCCGACCACCACGGCGGCGATTACCGCGCAGACCACGTCGGACACCACGCCGATTGTCACCGGCACCGTCTCCGCTGACCTGGTGAACGGTGAATACCTGGTGGTGACGGTGAACGGCAAAACCTACACCTCCCAGACCGGCGGCGCGGTGGTGGTCGATCCGGATCACAACACCTGGTATCTGCAGATCCCGGACGGCGATGCGCTGAGCGTGGCGAGCTACAGCGTGACGGCGCAGGTGAAGAGCAGCGCGGGTAACGGCAATACCACCGGTACGGCAACCGGCAGCCTGGTGATTGACACCACTTCGGTGAATACCGACTGGGCGACCACGGCGGGGAACAGCAACAACTCCACCATGACCCTCGGCATGAACAGCAGCGGTCTGTGGAACATCATTGCTAACGGCCAGTCTTATTCCAGCAGCGATAGCTCGACCTATGCCGGGAATACCCTGACCAACACCCGCGGCTATTACGTGGTGAGCCAGACCGCCGCCGACTTTGACCGTAACGGCACGCAGGACATTTTCGCCACGGAGACCACCTACTCAGGATCCACGCAGGTGATGTGGACCTACGATGGCAGCACCTATAACGCCAGCCAGCTGGCGATGGGGACCACCATCTGGTACGGCGGCGTGATTGCGTACGACAAAACCGGGGATGGCTATCTGGATCTGGCGTACGGTGACTCCGGCGCGGACTCCATTACCTATCTGATCAACAACAACGGGGTACTCTCGCCTGACGGCACGTACGGCGGTGCGGGGTTCTGGGGACAGTTCACCACCATGCGTGAAATCTCCGGCGTCGATATTAACAATGACGGCACCGTGGATGTGGTTCAGCACACCAACCGCAGCGGCGCGTACTCGTTAACCGTGATCAACAACAACGGTAACGGCACGCTCTCTATCGGTCAGAACCTGACGAATGTGTTTGTGGCCAACGCCTCGAATACCACCACGGCGGCGTCCATGACGTGGGCGGACTTCAACGGCGATGGCTACATGGATCTGTACCTGGGCAGCAGCTACAACAACAACGGCGGGGTGATCTACTACAACGACGGTACCGGGAAGCTCTCAACCACCAAGAGCGCGGTCGAGGCCTCTAACGCCACGGCGGGGTATCT
Organism: Enterobacter sp. BNK-34; assembly: GCF_048684445.1. Classification (NCBI taxonomy): domain Bacteria; kingdom Pseudomonadati; phylum Pseudomonadota; class Gammaproteobacteria; order Enterobacterales; family Enterobacteriaceae; genus Enterobacter; species Enterobacter sp. BNK-34. Next base: position 3,538,548 of record NZ_JBLQUA010000001.1, read on the forward strand.
GTCGGTGGCGGTGGACTGGAACGGTGACGGGCAGATGGACATCGTCAAGCTCAGCACCTATGGCGGCTCGCAGACGGCAACGCTGTTCACCAACAACGGTTACGGCTCGACCTGGACTGCAAGCCAGCTGGCTTCCGGACTGGCGAACGTCACCGGCGTGGCGGCAGTGGACTACAACTGGGACGGTGCGCAGGATCTGCTGGTCTCTCAGCAGAACGGCAAGGTGGTGCTGGTACAAAACAGCAAAACCATTGCTGACGGCACCGCGATGCACCTGCACATTGTCGACAGCGAGGGCATCAACGCCTACTACGGCAATACGGTCAATCTGTACAACGCCGCGGGCGTACTGGTGGCCTCGCAGATCATCAACGCCCAGTCCGGTATCGGTTCGAACGATACCTCTGCGCTGGTGAGCTTCTACGGGCTGGATCCGAATGAAACCTACTCGGCCGAGATCCTGAAGATCACCAACGGCGTGTCGGATAACGTCACCTGGAGCGGCCTGGAGGCGGGCAACGGCAAAGAGGGCTACGTCCTGACGGCCGAAGCGGCCACCGGCGGCCACAGCGGAACCATTACCGGAACCGGGTATAACGACACCTTTATCGCAGAGTTTGGCACCTATACCTACAACGGTTCCGGCGGCTGGACTACCCATTCCGACTACGACACCTGGAGCAACACCGGTGGGATGGACGTGGTGGATTACCGCAATGCGACCTCCGGCGTAACCGTTGATTTGCGCCTTTCTACCGCGCAGAACACCGGGTTCGGTACGTCACGACTGCTCAACATTGAAGGAATTAACGGCTCGAACTTCGACGACGTCATTACCGGCAACAGCGGTGATAACCGGTTCGAAGGCCGGGGCGGGAACGACACCTTCAACATCGGCAGCGGCGGTCACGATACGTTGCTCTACAAGCTGATCAACGCCTCGGATGCCACGGGCGGTAACGGTCACGACGTGGTGAACGGCTTTACGGTCGGCACCTGGGAAGGGACCGCGGACACGGATCGTATTGACCTGCGCGATCTGCTCTCCGGCAGCGGCTATACCGGCACGGGTTCGGCGAGCTACGTGAACGGCGTGGCCACGCTGGACAGCAGCGCGGGCAATATCAGCGATTACATCCGCGTGGTGCAGAACGGCAGCAATACCGAGATCCAGGTTGACCTGGACGGTACAGGCGGTCAGTTCTCGCCAACCACTCTGGTGACCCTGAACGGCGTGCAGACGGATCTGGCGACGCTGCTGGCGAACCATCAGCTGTTAATTGCGTAAACCAACGCCGCGGGGAGCGATCCTCGCGGCCTTTTGGCGTTTCTTTTACACGAATTGCGTTAACCCGGAGATTATGAAGACACATCCACAGTACGAACCCTGGCTGCAGGGCATGCTTATCATCGCGAAACATTATCGGCTGGATTTCTCAGCGGAGCATGTTCGGGTCACGATTAACCATGAAAGCCAGTCTCCGCGCCAGCTGGTGCTGGAGGAGATGGCACGCCAGCTTGGGCTGGGGATGCGTATGGTGGCGGCGGAAGCGGTATCCCTCGATCCGTGGCGCCTGCCGCTGCTGGCGGAATTCACCGGCGGACAAATCGCGGTGATCAACCGCATGGACAGCGAAGGCAACGTCAGCCTGCAGTTCAGCGGCGACGCGGGGCTGGAGACGACGCTGACGCGTGACGAGCTCGGGGCGCGGCTAAAGGGGCTGATGGTGTTGCGCCCGCTCGAATCCACGCCGGATGCCCGCGTGGACGACTACATCAAACCGTATGAGAAAAACTGGTTCTGGCAGCTGGCGCTGAAGGACTGGCGACGCTACAGCGACATTATGCTGGTGGCGCTGGTCGCCAACGTGCTGGCGCTTTCCGGCATGGTCTTCTCCATGCAGGTATACGACAGAGTGGTCCCGTCGCAGTCGGAAGCCACGCTGTGGGTGCTGTTTGGCGGCGTGATGATTGCCATCGTGTTCGAATTCATCATGCGCATGCTGCGCGTGCATATTTCTGACGTGGTGGGCAAACGCGCCGATCTGCGTATCTCTGAACGCGTGTTTGCCCACGCGCTGCGGATTAAAAACGGCGCGCGATCCAAATCAACCGGATCGTTTATCGCCCAGATCCGCGAGCTGGAGTCGGTGCGGGAGCTCATCACCTCCACCACGATTGCGGCTATCTCCGATCTGCCGTTCTTCCTGCTGTTCGTCTTTATTCTGTGGATGATTGGCGGCCCGCTGGTGCTGGTGGTTCTGCTCGCGGTTCCGCTGCTGCTTATTCCGGGCCTGCTGGTGCAGCGCCCGCTGGGGAAACTCTCCAGCGAAGGGATGCGTGAATCCGCCATCCGTAACGCCACGCTGGTGGAAGCGGTGCAGGGCATTGAAGACATCAAGCTGATGCGCGCCGAGCAGCGTTTCCAGAACCAGTGGAATAACACCAACGACGTCGCCGCCAGCGTCGGCATGAAGCAGCGCTGGCTGACGGGCCTGCTGCTCACCTGGACCCAGGAGGTGCAGTCTATCGTCTATGCGGTGGTACTGCTGGTGGGCTGTTACCTGGTCATCAGCGGTGACATGACCACCGGTGCGCTGGTGGGTACCTCGATTCTGGCGTCACGGACCATTGCGCCGCTGTCGCAGATCTCAGGCGTGCTCTCGCGCTGGCAGTCGGCAAAAGTGGCCCGCAAGGGGCTGGACGATCTGATGCAGCGGCCGATTGACGATCCGCAGCACGGCAAAAAGGTGCACAAGGCCCACCTGCGCGGCGACTACGCGCTTGAGGACGTCGGGTTTTATTACGACGAGGAAGAGAAACTTACCGTACTTAACATCAGCAAGCTGCAGATCCGCGCCGGAGAGCGCGTGGCGGTGCTCGGACGTAATGGCTCCGGTAAAAGCACGCTGTTACAGCTTCTGGCGGGCATGCAGGAGCCGCAGCAGGGCAGCATTCTGCTGGATGATATTGCCCTCAATCACCTCGACCCGGCCGACGTGCGTCGCGACATGCAGCTGCTGAGCCAGCAGGCCCGTCTGTTCTTTGGCTCCGTGCGGGACAACATCCTGATGGGGAACCCGCTGGCGACCGATGACGAAATTCATCAGGCGCTGGTTAACAGCGGCGCGCTGGAGTTTGTGCGCAAACAGAAAATGGGGCTGAACTATATCATCAACGAGGGCGGGGCGGGCCTCTCCGGCGGACAGCGTCAGGCGCTGCTGCTGGCGCGTGCCCTGATCACCTCGCCGACTATCCTGCTGCTGGACGAGCCAACGGCCTGGCTGGACGAAATGAGCGAGAAGCAGTTTATTCAGCATCTTCACACATGGCTGGGTAAACGCCGGACGCTGGTGGTGGCGACGCATCGCCTGCCGATCCTGGACCTGGTCGACCGCATCATCGTGCTGGAAAACGGCAAGGTGGTGATGGACGGCCCGCGCGACGCCATCCTGCACCAGCACGGAATGGCGCCGCAAAAGACAGCGCAGCGCACCGTGACCATGAAGCCGGCGGCGGTTGCCGAGGAGGGCGCGGCATGAATGATTTCTCCCGTTTCAATAGCCGACTGAAGGAGCCTCGCCTTCCGCGCTCTACCCTGGTGGCATGGTCCCTGTTCGCCCTGCTGGCGGCGTTTATCGCCTGGGCGAGCCTGTTCCATCTTGATGAGGTGACGACCGGCAGCGGCAAGGTGATACCGTCTTCGCATGAGCAGGTCATCCAGTCCCTGGAAGGCGGCATTATCCACAGCCTGATGGTGCGCGAAGGCGACATTGTGGAACGCGGCCAGCAGCTTGCGCAGCTAGACCGGACGAAAACCGAGTCGAGCGTGCTGGAGAGTGAGTCTCGTCTGAATGCGGCGATGGCCACGGCTGCGCGCCTGAAGGCCGAGGTGAACGACACGGAACTGGCGTTTCCGGGTGAGCTGGATGACGACGTTGAGCTGGTCAAACAGGAAACGGCACTCTACCAGTCCCGTCGTGAAAGCCTCGAAAAAGGGCTGGCCGGGTTGCGTCAGGGTGCCGAGCTGGTGCAGCGCGAGCTGTCGTTAACCCGGCCGCTGGTGACCCAGGGGGCGGCCAGCAAGGTTGAGGTGTTGCGTCTTGAGCGTCAAAAAAATGAGCTTGAGAATAAAATCACCGAGATGAAAAACCAGTATTACGTTCGCGCCCGTGAAGAGCTGGCGAAAGCCAACGCGGAGATTGAAGCCCAGCGTTCGGTGATGAAAGGGCGTGAGGACTCCCTGACCCGGCTGACCTTCAATGCGCCGGTTCGTGGGATCGTGAAGGACATTGACGTCACGACCGTGGGAGGCGTTATCCCGCCGAACGGCAAGCTGATGAGCCTGGTCCCGCTTGACGATCAGATGGTGGTCGAAGCGAAAATATCGCCGCGCGATGTGGCGTTTATCCATCCCGGTCAGAAGGCGCTGGTGAAAGTGACGGCCTATGACTACTCCATTTACGGCGGGCTGGAAGGGGAAGTGACCATGATTTCCCCGGACACCCTGCAGGATGAGGTGAAAAGAGATGTCTACTACTATCGCGTCTATATTCGTACCGACAGTAACCATCTGACCAATAAGCAAGGGCAGGAATTTCCGGTCTTTCCGGGCATGATTGCTACCGTTGATATTAAAACCGGCAGCAAAACCATTCTGGATTATCTGTTGAAACCGCTGAATAAGGCAAAAGAGGCGCTGCGGGAACGATAGGTGAAGGGCGTTCGGGAGACCGAACGCCTGGAGGATTATACGGTTGACGTCACGTTGTGAGCGTGGCGTCGCTCTTTGGGTACTACGTTGATGTAATGCGTAACATAGGCAAAATATAACCCGGCATAATTTTCGACGAGTTCGATAAACGCCGGGTATATCGATAGCCGACCATCACCCCGATCTTTCAGGTAGCCTGCCTCCTGAGCCGATTTGATAATCCGGTTGACATGGATACGCGAAACGAAAAATTCTTTTGCGAGCGTGCTGGCTGAATAGTCGATGACGGCACCATGGGCAGATTTATTTTTCATAGCCTGCAGGTAAAGATAAAGCATAATCATACGTCCGCCATCTTTATCGATAAATAATCCCACTTCAGGCAACACCTTCCTGAACGTTAATCCCCGAAAAAGATATTCTGCCGCGCGGCGGAAGAAGTTATTTCTCAAAATATCATTATCCAGCAGGTTCACGTTAATATTGAATGTTGGGTAAAGAATGCTGACGGGCAAAAATGCGCCGGACATATAACGCTTAAGTTCATTCAGGCCTTTTTCAGTTGGCGCGATTCTCGTTTTGCGTCTGTCTTCCGTACAGCGCCAGGTCCTGATGCGCCCGGTGGTTCTCAGTATCGTAATGATCGCAATAACGCTGTTGGGGCTGGCTATCTTATAGCGAGAACATAAATCTTTAATCTCTGAAACTGACTCCGCCTGTTTTCCAAAAATAAAACAACACATAGAGAGGATAATGTTAAATCGTGATTCCTGCAGCATTGTCTTGTAGAAAAGAGGTTGTTTTTTATAGATGGTGTCATTAATTGTGTAGTGCTCTAATATTGCCTCACCGAATCGCGGATTGTTCTTTATAACATCCCTTCGATGTAGCAAGGCCCTGGATGAGATGTGATTATCCATAGCATTTTTCTCGTATTTTAATGAGCCGATAGATGAAGTGTTCAGTCTTCTTTTTCGGAATTCTCATTATACCCTGAGAATGAGATATTTGCCGTTGTTATTTGCAAAGAAAAGTATATTTGCGAACTGGTGATTAACGCAAAGATGTTCCAGTGAATCAGGCTGATAACTGTATCTTACCTTGAGGCTCCAGGATAAAATTACTGTTCTCAACGTGTGCAATAAATTTAATTTATTCACAAATGGAAACGGCGCTTTTGGTGCCCAGGAGCAGGTTATGATCCACAAAGTTTCTCTCAGAAATGGGGCGTGCGATGAACATAAATTTGTCGTTTCAGCCTGCGCGTTCACATTCCAGGGATATCGCGAGATCCTTAGCAGGTACGGAGTACAGGCCACGCATATTCACTTTGAGGGGGATGAGGTCTCTCAACAGGAACTGCAAAATATCCTTATAAATCAGAATACTCATATTGTAGCTTTTCTCGGCAAAGGTATTGTCGATCTTCTGGAGAGCCTGAAGCGACTGGCATCCGTTCTCAATGCACTCCCCGTTATTCGACGCGTCACCCTGTATGGTGACATACCGGATGGCTGGTTGTATCGCACCCTTAGCAGTCTTTTAAATAACCGCTATCAATTGTCATTAATTCGTATAGCCCATGTTTCAGATGTAATAACCTGTTTTCACACCCACCATAACGGGTTTAAGGACCGCTCACGTTTATTACGCGAACGCAGTACGGATATTTCTCCGCATGAAAATATTAAATGGCTTACAAAAAGAGAGATTGATGTATTGTTAAATTGCTACCGCGGCATGTCCGTAAAAGAAATGTGCGATAGAATGGGGCTCTCTAATAAAACGGTTTACACCCACCGCAAGGAAGGTGTGCTGAAATTAAGGTTAATTAAGCAATGGCTACACGATCCGCACAATTTAAAAGCAGAAGGAAGTATTAAACGGCGAAGTCAAAAAAAGGAATTTACGGATAAGGAAGCAGAAATCTTCAATGCGTTGCATAACAAAGAGATATTTCCTGCCTATCAGATCATTACCGATCGTGATAAAAAAGGTGTAGGGTTTGAGATACTCATTCGCTGGAATAAGAATGGTAAGATTGTCAAACCAACCGGTTTTCTTACGGATATTTCCAGTTATGAGATATGGCTAAAAATAACGGCGCTAGTCATTCATGCCGCCGTATCAGGAATTAATAAGTATAACGGGAAATACTATTTTTCAGTGAATATCCCGCCTCGTCTGGCTTCCGGCAATGCCTTGCCAGATATGGCGAGAAAAGCCATCGGCATGCTGCTCAAACCGCAGTGGGCCGAAAAGCTGGTCTTTGAATTTGCAGAAGATATTGACGTGACGAAGGACAAAAGGATCCCTGAAACCATGCGGCATTTACGCAATACGGGGTGTCGATTGTTTCTGGATGACTGTTTCTCTAACCACCAAACCATGTTCCCGGTGCGCCAGGTGCATTTTGACGGACTCAAACTGGATCGGGACATCGTCGAGCATTTTGTGGCAAACGACAATGACTATAACTTGATTAAAGCGATACAGATTTATAGCGACATGACCGGGGCAGACTGCATTGCAGAGGGGGTTGATAGTGAAGAGAAATTCGAAAAATTAGTCGCGCTGGGCGTCAAAAACTTTCAGGGTTATTATTTATCGCGTGCTGTGAAAGAGGAAGAGTTAGACCGCATGGTCAGGTTGTTCAGTTAACAAAAAATAAAGCCCCGAAGGGCCTTTTATTATTTTCGACCCAGCAACAGGCCGAGAACAATACCGACCGCACCCGCTGCGACGAGGCCGGTGAGGGGATTATTTCTGACCGCTTCAGTAACATCGGAAACAGCATCGCTGGCCTGCGCGGCATATTTTTTTGCCGCACCTTTTACCTGATGCTTTGGTGAATCAACGAACTCACCAAACTGCTGCTGCGCCGAACCTGCAAGTTCATCAAGTTTATTTTTTGCTTTGTCTTCAGCAAACTGGGTGTTTTTATCAGTACCGATATCAGACATTTTTGCCTCCTTTTGTTGATAATTAAAGGATAGCCGTTCTTTGCGGATGTGAGAGACGAAAGGTTAATTTCAGCACCCAACAGGGTGGTTTTCGGATATATCTCTGTGCGGGGGACTCCCACAGAGAGTGGGGGTTGGCGCGTCATTCCGGGCTGTCCGGCTCCCAGGAGAGGATATCGCCCGGTTGACACTGCAGTGCCTCGCATATTTTCGCCAGCGTATCAAAACGTATCCCTTTCACCTTGCCGGACTTGAGCAGCGACAGGTTTTGCTCAGTGATCCCCACAAAGGCTGCCAGTGCTCTGGACGTCATTTTCTTCTCTACCAGCATTTTGTCCAGATGAACCACGACAGCCATAATTAGATGAACTCCTTATTTTCTTCTTCCGCTTTGATCCCTTCGACCAGGGAGTGAAAGGTTACCAGCAGCAAACCGCCTGTTAATAGCAGAACAAAATCCCCAAGCAAAAGGGTGACCTGGTAGTAATGTCCCGGCCACGCGATCGTCAGCGGGATCAAAAAGCGACAGACCGGCAGTGCGATCCCAAGGCTTAACATCGCGATGGCAATCTTGCGAACGCTGTTTGCCAGAGCCCGGGAGAGGATCTGTTTTTGACGAACCTGACGCGTGACGCTCATTCCCTGCCAGACAGCAAAGGCAAACAGCCCCGCCGGAAGATAAAGGATCGCCAGCAGGAGTATCTGGCGCAGCGACGAAACCGTTGCAACAGCCAGATCGTCTTTCTGAACCTCGGCGAGCTTTAGCAGAGTGGAAATAAAAAACGACTCGCCGGTGAAATAAATCCACAAAGGGGTGATTAATGCCAGGATGAGAAATAGCGGCAGCACCCCTGCGATGAACACCAGACTGAGTTTACCCCTCGCACCATTCACATCGAACCTTCCTGAGTGTTTCATATTATTTTAAGACCAGCACGCACAAGCATGACATAAGCATTAGCGCGATGGCAATCTTACCGCCGTTCAGCCAGTTAGCGGCGCGTTTCATCCAGGGTTTTGGCCACACATGATAGACGCAAAAGGCGAGATAAGACGCCTGAATCACCCAGGTGAGCATTCTGAACAGGTAGCCTGAACTGCTCAGATGGGTGATGGTCTGCATCATTTCCATGCAATAAAGAATGAGCCCAACGGTCAGCATTGTGTTCATCAGCCGAAGTTTATACTGCGCGGCCCACGTTCCGCACCCAAACAGCAGGGCCGAGACGAAGGTCAGTATCGCCCAGAGAATATCAATCCAGTTCATGATGCGCCTCTGCTGTATGAGATGGCGGGGTTAATAGCAGCCGCATGGCCGGGACAACCACCGGCCACGCGGTGTCGGAGAGGATCACCACGGCGCTTTTACGCTGTCGGTCGAAGGCGATAGCGGAAGCGAACCCCGACGATTCACCATCATGCCAGGTGATATCGCGCCCCTGAATGCGTGTGGTGAACCAGCCATAGCCCACGCGTGAATCGGGATCGTCAGTTGCAAACTGCGGCGTCATTGCGTCGCGCCATGCGAGCGGTCCTGCCAGCAGCGACTGAGCGTAATGGGCCATGTCGACAATGGTTGAACGCACGCCTCCGGCGGGGGTAAATGCGTGCATTTTCCACGGCGCTTCGCTCAGGCCGGAAGCGGATCGACCCCGGCTGAACGTGGAAGAGGCGGGCGTTGTATCACTGGCGACGACAGAACCTGTCATGTGCGCCTGAGCGAATACGCGCGTTTGCAGGAGGTCAGCAAAAGATTGATGCGATGCACGCGCCAGCGCCAGTCCCAGCAGCGCATAGCCGGTGTTGGAATAGTCAAATCCGGTCGGGCGTTCGACGCTGGCTTTATTCACCATGTCTATTAATGTCTCCTCATCGAAGTCCCAGAAATTGTCTCGCAGGATGATGGACTTAATAACCTGAACTTTCTCGGGTAACGACGTCGCCAGCGGCGGCAGGCCGGAGCGATGCGAAGCCAGCTGCGCCAGGGTAATATCGCTCGCCGGGCCTGCGATCTCCGGAATAAGTTCACCGACGCGGGTTTGCGGAGTCGCCTCGCCGCGTCGCTGCGCCTCAATCAACAGGCTGCTGGTCATGGTTTTGGTCAGGCTGGCGATTTCATACTGTTTTGTAAAATCGCTGTCCCACAGGGCGTACTGCACGCCTTTTGGCGTGATAAGTGCGACGGCAACGCTGCCACGCGCCCCGCTGAGGAGTGGCGTCAGGAACGAGACGATGGTTGCATCACCCGTCTGGCGCGGGGACGGCGTGCTGACGCCCGGCTGCAGGTAGATGCCTGCGGCAATCAGCGACACAAAAACCACCCCTGCGGCTAACACTCGCCTGCGGCTGTATACATACTGTTTATTCATGGTCTGCGCCTCAGAACTCGTACTGGATCATTGATGACAGGGTGTACTGCATGCGGCTGTTAACCAGCGGGCTTTTACCCGCTTCATCAAGCAGGCAGGCTGCGCGACCGGTCACCCCAGCCGCCAGATTTTCACTGATGTGCCAGACCAGTTCGCTATCGACTCCAGCTTCCTGTAAACCCGAAGATGGGGAATACGCCTCAAACCCGGTGCGCTGAGACTGGTTCGCGGTGACGCCATAATGGCGCTGCTGATAGCCGCTGTTGGCCCAGGTGATGTCACCTGCGACCGAAAATTCGACGTCCTGCCCGCGCCAGAGGGTGGACTTTACGCCGCTGTTCACGGTCCTCGCCAGCTGCTGCGTCTCGCCACCGTACCGGTGTTTTTGCGTTGCACTTAACGCGCGCAGCCATATCATCCAGTCCTCGCGTTGATAACGCATTTCCGCGCCCGCCATTAGCATGTCGGCCATATCACCCATTCCCTGGAGATCACGGTTTTTTCGAGCGGAGAAGGGATAGTTAACCGTCTCTTTTCGCCCCTCATCAGAGGCCAGCAGCAGGCTCACGGCAAACGGGGCGTCGGGGTGATATGTCCATGCCAGCCCCTCCGTGGAGAGATCCCATTGCCCCCAGTCTTTACTCTTCAGACTCAGGCCGCCCTTCAGTAGCGGTTCGGGTGCGTAATGCCGCGATCCCGAATAAACGGGACTGACCGCGACGCCCAGACCCGCGTAACCGGACAGCTCCGCACCGTGTAAGGGGGCGCAAAGCGCGATCCCCGCGAGCAAAACGCCATACAGCAGACTTCTTTTCATTCGATGCCTCTCCAGGCAAAAAGTAAGTTGAAGTGCGTGCAGGCTAACCTGGAGTTTATCGTTTAACAATAAACATTTATTGTTTTACACTAAAATTGGTAGGGCGATAAAGCTCTCACTACAAAAAGAGATGCGACCGGGGAGGAAAGTACGATATCGTAACTCTATGATTGAATGAGGAGTTCGCAGGAACGCCGTTGCAACAGGACGATAAATGATTGATGACATCCGTTATCTGATAGTGTTTGCAAAGATTGCTGAAGCTGGATCCATTTCAGGTGGGGCAGAAGCGTTAGGGCTTACAACCGCAACGGCAAGCACGCATTTATCAAAGCTGGAAAAAAATCTTGGCTGCGCGCTGCTCTACAGAAACACCCGCAAACTTTCTCTGACTCACGATGGCGCAAATTTGCTGGAAACGGCTAAATCGATGCTGGCGCTGTATGAGCAGGGGGTTATTGAATTCAAGCAGCGTTCGATATCAACGGCGAATAAGCTTACTGTTTCACTTCCTGCCGTTTTTTTGAAGAGTGCGTTTACCCGGCATCTGGCCGATTTTATAAAGCGACATCCGGGCATTTTACTGAATATCTCTTACAGTGATACGCGCAGAGATATTATTGCCGACGGCATTGATGTTGCATTTAGAATCGGCGAACTGCCGGACAGTTCACTGAAAGCGCGCCATCTTTTTGTGCTGCCGCGCCAGGTCGTTGCTTCCCGTGATTTGCTCAGCCATTATCCGACGATTACGCATCCTGATGACCTGGCGCAACTGCCATGGATAGGACTCAATATGCGGCAGAATAGCCGGGAATTTCGCCATAAAAATGGGGAAGTGGCGGTCGTAACGTATACGCCTGGCGTGTATGTAGATAATGTCGAAGCCGCTTATGCGCTTGCCAGGCAACAAATTGGTCTCGCAGCACCTCCCCGTTATTTAAGCGAAGAGGACGTTAAGCGTGGAGACATGCAGGAAATACTCCCTGACTGGTCATTAGAACCGCTGAAAGTCTATGCCGTATGGCCTTCTAATATGTCGACCAGCAGTATTGCCTACAAATTGATTAACGATATTTATAACGCGATTGAGTTTCACTCGTTATAAAGGGTTTAAAATGCTAAAGCGAGCATGTAACACGCCGTAATAAGCAACAGTCCGCCCATCAACACGTTAAACGTACGGATCTGCTGTGTGCTCCTGAGCAGCACCGACACCTTTGCTCCCATTAATGCCCATGCGGATAGCGACAGGTAACAGACTAAAAAATAGACCGTTACAAAGACGAATGCTGTCGCAGGGTTTGAGGGTTCGGAAAACATCGCTGCCCCTGAGGCGCACGCGGTCCATGCCTTAGGGTTGATCCATTGCATGACAAAACCCTGAGCAAAACCAGGAGAATCTGTTTTTGTTAATGATATATCGGGACGGGATGACGCTATCTTATAGCCCAGATACATTATAAATAAAGAACCGACAATATTAAGGTACCGGAAAAACAAAGGGTGTTTTTCGATTGCAGCGTAAAAACCGAAACAAATAAAGATAAGTAATAACGTAAACCCTATTGTTGCACCGGAGACAAATGAGAAGGTCTTTCTAAAACCGTGAGCGGCCCCAGACGATATAATTACCATATTAACGGGGCCAGGAGAAAATGAAAGCGTCAGTGAAAATATAAACATTGTGAAAATGAACAGCATTTTATCTCCGCGTGTTGGCTTATCTGCATTAGAGGTGCTGCGACGATTAAGTCGCGACTTTAATTCGTCATGTTTCTGAATACTAGCTGGGAACATACGTCAGAGTAAGTGGCATTTATCTAAAGGTGTGTTTGATTTTTTGCACAGATCGCGCAGCCGCGGGGTAGCGCCTGCCGCAAGCAATCGGCAGGCGCGGGTGGCCCATAAGTAACGGATCCTAATATAATTTATGTAATGCGTGCGGTTCCTGAGTCAGGCATATAACAGCGCTTGTGATAAAACGGAAATAAGGTGGTAAACAAGGGATCGTCAATTTAACGGCAGGTAGATATCCGTTTGCAGCGCATGTTCTGGCACCTCGTGAATAAAGTTGAGGTAGTGGAAAAATACCGGGGCATCGCGCAGCGTTTCGCCGCTGGCCGGCAGCCAGTCGCGAAACATCGCCCACACCGTGGCGGAAATGGTATCCAGAGAACCTGTGTGACGCCCGACGGCGTAACGTCCGCCGTCGATTTCACCATTGGAAACCCCAAACTCATTTTCTGGTATCGCTTCAGCGATACTGCCGCAGATATCGAAACGAAAGGCGTCTGCTGGCGTGGTTGCCGGGTCATCCCAGGCAATACCAAACGTGCTGCTTTCGTGCACTGGCGATAAGCCCGTGGTTTTACGCCAGGCGATAAATTTCGCCGCGCTGTCATTAACCCGATCCGGGCTGCCACGGTGCTGCAGCATTGCCACTCGGGTCTGTGGGAAATCGACAATCTTAACTTCCATCGTTTTTTGCTCCTGAAAGGTCATTTTCGGTACGCGCTGGTGCCAGTTCAGCCAGTCCGGCTGTTGCCGAAACTGACGCGGGCTTTTTCCAAACGCATTTCTGAAGGCGCGACTGAACGATTCAGGGCTCTGGAACCCGGCATTGAGCGCAATATCAATCACCTTATCCTGAGGGTTAAACGCCAGTCGCCAGGACGCATGACGCAGGCGTAGCCACTGGATATAGCGATACAGAGGCTGACCGCTAAATGCCAGAAACTGCCGGTGAAAATGATAAGGCGAACAGCAGGCTAACGCGCTGAGCTTCTCCAGCGTGAGCGGTTCATCGAGATGGCGGGCGATATAGTCGCACACCATCGTGAAGCGCTCGCGGTAAGCCGTTTTGATTGCATCGTTCATTGCATCCTCCTGATGACCCACTTTGCCTCACCGAACGGCCAGAATCCTGACCGATCTTGCTAATTATGGAGAAGTTATACTGGCCGCATACCGTTGTGCGGCAGCAATCGCCCTGTCGTCAAAAATATACTGTTCGAAATGATGGCTTGCATCGGTGACGCGATAAATTTTCCATTTACCGTCTTCTATGCGCAGATACACTTTTAGCTGCAGTTTCCGCTCATTACCCACACCCAACTGAACGTTAACAACTTTCCCGGACGCAGAGTTAATCGCATTGCTTACGCTTAGGTCAGGGATCCACTCAGCCGCATAGTCCTGCGTATAGGTAAAATAGTCGGAACCGATAATTTCTTGTTCATAGAGAGAGGAAATTTTCTGCAGTCGGGAGAGTGTGTCTTGCGCAATATAGTCACGCATTTTTGGTGAATCGAGATTATCTTCTTTGCTGTCTGTAACGAAAGCAGTGAGGTAAAACTTGTAAAAGTCATGAGTACGTTTTTCCGGCGCATCCATTTGTGTTGAACATCCCGTAAGAAACAGGCACATCAAGAGAACGTAACGCATCAGCTTTTCCTGTAAATTTTGTAAGCGGGGCGTGCGGAGCGATATCCGGGGCCACCCCACATATCTCTTTGTCTGAAGTCAGAGTACCAGGTAGTGCCGTCATAAATTGCCATGTGACCCGCAGGATTACCGCCATCATAGGGCTGAGTAACAACCACATCGCCTTCCTGTAATGTTTCACCTTGCCCTAAAACTCGAAAACCTGCTCGTTCAAGGTTACTGCCATAGTCCTTTGCGTTAGGTGCATTGCCAATATCCACGCCACCTGCACGTATTGCCTTACGCGTAAATTCTCCACAGCGTCTTTGCGATGAAGTTCCCGCATTCTGGCGTGCGTGCAGGGCTGCTGCGTGTTTGTTCCATGCCATGTGTTAACTCCTGTTGTATATGAAATCGTCACTAAACAACGGAAGCTACAATCCGGTTAGGCAAATAATGTCATTAAAAAATTATATATTTCAGTGTTTTATATCTTTTTGATGTTTCATTTGCCTGGTTGATGATATGCAGTAGATACGCTGCTGTTGCAACGAAAACAGAAGGTTTACATCGACAGGAAAGTTAAATACCATACCCCCCTATAGTATCAGGAGGGCGTATGCCGCATTCACCCGAAGATAAAAAACGTATTCTTACCCGCGTCCGTCGCATTCGGGGCCAGGTTAATGCCCTTGAACGTGCGCTGGAGTCGGGCGACCCCTGCCTGGCCATCCTGCAGCAAATTGCCGCCGTACGCGGGGCTGCCAATGGCCTGATGGGCGAAATGGTTGAAATTCACCTCAAAGATGAGCTGGTTGCGGGGGACACCACGCCGGATCAGCGAGCCGTACGCATGGCGGAAGTCGGCCATTTACTGCGCTCTTATCTAAAATAAATCCACATACCTGACAAAAAAGGGAAGGCATATGAAATCTCGCGCTGCAGTTGCATTTGGCCCCGGCCAGCCGCTCAAAATCGTTGAAATTGACGTGGCACCGCCGAAGAAAGGCGAAGTGCTGATCAAAATCACCCATACCGGCGTGTGCCATACCGATGCGTTTACGCTCTCGGGCGATGACCCGGAGGGCGTCTTCCCGGCAGTGCTCGGTCATGAAGGCGGCGGGATTGTGGTGGAAGTGGGCGAGGGCGTGACCAGCCTGAAGCCGGGCGATCACGTGATCCCGCTGTACACGGCGGAATGCGGCGAATGCAAGTTCTGTAAATCCGGCAAAACTAACCTCTGCCAGGCGGTGCGCGCCACCCAGGGGAAAGGGCTGATGCCGGACGGGACGACCCGTTTCTCTTACAACGGCGAGCCGGTTTATCACTACATGGGCACCAGTACCTTCAGCGAATACACCGTTTGCGCGGAGATCTCGCTGGCGAAGGTGAACCCGCAGGCGCCGCTGGACAAAGTCTGCCTGCTGGGCTGCGGCGTGACCACCGGTATTGGCGCGGTGCATAACACGGCAAAAGTCAAAGAGGGCGATACCGTGGCGGTGTTCGGTCTCGGCGGCATTGGTCTGGCGGTGATTCAGGGCGCGGTGCAGGCGAAGGCCGGTCGTATCATCGCGGTCGACACTAACCCTGAGAAATTCAGGCTGGCGGGTGAAATGGGCGCGACCGATTTCGTGAACCCGAAAGATCACGAGAAGCCGATTCAGGACGTCATCGTTGAGATGACCGACGGCGGCGTGGACTTCAGTTTCGAGTGTATCGGCAACGTCAACGTGATGCGTTCCGCACTGGAATGCTGCCACAAAGGCTGGGGCGAGAGCATCATCATTGGCGTGGCCGGTGCGGGCCAGGAGATTAAAACCCGTCCATTCCAGTTGGTCACCGGGCGCGTATGGCGCGGTTCCGCGTTTGGCGGCGTGAAGGGGCGTACCCAGCTTCCGGGTATGGTTGAAGATGCCATGGTCGGCAAGATTCAGCTCGATCCGTTCATTACCCATCGCTTACCGCTGGAGCAGATCAACGAGGCGTTTGATCTGATGCACGAAGGAAAATCCATCCGTACCGTTATCCATTTCGGCGACAAGTAACTCTTCTGCCAGCGGTTTTTCGCCGCTGGCGTTTCTTTAATAATCTTCTCTAAAGTGTGACCAGTGCGGCGTTTTTAGCCGTAATCTAAATCTCTGCCGTGCCGATGACTATTTAACAGGCGTGTTTTTACGCATCTTACCTACAAGAGAGTCGACGGTCATGGACAACACTACTTCGATGCTGGCGCAGCGCAAGCTGGGCTTCTTGCATCACATCAGGCTGGTTCCACTGTTTTCCTCCATTCTCGGTGGCATTATTCTTCTGTTTGCCTTGAGCTCGGGTCTTGCGGGTTATTTCCTGCTGCAGGCCGATAACGATCAGCAGGATGTCACAGCTGAAATTCAGGTGCGTATGGGGCTGTCGAACAGCTCAAACCATCTGCGAACCGCGCGTATCAATCTGATCCACGCCGGTGCGGCAAGCCGTATCGCGGAGATGGACGCCATGAAGCAGAACATCAGCGAGGCGGAAACGCGCATTAAGCAGTCCCAGGAGAGCTTTACCGCCTATATGAATCGTGCCGTGCGCACCGCTGAGGGCGCAGCGCTGGACGCGGATCTCAAGGCGCGTTACGACGCCTATATCGCTGGCATGCAGCCGATGGTCAAATTCGCCAAAAATGGCATGTTCGAAGCGATCATCAATCACGAAAACGAAACGGCGCGTCCGCTGGATGACGCTTATAACGCCGTACTGCTGAAGGCGATTAAGATCCGTACCGACCGTGCCAATGCGCTGACGGCGCAGGCGCACAGCCGCACACAGCTGGGCCTGATGTTTATGGTAGGCGCGTTTGCGCTGGCGCTGGTGCTGACGGCGATGACCTTTGTCGTGCTGCGCCGCACGGTAATCAATCCGCTGCAGCGCGCAGCGAAACGTATCGAGAATATCGCTAAGGGCGACCTGACGATGCCGGACGACGTGGCGGGGCGCAGCGAAATTGGACGCCTGACGCGCGATCTGCAAACCATGCAGCACTCGCTTGAAAACACCGTGGGCACCGTACGTCAGGGGGCGGAGGAGATCTACCGCGGCACCAGCGAGATTTCAGCCGGTAACACCGATCTCTCTTCGCGCACTGAGCAGCAGGCTGCGGCCATTGAGCAGACCGCCGCGAGCATGGAACAGCTGACCGCGACGGTGAAACAGAACGCCGATAACGCCCATCATGCCAGCAAGCTGGCGGAAGATGCCTCCGGTAAAGCCAGCCGCGGTGGCCAGATGGTCTCCGGCGTGGTGAAAACCATGGGCAATATCTCCAGCAGCTCGAAGAAGATCTCTGAGATTACCGCCGTGATTAACAGCATTGCCTTCCAGACCAATATCCTGGCGCTTAACGCGGCGGTAGAAGCGGCACGTGCGGGTGAACAGGGACGCGGATTTGCCGTGGTGGCAAGTGAAGTGCGCACCCTGGCAAGCCGCAGTGCGAACGCCGCAAAAGAGATCGAAAGCCTGATCAACGAATCGGTATCGCTGATCGACCAGGGCTCCGGCGAGGTTGTTGCCGCCGGTAACACCATGAATGAAATCGTCGACGCGGTGAAACGCGTTACCGACATCATGCTGGAGATCGCCGCGGCGTCCGATGAACAGAGTCGCGGTATTGTGCAGGTGAGCCAGGCGATTTCCGAGATGGATAAAGTGACCCAGCAGAACGCCTCGCTGGTGGAAGAAGCCTCCGCGGCGGCGGCGTCTCTGGAAGAACAGGGCGCGCGTCTGACCGAGGCGGTCGGTGCGTTTAGGTTGAACGGTGCAAAGTCGGGCCGCGCGGTGACGGCTGCACCAGTGGCGAAGAACGCACCGCTGCGCCCGGCGGCGACGGTTTCCGGGGATAACTGGGAGACGTTCTGAGTGGCGTGTTGTGTCGGGTGGCGGCTTCGCCTTACCCGACCTACAAAATCTGACCTACAAAAAAGGGACCTTTCGGTCCCTTTTTCACATCTTATTTCTTATCGGGTAACGCGTACGCGATAACGTAATCACCGCGATCCGGCGACTGGCGGGCGCCACCGGCGTTAATGATGATGTACTGCTTACCGGTT
Source organism: Enterobacter sp. BNK-34 (assembly GCF_048684445.1). Lineage (NCBI taxonomy): Bacteria > Pseudomonadati > Pseudomonadota > Gammaproteobacteria > Enterobacterales > Enterobacteriaceae > Enterobacter > Enterobacter sp. BNK-34. Next base: position 3,556,925 of record NZ_JBLQUA010000001.1, read on the forward strand.
TTCGGCGACACGTAGGTCATCGGGCCGGACTGGCTGCCGACAGGCAGACGGTCTTTCCAGATCTCTTTCCCGGTGGCGGTATCAAACGCGCGCAGGTAGAAATCCTGGGTACCGGCAAAGAACAGCAGACCGGACTGGGTAGAGAGCGACGCGCCCAGGGTCGGCATACCGATTGGGATCGGCATGCGCATGCGAATGCCCAGCGGGCCGGTATCTTCCACCGTGCCGACAGGGACCTGCCACACCAGCTTGCCGGTTTTCAGGTCAACGGCTGACATGGTGCCAAACGGCGGCTTCTGGCATGGAATGCCCAGCGGTGACAGGAAGCGTTCACGCATCGCGCCGAACGGCGTGCCGTCCATTGGGACAATCCCCATCTCGATGCCGCTGGCGTTTTTCGCGACGTTCGCGCGCGGTACCATATAGTTTGCCAGGCCCAGGCGCATATCGTTGACGAACATCAGGCTGTTGTTCGGATCAACGGAAACGCTGCCCCAGTTCATCCCGCCGAGAGAGCCAGGGAACTGCAGGGAACGGTCGAGACCCGGCGGGGTGAAGACGCCCTGATGACGCATCTCTTTAAACTGAATGCGGCACAGCAGCAGGTCAACAGGCGTCGCGCCCCACATGTCGGATTCGGTCAGCGTCTGGTTGCCAATCATCGGCATGCCAACGGAATACGGCTGGGTTGGGGAGTAGCGTTCACCCTCAACGTTACCCGCCGGAACGGGGCGTTCCTCTACCTTCGCCACCGGCTTGCCGGTTTCGCGGTTAAGCATGAAGATCATGCCCTGCTTGCTGGTCTGCACCAGCACAGGCGTGGTGCCGCCTTTACCGTCTGGCAGATCGTACAGCAGCGGCTGGGAAGGCAGGTCGAAGTCCCAGAGATCGTGGTGGGTGGTCTGGAAATGCCAGCGGACCTGGCCGGTGGCCGCGTCGACGGCGACGATGGAGGAGCTGTACTTATCGTCCAGCGCGGTACGCTCGCCCGCCCAGAAGTCTGGCGTGGCGTTGCCGGTTGGCAGGTAGATCAGGTTCAGTTTGGCGTCGTAAGACATCGCAGACCAGACGTTCGGCGTACCGCGGGTGTAGGTCTGGCCTTCCGGCGGCAGGCCGGTCAGGTTCGGATTACCCGGATCCCACGCCCAGGCCAGTTTACCGGTGTGAACGTCGTAGGCGCGCACCACGCCCGGCGGTTCGCCGGTAGAGTAGTTATCCGCGACGCGACCGCCAACGACGACAACGTTCCCGGCAACCAGCGGCGTGGAGGTTTGCTGATAATATCCGGGCTTAATCTCGCCCATGCCGACGCTCAGATCCACGATGCCATGGTCGCCAAAGTCGTCGCAGACCTTGCCATTATCCGCGTTGATGGCAATCAGACGGGCATCGGTGGTGGGCAGGAACAGGCGGCGAGGGCATGCCGCTGGCGATGTTCCGGTCTGTGACGCCGTCACGTTTGCGTGATCTTCAAAGTAGCCCAGACCGCGGCAGCGCTGCCAGTTCGGCGCGGTCGCTTTCGAATCATAACGCCATTTTTCTTTACCGGAATCCACGTCCAGCGCCAGCACTTTACTGTATGGCGTACAGACATACAGCGTGTCGCCAATCTGCAGAGGCGTGTTTTGATCTTCCGCGCCCGAGCCGTTGCTCTGCGGAATATCGCCGGTGTGCGCAACCCACGCGACTTTCAGCGAGCTGACGTTTTGCTTGTTAATCTGGTCCAGCGCGGCGAAACGGTCGCCGTGGGTGGTGTTGCCCCAGTGTTCCCAGTTCTTTTGCTGCTCGCCGGGTGCAACGGGTTTCACCGGCACGGGCTCGTTCGCTGCCACGAGGGTTTGCGGCTTAAACATCCAGCCCAGGCTGACCAGCATGGCGACCGCGAGCAGGGCCGCGACGCCAAAGGCGGGCGCCTTGTTCGGGGCAGTGTGGTTTGCTGCGCGCAGGAAGGGCCAGACGATGGCGCAGAGGAACGCCAGCACGGCAAAGGTAAACAGGCGGGAGAAGAGCGGCCAGAAATCCCAGCCTGCATCGCTTACCGCCCAGAACAGCGAGGCAATAAACGCGATGCCGTATAGCAGGATCCCGCTGGTGCGGTTGAGGAAAATCAGGATCGCGGCAATCACCATCACCACGCCCATGATCAGGAAGTATCCACTTCCGCCTACGGTGGCGAGCTTAAAGCCCAACCCGCCGACCGCCAGACCGATGAGCATCATCAGTCCGGCAAGAAGCCACTGCAGAATACGAGGTATCCCGCGCGGCGCGCTGCCAAATGCCATGTCTTTCTCCTTTCGATCCCCCGCAGCGTCGGGTATGTACCAGTTGGGTAATAATTGCGGGAGGAATAATGATTAATACGAGTGAATTCGGTTTTATAAAATGATTTGCGAACCATTTGGTGAATTCACCGTTATGATAAAACTGTTAAATTGTTTTACGCAATTGTTAATGAATTATTCCGCATTAATTGATTAACGCACGGGCTAGTCCCCTCTCCCTAAGGGGAGAGGGTTAGGGTGAGGGGTGAAAAAGGTGTTATACCGGCATTGATTTACGGATAGCGCTCAGCAGCGTCTGTGCGCCCGTGGAAAGGGGGGTATCCACCCGGGTCAAAATGCCGATGGGTTCGCCGGCACCTGGGGAGGTAATCGGCAGGGCGATCAGCGTTCCCTGGCGTAGATCATCTTTTACCGCGCCGGAGGGAACGAACCAGACGTAGTCATAATCCAGGGTGAGCTGGCGTGAAAGCGAGGCCGACAGCGTTTCGATACACCCTGAAGGCAGCGTACATCCCTGCATCTGCAGCAAGGATTCTGCGGTCTGGCGGGGGACGGTCCCTTTCGGGCACACCACTACCGGCCACTCCATGACCCGGCTTAGCGTCACCGTGTCCTGCAGCAGGGGATGATTGGGACGAACCACCAGCTTCAGGGACTCCAGGAATAACAGTTCGTAATTGAGACCGCCCATCAATTCAGGGTCGGACATGCGACCGATACCGATATCCAGCTCGCCTGATTTCAGCCCCGCGAGCAGCATGGTGTTATTCATGGTGGCAACCTGAATTGTGGTATGCCGCTGCTGCTTGTGGAACTGGCCGATAACCGGCGGAAGAATACCCAGCGCTGCGGTAGGCAAGGCGCCCACGCGTACCACCTCACTGGATTGCGCTTCTTTTCGATGCAGGGACTGGCCCGCGGTATTGAGCGCATCCAGCACTTTTACGGCGTGCGTAAGGAACTGTTCGCCCACGATAGTAAGCTGTGCGCCCAGCCGCCCGCGGTCAAAAAGACGGGCACCGGTCAGCTGTTCCAGCTCGTTGAGGGTTTTCGAGAGCGCAGGCTGGCTCAGGTTAAGAGTTTCAGCCGCACGCCCCAGCGTTCCCTGTTGAGCGACGGCCACAAATGTATGCAAATGGCGCAAGCGTATGCGCTGACTGAACAGACCATTTTTTTCCATAGGCGATGTTAAAAACAGAGCGATGCGGGTGACAAGTTAAGTTGTTTAATTTTGATAACCTGATAGCAAAATATTTTTAACATTTGATCTGTTTGAGTTACAACATGTTTTTCGGCAGGGGAATAAGAGCGAACGTCCTTGTTCATTTATTGCTCATTACTGAGGGGAAAGGGTTAAGCGGTTAGATCACGCCGTCACCGCCGTCAGAACACCACACCTGGCCGGACGTAAATGAACATTCATCCGAGGCCAGCGTGACGTACAGCGGGGCAATCTCGACGGGCTGACCCGGACGCCCCAGCGGTGTATCTCCGCCAAACTCCTTCACTTTTTCCATCGGCTGCCCGCCGCTGGACTGCAGTACCGTCCAGTAAGGCCCAGGGGCAACCGCGTTGACGCGAATGCCTTTTGGACCCAGCTGTTTGGCTAAGGATTTGGTAAATACCGCCAGACAGGCTTTCGTCTGGGCGTAGTCCAGCAAAACGGGGCTGGGCTTCACCGCCTGAACGGAGGAGGTATTAATGATAACGGAGGAGGCTTTCAGGTGGCGCAGGGCCGCTTTGGTGATCCAGAAAGGGGCATAGACGTTGGTTTTAAACGTCGCGTCAAAATCCTCGGTGGTCAGGTCTTCAAGCGATTCACGGAACTGCTGACGCCCCGCGTTATTGACCAGAATGTCCAGCCCGCCCAGTTGCGACACGGCTTCTTCGACTAGATTCTGACAGAAGGTTTCGTCCCGGACATCCCCCGGCAGCGCGACGGCCTTTCGACCTTCCGCTTCGATCAGGTCGATGACCTCAGAGGCATCTTTTTCTTCTTCAGGCAGATAGTTGATGGCAACGTCAGCGCCTTCACGGGCATAGGCGATAGCCACCGCGCGACCAATACCGGAGTCTCCGCCGGTAATCAGCGCTTTTTTGCCGGCAAGGCGGCCATGTCCTTTATAGCGGGTTTCCCCGTGGTCGGGTACAGGCTGCATTTCGGATGCCAGTCCCGGCGGCGTTTGCGGCTGTTCCGGGAACGGGGGCTGCGGGTAAGCGTTCGTACGTTGTTTTGTATCACTCATAGCTGACTCCTTAAGCCAAGGGGTGAGATTTGATGGATAACTGCAGCGTTAACGCTTCGCTGAATTATTTCTGCAAACGATCAACACGGACGACGGCAGGAGATGATTTTTTATCAAGCGAACCGTTGATACTGATCATCTGGTCGGGTTTTACCGTTCTGCCGTCGAAAACTGCCTGGGGAATAATAACGTCGATTTTTCCGGTTTTATCCTGAAATACAAACTTATCGCCGCTACCATCAATAAGATTACCGCGTAATGAAATTGTCGCACCGTCGTGCATTTGTTTTGCCTGATCGATGGTCATAATACGCGCATCGTCGGTTCCGCGATATCCGCTATCAAGCGCGTGCGGTGGCGGCGGGGCTTCACCTTTTTGTAACCCGCCGTTATTATCAGCCCATGCGGTTGGAACCAGAAATATCAATAAAGCGGAAATAAGTGATAATTTCATCCGATATCCTTCATTTTGGGTGTCTTGACTTATTAAGTATTGTTGCTATTCCTTTATGTGGCAAATGTGATAAGTCCTAAAAACATTCGCGTGAAAAATCAAACTTATCGGATAATAAGCGAAACGGTGACGATGACCATGAAGCGTGAAAATGAAAAGTTACCCGGGATAGATGAACGTTATCGTTTGCTGACGTTTGAATACGCGTTTCGTCAGGTCGGTTTTATTGTTCTGTTGGCTATTATCGTCGCGGCGATTGCCGGTCTGTTTTCCAGCGGAATGGTCAGCGACACGGTCAAAATGAATTCCGCTAAATCACTGACCATAAACTATGAACGCTTTGGACGGCGGGAGACAGAGACGCGAATGGAGCTGGCGTTCCCGGTGCAGACAGAGGGAAAGTATGTCCTCAGCATGACCAGCGAGAGCAGCGAGGTTTACGAGCCTGGCAGCGTCTGGCCGCAGCCTGACAGCATGTTCAGCCGAGGGAAGACCCTCTATTTTGTCTATAACAATCTGAAAAAGTCAGACAGCTTCACTGTGTTACTCTTCACGACACTTTCCAGAGCCGGTAAATGGAACACAGTCATCCGCGTCAACAGCGAGCCGGAGATTAACATCTGGCAATTCATTTACCCGTAGGAGGCTGATATGGATATGGTCTTTCGCGCGCTGGCGATTTATCTGTTCCTCATGGTGGTATTTAAAGTGGCCGGACGTCGCGCGCTGTTGCAGATGACCAGCTTTGATCTCATTCTGCTCCTGATAATTAGTGAAGCTACTCAGCAGGCGCTTCTCGGACAAGATTTCTCCGTCACCGGCGCGATGATTACCATTACCACGCTGGTGGTGGTAGATATTATATTCGGACTGATGAAGAAATATTTTTCCCCGGTTGAGAATATTCTGGATGGCACTCCCGTGATTCTGGTTGAGAAAGGCGTGCCGTTAGCCGACAAACTGAAAAAAGTGGATGTCTCCTGCGATGATATTCTGGTGTCAGCCCGGCAAAATAATGGCATTACAGAAATAAGTGATATTAAATATGCCATACTTGAACGCAATGGACATATTTCGATCATTCCTTTCGAGAAATAAGAGGCGGAAAGATGAGCAATCTTTTTCACGACAACAATTATACCGTGGGTGAACTAACAAAAAAGCTGGCAAGCAAATTAACCGATCTCGGACTTCGCTTAACCACAGCGGAATCCTGCACGGGCGGCAAGCTCTCGGTGGCGCTTTGCGCAGAGGAAAACACCGCCGAATTTTATGACGTCGGCCTGGTCGTGTTCAGCGATGAAGCCAAGACGCGGATCCTCGGCGTGCGCCCTGAAACGCTCGCGCGCTATACCGCCGTCAGTGAACAGACGGTGACCGAGATGGCTGCCAGTATTCGCGACATCGCCCAGGCGGATATCAGCATCGCCATCAGCGGCTACGCAGGCCCGGAAGGGGGCGACGACGGCACGGCGGCGGGGACGGTCTGTTTTGCGTGGAACATCCGCGGCGAGACGAAGACTCGCACCGTGCTTTTCTCCGGTGACTGTCAGGACGTGGTGGAAAAAGCGGTGCATTTCTCGCTGGCCGAGCTGCTGGCAGCATTGTCGGACGGGCATAACGGTTGATTTCACGTGGAGGTTCTATGGCGGTCATAGTGATTACCGGTGGGACGGCGGGTGTAGGAAAAGCCACGGCGCTGCACTTTGCAAAGGCAGGTTACGATGTCGGGCTCATCGCCCGCGATGAGGCAAGCCTGCACTCCACCCAGGAAGAGTTGCGCCGCTTCGGCGTGAATGCGCACGCCGTGCAGGCTGACGTCGCCGACAGTCAGGCGATGGTGGATGCGGCTAACGAAATTGAGTATCGCCTCGGCGCAATTGATGTCTGGGTGAACAACGCCATGGGGGCCGTGCTGGCACCGTTTCGCACCCTTACGCCGGACGAGTTTCGTCGCGTGACTGAGGTGACGTACCTCGGCTACGTGAACGGCACCCGCGCCGCTCTCGAACTGATGATTCCGCGCGACAGGGGCGTGATTATCCAGGTGGGGTCCGCGCTGGCCTACCGTTCCATTCCATTGCAGTCAGCCTATTGTGGTGCCAAAGCGGCGATCCGCGGGTTTACCGATGCGGTGCGTACGGAACTGATGCATGAGAACAGCCGGGTTCAGCTTTCGATGGTGCAGATGCCGGGGCTCAATACCCCGCAGTTCGAATGGGCGAGGAATAAGTTCGCCTGGGCGATGCGGCCGGTGCCGCCGGTCTTTGAGCCTGAGGTGGCCGCCAGCGCTATCTTCAGGGTGGCGCAAAAACCGGTTCGCGAGCTGTGGGTAGGCAGCAGCACCATCCAGTCGATTGTCGGGCAGTTTCTCTTCCCGGGTTTTCTGGACCGGCTGATGGTCAGGAAAGCCTGGGAAGGCCAGATGACCGACGATCTGAACGCGCCGGAGCGCTGGGACTACCTCGACCAGCCGGTTAACGATCTGCATAAAATCCATGGCCGCTTTACTGACGAGGCGAAAACCCGCGCGTCGTCCGTTACCTCCGGCATGCCGGGTAAAGTGGTGCTGGGCGCCCTCGCGGTGGCAGGGATAGTGCTGACGCGTCTGATAACCCGCCGGAAACCGTAATCAGCGTAGCGCGCTACGGTGCGTCCAGAACCAGCGATAGCCGTAGCCGCCAAGGCTGAGCTCAACGGTTTTGCCGCAAATCAGCGCGTCATCGTAGCGCTTGTCCTCGAGACAGGCGGTCCAGGTGGCGTTGCGGATCCCTTTTGCGGTGAACTGCACCGGCTGGTCGCTAAAGTTGACGAAGGTCAGGATGCTGCGCTCGTCGGTCTCGTAATAGATCCCCAGCACCGCGTCATCATCGATTGTGATAAGTCGAAAAGGCGCAACGGCAATTTCGGGGAACTCCGAGCGGGTATTGGCAATATCGATTATCCGGTGCAGGAGCGAGTTGTGGTGAAGCAGTGAATCGGCGACGTTGACTTTCTGATAGCGGTAAGGGCCATGGTCGATAATCGGGGCGATAAATTTTTCAGGGTCGGCCGCGGAGAAACCGCCCCCTTGTGACCCCGCCCACTGCATCGGGGTGCGAACGGCGTAGCGCTCCTCCAGCTCCAGGTCGTCACCCATACCTATCTCGTCGCCGTAGCGCATCACCGGGACACCCGGCAGGGAAAACAGCACCGCGTGACAGAACGCCAGCCGCTTCCGATCGCCATTAAGCATCGGCGCCAGGCGGCGGCGGATCCCGCGCTGATAGACGTTCATCTCCTCATCAGGGGCGAAGGTATCGAGGACAAACTGTTTGTCTTTCTGGCTGATACCTTCAAGATCCAGCTCGTCGTGATTGCGCAGCCAGTTGGCAAAACAGCAGGCATCAGGCGGTACGATCATCTTCTTCACAGCATTGCGCAGCGGGCGGGCGCTTTTGCGGGCCAGGCTGACGTAGAAATACTTGTTGAGCCAGAAATTCAGCACCAGATTCAGGCGGTCATTATTGCCAAAGTAGTCCTGATAGGCCTCTACCTCGACGTCCACCTCACCCAGCAGGATCGCGTCCGGATTCCGCTGTTCGATAAGACGGCGCATATGCTCGAGGATCCACAGGCCCTTTTTTTCATCACCGTTTCCCGCCTGCGTGGTCAGGTGGGAGGCGGCATCGAGGCGAAATCCCGACACGCCCAGCTTGAGCCAGAAGAGGATGATATTCTCAATCTCTTTCAGTACCGCGGGCGAGGTGAGGTTCAGATCCGGCTCGTGGCGATAAAACATGTGCCGGTAGTATTGTCCCGCCTCGTCGTCCCAGCTCCAGATGCTCTTCTCCACGCCGGGGAACATGGGGGGCGTATTGTCCTCGTCGTTATCCGACCAGAGGTAATAATCACGATAGGGTGACGCCGGGTTGCGGCGCGCCTGCTGGAACCAGGGATGTGCGTCCGACGTGTGCTGGATCAGCAGCTCGATAATCACCTGCATGCCCAGCTCGCGGGCCTGTTCGATAAAGGCGATGATATCGGCCAGCTTTCCGAAGCGGGGGTCCACCTGAAGATGGTCGCTGACGTCATAGCCTTCATCGAGAAAAGGGGTCAGGTAAAACGGGGTGATCCAGATGACCGTCGCCCCCATCCGGCGAATGTAGCGCAGCTTGGCCGCGATCCCGGCGATGTCCCCGCAGCCATCGCCGTTCAAATCATAAAATAGCGCGGTATCAATCTGATAAATAATGGCTCGTGTATGCCAGTCCGTCATAGCGTTCCTCAGTGATAGCCTTCAGTATCCGAAACTTTTCCCCGAAAGACGTAGTAGCTCCAGGCGGTGTACACCAGGATCACCGGAATAATCAGTAATGTTCCTACCAGCATAAACAGCTGGCTGGCAGGCGGGGCTGCGGCTTCCCACAGGGTGATGCTCGGCGGAATAATGTTCGGCCAGAGGCTGATGCCCAGCCCGCTAAACCCGAGGAAAATAAGCCCCAGCGTCAGCAGGAAAGGGCGAGAGTGGCTGTCCGGATTGCGGGTCAGGCGCCAGATCAGCACGCTGAAAAGCCCGACCAGCAGAGGAACAGGCAGGAACCAGAAGAAGTTGGGCAAGGTAAACCAGCGGTCGGCCACGTACTGCCAGCCGAGCGGCGTCCAGATGCTGACTACCGCGATAATCACCATCAGGGCCAGCAGCACGTGGCGGGTTAGCTCGCGCATGCGGACCTGCAGCGCGCCTTCGCTTTTCATAATGAGCCAGGTGGTGCCCAGCAGCGTGTAGGCGACGACCAGTCCGATGCCGCAGAAGAGGTTGAAGGGGGTGAGCCAGTCCAGCGCAGAGCCGACAAAACGTCGGCCCTCCACGTCAAAGCCGTTGATCACGGCCCCCACCACCACGCCCTGGCTGAAGGTGGCAAGCAGGGAGCCGCCGGCAAAGGAGTAGTCCCAGAATTTGCGGTGCGACGGCGTGGCTTTGAAGCGGAACTCGAAGGCGACGCCGCGAAAGATGAGACCGATCAGCATCGCGGTGAGGGGGATCGTCAGCGCATCAATAATGACCGCATAAGCCAGCGGAAACGCGCCGAACAGCCCCGCGCCGCCGAGTACCAGCCAGGTCTCGTTGCCGTCCCAAACGGGCGCCACGCTGTTGACCATCACATCGCGCTCTTTCGCATCGCCCACAAAGTTAAACAGCAGACCGATGCCCAAATCAAAGCCATCCATGATGATGTACATCAGCGTGGCAAAGACGATGATGGCAAACCAGATAACAGAGATATCGACGCCCATCAGATTCTCTCCTCTTCCGGAACAGACTCAGCGGCAGACAGCGGACGGGCAGGCGTGCCCGAGGTGTTTGACGTCAGCGTATCGACGGGCTGAGGTCCTTTCTTAATCAGCCTGATGAGGTAAACATAGCCCACGCCAAACACGGAAGAATAGACAACGAAGAACGCCAGCAGGCTGATGCTCATCTGTAGGGTGCTGTGCAGCGATACCGCGTCGATGGTGCGCAGATAACCATAGACCACCCACGGCTGTCGGCCCACTTCGGTGGTCACCCAGCCGGCGAGCAGCGCCAGCAGCCCGGCAGGCCCCATGCAGAGGGCAAACCAGTGGAACGGGCGCGAATGGTAAAGCCGATGACGATAGCGTAGCCAGACGCTAAACAGGCCGAGAGTTATCATCAGCAGCCCCATCCCGACCATCACGCGGAACGACCAGAAAACGATGGTCGAGTTTGGGCGATCCTCTTTCGGAAAGTCTTTCAGCGCGGGGACCTGCTTGTCCAGGCTGTGCGTCAGGATAAGGCTGCCGAGCGCGGGGATCTCCAGTCCGTATTTGGTACGCTCCTCCTCCATATCCGGCAGGCCAAACAGCAGCAGCGGGGTGGCCTCACCGGGCGGATTTTCCCAGTGTCCCTCAATGGCGGCAATTTTTGCCGGCTGATGCTCAAGCGTGTTCAGGCCGTGCATATCGCCCACCACCGCCTGAATGGGCGCGACCAGCAGCGCCATCCACATCGCCATGGAAAACATGGTGCGGACGGCAGGCGTATCGTTACCGCGCAGCAAATGCCATGCCCCCGATGCCCCGACAAACAGCGCGCTGCTGAGAAACGCGGCGATAGCCATATGGATAAGGCGGTAAGGGAAGGAGGGGTTAAAGATGATGGCCAGCCAGTCCTGCGGGATCACCTGCCCGTTTTCGATAGTGAAACCCTGCGGCGTGTGCATCCAGCTGTTGGAGGCGAGGATCCAGAAGGTCGACATCAGCGTGCCGAGCGCTACCATGCAGGTTGAAAAGAAGTGCAGGCCGGGACCGACCTTATTCCAGCCGAACATCATGACGCCAAGGAAACCGGCCTCCAGGAAGAAGGCGGTTAAGACCTCATAGGTCAGGAGTGGGCCGGTAATACTGCCCGCGAACTGGGAGAACCCGCTCCAGTTGGTGCCAAACTGGTACGCCATCACCAGCCCGGAAACGACGCCCATGCCGAAGTTAACGGCAAATATCTTAAGCCAGAAATGGTATAGCGAACGCCAGACGTCGTTTTTGGTGCGCAGCCACATGCCCTCCAGCACCACCAGATAGCTGGCGAGACCGATGGTGATCGCGGGAAACAGGATGTGGAACGAGACGGTAAAAGCGAACTGAATTCTGGCCAGATGAAATGCATCGAGTTCGAACATGGTCCGTACCTCTGAGACGATGGGGCACGCGAATTGCCGGGCAGTTCAGGGCTGCCCGGCAAACCGATTACGGTTTAGTCTTACCGGCACCCAGCTCGGCACCGGTCAGCGGGTCGGAATGTGGATCGGATTTCGTGCGGGCAGACATCGCCTTGACCAGGGTTGCCTGCTCGGTTGTGAGCGTGACGCTGGCACTGCCATCGCCGCCATCCACCGCAGGCTGGGGGGACTCAACGTAATCGAAGTGTTTATCGCTGTTCCAGCTTCCGCGAACCTCTCCACCTTCAGACATATTGTAGTACTTGTTGGTGAATTCCTCGATTGGCGGCAGTTTCCCCGGTGGGAAATTATTACGGATGGACTGCAGAGCCTTCTCAAAGGAGAGCTGATGCGCCGCCTCACGCGTCATCAGAAACGCCAGCGCGTCCTTTACGCCGGGATCGTCGGTCACGTTGATCAGCCGTTCATAGATGATTTTCGCTCTGGCCTCGGCCGCCACGTTTGAGCGCAGGTCCGCCGTCGGCTCCCCGATGGTATCGACGTAGGCCGCGGTCCAGGGTACGCCCGCAGAGTTAGTGAGCGGGGTACCGCCGCCGTAGAGCAGGGAGGTGATGTGGCTGTCATTCCCGTTTTCGGTCATGGAGCGATACAGCTCGGCCTCATTTTCGACCCCTTCCGCCAGCGCGCCTTTGGCACCTTTATTCAGCATGCCGACCAGGGTACCGATGATTTCGAGGTGGCTTAACTCCTCGGTCGCGATATCCATCAGCATATCCTTGCGGCCCGGATCGTCATCGCTCAACCCTTGCGTAAAGTAGCGGCAGGCGGCGGCCAGTTCACCCTGCGGTCCGCCAAACTGTTCCAGTAAAAGGTTGGCAAGGCCGGGGTTGGGTTCGGCGACGCGAACCGTGTATTGCAGCTGTTTGACGTGTCGAAACATAGGCACTCTCCTGTGGATTATTTTTTCGCTTCGACACCCGATGCGTCTGAGCGCAGCAGGAACTGTTCCGTCGTTTGCGGGATATGGCGAATCAGCCAGTCGGCCATTTCGCGCTCTTCTGCGAGGATCGTCTCAATAGCGGGTATCGAAGCGGTGTCCCCGGCTTTTTTGGCCGCTGCCAGCAGGGAGGTATAGCAGGCGATTTCAAACTGTTCGAAAACATATCCGCTGATCGAGCCCTTCACGATTTCGTCTGAAGGGAACATGCCGCCGATGGATTGCCCCAGCGCCGCCATTTTGCTCATCGAATCTTTTAAGACCGAACGAGAAATATCATTACGGTCGAGGATTTCCTCCAGCAATGTGATTTGCCGTTTTGTCTCATTAATATGCTGTTCAATTCTGGCGCGAACATCAGGATAATTATCGATACGGCTGGCCATGGATTCCAGCATAGATTCGGCTTGCTTTTCCATCGCATGGGCATCGCGTAGCCAGTCATGGTAGTGTTCTACGTGATTCATCATTGTATCCTCATTAGGGTTCGCTTATTTGGTCTCACTTTCAGCAGCCTGATCGGCACGCGCGGCACTGTAGCCAGATAAATGGCCGACAATATTGGCGTAAATACTGATGATAATGACCCACAGCACGCTGTTCTTCCACCATATTACGGAAGGGATGGCGAGAATGAACCATATTATGGCTGCCGTTAAATGGCACCGTTTAATTGTCCTGGGACTGATGCTCATTTTATTTAACCTGTATTATTGCGTCATTTCTGCGCTTTTTGGTTAATATTTCCAACGGCCAGGTCGGTGAGTTTAAGGTCGGTCTCTTTTTCTTCTTCCAGGGTTTCGGCAAGAAGTTTAACGGCTTTTTTATAGCCCAGTTGTTCTGCTAATGTGGCAAGGGTACCGTAGCTGGCTATTTCGTAATGCTCAACTTTTTGTGCCGCGGCAATTAATGCGGCATCACGCACCTCATTTTTTTCCGTGCTCTCGATAACTTCGTTGGCTTCTTCAATTAAGCCTTCCATCGCCACGCACTTCATGCGTTTGATCTTAATACCGTCTTCCTGCTCGACGATCTGGTCAATACGTTCGATCTGGCCCTGCGTCTCTTCCAGGTGTGCGGTAAAGGCGGCGCTCAGCTTCTCGCTGGATGCGGCGCGGGCGAGCTTGCTCAGCGCGCGGGTAAGCTGCTTTTCTGCGCTGTAGGTATCCGACAGAAGATGAATAAATACATCCTCAACACTTTTCATATTCATAATAATTACGCTCCGGTAAAATAAAGAAAGGGTACTGCGAGCTTTTCAGCCCGCAGCATGCTCTCTGGTTTTATTAAAAGAGTACTAAATAAGATCAGGAGTTATCAGACTTACGGCCTCCGCCGTGACTGTTCTGTCCCCCTTTCTTACCCGCTTCAGATGCGCGTTGCGGATCGTTTTTAAAATTACCACCGCTGTGCTGGCCACCTTTACGTCCAGCTTCTGATGCTTTTTCACGGTCTTCAGCGAAATTACCGGAACCACCACGATGCTCTGCCATATTAAACCTCATAGTCATATATTGGTTATGTCAGTACGATACGAAAATATTTCCGTATCACTCGTCGTTCGAGTAATAACTCTAGTCGCTGTGCGTCATCCGTCAAATGCGTTTTGCTATTTGCGGTTGCGTTATTTTTAAGTATTTGTAAATTTGCGCTTCGCTTAAAATGGAAATATGGATAGGCAGGAAGGACTTGTAAACAACCATTCGGATTAATCCTAACTTCGAGCTAAAAATTTGAAAGGTGAGGATAAAAATAATGGCGTGCTCAAATTGATTAATTTGCAGTCAGGAGAAAAAGAAAAAATACTCCTTTATAGCTAGAAAGCGGAACCCTAAATAATTATAAGGAAAATCCTGGATAAAAGCGTTCAGGTCTAAAGGGCGGTTCCGTTCGGGGGCCAGTAGCACACGGTTTGACCACTGTCGTCTTAAGATCACAAATCAGAAATTCTTCCCCCCGGAAGGAACGGGTTTCTCTACACTCCAGGTAATATTCACTGGAGGCATGACATCATGGCGAACACCATCACGGCTGATGACATTCGGGAACACTTTTCGCAGGCTATGTCGGCGATGTACCAGCAGGAAGTTCCGCAGTACGGCACCTTGCTCGAACTGGTTGCGGACGTAAACCTGGCGGTTCTGGAAAATAATCCACTATTACATGAACAACTCGCTAACGCCGATGAGCTTGCGCGCCTGAACGTTGAGCGTCACGGGGCGATCCGCGTCGGCACGGCACAGGAACTTTCAACCCTGCGTCGTATGTTTGCCATTATGGGGATGTACCCGGTCAGCTATTACGATCTCTCTCAGGCGGGGGTACCGGTCCACTCAACGGCGTTTCGCCCGATCGATGATGCGGCGCTGTGTCGAAATCCGTTTCGTATCTTTACCTCGCTGCTGCGCCTTGAGCTGATTGAAAACGTCGCGCTGCGCGAACGTGCCGCAGAGATCCTCTCTCACCGGAACATCTTTACCCCCCGCTGTCTGGAACTGATCGACCTCCACGAGTCGGAAGGGCACTTTACTGACGCACAGGCCCACGAGTTTGTACAGGAAGCGTTGGAAACCTTCCGCTGGCACCGCCATGCGACGGTCGATCAGGAGACCTATCTGGCCCTGAGCAACGAGCATCGCCTGATTGCCGACGTGGTCTGCTTCCCGGGCTGCCATATTAATCACCTCACGCCGCGCACGCTGGATATTGACCGGGTGCAGGAGCTGATGCCGAAGTACGGTATCGAGCCAAAAATTCTGATTGAAGGCCCGCCGCGTCGCGAGGTACCCGTCTTACTGCGTCAAACCAGCTTTAAGGCACTGGAAGAGCCGGTGCTGTTTGCCGGGGAACATAAGGGCACCCACACCGCGCGCTTCGGTGAGATTGAGCAGCGCGGCGTGGCGCTGACGCCGAAAGGCCGGGAACTGTACGATAGCCTTCTCGCCCAGGCCGGTACCGGCAAAGATAACCTCACGCACCAGCTGCATTTGCGGGAGATCTTTGGCGCTTTCCCGGACAGCGAGCTGTTAATGCGCCGTCAGGAGCTGGCGTATTTCCGCTACCGTCTGACGCCTGCGGGTGAAGCGCATCGCCACGCGTTCCGGCCGGGAGACGATCCGCAGCCGCTGATTGAGCGCGGATGGGTGGTTGCCCAGCCGATCACCTACGAAGATTTCCTCCCGGTCAGCGCTGCGGGGATTTTCCAGTCTAATCTCGGGAACGAAACCCAGGCCCGCAGCCACGGTAACGCCAGCCGCGATGCGTTTGAAGACGCGCTGGGCTGTCCGGTGTATGACGAGTTTGCGCTCTATCAGGAGGCTGAAACCCGCAGCAAACAGCGTTGCGGTTTGCTCTGAAATCGTTACTCTGCTGGGGTGTGATGGAAAAAATAAGGTCGTTATGCAAAATCCTTCCGCCCCTGTGGTTGAAACGCGCCAGGGCGCACTGTCTGGTTTAACCGATGAAAATGTCCACGTCTGGTACGGTATTCCCTACGCCGCACCGCCCGTGGGGGAGTGGCGCTGGCGCTCTCCTCGACCGCCTGAACGCTGGGATGGCCTGCGCGAGGCTACGGCTTTCTCGCCCTCAAGCTGGCAAAGCAGCGAATATTGTCAGGAGCTGGGCGGCGGCGATCCGGGCCAGTTTTCCGAAGATTGTCTCTACCTTAACGTCTGGTCCCCCAAAGAGCGCACCGGGGCGCTTCCGGTTATGGTCTGGCTGCACGGGGGCGGGTTTACGATTGGTGCCGGAGGCCTGCCGCCGTATAACGGTAAAGCGCTGGCCACGCGCGGCGTGGTTGTCGTAACGATCAACTACCGTCTCGGTCATCTCGGCTTTTTCGCCCATCCCGCGCTGGAAGGCGAGGAAGGGCGCGTGGTGCATAATTTTGCCCTGCTGGATCAAATCGCCGCCCTCGAATGGGTGCGGGAGAACATCGCCGGGTTTGGAGGCGACCCAGACAATGTGACCCTGTTTGGCGAATCCGCCGGCGCGCGCAGCGTGCTCTCTCTGCTGGCCTCGCCGCTGGCAGCAGGATTATTCCATAAGGCGATAGTGCAAAGCGGATACACCTTGCCGGACACGCCGCGTGAACAGGCGCTGCAAAAAGGGGAGGCGCTGGCCGCCCATTTTGGCCTGGAGAAGGCGACTGCTGAGCAGCTGCGCGCCATTCCGCCGGAGGCGTTCTGGCCGCTCACCGCACCGCTGAACGTCGCCCCGGCGCCCATCGTCGGGGACTGCGTTCTGCCGGAAGCCATGCTGGACGTCTTTTTTGCCGCCCGTCAGCATCCCGTGCCGGTGATGATTGGCTCCAACAGCGATGAAGCCAGCGTGATGGCGGTGTTTGGCATCGATCTCGCGGGACAAATTCAGAAGCTTCGCCGGGAGCGTCGCTTCGGGCTGGGGCTGATTAAGCTGCTCTATCCGGGCGTGAAAGGCGATGAAGAGTTGGGCAGACAGGTGTGCCGCGACATGGCATTTACCACGATGGGCTATGTGGTGATGCAGGCTCAGCAGCGCGTGGGTGGATTGTGCTGGCGTTACTGGTTTGACTATGTCGCCGAGGCGGAACATGGCACGTATATCAACGGCGCCTGGCACGGCAACGAAGTGCCCTACGTCTTCGATACCCTCGGCCAGGTGGAGCCTTCACGCCAGTATGTCAACGAACGGGATCTGCAGTTTGCAGCCCAGGTGGCGGATTACTGGGTGAGCTTCGCGCGATACGCAGGGCTTCGCGACAGCCTGCCCGGGCCGACGCACTGGCCCGCGTGTCGCAAAGGGCGGGACGTTCTGTTACGCATTGGTGTGAATAAACATGCAGCTTTCAGGCTTGAAAACCGTTTTATGCGCGCCCGCATGAGCCTCTTCAAACGGGTGATGAAGCACCACGTCAGCCTCGATTAAGCAAACAGGCGCGAAACGCCGCCAGTCCATTTTCTTCGCCTGGCGTTTCGCGCAGCACCAGCCGGTAGCTTGCGCCGGTTTTTATGCTGGTTCCATAGGGCCGTAGCAGCCTTCCCGCGCGGACATCTTCTTCCACCAGCGTTTCGTCGGCAATGGCAACGCCCAGCCCCTGAATGGCGGCCGTAATGGCGAGATCCATCGTGTCGAAGTGTTGATTTTTGTGCATGACAAAGCCCGGACCTTCCTGTTTCGTCAGCCACAACGACCAGTCTGTCTTATCCCTTGTGGGGTGCAGGAACGTCAGTGAGCCCAGCGCTGCTCCTGCCCGCACCGGGCTTATCACCGGGGTGAGCGCCTCCTCAAACAGCAGATCGCCTGCGCTCATGTGCGTGCCGAACACGATGGCCGCGTCGTAAGATTCGGTTTTGAAATTGACGTTGTGATCGGTGGTGGTGGTCAGCGCAATTTGCAGATCCGGATGCTCGCGCTCCACCTCCAGCAGGCGCGGCACCAGCCAGCGCATGGCGCAGGTGGGGGCCTTGAGCCGGATCACGGTGTGCTGGCTGCGGGCCTGGTCGGCCACGGACAGCAGCTGCTCGAAAGCGGACTGCAGCTCCGGAAGCAGAGCGCTGCCCTGCGGTGAGAGGCGCAGCCCGCGCGCGTGGCGTTCAAAAAGCGGAAAGCCAAACCACGCCTCAAGGGAGGCAATCTTGCGGCTCACGGCCCCCTGCGTCAGACACAGTTCTGCGGCGGCATGGGTCAGATTCAGGTGACGCGCGGTGACTAAAAATGCGTCGATGGCGTTAAGCGGGAGCGAACGGCGCGACATGGAAAATCCTCAGCTATGCATTTTTCTCATGGCTATTATGACAACAATTCGATTGTCCCGACAGTACAGATGTTGTTTGAATAGTTATGCAATGTCCATGAGAAGGGAAAGAGGATGACTTTACGAACGCCAGTGCAAACGCGCTCCAAACTGCCCGATGTGGGCACCACCATTTTTACCGTTATCGGCCAGCTCTCGGCGCAGCATAACGCGATTAACCTTTCTCAGGGCGCACCGAATTTTTCCTGCGACCCGAAGCTGATTGCGGGCGTCACCCGTGCAATGGAGGCGGGGCATAACCAGTATGCGTCGATGACCGGTCTGCAGCCGCTCAAAGAGCGCATTGCCGATAAAATTGCCACGCTCTACGGCACGCGGTATGACCCGGCCAGCGAGGTGCTGGTGACCGCCAGCGCCAGCGAAGGGCTCTATTCGGCAATCAGCGGGCTGGTGCACCCGGGTGATGAGGTGATCTACTTTGAACCGTCATTTGACAGCTACGCGCCGATTGTCCGTCTGCAGGGGGCAACGCCGATTGCCATCAAGCTCACCGTGCCGGATTTTGCCGTCAACTGGGATGAGGTTCGCGCCGCGATCACCCCGCGCACGCGCATGATTATCATCAATACGCCGCACAACCCGAGCGGTCAGGTTTTCTCCGCCAATGACCTGCAGCAGCTGGCGGCCCTGACGCGCAATACCGACATCATTATTTTGTCTGACGAAGTGTACGAACACGTCGTTTTTGATGGTGAACCGCACCACGGGATGGCCACGCACCCGCAGCTGGCGGAGCGTAGCGTGATTATTTCCTCTTTCGGAAAAACCTATCACGTCACCGGGTGGCGCGTGGGTTACTGTGTTGCCCCGGCGGTACTGATGGACGAGATTTGTAAAGTCCATCAATTTTTAATGTTTTCTGCCGATACGCCAATGCAGCACGCGTTTGCTGAGCATATGGTCGATCCGCAAACCTGGCTTGCGCTGTCGGCGTTTTACCAGCGCAAGCGCGATCTGCTGCACAGCCTGCTGGCCGATTCGCCGTTTACGCTGCTGCCGAGCGCCGGATCGTTCTTCATGCTGGCGGACTACAGCCAGTTCAGCGACGAGCGCGACAGCGAGCTGGTGAAACGGCTGATCGTCGAGTACGGTGTTGCTACCATTCCGCTGTCGGCGTTTTATGCGGACGGTACGGATAATAAATTGATTCGTCTCTCTTTTGCGAAAGATGAGGCGACGTTACGGGCAGGTGCCCAGGCCCTGTGTCGGGTTAAACCACGCTAAGGAGTTTGAGATGAAATTACGCGCGCTAGTTGTCGGCATGGGATTGCTGTGTACCTTTTCCTCCTTCGCGGCGTCCGAGCTGCGTTACGGTCTGGAAGCAGAGTATCCGCCGTTTGAAAGCCGCAATGCGGCAGGCGAACTGGAAGGGTTTGACGTTGAGCTGGGGAATGCCATCTGCAAAGCGGCAGCGCTGAAGTGCAGCTGGGTGGAAACCTCGTTTGATGCGCTGATCCCGGGGCTGGTGGCGAAGAAATTCGACGCCATCAACTCGGCGATGAACATTACCGAGCAGCGCCGCAAGAGCATTGATTTTACCCAGCCAATCTACCGTATTCCGTCACAGCTGGTCGGCAAGGCCGGTACGGCAGTTGAGGCGACGCCTGAAGGGCTGAAGGGCAAAACCATCGGCGTGCTGCAGGGCTCCATTCAGGAAACCTATGCCAAAGAGCACTGGGAAAAGCAGGGTGTCACCGTGGTGTCTTATAAAGATCAGAATATGGCTTGGGGCGATCTGCTGAATGGCCGTATCGACGCCTCGCTGGTCATGTCCGCGGCCGGGCAGGCAGGTTTCCTCAGCAAGCCGCAGGGGAAAGGGTTTGGCTTCATCGGCAAGCCGGTGTCTGACGACACTATCCTCGGCAGCGGGATCGGTTTTGGGTTGCGTAAGGGTGACGAGGCCACCAAAAAGCAGCTTGATGCCGCAATTGATAAAGTACGTGCCGACGGCACGATCGCTAAACTCGCTGATAAGTACTTCCCGGGTATCGATGTCAGCGTAAAATAACCGCCTCATTCGCCCCGTCGGCTGATGTCCTGACGGGGCATTTTTATACACATTTTCCAGGCTTTCTTTACACCACTTTCGGGCCGTTCTGGTCGACAGAAAATATTTCTCACTTTGTTCAGATAATCACCGGCCAACAATTGGATTCTTAACCATTTTTGTTTAGGCTGTGCGTTCTTTCTTGCCGTCATTTCGCCGAGCGCGGAACACATTCACACGACCATAAGGACGTTTTTCCAGGCATGAATCGCAGACGTTTTCTAAAAGGCTCGCTGGCAGTGGCAGCCCTGAGCGGCACATCCGGCCTTGCTTCCCTGTTTTCCAAAGCGGCATACGCTGCCGACTCTGACATTGCTGACGGCCAGAGCCGTCGTTTTGACTTCTCCGTACTGCAATCCATGGCGCATGACCTGGCGAAAACCCCGTGGGGTGGCGCACCGCGTCCGCTGCCGGAGACGCTGGCGACGATGACGCCGCAGGCGTACAATGCCATCCGCTACGATGAAAAACAGTCACTGTGGAACAACATTGAAGGGCGTCAGCTGGACGTGCAGTTCTTCCATATGGGAATGGGGTTCCGCCGTCGCGTGCGGATGTTCTCGCTGGACCAGTCCACCTCTATGGCGCGCGAGATCCACTTCCGTCCGGAGCTGTTCAGCTACGGCGAAACGGGTGTGGATACCAAACAGCTGGAAGGGCAAAGCGATCTCGGCTTTGCGGGCTTCCGCGCGTTTAAGGCGCCGGAGTTGGCGCGTCGCGATATCGTCTCTTTCCTGGGCGCGAGCTATTTCCGCGCAGTGGATGACACTTACCAGTACGGCCTTTCTGCCCGCGGTCTGGCGGTAGACACCTTTACCGACACGCCGGAAGAGTTCCCGGACTTTACCTCCTTCTGGTTTGAAACCGTTAAGCCCGGCGACACGACCTTTACCGTCTATACGCTGCTGGATAGCCCAAGCATCACCGGCGCCTATAAGTTCGTGATCCACTGCGAGAAGAGCCAGGTGATCATGGAGGTGGAAAACCACCTCTACGCGCGGAAGGATATCAAGCAGCTTGGTATCGCACCGATGACCAGCATGTTCAGCTGCGGCAATAACGAACGCCGCATGTGCGACACCATTCATCCGCAAATTCATGACTCCGACCGCCTGGCGATGTGGCGCGGCAACGGGGAGTGGATTTGTCGTCCGCTGAACAACCCGCAGAAGCTGCAGTTCAACGCCTATATGGACAAAAACCCGAAAGGGTTCGGCCTGCTGCAGCTCGATCGCGATTTCTCGCACTATCAGGACGTGATGGGCTGGTATAACAAACGCCCGAGCCTGTGGGTTGAACCGCGTAACGACTGGGGTAAAGGCGCGGTTGGCCTGATGGAGATCCCGACCACCGGTGAAACGCTGGATAACGTGGTCTGCTTCTGGCAGCCGGAAAAAGCGGTGAAAGCGGGCGACGAGCTGGACTTTAAATATCGTCTGTACTGGAGCGCCATGCCGCCGGTGCGTTCTCCGCTGGCCAACGTCTTCGCCACCCGTACCGGTATGGGTGGGTTCCCGGAAGGCTGGGCTCCGGGCGAAAACTACCCGAAAGTGTGGGCCCGTCGCTTTGCCATCGACTTCGTCGGCGGCGACCTGAAGGCCGCTGCGCCAAAAGGCATCGAGCCGGTGATTACGCTCTCCAGCGGCGAAGCGAAGCAGGTGGAGATCCTCTACGTTGAGCCGTTTGACGGCTATCGCATTCTTTTTGACTGGTACCCGACGTCGGATTCGACGGAGCCGGTGGATATGCGCCTGTTCCTGCGCTGCCAGGGCGACGCCATCAGCGAAACCTGGCTGTACCAGTATTTCCCGCCAGCGCCGGATAAACGTCAGTATGTTGATGACAGGGTAATGCGTTAACCCTTGTGCCGGGTGGCGGCTTCGCCTTACCCGGCCTGTGTTTCGATACTGTAGGCCGGGTAAGCGCTAGCGCCACCCGGCAATTGAGAGGCACCATGTCTTCAGAAATCATTCCCGTTTCACAACACATCGAACTGCGTTCCGTCGAAGAACATTACGCCACCGACCTGCACAATCTCGTCGTCAAAAACAGAGCCTTCCTGCAAACCGCCTTTGACTGGGCGCAGCACGTGGGCAGCGAAGAGGATACCCGCCGTAACGTGCAGAGTAACCAGATGCTGCACCAGCGCGGCTACGCCAAAATGTTTATGATCTTCAAGGATGGTGCGCTGGTTGGCGTGCTGTCGTTTAACACGATTGAACCGACCAACAAAGCTGGCTACATCGGCTACTGGCTGGATGAAGCCCACCAGGGGCAGGGCATTCTCTCCCGGTCTCTGCAGGCATTTATGCGCTACTACGTCGAACGCGGTGAGATCCGCCGTTTTGTGATCAAGTGTCGGGTGGCGAATCAGCACAGCAACAGCGTTGCCGTGCGCAACGGTTTTACGCTGGAAGGGTGCCTGCGGGAAGCGGAATACCTGAATGGCCGCTTTGACGATGTGAATATCTACGGCAGGATCTGTACCCTATAACGCCCCCAGCAGCGGCGTGCGGGTGATGTGCTGTTCGCCGTTAATCACTTTTTCGCCGCGCAGGTGAATGCTCTCGCCGGCAAACGCTTCAATGACCGCATCGTCGGTGATTTCAACCCGGTGTTCGATAAGCACATCTCCGCTGATGCGCGCGCGCCCCTGGATCACCACTTTATCATCCAGCATGATCGGCCCGCCGCGCAGCCAGGCCTGACCGCCAATCAGGACGTGATGCTTGATGACGCAGTTGCCTTCGACCACGGCATTCTCTGCAATCTGCGAGCTGTAGCGCACCGTGGGGATAGCATCGTCGTCAAACCCGGCTATCACGCGGGCGTTACCATAGACTTTTGCGCAGTCGCACACCCAGACGTTGTTCAGATCGTTACCCTCGAGGATCGCGTTGTCGAAGACTTCGGCCCGGTGCTCAACAAAGGCACAATTAACCATTGCCTCACCGTAGATTTGCGCCTGGTGCACAATGCGCGACTGGCTGACCGTCGCCTTATCGTAGATTTGTAGGATCTGTTCATGGTCCGGCGTTAACCCTTTGGCAGCAATCACCACGCTGTGATGCAGCACGCGTGCTTCGCCGTAGATATGACACTCGCCGCGTACGCAGGACTGCTGAATGGTGACGTTGTCACTTATGCGCGCCCCGTGGCTGACCTCCGCGCCGTCCAGCCAGCAGCTGTCGCCGATATGCGCGTCATGGCTAATGATGCACGGAAGGGTAAGGCGCGCGTTGCCGGACACGGTTGCACCCGCGAACACCACGCTGTTTTCGTCGTAGATCCAGCAGTCGCCGTCCTGCGCGAGGGCGCGCTCATCGTCAATCCAGCCGCCTTTCGTGCCGGCCGTCACGTCGTTAAAGTCCGCCGTCGCGACGATCTGCCGCAACGTCGCAGAGTGGGTGGTTTCGCCGTTTTTCCATTGCCAGAGGCGGGTTTCATCGCTGAGCCGGTATTTTTTCATCGTTTGATCTCTGGTATGCGTCTTCACTAAACGTAGCAAATTTTTCGGTTTTAGAACGGCTGGCAACCAGACGGTAAACACCTTAAAATGGCATGTAAAATGCAATTTCACTTTATGCGAACGCAGGAAAAACAATGACCGTCGATGAGAATTACTTCACAGAGAAATATGGCTTAACTCGTACCCATTCAGAGGTGCTGTACAGCGCGGAGATTGTGAAGCCCGGTAAAACGCTCGATCTGGGCTGCGGCAACGGCCGTAACAGCCTGTACCTCGCGGCCAATGGGTACGACGTGACCGCATGGGACAAGAACCCGATGAGCATCGACAATATCGAGCGCATCAAAGCGGAAGAAGGGATCGCTAATCTGCATACCGCGATTAAGGATTTGAACAACCTGAGCTTTGACGGCGAGTACGATTTTATTCTCTCCACCGTGGTGCTAATGTTCCTGGAGTCAAAAACCATCCCGGGCCTTATTGCCAACATGCAGCGCTGCACGAGGCCGGGCGGTTACAACCTGATCGTTGCCGCCATGGATACGGCGGATTACCCGTGCACCGTCGGCTTCCCGTTTGCGTTTAAAAGCGGTGAGCTGAGCAACTACTACGAAGGCTGGGAGTTGCTCAAATACAACGAAGACGTTGGCGAACTGCACCGTACCGATGAAAACGGCAACCGCATCAAGCTGCGCTTTGCCACAATGCTGGCGCGCAAGCCCGCTTAACGGGCGGCCAGCAGGCAGAGCTGGAGAGCAGTCTTGTAAGACGCCTCGAACGACGACAACGGCAGGAATTCAAACTTCGAGTGGAAGTTATGCGCCCCGGTGAAGAAGTTCGGGGTGAGTAGCCCTTTAGCCGAGAGCGCCGCGCCGTCGGTGCCGCCGCGCATCGGCGTCGGTTTCGGCGTGATGCCTAGCGATTCCATTGCCTCGAACATCAGATCGATGGCGCGTCGGTCTTCGCCAATCGCATTGCTGATATTGCTGTAGGTATCTTCAATGCGATAGTCCACCCTGGCCGTTGGATGTTGGGCGGCAATCAGCGCGGCAACGTCGGCAATCTGCTGCTTGCGGGCGGCAAAGCTGTCCTTGTCAAAGTCGCGGATATTGGCCTTTAGAACGGCCTCGTTCTGTCCGGCCTGAATGCCGTTAAACCAGATATAGCCTTCACGTCCCTCGGTGCACTCCGGCGTTTGCTGGCGGTCAAAATGGTTGATGTAGTCAGTCGCCATCAGCAGGGGATTCACCAGCACGCCTTTGGCGGACATCGGGTGCGCCGTCACGCCGGTAAAACGGATCTCCGCGGCTGCCGCATTAAAATTCTCGTAGACAATTTCCCCCAGCTCGCAGCAGTCGATGGTCCAGGCAAAGTCGACGTCGAAGCGCTTTAGATCGAGTGCCTTGGCGCCGTTCAGGCCGATCTCTTCGTCAGGCACAAACGCCACGACGATATCCCCATGCTGATGTTCCGCCGTCAGGTTTTCCAGCACCGTCATGACCACCGTGACCGCCGATTTATTATCGGCGCCCAATACGCTGGTACCGTCGCTGAAAATAATCTCCTCATTCGGATAAGCCAGAATTTCCGGATGCTCTTTAACCCGCAGCCAGATGTCTTTCTCTTTATTCAGACAGAGATCTTCACCGGTAAAGGTTAATATTTGTGGATGAATATCCGGTGAAAGTCCCACGTCGACGGTATCAATATGGGTAATAAAGCCGATGCGCGGCGCACCGGGCACGTTGCCTTTTTTTACCGCCGTTACCGTGGCGAATTCATCAATCACAATATCGTCTAACCCCAGCTGTGCCAGCTCCTGCGCAAGCTCCCGCGCCATGTCGTGCTGGCCCGGCGTTGAGGGCAGGGTTTTGACTTTGGGATCGCTCTGGCTGGTGATCGCGAGATAGCGGAAAAAACGGTGCGTTAATTGTCTGGAAAGCGGCGAGCCCATAGTGATTTATTCCTTATTTATTTTTCAGGTGTTTGCCACTTCACTTTAATGTTATTTATGAAATGGCAAAAGAATTAATTAGCCGTCGAATTAAAAAGACAGGAATAAATGATGAAAAGCAAACTCACAACTATAGCGCTGGCACTCGCTGCACTCACGGTCAGTTCCGCCGTTGCCGCGAAAACGCTGGTGTATTGTTCCGAAGGATCGCCGGAAAACTTTAATCCTCAATTATACACCTCGGGAACCAGCGTGGACGCCAGCGCCGTGCCGGTCTATAACCGTCTGGTTGATTTCAAACCCGGTACCACGGAGCTGGTGCCGAGCCTGGCGGAGCGCTGGGAGGTGAGCGACGACGGCAAGGTTTATACCTTCCATCTGCGTAAAGGCGTGAAGTTCCAGAGCAATAAATCCTTTACGCCGACCCGCGACTTTAACGCCGACGACGTGATTTTCTCGTTTATGCGGCAGAAAGACGTGAATCATCCTTACCACAAGGTCTCTAACGGCAGCTACTCCAACTTCGAAAGCCTGGAGTTTGGCAGCCTGATAACCAGCATTGATAAAGTCGATGACCATACCGTGCGCTTTACCCTGGCGCACCCGGAAGCGCCGTTTGTCGCCGATCTGGCCTGGTATTTTGCCTCAATCCTTTCAGCGGAGTATGCCGACGCGATGCTGAAAGCAGGCACGCCGGAGAAGGTGGATATGGAACCCATCGGCACCGGGCCGTTTAAGCTGGCGCAATATCAGAAGGACTCCCGGATCCTGTTCACTGCGTTTGCCGACTACTGGCAGGGAAAATCGAAGCTGGACAGGCTGGTGTTCAGCATCACCCCGGATGCCTCAGTGCGTTTTGCCAAAATTGAGAAGAATGAATGTCAGGTGATGCCGTTCCCGAATCCGGCCGATCTGCCGCGCATGAAGGCCAACAAAGACATTAATCTGATGAGTAAGGCGGGGCTGAATACCGGCTTCCTGGCGTTCAACACGCAGAAGCCGCCGCTGGATAACGTGAAGGTCCGTCAGGCGCTGGCGATGGCCATCAACAAACCGGCGATTATTGATGCGGTGTTCCACGGTACCGGCACCGTGGCGAAGAATCTGCTGCCGCCGGGCGTCTGGAGCGCCGACAGCGAGCTTAAGGATTATGATTACGATCCCGAAAAGGCGAAAGCTCTGCTGAAAGAGGCCGGTTTTGCCAGTGGCGTGAGCGTCGACCTGTGGGCGATGCCGGTGCAGCGTCCTTACAATCCGAATGCGAAACGCATGGCGGAGATGATTCAGGCGGACTGGGCGAAAATCGGCGTACAGACCAAAATCGTCACCTACGAATGGGGTGAATACCTTAAGCGCGTGAAGGGCGGCGAACATCAGGCCGCGCTGATGGGCTGGACGACCGCAACGGGCGATCCCGATAACTTCTTTGGTCCGCTGTTTACCTGTACCTCGGCAAACGGCGGCTCAAATTCGGCGAAATGGTGCTATAAGCCTTTTGATAAAATTATTGCGGAAGCAAAATCAACGACCGATCGCGATAAACGCGTGGCGCTGTATAAAGAGGCTCAGCAGATTATGCATGACCAGATGCCCGCGGTGATGATTGCGCATTCAACCATTTTCGAACCGGTGCGCAAGGAGGTGACGGGCTATGAAATCGACCCGTTTGGCAAACATCTGTTCTGGCAACTGGATATAAATCAGTAATTTTTCACTGCCCGGTGCGCCTCCGGGCAGTCTTTTTGCAATTTGTGCTCACCGCATCATTTTTTGTCACAACAAACCCGCCAGTCTTTTGCTATAACTTCAAATGCATACTTGCAGATAACATGGAAAACTATCATGCGTACTCAAACTTTTTTTAAAGTTGCAGTGCTTACTGGTCTGTTGGCGTTAGCGGGCTGTTCTTCAAAAGTCGCCGCCCCGGAACAATACTCAGGCTATTTAAAAAACTATTCTGGCTTGAAGGAAACCACGTCAGCAACGGGCAAACCAACATTGCGTTGGGTTGACCCGTCATATAACGAAGCCAATTATGACAGTATCGTCTGGAATCCGATTACGTATTATCCCGTTCCAAAACCAACTACGCAGATTGGTCAAAAAACGCTGGATGAGTTGCTGAGTTATACCAATAACAAAATGAAAACCGCGGTTGGCCAGCGTAAACCTATCGTCACTACGCCAGGGCCGCGCAGCCTGATCTTCCGCGGTGCGATTACCGGGGTAAGCTCGAAGAAAGAAGGTCTGCAATTCTATGAAGTGGTGCCTGTTGCGCTGGTTGTAGCGGGTACGCAAATGGCGACGGGTCACCGTACAATGGATACCCACCTGTACTTTGAAGGTGAGTTAATTGATGCGAAAACCGGCAAGCCGGTCATTAAAGTAGTTCGTAAAGGCGAAGGTAAAGAGCTGAATAACGAAAGCACACCAATGACCTTTGCAACGCTGAAGCAGGTTGTTGATGACATGGCGACGGATGCCACCATGTTTGATGTGAAAAAGACCGCAAAATAAAATAAAACGGCCTGCGTAATGCAGGCCTTTTTATTTATGCCATCCGTAAGCGCCTGAACCAGGTTTCCGGTTTGGTAAACATCACCATATTACCTCCCAGAATCAGCACTAACCCCACGATACCGTTGATATGCCAGACGTACCCTTCATACACCGTGGAGATGGAGAGCGCCACCAGCGGGAAGAGCAGCGTGCTATAGGCCGCTTTGCCTGGACCAATGCGTCCCACCAGCGTGAAGTAGGCACCAAAAGCAATCACCGAGCCAAACAGAGCCAGATACACCAGCGCACCGAGATAGCTCACCGTCCATTCCGGCACAAAGCTGTCGCCTCTGAACAGGGCAATGCAGCCCATCACCAGCGTGCCATAGAGCATCGCCCAGGCGTTGGTGGTCATGGTTTCCAGTCCTCTGCGCTGATGGCGCATGCTGATCATATTGCCCAGCGAGAAGCCGTAGGTACCGAGTGCGGAAAGCCCAATCCCGGTCAGGAGTGACGCGCTCCAGCCGCTGGCCAGAAGATCGTCCCAGAAGAGGGTGATGATCCCAACCAGCCCCAGTGCCGCCGCCGTCCAGAACCGCGCGGGCGGGCGCTGCCCGAAGAAAATAAAGCTGTTAATGGCGTTATAGAGTACCGCCATGGAGAAGATCACCGACTCCAGCCCGGTGTTGATGTGCGAGGCTGCGGTGTAAAAACACCAGAAGTTAAAGCAGAAAACGCAGCATCCCTGGAGTATGCAATATAGGTGATCCCGCAGCGCCAGCGTGCGCAGGCGTCGCAGGGCGATTAACACCATCATCATCGTGAGGCTGGCGACGGCGAAACGCCAGAAAATAGAGACGGGCGCCGCCACGGAACCCTGCTGCAGAAAAATGGCAATCCAGGTGGTTCCCCAGATGACCACCACCAGTCCATAGAGTAATGCGTTCATATTTTTCTCTTCTCAAACCCCGAAAGCACGCAGTATGGCGCTGAGATGCGTAACGGGCTTTCACCGGCTTGCGGGTGACTTGCAAAATCTTGCGCTTTTTTCTTCCGCGGGGACTGGCAACGGGAGACAACTCTTCTTAGACTGAGATTCCGGTCAATCACGCGCTAACGGTTATGTCTCACGCTTACGATACCTTTGAAACGCTTTGCCAACAGAATGCGGTCCTGCGGGAAACCGTCTCGCTGAATTCGGGTATTCAGCTGGCAGCGTGGTACAACAAGCACGATACGATAACGGTAAAAAGCAACCATCATACCCTCAGCCTGTACGTGGCTGACGGCTACGAAAGCTATCAAAAAACGCCGGGCGGCTGGAAGAACGGCGGGGGTCCGGACCGTTTCTGTTTGATGCCCAAAGAGAGCGAATCGACGTGGGATATCCGTGATGACCTGTCGTTTGTGCATCTCTACTGCACCGATGAACACCTGCGCGACGTAGGGGAAAAAATCTGGGACAAGCGCCCGCTATCGCTGACCCTTGACGAGCGCATTTTTGGTAGCGACCCGAAGATTACCACGCTGTATCGCCAGTTTTTACTGGGCTGCGACTGGCAGCAGCACGCCAACCAGCTCACTCTGAGCACGGCCTCCACGCTGCTGCTGACCCATCTGCTGCAAAACTACGCTAACGTGCAGTGGAAGCTGCCGGTCGTGACCGGCGGGCTATCGCCTTTCGTGCTGCGCAACGTCCTCGCCTTTATCGAAGAGAATCTCGGGCAGCCCCTGACGCTGGCCGAACTGGCGGCGCAGGCTGCCCTCAGCGAATACCATTTTGCACGCATGTTCCGCCAGTCGACGGGGCTGGCGCCGCATCAGTATGTGATGCAGAGGCGAATGGATAAAGCGAAAGCCCTCGTCCAGCACACGGCGACGCCGCTGACGGAGATCGCGCTTGCCTGCGGGTTTAACTCCGCCAGCCATTTCAGCAACCGCTTTCGCAGCGCAACGGGCATGACGCCTTCGCAGCTACGCGCGGCGAGCGCGTGAAAACAGGGCGTAGCACACCCCGCCCAAGACCAGCCCCCAGAATGCCGAACCGATGCCCAGGATCGTGACGCCGCTCGCGGTCATCAGGAATGTAACGATGGCCGCATCGCGCTCCGCTTCGTGGCTTAATGCCTGATATAAACTCCCGCTGATGGTGCCCAGCAGCGCCAGACCGGCGAGCGTCTGGATCCAGCTAAGCGGCAGCGCGGCCATCAGCCCGGTAATGGAGCCGCCGAAAATCCCCGCCAGCAGATAAAACCCTCCGGCTGCGATGGCCGCCAGCCAGCGTTTATCGGCATCCGGGTGCGCATCAGGGCTTTGACAAATAGCGGCAGTAATGGCCGCAATGCAGATAGAAAAGACGCCAAACGGAGAAAACAGCAGCGCCAGTCCACCCGTGACGATGATGAGCGGTGAGACCGCCAGCGGGTAACCGGAGGCCTTCATCGTCGCGAACCCCGGCGCGTTTTGCGAGGCCATGGTCACCAGGAAGAAGGGCACGCCAATACTCACCAGGCTTGTGAAGGTGAAGGCGGGTGCAATAAACTCAGGCATCACCAGAGAAAGCGTGAGCTTATCGGTGACAACGTCACCTCCCGCCCAGGCCACAATACCGCCGACCAGCAGCGTAACGACGATGGCATAGCGCGGAGCCAGCGCTTTTGCGATCAGCCACGCCGCAATCATGCTGCCGCACAGCAGAAAGTGCCCTTCGAGATGCGCAAACGCGTGCAGGCCAAACTGCAGCAATACCCCCGCCAGCATGGCGGCAGCAAGCGAATGGGGGATCAGCTTCATCAGACGGGCGAAGAGCCCGGTAATGCCGCAGAGCAAAATAAGCGCGTTCGCAAAGATGAACACGCCGATGGTTTCCGCCAGCGTGACGCCGTGCAGGCTGGTGGCGAGCAGCGCCGCGCCGGGCGTCGACCAGGCGGTCAGGACCGGCGCCTTGTACCACCAGGAAAGCGCCAGCGTGCTGACGCCCATCCCAATTCCCAGCGCGGTCATCCAGCCCGCAATCTGCTGTGCGCTGGCGCCTGCCGCAGCGGCAGCCTGCCAGATGATGGCGGCCGAGCTGGCGTAACCGACCAGCACGGCGACAAATCCAGCCAGTGCGACTGGAACAAGGTGAGAGGAAGGGCGCATGAAAACTCCGTTGTGCGTTATAGCGTCCGGGATAAGGTAGCACTGTGCGCTATAGCGTACAAGTGGTATGCTGGTCGTCACCAGGAGGGAACATGGACATCACACGACATCTTGCAACCACATTGAAAACGCTGCGCCAGGCGCGCGGCTGGAGTTTGTCGAAGCTCGCAGACGAGACCGGCGTGTCAAAGGCCATGCTCGGGCAAATCGAGCGCAATGAATCCAGCCCGACGGTGTCGACGCTGTGGAAAATTGCCACGGGACTGAACGTTCCGTTTTCCGCCTTCATCACGCCGGAGGCGGACCAGCAGGCGGTATTTGACCCCCAGCAACAGGCGATGGTCGTCAAGCCGCTCTTTCCGTGGGACGAGACGCTCAGATTTGATTATTTCTCCATTACCCTGGCACCCGGCGCGCTGAGTGAATCCACGCCGCATGAGGCCGGAGTGATTGAACATGTGGTGGTGGTCAGCGGCGAGCTGGAGATGAAGCTTGACGGCAAGTGGCAGACGATTTCTGCCGATTCGGGCGTCCGTTTTGCCGGCGATAAACCGCACGCCTACCGCAACAGCAGCGACCGGACGGTGCATTTTCACTCCCTGATTCATTATCCCCGCTGAGGCTACGCAAAACTGTTTCGCTGACGCATACTTCTGACTACAATAGCCGCCATTTTGACCATAACGGATAACGACGAAGTATGCGCCTGCAATCCCATCATCTTGAACTTTTAAGCCCGGCCCGCGACGCCGCCATAGCCCGTGAAGCGATCCTTCATGGCGCTGACGCCGTCTACATTGGCGGCCCTGGCTTTGGTGCCCGCCATAACGCCAGCAACAGCCTGAGCGATATTGCTGAACTGGTGCCGTTCGCCCACCGTTTCGGGGCGAAAGTGTTCGTGACCCTGAACACCATTCTTCATGATGATGAGCTGGAGCCTGCGCAACGTCTGATTACCGATCTCTACCAGTCCGGGGTGGATGCCCTGATTGTTCAGGATATGGGCGTGCTTGAGCTGGATATTCCGCCCATTGAACTGCATGCCAGTACCCAGTGTGATATCCGTACGGTCGAGAAGGCGAAATTTCTCTCCGACGTCGGCTTTTCACAGATCGTCCTCGCGCGCGAGCTGAATCTGAATCAGATCCGCGATATTCATCAGGCGACAGACGCGACGATCGAGTTCTTTATCCACGGCGCGCTATGCGTGGCCTATTCCGGTCAGTGCAATATTTCCCACGCCCAGACGGGCCGCAGCGCCAACCGCGGCGACTGCTCTCAGGCCTGCCGTCTGCCGTATACCCTGAAAGACGATCAGGGCCGCGTCGTGGCGTTCGAAAAACACCTGCTCTCTATGAAGGATAACGATCAGACTGCCAACCTGGGCGCGCTGATCGACGCGGGCGTGCGTTCCTTCAAGATTGAAGGGCGCTATAAAGATATGAGCTACGTGAAGAACATCACCGCGCACTATCGCCAGATGCTGGACGCCATTATTGAGGATCGCGGCGACCTGGCGCGCGCGTCGGCCGGCCGCACCGAGCATTTCTTTATTCCGTCGACGGACAAAACGTTCCACCGCGGCAGCACGGACTATTTCGTGAATGCCCGTAAAGGGGATATCGGCGCGTTTGACTCACCGAAGTTTATCGGTTTACCGGTCGGCGAAGTGCTGAAAGTGGCGAAAGATCACCTTGATGTTGCAGTGACGGAGCCGCTGGCGAACGGCGATGGCCTTAACGTGATGATTAAGCGCGAAGTCGTGGGCTTCCGTGCGAATACGGTCGAGAAAACCGGCGAGAACCGCTACCGCGTATGGCCGAATGAAATGCCAGCCGATCTCTACAAGGCGCGACCGAACGCGGCGCTTAACCGTAACCTCGATCATAACTGGCAGCAGGCGCTGCTGAAAACCTCCAGCGAACGACGTATCGCCGTGGATATTGAGCTGGGCGGCTGGGAAGAGCAGCTGATCCTGACCATGACCTGTGAAGATGGTATCAGCGTGACGCATACGCTCGATGGTCTTTTCGAGGTGGCAAACAACGCGGAAAAAGCGCTTAGCAGCCTGAAGGATGGCGTGGCGAAGCTGGGCCAGACGATTTACTACGCGCGCGCTATCGACGTGAATCTGCCGGACGCGCTGTTCGTGCCGAACAGCCTGCTTAACCAGTTCCGCCGAGAAACGGCAGAGATGCTGGATGCCGCGCGCCTGGCTCAGTATCCGCGCGGTAGCCGTAAAGCCGAAGCCGTCCCTGCGCCAGTATACCCGGACACCCATTTGTCCTTCCTCGCCAACGTTTACAACCATAAAGCACGTGAATTCTATCATCGCCACGGCGTGCAGCTGATCGACGCGGCCTATGAAGCGCATGAAGAGAAGGGCGATGTGCCGGTGATGATCACCAAGCACTGCCTCCGCTTTGCGTTTAACCTGTGTCCTAAGCAGGCTAAAGGTAACATTAAGAGCTGGAAGGCCACCCCAATGCAGCTGGTAAACGGTGACGAAGTTCTGACCCTTAAGTTCGACTGCCGTCCTTGCGAAATGCATGTGATTGGCAAGATGAAAAACCACATCTTCAAAATGCCGCAGCCCGGCAGTATTGTGGCATCCGTCAGTCCGGACGACCTGATGAAAACCCTGCCAAAACGCAAGGGCAGTTAATTACCTGACGTGCGTGTCCGGTTTGCGCGACTTCTGCCACAGGTGGTGTTCGCGCAAACCCTCCGCCGACTCTTCCGCAGCGCTTCGCAACTCATCGCTGTCGGCTTCATGACGAAGCTGATGCGCCACGTTCTTTACCCATAAATATTCATGTCCTTTGTGCCCGGCCATAAGCTGGCCTGAAAACAGCGCACAAATAAGCATTATGAAAGATAACCCTTTTTTAATCATGGATTCCCCGCTGAAAAACAATGCCGGATAATCATGTCGATTATTTCCTGGTGTTATTATTTAAAAATTAAAATTAGCGAAAAGAAAATGTCAAATAATGTGGGTTCGGAATAGTGATTAGGATATTTCCTAAAATTCATCCTAATCTTTGTAAAGCTCCATTTCTGGACCACAATTGGATGTTTGCATTAAGGATTAATCTTATATAATAGTTATCTTGGGCTAAGGAACAGGTCATTTATAAATGAAAAAAATAGTAGCGCTTGCGCTTCTGGCGGCGGCTGTTGTAGCCGTTGCAGGGGTTCGTTATGCAGGTAATGACGAACCAGAATATATTCAATCTGCAGAAATTCGCGTGGGTTCCTATTTAACCAGCGACTATGGTGGCGTTGCCTGCACCAGCAAAAAAGTGAACGATCAGCGTTGGGAATTAGATTGCACTCATCAGGCAAGAGGAAAAACATTCCAGTTCGCGGTGTATCCCTCTGAAAAAGCACCTTATGGTGTCGCACGCTCCTTTTATCTTGAAGCCATTAACGATGACGCAAAACAGAGCGCTGAACAGGGGCTTATGCGTTATTTGCAGATCAATACCCATGCAGGTTAATAAGACTGTTTAACCTTCGTTAAGACAACGGGTGTTAGGTTGTATGGGATCCGCAGCCCGGCCATGGAGTGTCGGGACGTAGAGACCAAAATACAAATCTATCCATGCAAGCATTTACCGCCATTTTTGGCGGTTTTTTTTGCTCAGTGTTTACCCTGGTTTTATGGCTTCAGTCGATAATGTGACTGCACCAGGCCAGAAGGGAAGCTGCGGCTTGATACCAGCGTCAAATCGATATCTCCGGACAGGGCGCCGAACAGCGACTTTCCCGATCCGAGCAGAACAGGAACGGTCGTGATCACCATATCCGCTACCAGTCCTTCGCGCAGGAACGACTGGATCACCTGTCCACCATCGAGATAGACGCGATGGACGTTCTGCATCGCCAGATCGTCGAGCACCTCCTTTGGCGTGCGGCCGGAAAACTGTACTTTACCCCTCAATGCGTCGGGCACGGGCGTATCGGCCAGCTGTCGGGAAAGCACCAGCACGGGCCGATCATACGGCCATGTGTCAAAAGTCAGCACCTTCTCATAGCTCCCCCGGCCCATCATGATCCACTCTTTGTCCGCGATGAACGCCGCATAGCCATGATCCTCAGTCGGGTCATCGCGCTGCAGCAGCCACTCGATATCGTCATTCTGTCGGGCGATGTAGCCATCAAGACTGGTTGCGATGAAAACGTGTGTGGTGACCATCAGGTGCTCCGTATTAACCATAAAACTAACGCCTCAGCGGGCGGTACCAGTACGTGAAAATTGTTTGCGATACTGAGCCGGGGAGAGCGCGAACTGCTGGCGAAAGTGATGACGTAATGTCGATGCCTGACCAAACCCGGTCTGTTCCGCGATGCTGTCGATGCTTAACCGGCTGCTTTCCAGATAATCTTTCGCTCGCAGCAGGCGCTCATTGATCAACCAGCGTGCGGGCGTCATTCCCGTTGCCGCCTCGAAGCGGCGAAGAAAGGTGCGCTGGCTCATTCCGACCCGACGCGCCAGCGAGTCGACGCTATGCGCGTCGATAAGATGCGTGTGCAGAAAATCAAACAGCTGGCCGAGACGTTGACTCTCCCGCAGCTGCGCCACCGGGCGGCTCAGCTGCTGCGGCTGAGATCCATCCCTGTGAGGGGGAATGACCAGCCGACGCGCCACGCTGTTGGCGGTTTCCATGCCATAATCCCGACGCACAACGTGCAGGCAGAGATCGATCCCCGCCGCGCTGCCCGCAGAGGTCAGTATATCGCCCTCATCCTGGTAGAGCACATCCTCAACCACGTCGATGTCAGGGTAACGGGTTTTTAGCGTATCAATGTAGCGCCAGTGCGTCGTGGCTTTACGTCCATTCAACAGCCCCGTAGCGGCCAGGACAAACACACCCGAACAGATGGAGAGTAGCTGACACCCGCGCACACTGGCCTGACGCAATGCGCCGCAGAGCGCATCCGGAACCGGTGAGTCCAGCCCCCGCCAGCCCGGAACCACAATCAGATCGGCAGACTCAAGCAGGGAGATATCGCCATCGGTAATGATGCGGATCCCGCCCGTCGCCCGAAGTTCACCGCTGTCCACGCCCGCCACGGCAAAACGATACCATTCGTCGCCCAGCTCGGGGCGAGGCAGGCCGAAGATTTCCACCGCCACCCCAAACTCAAAGGTACACAGACCGTCATACGCCAGCACGACCACCTTCGGGCGGGCAAGTTGTCTTAAGTTTGTCATCTTTTTGCTGTTTTCTGGCATAAGCGAGCGCATTCACGGGCTGAATTTGTGGATAGAGTAGTGTTAACACAAACGCCAAAGATGAGGAAGGATCATGAGCTATGTTACTGAATTTCCGGCTGCCGAGCCGCAGGAAGCTGTTACCCATTTTCTGCGTCGCCTGAGCGTCGAAACCGACTGTGCCGATGTGCATCATGCCATCGCCAATAATGAGCAGGACTTTGTTTTGCTGCATGTGGTGGGGAGCCCGGAGCAGTTTGCCCGTCGTCACGTACCTGGCGCATTGCATCTGCCGCGGAGCCAGATTACCGCTGAGCGCATGGCTCAATGGCCTGAAGGCACGCTGTTCGTTGTCTACTGCGCAGGGCCGCACTGTAACGGCGCGGACAGAGCCGCGCTCAAGCTGGCGCGCCTCGGGCTGCCGGTCAAAATCATGCTCGGGGGGATCGCCGGCTGGGAAGATGAAAAGTTCGCCTTTGCCAGCAGCGAAACCGCCGCCGCGCTGTGAAGATGAATTTTTTTCAATGCCCGTGAAATTTTCTCGTTTGCCGACGCCGGTGAGGTATGACATTGTTTTTGGACATTTAGACATCCAGAAGTCTAAAACTTCAAATAATGAATTATCACTGCTGGCAATTACCGTCGGCAGACTGAGGAGATTTCCATGCAACGACACCACGCCCCGTACCGCGCCGATGTAGTCGGCAGTTTTTTACGCCCGGATGCCATCAAACAGGCGCGCCT
Source organism: Enterobacter sp. BNK-34 (assembly GCF_048684445.1). NCBI lineage: Bacteria > Pseudomonadati > Pseudomonadota > Gammaproteobacteria > Enterobacterales > Enterobacteriaceae > Enterobacter > Enterobacter sp. BNK-34. The sequence goes on from NZ_JBLQUA010000001.1 coordinate 3,594,453, forward strand.
GAAGTTCGCCAGCGGCGAAATCGATGCCGGACAGCTTCGCGCGGTAGAGGATGAGGCCATTCGCCACGTCGTTGAGCAGCAGTGTGCGTGCGGCCTGCACGTGGTCACCGACGGCGAGTTTCGTCGTGCCTGGTGGCACTTCGACTTCTTCGACGGACTGCAGGGCGTTGAACGTTACGATTCACAGCAGGGCATCCAGTTTAACGGGGTGCAAACCAAAGCCCACGGTGTGCGCGTCACCGGCAAGCTGGGTTTCGGTGACCATCCAATGCTCGAAGATTTTCGCTATCTGAAAAGCATCAGCGGGAACGCCCAGCCGAAAATGACCATTCCCAGCCCGAGCGTGCTCCATTTCCGCGGCGGTCGCAAAGACATTGATGCGACCGTCTATCCGGACCTGAACGTCTATTTCGACGATCTGGCCGCCACCTGGCGTGATGCCATTCGCGCTTTCTATGACGCGGGCTGCCGTTATCTGCAGCTGGATGACACCGTCTGGGCCTATCTCTGTTCGGACGATCAGCGCCGTCAGATCCGCGAGCGCGGCGATGATGCCGATGAGCTGGCGCGTATCTATGCCCGCGTTCTGAACAAGGCGCTGGAAGGCAAGCCGGACGATCTGACCATCGGGCTGCACGTCTGTCGCGGTAACTTCCGTTCCACCTGGATCTCCGAAGGCGGCTATGAGCCGGTGGCGGAAGTGCTGTTCGGGACGGTCAACGTTGACGCGTTCTTCCTTGAATATGATAACGACCGCAGCGGGGATTTCGCGCCATTGCGCTTTGTTCGACCGGGCAAGCAGCAGGTGGTGCTGGGGCTGATTACCACGAAAAACGGCGAGCTGGAGAACCCGGAAGGAATTAAAGCTCGTCTGGAAGAAGCGGCGAAATACGTGGCGAAAGAGCAGATCTGCCTCAGCCCGCAGTGCGGCTTTGCCTCTACCGAAGAGGGCAACAGCCTGAGCGAAACCCAGCAGTGGGACAAAGTCCGTCTGGTCACGCAGATCGCCAGCGAAGTCTGGTAAAATCGACCTCCTCCGCGCTGCATTATAAAAGTGCAGCGCTGTGCCATTCTGAGACGTTCTTTTTACATCCGGCGTTCCCCTCCCAGAAATAGCGCTATCTTCATTCTGGCATCCTTTTTGCTCCTGCTTCGCTGACACTTTAATTCCGCGTCCACGCCGTAACGGACGTTTTCGCACAGCGTTCTTTTTCAGGAGTGAAAATATGCAGCGTCGTACCTTATTAAAAGCCTTTGCGTTATCCGCGTCCGTCGTGGCGATGGGCATGAGTTTTGGCGCGCAGGCGGCCGATACCATCAAAGTGGGGATCATGCATTCTCTTTCCGGCACGATGGCCATCTCCGAGACCCCGCTGAAGGATGTCGCCCTGATGACGATTGATGAAATCAACGCCAAAGGCGGCGTGCTGGGTAAGAAACTGGAGCCGGTGGTGGTGGACCCGGCCTCAAACTGGCCGCTGTTTGCCGAGAAGGCCCGTCAGCTGCTGAGCCAGGATAAAGTGGCGGTGGTATTCGGCTGCTGGACGTCTGTTTCGCGCAAATCCGTACTGCCGGTCTTTGAGGAGCTGAACGGCCTGCTGTTCTATCCGGTGCAGTATGAAGGTGAAGAGATGTCGCCAAACGTCTTCTATACCGGCGCGGCGCCGAACCAGCAGGCGATCCCGGCGGTGGAATACCTGATGAGCGAAGACGGCGGCGCGGCGAAACGCTTCTTCCTGCTGGGAACCGATTACGTCTATCCGCGCACCACCAACAAGATCCTGCGCGCGTTCCTGCATTCGAAAGGGGTGGAGGATAAGGACATCGAAGAGGTTTACACCCCGTTTGGTCATAGCGACTACCAGACCATCGTCGCCAATATCAAAAAATTCTCAGCGGGCGGCAAAACCGCCGTGGTGTCGACCATCAACGGCGATTCCAACGTGCCATTCTACAAAGAGCTGGCTAACCAGGGACTGAAGGCGACGGACGTGCCGGTGGTGGCGTTCTCCGTGGGTGAAGAAGAGCTGCGCGGGATCGACACCAAACCGCTGGTGGGCAACCTGGCCGCATGGAACTACTTTGAATCCGTGGATAATCCGACAAACCAGGCCTTCGTGGCGGATTACAAAGCCTATGCCAAAGCGCATAAGCTGCCGAACGCCGATACCGTGGTGACCAACGATCCGATGGAAGCGACTTACGTAGGGATTCATATGTGGGCGCAGGCGGTGGAAAAAGCGGGCACTACCGACGTGGATAAAGTGCGTGCGGCGATGGCCGGTCAGTCCTTTAAGGCGCCGTCAGGCTTTACGCTCACCATGGATGCCACCAACCACCATCTGCATAAGCCGGTCATGATCGGTGAAATCGAAGGCAACGGTCAGTTCAACGTGGTGTGGCAGACGGAACAGCCGGTACGCGCCCAGCCGTGGAGCCCGTTCATCGCCGGGAATGACAAAAAGCCCGACCAGCCGATGAAAACAGCCAGCAACTAAGCCATCACCACAGGGAGAAACGTCATGAACGCCATGCGCTTGTTCATCGCTCTTGTATGGCTTTCCGGACTGCTGCCAGGGATGGCGCAGGCATCGGATGCCGATCGTTTTGTTGCCGCCAGCCGCAGCCAGCAGGCGGATTTGTTGATGCAGTGGGCCGCCGCGCCGGATGCGGTTAGGCTGCCGCTGCTACAGGCGCTGCAAAAGGAAAATTTGTATACCGACAGCCAAAAGCACGCCTTTGCGCAGCGCAGTGGCCAAATGGTCTCGCTCGGTGACGCAAAGGCGGCCGAAGGACCAACCAAAGCCGTTCGTCTGACCAACCGGCTGCGCGTTCTGGCCGCCACGGCCATCGCGACGCATCAGCTGGTGAGTGACAGCGTCACCGAAAGGCGATCGGCGGCACGTCAGCTTCAGCGGGATGCCCAGCCCGGGATGCTCGCTTTTCTGGAAAAGCGGGTAAACGATGAAACGGACGCAGTGGCGCGTCAGGCGCTGCTGCTGGCGGTGGCGAATCTCCAGCTAGCCAGCCCGCTGGCCGAGGTGCGCCGCAAGGCTGTCGAATTATTAGGGCAGTCTGACGATCCGGACGTGGAGTCCAGACTTACCCCGTTTACCCAGGCACAGACAGAGCCGGATGCTGGGGTTCGCGCCGCCGCGCAGGAGAGTCTTATCCAGATCCAGCACCGCCTGATGTGGGGCGATCTGCTGGGCCAGGCGTTTATGGGGCTGTCCCTGGGGTCGGTGCTGCTGCTGGCCGCGCTGGGGCTGGCTATCACCTACGGCCTGCTGGGCGTGATTAACATGGCCCACGGCGAGATGCTGATGCTGGGGGCATATGCCACCTGGATGGTGCAGCAGGCGATGGCCGGGCTTGCGCCCCAGTGGCTGGCGCTCTATCCCGTTATCGCCTTGCCGGTCGCGTTCTGCCTGACGGCGGGCATTGGAATGGTGCTGGAGCGCACGGTGATCCGCCATTTGTACGGTCGTCCGCTGGAAACGCTGCTGGCGACGTGGGGCATCAGCCTGATGCTTATCCAGTTGGTGCGCATGACCTTTGGCGCCCAGAACCTCGAGGTGGCGAACCCGGCATGGCTGTCCGGCGGGGTGCAGGTTTTTGCCAACCTGACGCTGCCATGGAACCGCATTGTGGTGCTGGGCTTCGTGCTGCTGGTGCTGTTCTTCACCTGGCTCATTCTGAACAAAACCTGTCTGGGGCTCAACGTGCGGGCGGTGACGCAAAACCGCAGCATGGCCGCCTGCTGTGGGGTACCGACAGGGCGCGTCGATATGCTGGCGTTTGGGCTTGGCTCCGGAATTGCGGGATTAGGCGGCGTGGCGCTATCGCAGCTCGGTAACGTCGGGCCGGAGCTGGGCCAGGGCTATATTATTGACTCTTTCCTCGTGGTCGTTCTTGGTGGCGTAGGCCAGCTGGCAGGCAGCGTGGCCGCGGCGTTTGGTCTGGGGATCTTCAATAAAATTCTTGAACCGCAGATGGGTGCGGTGATGGGCAAGATCGTGATTCTGGTGGCGATCGTGCTGTTTATTCAGAAACGCCCCCAGGGGCTGTTTGCGCTGAAAGGGAGGGTGATTGACTGATGAGCCAGCCGCTGACCTTAACGCTGGCGCGCAAAGCGCCACGCACCAAGCAACTTGCAGGCAGCCTGCTGGTGGTGTGTCTGCTGATATTGCCGTTTTTCGCCTTACTGCCTGCGACGCATCCGCTGGCGCTGTCGACCTGGATGCTGACCCTGATTGGCAAGATCCTCTGCTACGCCATCGTTGCGGTGGCGCTGGATCTGGTGTGGGGCTATGCCGGGATGCTGTCGCTTGGGCACGGGATCTTCTTCGCGCTGGGCGGCTACGCGATGGGCATGTACCTGATGCGCCAGGCCGCGGGTGACGGTCTGCCCGCGTTTATGTCGTTTCTCTCCTGGAGCGAGCTGCCGTGGTTCTGGTGGGGAACCCAGCATTTTGCCTGGGCGCTGGTGCTGATTGTGATGGTGCCGGGACTGCTGGCGCTGGTGTTTGGCTGGTTTGCCTTCCGCTCAAAGATCAAAGGGGTCTACTTCTCGATTATGACCCAGGCGCTGACCTATGCCGGGATGCTGCTGTTCTTTCGCAACGAAACCGGTTTTGGCGGCAATAACGGCTTTACCGGCTTCACCACGCTGCTCGGGTTTTCGGTGACGGAAACGACCACCCGTATCGCGCTGTTTCTGGCCACCGTGCTGTTGCTGATCCTGGCGTTAGGCACCGGATTTGCGCTGGCGAAGAGCAAGTTTGGCCGCATCCTGACCGCGGTTCGTGATGCCGAAAATCGGCTGACGTTTTGCGGCTACGATCCGCGCGGCTTCAAGCTGCTGGTATGGACGCTCTCTGCCGTGCTGTGCGGTCTGGCGGGGGCGCTGTATGTGCCGCAGGTGGGCATTATCAACCCCGGTGAAATGTCACCAACGAACTCGATAGAAGCGGCTATCTGGGTGGCGCTGGGCGGGCGCGGCACGCTGGTGGGACCGGTGATTGGCGCGGCGCTGGTGAACGGGGCGAAAAGTTTCTTCACCGTCGCGATGCCGGAATACTGGCAGCTGTTTCTGGGGTTGATTTTTATCGCCGTCACGCTGTTTTTACCGCGCGGCGTCTATGGTCTGTTTCGAAAGGGAGATAAATAATGCAGCCAGCCGAAGGGTTATTTACCCGCCAGTTGCCCGGCGATCGTTACCGCGAGCAGACCGACCCGGTGCTTCAGCTTGAGGCCATTAACGTCAATTTTGATGGCTTTCAGGCCCTGACCGATCTCTCGCTGAATATCGGCGTGGGTGAGCTGCGCTGCGTGATCGGCCCCAACGGAGCCGGTAAAACCACGCTGATGGACGTCATCACCGGCAAAACGCGTCCAGAGAGCGGCAGGGCGATTTACGATCAGTCCATCGATCTGACCGCGCTGGAGCCTGCGGCCATTGCCCGCCAGGGGATCGGGCGTAAATTCCAGAAACCCACCGTTTTTGAAGCGCTGACGGTGTGGGAAAACCTGGAGATCGCCATGAAAACCGATAAATCCGTCTGGGCGAGCCTGCGGGCAACGCTCAACGGTGAACAGCGCGACCGGATCGATGAGATGCTGGTTTTGCTGCGCCTTAGCAGCGAGCACGACCGCCGCGCCGGGCTGCTTTCCCACGGGCAAAAGCAGTTTCTGGAGATCGGCATGCTGCTGGTGCAGGACCCGCATCTGCTGCTGTTGGATGAACCCGCCGCCGGGATGACCGACGCGGAAACGGAATATACCGCCGAGCTGTTCAAAACGCTGGCGGGCAAGCACTCCCTGATGGTGGTGGAGCACGATATGGGCTTTGTTGAAACCATCGCCGACCATGTGACGGTGCTGCACCAGGGGCGGGTGCTGGCGGAAGGGGCGCTTCGCGAAGTTCAGGCCAACGAACAGGTGATTGAGGTCTATCTGGGACGTTAAGGAGAGGGAATGTTACAGGTCAACGAACTGAATCAGTATTACGGCGGCAGCCATATCCTGCGCGGCGTGAGCTTTGAGGCTAACACTGGCGAAGTCACCTGCCTGCTGGGGCGCAACGGCGTCGGGAAAACCACGCTGCTGAAGTGTCTGATGGGGCTGATCCCGGCGAAAACCGGGGAGGTCATCTGGCAGGGTAAAAAGATTACCCACAGCAGGCCGCATCAGCGGGTGCAGACTGGCGTGGCGTATGTTCCGCAGGGGCGCGAGATTTTCTCGCGCCTGACCGTGGAGGAGAACCTTCTGCTGGGGCTGTCGCGATTTTCCGCCCGCGAGGCGAAGCAGGTGCCGGAAGAGATCTGGCAGCTGTTCCCGGTGCTTAAAGAGATGAAGCATCGTCGCGGGGGCGATCTCTCCGGCGGGCAACAGCAGCAGCTGGCGATTGGGCGCGCGCTGGCGAGTCGTCCGCAGCTGCTGATTCTGGATGAGCCGACCGAAGGCATACAGCCGTCGGTGATTAAAGAGATTGGCCAGGTGATCCGCACTCTGGCGGACCGGGGGGATATGGCGATCCTGCTGGTTGAGCAATTTTACGACTTTGCCGCCGAGCTGGCAGACAGCTATCTGCTCATGTCGCGCGGCACCATTATTCAGCGCGGACGGGGTGAGAACATGGAGCAGGAGGGCGTGCGCGGCCTGGTTGCGATCTGAAATGTTATAATATAACATCCTCGTTCTTATCAAACGGAATGAGGGTGTTATGTTGACTGCACATATTGGAAAATTTGCTATGACTCTGGGGGCGCTGCTGGTCAGCGGCCAGCTGTTTGCTCATTCGCACGGCCATCAGATGACTGAAGCGGAACAGAAAGCGGCGAACGGTGTGTTTGAGGATAAAGACGTGAAGGACAGAGCGCTGTCTGACTGGGACGGGACCTGGCAGTCGGTCTATCCGTTCCTGCTTGATGGTTCGCTCGATCCGGTCTTTAAACAGAAAGCGCAGAAAGACAAAAGTAAAACCTTTGACGAGGTGAAAGCCTACTACCGAACGGGTTATGCGACGGACGTGGATGCCATCGGCATCGAAAATAACGTGATGGAGTTCCATCAGGGTAAAGCGGTCAGCCGCTGCCATTATGATTACAGTGGCTACAAAATTCTGACCTACGCGTCAGGTAAGAAAGGCGTGCGCTATCTGTTTGAGTGTAAGGACGCCAGCAGCAAGGCGCCGAAGTTCGTGCAGTTCAGCGACCATACCATCGGACCGAAGGCCTCTTCGCACTTCCATATTTTCATGGGCAATACCTCCCACGAGGCGCTGCTGAAAGAGATGGATAACTGGCCGACCTATTACCCGAACGAGATGTATAAAGAGCAGGTGGTGGAGGAGATGTTGCACCACTGATGCTTTATTGCCGGGTGGCGGCTGCGCCTTACCCGGCCTGCATTTGCTACGCCGCTTTGGGCGACTCGCACCACGCCTTCACGCTCATCCCGCGCAAAATCATCAGCCATGCGACAACAATGGCGACCATCATTATGACAAACAACGACCAGTGCGGCAGGTTGGTCAGGATGATACCGGTGATCATCGGGTTTGCCGCCGCGCCGAGCCAACCCAGCGCCTGCGCGGAGAAATAGCTCGCCTTCATTCCCGGTGGCGCAATGTTGTCGATCAGCATGTATTCGCCCGGGGCATAGATAATCTCACCCAGGGTGAAGATGGCGGCAGCAATGCCCCAGTAAACCAGGTTCTCTCCGGAGAGCATAAAGCCGCCCAGCCCCACGATAAAAAACAGGGTAGCGAGGGTCATCAGCGGGCGGATATTGCTGGCTGAGATTTTGCGGCCCAGCGCATATTGCAGCGTCACCACCACGGCGGCGTTGACCGGGAGCACCACGGCCACCACCTTTTCGGCGAAATCACTGTCCGCATGCGCGGCCAGAACGTATTGCGAAATACAGCTCGCGAACGACCCGCCCACGTATGAGGCCAGCAGGCCAGACAGCGTGTACCAGAACAGCGCGCGGTCTTTCAGCAATACCGACGACTGCCAGGGCGTCTTCTCCTCGGTAGTATCCAGCGCCACGCTTTTTTGCACAAAGAAATGGATAAAGCCCAGCGGCAGCGCGGCGCAGAAGGCCGCCAGCCAGAACGGTAGCTGCAGGCTGTACATCACCAGCAGGGTGCCAATCGGCGGTCCGATCGTCCAGCCAATGTTCAGGAAGCTGTAGTTCAGCGAGAAGACGCGCGCTTTCTGGCTCGCGGTGAGCACGTCGGAGAACCAGGCCTTCAGCACCGTCGAAAAGACGGAATAGGCGCAGTTGATCAGCGCAAAGAACAGCACCACCAGCGTGACGTTATCGACCAGCGGGATCGCGACAAAGCCGGCGATAAAGGCCACGATCGCGATCAGCATGTAGCGTTTTTTATCAAACTTATCGGCAAGAATGCCAAACCCCAGGCTGAACACCACGCCGATAGTCAGCGCAATCGTCAGGGCATAACCAATATTCTCGACGCTCATGCTGTAGACGCGCGTGAGATAGATGGTCATAAACGGCAGCGTTGCCCCTCGACCAATGGTTAACAACAATGACGATGCCAGCAGCGCTGCGGTTGAGCGCCTGAGAGATGGTTTCATATTCCTGCCCGACAGTTGCTTATGCTTTTATTAGATGTGTGTTAACAGGATTACCATGACATAAGGGGCTTGTATAGCACCTGATTTATCCCTAAGTGCTTCAGCTGCCTGCCAGAAATAATGATCTTCTCGCGGCGCACTTTTTTCTGTTACCTTGAAGTGTTAACAAATTATTAATAATTCAGGGGCTGGGTATGACGCGGAAAGACGGGCTGCTGGCGTTGCTGGTGGTCGTAGTATGGGGGCTCAACTTTGTGGTCATTAAGCTGGGGCTGCACAACATGCCGCCGCTGATGCTGGCCGGTTTACGTTTTATGCTGGTCGCTTTTCCGGCCATCTTCTTTGTCGCCCGCCCGAAGATCCCGTTGAAACTGCTGCTGGGCTACGGTCTGACCATTAGCTTTGGCCAGTTCGCGTTTCTCTTCTGCGCCATCAAGTTCGGCATGCCGGCGGGTCTTGCCTCGCTGGTGTTACAGGCGCAGGCGTTCTTTACCATTATTCTCGGGGCGTTCGTGTTTGGCGAGCGTCTGCAGGGCAAACAGCTGGCGGGGATCACCCTGGCGGTGTTCGGCGTGCTGGTGCTGATCGAGGCCAGCCTGAATGGTCAGCATGTGGCGCTGCTCGGGTTTATGCTGACGCTGGCGGCAGGGCTGAGCTGGGCCTGCGGGAATATCTTCAACAAGCTGATTATGCAGCACGAGGCGCGCCCGGCGGTGATGTCGCTGGTGGTGTGGAGCGCACTGATCCCGGTGATCCCGTTTCTGCTGGCGTCGAGTATTCTGGACGGTCCGGCGGTGATGCTGAACAGTCTGGTCGACATCGATATGACCACGATCCTGTCTCTCGTCTATCTGGCCTTTGTCGCCACCATTGTGGGCTACGGGATCTGGGGATCGCTGCTGGGGCGGTATGAAACCTGGCGCGTCGCGCCGTTATCCCTGCTGGTGCCGGTGGTAGGACTTGCCAGTGCGGCGATATTGCTGGATGAAACGCTAAGCGCGCTGCAGCTGTTTGGCGCCGTGCTGATCATGGCCGGGCTGTACATTAACGTGTTTGGTCTGCGGGTTCGTCGGACGACGCGGGTAAGCGAAAAGGCATAAAAAAAGCCCCGCATCTGCGGGGCAAAAACGAATCAGAGGCCGTGCTGATTATAATAAGGCACGCCTAATTCGTCGGATTTGTCGCTACCAGCACCCATGTGGTTGAAATCATAAGGCGACTGGTCATGTGCTGACGGCAAAATCATCGTATCAGGATTATTTTGCTGCGTTGCACGAGGGGTTTGCTCCGCGAAGGTCTGGCTGGAGAACAGCACCAGCAAGGCGAGGGCGGCGGAGGCGATAACTTTCATGATTTCCTCGGTTACGTCTGTTACAGGCGATGATTAACTACAGTGTTTTAACGGATACAGGTATCGGGATTCGCCCGGCACGCTGGTGATTCGGTACTTATGAGGCGGCACGTCAAAATAGTTCTTGAACGTACGCGTCAGGGTTTGCTGCGATTCAAATCCGTAACGCTCCGCCAGATAAAGGATCGGCTCATTGCTTTCTTTCAGTTTCTGGGCAATTTCCGTCAGCTTGCGGCTGCGAATATATTGACCTAATGAATGACCGGTCTCTTTTTTGAACATCCGTTGCAGGTGCCATTTGGAGTAACCCGAACGCTCTGACACTTTTTCAAGGGAGAGCGGCGATTCCAGGTTATCTTCGATCCAGTCCAAAATGCTATGAATGGTAATAGCGTCAGTATTGCGTCTGGACATCGTCATACCTCTTTTTTCTGTTTACGGCAGGATTTTCTTCAGCAAAAGCTCAAGGGTTGCCACTTCATCTGCCGTTAAGTTTTTTGTTAGTTCCTGATGCAGTGTTTGTCCTACTAATTGATGACATTGCTCGCACATGTCCGCGCCATCGCTGGTTAGCTTCACCAGTACGCCGCGTTTGTCATTCGGGTTAGGGCTTCGTTCTATCCATCCTTTGCAGACGAGACGATCGAGCATGCGGGTTAACGCGCCCAGATCGACAGAGAGCACCTTTTTCAGCTCAACCGGCGTGATACACACTTCGCAGCGAATGGAACACAGCACTTTGAACTGTGTTGCGGTGATATCCAGCGGTGACAGGTAGTCATTGAGCAGGCGATCTTTTTTCTGATTGACCATATGAATAAGACGACCCAGCGGAACAACGTCGTTAAAGATATCACTGGTGCTTTTCACAATGGTTGCCCTGGCAAGTAATTAGTCACGGCAGATATTATTGCTCAGGCAAGTATAAGTCAACTGAATGAGTCAGCCGATGCCACGAATTGCTAAAACGTTTCATGAACTTTTTTTGAGGTCTTTCAAATCAGATAGATAACTGACAGTTATCTTTTCAGAAGGGAAATAATCGTTACGTTGCACCCATGGCTGAATGTCACACTTTCACCCTATAATTGCTGTGTTAAATATGGATAAGGACAACAACGCACTATGTTGGATTTAATTAAAGCAATCAGCCTTGGGCTGGTGGTCTTGCTGCCGTTGGCTAACCCGTTAACGACGGTGGCGCTGTTCCTCGGGCTGGCAGGGAATATGAATAGCGCCGAGCGCAACCATCAGTCGATGATGGCCTCGGTGTATGTGTTTGCCATCATGATGGTGGCTTATTACGCCGGACAGGTGGTGATGAATACCTTCGGGATTTCTATCCCGGGCCTGCGTATCGCGGGGGGGCTGATTGTGGCCTTTATTGGTTTCCGCATGCTGTTCCCGGCGCAAAAAGCGCATGAGTCGCCGGAAGCGGCCAGCAAATCGGAAGAGCTGGAAACCGAACCGAGTGCCAATATCGCCTTTGTGCCGATTGCCATGCCGAGCACGGCGGGGCCGGGGACCATCGCGATGATCATCAGCTCCGCGTCGACGGTGCGTGACAGCGCAACCTTCCCGGACTGGGTGCTGACGGTAGCGCCACCGCTGATTTTTGCGATTATCGGTCTTATCGTGTGGGTGTCGCTGCGCAGCTCTGGCGCCATTATGCGCTGGGTAGGCAAGGGCGGTATCGAGGCGATTTCCCGTCTGATGGGCTTCTTACTGGTCTGTATGGGCGTGCAGTTTATTATTAACGGCGTGCTGGAAATTATTAAGACCTATCATTGATGTGATTGCCGGGTGGCGGCTACGCCTTACCCGGCCTACGTTATTATGGGCTTGTAGGCCGGGTAAGCGCAGCGCCACCCGGCAAGAAGGCTCACCCGTGCTGCCCCTGTTCCTCCAGCGCCACCGGCCATTTACGGAAGATGAGCACCGACCAGACAAGCGCCATCAGGGCCGGAATAGCCCCCAGATAGCCAATCGCTGACATCGACACGTGCAGTATGACCTGATTTCCCACCAGCGCGCCCGCGCCAATCCCGAGATTGAAAATCCCGGAGAATAGCGACATGGCAACGTCTGTTGCATCCGGCGCCAGGGCCAGAACTTTCACCTGCATGCCCAGACCAATAATCATGATCGCCACGCCCCAGAACAGGCTGAGGATCGCCAGATAGCTTTCACTACCTGCGGCGGGCATCAGCAGCAGCAGGCAGGCCAGCAGCAGGCCGATGGCGCTGCTCACCAGCAAGGAGGCGTGCCGGTTACCCAGCTTGCCAAACAGCACGCTGCCAATAATGCCCGCGCCGCCGAGGATCAACAGTAAGACGGTGGCAAAGTTGGCGCTAAAGCCCGCCACCACCTGCACAAACGGTTCAATGTAGCTATACGCCGTGTAATGGGCCGTCACCACAATGACGGTCAGCAGGTAGATACTCAGCAGTGCCGGGCGACGCATCAGCAGCGGCAGGCTTTTCAGCGAGCCGGAATGTTCGCTCGGCAGCGCGGGCAGCAGTTTAATCAGGCATACCAGCGTAACCAGCGCACCCATACCGATGGCGAAGAAGGTCGTACGCCAGCCGAAGTATTGCCCCACGATGCGGCCAATCGGCAGACCCAGCACCATCGCCAGTGCGGTACCGGTAGCAATCAGGCTCAGCGCCTGCGCGCGTTTCCCTGCCGGCGCCAGGCGAATCGCCAGCGACGCGGTGATCGACCAGAACACCGCATGGGCAAAGGCGATGCCGATGCGGCTCATGACCAGCACCGTAAAATTCCACGCCATAAATGACAGCACGTGGCTTGCAATGAACAAGACAAACAGACCGATCAGCAGCCTGCGCCGCTCCATCTGGCTGGTCAGCAGCATAAACGGCAGGGACATTAGCGCCACCACCCAGGCGTAGATGGTCAACATAATGCCCACCTGAGCCGTTTCCATCTGGAAACTTTCAGCGATGTCAGACAACAGCCCAACCGGAACAAATTCTGTGGTATTAAAAATAAACGCGGCAATGGCCAGCGTGACCACGCGTAGCCACGCAACCCTGCGGGAAACTGTGTTCGTTGTCATAGGGATGTCGGAGATTCGTTGCTGAAAAGAAGAGGGGACGATCTTAAAACGTCAAACGGCGAAAACTCAACCATTATGTGATGCAGATCTCAATATTTACCTTATAAAAGCGGTAGCCGGGAACGCTGTTTTCATTGAATATAAAAGAACAACATAATAAAAACAGGCGGTAAGACAATGCAGGAGATTGATTTTTATCTGGTAGATGCGTTCAGCGATACCTCGTTCGGCGGCAACCCGGCAGCCGTTTGCCCGCTGAAAGCGTGGTTGCCCGATGAGACCTTACTGAAAATGGCGCAGCAGCATAATCAGTCGGAAACGGCTTTTTTCGTCTGCAGTAAAGGGGGCATTGAGCTCCGCTGGTTTACCACGCTCACCGAAGTCAATCTCTGCGGCCACGCTACGCTGGCGGCCGCGCACGTGCTGTTTACCGAGCTGGATTACCCGGATTCGCGGATCCACTTTGAAACCGCCTCTGGCCGCCTGACGGTCAGCCGGGAGGGGGAGTGGATGACGCTGGACTTCCCGGCATGTCCAACCCATGAAGAGACGCCCCCGCCTGAAATGCTCTCGGCGCTGGGTATCAGCCGCTACGTTGAAGCCCGGAAAGGGCGCGCCTGGGTCATCGTTCTTGAAAATTGCCAGCAGGTCGAGGCCCTCGCGCCACACTTTTCGGCGATGACGCCGGGCGAGCATAAGGTGAGCGTGACGGCGCGCGGTGAGGGGGAATACGATTTTGTCAGCCGCTTTTTCTCCCCCGGCGTTTCCGTCCCGGAGGACCCGGTTACCGGCTCCGCGCACACCATGCTGATCCCGTACTGGAGCGAAAAGCTGGGTAAAACGACGATGTTTGCCCGTCAGGTTTCAGTGCGCGGTGGCGATGTGCGCTGTGAGCTGAAAGGCTCGCGGGTGCTGATGAGCGGGCAGGCCACATTTTATCTGAAAGGCACAGTTTTTCTGCGCTAAATAGCCATAACAAGAGAGGAAGAGACAATGCAGGAAATTGATTTTTATCTGGTGGATGCCTTCAGCGACAAAACCTTTGGTGGCAACGCCGCAGCGGTATGTCCTCTGGAAGAGTGGCTGCCGGACGAGACGCTGCTCAAAATGGCGCAGCAGCATAACCAGTCTGAGACCGCCTTTTTCGTGCGCACCGACGGTGGGTTTGAGCTGCGCTGGTTTACCACGCTGGATGAAATTAACCTCTGCGGCCACGCTACGCTTGCCGCCTCGCACGTCATTTTCGAATACCTTGATTACCCGCATACCGAAATCACCTTCACCACCCGCTTCGTGGGCGAGCTGACGGTAAAACGCAGCGGCGACTGGCTGACGCTGAACTTCCCCGCATGGTCGACGGAGGTTGTGGATAATCCTCCCGAGGTGCTGTTTAGCGCGCTGGGCATCACGGCGGCAAAAGAGGTGCGCGTGGGTCGGGATTACATGGTGGTGCTGGAGAGCCAGCAGCAGGTGGAGGCGTTAACGCCGGATATCGGAGCCATGCTTCCGCTGGATAAAATGGTCTGCGTGACGGCGCCGGGCGAAGAATATGACTTCGTCAGCCGCTTCTTCTGCCCGGGCGAAGGGGTGCCGGAAGATCCGGTTACCGGATCTGCCCACAGCATGCTGATCCCGTACTGGAGTGAAAAGCTGGGCAAAACGTCTCTCAATGCCCGCCAGGTGTCGCACCGTGGCGGGGATCTGCGCTGCGAGCTGAAGGGCGACCGCGTGCTGATTGGCGGCCAGGCTACCCTGTATCTGAAAGGGCGCGTCTTTTTGCGCTAACAGGGCGGAGCGATAAGTTAATACTATGTAGCACCCTGGCAGGCCTGCGCTATGTTGAAATTTAGCCTCATAAAAAAAGCAAGGAGCCTGCCATGTATTCCATTACCTCTGAATCTGCACGTCATCCGGACATTCTCGCTCTGATCGCGGCGCTTGACCGCTATCAGAGCGAACTCTATCCCGCAGAAAGCAACCATCTGCTCGATCTGGCTGCGCTGCCGGAAGCCTCGCTGATCCTGATGATCATTCGCGACCAGCAGCTGCACGCCGTGGGCTGTGGCGCTATCGTGCTCAACGGTGACGGAACGGGGGAGATGAAGCGGGTCTATATCGATCCGGCCCATCGCGGGCAGCATCTCGGCGAAACGCTGCTGGCCGCCCTGGAAGATGAGGCTCTGAGCCGTCATTGCCATACGGTACGGCTGGAGACGGGCATCAAGCAGCATGCTGCGGTGCGTCTTTATGAACAGTGCGGATACGATTTGCGTCCGGCGTTTGCCCCGTACGTTGACGACCCGCTCAGCCTGTTTATGGAGAAGGCGCTGGTTGAAGACGTTCGTTTAGCAGCGCTATAAAAGCTTCCAGCTGGCGGGTCATCGCCCCGCGTCGCCACACCAGCCAGGTGGTGAGCCAGCGCCAGTTTTCCGCCAGCGGCCAGGCTTCCACCTGTTGATGCCCAGGCATACTCTCCAGCATCGAGCGCGGCATCAGTGCGATGCCCGCGCCCGCAATGACGCAGGCGAGCATGCCGTGATAGGACTCCATCTCATGAATGCGGCCGGGCGTGGCGCGGTCAGCGTGAAACCAGCTCTCCAGGTGTCGGCGATACGAGCAGTTGGCGCGAAAGGCATAGACGTCGCTGCCGCTGACCTGCGAGGCGCGCGTCACCTCCACATGCCCGGCAGGCGTGACCAGCATCATCTCTTCCCGGTAGACCGGCATGCCTTCCAGCTCCGGGGGCGAAAGCGGACCGTCGACGAAGGCGGCGCTTAGGGTTCCCTCCAGTACGCCATCAATCATCGTCCCGGAAGGCCCGGTAGAAAGGGCAAACTGAATACGCGGATAGCGCTGGTTAAACTGCGCCAGCGTTTCAGGAATGCGCACGGCGGCGGTGCTTTCCAGCGCGCCGAGGGCAAATAACCCCTGCGGCTCATCCCCCGCGACAACCATGCGCGCTTCATCCACCAGGGCGAGGATCTGCCTGCTGTAGCGCAGGAAGTTATGGCCAGCCGGGGATAAGCGCAAACGCTGATTCTCACGAATAAACAGCTCAACGCCCAGATCGGCTTCCAGCTGGCGGATGCGGGTCGTCAGGTTAGACGGCACGCGATGCACCTTCTGCGCCGCCTGGGTGATGCTGCCCGTCAGCGCGACGGCGTTAAACATTTCAAGCTGGGTTAAGTCCATGGCATTCTCGTTTCGTGAATAAGGTGGTTAGTATTATTCATTTTTAAGAAATAGCAGAGTGAGCCACAATCAATCAACCGAAATGCGTGGAGAACATCATGAAATATTCATCTGCTACACATGCCCTCTCTGTTAACCCGGCAACGGGTGAAACCCTCGCTGCGTATCCCTGGGCGACGCCGGAAGAGGTTGAACGCGCGATTTCTCAGTCCGACGCGGGCTATCGCCAGTGGCGACGCGAAAGCGTGTCCCACCGGGCGCAGAAGCTGCGGGATCTCGGCGCCGCGCTGCGAAACCGCGCGGAAGAGATGGCGCAGATTATCTCCCGTGAAATGGGCAAGCCCATCCTGCAGGCGCGAGCGGAAGTGGCGAAGTCCGCCGGTCTGTGCGACTGGTATGCCGAGCACGGCCCGGCAATGCTGCGTGCGGAGCCGACGCTGGTGGAAAACCACAACGCGGTCATTGAATACCGTCCGCTGGGGCCGATTCTCGCGGTGATGCCATGGAACTTCCCGCTCTGGCAGGTGCTGCGCGGCGCGGTGCCGATTCTGCTGGCCGGTAACAGCTATCTGCTCAAACATGCGCCCAACGTGCTCGGCTCTGCGGATCTTATAGGGCAGATCTTTGCGGATGCGGGTTTCCCTGAAGGCGTGTTCGGCTGGGTGAACGCCACCAATGACGGCGTCAGCCAGGCGATTAACGATCGTCGTGTTGCTGCGGTGACCGTCACCGGCAGCGTGCGTGCCGGGGCCGCCATTGGTGCTCAGGCAGGAGCCGCGCTGAAAAAATGCGTTCTTGAACTGGGCGGCTCAGACCCGTTCATCGTTCTCAACGATGCCGACCTGGATCTTGCCGTGAAGGCGGCGGTAGCGGGGCGCTACCAGAATACCGGGCAGGTGTGCGCGGCGGCAAAACGCTTCATTGTGGAAGAGGGTATTGCGGATACCTTTACCCAACGCTTTGTTGATGCGGTTGCTGCCCTGAAGCTGGGCGCTCCGGACCAGGAAGAAAACTACCTGGGCCCGATGGCGCGTTTCGATCTGCGCGATGAACTGCATCAGCAGGTGCAGGCGACGCTGGCAGAAGGTGCAACGCTGCTGCTGGGCGGTGAGAAAATCAGCGGCGAGGGGAATTACTATGCGCCAACCGTGCTGGCGAATGTCACCCCGTCGATGACGGCGTTCCGCCAGGAGCTGTTTGGTCCGGTCGCGGCCATTACCGTCGCGAAAGACGCGGAGCATGCCCTGATGCTTGCCAACGACAGCGACTTTGGCCTGTCCGCCACCGTCTTTACCGCTGACGCAGCGCTTGCGGATAAATTCTCCCGCGAGCTGGAGTGCGGCGGCGTGTTTATCAACGGCTTTAGCGCCAGCGATGCGCGCGTGGCTTTTGGTGGCGTGAAGAAAAGCGGTTTCGGCCGCGAGCTTTCCCACTTTGGCTTGCACGAGTTCTGTAACGTGCAGACGGTGTGGAAGGATCGCGTGTAATCCTTAATTTCGGCCCTCGTCGTGAGGGCCGTTGTCATTATTCTGCCATGGTTCTGTCATTTTCATTTCGTAGACTCGCACGCGTCTAACGCCTTGTAAATGAAGCTAATTATGAACCTAACGCAAATTTTTCGCCGTATTGCGCAGCGTCTCACCCCTCGTCACTTTGGCCTGCTGACGGGTATCTTTTGCATTATTGGCCTTTTCTCCGCGCTGCAGCTCTCCTCGTCACTCCTGCTTAACGCCTCCCTGAACAACGCCCAGCGTAACGAGCAGCAAAACCTGCTGGCCTGGCAGCAGCAGAGCAAGCTGGATCTGGCCCGTGTTTCCCTGCTGGCGGCAAGCGATCTGCTTAACCGGTCCGGCGTCTGGTTTATGCAGGATAAAGAGACCGGCTCCGACGGAAGCTGGCATAGCCTGATGGACGATGCGCAAAAGGCGCTGACGGTTTCTCAGCAGGCGTGGAAGGCCTGGCTGGCGCTGAATCCGCCGAAAGATGACGCGCTGGTGAACAGCTATCAGCTTTTCTACGGTGCGATTAAAGAGCAGGCTGAAGGGCTTCTCAAGACCAACACCATCGACGCTTTTTTTGCCGTCCCGGCGCAGGCGTTTCAGACGGATTTTAACGATAACTATGCACGCTATCAGCAGGCAAGCGAGAAGCAGGCCATGCAGGGGCGTCAGAGCCTCATGGCGCAGCTCTCAGGATTGCAAACGTTGTTCCTGTTTGCGCCGGTGCTGTTAGTCGCTATCGCCGCTGTCGTCTGGTTCGGCATGTCCAGATGGGTGATTACGCCGCTGCGTCGGTTGATTGCGCATATCAACCGGCTGGCGGCAGGGGATCTCTCCGGCACGCCGCCGAACGTCATGCGCTTCAACCGGGAGATAGGGCAACTTAGCGACAGTATTGCCACGATGCAGCACGGTCTGCAGCAGCTGGTCACGCAGGTCAGCCATGCCACGGTGACCATGGTGGAGAACATTGGCTCACTGGCCCAGGGTAACCAGAAGCTGTATCAGCAGTCGGCACGCCAGGCGAAAGAGCTTGAGGATGTGACGGCGCATATCGCGGCGCTGGAAAACCATGTGGAAGGGAATACCGGCTATGCCAGACTCGCCAGCTCGCGGGCGGATGAAGCGCGTCAGGCCGCCGCGGGGGGAGACCAGATGATGTCGACCGTAAACGCGTCCATGCAGGCGATCGTCGACCGATCGTCCGAGATGCGCGGGATCGTGGCGATGATCGACAGCGTGGCGTTTCAGACCAACATCCTGGCGCTGAATGCGGCCATCGAGGCGGCCCATGCCGGAAACCAGGGGCGCGGGTTTGCCGTCGTCGCCCGGGAGGTTGGATTGCTGGCCAGAAAGAGCAGCCACTCGACGCAGACCATTCAGGAGCTGATCAACCGCTCGGTTCAGGGCATTGAAGACGGTTCCCGTGCCGTCACCCTGATGGAAGAGAATCTGCAGCAGGTCACCGGTCTGGTGGGCAATTTAAGCAGTTTGCTGAATGAGATCTCCACCGCCACCCTCAGTCAGGGAGAGAGTATTCACCAGATGACCCGTCAGCTTCAGGCACTGAACCAGGTCTCCCGTCAGACGGACCTGCTGGTCTCTGACGCCTCGGATGCTTCTGAACGTCTGCAAAAGCAATCCGATCTTTTATTGCAGGCCGTTTCGCGTTTTCGTCTTAGCGCCTGACGCAATACATAAGCCTCTGTTATACTCGCAGCCCGTTTTAGCCTGAGGGCAAGGAGCAAAGTGTGGCTGCGGTCATCCATAATGAGATGTTGGACGAGATTCTGGCGCAGGTTCGTCCGTTAATTGGAAAGGGGAAGGTTGCCGACTATATTCCGGCCCTTGCCTCGGTCAGCGGGAATAAGCTGGGCATTGCTATCTGTACTATCGACGGACAGCGATACCAGGCAGGGGATGCAACAGAACGTTTTTCCATTCAGTCCATTTCGAAAGTGCTCAGTCTGGTTGCGGCGATGCGCCAGTATGAAGAAGACGAGATCTGGCAGCGGGTGGGCAAAGATCCGTCCGGCCAGCCTTTTAACTCGCTGCTTCAGCTCGAGATAGAACAGGGTAAACCGCGAAATCCCTTTATCAACGCCGGGGCGCTGGTGGTCTGCGATATGCTGCAAAGCCGCCTCAGCGCACCACGTCAGCGAATGCTTGAGATTGTGCGTCAGCTCTCGGGCGTTGACGACATTACCTATGATACGGTTGTGGCACGCTCGGAGTTTGAACACTCTGCCCGTAACGCGGCTATCGCCTGGCTGATGAAATCCTTCGGTAATTTCCACAACGACGTGGCGACCGTCCTGCAAAACTACTTCCATTACTGCGCCCTGAAAATGAGCTGCGTTGAGTTGGCTCAGACGTTCCTGTTCCTTGCGCACCAGGGGCACGCGCCGCATCTCGATCAGGAAGTCGTTTCGCCGCTTCAGGCTCGTCAGGTTAACGCGCTAATGGCCACCAGCGGGATGTATCAAAACGCCGGCGAGTTTGCCTGGCGCGTTGGGCTTCCGGCTAAATCGGGCGTTGGCGGCGGGGTCGTGGCGATTGTGCCGCATGAAATGGCGATAGCCGTCTGGAGCCCGGAGCTGGATGAAACGGGAAATTCGCTCGCCGGCGTGGCGGTTCTGGAGAAACTGACCCAGCGTCTGGGACGTTCCGTATACTGATGTCCGATCTGGATCCTCTCTTTTCCCGTCTGGCGCGATCGACATTTCGCTCGCGCTTTCGTTTAGGCGATAAAGAACGACAGTACTGCTGGGACAAAGGCCCCGAAACCATTGACCAGCATGCCGCGGATTTTGTCGAAAAGCGCCTTGCGCCTGCACAACCCGCAAATGACGGTAAACAGACGCCTATGCGCGGTCACCCGGTGTTTATCGCCCAGCATGCCACCGCCACCTGTTGTCGGGGCTGCCTGGCAAAATGGCATAACATTCCACAGGGTGTAACGCTCACCGCGCCGCAAAAAAATTATATCGTCAGCGTTATCCATCACTGGCTGGTGCTGCAGATGAACGCCTAAATTTGACGAGTTATGCTCCAGTGGTATTTGTGTTATAGATGCATCCTAAGTTAGTCCCGATCATGCTGACGACCGCAATAATTGCCATAAGCTTTCATATGGAATGATATTTAATGCGTTCTGCTCTTACCGCTTTCAGGCCGTTCCAGCCTGACACGCCGCTGCGAAATGCATCGACGATCTTCATCCTCACCACCTTGTTCTACTTTGTGGGCGCGGAATTACGGCTCGTTGAGGCCCTGTCGCTGTTCTGGCCGCTGAATGGCGTCATGGCAGGGATCTTCGCCCGCTATGTCTACCTGAATCGCCTGCATTACTATGCGGTATGCTATGTCGCGATGCTGTTGTACGACGCGGTGACGACCAACTGGGGTATAGCCTCAGCGGTAATCAACCTGTCTAACATGATCTTTATTGTTGTCGTCGCCGTACTGGTTCAGCGCGACAAGCGGCTGATGAAGAAAACCCCCGATCCGCTTAACGCGCTACGCCTGTTTAACTACTGTCTGATTGCCGCGCTGCTTTGTGCCTTGCTCGGCGCGGCGGGGTCGGTCGGGATTGACAGTCACACCTTCTGGCCGCTGTTTGCCGACTGGTTTAGCGAGCAGTTCTCAACCGGCGTGCTTGTTGTGCCCTGTATGCTCACGATACGTATGCCCGGGCGTGATCTCAGGTTACGTCTGGAGCAGCTGCTGCCGGTGATGGCGCTGATCGTCTCGGTGGTCGCGTCGGTGGTGATTGGCGGAGCAGGGAGCCTCTCGTTTCCTCTGCCAGCGCTTATCTGGTGTGCGGTTCGTTACTCATTGCCTGCGACCTGTCTGCTGACGTTTATCACGGGTGCCACTGAAATCATTTTGGTCGCCAACTCGATTATTAACATTGCCGTGGCGACGCCGTTTACGACGCCAATGATGTTTTCAGCCCGGCTGGGTATCGCCACGATGGCGATCTGCCCGGTGATGGTCTCCGTCAGTATGGCGGCGATTAATTCCCTGATCCGCCAGGTTTCACTGAGGGCGGATTATGACTTTTTAACACACGTCTACTCGCGTTCCGGGCTTTATGAGGCGTTAAAGCATGAAGAGACGTACCGGCATACCCGTTTTTTGACCGTCATGCTGCTGGATATTGATTATTTCAAAAGCATTAATGATAACTACGGCCACGAGTGTGGAGATCGCGTGCTGGCGTCGTTTGCCCGACAGGTTCAGCAGGTCGTCGGCGAAGACGGTATGGTGGCGCGCATGGGCGGGGAAGAGTTCGCTGTGGTGGTTCATTCAGGCGACGCGCAGCACGGTTTTGAACTGGCTGAGCGTATCCGTTCCACCGTTGCCAGCCATCCTTTTACATGGCGTCACCAGACGCTCTTTCTGACGGTCAGTATTGGCCTCGGCAGTGGAAAGGCTGAGTCATGGCAGTTGACCGAGGTCTTCAACAAGCTCATGGCCGAAGCGGACGATCATCTCTATCGTTCAAAAAAAGCGGGTCGAAACCGTACCAGCGCCCGGGTGGCGGACGAGCAAATTGCCGCGCCCACCGGGAGTGAAACATAGCTGCGTTAATCGTCATAAGGCATTGACGTGAATAGTAAGCGACTTAACAGGCTGTCAGAACGCTGACAATGCCTCTGTTTAAGCTACGCTTTTAGTAACGCTTTACGTCAGGAGACATTATGAAAGCACCTGCAACCCCTGAAAATGAAACAGACAGACTCAACTCGCTACGAGAATCCGGTCTGCTTGAGATCGACAGTTCCCCGGCGTTTGACCGGTTAACGCGTCTGGCAAAACGCTTCTTCCAGGTGCCGCTGGCGATGGTCAATCTCATTGATGAGCATTCGCTAATCGTTAAGTCCGCTGATGGTCAGGCACCTGGCTCCGTTCCGCGTAACATCTCATTTTGTGGCCATACGATCCTCACCGAAGCGCCGCTGGTGGTAGGGGATATGCTTCAGGACGATCGTTTTGCGGATAACCCGCTGGTGGCCGGTGAACCTCGCGTGCGGTTTTACGCGGGCTTCCCGCTGCGCCTGCGTGACGGCGCAAGCGTTGGCTCGCTGTGCCTGATTGATTATGCTCCCCGGGAGTTTTCTGCCGCCGACCTCGCCGTCCTGGGAGATCTTGGCGCGCTGGCGGAAGATGAATTTGCTGCCATCAGCGCGGCGACCACGGATGAATTAACCGGGCTATTCAACCGTCGGGGCTTTAATCAACTCGTGCGCTTCACGCTTTCCGTTGCCCGGCGCCGGGCAGAGCCGCTGACGCTCGGCTGGCTGGATTTGGATCGCTTTAAGGAAATTAACGATCGCTTCGGGCATGAAGAGGGGGATAAGGCGCTGAATGCCATGGCGCAACTGATGCGTGCCTCTTTCCGCGAAGCGGATCTGCTGGTTCGTTTTGGCGGGGACGAGTTCGCCGTGCTGTTCGCGGATACGGATGAGCAGGGCGCCTGGATTGCCATGCAGTATCTCGTCGAGCAGGTAGAAAACTATAACGCCCGCAGGTTACACCCCTGGTCGCTTCACTTCTCATGGGGGCTAAGTGAATTCGATCATAACGGCAACGACCTGCAGCAGTGGTTAAAAGATGCCGATGAAAAGATGTATGCCATGAAGCAGCAGCGCCAGCGCGCCCGGTGACATAACAAAAGCCTATGTCCGATCCGTTTGCGTTAAGAAGATGTTAAATGCACAGTGATGGTATTCAACGTAAGGAAAAACAATGAATACCTCACTGCAAATCAAAAACCTCACCCGAGACGAAATTCTCACCCACCTTGATGCGCTGGCCGGGATCCTCGAAAACTGTGTGAACGGCGGGGCATCCGTCAGCTTTATGCTTCCCTTTAGCCTGGAGAGGGCCCGATCTTTCTGGCGCGGCATTGCTGAAAGCGCAGGGCGCAATGAGCGCCTCGTGCTGACCTGTATCGACCCGCAGGACGGCGTCATCGGAACGGTGCAGTTAATCACAGACCAGCCGGAAAACCAGCCGCATCGCGCCGATGTGGCGAAGCTGCTGGTTCACGAGAAAGCGCGCCGGAAAGGTGCCGCGATGGCATTGATGGAAGCGCTTGAAGCTGAGGCTCGGGCCAGGAACATTTCGGTTCTGGTACTTGATACCTCCACCGGCAGCGGCGCCGAGACGTTCTACCAGCGCGCCGGATGGCAAAAGGTGGGGGAGATCCCGCGCTATGCCCTTATGCCGGACGGCGCCATGACGGCCACGTCCGTGTTCTATAAGTTCTTATGATTATTTTGTACAACTACGCGACGTATTGATCAAAACAGGGTTCCCGGTCGTTAAGTTTTGATAAGTTATCGTACCAATCTTATCAGGCTGTATGACTAATCATAAAAGGAACCCCCTTGTGAACACGCTCAACCGTCGTGATTTTCCCGGTGCTCAATACCCAGAACGCATCATTCAGTTTGGTGAAGGCAATTTCCTGCGTGCGTTCGTCGACTGGCAAATTGACCTGTTAAATGAACATACCGATCTTAATGCCGGAGTGGTTATCGTCCGTCCTATTCAGAGTGACTTCCCGCCGTCGCTGAGCACTCAGGATGGTTTGTATACCACTATCATTCGCGGCCTGAACGAGCAGGGTGACGCGGTGAGTGAGAGCCGTCTTATCCGCTCGGTTAACCGTGAAATCAGCGTCTACGACGACTATGACGCCTTTCTGAAACTGGCACACAACCCGGATATGCGCTTTGTTTTCTCGAACACCACCGAAGCGGGTATTAGCTACCACGCGGGTGACAGATTCGACGATGCCCCTGCGGTGAGCTACCCGGCGAAGCTGACGCGACTGCTGTTTGAGCGCTTCAGCCATTTCAACGGTGCACCGGATAAAGGCTGGATTATCATTCCGTGCGAACTGATTGACTACAACGGTGATGCACTGCGTGAACTCGTCCTGCGCTATGCCCAGGAGTGGTCGCTGCCTGCGGCCTTTATCCGGTGGCTAAACGACGCCAACAGCTTCTGCTCGACGCTGGTTGATCGTATCGTGACCGGTTACCCGCGCGACGAAGCGGCTGTGCTTGAAGCTGAGCTGGGGTATCACGATGGGTTCCTTGACACGGCTGAACATTTCTATCTGTTCGTTATCCAGGGGCCGGCATCCCTTGCTCAGGATCTCCGTCTGGATAAGTACCCGTTAAATGTACTGATTGTCGACGACATCAGGCCCTACAAAGAGCGCAAAGTCGCCATCCTGAACGGGGCGCATACGGCGCTGGTGCCGGTCGCCTTCCAGGCCGGGCTGGATACGGTGGGCGAGGCGATGAATGATGCGGAGATCTGCGCGTTCGTCGAAAAAGCAATTTATCAGGAGATCATTCCGGTCCTCGATTTGCCGCGTAACGAGCTGGAATCTTTCGCCAGTGCGGTAACAGGGCGTTTTCGCAATCCCTATATCCGACACCAGTTGCTTTCCATTGCGCTCAACGGCATGACCAAATACCGCACCCGCATCCTGCCACAGCTACTGGCAGGGCAGAAGGCAACAGGGCAATTACCGGCACGTCTGACGTTTGCCTTAGCCGCGTTGATCGCGTTCTACCGCGCGGAGCGTAACGGGGAGAGCTATCCGGTGCAGGATGATGCGTGCTGGCTGGAACGCTATCAGCAGCTCTGGGCGCAGCACCGCGATCGGCAGTTGAGCACCCGTGAGCTGGTGCAGTCGGTGCTCAGCGCACGCGAACACTGGGAACAGGACTTGACGCAGGTAAGCGGTCTTGTCGACCAGGTCACGCTGGACCTTGATGCCATTCTGCTGAAGGGAATGCGCGCTGCGGTTAAACCGCTTTGCTAACGTTCACCCGGCTGCGGCCGGGTTTAAACACATTCCATTTTAGTTACAACATACTATGTGCTTTGTTTTTAAAAAACACATGCAGCACTGTGCGGATTTCGCTAATCAGGGGAGAAAATGCAATGTCCCGTTAACAAACTTGCAACGGTGACGGGGATCACGTTTAATAGCCTCGCTCTTTTCTTTCCTGAAACTCACTATGATCGTTCGTCCTAAACAGCACTGGCTACAACTGATTTTTGTCTGGCACGGTTCGGTACTGCCTAAGATCTATACCCGACTGCTGCTCAACTTCCTGCTTTCTATTGCCGTTATCCTGATGTTGCCGTGGTATACCTCACTGGGCATCAAATTTACCGTGGCGCCATTCAGCATTCTCGGCGTGGCGATCGCAATCTTTCTCGGTTTCAGAAACAACGCCTGTTATTCACGCTACGTTGAGGCTCGCCTGCTCTGGGGGCAGTTGATGATAGCGGCGCGCTCGCTGTTTCGCGAGGTAAAAAACACCTTGCCTGACGATAAGCATCTGGGCGAATTTGTCCGTCTGCAGATTGCTTTTGCTAACTGCCTGCGCATGACCCTGCGCCGGGAGCTGAACGCTGAGCAACTCTCTCGCTATCTTGCTCCGGATGATTTACGTCAGGTGATGAAAGCCAACTCACCGGCGAACCGTATTTTACTGATCATGGGGGAGTGGCTGGCCGTACGGCGGCGTAACGGGCAACTCTCAGACATTCTGTTTCACAGCCTGAACAATCGTCTGAACGATATGTCCATCGTCCTGTCCGGCTGTGAACGCATTGCGACCACGCCGGTACCGTTTGCCTATACGCTGATTTTGCACCGCACGGTGTATCTGTTCTGCATCATGCTGCCGTTCGCGCTGGTCGTGGACCTGCACTACATGACGCCCTTTGTCTCGGCGCTGATTTCATACACCTTTATCTCGCTGGACACCCTGGCGGAAGAGCTGGAAGACCCGTTCGGCACTGAGAATAACGATCTGCCGCTGGACGCCATCTGCAACATGATGGAACGCGATCTGCTGCAGATGAACGATGAAGAGAACATTCCGGAAAGGCTGATGCCGGATAAGCACTATCAGCTCACCTGACGGGCGTTCCACTCGTCGCGGGTGATCTCCCACAGCTCGGAGTCCAGCATCCCGCTAACGTAGGCTTTCTTCTCCGTCCTGATAAGCCGCATGCCGCTACTGTCCGAAATACGCCGGGAGCGGCTGTTGGCAGCGGCTTTCGGGGCGCGTAATACAGGTTTGTTTAGCGTATTGAACCAGTAATCCGTCGCGGCAATGCTGGCCTCGCGCATGTATCCCTGGCCCTGAAACTCCGGCGCGAGCCAGAACCCGCGGTTGTTATCCTCGACGTCGTACAGGCAAATAATGCCCATCAATTCATCCGGCACCTCACGTCGTCGGATGCTCCAGAACCAGGCAATCCCTTTCGCCACATCCGGCAGCGCCACGTTATTGACATAGTTTTCCGCGCCGTTATCCGGGTAGGGCCATGGCACGGAAGAGACCATATAGCGGACAATCTCCCAGCGCGGATAAAGCTTTTGTATCTGAGCCGCATCTTCGGCAACCAGCGGTTTTAGCAGTAAGCGTTCTGTCATGAGCGTCGGTATGGTCATCCGCGGATCTCCCTTTTTAGGCGTTATGCTTTTGTTTGCGTTCTGGTATTTTCATCTCTATCACATTTAGTTGAGGCGTGCTGGGTTCATTCCCTACCAGAAATGGGCATCATTTCTTTAATGGCGAAATTTTGATGAGCTTTTTGTCTCTTTTAACCGGACGGGTTTTCCAGGATCTCCTGCAGCATGGCAAAGAGATAGAGGAGGCTATTGCTCATCGTGATATCCATCTCTTGAATCATTCCACGCCCGAGCTGGAACGGTATTTTTCGCGTCCACTCAGCGAGCTTCCGCGTCAAAATCCTTATCCGGTAGCTATGCTGTTACCTCTGTTTTTAGTGGCGTTTGCGTTAAACCTTTTGCCTTTTCTCATCACGTTGCAGGGTTTGTCACCTTTGCATCATGCATTGAGCTTTTTCTTACCATCATTGACGATGACAGGCGCGCTCATTGTGACAAGCGTACTCCTGGCACGTGGTAAGACGTCGGGATTGTCGGGCTTTATGGCGTTGTTCATCATCCTGCTGATAACGACCCTCGTTCAGGTTCTACATATCCTGCTTTCTCATGATGGAAGCCTCTGGCCACTCGTCATTGCATCTTTCGCGCTGTTACTTTGTCGGGTGGTGATGAACAGCAGCGGCTTTGTGCTGTTTACGCTCTATTGTCGTACTCAGCGTCTTGCCAGGTCGGCACGGGGAATGCGGCTAAAAAGCCGTTAAAGGAGGAGGTTATGACATTACGAAAAGCCAGGCCACAGGAAGCCGAAACGCTCTGGAATATTCGCAATCAGGCGATTCTTCGTCACGGCTGTAAAACCAGTTACGACGCAGAGGTCATTGCGCGCTGGACGCCAGATCTCATGCCCGAACGCTTTCGGAAGATGATCATTGAATACCCTTTTTATGTGGTTGAAGATGAAAAGGGCGATGTTGCGGCAACCTGCTATCTCGATCTGGATACCCACTGTCTGGAGGCGATTTTCACCTTGCCTGCAGCCTCCGGAAAAGGCATGGCAACCCGGATTATTGAGGCGCTCAAACAGGAAGCCCGCAGCCGGGGGATAACCCGTCTGACGCTCGATGCGACGCCTAACGCCCAGTCGTTTTATCAGAAGCAGGGGTTTGTTACGCTGAGCGAAAGCTATCATCACTCGCGTATGGCGGGTGTCGATTTACGCTGTTTCGAAATGGCGATCAATTTGTAATGTGAGGAACACATGGCTGTCACGGTAAGACCTCTACGCGCAGACGACTATTCCCAATGGCGACCGCTGTGGGATGGTTACACCCATTTTTATGATTGCTACCTCGAGGAATCCGTCACCGCAGCGACGTGGGAAAGGGCGCTATCAGCGCATTCCCAGATGTTCTGCCGGGTAGTGGAGAAGGACGAAAAGGTCATCGGTTTCGCGATGTGCATTCTGCATGAAGGTACCTGGTCAACGGCCCCCATCTGCTACCTGGAAGATCTGTTTGTTGATGCCGACGAACGCGGAGCGGGTGCAGGTAAGGCGCTTATTGATGCTCTGATTGAGGAAGGCAAGCGCGAAGGGTGGTCGAAACTGTACTGGGTCACCCGGGAGAACAACCCGGCGCGTAAACTCTATGACAAATATGGCGAAGCTGACGATTACGTCCGCTACCGACTCTCCCTTTAAGGCGACAACGCCTGTGTTTGTATCACACTGTATCAGCGTCCCGGATACATACACAGGCTTGCAATAAACCCGCTTTCGCACATATCCGCTATACATTGCAGTGTTGTTATATCCCCGTGAATTGTACTCAACCGGAGATACCAACATGTTTAGCAAACTCGCGTACTCAACTCTTGCACTGACCGTTTCACTTGGCACCGTGATGTCCTGTCAGGCCGAAGTCACCGGCACAAACGTCGCCGCAGCCTTTGACCATCCCCAGCAAATCACTGCAGGCGATCTGAATGTCGGCTATGTCGACATTGGCCCGAAAGACGGTCAGCCGGTTATTTTACTGCACGGCTGGCCGTACGACATTCACAGCTATGCCGAGGTTGCACCCGCACTGGCGGCAAAAGGGTACCGGGTCATTGTGCCGTCTCTGCGCGGTTACGGCACCACGCGCTTCCTTTCAGCAAACACACCGCGCAACGGCCAGCCTTCGGCGATGGCGAAAGACATCGTCAACCTGATGGATGCACTGAATATCCGGCAGGCGGTGTTTGCAGGATATGACTGGGGCGCCCGGACGGCGGATATCGTTGCGGCGCTGTGGCCCGAGCGCGTGAAGTCACTCGTTTCAGTGAGCGGGTATCTCATCAGCAGCCAGCAGATTGGCAAACAGCCGTTGCCGCCAAAAGCGGAGCAGCAGTGGTGGTATCAGTTCTATTTCTCTACCGCGCGCGGTGCTGAAGGCTATGCCAAAAACACGCATGACTTCGCCCGTTTAATCTGGTCTCAGGCCTCACCTGACTGGAAATTTAGCGATGCGGTCTTTAACGCCAGCGCCAAATCACTCGATAACCCGGACCACGTCGCGGTGACGCTCAGTAATTATCGCTGGCGTTTAGGGCTGGAAAAAGGCGAGCGCAAATACGACCGCTACGAGCAAAAACTGGCTACGCTGCCGAATATCACCGTACCAACGATCACCATCGAAGGCGGCAACAACGGCGCGCCGCATCCGGCACCGCAGGCCTATGCAGCTAAATTTACCGGCAAATATGAGCACCGCACCTTCGGCTCAACCGTGGGGCACAACCCGCCTCAGGAAGATCCGCAGGATTTCGTCAAGGCAGTTATCGACGCGGATAAGCTGTGAAATGTGCTATTTTCAGTACGTTACCCTTCGGTCTGGAGAGTTTGGTGGAACATATTGACCACATCCTTGTCGTCGATGACGACAGGGATATTCGTGAACTGATTGTCGATTATCTCGGTAAGTCTGGCTATCGCGCGACGGGCGCGGCCAACGGCAAAGAGATGCGCAGCGTACTGGATAAACAGCATATCGACCTGGTGGTGCTGGACGTCATGATGCCCGGCGATGACGGTCTCACGCTATGCCGGCAGCTACGCAGCGGCAAACATAAAGATCTGCCCATCCTGATGCTGACGGCCCGCAATGAGGAGACGGACAGGATCCTGGGCCTGGAGATGGGCGCGGATGACTACGTGGTGAAGCCGTTTGTCGCCCGTGAGCTTCTGGCACGCATTAAAGCGATTTTACGGCGTTTTCGCACGATGCCGCCCAATCTACAGGTGACAGAAGCAGGGCGGCTGGTGATGTTCGGTGAATGGCAGCTCGATACCGTCGCCCGCCACTTAATCGACCCGGAAGGGGTGATTGTGGCGCTCAGCGGGGCGGAGTATCGTCTGCTGCGCGTTTTCCTTGACCATCCTCAGAGGGTTCTGACCCGCGATCAGCTGCTTAACCTGACGCAGGGGCGAGACGCCGAGCTGTTTGAACGTTCTGTCGACCTGCTGGTTAGCCGGGTTCGCCAGCGTCTCAATGAAGATGCCCGCACGCCCGCCTATATCAAAACCGTGCGCAGCGAAGGCTACGTCTTTACGATGCCGGTGACCATCAAAGAGGTTAACGAATGACGCTCTGGCCACGCTCGCTGCTGGCTCGTTTGCTGATCGTCGTGCTGCCCGGTTTGCTGCTGGCTAACGCCCTGAGCCTGACGCTGGTCATGATTGAACGCATGCACAGCGCCCGCACGGTGATGCTCGGTAATCTGGAAAACGACGTCGCAACCAGCGTCGCCATTTTAGACCGCTTACCGGCCAGCGAACGCGCCGCCTGGCTGCCGCGGCTTGAACGGGGTAACTATCGTTATATTCTGGGCACAGGGGAACCCGGCGCAGCGCCGACGGATAAGCGTTCGCAGGATGCTATCCGAACCTTAAAAGCGACGCTCGCGGCACAATATCCTCTCAGCTTCACCGCCGTTCCCGGCGCCATTTCACATATCCAGGCGCATCTCACGTTACGCGATGGCTCGCCGCTGACCATTGACCTCATCCCGCGCATGCCACCCGTCGCCAGCTGGTTACCCGTTGTGCTCATCCTGCAGCTGCTGCTCCTGGCGGCCTGCTCCTGGATCGCCGTGCGGCAGGTGGTTCGGCCTTTTTCACAATTTACCCGCGCGGTGGATTCACTTGATCCGGCGGCCAGCACGCCAATGACGGAGAAAGGGCCGCTGGAGCTGCAGCGCGCAGCCCATGCCTTCAACGCCATGCAGGCGCGCATTCAGTCTTATCTCAGGGAGCGCGCACAGATCCTGGCCTCTATTTCTCACGATCTCCAGACGCCCATTACCCGCATGAAGCTTCGTGTAGAAATGACGGAGCAGCCTGAACTGCGGGACAAACTCTTAAACGACCTTGATAATATGTCGCGTCTGGTGCGGGAGGGCATTGCGTATGCCCGGTCATCAGAATCACTGGAAGAGACGTCGCTGAAGCTGGAATTGAACGCCTGGGTCAACAGCATCGCCAGCGATTATCAGGACATTGGTAAAAACGTGCAGTTTCAGGCAAACGAAGTCCGTTTGCCGATCGTCACGCGTCCGCAGGCGCTTCGTAGAGTGATGTCTAACCTGCTGGATAATGCCCTGAAGTTCGGCGACTGTGCCGTCATTGCCATTGATGATTCGTCTGCCGAAGAGGTGGTGATTCACATTGTGGACGACGGACCGGGAATACCCGAAGCCGAGCTGGAGGCGGTTCTGCAACCGTTTTATCGTGTTGAAACCTCGCGTAACCGCGATACCGGCGGGACAGGACTCGGCCTGGCGATTGCCGCGCAGCTGACCGCACAGCTGGAAGGAAAGCTCAAACTGGCGAACCGAGCCGGTGGCGGACTGGACGTCTCCATTACGCTACCGCGTCGTTAATTGTACGGCTTTGTATCTCCTGGCCCGGATGATACAGAGCCAGACAAAAACCGCGCGTTTACACATATCCTGAACACATCAGGACGATGAAATAGCCTCACTGCAGTGTCGCAGGACATGTAATGTGAGGTCATTATGTTTCTGGTAATCGCTTTTCTGGGCGGGATGATAAGCCTGCTAAGCCCATGTACGCTCCCGGTTATTCCACTCCTGTTCGCCGGTTTCCAGGGGCAACGACGACATATTCTGGCCCTGCTCGCCGGGATGGTCGTGATGTTCACCCTGGTGGCGATGGTCATCACCGTCGCCAGCGAGTGGATAACAGCGGCAACCATTGTTGGGCGCTGGATCGCGCTCGTCATTCTGGCCATAGCCGCGCTGGCCTTAATTTTTCCGTCTTTCGCCCAGCGTATCGCGGGACCGGCCGTCAGCGCAGGAAATGTTCTCAACACCCGAAGCGGGCAAACGCGCGGAATGGCATCGGCTTTTCTGGCCGGGCTTGCGGTCGGGCTACTCTGGTCTCCCTGCGCGGGCCCCATCCTGGGCGCTATTTTCAGCATTAATATCGCGGGCCACTCGGCCATCGCCACGGGCGCACTGCTCGCTGCCTATGGCAGCGGATGCGCGCTAATGCTGGGCCTGCTCGTTATCGGCAGCCGCACGCTGATGACACCGTTAAGGGCAAAGTCTGCGCTGATGGCGAAGCTCCGGCAGGGGGCAGGAGTTGCAATGTTAGCGGCAGTTGTCCTGAACGCGACGGGGATGACCTCGCTGCTGAAAGGGGCTAACGGCGTCGCAGACCGTCTTGAGACCGCGCTCTTAAATCTGGCAAAACCCACAACCGCGCCGGTGAAGCTCCAGCCGGTGGCGATCGCTGAGCCCAGCAGCCAGCTGCCTTCGTTAAGCGGTGGAACAGGATGGATTAACGGTGACCCTGTCACGTCTGAATCCTTGCGAGGGAAGGTGGTGTTGATTGATTTCTGGACGTGGGATTGCATTAACTGCCAGCACACGCTCCCGCATGTGCGAGACTGGGCCACGAAGTATCAGTCGCAGGGCCTGGTGGTGATTGGGGTTCACACCCCAGAATACCCCTGGGAAAAACCGCTTTCGTCGGTACAAAAGGCAGTAACGAAATGGCAGTTGCCGTATCGGGTTGTGACGGATAACAACTATCAAATCTGGAATGCGTTCGGCAACCAGTACTGGCCAGCGCATTACTACTTTGATGCCAAAGGGCAGCTGCGCTATACCGCCTTTGGCGAGGGTGATTATGCGCAGCAGGAAAAGGTTATCCAGCAGTTGCTCAAAGAAGCCCGCTTATAATCGGATCAGGGCTGGCGTTGAGCCACGATAAACAACCGAGGAAAAGCCAGCAGTATCTGCCCGTTTTCCTGAAGCGGATACTGCTCTTCCAGCAGTTCATGGTAGCGTTTCAGGAAACGTTTCTGCTCGCTCTCGTTCAGTTCCTGGAGCCAGGGGCGCAGGCCGGTGGCGCTTACCCAGTCAATAATGGCCTGATGAGAGCTCATTTTGTGATAATAGGTTGTCCGCCAGATATCCACGTCACAGCCAGCCTCCGACAGAATATCGTAATAAGCATGTATACCCGGCAGAGGTTCGCGGCCACGGTCCGGGTAGTCTTGCTCCAGCGCCACTTCACGCATCGCCACATGGGTGGGTTCCAGCCAGTTATCAGGCATCTGGATCGCCAGCACGCCATTTAACTTAAGCAGGGAGACAAGATGAGGCAGGAGATCGTAATGGTCCGGAACCCATTGCAGCGACGCGTTGGCATAAATCAGGCTAAGCGGCTGGCCAGGCTTGTACTGACGGATATCGGCCTCAACAAAGTGGCAGTCAGGTAAGGCGGCGCGTGCTTCCTCGAGCATAGCAGGGGAGTTATCGACCCCGGTGATGTGCGCAGAAGGCCAGCGATGCTTCAACAGCGCCGTGCTGTTACCTGGCCCACAGCCCAGATCGGCGATAGTAGCGGCTTCATCAAGAGGAATTCTGGCGAGCAACTCGGCGGCTGGACGCGTTCTTTCTGCGCCAAATTGCAGGTAAAGAGAAGGGTTCCAGTCGGCCATCATCAATTCTCCGTCTTACATGATTCAGCAAGAATAGCACAGGCAGATACCTGCAAAGCGGTACCGGCCAGGGTTTTGGGCAGATGAAGTCAGTAGATTCTGTAAAATGAAGGGGAGGGTGGGAAAAATAAGCAATCGGAAATATTACCCCTTAAAAGATTAAGGGGCAATGTTTTTATTGTAATTACTTTATGATTATTGTTTTTTATTATTTTATCGGCAAAGTGCTTCTTATGCTCTGTACCCGAAACTTTAAATATTAGATAATCATCGATGGGTATATCCCTGGTGTTTCGTAGGTCTTTGACCTCCTGACCGCTTAGTTTTGCGAGAACTTCGTGGTCAGGTACTTTTTAAGTATAGGGAATATGCGGCACAATGAAAGCTGTCCTAAAAGACAGGTGATGATAGTTTCAGGTGTTATTATCAGGAACAAGAGCATGATTTCTGTCATTGAATTTTTTTTACACGACTACGATGATTTACCCCCAGCACTAGCGCACGAACTCTACCGACTCAGAAGAAAAACCTTTCGGGACCGACTCGACTGGAAAGTGGAATGCATCGAAGGGATGGAAAAGGATCAATTTGATTCCCATAACACGACATACTTACTGGGTATGTATGATGGACAGCTGTTATGCGGCGCGCGATTTATTAACTCAACGCAGCCGACAATGATAAGCGAAATCTTTCATAATTATTTCGATAATCCCATTGTTTTTCCAGCCGATGTTCCCTGCTGTGAAGTGAGTCGTTTATTTTTAGATAAAGAAACACGAGACTCTGCAAGTTTGCAGGGCGTGCCCGCCAGTAAAGCATTGTTTCTTGCAATGAATATTTATTGCATTAAGAATAAATATCACGGAATGTACGCAGTAGCCAGTCGCGGTATGTATGCCATATTTCGGCATGCGAACTGGAAAGTTGAAGTTATTCAGCGCGGTGTTTCTGAAAAAGGGGAGGTTATTTACTATATTTATATGCCTGCCAGCACCCGCATTATTGAAGATATTATTAGTAAAGACAAATCCAGCCACTGGCTTCGCGAAATGCTCGGGCATTTACGCTATCTATAACCAGTGTCTGAGGGTCAGTCGTCCAGTAACCGGAGTTCTGTTCCAAGCTTTATTGCATGTCTGGCATTATTCACACCGAGTTTTTTCATTATATTGCCCATATGGAATTTAACGGTGCGTTCAGCAATAGATAAAATAACAGAAATTTCTGCATAGGTTTTTCCGGCGCTGACCCATTTGAGGATTTGTCGCTCACGTGGCGACAAGAACACATTCTTTTTCTGCTGATGCTGACTATACAGATTGAGTGTCTTCTGATGTAACTGAACAAGGAAGCGTAGAAATTGCGGCCGATATTTCTCTATGTCAATACCAGAATGCTTAGGACTGATGACGGATAAGACAACAAGATTATTCAGATAGTCATGTAGAGGAAAAGTCTGCCCCTGGTATATATCATACTGAACGCTTTCGTCGAAAATGCGTGTCAGGTTATAACCATCCGAAAGGACGACATCGCTTTCCCAGAAAAAGTCTTCAACACAGCGCAAAGCCCGAATAATGACAGGGTCAATGAACTGATATTTTCTTTCAAGGTAGATATTAAACCACTCAGGACTGTTATTGAGTATCCTCATCTGTGAAGGATCTTTCTTGTTCATAATAGCGTAGGCAAAGACGATCCCTTTGAAGTCCTCAAAAAACGCGTCCAGCTCACTCTGAATTAGCGTATTGATCGTTATGTCGTTGTAATATGTATCCTTCACGTGAGTTGCTGCCTCCTGTTCGAGTGGAGGAGCAAGTATAATATGCTTCGTTATCTGTAGCGAGTCGCATTTTAATCCAATCAACAGATAAGACAGGCTACCTCTGCAGGCAGCCTTGTGAACGTTTGGCATTTTTGAATGGTAAATGCAGATGACTCAGGGAAATGTTTATGATTTTATCGAATTTCGAAATCGTTCACTAAATATAGTAGGCTGCAAAATTTAGGAGGTTTCCCGCATTCCATCCGCGTAACGGACAAGCGCACCAACTCATGCGCCTTCAAATCAGGATTCAAACCAGTAGGTTAAAGAATACCTTTAAGGGCCACATGATAAAGCAGCATGATGGTTTTCCCGTCGACGATTTTACCCGTCTCAATGCCGCGTAATGCCTCTTCAAGCGTCATTTCCAGCACGTCGATATCTTCTCCTTCCGCCTTGATCCCACCGCCAGCGCCGGTTCTGTCTCTCGGCTGGTACTCGGCAAGGTAAAAATAGAGCTTTTCCGTAACGGAGCCCGGGCTCATATAGGCTTCGAAAATTTTCTGCACGCGTGAAACGTGAAATCCGGTCTCTTCTTCCGCTTCTGCTTTGATGCGGCTCTCGGGATCCATGTTGTCCAGCAATCCCGCAGCGGCTTCGATTAGATTGTCCTCATGGCCGTTGATAAAGACGGGGAAGCGGAACTGGCGAGTCAGGATCACCGTCTTTTTATCACGGTTGTAGAGCAAAATCGTCGCACCGTTGCCACGGTCGTAGACTTCCCGCTGCTGCCGCTGCCATTCGCCATCACGTCGCTGCAGGTCGAAGGTGTATTTTTTAAGGACGTACCAGTTATTTGACAGTGTTTCACTGTTAATGATGCGCACATCTGCACGTTTTGATTGCACGTTTGTTCCTCCTTACGTAGAGTAATTATCATAAACAGCATTATCGTGCATTTACAAGATAAAACATGCAACATCAGGAATTCATGATGCTCACCAGTCAACGAAAACAATTGATCCTCGAAAAGCTCGGCGCCGAAGGTCAGGTCCAGTCAAAAGCGCTCAGCATTCTCTTTGACGTCTCTGAAGACACCATCCGGCGCGATCTGCGCGAGCTGGCGGCAGAAGGGCGTTTGCAGCGGGTTCACGGTGGCGCGCTTCCAGCATCTTCCGCGATTGCTCCGTTTGCTGAACGGCAATCCGTGAAAATGGATGCGAAAAAAAGGGTGGCCCGCAAAGGCGCGCAGCTGATTTCATCAGGCCAGGTGGTGATCGTCGATGGTGGCACGACAACGTCGGAGCTGATTACGTTTCTCCCTCCCGAGCTTCGTATCACTGTGGTGACGCACAGCCCGAGCATTGCCCTGGGGCTTGTCGATCATCCGTCCATTGAGGTGATTCTGATCGGCGGTCGCTTGTATAAACACTCTATCGTTGCGGTCGGCGCTGCGGCCATCGAAGGCATCGAAAATATTCATGCAGACCTGTTCTTTATGGGCGTGACCGGGATCCATCCTGAAGCTGGATTAACGACCGGTGATTTCGAAGAGGCGTGCATCAAACGTGCATTTTCCGGCAGAGCCGCGGAGACTGTTGTTCTGGCTTCTCCGGAAAAGATCAACACAGCGTCTTCGTTTGTGATTGGTGATGTGTCATCGGTGAATACCATCGTCGTGGAAGACAATACCGATAAGGACTGGATCCGCGCAGTATCAGAAAAGGGGGTATCCGTCGTGTTAACCTCAGATTGTGATACCGTCTGACAGCCAGCCTGAGAGCATAGCCTGGCTGTCGGTTTTCCTTAAGCCTCAGGAATGTCCTCAAGCGCGGTATAAACCCTGAGGCCGTATTTTCTGGCGACCTCAATGTCCATATCGGCACCTTTAGATGCACCGGCGATACGATAAATTGCATCGCATTTAGCTATGAGCCGGTGAGCAACGGGGTAGAGCATCGCTTCGCTGATTTCATCACCAACGGTTTTCGAGCCCGCGGCCTTTGCCAACGGCAAAGCAAGCCATTCACCGATGATCGGAATGTGACCACGCTGGTAAACGGCTAATGCTGCGCTTTCGAGACGCGCCAGATTCTCATCAATGCGCGCCTGAACGCCGTCGGTTCCGCTGCGGTAGGGGCCGGCAATTAGAATCAACTGTTGTGTCATAAATACCTCTGTCAGTGTTATTGCACGAAGTTGCACGATTACAGATCATACCATACGGGATTAATGTGGCTTAATGAAGCACTTTCGTGCATAATCGTGCAAATAGACGCATGACAGATATTTAATGACATCTGACGCTACAGACTCTGCGGCGCATGGCACACCGCCTCGATATTATGACCATCAGGCGAGATGACAAACGCGGCATAGTAATTTTCACCGTATGACCTCAACCCCGGCCCGCCGTTATCACGTCCGCCGGCGCGCAGTGCAGCATGGTAAAAATCATCAACCTGCTGGCGCGTATTGGCCACAAACGCCAGATGCAGAGGCGCGGGTTTGTCATTTGTATGGAAAAGGCAAAGTGAAACATCGCCGGAACTCATTTCTACACCATACTCCGGCGTGCCTTCATCGATGAGTTCAACACCAAGCGGGCGAAGCGCCTCGAGGAAGAAGGTTTTACTTTTTTCATAATCGCTGACGCCGAATTTCACATGATCAAACCAGACAGGCCTGTAAAACGGTGTTTGATTTTCTTGCAGAGGGTTTACAGGCTTATATCAACAGGGCAAAACGGTAAGTAAACCTGGGAAGAACAGTACCGTTAAGCTGGCATGCGCTGGACGCGCTGTGAGATAGCCGGCGTAGACGCTTTCAGAAGCCAGGCCAACGATGTCCGCAAAACGCCAGATTTTCCCTGATTCCATACAAGTGCGCATAATGTATATTATGTTAAATCATGTTGATTGTTAACTTACGCTGTTTTGTACCACCCCACCTTCAACCAACAGTGCTGACGCTATACCTGTTCTAAAAAGCTTTTCTGCCCGGCGGTTGCCGGGCAGTTCTTCGCCTGTCATGCACTCGACTTCAGTTCATTTGCGGGAACAGTATTAAAAGGCAGCGGCCCTAACTGCATCACGCTTCCCGCCTGATCGCCTAGCTGTTGCCACTGGCGTTTCATCGCGCTCAGCCTCAGTGCCAGATACCCTTTTGAACTCTGCTGCAGGTCGGCCAGCGTTTGCTGGTAGCTATCAGCAACGGTCTGCCATCCGTTGACCAGCAGCTTAGCGGCATCAATGGCAGACTGAGAAAGTCTTTCACTGGCCGTCAACTGGTTATAAACCGTGTCAAAAACAGCCACTTCCAATTCAAGCCCGACGAGATTGGTCAACGTTGTGCTGTACTCTTTTTGCGCTTTGACGATATCGGCAGAGCTTATGGTCATCGCCAGCGTTCCGCCCGCGACCAGGGTAATACCTGCAGCCAGAAGCGTTTGCGTTGCCCCACCGGTTTCGATAATTGTTGTGGCCGCAATGACAATCATGCCGATCCCTATAATGTCGCTCACCGCTCCCGCCGAAATCTGCACAATATCTGCATCCATCTGTTTATTCAGATCGTTTAGCTTCTGCCGAAGTGCCGATATTTCCCCTTTATCACCGGTAATTTGCGTCTGCACGGTTTCTTTAGCCGCTTTAAATGTGCTCTGACTGCTGTTGATCCCATTCACATAAACCTGGACGTTATCGACAAACACCCCCGTGGAAGTGACGTTTTTCTGAGCAAGAAAAAGCAGCTGCTGGATGCCCTGCTGGATATAAGGAAGCTGGCTTTTATCCCCCATGTCATATTTTTGTGCCGCCGGAAGAAGTGCATCGACATAAGCCCCCACCTGATTCGAAAAATTACGCACATTCACCAGAGAAGAGATGGCCGCCGGATTAATCGAGGACAACCATTCCTGCGCCTGATCGCGCGCAATAGCCTGCTGTGCAGGAAGATCAGGTAAAATATCTAAATGAATGTTGGGTTGACATAATACAGTGCTCGCATAAGTCTGTTGAGCAATCGATGAAGCACCAATGCCCTGAATACCTGTCATTAAGGTATGGGTTGATGATGATTCAGTATCATTTTTCACAGCTGCAATGGCTTGCATGATCATAATGAAAACCTCAAAGTCGTTAATTGGTTTTTGCCTTACTGCAATTGCTCAACGGTGCGCATCACTTCCTGCCAGTTCGCCTGCACGGTATTAACCGAGACGATAAGAAAATCCGCAGTCACCTGTTGTTGGGTCACCTCCGACAGCTCGGCCGTCACGGTTTGCCAACCATATTGAAGAGATTGTGTCAGGCCACACAAAATAGCGGTTCCTTTGGTCAATGCGTTCAGTGCATCACTGGTGGCGCCGAGCTGTCCTATTTCCTGATAAAGCCTCTCCGTTTCCTGTTGCGCCTGACCAATCGCCCGCTCTGTGCTTTGCACATAGCCTGTTAATTCCATAATGGCGGCGCCAATCCCAAGAGTAAAAATGCCGATGATAATTTCCATCCGCTTTTTACTTTCAAGCTCAGCATTCAGCGCATTCAGCTGAGCTTTAAGAGCTTCTAATCTTGCCCGATCGGCAGCTAATAACTGTTGCGCCCTTTGCTGATCGGCTAGCAAGTTCCTTGAGTCCGTCGTAATGTCATTATTAAAGGAAATAACAACCTCATTGAAATTATTCAGAGAGGCGGATAGCGGCGCGCTGTCGGAGAGTAATTGCTTAATCTGTCCCTGAGCTTTTGTGAGATATCCCTGTCCGTCAGGACCATTTAATTCAGAACGGATGTTAGAAACCGTAGAATCCAGCTCGTCTCCAAACCTGATAACCTCGGAATACAACGAATCCATTTCCACCACAATGTCAGACAGATAATAATTCGCATGATTGTGGACGGAGACAATATTTTCATTCAGGTCGGGGATCTGCGGATCGTTAATGGGCGGAAGCTGTTCTAATTGTTGTGCGACCAGCTTCATCTGTTGACGCACATCTTGTTGAGCCGTTAATGCCTGAGTA
The DNA here is from genome assembly GCF_048684445.1 of Enterobacter sp. BNK-34. Classification (NCBI taxonomy): domain Bacteria; kingdom Pseudomonadati; phylum Pseudomonadota; class Gammaproteobacteria; order Enterobacterales; family Enterobacteriaceae; genus Enterobacter; species Enterobacter sp. BNK-34. The sequence continues at coordinate 3,635,444 of NZ_JBLQUA010000001.1, forward strand.
AAGCTGACTTTTAATGCTGGCATACTCTGAACCTTAGACAAGGGTCTTTTATTGGCATCATCGTGAAACGATGCGTCCGGTTTGTCTGTTAAAACAATCAGACCCTCACGGGCCTGATTGATGATTGATGAACGCTATGCAGCAGCCAGCCGTGCAAACGTCGCCGTTGGGTTAGGCAACAGGATCCCACCGCTGGTAACCGATGCGTTGCTGACCGGTAAAGAACCATAATCCAGGAGTTTACGGGCATGATTGCCAACATCATCCCAGTCCGCTTTCGCCGCATTGAGTTGCGCGATCAGGAAATAACCTAAATCGGGGGTCGCGCTGGTCAGCGCCGACTGGAAGACAATAAAGTCCTGTTCAAGCGTCTGCCAACCTGCCAGTAAAGAACCCGCGGCCTGAACCGCAGCGGATGCCTGGCCTGAAAGGTTCTGAACAATCGTATTCACGTTTTTGGTGGCAGAATACTGTTGTTGTAGTTTTGTTCTGGTCGTAATGGCCGTGCTGAGCGCGCTGGTTTGCTTGGCATAGTCAACTCCCCCGGCAATGGCAACACCAGCACCGGCTCCAACGACCACCAATCCACCGACAATCAGTGCGGTACTGACACCTGCGGTCGCAATTTCCGCCAGTGCCCCCACGGCAATCATTAATCCCCCTACTACTGCGGCGGTTGAACCCGCTGCAATCATAGTCAAGTCTTTACTCATGGCGGAATTAATAGCGTCGATTTGTTTCCCCAGTGCGGCAATTTGCCCGTCTTTACCGGCTAATGCCGCCTCTGCCGTCGAAAAATCACTGGCGAAATTGCGGGCATCTTCGGCAAGCGTGGTCTGGAACCCCCCCACTGAATTAACCACGGTATGCGTAGCGGTTTGTTTTTGAGCGACCAACGCCTGAAGTTGCTGAACACCCAGTTTAAAAGTATTAATTGATGCTGTGTCCGAAGGGTTTTGCTGTATTTTTACCGCCAGCTTAACCAAAGGGTCATAATAGGAATCAAAATTGTTAGAGAAGCTCACAATATCCGTATTGGTTGAGATCATTTGCGGCTGTATGACATCGCGCCAGGATGTGGCATGGTCTCTGGCTTTTGCCTGATGTTCCGGTAGATCGGGTAATATATCAGGCAGAGAGAGATCGGCCTGTGTTAAAATGGTGCCGACATAGTTTTGAATAATCACAGCTGCCGTGGTTGAGGCATCAGCACTCGCTTTCATGTTATTACTGTTAATCGACGGATTAGTGCCGGCCTGTAGAATATGATTTAGCATTATTAAATACCTTTTCCGTTACTAAGATCGGAGTGAACTCTTAGAACTCAGTTAAATATAAAACATATTGACCGTGGCTAATCAGGTCATTTCATACCAAGGAAATCGCGTTTTGAGCTCACGACTTCTTTCAATAAGTGGATTAAATAAAAATCAACTTAATAAAAATCACTTATTTACGAAAAGACCGTCAAAGCCTGGAATATTTTCCTAAATCACGCATTGACACAGTATTGATTGAAAGTTCAGATTCGGGTGATTCCGACAATATGCGGAGCCCCCTGCAAAGGCTGGAAGATTTCAACAATAGACTCCCACACCACTAAAGCAGGCGGAATTGAAGCAAGGCACTTGAAGCGATAATTTGTCCCGGCCACTAACTGCGTTGAGACGGCCTGCGGCTCATACGTTACACCAACAAATCCCGCCATGGCTTCTTTAAATACCTGCCAATCTTTTTCGGTCAACGTATGATAAGCCGTCCAGCCACCAACAATAGTCTCTTGATTCGACATGATATTGCCTCGATATTAGTCATCCTACTCATTTGGCTTTTCGGAGTTCGCCCCATCTATTTTGAAATGGTTTCTGGAATCCATTTATTTCCATACATATTTGTAAAGAAAAAAACCACCAGCTTCAATCTGGCAGAAGCTGCTTGTGATATATTTTATATTTTAGCCAGTGCAATAACTGGCAATCAGAACGTTCTTAAATATTAGTGGTACAATCATTTCCCGCAACTGACTTTAATAATACGGAATTTCATTTTACTGCACCATGGGTTACATGGTGTAATGTGCCACTTTATAACATAAGCAAAGTAGCAATGATGGCTTTTACATCTTAATCCAGAGCAATGCCTCAAGTGATTAATTATTATCAGAATAAACACCCCCTCCCCCAGAAAAAGGCAAAGAAAAATCGCTTTTGTTTTAAATTAACAATTAAGCAATTGTTAATGGTTAGTTTATTTATTAATCAAAGCTTAATTGTATAAATATTTTAAATTTTGATTTGTAGGCCTTTTTTCGGCTGAAATAAAAAACCCGCAAAGTTACCTGCGGGTTTTCAAATTGCCGTGCCGCCCATTTTCGCGACCACATGCAGACGGTACACTTCAGCAGGATCGATGGAGGGTTTACGGCCTCGAGAGGCTTCGCAGCGGATTAATTCTCTGTCATCTGGCGACGATGTTGTTGCGCCTGCTGCTGATGGCTGACCGAAGACTGGCCGTTATTCGCCGTCTCGTGTGCAATCGCCGCTTTCTCGTATTCATTCATCGCGGAAAACGACGTCGCTGTTTCGTTAGTACCGCATGGACGGGTTTTGATCATCTCCTTATGCATTTCCGCCATGCTCTGGCTCGAATCCGATGTGTTGCTTTGCATCATGTCATGGGGCAGTGCTGCCTGTTTGTTGCTGTTTGTCTCTGCCGCCCAGCTGGATGCAGAAACCGCCAGGAGGGCAATAACAGATAAAAGGGTCTTTTTCATAACGGTATCTCCGAAGTTAAAGCGCCCAACAGTTGGAGGCCTTCTTTATAATGAATTATAAAAACCGGCTACTGTTTATCGCATGACTGGCGAGTGACATTTCTGTCACTCTATGAGCTTATTCCCTATCCTATTCCGGCACTCAAGGAATGAGAGATACAAAACGTTGATTATTCAAATAATTAGAAATTTATCCCGTCGCCTGCAACACTGTAACGAGGTGGCTACCAGCATAAGCAATGCCTCCCCGACACAGCTGCAACAGCTAAAGACTCAGTTGGCTGAAGAAATGGGCAAACCTGTAGGCCTACACACCATGGGGATTCCGGCGGCAATCAGTACTCTCGGGGTGATTGTCAGTTTCGCTATTCCTCAGCTGTGGCTGGGGTATGGCGTACTCGCCGAACTCGACCAGCCAGCGGGACACGTATTCGTCTGGGTTGTCCTGATCGCCCTTCTGTTCGCTGGCCTTAACGGCGTGACGATGTTTATGATTGGCAAAGGCAGCATGCGCGCCGTGAGGTTACACCTTACGCTGGCGGTGATAAGCCTGGTATTAACGGCAGCCTATCTGCTGGTCGCGCTGAGCGGTAGCGCTGCTCCGGGCGTCAGTCTGACCGCGGCGCTAGTGAGTACCGTCATGCTACTGCTTAGCGGCAGCTGTATCCTTTCCACCGCCTTCTATAAGATGCTGCTGTTTACTCTACATAATCGTGCCTGGCGCAAGCTTCTCAGCCAGACGCGTGCTAAAACAGCGCGCTAAGCGTTCATCCCATAAAAAAACCGCCATCACTGGCGGTTTTTTTTATGGCTTTTTATGCCTGCGCAACCAAATTAACTTATACGCCGCAGGAATAATAAACAGCGATAGTAGCGGAGCCGTGATCATCCCGCCAATCATGGGCGCCGCTATCCGGCTCATGACTTCTGACCCGGCACCGGTACCCCACAGAATGGGCAGCAGACCGGCAATAATCACCGCGACGGTCATCGCCTTTGGCCGCACGCGCAGCACCGCGCCATGATAAAGAGCGTCATCTAGCCCCTGTTCGGTGAACGTTTCCCGATGGGATAACGCCGGGTGCGCTTCAATGGCATGACGCAAATACATCAGCATGACCACCCCAAATTCTGCCGCTACCCCGGCCAGAGCGATAAAACCGGTGCCGGTTGCCACAGACATATGGAAGCCCTGCCAGTAGAGGAACCATATCCCGCCGACCAGTGCGAACGGCAAGCTCATCAGGATCAGCAACGCTTCATCCACGCGACGGAACGCCAGATACAGCAGAATGAAGATGATCATCACCGTCATCGGCACCATCAGCTTCAGTTTCTTGTTGGCGTGTTCGAGCAGTTCAAACTGTCCGGAGAATGAGACGCTGGTACCCGGTCTCAGCTTTACGTTCTGACTGATAGCCGTTTTAATGTCGTTCACCACCGACACCATATCCCTGCCGCGGGCATCGATATAAATCCAGCTCGCAGGTCGGGCATTCTCCGTTTTTAGCATCGTGGGGCCGGAAACCACGTTGATATCCGCCACATCGCCCAGCGTGATCTGCTGTTTCATCGGCGTGAGGACAGGCATCTGCTTCAACGCGCTCGGGCTGTTTCGGTAGTCCTGAGGATAGCGAATATTAATCGGGTATCGGGCGACGCCTTCCACCGTTTCACCCACCGTCGTCCCGCCGATGGCCGAAGCGACGAACAGCTGCACATCACCCACCGTCATCCCGTAGCGGGAGGCTTTTTCCCGGTTGATATCAACATCAATGTAGCGCCCGCCCTCCAGACGTTCAGCCAGGGCAGACACCACGCCCGGCACCGTTTTGGCTACCGCCTCAATGCTCTGCGCCGTGGCGTCAATATCCGACAGAACGGTACCTGACACTTTGATACCGATGGGGCTTTTGATCCCGGTCGAAAGCATGTCTATCCGGTTACGAATGGGCGGAACCCAGAGGTTCGCCAGGCCAGGCAAACGAACGGTCTTGTCTAGCTCGTCAACGATCTTGTCAATCGTCATGCCGGGCCGCCACTGATCCTCAGGCTTGAGCTGAATGGTGGTTTCCACCATTTCGAGCGGCGCGGAATCCGTTGCCGTTTCGGCCTTGCCGGTTTTGCCAAACACCGAGGCCACTTCAGGCACGGTTTTGATGAGTTTGTCCGTGGTCTGTAACAGCGCGGCAGCTTCAGCCGGAGAGACGCCCGGCAATGTTGACGGCATATACAGCAGGTCACCTTCATTTATCTTTGGCAGGAACTCGCCGCCTACCTGGCTCAGGGGCCAGATCACCGTGAAGATGGATAAGGCCGCAGCCAGCAGGGTTGTTTTAGGCCAGTGGAGCACACGAATCAGTAGCGGATGATAGGCTTTAATCAGTAGCCTGTTCAACGGGTTACTGGTCTCTGCAGGGATTTTACCCCGGATCCAGAATCCCATCAGGATGGGGATAACAATGATGGCCAGCGCGGCCGCGCCCGCCATGGAGTATGTTTTTGTGAAGGCCAGCGGACCAAACAGCCGTCCTTCCTGCCCCTCAAGGGTAAAGATAGGAATGAAGGACAAGGTGATGATCAGCAGGCTGATAAACAGCGCGGGGCCAACCTCGACAGAGGCGTTGGTGATCACCTTCCAGCGCGTGGCGTTATCAATCTGCTCTCCCGGATGCTGGTGATCCCACTCTTCCAGCCGTTTGTGCGCGTTTTCAATCATCACGATAGCGGCATCCACCATCGCGCCGACGGCAATGGCAATGCCTCCCAGCGACATGATATTGGCGTTCAGTCCCTGGAAATGCATGACGATAAAGGCAATACACAGGCCAAGCGGCAGAGAGATAATCGCCACCAGCGCCGAGCGAACGTGCCACAGGAACAGGGCGCAGACGATGGCCACCACGATAAACTCTTCGAGCAGCTTGGAACTCAGGTTGTCGATTGCCCGATCGATGAGCTGGCTGCGATCGTAGGTAGTCACAATCTCAACCCCTTCCGGCAGGCTGGCCTTCAGCGTCTCCAGCTTATCTTTCACCGCCGTGATGACCTCGCGCGCATTTTTGCCCGAACGCAGGATCACCACGCCGCCCGCCACTTCACCCTGCCCGTTCAGCTCGGCAATACCGCGCCGCATTTCCGGCCCCGTTTGTACGCGGGCAACATCACGAAGGTAAATCGGTACCCCGTTCGCGCCGGTTTTCAGGACGATGTTATTGAAATCGTCCATCGTCTGCAGATAGCCGCTGGCCCGGACCATATACTCCGCTTCCGCCATTTCAACTGACGATCCCCCTGCCTCCTGGTTAGACGACTCAAGGGCCTGCTTAACCTCCGGCAGACTAATGCCGTACTGAGCCAGTTTTAACGGATTGACCTGGATCTGATACTGCTTCACCACGCCGCCGACGGAGGCCACTTCAGCCACGTTCGGGATCGTTTTCAGTTCAAATTTCAGGAACCAGTCCTGCAACGAGCGTAACTCGGCGAGATCGTGTTTTCCGCTGCGATCCACCAGCGCATACTCAAATATCCAGCCCACGCCCGTGGCATCAGGGCCTATTTCTGAGCTCACACCGGCAGGCAGTTTGCCCTGAACCTGGTTCAGATACTCCAGCACGCGCGAACGGGCCCAGTACAAATCGGTACCGTCTTCAAAAATGACATAGACATACGAATCACCAAACTGCGAAAAACCGCGCACGGTCTTTGCGCCGGGAACCGACAGCATGGTGGTGGTGAGTGGATAGGTGACCTGGTTTTCAACAATCTGCGGAGCCTGGCCGGGATAGCTGGTTTTGATAATCACCTGAACGTCAGACAGATCGGGCAAGGCATCGACCGGGGTGTTGATGATGGTCCATGTCCCCCAGACGCTGAGGAAGAGCGCCCCCATCATGACCAGGAAACGGTTGGCGACTGACCGCCGGATAATCCATTCAATCATCATCGTCTCCTTAATGACCAGAATGCGCGCCGTCAGCCGTTTCAGCGTGACGCATGCGCTCCAGCGCGCCGGTAATATTGGCCTCCGAGTCAATCAGGAACAGACCGCTGACCACTATCGACTCTCCCTCTGCCAGTCCGCTACCAATGCCGGACTGCTGCTGAGCTTCATGCAGAACGTGGATCCTTTTCGGCACAAAATTCCCGTCCGCATCAACGGTAATAACGCGCTGTTCTTTGCCGGTATCGATTACGGCCTGGGAGGGGATCAGCAGCATTTCCTGGCTTTGGGTATTTAGCTTCAGGTAGGCATTCATGCCCGGTTTCAGCAGTTCATCCTTGTTGGAGACCTGCAGGCGCACCTGCAGCGTACGGGTGGTTTGATCCACGCTCGGCAGAAGACTCCACTTTTCAACCGGGAAGGATTTATCCGGATAAGCCGGTATGGAAACAGCAAACTGCGAGGTATCTTTCAGCAGATAAGCGATGGATTCAGGTACTGCCGCGCCGATCCAGACCGGATCCATTCCCTGAATTTGCGCCACCACCTTATCTTTGGAAATATTCATCCCGGTACGCAGGTCAAAGGCCGTGATCACCCCGTCGATAGGCGCCTTGATGGTAAACCGGGTCTGGATCGTTCGGGTCGCACGCAGCCTCTGAATATCGTCATCCGGCATTCCGGCCAGGCGAAGACGCTCCAGCACACCTTTTATTTGCGTTGGCGTTCCACCGGTGCCGGATAGCAGCAGAAACTCGCTCTGCGCTTCGACCCAGTCCGGAATGGTAATATCAATCAGCGGCGTGCCTTTCTTCACCTTATCGCCCGTCGTCAGCGGATACACTTTCTCCACGAACCCTTCCGCGCGCGCCTGCACAATGACAAACTGATAGTCGTTATAGCTGACGTTGGCCGGGATCGTCTGGGCATAATTCAGCGTTCCGCGCGTCACCTTTTGCGTTTTTAATCCCAGATTCTGAACCTGTGTCGGGTCGATACGTATTCCGGTGCTGCTTTTATCGTCATTTTCATCCGCATATTTCGGCACCAGATCCATATCCATAAACGGCGATTTACCGGGCTTATCGAATTTCACGTCAGGCTTCATCGGGTCATACCAGAAAAGCACCTTTCTTTCAGAGACGCTGTTTTCTGTTTTTTCAGACGAATGAAAAGCCTGCCATGCCGTTACCGATATCAGCCCTCCCGCAATCAGGCTGCTGACTATCATGGCAGCATATTTTATTTTTAATGAGGCCATGCCGTATCTCGCTATTTAATGCTCTTCAGTAAAGAGATATTGCCCTGCTGAACAAACGAAAAATCAACGTGACTGCCGACCTTTAAGGCGTTGATGCTCTCATCGGCCTGAATAAAGGTGAAACGCATGGTCATCGCGGGCCAGCCAATCGCCGGGATGGCCTCATGAGAAATCGTGACTTTTTTATTTGTGAGATCAATGTCCTTCACGATACCGGTCCCGGTGATGAGCTGCTCTGAGCTCCCTTCGCTGGCAGCACTCATCCCCTCGTGCTGATGAACTTCAGCCTGGAGGGCAGCAGAAAACACAATAGAGATCGCACCGAATACAACAGCCTTAAGTGAATTGCGCATATTTATTTTCCTGTTTAATTAAATACCGTTATTCGACCCAACCGCCGCCGAGCGCGGTGAAAAGATTAATTTCATTAACCTGCCGGGCATAAATAAGGTCGAGAATATTTTGCTGCGTGGAGAAAAGAGAACGTTCCGCATCAAGCACTTCGATATAGCTGACCGCCCCGCTGGAATATAACCCTCTGGCCCGCTGCAGGGTGATGCGTAGCGAATCAAGATACCGCTGTTGCGCAGCAAGCTGCTGGTTAATGCTGTCCCGCAGCGCGAGCGCGTCGGCAACCTGTTTGAAGGCGGACTGAATTTTTTGTTCGTAATTAACAACCGACTGCTGCTGGCGAATTTCAGCCAGCTTCAGGTTGGCCTTATTCCTGCCCGCATTGAAAATGGGAATTTCGATTTTAGGAATAAAATTCCACATCCCGCTCCCTGACGTGAACAGGCTGGATAATTCCGTACTACCTGTGGAAAGCCCGCTGGTTAGTGATATGGACGGGAAAAAGGCGGCACGCGCGGCGCCAATATTCGCATCGGCCGCTTTAAGCTGGTATTCCGCCTCCATAATATCCGGGCGCTGTAACAGTATCGCTGAGGAAAGATGGGGAGGCAGTTTTACCGGCGCGACATCGCCGGCATTCATGCCGCTGTCGCCCGGGAGCGCGCGATACGTGCCGAGGACCAGCTGCAGGGCATTATTGGCCTGCGCCAGCTCTCCCTCTCGTTTGGCAATATCTGCCTGCGTGCTTTCGATCTGTCCCCGGGCCTGTTCCAGCGCCAGGACGTTCGTACTGCCCGTCACCAGCTGCTGCTCAACGAACGCATAAGACTGCTGGTAATTTGTCAGCGTTTCCCGCGCAATACGCAGCTGTTTATACGCCAGCTGCTGATTGAAATAGCTCTGGGAAACGTTAGAGACGAGCAGGATATGCACCGCGCGACGGGCCTCTTCGCTGGCGAAATAGTTTTGTCGGTCAGCCTCGCTCATGTTCCTCAGCTTGCCGAAGAAGTCGAGTTCATAGCTAAGCGCAAGGCCCGCGTCGTACTGCTGCGTGGTGGGTTTGTCACTTTTAAGCCCGCCGCTGTACGTGATACCCGAAGAGGCATTCAGCTGAGGATAACGGTCTGCATCCGTCACGTTGAACTGCGCCCGCGCCTCTTCAACCTTCAGGGCGGCCATTTTTACATCGCGATTGTTATTCAGGGCTTCCGTAATCAGCCCCGCTACCTGCGGGTCGGCAAAAAAGGTGCGCCAGCCGGTGTCCTGATAACCCGCCACCGCGGGCGTCAGGCCGTTGCGCGAGAGTGAAAATTGCTGAGGTACCGGTGACGCCGGGCGCTGGTACTCAGGGGCCAGCGAGACGCAGCCTGCCAGGATAAATACCGTACTGATGCTAAGTCGTTTTAACAGGAACATAACGGTCCAGATGAAGTCCAGAGTATTTTTAGGGCTACTCTACGGAACACATCCTGTTTGACGGGTGACAGGATAATGACAATGTTGTCATTTTTAACGTAAGTCATTGTGAACGGTCGCGGGCGCCATAGAATGTCATCAGCAGCCATTCTGGGGAGCACGATGAAAATACTGATCGTCGAAGACGAAATGAAAACCGGTGAGTACCTGAGTAAGGGGCTGACTGAAGCGGGGTTTGTCGTAGACCACGCGGATAATGGCCTGAACGGCTACCATCTCGCCATGACCGCTGAATACGATCTGCTGATTCTGGATATCATGCTGCCCGATGTGAACGGCTGGGACATTGTCCGTATGCTCCGCTCTGCCGGCAAAGGGATGCCCATTCTGTTACTTACGGCTCTCGGTACGATTGAACATCGGGTTAAAGGGCTGGAGCTGGGCGCGGATGATTATCTGATTAAGCCTTTCGCCTTTGCCGAGCTGCTCGCCAGGGTAAGGACGCTGTTAAGACGCGGAAATACGGTGATCGCGGAAAGCCAGCTTCAGGTGGCTGACCTGACGGTTGACCTCGTGTCGAGAAAGGTCAGCCGGGCCGGAAGTCGCATCCTGTTAACCAGCAAAGAGTTCAGCCTGCTGGAGTTTTTCATGCGCCATCAGGGGGAAGTGCTTCCCCGCTCCCTGATTGCCTCCCAGGTGTGGGACATGAATTTTGACAGCGACACAAACGCGATTGACGTGGCGGTAAAGCGGCTGCGCGCGAAAATCGATAACGATTTTGAACCGAAGCTGATCCAGACGGTGCGCGGCGTGGGCTATATGCTGGAGGTGCCGGATGCACGTTAAGCTTCCCCGGCGCCCCTTTTCTCTTGCCCTGCGGCTGACCTTTCTTATCAGTCTCTCCACTATACTGGCCTTTTTCGCCTTTACCTGGTTTATGCTCCATTCCGTTGAAAAGCATTTCGCCGAGCAGGATGTCAGCGATCTGCAGCAAATCAGCACTGCGATGCACCGCATACTGCAATCACCGGCCGATCCCGATCAAAAGAAAATCAGCAAGATTAAAGAGTCGATCGCCAGCTACCGCAACGTGGCCGTCCTGCTTCTGGATCCGCAGGGCAATACCCTGTTCAGCTCGGCGCAAGGGGCGGCTTTGCGCCCGGCAATGAACACGGCGAACTTTAGCGAACACCGTCGCGCACAGGATGTGTTTCTCTGGACGGTAGAAGACCCGGCCAACCCCATGCACGCCGGGTCCGACATGAAAATGGAAACCTACCGGATTATCGCCTCTTCAGGCACGGCGACGCTGCAGGGAAAAACCCAGGACTACGTCATGCTGATCGGGCTCTCCATTAATTTTCATCTCCACTATCTTGAGGCGCTGAAAAAGAATCTCCTGGCGATTGCGGCGGTTATCAGCCTGCTGATTATCCTTGTCATTCGCATCGCGGTGCGCCAGGGACATTTGCCTCTGCGTAACGTCAGCAACGCCATAAAAAACATCACCTCTGAAAATCTGGATGCACGACTGGAGCCGTCCCGCGTACCCGTTGAGCTGGAGCAGCTGGTCATCTCCTTCAACCAGATGATCGAAAAGATTGAAGATGTCTTTACCCGTCAGGCTAACTTTTCCGCCGACATCGCGCACGAAATCAGAACCCCCATCACCAACCTGGTGACGCAAACGGAAATCGCGCTGAGTCAGAACCGCACTCCGAAGGAGCTGGAGGATGTGTTGTACTCCAGCCTGGAAGAGTACAACCGGATGACCCGCATGGTCAGCGACATGCTTTTCCTGGCGCAGGCGGATAACAATCAGCTCATCCCTGACCGGGTGATGTTTGATTTAAGCGCCGAGGTCATGAAAGTCTTCGATTTCTTCGAAGCCTGGGCGGAAGAACGCCACATCGCGCTGAAGTTTAACGGGATGCCCTGCCTGATAGAAGGCGATCCGCAGATGTTCAGAAGGGCCATCAATAATCTGTTATCTAACGCCCTGCGCTATACGCCAGCGGGCAAAACGGTGACGGTCTCACTGCGAAAACAGGATAATGACGTTGAGCTGGTGACAGAAAACCCCGGCACGCCGATCCCGCAGGCGCATCTGCCGAAGCTGTTTGACCGTTTTTATCGCGTCGATCCGTCCAGGCAGCGTAAAGGCGAAGGCAGCGGCATTGGGCTTGCCATCGTGAAGTCCATCGTCACGGCACATCAGGGTAAAGTCCGCGTGGAATCGGATGCGGTGTCGACGCGCTTCATCCTCACCGTGCCGGGGAAAGTGCTCTGAGCGTCAGCAAACAGCGCGGCACACCTCAAGGACCTTTTCCCTGAGCCACCGGTGCGCCGGGTCCCTCTCCATGCGCGGATGCCACATCTGTGAAACCGTTATGGTCCGGGTCTTAAAGGGCAGTTCAAAGACGTGCACGCGCTCGATCATCGCCTGATTGAGCAGATATAACGCCGGCACCATGGCAATCAGATCGGACGCCAGCGCCACGGATAACGCTGTCGGGAATCCTGGCACCACGCTGGCGACCTTGCGCTTCATCCCGCGATCCGCCAGCGCCTCATCGACAACCCCGTGCAGCGATCCGTCCGGCGAGGCCACCACATGGCCCCAGGCGACATAGTCGCTCAGGCTGACCTCCGGCTGCTCTGACAGCGGATGCCCCTTACGCACCGCGCCAACAAACCGATCCTGAAAGAGCCTTTGCAGCCGTATTTCAGGCCCCATATTGCCCTGCACGCCGATCTCAAGGTCGACCAGCCCCTCACGTAAATAGCGCGACGTTTTTTCCGGTTTCGGTGAGAAGCGGATGCACACCCCGGGCGCGACGCTCGCCACCGCAGCAATCAGCAGAGGCCCAAATGCCACTACAAAACCGTCGTTGGCCCGGATGGTGAACAGCCGCTCAAGATTTTCCACCTTCAGCGTGTCGGTGGAGGGCTGCAGCACCGCCCTCGCCTCGTGCACGGCGCTTCTGGCGCGGTCCCGGGTGGCTTCGGCCCAGGGCGTCAGCACCATATGACGCCCGGCCCGCACGAGGATCGGATCGCCGGTCACCTCCCGCAGCCGGCTCAGGGTGCGGCTCATGGCGGAGGTGCTCAGGTTCAAACGTCGCGCCGCGCCCGCCACGCTGGCTTCTGCCAGCAGAACGTCGAGCGCAACCAGAAGGTTAAAGTCAGGATCGGACACGATGCCTCCTCAGATGTGGCGTTACGTGCAATGATTAAGTGCAAATGCTGCGTCTTCCGCCCTGTATACCGCATGATTATAGTTTCGTCATCACGATTCTTATTCGGAGTAACGACGATGACGCTCTTTTCAAACCAGCCCGGCGATGATGGTTTACCCGGGCACGAACGCGCCAGGGTGATGGCCGCCGTTATGACCACCACGCTGATGGGCGTTTTTGACGGTACCATGATCAACATCGCGCTCCCCTCCATGGCAAGAGCGATGCAGGTCCCTGCGAACGTTGCGGTCTGGTTCGCCAACGGTTATCTGCTGTCAGCGGCGATGACGTTGGCCATCTTCGCGGCGCTGGCAGCCCGCGTGGGCTATCGCCCAATCTTTCTGGCCGGGCTTGCCACCTTTACGCTCACCTCGCTCGGCTGCGCGCTGGCAACAACGCCGGAAATGTTAACCGGGATGCGAATTCTGCAGGGCATCGGCGGCGCGGCGACCCTGAGCATCGCCCCGGCGATCTTGCGGTCCGTTTTTCCGGGCCGACTGCTGGGCCGTATTCTGGGGCTGCACGCCCTGCTTATCGCCTCCAGCACGGCGATTGCCCCGGTACTCGGCGGAACAATACTGGACGCCCTGAGCTGGCAATGGCTGTTCGCCATTAACCTTATTCCAGGCAGCATCGCCCTGCTGCTGGCATGGTGGGCCTTGCCGCGGGAATCGGCCGCTGACCGCACTCCCTTTGACGCGCCGGGCGCCGTGCTCTCCGCCGTCCTGTTAGGTTCAGCGATCATGCTGGCCGACAGCCTTCAGCACGTGACGCAACACATTAACCAGGAGGCCGTCTGCTGGGGCGTTCTCGCGCTGGTCGGCGCCTTCGCCTTTACATGGCGTATCCGGCGCGCACAACATCCGTTACTGCCGCCGGTGATATTCAGAAACGGGCGCTTCACCCTCGCCGCGCTGACCTCGCTGGCGTCGTTTGTGAGCCAGGGGATCACGTTTGTCGCGCTGCCGTTCCTGTTTCAGAGCGTGTATGGCTACAGCCCGGTGGTGTCGGCGCTGCTGTTCACCCCGTGGCCGATTGGCATCGTGCTGATTGCACCGCACGCGGGTCGCTGGGCGGATACGATCTCCGCGCCACTGATCTCGACCCTCGGGCTGGTGATTTTTGTGGGTGGGTTGGTCCTGCTGGCCACGTTGCCGGAGAATCCTTCCGTGTGGAATATCTGCCTGCGCAGTCTGGTATGCGGTATTGGATTTGGCTGCTTCCAGAGCCCCAATAACCGGGAAATGCTCGCTAACGTCGCGCGGGAATATGCCAGCTATGCCTCCGGCGTGTTGTCGATTGTGAGGACATTCGGCCAGTGTCTCGGCGCCGCCGTGGTGGGGGTGCTGCTGGGAGCAGCGGCAGGATGGGACCATCAACATGCTATCCAGGTTGCACTGTGGCTAGCCGTCATCGCCTCGACGGGTTCGGTGGTATTTAGCCTGAGCAGGCTGCGCTCTGCTCGGCCTACAGGCAAGCGTTGCACAATGTAAGCCGGGTAAGCGCAGCGCCACCCGGCAAGAAAGACGACTCGTTTGTTTACTCCAGCGCCAGCAGCGCAAAGCTCGCCAGCCAGTGCCCGCCGCTATAGTGGCTGCCGACGACATGCCCGACGCTGGCAGCCAGATGTTTCGTCACCGCCTCGCGCAACGCCGGTTGCGCCGGGTGGCTGGCAGGAAGCACTTTCGCAATGTGCTTCATACACCACGCGCGGCTGAGGTTTAACCCGTCCAGATGGGCAATTTTCGGGTCGGTACGGTCGCTCACCTCCGCCGGGTTCATCAGTGCCGTAACGGCGCTCACCTCCGGCAGAAACGCGTCAAACCAGGCCGGGAAGTCTTCAGACACCTTGCTCATCAGCAGCGCCTCCGTCAGCGCGCCGGAAATATACTCGTCTCCGCCGGGCTCATAATGAGCCGGATAGCGCGTGTCGGCGAGATAAAACCGCTCCGCTGCCGCCAGAATCGCCTGTTCAAGCGCCTTGTCTCCGACTGCGCGACCGTAATCGAGCGCCAGCGCGAGAGCAAACGCCGTGTTGTAGTGCGTCCCGACGCGGATCGGATAGGTCAGCTTAGCAAGATAATCCAACAGCCTGTTGCGAATATCCTGGGTGAGCGGCTCCAGCGTCCGGTACCAGCCCGCGGCCTGCGGCAGCGACGACTGTTTCAGCTCCTGGGCCAGCGCCAGCAGCCAGCCGTAACCATACGGGCGCTCAAACGAGGCGCGGAACGGCGCGGTGAAATAGGCCAGCTCCTTCGCCACGTTCTCTTCGGTCATATGCTCGTCAAAAAGCGCGACGATCGCGTCCCGGCACGGTAATTCTGGATAGAGGCGCACGCAGCGCAGCAGCAGCCAGTAACCGTGCACCGCCGAGTGCCAGTCAAAACAGCCGTAGAAAATGGGATGCAGTTCACGCGGCGGCAGAACGTCACCATCATCATTAAGCAGGTGCATGATGTGGTTCGGGTATTCCTGGCGCAAATAGGTCAAAGGCATGCGGGCAAACGCGTCGGCCTGATGTTGCGTTAATTCCATGACAGCTCCTTAGCGAAACACGAGGAAATACATTAAGAACACGTTCACCACCAGCAGGGTTAACGCGGTCGGGATCTGGATCTTGATCACCTGATATTTGTCTTTCAGCTCCAGCAGCGCGGCGGGAACGATATTGAAGTTCGCGGCCATCGGCGTCATCAGCGTGCCGCAGTAGCCCGCGTACATGCCAATCGCCAGCAGCGGCGCAGGGTTGCCGTGATGCACGTTGATCAGAAACGGCAAGGCGATACCGGCACTTAACACCGGGAAGGCCGCAAAGGCATTACCCATAATCATGGTAAACAGCGCCATACCCACGCAGTAAATCACCACCAGCATAAAGCGGCTGTCCGGGTTCACAAACAGGCTCACCACCTTCTGTACCGAGTCGCCCGTGTTGGCCACCACGAACACGCCGCCGAGCATGGCCAGCATCTGCGGCAGGATCACCGCCCAGCCGATAGTATCGACAAGACGACGGGACTGACGAACGGCATGCAGCGGCGTGCCTTTGGTCAGCCACCAGCCGGTGAGGATCGCCGCGACGCAGGCTACGCAAAGCGCCGCCAGTGTGAGCTGCTTCTGATCGAGCAGAAACACGCCGCCGACCGTAACGCCCTTCAGGAATAACGTGCCCAGCACCGTCACCACCGGGATCATCAGCGCGGGCAGGAACAGCCAGTTTTTGAGCCGGTTCGATGAGGCAACGCGCTCCTCCTCGGTCGACATTTTATAGTGCCCTTTCCCGACCAGACCAAACCCCGCCAGCAGCGCGATGGCGATAACGCCGCCGCCGATAATCCGGTACGCCAGCGATTTGCCGAGTTCCTGAACCATCAGATCGCCAAACAGGAAGATCCCGCCAAACAAGAACCAGAACAGCGCGGTGGTAAAGCGCTTCGGATTGGCGCGATCGCGCAGGGTCATCACAACCAGCAGCATCACGACAAAGCCAATCAGGTAGTACACGCGGTTAATGGTGATAAGCGTCATCATTGCGCGGCCTCCTGCGTACCCTGCTCTGCACGCCAGGCCATCACGTCGCGACGGATACTTGCATCGAGGCGCAGCAGGCGCGTCATATGAATAATCAACGCCGCAATGGCGGTTGGAATGGCCCACAGGCCGATATGCAGCGGTTCAATGCCCTGAATGCCATTCTCTTTCAGGAACGCGTCGATCAGCAGCACCGCTCCAAAGGCGATAAAGATATCTTCCCCAAAGAAGACCGCGATGTTGTCGCACGCGGCGGCGTGGGCTTTGATTTTGTCGCGAATGTGCTGCGGCAGCTCGCCATATTCATTCAGCGCCGCCCCTTCGGCCATCGGCGCCAGCAGCGGGCGCACCGTCTGCGCGTGACCGCCCAGCGACATCAGGCCCAGCGCGGCGGTACCTTCACGGGCGACAAAATAGAGCATCAGAATACGCGCTGAGGTGGCGCTGGCGATCTTCGCCACCCAGGCCTGGGCGCGCTCTTTAAGCCCGTAATATTCCAGCAGACCAATCACCGGCAGGATCAGGATGAAGGTGGCCAGCGATCGGCTATTGACGAATTTCTCGCCGAAGGTCTCCAGCAGCATGCCGAAATCCATCCCGACCAGCAGACCCGTCGCCAGCCCCGCCACCACGACCACCAGCAGCGGGTTGAAGCGCAGTGCAAAACCAATAACCACGATCGGTATCCCGATCAGCGGCAGCAGCGTAGTACCGTCCATAACGTTTACCCTATCGAAAGTGAGCGTTGCGCGCCGACGGCTATTTTTTTAATTTGCGGCGAGCGATGTTGTGTTTTGTTGGCAGGCTTCGCAAAACCTGCGCTAAAAAGCTATATCTGAACCTCAAAAACATGTAAACAAATTATCAATAAAATGTTCTTATTTTATCGATGAGTTTACATTTCTGGCTAAGGAACGTTATGACCTCAGAAAAGAGTGCTTCACCCGATCGCGACGATATCAACGATGGCCGGATCGTCTCTTCCCGCCACCTGGTATCCGAGCGCTGCGCGGAGTTATCAGAGCTGGAATATGCGCTGATCATGACCAGCAACGCGTTTAACAAATGGATGGTGCGCTGCATGACGGCTGCCGGCGAGCCCGATATGGGCGCCTTTGACGTTTCGCTGCTGCATCACGTGAACCACCGCGACCGCAAGAAAAAGCTGGCCGATATCTGCTTCGTCCTCAACGTGGAAGATACCCACGTGGTGACCTATGCCCTGAAAAAGCTGGTCAAAGCAGGCTACGTGACGAGCGAGAAAGCGGGTAAAGAGCTTTTTTTCTCTACCACGGAGGAAGGGAAAGCGCTGTGCATGAAATACCGGGACGTGCGGGAAGCGTGTCTGATTGCGATCCACGCGGAGAGCGGCATTGCCGGGAAGTCGATTGGCGAGACCGCGCAGCTGTTACGCACGATCTCCTCCCTGTATGACACCGCCGCCCGGGCGGCGGCGTCACTGTAATTAAGGTCGTCGGAACAGCGTTATGCTGCGACCGGCCAGTTCATATTCTACGGTTTCGGTGATCGCTGTCCCGGTGGCAGCATCATCCGCCGTAGACAGCTCCAGCACCCATCCCCCTTCGCCAAACTGCGGGATCTGGAACGGCACGGTGCCTTCAAACGGGTTGAACAGCATCAGCACGTCGTGCCAGATACCGTCCTCCTGCCGAAGATCCGGCCTGCTGATGGAGACCCCAAGCGTCGAACCTTCATCCCACTGCTCGGCCTGCTGTGGACCGCCTCCGGCATTGAACCAGCGGATCTCCAGCCCGTCGCGCCAGCTCTCACGACGCAGCAGCGGCTGCTGCGCGCGCAGGGCAATCAACCGCCGGGTGAACTCGCGCAGCGCGGCGTCATTTTCGGACAGCCCTTTCCAGTCGATCCATGAGATCTCACTGTCCTGACAGTAGCCGTTATTGTTGCCCTTCTGCGTACGGCCAAACTCATCCCCGGCCAGCAGCATCGGCGTGCCGTGGGAGAACAGCAGCGTGGTCAGAAAATTACGTTTCTGCCGTTCGCGGGTAGCAATAATATCCGGGTTCTCGGTTGGCCCTTCCTCGCCGTAGTTGTACGAGCGGTTATCGTTATGCCCGTCGTTATTGTCCTCACCGTTGTCGGCGTTGTGCTTTTCGTTGTACGACACCAGGTCATTCAGCGTAAAGCCGTCATGGGCGGTGATGAAGTTGACGCTGGCCCACGGACGACGGCCGCGCAGATCGTACAGATCGCCGGAACCGAGCAGACGCGCGGCAAAGTCCGTGGAGACGTTATCCCCTTTCCAGTACTCGCGAACGGTGTCGCGGTATTTGTCGTTCCACTCCCCCCAGCCCGGCGGGAATCCGCCCACCTGATAGCCGCCGGGACCGATATCCCAGGGTTCACCAATCAGCTTGAGTCGGGATAAGACCGGATCCTGAGTCATGGCGTCAAAAAAACCGCCGCGCGGGTCAAACCCTTCGGGCTCGCGGCCCAGGATCGTCCCGAGGTCGAAACGAAAACCGTCAATGTGCATCGATTCCGCCCAGTAGCGCAGGGAATCCATCACCATCTGCAGCACGCGCGGATGCGAGGTGTTGACCGTATTTCCCGTCCCGGTGTCGTTGATGTAATACCGGTGCTGGTCCGGGAGCGTGCGGTAATAGCTGTAGTTATCAATCCCCTTAAACGAGAGCGTCGGGCCAAGCTCGTTCCCTTCCGCCGTGTGGTTGTACACCACGTCCAGAATCACCTCGATGCCTGCGTCATGATAGGCGCGCACCATATCGCGAAAGCCCTGGATCCCCGCCGGGCCGTAGTAGCGTGACGCAGGGGCAAAAAAGCCCAGCGTGTTATAGCCCCAGAAGTTCTTCAGGCCACGATCGAGCAGATGCTGATCGTCCGGGAACCAGTGAACCGGCAGCAGCTCCACCGAGGTGATGCCCAGGCTTTTGATATAATCGACCGAGGCTTTATGCCCCATCCCTTCAAACGTGCCGCGCAGCTCGGGCGGGATCGCCGGATTCATCTGGGTAAAGCCCTTCACGTGGCTCTCATAGACAACGGTATGCGGCCAGGGCACGTTGGGCCGGTTGCTGTCATGCCAGTCAAAGGCATCCGGGTCAATGACCCTGCATTTCGGCGTGAACGGCGCGCTGTCCCGCGTGTCAAAGCTCAAATCCAGCTCGTCATGCCCCAGCTCATAGCCGAAATGGGCGTCGTTCCAGTCGATATCCCCCACCAGTTCACGGGCGTATGGGTCGATAAGCAGCTTATGCGGGTTGAAGCGATGACCGTTTTCCGGGTCGTAGGGGCCGTAGACGCGATAGCCATACAGCGCCCCAGGCTTCAGGTCGGGAACATAGCCGTGCCAGACCTCATGGGTATACTCCGGGAGCGTCAGCCGGGCGATTTCGGTTTTCCCGGACGGATCGAACAGACAGAGTTCCACCCGCTCAGCGTGAGCGGAGAACAGCGCGAAGTTGACCCCCTTCCCATCATAATTCGCACCCAATTGCTGGCCATGACCGGCCCGAATTTCAAACGTTGTATCCTTTGCCATTTTCGTTCTCCACGATTATTCGCAGGTAAGCAGAACCAGTACAGATCCCTTTTCTGACGTTAAATCCAGCGTTTCTTGCAGCATGCGGCTTTCGCCGCTGAACAGATCCCGATAGCGCTTCCCGGCCAGTTCGTCGGGTAACGCGACCGTGGTATTGACCCACAGCTGATGATTATCGGTGACGTCAAAAACCAGACGCGGCACGGCAACAATCAGCGCCTCGCCGTCCTTAACGCGCGCATAGACAATCAGGTTATCCTCACGATCGCCGGTGACCTTAAGCGGCAGCCAGTCGCCGTAGCGGAAAAGCTCGTCGTAGTGCGGTCGAAGCCGCAGCAGCGTGGCGGTAACGAACTGTTTGACCCTGCCGTCCCGCCAGCATGCCGGGTTGTCAAACACCCCGGCATCCGCCGCGCTGAGGTGCTGTACCAGGGCCGGAAAGTCCGGCTCCCGCCGGTTATCCGGGTCGACAAGGCTAAAATTAAGCGCCTCGCTGCCCTGATAGATATCCGGGACGCCGGGCGCCGTCAGCTTGATCACCGTCTGGCTGAGGCTGTTCATCAGCCCGGCGCGGATAAAAGGCTGCATCGCCTCGCTGAAATCGTGCAGGAACAGGGTGTTGTCCGGTGAAAGCAGGTGCCGTGCATAGCTCAACACCACGCTCTCATAGCTCTCGTTGCTGTCGATCCAGTCGGTGCGCTGCTTCGCCTCGCGCAGCGCTTTCTCAAGGAAGCCAAGGAAACGTTCTTCCAGTGATTTCAGCCCGTCGGCGTCGTCCGGTGACAGCGTGGCGGGCCAGACGCCCGCCAGCGCCTGGTAGATCATCCAGGTATCGGCGGCGTTCGGCGCGGTACCGTCATTGAGAAAACGCACATGGGTCTGGTTCATCTGTCGCCAGCGTGCCAGGTTTTCACCCCACCGTTCCGGCGCCTCCGTCAGGGTGTAGAGACGCGCCCGGGCATCTTCCCCGCGCTTGGTATCGTGCGTGGAGGTGCCCAGCAGCGCGTCGGGCTGACGGGCGAGACGAATGCGCATCTCCTGGTGGAAGCGGGATAATGAAAACGCGCGCGGGGTCGGGTCGGCACCCACTTCATTGAGCGCCAGCTCCAGGTTGTGGCGGAAGAACAGCGTGTCCTCCACCGACTTCGCCATCAGCGGCCCGGTGAGCTGCTGGAAGCGGGTCCTGAAAAGCGCGGCGGACTCGCGGCACCCGTCCGGCAGGTCGCCGGTAAGAATGCGCACAATCAGGCTGAGCGCCGCTTCCGACGTCTCCACGCTGGCAACCACGCGGTTGAGCAGCGCCACGTCCGTCTGGGTTAATCCCTCCCGGGTGCCGTAGGTGCGGTAGACCGGAAACGCAATAAGCAGCTCACGCAGCGCGTGGCGGATTTCCTCGCGCGGCAGCGCAACCTCATTGCGGCGGGCCAGATCGTCAGCAAGGTTCAGCAGCGTGGTGAATTCACCCTCAAAATTACGATCGGCCATCAGGCCTTTGGCATCGCGCAGTTCCGCGTGGCGATCGACCGTGATGCCCAGCGTCTCGTCGTGGATGGTCTCCAGGCGCGACAGACTATCGTCGTCGACCAGCACTTCCGCCAGCGAGGCGATAAACTCGTAGCCGGTGGTACCGGATACCGGCCAGTCAGAGGGGAGCTGTTCCCCTTTGGCGAGAATCTTTTCGACCGTAATGTAGCAGTCGGGCCCGGTGGCCTGCCGCAGGTGCTGCAGATAGCCCAGCGGATCCGCCAGGCCGTCGACATGGTCAATGCGCAGGCCGTCCACCACGCCCGCGTGGACCAGCTCAAGGATCAGCCGGTGCGTGTCGTCGAAGACCGCATCATCTTCAACCCGAACGCCGACCAGCCCGGTGATCTCAAAGAAGCGCCGCCACGAGAGCTGCTTCGGCGCTTCCCGCCAGGACATCAGCCGCCAGCTTTGCGCGTCGTGCAGCTCGGCAATGCTCTTCTCCTCGCTGTACGTGCCGGGGTTGAGCGGATACTCGGCGTCGTAGTAGACCAGCGCGGCCTTTTTCGTGACAGTGTCACGTTTTAGCGTGATAGCTCCCTTCTCCAGCTCCGCCTCAAAGGTGTCGCCAAGAAACGGCAGCGTTAGCGGTCGCGACCCGTCGATATCGAAGTAGCGGAAATAGCGGCTCTGCTGGCCATATTCAATTACGTCGCGCCACCAGAGGTTTTCCAGCGAGGTGGACATATGGTTCGGGACAATGTCCAGAATCAACCCCATGCCGGCCTGCTTAAGCGCGGCGGCCATGCGGTCAAATCCTTCCCGCCCGCCGATGGCGGGGTCGATTTCATTCGGGTTGGTTACGTCATAGCCGTGGGTGGACCCCGTCGTGGCAGTGAACACGGGCGACGCGTAAAGGTGGCTGATGCCGAGGTCCTTCAGATACGGCACCAGCGCCACAACGCGGTCGAACGTCATGCCGTTACGGAACTGAATTCGGTACGTGGCGGAAGGGATCATAACGATGCTTCTCCATCAGCAAAGCGAACGACAATACCGTTCGGGGGTAAAACGTCGGTGACTTCCGGCGAGGCAAAACGCGTCTCCCCCGCCAGAGCGGGCAGCGCGGCGGGCTTAATGCCGATATTCAGCGCCAGAGAGAGCGTTCCCGACGGGAAGCGCCAGCTCACCGCCACCATGCCGGGCGCGGTCTTGAGCACATGGCCCTCAACGGCGCCGCCCGAATGCAGAAGCGGAACGATATAGCGATGGCGCAGCGTCAGCAGATGGCGCGTATAGCGCAGCCACGTCTTGCCCTCGTCGGTGGCGACTTTATGCCAGTCGAGCTTTGAGCGGATAAACGTGTTCACGTCGTTCGGGTCCGGGACGGTTTCATCGTGTCCGGCATGACCGGTAAACTCTTTCGCGCGCCCTTCACGGACCGCGTTAGCCAGTTCGCCGTGAAAGTCGGTGAAGAACAGGAACGGATGCGTCTCACCATACTCCTCGCCCATAAACAGCAGCGGAATATGCGGGGAGAGCAGCAGCGCGGCAAGCAGCACCCGCGTCTTGTCGGCACCCGCGAGGGAGATAAGCCGCTCGCCCTGAGCACGATTGCCGGTCTGATCGTGGTTTTGGATAAAATCGACGAAGAACTGCGGCGGCTGCGTGCGGCACTCCACCCCGCGGGATTTGCCGGTTTGCAGAGACACTTCGCCCTGGTAGACAAAGCCTTCCGCCAGCGCCCGGGCGAACTTTTTCTCCGGCTCAAAGGCAAAGTCCTGGTAGTAGGCGTGCGTCTCGCCGGTGGCAAATACGTGGGCGGCGTTGTGGAAGTCATCGTTCCACTCGCCGGTAAACAGCGGCGCGTTGCCCTGTTCATCGCGCGGATGCAGGAAAATCACGTTGCGGCTGTCTTCCGTGGTCAGGTGAACGTGACGGTGCGGAATGGCCTCGCGGATCCTGGTGGCAATCTCCTCGAGAATATGCGTGTCGGAGCCGTCTTTTATCTGGTCTATGGCATCAAACCGCAGGCCGTCAAGGCGGTATTCCGTCAGCCAGTAGAGCGGCGCGTCGGTCATGTACTGCCTCACCGGCTCGCGCTCGTAGGCGATGCCGTTGCCCCAGGGCGTCATCCGCTGTGCATCGAAAAACGCGGGCGACAGCAAAGGCAGATAGTTCCCCTCCGGCCCGAAGTGGTTAAGCACGATATCCAGCACCACCGAAAGCCCCAGCCCGTGCGCGGCGTCGATAAACGCGTGGAAATCCTCCGGCGTACCGTAGGCTGAGTGTGGGGCATATAACAGCACACCGTCGTACCCCCAGCCGCGGGAACCGCCAAACTGAGAGACGGGCATCACTTCAAGCTGGGTAATCCCGAGTTCTGCCAGATACGG
Source organism: Enterobacter sp. BNK-34 (assembly GCF_048684445.1). Classification (NCBI taxonomy): domain Bacteria; kingdom Pseudomonadati; phylum Pseudomonadota; class Gammaproteobacteria; order Enterobacterales; family Enterobacteriaceae; genus Enterobacter; species Enterobacter sp. BNK-34. The sequence goes on from NZ_JBLQUA010000001.1 coordinate 3,659,362, forward strand.
CAGCTTGTCGATGGCCGCCCGGAAGGTGCCCTCCGGGGTAAAGGTGCCCATATGCAGTTCGTAAATGACCGTCTCTTCCCACGGACGCCCTGCCCAGTCGCGGTTGACCGGCTGGTAGCGTCGGGGATCGATCACCACCGAGGGGCCGTTAACGTCGCCCTTTTGCGCCCGCGAGGCGGGATCGGGCACCGCCATGCCGTCCTGAAGAACAAACTGATATTCTGCACCGTGCGTGACGCCGGGCACATCTGCCTGGAACCAGCCGTCGCCCGTTGCCGTCATCGGCACGTCGGCGGCGGCCAGACGTAGCGTAAGTTCTTTCTGTCCTTCTGCCCAGACGCGAAAACGTACAACGTCATCGGAAATAAACTCAGCACCCCACTGCTTTTGAAATGTCCTGAATTCCATTCATTGTCCTCGAATGACCCACATTTTACGCGGAACGAAGTACAAGCTTAGTTCAGGATTAAAAGTGCGTGAGCTCAGCGGATTTAACCGCTTCGTCTATTCTTTATGAAATAACTCACTATCGGGAATACTATGCAGATTCGAAAAGGATTAAATACGGACCTCGTCCGTCTTGAATGTTGTGACTTTTCTTTCACTATTAGCCACATTGCGCGAGAGCCCTTTATCCACTGTGATTTGCATATCGAAGCCGTCGCCGAGCCGTGGATAAAAACCTACGAACTTGACATTCAAACGCTTGAAAACCATTGCGTTAATCCGGACGCCATATTTCTTGTGGCGGAAACAGATGATGGTGAATTAGCCGGATTTATTACCGCGTCAATCGGCTGGAATAAGTTTATTTCAGTGGATTATATTGCCGTTGATCGCACCAGACGCAGAACCGGCGCCGCGCAAAAATTAATGGCCGCCGCCCACGTCTGGGCCCGCAGCGTAAACGCGCCCGGATTACGGCTTGAAACACAAAATGTGAACGTCTCCGCCTGCCTGTTTTACCGTCACTACGGATTTACTCTGGGCGGGTACGACCGTTATCTCTACAACGCCTTGCCGGAAAAAGACGAGGTCGCCCTGTTCTGGTATTACATGCTGGTCTAGCGGAAACACATTGCCACATCGCGGTCATATTTCTGTCACTGAATTTCATTACGCTTTCGGGATTTTAACCAGGGTGTTGAGGAAAAAAGCGTGAATTCAATGGCTAAGGCATTACTGCTGGCATTACCTGTTTTGAGTGCAGCGGCAACCGCGACGGCTGCCGGGCGCGACCTGTGTGAACCAAAAGCGTACGAAATGGCGCTGCGCTATCAGCAGAAATCGGCAGAGATTATGGCCCTTCAGCTGCAAACCTATCGGTTTGCCACCGAGCGTTTCAACGAGAAGTTAAAGGATCTGAAAACGCCCGAAAATTACGCCGTGGTGATGGACCTCGACGAAACGGTGCTGGATAACACCCCTCTGCTGGTGCGCGACGCGGAGCAGTGTCACGACTATACACAATGGGACACCTGGAGCGACTGGGAGAAGCAGGGAAAACCCGGCTTAATCCCGGGGGCGAAAGCGTTTCTTGACCACGTGAATCAGAGCAAGGTCCGGATCTACTACGTTTCGGATCGTATGCAGGAAAATAAAGCCGACACGCTGAAGACGTTAAACGCTCTCGGCCTGCCGCAGGTGTCTGACGAAAGCGTGCTGCTGGATACGGTCAGCAAGGAAGAGCGTCGCCAGAGCATCCTCAAAAAACAGCAGATCGTGATGCTGTTCGGCGACAGCCTGCCGGATTTCGCCGTGCAGTTTAAAAGCAAAAAGCCGAGCGAGCAGCAGCGTGAGCTGGTTGAAGCCAGCGCCGAACACTTCGGCAACGACTGGATTGTGCTGCCTAACGCCGCTTATGGCGCCTGGTCCAAAGCCACGCTGGATAGCTGGAACGCACCGCTGAAAAAATAAGGTCTTACGGGCCGGAAAAGGCGTCCCCCGCCTTCCCGGCCCTTCGGTTGACTATCCATCCCGTTTATAGGTCCTATCATTTCTGGGCAGGTTCTTATAATTTTACGAAGAAGTAAGATGAGTGCTTTCAAAGGAGACTCGTATGCTTACCGTGAAAAAACTTGCTCTTTCCACGCTGATTTCCAGTTCACTGCTTTTCTACCCTGCGCTGCAGGCCTCGGCAGAGACGCCCCAGCACGTCGTTAAACAACCGGCGGGCGGGTACAGCATTCAGGTTGGGGACATTCTGGTCACCTCGTTTACCGACGGAACCGTCGCGCAGGATCTGCACAAACTGCTGCGCAGGACAACGCCGCAAAACATTGATGCGCTGCTCGCGAAAAATTTCCAGACCAACCCGCCTGAGGTCTCCATCAACGCGTTCCTGATTGCGATGCCCGGACATAAAATTCTGGTGGATACCGGCTCGGGCCAGCTCTTTGGCCCCGGTAACGGCGGCCGTCTGATTGAGAGCCTCGCCACGCAGGGGATTAAACCCGAGGACATTACTGAAGTCCTGCTGACTCACGCCCACTCCGATCATGCCGGTGGCCTGGTGAAAGATGGCAAGGTGGTGTTCAGCAACGCGCGCGTTTTTGTTGGTAAACCGGATATCGACTTTTTCTTTAACGACGACAATCAGAAGAAAACCGGCTACGGCAAGAACTACTTTGACGTCGCGCAGAAGACCTTAAAGCCCTATCTTGACGCGGGGAAAGTGGTGCCGTTTAGCGGCACATCGGAGATTATCCCGGGGCTGACCGGCACGGTTCATCCCGGACACACGCCGGGCTCAGCCTTCTACACGCTGACAAGCAAAGGCGAGAAGATCACCTTTGTCGGCGACATCATTCACGCCGCGGCGGTCCAGTTCCCGCAGCCTGCGGTGACCATCACCTACGATGAAGATCAGAACAAAGCGGCAAGCGTTCGCGAGCATGCGTTCGCTGACTTTGTGAAAAATAAAGATCTCATTGCCGCCCCGCACCTGCCTTTCCCGGGCATCGGCTATGTAACGAAAGGCGAGAACGGCGGCTATGCCTGGGTCCCTGTCACCTATACCAACCGGGACGCCAGCGGCGCGAAATAGAGCGATGACGCGGATATCTGACATGGACATAGACCTGCTCCTGACGCTGGACGCCCTGCTTCAGGACAGGAACATCACCCATGCGGCCGCGCGGCTGGGCATCAGCCAGCCCGCGCTGTCTGCCCGTCTCGCGCGTCTGCGCTCGCTGTTTGGCGAACCGCTGTTCATTCCCTCCCCGCATGGACGCGGGGTATTACCCACGCCGCGAGCGGAAGCGCTCAAGCCGCAGGTGGCGAACGTACTGCGCGGCATCAGCGCGATGTTTGCCCCCACGGCATTTGATGCGCAAACCAGCAGCCGGACCTTTGTTATCGCGCTGCATGAGAACCCGGCGCTGATGCTCGGCACCGGGCTGCTTAACCAGGTGGGAACCGATGCCCCCGGCATCCGCCTGCGCTTCGCCCTGCCGGAGATGGCTGACCTGCCGCAGCAGCTGGAAAACGGGGATGTGGACATCTACATCGGCGTGAGCGCGGGCGCTCATGACGGCTGGGTGAGGCGCAAACTCCTCGACGACGCGTTTGCCACCGCCCAGCGTAAAGGCCATCCGCGCGGAACAGGCCCGTTAGATCTGGAAAGCTACTGCGCGCTTTCGCATCTGGTGGTGTCGTCGGCGGGAGATCCCTTTACCGGCTTTATCGACCAAACCCTTGCCGGGCTGGGCTATCAGCGACACGTCGCCATGTCCACCCAGAGCTACGCCATGGCGCCACCGCTTGTTGCCGGTACCGACCTGGTCTGTACCCTGCCGGAACGGATGCTGCGACAGTTCGCCAGCACGCTGGATATTTTCCCACCGCCGCTGCCGCTCCAGCCAATTACCATCAACATGTACTGGCACCCGAAAAACAGCCAGGATCCGGCAAATGCCTGGCTGCGCGAGCAGCTGCTGCGGGCCGCCGGACGTCAGGTGTGATCGAGGGTAACCAGAAACTTTTTAAGCACTTCTGAGCGAATAATCCGGTGGCAAACCAGGGTGAGTTCGCTCTCCCGCAGCCGGTCGAGAATGTCCACGTAAACCACATTCTCGACGCTCACCGCCTTTGCCGACGCGGGCAGCAGCGCCAGCCCAAACCCTGTCGAAACCAGGCTTATCACCGTAGGCACGTCGGTCGCGTTTTGCACTACGTCCGGCTGAAAGCCCGCCCCGCTGCAGGCGTCATAGAAATACTGTTCCAGCCCCATTCCCTCCGGGTCGCGCAGGGAGATCCATTTTTCGTCTTTCACCGACGAAAGCGTCAGTGCGGCGGACCCGGCCAGCGGATGCTGACGATACAGCGCCAGCACCGTTTTCTCCGAGGTGAACGGACGACTTTGCAGATCGTCCGGCAGCGACGGCAGCGGCGCGCGGATGATGGCCACATCGAGCTGATTGCTCTGCACGGCGGCATAGAGCGTCTGCACGTTTCCCGTCATCAGCGACATGGTAATGGCCGGCCAGCGGCTGTGCATCTGGCGAAGCGCGGCGGGCAGCCTGCCGTCGAACATCGCGCTCGACACGCATCCGAGGTTTAACACCCCCTGCTCGCCCCGTGCCGTTTGTCTGGCGTCCAGCACCGCCTGCTCGGTGAGGGAGATGGCGAGCCTGGCTTTTACCAGGAATGCTTCGCCCGCGGGCGTCAGGGTTAAGCGGCGATTCGCACGGCTGAAAAGCGTGACGCCTAAACGCTCTTCCAGGGCCTTTATCTGCTGGCTCAGCGCCGGTTGCGCCATGTTCAGACGCTCGGCGGCCCGGTGCATGTGGAGCTCTTCGGCCACGACGATGAAGTGGCGCATCTGACGAAACTGCACGAGACGCCTCCTTATATTGATATTAATTTACTTATCAATTTAACATTAATGATGCAATTGATGCTATTAGCCATTGCCATAAAAATGGAGGTATTCAACCGAGGGAGGAAAATATGGAAAACAAGATTAACGATCTCCGCAGCGCCATCGCCTTACTGCAGCGCCACGAAGGGCACTATCTTGAAACCGATCGTCCGGTCGATCCCAACGCGGAGCTGGCGGGTGTCTATCGCCATATCGGCGCAGGCGGCACGGTCAAACGCCCAACCCGCACGGGCCCGGCCATGATGTTCAACAGCATTAAGGGCTATCCGCACTCCCGCATTCTGGTGGGCATGCACGCCAGCCGCGAGCGCGCGGCGCTTCTGTTGGGCTGCGAGCCCTCTGAACTGGCAAAACACGTCGGCCAGGCGGTGAAAAAGCCGGTTGCGCCGGTTGTCGTTCCGGCCACACAGGCCCCCTGTCAGGAGCAGGTCTTCTACGCTGACGATCCTGACTTCGATCTGCGCAAGCTGCTTCCGGCTCCGACCAACACGCCGATTGATGCCGGTCCGTTCTTCTGTCTGGGGCTGGTGCTGGCAAGCGATCCGGAAGACAGCTCGCTAACGGATGTCACCATCCACCGCCTCTGCGTGCAGGAGCGCGACGAGCTTTCCATGTTCCTTGCCGCCGGGCGCCACATCGAAGTGTTCCGCAAAAAAGCGGAGGATGCCGGAAAACCGCTGCCGGTGACGATCAACATGGGACTCGATCCCGCCATCTATATCGGCGCGTGCTTTGAGGCCCCCACCACGCCATTTGGTTATAACGAGCTGGGCGTCGCCGGGGCGCTGCGCCAGCAGCCGGTTGAGCTGGTGCAGGGCGTGGCGGTCAAAGAGAAAGCCATCGCGCGGGCGGAGATCATCATCGAAGGCGAACTGCTTCCGGGCGTGCGCGTGAGAGAGGATCAGCACACCAACACCGGCCACGCGATGCCGGAGTTCCCGGGCTACTGCGGCGAGGCGAATCCCTCTCTGCCGATGATCAAAGTGAAAGCCGTGACCATGCGAAACCACGCCATCCTGCAAACGCTGGTGGGGCCGGGGGAAGAACATACCACGCTGGCCGGATTGCCGACCGAGGCCAGCATCCGTAATGCGGTTGAAGAGGCAATTCCCGGATTCCTGCAAAACGTCTATGCCCATACCGCGGGCGGCGGTAAGTTCCTCGGGATACTGCAGGTGAAAAAACGCCAGCCTTCAGACGAAGGACGCCAGGGCCAGGCGGCGCTTATCGCCCTGGCCACTTACTCAGAGCTGAAAAACATTATTCTTGTCGACGAAGACGTGGATATTTTCGACAGCGACGACATCCTGTGGGCGATGACGACGCGCATGCAGGGCGATGTCAGCATCACCAATATTCCGGGGATCCGCGGCCACCAGCTCGATCCATCCCAGTCGCCGGATTACAGCACCTCGATTCGCGGCAACGGCATCTCCTGCAAGACGATCTTCGACTGCACGGTGCCGTGGGCGCTGAAGGACCGCTTCGAGCGCGCGCCGTTTATGGAGGTGGATCCGCGTCCATGGGCGCCGACGCTGTTTGCTGACAACACGAAATAAAATCACGCGCGTATGACCTGCGGGTCATACGCTGATTTTCTTCTCAAGCGTGGCAATATTTTCACCCGCCACGCGTTCCACAGTGAAACGATCGACGCTCAGCAAAATGAGCATCAGCCCCCTACCGCTCTCCAGCAGCGGCGACATTTCGCAGAAGCGGTCTCGCCTGGCGGCCTCAAGCCGCTCCTGCGGGAACGCGTCACCCGCGTCGCTAAAAACAACGCAGACGTCATTGCCGCGGACGTCGAACTGGACGCGAAAGACGCGCGAGTTATCCTCGTGAAGCGCGTAGCGGATGATGTTCGTCGCCACTTCACAGGCGGCGAGATCGAAGGCGAAACGCCACTCATCATCGACGGGAAGCGCGCTCAACCTGTCGCCAAGCCAGCCGGACAGCGGCGTCAGGGACGCGATCGCCGCCGGAAATTCAGCCTGTTCCGGCCTCTGCATCTACTGCCCCAGCTGCGCAAGCGCGCTATGTTTATCCGGATAGATGCGGAAGATGCGATCCATTCGGGTCAGGGTGAACATGTTCATGATCCCGGGGTTCAGGGAGCACAGCGCCATTTCGCCTTTTCCATTCATCAGCTTGAACAACGACACCAGCATCCCCAGCCCGCTGCTGTCGATAAAATCCACTTTGCTAAAATCGACAATTAAGGCTTTACGATCGCTGCCAATTTCTTCCGTGACAGAGGCCTTAAACGCCGCGGCAATGGACGCATCCAGCCGCCGAACTGCGGGGGTGAGAATATTGGCATGTGGTAATCGTTCGGTGTTAATAATCATTCTGTTCTCCCTGACGCTCAATCACGAGCAGTGACACGTCATCGGTTAAGGCAATGGATTCATCACGATTTGCATTGCGCCAGCCGGTCAGGTGGTCACCAAACCGCGGCAGGAGCTGGTCAACCGGGAGCCGGGCATGCTCATGAAGCCAGCGTTCGAGACGCTGCGGGCCAAACTGCTCGCCGCTGACGTTTTCACACTCCGTAATACCGTCACTGAATAAGCATAAGCGATCCCCCGGATTGAGGGTAAACGCGACGTCCTCCCAGCTCAGGTCTGGGATCAGCCCGACCGGCGGGCCGCCATCGCCCACGGACGTGACTTCGCTGTCTGCGTTCACAATGACGGGAGTGGGATGCCCGGCCTGACATAGCAACCCCTCACCACTCTCTGGATCGATCACGCCGTAAATGAGCGTGAAATAACTGGTGATGTCGCTCTCTTCACTGCAAAAGCGGCTGTTCAACATCCTGACGACCTCCGCAGGTGACTGAATACCGCCCTCATCGGTAAACAGAAAGCGATCCACCACACGGCCATGTAAAAACTGGCGAGCCACCGCGAGGGACATCATCGCGGCCCCCACGCCGTGACCCGAGACATCAACGCAATAGAATCCCAGATGGGAATCCAGCGGAAAGATATTGAACACATCGCCCGAGACCCAGGCTGATGGTAGGAAAAGCCAGTCGGAGAAGTAGTCACCATAGCGTAAGCTGTGTGAAGGCAGCACCGAGTGCTGAACGCGCGCCGCCAGTTCAAGATCTTTTTCAATCTGATGTAACGCTTCACTCAGGCGCTTGTTATGCGCCGCGAGAGTCGCCTCCAGCGTCAAAATACGGACCCCGGCATGGAGCCGCGCCCGTAACTCAGCCTGTTCGACGGGCTTGCTTAAAAAATCATCCGCCCCGGCATCAAAACCCTGCGTTAAATCCCCGGCATTCTCGCGTGCCGTGAGCAGAATGACATACACATAGTGGCCAAACTGACGGTTACGGATCGTCTGACAGAGCGTAAGCCCATCCATTTCCGGCATTTCCCAGTCGCTTATCACCATGCTGACCGGCTGACTGGACAAGATTTCCAGCGCGGCGACGCCATTTTCCGCCTCGCTCACGAGATACCCCCACTGGGTGAGCATCCGGGAGAGTAGACGACGATAAATCAGCGAATCCTCAACAATTAACACGTGCAGAGCCGACATGTATCCCTCCTATAGCGGTAAGAACCAGATGAGGCTCACGGTCCCTTCCCTGAATTTGGCGTTACCGTTGCCGTGCCCCGGATAGCGCGTCCCCGCATAGTTAGCATACTGAACAGAGAACGATCCCGGCGTATAGCCCGCGTAGCCAAAGCTGTAGCTGTAATCGCCGTTCCAGGGCTGCTGCTGGCTGCTGTCCGGAAACCAGAATGCCGTCGCACGAACGAAGAAATGTTGTTTGAAGGTGTAGCCGCAGCCGCCCAGCATGACGTTTTTATTTTTACGGATGTCATCGCTGCTGAGATCGTAGTAGCGCGGGACCCAGCTGTACCCGACCTGGCAAATGATGGAATCCCCTTTGTTTATCAGCAGCGAATTTTCTATCGGCTTGGGCAAGGAAAACTTATAGGCCAGCGTAAATGCACCCTGTTCGAAATAGGTATGTCTCCGGCTACCCGACGTCCAGAAGTGGTTATCACCGTAGTTGCCGTAAACCAGGCTAAACGTATTTGCATGCCAGTCGTCATAGCCGAAACTATAGCGAAAGTCCGCGGTATAGCGGTTGGTATCCCTGACGGGCAACCGGGAGGTAATGTTGGCAAACCAGAAGCTGTACGGGGAATACTGAAGACTCAGATTCAGCGTCTGGTTAATTTTTTTCTCCTGCGCGGCGCTGTCCGAGCTATTGGGCACGCTCACCATCTGCTCTTTCAGCCCTGAACTAAAGCTCAGGGCACCAGAGAATTTCTTGTCATTTCCCGAGAACAAACGCCCCCACCGGCTGGTAAACACGCCTGCCTGAACGGGTTCACCGTTCTTATCGCGCAGGGTTTCTTTATCACTGCTTTGCGCCGCCTCTGCGGCGGGGATCGCGGCGAGCAGCACGCCCGCCAGAAGCCATTTTTCGCGCATAACCGCCATCCTTAGTTAGGTATCCAGCGTGCGCCGACGTCGTATTTTGCCATCAGCCACAAAATACCCAGTGCCGCCGCATGCACTAACGTGTTCTCTATCCAGGCGTGACGCCATAAGTCGAAGGTGATGAACTGGCTCACCAGCAGCACTACGTACACATGCAAAATAAAGGTATAAAGCGAGTGCTGGCCTAGCGGGATCAGGAACCATCCCAGCAGGCGGTTGAGCGGCGTCCAACAATACGTCAGCACCAGGTAGACGGTAACCATCAGGGCGATATCGTTTAGCACCCGCACCGGGCCCAGCCCATTCTTCGCCGCCCAGGTGTGATAAAAGGTATTGAAGCTGTCCGGTGGAATCAGGTGCATCAGCAGCGCGGGGGGCATAAACGGGTTGGTATGGTTCTGTGCGACGAACCCCAGAATGAGCGCCACCATCACCAGCGCAACCACCACCACTTTACCTGCTGACGTGCGTGCGAAAGAGATCAGTTCGGCTTTATACCAGCCGCTGACCATGCCCAGCACAAAGATGAACTGCCAGGCCAGCAGCGGAAAGGCAAATTCGAACTCCGACGGGGTCAGCCGAAGCGGCCACCGCTGCCACAGGCCGTACACCAGCAGCGACAGCCATAACAGCCACCAGACTTTCCCTTTCTGCAACATCCCTAAAAAAAGGGGGCTAAAGAGCAGCAAAAAGATATACAGCCCCAGAATTTGCGTCTGATGGGGGCCGATCTGCAAATAGAGAATAATGTTGAACCAGGTCTCTTTAATCTGCGGCGTAACAGGGTAAAGCGACCAGCTTTGCCCCGAAAAACGGTCGGTAAAATGGGTAACCTCGAAAACATTAATATGTGGGATATAGGCCAGAAGAATAAATGACACTATGACAATGATATTTACGCGATATATTTTCCACGCCCTGAGATAAAGCCCCCAGGAAACCGTGAGTAAAACCACTTTTTGCAGACGCGCGCGATTCAGCATTCCCAGCATAAACCCCGAGAGAATGACAAAGCCTTCTGCACCGGTTGTTAACCCAAAACGCTCCCAGGAGAATATATTAAATACCGACATGACCTCCGTATGCGCCACGACCATCATGACGAGGGCTATGCCGCGCATAAAGTCAATTCTCAGGTCCCGTGCACCTGCTACGGCATAACGCCATGCTGTTGATTTAGCGTCATCTTCTTGCGCTACCGACGGCGCAACATGGCTCATAGGGTGTCCTTTGCCTGAAAACGAAAATTAAGGTCTAAATAAAGTAGATAGTCTAAAGGAATAGTAACTGCAATTTATCACCGGCAGATGAAACATATTAAGCAGAATTAAATCCAAATTAACCACTGCTACATATTAATAAAAACGACGCTGGACACTTTTATTCGGCGTTCTACACTTATCTTAAATCTTGTTTAATCGCTATTTTCTTTCTCTTTTGGGCAACTGTCTGCGCAGCAGAATGGGTCTGCATTTTCACGGAATCAGGAATGCCGGAACTATGGATTTTTATTTTTCCCGTTTTGAACATCGTCGTCCTCCGGAGCCGTTAACAACACCGCGTTGGGTAATGATGACCTGGCAGGTGTTAGCGGTCGCGGCGCTTATTCTGGGCGCCAATTATATTTACTGGCGCTGGACCTCCTCCCTGAATACGGACGCGTTATGGTACGCCATACCGCTGGTTCTCGCCGAAACGCTGGCGTGGATCGGCACCGTGCTGTTTACCATCAATTTATGGAAAGAACAGGATCCTCCCCAGTGCCCGCCGCCTGGCGAAATTAACGAATGCCTGTCGCCAGAAGAGGCCGTAGAACCTCGTCCTGTAAAAGTGGATCTGTTCATTGCCACCTACTCGGAAGATACCGAACTGGTCAGGTTATCCATTCGCGACGCCCTTAAGATGGCGTACCCGTTCCCGCTTGACTACCGGATCCACGTGCTTGATGACGGCCGTCGCCCGGAGATGAAAGCCGTTTGTGATGAGGAAGGCGTCAATTACATCAGTCGACAGACCAACATCGGCTTTAAGGCCGGTAATCTGCGTAATGGCCTTGAGCAAACTGACGGCGATTTTATTGTCATCTGCGACGCCGACACCCGGGTATTTCCCACCCTGCTCAGCCATACGCTGGGCTATTTCCGCGATCCGGACGTGGCCTGGGTGCAGACGCCGCAGTGGTTCTTCGATCTTCCGGAAGGTGAAAATTTGTCACGCTGGGGCCAGCGGAAAGCGGGAAAAGTGGGCTACGGTCTGGGCTGGCTGATTCAAAAGTGTGTTGGCCCGGTCACGATAGGCCGCGACCCGTTTTTTAACGATCCACGCATGTTCTATGACGTGATCCTGCGGCGGCGAAACTGGGCGAACGCGGCTTTCTGCTGCGGCGCGGCCTCCATCCACCGTCGCGAAGCGGTCATGCAGGCCGCGCTGCGCAGCTATGTCTGGTCCGTCGAAGAGGAGATCCATCGCCATACGCGCGATATTCGCGATGACGAAACGCGGGAAGCGCTGCAGGAGGCAATGCGCCCGCACGTAGCGTTTGACACTGAGCTAACGCCCTACAAATTCCACGTCTCGGAAGATATTTACACCTCGGTGCTGCTGCACGGTGACGCCGCGCGACGCTGGCGCTCGGTCATGCACCCGCGGGTGGAGTCGAAGATGCTCTCTCCGCAGGATATGCTGACCTGGATGATCCAGCGCTTTAAGTACGCCGCCGGCTCGCTGGATATTTTGTTCCATGACAACATCTTCAGCCGTCGCCGCTTCAGGCTTTCCCTACCCCAGACGCTGATGTATGCCACCACCTTCTGGTCGTACATGGCCTGCGTGTGGAACACGGTGTTTTTGATTTCACCCATAATTTATCTGTTCACAGGCATTCCGCCGGTATCCGCCTGGTCGACGCCGTTTTATCTCCACTTTCTCCCGTTTTTTATTTTCTCTGAACTGGCCTTTATGTTCGGGACATGGGGGATTTCGGCCTGGGACGGCAGGGCCTCCTACCTCTCCTTCTTTTCCATGAACCTGCGCGCGCTCAATACGGTGCTGCGGGGCGAGCAGATCAAATTTCACGTTACGCCAAAAGAGCGGCAGACGGGCCGCTTTCTCTACCTGGTGAAGCCGCAGATAGCCATCGTGGTGCTGACCCTGACAGGACTCGTCTGGGGCGGTATCCAGGTGGCGCGTGGACAGGTGGACGACCCCTCCGGCTACGTCATCAATATTTTCTGGGGAGGGGTGAACATCGCCGCCATGCTGCCGCTAATTTTCGCGGCCATGTGGACGCCCGCTGAAGAGGACGAGGTCACCCAATGAGGATACGTGATGCCCTGCTGCCCGCTCGCAGCTACCTCACCATTTTGCTCGGGTTCCTGCTCGGCTTTGCCATTGTGGTCTGGGTGGAGAAACAGATGCCCACGCGTGTGGAAAGCAGCGGCGGCATCGCGCTCAGTAAAGACTTCCCACCGCTGCCTGCGAAACGGGCGCTGACCTATGACGAAGCCATCTGGGCGCGGGTCGCCTGGCAATACTACGTGAATAATACCCAGCCAAACGGCCTGGCGAACGCCAGCGACGGTGAACCGTGGCTGAGTCTATGGAGCGTGGGGAGCTATCTGTTTGCGACTGCCGCCGCACAGCAGCTCAACATCATTTCCACCGATGAGTTTGACGAAAGGGTCAGCACGGCCCTGTTTACGCTGGGGCAGCTGCCGCTCAACGAGCGAGGCCTCCCTGCCGCGTATTACCATGCTGACACACTCAAGATTCTGGGCAAACCTGACGCCTCCGCAATCGGTCTGAGCAGGCTGCTGACGGCATTACAGACCCTGCTGTGGCGCTATCCGCAGCACGCGGCGGCCATCCGCGATTTGTTGAGCGTGTGGCGCACCGCGGCGCTGATTGAAAATAACACCCAAAGCCAGGCTTCGGTGCCGCTCCATCACTGGACGCTGACCGATGACGAACAGCGGGACAGCTTTGGCTATAGGCTCTATGCCAGCCATACGCTGCGCTTAATTGACAGCGCGGCAGGCCTCGCGGTGACCAACCCGCCTGAAGGGCAAAAGATGATCGATCTGGACGGCGTGATGGTGCCGGATGAAGGGCTACGCACGCCCTGGGGCAAGCAAACCTCCCTGATCAGTCTCCCCTATCTGTTAACCGGCCTTGAGCTGGGCTTTGACGCGCAGAGCGCTGAAATCGCGTGGCGGATTATGCAGATCCAACAGCGGCGTCATAGCCTGCGTACCCCAAAACCGCCGGTCAGCACGGATTATGCCGAACCGGCGCCGGATTATGTTAACGATCTGCCTAACAGGCAGCCGGTTCAGGCGCGCAACCTGCGCGACGAAGTGCCGGAGAAGGTGGCGATTACCTCCACACGCACCGCGTTTGCCTGGTACGCCCTGTTCCGCAACAGCTGGAGCGAAGCGCTGCGCCAGCAGGTTCTGCCGCTTCAGGTGCCGGGTAAAGGCTGGCAGCGCGGGTTAAATCTCAACAACAGCGTCAATGCCGTCGTAGACGCCGATACCAATGCCATTGTGCTGGAAAGTCTGTCTTACATCTCGCATGGCCAGATGCTCTGTCTGGCCTGCCTCTACACTTCCCCCTCAGCAGGAGCAACGCCATGAAGCCACGATCCCCGATCCTTTTCCACCTGCTCACGGGAATAACGATCTTCTGGCTGGCCTTATCGACCGTGCGTGCGGACACCGAGCTTCCTGCATCAGGTTACTCCCCGCGTAGCGGCGAGCTGACCGCCCGAGAGATGACCATCGCGAAAAACGCCTGGCAGTATTTCGTCTCCAACTATCAGCCCACGACGGGCCTGGTGAATGCGGTCAACAAATACCCCTCCACCACCATGTGGGACAGCGCCTCCTATCTGGCCGCCCTGACGGCGGCGCGCGAGTTGGGGATCATTGATAAAGCGGAATTTGACCGCCGGATGCTAAAATTCCTCGCCACGTTAAACACCCTGGTACTGTTCCGCAACGAGCTGCCCAACAAGGCCTATAACACCATCAGCGGCCAGAAAGTGGACTACACCAACAAGCCCGGTGAAATTGGCTTCTCGGCGCTGGATATCGGGCGAATGCTGGTCTGGCTGAAAATCATCAAAGAGCGTTATCCGGAGTACGGCAACAGCATTGATAACGTGGTGCTCGGCTGGGATTTCAGCCACGCGATCGACCCCTGCGGCACGCTGTACGGCGCCTATCTGGAGAACGGCCAGCCGAAATATGTTCAGGAAGGTCGGCTGGGCTATGAAGAGTACGGCGCGGCCGGTTTCCAGCTGTGGGGGTTTAATACCTGTAAAGCCAGCCGTCCGCAGCCTTACGAGCTTGCCGATATCTACTGCGTGCTGGTCCCGTACGATACACGCGACCCGCGCAACACGTCGCAGCATAACTACGTGGTGACGGAATCCTACCTGCTCTACGGGCTGGAGTTCGGCTTTGATAAACCGACCGACCGGGATAACGCCCCGCGCGACTACTCCCTGACGTGGATGAAAAACTTTGCTGACCGCGTTTATCAGGCTCAGGAGAACCGCTATACCATTACCGGCGTCCTCACCGCGCGATCTGAGCACCAGCTCGATAAAGCCCCTTACTTCGTCTATGACACCGTCTTCAGCGACGGGTACAACTGGAACACCATTACCGATAAAGGCCAGTTCGTCCCTAACGCTGCCGCGATATCGTTGAAGGCGGCGCTGGGCATGTGGGTGCTGTGGAACTCCCCCTATACCGACCGCCTGCTGAACACCATTGAGAATGCCAACGAAGAGGGAAAAGGCTACTACGAAGGGCTATATGAAAACGGTGACGGGCCGATCAAGGAGTTCACCGCGAACAATAACGGCATCATGCTGGAGGCCCTGCTGTTCAAAAAAGAGGGAAAACTGCTGGCCTTCAACACCGACAACCCGAAGAGCAAGGATTTTGCCCCATCGCTGTGGGATCAAAAGCTGCTCGATCAGTTTGAAGAGAACAACGCGCTGCGCAGTCGCCCGTTCCTGAGCAGCACGCCGGCCGTAAAAAGCTGGTGCGACCGGACCGGCGTCACGCAGCGTACCAAACCCGCCTGTCAGGCCTGTCAGTGCGCGTCATGCAGCGTGGACGAGCCCGTTAAACTGCCACCGGTGACTGCGCAATGCTTAAAACCATAGCCAGAGGGCTCGCGGGATTACTCCTCGCAGGCGCGATCATCTTTGCTCTGTTTGGCCATCAGGGAGCAGGCTGGCGCTGGCTCATCAACGGCGGCTGGCACTCCAGCGCGCGTATCTCTGCCCTGACGCCGGAAGAACAGAAATGGGCGGCAACCGCCTGGCGCTATTTCGTCAATAATACCCAGCCGCAAACGGGGCTGGTCAACGGGAGCGACAAACAGCCCCGCGTCACGCTCTGGCAAATGGGCGATACGCTTATCGCCCTGCTGGCGGCAAAAGAGCTGGGGCTAATTGATGACGCCGAGTATGACGCTCGTTTAACCCGTCTAATGGGCACCCTTAACCGCCTGACGCTGACCGAGGTCCGGACGCCGAGCCGGCTCTATTCCAGCCAGACGGCGGCGCCGATCGATTTTAGCGGCAACCCCGTCAAAAATGGCTGGTCCGCGCGCGACATGGCGCGTCTGATGCTCGCCCTGCGCCTCACCGCTGAGCGGGAGCCACAGTACAGTGAATACCTCGATAAAATTATCCTGCGCTGGAATTTCTGCCCGGTCATCGACGGCGAAGGCGAACTGTGGTCATCTTCGCTGCAAAACGGTCAGCCGGTGGTCCGGGAAGAGCTACGTCTGGGCGAGAGCGAATACGCCGCGACGGCGTTTCATCTATGGGGTTTTTCCCCGGATAAAGCGTTTACGCCGCCGATGAACCACGTCATCATCTCTCAACGGCGGCTGGCCGTGGATGCCCGAGATCCGCGCACCACGTGGCAGCCCTCCCTGATTACCACCCTTCCCTATATGCTGCCGGGCCTGGAGTTTGGCTGGGAGCCCGAAAGCGTTGCGGCCGATCTGCAAAAGCGTCTGCGCAAGCAGGCCGAAAACGTCTGGCTAAGCCAGAAGACCCGTTGGGAGACCGATAAGATCCTGACGGCCAGGGCAGATTTCTCGCTCTCTCAGACGCCCTGGCATATTCAGGATACCGTCTGGGGAAATGGCTATGCCTGGAACTCTGTCGGCGACGATGGCCGGGACTACACCCGTTTCGCGCAGGTATCGACCAAAGCAGTCTTTGCCCTGTGGGCCCTATGGGACACCCCGTACACCGACGTGCTGATGACGGTTACAAAACACCTTAACGATCCGCAGAAAGGCTGGTACGAGGGCCGTCAGGAAGCCACGGGGGATACCAACGCTGCCTTAACCCTCTCAACCAATGCCACGGTTCTGGAAGCCCTTTTCTTTAAACACAACGCCGGGCCGCTGTTTGACGTGCGTCGATCGACGAAAGAGAGCTATTTTTCACGCCGTCTGGCAGAGGAATACACGCCTGTCGGCCACTGTCTGCCGGGCGAAAGCACTATAAGGAGGACGCCGTGAAGTTTTATCGCGATCTGTTTGAATCCAGCCTGAACCGCGTCTTTCCGAATAATGAAAAAACCGCGTTTTTTCAGACGTTCTATGACGCCTTCGTCCATATGTCACCCGAAACGGAAGCGCATTTTTCTCGTCTGCCGGATCGGGAGGGTCAGCAGACCCTGTTTAAAAGCTTCTTCGCCATGCTTGCGGTAGACGGCGCATTAATCGTGCCTGATTTTCTCGAGCGCCTGGCGCGGGAGCAAAGCGACGACGGCCTCCACCTCCCACCGCGATTCTTTGCCCTGTGGCGCGAAGCGATGTTGAACGCGGTGAGCGAGCGCGATCCGCAGTGCGACGATGAGATCCTGACGGCCTGGGCCATGGCGATCGCGCCCGGGCTGGAATACCTTCGCCGACAGGCAGAACTGCACTACCGCGCGTAGGGAGGATCACGATGAGCACATTCACGTACGATCTTAACGCGCTGCCGGCCGCCGTCATGATTTATGACCGCGGGGAACGCCTGCAGGCCTGGAATCACAACGTGGCCCTGTTTTATCCGGTCATAACCCCGTGGCTGAAGGTGGGGACGACCCTTGAGGCGCTGGCGGAACGCTTTATCGATGCCGTTTACAACGTCGACCCCGGCCTGCGTCAGACGCTGAGGGAGTCAGTGGTACGCAACTGTCGACAGGATAAACACTGCGAAGTGCGGCAGGCAGGCCAGCGGCGGATCTTCGTTCAGCATCAGCGGCTTTCGGACGGCGGTATTGTCAGCCTGCACAGCGATATTACGGAGCTGGATGAAGCGCAGCGCGCGCGCCACCAGCTGCATGACGACTTTCTGCTGACGGCGGAATCCATTCATATCGGGATCTGGGACTGGCAGGTTTCCGGCGACACGCTCCAGGTGAACGACACTCTGCTTGCTATGCTGGGCCAGTCGCGCACACAGTGGCGATATCCGGTGCGGTTTTTGCTGAATCAGGTCCACGAGAACGATCGCGCAGCGCTGCGCAAGGCGCTGCACGCTTCGAAGCAGGATCACCGTCCGGTCTTTGAATGTGAAATTCGCGTACATCATCCTACCGAAGGACTGCGCTGGATGCTGCTGTCAGGCCAGGTGGTCACGCTCTCCATTGAGGGAAACGCCGAGCGCGTGATTGGCACGCTGCAGGATATTACGCGGCGCAAAGAGGCTGAAATTCAGGCGTTCGCCTCGGCCCTTGAGGCACAAAAAGCCAATGAGGCAAAAAGCGCGTTCCTGGCGAATATGAGCCATGAAATTCGTACCCCGATGAACGGCATTATTGGCATGACCCAGCTGTGCCTGGATACGTCTCTCAGTGCCGATCAGCGCGATTACCTGACGCTGGTGATGAGTTCTGCCCAGTCTCTGCTGCATATCATCAACGATATTCTCGACTTTTCCCGTATCGAAGCCGGCAAAGTAGAGCTGGAGACGGACCCTGTGCCTGTCCGCCCCTTCATTCAGTCGCTTATTCGTCCGCACATGCCGGGGGCGAGCGAAAAAGGCATCGAGCTGCTGGTTGATATTGCGCCCGACGTTCCCGACGTGCTGCTGGTCGACGGCGCGCGACTGCGCCAAATCCTGACCAATCTGCTGGGCAACGCGCTGAAATTTACGCATCAGGGAGAAGTGATCCTGGTTGTTGAGCCCGACGATAGCGCGGATCGATGGCGTTTTCGCGTGCGCGACAGCGGCATTGGCATACCGACAGATAAGCAGAAGGCCATTTTTGAAGCCTTTAGCCAGGCGGATAACTCAACCACACGCCGCTATGGCGGTACGGGGCTCGGTCTAACCATCTCTGCGCGACTGGTTGCGGCGATGGGGGGCGAATTAACGGTCTCCAGCGAGCCGGGAAAAGGCAGCGAATTTTCGTTCTCGCTGCCGCTGGTGGCACAGACCCTGGCGCCTGGCGAGCGCCCACATAGCCATCGCTTTAACGGTGACTCCGTGCTGGTAGTTGATGATAACGAGACCAATCTGCGGCTGCTGGCAGCAATGCTCAGCCAGATGGGGCTGAAACCCACCTGCGTCAACAACGCCAGCGAGGCCATCACCCGGGTTAAAGCTGGAACAGTATGGCCGCTGATCCTGCTGGACGCACAGATGCCGGATATGGACGGCGTGTCTCTGGCCCTTGAGCTTTCAGTTCTGCCGCAGGTTGCTGAGAGCCATATCATCATGCTGAGCTCCATGAGCCGACATTTTGATATCAATATGCTGAAGCGGATCGGGATCAAGAACTATCTGCATAAGCCTATCGCCCAGGATGAATTACATCAGGCGATTGCCGCCGCGTTTGAACGTTCGCCGGCGCCCGTGGGTGAAAGCACGCCCGCGCCTGTCGCCTCGCCAGGGGCTACGGGACTGCGGATCCTGCTGGCAGAAGATAATCTGGTTAACCAGAAGGTCGCCGCGCGCCTGCTTGAGCGGCTCGGGCACACCTGTCAGATCGTCGATAATGGCGTCTCGCTGCTGGAACGCTGGCGCGCGGGCGCGTGGGACGTTCTGCTGATCGACCTTCAGATGCCAGAGATGGACGGTGAGACCGCCATTCGCCTGCTGCGTGAAGAAGAACGGTCCCGGCCTGGCCCGGCTCAGCCCACCGTCGCCATGACCGCACACGCCATGCAGGGGGACAAAGAGCGCTGTCTTAACATGGGTTTCGACGGCTACATTGCCAAACCCATCAGCCAGGAGCGTCTCGCTGAAGAGATTGCTCGCGTGCTTCAGCGCCACGAAGATTCCTCCGGTCTTCCGGATGAAGCTCGCCTGCTGAAGCAGTGCGCTGACGATCCCGCCCTGGTGCAGGAGCTGCTGGCCCTGTTTGGCGAAGGGCTGGAGGAGGCCATGAAGGCCATCACCCGAGCTATCGACAGCGACGACCGCGACGCGCTGCGCCGCGCGGCCCACAAGCTGCGGGGAGAAGCCGTCACCCTGGACTTCAGCACGCTCGCACAGCAGCTACAGGTGCTGGAAAGCGACGCTCATGCGCTGGATAGGCAACAGCTTGCAGCCCTGAATGAAAACCTTCGCCAGGAATCGCGGCGCCTGACGGCATGGCTCACCGCGCGCGGGGTAAACGCATGATGACTCGCAACTGCGCGCTGCTTCTTGCCCTGTTGGCCCCCCACACGGTGGCGAACTCTGCGCCGGTCAGCTGGTCTCTGGCTGGAGAATGGCAGGTTCAGGACGCAAATGACAGTGCGCATCCTGCTGCATCAGGCTGGCGCCCGCTTCAGGTTCCTGCCAACTGGTACAGCGCCGGGTACGATCACCAGGGCGCGCTGTGGTATAAGCACGCGTTTTCCCTGCCCGTGCAGCCCCCCGACGTAATGAGTACCCTGGTGTTTGACGGCGTCGATTACCTTGCAGAGGTGACGCTGAACGGCCAGCCGCTGGGCAAGCATGAGGGCTATTTTCAGCGCTTTTCGCTGGATGCCCGTTCGGCGCTACAACGTCACAACCAGCTCGTAGTCAGGGTCGACAGCCCTTACGAAGATCCCACTAAGGTCTGGCCGCTGCATAAAACGCTCATGAAGGGGATCCTTAACCAGCATGACACGCGTCCCGGTGGGGCCTGGTCGCCGCAAGGACAGGACGCCAACTCGGGCGGCATCTGGGCACCGGTCAGGCTGCATCTTAGCCGGGGCGCTACCCTTGATGAGACCATCCTGCGACCCGACTGGACGCAGGGGCTGACTCGTCCGGCGCTAAAGGCGGAGATACGCTATCGCGCGCTCGGTCAGGGCCCGGCGACCGTGCGGCTCACCGCCACGCCCGCCAATTTCAGCGGCAAGCGCTATCAGGCTGACTTTCCGGTTACCCTCGAAAGCGGCGCCCATTCCGTGCAGGTGACGCTGCCCATGCCGAAGGCAAAACTGTGGTGGCCGGTCGGCACGGGGAAACCGCACCTGTATACCATTCGCGTGGCATTGCGCGATGAAAACGGCCTGATGGACACGGCGGTGACCCGCACCGGGCTGCGCAAAATCGTTGAGCAGCCCGACAATAAAGGCTGGCTCATTAACGACAGACGCCTTTTTATTAAGGGCAGTAATTACATCGGTTCCCCCTGGCTCAGCACCATGACGCGAGAAAAATACCGTCGCGATCTTCGTCTGGTGGAGACCATGAACGCTAACGCCATACGCGTGCACGGACACGTTGCCGGGCGCGCGCTGTATGACGTTGCCGATGAGATGGGGATGATGATCTGGCAGGACGTCCCGCTGCAGTGGGGCTACGACAGCCGTGACGCCTTTACGAAAAACGCGGTTCGCCAGACGCGGGAGATGATCGAACAGTTTGGCAATTCCCCCGCCATCATCGTCTGGGGCGGGCATAACGAACCGCCCTGGAATTCGCCGTGGATGGAAAAACGCTTCCCGGACTGGAATAAAGATCTGAATCGCGAGCTCACGCAGCGGGTGGCGGACACGCTCGCCGAAGATACTTCCCGCATCGTGCATCGCTTTTCCGCCGTTGAGGAGCATTACTGGGCGGGCTGGTACTTCGGCACCGTGCGCGACCTGCTGACGCCGGCCAAAACGGGGATCATCACCGAGTTCGGCGCGCAGGCGCTTCCCCGCTTATCGACGCTAAAAACCATCATCCCGGCGGCGTCGCTCTGGCCAAAAACGACCGCCGCTGACGATCCCGGCTGGACCGTCTGGAAATACCATAATTTTCAGCCTTTCCAGACCTTTAAGTTTGCCGGTATTCCGCGCGGGAAGAACATTCAGGCGATGATTCGCAATACTCAGGCGTACCAGTCTCAGCTGGTGGCCACGGCGGCGGAAAGCTATCGCCGACAGCGATACCAGCCGGTGACGGCCCTGTTCCACTTCATGTTTGTAGAAACCTGGCCCTCCATCAACTGGGGCGTGGTGGACTACCTGCGTAAACCTAAAGCCGGGTTTTACGCGCTACAACGTGCGTACCAGCCTGTTCTGCCGTCCATTGAACCGGTCACTGCGCAGTGGCAATCCGGGGCGGCGGCGACCGTGCGTCTGTGGGCCATCAACGACACCTGGAAACCGTGCCGCGAATGCCGTCTGACCTGGCACATCACCCAGCGCGATAAGATGCTGGCAAAAGGCACGACGACGATGACGATCGCAGCAGACTCGGGAACGATGATTAAAACGCTGACGGCCACGCCCGCAGGCCAGGATGACGTGTCGATTCGGTTTACGATAAAAAACAGTGCGGGAAAAATTGTCGGCGAAAATCAGCGCACGGAGTCCGTCATAAAGTGAGCGAGGGGAAAAGGAAAATTGCCGCTTCCCCTGCTTTCTTGTACCCTTTCAGCGTTTACCCCAATCCCCTAAAAATCGAGACATCCGGACGCCTATGACTGCACATATTTCCAAAGATCCTTTGCATGGCGTAACGCTGGAGATGATGATCAATGCTCTGGTGGCGAAATATGGCTGGAGCGAGTTGGGCGACCGCATCAAAATTAACTGTTTCAGAAAAGACCCCAGCGTTAAATCGAGCCTGAAATTTCTGCGCCGCACCCCGTGGGCGCGTGCGGAAGTGGAAGCCCTGTATCTGGACTCCCTCAACGATGAGGGAAATACAGAGCAGGCGGCGCCCGCCTTTAATCCCTGGGCCAACAGTCGGATTATCAAGAGCTAATACGCAAATGACGCGACACGTAAAACGGATTGGTGCGCTGGCTGCCTGCGCGCTTTTACTTGTGAGCTGCTCCTCAAAACCACCGAAATCGCTGGTTACCCCTCTCCCCACCGTCAGCAAACCGACGCCGCAGGCAAACGAGCCGATGCGCGGCATCTGGCTGGCGACCGTCTCGCGTCTCGACTGGCCGCCGGTCGCGTCGGTGAATGGCCGCAGCGCGGACCAGCGCATCGCGATGCAAAAGCAGGCGCTGATCGCAAAGCTCGACAACCTTAAGCAACTCGGCATCAACACGGTCTTTTTCCAGGTGAAGCCGGACAGCACGGCTCTCTGGTCATCAAAGATTCTCCCTTGGTCGGATATGCTGACGGGCAACGTCGGGGAATATCCGGGATACGACCCGCTGCAGTTTATGCTCGATGAAGCGCACAAGCGCGGCATGAAGGTCCATGCCTGGTTCAACCCCTATCGCGTGTCGACCAACACGAAGCCGTCCACCATCGCCGCCCTGAACCGGACGTCATACCAGACGCCGTCCAGCGTTTATGTTCAGCATCCGGAGTGGGTGCGCATCTCAGGCGACCGCTTTGTGCTTGACCCGGGCATTCCCGAGGTGCGGGACTGGATAACCAAAGTGGTGACCGAAGTGGTGGCGAACTACCCGGTAGACGGTGTGCAGTTTGATGATTACTTCTATGCCGAATCGCCGGGCTCCGCGCTGAATGATTCGCAGACCTGGCGGCAGTACGGCCAGGGTTTTGCCTCAAAGGCCGACTGGCGAAGGCACAACACGCAGCAGCTGATCGTCCAGGTCTCCCGCGCAATCAAGCAGACAAAGCCCGACGTTGAGTTTGGCGTCAGCCCGGCGGGGGTATGGCGTAACCGCTCCTTTGACCCGGCAGGCTCCGACACACGGGGCGCCGCGGCCTATGATGAATCCTTCGCCGATACGCGTCAGTGGGTGCAGCAGGGCCTGCTGGACTACATCGCGCCGCAGATTTACTGGCCCTTCGCGCGTGATGCCGCGCGCTACGACGTGCTGACCAGATGGTGGGCCGACGTCGTGAAGCCGACCCACACGCGCCTGTATATCGGCATTGCGTTCTACAAGGTAGGCGAGCCGTCGAGAAACGAGCCGGACTGGACGGTTCAGGGCGGCGTGCCGGAGCTGAAAAAGCAGCTCGATCTCAACGATTCGCTGCCCAACGTCAACGGCACCATCCTGTTCCGGGAAGATTACCTGAACCAGCCGCAGACCCAGCAGGCGGTAAACTACCTCCGTGGACGCTGGGGTAGCTAAGTAACGATCAGGCAGAAACGCCCGTTTCTGCCTGTTTTTTTACGGCTTCGGCCCGAACATCGCCTCGAGCTGCTGCGCATCCGGCATCCCCACCACCTGCTGCAGCTCGTTTTCCGCATTCAGATAATAAATAGCCGGCGTGGCGTTAGCGCCCAGGCTGTCCATCAGCGCCTGATGTTTCTGTAGGATCTCAACCGTTTCGCGGGAAGCCTCGCCTTCAGGCTTGGGCAGTTTTTTGCCACCCGAAAGCTCGTATTCGCGCCAGGCCGAAACCGGATCTTTCGCATTCAGAATGGCGGCGGCGTTGCGTCCGCTGTTGGGGTTGAGGAATGCCACCAGCAGCGTATTGAGCTGAACCTTACCGGCCTTGACCCACGGCTGCGCTTCGGCCCAGAACTGCTTGCAGTACGGACAGAACGGATCGGCAAAGACAAAGACCTTACGCGGGGCGTTATCCGCCCCTTCTTTCAGGGGATGCGCCGCATTGAGGTTCTTCCACATTTCACGTCCCATTGGGGCGTAGATCTCTTTCTGGAAATAGCCTTCGCTGAGGTTTTTTCCTTTTTCATCATAAAGATAACCTGAGATCACGTGCTTGCCGTCCGGCGTAAGAAAGAGCGTGACGCCCATATCCTGATACTGCCCCAGCCAGGCTGGCGCCCCGCCCGGCGCATCCAGCTTCTTGATGATTTTGATGTTCTGCTGCTCGCTGAAGTGCTTCACCACATCCGGTATGGCTTCAGCTGCCTGTACCAGCCCTGACGTCGCCAGCGCCGAAAGTAACAGTAATTTTTTCATTTCCCTCTCCGGTTTGTCGGGGGCATCACGCCCCCTTCAGGTTAGCGGTTTTTCAGTGCTTCACTGACCATTTCGTCGAACTGTTCGTACGGCACCCAGCCGGGCAGCAGCCCCTCTCCGATAAGCGTGGCAGGCGTGCCCTGGATCCCCATTTTTTCCGCCACAATGAGGCTGCGCCTGATCGTCAGAAAACTCTCCTCGTCCGGCGTCGTCACGCTCACGCCCGCCCGCTTTTGCGCCTCCTGAATGCTGGCGTCATCGTGGTACCCCTTTTTCGCCATCAGAGTGTGGTTCAGCTTCATAAACTGCTCAGGATGCGCACGCCAGACGGTTAACGCGTCTCGCGCGGCGGTCAGCGAACTTTCCGAGCGGAAAGGTAAAAACTTAAAGACCACCGCCACGTCCGGGTGTTTTTCGACAATCTTCTCCAGGTACGGATCGAATTTTTTACAGTACGGGCAGTTGTAGTCGGTAAACACCACCAGGGTGAGCTTTGGGTTTTTCGCGCCGATGCGCGGGGAGTTCGGATCGTTAAACAGGAAGTCAGCGATCATCTTCTGCGCGCGCTGCTCCTGGTCCGGCGTCAGCGGCTGGCCAGCAAATACCTGAAGCGGGGCCAGCAGGAGCAGAAGCGTAATAAAGAGTTTTTTCATCATACCGTTAGCCTTTTGCATTGTTCAGAGTGATGACCAGGATGCGCTTGTCCAACAGCGGCGAGAGGATTTCCCCTTCAGGCAGGCCGGGACCATACACCGCGTTAAACGGAATGGCGTAACGGTTTCGCTTCGCCAGAAAATCCGCGATAAACGCGGACGGCTGGCTCCAGTCTCCGCGCAGGGCCACCACGTCCGGCTGGCGCAGCGCGGCAATAACATCCGGCTGACTGAGTACGCGGTGCTCGTTCACCTTACACGTCACGCACCAGTCCGCCGAGATATCTACAAACACCCGTTTCCCCTGCGCCAGCCCCTGCTCAATGGCCTCTTCACTGAGCGGCTGCCACGAGATGGTTTGCGCAACGTTTTGTGCCGGTGCGTCAGGCGGCGCGTTAAGCAGACCGCGCAGCTGATACCCGCCGAACGCCGACAGCGCGATGACCACCAGCCAGAACAAGGGTGAGGATTTTTGTCCCTTCAGCGCGAACAGCACCAGCGCAGCGGCAGTCAGCGCCAGCATCACGATCTGGCTGACCGCCTCGCCCAGATGCACGCTCAACAGCGTCGCCAGCCAGAGGCTGGAGGCCAGCATCATCATGCCGAGGATGACCTTGAGCGTGTTCATCCAGCGGCCGGGTTTCGGCAGCAGCATGGCCGTTTTCGGTACCAGGGCAACGAACAGCCACGGCAGACTCATGCCCACGCCGAGCATCAGGAAGATCAGCCACAGGGCGTGCAGCGGCGCGCCAAGGGCAAAGGCGACCGCGGTACCGAGGAACGGCGCGGAGCACGGCGTCGCCAGCAGGGTGGCGAACATTCCTTCGCAGAAGCTGCCGCCGATCCCCGATCCCCCTGCCGTCGCCAGCCGTCCTGCGGCAGAAGAAGGCAGCAGCATTTCAAACGTCCCAAACAGGTTCAGCGCAAACAGAAAGGTCACGGCGACCATCAGGCCGATAAACCACGGGTTCTGGAACTGAATGCCCCACCCCAGCGACGCTCCGGCCAGCTTCAGCGCGGTGACCATCCCGGCCAGCAGCATAAAGGAGGTGAGGATCCCGGCGCTGGTGGCCAGAAAGCGCAGCCTGATGGCGCGACTGTTCGATCCCGCCAGCAGGATGCTGTTAAGCTTCATGCCCATCACCGGCAGCACGCAGGGCATCAGGTTCAGGATCAGCCCGCCCAGCAGCGCAAAGAGCACCATTTTTCCCGTCCCGTCCGGCACGGAGGTCTCTTCGGGCGTTGTCCCAACGGTCATGGTGGTTTGCTGCGCCCGTTCGCCGTTGGTCAGCACAAACGACAGCCTTTTGCCTGCCAGCGAAGCGGGTTTATCGCCCCATTCGTCGGTCACGGGTACCGTCACCCGAAGCGTAGTGCCGTCATGTTTAATGACCGGCTCGCCGGGCAGAATATCGCCCTCCAGCGGGTCAAAGTAGATCCCCGGATTGTCCCACTTCCCGTCCGTGGTGCCGGTAATCACCAGCTTGTCGCCTGAAAGCCACGCGGAAAGATCCGACGACACGCCTGATGAGCCCGGCACGGCGCGCATCGCCTGCTCGAAGGCGCTGTGGAAGCCCTCATCCACCGGCTGGGTAAAATTGAGATGCAGCGGGTAGTCCGTCAGCAGACAGACGTTGCTGCAGGTAGAGAGCGTCAGCGTCCCGTCGAGCGTGTCGCCCTTCGCTCCGTCGAGCGTCATCGGGATCGTCACCTTATCGTGATAGCCCTGCGTGGTCATGCCGGAGATATCAAAGCGCGACGGCACCGGCCAGGACCAGCTGTCCGTTACGCCTTCCGGCCAGCTGATTTTTGGCGCGACGCCGCCCTCGCCCGGCGATCGCCAGTAGGTTTTCCAGCCGGGCTTTAGCTCAACGGTGAGCAGGCCTTTAACATGCGTTTGTTCCCTCTCCGCCTGAAAGCGGATGCGGGCGTGATCGTTTTGGGGGGAAACCAGCCAGCCGGTGTCCGCCGCATGGACAATGCCGATGCAGGACAGCCACAGGAAGACGAATCCCCTGAAGAGGTTAACCATGTTGTACTCCGTGAACAGTGAAAAATTATCGTGTGATGACGATGTTTTTCATTCACGGAAAACGCAGTTTTTAAGGTGTATTCGGGGAGGCGGCGCCTGAACGGGCTGTTCCACGGGAGCCAATGCCCGCCCTTGCGTCAACAGCTGCAGCAGCGCGAAGAAGATAATAATGGCCGGTAATGCACCGTCGAAGAACAGCGGCTGGGCGCAAAGCAGCGAGTGCGCGCCGAGCTGACACGGCGACGGGCCGGGTTGTTCAGTGCTGCTGGTTTGAGCCGGGGCATCTGCACTCAGTGAAATCTGCGGATCCAGTCCCTGTAAAAAATGGTTGAGCATCACCGCACGCTGCACGAGGCAAAGCGCCATCGCGAGACAGGTGATAATCAAAAGCCATTTTCCGAGGAGCTGACGGTTGCGCATAACATTCCAGAGTGACAAGACGCCCCGATCATAAACGATAGTGATGAATCTACAAGTGCCGGAAGTGTAAGGTTTTGTCTGTCGCCGCTATTCGCCCGTCAGCGCGTCATAGACGTCCCGCAGCCGCGTGCGCAGAAACAGCACCGCCTTGTGCTTGCGGGATAACAGCGCCTGTTCGCTGGCGCCGGTCTCCTCTGCCAGCATTTTAATGCTGTAGCCGTGGAGCTCGGTCTTTTCAAACGCCTCCCGCTGCGGCGGAGGAAGTTCAGACAGCGCCTGCCCCAGCTCTTCCCATAGCAGCGTCTTGAGGTACTCCTCCTCCGGCGTGTGCGGTACGCCGAACAGGGTTTCGGCCAGCTCGTCTTCCGGAAAACCGTCGTCATCTTCGCCCGTAAAATAGCCGGAGAGCGACACCTCGCGCTTTTTACGCGCCCGGTCGGTCATCTCGTTACGCGCCGCGCGGAACAGCCAGGCGGCGACGTTTTCGACCGGCTGCTCCACTTTCATCAGCTGATACGTCACTTCCTGCAAAATGTCGTCGGCATCATCGCGGACGGACGTCCGCCCGCGAATGAAGGCTTTCAGCCGGGCGCGACAGGCGTTGAGCGCCGACATCAGCATGGATCCGCCCGCCTCCCCGGCTTTCATCTCGCTCACTCTGCGTCCGGCGCTTTTGGCGTGGCGTCATCGCGTTTTTCGTCACGATGACCATGCCAGCCGCAGTGGCCGCGGCCGTGGCGACCGAACCCTTCGCGGCGCTGCTGAATAAACGCCTCGCGCTGCTCGGGCGTCATGTTCATCCAGCGTTCGTGCATCCGGCGGTGCGCGCCAAACATCCCCGGGCGGAACCCCAGCCCACCGAACAGAATGCGGCTCAGCACCAGAATGCCCAGCGCCTGCCAGAATCCGATGGCCTTAACGCCGAGGATGGCCGGGAGCAAGGCGTTCCACAGGGTCATCACCAGCAGGCCGAGCACGATGAAAATCACCGCGCCGATGACTAACCCCTTGCCCATACGGTGGCGACCAAATCCGCGTCCGTGACCTCTGCCGTGCAGTTCAAAATCTCTCATGGTGTTTACCTCGTTTACAGTAACTGATTATGGCTTGTGATGAGGTAGACGGATGAGGAAGGGAAATATTGCTGGGATGAATATTAATTTTTTTGTGCTGCCGAATTTGCACTCATAGCGGTAACGGCTGGCGGATGCTATGCGTCGCTTGCAGGCAAATCACTGCTTATGAAGAATTCGCTTAACCAATGCGATAGCAATGACGGCCAGTATGATTGAAAACAATGCCAGGAAGATGAGCAAGGATAATAGTGGATTTAACAAGCCACCTAAACTAGTGAAGTCGCTGATACGGCCGAGTTGCTCGGACGTGCATACACGCAGAATGATCTCAGGGATAATAAGCAAAAATATAATTACGGTCAGGACATAAATCAGAGCACTCTTGCGCTTTCCCATTTTCGATGTTGCCCCTCAATTCATGTTGAGAATTAATTCTTCCAATGCGCGGTTCCGATTTCTGATTGCGCTGCGGTTTACGTTGCCGGTAAAAAACGAAGCTTTTTATTTCCTGAAGCCAATTATGCTGAATTCAGGCGAATCCTCAAAGCAGTTAAGCCATTGCAGGCGCTTGTCCATCGTTTAAGACCAGTTAAGCGCAATCTTATGCCTTATTTCCAGGATTTTATCTGCACACTCTGCCGCTGATAAAACGGCTGTGTCCAATATGAGATGTTCTCTCCCCCAGGGTTCGTACTCACGGTTTTTTACCTGTTCCCAGTCAGGAGGCATGAGCCCTGGGATATCAGAGACTCTGTTCTCTACGCGATAACGATGTTCTTTTTCGTCTGAGCAGACAATTTCAACTTCCAGGAAAGGGACATTCAACGACAGAGCAATATTGCGGAAAGCATCTCGCACAAGGTTAATATCATTAACGGAATCGGTCACAACGGTGGAGCCCAGCTTAAGATTCTCTCTTGCTAAACCATAGATGGCAAAATATCCCTCCGGTCCAATTTTTTGACCAGGTTCCGAGACCGACCGAATGGCCTGCTCAACGGTATCAACCCGCAGATAAACAGCCCCCAGCCTTTGAGTAACGATTTTTGCAATAGTGCTTTTACCACTGCCGGGTAGCCCACTAAAAATAATTAACATAATTTTCCCTGGCGATAATTACTAGTAGATTCGTGCTGCCTGTAGAGACGTCCTGAATTATACAGAAAGGGTTACACCAGATACAAAAAAGGCTCCCCCAGGAGCCTCCTTCATACCATCAAGCCTGCACCGGCAAACTAAAACTCGAAATACTCCGTGAAAGCTGCTGCGCCTGCTCTTCCAGCGATGCCGCAGCAGCAGCAGACTGCTGCACCAGCGCGGCGTTCTGCTGCGTCACGCCGTCCATCTCGGTCACCGCCTGCCCGACCTGACTGATCCCGCGGCTCTGCTCTTCGGAGGCGACGGAGATCTGCTCCATCAGCGTATTTACTTTATTCACCGATGTAATAATCGAGTCAATCACCTCGCCGGAGCGGCTCACCAGCTCCGCACCGTTTTTCACGCTGGATACCGACTGCGCGATCAGGCTTTCGATGTCCTTGGCCGCCACCGCGCTTTTCTGCGCCAGGGTGCGGACTTCACTGGCCACGACCGCAAAGCCGCGGCCCTGCGTACCGGCGCGCGCCGCTTCAACCGCCGCGTTCAGCGCCAGGATGTTGGTCTGGAAGGCGATGCTGTTAATCACGCTGGTAATGTCTTCAATGCGCTTCGAGTTCGCCGCGATGGTATTCATCGTGTCGATCACTTCACGGGTCACTGCTTCACCGGTGTGGGCATTTTTCACAGCGTCCTGCACCAGCTTCCCGGCCTGATACACGTTATCGGTATTGTTCGCCACCGTCGCGCTCAGCTCTTCCATGCTGGCCGCCGTCTGGGTTAACGCCGAAGCCTGCTGCTCGGTGCGTGAAGCCAGGTCGATATTACCGGAGGCAATCTCCTGGGCTGCGTGCGTTACGGTATGGCTCGCATCGCGCACCTGGGCGATGGTCCCCAGCAGCGCCTGACGCATCTGCTCCATCGAGCCCATCAGATGGTCGATTTCGTTGCCTGTACTCCCCTTCACCGGCACCGGAATGTCCAGCTTGCCTGCCGCAATCTGGCTGCAGTGCTCGCGCGCCAGGTTGACCGGCGCAAAGACAAAGCGCTTCATCAGCAGGCTGACGGCGACAATCACCACCACAAACAGGCTGGCGATAGCGGCAATGATCGCCAGGCCAGAGACGAAGTTACTGCTCGCATCTTCGTTCAGGCTTTTGGCGTATTTCTGGTGGACGGAAAGGACCTGGTCGAGAACGATCTCGTACTGGCGGTCGAGGCGGGAGACTTCCGGGATCAGCGCGTTAAATTTGGCGACATCGTGCGCCTCGGCGGCATCGATCAGCGGCGCCAGCCCCTGATTGCGGTAGTTTTGCCAGGCGTCCTGATAGGCAGTGACCAGCGGCGCTTCATCGCTCAGGCGCGGCGACGCCATAAAGGCCGCAAAGGCGTGATCCGCTTTGGTCAGCGCCTCTTTCACGGCGGTAAGCTTTGCAGCGCCGTCCGCCGCGTTGCCCGCTTCCACCATCTTCACATACTCCATCACCCGCACGCGCAGCGTACGGCTATGGTTGATCGGGTCAATAATGGACAGCACAACCTGGATCTCTTTGTTGACGTTATCCAGCGAATTATTACTTTTAATGATGAGGCCAACGCTGGTGACGGTGCTGACAACAAAGAAGAAAAGCAGCGAGAACAGGACAATCAGGGACGACTTTTTCAACGACATAAACCAATACCTCAAGGAGAATTATTCCTTATGGTTATCGGCGCTTCCAAAACTTAAATTAATTAAAGTTATTGATGTATCGGTCCGGGCTATATTGCTCACTTATAGCGCCGCTGCAGGGTGGCAGACAGCTTGCGTTGCAACGGTTCCGGGGTCTCCCCCTCGATCAATTTGCTAATCAAATCAAAGCAGTGCCACGCCAGCTGGCGGTTATCCTGGCGGATGGTATCCACCGGGATCGTCAGCGAATCGTAGAGATAGTGATCGTCAAAACTGGCTAACCTGATATCGCTCTGCAGCAGGTTATGCTGGCCCATATAGCGCAGCACCCCTTCCAGCAGCCCGCAGGCGGCGGCGAAGAGCGCTTTCGGCGGACGCCCCAGGCGTGCGCAGAGTTCAGCAAACATCTCGTACCCGGAGCTCGGGTGATAGTTGCCGTGAATGATCCACTCGGGGCGCAGTTCCACACCGGCCTCACGCAGCCCTTGCTTAAACCCTTCCAGACGGTCGCGTGTGGGCGACAGGCGGGGCTGGCCGCCGAGAAAGTAGAACTCATCAGGATGCTGGCGCGCAATGTCCGCCACCAGTTCGGTCGTCGGGGTAATGGAATCGGTGATCACCAGCGGCAGCGCGCTGTCGTTGATGTGGCGGTCAAACAGGACAACGGGCAGCTGCTCGCTCAGCTTGTGGTAGTCCGCATCGTTAAGCATGCTGGAGGCCACAATCAGCCCGTCCACCTGACGCGCCACCATGTTGTTCACCACCACCGTCTCCTGCCCCGGGTTTTCATCGCTGCAGGAGATCAGCAGCTGAACGCCCGCCTCACGGCACAGCGTTTCCAGCTCGTGAGAAAAGACGGCAAAACCGTAGTTGGTGATCTCCGGGACCACCAGACCAATGGTGTGGCTGCGGTTATCGCGCAGCGAGCGGGCGTGAATGCTGGGCTGATAGTGGTGCTCTTTTGCAATTGCCAGCACGCGCTCGCGCGTCTCTTCCGCCACGCGAAGCTCTTTGCTGCGACCGTTCAGGACCAGGCTGGCGGTGGCTTTTGACACACCCGCCAGCTCCGCGATGTCTTTAATGGTGACGCGTTTTGTTTTTCTCACAACGACTTAGATCCGGCTGCCAAAACCCTCATTCTATCATGCAGGCGCGCAGCGACCAGTAGCGTAATGTGATATCGGACGCACCTTCGAATCGCACCCGGGTCGGATGGTCAGGAAAATAGCGGCTGCTCATCACCCCTTCACCGTGATTGATGAAAATTTCAACGCTGGAACGGTCGCACAGAACGCGCAAATGACGGACGTCGCCCTGCCAGTAGCGGGTCAGCGTTTCACCGGTTTTCAGGCTCGCGCGTTCCAGGCGTATACCCTGCTCATCGAGCGTGAGACGCAGCGCGCCGCCAAAATCGACATTCACATGCGATGCGCCCAGCTCAAACTCCAGGCGCGTCGCGTCCAGGTCTGGCGCGTCGCTGACGTGCCCCTGCCAGCGCTGCTCATCTTCACGCAGCGCCGTCAGCTCGCGCGCCGGGGTCTGCCAGAGCCTGCCGTCGCGATAGCGTAATTCGCGCGGGCAGGTCATCTGGTGCATCCAGCCGTGCGCCCGGGTTGGCTGAAGCATCTCTTCCCCGTCCGGTACGCCCATCCAGCCGATCAGAATGCGGCGTCCATCTTCCGCCAGCGCAGTTTGCGGCGCGTAAAACTCAAACCCCGCGTCCAGCTCGTGCAGCTCGCCGTGATCGAATGCGGCGCTGGCGTAATCAAACGCCCCGCTCATCCAGGTGGCCGGATAGGTATTGAGGTAGCGATGCGGCTCGCGCGCCAGCCCTTGCGGGCAGCAGATCAGGACGTGCGTCCCGTCGAGAGCGAACAGGTCCGGACACTCCCACATATAACCCGCGTCCGTCAGGCCGTTAACCCCGTGACCAGCGATCTCCCCGCAGGACGTCCAGGCGTGCAGATCGGCAGATTTAAACAGCAGCACCTTGCCGCGCTTCTGCACATCCTGCGCGCCGAGCACCATGTACCACTCCCCGTCGTGCTGCCACACCTTCGGGTCGCGCACGTGGCCGGTGTAGCCTTCCGGCAGCGCCAGCACCGGCCCCAGCTTCGTAAAGGTTCCGTCCGGCTGTTCCACTGCCAGGCACTGCCAGGCCGTGCGGCTGCCGTCATCGAACTTAACGTTTCCGGTGTAGCACAGGGTCAGAACACCCTGGTTATCCACGGCGCTACCGGAGTAGCAGCCGTTGCGGTCATACGCTTCGTCAGGCATCAGCGCCAGCGGCTCATGCCGCCAGTGCACCAGGTCCGCAGAGCTCCAGTGCCCCCAGCACTTAAAGCGATGCTCGCAGTCCAGCGGGTTCCACTGATAGAACAGGTGATAGCGGCCGGCAAACCAGATAAACCCGTTCGGGTCGTTCATCAGCCCCGTCACCGGCGCGGGGTGCCACTGCGGATAGTGGCTATCCGCCAGCGCCCGTGGCTGACCTTTCATAACGGCCTGCAGGATCGCAGGCCAGCGGGAAGGCAACGTCATTATTCAGAGTCCGTTTTATATTTCAGCAGCAGTGAGACGGTAAACGCCACGCCGAAGGCAATCACCATGCCGATAATATAGTTGAGCAGCGAGCTGGCCTGCACGATGGCCATACCCGGAATGGCGGTCAACCCAACGGCGGTCATGTAGACATGCACGGAGACCACCCATGCCCCGCCCACCGCGCCGCCAATCAACGCGGCGATAAACGGCTTAACGAAGCGCAGGTTGATACCAAAAATGGCCGCTTCGGTGATGCCCAGCATCGCAGAAAACGCCGACGGTAAGGTAATGGCTTTGATTTTGGCATCTTTGGTTTTGAACCACACCGCCAGACAGGCGCCGCCCTGCGCCACGTTCGCCATAGCCCAGATAGGCAGCAGGAAGTTAACGCCAATCGACGGGTTACCCAGCAGCCCGGCTTCAATCGCGTGGAAACTGTGGTGAATACCGGTGATCACAATCACCGAGTAAAGCCCGCCGAACAGCAGCCCGGCCAGCCAGCCCGCGTGGGCGATCAGCGTGCTCAGAACGAAGGAGATGCCATCCCCTAAGGCGCGCCCCGCCGGACCGATAATCAGTAAGGCGATAAATCCGGAGATAACGACGGTGAGGAACGGCGTCAGGATCAGGTCTAACGCATCCGGGATCGCGCGGCGCAGGTTTTTCTCCACGATGCTCATAAACCAGACGGCCAGCAGCACCGGGAATACCGTACCCTGATAGCCAATCATCGCGATCTCAAGGCCGAAGAAGTTCATGGTGTGGAAACCAGAGGCCACGCCCCAGGCGTTGGTCAGCGCCGGGTGGGTCAGAATCCCGCCCAGCGTCGCGCCGAGGTACGGGTTACCGCCAAATTCGCGCGCGGCGGTAAAGCCAATCAGAATAGGCAGAATGATAAACGCCGCCGAGCTGCACATGTCCAGCATGATGTAGATGGCGTTATCCGCATTGACCCAGCCGTAGGTTTTCACCATGCCGAGCAGACCCATCAGCAGACCGGACGCCACAATCGCGGGAATGATCGGCACAAAGATGTTGGAGAGCAGACGGGCAATGCGCTGGAACGGGTTCAGCTTGCGCGCCGCCAGGTCCGCGGCTTCCGATTTACTGGATTCGCTGATCCCCGCCGCCTGAATAAACGCGGCGTACACCTTGTTAACCACGCCCGTGCCAAAAATCACCTGCATCTGCCCGGCGTTACGGAAGCAGCCTTTCACGCCGTCGACCTTGCCGATAGCCTGCTGAT
This sequence comes from Enterobacter sp. BNK-34, assembly GCF_048684445.1. Lineage (NCBI taxonomy): Bacteria > Pseudomonadati > Pseudomonadota > Gammaproteobacteria > Enterobacterales > Enterobacteriaceae > Enterobacter > Enterobacter sp. BNK-34. The sequence continues at coordinate 3,694,760 of NZ_JBLQUA010000001.1, forward strand.
CCGCCAGCGCGTCATCAACCAGCACCAGACGAAGACGCGTTGCGCAGTGCGCCGCGCTGGCGATATTTTCCTTGCCACCGAGCAGTGGAATAAGCTCGCGGGCGATTTGATTAAAATCCATAGATACCTCTGCCTGACTTCTTTTTATGATGTGCGAAACGCTCCCGCCAGGCGGGAGCGTGATGGGTTAAAACCAGGTTTCCATCTGGACCCCAAAGTTCCATTCCCCGCCGGCGTTGAAGCCGCTGCTGCCAAAGGCATCATCGCTGGCGTAATGATCCAGTTTGCTGCTCCAGTCCATCCAGGTGGCAAACAGGCGCAGCTCCGGACGGCTGAAGAAATCGCCGATTTTGCTCGCTTTTAACGTTGGCGCAAAGGTCAGCTTGTAGAAACTGCCGTTCACGGCGTTGCGGTCCTTATAACCTTCCGGATTTAAATCCATGTACTGATAGCTTCCCTCAAACGCCAGCGCGAAGTTCTGCGTCACCTCTTTAATCAGGCGAGTGTTGAGCGTTACCCACTCATAGCTATCGCCCTTGACGTAGCGATCTTTACTGCTCTGTGCCAGTACGGCTGGCGCAACGCTCCAGCCACCGCCGATCGGCGTGACACCGTAACTTGCGAAGCGCCAGGTATCCGCCTCAGACAGCAGCGCGCCGTCGGAGCCGATGCTTTTCACCTCCGCACCCAGCCCGTGTCCATAAAGTAGCGCCGTTTTGGCGGTCCCTTCGCGCAGGCCGTAGAAGCTGTCATTATGCAAACCCACCAGGGCATGAACGCCGGTATTGGCGGCATCCGTTTTGATGAGATCGCCATTGGTATCTTTACGGTCGTCGTTATCTTTCGCCCGCAGGCCGCTCACCATCAGCTGGAACGGGCCGGCGAAGTGGTTCATGCTGAGGATATAGTTCTGAACGTTGTTGTCGGTCTGCTCCACGCTGCCGAAGTTGCGGCCGTAGATGGAGAAGTTGCTGCGCAGCGAATCGTTCCATTTCACGTCGTAGACGCCGCCGCCGGTACCGGCGAGGAACACCACGTCGGAATCCAGCCAGTGAATGTCAAAGTTGTCGCGGTCGAAGCGTTTACCCGCCCAGAAGGTGCTGCCCTTCAGCGCGCCGGTAAAATCAGGCAGGTTGCCCAGCTCCGCGAAAGCCTGGCGAATATTGAGATCGCTGGTATCGGCTGACCAGTCGTTATAGGTTCTCTGACCGTCGGCCAGCATCGCTTTAAAGCGCGTGGTCGCCCCGTTATCCAGGGTTTGCTTGTGCTCCAGATTCAGCTCCACGTAGGTATCGGCTTCGTTACCCAGACGCCCTACCGCACCGCCGGTTTCACCGGCCGGGGTCAGATAAGGACCGCTTTTGCTGCTAGAAGCCGCATCGTTCATCAGCAGGCCAGAACGAGCATAGCCGTGGAACTCAAACCCGCCGGTCTGATCCGCCTTCTTCTCCAGCGCGGTGGTGCGCTGCGCCACCTCCTGGGTCGTCGTTTGCGCCTGCTGCTGAGCGGCAACCAGCTGCTGCGTTTTTTGTTCTGCATCAGTGGCGCGCTTCTCAGCCACCTGCGCACGCGTTTCCGCCGCCTGGAGGCGCTGCTCCATTGCGGCAAGACGCGCTTCGATACTTGTCATATCCGTTTGGGCAAAAACAGAGGTACTTCCGGCCAGCATGCCTATCATCACGGCAAGTCTGCGTTTTTTATACATTTTGTCGCATCCCTAAAAGAAGTCATTAAACGTGCTAAATTGCTAAACCGGTTTAGGTTGCTGATACTAAACCTCTGGATTTTGGATCGGCAATCTTTTTTGCTAAACCGATTTAGTAAGTGTGATCGAGGCGACAATTCAGGCCGCCGGATGGCGGCCAGGAGAGGAGAAATTACAGGTCGTGCTGCCAGGGCAACGCGGTCATCGCCCCTTTGGCCGTGGTGGCCAGCGCGCCGCAGCGCTGGGCGAGCGCGATAACCGCAGGCAGCGCCTGACCGTCAGCCAGACCGTAGAGCAGCCCCGCCACAAAGGCGTCGCCCGCGCCGGTCGTATCAACGCACTGCACAGGCGTTGCCGAATAGTGTTTCACAGTGCCTTCATGCCAGGCGATCACCCCCTCTTTACCCTGCGTGACCAGCACCAGACGCGCCGGGCAGCGCTGCATCAGCACCTCCAGACCAGCGTTTACCTCCGCGCTGCCGGTGAAAAAGGCCAGTTCTTCTACCGAAAGTTTCACCACGTCAGCGCTTTGCAGCGCCTGTTCAAGACAGCGGTGAAGTGCGTTCTCATCCGGCCAGAGATCCGGGCGAATATTGGGGTCGAAGCTGACGTAACCGCCCGCCTCCCGGATGGCGGCCATCGCCTGAAATGTCGCAGAACGGCTCGGCTCGGCGCTTAAGGCGATGGAGCAGACGTGCAGCCACTCCCCGGCGCTGAACGTCGGCAGGTCGGCGGGTTCGAGAAACAGATCGGCGCTCGGGCGCACCATGAAGGTAAACGATCGCTCGCCGTGGTCGTCCAAATCGACCACCACCGTTGAGGTGCGGTGCGCCGGGTCAAGGCGCATCCACGTCACGTCAACCCGCTCGTCAGCGAGCGTTTTCGTCATAAAGCGCCCGAAAGGATCGTCGCCAACCCTGCCGATAAAGGCGCTCTGGCCGCCCAGCCTGGCAATACCGACCGCGACGTTCGCCGGCGCGCCACCGGGACACTGCAGTAATCTGCCTTCTCCATCGGGCAGCAAATCCACTACCGCATCGCCAAGTACCCAGATTTTCTTCATGTGATCCTCGTAGCTAAACTATGTTAAACCGTTTTAGCTATTTAAGCACAGGCCGGGCTAAGGGGAAATAACGGGAGGGAAATTTGACTTAACGCACCAGATGCGGCCAGTGGATATCGCCGACGCCATTCAGCTGCGGCCGGGCAAACAGGAATCCCTGAAAGCGTCGGATCCCGGCAGATTCGAGCCAGCACCACTCCTCAATTTTCTCGATACCTTCCGCCACCAGGGTGATTTCAAGATCGGAGCAGCAACTGATGATGGAGCGCACAATCGCCTGTTTCGGGCCGCTCAGGTGGATATTGCTGACAATTTCCCGGTCGATTTTAATTTTATCCGGCTGGAACCGGGTCAGCAGCGAAAGTCCGGCATAGCCCGAGCCAAAATCATCGATCGCCAGGCCAATCCCCTCACCGCGAAGCTGCTTGATGGCACTGTTAAACTGGTTGAACCCGGAGATCATCTCGTTTTCAGTGACTTCAATGACCACCTGTTCCGGCTGAAGTCCATGTTTTTTAATCTGATCGACCAGAAATTCCACTGCGCCAGGGACATTCACCAGCGACATGGGCAGCAGGTTTACCGCGATTTTATGGCTGCCAATGCCCAGCTTTTCCGCCAGCGCAAAGGCATAGGCTTTTGTCTGGAGATCGACTTCGTAGACGTTGTCCGGGTCGACAGTGCTGAAGAAATGCTCCGGACTGCCGCCGTCGTTGCCGCGGATAAGGGCCTCAAGGGAGCTGATCTTCCCTTCCGAGGGCTCGACAATAGGCTGCAGCGCAAACTGGCAGGTTTGTCCGGTAAACAGGCCCAGGTGTTCGCCAAAGGGTAACGCCTCGGGTGAAAGCGTCCATTTTTCAGGGGCGTAGCGCGCGCCCGATGGGGCCGGACGTTTGCCCATGATAAACGTCTGAATAAATTTGAACACCCGATCGTCAGAGGTGAGATAGCTGTCCAGCTTGCTGTAATGCAGGACCGACTGCAGCACCTCTTTCGGTGACTGCGTCTGCAGATCGAACAGCAGCATCCCGACGTTTTCGAATCGTCTGCGCGGGCCATAATCCCGCATCAGTTCAACCACCCCGCTGTGCCGCTTGTCCTCACGGATGGTGTGGAACAGTTTGACCACACTCTCTTCCGACCCTTCGAGGATTTGCAGAACGTCATTCCCTTTTGCCAGGAGGACGCCGGTGATATCCAGTTTTGTGTTGCGGCCCCTGGCGCGATCCACCAGCTCCCGCAGTTCGGTGGACGGGCGGGATAAATTCAACTGGCTTCGGTAGATCAGAGTCGTCAGCACAAAAGTGGGTTCCGATGAGAGAGAGGTGCCTTGAAGCTATTATTTAACATACTTAATCAATGCGACCTAACATATTCACGCCACAATAGAACGTTACTTTTTCGCGTCCCCGATCCGGCTGTTAATCCTCTCCTGCATGTAGTCGTAAAACGGGTTCGAGGTGACCCGCATCAGCGCCTCCTTTCCAACGCTCAATACAGACGTTTCGCCCCAGAGCGCAATCGTCCCCAGGCTGATGCCATAGCGGTTTTTCACCCCAGGCTCGCGACCATAGAGATCGTCATCCGGCGGGAACGGCACGGCAACGTGCGACAGGGAATAGACATCCTGCGGCCAGGCCTGCGTAAGCGGCACGACCGTCTCGCGGGTGCTGCCTGCCGGAGTTGTTTTCGCTACCGCCGAGAAACTGTGCTCGTCCGCATTGGTGATAACCGTGACACCGTAACGTCTCTGCGCAACCGGCAGCAGCGCCGTGGTGGCCGTCCATGATGACGGTTTAAAGAGCGGACGGAAGCTCGCCGCCTGGTTAATATCGAACATCACCAGCTCGCTGCCGTTTGCCGGAAGCTGGTCAAACAGGCCGCTGACCACCGCGCGAGTGCTGACCGTAGAATCCATCACCGACTGGAACGCCAGAACCGGCGGGAGCTGCGCCAGCCGTTGCTCCCGCGCCACGCGGCCAATTTGCTCCTGCAGGGCCTTCGTCAGCAGCCACGACTGGCGGGCGGCGTTCACCGGGAACGAGTTGTATTTATACGGATTATATTCCGGGGAGATATTCAGCCAGGCCGCTTTGGCAAATGCCGGCAGCAGCGCCGGTAGCCCGGCGAAACCGGCAAAGCGCGCAAAGGCCGTCACGCCGATCATCGGTGAGAGCAGTATCACCTGCTGCGGTTTACGCAGCGCAGGCGCGTCCAGCGCATCGAGGGCATATTTCATCGCCAGCGCCCCGCCGTTGGAGTAGCCCACCAGATGCAAAGGGACAGCCTTACCCGCCAGGCGTGTGGCTTCCCGTACGGCAAGGCGCGTGGCCGCCAGCCACATTTCCCAGTCAACGTCCGTCAGCGCGCCGGGCGCGGTGCCGTGTCCGGGAAGACGCGGGACTACGGCCACAAAGCCGTGCTGCTGATAGTTCACGGCAAGGCGCCTGACGCTGTATGGCGAATCCGTCAGCCCGTGCAGCAGCACCACCGCGCCGAGGGGCTTGCCGGCTGGCATCAGCACAAAGGAGCGGTTGGCATCGGGGGCAAACTGACCGGGCCACACCAGGCTATGACGGTAATAGCGGTTTAACGGGGTTTGTTCCTCGCCCGCTGTTTTCGCCGTCACCGCGTTATCCAGATCGGTGAAAATCGCCTTTTCCCGCGCGAGGTACCCGGCAAAGTCGGCGTTATCCAGCTCGCGCACGGACATCTCATCGGCCCGCCAGGTATGCCAGAGATGCAGTTCCGGCCCCTGCTGCGAGAGATACACCCGCACCGCCAGCAGAACGACCAGAACGATCCCCACGACCATTCCTGTTTTCTTTGCAAGCGCGATCAGGCGCACGCTGACTCGCCAGGGCAAATTCGCCATGAGGGATCCTTTTATGTTCTCAGTGCTTCTATCTTATCAAAAATGTGAACAGGCTGACGTATTCACCAAATTCATACCTGCACGGTCAGACAGTGCACCAAAAGTGAACTACGCTGCACAAATGTTGATCATTGGTTAACCAAATATTGCATGAAGTTTACTGCGCAGCGGGTTTTCACCCGCCTGTGAACATGGCACGCGTCATGCATTGTTAACCAGGTAACACAATTTCAGCCATTGACAGCCTGTTAACAGCGAGGCGGTATGACGACGAAACCTGAGATGTTGAGCCGTATCGAAGCGACCTTCAGCCAGCTGACACCCAGCGAAAAGCGGGTCGGGAGCTGGCTGCTGGCGCACGCCGCGCAAATCCCGTTTGAAACGGCGGAGAGCGTCGGGCTGGCAAGCGGGACCAGCGGAATTACCGTCGGTCGCTTCCTGCGCAAGCTGGGGTATCGCAACCTGGAGGATGCCAAAAAGAGCCTGCGCGATCCGTACCAGCCCTGGGGCATGAACGAGCGCCTCGACTCCTGGCAGCAGCAGCGCCCCCTGCCCAACCGCCTTCAGCATGCTCTGTCGCTGGAGGTGGATGCCATCACGCAGGTGTACCAGCTGGCGCAAACGGATTCCTTCCGCCAGGTGGTGCACCATCTGGCCCACGCGGACGCGGTCTTTGTGCTGGGGATCCAGTCCACGCGCGGGATCGCCAACGCCTTCTTCAGCCACCTTGAATACCTCCGCCCGCGGGTGAGCTACTCCGAAGGGGCATCCGGCAGCTGGGTGGAATCCCTGAACTCCGGGTTTGCGCACCCTTATGTCGTGCTGGCCGATACGCGTACCTACTCCACGATGGCCCGACAGTACTGCCGCGTCGCGAGCGAGAAAGGCATTCCGCTGGCCTTAATCACCGACATCTGGTGCCCGTGGGCGCGGGATTACCCGATTGATTTACTGCAGGTGAAAACCGATACCGGTCATTTCTGGGATTCACTTGCCCCCGTGAGCTGTCTGTTCAACCTGCTGCTGTCGGGCGTGGTGGAAGCGCTGGGTGAGGCGCTCCCGGCGCGTCTGGCGGTAAACCGACAATTACAACAAGAGTTTGGTCAATTCGAACGCTAAAGGAGCGGAGCTATGCCCGAAGAGAGTGAACTGATTGATGTGGCGAAGACGTTTCCCACGCTGCATATCGATCTGAAGTACGCCACCGCCGACAACATCACCGGCCGCCCGATCTATCAGGAGGCGCTGTGCCTGCTGCATACCGACGCGGCCACCGCCCTGGCAAAAGCCATCAGCATTGCCTCGCTGGCCGGTCTGAAGCTGGTGGTCTACGACGCCTATCGGCCGCAGCAGGCGCAGGCCCAGCTATGGGATGCCTGTCCGAACCCGGAATACGTGGTCGACGTGGCGATTGGCTCCAATCACAGCCGCGGCACGGCCATCGACGTGACCCTGATGGATGAACATAACGCCGTGCTGGATATGGGGGCCGGTTTTGACGAAATGCATGACCGATCGCATCCGTATCACCCCTCCGTGCCGCCGCACGCCCAGCGCAACCGTCTGCTGTTGAACGCCATCATGTTTGGCGGCGGTTTTGTGGGTATCAGCAGCGAATGGTGGCACTTTGAACTGCCGAATGCCGCCAACTACCCGCTGCTTGACGACCGTTTTGCCTGTTTTCCACTGACTCACACCCCTCTTTAAACCTGGAGCACTGCCATGAAAACATCGCTTATCTCGACTCTGATCGCCGCCACGCTGGCCCTGAGTGCCCCGCTGGCGCTGGCTGCCGTCCCAAAAGACATGCTGGCGATCGGTAAAGCCGCCGACCCGCAAACGCTCGATCCGGCCATCACCATTGATAACAACGACTGGACCGTCACCTATCCGTCCTACCAACGTCTGGTCAAGTACAAGCCAGGCTCTACCGAAGTGGAAGGCGATCTGTCGACGGGCTGGAAGGCGTCCGACGACCAGAAAGAATGGACCTTTACCCTGGCGGATAACGCCAAATTCTCCGACGGCACGCCGGTCACCGCCGAGGCGGTCAAACTCTCCTTTGAGCGCCTGCTGAAGCTCAGCCAGGGGCCGTCCGAAGCCTTCCCGAAAGATCTGAAAATTGATGCCGTTGATGAGCATACGGTGAAGTTCACCCTCAGCCAGCCGTTCGCGCCTTTCCTCTACACCCTGGCGAACGACGGCGCCTCCATCATTAACCCGACGGTGCTGAAGGCCAATGCCGCGGACGATGCGCGCGGCTATCTGGCGCAAAACACCGCCGGCTCCGGACCGTTTATGCTGAAGAGCTGGCAGAAAGGCCAGCAGCTGGTGCTGGTGCCAAACCCTCACTGGCAGGGTGAGAAGCCACACTTCAAGCGCGTCTCGGTTAAAATTATCGGTGAGAGCGCATCGCGTCGTCTGCAGCTTTCCCGCGGTGACCTGGACATTGCCGACTCACTTCCGGTCGATCAGCTTGCGGCCCTGAAGCAGGAAGGGAAAGTGGCCGTCGCCGAATATCCGTCTCTGCGCGTGACTTACCTCTATCTCAACAACAGCAAAGCGCCGCTCAATCAGGTCGATTTACGCCGCGCGGTCTCCTGGGCGACGGACTATCAGGGGATGGTGAAAGGCATTCTGAGCGGCAACGGCAAGCAGATGCGCGGCCCGATCCCGGAAGGCATGTGGGGCTTTGACGCCACGGCAATGCAGTACAGCTTTGACGAGGCCAAAGCCAAAGCGGCGCTGGAGAAGGTCAAAGATAAGCCCGCCAGCCTGACCTTCCTCTACTCGGACAACGATCCGAACTGGGAGCCTATCGCCCTCTCGACGCAGGCCAGCCTTGGCAAGATCGGCATTAACGTCAAGCTGGAAAAACTGGCCAACGCCACCATGCGCGACCGCGTCGGAAAAGGCGATTACGACATTGCCATCGGCAACTGGAGCCCGGACTTTGCCGACCCGTACATGTTCATGAACTACTGGTTCGAATCGGACAAGAAAGGGCTGCCGGGCAACCGCTCGTTCTATGAGAACAAAGAGGTCGATTCCCTGCTGCAGGCCGCGCTGAAAACCACCGACCAGGCTGAGCGCACCAAAGATTATCAGCAGGCGCAGAAGGTGGTTATCGACGAGGCGGCCTACGTTTATCTGTTCCAGAAGAACTACCAGCTGGCGATGAACAAAGAGGTCAAAGGCTTCACCTTTAATCCGATGCTCGAGCAGGTGTTTAACATCGCCACCATGAGCAAGTAACCGTTTCGCCGGGGGAAAGTGTATGACGTTCTGGAGCATCGTGCGCCAGCGCTGCTGGGGGTTACTCCTGGTGGTGGCCGGTGTCTGTATTATCACTTTTATTATTTCGCATCTGATCCCCGGCGATCCGGCCCGTCTGCTGGCCGGCGACCGCGCCAGCGACGACATCGTGCAGAACATTCGCCAGCAGCTGGGGCTGGATCAGCCACTGTACGTTCAGTTTGGCCGCTACGTGGACGCCCTGGCCCACGGTGATTTAGGCACCTCCATCCGGACCGGCCGTCCGGTTGCGGAAGACCTGAAGGCTTTTTTCCCCGCCACGCTGGAGCTGGCCTTTTGTTCCCTCCTGCTGGCGCTGGTCATCGGCGTGCCGCTGGGGATTTTGTCGGCGGTATACCGCAACCGCTGGCTGGATCACCTGGTGCGTTTAATGGCGATGACCGGGATCTCCACCCCGGCCTTCTGGCTTGGGCTGGGCGTCATTGTCCTGTTCTACGGGCACCTGCAGATCCTGCCGGGCGGCGGCAGGCTGGACGACTGGCTCGACCCACCTGCCCATGTCACCGGCTTTTATCTGCTGGATGCCCTGCTGGAAGGTAACGGAGAGGTCTTTTTCAATGCGCTGCAGCACCTGATTTTGCCCTCGCTGACGCTGGCGTTTGTGCATCTGGGCATCGTGGCGCGTCAGGTTCGTTCCGCGATGCTGGAGCAGCTTAGCGAAGACTACATTCGCACGGCCCGCGCCAGCGGCCTGCCCGGCTGGTATATCGTCCTGCGCTACGCCCTGCCGAATGCGATGATCCCGTCGATTACCGTGCTCGGGCTGGCGCTGGGCGACCTGCTGTACGGCGCCGTGCTGACCGAAACCGTCTTTGCCTGGCCGGGCATGGGGGCTTGGGTGGTAACGTCCATTCAGGCGCTCGATTTCCCTGCCGTGATGGGCTTTGCCGTCGTTGTTTCGCTGGCCTACGTGCTGGTTAATCTGGTGGTCGATCTGCTTTACCTGTGGATTGACCCGCGAATTGGGCGCGGAGGTGCCGAATGATGTTAACGCAGGAAACGCCCGTCCCGGTTAAACCCGTCAGACAACGCATCAACTGGCCAAAGCTGTTCTGGATGCTGCGTCAAAGCCCGCTCACGATCGTTGGCGGCGTCATTATGCTTGTGATGCTTTTCATTATGGTGGCCGCACCGTGGATCGTGCCGCACGACCCGAACGCGCTGGATCTGACCACGCGCCTGCAGGCGCCGTCTGCGCAGCACTGGTTTGGTACCGACGAGGTGGGCCGCGATCTGTTCAGCCGCGTGCTGACGGGCAGCCAGCAGTCGATTACCGCCGGGCTGGCGGTGGTGGTGATTGCGGGCGGCATTGGCTCGCTGCTGGGCTGTCTGTCCGGCGTGCTCGGCGGGCGCGGCGACGCCATCATCATGCGGGTGATGGACATTATGCTCTCGATACCTTCCCTGGTGCTGACCATGGCGCTGGCCGCCGCGCTCGGGCCGAGCCTGTTTAACGCCATGCTGGCGATTGCGATTGTCCGCATTCCGTTTTACGTCCGCCTGGCACGCGGCCAAACCCTGGTGGTGCGCCAGTTTACCTACGTGCAGGCCGCCCGCACCTTTGGCGCCTCCCGCTGGCATTTGATCCGCTGGCATATCCTGCGCAACGCCCTGCCGCCGCTGATTGTGCAGGCGTCTCTGGACATCGGCAGCGCCATCCTGATGGCCGCCACGCTGGGGTTTATTGGCCTGGGGGCGCAGCAGCCGACCGCCGAATGGGGCGCGATGGTGGCCGTCGGCCGTAACTACGTTCTGGACCAGTGGTGGTACTGCGCGTTTCCCGGTGCGGCGATTTTGATAACCGCCGTGGGCTTTAACCTGTTTGGCGACGGTATCCGCGATCTGCTGGATCCGAAATCGGGAGGGAAACAGTAATGACCGAACCGGTATTACGTATTGAAGACCTGCATCTGAGCTTCCCGATTTTTCGCGGCGAGGTCCACGCGCTGAACCACGTCTCGCTGGAGATCGGCAGGGGCGAAATTGTCGGCGTGGTGGGCGAGTCGGGATCGGGTAAGTCGGTGACCGCCATGCTTGCCATGCGTCTGCTGCCGGAGGGCAGCTACCGCATTCATCATGGTCAGGTTAAGTTACTCGGCGAAAACGTCCTGACGGCGTCCGAGAAGCAGCTTCGCCAGTGGCGCGGCGCAAAGGTCGCGATGATTTTTCAGGAGCCGATGACTGCCCTCAACCCGACGCGGCGAATTGGCAAACAGATGGTGGAGGTGATCCGCCAGCATCAGCCGCTTTCCCGGCATGAGGCACAGCAGAAGGCGATTACCCTGCTGGAAGAGATGCAAATCCCGGACGCGAAACAGGTCATGGCGCGCTATCCGTTTGAACTGTCCGGCGGGATGCGCCAGCGGGTGATGATCGCCCTTGCCTTCTCCTGCGAGCCGGAGCTGATTATCGCCGACGAACCGACCACCGCGCTGGACGTCACCGTCCAGCTGCAGGTGCTGCGCCTGCTGAAGCACAAGGCGCGGGCCAGCGGCACCTCGGTGCTGTTTATCAGCCACGATATGGCCGTGGTGTCCCAGCTCTGCGACAGAGTGTACGTGATGTATGCGGGCAGCGTGATCGAGAGCGGTGCCACGCAAACGCTGATCCATCAGCCTGTTCATCCCTATTCCATCGGCCTGCTGCAGTGCGCGCCGGAAAACGGCCAGCCGCGCGCCCCGCTTCCCGCCATCCCCGGCACGGTCCCCAACCTCAGCCAGCTTCCGCAGGGATGCGCGTTCCGCGAACGCTGCTTTGCCGCCGGGGCGAAATGCAGCGAAACGCCGCGCCTGCAGCCCCATGGCGCAGAAGGCCAACAGGCTGCCTGCTGGTATCCACAACGGGAGAAACACCATGTCTGATGTACTGCTGGAACTGGATAGCGTGCACGTGAACTTTGCGGCGCGCAAAAACTGGCTGGGTCGCGTGACGGAACAGGTCCATGCGCTCAACGGGCTCGACCTTGAAATCCGTCGGGGAGAGACGCTTGGCATTGTCGGGGAGTCCGGCTGCGGGAAAAGCACGCTGGCCCAGCTGCTGATGGGCATGCTTAAGCCCAGCACCGGTGCCTGCCAGCGGACGCACCACGCGGGCGGCATGCAGATGGTGTTTCAGGATCCGCTATCCTCGCTCGACCCGCGCCTGCCGGTCTGGCGCATCATCACCGAGCCGGTGTGGGTACAAAAGCGCAGCAGCGAGCGCGAGCGCCGTCAGCTGGCTGAAAACCTGGCGCTGCAGGTGGGCATTCGCCCGGAATATCTCGACCGGCTCCCGCACGCCTTCTCCGGCGGGCAGCGCCAGCGCATTGCCATCGCCCGGGCGCTCTCGTCCGATCCGGATATTATCGTGCTCGATGAACCCACCAGCGCGCTGGATATCTCCGTGCAGGCGCAGATCCTCAACCTGCTGGTGACCCTGCAACAGCAGCGTAATCTGACCTACGTGTTGATCTCACATAACGTCTCGGTGGTCAGGCACATGAGCGACCGCGTGGCGGTGATGTACCTTGGGCAGATTGTGGAGCTGGGTAGCGCCGCGCAGGTGCTTGGCGAGCCGCGCCATCCTTACACCCGTCTGCTGCTCGACTCTGTTCCCCGCACCGGTGAACCGCTGGATGAGACGCTGGCCTTACGCAAAACGGAGCTTCCCGGCAACCGCCGCCTGCCCGAAGGCTGTTTCTTCCGCGACCGTTGTCCGATGGCAACGCAGGGGTGTGAGCGTCCCCAGCCGTTACAGCCCTCTCACGAGGGCCGTGACGTCCGCTGCTGGCGCAGTGTGGGTTAAATTTGCGCCATCCCGCCGTCCACGAACAGCTCCGTGGCGTTAATAAAGCTGGCCGCGTCGGAGGCCAGAAACGCCACCGCTTTACCCACCTCATCCGGCGCGCCTAAACGGCCGAGCGGCACCTGAGCGGCCAGCGCGTCGTACAGCCCCTGACGATGTTCTTCCGGCACCAGATCGCCGAGACCAGGGGTTTTGATCGGACCCGGGCTCACCACGTTGACGCGGATCCCACGGCCCTGCAAATCCAGCGCCCAGGAGCGGGCAAAATTGCGCACGGCGGCTTTGCTGGCACTGTAGACGCTAAAGTTGGTCGTCCCCTTAATGGACACCGTCGAGCCGGTAAGAATAATCGAGGATCCGGCGGACAGCAGCGGCAGCGCCTTCTGTACCGTAAACAGCACCCCGCGGACGTTGGTGCCGAAAATCCGGTCAAACTGCTCTTCGGTTATCGCGCCCAGCGGCAGCATATCGCCGCCACCCGCATTGGCGAACAGAATATCGAGGCGGCCTTCTTCTTTGGCTATCCGGGCATAAACCTCGTCCAGGTCCGCCAGTTTTGACACATCAGCGCGAATGCCCACTGCCGTTGACGCGATTTCAGCCACCGCCGCGTCCAGCTCGGCCTGACGTCTTCCGGTGATGTACACCTTCGCGCCCTGGGCCGCCAGCTCCTGCGCCGTGGCAAGACCGATGCCGGTGCTGCCGCCGGTGACCAGTGCGATTTTTCCTGAGAGAGTCGTGTTCATGTCATTTACCTTTTGTTGGGTTTGCGTTGGACAAACTTTAGCCCTTGCGGGATTAGTGAAAAACCGGCAAGAATGAAAATGACTATTCACACACAGAAATAATCAGGGGAGCCTAATGGACCAGCTCATGGCGATGCGCGCTTTTACCCGGGTGGTGGAAACCGGCAGCTTTACCCGCGCGGCGGACTCTCTGAACATGCCCATCGCCACCCTAAGCAAGCTGGTCAAATCCCTTGAGGCGCATCTGGAGATACGTCTCCTGCACCGGACGACTCGCCGGGTGGTCGCGACGCCGGAAGGGATGGAATACTATGAAAAAGCGCTCAGGGTGCTGATTGATATCGAAGATATCGACACCTCGTTTCGCGTTTCCCGCGCGACGCCAAAAGGTCATTTGCGGGTTGACGTGGGCGGCTCCACCGCCCGGGACGTGCTCATCCCCCTGCTTCCGGAATTTATGCGGCGCTATCCGCATATCCGCATCGACCTTGGCGTGGCCGACCGGCCGGTCGATCTCATTAGCGGTAACGTAGACTGCGTCATCCGCGGCGGTCCGCTGGACGATTCGACCCTTATCGCACGCCATATTGGCAACGCTGAGATGGTGACCTGCGCGACGCCGGGCTACCTGAAAAATCATGGCGTCCCGGCCTATCCGCAGGAGCTGTGCAACGGCCACAAGCTTATCAGCTACCTTTCGCCCGTCACCGGGCGGGCATTTCCGTTTCGCTTCAGAAAAAACGGCGAGGCGCTGGAAATCAATATTCCGCATTATCTCGGCGTAAACGAAAGTAATGCTCACCTGGCGGCTGCCGCGGCGGGGCTGGGCATTGTGCAGACATTTGAGTATTCGGCAAACGCGTATTTACAGGCGGGTACACTGACGGCGATCCTGAGCGACTGGCGCCCCGCCGCCTATCCGTTTCATGTGGTTTACCCTCAGAACCGGCATCTGACGCACCGTCTTAAGGTGTTTATTGCGTGGCTGGCGGAGGTGTTTCCCGCCGCGCTGAAGGGGTAGCCGGGCGTAAACCCGGCTGTGGCTTAGTTAAGTTTATAGTCCAGCGTAATCTCAGCCTTCAGGAGCTGCGATACCGGACAGCCCGCTTTGGCTTTCTGAATAATACCGTCGAACTGCTGTGGGGCGATGCCCGGGACGGTCACCTTGCTTTTCAGGGCAACCTTCGTAATAGCAAAGCCGCCGTCAGTCTTATCCAGAGAGACGTCCGCAGTGGTATCAATAGCGTCAGCGGTATAGCCCGCTTCGCCGAGCATCAGCGACAGCGCCATCGAAAAACAGGCCGCATGTGCCGCGCCGATCAGCTCTTCCGGGTTGGTCCCCTTTTCACCCTCAAAGCGGGTATTGAAACCATAAGGCTGCTGATTGAGAACGCCGCTCTCGGTGGAAACCGTCCCTTTACCGCGCTTAATGTCGCCAGACCAGTGTGCCGAACCGTGCTTATGAATAGTCATTCTTGCTCTCCTTTTGGCTTACAAAGGGTTAAGTATAGAAGGCTGTCCGGATTCTGCGGGCAAGACAGACGAGTCTTAGTCACTGAGTAAATGGTGCGCCAGCGCGTCAAGGAACACCCGCAGCGCGGCAGGCTGGTATTCACGGGACTGATAAATGCCATGGATGGCAAGCGGTTTCGGCTCCAGGGCCGCCAGTACCGGCACCAGTAATCCCTGCTCCAGCGCGGCAGACGCTTCGCGCTCCGGCAGCATGGCGATGCCGCAGTGCTTAATCGCCGCGTCCATCAGCAGCGAAGAGATGCTGGCGCTCAGGTTACCGCTGACGGCCACGCTCAGGCTTTCGCCTTCCGGCGTCAGGAAGTGCCAGGACTGCCCGGCGAAAAAGCTGTAGTGCAGGCAGTTGTGCTGCGCTAATTCTTCGGGGCTGACGGGGGTACCGTGCTGCGCCAGATAGTCCGGCGAGGCGCAAAGCACCGAGCGACATTCCCCCAGCCGGCGGGCAATCATGCCGGGTTCAGGGTTATCCGTAATGCGCACGGCGACGTCGATGCGCTCTCCCACCAGGCTGACCGGGTGGTTATTCACGTCCAGCTCAATGCGCAGCTGTGGGTAGCGCGAGAGCAGACCGGGCAGTACCGGCGCAATCAGGTGCATGGCGGTAAAGTGCGCGCAGGCCACCCGCAGCGTGCCGGACGGGAGATCTTTCTCCGACTGGCCTTCAATTTCCTGCGAAATCTGCGAGAGCGTCCGCGTTTTTTGCAGCACCTTTTCCCCTGCCGCGGTCAGCGTCAGCTTGCGCGTGGAGCGGTTTACCAGCCGCGTTCCCGCCCACTTTTCCATTTGTTCAAGGTAGCGGCTCACCATCGGTCGGGAAATGCCCAGCGCGCGGGCCGCCGCGCTCAAGCTTCCCAGCTCGCATATCCGGTTGTAGACCTGAGCGGCGATAACGCGATCCATATAAGCTCCATTTGCTCGATTTATGAAACTAAGCATGTCCTGTTTCAGGAATTCTGGCAAATGCGAATATCCGTACAATAGAGACATTCCTGAACAACAGAGACAACAGCATGAAATTCACTCACCTTGCCCTGCTTTCCACGCTTTTCACTCCGGCTGTTTTTGCCGCGCCGTTGAGCATTGATACCTATAACCCGCAGGAGAAAGGCATTTTCGCGGTCTCCTCCACGCTGGTTTCCGGCCCGAAAGAGGCTGTGCTGTTTGACGCGCAGTTCAGCGTGAAGGATGGCGAAGCGCTGGTAGAGAAAATTCGTCAAAGCGGTAAGACCCTGAACAAGATTGTGATCACCTCCGGCGATCCGGATTTCTATTTTGGCCTGCAGCCGCTGGTCAAAGCCTTCCCGAACGCCAAAGTGGTGGCCACGCAGCACGTGGTTGACCACATCAAGGCCACCAAAGACGCCAAGCTCGCCTTCTGGGGTCCGCAGATGAAAGACGGCGCGCCAACGGAGCTGGTCGTCCCGCAGGTGCTCGCCTCCACCACGTTTATGGTGGACGGGGAAAAGATCGATATCGAAGAGCCTGACAGCTACGCGGCCTATGTGTGGATCCCGTCAGCGAAAACCATCCTCGGCGGCACCGGGGTAGCCTGGGGGATCCACGTCTGGACGGCTGACACCCAGACGGCGGCAAGCCGTAAGCAGTGGCAGGAAACGCTGGTAAATATGGCGGCGCACAAACCCGAGCGCGTAATCCCGGGTCACTATCTGGGTACCCCGCCAGCCGGAGCGGGTGCGATTGATTTTACCCGCGACTATCTGCAGCGCTTTGAAAAGGCCTTATCCGTTCATAAAGATTCTGCAGGCGTCATCAGCACCCTGAAAAAACAGTATCCGAATCTGGCCGAAGAGAGCTCGCTGGAATTAAGCGCTAAGGTGAATACCGGCGAAATGAAGTGGTAATGTAAACTCTGCTCCTGCTATATTTCGTGATAGCAGGAGCACCGTCATAATATCTTCTCAACGCCACTTCAATTTCCCCCCACATTTCAAAAGCACACAAAAGCATACACTTATGTCATTTTTATTTCTAAGATGAATCTGAGCCACAACCGGGAAAATATTTGCCATTCTGTTTATGAATTAAATTTTTTGCGAGCCGTACCATTAAACAGACAACGACACGGAGGCAGCATGTTTACTTATTACCCGGCTAATACCGCAGCAGCACAACCTGAACTCGTTAACGCGATTGCGCAGGGTCTTCACGCCGAGCATGGTGCTGTGACTGAAGATGACATTTTGATGGAACTGACCAGGTGGGTGGAATCCACAGATAATGACATCCTCAGTGACATCTACCAGCAGACCATTAACTACGTTGTCAGCGGGCAAAACGCACCTTTGTAAAAACCTGCTAAGCTGGATCAGCAACCTAAGGGGTTACATTTCGTTTGCGTAAGCAAACTAGTCCTTAAAACTATCAACAGGATTGAGGAGTTAACATGAAATCGAACCGTCAGGCACGCCATATTCTGGGACTGAACTACAAGCTTTCTAATCAGCGCAAAGTGGTGATTGAAGGCGACCATGAAACGCAGGTCACTCACGCCACCGGCAGAAAACGCCACGCGGGCAAGTAAGTTCCAGACTGAGATCCAGAACACCATCGGTAATCCCGATGGTGTTTTTGTTTATGTGTTGCGGTAATTAATATTTAGCTCCTTTATAATACCGCCTGACCGCATCCCATCGCACAGGCCAGAAAGATGACAAACAGCAGTGTCAGGGACGGATCTTCATAAAAAGAGTGAGTGACATGGACAACAAACTGAAAAAACATCGTTCCTTATACATCCCATACGCCGGACCGGTTTTACTTGAGTTTCCCCTGCTCAACAAAGGCAGCGCCTTCAGCATGGAAGAGCGCAGCAGCTTTAACCTGCTGGGCTTACTGCCCGAAGTGGTTGAAACCATTGAAGAACAGGCAGAGCGCGCGTGGATCCAGTACCAGGGTTTCAAAACCGAAATCGACAAACACATCTACCTGCGTAACATTCAGGACACCAACGAAACCCTCTTCTATCGCCTGGTGCAAAACCATCTCGAAGAGATGATGCCGGTGATCTACACCCCAACGGTAGGTGCGGCGTGCGAGCGTTTCTCAGAGATCTACCGACGCTCCCGCGGGGTATTCATCTCTTATCAGAACCGTCACAACATGGACGATATTCTGCAGAACGTGCCGAACCACAATATCAAAGTGATTGTGGTGACCGACGGCGAACGTATTCTCGGCCTCGGCGACCAGGGCATTGGCGGGATGGGGATCCCCATCGGTAAGCTCTCTCTTTACACCGCCTGTGGCGGCATCAGCCCGGCGTATACCCTGCCGGTGGTGCTGGACGTTGGCACCAACAACCAACAGTTGCTCAACGATCCGCTCTATATGGGCTGGCGCCACCCGCGCATTACCGACGATGAGTACTATCAGTTTGTCGACGATTTCATTCAGGCCGTGAAGCACCGCTGGCCGGACGTTCTGCTGCAGTTTGAAGACTTCGCGCAGAAAAACGCGATGCCGCTGCTGAACCGCTATCGCGATGAGATCTGCTCCTTTAACGATGACATCCAGGGCACCGCATCCGTGACCGTGGGTACACTTATCGCCGCCAGCCGCGCAGCCGGCAGCCAGCTGAGCTACCAGAAAATCGTCTTCCTGGGCGCAGGCTCTGCGGGCTGCGGTATTGCCGAGCAGATTATCGCCCAGACGCAGCGTGAAGGGTTAAGCGAAGAGCTGGCCCGCTCCCGCGTCTTTATGGTTGACCGTTTCGGCCTGCTGACCGACGGTATGCCAAACCTGCTGCCGTTCCAGACCAAGCTGGTGCAGAAGCGCGAAAACCTGAAAAACTGGGATACCGACAACGAAGTCCTTTCCCTGCTGGACGTAGTGCGCAACGTGAAGCCGGATATTCTGATCGGCGTTTCCGGGCAAACCGGTCTCTTTACCGAAGAGATCATTCGCGAGATGCACAAGCACTGTGAGCGCCCTATCGTGATGCCGCTGTCTAACCCGACTTCCCGCGTGGAAGCGACGCCGCAGGACATCATCGCCTGGACCGAAGGTAACGCGCTGGTCGCGACTGGCAGTCCGTTCGATCCGGTGGTGTGGAAGGATAAAACCTATCCGATTGCCCAGTGCAACAACTCGTACATCTTCCCGGGCATTGGTCTGGGGGTGATCGCATCCGGCGCGTCCCGCATTACCGACGAAATGCTGATGTCGGCGAGCGAAACCCTTGCGGGTTACTCTCCGCTGGTCAATGACGGAGAAGGGCTGGTGCTGCCGGAACTGAAAGACATTCACAAGGTGTCCCGCGCCATCGCGTTTGCGGTAGGTAAAATGGCGCAGCAGCAGGGCGTGGCGGTGAAAACCTCTGCCGACGCGCTGCAGCAGGCCATCGACGACAACTTCTGGAAGCCTGAATACCGTAGCTATCGCCGTACGTCGATTTAATCCGCACCACCCTAACCCTCTCCCCACCGGAGAGGGTCAGGGTGAGGGCACCAGACCGCACCATCGAATACCCACTAGCCAAACCCCTTTTCCCCCGCTACACTCCCTTCATCCATCAACCCACTGAATATATAAGGAGGCCAATTATGCTGTACTGTGAAATTTTCAATGTTTCACATACATTTGGTGATCGCACCAGCTCAAGCGTTATCGGTATCGTGCTGCGATAACTTCTGCTTGAGCGAAGACACCAACCCCTGAAATCCCTTCTCTCGGGCTTACTGAGTTATCGTCAGCGATGTTTGACGAGGCATAAACATGCCTGTAACTCTTGGGTAAGCAACAATGAGCACTTTACTCACTGCACAATCTTTACGCGTTGATACGGCGTTTGGCACGCTCTTCGACTCACTCTCCTTTACGCTGAAAAAAGGCGACCGCATTGGCCTGCTGGGCGACAACGGCTGCGGCAAAAGTACGCTGCTGAAGGTGCTGGACGGCACGGATTCCCCTGCCGCCGGAACGGTAGCACTGGCCGGGCACTGCCTGATGGCGCGCGTGGAGCAACATCTCCCGGACGCTATTTTTCCGCTGACCATGCTGGATGCCGTCCTGGCCCAGTTGCCCTCAACTGAACGGGAGAGTCTGCGCTGGAAAGCCGAAACGCTGCTGGCAAGCATGGGCTTCACGCCGCAGGATATGATGCTGCATTCCGCCACGCTGAGCGGCGGGCAACACACCCGCCTGCTGCTGGCGCGGGCGCTGATTCACGAGCCGGATCTACTCCTGCTGGATGAACCCAGCAACCACCTGGACCTGCCGACCATGCTCTGGCTGGAACACTTCCTACAGAACTGGTCGGGCAGCTTTGTGCTGGTCTCGCATGACAGACAGCTGCTGGATGCCGTCACCAACGGCAGCTGGATCCTGCGCGATAAAACGCTGCACTACTTCGCCCTTCCCTGCACGGCCGCCCGCAAGGCGCTTGAAGCAAAGGATGAAAGCGATGCCCATCGCCACAAGGCCGAGCAAAAGGAGATCGATCGCGTGACCGCCAGCGCGAAGCGGCTGGCGACCTGGGGCAAGGTTTACGACAACGAAGACCTGGCCCGCAAAGCCAAGCAGATGGAAAAACAGGTCGAACGGCTGAAGGAGAGCCAGACGGCGCTCACGGCAGGCAGCCCGTGGACGTTAACCCTTCGCGGCGACGCGCTGCGGGCTGACCGTCTGCTGGAGATGGAAAATCTCAGCGTCCCGCCTGCGCCCGGGCTACCGCCGCTGTTTAACATCGACATGGCGCGGCTGAAAAGCGGCGATCGCGTGGCGATTGTCGGGCGTAACGGCTGCGGCAAATCGTCGCTGATGAGGCTTATCTGGCAACAATTTGCTGATGAGTCCGCAGACAGCGGGTTGAAAATCCATCCGCGCGTGTCGCCAGGCTATTACGACCAGACGCTTCATCAGCTGCCGGATGACGCCACGCTGCTCGACGCGCTGGAACCTTTCGCGCCGGATCCGCAGAACCGCAAAATGGCACTGATAAGCGCGGGTTTCCCGTGGGCGCGTCACGGGCAAACGGTCAGCACGCTCAGCGGTGGCGAGCGCTCGCGCCTGCTGTTCGTTGGCCTGACGCTCGCCCGCTATAGCCTGCTGATGCTGGATGAGCCGACCAACCACCTCGACATGGAAGGCAAAGAGGCGCTGGCGCACACTCTTCAGCAGTTCGAAGGCGGCGTCCTGCTGGTCAGCCACGATCGTCAGTTAATTAGCCAAAGCTGCAACCGTTTCTGGCTGATTGAAGAGGGAAAGCTGAGCGAGTGGCACGATGCAGAAGCGGTGTTTGAGCGTCTGCGTGAAAGCGCGGGGCTTATGACATCCGCTGCGCCCGCTGTCGCCGCGACGATTCAATCCTCGCCGTATGACGATCTGCTGGAGCGGCTGGTCGCGCTGGAAACGCTGCTGGAAGACGATCTGGCGCGTAAGCCGAAGCATCAAAAGCCGCAGCTACAGGCGCAATGGCGTAAAGAGATAGAGGAGATAGAAGCACAGCTGTAAGTCTGCGCCCGGCGAGCATTTCGCCGGGCCAGAATTTTCCCCCTTAATTATTAGAGGAACGCCGTATTCTTAATCTGAAATCGAATCAAATGATGACATTATGTTGCCGCAGCCTTGCATTACCAGGCTAATGTATTAATCCTTAAGAGGTACTATACCTGCTATGCAGATTCTTATCATGAACAAGGAGATACACATGAAGGCTGCTGTTGTCACTCAGGATCACCAGGTCAACGTTACCGAAAAAACCTTACGCCCGCTAAAGCATGGGGAAGCCCTGCTGAAGATGGAGTGCTGTGGCGTATGCCATACCGACCTCCACGTGAAGAACGGTGATTTCGGCGATAAAACCGGGGTTATCCTGGGCCATGAAGGGATTGGTATCGTAAAAGAAGTCGGCCCTGGCGTGAAGTCGCTGAAAGTCGGCGACCGCGCAAGCGTGGCCTGGTTCTTTGAAGGCTGTGGCCACTGCGAATACTGTAATACCGGCAACGAAACCCTGTGCCGTGACGTGAAAAACGCCGGTTACTCCGTCGACGGCGGGATGGCGGAAGAGTGCATCGTCACCGCAGATTACGCGGTAAAAGTGCCGGACGGTCTGGATTCGGCGGCGGCCAGCAGCATCACCTGCGCTGGCGTCACCACCTATAAAGCAGTGAAGGTGTCGGGTATTAAACCGGGCCAGTGGATTGCGATTTACGGTCTGGGCGGGCTGGGCAACCTCGCGCTGCAGTACGCCAAAAACGTCTTTAACGCCAAAGTCATCGCCCTTGACGTTAACGACGAACAGCTGAAGCTGGCGGCCAGCATGGGTGCGGATCTCACCATCAACTCCCGCAGCGAAGATGCCGCTAAAATTGTGCAGGAGAAAACCGGAGGCGCGCATGCCGCAGTCGTCACTGCCGTCGCAAAAGCCGCCTTCAACTCAGCCGTTGATGCCGTGCGTGCCGGTGGCCGCGTGGTCGCCGTTGGTCTGCCGCCGGAAGCCATGAGCCTCGACATTCCGCGCCTGGTGCTGGACGGCATTCAGGTGGTGGGTTCGCTCGTCGGTACCCGTCAGGATCTGCAGGAAGCCTTCCAGTTCGCCGCTGAAGGCAAGGTCGTGCCGAAAGTCACGATGCGCCCGATCGAGGACATCAACGCCATCTTTAAAGAGATGGAACAGGGCCAGATCCGCGGCCGTATGGTGATTGACCTGCGTTCATAATCACCCACCGTTCAATTACCGCTCCTGACAGGGGCGGTTTTTTTATAGCCATTTTCCGGCAATCCTTATCTTAATTCCTTTGTTCCCTTGTTTTCCCCCGCGCCCGATGATGAATCCGACGCTAACAAGAAGATAACAAAGGAATTCACCATGCAAACCCCATTTCGTCTGCCGCTGCTGACGGCGCTGATTCTGACGACAACCGCAGCCTGGTCCGCGGATGCGCCCGTCAAAGGCGGCACGCTGATTTATCTGGAGCAACAGGCGCACACCAACCTCTATCCGCCTGCCGGTGGCTTTTACCCGAACGGCGGCATTCTGAACCAGATCACCGACAAACTGACGTGGCAGAACCCAAAGACGCTGCAGGTGGAACCGTGGGTAGCCGAAAGCTGGACCACCAACGCCGATAAAACCGAATACACCTTTAAAATTCGCCCCGGCATCACCTTCTCCGACGGCACGCCGCTGGACGCCAACGCCGTAGCAAAAAACTTTGATACCTACGGCTTAGGTAACAAGGCGCAGCGACTGCCGGTGTCAGAAGTGATCAATAACTACGATCGTAGCGAAGTCATCGACCCGCTGACCGTGAAGTTCTACTTCAAAAAACCGTCGCCTGGGTTCCTGCAGGGCACCGCCACAATCGGGTCGGGCCTGGTCTCGCTCAGCACGCTGAAGCGCAACTTTGAAGAGCTGGGTGACGCCCGGCATATCATTGGCTCTGGCCCGTTTGTGGTGAAGGACGAGAAGCTGGGTCGCGAAGTGACGCTGGAAGCGCGTAAGGACTACCAGTGGGGGCCCAAAAATCTGGCGCAGCAGGGGCCAGCCAATCTTGACGGCATCAAGTTTATCGTGACTCAGGAAGACAGCGTGCGCGTCGGCGCCCTGCTGGCCGGTCAGGCGCATTTTATTCGTCAGGTGCAGGCGTATGACGAAAAGCAGGCGACAGACCAGGGCTATAAAATCTACGCCGCCCCGACGCGCGGGGTGAATGACAGCATCAGCTTCCGCCCGGATAACCCGCTGGTCTCTGATATTCGCGTACGCCAGGCGCTGCTGCATGCCACCAATGCAAAGCAGGTGGTCGAGACCCTCTTCTCGGCCAACTATCCGCAGGCGAAGTCGGTGATTGCCGATTCCGCCGCTGGCTTTGTCGATCTCAGCGATAAATTGACCTTTGACCCGGCAAAAGCCAACCAGCTGCTGGACGAGGCGGGCTGGAAAGCGGGTGGCGACGGGATCCGCGCCAAAGACGGCCAGCGGCTGGCGCTGACGGTGTATGAATCCCTGCCGCAGCCACAAAATAAAGAGGTGCTGCAGCTGGTTGCCCAGCAGTGGCGACAGGTGGGCGTGGCGCTGAGCGTTAAAGCCGGTGACGCAGGCAGCCGCACGCTGGATAACCTTGATCCGCTGAAAACCCCGTTAACCGTCTCCGAAGTTGGCCGCGCCGATCCGGACGTGGTGAAAAGCATGTTCTACCCCGCTAACCGCGACGCGCTGCTGCAAAAAGGCGGCTCCAGCGACAAGGTCAAAAGCTTCCGTGACGACAAGCTGAATGAACTGCTGGTGAACATTTCTGCTGAAGTCGATCCGAAAAAACGCCTGCAGCTGACCGGCGATGCCCAGCGCTACCTGCTGGATAACGCCTACGTCATTCCAATTTTCGAAGAGCCGCAGGTCTTTGCCGGTGCGCCGTGGCTGAAAGGCGTCAATTTTGAAGCGGTCGGCCGCCCGTCGTTCTACGGCGCGTGGATTGAGAAACACTGAGGAGCTGACGATGCGCCACGCACTTCTTCAACGCTTTGGGCACGGGCTGCTGGTACTGTGGGCCGCCTTTACCCTCTCGTTCGTGTTGCTCCAGGTGCTACCGGGCGACGCGGTGCTGATTAAATTTCAGAACCCGGACCTGGGCTTGAGCCCGGCGCAAATCGAGGAGATGCGCGTGGCCTATGGCGCGGACAGCCCGCTGTGGCAGCAATACGGCCATACGCTGCTGGCGATGCTGCGCGGGGATTTCGGCTATTCGTTACAGGCAGGGGTGCCGGTCAGCGAGCTGATTGCCAGCAATCTGCCGGAAACCCTGAGCCTCGCCCTGCCCGCGTTTGTACTCGCAGTCCTGCTGGCGTTTGCGCTGGCCTTTGCGTCGCGCCTGCCGGGTCTGCGCTGGCTGAGTAATACCCTGCAGTCGCTGCCGGTCCTGTTTATCTCTTTACCGACGTTCTGGCTGGGGATTGCCCTCATCCAGCTCTTTTCTTTCCAGCTGCGGCTGATTCCGGTGATTAACCCGACGCCACTGCAGGGGCTGATCCTGCCGATTGTGACCGTCGCGATCCCGATTTCCGCCCCGCTGGCGCAAATTCTGATGCGCAGCCTGGACCAGGTGGCGACGCAGCCGTTTGTCGCCGTCGCCCGGGCCAAAGGGCTGAGTGAAACCGCCGTCCTGTGGCGTCACGTTACCGGCAACGCCCTGCTGCCGGTCCTGAATATTGCCGGATTGCTGCTGGGCGAGCTGATTGCCGGGGCGCTGATCACGGAAACCGTTTTTGGCCGCAGCGGGCTCGGGCAGCTGACCCAGCAGGCGGTGAATAACCAGGATATCGCCGTGCTTCAGGCGGTCGTGATGATTTCCGCCCTCGGTTTTGTCCTGATCAATCTGCTGGTGGATCTGCTGATGCCTCTGTTGGATCCCCGCCTGCAAACCGTTACCGGAGGTGCATCATGAGTCTGGTCGATTACGCTGCCGCCGCGCGAAAACGCGTTCCAGCGTGGCAGGGAGTGGAATGGCAGCCCGGACTGTGGCTGGCATGGGCGGTGATTATTCTCGCCGTTTTTGCCGCCGTGGCGCCCGGCCTGTTAACCCACTACAGCCCGATTGAGGGCATCGCCGGCGCACAGCGCCTGGCGCCTCAGGCGGGCCACTGGCTCGGCACCGATCAGCTTGGCCGCGATGTTTACACCCGTATTGTCTACGGTGCGTCCCACTCCCTGAGCGCGGCGCTCGCTGCCGTCACGATGGGGCTGGTGGTGGGCACCGGTCTGGGGGTCATCGCCGGGGCGTTCGCCGGACGCGTCGAGTCTCTGCTGATGCGTTTTGTCGACGTGCTGTTGTCCATCCCGTCTCTGCTGCTCTCGCTGACGGTCATTATTCTGCTCGGGTTTGGCACCGTTAACGCCGCGATTGCCGTGGGCGTTGCCTCCATTGCCAGCTTCGCCCGCCTCGCGCGCGGTGAAGTCGTGCGCATCCGCCACACGGATTATGTCGAGGCGGCGTTTGGCAGCGGCGGGACGTTTTTCGCCGTGCTGTGGCGACACATCCTGCCCAACGCGTTAACCGCCGTCCTCGCCTTTGCCACGCTGCAGTTTGGTCAGGCCATCCTGGCGCTCTCCACGCTGAGTTTTCTCGGTTACGGCACCCCACCGCCCGTGCCGGAATGGGGCTTATTGATTGCCGAAGGCCGTAACTATCTCTCTACCGCCTGGTGGTTAACCACCTTCCCCGGCGTCGTCGTCATCGCCGTGGTGCTGGCCACCAATCGTATCAGCCAACAGTTCAGCGGAGGTCGCTAATGACCGTTCTCTCAGTGGAAAATTTGACGATCAGCTACCGCACCGCACGCCAGTGGAGAGAGGTGGTGCATAACGTCAGCTTCACGCTCGGGCGAGGGGAAATGCTGGCGTTTGTCGGTGAATCCGGATCCGGCAAAACGACCACGGCACAGGCAATCATTGGCCTGCTGGCGGATAACGCCCGGCGCGATGCGGGAAAAATCGTGCTCAACGGCGAGGAGATTAGCCGGTGGTCAGCGAAGCGTCTCGATACCCTTCGCGGGGCGCGAATCAGCCTGGTTCCGCAGGATCCGGGTAATTCACTCAACCCGGTGAAGACGATCGGCGCGCAGGTCGGGGAAATTATTCAGCTACACCAGAAAGTGACCCGCGCCGAGCGCGACGAGCAGGTGCTCACCCTGCTGACAAAGGTCGGCCTGAGCCACCCCGAACAGCGCATGACGCAGTATCCCCATCAGCTCTCCGGCGGGATGAAACAGCGCGTGTTGATTGCCATCGCCATTGCCCTGCGCCCGGACGTGATCGTTGCTGATGAGCCCACCAGCGCGCTGGATGTGACGGTGCAAAAACGCATTCTCGATCTGCTGGATATCCTGCGGCGGGAATCGGGCACTGCCGTTCTGTTTGTCACCCACGATCTGGCCCTGGCCGCCCAGCGCGCGGACAGGCTGCTGGTTTTTCGCGATGGCGAAATTCAGGAGCAAGGCAGCACCGTCGATATTGTCCGTACGCCGCAGCACGCCTACACCCGTCAGCTGCTGAGCGATCTCCAGGGCCAGCGCCTGACCATTGCCCCGGTATCAGGTCTTCCGCTCGCGTCACCGGCCATTCGCGCCCGCGCCATCAGCAAACGATTCTCGTTGGGCAAAGGTCATCAGCTTCAGGCGCTGGATCGGGTGACGTTTGACGTCAGGCGCGGCAGTACGCATGCGCTGGTCGGTGAATCCGGCTCCGGGAAGACCACCCTCGCCCGTATTTTGCTGGGTTTTGAACAGGCCGACAGCGG
This sequence comes from Enterobacter sp. BNK-34, assembly GCF_048684445.1. Lineage (NCBI taxonomy): Bacteria > Pseudomonadati > Pseudomonadota > Gammaproteobacteria > Enterobacterales > Enterobacteriaceae > Enterobacter > Enterobacter sp. BNK-34. The sequence continues at coordinate 3,722,031 of NZ_JBLQUA010000001.1, forward strand.
ACAGGTCATTATTGATGATATTGATGCCACCACGCTCAGCCGCGAGGCCCGTCGTCAGCTGCGCCAGAAGATCCAGTTTGTCTACCAGAACCCGTTTGCCTCTCTCGACCCGCGTCAGACGCTGTTTGACATCATCGAAGAGCCCCTGAAGAACTTTTCTCGCCTCGGTAAGGCGGAGCGAAAGGTTCGGGTGGAGACCGTGGCCCAGCGGGTTGCCCTGCCCGTCGAACTCCTGGGCCGCACCGCCAGGGAACTTTCAGGCGGACAGCGTCAGCGCGTGGCCATCGCCCGGGCGCTGATCCTCGAGCCGACCATTCTGGTGCTGGACGAAGCCACCTCGGCGCTGGACGTCACCGTGCAGGCGCAGATTCTGGCTCTGCTTCAGCAGTTGCAGCAGCAGCTGGGATTAACCTACCTGTTCATCACGCACGATCTGTCTACCGTCCGCCGGATCGCCCACAGCGTCACGGTGCTGCGCAGCGGTCAGGTGGTCGAACAGGGCGACGTCGGAACCTTATTCGCATCTCCGCAGAACGATTATACCCGCGAGCTGATTGACGCCATTCCCCATTTTTCACCCGCTACGGAGGAGTTCGCATGACGCGAAAACGCCTGGGATTTTTCACCCGCCTGCTTGACGACGCCACGCCGAAGGAGCGCTATCGTCTGGCAACTGAACAGATCCGCCACGCCGAACGCCACGGTTTCGACAGCGCCTGGATTGCCCAGCACCACTTTCACGAAACTGAAGGCGGACTGCCTTCGCCGCTGCTGTTTCTGGCACACGTAGCCGCACATACCGAAACCATCCGCCTGGGTACGGCCATCATTACCCTGCCGATGGAAAACCCGCTGCGCGTGGCGGAAGACGCCGCGGTTCTGGATTTACTCGCCGATGGACGTCTCGAAGTCGGTTTTGGTTCGGGCGGCACGCCGACCTCTTTCCTGCCGTTCGGACTGACGTTTGAACAGCGCGGCGCGGCCTTTGCCGACCATCTGCATGTGATCCAGAGCGCCTGGCGCGGGGATTCGCTCACCCATCCGGATAACCACCTTTACCCGCCTGCGCCACAGCTTGCCGACCGTATCTGGATTGCCACCTTTTCGGTCGACGGTGCCGTTCGCGCCGCGCGGGCCGGACACGGTTTAATGCTCTCCCGCACGCAGCCGCGCCCGGCAGACCAGTTGGATTTAACGCTCGACGCGATCCAGAACCCTATTGTGGATGCCTACCTTGAGGCGCTGCCCGCGGGCATCGCACCGCGCATTCTGGCTTCCCGTACGGCATTCGTCGCCGACAGCGACGACTATGCGCTCAAGGTCGCCACACCGGGTCTGACGAAACAAGCCCAGCAGCATCGCGCCGCCGGGCACGCGGTTAAAGGTGACACCGTCACCGATTTTCGTCACCAGTTCGACGCCCATATCGGTTCGCCCGAGACGGTGCTGCGCTCGCTGCAGGCCGATTCCGTTCTCCGGCGCGCCACGGACATCTCATTCCAGGTCCATTCGGTCGAGCCCACCCATCGAGACACCCTGCGCTCCATCGAACTGATCGCTGAACATATTGCCCCCCATATACGTTGAGGAGATACCTATGTCATTAAGTCACGACATTCTCGCCGAGCTGGCGGAAATTAAACCCGGTTCCCCTCTGGCAGAGGCGCGCGCCACGCGGGACGCCGCCACGCGCCACGCACAGGGCAGCTACGAAATCTTATTTACCCAGCAGGATAGCGATTTTGCGCTGGACGAGCGCTTCGCCGTCGCGGCAAAAGTCGCCAGGTGGCACAACGCGGAGGCGCTGGCCGCGCACTATGCGGGGTTTGGTCTGGCCGACCCCACCTCTGAACGCCTGACCCCGGCGCTCAATTTCGCGCGCCTGCTGACCTTCTCCCCCGTCGAAGCCACGCCGACATCGTTAAGGGCGCTGACCCAGGCGGGATGGAGCAAGGAAGGCATCGTGACCCTGGCGCAGCTTATCGCGTTTGTCAGCTTCCAGAGCCGACTGATTGCCGGGCTGCGGCTGCTGAACGACAAACCCGTCGCCAAAAGCGAAGCGCCGGTGGCGGCAGGCGTCTGGCACACGACCGCAACCACGGCCACCGGGAAGGCGGCTCCCGTCGCGTTTACCCAGCAGGAGCTGGGATGGGAGCCATGGATAGCAGCAAAACCGCTGGCGGATTTTCGTGACGATGAGGTTGCCATCCTTGCAAAATTTGGCCATACCGATTCCGACTATTTCCGCCTGCTGGGGCGCAACCTGCCGGTGCTTGAACAGCGTACGCTAACGGATAAAGGGATTTTTTATACGCCGGGGGGATTGCCGCGCGCCGAGCGCGAGCTGGCGGCAACGGTCACCAGTAAAATTAACGGCTGCATCTACTGCGCATCTGTCCATGCGCGGAAAGCCAGCCAGCTGTCAAAGGATGACCCGGCGGTAGAGGCCCTGCTGGCCGTGCGTCCGGGACAATCCCTGAGCGAGGGGCAATCTGCGCGCTGGCAGGCGGAAATCGATTTTGCAGCGGCGCTGTCGGTTACCCCGCCTGCCGCCACGCCGCTGCACCTTGCCGCGCTGGAAAAAGAGGGGCTGGACACCTTAGCCCAGCTTGATCTGGTGCAGTCCGCCGCATTCTTCGCCTGGGCCAACCGCCTGATGCTGACCCTGGGTGAGCCCTGGCTTGCCTGAATTCAATCAGGCTAGCGCACGCGCGTTAGCCTGAGCCCGTCTGGCCCGCAGGTAACCGTAGATCAACAGCGCGCTCATGGCCGAGAACGAGAGTATCGCCGCAGGCAGCGTGACGTAGCGCCAGCTAAAGCCGAGGGTAATCATCATCCCGCCAAAGTACGCCCCGATCGCGCTGCCGAGATTAAACGCCATCTGCCCCCCTGCCGCCCCCAGCATTTCGCCACCCTTCGCATTTTGCAGAAGCAGGATCTGCAGCGGCGCAGAGAGCGCGAACAGCCCGGCACAGCAGATAAAGCCCATGATCAGCGAGGCCGTTTTGAGTTCACCACAGGCGAAAAGCAGCAGCAGCGAGGCGACAATCACCATGTCGGTGGTCGCCGCAATGCGCAGCGGGCTAAAACGCCCCGAGAGTTTGCCGCTCAACAGGTTGCCCAGCACCATGCCAAGCCCCATCAGCATCATGATGATCGTCATCACGCCTTCGGTGAAGCCTGAAACGTTGACCATAAACGGTTTAACGAAGCTGAACCACGCGAACACCCCGGCGTTGCCAAACATGGTGGCGGCAAAAATCAACCAGGGTTCTGGTTTTTTCAGAAAGTGGAACTGCTCGGTCAATTTGATTTCTGATGTGTCGTGGATGTCCGGCACCCAGAGCAGAACCGAGAGGATCACCAGCGCGTCGAACACCGCAATCAGGAAAAAGGTATAACGCCAGCTGAACTGGTGCCCCAGCCAGGTGCCGAGCGGGACGCCTACCAGGTTGGCCACGGTCATCCCGGCGATCATTCCCGCCACTGCGACCGTCACCTTCCCCGGCGGCGCAATTTTAGAGAGGATAATCGCCCCGACGCCGAAAATCGCGCCGTGCGGAAAACCGGAAATTAAGCGTCCCGTCGCCAGCCAGAAATATGATGTTGAAAAGGTAAACAGGGCGTTCCCAACCGCGCACAGGGCAACCAGAAACAGCAGCGTCGTTTTTAACGAGAACTTGCCTGAGAACATCGCCATAATCGGGGCGCCAATCACCACGCCGAAGGCATAAAACGAGATCATATTCCCGCCGGAGGGAATCGAAATACCGGTGTCATGCGCCAGCTCGGTTAACACGCCCATAATGCCAAATTCGGCCATGCCCAGGCCAAATGTGCCAAGCGCCAACGATAATATTGTCTTTTTCATACCTCAACCACGGGTTAATCACTCGCAGCGTGCATTATTGAATAATCTTGTATGGTGAGCCAGTTCAAACTGGCAGACTGACACGTTAATCCATTTATACAGCGCAGACTGTGAATATTGTCAGCCGATAATCGCGATGCCAAGGCGTTCCATAATTTGCGACACCTGATAACTGTCCAGCTTAACACCCTGTAGATCAGTGCCACGCACGTCCAGTTCACCCAGTTCCGAATTGGTTAAATCGCAGTGTGTGAAATTTGCTGCACGCCAGTCAAATGAAGAAAACTCGCCGCCTGACATATCCGAACCACTGAAAGTTGCCCCCAGGATCTGCGCGCCGTTCCAGCGGTTTTCCCACAACTCGCATTTTTCCAGAACCACCTTCGAAAAATTGGCATAGCTCAGGTTGCTTTTTGTTATATAAGCACTGCAAAACCAGGTACGCGTGGTGATCATGTTCATAAAACTGGCACCGCGAAAATCAGCCCCTTGCGCCCTGCATTCACGGATTTCGATGCCTAAGGCATTCGAATGCCTGAAATCTGCCATCGATAAATCGCAGCTTTTGAAAATAGCATCTTTAAGCTGCGCCCGAGTAAACTTAGCGCCCTGCTGGCTTTCCCGGTCATAGAACTGACAGCCGATAAACTCCGTGCTGGTTAAATCCGTGCCTGAAAAGTCGCAGTTACGAAAGATCGCATTCTCTATTTTCTCGCCGGTAAAACGAGTACGACCGATTTTTTCGCCCTCAAAAATCAATGCCATCACACCACCTGTTTATTCATACAGTACCATTCACCATTCTACCTCGTTGCCTGATGAAGAGAAACACGCTTATCAGACACACATATCAAAAATTCCCGCGAAGGTTGCAGGTCAGCATTACACTTCAAAGTGTTAGTTCCTTCTAAGCACATCACACGTTCCGGAGATGAGGATTATCATGGGAAACGCAAAACAGAATAAAACCAAAGCAGTGACCGTGACCAAAGCGAGTGTAGATAGCGTGGTTAAACCCGTGCTGAAGACGAAAGAGTACGAAAAAGAGCTTCGTCGCCTGCATGTGGAACTGGTTAAGCTCCAGCAGTGGGTCGTCGCCAAAGGACTCAAGGTGTGTATTGTTTTTGAAGGACGCGACGGTGCCGGTAAAGGCGGTACCATTAAAGCCATCACCGAGCGAGTCAGCCCTCGCGTGTTTCGCGTTGTTGCGCTCCCTGCCCCAACTGAAAAAGAAAAAAGCCAGCTCTACTTCCAGCGCTATGTACCGCACCTGCCTTCGGCAGGCGAGATCGTGATATTCGATCGCAGCTGGTATAACCGCGCGGGCGTTGAGCGGGTTATGGGGTTCTGCACGGAGGAACAGGTGGAGAAATTTTTGGATGGCGCACCGGTGATGGAAAAAGCGATGGTCGATGCCGGGATTATCCTGCTGAAGTACTGGCTGGAGGTGACGCCTAAAGAGCAAGAGCGTCGCCTGCGCGACCGTATTAACGATGGTCGTAAGATCTGGAAGCTATCGCCGATGGATATTAAATCCTTTAACCTGTGGGACGAGTATACCCTCGCGCGCGACGCTATGTTTGAAGCCACCGATACCGCCTGGGCGCCGTGGTTTGTGGCACGTTCAGAAGATAAAAAACGCGTGCGACTGAATATTATTTCGCACCTGCTTTCGCAGATCCCGTATAAAGAAATACACGTAGACAAGGTGGATTTACCGAAACGCAAAATCGGCAAAGTCAAACCCACAAAATACCCGTTCCGGTATGTGGAGGAGCGGTTTTGATTTGAAGAGTAGGCCCGCGCAAGCGCAGCGCCGCCGGGCAGAGCCGACGGCGCAGGGTTTACTTCAATCCTTCCGTACTTTCCTGTTTCGCTTCCAGACGCTCCACATCACGATACCAGCGCGGATGATGCTTCTGCGCCCAGCGGCGGCTCACCTTCCCTTCAATCATCCCCTTAATCGAGCCTTTCACCCAGAAGGCCATATACATATGGATCAGGATGGCGTGGATCAGGATGATGGCCGACGTGGCGTGGATAAGCAGCGCGTAACGCACCACCTGAATCGGGAAGTAGTGGGCAAAGTACGGACGCCAGATAATGACTCCGGTCACCAGCAGCACAAAAATCATGCTCATGATGGTCCAGAACATCATCTTCTGGCCGGCGTTGTATTTCCCCACCTTCGCCACTTTATGCTCGTTACCTTTCAGGACTTCAACAATCCCTTTCACCCACGGGATATCCTGCTTGTCCGGGATGTTGTGATGAACAAAACGCACGAACATAAACATCAGCACCACAAAGATCAGCACGCCGAAGAATGGGTGCAGAATGCGCCCCATTTGCGGCGTACCGAAGGTTTCGGTCAGCCACTGCAGCGTCGGAAAGAAGAACGAAATCCCCGACACCGCCACCAGGAAGAAGCAGATCACCACCGTCCAGTGACAGGCGCGATCGACAAACTTCGTGCGCACTATCATTTTCGACTTACTCATGATGCTCCTCCTCGTCGTCATCCACCTCTTTGTTTGGCCCAATACCGATGTAGTGATAAATCAGCCCCGCAAAGGTCGCGATAAAGCCCGCCGCTGAGAGCGGTTTAAGCGCCCCTTTCCACAGGTTAATGGAGGTGTCGATCGCCGGATCCTTCGGCAGATTGTGGTACAGCTCCGGCTGGTCGCTATGGTGCAGCACGTACATCACGTGGGTACCGCCCACGCCCTGCGGGTTGTAAATGCCCGCTTTGTCGTAGCCCCGCGCTTTGAGCTTATCGACGCGCTGCTGCGCCACGTCCAGCATCTCTTTTTTGGTGCCGAAGTGGATCGCCCCGGTGGGACATGTCTTCACGCACGCAGGCTCCTGCCCGACGCTGACGCGGTCCACGCACAGGGTGCATTTGTATACCCGGTTATCCTCTTTATTGAGGCGCGGGATATTGAACGGACAGCCCGCGATGCAGTACCCACAGCCGATGCAGTTGTCCTGCTGGAAGTCGACGATCCCGTTGGCGTACTGAATAATCGCGCCCGCTGAAGGGCACGCCTTCAGACAGCCCGGATCTTCACAGTGCATGCAGCCGTCTTTGCGGATCAGCCACTCCAGCCTGCCGTTCTGGTCGGTTTCGCTAAAACGCATCACCGTCCAGGATTTGGCGCTCAGATCCGCCGGATTGTCGTAGACACCCACGCAGTGCCCCACCTCATCGCGGATATCGTTCCACTCCGAGCAGGCCACCTGGCAGGCCTTGCAGCCCACGCAGGAGGAGACGTCGATAAGCTTGGCGACTTCTGCCTTGTAGTCCCGCGCGCGAGGCGCGGGCGTTATCGGGTTAGTCGCGGAGCGTTTGATAATGTCTTGTGTTTCCATCGCCATTGAATCGCTCCTTACGCTTTCTCGATGTTGACCAGAAACGCTTTGTATTCCGGCGTTTGCGAATTGGAATCGCCGACGTTTGGCGTCAGGGTATTGGCGATGTAGCCTTTCTGCGCCACGCCTTCAAAGCCCCAGTGCAGCGGGACACCGACGGTTTCCACCTGCTGACCATGCACGTTCAGACTTTGCAAACGACGGGTCACCACCGCCACCGCGCGAATAAAGCCGCGCTTGCTGCTGACCTTCACGCGGTCGCCGTTGGCAATACCTTTCGCCTTCGCCAGCGTCTCGCTGATCTCCACAAACTGCTCCGGCTGCGCGATGGCGTTCAGCCGCGCGTGCTTGGTCCAGGTGTGGAAATGCTCGGTCAGGCGATAGGTCGTCCCCACGTACGGGAATTTGTCCTTTTTGCCCAGACGCAGCGCGTCGTCTTCGTAGATACGCACCACCGGGCTGGAGACCACGTTCGGGTGCAGCGGGTTGGTGCCCAGCGGCGTCTCCATCGGCTCGTAGTGCTCCGGGAACGGCCCTTCCGCCAGCTTGTTGAGCGCAAACAGGCGTCCCAGCCCTTCCGGCTGCATGATAAACGGCCCGGTGTTGCTGCCCGGCGCGGCGGTGTTGTAGTCCGGGATATCGTTCCCCGTCCATTTCTCCCCGTTCCACTGGATCAGCATGCGCTTCGGATCCCACGGCTTGCCGTTTACGTCTGCAGACGCGCGGTTGTACAGCACGCGACGGTTCAGCGGCCACGCCCATGCCCAGCCCAGCGTATTGCCCAACCCGGAAGGGTCAGCGTTGTCACGGTTGGCCATCTGGTTACCCTGCTCCGTCCAGCTGCCGGTGTAGATCCAGCAGGACGACGCCGTCGTGCCGTCGTCGCGCAGCAGCGCGAAGCTGTTCAGCAGCTGGCCTTTCTTCGCCACCAGATTGCCGTTAGCATCATAGAGATCCGCCAGCGCCATGCCGTTGTTCTCTTTCGCGACTTCTTCAGACTCGGGACGATCCGGCTGCTTGTAGCTCCAGCTCATCTTCAGCAGCGGCTCAGCGCCTTTACCGCCTTCGGTGCGGTACATCTCGCGCAGGCGATGGTAAATCCCGGCAAGGATTTCGCCGTCGTTACGCGCTTCGCCCGGGGCGTCCTGGCCTTTCCAGTGCCACTGCAGCCAACGGCCGGAGTTGGCTATCGAGCCGTCCTCTTCCGCAAAACAGGTGGACGGCAGGCGGAACACTTCGGTCTGAATCGATGCCGGGTCGACATCGTTCGATTCCCCGTGGTTCTGCCAGAAGGTGGAGGTCTCGGTCACCAGCGGATCGATCACCACCATGTACTTCAGCTTGCTGAGGCTACGCACAACCTTGTTTTTGTCCGGGAAGGAGGCCACCGGGTTAAAGCCCTGGCAGATGTAGCCCGTGACGTTGCCCTTATCCATCATGTTGAAATACTTGATGACATCGTAAGCCTGGTCCCACTTCGGCAGCCACTCAAAGCCCCAGTCGTTCTCTTTCTGCGCCGCGTCGCCGTAGAAGGATTTCATCAGGCTGACGTAGAACTTCGGATAGTTGCTCCAGTAGTTCACCTGGTCCGGCAGCGTCGCTTTTGGCGTATTCGCCGCCAGATAACTTTGCAGATCCGTCTGCTTTTCAGACGGCAGCGTCAGGTAGCCCGGCAGGCTGGTCGAGAGCAGACCGAGGTCGGTCAGCCCCTGGATGTTGGAGTGACCGCGCAGCGCGTTCACGCCGCCACCCGCCATGCCCATGTTGCCGAGCAGCAGCTGGATCATCGCCATGGTGCGGATGTTCTGCGCGCCAACGGTATGCTGCGTCCAGCCCAGCGCGTACAGGAACGTGGTGGTTCTGTCGGCGGCGCTGGTTGAGGCCAGCACTTCACACACCTTCAGGAAATCCGCTTTCGGCGTGCCGCAGATGTTTTCCACCACGTCCGGCGTATAGCGGGAAACGTGCTTCTTCAACAGGTTCCACACGCAGCGCGGATGCGTCAGGGTTTCATCCCGCATCGCATAGCCGTTATCATCGAACTGATAGTTCCAGGACGCTTTGTCGTACTGCCGTTTTTCGGCGTCATAGCCGCTAAACAGTCCGTCATCGAAGGCAAAGTCATCCCGCACCAACAGGTTCGCGTTGGTGTAGTGCTTAACGTATTCCGCGTTAATGTTGTTGTTTTCGATCAGGTACAGCAGCACGCCGGACAGGAACGTAATGTCCGTACCGGAGCGAATTGGCGCATAGATATCGGCCACCGATGCCGTGCGCGTAAAGCGCGGATCGACGACGATAAGCGTCGCATCGTTGTTGTTTTTCGCCTCCATCGCCCAGCGGAACCCCACCGGATGGGCTTCAGCGGCGTTACCGCCCATCACCACCACGACGTTCGCGTTTTTGATATCAACCCAGTGGTTGGTCATCGCACCGCGACCAAATGTTGGAGCAAGACTTGCTACCGTTGGTCCGTGTCAGACGCGCGCCTGGTTGTCTACCGCCAGCATGCCGAGAGAGCGCACAAATTTTTGCGTCAGCATGCCGGTTTCATTACTTGCCGCAGACGCGCACAGCATCCCGGTGGAAAGCCAGCGGTTAACCGTTACGCCCTGCGCGTTCTTTTCTATAAAGTTGGCGTCGCGGTCGGCTTTCATTAATTTGGCAATACGGGAGAAGGCCTCATCCCAGGAGATACGCTGCCATTTATCAGAACCCGGCGCGCGGTATTCCGGGTAACGCAGGCGATTTTCGCTGTGAACATAGTCCAGCAGCCCCGCCCCTTTCGGGCAAAGCGCCCCGCGGCTCACCGGATGATCCGGATCCCCTTCAATATGGTAAATCGCTTCTCTGGCGTTCTTTGCGCCATCGCCCAGGCTATACATCAAAAGCCCACAACCTACGGAGCAGTATGTGCAGGTGTTACGGATCTCTTTCGCGCGCAGCAGCTTATAGTTGCGTGCCTGAGCCAGCGCCATTTTGGGAGCAAATCCCAGCATGGCTGCCGTTGTTCCGGCCATACCGCCCGCGCAGATTTTAAAAAATTGTCTGCGGCTGACGTCCATTGTTGTCCTCGTTATCTGAAAACATTTCGCGCCGCAAACTAACAGCAAAGCCCCTGATTTTTTTGCGTCAAATCAAGGTCATCTGTCTTCCCCCCCTTAATAGTCACCCCCGGTACATTTCATTACCCCTTTTTGATTAACGGCTTAAGAGAATAATTCACGACAGCGACAGGCGTAATGCGATACATTTTTCCTTTGATTTTTATTGCAATGGCGAAGTAATGGACAGAAAAAAGGCAACGCTTATTGGGCTGGCGGCAATACTGTTATGGAGCACCATGGTCGGCCTTATTCGCAGCGTGAGTGAGGGACTGGGGCCGGTAGGCGGTGCGGCGATGATCTACACCCTCAGCGGATTACTGTGTCTGGTGACGGTAGGATTTCCTGATATCAGACGGTTTTCACCGCGATATCTTATTGCGGGCAGCGTTTTATTTGTCAGCTACGAAATATGCCTGGCGCTGTCGCTGGGCTATGCCGCAACGCGATCGCAGGCGATTGAAGTCGGTATGGTGAATTACCTTTGGCCAAGCCTGACCATTGTGTTTGCCATTTTGTTCAACGGACAGAAATCTACCCTGTGGGTGATCCCCGGCCTGGTCATTTCGCTGCTGGGCGTCTGCTGGGTATTGGGCGGTGAACAGGGTTTACATCTTGATGAAATAACCCGCAATATCGTTTCCAGCCCGCTGAGCTACGCGCTGGCGTTTGCCGGGGCCTTTATCTGGGCCGCCTACTGCACGGTCACCAGCAAATTTGCGAAAGGACAAAACGGCATCACCCTGTTTGTTTTACTGACCGCGCTGAGTCTGTGGGTGAAATATACCCTGAGCGATCAGCCAGAGATGGTGTTCACGCTTCCGGTGGTGGTGAAACTCGTCATGTGCGGCATTGCCCTTGGGTTTGGGTACGCCACATGGAATATTGGCATCCTGCACGGTAACGTCACGGTTCTGGCTGCCGTATCCTATTTTACCCCGGTCCTTTCAGCCGCGCTTGCCGCCGCAGTGCTGAGTTCCCCCCTCTCATTCTCGTTCTGGCAAGGCGCCCTGATGGTCTGCGCCGGGTCGTTACTCTGCTGGTACGCAACAAGAAAATAATGCTTTCTCGCACGGCCGGGTAAATTTCAACCCGGCAACATAATTAACATAAATTTAAAGTGTGATCGCACCTCAGAATATTTATCCTAATAATAGGATGTCTGTTTAATTTCGGTTTATATTTGGCACCTTCTGTAAACGCTCAACAAGATAATTGACACAAACTGACAACGACATGAAACTAGTCAACCATGAATATTAACACTATGGATAGCGTTGAATGTAATAATTCAATTCTGACACATCCATGCAAATATTCGCAATATACGTTTAAACCCTCCCCTAACTCACTGTTATTAAGCCCAAAAACTAATGCCCCCCCCTCAACACATCGGGAATGCCGAAATCTAACTTAATATACTAAAACTCACAGAAATTATAGCGATGGCAATAGTCCCGCAGATAACATAATTAATAATCGTATAAAATTCGGGCGCTTTGTTTGAATAATCGCCTTTTCACATGATCGAGATCACACTAATTGAAATTACCTTTAATAATTTGAAACTTATTATTGAAATAAGACTACGAGATTTTTAAAAATAGCATGCCATTGACGAGCAGCCTCGTTTAGAAATCGTTCACAGTGGTTCAGGAAATACTGAAAAAAAATTATAAGGAACATTTAAGATGAAACTTAAATTAGTTGCAGTGGCAGTCACTTCCATGCTGGCAGCAGGCGTTGTTAACGCTGCCGAAATTTACAACAAAGACGGTAACAAGCTGGATCTGTACGGTAAAGTAACAGGTCTGCACTATTTCTCTGATGACGCAGGCGCAGATGGCGATAAAACCTACATGCGTATCGGCTTCAAGGGTGAAACCCAGGTTAACGATCAGCTGTCCGGCTACGGCCAGTGGGAATACCAGATTCAGGGCAACCAGGAAGAAGGCGACAACAAGTCCTGGACCCGTGTTGCGTTTGCAGGTCTGAAGTTTGCTGAAGCAGGCTCCTTTGATTACGGTCGTAACTACGGCGTAATCTACGACGTAACTTCCTGGACTGACGTTCTGCCAGAATTTGGCGGCGATACCTACGGCGCTGACAACTTCCTGCAGCAACGTGCTAACGGCGTCGCGACCTACCGTAACCAGGACTTCTTTGGTCTGGTGGACGGCCTGAACTTTGCTCTGCAGTACCAGGGCAAAAACGGCAGCGTAGAGGGTGAAAACACCAGCGGTCGCAGCCTGCTGAACCAGAACGGCGACGGCTATGGCGCATCCCTGACTTACGATCTGGGTGAAGGCTTCAGCGTGGGTGGCGCAATGTCCTCTTCACGTCGTACCGCTGACCAGAATGCGGCTGGCGTATACGGTGAAGGCGACCGCGCTGAAGTATACAGCGGTGGTGTGAAATACGACGCGAACAACATTTACCTTGCTGCGCAGTACTCTCAGACCTATAACGCAACCCGCTTCGGTACTTCTAACAACAAGCGTACCGACATCTACGGCTTTGCCAACAAGGCGCAAAACTTCGAAGTTGTGGCTCAGTATCAGTTCGACTTTGGCCTGCGTCCATCCATCGCTTACCTGCAGTCTAAAGGCAAAGACATCGAAAACTTCGGCGACCAGGATCTGGTTAAATACATCGATGTTGGCACGACCTACTATTTTAACAAAAACATGTCCACCTACGTGGATTACAAAATCAACCTGCTCGACGACAACAAGTTCACTCGCCAGGCAGGCATCGGTACAGACAACATCGTGGCGCTGGGTCTGACCTACCAGTTCTAAATGTTGTCACTACAAAAGCCAGCTGAACAAGCTGGCTTTTTTTATCTTCCTATCCGGCTGACGACTCTCCGTTCGCAGCCCAACGAAGCCAGTTTTGCAGCAGCTTGCCGTCCTCGGTCATCTCTGAGTCTGTACGCACGCAGAGGTAATAATCGCGCCCGTCATCAATCGGTAAGTCAAATATCTTCACCAGCTCGCCGCTCTCAAGATACGGCGCAATCAGCGGCTCACGCATTAGCGCACAGCCCAGACCAGCCTGTACGCCCGCCAGCGTCAACAGTCCGTCTTCAAACAGCGGGCCGCTGCGCCGGAGCGGACGTTTTACCCCCTGCAACAAAAACCACTGCGTCCAGCTCGTACGCTCTTCATCATGCAACAGCGGCATTTGCAGCAGCTGTTCAGGCGTGTCGATGTGGCCATGAACGCGCAAAAACGCACGGCTGCACACCGGTACCATCTGACCGGAAATCAGCTTTTCGCTTTGATAGCCCGCCCACTGCCCGTTACCAAAACGAATCGACATATCCGACGCGTCGCTCAGGTAGTTACGATGGTTGGCATACACCACGTTGATCTCGGTTTGGGGATTGGCGCGCATGAACGCAGGTAAACGTGGGATGAACCACCCCATGCCAAATAGCGGGATCAGGCTGATGGTGACCTGACGCGTTTGCGCCTGCTCCGCCAGGTGCTCCGTTGCCTGGCGCAGCACGTTAAACGCCGCGCGGATCGAGCGGTAATATTCACGTCCGTGCTGGCTCAGCACCAGCCTGCGCCCCTGACGTTCCGTCAGCGGCATTTGCAGGTATCCTTCGAGCACCTTGAGCTGATGGCTTACCGCCGACGGAGAGATATCCAGCTCCTGCGCGGCCAGCGTGACGCTGCCCAGCCGGGCGATGGCCTCAAAGGCACGGACAGCCCGAAGCGGCGGATCGTTTGCCAGGCGACTGTCTGCATACGCGGACAAATCTGCCGATTGTTCTGTTTTATTCATATGTTGATTTCTTTAGGCTTTTTAGCCGGAAACGCGATTACATTATCTTTATACAAATCATTAAGATAAAGCAATGCCGGTTTATCATAAGAAATAATATATGTGTATTTTACAATTTAATTCATTTATTGGATGGTAGCCGCTGAAACAGCACTTTGCGGGTACAGACGTTGGATACACTCATACAACAACTGATCAACGGTGTGATGCTGGGAAGCATCTACGCGCTGATCGCGCTGGGCTATACCATGGTGTATGGCATCTTGCGCATTATTAACTTTGCTCACGGCGATATTCTGATGGTCGGTGCGCTCACCACGCTTTCCGCCATTAACGCCCTGAACACCACCTTCCCGCATATGCCGCTGCTGTTGCAGCTTGGCGTTGCCCTGATGATTGCCATGGCCGTTTGCGCCCTGCTGGCGATGGCCGTGGAACGCTTTGCCTACCGTAGACTGCGCAATGCCCCCCGGCTCGCGCCGCTGATCTCGGGTATCGGTGTCTCGGTCCTGCTGCAAACCGTGGCGATGATTATCTGGACGCGCAACCCGCTGATGTTCCCGCAGATCCTGCCCATGGATCCGATCGCCGTGACGTCAGGAAGTGAACAGCATCCCCCTGCCATTGTGACCGTCACCGGCATTGTTACCGTGGCGCTGGCGCTTGCGGTAATGACCGGGCTATGGCTGCTGGTGGAATACACCCGCCTGGGCCGCGGCATGCGTGCCGTGGCGGAAAACCCGCGCGTGGCCACGCTGATGGGGGTTAACCCCAATGCCATTATTACCCTGACGTTCGCCATTGGCGGCGTATTTGCCGCGCTGGCAGGCGTCATGATGGCCAGCAACTACGGCAACGCCAGCTTCTCAATGGGCTTTTTGCCCGGAATCAAAGCCTTTACCGCCGCCGTGCTGGGAGGCATTGGTAACATTCGTGGCGCAATGATTGGCGGGATCCTGCTCGGCATTATCGAAGCGCTGGGCGCAGGTTATCTGGGGGAACTCACCCACGGCGTCTTTGGCAGCAACTATCAGGATGTCTTTGCCTTTATGGTCCTGATTCTGGTGCTGGTCTTCCGTCCGGCAGGCCTGCTGGGCGAGCGCGTGGCGCACAGGGCGTAAGGAATACCATGACAACACTTCAACTTCAGGCCCCGACGACGACGCGCAAATTCTGGTCAGGCATGGTCCTGTTCTGCCTCGCGCTGCTGATTGCTCCCGTAATGGCCACGCAGCTTGGCGGCAACTACTGGGTACGTGTGATCGACTTCGCCCTGCTCTACATCATGCTGGCACTCGGGCTCAATATTGTGGTGGGCTATACCGGCCTGCTGGACATGGGCTTTATCGCCTTTTACGCGGTCGGCGCCTACCTTGCGGCACTAATGGCCTCCCCACACCTTCTGGCGGTATTTCCTGTCCTCAGCGTCTGGTTCCCTGACGGGCTGCACACCTCATATCTGCTGATTATACCGCTGGCGGCGCTCGTCGCGGCGGTCTGCGGCATTTTACTCGGTGCTCCTACGCTGAAGCTGCGCGGGGACTACCTGGCGATAGTAACCCTCGGCTTTGGCGAAATTATCCGCATTCTGATGCGCAACCTCGACCGACCGGTGAACATCACCAACGGTGCGAAGGGTATTACCGGGGTGGATACGCTCAACCTGTTCGGCCTGAAGTTCAGCGGCGTATACCACTGGTTTGGTTTCAAAGTGCCCGCGCTGTGGCTGTGGTACTACCTGCTGATGCTGGTGATTGTGGCGATTATTTTTGTCTGCCTGCGCCTGCAGCATTCCCGTATTGGTCGCGCCTGGCACGCCATCCGTGAAGATGAGGATGTGGCGCGCGCGATGGGCATCAACGTGCGTAACTATAAGCTGCTGGCCTTTGCGATGGGTGCCTCTTTTGGCGGCGTGGCGGGTGCCCTGTTCGGCGCGTTTCAGGGCTTTGTCTCCCCGGAATCCTTCACGTTACAGGAGTCCATTGCCGTGCTGGCGATGGTGGTGCTGGGCGGTATGGGACACATTCCTGGCGTGATCCTGGGCGCGATACTGCTTACCGCCCTGCCGGAACTGCTGCGCAGTCAGGCAGCGCCGGTTCAGCAGGCGCTGTTCGGTACGGTACTGATTGACCCGGAAGTGCTGCGTCAGCTGTTCTACGGCCTGGCGCTGGTACTGGTCATGCTGGTGCGTCCTTCAGGCATCTGGCCGGTGCGCCACAAGGAGGTGAAGGCATGAGCCTGTTAACCGTACGCAACATGTCAAAACGCTTCGGCGGGCTGACTGCCGTAGATGACGTTTCGATTACCGTGAACAAGGGTGAGATCTATGGCCTGATTGGTCCCAACGGGGCGGGAAAAACCACCTGCTTTAACCTGATCACCGGGCTTTATCCGGCGGACAGTGGTGAATTTTCGATTGCCGACAAGCCCTATTTCCCAAAGCACATTGAGAAAGTCACCGCCGCCGGGATTGCCCGCACGTTTCAGAACGTGCGCCTCTTTAATGACATGTCGGTGCTGGAAAACGTGATGGTGGGTCGCCACGTGCGCACCCGTAACGGCCTGTGGGCCGCGCTGAGCCGTCACAAACGCGCCCGTGAAGAGGAGAGGCAGACCCGGGAACTGGCCTGGCACTGGCTGGAGTACACCGGCATTGCCAGGTTCGCCCACTACCGCGCCTGCGATCTGGCCTATGGTCATCAACGCCGTCTGGAGATTGCCCGCGCGCTGGCAACGGATCCGCTGCTGCTGGCGCTGGACGAACCCGCCGCCGGGATGAACGCAGCGGAAAAAGTGTCGCTCGGCGAACTGCTAATCCGCCTGCGCGATGACGGCAAAACCCTGCTGATGATTGAGCATGACGTCAAGCTGGTGATGGGCATCTGCGATCGCCTGACGGTGCTGGATTACGGCAAAACGCTTGCCAGCGGCACGCCGGAGAACGTACGTCGAGACCCGGCAGTGATCGCCGCCTGGCTTGGAGGAAACGCCCATGTCTGAGTTACTGAAGGTGGAACGTGTGGACGTGCATTACGGCGGTATTCAGGCCGTCCGCGATGTCTCTTTTACCCTGCACGAGGGTGAACAGGCGACGCTGATCGGCGCTAACGGCGCGGGGAAAAGTTCCACCGTGCGCGCCATTACCGGACTGGAAAGCTTTAGCGGCATTATTGAATTCCGCGGTAAAGACGTCCGCAGACACAGGCCCGAGGCGCTACTGCGCGACGGGCTGGTGATGGTCCCGGAGGGCCGCGGGATCTTCTCCCGCATGACGGTGCTGGAAAACCTGCAGATGGGCGCCTGGCTAAGACGTGACACTGTCACCGTTAATCGCGAAATGAACGAGATTTTCGAGCGCTTCCCGCGCCTGGGCGAACGCCAGCATCAGCTTGCCGGCCTGCTGTCCGGCGGTGAGCAACAGCTGTTGGCCCTTAACCGCGCCCTGCTCAGCCGCCCGCGCCTGCTGATCCTCGACGAGCCGTCGATGGGCCTCGCGCCGAAGATGGTTGAAAACATTTTTGCCGTCATTGCCGGCCTGCGCGAGCGCGGCGTTGCCCTGCTGCTCATCGAACAAAACGCCCGTCTCGCGCTGGAAGTCACCGACAGCGCGTGGGTGATGGACAGCGGCAGCATTGTTCATCATGGCGAATCGAAAGCGCTGCTCAATGACGACCAGATTGCACAGATTTATTTGGGCGAAATGCCCGTTTAACCACACCAGCCAACATCAGGGAAATACAATGAAAACAGTAAAAATCAGTGCGCTCAGCGCCGCTATCCTCCTCGGCAGCTTTGCCTCGACGGCGACGTGGGCCGCTGACAGTGAAACCGTGATTATCGGTCTCGCGGGCCCGCTCACCGGCCCGTCTGCCCGTATCGGTAAAGATCTGGAGAACGGCGCGCAGCTGGCCATTGACGACATTAACAAGCAGCACCCGACCATCGGCGGCAAAGCGGTGACCTTCAAACTGCAGTCCGAAGACGATCAGTCCGACCCGCGCACCGCCGTGGCCGTCGCGCAGCGTCTGGTGGATAGCGGCGTGGCGGGCGTCGTCGGTCACTGGAACACCGGTACCAGCATTCCTGCCGCACGTGTCTATCACGATGCGGGCATCGCCCAGGTCGCACCGGTCGCGACCGGTCACGCCTATACGCAACAAGGTTTTGATACCAGCTTCCGCGTGATGGGACACGACGATGACGGCGGCCAGCTCGCCGGTCAGTACGCGGTGAATACCCTGAAAGCCAAACGCATTGCGGTGATCGACGACCGTACCGCATTTGGTCAGGGGCTTGCAGACCAATTTATTAAATCGCTTGAAGCCCAGGGCGTGAAAATTGTCGATCGTCAGTACGTGGATGACAAAACGGTGGACTTCAGCGCCGTACTGACCGCCATCCGCAGTAAAAACGCCGATCTGATCTTCTTCGGCGGCGTCGACAGCCAGGCCGCACCGCTGGCGCGTCGCATCAAACAGCTGGGCATGAATGCCACGCTGATGGGCGCAGGCGGATTCGTCAGCCAGACGTTCCTCAAGCTGGCGCAGAAAGAAGGCGAAGGCGTTGTGGCGCTGGAGCCGGGTCTGCCCGTTGACCAGATGCCGGGTGGAAAGGCATTCGAACAGGCGTACCAGTCCCGCTACCACACCCATATCGAACTGCACGCCCCGTTCGCCTATGACGCCACCCGCGTGCTGGTTGCGGCAATGGAAAAAGCAGACTCCGTTGAGCCTTCCGCGTATCTGCCTGCCCTGCGCGCCATCAGCTATTCCGGCGTCACCGGACAGATCGCGTTTGATAAAGAGGGCAACCTGAAATCGCCGTCGTTCACGGTCTACAAGGTGGTCGACGGCAAATGGCAGCCGCAGACCGTGCTGGGCGGCGCAAAAGCGAAGTAACGCAGCGAGGCAATGTGATGAGTGATAATAACGAGCTGGGCATTCTCGCCCGCCGCAAAATTGAAGCAGAAATTATTAAGCCAATTTATGAAATCCTGGTGCGCGAGATAGGGAAAGCCCGCGCCCAGGCGGTGATTGGCGAGGCCATTGAGCAGGCCGCGATTGACGCTGGTAAAGCATTTGCCAGCAAAGAACCCAACGGCGCGAACATCAAGAGCTTTATCGCCCTGCAGTATCTGTGGGAGAAAGATAACGCGCTGGAGGTGAAGGTGATCGACGCCGACGACCAGCAGTACAACTACAACGTGACCCGCTGTCGCTACGCGGAGATGTATCATGAAATGGGGCTGGGCGAGATTGGTCATCTGCTCTCCTGCGCGCGGGATGAAAAATTCATCGTTGGCTATGCGCCGGACGTTGAGCTAACCCGCACCACCACCATTATGCAGGGCGGTGCGTGCTGTGATTTCCGCTACCGCAGCAGCAAGGACAAGACATGATCCGCGTCAACGCCGAACGGCTGTGGTCAACGCTTGAGATGATGGCGCAGATCGGCGGCACGCCCGCCGGTGGCGTGACCCGTCTGGCATTGAGCGAGGAAGATCGTGTTGCGCGTAACCTGCTGCGCGACTGGGCGCTGGACGCCGGTTTTACCTGCGATGTCGACAGCATGGGCAACATGTTTATCCGCCGCGCGGGGAAAAACCCGCAGCTTCCCCCGGTCCTGACCGGTTCGCACGTGGATACCCAGCCGCTGGGCGGGAACTACGACGGGGTTTACGGCGTGCTGGCCGGGCTTGAGCTGCTGCGTACCCTCAATGACCATCACGTTGAGACGGAGCGTGACATCGTGCTGGTTAACTGGACCAACGAAGAAGGCGCGCGCTTCGCGCCAGCCATGCTCGCTTCAGGGGTCTGGACGGGGCAGTTTAGCAAAGCGTACGCCCATGCCCGCGCGGATAACGATGGCATCACCGTGGGTGAAGCGCTGGATAACATTGGCTACCGGGGTGAAACCCCTGCCCGCGAGTTTCCTGTTCACGCCTGCTACGAACTGCACATCGAACAGGGCCCGATCCTGGAAGATGAGGCCATCGATATCGGCTCAGTCCGCGCGGCAATGGGCCAGCGCTGGTTTACCCTGGCGCTGGACGGGTTTGCCGCCCATGCCGGCACCACGCCGATGCACAGCCGCCGTGACGCGCTGACCGCCTTCGCTGAGCTTGCATTGAAAGTGGAAGAGATTGGCTATCGGCATGCGCCGGACGGACGCGCGACGATCGGTATGGCGAAGGTTACGCCAAACTCGCGCAACGTCGTGCCGTCTCGTGTGGAATGCAGCGTGGAGTTTCGCCATCCGGCGCAGCAGGCTCTGGAAGCCATGGAAGCGGCGCTGCATAAGGTGGCTGAAAGCCTGAGCCTGCGCGGCGTGTCGGCTCTCGTTGAGCGCATTTTTGACTACGCGCCCATCGCGTTTGATGCCGAATGCCTCGCTCGTACGGAGAAGGCCGTGGCGGAACTGGGCTATTCGTCGAAACCGATGGTCTCCGGTGCGGGACACGACGCCTGCTATGTGAGCAAAATTGCGCCCGCCAGCATGATCTTTATCCCCTGCGTGAAGGGCGTCAGCCATAACGAAGCGGAAAGGATCCTGCCGGAGTGGTCGGAGAAAGGGGCGAACGTGCTGTTGCACAGCGTCCTGTCCGCGGCCCAGGAGAGCTAGAACGGCGCGAAAGCAGCCCCCTGCTTTCGCGCGACGCTAGACGGCAACGCGCCGGCTGATTTCAACCACCCGATCGCTGGGAAGGTGGTAGTGGTTGATGACGTGCGTGCAGTTGCGCTTCATGAAGGCAAAAATGTGCCGTTGCCAGGCCGCCATACCGGCCCCGCCTTCGCCTGCCACAATGGTTTCATGCCCGACATACCAGGTGGCATCATCCGTGGCAAAAAGCGCGTTAATCTCGCTGACCCCCTGCAACAAACGCGGAATGTCCGGGTGTTCCATAAAGCCATATTGCGCCACGCCGTGCCAGTAGCCCGGCGCGCGCTGTTCCACCCTGATACGCTGCTCTTCCCCCACATAGGGCACATTGAGTATATCAATGGTCAGCGACAACACATCCTGCTGTAGCGCCCGGTTTCGCGCGACATGCCAGCGCATGACCGGTGGGATATTGTTCTGTGTACGGGTCAAAAACACGGCAGAGCCTACCACTCTGGGCACCGTCTTTTGCTGAAGCTGGGCAAAGAACGCATCCACGCTGACGCCCTTCTCGCCCACCGATGCGGAGACCGCCTTAACGCCGCGGTGCCAGATTAGCATCACCGTACAAATGGCTGCGGCCATCAGCAGCGGGATATAGCCGCCCTCCAGGACTTTAATTAGATTGGCAAACAAGAAGGTGGCATCAATCACCAGGAAACAGAGGGCAATAAGCGCGCTGCTGACCCGGCTCCAGCACCACACTTCCCGCATCGCCACAAACAACAGCCCCGTGGTCATCAGCATGGTTAACGACACGGCGATGCCGTACGCCGCGGCAAGCTTATCGGAGGATTTAAAGAACACCACCAGCCCGATGGTCACCACCATCAGCAGCCAGTTTATTATCCCGATATAAATCTGACCGTAGCTTTCTGCCGCCGTCTGTTTGATGCGTAACCGGGGTAACCAGCCAAGCTGAATGGCCTGGCGCGTCATGGAAAACGCGCCGGTAATAATCGCCTGACTGGCAATGATCGTCGCCAGCGCGGCAAGTATGATGAGCGGAACCTGGAGAACAGGCGGACAGAGCGTGTAGAAAAGGTTTTGCTTGCTGTCGGCACCGGCCAGAATCAGCGCTGACTGGCCAGCATAGTTGAGCAGCAGCGAAGGAAAGACGATACCGTACCAGGCAAGCCAGATCGGCTTTTTACCAAAATGCCCCATGTCTGCATACAGGGCCTCGGCCCCCGTCACGCAGAGAAAAACGCCCCCCAGGACCAGGAAACTGGTATACCCGTTCGAAAACAAAAACGCGATGCCGTAAGCAGGATTAAGGGCCAACAGTACCGAGGGGTGCTGAACGATCCCCCGCACGCCCAGGGCCGCAATCGCCAGGAACCACAGTGCCATCACCGGGCCAAATATCTTCCCTATGCGGGCGGTACCAAAAGGCTGGATCAGGAAGAGCGCCAGCAACACCGCAACCGTGAGGGGTAAGATGTACGGCTGGGACTCAGGGATCACCATCTCCAGTCCTTCAAGGGCGGAAAGCACGGAGATGGCCGGGGTGATCGCGCCGTCACCGTAAATCAACGCTGCGCCAATCAGGGCGGCAAAAATGACCCAGCGCCCGCCTTTGCCTTTCTCCACCAGAAGCGACATTAATGCCATGATGCCCCCCTCGCCATGATTATCAATTCGCATGGCGAAGGCGGCATATTTTATGGATGTCACCAGGATGAGTGTCCAGGTAATCAGCGAGAGCAGGCCCAGTATGACGCCGGGCGTAGGGTCATGCTCAGAGAGCGAAAGTACCGTCCGAAAGGTATAAAGCGGGCTGGTGCCGATATCACCAAAAACGACGCCCAGCGCCCCCCCTGCAAGCAGGGTTAACCGGGAGAGCGGTTGGGACGGTTCACTGCTGTGGTGAAGGCTCATATTTTCCAGCAAGAGTCAGATAATCCTGTAAAAAACATAGCCCATCTGCCCCGCCCGCGCCAACCGCGCGCCCTGTATTACTTCGCAATTTACTGCGGTTTGACCTTCGCCAGGCTGAACCAGATCCCCACTGCCAACAGCAGCAGCATTCCGCCCGCGCTGCCCAGCGCCACGCTGTGCGAGGTGATAAACGCGCTTTTCGCCGCCTCAATCACCGATTCCGCCAGCGTCGGGGTCAGATCCTGCGCCACCTTCATCGCCTCACCAATGGATGACGAGGCTTTATCGACGAGCGAGGCATTCAGCCCTTGCGGCAGGTCAATCGACGCCGAGAAGCTGCGGGTCAACAGCAGACCAAAAATGGCGATCCCCAGCCCGGCGCCCAGTTCATAGGACATGGTTTCAATTGCTCCCGCGGCGGCGGCTTTCTCCTTCGGCGCGGCCGCCATAATTGCCGAGGTCGAGGCCAGCAGCGCGCTGGCGGCACTGAAGCCGAGCAGCACCATCAGCCCCCACGCCTGCCACTGCTGCGTGCTGAAGTCGAGCATCGACAGCCCGATAAAGCTGACGGCGCTGAGCCCCATTCCGCCGGCCGCGACAATGCGTAGCCCCAAACGCCCGACCAGCACGCCCGCGATCGGCCCGCTGAACCCGCTGGCGACCATCACCGGCAGCATGAACATGCCCGCTTCAAACGGCGTAAAGCCATGAACAAACTGCAGCTCCTGGGCCATCAGCAGCTCAAACCCGACCAGGGCAATCATGGCGGTCATCGCCATCACCACGCCGCTCAAAATGATGCGATGGCAGAACAGACGCATGTCGATCATCGGTACGCGAGCGCGGAGCTGAATACGCACGAAGATAAACAGCAGTACCGAGCCGGTAATCAGCGCGGACGCGACTATCCACGGTGACAGCGCGCCTTTCAGGGCGGTTTTCGCACTGTAGACCAGCAGTAAAATCGCCACAATCAGCATAATTGCATGGCTAATATTCAGCGGCTGCTCCGGGCGGCCGTGCTGAGGAGGCACAAAACGCGCGGCCAGCGAAACCACCACCAGCACAATCGGCACGTTAATTAAAAACACCGATCCCCAGTAAAAATGCTCAAGCAGCATACCGCCAATCAACGGGCCAAACGCCGCCCCACCGGAACCGACCGCCGCCCAGACGCCGAGCGCAATATTACGATCCCGCGCGTCGATAAACAGCGTACGGATCCCAGCCAGCGTAGCCGGAATAATCATCGCCGCACCAATTGCCAGCGAGGCGCGCGCCGCAATCAGCCACCCTGCTGACGGGGCAAACGCTGCCGCCAGCGATGACAGGCCAAACAGCGTACTGCCAATCATCAACAGCCGTTTAAAACCGATACGGTCACCCAGGGCGCCCATAGGCAACACCATACCCGCCATCACCAGCGAGTAAATATCGATGATCCACAGCAATTCATTGCCGCTGGCACCCAGCGTCATGCTCAATGTCGGCGCCGCCACGTGCAGCACCGTCGCGTCGATCGCCACCGGGATATACACCAGCACGATAATCACTAACGCTAACCACTGACGAAACATAAATTTCCTTTTCTTTTAAAACATGGACACATGTCCAGGATGAGATCCTACGTAAAGTTGAACGCATGTCCAGCTTTTTGTTACACTCGTTTCGTTCCCATTGAGAGTGAGTAAACATGCGATATCTGAGCAAGGATGAACGGCGGGAAGCCATCTTACAGGCCGCCATGCGCGTGGCGCTGGCAGAAGGACTGGCGGCAATGACGGTCCGCCGCGTTGCGGCTGAAGCCGGAGTCGCCACCGGACAGGTTCACCATCATTTTACCTCCGGCGGGGAGTTAAAATCGCTGGCCTTCGTACGGTTGATTCGCGAGCTGCTGGATGCGGATGTCGCGGGTAAACAGGCCGGTTGGCGGGAGCAGCTTCATGCCATGCTCGGCAGCGATGACGGGAGGTTTGAGCCCTATATTCGCCTGTGGCGTGAAGCCCAGATCCTTGCCAGCCGTGATGCCGACATCAAGGGCGCCTATGTGATGACCATGGAGATGTGGCATCAGGAAACGGTGGCGCTAATCAAAGCAGGAACGGAGGCCGGGGCATTGCGTCCGGGCGATCGGGCAGAAAATATTGCCTGGCGCTTGATTGGGTTGGTGTGTGGTCTTGACGGAATGTATATCTTAAACATGCCCGAAATGGATGAGGTCGCGTTCAACAATCATCTGGATAAGTTAATCACGCTCGAGTTGTTTACTACCCCGTCTCAGCCGTGATGTTGCCGGGTGGCGGCTTCGCCTTACCCGGCCTACAGCCCACCTCTTTGCGCATTATTTCCCGGCCTGAGGATGTGTATCAAAGCCCGCCATCACCGCCGTCAATTCTGCGAGTGAAAAACCGTGCTTAGGGTCGTCAACGCCCAGGCCAAACCGCTCCTGCATCAGCTTATACAGCGCCTCCGCATCCGACAAATGGATCTGCTCCTCCACATGACCGTTCTGCCAGTGGGTAAAGTTAAAGTTGGTCAGCGTCAGCTTGCCGCCGTCCGGCAGATGGCGGCACATCAGCAGATGATGGCGGAAGTGCGACTGCGGCCAGTGCGCTGACCAGAAATTCCCCATCACGTAATCACTGAAATACTGTGTCGTCAGGTCAAAATGGTACATCGACTGCCAGTGCTCGTGGTGACGGAACTGCAGCACCCAGTCGTTACCCTCGCTCAGCAGACGATACAGGCCGTGCGGCGTTTCCTGTTCCTCACTGGCGAGCAGACGAATTGGCGCCGTCAGCGTCTGGCCGCCAAATCCCACGTCCGCAATCCAGCGCTCGCCGTTAAGCTCAACCAGCAGCAGGCGGTGAGTGCGCGGCGGCATTTGCGGCGGGTTCGCTAATACCACCCGTCCCAGCAGGCTGCGCACCGTGAACCCGACCTCACGCAATACCCGCTCAAACAGGCCGTTTTGCTCAAAGCAATATCCTCCGCGACGGGCGGTGACCAGCTTGTCGACCAGACACCGATCGTCAAGCTGGATTTCGCGCGGCAGCACGACGTCAATATTCTCAAAAGGGATCGCACAGTTATGGTGTAAATGCAGCGCGCGCAGGGTATCGATATCCACCCGTGTCGGTTGCGTCCAGACGATGCGAGCGAAGTAGGCGGTCAGGAATGGGGACATACATCAGTTTCCTTTGATTGTGATGTTCTGTTTATAAACTAATTTTACGCACTCACTTTGATTTACGTGCTTTTTCGTCATACTCATCGTTACAGATGAGGAGATCCTATGAGCCACTTTCACCCTGTTGAATTACGTCATGCCAGCCGTCTGCTGAACCACGGCCCTACCGTGCTGATCACCAGCCGCGATGAAAGCCTGGACAGACGTAACGTTATGGCCGCCGCATGGTCAATGCCCGTTGAGTTTGAACCGCCACGCATCGCGATAGTCGTGGATAAAAGTACCTGGTCACGCGAGCTGATCGAACGCAGCGGGAAATTTGGCATCGTTATCCCCGGCGTGGCGGCGGCCAACTGGACTTACGCGGTCGGCAGCGTCAGCGGGCGCGATGAGGACAAATTCAACTGCTATGGGATCCCGGTGGTGAATGGCCCGGAGCTCGGCCTGCCGGTCATTGAAGAGAAATGCCTGGCGTGGATGGAATGCCGGTTATTACCCGTGACCTCCGCGGCAGAGAAATACGACACCCTGTTTGGCGAAGTAGTTTCAGCGGCAGCGGATGAACGGGCGTTTATCGCCGGACGCTGGCAGTTTGATGGGGATAAGCTCAATACCCTGCATCATCTTGGGGCCGGGACGTTTGTGGCGAGCGGGAAGATGGTGAAGGCGCTGGATTGATTGTTTAAATCATATATGGCTGAATTATATTAAATTTCTATGGCATTTTATGTTTACTCTTGCGTTGTAAAACGGAGGATATTTCCGGAGTTGCTGCATTAGCACTCTCCCGTTAAGGAAATATCAATGTCATGGAATAAAGATGGCGCAATCTCCTATGCCAAATCACACGCCCAACCGAAGAGCACCGGTTATTGTGCTCGCTACGTCACCGAAGCGATCAGAACGGGGGGAAAATTAAAAATTCCCAATACGCGTCTGGCAAAAGATATGGGGCGTACATTGGTCAACGCTGGATTCCGCCTGGTATACGATCAACCTCATGCCGGTGACGTAGCCGTTATCCAAAATATTGTGGGTCACGATAGCGGGCACGTTTGCATATACGATGGTCAGCAATGGATAAGTGATTTTGTACAACGCACTCTGTATCCAGGACAGGCTTACCGAAACATACAGCCCCATTACGAACTGTTCAGGCATGACTAATGAAAACACTCTGCTTTTTTCTTTTAGCCCTGTCTCCCTTCGCGGTCGCAGATAGCATCTCTTCACCAGACCAGGCAGCACTTAAATTCAATCAATGGTATATCGCTCAGCTGAATCAGGACAAACCGCCGGTGCTGAAACCAGACATCATGAATGAATATGTTGCCTCAGGGACCATTGCAGCGATTAAAGAAATGTACTCTGGCGACAGTAACGAAAAAGACATGCCCGATGCTGATATGTTCATCAAATCGCAGGACTGGGATGAAGACTGGAATCAGATAACCGTCTTACACTCTGATTTTGATGCCGTTTGCACAAACGTCTATCTCGCATTTGGTAAGAAACAAGATCACGTTGTAGCAGATTGTCTCGTTCAGGAAGAAGGGAAATGGAAAGTTCGATCGGCCACGCTGATCAAGTAATAATCGGATATGAAAGCCCTCTGCTACAGCGGCAAAAGCACACGGTAACCCAGCGGCTACCGTGTGCAATTCATTAACTACTTCGCACGTCGTGAAATAATCTCATCCGCAACATTCCGCGGGGCTTCCGCAAAATGATGGAACTCCATCGTATACGTCGCGCGTCCCTGGGACATCGAACGCAATGTGGTGGCATAGCCAAACATCTCTGCCAGCGGCACGTCAGCACGAATAATCTGGCTGCCGTACTGCTCCGCCATCCCCTGCACCATGCCGCGTCGGGAAGAGAGATCGCCCATAATGTTACCCGCGTACTCTTCCGGCGTTTCCACCTCCACGTGCATGATCGGCTCAAGGATCACCGGATCCGCCCTGCGGGCGCCCTCTTTGAAACCGAGGATCGCCGCCATGCGGAAGGCCATCTCCGAGGAGTCGACATCGTGATACGAGCCAAACGTCAGCGTCGCTTTGACATCGACGACCGGATAGCCCGCCAGCACCCCGCTGTTCATTGCTTCCCGCAGCCCTTTCTCAACGGACGGGATATACTCGCGCGGCACCACGCCGCCCTTAGTGGCATCTTCAAATTTAAAACCACTTCCGGGCTCCAGCGGCTCCAGGCTCAGCACCACATGACCGTACTGGCCTTTACCGCCGGACTGACGGACAAATTTGCCTTCGATATCCTTCACCGTTTTACGCAGGGTTTCACGGTAGGTCACCTGCGGACGACCGATATTTGCCTCGACGCCAAACTCACGTTTCATGCGATCGACGATAATCTCGAGGTGTAGCTCACCCATCCCGGAGATGATGGTCTGGCCGGACTCTTCGTCAGTATGCAGGCGGAAAGACGGGTCTTCCGCTGCCAGACGCTGCAGCGCGATCCCCATTTTCTCCTGATCGCCTTTGGTTTTCGGCTCAATCGCCAGCGAGATCACCGGATCCGGGAACTCCATGCGCTCAAGCGTAATGACGGCGTTCGGATCGGTGAGCGTGTCGCCGGTGGTCACGTCTTTCAGCCCGACACAGGCCGCGATATCCCCGGCGCGCAGTTCGTCCACCTCGTGGCGATCGTTGGCATGCATCAGCACAATACGTCCGATACGCTCTTTCTTCCCTTTCACCGGGTTGTACACCGCGTCGCCTTTGCGCAGCACGCCAGAGTACACGCGGATAAAGGTCAGCTGCCCGACATACGGGTCGCTCATCAGCTTGAACGCCAGGGCCGAAAACGGCTCATCATCGCTCGGATGACGCTCCGCATGCTGCCCTTTTTCATCCACGCCATCAATGGCCGGCACGTCCAGCGGCGACGGCATGAGCTCAATAACCGCATCGAGCATGCGCTGTACGCCTTTATTCTTGAACGCGCTGCCGCACAGCATCGGCTGGATTTCGCCCGAGATGGTGCGAATACGCAGCCCTTTGATGATTTCCGCTTCCGTCAGGTCGCCCGTCTCCAGGTACTTATCCATCAGTTCATCGCTGGCTTCC
The DNA here is from genome assembly GCF_048684445.1 of Enterobacter sp. BNK-34. Classification (NCBI taxonomy): domain Bacteria; kingdom Pseudomonadati; phylum Pseudomonadota; class Gammaproteobacteria; order Enterobacterales; family Enterobacteriaceae; genus Enterobacter; species Enterobacter sp. BNK-34. The sequence continues at coordinate 3,750,993 of NZ_JBLQUA010000001.1, forward strand.
GCCGCCGCAGAGACCATTTTTTCCCGCCATTCCTGGGCGGTGCTGACTAAATCATCCGGCACGGGCGCATAGGTAAACACCATGCCCTGCGTCGCATCGTCCCACAGAATGGTGCGCATCTTGATGAGATCCACCACGCCGGTGAAGTGATCTTCAGCACCCACCGGGATGACAATCGGCACCGGATTGGCCTTCAGGCGTTCCTGCATCATCCGCACGACGCGGAAGAAATCGGCACCCGGACGGTCCATTTTGTTGACGAAGGCCAGTCGCGGAACGTGATATTTATTGGCCTGACGCCAGACGGTTTCTGACTGCGGCTGCACGCCGCCCACGGAGTCATACACCATCACGGCACCGTCGAGTACGCGCATGGAACGTTCCACTTCAATGGTGAAATCCACGTGCCCCGGGGTGTCGATGATGTTAATCCGGTGCGGCTCATATCCTCTGTCCATACCCGGCCAGAAGCAGCTGACCGCCGCGGAGGTAATCGTGATCCCGCGCTCTTGCTCCTGCGCCATCCAGTCAGTGGTTGCCGCGCCATCGTGTACTTCACCCAGCTTGTGGCTCATCCCGGTATAAAACAGGATGCGCTCAGTGGTGGTGGTTTTACCGGCATCGATATGCGCGGAGATACCGATGTTGCGATAACGTTCGAGAGGGATGGGTCGGGGCATGATATTTCCTTAAGTCTTATGACTTGTCTGTGACGACCAGGATGGTCGTGCATTCGTTCGTTTGCTATAATAGTCCTATTGTACGAGTATTATCGAACTATTTTTTAACGGTTGACCTATTGTTGATATAGCTCAATCTGACGCCATACGCAGGAAAACGATGATCCCAAACCACCCTGAAACTGAACAAATACTGCTGGAAAATGTGCTGTTTGCCCTCGGCAACCCGCTCCGGCTGTCGATAATTCGCCGGCTGGCCGATGGCAGCGAACTCAGCTGTAACGCGCTGCGCCCGGAAGATGTGGTGAAGTCTACGATGACCCATCACTGGCGCGTATTGCGCGACAGCGGCGTGATCTGGCAGCGTCCGCAGGGACGAGAAAACATGATTTCATTGCGCAGAGAGGATCTGGATGCCCGCTTTCCGGGGCTGATGGCGATACTTTTACAGGCTAAATCATAAGAGCATATCGGGTTAAAGCCCCTTAATGATGTAAGGGGCATATCGTCAGCAAAGGGATTTACCTTACCTGCATACGATATTCAATCATTCCACTTTTTTTCGCAATCCAGTCATACAATCGTTGCCCGCGATAGTTGGCTTCATGCGTATGCCAGTAAAGATGACTGGCATGATGTTTTCTGGCTTCTCTCTGAACATATTCTATTAACTGTTTGCCAATATGTTTGCCCCTGACAGCTTCGCAGACATATAAATCTTCGAGGTAGCAGTAATCGCTCTCAGCCCAGGTCGAACGGTGAAAGAGATAATGCGCAAAACCCACTATTTCTCCATTACATCGTGCCACCACGCAGAATAGCGGCTCAACGGGGCTGAAAAATCGTTGCCAGGTTCGTTCTGTAATCGCCCCGGACAGATCGACGTTGTAAAACGCCTGATATTTTCCCCATAGTGGCATCCAGCTTTCAAAATCACGTTCTTTAACTGCCTTAATTGTCACGATCGTATTGTTCATATTGCCTCTTCTCTCACCCGTTTATTCGTTTCAGGAAGAGTGTATTCGCTGAATGGCACGTTTTGCCCCGCCAATTCTTGCCATCAAAGCAGACCAATTTTTCATCCTGCTGCATGCAGTATTGCTTTAGAATCAAGAGGCACAGAGGAAAAGTGGACAACGTCATGTTTAAGCACACGCAGCTTGAAACGGTTAAGGCATGGATTATCGACCCCGCTAACGGATCGCTACCGCTTCATGAAAGGATCCAGAGAGCAATACGGACGCTGATACTGGAAGGGGTATTATCTCACGGTAAGGCCCTTCCTGCTTCACGCGCTCTGGCGGCTTCTCTCAGCGTTTCCCGGGATACCATAGAAGCGGCCTACTCCAGCCTGCATGCCGAAGGGTTTATTGAGAGACAAACAGGCAGAGGGAGCTTCGTCTCTTCCAGCGCGCGCTTTTTAAAACCCCGCCCTCGACAGCATCAGCCAACCGCTGAGATACGAAAAGCAAAACTCAGCGTCCGAGGTAAGATCGTTTATGAAAGCGGCGGGATCCGCGAATTTTCCTCCCCTCGTCCCCTTGCGCCCGGCATTCCTGAAACCCGCATGTTTCCCATTTCAACCTGGGAGCGTCTTCAGCGACAGGTCCTGAAGGAGTTTCAGCATCAGGCATTAGAGCAAAGTCCACCACAGGGTATAGAGCACCTGCGACGGGCCATTGCGGAATATGTCAACCTGGAGCGCGGAACGCGTGCGAGGGCAGAACAGATCATTGTTCTGACAAGTTCTCAACAGGCGCTTGCGCTCTGTTCCCACGTGCTGATGGATGCCGGAGACGGCATTGTCATTGAAGACCCCTCCTATCAAGGGGCACACAAAGCGTTCAACGCCGCAGGACTTCGCTGCATTCCGGTTCCTCTTGATGAAAAAGGCATCTCGGTTGACGGTCTTAATTCTCTGACCGAGCCAGCCAGGGCGATCTACCTTACGCCTTCTCATCAGTACCCTACCGGGGTGACGCTCTCTCTTGACCGACGACTGGCAGTTGTCAAATGGGCAAACCGTTACGGGGCCTGGATCATTGAGGATGACTATGACAGTGAGTTTCACTACGAAGGTAAGCCTATGGCCAGTCTTCAGGGGCTTGATACGTACAACCGGACAATTTATATCGGCACGTTCACCAAGTCTCTGTTCCCCGGGCTGCGTATTGCCTACATGATCGTTCCCTCAGAATTGACAGAGCCCTTTACCATGGCGAGGACATTGATGGATGGTCACACCGCCTCAATAACCCAGCTGACGCTGGCTAAATTTCTGGAGGGAGGCCATTTTGGTGCCTATGTTCGTAAGATGAGGAGTATTTACGTTGCTCGTCGCGATGCGCTGGCAAGCCTGATGGATGCGTATCTTTCTGAGTATGTTGCCTGTGAAACGCCTGCGGGGGGAATGCAAATGCCTTGTCATCTGAAACACGGAATATCCGAGAAAGAGATAGCCACCGCCGCCCGCCGTGCGGGTGTTGATATACTTGGGCTTACCGATTTATATGCAGGTCCCCCCGCGTCCACCGGTTTTTTGATGGGATTTGCTGCTTACACGGAAAGGGAAATAGAAGACGCTGTAAAAAAACTGGCCGCCATTTTCCGTCATGTTTGATGCGTCGACTGCTCAGCGGCGAATACTCATTCCGGGCGAGCAAGGCTATATACGGGGATCCGTCGGCTGGTCTTTGTCAGCGTATCAAAGACTTCGGTCTCCGACGTCACAATTCTCACGCCCATTTTCCTTAACCTCTGTACATCAGCCGCGATGCGCTGAATGCCAAACCAGAAAAGCCCGTCGAGTGCCGTCACAGACAGGCCGTTTTCCAGCGCCAGCTTGAGACGTTCCTTTGGGGCTTTGACCTGCTGGGCAATTTGCCTGTAAGGCACTTCATTACATCCTGTCGCGTCACTGCGCTGGATCCGCGTTTTCAGTTGATAGGTAAACTCGTCAGGTATTCCATCGAGATCCCTTTTCAGGCTATAGACGCAGCCAAAGCGCTTGCCGTTAAACAGAACATTTTTCTGACTGAGCTGAAGCTCTTTTCTGACAACGTCTATTAACTGGGGCGCACGGGTGAGAAGTAGCCTGAAGGGCAGCTCGAAGCTGGTGACGTAATCCACATTAAGCAACGCGAGACGCAACCGCTCCTCTGCCCCGGACTTTTGCTCACGACACTCTTCCATCACCTCCGCCCACTGGCGCGTCAGGCGCTCCGGCTCGGCGGCTTCGGTAAGGAGATATTTTTCAATCTGATAATCAACTCTTCCGGTCATCATGTGGTATCCCGTCGCTGTGGATGCGGTAATTCTATACAGTACGGTGATATTTATAAAGGACTGAACCGCAGCGACATCCTGAAAATGTCGTTGCGATTCAGTATCCTGACGTTTCGAATCAGTGCGCCATAATCCAGCCCATCAGCAGCGTGGCGAAAATCACCGTCGACGCACCGCCGATGCGGGTGGCGATCTGCGCGAACGGCATGAGCGACATCCGGTTAGACGCGGACAAAATGGCCACGTCCCCCGTTCCGCCCAGCCCGCTGTGGCAGCAGGTCACAATGGCCGCTTCCACAGGATACATATTCAGACGCGACGCGATAAAGTAGCCGCTCAGCGCCATCGCAATCACAACCGAACCGCATACCACCACGTATCCCACCGAGAAGACCGACACCACGCTCTCAAGCGGTACGTATAACATCCCGAGGCCGATCATCAGCGGCCAGACCAGAGCAGCCGAGACGAATTTATAGCAACTGTGCGCGCCCTGCTCCATTGAGGCCGGGATCACCCTGAAGTATTTACACAGAACAGCAATCAGGATCATCAGCACCGGGCCGGGAATGTGGACCAGTTTTTCAAACAATCCGCCGACGATGAAAAACGCGCACACCATCAGTAACCCGCCGCCCATCAGATGAAAATCCGTCTGCTGTGTGCTTTGCGCCCCGGCAAACAGGCTGGCGTCGTCTTTACTCCGCGTGAGCATGCCATTTCCCGAAAGCGCAGGACGTTTCGCGCCAAGACGCGCCAGCGAGCCCGCACAAATAATGGCGAAGATATTCCCGACGACCGCAGCGGGTGCCAGCTGTGCAACGTAGACGTCCGGCGTCTGCCCCAGTATTGCCGAATAGGCCAGGGACAGCGGCAAAATGCCCTCGCCAATTCCACCGCCAATGATGGGCACAATGATGAAGAAGAAGGTATGGTAAGGCGTATAACCAAACAGTGAACCCACAATGAGGCCGCTCAGCACGGCCATGCATGTTCCCGCCACCAGCGGAACAAACATGCGCATCATCCCCTGGATCAGCAGCACCCGGTTCATCCCCAGAATACTGCCGACCACCAGGCAGGCAATCACGAAATAGAGAAGGTTCGCCTCTTTCATCAGCAGATGCACGGTATCAAGGGTATGTTTCCCGAATACACCAAAATAGACCAGCACGGAGGGCACCATCAGGCACAGGATCGCCGGGCCGCCGATATCTTTCAACACCGGGATTTGACGCCCTACTTTCGCAAACGCGAAACCGAGGGTCATGATCACCGCGAGGCCACCTATCATATTTTTTGGCAGCAGCCCTGCCCAGGCGGATGTCGCCACAATCGCGGCAATCCCGACGAACAGCATCAGCGGGACCGTGCCCACCTCGGTATTGTTGAGCCCAAAGGCAAAACGCGAGGTAGACAGCTCAGAAGTCGGTACAGGATTATCTTTCATATAATCACCTGAAAATTGTGTTCGGATATACAGAGAAAGGAATAACTGAAACTATTCCTGATACGAAAAAATGTTCTTAAATATAAATAATGATTTAGATGGCCTTTTCTAAAAACAGGCTCAGGGTGAAATTATCACGGGCCTGCAGGGAGAAATGTGAACAATTCGGCTCTTTGCCTTTAAATAACTTAATTCAGCGTTAAGTAACTAAAGTTATTTATGGCAACTCATGTCGCATTCTTGCGTCTTATCAATTTTTAACGCAAGCATTACTTATCCAACTAATGCAATCTTTTTGAAATTAATAAAACCAGAGAGAGTGTGACACTTGTCACTCCTGCCCTGCTATCTAAGCGCTAGATTAGCGCTGCAATAAAACACATAAAATACCCTACAGGAAATACTATGCCTTCATTACTATTACAGTCACTGTTTCCGCTCGTCTTTATTATGTTACTTGGATGGCTAAGTGGAAAGCTGGGATATTCCCGGCGTGAAGATGCAAACGTCATGGCAACCGTGGTGATTCGTTTCGCCCTTCCTTTTCATCTTTTCATTGGTGCATTGCATACCGATCCCAATAAAATTAAAAACCTGACCTTTATGGCCGTCCTGGTTGTCGGTTTAATGGGGTCGTATTTACTGACGCTGTTTATTTCACGCTATGTTTTTCGCCACGATATCAAAACCAGCGCCATTCAGTCTCTGGTTTGCGCCTTTCCTGATATGGCCTACTTTGGCGCGCCGGTCCTGGCGGTATTGATTGGGCCGGAAGGATTTATCGGTGTGCTGATAGGTAACATTATCACCAGCGTTATCATGATCCCTCTGACTATCGTCCTGATTCGTATGGGTGATAAAAATGGTCATGATGGCCTGGAGGCGCTGCACCCGGGGGCGATGATCGTGCAAAACCTCATCAAAGCGGCTCGAAACCCTATCGTCTGGATCCCGGTCTCCGGCGTCTTGCTCAGTCTCGCCGGTGTGCAAATCCCTTCCATTCTCAGCATGCCTATTGAGATGGTTGGCAAGGTTTCAGGCGGACTCTCCCTGTTTGCCCTCGGCCTGCTGTTTTACGGTGAACGTCCAAAACTGAACGTGCAGACATTTACCAATATCAGTATTAAAAACCTGATTCAGCCGGCAATGATGGCCGCCGCAGGGATCGCCTTTGGCCTGAGTCATACCTTACTGCAGCAGGTCGTAATTATTGGCGCAACGCCTTCCGCTATTGCCGCGGGGATGTTTGCTTTACGCAGCGACACCTATATTGATACCGCATCCTCTTCCATATTAATTGGTACTGCCGTCGGGGTCGTGACCGAAGGCATTATGATCTATTTCATCTCTTAATCTGTTTTATATAAAAAATTCAGGAGTTAACCATGTCCCGGAAAGAAGTTCTGTACACCCCTTACAATGGGGCCGTATTGCTGGAGAATCCGCTATTAAATAAAGGACTCGCTTTTATTAAAGAAGAGCGTGATAATTTTAATCTGCATGGGTTATTGCCGCACAACGTTGAAACCATTGAAGAACAAACCGAGCGCGCTTGGGTACAGTTCTGTCATTTTAAAAGCGATATCTCGCGTCATGTTTATCTGCGAAATATTCAGGACACCAATGAAACTCTCTTTTACAATCTCTTGCGTTCGCATCTGAAAGAGACGTTACCGATTATCTATACCCCGACGGTCGGTGAAGCCTGCGAGCATTTCTCTACGATTTATCGCCGCGCGCGCGGCTTGTTTATTTCATGGCCTAACCGTCATCGTATTGATGAGATGCTGCAAAGTTTTTCACGCAACGACGTTCGCGTGATTGTGGTGACGGACGGGGAACGTATTTTAGGGCTTGGCGATCAGGGTATCGGCGGTATGGGCATCCCGATTGGTAAGCTGTCGCTGTATACCGCCTGCGGGGGGATCCATCCGGCCTCTACCCTCCCGATTATGCTGGATGTCGGCACCAATAATCAGCAACACCTCGACGACCCGATGTACATGGGCTGGCGTCATCCGCGCATCAGCGACGACCAATACGCTGAGTTTATGGATATGTTTGTCAGCACCGTGAAAGCACGCTGGCCCAATGTTCTCCTGCAGTTTGAAGACTTTGCGCAGAAAAACGCAACTCGCCTGCTCCAGCGCTACCGCGACCAGCTGTGCTGCTTCAATGATGATATCCAGGGCACGGCAGCGGTCACCGCAGGTACGCTGATGGCGGCGGCCCATGCGGCAGGCACCCGCATTCGCGATCAGCGCGTTGTCTTCCTGGGCAGTGGTTCTGCCGGATGCGGGATCGCTGAAAAAATTGTGGCGCTGATGGTGGATGACGGCCTGAGCGAGTCCGAAGCGCGCAGCCGGATCTTCATGGTCGATCGCTTCGGCCTGCTGACCGACGACATGACCAACCTGCTCGATTTCCAGAAAAACCTGCTTACCGCGCGCGACGCCGTAAGCCGCTGGCAGGTAGACGCGAAGAATATTTCCCTGCTGGACGTGGTGAAGAACGCGCATCCTACGGTGATGATCGGCGTTTCAGGCCAGCCCGGGCTGTTCAGTGAAGAGATTGTCAAAGAGATGCATCGCCACTGCCCGCGTCCGATTATCATGCCGCTCTCAAACCCGACGTCGCGGGCGGAGGCCCAGCCTCAGGATCTTATCGCCTGGACCCAGGGAGCCGCGCTGGTGGCCACCGGCAGCCCGTTCGCGCCGGTATTCTGGGAGAATGCACACTACGAGATTGCCCAGTGTAACAACGCCTATATCTTCCCTGGTCTGGGGCTGGGCGTTCTGGCCTGTAACGCGCGCCGGGTCACGGAAGAGATGCTGATGGCAGCTAGCCGCAGCCTGGCCGCGCAGTCTCCTCTGGTCACCACGGAAAAAGGTGGATTGCTGCCGCCGGTAGATCAGATTGAAACGGTCTCACGCCAGATTGCCGTCGCCGTCGCCCGGGCTGCGATTGAACAGGGCGTGGCACCGGCGATAGATGATGAGACGTTGATGGCGCGTATCGAGAAGACGTGGTGGCAGGCGGACTATGCGCCGTACCGCCGATCCGCGCTGTAGCGACGGTCATGCCCTCACCGCAGGGTGAGGGCATCGCTGAGGCTTTAGTGCTGTATGCCTGATCGGTCAGAAAAATCGCTGGCGGAGAGAATATCACCCCGTGGGGCCACGCTCTTGCGGCGGTCATACCGATCAGGTACACCTTCGGGACGCGTTTTGAAGCGCCGGTGCAGCCACATATACTGTTCTGGCGCCATCCGTACAGCGTGTTCAATCGCCCTGTTCATCTGCGTCGCCACGGCTTCTTTATCGCCGCCCTGCAACGCCTCGCTGATATCTTCCAGAATGATCAGCTCGTAACCGGTGCCATCCGCCTTACGGCGCGGCACAAAGGGAATGACGGCAGGCTTAGCGCTTTTGACCAGCATATAGCTTCCAGCGGTCGTCGCGGCATCCGGCACCGCAAAGAACGGCACAAATACGCTATTGGTTTTGCCATAGTCATGGTCCGGAGCGTACCACAAAATTTCATTTTGCTTCAGCGAGCGGATCATGCCCTTTAAATCATGACGATCGAGCATGGTTTTATTGGAACGCAGGCGCCCGCGCGTCTGAAGCCAGTCCAGTAGGGCATTATTATTAGGACGATACACCCCGATACCGGGGTTAAGCATGCCAAATATCCGCGCGCCCAGCTCAAGCGTCAGAAAATGCATCCCCACCAGCACCACGCCCTTTCCTTGCGCCCTGGCCTTTTCCATGTGCTCATAACCCTGCACGGTAAAGTATTTCTTCACCCGCCACTCGGGCCAGAACCATGCCATCCCGGTCTCGATCACCCCCATTCCTACCGATTCAAAATTACGCTGCAGCAATGACTCTCGCTCCGCCTTTTTCATCTCCGGGAAACAAAGCTCCAGGTTGCGGCGGGCAATTTCGACGCGGCGGGGAAGCAAGCGCATCGCCAGTCGACCAAGGCCATGACCGATTCTGAACAGAAGCGGATAAGGGAGCAGCATGATGAGCCACAGCGCGGCAATGCCGGCCCAGCTTAGCCAGTAACGGGGATGAAGAAAGGCGAATGAAAAACGGGGTAATTTTGTCATCAGAAAATTATCCTTTAACGTGTCTGTCCTTAATTGATTCTGTTGAAGATCTTTCCTAAGGATTAATAATATGTCAGCCAGAAACGTTAAGTGTAGCGGATAAGACAAAACGCATTTTTATCGATTTTTGCGAAAACGGGAAAACAAGCCGGGAAGGACTTATTCGCTCCCCGGCAAAGATCTTACATCGAATACCCGGGCTTCTTAATAAGCTCCTCCAGCTTCGGTCCAATTTCGGTATCCCAGACCTGCGCCTTCCAGTCTTCAGGCGCGATCTGGTTCAACGCCACCGACACGGAACTGTCTTTGCTGTTGAAATGGCGAATAATCACGTCGGCAATATCCGCCGCCAGGGCAGCTTTTTGTTCGTCGTTCAAATCACGGGGAAAACATTTGATATCTACGTGTGGCATGTACAGGCTTCCGGTTGTGAATGAGGGTTCCACGTTATCAGATAATATTGTTTGCCTTTAACACCTTGTGCAGTTCCGGTCGCTGACATACGGCGTCCGCAATCGCCGTGAATTTAGGGGTGTTCTCGGCAAACCAGGCGTGACGGGGCCCCCAGGTGCGCGCTACCGCAATATACACATCCAGCAGCGTCAGCCTTTCCCCCAGCGCAAACGGGGCGGCCTTAAGCTGACTTTCGAACCACAAATAGAGGGATTTCCGGTATGCGATGCAGTTTTTCTGCAGCTGTTCCGGCGCATCCGGCACCCAGCGTTCGGGATAGTCTGCATACGTAAATGTTGGATAGACGTTGGCCACAAACCAGATCAGCAGACGCTGAAACTGCTGGCGTTCGGCCTGCCCCACGGGCGGAGCAAGGTCGGGACATCTGTCGAGCACCATCAGGGCAATCGCCGCCGTTTCGGTCATGATGGAGCCATTTTCCAGCTCCAGCGTGGGCACCTGACACAGCGGGTTGAGCTTTTGCAGGAGCTCACGCTGCGGGCCGGGCTGGTCAAACCCGTCCACGTTGATAAATTGATAAGGGATATCAGCCAGGGTCAGCATCACTTCACCGATCGCCGAGCCCCAGCCGGGTACGCCATAGAGTTTAATCATGTTGCCCCCTCAGGAGTGAAAATCCTAAGTGTAGAGCACCATTAGTAGGTTATCCCAGGCGGGTTGACCTCCGACTGTGCCACCGCTTCCCCCTGCTCGCCCCAGCGCGCCAGCACCTTCTGGTAATCTCCCCGCTTGATCGCGCCGTCCAGCGCCGCCTGTAACGCGTACACCAGCTCATTGCCTTTTTTGGTCGTGGTCGCGACATAGGCTTTTTTCGGCCCTAAACCGACCACGCGGGTTTTACCTGTGAGTGCCGCTTTATAGGCTGAAACCGACTGAGGGCCAAAGAACACATCCGCCCTGCCGGACTGGATATAGAGATTGCCCGAAGCATCATCGTGGAGATAAACCGGCAGCGCAGGCTCGCGCCCCGCCTTTTTGTTCTCTTCGTTCCAGCCCAGCAGAATGCGTTCCTGATTCGTACCGGAGCCGACAATCACCCTTTTCCCGGCCAGATCTTCCGCGCTTTTGATTGACTGGATCTCACTGGTGGATTTCACCGAAAACGCCAGCGAGTCGACGCGGTAGGTCGCAAAATCAAACTTCTCTTTACGCTGTTCGGTCACCGCAATGTTCACCAGCGCCACGTCGTAGCGCCCGGAGGCGATCCCCAGCGGCCAGTCTTCCCACGCCGTCGGCACCAGCTTCAGCTTCAGCCCCAGGCTGCCCGCCAGCAGGCGGGCGATATCCGGGTCGCTGCCAATGCGCGTACGGTTATCGCTGGCCAGCAGCGCCAGCGGCGGGGAGTTCAGCATTGAGACGGCGACCGTCAGCGTACCCGGCTCCACGAATTTGTAACCGGCGGGGATCTTCGCCACGGCCTGCCGATCCACCGTCACCGGCAGCGGCTGTTCGTTAGCTTTCAAATCAATGCTGGCGTGGCTCACCGTCGTGAAGACCAGCCCCGCCAGAAGTCCATATTTCATCTGCGCTCCTTACAGCACTTTTGACAGGAACTGGCGCGTTCGCGCATGTGACGGACGGTTTAATACCTCGTCACTGCTTCCCTGCTCGACAATTTTTCCGTCGACCATAAACACCACCTGATCCGCCACTTCCCGGGCAAAGCCGATCTCGTGAGTGACCACCACCAGCGTAGTCCCGGACCGGGCCAGTTTTTTGATTACGTCCAGCACTTCCCCTACCAGCTCCGGATCCAGCGCCGAGGTGGGTTCATCAAACAGCATCACGCGAGGACGTAACGCCAGCGCACGGGCAATGGCAATACGCTGCTGTTGCCCGCCGGAGAGATGCCGCGACCAGGCATCGGCTTTATCCCGCAGCCCGACCACGTCCAGCAGGCTGTACGCCCTTTCTACCGCCTCTTTTTTGCTGAGCTTTTTATGCGCGATGGGCGCCTCAATCAGGTTTTCCAGCACCGTGAGATGCGGAAAGAGATTGAAGTTCTGAAACACATAGCCCACGTTGACGCGCTGTTTGAGGATCTCCTTCTCCTTCAGCTCGTAGAGCCTGTCTCCCTGACGACGGTAGCCAATGTAATCCCCGTCGATCTGAATAAAGCCTTCATCGACGCGCTCCAGGTGATTAATGGTGCGCAGCAAGGTTGATTTGCCTGACCCGGACGGCCCGAGAATGACCGTCACGGACCCGGGCGGGATCTCAAGCGAAACGTTGTCGAGCGCCTTATGGCGGCCAAAAAATTTGCTGACGCCGGTAATCGAAATATGTCCTTCAGGAGAGGCTTGCATGGATAGGCTCCTGTGCTGGCGTGGTGGTGACAGAACGGGTACGACGGGCGGCACGGTTCTGATTAACGGCAGAGCGGCGTTCGCTGCGGGCAAGTGCGCGTTCAACACCGTACTGGATAGCGGACAGGACGGTGGTGATCGCCAGGTACCAGGCGGCACCGACCATCAGCAGCGGGATCACCTCCTGCGTGCGGTTGTAGATCATCTGGATGGTATAGAACAGTTCCGGCATCGCCAGGACGTACACCATCGCCGTGCCCTTCGCGAGGCTGATGATTTCATTGAACCCCGACGGCAGAATGGTGCGCAGCGCCTGAGGCAAAATGATGCGCACCGTGCGACGCCAGGCCGGCAGGCCGAGCGCGGCGGCGGCCTCATACTGCCCGTGATCGACCCCGAGGAAGCCCCCGCGAATGATCTCAGCGGTATAGGCGCTCTGCACCAGGGTTAGCCCCACCACGGCGGTAGAAAATTGTCCCAGCACGTTGATGGTTTCAAAGCTGCCCCAGGTAATGCCGGTGAACGGCACGCCGAGCGAGAGCGTGTCGTAGAGATAGGAAAAGTTGTACAGAATGATCAGCACCACAATCAGCGGCAGCGACCGAAACAGCCAGATGTACGCCCACGCCAGGCTGCTCAGCAGCCAGGATGAAGAGAGTCTCGCCAGGGCCAGCATGCCGCCAAACACCACGCTCAGCGCGGTGCCGATCAGCGTCAGCAGCAGGGTCTGTCCGACACCTTCGAGGATCACCGGGTCGAAGAACCAGCGGGCGAACACCGCCCACTCCCAGCGCGGGTTAAAGGCCACGGACTGAATCACGACCGCCAGGACAAACAGCGCCACCGCGGCGCCGACGGCCCGCAGCGGATAACGCGCCGGGACCACCTTAATGGTTTCAACGTTGCTCATCGTCGTTCCTCATGCGGTTTTACTGAACGCTTCACGTACCAGCGTTTTGGTGAAACGCAGCCGACCGTCAAACGGCGGCTGGCTGTACTCTTCCGGATCGCGGTTCAGATCGAACTGCGGCTGATAGCCCTGGCTAAGATAGAGCCTGACCGCCTCCGGCTGACGAAAGCCGGTTGTCAGGTAGATCTGACTGTACCCTGCCAGCACCGCCCTGCGCTCCAGCTCCTGCACCACGCGCCCGGCAAGCCCCTGCTGACGCAGGGTTTTGTCCGTCCAGATGCGTTTGATTTCCGCGGTGCGTTCGTCGAACGGTTTGTACGCGCCGGTGGCGATAATCTTCCCGTCGCGCTCCAGGACGATAAACAACCCCTGCGGCGCTAAATACCACTCGGTGAGCTCCACTTCCGCGTCTTTAGAGAAGTAGTCCCCGTAGCGGGCGGCATATTCACCAAACAACCCCTCGATAATGGGCTGAAGTTCAGCATCTTCCGGTGATACATCACGAAATCGTTCGCTCATCACGCCTCCTTAATCACCCAGGCCAGCCGGGTTCACTTCGGACTGAGGAATGCGCTCGACCCCTTCTCCCCAGCGGTTCAGCACTTTGTCGTAATCGCCGTTTTTGATGACGCCGTTCAGCGCGGTTTGCACCGGCTCAACCAGTCCGCTGCCTTTTTTCAGCGTCACCGCGATGTGCGCCGCCTTCGGCCAGCCGCCGTCGACGCTGCCCACCAGTTTGGTTTTCCCGTTCAGCGCCGCTTTCCAGGCGCCAATCACGTTCGGACCAAAGTAGGCATCCGCGCGTCCTGACTGCAGCGCCAGCGTTTGTGCCGCATCGTCTTTGGTGTAGATCGGGGTAAAGGGCTTCAGCCCCTTCTTCAGGTTTTCGGCATTCCATGCGAGCAGAATGGCCTCCTGGTTGGTGCCGGAGCCGACGATAATCCGCAGCCCGGCGATGTCCTCAGCCTTCTCAAGCGACTTGATCGGGCTGGTTGATTTCACGTAGAACCCGAGGGAATCTTTTCGGTAGGTGGCAAAGTCAAACTTCTCTTTACGCTCTTTGGTGACGGTGATGTTGCTGATGGCGGCATCGTATTTCCCGGAGGCCACGCCCAGCGGCCAGTCTTCCCAGGAGGTGGGCACCACGTTCAGCTCCAGCCCGAGGCTGTCGGCGACCAGACGGGCGACGTCAACCTCGCTTCCCAGCAGCGTTTTGTTGTCGTCGGAGAAGACCGTCAGCGGCGGTTGATTGAGCCCCGCAACCGCCACGGTAAATTTCCCCGGCACGGCAAAGCGATAGTCTTTCGGCAGCTGTGCCACCGCATCATTGTTTTTGGCAGTGTTAACCGGCGTTTTATTGGCCTCGATGCTCACGCCGGTGCCGTTAATATTCACATTCTCTGCCCAGACGGCAGGGGTAAAGGCCAGCGCGAGCGCCAGAATAAGCGATGTTTTCTGCATAGCGGGGTTCTCTTTTATTGTTGTGTGTACTGGTTTTTCGGTTGGTCTAAACCCAGGCTTTCGCGCAGCGTAGTGCCCGGATAGTCGGTGCGGAACAGGCCGCGGGCCTGAAGAATGGGCACCACCTGGTCAACAAAGCGCGGGAAGGTATTCGGCGTACCGCCCTGAATGATGAAGCCGTCAGCGGCATAGCCTTCAAACCAGGCCTGCAGACCGTCAGCCACCTCTTCCGGCGTACCGGAAAAGCGCGGGCGCGGTGATGCAGCTTCAAGGGCTACCTGACGCAGGGTTAAGCTGCGCTCGCGGGCGTTACGCTTAATTTCATCGGTGGTACTGCGGAAGCTGTTTTTGCCTAAATCGCCGATATCCGGGAACGGCTCGTCGAGCGGATACTGGCTGAAATCATGATGTTCGAAATAGCGCCCGAGGTAATTGAGGGCATCGTTAATCGACACCAGCGCCGCCGTGGTCTGGTACTGGTTTTCCACGTCTTCGGCATCGCTACCCACAATCACGCTGACGCCCTGAAAAATATGTAAATCTGACGCGCGGCGGCCGTTTGTTTCCAGCTGCTGCTTCACGTCGCGGTAAAAGGCTTTTGCCTCGTCGAGCGTCTCGTGATGGGTAAAAATGGCGTCGGCATGTTTCGCCGCCAGCTTTTTCCCGTCGTCCGACGCCCCGGCCTGAAAGACAATCGGACGCCCCTGCGGGGTGCGGCCAATATTCAGCGGCCCGGCGACCTGGAAGAAATCACCGTGATGATCCAGGGTGTGAAGCTTTGACGCGTCAAAGAATTGCCCGCTCTCTTTATTACGTACGAACGCATCACCCTCCCAGGAATCCCACAGCCCTTTCACCACGTCGAGATACTCATCCGCAATCCGGTAGCGCAGCGCATGCTCGGGGTGTTTTTCGCGGGAAAAGTTCTTCGCCGACCCTTCCAGCGGCGAGGTCACCACGTTCCAGCCCGCGCGTCCGTTGCTGAGGTGGTCGAGGCTGGCGAACTGGCGCGCCGTGGTGAAGGGTTCGCTGTAGGAGGTGGATAAGGTTCCCACCAGCCCCAGGCGCGAGGTGATGCTGGCGAGAGCAGATAACACCGTCAGCGGTTCAAAGCGATTTAAAAAATGCGGGATGGATTTCTCGTTTATGTAGAGACCGTCGGCAACGAATAAAAAATCGAGTTTGCCCTCCTCCGCCTTTAACGCCGTCGATTTGACGAAATCAAAATTGATACTGGCATCGGCGACGGCCTCAGGGTGACGCCAGGCGGACATATTTCCGGATGCACCATGCAAAATGGTCCCCAGCCGCAGTTGACGATGTGCAGACATATTCACCTCTTAAGAATTAAACGTGTTGCAGGGCTTTTTCCGCAAGCTGTGCAAAATAGCGGGCAGCGGGCTCAATTAAGGCTTCATCCGGATTAAATGCCGGATGATGTAAACCGTACGGGCTGTTGCTGCCGATGCTGACAAACGCCCCCGGGATCTGCTGCAGATAGACCGCAAAATCTTCCCCGCCCATATGCAGCTCGGCGTGCCGGGTTTCGTATCCGGCGTCCCGGGCGACCGAGGTGGCGAAATCGGCCCAGCGTTCGTCATTCACCAGCGCGGTGGGCCCGGCATACCAGGTGATATCAATCTGCGCGCTGAAGGCGCTGGCAAAACCGGCAGCGATTTCGCCCACGCGGGATTTCACATTCTGCTGCACTTCCGTGCGATGGGTACGCAGCGTGCCTTCCAGCTCGACGCTTTCCGGCAGCACGTTCCAGGTGTTACCGCCCGCAATGCGCGTCACGCTCAGCACCACCGAATCCAGCGTATTGACGTTGCGGCTGGCGACGCTTTGCAACGCCGTCACCAGCTGGCTCGCCAGCACAATGGCGTCGTTGCCTTCATGCGGACGCGCGGCGTGCGCGCCCTTACCGGTAATGCGGATCACAAAGCGGTCGACGTTGGCATAGAACGGACCGCCGCGGGTAGCGAACTCACCGACCGGCAGGCCGGGCTCGTTGTGCATACCGAAAATCGCGCTGACATCGCGTAAGGCACCGGCGCGCACCATGCTCTTCGCACCGCCGAAGTTCTCTTCGGCAGGCTGAAACAGGATCCGCACCCGGCCGTTAAGCGAGGCCTCTCGCTCTTTCAGCTTTAACGCGGCGCCGAGGATGACGCTGGTGTGGATATCGTGTCCGCAGGCATGCATTACGCCTGCACGCTGCGAGCTAAACGGCACGCCGCTGCGCTCTTCAATCGGCAGGGCATCAATATCCGCCCGCAGCGCAATCAGTTTGCTGCCCGAGCCGATTTCCGCCACCAGCCCGGTAGACAGGTCGTAAGGCTGCGGGGTAATCCCGGCATTCGTCAGCCACTGGCGCAGGCGCGTCGTGGTCTCCACTTCCTGGCCGGAGAGCTCAGGGTTCTGGTGCAGTTCGCGACGCCAGGCAATCAGCTGTTCGCCAAAGCTCATACGGTGACCTCCCTGTTAAGACGCGCCTCGGCGAGCAGGCGCAGCGACGCGACGCGCGTTGCTCCCTCCGCTACCGGCGTGTCGATGATAAATTCGTCAATGCCCCACTGCTGATGCAGCGCGTTGAGCTGTTCCACTACCGACTCAGCGGTACCCGCCAGCAGCGACTGCGCCCGACGTGCAATGCGCACCGGCTCGCTGCCCGCCTGGCGTGCAAAGGCGTAGGCCTGCTCTTCGCTGGCCACGGTGACGCGCTGCCCGTTTGCCAGCTCAACGCCCCACACCTCGACCTTCTGCGCCAGCGCGTCTGCCTCGGCCTGTGTCGGCGCGACAATCGCCTGTACTGCCACTATCACGTCCCGCGCGCTGTTCTCACGCCAGGTCGATACCACCTCGCGCAGCAGATCCGGGTCACCGTTCAGGTGTGCGGCAAATACAAAGTGCCAGTCGAGCCTGGCGGCCAGCAGCGCGCTTTCGGTACTCGCGCCCAGCAGGAAACCTTCAGCAGGCAGCGGCGGCAGCGGCGTGGCGCGGACGGCTTCTTCAGTAGCGTGATGCTCAGGACGGATCCAGCGGTCGAGCTGGGCCAGCTGTTCGGCAAAGCTGCCCTTTTCCTGTTGATTCAGGCCCTGTTGCAGCGCGCGGGTTGAGAGCGGTAATCCGCCGGGGGCTTTCCCGACGCCGAGATCCACGCGGCCAGGCGCCAGCGCGGCCAGCACGTTGAAGTTCTCGGCGACTTTATAGGGGCTGTAGTGCTGAAGCATTACGCCGCCGGACCCGACGCGAATGCGCGTGGTTTGCCCGAGGATCCAGGCAATCAGCAGCTCCGGGGAAGGGCTGGCAAGCTGTGGGGTGTTGTGGTGTTCAGCAATCCAGAAGCGGTGATACCCCAGATTTTCTGCCTGCTGCGCCAGCGCCAGGGTACGCGCCAGTGCATCGGCAGCCGTTTCGTTTTCAGCGATGGGGCTTTTATCCAGAATGCTGATTCGCCATGACATGTTGCGTTCTCGTTTGACTTAACATGTCGTCATTATTAAAGGCGCATTTCACCACTGAGAAACAATTAATTTACATTTAGTTTGCCGGAAAACAGATATATAAAACCATGCTAAGAATAAGACTTTAAGGAGGCAATCAGCGTTTCCACCTGCTCCCGACGGGTAATGCGGACGAAGCGAATATGGCTATATTGCGGGTTTTGCAGATCGGCTTCATAGCGCGTGCGGTTGTTACGCCAGGTTTTAATCGTCCAGATGATAATCGATTCTCTGCTGAAGAACGCGCGCCGGAAACTCTCTTTATTCCCCGTTCCCGGCCAGATCTCGTGCTTATGCCAGGCCCGCTTTATTGCTCGCGTGACGGCCTGCCAGAGGGTGCGGATAAACCCATAATCCACCCACACCACAACGTCTACATTGCGCCATTTCACAGGCCGCGTGCGGTTGTAGTTACCATCCAGCACCCAGTCTGGCGACGCCTGTAGCGCCTGCTCCAGCTTTGCCTGAAACTCGTCGTCCGGCGTGCCCTGCCAGTCAGAGCGCCAGTAGAGTCTGTCCATCTCGATACAGGGAATAGCCAGTTCGGTCGCAATCTGCTTCGCCAGCGTGCTTTTTCCACTTCCGCTGGTTCCTATGACGTTAATTTTCACCTCAGCCTCCCTGTATTTACGAAAATGAGACCAAATCATAGCGTTTTCATCCTGTTAACGAAACGCTATTTCAGCATGACAATTTTTCCCGGGAAGCGATCTCCCTCTTACAGTTTGGCTTATGTCATTTATTTACAGCGTCTCCCAAAAACGCCTCTGAAAATATTTTCATTTTTATTACATTCGATAGCGTTAACCGTTTAAAAATAATATGTAGCGAGTATTTCAGACAGCCAAAAATTCAGAGAGAATAAGCAGCAGACAGTTATAAAAATAATCTCATTAATCTTGCCGGAGTGCTTTCCGGACGTTTTTTTATTCTTGCACAACATCATGGAGTTACTCATGAGGCGTAACACTCCCGTTACACAAAACGAGTATTTGCTTAACGCTGGTTCGACGTTAATGTCGACCACCGATACAAAAAGTCATATAACCTATGCTAATTCCGCTTTTATTGAAGCCAGCGGATATAAAGAAGAACATTTACTGGGTGAGCCGCATAACCTCATCCGCCATCCCGACATGCCTGCCGAAGCGTTTGGCGACATGTGGTTTACCCTGCAGCAGGGCGAGACCTGGACAGGGCTGGTGAAGAACCGTCGTCATAATGGCGATCACTACTGGGTGCGGGCCAACGTGACGCCGGTCTGGCAGGGTGGATCCCTGACGGGCTATATTTCGGTGCGAAATATCCCCGCACGGGAAGAGATCGCAGCCAGTGAAAAACTGTATGCAAAAGTGCGTAATAACGAATTAAAACATTATCGTTTTTATAAAGGACTGTTAGTTCGACGCGGTTTGTTTTCCTTTATGTCGCTTTTTAAATGTCTCAGCACCTGTAAGCGAATCCATCTTGGTATTGCAACGACAGCGTTACTCTCCTGCCTGGCGGTGTATTTCTTCCCTGATAAACTTGTGCAGTCGGGGAGTCTGGCGCTGCTCTTTTCTGCCCTTGCCTGTTATCTTCACGCGCAGATCGCACGGCCGGTAAAATCTATTGTTCAACAGATGCAGCGCGTGGTTTCAGGACGTAAAACGGACTATTACCATTTTGACAGGATCGATGACATCGGGCTGATGATGCGCCTGGTGAATCAATCAGGTTTGAACCTGAATTCGCTGGTTGACGATGTCGGGGCGCAAATCAGCGGGATTGGCACCATCAGCCAGCAGGTCGCGAAAGAAGGTGCGGCGCTGCAAACGCGCTCTGAAGAAACCGCAGACTTTCTGCAGCAAACCGCATCTGCGGTGGAAGAGATCGCCAGCGCAGTGAAGCAGACGGCAGAAACCGCGAATGAAGCGATCCAGATGGCGGATCGCACCAGCGACAGCGCCCACTGCGGTGAAGCGATGATGAAAGAGACCATCGGTATGATGCAGTCCGTGTCGCAGGATAACGGCCAGATCGTCGATATTATCAGCGT
The DNA here is from genome assembly GCF_048684445.1 of Enterobacter sp. BNK-34. Taxonomy (NCBI): domain Bacteria; kingdom Pseudomonadati; phylum Pseudomonadota; class Gammaproteobacteria; order Enterobacterales; family Enterobacteriaceae; genus Enterobacter; species Enterobacter sp. BNK-34. The sequence goes on from NZ_JBLQUA010000001.1 coordinate 3,771,220, forward strand.
TATCGATCGCATTGCCTTCCAGACCAATATTCTTGCGCTGAATGCCGCCGTGGAAGCGGCGCGCGCGGGTGAAGCCGGGCGCGGCTTTGCCGTGGTGGCGGCTGAGGTGCGCAATCTTGCGCAGCACTCCGCGACGGCGGCGAAAGAGATCAAAGCGCTGATCGAGAAAAACGTTGCCAGCGTCAACGCTGGCGTGGAGAAGGTGGTACAAACCGAATCACAGCTGACGGTCATGATCGACCATGTTCTGCAGGTTTCCACCTTGATTAAGGAGATCGGCCACGCCACCCAGGAACAAACCCAGGCGCTGACGCTGATCAACGCCTCCCTCTCCCGTATCGGCGCAATGACCCAGAGCAATACGGGGATGGTGGATAACGTCACTCACGCTGCGAATCACCTGACGCAGCGGACGACGCGCCTGCAGCAGGCAATTTCCGTTTTTGGCGGTTAGCCGTTCGGGTACTGCTCGTCAGTCACTTTTTCCAGCCATGTTACCGGGCTGCCGTTTACCGCTTCGGCGATGGCAAGATGCGTCATCGCCGTTTGCGCATTTGCGCCGTGCCAGTGCTTCACGCCGGGTGGGATCCAGGCGATATCGCCCTGATTCAGGATTTCCGCCTCTTTGCCCCACTCCTGTAACCAGCCGCGCCCCTGCGTCACAATCAGCGTTTGTCCCAGGGGATGCGTATGCCAGGCCGTGCTCGCGCCCGGCTCAAAGGTTACGGTTGCCCCGCCGACGCTGGCAGGTTCGGTCGCCTGAAAGGGGGCGTCAATGCGAACAGTGCCGGTAAACCAGGCTTCCGGTCCTCGTACTGACGGTAATGAACCACTGCGGATAATTTTCATCTTTTGCTCCTCGTTGACTGTTGCGTTAACAGTAGCGCAAAGCACTCGGGAGCATTAGGGTGCATAATCAGATAGGACACATGACTGAAACTCATAAATAGAACCACGATGCTAAAAGATAATTTCAACGATCTGCTCTCCTTTATGGTGGTGGCCCGCGAGCGTAGCTTTACGCGCGCAGCGGCGCAGCTGGGCGTCTCGCAATCGGCACTGAGCCATGCGATGCGCAAGCTTGAGGCGCGATTAGACGTTCGCCTGTTAACCCGCACAACCCGCAGCGTGGTTCCGACACCCGCGGGTGAGCAGCTTTTTTCGCGCCTCAGCCCGCATCTGCTGGAGATCGAACAGGAACTCACGGCACTTCGCAGCACCCGCGACAAACCCGCAGGCGCTATCCGCATCGTCGCCGGCGAGCACGCGATGGACGCCGTGCTCTGGCCGGTACTGAAGCCTTTTATGCTGCAGTATCCTGACATTAACGTTGAAGTGACGATCGACAATGGCCTGACAGATATCGTAGATGGCTGCTTCGACGCGGGGGTTCGCCTGGGTGAACAGGTGGCAAAAGACATGATTGCGGTGCGGATTGCGCCGGACATGCGCATGGCGGTCGTCGGCTCCCCGGATTACCTGGCTCGTTTTGGCGTGCCGCTCGTGCCGGAGCAGCTGGGTGAACACCGCTGTATCAATCTCCGCCTGCCCACCCGAGGGGGATTGTATAACTGGGAATTTGAGCGCGACGGGCGCGAGCTTCGCGTGCGGGTTGACGGACAGCTTACGCTGAATAACCTGTCGCAGCGCATCGACGCCGCGGAGAATGGTCTCGGATTAGCCTACGTGCCCGAGTCCTCGGTTCTGGACGCTCTGAATCAGGGACGGCTGGTCAGGGTCCTTGAATCGTGGTGCCCCACGTTTGAAGGATACCACCTCTATTATCCGAGCCGTCGGCAGCATACAACCGCGTTCAGGTTACTTCTCGATGCCCTGCAGCAGCAAAAATTTATACCATCTGGTAATAATTAAGAGAATCTGATGATTAAATAATCAACCCGCCAACTGTTTTGTCTAAAAACTCATCACGATTCAGCGTGTTGTGATCCCCGTCTGCTCTGACCACACGATTTCCTTCGACGTGCATCACTTTCGGCACGGTTATATTTTGCGTCGCTTATGAATTGCAGGTAGGATGCCTCGCCATGTTTCGCCTTATCCATACGCAGAATGACTGGGAAGGCGACATGTGTTTGCGCAGAAGCAATCGTTTGTATTGCTTTCTGCCAGGCAGGACTATCACGATAATGGTTCAGACAGGCAAACAGGTAACTCAATGAAAACAAGCAATAAAAGCGCAGCCGATCATCATGCTGCTAAACGTCGCTGGTTGAACTCTCACGAAGAGGGCTACCACAAAGCGATGGGCAACCGTCAGGTTCAAATGATCGCCATCGGCGGCGCTATCGGAACGGGTCTGTTTTTAGGTGCTGGTGCACGCCTGCAGATGGCTGGCCCGGCTCTCGCCCTGGTCTATCTGGTGTGCGGGATCTTCTCTTTCTTCATTCTTCGTGCACTGGGCGAACTGGTACTGCATCGCCCTTCCAGCGGAAGCTTCGTCTCTTACGCCCGTGAATTCCTCGGTGAAAAAGCGGCCTACGTTGCGGGCTGGATGTACTTCGTCAACTGGGCGATGACAGGTATTGTCGATATCACCGCCGTTGCGCTGTATATGCACTACTGGGGCGCGTTTGGTGATGTGCCGCAGTGGGTCTTTGCGCTTGGCGCGCTGGCGATTGTCGGCACCATGAACATGATCGGCGTGAAGTGGTTCGCGGAGATGGAGTTCTGGTTTGCGCTGGTAAAAGTGCTGGCCATCGTGGTGTTCCTGGTCGTGGGTACCGTCTTCCTCGGCAGCGGTAAGCCGCTGGATGGCAATGCCACCGGCTTCCACCTGATAACCGATAACGGCGGATTCTTCCCGCACGGTCTGCTGCCTGCGCTGGTACTGGTTCAGGGCGTCGTGTTCGCCTTCGCCTCTATCGAACTGGTGGGCACCGCGGCAGGTGAATGTAAAGATCCGCAGACGATGGTGCCAAAAGCCATCAACAGCGTGATCTGGCGTATCGGTCTGTTCTACGTCGGTTCCGTGGTGCTGCTGGTTCTGCTGCTGCCATGGACTGCCTATCAGGCGGGCCAGAGTCCGTTCGTGACCTTCTTCTCTAAGCTGGGCGTGCCTTACGTGGGCAGCATCATGAACATCGTGGTCCTGACGGCGGCGCTCTCCAGCCTGAACTCCGGCCTTTACTCTACCGGTCGTATCCTGCGCTCCATGTCGATGGGCGGTTCCGCGCCGAAGTTCATGTCGAAGATGAGCAAGCAGCAGGTTCCCTATGCAGGGATTCTGGCCACGCTGGTGGTTTACGTCTTTGGCGTGTTCCTGAACTATCTGGTGCCGTCCCGCGTATTTGAGATCGTTCTGAACGTGGCTGCACTGGGGATTATCGCTTCCTGGGGCTTTATCGTGGTCTGCCAGATGCGTCTGCGCAAGGCGATTAAAGAAGGCAAAGCGGCTGATGTGAGCTTCAAGATGCCGGGCGCACCGGTGACCTCCTGGCTCACCCTGCTCTTCCTGTTCAGCGTGCTGGTGCTGATGGCGTTCGACTATCCGAACGGTACCTACACCATCGCGACGATTCCGCTGCTGGCGGTACTGCTGATTGCCGGCTGGTTCGGCGTGCGTAAGCGCGTTCACGAGATCCACAGCACCGCGCCGGTTCATCACGACGATGAAAAACACGACGCACCGCTGGTGGAAGAAACCTCGCGTTAAGCATCCAGAAAGCATTAAAAAGGGAAGGCAAATGCCTTCCCTTTTTTTATCTTAAAGCGCGATACGAATGACATCGTCAGGCTGAGTGGCTTCCTGCTGGCGAGTCGACTTCTGTTTCACCGTCACATACAGCGTTTTACCATCGGCAGAAAGCGCCAGGCTGTTCGGGTAGACCGGCGTGTCGAACGTTTTAGTCACCTTATACGTTTTCGCATCAATCACGCTCACCTTGCCGGCTTCACGGTGGGTCACGTAGGCTTCGTTGCGGGCCGGGTTAAACAGGACCGCCAGGGATTCCGGCGCGGCGATTTTCTCGAGCACGCTGCCGTCTTTCAGGCTCACCACCAGCACTTCCGGCTGTTTTGAATCAGTCAGGAACGCACGCTGACCGGCAGCGTCGAGGCTCAGGTTCAGATAGAAGTGCTCTTTCCCGTCGTCCTGCACTTTTTTACGGCCGATAATTTTGTTGCTGGCCGTATCAATCGTCACCAGTTCACCGTCCGCATTCGTGGTATAGAGACGTTTCGCCTGCGCATCCAGCGCCAGACCGGTACTGTAGGTGCCAGTATTGGCAATGGTCTCTTTCAGCTTCAGCGTTGCGCCATCCACGACCCAAATCACGCTCTCTTTGCCGACACCGGTGATGTAAATCGTGTTGCTCGCGTCATCCGCCACCAGCTGGCGCGGCTGCAGCGGTTTGACGGTTTCGCTGCGTTGACGCCCGTCCAGCACCAGACGTCCTTTTACGTCGCCCGTTTTTGCATCAATCGCGGTTACCGCGCCGTTGATGGTGTTGCCAAACCACAGGGTTTGCGTCGCGCTGTCGAGAGTGGCACCAAAGGGTTTCAGATCGCTATGGATCGCCTGCGTCACGTCCAGCGTGACCGGATCAAGACGGTAAACAACCCCGCCCTTATCGGTTTTGCGGCTTTGCGAGGTCGCCACCCACAGCGCATTCTCCTGCTGGCTCACGGCCATTTCATACGCCCCTTTGCCCACCGCTTTACGCAGCACCTCTTCGGCGGCATGTGCCTGGAACGTCCCGGCAAGCAGTAAAGTGGCAGACAGCAGTGACAGGCTCAGACGCGGCGAGCACAGATGACGTAAAGACATAACAATTCCTTTTCTGAAAAAGAGGGGTTTGGGCTGACATCACTTCCGGCAGGCAACGTCATGGCATCGCCTTTTGATAATGAGAATAGTAATCATTAATCAACTGAATGTGGAGTTTTTCTTTCCCATACCACCTTTCATTAACGCAATGTGCGGTTATAGTTTTCAAAACATTTACAAAACCTTTAACATGTATGGACATGTTCCATTTGGTTCGTTTATACACCACAACCGGTTTTATTCATGAAAATCATTTCTGCCCGTAAGGCCTCTCTCCCGCTGCTGCTGGTTCCCGTTACTTTCGCGCCGCTCACCGCTATGAGCGCGGAGGAACAGACCATGATCGTCAGCGCCACGCCGCAAACCGTATCGGAGCTGGATACCCCGGCCGCGGTCAGCGTCGTCAATGGCGATGACATGCGCCACGCCGCGCCTCGCATCAACCTGTCTGAATCCCTCGGCAGCGTCCCGGGACTGCAAATTCAGAACCGCCAGAACTATGCTCAGGATCTCCAGCTTTCGATGCGTGGGTTTGGCGCCCGCTCAACGTTTGGCGTGCGCGGTATCCGTATGTACGTCGACGGTATCCCTGCCACCATGCCGGACGGACAGGGCCAGACCTCCAACATCGATCTCTCCAGCGTGGAGAGCGTTGAAGTGCTGCGCGGCCCCTTCTCTGCCCTGTATGGCAACGCCTCTGGCGGCGTGATTAACATCAACACCCAGACCGGGCAGCAGCCGCCAACCATTGAAGCCAGCAGCTATTACGGCAGTTACGGTACCTGGCGCTACGGCATGAAGGCCACCGGTGCGATGGGCGACGGCACCCACGCAGGCGATGTGGACTACACCGTTTCCACCACCCGTTTCACCACCCAGGGCTATCGCGACCACAGCGGCGCGCGGAAGAATCTGGCCAACGCCAGGCTGGGCGTGCGTATTGATGACGTCAGCAAGCTGACGCTAATCTTCAACAGCGTAGACATGAAGGCCAACGATCCGGGCGGTCTGAGCTATCAGGAGTGGCAGAATAATCCGCGTCAGTCTCCGCGTGGCGATCAGTACAACACCCGTAAGACCATCAAACAGACCCAGGCCGGCCTGCGCTACGATCGCCAGCTCAGCGCTCAGGACGACCTCAGCGTAATGATGTACGCCGGCGAGCGTGAAATGACGCAGTACCAGTCGATTCCGTATCAGCCGCAGCTAAAAGCCACTCACTCCGGCGGGGTGATTGATATGCAGCGCCACTATCAGGGCGTGGATACCCGCTGGACGCACCGCGGCGAGCTGCTGGTTCCGGTGACCTTTACCACCGGTCTGAACTACGAAAACCTGAGTGAAGATCGTCGCGGCTACGAGAACTTTGTGATGAGCAACGGCGTGCCGGACTACGGCGTCAAAGGCGATAAACGTCGTGACGAACGTAACCTGATGTGGAACGTCGATCCTTATTTGCAGAGCAGCTGGCAGCTGACGCAGAAACTCTCTGTCGATGCGGGTGTCCGCTACAGTTCGGTCTGGTTTGATTCCAACGACCATTACGTTACGCCGGGCAACGGCGACGACAGCGGTGACGCGAGCTATCACAAGTGGCTCCCGGCGGGTGCCGTGAAGTATGCGGTGACTGACGGGTGGAACCTCTACGCTGCCGCAGGGCGTGGATTTGAAACGCCAACCATCAACGAACTCTCCTATCGTGCGGATAATCAGGGCGGTCTGAATATTGGCCTGAAGCCATCCACGAACAACACCTATGAAGTGGGCAGCAAAACCCGCATCGGCAACGGCCTGCTGACGGCGGCGTTGTTCCGCACCGATACGGATGATGAGATCGTGGTGGACTCCAGTTCCGGCGGCCGCACAACCTATAAAAACGCCGGGAAAACCCGTCGTCAGGGTGTGGAAGTTTCCCTGGATCAGCAGTTCGCTGAGAACTGGAAGCTGAAGATGGCGTGGACGTACCTGGATGCCACCTACCGGACTAACGTCTGCAGCGACGCAGACTGTAACGGTAACCGTATGCCGGGGATTGCGCGCAACATGGGCTTCGCCTCGTTTGGCTGGCAGCCGGAGGAAGGCTGGTACGCCGGCACGGACGTGCGTTACATGAGCGACATCATGGCCGACGACGAAAACACCGCGAAAGCGCCGTCGTACACGGTAGTCGGGTTGAATACCGGGTATAAGTTTAACTACGGCAACTGGGGAATGGATGTCTTTGGCCGCGTCGATAACCTGTTCGATAAAGAGTACGCGGGCTCGGTTATTGTCAACGAGTCCAACGGCCGTTATTACGAACCTGCACCAGGCCGTAACTATGGCGTCGGGCTGTCGGTCTCTTATCGCTTCGAGTAAGAAAAAGAAAAGTTTATTTTATTAATGAAATAACCCTCCTGATGGCAATAAGCCATCAGGAGTTATTCACCAAATAAATAATTAGCCGCAGTATATAGTCGCTCTGTTAAATAATCTCTCAGTTAAAATATTGTCGCTGTAAAAGAAAATCCGCTTCATCAATCAACTTATCAATTGCCTTCTGGCTGGCATCCACATCTCTCCGCTCAAGGGCTGAAAGAAGCTCATCATAGTGATACGTTGACGTTTTGATGTCGTTAAGTTCCTGATGCAGGTAGTTCATACAGGGTCCGATGCGCACCCATAACTGTTCAATTAAGGCATTAAGCGTAGGCATTTCCGCATATTGATAAAGCGTAAACCGGAAGATGCGATTTGCATGCAATGCCTGCTGAACGTTTCCATTGCGCATAGCCTCATGGAAGGCCTCTGACATTTTGCGCAACGCCTCCAGCTTGCCGTCTGACATATTCTGGCATGCAGCAGCAACCGCCATCGGCTCAAGCTGTTTTCTGATGGCGTTAATCTCGTTATAACGCTCCAGCGTCACCTCAGGGACCAGAAATGCCTGCGCTGGCGTGGCGTGAAGCGCGCCTGAGGAGACCAGACGTAGCAGCGCTTCGCGGACCGGCGTAATACTGGTGCCTAATTTATCAGCAATCTCTTTCGTAATCAGTCGTGCTCCTGGTTTGAGGGAGCCTGTAATTAACGCCCCTTTCAAACTGTGTTCAACCTGCATGGTAAGGCTAACCCTTTGGGCTTTTTCTAAGTGATCCAAATCAAGCATGTGGAATTCCTGTAGCTAAAACTTAATGCTATTTTTAAACGCCAGTTTTAATAAAACGGCGCCGGTACGATATATCCTGTATCGTCATGCCTGGTGGTGGGAAGTACGTAAAACAGCCAAAAAAGCAAACATCATTTTTTTATCGTTTTCGGCCTCATCCGGGATGATGGCGCGAAAAACCCTGTCCAGTAATTAAAGACAATATATCGTATCTTCACAAATAAATATGGCGGGAAACCCCGCCATTGTGCGCTTTATTTATTGTCACTCGCGACGCGAATCACGACTTTGCCGAAGTTTCGTCCTTCCAGCAGGCCAATCAGCGCCTCGGGGGCGTTTTCCAGCCCGTCCGTCACCTGTTCGCGATAGTGGATTTTCCCCTCTTGCACCCAGCGTCCCATCTCTTCCTGGAACTCATGAATGCGGTGTCCATAATCCTGGCCGATAATAAAGCCCTGCATACGAATGCGTTTCTTGAGAAGGGTCGCCATCAGGAGCGGCAGGCGGTCCGGCCCGTCAGGCAGGCCCGTCGCGTTATAGCCGCTCACCAGGCCACACACCGGCACGCGCGCGGAGGTGTTCAGCAGGGGCAGCACGGCATCAAACACTTTCCCGCCGACGTTTTCATAATAGACATCAATACCGTTCGGACAGGCGTGTTTCAGCTGGTCGGCAAAATCCGCCGCATGGTGATCCAGACACAGGTCAAAGCCGAGAACCTCAACGGCATGGCGGCATTTCTCTGGGCCACCAGCCACGCCGACCACCCGGCAACCTTTGATTTTGCCGATCTGCCCTACTGTCGCGCCAACCGGGCCGGTCGCCGCAGCCACCACCAGCGTTTCACCCGCTTTCGGTTGCCCGATATCCAGCAGCCCCATATAGGCGGTAAAGCCCGGCATGCCCAGTACGCCCAGCGACCAGGAAGGATGAGACGGATTTTCGCCCAGCTTCACCAGGCCACTGCCGTCCGAAAGTTCATACTCCTGCCAGCCGCTGTAGCCCAGCACCCATTCACCGGCTTTGAAGTCGGGATGGTTTGACTGCTCAACGCGGCTGACCGTTCCCCCCACCATCACCGCACCGATCTCAACCGGCGGTGAATAGGATGGCGCATCGCTCATGCGACCCCGCATATAAGGGTCCAGCGACAGCCAGACGGTACGCAGCAAAAGCTGCCCCGCACCCGGTTCCGGAACAGGCTGCGTTTCCAGACGAAAATTGTCCGCGACCGGCGCACCCTGTGGACGAGAGGCCAGTACCCAGCGGCGATTTTGCGAAACAGGTTGGTTCATCAGGATCTCCTTCTGGTACAAATGTCATTACAGCCTGGCTCACGATCGGCGTTATCGCATTAGCATTACGAGCCAGACTGGTTGAGGCGTACAACCAGATAGATGCAGGTTTCATTCGTCTCGTTGATGAACCGGCAGTCATTCGGTGGCCCCAGCTCGAGACAGTCTCCGGCGTGCATCTCGTGGCGCGTATCGCCCTCCTGAAACACCAGCTCACCGGACTGGAGCCAGATAAGCTGACGCGCCAGCGCGTAAGAAGAGGCAGGCATAGGAACATCGCTGCCCGCAGGCAGTTCAACCTGAACCAGGTCGATGGGCAGATCGGTACGGGGAGAAACATGGCGGCGGAGGTAGTGCGTCTGCGGATCGCGCCAGACGGGCTGGTTTGCCAGGCGCAGCAGCTTGCCCTCCTGCATTTCGGCCCGGGCAATCAGCGTTGACATGCTGATGCCAAACGCGCCAGACAGGCGGGCAAGCAAGGTGGCCGTCGGGCTACTGTCCCCGCGCTCTATCTTGTGGATCATCGCGCGTGAGACCCCTGCCCGGTCAGCAAGCTCGCTCAGGGACCACCCGCGAGACTCGCGTTCAAGGCGAATTCTTGCGCTAATCCGTTGATTCATCGTGTCTGTTATGGTGTTCATGACGTCATACTATAGTGTATGAACGGCAATTCAATGGGCTTTTGATAACAAAAAAATATGGCTTATGCCGTAGCGATCGGGGGATACAGTTGTGTAATATCGTAGCGATAACGTAATACTATAGTGAACAACACACAGAGGCTTCATCATGATCGTTCGTCATGCCTGCAAAGAAGACTGCGCTGCGATAGGCGAGATTTACAACCACGCGGTGCTGCATACTGCCGCGATCTGGAACGATAAAACCGTCGATACCGATAACCGAATCGCGTGGTTTGAGGCGCGCACGCTGGCGGGTTATCCGGTTCTGGTGAGCGAAGAAGACGGTGTCATCACCGGTTACGCCTCTTTCGGCGACTGGCGCGCCTTCGACGGTTTTCGTCATACGGTTGAGCATTCGGTCTACGTCCACCCGGCCCATCAGGGCAAAGGGATTGGCCGCACGCTGATGAAGGCGCTGATTAACGAGGCCCGCGCCATCGGTAAACACGTGATGGTGGCCGGCATTGAAGCGCAAAACCTTGCCTCGATTCATCTCCATGAGACGCTCGGCTTTGTGACGACCGGACAAATGCCGCAGGTGGGAACCAAGTTTGGCCGCTGGCTGGACTTAACCTTTATGCAGCTGCAGCTGGACGAGCGCAGCGATCCGGACGCTATCCCATGAATCAGTCACTGACGCTGGCGTTTCTGGTGGCGGCGGGCATCGGTCTGGTGGTGCAAAACACCCTGATGGTGCGTATCACCCAGTCCTCCTCCACCATTCTCATCGCGATGCTGCTGAATTCGCTGGTCGGCATTGTGCTGTTTGTCAGTATTCTGCTGCTGAAACAGGGCGTGGCCGGATTCAGCGAGCTGGCCGCAACGGTGCGCTGGTGGACGCTTATCCCGGGGCTGCTGGGGTCGTTTTTCGTGTTTGCCAGCATCAGCGGTTATCAGAACGTTGGCGCGGCGACGACCATCGCCGTGCTGGTCGCAAGCCAGCTGATTGGCGGGCTGGTGCTGGACGTGCTGAGGAGCCATGGTATTCCGCTTCGCGCCCTGATTGGCCCGGTGTGCGGCGCGGTGATGCTGGTGGTCGGGGCCTGGCTGGTGGCGCGACGCCAGTTTTGATCGTTACAGTATGGTGCCGCCTTTCGTCAGCTGTTCCTCACGCGCGTCCATCTCTTCTTTATGCTGCTTACCGTGATGCGAAATCGCGGTGCGCAGACGCTGCTGCTGGGTGTAGCGATCTTCACGGCTCAGCTCTGCATCATCGCTTAATTCAATCAGCAGTTCGTTCATGTGGGTAATGACGCTCTCTTCGATGGCGGCATCGACGCGGGCGATAACTTCGTTTAAATGTGACATTGTCACTCCTTGTTATGTGCCGGGTGGCGGCTACGCCTTACCCGGCCTACAGGGGGAACCGTAGGCCCGGTAAGCGCAGCGCCACCGGGCACACGATCAGTTCAGCTTCGCTTTCGAGAAATCGCTGCCCATCAGGCTTACGCTGTACCCGGTCACGTTGCTGCGGGTCGCGTAGAACGTTTTCCCGTTTGCCAGCGCAATCCACGGTGCCTGCTGGTAGAAGATCTCCTGCGCCTGGCTATAGAGCTTCGCGCGCTCGGCCGGGCTGCTGGTCAGCTTCGCTTTTTGCACCAGGGCATCATACCCCTTATCGCACCAGCGCGCGGCGTTTGAGCCGGTTTTAATGCTGTTGCAGCCGAGCAGCACGTCGGCAAAGTTGTCCGGGTCGCCGTTGTCGGACATCCAGCCAAACAGCGCGGAGTCATGTTCGCCTTTACGCATTCCGGAGAGATATTCGCCCCACTCGTAGGAGACAATTTTGGCCTTCACGCCAACTTTGGCCCAGTCGCTCTGGATCATCTCCGCAATACGACGCGAGTTCGGGTTATACGGACGCTGAACCGGCATTGACCACAGCGTGACTTCCGCGCCCTTCTCCAGGCCCGCCTGCTTCAGCAGGGCTTTCGCTTTTTCAGGATCGTAGCTGTAGTCCTTCAGGTCTTTATTGAAGCCCAGCATATTTGGCGGGATCGGCGATTTTGCCACCGTGCCCGATCCCATAAAGACCGCATTAACGATGGCCTTCTTGTCGGTCGCGTAGTTAAGCGCCTGACGCACCAGCACGTTATCAAACGGTTTTTTCTCGGTGTTAAACGCCAGATAACCGACGTTCAGCGCATCGACCGAGTGCAGCGTCAGGTCTTTGTTGTTCTTGATGGCGTCAAACTGAACCGGGGACGGCGCAGGAATAATCTGGCACTCGTTGGTCTGCAGCTTCGCCAGGCGGGTTTCCACGTTTGGCGTAATGGAGAAGATGAGATGCTTCGTCGGCACTTCACCTTCCCAATAGTTCGGGTTCGCAACGTAGCGGATCAGCGAATCCACTTTGTACTGCTGCAGCACGTAAGGCCCGGTACCAATCGGCCAGGTGTCCACGTTCTCAGGCGTGCCTTTTTTCAGCATCGCGTCGGCGTATTCAGCGGAGAGAATCGAGGCGAAATCCATCCCCCAGTCGGCCAGGAACGCGGCGTTGGGCTCGCTCAGGGTGAACTGAACGTGGTAATCATCGACCTTTTTAACGTCCTGGATCAGCTTATCGAGACCCACATCGTTAAAGTATTCGTAGTTGCCCTGCGACACGTTGTGGTACGGGTGTTTAGGGTCTTTCTGACGCATGACCGAGAAAATGACGTCATCAGCATTAAAGTCGCGCGTCGGTTTGAAGTATTTGTTGCTGTTGAACTTCACTCCTTTACGTAGGGTAAAGGTATAGGTCTTGCCGTCCGGTGAAATCGTCCAGGATTCCGCCAGCGACGGCACCGGGGTGTTTTTCACCGGGTCGAAATTGATCAGGCGGTTGTACAGTACCTGAGAGCTGGCCACAAAAGACGGGCCTGAGCTGGCAATTTGCGGGTTGAAGGACTCGGGGGACGCTTCTGAACAGTAAATAAGCGTGTCGTTGTTTGCCGCCCATGCGGCACCGGCTGGTAACAGCGCGCTCAGCGCAAGGGCGAGCAGTGTTTTCCCTGTAGACATGGTTATAACCCTGACAGTTTTATTATATAAGACAGTAATAACAGCACAGGCGGTATGACCTGGCAAATAACGAAACACTATCAGGTTATTCTAAAGCCGCCTTTTTCGCTGTTTTAACCGCCAGCGTCCAAAAAGGTGATTTGCCTTAAGGGCCATTATTCGTCAAGCACAACCGTCACTTTCTATGCCGCAAGAAATCGGCCCTTTTAGCGTCTCTTCCCCCGTTTGGTTGCTTCCTCGTTTCGTTAAAGTAATGGTGTGAAGAAGTATATGGGATCAAATCGTGGCAAAAACTCTTTTACGCAGCGGTAATCTGGATGACTTTCAGGCCGTTGGCGGCGGCGGACAAGCCGTTTTCGAATCAGCGCTACAAATCCGGGAAGCGCTCCGGTTGCGCAAACAACAGGCCATCGTCGACTGTCTGGCAATTCCTCAGGTCAACGACAGCGGTGACCGCGTGGACTGGTATTCCCCGGTTGAAGGGAGCGTAACCAGCTGGAAAGCGGCCGATGAAGATGACCGTTATCGCGCCCTGCGCTATCTGGAAAACACGCTCGCCAGCGTCGAGTCGTTAAGCAAGAAATGCCTGCAGTCGCCCAAAACCGCGCAGCAGCTTTTTGGTTCTCTGCTGTCGAAGGCGTTTCAGTTCCCGGGTGAAAACTTCCTCTTCCTGGTAGACGGGAAGCCGGTCATCAGCTTCTGGGGGTTTGTAAACCTGAACGAGAGTGCGCGCGACGACGTCCTCGACTGCCTGCGTGAATCGCTGGTCCCTGAGCCTGCTCCCGTTGTCATTGAAGATCCTGAACCGGAACCTGAGCCAGAACCGCTGGTGACCTTTGAACAGGCTGACGAGCCGCTGATCGCCCCTTCCACGGTGGTGCGCATTACACAGGAAGATCTGTATGAGCCAGAACCGGCCCCGGTCGTGGCGCAAGCCGTTCAGGAAACGCCCCCGGCGATTGTCGCGAAAAAGCGCCGCGTCCCCCTGTGGACGCTGCCGGTTGCCGCCGTGATCGTGGCCGCCATTGCCGCCCCACTGCTGTGGCCAAAACAGTCGCCTTCCGCTGAGCCCGCTCCGGCGCCTGCACCAGAGCCCGTCGAGATTGCGCCAAAACCGATCAAAGCGGTTGAGCCGCTGGCGATGAAATTACCGCTGCATCAGGCAGAGGTCGTGGCCAGCAAAGAAAAAGAAGCAGTTCCGGCGCCTGCACAAACAGCCGCTCCGGTGGTGATTGTCGCCATCCCGAAAGATGCCATGGTGATGGAAGCGAATCAGGTGAAAGCGGGATCGACGCGTTTCCTGAACGGCACCTGGCGTGCGGTTCTCGACGTGAAAGATCCGGTTACCGGCAAGCCGCCATCAATGCGCTATCAGATCCAGAACAACAAAGGTTTCGCCCGGGTTGTCCATGGCGATAACGTGGTCTGCCGTGCGGAGGTCTTTTCCGGGCTGCACAGCAATGGCGAGCTGATGATTAAAAGTCGCGGAACCGCCCGCTGCACCGACGGTTCCCGCTACCCGATGCCGGAGGTTGCCTGTAAAGCCGGCACCAGCGATATCGCGGAATGTCGCGCCCGTTATGATGCCAACACCGTCGTCCCACTGACGTTCAAGAAAGCAGGTGCCTGATCCTATGCTGGTTAATCTTTGCGACTATAAACAAAGCGTCACGCTTATTGCCAACAGCGGCGTACAGTTCCTTGATTTCGGTCTGACGCCGCAGGACACCGCCAGCAACGGGCGCTTCGTACGTAAAACCGCGAACGGCCCGCTGTTGCGCCTCGATTTCGACCTGGTCAACGGTCGCTATACCCTGCCGGGAACGAACGGCGGGCAGCCTGAAGTGGTCAAACCGGAAACCACCATCCCGCTGCATCAGTCTCTGACGGTGCTGGACGGCGTCTGGCTTCCGGTTCCGTTCCTGCGCTTTAACCCACCGCGAACCTTTGTCGAGGGGCCGGATAACTGGGCACGCGTTCAGGTGCGCAGGCTTGATACGCCCGATACGGCAGGCAATACGCACCGCGTCACTCTCGCCCTTGACAGCCAGATTGCTGAACACGCCACGTCCGCCCTGTCCCCGGTTGAAAACGATATTCTCAACGGGACCCGTTTCGCGCTGGCCTGGCGCGATAACGAGGTAGAAAGTTTCCTCGATCAGACCTGGATTGACGGCTGGCTGCGCGAGGCCTTTACCCAGTATGCCGACGGCGTTGAAAACCGCTCAGAACGCGATCTCCAGCAGGCGATGCGCGGATTTGAGTATCAGGCCCACTGGCTCAACGTGCTGACCATGCTCGGTGAACAGCTCACCTTGCCGGAAGTGAAATTTGTTACCCATACGCTCAGCACGCCAGCCATTCCGGTTGACCTGATCCTCGACGTGGGTAATACCCACACCTGCGGCGTCATTATTGAAGACCACGGCGATGCGAACGATGGGCTGCGCCAGACCGCCGAGCTGCAGGTTCGCTCGCTCAGCGAGCCGCAGTTCCTGAACGAGCCGCTGTTCACCAGCCGTCTCGAGTTTTCGGAAGCGCGTTTTGGCAAGCAGCACTTCTCGGTTGAAAGCGGTCGCGAAGACGCCTTTGTCTGGCCGTCGATTGTGCGCGTCGGTGATGAAGCCCGCAAGCTGGCGATGCAGCGTCTGGGAACCGAAGGCAACAGCGGTATCTCCAGCCCGCGTCGCTACCTGTGGGATGAAACGCCGGTCGTGCAGGACTGGCGCTTTAGCCAGATGAACAGCAAAACCCAGCGTGAACCGCTTGCCACCGCATTCCCGCTGATGAACCTGATGAACGATGACGGCGAGCCGCTCTTCACGCTGCCGCAGGACGAGCGCCTGCCGGTCTTCTCGCCGCAGTACAGCCGCAGCACCCTGATGACGCACATGCTGTGCGAGCTGCTGGCGCAGGCGCTGGGACAGATCAACAGCGTCGCCACGCGCCTGCGTCTGGGCTTCCCGGCGTCGCCGCGCCAGCTGCGCACCCTGATCCTGACTCTGCCCTCGGCCATGCCAAAGCAGGAGCGCGAGATTTTCCGTCGCCGCATGTTTGAAGCCATCGCCATTGTCTGGAAAGCGATGGGCTGGCACCCGCAGGATGAGGATTTTGTCACCCGCAAACAGCAGGAAAAAAGCGTGGTGCCGGTACCTGAAATCCAGATGGAGTGGGATGAAGCCAGCTGCGGTCAGCTGGTCTGGCTGTATAACGAAGCCATCTCCCGCTTTGGCGGTCAGACCGAAGCCTTCTTCGCCTCCCTGGCCCGCCCGGACCGTGAGCCTGAGCCGGGTAGCCAGCCGGGACGCGCGCTGCGCGTCGCGTCCATCGACATTGGCGGCGGGACAACGGATATGGCGATCACCCATTACCAGCTGGACGACGGTTCCGGCAATAACGTCAAAATCACCCCGCAGCTGCTGTTCCGTGAAGGCTTTAAGGTCGCGGGTGACGATACGCTTCTGGACGTGATTCAGCGCTACGTGTTGCCCGCTCTGCAAACGCAGCTGCAGAAATCCGGTATCGCGGATGCCTCGCTGCTGATGGCCTCGCTGTTCGGTGACTCCGGGCGCATTGATACCCAGGCCGTGCTGCGCCAGCAAACGGCGCTGCAGCTCTTTATGCCAATTGGCCATGCCATTCTTGCCGGATGGGAATCCAGCGACGTTGACGATCCGCTGGCCGGTCTGCATGCCACCTTTGGCGATCTGCTGCCGCAGAAGCCGACCCGCAACGTGATGAACTATCTGCAGCAGGCGATCGATCATGCCCTGCCTGCGGGTTCAGACGCTTTCGATCTGTTCGCGGTGCCGCTGCATGTGAACTTCCGCGAAATGCAGGATGCGATGCTGGCCGGGCAGTTTACGCTGGCCTCCCCGCTCCACGCGGTGTGTGAGGCGATTTCCCATTACAGCTGCGATATTCTGCTGATCACCGGACGCCCCGGCTGCCTGCCTGGGGTTCAGGCGCTCATTCGTCATCTGCAGCCGGTGCCGGTCAATCGCATCGTCTGGCTGGATAAATACCAGGTGCACGAGTGGTATCCGTTCAGCCAGCAGGGGCGCATTGGCAACCCTAAATCGACAGCCGCGGTGGGCGCCATGCTCTGCAGCCTGGCGCTCGATCTGCGTCTGCCGCGCTTCAACTTTAAAGCCGCGGACATTGGCGCGTATTCCACCGTGCGCTATCTCGGCGTGCTGGATAACACCGTCAATACCCTGCGCGAGGAAAACGTCTGGTATCAGGATATCGATCTCGATAAGCCCGGCGCGAAGCTTGACGCGCGTCTGCACTTCCCGCTGCGCGGTAACGTCACTCTCGGCTTCCGCCAGCTGGCAAACGCGCGCTGGCCTGCCACGCCGCTCTACACGCTCAGCATTAACTCGGCTGAACTGGCCAAAGCCATTGCCGGTGACGGCGTGCTGAACGTGCGGCTGAAACTCTGCGGCGGCAGCAAACAGGAAGGCCCGGAGGCCTTCGAGCTGAGCGATGCCTGGCTGCAGGACGGCACGCCGGTTGCGCCTGACGCGTTAACCTTCAAACTGAATACTTTGGCCGACCGCCGACACAGCGGCAGCCACTACTGGATCGACAGCGGGAGCGTATACCTGAAATGACAGCGACCACGACCACCACTCAGGCCTTAATCGGGTGGATTAATGAGACGCGCCTGAACGCCCCAGTGCTGGATAACGATGCTGACGCCCTGCTTGCTCGCATCAACGCGGTGCAGGCGCGGGAGCAGGCCATTGAACGCGCCATGACTCGCCAGAGCAGCATTGGGCTTTACGGTCATTCGCAGAGCGCGAAAGCGCACCTGCTGCTGTCTCTGTGCGGCAGCGGCAATGGACGCCTTAACGTAACGCCAGGCCAGCGCACCTTTGACTATTTTTCGCATATCAATCCGGGACATGCCCTGACCAACATGGCCGTCCGCTTCACCAGGGAAACCCCGGAGGTGGCTGATGAGGCGTTTCCGCTGCGTCTGCGTCTGGTCACCGAGGCAGAGCTGGTACAGCTGTTTATTGCCCGCACGACCCTGCACCCGCAGATGCGCGCGGTGGATAAGGCGGTCATTGAGACACGTCTGGAGAAATGGCGCGGGCTGCGCCAGCCGCAGGGCGTGCCCGGTATCACTGCTCAGGAGGTGGGAGCGATTGCCCGCTTCTGGCAAAGCACCGTACCCGCAGCGAAACAGCAAATTGATGATGCCCTCTGGTATGAGTTTGCCCAGCTGGTGCCATCGCTCGATCTCAGCACGCGGGCCAGCGTCTGGTCCCTGCTGTGGGGCGAGCAGCAGGAGTTGACCCAGCAGTGGTTAAAACTGGCCCACGTGCTGCACCAGACCAGCCATGTCAGCGATCTTGCTGCCCCGCTTAGCCTGCTGGTGGACAGCTTTGGGCTGCCGGGTGAAGGATTCCTGACGCACGACGGCACGTTAGACCTTCAGGACGCGCAGGAGACGCTGCTTCATCCGCTGAATTGCGGTGAAATGCTTAACGCCATCAGTATCCCCGTCGATGTGCTGGCCTTCCTGACCCGCGAGCTGGTGTTGCCGGTTGAGAACGGCGCGCTGGACAACGTCGATATTATTGATATTCCGGTTTTTGAAGATAACCGTGCCGACCCGCTACGCCAGGCGAAATCCCAGTGGCTGCTCGAGCATTACCGTCAACAGCTTCAACCTGATGTGCTGGTGATTTGTAACGCGACGGCGCAGCACGAACAGACGGCCAAAAAAGCAAAAGTGTTGATGAACTGGGTGAAGGAGACGCAGCCTGCTGAAGAGTCTGCCCTTCCAGGTCTGGTGTGGGCGATCACCCCGCATGACGCCCGCTTTACCACCCGGCAGAACCTCGACGAAGCCGTACAGCATTTGCTCGGTAAGCCGGGCTTACGCTGGGGCACGCTGCAGGCCCTGGACAGCCACAGCATGCAGCGCGTCATCGAGTGGCTGTCTCAGGCCACGCTGCCCGCGCAGCGACAGAAGCGTCTCAGCACGCTGAAAGGCCTGCTGCGACAGGAGCTCTCATCGCTGATGCAAAGCTATCTGACGCCGCTGGTTGAGGAGCCAGGGACAAGACGTGCTCAGGCCGAAAACATGGTGCGCACGCTGCAAAGCAGCGCCGCCCGCCACGGCGAACTGCTTGAAGGCCTGCTGCCGCCGCTGAAAGCCTTTGAAACGCTGCTCGCCGTTCAGCAGCCTCGCGAGGAGCAGGTGAACGGGTTGTTTACGGACACCATTGACCTGTTTGCCGAGAATGCACAGGAAAGCAACGGCCTGTTCCAGACAAAAGACAAAGCGCGACTGGCGCACAGAGTCTGGATAAATCATCTGCGTCAGTGGAGCCGCAATGAGGCCGCGGCCGCCCGTCTGGGGCTGGAACCTGCGGTGTTACAGCAAATCGCGGATGTGCTGGTGACCACCAGCTACCGGCTTGATCTGCCTCAACAGCTTCAGCGTATCGTCGAAGCGGATAAAAGTAGCGCTGCGCAACTGCATGCCGTGATGGGCAATTTCATTGGCTGGCTGGGTTACGACCAGACGCCCGTGGCGGTACGTCCGGCAAGCCGCATCCGCAAAGGCCAGGCCATCTTCGTTACGCCGGTGGTCAGCAGCGCCGAGCCCCGCCTGACGCGTCTGGGGGAACAGCCTGTGCATGCGGCCACCGCGTACGTTTACGACTGGCTGGTCGCCCTCTATAGCCGCGCGATAGAGAACATTGATTACCAGCATCCGCATGATGTTCAGCCTGACGCACGTCAGGCACTGCGGGCATTAATAAAGTAGCCGCCCTTCTTGCCGGGTGGCGCTGCGCTTACCCGGCCTACATTTCGCAACGATAACACATTGCACAACGATCACACCGCCATACACTCAGCTAACGTCTGTGCCAGCGCAGACGGGTTTTCCCACGACATTGAATGCCCCGCCGCAGGGATGATTTTTACCTCAACACCCTTTTGCAGCAGATTATCTACATCGTCATCCGGCAGAGAGAGCTCGCCGAAAATCAGCGTCACCGGGCAAGGGAGTGACAGGAACTGCGCTTCCCATTCCGGTTCAACGCCCGCCACCAGACTGGATGCACCGCGCCAGACGGCATAAGCGGCATTGCTCTGCAGGCACCCTGCCCACGCTGTTTTTTCTGCGCTGAGCATGGCGTCATAACCTTGCTCCAGAAACTGTTGCTCGGATTGCGCCGCTATAGACCGGCTGAACATGCCCCCACCCGCGTGAAAATTGGGCTCTGACACCATCAGTCCCTTCACGCGCGTTGCCACCAGCCCTGCCGTTTCGATAGCAATACTGCCGCCCATGCTGTGGCCGTATAACCAGAAGGCATCCAGCTCAAGATGGTCAATCAGTTCCGCGACAACGCGGGCCTGGTCAGTGGTTTTATAGCTGTAGTGCAGAGGCTTATCGCTATAGCCGCTGCCGGGCAAGTCGATGAGAATCGCTCTGCGCGAGCCAAACAGCGGGTCACGAACGACGCGGGGATATTCATAGGAAGAGGCGCAGCCCAGCCCGTGAATGAACACCACGGGATCGCCGGTACCGGGCAAGTCGTGCCAGCGCACGGTGCAACCGGCCTGCTGCGAGTAAAAACTGTTCATAAGCACTCCTTTTATGATGCACTGTGTATTTATACAGTCACCACATCAGGAATGCTATGTTCATTTTTAAAACTGGAAGCGTGCTTCAGAAAAGCGAGACCAGCAGCGCAACGGGAAAGCTCATTGGCCAGGTTGACCCCACCAGGAAAGCGCTGAGCAGGCGGATACGTTTGCGGTCTTTAGAGAGGAACCAGGTGATTAATGCGCAGATGGAAGCCATGATTGCGTAAAAAACCAACATCTTTTGATACAACGTCATTCTGTATACCAGAGCCGAAAAAATAACCGCACGCAATATGCGTCATATGTTGACACAGATCAAGTTTTTTCGTTACAGAATAACCACTTAAAAACTATGGCTAATAACAATTGAGTATCTTACGTAACACGGGTGGCGGGCAAGGAGAGCGCC
Source organism: Enterobacter sp. BNK-34 (assembly GCF_048684445.1). Lineage (NCBI taxonomy): Bacteria > Pseudomonadati > Pseudomonadota > Gammaproteobacteria > Enterobacterales > Enterobacteriaceae > Enterobacter > Enterobacter sp. BNK-34. Next base: position 3,792,161 of record NZ_JBLQUA010000001.1, read on the forward strand.
TGGCCGCAAATGCGACCAGGCTGAGCGGATTAGTGTTTGATCATCACATGCCGCACGACCGTATAATCCTCAAGCCCGTAGACCGACATATCCTTCCCGTAGCCCGATAATTTCATGCCGCCGTGCGGCATTTCGCTCACCAGCATAAAATGGGTATTCACCCAGGTGCAGCCGTACTGCAGGCGCGCGCTCAGGCGATGGGCGCGCCCCACGTCTTTGGTCCAGACCGATGACGCCAGGCCGTATTGCGAATCGTTCGCCCAGGCCAGCACCTGCGCCTCATCGTCAAACTCGGTGACGCTCACCACCGGGCCAAACACCTCGCGCTGAACGATGGCATCGTCCTGTTTTGCCCCCGCCAGCAGGGTTGGCTGGAAGTAGTAGCCTGCCCCCTCTTTTTTGCTGCCACCGGTGACAACGCGGATATGGCCGAGCGCTTTCGCGTCATCGACGGCCTGACAGACGCGAGAAAGATGGGCGGCCGAGCTGAGCGGTCCCAGTTCGGTAGAGGCATCCTCCGGTGCCCCCATTTTAAGGCTGGCGACCGCTGCGCCCAGCTTTTCCACCAGCGCGGCATAAATGCCTTTCTGGGCATAAATACGACAGGCCGCCGTACAGTCCTGTCCTGCATTGTAGAAACCAAACGTCCGCACCCCTTCGACAACCGCATCCAGGTCGGCATCATCAAAGACAATAACCGGCGCTTTACCGCCCAGCTCCATGTGGGTGCGTTTAATGGAGGACGCCGTATGGCCGATGATATGTTCCCCGGTCGCAATCGAACCGGTCAGCGAAACCATGCGGACTTTTTCATGCCCGGTCAGCGGATCGCCGACCGTTTTCCCCCGCCCAAACAGCACGTTCAGAACGCCTGCCGGGAAGATATCTTTTGCCAGTTCTCCCAGCTTCAGAGCGGTCAGCGGGGTGATCTCTGAGGGCTTAATCACCACGCAGTTTCCTGCCGCCAGCGCGGGCGCGAGCTTCCACGCCGCCATCATCAGCGGATAGTTCCATGGTGCAATAGAGGCAACCACGCCCACCGGGTCACGGCGAATCATAGAGGTGTGTCCTTCGAGGTATTCCCCCGCAGCCAGGCCGTTCAGGCAGCGGGCCGCCCCGGCAAAGAAGCGGAAAACGTCCACCACCGCCGGAATTTCATCACCCAGAGCGCAGTGCAGCGGCTTGCCGCAGTTAAGGGATTCCAGCTTCGCGAAAGTGTCGGCATGTTCTTCGATGGCGTCGGCCAGTTTCAGTAAGCACTCTGCACGGGCTTTCGGGGTGGTTTGCCCCCACTCGATAAAGGCACGATCGGCAGCCCGAACGGCAGCATCGACCTGCGCGGCAGAGGCTTCAGCGATGTCCAGCAGCACCTCTCCGGTGGCGGGATTGTAAACCGGCTGCTTTTCCCCTTCGCCAGTAATCAGTTCACCATTAATCAGCAGTTGGTTTTGCATAGCGTTGTCCTGTTTAAATCGAAGTTATTTCCCGCCACCAGCGATGTTCTCGCCGTCGCGGGTGAGCCACCAGGCTCCCAGAATGGGGAGAGTTGTCACCAGCATCACCAGCAGAGCAACGACGTTGGTGACCGGCACGTCGCGTGGACGCCCGAGCTGATTGAGCAACCACAGCGGTAACGTGCGCTCGTGTCCCGCGGTAAATGTCGTGACGATGATCTCGTCAAACGACAGGGCAAACGCCAGCATTCCCCCGGCCAGCAGCGCGGAACCCAGATTGGGCAGCACCACATAGCGGAAGGTTTGCCATCCGTCGGCCCCGAGATCCATCGACGCTTCCACCAGGCTCCAGGAGGTGCGTCTGAACCGGGCAATCACGTTGTTAAACACCACTACCACGCAGAAGGTGGCGTGTCCGACCACGATGGTGAAAAAACCCGGCTCAAGGTTGATCGTTTTGAAGGCCGTCAGCAGCGCCAGGCCGGTGATGATCCCCGGTAATGCAATCGGCAACAGCAGCAACAGCGAAATCGCATTCTTGCCAAAAAACTCGCTTCGCCACAGCGCCGCTGCAGCAAGCGTGCCAAGCACAAGGGCAATTGCGGTAGATAGCGCCGCAATTTGAAGTGACAACGTCACGGATTCAATAATATCGCCGCGCCCCGCCGCCACGCTAAACCACTTCAGCGTCAGCCCCTGCGGCGGAAAGCTGAAGGCAGCGTCTTCGGTGTTGAAGGCGTAGGTCGCGATAATCAGCAGCGGGAAGTGCAGGAAGATGACGCCTCCCCACGCTGCCACTTTCAGGAACAGCGGTGCGCGTTCAGAGTGCATCGAATGCTCCCAGACGTTTCACGAACGCCAGATAAAGAGAAATCAGCACGATGGGCACCAGCGTGAACGCGGCGGCCATGGGCATGTTGCCAATGGCACCCTGCTGCGAGTAGACCATGTTACCGATGAAGTAGCCCGGCGGCCCCACCAGCTGCGGAACGATGAAATCTCCCAGCGTCAGAGAAAAGGTGAAGATTGAGCCCGCCGCAATGCCCGGAATGGCCAGCGGCAGAACGACATAGCGAAAAGTCTGGCGAGGACGCGCGCCAAGGTCGGCTGAGGCCTGCAGCAGCGAGGCCGGCAGGCGTTCCAGCGCCGCCTGGACCGGCAGGATCATAAACGGCAGCCAGATATAGACGAACACCAGAAACCGTCCCAGCCCGGAGGTGGACAAGGTGTTACCGCCAATTGACGGGAGCGTAAGGAGTGAGGTCAGGATCGGCTCCAGCCCCATATGACTAAGAAACCACTGCGCCACCCCGTCCTTCGCCAGCAGCAGCGTCCAGGCGTAGGCTTTGACGATGTAGCTCGCCCACATTGGCAGCATCACGGCGATATAGAAAAACGCTTTCCACTTGCCGCGGGTGTATCGCGCCATGTACCACGCCATCGGGAATGCCAAGATGGCGCTGGCAATGGTCACCGCAATCGCCATCGTTAACGTGCGCAGGATGATGTCGTAGTTTGCCGGGTTGAAGAGCGCCAGAATGTTCGCCAGGGTCAGGTCCGGCGTGACGGCCATGGTGAAATCGTCAAAGGTGTAAAACCCCTGCCACAGCAGCGTCAGCAGCGATCCTAAATAGACGATGCCAAACCACATCAGCGGCGCGAGCAGAAGCAGGAACAGGCCGAGCGACGGCTTGCGCCAGAACAGTGCGGTCATGCGGCTTAAGCGGCCGCGCGAGGCGGGAGGATGCGCGACACTCATATCCATTTCACCTCTCCTCGTGCAGGCGAATCATCGCCTCGCGTGACCATGACGCCATGACCGCCTGCCCCGGCGCAATGCCGCTCAGCGACGAGGTTTCACTGAGATTAGCCTGGCTCACCAGCAGCTTGGCACCATCGGTGAGCTTTAGCTCCAGACGCGTGGCCGCCCCCTGATACTGAACGGCCTGCACGACGCCCTGAACCTGAACGTCTCCGCCCTCATTAAGGCGAATATGTTCCGGGCGCAGGGAATAGCTGCCTTCCATGCCGCAGATTTTCTGCGCAAGGCCCGCATCGAAGACGTTAGAGGTGCCGACAAAACCGGCAACAAACGGCGTGCGCGGACGCATGTAGAGATCGCGCGGGGTATCTACCTGCTCGATGCGCCCGTTATTGAACACCGCCACCCGATCTGACATGGAAAGGGCCTCGCCCTGATCGTGGGTGACAAAAATAAAGGTGATACCGAGTTCCTGCTGAAGCTTCTTCAGCTCGAACTGCATCTGTTCCCGCAGCTTGAGATCGAGCGCCCCTAAAGGCTCGTCCAGCAGCAGGACGCGCGGTTCATTCACCAGCGCGCGGGCAATGGCGACACGCTGACGCTGGCCGCCGGAAAGTTGCGAAGGTTTGCGGGCAACGGCAAAGCTCAGGCCCACTTTTTCCAGGGCATCACGGGCCTGGGCATGGCGTTTTTTCTTGTCGATGCCTTTGACCATTAGCCCGTAGGCGACATTGTCGAGGATCGACATATGCGGGAACAGCGCGTAGTCCTGAAACACGGTGTTCACATCCCGCTCCCAGGGGGGCAGCTCGCTCGCCTCTTTGCCGAAGATAGAGATCGTGCCGCCTGACAGCTGTTCGAAACCGGCGATCAGACGCAGGCAGGTGGTTTTGCCGGAGCCCGAAGGCCCCAGCATGGAGAAAAACTCTCCGTCACGAACCGCAATGGTGACCCCATCCACCGCCCGGACGTCGCCGTACAGGCGGGAAACATTGTTAAACTCTACCGCGTACGTCATGTTCTGCTCCCGGGCAATTAACGACCGCCCATGATGGCGATGTAATCCTGCGTCCAGCGGCTGTAAGGGACAAATTTGCCGCCTTCTGCGATGGGGGTTTTCCAGAACATGATTTTGTCGAACTCGTTATAACCGTTTGTTTCGCAGCCTTTATCGCCCAGCAGCGTGCTGGCTTTACACCCTTCCGGAACCACGGGCAGGGAACCAAACCACGCTGCCAGATCGCCCTGCACTTTCGGCGTCAGCGACCAGTTCATCCATTTGTAGGCACACATCGGGTGTTTAGCCTGCGCGTGGAGCATGGTGGTGTCCGCCCAGCCGGTTACCCCCTCTTTCGGGAAGACGGTAGCAATGGGCTGGTTCTCGGCCTTCAGAGCATTCGCCTGATACGGCCAGGCGCTGGAGGCCACGACGCCTTCGTTTTTGAAGTCGCTCATCTGAACGGTGGTGTCGTGCCAGTAGCGGTGGATCAGGGCATGCTGGTCGCGAAGCACCTTAAGCACGGCGGCATACTGTGCTTCGGTGAGCTGGTACGGGTCTTTAATACCCAGCTGCGGCTGCGTGGCTTTGACGAACAGCGCCGCATCGGCGATATAAATCGGGCCGTCATACGCCTGTACGCGTCCCTGATTGGTTTTACCGTCCGGCAGATCCTGTTTAGTAAAGACCACGCTCCAGCTGTCCGGCGGCGTCGGGAAGGTTTTGGTGTTGTACATCAGCAGGTTTGGCCCCCACTGGTACGGCGTACCGTAGACCTTGCCTCCGACGTTAAACCATTCCCCTTTCACAATCCGTTCGTCGAGGGTTTTCCAGTTGGGGATAAGATCGGGGTTAATCGGCTGGACGCGTTTGCCCATGATCAGCCGCAGGGAGGCATCACCTGAAGCGGTCACCAGATCGTATCCCCCTTTCGCCATCAGGCTGACCATTTCATCCGACGTGGCCGCCGTTTTGACGTTGACCGCACACCCGGTCTCTTTTTCAAACTGGGTGACCCAGTCGTAGTTTTTATCCGTCTGTCCCCGCTCGATGTATCCCGGCCAGGCGATAATATCCAGTCGACCTTCCCCATCGCCAATGGCCTTGGGGGGTTCTGCGGCTTGCGCTGTCATGATAGTCATGCCGAGCGCACACAGGCTGCTGCGGGCAAAATTTTTGCTCATAAGAGTTACTCCTGTCGCAATGAAATTTAGCGGCAGCCGTGCCGTAAAAATATCTCCCTTATTAAACGTAGACCGCGCAAATGCGCCGCACCGTACGGCTTCAGGAAATTTCATCAAGGTGTGACCGAGGGCGCATTCCCCGTTAACTGGATTATAGACAAGGAGTTAGGCGCGAGAGACGGTATGCAGATTTCCTATGACAGGTCACCGCGAAATATTCGCAGTGCCGTCATCAGGATAAGAATTGATTATTTAAATAACGGAGAAGGGATTATTCCAGCATCGTGCTAATTAATTTTCCTAACTGAATGACCGCCTGCTCTTCCCGCTCTCCCCAGGCCCAGGAGGTATTAAAACGAAAGAAGGGCGTCCACGCGTCAGAGGTGGAAAACATCTTTCCGGGGGCAATGCTGATGTGGTGCGTTAAGGCCTTTTCACTCAGCAGCCCCGCATCCAGCTGCGCCGGAAGCTCCAGCCATAAAAAGTAGCCGCTGTCGTTATGGTGGATTTTGACGCCGGCAGGCATATGGCGCAAAAGTGACTGCCAGGCCTGCTGCTTTCGCTCGGCCAGCGTACGCCGCAGGCGGCGCAGGTGAGCGTCGTAGCGTTTGGTCGCCAGGTAATCCACCAGCGCCAGCTGCATGGGAGAACTGGTTGAGAGCGTGCTCATCAGCTGCAGTTGCTGAATGCGACGCGCGTGTTTACCTGCCGCCACCCAGCCGATGCGAAAACCGGCCACCAGACATTTTGAAAAGGACGAGCAGTGCAGCGTCATGTCCTGACGATCCCATGCTTTCGCCGGGAGCGGCTTATCGCGGCCAAAATAGAGTTCGCTGTAGACGTCATCTTCAATCAGCGGGACGTTGTGCTGTGTTAACAGCGCGACAAGCTGCGCTTTTTTCTCCGCGCTCAGCGTGAAGCCGAGCGGGTTCTGGCTGTTGGTCATGATCCAGCAGGCTTTAACCGGGTACTCATTCAGCGCCTGTTCAAGGGCGTTGAGATCGATCCCCTCGCGGACGTCTGTCGCAATCGACAACGCTTTAAGCTTCAGGCGTTCCAGCGCCTGCAGCGCGCCGTAGAAACAGGGGTTTTCGACAATCACCCAGTCACCCGGCTCGGTCACCGCCTGCAGGCTAAGATTCAGCGCCTCGAGCGCGCCTGCGGTGATCACGATCTCTTCCGGGGAGATGTTCATCCCCTGCTGCGCGTAGCGACGGGCAATGGCGTGGCGAAGATCGACGTTACCCGGCGGCAGGTTCTCAATCACGCTCATCGCCGTCGCGGTTTTACTGACGTTCGCCAGCGAGCGGTTGAGCTGCTGAAGCGGGAAAAGACGGGGATCGGGAAACGCGGAGGCAAAAGGAACAACGGACGGGTCGCGGCTGGCCTGTAAGACGTCGAAGATGTAGGTATTGATATCCACCGCTTCGTCACGCATCACCTGAGCGGGTGGCGCAGGCTGTTGTGCGGTCGGGCGGGAGGCAACGTAATAGCCCGACTGCGGTCTGGCGACAATGCGCCCCTGACTTTCCAGCATCTGATACGCGTGGCCAACGGTCATAAAACTCATGCCGCTGCTTGCCACCTGCTCTCGCAGGGAAGGCAGCTTATCACCCGGCAGCCATACGCCAAGCTCAATCTGCGAGATAATTTGTTGCGCCAGACGCTGGTATTTTTTCATCAGATTCTCCTTATGACCGACAGTGTATATCAGCAGGAGAAAAAGAGAAGATTTAGCTAACTGTTATAGTCTGGAAGATGAATTACTTACGGTATTCGGTCACGTGGCTCTGAGCGGAATGCGCGGCGGCCAGGTGGTCGAGCGTGATCATCGGCGATTTGCAAAAAATGCATTTCGCGCCAAACGGGTTTTTCTCAGACACATCAAAGGCTGAGGTACGGTACTGCGAACCATGGCAGCATGGGCAGCGAAAATGGATATAAGAAGTCATAGGATTCTCCTGAAACGTTAAAACGTAAATTACTAATGGGCCGATTGGGCATAATGGTTTTAAACAAAACGAATCGGAATGTAGATAAAGACCCAAGAGAGGCTGCGGAGAGGCACAACGTGATGAGAACTGCTTTATAAAACTACGTCAGATATTTATTTGGACTCAAAACCAGAAGACCATTAACGCACGGCGCTGACGACAAAGCAAGCGGTTTAATGCGGAAAATTCATAAAAAGAATGTTTTTATTCCAAAGCCTCAAGGTATATCAGATGGCCAAAGCGTGAAATTTACGCCAACTGTTATGGTTAAAAAACCCTTTTCTGCGTCTGATAGTCCGAACGTTGCCCCTATACCATAACAGCACACCGTTTGACATTGAGGCTGTGCATGTTTGGTTTAGATGCTTTTCACCTTGCACGGATACAGTTTGCCTTTACCGTATCCTTTCACATTATTTTCCCGGCCATCACCATTGGTCTCGCAAGCTACCTTGCCGTGCTCGAAGGGCTGTGGCTAAAAACAAAAAATCCGGTCTGGCGCTCCCTGTACCATTTCTGGTCGAAGATTTTTGCCGTCAACTTTGGCATGGGCGTGGTCTCCGGGCTGGTGATGGCCTACCAGTTTGGCACCAACTGGAGCGGCTTTTCGCAGTTTGCGGGCAGTATTACCGGCCCGCTGCTGACTTATGAAGTGCTTACCGCCTTCTTCCTCGAAGCCGGATTCCTCGGCGTAATGCTGTTCGGCTGGAACAAAGTCGGGCCGGGACTGCACTTCTTCGCTACCTGCATGGTAGCGCTGGGGACCATCATCTCCACCTTCTGGATCCTCTCCTCGAACAGCTGGATGCAGACCCCGCAGGGCTATGAGATCGTCAACGGTCAGGTGGTACCGGTAGACTGGTTCGCGGTGGTGTTTAACCCCTCCTTCCCTTACCGCCTGCTGCACATGTCGATAGCCGCGTTCCTGAGCAGCGCCCTGTTTGTGGGCGCATCGGCGGCATGGCATCTGCTGCGCGGCAATAATACCCCTGCCATCCGCGCGATGTTTTCGATGGCGCTGTGGATGACGCTGATTGTCGCCCCCATCCAGGCCATGGTTGGCGATATGCACGGGTTGAACACCTTAAAGCACCAGCCCGCCAAGATTGCCGCCATTGAAGGCCACTGGGAAAACCCGCCGGGTGAGCCAACCCCGCTGCTGCTGTTTGGCTGGCCGGATATGGAACAGGAGCGTACCCGCTTTGGGCTGGAGATCCCCGCGCTCGGCAGCCTTATTCTGACGCACAGCCTGGATAAACAGGTACCGGCGCTCAAAGAGTTTCCAAAGGAAGACCGCCCGAACTCCACCATCGTCTTCTGGTCGTTCCGCATTATGGCGGGTCTGGGCATGCTGATGCTGCTGCTTGGGGTGACGGCTCTCTGGCTGCGCTATAAAAAGCGCGTTTATTCTTCCCGACCTTTCCTGTGGTTTGCGCTGTTGATGGGACCATCCGGGCTGATTGCTATTCTGGCCGGGTGGATCACCACCGAAGTGGGCCGCCAGCCGTGGGTGGTCTACGGACTCCAGCGAACGAAGGATGCGGTATCTGCCCATGGCGATCTGCACATGAGCGTGAGCCTGCTGGCCTTCTTCGTTGTCTATACCTCGGTATTCGGCGTGGGTTACAGCTATATGGTGCGCCTCATCCGAAAAGGCCCGCAGCCGCATGAATCTTTCGCCACCGAGTCCGACGGACGTCCGGCGCGCCCGCTTTCTGCCGTCACAACTGAACACAAGGAGCAACCATAATGGGTATCGATCTTTCCATTATCTGGTTTGTCATCATCGTCTTTGCCACGCTGATGTATATCGTCATGGACGGTTTTGATCTGGGGATCGGCATTCTGTTCCCGGCAACGCAAAACGCCGACGCTCGCGACGTGATGGTCAACAGCGTCGCGCCGGTCTGGGACGGAAATGAGACCTGGCTGGTGCTCGGCGGAGCCGCCCTGTTCGGCGCGTTTCCGCTGGCCTATGCGGTCATCGTTGATGCCCTGACCATTCCGCTGACGTTAATGCTGATCGGACTTATTTTCCGCGGGGTGGCATTTGAGTTTCGCTTTAAAGCCACCCCGGCTCACCGTCCCTTCTGGGATAAGGCGTTTATAGGCGGTTCAATTCTGGCGACGTTTACCCAGGGCGTAACGGCAGGCGCCGTCATTAACGGCTTTGCCGTCACCGGTCGGGCCTATACCGGCGGCCCCTTTGACTGGTTTACCGCGTTTAACCTGTTTTGCGGCGCGGGGCTGGTGGTGGCTTATGCGCTGTTAGGCTCGACCTGGCTGGTGATGAAAAGCGAAAACGCATTGCAGCAGCGGATGCGTGAGGTGTCGAAAACGCTGTTAATCGTGCTGCTGGCGTTTATTGCGGCGATCAGCCTCTGGACGCCGCTGGCGCAACCGGCCATCGCTGCGCGCTGGTTTACGCTGCCGAATCTGTTTTATCTGCTGCCCGTCCCGGCGCTGGTGGTGATTTTTAGCCTGTACCAGTGGCGCTGCCTGAATAATCCCGACAGCCATAGCCGTCCGTTTATTCTGACGCTGGGGCTGATCTTCCTCGGCTTTAGCGGGCTTGGGATCAGCATCTGGCCGCATATTATTCCACCGTCGATCACCCTGTGGCAGGCGGCCGCACCGACGCAAAGCCAGGGCTTTATGCTGGTCGGCGCGCTGTTGATCATTCCCGTTATTCTGGTCTACACCTTCTGGAGCTACTACGTATTTCGCGGCAAAGTTCAGCATGGGGAGGGTTATCACTGATGCAACAACCGGTCTGGAAAAGATTGCTGTGGCTGGCCATTATCTGGGGCGGCAGCGTACTGGCGCTGGCTGCTGTCAGTATGCTCTTCCGTATGCTGATGACGGCGGCAGGGTTTAAATCGCATTAACGTCATTCCGGGCAACCGCTGCGTTGCCTGGTACCTCCCCCCGCACTTTCAGATAAACCCCATTAACGCACGGCAGGGTATCGTTACACTGGAAAAAGATTCACAGTATTTATAGTTTGAGAAGAAAAATGAAAAAGCTCATTGCGTTAGGTGTTATTAGTCTTGTCCTTACCGGGTGCGTTAATCCGGGTAAAGCCTCCGTTCAGCCGGAGCAACTTCAGAACCACCGCTTTGTGCTGGAAAATGTAAACGGTAAGGCAGTGAAGAGTGCGACAACGCAACCTGAGATCGGTTTTAGCGCGCTGCCAGATATCAGCCTGGTTAATAACATCAGCGTTTCTGGCCAGATGTGTAACCGCTTCAACGGACAGGGGAAATTGTCCGAAGGCGAGCTTAAGGTTAAAACGCTGGCCATGACGCGCAAGCTATGTACTGAACCGCAGCTGAATGAGCTGGATCAGGCCATCGGCGACATGCTGCGCAAAGGGGCGCAGGTCGACCTGACTGAAGACCAGTTAACGCTGGCCACGGCCGATAAAACGCTGATGTTTAAGCGTGCAGAATAATCAGTAGTTACCGCAGCTTCCAACGGCAAGCGACTGTTCGCTACAGCGTTTGCCATTTGGCAAGGCGCACATCCCAATAGCAGAACCATCCAGCTGACGGGCGACAGACAGCGAACCGCCAATCATTGCGCAGTTGGCCTGACCTGAACTGGACATCGCCGCTTTCATTCCCGGCGCCACGTGGGCTGCCGTTGCCTGCTGAACGGGCTCACTGCTACATGCCGACAACAATAATGCGGCACACCCTAACCAAAATGCTGAGCGCATGCTCTCTCCCCCATGAATAAAGCGAAACCTATGCATAATAGGCATCACATCCCGTGTCGTCGAGAGCGAAAGTGCGTATTTATGCGCTTCAGAAACAATTTCTCGCAATTTTTTCGCCAAAAGTTTGATCTACTCATTGATGGCGAGAATACCAAGGACACAAAAGCGAAAATCGTAAAATCACCCATTTGCTAGAATACACAGATAATATTCAGGGTTTGTTGCCGTAATACAGACCCCTATTTTTTGCGCAATGTAAGGGTGTTGTCCTATGCAAACTATTGACGGTAATGGTGCAGTTGCCTCAGTCGCGTTTCGCACCAGTGAAGTTATCGCCATCTACCCAATTACGCCAAGTTCTACCATGGCTGAGCAGGCGGATGCCTGGGCGGGTAACGGGTTAAAAAACGTCTGGGGCGATGTCCCGCGAGTGGTTGAAATGCAGTCGGAAGCCGGTGCGATTGCCACGGTGCACGGCGCGCTTCAGACCGGCGCGCTTTCCACGTCGTTTACCTCTTCTCAGGGATTGTTGTTAATGATCCCAACGCTGTACAAACTCGCCGGGCAACTGACCCCCTTCGTTCTGCACGTCGCGGCGCGTACCGTTGCCACCCACGCGCTCTCTATCTTTGGCGATCACTCTGACGTGATGGCCGTACGCCAGACCGGCTGCGCGATGCTGTGCGCCAGCAGCGTTCAGGAAGCTCAGGACTTTGCCTTAATTTCGCATATTGCCACGCTCAAAAGCCGCGTGCCGTTTATTCACTTCTTTGACGGTTTCCGCACCTCTCACGAAATCAACAAAATCGTCCCGCTGGCCGACGATACTATCCTGAATCTGCTTCCGCAGACGGACATCGACGCGCATCGCGCCCGGGCCCTTAACCCTGAACACCCGGTTATTCGCGGCACATCGGCGAACCCCGATACCTATTTCCAGTCCCGCGAGGCCACGAACCCGTGGTACAACGCGGTTTACGACCATGTTGAACAGGCGATGAATGACTTTGCCGCCGCGACCGGCCGGGAATACAAACCCTTTGAGTACTACGGCCATCCACAGGCGGAACGGGTCATTGTGTTGATGGGCTCGGCCATTGGCACCTGCGAGGAAGTTGTTGATGAGCTGCTGACGCGCGGCGAAAAAGTTGGCGTGCTTAAAGTACGTCTCTATCGTCCGTTCTCGGCGAAACATCTGCTCTCTGCGCTGCCGGAGACCGCGCGTACCGTTGCGGTGCTCGATCGCACCAAGGAGCCGGGCGCCCAGGCGGAACCGCTGTATCTGGATGTGATGACTGCCCTGGCCGAGGCCTTTAATCACGGCGAACGTGAAACGCTGCCGCGCGTGATCGGGGGTCGCTATGGGTTATCGTCCAAGGAGTTTGGTCCGGACTGCGTGCTGGCGGTATTCAACGAGCTCAGCGAAGCGAAGCCCAAGCCGCGCTTTACCGTCGGCATTTATGATGATGTGACGAATCTGTCCCTGTCGCTGCCGGAAAACACCCTGCCCTCAACCGCCAAACTTGAGGCGCTGTTCTATGGTCTGGGCAGCGACGGCAGCGTCTCCGCAACCAAAAACAACATCAAAATCATCGGCAACTCCACGCCGTGGTACGCCCAGGGGTACTTCGTCTATGACTCCAAGAAAGCCGGCGGTTTGACCGTTTCCCACCTGCGCGTGAGCGAACAGCCCATCCGCTCTGCGTATCTTATTTCTCAGGCTGATTTTGTTGGCTGTCACCAGCTGCAGTTTATCGATAAATACCAGATGGCCGAGCGCCTGAAGCCCGGCGGTATTTTCCTCCTGAATACGCCATACAGCGCGGACGAAGTCTGGGCGCGCCTGCCGCAGGAAGTGCAGGCGGTGCTGAACCAGAAAAAAGCCCGTTTCTATGTGGTTAACGCCGCAAAAATTGCCCGCGAATGTGGCCTTGCTGCACGTATTAATACCGTAATGCAGATGGCCTTCTTCCATCTGACCAATATCCTGCCGGGCGACAGCGCGCTGGTAGAACTGCAGGGTGCGATTGCCAAAAGCTATAGTAGCAAGGGCCAGGAGCTGGTCGAACGTAACTGGCAGGCGCTGGCGCTGGCGCGCGAGTCGCTGTTCGAAGTCCCGCTGCAGCCGGTCAATGCCGCAAGCCCGAACCGCCCTCCGGTCGTGTCCGATGCGGCGCCTGATTTCGTGAAGACCGTGACGGCGGCGATGCTGGCCGGGCTGGGTGATGCCCTGCCCGTCTCTGCGCTGCCGCCGGATGGCACCTGGCCGATGGGCACCACCCGCTGGGAAAAACGTAACATCGCCGAAGCGATCCCCATCTGGAAAGAAGAACTGTGTACCCAGTGCAACCACTGCGTGGCGGCCTGCCCGCACTCTGCCATTCGTGCCAAGGTGGTTGCACCGGAAGAGATGGAAACTGCACCAGCCAGCCTGCATTCGCTGGATGTGAAATCTCGGGATATGCGCGGACAGAAATACGTTCTGCAGGTCGCGCCGGAAGACTGCACCGGCTGTAACCTCTGCGTCGAGGTCTGTCCGGCGAAAGACAGGCAGGATCCGGAGATTAAAGCCATCAATATGATGTCGCGTCTGGAGCACGTTGAAGAGGAGAAGGTCAATTATGACTTCTTCCTGAATCTGCCGGAAATCGATCGTAGCAAACTGGAACGCATTGATATTCGTACGTCACAGCTGATTACGCCGCTGTTTGAGTATTCCGGCGCCTGTTCCGGCTGTGGTGAGACGCCGTATATCAAGCTGCTTACCCAGCTGTACGGTGACCGCATGCTGATTGCCAACGCTACTGGCTGTTCGTCTATCTATGGCGGTAACCTGCCCTCCACACCGTACACTACTGACGCCAACGGTCGCGGTCCCGCGTGGGCAAACTCGCTGTTCGAGGATAACGCCGAATTCGGCCTGGGCTTCCGCCTGACCGTTGACCAGCACCGCGCACGCGTGATGCGCCTGCTGGAACAGTTTGCCGGGCAGCTCCCTGCTGAGCTTAATGACGCGCTTCACGCGGACGCATCGCCTGAAGAACGGCGTGAGCAGGTTGCTGAGCTGCGTCGCGCGCTTCAGGGCGTGGCGGGCGCTGAACAGCTGCTGACCGACGCTGACGCCCTGGTCGAAAAATCGATCTGGCTGATTGGTGGTGACGGCTGGGCTTACGATATCGGTTTTGGCGGACTGGATCACGTGTTGAGCCTGACCGAAAACGTCAATATCCTGGTTCTGGATACACAGTGTTATTCCAATACCGGTGGCCAGGCGTCGAAAGCCACACCGTTAGGCGCTGTGACGAAATTCGGTGAACACGGTAAACGCAAGGCGCGCAAAGATCTCGGTGTGAGCATGATGATGTACGGTCACGTTTACGTCGCGCAAATCTCACTGGGTGCCCAGCTTAACCAGACGGTAAAAGCCATCCAGGAAGCGGAAGCGTATCCTGGCCCGTCGCTGATCATTGCCTACAGCCCTTGCGAAGAGCATGGCTACGACCTGGCACTCAGCCACGACCAGATGCGTCAGCTGACCGCGACCGGCTTCTGGCCGCTGTACCGGTTCGACCCGCGCCGTGCGGACGAGGGTAAGTTACCGCTGGCGCTGGATTCACGTCCACCGTCAGATGCCCTGGCCGAGACGTTGATGCAGGAACAACGCTTCCGTCGCCTTAACGCGCAGCAGCCGGAAGTGGCCGAACAGCTCTGGAAAGACGCCGCGGCCGATCTGCAAAAACGTTATGATTTCCTGGCGCAGCTGGCGGGTAAAGCCGAAAAATCGACCAGCGACTAGTTTCTCAGCCCGGCGTGTCCGGGCTTTTTTTTGCCATAAAAAAACCCGGTGTATTCACACCGGGCGAATCCAGATAATCAATAAATATCTATTTAGTTTCCTAAACATTATTCACGCGAATTATGGATAAATAATCTTAAAGGCATATAACGCCGCCAAGAATAGCTTAACTAATGCCTGATTAATAATTTTAATTTATTATGTTTTGCATTAATACATTCATCAAACAGATGACCATTACCATTGATTTATTCGGTTTAGATTTTACTTAGTTCGTAACAATTATAATTTATTACTCTTACACAGGAGTGATTTAGCATGAGACAACTTTCTCATTCAGGAAGTTCAACAGGTAATTAAATAAAAACAACTGCAAAGGAATATCACAATGCAAAGAAAAGTACTGGCCCTGATGATTCCGGCTCTGTTAATGGCTGGCGCAACTCATGCAGCAGAGATTTATAATAAAGACGGCAACAAATTAGATCTGTACGGAAAAGTAGATGGTCTGCACTATTTCTCCGATGATAAAGGCGCTGACGGGGATCAAACCTATATGCGTCTGGGCTTCAAAGGCGAAACCCAGATCAACGACATGATGACCGGCTACGCACAGTGGGAATACAACATTCAGGCCAATAACACCGAAGGGTCTGATAACCAGTCCTGGACGCGTCTGGCCTACGCCGGTGTGAAGGTGGGCGACTACGGTTCCTTTGATTACGGTCGTAACTATGGCGTGCTGTACGACGTTGAAGGCTGGACCGATATGCTGCCTGAGTTCGGCGGTGACTCCTACACTAAAGCCGACAACTTCATGACCGGCCGTGCCAACGGCGTGGCCACCTACCGTAACACCGATTTCTATGGTCTGGTGCAGGGTCTGAACTTTGCGCTGCAGTACCAGGGCAAAAATGAAGACGCCAGCAACAATCAGGAAGGTACCAACAACGGTCGCGACACGCGTCACGAGAACGGGGACGGCTTCGGTATCTCTACTACCTATGACTTCGGCATGGGCATTACTGCGGGTGCAGCCTACACCTCTTCTGACCGTACCAACGAGCAGGTGATGCATACCACAGCGGGCGGCGACAAAGCGGATGCATGGACTGCGGGCCTGAAATATGACGCCAATAACATCTACCTGGCGGCAATGTATTCTGAAACCCGCAATATGACGCCGTACGGTGATAACACCGACGCCGTGGCGAACAAAACCCAGAACTTCGAAGTGACCGCGCAGTACCAGTTCGACTTCGGCCTGCGTCCGACCCTTTCATACCTCCAGTCTAAAGGTAAGGATCTGGGCAACGGTCAGGGCGATCAGGATCTGGTTAAATACGCTGACGTAGGCGCGACCTACTACTTCAATAAAAACATGTCCACCTACGTTGATTACAAAATTAACCTGCTGGATGAAGATGACAGCTTCTACAAAAACAACGGCATCGGCACGGATGATGTCGTCGCGTTAGGTCTGGTTTACCAGTTCTGATTGCCAGAGCCCGCATTATGATGCGGGCTCAATTTTTTTTTGAAGTACGTCACAAAAGACAGTTTCAGAAAAGGGTTGGTTGAAGGTAAGTTGAAAGAAAACGGGTTAAACTCAGGTGATAGCCCTTTCGTCACTAAGGATAACAGCGTTGTTTGGTCGTGTATCCCTTGCCGTACTTGCCCTTTTAGCCGTGCTGTGGATGGCGTTAATTTTTGATTTTGCTGATATTGTCGGGCATCTCGGCGCTGTGTTAACCCACCTGGATGGCGGTTAACAGGTTTTCCTGGAAAATAAAAAGCCACCAGCAGTGCCGGTGGCGGATAAACGCACAGGTCGCGTTATTTTTTCACCGGTTGAGGCTTTTTATCACCTGATTCAGGCGCCTCTCGCGGATCGTCTTTTTCAACACAGAGCATAGTCTCTCCTGTTTCAGATAACCACCCTCCACTATAGCCAGGCTGATTAAAGAATGGCCAGGCGGCAATTACGCCTCAACTGTCCCTTTCTTGCGAAAAGAGAGATAGCCAAACACCCCGCTGTCTCCATCCGAGGGATGGTTTACCCCGTCCATTACCTTCACCTCAGAGAAATCGAACGGTGAGACGTTTTCAAAGCAGGCAACATTCACGCCGTATTCGTTTGGATTGGAACGCCGCTGATGGAACGTGTAGATCCCGCACACCGAGCAGAAGAAGTGCCGTGCCGTTCCCGTGTTAAAATGGTACTCCGTGAGCTTATCCTCACCTTTTGTCACGGTAATCCCTGACAGCGGCGCAGAGACGACAACCGCACCCCGCATGCGACAAAAAGAACAGCTGCAGCGCCGCGCGGTATTCAGGCCATCCGTGAGCGCAACGGTAAAGGCCACCGCACCGCAATGGCACTGCGCATTACGACATTCAGCCATAGGCTATACCCCTTTTCTCACCAACTCGGCGGCTTTCACGAAAACCTCGTCTTCTACACCATCGCCTTTTTGCCTGCCCAGCCTGACCAGCTCATCGACAATACTGTTGCGATGGATCGGTTTCTGCGCTGAAACCAGCCCAATGACGGCGGCCCCAATCGCCAGCCCCACTAATCCGGTTTGTTCATCTTTGTTTTTCATATTCATGCTCCTGGTACAAGAGACAAGCGTAGCAGGAATACGGTAAAACGGAATGCCGGGCACATGCTCTGTGAATATTATTTAAACAGTTCAGGCAGGTACGACTTCTAAAATCGACAGATACGAACGGGTGTCTATTATTTTGTTCAATTTCAGATTGGTCTGTTCAAACAAGGCCTGATACTCAGACTCTGTTCGTGCCCGCCCTCCATCAAAACTTGTTAACAGAAGAAGGTCAATTTCAAATCGTCCCTGTTCATTATTTTCTTTTTTAATAAGCGGCTCAAAAATTAATAGCCGGGAGTTTTCTTTCATAGCCTTTCTGCAGCATTGAAGGATCTGAATGGCCTTCTCATCAGGCCAGTCCATCAAAATATATTTAAGTAGGTAAATGTCCGCTACAGGACAGGATTCAAAAAAGCTGCCCTCAACGGTCTTCCATCGACGATTATCCTTTAACAGGTGCAGTCGATTCCGCTCAAGCACGTCTTTTTGATCGAAGAGGATCCCCGTTAAGGTCGGATTTCGACGTAAAACGGCCAACAATAAGTTACCCAGCCCACCGGCGATATCGGCAACGACAGCGTTTTGAGGGAACGAATAGCTATCTGCGATGACTTCATTCTCTACGGATGACATAGAGGCCATACCCGCATGAAAAATGTTGCTGTCAGTCATCGTGTCATCATGCTGCCAGTAGTCGTAAAAAGGCTTGCCAAACAAATCATTAAAAACAGGTTTGCCTTGCAATATTTCATCCATTTTAGCCGCTGGCTGCCAGAATGTTGGGTCTGTCAGCATGAGCACCGCCGCACGCAAGGAAAATTCATGCTCAGAACAGAGGAATTGTGCTGAATGGCTAAGACTGTATTCAGCTTCAGATAATTCGTTGAACACCCCGCGAGAGGACAATAAGCGCATGATCCGATGAAGATAGTCGCCATCGACATTAAGCTCATCCGCCAGTTGCGTAACGGATTTTTTTCCTTCAACCAGACGATCTGCGACCCCTAATACCGCGACCGCCCGAAGTGCTGCCTGCCAGACAAAACCCATGCTTTGCTCTAACAGACACATTCCCTCTTTACGGCTTAGTAAATCCAGACTATTACGTTGCGACATTTTCTGCTCCTTACCAGTAAAGATGTGATGAACAACTAAAACGCCGCTAGCAAGCGTAAGTCTGGTAGTGAGCTTTATCCATAATATCAGAAAGGATTATTTGTGCGGTTTCGTACCGTTTAGCATACAGTCAATTTCAATACGTAAAAAAACAGGGCCACTTACCCCTTATTTTGATTAATAACACCACGACACTATTATTTCATAAATGATTACCATGAAAGAAATAATACCTGTCGTGAGACAGACATTTCATCGTTAGAATCTCGGTGCCAGCCCGTATTTTGGCGTTTTTATATTCGCCGCCCAAATTTTGATATCGTTTTGCAGGAGAATAGTGAAATCAGATTTCAAATGCGTCACCATGCCATTGACGCTGTCCGCATCCACCACTGAAAAATGTTCAATTCTGTTCTGCCCTATCTGAACACAATCATATTTGGCGGGCAGGACTTTACCATTCACATTTAGCGGAAGGTTATTATCACCACAACGGCCTTCAGTAATATATGACACCAGCAAGTTAGCGGATTTTCGCCCTGGCTGAGAAACACTCACCATGACGGGAAAGCCTTCCGAGGTTTGTGTCATATCATAAAGGACCGCATTTTTGATATACCAGGTATTATATTCCCGTTCCTGAAAAGCAGACCAGGAAGGCGCAGAAAAGACAGACATCACTGCCAGTATAATAGAATTTATTTTCATGGGATGTTGTCTTCCTTGTTGTTGCACGTATTATTCAGATTGTGCAAAAAACAGCAACCACTTAAGAATAGTCCTACTACTATTGGCAGTGATGGAGGATTAATTAACGACGTGCGATGCGCCCCATTTCTTCGTTCCGGACGTTTACCCGCGTTATTTATCCCGATTCATCGTTCGAATCGCTTCCAGACCGACACGCTGTCCAAATGACAGCTCTAACGTATTTCCATCGGGATCGGCAAAAAAGACATAGTAGCCGACGGGATCGCCTACGTTCTCAGGCGCTTTCCTTAGCACGCCTTCAGCGGTGGCCATCGCGGTTTTTCTGTCAATTTCTTCGCGGGTCGCGCAGGCAATACCCAGATGCCCGAAGCTACCCAGCGGCGTATCGGTCACGGTATCGGCCTGTACAAGAACAAGTGCAAAAGGACGAGTATGGTCGCTAAGCCATGCCACTTTTCTTGCATCAGGCATATCGGGTTCACGCAAATGAATGACCTCCATACCGGCATAGCGACGATAGAAGGCAATACTCTTTTCCAGGTCTCTGACCATAAACGCGACATGAGTGAAACCTACATCAATCTCTTTCATTTTAAGATGTTACTCCCTTATCAACGTGGTGCTGGCATCTTAAAAGCTCAAGTTAACTTGATGTCAATACGTTCATAAAGAAGAAACAGGAGAGAAATGGTAAAGCACCGCCATCATGCCGATGCTGACCACGACGCTTAAGAAAAAGTAGGTTTTGAAGGGCTGCTTTTGGGTTTTATGGCGAAAAAGCTGCTGGCCCACAATGGCGCCAGGCCAACCTCCTGTCACGCCAAATACCAGCAATGTAGCTTCCGGTACCCTGCGCATCCCTTTACGCGCCGCCATTTTATCAGCGCCATACAGAGCCAACGTCAGCACATTGATCAGCAGAAACCACATCACCACAGGATTCGAGGCCAGAAAGCTACCGATCGCAGCAAAGATCAGGAGTAAGTAACAAAAGCGATTGAGGGTCATAGCACAAGCCAGTGGGTTGTTGAGCGGTTTTGGAAGAGGGATTATACGCTATCTTAGAAATGTTTCAGGGTGAAACGCTGATAGCGGGTTAAACCTCATTCCACCCTCACTTTAACTTTTGGCTTCGACAGGAGAACTTTGAGCAGCTCCTTGAAAGGAAGAGGTTTATAGAAGAAAAAGCCTTGTAAAAAACGGATATGATTGCGCGTGAGGTAATCAAGCTGCTCTTCTGTTTCAACACCTTCCGCCACGATGCTAATTGATAGTTTTTTTGCCAACTCCAGCACCGAATCCAGGATCAACGTTGAATCCTCATTCGCGTTAACCCTGGCAACAAAGCTTTGGTCGATTTTAATGTAATCAATATGAAGCGCTTGCAGATAGGATAGACCTGAGTATCCCGTACCAAAGTCATCCAGGGCAATAGCAAATCCGTTGTTATGCAGCTCATTCAGCGTCCTGACGAGATGTTCATCGATGTGGAGCGGTTCGCGCTCGGTCACCTCAACGACAAGATTAAGATCCTGTTGAATAAAACTGTGTTTGTAGTGGAGGCACTCTTCAACAAAGGTGGACGCAACGATATGAGAAGCGCTGAAGTTCATCCCTACGTGGAACCCTTCTGGCAGCAATGTTGAAATAGAATTCATCTGCTTTGCAACCTGTTTCATTAAACTTTGAGTTAACGGAATAATTAACCCTGATTTTTCAGCGAGAGGAATAAAGGACGCGGGAGAAATAAACCCCGATTGCGGATGCTTCCATCTGGCCAGCACTTCTACGCCACGCAAGGTGCCCTCTTTTCCGCTCACGACGGGTTGGTAATAGGGAATAATTTCATTTCTGTAGATGGCAGTACGCAGAGATTCCTCAGGCGAAATATCCTTAGAGAGATAACGCTGCAAAAGATAAGCAGGAAGAGAGGAAATGAGCAACAGAAATAACAACACCCCACCGGTCTGGTCGAATAATCTCGTCAGGCTAAACAGAGGCGGAGCGTTAAATTGAATCGCGAAAGGAAAATCAGCATCTTTTACCGTTAGTACATCTTTGTTCGAATGGGCTGCCGTCAACACATCGCCTGATTGGCCTAAGATACGATCGCCGACGTTCAGTGAATATCCCACGCCGCGTAATGGCATATTCAATGCATCGCGGATATGGCTGTCACTGATGCTCACCATGATTCGGCTTCCGGCATGATTTGTCTGGTATAAGAGAACCGGCAGGCCGTTGACCGTACTTTTCGCTGGAACGAGTAGTAACGATGCTGCAGGCAGCGCAGAGCCGTTAACCAACAACACGCGGTTTCCCGGTAAGGAGGAGCACCAGACCGCATCTTTTTTCAGAATAACGATCGTTCTCAGATGTGGTTGTAATGCCGCTTCAGTGCCGAGCCGATACTGTCCTTCAGCATCACACTCATTCTCAGCAAGCTGCATTGCAATCTGGGTCGCATGACGGGCTTCTTTAAGAATGACGTTCATGTTCCGCACGACATAGTGCGCCCCTGCAAAGCTGTCAGCCCGTGCAGAATACCAAACCTGTAAATTGATAATAAAAACGCCCAGCAAAAATATTGCCGTGGCTGCAGCTACGGGGATAGATGCATGGCGCATTTAGGGTTCTCGATTAGAGTGAAGTAACCGCTTCAGCGATGCTGAAGCGATTGAATTGTCATCGTCTTAATCATGGTAGATAACATAATAATTACCATGTCAGGCGTCGAAAATTTTCATTCAGACCCGAATATTTGGTCTGCTCCCATGGCGCAATAAACGACATCATCGAGGGGAAAGATATAAGGCCACCGAATGGCAGCCCTGCTGATACGTTTTCATTAATTTCAGGTAGACTGAGAGCCAGATCAAAACGACACCCTGACACTTCATCGCAAGCCGCTTAAAGCGAGGCCACTTCCGTTTCTGGTAAATCAATGATAACCAGTGTGCCAAAACTGCCTGTTTCGACAGTATGGGGAGTGCCAGCTTTGGCTACATAAAGTTGTCCAGACGTCACAGAGATTTTTTTACCCTTCACGCTCAGCTCCAGACGCCCATCAATGACCAGTAACCCCTCGTCATACTCATGAACCTCTTCAATCACTGAGCGTTCATCCATGCGTAAAACTTTGAGATTCGCAGTTCCAATACGGCCTAATATATGAGAGTGCCAGGTCTCCGGTAATGCAAGTGCTTCGGTTTTGAGGTCATATAGCGACATAACGTCATTCCTTTTGATGTTCGTTTAACGCTCTTATGCCATACAAGTTTCCTCCCGTCTTAGAACAAATATGGAAAACCAGGACGAGTAAGATGCTATAGGAGGTCTTGAAACCACAGCGCACGCTGACAGCGTTGCAACGCCAGATATAACCTCGCTGCAAAACGTGCTGGTATTCGCCGCCGGAATCCGTACCATACGCGGCATACAATTTTTGCCCCTGCTGGTTCCGAAGGTAGTACTCAATGCAAGAGAATCAAGAGATTAACAAAAAAGAGCAATACAACCTGAATAAGCTACGCTGATTTTGCCAACTCATTGATATCATTTGTTTTAGCAATCCATTCAATTAGTTATAGCATAGTATCTTCCCCCTAAAGCTACCCACAACTACATTTTTAGCGCCCTTTTTTTGCCCCTATTCCGGACTTTTGCCCCTAAATTTGCCCCTAACTTGAGCCAGTGCGCCACCCTTCTTCTCCCTGCCCTATACTTTAAGTCTGACATCTGGTTCGAGGTTTCTATGTGTGGACGTTTTGCACAAGCTCAAACGCGTGAAGAATATTTGGCTTTCCTAGTCGATGAAGCCGATCGCGACATCGCATACGACCCTGAACCTATTGGCCGGTACAACGTAGCACCAGGCACTAAGGTTTTGCTGCTGAGCGAACGCGACGAGAAACTGAACCTTGATCCAATTTTCTGGGGCTACGCACCCGGGTGGTGGGGTAAGCCGCCACTGATTAACGCGCGCGTCGAGACGGCGGCCACTAGCAGAATGTTTAAACCTCTCTGGCAGCATGGCCGGGCGATCTGCTTTGCAGATGGATGGTTCGAATGGAAGAAGGAAGGCGACAAGAAACAGCCCTACTTCATTCACCGTGCCGACGGCCAGCCAATTTTCATGGCGGCGATCGGCAGTACGCCGTTCGAACGCGGCGATGAAGCAGAAGGTTTTCTGATAGTGACGTCCGCAGTTGATAAAGGCCTGGTTGATATTCACGACAGGCGGCCACTGGTCTTGTCGCCGGAGGCTGCAAGAGAATGGATGCGTCAGGATGTTGGTGGAAAAGAGGCTGAAGAGATAGCAGCCGACGGAGCGGTGCCCGCCAACAAGTTTATCTGGCACGCTGTGTCGCGCGCCGTGGGGAATGTAAAAAACCAAGGGCCAGAGTTAATCGAGGCAGCACAATAAAAAATAGAAGAAACTAAAGGACGTCCGAAATAAGCGAAGTGCAGAAATTCGAAGAAGTTCTAACCTAGATTGAATTCATTTCTAACTATGAAACGCTTCCGAGAATCCTCAACTGCGAGACTAGCCAGTCTTCGCCGTCGACAACTAGGAAATCATCGTGCGCATTATATAATCATGGTAACCAACCTTCATCAATAATTGTTGGGTTGGTCTCTACTGTGCGTGGGATTAAATCCTGATAACCATGTTCCCAGTATGCAGTACCTTTTATTTCAATTTTACCATTGTCATTTTGAGGTGAAATAAAAAGGAATGACTTACGAGAATTATCGCCACCTCGTTTTTCAAGAAAAAAATCATCGGTTTTCTGTAAGCTTGAAGTTGGTGTTGCTTTGTAAGTTGCATTTAGAACTAATTTAATAAAACGACCTCTTTTTTCATCATCATCACCAAGCTGATTTTCAAATACAAATGAACGCATGCTAGAACTAGGTGGTAAGTTCATAAACCAGCTCTCGTAGCTTTCTCCTCTAATTTCCCGACGGATTGCAGATCCAGGGGCATAACAGAGAGTGGATATGCAATGTGGTGTAAAATTCATACCAGGCATAAGATGAATCGGAAATCCCTCTGTAAGACTATTTTGACCATCAATGACATAGTCAATATCGATTGGCAGAGAAGATTTATTAGTCAGAACCCCTTCTAATGCCATTATTGCTTTTTCAGTCCTTCCCAATGCAAAATTGATATTTAAAGTATGTTCATTCATACCCAAAAGAAGATGCCTCCACGTAATTGAAGCATCAATCCCATATGGCTGCGCCAACCTAATCATTGTTTCAGTGAACCGAGCACTGTCAACAACCATATCAATTGAGACAGTATTATCACGTTGAATATGTACATCGATATTTTTTAGCGCAATGCCAATGCCTAAATTCAAGGTACTAAAGTCTATATTACTTGCAGTAGTGATTACTGTTTTAGTATCAGGAAATCTCTTTCGAACTAGCGCCATTAAACTAGGATCAGCACTCAGATGGCCCAATAAATTAATTTTAATATCATTATTATTTTTTGTCATTACTCCAACACGAGATATGCCATCATCATTAATAGCGCTTAAAAGTATTTGATTTGGAACAACTAATATATGTGTAGCTGCTACATCTCTGATTACCGTTGCATGTAAAGGAGGGCTGCCATCTATTGGGAAAGACAGCTCTTCTACGATGTACTCTTTAGTAAGTAAATTTTCATATGTTTGTAAATCGGAGAGAGCTTGCCTAAATTCTGGGGATGTGAATGCAGCTGTCGGAGCCGACTGAATAATTCGTCGAGTGTCAGCAATAATTTGATATGCTTGAGAATAATTTCTGACTCCAATTGCAACCTGAACCATTGCACTGTGCCTAACTATCATTGTCTCGTACCATGGGGCAAGCATTTTGGTTGAAATATATTTTGCTGCAGCCGATACAGGCCCAACTACATCGGGCATGTTACTTCCATCGTATGGGCTTAATCTCGTCGTAACAAGGTACAATTCGCGTTTGACACGATCAGTTAACGGTTCTTCGGCTAGCCAGCGCGAATATGCCTCCCCTAGTCCTCCCCAAATCACATCAGCTTGCCCATCGTTAGCCAGACGTTGTATGCTGTTTCCTTGAGAAAAACCATTACTAATAATTTGTATGAATCTCTTGGGGATGGGTTTATCCTCACTGACTCCGCTCAACGCAGTTGCTCTGGCATGATTATATTCATCATCGGAAATGATCGTGTTTGTAAAAATATGCGTTACTCCTTCTCGGCCTTTTTGATGTGATGTGTCGGAAGGATTATCACCGCCTTGCTGTAATACCTTTAACGGTGGTCTTAGTTGCCCATCTGAAAGACCATTCACGATGATAGTATCGGCAACTATATATAAATCCCCTCCCCTTAAAGAATCAAAATCCATCAATCCCCTCAAACCCTCTATATCAACGACGGTTTTGGGCCCAATCTTAAGAGTAGATGCTATTACAACAATATCTTTGGCTCGGTGATTTATTTCGCGTATCGTTGAAATGTTTTTATTCGATATATCCAAAGTATCACCATAAATTACTATGGTGTTAAGTCCTTCAGCATCAATGGTTTCAGGTAATGGCGAGTCAAATGCATCGACCTCATGAGCCTCAACATCAGGTTGAGCTTCCGTATTGAAAGAGCAACATAACAGGTTTAGAAGCAATATTAGAACATAAGATTTTGGAGTCATATCAACAGAGACCTCATTGCAATAATGCATTAATTTCAGAGAAAGTAATACTACTCCCTGTCGCTTGTATTATTACTGTGGCTTTTTTTATTTTTAAAACATCATTGACGTCTGTAAGATCAAGCAAATTTATCATCTGTTCGAACTGTCGATAAGCCTGAACGTCTGGGCGGTTGTTATAGTTAGATAAATAGGAGTTAATATCATCCTCCTTACAAGGCAGGGAAGGCATACCTTGAGGTGGAGGTGGGGGTGGAGGTGGAGAACCAATACCAACAGATGGGTTTTCACCACTACCTGGAGCAGGAGGAGGTGGTTCAATATAAGTTCCTGGTTTAGGTATGAGTTCGCATGTTAGTGGTTCAGCGGCCAAAGATTCAAAACAATCTCTGGATTGGCCTGTGACAGATATTGCTTCTATAAGTTTTGCAAGAGCATCCACCCCCTTATTTGAGTATTTTGCATTAATACTGAATCCTCCAATGAGAGTTCTGCAAGTTGCAAATGGTATAACCCCAGATGGATTGTCTGTTGCAGCACCACAAAATGGGAGAGCCATCGGAACCGAAAATTCACGTAGATTATCATCTGCTCTCAAAGAGTTTAAAAAAAACACGAGCATAAATAGGAATACTCGCCAGCTCATAGTGACCTCAAAATGTCATCAAGAGATACGTCATGCATTCCGTCTGCATTAATAGTGAGGACATGGCTATCAGTCGCTCCGTTGTTCCGAGTAGCTTTTACTGTTAATTCTATTGGCTCCTCAGCATCTGGAGTGAAGAAGTACTCATCTGCAGGCGCTTGCCATATCCCATTCGCATTCAATGCCTGGAAAGTATAAGCACGAGATTTTTTCCCTGATTTTGCTTGAACTTGAATACGAACAACATCCCCCCCCATCTTTTGGAAAACTATGTCCGAAGGTGACAAATGCACACCTAATAGCTCATCTTTAACTTGTAATGTGGCAGATCCTTGCCCTGTCTTTACCGCACTCATGATAGTTACACTATCCTGCGGGGTGCTAAGAGTTTTTGTTATGTCTAACTCAACATCCTTTAACCCTTCTTTACCGTACTTATTTTCTATGCCAGCTAATGAAAAGCTAATCCTATCTGCTGCTTTGTTAGTCTGAATATTTTTCCATGTATTAGTGGAACGCAGGTACTGATATTGACCATTCGAAAAATCCTCGCTTCGTGCACGCAATTGAATAGAAAGATCGACACGATCTACGCCTTGTGGCACGTCAGGAAAGCTCAGGTAAATTCCGGGATTGGTCACGCCATCAACGACTGAAACAAGCTGTTTTTGTATTTCTTCCGGATAGCTACCAATACCGATAAATCCCTGTGCAACAGTAGTTCTCTCAACAATCATGGACTGCTCAAAACTTACCGTTTCTTGCTGTTTACGAAGCTCTGATACGCTTTTTACTGCAACAGAATACCCCGCACCTCCAAAATAGCCTCCAGTAGACGGTGTTCCTGCATTCAGTGGATCGATATGTTCCGGTGGTTTAAATGTCTCGAGGACCTGATCGTTGATTCTCTTCAAAACGGGAACCATTAAGGTGTCAAGCCTATCCTGAGAACATTCATTCGACGCTAGCATTTCGATTTTAAGTGCACCGGCGTTGACCAGTGCGTCTCGGATATCCATTGTTTCATGCGAATACGAACCACCGAAGAGCCCAAAGTAACTAGCTCGGGCAGCAATTTTTTCATTTTTGCTGTAAAAATCCCGAGCCTGCTGATAGTCAGATGTCACTTTGTAACCACATTTGGGCGTCATACCATTGTATGTAAACTGAACAGCAGTACGAATTCCTGTCGTTTTTTTTACCATATCATTGAAAACTGCCGTACCAAGCTGAGTTAGTTGGATGCTGAATGCCATCGTTTGTGATGCAAAAGTTGGCGCAGTCCCTGTTCCCTCTGCAGATCCAATAAGCTTTCCATCATCCGAATAGACGGAGACAGTCGCTGAATTAATCGGGAGGGCTGCGACTCGAATATGCTCAGCAACACTACTCCCAAGTCGTTGTGCAATAGCATCTTTTACTGCTTTCCTCATCGACTCAATAGCCTCAGGCGGCAACGAAAGACGGGCTGAAAAGTTAAGCACACCAGCCCTGGAGATATTGCCAGAACCTGGTGGATCCTGATAGTCGTAGCTAATCAAAGAGAACTCAGGCAATGTTTTCCCCCCAACTTGTTTGGTGAGCAAAACAGGCCTGCTTGGGATATAAAACCATTGATCCTCCTCACGTTCATCCCTGACGACAGTGATGTCCTCCTTCTGTTCTGTTCCAGTAGCATCTATGTAAGAAAATGCCACGGTATCGATAATATTTTCCGCTGCAATGCTAGTCTGTGCAAACGTATAGGGTGTGGCTAAATAGAACAACGAAAATAATGAAGAGGTCGCGAAACGAGGAAGAATCATTGATTTTCTCCATATTACATTTAGCAATTTTTATTAATGGTAGAAAATAAAATCAAAAAAGTAATAGCACATAGTTATTATTTTTATATTCGTCAAGAAACCGAAGCGAAGCTGGATATTAAATACTATTAATTTTAGTACATTACGTTAACTGTAACAGTCAGGGTTGACTGCTGAGAATACGCATGAATATATACTATATTATTGGGTTATCGCATCTAACATGTCCGTTGTTGGCACAAAGCGGACCAAAACATCAGGAATACTTATCGGACTTTTAGCAGATCTGAATATCTCGTCGTATATCGAGGCGACAACATTTCTCGCTTCATCTGCCACCGCTGCTGAATGCCCTGCCCAGCAAAGTAGAGCGTTCCTTTCCCGTCTCTGGCATTGAGTTGATCAAGAACCTCCATCAGTTTATCACTACCGGCCCGCGGCGCGTTTTCATCGAACAAGTTGAGCTGGGCTACCCCCTGACTGAAGAAATCACCCAGCATAATGCCGGCTTTCTGGTACCTGTGGCCATCCTTCCAGATTTTGTCCAGGCACTTTACCGCGGCGTTAATGATGTCGCGTGAATCCTGAGTGGGGGTAAGAAGCTTCATGGACGCATTGTTACCGTAATACGGCTCGTTAAGCGCAAAGGGAGAGGTTTTCACGAATGCAGAAATAAAGCGACAATACTGATGCTCGCCGCGAAGCTTTTCGGCGCCACGCGCCGCATAGCTGCAAATAGCTTGGCGCATCTGTTCGTACTCGGTAACGCGTTCACCGAACAACCTGCTGCAGACGATTTCCTGCTTTGCCGGTGCAAACTCTTCAAGATCGAGACAAGGCTCGCTACGCAACTCCCGGACTGTCCGCTCGAGCACAACGTTAAAGTGCTTCCTGATTATCCACGTGCTCTGCTCTGAGAGGTCCAGAGCCGTTTTAATACTCATGGCGTTAAGCTTCTTACTGATGCGCCTTCCAACGCCCCATACATCCTCAACAGGTACAATAGCCAACAATCGACGCTGGCGATCAATATTGGACAGGTCCACTACCCCGCCCGTTTGCCGCTGCCATTTCTTCGCGGCGTGGTTAGCCAGCTTGACCAGTGTCTTCGTCTGGGCAATGCCAACCCCGACAGTCAGATGCGTACGCTTCAGCACCGTAGCGCGGATCTCTTTACCGAAGTCAGTCAGGTCCCGGCAATTGCGAACACCAGTCAGGTCGCAAAAAGCTTCGTCGATGCTGTAAATTTCGACGCGAGGGCTCATTTCCTCAAGCGTCGTCATTACCCGGTTCGACATGTCTGCGTACAGCTCGTAGTTACTACTAAAACAAACAACACCAGCGCGCCGGAAAAGCTCCTTTTGCTTGAAGAATGGCTCCCCCATAGTGATTCCGACCGCTTTTGCTTCTGCGCTGCGTGCGATTACACAGCCATCATTATTTGAGAGAACGACAGGAACCGTTGCTGAAGCTCGCCCCAGTCCGGTTTTGCCATTAGATAACCTTTCAGTAAGTTGTTATGCTCATAAAAAAGGAGGTATTAGATGGACCCATTAATCATCAGTGTTTTAAAAGATGTAATATTAAAAGGTGCTGGTCTTTCACTTGAAAATTCAGTCTCAATCCGTAATGATTCTTCGACACCTGAGCAAGAGGCTGTTAGCGCAGAGGCACTCCTCGCTTACGCCAAAATTGAACAGGAGCTCACTATTACCAGAAGAACTTTAATTTCAGAAGTTGTAGAAATTGAAGAGTACTATGGCAAATCCCTAAAAGGCGGGGCGGCGGCAAAGGTAAACCATTCTGGATTCAATATTGGTGCATGCGGAGAGGGTGAAAGAGTTACAAAGCGTGTTATTCGCTTTACAGGTTTTAACTCACAAGTTGAATCCATATTGAATTCATTAGAGGCCTCCCTTTTGACAAAGCTAAAATTAGAAGTTTCATCAGCCAGTCAGTCCCATCAAAAATCACAACATAGTAGTAAAAAAGATTGATATTTATGCCATCACGATGTGTCTGCCCATTGTGATGGCAATAAAAAACCGCCTGAAGGCGGTTAAGAAATCAGATTTCCAATCTTCAAACTTCCCTCAAACAAGACTTCTTTCGAATTCTGATTGGTAATAATACCGCTCCAGTACTGCCTTGCTTTAATCAGTGTTTCGTCATAGGGCTCTATATCGCTCAGCAATAGCTCTTCATCGGCTGAGTGCAAAATACCACTGGGAACAACTTTGAACACGTTAATATCTTTCAAAGATTTACCGATGCGACTTAGCCAAAACTGTAAATTTTCTTCACCTTGAGCCAACCAAATACATTTTTGCCTGGATGGCAAATTGTTAAATTCAGATTTGCGGACATTTTCCAAGATAAGTTCTCGCGCGTAGTTACTAAAGTATTTGGCGGTCTCAAATCCCATTTTAGCAACATATTGAGAGTCGGGGTTGTTCATTCTATTTTCTTTAATTTCTTGTAAAACATACAAGCGACTTAACTGTCGCTGCCCCTCCTGAAATTTAACTGTTTCTTTGGGGTAGTTCGATGTTAAGTAATAATTGAAGTAGGGATTGATCTCAGATGTAGTTATAACATCACCAGTCTTCAATGGTTCATGCGTTGACCAAGGCCGGCTTTTCTTATCAGCTATGTGGAAGTAGTCCATGCGAGTCCGTCTTTTAGTTTGTCAAAAAATTATTCTACCTCAAACACTGCTCAATAATGTACTGCTGGAGATATCTCACTTTGGTTTGATCGATAAGGATTCCGGATCGGATACCGAGAACGTTTCGTCCAGCAACTGCAGAGAGTTCGACGGTGGCATCATCGCCCATGCTGGCGGCGAAGGTGGTTTGGGTTGCGGCTGACAATGAACACTTGCCTTTGACGAGCACCCGACCGCCGTTATCAAGCTTGCGCTGTAGAGCATCATTTTCAGCTTTAGCATCGGCTAACTCCCTCGTGTATTTGGCATCCAGTGCAGCGACATCTCGCTGACGGGTATGCATGTCTTTGATGGTGGCGTTCGCCAGGCTGAGTTTCTCAGTGGCTTTATCGCGCTGGTCTTTATAAGCGATGGCGTTGTCGCGGTAGTGGTTAACCGCCCAGGCCATGAAACCCAGCAGACAGATAAAGACAGCGCAGATGATGGCTTTTAAACGGCTCATTTCTGGCCCCACTCACAAACTTCCCGCTCAATCTCTCGGCGGGTTACCAGTCCCTTCCACTGCTTTCCACCGGCATATGTCCAACGCTGAAGTTCTTTGCATGCCCCCGGAATATCACCGGCATTCAATTTCTTCAGCAGCGTCGATCTGCTAAACGCTCCAGCTCCTACGTTGTAGGTGAAAGAGTAAAGTGCGGCACGAGTGGTTTCGGGAACATGGACCTTAATCAGCGGGTCGATAACTGCAGCAACCTTGCGCAGGTCGGATTGAAGCAAAGCGTCACATTCTTTATCGGTGTAGCGGTGGCCGCGGCGAACGTCAGCGCCGGTGTGGCCATCGCAAACAGTCCAGACGCCGACCACATCCTGATAAGCGTAATAGCGACGTCTTTCAAGACCATCCGCATTGCCCAGCATGACTGCTGCTATAGAGATTGCGCTGGCTCCGCCAACAATGGCACCCACCAGCTTATTTCTGAGTGTCTGGTTCATCTCGGCTCCTACTACGGCGGTTGTCTTCGCGGATTTTGAAGTAGAGATTTGTCAGGTACGTCATCACTGCAATGATGATGCCCACCAGCACGCCGATAGCGCTCCACTGCTCGGGACTGTAGGCATTCAGCATGCCGTTTAGGATGCTACCGGCTGAAGCGCCGTAAGCAGCACCGGTGGTTAATTTGTCCATGCTATACATACTCTCACCTCGCTTTGTGCGGGTGCTCTTGCTTGAAATTAAAAAAGGCCGCCGAACGGCAGCCTTAGAGAGATATATCAGTGTCTGGGGGATAATATTGTGATGCTTAAAGTTAAAAGATATTATGTGTTTCTTTTAGCTTTCTCCCAATCTTCTTTCAAAAGGCGCTGCATGTCACTAACAAATTGATTTAAATATTTATTAGCCTCTTCCCCATCCAAATCATAAATATTTTTAACCATGTCTTCTGAGTGTGTTTTTAATTGATTCATGGCATTTATAACTCTTATGTGATCAGCCCTTTCAGGATTAAGCATCAACTGAATGCGCGTTGAATGAAGTACTAATTGTATCATTGCCGTATGCAATTCAATCTTAGTCTTAGCAATCGAACTTAGAAGATCCGCCTTCTCATTCTGGGTAATAGCGGGTTGATTACTGGATTTAATTTCAAGAACATACTTTTGGCTTATGGATAAATATGTAACGGCACTAGCTACAAACTCAGCGGAAACCTCTCGAAGATCTTTTATCCATACAAGCCTGTTAGAAGCAATTACTTGAGCCTTTCTACTTTCTTCCGCTAGTTTAATTTGTGTATCTCTGCCATGCTCAATATCCCTCAATTGCACCGCTCGATCTTCTCGAAGAGTTTTATTACTGTTTTTAATTGACCACCATGCAATTAAAGCTGGTATCGCGGCTGCGATGAATGCACCAGCAACACTTGCAACAATAGTATCCCAGCCAAACCCGCTATCGGTTGTTACATCAATGTGCGGTATCTTTTCAATTAATAAGCCCAGATTTCCGGCTACCGGATATGGAATACCTTGCCAAGCCATAACACCTCCTTTTTTGAGGCATCATAACAAAAAACCCCGCTAAGGCGAGGTTTAGAATTTTAACCATGAACATAAAAAGCCCATCATTGGAGCAAAATTACCACAGATTCGGGAAAAATAAATAGCTCACGATAAAATAACGCCCTATTTAATTATCTGCTTCAGCTGCGCATCAGCCCACGCCTCTTCGATATCAAACTTGGTGATGAGCTGGTCGTAGAATGGCTTAACAGACTTCTTCCAGGTATCGAGGCGGATTGCATCCGTTATCTGGCACACCGCGGCGTAAGCCTCAGTGGAAGGAATTCGTTCATACCCCCGCCCGCAGCAGCGCTTACAGTCAGCCAGAACCGGCACACCCTGCCGTTCTGTAAGAGCCTGATTAACGGCTTTCCCGCGTCCATGGCAATCTCTACAAGCACAACTTACAACCTTCTTGCCCTTACACTGAGGGCAGAGAACGCGCGCTACCTCCCTGACCTGACTGCGCACCTCATAGTCGGAGGGGTGAATATCATCGACGCCCATGTTAAAGACATCTTCACGAATTTCTTCTCTTTTACCGGAGTGTGAGACTTCA
This sequence comes from Enterobacter sp. BNK-34, assembly GCF_048684445.1. Classification (NCBI taxonomy): domain Bacteria; kingdom Pseudomonadati; phylum Pseudomonadota; class Gammaproteobacteria; order Enterobacterales; family Enterobacteriaceae; genus Enterobacter; species Enterobacter sp. BNK-34. Next base: position 3,825,942 of record NZ_JBLQUA010000001.1, read on the forward strand.
TGCTGAAAACCTTAGCGTCAATAAACCCTTCCCCATTGCACCCATCGCACTGCTTCACGCTGGCGGCGCTGCGGGAATAGTCCTCAAACGCGAAGGTGGCCAGCTGATGCATCACCAGTGGTTTAACCCCGGCATCCAGTTTGCGAAGCGCAGCAACCCGGTCGCATCTGGTCAGAGCGTACTGGGCCAGCAGTTCGATCGCCATCTCCCGGTCATTGTTGCTGATACCCATCTTCCCGAGAAAGGCGCTGTAACCCAAGGCTGCCCGCTCCTGCGTCATGCCCATAGCAGCCATGATATCCGTTCCGGTTAATGAGTCTGACGCCGTAGCGCGCGGAGAGTCGCTAATCATTGTCGATTTGGCGAAGTGATATTTTGAGGGTATTTTCAAGATTCATGCGGTCTCCAGCTCGGTAATGGTGAGTTCTATTTTCCCGCCCTTAACGACAGGCATTTTCACAACGCGATAGTCGACAACCTGGCAGTCATCCAGCCAGAATCCCGCCTTGGTTAAAGCGTCAAATGCAGCTTTCTGCAGATTATCCAGATCGCGGTGCCGGCGGTCGGGCATGTGACATTCAATCCGGATTTTGAGTGGTGCGGCCGTCCGGATATTAAGCCGGGCGCTTCGAATGACACTTGCGACCGCATAACGGTACGCAACACCATCAGCGCTAATGTGTGTGCGCCCGCGGTTGTGCCGGTAATACCGGTTATTGCTCGGCGGCCAGGGCAAAGTGATTTGATTTGTCTTCACGTTCACCCCCTAACCGGTTTCGCCAGCGGCTATCCGGGCGCGCTGGTGTATTTGAGGTCGGCAAGAATGCACTGACAGTCCAGGTGACGTAATCCTGCTTTAGGCTGCGCTCAACTCGCACGCCGCGCGCTTTGTAACGCTTAACCAGTTCGTCGGCCTGTTCGGTGCTGCAGTCGGTATGATGGAACCATGTCTTCTTCATTCCATCACCCCGCGAAGCCAAGCAGCTGCGCGGCGACATTTTCTGCCTCATCACGACTGCGGAATGAACGGGACAGGACCCAGCGCCAGAGTACATCGAGTGCTGCTTTATAGAGTTGCTGGAACTCGAGTTCGTCCATGTTGGCGAATGAAATGCTACGAGGATGCTTTTTGAGTGTGCCGTCTGGCAGCTGAATGGCATCAAAGTGCCCTGCCTCAAAGATCACCCATGAGCGGTAAGCATCGAAGGATTTGCACAGGCTAATACCATTCGTGACGCGCCGGTAAGCAACCTGCTCAAGATACTGCTCAGCAGCATCGATCAGCGCGCCCTCATTCCCGCCATAAGAAGCCAGGAATTTTGCGTAGCCGGTGATTAGCTTCCGCTCGTTACTCGAGATAGCCCCGCCGGTTGGTTCCCAGTATTCAAAACCGAGATTGAGAAGCGCGAAAAAGCGCCGATGGAATGCCGGGTTACGTACCCGCCTGAACTCGGCAACTAGAACATCGCCGAGCCGGGTTTTGGATTGCAGGATATCGCTGGTCTCGGGTGTGGCCGGGATCAGTATTCCTGAGTGGTGTTTAATAAGTTGTAATTCTAGCGCCATGGTTCTCTCCGTGGCGCATCAGGTATAGGGTGTTCAGGCCTATGAAAGAATAATATCAGACGGTGGTGTAACTCGGTACCCCAGTTGTTTTGCAAATTGCATAAACCCGTTGAGAGTGAATATTTCTTCCTCTTCGAGTAACGGTCTTAATGAAACTATTCCATTTACTCGATAAACCAGATATCTCCCTTCCGCCGGGAAGCTATAGATAACTGCTTTATCGGCCCTTCTGACCACGTCGTACCATTGATCATCTGCATTAAAGGCATCTGCACTACACACTATTTCCCCCAGAGCGACTTATTGACGAGGTAAACAGTAATCGGGAACAGCCAGGGGAACGCAAACAGCGATACTCTTTGAAACTGCTCCAGTGAAATTCACGCGATTAATAAAACCACTCGTCCGCGCTTTCCCAAGTCTCCTGCAGGACGTGTTCGACTTCTTTCTTGTCGCCCCCAAAACAGTCAAACCATCATTACTGGCACGCCTAATCGTAAACTGGCAATCATCGAACTCTTTACTGAGCCTTTTCAGCAGTTCTGACACTAGTGCAGGTATAGCTCCATCAGGAAGTTTCTTCATGCAATCAATGGTTAACTCAATTTTCATTTTCCCTCCGCAATGAATTGCTGTATTTATATACAGTACATTTATAAACTTATGTAGCGGATTTTGCAACGTTCTTAGAGCTCACAAAGTAGCCTACTCAGATGGTGTACCCCTAAACAAACAACAGGTTACTCCTTGAGCAAAGACTTGTTGCTTCTGTGGATTGCATGTTTTGTATTGGAAATAAGACTGATCGATTGGATACTCAGCACAGCTCACTAGCACCATTTCATGCCCTAACTCTATGGTGAGAACCTTACTTGCAGGCCCTCGCTTCGGGATCATCATCAAAGTCTCCGTTGCGTAATGTTCTCATTATTTGAATTAAAGATTTCGCAGTCTTTGCCGATACTACTCTGGTCTTTGCTTGTGACGCGTTCAGTGTTCAGTGCTGTTTGCTTTGGCCATCCGGACTGATTACATACCGCCTCATAAAAGCCAATCCTTAATATAAAGGGAACTTATGAGATTAAAATACGCAGCACTCATACTCGCCGTTGCCATTACAGGCTGTGATAACAAAAAAGATGTAATCGGTTGTTCTTCTGAAATGACCCAGTCAGCTCTTATGGATTTATTAAAAAAATCTGCATATGAAGGGCTCTCTGAACAGGTCGACAAATACCCTGACGTCACTAATCAGACAAAACGAAGCGCCTTGGACAAGATCAAACTGGTCATATCTGAAATCTCCACAACTTCAAGTGACACGGGTAGCACAATGAAAACGTGTGAAGGTACTGTGACGATGACCCTACCTGCAAATGATTACGCTCAGCTTTCTGATGCTTACAGAAAAAATTTTAACCGTAATCTCGACAAGCAAATGGAAAGCCTGTCTTTAGATAACAACGCAAATAGCTTTTCAAAACGCATCTCCTACACAGCACAGGCGACCGACGATCAGAAAAACGTTTTCGTAAAAGCCTCCTCTGATAATCCGATATCTGTGGGTGCTGCTGCACTTACATCGCTTTCAATCATCAACCCGATCGTTGAACAGCAAAAGATCCAGCAGGTTAAGGATGCCCAACAGAGCCAAATTGAAGCGCAACAGCAGGCTCAACTCAGGGCGCAGCAACAGGCCCAGTATGAGGCAGAGCAGCAAAGTGAAAGACAGACACAGCTGCAGGCACAAGAAAAAGCGGAGCAGCAGGTTCAACAGCAAAACGCTGGCAGCCTTGATCAGTCCCGAATGGCGTTTGCAAATGCCGACTCTGATTTGAATACCGCCTGGAGCACATTAACTCCGGCGAAGAAAAAGGAGTTACTACCTTCTCAGCGCCAGTGGATCAAAACAAAGGATGCTATGTGTGGCAAAGTTTCAATGCAGGGAACTGATCCTGAACTTAAGAAAATGATCGACTGCCAGACGCAAATGACCCTTTCAAGGACTGCTTTCATCAGAACACAATAACTGAAGCTGGTGGCCAGTGCTGAGCTGGCTCCAGCGTAATGCTTGATAATTTCCGTCGTGTCCTCTGCCTTTTATAAGTATGACACGCAAGCGCTGCGTCAATACAGGAGTCTTTCAAATTCACCTTACGTCAGTTATAAAACTAACATTGGATGGAATGTCAGCTTTGTGTCATGAGCGGACGTTGCTAAGGCCTCCTAAGTAATTATTAAATTAACTCCCAAAAACGAAAAAAACATACACCTACAAATAAAAATTGTAAGATGTTAATCTACCGGAAGGAAAAGTAATGGGAGTCAAAACTATATCCCTGACATCAAAAAAAACCTAATAAACAATGGATTCAAGAAAGAATTTCAAGGCACTCTAAATATCATAGGAAGAAAATAAATGCTGAAAATGTCTAAAGCAAAACATGCCTTCTTACAAAGATTTTATCGATTCGACGAAGATATTCAGCTAGTAGATTATTTATCATGGCAGTCTTATTCCCGCTCTGGAGTTTTAAACACTTCTGACACACTTCTACCGGGAGATATCTCTAAGTATGAACGCTTACATAAGCGCAATTTAAAAGGAAAAGCTTTTAGAGAGAATCGCTCCGCTGTATTCACCCACCTTAAACAAACAATATTTTCATCATATATAAAAGAATCTTATGAAGAAGTTACAGAATACCTGAAGGTCATTTTGAAAAGTGCAGCACTTAGCAAAAGAGTATCTATACTACAATTTGTAGGTGGGCAGGCAAAATTAACAATCACGGCACTTGACATTTACCAAGCAGGTGATTTCACCACCATATCAAATTCTCTGATAGATAAAATATTTCAAGAGCTTGAAAAGGAACGAAGCACTTTAAAATTAATTAAAAGCGTGTGCGGTAAATTATCATTATCTGGCGAAGAGAAAGTAATAAACAGAGCTGTTCACTTCTTAAACATTAGGCACTACTTGGTTCATAGTGATGGAAAATTACCAGCTGAGTTTGTAAAAGAGCTTAAAGAAAACGAAATTGATATTTCATGTGACAAAAAAGGATACATCAAGCTTAATTATGAATTAATCAAAGACTTTAGATCTTCAGTATCTTCTCTCGTTGATCACATCGACAAACTTCTCATTGATAGTAACTTTCTATCCTCCGCTTTTATTCACCGAGGGAAAAGATAGAATCACACCAAAAGATGTGTATCATGTAACAGCCCTTTCGAGTAAAGGGCTGTTACATCATTATGATATCCATCACGTCACGATTCAAGCAACTATATACTGCTATAGCATTATAGTAATAGTTCACATTATGGCAGAACCAGCATAATCCATACCGCGTAGAAGATAATTTTGGATGTCATTGTCACTGCATTTACTAGTTCGTATTTCAGGGAAACCTACATAAAATTCACATAAGCGCACACAATGCCGGAACTAATTCTTGAAGCCCGAAAGTATTTTCTACAGTTTACAAACTTAAGTAGTTGTACACGCTAGCTATTCGGCAACCAAAAAGGTGCGTATTTATCTGAAGAGGTATACTTATCACCCCCTTTCTCGCTATTGCAATCACCACAAAGCATTTGCAAATTAGTCGGATCGTTTGTCCCTCCAAGATTGAGTGGTACAATGTGATCAATGGCAATACCTGCGTTATTTGCGAAGACGCCCGTAAGATTGTTTTGGCATATTGCGCAATGTCCATCCTCTCTTTTTAACAATCCTTTTCTTAACCATTCGGGCCAATATGTACAACGTTTCATTACACCATCTCGTTTAAGATAAAATGGGTAATCAAGCATCTTTAATGCTTTTATTTCATCAGAAACATGCAGATTAAATCGCCGCATAAGGTCCCGATTCCTGTAAAGTATAGTGAACGTACTCCACACCAACTTGAAATTTATTTGAGCGGCATAAATGTCATATAAATAATCGTTATAGTTAGCTTTTCGGTATTCCTCAAATCTCTGGAAAACCACCTGATAGCTTTCAAATTCCTTATAGATCTCTGAGTATATATCAGATCCCATTTTTTTTAAGGTATGTCTGTAATCATCAAGCAATCGATATGAAATATAGTCATGAAGTAATGTAAATCTTTGCGGTATGAATGTAGTTTTCAAAACGCTTTCACCCATATAAAATGCATCTTTGAAGGGTATGTGGTAAGTTTCACCGTAAATCTCTCCTTTTATTTGAACGGCGGCATTAATAGCGTATCGTTGCTGTTCTTCTATGAAAAATTCCATAATGGCTCCATCTCCATTAGTTTAAAAAATAGGTTGTCAGGTAAGCTCTGTGTTTAAAGCAACTAGATCGTATGGTTCGTATGCATGAGGTACCTACTAAAGTGTATCATCTTCAATAGGCTTCATTTCCGCATAATTACGAGAAATAAATTTCGCTGCTTTCTCAATCTCTGGGAAAAGTATACTTTCATACACACCTAAACGCTCCAGTTGTCCCCGTATTGCTTCTTTATGTTCAGCAGCTATGAACACACTTCGTGTAGGCAGAACTTCTTCAGTGGATTTTAACGAATTCGTTTTTGAACCATAGAGCATAAAAGCACCGGACTGCGCAATTATCCTTTTATTACTTAACTTTGGTTTAACATAAATTGGCCTAAGCAAATCTTGAGGTTTCATTAACTGCCGAAAATGTGGTTTTTCCATACCTATGTGATAATAAAGCTCATCAAGAACATCTTTATCAACACCATTATTTCCCCTTACACTCTTGCTATTATCAATAAAACTTTGGTAATCACTGCTTTTTCGAGCTAAATCAAAGAGAATCTCTTTACTTTCACCACTTAAATTAGCAACATTTGCCATGCAACTTACTCGATCACTATCATAGTATCGCTGCCTAGAATCCGGAACAAAATATGCTGTGACAGTTCCACCCTGCGGTCCCTTTGAAATACTTTTGCTATTTTCTGTAAATACATAACTTTCTGTAGCGAACCATAGCGCTACAAGGGGATTAAGAGTAACGTCCATTAACCTTGTTGGCAAACCAAAGTGCTGCATCCGAACAAGACGATCAAACATCGTTTTATCAGACTCAAACTCAGACGGATGAAGTGAAACTATGTCTCTGATAGCTCGGTTCTCATTCTCGTAAATCCTGCCTTCGCCTCTAAATAATTTTGGTTTACTTATCCAACCATAAAATGCCTGCCCTCTAAATGCAGTTGGATAGTTTCCTTTGAGCTTCCATTCATTTACGTATTCAACAAACTGCATTACAGATTTTATGCTATCGTTCGGTTTTGCTTTCCTTAAGCTCATTCTACATATTATCCTTATTTAGTTCGTAAAGTTCAGATAGTCGCTGCTTTTCAATTTGAAACTCTTCATCAAGATTAGAGAAGTCAGGTAATGAATCAATCAAATCTTGTACGCGATGAATTATTTTCCATGCATCATAATGAATAAAGGGGTTCATACCAATAACATTTCCTGCATTGGGCATTATTGAATTATCGGCATTAGAAAGCATATTAAACTTTTCTATGGCCAGTCCTTCATCCCAGTCAGAAACAAAAAGAAGCAGCGCTGATAATGCAAGCAACTGATTATTTCCTGTTATTGAACGCGGAGTAGTAAACTTCCTCCTTAGTGAATCATACTGCTTAGTTATTGCTGTAGATAATTGCATTGCCGCCATATATTTATCATTTAATTCTCGCCTATCAAATACTTTCAGCCCTTTATCTCTTATTACTAGGCGATGCGCCTGACGCGCTAAAGTATTACTATACAATCTCATCAGTGAGTTATTTTCTTTGGCGTTTAAATCAATATTAAAGAAAGATGGATATTTGTATTTTAGCGATTTATACACCTCATCATTGATATTAAACCATGATTCGTTTTGTTTACCTTCTAGTACTTCATATTTAACGGAGTCACCCTGGCTATAAAAGGACGCTCTAATAAGATTAATAACGTGTGGGCTATAGCTGATAACAAAATCCCCCGACTCACGCAGATCAGAAAACCACTTTCTCATGTTTCTGATATCAGTCTGGTTAAAGACTTTATGTTCAATACCCCGGCAAACCAGTTCTCTGACTAATAGCGTAACTTCTGAACCATCCTTTCCGAACTTAATGAACGCGTCACCACCTGAATCTCTGATTTTATCTGGGCCATTATAATAGTCACAAAAAACCTTATGTGCATCCGAGCCGTCAGGCTTTCTAAATGCGAAGTGCGCTTGCTTAATTTTCTTATTAGTTAACTTAGAATAACCTTCAGATACATAATGTGCACCTGTAACACTGCACATCGGGCATTCTGCGTCTTCATTTACAAAAATTCGAAAACCATCTAAGTCGTTTGAAACCTTTTTAAGATATAAACGTTCTAATTGTTCTTTATCAAGTTCGCTTTTGAATCTCTTTGAATAAACAGTAATTGCCACTGACTCCCCCCTTTTTAACGGTTAAAGCTTGCAATGAATTATCAATAAGCAAATAATCTTAGAAATCTATACCTTAGGAAAATTCCGGTTCTGAATGATGTTTCATGATACTACCGCCATATGGGCTAAAGTGGAAGCATAGGTGCCGAAACTTTATCCTTTTCGTTTAAACTGGACTATTTCTCCCTATGCCCTCCCTTCAGCCTTCATGCGCTCATACTTCGCTTTGAGTAACTCACCTGGCGTTGGCCCCTTCGGAGCCAGTATCACTGTCGGGGGCACTGGCGGTTTCGGTTTACCTTCTCTCACACGTCTAGCAACATTTCAATTGACATATTTTTTGTATAAAAGCCATTCTTCCCAAGCATTCTCAGGATCGATGTCAAGGTATCCCCGTTCTTTAATCATTTCTTTTGCAACATCAACTGGCACTCGAACAGCTGTAGCGGAATCACGGATTGACTCAACCTCCTGCTGAGTTAACTCTCTTCCGATTTCTCTTTCTTCACTCAAAAGAACTGCTATCAAAGCAGGAATAAAAACAATAGTCATTTTTTATTAGCATCCGATTTTCGGCGAGCTTCGATCATATGTACGTAAAATGCGTGAAACTCTTCATCCTGGCTGACAACAAGCTCTGGAGGTAATGACTTCCTTTCCTTATCCCACTGAGCAAGAACGTCCTGACACTTATCGTATGCTTCATCAACTATCTCAATGGCGGGCCTATCCGTGTTGATGTACGGGATCGTATATTTATTGAGGCATACTGCTGTTGGAGGACCATAACTGTACTCCTTAGCTAAAACAGGAGCAGCGAGTACCACAAAAGCCATTGCTATCCATTTCATTTTTGATTCGCCTTCGCCATTTCCATGTTACGTGGACAGCTACTCTTGGGTAGTTCCACAATTTCACCGATAATACTGCAACCACGAAAGGAAGTAATCTGGGACTGGGACAAATTATTCAAGGTTCAGTTTCACCGGTTCTATATGCACCAAGCATACTTAAACCCTTCCACAATTTTTCAAGCGCTCGTATTTCGCTTTCAAAATCTCGGCTGGTGTCGATCCCTTCGACGATACTGGAGCTGCCAGCGCGCGACGAACAGGCGGAATAGGCTTACCGGCTATAACCCGTTTTTCCCACATATCCAAAATATCGCTTGCCTCGCGCTCGAGCTCTTTCTGACACAACTGGCCATCGGTTCCGCGGCGAAGCAACTCGAGGCAGATGTGGTAATAAACCGGCTTCGGCCACGGATACTGCTCACTGCTCGGGTACCGAAACACTAACTTGCGCCACTTCCAGTATTCAGCCATCACGTCAGCAGCGGTGATCCCCAGCACACAGCGCCCTTCCCTGCACCAATTGATGAACTGGCCAGGTGACGGTAGGAACGGACGCTCCTGACGGCGTACCATGCGCATACCGGCTTCAACTTGCTCCAGAGTGGTGATTCCGTTTTCTTTGAACGCCAGCACCCACTGCCGGCGGATCTCATTCACGTCTTCCTGACTGCGGCTAACCAGGCTTGCCGGAAACGCAGCCGCCAGCTGTACGAATAGCCCGTTGATAATCTGCGCCACCTGCTGCGTATGCTCGCGCTCGGTGTACTGCTCAGGCAGGTTTCCGTGATCGCATCGAGGCGGCTCAGGATGTGGATAGCGCTAAAGCTCTGCGCGCAGATATTGAAACCGTGAAAGCAACGCTGGGTTCTGCCCTGTTCACTGAGCTGAAAAACAAGGCCGTGAAGCGTTATTACCTGGTTGATGCACGGAACAAAGTCGAAGCAGCCATCAATTCCTTGCCACCTTCAGATGAACCCGATGCAGCTGCGCGGTTCGCAGAGGTAGAGCGCGTTCTTGCGTCGTCTAAACGTCATCTGGGCGATGAATTGCATGGTCAGTTCAGCATCACCCTGGCGGATATGAAACCGGAATACGTGGACTAACGAGATCGGGAGGGGAAACCCTCCCTCAAGGAGAAGAAATGCGACTGATTAATCGAGGCAGTAAGCAATCCCCTTTGGCTCGCCAGGCATGTGAAATCGCACTCGCAGCCCACCAGCAAAGATACGGCGATTATGTGCGCAGCAAGATGAAAGAGACCTATACGGTGAGAGTGGAAGGCGTGAAGGTCTGGGTTGAAGTGGTCAACTGCAAGGCAAGCTACGTGGCCACAGCAATGACCGGCATGCGCCGACTGCGTACCCTGCCCGGCCAGGCAAACTGAAACTGAAACTGAAATATCAACGACTGCAGACCGGCATATCTATACTCATGCCGGTTACCTGAGGTGAACCATGTCGCAGGTAATTTTTAACGAAGAATGGGTTGTTGGCGCAAGGCTCACAGAAAAAACAGGCCTGACCGAACGACAGATTGGGAAGTATCGCCAGGGCTGTTGGGTGGAAGGTATCCATTTTAAACGGGTTTCTCCTTCCGGAGAAAAAACCTTGCGTGGCACAACCTGGTACAACTATCCGAGAATTAATCAGTTAATAAGGGATGCGTAAGATGGCAGCTTTGCCTACAGGTGTCGAAATCAGAAACAATAAGATTTGTATCTGGTTTATGTACCGGGGAAAGCGTTGCCGCGAAATTCTCAAAGGTTGGATTAACACCCCGGCGAACATCAAAAAAGCCGGGAATCTTCGGGCTGTGATCGTAAGTGAGATCAACCTTGGAGAGTTTGATTACAACCAGCGCTTTCCTTCATCATCCAGAGCAAAAAAAACCGTAACCACTGTTTCAGTTCAAACCTTTTCAGAGCTGTGTGAACTGTGGACGAGCATTAAAGAAACCGAAATTAGCGCGAATACCATGCGTAAGACGCGCTCACAACTCGGTACGTTAATGCACATCATTAACGGAGATACGCCTGTTTCAACTATACGCCACAGCGACATTCTGAAATACAGAAAGGAGCTGTTGAACGGTGAGACACTTTACCTGGCAAATCCCAGAAGTAACAAACAGGGACGCACTGTGCGTACCGTGAACAACTATATATCGCTTCTGTGCTCCCTTCTTCGGTTTGCACACAAATCTGGCTTTATCAGTGGCAAACCCTTTGAAGGGATCAAGAAACTACACAAAGGGAAAGTAAAACCGGATCCTTTAACGAAGCAGGAGTTTAGTTTGCTTGCGGAATCCGAGCGTGGCCAAAGCCTCAATATGTGGACGTTCGCAGTTTATACTGGTGTCCGTCATGGAGAGCTTGCAGCTCTTGCCTGGGAAGATATCGACTGGGAAAAAGGTACGGCTCATATACAGCGCAACCTTAATGCGCTAGGAATGTTCGTCCCACCAAAAACCGATGCAGGTGATCGAGTTATCACGCTATTAGAGCCAGCACTAGAGGCCTTGAAGGCACAGCGTACACTGACTTCGTTACAGCCCAAAACCGAGATTGTTTTTCATCACCGTGAGTATGGTGCGATGGAATATCAAAACCTACGATTTGTTTTCATGCCCAGGATGCGCAAGGGCATACAGAAGGCCTACTACTCTTTATCGAGTATCGGCTCCAGATTTAACGCAGCTGCAAAACGTGCTGGCATTCGCCGCCGGAATCCGTACCATACGCGGCATACAATTTTTGCCCCTGCTGGCTCCGAAGGTAGTACTCAATGCAAGAGAATCAAGAGATTAACAAAAAAGAGCAATACAACCTGAACAAACTGCAAAAGCGACTGCGCCGTAACGTGGGCGAAGCCATTGCAGACTTCAACATGATTGAAGAAGGCGATCGCATCATGGTTTGCCTGTCAGGGGGTAAAGACAGCTACACCATGCTGGAGATCCTGCGTAATCTTCAGCAAAGTGCGCCGGTGAAATTTTCCCTGGTGGCGGTCAACCTTGATCAGAAGCAGCCGGGTTTCCCGGAACACATTCTGCCGGAATACCTCGAGAAGCTGGGCGTTGAGTACAAAATCGTCGAAGAAAATACCTACGGTATTGTGAAAGAGAAAATCCCGGAAGGGAAAACCACCTGCTCTCTGTGCTCTCGCCTGCGCCGCGGCATTCTGTATCGTACCGCGACGGAGCTGGGCGCGACCAAAATTGCGCTGGGCCATCACCGCGACGATATCCTGCAAACGCTGTTCCTCAATATGTTCTACGGCGGCAAAATGAAAGGCATGCCGCCTAAACTGATGAGCGATGACGGTAAACACATTGTGATCCGCCCGCTTGCCTACTGTCGTGAAAAAGACATTGAGCGTTTTTCTCAGGCTAAAGGGTTCCCGATAATTCCATGTAACCTTTGCGGCTCTCAGCCGAACCTGCAGCGTCAGGTGATTGGCGACATGCTGCGCGACTGGGATAAGCGTTATCCGGGTCGTATCGAAACCATGTTTAGCGCGATGCAGAACGTTGTCCCTTCCCATCTCGCGGATGTAGAACTGTTCGACTTCAAAGGCATTAACCATGACTCAGACGTGGTGAATGGCGGCGATCTGGCGTTTGACCGGGAAGATATTCCCATGCAGCCAGCCGGCTGGCAGCCGGAAGAAGATGACAATCAGTTTGAAGAGTTGCGTCTGAACGTGCTTGAAGTGAAGTAAGCGATTAGCGTCTCAGAAACATCTTCTGAGACGCTTGATGCTTTATTTCAGCAGACGTACGCGACAGGTTTTACCCTTGATTTTCCCGTTCTGCAGCTGCTTCCATGCCTTATGGGCCACCGCCTGGCGAACCGCTACGTAGACATGCGCCGGATGAACTGCAATCTTACCGATATCCGCTCCGTCCAGACCCACATCCCCGGTCAGCGCGCCTAATACGTCACCTGGACGCATCTTGGCTTTTTTACCGCCATCAATACACAGCGTCGCCATTTCGGCTTCCAGCGGTACCAGGCTGACGCCAACTGGGGCATTCATCCAGTTCAGCTTAATCTGCAGCATCTCAGAGAGAATATTGGCGCGCTGCGCCTCTTCCGGTGCGCAGAGGCTGATCGCCAGACCGCTGTTTCCTGCACGTGCGGTACGGCCAATACGGTGCACGTGCACTTCAGGATCCCACGCCAGCTCAAAGTTCACCACCAGCTCAAGGGATTTAATATCCAGACCGCGCGCAGCGACGTCGGTTGCGACAAGAACACGGGCGCTGCCGTTAGCGAAACGGACCAGCGTCTGATCGCGATCGCGCTGTTCCAGATCGCCATGCAGCGACAGTGCGCTCTGCCCGGCGGCATTGAGGGTATCACAGACCGACTGACAGTCTTTTTTGGTATTACAGAACACCACGCAGGAGGCCGGCTGATGCTGGCTCAGCAACTTCTGCAGGAGCGGAATTTTCCCCTGCTGCGAGGTTTCAAAGAACTGCTGTTCGATAGCGGGCAGCGCATCTACGCTGTCGATTTCAATGGTGAGTGGATTTTTCTGCACGCGGCCACTGATGGCGGCGATAGCGTCCGGCCAGGTTGCGGAGAACAGCAGCGTCTGGCGATCGGCAGGTGCGAAACGGATCACCTCGTCAATCGCATCGCTGAAGCCCATATCCAGCATCCTGTCTGCCTCATCCATCACCAGCGTTTGTAACGCATCCAGCGAGACGGTGCCTTTTTGCAGATGATCGAGCAGGCGGCCAGGTGTGGCGACAATAATGTGCGGCGCATGCTGGAGTGAATCACGCTGCGCGCCGAACGGCTGTCCGCCGCAGAGGGTTAAAATCTTGGTATTGGGCAGGAAACGCGCCAGGCGACGCAGTTCACCCGCAACCTGATCTGCCAGTTCGCGGGTCGGGCACAGCACCAGAGACTGGGTCTGAAAAAGCGCCGCATCGATATGCTGCAACAGGCCGAGGCCGAATGCCGCCGTTTTCCCGCTGCCCGTTTTCGCCTGTACGCGCACGTCACGGCCCTCGAGGATGGCAGGCAACGCGGCCGCCTGAACAGGCGTCATCGTGAGGTATCCCAGCTCGTTGAGGTTATCGAGCTGGGCAGCGGGCAAAACATTCAGGGTAGAAAAAGCGGTCACAATAGTCTCTCGTGGTCATCTTTGCAGTCAGATGGCGCGTATCCTCGCAGATCTCGCGGTTCGATGCGACAATTTAATCGGTTCTTCATCGGGCGGCGGGTCGGGCATTGGCTGTGGGCGCGGGATGGGATCGGGCATGGGCACCGGATCGCTGGGGATAGGATCGGATTGACGCGATTGTTGCAGTAGCAGAGCGTTCAGGATGCTCATCATTCCCTCCAGAATTTACTGTCGTCCCTTTTAGGGTAGACGTTGAGAATCAGGAGGCAAAAAAAAGCCGACTATGAAGTCGGCGTCGTACGAATCAATTGTGCTATGCAGTAATTCAAAAAAGGAAGTAAGACAATATGGAGCGCAACGCCCATCGCTTGACGTTGCATTCACCTGCGGGAGTAATATTGCACCTTACGGGGTAGATGTTTATTGACTTCGCTCAATTAAAAGAGCGTTTTGATCCCGGTAAAAGCTGGAAAAAGCGTAAATTTACAGCCATTTACTACGATGCAACCACCATGCAACACCGCCTATCAAAACAACTAACATGACGCAAAACGCGGTAAAACCATAGCGATAGGCATTGCCCGGGATACCGCCCAGGTTTACGCCAAACAGCCCGGTAAGAAACGTGCTGGGCAAAAAGACCATCGCCATCAGGGACATCGTGTAGGTTCTTCTCGCCAGCGACTCCTGCATCACCTGCGCGATCTCGTCCGCCATCACCGCCGTTCTGGCAATACAGGAATCAATCTCGTCCAGCCCGCGCCCCAGCCTGTCGGCAATATCCTGCATTCTGCGTCGCTGATCGTCATTCATCCAGGCAAGTCTTTCGCTGGCCAGACGCGCGTACACGTCGCGCTGCGGCGTCATATAGCGGCGCATCACAATTAGCTGCTTACGCAACAGGGCCAGAAAACCGCGCGGCGGGATCTGCTGATCGAGCAGGTTATCTTCCAGGTCGATGATTTTGTCGTGCAGTTCTTCGATAAATTCGCTCGCGTGATCGGTAAGCGCGTCACAGACGTCCACCAGCCAGCTGCCGCAATCGATCGGCCCGGTGCCCTCTTTCAGATCGTTGACGATGTCATCCAGCGCCAGGACTTTACGCTGTCGGGTGGAGACAATCAGTCCATCGTCCATATATACCCGCATCGCAACCAGCTGATCCGGACGTTCATCCGTGCTGCCGTTAATGCAGCGCAAGGTGATCAGCGTACCGTCCCCCATTCGGCTCACGCGCGGCCGCAGGCTTTCACCCGCCAGCGCATCGCGCACGTTATTAGGCAAGAGCGGGGTCGAAGCGAGCCAGTCAGCGCTGTCCGGGTGGGTATAGTTCAGATGTAGCCAGCAGGGATGCGCACTGTCGATCACATCATTATCTTCCAGCGGTCGCGCACCGCCGCGGCCGTCCAGCACCCACGCAAAAACTGCGTCAGGAACGTTAAGTTCAGATCCTTTAATGCTTTCCACAGCGCCTCCACCTTTTTAGCTCTTTTGGTGTCAGTCTAGCTTCCATCAGGGGTTAAGCAACAACTATGTCTCCCATCGCGCTGATATCGCTCAGGAAATGTACATACTGGCCAGAGGCGTAAAAAAAGCCTGGCATGCCAGGCTTTGAGATTCAGTCAGAGTGAGTGCTCTGGCCGCTGGAGGAAGGATGGCGAGCCGCCTGGTAATGAGGAAGAAGAGCCCTGGTCAAGTCTGAAATTACGCGTGCGGGCCTGCAGCTCAATGACCTGATTGCGCAGGACATCAGAGGATCCGTTGAGTTCCTCTGCCATCGCCACGTTGCTTTGCGTGACCCGCTCCAGCTCCGAAAGCGCCAGCGTGATCTGAGAAATGCCTTTTTCCTGCTCTGATGTCGACGCGGAAATATCGTCCATTAAGCGACTGACATTCCCCGAGCCCGTCACGATTTCATGCATATTCTTCTCTGCCTGCGACACAACGGTAGCGCCCTGCGTGACGTTACTGCTGGTGACTTCAATCAGCGCTTTGATATTCTTCGCGGCCTCTGCGCTGCGGTGCGCCAGGTTTCTGACCTCTTCCGCAACGACAGAAAAACCTTTTCCATGATCGCCCGCCCTTGCCGCCTCAACGGCCGCGTTGAGCGCCAGAATATTGGTCTGGAACGCAATGCCGTCAATCAACGAAATAATCTCCGTCATCTGCTGGGCGCATTCGGTAATGGACTGCATATTGTTGGCGACCTGCCCCATCAGCTCCCCGCCCTTGCGCGCCTGCAGCGTCGCCACATTAGCCTGTTCGCTCGCCAGGCGGGTGTTATCGGCATTGTTTTTGGTACTCGCAGCCATTTGCTCCATGCTGGCTGCGGTTTGCACTAAAGACGCAGACTGCTGCTCGGTTTTCACCGAAAGCTGAGCGCTACGTGCCGAGAGTTGATCCGATAAGGTCATCGCGGTTTGCGACGACGCCCTGATCTCGCGCACCAGCGTCGCAATGTTGCCGGAGAGGCTGTTTATCCCCGGGATGAGTCGGCCGGCACAGTTATTGCCAAATTCAGGGATAGAGACACCAAGATTACCTGCTGTCACCTCTTCAATACTCTTCTTCACCGTATTGATCGGCGTCACAAGATACTTCGTCATATAGACCCAGAGCAAAAATAGCGCAATGAAGTTGATGACATTAAGCGAAATAAAGAGAGAAGGATTGCTGGAAAATAGAACAATGACACCTGCATCCACCAAAAAAAGAGATAAAAGGAACCCAATAATAAAGGTCCTGACACTAATATTTTTTAGCATGATAATACCCACGTTTTATATTTTGGTCGGCATTAAGACTTATAGCATTGGCTCAGACGTTTTTCCTCGCAAACTTCACGGGTTTGTTTTTTCGCCGTTAGCATCCTGAGATTTGTCTTAAGTCAGACAAAAAGAGTGTATTAGTGAAAATGTTATGCGCAGGATGCTGTGATACTGGTCTCTCGCCATCTTAAGCGATAGTATCGCCCGCGGTGAGACGATACGATCGCCCTCATATTTAAGGAGCTTTGCTACTTTTATCCGTTTTTGTTTAGCAATGCTTAATACATTAACAATGGAATATATTTTATATTCTTAATAAGTTTTAGAGTATTAATATGACTGGTCATTTTTCACGATAAATAACTAATATGGTTTGAATGCGCATGTTCGTTGCCCGATAAAGATGTACCCGGCAGGCGAAATCGGTAACCCTCTCAGGCGTGGGATTGCATAATGCTCAATATATCGTGGGACCCTGTGTTAATCGCTATCTCTTATCTGGTGGCGTTTATCGCCTCCTTTGTGGCGCTGGACAGCGCCGGAAAGATCCCCCTTTCCAGCCGAAAGGCTGCCCTGTTCTGGCGTATTGCCGGTGGGGTTACGCTGGGCATTGGCATTTGGTCGATGCACTTTATCGGCATGCTGTCGATGCAAATGCCCATGATGATGAGCTACGACCTCTGGTTAACCCTTGCATCGCTAGGCGTCGCGGTTATTGCGTCGACCACGGCCCTTGATATTGCCGTCGCGGGAAAAAAACGGTCTCTTTTTCGCCCCATCGTTGCCACCGCGATCCTGAGCGCAGGCGTAGTATCCATGCACTATATCGGTATGGCGGCCCTGATGCTGGATGGCAGCATCATCTGGGATCGCCGTATTGTGGGGTTGTCCGTAGTCATTGCCGTGGTGGCTTCCGGCACGGCGCTGCGGCTGGCTTTCCGTCTGCGAGATAAACACAAAGGCGTCTTTATCGATCGTCTTCTCGCGGCCCTGGTCATGGCCGCCGCCATTTGTGCGATGCACTATACCGGCATGAGTGCCGCGCATTACCCGGAAATGTCGCATACCCTCCCCGGCGGGATCGGCGAACTGGGGTTATCCATCTGGGTTTCGGTCACCACGCTCTGCCTGCTTGGCGTGATGTTAATTATTTCCCTTGTCGATTCTCACCGACGTACCGGCCGGCTGACGGACAATCTGCGGCAGCTCAATCGTCAGCTTGAGCTACAGGCGCGCTTTGACGCGCTCACCGGACTCGCGAATCGCCACCAGATGGATCTCCGTATGCAGGACTGCCTGCGCAGCGCGTTGCTGAGTAACAGGCAATTTGCCGTCATTTTCCTGAACGTCGATCATTTCAAACGCGTCAACGATACCTGGGGTCACAGCGTCGGCGATGAGTTATTGATCACCGTCGCACAGCGCATCACGGCCCGACTCACGCGTGAGATGACCCTGGCAAGACTGGGAGGAGACGCCTTTATCCTGCTGGTGCCGGAATGTGATGACGACAAGCTCAACGCCCTGCTCACTTCACTGCTCGGGGATGTACGACGCCCTCTGTCTGTTTGCGGACATACGTTGAGCACGACGATCAGCGCGGGCGTCAGCCTCTATCCTCAGGATGGCGAAACGCTGCACGAGCTCAAACTTAAGGCGGATGCAGCCTTACATCATGTCAAAGACGATGGGCGCAACGGCTGGGCGATTTATCAGTCCGAGATGTCAACAGCGATCCCGGCGAAACCCGGTTTCCTGAAGGAACTCTCTCAGGCGCTTGAACGCGATCAGTTTGAACTGTGGTACCAGCCCACCTGGCATGCGGGAGAGAAAACCATTCATGGTTTTGAAGCCCTTCTGCGCTGGCGGCATCCTGAGCAAGGCGTTGTACTGCCAGGTCTGTTTATCCCCTCGCTCGAGCAAACAGGCTTAATTATCCCGGTGGGCAACTGGGCCATTGAAGCGGCATGCCGGCAGCTGCATTTCTGGACTGAACAAGGGTTCAGCCAGTGGACGTTGTCGCTTAACCTATCCCCCGTCCAGTTCGAACAGCCGGACATTTTCCCTATCATCTCGTCGATGCTGGAAAAATATAACTTGTCTCCGTCCCGGCTGATCCTTGAGGTAACTGAGAGCACCGCACTTAAAAATCTCGACCGCAGCATTGAGTTGCTCAATACGTTTAATCACGCAGGGATCACCGTCTCGATTGATGATTTCGGTACGGGCTATTCCAACCTGCTGATGCTGAGCGTGCTTCCGGCTAAAGAACTTAAGATCGACAGAAGCTTCGTAACCTCGATGCTGGAAAATGAAAAAAGCTACAAGCTGGTTGAAACCATCATCAGTATCGCCCGGACCATGGAAATGAATGTGGTGGCAGAAGGGATCGAAACGGAAGAACAGGAGGCGGTCCTCACCCGTCTCGGCTGCGATTATCTGCAGGGGTACCTTTTCTCCCGCCCCTTACCTGCCGAACAGGTACCGTGGCTGCTGCTGCAAATAAACTCGGACAAACAAATTATACCAATTGGTAAAATTCATTCGGAAAACGCATTTGCTTCACAAAAAAATCATGCCTGACGGGATGAAGTGGAGTATGTTTCAAAGCAGTACACGCGAGTCAATTCTGTCATACATGTCAGCCACAGTGTGCCAATGAACAGGAAATGCCTATGTCGCAACCTTGTTTTGATGCGTTGAATGTAATTAAAACACCCGTGTGGCTCATTTCACCCGTGTCGGAACAGATCATTTTTGCGAATGTGGCCGCAACGCAGGTCATGGGGGATAAAACGCTCGATGACCTGCGCAAAGGCACCTATTCTGCGAATGCGCAACCCCTCCTGTCGATGTATGTACCTGAACTGAAAACAGATCAGGAGATCGTCGAAATCTGGACAATCAGCTGGGATGGCCAGGATACGCCGTTAAGCTGTCGTCTCTCGCTTGCCCACTACGCCCCCTGGGGTGACGTGATTGTTTTCGAGGGGACCTCACCACAATTACTCTCAGGATTGAAGGCCAGCCGTTCCGCCACCTACCGGCGGAAAAAACAGGGATTTTATGCGCGCTTTTTTCTGACCAACAGCGCCCCGATGCTGCTGATCGATCCTGCCCGCGATGGTCAAATCGTCGATGCGAATCTGGCTGCACTCAATTTTTATGGCTATTCACACGACGACATGTGCAGTAAGCATACCTGGGAAATTAATACCCTGGGGCGGGATGTGATGCCCATTATGACGGCGATTGCCGCGCTGCCCGGTGGTCATAAGCCTCTCAATTTTGTTCACCGCCTGGCCGATGGATCCACCCGCCACGTTCAGACGTATGCCGGGCCCATTGAGATCTACGGCGACAAGCTGATGCTGTGCATCATTCACGATATCACCGAGCAGAAAAGGCTGGAGCAGGAGCTGGAGCATGCGGCGTTACGTGACTCCATGACCGGGCTACTCAACCGGCGCCAGTTCTATGCCATTACCGATCAAAACAGCCTCAATTATCTTCCAGCGCAACAGCAATTTAGCCTGCTGCTGGTGGATACCGACCATTTCAAAAATATTAACGATCTGTTCGGTCATCTGAAAGGTGATGAGGTGCTTATCGCCCTCTCGCGAACGCTCGAAGCCTGTAGTCGGGAGGGCGACATGGTGTTCCGCTGGGGTGGCGAAGAGTTCGTAATTCTGCTGCCGCGCACTTCTCTCGACACCGCGTTGCAGATTGCCGAGTCGATCCGTGCAGCCGTAGCCCGCATTACGATTCCGGGCTTACCGCGGTTTACCGTCAGCATTGGCGTGGCGCGGCACGATCAGGGGGAGAGTATTGATGAGCTGTTTAAGCGTGTGGACGATGCCCTGTATCGCGCTAAAAATGACGGACGCAATAAAGTCCTTGCTGCATGAAACTGGAGTATCCAGTAAAGCCCCGCTACAATGCCCACCTCGAATCAATTAGCTTCAGGTGGGTTAAAGCTGCAATGGAAAAAACAGAAATAATACTCACCTTAATTATTTTACTCCTTATTATATTTGGTTTCTGGTTTATTTTTAGCGGCGAGATCTGGTATCTCGTCGAATTTCTTGAAAATATTCTTTACCCGACCTTTGACGCACCGTAACGCACGTTTAATCGCTTGTTTCACCTACCGAATATGTCAGGTATCTGCTTCCCTTACAGCCGCGTAAAATACGCGGCGTTATCCTCCAACAACGTTGATAACGAATCACTTATTCATTTGCTTATGTTGCCCGTGCTCTGACGGGCTTTTTTATTTCCGGCAATTCAGCCACGCCAGGCTATATCTTAATCATCTTTATTGAAAAAGGTGAGGAATGATGAGCAAGAAGATCCTGATGCTGGTTGGCGACTACGCCGAAGATTACGAGACCATGGTGCCTTTTCAGGCTTTGCAGATGATTGGCCATCAGGTGGATGCGGTCTGTCCCGATAAACCAAAGGGCGACTACATCATGACGGCAATCCATGATTTCGACGGCGCCCAGACCTATAGCGAAAAACCCGGTCACCGCTTTACCCTCAATGCCGACTTTTCCACCGTCAAGGAACAGGATTACGACGCGCTGCTCATCCCCGGCGGGAGAGCGCCCGAGTATCTGCGGCTAAATGAGGACGTGTTAAAGCTGGTGCAGGCATTTGACGCCGCGCGTAAGCCGATTGCGGCAGTGTGCCACGGCCCGCAGCTGCTCGCTGCCGCAGGTATCCTGAAAGGGCGAACCTGTAGCGCCTACCCGGCCTGCGCGCCTGAGGTGCGCCTCGCCGGAGGACACTACGCCACTATCGGCATCGATCAGGCCCACGTAGACGGCAACCTGGTGACGGCTCCCGCCTGGCCCGCGCATCCGCAGTGGCTGGCGAAGTTTAGTGCGTTATTAGCACAATAGCGCGCCGGTATCAGCCCGAGCGAATACCGTGCGGGTGGAGCGGAGCCATGTTTTCAGGACTGGCGCGAGAATGCGTCAGTTCTCGTTTTAACCGTTGGCAAATCCCGCTTTCTCCCCGAAGAGCGCTGTGATATTAGCCCATCAACACCTGCAGGGCATCCTGCCGATTGGCCTTAATAGAAAAAATACGATCCATCCTGGTCAGCTTAAAGAGATCGTTTGTATTGCTGTTAAGCGAACACAGCACCAGCTCACCCTTGCCGTTTAAACTCTTGAGTATGGATACCAGCGCGCCGAGACAGCTGCTGTCAATAAAATCTACGTGGCTGAAATCCAGCAATATCTTTTTATTGCTTTTTTCAATCACCTCCAGCACCTGCTGCTTAAAGGTCTGCTCGACAGAAGCATCCAGCCTGCGAACCAGCGGAACGACAATCTGTACGTCATTTTCACTCTGTATTTCAAAGTTCATAATCACCCTCACATCAGGCGTAACGTGTTCCCGAATGCAGATCTTAGTGCACCGGCATCGCTCCCGGAAGGCAACCGGAAGCATGACCCTCAGCAATTTATTCCCCAAATATCCCTTGCATATCCCTGAATGGTTCTGTCACTCGAAAACTCCCCCATTCGGCTAATATTTAGCAACGCTTTTCGATGCCACTGGCGCGGATGTTCAAAATCCGCCATTGCCTGACGTTGGGTTTGACTGTAGCTGTCAAAATCCAGCAGATGACAATAATGATCGGCTGTTGTCAACATATGGTGTAGCTGTGCAAAAATTTCACGATCGGCGGTAAATTCGCCAGAAATAAGCGTATCCACTATACGCATCATTCGAGGATCGCTCTGACGATAGAAACGATTATTATCGCCATTTGAACGCATTTCATTGATTTCTTCAGCCGTCGCGCCGAAAAGATAGAAGTTTTCTACCCCAACAGCATTAAGAATTTCTATGTTGGCACCATCATACGTACCCATTGTTAACGCACCATTCAGCGCGAACTTCATATTACTGGTTCCAGATGCCTCCGTACCTGCTGTGGATATCTGTTCAGACAGGTCTGTTGCCGGTATTATGCTTTCGGCTAAGGAGACTTTGTAATCCTCAAGAAAAATGACTTTCAGCTGTCCGGCAATACGCGCATCGCTGTTGATTTTATTCGCAACAGCATTAATTAACTGAATAATAAGCTTTGCCATTCGATAACCGGGTGCCGCTTTACCTGCAAAAAGATGCACCTTAGGCGCTATGGTTCTCCCATTCTCTTTAATATCAATATAGAGAGAAATGACGTGAAGAATATTCAGAAGCTGGCGCTTGTATTCGTGAATGCGTTTTACCTGACAATCAAACATTGCCATAGGGTCCAACATAATCCCATAACGTTGTGAAACAATCTGGCTCAGCGCGGATTTATTTTTGAATTTAATGCCGCGGATATGATCGATCACCCCCGTATCATCCGCATGCTTCTCCAGCTGTCGAAGCATATGTAAATCCGTCGGCCATCGGGTACCCAATTGCTGATTCAGAAACGCGGCAAGATTTGGGTTAGCCTGCTGCAACCATCTGCGCGGCGTAATGCCGTTGGTCTGATTAATGAATTTATCTGGCGTAATAAAATAAAAATCGGGAACCAGGTGCGTTTTGATAAGCTCGGAATGGAGCATCGCCACCCCATTTACACAATGACTCCCGACGATGGCCAAATTTGCCATCCTGATACTTTTCTCGTTGTCCCCCGAAAACAGAGACAAGGAGGTCAACAAATGCGGTTTGTCGGGCCAACGGGAGGCGACATCCTCAAGAAAACGGTGGTTAATCTCAAAAATAATCTGCAAGTGCCGCGGCAACAGTTTTTCAAACAACGCCACTGGCCAGGTTTCCAGGGCCTCAGGCATCAGCGTGTGGTTCGTGTATGCACAAGTTCTTTGGGTGATATCCCAGGCCTGGTGCCAGGGAAGGTTATGTTCATCTACAAGTATTCGCATCAACTCGACAACAGCCAGCGCGGGATGCGTATCATTAAGCTGGATAGCAACATGCTTCGGCAATAAAGAAATATCCGTTTCAATTTCAGTATATTCACGAAAAATATCACGCAAAGTACATGCCACAAGAAAATACTCCTGAGTAAGTCTGAGCTCCTTACCTGAGAGAATTTCATCAGAAGGATAGAGTATTTTTGAGATATTTTCAGAAGCTATTTTTTCACTAACTGCTTTTATATAATCGCCATGATTGAAAATATGAATATTGAAAGAGTTAGAAGCTACGGCACTGTATAAACGAAGTTTATTAGTGGTGTTACCTCTGTAACCAGAAACGAAATGATCATTAGGAATGCCTACTATTGTATTCCATCCCATCCACATTGGATTGTAATTACCATTAACATCATCTGAATGTTCAATGAAACCACCAATGGGGATCAGCATAGCCTGGCTATGGTGTTCAACTAGCCAGGGGGAGTGCATGGAATGCCAGTCATCTGGATGTTCGACTTGCTGACCATTCTCAAACGTCTGCCTGAATAAACCATACTCGTATTTGATACCATGCCCTGAAGCAGCAATATCTAACGTAGCCATAGAATCGATGAAGCAGGCGGCCAGGCGCCCTAACCCCCCATTCCCTAGTGCCGCATCGGGTTCTTCATCAAAAATATTATCAAAATCAAATCCGAGCTCATTGACAACCTGACGCATATCATCTAGCAAATTCATATTCATCAGGTTGTTACGCAATGACTGCCCGAGTAAAAATTCCATTGAGAGATAATAAACGCGTTTTTTCTTTTCAGCGCGCTGCCGGGCCTGACTATCGAGAAAGCGATCTTGCTGAAAATACCGCACTGCCAGCGCCACAGCATTGAATATATCGCCGTTGGTAGCCTTGTCCAGGCTAACGCATAACGTATATTTTAATTGTGTTTCGACAAGTTCACGCAACTCTCTGTTAGTGAAAGACATATTGACCTCACTGGAGTTACTGCATGTTTTTAATATGCAGAACACAAGATATTATTTTGTTCAAGTGTAGATGGCGATTTTCAACACATGCAATTTTTACCCACAATTACGTATTGTGTTTTTTGAATCGCCTGATAAATATCAGCGCGAGTATCGTCAGGAAAGTGTTATTTTCTGCTGTGGCGGGAGAGGATCAGAAGGAGCAACTGGCGCTGTACTCCGCGCCAGTTCTGGATTTTGTAGTAGTTAAGTCCTGGGCGTCAGTGTTTCTCAATATACATTGTCCGGCTATACGCCACGTCTTCCGGGTTATCGATGGGGTAGCCTTTCACCCAGGGCTTAATCAGACGACCATTGGTGTACTGATAAATTGGCGCGATGGGCGCTTTCTCCATGAGGATTTTCTCCGCCATGTTGTAGTCCGTATTACGCGCTTTCGCCGTGGTTTCCAGCGTCGCCTGATGGATAATTTTATCGTAGGCTGGCTCATTGAAACGCGAGATATTGCCGCTGTGGGTTGAGGTCAGCAGGGACAGGAAGGTCGATGGCTCGTTGTAATCGCCTACCCATGACGCGCGGATCACATCAAAATTACCGGTATTACGGCTGTCGATATAGGTTTTCCACTCCTGGTTTTGCAGCTTGACGTCCACACCGAGATTTTTCTTCCACATTGACGCCACCGCAATGGCGATTTTCTGGTGGTTTTCCGAGGTGTTGTACAGCAGGGTCAACTTCAGCGGACGCTGAGGACCGTAGCCTGCGGCCTGGAGCAAGGTTTTCGCCTGAGCATTCAGCTCCTGCTGCGACATCTGCTCGAACGGTGAAGGTTCAGGCGTGAAGCCCGCCGTCACGTCAGGCGTGAAATGCCAGGCCGGCTTCTCACCGGTACCTAATACCTTCTCCGCCATAATGCGGCGATCGATGGTCATGCTCAGGGCAAGACGAACCCGTGCATCGGCCGTCGGGCCCTTTTGCGTGTTAAACGCGTAGTAATAGGTTCCGAGCTGAGGCGGCGTATACACCTGTCCCGGAATGTCCTTCAGGAGCTTCTGATACATGTTTTTCGGGAACGACTCGGTGATATCAATATCCCCCGCCAGATAGCGTTTGGTGGCGGATGATTCCTGATTGATCGGAATGAAGGTCACTTTTTGCAGGACTGTTTTCGCATTGTCCCAGTAGTGAGTATTCGGAACGACAACCAGTTTTTCATTCACCACGCGGTCGTTCAGGACGTATGCGCCATTGCCCACCAGGGCACCCGGACGCGTCCACTCTTTACCGCTTTCAACGTTCGCTTTTTGTACCGGATAGAAGGCAAAGTTTGCCGTCAGGTTGCTGAACCACGGTAGCGGTTTGTCCAGCTGGACGCGTAAGGTTCTGGCATCCACCGCCGTCACGCCCAGGGTGTCAGGCGCCGCTTTACCATCGATAATGGCCTGCGCGTTGTTGATACCCGCCAGCGCCGCAAACCAGGCAAACGGAGACGTGGTTTTCGGGTCAACCAGACGCTGCCAGCTGTAGACAAAATCCTGCGCGGTGACGGGCGTACCGTCAGACCATTTCGCGTTGTCACGCAGGGTGAACGTCCAGATACGGTTATCGTTGCTCTGCCAGCGCGTCGCCACGCCCGGAGTGAGTTCCCCCTTCTCGTTCTGATTCACCAGCCCTTCGAAAAGATCGCGAATCACCTGAATCTCGGGCAACCCCACCGCTTTTGCCGGATCGAGCGAGGCAGGTTCGTCTTTAATATGCCTGACCAGCTCCTGTTTTTGCGCCAGTACCGTGCCCTGCGGCACATCAGCAGCGTATGAGAGTGTAGAGAGCCCGCACAGACACAGTGCGGTAAAAAGACGCGAAACAGGATGCTTCATAAGATCCCCTTTAATAAATTCAGGTAACAAGCAGATGCGTAATTATTTGTTTCGACAATAAGAAATGCAAATAACTTACGCCTGAATAGTGATTTAAGGCAATTCTCAGCCGTTACGGAAACTATTTGATTAACAGCGGCTTTTGCACAACACTGCCAGTAGAGACTTTTTTATCAGGATTTCGTATGGCAACCACCCGACCACGCGCGGAACGCGGCGCCTTTCCTCCGGGCGCTGAACAATATGGCCGCTCATTTTTAGGCGCATCGCTGATCTGGTTCCCGGCACCCGATGCCGATCGCGACAGCGGTTTAATCATTGCCGGCACGCACGGTGATGAGAACTCGTCTGTCGTCACGCTCTCGTGCGCGCTGCGGACGCTGACGCCGTCATTACGACGCCATCATGTGATTCTTGCCGTGAATCCGGATGGCTGCCAGCTTGGCTTACGGGCAAATGCGAGGGGGGTCGACCTGAACCGTAACTTCCCGGCGGCAAACTGGCGCGCCGGAGAAACGGTGTATCGCTGGAACAGCTCAGCCGAGGAGCGGGACGTGGTGCTGCTGACGGGAGACAAGCCCGGCTCGGAGCCAGAAACGCAGGCGCTGTGCCAGCTTATCCATAAGATCCACCCCGCCTGGGTTGTCTCCTTCCACGATCCGCTGGCCTGCATTGAAGATCCGCGTCACTCCGACCTGGGCGCGTGGCTGGCACAGGCTTTCGCCCTGCCGCTCGTCACCAGCGTGGGGTATGAAACACCCGGATCATTCGGAAGCTGGTGCGCCGATTTGAGCCTGCCCTGCATCACCGCTGAATTCCCGCCGATATCCTCCGACGAAGCCAGCGAAATTTACCTAAAAGCGATGATGGAGCTTCTGCGCTGGCAGCCTCAGAGATGAAGCACGCCGCTGGTAAATTTAAGGGCCGGTGAAACGTCAACCGCCAGCCACGTCGGGCCATCCAGATCGGCGAAACGAACCTGGTTGACCAGCGGCAGCGCCGCGCCGATCGCCCGGGAGGTGCAAAGCATGCATCCCAGCATCAGGGCGAACCCCTGCGCCCGGGCTTCCGCTGCCAGGGCCAGGGCTTCTGTCAGTCCGCCTGCCTTGTCGAGCTTGATATTGACCATCTCATAGCAGCCCTTAAGCTCGCTCAAATTTTCGCGGGTGTGGCAGCTTTCATCTGCGCACACGGGCAACGGATGGATAAAATTCTTCAGAGCTGCATCCTCTTTTACCGGCAGAGGCTGCTCCAGCATCGCTACGCCCAGATCGGCCAGCAGCTGGCATCGCGCGGCCAGCCCCTCGGGATGCCACGACTCGTTGGCGTCAACAATCAGCGTGGCTGAGGGTACCGCCGAGCGAATAGCGACCATCCGCTCGCTGATCAGACGATCGTCGAGCTTCACTTTTAACAGCGTGGCCCCGGCGTCATAGAGCGCTTTTGCGCTGGCGGCCATTTGCTCCGGCTCACCAATCACGACCGTCTGCGCCGTCACGACGGTCTCCGGCACGACCACACTCAGCAAGGACGTCAACGATTTTTGCTGCTTAGCGGCTTCAAGGCTCCAGAGCGCACAGTCGATGGCGTTGCGCGCCGCCCCGGCGGGTAAACGCTGCTGTAACGCCTCGCGCGTGAGCCCTTTTTGCAGGTCAGGCACCAGGGTCATGATCTGCGCCATCACCGACGCAGGACTTTCTCCGTAGCGCGGGTAAGGCGTACATTCCCCGACGCCTTTCATACCCTCTTCTTCGATTTCAACTACGACCACGCTGGCTTCACTTCGGCTGCCGCGGGAGATCACAAACGGGGTATGCAATGGCCAGGCTTCTTCATAGACCTTAACGCTTCTCATCACTGACTCCTTGCGGCCCGGTAAGGCGAAAAATTTGGTTTGCCGTGTTATCCGCTGATGGCATACACTAGCCCCGACGTTAACTATATGTAAACAGGAAGATATCTATGTCACAACTCGTTCATTTCCAGGGCAACCCGGTTGCTGTAGCAGGTTCCATTCCGCAGGCTGGCAGCAAAGCGCAGGCTTTTACTCTGGTGGCTAAAGATCTGTCTGACGTCACACTGGCTCAGTTTGCGGGCAAACGCAAAGTACTGAACATTTTCCCAAGCATTGATACCGGCGTTTGTGCCGCATCCGTGCGTAAATTCAACCAGCTGGCGACTGAAATGGACAACACCGTTGTGCTGTGCATTTCCGCTGACCTGCCGTTTGCCCAGTCCCGTTTCTGCGGTGCCGAAGGCCTGAGCAACGTTATTACCCTCTCCACCCTGCGCAGCGCAGATTTCCTCGAGAAATATGGCGTCAGCATTGCTGAAGGCCCATTGAAGGGTCTGGCAGCACGTGCTGTACTGGTTCTGGATGAAAACGACACCGTCGTCTTCAGCGAACTGGTTAACGAAATCACCACCGAGCCGGACTACACTGCCGCGCTGGACGTGCTGAAAGCATAATAAGTCCTTAGCATTCTATACAACTTATTCTCAACCTCGCGACGGCGGGGTTTTTTATTACTTCAGAGCTGAATCGTTAAAGCTTAAATGCTCGTAAGTCACATTAATCATGCAATAACTTAGGCAATATGTAACATGAGCGTGATCAATAACGCATAATAATCGTTAAAATTCCCTATTTTCATCCCCAGTGAAGCACATCACATTTCCCTTTTTGTCTAAACATTAGATTTGCTTACGAAAGAAAATAATCGTTTCAGCAAAAAGGATAATATATGAAGATTAAATTCGCTTTTACGCTCCTTGCGGTCCTGATTTCTGGTCATGCTGCGGCTAAAACCTGGGTGCTGACAAGCGCTGAAAGCAGCGTAGAGAAAGGAAACTGGAAGATTTCCAGTGACGAGCTGAAAGTTAAGGATCAAACGTTCAGCATTGAGCAAAAAGTCTTACATGGCGGCAAGCAGGAAGGCAGCAAAGTCATCATTATTAGCAGCAAAGATGGCCTCACCATCACCCTGAGCCCGACCCGCGGGATGAACCTTCTGCACGTAGAAGGCTTTGGCACCAGACTGGGTTGGAATTCCCCCGTCAAAGAGGTCGTTAATCCGGCTTATATCAATCTTGAAAGCCGCAACGGTCTCGGCTGGCTGGATGGTTTCAACGAGATGATGGTGCGCTGTGGCTATGAGTGGACAGGGCACCCGGTCACCGCGGACGGGCAAATTTACACCCTGCATGGCAGAGCCGGTAATACACCGGTATCGCAGGTAGAGGTCGAGGTTGCGGATGCCGCTCCGCATGAGATCCGCGTTCGGGGTTTGATCAAAGAGAGCACGTTTAAAAAAGCGGATCTGCAAACCATGACCGAACTGCGCTACGTCCCCGGAATCAACCAGTTCAGCCTGCATGATGTTCTGACCAACCATGCAGATTACCCTCATGATTACCAAATCATCTATCACAGCAACTTCGGCACGCCAATCCTCGAAGAAGGCGCCCGATTCCTTGCGCCTGCGGTGAGCGTGAGCCCATTCAATGACTACGCCAAAGCGGGCGTTAACGACTGGCAAACCTACGCCGGGCCGACAAAAGGCTTTGATGAGATGGTCTTTAACATTAAACCGCTCGCAGACAATAACCACGAAACGCTCGCGGCAGTGGTCAATAAAGCCGGAGATAAAGGCGCATCAATCCAGTTTGATACGCGCCAGCTGCCCGTGCTGACCTTATGGAAAAATACCGACACGCTGAAGCAGGGTTATGTCACGGGCATCGAACCGGGTACCAGCTACGCCTACCCCGTGACGATTGAACGCGAGCAGAAGCGGGTTAAGCAGCTGGAGCCAGGCGCCAGCGCGCAGTTCGATCTGACCTATACCCTGCTGCACAGCCCGCAGCAGGTGAAAGACGTCGAAAGCAGGATTGTGTCGATTCAGGGAGAGACAAAAACAGAAATCGTTAACACGCCGATGGCGAAGGAATAAACGTAAAGTAAAAAGCCTCTTTGCAGAGGCTTTTTTGTTATTCGTCACCTTTCTTATGATTCAAACCGTACTCACGCAGCTTATTCGCGATCGCGGTGTGCGAGACGCCAAGACGTTTTGCCAGCTTGCGGGTGCTGGGATAGCTGCGGTACAGCTGCGTCAGCACAGAACGCTCGAAACGGCTGGTGATATCGTCCAGCGACCCTTCCATCGCCTCTTCGCCTACCGATACCGTTCCGGCATCGTAATCCGGCAGCAGGATATCCTGCGGGCGCAGCTCATACCCTTCAAGCTGGGTAAGCGCGCGATATACGGCGTTTTTGAGCTGACGAATGTTGCCCGGCCAGCCGTAGCGCATGAGCACCGTGCCAAGATCGGCAGACAGTTTCGGACGCGGCACCCCCTGCTCGTCGGCAAAGCGGGCGACGAACAGCTCCGTAAGCGGCATGATGTCCTGGGGGCAATCGCGCAGCGGCGGAATATTCAGCGTCAGGACGTTGAGGCGGTAATAGAGATCTTCGCGGAAGATCCCCTTTTGCACCAGTTCAACCAGGTTTTTCTGGGTGGCGCAAATGACGCGCACGTCCACATGCACTTCGTGATCCTCACCGACGCGGCGGAACGTTCCGTCGTTCAGGAAACGCAGCAGCTTAGCCTGCATACGCGGCGACATTTCGCCGATTTCGTCCAGCAGCACCGAGCCGCCGTTAGCCTGCTCGAAGAACCCTTTCTTGCCTTCCGGCGCGTGACCAAACAGCTCGCTTTCAACGGCATCTTCCGGAATAGAGGCGCAGTTAAGTGCCAGATAAGGTTTGGCTGCACGCGGACTCGCCTGATGCACGGCGTGAGCCAGCAGGTCTTTCCCGGTGCCGGTATCCCCGGTAATCAGCAGCGGCGCGGTCAGGCTTGCAAGCTTGCGCGCCTGATCAACCACATGGCGCATTTTCGGGCTGACGGCGATAATCTGGCTGAATGCGCCAACGTCCTGACTGGAGAGGTTTTGCAGCTGGCGACCCATGCGTAACGTCGAGCGCAGCATGATCACTGCCCCGGTCAACACGCGAGTATTCCCTTCCCCTTTCAGATAGACCGGCGTGATCTCCATCAGGAAATTCTGTCCGTTAATCACCACATGCTCGCTAAGCGTGTTCTGCGGATTGCTGTCCAGCCAGCGCTGGAAGTTAAAGCCGGGGATCAGCTGCGCGGCGTTATGATTGCTGAGCTTCTCCTGACTCTGCGCGAACAGCTGGCAGCTCGCGTGGTTAACGCGCTCAACTTTGCTCTTCAAATCCAGGGAGAGGAACGGCTCGGGCATGGCTTCCAGCAGCGCGCTCAGGGCCAGGTGCTCACGCTCAGAGGGCATCCAGGGAATGGTGCGTACATCCGTAACGCCAGCGATACGGCGGATTTCCGCCATCAGGCTGCTGAAGGTATTAAATTCAATTTCGGCAAAATTGAGGTAAATTCGCCCGACAGGATCGATCTCAATGCCACGTAAATCAATGCTACGTAAAACAAGAAGATCGAGTAATTCGCGGGTCAGACCGAGACGGTCTTCACAGAAGACTTCAAGACGCATGGGAAATTCACCGTTTTAAGCCAATAACAGTAAAATGATATGTCAGAACACGGTGATCCGGAAGATGGCTGTCAACAAATATTGACAGCCAGCACGATTAGTGAACAAAACCTCACGGAGTCGGTTTTTTATTGAGCGTCTCTTTGAGCTGGCCGATCAGCTCACGCCTGAAATCCCCCAGCCGGGGCTTATCGCCATCAATCCACGGCAGCGGACGGCAGACCTCCATCGCTTTAATTCCCAAACGCGCCGTTAATAATCCCGCGCCGATACCCTGAGCGGCACGGGCAGAAAGACGCGCCGCCAGATCCTGCGACATCCAGTCCATGCCCACTTCGCGCACCAGTTCACTCGCTCCGGCAAACGCGATATTGAGCAGGACCAGTTTGAACAGTCTCAGCCGACTGTAGTAACCCAGCTCTATGCCGTAAAGGTTCGCAATACGGTTGATCAGGCGCAGGTTGCGCCAGGCGATAAAGGCCATATCGACCAGCGCCAGCGGGCTGACGGCAATCATCAGGGTAGATTCCGCCGCAGAGCGGCTGATCTCGCGTCGCGCCTGGGCATCCAGCACCGGCTGAACCATATGGGAGTAGAGCGTCACCACTTCCCGGTCATTCTGGGTTTCATGGATGGCGGCATACCAGCGCTGAAGCGCCGGATGCGACTGATCGATGCCGGCCTGGCTGGCCAGCTTTTCACAGAACGCGCGACCTTTCCCGGTGCCGTGGCTGTGAAGCAGATCCCGCGCTTCATCACGCTCATGCGCGCGCTGGCGCAAACGCCAGAGCCGACGCCACTCGGTGGCAACCGACCCGATGCCCGCCCCCACAATCAGCGCGCCCGCGGCACATCCGCCCAGCGCGACCCAGTCCTGAGTATGCCAGGCATTCATCGTCCACTGCACGCCCTGCCCAACCACGCTTACGCCAAACAGCGCCAGACCGGCGGTGACCATCTTGCGCCACAGACTGCGTTTTGGACGCAGAGCAGCTTCCACAACCGCCTCCGCCGGTCCTTCTTCGACGCCAGGCTCCTCAGTCAGGGCCGGGGCAAAGTTATCCGCCTGCGTGCCGCTGAACGTCTGCGAGGTTTTGAACGCCTCCTGAGGATCCTTCTCAAGCGTTCCGGTAAAGTCTATGCGCGGTTTTAACGGTTCCGTCATCGCAATTTATCTCCAATCAAAAACTCCAGCGCCGCATCCAGACGGATGTGTGGTAATGGCCTGTCGACGCTCATTGCCTGCGGGCGGAAGGCTTCAAACTGGAAGCCCTGGTTCTGCCAGAAGGCCTGACCCGGCAGCCGCGCAGGCACTTCGCCCGGATACACGGTAAGCGGTTCACCGTCGCTGAGCCGGTTCCCGCGTAATGCCGGTATTTTCTCACCGTTAAGGTCAATCAGCCCGCTTTGCGTCGCCTGCACGGACGCGAGACCAAGGCAATCCATGCCGATCCCTTCGAAGGCGGCGTTTTGCCAGGCGTCCTGCACCAGCTGCTGCAGCAGCGACACCATATTGGCATGCTGGTCGACCGTGACGTGATCGGCCTTCGTGGCCGCAAAGAGCAGTTTATCGATTACCGGTGAGAACAGACGGCGAAACAGCGTCCGCTGCCCGTAGTGAAAACTTTGCATCAGCTGCGTCAGCGCAAGGCGCATATCGTTGAAGGCCTGTGGCCCGCTGTTAAGCGGCTGCAGACAATCCACCAGCACAATCTGGCGGTCAAATCGCAAAAAGTGGTTTTTATAGAATCCCTTGACCACTTTTTCACAGTAGTAATGGTAACGCTCACGCAGCATCCCGGCGTTAGTGTGCTTATCCGCCTGCGCCAGCGTCGACTCGCCCACCCCGTCCACATCCGGCCAGGGGAAGAACTGAAGCGCAGGCGCGCCCGCTAAATCACCCGGCAGAACAAATCGCCCCGGCTGAATGAAGTGTAACCCTTCCTGCTTGCACTGGTGCAAATACGCCGTCCAGGCGTCGGCAATGGCCGCCAGGCGGTTTTCATCGGCCGGCGCAAGCGGGTCCAGACCTTCGCACAGCTGTCGCCATTTGGCCGACCACCCGGCGCGCTGCCCCTGCAACAGGCCCGTCATCTGGCGGGACCAGCTAAGGTAATCCTGCGCCAGCATCGGCAGGTCGAGCAGCCATTCGCCAGGGTAATCGACGATTTCCAGGTACAGCGTGGAGGTATCCTTGAAGTGGCGCATCAGGGATTCATTCGAGCGAAAACGCAGCGCGAGGCGAATTTCACTGACCCCTCGCGTCGGCGTCGGCCAGGTGGGCGGATCGCCATAGAGCTGCGCCAGCCCTTCGTCATAGGTAAAACGTGGAATACCAAAATCCCGCTGTGGGACGCGCTTCACGCCCAGCAGGCGTTCTTCCCGCACCGCGCTAAGCAACGGCAGACGCGCCCCGGCGTGCAGGTTCAGGAGCTGGTTTACCATCGCGGTGATAAACGCTGTCTTACCGCTGCGGCTCAGCCCCGTCACGGCCAGACGCAGATGACGGTCAACGCCACGGTTCACCAGTGAATTGATTTCGTTCTTAAGTCGCTTCATCGCCGTCCTTCGTTGCCTGGAAGCCTTGAATGCATGGCTTCAGAATACAATAAATGGGGGCAGATCGTTGATTATCAATTCTTATTTATTGCTATTGCCGTTTTCTCTCCAGTAAGATGAACGGCATTGCTGTCAGTCCGGAGTGAGTAAGGTGTATGTCACCCACCATCTATGATATCGCACGGGTTGCGGGCGTATCGAAATCAACCGTTTCCCGCGTTCTGAATAAACAAACGAATATTTCTCCCGAAGCACGTGACAAAGTGCTGAAGGCGATTGACGAATTAAATTATCAACCCAACAAACTGGCTCGCGCCCTGACCTCTTCAGGCTTCGATGCCATTATGGTTATTTCGACCCGTTCAACCAAAACCACTGCCGGTAATCCCTTTTTCTCCGATGTCCTTCATGCCATTACGGCTAAAGCGGAAGAAGAAGGGTTTGACGTTATTTTGCAAACCTCAAAAAGCAGCGAAGACGATCTGCTGAAATGTGTAAGTAAAATAAAGCAGAAAATGATCAAAGGGATCATTATGCTGAGTTCACCCGCAAATGAATCCTTTTTCACCACGCTGGATGCATATGGCGTACCGGTAGTAGTTATCGGCAAAGTGGAAGGTGAGTATCAGAATATTTATTCCGTCGACACGGATAATTTTCATGACAGCGCCACGCTGACCGAAACCTTTATAAAAAACGGTCGGCAAAAAATTGCCTGTCTGCATGCGCCGCTTGATTATCATGTTTCGATCGATCGTCTGGCGGGTTATAAAGCCAGTCTGGAAAAGCACCGTATTGCCATTAACCCGGACTGGATCAGGGATGGCGGTTATACCCATGAGAGTGCGCTCGCGGCGGCTCTGGAACTGTTGTCGTCACCCACGCCGCCTGATGCGGTATTTGCGACCGACAGCATGAAGTTGCTCAGCCTCTATCGTGCGGCGGATGAGTTGAATCTGATGATCCCGGAACAGGTGGTGATAGCCGGATACAGCGACCCGATGCTGTCTCTCATTTTAACGCCCGCACCTGGCGGCTTTGATATCCCCACACGAAAACTGGGGGAAGAGAGCTGCGATCTTCTTTTCAGGCGTATTGCCGGTCAGCCCGCCCCGCAAAAAGTGCTGGTTGATACCCACTTTTTGTTGGCTGCTTCCCTTCGCTAAAACCAGGGGCTTAGTGCCCCTGGCGTGTCGTCGGTCAGAACGCGTAGTTTACGCCAACCCCCGCATAGTGGAAGCGGTCGTTTTCACCCTCGTCATGATTTTCCCACTCATAGGCGTATTCCAGCGTCATGGATAAACCGTTGTTGAAGTCATAGGCGTACTGCATACCCAGTCGGTTGAAATTATGCCCTTCACGCTCAGGATCGTCCTGCCAGTCCCAGTTCGTCCAGCGATCAAGTCCCAGTCGAGTGTAAGGCGTTAGGGTCGTCTGGCCCAATGAAATAGGCAGATAGGCGCGAATTTCCTGGGTGGAGAATTCACCGTTATTACGGGTACTGTCCATATTGAAGCCGCGCTCTAAATAGTAATTCACTTTAGCCGCAAAGGTTTCGTTAATGGTCCATGTAAAGCCCGTTTCGGTTTCGACGCGGCTGTCAGCATAGCCGGTTTTTTCCAGATCGTTGGCAAACTGATACATGGCAAACCAGCCGCTAAAGCGCCAGTCATCGGTTAATTTAATGTCCCAGTCAGGCTGAATTTTGTAGCGCTGCATATTCGCGCTGCCGTCTTTGGCACCGTGTTCATCTTTAAAATGATAACTATAATTTCGGAAACCACCGGTCAGACCGAAAGTAAAATCATCGGTTGCGATAAAGCGATAGCGTAATTCAAATTCAGGACGGTCAAAATAGGTTCCACGGGTCATACTGCTGTAATCAACCGGCCCCTCCTGATACATCGCCAGAGAAATAGTCCACGCATCCCAGGTTGCATTAAACCACACGGAGGGCTCATATAATCCATCTTTATCGTCGGCCTGACCTTCAACGTTTTCTATTTCATACATCGCGCCAATATTAAATTCCCACTGTTTAGCTGTTTCTGATGCTTGTGCGCAGCTAACCCCTGCGCACAGAACGAGCGCAGCACTTCTTAGTAGAGTACCCATTAAATATTCCCTTTATAATTTACAAACAAAAAAACCGGAAATTTGCATTTCCGGCAAACACCTTTCTTATCTAATAGCCGCTTCGGTTTCAGCGTCGAAGAAATGGCACTTACTCATATCGAACTGGATGTCGATATTATCCCCAGCGGCATAGTCATTCGCGGCGCCTGCGCGAACCACCAGTTCATGGCCGCCAACGGTGGCATAGAGCATGAACTCCGCGCCGGTCAGTTCGGCGACGCTGACTTTCGCCGCGATGTTTTCACCGCAGCTCTGCAGAGTGAGAATATCTTCCGGGCGGATGCCAAAGACCACGGCTTTACGCTGATACCCTGCGGCATTCAGTGAAGCGAGCGTGTCTTCCGGGATCGCCAGACGCAGCGTTTCCGTGACGAAATAGCGGTCATCGATAGCGCCGCGAATGAAGTTCATGGCTGGGGAGCCAATAAACCCTGCGACAAACATGTTCGCCGGTTCGTTGTACACCTGCTTCGGGGCACCGACCTGCTGAATAATGCCGTCTTTTAAGATCACGATGCGGGTTGCCATCGTCATGGCTTCCGTCTGATCGTGGGTCACATAAATCATGGTGGTATTAAGCTTCTGGTGCAGCTTGCTGATTTCAGCCCGCATCTGCACGCGAAGCTTGGCATCGAGGTTGGAGAGCGGTTCATCCATCAGGAACACGCCCGCTTCGCGCACGATCGCCCTGCCCAACGCCACGCGCTGACGCTGTCCGCCGGACAGCGCGCCGGGTTTACGCTTGAGGTACTCGCGCAAGCCGAGGATCTGTGCCGCCCAGTGAACGCGCTCTTCGATAACCGCCGGGGCGATTTTCTGCATCTTCAGGCCAAACGCCATGTTGTCGTAGACCGTCATATGCGGGTAAAGCGCATAGTTCTGGAACACCATCGCGATATCGCGAGACTTGGCGGGCACGTCGTTCATGCAAACGCCGTCAATGACCAGTTCACCCGCGCTGATCTCCTCCAGACCGGCAATCATACGCAGCGTCGTGGATTTACCGCAGCCCGAAGGCCCGACGAAGACGATGAACTCCTTATCTTCGATTTCGAGATTGAAATCCTTAACCACGTGGACCTGGTTATCGTAGATTTTCTGAATGTGTTTCAGAGACAGTTGAGCCATTGTTAATTCCTTATCAATACGTCCGGGATGCCCAAAACTCGGTCAGACATTTCCAGGTCAGTTCCCGCGTTGAATGAAGTTGTAATCCCGCATGGTCCAGGCCAGATCCAATCCCAACCGATAGCATTCCCGCCGCGTTGATCGCCTCAACGCCTGCAGGTGCATCTTCGATACCCATGGCCTCTTCAGGACGCACATTCAGGCCAGCACAGGCGGCGAGGAAGATCTCCGGGTCAGGCTTCGAACAGATAATGAGGGAAGCATCAGCGCAAAAATCAAAAGCGTGCTGAATGCCCAGGGCGCGCAAGATGCCAGGGGCATTCAGGGAAACGGAGGCGAGCCCAATTTTGACGTTCGCCGCACGGATATCCGCCAGCACGTCGCGAATACCGGGAAGCAGTGAATCTTCCGTCAGTGACGCCAGAGACTGGACATAGAACGCGTTTTTCTTCGTCGCCAGCGCCAGGCACTGCTCATCGCTAAACGTTCCCTCTTTCCCGCCATGCTTCAGGATGCGCTGAAGGGAATCCATGCGGCTAATACCCTTCAGCTGTTCGTTAAACACTTCATCGATGGTGATGCCGATTTCCTCCGCCACTGCACGCCAGGCCAAAAAATGGAGGTGTGCGGTATCGGTGATCACACCGTCCAGATCGAATACAACAGCCTTAAGCGTCATGGTGCACCTCCGTGGTAGCGGTCCCATTCACAGATGCAAGAAAGTCCTTACAGGCACAAACTTTATGCCCCGATACGTGTAGCGTTTTGCCCCACAGCGTCAGCGTGACAGGTGCCGAAGCTTCAATGGTTAAAACCTCGTTTTCGTACGTAAAGCGCAGCGTGGTGTTCCGCCAGCGCAGGGGGAAAGCAAGTCTTCGCCAGTGGGCTGGCACCCTGGGCGCAAGGTGCAGCTCCCCTTCCACTATCTGCATGCCGGCAAAGCCCTGAATGACGCCGGACCAGATAGCACCCGTGGCCGCGGCATGAATGCCGTCGTCGCTGCTGTGCGGATCGTCGCCCAGATCGATAGCCACGCCGGCGCGCCAGAAGGCGTAGGCCCCTTCCGTATCGCCACAGCGGGCGGTCACAATGCCGTGGATGGCCTTGCTCAGCGAAGAGTCATGGATTGTGCGGGGTTCGTAGAACGCCAGATTGGCGGCACACTGCTGCGGGGTAAACCGCTCCGGTAGTAGATAATTAAGCATCACCACATCGGCCTGCTTAAGAATCTGCATCTCGTTCACTTCCGCGCGGGAATAATCGAGCAGAATGGTCTGCTTACCCGCTTTGGCTTTATAGCGGCTCAGATCGATAGCAGGTTTTGCCATGAAGGTATCATCCTGGGGGAGCACACCGTCCGCGTCAGCCTCTGGTAGCCATAAGCGCGCCAGGAACCGTGAGGCATTCTGCGTAAAACCTTCATCCTCGCGCCCAAACATCGCCATAAACTGGCGAGCGCAGGC
The DNA here is from genome assembly GCF_048684445.1 of Enterobacter sp. BNK-34. Lineage (NCBI taxonomy): Bacteria > Pseudomonadati > Pseudomonadota > Gammaproteobacteria > Enterobacterales > Enterobacteriaceae > Enterobacter > Enterobacter sp. BNK-34. Next base: position 3,865,306 of record NZ_JBLQUA010000001.1, read on the forward strand.
GACGTTGTGCCAGGCCAGATAGTTGGTATAAGCGTTGTTGTTCACATGCTCGGTGTATTCGTCCGGTCCGATGACGTCATGGATTTCGAGACGACCATTGATTTCCGTTGCGCGGCCCATCCAGAACGCAGCGGTTTCCATCAGCAGCGTCAGGCCTTCATTTCGCATAAAGGCATCATCGTGTGTCGCCTGCCAGTAAGCGACGACGGCCCAGGCAATGTCCGCCACGATGTGGTGTTCCGCCAGCGCAGAGGCCACCTTCTGGCGCGTGCCGGTTCGGATGTTGATAGCCGCGAACTCCGGCGTCTCCTCTTTGCCGCTCGCGGCGCTCTCCCATGGGAACAGCGCGCCTGGCCAGCCGTTGCGACGGGCTTTTTCCCGCGCCCCGGCCAGGTTCAGCCAACGATAGCGCAACAGGCTGCGGGCGGTTCGGGGCCGCGTGAAGAGATGGAAAGGCAGCAGGAAAATTTCGGTATCCCAGAAGACGTGGCCTTTATACCCCTCGCCCGTCAGCCCTTTGGCGGCGATACTGCTTCGCTCATCATGGGCAGGTGTCATGGTCGTCAAATGCCAGACGGCGTAATCCAGCGCCATCTGATCCTGATACTCCGTAGAGTCCACTTCCACCCGAGCGTCACGCCAGACCTCTTCCCAGGCATACGATGAGCTCTCAAGCAACGCGTCGTAGCCTCTTGCCGCACAGACCTTAAGATCGGCCAGCGCGTTGCGAGCGAAAGAGGCCTGCGACAGTGCTTTATCACTGCGATGCGTCACCCAGACGATCTTTTCTAACGTGACAGTGTCACCCTTCGCAACCGTCAGCGAATGATGAACGCTGAGACGACGATTTTTGGCGGTGAAGCAGCTGTCGCTCTTCGCAGAGAGCTGACAAAACGCCGAAACAACAACTTCTGACGCACGGTCCTGCGTTTCATACACGCCCTGCATGTATTGCTGGTCAAACACTCTGACCGACATTTCATCCAAATGCTGTCTGCCGCTGTTCGTTTGCGTTGCATCAATGCCGGTTTTCAGCACGGCCTGCGTGACATCATCAAGCGGTGTGATCGAAAGCTGCATGGCCACAAGCGGCAGCTGATCCAGAGAGACAAAACGACGACTCTCCAGGCGATAGCGCTTTCCGTTGGGGGAGCGCCAGACGACGCGGCGATGAAGTTCGCCGTTGGCAAACGCCAGCTCGCGCTGCCACTCGAGAATTTCGCCTGACAGGAGCGTGAAATTGACGCCATCCAGCTCAACATCAATACCGGTGATATCCGGCAGATTGATCAGCTCAGTGGTCTCGTTACGACCCGCCTGATGATAGAGACCCGCAAGATACATGCCTCGGGTTTGCTGGGTGTAATCTTCTTCATGCGCAGCGCGGATCCCCATGTAGCCATTACCGCAGGCCATGATGGAGGCGTATTTATTCAGGCTGTGTGGACAAAAGCCCGGGTCGGTTAATACAGACACGTTTAGCATAAGGTCACGCTTTCCCCTGTTTCTGCTGATTCATACAGCGCGGCGACAAGCTGCTGGATAACCAGCCCCTGCTCCGCATCAGCTATCGTAACGGGCTCTCCCAGCACATGCCGTACGAAGGCATCCATACTGCGCATATGACGCTGGTCGTCAGCTTCTTCACGCTGCGTGAGGGTGACTAAAACACCGCCTTCATCGTTGTAGATGTGCGCCGGGAACAGCGTAGCGCCCGCCTTTTCACCGCAGAATGCGACGTTCATGATCGATTGCTCCCGGATATTGAGCGCAAACGACGTGTCGAGGCGCAGAATGCCACCGTTGCAGAACTCAATCGTGCCAAACAGGGCATCCTCAACGGTAAACTGCGTGGGATCCCACTCGCCAAACTGGCCGCTGCTTTTACGGTTTCCCAGCTTCTGGAAGCCGTGTGCCGTCACCTTTTTTACCGCCGGGAACCCCAACACGTACATTGCGGCATCGAGCATATGGATACCGATATCAATCAGAGGCCCACCGCCCTGTAGCGCTTTGTTGGTAAAGACGCCCCAGCCTGGAACCCCGCAGCGGCGTAGCGCCTGGGCCGTGGTGTAATAAACTTCTCCCAGCGCCCCCTTCATCACAGCCTCACGCAGCAGCTGCGTATCGAGAGCAAAACGATGGTGAAAATCATACGCCAGCACTTTCCCCGCCTTGCGCGCGGCCATGCGCATCCTATCGGCCTCCTGCGGCGTCATAGCCGGCGGTTTTTCACACATTACGTGGCAGCCCGCTTCCAGCGCGGCCATGACGTGCTCGAAATGGAACCGGTTAGGCGAACAGACGCTCACCGCATCCGGCTTAACCGCCTCGAGCATCTCTCGCGTATCCTGCCACACCGAGGGAATACCATGACGTTCCGCAAACGCCCGAGCCTGTTCAGGGTGGCTGTCCATGACAGCCACCATCTGAACATCACTGCGCGTGGCGTAATACGAGGCATGCACTTTGTCCGCGACCTGCCCGGCGCCAATGATGGCGACGCGCAGAGGCGAAGGTGTAGAAGCACTCATCACGCTCGTCATCCTTAGCATTCACGCAAATAAGTGAGGGAGTCCTGATAAGCCTGCGCCGGATCCTCGGCGCGGACACGGCACTCATACACCACGTAACCCTGGTAATCATCCGCACGCAACTGATCGAACAGGCTGGCAAAATCGAGGCTGCCGCTGCCCGGCTGATAGCGGTGGTTATCTGCGATGTGCACATGGCCCAGCAGATCGCGGTGCTGATGCAGCGCATCCGTCAGCGAGTCTTCTTCGATGTTCATATGATAGAAATCGCCGATGATCTGCACGTGCTTCAGGCCGTTCTCTTCGATATATCGACGCGCGTCAGCAAGGGTGTTGATCATATGATCCTGATAGCGGTTCAGCGGCTCCAGGTAGACGGTCGTCCCTGTGCGCGCCGCGACCTCATCCAGCCAGCGCAAGGAGGCGCTTACCGCGTTGCGGTCTCCTTCCAGGCTGCGTGGGGAGGTCATTGGCGGGAGGCGGAAGGTAAACATTCCCCAGGCAGCAGGCACGATAATGCCCTTGCCGCCCACCTCAGCCAGCGCTTCCAGAATGCGTTCAATCTGCTTTAACCCGTTCAGACGACGTTCTTCGATGAAGTCGCCAATCCAGCCATCGTATCCACCGCAGGCCGTCGTCACCGGCAGACCGGTGGCTTTGATGGCCGCTTTTACCTCGGCGAGGTTTTCTACCAGCAGTCGGCCATCGATTTCATAGCCATCAAAACCCATCGCTTTAATGTACTCGAATTTTTCCATGATATTGGTCGGGAAAAAGGCCTGGTTTTGCGTTGCGATTTTCATGATTTGCTCTCCTTAGCTTAAAAAGTGACGCCCATTTTGATACTGAGTTCCGGGTGCTGATCGACATACGTCATATAGCTTTCCGGGCTGGTGGTGAAGGTCACGACCGGGTCGATCAGATCCTCACAATTCAGATAGCCGTTCATCAGCAGTTCCCAGCATGTCTCTTCAATACGTTTACGGCTCCAGCGCGGGTAGTCCGGGTTGGGTTCGCTGCAGGCGCGGGAGAAGACAATCTTCGCGTTGTTGAAATGCGCTTCGCGGCCAAGGTTAAAGCCTTCCGCGAACGGTTTTGCGAAGGCTACATAGGAGATGGTGCCGCCATAGGCAAGTCCGCGCAGCGCGGACTGCAGTGCATCTGCATAGCCGCTGGTTTCGATGATCACGTCCGCGCCCTGCTTCCCGGTCAGCTTTTTAATTTCCAGACCGACATCAGTGCCGATTGGGTTCAGACAGTGGTCGGCCCCATGACGACGGGCGATCTCGCAGCGGTGTTCAATAGGATCGACACCGATAACGACGGACGCCCCGGCTTTTTTGGCCAGCTGGACAGCAATCTGCCCAATCGCCCCCAGCCCCACCACGACTACAAAATCGCCGACCCGCACGTTGGCATCACGCACGCCGCTCATGGCGAACTGCGCCGGATCGTAGCAAACGGCGTTTTTCCAGGAGGCACCCTGCGGCATTTTGCGCAGCTTGTAGTTGTTCACCGCGTTAACGATCACCGTTTCCTGCAGCGGTGCGTAGCAGCAGACGCTGTCGCCGATCTGATATTCAGTGACGTCATCACCGCATTCGATAATGTCGCCAACAATCATGTTGCCCAGCTGGAACTTACCGAATTCGATCCCGCGGGCAGAACCCTCGTCACGCGGGGTAAACATCTGCCACTCCGCGTTGAACTCTTCATCGATAAACGGACTGGCGGCGCGGAAATCCACCACTTCGGTACCGTGTTTCGGCGCGCCAAAGCGAGCGCGAATTTTCACTTCATGAACCGCAACCGGACGATCTTCATATTCCACCAGCGCCGCCACACGAGGCGCTGTCGCAACTAATTTTTTCATGACTGACTCCTTGTTAAAATTGGCCGCCTCAGCCCTTCACGCCACCGGCGGTCAAACCACTTTTAATAAAACGTTCAGACAGGGCGTACATGATGACCACCGGAAGCGCCGTCACCAGCGATGCCGCCATCATGCGACCCCAGATATAATCTGGCGTGCTAAAGAGCGTGTTCAGCCCGACCGGCAAGGTGAAATTGCTGGCGCTGGACAGGAAAATGGACGCAAACAGGTAGTCGTTCCACGCCACCATGAAGCAGTAGACAAACACCGACACGAGCCCGGAAATCGCCAGCGGCACGGTGATGCGGAAGATGATTTGCAGGCGGTTCAGGCCGTCCATCATCGCGGCTTCTTCGATCTCGTCCGGGATGGTGTCGAAATAGCTGCGGAGCATGAACACCGCGGTCGGTAACGTTTGGGTCACCATGGTGATAATCAGCGCCAGCTCGGTGTCGTAGATCCCAAGGGCAGTGATGATTTTGAACAGCGGCACCACCAGCAATATTCCGGAGAACATATAGACGGTGTAAAAACTCGCATTGATCGTCGTGCGGCCCTTAAAACGCAGTTTGGACAGGGCGTAGGCCCCCAGCGTGCCGAGAAATACGGCAATCACCGATGAGGTCAGCGACACCACCATGCTATTTTTGAAGTAGTCCACAAACGGGAAAATCAGCGGGTTAAAGATGTCGACGTAATGCTGCAGCGTCCACGCCTGCGGCAATATGGTCGGGTTAAGCGATATTGCCTCTTTCGCACTCTTAAATGACGTCATTAGCATCACGAAGAACGGGAACAGCGTGATGACCAGAAACACCGCCAGCCCCAGATAAAAACCAATGCGGCTCAGTACGCGTTTATTTGTTGCCATTGAGGTTTACCCTTTTTCTGGTCAGCAGAATCACCGCGAAGATGATCACGAACAGCACGACGGAGATCGCCGCTGCTTTCCCCAAATCATTGAAAGCGAATGCCGTTTTGTAGAGGTAGACGCCCAAAATATCGACCTTGGTCGTCAACAGGTAGACATCCGCAAACATGTAGAACATCCAGATAGTGCGCAGCGTCACCACCGTTGCCAGCACCGGCATAATCGCGGGTAGCGTAACGATTCGAAAACGCTGCCAGGCATTCGCGCCGTCCATTTCCGCCGCTTCATACAGCGACTTATCAATGGTCTGCAAAATCGCCAGGAACGAAATGAACGCGTACGGGAAGTAACGCCAGATGGCGAACAGCACCACCAGTACAAAACTGCTGCCAGGATTGTCGAACCACAGCGGCGCCTGGTCATACAGATGCAGCAGGTCAACGCCCAGATAGTTCACAATGCCGTAGCCGTTGTTGAACATGTATTTCCATGCAAACACCAGCGAAATGGACGGCGTAACGTAGGACAGAATTACCAGTGAACGCGCCGTTTTCCGCATACGGAATTCACGGTTAAAGAAGATCGCAACAGCCAGCCCCAGCCCCGTGCTGCCAATCACCACCAGCGCGGTGTACCAGAAGGTCATCCACAGCGAGTGCCAGAAAGCAGCATCCCCGAGAATGCGGATGTAGTTATCGAGCCCGACGAACACCGCATCTATACGCGGGTTCAGCGGCAGACGTAAGAAACTGATTTCAATATTGGAAATCATTGGCCAGGCCACCAGGCCCCCCAGCAAAATCAGGCTGGGGGCCAACAGCAGCATGGCGAAAGGCATATCTGAACGACCAGAAAACAACGTCTTCATAATTTCCTTCCGCAGAGCGCTCCTATCGTTGTGAAATCAGATCAGTCAGTCGCTTCTGGCTGTCACTAAGCGTGTTGCTGAGATCTTGTTTACCTACCGTGACGTTATGCACCATAGAACTGATAATGCCGGACCCGGTTACATCGCCCATGCGGGTGAAGTTTTTGTCGCCCACGGCACCAAACACCTGCACATTTGGGAACTGCGCAATCAGTTCGTAAGGCAGTTGCCCAAACGCTTTAATCACATCGTTGTTTTTCCAGGTATCAGTACCCACCACCAGCTTGTTCACCGGCAGTGCCGCGCCAGGCGACATCATGACCCAGTCGGTTGCGTTTTGAGCCTGTTCCATCCAGGTCACAAACTTTTCAGCCGCCTGAGTTTCATCTTCGGTTTGACCGGTGGTAATCGTCAGCGACGTGACCATGCCGTAAACTGCAGAAGATGTTTCTGTTGGGACGACGAAGCCCAGGTTGGAAGGGTTTCCATCCTGGAATACCGCCGGCAGGATGTAGGTGGAGTAAACCGCCATCGGCGCAGAACCGTTCATGAAAGCATCTTTGATCTCCATGACGTCGTTTGAACCCGGCATGGTGGTCGCGGCCAGGGCTTTATAAAACGCCAGGGCCTTTGCCATTTCAGGGGTATCGATGTCGACGTTCCCTTTGGCATCAAAAACGTTCGCGCCGCCGGAAAGCGCAAACTGGGAGAATGCCTGCTCTGTCATCACGCTTTCCGCGGTGGGCAGCGCAATGCCGTAATGTTTTTTGGCCGGGTCGTTAAGGCTCTGGCTGGCTTTCAGCAGCTGTTCCCAGTTATGCGGCTCCTGGATACCCGCTGCAGCAAGTACATCTTTGTGATACCAGACGCCGGATAGCCAGGCACTGACTGGCACCCCCGTCCAGGCAGAACCATCTTCCGTACGCACAACACGCAAGATGCCGTCATAGAAGGTGTTCTCGCCTACCGCTTTAATGGCTTCACCAATAGCTTTGCGATCCAGCAGCTGTTCCTTGTCCATGACTTTCGCGTAGTCATGACTGACTTCAATTACCTCAGGCAGTGCGCCCGTTCTGGCGAGCGTAATAACCTTGGTGTTGTAGGCATCCTCTTCTACCGGCACCTGTTTCACCGTGATGCCGGGGTTCTCTTTCTCAAATTTTTCGATCAGCTTCGTGATAACCGCCTGACGCTCCTGCTCGACAGATGAGTGCATAAACTCAATGGTGACAGCAGACTTTTTGTCATCCTTGCAGCCTGATAACAGGGCGCACGAAACCAGTGCTGATATCAGCACAATTCTGGGCATTTTCATTTTTAAGGTCCTTTTTAGTTTTCTTTAATCCACAACACCTGCCATGGATATAGGGTCAGCGTTTTATCTGTAATATCTTTTCCGGCAATCAACTCCGTTCCGGATTGAATATCGGACTCCACCGTTTGAATGCCATCGCTGAAATTAAACAGCGCCGTTATTTTTTCGCCACAATCCGCCACGCGAACGATTTTTAATACATGCTCATCTGACGCACTAAAATAAGCTTCACTGTCAGGATGGAATGCTTTTTCCGCCCGACGCAGCGCGATTAACTGGCTTAATGCGCAATAGACCTGAGAGCGCAGGCTATTTTTATCTTCAAGCACGCTATCAATTTGTCCTGCAATGTATTTTTCACGATTTATCGCGCGGTTGTATCCCAGACGCTCAACACCTGCATAATCATTACGCGAGCCGAGAATACTCTGGATATAAACCGCGGGCACGCCGGGGAAACTTAAGAGGACGGCATGCGCCAGAATAAACCGGGCAATCCGATGGCTATCAAGACTGTCACGCGTACTTAATGCATCCAGATAGGTCACATTAATTTCATAAGGACTGCGTGTACCATCCGGGTTATTTTTCCAGTTAACCAACGCCCCTTCAGCCTGAAGTTTCTCCACAAGAGAGAGGATTTCCGACTCAGGTAAAATTCCGCGCAACGGATTCAGACCAATCCCATCATGCGAGGCCAGGAAGTTAAACCAGGTGGTTTTCGTCGAAGGCAGCCTCAGCGACGCTGCCCACTGGCTCAGCGTCCGGACGTCCTGACAATGCACCGCATGCAATACCAGCGGCGGCAAAGAGAACTGATAAACCATCTGCGCTTCATTTTCACCGTCACCGAAGTAAGCGACGTTATCTTTATGCGGAACGTTCGTCTCGGTGATAATCACCGTCCCCGGGGCGACTGCCTCAGTGATAGCGCGGAAAAGCTGGATGAGCTGGTGGGTTTGCTCAAGGTGGATGCAGTTTGTTCCGGGTATTTTCCACATGAAGCCCACAGCATCCAGACGAATGTATCGCGCCCCTTCAATCAGGTAATGCAGCAGCACGTCCACCATCGCGATCAGCACCTGCGGAGAGGCAAAGTTAAGATCAACCTGGTCCTCGCTGAAGGTGGTCCACAGGTGTCGCACGCTGCCATCATGCAGCGTGAAAGGCGTAAGAAGCGGTAAGGCTCGCGGACGCGTCACCGCGGATAAATCTGTTTCAGGATCGACAGAAATAAAGAAATCATCATAGCCAGGTGTTTGCTTCAGATAATTAGAGAACCATTTACTTTTGGCTGACATGTGGTTGCAGACGAAATCGAACATTAAGCTGGTGGACTGTTTTAATTCAGCTACATCTCGCCACGCACCCGTTTCAGGCGCAACCTCATGATAATCAATAACAGAAAATCCGTCGTCCGAAGACCATGGATAAAAAGGCAAAAGATGGACATGAGAAAAAGATTGGGAAAGCCATTTGTTATAAAAACGTGTAAAAACCGGCAGCGCCTTCTCCCCTTTCACTGAAAACTGATCGGCATAGGTAATCAGAACAACATCTTTTTCATCCCATCCCGTTTTACGCTTCTCTGTAATAACAGAAGCGGCCTTTCCAATATTTTCCATCAGCACCTTAAACTGGGCTTCAGAAAACGTTTCCCCGTAAACAAGATTAATGAGTTCTTTAATTTTTGTCTTCATTTCATTTCCCATGGTAGCGGTCCCACGAAGTGGCAATCTACTCCCATGAAAAATATCTGTCAACGGACCGGGAAGGAGAAAAAGGTGTTTGCAAAGCAGCTCAGCGCAATATTGTGAGCTGCCGCAAAGAAAGCACGGGGAAAAGAGAAATGCGGTTAACCGTCGCCAGTCCCTCTTCCGGAAGGGAAAGGGCTAACGCCAGCGGAAATTATTGGGATAAGTAGCGGCGAGAAAGCCGTTTTGCCACCTTTTGCAACAGCGGTTCGAGCGCCACGGCCAGCACCATTCTGACCGGCTTGCGGGCAACGGATTTTATTGCCCACCCCGCCACACCTGCCGGTCCGAACCGTAACGCGGTCAGCAGGACCAGTTTACCTGCGATTTTCAGGCCGGGTTTTACCTTCTGACCGGCCTGTTGCCAGTGTTGTTTCATCTCATCTCTCTCTTAAAGCTGACGAAAACGACTTCTCAGCGTAAAGGTATCCGACGTGACATAGCGTTCCATTTCCCGTAGCCGCTTCTCACCGGCGGCGAGTTGCGCATCAACCGCATTGAGAAGATCGCTGCTGGTGGGGGCACCTTCCGCAGCCAGTTCTCCTTCCGGCATCGGGTCAAGGACAAACGACAGGACGATGTATGCCACCAGGGTAATAAACGCCAGTCCGAAGAAGATCGATAGCACCGTGACCACGCGCACCAGTTTTACCGGGACATCAAGATAATGAGCCAGCCCGGCACAAACGCCGCGCACCATGCCCTGCTGCGGAATACGCCACAACTTTTTGTTCAGATTCAGTCCAGACATTAACGGTCCCTCCAGTTTGGATGTTCAGCATCCAGGATGGCTTCCAGCGCCTGAATGCGTTCGCGCATTTTGTTCGCCTCATCGGAGAGCTGAACCAGACGCTGTTGTTCACTCTGGGAAAGTTCGCCCCGTGAAGAACGGTTGCTGTAGTGCAGCCATAGCCAAATCGGCAAAACGAACAGCACGAAAATTGTCAGGGGAATGGCCAGAAAAAGCGCGCTCATGTGTACTCCTTGTCTTACGATGCGGCACGCTCAGGTGCCGCAGGAATTATTATTGGTTGTCTTGCTTCATTTTGGCTTTCAGTGCCGCCAGCTGCTCGCTGATTTCATCATCGGCCTTCAGGTCGGCGAACTGTTGATCCAGTGACTTCTGCTTACCGATGCCGTGGCTTTCGGCTTCCGCTTCCATCTGGTCGATACGACGTTCAAACGATTCAAAACGCGCCATCGCTTCATCAAGCTTACCGCTGTCCAGCTGGCGACGCACGTCGCGGGAAGAGCTTGCCGCCTGGTGACGCAGGGTCAGCGCCTGCTGACGCGCGCGGGTCTCGCTCAGTTTGTTTTCAAGCTCACCAATCTCTTTCTTCATACGGGTGAGTGTGTCATCCACCAGCGTCACTTCATGCTCGAGCGTCGCGACCAGCTCTGCCAGCTTCTGTTTTTCGATCAGCGCCGCGCGGGCCAGATCCTCTTTGTCTTTGCGCAGCGCAAGTTCCGCTTTTTCCTGCCATTCGTTCAGCTGAGCGGTAGCTTGTTCAATACGACGCGTAAGCTGTTTTTTTCCGCCAGCGCACGGGCGGAGGTAGAACGCACTTCAACCAGCGTGTCTTCCATCTCCTGAATCATCAGGCGAACCAGCTTCTGCGGATCTTCCGCCTTCTCAAGCAGTGAGTTGATGTTGGCGTTCACGATGTCGGCAAAACGAGAAAAAATACCCATAATCAAATCCTCATAGTTCTGTTATCGGGCTATGCCCTGCTGCACAGATAATACAAACATCATGCCAACTTTTTATCTTATTGATTTCACTGAGACTGATTGATTTTCATGCAGTAAAGAACTATTCTTGCCTGGTGAATATCGCTAAGGAGTGGTTAATTTCATCATGCCTGGATACAAAGACAATTTACTCGGCGAAGCAAACAGTTTTCTGGAAGTGCTGGAACAGGTTTCTCGCCTGGCGCCGCTCAACAAACCGGTACTGATCATCGGTGAACGCGGAACGGGGAAGGAATTGATAGCTAACCGTCTGCACTATTTATCCGGGCGCTGGGACGGCCCCTTAATTTCCCTTAACTGCGCGGCGCTGAATGAAAACCTGCTCGATACCGAGCTTTTCGGCCATGAAGCGGGCGCGTTTACCGGTGCCCAGAAGCGCCATCCCGGACGCTTTGAGCGCGCCGACGGCGGTACGCTGTTTCTTGATGAGCTGGCCACCGCGCCCATGCTGGTGCAGGAAAAACTGCTGCGCGTGATTGAATACGGCGAGCTGGAGCGCGTCGGCGGTAGCCAGCCGCTGCAGGTCAACGTGCGCCTGGTGTGCGCCACGAACGCCAACCTGCCGGAGATGGTGGCGGAGGAGAAATTCCGTGCCGACCTGCTTGACCGCCTGGCCTTTGACGTCGTTCAGCTTCCTCCGCTGCGCGAGCGCAAAAGCGACATCATGCTGCTGGCAGACCAGTTTGCGATTCAGATGTGCCGCGAGCTCGGACTGCCGCTGTTCCCCGGCTTCAGCGATTATGCACAGGAGACGCTGCTTGCTTACCACTGGCCGGGAAATATCCGCGAACTGAAAAACGTCGTGGAGCGTTCCGTCTATCGCCACGGCAGCAGCGAGACAGAGCTGGACAACATCATTATCGACCCTTTTCAACGCAGCGTACCGTCTCTGACCGTGCCAACGTCTTCAGGCGATCACCCTACTCTCCCCCTTGATTTACGCCAGTTCCAGCACGACCAGGAGAAACAGCTGCTGGAGCAAAGCCTGAAGACGGCGAAATATAACCAGAAACGGGCGGCTGAACTGCTGGGTCTGACCTACCATCAGTTAAGGGCATTGCTTAAAAAGCATCAAATGCGCTGACAATATCAGCACTTACCATAGACATTTTTACGAAGCAGGCGTAAGTGCGATACACTTTGCAGATCGAACCTAAAAACCTTAAAAATTATGCGTCTGGTTTTATCGTCCTTTTTTGCACTTGGTCTGTTTAGCAGCCTGGCCTTTGCCGCGCCCGGGCTAACGCCGCAGCCTGACATTCGTGACAGCGGCTTCGTCTATTGCGTAAGCGGCCAGGTGGATACCTTCAACCCGCAAAAAGCGGGCAGCGGCCTGATTGTGGATACCCTTGCCGCGCAGCTTTACGATCGTCTGCTTGATGTTGACCCGTACACCTACCGTCTGGTGCCTGAGCTTGCGGAAAGCTGGGAAGTGCTGGATAACGGCGCTACCTACCGTTTTCACCTGCGCGATGACGTCGCGTTTCAACGCACACCGTGGTTTACCCCCACGCGCAAGCTGAACGCAGATGACGTGGTCTTCACCTTCCAGCGTATCTTTAACCGCAACCACCCGTGGCATAACGTTAACGGCAGCAATTTCCCCTATTTCGACAGCCTGCAGTTTGCCGACACCGTGAAAAGCGTGCGCAAACTGGACAACCGCACGGTTGAATTCACGCTGACGCGCCCGGATGCCTCCTTCCTCTGGCACCTGGCAACCCACTATGCATCCGTCATGTCGGCCGAATACGCGGCGAACCTGACGAAAAAAGATCGTCAGGAACTGCTCGATCGCCAGCCGGTTGGCACCGGTCCGTTCCAGCTGGCCGAATATCGCGCCGGTCAATATATTCGTCTGCAGCGCCATGAACACTTCTGGCGCGGTACGCCGCTGATGCCGCAGGTGGTGGTGGATCTAGGCTCTGGCGGAACGGGACGTCTGTCGAAATTGCTCACCGGGGAATGTGACGTCCTTGCCTGGCCCGCGGCCAGCCAGCTCACGATTTTGCGCGACGATCCGCGCCTGCGTCTGACGTTACGCCCCGGCATGAATATCGCGTATCTGGCCTTTAACACGGATAAACCGCCGTTGAATAACCCTGCCGTTCGGCACGCTCTGGCGCTGGCCATTAACAACCAGCGCCTGATGCAGTCGATCTACTACGGCACGGCGGAAACCGCCGCCTCAATTTTACCGCGCGCCTCGTGGGCCTATGACGGTGAAGCTAAAATTACGGAATACAATCCGGCAAAAGCGCGTGAACAGCTGAAAGCGCTGGGGGCAGAAAACCTGACGCTGCAGCTTTGGGTGCCCACCAGTTCCCAGGCGTGGAACCCCAGCCCGCTCAAGACCGCCGAACTGCTGCAAGCAGATATGGCGCAGGTGGGCGTGAAAGTGATCATTGTACCGGTTGAGGGCCGTTTCCAGGAGGCGCGCCTGATGGACATGAATCATGATTTAACCCTGACCGGCTGGGCGACCGACAGTAACGATCCGGACAGCTTCTTCCGGCCGCTACTGAGCTGTGCGGCGATAAACTCGCAGACCAACTACGCCCACTGGTGTAACCGGGAGTTTGACGCCGTGCTGCAAAAAGCGCTGGCTTCCCAGCAGCTGGCCTCACGTATTGACGCCTATGATGAAGCGCAGAAGATCCTCGCCCAGGAACTGCCGGTGCTGCCGCTGGCCTCTTCCCTGCGTCTTCAGGCCTATCGTTATGATATTAAAGGTCTGGTACTGAGTCCGTTCGGCAACGCCTCGTTCGCTGGCGTGTCGCGTGAAAAAGAACAAGAGGTGAAAAAACCATGATTATTTTTACCTTACGTCGGCTCCTTTTGCTGCTGGTGACGCTCTTTTTCCTGAACTTTGTCGGCTTCAGCCTGAGCTATTTCACGCCCCATGCCCCGCTTCAGGGTTCGTCGCTGTGGGATGCCTGGCTCTTCTGGTTTAACGGGCTGCTGCACTGGGATTTCGGCGTGTCCAGCATTAACGGGCAGCTGATTTCCCAGCAGTTGAAAGAGGTGTTCCCGGCCACGATGGAGCTGTGCATTCTGGCCTTCGGCTTTGCCCTGATGGTCGGGATCCCCGTGGGCATGCTCGCCGGGATCTACCGCAATAAATGGCAGGATAAGTTTATCAGCGCCCTCGCCCTGTTCGGCTTCTCCATCCCGGTATTCTGGCTGGCGCTGCTGCTGACGCTCTTCTTCTCGCTGACGATGGGCTGGCTGCCGGTTTCGGGGCGTTTTGACCTGCTCTATACGGTTAAAACGGTGACGGGTTTTGCCATTATTGACGCGTGGCTGTCCGATTCGGTATGGCGCCACGAGATGATCGTCAGCGCCCTGCGCCATATGGTACTGCCGGTGCTGACCCTGGCGGTTGCGCCGACAACCGAAGTGATCCGCCTGATGCGCCTGAGCACCATTGAGGTATTTGACCAGAACTACGTCAAAGCCGCCGCCACGCGCGGGTTGTCACGTCTGACCATACTGCGCCGCAACGTCCTGCACAACGCGCTACCGCCGGTTATTCCGCGTCTGGGATTACAGTTTTCCACCATGCTGACGCTGGCCATGATCACCGAAATGGTCTTTAGCTGGCCAGGTCTGGGCCGATGGCTGATTAACGCCATTCGCCAGCAGGACTACGCCGCTATTTCTGCGGGTGTGATGGTGATTGGTTCGCTGGTGATTATTGTCAACGTGTTGTCCGATATTCTGGGTGCTATGGCTAACCCATTGAAGCATAAGGAATGGTATGCCTTACGATAGCGTATACAGTGAAAAGCGCACGCCCGGCGTGCTGCGTACCGTGTGGCGTAAATTCTATGGTGACACCACGGCAATGATCGGCCTTTATGGCTGTGCCGGTCTGGTGTTGCTGTGCGTCTTTGGCGCGTGGTTTGCACCGTACGGCATTGACCAGCAGTTCCTTGGCTATCAGCTGCTGCCACCGTCCTGGTCGCGCTACGGTGAAGTCTCTTTCTTCCTGGGAACGGACGACCTCGGACGTGACGTGTTGAGCCGCCTGCTGAGCGGTGCAGCCCCGACGGTTGGCGGCGCATTTGTGGTGACGCTCGCGGCAACGATCTGCGGGCTGGCGCTCGGTATTTTTGCAGGATCCACGCATGGCCTGCGCTCGGCGGTGCTTAACCACATTCTGGATACGCTGCTGTCGATTCCGTCCCTGCTGCTGGCGATCATTGTGGTTGCCTTTGCCGGTCCGCATCTGTCGCATGCCATGTTCGCCGTCTGGCTGGCTATCCTGCCCCGCATCGTGCGCTCGGTTTACAGCATGGTGCATGATGAACTGGAAAAAGAGTATGTCGTCGCAGCCCGTCTGGACGGCGCGACGACCTTCAACATTCTGTGGTTTGCCGTGCTGCCTAACATCGCCGCCGGGCTAGTCACTGAGATCACCCGCGCTCTGTCGATGGCGATCCTGGACATCGCGGCGCTCGGCTTCCTCGACCTCGGCGCGCAGCTGCCGTCGCCCGAATGGGGTGCGATGCTCGGTGACGCGCTGGAGTTAATTTACGTGGCACCGTGGACGGTTATGCTGCCGGGTGCGGCCATTATGGTGAGCGTGCTGCTCATCAACCTGCTGGGCGACGGTATTCGCCGTGCAATTAATGCGGGGGTGCAATAATGCCGCTTCTTGATATTCGCAACCTCACCATTGAATTCAAAACCGGTGAAGGCTGGGTTAAAGCCGTCGATCGCATCAGCATTACCCTCGCCGAGGGTGAAATTCGCGGGCTGGTGGGTGAATCCGGCTCAGGCAAAAGCCTGATCGCCAAAGCCATCTGCGGCGTGGCGAAAGACAACTGGCGCGTGACGGCAGACCGTATGCGTTTTGATGATATCGATCTGCTGCGCCTCTCCCCCCGCGAGCGGCGTAAGCTGGTCGGGCATAACGTCTCGATGATTTTCCAGGAGCCGCAGTCCTGTCTCGACCCGTCCGAACGCGTGGGTAAGCAGCTGATGCAGAACATCCCCGGCTGGACCTATAAAGGCCGCTGGTGGCAGCGCGTTGGCTGGCGCAAGCGTCGCGCCATCGAGCTTTTACACCGCGTCGGGATCAAAGATCACAAAGATGCGATGCGCAGCTTCCCTTATGAGCTGACCGACGGCGAATGTCAGAAAGTGATGATTGCCATCGCGCTGGCTAATCAGCCGCGTTTGCTGATTGCGGATGAGCCCACCAACGCGATGGAACCCACCACGCAGGCGCAAATCTTCCGCCTGCTGTCGCGTCTCAACCAGAATAACAACACCACCATTTTGCTGATCAGCCATGACCTGCAAATGCTCAGCAAATGGGCGGATAAAATTGACGTGATGTACTGCGGGCAAACGGTCGAAACCGCGCCGAGTGAAGACCTGATCACCGCGCCGCATCATCCGTATACGCAGGCGCTTATCCGTGCGATTCCGGATTTTGGCAGCGCGATGCCGCATAAAAGCCGCCTGAATACCCTGCCGGGGGCGATTCCGCTGCTGGAATCCCTGCCGATAGGCTGTCGTCTGGGGCCGCGGTGTCCCTATGCTCAGCGTAAATGTATCGAGACGCCACGCCTGACCGGGGCGAAAAATCATCTTTACGCCTGTCATTTCCCGCTGAACATGGAGAGAGAGTGAAATGGTCGAAACCTTACTGGAAGTCCGCAACCTGAGTAAGACCTTTCGCTACCGCACGGGGCTGTTTCATCGCCAAACTGTCGACGCGGTGAAGCCGCTGAGCTTTACGCTGCGTGAAAAACAGACGCTGGCGATCATTGGCGAAAACGGTTCCGGGAAATCCACCCTGGCGAAAATGCTCGCTGGCATGGTTGAACCGACCGCAGGCGAAGTGTTAATTGACGATCATCCTCTGACGTTCGGGGATTACTCTTTCCGCAGCCAGCGCATCCGCATGATCTTCCAGGATCCGTCTACCTCGCTTAATCCACGCCAGCGCATTTCGCAGATCCTCGATTTTCCGCTGCGTCTGAACACCGACCTGGAGCCAGAGGCGCGCCGTAAGCGCGTATTTGAAACTCTGCGCATGGTTGGGCTGTTACCGGATCACGAAAGCTACTACCCGCATATGCTGGCCCCCGGCCAGAAACAGCGTCTGGGTCTGGCGCGTGCGTTGATATTGCGGCCAAAAGTGATCATTGCTGATGAAGCGCTTGCCTCGCTGGATATGTCGATGCGCTCTCAGCTGATTAACCTGATGCTGGAATTGCAGGAAAAACAGGGGATCTCGTATATCTATGTCACCCAACATCTGGGAATGATGAAGCATATCAGCGATCAGGTGATGGTCATGCACCAGGGAGAGGTTGTCGAGCGCGGGAGCACGGCGGATGTGATGGCCTCCCCGCTTCATGAGCTGACAAAACGACTGATAGCCGGTCATTTCGGTGAAGCATTAACCGCCGATGCATGGCGCAAAGACCGGTAAACAAACGTAGCACCGCTCAATAAGGATTAAATAGCCTTTACACGCTATTTAATCCTTTAAATTTCCGTCTCCATCCCTGCTCCATCTTTTAAGCAATATCAATCAACAGTTCTTCTCCAGAATATCCGGACATTACGGAGGAGAAGAAATGAACAACGCCACTTACGCTCTCAAATATACCGAGTATCTCATCAGAAAATGCCGTTCATTCTTAATGACGGACCTGCACTTTCATACTGTGAGGCTCAAGAAAACATCCGGGAAAAAACCCGACATTCAATCACCCACGACGTTGAGTGAAAAAATATGTCATCGTCTGGTCTATGACCATAATAACCTCTACACGATGCTTGCCGATAAACTCGCCGTTCGGGCATACGTTTCCTCCAGAACAAAGCGCGTGAAAACGGTGCCATTAATTGGCGTTTATACCAGGGCGTCGCAGATTGATTTTTCCGTGCTCCCTGACAAATTCGTCCTTAAGTGCAACCATGACAGTGGCAGCACTATAATATGTACAAACAAAGCGCAATTTAACGACAAGAAAGCGCGTAAAAAACTGAGCCTCGCGTTAAAGAAAAATTTGTACTACACCACGCGTGAGTGGCAGTACAAAAACATTACGCCGAGTATACTTTGCGAGCCATTCGTCGATCTCTTCGATGATGCTGACAGGAATACGACGCCCGAAATGCTGAGGATCCATTGCTTTCATGGCGTCGCCCACTATGTTGAAGCGGATTTTACGGATGATAACGGCAACGGTTTTATCAACGTTTACGACAGGCACTGGAACTTACAACCCTTCCAGATGGAGTATCCGAATACTTCAGTAAATCCAGACGAACCGGTCTTGTTCCGACAAGCGTTGCTGGCATCCCAGGAGCTGGCGGATGGCATTGACTACTGCCGCGTTGACCTCATGCTAAAAAAAGAAGACATCTATTTCAGTGAAATAACCTTAAGCCCGAGACGCGGTAAACTGACGATTACCCCGCAGGAATGGGATGCTAAGTTAGGAAAAATATGGCATTTATCGCCGGCAGGAGCATTTGACCTGCCGCTGAAACTTACGAGTCGGGCCAGGTAAGTTTAAATATCGAGTGGCTTTGCGTCGATAAGGTATAGGTAACATCGCCACCATGCGCCAGCATGATGGCTTTTACTACCGACAAGCCCAAACCACAGCCTTCCGGGTTCAACTGCCTGGCGCCATTATCGCGCTGAAACGGCTGAAATAAGAAATCATGAAACTCCCTGGGGATGCCCGGCCCCCCGTCCTGAATAAGGATATAATTGCCTTTATCAGAAACGCCATTTTTCACGATGAGTTTGCGCGAGGTTGAATAGTGTAAGGCATTGTCAAATAAAACGGTCAGACACTGATTGATGCGTAACGGATCGAATACGCATTGCTGATCCCTCAGTTCTGTATTGACGGTAAATGCCTTACGGCTGAACTCGGGCATGAAGGTATCGAGCGCGTCCTGTATTGTCCCTTTTAAATCCGTTCTGGACTGGTATAGCGTATATCCCGCCCCGCCATCCGAACTGACAACCCGGAGATCTTCAATCAGGCGGGTTAACCCTTCCGTCTGTTTGAGAAGATTATTAAACAGCACCGGGTCCGGGGTAAAAACACCGTCAACCAACCCCTGAAGCCGTCCGCGCAAGATCGTGACCGGGGTTCTCAGCTCATGCGCAATAGCCGCATTCCAGGATTTCCTCTGAATATCCAGCGTCTGTAATTTTTCCGCCATTTCATTGAAATCCGTCACAAGGTGATTGATCTCACCCAGCCTGGAACTGGCACAGAATGCCCGGGCATCCAGATCGCCCTGAGAAATCTTTTTCAGGCTGGACGCGACCGCGTTTAGCGGGGTGAGTATTCGCGATGACAGTTTGACCGTGAAAAAGAGGGCAATAATCAGGCTGATCGTCGTCGCGGTCCCAATCCATGCCCAGTCCCACATCGTCATCTGTTCATCATCGCCTGCAGCAGGGCCGCCCGGGAGGTGATCCAGAATAAAGGAGTAAAAAAACCAGGAGCCCAGGATGGCGATGGCAATTATCGTAAACGTCAGCAACAGCATATACGTTAAGATCTGACGACTCAGGACAGACTCTTTATTCATTTCTTTTCCCCAAGCCGGTAGCCCATGCCTCTGATGCTCTCGGGAACACCGTAAAGACCGGCAAGCTCCAGTTTTTTACGCAACTTGCTCATATGGCTATCGACCGTTCTGTCGAGCGTATCGCCTTCCGGCAGACACGCGTTGAGTAACTCTTCACGGGAACAGACCTTTCGCGGATAACGCACCAGCCAGGTAAGTAATTTAAATTCGGTCGTCGTTAATACCGGGGAGATAACCTCTTCGCCCACGGTGACTTCCACGTAGAAATCATCCGGATAGACCGTAATAAAGGGCGTTCTGAGCGGCAGGGAACCCGCCTGCTGAAGCGCAGGTTTTGTCCTGCGCAGCACCGCCTCAACCCGTGCGACAACCTCAGAGGGGTTAAAGGGTTTGATTACGTAATCATCCGCCCCGAGCCTCAGACCCATAAGCTTATCGACGTCCTGATCGAGAGCGGAAACCATAATGACGGGGACAGCACTTTCATGGCGAAGCGTAGTAAGCACGCTCCAGCCGTCACACACGGGCAGGTGAATGTCCAGCAAGATGAGATCCGGTTTATGGAGGCGATTAAGCGTTATCGCCTGCTCGCCCTGCCTGGCCCTCAGCGTTTTCATTCCCGAACGCTCTAAGTAGCTCATCAGTATATCGGCGATTTCGTCTTCATCTTCAACAACCAGGATCAGCGTATTTTTGTTCATATTATCTCCGCGGGTGAAATCCCTTTAAGCACGCTATCAGATATCTTTAGCACAATAAGACACAGCCTCCGGGAAAAAGTGCCGTAGTCACGAAAATTTCCCGGTTGATTTAAATGCCCGGTTATTTCTCCACACAGCCTACACATTCAGTCAATAAAGACTCGACAATGTCCGTTCAAAATCGCTATTGAGGCATAACGCGTTGTGCATTGCGCGCTGCAAATTACCACTGTTTCTTAAAGATTTTATGAAGTTGGCTGCAATAATGAACATGGAACTTTCAAAATATTTCTCTCCTAAAAAACTGGGCATATATTCCCTGTTTCTCCTGCTGTCGTGGGGATTACTTTATACCTGGCTGGTGCTGGTACACAGAGTGGATGAAAAAGTCGCCTCGACGCTGCTCTCTTCCCCTATTATCTATGGCTGCATCGCGTTGTCGGTGGTCTCACTGATCATCCAAAATAAAGCTGGTGCGCTAACTGAGCTATTTGTCGTCGCCTTCTGGCTGATGGTGATTTTTGTTTATCTCATTATTACGTTCACCGTGCTGTTAAACGCGATGCCCGATATCGAGGATCTGGTCTTTTATTACGAATGTTATTTGATCATTTTTTTTGGCGGATCACCGCTGTACCTCATTATGAGAATGATTTGAGCCCTTGATCCACACGGCCTCCATAAACCGCCCACTTCCGCTAAACAGGTGCGCGGTAGAGTCTCTATCTCACTCTTTTGCACAAAAATAACTCAATGCCTCATTTTTTTATCGAACGTCCCATTTTCGCCTGGGTAGTGGCGCTGTTTATCGTCCTGACGGG
Source organism: Enterobacter sp. BNK-34 (assembly GCF_048684445.1). NCBI lineage: Bacteria > Pseudomonadati > Pseudomonadota > Gammaproteobacteria > Enterobacterales > Enterobacteriaceae > Enterobacter > Enterobacter sp. BNK-34. Next base: position 3,886,381 of record NZ_JBLQUA010000001.1, read on the forward strand.
TCTCCTGTCTATTCCTCGTTTGCCGGTTGCGCAGTATCCGGCGGTGGCACCGCCAGGTATCATCATTTCCGTCAGTTACCCGGGGGCCAGCCCCGATATCATGAATACGTCGGTGGTGTCGTTAATTGAGCGAGAAATCTCTGGAGTCGATAACTTGCTCTATTTCGAATCATCCAGTGACACAACCGGCTCAGCATCGATTACCGTCACGTTTAAACCCGGCACGGACATCAAGCTGGCACAGATGGATCTACAGAATCAGATTAAGATCGTCGAGCCTCGTCTTCCTCAGGCGGTAAGACAAAATGGCATTAACGTCGAGGCCGCTAATTCTGGATTTTTAATGATGGTGGGGCTGAAGTCCACCAACGGTCAATTAGAGGAAGCCGACTTAAGCGACTATTTTGCCCGAAGCGTTAGTGACGAGCTTCGTCGCGTGCCCGGCGTAGGGAAAGTTCAGCTGTTTGGCGGCGAAAAAGCGCTGCGTATCTGGCTGGATCCAATGAAGCTCCACAGCTACGGCCTTTCGGTGAGCGATGTGCTTACTGCTGTTGGCCAGCAAAATGCCCTGGTTTCGCCCGGTAAAACGGGAGATGAGCCCGCATCAGAAGGACAAGGGGTAACGTATCCCATCACCGTAAAGGGACAGCTCTCCTCGGTCGAGGCGTTCAGGAATATCACCCTGAAATCTGACGCATCCGGCGCCCGCCTGAAATTATCCGACATTGCGCGGATTGAATCCGGCCTGCAAAGCTACGCTTTTGGTATCCGTGAAAATGGCGTGCCCTCGACGGCGGCGGCAATCCAGCTGTCGCCAGGCGCCAATGCAATGAGTACGGCTTCAGGCGTGCGTGCGCGCATCGACGAGCTTTCCCGGGTGTTACCCGACGGAATGGTGTTTACGGTTCCTTTCGATACCGCACCGTTTGTGAAACTTTCTATCGTGAAGGTTGTTCAGACATTTGTGGAAGCGATGGTCCTCGTCTTCCTGGTTATGCTGCTGTTTCTGCACAAGATACGCTGTACGCTTATACCGGCGATTGTTGCTCCCGTCGCACTTCTTGGCACCTTTACGGTGATGTTATTGAGCGGATACTCCATCAATATTCTGACGATGTTCGGCATGGTGCTGGCGATAGGGATTATCGTTGATGATGCCATTGTGGTTGTGGAGAACGTTGAACGACTGATGGAGGAAAAAAGTCTGTCCCCACGGGACGCTACCCGGCAAGCCATGCAGGAGATCACCCCGGCGATTATCGGGATCACGCTGGTGCTCACCGCCGTCTTTATCCCCATGGGGTTTGCTGAAGGATCAGTCGGGATTATCTACCGGCAATTTTGTATTTCCATGGCAGTCTCCATACTGCTGTCCGCGTTTCTTGCCCTGACGCTGACGCCTGCCCTGTGCGCTACGCTACTCAAGCCGCATCAGGGAGAAAAGAGCGGAGGTGGGCGGTTCGCGGCAAGGTTTAATGCGCGCTTTCATAGGCTTACCACCTGTTACGAAGCCGGGCTGGGTGCCGTTCTGAAGCGAACCGGGCGTATGCTGCTCCTGTACGTTGCGCTTTGTGCTGCGCTGTTTTTGGGTTTGTCTTCATTACCGTCGTCCTTTCTGCCGGACGAAGATCAGGGCTACTTTATGTCTTCAATCCAGCTGCCTTCAGATGCCACGATGCAGCGCACCCTTAACGTGGTTAAAAAGTTTGAAGAGGAAATTGCGGCCCGGCCGGATATTGAAAGCAATATTATGATCCTGGGGTTTGGGTTTTCGGGTTCCGGGCCAAATTCGGCGATGGCCTTTACCACCCTGAAAGACTGGAAAAATCGACGGGGCTCGACGGCCCAGGATGAAGCCGAACATATACAGGCCAGCATGACGAACGTTACTGATGCCGTCACGATGAGCCTGCTCCCGCCGGCCATTTCGGATATGGGTACCTCCTCAGGCTTCACCTGGTACGTGCAGGACAGAGCAGGACTGGGCTACGAGGCGTTAAAGCGCGCTGCCGACGCGCTGGTCCTGCAAGCCAATCAGCGTCCTGAACTGAGTGACGTCTATATAGACGGTCTGCCGGAAGGAACCAGCCTTGCGCTCCAGGTTGACCGGGAAAAGGCGGAAGCGATGGGCGTCTCATTTGATGAAATCAACCAGACGCTCTCCGTTACCCTGGGCTCAAATTACGTTAATGACTATACGAACAACGGCCGCGTTCAACAGGTGATTATTCAGGCCGATGCGCCCTACCGAATGCAGCCTGAGCAGATACTGAAACTATCAGTGAAAAACCGGATGGGTGAGATGGTGCCGTTATCAACGTTCGTGACGATCTCCTGGAACGTTGCGCCGCAGCAGTTGACGCGCTATCAGGGTTATTCTGCTCTTCGCATTACGGGAAATGCGGCGTCAGGAGTATCCAGCGGCACCGCAATGAAGGTTATGGAGAGTTTGTCCAGAGAGTTACCTCAGGGCATGGCGGGCGAGTGGGCCGGGAGTGCATTGCAGGAGAGAAAATCGGAATCTCAGCTTCCGGGCCTTATTGTCCTGTCGATACTGGTCGTATTTATGGTGCTCGCCGCCCTGTATGAGAGCTGGTCTATTCCTTTTGCGGTCATGCTGGTCGTACCGTTGGGTCTTATCGGCGCGGTGATAGCGGTGTTTGTTGCCGGCATGACGAATGACGTTTTCTTTAAGGTCGGCCTGATTACGCTTATCGGCCTGTCGGCCAAGAACGCCATTCTGATTGTTGAATTTGCCAGGCTGCTCCATCGCCAGGGGCAGCCCCTGCTGGCGGCAACCATTCATGCCGCCAGCCAGCGCCTGCGTCCGATTCTGATGACATCGTTAGCCTTCAGCTTAGGGGTTGTTCCGTTGATGCTGGCCAGGGGGGCGAGCGACAGTACGCAGCATGCCATCGGTACCGGCGTATTTGGCGGCATGATTAGCGGTACGCTTCTCGCGATCTTCTTCGTACCGGTTTTCTTTATCGTCATTGCGCGTTTCGTCGACAACATCAGGAAAGCGTGAATACCCTGGTGGAATCACGCTGCCTCTCTGGTTGGATGAGGCGAAGCTGTTGCCGGGTGATATACTGGACGAATGCTGAAATTTTGAGCCCCCGCGAGTCCGCGGTGCATTCTTCGGGGCAGGCGTCTTCGGAGAAGTGCGAGAAATATCGTGACACAAGGGGCTGTGAGTGGGCTATAATTTCGAGCTAATTTCGAATGATTTTGAAATACTGCCTGTAACGCTATGAATTACAAGGCAAAATTAGCAATGAATATAAGGATTAAAGCTATGGGTTTTCTTTCCGGTAAGCGCATTCTGGTGACTGGCGTTGCCAGCAAACTGTCCATCGCATACGGCATCGCACAGGCAATGCATCGCGAAGGCGCTGAGCTGGCGTTCACCTACCAGAACGACAAGCTGAAAGGCCGTGTTGAAGAGTTTGCCGCGCAGCTGGGTTCCAGCATTGTTCTGGAATGTGACGTTGCACAAGACGAAAGCATCGACGGCATGTTTGCTGAACTGGCAAAAGCATGGCCTAAATTCGACGGTTTCGTTCACTCCATCGGCTTCGCTCCTGGCGACCAGCTGGACGGCGACTACGTGAACGCGGTTACCCGTGATGGCTTCAAAATCGCGCACGACATCAGCTCCTACAGCTTCGTTGCGATGGCGAAATCCTGCCGCGCGATGCTGAACCCGGGCGCAGCCCTGCTGACCCTGTCCTACCTGGGCGCTGAACGTGCTATCCCTAACTACAACGTTATGGGTCTGGCTAAAGCGTCTCTGGAAGCGAACGTACGCTACATGGCGAACTCAATGGGTCCTGAAGGCGTGCGCGTTAACGCCATCTCTGCAGGTCCTATCCGCACCCTGGCCGCTTCCGGTATTAAAGATTTCCGTAAAATGCTGGCACACTGCGAAGCGGTTACCCCGATTCGTCGTACCGTTACCATTGAAGATGTGGGTAACTCTGCAGCATTCCTGTGCTCTGACCTTTCCGCGGGTATCTCCGGCGAAGTGGTTCACGTTGACGGCGGCTTCAACATCGCTGCAATGAACGAGCTGGAAATTAAATAAGCTGTGACTCTCTTCCCGCCCGGGAAGAGAGTATTTCCCCCCGCGTCACCCCTTCGTTATTCCGTTCTGCTATTTGTTATCACCTAACAATATTTTTCCCTTTATCTGCCTTACGCCAGGATATTGATCGCCATTTTGAGATCAAGGAACGCACATGGAACAACGCCGTTTTTCCGGCAAAGGCCACTGGTATCACGAAACCCAGTCAAACCACGCGCAGACGGATGTTCTGCCCCTGGTGCCCGAAGCCGCTAACGTCGACGATCGTTTTTTGCTCGATTTAGCCTTGCCTGATGAGATTGTCGCCGCCTGTTCTGGCTGGCTTACCCCTGCCAGAGCCTTATGCCACCAGCTGTTTCCGCTCTCGATCCCCGTGAACCGCCTGCATACGCTCAGCGCTTACGATCGGCTCAGTACCGCGCTAACGGTCGCACAGGCCTGTGGCGTTCAGCGGCTCTGTAACCATTACGCCGCCCTCCTCGCCCCGCTTCCCGGCCCGGACTCCTCGCGCGAAAGCAACCGCCGCCTGGCACAGATCACCCAGTATGCCCGCCAGCTCGCCAGCTCTCCTGATGTCATTGATGATAAAGCGCAGAACCAGCTTGATGAGGTGGGTCTGTCCACGTACGACATCGTGGTGATTAACCAGATTATCGGGTTTATCGGTTTTCAGGCGCGCGTGGTCGCGATTTTTCAGGCGCTGTTGGGACACCCTGTTCGCTGGTTGCCAGGCCATCATATTCAGCCGCACACGCTTCCCGCGAGCCACGATGCATGGGTGCCGCTTTTGCCCGTCGTGGAGCTGCGCTATGCGAGTGCGCATCAGCTTGAGTCGCTGTCTCGCTGGCAGGCCGAACCCGCGCTGGAGGCGCTGACGCCGGTGCTTTGCCATGAGCCGTCGCTGCTCGACCTGACCGGAGAGATCCTGTTAAACAGCCGCGCAGAGATCCCGCAGACGTCACCCGCACTTTCGGCGGCGGTCGAACTGCTGACCCGCTCTCCGGACCGCTTCAGCGCCGCGCAGTTTACCCCGCTCACGGATCAAGGACTCCAGGGCGAATATGCCATCACGCTGCTTACCCAAAGTGCGTTTGATGGCTGGCTCAATCGTCTGAAAGTAGCGTTTGGTAAAGAGGAATAACCACACTCATTACCCAAAGACCGCTTGCTGAGACAGTGAGAATCGCGTAAAACTGTCAGCCGCTCAATGGCTACGAAAATAGAACATTATGTTTCAGGACAACCCGCTGCTAGCGCAGCTTAAACAGCAACTGCATTCCCAGACGCCGCGTGCAGAAGGGGTCGTAAAAGCCACGGAAAAGGGCTTTGGCTTCCTTGAAGTTGACGCGCAGAAAAGCTACTTCATTCCGCCACCGCAGATGAAGAAAGTGATGCATGGCGATCGCGTCATGGCCGTCATTCATACCGAGAAGGATCGCGAGTCCGCTGAACCAGAAGAACTGATCGAACCGTTCCTGACCCGTTTTGTGGGTAAGGTGCAGAGAAAAGACGATCGGCTTTCTATCGTGCCGGATCATCCCCTGCTGAAAGATGCCATTCCCTGCCGCGCCGCCCGTGGCGTTGAGCATGATTTTAAAGAAGGTGACTGGGCCGTAGCAGAAATGCGCCGTCATCCTCTGAAAGGCGATCGCGGTTTTTATGCTGAGTTGACTCAATTCATCACCTTTGGCGCCGACCATTTCGTGCCATGGTGGGTCACGCTGGCACGCCACAATCTTGAAAAAGAAGCGCCGAACGGCGTAGCGACCGAGATGCAGGACGAAGGTCTGACGCGTCGCGATCTCACCGCGCTGGAGTTTGTCACCATCGACAGCGCCAGCACCGAAGATATGGACGATGCGCTCTACGCTGAAGAGAGCGACGATGGCAAACTGCACCTGACCGTTGCCATTGCCGATCCCACCGCCTGGATTGCCGAAGGTAGCAAGCTGGATGACGCGGCGAAAATCCGCGCCTTCACAAACTACCTGCCGGGCTTCAACATTCCGATGCTGCCGCGCGAATTGTCAGACGATCTCTGCTCGCTGCGTCCAAATGAAGTGCGCCCGGTCCTTGCCTGCCGCATGACCATTGCTGCGGATGGCGCGATTGAAGACGATATCGAGTTCTTTGCTGCCACTATCGAATCGAAAGCCAAGCTGGCCTACGATAACGTGTCCGACTGGCTTGAAAATACCGGTAGCTGGAAACCTGAATCAGACGCCATTGCCGCGCAGATCCGTCTGCTGCATCGCATCTGTCTCAACCGCAGCGAGTGGCGTCAAACCCATGCGCTGGTGTTCAAAGATCGTCCGGATTATCGCTTTGTTCTGGGTGAGAAAGGCGAAGTGCTGGATATCGTGGCCGAACCGCGACGCATTGCGAACCGCATTGTTGAAGAAGCGATGATTTCCGCCAACATCTGCGCCGCACGCGTGTTGCGCGACAAGCTGGGCTTTGGCATTTACAACGTCCACACCGGGTTTGATCCGGCGAACACCGAAGCGCTGGCGGCCCTGCTGAAGAATCACGATGTGCATGTTGATCCGGAAGAAGTGCTGACCCTGCCAGGCTTCTGCAAGCTTCGCCGCGAACTGGACGCGCAGCCGTCGGGCTTCCTGGACAGCCGCATTCGTCGCTTCCAGTCATTCGCGGAAATCAGTACCGAGCCGGGCCCGCACTTTGGTCTTGGCCTCGAAGCATACGCCACCTGGACATCGCCAATCCGTAAGTATGGCGATATGGTTAACCACCGTCTGCTGAAAGCGATTATCAAAGGCGAAACCGTTGCTCGTCCTCAGGAGGACACCACGCTGCAGATGGCCGATCGCCGCCGTCTGAATCGCATGGCGGAACGTGACGTTGGAGACTGGCTGTACGCTCGCTTCCTGCAGGATAAAGCCGGGACGGATACCCGTTTCGCCGCGGAGATCATCGATATCAGCCGCGGGGGAATGCGCGTCCGCCTGGTCGATAACGGTGCTGTCGCGTTTATTCCTGCGCCGTTCCTGCATGCGGTTCGTGACGAAATGGTCTGTAGTCAGGAAAACGGTACCGTGCAAATTAAGGGTGAAACAGTTTACAAGGTCACCGACGTGATTGACGTCACTATCGCCGAAGTTCGCATGGAAACCCGCAGTATTATCGCGCGCCCTGTCGCCTGATAACCGGTTCAATTGTCGGTCCTTTCCTTCGCGGAAAGGCCGACAATTTTTCTGTTTATCCCCGCCACAAAATCATTATTTTTCCTTACTATTTTCAGTCTCCCTTCGCCCAAATTCGCCATAATTATCTACAGTAAAAGAGTGTTGTTATATTCGGTTACGTGAATTTTTATACGCTCCGTATCCTTTTTTGCCTGACTCGTTTTATTATAAGAAATTAGGGAAAAACAATAAGTTCACTTCGGTTTTGCCGCTGTTTCTCAACGGAAAAGTCGACTGCAAATGAATAATTTGTGCGCTAATGAAAGCTGCGGGAGAAAACATGATGGACGATCTGGAGCCGAATTTGCTGTTTCGCTACATGGGGACTTACAGCCCGTGGTGGCGCTTGTCAGCTGACAGCAACGCTCTGCACCTTTCCACCAGCGAAAATGCCGATGTCACTCAGGTCGTGGCGCTGGACGATGAACAGGCCGATCTCATCCGTCATTTAACCGTTATTACCTCCAGTATTTCAATGTCGCTCTCCCTCTACGGTGAAGATGTTCCGGTTCATCTTGTGGGCCGTAAAATTACCCGTAACGAGTGGGCCGGAACCGCTTCTGCCTGGAACGATACCCCCTCCGTGGCACGCGATCTGGCTCAGGGGCTCTCTTTCGCGGAACAGGTTGTCTCAGAGGCTAACTCCGTCATTGTTATTCTCGATCGGCACGGCAATATCCAGCGTTTTAATCGGCTTAGCGAAGAGTACACCGGCCTGAAAGAACATGAAGTCATTGGCCAGAACGTCTTTAAGCTGTTTATGAGCCGCAGCGAAGCGGCAGCTTCAAAGCGCAATATTACCGGTTTTTTTCGCAACGGCAGCTCCTACGAAGTCGAACGCTGGATCAAAACGCGTAAAGGGCAACGGCTGTTTCTGTTCAGAAACAAATTCGTACACAGCGGCAGCGGTAAAAATGAAATTTTCCTTATCTGTTCCGGTACCGATATTACCGAGGAGCGCCGCGCTCAGGAGCGGCTGCGCGTGCTGGCCAATACCGATACCATCACCGGCTTGCCAAACCGTAATGCGATCCACGACCTGATTTCTGACGCCATCGCCAACCGCGGGGACACGCAGGTGGGCGTGGTGTATCTCGATCTGGATAATTTTAAAAAGGTCAACGACGCTTACGGGCATATGTTTGGCGATCAGCTGTTACAGGCCGTTGCCCTCGCCATTTTGAGCTGCCTGGATGAGGAACAGGTGCTGGCGCGACTTGGCGGTGATGAGTTTATCGTCATGGCCACCAATACCTCTCAGGGCTCTCTGGAGGCGATGGCATCGCGCATTTTAACCCGTCTGCGCCAGCCGTTCCGCATCGGTTTGATTGAGATTTATACCGGCTGCTCCCTGGGCATCGCCCTCGCCCCTCAGCATGGCAACGACCGGGAAAGCGTCATTCGTAACGCCGATACCGCCATGTACACCGCCAAAGAGAACGGCCGGGGCAAGTTCTGCGTCTTCTCGCCCGAGATGAACCAGCGCGTGTTTGAGTATCTCTGGCTGGATACCAACCTGCGTAAGGCGCTGGATAACGATCAGCTCCTGATTCACTATCAGCCGAAAATCACCTGGCGCGGGGAAGTCAGAAGCCTTGAAGCGCTGGTCCGCTGGCAATCACCAGAACGGGGTTTGATCCCGCCGCTGGAGTTTATCTCTTATGCCGAGGAGTCGGGGTTGATTGTGCCGCTGGGCCGCTGGGTGATGCTCGATGTGGTTCGCCAGGTGGCGAAATGGCGTGATAAGGGAATAAACCTGCGCGTGGCGGTGAACGTCTCTGCACGCCAGCTGGCCGACCAGACTATTTTCAGTGACTTAAAGCAGGCGCTGAAGGATCTGAATTTTGAATACTGCCCTGTCGATGTCGAATTAACCGAAAGCTGTCTTATCGAGAACGAAGAGCTGGCGCTGTCCGTGATCCAGCAGTTCAGCCGACTCGGGGCGCAAATTCATCTGGATGATTTTGGCACCGGCTACTCTTCCCTTTCTCAACTGGCCCGCTTCCCTATCGATGCCATTAAACTCGATCAATCGTTTGTCAGGGATATTCATAAGCAGTCCATCTCCCAGTCTCTGGTGCGCGCTATCGTCGCGGTGGCGCAGGCGTTAAATCTGCAGGTGATTGCCGAAGGTGTGGAAAGCGCAAAAGAAGACGCCTTTCTCACCAAGAACGGCGTCAACGAACGGCAGGGTTTTCTGTTTGCTAAGCCGATGCCCGCTGCCGCATTCGAGCGATGGCTAAAACGATATCAAGCGCGAAATCAACGTTAACTGGCTTTACGCAACCCTGCCGCGTGATGGCGGTTTTGCAGCGTGACCAGACGCTCCATGTAGGCGATATCTTTCGGCTCAAGGCAGAAAGCGGCGTCAACCCAGTCTTCCGTAATATCCATCAGTTCACTGCGGGGCAATTGCAGAACGCGCGTACGGGCGCGCAGCATCGCCCTTACGCCATTCAGTTTTGGCCGCAGCGTATCGATGAAGGTTCGGGTGGAGACATAGCTTTGTCCGGGTTCAAACAAGACATCCACCAGCCCGTGCTGTTCATACCATTCAGCCGTATGGGATTCCCCTTTATAGATGAGTTCCTCCGCCAGCTTCATGCCAGAACGGCGTGCAACCAGGGAATATCCCCCCATACCCGGAAACAGGTTGAAGGCAATCTCCGGAAAACCCAGACGGGCATCGCGCTGAGCCAGGACGAAATGGTGCGCCAGAGCGGCCTCAAACCCGCCCCCTAACGCACTGCCTTCGACCATCGCCAGAGAGATGGCCCCCGTGTCAAACCCCCGTGAGGCCGCATGGACGCAATCAACGCAGGCGCGAGCGTACGCCCGTAACGCCTCCCGACGTCCGTTCTGAATGCACTCGACGAAGAACTGTAAATCACCGCCCACATTGTACATATCGGGAACCAGCGAACCGGTTACCCAAAAATCAACCGCAAAGCCAGACTGGCGAACCAGCCATGAGAAGTTCATGATCTCCTCAATTAACGCATGGTTAAAACAAGGCCGTGGCTGGGCCCGCAACATCATCCAGACGGTGTGACGCTCCGCTTCGTAATACCCTGACAGCTGCGTGAACCGTTCAGTATCGGTAAACAGTGTGCAGGTAGGCTGATTGATAACTGTCATAGTCTAATTCCTCTTATAAAAAAGCGCCTTGCGCGCCGTTTTAGACTAATCCACTCAATAAGCCCACTGCATGAGGGGGAATAAATTTATCACTTACGTTTATGTAATTTAGTTATTGCATTTTTTCCCTTCTCTTTTGATCCTAATTTCTGCATCATTGAAAATATTAACTTTTCGCGCCTGGGGTGAGATTATGTCTACTATTGACGCACAAGCTGTAGCACAACGAATTGATACCGTGCTGGATATCCTGGTGGCGGGCGATTATCACTCTGCTATCCGTAATCTCGAGATCCTGAAGTCTGAACTTCTTGCTCAGAATGGTGCTGACAACGCGCCTGAAAACAGACAGCCAAAAGCGCCGTGGGAAGTTTAACCCCACCGTCTCCGACCTCGTTTCGCTTTATTAAATGGATGCTATGAATTCCCGACAACAACTCATTTTGCAGATGGTCATCGATCAGGGACGCGTAAGCGTAGTCGATCTCGCTAAAACCACCGGCGTGTCTGAAGTCACAATCCGTCAGGATCTTAATCTACTGGAAAAACAGAGCTACCTGCGTCGCGCGCACGGATATGCTGTCCCGCTGGACAGTGATGACGTTGAGACGCGCATGATGAATAACTACGCGCTCAAACGTGAACTGGCGGAATTTGCCGCGTCCCTGGTGAACAACGGCGAGACCGTTTTTATTGAAAACGGCAGCAGTAATGCTCTTCTGGCACGCACGCTTGCCGATCAAAAGGACGTTACTATCATCACCGTCAGCAGCTATATCGCGCATTTGCTCAAAGAGACGCGCTGCGAGGTGATTCTGCTCGGGGGTATTTATCAGAAAAAAAGCGAAAGCATGGTAGGCCCGCTGACCCGTCAGTATGTCCAGCAGGTTCATTTCAGCAAGGCCTTTATTGGGATTGACGGCTGGCAACCGGAGACAGGTTTCACCGGTCGGGATATGATGCGCTCTGACGTTGTGAATGCGGTGCTGGAAAAAGAGTGTGAAGCCATTGTGCTCACCGACAGCTCTAAATTTGGCGCCGTTCACCCGTATACGATGGGCCCCGCTTCACGCTTTAGCCGCGTGATTACCGACGAAAGATTGAGCGACGCGCACCGTAATAAACTGGAAGATGACGGACTGATCGTCAATATTATTAAAACAACCGCCTGAGTTCCCTCCGCGCCCGAATTTCGGGCGCATACGCCCTTCTTTCTCTGAGATGATTCTTAACCCTGCTTTAAGAGTTTTTACCTGTTTAACCCGCCTTAAAGTCGTAAAATTAATGTTAGCGATATAACAGGAAGTGACTATCACCTGCGTGATTACGTAACGCCTGCGCGACCAGCTTTCACGGAGAACAGAATTAAGTATTCGATTCGTCTATACTTAACGTGTACATCTTTCCGTGAATCGATAATTCAGGAGAAAGTATTATGACCTTAACCAGCAAAAAATTAGCCGCCGCTGTTCTGGCAATCACTGTAGCAATGTCCCTGAGCGCATGCTCTAACTGGTCTAAACGTGACCGTAACACCGCTATTGGTGCCGGTGCCGGTGCTCTCGGTGGTGCAGTATTAACGGATGGTAGTACGCTGGGTACATTAGGTGGCGCTGCTGTCGGTGGTATTATCGGTCACCAGGTTGGCAAATAATTATTATCTTAGCCTTCCTCGATATTGCGATATTTAAACGCATTTCAGGTCTGACATACGCACGTATATAACACGAGCCACGGCATCTGCCGTGGCTCATTTATTTTAGCCGCCTGCCAGTTTGACTTTCAGGCCTTTAGCTTCCAGCAGCGATTTTATTAAATCGCGTTTATCGCCCTGGATTTCAATAATGCCATCTTTCACGGCACCGCCGCAGCCACATTTCTTTTTCAGCTCGGCCGCCAGCGTAGTCAGTTCAGCATCATCCAGGTCAATGCCGGAGATCAGGCAAACGCCTTTCCCTTTTCGTCCGCTGGTCTGGCGCTGGATCCGAACGATGCCGTCCCCCTTAGGACGTTCCACTTTCGCTTTCGGTTCGTCTATACGCCCACTCTCGGTTGAATAGACCAGACGACTGTTGGAATCGGTCATTACGCCCCCTTTTTCAGCGATGCGTTGATAGCCTTAAGCGTCTCAGCAGGGTTTGCAGACTGCGTCACTGGACGCCCGATGACCATATAGTCAACGCCCGCCGCCAGCGCCTGCTCAGGCGTCATAATGCGGCGCTGATCGCCCACGTCGCTGCCTGCAGGGCGGATCCCCGGCGTGACCAGTTTAAAATCCCGGCCCAGCGTTGATTTGAAACGTACCGCTTCCTGCGCGGAGCAGACGACGCCATCCAGGCCACACTGCTGCGTCAGACGCGCGAGACGTTCGGCATGTTCCGCAGGTGACAACGTCACGCCAAGGTCGCGTAAATCACTTTCGTCCATACTGGTCAGCACGGTGACTGCGATCAACAGCGGCGCATCTTTACCGAACGGCAGGAGCGCCTCACGGGCGGCGGTCATCATTCTTGCCCCACCCGACGCATGGACGTTGACCATCCATACGCCCAGCTCTGCGGCTGCGGCAACGGCGTGGGCCGTAGTATTCGGAATATCATGGAATTTGAGGTCGAGGAAAACGTCAAAGCCGCGCTGTTGCAGATCGCGAACGATTTGCGGTCCAAACAGCGTGAACATCTCTTTGCCAACTTTCAAACGGCAGTCGCGAGGGTCGATACCGTCGACAAACGCCAGTGCGGCGTCACGCTTATTGTAATCAAGCGCAACAACAACAGGAGAATCCGTAATTACGCGGGAAGTGGAGGATGTAACAGACGTCATGACCAGCCCTTTTCGTCTATGGGCGCGCAGCGGCGCGGAACAGATAAACGGCCAGCATTCTACCTGCCGACGCCGCAAATTGACAGGATCCATTTACGCGCCTGCCAGGCCGGCAAACCGCACGGAGTAAAGGATACGGTAAAAATCATCAGTATGTTGTAACTAAAATGGGGCGTTTTAAAAAATCACTGCCCGTCCAGACCACGAATGGGCTTGATGGTGGACCAGGCACGGCAGGAAGGACAGTGCCAGTAGAGCGTATACGCGGTAAAACCACACTTCTGGCAACGATAGCGCGGCTTGCTGCGCACCTGCTCGCCAACCATGTCGCGCAGGACCATCAGGCTCTCTTTGGCGCGCCCTTCTTCAGCATCGTTCAGGTGGTAATCCATCAACTTATGGAACACCCGCATGGTCGGATGACGCTGCAGCTGGCGCGTAATATACACCTGCGCGGTGTCGCTTCCCTCATACTGCTCAACAACGTCTGAGAGCATCAGTTCAGCGGTGGCGCCGGTATTTTCTTCCACGCAGCGACGCAGGAATGCTACCCACTCTTCCTGCTTGTCCAGCTGTTGATAGCAGGTTTGCAGCATTTCCAGCGTTTCACTGACCAGCTCTTTATCCTGGTCGATAACCCGCAGCAGGCTTTCAACGGCTTTGGCATAGTCGCCATTCGCCATAAAGACGCGCCCCATCATGATGGAGATTCGCGCGCTGTTGCGGTCCGCGGCGGCGCCTTTCTTCAGCAGCGCCATGGCTTTATCCATGTCGTCGTTACCCATCTGCTGAAGCGCAAGCTCACAGTAGAAATGGGCTATCTCAACGCGCTGCTTATCTTTACCCAGCTTCACCAGACGTTCAGCCGTATCAATGGCTTTCTGCCAGTCGCTGGTGGCCTGATAAATCTGCAGGAGCTGCTGCAGCGCGCCGATGCGGAAATCTGTTTCATCCACCAGCTGCGCGAACATATCTTCTGCGCGATCGTACAACCCCGCGGCCATGTAATCACGCCCCAGCTGTTGCACCGCAAGGAGACGTTGATCGTAGGTCAGCGAGGCGCTTTCCATCAGGGTCTGGTGAATACGAATGGCGCGATCGACCTCGCCGCGCGAGCGGAACAGGTTACCCAGGGTGAGATGCGCTTCAACCGTCCCTGTATCCTCTTTCAGCATATCGAGGAACAGGTCTACCGCTTTGTCCTGCTGATTGCTCAGGAGGAAGTTCACCCCCGCAACGTAGTCGCGGGAGAGCCGGTTGGCCTCATCCTGTTTTGTTTGTTGCGCACTTCTGCGGCCCATATACCAGCCATAGGCTGCGGCTACAGGCAAAAGCAGAAACAACAACTCCAGCATAGTCGATTATTCCTTCACGACCGGCACACCAGAGCTTTCCGGGATGTCAGACGCAGGGGCAATGTTATTTTCGAGTCGCTTAATTTTACGTTCAGCGCGCGCAAGAGAAACACGGACTTTCAACCAGAACAGACCGCAAACCAGCCAGCCAATGGCAAAGCCAGCAGCAAATAAGACCGCCAGCAGGCTCGAGACGCGATACTCACCCTGAGCCAGCAGATAGTTAAACGTCACCTGCTGATCGTTTTGTGCACCCAACGTGACTGAAATGACAAAAATCGCCAATACCAGTAAGAAAATGAGTAAATATTTCACATTACTTCCCGTTATGTGGTTCAAGCGAATAAAGTGTGTTCAACTCACCGCAATCAGCCTTATAAACTACCATTTTAGCGACGGGCGCGAAACGGAAAAAGTGACGCGCCAGTCATGTATCTATGGGCATAATACGGTTTATCAACCGTCAGGCGTCCGTTTGGTCCCTTTCGGCTATTTCTTCTTTCTCTTCTGGCGGTGGTGTAAGCGGGCCGCAGAATCGTTCAGCGAGCCAGGTCGCCAGCGTCACCAGCAGCCATGAGATAAGCGTGGCAACGACCAGGTCCCGCGGCCAGTGCATCCCCAGCAGTAAGCGGCTGCCCATAACCCCTGTCGCCCAGACCAGTAAAATCACGAGCGTGACCGTTCGACGCCTTGGCCACAGCAGCCCCACCCCCAGTAACGCCCAGCTGGCCGCAAACATGGTGTGACCGGAAGGAAACGCGAATCCCGTCTCTTTCTGCCAGTGTTTACGCAAGAATTTCGGGATATCCTGCTGTTCCGCAAGCTGTTCTTTCACCAGGGTTCCGCGATCTTTACGCTTTAAATTGTAGAACTCATCCACCGGAACATGATGCGTTTTTTCCAGCCAGACGACAAAAGGACGCGGTTCCTGAACGCGATCTTTTACCCAGGACTTCACGCCCTGACCAACAAGGATAGCGCCTCCGAGGATCGCAAAAAGCATCAGCGCCGCACGCAAACGAAAGCGCAGGCACCACAGAAACCAGGCGCAGAGGAGGACATGGGTAATAATTCCCCACGGCTGGGTGACCGTTTCCGTTATCCAGTATAACGTTTTCAGCCACGTGGCATTCTGCCCCGGCTGCCACATCCAGCCTGAGAGCCATACGGCCAGGGGCATAATCAGTAAAATGGCCGCGCCTGCTGCCGTACGTCTGGCGATTGAAAGCATGTCTTCTCCTTTTTCGCTAAGCCTCACAATCATAACTGAAATTCATTCGATGGGTGGATATGTCGGATCGTGCGTTTAACGTTCATATAGCATGGTGCCTATTAGGCGAACCTGCTGAGCTTGTGGCAAAATGAACTGATACAGAAAGCAAAACAGGGCAAAGGCACGAAACGTGTCAGCCTACTCTGGAGAATCACATGCAGCTTAAACGTGTGGCAGAAGCCAAACTGCCAACCCCATGGGGCGATTTCCTGATGGTGGGTTTTGAAGAACTGGCAACCGGACAGGATCATGTCGCGCTGGTGTATGGCGATATTTCAGGGCAGACGCCGGTGCTGTCCCGCGTCCATTCAGAGTGTCTTACCGGCGACGCGCTGTTCAGCCTGCGCTGTGATTGTGGTTTCCAGCTGGAAGCCGCCCTGTCTCATATTGCAGAAGAAGGCCGCGGCGTGCTGCTTTATCACCGTCAGGAAGGTCGTAATATTGGTCTGCTGAATAAAATCCGCGCTTACGCGCTTCAGGACCAGGGCTACGATACGGTGGAAGCAAACCATCAGCTCGGCTTCGCCGCTGACGAACGCGACTTCACCTTGTGCGCCGATATGTTCAAGCTGCTGGGCGTGGACGAAGTTCGTCTGCTGACCAATAACCCGAAAAAAGTGGAGATCCTGACCGAAGCGGGGATCAACATCGTTGAGCGTGTACCGCTGATTGTCGGCCGTAACCCGAAAAACGCCCACTACCTGGATACTAAAGCTGCCAAAATGGGCCATCTGCTGAAAGAGTGATAAAAAAAGCCCGGCACGCGTGCCGGGCTCGTTCATCAATCCAGCATCTTACGAATCACGTAATGTAAAATGCCGTCGTTCTGGTAGTAGGTCAGCTCGGTTGCCGTATCAATACGACACCGGCAATCCAGCACCTCGGTTTTGCCGTCTGCCCGCGTTAACGTTACCGGCACCGTTTTACCCGGCTGCAGGTTTTGCAGGCCGCTAATGTCAATCTGCTCTTCCCCGGTCAGGCCCAGCGTTTTACGCGTCACGCCCTGCGGGAACTCAAGCGGCAGGATCCCCATACCAATCAGATTCGAGCGGTGAATACGTTCGAACGATTCGGCGATGACCACGCGAACGCCAAGCAGACGCGGACCTTTCGCCGCCCAGTCACGGCTGGAGCCGGAACCGTACTCTTTCCCGGCAATCACCGCCAGCGGCGTACCTGCCTGTTGATATTTGACCGCCGCATCATAAATCGACACCACTTCCGTCCCCGGCAGATAGCGCGTCATGCCCCCTTCCACGCCCGGTACCATTTCGTTACGAATGCGGATGTTGGCAAACGTTCCGCGCATCATGACTTCATGATTACCGCGGCGCGATCCGTAGGAGTTAAAATCACGGCGTTCGACGCCCCGGCTTTGCAGATAACGACCCGCCGGGCTATCGGCTTTGATACTCCCCGCCGGAGAGATGTGGTCAGTTGTGACAGAATCCCCCAGCATCGCCAGGATACGCGCGCCGTGAATATCCTTAAGCGGCGCCGGCTCGGCCAGCATCTCATCAAAGAACGGCGACAGACGAATATAGGTCGAGTCATCCTGCCAGTCATAGGTATCAGAGCCAATGACGTTGATGGCTTTCCATTCCGGCGTGCCTTCAAAGACCTCCGCATATTCTTTGCGGAACATCTCGGTTGAGACCTTTTCAACGGCCAGCGCGATTTCACGCGAAGATGGCCAGATATCTTTTAGATAGACAGGGTCATTCTTGCGATCGTGCCCAATCGGATCGGTCACCAGGTTGATATTCATGTTCCCTGCCAGGGCATAAGCAACCACCAGCGGCGGTGAGGCCAGCCAGTTGGTTTTTACCAGCGGGTGAATACGCCCTTCAAAGTTTCGGTTGCCGGACAGGACCGCACCTACCGTCAGGTCACCCTGCTTAATCGCCGTTTCAATGGGTTCAGGCAGTGGACCAGAGTTACCAATACAGGTCGTACAGCCGTAGCCCACGAGGTTAAAGCCCAGCTCGTCAAGGTACGGCGTCAGTTTGGCCTGCGCCAGGTAATCCGACACCACTTTGGATCCCGGGGCCAGCGAGGCCTTGACCCATGGCTGAGGTTTTAGCCCAAGCTCTACCGCCTTTTTAGCCAGCAGACCGGCTGCCATCAATACGCTGGGGTTGGACGTGTTGGTGCAGGAGGTAATGGCGGCAATCACCACCGCACCATCCGGAAGCTGATACTGATGTCCGTTCAGAACATAGTCGACGGGACGATGGTCCTTCTGCGCCACGTTTACTTCCAGCGCATTGCTGGCGGCAAAGGCTTTTGGCACGTCACTCAGCGCAACCCTGTCCTGCGGGCGTTTCGGCCCTGCGAGGCTCGCTTCGACGCTTCCCATATCGAGTTCAAGCGTGCTGGTGAAAACAGGCTCATCGCCCGGATTGCGCCACATGCCCTGCGCTTTGGTGTACGCTTCCACCAGCGCGACCTGCTCTTCGCTACGTCCGCTAAGACGCATGTATTCCAGCGTCACATCATCAATAGGGAAAAAGCCGCAGGTTGCACCGTATTCCGGCGCCATATTGGCAATGGTGGCGCGGTCGGCCAGCGGCAGTGAATCCAGTCCGTCCCCGTAGAATTCGACAAACTTGCCTACCACACCATGCTTACGCAGCATCTGGGTGACAGTAAGCACCAGATCGGTGGCGGTAATGCCTTCAGACAGCCTGCCGGTGAGCTTGAAGCCCACCACATCCGGGATAAGCATGGATACCGGCTGGCCGAGCATGGCCGCTTCCGCTTCGATACCCCCGACGCCCCAGCCCAGCACGCCCAGACCGTTGATCATAGTGGTATGGGAGTCCGTGCCCACCAGCGTGTCCGGATAGGCGACCCACTCTTTATCCTGCAATTCGCTCCAGACGGCTTTACCCAGATATTCAAGGTTAACCTGGTGACAAATACCGGTACCTGGCGGGACCACGCTAAACCGGCTGAATGCCTGCTGCCCCCACTTCAGGAACACGTAGCGCTCGTGGTTACGCTCCATCTCCAGACGCACGTTCTCGCCAAAGGCGTCGTCATCACCAAAGCGATCGACGGTTACGGAGTGGTCAATGACGAGGTCAACAGGGGAAAGCGGATTCACTTTTGCCGTATCTCCGCCGAGACGCTTAACGGCCTCGCGCATTGCGGCTAAATCAACGACGGCAGGAACGCCGGTAAAGTCCTGCATCAGCACCCTTGCCGGGCGGTAGGCGATTTCTCTGTCGGCATGGGCTTTTTCAAGCCACCCTGCCAGCGCCTGGATATCATCGAGGGTGACAGAGTCACCGTCCTGCCAGCGCAATAGATTTTCCAGTAAAACTTTCAATGACTTGGGTAAACGCGAAATGTCCCCAAGCGTTCTGGCAGCCAGCGGCAGGCTGTAGTAATGCCAGGTTTTGTTTTCTGCCTGTAATGTGTCCTTACTGGCTTCGCGTAGGGTTAACGACATAAGCTCCTCCTTAATCACAGAGATGCCCTGACAATCATCAGGGCCGTAATTAAAGATAACACAAAGATGTCGTAACGTTTTGATAACAACCCAAATTGATAAATTTAGGATTGGTCCAGAACAGGAAAACAAAAAACCCCGCCGTAGCGAGGTTTTACAATTTAGTGGAGGGCCAACCAGATGAGTTGACTCCAGAACAGAATCGACACGGTAAAAACGCCGATCCATGACCAGTATTTGTGAGACGTCATGTTATTCATCATAGGGACACCAGGCATTATTTATAAAACGTTCCGAGGTTTGACCTCAGTGCTATATTGCTGATGTGTATTTATTAAAGAGTACAAAAGTGCAGAGTCGATATTCAGACTATTTGCATCATTACGCAATTTACTAAATTATTGTTTTTTGGGTTCGTCTTCTGCGAACACATCAATAAACGCTTGCTGCTGCGGCGTCAGTTTCCAGGACGCGGGTACAACAGTCGCAGGTGCTTTACGCCCTCTGTGGCCATTGTCACGATGCTGACACATCTGTTTTACCGAAGCTGTACGTACCGTCACTGCCATATTTAACCCCAATATTTCCAGGCCAGGAGAGCAACCACCACCCAAAACAGGGTAGAGACGAGAAAGACCGCCAGCCAGGCTTTACGCTTGAGCGCAGGATCCCTTTGCGGTTCTTCACTTCCTGAAGGCATTGCTAACCTCATACAATCGACATCGCTTATCATTTAGGACCAAACAATTGGTACAATTAATCATCTGTTGAGATAAATCCTAAAGAAACTTTAGCCGAAAAGCCAGTGAATTTACGCACCGGGAGGTATGAAATATTCAATCTTTTGACCAGAAATAAATAATTGAAAAGAAAAATTTGCGAAGGCGTAAATTAGTTTCTACTTTTGTCGCCAATTCACGACATTATAACCTTACGGATTAAATGGATAATGACATTATATGACAGGGGACACGTAGATGATGATAATTCTAATTTAGCTTTGAGGCGTTATTTCGGTATCTTTCCCTGAGGGAAAGATACCGGGTGTGATTATTTTTCGGGGAGTTTGATGTCTTTAAACATCTCTTCAATATCTTCATTTGAGCGTAATGCCACGGCGGTATCAACCACATCACGCGTTAAATGAGGGGCAAAGCGCTGAATAAAATCATACATATAGCTGCGCAGGAAGGTGCTGCGACGGAATCCAATCTTTGTGGTGCTATGACTGAAAACATCGTGCGCATCAAGACGCACCAGGTCAGGGTCTGACACCGGATCCACCGCCATGCTGGCAATGACGCCCACCCCCAGACCAAGCCGCACATAGGTCTTAATCACGTCTGCATCCGTCGCGGTAAAGACAATGCGCGGCGTTAGCCCTGCCCGGTTAAAGGCCGTATCAAGCTCGGAGCGGCCGGTAAAGCCAAACGTATACGTCACCAATGGATACTGGGCCAGCTCTTCGATAGAGACCGAGCCTTTACCCGCCAGGGGGTGATCCGGGGTCACCACGATGGAACGGTTCCAGTGATAGCATGGAAGCATGACCAGATCGTCATAGAGGTGAAGCGCTTCGGTGGCGATGGCAAAGTCTGCATTACCCTTGGAAACGGCTTCAGCAATTTGCGTTGGCGAGCCCTGGTGCATATGCAAAGAGACGCGGGGATAACGCTCGATAAAGCCTTTGATGACACCGGGAAGCGCATAGCGCGCCTGGGTATGCGTCGTGGCAATATACAGCGAACCTTTATCCGGCCAGGTGTGTTCCCCTGCCACTGACTTAATCGCATCGACTTTAGAGAGGACTTCCCGCGCAATGCGGATGATTTCCTGACCCGCGGGCGTCACCTGAGTGAGATGCTTACCGCTGCGGGCAAATATCTGGATACCTAACTCATCCTCCAGCATACGAACTTGTTTGCTGATACCCGGTTGCGAGGTATACAACCCCTCGGCGGTAGAAGAGACGTTAAGGTTATGATTCACCACCTCAACGATATAACGAAGCTGCTGTAATTTCATGCCAGACCATCCGATTTAGCGCATGCGGTCAATCGCTTAAGACGATTTAATAATAAGAAACAGGTTAACTATAACCACTATATCATTTATAGCCTGACTGTATAGTACGGAACAAAAAATAATAACAAGGCAATAAAAAAGGGCCGGAAATCCGGCCCTTTTACAGGTAAGTTACGGTAAGGGAAGATTATTTCTTGCCTTCAACCCATTTGCCATCGACAAAGAAAGCTGACCATCCGGTCGCTTTACCCTCTTTCTCGGCCGCAACATACTGCTGCTTGGTTTTACGGCTAAACCGTACCACGGTTTTGTTGCCTTCCGGATCCTGCTGTGGCGCATCGGCCAGATAACGCAGTTTCTCAGGCAGACGATCGCGGAAGCGATGCAGCTCTTCCACCAGCGGCGCGCGCGTTTCACGCGATTTCGGGAAGGTGTTGGCGGCCAGGAAGACACCCGCAGCGCCGTCACGCAGCACAAAGTACGCGTCAGATTTCTCGCACGGCAGTTCTGGCAGCGGAACCGGATCTTCCTTCGGCGGAGCCACTTCACCATTACGCAGAATTTTGCGCGTGTTTTTACACTCGTCGTTGGTACAGGCCATGTACTTACCGAAACGCCCCATTTTAAGGTGCATTTCAGAGCCACACTTCTCGCACTCTACAATCGGGCCGTCATAGCCTTTAATGCGGAACTCGCCCTCTTCGATCTCATACCCGTCACACGTTGGGTTATTACCGCAGACGTGCAGCTTACGTTTTGGATCGATCAGGTAGCTGTCCATTGCCGTGCCGCATTTTTTGCAGCGGCGTTTGGCACGCAGAGCGTTAGTTTCCGCATCGTCACCTTCCAGCACGTTGAGAACTTCGTTCTCAGGCACCAGGTTGATGGTGGTTTTGCAGCGCTCTTTTGGCGACAGCGCGTAGCCGGAGCAGCCAAGGAACACGCCCGTCGTGGCAGTACGAATCCCCATCTTGCGACCACAGGTTGGGCAGTCGATGCTGGTCAGAACCATCTGGTTAGGCAGCATGCCACCCTCTTCAGGATCCTTCTCCGCTTTCTCAAGCTGGTCGGTAAAGTCGCTGAAGAAGCTGTCGAGGACCTTTTTCCATTCCGCCTGATGGCTGGCAACCTGGTCGAGGCTGTCTTCCATTTGCGCGGTAAAATCGTAGTTCATCAACTCGCGGAAGTTAGCTTCGAGACGATCGGTGACGATCTCACCCATTTTTTCCGCATAGAAACGACGGTTTTCAGCGCGTACGTAACCACGGTCCTGAATCGTAGAGATGATGGACGCATAGGTCGACGGACGGCCAATACCGCGTTTTTCCAGCTCTTTCACCAGGGACGCTTCACTGAAGCGCGCAGGCGGCTTGGTGAAGTGCTGGGCTGGCACGAGATCAACCAGCGAGAGCTCATCCCCTTTGTTCACTGCCGGCAGAGTTCGGTCTTCATCACCTTTACGCAGCGCAGGCATCACTTTCGTCCAGCCGTCGAAACGCAGGATACGGCCACGCGCTTTGAGACGGAAATCACCCGCACCAACGGTCAGCGTGGTGGAGTCATACTGTGCCGGGGTCATCTGGCACGCCACGAACTGGCGCCAGATCAGCTGATACAGCTTCTGCGCGTCGGCTTCCATGTCTTTCAGTGATTCCGCTAACACAGAGACATCAGAAGGACGAATCGCTTCGTGTGCTTCCTGAGAGTTCTCTTTGCTGGCGAACTGGTTAGCGCTTTCCGGCAGGTATTTCTTACCGAAGTTGTCGCTGATGTAGCCGCGCACCATGTTGACCGCGTCCTGGCTCAGGTTGGTTGAGTCGGTACGCATGTAGGTGATGTAGCCCGCTTCATACAGGCGCTGAGCCATCATCATGGTCTTCTTCACGCCGTAACCCAGACGCGTGCTTGCAGCCTGTTGCAGCGTTGAGGTAATAAACGGCGCACCCGGCTTGCTGCTGGTCGGTTTGTCTTCACGTTCCAGCACCTGGTAGCGTGCTTTTTCCAGCAGCGCTACGGCGGCCATGGTCTGGTCGCGGTTTTCTGGACGGAAAGGCTTATCGTTCTGATGGCTGACCTGCAGCGGCAGAGCGTCACCGCCCGGCGTGGTCACATTAGCGTCAACTTCCCAGAACTCTTCCGGCACGAAGGCTTTAATCTCGCGCTCACGCTCAACGACCAGACGCACGGCGACGGATTGCACACGCCCTGCTGACAGGCCACGGGCAATCTTCTTCCACAGCAGTGGAGAAACCATGTAGCCCACAACGCGGTCCATAAAGCGACGTGCCTGCTGTGCGTTTACACGGTCAATATTCAGTTCGCCCGGCTTCTCAAACGCCTGACGAATCGCATTCTTCGTAATTTCGTTAAACACTACACGACTGTAGCGTTTGTCATCACCACCAATCACTTCCCGCAGGTGCCACGCAATGGCTTCCCCTTCGCGGTCAAGGTCGGTTGCGAGATAGATGTGGTCTGCTTTTTCAGCCAGCTGCTTCAGCTCGTTAACGACTTTTTCTTTCCCGGGCAGCACTTCATATTGTGCGTCCCAGTTATGCCATGGGTTAACACCCATGCGGTTGACAAGCGCGCTACGTTCATCCTTTTTAGGCTTTTTAGCCCCTTTGGTGGAGGTAGAGTCTGCGCTCTTTTTGCTGGCTGAGCCACTGGTCGGCAAATCGCGGATATGACCCACGCTGGACTTAACCACGTAGTCATTACCCAGATACTTATTGATCGTTTTGGCTTTTGCCGGGGACTCAACGATGACGAGAGCTTTACCCATATTCACCTTTACCTAATTTAATTCTTCCAGGAATACGCCGCACGTTGATTTCCCTTCCGCTGACGACGAGCCAATGATATTGCGACTGCGTCAGGAGATATCAACCCCTTTGTCTTACCGGGCGTTAAAGAAAAGACGCCCAGGTGATTGAGTTCTCGGGTATTTTTCTCACATCTCGTGTAATTCGTGACGAATTCCCGGTTGAATGTCAAGCAATTCTGTTGCCAGAATGACGAAAGCGCACACTCTACCTGATAAAATTCGTTACGCAACTTTATTAGCATGCAAAAGCAAATCCCGCCAGCCAGGTCCCTGTACCTTATCCCCTCACATTACAGGGAAAATTTGCCCCCAAAGCGCCCTCGGCGTAGACTATTGTCACTGTTTAAGGAGTGGATTATGCAGAATACGACCCAACCTATTGACCGAGCCTCTCTGCTTATCGAAGCAAACAAGCTTATCCGTGACCACGAAGATACGCTGGCGGGCATTGAAGCCACCGGCGTAGAGCAGCGTAATGGCGTGCTGATTTTCAGCGGCGAATACTTCCTTGATGAACAGGGCTTGCCGACCCCGAAAAGCACCGCCGTGTTTAACATGTTTAAATACCTGGCGCATACGCTTTCCGAGAAATATCACCTGGTCGATTAACGCAAAACGCGAGGCATGTGCCTCGCGTTTTTGTTTACAGCAGCGGTTTTTGTCCGCGCTGTAGCCAGCGCAGCAGCAGGCGGTCCGCGCTTTCTGCCGCACTGTTGGTAAAGCGGTCAAGAAGCCGCTTACGCTGGGTAAAGCGCACGCCCACCAGTTCCCGGCCTTCCATCAGGTTGAGCAGCAGATCGTCGCTGGTTCCGACTTCATCCACCAGCCCTTTCTCCTGCGCCTGGACGCCGTACCAGTGCTCGCCTGTCGCGACTTGTTCAATATCGAGCGTCGGGCGCATACGATGTACAAAATCTTTAAAGAGGTGATGCGTTTCGTTGAGATCTTCACGGAACTTTTGACGCCCTTCTTCCGTATTTTCCCCCAGAAGCGTCAGGGTACGTTTATACTGACCCGCCGTGTGAAGTTCGATATCAATCTCTTTATTTTTCAGGAAGCGGTTAAAGTTCGGAATTTGCGCGACCACGCCGATCGAGCCAATAATAGAAAACGGTGCGGCCACAATTTTGTCCGCCACGCAGGCCATCATGTAGCCTCCGCTGGCCGCCACTTTATCCACGGCCACGGTCAGCGGGATCTGTTTTTCACGCAGACGCTGCAGCTGTGAGGCGGCCAGTCCGTAACCGTGAACCACCCCGCCCGGGCTTTCAAGACGCACGACAACCTGATCCTGCGGTGTCGCCACGGCCAGAACGGCAGTCACTTCTTCCCGCAGAGAGGAAACCTCATGCGCATCCATACTGCCTTTAAAATCGAGCACATAGACACGCGGCGTGGCCTTATCCTGCGGCGCATTGAGCTTCGCTTTTGCCTTTGCCGCTTTGGCTTCCTGTTTATGCTTTTTCTTCTGCGCTTTCAGCCAGAGTTTCTGTTGATGACTATCAAGCAGCGCCAGAGACATATCTTCCTGCATCTCTTTATACTGCTCACTCAGGCGGGTGATGCGTAACTCCCCTCGCTGACGCTTGCGCTGCGTCAGGTTGACAATCAGAACGGCAACCACCGCAATGGCAATCACCACCGTCGCGATTTTGGCCAAAAACAACCCATATTGAGAAAGTAATTCCACGCGTTCCACCTTGATTTAACCACGAATCTTTCACGGCAGTGTACATCAGCCCTGCCCATGCGTCTCGCTCGTGACATTACCTCTGCGAGCCGCCTTCAGGAATCCCCATACTGGCGTTTAAATATTTGCAAATTGTTAATTTTACAGTAATGCGTCCTGTAGACTGATTGAATTATTAGGCTAATTCGGGCATAAAGCCGAAAAGTCATCATAAAGGCGCCATTGCATCACCGGTCGCCTGAGGAGTCACCGTGCATTATCAACCGCAAAAAAATCTGCTGCAAAACCGGATTATTCTTGTCACCGGTGCCAGCGACGGGATTGGCCGCGAGGCGGCCCTGACCTACGCCGATTACGGCGCGAACGTTATTCTGATCGGGCGCAACGAAGAAAAACTGAAAAACGTCGCTCAGGAGATTGAGGCTGTATGCGGCACACCGGCCCCGTGGTATACACTCGATTTGCTGACCTGCACGCCCGAAGTATGCCAGGAATTAGCCCGGCGCATCAGCGCCCACTATCCGAGACTCGACGGCGTACTGCATAACGCCGGTTTGTTAGGCGAAGTGCGTCCGATGGATGAACAGGATCCTGATATCTGGCAGCAGGTGATGCAGGTCAACGTCAACGGGACGTTTTTCCTGACCCAGGCACTGCTTCCTTTATTACTCAAATCGGATTCAGGTTCACTGGTGTTCACCTCCTCCAGCGTTGGCCGTGAGGGACGCGCAAACTGGGGAGCCTATGCCGTATCAAAATTCGCGACCGAAGGCATGATGCAGGTGCTGGCGGAGGAGTACCAGAGCCGCCATCTGCGCGTAAACTGCATCAACCCGGGCGGTACGCGCACCAAAATGCGCGCCAGTGCGTTCCCGAGCGAAGATCCGCAGAAGCTGAAAACCCCGGCAGACATTATGCCGCTCTATCTCTGGCTGATGGGCGACGACAGCCGCCGCAAAACCGGGATGACCTTTGACGCCCAGCCGGGCCGTAAACCAGGAATTTCGCAATGAGTGAAGAACGTCATCAGCAGCGCCAGCAGCGTCTGAAAGAACAGGTCGATGCGCGCGTCGCGGCGGCACAGGACGAGCGTGGGATCGTCATTGTCTTTACCGGCAACGGCAAGGGGAAAACCACCGCCGCATTCGGTACGGCGACACGCGCCGTCGGACACGGGCAAAAAGTGGGCGTGATCCAGTTTATTAAAGGCACATGGCCCAACGGCGAGCGCAATTTGCTGGAGCCTCACGGCGTCGAGTTTCAGGTAATGGCAACCGGGTTTACGTGGAATACCCAGAACCGGGAAACGGATACCGCCGCCTGTCTCGCCGTCTGGGAGCATGCAAAGAGAATGCTGGCCGATCCCTCGCTGAATATGGTTCTGCTGGATGAGATAACCTATATGGTCGCCTACGACTACCTGCCGCTGGAAGCCGTGCTGGATGCTCTGAAGAACCGTCCTGTACACCAGACGGTTATCGTCACGGGGCGCGGATGTCATCGGGATATTCTGGAGATGGCCGATACCGTCAGCGAGCTGCGTCCGGTCAAACATGCGTTTGATGCGGGTATCAAAGCGCAAATTGGCGTTGATTACTAAAGAAAAAAGCCCGGTGAGTTCACCGGGCTTTTACATTAACCGTTGTTATTACGGCTGCCGGAGCGGCGACTGCTGCTCACCTGGCTGTGGCGCTTCACCGCGCGACGGATCTGATTCGCCTTCATGCGACGACGATCTTTTTCCACCGCCACTTTTGAGGTGGTTTCCGGCGTCAGGCCGACCAGCTCGCGCAGGTAGTTGGTTTGGGTCAGATCCAGTTCGGTATAACCACCGCGTGGCAGACCTTTCGGCAGCAGGATATCGCCGTAACGGACACGGATAAGACGGCTAACCTGTACGCCTACCGCTTCCCAGAGACGACGCACCTCGCGGTTGCGGCCTTCGGTCAGGGTCACGTTGTACCACTGGTTGATGCCTTCCCCACCGGTAAATTTGATGGTTTTGAACGCCGCAGGACCGTCTTCCAGCTGAACGCCACGCGACAGATCGCGCAGTTTATTCTCATCAACCTGGCCAAATACGCGCACCGCGTATTCACGTTCTACTTCACGGCTTGGGTGCATCAGACGGTTTGCCAGTTCACCATCGGTGGTAAACAGCAGCAGACCGCAGGTGTTCACGTCCAGACGACCAACGGCAATCCAGCGAGCGCCGCGCAGTTTAGGCAGACGGTCAAACACCGTCGGACGACCTTCCGGGTCGTTGCGGGTGCACAGCTCGCCTTCCGGCTTGTAGTAAGCCAGCACGCGACAGATTTGTTCAGCGGACTCTTTCACGGAGATAAGATGACCGTCGATGCGGATCTTCAGCCCCGGTACGATTTCAACGCGGTCACCCAGCGTGGCGATTTTACCGTCCACACTCACGCGACCCGCTTCAATAATGGCTTCGATTTCACGGCGTGAGCCGTGGCCGGCACGCGCCAGCACTTTCTGTAACTTCTCGCTCATTGAGCTTCCTCAGGTGTCGCCTTCACAGGCGTCTGGTGTGCATTCTAAAACAACGAGTTAGCACCAATAACAACTTAACTCACTGATATATAACTATTTCATGGTACACAGCATGGCAAACAATATGTCACACAGGCTGTCACACACAATGATTCGTGGGCGCACATACTACACTAACTTTAGACTAAATGATTCAACAAGTTTTGTTCGTCTGACTCTCGGTACTGATAACCTTCTATTACGAAACGTAGTTTTGCTTATGTCTAATACTTGTTGCGCTTGTAACCATTGCTTGTAAAATTACCGCTACGATTATATCCATAATAAATAGAGGGATTTATGAAGCAGTACACCAACAACCTTACACCAGAGATGCTGGCAGCCTTTGACAAGTCACCATTTACAACCGAACAACTCGCCGGAATGAACGACGAACCCCGTTCTCTCATCGAAAAACAAAACGCCTACAATCTCGCTCATCCCGTTACAGCTGCTTATCTGATCGCTACTGAGGGCAGCTTGACACGTAATGGTGGGAAAGTTTTCAGTGAATATAACGGACAGCAGATCAAACTTGATGACGGCACAATGCTAAACGTGTCTCGTGTTGGCGATGAAGTGCGTTACCCAGATGGAACGACCGCGAAGATCACCAATGGTGCGGGAAAAACTCCAGGTGAATCAATCGCCCTTGTTGGTAGCTCGCTTGATAACGGCGATGAAATTATTAGCTGCCCACAAAATGCCGGAAAAAGGGTAGTCCGAGCAGGGGAATCGTTGCCAGAAAACTTTCTAAAATAAGGCGGTCACTATGGCATCGGTTAACAGAGGCTGCACAGTTCACGGTAAGAACGTTGGTCTGCACGGAGATAAAACTTCTACAGGCGCACAGTGTATTGCCGCCCGCTCCGGTATGTCTGTTATGGGCTTGTGGAAACTCTATATCGGCGATAAGACCACTCCTTGCCCGAAATGCGGGAAAGTGGGGGTACTTGTGAGCGGTGATCCTCGCTGCTCAAATAGTGCCGCGGTCGCCGTGGATGGTGCAGAAATCCTCTGCGGGTGTCCACAGGGTACTAATTTTCTTATCGCTCCTGGTACCATTGAGGTTAATACCCCTTCCTGGGTTATAGCGCCTGTAGAGCCAGTGCAGCACGCACAGGTAGCGAAGAAACAAAACAGCTTTGCTGACACCTGCAAGCCAGAAGATAACCCGTTATTGAACGGCGTTTACATCTGGACTGAAATCACCGACGCAGGACACGCTTTCGTTTCGGTGCATGAGAATAACTCGCTCTACGTTTACACCTACGGGCGCTTTGGTAGGAAAGGCCCCGCTACATTAACGGGCGATGGGATTCTTAACTTCCTAACTGGCGATGATGCGCGTCTTTACTACCGTGAAGAACTCTACAAGTACCATGCGAGAGTATTCCAGATCGATGACGTTACACCTGACGAAACCCGCAGGATTTTTGAATCTCTATGGAACTCAGGTAAAACACCAGTTTTGACTGCTGCGATGGGAGATCGTACCAAGCGGCGCGGAAAAGTGATTGACGTTTACGATCTGACTGGCAGTAACTGCACAACCCACACAGTGCAAGTGATTAGAGAGGCTGGGACTAAAATCTTCGATACCAGTTACACATCAACAACAACGCAACTTCGTATCGATAATGAAGAAGAGTTCACTATTCCTGTATCTTTACAGCGTTACCTTACGGAGAAGAGCGGCGATCTGTCTTCAATGAACGTTATGGAAGTTACCAGCACATTCAGAGAACAGTATCTGAACATCGAACACTTCAAGCCGAACTCTGAAAGTCTCACAGGACGAGTGGAGGAAGGACTTGCTAACAGTGCGTCAACAGTTGGATCATCTACGGGTTATTCTGGTGGCACGATTGGCGGCGTTTTAGGTGGATCGTATGACATTGACGAGTAGAGCAAAGGCGATTTTTCGGTGGGGAGGCATTGCTTTAGTTTTCGCCATCTACGCTATCGCCCTGATGATCCCAGTGCTTGATTTTGGGTTAACCCGGAAATACAACGGCCCCCCTTCAACAGGTGAGATGGAAGCCCGTCTATGTGAAGCGATCATAGATGACTTATCGCGTTCAGTGGATAACCTCTTAATAACAGCATTTTTCGGTAGTGCCATCTGCCTTGTTTTAGTTTTGCTCATCTCCAATAAAGTGAGATAACCGCCAAAGGCTGGAAAGATCCAGCCTCCGCTCTCCCCTTAATGTCAGGCATTAAAAACCTTATTTACAAGAAAGGCTTTACATCACCCACGCCTTCACGAATCACTTCCGGTGCATCTTCGGTTAAGTCGACCACGGTGGTCGGCTGCTGGCCGAGATAGCCGCCGTGAATAATCAGCTCGACCACCTTCTCCAGACGATCTTTGATCTCTTCCGGATCGGACTCGGTAAATTCACTTCCCGGCAGCATTAGCGAGGTAGAGAGCATCGGTTCGCCGAGGGTTTCCAGCAGCGCCTGCGCAATCGGGTTCGACGGCACGCGCATGCCGATAGTCTTACGCTTTTCCTGCAGCAGGCGGCGCGGCACCTCTTTCGTCCCTTTCAGGATGAAGGTGTAGTTGCCCGGCGTGTTGTTCTTAATCAGGCGAAACGCCACGTTATCGACATACGCATAGGTCGACAGCTCAGAGAGATCGCGGCACATCAGGGTAAAGTTATGGCCGTCCGGCAGCTGGCGAATACGACAAATGCGTTCCATCGCCCCTTTATCTTCAATTTTGCAGCCCAGCGCGTAGCCTGAATCGGTCGGGTAGACAATCACGCCGCCTTTGCGGACGATCTCCACGGCCTGGTTGATCAGACGTGGCTGCGGGTTATCCGGATGGATATAGAAAAACTGACTCATACTTCCCTCTCTTCAATTTGCTGCGGCTGTTCCCAGAGCTGCCAGACCGGCTCAACGCCAGCGGGCAGCCAGAGCTTGCGCCCCAGTTCAATCCAGGCGCAGGGCTGATGGAAATCAGACCCCTGTGACCCAAGCAGGCCGAACTGGCGGGCATAGGTCGCGAGCTGCGCGCGCTCGTTGGGCGCCTGCTGACACTGGGCGACTTCCATCGCCTCGCCACCGCATTCGGCAAAGTGCGCCAGCAGTCTTTTCAGCCATTTAGCAGAAAGATTATACCGCCCCGGATGGGCCAGTACGGCCTTACCGCCAGAATGATGAATCACATCAATAGCTTGTTTTATTGTACACCACTGTGGCGGAACGTATCCGGTTTTCCCGCGCGCCAGATACTTTTTAAAAACATCCGCCATGGTCGTCGCTTTGCCTGCTTCTACCAGAAAACGGGCGAAATGACCGCGGGTGACTGCCCCGCCGTTCGCCAGCTTTTGCGCACCTTCCAGCGCGCCCGGAATATGCGCCTTTTCCAGACGCTCGCCGATCATCTCTGCGCGCTGGTTGCGGCGCGTTTTTTGTTCTTGCAAAAAGGCAATAAGTGCCGGATGGTCTATATCGATGTTCAGGCCAACGATATGAATCTCATGGTTTTCCCAGACGGTCGAAATCTCAACGCCGGACACCAGATTTAGCGCCAGCACGCTGCGGGCGATCTCAGCGCGCGCCGCCGGAATGGCATCTGTCGTATCGTGATCGGTTATCGCCAGCGTACCGACGCGCATTTCAACGGCACGATGAACCAGGGCTTCGGGTGTCAGCAGGCCATCAGAGGCCTGAGTATGGCTGTGTAAATCATAAATAATGGCGTAGGTGGTATCGCTCAAAGCACTTCCCATAACAGGTTGGAGACATCCGAAAACCCCATGATACCGACTTCACGCGAAATTCTGAAATCAAGGGTTGACAACACGCCATCGAACTAGTTAACTAGTACGCAAGTTCACACGAGAAAGGTATCTGAAAATGACAGCACATTTCACTCTGCACGGTTGGTGGCGTACTTCCTGATCATCGGGCAGTGTCACGCGTCTGCGAAATGCAAACAGATACCCGCCCGCTACTCAGCGGGCTTTTTTTTGAACAGAATAAATGAGAACACCAACATGCAAACAGCCAAACCTCATCTCGAATTGCTGACCTGCGAGGCGGCCTATCGCCACAACCCCACCGCGCTGTTTCATCAGGTGTGCGGGGCACGTCCGGCAACGCTGCTACTGGAATCTGCAGACATCGACAGCAAAGACGATCTCAAGAGCCTGCTGCTGGTCGACAGCGCGCTGCGCATTACCGCTTTAGGTGACACTGTCACAATTAAGGCGCTGTCAGACAACGGCGCATCGCTGCTGCCGCTGCTGGATGCCGCCCTGCCTTCAGGCATTGAAAACGAACGTCATCCAGAAATGCGCATTCTGCATTTCCCGCCGGTGAGCCAGCTGCTGGACGAAGACGCGCGCCTCTGCTCCCTGTCCGTTTTCGATGCCTTCCGCCTGCTGCAGAACCTGGTTACCGTGCCGGAAGACGAGCGTGAGGCGATGTTCTTTGGTGGGCTGTTTGCTTATGACCTGGTCGCCGGATTTGAAGATTTGCCGGAAACCGAACAGGGTAATCGCTGCCCGGACTATTGTTTCTATCTGGCTGAAACCCTGCTGGTGATCGACCATCAGAAACAATACACCCGTATCCAGGCCAGCCTGTTCACGCCTTCGACAGCTGAGAAAAACCGTCTTGAGCACCGCATCGCGCAGCTCCAGCAGCAGATGACGGAAGCGCCCCCTGCGCTTCCGGTGCAGCGGGTGGAAAAAATGACCTGCGATGTGAACCAGACTGACGATCAGTACGGCGCCGTGGTTCGCCAGATGCAAAAGGCGATTCGCGCCGGGGAAATTTTCCAGGTGGTACCGTCCCGTCGCTTCTCACTGCCCTGCCCGTCGCCGCTCGCAGCCTACGACGTGCTGAAAAAAAGCAACCCTAGCCCGTACATGTTCTTTATGCAGGACAACGACTTCACGCTGTTCGGCGCCTCGCCGGAAAGCTCGCTGAAGTACGACGCCACCAGTCGTCAGATTGAGATCTACCCGATTGCCGGGACCCGTCCGCGCGGACGTCGCGCCGATGGCTCTCTGGATCGCGATTTGGACAGCCGTATCGAACTGGAAATGCGTACCGATCATAAAGAGCTCTCCGAGCACCTTATGCTGGTCGATCTGGCGCGTAACGATCTGGCCCGTATTTGTACCCCGGGCAGCCGCTACGTGGCGGACCTGACTAAAGTCGACCGCTATTCGTTCGTGATGCACCTGGTCTCTCGCGTAGTGGGCGAGCTGCGCCACGACCTCGACGTGCTGCACGCCTATCGCGCCTGCATGAACATGGGCACCCTGAGCGGTGCGCCGAAAGTACGCGCCATGCAGCTGATTGCCGCGGCCGAAGGACGCCGTCGCGGAAGCTACGGCGGCGCAGTGGGCTACTTCACGGCCCACGGTGACCTCGATACCTGCATCGTGATCCGCTCCGCCTATGTCGAAGACGGCATTGCCACCGTCCAGGCGGGTGCCGGAATTGTTCTTGATTCTGTTCCGCAGTCTGAAGCTGACGAAACGCGCAGCAAAGCCCGTGCGGTCCTTCGCGCCATTGCTACCGCACACCATGCACAGGAGATTTTCTGATGGCTGACATTCTGCTGCTCGATAATATCGACTCCTTTACCTATAACCTGGCAGATCAGCTGCGTGCGAATGGCCACAACGTTGTTATCTACCGCAACCACGTCCCGGCGCAGACCCTGATTGACCGTCTGGCAACCATGCAAAACCCGGTGCTGATGCTCTCCCCCGGGCCAGGCGCACCGAGCGAAGCAGGCTGTATGCCGGAGCTGCTGACCCGCATGCGCGGCAAGCTGCCGATTATCGGCATCTGCCTCGGCCATCAGGCAATTGTTGAAGCCTACGGCGGCTACGTCGGCCAGGCGGGTGAGATCCTGCACGGTAAAGCGTCCAGCATTGAACATGACGGCCAGGCAATGTTTGCCGGGCTGCCGAACCCGCTTCCGGTCGCGCGCTATCACTCGCTGGTTGGCAGCAATATTCCCGCCGGGCTGACCATTAACGCCTCGTTTGAAGGGATGGTGATGGCGGTACGTCACGATGCGGATCGCGTCTGCGGCCTGCAGTTCCACCCGGAATCGATCCTGACCTCCCACGGCGCCCGCCTGCTGGAGCAGACGCTCGACTGGGCGTTACAGAAGCTGGAGCAGACCAATACCCTGCAGCCGATTCTGGAAAAACTGTACCAGGCGCAGACCCTGAGCCAGCAGGAGAGCCACCAGCTCTTCTCCGCCGTGGTTCGCGGCGAGCTGAAGCCTGAACAGCTGGCGGCCGCGCTGGTGAGCATGAAAGTCCGCGGCGAAAGCCCGCAGGAGATCGCCGGTGCCGCTACGGCCCTGCTGGAAAATGCCGCCCCGTTCCCGCGCCCGGACTATCAGTTTGCCGATATTGTTGGCACCGGGGGAGACGGCAGTAACAGCATCAATATCTCCACTGCCAGCGCCTTCGTGGCGGCGGCGTGTGGTTTAAAGGTCGCAAAACACGGTAACCGCAGCGTTTCCAGCCGGTCTGGTTCTTCCGATTTGCTCGCCGCATTCGGTATTAATCTCGATATGAACGCCGAGCGTTCCCGTGAAGCGCTGGATGACCTGGGCGTCTGCTTCCTGTTTGCGCCGAAGTATCACACCGGTTTCCGCCACGCGATGCCGGTTCGTCAGCAGCTTAAAACCCGCACGCTGTTTAACGTGCTCGGCCCGCTGATCAACCCGGCGCACCCGCCGCTGGCGCTGATCGGTGTCTACAGTCCGGAACTGGTACTGCCGATTGCCGAGACGCTGCGCGTGCTGGGTTACCAGCGTGCCGCCGTGGTGCACAGCGGTGGTATGGACGAAGTGTCACTGCATGCGCCAACGCTGGTAGCCGAACTGCGCGACGGTGAAATCCTGAGCTACCAGCTGGAAGCCGCTGACTTTGGTTTAACCCCGTATCACCAGGAAGCGCTGGCCGGCGGTACGCCGGAAGAAAACCGTGACATTCTGACGCGCTTATTACAAGGTAAGGGAGAGGTCGCTCATGAGGCCGCCGTTGCTGCCAACGTCGCCATGCTGATGCGTTTGCACGGTGAGGAAGACCTGAAGGCCAACGTTCAAAAAGTTCTGGATGTACTGCGCTCCGGTGCAGCTTACGATCGCGTTACCGCACTTGCGGCAAGAGGGTAAAGAATGCAGACCGTTTTAGCGAAAATCGTTGCCGATAAGGCCATCTGGGTGGAAGCCCGCAAGCAACAGCAGCCGCTTGCCAGTTTCCAGAACGACGTCGTACCAAGCCAACGTCGTTTCTATGATGCCCTGCAGGGTGCGCGCACCGCGTTTATTCTTGAGTGCAAAAAAGCCTCCCCGTCAAAAGGCGTTATTCGTGACGATTTCGACCCGGCACGTATTGCCGGCATTTATAAGCATCATGCGTCAGCCATCTCCGTGCTGACGGATGAGAAATATTTCCAGGGCAGCTTCGATTTTCTGCCGATCGTCAGCGGCATCGCGCCGCAGCCGATCCTGTGCAAAGACTTTATTATCGATCCGTATCAGATCTGGCTGGCGCGCTTTTACCAGGCCGACGCCTGCCTGCTAATGCTCTCGGTACTTGACGACGAGCAGTACCGCCAGCTTTCCGCCGTGGCGCACAGCCTGAACATGGGCGTGCTGACCGAAGTGAGTAATGAAGAAGAGCTGGAACGCGCGATTGCGCTGGAAGCCAAAGTGGTTGGCATTAACAACCGCGATCTGCGTGACCTGTCCATTGACCTGAACCGCACGCGCCAGCTGGCGCCGCGTCTGGGCGCTGGCGTCACGGTCATCAGCGAATCCGGCATTAACAGCTACGCCCAGGTGCGCGAGCTGAGCCACTTCGCCAACGGTTTCCTGATTGGCTCCGCCATGATGGAACATGACGATCTCAATGCGGCAGTACGTCGCGTGCTGCTGGGTGAAAACAAAGTCTGCGGCTTAACCCGCGAACAGGACGCCCAGGCCGCGTATGAAGCCGGAGCGATTTATGGCGGGCTGATTTTTGTGGATTCCTCTCCTCGCGCGGTCAGCGAAGAGCAGGCGCGTAAGGTCATCGCCGCGGCACCACTCAGCTACGTGGGCGTGTTCCGCAACGCAGATATTGCAGACGTTGCGGCAAAAGCCGACGCGTTATCTCTGAGCGCGGTGCAGCTTCACGGCGATGAAGATCAGGCCTATATCGATGCCCTTCGCGCCACGCTGGCACCGCAGGTACAGATCTGGAAAGCGCAACGCGTTGACGATACGTTGCCCCCGCGTAACCTGAACCACGTGGATAAATACGTCCTCGATAACGGCCAGGGCGGAACCGGCCAGCGTTTTGACTGGTCTCTGCTGAACGGCGAAAAGCTGGACAACGTTCTGCTGGCGGGCGGATTAAGCCCGGACAACTGTGTAGAAGCCGCGAAAACCGGCTGCGCAGGCCTCGATTTCAATTCAGGCGTAGAGTCCCAGCCGGGTATTAAAGATGCCAGCAAACTGGCCTCGGTTTTTAAAACTCTGCGTGCATATTAAGGAAGAGAAGATGACGACATTACTTAACCCGTATTTTGGTGAGTTCGGTGGGATGTACGTCCCGCAAATCCTGATGCCCGCGCTGCGCCAGCTGGAAGAAGCGTTTGTGAGCGCGCAGAAGGATCCGGCGTTTCAGGCGGAATTTACCGACCTGCTGAAAAACTATGCAGGCCGCCCAACGGCCCTGACCAAATGCCGCAACCTGACGGAAGGCACGAAAACCACGCTGTATCTGAAGCGTGAAGACCTGCTGCACGGCGGCGCACATAAGACTAACCAGGTGCTGGGCCAGGCGCTGCTCGCGAAGCGTATGGGTAAAACCGAAATCATCGCCGAAACCGGCGCAGGCCAGCACGGCGTGGCCTCGGCGCTCGCCAGCGCCCTGCTCGGCCTGAAATGCCGCATCTATATGGGGGCGAAAGACGTTGAGCGTCAGTCTCCGAACGTCTTCCGTATGCGGCTGATGGGTGCGGAAGTGATGCCGGTGCACAGCGGCTCCGCGACGCTGAAGGATGCCTGTAACGAAGCGCTGCGCGACTGGTCTGGCAGCTACGAAACCGCGCACTATATGCTCGGTACCGCGGCGGGCCCGCACCCGTTCCCGACCATCGTGCGTGAATTCCAGCGTATGATCGGGGAAGAGACCAAAGCGCAGATCCTCGAAAAAGAAGGTCGTCTGCCGGATGCGGTCATCGCCTGCGTCGGCGGCGGATCTAACGCCATCGGTATGTTCGCAGACTTTATCGACGACACCAGCGTGGGTCTGATTGGCGTCGAGCCTGCGGGTCACGGCATTGAATCGGGTGAACACGGCGCGCCGCTGAAGCATGGCCGCGTGGGGATCTACTTCGGCATGAAATCCCCGATGATGCAGACCGATGAAGGCCAGATTGAAGAGTCTTACTCTATTTCTGCCGGCCTCGATTTCCCGTCCGTCGGGCCGCAGCACGCCTATCTGAACAGCACCGGTCGTGCGGACTATGTCTCCATTACCGATGACGAAGCGCTGGAGGCGTTTAAAACGCTGTGCCGCAGCGAAGGGATCATCCCGGCGCTGGAGTCTTCACACGCTCTGGCCCATGCGCTGAAAATGATGAAAGACAATCCGGAAAAAGAACAGCTGCTGGTGGTGAACCTTTCCGGTCGCGGTGACAAAGATATCTTCACCGTTCACGATATTCTGAAAGCACGAGGGGAAATCTGATGGAACGCTACGATAACGTATTTGCAGAACTGAAATCCCGCCAGGAAGGCGCGTTCGTTCCCTTCGTCACCCTGGGCGACCCTGGCCCTGAACAGTCGCTGAAGATCATCGACACCCTGATTGAAGCCGGTGCCGATGCGCTGGAGCTGGGCATCCCGTTCTCTGACCCGCTGGCGGATGGCCCGACCATTCAGAATGCGACGCTGCGCGCGTTTGCCTCGGGCGTCACGCCGACCCAGTGCTTCGAGATGCTGGCGGCGATCCGTCAGAAGCACCCCACTATCCCGATTGGCCTGCTGATGTACGCCAACCTGGTATTCAACCGCGGTATCGATGAGTTTTACGCCGAGTGCGCACGCGTGGGCGTCGACTCCGTTCTGGTCGCCGACGTGCCGGTTGAGGAGTCTGCGCCATTCCGTCAGGCGGCAATGCGCCACAACGTCGCCCCGATTTTCATCTGTCCACCGAACGCTGATGACGAACTGCTGCGCCAGATAGCCTCTTACGGACGCGGGTATACCTACCTGCTCTCCCGCGCAGGCGTGACCGGTGCCGAGAATAAAGCCGCGCTGCCGCTGCATCACCTGGTGGAGAAGCTGGCCGAGTACCATGCCGCGCCTCCGCTGCAGGGTTTCGGGATTTCATCCCCGGATCAGGTCACCGCAGCGATTGAGGCGAAAGCAGCAGGTGCCATCTCCGGCTCTGCGATTGTGAAGATCATCGAAAAGAACGTGGACAAGCCAGAGCAGATGCTGGTCGAGCTGAAAGCGTTTGTGACTGCAATGAAAGCGGCGACGCGTAAAGCCTAACCTTCGACCGTCTGGCATCCCAGCCAGACGGTCCTCTTTTTACACACTCTCTTCATTTCCAGCATTCATATCAGTTGCAATAAATAGCACACTAATACTTAATTCACCCCTTCACTAAACAAGTAGTCAACAATATCTCTTTGTCGATTTACATACTGCAAAGAATGTATAAAGTATGCGTATATCTGTTATTGCAAAAAATATTTGGTCAAAATGTTAAGAAGTTTAATTTGTGGATGGGAAGAGTGTGACCTGAGTATTTATCGTCAGGCTTATTCTGTTTATGGCGGAAGTGTATGCACACACCCGGATGTGCTAACTTACCTGGCAAACAAACGAAAAAAAGACATTCGTTTTTTCTGTAGAAAAAAAGATGGTATTATTGTCTCATCAACTTACTCCATCAGTGGATCCCTGAATCTCTATTCAAAATCGCACCCGTTTGTTTTTGAGGATATAATATTACCCAGCGCCCCTCATTCAAAATTTTTCCTTCCCGTCAGGACAAAAAAACTTTCGCCATTACAGAAAAATGCGTTCATCAATTCATTCAGCAGTAAAATGCTGAATGATGAGATATGTCATATGAAATCTGTATTTTCTCCAAAAACGATTAAGAAAAGAAATGGCGAAAGGAATCGTTTCCTCAAGCTTGGAGGGGAAATACTGGATGTGAATACTCTTTCTGCTGAGGAAATTTGCGACAGTTACATAAACTTATTTAATGCTCGCTGGCGCGGTAAGATATCACCCTATCCAAGAGATAACCTGCTGGATGCTATTGAAAATCTGAGGCATATGGTTTTTGGCTCCGCGCTCGCATTCAATAAAAAAATCATAGCAATTGATTTAATATTCAAAACTGAATGCCCCGAATGGATCTATTTCGATGACATCAATGGTGGATATGATCCCCAATATAATGACATTGGTGCGGGGAGCGTCTTGCTCTGGGAAAATTATAATCGCGCCCGAGAGCTGTGTGAGCGGGATGAGAAACAAATCATATTCTCATTGGGAAAAAACTTCGCCGGAATGGAGTATAAAAAACAGTGGTGTAATATCATTCCTCTGAGACGTGTATTTTGATGAAATTTTATGACGTACCTTAGCTGTACGTCTTATAAAAAATAAGACTACGGCCACTCGGATCTTTGCAAACTTCTTAGTCCATTATCTGCTGAGCACTTTTCATGGTGACATTTTTGTTTGCAATTTCTCTTGCGGCCTCTTTAAGGGCTATATTCATCGCCACCGTTGTTACTGGCTTTGCAACGCCTTTTACGCGATTTGATTTACTCTGAAAAACATAGATATCCAGGGGGTTAGCTAGCTTTCTTTTATTAAATAATTGCCGCAGTATCTTGCACAGTCTCACTGTCCGCGACTCAAATTTTGGTGTTGCCGCGAGATACAACAGATCATCGTTAATATCACTGTATTTTATGTTTACAACCCGGCAGCTTTCAGTACGTAAAAAAAATAACGTCAACCATAAATCACCCCACGTCTTTGAAATTCGGTACAACTTCTGATGAATGACCATGAATTCATCAGTGGTTATAGAATCAGTTTTCGCCATTGAAAACGCCTGCATCGAGCTTTAGCATGCCTTAACATAACATTAACTATTTAAATATTTATTCAACGCCTGTGCTGTCGCATCCTGAAGCCAGGCGTGGCTGAATAAGCCGCTCGGTTTAGTGATAAAAGTCATGAAAAAGGGATGTATTTTAGAGAAAGGCATCAGTGAGGTTTTAGAGTAAGGAAAAAAGTTATATATTCCAGTCCGTTAATTCCACATATTCCTTCTGAGTTCAGAGGCTTCTTCATGTCATGGCAATTCTTCAAACAGACTTACCTGGTTAAGTTCTGGTCACCTGTTCCGGCCGTTATCGCGGCAGGCATTCTCTCTACTTATTATTTTGGCATTACCGGTACCTTCTGGGCCGTAACCGGCGAGTTCACCCGCTGGGGTGGCCAACTGCTGCAACTCGCTGGCGTACATGCCGAAGAGTGGGGCTACTTTAAACTCATTCATCTGGACGGTACGCCGCTCACCCGCATCGACGGGATGATGATCATCGGCATGTTCGGCGGCTGTTTCGCGGCGGCGCTGTGGGCAAACAACGTTAAGTTGCGTATGCCCAAAAGCCGGATCCGTATTCTGCAGGCGATTATCGGCGGCATAATTGCCGGATTCGGCGCGCGCCTGGCGATGGGGTGCAACCTTGCCGCCTTCTTTACCGGGATCCCGCAGTTTTCTCTTCACGCCTGGTTCTTTGCTGTCGCCACGGCCATTGGCTCTTACTTTGGTGCAAAATTCACTCTACTGCCGCTGTTTCGCATTCCAGTGAAAATGGTAAAAGTCAGCGCAGCGTCTCCGTTAACCCAGAAGCCCTCTCAGGCACGCCACCGTTTCCGCCTCGGAATGCTGGTCTTTTTCGCCATGATCGCATGGGCGCTCTGTACCGCTCTGAACCAGCCCAAACTCGGTCTGGCGATGCTGTTCGGTGTGGGTTTTGGTCTGCTCATTGAACGCGCGCAGATCTGCTTCACCTCCGCGTTTCGCGATATGTGGATCACCGGGCGCACGATGATGGCGAAGGCGATTATCGCCGGGATGGCGGTCAGCGCCATCGGCATCTTCAGCTATGTTCAACTGGGCGTCGAACCGAAAATCATGTGGGCCGGCCCTAACGCGGTCATTGGCGGCCTGCTGTTCGGCTTCGGGATCGTGCTGGCTGGCGGGTGTGAAACCGGCTGGATGTATCGCGCCGTCGAAGGCCAGGTGCATTACTGGTGGGTGGGGCTGGGAAATGTGATTGGTTCTACGATCCTGGCGTATTACTGGGATAACTTGTCTCCCGTCCTGGCCACCAGCTGGGACAAGGTCAACCTGCTGAATACCTTCGGGCCTCTCGGCGGCCTGTTGGTCACCTACGCCCTGCTGCTGGTCGCTTTTTTACTGGTCGTCGCACAGGAGAAACGCTTCTTCCGCCGTGCCACTGTCAAACCTGAAACGCAGGAGAACGTCGCATGAAAGAGATCGTGCCTGATTACCGTCTGGATATGGTCGGTGAGCCCTGTCCTTATCCGGCGGTTGCTACGCTTGAAGCACTACCGCAGCTTAAGAAAGGTGAAATTCTGGAGGTGGTCAGCGACTGCCCGCAGTCCATCAACAACATACCGCTGGATGCGAAAAACCACGGTTATACGGTGCTGGATATCCAGCAGGATGGCCCCACCATTCGCTATCTGATTCAAAAATGATCGCTAAGGGTCTCGTAAGGGGCCTTTATCGTATTGAATTATAAGACATCTTGATCCACGGCAAAAACGCAGTTTTCGACTTAAGTAAAATCTCATTTCCCTTTTGAAGGAGGTTTTCGCGGTTTGATGTATTTACGAGCTTTACTGGTTTTCGCCTTATTGATTCCCTTCCATGCACTGTCCCTGAATTTCTCTTCTACCTTCCTGCGCCTTAATTGTCCGCAAAGAGGACTTGTCGAAGTTATTCTTCACGTTTATGACCACACCCAGGAACGATGGCACGGTCATTTTGAAACCGGCGCGGGGCACAAACGTGCGGGTGATACCGAAATTATCCCGTTTGCCAACGGCGATATTCTCTTCCATTCCCTGTCGAGCGACGCTTTCAGCTATTTATATGATGGGGAAACGATCCTGAGGCATTGCGTAAAGCTTGATGAGCGGCCGGTTTATCCGTCGTTTTGAAGTGAGCAAAGCAAACTGGCCACCCTGTGGCCAGTTTGACGGGGGATCAGAAACGATAACCCGCAGAGAACATGAACACCCACGGATCCAGGCGAGTATTGATACTTTGCTGCTGACCGCCCGCCTTGAAGCGTACGTCCGTATCAATATCCATGTACCAGACCGAGGCGTTGATCAGCCAGTCGCGGTTAATCAGGTAATCCAGACCGACCTGTCCCGCCATGCCCCACGAATCTTTCAGGCTGAGATCCGTCAGACCCGCCTCTTTACCGGTATCGTTGAATTTCTCATCAAAGAAGGTGGTGTAGTTCACACCGGCGCCAATATAAGGGCGCACCTTGCTGCTTGAGTCACCAAAGTACCATTGCGCCATCAGCGTTGGCGGTAAATGGTGAACCGTGGCGATATCACCGGTCGGCCCGAGACCCACGCGATGACGGAACGGCGTTGCTGCCAGAAGCTCAACACCAACATTATCCGTCGCCATATAGGTGAACGTTAAACCTAACTGGGTGTTATTACTGACGCTAAAACCGCCCATACCCAGCACGTTATCCGATCCTTCAGTTGGGCGAACCGTAGCCGAACCGGCACGAATAAAGAATTCGCCTGCTTCATGCGCATACGCGCCGCCAGAGAGACTGCTTAATACAAGGGCTGCCACCGCTAATTTTTTCATATCCGCTCCATCGTTGTGGTTTTAATCGCGGGTGAGAATATACTCACAAAAGGGTAATAAGTGATCTGCCACAGATCACATTAAAACCAGTAACTTAACATTCATTGATCTGGATTAATTTTTTGTTACGCATCCAAAACCAATAAGTT
The DNA here is from genome assembly GCF_048684445.1 of Enterobacter sp. BNK-34. Classification (NCBI taxonomy): domain Bacteria; kingdom Pseudomonadati; phylum Pseudomonadota; class Gammaproteobacteria; order Enterobacterales; family Enterobacteriaceae; genus Enterobacter; species Enterobacter sp. BNK-34. Next base: position 3,929,921 of record NZ_JBLQUA010000001.1, read on the forward strand.
GTTTCCATGTCAATTTTTGGCATTTCACGGTTACAAAATTTTCCCTTTTCCCCCTCTTGCTCTTCCTCTGGCGGCTGGATAATTTATCGCTTCACAAGTTGATTTGATGCGTTCTTCTTTTGCAGGTGTGCCATGAGTGATATTAACCCGTGCATGACGTGCGGAGCCTGTTGTGCGTATTTTCGAGTCTCTTTCTACTGGGCCGAAGCCAGCGATGGCGGCGGTACCGTTCCGGTTCATCTTACTGAGCCGTTAACCCCCTTTCTGCGCTGCATGAGCGGCACAAACCAAAAGCAGGCTCGCTGTGTTGCGCTACAGGGCGAGCCTGGGGTCTCTACCCGGTGTTCTATCTATGAGGATCGCCCCAGCCCGTGCCGGGAATTTGCCATGTCGGGGGAAGATGGGCAGGTCAACGAAGCCTGTAACCGCGCCCGCGCGCGCGTTGGATTACCGCCGCTTTACAAAGATATGCTTTTCCATACAAGCCTTGATGCTGCCACAGCAGGTGCATCCGGTGTACAATTGCCGGCTAATTAACACCTGCAATACTCAAGGAGAGTGCATGTCTATCACGGCGAAGTCTGTCTACCGTGACACGGGAAACTTTTTCCGCAATCAGTTCATAACCTTTTTACTGATCGCGTTGCTATGTGCCTTTATCACGGTGGTGCTGGGCCATGCCTTCTCACCGAGTGAAGAACAGATTGCCAGCCTCAGCCAGGGCGACCACCTTGCGGGTAGCGTGGGGTTGTTTGAACTGGTGCAAAACATGACGCCTGAGCAGCAGCAAATTCTGCTGCGCGCTTCTGCCGCGTCCACGTTCTCAGGCCTGATTGGTAATGCAATTCTGGCGGGCGGCGTTTTGCTGATGATTCAGCTGGTATCGGCGGGTCACCGGGTCAGCGCCTTGCGGGCGATTGGTGCCAGCGCGCCGGTCTTACCTAAGCTGTTTATCCTGATCTTTTTAACCACCCTGCTGGTGCAGATGGGGATTATGCTGGTCGTGGTGCCGGGTGTGTTACTGGCTATCGTGCTCTCATTTGCGCCGGTGATGGTCGTGCAGGATAAAATGGGGATTTTTACCGCGATGCGCAGCAGCATCCGACTGGCATGGGCTAATATGCGTCTGGTGGCGCCCGCCGTGATCGGCTGGCTGCTCGCCAAAACGCTGCTGTTACTGTTTGCGCCGAATTTTGCGGTATTAACGCCCAATGTTGGCGCGGTAGTGGCGAATACGCTGAGCAATCTGATTTCAGCGGTACTGCTGGTCTATCTGTTCCGCCTGTATATGTTAATTCGTCAGTAATCCCGAGGCGGGGGGCATCGCTGTCTCCCGCCCCGCTCAGAAGATGGAATCACAGAATGAAGCAGTTTCTTGATTTTTTACCGCTCGCGGTTTTTTTCGCTGTCTATAAGTTGTACGACATTTTTGCTGCAACAAAAGCATTAATCGTTGTGACCGCCGTTGTGCTGATCTATAGCTGGATTCGCTATCGCAAAGTCGAAAAAATGGCGCTTATTACGTTCATCTTGGTGGCGGTGTTCGGTGGATTGACCATTGCCTTGCATGATGTTGAATTTATTAAGTGGAAGGTGACTGTTATTTATGCGTTGTTTGCAGCAGCATTACTGTTCAGTCAATGGTTCATGAAAAAGCCCCTTATCCAGAGCATGTTAGGTAAAGAACTAACGCTGCCGCAGGTAGTCTGGTCGCGTCTGAATACTGCCTGGGCAATCTTCTTTATTCTCTGTGGTCTCGCTAATATCTATATCGCCTTCTGGCTGCCGCAGGATATCTGGGTCAACTTTAAGGTCTTTGGTCTGACTGCGCTGACGCTTATCTTCACGCTGTTAAGCGGTGTATACATCTATCGTCATATGCCGCAGGACGACAACCACTGATTACTGACTGACCAGAACGTCAACGACAGGTGTTCTGGTCTATTCTCTCCGCTGTGAAATCATAGTAGCATCCCGCCTGAAGTCTTCCGTTACGAGTTAAAACAATGACAACAACTAACGCCCCTCAGGGCGAACTGGTTTTACGCACACTGGCAATGCCCGCTGACACCAATGCCAATGGCGATATTTTTGGCGGCTGGCTGATGTCGCAGATGGATATGGGCGGCGCAATTCTGGCAAAAGAGATCGCCCACGGGCGCGTGGTGACGGTGCGGGTGGACGGCATGACCTTCCTGCGCCCGGTTGCGGTAGGGGATGTGGTTTGCTGCTACGCGCGCTGCGTGAAACGCGGCAATACCTCCATTTCCATCAACATCGAAGTCTGGGTGAAGAAAGTCTCTTCTGAGCCGATTGGGCAGCGTTATAAGGCCACTGAAGCGCTGTTTATTTATGTCGCAGTGGACAGCGAGGGTAAACCTCGTCAACTTCCACAGGCCTGATCGACAGGCAAAAAAAAGCCTCCTTTCGGAGGCTTTTTTTATTCCATCTGCGCCCCGCCGTTCAGGCGGAAAACAATATTGACGATCAATCCGCTACCCGGCTTGCCTGGCTCATAGCGCCATCTGCGCATGGCAGATTTCACTTCGCGCTCAAACATATTAGAAGGCTGAGCGGACAAGATTTCCACGTTATCCACGCGCCCATCCGCGGTCACGTCGAATTTCACCCGTACGCGACCTTCAATACGTAAGGCCTGAGCTCGCGCCGGGTACTGGGGCTGGTTGCGGCTTACGGCACGCGGGCCCGCCGGTGCGGTAACCGTTGGCTTTGAAGTCGTTGCCGTATTGTTCATCACCGGACGTGAAGGCGCTGCATTTTCGACCGGCTGGGTCGCGCGCGGTTCAACCGGACGTTCCTCGCGTTTTGGACGCTCCTCGACCTTCTTCACCGGTTTTGGCTTCGGCTTAGGTTTTGGCTTCGGTTCAGGCTTGTGGATCACCACCGGGGCTTCCTTCGGTGGCGCCGGAACAGGCTCGGGTTCTGGCTCCGGTTCAGCCACCGGCTGTGGCGGCGGAGGGGCAACCTGCGGCGGTTCAAGATCCGCTGGCGAGACCATCGTCACCGAAATCGGCTGCGCGGGCGCTGGCATTTCAATAACCTGATGAACCGAGGTATACAGCAGACCCGCCACAACGGCACCGTGAATCACGACAGAAAGCAGCGTCGGCCAGGGAAAGCGGCGAGGTAAATCAAGGGTCATCGAAGTCATAGTCATCAACGTTAAAAAACCGAACACTGATTTTAAATGCAAATAGCAATCATATTCAATAAGACACTTTGTTCTGACGCAACTTTAGCGCATGAGAGGCCAAAAAAGGCGCATTCAGATCAGGGTATTAACATTGTTTTTATTTTACATTGCAGTCGTTTGCCCTTTCACATAACGTAACTGACACTTTTACCGGTTAAGGAGCTTCGCCGTGTTTTACGTGATTTACTCTGAAGATGTTGCTGATTCGCTCGAAAAACGCCAGGCTGTGCGCCCTGCGCATCTGGCACGTTTGCAGTTGCTTCAGGATGAAGGTCGATTACTGACCGCCGGCCCTATGCCTGCAGTAGACAGTAACGATCCGGGCGCCGCCGGTTTTGCCGGCTCCACGGTTATTGCTGAGTTTGAATCTCAGGAAGCCGCTCAGGCCTGGGCTGACGCAGATCCGTATGTTGCAGCAGGTGTGTATGCGAAGGTGACGGTTCGACCTTATAAGAAAGTGTTCTGATACCAAAGCGGCTCCGCAAGGAGCCTTTTTTATAGCGCCGGTTATGCGTCTTTATACCGGGTAAACTGCTGCTCTGTAATCAGGCTTCCCCACTGGTCGCCTTCCCACTCTTTTACCAGCGTAAACCCAAACGACTCGTACAGACGCCGGGCGGCGGTAAGCTTATTGAATGTCCAGAGGTGCACGGCAGAAAAACCGACACTGTCGCAGAACCGTATCGCTTCATTCAGCAGTTTTTTCCCCACGCCTTGTCCCCGGCAGCCATCATCAAGAATAAACCAGCGAAGATGGGCTTCACCCGGTGCCAGATCCTCGCCATCTATCGCCACTGACCCCACTATCCTGCCGTTCATCATCGCCAGCCAGATCTGGTTGCACGGCTTATCCAACCGTTCACTAAATTCTGCGAGTCCTGTCGCCACTTTGGCCTCAAAAAAGCGTCCAAAATGATGTTCACGAGCGTAATAACTCCCGTGCATTTCCGCTATACGGCCAATCATGCCGGGGATATACCCCTGCACTATCGTAAGCTCGTCAGGGTGCGTCTCGTTGCCCGACTCACGGCATGCCTGCAGCGCATTGGCATAAAGGGTGAGCCCCTCCGAAATGGTCTGCTGCTGGGCAGGAGCAAGACATTTTATTGCTGAGACCACGCGCTCATTGCTGAAGGTATTAATTTTACTGACCGTCTCATGCCCTTTCGTGGTCAGCCTGAGGCTCTTTGCTCTCGCGTCCTCAGTAGATATAACTTCCTCGAGTTCGCCCGCGGCAATCAGGCGAGCAAGCATCCGGCTGACGCTGGACTTTTCCAGGCCCAGCAGTTGCACCAGCTGACTCGCCGTCATCTGTTTGCGTAAGGCGATTTCGACCAGGGTATGGACGGCCGAAGGTGAGTAGCTCGTTGAGGCCAGGGTTGAACTCATAAAACCTAACTCGCGCACCATGAGGCGCGAGGAACGTCGAATAACGCTGACTACCGGGGTTTCGCTGTGCATATTCTGTCCTCATCATTTAGTTGTACTATACAACTAAATGATGAGGGATTGTCAAACAGAATAAAAAAGGCTCCCGCAGGAGCCTTTCATCAATCAATGCAGCGACGCTAACCTCGCCGCAAACCCAACAAACAGCAGCCCTATGAGCCCGTTCCCCAGCTTTGCCAGTTTCTTTTTCGTTTTGAGATAACGCGTGACAAACGCGCCTGAGAAGATCAGGAAGCTCATGTACATGAAGCTTATCAACTCAAGCGTCGTCGCGAGGATAAGGAAAGAGGTGCCGGTGCTCTGTGCGTTCACGTCAATAAACTGAACGAAGAACGATACGTAGAACAGAATCGCTTTTGGATTGGTCAGGCTCAATACCAGCGAACGTTTCATGATCATACTGGCAGGTTCGGGGCCGCTCTCATGCGCGTTTTTCTGACGGTTCACCACCGACCAGAGCATTTTGCCCCCCAGCCACAGCAGATAGAAGGCTCCGAGATAGCGCACGATGTTAAACAGCACCGGCGTGGTCTGGATTAATGCTGCGACACCCGCCCAGGCCAGAAACATCAGAACCGCATCACCGATAAACACGCCTGTGGCGGCGAGATACCCTTTTTTAACGCCGTGACCAATCCCGGTTTTCAGCACAAACAGGGTATTCGGCCCCGGTACCAGCACGATAAAAAATGCGCCAACAACATACGTCCAGAAATTCAGTACGCCAAACTCCGCAAACACTTCTTCTCCCTCCTTTTGCTCAACACAATAGGAATAGCGCTGCAACCACGCTACTCCCAAAAATCAGATCCTATAAAATCAGCGGGCACCATTACGGTGCCCTCATGGTACTCAGATATCCTGGACTGCGAACAGCAACGCGTTGCGATGCCGGGTCATTCCACATTTTCTGATGGCGTGAATACGCATATTGCGGCGGGATTGTGCTTCCAGCCAACGAGCCTTGCGACGACTCACCTGTCGCAACATGCGCCAGCGCCCTACTTCTGTTCTACTGCGCTTCATGTCTACAACTCTTTCTCTAACACTTTTTCTCTAAAAGAAAGGCCATTATAAACCCAACCCTGCGGCAAACCAGCGCTTTTACCTGGCGTTTTTATTTGCCAGATGAATCCTGATGCGTACACTCATAACAATACGCTTTCAAAAGGATTTTTTTACCTATGACAACCTTCTACACCGTGGTGAGTTGGCTGGTCATTTTGGGATACTGGCTGTTAATCGCAGGTGTGACATTACGCATCCTGATGAAGCGCAGAGCCGTTCCCTCTGCCATGGCCTGGCTTCTGATAATCTACATCCTCCCGCTGGTGGGAATTATTGCCTATCTCTCTTTCGGTGAGCTTCATCTGGGTAAACGCCGCGCAGAGCGGGCCCGTGCCATGTGGCCCTCCACCGCAAAGTGGCTTAACGACCTTAAAGCCTGCAAACATATCTTTGCCGAGGAGAACAGCAGCGTCGCCTCGTCACTGTTTAAGCTGTGCGAACGCCGTCAGGGGATTGGTGGTGTTAAAGGCAATCAGCTCCAGCTGCTGACCTCGTCCGACGACGTCATGCAGGCATTAATCCGCGATATCCAGCTGGCACGTCATAATATCGAGATGGTTTTTTATATCTGGCAGCCCGGCGGGATGGCTGATCAGGTCGCTGAATCGCTGATGGCCGCGGCGCGACGCGGCATTCACTGCCGTCTGATGCTTGACTCCGCAGGCAGCGTGGCATTTTTCCGTAGCCCCTGGGCGGGCATGATGCGCAATGCCGGTATCGAGGTGGTTGAGGCGCTGAAGGTTAACCTGCTGCGCGTGTTTCTGCGCCGGATGGATCTCCGTCAGCATCGCAAAATGATCATGATCGATAACTATATTGCCTACACCGGCAGCATGAACATGGTTGATCCGCGCTTCTTCAAGCAGGACTCGGGCGTGGGCCAGTGGGTGGATTTGATGGCGCGAATGGAGGGGCCGATTGCCACCTCGATGGGCATCGTTTACTCCTGCGACTGGGAGATAGAAACCGGCAAACGCATTCTGCCGCCACCGCCGGACGGCAATATTATACCGTTTGAAGAGGCCAGCGGTCACACCATTCATACCATTGCTTCCGGGCCGGGCTTCCCGGAGGATTTGATCCATCAGGCGCTGCTGACGGCGACGTACTCGGCGCGTGAATACCTGATCATGACGACGCCCTACTTTGTTCCCAGCGATGATCTCCTGCACGCGATCTGTACCGCGGCGCAGCGCGGCGTCGATGTGAGCATTATTTTGCCGCGCAAAAATGACTCCCTTCTGGTGGGCTGGGCCAGCCGGGCCTTCTTTAGCGAACTGCTGGCCGCAGGGGTGAAGATCTACCAGTTCGAAGGCGGATTGCTCCACACCAAAAGCGTGCTTGTCGACGGCGAGTTAAGCCTGGTGGGGACAGTGAACCTGGATATGCGCAGCCTGTGGCTCAACTTTGAAATCACGCTGGTTATTGATGATGCCGGCTTTGGCGGCGATCTCGCGGCGGTGCAGGATGATTATATCTCCCGCTCGCGGCTGCTGGATGCCAGACTGTGGGTAAAACGTCCGCTGTGGCAGAGAATTGCCGAACGACTGTTTTACTTCTTTAGTCCGTTGCTGTAAAACGTGCCCAACGATGTTAAACAGGTAGTCATCATGGAAATGGATCTGAACAATCGCCTGACCGAAGACGAAACGCTCGAGCAGGCCTATGACATTTTTCTCGAACTGGCGGTTGATAACCTCGATCCCGCAGACGTGATCCTCTTTAATCTGCAGTTCGAAGAGCGCGGCGGTGCCGAACTGTTCGACCCTTCAGAAGACTGGGCTGAACATGTGGATTTCGATCTGAATCCTGACTTCTTTGCCGAAGTGGTCATCGGGCTGGCCGATGAAGACGGTGGCGAGATTAACGATATTTTCGCCCGCGTCCTGCTCTGTCGAGAGAAAGACCACAAGCTGTGCCATATTCTCTGGCGCGAATAATAAAAAAGGCTGCGATTGCAGCCTTTTTTATTTACTCCGGCAACGCACTTCCGCAGCGGTTACAAAACCGCGCGTTAAGGTCATGTTCACCCTGGTGACATGCCGGACATTTGCGCTGCTGCTTGCGGCTCTGAAATGCGCTGCTCATGTGCGTGGTAATAAGCCCGGTCGGAATAGCAATGACCGAATAGCCAATCAAAATCAGCACTGAGGCCACAATGCGGCCCAGCGGCGTATGGGGCGTGATATCACCGTACCCCACGGTCGTCACGGTCACTATCGCCCAATAAACGGACGCATTGAGCGTCGAGAAACCATATTTCGGCCCCTCTATCAGATACATCAGCGCGCCAAAAACGATCATGACGATGGCAATAAACGAGTAGAAGAGAACAAGCTGATGACGGGCACTGACAATTGCGCTCCAGAACACGCGCAGTGAGGGCATAAAGCGCAGTAATTTCAGAATACGTAATACGCGAATAACGCGCATCGCTCGCCAGGCAAAGACATAGCTCAGGCTGATTTCCGGCCACAGCCACATGACGTAGAGCGGCAGAATGGTGGCTAAATCAATAAATCCCCAGAAGCTGAAAACATATCGGGCCGGGTTGGGCAAGGCAATTACTCTGAGCAAATATTCAGCGGTAAACACCAGGGTAATCGCCAGCTCAAGCCAGACAAAGACATGCCATTCGTCAAACGTCAGGTGGTATTGCGTCCCGGCGCCTGACTCAATAAAGATGACCACCACGCTGAGGAGCGCAAATAAACCGCAAAGACCTTCGAAGCGTCGCCCGGATACCGTTTCAGGATCGAATAAAACATGATAAAGCCGCCGACGGGCTGACGTGAATAAACGCGACACAGTGACCTCGCAAAATATAAGGGCTGACATCATGTCAGCCCTTGCGATTATAACGGGTCTACTTTCAGGCAGGAAACCGCATGTCGGAAACTGCCTTCCAGAACCGGTCGCGTTTTCGCACATTCCGGTCCGGCCATTGGGCAGCGCGTGCGGAAGACGCAGCCCGACGGCGGGTTAATCGGTGAAGGCAATTCCCCTTCCAGCAGCTGGATGGTCTTATTCTTTTCCAGATCGGGATCGGGGATCGGCACTGCCGACATCAGCGCTTTGGTGTACGGGTGCAGCGGATTGTGGTACACCTCGTCATAGGTGCCCAGCTCCACGGCGTGCCCCAGATACATCACCAGCACGCGGTCAGAGATGTGTTTCACCACGGCCAGGTCATGCGCGATGAAGATCAGCGACAGCCCCATTTCGCGCTGCAGCTTCTGCAGCAGGTTAACCACCTGCGCCTGAATGGAGACGTCGAGCGCGGAAACCGGCTCATCGCAGATAATCAGCTTCGGTTCGAGGATCAGGGCGCGCGCAATACCAATACGCTGACACTGACCGCCTGAGAACTCGTGCGGATAGCGGTTGATGAGGTTAGGCAACAGCCCGACTTTCAGCATCATCGCCTTAACGCGATCGCGCACTTCCTGACGGGACATCTTCGGATGATAGGTCCGCAGCGGCTCGGCAATAATCTCACCGATGGTCATACGCGGGTTTAACGACGCCAGCGGATCCTGGAAGATCATCTGGATATCGCTGCGCACCTCGCGCCACTCGTCGGGTTTCATGCCCAGCAGATCTTTACCCAGCCAGGCCACTTTGCCGTCGGTGGCTTTCACCAGACCGATAATGGCGCGCGCAAAGGTCGATTTGCCGCAACCGGACTCGCCCACCACGCCCAGGGTTTCCCCTTCATACAGGCGCAGCGTGACGCCGTCCACCGCTTTCAGGGTCTTCGACGGCTGCCAGAACCACTGTTTGCCGTCTTTGATGTCGAAATGCACCTTAAGGTCAGCAATCTCGAGCAGCACATTGCGTTTTTCATCTAATGCGTTCATACCAGCTCCTCCTGCGGCTTAAAGCAGGCGCGCAGACGGCCTGGTGCAAACTCTTCCAGCGGCGGTGCGCTGTTGCAGATTTCCATCGCGTGCGGACAGCGCGGCTGGAACGGACAGCCTTTCGGCAGGCGCAGCAGGTTTGGCGGGTTGCCCGGAATGGTGAGCAGGGATTCCCCTTCCGCATCGAGGCGCGGTACCGCGTTCAGCAGGCCAATCGAGTAAGGATGAGCAGGCTGATAGAACACGTCACGCGCTTTGCCGTATTCCATGGTACGACCGGCATACATCACCAGCACTTTGTCACAGATGCCCGCCACCACGCCCAGGTCGTGGGTGATCATGATAATCGCCGTGTTGAACTCACGCTTCAGCTCGTTCAGCAGGGTCATGATTTGTGCCTGAACGGTAACGTCCAGCGCGGTGGTCGGTTCGTCGGCAATCAGCAGTTTTGGTCGGCACAGCAGCGCCATCGCAATCATCACGCGCTGGCGCATACCGCCAGAGAACTCGTGTGGGAACATACGCATGCGCTTGCGCGCTTCCGGCATTTTCACCGCATCGAGCATTTTGACCGACTCTTCGAAGGCTTCCGCTTTACCCAGGCCTTTGTGCAGCATCAGAACTTCCATCAGCTGCTCGCCGACGCGCATGTACGGGTTCAGCGAGGTCATCGGATCCTGGAAAATCATCGAGATCTGCTCGGCGCGCAGCTTGTTCAACTCGTGCTCCGGCAGGTTGAGGATTTCGCGACCGTTGAATTTCGCGGAACCGCCAATCACACCGTTAGCGGCCAGCAGGCCCATTAGCGCAAAGGCGGTCTGGGATTTCCCGGATCCGGATTCACCCACGATGCCGAGCGTTTCGCCCGCTCGCAGGTTGAAGTTGAGATCGTTCACGGCGGTCACATCACCGTCCGGGGTCTTAAAGGTGACGCGAAGATCTTTTACGTCCAGCAGAAGGTCGCTCCGCTGCTGCGCCTGTGGCGCGGTTGCCGTTTCAATGATTGTCATGACGGCGCTCCTTAACGGTCTTTCGGGTCGAGGGCATCACGCAGGCCATCGCCGATAAAGTTAAAACAAAACAGGGTAACGACCAGGAAACCCGCCGGGTATAACAGCAGCCACGGTGACACTTCCATTGAGTTTGCACCGTCACTCAGCAGCGCGCCCCAGCTGCTCAGCGGCTCTTGCGTACCCAGACCGAGGAAGCTCAGGAAAGATTCAAACAGGATCATGCTTGGCACCAGCAGTGAGGCATAGACCACCACCACGCCCAGCACGTTAGGAACGATATGGCGAACCACGATATTCCCGGTAGAGACACCGCCGACCTGCGCGGCTTCGATAAACTCTTTGCGTTTGAGGCTCAGGGTCTGGCCGCGGACAATACGCGCCATATCCAGCCAGGAAACCATCCCGATGGCCACGAAGATCAGCAAAATATTCTGACCGAAGAAGGTCACCAGCAGGATGACGAAGAACATAAACGGGAAGGAGTTCAGGATTTCCAGCAGACGCATCATTACCGAGTCTATTTTGCCGCCAAGGTAGCCGGACAGTGAGCCGTAGAGCGTACCCACGATCACCGCCACCAGCGCGGCAGCAATACCGACCATCAGCGAGATACGGCCACCGATAGCGACACGCACCAGCAGATCGCGTCCTGAGGAGTCCGTGCCAAAATAGTGGCCTGATTCCATATCCGGCGCGCTGGACATCATGCCCCAGTCGGTGTCGAAATAGGTAAATTGCGACAGCATCGGCGCCAGGGTCACAAACAGCGCGATGATCACCAGAACAACCAGACTGGCAACCGCCGCACGGTTGTGCATGAAGCGACGGCGCGCGTCCTGCCAGAGGCTACGACCTTCTACTTCCAGTTTTTCACTGAAGTTTTCCAGCGCCTCGCTGTTTTTCTTACTCAACATCATGGCGTGCTCCAGTTAGTAACGGATTTTCGGGTCGATGACGGCGTACAGCACATCGACGATTGCGTTAAAGAGAATGGTCAGCGCACCGACGAGAATGGTCAGGCTCAGTACCAGCGAATAGTCGCGGTTGAGCGCGCCGTTAACGAACAGCTGACCAATGCCCGGCAGGCCGTAGATTGTTTCGATAACCATCGAGCCGGTGATGATCCCGACGAATGCCGGTCCCATGTAGGAGAGCACGGGCAACAGCGCCGGTTTGAGCGCGTGGCGGAAGATAATCCGACGCATCGGCAGCCCTTTAGCGCGCGCGGTACGAATGAAGTTTGAGTGCAGCACTTCGATCATTGAACCACGGGTAATACGCGCGATACTGGCGATGTACGCCAGAGATAATGCCACCATTGGCAAAATCATGAACTTCAATGCCCCGCCGTTCCAGCCGCCACCCGGCAGCCACTTCAGCGTGATGGCAAATATCATCACCAGTAATGGCGCAACAACGAAGCTGGGTATCACTACCCCGGTCATTGCCACCCCCATTACGGCATAATCCCATTTGGTATTTTGTCTGAGCGCGGCGATAACGCCTGCGGTGACCCCGAAAACGATGGCCAGAATGAATGCCGCAGCCCCCAACTTAGCCGAAACCGGGAAGCTGGACGCCACAAGGTCGTTAACGGAATAGTCTTTATATTTAAATGACGGTCCAAAATCACCGTGAGCCAGCTGCTTCAGATAATTGAAGTACTGGGTGGAGATAGGATCGTTTAAGTGGTATTTCGCTTCGATATTCGCCATGACTTCTGGCGGCAGCGTACGCTCACCGGTAAATGGACTTCCCGGCGCAAGGCGCATCATGAAGAAGGAAATCGTGATGAGAATAAATAGCGTTGGAATCGCTTCAAGACAGCGACGTAGGATAAATTTCAACATTGCCCGTACCTTCTGGCGTGTGCCTATATTATGTGACGTTGGTTAGACACCGTGGGGCGAGCACGCCCGCCCCACTCATTGCCATTAATGCTTGATAATATACAAGTTTTTAACGTAGATATTATCCATCGGGTCTTTACCGGTATATCCACCTACCCACGGTTTCACCAGACGGGCGTTAACGTAGTAGTAAACCGGAACGATCGCGGAATCTTTATCCAGCTGCTGCTCGGCCTTAGAGTACAGTTCTGTACGCTGTGCTTCGTCAGTGGTTTTCAGCGTGTCGGCGATCAGCTTGTCGAACGCCGGGCTCTTATAGTGCGCGGTGTTGTTCGAGCTGTCGCTCAGCATGGTATTCAGGAAGGAGGTCGGTTCGTTATAGTCCGCACACCAGCCAGCACGCGCCACGTCAAAGGTGCCCTGATGACGGCTGTCGAGGAAGGTTTTCCACTCCTGGTTCTCCAGCTTCACGTTCGCGCCCAGGTTTTTCTTCCAGATCGAAGCGACAGCGATAGCCAGTTTTTTGTGCAGATCGGAGGTGTTGTACAACAGGCTGAAGGTCAGCGGCTTATCTGCGGTATAGCCCGCTTCGGCCAGCAGTTTCTTCGCTTCTGCGTTACGCTGTTCCTGCGTCTGTTTGAACCAGTCTGGCTCGGTCAGTTTTGCACCATCGGTGTATGGAGGGGTATAGCTGTATGCCGGCAGATCGCCCTGGTTTTTCACTTTGTTTACGATGATATCGCGATCCAGAGCCAGCTTCAGCGCGGTACGTACACGTACGTCGGTGAACGGTGCTTTCTGGTTGTTGATTTCATAGTAGTAGGTGCACAGGTACGGATCGACGTGAACTTCTTTAGGGATCTCTTTCTTCAGTTTCTGGAACAATTCAATCGGCATGTTGTTATAGGTCATGTCGATTTCACCGCTGCGGTAGCGGTTAACGTCAGTCACTTCGGACGAAATTGGCAGGTAGGTCACCTGATTAATGACGGTTTTCGCGTTGTCCCAGTATTGCGGGTTACGCTCAAGCACCATACGCTCGTTGACCACCCAGTCTTTCAGCTTATAGGCACCGTTGGTCACGATATTGGCAGGCTGCGTCCATTTTTCACCAAATTTTTCCACGGCGGATTTTGGTACCGGGGAGACGGACGGGTGAACCAGCAGCTTATAGAAGTACGGAACAGGTTCGCTCAACGTCACTTCAAAGGTATTCGCATCGATCGCTTTTACGCCCAGGTCGGTAACAGGTTTTTTGCCCGCGATGATGTCATCAATATTGGCGATGTGGCCATATTGCAGGTAGCTCGCATACGGAGAGGCGGTTGTTGGGTTCGCCAGACGCTGCCAGCTATAAACGAAATCTTCGGCCGTGACCGGCGTACCGTCGGACCATTTCGCATCTTTACGCAGATGGAAGGTCCAGACTTTGAAATCTTTGTTTTCCCATTTTTCGGCTACACCCGGCGCCGGGTGGCCGTCTACGTCTGTCACCAGCAGGCCTTCGAACAGGTCGCGGTTAACGTTAGACTCAGGAACACCTTCAATTTTGTGCGGGTCAAGAGACTGAACTTCCGCACCGTTGTTACGCACCAGCGTCTGTTTCTCAGCCAGTTGAACACCTGCAGGAACGTCCGCAGCCATTGCAGCGTTGCCCGCGATTAGCGCAGTTAAAATCCCCGCCGCTACCAGATTTTTTTTTGTGATGATGGACATTGTGTTGGTACTCCACTCATTATAATGACTGGCCTTCGCCAGCTGTGTAATCCCCTGTTGGGGCCTGTACAGCGCAGGAGTTTTTTTTGCTGCTGTCAGGTTCTTCTTTTACTGCTTGCTATCACCGACTTTGTTATTACTGACCGCTCGTATGGCCGTCTTGCGTCGATTCTTTACAGGCCACCCTGTTTGAGACCTGCGTTGGATATCTGAGAAGAGAATCATATGAAAATAATTCTCATCTGCTTGTTTTATGCTGCAAAATATTAGGCCGGAAAGTATCAAATGGCGTAAACGTGCGCCAATACATTTTGCAAATTTGTTAAGCAATTCTCTTTTACGGTGAGTACCGCATCGTTGAGGGCAGCCCTGCCGGACATCGAACATCAATTAAAAAACATGACATTCAACAAGATAGAGAAATTTTTCTCTACAAGCGCGTCGCTGCGCTATCATCGAGTGACTTTGTACAAAAATTTAACAACTGGTTATTATTTAGCACATTCATCTAGGGGAATGTTGAAATTACTAATATCATTTCGGTTATCTCTCAGCAAGCCCCAGAGTATCATGTGAGTAAAATAACAGAGCGATCGAAGATTTTCTGCGCAGGCGGGTTTGAGTAGAATTAATAACTTGTTGAAATATAAGCAATGAACATTATTAGTAGAATTTATTATGATATGTGAGCATTTCAACTTTAGTTATAGGATTTACTGATAATGACGTAAAAAAACGGAGCCGTGGCTCCGTTCTTTCATATGCAATATCAGTGCAGCAAACCGGGGAAAATGCTTTTAATACCCGTAACGATAAATTCAATCCCTAACGCCATCAGCAGCAGGCCCATGATACGCGTTATGACGTTAATGCCCGTCTGACCCAGCAAGCGCACCAGCCAGGGTGCCATGCGGAACACGCCCCAACAGCAGAGCGCGAAAATGGCAATAGCCACTGAAAAACCAATCAGGTGCATCAGGCTATGATAGCGCGTCCCCCAGACAATGGTTGAACTGATGGCACCAGGACCGGCCATCAGCGGTAAGGCCAGCGGCACTACGCCAATGCTTTCGCGGATAGCGGTTTCTGACTTCTCTTGTTTATTCTGCTTATCCTCGCCCAGCTTACCGCTGATCATGGACATGGCGATGGTCACCACCAGGATCCCACCCGCAATGCGGAAAGAGTCGATCGAAATCCCGAAGAGCTGGAGAATGGCGTCACCCAGAAAAAGAGAGGTGAGCAATATGATCGCCACTGACAGGTTAGCGGTCAGGTTGGTCTTGTTCCTGGCCGCCGCCGTCTGGTAACTCGTCATACTAATGAAGACAGGAATGATCCCCACCGGGTTGACCAGGGCAAACAAACCAATAAAAAATTTAAAGTACGTTGGAAAATCAAAGAGCGTTTGGATCACGTTTTGCTCCGCTTATACACATGCCCTGGACTGACAATTCGTCATGAGAAATCGCGCTGAAGATACCCTTTTTATTAGCATACTTCACTCGAAATCTGTGCCAAAACGTTATCATTTCAGGATGTTAAACATATGTATAATCAATGATAGCGCCGCTTCCAATACTTACGTAATTATTTAACACTGGAAAAATCAGCGCGAAATAACCCTGCTGAAAGGTATCAGCTTGGGGGAAAATTGACACAGATCATGATTTCCGTACTCAGAAGTGAGTAATCTTGGTTACACCCCCAGGGAGGTCACCTGACAAAAGGGATGATGCTAAGGTAAGGCTCTTTTAGTAAATTAGTGTGCTGATGCAGAAAGTAACTCTTTGTTTTACTTTGTGTTACGCAAGTCGTATCGGCTCTGTCTATACTGTGTGACGTATCGAGCGCTGGTTTACTAAAAGAGTTTAAACATTATCAGGAGAGCATTATGGCTGTTACTAATATCGCTGAACTGAACGCCCTCGTCGAGCGCGTTAAAAAAGCCCAGCGTGAATATGCCAATTTCACCCAAGAACAGGTTGATAAAATCTTCCGCGCGGCCGCACTGGCTGCTGCAGATGCTCGAATCCCTCTCGCTAAAATGGCCGTTGCCGAATCCGGCATGGGTATCGTGGAAGATAAAGTGATTAAAAACCACTTCGCTTCCGAGTATATCTATAACGCCTATAAAGATGAGAAAACCTGTGGCGTGCTGTCCGAAGACGACACCTTCGGTACTATCACCATCGCTGAACCTATCGGCATCATCTGCGGTATTGTTCCGACCACTAACCCAACGTCTACCGCTATCTTCAAATCGCTGATTAGCCTGAAGACCCGTAACGCAATCATCTTCTCTCCACACCCACGTGCGAAAGACGCGACCAACAAAGCTGCGGATATTGTCCTGCAGGCGGCGATCGCTGCTGGCGCACCAAAAGATCTGATCGGCTGGATCGACCAACCTTCCGTTGAGCTCTCCAACGCCCTGATGCATCACCCGGACATTAACCTGATCCTGGCGACCGGTGGTCCTGGCATGGTTAAAGCGGCATACAGCTCCGGTAAACCAGCCATCGGTGTGGGCGCCGGTAACACCCCTGTTGTTATCGACGAAACCGCTGACATCAAACGTGCCGTTGCGTCTGTACTGATGTCTAAAACCTTCGATAACGGCGTGATCTGTGCATCTGAACAGTCTGTTGTTGTTGTTGACTCCGTGTACGACGCCGTTCGCGAACGTTTCGCCAGCCACGGCGGCTACCTGCTGCAGGGCAAAGAGTTGAAAGCAGTTCAGGACATCATCCTGAAAAATGGCGCGCTGAACGCCGCTATCGTGGGTCAGCCAGCGTACAAAATTGCTGAACTCGCAGGCTTTACCGTTCCGGCAACAACTAAAATCCTGATCGGTGAAGTGAAAGTTGTCGACGAAAGCGAGCCGTTTGCACATGAAAAACTGTCTCCAACGCTTGCAATGTACCGTGCGAAAGATTTCGAAGACGCGGTTGAAAAAGCCGAGAAGCTGGTTGCCATGGGTGGTATCGGTCACACCTCTTGTCTGTACACTGACCAGGATAACCAGCCAGAGCGTGTTGCTCACTTCGGTCAGATGATGAAAACTGCCCGTATTCTGATTAACACCCCTGCTTCTCAGGGTGGTATCGGTGACCTGTACAACTTCAAACTCGCACCTTCCCTGACTCTGGGTTGTGGTTCCTGGGGTGGTAACTCCATCTCTGAAAACGTTGGTCCAAAACACCTGATCAACAAGAAAACCGTTGCTAAGCGAGCTGAAAACATGTTGTGGCACAAACTTCCGAAATCTATCTACTTCCGCCGTGGCTCACTGCCAATCGCGCTGGATGAAGTGATTACTGATGGCCACAAACGTGCGCTCATCGTGACTGACCGTTTCCTGTTTAACAACGGCTACGCTGACCAGATCACCTCTGTGCTGAAAGCGGCTGGCGTTGAAACTGAAGTGTTCTTTGAAGTTGAAGCTGACCCTACCCTGAGCGTTGTGCGTAAAGGTGCTGAGCTGGCTAACTCCTTCAAACCAGATGTGATTATCGCACTGGGTGGTGGTTCCCCAATGGACGCCGCGAAAATCATGTGGGTCATGTACGAACATCCTGAAACCCACTTCGAAGAACTGGCGCTGCGCTTTATGGACATCCGTAAACGTATCTACAAGTTCCCGAAAATGGGCGTAAAAGCGAAGATGATCGCGGTCACCACCACTTCCGGTACCGGTTCAGAAGTCACGCCATTCGCGGTAGTAACGGACGATGCGACAGGTCAGAAATACCCACTGGCTGACTATGCCCTGACCCCAGACATGGCTATCGTCGATGCGAACCTGGTCATGGATATGCCGAAGTCACTGTGTGCGTTCGGTGGTCTGGATGCGGTAACTCACGCCCTGGAAGCTTACGTTTCTGTACTGGCGTCTGAGTTCTCTGACGGTCAGGCTCTGCAGGCTCTGAAACTGCTGAAGGAAAACCTGCCAGCGTCCTATAACGAAGGGTCTAAAAACCCGGTAGCACGTGAACGCGTTCACAGTGCAGCAACCATCGCCGGTATCGCGTTTGCGAACGCCTTCCTGGGTGTTTGCCACTCTATGGCGCACAAGCTGGGTTCACAGTTCCACATTCCTCACGGTCTGGCGAACGCCCTGTTGATCAGCAACGTTATTCGTTATAACGCTAATGACAACCCAACCAAGCAGACTGCTTTCAGCCAGTACGACCGTCCGCAAGCACGTCGTCGTTATGCTGAAATCGCAGACCACCTTGGTCTGAGCGCACCGGGCGACCGTACTGCTGCGAAGATTGAAAAACTGCTGGCATGGCTGGAAAGTCTGAAAGCTGAGCTGGGTATTCCTAAATCTATCCGTGAAGCGGGCGTACATGAAGCTGACTTCCTCGCTCATGTAGATAAGCTGTCTGAAGATGCATTCGATGACCAGTGTACAGGTGCCAACCCGCGCTACCCACTGATCTCCGAGCTGAAACAGATTCTGCTGGATACTTTCTACGGTCGTGAGTTCAAAGAAGGTGACGTTGCCGCTGTGAAAACAGAAGTTCCGGTCATCAAAGCTGACAAGAAAGCGAAGAAAAGCGCTTAATTGACAGCAAATGAAAAACCCGCCTTTATGGCGGGTTTTTTTATGTCTGAATAACAAAGCTGACGTTATTTTCTGTTGTCGTGCTGAATCGCCGTCAGCGAGCCTACAGACAGCGCTTCTTTATAATGCTTACGACAGACCGATACATAGCGTTCATTACCGCCTATAACCACCTGCTCACCATCTGCATAAGGTTTTCCTGCCTGGTCGAGACGAAGCACCATACTGGCTTTGCGACCGCAGAAGCAGATCGTTTTTAATTCGACGAGTTTATCCGACCAGGCGAGCAAATACTGACTCCCGGCAAAGAGCTCACCGCGAAAATCCGTCCGCAGCCCATAGCACAGAACAGGGATATCAAGCTCATCAACCACCTCGGAAAGCGCGTGAACCTGTTCACGCGTCAGAAACTGGCTCTCATCGACCAGGACACAGTGAATAGGCCGCTCAGCATGTTCCGTGCGAATGTCCTCAAACAGATCGGTTTTCGGGTTAAACAGCCTGGCAGGTGACGAGAGTCCTATTCTGGAGCTCACCTTCCCTGCGCCAAAGCGATCGTCAATCTCAGCCGTATAAACAACGGTACGCATCCCGCGCTCCTGGTAATTGTACGAGGATTGTAGCAGCGCGGTGGATTTACCGGCATTCATCGCCGAATAGTAGAAATACAGTTGTGCCATTGGCCGTAAAACCCTAATCAATGTGTAATATTCCCGATGAGTCATTGTACCATATTTTGTCAGGTCATCAGCGATACAGCGCACAGAGGATGTAGTTCAGCGCGGCGTTCAGAACCTTCTGTTTTCGAAAATAATCCGTTAAAACATGAAGTAAACGCATGCAGCCAGGCCAATATGTTATATGTTAAGCCCAACATAACACTTGTTTTTATAGTGGAATCACCGTTCATTAAAATTCACCATTTATTAACTATTTCAGCCTTAACATCACGGGGGGGTACTAATACAAAAGGCTGATATTTATCCGCCGCAACTATAATTCCTGCGGTAAATGTCACAAAAAAAAGAGGCAATCAACCGGACAAAGCAGGTTGATGTGATAACAAGCGAGACTGTCGGGTGATGAAATTTAAGTTAGCGTAATTAATAATAGTGAGACGATTTAGTATTTTTTGAATTCCTTACATTCCTGGCTATTGCACATATGAATTTATGGCTCTATTATTAGGTCAACAAACCACCCCCCCATTATAAGTTTGAGATTACTACAATGAGCGAAGCACTTAAAATTCTGAACAACATCCGTACTCTTCGTGCGCAGGCAAGAGAATGCACCCTCGAAACGCTTGAAGAAATGCTGGAAAAATTAGAAGTTGTAGTTAATGAACGTCGCGAAGAAGAAAGCGCTGCTGCTGCTGAAATCGAAGAGCGTACTCGTAAACTGCAGCAATATCGTGAAATGCTGATTGCTGATGGTATCGATCCAAATGAATTGCTGAACAGCATGGCTGCGGCTAAAACCGGTACCAAAGCCAAGCGTGCTGCTCGTCCTGCTAAATATAGCTACGTTGACGAGAACGGCGAAACTAAAACCTGGACTGGCCAGGGTCGTACTCCTGCTGTTATCAAGAAAGCCATGGATGAGCAAGGTAAACAGCTGGATGACTTCCTGATCAAGGATTAATCACGGCACATTCAGAGAAATCCCGCATATTGCGGGATTTTTTTTAACCTAAATTTGTCCCAAACATCCTCTTACACTCTGTCATAAAGCATTATTTAACAACTTTATCGACTGTACTTTCAGACAGGTTTTCGGGAGTGGTACAGGCATAAAAAAACCGGTGGGCAGCGCCTCACCGGTTTCGAACATTTACAACCGTGGCTTATTTCTTAATACCTACGCTCTCTTTGAGCCAGGTTTTAAATTCTTCGCCAAGGGTATTGTGGCGGATACCATATTCAACAAACGCCTGCATATAACCGAGCTTATTACCGCAGTCATGGCTCTTACCTTTCATATGGTAGGCCTCAACGGTCTCTTTCTCGATCAGCATATCGATGGCATCCGTCAGCTGGATCTCATCACCCGCTCCTGGAGGCGTTTTAGCCAGCAGAGGCCAGATTTCAGCACTCAGGACATAGCGACCTACAACAGCAAGGTTTGAAGGGGCTACATCGGCTTTAGGCTTCTCTACGACGCCAACCATTGGCACACTTTCACCCGGCTCAAGGTTAACGCCTTTACAGTCAACCACACCGTATGCCGTTACGTCTTCAACAGGCTCAACCATAATCTGGCTGCTGCCGGTTTCGTCGAAACGTTTGATCATTTCAGCCAGGTTATCCTGAGAAAGATCGGATTCGTATTCGTCCAGAATAACGTCAGGCAGAATTACCGCTACAGGCTCATCACCCACAACAGGATGCGCGCACATAACAGCGTGACCCAGACCTTTAGCCAGCCCCTGACGAACCTGCATAATGGTGACGTGTGGAGGGCAAATAGACTGAACTTCTTCTAACAGCTGACGCTTAACACGCTTTTCCAGCATGGCTTCAAGTTCAAAGCTTGTATCGAAATGGTTTTCGATAGAGTTTTTAGATGAATGCGTAACCAGCACAATTTCAGTGATGCCGGCTGCAATGCATTCATTAACGACATACTGGATTAATGGCTTATCAACCAGAGGCAACATCTCTTTAGGAATCGCCTTAGTTGCTGGTAACATCCTGGTCCCCAATCCCGCTACCGGGATAACGGCCTTTCTGACTTTCGAATTTAGGGCAGCCATTCAAATTCTCCTGAGCTGTTCAAGTTTTGAACTTTTATGCAATAAATAACGCGTTGAGTATATCAGCCTCGCCCCGCAGTCCGGGTCTGAAAAGAACGCGTTGCCGATCAATTAGGATAAATACGCATGAAACCGGGCAGCGATAGTAGCACTCCCCGCAAAACACAGGTAAAGCAATCTTAAAATTACGATCCAATTGCTTATTCCGTGGACAACATTAAGCGTAGCCGTCCCCCGGCGCCCCAAATTTGGCACTGCCAGGAGGAACAGCGGTGGCTAATTTGATTAAGATACGCCGTTCCCAATGTCCCAAGCGGCACACCGTTACTCACCTGAATATGGTGTTCACCGGTATTCAGTGATGCATTGAGACCGGCTGAAACGAGGATCAGATTCTTTAAACCGCTGTGGTAATAGCCGACCAGCAGCGGGAACTGTCCTGGCAAATTGGCCTGACGAAAAAGCTGGTTTACCTGTTTGAGTAAACTGCCTAACTCCGGCAACCGTTGTCCCTGATGGGATAACTGTTCCTGCAACAAGCCATTAAATAGCGCACGAAGAAGTAACGCGGCTAATACACCGTTATCCCCCGCCCGGGTGACATCCAGAGAATAAAACGCAAGGTCGGAATCTGACAGTGGTGCAATATCCAGCACCAGTCCAGGCTGATCAGCGGCCACCAGCTGGCGATAATTTACACGGCAGTGTGAAATAGTTTGCTGGACGGGCGGCTGGAGTTCTTGCAACAGCTTCGCCGCAGCAGGCGGATTACTCACCAGAGCGTCCCAGTCCTGGAAAAGACGCTCCTCTTCCTCTACCCGGGAATTAAACATATTCGGATAAAGGCACGCTAAGACCGTTTCCCGCAATCTATGCAAATCCTTGACTGGTTTGAGCAGAATATCCTGTACCCCAAGACGTAATGCTTTGGCGATATCCGCCATGTTCTCGGTGGCAGAGATCACCAGAATCGGCGTCTGATTACCTTCGTTACGCAGATGTTCAACCAGCTTCAGTCCATTCATGCGCGGCATCGCAATGTCGCAAATCATCAAATCGGGCGTAATGCTAATCATTTTTTCCAGGGCGTCGATGCCATCTTCAGCCAGTGACGTCATTGCGCCCAGCGAGGATAACCACGAATCCAGTAGCGATCGGAAAACGGGCTCGTCTTCAACAATCAAAATGTGTTTTCCGGCCAATGGCTGCGTCATGGTTCCTCCCCTGGCTGACAGTAACTAAATAGTGGCATGCGATCGGCACTATCGCCTGTCAGATTTTGCTGAAGTAGTCAAAAAAAGGTGCTTAACGTGCGGTCTGCACAAAAGGCAACAATTCGTCCATTTTCTTTTCGACGGCTAACGAGCCCGCTGCGATGGCGGCCTCAGCCCGATGGAAATCAAGGGTAGAGATTTGCGGACAGTACGGCTGAATAAGAATATCCGGAGGATCGCCTGCCATACGGTTACGTTTAAGGCGGTTCTCAAGTACCTGAATTGACGTGGTCATGATTTCTATCGCCGTCGGTGCGGTAACCGAGCGACGTGCGGCCATACGCCCGATTCTTCCGCGCAGGCGTTCATGCCAGGCCAGTTTCTCGCCCTCAACATCTTCGCTCTGGAGATTGACCGGCATGAGATCCTGCTGCATCAGGTGGGCGTCGTGCTGCAGGTCGACGGCAATCACGATATCCGCCCCCATTGCGCGCGTCAGAGAGATGGGAACCGGGTTAACGACGCCACCGTCGACAAGCCAGTAACCGTTGTGTGGGACAGGCGCCATGAGCCCCGGCATACTGCAGGAGGCACGCACGGCAAGATGGATATCCCCTTCGGTGAGCCAGAGCTCGCGTCCTGTACTGAGGTTCGTCGCGACGGCGCCGAAAGGCATCTGACAATCGGTGAAGTCTTCGAGAGGCATAACCTGGCGGAACTGGTTAAACACGCGCTCGCCGCGCAGCAGCCCACCACGCTGCCAGGAGAGGTCCATCAGACGCAGCACGTCCCAGTAGCTGAAGGAGCGCACCCACGTCTCGAGTTCAGGAAGCTTCCCGCACGCGTAAGCGGAGCCGACAAGCGATCCTATTGAACACCCTGCGACAATATCAATGTCAATGCCCATCTTGTTTAAGGCATTAATTACGCCGATGTGTGACCACCCCCGGGCTGCACCTGAGCCCAGCGCCAGTCCAATTTTAACCTTTCTCATTAGCCCTGTTTTACTTCCCCTGGATTCCTGACATAGCGTCAACGCAACAGCTCAGTTAACATAGTGCTACCCGAAGCGTTTAACGCCTTTATTTTTTGTTCCAGGAAGAGAATCGTGTCTCAACTCTGCCCCTGTGGTAGCGCTCTGGAGTATAGCCTATGTTGCCAGCGATATCTGTCTGACGATCAGGTTGCACCAGACCCGTCACACCTCATGCGTTCACGGTACACTGCTTTTGTGATCAAGGACGCAGACTACCTGATTAAAACCTGGCATCCATCCTGCCGCGCAGCCGATTTCAAACAGGACATCGAAGCCGGGTTCGCGAACACGCAGTGGCTCGGCCTTACCGTCTATGAATCCGCAACAGGCAGTCATGTTGACGAAGGTTACGTCAGCTTTGTTGCCCGTTTTAGCGAGAATAATAAACCGGGTGCCATTATCGAGCGTTCCCGGTTCTTAAAGGAAAGCGGGCAATGGTATTATATTGACGGAACGCGCCCACAGTTTGGTCGTAACGATCCCTGCCCGTGTGGTTCAGGTAAAAAATTTAAAAAGTGTTGCGGGCAGTAATGCCTGACAACCCAGACTTCGCAAATACAAACAGGATTTCCCGGCGATGCAATCATTACAACGTAAAGTTCTGCGCACCATCTGTCCCGATCAAAAAGGACTGATCGCACGAATTACCAACATTTGCTACAAGCATGAACTGAATATCGTGCAGAACAACGAGTTCGTTGACCACCGTACCGGTCGCTTCTTTATGCGTACCGAGCTGGAAGGTATTTTCAACGACACCACCCTGCTTGCCGATCTGGACAGCGCGCTTCCGGAAGGTTCCGTGCGCGAACTGACCCCAGCGGGTCGACGCCGCATCGTGATCCTGGTGACCAAAGAAGCACATTGTCTGGGCGACCTGCTGATGAAAGCCAACTACGGCGGTCTGGACGTTGAAATTGCTGCCGTTATTGGTAACCATGAGACGCTGCGCACGCTGGTCGAGCGTTTTGATATTCCGTTCGAGCTGGTGAGCCACGAAGGCCATACCCGTGAAGAACACGACGATCTGATGGCACAGGCCATTGAAGCGCATAACCCGGACTACGTGGTGCTGGCAAAATACATGCGCGTGTTAACGCCATCCTTCGTAGCGCGTTTCCCGAACAAGATCATCAACATTCACCACTCGTTCCTGCCAGCCTTTATTGGTGCGCGTCCTTACCACCAGGCGTACGAGCGCGGCGTGAAGATCATCGGTGCGACCGCGCACTACGTGAATGACAACCTGGATGAAGGTCCAATCATCATGCAGGACGTCATTCATGTGGATCACACTTACACTGCTGAGGACATGATGCGTGCGGGTCGTGACGTTGAGAAGAATGTGTTGAGTCGTGCGCTGTATCAGGTGCTGGCGCAGCGGGTCTTCGTGTACGGCAACAGGACCATCATTCTTTAATCTTTCGGAAAATGAATTGATTAGCTTTGCGCCTTTACGGATAAAAAGCAGGCAAACGACTTCATTTCCCTAAAGGAATGCTTTACAGGGGCGTCTCATTTGATATGATGCGCCCCGCTTCCAGCAGGAAGCAGGCCAGTAAAAAAGCATTACCCCGTGGTGGGGTTCCCGAGCGGCCAAAGGGAGCAGACTGTAAATCTGCCGTCATCGACTTCGAAGGTTCGAATCCTTCCCCCACCACCATCTCTCAGCACGACCTCAAAATTTGAATTACCCCTGGTGGGGTTCCCGAGCGGCCAAAGGGAGCAGACTGTAAATCTGCCGTCATCGACTTCGAAGGTTCGAATCCTTCCCCCACCACCATCACTTCCAAACGACGCTAAACCTTCTATTCACACCAGGCATCATGTATTTCCGTAACGGGGAAGGATGAGAAGCTTCGACTAAGGTTCGATTCGAGCGCAGCGAGAAAGCGTTGCCGCAGGCAACGACCCGAAGGGCGAGGCGCAACGCGCCGAGTAATCCTTCCCCCACCACCATCACTTCCAAACGACGCTAAACCTTCTATTCACACCAGGCATCATGTATTTCCGTAACGGGGAAGGATGAGAAGCTTCGACTAAGGTTCGATTCGAGCGCAGCGAGAAAGCGTTGCCGCAGGCAACGACCCGAAGGGCGAGGCGCAACGCGCCGAGTAATCCTTCCCCCACCACCATCACTTTCCCAACATAAAAAACCGAGTCCGCCTTCGTAGGCCGGGTAAGGCGCAGCCGCCACCCGGCGACAGAAACCTACATCGGCGGCAAACGGCGCTTCACCGGCGAACTCTTCACAATCGACGTATTACACTGGGCATGTTCTGCCAGGCCGTCAAGCAGCGCATCAAGCTGTTCGATTGACCGCACCACCAGCCTAATCACAAAGCAATCTTCCCCGGTGACTTTGTCGCTCTCAATACACTCCGGCATCGCCTGAATGTACTTATCCACCTTATGCAACAGCCCCGGCAAAGGCCGCACGCGCACCAGCGCCTGCAGCGTATACCCCAGCGCCGCCAGATTCACCCGTGCACCATAACCCTGAATCACACCGCGTTCTTCCAGCCTCTTCAGGCGTTCTGCCGTGCTGGGGGACGTCAGACCGATGCGGCCGCTGAGCACCTTCAACGACATGCGCGCATCCTCAACCAGACAGGCTAAAATTTGTCGGTCGATATCATCGATAAGGCATTCCATTCTTTTCACCTAATTTTAAAAAGTCATTTACCTTTTCAACCTTATATCACCCCTGTAAAACCCGACAGCGATTTTCGACAATAGCGTCATTAATCAGGAGGTGGATGATGCGTGATTTACATAAAGGCGTCTGGCAAATGAGCCTGGCGATGTTAATTTCCGGCTCTATCGGCGCGTTTGTTTTGCTCTCCGGTTTGCCGGTGACGGAAGTGGTGTTCTGGCGCTGTCTTATCGGGGCTATGGCGCTTTTTATTTTTATCCGGGTAAGTCAAAAACCCTTCAGTCCCCTCACCCGCACCACGCTGCTGCTGGCTATTCTCGGCGGCGTGGCATTAGTGGTGAACTGGCTGCTGCTCTTCGCCGCCTATGAGCGGATCTCTATTGGTCTTTCTACCGTGGTGTATAACACCCAGCCGTTTATGCTGGTCTTGATGGGGATGTTTTTAGGTGAACGCGTCAGCCTGGTGAAATGGGGCTGGCTGTTCCTCGCCTTTGGCGGCGTGGTGATACTGCTCTCCAGCGAGCTGACCGGCGCGCATGGCGGTGAATGGCTCGCCGGAATCGGTCTGGCGATGGCCGCGGCGTTCTTCTATGCGGTCACGGCCATGATTGCCCGCAAACTCAGATCCGTTGCGCCGCAGCATATTGCCTTTATCCAGGTACTGACGGGCGTCGTGATGCTTTTGCCGTTTGCCCATATGCCGTCATTTTCCGGTGATTTCCCCTGGCCGATCCTGCTCACGCTGGGCATTGTCCATACCGGCATTATGTACCAGCTGCTCTACAGCGCGATTCAGAAGCTGCCGACGCCCATTACCGGCTCCCTGTCGTTTATCTATCCGGTGGTGGCAATTGTTGTTGATAATCTGGTGTTCGGGCACGCGCTGAATCTGACGCAGCTGGCGGGCGGCGCGCTGATCCTGTTTGCTGCCGCGGGTAACAACCTGGGCTGGGGCGAAAAAAAACCCCGCGAGTGCGGGGTTGGTATCAAAACGGCAAATTAGCGCCGGGCGCGTACTATCTGGTATTTGCGCGTCAGGTACTCCACCGGCGCGCTCCAGATATGCACCAGGCGGGAGAACGGGAACAGCACAAACAGCGTCATCCCCAGCACCAGGTGAACGCGGAAGATAAACGCCACGCCGTCCAGGTGCGCGGAGGCTCCGCCGTGGAAGGTCACCACGGACTGCGCCCAGCCCACCAGCTTCATCATTTCGCTCCCGTCCATATGCTGCGCCGAGAATGGAATGGTCAACAGACCCAGCGCACACTGCACCATCAGCAGGGAGAGGATCAGGATGTCCGCTGCAGTCGTGGTCGCACGCACGCGCGGGCTAAACAGACGACGTTTCAGCAGCAGCAGGCCACCGACCAGAGTCATCACCCCGCAGGCACCGCCCGCGATCATCGCCATCTTCTGCTTCACCTCAATCGGTAGCCACGCTTCATACATCCAGTGCGGCGTCAGCATTCCCAGGAAGTGACCGGCAAAAATCCCCAGAATACCGATGTGGAACAGGTTAGAGCCCACATGCATTCCCTTACGATCCAGCATCTGGCTGGAGGCAGCACGCCAGGTGTACTGACCGTAGTCATAACGCAGCCAGCTTCCCACCAGGAACACGGTGCCCGCGATATACGGGTAAATGTCAAAGAAGAACATATTCAGGAAGTGCATTAGTGCCGTCCTCCGTTAGAGATATTCAAATATTGCGGGGCAACCGCGCCGGCAAAACGACGCTGGTGAGCGGAGATTTCAGACTCGCCGCAGTTCTGGTCAGCAAAGAATTTCACCTGCTCTTCTTCCCA
The DNA here is from genome assembly GCF_048684445.1 of Enterobacter sp. BNK-34. NCBI lineage: Bacteria > Pseudomonadati > Pseudomonadota > Gammaproteobacteria > Enterobacterales > Enterobacteriaceae > Enterobacter > Enterobacter sp. BNK-34. The sequence continues at coordinate 3,958,133 of NZ_JBLQUA010000001.1, forward strand.
GACCGCATCCAGCGCTTGTGGCGTATCATCGCGGGCTTCATCCGCAATTTTCTCCGCCACTTTTTCACGGTCGACCGCGGCGTTGGCCAGCTTCACCAGCAGATCGAACAGCACCGCATAGCGGCTCTCGCGCTGCTGAAGACGCGCGCCGAGCAGCGCCAGGATCGGCGCGATGTCCTGCAGACCGCCCAGCGCCTCTTCTTTCGGCAACTGCGCCAGGTACTCCAGATACAGCGGCAGATGATCCGGCAGCTCGCGGCTGTCGAGCTGCAGGCCGTGCTGTTCATACTGGGCCATCAGATCCACCATCGCCTGACCGCGGTCGCGAGATTCACCGTGCACGTGTTCAAACAGCAGCAGGGACGTTGCACGACCACGGTCAAACAGCTGGCTGTAGTCCGACTGTGCATCCAGAAGGTCGCGCGCAAGCAGGTCGCGGAGGAAAACACCCAGCTTCTGGGCATCGTCCTTATCCAGGTTTTCAGATGACGCGAGTGCATCAAAGAGTTCCTGCTGATGCTGCGCAAGCGCAGCATCCGGGTACTCGAGCAGACGCGAAACAATGACGAGTTCAATCATTGGTGCGGCTCCGTTTTGCTGGTCACATCCATGGCATCAATGCGGCGGCTGTTGAAGAGATTGAATTTGTTGTCTGACCCGTGGCAACCGTCGCCAAAGGTAAAGCCACAGCCATTTTTTTCCGGGAAGGCTTCGCGGGCCAGCTCACGGTGGCTGCTCGGCACCACGAAACGGTCTTCGTAGTTAGCGATCGCCAGATAGCGGTACATCTCCTGCGCCTGCGCTTCGGTCAGACCGACCTCTTCCAGCGCGCGGGTATCGGTTACGCCATCCACGGTTTCGGCACGCTTGAAGTGACGCATCGCCAGCATACGCTTCAGCGCCAGCAGGACCGGCTGGGTATCGCCTGCGGTCAGCAGGTTTGCCAGATACTGAACCGGGATACGCAGGCTCTCCACGTCCGGCAGAATGCCGTTGCTGCCCAGTTCACCCGCGTCAGCCGCAGACTGAATCGGCGACAGCGGCGGCACGTACCAGACCATCGGCAGAGTGCGGTATTCCGGGTGCAGCGGCAGCGCTAGCTTCCAGTCCATCGCCATTTTGTACACCGGCGACTGCTGCGCGGCGTCAATCACGCTCTGCGGGATGCCGTCTTTCAGCGCCTGCTCAATCACCTTCGGATCGTTCGGATCGAGGAACACGTCCAGCTGACGCTGATAGAGATCTTTCTCGTGCTCGGTGCTGGCTGCGTTTTCAATCGCGTCTGCGTCGTACAGCAGCACGCCGAGGTAGCGAATACGGCCTACGCAGCTTTCGGAGCAGACGGTTGGCATCCCGGCTTCAATACGCGGATAGCAGAAGATGCACTTCTCGGATTTGCCGCTCTTCCAGTTGAAGTAGATCTTTTTGTACGGGCAGCCGGTGATGCACATACGCCAGCCGCGGCACTTGTCCTGGTCGATCAGCACGATGCCGTCTTCTTCACGCTTGTAGATGGCGCCGCTCGGGCAGGTCGCCACGCACGCCGGGTTGAGGCAGTGCTCGCACAGGCGCGGCAGATACATCATGAAGGTATTTTCGAACTGGCCGTACATCGCCTTCTGCATGTTCTCGAAGTTCTGGTCTTTGGCGCGTTTCTCGAACTCGCCGCCCAGAATCTCTTCCCAGTTTGGACCGCTGGTAATTTTGTCCATGCGCTGGCCGGTGATCAGCGAGCGAGGACGGGCGATCGGCTGGTGTTTGCCTTCCGGCGCGTTGTGCAGGTTCTGGTAGTCGTAATCAAACGGCTCGTAGTAATCATCGATGCCCGGCAGATGCGGGTTAGCGAAGATTTTTCCCAGAAGCCAAGCGCGGTTACCCATGCGCGGCTGCAGCTTGCCGTTGATTTTACGGATCCAGCCGCCCTTCCACTTCTCCTGGTTTTCCCAGTCGGTCGGGAAGCCGGTGCCCGGCTTACTTTCCACGTTGTTGAACCAGGCGTATTCCATACCTTCACGGCTGGTCCAGACGTTTTTACAGGTGACCGAGCAGGTATGGCAGCCGATGCATTTATCCAGATTCAGCACCATGCCGACTTGTGAACGAATTTTCATTTTACGCTCTCCTGTACCTGGTCATTACCTTCGCCGTCTAACCAGTTAATATTCTTCATCTTACGTACCACCACGAACTCATCGCGGTTCGATCCTACGGTGCCGTAGTAGTTAAAGCCGTAGGCCAGCTGCGCATAGCCACCGATCATGTGGGTCGGCTTCGGCGTAATGCGGGTCACGGAGTTGTGGATCCCGCCGCGCTGCTCGGTGATCTCTGACCCCGGCAGGTTAACGATACGTTCCTGCGCGTGGTACATCATGGTCATCCCGGCCGGTACGCGCTGGCTCACCACCGCACGCGCCGTCAGGGCACCGTTACTGTTGAACACTTCGATCCAGTCGTTATCTTCAATACCCAGATCTTTGGCATCCGTTTCGCTCATCCAGACAATCGGACCGCCGCGCGACAGGGTCAGCATCAGCAGGTTATCGCTGTAGGTGGAGTGAATACCCCACTTCTGGTGCGGCGTCAGGAAGTTCAGCGCCTTCTCAGGGTTACCGTTCGATTTCGCCCCCATCACGGCTTTCACGGAGCGGGTGTCGATTGGCGGACGGTACACCAGCAGGCTTTCACCGAAGTCGCGCATCCACTGGTGATCCTGATACAGCGACTGGCGGCCTGACAGGGTGCGCCATGGGATCAGCTCGTGAACGTTGGTGTAGCCCGCGTTATAGGACACATGCTCATCTTCCAGGCCTGACCAGGTCGGGCTGGAGATAATCTTGCGCGGCTGGGCCTGAATATCGCGGAAGCGGATTTTCTCTTCCTCTTTATTCGTCGCCAGGTGGGTATGGTCGCGACCGGTGAACTCGCTCAGGGCCGCCCAGGCCTTCACCGCCACGTGGCCGTTGGTTTCCGGTGCCAGAGTCAGGATCATCTCTGCGGCATCAATCGCCGTGTTCAGCATTGGCTGGCCTTTGGCCGGGCCGTCCGCTTTGGTGTAGTTAAGCTTACGCAGCAGGTCCATCTCGCTCTGGGTGTTCCAGGCGATCCCTTTCCCGCCGTTACCGATTTTCTCCATCAGCGGGCCGATAGAGGTAAAGCGCTCGTAGGTTGCCGGGTAGTCGCGTTCAACCGGAATAATGTGCGGTGCGGTCACGCCCGGGATCAGGTCGCACTCGCCTTTTTTCCAGTCCTTCACGTTCAGTGGCTGCGCCAGTTCGGCGGCGGAGTCGTGCTGGATGGGCAGCGTCACCACGTCGGTCTCTTTGCCGAGGTGCCCCACGCAGACTTCGGAGAATGTCTTCGCGATGTCTTTGTAGATCTCCCAGTCGCTTTTCGATTCCCACGCCGGGTCAACGGCCGCAGACAGCGGATGAATAAACGGATGCATGTCCGAGGTATTCATGTCGTCTTTTTCGTACCAGGTGGCGGTAGGCAGCACGATGTCGGAGTAGAGGCAGGTGCTGGACAGGCGGAAGTCGAGGGTGACCACCAGATCCAGCTTGCCGTCGAGACCGTTGTCTTTCCACTCCACCTCTTCCGGCTTCACGCCGCCCTGCTTGCCGAGATCTTTCCCCTGGATACCGTTTTCGGTACCAAGCAGGTATTTCAGCATGTACTCGTGGCCTTTACCGGACGAGCCCAGCAGGTTGGAGCGCCAGATAAACAGGTTACGCGGATGGTTTTTACCGTTCTCCGGCTGTTCCGCCGCGAAGCGAATTGAGCCATCCTTCAGGGATTTCACGGTGTAATCCACCGGTGACATGCCTGCCTGCTTTGCCGCTTCCGCAATGCGCAGCGGGTTAGTGCCCAGCTGCGGCGCAGACGGCAGCCAGCCCATGCGCTCGGCGCGCACGTTGAAGTCAATCAGATGGCCGCTGTAGCGGGATTTATCCGCCATCGGCGATAGCAGCTCCTGCGCGGTGACCGTCTCGTAGCGCCACTGGCTGGAGTGGTTATAGAAGTAGGAAGTGCTGTTCATGTGGCGTGCCGGGCGCTGCCAGTCGAGGGCAAACGCCAGCGGCTGCCAGCCGGTCTGCGGACGCAGTTTTTCCTGGCCCACGTAGTGCGCCCAGCCGCCGCCGCTCTGGCCGACGCAGCCGCAGAAGATCAGCATGTTGATCAGGCCACGGTAGTTCATATCGAGGTGATACCAGTGGTTCAGACCCGCACCGACGATGATCATGGAGCGACCGTGGGTCTTGTCGGCGTTATCCGCAAACTCGCGGGCGATACGCACGATCTGCGCGCGTGGAACGCCGGTGATTTGCTCTGCCCATGCCGGGGTGTAGGCTTTCACATCGTCATAGCCGGTTGCGCAGTTTTCATCGCCCAGGCCGCGTTCCAGTCCGTAGTTCGCCATGGTCAGGTCATAGACGGTGGTGACCAGAGCGGTAGACCCGTCCGCCAGCTGCAGGCGTTTCACCGGCAGCTTGTGCATCAGTACGTTTTTCAGTTCAACCTTGTTGAAGTGCTCGGAACCTTCGCCGCCGAAGTACGGGAAGCCCACCTCGGCGATCTCGTCCTGGCTACCCAGCATGCTCAGGCGCAGCTCCGTCTCTTCGCCGGTCGTGCCGTTACGCTGCTCAAGGTTCCACTTGCCCTTCTCGCCCCAGCGGAAGCCGATAGAGCCGTTTGGCGCCACCAGCTCGCCGTTGCTGTTATACGCAACGGTTTTCCACTCAGGATTATTTTCCTGGCCCAGCGAATCCACCAGATCGGCAGCGCGCAGCGTACGGCCAGCGGCATAGTAGCCCTCACGCTCTTCCAGCATGACCAGCATCGGCATGTCGGTATAGCGGCGGACGTAGTCGGTGAAGTACTGGCTTGGTTTATCCAGGTGGAACTCGCGCAGCATGACGTGACCCATCGCCATCGCCATCGCCGCATCGGTACCCTGTTTCGGCGCCAGCCACAGATCGCACAGCTTGGCGATTTCGGCATAGTCCGGGGTCACCGCCACCGTTTTGGTGCCTTTGTAACGGACTTCGGTAAAGAAGTGCGCGTCCGGCGTACGGGTCTGAGGAACGTTAGAGCCCCAGGCGATGATGTAGCTGGAGTTGTACCAGTCCGCGGATTCCGGCACGTCGGTCTGCTCGCCCCAGGTCTGCGGAGACGCGGGCGGCAGGTCGCAGTACCAGTCGTAGAAACTCAGGCAGGTACCGCCGATTAAAGAGAGATAGCGCGCGCCGGAGGCATAAGAGACCATCGACATCGCCGGGATCGGCGAGAAGCCCGCCACGCGGTCAGGACCGTAGGTTTTGACGGTGTAGACGTTGGAAGCGGCAATCAGCTCGTTCACTTCTTTCCATGAGGAGCGAACGAAACCTCCGCGACCGCGGGCCTGCTTGAAGCTTTTTGCTTTGTCAGCGTCTTCAATGATGGAGGCCCAGGCATCCACCGGATCGCTGTGCTGCACTTTCGCTTCACGCCAAATTTTCATCAGGCGCTTGCGCATCAGGGGGTATTTCAGACGGTTCGCGCTGTAGAGATACCAGGAGTAGCTGGCGCCACGCGGGCAGCCGCGCGGTTCGTGGTTCGGCATATCCGGGCGGGTGCGAGGATAGTCGGTCTGCTGCATTTCCCAGGTCACCAGACCGTTTTTAACGAAAATCTTCCAGCTACATGAGCCAGTGCAGTTCACGCCGTGGGTCGAACGGACGACTTTGTCATGCTGCCAGCGCTGGCGGTAACCGTCTTCCCAGTCCCGGTTGGTATCCAGAACCTGGCCGTGCCCATCGGCAAACGTTTCACCCTTCTGCTTGAAGTAGCGAAACCGGTCCAAAAATTTGCTCATCGGGTATCTCCTGTGTGGAGCCTGTGGCTCTCTAAATCGACATTGCTGATTTGCAGCGAAGGTAACGCCCTGAAAGAGGGGGAGAATTGATAACGATCAAGACGAGGAGGGACTTTCAGGCGAGGGGTTATACCGAATACCACCAAAGCGGTATCTTATAAAAATCCATATATATATGAAATATATGGGTATTTTTATTTTATCGTACAAAAAGCAGGTCAAAATTTAACATCTCAGGTATTAAGGGGTAGACCCACCTGCAAAGCGATGGCGTTCACAGTGTCACCGCAGGCGTCTGCCGTAAAAGCCGTAAGTATGTTGTAACTATTATTCAGGCTAAAAAAAACGCGGCCCGAAGGCCGCGTAAACGGATAATCACACTTACTTATTTTTCTTAGTATTTCGGCCATATACCAGCCACGTAATCACTACGCAGGCGATATAGAAGACGAGGAAGACTTTCATGGCACCGGCCGGTGAGCCGGTCAGGTCCAGAGAGATACCGAACGCTTTCGGGATAAAGAAGCCGCCAATCGCCCCGATGGCAGAGATAAAGCCCAGCGCAGCGGCCGTATCCGTCGCCGCTTCGCGCATCGCCTGCTCTTCGCTCCCGCCCTGCGCCTTCACGCGATCCATGGTCAGCTTACGGAAGATCACGGAGATCATCTGGAAGGTAGACGCACTCCCCAGCCCGGCCGTCAGAAACAGCACCATAAACACGCCGAAGAAGGCGATGAAGTTACCGCCCTGTCCGTCGACGGGCAGCGTGAGGAACAGCAGCGCGCAGAAGATTGCCATCACGACGAAGTTAACCAGCGTCACGCGGGTGCCGCCGAGACGGTCAGACACCATGCCGCCCAGCGAACGCGCCAGGGCGCCAATAAACGGCCCGAAGAAGGCAAAATGCAGGATCTGAATCTCCGGGAACTGCGTTTTCGACAGCATTGCGAAGCCCGCAGAGAAGCCGATAAACGAGCCGAAAGTGGCCAGATACAGCAGCGCCATCACCCAGAGGTGTCCACGCTTCAGCACCGGCAGCTGTTCGCTCAGCGACGCCTTCGACGCGGACAGGTCATTCATAAAGAACCAGGCTGCGAGGGTGAAGACCACCAGGAAAGGTACCCAGATCCAGGCTGCGTTTTGCAGATAGAGGGAAGAACCATCCGCCTGCTCAACGCCACCGCCGCCAAAGGCTGCAAAAATGGAGACCGAGATCGCCAGCGGGGCAATCAGCTGCATCACGCTCACGCCCATGTTACCCAGACCGCCGTTAATGCCCAGCGCGCCGCCCTGCTTCGCTTTCGGGAAGAAGAAGCTGATGTTCGCCATGCTGGAGGCGAAGTTCGCGCCCGCAAAACCGCACAGCAGGGAGATAATCACGAACACGCTGAACGGCGTAGAGGTATCCTGCACCGCGAAGCCGAGCCACACGCAAGGGACGATCATGATGCCCGTGCTGAACGCCGTCCAGCGACGACCGCCAAACACCGGCACCATAAACGCGTAAGGCACACGCAGTAGCGCGCCTGACAGCGACGGCAGCGCGGTCAGCATGAACAGCTGATCGGTGGTAAACGTAAAACCCACTTTCGGCAGGTTGACCGCCACCGCGCTAAACAACATCCATACGCAAAATGCTAATAACAAACACGGCACGGAAATCCATAGATTCCGGCTTGCTACACGATGGCCGCGCTGTTGCCAGAACGCCGGATCCTCTGGACGCCAGTCTGTAATAACGGCACCATTTTCCCTTTCGGGAGCGGATGAGTGACTCATAGACACCTCTGATTCTCGAATGATGCTGCAAACATTAGGGTTTTAGGGCGGCGGTAAGTTGATATAAATCAAAGGAAAAGTGGGAGGATTTGCGGCGCAAAATAAGGCCTCACCCTTAGTGAGTAGGCTAATTCGGTAAAAAAGACGTGGTTTTTCACGGCACTGACGGTTCCTGGCTACCCCCACCTCCTTCCCTCTACTCCGTTGGCAATTTAGGGGTAATCCTTTATTGGTATGGGTATACTCCAGGGTATGCACCAGAATAGCGCCATTCCTGCAAGCAGGCCACGTCAGGAGCACGCCACCTCTATGTTAAAAAGATGTTTATCTCCGCTGACGCTCGTGAATCAGCTAGCCCTTATCGTTTTGCTGTCCACCGCTATCGGCGTGACCGGCATGGCGATCTCTGGCTGGCTGGTGCAGGGAGTACAGGGTAATGCGCATGCCATCAATGAGGCAGGCTCGCTACGCATGCAGAGTTATCGCCTGCTGGCATCGGTTCCCCTGACGCAGGACGCTCGGCCCCTGATTGATGAAATGGAGCGCACGGTCTTCAGCCCCGAACTGGAAAACGCCGCCATCCGCGCCGGTCAGCAGTCCCAGCTTAACGCCCTTCAGGGCTACTGGCACGCCCAGCTGGAGCCCGGGCTGAAGCAGGCGCGCAGCACAGAAACCGTTGCGCAGGACGTGGCGGGATTCGTCTCGCGCATTGATGCGCTGGTCTCCTCTTTTGACCAAACCACCGAACTCCGCATCGACCGGGTAGTGATGGTGCACCGCGCGATGGCGCTGTTTATGGGTCTGCTGCTGATTTTCACCATCGTCTGGCTCCGCGCGCGGCTGCTGAACCCGTGGAAACAGCTGCTGGCAATGGCCCGCGCGGTCACCGCACGCGATTTTACCCAGCGCACGCACATCAGCGGGCGCAACGAGATGGCCATGCTCGGCCAGGCGCTCAACACCATGTCGGCAGAGCTCTCCGAGAGCTACGCGGTGCTGGAGCAGCGCGTTCAGGAAAAAACGGCCGGACTGGAGCAGAAAAACGAGATCCTCTCCTTCCTGTGGCAGGCTAACCGTCGTCTGCACATGCAGGTGCCGCTATGCGAACGCCTCTCGCCGGTGCTGAACGGCCTGCAAAATCTGACCCTGCTGCACGACCTTGAGCTGCGGGTCTACGATGTGGAAGACGAAGATAACCATCAGGAATTTACCTGTCAGTCAGATATGTCCTGCGATGACAAAGGCTGCCATCTTTGCCCTCGCGGCCTGCCGCCGCTGACGTCCGGCGGCACCACCCTGAAGTGGCGCCTGACCGACAGCCACACCCAGTACGGTATTCTGCTGGCAACGCTGCCAGCCGGGCGTCACCTGAGCCACGACCAGCAGCAGCTGGTTGATACGCTGGTCGAACAGCTAACGGCCACGCTGGCGCTCGACAGGCATCAGGAAAAGCAGCAGCAGCTGATCGTCATGGAAGAGCGCGCGACTATTGCCCGCGAGCTTCACGACTCTATCGCCCAGTCGCTCTCCTGTATGAAAATGCAGGTGAGCTGCCTGCAGATGCAGGATGCGGAGATGCCGGAAAGCAATAAGCAGCTGCTCAGCCAGATCCGCAACGAGCTGAACACCTCCTGGATACAGCTTCGCGAGCTGCTGACCACCTTCCGCCTGCAGCTGACCGAGCCGGGCCTGCGCCCGGCGCTGGAATCCAGCTGTCTCGAATTTAGCGCCCGGCTGGGGTTCCCGGTGAAGCTGGATTACCAGTTGCCGCCGCGGTTTGTCCCCTCCCATCAGGCCATACATTTACTGCAGATCGCCCGCGAAGCGCTGAGCAACGTGCTTAAACACGCTGACGCGACGGCGGTCACGGTCACCGTCAGCCAGCACGATAATCAGGTCAAACTGACGGTTCACGATAACGGCCGCGGCGTGCCGGAAAATGCCGAACGCACTAACCATTATGGTTTAATCATTATGCGAGACCGCGCCCAAAGCCTGCGCGGTGATTGCCAGGTTCGCCGGAGAGAGACGGGCGGCACGGAAGTTGTCGTCACCTTTATTCCCGAGAAACCGCTCACAACTGCTCAAGGAGAAACCCATGACTAATCAGGAACCGGCATCCATCCTGTTGATCGACGACCATCCGATGCTGCGTACTGGCGTGAAACAGCTGGTCAGCATGGCACCCGATATCACCGTGGTGGGCGAAGCCAGCAACGGTGAACAGGGCATTGAGCTTGCCGAATCTCTCGATCCCGATCTGATCCTGCTCGATCTGAATATGCCCGGCATGAACGGTCTGGAGACCCTCGACAAGCTGCGGGAAAAATCGCTTTCCGGCCGCATCGTCGTCTTTAGCGTCTCGAACCATGAGGAGGATGTGGTCACGGCGCTGAAGCGCGGGGCGGATGGCTATCTGCTGAAGGATATGGAGCCGGAAGACTTGCTTAAGGCGCTACAGCAGGCGGCGGCGGGCGAAATGGTGCTCAGCGAAGCCTTAACGCCGGTCCTGGCCGCCAGCCTGCGCGCCAACCGCGCCACCTCTGACCGTGACGTCAGCCAGTTAACCCCGCGCGAGCGCGATATTCTCAAGCTTATCGCCCAGGGGCTGCCGAACAAAATGATCGCCCGCCGTCTGGACATCACCGAAAGCACGGTCAAAGTGCACGTGAAGCATATGCTGAAGAAAATGAAGCTAAAATCCCGCGTTGAAGCCGCCGTGTGGGTGCATCAGGAACGCATTTTTTAAGGACTACTCATCCGGCAGCAGCTTCCAGCGCGGATCGTCGTCAGGCAATGCGACCAGCGGCTGCACCACGGCAAGCGTGATCTCATTGGACGAGACGCGCTGGCCTTTCTCATCTTCCACTACCGCCGACAGGTGCCAGCGGTTTGTCGCCCCTTCCCGGTCATCCCAGGCAGGGATAATCACGCTCCAGCCGTCGGTGCTGTTGCTTTTCGCCGGCGACGTCAGGCTCAGTGCCTGCGTATCCCCCTGCCAGTGGATCTGACGGATGCCGTGCGTGCTGCGAACCTGAAGCTTCAGCATCACGGTCTCGCCCCCTTTCAGATCCCACGGCGGCGTGGCCAGCCAGACGGACAGCGTTTTACGCTGGCGGAACTCCATAACCGGCAGGCTGGTGCGCTCCGGTGAGTCGTAGCGGCTGCCGCGCAGGGAGCGCGTGGCGGCGACCTCATCGGCGGATAGCTGCTTAGCCAGCGGCACGCCAAAGCGATAGTTGAGCTTCAGCCCGAGGTTATTCTGGCTCTCGCCGCTTTCGCCCTGCTTGTGTCCGGCGGTCAGCGTCACCAACGGAACAGGGGTATAGTTAAGCCCCAGATTCACCGCCACAGGATTGTGATAGCCGGTTCCGCTGTTGAAGAGGTCGACGTTATCGCCAAAATATTGCTCGAAGCTAACGCTGGTATTCAGATGATGGAACCATGGCAGCCAGGCTTTAGCGGTGACGTCATATCCACGCGCCATGCGCTGCTCCTGGACGTCGGAGCGCTCGCGCCATCCTGCCAGGGGCTGATAATAGTTCGCTGACAGGCGCAGATTTTCCCCCCACGCTTCCGCCCCCAACCCGGCACGCTGCAGATTTTCATCCAGAAGATTATCGTAAAAAGTGTTATAACCCAGCAGCCATTTCCCGGCGACCCAGCGCTGACCGATTCCAGCGTTACTGACCAGGCCATCCGTCTGCTGGGTCAGGCCAAGCTGGCTCCAGCTCAGGTAGCGGTTAGTATCGTTCCACGGGATAAACCAGCTCCCACTGCTGCCGTTAAATTTGCCATCGTTATCCACCAGCAGGTTCACGCTGGCGTTTCCCCAGGGCGACAGCCAGGACTCAATCTGCTGGTTCACTTCCCCGCTTACCGCGTCGCGCACCTGACCAAAGGCAAACTGACGCGCCTGCTCGCCGGTCGTCAGGCCATTGTCGGTCATGCTGGCTTCACCAAAGGCTTTCGCCATTTCGGCCAGATGCTTCTCCCCCTCGCCCGTAGGCGCCGCCAGGCCGAGGTCGGGCAGACTGTCCCCGTTATTATCAAAGGGGTGCTGTGCCTGATGCATAAAGGAATTCGGCGCACCGTAAACGGCTCCGACCGACAAAAGGGAGAGTAATAGCAGAGAACGAATGCGAGACGATACAGCCATCAACGTCGGGTTTAGCGCCTGGATTTTTGTAAAAGACGTCTTACCTTAACGCTATTAAGAAAGAATTGCAGCCTTACGGGAAATTTCAGGAATATCCTGAAGTTTATTGACGGCTGCAGGCAGCGTAAACTCGGTAAACCCTATATTATTCGTGCCTTTATAAGAACAGGAGTCAACATGCAAAAGATTGTTATCGTCGCCAACGGTGCGGCCTACGGGAGTGAATCCCTTTTTAACAGCCTGCGCCTGGCCATTGCGCTGCGTGAAAAAGAGAGCGACCTGGCGTTACGCCTCTTTTTAATGTCCGACGCGGTCACCGCCGGGCTGAAGGGACAAAAACCGGCCGAGGGTTATAACATTCAGCAGATGCTGGAGATCCTGACCGCGCAAAACGTGCCGGTGAAATTGTGCAAGACCTGCACCGACGGGCGCGGCATTACCGAACTGCCGCTGATTGATGGCGTAGAAATTGGTACGCTGGTTGAACTGGCCGAGTGGACGCTGTCCGCAGATAAAGTATTAACTTTTTAATAATAAACCCGTAAAAATATTATTTTCTTATGGACGCGGTTTCAGCATCAAGTTTACCTGCTGGGTTGCCGATAGGCATGGAAACAACACAGCAGGTATTTCACTTATGTTCAGATCGATTCGTGCACGCATCATCGCGGCGACGGCAGGCTGTCTGGTCGTCGCCCTTCTCCTCAACACCGTTATTAACTTCCAGGTCACACGCCAGGATAACCAGCAGTCACAGCGCGATATCCTGACCAGCACCAGCGCCAGCCATAACATGGCGATTGCCGACTGGGTAAAAAGCAAGATGACGGCGATCGCCTCCGCGCAGACCGTCGCACTGAGTGACGATCCGGTTCCGGTGTTTAAACAGCTTGCACAGGCGGGTGGATTCACCAACGTTTATGTCGGCTACGCCAGCAAAACGGCGAAATTCTCTGAACCGGCGGGCGTTCCGGCGGATTATGACCCGACCATTCGCCCGTGGTATCAGCAGGTGGTCAGTACGGACGGTCCGGTTGTCACCGCGCCCTACGTTGACGCGGGGACCGGTAAACTGGTGGTGACCTTCGCCGTGCCGGTGAAAGAGAATGGCACACTGAAAGCGGTGGTGGCGGGCGATGTGGCCATGGACAGCGTGGTGGCGAACGTACGCGGGATCCATCCAACCCCGGCCAGCAGCGGGTTGCTTCTGAACAGTGACGGCAGCGTTATTGCCGCTAACGATCCGGCTCTGACGCTTAAACCGTTTGCTGAGACCATCAAAGGCATCGATTTTGCTGCGCTGAAAAGCGGTAACCCGGTTGACGGCACGCTGAACGACGTCGAAAAAACCTTCGTGGCGACAGCCGTGCCGGGCACAAACTGGCTGCTAGTCGTCGCCCTCGACAACGGTGACGCCACCTCCGGCATGCGTTCCCTGCTTAAAGCATCGGCGATTTCGCTTGTGATCCTGGCACTGCTGAGCGCGGCCATTGTTCACCTCCTGATTGCCCGCCTGCTGAAGCGTCTGTCCGACATTCGCGACGCGATGCACAACATTGCCAACGGGACTAACGATCTGTCGCAGCGTCTGCCGGACAGCGGCGAGGACGAGGTGGCGCAGATTGCGCAGGCCTTTAATGCCTTCAGCGATAAGCTGTCGGTGGTGATGGTGCAGCTCCGTGATGCCAGTGAATCGGTGAAAAACGCCGCCCAGGAGATTGCGGCGGGTAACCAGGATCTCTCCGGACGTACCGAGCAGGCGGCATCCAGCCTGCGCGAGACGGCCAGCGCCGTGGAGCAGATCACCGCCTCCGTGACCCAATCGAACGAGTCGGCGGCAGAAGCGAACGATCAGGCGAGCAAGGCCTCAGCGGCCGCGGCGCGCGGCGGCGAGGTGGTATCCCAGGCGATCAGCACCATGCAATCCATCGAAGTCGCGTCGGCTAAAATTGGCGATATCACCAGCGTGATTGACGGCATTGCTTTCCAGACCAACATTCTGGCGCTGAACGCCTCCGTCGAGGCGGCCCGTGCCGGGGAGCAGGGTCGCGGGTTTGCCGTGGTGGCAGGCGAAGTGCGTAACCTGGCGAGCCGTAGCGCCCAGGCGGCGAAAGAGATCAAATCGCTGATCGATTCCACCACCGACAGCGTGGCCACCGGCTCCCGCTACGTGCATCTGGCCGGGGAAAGCATGGACGAGATCCGCTCCAGCATCGGCAGCGTCTCCGGCATCATGCGCGAAATCTCCATCGCCACCAGCGAGCAGATGAAAGGCATTCATGAGATCAATCATGCGGTGACCCATCTCGACAGGATGGTCCAGCAGAACGCCGAGCTGGTGGTGGAATCCGCCGCCGCTGCGGGTGCCCTGCAGAGCCAGGCTGGGGACCTTGCTGAAACCGCCGGCCATTTCCGCATTTAATTTTATTCCGGCGCGGGTTTACCGGGTAAAACCCGCGCCAGCTGAATGCTTTCAGGAATTTTGTCATTTTTGTTTAAACGTTATGCCATTTTTTGATCAAAATCATCATCCCTCGCCCCCCGCTTTGGTGTTATGCAATGAGTAATTTGTGAACAATATCACGCTCGGGATGGGCAAAATCGACGGGGTAAAAAAATGGCACTGGTAAAAACAAGTTTGAAACTGTTTGGCGGGGATACGGTAGTGGTGCGTTGCTCAGAGCGCTGTCGTATTCACCTGATGAGTGCGAAAGCACATAAACAATCCCAGGCGGATATTCTCACCGTGCAGGATGATAAAGCGTGGCTTACCGTGCCGTATACCGGCACGTGGGATGTGCTGATCGACAGCCACAGCCAGTCGCTGGAGCATTCCGTCAGCTACGTGGCTGCATAATAATAAACGCCCGGCGAGCCGGGCGTATCATCAGGCAAAGCCCGGTCGCAGCGTGCCGTTGAGCGGGTTCCCTTCCAGCAGCGCCTTCACCTTTACCACCAGCTCATTCAGACAATCGTCTTTCATGCCGAGGCGGGTCAGCTCCTGATCCAGGGAGAAGAGATATTGTGCATTGGTCCCCAGCGGTCCGCTGGCGGCAGCAATCAACGGGGCTATGACCTGCGTGCGAGTGTCCGCTTCATACAGCGGATGACGCGGGTCCATAATAAACACCAGCGCATTGACGGTGCGTCCGTCGTCCAGCTCCAGCTTGCACCAGCTCGGCATATAGCAGCCGGTGATCATCTCACGCTTCCAGAGCAGCGTAAGCTCCTCTTCCAGCGAGGCATCAGGAAGGCGATACGCCACGCCCGTGGTGCGCCCGCCCTCTTTCAGTGCAAGCATACGTCCCGGCTGGCACGCGCTGCCGCGTCCGGCCGTCAGACGCAGGCAAAATGCGCGATGCCAGCCAGGCAGCGTTCCCGTTGCCGATTCGACAAATTCCAGAGCCGGGTTCCACATCAGGGAACCGTAGCCAAAAATCCATACCGGGCCATCATCCGGGCGGCAGGCAAGCGTGGCAGCAAGTGACGCCGCACGTTGTTCAGCTGACCAGAGAAGCGATTCCTCAATAGCACCAAATGCCGTCTTACAATCTGCCTTCATTAAGAAATCACGCGTTAACACTTTACACCTCCGCCACTGCATGCTTCCTTGCGACATCTGTAATTCGCCTTCCCGGCATTATGTGCTGGTCATTTTGCCAGCAGTTAAATAACGATAAGCAATTAGCGGACCAGTTGCAATACAACGGCAGTTCAACCGCCTGAAAAGTCAAAATGAAGGCAGCGAATTATTTCACGGCTATTTCTTTTTATGCCATTTATCGTCGTCTCCTTTTTCATATTCATGTTTTACGGCGGCCCAGGCGACTTTGTGCGCTGTCTCTTCACGGCTGGCATCATCCCGGCGATCGTCCTTATCTTTGTATTGATCCCAGGCGCTGTTAAACGCCTCTTTGTAGATATCCTGCGCGTGAGCGGGCAGCACGTTTTGCACGTTGTCTGGTAATTCGCGTTTCGTTTTATATGGCATCACTCACCTCTCTTTTGCTTAAAGAGATAAGTGTGGACGACGATATGGCAGCGTGCCACCCGGCCTTAATTTATGGTTTCAAACTAAATGTAATTTATTGTTATTTAATAAGTATTATATGAAAACCATCAATTACAGGAGTCAGGTATTAAATTTATGACAAAGGGTAAAATTAAGTAAAAAATAAAGGGTATTTAACAGAGATCTGTTAGTTTAATGACCTCAAAAATCTATCTATAATTACAAGCACCTGCATTGATGGA
The DNA here is from genome assembly GCF_048684445.1 of Enterobacter sp. BNK-34. Taxonomy (NCBI): domain Bacteria; kingdom Pseudomonadati; phylum Pseudomonadota; class Gammaproteobacteria; order Enterobacterales; family Enterobacteriaceae; genus Enterobacter; species Enterobacter sp. BNK-34. The sequence goes on from NZ_JBLQUA010000001.1 coordinate 3,974,176, forward strand.
GAAGCTCATGACAGCAACACACGAGGCGGTAAAGACCCGCCACAAGGAGACGTCACTCATTTTCCCGGTTCTGGCACTGGCTGTGCTGCTCTTCTGGGGAAGCAGTCAGTCACTGCCAGTGGTGGTTGGTATCAATATTCTTGCCCTGGTCGGCATCTTAACCAGCGCGTTTAGCGTCGTTCGCCATGCGGACGTCCTGGCCCACCGTCTGGGCGAGCCGTACGGATCGTTAATTCTCAGCCTTTCCGTCGTGATTCTCGAAGTCAGCCTGATTTCCGCGCTCATGGCGACCGGCGATGCCGCGCCGACGCTGATGCGCGACACGCTCTACTCTATCATTATGATTGTGACGGGCGGCCTGGTGGGCTTCTCTCTGCTGCTGGGCGGGCGCAAGTTCGCGACCCAGTATATGAACCTGTTCGGCATTAAACAGTATCTGATTGCCCTCTTCCCGCTGGCCATTATCGTGCTGGTCTTCCCGATGGCGCTGCCGGGCGCGAATTTCTCTACCGGTCAGGCACTGCTGGTCGCACTGATTTCCGCCGCCATGTACGGCGTGTTCCTGCTGATTCAGACCAAAACGCACCAGAGCCTGTTTGTGTATGAGCATGAAGACGACAGCGACGACGATGACCCGCACCACGGTAAGCCGTCGGCCCACAGCAGCGCGTGGCATACGGTTTGGCTGATCGTGCATCTGATTGCGGTGATTGCCGTCACCAAGATGAACGCCAACCCGCTGGAAACGCTGTTAACCGAGCTGAACGCGCCGGTAGCGTTTACCGGCTTCCTGGTGGCGCTGCTGATCCTGTCTCCTGAAGGGCTGGGTGCGCTGAAAGCCGTCTTAAACAATCAGGTGCAGCGCGCAATGAACCTGTTCTTCGGTTCCGTGCTGGCGACCATTTCACTTACCGTTCCGGTGGTGACGCTGATTGCCTTTATGACGGGCAACGAGCTGCAGTTTGCGCTGGGTGCGCCGGAAATGATTGTGATGGTGGCCTCGTTGCTGCTGTGCCAGATTTCGTTCTCCACCGGGCGTACCAACGTGCTGAACGGCGCGGCGCATATGGCGTTGTTTATTGCGTACTTAATGACGATTTTTGCGTAAGATTGATCCGGTGCGGCCTGATGCCCTCACCCCAACCCTCTCCCACAGGGAGAGGGAGAAAACATAAAAAAACCCGCCGAAGCGGGTTTTTTTATTAGTTGCTGGTATCCAGCTCGTCGAAGCTCTTCACCAGATCGTCAATCGCTTTGATCTGTTTCAGGAACGGCTCCAGCTTATCCAGCGGCAGCGCAGATGGGCCGTCGCATTTCGCATTAGCCGGATCCGGGTGCGCTTCAATAAACAGACCTGCCAGGCCGGTCGCCATACCGGCACGCGCCAGCTCGGTCACCTGGGCACGACGGCCACCGGATGCGGCACCGAACGGGTCGCGGCACTGCAGAGCGTGCGTCACGTCGAAAATCACCGGAGACTGGCCGGAGACATTTTTCATCACGCTGAAGCCCAGCATGTCGACAACCAGGTTGTCGTAACCGAAGTTAGCACCACGGTCACACAGGATCACCTGATCGTTACCGCCTTCGATAAACTTATCAACGATGTTACCCATCTGACCTGGGCTCACGAACTGCGGTTTTTTCACGTTAATCACGGCACCGGTTTTCGCCATCGCCGCCACCAGATCAGTCTGGCGAGCCAGGAATGCCGGGAGCTGGATCACATCAACCACGTCTGCCACCGGCTGCGCCTGAGAGGCTTCATGCACGTCGGTGATCACTTTCACGCCAAAGGTCTGCTTCAGCTCCTGGAAAATCTTCATCCCTTCTTCCAGGCCCGGGCCACGGTACGAGTTGATGGAGGAGCGGTTGGCTTTGTCAAAAGAGGCTTTAAACACGTACGGGATGCCCAGCTTCTGGGTCACGGTCACGTAGTGTTCGCAGATACGCATGGCGAGATCGCGGGATTCCAGCACGTTCATGCCGCCAAACAGGACGAACGGCAGGTCGTTTGCTACCTTGATATCACCAATGCTAACCACTTTTTGTTTCATAGGATCGCCTTATTCAGGTGTGAATCGGAATTAAGATTAATGCAGTGTAATTTGCTTGTGCGAGATCGCGTTGATCTGCGCACGAATCATTTCGCTAATAGGATCTTCCGGACACTGCTCGACGAAATAATTCAAATCATTCAGCGCCACGTGCTCACAGTCGAGCTGGGCATAGATCAGCCCGCGATCGCGAATTTCGTACGGGTCTTCCGGGTTGAACTGCAGCAGTACTTCACTGGCGCGCAAGGCCAGCTCCATCTGACGCTCTTCCATTAATGCAGACTTCAGCGTATCCAGCAGCTTGCGAATGACCTCTGCGTTGTCCGCCTCGTCGAGATCTTCGTTGAAGAGTTCGGCCACCGGGCTGATATTGCCTTTCAGCCACACGTCCAGCGTATGTTCATCCAACGTGTCGCCGTTGAAGGGATTAATGAGCCACATTTCGCCGTCCAGCCACTCTGCACGCAGGATCATCTGCGTCGGGAAAATGACCGGGACCAGCGGAATATCCAGACGCTGTGCGACCCATAGTAAAATAGACCCCAGCGCCACGGCGCTGCCCTGACGATTTTTTAAGACCTGGTCCAGCCATAATGCGTCAGACAGGCGATATACGCCCCGCGTGTCGCAGAAACCCCATTCGCCGTAGAAAAGCTCCAGCAGCTTCTCTAGTTGCCAGTCTTGCGGGCGAGCCTGATTAATCTCTTCACGCGCCAGGCTGACCAGATTCTCCAGCTCATCATAGACAAACTGCGACGTAAAATCGTCGCGAATCATCTCTGAAATCAGGATCATGCCATCGCAAAGCGGCACTTTATTAAATTCGAAATCGGCTAAGGACCTCATGACTTACCCCAGTAACGCCTGAGCGAACAATGACGCTCAGGCGCGATAAAACTCAAAACGATGTAGATGATAACGCCAAACTGCCTTTCAGTCAGCCTTACGCCTTTATCAGTAAATGGCAGATACCCGGAACTCAAGACCACCGCCCCAGCGTCAGGCGTTCGTTGCCGCCGTAGTCGCGGCAGGTTTCGACAGCGTCATAACCTGCTTGCGTAAACAGTGCGCGCACGGCTTCTCCCTGCGTCCAGCCATGCTCCACGAGCAGCCAGCCGCCGGGAAGTAAATGTTCCCGTGACGTTGTCACAATGTGATCAAGATCGGCTAATCCCGTGTTGGCAGCCACGAGCGCCGTCAGCGGTTCGAAGCGAACATCTCCCTGCGCAAGGTGCGGGTCATGTTCATCGATGTAAGGAGGATTGCTGACAATCATCGCAAATATGCGATTCTCCAGCGCGGAAAACCAGCTGCTTTGCAGCACCGTCACGTTGCGGACCCCGAGACGTTCCACGTTACGCTGCGCCAGCGTCACCGCGTCGGGCATGACATCCACCGCCGTCACCGTACAGTCGGGCCGCTCGGTGGCGAGCGCCAGCGCGATAGCACCTGTTCCCGTCCCGAGATCGAGAATACTGCAGGCCGCCGCCGGTAAACGCGCCAGCGCCTGCTCCACCAGACATTCGGTGTCCGGACGCGGGATTAGCGTCGCCGCCGAGACGTACAGGGGTAACGACCAGAACTCACGTTCACCGACAAGGTGCGCCACCGGCTCGCCGGTTTTACGACGGGCAAGCAGCGCAGCGAGCTGCGCTTCCTGCTCCGCGGTCAGTTCGGTTTCACCAAAAGCCAGCAGATACGTCCGGGCTTTACCCGTCACATGCTCAAGCAAAATTTCGGCATCGCGTTTCGGGCTTTCGCTTTCGGAAAGCTCACCTGCCGCCTCACGTAACCAGCGCTGAAAATCCATTATTCCTGCTCGGACAGCGCCGCCAGCTGGTCGGCCTGGTATTCCTGCACGATAGGCTCAATCAGCATGTCCAGCTTCCCTTCCATCACCTCGTCCAGACGGTACAGCGTCAGGTTGATGCGGTGGTCGGTTACACGGCCCTGCGGGAAGTTGTAGGTGCGGTTACGGTCGCTACGATCGCCGCTCCCCAGCAGGTTACGACGCGTAGACGCTTCCGCCTGCTGGCGTTTCGCCATTTCGGCCGCGTGGATACGCGCGCCCAGCACGGACAGCGCTTTGGCTTTGTTTTTGTGCTGTGAACGCTCGTCCTGACATTCGACGACAATGCCGGTTGGCAGGTGGGTAATACGGATGGCGGAGTCGGTGGTGTTAACGTGCTGACCACCCGCGCCAGAGGAGCGGAAAGTATCAATACGCAGGTCCGCCGGATTGATGTCCGGCAGTTCCGCTTCCGGCAGCTCCGGCATCACCGCCACCGTACAGGCGGAGGTGTGAATACGGCCCTGAGATTCGGTGGCCGGTACGCGCTGCACGCGGTGACCGCCGGATTCAAACTTGAGACGACCGTACACGCCGTCGCCGCTAATCTTGGCGATAACCTCTTTGTAGCCACCATGTTCGCCTTCGTTGGCGCTCATGATCTCCACGCGCCAACGACGCGACTCGGCGTAGCGGCTGTACATGCGGAACAGATCCCCGGCAAACAGTGCCGCTTCGTCACCGCCGGTCCCGGCGCGGACTTCCACGAACGCGTTACGCTCGTCGTCTGGATCTTTTGGCAGCAGAAGCACCTGAAGCTGCTGCTCCATCTCTTCAGAACGCGCTTTCGCATCCTGCAACTCTTCCTGCGCCATCTCGCGCATTTCAGGATCGTCGAGCATCATCTGCGCGGTTTCGATATCTTCCTGAACCTGTCGCCAGTCGGTAAAGCATTTAGAAACATCACTTAACTGCGCGTATTCACGTGAGAGCGCGCGAAAACGCTCCTGGTCCGCAATGGTCCCGGCATCGCCGAGCAGCGCCTGGACTTCTTCATGGCGCTCGTGCAGAGCTTCCAGTTTAGCGACGATAGAAGGCTTCATAGGCGTAAGTGCACCTTGTCTTAGAAAATGGGTATAGGGCGCTATTCCAGCCCGAGGCTGTTGCGCAGAATAGTCAGGCGTTCATCATCCCCGTCACGGGCAGCCTGCTGAAGAGATTTGGTTGGTGCATGGATCAGGCGGTTGGTCAGTTTCCACGCCAGGTCCTGCATAATTGCATGTGCGTCGCCGCCCTGTTCAAGGGCCGCTAACGCTTTGGCTGTCAGGTCGTCACGCACCTGCTCCGCCTGTCCGCGATACTCGCGGATGGTCTCGCTGACGCTTTGCGCGCGCAGCCAGGCCATAAACTCACTGGTTTCCTGCTCAACAATGGTTTCCGCCTGCACCGCCGCCGCTTTACGCTGGGCGAGGTTGTGCGAAATGATGCTTTGCAGGTCATCCACGCTGTAGAGGTAGGCGTTAGGCAGCTTGCCCACTTCCGGCTCAACATCGCGCGGGACGGCAATATCCACCAGCAGCATCGGCTGATTACGACGGGACTTCAGCGCACGCTCCACCATCCCTTTTCCGATAATCGGCAGCGGGCTGGCGGTCGAGCTGATAATAATGTCCGCCTCTTTCAGACGTTCATCGATGTCGCTCAGGGCAACCACCTCTGCGCCCACTTCATCCGCCAGCACCTGCGCGCGTTCGCGGGTGCGGTTAGCGATAATCATCTTTTTCACTTTATGCTCGCGCAGATGGCGCGCCACAAGTTCGATGGTTTCGCCCGCGCCCACCAGCATCACGGTGACGGTGGAGAGGGATTCAAAGATTTGGCGCGCAAGGGTGCAGGCCGCGAAAGCAACGGAAACCGCACTGGCACCAATGTCGGTTTCGGTTCGCACACGCTTCGCCACGGAGAACGACTTCTGGAACATGCGCTCCAGCTCGCTGGCCTTCAGATGCCCTTTTTGCGAATCCGCAAACGCTTTTTTCACCTGCCCCAGGATCTGCGGTTCGCCGAGCACCAGCGAATCCAGCCCGCTGGCGACGCGCATCAGATGGCTGACCGCATCGTTGTCCTGATGCCAGTACAGACTATTGCGCAGTTCGTCTTCGTTGAGATTGTGGTAATCGCATAGCCAGCGGATAAGCGCTTCATGCAGGTTGTCCTGCTCTTCCACGCTTAAATAGAGCTCGGTACGGTTGCACGTCGAGAGCACCACGCCACCCTGCACCATCGGCTGTGCAAGCAGGCTGTCCAGCGCAAGGTCGAGCGTATCTGGCGAAAACGTTACGCGTTCTCGCAGCGAAACCGGGGCTGTTTTGTGGTTGATGCCGAGTGCTAATAGGGTCATGTTGAGCGGGAGTAGTACCAGCGTTAATAAGGTTAGCAGAACGCATCATACAGGATGCGCGAGATCAATAAAAGAGACAGCCCCCTTTCGGAGTAATAGCTTATACCCGTCATACTTCAAGCTGCATGCGCGTTGGCTGCGCTCTTTCACCCCAATCACATAGTTATCTATGCTCATGGGGATTCACTCTCTTGCCGCCTTCATGCAGCTTGAATTATTTAGGGTAGATACAACGCTTTGAGATAATTTGAACGTAGACGGTAGCCCCCTTCGACGCTAGCATTAACAGTTATAACTGCAACGTATCTCAAGGATTTGTCCTTATTATGACCCGACTGATTCGCCTGCTGCCGCTGGCAGCACTGGTTCTGACCGCGTGTACCGTCACCCAGCCAAAAGGCCCGGGCAAAAGCCCTGATTCACCGCAGTGGCGTCAGCACCAGCAGGACGTCCGTAATTTGAACCAGTACCAGACCCGCGGCGCGTTCGCTTATCTCTCTGACGAACAAAAAGTTTATGCCCGCTTCTTCTGGCAGCAGACGGGTCAGGACCACTATCGCCTGCTGCTGCTGAACCCGCTGGGCAGCACCGAGCTGGAGCTTATCGCGAAACCGGGCGAAGCGCAGATCACCGATAACAAAGGCCAGCACTACACCGCGACCGATGCCGAAGAGATGATTGGCAAGCTGACCGGGATGCCTATCCCGCTCAACAGCCTGCGCCAGTGGATCCTCGGCCTGCCGGGTGACGCCACCGACTACACCCTGGACGATCAGTATCGTCTGAGCCAGGTGAACTACACCCAAAACGGTAAAACCTGGAAAGTGGTGTACAGCGCCTATGACAGTAAGAGTAAACCGTCGCTGCCATCGAATATGGAGCTGACCCAGGGCAGCCAGCGTATCAAGCTGAAAATGGACAACTGGATCGTTAAATGATGACCCAATGGCCCTCTCCGGCAAAGCTGAACCTGTTCTTATACATCACCGGCCAGCGCGCTGACGGTTATCACACCCTGCAGACGCTGTTTCAGTTTATTGACTATGGCGACACGATCTCCATTGAACTGCGCCAGGACGGGCAGATTTGCCTGCTAACGCCGGTCGAGGGCGTGGCACATGAAGACAACCTGATCGTGCGCGCCGCGCGTCTGCTGATGAAAGCCGCAGCGGAATCGGGCCGCCTGCCTGCGGGAAGCGGTGCGGATATCCGTATCGAGAAGCGCCTGCCGATGGGCGGCGGTCTGGGCGGCGGCTCATCTAACGCCGCGACCGTGCTGGTTGCGCTGAACCACCTCTGGGGCTGCGGGCTGTCGACGGACGAACTGGCAACTCTGGGCTTGACGCTGGGGGCGGATGTCCCGGTGTTTGTGCGCGGTCATGCGGCCTTTGCTGAGGGCGTGGGTGAAATCCTCTCCCCGGCTGAACCGCCTGAGAAGTGGTATCTGGTTGCTCACCCTGGCGTGAGCATTCCGACCCCGGTCATCTTTAAAGATCCTGACCTGAAAAGGAATACCCCGGTTCGGTCAATAGAAACGTTATTAAATTGTGAATTCAGCAACGATTGCGAGGATATCGCAAGAAAACGTTTTCGCGAGGTTGATGCGGTGCTTTCCTGGCTGTTAGAATACGCGCCGTCGCGCCTGACTGGTACAGGGGCCTGTGTCTTTGCTGAATTTGACACCGAATCCGCCGCTCGTCAGGTGCTTGAGCAAGCGCCGGTTTGGCTGCATGGTTTTGTAGCGCGTGGGATGAACATTTCCCCCCTACAGCAGGCCATTCTGGCGCAGACTGAGTTTCGGTGACAACGTCACCCTGTTCCAGACGTTGCATCGCGCTCTTTAATACACCGCCTGGATAGCCTTCGCCTGGCCCGCACAGTTTGCGGCGAACGCTATCCACCACTGGACGCATGCCTGAGGTTCTTCTCGTGCCTGATATGAAGCTTTTTGCTGGTAACGCCACCCCGGAACTAGCACAACGTATTGCCAACCGCCTGTACACTTCCCTCGGCGACGCCGCCGTAGGTCGCTTTAGCGACGGCGAAGTCAGCGTACAAATTAACGAAAATGTACGCGGTGGTGATATTTTCATCATCCAGTCCACCTGTGCTCCAACGAACGACAACCTGATGGAACTGGTTGTTATGGTCGACGCCCTGCGTCGCGCTTCCGCAGGCCGTATCACTGCTGTAATCCCTTACTTCGGCTATGCCCGCCAGGACCGTCGCGTCCGTTCCGCGCGTGTGCCAATTACCGCTAAAGTTGTCGCTGACTTCCTGTCCAGCGTAGGCGTTGACCGCGTACTGACCGTTGACCTGCACGCAGAGCAGATCCAGGGCTTCTTCGACGTCCCGGTTGATAACGTATTCGGCAGCCCAATTCTGCTGGAAGACATGCTGCAGCTGAACCTGGATAACCCAATCGTAGTTTCTCCGGACATCGGCGGCGTGGTACGTGCTCGCGCTATCGCTAAGCTGCTGAACGATACCGACATGGCGATCATCGACAAACGTCGTCCGCGCGCTAACGTTTCTCAGGTGATGCACATCATCGGTGACGTGGCTGGCCGCGACTGCGTGCTGGTCGACGACATGATCGATACCGGCGGTACGCTGTGTAAAGCGGCTGAAGCGCTGAAAGAGCGTGGTGCTAAGCGCGTATTCGCTTACGCGACCCACCCGATCTTCTCCGGCAATGCCGTAAACAACCTGCGCAACTCCGTTATTGACGAAGTTGTGGTATGCGATACCATCCCACTGAGCGACGAGATCAAGGCACTGCCAAACGTGCGTACCCTGACCCTGTCCGGGATGCTGGCCGAAGCGATTCGTCGTATCAGCAACGAAGAATCTATCTCAGCAATGTTCGAACACTAATCGAACACGGCCGAAAAACCCGCTGCGGCGGGTTTTTTTGTCTCTGAGTTTTATTTGTATGATTAATGCCTCCTTCACCTGCCATTCACATGACAGATGATGCGCATACGGATGATAGATAATTGTGAAAAACGTAACCTCCTCACATGTTCTGCCCTTTCGCGCCCTCATCGACGCCTGCTGGAAAGAGAAGTACACCTCCTCACGCTTTGTGCGTGACCTGATTGCCGGGATCACCGTAGGCATTATTGCCATCCCGCTGGCGATGGCGCTGGCGATTGGCAGCGGCGTTGCGCCGCAGTACGGTCTGTACACCTCGGCCGTTGCCGGGATAGTCATTGCCCTGACGGGCGGCTCTCGCTTTAGCGTCTCCGGCCCGACCGCCGCCTTTGTGGTGATCCTCTACCCCGTTTCGCAACAGTTTGGTCTGGCAGGCCTGCTGGTCGCCACCCTGATGTCCGGGGTCTTTTTAATTCTGTTTGGCCTGGCCCGCTTTGGGCGGCTGATCGAGTACATCCCCCTTTCCGTGACGCTGGGGTTCACTTCGGGGATTGGGATCACCATCGGAACCATGCAGATTAAGGATTTCCTCGGCCTGCAGATGCCCCACGTACCGGAACACTACCTGCAAAAAGTGGGGGCCCTGTTTATGGCGCTGCCGACGGCCAACCTGGGCGATGCCGCCATTGGGATTGTGACGCTGGGCACGCTGATCGTCTGGCCTCGTCTGGGGATCCGTCTGCCGGGCCACCTGCCCGCGCTGCTGCTGGGCTGCGCGGTGATGGCCATCGTCAATATGTTCGGTGGTCACGTCGCGACTATCGGCTCGCAGTTCCACTATGTTCTGGCGGACGGTTCACAGGGTAGCGGCATTCCGCAGCTGTTGCCGCAGCTGGTGCTGCCGTGGGACATGCCCGGCTCCAGCTTCACCCTAAGCTGGGATTCCCTGCGCGCCCTGCTTCCCGCCGCGTTCTCTATGGCGATGCTGGGGGCGATTGAATCCCTACTCTGTGCCGTGGTGCTCGACGGCATGACCGGCACCAAGCACAAAGCCAACAGCGAGCTGGTCGGCCAGGGATTAGGCAACCTTGTCGCGCCGTTCTTCGGCGGTATTACCGCAACGGCAGCCATCGCCCGTTCAGCTGCAAACGTGCGCGCGGGGGCAACCTCACCCGTTTCGGCGGTTATCCACTCCGTGCTGGTGATCCTCGCCCTGCTGATCCTCGCCCCGCTGCTCTCCTGGCTACCGCTTTCCGCCATGGCCGCCCTGCTGCTGATGGTGGCCTGGAACATGAGTGAGGCGCATAAGGTGGTGAACCTTCTGCGTCGCGCACCGAAAGACGACATCATCGTGATGCTGATCTGCATGTCGCTGACCGTGCTGTTCGATATGGTTATCGCCATCAGCGTCGGGATCGTGCTGGCTTCTCTGCTGTTTATGCGCCGCATTGCGCAGATGACGCGCCTTTCCCCGGTTAACGTGGAGGTGCCTGACGATGTGCTGGTGCTGCGCGTGATTGGCCCGCTGTTTTTCGCCGCGGCGGAAGGTCTGTTCAGCGATCTGGAATCCCGCATCGCGGGTAAACGGATTGTGGTGCTGAAATGGGATGCCGTACCGGTGCTGGATGCAGGCGGCCTGGATGCCTTCCAGCGCTTTGTTGCACGTCTGCCGGAAGGCTGTGAACTGCGGGTGAGTAACCTGGAGTTTCAGCCACTGCGCACCATGGCGAGGGCGGGCGTGCAGCCGATCCCTGGCCGCCTTGCCTTTTATCCTAACCGTGAAGCCGCATTAGCGGATCTGTGAGCCACCTGGTGCAGAGAAACGTCTTTGCATCATCACCCCGATCGCCTGCTGGAGCCAAGCAAGCACGGCAGGCGTCATCCAGGTTCCCTTCATCAGATGCGGCTCCTGCTGCATGGCCGTGCGAAACTTATGCTGAGTCTCCGGGCTGGTGCCCGCGTAAGACTGGAACAATGTCAGCCAGTTTTCAGCCAGCTTTTGCGCATCGTCAGAGGCGGGGTCGATATTTTCCCGCAGCGCCTGATGCAGTTTTGCCACCAGCGGCGGCCACTCCATCATGCGGTCAAAGTAGTGTGCCCGGGTAAAGGCCATCTCTTCGGCAGTGAGATACTTCTCCCATATGTTGAGCTTTGATTCCGCAAACGCGCGCGTGATGTAATCCGTCATCTCCGGCGTGATACCGGTCTGCACCTGCATCTGCGGTTCAACGCTATGCATTTCATTCAGCCGGGTGAGAAATTCCGGCTTGCCCGCCGTATCCTGCTCCAGGCGTTCCATCCAGCGCGTCGCCAGGTCCATGGCCCGCGGGTCCGTAACGGGTATGTGCTGTTTCAACAGCGTGTTTGCCTCTGCAACCAGCCCTGACCAGATAGCCGCCAGCGCATCCTTCTGCACCGCAAACGGGAGCTGCTGTAACTCTTCTTTGCTAAACCAGCGATCGTACATATTCATTAACTCCAGAGTCTGTAGCCAGGATTCCAGATCCGGCGTCGCATCGTCGAGAAGCCCGGTCCGCAGCTCCACCAGCCGGTCGCGCAGCGTATGTATGCTGCGCAGCTGTTTATCCAGCAGCGTGATTTGCGCATCGAGTAACTCGGTCAACGACAGCGACTCCTGTTCCAGGAAATCCCTGATTTCAGCAAGTTCCAGCCCCGCTTTTGCCAGCGCCTGAATCATGTGCAGACGCTGGACATCAGCCAGGTTGTAAAGCCGATAACCTGCCGCGCTTCTGGCAGAAGGCAGCAACAACCCTGTTTGCTCATAGTGGTGCAATGTCCGCACGGTGATCCCGGCACGTTTCGCCAGCTCACCCACCTGAATCAACATAACTGCTCCTTTTCTTTGCCAGTGGCATCACTCTGGAGCCTTACGTTACGTGAGGGTCAACCTTTGATGCAAAAAAAACGACTCCCTCAGGAGCCGTTTCAGTGTTCTTTATCATAGCACTAGCTGTGCTTATGCTGGTCGCGACGACAGCGTTTATCGTAGTGGCGCACCCACCAGTATTTGTCACACACTTCCTCATGGCCACTCACGCGTGCTCCCGCCAGCCACAACACTGCACCAATGAAGATGCTCAATATCGCGCCATGCGCAAAGTATTGCGGAAGATCAAGCTGCGGCAGCTGGTTTAAAATTGAATAACCCACGCCGGCTACCATCACGAACAGCCCCAACCCCATCAGCACGTTACCGAGTAACGAAGCGTTTTTGCGTTTCATGTGTCACCTCCGGAACTTTGGGTTGTCAGGGGAAAAGCCCCTAATCCTTGTGTGTAAAGTATAGACAACGCCCCTTTTATGAGTTGCGTGAATGATCACAATTACAGATAACTCCCAAACAAAAGTTTACAAATAACACTTTGAACAGCTTGAAATTCTAATTGTTCAAATCAGAAATTATTCGTATTTCGCTTCGACGATCGCAGAATTTTGTCAAGCGGCGCGCCAGACAGTAAACTACGCGCCAGATCTGGAACCCATTAGGAATTGAATCGTGACGATTAAACTGATTGTCGGCCTCGCCAACCCGGGCGCAGAATATGCGGCTACCCGCCACAATGCCGGGGCATGGTATGTCGATCTGCTGGCCGAGCGGTTACGTGCTCCCCTGCGTGAAGAACCTAAATTCTTCGGATATACCTCACGTATCAACCTTGCTGGCGCGGATGTTCGTTTACTGGTGCCTACCACCTTTATGAACCTGAGCGGTAAAGCCGTGGCGGCAATGGCAACGTTTTATCGCATCAACCCGGATGAAATTCTGGTGGCTCACGATGAGCTGGATCTCCCGCCTGGCGTAGCAAAATTCAAACTGGGCGGCGGGCACGGCGGCCACAACGGTCTTAAAGACATCATCAGCAAGCTGGGCAATAACCCGAATTTCCACCGTTTGCGCGTCGGAATCGGCCATCCGGGCGATAAAAACAAAGTTGTCGGTTTCGTACTTGGTAAGCCCCCGGTTTCTGAGCAGAAACTGATTGACGAAGCGGTAGACGAAGCGGCGCGCTGCACCGAAATCTGGCTAAAAGACGGGTTAACCAAAGCGACAAACCGCTTACACGCTTTCAAAGCGCAATAATCTGCCCGATCCGGCTTTTTTACCGCGCGTCATGCGGGTTACGTGTATAATAGGCGTAGTTATTTACTTTTCATCAATCGGTTATCGTTAACGGATTGATTATCAAGATATTAAGGTGATTTAGAAATGGGATTCAAATGCGGTATCGTCGGTCTGCCAAACGTGGGCAAATCCACCCTGTTTAACGCGCTTACCAAAGCGGGTATCGAAGCGGCGAACTTCCCGTTCTGTACCATCGAACCTAACACTGGCGTGGTGCCAATGCCTGACCCGCGCCTGGATCAGCTCGCGGAAATCGTGAAGCCGCAGCGTATTCTGCCGACCACCATGGAGTTCGTGGACATCGCGGGCCTGGTAAAAGGCGCATCCAAAGGTGAAGGCCTGGGTAACCAGTTCCTGACCAACATCCGTGAGACCGAAGCGATCGGCCACGTTGTACGCTGCTTCGAGAACGACAACATCATTCACGTAGCGGGTAAAGTAAACCCGGCTGAAGATATTGATGTCATCAACACCGAGCTGGCGCTGTCGGATCTTGATACCTGCGAGCGTGCGATCCACCGTATCTCCAAGAAAGCCAAAGGTGGCGATAAAGATGCCAAAGCCGAGTTGGCGGTGCTGGAAAAATGTCTGCCACAGCTGGAAAACGCGGGCATGCTGCGTTCTCTGGATCTGAGCAAAGACGAGAAAGAGCTCATCCGCTACCTGAGCTTCCTGACGCTGAAGCCAACCATGTACATTGCCAACGTGAACGAAGACGGTTTTGAAAATAACCCGTACCTCGATCAGGTGCGTGCTATCGCCGAGAAAGAAGGTTCTGTCGTGGTTCCGGTTTGTGCCGCAGTAGAAGCCGATATCGCCGAACTGGATGACGAAGAGCGTGATGAGTTTATGGCAGAACTGGGCCTGGAAGAGCCCGGGCTGAATCGCGTTATCCGTGCTGGTTATGCCCTGCTCAACCTGCAGACCTACTTCACCGCTGGCGTGAAAGAAGTGCGTGCCTGGACCATTCCAGTGGGTGCAACTGCGCCTCAGGCTGCGGGTAAAATCCACACCGACTTCGAGAAAGGCTTTATTCGTGCGCAGACCATCGCGTTTGAAGATTTCATCACCTACAAGGGTGAGCAAGGCGCGAAGGAAGCCGGCAAGATGCGTGCGGAAGGGAAAGAATACATCGTTAAAGATGGCGATGTGATGAACTTCCTGTTCAACGTCTGAGTCGTCTTGAATGAAAAAAAACCACGCCCTGGCGTGGTTTTTTTATTGCGGGGTCAAAAGACATTGTCTAAGAGTTCTGTTTTCATGCTGGGTTCAAAAGGAATGATTTCAGCCGTCGCGAGCTTTAACCTCTGAAAAAGGATCCTCGCGTAATCGCTCTTCAAGAGAGGCAAGACTCTCACATTTCGCGAGAATGACCCCACCGATTCTCGGCACCCGTTTTCCGGATGCGAGGAAAATTCCCTCTGCATACCCTTTTTTTAGCCACTCGACATGCGCAGGTATTGCTGCGTCAATCTCTTCGAGTGGTTTGATATAGGTTAAAATGACAATATAAACCGTGCTCATCCTTTGCCTCTCAGCTGTGTTTTTAGCCGTTTGTTGGAATTGCTTATGCAGTTCCTCTGTTGCCATCGGGTATCGTTATCATTTTGGGCACATTTGATCTTAATATGCAGGGCCCGATCGAGACAACGCGTTATTCTTCCTATTCCACGAATAGAACCAGTCATGCCAGCCGTTTTGCTTTACCACATAGCTACAGGCCACAATTACTTCCTTTGACTGGTTGAAAGTTAAGTAATAGAAAATAGCGCCTTCAGGAGGTGCAGACCAAAATAGTTTTTCGCCCTGAGCACTGAAGATGGTCAAAATAGTTGGTAATGGCTTTGGTTCGCTTAACGCAAAGACTAACTGGCGTGTTGAGTCGACCATTGCAGAGTCTAAAAATGGCATCCTAACCCGTATGTTACGTTCAGCACACGCCCACTGAAGCAGGTCATTTTCTTTAATACAAATGAGATTTTCAATCATCGGTAAACCTCAACTTTTAAAGTTTGATCTGTTTCAAATCACCTTCAAAAAGCCCCACAAGATATACCCGGTATCGTGCTGGCTGCACTTCTTTATACGTTAATACAGTAGAAAATTCCTTTACACACTTTGAACAAGTGTTTTTCGAAACATATAATTGGCTTTCATCGTAGATATACTTCTTATGTTCACTAACAAACTTCACACCTCTCATTTTCTTAACAAAAAAGTCTTTCACCTCTTCAGAGAGCGAGTCAAATTCATATGAGTTTACGATAGAATAGATTATTACTCCCTCGCATTCAGGGCATGCTATTTCTGCGCCAGAATCTAAAAAGTCATTATCTATGCCATCCAGGACTAGTACCTTCTTTTTCAGTCGATTAGTTATTCTCATTTTCTATAACCTTTTAATTTTATTAATCAATAATGTCATTCAGTCAAACATTCCATTCGATATAAATTCCACAGTCGAAGCTTTTCTCATTAGACTGTACAATAATGCTTCCCCACTCATGATGCCACTGAGTTCCGTATGGAGGCGTACTAATTTTAAGTTTAGGGCGTGAGGTTATTTCACTATCAACCCATGCTGTCAAGCGCTGTTCTTCTTCAGATAAATTACGCAAATTGGCTCTTTTATCCCAATCCCATAAAGTTTTATAAAAATTCCCATTCTTACTGGTAAGGAATATGCAAGGAGAAAAAGAAAACACAGAAGGCCTCAGTTCTAATATGAAAGTTTGATCTTTCCAATCGATATTATCAATAGAGAAATAATAAGAGCCTATTGTATTCAACGGAGAGAATAACATGTAAAATTCGGAGTTTTTAAAAGTCTCAACATCCTTTAACTCGAGGGGGTAATTGTTAATAGCCACAAAGCCACTATTAACATCAAAATTCATTTCTAACATATCTAAACCACCTTGTCTGGAAGTGACTACATTATATTCCAGGTTAAATATATCCCGTGATTAAATGATTTTATCTCATATGAGACAGAAACCCGCCCCCATTCAAAGCGCCACCTAATCATGTCTGTTTCCGTGGTATCAGGCGTGTCCAGATTGAGTGATTCTTTTAGCCAATCAGATAAGCTTTTCACTGATTCATTTAGCATGTGAATATTAGCTCGCGCATTCCAGTCATTTAATGCGTTATAATACTGACTGTTTTTATCAACAAGATGAAGCATAAAAGGAAAACCATAGCACAACGGGCGTATAGTAACTTGAAATTCTTTGTCGAAAAACGCTACTGAGTCAACAAGGTAGTGATTCGGCATGGTTTTATTTACAGCTTTTCGCTTGTTTAATTCGTGGTATAATCCACTCTTACAAAATCCTTCTTCAGTATCAATTCCCAAAGGAAGATCATCAAATGTCAGATCACCGGTAATCGGATTTAAATTGAATTCAATCATGTTCCCCTGCTTTACTTTTGACTGTCTAACAAGATCTTAATGATATAGTCGACTTAACATGATAACAACTATATGACGATAATTTTCCGTGTAAAATCACATTTGTTATAACATTTACAATAATATCCACATAGCAATAAAGTCTTATTGCCAATGGTGCAATAAGTCAATCCACATTTCTTTTTCCCCAGCGATAACTTTTATGCCATCTTTATTTTGTTTTACATACTGCATGTATGTTTCATAAATAGCTCTTATCATCACCGTTTTTTCAGAGCGAGATCCTTCAATCAAAGTCATTATTTTTTCTAAATAAATTGATGAATTCACTCTTTCGTTGAAAAAAACAATGAGGTAATCGAGTACTTCGTTATATGAATCGTAATTCATGACAGGCTTCTCTGAGCTCTTATTTCGATTTATTTTAGTACATCCAACTTTTGGTTGCGCCTAAAACAGTGTTTCCATTTAACAAAGGAGTCATGTATGCAAGCGTTAATTGATACTGGAACGCTACGCATGGAGATTCTGGTTGGTTTGTACACCTGTTTAAGCAATAAAAACTAATCATTTTCTATGTCAGGAGGAGGAGTCGTAATGCCAAGAACATCTCGCCCAAATCGAATTTCATCGTTGGTTTTCTTTTTTAATTTTAGGATTATAACACCCAGTAGAGCATTGTTTTTATCTGAATAAATTTTAAAGGAAAATGACTTAGTTAGGATATTAATTACTAAGACAGTTTCTTCATCATAGTTTTCAAGAGCAATAATTAATTCATCAAGACCTTCTACCTTCAACCCTGTAAGTTTTGTATTATTTTTATGCGCTTTCATTATTCGCAACTCATCTTGAGTATTGTTTATAAATGATGCACATTGAAGATTATTCTTTTTATTTAGAGAAGAATTATATTCATCCGGAATTTTTTCTC
Organism: Enterobacter sp. BNK-34; assembly: GCF_048684445.1. Taxonomy (NCBI): domain Bacteria; kingdom Pseudomonadati; phylum Pseudomonadota; class Gammaproteobacteria; order Enterobacterales; family Enterobacteriaceae; genus Enterobacter; species Enterobacter sp. BNK-34. The sequence continues at coordinate 3,991,793 of NZ_JBLQUA010000001.1, forward strand.
GCGCATACTCAATAAGGTCATCATCATTTATCATGGTAAATTCGCCTCAACGTAGCCTCTTAGAAGTCCTTTCAGAATGATTTCATGTTCCTTCATGCGTCAAAAGAAGACTCCCACGACCACGAGTCACCTTGTAAAGGAGTCTATTGAAAGTGCAGTGTCTATATCTGATCCACGCGACCGCGCTGTCATCTCTCTTCATTTCTGTACCTCAGAGTAATCGGCCAGTTCAAAAAATACCGGAACTGATTGTCGTGCAACCCTGCCGGTGCATCATCGCCGTCAATACGCGGCAATGAGCGATCGAGACGGTAGAATTCATCGCATGCGCTCAACAGCCCTGCGTGCGGAAGGGAAAAATTGCATCGTTAAAGATGGCGACATAATGATCGCCTTCTTTACGTCTGATTCTTTATAAATTAATCTTCTTTGGTTAGCTTTAAATTTAAAAAACACCTTCTTTAAGAGGATGATTTTTTATTCCACCCCAGGGATCGTCTAGCAAAAACTTAGCTGCAACAGTTTCTTTTGTCGGTACGAGCGTGAAATTATAATAAATTTCATCTCCTTCACAAACTTCATAAAACAGTGAATAAGTTTTATCATTTAATCCTAAGCTTAAATCAAATTTTTCAGTTGCTGAAGCGACTTGTAATTTATGTTGTTCCGTAACAAAAAATGGCACAACGATGCAGCGCTGAGAATTATCATCTAAATTGAAAGATTGTTCTACTTTAATATTCACGTTTGCGCCAAATGCATCATCTGGCAATGGATCAAATATGACATAATCCTTATGAAGTACAGCACCTTGTGAAATATTTCCTTTCCCCCACTGACTCAGTTTCTCATCATAGTCTCGGGATCGTAACAATATTTGACTATGCGAAATCAGTAGATTAACTATTTGTATGTTTTTATTGTTCATTACCTTACCTCGATTTTTATTCTCGTTACACCTGACTGCTCTGATAAAAATGTTACCAATATTACAACATGCACCACAATTACTGCTCTTTGATATCCGTCATCTCTTGCCAGTTTTGATTATAAAAATTTATTGCCATATATTGAACAACTGCCTCCATATCTCCTGTTCCTCATGAGCAATGACTCTATAATCTTGAGTCTTTCGTCTATATACCATAAAGCATGAGTCTATAGATTGAATAGAAACCGTTTTTTCTTTTCGACAACCCTCTAAAATAGATTGCATATCCTGGAGGCAATTATAATCAAGAATATATTTTTGAAAAAATAATTCCAGAAAATCCAATGCTTCATTATAAGATTGCAAATTTATCATAGTTCCTCTGAGAAAATATCAATCTTGTCGTAATTAATAACTCTATTTTCAGCATGCAGCTGTTGAACACGACCCTGGTCGTATTCAGGGTATGAACTGTAAAGCTACAGACAACATTTACTTCCTTTGACTTTTTCAATTTTAAGTAAAAAAACGCCTTCAGCCGGTAAAACAAAAGTATTTTTTCTTCCTGTACTTTGAAGATTATCTGAATGGTTGATTAGTGCTCTTCAGAATTTATTTTATGAGGGATTATCTCTCCTCTATATGGTATGTATTTCTATTACTCCAGTAAATAATTTTATATTTACCAAATTTGATGTTTTGTTCTTTATAATACTCTATTACTTCAGATGGATACCAACCATGTCCAAATAAAAAAAGAGCACCTTCGTCAACTAACAGTCTTATTATTCGTTGTTTATTCTGTTCGTCAATTACAGGTATAACCATAAACTCATCTTTTAATGAAAAACCTATCGCCTGCATTTTTTTAATTAAACCACTTCCCAAAACACGTATTTTTATACTAGTCCCAGCCACATCAATAACAACAATTGAATTATCTGGCATCTTATTCAATTTACATTTACCCTTATTAATTGTAGTGAATATATTGCTAACATTCAATGGCTTCTTATGAAAGATCTTCTTCTGTTACCAATCCATTAACAAAGATGGAAAATGAATTTGTCAGATATCTTTGAAGTTTTATATGATTCTCTTGCATAGTCAAATACTCATCAAAAGAATCTGTAGCAAAGTATACAATTGAGTAATTATCTAAATCCAGACAGAAGAAATTCCCTCCCCAATCATTTGCGAAGGGAAAAAGGTTTTTTGGGATCACTTGCCTATCCAACATGCTGACATAGCAACCATCAATTAAAGATCCAGGGTCATCATTTGTCTGACTATTATAAATAAACGGTTTAAACCCAGCCACCTCTACTGGTTCAAAATCTTCATCATCGGCCCACCAACTTTTCTCAGGAGTGCCACCATTAAATTGCAGATAATGTGAAATGAAATCATCAGGAAGAATAATAGATAATTCTTCTTCATTTTTAGCAATATCTGCACGTCCAATCTTTTTTTCACAGTTACTGAAATGATTCATATATTATTTGGCCAGATGATCAAAAAAATCGCGAATTTATTTAAGGTGTTTATGAGCTGTTGCTGTATGAAAATTAGCTTAGGAAGCCCGCCTCCCCTGATGATCAAATATTTATCAGAACATTGTCGACAAGCTCAAAGCCTGAAACCCCCATTGTTGTGTAATTTGGATATTCAGCAACAGATAAACGCCTGATTTCGTCCTCCCCATCATATAAGCCGCCAGCATAATTAAATATTTTTAATTCTTTTTTTTCTTCAGTAAGATTAGCGTGGCCAATAATTTTCCAAATGCCTTTGCTAATATTCTGATTGCCAGTGAAAACAACCTTCATCTCTTTGCCAAACTTTTCAAAAGATAAAGGTCTCAGTGAACTGTTATCTTCAAGCTCCTCCGTATTCTGTATTGATAAAATGCAGAAACCTATTGCTTGCTTAAACTTTTCTTTTGGAGCAAATACAATCTGGCAAATCGCAAATTTCCCATTACTCATCGGAATGACAAAGATGTCACCCTCTTTGTATTTTACTTTCATAAGCTATTACCTTTCAGAATTGATAACGCATCTTTCAATACTTTTCCACCCCAATCACTGTTATGACCCGCAATATCCTATGTGCTAGCATTTAGGTTATAAGGACTAAATGATCTGATTTTATTTATGAGATTTTTTAAGGAGATCACTGACTTAGCTCCACCATTAAGAACCATAATCCTTTGTACCAAGAATTTAATTTCCGCTTTGGTCAAATTATTATCAAACATAATCAACTGTTGCAAATGTGATTTACCCGGTGTATTCGCATGGCTATTCAAACGAGCTGGAGCTTCCCCACGTCCTCCATAGATAATATTCTTTTCATCGTGAAGGGTTATCGTCCCGCTCTTCCCACACCAGGTTATTGCGGCAATCGTAATCCAGGCAGAGAGACCAGCGGTGGATCGCGGGTGTGGAAGGGGAAGATTATATCATTAAAAATTGCGATTTGATAAACTACTTTTTACTATTTGATTTGTTTTGAAAAAAATTCACGATTTGACGAGGATTTTTCAATGTTCTGAACTAGATGATTAATAAATCAAACATTATAGCCTAAATATGCTATTACTTTCTTTATCCATGTCCAGACTTCCTAACGCTCCAAGATCTAAAGAATAAATCTCATCAGTACCTTTACGCAAATTCAAAAAGTATCCCAAATCACCATCTTGACCAATCAATAAAACGTCAGGCTCCACCGATTGAATTGTGTATGTATTATTTCTTTCAAGCAAGTCAAAACAATTGAAAACATAAAGCTGGCCACCATTTGCTCGTTGAATTTCATAAGAGTAGCTATCTTTGACGTTCTCAATCATAAAGCGCTTATATTCAGAAGGTAAAGACATGTGTATAATCTTTTCAACTTCATTTAACTGATCAATTAAATCTTGCTTTTCCATATCGGCTTACCTATAAATGAATAAATCCTATATTGAGATAAATATTATCTCCATTAGGTTCGCATTTATTGAGGAATTAGTTGTAATTATTAATAAGGGCAATTATTGTTTCTTTCCTGAAACTAACCAGCCATTAATTGCATAATAAAAAATGGAATAAAAAAACCAATTTTTCTTATCAATGTTCTATATATTCAGCGCAATGGTTAAAGATTGATAGAATCTTTATTTATAAACACCAAGCTCTTCAGATCTTGAAATTAATTCATCTTGTAAGGAGCCTTGTATTTCATCGCCGTCATATTCAAGTTTAAAATCCCCATCAATATTTGGAGGGAAACGTGAACCATCGATTGTTCCGAGAACAGTAGAAGTTGTATCTACAATGACCAACCTAAGGAAATTGAAAATTTTCTCCTGTTCTTCTGGGGATAGTTTATGAATTACACTTCTTGCCCGCGAATAAGGATCATCATCACCATTTGACTTGGATAAATCAGATAGATTATCAATATAATAATTTAGCGTATCGCCTAAAAGCTCGGCAAGTAATGATCTCACAACTAACTCATCTTTATTCACATTATCTCCTACAATTACTTTTACCTTTAGGTTTTGATTTTCTCATTTCAGGATACATTGCTTTATTTTTTGCGATTAATTCCTGAAGAACGCTGTTTGCAATGTCTTGATAAACTCGCCTTAATTCTAAGATGTCTCTAGCAAGCAGTTCCCTCGCATTAGCAAATGGTTAGCCAGTTGAAGGATTAATTTTCTTCGTGAAACAATACCGACACCTTCTTTTGATATAGTATGGCTTTCTTAAGGTACTAAAATTGACGGGCCAGTTTTAGGGTCATAACCTTCTACAAGATCTTTCATAGTAGCTTTTTGCCCCGCTTGATGAGCATCAAGTCCTGTGTTACCTCGCAAAACTATATCTCTCAAATCAGTGTAGACGTAGGTCAGCGTCACGTCTCCATGCAGTTCCTTCAGCAGGCTGAACCCTTCCCGGACAAACCAGGTGGTCACCAGCTTACCGGCGGGCTGTCCGCCCAGCACCTGGCGGCTCGTTGGCGGGTAAAACATCCCGGCGATGCAGAAGCCCGAGGAGGTCGTACTCGCTGCGGGTGGTCAGCAACTACGGGGGCTATCCTGAGGTTGGGGTTATTCGTCACGAGTATAATGACCGATTATGGAGGTTAAGAGTAAGCAAAGTGCAAAAAAGCAAGCAAGGTGCGTGCAGAAGGAAAAAGAAAATTGTTAAAAATGACTATGTGATGAACTACTTGTATTATTCTATTTTTTCATTCAAAGATAAACTCCCTCTTCTAATGAGTTTTCAGTAATCGTTGCTTTTGCAAAGGAAATTAGAATATTTGAATCTTGCTTTTTATATTTAACTTCGTAACTACCAGGTTCTAAAGTAATAAACTCACCTGAAATGGCATCTGAGTCGTCAGGCTCAAGATCTCCGCCAGTGACATCTTCTCCCGCCCCAATGAAAACCTTTCCAGAAGGTACGTTTAAAAATAGCGACCCGGTACATTCATCAACATCTCTTTTAATATGGACTTTATAGGTTCCATCATCTCCAAGATTGAGAAATAACACATTACCTTTATTTATTTCTTCAACTTCATCTTCTGGAAGGCTCCACCAATCTACATCATCGTTAAGTCTATGTTTTAGTGACATTAAATCATAAATCACAATTGTTGCTGTATTTGTTTGGAAATGTATTATTGCATGCATAATTTTCAATACTTAATCTTTTATGAAATAATTAAAAACACTATTATGTCAAGTTATAATCTGTAGTATCAATCCCAACTCACATTTCAGCGTTATATTTTTTGAGGATTCCAGTCAGAGTAATCAGCTACACGGATTTCATTAAGAACGAGATCCAGTGGAACATGTGCAATGCTATCTGCGATTTCATCATAAGGCGCTGGCAACTCAAATGAAAAACCAAAGTCGTCATTTATAATAATGAAACCATTAAAAATGCGTTGTTTATTAGTCAAGTCGATTATTTGCCTCATCGTTTGACCTGGTTGTAATATGTTATTATACCTCCCCTTATAGCTTACATTACAACCAATCGAAATGATCGTTCCATCTTCAAGGGTAGCGATTGTGATAGTGTCATCTACAATATATGCAAGCCTTTTCTCATCATCAGGCAAAAAATAATCAAAGTAATTTACCTTAAACCCGGTATATAACTCATTCATATATTTACTTATATTTTCACCCAAAAACACGTTACCTAGCGCTCTCCCTGATAAAATATCAGCATTAAAATCAATCATTTACACCCATCCATTCGGAAAAAGAATTAAATTATAGTAAATTCCATCTCCTTCACAATTCAGCGCAATGGTTAAAGATTAACATGATGCATCTACCATTGCACACTCAAAAAAAATGGTATGTTGGAAATATATTTTTACCCTTTAGTGATTACAATGCTCCTATGATCTGTCTCATTTTTTATCCATAACATTTCATCTTGAGGTAACGATCCATCACTGCAGAAATCTACAAGTTCACCTTGCCAATCATCAGGAACATATTTGTGATAATGCATACTTTCGACATATTGGGAATATAGTCTTTTATTATCAAAGTCTATAAACAAATCTGGCATTAGATCATATATATCCCACCAGGTGGTTTTTTGCGAAAGCCTATTATAAAACTCCTCAGCTATATCATCCTTATTATATAAATAAGCATCTTTAATTAAACCATCAATGAATATCTTTGCGTTTTCTTCATTTACAACTGGTATGTTATATCTTTCCTTATGAATATCCTGTAGGTTTATTTCCATCCCACTTCTCACAAAATCTTCTACCCATTTTGCTCTGTCTAAAACCCACATTTCTTTAAAGGCCACGAACCAATAAAATCTTCCTTCGTTCTTTATTATCACAAGGAGTTCTTCATCTTTATTAATATTCATATAATAACCTATTTTACACTCCCCGAGACTGGAATCGCTACTTCGTCAAGCCATTCTGCCCATATTGATGGTAATTCATACGATCTAACTGGCGTTGTCGGATCCACACGCTTAGGAATTAATCCCTCTTGATGTAACGGATTAGTACGATAACCAACCTGAGGTATTGCACTTTCTTCTTTTAAATCCGCCATCCGCTTAGGGACTTTAAAGGAGAATACATTTGCCTCGCTCATGTAGATATTTTTAAAAGTTACAAAATGACCCTTTTCCCACATGAATTATCCGTAATACTTGGCGGAAATAACAAATTATTTTTTCCAATAAAGAATCCTCTGGTTAAGAAAATAATCCGCACGATTAATAGAGGCATCCGCCAAGGCACGGTATGAGAGATACCAAGTTTTCAACTTACAACGAGCAAACCGTAAATCTATTGTCCTGCCATGGTTTGGCCTTCAACAATCGAGGGCTCTACAGCGGTTTGAACATTCAAAACCTAATGCCCCCGACAGTGATCTAACATTAATGCCTTAAATCGAATATATTAAATTAAAAAGCATTCGACCTTCATTTTTTTAAGGCTGATGTCATATTCATTGCCAACCACCTTAAATATCTCGTCTTCATTCACAAAAAAAACTCTGTACACTATTGAGGAAATTATTTGTCTAAACATATCTGAAGAAACATGTCTTCTTAAAGTTTTGAGATCAGCCAAATTATTTCTAACAATATAATACGAATAATTCATTAGAATGAAATTTGATATTAGTAAATTCTTCGTGGATTGATACTTGTCAAAACAATGTTCCAAGGCTCTATAAATTGTTTTTTTAGATTTCTCATAAGTATTAATAAAACTATCAGGATCGCAAAGGTAGCAGTTTTTATCATTAAAAGACAGGGAACTTCTATCGTTGTTCGCAACAAACAAAAAATTCAGCACTGATAATTGATAATGTTTTATAGACTTAATATCTTCAAAGTTTTTCTTTTTTTCAAATTGTACATAAAATTGCTCAAGCAAAGACAATATTGAGACATTATCATGCTGAGAAGTATTTATACAAATCCCATCTTTAGTAATGCATAGCAAATTATAAGAGTCATCATCCATGCCCATTTCAAAACACAAAAATCTTAAAAAAAAGCTTTTTGCTTTTATAGCGTAATCTTCTTCGTTATCTTTTAAAGAAAACAGTTGATAGATATAAAACAAGATAAAGATATCTTTATCTATACGCTGTCGGTTATCTATTTGAAAAAGATAACCTAATCGAGAAAGGAAAACTTCAAATGCATACTTACCATCTTCACTTAGGCCTAACTTGTTTAACGCACGCTGAAACATAACTTTAGGAAAGCAAGTTTGCCAACGACTCAACTCTACATGCTTCCCATTTTCTTTTTTAAAACAAACGGGGAATAGGTCCGGTTCATCCTGAACATAGATATATTTTCCAAAACTTTCAATCTCTGCTCTCGCATTAGTGAAGTGTTCAATTTTATGTATAAACATTTCAAAAATCATTACGTAATCCTCTTACCACATTTCTTCCAATTACCTTTAGCATCTTTCTTTTCAATCTGGAATGAAGTGATTTTATCATTAAAACGAGGAAGGATATTTTTATCCAGGGTTAAATCCTGGTCGGCTATCATGATTAACCCATATGGCTTTATCACCTCGATTATTTGGGACCAATCCACCTTTACCACCACGCTCAGAAGCTGATGCAATCGCTTCATCTTTACTCGTATAGCGTATAACTTCCTCTTGTTTTAATCCCAGAAGGTCTATTCGCGTAAGACTATTTGCACCATACAGGTAAAGATTTATCTCCCCCGCCAGCCCTATCGGGTCCTTCTGCGTAAACCGTCCGCAGTCCGGGTCGTAATACCGGAACAGATTGTCGTGCAACCATCTCACAATGCAGGTGTTGACCCTGCATCCGCAGGTTCTGGGAATATCCTGATCCCTGCGTCTCGCTTTCCCGCAACAGCTTGCCCCAGGCGCTGTTCACCCCTTCCCAGCGCACCTGCCCTTCGATATCCGTCATCCGCTCTGGCGTGCCGTTGGACTGGCAGTGGAACCAGAAGATCCCCGGCGCTTCCACGCCGTCAATTCGCGCCAGCGGGTCGTAGCTGTCCTGGTCGCTGTAGACATAGGTCAGAGGCACGTCTCCGTGCAGCTCCTGCAGCAGACGGAACCCTTCCCAGACAAACCGGCTTGCCGGTTAGCTGTCCGCCTTGCATTTGGCGTCGCATTTTGCTGATGCGTGGTCCGAGCGGGTCGTAGCGGAAGCTGACCTGCATCTGCGGCCTGTTGCGATCCCGCGGCTGGCTGATAACCTCCGTCAGGCGGTGTTCGCCGTCGTACCGGTAGTGCCAGCGGATCTGGCCGTTATCCTTCTCTACGGTACGGCCGTGGATGTCATAACGCCACTGAATACCGTTCAGTTGCGTGACCCGGTTATGGGCAATCTTCTTTCCAGCGCCCTCTAACGGATTACCAGCCGCATCCCAGCGCCACTGCTCCTGACCGGGCAGCGAGCCGTCCTGAGCGAGCAGGCCCCGGCGCTGTCGTACTGCCAGCGGTTCCAGTTAAACGGGTTATCGTCCCGTTCTTCCCGCACCAGGTTATTGCGATAATCGTACTCCAGGCGGCGGGACCAGCGGCGCGGCGACGGGCGCTGGGCATTGCCGGTAAAGTTGTCCCATCGATAAAGATTACATCGTTAAAGATGGCGACGTAATGAACTTCTTGTTTAACGTTTGATTTGTTTTGAATGAAAAAAAACCAAGCTTTGGGATGGTTTTTTTCAATATGGGGGACTCATTGCGCCCCCCGAATACTACTTATAATTGAAGTGGTTTATAACTTATAATTTTATCCGCAATTTCTTCTGCGCTAAGTTCTTCATAATAAATATAATTAGCTGCCTGAGGATCTGCGACACTTCTACAAAGGAGGTCGATGTCATTATCAGCTTCTTCTTCTGTCCCTTCGCTGTGTTGGATTTTCCTTATTAGTTCGATAAGCACTTGTCTTTGCATATTATACCTCAAAAATGATAAGCACGATCTAGAATGTCAAGGTGATATTTTGTTGTAACGATTACTTGATTATCAATCATCATAAATACCGCCTCCATGTTGGATAGGGGTTCTCTGGTGTAGGACATAAGATCTATTTTTCCCGCTCCACTGTGTATCATGCACTATTGGAGCTTTTCCGCCCCGCATTCCAGAAACGACAGAGCGTGGGCTTTTGTCAAGGCATTTCGAATTGGTTGCTTAATTAAGCGAACTGCTCATCATTATTAAAATCATGTTCTATATGTGTCATTTTCCCTATAATAATTCACCTCATCGATAAACCATTTATTCCCATGACCTCCACTATTTTTATTCTTCACCATATAGTTCAAAGAACTGACTAACATCCATCCTTTCAAAGAAAAAGTTTCTACTGCTAAGGGCATTTCCAGACCCTCTTCATCAAGGTATATTTCGTCATCCTCCAAACTTTGTATATAATCCCAAGAAATATAAAAGAAGTGAGTATCTTCAGGCCGTGCTTCCCATGTGTTTATATTAGTATAAATCCATTCACCAGGCTCTAACTGAGAAAGACTTGCTATTAATTCATCTATAGATGTATATGTATTCATTATACCCTCACAATTATCTGCATCGAGCCCCCCCAAGTTTTTCTTCCACCATATCCTTTCGGGTCATAATCCAGATGCCTTGAGTTATGATCTGGCCAATCAACCAATTGTAACAACCCACCAACTCGCTCATGATGATGCCTAGTTGTTTCCCAACCAGAACCTGTTGGAGCTGTTCTTAGGAGCGCGCCACGCTTACCTGGTGAAACCTTTTCAAATATGCCCGGGAATTTTTCCTCAAGGGAAGCTCTATATGATGGGTCATTATTCATTTTATAATATAATTGTCTGTTCGCTTTCTGGAAGTGTTTTCCGTCACTCATTCTAAACATGTTTTTAGGTAAGTTTTTTTAATATTGACTTTATAGGCGCCATCATCCCCAAGATTGAGAAATAATACATTCCCTTTATTTACCTCTTCTACTTCATCTTCTGGAAGACTCCACCAATCTACGTCTCCATTTATTCTATGCTTTAATGATATCAAATCATAAATAACTAAAGTGGTAGTATCTGTTTGTATGCTTATGATTTTTCTCATTGCGTAAGCAAAGGCCGGAAATACCTCCCCGGTCTAGCCTATTAGTTAACAAAGCTTTCTATAGATTTTATAATGCTTTTATAGAATTGAATCGACTCTTCACCGACTGGTATATTCTCAGTCGGCGATTCAATTGGCACTCCATGCTGATCATATATTTTATTTCTGACAGGATTTTTAAAATAATGCTGTGGTAAAATATCCACTTCGCTCGTTTCGATAGTTTTAAACGTTACGAAAGAACCGTTTTTCCAACATGAATTATCAGTAATAATTGGTGGCAATAGAAAATTATCTTTTGCCAATACAGCATCTTCTTGAAGCGAAGAAGTAAAATAGTCATATATATATATAACTATAGTATTTTTGAATGGGCCGACATCTATTTTACCCAGGGCGACCATACCATAGCCTAATCGATCATCATTTAACTGGAAGTAAAAAACATCGCCTTCTTTTGGCCACTTTTTTTGCTTTTCATTTCCTGACACTACTGTAAGTCTGTCGGCCATTTTACATTAAACCCATTGTTTTTAAGCCAGTTTCCACCCCACAAAACAGCATCCGAGTATAACTTTCTTGTAGGACTTATGCTATTGATAGAATTTTCAAAATGGGAATTATTGTGAATAACTGCTTATTCTATGCTCCGTGCATGACCGCGATTTAGCCTTCTTCAGTGATTCTAAATCCTAAATACACATGGGTATTATTCCCACCTTTTGCCTTTCTTTTAATCCAGTCAGCAAATGACATGTTTCTCACTGACCGTTTAGGGCTTCCATTTTTGCAAGCGGTTAAACCTATAGGATCCCCCCAGCGCATTCGGCGCATACTGGTAAAGATTTATCCCCCCGCCAGCCCTATCGGGTCCTGATGCGTAAACCGTCCGCAGTCCGGGTCGTAATACCTGAACAGATTGTCGTGCAACTCTCTCACAATGCAGGTGTTGCCCCTGCATCCGCTCGTTCTGGGAATATCCTGATCCCTGCGTCTCGCTCTCCCGCAGCAGCTTGCCCCAGGCGGTGTTCGCCGTCGTACCGGTAGTGCTAGCGGATCTGGCCGTTATCCTTCTCTACGGTACGGCCGTGGATGTCATAACGCCACTGAATACCGTTCAGTTGCGTGACCCGGTTATGGGCAGTCTTCTTTCCAGCGCCCTCTAACGGGTTACCAGCCGCATCCCAGTGCCACTGCTCCTGACCGGGCAGCGAGCCGTCCTGAGCGAGCAGGCCCCGGCGCTGTCGTACTGCCAGCGGTTCCAGTTAAACGGGTTATCGTCCCGTTCTTCCCGCACCAGGTTATTGCGATAATCGTACTCCAGGCGGCGGGACCAGCGGCGCGGCGACGGGCGCTGGGCATTGCCGGTAAAGTTGTCCCATCGATAAAGATTACATCGTTAAAGATGGCGACGTAATGAACTTCTTGTTTAACGTTTGATTTGTTTTGAATGGTATAAATTACTGTTCTTACGCCTTCTTACGCAGATAGAACTCAAGATATTTTTTAGGTCTATCCTGAAAAGCACGCTCTTTGCCGTAGTTATAAGCATCGTTAAAATATTTATACGCTTCATTGAATTGATTCAACTCGTAACAGACCATACCCAAGTCGATTAACGGTGCAGTGTCTATATCCGATCCACGTGTCCGTAAAGCCGTCTCTCCCCATTTCTTTGCCTCAACGTAATCCGCAAGATCAAAATATGCGCTGTACATGCATGCAGAGATCCAGTTGGCAAATTCTGATTCGGACTTTGGTTCAGGAAGAGCTTGCCAGGCCTTTTGGTATTGTTCTAAAGCCTCGGCGTATTTTTGGCTGTCGTGTAACTCGTTTCCTTTTTCAATAGTATTTGTTATAGATATTTTCATACTCAAGCGCCTGTCCTTTTAATTAAAAATCCTTTTCTAAGCAACAATCGAATTCAATAAAATGCATTATTAAATTATCTTTTTATATTATAAAATTATTACATTGCAATCGATCATCTTATAGCAAATCTTTTTAAGTATCAATGACTCTATAACATCCCAATCACCTCCACCGAGGCCAGCGCCTATTCTTGGCATTTGTACTGAAAGGCGATTTACTAAAGCAAAGTCAGATAACTTTTCAAGACAAACTTCCAGGGATGCATAACATACGTATTGATTTTTGTCATTGACATTTTTCTTAATACCATCTTGTGCATACATATTAGCAATAAATATCTGTTCTTTAGCATCAACCAAGACAAAATCAACCGTACCTAATTCTGGGGTGTTATTTCCATTGAAGCTATTGAGATAGTATTCCTTTGCAGAAGGATATTTATTTGAAAGAGACAGAACAAAGCCTTTACCCCATTTCCCTTTATTATTCACAATGTGAGCAATAACTATGGATTTTTTCAAAGGTTCCACAGCATTTCCAGACAAGAGCTTTATTTGTTTTTTTTCTTGCAATGAACTCGTTGATGTTTTCCAGAAAGTTTCAAATTCCTCATTCGAAATTTCTTCAGTATCACTTAAGTCCAGATCGCTTTTTTTACCATCATACAGCAGAAAACCAACTTTCTCGTTTTTATCTAGCAAAGAGGAAGATGCATAACAATCGCCATCTATAATATTTATTTGTCGTGTGGCCACCTCCCCTATGAATTCATTGAGAATAATTCCTTCACCTGCAATAAAATCAACGTTACCTTTATAGTATTTTTTCACATCAACCACAACTCCTCGCACTTTTAACAATTCTTTCGGAGACATCAAGATCTTTTGTGTTTAAGATAAAGAATGTATTTTTCCGGGGTTCAATTACATCCAGGCCAGTAACATCTATGTCAACAAAATGGCTTATACCTTTTTATTTTCTCGTTTAGGATGGCAACTGTCCAATTTATATTGGAAACACTATGATATAGTCATATAAGTAACTTCAATTGAATCATATATTTTACCAGTTCTCCACTTACAATTCATGAGGGTCTAAGCAATAGTGGCAGAGAATTGTTCCTGTTAGGTTATGAGGGTCATAAGCAGCATCAACATGTCCCCACTCCCTTGATACAGGAAGAACAATAGTAGATTTAGTTTTGAACCATTCCCTTAAACATCGGGTGACTTTCCCTTCGGGTCTATTCTGTTTTCCCATCAATAATTTTTCTGGGGCGAAGCGCCAACTACGAATTATTGAGTTAGGATCATTGGGAACCAAGAAGTCAATTATTAGATATATATCTCCGAACTCATGGTCACCTTTAAGGATAGTTCTGTATGAGACTGTTTTATTGTCTTTTTTTTCAGGCCACCCCTCCCACCTTACATTTGTATTATTAAACAACTCTGTCTTAGTAACTCTTGGTCCTAATAGAACCCTTTTATTAAATTTAAGAACACCAGTTTCTGCGTCAAAATTCATTTTCACATCCCAATATCAAATGGAAGACCAATAGGTTCCAGAACTTTTTTATAATTCGAAAGGAAGAATTGGGTACCGCCACCGCTTCCTAACATTTCAGTATCTGGTGACAAAGCTTGTCCCGTACCAGCAATAGCATCTCGTTTGACTCTATACATCTGAATCTTACTTCTAAACCCATATTTTTCATGAGGTAGAACTTGTAAACTTTCCCATAATTTTTGTCGACTACCACTAGCAGCTTCTAAAGTGGCTTTGTCGAAATAAAATCCTGACTGCCCAGGTGCTCCACCATAAACAATATCACCTTCTTTAAGCATTGTGTTTGACCAAGAATAACGGCCTTGATAAATCCCTCTTCCTTGCCACTGCCTACCAAATGCCGCCTGGTTATGGTCATTTTATCGAGTCGGTGCACACTTCGCTTTCAATCCTAATGGATCAACCCAATTCAACGGATTAGTGGCGTAAACGTAAGTATTTATACCGCCATTAAAACCTATCGGGTCATCGGAACGATTCGGACGCCATCATACTTTTTAACACGTTAAATAATAAAACGCCGGGAAGATTTGATGCTCTTCCCGGCCAATTATTATTGAATATTATTCATAAACTCTTGCAGCCATTAAAATATCTGCAATAAATGTCCAGTTAACATTTTCTGGAACAGGTAATTTTTGATTTAAATAATATCCATCCATATCTTCAACCCAAGATGCCATCGATTCAAAATATGAGGGTAAGTCTTTGCTCTCCCACTCACTTAGATCATTTCTGGCATTTGAAGATAAATTCTCAAGAAATTTAATAAAATCGTCTCTAGTATTTATTCCTTTAGTATTCATAACAATATTACTCCAGTACTTTTTTATTCCATCACCCAATTTGAAAATAATCGACTTACCATCTGTTTTTGTTGTCATTTTCCACATCTGATCAGCAACTTCACTAGGTGAGGCCCATTTAAATGGAACTCGTTTCCTTTTTCTACAAGAGATGTAACTTTTTCATCAAATTTATCGAAACCGTTTTTCATATGCTTATTCATTATCAATCGAAAAGAGACCTCCTTGCCTATATAAAAGTGGTTTTAAGCGAAAAATGTTGTCAGAAGTAAGGAGGGTTCTAAAAGTGTTAGTTTTTATTATTAACCTAGCCAAAAAAGAATTGCTTAAAACCTTCCGCCTCAACATCCTTAAGCTTGCTTTTTAGCATTAAATCGATATCTTCCAGAAAGTCCTCTCTGAAATTAAAATCATCATCTGTAGCATCACCATCATATTTACTTTGTTCGATCTCAATGGCAGAACAAAAAGCATCCAAAAAGTCGGCTAACGAATTGGAAATAATGAAATTTCTTTTTTGAATACTACCATAAACAGGAGATGTGATATTTTGGGTATCACAAAAAAGAACATCTCCATTTCGTTCAGCAAAGATTATATATTCATCGCGCCAGGTCGTGTCATTTTGAACTCGCCAGCCTGATAACATTTTATTAAGCTCTTGGGGCTCAACAATCTGTATAATGAATGCACCATCAAATGTTGGGTGGTCATTTAAAATCAAATGGCTATAAAAAAATCGAATTTCACCATTTAAATTTACAGGAAAAGAAGTTTTATTTTCATCGTCTGCATAGTCTATCTCTCCCATATTTAAATCATTCATTTTGAATTTCTTGACAAAGTCTTGGATAGTATTTTTTATATGCATTATTCCTCTTTAAGAGTTATCATTATTGGCTACGCTTAAAATTACCATATCCATAGTTGAAAAATGTACTCATAATCCAAAGAACTTCTTCGCGCCATTAAAAAAGAAAAACAAAGAATCAATAATGGCACGACACCCTTCAATATTAAGGTAGTTTATTGCCCTTTCTTTTACGATTTGAGTGTATTTCGTAGAAATAATCTTCACAAAAAACGTCTAAAGCATTTTCCAGTGGAACAAGTTTCAACCCCCGGAATCCTTTACTGTTTATAACTTCCTTGACCTCTTGTTTAACAATGATAAAACCACCTAACAATGTGTCGTTCAACGAAAGTATATCATTTTCTAGCGCATCATCCTTGAATTCAATTTTAAAAGGTATGGTATCTCCGAACTTATCCTCTTCGAGAATAGATTTATCCTTATCTATAACATCGCCGCCTGGAAAATATGCATATTTAAAATCATCCCGAAGAACTTGACCATTCCCAATCGAAACTGGTGTAATATCTCGGCCAAAAAAAACATTGTGCTTATAATTTTCAAAAATCGAAAATAAAGACTTATCCATCAAGTGTCCAAAGTCTTTTTTATAATAGTCAAATTTCAAAGCCCCAACATTTTTATTGCACAACAAATAAATATGGTCTGGGCATGCATCGTCTGTTATTCGATAAGGGAAGGGAAAGGCAGAGCCTTCTATTTCCCAGTTTTCATTAACCTGTAATCTTTCATCAACCATGCCCTGTAAATTTCTTGGCATGCGTGATGATTCAAAGTCATTCATGATCACATAATAGGACATTAATTCATTCCCCTGATTTTTTTTGTGGGAACATGACCCATCCAAATTTTATTCTTCATATCAATCTGGATCCGCCTTATAGCTATCCTCGCCCCTTTAGCATCTAATCTTCCAGAAATATATCGTTACTCAACACGAGCAATGCGCCGACGGAGAATGTCACTATAGTTATGATAATTACTGCTATGGAAGATATCCATACCTTTCCCTGCATCTTGTTTCATCGCTGATGCGCTACCTGGAAAATTAATACCATTAAACGCAGAGTTCATGTCTTTTCCGATGCCAATATTATTGAAGAATGATTGCTCCTCTTTCCACACCTCAACGGGTATAACATGGTGAGCAGAATTCGCTCCGGCGTGCCGTTCGGCTGGAAGTGGAACCAGAAAATCTCCGGGGCATCAACGCCGTCAATACGCGCCAGCGGGTCGTAGCTGTCCTGATCGCTGTAAACGTAGGTCAGCGGCACATCCCCGTGCACTTCCTGCAGCAGCCGGAACCCTTCCCAGACAAACCGGTTGGCTGTCCGCCCAGCATCTGGCGGCGCGTTTTGCTGATGCGGCGACCGAGCGGATCGTAGCGGAAGCTGACCTGCGTCTGCGGTTTGTTGCGATCCCGCGGCTGGCTGATGACTTCCGTCAGGCGGTGTTCGCCGTCGTAGCGGTAGTGCCAGCGGGTCTGGCCGTTATCCTTCTCCACGGTGCGGCCGTGGATGTCATAACGCCAGCGAATGCCGTTCAGCTGCGTCAGGCGGTTGTGCGTGACCTTATCAGCGGAACCTTCAAGCGGGTTATCAGCACAATATGACAACCTTATTTAATAGTTAATTCCACGTTAAATAAATACCGCAATTAAATGATTTAATATCATAGAAAATAGTTATATCACCCCATTCCAAGTGCCACATTATACTATGTTTTTCTTTTTCATCTGGTTTGCCAAGATCATATTCACCCGACACCCATTGATATAAAAATTCGACTTCTTTATTTAGCATATCAATGTTAGAAACCTTATTCCAATCATTTATTGCCTTATAATACCCTCCCTCTTTATAAATTAATTGCACCGTAAATGGCAAATTACTGAAGCATAATGGTTGTATTATAATCTCGAATTCCTTTCCCGACCAAAGAACGGTATTAACTGTATAATGATGGGGAATTAATTTCTGCATTTTATTTTCTGATTCAAGATATTTGTAAAGATCAGAAGTTATAAATTCCTCCTCCCTTTGTATTAAAACACATTTATTGTCTAACTCAACCTTACCATTTACCACGTTAATTTTAAAATTAATCATATGCTAATGACCTTCCCCGGTATCAAAAGATTTCTAAATTCCTCAGGGATAAAGAATTGCCCCCCCCCTCGACCATATATCTCATTAGCCAATGCTCTTCCATATGCTACATCAATATCCTCACTTACATAATAAGCTCTAACTTGCGTTCTTAATGTACGATGAGGATCTATTTTAACCTGAAGTGCTTCATGGTAGCCTATAGCATTTCCTTTATTTTGCCTAACGGTTGGATAAGTCACTGCATATGATGGAGGAGTATCACCGTTTGGATATAATGCATACAGAATCGTGCCTTTTTTCAGTTTCCTGTTTTTGTAGACATCTATACTTTGTAATCACCTTGACCTTGCCATCTCGTAGCTTCTTTAGATGGATCCTTACATTTACGGCTCAACCCCCACGGATCCACCCACCCCAGCGCATTCGGCGCATACTGGTAAAGGTTTATCCCCCCCGCCAGCCCTATCGGGTCCTGCTGCGTAAACCGTCCGCAGTCCGGGTCGTAATACCGGAACAGATTGTCGTGCAGTCCTGTCTCACGGTCCAGGTATTGCCCCTGCATCCGCAGGTTCTGAGAATATCCTGATCCCTGCGTCTCGCTCTCCCGCAACAGCTTGCCCCAGGCGGTGTTCGCCATCGTACCGGTAGTGCCGGATCTGGCCGTTATCCTTCTCTACGGTACGGCCGTGGATGTCATAGCGCCAGCGAATACCGTTCAGTTGCGTGACCCGGGCTTTGATTTTAATATATTAAGCCAGCCAATAGTGTTCTTTTATTAAAAATCATCTGGTTTTTGTTGTTTGAGTGAGCACTTCAAAAACAGACGCTGCTTAATTATAACCTCGCAAAAATCAATCCTTCTCTTTGCTTAATATCAGGGCATCATTTTTTTAATATCAAGTGCGTAATTAACAACATCATCTAAAAGTTTTTCTTCCCTGAGGGAAAAGTTTGCGTATTGAGCCATAGCTCTGCATGTTGACAGACTTTCAATTATTTCAAATGGAATTTTGTCTCCAAAAATTATTATCTGTTCATAACGAGTTTGAAAAAAATTTACCGATTCATGTTTACCATTGGCATTAAGTTCAAAAATTATTTTTTCAAGTGCATTTTTTAAGTTATTCAATTTCATTACCAGGGAACCCTTAAAGTTTTAACCACCCATGCTCTTGGAAGATTTGATACCACAGCCTGGTATCCCATCCCAGGATATCCTGCCCCTTGAGCTGCAGCAGGACCTTCACTCACCCACGTTCCTTTAGGAACTCTAAACTCTGATACATTAGTAATATTAACACCCCAATCATGGCGAATAGCTAGCTTTTCTCGCAAAACCTCCTCGGAATTGTATTTTTCATTTGTCAGCCAAGAAATTTTTCTTCCTGTTCTATTATTTACACCATGATATTTATAAAAAGTCTCGTCTCTTTTCAGCTGCCTGTTTTTATAAACGCTTTTATCAAATGTTTCTGCAATTCCTCCAGGAAGTTGCGGCCCTGGTTTTTTCCCTGTATTGCATCGGCTTAACCCCCACGGATCCACCCACCCCAGCGCATTCGGCGCATACTGGTAAAGGTTTATCCCCCCCGCCAGCCCTATCGGGTCCTGCTGCGTAAACCTTCCGCAGTCCGGGTCGTAATACCGGAACAGATTGTAGTGCAGCCCTGTCTCACGGTCCAGGTATTGCCCCTGCATGCGCAGGTTCTGAGAATATCCTGATATCTGCGTCTCGCTTTCCCGCAGCAGCTTGCCCCAGGCGCTGTTCACCCCTTCCCAGCGCACCTGCCCTTCGATATCCGTCATCCGCTCCGGCGTGCCGTTGGGCTGGCAGTGGAACCAGAAGATCTCAGGGGCATCAACGCCGTCAATGCGCGCCAGCGGATCGTAGCTGTCCTGATCGCTGTAAATGTAGGTCAGCGGCACATCCCCGTGCACCTCCTGCAGCAGGCGGAACCCTTCCCAGACAAACCGGGTGGTGACCGGCTTGCCGGTTGGCTGTCCGCCCAGCATCTGGCGTCGCGTTTTGCTGATGCGTCGCCCGAGCGGATCGTAGCGGAAGCTGACCTGCGTCTGAGGTTTATTGCGATCCCGCGGCTGGCTGATGACTTCCGTCAGGCGATGTTCGCCGTCGTAGCGGTAGTGCCAGCGGGTCTGGCCGTTATCCTTCTCCACGGTGCGGCCGTGGATATCATAACGCCAGCGAATGCCGTTCAGCTGCGTCAGGCGGTTGTACGTGACCTTCTCAGCAGATCCTTCGAGCGGGTTACCGGCAGCATCCCAGCGCCACTGCTCCTGGCCGGGCAGCGTGCCGTCCTGAACGAGCAGGCGCCCGGCGCTGTCGTACTGCCAGCGGTACCAGCTGAACGGGTTATCGTCCCGCTCTTCGCGCACCAGGTTATTACGGTAGTCGTAATCCCAGCGGCGGGACCAGCGGCGCGGCGACGGGCGCTGCGCATTGCCGGTAAAGACGTCCCGGCGGTGCAGTCGGCCGAGGCGGTCGTACTCGCTGCGGGTGGTCAACAGCCCCTGGGTGCGGCTGGTCTCACGGTGGAGTTCGTCGCGAGTAAAATCGGAGACCGACAGCTTATCGAGAGCAATGCTGAGCAGATGTCCGCTGCCGTAGTAGAACTGCTTCAGCTCGCGGCCATCGGGCAGCGTGACGGAGGTGCGGTTGCCCAGTGCGTCATACTCCCACGCCAGCTCGCCGTGCTCGCCCGCCTCGCGCGTCACGCGACCGAGCGCATCATACTCAAAGACGAGCTCCTGCTCTGCCTCGGTGCTCCACGCGTCGGCTGAAAGCGCAGGATGCAGCCCAATCCGGCTTAACAGCCCGGACGGCGTGTAGTGGTAGCGTGTCTGCCCTTCCGGCGTGGTGCGGGCGACCAGCTGACCGCTCGCGCTCCAGGCGAAGGCGTGGGTGATAGCCTCCGGATGACCGGCGGCAAAGGTGCGCGCAATCGTGCGCCCGCAGGCATCATAGCGATACTGCGAGGCTACGCCATCGAGCCCCACCTCTTCCAGCAGCAGCGAGTCTGGCCCCCAGCGGAACTGATACGCTTCGCCGTTCTCGTTTTCCAGGGCAATCAGACGCCCGCGGCTGTCCCAGCGGCGGCGCACCTCTTCACCCTGCGTATTACGGGTGGCGGTTAAGCGCCCCGCCTCGTCATATCTGAACTCGCTCTCTTTCCCGTCGGCGCCCGCATGCTTCACCGGCAGGCCACGTTCGTTCCATTTGAGCGATTCCGTCCAGCCTTCCGGGCGATCGAGCTGCACCGGACGCCCTGCGGCGTCGTAGCGGTAGCGCGTCTCTTCACCGTCGGCGCCAGTCTCGGCCACCAGCCAGCCCAGCGGATGATAGCGATAGCGGGTAATTCGCCCGGAACAGTCCGTCGCACGAACGATCTGCCCGGCCTCGTTGTACTCCTGGTAGCGGCTGTTGCCTGCGGCATCGACCTCTTCCACGACCAGGCCGAACGCGTCCCGGCGCAGCTGCGTAGTCTGCCCCATCGGATCCACCACG
This sequence comes from Enterobacter sp. BNK-34, assembly GCF_048684445.1. Taxonomy (NCBI): domain Bacteria; kingdom Pseudomonadati; phylum Pseudomonadota; class Gammaproteobacteria; order Enterobacterales; family Enterobacteriaceae; genus Enterobacter; species Enterobacter sp. BNK-34. The sequence continues at coordinate 4,013,609 of NZ_JBLQUA010000001.1, forward strand.
CGCTTCAGCCCGTGGTGTTCGTCGTACCAGAACCGGGTGGCGCTGCCGTCGGCTTCGATAATAGCCGCGGGAAGCGCGCGGTGCTCCAGCCAGGTGGTGGTGCGGGTATTGCCGTCGGCATCGGTCTCCTGCACCCGGTTGCCCATCTCGTCGTAGACGAAGGTGACGGCGTTGCCGAGCGGATCGATGCGACGCGTGAGAAGCTCGTTATCATCCCACTCGTAGCGCCAGTTTTCACCGCGCTCGTCAACGTAGCGGACAATCAGATTCTTCGCGTTCCAGTAGTGGCGGCGCGTCTGACCATCGTAGTGCTCGACGGTCGTCAGCCCGGCGGCTAAATCATAGCTAAAGCGGCAGCCATCGCCGGTGCTGGTGCGGTTTTCCACCACGCGCCAGTGGTCGAATTTTTGCCAGCGGTATTCGCTCTCCAGACCGCCCGGCAGGCAGTGCCAGACCATCAGCCCTTGCTCGTTATAACGGTATTCACGCGTCACCACGCCGGAGGCATCCGTCGCGCTCGCCAGCTGGCCGCTCGCGTCGTAGCCCCACTGCATCAGCGGCCAGGTTTGGTTGCCGTCGAAATGGCTGGCCGAGGTCACGCGCAGCGGGAAGCGCTCATCTTCATAGCGCAGGGTGACGTCTATCGCCCGCGGCTCATCATGGATACCAACCAGCCTGCCGTGCTCGTCCCACGCCGTCAGCAGCGCGTTGCCGTATTCATCGCTAAGGGAGGCCAGACGCAGGATAGAAGGATTGATGCGGGTCGGTTTGTACAGACGCCACACTGCACCGTCATCGTCGGCAATCGCCACGTCGCCGTTCTCATTGCGGCGGATAATGATGCCTTCGCTGATGCTGTAAAACGCACGGTCGACAGGCGGCAGTTCAAAGCTCAGCTCGCGCCCGGTTTCATCGAACCAGGTCGCATTGTTATCTTCCAGCGTCAGATAGCTGTCAAAAGTCGTTGCCCAGCCCAGACCAAACAGCCCTTCGCGGGTCGTCAGGCTGTTGTAGCTGCGCTGCCAGCGAAGCGGGAAGCGCCCCGGCAGCGAGAAGTCGAGCTCATCGTCGTCGTTCAGCACCTTCACGCCGGTGGCGGCGTGGACCGGGTGCGAGGAGCCAAACACGGCGTTGACGGCCATATCCGCCAGCATCCCGCCGCCGGCCGCCGCCAGCGCGCAGGGCATGTTTTTCAGGAGCTTGCCCGGACGCCCGCGCAGCAGGGAGAGCGCAATCATCCCCAGCGCCAGACCCGGCGTTTTACCGCTTTTGATATCGCGAACCGTGAGCGTGTCCCCGCCGATGATCACGTTCGGGGAGACGTCGTCGGACACGGTGCCTTCGCAGGTGGTGCGATCTTTCGCACGCACCGCGGGCTGTCCGTTGATGAAGACGCTTTTAGAACCTTCCGCCAGATACTGCGGCCCGGAGTGCTTTTCACACGCCACCTTGTCTTCTTCCAGCGGCGAGGTCCCCGCGGCGGCAGAGGCCACGCTCGGCTGCCACATTTCGCTGCCAAACTGTCCGGCGGCGGAAAGCAGCATGCCCGCGTAATCGGCAAAGCTGCCCGGCGACTGCGGCTCAGGGGACGGTGTATCGGCGGGCGTCAGCGTCCCTGCCGCACGGGCTGCGGGGATTGCGTTGGTCAGAACGTTGTTCGAGCCGGTGGTAATTTTACCCGCAGGCGACGGCGGGAAGAGCGCATTGCCTAACCCTTCCGCGGAGTTGCTGATATCGTCGGTGATCCCCGCCACGTTCGCCAGCACGCCACCGATAATCCCGCTTAACAGACAGCTCGATCCAACTGCCGCCACGCCTGCTGCGGCGGCTCCGGCACCGAGGAGTGGCGCGGCGGCCGTAGCCGCCAGCCCCACCGCCGCGCCGATCACCGCATAGGCAGCACCTTCCGCCACAATGCTGGTGATGTCAGCAAAAATGCTAGAGTGAATAATCTCGTCGCCCTTACGGGCCGCGTTGTTATCGCTCATGCCTTACACATTCCGGTTGTCGTTTAGCGTCAGGCTCTGCTTAAGCGCGCTCCAGCGCACCTCGTCCTCTTCGGTAAAGGCTCTGAGTGCCGAGAGGGTAAAAATCATCAATACCGGTTTGCCCGGCGTCTGCACGGCCAGCTGTTTTTGCCACAGGCGTTGCCCGTTACGGTCAAACGTGGTTTCAACTTCCAGCCCGCTAATCTTTCCGTCAGGCCCGGCTTTTACGTCCCGGAATTCGCTCTGGGCGATCTCACCCATCTGAGGACGCAACACATCCCACTGGCGGTGAAACTCTTGTTTGTAGTCGCTGCCATCGGGAATCACACCGCGGCTGACCACTACGGACAGCCCGCTTTCGTCATCGCGAATAATGTTCATACTGTTATCCTGCCAGGCAGCAGGAAAAAGGGAAAACGAGCCTTCCTGGAGGGTGTATTTCATAAGTGAACTCGGGATGCTTAATATTGAGAGAAACAAGAAGGCCAATCGATGCTGGCCTTTTGGCTGGCTATGGTTATTTAAGCCACTGGCCTGACTGTTCGACTAAAACATGGCTGCCTTTGCTGACAACCAATTTCACGGGTGCATACGTGACGGTATAAGCGATCTCGCCATTCTTGTACGTTGAGCCGATTATTTTACCTGCGGGGTCGTGTAACGTTTTTCCCTTTAAGGAGATCGTACTGTTATCGCTTTTGCGCACGCCGAGATAAACCATCTGGTCACATTCACCCTCGAAACGCCCGCACTTGTTTATCAGAGAGATAGTGAACTTTTCGGTGTCCAGTTTTCTGGTTTCCGCGTTTTGAACCGAAGCGGCTTTACGTAACGTATAACGCAGCGGAGCAAAATCATTTCCTTTTTGAGGAGGAGTAACTAAACGCCATTCCATTTCACTCCCCTTTAGTTCCAGAACAGCCCGTCCGCCTGCGCCGCCAAACGATGAATTGAACTCAACGTCCGCACGGTTTCCCGCGATCGTACCGCTAAGATTATGCTCATCATCTTCCGGGCAATCGATGCGATTTCCTCTCCGGGAGACATAGCAATAAGACCCGGTGATACGGTTGCCAGATTCAGCTAGCCGCAGGGTTAACGTCGAGTCGTTCTCGAATTCACCAGCCCACTCCCCGTCAAACGCGAGTCCTGATTGGCTGCTTTTTGCAAACTGCATCGTATTGAATCTGGCGGCCCATTGCTGAATATCGGCATTAATGGCCTGACTATTATCAGATGACTGGTAATGGATAACGTTTGATTCTGGAACCACCCAGGCCGCAAAGATTTTGCCGTCAGGATTGATGACCAGCGCGGATGCGTTCTCCAGATAAAGATCTTTTAGCCAGCCCTCAACAAACAATCCTCCACCTGGGGTGGTATGCGGTTCGCCGAAGACATCAAAGTTATCAATAAAGGTCTGGTAATGATCTCCCAACGTCTTCCTGAGATTGTCTGTCACTTCGCTGTCGTTAACGATGCGTCTGACCGTATTGAGGTTATTGTATTGCGATAACTCTAACGCAGATGACGTTTCAACTGCGCCTGTCAATAAAGCCGTGAACAATACGGCTGCAACATATTTTTTGGTCATAAATTATTCTTGAGAATCATTGTTGTAATTCATCGTTATTTTTATAACGTTGTCGCCTTTTATCTCAAAAGAGAGCAGTTTTTTATCCAATTCGTAGGTAATCCACTGCTCCCCGGCATCATTTTCGACCTGACCGGTACCGTATGCGCTGTTCAGTTCCTTTCTCGTTGAACCCACATGGACACCGCGCGGCGTTGCGAAGTCTTCGGCAGTCAGTGTAATTTGAGACACGATATAATCATCAACGCTTCTTTCCGCTTTATCCCACCAGAGGTTGGAAGTGAATATTTCTACTCCAGCGTTTTGATGCTGAAAGAATTTATATTGGACTCCATCAAAAGGAACCTCACCGGTAAAACTGCCTTCCACCGGCACGTCAATTTTACGGGCAATATCAGACGTCCATCTGTCGCCCAGGGCGACAGGCTGGTCTTTGATCTGCACAGAAAAATCCCGTTTTGTCAGAACGGGAGGCATCACCTGAGCCAAAACCACATTGCTGCCGAGACAGGTAAACATCAGGACGGAACAAAGAAATATCGGCGTGTGTTTTTTCACGTTAATCGTCATTTATTGAATGTGTATGGCCATTATCACCCTGAAGAAACCGTCAGGACATGAGTGCAGTATTTCTTAGTCGGCGCTAATGACGACTGAACCCAGACAGTGAGGATTTTTCACGGTGAAACTGAAGCTCACTTTTTGTCCATTCATATCTTTTCGGGCTGTATAGCTGGTCACTTCGTTCTCCGAACGGCCGCGCGGATAATCAGTTAACCTCAGCTGCGGATAACGCTTTTTAACGGTATCAAGCGTTATGCATTGACCTGAGGAAGGTGAAAAATTCAGTAAAGGCGCCATGCCGTCGTTTTGTTTGCTTAAACGTAACCCAATTGCGGTTATGTTCGTTCCATCAGCGAGTTTGATATCGTCGGCATTGTAGAAATTGATATATTCATTTTGCCTGGTCATCTTAAACGATAACGGCGCGTTACTAAGGGTTGTAACGGATAACGTCTTAAGCGATGCACTCATCCCGGAAATAAACATCCAAAGATCCTTTTTCTGCGCATCTCCTCCAGCCATTCCCGTCGTTAGTAACGCGATAAGCACCGCACCTGCTTTACTCATCTTTGGCCGTAAATTTCGCCTGCACCGCCGCATCAATATCCCCTTTATGCCCCGATCCCGGCGCCGTGGTGCCCGGTTTTGTACCAGAGGTATTCAGATGCAGCTTACCGCCCGTGGTGATATACCCATCCCCTTCCACGAAGAAGTTAAACTCTTTGCCGATGAGGTTAATCTTGCCGTTAGCATTCAGCTCAATGGCACTCTCACCGGAGACCAGCCGCAGCTTCGTCCCGGAAGCAATGACGTACTGCTCCACCGCCGCATCCAGCTTGCCTTTCCCCGTCAGGATCTCGGTGCCACCTTTCACGGCCTGAGTCTGATTCGCTTCCACGCGATGCAGTTCATTTTTCTTCACGTAATGGCTGCGCTCGCCGCCGACGCTGTGCGTTTCATCATTTTTAACGCTGGTGTCCATGTTACGCTCGGCCTGGATCCACACCTGCTCTGCACCCGCTTTATCCTCAAACCGCAGGGCGTTGGCGTTGTCCACGGAACCGTCTTTCGTGCGGCTCATAAAGCCCATCTGCGTGGCCGCAGCCGGCAGCGCCCACGGCGGCATGCTCGCGTCGTTGTACACGCGCCCGGTAATGATCGGACGGTCCGGGTCGCCGTTGATAAAGTCCACCACCACCTCATCGCCGACGCGCGGGATTTGCACCCCGCCGTAGCCCTGGCCCGCCCACGCGCTCGACACGCGCACCCAGCAGGAGCTGGTGTCATCGCCCTTCGCCAGACGGTCCCAGTGGAACTTCACCTTCACCCGACCGTATTTGTCCGTCCAGATACTCTCCCCGTTCGGCCCCACCACTTTCGCCGTCTGCGGGCCGTAGGTGCGCGGCCACGCCGTGCTCTGCGCCGGACGGTACACCACCGCCGACGGGATGACCGTGAAATCGGTCCGGTGAATGGTCTCCCCCTCGCCGCTGGCATAGCGGTTCTCTTCGAGGTGGTAACCCGCCGCCGTCACCAGATACTCACCGTTGTCGCTGAAGAACGGCGCGTTGGTTAAGGTGAAGGTGTGCCCGGGCGCAATCCCCGCCGCCGTCGCGGTGGCCTGAATCTGCTGGTGCTCCACCTGCCAGCGCTCCTGACGGATGCGGGCATAGAACTCCCCGTGCCCCTTGTCCACAAAGCGACCCGGCCAGTCGTACACGTCGATGCTGCCCGGCTTCGGCGACGCCGGGTTCTGCTGGGCCTGGAACAGCCACGCGTTCGGCTTGCGGAAGTCATAGTCGTCGAGGCTGTAAATCCCCGGAGTCACGCTGTCCTCCAGCGCCCACTGGCTGATGCCCTCTTCATCCGTACTGCCGCCTGACGGCGTCTGGTGATACGGAATGACCTCATAGCCGCTGAACGGCTGGTACTGCGTGGCGGCGTCGGTGAGCACCAGGGTGTGCTTGTCCGCCTCATGGCGGAAGTGATACGCAATCCCCTCCAGCTCCATCAGGCGGCTGATGAAGTCCAGGCTCGACTCCTGATACTGCACGCAGTAGTCCCACACCCGGTAGCTGCCGGTGAGTTTGTCCTCAGCGTTGACCTGATGCTCACCGAGCAGGGTTTTCACAATCTGCGGCACCGTCTGCCCCTGGAAAATACGCAGGTTACGGTCGCGCTTCATCGGCCACAGGTCAGGCTCCACCGTCAGCTGGTACACCGCATAGCGGGTGCCCGTCAGCTCAACGGCGCTGACCGCCACGCGGGTAATCTTGCCGTTAATATAGCGGGACGTCAGCAGGCTCTGCGTCGGGATGGTCACCGTGACCGGCTGGCCCAGCAGCTTACTGCGGTCAATGCGCGCGTCCGTGCCGAGCACGGTCAGCGTCAGCGCGAACGACTCGGACATCGCCTCGCGGCCCGTCAGTTTCCAGAACAGAAGCCCCTCCACCGGGAGCTGAACGGTAATTCGGTTGAGCATAATCTTTATTCCACTATGGACTAATCTCAGTGCCAGAAGTTAACTCATTTCAATACGCAAAGCGTAAACGCTGCTGGTTTGATAATGAGTAGCTGTAAGTTTGACTTCCCATGCCACAAAAAAAACAACTTTTCCTGAATTTTCATCGAGATAAACAGTTACAAGAAAGTGTCTTCAGGGGCTCTATCGAACAATTCACCAGCCATTTTGGCGATACGTTCATGTTGTACGAGTTTATTTTTCCACTCCTGCGGAATAGCGGAATAACCATATAATGCTCCCGCTATTTGTCCCGCCGTCGCCGCAACGCTGTCAGCATCATCGGCAAGGTTGGCTGCCAGCAGAATGGCATCACGGAAATTATCCGTTTTCCATACGGACCACATCGCGGCCTCAAGCGTATCGATAACGTAACCGCTTGAACGAATCTGATCGCGAGTTTTTTGCTTATACTCACCCGCGTTAATGATCATTACACGTGGCTGAAGCGGCATAACGTGTGGTGTAAAAACAAAATCTTTATTGCTACCGTTAATCATATGCACAAGCAAAAAACTTAAATACTGCGTGCTATTTATTGCTTCCGCGGCACCGTGTGTTGCGATACATTGTTTTTTAGCTTCATAAAACGCTTTGCTTAATGATTTTCTAAAAAAAATAGAGACAGGTGCTTGTCTGATAATGGAAGCATTACCTGCAGTTTCTGGCGAAGTATTACCGTTCCACCCAGGACCAACTATTAAATATTGTTCTAAAGCAAACCGAGTTGTATTGCCTATATCAAAACAGACGCCATTTGAACTGTTATAACCATGCTGATACCATTCCAGAAGCTTATTCCTGAAGCATATAGTATCAGCATCACCCTTCTCAAGGAGTGTTTCCGCAAGACATAACGCCATGGATGTATCATCCGTCCATTCGCCGGCACGAAGCCGAAATGGCCCACCACCTGTCATATCTTTGACGTGTGCTTTGTCACGAGGTAAAAATTCGAGCGTCGTACCTACAGCATCTCCAACAGCAAGACCAATAAGCGTACCTACCGCACGATCCCGTGATTGCGCTAGTGAGATATTACATGGTGGTGTTAAATCCCATTGTTTTTGTACATCACTATTTGAGGATGATTCTAATGGCTTATTATCATACGTATACTGCATCCTTCGCTGGACTGAAGGTCTGCTAATGGGTAAGTATTTACGATATCTATCAACATATTTTAACAAGGCATTTAAATCAGCATGTAAGTCAATCACCTTTCACCCATAATAAAAAATATTATTCATATGAAATACTAAAATTCATCAGGGAATTTCTTCATGAGGTTTTGTTTCTTTTTATTATAGTTGGTATCGACCTCATGCGGCAGCCTAACCTTTAACCCTCGGCGGATTTGATCCACAATAAACCAGGCATCTGACAACCTTTCAAAAAACAACTCATCAGAATGATCAAACTCCTTCCCTGCATACATACCGAACGTCATATCCCATAATTTCGCTCTATCCTTTTCCTTGCCTTCGATTAAATCCCGTAGAAATAATAATTGTTGTACAATAGAGTCGTACATTTGCAACAGCGGGGATTGGGGATCACGATTCTTGACGTCTGCATATCTTTTCTGTGCTAAAGTTAATGCTCTATCAACGTAACCAAACATTGTCATTTCATTCATTGCAGTAGATTCAGTTAACTAAAAATTCCATACCTGATCGCAAGTCATCATATGCCCTCGCTTACCCTTGGTAATTCTAACTATAAAAAATTATCCTCAGGCGCTCTATCGAATAGTTTACCCGCCATTGTGGCAATACGTTCGTGTTGTACGAGTTTATCTTTCCAGTCCTGCGGGATAGCGGAATAACCATACAACGCCCCCGCTATTTGTCCCGCCGTCGCCGCGACGCTGTCAGCATCATCGGCAAGATTGGCAGCCAGCAGAATCGCATCACGGAAATTGTCAGTATTCCATACGGACCACATCGCGGCCTCAAGCGTATCGATAACATAACCACTTGAACGAATCTGATCGCGAGTTTTCTGCTTATACTCACCCGCGTTTATGATCATTACACGCGCGCATAATGGGAAAACATGAGGCGAAAAAGCTTCGTCTTTTTGATAACCGTTAATTAAATAGTGCAATACTAATCCGAGGAATTGGCATGCATTAATTGACTCTACTGCACCATGAGTTGCTCGACTCTGAGCCTGGGATTCGAAGTAAATCGCACGCAGCGATTTCCGACGGAAGATAGACACCGGAGCTTGACGAATAACCCCAGCATTACCAGCCGTGTGCTTTTCTGTATTACCATACCAGGAAGGTCCGACAAGCATATACTGTTCAAGCGCGAATCGCGTCGTTTTACCGATATCAAAACAACGACCATTACTGCTGTTCTCCCCATTGAGATACCATTTCAGGAGATATTTTCTAAGTACATCGGTATGCATTCTGTTTTCTGAAAGATAAGTTTCTGCCAGACATAATGCCATAGACGTATCATCTGTCCATTCACCGGGTTTTAATTCAAAGGGCCCGCCACCAATCATATCCACTACATGTTCACTATCTCTGCGTTTAAATTCAAGAGTAGTGCCAACTGCATCGCCAACAGCCAAACCCACTAACGCCCCAAGTGCTTTATCGCGTGAAACATCTTCATTTGTGATTAAAGGTAATGTTTCATCCCATACATGAGAGTAATTTGAATCATCAATGCTGCTTCTTATTACCTTACGAACATTAACTGGCATGTAGTGATGATAACGATCGGCATAATGATTAATTACTGAATCTTCGCTGTAAAGATCTATCATCCCGCACCCTTTAATCAAACGTTGTTTACCACTTGCGATACCGTCTTTGCCTTTTCAAATACTCAACGTCTTGCTCATGAGGGAGAATAAACTTCAATCCTTTTCCCATTTGCGAAGCTATATAATTAACATTGGACAAATGCTGAGCAAGTTCTGCATCGGTTGTATCAAACTCTTTTGACGCAAGCACTCCAAGATTTAATTTGTGCAATTTACTTTTATCTTTCTCAGACCCCGTTAGAATAGACTTAATATAGTCCAACTGATTCTTTGCCATAACATATAAAGGAAATGTAGGATTTTCTTCTAATCGATGATTAATTGCGTCAATAGCATCATTGATATAATCCAGCGCGGTGTGATTTTCTTTACTCATGAGTCACCTCAAATACTGCCCTGGCGTGCCGTTAACATAGCGGGATGTCAGTTTTCAGAACAGAATATCCACTCCCGCGAGCTGAACGATAGTTCAGCTGAGCATGATTTTTTATTCCACGATGATCTGTTCTCAGTGCCTGAAGTTAACTAATTCTCAGAACGAAGGCGGTTATGATATTGTTTCTGTGAAACAAAAATAAAACCACATTTCTGTGGTTTTATTTAGATGGTCATGAATTAACTTTGTCAGCTCATCGTTTTTCTATGCGAAACGTAGAAAGAATGATTTCCATGCATCGTTTATTGGCTTCGTAATAATAATCCTGATGATTACGATGAGGCCCAACCACCTCAACGTAACACCACAAATCATTAATTTTAAAGATACGCATATCGTAATAAGCCCTGATATTCTCAGCAGCACTGACTACCTCTCCCGTACAGCTATAAAGATCGCCTGTAAACGTGGGATTGATATCATTTGGGATGCTGGCAATGTCCGATGTCGTAAGAGAGACTGCACTATCGTGGCGGTTAAAGCGCGCAGTTGCTTCATCGAAAATAGCCTGCGCAGCGGGATAATCAGCCTGACGGAAAAGACAGAAATTAATCACTCCATGGTTGACGTTACCTATTGTGTGTTCAATTACCAGACGATTATCATCCAGCGTATTCACCAGCCATGAATCCGGAATTTTAAATCCACTGTCATTTTTGTTGCTAAGGCTGACTGTTTTCAACAGTTCTGAAAGCATCAAATTGCTGCGATGCAGTAAATCCCAGTTGATAGCAATCAGGAAAATAGTATCGGCAATCGTGTTGTAATCCTTCGACGCACAAGCCGTTTTCAAAAGGAAGTAATTTCCCCCACCATTTACAGGATTATAATCCTTCTGCACCGTATATCGTGAAACGACCTCATCACCCGATGGCATCGTTTTAATGGACAGGATATCCGCAAACTTCCCGCTTCCTGAAGGATGAGTAATTATCCTTTGGCTCAGTACTTTCTCACCCATTAAATCGAGCTTATTGATAAGCCAGTCTGACGCATTCATCTCCCACTGACAGTGTTCATATGCAGCCCAGACTTCAATATAGGGGCCGGTGTCATCGGCGATGTATCGTCCGATATTCGTCAGCCCAACCTCCTGAAACGTGATCGGCTTTAACTCTGCTGGCTTAACATTCTGGGGTAACAATAGCCAGTAATGAAGCATCTCTTTTTCTGCAGAGGTATAGAGACATTTCCAGAAATTTTCCCGAATCTCTTTTTCCTGATCCTTTATCTCAAGAGGAAAAAAATATTGTTTTTCAGTAACCATAATGCAACCTCACTCGTCGCGCTTACTTAAGCCATAAACCCGAAAACATAAGGAAGCTTCCGAGGGTAATTAAGCTTTTAGCAAAGATAAGTAAGCCAGGCGCCACGGCACGTGTCATAGACGATAATTTTTCATAATTTTCCGCGTTGTATCTTTTGTGCCCCCCCATAATCCCGGAAAATAACGTGCAGAGCAGCACTACTGTGATCTTTAATCCCCAAACACACAGGAAAGACATGGATAAGATGATCGAATAATGCTTGGCCGTTGCGACGGAAAATAATGACATTGACTGAGCAAGCCATTTCAACGTAAAGCCAATGACGACCGTAGCCACTAACACCAGAACGAACATTAACCCCGCAAGGAGCCACTGCTTTTTGTTAAATAAATCTTTTCCATTCCAGATAAGCGCTAGCGTCCAAATCATAAAGAGAATAAAGAAAAACCAATGCATCACAACGTTCCCCATTTACACATTTTAATCTCCTATCAGGACTGTAACACAGCCAGTCTTAATCACACCATCGCCACTGCCCGCCGCTGGGGACGGCTTACTTTCATCATCGTCATAAATCCAGTCAAGGATCGGTTTGAGAGCAAATTTGATACTGGCATCCCCTCCCAGACCGAGCGCCGCTGCAAGCTCACCGGACACCTTAAGGTTAAATGAATAATCAGTGCTATCAATCCAGGTTCCCACGCCTGCAGAAGCGCCAGCGCTCCCTGCACTCCCTGAAAGTTTGCCATCGGCAACGACTACGCCATAAAAATCGGCTTTAGCCGTCGCCTCTCCTTTGACCGCCGCGGCTTCTGCGCCAAGTTCAACATTAAAACCATAACGCCCTTTATTTCCGTCATATAGTTCACTGACGGCCTTCGCTTCAGCGGTTGCCAGGTATACATCCCCACCGACGCCGCCGTATTGTTGCCCTTCTTTTCCAATGCTTCCCGAGGCGCCATATTGTATCGCGGTGGCGTTTGCATTGAGATTAATCGCCCCGTAATCAGCTCGATCGGTCACTAACGTGCCACTGGCAGTCGCCACCCCTACTTTAGTACGTACCTCGCCTTTATATTTATCCTGGCTTTTTGTATTCCCGACCGTGATATCGGCAAGTGCGAATCCGGCTGAAGCCGTATCGGGTTTTCCAAAGCCGGATTTATCTTCAAGGCTTGCATAGGCGCCAAGCACACGGGCGTCGTAAACATCACCATGTATAGCACCATCTTTACCCGCATCCTTCGCCGCCGTACCGCCCCAGTATTGCGGAGGTGCGGGTTGAGTGGATGCGACTGCAGGGGTCGCTGAGGTATTGCAACCCGTCTTGTCACCTTCCCTGGCGAGAGGCAAACCGTTCACAAATACCGTTGTTGAACCACTGAGAATACTTCCCTGACCATGTTGGGAGCATGAAAGCGGGTCGCCTTTTCGTGCTGCCGGAAATCCGCCAATAATTACGTTGGGACTTCCGCTTTGAATTGGGCCAGTATGTGCGCTGGAATCAATGCGCGCTCTGGCGGCTGGTTTTCCCATAATAGCGTTCTCTGTACGCAGATTAACTGTTAACTTTTACAATCGCGCCCTTAATATCGGTAAGGTTAGTTCCCGTTATACTCACCGTATCATTTGCCTTGAGCTCGGTATTGATCCCATCACCTAGTTTTGTAAGCTCATCACCTTTGAAGATGGCTTGTTCCACAGCCTCTGCTTTGAGGTTGCCCTGGCCTACGTGAATCTCAATGGTATCCGGGGCGATCAGAATATAGTTGTCTTTAACTTTGAGTTTAATCGTGGTCACAGATTCCAGCAGCGCGTTACCTTCTTTATCCATGGTCAAGACGGTTTGATCTTTCCCAACGTTTATAACGTGCTTGTTACCAATATTATGCGTTTCATTATTACCTACATCTGATTTCAGGTTCCGCTTAATCGTAATATTCTCATCCTGTCCGATGGTTTTTCTACGATCGACACCGACATCATGAGTTTCAGAATTTTCAATATCCGTATCCATATTTTTTTCTGCATGGATCCAGATCTGCTCGTGCCCGGCTTTATCTTCAAAACGGAGAATATTGGCATTGTCTTTATGGCCATCTTTGCTGCGGCTATAAAAGCCCATCTGCGTCGCCGCAGCCGGCAGCGCCCACGGCGGCATGCTCGCGTCGTTGTACACGCGCCCGGTGATAATCGGGCGGTCCGGGTCGCCGTTGATAAAGTCCACCACCACCTCATCGCCGACGCGCGGGATTTGCACCCCGCCGTAGCCCTGGCCCGCCCACGCGCTCGACACGCGCACCCAGCAGGAGCTGGTGTCATCGCCCTTCGCCAGACGGTCCCAGTGGAACTTCACCTTCACCCGACCGTATTTGTCCGTCCAGATACTCTCCCCGTTCGGCCCCACCACTTTCGCCGTCTGCGGGCCGTAGGTGCGCGGCCACGCCGTGCTCTGCGCCGGACGGTACACCACCGCCGACGGGATGACCGTGAAATCAGTCCGGTGAATGGTCTCCCCCTCGCCGCTGGCATAGCGGTTCTCTTCGAGGTGGTAACCCGCCGCCGTCACCAGATACTCACCGTTGTCGCTGAAGAACGGCGCGTTGGTTAAGGTGAAGGTGTGCCCCGGCGCAATCCCCGCCGCCGTCGCGGTGGCCTGAATCTGCTGGTGCTCCACCTGCCAGCGTTCCTGACGGATGCGGGCATAGAACTCCCCGTGCCCCTTGTCCACAAAGCGACCCGGCCAGTCGTACACGTCGATGCTGCCCGGCTTCGGCGACGCCGGGTTCTGCTGGGCCTGGAACAGCCACGCGTTCGGCTTGCGGAAGTCATAGTCGTCAAGGCTGTAAATCCCCGGCGTCACGCTGTCCTCCAGCGCCCACTGGCTGATGCCCTCTTCATCCGTACTGCCGCCTGACGGCGTCTGGTGGTAAGGAATGACCTCATAGCCGCTGAACGGCTGGTACTGCGTGGCGGCATCGGTGAGCACCAGGGTGTGCTTGTCCGCCTCATGGCGGAAGTGATACGCAATCCCCTCCAGCTCCATCAGGCGGCTGATGAAGTCCAGGCTCGACTCCTGATACTGCACGCAGTAGTCCCACACCCGGTAGCTGCCGGTGAGTTTGTCCTCAACGTTAACCTGATGCTCGCCGAGCAGGGTTTTCACAATCTGCGGCACCGTCTGGCCCTGGAAGATACGCAGGTTACGGTCGCGCTTCATCGGCCACAGGTCCGGCTCCACCGTCAGCTGGTACACCGCATAGCGGGTGCCCGTCAGCTCAACGGCGCTGACCGCCACGCGGGTAATCTTGCCGTTAATATAGCGGGACGTCAGCAGGCTCTGCGTCGGGATGGTCACCGTGACCGGCTGGCCCAGCAGCTTACTGCGGTCGATGCGCGCGTCCGTGCCGAGCACGGTCAGCGTCAGCGCGAACGACTCGGACATCGCCTCGCGGCCCGTCAGTTTCCAGAACAGAAGCCCCTCCACCGGGAGCTGAACGGTAATTCGGTTGAGCATAATCTTTATTCCATCTAGCTTATGCGATGCAGAAAAGGGGTTCGCATCTGTGATAAAGCGTCATTCAAGAAAGGGGCTTTTCCCTCTTGATCATCCAAAAAACAAGAGAGTAGATTTTCAGTAATTCTGAAGTGACAAATAAGCCTACATTCAACCAGATGTTTGAAATATCAAACATACTTACTAAAAGAGGGAAAAATGAGACCGAACATCTGAATGAAATCAAGCGAAATACTTCCTGAGCAAGGGCAAATTTAATCGCTCCGATCTTTCGCTTGAAGAATAACCAGGCCGAAGCACACAAAGAGAGTAATAAAAGTAAGTCAAGCACAAAAAAAAGCATGACCAAAATGCTGAAACCATCACCTGCATAATAATGCAACGAATCACTAAACGCTTTTGCATCAGAAATGAATGGAATTCTGTCGTGGCGAACTGAATTCACGCAATAAAGCAATATTGCGAGAAGATCCATACTTCCCCAGAAATACCATAATTTGCTATTTAAATGAGCGAGGTTATTTTGCGTACGCCCGATATTGTTATTTACAAAAATGGGGAGGCACATGTTGGCTTCAACTCAACTCTCCGGGTTAGGATTAAATTCAAAACGCATAAACAGGAGAGACAATCTTCTCGCATTCCCTGGATGAAGCCTCTGGCTTCGAAAAGCGTACACTTCCATAGTCTCTCCTGTTTAAATTCCTACGGATTCACCAGCCAGGTGCCCGGTTTGGCAATATCCAGCGTCTGGCCACGCGTTCTTCCGTTGCCCTGCAGTTCAATCTTCGCCTCACCGGCCGGCAGCTTGAGCGATGCATAGCCGTTGGTTCCCGGGCGCAGCGCTTTTGGCTCGCCGTTCACTTTCAGCGTTTCGCCGTCGAGGATGCGGATATAGACCAACGCAACAGGGTTCGCGACAGGCGGTGGCGTCTGTTGCGCCGTCGCCTGCTCGCTCACCTTCGCCGTTTCCGGCTTCACGTCTGGCGCGTTCGCGGCGGTTTCGGTCGAACGCGCCTCTGCCGGTGCCTGTGCAGCCTGCTCAGGCGTATCGTTACCGCCGCTGAACAGCATCGCCCCGGCGACAATACCCACCAGCACCCCTGCGGCAACCATGCCCGGGATCTTGTAGCGGCGCCAGTCGAGCAGCGAAGCAGGTTGTTCCTCCTCCACCGGTACCAGCATCGTGCCGGGCTTTTTCGCCGTCAGCACATCGTTGATACCGGCGACCGGCATCTCTATCAGCGCGGCGAACTCGTCGATGGACTGCGGACGGTCCTCCATGTGCAGCGCCAGCGCGCGGTCAATGGCCTGCAGCAGCGGAATGGAATAGCCCTGCGGCATGATTTCCACCAGCGGTTTGCAGGTATCCTGAATAGAGCGCACCACGCTGACCGGCGGCGGAGAACCCACAATCAGGGTACGCAGCACCGCGCCGAGGGCGTAAATATCCGTCCACGGGCCCTGCTCGCTTTCGTTGTCGTCGGTGTACTGCTCAATCGGCGCAAATCCCGGACGCAGCATGGTTTCCGTTTCGTCGGAGAGATTACCGATGGTGCGTCGCGCGGAGCCGAAATCGAGCAGCACCGGCAGGCCGTTATCCTGGATCTGAATGTTATCCAGAGAGATGTCGCGGTGCAGGTAGCCTTCGTCGTGGATGGTCTTGATCGCACCGAACAGCATCGGCAGCGTGCGGCGGATCCAGGCTTCGTTGATCAGCTCCGGCTTTTCTTCGCGCAGGCGCGACAGCGTGGTGCCGCTGTAAAACAGCGTCCCCATATAGGCCGTGTCGTTTTGCACCCAGAAACGCAGGACGTGCAGCAGGTTCGGGTGGTTAAAGCGCGCCAGCAGACGTGCTTCCTGAATAAAGCTGTTCAGGCCCGCGGAGAACGCTTTGCCAAAGCGCTCGCTGCGCAGCACCAGGGTCATGTCGTCGCCGCGCACGGCGAGCGAGGAAGGCATAAATTCTTTGATAGCGATAGTGCGTTCGAGCTGGTGATCCCACGCGCGATAGACGATGCCAAAACCGCCGCCGCCGATCACCTCTTTGATTTCAAACTCGTTGAAGCGGTACCCGACCGGGAGCGCGTTTGGGACAGTCCGATTGTTATCATTATCCGTCATCTTTTACAGTTCTCTTGATGATTATTACGCGGCAAACTGACAGTGAAACTCGCCCTGCTCGCAGGTGACGTGCAGACGTCGGTACTGCTCGTCGCTGCGGCTGGCGGTAAGTAAGATCTGGCTCATCTGAGGCAGCAGAGTGTTGGTCAGAATAGCGTCCACCATGCGGCCGCCGGACTCCACCTCGGTACAGCGCTGAACGATTTGTTCCACCACGCTGTCGTCAAACTCAGAAATAATGCTGTGATTCTCTTCCAGACGACGCTGAATGCGCTTGAGCTGCAGGCGAACAATCTGCCCCAGCATCTCGTCGCTGAGCGGGTAATACGGCACCACCAGCAGACGGCCCAGCAGTGCCGGTGGGAACACCTCCAGCAGCGGCTGGCGCAGCGCGCCGCTCAAGGCGTCCGGCTCCGGCACCAGCTCCGGATCGGCGCACATGGCGCTAATCAGGTCGGTGCCGACGTTAGACGTCAGAATAATGATGGTGTTACGGAAATCAATGTGGCGCCCCTCTCCGTCTTCCATCCAGCCTTTATCAAAGACCTGGAAGAAGATTTCGTGGACGTCCGGGTGCGCTTTTTCAATTTCGTCCAGCAGCACCACGCTGTACGGGCGGCGGCGCACGGCCTCGGTCAACACGCCGCCTTCACCATACCCTACGTATCCCGGAGGCGCACCTTTTAAGGTGGACACGGTGTGCGCTTCCTGGAACTCACTCATGTTGATGGTGATAACGTTCTGCTCGCCGCCGTACAGCGACTCCGCGAGCGCCAGCGCGGTTTCGGTTTTACCGACGCCGGACGGGCCGCACAGCATAAAGACGCCCACCGGTTTGTTGGGATCGTCGAGCTTCGCCCGCGAGGTTTTCACGCGGCGGGCAATCAGATCCAGACCGTGACGCTGGCCGATAACGCGCTGGTTCAGCGTGTCGGCAAGGTTTAGCACCGCGTCGATCTCGTTTTTCACCATCCGGCCCAGCGGGATCCCGGTCCAGTCAGAGACCACCGCGGCAACCACGTTTTCATCCACCGCCGCAAACAGCAGCGGTTCATCACCCTGTAAGGCGTTCAGCGCCTGCTGCTGTTCCGTCAACTTGCCGCGCAGCTCAGCGGTATCTTCTTCGCCCGCCGCGAACAGCGCGGCGCGCAGGCGGATAATCTCCTGCACCAGACTGCGCTCTTCTTCCCAGCGCCGGGACAGGGCTTCGCGTTTTGTCTCATACGCGTCACGTTCGGCGCGTAACGTTGCTACGCGCTCAGCGTCTCCGGCACCGACGCGCGCCTCGCGTTCTGCGATCTCAATTTCCACGTCCAGCGCGGCAAGATGGCGCAGGCAGTCTTCCAGCTGCGCAGGCGGCGCGCTCTGGCTGACCGCGACGCGGGCGCAGGCGGTGTCGAGCAGCGCAACGGCTTTATCCGGCAGCTGACGCGCCGGAATGTAGCGATGCGACAGCTTCACCGCCGCGCTGACCGCTTCGTCAAGCAGCAGAACCTGGTGGTGCGTCTCCAGCGGCGACACGGTGCTGCGCAGCATCAGAATGGCTTTCGCTTCGTCCGGCTCGTGCACCTGCACCGTCTGGAAACGACGGGTCAGCGCGGGGTCTTTCTCGATGTACTTTTTGTATTCCGCCCAGGTAGTGGCGCCGATGGTGCGCAGCTGACCGCGCGCCAGCGCGGGCTTCAGCAGGTTTGCCGCATCGCCGGTCCCCTGCTGGCCGCCTGCGCCAATCAGGGTGTGGATCTCATCAATAAACAGAATGATCGGCGTGGCGCTGGACTGGACTTCATTAATAAGCGCCTGCAGCCGGGCCTCGAACTCGCCTTTCATGCCTGCGCCGGCTTGCAGCATGCCGATATCCAGCAGCCACAGCTGAATGTTCTGCAGCGGCTCCGGCACGTCGCCGTCGGCGATACGCAGCGCCAGACCTTCCACCACCGCCGTTTTCCCGACCCCGGCTTCCCCGGTCAACAGCGGGTTGTTCTGACGACGGCGCATCAGGATATCCACCATCTGGCGGATCTCCTCGTCGCGCCCGACAACCGGGTCAATCTTCCCGTCGCGGGCGCGGGCGGTCAGGTCCTGGCCGTACTGGGCCAGCGTCCCCTGCGCAGCCGGTACCGCACCCGCCGGTGCATCGACGGCAGCAGTGGCCTGCTGCGTCTCTTTGCTGTTGGCGCAAATAGCGTCGAACTGCTCAATCAACACCTCGACGTTAAGGCGGGTGAACTGCGACGAGATGCTTTTCAGCACGTTGGCCAGATTCCAGGTTTTCAGCATGCCGATCAGCAAATGGCCGCCGCGAATGCGGCTGACGCCAAACTTCAGCGAGCCGAAGACCCAGGCGCGCTCCACGGCGCTGTCGATGTGTTCGGAGAGATCGGAAACGGAACTCGCCCCGCGCGGAAGGACATCCAGCGCGGCAACGATATCGCGCGTCAGCTGCTGTTCATCAAGGGCAAAGTGGCGGATGACCTGCTGCAGATCGCCATCCTGCTGCTGCATCAGCTGATGCAGCCAGTGCACCAGCTCAACATAGGGGTTGCCGCGCAGCTTGCAGAACGCAGTGGCGCTTTCCAGAGAGGTAAATAACAGCGTATCCAGTTTGCCGAAAAGCACGGCACGGCTTATTTCTGACATGTTCGGTTCCATTGATAACAATGCGTTAGAAAAATTATCGCTCTGCGCAATACACCAGATCGCCACGCGGGACAGGCCGCGGCTGAAGGCCCAGCCAGGTGTTGTAGCCTAATCGCCCGGCACCGCCGAGCGTGGTGCCCTGCACCGCGTCTTCACGCAGGATCACCCGTGTTTCCCATTCAAACTCCACCCCGGCGTACTGACGCACCCAGTCACGCAGCTCGGTGACCCACGCTTCCCCCGGCAGAAAACGGTTGTACTCTTCCGCGCTCAGCGGGCCAATCTCGATGCGAAACTTATGCTGCACGTCGCGGACGGCGACGCCGAGAAAGGCGGACTCACCCATGCGCGGCATGCGGCGTCCTGCTCCCAGCTGCGCCTGCTCGCGCGTGGAAAGCGGCATCCACTGCGGCACGTTGCTCACCAGCTTAACCGGCGCCTTAAAATAGCTGCGCAGGATCTTCTCCAGCCCCTCCGGATCCCGCCCGTGACGGGTCAGGTGTCCGGCGTGGGTAAAGCGGGCATGCGAGCTCAGGCTGCCTTTGTTCATCTGACCCGGCTGCCCCATGCCAATCAGCGACGCCAGGTAGCCTTCAAAACGCCTGTTATCGGCGCGATCCAGTGAGACAGTGGGCTGCGCATCCGCCCAGGCACGGTAAAACAGCAGCGCAAGGCGGTGATGGAACAGATCGGCAAACGCGCTGAGGCTGGTGTCCTGATGATGATAAATACGCTCGCGGGCGTATTCGGTCATGTGGACCGGCAGCGGGCCGTTCGGGCCAAACAGGCCGAAGCTGAGGATAGACACCTCATGCAGCCCGCTTTCCTCCCGCTGACGTACCTGAGCCAGCGTCGACGGGGCAAAACTCATCGACGGCTGCTGGCCGATGCGCAGCGGTTCAAATTTTGGCAGCGGCGCGCGGCCCAGCGGGTAGCGCTCGCCGCCCTGGGCATCAATGCGCCTTAACAGCTGAAACAGATCGTAGCGCCAGGGCGTCTCGCGCACCCCATGCCAGAACGCATCCGGCAGCTTCGTCAGGCGATGCACGCGCAGCGGTGCAGCGGTGTCACTCATATCAGCGCCCTTTTACCCATGCGCGGCGCCCAGTAGCCAATCTCGCCGCGCTGCTGACTTTTCAGGGTGAACTCCGTAAAGCTGTTGATCGACACCAGACGGGCAAAGAGACGCTCCATCACGCTGCCGAAGAGCCACGGACTGGCGCCGGAAAAGGCTCGCTCATCCACCGTCAGGGTAATGCCGATCCCGCGGGCGAACACCACCGGGCCGGGTTCAGGCACGCGGCGGTGAACCGGTTCCAGCACGCAGTGACGAACGCCTTCCACCTGACGCGCCACGGGCGTTTCTGCCAGGTTGGCGTACAGCCCTAACAGCTGTCGCAGCGCGGCTGCGCCCTCTTCGTTTTCGCTGTCCATCAGGCTGAGGTAGTTCATCTGCAGCTGGCTGATGAGCCGCCAGGTGCTGAACCCTTCGGCCAGCGCCGGACGCGGCGGCGTCGGGCCTTTACGCAGCGTGAGGGATTTCACCGGCATGGAATCGGCCATAATGAACTGCCCGAGCTCCTGCTGCAGCATCAGCGGCAGATCGCGGCTGGTGCAGAGCACCTCGGCAGAGATATAGCGCAGGTTTTCCTGCCAGGGGGCGTGCTGTTCATCCACCAGCGAGACAAAGACCTCCGAGCCGATATAGCCGGTTCGCGTGCCGTAGCGCAGGGCGTGCTCGGACAGCACGCGCTGTTCGCGGCGCAGGGAAAAATAGGCCCCGTAGTTGCCCGCATCGCCGCTCCAGGTGCTCCAGAACGGACGAAACGTCTGGTCATCACGCTGGCCGTCCGCGCTGCCATAGATTTTTTTGACCGCGTAAATTTCATAATCCAGCGGACGGATGTTATCCACCACCAGATGGTATTCATGCTGGCCTTCATTCAGCTTCTGACGCGCCGCGACCTTTGGGAACAGATTGATGACCGGCGTGCAGTGCAGCGCCAGGTGGCTGGCGTCGACCACGCGCTCCAACTGCTCATCCGACTTATCCAGCAGAATGAAGATATCGAAGGCTTTTTCGTCTTCACAGCGCTGGATGAGCTTGCTCAGGCCGCTGAGGCTAATGAAGCGGAAACGGGCCGGAAAGGCGAAATACTCCTGCAGCAGGCGATAGCCGTCAAAGTTGCGCAGATCGTCCGGAAGCAGCGCCTGGTCAGGCTCAAAACCCTCCTGGCGCAGCGCATCCGACGCCAGCAGCTGTCGCTGCGGCTGCGGGCCGACCGTCTGACAGACGATCCCGACGTGGTGCTCCATCACCAGCTCCAGCAGCTTCAGCGCTTCAATATCCGGACCGCCGAGGAAAAATTCCAGACGGTCGAAATCCAGGTGCCCGAGGTTTTGCGGGCCGTCGCAGGCGATGCGGATCCGCAGAGCGCTGCCGATCCCCCGCTGGCTCAGCCCCAGCTGCGCGAGCGGCAGATCGGCGGGCACGCCGCCCAGCTCGACCTTGTCGATTTTCAGCGGCAGTAGGTTGACCTCGTGCGCCGTGGTATAGCTGCAGGTCACGCCGGTTTTTTTCAGCGCCAGGCTGTCCATCATGGTACCGCGCGGCACAATGAAGCCCTTGCTCAGGTCGCCCCGGCTGCTGTCGGGCTCAATCTCCGCGATCGCCATCGACGGCGTGGGCGCAAGATAGTTCGGCGCAATCATCTCCAGCAGACGCTGAGAGAAGCGCGGAAACTCCGCGTCCATTTTCATCTGCACGCGGGAGGTCAGGAAGGCGAAGCCCTCCATCAGACGTTCGGTATACGGGTCCGCCACCTCGATGCCGCGCATGCCCAGCCGCCCGGCGACTTTAGGATAGCGTTCGGCAAACTCGGCCCCCATTTCGCGCAGGTAGGCCAGCTCACGGTTGTAGTATTCGAGCAGTTTACTTTCCATGATTACCCCGCATCTTTCAGTTCAAAATGGCCGTTTTCCAGATCGACATCGGTACGAAACAGAAACTCCAGCGGGTAAGGCACACACCATAAACGCCCTTTGATCTCGATGGAGAGCACGTTGTGCAGATCCAGAGAGGAGGTATCCGACACGCAGCGGACCTGCAGCCCCTGCGGCAAAATGCGCGGTTCAAAATTGATGATGGCCTCGGTGAGCTTGCGCTGAATATCGTGCCATTCGATGTCCGACATTCTCTTTCCGGCCAGCGGCGCGACGCCGAAGTTAACCACCGAGCGGCTCACGTGCGGTAACGCGCTCAAATCACCGGAGGCATCGTGGTTGATGGTATTAAACAGCCACTGCAGATCCCGCAGCACATTGCGACGCAGGGCGGCATGGGTGATCAGATTGCTGTTGGCCGACTCGCGCTTTTTTTCCGGGTCGTTATCAGTGAGGCGATCGAGCAGCGAAGGCTGCATTTTGTCGCGCGCCCCCACCTTCTCCTGCTTGCTGCGGGCTTGCCAGCCGCTGCGCAGCAGATCGCCTTCGCCAGCGGGATTACTCATCGGCTCCATCCGTCGCGAACGTCACGAGGCTCAAGGACAGCAGCGGGCTTTCGCTTTGCTCGCTCAGCCAGGCCTTCTGGCCCTGGCCTTCATACAGCGTGCCGTCAGTATCGAGCGGGTGCCAGTCGGTGGTGCGCCCCAGTTTGACCGCATCAGAGGCGTCGTCTGCAAACGGGTAACGCGCCGGGATCTGACACACCTGTTCCGTTCCGTCGGTCAGGCGCACCAGCGCGTGACGCCAGACCAGATCGGTGACGCTGGCAGGCGCCTGGAAACGGATCTCCGCGATGGCGTTAAACGGCAGCCAGAAATAGCGGCCGTTGACGATGGTTTCGCACACCGGGCCGAGACGGGCATCGCCGTCCATCAGCCAGTCAAAGGCCTGCGTCTCCTCGTTTTCAAGGGTGACACTACCAGGGTTTGCCTGCGCCTGTTCAAGGGCTTCCAGACGCAGCGCCTGCGCGCGCTCGCCCTCCTCGCTCAGCGCCGCGGCAAGGGTGGTCAGCCACGGCCACTGGGTTTCAGGCATCGCCGGACGCGCCTGTCCCGCCATCACCTGCGCGCGCTGCAGCTCGCCCTGAATGGACTGCTCCAGCAGCGTGACGGTGGGCTTCGCCTGCGGCTTCAACGCCAGCCAGCTTTTCAGCTGGGTCAGGGCACGCGTCCAGTTGCCGCTAAGGGTTAAAAACTGCACGAACGCGGCGCGGAGGTCGGCATCTGCCGGACGGGCTTTGATTTCTGCTTCCAGACGCGCGAGCGCGTCGTTAAGCGACTCACCCGCCAGGTGTTGATAGAGCGTATTCATTGCCATTCCTTAATTTGCCGCGCGCCATGCGCCGACGGCCGGATCGCGCAGCTGAGGACGCAGGGTGTCAATCAGAACGATATTCAGCGGAGTGCCGGGTGCCACCCAGGCGCTCCAGGTTTTTTTCACCGCCGCGATACGCGCCTGCAGTTTTGCATCATCGCTGGCGGTTTCACGGGAAATCTCCACCGCGACCGTGCCGTTGCTCTTCCAGCTGTTCAGGGCATTGTCGTAAGGCAGGATCATCCAGCTCTGGTCGCTGTTTGGGGTGCTGAATACCATGCGCTCTTTGTTGACGGAGGTGATCAGCGCGTTTTCCGGGTCGGCGCTTTGATTCAGCCCGGTGACCGGGAAGCCATGAATGTATGTCACCGCCATCTCTTTCTGCCCGCCGTTGCGGGACTGCGACACAACGGTGTGTCCGCTCAGCCAGCTGCCGTTCCCGCAGCGGGTGGTGTCAGAATCCGGAATAAAGAGCGCCGGTGCAGAAGCGCCCCCTTCCCAGAAGGTCCGCAGGTGGCAGCCGTCCTGAAGCGTAAACTCCTGCCACGGCGTACGGTCGGCGGCAACGGTGCGGGAAGCCACGTTCTGATCGGGCGGCAGTAACGCGCCGCTGGCTGGGGTGGCGGTGACGGTCGCGGCAGACGCGGCCTGCTCCTGTTTCACCACCAGCGCCCAGTCCTGCGCTTTGCCAGCCGTACCCTGCGCCAGCGTGGTACCCGCCGGATCGTTGAGCGTCCAGCTAAGCTTATTCACTTTGTTGCACTGGTGTTCCAGCAGTGAGCCAAGACGCGGCACAAAGTTCTCCAGCACGGAGACGTCTTTCTTGCCGTTCGCCACAATACGCAGCGCCACCTCAGGCTTACACCAGCTCTGCGGCGTGTTGTCTTTGATGTTGTCGATCCAGATATCCAGCTTCTGCGCAGGAGACTGCACGATGCGGAAATTTTCAGCCTGCGCGGTGGAGGTCGCCGCCAGAAGTGCCAAACCCGATAGCCAAAGTTTCATATCGTTCCTTGTGTGTCTAATCAGTTCCGCAGGGAAGAAATTGTGCTGCGTCAGAGAGGGTGTGCAGCAAAGTGGTGTCCTGAGGGTTGCCCATCCATACCGCCAGGGCAGTATAGTTATCCTGGGCATTCCCCTCCTGCTCGCCATTCTTTTGAATGATTTGGTTCATTAAGGTCAGCCACTCCTGCGGCGTATTCACCATGTGCAGCGACTGCTTCATTTGCTCTTCGCTGACGCCGTGCCAGAATCCGTCGGTGCAGAGTAAGAATGCATCGCCGTCTTCAACCTGTACCACGTCGCTGTAGCTCGCTTCCGGCCCGCCGTTTTCAATCCCGAGCGCCAGATAGAGCAGATTGCTGTTCAGGTTGTCGGTCTGGTGTCCGGCATCTTTCATCTGCTGCACCAGGCTGTGGTCGGTGGTCACATGCCACAGCCATCCGCGGCGGAACAGGTACAGGCGGCTGTCTCCGGCATGCGCCCAGTAGGCGAGCCCGTAATCACGGTCAATGAACAGGCTGACCAGCGTCGTGCCCATCCGGCGATAGTCCTGAACGGCCTGCTGTTCGCTGAGAATGGTGCGATTCGCCGTCTGCACGTAGTCGCGGATGTGCTGCGCATTAAGATGTTTGTCGCCATCGAAGCGGGAGATAATGCTGTTGCGGGCCAGCGCTGCGGCCACCTCGCCGCCCGGCAGCCCCGCGATGCCGTCGCAGACGACAAAGCAGGCTGAACGTTCCCCTATGGTTTCTCCCGTCTGATCCTGGTTGCTGGCGCGCGTCCCCTGGCGGGAGAGAGAAGCCGTTGCGATATTCATTTGTCTTCCGATCCGCTCTGTGAGTCTTTGTACTGATTGACCTCCATGTCATAGGCATGAAGGAAGGCCTCGCCGAACAGGGTGTGGAAGTCGTCCTCAATCTCGCCCGCCGTCTCGCCATAGCTGCGAACAAAGTAGTCCCACAGGGCGGCTTTGCGGCTGCCCGGCAGCGCCAGACGAGAGGTCATCCCGTTCTGCTTCGCCTGCTCTTCCAACTGCTCCGGGTTAAAGGACTGCAGCATCGCGGCGATAATGGCGCGGATGCCGGAGATCATGCCCAGCTGGTGCGCCTGCAGATCGATCAGCGCGTCGCGCACCGATTTTGTCGGCGGCATAAAGCCCGGCATTGGGGTGCCGAACATCTGGATCAGCACGGTTTTGCCGGTCGGCAACAGCTTGAACGGGTTGTTGGCATCGTCCAGCACCATGGTCATATCGGCTTTCACGCCGCGCTTGAGGATGGAGCGCGAGGAAAGCAGCGCCACGGTCCCCTGAGAGAACATGCCGAGGATCTGCCCCAGCTGACGCATATTTTCACGGTCAAACTGCGGGACGGGCTGCATTTCGCTCAGCCCCATCCCCTCCAGCAGTGCCTCCAGCAGCTCGCCCTGCAACACTTCGCCCTTCTCACCGCTGTTTGCCGTGGTGGTTGGTGAGGCGGCGTTATTGACCGGGTCGATGCGCAGGCGGCCCTTCGGGGCCTGAGCGCTGCTGCGCGCAACGGCCTGTGGCGTAGGCATGGTGAAGCCTGCGTAATCCGGTCGCGCGGGCTCTTCTTCAGCACGCGGTTCTTCCTGCGGCTCTGGGGCGAACAGCGGAGAATCGGCCAGCACGTCCTCTTCCTGTTCAGATTCAGGTTCCGGCACTGGCGCAGGCTTCTCGGCAATAATGTCATCCGGATGGGTTAGTGGCGCGCCGCCCATCAGCCCGAGCGGGTCGTCATTACGCGCGGCTGGCGCGCTGGCCTTACCGCCAAACAGGGCCAGCGGATCGAGCTCATCCGTCGCCTCTTCTTCTGGCTTCACGGGGTTCGTCTCGCCCGGCGGCACCAGCGTTGACGGGGTGACGTCGTCAAAAATACTCTCTTTTTTGAACAACGCCTCGTCACTGAACAGCGTGTCCGGATCGACATGCTTACGCTCGAGTTTTGGATCGCTGTCGTTGAACATCGCCAGCGGATCTTCGGCGTTACGCTCCGGGGCCGCAGGCTGGGAGAACGGATCGTGCGATGCAGCAGGCTGCGGTTTTGTACGGTTGCTGGAGATGCTGTCGGAGATGGAGAACTCCTGCATCAGGCTATCCCAGATCTCCGTTGGCACGGCGGTCGGCTCGGCTTTCCCGCGCGGTGCGGCACTTGCCGGTTTCGGTTGAGAAGCTGGCGCGGTCGCGGGTGCGGCTGTCGGACGCGCCTGCTGGTGCAGGCTGGCCGCCATACGGCTCACGGGCTGGGTATCGTGGATCAATTCGGTCACTTCGATACGGTAGTCATCAATACCGAGAATGTCGCCATCCTGCAGTTCAACCTGACGCCCTCGCTCCAGCGGAATGTCATTTAATACCACGCGGGTGACGCTGCCACGGTTGGTCACGCGGCATTCGCCCTGGGCGTCCACGTGAACAATGGCCTGCAGACGAGAGATGGTGCGGTCATTATCCGGCAATACCAGATTGTTATCCGTACCGCGCCCAATGGTGCCGCCCGGGGCGTAAAAATCACAGCTGCTTTGCGGCGGCTGATGACCGGGTTTCGTAGAAATAATCGTGAATCGCATGGCGTATTCCTGCTGGTATGATTAGCGCTCAAACGCTGCCGCTCTCGGGGCGAGAACGGCGGCGTTTGGGGCCGGATTCCATTGATTCTATTTTGCGGTTTTGAGCGGACGAATCGCGTCGCTGTTGGCGATTAAGCTGCACTTTAAAACCTGATATTGACCCGGTTCGGTACCGCCTACTTTCTCTTTCAGTAAAGAAACAATCACCTTGTCAGCTTTTTCAAAATTCTCTGCAGGGAGATTGCTTGCTTCCAGCCATGCGGCCGCGCTGGCCTCTGCATCGTCTTTCAGACTTTTACTGTCCGCAATCTTACTGATGCATCGATTTTGCACCCAGTTTTCAAAGATTTGTTGCTGAGAAAAAGCGCTGACATCAGGCAGGGTTTGGGCATAAACAGCAGAGGCATTTATAGCCAATACCAGCAGTAATAAACGTTTCATTTCAGGCTCCAGAATGTTGCGTTGGTCGGAATAAACGAACCATTACCCGGTGAGCCCAGAAAATGGCAATCATCAGAGCAAATATTACCATTCCAGAGTGTGACATGCCCGGTTGCGTCGCTCCAGCCGTGCCCGGTAAAGATGATAATGCCTTGTTTGCCTGCAAATTGCGCAGGAGTGGGAGAAGAGACAGACATATCGGCATTGCCCAGTACCGTGGGTAGAAATGCAATCATATCTTTAACGCGGAACATATAGCGCTTTTTGTCGTTTCCGGTCACTGTCGCATATTTACTGTTAGCAGGAATAGGAATGCCACAGTAATTTAAAACGTAGCTCATACGAATTGGGCAGGCATTTTTAAAAATACCGGCGTCGATATTATGCTGAACTTTTCCACCCAACAATTTGCCAACCTGTTCTACGCTTACGTTCACTTCTCTGAATCTGTTCCAGGCGGCACCAAAAGCAGGACGCATTTGAGACATCTTGTTTCTCCTTGATAAGAAGCTCCGGATAAAGTGAGCCCTTTCGGGCCCACTATTATTACGCTTCTTTGTTCTCTTTGATGTTCCAGCCAGCGCTGCTTTCAGCACCTTTACCACCCGACGTGGTCTGCTCCCAGTACTGCTGTTTCACTTTCGCAGCCTGGAATGCATAGGTCACACCAACGGTGTCGCCGTTGTCAGCACCGGTGTACTGAACAGAGGTCACCAGCACATCTTCCAGCGTGATGCGGGAGTATTCCACCTGCTGGCCGCCCGCTTTACAAACGGACAGTTCAACTTTAGTCAGGTGTTTACCGCTGGCGCAGTGTTTCAGGATAGCGGTGGTGGATTTGTCGATCAGCGCGTTAACGTGCAGGTCGTTAAAGTTAACTTTACCGGCACCGCCGCCACCGCCAACGCTCATATTACCTGGCTGGGAAGCGCCCCAGGAGAAGGAGGTAATATCAGTCCAGCCGGTGTGGTTAGAATCTTTCGATTCGCCCGTAACACCCTCGACCTTCAGAAACATATCAATAGCCATAATATCTACTCTTCGTGGATGAACAATATTGCTTTCGAAAAAGCACTTATATGGCAAACAGGAAAGCATGGGGCTGAATAAAACCGTCCATATTTTACCTCTGCCTCATATCAAATGACCCGTGTCATTTGACAGTCTTACATTCTCCCGGAATAAATGGAAGGAATGTGAAGTCTTTTACTACTCTGGGTTATCCTGGATCCAGCTACGGTCAGGATCGCCAATGATGACTTGCGGAACCAGTTTGTTCAGTTCGTCGCTATGATAAAGACGTATACAGTTTAAGGTTACGCCTTTGACATCGGGTTTTCGCTCTGAATGAAAACCATTAATTTGATTTTTATATTTTTGGATGAGGGCATTCACTTTATCCGTGCCATTTTCAGCATCAAAAGGTATCCACTCAATAAATGCGCTCGCACTTCTGGCCGCATCAGCAGAAAACTGACTGCCTTTATCTGCCACCTGAGCAAGACAGCGCGCCAGAACTAAATCTTTTAAAACCTGCCGGTATGTTTGCTGATGATAAAAATCAGGATAGTTATTTCCGGCACACACATAAAAGGTCATAAATACGAGGAAAAAACAGAAATGTTTCACCTTATATCCTTTGCCATCGGCCCCACAGCGCATCAGCTATCCAATTCCAACCGGTTCAGCAGTGGAGCGTTCTATAAGCCAGTCCGATGTTGACAGGGGCTTAATTCTCCCATTGCATCGGAAATGATTTCAGAAGCCCGCCGTTTGCTCTCCTGCTCAGATAAATGGGCAAAGCGAGAGTAAAGAAATTCATGAACCGTATTTGGCAAAACCGGATGACCTTTACACCAGGCCTTCCCCTCTGATGCATCAACCACGCCTAATAGATACATATCCGCCTTAATGCGCTCGCGTTCATTCGTTTTTGAAAGCCAGGCACTGGCGAAGCGCGCTGCGCTGAGATTGAAATCGTACCCCGTTAATAAGCCCGGGTCGCGAAGCAAATTTGACGTATCATCCTGCGGTAATGCTGTTGCGTCAGGATAAGAATAATTTCCCGTTTGTGCTTCTGCCAGAGACGCGATAAACAACAAAGCGATTGCAAACAGGTTTATTTTATTCATTGTAATATCGCGTTAGTGGAATACCTTAATTAAATATAAGCCAGCACGAGGTATTAACGTTTCTCTTTCCATTTCTCTGCAACAACGTAGATACCTATCGCTAATGCATTAAGTCCAGCACATAAGAATCCATGCATTGCGATTTGCGGGACATCTTCTGGCCAGTCAAAGATAAACAGATAGTAGCCGGATACCGTCACAAACAGCATGAATGAAATAATTAACAACGCATAAACCATTAAATAGATGATGAATTTTCTTGTTATCGCTTTCACAGGTAAATTCATTAGCTATCTCGTACTCACAATAAGGCTGCCGGCCCCAGGAGGCCGGCTATCTGCATCACGCGTCTTTCGTCTTCAGCGACGGCAGTTTAGATACCAGACGCAGAGAAACGGTCAGACCTTCCAGCTGGTAGTGTGGACGCAGGAAGAACTTCGCGGCGTAGTAGCCCGGGTTGTCCTCAATCTCCTGCACCTGCACTTCCGCAGCTGCCAGCGGTTTACGGGACTTGGTCTCCTGAGAGGAGTTAGCCGGGTCACCGTCGACGTAGTTCATGACCCAGTCGTTCAGCCAGCGTTCCATCTCTTCGCGCTCGCGGAAGGAGCCGATTTTGTCGCGCACGATGCACTTCAGGTAGTGGGCAAAGCGGCAGCAGGCGAACAGGTACGGCAGGCGTGATGCCAGGCGCGCGTTAGCGGTCGCATCCGGGTCGTGGTACTCCGCCGGTTTCTGCAGGGACTGCGCGCCGATGAAGGCGGCAAAGTCGGAGTTTTTGCGGTGAACCAGCGGCATAAAGCCGTTTTTCGCCAGCTCGGCTTCACGACGATCGCTGATGGCGATCTCGGTCGGGCACTTCATGTCCACACCGCCGTCATCGCTCGGGAAGGTATGGCACGGCAGGTTTTCCACCGCCCCGCCGGACTCCACGCCGCGAATCGAGGTGCACCAGCCGTACTCTTTAAAGGAGCGGTTGATGTTGGCGGCCATCGCGTACGCGGCGTTCGCCCACGAGTAGCTGTTGTGGTTCGCGCCGTCGGTCTGCTCCTCAAAGTCAAAGCTGTCGACCGGGTTGGTGCGAATGCCATACGGCAGGCGCGACAGGAAGCGCGGCATCACCAGGCCCAGATAGCGGGCATCTTCGGATTCACGCAGTGAACGCCAGGCCGCGTATTCGGTGTTCTGGAAGATCTTGGTCAGGTCGCGCGGGTTAGCCAGCTCCTGCCAGGACTCCATCTGCATCACGCCCGGTGCGGTACCGGTAATGAACGGACAGTGCGCCGCAGAGCCGATGCGCGCCATTTCACCCAGCAGCTCAACGTCCTGCGGGCTGTGGTCGAAGTAGTAGTCGCCCACGATGCAGCCAAACGGCTCGCCGCCAAACTGACCGTACTCCTGCTCATAGATTTTCTTGAAGATCGGGCTCTGGTCCCAGCCCACGCCCTTGAAGCGCTTCAGGGTACGGCCCAGCTCCTGCTTGGAGATGCTCATAAAGCGGATCTTCAGCATCTCGTCCGTTTCAGTGTTGTTCACCAGGTAACTCAGACCGCGCCAGGCGCTCTCCAGCTTCTGAAACTCTTCGTGGTGAATGATCTGGTTCACCTGCTGCGACAGCTGCTCGTCGATACCGGCAATCAGGTTCTGAATGGTACGGTAGGTATCGTTCGAGAAGGTGACGGTATTTTCCAGCGCCTGCTGCGCCAGGGTTTTGACCGCGCTTTCGACGGCGGAGCGGGCCTGATCGGTTTTCGGGCGGAACTCTTTGTTCAGCAGCGCGCTGAATTCATCCTGGCTGAACGCCTGACCCGCCTGCTGCTCGTGTTGTTGAGTCTGGTTGCTCATCGATTATTCCTCGCTACCTTTCGCGCTTTCGTCATTTTTCGGCAACTGGCTCAGGGATTTGAGCAGCGTCGGATCCTGCAGAATTTTAGCGATCAGCTCTTCCGCACCGTTTTTGCCGTCCATGTAGGTCAGCAGGTTAGAGAGCTGGGTACGCGCTTCAAGCAGCTTGTTCAGCGGCTCAACCTTGCGGGCCACCGCATCCGGCAGGAAGTCGTCCATGCTGTCGAAGGTCAGATCCACGTTGAGCTTACCTTCGCCGGTCAGCGTGTTATCCACCTGGAACGCTACGCGCGGCTTCAGCGCCTTCATGCGTTCGTCAAAGTTGTCGATGTCGAT
The DNA here is from genome assembly GCF_048684445.1 of Enterobacter sp. BNK-34. NCBI lineage: Bacteria > Pseudomonadati > Pseudomonadota > Gammaproteobacteria > Enterobacterales > Enterobacteriaceae > Enterobacter > Enterobacter sp. BNK-34. Next base: position 4,045,707 of record NZ_JBLQUA010000001.1, read on the forward strand.
TTCGAGGAATTTACGCTCGTCGACGGCCGGCAGGTTTTCCACCGGTTTGCCGACCAGATCGGCCATGACGCCCATCACAAACGGCAGCTGAATTTTACGTTCTGCACCGTAGATCTCTACGTCGTACTCGATCTGCACGCGGGGAGCACGGTTACGTGCGATGAATTTCTGCCCACTGTTACTCATTGCCATGATGTTCTCCATCAAAGATGCGCGGTGAAGGTGAAACGGCAGGCTCCATGCCTGTCGTCATAATGCCTGGACGCGCTATTCGCGGCGCCCAAAGATGTTTTCCAGTTGGTTAACGCCGTCTGGCGCCAGGTCGCGAATAATGTCCATAAAGTTAAGTTCTGACAGCCGCTGCACCCGTTCAATCATCAGCGGTGCGGGGTGGCTCGGTTCGTACTGCGCAAAATACTGCTTCGCTTTTTCCAGCATCAGCTGCGCGTCGGCGCGGCTGGTGACCTGCACGCTTCGCCAGTCGGTGACCGGCTGAGCGGGCTGCGTTGCCGCCGATTGCTGCTCGGCCTGTGGTTCTGCCTGCGCCTCACGGTTCGGCAGCAGCTTGCTGATGTCGGTCACCTGACACGCGCTGGCTACCAGTCCGACGGTTTTCAGCAACTGCTCCATCTCGGGCACGCCGCTTTCACCGAGATGCCCGGTGAGCAGCTCGCGAATCGCCAGCAGCCGTTCGTTAATGACGATAACCGCTGCGGTTCCCGGCTGGTCGCCGCGGGCCAGCTCGTCAATCAGCCGTGGACGGCCGCCGGGATAGTCCGGACATTCTGTCTTACTGCCGTCCAGCAGGGCCTGGGCATCCCGGAGCGAAATTTCATCGCCGTTTGAACGCAGAAGCGAGGCGTTTCGCACGGCGACGGTGAGGTCGGATTTATCGCTGAGCCCCGCCAGGGCGTTAATGCGATAGAACGGATCGGTTTCGCCATACTCTTCCAGCAGCGGATAGAGCGGCTCCCAGTAACGGGCGATCGCCTCCTGCACCAGCAATAATCCGTCCGCGTAGCCCGCCAGCCCGCGGCGGCGCGTCCAGGCATGGGTTAACGCCAGCAGGACGCGAAGATCTTTGGTGCGGGTCAGCAGGCTGGTGGCGTATTTTTCTACCGTGTTCCAGTCTGCGGGCTCTGCCGGGATAATGGTGTCGCCAAACTGCTGTTCCGCTTTCCCAAGACTTGCCTGATTCATGATCTGGAAGTCAGCGTCGTACTCCAGGTTTTCGCCGCAGGGCTTGTCGGGGCTTATTGGCGCGAGAAATTCTTCGATATTCATAAGATCCCTGCTTATTCAAACATGGGCGGATAGAGACCGTGACGCCCCGGACGGGCGCCCCCTGCCGGGTCGAACAGCAGGGTGAAAAGCTGCCCGGTAAAGTTACCGCTGTGCACGTGGGTGTATAGCGGGTAACCGTCGCAGCGGTTGGTCCACCAGTAGCTGGTCTGACGTAGCGGATCAAAACACTCCGCCGCCTGAGGCCAGCCCAGCGTGCTCTGGCCGTCCTCGTCATAGCCAATCACATCCAGGATGTCGGAGCGCTTTTGCGGCTCGACGGGCTGCGGCGCCGGAATGGTCATCAGCATCTCATCCAGCTGCGAGGCGGAAAAACTGTTGCGCACCGCGTGCAGCCCCAGGCGCCCAATCTGCTGGTACCAGCTTTCGGCCTGGCTGAGCAGGCTGGTCGACCACTCTGACGGGGCGAAGCTCAGCTGAAGGCAAACCGGGTACTGTCGGCCAACGCTGTCGCGGCCGGGCAGCAGACAGCCCATCTGGATCATCTGGCTGCCCAGCATGGGCGGTACCACATAATTCCAGACTGGCGCTTTCTGGAACTGGCGCTCGCCGCTGCGCTGCTCTTCCTGCTGCCAGGCCAGCAGACCGACCTGAAACCAGTGTGACCACTGGCGCTGTAAAGTGTCAGGAAAGCGACGCTGCAAAAAATCTCCGGCGCTGGGTAATTTGCCATACCAGCTGTAGCGGTTCATCGCAGGGGTATTCGTCATACGGCTGTCCTTGCGGTTATGGGCATGAGAAACGGGGAAGCTGGAACGGGTTGCGAATGCTGTTTGGCGCAAACTCCAGCGTGACCTGATGTCCGTCGACGTTGAAGGTGGCCTGACGGCTCAGGCTACCCGCGCCCGGGCTGGTGCTCGCTTTATCGAAGAAGCGGTTGAGCGCCCAGGCGCCGTTGGTGACAAGCGTCGCCGTGCTGCCGTTCGCCAGCCCCAGCTGCATGCGTACCTGGTTGGTGCCGCCCGGCCCTGGCCAGTTCATGATCTGCACGGCCTGCGGACCGTGGCTGTAGCGCAGCAGCTGGCCGTCAACGTCCAGCGTCAGGTTCAGAATGGTGTTATCCATTCGCACGGTGCGAACCGTCACCTTGAAGGACGGCGTCGTTGCGCCATTAGCAAAGAAGGCGTCGCGAATCGACTGGGCCTGCTGGAACGGTCTCAGCAGCCCTTCACTTCCCGGCAGCGTTTTCCCGTCGATGCCCGGCATAAAGCGCCAGTTGGCCTGCGTGGTGTCCACCTTATTGGTCAGATTGTCGCGGAAGAAAGCGTCCATCAGCCCGGTTCCCGGCGCAAACATGCGCGCGAGATCGTCAGGGGTGACCTCGGTGCTGGCGCTGCGTACCAGCGGGTAGCGACCGGCAATCGCCTGACGGCAGAAACCGCCCACTTCAACGTTAATTCGCTTACGTACGTTTTCCAGATCACGACGCTGGGTATCGCTGCTGGCACCCACCGCCATGTTGCTGAACATGGTTTGCAGCCCGCCTGGCAGACGACCGGCGCTGGCCTGCAGACGGCTGATCGCCTCCCCGCCCGGTGCCGGCATCCCGCTGTTGGCCGCGTCCTGAACGGCGGTCAGGTAGCGATACAGTTCATCCACCTGCTTGAGAAAATCATCAAACACGATGGTCTTCCCCCCCTTCTCCAGCGGCTGCGCCAGCTCAATCATCGGCGCATAGTGGTCGGTGACCAGCTGTTCCGGCGCCTGGGTGACCACGGCGGCCTGGGTCGGCGCTGCGTCATTGTTGCTGAACAGGGCTTCCAGCGTACGGGTGGCGCGGTTGCTTTGATCCTGCGCTTTGCCTGCATCTTCTGGCGCTGGCGCATTGCGTGACAGCGTCAGGACCTGGCTCAGGTTCTGCACCAGACGGCGCAGCGGCGAGTTGGCGCCGGAGAGCAGGCGCGCGGTGTTGATGCGCTGGGAAAGGTCGGCGCTGTTATTGAGCTGAATGTCGGCGAGGAAGCGATCCCAGTTAGCGATAAAGTCGCGCATGTAGAGCTGGCGCACGGCGTTATCGATCTGCTGTTTATCCTCCTGCGCTGTGGCGGCCCCCAGCACCCAGGCGTCGTCCTCGTGCAGGGCGGTGGTCACGCTGTCAATCTGGCCGTTAAAGCTTTTCCAGTAGCCGTCCGGCGTATACAGACCCGGTACGCCTTCGCTCACCGGCTTGCCGCTTTTGCGGGAAAATACCAGCTCGCTCTGCGGTCCGCCCAGGTCGGAAAGGGAGACCGGCTTCAGGTTGTCATCATGTTCCAGCAGGCGCTTGAGGCGACCGTATACGCGCGTGGAAAGCGGCTGCTGGTTGATCATCGCTCTTTCGCGGGCAACCAGAGATTCATCCTGCGCGTACGGCGAGGCCTGAATTTTCGGTTCCAGCAGCTGCGTCAGGTGCCATTCAAGCTGCTGCAGCTGTGCCTTCGTGACGTTCTGCGGCAGATTCCGCTGCAGATTGAGCATCACCCACGAATGCAGGAATTTGCCGTCATAGTGCTTCGGCTGATACAGCATCTGATAGGCTTTCAGCGCTTCATAGCTGTATTCCACATCACTGCCGTTGTCGTTGCGAAGCCAGGTAGTGATATGCATGGCGACGGCAGGGAGCAGCATCTGATCCAGCGCTTTCTGGTACAGAGACTGCGCGGCATCGCTGACGTCATCCCCGCGATAGAGCCCCATACGGCGGGATACGGGCGGATCGTTCACATCAAACGCGTCGCTTTTCGGCAGGTCAACCAGCCCGTTCAGCAGCGGCAGCAGATCGAACAGATCGCGCTGCGGCTGGTTCTGTAACGCTTTGCTCTGCTGGTCGAGCAGCGGAACCTTCGCATCCACCTCTGCCAGATAGGTTTTGTTTTTGGCATAGCTGGTGAGCCACAGACCGCCGAGGATAACCAGCAGGGCCAGCAGCGCCGCGTAGCCGGACCAGATCACCGCCCGGTTGCGCAGCTCCCACCAGCGGTTTTCCCCGGCGATCCCGGCTTCCTGGAAGATAACGTTTTGCAGCAGGTTCTTAATGAAGAAACTCTGGCCTTTAGCACCCGGGATAGGCGCTTCTTTGCTGACCGAATCCCAGTTATCCGCCTCGCCCCCTTCCGGCAGCGACAGGGCGCGATTCAGTTCGCCCATCACGCGGTCGAACGGCATGCCTTCCTGCGTCCCGCTGGCGAAGTAGATCCCGCGCGGAGAGAACTCGGTTTCGAAGTTGGAGCGGGCAAAGACCGTGCTCAGGTAGTCTGCCAGCAGCGGACGCAGCGCGGCGAACTCCTGCGGGAAGAGATACGCTTCTGCGCGGGTTTTCGCGTCATGCTCTTTCAGCATGGTTTCCGGCAGCCCGGCATCAAGGCGCTGCTGTAGCAGAGAAAACTCCTGCTGGAAGTTGCCCATCAGGTCGTAATCAGCGTGTTTGGTTTGCTCCCACGGCAGCGTAAAGCCCCAGATCTGGTCGCGCTGGGCTTTATCGTAGTCGGCAAACCACGCGCGGAAGCCTTTAAGCAGGTCGGCCTTGGTCACCATCACGTACACCGGGAAGCGGATACCCAGCTGCTCATGCAGCTCGGACAGACGCTGGCGCAGGTTCACCGCCTGCTGGCGGGACGCCTCGGCGGACTGGGTGAGCAGGTCAGAAATGCTGATGGTAATGATGACGCCGTTGATCGGCTGGCGTCGGCGATACTTACGCAGTAACCCCATGAACTCCAGCCATTCGCCGGCGTCCTGCACCTGCTCGCTCTCCTGGGTGGTATAGCGGCCCGCCGTGTCCAGCAGCACCGCCTCATTGGTGAACCACCAGTCGCAGTTGCGCGTGCCGCCAATGCCCCGCAGCGCGGTCTTACCGAAACGATCGGCCAGCGGGAACTGCAGCCCGGAATTGACCAGCGCCGTGGTTTTACCGGAGCCCGGCGCGCCGATAATGACGTACCACGGCAGCTGATAGAGATATTGCGTGCTGAAGCGCTGCGTCCACTGGGCGCCCTGGCCCGCTTTGCTGAAGTGCGCTTTTTTAAGCATCTGCGCGGCTTCATCAAAACGGCTGGCGAGGATCTGCTCCTCGCTGTTCAGTCGCTTCTGCGGATCCGCGGCTTCCGGGCTGGCGGTATTCTCCTTGAGCTTGTCCATCAGCTTGCGGTTCAGCCAGGCGTTGTACAGGCGCGGCATAATGTGGCCCTGCGCCCAGAGCAGATAGACCACGGCAATGCTGATAATACGGTTCTGCTCAGACTCAAGCGGTCGTGTGTCCACGATGGACAACAGGGGGCCAATCATCCAGATCACCGCCGCCAGCGCCGTGACGCCGAGGAAGCTCCACAGAATGCGGTTGGTCAAAATGGAAAGAAGTGTAGTCAGCATTCCTTAGTTTCCTTGCGGCAATCCGTTCAGCTCAGCCTGAGTGTTTTCAGGCGACACCAGCAGAGTAATTTCCACACGGCGGTTACGGGCGCGATTTTCAGGCGTCGTGTTCGGCGCCACCGGGTTAATCTCGCCCCGCCCTTCCGCTTTCACGCGGCCAGGCTGAGAGAGGCTTCCCTGCAGCATTTTCTGTACCGAGCGGGCGCGTTCCAGAGAAAGTTCATAGTTAGAGGCAAAGCGCGCGCTGCGGATCGGCACATTGTCGCTGTAGCCCACCACCAGAATTTTGCCGCTGACGTTATTCATCGCCTGCGCAATGCGGTGGATGACCGGTTCATAGCGGTCACGCACGACGGTAGAGGCAGAAGCAAACAGCCCGTCGCCCTTCAGGATAACGACGCTGCGATCCGCTTCATCTTTCACCGCGACCAGGCCAGCCTCGATTTCAGGTTTCAGGAAGCCGCGCAGGTTCAGCACAGCCGGAAGCTGACGCGCCGGTTGCTGAATAGTGGTTTCCGGCAGCTGGGACTGATAAATCTTCGCCAGTACCGGGTTGGTGTTATCGCCAAGACGCCAGTTAAGCACGATATAAAACAGACAGGCGATAAACCCGGCCAGCGCCACGCAGGCCCACAGGGGAACCATCGGCCGCCAGAGCTTGCGCAGCACGGGACGATCTTCCGGATGAGGAGAAAGCGGCGGCGGATAGCTGCCGCGCACGCCGCGGATCATCTGCCACAGACGCTGCTTGATGGTTTCAAGCTGGGTGCGGCCGTTATCCAGCACCCGATAGCGTCCTTCGAAGCCCAGCAGCAGGCAGTAGTTGATCATCTCCAGCAGCAGAATGTGCTCGCGCGGGTTTTGCGACAGGCGCGCCAGCAGCTGGAAGAACTTCTCGCCGCCCCAGGTTTCGTTATGGAACGTCACCAGCAGACCGTTGCTTGACCAGACGCCGCTGCTGCCCCAGGGGGTGAGCGCGGCGGCCTCATCGAGCGCCGTACACAGGCAGTAACGTGCCCCGACGATCACTTCGTAGGGCAGCCCCGCCTGCTGGCAGCGGACTTCGAAACGGCGAATCTCATCAATCAGGCGCTGGCGTAACGCCACCTGATCGTCATGGGAGATCGAGTGACGGATCTGCGGAATCGCATTGAGCAGCGGATTGGCGGCCGCCACCAGCTGATTGTTGCTACTGGCTCCGGTAAAGGCGGCATCACTGCCGGTGTCCTGTCGTTCCTGCATATTAAGCGCTCGCTTTATTATTCTGTCGGGCTACGGATGGCCCAAAACTCCATATCCAGCCCCGGGAATTCCCCTGCAAGATGCAGGGCGAATGCACCGGACTTATCCATCTCGTGCCACAGCTCGCTGCCCTTCTCCAGTTCAAAGTAGCTATAGCCGGCATGCCACGGGATCTGCGGCGGCGCGACCGGCATGGCGCGCAGCATAATGCCCGGCAGCTGAAGCTGAACCAGATCGCGGATTTTCGAAACCGGCGCGACCTTCATCTGCGCCGGGAAATGGGTTTGCAGGTGTTCGCCTGGCACGTTGGCTTTAACCGCCAGCACGAAGCCGAACTCACGCACCATGCTGGTTTCAGGCACCGTGGCGATGTTCAGGCCGTGAGAGCGTTCGTTAAGCGGCAGCTGAATCGCGTGGTCTTCCATCACCAGCGACAGCCCCTGACGCAGCATCAGCATCAGCTTGCTGAAGCAGTTTGCCAGATCGTCATGATCGTAAATCGGCAGCACGCTTTCAGCGGTACGCTGGGACGTCCAGGTGGCAAGCTCGGTCGCAAACGGCAGCCAGCTGCGCCAGAGCGTTTCCGGATGCAGCAGCGGGAGGGTTTTTAAATGAGAAACCTCGCCCAGATGACGGTTAACCAGCGACAGCAGCGTGAACTCAATCAGCTCGGAGGTATTAAAGCGACCGGGCTGGCGCAAACGACCGCCAATTTGCTGGCTGCGCTGCACCAGCAGACCGTGCAGATCGTTGATCATGCTGTAGATCTGCGGGCTGTTGTTGGCGTTGAGCATCGGCGGGATGTAGCTGTTGTCGAGCCGCACGTGGTTGTCGTTACGCCTCTCGGTCACAAACGCCACGCCGATGGCGGTCCACTCTGCCGTGAGGTCTTTTTCCAGCATCAGGGTCAGACGCAGGCGGCCAAACTGGACGGTGGCATCCCCCACCGACATGGCGTTATCGTCCTCCACCTCTTGCTCGAAAGCGATGAAGCGCGCCAGCGAGGCCGGTTCTTCGCTAAAAATCACCTCTTCTCTCTCGCCGCGACGTACCGGCAGCGCAAGCACCACCTTTTCGTTAGTGAGATTGTCAGGAATTTTCAGCGGTGCAGGGCCGTTGCGCCCGTTACGCACCTGGAAAAAGGTGCCGTCCGGCAGCAAGCCACTGCAGTAGCTCAGGGCAATGCATCCCTGACGAAGCATCGCTTCATCCAGTTCAACGTCGAGAAAGCCCCAGAGATACGACCGCTGTAGTGCGCCCCATTCACGAACATGGTTGAGCAGATAGCTTTCAGTCCGCTGAAAATGGTGTGGACGCAGGAACATGCCTTCGGTCCAGACGACCTTTTCTGCTTTCGTCATGATGATGTGTTTCCTGTTTTGAAGCGCGTTACTGGCTGATGACACGAATGCCGTTCACGTCGAGAAAAACGTTGGCCTGAAGTTCATCTGCGGACCATTTCCAGAACTGGTAGATATGATTTTCGCCAGGCACAGGCAGAGGGAGTGAAACGCGCCATTTTTTGCCATCCAGCACCTGATACTCCGCCATCACGCCGATGTAGCGGGCCTCCGGAGAGCTTTGCCCGCTGAGGGTTTTGGACAGCTGTCCCGGCATCAGGAAGAACACGTCGCTGTTCAGCAGATTCGCGCCAAGCGTGGCCGACGCGTTGTTCTGCAGGGAGTAGAAGTCGCTGGACATGAAATCCGCATCGGATTTCAGCAACAGCACCCGGACCTTAAGCGGCGCAGATTCATTGATTTGTGGATGAGCCTGAAACTGCAGATTGTAGCGGGAGGGGTCGCTGTGTGAAGACGACGTACAACCACTGACCAGGGCGAAAATCGCCGCGTAAAAGAATAACCACAGCTTATGAAAATTTTTATTATTCATAAAAATGCGCTCATGAAAGCCGTTTAGTTCAGGATCCAGGTACCGTTAGCGCTGTCTTTGCAGGCTTTGCTGTTGCCATCGACATCGACACAGGTCGCTTTTTTACGCACCTTTGGACGAATCGCCTGTTTACGCACGGCGGCGTCGTACTGGTCGGCCTTGATCACGGCGCGCATCGGGACGTAACCAATCAGCTGATCGTTGCCTTCGTCGGCAAGCGCCATCCAGTAGTGTTCAACCTGCCCCAGCACCACGTACGTTTTTCCGGTCTCGAGATTACGGATAACTTTGCCGCCGAAGTCAGGTCGGCTCATCAGGGAAGCCGGATACATGGCACGATACGGCTCGTTGACCGGCGTGAACTCCGTCGGCGGCGTCACAGCGTGACGGTGGGTTAAGGTAACGCCGTTGACCTGGCTGGTCTCGATCGTATCGTCGTTGATCACAGGTTTTTGCGGCGCTTTACAGCCCGCCACCGCCATTACAAACAGAAGTGAAAACAGTACGCGCATTTTCATATGCTTTTCCGTAGCGATATTTCGATGATGGAGATAAGGGGATGAAGTTTGACTTAAGTGCTATTGTTAAAATAGCCAGAATATTTTCGGGGCGTTACTATGTTAAGGGCATAGCTACCGCACGAGCCCTTCAGAATAAGGCCCAGCATCTTCCTGACATATTTTGACAAACGGTAAGCAAGTTTACATGAGCTTCGCATCAATTCAATATTTACCGCCGCGTAACTGTTGGTAAATGAAGCAGTCGGAAAATTATAGGATTAATCCTATGAAAAAAAACGATTTGCCCCACCCTTTCTTATTTCCTCACTGTAAAACCACATAACATGATGTTTTATCTATTAAAAACACAGAAGAGAACCACTTTCATTAACGCAATAACGCTATTATCGCCACTACCATAATTAGTAGAATTCGCGTTTTTTTGATGTCAAAGGAATATATCTCCGATGAATTATTTGTTGCACTAACAAAGTATCTTTAATATTGAACACGCTTCATCGCTTGGGTGATAATATTTCACTTAATGCAGCCCGACGTTAATTTCATGCCGCAAAAAAACTGTATATTTTATGTCGTGATAATTCCACAGTAAGGTATACCTTATATCTATTATTCATTAAGCCTGAGTAAACCTTCCTGTCATTTCCTCAAACCCAAAATGCCTCCAGCAGCCCGCCAGACGTGAATCGTGGCGATATCTCCAGCGCATCAGCTTCATTCGAAGTTTTACTGGTACTACATCCTTCCTTGCTCACCGCCATCTATCTCGCCTACCGACCGATAGATAAGATTTATTATTAAAATGATAAAATTTCGTTATAATTTCTTTAAATATTTAAACATCAATCCCCATAAGTCGCTGTAATAAAGAGAATTTAAGATAAAGCACCTTCCCGCACCGCATGCGCGTAGACATACGGTCGTCATTGCTTTTGCTTATTGTCCTGTGCAGCGCTTTTATGGGTTCAGATGTTGTTGACCGAACAAATCAGGAGTGGGTATGAACAAGAAAAGACGCTCGGTGCCAGGCATCAGACACTATGACGGCCCTGCCGGCGGCTGGGGGGCACTAAAAGCGACGGCCATCGCGGTACGTACCCAAATGGATACCCTTGACGCTCCCGCGACGCTGCTGCGCACCAACCAGCCTGACGGCTTCGACTGCCCGGGCTGCGCGTGGCCTGATAAAGAACACAAATCGACGTTCCAGTTCTGCGAGAACGGCGCCAAAGCGGTGACCTGGGAAGCGACCAGCAAACGCGTCACCCCCGCGTTTCTGGCTGAAAACAGCGTCTCCTCGCTGCTGGCAAAATCGGACTTTGAGCTGGAAGGCTACGGTCGACTCACGCACCCCCTGCGCTATGATCGGGCAAGCGACACCTTCCGCCCCGTCGACTGGGACGCGGCGTTTCAACGTATCGGCGAAGTATTGCGCGGGCTCGATCCGGACCAGGTCGAGTTCTATACCTCAGGACGCGCCTCTAACGAAGCGGCGTATCTGTTCCAGCTGTTTGCTCGCGAATACGGCACCAACAACTTCCCCGACTGCTCGAATATGTGTCACGAGGCCACCAGCGTCGGTTTACCGCGTTCGATTGGCATCGGAAAAGGCACCGTTTCGCTGGACGACTTCGATAAGACCGAGCTGGTGATCTCCATCGGCCACAACCCCGGCACCAACCATCCGCGAATGATGGGGACCCTCCACGAGCTGGCCCGCCGGAACGTGCCGATTATCGTCTTTAACCCGCTGCGCGAACGTGCTCTGGAACGTTTCGCCGACCCGCAAAGCGTGATTGAAATGGCAACCTACAGCTCCACGGATATCGCTTCGACCTATTTCCAGGTGAAGGCCGGGGGCGATGCCGCCGCGCTAAAAGGCATTGCCAAACACCTGCTGGAAATGGAGTCCGAACGCGGTGACGTGCTGGACCACGCATTTATTGCCGAACACACCCAGGGCATTGAGGCGTTCACCGCCGATATAGCGCAAACCCGCTGGGACGAGATCGAGCGCGAGTCGGGTCTGAGCCAGGCGGCGCTCAAAAAGGTCGCCGAAGCCTATGCAAAATCGAAGGCCACCATCATTACCTACGGGATGGGGATTACGCAGCACAACAAAGGTACGGCGAACGTCCGCCTGATTGCCGACGTGCTGCTGCTGCGGGGGAATATCGGGAAACCTGGCGCGGGAATATGCCCGCTGCGCGGCCACTCAAACGTGCAGGGGAACCGTACCGTCGGGATCAGCGAGAAACCCACACCGGCATTCCTTAATCGCCTGAAGGACGTGTTCGGCTTTGAGCCACCGTCGCACCACGGACACGACGCGGTGCAGGCCACGCAGGCGATGATCGACGGCCGCGCGAAAGCGCTCATCTGCCTCGGCGGCAATTTTGCCGTCGCGATGCCCGATCACGAGCGGGGTTTTCCGGCGATGGGTAACCTGGATTTGAGCGTGCACGTCGGCACCAAGCTCAACCGTACCCATCTGTTGGTGGGCAAAGAGACCTTTATTTTCCCGTGTCTTGGCCGTACCGAGCTGGATGTTCAGGCCACCGGCCGCCAGTCCATTACCGTCGAAGACTCCATGTCGATGGTGCATGCTTCATCCGGCAAGCTGAAGCCTGCATCGCCGGTGCTTCGGTCAGAACCCGCTATCGTCGCGGGCATGGCGAAAGCCACCCTGCCGGATACCCGCGTGGACTGGCTGACGCTGGTTGAGGATTACGACCGGATCCGCGCTCTGATCGAGCAGACCATTCCGGGGTTTGAGAACTATAACGCGCGGATCCGCGTTCCCGGTGGTTTCCGTATGCCGCTGCCACCGACGCAACGTATCTGGCCAACGGCGACGGGAAAAGCGATGTTCTCGGTGTTCGACGGGGTTCACGAGAACGCCAGCGGTGAAGGTGAGCATGTTCTGCGCCTGATCACGCTGCGCAGCCACGACCAGTACAACACCACCATTTACGCCTTGGACGACCGCTACCGTGGCGTATTTGGCCGTCGCGACGTGCTGTTTATGAACGAAGACGATATGGCGCAGTCAGGGCTGGAACACGGCGACCGCGTGGATATCGAAACCGCCCTGCCCGGCAGCGTTCAGCGTCTGAAAGACATTACCGTGGTGGCGTACAACATCGCGCCGGGGACCGTCGGCGCCTATTATCCGGAAGCCAACGTGCTGGTACCGCTTGATTATCTGGATAAGGACAGCGGTACGCCGTCGTATAAATCCGTTCCGGTTCGCATCACCCTGCGCTCAAAAGAGATCCGCATGCTGTAAGGCTGTTCGCGCAGAGAAAAAGATGGATATTAAACAGTTAAAATATTTAATCGCGCTCGACGAGACCCGCCATTTTGGCAAGGCTGCCTCGCAGTGCAACATTACCCAGCCGACCCTCTCCATGCGCATCCGCAGCCTGGAGGAGGAGCTCGGGCTGGTGCTGATTGTGCGCGGGCAGCGCTTTGAAGGGTTTACGCCGGAGGGTGAACGTATCCTCGCGTGGGCCCGCTCGCTGCTGGCCGCGCATGACGGGCTACAGGCGGAAGCCGCGCTGTGCAAAGGCCAGGTGGTGGGCGAACTCCGTCTGGGGATGGTGCCGCTGGCGAGCGTGGATCCGATGATTTTTATTCGCCATTTGACGCAAAAATACCCGGAGCTGACCTACAGCCTCTATTCTATGTCCTCCGCGCAGATTGCCGACGGCGTCAGCCGCAATCAGCTTGAGCTGGGAATTTGCTACCTCAACAGCATTGACACCAGCCAGTTCGATATTATCCAGCTTCCCAAAACGAAGATGGGCCTGCTGCACGACGTCCGTCATTTCCAGCTCGGCCAGGAGACATTGACCTGGCGCGATCTGACGGATTTTCCGCTGGGGTTCCTGACCAAAGGGATGCACTACCGGGCGCATATGGAGGCCGGCTTTAAGTCTCTCGGCATTGAACCGACGGCCGTTTTCGAGAGCGACTCGACGTTCCAGATCATTCAGGCGGTTCAGAGCGGCGTATGCTGCGCCGTCATGCCGCTGAACAACGGGCTGGAAGCACTGAACAGCCATTTCAGGATTGTCCCCATCGCTGACGCGAACATTGAGGCCCCTGTCGGCCTGATTATGCGCAGACAAAAGCCTATCTCCTCGCTGGCGCTGCGCTGTTTTACCGACGCGCAGGAGATTTATCACGCGGACAATGAGGCGTAGGCCTCGCGCGTCACCACGCTAAAACCGCCGATCAGCACCGCGTCACAAATCGCCCGATGTTCCGGTGAACTGACCAGCGCATGGAGCGCATCGCGAATGGCGTTAAGCGTTTCAGGTGAGGTGTTATGCGAAGCGATCAGCGGCAGTCCCGGCGTCAGCGGGGTATGGTCAATGATCGCCAGCCCCGCAAGCCGTTCCGGCTCATGGCGCTGCAGCAGTGCCCAGGTCACGCAGTCGATGGCCGCGATATCCCCTGCCCCGCGTTTCACATCAATCAGCGACTGGCGATGGCTGCCGCTAAAGGACGTTTGCGCGAAAAATGGACCGCCACTTAACAGGGGCGCCACTTTTTTTCGCAGCGCATTGTAGCCGGACTGGGAATCCGCAGAGTTACAGACCGCCCGTCGTCCGCGAAACTCCGCCAGCGTCAGGTGCCGATCCTCCTCGCGCACCACCAGAAAGCTGCGGTACTGGATCCCTTCGCAGCCCGGTGCCGTGTAGTGAAAACAGCCGACCACCTGCACGTCCGGGAGCTGCGTGACCAGCGGGTAACCACAGGTCTGGCTAAGGATAAGCCCGGGCTGTTGCCAGTGCGTGAGCAGATCGGACTCCGGCCAGTCGGGGACATCATCGACGGGCACACCGCGTGCAGCCAGCAATCCCTTAACCGCCAGCCAGAGCGCGCGCGTGTCGGCGCGATCCACCGCATACATGGGAAACGCCAGCAGGTTACTCATACCCTTCTCCCTGTTGTTTTCCGGGGTGAACGGTGACGTCGACGGGACTGAACCAGAACCGGCGCAGCCATTCACCGTAGCCCCTGACGAGAAAACCGCGGTTTCGCTGCTGGTACGCCTCCCGGTTTTGCTGGTAGATCGTCTTCAGCCCGTACCAGGGAACACCCGGCAGATCGTGATGTACTGAATGGTAGTTGAGATTCAAAAACAGCACCCGCCAGAACAGCCCGGCCTCGTTAATGACGGAGCGCGCCAGCGGATCGTCCGCCGCACGATGTTCGAAAAACGATCGCACCTTGGTCAGCGCGAGCGCGGGATAACTGACCGCAAGCACGAACCAGACGGGTGAAAAATCGATATGCGTCATCCACACGAAGAGTACCGCCAGCAGCGTGATGTGAACCAGCCACATCGTCATCGCCCTCAGGTGAAGATGACGAAACGCCGCCGCGGCGCTGCCCAGCGTCTGGACGATATCCAGCAGCGGCGCCAGCAGAAGCCGCCCGGCAAAGGTATTTCGGGCCCGGATCAGGCGCTTCTGCCTGGGGGAAAAGCGCCCCCAACTCTCGTCGGTAAAATAGTACGACTCCGGGTCATCCACCGGATGGGTCAGGCTATGGTGCCGATGATGGGCAAGATGGGAGTCCCGGTACAGGCCGTACGGATACCAGACCGCCAGCGGGAGCGTGCCAAACAGCTGGTTAAGCCAGGCAAAACGCGTGGGGTGTCCGTGGATCAGCTCATGCTGCAGGGACATGTACCAGGCGCTAAACCAGACGAGCAGCAGCGTGGCGGGCAGCAGGCCGAGCGTTTGCCAGAACGTCAGCGTGCCAAACCAGCCTGCATAAACAGTGATAATCAAAAGCCAGGTGGGCAGTTCGCTTCGCCATATAAAACCCGATGCGAGATGGCGGATTTGTTCGCGTTGTTGCGGATGTAAATAGAGGGAGCTTCGTTGACTCATTCCTTCGGACGCCGTTTCGCCAGAGACAGTGCCCTGACGATCGGGGATTACGCCTGAAATAACAAAGAACTTAAATCGCTTTGCTTTGCCAGAAACGTGGGGCGCACGCGTTGCTTGACTTATTCTGTTATAAAGGTACTTTTCAGGACATGAAGAAGATCCTGATTATCGTTCCCGACGGCGGCATGCTGTTTGAAGCCGCCGGTATCGCCGACATTCTGATGCAGGCCAACCGGCTGCATCCGGAAGGGCTTGCGCAGCCCCGATACCGGATTATCATCGCCACCACGCAGCCTTACCAGGTGATCCACGGCCAGTCCGGCCTGAACCTGCTGGCGGACTATCGTCTGCCTGAGCTGGATCCGCGTGAACCGCTGGATACCATTATCATCACCGGACGCGGCATGAACGAGCTGGAGAGCACGGCGGTGGTGGACTGGCTGCACCTCGCTGCACCGCATGCCCGGCGGGTAGCCTCTATCTGCGGCGGCGCGATGCTGCTGGCCCAGACCGGCTTGCTGGACGGTCGTCGCGCCACCACCCACTGGCGGCTGCTGGAGACGATGCAAACCCAGTATCCGGCTATCCACGTCGAAGGCGGTCCGCTGTATATTCAGGACGGCCCCATCTGGACCTCCGGCGGCGTAAGCTCCGGGTTCGATCTGACTCTGGCGCTGGTGGAGGACGACTACGGATTTACCCTCGCCCGCGACGTGGCGCAGGATATGGTGATGTATCTCCGTCGTCCCGGCGGCCAGCTGCAGTTCAGTCGTTACAGCCTGCAGCAGCCTGGCGCATCGGGCCCGATAAGCGAACTGCAAACCTGGATCCTGCAGAACCTCACCGCCGATCTGTGCGTGGAAAATCTGGCCGAGAAAGCGGCAATGAGTCCGCGTAACTTCACCCGCGTGTTTACCCGCGAGGCCGGAGTCTCTCCGGCCCGCTACGTGACCGAAGCGCGTCTGGCCGCCGCCCGCCAGCTGCTTGAGCAGACCCATGACTCCCTGGAGCGCGTTGCTGAGCAAAGCGGGTTTGGCACCAGCATTAATTTGCGCCGCATCTTTGAGAAACAGCTTCACCTTACCCCCGGCGAGTACCGCCAGCGATTCCACTGCCGCAAGATGGCGTAATCTGATCCTTTTTTGTCGTTTACGCCAACCGGCCCGACGCCTACAGTGACTCCAGACAACAGAGATAAGGAGTGCACCATGGTTAAGGTCGGTATTAACGGTTTCGGCCGTATCGGACGTAATTTCCTGCGCGCGGCGCTGGGTAACCCGGATCTGCAGATTGTGGCCATTAACGATCTGACGGACAGTAAAACCCTCGCCCACCTGCTGAAACATGATTCCCTTCTGGGCAAGCTGCCCGCACCCGTTGAAGCGGCTGACGGCGCGCTGCAGGTAGACGGGCAGCGGATCACGGTGTTTAGCGAACGCGATCCGGCGAATATTCCGTGGCGTGATGTCGGCGCCGACGTGGTGATTGAGGCCACGGGCTTCTTTACCGAGCGGGAGAAAGCGGCGGTACATATCACCCACGGCGGCGCTAAGCGCGTCATCATTTCCGCCCCCGGGAAGAACGACGACCTGACGATTGTGATGGGCGTTAACCATGACCAGTACGATCCCGCCCTGCACGCGGTGGTTAGCAACGGGAGTTGCACCACCAACGGTCTGGCACCGGCCGCGCAGGTGCTGCACCAGCAGTTCGGGATTGAGCATGGCCTGATGAACACGACGCACGCCTACACCAACAGTCAGGCGCTGCACGATCAGCCGGAGAAAGATCTGCGTGGCGCACGCGCGGCGGCGCTGTCGATTGTGCCCTACTCCAGCGGCGCGGCGAAAGCGCTGGGGAAAGTCATCCCCTCCCTGGACGGCAAGCTGACCGGGTATTCCCTGCGTGTGCCGGTGCCGGTGGTGTCGATTGTCGATTTAACCGTGACGCTGAGCCGCAACGTGACCGCCGAAGAGGTGAATGACGCGTTCCGCAACGCGGCCGCCAGCGGGCCCCTGAAAGGCATTCTGGGGTATAGCGATGAGCCGCTGGTCTCCAGCGATTACCAGGGCGACCCGCGATCGTCAATTATCGACGGGCTTTCCACGCTGGTCATTGGCGGGAACATGGTGAAGATCCTGGCGTGGTATGACAATGAGTGGGGCTTCTCCAACCGCCTGGTGGATCTGGCGGTGCTGATGGATAAGAAAGGGCTGTAAGCCTGAGGCCGGGTGGCGCGAACGCTCACCCGGCAAAAAATCATTCCGCTTTCACTTTCACACCCATAAACACAATCACCATCGCCATCACCAGCAGGAAACCGCTGCCCGCGAATACGCCGCTGGCGCCGTTGAGGTCAAATACCGCCCCGCCTCCGGCCGCACCGGCGCTTATCGCCAGCTGGATTGAGGCCACCAGCAGCCCCCCTGCACTTTCGGCTTCATCCGGGACAGTGGTGGCAAGCCAGGTTGACCAGCCCACCGGAACCAGGCCAAATGCAAATCCCCACAGCGCGACCAGCAGTCCGTCCAGCATGGCCAGATGACCAAAGGCGACCATCATGAGCGCGAGTACGCCCATCGCAAACGGCACCAGCGCCAGCGTCAGGCGCAGATTGCGTGCCAGCAGATGCCCGGCAACGGAGGTGCCCACAAAGTTGGCAATACCAAAGCCCAGCAGGATCAGTGATATGGTCTCCACGCTCGCCTGCCCCACCGTCTCCAGGAACGGACGCAGATAGGTAAAGAAAGCGAAATGGCCGCTGAAGATCAGGATGGTCGCCAGCATGCCGCCGATCATCCCCGGACGACGCAGCACGCGGAACAGCGTACTCAGGCTGCCGCTGCTCTCAGGTTTCATGGACGGCAGGACCCAGAGCTGCCACAGCAGTGCCAGCATGCTTGGCAGAATGCAGAGGATAAACACGTTACGCCAGCCGATCAGGCTGCCCAGATAGCTGCCGAGCGGCGCCGCGACTACCGTGGCAATCGATACGCTGGAGAAGATCACCGCCAGCGCCTTCGGCACTTTATCCGCCGGAACCAGACGCATCGTCGTGGCCGTCGACATTGCCCAGAATCCCCCGATGGCTACCCCCAGCAGCAGGCGCCCCATCAGCAGGACGTGCAGGTTGGGCGCAAAGGCCACCAGCAGGCTGGAGATAATTTGCAGCACCGAGAAAAACATCAGCACCCAGCGGCGGTCGATACTTTTGGTTGCCGGGGTGATCAGCAGCCCGGTGACCAGCGCCACCAGCGCGGTGGCGGTGACGGCCTGTCCGGCCATCCCCTCGGTCACGCCCAGGCTCGCGGCCATTGGCGTTAACAAACTGGCCGGCAGAAATTCTGCCGTAATCAAACCAAATACCCCCAGCCCCAGTGAATAAACGGCCCGCCAGGCGGGTTTTGCAGGCGCTACCGCCTCGCTCGCCGCGACACATGAACTCATCTGTTGATCTCCCGTTATAAAAATGTGACTACAGTCGCAAAAGAATAGAAGGTTCACCCTGGACGATCTATGACATATAATCTCCACTTATTGATTATTCGTCCGGAGTTGCGCCATGACCGTACAGTCACCCGATCTGATCAGCGAACTTTTACGCGGCATGCGCCTGTCAGGCGTGAAATACCGGCGGATTGAAGCCAGTGCGCCATTTGGCGTCGCGTTTCATCAGGCTCCCGGCCGGGCGCAGTTTCATTTTGTGAGCCACGGTAGCGCCCTGTTGCGCATGGAGAGCGGAGCAACGTTCGAACTGAGCGGTGGCGACGCCCTCTTTATTCCCGGCGGGAATTCCCATGCCCTGCTCTCTGACGAGCAGGCCCCTCTTACCCCTGTCAACGCCTTTCCGAGCGAGCCTATCTGCAGCTCGGTCTGCGCCATCACCTGCGAGCCCTGCCCGGAGAGCGAGAACACCCTCATCTTTAGCGGGTGCATGGATTTTGAGCTGGGCGGAATGCAGCCGCTGATCAAGGCAATGCCGGAAGTGATGATGGTCAGCCGGTTAATGTCCACCTGGCCGGAGATCCACCCGCTGCTGGCGGCGATGGAGCGGGAGTCCGTGGCGCGTCAGGCCGGGTTTGCCGGGATCCTTGCGCGACTGGCCGACGTGGTCGCGGCGTTAATTGTGCGCGGCTGGGTTGAAGGCGGCTGTGGTAAAGCCACCGGCTGGGTGCAGGTTTTGCGCGACCCGCGCCTGAGCCGCGCCATTTACGCCATGCACCAGCAGCCGGGCCTGAACTGGAGCGTGGCGGATCTGGCAAAAGAAGCGGGCACGTCCCGCTCCGTGTTCGCCGAACGGTTTCTGGCCGCGACGGGAACCACTCCGGCAAAATATCTCAGCGAGCTGAGGATGCGCCTGGCCATTCAGTACATTCGCCATGAAAATCAGCCGATAGAAACCGTCGCGCTGCGGCTGGGGTACGGCTCTCTGGCGGCATTTAGCCGGGCATTTAAGCGCATTATTGGACATGCGCCGGGCACGCTGCGGGAAGCCAGCCAGACGCCGGAAGAGGTCTGACTGGCCAGCAATATTTAACGCGAAGCGGGCAATATTCGTCTAAGGTTTTCAGGTGATTGACAACAGCGGTCACGCTGTTTAGTGAAGACAGGAGACGAACTGATGATAAGACCTCGTACACTACGCCCCGCGTTCTTGCCCCTTGCGTTAGGCGGCGCGCTGCTCGGCGTAACGACATTCGGTTATGCCGACGATAGCCCCGCAGCCCAGACAGCCTCACCCGATATTTTGCTGGGCCCGCTGTTTAATGATGTGCAGAGCGCCAAACTGTTTCCCGATCAGAAAACCTTTGCGGATGCCGTCCCCAAAAGCGACCCGCTGATGATTCTGGCGGACTATCGGATGCAGCACACGCAGTCCAGCTTTGACTTACGCCACTTTGTCGAGATGAACTTTACGCTCCCTGCGGAAGGGGAAAAATATGTTCCGCCTGCTGGACAAAGTCTACGTGAGCATATTGACGATCTCTGGCCCGTACTGACGCGCACCACGGATAAAGCCAGCAACAAATGGGATTCCCTGCTGCCGTTACCCAAACCTTACGTTGTGCCCGGCGGACGTTTCCGCGAGGTCTACTACTGGGACAGCTATTTCACCATGCTGGGCCTGGCAGAGAGCGATCATTGGGACAAAATCAGCGACATGGTGGATAACTTTGCCTATGAAATTGACACCTTCGGCCACATTCCCAACGGCAACCGCAGCTATTACCTGAGCCGATCCCAGCCGCCGTTCTTCTCGCTGATGGTGGAACTGCTGGCAACGCACGACAGCGATGCGCTGAAGAAGTATCGTCCGCAGATGGAAAAAGAGTATGCCTACTGGATGGACGGCGTCAACGCCCTTCAGCCGGGTCAGGCCAACAAGCGCGTGGTGAAGCTGGATGACGGCGCTGTCCTCAACCGCTACTGGGATGACCGCGACACTCCTCGCCCGGAGTCCTGGCTTGACGATGTGAATACCGCCAAAAGTAACCCTAACCGACCGGCAACCGAGATCTACCGTGATTTGCGTTCCGCCGCGGCCTCGGGCTGGGACTTTAGCTCCCGCTGGATGGACGATCCGCAAAAACTCGGCACCATCCGGACCACCAGCATTGTCCCCGTGGACCTGAATGCCCTGATGTTCAAGATGGAAAAACTGCTGGCGCGGGCAGGCCAGGAGAGTGGCGACGCCGCCAGCGCAAGCAAATACGAGGCGCTGGCAACGGCGCGTCAGAAAGCCATCGAGAGCCACCTGTGGAATGATAAAGAGGGCTGGTACGCGGATTACGATCTGAAGAGCAAGAAGGTACGCAATCAGCTCACGGCTGCGGCCCTGTTCCCGCTTTACGTGAAGGCGGCGGCGCAGGATCGGGCCGATAAAGTCGCCGCGGCAACCTCATCGCGCCTGTTGAAACCAGGCGGTATTGCGACCACCACCGTCAACAGTGGCCAGCAGTGGGATGCGCCAAACGGTTGGGCCCCGCTGCAATGGGTGGCCGCGGAAGGGCTGCAGAATTACGGGCAAGAGAAGGTCTCGATGGATGTGACCTGGCGCTTCCTGAAAAACGTTCAGCATACTTACGACCGGGAAAAGAAACTGGTCGAGAAATACGACGTGTCGACAACCGGTACGGGCGGCGGCGGCGGCGAATATCCGCTGCAGGACGGCTTTGGCTGGAGCAACGGCGTGACGCTGAAGATGCTGGATCGGGTCTGCCCGAAAGAGAAACCGTGCGACAGCGTGCCGGAGAATCGACCTGCGGCGAATGATGAGGTGGCGCCGGTAAAAGCGACGGCGCAGTAAGTGAGTATTGCCGGGTGGCGGCTACGCCTTACCCGGCCTACTTTTTAAACTCACAGGGCTTTGCTTAGAAACTGTAACTCGCCCCTAACTGATACGTTCTGTCGCGCCCAATCCAGCAGTTGGTCGCATCGTAGCAGGTCAGCGTCTCTTTGTTGGTGATGTTCTGCGCGCTGGCCTTAAGCGTCAGCCCTGCCAGCGAAGGCAGGATTTCGCCCATCCGATAGGATGCCGCCAGATCGTACTGGGTGGTACCGCCCAGCTTACCCGCATCGTTAGCCGGTGAGATTTCCATCGGGCCGGTATAGCGCGCCCCCGCCCCCAGCATCAGCCCTTTCAGCGGCGTGTTCTCAAAGGTGTAATCCCCCCAGAGGTTGAAGGCATTCTCCGGCACCTGCGTTGGACGTTTCCCTTTGTACTTATCATCTTCCGTGTTGATCGCGTGGGTGTAGGCATAGTTAGCAATCAGCGTCAGGTTGTCCGTCGGGCGGCTGATGGCAGACAGCTCAGCCCCTTTGGATTCCACCTCCCCGGTCTGACGATAGTTCAGGAAGCCCGGATCGGAGGTGACGACATTTTTCTGACGGATGTTGAACACCGAAGCGGTAAAGGTGGTGGCGTAGTCGGCCAGCAGATATTTCACGCCGCCCTCCACCTGCTTGCTGGTGGTCGGCTTGACGTCTTTCGCCGCAAGCGTTCCCTTCGGCGACACCGGCGCAAAGCCTTCGGAATAGCTGATAAACGGTGACAGACCATTATCAAAGGCGTAAAGCGCGCCCAGGCGTTTGGTGACGCGATCCTGAGAGACCCAGTCCTTATCACCGTTTTGCAGATAATTGGTGGTCACGGAGCGATAATCGTCGTAGCGCAGGCTACCCAGCAGATTTAAGCCCCCCCACTCCACCTGATCCTGCAGGTAGTAGCCGTTCTGCTGATAGCTCAGACGGTTTTTCTGGGCGGTATACAGCCCTAATGCGCTTTCACTGATTTGCGAATAGTCAGGATGACGCATATCCATGCCCGGCGTGGTCGACGCGTAACGGTAGTGGAAATGGGAGTTCAGCTTCTGGTAGTCAAACCCGGCCAGCAGATGGTGTTTCCAGTCGCCCAGCGCCACGGTTTTAGTCACCTGGTTATCGATGTTGAAGCTCTGCAGATCTTCATCGGTGGTGTAGGCAAAGCGGTTAAGCTGATAGACCTCGCTTCCCGTGCCCGTCGCATAGACACTGCGCTGATGCGTATCGACGTCGAAATAGCGCGCCTTCTGGTTAAAGCCCCAGCCGCTGTCGAACGCATGTTCAAAGCTGTAGCCCAGCATCCACTGGCGCTGCTTAAATCCGTTCCACTCATCACCGGCATAGTCGCGCTTGCCCGCGTATTTCGAGCGCAGGTAGGCGAGCGGCAGCGGGTTCGACGGCGTCAGGCTCGGGGAGTTCTGCGCCAGCGCGTCCAGAGTCAGGCGGGTTTTGCTGTCGGGTTGCCAGGTGACGGACGGGGCAACCAGGTAGTTTTCATACCGGGTGGTGTGCGGCTGATCGTCATTTTCCGTCGCTTTACCCAGCAGACGGTAGTTCCAGTCGCTGTCGGCGATCTGCCCGGTTGAGTCGAGATACCCCTCTTTCAGATTGCGGTTGCCGGTGTTAAATCCGAATTCGGTTCGCGCTTCTCGCTGTGGCTTTTTACTCTGGATATTCACCAGCCCGCCCGGCGAGCCGCCGCCGTAGAGAACCGATGAGGGGCCTTTCAGGATATCAACGCTGTCAATCAACAGCGGATCGATGCGGGCTTTGGTATTGCCGGTGACGTTATAGGGCAGCTGCAGCCCGTTGTAGAACTCCTGGTCGACGGTAAAGCCACGAATTTTATATTCGCTCATGTAGGAGGTATTTCCCCGCACCTCGGTTGAGACCCCTGGCGCATAGCGCAGGATTTCATTCACGGAATTCGCATGGCGCTTGTCAATTTCCGGCGCAGAGAGGGTCGTGATGACCTGCGGCGTTTTACTTTCAGCAACGGCCGATTTCGTGGCGCTGTTCGTCCAGGCCGGCAGCTCGCTGCCCTGCTCTGCGCCGGTGACGACGATAGTGGATTCTTCGGCGAATGCCGGAACGTGCAGTGCGAGCGAGACGGCGCCTGCCAGGGCGCATAGCGTAAAACGTGAGGGAGTCATAATGTCGTCTTGTTGTAAGATGCGATACGGAACGACAATTATTATCATTTAGATTAACAAATCAATACACAGGCAAAAAAACGGCCCTCCGCAGAGAGCCGTTTACGTCATGTTATGCTCGTCGCAGTAACCTGAATATGCCCAGCACCACAATGGCGCCCACGACAGCGACCAGAAAACTGTGCAGGTCAAAACCACTTATGTTGCCTCCGAAGCCAAACATCGTCGCCAGCCAGCCGCCCACAACCGCACCAACGACCCCGAGTACACAGGTCAAAATAAAGCCGCCGCCATCGTTTCCCGGCATGATCAATTTCGCGATAGCGCCAGCAATAAGACCAAAGATAATCCAGGCGATGATACCCATAGCGATGCCCTCTTGCAGGTTTAACGCATGCGCAGAAAACCTTCTGCACAGCTAACGTAAGTATAGGTCATCGCCGGAAAATCATTTTCTTCTCACCGACTTATCTTTGTCTAAAGAGGCAAAAAAAACTCACCGGTTTGTATTAAGTTTCATCACAGATTGCCGATAACGCTAAGACAGTCTGTCATCTATCAAGGAGCCATCCGGCGTGAGTCATTACAGTGAGCAGTTCCTCAAGCAAAATCCGCTGGCTGTATTAGGGGTATTACGCGACCTGCAAAAAGGTGAAGTGCCGCTGCGCATCAGCTGGTCGAATAATCAGTTCATCAGCAAGATCCTTGACGCCTCGCAGGAGCGGCTGGTGATTGATTTAGGCAGTCAGGAGTATGAAAACCGCGCGGCGCTGAAGGCGGAGAATATCGCGGTGATGGCCGAAACGCAGGGCGCCAAAGTGGAGTTTGTCCTGTCGCGACTGGAACTGAGCGAGTACCAGGGACTCCCTGCTTTTGCTACCCCACTTCCCACCAATCTCTGGTTTGTTCAGCGTCGTGAATATTTCCGCATTAGCGCTCCGCTTCACCCCGCCTATTTTTGTAAGGCCAAAATGCCGGATAAAAAAGAGATCCGCTTCCGCCTCTTCGATCTGTCACTGGGCGGCATGGGTGCGCTGATGGATACGCCGAAACCCGACGGACTGGTAGAAGGCATGCGGTTTACGCAAATTGAACTGGATATGGGGGGCTGGGGTCGCTTTTATTTCGATGCACAGCTGATTGCCATCAGCGACCGTACCGTCGTGGACAGCAAAAATGAAACCATCACCACGCCGCGTCTGAGCTTCCGCTTCCTGAACGTGGGGCCCGGTGCAGAGCGTGAGCTTCAGCGCATCATCTATTCGCTGGAGCGGGAGGCGCGGGAACGCGCAAATAAAGTTCTGTAAGAAAATCGGGCAGCGTGACCGCCGCCCGTCTGCGGCATTACATGGCATCCATCGCTTTCTGTACTTTCCAGATATAACGAGGCGCCTGTGGTGCCGGGTGATTTTTTGCCACATGCTCAAAGAATTCGTCTTTGTCCATGCCGTTAATCTCTTCTATCGCCTCTTTGCGGTCAGAGGAGAAGGTTCTGAGCAACGCGCCGGCACCGTTAACGTAAGACACCACCAGCGCGTACTGCATCACCTCCGGATCCTTAATGCCCTTCAGCACGCCGTGCTCCATGATGCTCAGATAGGCCGTGCCCATTGAAATGTTACGTTCCGGGTTCTTCAGCTCGCTGGTTGACGGCTGACCGCTCCAGCCCATATAGCGGTAAACTTCTTTCCCCGCCGTTGACGCTTTAAGCTGCATCAGCCCCACCGCGTTGGATTTGCTGACAAGCGTAGGGTTACCGCCGGACTCCACCGCAATGATCGCCGTGATAAGACGCGGACTGACGCCCCAGGCCTTCCCGGCTTGTTCACTGATCGGCATCCACTGCATGGCCCGTTTCACCGGCACTTCCGGGTTCCAGGGTGGGTTTTGATAATCATGTTTTGAACTACAGCCAGCAAGCAACACAATCAAAAAAGCAAACCATCTCAATTTCACGTCTTCTATCCTTATAGCCGGTCATCGCGGTGCGCCGCCTCTTGAAGCAGGCGTCGTATACGCGGCATGATATAGACAATTAGTTTCTCATTCAGCAAGGAATTGCCATGTCTCAGTTTCATCTCATCGCGCCGTCGGGCTACTGCATTAACCAGGACGCGGCGCAGCGGGGCGTTCAGCGTTTGCTGGAATCGGGTCATCAGGTAGAAAATCAGACGATTATCCCCCGCCGCCAGCAGCGTTTTGCCGGTACAGAAGCGCAGCGGCTGAATGATATCAACAGCCTGGTGAACCTGAAGGGTGAAAACCGGATTGTGCTGGCGGTGCGCGGCGGATATGGCGCGAGCCGGCTGCTGGAGAGCATTGACTGGCAGGGTCTGGCGCAGCGCCAGCAGCAGGATCCGCTACTTATATGCGGCCACAGCGATTTCACCGTCATCCAGCTTGGGCTGCTGGCGCTACATAACGTTACCACCTTCAGCGGCCCGATGCTGGCCGGTAACTTCGGCGCCCCGGAGCTGAATGCGTTTACCATGGAACACTTCTGGCGCGCGCTGCGCAACCCCACCTACAGCGTGGAGTGGCAAGGCAATGGGCCGCACTGGGAATGCGAAGGTCAGCTCTGGGGCGGCAACCTGGCGATGCTGGTTTCGCTTATCGGCACGCCGTGGATGCCGCACATCGAGGACGGCATTCTGGTGCTGGAAGATATCAACGAACATCCGTTCCGCGTCGAACGCATGCTGTTGCAGCTCTATCATGCCGGTATTCTTGAACGCCAGTCCGCGATTGTGCTGGGCAGCTTCAGCGGTTCTGCGCCGAATGACTATGACGCGGGTTACTCCCTGGAGACCATGGTTGAGTTCATTCGCTCGCGGCTGGATATTCCGGTCATCACCGGTCTGGATTTCGGCCATGAGCAGCGCACCGTGACCCTGGCACTAGGGGCACACGCCTCGCTGATCCACAATGATTCCGGCAGTCGGCTGACCATCAGCGGCCATCCTGTCATAAAGGCATAAAAAAGCCGTTATACCCCCTTAATAAAACGCTGTTGCCGTCGTTAATATGTTAGGGTTTTAGTAACAGCGTTAACATTGAGGTGGGAGTAAGAGAACATTGGATGCCGCAGCGATAATCAGCCTTTTCATTTTGGGTTCCGTCCTTGTAACCAGCAGTATTTTATTAAGTTCATTTTCATCGCGTCTCGGCATACCTATTCTTGTCATTTTCCTCGCCATCGGCATGCTGGCCGGCATTGATGGCATTGGCGGTATCCCTTTCGATAACTACCCTTTCGCCTACATGGTGAGTAACCTGGCGCTGGCGGTGATCCTGCTGGACGGCGGGATGCGCACCCAGGCGAGCTCCTTCCGCGTGGCCTTAGGGCCCGCGCTGTCGCTCGCCACGGTCGGCGTGCTGATTACCTCTGGCCTCACCGGAATGATGGCCGCGTGGCTCTTCCATCTTAATATCATGGAAGGTTTGCTGATTGGCGCGATTGTTGGCTCAACCGATGCGGCAGCAGTGTTTTCTCTGCTCGGCGGAAAAGGGCTTAACGAACGCGTGGGCTCCACGCTTGAGATTGAATCCGGCAGTAACGATCCGATGGCGGTGTTTCTCACCATTACGCTTATCGAGATGATTCAGCAGCACGAAAGCGGGCTGAGCTGGACGTTTGCATTACATATCCTGCAGCAGTTCGGCCTGGGGATTGTCATCGGCCTGACAGGGGGATATCTGCTCCAGCAGACGATCAACCGTATATCGCTTCCTCTGGGGCTTTACCCGCTGCTGGCGCTGAGCGGCGGCATTCTCATTTTTGCCGTCACTACCGCAGTGGACGGCAGCGGCATTCTCGCCGTCTACCTCTGCGGGTTCCTGATGGGCAACCGCCCTATTCGTAACCGGCATGCCATTTTGCAGAACTTCGACGGTCTGGCCTGGCTGGCGCAGATCGGCATGTTTCTGGTGCTGGGTCTTCTGGTTACGCCATCGGACCTGCTGCCGATCGCCGTTCCGGCGCTGCTGCTCTCTGCATGGATGATCTTCTTTGCCCGTCCGCTGTCGGTATTTGCAGGCCTGCTGCCGTTTCGTGGCTTCAACCTGCGCGAGCGGATCTTCATCAGTTGGGTGGGCCTGCGCGGCGCGGTGCCGATTATCCTTGCTGTGTTCCCGATGATGGCCGGTCTGGATAACGCGCGGCTGTTCTTTAACGTGGCGTTCTTCGTGGTACTGATTTCGCTGCTGTTCCAGGGAACCTCGCTCGGGTGGGCGGCTAAAAAAGCCAAAGTGGTGGTCCCTCCCGTGGGCTGGCCGGTCTCCCGCGTGGGGCTCGACATTCATCCGGAGAACCCGTGGGAACAGTTCGTCTATCAGCTGAGCGCCGACAAATGGTGCGTGGGGGCTTCACTGCGCGATTTGCACATGCCGGCCGAAACGCGCATTGCCGCTCTGTTCCGCGACAACGTTCTGCTGCACCCTACCGGCAGCACCCGCCTGCGCGAAGGGGATATTCTGTGCGTGATTGGCCGCGAGCGCGACCTGCCCGCGCTGGGCAAACTGTTCAGCCAGTCGCCTCCGGTGGCGCTGGATCAGCGTTTCTTCGGCGATTTTATTCTGGAAGCCAGCGCCAGGTTTGCCGATGTCGCGCTGATCTACGGCCTGGATGAAGGTGCTGAAGACGGAGATAACCAGCAAACGCTGGGCGAAATCATCCAGCAGCGGCTTGGCGCTGCCCCGGTCGTGGGAGACCAGGTGGAGTTTGCCGGGATGATCTGGACCGTTGCCGAAAAAGAAGATAACGCGGTGCGGAAAGTCGGTTTGAGGCCGATGGAAGAGGAAGCGGAGTAGCGGTTTTTTTGCCGGGTGGCGGCTTCGCCTTACCCGGTAAAAAAAACCTCGAACGTAGGCCGGGTAAGCGTTAGCGCCACCCGGCGAACATATGTTACACCGTCACAACCGGCACTCTCGGCGCCAGGGCGCACATCAATTCGTACCCCACCGTGCCCGCCGCGGCAGCAACGTCATCAATCTTAATTTCGTTACCCCACAGCTCGACCGGTGAACCGATGCCCGCCTGCGGGCATGGCGTCAGGTCAACGGCCAGCATATCCATTGAGACGGTGCCCACCGTTCCTGTGCGAACCCCATCGACCCAGACCGGCGTACCGGTCGGCGCGATGCGCGGGTAGCCGTCGGCATAGCCGCCCGCCACGATGCCAATCCGCTGCTCGCCCTTTGCCCGGTAGCGGCTGCCGTAGCCCACCGTGTCACCGGTCTTGAGCGTCTGAACGCCAATGATTTCACTGCGCAGGGTCATGACCGGCTTCAGGCCACTGTTGGCGATATCCTGCCACTGGCCTGAGGGAGACGCACCGTACAGAACGATCCCCGGACGCACCCAGTTATAGTGCGCCTCGGGATGCCACAGCGTGGCCGCCGAGTTCGACAGCGAGCGCGGGCAGTCCAGCCCTTCTGCCGCCTGCTCAATGCGGACCATGGCATCGGCAATCCCGTCAGGTTGTTCCGCGTCGGCAAAATGCGCCATCAGCGTCATTTCACCTACGTTCTTCAGCGCGCGCAGCTGCTGCCAGACCGTATGCACCCGCTCAGGCTGGAAGCCCAGGCGGTTCATGCCGCTGTTCACCTTAAGATAGATATCCAGCGGAGCATGGAGCTTCGCATCCTGAATCGCTTTGATCTGCCAGTTGCTGTGCACGCTGGTGGTCAGCCGATACTTATCCAGCAGCGGCAGATCGTCGGCGTGGAAAAACCCTTCCAGCAGCAGAATAGGCCCTTTCCAGCCGCGCTCGCGCAGCAGAATGGCCTCTTCAAGATTAAGTAACGCAAAGCCGTCGGTGGCGCTCAGGGCGCTCCAGATACGATCGATACCGTGGCCGTAGGCATTCGCTTTCACCACCGACCAGACGCGCGAACCAGGTGCCGCCCGACGAACAATTTGCAGATTATCCTTCAGGGCCTGCAGGTTCAGCTGGGCCAGAACAGGACGGGACATGACAGCTCCTTAGTTATGCGCGCCGTGCAGATGCTGTGGACGCGAAGGCGTAAACCCCGATTGATAGCGTGCAGCGCTTAAATCGTCAAACGGAATTGCCGGCGTGCGCCCGGAAATCAGGTCGCTCAGCAATTGGCCCGATCCGCAGGCCATCGTCCAGCCAAGCGTGCCGTGGCCGGTATTGGTCCACAGGTTTTTAAACGGCGTGCGGCCCACGATCGGCGTGCCGTCCGGGGTCATCGGACGCAGGCCGGTCCAGAACGTCGCCTGCTCCACAAAGCCACCGCGCGGGAAGAGATCGCCCACAACCATCTCCAGCGTTTCACGACGCGGCTGCAGCAGCTCGGTGTTGAAGCCGACAATCTCCGCCATGCCGCCTACGCGGATGCGGTTATCGAAGCGGGTAATGGCGATTTTGTAGGTTTCATCCAGAATGGTCGATACCGGAGCACCGCTCTCTTCTTTCACCGGAATGGTCAGCGAGTAGCCCTTGAGCGGGTAGACCGGAATGTCGAGAATACCTTTCAGCATGGCGGTGGAGTACGAACCAAACGCCATCACGTAGGCATCGGCTTTGATCACCTCGTCGCCGCACTTCACGCCGTAAATTTTTTCCCCTTCCGACAGCAGCTTGTCGACAGAGGTGTTAAAGCGAAACTTCACCCCCGCCTGCTCGCACATCTGCGCCAGACGCTGCGTAAAGAGCTGGCAGTCGCCGGTTTCGTCGTTCGGTAGGCGCAGGCCGCCTGTCAGCTTATGCGCCACTTCCGCCAGCGCCGGTTCAACCTGACCAAGCTGGCTGGCTTCCAGCAGCTGGTACGGTACGCCAGCATCTTCCAGCACGGCGATATCGCGGGTGGCATTTTCGTACTGCTGCGCCGTGCGGAACAGCTGCAGCGTTCCGCCCTGACGGCCTTCGTACTCAATCCCCGTCGACGCGCGCAGCGCTTTCAGGCAGTCGCGGCTGTATTCCGCCAGGCGCACCATGCGCCCTTTGTTCTCCATGTAGTGGCGGGTGTCGCAGTTGCGCAGCATCTGCCACATCCACTTCAGCTGGAACTGCGTGCCGTCAAGGCTGATGGCCAGCGGCGCGTGGCGCTGGAACATCCATTTAATCGCTTTCAGCGGAACGCCCGGCGCAGCCCACGGAGCGGCATAGCCGGGAGAGATTTGCCCGGCATTCGCCGCGCTGGTTTCGAGCGCCGGACCGGATTCACGATCGATAACGGTTACGTCATGTCCCGCCTGACTTAAATACCAGGCGCTGGTTACCCCAACGACACCACTTCCCAGTATGACAACACGCATAGCCACTCCATTATGTGCAAAAGAACAATCTTCTAATTACAGATTGATAACCTAGTTGAAAATATTATTCAACATATGACTTTTTTATGGTGACTTACCTCACACATCCCCCAGCATCAGGGGATAGTGCTAATTTGGTATCTCCTGCTGCGCGTTATTTTTAACCAGCATAATATGCTGAGACATACCGTTTATTTGCCGTATCAAAAACGCGAAATCGCAAAGAAAAAATTTCTGCCCCAGCACGCTTTTTAACACGTTGATCTATGCTTGAAAGGAGGCTCTCCAGACAGAGAGAGCACCCACAACGAGGGCGCGCTAATGGCTACTATTGATTCCCTGAACAAGGACAACACACGTCTGAGCGATGGACCCGACTGGACCTTCGAGCTGCTGGATGTTTACCTCGCCGAAATCGACCGGGTCGCAAAACTGTATCGTCTGGATACCTATCCCCATCAGATTGAAGTCATTACGTCCGAACAGATGATGGACGCCTACTCCAGCGTCGGGATGCCGATTAACTATCCACACTGGTCGTTTGGTAAAAAATTTATTGAAACGGAGCGGCTGTATAAGCACGGCCAGCAGGGGCTGGCGTATGAGATTGTCATTAACTCCAATCCGTGTATCGCCTATTTAATGGAAGAGAACACCATTACCATGCAGGCGCTGGTGATGGCGCACGCCTGCTACGGGCACAACTCCTTTTTCAAGAATAACTACCTGTTCCGCAGCTGGACGGATGCCAGCTCCATCGTCGATTACCTGATCTTCGCCCGTAAATATATTACCGACTGCGAAGAGCGCTACGGCGTGGACGAAGTGGAAAAACTGCTCGACTCCTGCCACGCGCTGATGAACTACGGCGTGGACCGCTACAAACGTCCGCAGAAAATCTCCCTGCAGGAGGAGAAAGCGCGACAGAAAAGCCGCGAAGAGTATCTCCAGAGCCAGGTGAACATGCTGTGGCGTACCCTGCCGAAACGTGAGGAAGAAAAAGCGGTCGCCGAAGCGCGTCGTTATCCGTCCGAGCCGCAGGAAAACCTGCTCTATTTTATGGAGAAGAACGCCCCGCTGCTGGAGCCGTGGCAGCGTGAGATCCTGCGCATCGTGCGCAAGGTGAGCCAATATTTCTATCCGCAAAAGCAGACGCAGGTGATGAACGAAGGCTGGGCGACCTTCTGGCACTACACCATCCTCAACCACCTGTATGACGAGGGTAAAGTTACCGAGCGGTTCATGATGGAATTCCTCCACAGCCATACCAACGTGGTGTTCCAGCCGCCCTACAACAGCCCGTGGTACAGCGGCATTAACCCGTATGCGCTTGGCTTTGCCATGTTCCAGGACATTAAGCGTATCTGCCAATCGCCAACGGAAGAAGACAAGTACTGGTTCCCGGATATCGCCGGCTCTGACTGGCTGGAAACGCTGCACTTTGCGATGCGCGACTTCAAGGATGAGAGCTTCATCAGCCAGTTTATGTCGCCG
Organism: Enterobacter sp. BNK-34; assembly: GCF_048684445.1. NCBI lineage: Bacteria > Pseudomonadati > Pseudomonadota > Gammaproteobacteria > Enterobacterales > Enterobacteriaceae > Enterobacter > Enterobacter sp. BNK-34. The sequence continues at coordinate 4,078,171 of NZ_JBLQUA010000001.1, forward strand.
AAGATCATGCGTGACTTCCGCTTCTTCACCGTGCTGGACGACGACCGCAACAACTATCTGGAAATCTCCGCAATCCACAACGAGGAGGGTTACCGTGAGATCCGCTCTCGCCTCTCTTCCCAGTACAACCTGAGCAACCTTGAGCCGAATATTCAGGTGTGGAACGTCGATTTGCGCGGTGACCGCTCCCTGACGCTGCGCTATATCCCGCACAATCGCGCGCCGCTGGATAAAGGGCGCAAAGAGGTGCTGAAGCATGTGCATCGCCTGTGGGGCTTTGACGTGCAGCTGGAGCAGCAGAATGAAGACGGGAGCGTCGAGCTGCTGGAACGCTGCCCGGCGCGGTTGAATACGCTGTAGTTTTTTTGCCGGGTGGCGGCTACGCCTTACCCGGCCTACGGGTTTTGTAGGCCCGGTAAGCGAAACGCCACCGGGCGAAAAAAAACCTCTCATACGAGAGGTTTTTTATTTCAGCGGCTCTGAATCGCCAAATCGCCCGGCAGCGTTTTCTGCATGCGGTGCCAGATTTCACCGGAATCATGACCGTAGCGGCGCACCGTCTCATAAACCTGATCGTGCAGGCCTTCAGTACAGAGTTTGCTCAGCTTATGGTAGAAGCCCAGCGCAAGGCTACGCGCTTCCGGATTGGCAAAGTAGTGGCGGCCGATGCGGGTATAAAGCCCTTTCATACCGTTGAGGATCAGGCCATACACCGGGTTGCCGGAGGCAAACGCCAGGCCGCGAAACACGTTGTAATCGAGGGTGGCAAAAGCATCGGCGTGATCTTCCACCTCGTTCGCTGTGGCCAGCACCGCAAGGGCGTCTTCCGGATGCTGACGGAAAGCGGTACGAATAAAGATCGTCGCGATGTTGGTGCGAACGGAGAGCAGATTATCAATGAGCTGCGGCACGCTTTCATGGTCGAGACGCGCCAGCGTTTCAAGAATGTTCAGCCCGGACGTTTCCCAGAAGTTGTTTACTTTCGTCGGCTTGCCGTGCTGGATAGTCAACCAGCCATCGCGCGCCAGCCGCTGGAGCACTTCACGCAGCGTGGTGCGAGTGACGCCAATCAGTTCAGAGAGTTCGCGTTCAGCCGGAAGAATGGACCCCGCAGGGAAACGATTATTCCAGATGCTTTCAATGATGTACTCTTCCGCGAAACCCGCCGGGCTCTGCGCCTTAATGACCATAGTGAGATTTCCATTACACAGCTTTAGCAAATTGGACTCATCATACCAGAGGCAGCCAGTGGCAGGTAGCACGGCAAAGAGAGAAAAGAGGGATCGCCGTTTCATTTTTGTGAAATTTACAATGCAGCCTTATCCGCCTCCAGGCCGCGATTTTTGCGTATACTGATGTTTTGTCTTACTTGACGGGGATGGACGTCTGTCGTGGAAATTTCTTTTGGGCGCGCACTGTGGCGCAACTTTTTAGGCCAGTCTCCGGACTGGTACAAACTTATACTTCTGGTGTTCCTGGTCGTTAACCCCCTCCTCTTTAGCGTAAACCCGTTCATTGCCGGGTGGCTGCTGGTGGCGGAGTTTATCTTCACCCTGGCCATGGCGCTGAAATGTTATCCGCTTTTGCCGGGCGGACTGCTGGCGTTTGAGGCCGTCGTCATCGGCATGACCCGCGCCGAGCACGTCAAAGCCGAGCTGGCATCCAATCTCGAAGTGCTTCTGCTGCTGATGTTTATGGTGGCGGGCATCTACTTTATGAAACAGCTGCTGCTGTTTATCTTCACGCGCCTGCTGCTCAGCATTCCGTCGAAAATGTTGCTCTCGCTGGCGTTTTGCCTTGCGGCCGCCTTCCTGTCGGCCTTCCTGGATGCGCTGACGGTCGTCGCGGTGGTGATAAGCGTAGCGGTGGGGTTTTACGGTATTTATCACCGCGTGGCCTCCTCTCGTCCGGGCGAGGATTTGCAGGATGACAGCCACGTCGATGCGCATAATCGTGAGGTACTGGAACAGTTTCGCGCCTTCCTGCGCAGCCTGATGATGCATGCTGGCGTCGGTACCGCGCTGGGCGGCGTGATGACCATGGTGGGCGAACCGCAAAACCTGATCATTGCCAAAGCGGCGGGCTGGCACTTCGGTGAGTTCTTCCTGAGAATGGCGCCGGTGAGCGTACCGGTGCTTTTCTGCGGGCTGGCGACCTGTCTGCTGGTGGAGAAGTTTCGCCTCTTTGGCTATGGGGCCCAGCTCCCGGAGCCGGTACGTCAGGAGCTGCATAAATTCGATCTGCAGAGCCGACGCCAGCGGACGCGCCAGGAGACGCTGCGTCTGATTGCCCAGGGGATCATCGGCGTCTGGCTGATCGCCGCGCTGGCGTTCCATCTTGCCGAAGTGGGGCTGATTGGCCTGTCGGTCATTATTCTCGCCACCACCTTTACCGGCGTGACGGACGAGCATGCCATCGGTAAGGCGTTTACCGAAGCCCTGCCATTTACCGCCCTGCTGGCGGTGTTCTTTGCCGTCGTGGCGGTGATAATCGACCAGCATCTGTTCGCGCCGATTATTGCCTTTGTCTTAAAGGCATCGCCGGATGCTCAGCTGTCGCTGTTTTACCTGTTCAACGGCCTGCTCTCGTCGATCTCAGATAACGTCTTCGTCGGGACGGTCTATATCAACGAGGCCAAAGCGGCTATGGAGCAAGGCGTTATCAGCGCCGGACAGTTTGAGCTGCTGGCCGTGGCGATCAATACCGGCACCAACCTGCCATCGGTGGCGACGCCAAACGGCCAGGCCGCCTTCCTGTTCCTCCTGACCTCCGCCCTCGCGCCGCTCATACGACTTTCTTATGGCAGGATGGTGTGGATGGCGCTGCCCTATACGCTGGTGCTCACGATCGTGGGATTGCTTTGCGTCAAAATTACCCTCATTCCCTGTACGCAATGGTTGATACAAGCGGGTATACTTGCGGCGCAATAAACACTGCATCTCGGGCAGTTCGCTGCCCGTTTGCCTTTTCGCACGATAAACATCCAATTACGTTTTATTTCGCCAGGTACAGGTGGCGCGAAAAACGAATTCGTTTACACTGCGATTTCTAAGCATGTTCCAGGGAAATGATTATGTTGAGATTTTTAAACCAGTGCTCCCGCGGTCGCGGAGCGTGGTTGTTAATGGCCCTGACCGCCTTTGCGCTGGAAATGGTCGCGCTGTGGTTCCAGCATGTAATGGGACTCAAACCTTGCGTGCTTTGTATTTATGAACGCTGCGCACTGTTCGGCATTATGGGTGCGGGCCTGGTGGGCGCGATTGCCCCAAAATCGCCGCTTCGCTATGCCGGTATTGCCATCTGGATATACAGCGCCTGGAAAGGAATTGAACTCTCCTGGCAGCACACCATGATGCAATTGCATCCGTCACCGTTTATGACCTGTGATTTTGCCGCCCGCTTCCCGAGCTGGCTGCCGCTGGACAAATGGCTGCCGCAGGTGTTTGTCGCATCCGGTGACTGCTCCGTTCGTCAGTGGGAATTCCTGACGCTGGAGATGCCGCAGTGGCTGGTGGGTATTTTTGCCGCCTACTTCGTCGTGGCGCTGCTGGTGCTGATTGCCCAGCCGTTCAAACCGAAGAAACGCGATTTGTTCGGAAGGTAAAAGCAAAACGGCAACCTCGGTTGCCGTTTTTAGTGTTTGCGCCCTCTCCCGTGGGAGAGGGTTGGGGTGAGGGCATCAGGCCGCACAAACACAATAAAAAACCCGCCGAGGCGGGTTTTTTATTGTCAACGGGTCGGGTGGTTCATGATGTGATCTTCCCAGTCACGCACCTCGGACTCTTTCACGGCGATGTGGCGCACTGAAATGCGCTCACCGTGCATCGCCGCTTTTGAACCGGTTAACAGCGGATGCCAGTCAGGCAGACCTTTCCCTTCCGCCAGCAGGCGATACGCGCAGGTATGCGGCAGCCATTCAAAGGTGGGCAAATTATCCCGGGTTAACTTGATGCAGTCCGGCTCAAACTCGAAGCGGCGCTCATAGTTGCGGCACTGGCAGGTCTTTATGTTTAGCTGCTTGCAGGCAACGTTGGTGAAGTAAATCTCGTCCGTATCTTCATCCATCAGCTTATGCAGGCAGCACTGACCGCAGCCGTCGCATAAGGATTCCCATTCCGCGTCCGTCATGTCGTCGAGAGTTTTGCTTTGCCAGAAAGGGATGTCGTTCATCAGGATGTCCACACGTCAAAAGAAAGCGCACCTTATAACGAGTCTGGCACGTCGATGCAAGTTTTGCCGCCCTTTTCAGGCGGCAAGAGGAGATTACAGCACGCGGGTTTTCAGCGACAGGCCGTTAAAACCGACCTCAAGCTCGTCACCGCTGAGCAGCGGGCCAACACCTTCTGGGGTTCCGGTCAGGATCACATCGCCCGGCTTCAGGGTAAAGAAGCGGCTCATGTAGGCGATCAGCGGCACAATCTTATGGATCATGTCTGCCGTGGTCCCCTGCTGGCGGATTTCACCATTAACCTTCAGGCTGAGCGGGGTGTCCTGCGGATCGTCGGTAAATTCGCTCACCGGCACAAACGCCGAGATCGGGCAGGAATTATCAAACCCTTTGGCTTTTTCCCAAGGCTGCCCGGCTTTCTTCATTTTGCCCTGCACGTCACGTAGCGTCAGATCCAGCGCCACGCCGTAGCCGGCAATCGCTTTCTGAACATGATCTTCGGAGGCCTGACGCAGCGTTGCGCCGATCAGCACGGCGAGTTCAACTTCGTGGTGCACCGAGCCCAGCCCCTGCGGCAGGGCCAGCGGCTGGCGGATATCGCAAAGCGCCGTTTCAGGCTTAATGAACAGAACCGGCTCTTCTGGCGTCGCGCTGCCCATCTCCTGAATATGTTTTGCATAGTTGCTGCCCACGCAGACGACTTTGCTGACGGGATAATCCAGTAATGCACCTTGCCAGTTGTGATGTTGATACATGGTCGACCCCTAAACGGTTGATGTGTTGTGCCCAAAAACAGTTGAGACTATTTTTTACCGTTCGCCTCAAGATGCTGTTTTAATAAATTCTCGGGTGGCGGTGGAAGCTGTAAATAATAGCCTTGCTCGGCTAAGGCCGTTTTTACTTTATCCAGATCGGCATTAATCAGTTTCTTACGACCATCAAGCGGCAGCAGCATCGCCAGCTGTGGTCGGCCAAAGTTCTTCATTAATTCTTCAGGCACGCGTGAAAAATCGTCTTTCTTTTCGACATAAAGATAGGTCTGGTCACGGCTTGTACTTCTGTAGATCACACAAAACATGTTTTTACTCTGAATTAATGGGTGGTTGCTTGCCTCAATATACTCCTGACTATAACATGCCTGATACTCTTCGGAATATCGCAGCGAGTGGTTGCGGTTAATAGCAAATTGAGTAAGGCCAGGATGTCAAACACGCCCATCGAGCTTAAAGGCAGTAGCTTCACCTTATCAGTGGTACATTTGCATGATGCAAAACCCGAGGTTATTCGTCAGGCGTTAGAGGACAAAATCGCCCAGGCTCCCGCCTTTCTGAAGCACGCCCCTGTTGTTATCAACGTTAGCGGTCTTGAGGCTCCGGTTAACTGGAAACTTCTCCAGCAGGCCGTCTCCTCGACCGGACTGCGTATCGTGGGCATCAGCGGCTGCAAAGATACTGAGCTGAAAGCGGAAATTGAGCGTGCGGGGCTGCCTCTTCTGAATGAGGGCAAAGAAAAAGCCTCGCGTGCAGCACCCGTTGCCGTGCAAACGCCCCCTCCTGCGGTGCAAAACGTTACTACCGTCACAAAAACGCGAATGATTGATGTGCCGGTTCGTTCCGGTCAGCGCATTTATGCACCAAACTGTGATCTGATTGTTACAAGCCACGTCAGTGCTGGCGCTGAGCTGATTGCAGATGGCAACATTCACGTATACGGTATGATGCGTGGACGTGCGCTCGCGGGTGCAAGTGGCGATCGAGACGCGCAAATATTTTGTACTCACCTGACGGCGGAACTGGTGTCCATCGCAGGTGAATATTGGCTGAGCGACAAGATCCCAGCCGAATTTTATGGCAAAGCGGCTCGCCTGCTTCTGGCAGACGACGCGTTGACCGTTCAACCGTTGAATTGATCCCTTTTTAACAAGGAATTTCTATGGCACGCATTATTGTTGTTACTTCGGGTAAAGGAGGCGTTGGCAAGACCACCTCCAGCGCGGCCATCGCTACTGGTTTGGCCCAGAAGGGAAAGAAAACCGTCGTTATCGACTTCGATATCGGCCTGCGTAACCTCGACCTCATCATGGGATGTGAGCGTCGCGTCGTGTATGACTTCGTGAACGTCATTCAGGGCGATGCCACGCTGAACCAGGCGCTGATTAAAGACAAGCGCACCGAGAACCTCTACATTCTCCCGGCCTCTCAGACGCGTGACAAAGACGCCCTGACCCGTGAAGGGGTAGAAAAGGTGCTCGACGAGCTGAAAAAAATGGAGTTCGACTTCATCGTCTGTGACTCCCCTGCCGGTATCGAAACCGGTGCCCTGATGGCGCTCTACTTCGCTGATGAAGCGATCATCACCACCAACCCTGAAGTTTCATCCGTGCGTGACTCAGACCGCATTCTGGGGATCCTCGCCTCTAAATCCCGTCGTGCGGAAAATGGCGAAGACCCGATTAAAGAACACCTGCTGCTCACCCGCTACAACCCGGGCCGCGTGAACAAAGGTGACATGCTGAGCATGGAAGACGTGCTGGAGATCCTGCGCATTAAGCTGGTGGGCGTTATCCCGGAAGATCAGTCCGTGTTACGCGCCTCTAACCAGGGCGAGCCAGTGATCCTTGATACATTGGCAGATGCAGGTAAAGCTTACGCCGATACCGTTGACCGTCTGCTGGGAGAAGAACGTCCTTTCCGCTTCATTGAAGAAGAGAAGAAAGGTTTCCTCAAACGCCTGTTCGGAGGATAAGTTATGGCATTACTGGACTTTTTTCTCTCGCGGAAAAAGAACACCGCCAACATCGCAAAAGAACGTCTGCAAATTATCGTTGCGGAGCGTCGTCGTAGCGACGCCGAGCCTCACTACCTGCCGCAGCTGCGTAAGGACATCCTGGAAGTGATCTGTAAGTACGTGCAGATTGACCCGGAGATGGTGACGGTGCAGCTGGAACAAAAAGACGGGGATATTTCGATTCTGGAGCTGAACGTTACGCTCCCGGAAGCGGAAGAGTCACGTTAATCCGTTTGTGGTTTTGTAGGCCGGGCAAGCGTCGCGCCGCCCGGCAATCTCCCCGGTGGCGCTACGCTTACCGGGGCTACACTTCTTTAGCGTGGGTATGCTTCCAGCAGCGTATTCAGGCGATCGGCCATCAATTCCCCGCGCCATCCCGCCATCATTTCCGGTACGCCATTCTGCGGCTTCAGCTTCCAGTGCCAGTTCAGCAGCTGGTTAATCTGACGACGTGAGGCGAGCAGTTCAGCGCTTAGCTTGCTTTCCGTTGCAACGTTCTGCACCAGCGCTTTGATCTCCTTAAACGCTTTGCGATAGCCCGGCATATCCATCAGGTTCAGCAGCGGTTCCGGCAGCGCATCTTCCGGCAGCTCCTGCGCTTTTGCGACCAACGCCAGCAGGGTTTTGCCGTGGAAGCGGATCTCGCTGCCCGAAAGCCCAATGCTGTCCAGCTCGCCCAGGCTGCCCGGCATATAGCGCGCCACCGCCCAGAGATGTTCTTCGCGAACCACAAAGTTAACGGCCAGATCGCGCTCGCGCGCTTTACGCAAACGCCAGTCTGCCAGCAGCTGCAGGCACGCCAGCTGACGCGTACGCAGCTGCCAGGCGTTGCTGATGTCGCGCCAGGCCTCTTTCGGGTCAACGACTTCCTGACGACGCTGCTGGGTCATACGACACTCGTCGAGCGCCGCAGGCAGCCATCCGGAGGCTTCTGCCTCTTTCATTAACTGTCCGGCAATCGGCAGCAGGTAAAACACGTCTGCCGCCGCATACTCCAGCTGACGCTCGGTTAGCGGACGCGCCAGCCAGTCGGTACGGGATTCACTTTTATCCAGCGTCAGCCCCGTATACTCCTCTACCATGGCAGCAAAGCCCCATGAGAGCGGACGATTGCTGAATGCCGCAAGGATCTGCGTGTCAATCAGCGGCTGGGGCATGATGCCAAAGGTGTTCAGAAAGACTTCCAGATCTTCACTGCCTGCGTGCAGGTATTTCGTCACGGCGGTATCGAGCAGCAGGTCACGCATCGGCGTCCAGTCGGTAATGCCGAGAGGGTCGATCAGCGACACGTGTTTACCGTCGTACATCTGAATCAAACCCAGCTGCGGATAATAGGTCCGGGTACGGACAAACTCGGTATCCAGGGCAATGGCAGGAAAGTCGCGCGTCACTTCGCACAGCGAAGCCAGCTCGTCGTTGGTCGTGATCATCTGGTAATTCAAAACGGGTTCTCTTTTGTTTGCGCCCATAAAAAACGCCGGCTTAACCGGCGTCTGGGCGATTAGCGTGAAGCTCAGGCCTTATTGTCTACTTTGCCACGGGCTTCGTCACGTAATTCTCGTCGTAATATCTTCCCGACGTTGGATTTCGGCAGCTCGTCGCGGAATTCCACCAGCTTCGGCACCTTGTAGCCCGTCAGCTGACGACGACAAAACGTTACCAGCGCTTCCTCGGTGAGAGAAGGATCTTTCTTGACCACAAATATCTTCACCGCTTCACCGCTGCTGCCGGAAGGCACGCCGACTGCCGCCACTTCGAGCACGCCGCTGTGCTGCATAACCACGTCTTCGATCTCATTCGGATAGACGTTGAAACCGGAGACCAGGATCATGTCTTTCTTACGATCGACGATGCGCAGGAAGCCCTCGTCATCCATCACCGCAATATCACCGGTGTGCAGCCAGCCGTCTTTGATGATTTCGTCGGTCGCATCGGGGCGCTGCCAGTAGCCCAGCATCACCTGCGGACCTTTGACGCACAGCTCCCCCGGCTCGCCCGGCGCGACTTCGTTATCGTTATCATCGACCAGTTTGGCCTCTGTGGAAGGAACCGGCAGACCAATGCTTCCACTGTGATAGTCGATATCATGCGGGTTAACGCTGACCAGCGGCGCGCATTCCGTCAGGCCATAGCCCTCCAGCAAATACTGACCGGTGAGCTTCACCCAGCGCTCGGCGACCGCCTGCTGAACCGGCATGCCTCCGCCCGCTGAGAGATGCAGCGTGGAGAAATCCAGCTGCTGGAACTCTTTGTTATTCAGCAGCGCGTTAAACAGGGTGTTTACCCCTGTCATGGCGGTGAACGGGTATTTCGCCAGCTCTTTCACCAGGCCCGGGATATCGCGCGGGTTGGTGATGAGGATGTTCTGACCACCCAGTTCAATAAACAGCAGGCAGTTCATGGTCAACGCAAAGATGTGATACAGCGGAAGCGCGGTGATCACCACCTCTTTGCCCGGATGCAGCAGCGGCCCGTAGGTGGCGTTTACCTGTTCAAGGTTTGCCAGCATATTGCGGTGGGTAAGCATGGCCCCTTTGGCGACGCCGGTGGTCCCGCCTGTGTATTGCAGAAACGCAAGATCTTCCGCGACCACTTCGGGTTTCACATACTGCATACGGTAACCCGCATGCAGCGCGCGGCGGAAGGAGATGGCGTCCGGCAGATGATATTTTGGCACCAGACGTTTGACGTATTTGACGACAAAGTTAACCAGCGTGCCTTTAGCTGTGGAGAGCTGGTCCCCCATGCGCGTCAGGATGACGTGTTTCACCTGGGTTTTGTCGACCACCTTTTCCAGCGTATGGGCAAAGTTGGACACAATGACAATCGCAACCGCGCCGCTGTCGTTCAGCTGATGCTCCAGCTCGCGCGGGGTATACAGCGGGTTGACGTTGACGACGATCATCCCGGCACGCAGGATACCGAACAGCGCCACCGGGTATTGCAGCAGGTTCGGCATCATCAGCGCGACGCGATCCCCTTTTTGCAGCCCCAGCCCTTCCTGCAGATACGCCGCAAACGCCCGGCTGCGCTCCTCCAGCTTACGGAACGTCATCACCTCGCCCATATTCACAAATGCGGGCTGGTCCGCGTAGCGCCTTACCGAGTGTTCAAATAATTCCACCAGGGATTGATAACGGTCAGGATTGATCTCAGCAGGAACATCTGCGGGATAACGGTTAAGCCAAACCTTCTTCAATGCATCACCTCTGAAATGAGTGTTCGTCGTCATCACAACCCCGATAATAAACAGTTTGTTAACATTATATTAACTCAGCGTACCAGTTTATTAATTGTTCAGATTTAAGGTTGCGAAGCGCGTCACTCTTTTTTTTCATTTTATCCGTAAAAAAACAGAGACAGCGGCTGAGCCGCTGTCTCTTTTCTAACAATAACAGTAAGTTACTCAGTAACGATCGTCTGAACCTGTGCAGGGCCCGGGTTGTACCAACCCCAGCCCGGGTAGCCATAACGATAAGGATGTGGACCCCACATCCACGGATCCATCGGCTGAGGCGGCATGATCACCTGCTGTGCCAGCCGCCAGCGTTTATACCCGTTGACCTGCATGGTCATAAATTTGTACGGCGTGTTGCCGATTTTGCCCTGCACGGCGCCGGTAATCGGCCCGACGACGGTCACCAGCTGTCCGCGGAAATCGACCGGATCGAGGAAACCGCTGACGTCCGCGTAGATACGTCCCCGGGAGGCCTCGCCCAGTACAGGCCGCGCGCCGCTGTCCAGCGGAACGGTGGCGATCTCCAGACGGGTTTTCCCCTGCTGGTTTTGTACGTCTATGACCTTACCGCCAAAGCGTGCTTCCTGGCCGACGTACAGCTCAGGGGCATTCATCACCCGAACCAGATCCTGCTGTGGCGTCGGGCTGCTGCCCTTAATCGCATCAGGAACGGAAACGCATCCGCTCAGTGCTATGGCAACTGCGCCTGCCATAATAAGGCGTACTACTTTAGTCTGAACCGCCATGATGCGACTCCTTTTTCTCAGTTCCTGTTACTGAGATTCACTCGCGGCCCGGAAGTTTCTTCCACGCGACGGTGTTTCGCAAATAAACCGGCTCCGCCTGTTCAACGGCCACGGTTTTTCCTGCTGCGAGCAGCTGGCTGGCAATCGGAAGCATATCTTCAGCAGCCGGGAGCAGCATGTTGCCGTCCACCAGCGTCAATCCGGTGTCGTTCGCCATCTCAGGCCACGCTGGCCAGCCCGTGCCGACGGTCGCCCACTCGCCGGACAGCTGCTTCAGTCGTTCTGTGACCGCTTCTGGCTTAAGCACGGCTTCCGTCTCTTCGCCGTGCCACACGCCCTGCTCGTCGCGGGTGTATTCGGCCCAGTAGACTTCGCCCATGCGGGCATCAATCGCTGCCAGGACGCGCGTTGCCCCGGTCATGCGCCATGCGCCCTGCGCCATGGTGGCAAGGGTAGAGACGCCGATCATCGGCAGTTCGGCGCCCAGCGCCAGCCCCTGCGCAATGCCAATCCCGATACGTACGCCCGTAAAGCTGCCGGGGCCGCGGCCAAAGGCCAGCGCGTCGAGGTCGGTTAAGGAGGTGTTGCCCTGGGTTAAAATGGCTTTTACCAGGGGCAGAATGCGTTGGGTGTGTTCCCGGGGGCACTCTTCGAAATGGGCAGAAACAGCACCGTCGTTCAACAGAGCAACAGAGCAAGCCTCTGTCGCGGTATCAATAGCCAGAATTCGCATCAGTCGTCGCGCTCTCGCAAGGGTCAGTCACAAAATGGCGCGCATCTTAGCACACTCCGGGGTAAATTACTCCGCCGTTGGGTTTGCCAGGAAACGCACCGCGCGTTTTATGTCCCGCGTCCGCGGCGCGGGCGGCAGGCTTGCAAGGAAAGTCGCACCGTAAGGACGCATCACCAGCCGGTTATCGCAGATGACCAGCACGCCGCGATCGGTGACGTCACGGATTAAGCGCCCTACCCCTTGCTTAAGCGTGATGACCGCATCCGGCAGCTGTACCTCGTCAAACGGATCGCCGCCGCGCAGACGGCAGTCTTCCATCCGCGCCTTCAGCAGCGGATCGTCCGGGGAGGTAAACGGCAGCTTATCAATGATCACCAGCGAAAGCGTGTCGCCGCGCACGTCCACCCCTTCCCAGAAGCTGCTGGTTGCGACCAGCAGGGCATTACCGGCGCTGACAAACTGCTGTAACAGCTGGCCTTTGCTGGTTTCGCCCTGCAGCAGCACCGGTAGGGTCATCGTGGCGCGGAACTGCTCGGCGAGATCGCGCATCATGGCGTGGGAGGTGCAGAGCATAAAGCAGCGGCCGTTGTTGGCCTCGATCATCGGTTTTAGCATTGCAGCCAGATGGCGCGCAGCACCCGGCTGGTTCGGCAGCGGCAGATTACGGGGAACGCAGAGCAGCGCCTGTTTTTCGTAGTCGAACGGGCTGGGCAGGAGCAGCGATTCCGCCTGCTCAATGCCGAGGCGCTCGGTGAAGTGGTGCAGATCGTCATTCACCGACAGGGTTGCCGAGGTAAAGATCCAGCTTCCCGGCTTTTGCGCCATCACCTCTTTGAATTTATCAGCAACCGTCAGCGGCGTGAGCGCCAGCGTGAAATGCCGCGAGGTGCACTCGTACCAGTAGCTGTACCCCGGCTGGTTGATCTCTTTCAGCCGTTTGAGCCGACCGCGATAGAGCGTAGCGCGCTCGAAGGCTGCATCCAGCAGCGCGGAGCGGCCGAGGGACAGTTTCGCCACGTCGTAGCAGAGCTCCAGGGCGTCATCGAGCAGCAGCAGCGCGCGCTGGATATTTTTGTCCGCCAGCAGCTCGCGCAGGTTGCCGCGATAGCCCGGCTCGCCGAGCTGTAAACGGAAATCCTGCGCGCTCTGCGCCAGGCGGTCGGCGCACTTCTGCAGCTGCTGGGTATCTTTGAGTTCGGTCCGGTAAGCAATGGTGAAATCTTTCGCCAGATCCTGCAACTGACGGCTGGAGAGCGACTGGCCGAAGTACTGGCTGGCGATATCCGGAAGCTGGTGCGCTTCATCAAAGATCATCACGTCCGCCTCGGGGATCAGCTCGCCGAAACCGCTGTCCTTGACCACCATATCCGCGAGAAACAGGTGATGGTTTACCACCACGACGTCGGCATCCATCGCCGTTTTGCGCGCTTTCACCACGAAGCAGTCTTTATACAGCGGGCAGTCGCTGCCGAGGCAGTTGTCGTTGGTGCTGGTCACCAGCGGCCAGGCCGGGGAATCTTCCGGCACGCTCGCGCAGGTGCTGATATCGCCCTCTTCGGTCTGGTTCGCCCATGACCGAAGGATAATGACGTCGCTCAGCGTCTGTACCGGCAGATCGCCGCCCGCCAACGCCTGCTGCTCAAGGCGCTCCAGGCAGAGATAGTTGGAGCGCCCCTTCAGCAGGGCCAGACGTCCCTTGTATTTCAGCGCCTTAGCTACCGTGGGCAAATCGCGGCTGTAGAGCTGATCCTGCAGCGCTTTTGAACCGGTGGAAATAATCACCTTCTTTTTCGCCCGCAGCGCCGGCGCAAGGTAAGCATAGGTTTTACCCGTGCCGGTACCGGCTTCAACCACCAGCGGCTGAGCCTTATCGATGGCGCGTGCAACGGCGTGCGCCATCTGTCGCTGAGGCTCACGGGGTTTGAAGCCGGGGATAGCCTGCGCTAATTGACCTTCAGGGGAAAAATCGTCTGCCACGGTGCTCTCTCACTGTATTTTTGCACAGGGATTATGTCAGCCCATCCTCTCATGTGCCACCCCAAATAGTGACGACAGGAGAACAATATGGCAGTCTTGCCGCCTGATGACGAAAAATAACGAGGAAACGTTTATGACAATTGTGCGCATTGATGCCGAAGCCCGCTGGTCTGATGTGGTGATCCATAACCAGACTCTCTACTACACCGGCGTCCCGGCTAACCTGGACGCGGATGCGTTCGAGCAGACGGCAAATACCCTGGCGCAGATTGACGCGGTGCTGGAAAAACAGGGCAGCGACAAATCCCGCATTCTGGATGCGACGATTTTCCTGGCAAACAAAGATGACTTCGCGGCAATGAACAAAGCCTGGGATGCGTGGGTGGTGGCGGGTCACGCGCCTGTACGCTGCACCGTACAGGCCACGCTGATGAAGCCGGAATACAAGGTCGAGATTAAGATTATCGCGGCGGTTTAAGCCCGATTACTCTTCATCTTCATCCTCGAAACGCGCCACGATCCGCTCGCCGGTATGCGTGGCGCGCAGTTCTTCCGCCACCTGGGAAATCGCCTGTCCGCTGCTCATCCCCTGGGACATCAGTTCCTGAATTCGCTCAACCGCTTTCTGCTGCTGTTCATGGCTCAGAGAAGGTAAACCTGCAAACATCGTCAACTCCTGCTAAATTATTCGCGCTAATTATTTCACGCTGCCCGGTAGTATGCCATACATGAACATGCGCTTCCCCACTGTTATTACCCTGCCCTGGCGGACAGACGCCGCTGAATACTGGTTTGCCCGCCTGAGCCATCTTCCGTTTGCGATGCTGCTGCATTCCGGCCATGCGGATCACCCCTATAGCCGCTTTGATATTCTGGTCGCCGATCCGCTGAAGACGCTGACAACCGATGACCTTTCGCTGACGGACGATCCGCTGGTGCAGCTTCAGCACGACATTAACGCGCTGGGCTTATCTGCCACACCCAACCCGGACCTTCCTTTTCAGGGGGGCGCGCTGGGCCTGTTTGGCTACGATCTGGGTCGCCGTTTCGAAACGCTGCCCGAGCATGCGCAGGCTGATATTCCCCTGCCCGACATGGCCGTCGGGCTGTATGACTGGGCGTTAATTGTTGATCACCAGAAAAAAACGGTTTCCCTGCTGAGCCATCGTGACGTGCAGGCGCGTCTGGCGTGGCTTGAGGCACAGCAGCCTGCACCTGCCGGGCCATTCACGCTGACCTCCGACTGGCGCTCGAACATGAGCGCCGCAGAGTATGGCGAAAAATTCGCGCGCGTTCAGGCATATCTGCAAAGCGGCGACTGCTATCAGGTTAACCTCGCCCAGCGCTTCGAGGCGACATACCGGGGAGATGAGTGGCAGGCGTTTACCCGTCTTAATGCCAGCAATAAGGCGCCGTTTAGCGCGTTTGTGCGTCTGGAACAGGGGGCGATCCTCAGCCTGTCGCCCGAGCGTTTTATTCATCTGGCCGAGGGCACGATTCAAACCCGTCCGATTAAAGGCACCTTGCCGCGTCTTGCCGATCCCGACGCCGACCGCAAGCAGGCGGAAAAACTCGCCGCCTCGCCGAAAGACCGCGCCGAAAACCTGATGATTGTCGATCTGATGCGTAACGACATTGGCCGGGTGGCCGTTCCGGGGAGCGTCCGCGTGCCGGAACTGTTTGTCGTCGAGCCTTTCCCGGCGGTGCATCATCTGGTCAGCACCATTACCGCGCGGCTGCCTGACTCGCGCACGGCCTGCGACCTGCTGCGCGCGGCGTTCCCGGGCGGCTCCATCACCGGCGCGCCAAAGGTGCGGGCGATGGAGATCATTGATGAGCTGGAGCCGCACCGCCGCAACGCCTGGTGCGGCAGCATCGGCTATATCAGTCTGTGCGGCACGCTGGATACCAGCATTACCATTCGTACGCTGACCGCCTGCAACGGAAACCTTTACTGTTCGGCCGGGGGCGGCATTGTTGCCGACAGTGAGGTCGATGCGGAATATCAGGAAACCTTTGATAAAGTTAACCGTATCCTGAAACAACTGGAGTAATCACGGGTGGAAAAAGAGAACCTGACGCTGGATGACTTTTTATCGCGTTTTCAGCTATTACGACCGCAGGTTAACCGCGAAGCGCTGAATCAACGTCAGGCGGCCGTGCTGATCCCGGTCGTGCGTCGCGCGCAGCCGGGCCTGCTGCTCACCCAGCGTTCCGCCCATTTACGCAAGCACGCGGGTCAGGTCGCTTTTCCGGGGGGCGCGGTAGACAGCTCCGACGCCTCGCTGATTGCCGCCGCGCTGCGCGAAGCGCAGGAAGAGGTGGCCATTCCGCCGGAGGCCGTTGAGGTCATCGGCGTGCTGCCGCCCGTCGACAGCGTCACCGGTTTTCAGGTCACGCCGGTGGTGGGCATTATCCCGCCAGGCCTGCAGTATCACGCCAGCGTCGATGAGGTCTCTGCGGTGTTTGAAATGCCGCTGGATGAAGCCCTCCGACTGAGTCGTTACCACCCGCTGGATATTCAGCGTCGTGGGCATGACCATCGGGTCTGGTTGTCCTGGTATCAGCATTATTTTGTCTGGGGCATGACGGCGGGCATTATTCGTGAGCTGGCGTTGCAAATCGGCCTGAAGCCTTGACTATACTTTACATTCCGCCCTCTTCTGCCAGGTTTGCGATCTGCGTCGCGCTATTAGCAAAACCCATCGTTAACCATTAGTTTAATTCATGTGAATAGTTAAGCCGAGGTCGGTGTTCCCTCTTACACTATGCGCAGTTATAACATCGTTACTGGAACCCCGGTAACCCTGTCAGGAGTGTGAAAGTGATTAGTATATTCGACATGTTCAAAGTGGGAATTGGCCCTTCGTCTTCCCATACTGTTGGCCCGATGAAGGCCGGTAAACAGTTCGTCGATGATCTGGTCGAAAAAGGATTACTGGAAAGCGTTACCCGTGTCGCCGTGGATGTTTACGGCTCGCTGTCATTAACGGGTAAAGGCCACCACACCGATATCGCCATTATTATGGGTCTGGCAGGCAACATGCCGGATACCGTTGATATTGATGCCATCCCGGCATTTATCCGCGACGTGGAAACACGCGGTCGCCTGCTGCTGGCAAACGGCCAGCAGGAAGTCGATTTTCCGCAGGATGACGGCATGCGTTTCCGTAGCGACAACCTGCCGCTGCATGAAAACGGCATGACCATTCACGCCTGGAGCGGTGAAAAAGAGATCTACAGCAAGACGTACTACTCCATCGGCGGTGGCTTCATCGTGGATGAAGAGCATTTTGGCAAAGACAGCGTCGGCGACGTCAACGTACCGTACCCGTTCAAATCGGCTACCGAGATGCTGGGCTACTGCAAAGAGACCGGTCTTTCACTGTCCGGTATGGTGATGCAGAACGAACTGGCCCTGCACAGCAAAAAAGAGATTGAAGACTATTTTGCGAACGTCTGGCAAACCATGCGCGCCTGTATCGATCGCGGGATGAACACCGAAGGCGTTCTGCCGGGTCCACTGCGCGTACCGCGTCGTGCCTCTGCTCTGCGCCGTATGCTGGTGACCACGGACAAATTCTCCAACGACCCGATGAACGTGGTCGACTGGGTGAATATGTTTGCACTTGCGGTTAACGAAGAGAACGCCGCCGGTGGCCGCGTCGTGACGGCGCCAACCAACGGCGCGTGCGGCATTGTTCCTGCGGTGCTGGCGTATTACGACCACTTTATTGAGCCCGTGACGCCGGACATCTATATCCGTTATTTCCTGGCAGCAGGTGCCATCGGCGCGCTGTACAAGATGAATGCCTCCATCTCCGGTGCGGAAGTGGGCTGTCAGGGTGAAGTCGGCGTGGCCTGTTCCATGGCGGCGGCGGGTCTGGCAGAGCTGCTGGGCGCAAGCCCTGAGCAGGTCTGCGTGGCGGCTGAAATCGGTATGGAACATAACCTCGGTCTGACCTGTGACCCGGTCGCGGGCCAGGTGCAGGTGCCGTGCATCGAGCGTAACGCGATTGCCTCGGTGAAAGCCATCAACGCCTCACGTATGGCGATGCGCCGTACCAGCGAACCTCGCGTATCGCTGGATAAGGTGATTGAAACCATGTACGAAACCGGCAAAGACATGAACGCGAAATACCGCGAGACGTCCCGTGGTGGCCTGGCCATTAAGGTGCAGTGCGACTAATACTGCCTTTCGCCCATCTGCAACGGATGGGCGAATTTCCCTCTTCTTCCTCGTCTCCCGCTGTTTTCCCCACTACACTTTCACTGTTGCGTCCGGCTTTTGTGGCTGGTGGCTTATCAGGCGACCGTTCATGCAAACTGCACAAACGATCATTAAAAACTATCGCCGAAAACGCGTTATCGTCTGTGTCACGGTTGCGCTCCTCACACTCATCCTGACGTTAGGCATTCGCTTTATTTCACAGCGCAATGTTAACCAACAGCGGATCCTCGATTTTACCAGCCACGCCGTCCGCGCTCTTGATAACATACTGCTTTCTCTGGAGAACCGCCGCAGCGTGCTGCAGCCCCTGGTGGGACAGCCCTGTCCCCAGGCGCACCTGGCGCTGCGAAAGCAGGCCGCCATTTTGCAGACGGTACGCTCTATCGCCCTGATTAAAGACGGTATCCTGTACTGCTCGAGTATTTTCGGGAGCCGCGATGTGCCCGTTCGTGACTTCCTGAAGGAACTCCCCGCCAGCACGACGAAGCTGATTTTATCCACCGACCAGTGGTTGCTTAAGGACAGCCCGATATTGATTCAGTGGTATCCCGTTTCTCAGGACGGTGAAGCAGGCGTCATCGAGATCATCAATATCGATCTGATCGCCAAAATGATCCTCGAGCCCCAGCGCCCGCTTATCAATGACGTGGCGCTAACCGTGGGCGATCGTTTTCTGCGCTATGGTCAACGCGTCAGCGACAGCCTGACGTTTGATGATAAAGACTCTCTTTTCCAGCAGTCATCAACCCGAAATCCTTTCACCATTACGGTCAGCGGGCCAGGTCCTGGAGCATTAGCCTTAAAAAGCCTGCCAGCCCAGCTGCCGCTGGGGCTTATGCTGAGCCTGTTGCTGGGCTATCTCGCCTGGCTGGCGACGGCAAACCGGATGAGCTTTACGTGGGAGATTGATATGGGCATTGCGGGGCGGGAATTTGAGCTTTTCTGCCAGCCGTTGGTGAATGCCCGCACCCAGGCGTGTACTGGCGTGGAGATCCTGCTGCGCTGGAACAACCCCCGTCAGGGTTGGATCACCCCGGAGGTGTTTATCCCTCTGGCAGAAGAACATAACCAGATTGTCCCCCTGACCCGCTATGTCATCGCCGAAACGGTGCGCCAGATAGGCTACTTCCCTTCCAGCGCCGGTTTTCACATCGGCATTAACGTTGCCGCCAGCCATTTCCGTCACGCGGTGTTGATACAGGACCTGAACCGTCTCTGGTTCAGCGCCTTTCCGCGCCAGCAGCTGGTGATAGAACTCACGGAACGGGATGCGCTGCTGGATGCGGATTATCGCATCGTGCGCGAACTGCATCGCAAAGGGGTGAAGCTCGCCATCGACGATTTTGGCACCGGAAACAGCTCCCTCTCCTGGCTTGAGAAGCTGCACCCGGACGTCCTGAAAATCGACCAGTCCTTTACCACCGCCATCGGCACCGACGCCGTGAACTCGACGGTGACAGATATGATTATTGCGCTGGGCCAGCGGCTTGATATTGAACTGGTTGCTGAGGGGGTCGAGACAGAGGAGCAGGCGCGCTATTTGCGCCGCCACGGCGTGCCTGTCCTTCAGGGCTTTTTCTATGCGCGGCCCATGCCGCTACGGGATTTTCCGAAGTGGCTGGCGGGGAGCGCGCCCCCGCCAGCGCGTCATAACGGGCACATCGTGCCCTTAATGCCGCTGCGCTAAGCCGGCTTACTCATCTTCGTCGTGGGCTGATTGTTCTTTAACAATACGAACCATATCAACGCGATAGTCGTTGGCTTCAACGATCGTAATGTGCAGCGGCGAAAGCTCGATCACATCTCCGACGCGCGGGATTTGCCCGTTAACCGCGATCACCAGACCGGCAACGGTCGCGATGTCTTCTTCATCGTTGATCACGTTTTCCAGCCCCAGCGTGTGCGAGAGCGCGTGCAGGTCGGTGGTACCTTTAACCAGCCAGCCTTCACCGTCGGCAACAATCTCTGGCGTTTCGTCTGCATCCGGGAACTCACCGGCAATCGCTTCCAGCACGTCCAGCGGCGTGACCAGCCCCTGCACCACACCAAACTCGTTGGTGACGATAACAAAGCTACCGCGAGCGCGACGCAGCACCCCGAGCAGGTTGATCGGATCCAGGGTTTCCGGCACGACAATCGCAGGCGACGCCGCAGCAACGGCTTCCACGTTGACGCCCTCTTCCAGGGCCACCAGCATCTCTTTCGCCCGCACGACGCCGATGATCTCATCCAGCTCACCACGACACACCGGGAACAGGCTGTGCGGTGAAGAGAGCAGCTGCTGGCGAATTTCATCAACGCTCAGGTTAGCATCGACCCAGCTGATTTCCCCGCGCGGCGTCATGATGCCGCGCAGCGAACGGGAGGCCAGGGAGAGCACGCCGTTAATCATGTAGCGTTCCTGTTCCACAAACGCCCCTTCCGGGACCGGAACCGGATTATGGTTTTCGGAATCAGACTGAACGTTCACCTGACGACGACCGCCCATCAGGCGCAGAATGGCATCTGCGGTACGGGCACGCAGCGGCTGATTCGACTGCTGCTTAATAAAGTTACGACGCGCAATCTGGTTGAACAGCTCGATCAGGATCGAGAAGCCAATCGCGGCGTACAGGTAGCCTTTCGGAATATGGAAGCCAAAGCCTTCCGCCACCAGGCTCAGACCAATCATCAGCAGGAAGCTCAGACACAGCACGACCACCGTTGGATGCTGGTTGACGAAGCGCGTCAGCGGCTTCGAGGCCAGCAGCATAACCGCCATTGCAATAACGACAGCCGCCATCATTACCGGCAGATGGTTCACCATGCCGACCGCCGTGATCACCGCATCCAGCGAGAAGACTGCATCAAGCACCACGATCTGCAGCACGACCACCCAGAAGCTGGCATAGCCTTTACCGTGCCCATCATCGTGCTGACGGTTTTCCAGCCGCTCGTGAAGCTCTGTCGTCGCTTTGAAGAGCAGGAATATCCCCCCGATCAGCATGATTAAATCACGCCCGGAGAAGGTGTAATCCATGACGGAGAACAGCGGTTTGGTCAGCGTGACCATCCAGGAGATGACGGAGAGCAGCCCCAGTCGCATGACCAGCGCCAGCGAGAGACCAATCAGACGCGCTTTATCACGCTGTTTTGGCGGCAGTTTGTCCGCAAGGATGGCGATAAACACCAGGTTATCAATGCCGAGAACAATCTCCAGCACCACCAGCGTGAGCAATCCCACCCAGATTGACGGGTCCATTAAGAATTCCATGACAAGCTCCTGCTAAAGGAATGACGAAACGGTGCCCCACTCAATGTGGGCAAAACAGAGGTAAACAGAGTCGATACGTGGCGAGGATCGCCGGTGAATAAGGCGCGAAATGGCCTGGTAGATGACTGACGTCGGTGACGGTCCATATAGTGGGCTGTAGCCCTATACTCCTGAACAATTAAACGGAGGCTAAACATATCAGAGACACTGTGTTTTTAGCAAAGATTTACGTTCCTTTGCAAAGTTCTGTAACACAGCCGCTTTACGCTACAGATAAATCTGTAACGCGTGGCTAAATTACGGATCTTCATCACATAAATTATTTTTTCACTATCTAAAATAATTCGCGGAAGTCTTAGTTTTTTGAACTCTAACCCTTATCTGAATCGATTCGGTTCGCCAATACGATTCTCAGTACGACTGCCTGGCAGGCGTATTAATGATAATAAAAGGAGGTAGCAAGTGACCATTGCTATTGTCATAGGCACACATGGTTGGGCTGCTGAGCAGCTACTCAAAACGGCAGAGATGCTGTTGGGCGAGCAGGAAAACGTCGGCTGGATCGATTTCGTTCCCGGTGAAAACGCCGAGACGCTGATTGAGAAGTACAACGCTCAACTCGAGAAGCTGGATACCAGCAAAGGCGTGCTGTTTCTCGTTGATACATGGGGCGGCAGCCCGTTCAATGCTGCCAGCCGCATTGTCGTCGATAAAGAGCACTATGAAGTTGTCGCCGGGGTCAACATTCCCATGCTGGTGGAAACCTTCATGGCGCGCGACGACAATCCGGCGTTCGATGAGCTGGTGGCACTGGCCGTTGAAACCGGTCGCGAAGGGGTTAAGGCCCTGAAAGCGCAGCCGGTTGAAAAACCTGCCCCTGCGCCTGCAGCGGCACCAAAAGCGGCAGCACCGGCAAAACCGATGGGCCCGAACGATTACATGGTTATCGGCCTTGCGCGTATTGATGACCGCTTAATCCACGGCCAGGTCGCCACGCGCTGGACCAAAGAGACCAACGTTCGACGCATTATCGTGGTCAGCGACGAAGTGGCCGCCGATACCGTTCGTAAAACCCTTCTGACTCAGGTTGCTCCTCCTGGCGTTACCGCGCACGTCGTGGATGTCGCCAAGATGATCCGCGTTTACAACAACCCGAAATACGCGGGTGAACGCGTGATGCTCCTGTTCACTAACCCGACAGACGTTGAGCGCATTGTTGAAGGCGGCGTGAAAATCACCTCCGTGAACATTGGTGGTATGGCATTCCGTCAGGGCAAAACGCAGGTCAACAACGCCATTTCAGTCGATGCGAAAGATATCGAGGCATTCAACAAGCTGAATGCGCGCGGTATTGAGCTGGAAGCCCGTAAGGTTTCCACGGACCAGAAACTGAAAATGATGGATTTGATCGGCAAAGTTGGGAAATAAGCCCGCGCCGGTTCTCATATAAAGTTTACGTAATAGGAGAAGTGCAATGGAGATTACCACTCTTCAGATTGTGCTGGTGTTCGTGGTCGCATGTATTGCGGGTATGGAATCCGTACTTGATGAATTTCAGTTCCACCGCCCGCTGGTGGCCTGTACCCTGATTGGGGCCGTTCTGGGTGACATGAAAACCGGTATCATCATCGGTGGTACCCTGGAAATGATCGCCCTGGGCTGGATGAACATCGGCGCGGCGGTTGCGCCCGATGCCGCGCTGGCCTCTATCATTTCTACCGTTCTGGTTATTGCCGGTCACCAGAGTATTGGTGCAGGTATCGCCCTGGCAATCCCGCTGGCAGCCGCAGGCCAGGTTCTGACCATCATCGTTCGTACTATCACCGTTGCCTTCCAGCACGCGGCGGATAAGGCGGCCGACAACGGCAACCTCACGGCACTGTCGTGGATCCACGTTTCATCCCTGTTCCTGCAGGCGATGCGTATCGCGATCCCGGCGGTTATCGTGGCGATCTCTGTCGGTACCAGTGAAGTCCAGAGCATGCTGAACGCCATTCCAGAAGTGGTCACCGGCGGTCTGAACATCGCGGGCGGTATGATCGTGGTTGTTGGTTATGCGATGGTCATCAACATGATGCGCGCAGGCTACCTGATGCCGTTCTTCTACCTCGGCTTCGTGACTGCAGCCTTCACCAACTTCAACCTGGTTGCACTGGGCGTGATTGGTGCGGTGATGGCGATTCTCTACATCCAGCTCAGCCCGAAATATAACCGCGTCGCGGGTGCCCCAGCGCAGGCTGCTGGTAACAACGATCTCGATAACGAACTGGACTAACAGGTGAGCGAAATGGTTGATATGACAAAAACTACCACCGAGAAAAAACTCACTCCGGGTGATATTCGTGGCGTGTTCATCCGTTCTAACCTGTTTCAGGGTTCATGGAACTTCGAACGTATGCAGGCGCTGGGCTTCTGCTTCTCCATGGTACCGGCGATCAAACGCCTGTACCCGGAAAACAACGAAGCGCGCCGTCAGGCCATCAAGCGTCACCTGGAATTCTTTAACACCCATCCTTACGTTGCGGCTCCCGTACTGGGCGTAACGCTGGCAATGGAAGAACAGCGTGCAAACGGCGCAGAGATTGACGATGGTGCTATCAACGGTATCAAAGTCGGTCTGATGGGTCCGCTGGCCGGTGTCGGTGACCCTATCTTCTGGGGTACCGTGCGTCCGGTCTTCGCGGCACTGGGTGCCGGTATCGCGATGAGCGGTAGCCTGCTTGGCCCGCTGCTGTTCTTCATCCTGTTCAACGCCGTGCGTCTGCTGACCCGTTACTACGGTGTGGCCTACGGCTACCGTAAAGGGGTGGACATCGTTAAGGACATGGGCGGCGGCTTCCTGCAGAAACTGACTGAGGGAGCGTCAATCCTTGGCCTGTTTGTCATGGGGGCGCTGGTTAACAAGTGGACGCACGTGAACATCCCGCTGGTGGTATCGACCATCACCGGACAGGATGGTCAGACCCGCGTCACCACCGTGCAGACGATTCTGGACCAGCTGATGCCGGGCCTGGTGCCGCTGCTGTTGACCTTCGCCTGCATGTGGCTGCTGCGTAAGAAAGTGAACCCGCTGTGGATTATCGTTGGCTTCTTCGTCATCGGTATCGCGGGCTACGCTGTCGGCCTGCTGGGTCTGTAAGTTTCAATGCTATAGGCCGGGGGCTTGCCCCCGGTTTTTTTTATCTGGAGGATGAATGACTGTCACGGACATCGTACTGGTTTTATTTGTTGTTGCCCTTCTGGCTTACGCGATCTATGACGAGTTCATCATGCCCCGCCGTCACGGCGAGACGCTGCTCTCCCTTCCCCTTCTGCGACGCGGGCGCGTGGATGCCTTTATCTTCGTGGGTCTCATCGCCATTCTTATTTACAATA
Organism: Enterobacter sp. BNK-34; assembly: GCF_048684445.1. NCBI lineage: Bacteria > Pseudomonadati > Pseudomonadota > Gammaproteobacteria > Enterobacterales > Enterobacteriaceae > Enterobacter > Enterobacter sp. BNK-34. The sequence goes on from NZ_JBLQUA010000001.1 coordinate 4,102,679, forward strand.
ACGTTACCAGCCATGGTGCATTATTAACCACATGGTTATTATGTGCGCTGGCATTAATGGCGATTTATCTGTTCTGGATCCGCACGCCGAAAATCCTTTTTAAATCCCACGGATTTTTCTTCGCCAATGTGTGGATAGAATATAACCGTATTAAAGAGATGAATTTATCCGAAGACGGCGTGCTGGTGATGCAATTAGAACAACGCCGCCTGCTTATTCGGGTGAAGAATATTGACGACCTGGAAAAGATATACAAGTTACTCGTTAAAACTCAATGAGTTAGATATATAGCAATGGCTATATATTGCGTTTATCTTGCGCAAGAAATATAGCCAAAGCTATATCTCCTTCGTTAATTTTATCTCTATTTGTTAACGATATTTTCACGCTTAAAGACAAATGAAAATCGTTATCAACAAGTGTTTTAAATAATGCCTCTTCATTGTTGTTTTATATTCTCAAAATATGTTAAGGTTGCGCCCGTCGTTGGGGAGTAGCCGATTTCCTGTTCGCAGGAAATGTACGTGTCAACATACTCGTTGAAAAACGTGGCACGTACGGATCGCTGACAGCACATCTATGTGCAGCGCGATCAGGCGAGACCATAGATACATCAACTGCTGTTTACTGGGGGCAGTGATGTGTCATATGGATATCCCCGGTCTGGACGCTGTTATGAATATCTCCGCTACGATCCTTCTCGCTTTTGGCATGTCCATGGACGCATTCGCTGCTTCCATCGGAAAAGGCGCCACGCTCCACAAACCTAAGTTCTCAGAAGCCCTGCGTACCGGTCTGATTTTTGGCGCTATCGAAACGCTGACGCCGCTTATCGGCTGGGGTCTTGGCATGCTCGCCAGCCAGTTCGTGCTGGAGTGGAACCACTGGATTGCGTTCGTCCTGCTGGTATTTCTCGGTGGCCGAATGGTGATTGAAGGTTTTCGCGGCAGCGATGAAGAAGACGAGGAGCCTCAGCACCGCCACGGGTTCTGGCTGCTGGTCACCACGGCCATTGCCACCAGCCTTGATGCGATGGCCGTCGGTGTCGGTCTGGCATTCCTGCAGGTCAATATCATCGCCACCGCGCTGGCCATCGGCTGCGCAACCCTGATTATGTCCACGCTGGGCATGATGGTCGGACGGTTTATCGGCCCGCTGCTGGGTAAACGCGCCGAGATCCTGGGGGGATTGTGTTGATTGGCATTGGTGCCCAAATCCTCTGGGCACACTTCGCCGGTTAATCTTCGCGCTGCCAGAGGTGGATACTGAAGTCCGTCTGGCAGCCAAATGTTGAGTGTGCCGCTAACGCTTCCCATACTTCCGGTTTTGCCCGCCACGCGAACGGCGTCATCTGCAGCAACGCGGTGGCCTCTTCCCCTTTCAGCGTCATTTCATACGCCACGGTCTGCTCCTGCTTCAGGCTAAAACCGGCCAGCTGTTCAGAATGAGGGGCATGCAGACGCACTTCGTCGTAGATCAGCCCTTTCAGCTCCATCAGATGACGCGGGCCTGGGGTCACGGTGACTACCCATCCGCCCGGTTTTACCACGCGAGCCAGCTCTTCCGCCTTGCAGGGCGCGTAAATGCGAATAACCGCGTCCATACTGGCATCGTCAAACGGCAGTCGGTGGCTGGATGCCACGCAGAACGTCACGTCCGCGTAACGCTTTGCCGCTGCGCGAATCGCCACTTTCGACACGTCCAGACCGAACGTCTGTGCGCCCTTCTCACGGGCGATCTCGGCAAACCGCGCGGTGTAGTACCCCTCCCCGCAGCCGATATCGAGCATGGCGGTGGCTGAATCCGGCAGAATGTCATTCAGCATCTGCGCGACGGCCTCCCGCAGCGGCAGATAGTGTCCGGCATCGAGAAACGCGCGGCGCGCCCGCATCATTTCAGCACTGTCGCCAGGATCGCGGGAACGCTTATGCTGTACCGGCAGAAGATTCACGTAGCCTTCTTTTGCCCGGTCAAACTGATGTCCCTGCGGGCAGGTATACCGTTTATCTGAGTGCGTCAGGGGGGCGTGGCAAAGGGGACAACTGAAGGACATGGCAACTCCGGAGCATAATCAAAGGGCGAAGTGTACCGCTATTCGCCCTGGTTATAAACGCCCGGTTAACGCATAACGATAAGGTGATCGGACCCTGCCGGTAACCCGTCAGGTTTCACATTTTCCAGACGCAGCACGTTACCCATAATCTCACTGAAGACAGGGGCGGAGACGGCCCCGCCGTAGTAGGCACCATTTTGCGGATCGTTAATCACCACCACCAGGGCAAAACGCGGATTGCTGGCAGGTGCAACCCCTGCGGTGTAGGCGACGTATTTATCGACATACTTCCCGCTATCGTCAATTTTCTTCGCCGTACCGGTTTTCACCGCCACCCGGTAATCACGAACGGCGGCCTTAACCCCTCCGCCGCCCGGCAGCGCAACGCTCTCCATCATGTGCTCCACCTCGTGCGCAATCTCTTCTGGCATGACGCGTTGCCCGATAACGGGGGGATCGATACGCGTAATCGAGAGAGGTCGCTCAAGCCCGAAGCCGCCAATCGTGGCGTAGACGTGCGCCAGCTGGAGCGGCGTCACCATCAGCCCGTAGCCGAAGGCAAATGTCGCGCGGTCGAGCTGGCTCCAGTATTTACGCTGGGGCAACAGCCCCGCGCTCTCACCCGTTAAGCCAAGCCCCGTATTCGTGCCGAATCCAAAATTTCGGTAGGTATCAATAAGATGCTGGACAGGCATTGCCAGGGACAGTCGGGACACGCCGGTGTCGCTCGATTTTTGCAGGATCCCGGTCATTGTCAGTTCAGGATAATAGCCCACATCGCGGATACGATGCCCGTCGAGGGTATACGGATGCGTGTCAATCACGCTGTCCGGCTGGACCAGCCCCTGCTGCAGGGCCGTCATCAGCACCAGCGGCTTGACCGTGGAACCCGGTTCGAACGTATCGCTGATCGCACGGTTGCGAAAATCGTTTATCGTTGCGCCTTCCCGGTTATTGGGGTTGAAATCCGGATAGCTCGCCATGGCGAGTATTTCCCCTGTGGGGATATTAATGAGCACCGAGGCCCCAGACTCGGCCTTGTTCCAGGCCACGGCATTATCGAGCGCATCCTCGGTGATGGTTTGCAGACGCTCGTCGATACTTAACTGGATGTTATGCGCCGGCGCGGGCGCAACTTCCGTCAGGTTTTCAACCACGCGTCCATAGCGATCTTCCCTTACCTGGCGCACACCCGCCTTGCCGGTCAGCTGCGCGTTGAAGCTTTTTTCCACGCCCTCAATGCCCTGCCCGTCAATATTGGTGAAGCCAATCAGGTTCGCTGCCACATGGCCGGCAGGATAAAAACGGCGGGATTCATCGCGTAAATTGATGCCGGGCAGATTGAGTTTATCTATCCACTTTGCCTGTGCCGGATCGACCTGACGGGCAAGATAAATAAAACGGCCCTGCGGGTTGGCGTTGATTCGCGCCGAGAGTGCGCCCAGGGAGAGATGTAGCGCGTTTGCCAACGCCTGCCAGCGTTCGTCGACGCCAACGCCTCCTTTTGCCAGCACCGTTTTAGGATCGGCCCAAACGGCCCGTACAGGCACGCTCACCGCCAGGGGACGACCTTCGCGATCCATTATCATGCCGCGCGGCGCATCAATCGCCAGCTGGCGGAGGGAACGCATATCTTCCTGCTTCACCAGATTGTCAGGCTTGATGATTTGCAGCCAGGCTACGCGGCCAAGTAAAAAGGCCAGACTACAGAAAATAGCTAAACAGAGCAGCGCAAAACGCGCTGGCGTGAAATTGCCAGCGGTCATTATCAATTTCTTCTTCACCTGAACCCCAGGACTGTTAAACAACGCCCTGATTTAACGGGAAAAGATGCGCTTAGGGAGGCGAAACAGTGCTACTAACCTCGCAGCTTTGCAACAAGTTACTAACAAGACCGTGAATGGTAATATTTTGAAAGATTAAGGACATAAAAAAGCCCCGCGTTATGCGAGGCTTTATGTCTGAGAGTGAAGTGCTAAGCGCTTCAGTCAGCAGCGGTTCGATCAGATAGCAGTTACGTTAACTGCAGCTGGGCCTTTCTGGCCGTCCTGAATTTCGAACTCAACGTTCTGGCCTTCAGCCAGAGTTTTGAAGCCGTTACCCTGGATTGCAGAGAAGTGTACGAACACGTCTTTGCTGCCGTCAGCAGGAGTAATGAAACCAAAACCTTTAGACTCGTTGAACCACTTAACTTGACCTTTAATCTTTGCCATTTTGCAAAATTCCTTAGAGTGTTTTCTTAGCCCGCAGGCATTAACTGAGATAAAACTGAGACATTACTGCATGAGGCACTAATATAAGGTTCGGCAGAGAAGCGGTATTCAACGACAACGTGTTTACTCAGGACTTCTTTACTGAAAATGCCACACATAAACAGAACTGTACCTCGTTTGACCCAAAACGTGTTATCACACACTATGTTTAATATGGCAAGCCATTTTTAAACATGTCTCGATCCGCCGCACAAATTCGAACAGTGCCTGTCAGGTTTTGCACAATTATGCGCATCACGTCCAGACAGCCCTGCTGCGTAACAAAGACCCAGCGTTGCTTTCACAACCGCTGTAATCTAAGACTTTTTTAACATAGCTCAATCATTACGAACCGTCCAGCAAACAGGAAAAGAAATCTTACGTCTTGATTGAGTTAGAACAATTTGTGAAAACTTATGCTTAAATCATTGTAACGCGACCAAATTGTTTCAGAGAAAAAACAGTGTTAATAACCCGCGCCCAGCTGTATTAAAATGCACCAGCGAATAAACAGCGTTATGCACCAAAATAATGAAATTTTTATGACTCTGCATCAAAAGAAGGCAAGCAAAACGTTTCGATAAAAATAAAACATTCCTGCGCGCCTTTACATCAACAATATATGCAACAATTTATCGCTTCGTTTATAAGGATAAATATTCACCAATCTTCAGTATCCTGAAAGAATGGTTAACTGGTGCTAAATTATCGAGTGCGTGAGTTAACTCCTTCACAGGTTCATCTAAGGATTCATCTGCCAGTTCAAACACGCCCCAGTGAATAGGGAACGCCAGAGGTGAGCCCAGCTGCTGCCACAATGCCACCGCAGATTGCGGATCCATATGATGGACAGCCATGAACCATTGTGGGGCATAGGCACCAATCGGTAACGCGGCGGCATCTATCTGGCCCAGGCGTTCAGGAATTAACAGCAGCTCAGGTGAATAACCGGTATCACCGCTAAACCAGAAACGGTGATGCCGTCCTTCCATCACCCAGCCGCACCATAAGGAACGATTGCGGTTCCATGGCGTGCGCATGCTCCAGTGCTGTGCCGGTACGGCGGTCAGCGTCATCCCCTGCGAGGTGAAACTCTGCCACCAGTCGAGTTCGACCACGCGTTTTGCTCCCCGGCGACGAAACCAGTCGGCGAGGCCCAACGGAACAAAAATACTGACGTCGGGAAAGCGTTTGAGGATTCGGCGAAGGGTTGCGTCATCAAGATGATCGTAATGATTATGGGAGATGACGACCGCATCAAGCTGATGAAGCTGGTCGACTGACAGCGCGGGAGGCGTTTTGCGCTGTGGTCCCAGGAAAGGGAGCGGAGAAGCACGTCGAGAAAACACCGGATCGGTAAGGATGATATTGCCGTCCAGCTGCAGCAACACGCTCGCGTGTCCGAGCCACCATACCCCATCTTCCTGAGGTTGCGTAAGCTCAACCGGTTGCCACCACTGGCGGATAAAGTCTTCATAACCCAGCGCGGGCGGCTTCGGTAATCCGGCCTCTTTACGCGCTTTACGCCAGCGGTCAAGGTCGCCGGGTTGATGTCCAACAGGATCGGTATTACGAAAACCGTTCGGGGTGTGATGTTTCAGGGAGGGGTCATACCAGGGGTTTTTCCAGACCACAGCCACCTCCCAGGACAAAAAAATTAACGCTCAGCCACCAGGCGGATAAAGTCGTCTTCGTCTTTGTTATCTTCAGCGACTGCGTCTTTCGGCGCGTCTTTCTCTTCCGGTTCGTTAGCCTCACACAGACGGCGTAGCAGCGCATTCTGACGTTTTTGCTGATCGAGCAGCGCTTCCAGCAGTTCAATCTGCTCGTTAGTACGGGAACTGGCGCGATTCACGAAAAACCAAATGACCAGCCCGACAAGCAGAACAACCAAAGAAATCATCAGGGATGCTATATTCAGCAGCCCTGAATTCAGTAACTCACCCATTTCACCACCTCAATAAAAACGTCTATTTTACCACTGGCGCGAAGGAAGGACATCACCTTGAGAAAAAATGCGTTTTACCACGGAATAAATTTATTGATTGCGCAAACGCCGCTAAAAAACTGTACATCCTGATCGCACATCACATTGATCGTCTGCGTCCATAACACCACGCACGCAATCAGCACGATAATCAGAATTACCCAGCGTATTTTTTTCACTCCACACTCCGTCTAATGACCTGATGTAACGAGGTTATCACGCTTATCTTAAACAAGGGCTAACTGTGCCGCCATCGCGCTTTTTTCAGAATCCTGCACTTGTTTCGTTTCGTAAACCGTTTACGCTAGCATTATGATAACAACGATAAAAGAGGTAATGATGCGCTTAATCATTCGAACAATTATTGCACTGGCCATTGTCTGGATTGGCCTTCTGCTAACGGGTTATGGCGTACTTGTGGGAAGCACCGAAAATGCTGCCGGGTTAGGCATTCAGTGTAAATACTTAACAGCACAAGGAATGAGCACTGCGCAATATCTGCATACTGACAGCGGGATTGTTGGCTTAACCCACTGTCCGGTCCTGCGTAAGACTTCCGTCGTGATTGATAATGGCTAGTCAGCCGGATAAATGACCGACAAAAAACGCCGCAACAGATGCGGCGTTTTTTTATGTGAACAGAGATTAGAACGGGTAGTCGTGATACCCCATCTGTTCAGAAATCTTACGTGCGGCAGTGTGGAGAATAGCCACATACTCATGCAGTCGCTCTTCGGAGAAACGTAAGGTTGGGAAAGAGATACTTAAGCCCGCGATCACCACGCCAAAACGGTCAAATACCGGAACGCCGATGCAGCGCAGTCCCTCTTCCTGCTCCTCGTTATCTTCGCCATACCCCTGTTCGCGTACGCGATCGAGCACCGTTAGCAGCGCGTCCGTGCTGGTAATGGTTCGTGAGGTACTTTGCTTGTATTCCACGCCTTCGAGGATCTGCTTCACTTCCTCACGATCGCGCCACGCCAGCAGAACTTTACCAATGGCGGTACTGTAGAGCGGGTTGCGACGACCAATGCGCGAATACATGCGCAGATTGTACATGGAGTCGATTTTATGGATGTAAACAATGCTGTCTTCATCCAGCGCGCCGAGATGGATGGTCTCTTTAGTGAGGCGAGAGATTTCACGCATCTGAATATCGGCGCTGCGGATCAGGTCAACATTTTGTAGCGCGCGGGCACCCAGCTCAAACAGCTTCAGCGTCAGGGAGTATTTTTCAGATTCGCCTTCCTGGGCAACGTAACCCAGCGATTTCATGGTCTGCAAAAAGCGATATACGGTGCTTTTTGACATCATCACGCGCTGTGACAACTCTGTAATACCTATTTCACGCTCCTCTCCCAGAGCCTGTAAGATGCCAAACACCTTCAGCACGGAAGAAACAGAATCTGGCTGTTTATCCAAATCCGCAATAGCCATTTACCACCTCATAGCGAGTGTTTTATAAAAATCAGAACCGGTTTTTATTATAAGTTCCCGTCATGTCACCTGCAATCAATCCCCGTTTACTTCGTTACAAATCTGCGACATATCACGGCTGTAACAATGCTAAAATAGTTACCCTGAGAATAATTTCACGCTGAGCTTTTTTAACCCTAATGGAAAAGACCCTTTCCGATGGCCTGCCTTTACCCCAGCGGTATGGCGCGATAGCGACCATCATTATCGGTATATCAATGGCGGTCCTTGACGGCGCAATCGCAAACGTTGCCCTGCCAACCATCGCCAGCGACCTGCACGCCTCTCCCGCCAGTTCGATATGGATTGTTAACGCCTATCAGATTGCGATCGTGGTTTCCCTGCTCTCGTTCTCTTTCCTGGGCGATATGTTCGGTTACCGTCGGGTGTATCAGTGCGGTCTGGTGGTTTTCACCTTTACGTCTTTGTTCTGTGCTCTTTCAGATTCACTGCATACCCTGACGCTTGCCCGCATTGCGCAGGGTTTTGGCGGCGCGGCGCTCATGAGCGTAAACACGGCGTTGATCCGCTTAATTTATCCGCAGCGTCATCTGGGCCGAGGCATGGGGATAAACTCGTTTATTGTCGCCGTCTCTTCTGCCGCCGGGCCAACCATTGCGGCGGCGATCCTTTCCGTTGCGTCATGGCAGTGGCTGTTCGCCATCAACGTGCCGCTGGGTATTGTCGCCATCTTCTTTGCCCTGCGCTTTCTCCCCGCTAACGGTCCCAAAAGCACCATGCCGCGCTTCGACGTGGCGAGTGCGGTGATGAATGCCCTGACCTTTGGCCTGTTGATTACGGCGCTGAGCGGCTTTGCGCAGGGACAGTCTCTGATGCTTACCGGCGCGGAGCTTATCGCCCTGCTGGCGATCGGCTTCTTCTTTGTTCGCCGCCAGCTCACTCTCCCTGTGCCTCTACTGCCTGTTGATCTGCTGCGTATTCCCCTCTTTTCCCTCTCCATTTGCACGTCTGTCTGCTCGTTCTGCGCCCAGATGCTGGCTCTGGTCTCCCTACCCTTCTTTCTGCAAAGCGTGGTTGGACGTTCAGAGGTGGAGACCGGTTTGCTGCTTACCCCCTGGCCGCTGGCGACCATGGTGATGGCACCGCTGGCAGGTTATTTAATTGAACGCGTCCATGCCGGTTTATTGGGTGCTTTGGGGCTGGCGGTGATGGCGACAGGCCTTTTCGCGCTGGCATTGCTACCGTCATCGCCAACCGATCTGGACATCATCTGGCGCATGATCCTGTGCGGCGCGGGGTTTGGTCTGTTCCAGTCCCCTAACAACCACACCATTATCACCTCCGCGCCGCGTCATCGCAGCGGAGGAGCCAGCGGTATGCTGGGGACCGCGCGCCTTCTGGGACAAAGCAGCGGTGCGGCACTGGTCGCCCTGATGTTTAACCTTGCCGGGCAAAACGGTAACCACATTGCGCTTCTCACCGCAGGAGCCCTTGCTTCCCTCGCGGCGGTCGTCAGCGGCCTGCGGGTGACACAGCCCAGGGTTCAGGCATAAAAAAAGCCGGGCAGAGTGTTCTCCTGCCCGGCTTAGTAGGGTTCCTGGCGTTACTTCAGGTATTCCCCACTGCGCAGCGCTTCAATACGTTTATCCAGCGGCGGGTGAGACATAAACAGCTCGCTCAGCGATTTGGATTTACCGTTAATGCAGAAGGCCATCATGCTGTTCGCTTCCTGCGGCTCGTAGCTGGTTTTCAGACGCTGCAGCGCGGCAATCATCTTCTCACGACCAACCAGCTTCGCAGAGCCGGCATCCGCGTGGAATTCACGGTGACGAGAGAACCACATGGTGATGATGCTGGCCAGAATACCGAATACCAGTTCCAGAACCATCGACACGGCGAAGTAGATCAGCGGGTTGCCGTTGCTCTCTTCACCTTCGTCGCGGTTGCCGCCCATAAAGCCAGCCGCAATCTGCGCCAGGATACGGGAGATGAAGATCACGAAGGTGTTCACCACACCCTGAATCAGGGTCATGGTCACCATGTCACCGTTTGCGATATGGCTGATTTCGTGGGCGATAACCGCTTCAGCTTCGTCACGGCTCATGTTCTGCAGCAGACCGGTGCTGACGGCAACCAGTGACGCATCGCGACGGGCGCCCGTGGCAAACGCGTTGATGTCCGGGGCATGGTAAATCGCCACCTGCGGCATGGCGATGCCGGCCTGACGGGATTGCTGAGCCACCGTATTCATCAGCCACTGTTCCATATCGTTACGCGGCTGTTCAATAACCTCACCACCCACCGATTTCAGTGCCATCCACTTCGACATCAGCAGGGAGATGAACGAGCCACCAAAACCAAACAGCAGCGCCATAATCAACAGACCCTGAACGCTGCTCGACTGAATTCCTGTCAGGCTTAGCACGAGCCCGAAAACCACCATGACCGCCAGGTTGGTGAGCAGGAAGAGCGCGATTCGCATCATAATTTTCTTTTTACCTCAGTTTAACAAAACGCACTATGCGATTACCCACATCGTATGGGTATTACGGTTATTTTCAAGCATCCGGCGGGCGTAAGTCACCAGAAAGACACAACTTTACACAATAGGAAATCTGGCTGACGGAAGGATGAAGAACAAAAAGAAACAGGCACAATTTCTTGTGCCTGTTGGGAGATTATTTTGCCGGAGCGGGCTGTACGGCAGGTTTCTCTTTTTCCTGATTCGCCAGGTCGAGAGCGATATGCACCGTCTCATCCAGATACGGATCCGGCTCCTGGTAATCTTTTGGCAGATCGTCCAGTTTTTTGAGCAGAGGCTTGCCTTCACGCTTGAAGCGATCGTTGATACGCGCCAGGCGGGTTGCATCGTCTTCGTTGTTCTCTTTCTCACGCTGTGCGTAGTTCAGAGAAACGATATTCCGCTTATCTTTCAGGGCATTGAAGCGTGCGATGTCCTTCATGATGTACTGGAATTCCGGATCTTTCGCGATGCGGTCGTTATGCGCTTTCAGCAGTTCAGGGCCAAATTGCGTCATATCACCCGCTTTCACGTAGGTCGCGGCATTGATGCTGTCCCACGGTAACGCGTTATCTTCAAACTTCTCGCCGGTTTCCGTCTCTTCCGTGCCTGTCGGCATCATAATGTCCGGCGTTACGCCCTTACGCTGCGTACTGCCGCCATTCACGCGGTAGAATTTCTGAATGGTGTACTGAACCGAGCCCAGTGCAGGCCATTCCGGACGCAGCATTTGATCGTAGATACGATTAAGAGAACGATACTGCTGAACGGTGCCTTTCCCGAAGGTTGGCTCACCGACGATCAGCGCACGGCCATAATCCTGCATGGCAGCGGCAAAGATCTCAGACGCGGAAGCACTGAAGCGGTCAACCAGGACCACCAGCGGGCCTTTGTAGTAGACCACACCGTCGTTGTCGGCATCTTCACGCACTTTACCGTTGTTATCGCGCACCTGCACCACGGGACCCGATGGAATGAACAGACCAGAGAGTGAAACCGCTTCCGTCAGCGCTCCGCCGCCGTTACTGCGCAGGTCGATGATAATGCTGCTGACGTTCTGCTTTTCAAGCTTCTGCAGCTGAACTTTCACATCGTCAGTCAGCCCTACGTAGAAGCCAGGAATATCCAGGACACCCACCTTCTCTTTACCCACGGTTTTCACCGACATTTTCACCGCGCGGTCTTCCAGACGGATACGCTCGCGGGTCAGGGTAACGATACGGGTTTTGGTGCCTTTTCCGGCTGGCAGGACTTCCAGACGAACCTTGCTGCCTTTCGGACCTTTGATCAGCGCAACCACGTCATCAAGACGCCAGCCGATCACGTCGACCATGTTCTGTCCGGTTTGTCCTACACCCACAATACGATCGCCTACGCTAATCGCTTTGCTTTTGGATGCCGGGCCACCCGCAACCATCGAATTGATCACCGTGTAATCATCGTCCATCTGCAGCACCGCGCCGATACCTTCAAGAGACAGGCTCATCTCGGTATTGAACTGTTCGGTGTTGCGTGGAGAGAGATAGTTGGTGTGCGGATCGATTTCGTGAGCAAAGGCCGTCATGGCCAGCGAGAAGACATCCTCACTGTTGGTCTGCGCCAGACGACGAATGGCGAATTTGTAACGACGCGTCAGCGTGTCACGGATCTCTTTTTCGTCTTTGCCGGTAAGCTTGAGGCTCAGTTCATCGTATTTAACTTTACCGTCCCACAGCGCATTCAACTCGGCTTCATCTTTCGGCCAGGGTGCTTTACTGCGATCCAGATTAAAGGTGTCGTTGCCGGTGAAGTCCATCGGACGTTCCAGCACTTTCAGCGCGTACTGATAGCGTTCGAAGCGGCGCTTTTGCGACAGGTTGTAGAGATCGTAGAACAGATCCAGCTTGCCTGAGCGCAACTCGTCACCCACCTCGGATTTGCGCTTAGCGAACTGCTCGACATCGCTGGCGAGCAAAACGTTATGGCTGTAATCCAGCAAGTTCAGATAGCGGTCAAAGATTTTGGCCGAAAAGGCCTGATCGAGATCGAACTGACGATAGTGCGAGCGGGTAAAACGTGAGGTCACGCGCTCGCTCACCGTCGCGTGCTGCGTCTCTTCCTTGAGAACCGGAATTTGATCAACACGCGTGATATCGTCCACTGCAAAAGCGTGACCTGTTATGGCAAACAGGCCCGCCAGCGCGGTGAGCTTAAAAAAAGTGTTCATGCCAGGCTTGGCCTCCGTTTCAGAACAACAAGTGTTCTGCGCGTACAATCATTGACATACCAGAAGTCAGCTGTACACGAACGCCATCTTTGGTGATTTCCAGTACGGTGGCGTCCATAGCATTGTTACCCGCTTTTACCTTCAGCGCCTGACCTACGCTCAGGGCGTTAATGTCAGAAACCGGCGTATGGCGCGGCTCTTCACGAGGGGCACGCGGGGCTTTTGCTGCTGGTTTGTCTGCACGCGGTTTGCGATCGTTATTATCGTGACGGCGCGGCGCAGGGCGTGGTTTACGCTCACGACGAGGCGCATCTTCCTGGCCGTTTGCCGCGGCGGCTTCGCGTTTTTTCGCCTGCTGTTCTGCACGTTGTGCCTGAACGCGTGCTTTGGCTTCTTCAAGCTGCTTGCGCGCGTGCTCAACGTGCTGCTCGTCCAGCTCACCACACGGGTTGCCGTCGAGATCCACACGGGTCGCGCCAGCTTTGATACCGTACAGGTAACGCCAGCTCGAAGTATAAAGACGTAAGGCGGAACGCAGCTGAGTTTTGCTGAGGTTCATTTCCCCTTCAACACGTGCCACCAGATCCTGAAAAATACCGACTTTCAGGGGACGCGCTTCACCTTCCGCGCTGAAGCACTGCGGGAAACGCTCGGCCAGAAATGCGATAACTTCTTTACTGCTATTCAACTTAGGTTGATTTTCCATGAAATTTCCTGATTACAACGGACGTTGCCAACAAGCGCAGGCATGAACAGGCGTCATTATAATGACGCTATCAGTAAATGCTACGTTATCCGTTGATTATCCTGCGACGCTCGCAAAGAATTTTTGATAATCGGTTGCCGCGAGTACGTTTTCCAGATTAGCCACCAGCTCGCGCAGCCCCTGTTCGTCCTCGGTTGTAAAGCGACTGAAGACCGTACTGTCGATATCCAGAACGCCAATAATCTGATTTTTGACCACCAGAGGCAGAACGATTTCAGAATTACTGGCGGCATCGCAGGCAATGTGCCCGTCAAATGCATGAACATCTTCCACACGCTGGACCTGATTCTCGGCCACCGCCGTGCCGCATACGCCGCGCCCTACCGGAATACGCACGCAGGCCAGTTTGCCCTGGAACGGACCGAGCACCAGCGTTTCACCTTCCAGAAGGTAAAAGCCGGCCCAGTTCACCTCAGAGAGACGTTCAAACAGCAATGCGCTAGTATTTGCCAGAGTGGCTAAGAAGCTGGTCTCACCCGCCATCAATGCCTTAAAATCGCGGTTCAGATCCGCGTAGAATTCTGTTTTGTTCATTATTCAATCACTTAGTTGTCTTACAAATTTACCGCATAGCCTATTAAAATAAGCATTAAATGCGCTCATGCTCAAGATGAATCCGTTCATGAGTTATTATAACTTTCAACAATACTTATTTGTGCGCAGCTGATGGCCTTAAAAACAACCAAAATTACGCCGACAAGAAAGATAACTGTCCATACGGTAAGCGAAGCTTTGCCACGTGCACATTATCAGCGTTGCCCCCAGTGCGATACGCTTTTTATGTTGCCGAAGATGAAATCGCACCAAAGTGCCTTCTGTCCCCGCTGCGACGCCAAAATTCGCGACGGCCGAGACTGGTCGTTAACCCGTCTCGCCGCCATGGCCGTCACCATGCTGCTGCTGATGCCCTTCGCCTGGAGCGAACCGCTGCTGAAACTCTACCTGCTTGGCGTGCGCATTGACGCCAACGTGCTGCAGGGTATCTGGCAGATGACCCGTCAGGGCGATCCCATCACCGCCGCCATGGTGCTGTTCTGCACCGTTGGCGCGCCGCTGGTGCTGGTTGCCGCCATTGCCTATCTTTGGTTTGGCAATATCCTCGGCATGAACCTTCGCCCGGTGCTGCTGATGCTGGATAAGCTCAAAGAGTGGGTGATGCTGGATATTTATCTGGTGGGCGTGGGCGTTGCGTCAATAAAGGTACAGGACTACGCCTTTTTGCAGCCCGGTATCGGGCTCTTTGCTTTCATCTGCCTGGTATTGCTAAGCATCCTGACGCTGATCCACCTGAACGTTGAGCAGCTCTGGGAACGGTTTTACCCTCAGCGCCCCGCTACACGCCCCGATGAAAATCTGCGCGTCTGTCTGGGATGCCACTATACCGGCTTACCCGACGCGCGTGGACGCTGCCCGCGGTGCCACATTCCGCTGAGACTGCGCCGCAACAATAGCCTGCAAAAATGCTGGGCCGCGCTGATCGCCTCCCTGGTGTTTCTGATCCCAGCCAATATGCTGCCGATTTCTATCATTTACGTGAATGGCGGGCGTCAGGAGGATACTATCCTCTCCGGGATTATCTCCCTTGCACACAGTAACGTCGGGGTGGCGGCGATCGTCTTTATTGCCAGTATCCTGGTTCCCTTTACCAAAGTGGTGGTGATGTTTACCCTGCTCATCAGCATTCACGTTAAATGTGAACAAGGCTTACGAACACGCATTCTGCTTCTGCGGTTCGTCACCTGGATTGGCCGCTGGTCAATGTTAGATCTGTTCGTGATTTCGCTGATGATGTCGCTCATCAATCGCGACCAGCTACTTGCTTTTACAATGGGACCCGCGGCTTTTTATTTCGGCTCTGCGGTGATATTGACTATTCTTGCTGTGGAATGGCTGGATAGCCGCTTACTTTGGGATGCACATGAGTCAGGAAACCCCCGCTTCGCCGACTGAAGCGAGAATTAAAACAAAACGCCGCATTTCGCCATTCTGGTTGCTGCCCGTCATCGCCCTGATGATTGCAGGCTGGCTTATCTGGACGAGCTATGAAGATCGCGGGAGTACGGTCACCATTGATTTCCAGACCGCGGACGGCATCGTCGCCGGGCGAACGCCCGTTCGCTTCCAGGGGGTTGAAGTAGGTACGGTTCAGGACATCTCCCTTGGAAAAGGGCTGAACAAGATTCAGGTGCGGGTCAGTATTAAATCTGATATGCAGGATGCCCTGCGCAGCGAAACGCAGTTCTGGCTGGTGACGCCTAAAGCCTCTCTGGCCGGCGTGTCCGGGCTGGATGCGCTCGTGGGCGGTAACTATATTGGCATGATGCCAGGTAAAGGCGAGCCGCAGGATCACTTTGTTGCTCTGGATACGCAGCCCAAGTACCGCCTCAATAACGGCGATTTAATGATCCATCTGCAGGCGCCGGATCTCGGTTCTCTGAACAGTGGCTCACTGGTCTATTTCCGCAAAATCCCGGTTGGCCGCGTGTACGACTACGCGATTAACCCGAATAAACAGGGCGTCACCATCGACGTGCTGATCGAGCGTCGCTTCACCAATCTGGTGAAAAAAGGCAGCCGCTTCTGGAACGTCTCCGGCGTGGATGCGGATCTCAGCCTGAGCGGTGCGAAAGTGAAGCTGGAGAGTCTGGCCGCGCTGGTGAATGGCGCTATTGCCTTTGACTCCCCGGAAAACTCAAGCCCTGCCACCGCTGATGACTCATTTGGATTGTATGCTGACCTGGCGCACAGCCAGCGCGGCGTGATCGTCAAACTCGCCCTGCCCGATGCTAAAGGGCTAAAAGCGGGCTCAACGCCGCTGATGTATCAGGGATTGCAGGTTGGTCAGCTCACCAAAATGACGCTCAACCCGGGCGGCTCAGTCACCGGCGAAATGACGGTCGACCCGAGCGTGGTCGATCTCCTGCGCGAGAAAACGCGCATCGAAATGCGCAGTCCAAAGCTCTCTCTGAACGATGCCAGCCTCAGCACGCTGTTGACCGGCAATACGTTTGAGCTCATCCCCGGTGAAGGTGAACCCAGCAATAGCTTCGTGATTGCCCCGGCGGATAAAGCCCTGCTGCAAAAACCGGGCGTGGTAACCGTCACGCTGAATGCGCCAGAAAGTTACGGTATCGAAGCCGGACAGCCGCTAATTTTACACGGCGTGCAGGTCGGTCAGGTGTTGGAGCGTAAGCTCTCCGCGGATGGCGTGACGTTCTCGGTCGCCATCGATCCGCAATACAGCGACCTGGTGCACGGTGACAGCAAATTCGTGGTGAACAGTCGCGTCGATGTGAAGGTGGGTCTGGACGGCGTGGAGTTCCTCGGCGCCAGCGCCAGCGAATGGGTGAACGGCGGCATCCGTATTTTGCCTGGCGATAAAGGCCCCGTGCGCGACAGCTATCCGCTGTATGCCAACCTGGAGAAAGCGATTGAAAACAGCCTGAGCGATCTTCCGACCACCACGCTGACGCTAAGCGCCGAAACGCTGCCGGACGTACAGGCGGGATCCGTGGTGCTGTATCGCAAGTTTGAAGTCGGGGAAGTGATCACCGTTCGCCCGCGTGCGGACGCCTTTGATATCGAACTGCACATCAAGCCGGAGTACCGCAAGCTGCTGACGCCAAACAGCGTCTTCTGGGCCGAAGGCGGCGCGAAAGTTCAGCTTAACGGTAACGGGCTGACCGTGCAGGCCTCCCCACTCTCACGCGCGCTACGCGGGGCGATTAGCTTCGATAATCTCAGCGGCGCGGGTGCGAATTTGCGCAAAGGTGATAAGCGTATTCTCTTCCCGTCCGAAACCGCCGCACGTGCAGTAGGCGGGCAGATTACCCTGCACGCGTTTGATGCCGGTAAGCTGGCGGAAGGCATGCCAATTCGCTATCTGGGTATTGATATCGGGCAGATCCAGAAGCTGACGCTGATTACCTCACGTAACGAGGTGCAGGCCACCGCCGTGCTTTACCCGGAATATGTGCAGACCTTCGCCCGCACGGGCTCGCGCTTCTCGGTGGTCACGCCGCAGATCTCGGCCGCGGGCGTGGAGCATCTCGACACCATTTTGCAGCCGTACATCAACGTTGAGCCCGGCCAGGGCAATGCCCGTCGCGATTTCGAGCTGCAGGAAGCCACGATCACCGACTCGCGCTACCTTGGCGGCCTGAGCATCGTGGTGGAAGTGCCGGAAGCAGGCTCGCTGAACATCGGCACACCGGTACTGTTCCGCGGCATTGAGGTGGGTACGGTCACGGGCCTGACGCTCGGTACCCTCTCCGATCGCGTGATGGTGGCGTTACGCATCAGCGAACGCTACCAGCACCTGGTTCGAAATAACTCGGTATTCTGGCTGGCATCAGGCTACTCGCTGGACTTCGGCCTGACGGGTGGCGTGGTGAAAACCGGCACCTTCAACCAGTTCATTCGCGGCGGTATCGCGTTTGCCACGCCGCCGGGAACGCCGCTGGCGCCAAAAGCGCAGCCGGGTAAACACTTCCTGCTGCTCGAAAGCGAACCGAAAGAGTGGCGCGAATGGGGAACCGCCCTGCCACGTTAAACAGCAATGCTCCGGTGTCAACGCACCGGAGCCTTTATGTTACACTGCGCACCTGAACTTTTCCCTGTGGTGTGCCCGTGGCTCAAAACTCCGTATTTCTTCCTGAACAATTCCTGGCGCAGATGCGCGAGGCGCTTCCTTCTCACCTGTCGTTAGACGATTTTATCGCCGCCTGCCAGCGTCCGTTACGCCGAAGTATTCGCGTCAACACGTTGAAAATCAGCGTCGATGATTTTCTGGCACTGGTCTCGCCGTACGGCTGGCAGCTTACGCCGGTACCGTGGTGTGCTGAGGGGTTCTGGATCGAGCGCGATGACGACGCCTCACTCCCGCTGGGCAGCACCGCTGAACATCTGAGCGGCCTGTTCTATATTCAGGAAGCCAGCTCGATGCTGCCGGTTGCCGCCCTGTTCGCCGATGGCAACGCGCCCGCTCGCGTGATGGATGTAGCCGCGGCGCCTGGCTCAAAAACCACGCAAATTGCCGCCCGGATGGGTAACCGGGGGGCGATCCTTGCTAACGAGTTTTCCGCCAGCCGCGTGAAGGTGCTGCATGCCAACATCAGCCGCTGCGGTATTCATAATGTTGCACTGACGCACTTCGACGGACGCGTGTTTGGCGCCGCCCTACCGGAAACCTTCGATGCCATTCTGCTTGACGCCCCCTGCTCCGGCGAAGGGGTGGTGCGTAAAGATCCCGATGCGTTAAAGAACTGGTCCGTGGAAAGCAACCTGGAGATCTCCGCCACGCAGCGAGAGCTGATCGAGAGCGCATTTCACGCTTTGCGCCCTGGCGGCACGCTGGTCTATTCAACGTGCACCCTAAACCGCGATGAAAACGAAGACGTCTGTCTGTGGTTGAAAGCGAACTATCCGGATGCAGTCGAGTTTCTGCCGCTTAACGATCTGTTTGCCTCGGCACAAGAGGCGGTCACCCCCGAGGGTTTCCTTCACGTGTTCCCGCAGATTTACGACTGCGAAGGGTTCTTTGTGGCGCGTCTGCGTAAAACGCAGGCGGTTGCTCCCCTGCCCGCACCAAAATTCAAGGTCGGCAACTTCCCGTTTGCCCCCCTTAAAGGTCGCGATGCAGCACAGCTTGAAGCCGCCGCCAAAAAGGTTGGGCTGGTCTGGGATGAGAGCCTGCATCTCTGGATGCGTGATAAAGAGATATGGCTGTTCCCGGCTGAGATCGAGCCGCTCATCGGAAAGGTCCGTTTTTCGCGAATCGGGATCCGCCTGGCGGAAGTGCATAACAAAGGGTATCGCTGGCAGCATGAGGCCGTTATCGCGCTTGCCGGACGCGAGAATACCTTTGCCCTGACGCATCAGGAAGCCGAAGAGTGGTACCGCGGTCGCGATGTCTATCCGGACAGCGCGCCATCAGGCGATGAAGTGATAGTGACGTATCAGGGATACCCGCTGGGGCTGGCAAAAAAGGTCGGCTCAAGGCTGAAAAACAGCTATCCGCGCGAGTTGGTTCGGGATGGTCGGCTGTTTACCGGTAACGATCGCACGGGCTGAAAAAAAGCGCATTTTTTTACTGGCGATTTTGCTCTCCTTGTCTACGATCAAAAATGGGTGACTGCACTGGTCATACCAGATTTTGACAACCGAACCGGAGAGCACTATGACGAAAACCAGCGTGCGTATTGGCGCTTTTGAGATCGACGACGCAGAGCTGCGCGGCGAAGCACAAGGCGATCGAACGTTAAGTATTCCCTGCAAATCCGACCCGGATTTGTGCATGCAGCTCGATGCATGGGATGCAGATACCAGCGTCCCGGCAATACTTGATGGCGAACACTCTGTCCTTTACCGTGAGCATTACGATAGTAAAACCGATGCCTGGGTCATGCGTCTTGCCTGACCTAAAGAGAACCCGCCCGAAGGCGGGTTATTTATTACTGCAGCTGCGCCAGCGTAAAGTAACCGTCAAATACGGCGCCCGTATCAATGTAGTGGAGATTATTAAAATCATACCTTCTGTCGAGGGGCGTATGTCCGAACCAGAAATGATCCGCGCCGCTGATGCCCTGCCCTTTGCCCACCATAAATCCCATCAACCTGTCGCGGTTCCATAAGACGCGCTGAGCGCTGACCGGTTTTTGCCATTGGTATTCCGCAGCCGGATAATCCGCATGGGCTATCACATTCAGACCATTCGCACAGGTTATCTCGATGATATGCGGTAAATCGCGACAGGCCTCAAGCAACGACAGCGCAAGCTGTTGCTGGTCGTGTTCAAGATGCGCAAACCACATTCCGCCATTCATCGTCCAGAGCGAAAAATCGTTATTATCCAGACTGTCGAGCGCCATTTGCTCGTGGTTGCCCCGCACGGCACGAAACCATTTTTCATGTATTAACTGCAGGCATTTCACGCTATCAGGGCCACGATCGATGATATCCCCGACAGAAATAAGCAAATCCTCATACGGGTTAAAATGACGGCGTTTAAGCTCATCCATAAGCCACTGATAACAGCCGTGTATATCGCTGACAACCCAGACGTGACGCCACATCCCACCTTCAATTCGCTGATACATAAGCCCTCCCATAGGAAGTATAGTTACAGTTGACTTATGTGTAGGGACGCTGCATAGGAGCGCTTTTCATGAAGCTAAACAAACAGTAAACTAAGGATAAATAAATGTTTCACCAGTATTAATACTCTTTTGCATGCCCCCTAAAATATGCATTGCATAAACTTTGAGGTTTTCCCGTGTCAAATACGCGCCTGCAAAACGATGCGCCACAATCGCATCGTACCCATATCATTTCCGAACTGGTGAAAGGCAAACTCGTTCCAGGCCCTATCTGGCAAAAACGCGAGTACCGTCTTAAATTTCTGTTACGTTCATTGCTGTTCTGGTCTTCTACGCATCGCATGCTCGATGCACTGGCTCGCCGCGACGATTTTGATCAGTTACTGGCTTCGCAGATCACCCTGCCGAGCAAAACACATCGCCAGTATCTGATGCGTGGCATGAACGCCAATGCGCGTGCTGATGCCATCGTCAGCCATTATCAGTGGATTGACTCTCTGAAAGACGTCGGCCTGGTCAAGGCCTTAACCGGACCACAAGAGCAATCCATTGTTGAGTTTCATGCCAAAGATGGCGTGAGCTATAACGTCAACGCCATGAATGCCAGTAAAGCAGAGCGTGAGGGCGAATGTACGCTGTGGCTGCGTGATAACGAAAATACCCTGCTTGCCAGTGTGACATTTTGCGTTGCTCGCGAAAACGGAGAATATGTTCTGGTGATTGGCGGTCTTCAGGGCCCGCGACGCAGCGTATCCCGTGATGTGATCAAACAGGCAACCCGAGCCTGCCATGGTCTCTTCCCGAAACGCGTGTTGATGGAAGTGCTTTTCCAATTGGCCACACTTTCCGGCATCAAAGCCATTTATGCGGTCAGCGATGAAGGTCATATCTTCCGTGCACTGCGTTATCGTCTGAGTAAAGGTCGCCATTTCCACGCCAGCTACGATGAGTTTTGGGCCTCTATCGACGGTCAAAAACGTTCAACCTTCAGTTGGCAGTTGCCATTGCAGATGGAGCGCAAATCCCTTGAGGAGATCGCCAGTAAAAAGCGTGCCGAATACCGCCGTCGCTTTGAACTGCTTGATGAAATTGAGGCATCCGTTAAATCCCGCTTTTAAACACGGTTCTGGCTTTTACTGATTGCATACGAAAATTTAACAAAACAGGCAAAAAGGGCTGGACTTCCGCATGCTGTGTTGCGTTATGTTTTAAGCAGTCGAACAGGACGAGCGCGCTGTATGAGAAAGAACTATTGGGATTACTCGTTTACTTTCATACAGATAAAAAGAGACCGAATGCGATTCCTGTTTATACCTGCAATTTATATTTCTGCGGTATATCAAACACATACGCATCAACCAGATTAAAAAGCATACATCTGGTGATGCGTTTTCAGGCACTAAAAATCATATAGTTACTTATAATTCCGGACAAATTCGGACGTATTTCGAATCGATTCATATCAAATTTACCAGCCGCCCCCGTTCCTGCATACTACGGGTTGCGGCTTCCTGATTGTAAATTTTCAACCGTATGATTTAACTCGTTGATTGCCTGAAGGCATAGTGAGATAACACCTGGATATTTCATAGCGTAGCTGCGTTTACTGTCATCTCGTTTTCTTGTTAGCGGTATTACAATAAAAACCGCCCGTAGGGGGCTATACTAATGAAACGGGTAATTTATCCTCTGATACGCCCTTGTCTCGTAGTGACTGTCGATACATTGCGATTCTCTCCAGCTCAACTTGAGATGGATAACTATCAGAGAGATATATTGCGAACTCGTATACAGGCGGCGGGTTGAAAGTTATCACTGAATACCCAGCATCTTCCAGCAACTCAACAACAATCCCATATGATGGCCTGATACCCGTAAACCAGTAACAGCCATGTCTCTCCATACCCTGAACCGCCTTCGCTGCATGCTCTCTAAAAATAGCCAAATAAACAGATTCAGTAAATGCTTCCATTACACAGACTCCAGTCATCACTTTACTCTAAAAGAACTACAACAAATGTGTATGTAGGAATGCTAATCTCATAGATCTATTTTATGCTGTTCCTGAAGAAGTCTTATAGATTAAAGACTATGAGTTTAGAGAAACTGCTTCCAGACCAGCTTATTGAAAAGCGCTTTTACACCTTCCATTATCAAAGCTACAAAAATCATATAGCCACCTAATACGGTCAGTATGTTGGACTATGCACCACTGAACACCACCCCAATGTCACCTATCAACAGAAGCCCAATGCCGACCCAAAAAATATGAAAGCTATGAACAGTAATTGAATAAACCAAATCAGTTAACCCAATCTTCAATTGCAACTTTTCCATTCTTCTGCCTCAGCCAATGTAAGTGGATTGCTTATTATACGCAAAAATCAACTTACCCTTCACACCATTAATTTTAATGATCTGAATCACCCGCTATAGCCTCGCCATCCTGAGTTATTAATGCCTTCCTCTGAACTTTTGCGAAGTCCAGCCTACCGCAGAGCGCAATCAGGATGGTGTCACCTATTTCCGGATTTCTGGCAATATTAATTATCACGTACTCAGCTGATGTTTCGATAGTTCGGCAGTTGTCCTCATGACCGCAAAGGTTGGTAATAGTGAGTATCTCCTCAGCGAGGTCTAATGCAGGTGATTGAAAACCCATGATAGCCCCCTAACACCTAACTGTATGTTTATAGAGCTCAACTAAAAACTGAGGGTCAAGAATTTGGGTCAAAAAACCGCACAAGCGGGTAAGCGATTAATAAAAAAGCACTAAACACCATTCTCTGACTCAAGAGAAACCATACAGAATCATCTCTAACTAAAACTTTGATGTTAATGAACCACAACCAGGTGTTTTCGTGAATGTAATGCAGAAACGGGTACCGAAATCTACTGTTATTACCACTCACATCCTTCCTTTATAACCATCAATGTAAGCTTCAGAGATAGCGTCGCTCATGGCTTTACGCTGTTTAGCAGACCATGATTTATTGTCGACGTAACGAGTGCCCGCAAAAATAGTTTCACTCTGGATGGAGTTCAGAAATGCCTCGCTACGAAACTTATCTGCACGCTTGTTCGCGTCCTCTAAAGACATGCCTGATAAGCGGTCTTTTGCTCCCAGATCATGAAAAGTTTTAAAGAATGGCACCGCCATCTTAATACTGTCGGCTTTTATAACGCGTACATTCGGGTCAAAGCCGTCATCTGCAGCATATACATACTGGCGTGCATGGCGTTCTGCACTTGTTTGAGGGGTGCATGCGCTGCTCATCAAAGATGATGTTAACAACGCACACACGAATAATCCGTTAGATTTATTCATGAAGATCTCCTTTCCAGTAAACAATATTCCCATCAGTAGCTTATCAGGATTTTCCGCTCTCAGTCATACCCCAAAATCTGTCATTGACACGTTAGAAACAGCGGCGTAGGATTCGAACCACTGTATATATAACAATGTGTTTATATACAGCATTATCTAACTTTTAACCGTCAAAGAGGAATTAACTATGAGTGGTAATGGTGGCGACAACGCACACAACAATGCGTTCAGTGGTGGCAAAAATCCTGGCATCGGTAACTCTGGTTCTGGCAGCCATTCCGGTACATCAGGAAATGGAGGGAATGGTGGCCGTACACAGAATATTAATGGATTTTCTGTGGATCCAAACAACAGTGCACAGGTGAATGCTGCTAACAGAGGTGATGCGGCTGGAGTATTTTCTGCCGGTGGTGCAATTGCTATCAGTTCCGGAGTAGACAGTCATTCAGGTAAAGGCTCCGGTGGTAATGGTGTTAACTCAGGTTCACAGTCTGGTAGTAATAACTCCCAGAATCAAAATGGAAATAGCACTACGAGTGCTCCATCTACCTGGGATAGGACGGCAAAGTACTATGGCTCCAGTGATAAAGTTTCCCGAAAAGCGCTTAAGAACTTATATGAACAAGCAGTGCGGGATGGAAGTATACCAAAAGCAGCCCGGGGTAATTTGCGCGAAAATGTCCAGAAGATGCTCGATGAAGATAAACAAATTGAAGCATTACAAAAAGCCAGCGAAATTATTGCTGACATGGGGGAAAAAGTTGGTAGTCACCTGGGGCAAAAATATAAAGATGTGTCAAGGGACATCGCAAGTAACGTTAAAAACTTCCAAGGTAAAACAATTCGCAACTACAATGATGCAATGACCTCTCTGAATAAGATTATTGCCAATCCGGGGATGAAAATTAATCAAGGTGATAAAACTGCGATCGTTAACGCATGGAAAAGTCTGAATGCAAGTGACATGGCAAACAAACTCGGCAATCTAAGCAAAGCATTTAAGACTGCAGATCTGGTAATCAAAGTCGAAAAAATCCGAGAGAAAAGTATTGAAGGGTATGAAACAGGAAACTGGGGTCCATTGATGCTAGAGGTAGAGTCCTGGGTTATTAGTGGCATTGCTGTCGGTGTGGCTATGGGAATCTTTGGCGCCCTGGCATCTTTTGTTGCGACAACCGTCGGGCTTCCTATTACTGCATTAACAATTGCAGGAATTATCGGTATCAGTTATCTGGCTTCATTCATTGACGATAAAATCGTTGATAAAATCAACAATGAAATAATCAGACCAGCTCATTAATCTAAAAGGGGCAGAGATGTTATCTGCCCCTTAGCTTTCAACGGTGCTTTATTTTTAACTTTAAAATCAAGAAAACTGCATAAGCATAGCTGATGTAATAGCAGGTGAGTATATAACACACATAAAATACGCTTACAAAAAAAACGGTAAGAAGATAATCGTTCCCTGATAAAAGCCTCATAAATCGTCCTGATTCAGTTAACTCCACGTTACACACCAACAAATAATAAACAATTGCAATATAAAACACGGTGAATAGCATAAAAGCCAAAATACCTTTCGTGAAAGAAAAAGTGGTTTTTAAATTTAACTCTCTCCGCGCAATCAAAAAAAACAAAACACCTAACAAAGGAGCGATTTTAACATAAAAACTCATAACACCACTTAATAATGGGTTACTGGCTGAAATCAGCTCAGGAACTTTACCAGATAAAGTATACAAATAATTTAGAAAATCGCTCCCTTGGTTGTTAGCATATAATAAAAAAATCAGAAGCAAAGGTATAACCCCGACAAGAAAAATATAATACATCCTTTTTGCCGCAATGTTTGTCATATCCCTTGATTTAATTTGCTTCATAGACATATCACCTACCCTGTGTTTGGAACTTGTCCCTCTGAGTTTAGTCAGTGGATTGAATAATAGAATAATTATATTGCAGATCTGCTAGCCGATCCATTTTGTCGGTGTTGTTGAATTTTTTTCATACATAAAAGCAAATAATACAATTAGTGGGTTAACTTTTCTCCACAACCTTATGCCAGTTATCTGCAAGCTCTCTTCGAGCCCCCCTCTCCCCTCCTGGCGGAAAAGAGAATCCAACTCGCCATTTTGAACAACCGTTAGAGCACCTAATTTCTGCGCCCCCCCAGTTCAACCCACGACTTCGGACCTTCAGTGAAGAGGACATGCCACAATTGGGGCATTTCGGTAGATCAGTCATTCCCCAGCCCCTGCAGACGCTGAAAATTAGCCAGCTTCGCTTTCGTGCGGCCG
The DNA here is from genome assembly GCF_048684445.1 of Enterobacter sp. BNK-34. Classification (NCBI taxonomy): domain Bacteria; kingdom Pseudomonadati; phylum Pseudomonadota; class Gammaproteobacteria; order Enterobacterales; family Enterobacteriaceae; genus Enterobacter; species Enterobacter sp. BNK-34. Next base: position 4,128,623 of record NZ_JBLQUA010000001.1, read on the forward strand.
ATTTCGGTCGAGATATGGCGCGATGAGGGAATAATCAGATCATCTGGGCGGCTGGCGAAATGCATTTTCTCTCATTTACGGTCTTAAATTACCATCCTGAGATTTACGCCTCTTATGCATTTGCTAACAAACTCAACAGTGTAAGCAGGGTCCTTCCTCGAGTTCATATGATTGCAAAAAACAGACTCACGCATACATGGGGACAGCATCTGCGTATGCCTCGGTACTTAACTCTATAGATAATGATGTTCTTCAATTACTTGCCACAAACCCTGAAATTTTTGATTTCGAAACAATTGATGATGGAGTAGTTAACATTAACGACTTTCAGACCATGGGGGTTGTAGCATTTGCGAAAGGACGTCTGTTCTCAATTCTCCCAACTGGAAGTGTGAGGATCATGAATCGCCGAGTTAAGGTAAACGCACCTTATAAGCAGTCTTGCCTTGAAACGAGAGATCGCATGGTTGCAAAACTCTGAGATCGTCTGTGCAGAGCATTCCCAGCATTGCATGAGTTTGGTTGTTAATTTAAAAAACGGTGTGGTATAACGGGAATTGCCGGATATTGAAGTTCGGACAATTTTGGGACATTTTCGGACAGAGCGCCGTAAGTGACTGAAATATAAGACAGATAAAAAGAGACCGAATACGATTCCTGTTTCCGCTACAATCTGCCTTTCTTGATACCATTCAAGAACTTACACATCAGAAACCCGTTAAATACGGGTTTCAATGCTTACCAATACATCCATTCAAGATCAAACCGTTGCCACGTTTTTCGAGTGGGCGACGAGTGTACTTCGGGATCGGTTCGATCCACAACCTCCCCAGCTTTGCGTAGCTCCTTCCAGTTTCGCAACGCCCCGCTTTACCGCCTCGATGACTTCCATCATCATGCTCCTGTTTCAAAATCATAACGTTTCGGTGCGCACCTGTTTTTTCTCCCTGCCCTATACTTTCAGTCTGACTGACTGGAGGTTTCTATGTGTGGACGTTTTGCACAAGCACAAACCCGTGAAGAATATCTGGCTTACCTGGCCGATGAAGGCGATCGCGACATCGCATACGACCCTGAGCCTATTGGCAGGTACAACGTGGCGCCAGGAACCAAAGTTTTGCTCTTAAGCGAACGCGATGAGCAGCTGCATCTCGATCCTGTTTTCTGGGGTTACGCTCCCGGGTGGTGGGATAAACCGCCTCTTATTAACGCGCGCGTCGAGACGGCGGCCACAAGTCGCATGTTCAAACCTCTCTGGCAGCATGGCCGGGCGATCTGTTTTGCGGATGGATGGTTCGAGTGGAAGAAGGACGGCGACAAGAAACAGCCCTACTTCATTCACCGGGCTGACGGCCAGCCCATTTTCATGGCGGCGATCGGCAGCACTCCTTTCGAACGCGGCGATGAAGCGGAAGGATTTCTGATAGTGACGTCTGCAGCTGACAAAGGCCTGGTCGATATTCACGACCGCCGACCGTTGGTTCTGTCACCTGAAGCAGCACGCGAGTGGATGCGTCAGGATGTAGGAGGGAAAGAAGCTGAGGAGATAGCGGCCGACGGTGCCGTGCCGGCCGACAAGTTTATCTGGCACGCTGTGTCGCGTGCCGTAGGCAATGTAAAGAATCAAGGGCCAGAATTGCTTACTTCAGCTAACGTAGATTTATAAAAGAAGTAATAACTATCAAGAATGCAATATAGGATAAAGCTTGCACAAAAAGAGCAATCCCTTGGAAAACTACGCCATGTACTGCAGCTCTATTGCCAGATCTATTTTCTGAGTAGAAGTTCATTCCTTTTTTTACCTTATTCCTAAGCCCTTGAAATGGAAAAAGGCTAACATATTGTTCTGTAAAAGAATCAATGCTTAATTCTATATCACTAACATATCCAACATCTCGCCCGATCTCGTCTCTGATCTTACAATTTTCTTCGTATTCTTTTATTTTACTCTGTATCAACTCTGTCATTCTTACAGTTACAGTTGCAGATGAACAAACTACTAAAGCAAAATACTTAGATGCAAATCCAGCAATTGAGGAAATAGCCAATAAAAAAACGGAAATTTTAAATCCTAGAGGTGTAATAAAAGGCAATACCTTATCGATATTAGCTATCATTAATGTTGCTGTCGCACCCACGCCAACTAATAACCACATGCTAAACTTATCCAAAATTGATGTAGTCTCAATAGTTGCTAGGCTTGCACTATCTATCAAAGAATTTCGTAAATTCTGATGTATGATTTCATCATATTTTTTAACGGCTTCATATGCGTCTTTTTCTTCGTTCATAAAATTTCCATATTAACCTTAACCAGTCAAACCAGTTATCGAACAATAACTAAGTCAGAATAGCGCGTAGTGTATCTCGGCGAAAGCATTTCACGCTTCATCTGCCACTGCTGCTGTATACCCTGCCCTGCAAAGTAGAGCGTGCCTTTCCCGTCTTTAGCGTTCAGGTGGTCGAGCACCTCCATCAGCCTGTCACTTCCTGCGCGCGGCGCGTTCTCATCGAAAAGGTTCAGCTGCGCCACCCCTTGGCTGAAAAAATCCCCAAGCATGATTCCTGCTTTTTGGTATCGGTGGCCATCCTTCCAGATTTTGTCCAAGCACTTTACCGCGGCGTTAATGATGTCGCGGGAATCTTGAGTTGGGGTTAGAAGCTTTATTGAAGCGCTGTTACCGTAATACGGCTCATTAAGCGCGAATGGTGAGGTTTTCACGAACGCAGAGATAAAGCGGCAGTACTGATGTTCGCCGCGAAGCTTTTCGGCGCCGCGGGCGGCATAGCTGCAGATGGCCTGGCGCATCTGTTCGTACTCTGTCACGCGTTCGCCGAAGGACCGGCTGCAGACAATTTCCTGTTTTGCCGGCGCAAACTCCTCCAGATCGAGGCATGGCTCGCCACGCAGCTCCCTGACCGTTCGCTCAAGTACCACGTTAAAGTGTTTCCGGATAATCCAGGTGCTTTGTTCTGAGAGGTCCAGAGCCGTTTTGATGCCCATGGCATTCAGCTTCTTACTGATGCGCCTGCCGACGCCCCAGACATCCTCCACAGGCACAATAGCCAACAACCGACGCTGGCGATCGATATTGGACAAATCGACCACCCCCCCGGTCTGGCGCTGCCATTTCTTGGCTGCGTGATTGGCTAGCTTCGCCAGTGTCTTTGTCTGGGCAATACCAACCCCGACTGTCAGGTGCGTACGCTTCAGAACCGTAGCGCGAATCTCTTTGCCAAAGTCAGTCAGGTCCCGGCAGTTCCTAACACCCGTCAGGTCACAAAAAGCTTCATCGATACTGTAAATTTCGACGCGGGGGCTCATTTCCTCTAGCGTCGTCATTACCCGGTTCGACATATCAGCATACAGCTCATAGTTGCTGCTGAAGCAGACAACGCCAGCGCGCCGGAAAAGCTCCTTTTGCTTGAAGAACGGCTCTCCCATAGTAATTCCAGCAGCTTTAGCCTTGGCGCTGCGTGCGATTACACAGCCATCGTTATTCGACAGAACGACCACCGGCCGCCCCCTCAAATCGGGACGAAACACCGTCTCGCATGATGCGTAGAACGAATTCACATCACAGAGCGCAAACATATTCAGCTCGCCGATTTAACGATAAACGTCACAACACCGAAAACGTCCAGCGTATCTTCGCTGCCGACGATGATCGGTGAGTAAGCGCTGTTCATCGGAATGAGCTGGACGGTCGGGCGCAGCTGCAGGCGTTTAACCGTGAACTCTCCTTCCACCGCAGCGATTACGATATCTCCATGCTCAGCGGTACGCGAGCTGTCGACTACCAGCAGATCGCCGTCGCTGATCCCGGCTTCGATCATAGAATCACCCGCAGCTTTGACGAAATATGTGGAGCTCGGGTGAGCGACAAGTAACTCATTGAGATCGATACGCTGTTCAACGTAATCAGCAGCCGGGCTGGGGAACCCGCATTGCACCAAATCGCTGAAGAGCGGGATAGCAATAATTTCGCGTAACTCTGCCGGTCTGAAGAACTCCATGATGCATACCTCGAATACTGTTTTTATATACAGTAGTTTTAACTGAGGCACTGATCAAGATGGCCGCTTGTTTATGTTTGGCTACTTCCTGGCCGCTTCGTTTCTAAACCTGTAACGCTATTAGTTTTTTGGTATTTGTAAATTTCAGAAGGAAAATTGCTGATTGCTCACTTTGAATACTACATGAAGGGATTTTCGTCTGAAACAACTGGGCGAATGGTATGCGTAACTACACCAACCAGGCGAACATCATCAAGTGCCTCACCTTCGATTGCCTCACCATCATCAGTAATGAGCGCCTCACCGGCCCAGAACGCATGTTGCTGGCGTCCGCAAAACCAGATTAGCAATGTGTCACCGCGCTCACACCGCGTTGCGATCTCTACTACATCATAGCCTTCCTGCGTTTCAACAATGCTCGCTGATGGGGGTAAAAAAGACTCTGTGACCGCAAACAAGGCGGTATTTATGTTCGCTGTACGTGACATATTCACCTCACAGGGATACTGTACATAAACACAGTATTATTTAATTGCGGTGTCGATCAATAGCGTTTGTGGTGCTACACTTCAGACCTTTCCGAATTCACTGATTTCTATAATGTTAAAGTTATTCGCCAGGTACACATCGATAGGTCTCATCAACACGCTCATTCATTGGGTTGTGTTTGCCACATGCATCTATGCATTTCACACAGGTCAGGCGCTTGGCAACTTTGCCGGGTTTGTTGTCGCTGTGTCATTCAGCTTCTTCGCAAATGCCAGATTCACGTTTAAGTCATCAACCACGACCCTGCGCTACATGCTGTATGTCGGCTTTATGGGCACGCTGAGCGCTGCGGTGGGCTGGGCTGCTGATAAATCGGGCATGGCACCTGTAGTCACGTTAATCGTGTTTTCCGCAATCAGTCTGGTTTGCGGTTTCGTTTATTCAAAATTCATTGTCTTTAGGGATGCGAAATGAAAATTTCTCTGGTCGTTCCTGTCTTCAACGAAGAAGACGCGATACCTATTTTTTATAAAACTGTTCGGGAATTTGAAGGACTTCAGCAACATGAAGTTGAGATAGTCTTCATAAATGACGGAAGCAAAGACGCAACAGAATCTATAATTAATGCGCTTGCTGTTGCAGACCCGCTTGTTATTCCTCTGTCATTCACTCGCAACTTTGGGAAAGAGCCTGCGCTATTCGCTGGTCTTGATCATGCAACAGGCGAAGCAATTATCCCGATTGATGTAGACCTGCAGGATCCCATTGAAGTCATTCCTCACATGATAGACAAGTGGAAGGTTGGCGCAGATATGGTACTAGCAAAGCGTTCTGATCGATCTACTGATGGCCGCCTGAAGCGCAAAACTGCTGAGTGGTTCTATAAGCTGCACAATAAAATCAGCAATCCACAAATTGAAGAGAATGTCGGAGATTTCCGTCTGATGTCCCGTGAGATGGTGGATAACATTAAGCTTCTTCCAGAGCGTAATCTCTTCATGAAGGGAGTTCTGAGTTGGGTAGGTGGTAGAACCGATGTGGTTGAATATGCCAGAGCAGAACGCGTGGCCGGCAGCACAAAATTCAACGGCTGGAAGTTGTGGAATCTTGCACTTGAAGGCATAACAAGTTTTTCTACATTCCCTCTGAGAATGTGGACATATATCGGATTGTTCGTAGCTGGCCTGGCATTTCTTTACGGGGCGTGGATGATTATTGATACCCTTGCGTTCGGTAATCCGGTTCGCGGCTACCCTTCGCTACTGGTGTCAATTTTGTTCCTAGGTGGTGTGCAACTGATCGGAATAGGCGTGCTAGGTGAGTACATAGGAAGAATCTACATTGAAACAAAAAATAGACCTCGCTACGTAATTAAGGGCAACAAAAATGCATCTCAATAAATGCTATGTTTACTTCTTCGCCGGTGTAAGCTTTCTTTATGCATTGCCTTTTATGCTACACAGCAACCTATATCTTGATGATGTATATAGGAGTGTTTACGGTGACGGGTCGTGGAGCCTTCTAGGCCGCCCACTGGCAGACATGATAACGTTCGCCTTGTCATTAAATAAATCTTATTTAAGTGATTTCTACCCACTAGGCATTATATTGGCATTAATGCTATTCACATATTTTATTTATTTTATTATTAAAAATAATTTATCCGTTATGCGAGGGTATGCGCTCATCCCTCTGCCGATGCTATTCGCATCACCAATTTTTTTGCAGAATATGTCCTATCATTATGATAGCACCGCCATGACCATTTCTTTATCATTGGGTGTTCTGGCTTTTTACTTGTCATTCTCAAGGGGCTGGTTATACAACATACTCTCTATAGCGTCATTGATTGCATCTCTTTCATTATATCAACCATGTGCAAATATTTTCCTTGGCCTTATGGCTGCAAATGTTGTTGTTAAAATTAAGAGTTCAAGCAAATCAAAATTAACGCAATTGATTTATGATGGTACATTATTCTGCAGTGCATTCTTAATTTATTATTTTTTTGTGGTTAAATTGTTCTCCCTTGGTGGTCAAAGAGCAACATTCATTGAACCATCAAATATATTTAGCTCATTAAGGATAGCTTTTTACGGCGTTTGCAACATAAGCTCGCTGATTCTCACGGGATTTATTAAGGTTGCATTTTATATTTTAGCTGCAAGTGCAGTTATATCGACAATCACAAAGATTAAAAAGAGCAGGATTGGGTTTTCAGACCTGCCATCCGCATTGTTACGCTTTTCACTAAGTATCATTTTGCTGTTCTTCTCGGCAATAGGTACATCATTCCTTGTGGTTGAAGGCATAACAGACATTAGAGTAATGATTGGATTATCTTCTGTTGTTTTCTTTCTGCTTGTTATTGCTTTGCGAGAATTAAACCAAAAGGCGTCATTCGCGTTTGTGTCATTTATTTCATTGTCTGTCCTCTCTCTTTCTTTTCAATACGTTAACGCATCTTCAAATCAAAGAGATTTTGAGTTATCAATCCTGAATAATATTGCCAGAGATATTAACTATGGTGCTAATGGATCAATTTATATATCAGGTACGATGCCTTTATCTCCTCAAGCTAAAGTAGCAATAAATGCAGTTCCGTTTATTGGAAGAATTATGCCTCCATCCCCACCTTGGGTGTCAAGGAGGCTTGCCGCATCGGTAGGTATCAATAGCGTAGAAAATTCTTGGGGTGGTGATAATCTGGATTTGATGCATAAGGCATGCGCAGAAAATCTAAGGCCATCAGTTAGCAACAACCTATATTCTATATATAATATAGGCAATCAAAGCTTGATATATTTTAAAGGCGCATCCAAGATATGCATTTAAAAAAAAGGCCCCGAACGGGGCTTTTTTTAAAGTGATTTGAAAACAGCACCACCAGAAACAGTCGGGGTATCAATTACGCTTCCTATATTGTTTAGGTATGTATTTGCCCCACCAACAAACCCTACCGTTTGATTTGTTAGGGTTCCATCTTTTTTGATGTTACATGCATTGAATATGGCAGATAAGTTCTTAGTAGTATGACTGCTTTGTATTCTATAAATTGGAGTTGAAACAGATGGATTTCTCTGTTCTATCATCCCTTGATATGTATTTATTACGATAGTGCTATCATAAATGGCATCGGCTGTCATTGCTACTGATAGCCTTGATCCAGCCACTCCCTCTGATCCACATGAGTTCATCGTAATTCCTACTGGATTAATAAATTGATATGCTATTGCACTAGTTTCACCCAAATCCGTCATGGGTTCGCAGTTATCGCATGTACAGCTTGTCATGGTTGTGTATTGCTGCCCGGCGTAGAAATGACCTATTTGATAATTGGTAACACCAATCATTAAGTCATTACTTGTTCCAGATAGTAGGTATGACCCACTTCTAAGCTTCGCAATAAATACACCATAGAATTGTTTCACACCAAGACCTAATATTTGGGCGTGTATTTTGTTAAACCATACATCCTCTCCCCAGATACCAATATATGGGCATTCAAGTCTTACATTATCAATGATTGAAACATTTAACTTTGGCATCCAAAGGCCATACTGGGTGTTGTTGGCCCTTCCGGTCAAACCATCTCTGATAAATGTTATCCCGCTTAAATATGCATTTTCGCAGTCTGCAGTGTAGTCGTCTACATCCATGTTATCACCTAGAAATAAAACATACGCATCGATGTCTTTCCCGGTTGTAACATGATAGGTATCATTTGTAGTTCTTGCTATGGTGGTAACGCCAATCCCACCTCCCTTAAGACCACTTTTTTTCCAGATAGGTATTCCGGTATGAGTCAGATACTTCCCTGGTGATGCGTTCATGACAACTTTGTTAAGCCTTGCGTATGTCATGGCCTTAATAAATGCATCACCTGAGTCAGTCACACTATCGGGCTTTGCCCCAAACATGTCGACGGAAAAGATGCCATCATTAACAATTCTTTTCCAGGCGAAAGTCCCAGATGTTGGAACTATTACTACCCCTCCATCATCAACAAGCGATCCTTTCGCAACAGCCTGGAAATAACCACCGCCGTAATGGATTTCTGAGGCGCTTGTGCTTGCTGCCGACGCAACAAAGACTACATCACCTAAGGCTTTAGCAGGGAATGCTCGCAACTCCGCAAGATTAAGGAATCGGCCAATAGCGTTAAATCCGTCTTTACTCTGAGTTTTCTCCAATTCGGTTAAAGCATCATCAACAGTTTTATCCCCATGCCCAACCATACCAGAACCATCAGGTTCAGCCAGCTCACCTCTTAAGGTAGAATCACCGACACCCAACCACTTTCCAGCGCCGATCCCGCCCGTAGATTCTGGCGTTGAATTAGCGGGCACAACTTTAGGTCCACCGGAAAATGAACCTGTCCACTTGTAATATTCATTATTTGATTCGTTAAAAAGCACTTCATTGGGGTTTGAAACTGTTGCGCCAGTTGTAAAAGATACGCCTGTCAGCGTTACGTAGCCGAAGGCATTCATCACCTGCTGAGCGAGATAGTTGATTCCTTCAATGGTGTAATGCTTATTACCAAAGCGATCCGTATAGGTCCACTCCATCGATGTCACGAACTCGTCAATTTTCGCGCCACCGAATACGTGATCGCGAATATCAGAGCTTGGTACAGGGTTTTGCGTCGGCGTTGGAACCGGGATGTTTGCGTATGAATCGGCCATTTTTATCTCTTATAGACGTGAAGACGCCTCAGGATATACCCGAAGCCGGTTGTTAATATGCTGGTTAATCGTTCAGGTAGATGTTGTCGGTGTATTCAACGAGAGAAAGCGTCTGGGTGTCATCCCCATTTGGTTTAGATGACTCCACGCGCCAGAGTGTGGAATTGAGTTCTTCACTGCTGGACATGAAATACCGCGATGGTGTTTGTACAGTCCTGCCATCGTAAATATTCAGGTCGAATGCTTCAGCTGCAGCTGTGAATGCTTTTTGATTGCCATTGACTGCATAAGCCCGGTAGCGCCCATGGAAGTTGCCGAGGCTGTCAGTCATAACGACCCACATATCACCGGAAAACTCCAGCCTCTCAGAGGTAGAGAAGACATTACCAGCGCGCCCGGTCAGATACTGGCTATTCAACAGCGTAGAGGTGTCGATCGGCGTATAAAGCGCGGCCTGTGAGCTGCCGATTATCATCGCTGACTGCAGCGCCCGGACAACCTTGCGCCCTTTCACGTCGTTGATGATGCGGTTGAGCCCGGCTTTCGACTGCTTAACGCCGCGTACTTTAATGCCCATGGTTTTCTCCAGGCAATAAAAAACCCCGCCTGAGCGAGGTTTGGTGTCATTTAACGGTGAGTCAAAAAGGGAGCATTGCGCGGATTTCAGTGTACCAACTATGAAAGGCAGGTAGGTCATCTAAAAACCAGAAGCCTAAACCAAGCACTGCAGCACTCATCATCATTTGAGCAATAACGCTGAACCAAAATTCAATAGGTTTAGTGTCTTTGTGGATATATTCCTTTCGCATCGTCCCCTTAAAGGTTTTGGTGTAGACACCTCGTCGCAAAAAGATTATCGACTGAACAAACATAATGGGGCATGTCAGAAAAATTGCGCACACCGTGAACCAAAATTGAAAGCCCATCACCTGTCATTCCATTTAATGTTTTGGGCCATTATTGCACAGGTTTATCAGACTCCTGTAAGGATGGCGTAATCATCCACCAGGCGCTCAAACGTGTCGGCGTAACGAATAACCTGCCGCACCTCGTCGGCACCGGCGACAACCGGGTCCGCTTCGGTCGATACGCCAATCAGCAAGTAATCACCCGCAGCCGCCAGCGCGAACTCCGTCCAGACGGTATTCTTCACTACGATTTCGGCGCCCAGGCTTGCTAACTTCTTACTGAGCCCACCCTCGTAATCGCAGAGGATTTGCTCAGGCTCGGCATATCCCAGCGGGTCGCCGTATTCGTCATTGCCTTCAAGCTTGCGCCAGATGGTCGCCGTTGCTGTGTATGACCAGTTCGCTACCGATGACATCAGCCCTCCTTACAACTCAGGACAACCGTCACGTTTCCACACTGGCCTTTCAGTTGTTCACTTCGCTTTAGGGCATTTGGTGGGATGATCGAGCCCATGACTACCTCGCCAACACGGTAAAGCCTGCTGTTTTGCAGTAATCCACCTCGTTTCATTCTTTCCACCTCAGCACCTTCGCGCCAGTCGCCCGGATGCGCGGGCAGTTGATGAACCACTCGCCATCCGATTTCACGTAGCCGGTAGTCTCCCGCCCGGTGTCGGTCATCACCCAGACTCGGACGAATGAACGCGGCAGGCCGTGCTTAACTGATTTGTACGTCATCAGCAGCCTCAGACCACCATGAACAAGCCCACGCTGTTACCAGCGCTGATCGGCAGCTCACCGGTGCATCCGCTGGTATCGAGCTTCGCCAGCGAGTCGCGCAGCCAGGTAATGCTGTCGTCGTTGTAATCGAATGAACGGGACGCGCCAGACGGCGCACCCTGCGATTTGATGCGGCGCGCGCCGGACGACGTAGCCATCAACGCCGCCGCATACATCAGGATCAGCTTCGCGGTGCACTCGTTATACCCCGCGCCATCAAGGCACGGGATAATCTTGTTCACCACACAGAGGATTGGCTCCAGCAGCGCGCCCGGGATGGAGTAACCCAATTCACCGAGGAACGCCTGCACGTCTGCCGCTGTGATTGGATCAGCCATGGTTATTTCACCTTTTTCGATTTGGCGGATGTGTCTGCCTGCTCTGCCTGCTCTGCCTGCTCTGCAAGTTTATCGTCGGCACCTGGCGTGGAAACTTCGAGCTCCTGCTCGTCAACTTCGCCAACCACTGAAACGCGTCCGGCGAAAGCAGGTGGTACAGCAACCGCAACGAACTCATGGCCCACCGGCAGTTGCTGGAATACGCCGTTAATCGTTCCCCAGCAGCCAGTCTTCTCGACTTTTAACTTTTTCATGCTCTCTCCTGAAGAAAAGGGGCCGAAGCCCCTTAACCCTGCGCGTTGAACACTTTAGAACGACCGTTGAAATCGCGCTTAATCTGCAGACCGACAGCACTCCAGACCAGAGTGTTGTAGTTATCGAACGGATTCTGGCGCGGGATCATGAAGGTACCCACCGGCGCGGCGATGCGCGTCTTGATGTACTGCGAATTGCGTACGTACGCGACGAAGTGGTTACCGGTCAGCTTGAAGGTCTGATTAATAGACTCAATGCGACCATAGCGCAGGATGTATTCCAGCACCGTGCCTTCCTTGAAGCCAGTGGCATTAGAATACGGTCGGTTCAGGTTGCGCATGATGTCTGGAGACACCCATACCTTCACCTTCTCCTGCACGTAGTTATCGTCCAGCAGTTTCGCGAACGGACCAGTGAAGAATGCCACCGATTCGTCAGGAGTAGAGGTAGTCAGGTCGATGTTCAGACCGGATGCGCTCAGATCCACCTGGTTGGTATTGGCGTGGTTAGTGATACCTGCACCGACGTAGCCTTTCACCTTAACCTTTGCGTCACCAGACAGCATGTAGTCAGCCATGTCAGCGCGAATTGCGGCAACGTGAGCTTCCTGGTCATCAGCCATAGCGTCGAGGTTTTCCGACTGCATACCGTTCCACTCTCGCCATTCACGGCTGTAGCCGGTATTGAAGATCGGGATTGGGTCACCAGCTTCGTCGTAAATGACTTTATCCAGCTCTTCCGGTACATGGCCGGTCAGCGTGCGATGAACCTTGCCAGCATCGCTGGACACACGATACAGAGCCGCTGTCTTGCCGATGGAGATCGGCGTACCGAGTGCCAGCAGATCATCCAGCAGTCCATTGCCTTCGTCATTACGGAAGACTCGGGTGGTGATGTTGTCCACTTCACGCCAGTAGTCTTTGGAGATCAGCGCGGCCTGGTTAACTTCCAGCGCGCCGCCGTACTGGGCAGCAATAGTTCCCTGGTTGATATTGAAGGATTCACGCTGCATCAGCAGCTGATTCCATGCCTGCTTCACCTGGTTGTGCTCGGTGATCAGCTTTTTGTTGAATACGATCATGCTCATGCGGTTGCTTTCCCTGATTTGCGAACTTTCACGAGCTGAGCTTCAGCGCCAACGGTGATTTTTTCGCGTGAATAAAAGAGGACCTGGTCGGTGGCTGGCGTGGTTGCCTTGGCAAGCGTGCCGTCACCGGCAGAAACCAGGCCTTCGTTTTCCAGCAACACTTCGCCTGCTTTGACCAGCATGTGGTAATCCACATCGTCTTCGCACATGATGGCCGCGCCGGTATCACCGGCAGGAACCGCGTCGCGAATGTCACCACCGCCGATATAGTTGTGCTGAAGAGCCAGAGCCACGCCTGCGCCACCAGCGACATTGTGAACAGCCAGTTTCCCGGCGCTGTCGAGCATCACCAGTGATCCGGGTTTCACGGCCGCCGCCATGATTGCTTCAATGACCTGCGGGTCATTCTTACGGGCCGGGCCCGCGATTATGGTATGGAAACGAGGTGCGAGAGCCATTATTCAGGTGCCTCCATGTTAAGGATTTCACTCTGAGCGCCATTCCCCTGGAATGCAGGGTTCAGACCGGTGCTGGTCTGGCACTGTGAGTACAAGTCGTTCAGCGCGTCGCCAGCCAGCGAGTTGATCGCAGCTTCGGTCATGAACGAGAATTTCGCTTTAACCGCATCGCGCTTGGTTTTCAGGTCGCTTTCTGCGTTCGCCTGCAGCTGAGATTTCAGCGTACTGATTTCATCGGTAAGCGGCTTCAGTGCCAGATTTACTGCGGCAGTAATAGCGTCGGAGTTAATCTGAGCCTGGCCCGGGTCGCCGCCGCCATCTTTCTTCTGCATCTGCTGGTTGTAGGCATCCCAGACCTGATCGTCGGTCAGCCCCTCGGTTTTAACGCCTGCGGCATTGAGCGCGGCGATCATCTTCTCTTTCATCGGGTTTGTTTCTCCGTTGGTTTTGACTTCGTACTCAGTTGGTTTGCGCACGACTTCTACTGGATCGCCGACAAGCGTTACGACCTTGTCAGAGATGAGGTACTTCTGGTCGAAGAGCTTCGGCTTGGCGTTTTCACCATCCTCTTCGTAAACAAAATGGTCAGGCCAGACACTGACGACGTAGCGCCACTTTTTGTCGTCCTGCTTGATGGACATGCGCAGCGCCTGGTAGATGTCGTCGAAGGACATCTCTGAAGCGTTGCTGATGAAGAATTTCACCTTGTTCCACCAGCCGTCTTTCATGCTGTTAGCGGCATCGATGAGGCTCGTCGATTCAACATCGGCCTCCTGCCCGTCAGCGTTGACGAACATGCCGACGCCTTCATCCGGAGTACCGGCGCCAGGCTCGTCGAGCAGGATCGCGATGTGGTCGAACTGCATGTTGTGAGCGACCCAGGAGTATTTCTTCTGCTTCGACTCACCTGCCTTTTGCTCTTTGTTCAGCAGCAGACCGGTAGAAACATGAATCGGGTCGGCGTTGTTGCCGGAAATCATGTCGTCCAGGCGCTGAATAAGGCGCTTACCGTCAGGCTTGGTGTCTGCCACTGCCTTATTGACGTAAACGTCCATCACGACCTTGTCATTGGCCTTGCTGACGTTCTGAGCCCATGCCCCGGCGTAGTAATCGTTGACCGCCTGCGGGTCGTTGGCGCTGACGTATTTGCCGTTCACCATCGGGTGGCCGATCGGCATTAACTTGCGCTCCATCGTCTGGTAGCTGTTGTTAATCTCCTCCGCCGGGTACAGGCCGCCATTCATCACGATGTCATCGACGATCGGGACCGCACCACGAATAACGTAGTGTTCCTGGCCGTTGATGGTGGTCGTTGATATGTTGGAGGCGTTGATGGCGAGGGATTTAACGTGGATGCTGGATAGCTTCACGTTGCGTCCTCTTAGCGTTGTTTTGGTGGTGGCAGTACCTTACCGGATGATTTCGACGCGCACGGTTGATACCCCGGCCAGCCATTACGCTTGCGCTCACAGCCAGGGCATTTGCAATTTTGTTTCTTCATTGGTGGATTTCAGGCAATAAAAAAGGCCGCCGGAGCGACCTTGGGCTAGTTTCTGGGATGAATACTTATTGACATTAAATATGCTGCTCTTCCGGCAGCGTTATCAAACGCGCTCTGCTCTGCTTCCAATGGCACACTAAAGCTATTCATCGCAACTTTATTGATGTAGGTAAAGGCGGTACCCTCAACTTCCATCCCAGTTCCATCTAGCGTTAGCTTACAAGTAATGCGAAATAGTGAAGCAGAATCATTTTTCGATATTTCTTTCCAGTCAAAACTGACTTTCTTAATTTTTGCTTGGCTCATAGCCCCTCCTTTGCAACTATGATAACGGCAAATAATTAAGAAACATTAAGCCAATTTTTTCTTTCTACTCTCAATTTTTCGACCAGCCCTTGATTAAATATGCTGCCGTCATCGTTGAGTAGCACCGGAATCTGGCTGCAGTAGCAGTTGTACCGATTACCGTTCTCGGCGTAGAAGTCACGCACCTCTTCCGTGGTGTAGACCTTGCCGTGACGACTGGCGTGCCAGGTGCGCGTCGTTGGTTTGAGCGCTGACAGCCACAGCAGGCCGGTATTCATCCCAAGCCGGTCAGCAGCCCAGTCCGTTTCGTTCCATTGTGCCTGCCGCAGCGCACCGACCTGCTCAGTCTGAGCGATGGTCTTTGCCTTCGACATCGACACATCGAGACGCTTGCTGATGACGCTGGCCGTCTCGCGGGGATTAACACCGCGCGCTACCGCATCGGTGATGATGTTGGTCAGGTCGCCGCGGGCGGTGTCGCTGATGACCTTCCAGTCGCTGAACGTTGTCAGCCTGGCCGCCGCTATCTGGTTAAGATAACCGGGACTGTTTAAAAGCTGCTGTAGCGTAGTCTGGCTGGCGTACACCTGCGACTGCTGCGAGAGGTTGTTGAAGGCCTCAAGCGTGCCGCGCTGCGCCTCAGCGACGACGTAGTCCATCGCCCAAAGGTTTTGCTCGCCACCCTCCAGCAGATGGTCATCGAGAATAGCCTGCACCGCCTCCAGCACGTCAGCCAGTTCCTGCGCCGACATGTCGTAGATGAACTTGCCGGCGTTGACCTGATAGAGCCGCATATCCGCGCCGTTGTCGTGGCACAGGAAATGCCAGTTATGGCTGTTTACCTCACGCTCTCGCCCGGTCAGGCGCTGGTCGAACAGAGCTTTCAGCGCGCGCTTGATGCCGAGATACCGATCCTCGATATCCCGGTACATCGCGGTTACCTGCTTTGCCGATCGGGTCGGGTCAACCTTGCTGCGCGGAACTATCGGCAGCCCCACCTTTGCCGTCTGTTCTGGTGTCATCGGCCAGTGGATCATCGGTAGTCACCTTCTCGTCCGGTTTCGGTGGTTCTTTTGGCTCCGGTAGCGGGTCAAGACCAACAACTTCGCGCAGCTCATTGGCTGCAATAGGCGGCTCACCGCCATAGAAGCCAGTGGTTTTCTGCACGATGTCAGCCAGTTTTGAAGCGTTCTCGATCTTCTCTTTCTCGCCTGGCGCCAGCAGATCGCTCCACGAAATGGTGACCTCGCCTTTGGTCGGCGGGTCGATAATCCCAAGCGTCCAGAAACGCTCCAGCAACGCGGTGATCCGGTCTGTCAGGAAGCCATTACGCCGCGTGTTTCTACGGATAGCCCAGTCAGTTTTATCCTCGTCGCTCGCCAGTCGTCCGGTCTGCTGACCGAACAGGATGGTGAACGGGATCTGCACGGAGGCGGCCAGTTCGTTCGCGGTGACTTCCCAGGTCGGCCCAGGGTCGCCTGGTGCAACGCTCAGAACGTGCATCTGACCTGCCTGCATTACGGCTGCCGCATCGGTACCACGGTTAAGCTTGTTGACCTTATCGCCCATTGCTTCACCGAGATCGGCATAGCCGGCCTTCTTAGCCTGTTCTGCCAGCGTGGCCATGTCGGTTTCTTTGCTGAATTCGACGGCAATCTGACGGCTGGCGTTCTTCAGAAAGCCCTCAGCGCCACCGCCGGAAATCTTCTCGATATCGAGGCCTTTGTTGAAACCAGCCTCCAGCAGCGGGATGCCGGACAGGACATTGTCGTCTTCAGATCCTTCGCAGAACAGGATGACGCGGCTAGGATGTACCGGTTCTCCGCGCAGCGGTCCGACGAATGACTCGTCTCCAACAGGCTGCTCGTTGAAGTTGAACATCTTCGGCTGACCGAACGTTTCAGACTGACGGTTGTTATCCCATTCGGCGACAGTTAACTGCGGCTCCCACACAGGGATAAGCTTTACCAAAGCAGACTCGCCCAGCGACTTCACAAGGTTGATATCGACTGGATCACTCCATGGCTTATTGTCTTTCACCTGCAGCAGCAGCGCGGAGTAGCGTCCAACCATATTGCGGCGGTCGGCATCCTTCACCTTCGGCCACAACTTCTTCATGAACTTGGTGACTTTCTTTTCCCAGGCGTTTGTATTCTTCGCCTCCTGAGCTTCATCACCGTCAACAATGACCGGATAGTCTTGCCAGCAACCATCCAGCAGCCGATGCACCACAGCGAAGCCAGCGGCGTTGCGGCGGTACATGTTGTAGAAGTCGTTGAAGGTGATCGTGCGCGGGTAGCCAAATTCCTGGTAAAGCGTCGGGCGCTTCGTGTTCCCGCCACCGATGCCGATGGCATTCAGGTAATTCGCTCGCCTCATTTCAGTGGCGAGGTTGTTCACAGCCATCTGAAGGCCGTTATCTTGTTCGCTCACTGGCGATGCTCCTTAGAAGAATACTGTGCCAACCTGCTTGCGGTTGTTCTTCGTCACTGCGAAGTAACGGAAGCTATCGGCACCGTGCGAAGTGGCGTCATGGAGAGGTTTGTCTTTCCAGCAGCCGCGCTTGTCGTCCCACTCCTTCCGGTATCCCTCAAGGTGAGAGATACCTTCCGAGCATTTCTCCTCATCGAATACGCATTTCGGGAGGATTTCACGTGCCGACTCAATGCCGGTATCAATGCCGGCTTTCGGCACAACGCGGAAGTTTATCGAATACATCTGGCCGTCAATCTCGTAACCCTCGCGCGCCAGCTCTTTGCGTGACTTCGCATCAGCAGCAAACTCGCGGTTTTCGATGTCGTGCGGCCCCCAATGTTCGCCGTACTCATAGCCGCGGTCTTTCAGCACCTTCATATAGTGCCTCAGCCCCTCGCCGGAGTTTTCGTAGTAGTCGATGATGTGGAACTCTTCACCGACCTCACGAACGAACCAAATCGCCGTGGAGTCACCCACACCGATATCCCAGAACGTGTGCACCGGGAGGTGCGAGTTATCCGGTAATTGGCCGATCCGCTTGTTGGTGTAGAGCCAGCGGAACTGCTTCGCGTAGTACGCGCCCTCGACAGACTGCTGGAACGCCTCGGCCGGAATGGTCGGGTATTCGCGCTTCATGTCGTCGCCGAGCGTTTTCTCTTTAGCGTAGTACCAGGCTTTCTGGCGCTCGTTGACGACCACGCCGTGCTTCGCCTCCATTTCAGCGAAATACTCAAGCAGGCGCACCGGCAGCGATTCAACCGGGTCGATTGCGTACTGTGGATTCTTCCACCAGGAGAAGAAGAAAAACTTCCAGTCCAGCGCGGATAGCGCTTTACCCTGCAGCAGCGCTTTCTCTGCTGTCTGGCAGTAATCGAAAAAGTAACCCGCCCGGCCCTCTGCTGTGCTCTCGATAGTAGCGAAGCATCCAGTCGATACCGCCTCAAACGCACCAGTGACGATCTCACGGGCCTTGTCAGGATACTTGGCGCATATCTTCCCGAACTCGGAAACGTGCAGGTAACGCAGCGTACCGCCACGAAATGACGTGCTGACGTATAATGAGCCGCCCTTCTTGAAGACGAGCTCGCCGGAAGAGTCGTTACTGGCCGGGTTGGCAGCCTTTATCTCTGCCGGCAACTTGTCGTATGCGTACTTCACTTTTTCGCGGAACAGGCGCTTTGCGTCATTCAGCGTGTGGGCAATCAGCGCGCACTTCGCCGACTCAAACAGGGCCGCGTCGAGCTGGATGATGCACACCTCTGTGGTGAAACCGAGCTGACGTGCTTTCAGGATGATGTTGCGGGTGTGGATCCCCTCGAAGTATTCCCGCTGTTCAGGCGTCATCCTGAACCGAGTCGGCTTACCCTCTTTGTCAGTGATCCAGTAGAGATTGTTCAGCCGCCAGTCTTTGTCGGCCAGCAGCTTGATGTGCTCAGGTTTCATTACGCCCCCTGAGACAGAGAATCCATCAGGTCAGACAGTTGCTTAACAGAGTTGTCGCCTTCCGGCCCGTCGATATCGTAGGCCTGGCGCTCAAGCCCGATCAGATTCTTCAGCGCGTCGCTCAGTGCCTTAACCGACTTAACGCGCTCCGGCATGCTGATGACCTTGTGGTAAATCTCATTTAGCTTGTCCTGACCTTTGTCGTCGGGGTCGAACATCAACTCTCCGAGCTTCTCCAGCGCGGCCACGTCTGCGCACTCCGCGCCCAACTCATCAAACAGGGCGTTGGTTATCTGCCTGGCGCGCTTAATGTCGCCGCGATGCTCCATGCGGACATTGGCGATTACCTCAGCCGTCGCTTCTATGAGTACGCGTTCGTTAAAAGTGACTTCACTGCGTACCTGTTTGCGTACCTCAGCTTTGCGTACCAGATCGTCGGCTCGTTCTTTCACCTTCGCATTGAGGTCACGCGACCAGTCGTCACGCTTGGCACGCTTACGGATAGCGCCTTCGCTAATGCCGTGCTGCGATGCAATCTCTCGGAGGGACATCACTCCGGCCCGGTACGCCGTCTCGATGGCCTCCCAGTCCGGTTTGCTCATTCGTTACTCCGTTGTTTGTTCTGCTGGCTGTTCGGTCTGCTCTGCCGGTACTGGCGTAAACTTCACGCGCTTAACGTCGGCAGGAGCGAAGTACAGCCACTGGCCCGTTTCTGTCGCCAGCGGCACAAAGCCGTTAACCAGCTCAGGCTGACGTCGTGACATCTTGCCCGTGAAGGTTTCGCCTGTTTGGGTGGTTAGCGTGATTTGGTAGATGTCGGACATTGAGAGCCTCTTTATCCGCTTATGGGGGTATTGCCATTACGATGGGATTACCCATGGTGATGGCAACAAAAAACCGCCCGGAGGCGGCAATGATTCACAATGTTTGTTTTAGCCTATCTCTGATGGCAGCATTTGTACTCTGAAAGGTTTCCTGCACTTTCATTGCACATGCGTCAATTTCTTTATATGCATGCTCAGGCTTCAGATTCCCTTTCATTGTTTTTAGGTAAGTAGTATTCCCACTTTCCAGAAATTCTTTGATTTTTGATAGATTTTTTTCTAATTCTGGAAAGTAAATAAAAAGTATAGTCTCTAACCTATCATGCAATCCGGACTCAAGCGGCTCCTTTGCCTGTAAATCTTGACGCTGAGCCTCAGTTATTTTCCCCCTGAGAACAAACAACTGATTTAGTTGATAAATCCCTATGTATTTTTGCCACCTTGAAATCAGAGAATGGAGCTCCTCCCCCTTTTCCCTCATTACCTTGTTTTTTTCCTTTTCCTTCTCATAGGAGATTTGTTTTTCCCAGCGCTGATCAGCAAATTTGTTAGCTAAAAAAGCACCGCATAATGCACTTAACGCACCAATCACAGCAGGCCAGAGGCTCATGCACAGCTCCATTGATAATTTGATGACGTGGAGCATGATACATTATTTTGTATTCAGCTCGCTTCTCGACACCTCAAATTTCCTTATCGCCGCCTTATCCAGATTGCACTGCCCCAGCGCCGTATAGAGCTGAGCGTTTAACTCCAGACTTGCCTGCCACGTGAACGGAACCACCATTCCGGGGATCGGCGTGTCTGCTGTCAGGTCAGGGCTTATCGGCACCACCGGAGCTGGGACGTAAACTGTCTGCGTATTCCCGCAGGCTGTCAGCAGCGGAAGAAGGAACAAGCTGGTTAGCGCACGGATCGCCTTCAAGCGCCTGCCTGATGTAGACAATGCGCGTCTCGCCTTTTTTGGCCAGTTCGTTCTTTGCATTCTGGGTAGCCTGTGAGATGTCACGGATGAGGTTCATCGTGGTGATCACGTTGTTGGTGATCGCTTCCGATGTGTCGGCCCGAACCGTCGCTTTATCGCGCTGGTCTTTGTAGGTGATGGAGTTGTAGCGGTAGTGGTTAATCGCCCAGGCCATGGAAACGAGCAGGCAGATAACGACGGCACAGATGATTGCGGTTAATCGTCTCATTTTAGACCGTCCAGGCAGAGCGCCTTTTCTTTCCCAGCGCGAGTAACCAGGCCAGGAAGAATCTTGCCGCCTCCCCATACCCATCGAGGGAACTGGTGGCATGCCGCCGTGATGTTCCCGCCTCTGAGAAGAGAGAACATCGTGGAGGTGCGCATGTTTCCGCAGCCAGCACGAAACGTTACCGATACAGCTGCAGAGAAAGTGTCGTCAGATAACTTTCTGCCATTCCCGTAGCGGTTAACGCAGGATTCAGCATCAAGGATGTTGCGCTCCCACTCGACTGCGATCTGCTGGTCAGACTTAACGGTGCCGGGCTTCACGCCATGCGTATTACCCATACCGTCAGTCAGCACACCTGCCGGGCACACATACGGATCACGTCTGCAAGATTCAGCGTTGCCGATTAACTCCAGGCCGCGCTCGTTAGTCCTTACATGGCCAGCGTTCATTACAATGGCGATGATCGTTCCGACGGAGCATACAATGCCCGCGGCGCCGCTTTTCTTACTCAGTTTCAACTGGGCCACCGGAAATTCTCCGCATTGCCTCCGTAACCACCTCGGCAGCAGCCGGACGATCGGAGTGAGGTTTTTTACCTACATCAGATAAGTAGTTTTCCAGCAGCTGGGTTCGCTTCCTTTCCTCAGCCATACGCTCACGCTCTTCTTTCCGTTTTGCGTAATAGGTTTTTATCGTGAAGAACGCCGATACCAGCGCGCCGATAATAAACACGTAATCCTGCAGGCTAAGCAAAGAGAACAGGCCCAAGGCCGCCGACCACCAGTACGGCAGATCGTGTCCATTTGTTGGGTTCATACGTTGCATTCCACACCTCCGGGTCCGGGGTGCTGTGTGGTAGTTGGGAAAGGCCGTCAGACACGATAGCTACGTGGCATCTGGAATTGATTGTCTGCGGCCTGAATAAAAAACCTGGCGACAAGCCAGGAAGATGAGGGTAAGGCAATGTCGACTCTCTGGCCGAAGGGTCCCAGGTTGTGGGTTCTGTGTGCGGCGTACCGCAAATAAGAAAGCCCCGGCTAGATGCCGAGGCTTCATTGTTTTGGACTGACCCCGCGGATAATTCCAACTTACCGCCGTCCATTGGCGACGGGGCCAGTGGCGCGGGATGTTATAGATATCAGTCAATGGCTTATTAGCTATCAGTGCTCACCGGGGTGGTGTTAACGGCCCACTTATGAGTTCTGCTTCTCCATTGTTGCAGATGTCATCACCCCTGGTTAGATGCCAGACCCCAGTAATGGACTTGCCCGTTTCCAGGTCATCAACAACATCATTGGTGTAGTAGGCAACCTGTACCGTGCCGCAGTGCTGAATCCAGTAGTAACCTTCTTGCATACTCATCTCCTCAAGCTAACGATATGAGTATAAAGCTGCCGTGAACTGAGTGGCGTTAGAAATACTACATGGTGCATTAAGTAAAAAGCCCCGCACGATGGCGAGGCTCTTAATTCTTTGTCGATAATCGAAGCTATGGCGACGATATCAGATTTACATGAAATATATGCGTTTCAGTTCGTTTTTGCAAGACTTACATCTAAATTTGTCGCCTTTTGTTGTGAACGTGATCGCGTTACGGATATAAGCGCACCGCTATCGAGCCGCTTAAAGCTGTTACGCATCGCCAGCCAGTGAGGCAGATACGTTTCCGTCCAGGTCGATTTCGCTACGCCTGCCATCTCCGCCAGCGCCTGATATTCGTATGTCTCACGGCCCGCCAGCTCCGCTTTGACGTCCTGTGCCGCAAGCCATATCAGTTTCTTCAGGCGCTCCATCGTCTTGCCGGCCACCTTCTTCGGGCCGAGTTGATCCATGAACTCCGCCCACGCCCACTGAGTGAACGTCACCTGGTATTCAAAGTGGATATTCTCGCTGTAATTCCAGAGCAGCCATGCTTTCTGGTGCTCTTCCAGCGACAACACAGCGCGGCGCCATGACGCAGTACCGAACTCTACCGGGCTAACCAGAGCGATTGACGATCCCTTCGCGCGCGACTGGCTTACGCTCATCGCCGGGCCGTCAGGGTTAACTTTCCGGCCGCTGACCGGGTCAGTAATTTTCTTACGCCCCCGGCTGCGCGCCGTCGCTGTGAATTGCGCGTTCTCGGCGAAAGCTACCAGTTGCCCTTTCGTCGCCCCACTCAGATCTGCGGTCGCCACAATGAGCTGCTGACGTACGTACTCGAGGTGCTGATTGTTCATTGTGCGGCTCCTGCAGGGTGATAGATACGAACGTAATTACGGAGAATGCGGTAATCGACCAGCACGGAACCCGAGCGTCGGTAAATCCGGAGGCGCTGCCAGCGCGCTCGGAGTATCTCGATCGTTTCTGACTTCATGCGGCCTCCTGCTGTTTGAGTGCGCGAAGGTCTTCTCTGGCCTTGGCGCGGATGCCGTCCAGTTCTTCACGGGTGTATCGGTAGGTTTCGTTGTTGGATTCCAGCGCCAGCACGCGCTCTTCGCCGATCAGTTCGACCAGGGCGGCGCGGTATGCCTCAATGTTCCCGGATTTGTGAACGTTGCAGGCGGAGCACTGGAGCCAGATATTGTCCGGGTTAAAGCGAAGTTGTGGCGCGGCGGCCGTGGTGCGGTAATGCCCGGCATGCCAGGCAAAAGCGGTCTTTGTTCCGCAGGAGATGCAGCCATGCCCGGCGGCCAGCAGCATTTCGCGCCGCCAGTCGTTGAAAGCGCGCTGAGTCATCTGCACCCAGTGACGGATCGGCTTCAGCTCATTACGGCGTGCAGCGCGCCTTTGGCGACCTGCTTTCTCTTCGGTGCGCTGAAGCTGCGCCTCCTTCTGCTTGGCGGCTTCACGAGCTTTTGCGGTCTGTTCTTTGCCGATCGCGCTGGCGCACTCGAATGAGCAGACCACCTGCCCGTCGCGGACCGGGTGGAACCACTGGCGACAAGCTTTATGGACACACTTGCGGCGCGGTAACTTAGCCATGCGCCCTCCTCGCCGCGAGACGCAGCCATTTCTGATCCACCAGGCGGGCGGTGTAGTCCTTGAAAGTCGGAATGTCGGACGGCTTAACCGCGGGCTTGCGCTGTCGGCGCACCGGAACGCGGAAGATTTCGTTAGTGATGACGCGGGAAAGTGGGCTATTCATTGCGCTCACCCCAGCGTTTTGCCCATTCAATTTCGAGGCGAGATTTTTCGCTGAATTTGACGTTCTGCTGAGTGCCAAACCAGTAGATAGCCTCAATCACCTCGACCATCTGGCGGACAGTCATCTTACTGGTGCGCTGACCGAACATCACAACGCCACCATCAAGGCCGGGGGCCATGCGCTGCTCTTGCTTTTTGGACTTGGAAACCATTGCGGTGATCAGGTCTTTCCAGTCGTCAGAATCGTACTTATTGCCAAACCACGTAACCTGGTCGGAGAGGTCTTTAAGAAGCGGCCACATTTTTTTGTTCTGATCGAGGGTACGGGTCATCTCCTTGATATCGAGAACTAGCGGGCGCTTGGCGTCCACCGGTAGCTCCCGGATGAAGTTGATAGCGTTTTGCTTGATGGCGTCGTTGACAAGGTGGAATTGCTGCTTCATACGCCACCTCCGATAGGTAACGCAGAATGTATAAAATCGCAGGTGCATTTCTGCATCTGTGACAAGGTGAGGAGTTCAGATTGTGGTCGCATTTAAGTCCCCTTAAATGCGCAGAAGTCACCGGAGTTGTTCAGGCTCCGATGACATGATTATGGCGGGTTGAATTAAGAAGGTCAAATGACTAATATACATGATACAACCTTTTTAGTATAATCATTGAAAATGACACTAAATTGTTGAAACAATATAATAAGTAAGAAATTTCAACATGGTAGCTTTTTAAGTTAATTTGGGCTTTTTAAATGATAATATCTTTTTGGAATACTGGGATTATTCATAGCAACGACAGAACAAGTCAAGAATTACAAGTCTTGCAAGTTATATATAGTATTTTTACTGATGAAAACACAGACATTTTATTTCTCTGTGAAATTGATGACGACTTCATAACTCAAATATCACAATCCCATGAGATTTTCGACAGTGTGAATTTAATCCCAGCAACAGAAAAATTCTCACGAAATCTTTGTTTTGGCATATGTGCTCTGTATAAAAAACATATTTCCTTAGATCTAATTAAATATAATATATTTAATGACTTAGATGATGGACGCCAAAATACAGGCACCAACATTAAAGTTGGGGTGGAGTTTAGCGTCTCCTCAAGTGAGAATAATCCAGATCTTTCAATAATAGTTTCCCATTGGTCCTCCAAAAAAACACCAGGGTATGAATTTAAACACAAAGACGCAGCAGAAGAACTCAGAAGAGAATGCACTCAATTATTAGAATATGGAAAGCAAGTTATTTTAATTGGGGATTACAACAAAACCCCAGAGGAAATTATAAGAGATACAAATTTAAAATCATATAATAACAAATTTTATGTTTTGAGAGATAGTAAACGATTATATAACCTTTCATTCAGCTTTAACGGGCAACATTCTTTACTTAACAACAATATGTCTGGGATTGTTAATCAAAATGGTTTCGGTACATTTGTTTCTAGATCAAGTAGAGCAAGCGAAAACGGCTGTGCTGTTCTTGATCATGCACACGTATCATCGGCATTTTTGAATGAAGGACCATGGCTACTGAAGGAAGGTAGTACTAAAATCATTTATAATGATTTGCTAAAACAATTTATTTATGGCAAAGATACATTAATTGACCATTTACCTATCAGCTTAGAGGTGTACTAAAATGTCTGATAATCCATTTACAAAAATTGTAAACGACACACTAATGACCACTAGCAAAATTGATAAAGCGATTGCCGACCTCGAAATATATCTTGAGCAAGCAAGTGAGGCTTTGAATACATCTATCATAGGCCCTAATCATATAAAACTAACAACAAACGTGCCTGACAACACTCTCCCTGCTATTTCTTCATTAATGATTAGTTTTATGTCAACCAATCAAAAAGGTAAAAAATACATTTACCTAACAAATGACATAAAATCAGAAATGATAGCTGGATGGGCAGTAAGTGAAGACGGTGATTCTATGTCTTTAATTATTAACAAACTTAAATCCAGCTACCCTGTATCTGAGGAAGGCTATATAAAATCCATCGGCGAACTATTAACCACGACATCTATTATGGATAAAGCAATTGAGCTGCGCAAAGAAGTAATTTAAACTTTCCGACGGAGTGAATAAGGTTCACTCCACTTTAAATTATAAAAACCACATGTAACACCCCAATTTTTTAATATTACTATCAATATTCCCCTAATGTATTTTTTAATTCTATTTTTTGCGGTTGTACTTCGCCAGAAGCAACTGGATCGGTGTCGGGCCGTGATCGGCAGTCGGTGCTGCAAGCGCCCGGCGCACTGGCGGCACTGGCTTACCCTCGATGACGCGCTTCTCCCACATATCCAGCAGGTCACCAGCTTCACGCGCCAGCTCACCATGCGTTAACTGGCGTTCAGTGCTGCGGTGGCGCAGTTCAACGCAGATGTGGTACATGACCGGCTGAGACCAGGGGAATTGCTCGCTTGATGTGAACTCGAACGAACGGTTTCGCCAGTCCCAGTATTCGGCGATCACCTGGTCAACGGTAATGCCCAGCGCCCCGCCGCTCTGTTTGCACCAGGCGACGAACTGGCCAGGCGACGGCAGGAATGGGCGCTCCTGGCGGCGGGCAATGCGCATACCAGCATCGACCTGAGCCATTGAGTGGATCCCGTTCTCCTGAAACGCCAGCAGCCACTGACAGCGAAATTCGTTCAGGTCGTCCTGACTGCGGAAGTTTGCCATGCTGGCCGGGAACGCGGCGCGCAGCTCGTTGAACAGCTTGTTGAATACCTGAGCCACCTGCTCTACCGGCGCGCGCTCCTGGTACTGCTCTGGCAGGTTATGGGCCATGCGGCTCATCTGCTCGCGGTCGTGATTACGCATCTGCTCTGCAAGAGATTTCATCGCATCACCTCATAGGCCCAGTCAGTGTTGTTAAAGTCCAGATCCGGCTTGCCAGATTCTTCGCCTGTCTGCTGCTTGTTGCGTTTGATATCGAGTTGGGTCCACTTGTCGCGCAGCGTTGCCGGGCATAGAACATTCCCCTTCCAGAACTTGTCGTTACAGGCCCATTTGAACAGGTCAGCGATTTCGTAATGGGTGCGATCGTCACGCTCGCGCATCAGGCGGATGTCGTTAGCCCACGCTGCATAGTTTGGTTTTTTGGCAGATGGTGAAATGCTTTGCACCATGCTGAACAGCCATTCAGCGCAGCGTAGGTCTTCTGAGTTACCCCACTTCGTGCCGCTCTGAATTGCCGCTTCAGGTTTCATGACAGGCGGTTTCTTTCCGGGCTTGTCAGAGGATTCGTCAGAATTCTCGGACGTAGAGTTATTTATATTCTTGTTATTACCTTCTTGTTCATGATTCTCGGTGAAAAGCTCGGGTAGATGCTCGTCGTAATGCGCGGCATAACCTTCAGAAGCCGCGCCATTACTGTCTCTGCCATGCTCGGCATTAAGCGCGGAGATATGCGCGGTGAAACGCTCGGGTGAATTGTCCGTTTTTTGAGCATATTCAGCGTAATTTATGATGGTTATCACAGAGCCTTTTCGCTTCTCTCCGGAGCGGGAAATCATTCCTTCACGCTCGAAAACATCAAGCATCCTGTCGACGGCGTGGCGACTGCATGGCTTCCCTTCCCTGTCGCATAAATTCAGCCCGAGATCGGCTGAGGTGGTGACCAGTTGCCCGGTATGCAGCGGCCATTGGCGCCCCTTGAAGTTTGCCGTGTATGGCTGGCGAGCAGCACACAGCAGCAGGTTTTCCCACAGCGTGCGCAGGAAGACGTCCTTCGACCAGGTTTGCTTAAGAACACTCCGGTACAACGGGATGAATCCGGTTTTCTGGTTCTCCATCCGGTTGCTCCTGGCGGCGGAATGCGCCGCGAAATTTGCGTAAGCGACGTTCGACACAGTTAAACCTCCTGCGCCTGGCGTTTTGGATTAGCGTTTGTCATAATGACCTCGTAATTACTGCCGTAATTGCACCTGAAAGCCGTTGGTGTTCCAGCACCGCGGCTTTCGCCTTTTCAGAGCAGTCCAGGCTGCTGCACACGCTTAACGCGCTTCTTTTCGAACTTGTCTGACGGAACTTGCTGCTTCTCTGCCCAAAGCTTCGCGTGTCGTAACACGTCATCGAAAATCCTCCCCTTGCGACTGGCCTGTGACATACGCTTGTACATATCGACGGCCTGAAATGCCCCCCCTGAGCCACCGCTACGGTGAATCCCTGTTTAATCAGTTCATCGCGCACATGCTTCTCGATAAATTCGATGTGGTTCATGGTCTTCTCCGGTTACATGACGCCTAGCATCGACGTGACCATCGTCATCAATGGTCCTACCTGCTCCGGCATGAGGCGGAACAGCGAAGCTATACCCTCGCTTACCTCTTTCAGCTTTTGATGCTCTGGAGCGTCCAGCAGCACAGCCTGCTTAGCTTCGGCACACTCTTTCATCGCGGACGCGATCAGCGACATCGTGTCGTTCTGCGGCGCCAGGCGGTTGCGGTACTCCAGCGGCAGGACCGACATGATTGCCGGGGCCAACTGGCGAATGTTGTTGGCGGCGTATTCGGTGTCGCCGTCGATCCAGCGGAATACCTTCTGCATCTGGCGGTGCGAGTCAGTCGGGATATCCAGTCCGGTGCCGCCGGTAGCCCGCCACTCTTCCACAATCAGCGCCGCAACAAATTCACGGCTGCGGCAATCAGCTGCCCAGGCGCGAACAGCTGCGCGGATCCCATCGATGTTTAACGCCGTGGAATCAGGTTCCCGGCGATTCTGGTAAATCATCGCCGTTGGCGAAAATTTGTTACCTTGTTGATACGCAAGTGAATGCATTGCTTTCCCTTTCGTTGTTAGGGCCGCCGTTAAGCGGCTTTTGGTTTACTGATTTCAAGAATCTGGCTCTCGGTAAACTGTCCACCAGATACAGCTGCGATTTTGGATGCATAGCCTGTTTCACCGGTGTAATCGGTACGCGGCAGACAACCGCTGTTAATCCATTTGTAGATAGCGCGGGGAGTGCGCCCGCAAGCCTTCGCCACCACCGGTACACGGATTTGCTTGATGATGTCGCCAAGGTTTTTAGGTTGCATTTGGTAACCCTCAAATTGAACTGTAAGTACATACTATGTCGGAACTGATAGTTCACGCAAGTGATATTATGATTGAACCCATGGTTCAAGAAGAAAGAGCGCGTAAAGAGTTCTCCCAACGGCTAGCGCTGGCCTGCGATAAAGCTGGTTTACCTGCACATGGTCGTCAGACTGAGTTGGCAAAACTCATGAAGCTGACACCTAAAGCGGTAAGCAAGTGGTTCAATGGGGAGGCTATTCCAAGACGTGGGAAGCTGCAGGAATTGGCAGCTATACTTGGCACATCCTCCTCTTTCCTGTTGGGCGATAGCGCTGCTGATGGCATATCTGAAGGGCATATGGCGATGAGGGATGATTCTTTCCGTGTAGACGTTTTTGACATTCAGGCTAGTGCTGGGCAGGGAGTTCTCGTGCGAGATGAATTCATTGAAACCATCAGATCCATTGAGTATTCAACTGAAGAGGCTCACGCCGTCTTTGGAGGCCGCCCGGCTGATCACATAAAAATGATTGCCGTTAATGGCGATTCGATGTCTGGCACGTTCGAGCCGCGAGACCAGATCTTCGTCGACGTCAGCATCGACTGCTTTGACGGTGACGGCATATACATTTTCGTTCTGGACAATGATCTCTACATCAAACGCCTTCAAAAGCAGCACAAAAAATTAGCTGTGATTTCAGACAATAAAAAATATGAAACCTGGTACATCGAAGATGGTGATTTTTCTTCTCTCCGCATATGCGCGAAAGTGCTGGTAAGCCAGTCAAGGGCATACAGATTTCATAGCTGAGGAAGTTAAGCATGGAAGCAAATAAGGTTACTGATCTGAGTGATGGAAGCGTCTTGTACGAGCTTGGCGATCACCTCATCACCTGCAAATTAAGCCAGGATAGGCAGTGGCAGCTAGGGGCTTTTAAACGTGACGAAAGTAACCTGAGAGATGACACGCTTGCGGTTTTGAAGAATGAAAAATTCATGTTTATGGTTAAGCTCGGCGGACAGCTCTCTCCCAAGCCTCAATGCATAGCTGTTAACGGGCGATTTTTATTTTCTGTTCATACCGGCAAAGACAATAACATGGCTGCAACCATAGTCATGGATAAAACCGGGAAAGAGTTATTCAAGGTAGAAACTTCCACTCACCTCATCAGTTCGGCCATATCGGAATTTGGCCGCTACATCGCCCTATCGTTTGCCGGCAGCAAAAATAAGGATGATTTTTACGCGAACCGGCTTGAGGTCATAAACATTGATACCGGAGAAGTGTTGATGTCCGTTATCAAAACAGACTTCCTTCGATACGCTGAACTTTCAGTTGTTGAGCCAGACGGCGGACTTTTCGCAACTTTCAATGGTCGCACAAGGCTTGTCGATGTGACGAACCTCTAATAAATCAAACCAGCCCCAACCCTTCTCGCCTCAATCAATAAAAAACAAAAAAATATTTCTCCTTAAAGTTCATAAAGATAATCGGATATGAACTTTCCATTCATATAAAATGTACTTTCGGTACTTTACATGAATGAACTATTGGTACATTATCAATCCATCGAAACGAAACATCGACAGCTGAGCGAAGTTAGCCAGCGGCGAAGTGGACATTCGGTCAGTCGAACGGCGCGACAGTAAACCATGCGTCGGACGCCCGGCGGGCTCAGGGAGAGCGGCAATGGTGCGTAACTGGAATGTTTTGGGGTGTGGTGGGCAGCTGATTCGTGATGCTCACGGATCAATCCGGTCCACGAATCCACCACACCGACCAAAACATTTCTCCCGCATCAGCGGGTAACGACAGAGGGTAAGAGCATGCGTAAACCTAAAGCTACAAGCGAAACAGTAGTTCATTTCACCATGATGCGCCGACCTGATTGTGCAAAGCATGGTGATCAGCGCGGCAGAGTGTGGCGACATAAGTATCAATTCCTTGATAGCGCATTTTGCAGGGCTGCAAGCCAAATATCTCCCCGCTCATTTAATTTCAATCAATAGCCGCCTAACCAGCGGCTTTTTTCATACCTCAGTCGCTTCACCGAGGCGGCTTAGTTATGACAACCGGCGGCCATCCACCGCCCATTGAAACACTGAATAAATGCGTTGAAGTCTTGTATTAACCGTTCCGTTCGCCGCGATAAGGCTAAGAGGATTTATGACAGACCTGAAAGATATAATCGCAAAGCTTTTAGAAGACGCCCGTCACCTTAATGAAATCGCTCCGAACGCTGGCACCGCAGCGCGTATCAAAGAAGCCGAAGAGGCTCTTAAGGCTGCATCATGACAGTCACCCACAACGGCAAGCAGTACACCGCCAAAAAGCTCAACGATAACGAGTGGCAGCTGACGTCGGTATCGGCACCGCGCGACAAGCTGACGCTTAACCGCCTGCAGATGCATATCGCTGGCCTCCTGAAACAGGTTGAGGTGAAGGTATGATTGGAATGCACTACGGCACCGCATCAGTGCCACGTAGCGAGGTTTTACCGGGCACAATGCTGCAACACCACGGCAAAACTTATCGCGCCTCAGCGAACGTTGAGAAAGGCCTGTACGCCTTCAACATATTCGAAAAAACCATCATCAAAAGTGATTCCGTCGTTGTGCTGCTGAATGAGCGCGGCGAGCCGATGGTTCACTGAGGCCGCTGATATGGAAATCAAAACTCCAGCAAACCCAAGCAAAAAGGCGACGGCCAGAGTAAAGAATCCTCTTCCCGCGCCAACTAATTGTCACCTGTGCTCTGGTTTAGTGCGGATCGGCACTCATGAAGAAGTCTATGGGCGCGACTTCAGTGAATGGCCGTATGTCTATCTTTGCGAATGCTGCGGAGCATACGTCGGGCTTCATCCTTTCACGGCGATACCTCTCGGGACTCTGGCAGACAAGCCAACCCGCGACGCGCGGAAGAGCTGCAAGATGCCTTTTGAACGTATCTGGAAGTCGGGCGCTATGACTCGCACTGAAGCTTACCAATGGCTGGCTGACAAGATGGGCATACCTGTTCATGAATGCCACTTCGGCTGGTTCACCGTAGAGCAGTGCCAGGCTGCAATGCATCACTGTAACGACTGGCTAAACCGCTAACCACCCTATTCAACCGATCGGCCTGGCTCAATGCGGGCGGGATCTGCACATCCAAATTTCAGGAGTTCAGCCATGAACGCATACCTAACTTACGACCGCATCGAAGATCGGCGCTGGGCTGAGCAGCAGCTCACCGACGAGAAAGAGAAGTGGATCGACGACCGGGCGCAGCAAATTATCGACATGATGCCAAAAGAGCCGTCCGGCCTCTTCCACTTCACGATCCCGATCGACTCCAGCCCATACGAAGGACTTCGCAGCGATAAAGCTGGCGAGGCCTACAACGATTTCATTTCGGCAGTTGCTTACGCCCAGGCGGAATACGACTGGGAACACCGTACCGGCTGCCCGTTTTAATTTTTGAGGGGATTAACGATGGCAAACGATTTAACAATCACAGCGACGTCACTTCAGGAGATAGGTGTCGACGTCTCCACCTGGAGCGCGCTGAAGAATAGCATCTACCCTGGCGCCAAAGACGAATCGGTAATGATGGCGCTTGACTACTGCCGCGCACGCCAGCTGGATCCGTTGCTCAAACCTGTCCACCTCGTTCCGATGTACGTCAAAGACTCGAAAACAGGTAAAGGCGACTGGCGCGACGTGGTCATGCCGGGCATCGGGCTTTACCGCATTCAGGCAGACCGCTCCGGCGATTATGCCGGGGCCCGTGAGCCTGAGTTCGGGCCAGACACGACTCAGACGCTTTCTGGTGTCGAGGTGACCTTCCCTCAGTGGTGCAAATACACCGTCTACAAGCGCATGCCCAGTGGAGAGATCGTCGAGTTCAGCGCCAAAGAATACTGGATTGAGAACTATGCCACCGGTGGCCGCGACACCACGGCGCCGAACGCGATGTGGAAAAAGCGCCCTTATGGCCAGCTGGCTAAATGCGCAGAAGCCCAGGCGTTGCGTAAGGCATGGCCTGAGATTGGGCAGCAGCCTACCGCCGAAGAAATGGAAGGAAAATCACTGGATGTTGATATCCGTGACGTCACTCCCCGCAGCACAACAGAATCACTTCCACCAGCAGCAAGCGAAGAAACGCTCCAGGCGATCACCGATCTCTTAACAACTCTGGATAAAGACTGGGAGAAAGACTTCCTCCCACTGTGCAGCGACATCTTCAAACGGCAAATTCTTGAGGCGTCAGAACTCACGGAAGAAGAGGCGCAGAAAGGATTTGGCTTCCTTCAGAAAAGGGCTAAGGCAGTAGCATGACACCAGAAATTATCCATGCCCGGACCGGCATTGACGTAACCACTATTCAACAGGGCGATGAGGCGTGGCACCGGCTGCGCCTCGGCGTTATCACTGCCTCGGAAGTGCACAACGTCATATCCAAGCCACGATCTGGGAAGAAGTGGACAGACATGAAAATGTCCTACTTCCACACGCTGCTCGCAGAGGTATGCACCGGCGTCGCGCCAGAGGTTAACGCCAAGGCGCTTGCCTGGGGCAAGCAGTACGAGGAAGACGCCCGCGCCCTCTTCGAGTTCACCACGGACGTAAAAGTCACGGAGTCTCCGATCCTGTTCCGTGACGAGAGCATGCGCACTGCGTGCTCCCCTGACGGCCTTTGCAGTAACGATTTCGGCCTCGAATTGAAATGCCCTTTCACCTCCCGCGACTTTATGAAATTCCGTCTTGGCGGTTTCGAAGCCATCAAGTCCGCCTACATGGCCCAGGTGCAGTACAGCATGTGGGTGACCGGCAAAGACGCATGGTTCTTTGCCAACTATGACCCGCGCATGAAGCGCGAAGGTATTCACCACGTCGTCGTTGAGCGGGATCCGCAGTACATGACCGACTTCAACGAAATGGTGCCGGATTTCATTGAGAAGATGGACGAAGCGCTGGCGGAGATCGGCTTCACGTTCGGAGAGCAGTGGAAATGAAACGCACACCCTTCTACCGCCGGCCCGGGCGAACCGGGCAATTCTCTGGACTACGTGAGCGCGTTATCTGGATGATTCAGACGCGGGGCCGTCCGGTAACCGGCAGCGAAATCGCTGAGAAGTTTGGCGTAACGCTCATTGAGTTTAACCGGGTCGCCAACGGAATCACCCGCGGCTCCGGACAGATAGCGCAGATCGTTGAGTCTGAGAAATGGCTCAACGAAGACGGCATCTGCGACCGGAAATTTAGCCTGGCCAGCAAGCCAAAGGTTGTAACGCCGCAAGGCAAATCACGGTTGTTCACCCGGCGCGCTATTGAGCAATCGCAGGAAGGTAGACGGCAGGAGTGCATTGAACGTGCCGCCCGCCGTCGTCGCCTGATTGCCGCAGGCCTCTACATCGACGAAATGGAGTCAGTGCTATGAAAGCGTGGTCACTCGAAGAACTGGCGCTGCTGTGGAGACACTCAAACGCTGAAGTCGCAGCGATAACCGGCCGCAGCATTGAAGAGGTAGGAGATAAGCGGCTGCAAACCAATATTGAGCGTAATGGCTGGGATGTTAACGATCCGGAGCGGGAGGATGCATGAGCAAAGTAGGCGACTATTTCTTCGAGTTCCCGGCGTCTCGCGGCATGCAGGGTGGCACGGCGACTTACATGATCACGGCGCCTGCCCGCGCGCTAACGCGCATACTTGCGTCCGACAATCACGGCAGCACGCTCGAGCGCTCTCAACGCGAAATTAACCAGGCGCGCGTGAAGAAGTTTTACCAGTACCTCGTCAATGCATACCAAAATAAAGAGCCCTTCATCATCCCGCCGCTGGTCGGCAACTGCGACGCGGATATTGAGTTTGAAGAGTTCGGCAATACGAATGTGGGCGTCGCACGCTTTCCTATGGATGCAGTGATCAAGCTGTTCGACGGCCAGCACCGCGCCGCCGGGTTAGCTGAGTTCTGCCGGACTTACGGAGAGCCAATCAGCATCCCGCTGATGCTGACCCATAATCTCCCGCTGAAGGCACGCCAGCAGTTCTTCTCCGATATCAATAACAATGTCTCGAAACCTTCCGCTGCGATCAACATGGCCTATGACGGGCGTAATGATGTGGCCCAGGGCATGGTGACGTTCCTGTCTCAGCATGACACCTTCGCAGAAGTGACAGACTTCGAGCACAACGTCGTTCCGGCGAAAAGTAAGCTGTGGGTGAGCTTCAAGGCGCTTAGCGACGCGACGGCCAAGTTTACCAACGCGGGCAGTAAGCCGCTGGAAATGGGCGACATCGAATCCATCTGGGAGGCCTGGTTGGCCCTGACGCAGATCGAAGCGATTCGCCACGGCACCAGCCAGGCAGACTACAAGCGCGACTACATTCAGTTCCACGCAGTGATGATTAACGCCTTCGGCTATGCCGTTCAGCGGCTGATGGCTGACCACTCAATCGTCGATATCGCCCAGATGATTGAGGATCTGGCGAGCTGTGCGGGCTCCTCTGAGATGGAAGACTTCTTCCTGATTTCGCGATGGGGTGGCGTCTGTGTGAATGCCGAAAAAGACCGGCCAACGATCATTGCCTCCGTTCCGGCGCAGAAATCAGCTGCTGAAAGGTTGGTGTCCGTAATAAGAAACGGTGCACTGGAGGAACAAAATGCCGCAGCATAACTATCAAAATGGTAAGCCCTGGTCTGATTCCGACATTGCTTTTCTCCGGAGAATGGCCGGCGTAATGACGTTGCGTGATATTGCGTCAGAACTTAACCGCACTCACGCTGCGGTACGTACGATGAGTACGAGACTGTCCCTCAATCTTCGAGAAAGCTACGCCAGGTGGACCTCAGTAGAGCTTCAGATATTGAGATCGTGTGCGGGCACCATGACTGCCACTCAAATTGCTGGAAAGCTCGGGCGCACTCTCGATTCTGTTAAGGGGAAAGCCAGCCTGTTGGGCTTAAGCCTGCTATGTATTGGCGAAAGACATCATCATGCAGTTTACAGTGATCACGACGTATCTCTGTGTGTTGCGCTTCATGAAGAGGGCCTATCACAAGCTGTCATCGCAGAAAAAATGGAGATACCCGCCCATAGCGTTCATGCCTTTATACACGGCCGGAGGCTTACTCATGATGATGCTTCGTGGAGGAGCATGTCTCGGAAAGGAGGCGCTTGATGAGCGGTAATTACTCTCTTATCTACGCTGATCCGCCATGGTCTTACGGCAACACAATCAGCAACGGCGCTGCCTCCGATCACTACTCCACCATGAAATTAATCGACATTAAACGCCTGCCAGTGTGGGAACTTGCCGCCGAAAACTCGGTGCTGGCGATGTGGTACACCGGCACGCACAACCAGGAGGCTATCGAACTGGCCGAGGCCTGGGGATTTACAGTTCGCACGATGAAGGGCTTTACCTGGGTGAAGCTGAATCAGAACGCGGAATTGCGCATCAACAAGGCGCTGGCAGAGGGTGAAGTCACCGACTTTTACGACTTCCTCGATCTGCTTAACGCCGAGACGCGCATGAACGGCGGCAACCACACCCGGGCCAATACCGAAGACCTGCTGATTGCCACCCGCGGCGCCGGGCTGGAACGTAAGCACGCCGGGATTAAGCAGGTTGTCTACAGCCCGCTCGGCCCGCACAGCGAAAAGCCGTGGGAAGTACGCCACCGACTGGAACTGCTTTACGGTGATGTGCCACGCATTGAACTGTTTAGCCGTAGCGCGGCGCCGGACTGGCATCACTGGGGAAACCAGTGCGACACCGCCGCGGTAGAACTGCTGCCAGGCTGCGCCATTGATGTTGTGAAAACGGAGGCAGCATGACGCCAGAAACAGACAACGCCATCCGCGCCGCCTGCCGCCGCTGCACCGAGGAAATACAGCAGGCCATGCGCAAGAAGCCAAAGCCTAACTGGAACGAAACGGTTCCTCCCATCATCAACAAGCATCACAAGAAAATTGAAGCTCTGGGGGTTAGCCTCCTGGAGTTCGTCGTCAAAACTGGCCGCCTTAACGGGCGGTTTGGAGCCGAACAATGATTCGCCGACAGATTGATACATCAACTCGATTTCTGCTTGATACCGCCTTTCACCGACTTGAAATAATCCGTGATGACGGTCTTTACCGCCACCTGCGCATGAAGCAGCCCGGCACTTCCTGTTATTACTTCGACATTATCACCTGGCCGGGATATCTGACTGTCACCGGCGACATGGGCACCTGGACATTCTCCCGTATCGCGGACATGTTCGACTTTTTCGGTCCGTGGCAAGACGGTATTAACACCGGTTACTGGTCAGAAAAGCTGGAGGCTGGCGCTGGCTATTCAGCGTGTGAGCTATTGGCGAAAGAGTACGATCATGATGCTTTTTGCCGAAGCCTGAAGGAATCAATGAGCGAGTATCTGGAAGATACACCAGAAGACCAGCAGGAAGACGAAGACTGGGATGATGAAGACGATACTCCAGACAGTGATAAAGCCAAGGTCCGTGAGGTAGTACGTGAATTATGCCGGGGTGGATTTAGCAATGATTGGGAAGCATGTCAGGCAGTTTATAACGCTGACTGGCCAGAAAGTTGGAGTGCCTGGGATGTCTGCGACGGGCTGACATTCAAGACCTACACCAGCCACTTCCGCTGGATACTCTTTGCCATCACCTGGGCGATCTCCAAATACCACAACACAAAGCTGGTCGATAAGGCGATGGCTACATTCTTCGCAGTGAAAGGGTTACCAGCATGAAGGCACTGATCACCAGGTCGCTATCGCGGCCTTTTTTATTGCTGGCGTTCACCTTCAACCGAATTAACCGACAGTTCCGGGAGCATTGATCATGGCCGACATCATCGACACAGCAGCAGAGATTGAAGAGCTTCAGCGTAACGCTGCCCTTTCCGCTCACCGACTCAACCGCAACGCCGTATCAGCTGAACATTGCGCGGAGTGCGACGAACCAATTCCCGAGCCGCGGCGCGCTGCCGTTCCCGGCTGCCAGACATGCGCGGAGTGCCAGAGCGTCATCGAGTTGAGGAACAAGCAGAGGGGGATCCAGTGAAAGAGCGCGGAATGATTTTTAATGAGTATCAGGTGCGCGCCTTGCTTGATGGCAGCATGACGCAGGTTCGGCGCCCTATCAAATGGCGTCAGACTCGGGCCACCGAAATTGCAGAACGTGAAGACGGTAGCCGGTGGCCGTGGAGTGAAGATGCGGAAAATGTGTGCGATTACTGGCATCCATGCCCATTCGGTGCAGTCGGCGATGTTATTTACGTCAGAGAGTCATTTTCACGGCTCGACTCATTTAACTTCTTCGATCCCGCAGTGCCTCATGAAGTACCGGATTTCTGGTATTGGGCCGATGGTGATCCGGAGTGGGGAGACTGGACGCGCCCACAATCTGGCGCAGTCATGCCTCGCGACGCCCGCCGAATCAGCCTGGAGATAACCGGAATCCGCGTCGAGAGACTTCAAGATGCCGATGAATCAGCCATGCTGAATGACCTTGGTGACATGCTCGAACACTGCGAAACCGTAGCGGGTCGCGCCTTTAACCATGCCGAGCATTATGCGATCGCTGGCGTTCCGGTAGGGCTGTGTCCAGAAATGCACGGCTTTAAAGCGTGGTGGGATAAGGCCAATGGTGCCGGTAGTTTCGACTCCAATCCATGGGTCTGGGTAGTCAAATTTAAGGTGGTGCCCAATGTTCCAACTAATTCAACGGGGTCAGATTTACGCTGACCAGCACGGTTGGCCCGTCATCATCCACAGCTGCACATCTCAGATAGTCCGCTACTGGCGACAGGGCCGGATAAACACCGCTTCAATCGACAGATTCAACAATGACTTTGAGCACCTCGATCACCGTGAGGCGACGCAGATACGCGCCGAACTGGAGACGAGCGAGCACATTAAGTCGCTGCGCGCCCAGCGTGCGGCATGAGGAGAGAACGTGAAACCTTACGAATCGAAGAAATCACAGTTCATCAGAAACCTGATCCGGCGGCGCCACGCTGAATGGTCAGAAAAAACCTTCGGTAATGTCGGTCCCGTCGGGCCGCTGAAACACCTTTCAAAAGAGGCGCTGGAAGCTGCAGCCGATCCTGGCGACCTCGGCGAGTGGGCTGATATGCAGTTCCTGCTATGGGACGCGCAGCGGCGCGCCGGTATCACCGATGAGCAAATCACCGCGGCGCTGGAAGAAAAGCTGAAGGTGAACATGAACCGCCACTGGCCGGAACCGAAAGACGGTGAGCCGCGTCTTCACATCAAACCATGACGCAACTGATAGCCAGTTATGAGCTGGCTATTGGGTGCGAAAGCACTGCTCCGTTATCCCTTTTGCCCGGTACGCCGGGCTTCTTTTTACCTGATTTCGAATAATCAACACGTCAACGCAGCCTCGATTATAATGCCTGGCGGCTAAGGAGTTCTCATGGCTAAGCTTCTCAACTTGCAGGAATGGGCTGCTGAGGTCTACACGACTCCCCCTTCCCTTTCTACTCTGCGTCGATGGACGCGGGAGGGGAGAATTTATCCCGCGCCGGAGCTGCACGGAAAGGAATATAAGGTTAAGCCTGACGCTATCTACGTGGATCCGCGCAAGAAGAATCTGCGCGCCAAACCGAAACACACTAAACTGCCGTCCGGCGGCACCTTACTGGAGAGACTGACTCATGGCGAAAAGGCCAGTACGTTACGACGCTAACCTGCCCCGTAACCTGACCTATCGTAAAAGAGACAGACTTTACAGCTGGCGCAATCCGGTGACCGGGCAGGAAATATCTCTTGGCCGGATTGATCGCAAGGATGCTGTTGCCCAGGCCATTGAGGCCAACAACTACATCGACCAGAATTACCTTCCCTCTTCTCTCCTGGATCGCATAAAAGACGTGCCCACTTTCACAGTGGCCGCATGGCTGGAGCGTTACGAGGTAATTCTCGAACGGCGCGAGCTGAAACCAAACACTATGAAGGTCAGGCGAAACCAGATCGCCACCATAAAGGAAGAGTTCGGCAAAATTCCCCTCGCTTCCGTCACGACAAAGGATATCGCCTCATTTCTTGAATCGTACATTCTCTGCGATAAAAAGAGCATGGCTTCCGGGCTGCGGTCTGTTCTGATGGACATCTTCAGGGAGGCGATCGTAGAAGGACATGTCGACAGGAACCCGGCAGAGCCGACGCGAACGCCGACGCCGAAAGTTAAGCGAGAGCGCCTGCTGCTCGAGCATTTCAACGTCATCCGCCAGGCCGCGTTAACTCATTCTGACTGGGCACCTAACGCATGCGATCTTGCGCTAATCACCGGCCAGCGGCGGGAGGATATCTCACTGTTCAGGTTCAGTGACGTTAAAGACGGGAGGCTTTTCGTTACTCAGGAGAAAACAGGTCACAAACTGGCGCTCCCCCTTGATTTGAGGCTGGACGTCGCCGGGCTTGTGTTGCAGGATGTCATTGATCGATGCCGGGTGAACAACCCTTCCGATTTCATGCTCTACTCGCCGGTTCGCCGCGGGGGAAGAAAGCCAGGGCCGCTAACTCCTGACGGACTCACCCAGGCGTTCGCAGAGATAAGGGATTCGACCGGGTTAAAATTCGGCCCTAACCCACCGCCGTTTCATGAGATCAGAAGTCTGGCGAGCAGGCTCTATGAAAAGGAGCGAGGGGAAGAATTTGCTCAGCGTTTACTCGGCCACAAAAATTTAACAATGACCAAAAAATACCTGGACGCACGCGGTGCAGAGTATGTTATGGTTTAGACAGGATATGGAATATTCGAGTAATTTTCGGGGGATTTCGTGTTGAGACCGAAAAAACCTGTGAAAAACAAATAGATAAAAAGAGACCGAATACGATTCCTGTATTCGGTCCAGGGAAATGGCTCTTGGGAGAGAGCCGTGCGCTAAAAGTTGGCATTAATGCAGGCTAAGTCGCCTTGCCTTTTAAGAATAGATGACGACGCCAGGTTTTCCAGTCCACAGCTAAAGCGGTCGGAAAAAAAGCGCCAGAGCATCATAAAATGTGAAAAACCGCAGTGCTTTCGCAAGCATCTGCGGTTTTTTATTGGAAACCTGAACGTTAGCAGAGCTTGTCGGCACGCTCGATAAACGGCGCCAGACTCATCTTTTGTCCCGGATGCGCCGGGTCATCGATCTGAATAATGCTGATCGGCTGGCCGCTACTCTTGCCGCTGGCTACCTGCTGCTCTGCGGTATCATTTAACGGGTATTGCACCAGCGTGCTCGGGTTAATGGCATACAGCGCATGGCCCGGACGGCAGGTCAGCATCACCTCTTCGCGATTGAACGCCCATTTGTCCTTACCGACTTCAAAACGGCTGACGGTGATAACCTGCGGTGCGGCAAGCGCGCTCCCCGTGCAGGCCAGCAATATGAGAGAAAGTACTGTCTTTTTCATATGATATTTAACCTTGTCAGAAGGGTTCCCAGGTAGCGAACAGACTGACCGTTGCCAGTACCAGCGCGCCCAGCACCACTTCTGCCTGTGTCATCCTGATAAAAATCTGTTGTGCTCGCCCGGTCTCCGGACGAAACCGTGGCACCAGAAAATACCGATTTGCCAGCGCAATTACCACCATCAACGCCACCAGCGCACATTTGAACAACAAAAACTGCACGTAGCCAGCCTGCCAGGGTATATGGACGCCCAGTATCATGAGCGTATTGATCGCTCCGCTGAGCAGCACGCCCGCGACGGCATAATGGCCCACGCGCGAGAAGCGCATCATGGTATAGATGGCGGCATTCTGCCAGCGCCCTTTCGCCAGACGCATGCAGAACAACAGGGGCAGCAATCCGCCAAGCCAGGCTGCAGCGCAGATCAGGTGAAAAGCATAGTTAAGCCGCTGCAACGCCCCCATAGGACCGTCGTTCATCGCCGCGTGACCTACCCCAGCCAGCAGGATAAGCTGGCCCATGGCGAGCAGCAGCCGCCGCGAACCTTTCAGCGGCGCGAGCCATGCTGCAGCGACCGTCATCACAGCAAGAATTATTTGCCACAGCCAGACGCCACCAAACTGTGTCCTAAATACGCCGTACCAGACCTGCGGAGCAAATACATCTCCCCAGCCGTTACCCATCAGTCCGCCCTGAAGCATAAACATCAGGAGTGCAGCCGCCAGGCTCAACAAGGCAGCAACTTTCTGCTGCAGCTGGAAACGCCGGGACATCAGCCGCTGGAGGGAAGAAGGCGCAAACCAGACGCTGTAAAGCGCGTTGCCAAAAACCAGCATCAGCGCCCCGAAATGGATAAAGCGCAACCCGATATAACACAGCGCCAGCATGCTATTTCACGCTAAAGTGATAGCTGCCTTTGGTTTTATGACCGTCTACAGAGACGACATGCCAGTCTACCTGGTACGTCCCTGACGTCAGCGGTTGTTCCAGCGGAACGGTGAGTTGCGCCTTGTTCTTTTCGTCTCGCGTAGCGGTACCCGTTTTGATGACCTGCTTTTGCGCGTCCGTCACCACCACACCGCTAAATCCCGGTTCGATGCCTTCTGAAAAATGCAGCGTAAGTGCCTGCGGAGCGCTCACCACGCTGTCCGCTGCCGGGATCGGCTGCTTAAGATGCGCATGCGCCAGCGCGGAGGAGGTCATCATTGTAGAGGTCAGAAAAACCAGTGCGCATACCGCGCGGGAAGCGGAGAAACCCATCGCAATCATTCCTTTTTGTTATGTCTGTATGCTAAAGAATAACGCTGTATAATAAACGAGTCGAGGAACATCCTGCCTCCGCTTGTCATCGTCGTGCAATCGCGGTAACGTTGCCGCCGCATAAAAAGGAGAAGGTAATGAAGATCAATCTGGCCGCCCTTCCACAGGACGAGATGGATAAAGTAAATGTCGATCTCGCTGCCGCTGGCGTCGCGTTTAAAGAGCGTTACAACATGCCTGTTGTGGCTGAAGTCGTTGAACGGGAACAGCCCGCCCATCTGCGCGACTGGTTTCGCGAAAGACTCATCGCCCACCGTCTCGCCTCGGTTAACCTCTCCCGTTTACCGTACGA
Source organism: Enterobacter sp. BNK-34 (assembly GCF_048684445.1). NCBI lineage: Bacteria > Pseudomonadati > Pseudomonadota > Gammaproteobacteria > Enterobacterales > Enterobacteriaceae > Enterobacter > Enterobacter sp. BNK-34. The sequence continues at coordinate 4,171,587 of NZ_JBLQUA010000001.1, forward strand.
ACCTAAAGTTAAATAAGCTTAACGAGCCGTTACACTTCCTTACGCGGAATCTGGCAGGATAAGAAAACCCTGATAAATTTAGGTGTATTCTTAAATCTCTGCGACTCAGTGTATAAGGAAGTCACGATGTCACATTGGAATATAGCGGCAGCTCAGTATGGCGGTCAGTACCAGAGTGTGGATGACCATGTTACGCACCACCTGCGCTTCATCGCCGAAGCAGCACGGCAGCGATGTGATTTGCTGGTCTTCCCTGAACTCTCATTAACGGGCTCAGGCGCACCGACGTTACCTCCCCCACCCGATGACGCGCAGCTGGAACCGCTGCTGGACGCGGCGCATTTTTACCGGATTACCGTGATTGCCGGGCTCCCCCTGGAACGGAACGGTCAGCGCCAGAACGGCCTCGCGCTCTTCACGCCCGCCCGTCACCGCATCCTGCGCTACCCGCAAGGTAGCGGTGCCAGCCTGGTGCCGGGGGAGAAACAGCTCAGCATTATTGATGCGCATGCCGATTCCCCCAATCTCGATCCCAGAGCGTCGCTGTTTACCAGCAGTCAGTCCGTAGAGGATCACCGCTGGCGGCAGTCCATCAGTACCCTGCAGCGCTTCGCGCATAAATATGCCATTGCGGTACTGATGGCGAACGCCTGCGGCGGCAGTGCGCTGTGGGATGAAAAAGGCCAGCTGATCGTCCGCGCAGATCGAGGCGAGCTGCTGTTGACCGGCACGCTCGGCGGAGAGGGTTGGCAAGGCGATATCATTCCTTTAGGCTAGGCGTTTTAAGCTCAGGAGTGTTCAATGCTGCGCGTCATCGATACCGAAACTTGCGATCTTCAGGGCGGAATAGTGGAAGTGGCTTCTGTCGACGTGGTTGATGGTAAAATCGTCAACCCTATGAGCCATCTGGTGCGTCCCGACCGACCCATCAGCCCTCAGGCGATGGCTATCCATCGCATTACCGAATCGATGGTGGCGGATAAGCCGTGGATCGAAGAGATCATTCCGCACTACTACGGTAGCCCGTGGTACGTCGCGCATAACGCCAGTTTTGACCGCCGGGTGTTACCTGAAATGCCGGGGGAATGGATTTGTACCATGAAGCTGGCGCGTCGCCTCTGGCCGGGAATTAAATACAGCAACATGGCGCTGTACAAGTCCCGCAAGCTCAGCGTCCGCACGCCTGAGGGGCTTCACCATCACCGGGCCCTGTATGACTGCTATATAACCGCCGCGTTACTGATAGATATTATGAATATCTCTGGCTGGACGCCGGATGATATGGCGACCATCACCGGCCGTCCTGCACTTCTGACCACATTTACCTTTGGGAAATATCGCGGGAAGCCGGTGTCCGAGGTGGCGGATAAAGACCCGGGCTATTTGCGCTGGCTGTATAACAACCTCGACAGAATGAGCCCGGAACTGCGCTTAACGCTGAAACATTATCTGGGCGACGCTTAACGCTCCGCACGGCCTGGCAGCGTGTCCTGCGCCAGGCCTATTAAAAAGGCATATTCCAGGGCAACTCCTTCGTAGGATTTAAATCGTCCCGATTTCCCGCCGTGACCGGAGTCCATATCGGTACACAGCAGCAGCAGGTTGTCATCGGTTTTCAGCTCCCGCAGTTTTGCCACCCATTTTGCCGGCTCCCAGTATTGCACCTGAGAATCATGCAGACCGGTGGTGACCAACATGTGGGGATAGGCTTTCGCTTCCACGTTATCGTACGGGCTGTACGTTTTCATATAGCGGTAGTACATCTCATCCTGCGGATTCCCCCACTCTTCAAACTCCCCTGTCGTAAGTGGGATGGATTCATCGAGCATGGTCGTCACCACATCGACAAACGGGACCTGTGCGACAATCCCCTTAAAGCGGTCGGGACGCTGGTTGATCGCCGCCCCCATCAGCATGCCGCCCGCGCTGCCGCCCATCCCAAAGCAAAGCTGCGGATCCCCGTAGCCCTGCTCAATCAGCGCATCGCAGACGTCGAGGTAGTCATTGAAGGTATTTTTCTTTTTCAGGAATTTCCCGTCTTCATACCAGTGCTGCCCCAGTTCACCGCCACCGCGAATATGGGCGATGGCAAAAACAAAGCCGCGATCGAGCAGGCTTAACCGGCTGCTGCTGAAATCGGCGTCCATGCTTGAGCCATACGAGCCGTAACCGTACACCAGGATCGGGTTTTTGCCTTTCTGGAAGTGGGCTTTGTGATAGACGAGCGAGACGGGGACCTCGACGCCATCCCGGGCGGTGACCCACAGGTGCTCGCTGCGGTAGTTTTCAGACTCAAACCCTTTGACCTCGGTCTGTTTAATCACCTGACGCTGCCCGGTATCCATATCCAGCTCAAACAGGGTGTCCGGCGTGGTCATCGATGAGTAGCCGTAGCGCAGCCGCGAGGATTCAGGTTCAGGGTTGAAACCAATCCACGTCACATAGGCCGGGTCGTCGAACGCGATCCCCACCACTTCCCGCGTTTTACGGTTGATTTGCCGGATACTGGTCAGCCCTCGCTGACGCTCTTCCACCACCAGCCAGTCGGTAAACAGGGTGAACCCTTCAAGCATTACCTGATCCCGCGCGGGGATAAGCACCTCCCATTTGCGCTCATCGCGCACTTTGGTTTTATAGAGACCAAAGTTTTTACCCTCGCGATTAGAGCGCAAATAAAAGCTGTGCTGAAAGTGATCCAGGCTGTACTCGTGATCCTTGCGGCGCGGCAGGAAACAGAGCGGCTGGGCGTCGGGCAGTTCGGCATCCAGCAGCAGAACTTCCGAGGTCGTCGCGCTGGCCAGGAAGATAATCACATAGTGGCGCGAGGAGGTTTTATGCAGGCTGACATAGAACGTTTCGTCTTTCTCTTCATAGACCAGTTCGTCGTCAGCGGAGTCCGTTCCCACGGTGTGTCGCCACACCTGATAAGGCAGCAGCGTCGAGGCGTGCTTTTTGACGTAGTAAACCGTCTCGGAATCATTCGCCCAGACAAAATCCGGGGAGACGTTTTCCAGCATTTCCGGATACCAGTTGCCGGTGTCCAGATTGCGAAAACGCAGGCCGTACTGGCGACGGGAGAGATAATCCTCCGCCAGCGCCATCACCGCGTTATCCGGCGAAATGGACATGCCGCCCAGGGTATAAAATTCGCTGTGGGCGGCGCGCTGGTTGGCATCCAGCAAAATATCCCACTCATCCCATTCGGCGCTTAATACCGACTGACGCTGGTAGATGGGATACTCATTGCCGGGCTCGTAAATATGGCGATAGCGATAGCTGTTTTTGGTCCAGGGCGCGGAGATATCACGCTGAGGAATACGCTGCACCATCTCATTCAGCAGCTGGTCCTGCAGCGTCTGCTGGCTGGACATGACCTTGCGGCCATAGTCGTTTTCCTCGTGCAGGTAGTCGAGTACCTCTGGCCGGGAGCGCGAATCGTCCCGCAGCCAGTAATAGTTGTCTATGCGCGTATCGCCATGCGTGGTGATCGCATATGGTATACGTCGGGCTTTCGGTGGCATGTCATCATTCTTTTAAGTTTTACACCCTATAAGGTTGGCAAAACCCACGCATGATGCAAGCGAAACAGCGTCGCGACGGCGGAGGCTATCCCTGTAACGCCTGTTTTTGTTCGCGGATATCCCGCTCAATGCCCTCGCGCACGTCCTGAGGGATCTTTAACGCATCGCCCAGGGCGTTAAGGTAGCTCCGCTCCATAAAATGGTCGATATCGATGGCGGCGCAGCTGAGGAAATAGAGCTCCAGCGCCTCTTCCTCATTTTTCACACTTTGCGCAAGACGCTGCGGCTCAAGCGGCTGTTCGATGGCCTGCGCCACCAGCGCTCTTCCCTTCTCTTCAACGCCGGCTTCGCGCAGCTGCTGCTCGATCGCCGATCGTTCTTTGTCGTCGATATGCCCGTCACTTTTCGCGGCAAAAACCAGCGCAAGAATGAGCCGTTCGGTACGTAGATCCAGCGGCGAGGTGTGCTCGCCATAATGCGGTTCATCGCTGTGCGCGGTCCGTACCCGGTCCTTGTACTTATTCCACAGCACGGTGCCCGCGATGGCGCCGCCGCCGGCCAGCAGCGCGCCGGTGCCATATTTTGCCAGCAGCTTGCGCGAGGATTTATTCGCGACCAGCAGGCCTGCCAGCCCGCCGAGCGCCCCGGGTACCAGCAGTTTGCTCAGGTCCCGCTCGCCAGACGATGTTTTCTGCCCTAACAGGGATTGCAATTGATTTAACCAGCCAGACATGGTTTCCCTCACTTAACAGTGAACATGTTCCACAGCGTAAGCGAGCGGGCGTCAGGAAATGTCTGGTCGGGCTAAAGAAGCGCAAATTTCTGCCCTCGCGTTTATCCCTGCGCAAGACAGACGCAAACGTTTTCGTTTATACTGCGCGCAACTTTTTTAGGGGGATTGTTATGATTCGTTTAGGAACTGCGCTGCGACCTGCGGCGACGCGAGTGATGCTGTTGGGATCGGGCGAGCTGGGAAAAGAGGTCGCCATTGAGTGCCAACGTTTAGGTGTGGAAGTCATCGCCGTAGACCGTTACGCCGACGCACCCGCCATGCACGTCGCCCATCGTTCTTATGTGATTAACATGCTGGATGGCGATGCCCTTCGCGAACTGATTACGTGCGAGAAGCCCGATTTCGTTGTACCGGAAATTGAAGCGATTGCCACCGATACGCTGATCGCCCTGGAGCAGGAAGGCCAGCGCGTGGTGCCCTGCGCGAAAGCCGCAAAGCTGACCATGAACCGCGAAGGCATTCGTCGCCTGGCGGCAGAAGAGCTGGGATTGCCCACCTCGAGCTACCGTTTTGCGGGCGATAAAGCCGCGTTCCTGCAGGCCGTAGAGGAGATTGGCTACCCGTGTATCGTTAAGCCGGTGATGAGCTCCTCCGGTAAAGGGCAGAGCTTCATTCGCGACAGCAGCACGCTCGATAAGGCGTGGGATTACGCCCAACAGGGTGGCCGCGCCGGCGCCGGTCGCGTCATCGTTGAAGGCGTCGTGAAGTTTGATTTCGAGATCACCCTGCTGACCGTCAGCGCCGTTGACGGCGTCCATTTCTGCGATCCGATTGGCCACCGTCAGGAAGATGGCGATTACCGCGAATCCTGGCAGCCGCAGCAGATGAGCGCCCTGGCGCTGGAGCGTGCGCAGGCGATCGCCCGTAAAACCGTCCTCGCGCTGGGCGGCTATGGCCTGTTTGGCGTGGAGCTGTTTGTGTGCGGCGACGAGGTGATTTTCAGCGAAGTCTCCCCTCGCCCGCATGACACCGGCATGGTCACGCTCATTTCGCAGGATCTTTCCGAGTTCGCCCTGCACGTGCGCGCCTTCCTCGGCCTGCCCGTCGGCGGTATCCGTCAGTACGGCCCGGCCGCCTCGGCGGTCATCCTGCCGCAGTTAACCAGCCAGAACGTTACGTTTGAAAACGTCGACGCGGCAGTGGGTGCCGGGTTGCAGGTACGTTTGTTCGGCAAGCCGGAGATCGACGGTACCCGTCGTCTTGGCGTGGCATTAGCCACCGGGGATAACGTTGAGGACGCCGTGGCGAGAGCGAAAGCAGCCGCAGCAAGCGTTAAGGTAACGGGATAAAAAAACGGGCCGAAAGGCCCGTTTTTCATGCGGCGAATGGCTTACTGCTTCGCGCCTTCCACCGCTTCGCGAGCCAGTTTTGTGATGCGATCCCAGTCGCCCGCTTCCAGCGCATCCGCCGGAACCAGCCATGAGCCACCGATGCACAGCACGCTTTTCAGCGCCAGGTAGTCACGGTAGTTGGCAGGAGAGATCCCCCCCGTCGGGCAGAAGCGTACCTGAGAGAAGGGACCCGCAATCGCCTGCAGCGCTTTAGTGCCGCCGTTCGCTTCAGCCGGGAAGAATTTGAACTCTTTCAGACCGTAGTCCATGCCCAGCATCAGTTCAGAGACGGTGCTGATGCCCGGGATCAGCGGAATGGTGCCTTCGGTCGCGGCTTTCAGCAGCGACTCGGTCAGGCCCGGGCTAATGGCAAACTGCGCGCCCGCTTCGGTCACTTCAGCCAGCTGTTTTACGTTCGTCACGGTACCCGCACCGATGATGGCGTCCGGCACTTCTTTAGCAATCGCGCGAATGGCATCCATCGCGCAGGCGGTACGCAGGGTCACTTCCAGAACGCGAACGCCACCCGCAACCAGCGCTTTCGCCATCGGTACAGCGTGCTCCAGCTTGTTTACCACGATAACCGGCACGACAGGGCCAGTGGTCAGGATTGCTTCTGCACTTGTTTTCCAGTTTTTCATCAGAGTCTTCTCTCGCCAGATCGTTAAAATCAAGTCGTCTTAAAACGTAATACAGGTTGCGCCCTGCTCCGCACCGGAGAGCTTCTCACGCAGCGCGCTGAACATTTCGCGTCCGGTCCCCACGCGCGATGCGCTCAGGTCAGGAATATGGGGTTGACGTGCCGCCAGCTCGGCGTCATCCACCAGCAGGGTTAACTCGCCGGTCTGACCGTTAACGCGGATCATGTCACCGTCACGCACTTTCGCCAGCAACCCGCCGTCGTAGGCTTCAGGCGTCACGTGGATGGCTGAAGGCACTTTACCGGATGCCCCGGAGAGGCGTCCATCGGTGACTAACGCAATTTTGAAACGGCGGTCCAATAATACACCAAGTGGTGGCATAAGTTTATGTAATTCTGGCATCCCGTTAGCTTTAGGCCCCTGATGACGCACCACCACCACGCAGTCTTTGTCGAGCAGACCGGCGTCAAAGGCGGGTAATACGTCGTGCTGGCTTTCAAACACCACCGCCGGCGCTTCGATAATCTGGTTCTCTTCCGGTACGGCAGAGATCTTCATTACCGCGCGACCGAGGTTGCCGCTCAGCACTTTGGTGCCGCCGTGAGGAGAGAACGGTTTGTCGATGGTGGCGATCACCTGCGCATCAAGAGACGCGCTCGCCCCTTCGCGCCAGTCCAGCTCGCCGTTGTTCAACCACGGCTCCTGGGTATAGCGCTGAAGGCCAAAGCCTGCCACGGTATTTACGTCTTCATGCAGAAGTCCGCCTTTCAGCAGCTCGCGCATCAGCAGCGGTACGCCGCCCGCGGCCTGGAAGTGGTTAATGTCCGCCGGACCGTTCGGGTACAGGCGTGCCATCAGCGGCACCACGGAAGAGATCTCGGAGAAGTCATCCCAGTTAATCAGAATGCCCGCCGCACGCGCCATGGCCACCAGGTGCATGGTGTGGTTGGTTGACCCCCCAGTTGCCAGCAGCGCGACAATCCCGTTGACGATGACCTTTTCGTCGACCATTTTGCCCATCGGCATCCATTCGTTGCCGTTGCCGGTAAGACGCGTGACCTGACGGGCCGCAGCCTCGGTCAGCGCCTTGCGAAGCGGCGCGTCCGGCTGGATAAAGGACGAGCCCGGAAGCTGCATCCCCATAAACTCCACCACCATCTGGTTCGTGTTCGCGGTACCGTAAAACGTACAGGTGCCCGGCGCATGGTAGGACGCGGCTTCCGCCTCCAGCAGCGCCTGACGGTCTGCTTTCCCTTCCGCGTACAGCTGGCGGATACGCACTTTTTCTTTGTTCGGTAGACCGCTCGCCATTGGGCCTGACGGCACGAAGATCGCTGGCAGATGCCCAAACGACAGCGCCGCCATTACCAGGCCCGGGACAATCTTGTCGCACACGCCGAGATACAGCGCGCCATCAAACATATTGTGCGACAGGCCAACCGCCGCGGACATAGCAATCACTTCGCGACTCAGCAGGGAGAGCTCCATACCGTCCTGGCCCTGCGTCACGCCGTCGCACATGGCGGGTACCCCACCCGCCACCTGGCCGACCGCATTCACGCTGTGCAGCGCTTTACGGATGATATCCGGGTAAACCTCATAGGGCTGGTGCGCGGAGAGCATATCGTTATAGGAGGTAATGATGGCGATATTGTTACGCAACATGCTTTTCAGCGACGCTTTATCATCAGGCTGGCAGGCGGCGAAACCGTGCGCCAGGTTACCGCAGGCCAGTTGAGATCGGTGGACGGTGTTGCTCTTTGCCTGTTCAATCCGGGAGAGGTAGGCCGAGCGGGTCTCTTTCGAGCGCTCAATAATGCGCTGTGTTACGCGTAACAATGTCGGATTCATAAAAGCTCCTCTAATTTATCTGTCCGGGCTCGGGAGTTTACAAAGTCGCTGGCAGTTGTTAACAACGCTGAAACGCTTGCTGTCCGGAGCTCAGGGGCAAAATCACTTCCGGCAGTGTAATAAAAAAAGCTCCGCGGGTGAATCCACGCGGAGCTTAAAAGTTGAAAATTGTGCCACTAGCTGAGTTAGATCATGTTACCGGTAAAATAACACTTTCGGGCTAGCGGATTATCTTACTCAAACTCGTTCCAGGAGCGGCCATCGCGGGTGATCATCGCCACCGACGCGACCGGTCCCCAGGTGCCCGCCTGATACGGTTTTGGCGCATCCTGGTCGGCAGCCCAGGCTTCGGTGATGGAGTCGACCCATTTCCACGCCTCTTCCACTTCATCGCGGCGCACGAACAGCGCCTGGATACCGCGCATGGTTTCCAGCAGCAGACGCTCGTAAGCATCGGCCAGGTGCGTCTGGTTAAAGGTTTCAGAGTAGCTCAGATCCAGCTTGGTGGTCTGCAGGTTGTGTTTATGATCCAGACCCGGCACTTTGTTCAGGATCTGGATATCCACGCCCTCGTCCGGCTGCAGACGAATGGTCAGTTTGTTCTGCGGCAGCTCCTGCCAGGACTCTTTGAACAGGTTCAGTTCCGGGTTTTTGAAGTAAACAACCACTTCGGAACATTTGGCCGGCAGACGTTTACCGGTGCGCAGGTAGAACGGAACCCCCGCCCAACGCCAGTCGTCGATATCCACGCGGATCGCCACGAACGTCTCGGTGTTGCTGGACTTGTTCGCGCCCTCTTCTTCCAGGTAGCCAGGCACTTTTTTGCCTTGCGCAAACCCGGCGGTGTACTGACCGCGAACGGTCTTCTCACGCACGTTGGAGCGGTCGATGCGGCGCAGTGACTTCAGCACTTTCACTTTTGCGTCACGGATGCTGTCCGCCGTCAGGTCAGACGGTGGAGACATAGCAATCATGCACAGGATCTGCAGCAGGTGGTTCTGGATCATGTCGCGCATCTGACCGGCCTGGTCAAAGTAACCCCAGCGACCTTCAATCCCCACCTCTTCCGCCACGGTGATTTCCACGTGGTCGATAGTGCGGTTGTCCCAGTTATTTACAAACAGGGAGTTAGCAAAACGCAGCGCCAGCAGGTTCAGTACCGTCTCTTTACCGAGATAGTGGTCGATACGGTAGACCTGGCACTCTTCAAAGAACTCGCCCACCTGGTCGTTGATTTCACGCGAGGTTGCCAGCGAGGTACCCAGCGGCTTCTCCATCACGACGCGCGCCGGTTTGGCGTTCAGTTTGGCTTCGCCCAGGCCTTTGCAGATGGCGCCGAAGGTGCTTGGCGGCATGGCGAAATAGTTAATGGTGACACGGTTTTTCTGATCCAGCATCGCGCCTAAGCGGGTAAACGCGCTGACGTCATTAACGTCCAGGTTGCAGAAATCGAGACGTCCACTCAGGGTATCCCACAAACTTTCATCAATTTTTTCCTTCATGAAAGTTTCGAGCGCCTCGCGGACGACTTTGGTATAAGCGTCCTTGTCCCAGTCGGCGCGCCCTACACCCAGGATACGGGTATCCGGATGAATTTGACCCGCTTTCTCCAGTTGATACAGGGAAGGCAGCAATTTTCGGCGTGCAAGGTCGCCTTTCGCGCCGAAAATGACCAGGTCACATGCCTGGGCTGTTTGCGTTACCGCCATGTCATTCTCCTCAGTTGGATCACCTGGTACTTCTGCCAGGTATCGTTGTAATTTTATTACAATGCACTGTACTGCTTTTACGTCATTCCCGAAACCATTAGCGCTTATCGTCGCGTGCGATACCGCGATTTTTCACCCTTTGGATGATTACGACCGCTTAATGACGCAACAACCGTCGTTTCTTTGCGCAACAGGGTCACAGCAAAACCCGACACCGATCAAGTAATGAAAAAAAACAACAACATTATCTTGTCGATTATTACCCTTTATGGAAGCCACGAGGGTAATATCGGCTAAATCGAATCACGATTTCATCAATTTATGAAATCGTTTACACCCATGAGCATCCTGTTAACATGAACATGCTGGAAAAAATCCAGTTTCAACTGGAACACCTTAGCAAATCCGAGCGAAAAGTGGCCGAGGTCATTCTCGCCTCTCCCGCTCAGGCGATTCATTCAAGCATCGCCGCTCTGGCACAGGAAGCGGGTGTTAGCGAACCCACGGTCAATCGCTTTTGCCGCAGCCTGGAAACGCGCGGCTTCCCTGATTTTAAACTGCATCTGGCACAAAGTCTGGCTAACGGCACCCCTTATGTTAATCGTAATGTGGATGAAGACGACAGCGTTGATGCCTATACCGCGAAAATTTTTGAATCGGCTATGGCTTCGCTTGACCACGTCCGACAGTCTCTGGACATGAGTTCCGTGAATCGCGCGGTGGATTTACTCACCCAGGCGAAGAAGATTGCGTTCTTTGGTCTCGGCTCGTCGGCAGCCGTCGCGCATGACGCCATGAACAAATTTTTCCGCTTTAACGTCCCGGTGATTTATTCCGATGACATTGTCCTGCAACGCATGAGCTGTATGAATTGCAGTGAAGATGACGTCGTGGTACTGATTTCGCATACCGGCCGCACCAAGAGTCAGGTAGAGCTGGCGCAGCTGGCCCGTGAAAACGATGCCATGGTGATTGCCCTCACCACGGCAGGCACGCCGCTGGCGCGTGAGGCAACGCTGGCGATCACCCTCGACGTGCCGGAAGACACCGACATTTATATGCCGATGGTCTCCCGCCTGGCCCAGCTCACCGTGATTGACGTGCTGGCGACCGGTTTTACCTTACGTCGGGGCGCAAAATTCCGGGATAACTTGAAGCGGGTCAAGGAAGCGCTGAAGGAATCGCGTTTTGATAAAGAATTGCTTATAAAGAGCGATGTTCCCTAATAGTTGATAACGAAGACGTAACCAATAATTACGATGTAACGATTTACGGCATTCGGTCCACTCTCCGCTGCCTTGCAGCAGATGAAGACCGATTCTATGTTCACGCAACACCAAAGTTGTTTCAGTCAACGGAGTATTACATGTCCAGAAGGCTTCGCAGAACCAAGATCGTAACCACCTTAGGCCCGGCCACCGATCGCGATAATAATCTTGAGAAAATTATCGCCGCTGGTGCCAACGTGGTGCGTATGAACTTCTCTCACGGTACGCCAGAAGACCATAAATTACGTGCCGACAAAGTGCGTGAAATCGCAGCAAAACTGGGCCGCCACGTGGCTATTCTCGGTGATTTGCAGGGTCCCAAAATCCGTGTCTCAACCTTTAAAGAAGGTAAAGTTTTCCTCAATATCGGCGACAAATTCCTGCTGGATGCCAACCTGGGCAAAGGCGAAGGCGATAAAGAAAAAGTCGGTATCGACTATAAAGGCCTGCCGGCTGACGTGGTGCCTGGCGATATCCTGCTGCTTGACGACGGTCGCGTACAGCTGAAAGTGCTGGAAGTTCAGGGCATGAAAGTGTTCACCGAAGTCACCGTCGGCGGCCCGCTCTCCAACAATAAAGGCATCAACAAACTGGGTGGCGGCCTCTCTGCAGAAGCGCTTACCGATAAAGACAAAGCGGACATCGTGACGGCTGCGCTGATCGGCGTGGACTACCTGGCCGTCTCCTTCCCGCGCTGCGGCGAAGACCTGAACTATGCGCGTCGCCTGGCACGCGATGCAGGCTGCGATGCCAAAATCGTCGCCAAAGTTGAGCGTGCGGAAGCCGTTTGCGATCAGGATGCCATGGACGACGTGATCCTCGCGTCTGACGTAGTGATGGTTGCGCGCGGCGACCTGGGTGTGGAAATTGGCGACCCTGAGCTGGTCGGTATCCAGAAAGCCCTGATTCGTCGCGCACGTCAGCTGAACCGCGCGGTGATCACCGCCACTCAGATGATGGAATCGATGATCACCAACCCAATGCCAACCCGTGCAGAAGTCATGGACGTGGCAAACGCCGTGCTGGACGGAACCGATGCGGTGATGCTCTCCGCAGAAACCGCAGCGGGCCAGTATCCGGCAGAAACCGTGGCCGCCATGGCGCGCGTCTGCCTGGGCGCTGAAAAGATCCCAAGCATCAACGTCTCTAAACACCGTCTGGACGTGCAGTTCGACAATGTGGAAGAAGCGATTGCGATGTCGGCAATGTATGCGGCAAACCATCTGAAGGGCGTTACCGCGATCATCACCATGACCGAATCTGGCCGCACCGCGCTGATGACCTCGCGTATCAGCTCGGGTCTGCCGATCTTCGCCATGTCCCGTCACGAACGTACTCTGAACCTGACGGCGCTGTACCGCGGTGTGACGCCGGTCCACTTCGACAGCACCAATGACGGCGTGGCCGCCGCGCACGATGCCGTAAACCTGCTGCGCGACAAAGGCTATCTGGTGTCCGGTGATATCGTTATTGTGACCCAGGGCGATGTGATGAGCACCATCGGCTCAACCAACACCACCCGCGTTATGACCGTCGAGTAATAACGTCTCTGTTAAAAAGCCCTCTCCAGATGGAGAGGGCTTTTTTTATTTCGTTGGATACAGCTCTTTGCGTTTATACGGCTCTGTTTCGCCCGGTTTGCGCGTTTTAAGCAGCTTCAGAATCCACGTGTACTGTTCGGCATGCGGCCCCACCAGTATCTCTACCTCTTCGTTCATTCGACGCGCGATAGTGTGGTCGTCTGCGGTCAGCAGATCATCCATCGGAGGACGGACCTCAATACTCAGACGATGCGTTTTGCCGTCATAGACCGGGAATAGCGGGATCACGCGGGCACGACAGACTTTCATCAGGCGGCCTATCGCAGGGAGCGTCGCTTTATAGGTCGCAAAGAAATCAACAAACTCGCTGTGCTCGGGGCCGTGATCCTGATCCGGTAGATAGTAGCCCCAGTACCCCTGACGTACCGACTGAATGAAGGGCTTAATGCCATCGTTACGGGCATGCAGGCGTCCACCAAAACGACGACGCACCGTATTCCAGACAAAATCGAAGATCTTATTTCCCTGATTATGGAACATTGCCGCCATCTTCTGGCCCTGAGAGGCCATCAGCATCGCCGGAATATCAACGCCCCAGCCGTGGGGGACGAGGAAAATGACTTTCTCGTCATTGCGGCGCATCTCCTCGATGATCTCCAACCCTTTCCAGTCAACGCGATCGACGATTTTATCCGGCCCTTTCAGCGCCAGCTCCGCCATCATCGCCATGGCCTGCGGCGCGGTGGTATACATCTCATCAATGATTGCCTCGCGCTCGGCGTCGCTTTTCTCAGGAAAACAGTAATAGAGGTTGATCTGCGCGCGGCGGCGGGCGCTCTTGCCTAAACGCCCCGCCAGACGACCAATTTTACCCAGAACTGGATCGCGAACAGAGGCAGGCAGCATCGCCATCCCCGCAAAGGCGTAAACACCAAGCCAGGCGCCCCAGTTGCGCGGATGGCGGAAGGATTTTTCAAACTCAGGAATGTATTCAATATTGTTTTTTTGGGTTTCCATGCTGGATCCAGGGTCTGATGACGCAAAATTTTATTCAGATAGTGTAGCGAGGCAGTCGTCCACGCACAAAAGAAAAAGCCGGCGTCAGTGTGCGCCGGCTTTTTTAACAAAAACAGAGAACTTAGTTTAAGCTCAGCTGCGGCATCACCTCTTTCACCTGCGCCAGATAATCAGTACGATCTTTACCTGTCAGGCCTTCAGTGCGCGGCAGTTTCGCGGTCAGCGGGTTCACTGCTTGTTGGTTGATCCACACTTCATAGTGCAGGTGCGGGCCGGTAGAGCGTCCGGTATTTCCGGAGATCGCGATACGGTCCCCGCGCTTCACCTTCTGGCCCGGTTTGACCAGCAGCTTACGCAGGTGCATATAGCGGGTCGTATACGTACGGCCATGACGTACCGCGACGTAATATCCGGCGGCACCGCTACGCTTGGCCACCACCACTTCGCCATCCCCTACCGCCAGTACCGGTGTGCCCTGCGGCATAGCAAAGTCAACGCCACGGTGCGGCGCGACGCGCCCGGTTACCGGGTTCAGACGACGCGGGTTAAAGTTCGAGGAGACGCGGAACTGTTTTGCCGTCGGGAAACGCAGGAAGCCTTTCGCAAGACCCGTACCGCTGCGGTCATAGAACTTACCGTCTTCGGCACGAATCGCGTAGTAATCTTTGCCCTCAGAGCGCAGACGTACGCCCAGCAGCTGGCTTTGCTCGCGCTTGCCGTCCAGCATTTCGCGGGACATCAGAACGGAGAACTCATCGCCCTTCTTCAGCTTACGGAAATCCATCTGCCACTGCATGGCTTTGATCACCGAACTGATTTCAGCGCTGGTCAAGCCCGCATCTCGCGCGCTGGAGACAAAGCTCGCGCCCACGGTGCCTTTCAGAACGCTGTTAACCCAGTCGCCCTTCTGCATTTCGCTGGTCATCTTGAAACCGTTTGCAGTGCGATCGTAGGTGCGGGTTTCGCGGCGGGACATTTCCCAGGTCAGACGCTGGAGATCGCCATCCGCCGTTAGTGTCCAGGAGAGCTGTTGTCCGATTTTCAGGTTACGAAGATCTTTATCCGCAGCCGCCAGCTGGCTGATATTGCCCATGTCGATGCCGTACTGGTTCAGCACGCTGCTCAGCGTGTCCCCGGTAGACACAACATATTCGTGAATACCGGCTTCGTTCTCGGTTTTATCGTCCAGCTCATCCTGCGGAATGGCTTCATCTTCCTGAGCCGCCTGGTCGATAGGCTCACTGGCTTCAGGCAGCAAAGAACGGATTTCGCTCTTTTCAAGCTCAATGGTTTTGATGATAGGGGCAGAACTCGGGTGGTAAACATAGGGCCGCCAGACGGCGACCGCTAAGGTGAGTACTGTAAGCGACCCCAGCATAACGCGGTGGGGTCGAGGCAGATTGTTAAATGCCAGGGCGACAGAGCGGGCTATCTGTTGCACGTATTCACTTCCTCGTTAATCTCCTTTCAGGCAGCTCGCATACTGGTTCGCCAGTTGGCTGAGGAACTGCGAATAGCTCGCTTTGCTCAACTGGATATTCGTACCTAGCGGGTCAAGGGTTCCCATGCGCACGGATGTTCCCCTGGCCACGGCTTCTACGACCGCTGGCCTGAACTGTGGCTCAGCAAAAACGCATGTCGCTTTTTGCTCAACCAGCTGTGTTCTGATTTCATGTAAACGCTGCGCACCAGGCTGAATTTCAGGGTTGACGGTAAAATGACCCAGCGGGGTCAAACCGTAGTGTTTTTCGTAATAGCCATAGGCGTCATGAAAAACGAAATACCCTTTACCTTTCAACGGTGCGAGCTCATTACCTACCTGCTTATCGGTTGCGGCTAATTGTGCCTCAAAATCCTTCAGGTTGGCGTCTAGTTTGGCTCGACTTTGCGGCATAAGTTCCACTAATTTGTCATGGATTGCAACCGCTGAAAGCCGCGCTATCTCTGGGGATAACCAAAGATGCATGTTGTACTCGCCGTGATGGTGATCTCCATCACCTTTTTCACCCTCTGCAGCGTGATGGTCATGTTCGTCACCGTCGTCATCCGCCCCTTTCATGAGCAGCGGTTTCACGCCGGGGAGGTCTGCAATCGCGACCTGCTTTTCGCCGGCAACCTGTTTTGCTGACTTCTGCATGAACGCTTCCATTTCCGGGCCAATCCAGACGACTAAGTCCGCGTTTTGTAAGCGTTTTACATCTGACGGGCGCAGGGAATAGTCATGCTCGGATGCACCATCAGGGAGCAGAACCTGGGTTTCCGTGACCCCGTCTGCAATGGCCGACGCGATGAATCCGAGTGGTTTAAGCGAAGCGACAACCGCAGCGTTAACATCTTGTGCGGTTGTACCCCAAAGGGCAGCGGATAATGCTGCGAAAAGAAGCGTATTTTTATGTAACATAATGCGACTAATCATCGTAGTGAATGCGTGTAATGTGATATTATAACATTCGTTGACTTCTTCAAGCTTAAAATGACATGACGACATTGGTTTCCCTTGAAAATATTTCGGTCTCATTTGGCCAGCGCCGCGTCCTCTCTGACGTGTCGCTCGATCTGAAGCCCGGCAAAATTCTGACGCTGCTCGGCCCCAATGGCGCAGGCAAATCCACCCTGGTGCGCGTGGTGCTGGGTCTGGTCGCACCCGATGAAGGCGTGATCAAGCGCGAGGAAAAATTGCGTATCGGTTATGTGCCGCAAAAACTTCATCTCGACGCCACGCTGCCGCTGACGGTCAGCCGCTTCCTGCGTCTGCGCCCCGGCACGCGTAAAGCCGATATTCTCCCGGCACTGAAACGCGTGCAGGCGGGCCATCTTGTCGATGCGCCGCTGCAAAAACTGTCCGGCGGTGAAACTCAGCGAGTCTTACTTGCCCGTGCGCTGCTGAGCAGCCCGCAGCTGCTGGTGCTGGATGAGCCAACACAGGGGGTCGACGTCAACGGCCAGGTCGCGCTATACGATCTTATTGACCAACTGCGTCAGGAACTGGACTGCGCGGTGCTGATGGTATCCCACGACCTGCATCTGGTGATGGCAAAGACTGACGAAGTGCTGTGTCTTAACCACCATATCTGCTGCTCCGGCACGCCAGAAGTGGTCTCCATGCACCCGGAATTTATCTCCATGTTCGGCCCTCGCGGCGCTGAACAGCTGGGCATCTATCGCCATCATCATAATCATCGCCATGATTTACAGGGACGAATCGTACTGCGTCGGGGAAATGGACACTCATGATTGAACTGTTACTGCCCGGCTGGCTGGCCGGGATTATGCTTGCCTGCGCCGCGGGTCCGCTCGGCTCGTTTGTCGTCTGGCGCAGAATGTCCTATTTTGGCGATACTCTGGCGCACGCGTCCCTGCTGGGTGTTGCCTTTGGTCTGTTGCTTAATGTGAACCCGTTTTACGCGGTGATCGTCGTCACGCTGTTGCTGGCCGCCGGTCTGGTCTGGCTGGAGAAGCGCCCTCACCTCGCAATTGATACGCTGCTTGGCATTATGGCGCACAGTGCCCTGTCACTGGGCCTGGTGGTGGTCAGCCTGATGTCGAACATCCGCGTGGATCTGATGGCCTACCTCTTCGGTGACCTGCTGGCCGTGACGCCTGAGGATCTCATCGCTATCGCCATTGGCGTGGTGGTGATGCTCGCTATTCTGCTCTGGCAGTGGCGTAACCTGCTGGCCATGACCGTCAGCCCGGACCTGGCCTTTGTCGACGGTGTGAAGCTGCAGCGCGTTAAGCTGCTGCTGATGCTGGTAACGGCGTTAACCATTGGCGTGGCGATGAAGTTTGTCGGCGCGCTGATTATTACGTCGCTGCTGATCATCCCTGCGGCTACGGCGCGTCGTTTTGCCCGTACGCCGGAGCAGATGGCCGGTGTGGCCGTGATTGTCGGAATGATTGCGGTAACGGGTGGACTCACCTTCTCGGCGTTCTATGACACGCCTGCGGGGCCGTCTGTGGTGTTGAGTGCAGCGGTGCTGTTTATCTTCAGTATGATGAAGAAGACCGCAAATTAACATCGAGGGCGCTGATGCCCTCACCCTGGCCCTCTCCCACAGGGAGAGGGAACAATGCATTACGGCATTGCCGGTGGCGTAATGCCAAAATGATTCCACGCCCGCACCGTCGCCATACGTCCACGCGGGGTGCGCTGCAGGAAGCCCTGCTGGATCAGATACGGTTCAAGCACGTCCTCGATGGTTTCGCGCTCTTCCCCGATTGCCGCCGCCAGGTTATCCAGCCCAACCGGGCCGCCAAAGAACTTATCCAGCACCGCCAGCAGCAGTTTACGGTCCATATAGTCAAAGCCTTCGGCATCGACGTTCAGCATATCCAGCGCCTGCGCGGCGATCTCGGCGGAAATCGAGCCATCGTGCTTCACTTCGGCAAAGTCACGTACGCGGCGCAGCAGGCGGTTAGCGATACGCGGCGTACCGCGGGAACGCTTCGCCACTTCAAACGCGCCCTCTTCGCTCATTTCCAGCCCCATATAGCGGGCGCTACGGCCAACGATATGCTGGAGGTCCGCTACCTGGTAAAACTCAAGACGCTGCACGATACCGAAACGGTCGCGCAGTGGAGAGGTCAACGACCCGGCGCGGGTCGTTGCACCAATCAGGGTAAACGGCGGCAGATCGATTTTGATGGAGCGCGCGGCCGGGCCTTCGCCGATCATGATATCCAGCTGGTAATCTTCCATCGCCGGATAGAGCACTTCCTCCACCACCGGCGACAGGCGGTGGATCTCATCGATAAACAGCACGTCATGCGGTTCGAGGTTGGTCAGCATCGCAGCGAGATCGCCCGCCTTCTCCAGCACCGGGCCGGAGGTAGTGCGCAGGTTGACGCCCATTTCATTGGCGACGATATTCGCCAGCGTGGTTTTCCCCAAACCCGGAGGGCCAAAAATCAGCAGGTGATCGAGCGCATCGCCGCGCAGCTTTGCCGCCTGGATGAAAATCTCCATCTGGGAACGAACCTGCGGCTGGCCGATATACTCATCAAGCAGTTTTGGGCGGATCGCGCGATCCACCACGTCATCTGCCTGAATAGTGCCTGCCGATACCAGGCGGTCTGCTTCAATCATCCTTTACCTCACAATGCAGCGCGCAGCGCTTCGCGAATCAGGGTTTCACTGCTGGCGTCCGGTTTGGCAATTTTGCTCACCATACGGCTGGCCTCCTGAGGTTTATAGCCCAGCGCCACCAGCGCGGCAACCGCTTCCTGCTCGGCATCATCATCCGTGGCGGGGCCGCCTGGCGAGGTCAGTACCAAATCGGCAGCCGGCGTGAACAGATCGCCATGCAGACCTTTAAAGCGGTCTTTCATCTCGACAATCAGGCGCTCTGCCGTTTTCTTGCCGATGCCCGGAAGCTTAATCAGCGCAGCAGGATCTTCGCGCTCAACGGCATTCACAAACTGTGGCGCTGACATGCCGGATAAAATCGCCAGCGCCAGCTTCGGGCCGACGCCATTGGTTTTAATCAGCTCGCGGAACAGGGTCCGCTCCTGCTTGTTATTGAAGCCGTACAGCAGCTGGGCATCTTCACGCACCACAAACTGTGTAAAGACAATCGCCTCTTTGCCCGCGTCCGGCAGCTCGTAGAAGCAGGTCATCGGCATATGGACTTCATAGCCCACGCCCCCCACTTCCAGCAGCACTAACGGGGGTTGTTTTTCAATGATGATGCCTCTGAGTCTGCCTATCACGTGACGCTCCTGCGTTCTGGAAGAAATTAACTACCGACATAATAAAAAAAGGCTGGATAAACATCCAGCCTGATTTGTCATTATCGTAACCTGCCTCGCGCCAGATTGAGCCGCGACTCGCTCATCTGCATCGCGTTCTGGCTGACGTGACAGTGGGTAATCGCAATCGCCAGCGCATCCGCGGCGTCAGCCTGCGGGTTTGCAGGGAGCTTCAGCAGGGTACGCACCATGTGCTGCACCTGACTTTTCTCCGCGCTACCGATGCCCACCACCGTCTGCTTGACCTGACGTGCCGCGTATTCAAATACCGGCAAATCCTGGTTTACCGCAGCCACGATGGCCACTCCGCGCGCCTGACCGAGCTTTAGCGCCGAATCGGCGTTTTTCGCCATAAAGACCTGCTCGATGGCGAAATAGTCCGGCTGAAACTGGGTGATGATCTCCGACACGCCCGCATAAATGAGCTTCAGGCGCGACGGCAGATCGTCCACTTTGGTGCGAATGCAGCCGCTGCCGAGGTAGGTTAACTGGCGTCCCACCTGACGGATAACGCCATACCCGGTGACGCGTGAGCCTGGGTCAATCCCGAGAATAATCGACATCACGCGTCTCCTGTAACGGATCTACACGCTCTCATCAGAGAGTCGCTGCAACCTCATCAGAGATTTCACCGTTGTGGTACACTTCCTGTACGTCGTCGCAGTCTTCGAGCATGTCGATCAGACGCAGCAGTTTTGGTGCAGTTTCCGCATCCATGTCCGCTTTGGTGGACGGAATCATGGAGACTTCAGCGTTGTCCGCTTTCAGGCCAGCCGCTTCCAGCGCGTCGCGCACGGCACCCATCTCTTCCCACGCGGTGTAAACGTCGATAGCACCGTCGTCAAAGGTCACCACGTCTTCCGCACCGGCTTCCAGCGCCGCTTCCATGATCGCATCTTCGTCGCCTTTCTCGAAAGAGATGACGCCTTTTTTGCTGAACAGGTATGCAACGGAACCGTCAGTGCCCAGGTTGCCACCGGTTTTGGTGAATGCGTGGCGCACTTCCGCAACGGTACGGTTACGGTTGTCGGACAGGCACTCAACCATCACCGCCGTACCGCCAGGGCCGTAACCTTCATAAATGATGGTTTCCATGTTCGCGTCTTCATCGCCGCCCACGCCACGTGCGATAGCACGGTTCAGGGTGTCACGCGTCATGTTGTTGGACAGCGCTTTATCAACCGCCGCGCGCAGACGCGGGTTAGAAGCCGGGTCACCGCCGCCCAGACGCGCTGCCGTCACCAGCTCGCGAATGATTTTGGTAAAGATCTTACCGCGCTTGGCATCCTGTGCCGCTTTGCGGTGTTTGGTGTTGGCCCACTTACTATGACCTGCCATAAAAATATCCTCAAAGAGCGCGCCTTTTCAGGCAGCGTTAATTACAAATTCTTCAATCGCCTGCCGGTTGCTCCACGACTTGGTCAGTGCGGCGGCCTCCGCCGCATTCACCCAGCGGTAGGTCAGGTGTTCGGTAAACACGATCTCCCGTTCATGGGGGAGCGCGAGACAGAACCACGACTCCGTGTTGCGCCTGGTACCCGGCGCGTAGCGATGACGTAAATGGCTAAAAATTTCAAACTCCACCGTGCGCTGACAGTCCTTCAGGGTCAGTTGCTCGCGGGCAACGTCAATGGCGACCTCTTCCTTTACTTCACGCGCGGCGGCCTGCGGCGCGGTTTCTCCCTCTTCCAGACTGCCGGTTACCGACTGCCAGAAATCAGGGTCATCGCGCCGCTGCAACATCAGCACCCGCTTCGTGTCTTCTGCATAAATGACCACCAGAACCGAAACGGGAAGCTTATATTCCATATCAGTTTTTCTCTTCCTTCTTCACCACTTCAATGCCCAGCTCAGCCAGAGAGGCTGGGTTAGCAAAGCTTGGCGCTTCGGTCATCAGACACGCTGCGGCAGTGGTTTTCGGGAAGGCAATAACATCACGAATGTTATCGGTGCCGGTCAGCAGCATGGTCAGTCGGTCAAGACCGAAGGCCAGACCTGCGTGCGGAGGCGTACCGTATTTCAGCGCGTCCAGCAGGAAGCCAAACTTCTCGCGCTGCTCCTGCTCGTTGATGCCCAGGATGCCGAACACGGTCTGCTGCATTTCACCGCTGTGAATACGCACGGAACCGCCGCCCACTTCGTAGCCATTGATAACCATGTCATAAGCGTTCGCGACCGCGTCTTCCGGCGCCGCTTTCAGCTCTGCTGCCGTCATGTCTTTTGGCGAGGTGAACGGGTGGTGCATCGCCGTCAGGCCGCCTTCACCGTCGTCTTCAAACATTGGGAAGTCGATAACCCACAGCGGCGCCCATTTGTTTTCGTCGGTCAGACTCAGGTCTTTGCCGAGCTTCAGACGCAGCGCGCCCATCGCATCCGCCACGACTTTCTTATTGTCTGCGCCGAAGAAGATCATGTCGCCGTCCTGCGCGCCGGTGCGCTCAAGGATCGCTTCCACGATGTCCGCGTTCAGGAACTTCGCTACCGGGCTGGTGATACCTTCCAGACCTTTCGCACGCTCGGTCACCTTAATATAGGCCAGACCTTTCGCGCCGTAGATCTTGATGAAGTTGCCGTAGTCGTCGATCTGCTTGCGGCTCAGTGCTGCACCGCCCGGCACGCGCAGGGCCGCCACGCGGCCTTTAGGATCGTTAGCCGGGCCAGCGAAGACGGCAAACTCAACGCCTTTCACCAGGTCTGCAACGTCCACCAGCTCCATCGGGTTACGCAGGTCAGGTTTGTCGGATCCGTAGCGACGCTCGGCTTCAGCGAAGGTCATAATTGGGAAATCGCCCAGCTCAACGCCCTTCACGTCGTTCCACAGGCTACGCACCAGGGCTTCCATCACTTCACGCACCTGCTCGGCGGTCATGAAGGAGGTTTCCACGTCGATCTGGGTAAATTCTGGCTGGCGGTCAGCGCGAAGGTCTTCGTCGCGGAAGCATTTAACGATCTGATAGTAGCGATCGAAGCCGGACATCATCAGCAGCTGTTTGAACAGCTGCGGAGACTGCGGCAGCGCGTAGAATTTACCTTTATGAACGCGGGATGGGACCAGGTAGTCGCGCGCGCCTTCCGGCGTGGCTTTGGTCAGCATCGGGGTTTCGATATCGAGGAAACCGTGATCATCCATAAAGCGACGCACCAGGCTGGTGATTTTCGCACGAGTTTTCAGGCGCTGAGCCATTTCCGGGCGACGCAGATCCAGGTAGCGGTATTTCAGACGCGCTTCTTCAGTGTTGACGTGGTTGGAGTCCAGCGGCAGCGCTTCAGCACGGTTGATGATCGTCAGATCGGACGCCAGCACTTCAATGGCGCCCGTCGCCATGTCGGCGTTGACGTTTTTCTCGTCACGCGCCCGCACGGTGCCAGTAACCTGAATGCAGAACTCATTACGCAGCTCAGAGGCCAGCTTCAACGCATCTGCGCGATCCGGGTCGAAGAACACCTGAACGATACCTTCGCGGTCGCGCATATCGATGAAGATAAGGCTACCAAGATCACGACGACGATTGACCCAACCACACAGGGTGACCTGCTGTCCGACGTGGGACTGACGCAGCTGCCCGCAATATTCTGTACGCATGAGATATCCCTTAATTAGCCGCAGGCTAAATGTCGCCTGGTATGCAGGCTACTATGTCGCAGCTTTCTGTATGTCACAACTGGATGAAAAAAGGCGGCTATTATACTGGAAATTCCGCCGGACGATAAGAGCGAACCACGGCCAGGCGGTCGTTTGCTGCACTCTTATTGCGCATTCTCACAAAAATTAACAAAATTATGCGACCAATAACAGGCCATCACGTCGTATGGTGTCCAGAAGTGATTAATTTAACGGGAGTAACGATGTTAACCCTTGATGCCAAAAAAACCGCGCTTGTAGTGATTGATTTACAGGAAGGCATTTTGCCTTTTGCCGGTGGCCCGCATACCGCAGATGATGTGGTCAGCCGCGCCGCTCGCCTGGCGGAGAAATGCCGTGCCAGCGGTGCGCAGGTGGTCATGGTGCGCGTCGGCTGGTCCGCGGATTACGCCGAAGCGTTAAAACAGCCCGTTGATGTGCAGGCACCCGCGCGAGCCCTGCCGGAAAACTGGTGGACGTACCCGGTCTCACTCGGCAAACGCGACAGCGATATTGAAGTGACCAAACGCCAGTGGGGTGCCTTCTACGGTACCGATCTCGAGCTGCAGCTCCGCCGTCGCGGCATTGACACCCTCATCCTGTGCGGCATTTCCACCAATATCGGCGTGGAGTCGACTGCCCGCAACGCGTGGGAGCTCGGCTTTAATCTGGTGATCGCCGAAGATGCCTGCAGCGCGGCCTCCGCGGAACAGCATCAGGGCAGCATGACGCACATCTTCCCGCGCATCGGTCGCGTGCGCAGCACGGATGAGATCCTTCGCGCACTATGATGTATGTGGGCCTGCCCCAGTGGTCACACCCGAAATGGGTGCGCCTTGGCATCACCAGCCTTGAAGAGTATGCCCGACACTTCAACTGTGTCGAGGGCAACACCACCCTGTATGCGCTCCCCAAAGCCGAGATTGTTGCACGCTGGCGGGAGCAAACAACCGACGATTTCCGTTTCTGTTTTAAGTTTCCGGCGACCATTTCTCACCAGGCCGCACTGCGAAACTGCGGTGAGTTGACCGACGAATTCTTTGCCCGGATGGCGCCTCTGGCAAACCGCATCGGCCAGTACTGGCTGCAGCTTCCGGCCGCCTTTGGCCCGCGCGACCTGCCCGCACTGTGGACGTTTCTGGACGCCCTGCCCCGGGAGTTTACCTATGGGGTGGAGGTCCGACACAAGGACTTCTTTGCGAAGGGCGAAGCAGAAAAAGCGCTCAACCGCGGCCTTCTAGAGCGTTCCATCAACCGGGTGATCCTCGACAGCCGTCCGGTGCACAGCGCGATACCGCACAGTGAGGCCATCATTGAGGCGCAGCGTAAAAAACCGAAAGTGCCGGTCCACGCCATCGTGACTGCGCAGAACC
Organism: Enterobacter sp. BNK-34; assembly: GCF_048684445.1. Lineage (NCBI taxonomy): Bacteria > Pseudomonadati > Pseudomonadota > Gammaproteobacteria > Enterobacterales > Enterobacteriaceae > Enterobacter > Enterobacter sp. BNK-34. The sequence goes on from NZ_JBLQUA010000001.1 coordinate 4,196,002, forward strand.
CGATGGTCAGGTTTATCGGCAGCGATAACATGCAGCAAAACCAGGCGATGTTCGCCGTCTGGCTGGAAAAACTGGCCTCGTGGGAACACACCACCACGCCGTATCTCTTTTTGCACACGCCGGATATTGCCCAGGCCCCCGAACTGGTCGATGCTCTGTGGCAGGCCTTGCAGGCTGCGGTGCCGTCCGTGGGCAGCGCCCCTGGCATCCCACAACAATCTTCTCTTTTCTGATATCACCCCCTATCATAGTGAAGTGCCATCTGCCAAAAAACAGGGAGTTTGTATGGTCAGCGCGCTGTATGCGGTGTTAGGTGCATTACTGCTGATTAAGTTTTCATTTGATGTTGTGCGCCTCAGAACGCTGTACCGTGTCTCCTACGGTGACGGCGGATTTTCAGAGCTACAAAGCGCTATCCGCATTCATGGCAACGCGGTCGAATACATTCCCGCAGCCTTAATCCTGCTGCTTTTTATGGAGATGAATGGCGCAGAAACCTGGATGGTGCATATCTGTGGCCTGCTTCTTATTGCTGGCCGCCTGATGCATTATTACGGCTTTCACCACCGCTTAATCCGCTGGCGTCGCTCCGGCATGAGTGCGACCTGGTGTTCGCTTTTGCTGATGGTGCTGGCTAACCTGTGGTATATGCCGTGGGAGTTGGTTTTCTCCCTCCATTAGCGCACAATACGCCACTTTATTTTTCCCGGATTTTTACGTTATGTCAGATCGCGACACGCTTTTTTCCGCGCCTATCGCCAGCCTGGGCGACTGGACCTTCGATGAACGGGTAGCTGAAGTCTTCCCGGATATGATCCAGCGCTCTGTTCCCGGTTATTCCAATATTATCTCTATGATCGGCATGCTGGCTGAGCGCTTCGTTCAACCCGGCACGCAGGTCTATGACCTGGGCTGCTCGCTCGGCGCGGCAACGCTGTCGGTTCGTCGTAATATTCACCAGGAAGGCTGCCGAATCATTGCCGTCGATAACTCCCCGGCCATGGTTGAGCGCTGCCGTCGCCATATTGACGCGTACAAAGCCCCTGTTCCGGTGGACGTGGTGGAAGGTGATATCCGCGAGATTGAAATCAATAACGCCTCGATGGTGGTGCTGAATTTCACCCTTCAGTTCCTGGTGCCGGAAGACCGCCAGCTGCTGCTGGACAAAATTTATCAGGGGCTGAATCCCGGCGGCGCGCTGGTGCTCTCGGAGAAATTCAGCTTCGAAGATGCCGAAGTTGGCGAGCTGCTGTTCAACATGCACCACGATTTCAAACGGGCGAACGGCTACAGCGAGCTGGAGATCAGCCAGAAGCGCAGCATGCTCGAAAACGTGATGCTGACGGATTCCGTAGAAACCCACAAAGCGCGTCTGAGCAAAGCCGGGTTTGAGCACAGCGAACTGTGGTTCCAGTGCTTTAACTTTGGTTCGCTGGTGGCGCTGAAAGCGGGGAAACCGGCATGATCGAATTCAGTAACTTCTATCAGCTGATTGCCAAAAACCAACTCTCCCACTGGCTGGAAACCTTGCCCGCGCAGATTGCCGCCTGGCAGCGCGATCAGCAGCACGGCCTGTTAAAGCAGTGGTCAAACGCGGTGGAGTTTCTGCCCGAGCTGACCCCGCATCGTCTGGATCTTCTGCACAGCGTAACCGCCGAAAGCGAAGAGCCGCTTCCGGCCGGGCAGATCAACCGCATCGAAACGCTGATGCGCAATCTGATGCCGTGGCGCAAAGGCCCGTTCTCGCTGTACGGGGTGAACATCAATACCGAATGGCGCTCGGACTGGAAATGGGATCGCGTTCTGCCGCACCTTTCCGACCTGACCGGACGTACCATTCTGGACGTGGGCTGCGGCAGCGGTTACCACATGTGGCGCATGATTGGCGCGGGCGCGCACCTGGCGGTCGGTATTGACCCGATGCAGCTGTTCCTGTGCCAGTTTGAAGCGGTACGTAAGCTGCTGGGTAACGACCAGCGCGCGCACCTGCTGCCGCTGGGCATTGAACAGCTCCCTGCCCTGAAAGCGTTTGATACCGTGTTCTCCATGGGCGTGCTGTATCACCGTCGTTCTCCGCTGGAGCACCTGTGGCAACTGAAGGATCAGTTGATCAGCGGCGGCGAGCTGGTGCTGGAAACGCTGGTGATTGAAGGCGATGAACATGCTGTTCTGGTACCGGGCGATCGCTACGCGCAGATGCGCAACGTTTACTTTATTCCTTCCGCGCTGGCGCTGAAGAACTGGCTGGAGAAGTGCGGGTTTGTGGATGTGCGGATCGCCGATGTCAGCGTGACCTCTCTCGAAGAGCAGCGCCGCACCGACTGGATGATAACCGAATCGCTGGAGCAGTTCCTCGACCCGGCCGACCACAGCAAAACCATTGAAGGCTATCCGGCGCCGATGCGTGCGGTGTTGATTGCGACCAAGCCGTAGCCTGTTAGCCGGGTGGCGGCTGCGCCTTACCCGGCCTACTCCCGATTTTCCAGGTCCGGTAAGCGAAGCGCCACCTGGCGCAGGAGAAAAAAAGGCCCCTGTTGAAATTGCAGGGGCCTGGTACAAGCAAGCATCATATTGGGCGACATGATGCGCGGTAAAAATCGGTACGTTGCTACACGTGATGGCGCTCAATCAGCGACTTCATTTCCGCAACCGACTCTCCCTCTACGCCGTAGCGTGAATACTCATCTGCTTCAGCATCCGTCGACATTGACAACCCTGTATTGCGATAACGCATGGGCGAAGGTATCCATTTACCCGCGGAGCTGTGCAGCTCTTCTACCCCAGCGTTTAAAAACCGTTCCAGATTGCTGGCGCGGACTCCCGCACCCGCCATTATTATTGGAACACCGGAATGTGCTTTTAGTTCCGTAATTAATTGCAGTCCTTTTTCAGCTGACGCCTGTTGACCCGATGTCAGAATGCGCGCCACGCCAAGTTCTCCAAGCGTTTCAAAGGCCTGAAGCGGATCTTTACACATATCAAATGCACGATGAAAAGTGACGGCCAGCCCCTGTGCGGCGCTCATCACCTGACGCATGCGCGGGAGATCGATATTGCCGTCTTCATCCAGCAGACCGGTGACCAGCCCGGGGAACCCCAGGTCGCGCACGAGGGCGATGTCTTCAAGCATGGCACTGAACTCGCCCGCCGTGTAACAAAAATCACCGCCGCGTGGGCGAATAATCGGGTGAACGGGAATGGTGACGGCCTGACGGGCAGACTTTAACACGCCGAAGGACGGCGTCAGCCCGCCCTCTTTGGGTGCCGCGCACAGTTCAATACGGTCAGCCCCGTGTTTTTGTGCGGTCACAGCACACTCCACGCTGTAACAACAAATCTCCAGCAGCGCCATTTAATCCTCCTGAAATCCCACTAAACGAATCATCATGCCACGCCGTCCATTTTCAGTCGCGGCGTGAACTCACATCTCTTACGCTTCGCTGGCAACGATCTGCTCAATGGTCCACGGATGAAACTTCACCGTGACCTGTCCGTCCGTGACGGCCAGCGTCGGGTTAGGTAACCGCTCGCGCTCGCCTTTGGGAGAACTGGTCTTCACAAAAATCCCCGGCTTGCTTAAGCCGTCGTCAGAAAGCAGGGCCAGCGCGCGCGCGTTCAACGTCTCCGGCTCACCCGGCAGGACAATTTCGATATGCTCCCAGCCTTCGTGCGGATAACGCTTCTCACCCGGCCACGGCAGTTCAATCACGGTGAATTGCCAGTGCGCCACGTTCACCGGTTCATGCAGTTTAAACAGGCAAATGGGGCGACCATTGATGATGTTCTCAGAGAGCAACACGCCGCACTGTTCGAAACCGCGACGCCAGCGCTCTGCGGTGGCATTCTGATGACAGCGCAAAGAGATGTGATCGGCCTCAAGCGGTGCGATATCCAGACCCAGACGGGTGGCAAGTTCTGTGAACGCCTGGGTGAAGCGCGGTAAATCTGCGGAAATATCATGCAGTTCGTCAATGGATTGCCAGTTCGCCATAATTCACTCTCTTTTCGTGTCGCAAAGCCGCTAATTTACTCTGTTGCCCTGTTTTGACCAACCGCTGAATCCGGCTTTTTATGACTGCATGTTTATGCACACCTTCACTGCCTGGATTCTGAGCAATCTTCAGGCCCCGCGATGCTGACGACAGAAGGCATTTGCAGTATACTCCCGCCCTAAATTCTTTAACTGGCGCGGGCGGTTGTAAGCCCGCATCAAAAACGTAAGGTATCCAGGTGAATATTCAGGCTCTTCTCTCCGAAAAAGTCAGTCAGGCACTGATTGCCGCAGGTGCACCTGCGGATTGCGAACCGCAGGTTCGTCAGTCAGCAAAAGTACAGTTTGGCGACTATCAGGCTAATGGCGTGATGGCAGTGGCTAAAAAACTGGGCATGCCGCCGCGACAGCTCGCTGAGCAGGTACTGACGCATCTGGATCTCACCGGCATTGCCAGCAAAACCGAAATTGCCGGCCCGGGCTTTATCAATATCTTCCTGGAACCTGCGTTCCTGGCCCGCCACGTTGACGCGGCGCTGAAATCCGATCGTCTGGGTGTGTCCCAGCCGGAAGCGCAGACCGTCGTGATCGACTATTCTGCGCCGAACGTGGCGAAAGAGATGCACGTTGGCCACCTGCGCTCCACCATCATCGGTGATGCCGCAGTGCGCACGCTCGAGTTCCTCGGTCACAAGGTGATCCGCGCGAACCACGTGGGCGACTGGGGTACCCAGTTCGGCATGCTGATTGCTTACCTGGAAAAACAGCAGCAGGAAAACGCGGGTGAAATGGCGCTGGCGGACCTGGAAGGGTTTTATCGCGAAGCCAAAAAACACTACGACGAAGACGAAGCCTTTGCCGAGCGCGCGCGCAGCTACGTGGTAAAACTGCAGGGCGGCGATCAATACTTCCTCGAGATGTGGCGCAAGCTGGTTGACATCACCATGTCTCAGAACCAGCTTACCTATAACCGCCTGAACGTCACCCTGACCCGTGACGACGTGATGGGTGAAAGTCTGTATAACCCAATGCTGCCCGGCATTGTGGCGGACCTGAAAGCGAAAAATCTGGCGGTTGAAAGCGAAGGCGCAACGGTTGTGTTCCTTGATGAGTATAAAAACAAGGAAGGTGAACCGATGGGCGTGATCATCCAGAAAAAGGATGGCGGCTATCTCTACACCACAACCGACATCGCCTGCGCAAAATACCGTTACGAAACGCTGCATGCCGACCGCGTGCTGTACTACATCGACTCCCGTCAGCACCAGCACCTGATGCAGGCGTGGACCATCGTGCGTAAAGCCGGTTACGTGCCGGATTGCGTTCCGCTGGAACACCACATGTTCGGCATGATGCTGGGTAAAGACGGCAAGCCGTTCAAAACCCGTGCGGGCGGTACCGTGAAGCTTTCTGACCTGCTGGACGAAGCGCTTGAACGCGCCCGCCGTCTGGTGGCCGAGAAGAATCCGGACATGCCTGCTGACGAACTGGAAAAACTGGCCAACGCCGTGGGTATCGGTGCGGTGAAATACGCGGATCTTTCCAAGAACCGTACCACCGACTATATCTTCGACTGGGATAACATGCTGGCGTTTGAAGGCAACACGGCGCCATACATGCAGTACGCTTACACCCGCGTGCTGTCGGTATTCCGTAAAGCTAATATCGACGAAAGCGTGCTGGCAAATGCTGCCGTGACCATCACGGAAGATCGTGAAGCGCAGCTGGCGGCACGTCTGCTGCAGTTCGAAGAGACGCTGACTGTGGTCGCGCGTGACGGCACGCCGCACGTGATGTGTGCTTACCTGTACGATCTGGCGGGTCTGTTCTCCGGCTTCTACGAGCACTGCCCTATTCTGTCTGCGGAAAACGAATCGGTCCGCAACAGCCGCCTGAAGCTGGCGCAGCTCACGGCGAAGACCCTGAAGCTGGGTCTGGATACCCTGGGTATCGAAACCGTAGAACGTATGTAATACAAAAAACCCGGCAAGCGCCGGGTTTTATTTTTTGCAGTCCTGCTCACGCAACCGTCAGCGGTAGTTCACGATGACAGAATTACTCTGCACCTTCAGCGCCGGGATCAAACGTCCCCCGCCCGGCACTTCCCAGATGAAACGCAAAGGCTCAATGGCCGGTACGCCGTTGAACGCCTGCGTCGTACCATTTTCGCCGTCGATTTCCGTGCAGCGCGTCTGAGAACAGAGACGTACCCGCAGTCCGGCTGGCGTAGGGCCAATCAGCCGGTAGTTCCAGACCACAAGGCCCATCTGACCGGAAACGCCTTCAGAAGGCGAAAGCGGATTAGAGGACATGGCGACGCCCCGGTTGCTGAGGGTCACCCCCATGCTGCTTGCCTGCCAGGTTCCCTCCCCGCCAGCCTGTGCCACCAGCGGGAAGAGTAAAATCCAAAGCCATTTACGCATTATTTTCCTCCAATCGTCGCGGTCATGCGGATATGACGGTTGTCCGACAGCTCCAGATTCGAGAGTACGACCAGCTGATTCAGGCTGCGACGCAGGAAGCGAGACAGCAGCGGACGCAGCGCATGGTTCACCAGCAGCACCGGCGGCGCGCCCAGCATCTCCTGACGCGCCAGCGCCTCCTGGGTTTGCGCCAGCAGACGGTCCGCCAGGCCCGGCTCCAGCCCGCCCCCGCCCTGCAGGGCCTGAAGCAGCAGGCGTTCAAGCGGCGTATCGAGGCCAATAACCTGCACTTCTCCAGTTCCCGGGAACCACTGCTGGGTGATCGCACGCCCCAGCGCCACGCGCACCACCGCCGTCAGCTCGTGCGGATCGCTCTGGATTGGCGCATGCTCTGCCAGCGTTTCCAGAATGGTGCGCATATCGCGGATCGGTACCTTTTCTTCGAGCAGGTTTTGCAGCACCTTGTGCAGCGTCGTCAGCGTCACCACGCCCGGGACCAGATCTTCCGTCAGCTTCGGCATCTCCTGCGTGACGCGGTCCAGCAGCTGCTGCGCTTCCTGACGGCCAAACAGCTCTGCCGAGAATTGCCCAATCAGGTGATTAAGGTGGGTCGCCACCACGGTACTGGCTTCAACAACCGTATACCCCTGGATCTGCGCCTGCTCTTTCAGGGCACTTTCAATCCAGATCGCGGCCAGACCAAAGGCCGGGTCGATGGTTTGCTCGCCCGGCAGCGTGCCTGCGGCGGTACCGGGGTTAATCGCCAGCCAGCGGCCTGGATAGGCATCACCGCTGCCAATTTCAACGCCTTTCATCAGAATGCGATAGCGCGCGGGCGGCAGGTCCATATTGTCGCGGATGTGTACCACCGGCGGCAGGAAGCCCATATCCTGCGCGAATTTTTTACGGATGCTGCGGATACGGCCAAGCAGCTCGCCGTCCTGCTGGAAATCGACCATCGGGATCAGGCGATAGCCCACTTCCATTCCCAGGGAATCTTCCAGCTGAACGTCGTTCCAGGTCGCTTCAACGGCCTGGGTATTCTCCGGCATTTTTACCGGAACAGGTTCCGCAGCCGGTTTGGTTTCACGGCCGCGCATCCACCAGGCTAGCCCCAGCAGCCCTGCCGTAAACAGCAGGAAGACGAGGTTTGGCATCCCCGGCACCAGACCGAGCAACCCGAGAACCGCCGCGGCAAGCAGCATGACGCGCGGGTTACTGAACAACTGACCCACCATCTGCTCGCCAACGTCCTGATCGGTACTCACGCGGGTCACGATGACACCCGCCGCCGTGGAGATAACCAGCGCCGGGATCTGCGCGACCAGACCGTCACCAATGGTCAGCAGCGTATAGCTTTCCGCCGCGTGGCCCATGTCCATCCCGTGCTGCAGTACCCCCACCAGCAGGCCGCCGACCACGTTAATCACCATGATCAGAATGCCTGCGATGGCGTCACCACGCACAAACTTACTCGCACCGTCCATGGAGCCGTAGAAGTCCGCTTCCTGCGTTACTTCCGAACGGCGTTTTTTGGCTTCATCTTCGGCGATAAGACCGGCATTCAGGTCGGCGTCGATCGCCATCTGCTTGCCCGGCATCCCGTCCAGCACAAAACGCGCGCCCACTTCCGCGATACGCCCTGCACCTTTGGTGATAACCATAAAGTTGATGATAACGAGGATAACGAACACCACGATACCGATAGCGAAATTGCCGCCCACCAGGAAGTGGCCGAACGCTTCCACCACTTTACCCGCCGCTGCCGCCCCGGTGTGACCTTCCATCAGGATGATACGCGTGGACGCCACGTTCAGCGCCAGTCGCAGCAGGGTGGTAAACAGCAGAATGGTCGGGAACGCGGCGAATTCCAGGGTACGCTGGGTGAACATCGCCACCAGCAGCACCATAATGGACAGCGCAATATTGAAAGTGAAAAGCAGGTCGAGGATGAACGCCGGGAGCGGCAGTACCATCATCGACAGAATTAGCAGGATCAGAATCGGCCCGGCCAGGATCTGCCATTGGGTCGATTTCAGGTTGCCGGGCAGGCGCAACATTGCCACCAGATTAGCCATCAGTGTCCTTCTCGTTCATAAAATCCAGCGCGGCAGGCACCGGAAGGTTCTCAGGTTTCACAGGCCGTTGACCGCCGGCCAGACGCCAGCGCTTCAACTGCCATACCCAGGCCAGCACTTCCGCCACGGCGGCGTAGAGCTGTCCCGGGATCTGTTGTCCAATATCCGCATGGCGGTACAGGGCACGCGCCAGCGGAGGAGCTTCCAGGATCGGCACGCGGTGTTCGGTGCCAATTTCCCGGATACGCAGAGCAATCAGCCCCGCCCCTTTCGCCACCACTTTCGGCGCGCTCATTTTGTTTTCGTCATAGCGCAGCGCAACGGAATAGTGCGTCGGGTTAGTAACAATGACGTCGGCCTTCGGCACATCTTCCATCATGCGGCGACGGGCGGCGGCACGCTGCATCTGGCGGATGCGCCCTTTCACGTGCGGGTCACCTTCCATCTGCTTATATTCGTCACGAATATCCTGCCGTGACATGCGCAGTTTTTTGAAGTGGGTATAAAGCTGGAAGATCACGTCAAAACCCACCATCGGGATAATGCTGAGCACCACTAGCAGCGCGCAGAGCCCGACCAGATTCAGCGCGTTGCTCATCGCGGTGAGCGGTGATTCGCTGATAAGACGCATCATTTCCGGCCAGTGGTACCAGAGGTAAAACCCTGCGGAACTGCCCATCAGCACCGATTTGAGAACGGCTTTGAGCAGCTCAGCCCCGGTCTGGGCAGAGAACATTTTCGCAATGCCCGGCAGCGGGTTCAGTTTGGAAAATTTCGGCTGCAGCGATTTGGCGCTAAAAACCAGACCGCCGAGCATCACCGGCGAGACCAGTGCGACCAGCACAACCCCGGTAATCAGGGGCAGCAGCGCAACCATGGCCCCTTTAATAAGCTGAATAATCTGGCTGAGGATCAGATTCGGATCGTTGACCATGCTGTGGTCAAAGCGTAAGCCGGTGGACAACATTCCCGCCAGTTTGCGGGCGAGCGACTCCCCGCCCCACCAGATAATGCACACCCCTACGATAAGGATCAGCAGGGAGGTCAATTCTCGGGATCGGGGGATCTGCCCTTCCTCACGCGCCTTTTCTAGTCGGTGGGGTGTGGGGGCTTCCGTTTTGTCGTCGTTCTCTTCTGCCACAGTGCATGCTCAGCCCATTACGTCACGGGTATCATGCCAGCGCAGCGGAAATCCAATGGCGGGAAAAGCCCGTTTATTCGGGCTCTTTTCGGTGATTTTGTCGCAAACCGCCTCAGGTGGCGTTAACCTCCTGAGGCGGAACGGACCATCAGAAGCCGAGGCTGTCCAACAGGTCGTCGACCTGATCCTGGCTTGCCACAACGCCCGCTTTGCTGGCGTCGAGCTGAGGACCATTGAGCAGGCTTTCATTCTCGCGTTTTGGACGGGCTGCCGGCTCCGGAATGTTCTCCAGCAGAACCATCAGCAGCTGACGTTCAATCTCCTGGATAACATCCATCATGCGCTTGATCACCTGACCGGTCAGGTCCTGGAAATCCTGCGCCATCATGATGTCCAGCAGCTGGGCGTTGGTGAAGCTGGTGTGACCCGGCACATCACCCAGGTACTGACGGGTATCCGTCACCAGCTCACGGGCATCCGCCAGCTCGATAGGGTTCTCAAACCACTCGTCCCAGCGTTTGCTCAGCGCTTTCGCCCCCTTTTCCATCGCATCCTGGTGCGGCTGTGACGCTTCAACGCTGTTCAGCGCACGTTCCGCGGCCTGAGCGGTCATCTGCACAACATAGTCCAGACGATCGCGGGCATCAGGAATGGCTTCCGCGGCTTCGGCAATCGCCTGATCCAGACCCAGCTCGCGCAGGCTGTCACGCAGCATGCGCGTCAGGCTGCCGATGCGGACGATGATATCGCTCGGCGAGTGTTCTTCAACGGGTTTCATAGCAGGTTGCAACATTTCCATCACCTCACATGCCGAGTTTCTCGAAGATCTTACCGAGCTTCTCTTCCAGGGTTGCCGCGGTGAATGGCTTCACCACATAGCCGCTTGCGCCCGCCTGTGCAGCGGCAATGATGTTCTCTTTTTTCGCTTCTGCAGTGACCATCAGAACCGGCATAGACGCCATTCCCGCATCGGCACGAATGGTTTTCAGCAGTTCCAGACCGTCCATGTTAGGCATGTTCCAGTCGGAGATAACAAAACCAAACCCGCCAGCCTGCAGTTTGTTCAGCGCATCAACGCCGTCTTCTGCTTCTTCAACGTTGTTGAAGCCCAGCTCTTTCAGCAGGTTGCGCACGATGCGACGCATGGTGGAAAAGTCATCCACAACCAAAAACTTAAGCTCTTTATCCGCCATAAAATAATACTCCTGAGTCAAATACGTATTGCCTGTCCGGCACTGATTTTCGCCAGCATCTGCTGGCTTACCTGGCTAAGATCGACCACTTCGCTCACGCCACCCATATTGATGGCCTCGCGCGGCATGCCGAACACCACACAACTTGCTTCATTCTGCGCAATCGTCCAGGCGCCAGCCTGGTGCATTGCAAGCATTCCGGCGGCACCATCGTTGCCCATCCCCGTCAGGATCACCCCAACGGCGTTGCGCCCCGCATGTTTCGCCACCGAATGAAACAGCACATCCACCGACGGACGGTGCCGGTTGACCGGCGGTCCGTCATGAATTTTGATTTGATAGTTAGCGCCGCTGCGCGCCAGCTCCATATGCTTGTCGCCCGGGGCGATGTAGGCATGTCCCGGGAGCACGCGCTCGCCGTCTTCCGCCTCTTTCACGCTGATCTGGCATAGCTTGTTCAGGCGTTCGGCGAACGAACGGGTAAAGCCTGGCGGCATATGCTGAGTGATCAGAATACCCGGACTTGAAAGCGGCAATGGCTGGAGTACATGACGAATTGCCTCTGTTCCTCCGGTTGACGCGCCAATCACCAGCAGTTTTTCCGAGCTGAGTAAGGGACCGGCCTTCAGGGTCGCAGGCGCGGCCATCGGCGTGTGGGCGGCAAGCTTCGCACGAGACGCGGTGCGGATCTTCTCGGCGATCATTTCGCTGTAGGCCAGCATCCCTTCGCGAATGCCGAGCTGCGGTTTGGTGACAAAATCCACCGCCCCCAGCTCCAGCGCGCGCAGGGTGATTTCCGAGCCTTTTCCGGTCAGGGAGGAGACCATCACCACCGGCATGGGCCGAAGCCGCATTAATTTTTCGAGGAAATCTATGCCATCCATGCGCGGCATCTCGACATCCAGCGTTAGCACGTCGGGGTTATATTTTTTAATTAAATCCCGCGCTACCAGCGGATCGGGCGCGGTTGCCACCATCTCCATGTCGCTGTGGCTATTGATAATTTCAGTCATGATCTGACGCATCAGCGCTGAATCATCGACAGACAACACCCTGATTTTACTCATGCTTTTTCCTTACTCAGCGCATATACCGTTTGCCCACGCAGGCTAAACTCACGCGCGAGGTTGCTGAAGTTTTCCGAGTGCCCTGCAAACAGTAAACCGTCAGGCTTGAGCAACGGAACAAACCGACGCAGAATGTCCTGTTGCGTCGTTTTATCAAAATAGATCATGACGTTACGGCAAAAGATAGCGTCGAACGGCCCCGGCACGTTGTACTGCTTATCCAGCAGGTTTACGGGCGCGAATTCAACGCAGTTCGCCAGCTCCTGGCGTACGCGTACCAGGCCTTCATGCGGGCCTGTCCCGCGCATGAAATAACGCTGCAGCTGCTGCGGTGACAGCGTTTTCAGTTCATCCTGGCGATAAACGCCGTTACGCGCCTTCTCCAGCACCTCGGTATCGATATCGCTGGCGTAGACTTTCCAGCGTCCGGGCGTCATGCCCAGGGTGTCAGCCAGGGTGATCGCCAGCGAATACGGCTCTTCACCCGTCGAGGCGGCCGCACTCCATACGCGATACTCCCCGGTGCGACGGCGTGCGTGCTCGGCCAGGACCGGGAAGTGGTGGGCTTCACGGAAAAACGCCGTCAGGTTGGTGGTTAACGAGTTAATAAAAGCCTGCCACTCTGCGCTGTTCTGGTTCGCCTCGAGCATGCTCAGATAGCGGCCAAAATCATCCAGCCCCAGCGTACGCAAGCGCCGCACCAGACGGTTGTAGACCATGTCGCGCTTATGATCCGCAAGCACGATCCCCGCACGCTGGTAGATTAACTGACATATCCGACGAAAATGCGCGTCGGACAGCGCGAGGCGCTGTGTCATCTGCAACAATAATGACGTTTGCCCAGGGGGCATTGGTGATGTCATAGCGCCTTCTTAATTACATTCAGGATACAACTGGCACGGCCTGCGACCGCCCGACTTCTGTTACTGCTTCAACGTGCTCTTTCACATTAAACACCGCGACCAGTCCGGTCAGACGATCTGCCTGGCTGGCCAGCTGATCGGTTGCCGCTGCCGCTTCCTCAACTAACGAGGCGTTCTGTTGCGTCACCTGATCCATCTGGCTGACGGCCTGTGCAACCTGCTCAATCCCGCGACGCTGTTCGTCCGACGCCGAGGCAATTTCGCCCATGATGTCGTTCACCCGCGTGACGGAGGTGACGATCTCGTGCATGGTTTTCGCCGCCGTATCCACAAGCGTTGAGCCATGCTGAACGCGCGAGACCGACTCTTCGATCAGCACCTTAATCTCTTTCGCCGCGTTGGCGCTGCGGCTCGCCAGGTTACGCACTTCCCCCGCCACCACCGCAAATCCTCGCCCCTGCTCCCCGGCGCGCGCCGCTTCCACGGCGGCATTCAGCGCCAGAATGTTGGTCTGGAACGCGATACCGTCAATCACGCTGATGATGTCACCAATTTTCTGCGAACTGGTGGCAATCTCCTGCATGGTGCTGGCGACATGGGACGCCTGGTCTCCACCTTTCTTCGCCGTCATCGCCGCCTGTTTTGACAGGTCAGACGCCTGACGCGCGTTATCGGCGTTCTGGCTTACCGTCGCGGTCAGCTGCTCCATGCTGGCCGCCGTCTGCGCCAGCGAAGCCGCCTGCTGCTCGGTGCGGGACGAGAGATCGTTATTGCCCGCCGCAATCTCTGAGATCCCGGTGTGCATGGCATAACTGCCCTGCCGCACGTCGCTCACCGTTTCCCGCAGCGATCCCTGCATCGCCTTCAGGCTGGCAAAGATCGCCGAAATTTCGTTCCTGCCGAACACCGCTACCGGACGCGCCAGATCGCCTTTCGCAATACTGTCGAAGTGGCTGCTGATAATCGCCAGCGGCTGGACAATCATTCTGCGCGACCAGAGCAGTGCGGCGCCGGTCAGCAGCCCTGCCAGAATCACCACCACGGCAAAGATGACGCCCGACATGTGATAGCTTTGACGGCTCTGTTCACCGGCACGCTGAACAGACTGGTTAATATCCTGCTGCCACGCGTTAAAGCTGCCATCAAACGCCGCCTGCGAGGCCTGAACCGGCGCGGTCATAAAGTCCGACAGCTGGTTGTTCTCAAGCCACGTCGCCTGATGGTCCAGATCGCTGTACCACTGTTCAAAGTTCGTCTTCATGGCGGCCTTCAGCGCTTTCTCTTTCTCGCTGTCGGCGGCCTGCGCCGTAAAAGCTTTAAACTGTGCGTCAGCCTGTTTCAGGCTGTCGCGCGCGGTCGCCATCAGCGCTTTAATGTCATCCGGCGGATAACTCAGCGCGGTTAAGGTTCCTGCCTTGTTCAGCGCAGTGCTTGCCTGCAACAGCACGGCACGCGTTTGTGCCAGTGCGGAGCGCTGCTGATTACTCGTCTCAACTTCCTGCAAATTCTGATAGCCATCGCGAAACGCCCAAAAAGACAACCCGTTACTGCCAACCTGCAACACACCGCAAAGGATCAGAATCAAAAACAGTGTGGTCGAGATACGAATACGATTTAACATCCACGCTCCCATCAAGCGGCAAGCAGCCGCGGTTTAATTGTCAGTCAAAATGTTTCCCAGTTTTCATCTTGTCCGGTCGTCGCGGTGCGCGTACGGCTTGCAGCCGATTCAGCGGCTGGCGCGCGATACGTCGCCTGCGGGGTGACCGTGTTTCCAGCGAGTGAAGCGAGACGAAACGCCGAGACGGCCATCTTCAGACGGCTCGCCTGGTCTTCCAGCGCAGCGGCCGCCGCAGCGGACTCCTGCACCAGCGCGGCGTTTTGTTGTGTCACGCGATCCATTTCCGATACCGCCAGGGCAACCTGGTCGATACCACGACTCTGCTCATCAGACGCAGAGGCGATTTCACCCATGATGTCCGTCACGCGGGTGACGGCATTCACGATGTCATTCATGGTCTCCCCGGCGCTTTCCACCAGCACGGAGCCGGTATCCACGCGGGAGACGGAATCTTCGATCAGCGACTTGATCTCTTTTGCAGCATTGGCGCTGCGGCTGGCCAGATTGCGCACTTCCCCGGCCACCACGGCAAACCCGCGTCCCTGTTCGCCCGCCCGCGCCGCTTCCACGGCGGCGTTAAGCGCCAGAATGTTGGTCTGGAAGGCAATACCGTCAATGACGCTGATGATGTCGGCGATTTTCTTCGAGCTGTCGGCGATTTCGTGCATGGTTTTCACCACGCCATCCACCACGCGACCGCCGCGCTGCGCCGTCTCGGAGGCGCTTTCTGCCAGCTGAGACGCCTGACGGGCGTTATCGGCGTTCTGCTTCACGGTCGCGGTAAGCTGCTCCATGCTGGCGGCCGTCTCCTCCAGGGCGGAAGCCTGCTGCTCGGTACGAGATGAGAGATCGTTATTCCCCATCGCAATTTCGCTGGTGCCGGTATAAATAGCTTCCGACCCGTTGCGCACGTTGGCGACGGTGTCGATTAACGAACGCTGCATGTGGTCAACGCTATTTGCCAGCTCGGTGATCTCATTACGCCCGGAAACGGTCAGCGTTTTGGTCAGATCGCCGCCGGCAATTTCACGAATGTGGGCAATGACGCGGCCAAGAGGGTTCAGCAGGATATGGCGAATGCCGTACCATACCGCGACCAGCACAATGACCAGCGCCAGCGCCATCACGGCCATCTGCCATTTCGCAAAACGATAGTCATTCTGGCTTGCGGTAAAGGCTGAGTGATAGAGATCGCCACTGACCTTCGCGTATTCCCCCAGCGCGGCGCCGAGTGCGTTTTGCATCCCCTGCGTAGGCTGTGCGAAATAGGCGTCCATATTGCCGCTCTCCAGGAACTGAATCAGTTCCGTCAGACCGGCATGGTAGGCGCTGTATTTTTCATCGATATTCTGGCTCACCTGCTCCATCGCAGGCTGCGGGGTGATCTTTTTGAAGGCGTCGTAGTGTTTAGCGGCGTCAGCAAGGGTGGCACGGGCATTTTTCAACAGATCGGTTTTCGCGCTGCTCTGCTGATTGTTGGGATCCATCATCATGCGCGCGGACGAGCGGCTCAGGTTGATACGCGTTTGCAGCATCAGATCCCACGTTGACGTGAGTTCACTTTGCTGCAGACGGAGATCGTTCGAGGCCGCGAAGCTGTCCTGGTTCTGTTTTAATGACGAGAAAAAAAGCCCGCCGGAGATAAGCTGAAGAAGTGCGAAAATGACCAGCACCATCATAAGCATTGTGACAACGCGGATACGGTTCAACATACAACACCTTCTCATAGATTTATTAACGGTGTTATCGGCACTACCCACAGGAACTTTACATTTGAGAAAGGGAAAAGCGCGGGGCTAAAACGCCACGTCAACAATCAGCGTATCGGTGTAGGTTCCGGCGGGTGGCGTGGTCTGATTGGTCAGGACTTTCGCGGTGTAATTGTAGGTGCGCAGTAAGCCGTCGGTGCTGACCTGTGACGATACCGCGCTGGACCAGCGCTCGCTGCCACTGCCGCCCCAGCGGTTACTGGTGGCTTCTTTATAGATGTCATAGCTCATGGCGTTGCTGCCGCTCACCATGCGCCGCACGTTGTTCAGCGCGTTAGCCCCGTTGTTAATGCCGATGGTATACGTACTGCCTTTGGTACAGGTGACGGCAATCGCCTGCGAAACGGTAGGGAAACTTTGTACCAGCGGTGCGCTGTTGAAGTTCACGTCCGGCGTGGTCATGGCGCTGCAATCGTTGGTAACAGTCATGTTCAGTAGAATGGTGGTCGTCGCGGTGCCCGCCTGATTGATTGTGCAAATGCCGAGCGCGCCCACGGAGCACACGCTGTAGTTAACGCTGAAGGTTAACTGCACCTGATATGGCCCGGCAGTGACGTTTTGTCCGGCGACGGTGCGAAAATAGAGCGGAATGTTGTACTGCTTTGACCCCAGCAGCCCCAGCAAGGTATTTCCACTCCAGGTATACGATTTACTTATCTGTACCTCGCTGCTGCTCGCGCAGCCCGAGAGTCCGCACAGCCGGGTGGGGATCACGTCCGTGATAGTCGCATCATCTGTCCGTTTCATGGTGGCCCGGCTGCTGCCCGAAACCGATGCCGCGGTGTAGGTCAGCGTCACCGAGTCGTTGGTCAGCAGATTCAGTATGGCATCACAGGACACCACCAGCGTGCCGGTGGTTTCCACCTCGCCTGTTCCGCTGAGCGCGAAGGAGGTGACGCTGCCAAATGAGGCATTGACAGTACTGACGGTACACGCCGCCCAGCCGCCGCCGGAGAACAGCAGCAGAATCAACAGCAGCAGGCGCGTCATGGCGCCTCCCGACAAATCAGCGGCCCGTAGGTTTTCAGCTTGTGTTCCGGATTGGCTCCCACGGTCAGGGTCGCCCTGCAGCGTTTTCCGTCAGGCGCTATCACCTCCAGCGGGTTCACATCACTGAGATTTTCCAGCCAGGCGATGCCGTCATACCCCACCACCGCATTGCTGCGCGAGACCCGTCGGACCTGGCTTCCCACCGGCAGCACCTGCCCGTGCGCATCATGCAGAATAACGCTTGCCACCCGCTCCTGCTCCATAGGAAAATCAACCAGATAGCCGCTGTGACGGCGGATCGCGATCCGTCGCTCGGTCTCTTTCAGACGGGTATCCGCCGGCAGATTCAGGGTATCGATCCGGTAGCTTGCGGGGTAATACGCCGACACCCCGCTCACCAGCAGGTAGCCGTTGTTATTGGTTTTACCGACGGGCTGGTTCTCGTAGCTGACGGGCACATCCGGATGACCGTCGGTACTGATGACCACAAACGCATCGTTGATTTTATTCGCTGCAAACAGTTCGCCGTCCATCAGGACAATTGCGCCCATCGCCTCGCCCCACCAGGTCATGGTATCCCTTTCGCCATAACCGCCGCCCTGCAGCTCTATGTTGTTATTGCGCCAGCCCAGCGTCCCCTGTTGATAATCACTGGATCTTGACTGGTTGGCCCAGGCCATGTTCCAGCTAAACCCACCGTCAGAAGGCATGGAATGGTTATAGTTGATGCGCTGGGTACTGCCTGCATCCGGGGTATTTTCAACGGTGACGGCAGCGCTGTCGCGTGCACCCAGTGGCACCTGCAGCGACAGCGCGACCGTCCAGTCTCCCCGCTGCTGATCCCGGCTGCCGGCCAGGTAAATGCTGCTCGCCCCCCACAGATTGCGGCTCCAGGAGAGATTGAGCAGCTCGGTTTTTTGGCTGTCGAAACTCTCCACGCCGATCCAGGCCGCACCGATGTTGCCGTACTGTCCCAGATTGAAGGTCAGAGAATACTGGTCCGTATTACGGCTGAAGCTGGCGATGGGTTTATCGTTTTCGTCATACACCGTCGGCTGGTCGTAAAGGGCCAGATTGCCAAAGCCGCGACCGCGACGCGTGTGCTGGGTGGCGACGCTAAACGCGCTGGTGCTGTACTGGTAACCCCAGTTGATTTGCCCGCCCGCATCATCGCGCATGCGGCTCTGCGAGTAAGAGGTATTCACCACGCCAAACTGGCCGAGTTTTATCACGGTCCCCGCCCCACCCAGCGCCAGCTCCTGCGCCCCTTCCGCGTGGCCTTCCAGCGTTAGCCAGTCTGTTAGACCGTAGCGATACGAGCCGCTGCCCGCCGCGGAACCGTAGTCAAAATTCTTGATGCCGTAGTTACGCCGCAGGCTGCCCAGGGTCACGGCGCCGTCGCTGAGCCCTTGTTTAAGCAGGTCGCTGGTGACGTAAAACGGTAGCGTAGTGCTCACCTGGCGCCCCAGCGCATCCGTCGTGACCAGCACCGCATCCCCGGCGCCGTTGATATAGGGCAGATTGGTCAGGGTGAAGGGGCCCGGCTGAAGCTGGGTTGAGCCGGAGCGATAGCCGTTGATAAAGAGATCGACCGAGGTGGGTACCGCGGCCTCCCCCGCGAACTCGGGCAGCGGCCACGTCACCAGGTCAGGGCGCAGGGAGAAATCCCGCCCGACGCTGATCCCTCCCATCCGCACGCTGGAGCTCCAGCTCAGGGCATCGCTGATCACGTCCCCAACGCTCCAGCTCATCGCGTCATCTTCGTTAGTGAACAGCAGGGTCGTGTCATAGCGGACATACCCTTCCTGCTGGCCGTCGTTACCGCTGAAATTTTCGCGCGCGTAGCCGGTGGAGGAAAAGGAGCCGTTCTCGTTGAAGTAGCGGAACTCATGCCAGAGCGACGCCTGACCGCCGATATGCTCCGTGCGGTTGGTGTAGAGATCGTAATTGAGCAGCGCCCCGCGCCCGTAGTGCGGTTTGGCCTGCGTCGCTTGCGCGCTGAACGGCGTCACCCGGGCCGTCACCCAGTCACGGGGAACGGTCAGCAGCAGGCGCTGCGCGGCGCTGTCGTACTCCACCCGAACCAGGGCAAGCGAGGAGAGATTCACCTCTCCGGTGGGAACATGCGCCGGGGGCAGCCCCGCGCGCAGCAAATCGGCGCTGGAGATAAAGAAAGCGCCATTACGCTGCGTCACGGGCACGACCAGACCGGTATCGTAGTGGTTGACCACGAGAGCAAGCTGGAAAACCGCTTCATCATGTATCGCCTGTGCCTGGGGCGGCGGCGGTAAACTGTCGTCACCGGGCTCAGCCCAGGTTGCGGAACTGACGCAGAGCAATATCATCATCGCCGGCTTCAGTTGACGGGCGTCGACTGCCATTGTGCGTCCCTGGCATTAATCTGCGCGCTCATCCGCTCTGGCTGACGAACGCCAGCGGGTACCGGCCAGCTACGGGTGCTGCCCGGAAGGACGTAACCCAGTAATCCCTCCGCAACCGTGCGTTTCTGCCCCCCCTGCTCCAGCGCCACCTGGCTTAGCCTGACATGGACATCCCCGCGATTTCGAACCTCCAGCGCAGGCTGTCCACCCGCCTGCGTCACCCGCCAGCTCAGGTTTCGGGTCTCCACCAGCGCGTGGTGCGCGCCCTCTTTTATCGTCGGCATCCCCTGTCCATACACAAACAGAGGAATGGAGTATCGCATCTGCAATTTGAGGCCAATGGAGGGTTCGGCTTTAGCATCAGGCTGGGGGATTTCATCGACAATAATGCGGTAGGCCTGTTCGACGCCTGCGGGGACTGAAGTCTGTTTGATAAGGCGAATAAGCTGCTTGCTGCCCGTGCCAATCGTGACGATCGGCGGGCTGGCGACCACGTCCTGCTGCGCGGTATAACGCTCGTGTCCGTCCTCCTGCTTCCAGCGCACGATGCGGACCTGCATCGTCGTGGCGCTGTTTCCCTGGTTCTGGATCCACAGTTCCGTGGCATTGGCGTCCGCAGCAAGCCACGGATCGATAGGCCAGAGCAGGATAGTGGCCGCCGCCTGTACCTGGCCGATTGCCGCAGCCATGCCCAACGCGCCCGCCAGACAAACGGGTCTGAAAAATGGCTTCATCAACACTCTCCCTTTATTACCATGACAAGGTCACGGTGAGCTGATCGGAATAGGTTCCCGCCGGGCTAAAACCGGTCAGTAGCGCCACGCCAAAAAGCGGCAGCGCGATGTTATTGCTATTGGTATAGGTCACCGCTATCGCCTGGTTGACGCCAATTTCGCTGTTCGCGGCCAGCGAGCTGCTGCTGTAAAGCCGGTACGGCACCAGTTCTGTTCCGCCTGATCGCTTCATCCGGCGGACGGAGGCGTAATTCTGCCCGCCGTTAATGCTCATGCTCAGCGCCACGCCCGGCGTACAGGCGATAGACAACGCCCCGTTTGGCACAAAGCTGGTGCTGACCGGCGCGCTCTCGACTCCGTTATGGGTGCCAAAATCCAGCGTACCGAGAAGCCCTCCGCTACCGGTGGCTACCGCGCATCCCGGTACAATCGTCGCGCTGACCTTAAACGACTGTGATGTCACCGCATTCGCCGCGGGCATCATGAGCAATCCGACGAGCAGCGCGAAAAAAGGCTGCACGTGTCCCTCTGCGCATTTGCGCAGACCTGTGAGAGTTGCCTTCATGGCTATTCGGGACTAATAGGTTACGCTGACGTTAATCGTGTCGGTGTAGGTTCCCGGGACGACCGTCACGCTGTTACCACCGCCGGTAATACGTCCGTAGAGGGTGTAACTGTCTACACCTCCGGCCGTTGAGGCGATCGGCAACGCGGCGTTGTTGGCAATCACTGTGTTAAACCCGCTGTCGCTGTACAGGCTGTAAGCCACGCCCTGGGCCGCGTTGGCCGTATTAACCAGATAGCGTTCAGGCGTCCCCGGCGAACCGACAACGGTTCCGGGTGCCGTAGAATGGGTATTACCGGTGATCGCCACCGTATAGCTGGCGGTCGTACATTGAATGGTGAAGGTGTTTCCGCCGCTGGCGCCGCTCAGCTGCGTCGTAAGAGTGGAAAAGGTTGCCGGATGGGTACCGAAATCGAGCGTACCGAAATTAATGCCGCTTTGCGCGGGCGATCCGTTTATCAGACAGCCGTTTGTCAGCGTCAGCGTCGCGCCGATGGTGCCACTGCTGGTGACGGCCAGCGCCTGATGGGCCGTAGTCGCAGTCAGTAAGGTTCCTGCGCAGATCAAAAGGAGTTTTCTTTTCATTTACCACCCTCCAGAAGACGTCTCCGTTCCCTTGCCACATTTTATTTTTGTCGTTCAAGATGTTAGCCCCGCTTAAGGTTCCTTTGAGGGGGTTATTGAGAATTTAGTTTACGGATATCGCTTCGACCACCCGCCCCTCAACGCATAAGCCATATGTCTTATTGACTTAATTTCCTTATTAATAACAGAGAGTTAAATTTATTTAATCCGCGATTTTATTTTTTCCGGAGAGAATATATCCATTAAAGTGTGATGTAGATCACAATATATCGTCAGGGCAATAACAACAAAATTAATAAAACTTAAAAAGGTGTTGTATCCCCCTACACTTTGCGTCAATTTATGTGCCGAATAATTTCCTGCATCGTAATAAAAAATTTATATGTATCGATGCGGGCTACATCTGAAGCGCATAGAGGGTCTTTTTTCGTGGCAAGTGCAAACAAACTCACACTCTTCATCGTGATATTCATGCTGGCGGGTATTCTTTCAGGGGCAGCAATTCATGAATATGCATCTGCGGATGCCATCACAGCCTGGTCGGATAACATTACCCTTCTGACCGATATTTTCCTCCGTCTGATCAAAATGGTCATTGCACCATTGGTCTTCAGCACGCTTACCGTCGGCATTATGAAACTGGGCGAAACCTCCACCATTGGCCGCGTTGGCGGTAAAGCGATGGTGTGGTTTATCAGCTCATCCGTGCTCTCCATTCTGGTTGGCCTGTTTATCGTCACGCTGGAGCATCCGGGAAGCGGTCTGAACCTGACGATCCCAACCGAAGCGGTGGATACCGGTCTGGCCGTTGGCGGCATGACGCTGAAAGCGTTCCTGTCGCACACCATTCCAACCAGTATCGCAGGGGCGATGTCGAACAATGAGATCCTGCAGATTGTGGTGTTCTCGATGTTCTTCGGCATCGGCGGCGCGTCGCTGGGGCAGAAATTCAACGCGCCGCTGGTGGCCGCGCTGGATGTGGTTTCCCATATCATGCTGAAGGTCACGGGTTACGTGATGTACGTTGCTCCGCTGGCCATTTTTGCGGCGATCTCCTCCGTGATTGCCACGCAGGGTCTGGGCATTCTGCTGAACTACGCCTCCTTTATTGGCGGCTACTATGTTGCCATTCTTCTCACCTGCATGGTGCTGCTGGCCGTGGGTTACATGGTGCTGAAAAAAGAGGTGTTCCGCCTGGTCAGCATGCTGAAAGATCCGGTCCTGGTGGCGTTTACCACCAGCAGCTCTGAAGCCGCCTACCCTAAAACGCTGGAGCAGCTGGAGCGTTTTGGCTGCTCGCGCAACATCGCCTCTTTCGTTCTGCCGATTGGCTACTCCTTCAACCTGGTGGGTTCGATGGTGTACTGCTCTTTCGCTTCGATGTTTATCGCTCAGGCGTACAACATTCACCTGAGCTTCTCGGAAGTGACGGTTCTGATGCTGACGCTGATGCTGGCCTCCAAAGGGATTGCGGGCGTACCGCGTTCATCCCTGGTGGTGCTGGCCGCGACGATCCCAAGCTTTAACATTCCGGTGGCGGGTATTCTGCTGCTGATGGGGATCGACCACTTCCTGGATATGGGCCGTTCCGCAATTAACGTTCTGGGGAATGGTATTGCGACCGCGATGCTGTCGCAGAATGAAGGTGCGCGGGAAGCTGAAGCGGAAGCTGAGCTGGTAAAGCAGGAAGCGTAAGGGCATGAAAAAAGGGTGAGGCCTGATGCCCTCACCCCAACCCTCTCCCACAGGGAGAGGGAGCAAACACAAAAAACGGCAACCTGGGTTGCCGTTTTGCATTTACCTACGCTACGTGACTCGCCGCGATATCCAGCAGCGCCATCTCATCGCTGTTCAGCAGCTTCTCGATGTTCACCAGAATCAGCATACGCTCGCCGAGCGCGCCCAGACCGGTCAGGTATTCGGTCGACAGCGTGACCGCAAACTCCGGCGCAGGGCGAATTTGGTCTGAGGTCAGGGAAAGCACATCAGATACGCCGTCCACCACGATACCGACCACGCGCTGCCCCAGGTTCAGAACGATCACCACGGTGTTGTCGTCGTAGTCAACGTCGCCCTGGCTGAACTTCACGCGCAGGTCCACGATTGGCACAATAACGCCACGCAGGTTGGTGACACCTTTAATAAAAGCAGGCGTGTTAGCGATGCGGGTAACCTGGTCGTAACCACGGATTTCCTGCACTTTCAGGATATCGATGCCATACTCCTCATCGCCTAAAGTGAAGACCAGGAATTCCTGCCCTGATGGCTCGCCCGCCAGTTTCGTTACATTACTCATACCGGTCATGTTATTACCTTCTACTTAATCAGGCGGCTGTGTACGCCACACGTTGTTCACGATTTAATCCCTGAAGCGCCGACACATCGACGATCAGCGCCACGCTACCATCACCCAGAATGGTGGCGGCAGAAATACCCGGCACTTTGCGGTAGTTACTTTCGAGGTTCTTGACCACCACCTGGTGCTGGCCAATCAGCTGATCAACCAGCAGCGCGTAGCGGCGGCCCGCGCTTTGCAGGATCACAACGATACCCTGCGTGGCCTCTGTCTTCGCCCCGTCTACCTCGAACACTTTCCACAGTTCCACCAGCGGCAGGTACTCACCACGCACTTCAAGAACGCGCTCGCCACCCGCCAGCGGATGCAGATCTTCTTCGCGCGGCTGCAGGGATTCCATCACGGCGTTCAGCGGCAGGATAAAGACTTCGTCCGCCACTTTGACTGACATGCCGTCGAGGATCGCCAGCGTCAGCGGCAGAAGAATGCGAATGGTAGTGCCGGAACCCTGTTTAGACTGGATCTCAACGTGGCCGCCCATCTCCTGGATGTTACGTTTCACCACGTCCATGCCTACGCCGCGCCCGGAGACGTCGGTCACCTGCTCTGCGGTAGAGAAGCCCGGTGCGAAGATCAGCATGCCCACTTCTTCGTCGGTCATGTTTTCATTGACCGCCATCCCCTGCGAAATTGCTTTTGCCAGGATGCGCTCGCGATTCAGACCGGCGCCGTCATCGGTCACTTCGATGCAGATGTTCCCGCCCTGATGTTCCGCAGAGAGGATCAAGTTGCCGACCGGGGATTTTCCGGCGGCAATGCGGTTTTCCGGCAGTTCGATACCGTGGTCGAGACTGTTACGCACCAGGTGCGTTAACGGATCGATGATGCGCTCGATCAGGCTCTTATCCAGTTCGGTTGAGCTGCCCATCAGGGTCAGTTCAATCTGTTTATTCAGCTTGCTGGCAAGGTCGCGCACCAGACGCGGGAAGCGGCTGAAGACATATTCCATCGGCATCATACGGATGGACATGACCGATTCCTGCAGGTCACGGGCGTTACGCTGCAGCTGGCCCATGCTGGTGATCAGATCGCCATGGGTGACCGGGTCGAGTTCGTTTGAACGTTGCGCCAGCATCGACTGGGTGATCACCAGTTCGCCCACCAGGTTAATCAACTGGTCAACCTTCTCAACGGCAACGCGGATACTGGTTGACTCGCTGGAGCGCGCGGCAGGTTTTTCACCACGGCCAGGCGCAGCGGCCTCTTTTGGTACTGCCTTCAGCGCCGGGGCCGCAGGCGTCACAGCCGGTGCCGCGGCCTGAGCGACAACAGCCACCTCTTCCGCAGCCGCAGGGGCGTCAACCGCAGCCGTTTCGGTTTCGAAAGCGATCTGGTCAGCTTCAATCACAAAGCACAGCACCGCCACGATATCGTCCTGGCCAATCCCGTCATCAAGCGTCGCGGCCAGGCTGTCTTTGCCTTTTACCACGTTGCTTAATTTCGCCAGGTTACCCAGCTCTTCTTCCAGCAGGTTAACTTCGTTCTCTTTCAGGCGCGACAGCACAACGCGCAGTTTGCCCGCCTGCGCAGCGGCTGGCGCGGCCTCGTCGGCAGCAACCGCATCGACAACGCTCAGTTTCGCGGCCGGAACAACCGCTGCGGCAACCTCACCTTTTGCTTCCAGCGCGAGCTGGCGCAGCGCATTGCAGATGTATTCAAAGCTGGCGGCATCAGGCTCTGCCGAACTTTTATAGGCGTCGAGCTGTTCCTGCATAATATCTTTGGTTTCCAAAAACAGGTTGATAATGTCGGTATTGAGCTGCATCTCACCGCGTCGTGCTTCATCAAGCAGGTTTTCCATTAAATGGGTCGTTTCCTGCAGGATGGTAAATCCAAACGTTCCGGCTCCGCCTTTAATAGAGTGCGCCGCACGGAAGATGGCATTGAGCTGCTCGGAGTCCGGTGCTTCGGGCACCAGGTCGAGCAAGTGTTGTTCCATATCGGCCAACAATTCGTCGGCTTCATCAAAGAATGTCTGGTAAAAATCGCTAATATCCATGCTCACGCTATCACCTCGGATTGGCTGGTGGCGATGTTGGAACGGCAGCCGAAGGAACGGCCCCAGGCTGTTTTAAATCGTCCAGTGACTCATTCTGACTTTCGGCGTTTTCATGCAGGATGGCCTGCTCCGCCTGCTGGTTCAGCACTAAAAGACTGATACGACGGTTGATGGCATCATCCGGCCCGCGGTCGGAAACGCGCATGGTTGCGGCCATGCCGACTACGCGCAGTACCTTGCCATCATCAAGCCCACCTGCCACCAGCTCGCGACGCGAGGCGTTGGCACGATCGGCAGAAAGCTCCCAGTTGCTGTATCCCTTCTCCCCATTGGCGTACGGGAAATCATCCGTGTGTCCTGACAGGCTGATTCGGTTAGGAATGCCGTTCAGCACCGGTGCAATACCGCGCAGAATGTCGCGCATGTACGGTTCGACTTCCGCACTCCCGGTTTTAAACATTGGGCGGTTCTGGCTGTCGATAATCTGAATACGTAGCCCTTCCTGCACCAGGTCGATCTTCAGATGTGGGCGCAGCGCGCGCAGCTTCGGATCCGCCTCAATCAGCTGATCGAGATCGCCACGCAGTTTCTTCAGACGCGCCTGCTCCATCTTTCTTTTCAGCTCGTCGATGTTCGGCTCTTTTTTCACCTCACCCTTCTGCTGGGTGTAATCATCGCCGCCGCCCGGGATCGGGCTTTCGCTGTTAGAAATACGCGGCCCACCGGCCACCGCCGTTGCCAGCGGTGTGCGGAAATATTCGGCAATCTGGATCAGTTCTTTTGGGCTGGAGATGGAGATCAGCCACATCACCAGAAAGAACGCCATCATTGCTGTCATAAAGTCGGCGTACGCAATTTTCCACGAGCCGTGTGCGCCATGCCCGCCGCCCTTGTGCTTGCGTTTTTTTACGATGACGATCGGATGGGACTGGTTTTTCATGCGTCCTCAGTTGTCGTCTGTTGGTTTGGGTTTTTCACCGCACGCACGTGTTCTTCAAGCTCGATAAACGACGGACGCTCGCTGGAGTAAAGCGTTTTACGGCCAAACTCAACTGCGATCGGTGGCGCGTAACCGTTGAGGTTAGAGAGCAGCGTGATCTTCACGCACTGCATCATTTTGGTGGTTTCCGCGCTCTTCTGGCGCAGAACGCTTGCCAGCGGAGAGATGAAGCCGTACGCCAGCAAAATACCGAGGAAAGTCCCCACCATCGCATGGGCAATCAGCGCACCGAGCTCGGCTGCCGGACGGTCTGCCGAGGCCAGAGCGTGAACCACCCCCATTACCGCAGCAACGATACCGAATGCCGGAAGCGAGTCGCCGACCAGTGCCAGGCTGTTGGCCGGCACTTCAGATTCGCTTTCGTGAGTTTCGATCTCTTCGTCCATCAGCGCTTCGATTTCGAAGGTATTCATGTTGCCGCTGATGATGAGTCGCAGATAGTCGACGATGAAGTCCAGCATCATGGCGTCAGCAAGAATGCGCGGATAGCTGGCAAAAATTTCGCTCTCTTTCGGGTTTTCAATATCCCGTTCA
This sequence comes from Enterobacter sp. BNK-34, assembly GCF_048684445.1. NCBI lineage: Bacteria > Pseudomonadati > Pseudomonadota > Gammaproteobacteria > Enterobacterales > Enterobacteriaceae > Enterobacter > Enterobacter sp. BNK-34. Next base: position 4,223,292 of record NZ_JBLQUA010000001.1, read on the forward strand.
AGCGAGAACATCCCCTGCTGACGCGACTTCGCCATCAGGCGATAGAGCAGTGCCAGCAGATCCATATACATGCTTTTGGTGTATTTCGAGCGACGGAACAGCAACGGAATTGCTTTCAGCGTGCCCTTGATCGATTTACCGTTGTTGCCAACGATAAAAGCCCCTACCCCTGCACCGCCGATGATAATAAGTTCAGCCGGTTGATAGAGTGCTCCAAGGTGCCCGCCGGTCATCATGTAACCGCCGAAAACTGTACCGAGAACTACCAGGTAACCTAATAAGATAAGCACGACATCATCCTTCCGCTAGTGACTATGGCAAGGACGTCCAGCTCGCAGCGTTGACCGTTTACGGGGTAAAAAAAAGCAGCGGTAATCGCTTACCGCTGCTGGAATCTTTCCCACACGTTCGGGTTAAACAGCTTGTTCGATCTGTTCATCCAGCAGTTGTGGAATAATATCGGCAGCATCCCGGGAAAGTTTACGTCTTTTTACTGCGCGGGATGGAGGCTGACATAAACTACAGGCGAAGCTGCCTGCAGGCTGATGAGCATGGGTAATAAAATTGCCGTTGCAGCAGTTGCAGCGCGACAGCTCAAGCATTCCGCTCTCAACAAAACGCACCAGCGTCCATGCGCGGGTCAGCGCCAGCAGAGGACCTTCTTCCTGCTGTGGGCATTGTTCAAGGTAAAGTTTGTAGGCTTTGATCACGGCGTCAACGCCGCTACACAAACCGGTTTTGAGAAGATACTGCCAGGCATTACAGAACATGGAAGCGTGAATATTCTGCTCCCACGTCATAAACCAGTCGGTAGAAAACGGCAGCATGCCTTTCGGCGGGGGACTACCACGTAACTCTTTGTACAGTTTGATCAGACGGCCACGGCTCAACTGCGTCTCGCTTTCCAGCATTTGTAAACGAGCACCCAGTGTAATCAGCTCCATGGCTAACTGTATGTCACGCGCTTCCTGAACAATGCTTTTCTCGCTCATTGCTAGGCCCTTTTCTTACGGGCTACGTCATCAGGCTGGCTGATTTCGTTAAGCAAGCGAGTGGAAAGAAGAATACCGGTATGGATCTGTTGAAGATCGTCTACACGGGACTCCTGCGTCAGACGCGTTATTGTCTGTGAATCATCGAAACGGAACTGGCAAACCAGTTGATTCGTTTCAGCCAGTTTAACCATCTGCGGGAGGGTTAAGCTGCCCAGCATGGTTGCCATTTCTTCGTTAATACCCAGACGAAACATCGCGGACGCCTTGTCCTGACTAATCAAACGCTGCGCGAGCAGTAAATACGACAAATTGATGTCATAGATATGTTTTAGCAACTCGGATGTATGCATTGTTCCCATCCCGAATAACCAACTATTATTTTTATGCGGAAAGACCGCACCCCGTGATGTCGCCGGGAAATCACCCGGTATAAAAAAGAAAAGGCTAAATGCATAGTTGAATTTAGGTTTGTATTCATCGAAACGCGTAAGAGAGGAAACGCGAATGCGTCTCTTACATGTTTTATCATTTCTTACAAATAACTAAGATTTTTCCTAATTCGACGCAAACTCTACTCGTCAGTTTTGACACATACAATCCAGCCATCCTCAAATTTAAAAAAAATGTGATCCACGTCACACAATTTAAGTGAATATGACCCATAAATCCATCAGTATGACTTGTAATTTGTTTGTTTTTTAACCAATCAGTACTGTTTTGTATTCTTAATTGACGAATACTCATGCAGACGGGCGATCCGAACTGGCATGCAACGTGCTTCTACCCCCGTAAGCGCTACGCTGAAACATTTACAACAAACCCCTCTCCGGGAAACATTTTTCTTACCGTGAAAAAACATATAGTTATGCAGGTAGCACAAAAAAGATGTTTCAGGACGTGATCATTCGAAATGAGTTTGTAACGCGCCAAAACGATTTAACAGTTAAAGCGTGAATTTGTGTGATTTACGTTAAGTTGTTAATTTTTTTCATTTAGGCGCATTTTTCAGTTATTCTTCTTATAAGAATAATTAATGAATAATTATGATAAGCTTCACACTAATGTCGTAATCAGCTCTTGCAGAACCTGGGAATTCGCGGTAAAGGTGATCAAACGCTGTCTGACAGACACCTAAGGAGTGCGCCATGAGTTACTCCCATCTTCTTGTTTCCGTTGCAGTTTCTCCAGAAAGTCATCAACTCGTCGCCCGGGCCGTTTCCATTGCCAGACCCCACAATGCCCGCATCAGCCTCATCACGCTCGCCGCGGAGCCTGAGATGTACAATCAGCTGGCCGCCCCCATGCTGGAGGATATTCGTGAGGTCCTTCAGGAAGAAACGCAGCAATTTCTGCGCGAACTGGTGGAAAAGGCGCAATATCCGGTTTATGAGACAATTATTGCGACCGGTGAACTTAACGCCCATATTCTCGACATGTGTCGTAAACAACATATTGATTTAGTGATTTGCGGGAATCATAACCACAGCTTTTTATCGCGCGCAGCCTGTGCGGCGAAATCCATTGTCGCATCGAGCCAGGTTGATGTGCTGTTAGTGCCACTTGGGGGGAGTTAACCCCCCAGTGGAAAATCAGGCGAGTTTAGGGAAGGTCGCGATCTTTTTTTGCAGATCGCCTTCATGACTTTGCGGGGTGATATCCCGGAGATCCTGAATAAAACGTGCCTGCCAGTGGTTAATGTCGTTCTTACGGATCGTCTCCATCATATCAGCATGACGGGAAATACGTTCCGTGAGCGGCATAGTCAAGGCACGATTCAGCGCGTTTGCCACGTCGTCCCTGTCATAAGGATTAACGATAAGCGCCGACGTGAGCTCATTTGCGGCGCCGGCAAACTGGGAGAGCACCAGAACACCCGGGTCGTCAGGATCCTGGGCCGCCACATACTCTTTCGCGACGAGGTTCATCCCGTCGCGCAGCGGCGTAACCAGGCCAACATCCGCATAGCGGAAGACCTTCATCAGGATCTTACGGTCAAAGTGCTGATTCAGGTAAAACAGCGGCGTCCAGCCCAGCTGCCCGTAGCGGCCATTAATGCGCCCTGCTTCTGTCTCCAGCTGATGGCGAATGTCCTGATAGGCCTGAACCTCACCGCGCGACGTCGGCGCGATCTGGGTATAACGGATTTTACCGTGATGCTGCGGATATTTATCCAGCAGCGTTTCATACGCCAGGAAGCGTTCCGGCAGCCCTTTGGAATAATCAAGACGCTCAACCGAGAAGATATTTTTCACGTGTTTGAGTTCATTCTTAAGCTGCGCCAGCTTCGGCGGCAGCGGACCGGAAGCCTGCTCCGCGATTTCGTCAGGTTCAATCCCAATTGGATACACTTCGGTGTGGAACGTTTTCCCCCACGCCGTATGGGTTTTCCCGCCTTTGGTCACCAGACGCGCTTTACCTGACACGGAGTCAAGGAATGCGAGGCGGTCATTTTCGGTCTGGAAGCCCAGCAAATCGTAATCACACAGCGCCTCCAGCAGCTCTTCATGCGGCGGGAGCGCGGTAAAAATTTCCGGCGTCGGGAACGGGATGTGCAGGAAGAAGCCAATCCGGTTATTTACCCCTCTTTTTCGCAGCTCTCTGGCGAAGGGCAACAGATGATAATCGTGGATCCATAAAATATCGTCTTCTTCGATTAATGGCAGCAGTTTATCCGCCAGCAGCGCATTCACGCGCGAGTAGCCTTCGAAGGATTCACGCTGGAATTTGACCAGGTCAAGACGATAGTGAAACGCGGGCCACAGGACGGCATTCGAGAACTGCGAGTAATACTCGTCGTAGTCTTTCTCTTTCAATGCAAATGAAGCCCACGTAATGTTTCCGCGCGTCACCTTTTTGAGCGGTTTCTCTTCTTCACTGATTTCCCCACTCCAGCCAAACCACAGCCCGCCAGCGGCTTTTAAGGCACCTAATACCCCTACCGCCAGGCCACCCGCACTGGCTTTTTTATCGTCAGGCGGTGCGATTCGGTTAGAGACGACGACTAAGCGACCCATAATGGTTTCCCCCTTTGCTTTGCGCTATTTGTTGTTGTTGCTGGTTAGCGATGTCAGATATCCACTGCCAGACGCTGGCGACATCCGCCAGTCGCCATTCGGCAACAGTGTCACCAGGCCCCACCTTGACGGCGATCCCTCCGGCCTGATTCACCACGCGAAACCCGGCCTCGTCGGTCAGGTCATCCCCAATGAAAACGGGCGTTCGCCCTTTGAAAGGCGGCGACGCCATAAACGCGGCGATGGCCGCGCCTTTATTAATCCCTTTCGGTTTTAACTCAACCACGCATTTGCCGGGCTGTAACGCCAGCTGTGGATGCGCATCAGCCACCCTCTGAGCAAGCGCAAGTACGGCCTCCTCATGCTGCGGCGCCTGACGATAATGCAGGGCAAAGGCCATGCCTTTGGCTTCCAGCTCGGTGCCAGGCAGCGCTTCCAGCGCGTCAGAAAGCTGCTTATGTAGCGTTTGCGTGAGTGCGTCGGGGAGTGAAACGATATGCGTTTGATCATGGATGTCGCGGCGCTCCGCTCCGTGTACACCGGCTAGCGGAAAGTGGTATGGACTGGCGAGCAGATCCAGCTCGGCCATTGAGCGCCCTGATATCAATGCCAGTGCTCCCTCATTCATGAGTGAGAGCTGATGCAAATCCTGTAACACCGCCTCCGGAATAGACACCTGATCGGGGTGCGGTTTTATCCCGGCGAGCGTGCCGTCGAGATCAAAAAAGAAAGCATAGTGTCCGGGCAGTACAGGCGGTGCGGTTAACGTGTCAGCCACCCTTTTCCTCCTTACGGTTTACGAGAGGTAAACGCCTTTACCTCTTTCATAGCCATGTAAGTATAGACAGTGTGACGTGGCTCGCCATTTGACAACCGCCCCGCCAGTATTACTGGCGGGGCGGTTAAGAGGTCAACTAAGGTTATAAGTTGAGCAATAAAAGACAGGAAAAAGGGTTACACGGTACGCTTCGCTTTTTGCTTGTAACGGTCGAAAATCACCGCTGCCAGCAGGATCAGACCACGAACCACGTACTGCGAGAACGGTGAAATATTCAGCAGGTTCATGGCGTTCTCCACCGTCCCTAAAATCAGGATACCGGCCACCACATATGAGATTTTTCCGATGCCGCCCTTGAGGGAAACGCCCCCTAACACGCAGGCCGAAATGACGATCAGCTCGTAACCGATAGAGGTCATCGGCTGACCGCTGGTCATACGCGACGCCAGAATAATCCCCGCTGCGGCAGAAACCAGCCCTGAGAGCACAAAGATAATAATTTTAGTGCGTACGACCGGCACCCCAGCCAGACGGGCGGCCTCTTCATTACCGCCAATCGCCAGCGTATTACGGCCAAAGGTGGTCCGGTTAAGCAGGAAGCCGAACAGGATCAGGCAGGCCACCGTCAGCCATATAGGCGCAGGCAGACCCAGCCAGTTGGCATAACCCAGCGTGAAGAAGCGCTCGTCTTCAATCCCCACCGCTTTACCGTCGGAGATGATATAGGCCAGCCCGCGGACAATTTGCATCGTCGCAAGCGTGGTGATCAGGGCGTTAATCTTCAGGCGCGCGATAACAAAACCGTTCACCAGACCGCTGATGACGCCGAGTAACAGACCGGCTAAGACGCCAATCCACAGGCTCTCCGTCATGTTGATCACCACGGCCGTCGTGACGCCCGCACAGGCAATCACCGACGCCACCGACAGGTCAAAATCGCCTGAGGCCAGGCAGAACAACATCCCGCAGGCCACCATCCCGGACATGGAAATGGCCAGCCCCAGCCCCTTCATATTAATGAAGGTGGCAAAATTAGGGACAAAGATCGCGCAGGCAAGGAACAGTGCGGCAAAAACCACCAGCATGCCGTACTGATCCCAGATACGTCCAATACTCAGCGCCGACTTCGACTTCGGCACTCCGGATGTAGTAACAGAGGACATCATTAACTCCTTACTCAGGCGACAGCCTGGCTAACTTTAGGCATGGCGAGGTTCAACGCCTGTTGTTCATTCGCCTGTTCATGAAGTAATTCGCCGGCAATTTCGCCTTCACGCATCACCACAATGCGGTCGGCCACGCCAAGCACCTCCGGCAGATCGCTGGAGGCGAAGAGCACCGCCACGCCGCGTTTTGCCAGCTCATAGATCACGTTATAGATTTCGTGTTTTGCCCCCACATCGATACCGCGCGTCGGCTCGTCCAGCAAAATGACCTTCATATCTTCTGACAGCCAGCGGCCTAAAATTGCCTTCTGCTGGTTTCCGCCTGACAGATTCATGATCAGCTGTTCCGGACCCGGCGTTTTGATATTCAGCGAGCGAATATGGTGGTCGGCGTTACTCGACTCCCAGCTATCGTTTATCAGGCAACCGGCGCGAATAAACTTACGACGGGCAGAAATATTGATGTTGTCGCGCACCGAGTGCACCGGAATGATCCCCTCGGCTTTCCGGTCTTCCGGGCAGAGCATCATCCCCGCCCCGATCGCGTGGGCCGGTTTCTGGATATCTACCCGTTCGCCGTCAATAGAGACCTGACCATCGGTAATACGGGTACCGCCGAACAGACCTTTCATCAATTCGCTGCGCCCCGCCCCCACCAGACCAAACAGGCCGACGATTTCACCGCTGCGTACGGATAACGAAATCGGTGTTCTGACGCCCGGCGCTTTGACGTTATCCAGGCGCAGGCGTTCCGGGCCGTACGGGCGCGGTTGCCAGTGATAAATATCGCCCAGATCGCGTCCGACCATCGCCTGAACCAGCTGGTCATGGTTCACCTGCGCCATGTCGGTAAAGGTGCGCACATAGCGTCCATCTTTAAAGACGGTGATGGCGTCGCTCAGGGCAAATATCTCTTCCATACGGTGCGAGACATACAAAATCGTGCGGCCTTCCTGACGCAATTCGCGGATCACGCGGAACAGATTTTCGATTTCACGCTTAGAGAGCGAACTGGTAGGTTCGTCGAAGGCAATAATTCTGGCGTTACGCGCCAGCGCCTTGGCAATTTCAACCATCTGCCACTGGCCGATGGAGAGGTATTTCAGCGGCGTCTGGGGATCGACGTCCAGGCCCAGGTGTTTAAGCTGCAGCCCCGCTTCATAATTAAGTAGCGAACGATTCACCACGCCGCCTTTGTGCGGGAGCTGTCCCAAATAGATGTTTTCCGCCACGGTCATCTCAGGAATGAGGTGCAGCTCCTGATAGATGATCGCCACCCCGGCATTGAGCGCCGCCGTGGTATCGGCAAACGCCACCTCTTCGCCGCGTATGGCCAGCGAGCCGGTAGTCGGCGTGTAGTTGCCGCTGAGGATCTTCAACAGCGTGGATTTTCCCGCGCCGTTTTCCCCCATCAGGGCGTGAACCTGGCCGGCATAGCAGTCGAAGCTGATATCGGTCAGCGCGTTAACACCGGGGAAAGTTTTCCCGATACCGCGAAAAGAGAGATACGGATCAGACTGTCGCATAACGTCTCCGTGATTCCTGTAGTGTGTACGTCTGGCCCCTCACGAAGGATGAGGGGCACAATCACCGCGTATTACTTACCGCCCAGTCCTTTTTTCGCCAGCTCCTCTTTGAAGTTGTCGCGGGTAATCAGCACCACGTCGGTCACTTCGGTAAATTTCGGCGGCTCAGCCCCTTTGGTGACCCAGTTGTAGAGCATCTCACTGGATTTATAGCCGTGAACGTCCGGGCTTGGCAGCAGAGAACCGTAGAAGCCGGTAGCCTGCGCTTTGGACAGCTCGCTGACGGCGTCAACGCCGTTGATGCCAATCCCGATCACGTCAGGCGCTTTAAAGCCCTGGCCTTCCGTCGCGCGTACCCCACCCAGCACGGTGTTGTCGTTCATGCCGACCACCAGCCAGTGTTTGACCTCCGGATGCTGAACCAGCATAGAGTTCGCGGCGTCGAAAGCGCCCGGGATATCGTTAGATTTGGTAGGGACTTTGTAGATCTGTTTTTCCGGGAAACCGGCCGCTTTCAGCGCGTCCATTGAACCGGAAGTACGGCGACGTGCGGTGTCCAGCTCGTCTGCGGTAATGGCCATCACCGCAGTCTCTTTGACATCCCAGCCGCGCTTTTGCATCTCTTTATAGAGTTCCTGCCCCTGGCGTTCGCCAATTTTGGTCGCCGCCATCATCACCAGCGGGACGCTATCCATCGGCTTGCCTTTGGCGTTAACGAACTGATCGTCAACCGCGATGACCTTCATATCGTAACCGCGCGCTTTCGCCGCGATGGCCGAACCGAGCTTTGGATCCGGAGTACAGATAACGAAACCTTTCGCACCGCTGGCCGCCAGGCTGTCGATGGCGTTCAGGGTTTTCTCACCGTCAGGCACGGCGATTTTAATCACTTCAAAACCTAAATCTTTCCCGGCTTTATCGGCGAATTTCCACTCAGTCTGGAACCAGGGCTCTTCGGGCTGTTTTACCAAAAAACCGAGTTTTAAATTCTCAGCGATAGCGGATTGTGACATAACGGCAGCCAGACCGATGGCCGCCAGCGCTTTAGTAAATTTGTGCATGGTAAACTCCAGCTTTAGCATTCTTTTCTGTAGGGAATATGTGCGTGCTTCTTATTTAATCGGACTTAAAACAAGGCATTAGCGCTTACCTCGTCATAAGCGTTATTGCTGGTGATAGTTTTAGCGGGAAATTAATCATCCATAAGAGAGCCCCATCACACCGCAGAATTACAGTAATTGCGTACATAAATTCAGCGAAAAATGACATAAAAAAGGCAGGATTTGTCAGACAAATGAAAGTGGGTTAAGCAGAATTATCCATAAGATTAGCTAAGAAATCCCTGATACCCCTCAGTGGACTAAACGTCATCCGGTGTTAAAGGGGTTCAAGATGTTTTTCATCAAAAATGCACCAGGCACCTGAACACGGTTATTCCGCAGAATTTGATTTAGCGTAATTTTATTAGCACATCATATATTCGAAAACATTAATCCGTATTTCTCTTTTTCACGGAGTATTATTCCAACTTAATATTTTCGAAAGAGTAACAGTGTATCTCTGCAATAAAAAATGTTAATTATTAGAGCATTAAACTATATTCAATTCATGGCGAGCTGATTGCATTTCTGTACTATATTAAACTTTGTAATGTATGGTAAATACAGCCCAATTAAGAGTTTTCTTAGACCAAAGACAAGGGTATGCTTATTTATATCGAACACAGGAAGTGAATTTCGGTCGACTTCGGTCACGGCAGAATGTGTATTTCTGCTCTTTTCTTCATATTTGCCTGACGCTCAGGTTAAGCAACGGACATCACGTCCCACAGTCAATAAGGATATGAGTATGGCTACCCAAACGATGATGCAAAAACTTAACGCGCAGATGAACCTTGAGTTCTACGCCTCGAATCTGCACCTTCACTTAAGTGCGTGGTGTGCCGAGAATAGCCTCACGGGATCTGCCACATTCTTTCGCTCTCAGGCGCAAAGTAACGTCACCCATATGATGCGTGTCTTTAACTTCCTGAAAGCCGCAGGGGCAAATCCTGTCGTTAAAGCCCTTGATGGGATCAATGAAAATTACTCTTGCCTGGAAGAACTGTTTCAGAAGACGCTTGAAGAGTATGAACAACGCTGCAGCACTCTCAACAAACTGGCCGATGAAGCCAAAGCGCAGCAGGATATTACGACGCTCAGATTCTTACGCGATATGGATAAAGAGCAGCAGCAGGATGGCCTGCTGCTGAAGACGCTGGCGGATGAGATCCATAATGCGCAGCAGGCGGGTTTATGTCCTGAGCAAACCGACCGTCATCTGCTCGACATCGTGGCGGTGCAGCACCACTGAGTTTTTTGGCCTGCTCCCATTCGGAGGAGCAGGCTCCCTTCACGTCTCCAACCTTCTGCTTTTGCTGAAATTTAACAAATCAGATCTGGCTCCCAATGATTAACCACACAACGTGTGATGATTTATTTAGTTACATAATCATTGACGAGGGAGCATCATGATCACCATTGAGTTTGTTGTCATTCTCCTCTGCCTGCTGACGGGTACGCGTTTCGGCGGTATGGGGCTCGGGTTAATTAGCGGTATTGGTCTTTTTATTTTATGTTTTGTCTTTGGTCTGCAACCGGGTAAGCCGCCGGTAGACGTTATGCTGACCATCCTCGCGGTGATTGGTTGTGCCGCTACGCTGCAGACTGCGGGTGGCCTCAACGTCATGATGCAGTTTGCTGAACGTCTGCTGCGCAAACACCCACAGCACATCACCCTGCTCGCCCCATTCACCACCTGGATGCTGACCTTTCTGTGCGGCACCGGGCATGTGGTCTATACCATGTTCCCCATCATTGCGGATATCGCCCTGAAAAAAGGGATCCGCCCCGAGCGCCCCATGGCCGTGGCATCGGTCGCGTCGCAGATGGCGATTACCGCCTCCCCCGTGTCCGTTGCCGTGGTGTCGCTGGTGTCTATCCTGGCGGCCCAGCATGGTATCGGCCACGCGTGGGGGATCCTGGAAATTCTCGCCGTGTCGGTTCCCGCTTCACTTTTCGGCGTAGCTATTGCTGCCCTGTGGAGTTTACGCCGCGGAAAAGATTTGGCGGATGACATGGAGTTTCAGGAAAAGCTGAAAGATCCTAAGCAGCGCGAGTTTATCTACGGTGGAACGGAGACGTTAATGAATCAGCGTTTCCCTAAACAGGCCTACTGGTCCACGTGGATTTTCTTTGCCGGTATTGCCGTGGTCGTTTTGCTGGGTGCGTTCCCTGAGCTGCGCCCCGCCTTTGAGCTGAAAGGCAAAATGACGGCGCTGTCGATGAACCTTGTTATTCAGATGATGATGTTAATTGCAGGGGCCGTGATGCTAATGGCCTGTAAGGTCAACGCGTCGGCGATTTCCAACGGCGCGGTGTTTAAGGCCGGTATGGTCGCGATCTTCTCGGTGTTCGGCGTGGCGTGGATGAGCGATACCTTTTTCCAGGCGCATCTCGACGAGTTAAAGCTGGCGCTGGAAGGCGTCGTGAAAAGCCACCCGTGGACGTATGCTATTGTGCTGTTTCTGGTGTCAAAACTGGTGAACAGCCAGGCGGCTGCGCTGACGGCCGTTGCGCCTATGGGCCTCATGCTCGGCATCGACCCGAAAATGCTGATCGCCTTTTTCCCTGCGTCATACGGCTATTTCGTCCTGCCGACCTACCCAAGTGATTTGGCCTGCATCGGCTTTGACCGTTCAGGCACCACCCGCATCGGCAAATTTATCATCAACCACAGCTTTATTCTGCCTGGGCTGATTGGGGTAAGCTGCGCGTGCGCGGCGAGCTACCTGCTGGTCCAGACGTTCTTCTGACAGTATCAAGGGGCGACACATGCCGTCGCCCATTTCCCGGTTTTAGTGGGATTCACCCTGCGGCGTGAATCGCAGTTCAATCAGCGCGATGGCTTTCTGGATCGCACGAAGCGTAACCGGATCGGCGGCAGCGGGATGGCTGGCGAAATCGATGTTTTTCAGCTGCGTAGACATCTTCTCGCGCACTTCAACCGGCGCAATCACGTCAAGAACATCAAGGATTTGTTTGATAACCAGCTGACAGGCGACAACGTCAGAGACCAGTTCCTGATCGGCGCTCAGGTTTTGTGACATGGGGTTTTCTCCTTATTTAAAGGCCGCCATAGTAGCAAAACACACCCCTGGCATCTTCCCTTCATCGCCTGCAGGTATAAAAAAACCCGCCGAAGCAGGTTTTTTTATCAGAACATGGCGCCCGGCGGCACGTCTTTGAAGGTGCGGCAGTAATTGGCCCACATACTTTTCAGGATTTTGCGCAGTTTCACGATGATGCTCCATTAACTTGTTATACAACTTTATTATCAACGTGCCTATAATATGACCACCATCACAAAAATCAACACTTTTGTGATGCGCATCACATTTATATCAGGGCATGGCCTGAAAGCGCTCACCGCGGACCCGTTGCGAAGAGTGAGGGCAGATTGTCCGGCTATTCCAGCCATTGCAGCGGGCATCTGCGGGTACGATAACGTATTTCCATCCACTCAGAGCGAATCATGAAAAGAGTCATTGTAGCCGGTACAATCCTGCTGCTCGCGGGATGTACCATTAACCGCCAGGCTGAAGTCAGCAGCCTCGACGCGCCGAACGGCATCGTCCGCCTCGACTACGGCCAGGCTGCGCTGCAAAATGCGTATTCCGATGAGTATGTGAATAACGGCACGGCGGCAAAAGCGTGTCAGAGCATGGGTTATGCCACTGCCTCAGCCTATGGTCAGCCCATTAAAACCTGCACTCTGACCAGCGGCTCTTTGTGCCTGAACGAGAGCGTGACTATCCAGTATAAATGTATGGGTTACGCCGTTAATCCTAAGTCAACTAATCCGTGGTATTAATCGAAGCTGCCAGCGCATGCTGGCAGTTTATTTCATTACGAACAAAAATAATTCTCATTAATAAGTTATAAAAATCGCCAATGCGTTTTATTCCCATTCGTATTTTAAATAAATAAAATAAAGATTTTACGTTTTGCAAATAATTAAATAACAAATTATAGTGTCGCTCATTGTGAACCAGAAATAATAATCCGGAGCGTCACCATGCTGAAAACTGAAATGATCGACAAGCTCAACGCACAAATGAACCTTGAGCTTTTTTCATCCCTGCTCTACCAGCAGATGAGCGCCTGGTGCAGCTACCACAGTTTCGAGGGCGCTGCCGCGTTTCTGCGTCGTCACGCTCAGGAAGAGATGACCCACATGCAGCGTCTGTTTGATTATCTGACAGATACGGGCAGCCTGCCGCGCATTGAAACCGTGGCATCACCGTTCGCTGAGTATAATTCTCTTGATGAACTGTTCCGCGCCACCTACGAGCACGAGCAGCTTATCACGCAGAAAATTAACGAACTGGTTCATGCCGCGATGACCAGCCAGGATTATCCAACCTTTAATTTCCTGCAGTGGTACGTCGCTGAGCAACACGAAGAAGAGAAGCTGTTTAAATCCGTGCTGGATAAATTATCTCTGGTCGGGAAATCCGGCGAAGGTCTTTACTTTATCGATAAAGAACTCTCCACTCTTGATACGCAGAATTAATTTCAGCGCGGTGCCGGTTTCCGGCACCGCGTTAATTTACATACACCCCGCACAGCTGGTGCAACGCCAGTCATGGGGATTCACGGCCTGGTAAAAATAGCGGTAGCTGGACGTCTCCAGCGGAATACCCACCTCGAAAAACAGATCCGTTAACCAGTCGACATTCTCGATGATCCACTCATCTTCCTGTAAGCCTTGTGCAAAGGTTTCATCTTCAGGATCAATAACCGAATAGATTGCCCAGGTGCCCATATCCTTTTCGCGACGGGACTCGGGAAGGTTCAGGGGCTGATTCTGCCAGCTGATTATCCAGTGACCATGGCACAACAGGTTACCACCCCGGCTCCATGCCGCGGTAAAGGGATTCTCCCCTGCCATAAGACCCTCACTTAATTTGATAATTTGTATTTATTGTTTACGTTACGCCGGAATGTCGCGCAGCAGTATTGCCCTTATGAGGTAGGCACAGGCCTGGGTCATTAATACGTAAATAATTTTTTACACCACTTGTAACGGTGATTTGACGAGTAACGGCTTTTCCCTTACTCTGCGCCGCAGATTTTGTCGCGGTTAAGAAGCGTTGTAGAGGAAAGCGTGAAAAACAGAACTCTGGGAAGTATTTTTATCGTCGCCGGAACGACAATTGGCGCAGGAATGCTGGCAATGCCCCTGGCAGCCGCGGGCGTGGGATTTGGCATGACCCTGCTGCTGCTGGGAACGCTCTGGGCGCTGATGTGTTACACCGCACTGTTGCTGCTTGAGGTTTACCAGCACGTACCCGCCGACACCGGTCTGGGTTCGCTTGCGGCGCGCTATCTCGGACGCTACGGCCAGTGGATAACCGGCTTTAGCATGATGTTCCTGATGTATGCCCTGACCGCCGCCTATATCAGCGGCGCCGGAGAGCTCATCGCCTCCAGCGTCAACGACTGGTTTGGCTCTGACATTACCCCTGCGACGGGCGCCATCTTCTTTGCGCTCATCGGCGGCGGCGTGGTCTGCGTGGGCACATCCCTGGTCGATCTGTTTAACCGTTTTCTGTTCAGCGCTAAAATTCTCTTCCTGATTGTCATGCTGGTGCTGCTGGCGCCGCACGTGCACAAGGTTAACCTGCTGACGCTGCCGCTGGAAAAAGGGCTGGCGCTCTCCGCGATCCCGGTCATTTTCACCTCGTTTGGCTTCCACGGCAGCGTGCCGAGCATCGTCGGCTATATGAACGGCGATATCCGAAAACTGCGCCGCGTCTTTGTTATCGGCAGCGCGATCCCGCTGATTGCCTATATTTTCTGGCAGCTGGTGACGCTGGGCAGCATTGACTCTTCAACCTTTATTGGGCTGATGGCGCAACACGCTGGCCTGAACGGTTTTCTGCTGGCACTGCGCGAGGTCGTCACCTCCCCACACGTGGAGCTGGCGGTACACCTGTTTGCCGACCTGGCGCTGGCAACTTCGTTCCTGGGCGTGGCGCTCGGCCTGTTTGATTATCTGGCCGACCTGTTCCAGCGCCGCAATACCGCGGCCGGACGGTTACAGACGGGCGCAATTACCTTCCTGCCGCCGCTGGCGTTCGCGCTGTTTTATCCGCGCGGATTTGTGATGGCGCTGGGGTACGCAGGGGTAGCGCTCTCGATCCTTGCCCTCCTCCTCCCTTCCCTGCTGGCATGGAAAAGCCGTCAGCAGCATCCTCAGCAAGGGTATCGCGTGGCGGGGGGAAAACCGCTGCTGTGCGTTGTGTTTGGCTGCGGGGTGGTGATTATTCTGGTGCAGGTGTTGATTGCAGCCGGGATACTGCCGGAAGTGGGTTAAATAAAAAAGGGGCTGTCATCAGCCCCTTTTTTATCAGTGCAAACAGCAGCTCTTAAACTTCTTCCCGCTGCCGCAAGGACACGGATCGTTACGCCCGACCTTTGTGCCGTTCACAATCGGCTTCTTCGCTTCCGGCTGCTGCGGGTTGTTTACCCAGTATTGATATAAACGCAGTGCCGCAGGCTGGATGCTCTCGATGCTGGCGATGTACTCCTCTTCGGACAGTTCATCCAGCTTGTCGCTGTTCTCTTCCGTGCCGTGCAGCGCAATCACCTCAAGATCGGCCTTCAGGGCTTCCGGCAAGGCAGACCAGTCCGTCAGCGCCACGCCGCGCATGTAGCCGTAGCACCACTCTTCCACCACGGTATAACTCTCACCGTCAACGTCGTTATAGCCAAACATCGGTTCGAACTGATCCGGGTATTCACTCAGGCGCTCGGCAATATCGTTCATGTGCTTAAAGCAGAGATCGATAAAACGGTTCATCTCACGATCGTTTTTCCAGCGCGGAATGTACTTCTCGCCACCCCAAACCGCCACCAGCCAGGCATCTGGCTCAACGACAACAGGACCGGAAAGCACTGCGGTAAGCATGCCGTCCAGTTCGGACACGTCAATTACGGACGCGTCATCATGACCGTAAGACATTAACGTCTCTTCAAGCCACGCCATTTCGCTTTCATTCAATGGGCCTTCAGTCATCGCTGATACTCCTGCAAAAAAGGAAACGATCCTAACACATATCTCACCCCTCTCCGGGCTGAAGTTTAGGTCTTTATTGCTGCAAAAACGTGCAAACCGTGAGCTTTGCACAACTTATGGGCTTTATTGTTAACGATATGTGATCTCCGCTGTAATTTCTTCTCCTCCCGCAAGGCGGCATAACGCGGCGCTCTATACTCAAACATGTCGCATGCTCGTCAATGGGTTAACCATTCTGGCAACGTTTTTGCTTAACGTTCTTCGCGCGCCCCTGCGCAGGGAAATCTCGCCGTAATATGCAGGATGCCGTCTGTATCTTGTTCGTTTAGTGCATTTTGTTCTTGCTCGTGTTTCGGATTGGCTGCGCCGTCGGGCGTTCGGGTTTACGCCGTGGTGCAAAAACCTCTTTGCTAAGGAACATAATAATGTCGCTGAAATTTATCAGAACTCCTCTTTCTCTTGTATTGGCCGGTTGCCTGGTGACGGCGTTTTCCGCCCGGGCAGATATTGTGATTGGCGTGGCCGGACCGTTCACGGGTCCGAACGCCACCTATGGCGATCAGTACTGGCACGGCGCTACGCAGGCCGCTGAAGACATTAATGCCGCAGGCGGCATTAACGGTGAGAAAATCAAACTGGTTCAGGGAGATGATGCCTGCGAGCCCAAGCAGGCCGTGGCCGTCGCCAACCGTTTAGTTGACCAGGATAAAGTCAACGCCGTGGTCGGCCATTTCTGCTCCTCTTCCACCATGCCCGCATCCGAGGTGTATAGCGACGCAGGTATTATTGCGATTACCCCCGGCTCAACTAACCCGCTGATCACCGAACGCGGCATGAGCGATATGTTCCGCATGTGCGGCCGCGACGACCAGCAGGGTCAGGTTGCCAGCGACTTCATCATCGACAAGCTGAAAGCCAAACGTGTGGTGATCATTCACGACAAAGACACCTATGGTCAGGGTCTGGCTGACGCCACCAAAGCGGCACTGGCGAAACGCGGGGTTCAGGATGTGATGTACGAGGGGTTATCCCGCGGTGAAAAAGACTTTAACGCGCTGGTCACCAAGATCGGCGCGCAAAAACCGGACGTCGTGTTCTTCGGTGGCTGTCACCCGGAAGCCGGTCCGCTGGTTCGCCAGATGCGTGAGCAGGGCGTACAGGCAAAATTCTTCTCCGGGGACTGCATCGTCAACGAGGAGATGGTGACCGCCGCGGGCGGCCCGCAGTATACCAATGGCATTTACATGACCTTCGGTAAAGACCCGCGCCTGATCCCGGACGGCAAAGCGGTTATCGAGAAATTCCGCGCCGGTAAATTCGAGCCGGAAGGTTACACCCTCTACTCCTATGCCTCCGTACAGGCCATTGCCGCGGCCTTCAAGGCCACCGGCGGCAAGGACTCCGCCAAAGCCAGCGAGTGGCTGAAGGCCAATTCCGTCGACACGGTGATGGGCAAAAAAGCCTGGGACAGCAAAGGCGATCTGAAAGTGTCTGACTACGTGGTTTACCAGTGGGACGACAAAGGAAAATATAAGGAAGTGCAGTAACGGGACGGAGTCACGCTCAACGTCGGCGGGCCTGCCCGTCGGCGCGTAATAAACATCAGGCTGCGCGGCTCGCGCAGCCTATAAAACGAGCGCGCTAAGATGAGTACATTCTTCCTGCAACAGTTAATCAATGGCTTAACGCTGGGTTCCGTCTACGGCCTGATCGCCATCGGCTACACCATGGTGTACGGCATTATCGGGATGATCAATTTCGCCCACGGCGAAGTGTATATGATTTCCGCCTATCTTTGCGCCATTGGCCTGGCGCTGCTCTCGTTCTTCGGCCTGCAGTCCTTCCCGCTGCTGATCCTCGGCACGCTGGTGTTCACCATTGTGGTCACCGGGGTGTACGGCTGGACTATCGAGCGTATCGCCTACAAACCGCTGCGCAACTCCACGCGCCTGGCGCCGCTGATCTCCGCCATCGGGATGTCGCTTATCCTGCAAAACTACGCCCAGCTGAGCCAGGGCCCGCGCCAGCAAGGGGTACCAACCATGCTGGACGGCGTTATTCGCCTGTATCTGGGCGAAGGGTTCGTGCAGATAACCTACACCAAAGTGTTTATCCTGGTTGCCTCGTTTGCCGGCATGCTGGTGCTCACCTGGATAATCAACCGTACCCGGCTGGGGCGGATGTGCCGTGCGGTCCAGCAGGATCGCAAAATGGCCTCCATTCTGGGCATTAATACCGACCGGATTATTTCGCTGGTCTTTGTCATCGGCGCGGCGATGGCGGGCCTGGCGGGGGTGCTGATCACCATGAACTACGGCACCTTTGATTTCTACGTCGGGTTTGTGATCGGTATTAAAGCCTTCACGGCGGCGGTACTTGGCGGCATCGGCTCCCTTCCCGGCGCGATGCTCGGTGGCCTTATCCTGGGCGTGGCGGAAGCGCAGTTCTCGGGCATGGTGAACTCGGACTATAAAGATGTCTTCTCGTTCGGCCTGCTGGTCATGATCCTTATTTTCCGTCCTCAGGGCCTGCTTGGACGCCCGATTGTGGCCAAAGTGTGAGGGAGAGAATGATGACATCACACGGTTTTTCACTTAAACGCTGCATTCTGGACGCGATTTTTTCCGGGCTGATTGCGCTGATTATCTTCGGCCCCATCGCGGGCGTGGTGCTGGACGGGTACAGCTTTAACTTCGCCGGGCAGCGACTGGCCTGGATGGTTGGCATCGTCATGTTCGGACGCTTTCTGTTGAGCGCCTTTTTAGGTACCGCCCCGGGGGCCCGTTTCCAGGCGCGCTTCGAGGCCGACAGCGCGGGCGTATATGTCCGGCCGCCGGAATACAAAAGCCGCATGCGCTGGATTATTCCTCTGGTGATTACCCTTGCGATTTGCTTTCCGTTTGTCGCCACTAAATATGTGCTGACCGTCGCCATTCTCGGGCTGATCTACGTGCTTCTCGGTCTGGGGCTGAACATCGTCGTGGGCCTGGCCGGTCTGCTGGATCTGGGATATGTCGCGTTCTACGCGATTGGGGCGTACGGTCTGGCGCTGGGGTACCAGTATCTCGGCTTAGGCTTCTGGAGTATGCTGCCGCTGGCGGCAATCATGGCCGCCGCCGCAGGCGCCCTGCTCGGCTTCCCGGTGCTGCGCATGCACGGTGACTATCTGGCCATCGTCACCCTCGGGTTCGGGGAGATCATTCGCCTGATACTGAACAACTGGCTGACCTTCACCGGCGGCCCCAACGGCGTGTCTGCCCCTCCCCCGACTTTTTTCGGTCTGGAATTTGGACGACGCGCGAAAGAAGGCGGCGTGCCCTTCCACGAGTTTTTCCACCTGACCTACAACCCGAACATGAAGTTTATCTTTATCTACGCGGTACTGTTCCTGATGGTGATGCTGGTGCTCTACATTAAGCACCGCCTGACGCGGATGCCGATTGGTCGGGCATGGGAAGCCCTGCGTGAAGACGAAATTGCCTGCCGCTCAATGGGGTTGAACCATGTTCTGGTGAAGCTTTCTGCCTTTACGCTGGGTGCGTCGACCGCGGGCATTGCCGGGGTGTTCTTCGCCACCTATCAGGGGTTCGTGAATCCAACCTCCTTTACCTTCTTTGAATCGGCACTGATCCTCGCCATTGTCGTACTGGGCGGTATGGGCTCGACGCTGGGCGTGGTGCTGGCCGCCTTCGTGCTCACGGTCACGCCGGAACTGCTGCGCAGTTTTGCCGAGTACCGCGTCCTGCTGTTTGGCATGCTGATGGTGGTGATGATGATCTGGCGTCCACGCGGTTTGATCCGCATTAACCGCAGCGGGTTTGCCGTGCGTAAGGGCGTCGCGCCATGAACGAAACGATATTACGCGTTGAACATTTGATGATGCACTTTGGTGGGATTAAGGCGCTAAACGACGTCAACCTGGACGTGCAGCGCGGCTCCATTACCGCCCTGATTGGGCCAAACGGGGCGGGAAAAACAACCGTGTTTAACTGCCTGACGGGCTTCTACAGAGCCTCCGGCGGCAACATTTTGTTTAACACCCGCAATAAAACGACCAACGTGATTCAGGTCCTTGGACAAAAATTCCAGCCGGGTGACTGGATTAACCCCGCGCAGTTCGGGCAACGTCTGTTCTACAAAATGTTTGGCGGAACCCACCTGGTCAACCGAGCCGGGCTGGCGCGCACGTTTCAAAATATTCGTCTTTTTCGCGAGATGTCGGTCGTGGAAAACCTGCTGGTCGCGCAGCATATGCGGGTGAACCGCAATCTGCTCGCCGGGATCCTGAATACGCCGTCCTACCGGCGGGCGGAAAGCGACGCCCTGGACAGAGCCTTCTACTGGCTGGAAGTGGTGGATCTGGTGGAGTGCGCCAATCGCCTGGCGGGAGAGATGTCGTACGGCCAGCAGCGGCGTCTGGAAATTGCGCGGGCAATGTGCACCGGGCCAGAAATGATCTGTCTGGATGAACCCGCCGCAGGGCTGAACCCGGTTGAAACGCATAAGCTGAGCAGCATTATTCGCTTTCTGCGGGATCACCATGACATCACGGTATTACTGATTGAGCATGATATGGGGATGGTGATGGAGATTTCGGACGACATTATCGTGCTCGACCACGGCGATGTGATTGCCAGAGGAAAACCTGAACAGATCCAGCATGATGAAAAGGTCATTGCCGCCTATCTGGGCACGGACGAAAGCGAGGTCTCCCTATGAGCGAACCGCTGCTGGCATTTCGCGAGGTGGATGTGTTTTACGGCGTCATTCAGGCGCTGAAGCAGGTCTCCCTTGAGGTGAATAAGGGTGAAACCGTGGCGCTGATTGGCGCAAACGGCGCGGGTAAATCGACATTGCTGATGTCCATCTTTGGTCAGCCTCGTATCCGCAACGGACAGATCCTTTTCGGCGGTGAAGATATCAGCCATAAATCCACCCACTACGTCGCGTCCGGCGGCATTGCGCAGGCGCCGGAAGGCAGACGAATCTTCCCGGATATGACCGTTGAAGAGAACCTGCTGATGGGGACCATTCCCATCGGCAGCCAGTTTGCCGCTGAAGATATGCAAACCATGTTTGACCTTTTCCCTCGTCTTAAAGAGCGGCGTAAACAGCGCGCGATGACCATGTCCGGCGGGGAACAGCAGATGCTGGCAATCGCCCGGGCGCTGATGAGCCGTCCGAAGCTGCTGCTGCTGGATGAACCGAGCCTGGGCTTAGCCCCGATTGTGGTCAAACAGATCTTCCAGACGCTGCGCGAGCTGGCCCGCAGCGGTATGACCATTTTTCTGGTGGAGCAGAATGCGCACCACGCGTTGAAGCTGTCTGACCGCGGGTATGTAATGGTTAACGGGCAAATCCGGTTGAGCGGCAGCGGTGAGGAATTGCTGGGCAATCAGGACGTGAGGAAGGCGTATTTGGGCGGGGTGTGATTTGACACCTGCCGAATGGGCTTATGCCGTGATGAATCATTTCGGCACATACGGGATAGAAGCACTGGAGGATACGTTAGTCGATATCGCCTCTTTGTTTGGATTGCTTCCGGCAGTACTTACAGGTTTGTTAGTAAGAAAAGCAGTAAAAAGAATGTGACTTATGAGCCTTCAGGCTTAGCCTCGAAGGCCTTTTTGACTCGGAAACGCAAAACCCCGAAAGTTGGATACCCAACTTTCGGGGTTCACTTCATTTCTGTGGTTTCACGATAACGTCGTTAAATAAAACTGTCGTCGTCATTGCTGTAGTCGTCATCTACATCGTCGTTCTGCCAGGTGTCGTTATTATTGCCGAACGAATCGTTCTGGTTGAGGAAACGGGTGTCAGAGACGTTATTAACGTCGCCGTATTGATTACCGACAAACGGTTCACCACCGACGGGCATTGTCGGTTCTTCGATAATGTTCACGATCTCTTCCGGCCGCGACTGATGAAACATGCTGGTAAGCATCTCGGCCAGCGCGATGCCACCGGCCACGCCAGCGGCTGTCTGGAGCGCTCCAGCCATAAAACCGCCGCCGCGAGTAGCCGGCGCTGGCGCCCGTGAGTAATCCTGCGCTGGTGGCTGTTGCGGCTGGGCATTCCAGCTGTTGTCAGGCTGCGGGTTACTTTTCCCACCACCAAACAGGCCGCCGAGGAAACTGCCGCCCGTCGAGGGTTTGCTTTTTTGCGCGGCTAATTCGCTTTCAAGCTCCTGAACGCGGGCCTGCAGGCGTTTCAGGGCCGCTTCCTGAATCAAAATCGATTGCGCCATATAGTAGGGGGCCGCAGGCTGCTGCCTGACGAATTCAGCGATCTGACGCTCTGCATCTGCGTCCCGCTGGCTGTTTTGTTGTCCGGCCTGTTTCAGACGCTCGAAAAGGCCGTTGATAAGCTGCTGTTCTTCATATTGCATGACAATAACCTTCCGCTCTCCAGGGTGGATACCCACCAGTTTATCAGCGGCGGAAATCTGTGTCTGGGGAGTGAAATGTTTGTTTAAGATTGGTTGCAGGTTTGCTGAAAATCGCCCTGCTTTCCGGGCTTGATATTAGAGAGTTAGGCTTAACGTTCTGGTATGGCAGCAAATTCTCGGGCACAGCACGATCGTGATGACGATGAGATACGCTCACTTCGCGCTAAACTGGAGGCACAAAAAAACCACCTTTCGGTGGTTTCACGACACTGCTTATTGCTTTGATTATTCTTTGTTTTCCCATGGTAGCCGGAGTGGGACTTGAACCCACACAGCGCGAACGCCGAGGGATTTTAAAACTATAAGGAAGGTTAGAAATGGACAGCGCGAAATCCTGGCTGAAGAGTCTGGATGCTGGCGATTCCGGCTTCCAGGTTTCTGTAGCGCAGGGAATGCTCTCTTTTCCGGTTAGCATGTATTACCTCGGTTATGACTTCATAGACACGGCTCATCGCCATGCTAATTTTGATGATCGTGTGAGGATGGCGAACATGTTCAAACGAGGAATATCGGTTACTCAGGAAACTCAAAAAATAGTTAACGCTGTTATCAGAGAGTTCATGTCAAAAGTTAACATGGATAATATTCAGGGGATTGCACAAAATTTTACCGGCGTAATGGTTGGTAAATTCATATTCGCGGAGCTAACCGGAGTAAAACTAGATGCTGCCGTATCGTCACGCATTATGACCTCGTTCGCCCCTGGCGTGGTCATCGGAAGCGCTCTCACGATTGGCGCAGAAACATCGAGAGCTATCTATACGGCTAGAAAGCTTGAAAACCAGAACCCTGTACTCTACTACCGACTTAAGAGTATGGGGGATTTGGATCTTCTGTATTTTCTTGTTGAAGAAAAATTGAAACCTTTTCTTGACGCATGCAGCGTAGCAGATGTAGACAAGCATGAATTTAACGAAGTATGGAAATACTTTTTTGGTGGGTTATGAACACTCAGGACATTATCAAGTTAATAGCATCCCGAATTTTGCGCGGGTTGGGAATGGGAATTGCTTCTGCGGGCCTATTGTCCTGTATTTATTTCTTTTCATTTTCAAAAGACGAATCCCGTTTTATCTGGGGTGCAGCGTCTGGTGCTCTCATTGTCCTTGGTTACTTTATATACCGAATTGCGATACTCAAGGTTTTTGACGAACGTTGAAGACCTCAATTGCTCATACTCCATCAAAAAGCCCACCGATTGGTGGGCCTGGCGTTAGAGGGTCAGGCTTAACTGCTTCCTACCATAATGAGATGACGGAAAAGCATCGGATGGGATGAAATCAGCTGGTAACTTATCGCGTGGTGCGCGTTTGGTTGATGATCGCGGGGCAGTAATGCCCTCTTCTTGTGTCGAAGATGAATGGTGAAAAATAGACAATAAAAAACCACCTTTCGGTGGTTTATACGACACTGCTTATCATTGATTTTATTCTACTTTTCCCATGGTAGCCGGAGTGGGACTTGAACCCACACAGCGCGAACGCCGAGGGATTTTAAATCCCTTGTGTCTACCGATTCCACCATCCGGCCAGGGAAGAAAGTGGAGGCGCGTTCCGGAGTCGAACCGGACTAGACGGATTTGCAATCCGCTACATAACCGCTTTGCTAACGCGCCGTTAAATCTTTAAAGCTGACACCCGCTACTGCGCATGTCTTTAATTTGGAGCGGGAAACGAGACTCGAACTCGCGACCCCGACCTTGGCAAGGTCGTGCTCTACCAACTGAGCTATTCCCGCATGTCATCAAGTAACTGTCTAACCACTTGATTTCATTATCGTCCGACTGGCTGTGCCGCCGTTCGATGCGTTGCATTCTACTGATATGACGTTATGAGTCAACGTTATTTTTTACATCCCCGAATCGTTTGCTGAAATTTACGGCGAAACGATCACTGATCAAGCAAATCCCCGCGCGCAGCGTTCAAATATTGCAGCATGGACCACAGCGTCAGCACTGCCGCGACCCACAAGAGGCCAATCCCCGCCCACTCAACCCAGGCGTTCGGACGCCAGAGCATCCAGACCAGCGCGGCCATCTGCGCCGTCGTTTTGACTTTACCTATCCACGAGACCGCTACGCTGCTGCGTTTCCCCAGCTCCGCCATCCACTCGCGCAGTGCAGAGATGATGATCTCACGACCGATCATGGTTGCCGCAGGCAGCGTTACCCACCAGGTATGATAGTGCTCGGCCACCAGCACCATGGCGATAGCGACCATCACTTTGTCCGCCACCGGATCGAGGAAGGCACCGAAACGGGTGCTTTGATTCCAGCGGCGCGCCAGATAGCCATCAAACCAGTCTGTTACCGCTGCGATCAGGAAGAGCAATGCGCAGGCAAAAGGTGCCCAGACAACCGGCAGGTAAAACGCCAGCACAAAGAACGGGATGAGTACAACACGAAAAAGAGTGAGCAACGTAGGGATATTATATTGCATAGTGACGGTAACTATTTGTTGTCAGTAAAATTTAGCTCTATGTTGCTACAGAGCCCTCAATGTTTCAACGAGTAGTAGATCTTTTCTGCCAGCCCTTGCGAAATACCCGGCACTTTTGCAATTTCCTCCATGCTGGCGTTGAGTAATCCTTGCAATCCGCCCATATACTTCAGCAGCATCTGACGACGTTTTGGCCCCACGCCTTCGATCGTCTCCAGTGAACTGGTGTTTTTCACCTTCGCCCGTTTTTTGCGGTGACCGCTGATGGCGTGATCGTGCGATTCATCGCGAATATGCTGGATGACGTGCAGCGCCGGGGAGTCCGGCGGCAGACTGAAACCCTCACCTTCCGGCTCGAAGAACAATGTCTCCAGCCCGGCCTTACGATCGGCCCCTTTTGCGACACCCAGCAGCAGCGGATGGTTTTTATCCCAGCTGACATCAAGCGACTCAAATACTGCTTTCGCCTGGCCGAGCTGCCCTTTCCCGCCGTCAATCAGGATCACATCCGGGATTTTGCTCTCCTCTATGGCTTTACCATAGCGACGACGCAGCACCTGATTCATCGCCGCATAGTCATCACCCGGCGTGATCCCGGTGATGTTATAGCGGCGATACTCGGCTCGCAGTGGGCCATTCGCATCAAACACCACGCAGGACGCTACCGTCTGTTCCCCCATCGTATGACTGATGTCGAAACACTCCATCCGTTTCACTTCCGGAAGCTTCAGCAGCGCCGCCAGGGCCGTTAAACGCTGGTGCACCGTCGACTGCTGCGACAGCTTAGTGGTGAGTGCCGTCGCCGCGTTGGTTCGCGCCAGCTTGAGATAACGCGCACGATCGCCGCGCGGTTTGGTTTGAACATTCACCCGGCGGCCCGCCAGTTCAGAGAGCGAATCAGCCAGCAGGGTTTTATCGTCAAGATTAAAATCGAGCAGGATCTCAGAAGGCAACGTGCGCATCTGGCTCCCCTGCAGATAGAACTGGCCGACAAAGGTTTCCACCACTTCACCCAGCTCGGTACCGCCAGGGACCTTCGGAAAATAGCTGCGGCTGCCGAGCACTTTGCCCTGTCGAATGAAAAGAACGTGCACGCAGGCCATCCCGGCGTCAAAGGCGACGCCGATGACATCAAGATCGTCACCGGTATTTGAGACAAACTGTTTCTCCGTGACTCTGCGCACCGCCTGAATCTGGTCGCGGATACGCGCTGCCTCTTCGAACTCCAGAGCAGCGCTGGCTTTTTCCATCCGCGCGATCAGCTGCGTTAAGACCTGATCGTCTTTTCCGGCTAAGAACAGGCGCACATAATCCACCTGCTGCGCATACTCTTCTTCACTCACCAGTCCGGCCACGCACGGTCCCAGGCAGCGGCCAATCTGGTACTGCAGGCACGGGCGCGAGCGGTTACGGTAAACGCTGTTTTCACACTGGCGGATCGGGAAGATTTTTTGCAGTAGCGCCAGCGTTTCACGCACGGCATAACCGTTAGGGAACGGCCCGAAATATTCACCCTTCGCATGTTTTGCCCCGCGATGCATGGCGAGGCGCGGATGGGTGTCGCCGCTCAGAAAGATAAACGGGTAGGATTTATCATCCCGCAACAGGACGTTATAGCGCGGCTGGTAGAGCTTAATATAGTTGTGCTCAAGCAGCAGCGCTTCTGTCTCTGTATGCGTGACGGTAACATCAATATTCTGAATGAGTGAGACCAGCGCTTCGGTCTTACGGGAGGCCAGATTGCTGCGAAAATAGCTGGAGAGACGTTTTTTAAGATCTTTAGCCTTCCCCACATAGATAACCGTACCGCCAGCGTCATACATGCGATAGACGCCAGGCTGGCTGGTTACGGTTTTCAGAAATGCTTTTGAATCGAACACATCACTCACTGACTTAACAACGTCTCCGCATTACACAAACCATGTCGGATGGCCAGATGCGTCAGTTCGACGTCACCATGAATGTTCAGTTTACTGAACATCCGATAACGATAGCTGTTTACCGTTTTCGGGCTGAGATTCAGCTGTTCCGAGATCTCATTCACCTTCTGACCTTTGGTGATCATCAGCATAATCTGCAATTCACGCTCGGACAAACTGGCAAACGGTGATTCGGTTTTCTCGGGCTCAATCTGACTCAGCGCCATCTGCTGAGCGATGTCGGACGCAATATAACGCTGTCCGGCAAACACAGAACGGATAGCATTGACGACTTCCTGCGGTGCAGCACCTTTACTCAGGTAACCCGCGGCCCCCGCCTGCATTACTTTCGCGGGCAGTGGATTTTCGGTATGCACGGTCAGCATGATGACTTTGGTGTCTACAAAGGTACGCGCGATTTTGCGTGTTGCCTCAAGACCACCGATACCGGGCATGTTCATATCCATCAGCACCACATCGGCGGAGTTAGTACGGCACCATTTTACCGCATCTTCACCACAGCATGCCTCACCGGCAACTTTAATACCTTTAATATCTTCAAGAATGCGTCGTATCCCTGCGCGCACCAGTTCGTGGTCATCAACAAGAAGGACGTTGATCAAAGGAAATGTCTCCAGAATAGGGATAACGCTACTGAGTGATAATTTGGTTTATATTAACGGTTTTCCTGACAAGATTAAAACGTTAAAAAACCGGCTATTCGATTTTGCTCTCGTTTTTGGAAATTAGCCTGTACAGGCGGTGGAAAGAGAGGCCGTGTTTTTAGGGCTCTTGCGGCTTTTTTTAATCATCTGTATTCAAAAAGTTACAAAAAACTTGCAGGCTTTCCCTGCAAAAAAAACAGATCTCAAATTTTTGTAACAATAATTAACGGCAAGCGAGCCGGGCATAAGCAATTAATAGCCTGTAACAGCGCTTCAGTTTACCGGTACGTTCTGTTTACGCAATTAAACATCCACGTAAAAGTACGAAAAACAACCGCTGCATTTTTTGCTTCAGCTTGTGGTATACTCCGCCGCCTTGACTTTCGTCGTCGCGCTTTAGCGCCGTTTAATAATGAGGAAAATAAATGAGCACACCTGAATTTGCCACTGCGGAGAATAACCAGGAACTGGCACAGGAAGTAAACTGCCTGAAAGCACTGCTGACGCTGATGCTGCAGGCGATGGGCCAGGCTGATGCCGGTCGTGTGATCATTAAAATGGAAAAACAAATCGCGGAGATGGAAGACCAGGCTGAATCAGCGGTATTTGCTAACACCGTTAAACAAATCAAGCAAGCGTACCGCCAGTAACAAAAAACGGCTGGATGCAGTGCATTCAGCCGTTCGCTCGTCTGTCACGCAGAACGTTTTACGGAGTCAGATCAGTCCCGTTGCCGCCGCATAGCATGCGATCTGGGTCTTATTGGGCGCGTTAAATTTCTTCTGCATATTCTTCTGATGGAAGTTAACGGTATTCTCTGAGATCGAGAGAATGATCGCTATTTCCGCTGACGTCTTCCCTTCCGCAGTCCATTTCAGAATTTCACGTTCGCGCTTGCTGAATTTCATTTCGGGTGGCATGACCATCTCATGGTCAAAACGCATCAGAGAGGTTAAGGCCATTTGCACCAGCATTTGCAACCGCAGTTCTATTTCCTCATGGGATAATGGCCCTTCCTGTACACGTGTACGAGAAACAGAGAGGAAGCCGAGCGCATGATTTGGCAGCATCAGGCACTGCGTTATTCCCGCGCGTAAACCGTGGTCCTGGGCGCTATGCCATAATTCCTGCGCCTCAGCGAATAATGCGTCTGTCCAGGGAAGATGCCCCTGAATGAAATTCTCCGCTTTTAAAACCGGATCGATCGCGAAATAGTTCGCGGATTGATATTGCGCCATCCACAGCTTGGGGTAAGTGGTTTGCAGGGAGATCTTAGGGCGTGTAAATGGCACGGGATGGCGCACGCAGAGCGCGTAATAATCGAATTCCAGCGCCTGAGTTTGTCGCTCCAGCTCCTGATATACCTCGGCGGCACAGGTCAACTCCTGAAACCGGAGGGAGCAATCCCGTCGCCAGGTGAAAAAGTCTAAATCCTTCATACTTACTAAATGAAGCCTCTGAACAGATAATCATTATTATGGTGAATATAAGCTAACACAGAAAACTTTTTTCTAACCACAAAATATCGGCAATAGCACAATTAACTTTACTATCGATAAGGTTTATCCGAGCCGGATGGAATAAAAAAACAGAGGCTTCCACAAAGAGGGAGAATAATTTGCTCCAGGGTAATTTTCTGGAGCAAATGCGTGCAAAAATGCTACTGCATAAGGAATTTTTCAAGGAACTGACGGGTTCGCGGCTGTTGAGGGTTGGCGAATAAGCTTTTCGCCGGCCCCTGCTCCACAATCCGCCCCTGATCCATGAAGATGGCTCTGTCAGCAACATCGCGGGCAAAGCTCATCTCATGCGTCACGATCACCATCGTCCGTTTTTCCTGCGCCAGCTGGCGAATGGTGTTCAGCACCTCACCCACCAGTTCCGGATCGAGCGCTGAAGTCGGTTCATCAAACAGGATCACGTCCGGGCGCATCGCCAGCGCGCGCGCTATCGCCACGCGCTGCTGTTGCCCTCCCGACAGACGCCGCGGATAGCTGGTCTCTTTCCCCGCCAGCCCGACTTTGGCCAGCAGCTCGCGAGCGCGCGCCGTCGCTTCCTCTTTAGGCTCACCTTTAACGATAACCGGCCCTTCAATAATGTTCTCCAGCACCGTACGGTGCGGGAAGAGGTTGAAGTTCTGGAAAACGAAGCCGACATGCTGGCGCAGACGGCGAATCAACCCTTTCTGCTGGCTGATGGATTTCCCGGTATCAATCGTTATCTCCCCGACCCGAATGGTACCGCCTTCCGGCTGTTCAAGCAGGTTAATGCTGCGCAGCAGCGTGGTTTTCCCTGAGCCGCTCGGCCCAATGATTGCCACCACTTCGCCCTGCTCGACTTCAAGATCGATCCCGTGGAGCACCGTTTGACCGTGGAATTTTTTCACCAGGTTTTTGACGTCGATAGCACTCATTTTGGATCACGCTCCTGGCGGTTAAGCTGGTTTTCGAAATAGTTTTGCAGGGCAGACAGCACCGTCGCCATCACCCAGTAAATCAGCGAGGCAGCCAGATACATGGTAAAAACTTCAAGCGTACGGGAGGTGATGAGCTGTGCCTGACGGAACAGCTCCGGTACCTGAATCGTTGCCGCCAGGGAAGTATCTTTCACCAGACTGATGAAGCTGTTGCTCAGCGGTGGAAGCGCCACGCGCGCCGCCTGCGGCAGAATGGCCCGGCGAAGCGTCTGCCATGGCGTCATCCCGATACTGGCCGCCGCTTCCCACTGCCCTTTGTCAATGGAGGAGATGGCCGCACGCAGGGTTTCAGAGGTATACGCCGCAGTATTGAGCGACAGACCAATCATCGCTGCGGGAATCGGATCCAGCTCGATACCAAACTGCGGTAAGCCGTAGTAGATCATAAAGAGCTGGGCGATAAGCGGCGTACCGCGAAAGACGGAGATATAAAAACGCGCCAGCCAGCGCACCGGCAGGATGGGTGACATGCGCATTAAGGCCAGCACAAATCCCAGTACCAGCCCGAAGAACATCCCGCCGATACTGAGCTGTAACGTAAATACCGCACCTTTCAGCAGATACGGCAGAGAATCAATAACCAGTTGAATACTTTCTTGCATTATTATTTTTCGACCTGACTTTTAGACATGAGGATGGTAGGCAAACAGCGCAGGCGCCCCACCTGTATGGACAAATAAAATCGGCCCTTCATCCTTAAAGCGTTTCTGCGCAATGCCATCAATCAGTCCGGCCATCGCTTTGCCGGTATACACCGGATCGAGCAGTATCCCCTCGAGGCGGGCCAGCAGTTTCACCGCTTCCATGCCCTCTTCGTTCGGCGTGCCGTAACCCGGCGCAAAATAGTCATCCCAGAGCAGAATATCGGCCTTTGCCTTCAGCTCCAGCTGCGCGGCGACCGCCTGCTGTAAAGCGACCACTTTTGGCTTCTGATCCGCGACGCTGCGGGACACCGTCACGCCAATCAGCTCGACGTCCGGCAGCAGTTGCTCCAGCCCTACCGCCAGCCCGGCATGCGTGCCTGCACTGCCGGACGCGACAACCACGGAGGAGAGGCCCACCGCGCCCTCGCACTGTTGGGCAATTTCCAGCGCACTTTCCACATACCCCAGCGCGCCCAGCGCATTCGAACCGCCAACAGGGATAACGTAGGGGCGGAAACCCTGCGCTTCCAGACGCGTCGCCAGCTCATCGAGCTGGGCGGTCGGGTCGGTCAATGCATCCACCATTTCGACCTGTACATTAAACAGGTCCAGCAGCAGACGGTTACCGTTGGTGAGATAGTTTTCTGCCCGCGTGCCAATCGGGTTTTCCAGCAATGCCACGCAATGGAGTCCGAGCTTTGCCGCCACTGCCGCCGTCTGACGAACGTGGTTGGACTGGATAGCCCCGGCAGTGATGAGCGTATCCGCGCCCTCGCGCAGGGCGTCCGCCGCCAGAAACTCCAGCTTACGCAGCTTATTGCCCCCCATCGCCATGGGCGTCACGTCATCACGCTTAATAAAAATATCGCGCCCTAAATAATCAGAAAATCGCGGCAGGTACTCCAGCGGCGTCGGCGCGCCGATAAACTCCAGGCGAGGAAAGCGCGTTAAATTCTGTAGTGACATGGGTTCTCCGGTAACTCTGACAAAATGTGATATTTTTCATTATGCACGCAGACGCGAAAGAAATAAAAAAGGCGCTTTTAAAAGCGCCTTTTTTTACGTCAGAAACTTATTTCGTGACGTCTGCACCGAACCACTTCTCGGAGAGCGCTTTCAGGCTTCCGTCTTTTTGCATGTCAGCAATCGCGGAATCAATCGCTTTGACCAGGTCTTCGTTACCTTTACGCACGGCCACGCCTGATTCCTGACGAGAGAACGCATCACCCGCTACCGCCAGGGTGTTGTTGGTTTTCTTCACCAGATCCAGCGCTGCCAGGCGGTCAACCAGAATGGCGTCGATACGGCCCACGCGCAGATCCTGGTATTTCGTCGGGTCATCATCATAGGTGCGGATATCCACGCCCTGCACGTTCTGGCGCAGCCACTCTTCGTAGTTAGTCCCCAGACCAACACCGACTTTCTTCCCTTTCAGGTCTGCGGCAGTTTTAATCCCGCCTTCGTTGCCTTTCTTCACCAGCGCCTGAATACCGGACACGGTGTACGGCGTAGAGAAGTCATACTTCTTCTTACGCTCGTCAGAAATGGTCACCTGATTAATCACCACATCAATACGTTTGGAATCCAGCGACGCCAGCATACCGTCCCATTTGGTCGGTTTCAGTGACGCTTTAACGCCGAGGTGCTTCGCCAGCTCTTCAGCAAACTCCACTTCGAAACCGGTCAGCTTACCGTCATCGCCCTGGAAGCTGAACGGAGGATACGTTCCTTCCAGCCCAACCAGCAGCGTACCGCGCTCTTTTACTTTATTCAGCAGGTTTTCTGCGGCGAACGTTTTCACGCTCATGCCCGCAACCAGCGCAACGGCCATAACACCCATCAGCGCCTGACGACCCAGAAGTGCAAATTTCATAAATACCCCGATATAGTGGAATTTTTACGTAGTGTAGAGAAATCGCCTGCAACGTCAAAGGCGACTGCGCTACATCTTATTCTTTTTTAATATATATCAGAAGTTGTTCCGGCGTGGGCTTTCTGCTTTATGGCACCCGGCATTTGTACCTTGTATTGCGCATACTTGCGCAGCGCAATTCGGTAGTTATTGGTGCTGGTCGCAGGCAGCCACGGCTCCAGATTTTCATCCAGATAACCGGTTTTCAGCAGATCGCGAGAAATATTGTTTACGGTCAGATGTTGCCCAAGGCGACGCAGGCGAACCACATATTCGCGAACGGTGCCGTGGCTCATCTCCGTTTGTTCAAACAGGAATTGCTTGAAGCCGATGATGTCGAAGAAGTCGCTTTGCTCTTTGCAGTGGAGATCCCCACAGAAACGGCAAAGCGCCACCCACTCTTTTTGCTCTTCGAGCCATGCTGCTTCGTCCATCAACGTGTCGAGACGCGAAATCGCAATCTTATTGACGATTTCGCCCCGGCGAACCAGCGTGATACGATCGAGTAACTTGTTACAGTGGGCGCAATGCGTCTGGCTGTGTTTAAAGTCTTTCAGGTAGCGGCTTAAAGGCCGTCTTTTAGATTGCTGCACCGTCATGATAACTCCTGGTTGTCAATACGTTGTGCGGCATTTTTCAGGTGAATCAATCACCTATAACTTACCCAGCTTGGTTCGTAAGCGTTTAATGGCCTGGCTGTGCAGCTGGCTCACCCGCGACTCTCCCACCTCCAGAACAGCGCCAATCTCTTTGAGGTTAAGCTCTTCCTGGTAATAAAGGGTCAATACCAGCTGTTCGCGTTCAGGCAGAGCTTCAATAGCCTCCATGACGCGCTGGCGTAAATTCCCTTCCATTAAATGGTGTAACGGGTTTTCTTGCTGGTGCTCATCCGTCACCAGCTCGATGCTATCGCCATGCTCTTCGCGCCACTCGTCATAAGAGAAGAGTTGGCTATTATTGGTATCGAGCAACATCTGACGATACTCTTCAACAGCAATGCCAAGACGTTCCGCCACTTCGGTTTCCGTTGCGTTACGTCCCAGTTCCTGTTCCAGCTGCCCCATCGCATGCGCCACTTCGCGCGCGTTGCGGCGAACACTGCGCGGCACCCAGTCGCGGCTGCGCAGCTCGTCCAGCATCGCACCACGAATACGCTGAACTGCGTAAGTCGTAAATGCCGTTCCTTGCAGAGCGTCGTATCGGTCAACTGCATTCAATAACCCGATACCGCCCGCCTGTAGCAGATCGTCGAGTTCCACGCTCGCCGGCAAGCGCACCTGGAGGCGCAATGCTTCGTGACGCACCAGCGGGACATAACGCTGCCACAGCGAGTGTTTATCCATTACACCTTCAGCGGTATAGAGTGAATTCACGATAAACAGCCCTGCGTTAGTTGAGTTATCGGCATGATTATCCGATTCTGCAGGGCGTTCAATTGGATGAAAAAGGGGGATAAAATGAGGTTATTCTGAGGTTGCCCACAACAGGGGCAACTTTTCTGCCTAAATTAACAGTTGTAACAATGAAAGATCGTCGCCCAGCTTGACGCTATCTATATGTTGATGAAAGAGCTTTCCCGCTTCCTGATTATGCTGGCTAAGGGAGTGGAAGCTGTAAATAACATCAATAATATTATCTTGTTCAATTTTTCCCGCCACGAGAGCCTGACCGGCAAGTAACGTTTTCAGGAAATAGAACTCCGCAACGATTAAATAAAGATTATTCAACATGCTGCGGCCATTGTTCTGTGGGAAGCCCTGCTCCCAGAGTTTGTATTTAAAAAAGTTCTTAAATAAATGGTCATTGGTCGCCAGGTAACTGCCCGCCACATCGCGCCAGACGGACTCGATGTTCTCCATGACCTTCTCTGCCGGTACGGCATCACCGACAGATTCGAACTGTTGATAAAGCTGAGTAAAATAGCGGTTTAATACCGCGCCGCCGCGAGCGGTCGCTTTCTTCGTAAAGTAGCTCTGGATAAGCGAAATTAACGCGAATTTCAGGCTGTAGTTCTGATTAAACCCGCCCAGTTCCGTTTTGATTTTACCGCTCACCAGTTCGTTAACCAGCGAGAAATAAACCGTTTCAAGCGTGCCGATATTCTCTTCGAGATTCTCGAGCTTTTCAGCCACCATGAGGAATTTCACCACGGCGTAAACCTGCTCTTCAACGCAGACCGCTTCAACGCTGAAAAGGTTTTGGCAGAAGAGATTGATGACCTTTGCTTTTAAATCAATCATTGGCGCAGTATTGACGTCCTGCTGGACAATGACAGATTCCATCATCGACATAGACTCCCGATCGTTCAACAGAAGTCGGGTCACTTCCGGACACGAGAGGTTCAGCGATTTTTCGATTTCATTTTTATAGACCCGGTTTGTCCGTGGAAACGACGAACAGGTTGGGCTTAACGCCTGCGCGCCCATGGCGCTATGAATAGAACAGAGTTTTTCAGTATCCATAAACGGGCAGTTTTTACTTTCCGTATGGAAAATCACTTCGCCCCAGTTGCCATACTGTTTTTTGGTAACTTTTATCGCCGTTTTCGCCGTATGACGAATGGCGGCATTTTTGCTGTTCAGGTAACGGTTAACGGAGGATTTATCAAACGCGATGGTCCAGCCCTGACAACAATGTTCACGGCATTCCCCACCGACACATGAAAAATCTGCGACCAGCTTTGGTTGAGTGACACTGATTTGTTTCACAGGTGGATTCTCAAATAGCAGAGATAAAAAAACCCCGCCGAAGCGGGGTTTCACGCGTAATATTAACGCAGCAGAGACAGAACGGTCTGTGGAACCTGGTTTGCCTGAGACAGAACAGAAGTACCAGCCTGCTGCAGGATCTGCGCGCGGGACATGTTGGAAACTTCAGTTGCGTAGTCAGCGTCCTGGATACGGGACTGAGCAGCAGACAGGTTGTTAGAGGTGTTGTTCAGGTTGTTGATTGCAGAAGTGAAGCGGTTCTGCACAGCACCCAGACCAGAACGTGCTTTATCAACGGTAGCGATAGCTTTGTCGATGGTGTTCAGGTCAGTAGCGGTCATTGCTTTCAGGTCGATAGCGTTCACGCCCAGAGTAGTAGAGTCAGCTTTAGCGCCGCTCAGATCCAGGTTGATGGTGTCGCCGTCGTTAACGCCAACCTGAATTTTAACCACACCAGCAGTACCTGCAGTGCCGTCCAGCAGTTTGATGCCGTTGAAGTCAGTTTTGCCCGCAACACGGTCGATTTCAGCCAGACGAGCGGTAACTTCATCCTGCAGAGAAGCCAGGTCAGATGCGCTGTTGGTGCCGTTGCTTGCCTGAACAGCCAGTTCACGAACACGCTGCAAGTTGTTGTTGATTTCGTTCAGAGAACCTTCAGCAGTCTGCGCCATGGAGATACCGTCGTTGGCGTTACGTGCAGCCTGGGTCATCCCTTTGATCTGAGCGGTCATGCGGTTTGCAATCGCCTGGCCAGCAGCATCGTCTTTCGCGCTGTTAATACGCAGACCGGAAGACAGACGCTCGATAGCAGTGCCCAGAGAAGACTGAGATTTGTTCAGGTTGTTCTGAGTGGTCAGGGACAACAGGTTAGTATTGATAACTGCCATAATTTTGTTTCCTTCAAAAATTGGGTTTTAGGTCCGGTGCCTAACACTCACAGCGTCTCTCACCGTCAACAAGGTTATCGACGGGTCCCCAAAAGACTTTAGAATCAATTTTGAAAAAATTACAAGCCGATGATTATTAATTATTTTATTTTTAAAAAATCAATTAAGGTCCGCCAGAGGCTTATTATTTACGCTTTTTAAATGCACAAAGAGATGACAAAAAAG
This sequence comes from Enterobacter sp. BNK-34, assembly GCF_048684445.1. Classification (NCBI taxonomy): domain Bacteria; kingdom Pseudomonadati; phylum Pseudomonadota; class Gammaproteobacteria; order Enterobacterales; family Enterobacteriaceae; genus Enterobacter; species Enterobacter sp. BNK-34. Next base: position 4,259,214 of record NZ_JBLQUA010000001.1, read on the forward strand.
GCACACACTTATTCGTGTTTTCAATGCTGTGATAATGACCCTAAAGTGCAATCCTTTCATTTACCCCGCCAGGACGCGTCTATTCTTTGGATTATTTTTTTCTCGCCATCGTAAACTTTTACCTTGAGAGGCCGATAAGAGTCCTGAACTACTTTCGTATTTTAAGGAAAATATGCATGGCTACTATCAGTAACCTCGGGATAGGTTCTGCAGGACTCGGGGATTTATATAATCAGTTGGAAGCGGCAGAGAAAACCAAGCTGACGACGATTACTTCCCAGCAATCAACGTATAACGCACAGCTAAGTGCTTACGGCAAGCTGCAGAGCGCCATGACATCGCTGCAGACTGCGACCGCTGCACTGGGTAAAGCAACCACCTGGAACTCAACGTCCGTTAGCAGCACCAACACGGCCTTTACTGCCACCACAACGGCTGACGCGTCCGTGGGTTCCTTTGTTGTCAACGTCAACCAGGTTGCGAAAGCACAGGCACTCACTACCGGCTCCTATGCTAACAACACGGACCTGCTGGGCGATACGACAGGTACAACGCGTAAAATCACCATCACCCAGCCGGGTACCACAACGCCTTTAGAGGTCACCCTGGCAGATGGCGATACGTCGCTGGCCGGGATCGCGAGCGCCATTAATAAAGCGAACGGCAACGTCACCGCCAGCGTCATTAAAGCGAAAGACGGTGATTACCGCCTGATGCTGTCATCAAAAACCACCGGTACCGATGGTGCGATGACGGTAAGCGTTACCGGCGACGCCAAGCTGCAAAGCGCCATTGGCTACGATTCAACCACCAAAACGGGCGCGCTGACGGTGAATACCGCCGCACAGAACGCGATTGTGGTGGTGAACAACATCTCGATCGAGCGCCAGTCAAATACCATTACCGATGCGCTGCCTGGGGTCACCTTCAGCGTGAAAGCGCAAAGCACGGCAGACGAAACCCTTGAGGTTTCACGCGCAACGGATGCGAACCAGAAGGCGATCACGGACTGGGTCACAGCGTATAACTCGCTGCAGTCTACCATTAACAGCCTGACGAAGTATGTTCCGGTCGATGCAGGCTCCGGCAGCCAATCTACCAGCAACGGCGCGCTGGTCGGTGATGCGAACGTGCGTGGGGTTCAGTCTCAGCTGCGCGGCCTGCTGACCGAAGTGCAGACCGGCTCCATTCAGATTATGGCCCAGTTGGGGATTACCCAGGATCCGGTGAAAGGCGCGGACGGTACCGTCGGTAACCTGAAAGTCGACACCGATAAGCTGAAAAAAGCGCTGACCGACAACCCGAACGCCGTACAGCAGTATTTTGTCGGTGACGGAAAGAAAACCGGTATGGCGACCCAGATGAACAACACGCTGACCACCATGCTCAGCACCAGTACCGGCAGCGCCGGGGTGATCCAGAACGCGAAAGACGGGATCAACAAAACGCTGAAAACGCTGGGCGAACGTTACGATGCCATGGATGCTCAAATTGAAGCCACCATGGCACGTTACAAAACCCAGTTCACCAGTCTGGACGTATTAGTCACCAAAATGACCAGTACAGCCAACTACCTGACCCAACAGTTCTCACAAAAGTAGTCGTAGCCTTCAGGAGTGGATATGTATAAGACCTCTGGTGTTCAATCCTATCAGCAGATAGGAGTCGAAAGCGCAGTCATGAATGCCAGTCCACACCAGCTGATTGTCATGTTGTTCGACGGGGCGCATAGCGCCCTTGTTCGCGCGCGTCTGTTCATGGAAGCCGGACAAATTCGCGAAAAAGGCGAAGCCTTATCCAAAGCCATCAACATCATCGACAACGGTTTAAAAGCAGGACTGAACATGGAGGTTGAGAGCGAGTTGTCCGGTAACCTTGCCTCCTTGTACGAATATATGGTTCGACGTTTGTTACTGGCGAATGTCAGTAATGACGTAGACGCAATTGTTGAAGTCGAGGGTTTATTAAACAACATTGCGGATGCGTGGAAGCAAATCGGCCCCAATGCGTCCTCTATATCAGGATAATTTTTGATGAATAATCCCAGCGCAGCGCTTAGCCACTGGCAGGCGCTACATGCTCAGAGCATTGCTATGCTAAATCTCGCACATTCTGGTCAATGGGATGCGCTTATCGAGCAGGAAATGCATTACGTTCAACTGGTGGAAAAGATTTCGCAAACGCCCATCATGTCATGCCCTCCGGCTCAGGTTGAGCAAGCGCGTGCGCTGCTGGAAATGATCCTTGAAAATGAGAATGCGCTAAAGGCACTGTTGAAAGTCCGCATGGACGAACTGCGCAGTCTGATTGATCAAACCGGTAAACAGCAATCCATCACTTCTACCTATGGAAAGCTGTCAGGGAATATTCTTTATCCAGAAAGTTTTACCCGCGACACACAACTATGATTTCTTCATCCATACTCCAGAAGTCTGCCAACCGGCTTCTGGAGCAAGGATGATGAAAAACCCCACCCTGTTACAATGTTTTCACTGGTATTACCCTGCTGGCGGTGAATTGTGGCGAGAGGTCACGGCGTTAGCTCCCAATCTTAACGAAATCGGCATCAACATGATCTGGCTGCCGCCCGCCTACAAAGGTGCGTCCGGCGGGTATTCTGTCGGCTATGACTCTTACGACCTGTTCGATCTCGGCGAGTTTGACCAGAAAGGCAGTATTGCCACGAAATACGGCGACAAAGCGCAGCTGCTGGAGGCCATTAACGCCCTTAAAAGCAACGACATTGCCGTGCTGCTGGACGTGGTGGTCAACCACAAAATGGGTGCCGATGAGAAAGAATCTGTCCGCGTTCAGCGTGTGAATGAACAGGACCGCACGCAAATCGATGACGAGGTCATCGAGTGTGAAGCCTGGACCCGCTATACCTTCCCTGCCCGCGCCTGGCAATATTCCCGGTTTATCTGGGACTACAAATGCTTCAGCGGCGTCGACCACATTGAAAACCCCGATGAAGACGGCATCTTTAAAATCGTCAACGACTACACCGGCGAAGGCTGGAACGATCAGGTTGATGATGAGATGGGTAACTTCGATTACCTGATGGGCGAAAATATCGACTTTCGCAATCACGCCGTGACCGAGGAGATCAAATACTGGGCCCGCTGGGTCATGGAACAGACGTGCTGCGACGGTTTTCGTCTGGACGCCGTTAAGCATATTCCCGCCTGGTTTTACAAAGAGTGGATTGAGCACGTCCAGGAAGTCGCCGACCAGCCGCTGTTTATCGTGGCGGAATACTGGTCCCACGAGGTGGATAAACTTCAGGCCTATATTGACCAGGTCGAAGGCAAAACCATGCTGTTTGATGCTCCCCTGCAGATGAAATTCCACGAGGCGTCACGTCAGGGTCGGGATTACGACATGAGCCAAATCTTCACCGGTACCCTGGTGGAAGCCGATCCATTTCATGCGGTGACCCTCGTCGCGAACCATGACACCCAGCCTTTACAGGCACTCGAAGCGCCGGTCGAAGCCTGGTTCAAGCCGCTGGCCTACGCGCTAATCCTGCTGCGGGAAAATGGCGTGCCGAGCGTCTTTTATCCGGATCTCTTCGGCGCCAGCTATGACGACACGGGAGGAGACGGTGAAACGTACCATATTGATATGCCGGTCATTGAGCAGCTTCACGAGCTGATCCTCGCGCGTCAGCGTTTTGCCCACGGCGTGCAGACGCTGTTTTTCGACCATCCTAACTGCATTGCCTTCAGCCGCAGCGGCACGGATGACGATCCCGGCTGCGTGGTGGTGATGTCAAACGGGGACGACGGTGAAAAAGTGATTTGTCTTGGGGAAAACTACGGCAACAAAACGTGGCGGGATTTTCTCGGCAATCGCGAAGAAACCATCACTACGGCGGCGGATGGCGAAGGCACTTTTACCTGCAAAGGCGGAAGCGTGAGCGTGTGGGTAATAGAGGATGCGCTTTAGAACAGGAAACGTGCGGCCTGATGCCCTCACCCCGTCCCTCTCCCACAGGGAGAGGGCGCAAACACCAAAAACGGCAACGAGGTTGCCGTTTTGCGTTTACCTTTAGGGCAGTTTACTCGCCAGCGGACTCTTGCTCAGGTAATCGGCACACTCAACCGTTGGGCGATCGACCTTCTGCAGCTCCAGCCCGTCGTACTCAAGCGTCAAGCCATCGCGCTCCAGCGGATAGATATCGAGCTTACGCGTCACGTTGTAATAACTGTCTGAACGCAGCATGATTTTACCCGGCACGGCAATCACGCGCTGCCACTGACGGCAGTCCAGCGTATCGCCCTCCTCCGTCACCACCAGCGTGGCAATCGCATTCGGGCTGACCATGTTGCTCTGCGGCCCTTTCGACTGCCAGTACCCCGCCAGATGCGCCGGGACAGGATGCTTAATCACGTCGTTATAGTTATCGACCTGAACGCACCCGGTCAGTGCCAGCAGCGCGCCAGCAATTGCTATTTTTTTCATCATCTTTCCTGCAATCGAAGAAAAAAATATTGTGGCATTAAAGCGCTGCGGCTGCCAGCGAAGATCGACAGGTCTTAAACCTGCATTCCCATGACCTCTTGATAGGCCGACACCAGCTTGTTACGCACCTGGATCCCCATCTGCAGGGAAACCGAGGCTTTTTGCAAATCGGTCATCACATCATTCAGCGCCACGCCCGGCTCACCGAGGGTGAACTTTTCTGCCTGAGTGCGCGCTGCGGTCTGGGTATCACTGATACGGTCAAGAGCGGCATGCAGTTGCCCTGCGAAGCTGATGCTCGGCTGCTGATCTGCCACATTCTGATTACGGGCCGTCATCGCCGTTGCCTGCAACTGACTGATTACCCCTTCAATGCCCTGTATAGCCATGACTTTCCCCTGGATGGTTTTTTACGCGGTCAAGACTAACAGCTTGTCAATAAGATAATGGCGGTAAATAGCATGAAAAAACCAGGTTATTTGACCCATAGAAAATCACGAATCATCAAATAATGGCAGGGCCATCAATATGGAACTTTTGTCGTGTTTGCCGACCCGGGAGTCAGTTTTGTTTCTCTACACGAATAACGTAAACCACCAGGATTTAAGAGGTGCGCAATGAGTGCAACAGCATCGACAGCGCCGCAGAATAAATCACTCGAGTGGATGAACCGCCTTCGCGCGAATCCTAAAATCCCGTTGATCGTGGCAGGCGCTGCCGCAATTGCGATCCTTGTAGCGATGGTCCTGTGGGCGAAAAGCCCTGATTACCGGACACTCTACAGTAACCTTTCCGATCAGGATGGCGGCGCCATCGTCACCCAGCTTACCCAGATGAACATCCCTTATCGCTTTGCCGATAATGGCGGTGCGCTTGAGGTACCGGCAGATAAGGTGCACGAACTGCGTCTGCGTCTGGCTCAGCAGGGGCTGCCGAAGGGCGGCGCGGTGGGTTTTGAGCTGCTGGATCAGGAAAAATTCGGTATCAGCCAGTTCAGCGAGCAGGTGAACTACCAGCGTGCGCTGGAAGGTGAACTGGCCCGCACCATTGAAACATTAGGCCCGGTGAAGAGTGCCCGCGTGCACCTGGCGATGCCTAAACCTTCTTTATTTGTCCGTGAACAGAAATCACCTTCGGCTTCCGTTACCGTGAACCTCGAACCTGGCCGCGCGCTGGACGAAGGGCAAATCAGCGCGGTGACGCATCTCGTCTCCAGCGCCGTCGCCGGTCTGCCGCCGGGTAACGTAACGCTGGTTGACCAGAGCGGTCACCTGCTGACGCAATCCAATACCGCCGGTCGCGATCTCAATGACGCGCAGCTGAAATATGCCGCCGATGTCGAAAGCCGTCTCCAGCGTCGTATTGAAGCGATCCTCGGCCCGGTTGTGGGTAACAGCAACGTGCACGCGCAGGTTACCGCGCAGATCGACTTCGCGAATAAAGAACAAACTGAAGAACAATACAGCCCGAACGGCGATGCGGCTCAGGCGGTCATGCGTTCACGCCAGATCAATTCGAACGAGCAGGTCGGCGGTGCATACCCAGGCGGCGTGCCGGGTGCGTTGTCTAACCAGCCGGCCCCGGCTAACGCGGCGCCGATCTCTACGCCTCCGGCCAATCAGCAGAACGGTCAGCAAAATAATCAGCAGACCACCTCAACGGCCAGTAACGCCGGTCCGCGTACCAGCAGTCGTAACGAAACCACGAACTATGAAGTGGACCGGACGATTCGCCACACTAAACTGAACGTGGGCGATATTCAGCGTCTTTCCGTTGCGGTAGTGGTGAACTACAAAACGCTGGCGGATGGCAAACCGTTGCCGCTGACCGCCGAGCAGATGAAGCAGATTGAAAACCTGACCCGTGAAGCGATGGGTTACTCCGAGAAGCGCGGCGATACCCTCAACGTGGTGAACTCACCGTTCAACTCGGTTGAAGAGACCGGCGGTGAACTGCCGTTCTGGCAACAGCAGGCGTTTATCGACCAACTGATGTCCGCAGGCCGCTGGCTGCTGGTGCTGATTGTCGCGTGGCTGCTGTGGCGTAAGGGCGTTCGTCCGCAGCTCCAGCGCCGCGCTGAAGCCGAAAAAGCGGCTCGCGAGCAGATGAATGCGCGTCAGGAAACGGAAGAAGCGGTTGAAGTGCGTCTCAGCAAAGATGAACAGATGCAGCAGCGTCGTGCTAACCAGCGCATGGGCGCTGAGGTCATGAGCCAGCGCATTCGCGAAATGTCAGATAACGATCCGCGCGTCGTGGCGCTGGTCATTCGCCAGTGGATGGGTAACGAACATGAGTAATACGCTTACGGGCACCGATAAAAGCGTCATCCTGCTGATGACCATTGGCGAAGATCGCGCGGCAGAGGTGTTTAAACACCTCTCCCAGCGAGAAGTGCAAATTCTCAGTGCGGCCATGGCCAACGTGCGTCAGATCTCCAACAAGCAGCTGACTGAAGTGCTGGCAGAGTTTGAACAGGAAGCCGAACAGTTTGCCGCGCTGAACATCAACGCCAACGACTACCTCCGTTCCGTGCTGGTCAAGGCGCTGGGCGAAGAGCGTGCCTCCAGCCTGCTGGAAGACATTCTGGAAACCCGCGATACCGCCAGCGGTATCGAAACGCTCAACTTTATGGAACCACAGAGTGCTGCCGACCTTATTCGCGACGAGCACCCGCAGATTATCGCCACCATCCTTGTCCACCTTAAACGTGGTCAGGCGGCCGATATTCTGGCGCTGTTCGAAGAGCGCCTGCGTCACGACGTGATGCTGCGTATCGCCACCTTCGGCGGCGTCCAGCCTGCCGCGCTGGCGGAGCTGACCGAGGTGCTCAACAACCTGCTCGACGGCCAGAACCTCAAGCGCAGCAAAATGGGCGGCGTGAGAACGGCGGCGGAAATCATCAACCTGATGAAAACGCAGCAGGAAGAGGCGGTCATTACAGCGGTTCGCGAATTCGACGGCGAGCTGGCACAGAAAATCATCGACGAGATGTTCCTGTTCGAGAACCTCGTCGAAGTGGACGACCGCAGCATCCAGCGCCTGCTCCAGGAAGTGGATTCCGAGTCGCTGCTTATTGCCCTCAAAGGTGCCGAGCAGCCGCTGCGCGAGAAATTCCTGCGCAACATGTCTCAGCGTGCGGCCGATATCCTGCGCGACGACCTTGCCAACCGCGGCCCGGTTCGTCTGTCTCAGGTGGAAAACGAACAGAAAGCCATTCTGCTTATTGTTCGTCGTCTGGCGGAAACCGGCGAGATGGTGATTGGCAGCGGAGACGACACCTATGTCTAATGAGCTGCCGTGGAAGCGCTGGACGCCGGACGATCTGGCTCCTCCCCTCTCCGAGTTCACGCCAGCCGCGATCCCGACCGAGGAGCTTGACCCGGACGTCGAGCAGCCCGAGCTGAGCGAAGAAGAGCAGCAAGCACAGATGCTGGCTCAGCTGCAAATGCAGGCGCACGAGCAGGGCTACAATGCCGGTCTGAACGAAGGCCGGCAGAAAGGCCACGAGCTGGGGTACCAGGAAGGCCTGTCGAAAGGGTTAGAGCACGGTATCGATCAGGCGCGCCAGCAGCAGGCGCCGATCCATGCCCGCATGCAGCAGCTGGTCAGCGAGTTTCAGCACACGCTGGACGCGCTGGACAGCGTGATAGCCTCGCGACTGATGCAGATGGCGCTGGAAGCCGCGCGTCAGGTGATCGGCCAGACGCCCGTGGTGGATAACACGGCGCTTATCAAACAAATTCAGGGCCTGCTGCAGCAGGAGCCGCTGTTCAGCGGGAAGCCGCAGCTGCGCGTCCATCCGGACGATCTGCAGCGTGTGGAAGAGAGCCTGGGCGCGACGCTAAACCTGCACGGCTGGCGCCTGCGTGGTGACCCGTCGTTACATCACGGCGGCTGCAAAGTCTCTGCCGATGAAGGTGACCTGGATGCCAGCGTCGCCACCCGCTGGCAGGAACTGTGCCGCCTGGCGGCACCGGGAGTCGTCTGATGACTGCGCGCCTCACCCGCTGGCTCACCACGCTCGACAACTTTGAGACGAAGATGGCGCAACTGCCCTCTGTTCGTCGTTATGGGCGACTGACGCGCGCCACCGGTCTGGTACTGGAGGCCACCGGCCTGCAGCTGCCGCTGGGCGCGACCTGCGTGATCGAGCGTCAGGACGGTCTGGAAACGCGTGAAGTGGAAAGCGAAGTAGTCGGGTTCAACGGCCAGCGCCTGTTCCTGATGCCGCTTGAAGAGGTGGAAGGCATTCTGCCCGGCGCGCGCGTGTATGCCAAAAACACGTCTGGCGACGGGCTGCAAAGCGGGAAGCAGCTGCCGCTTGGCCCTGCCCTGCTGGGCCGCGTGCTGGACGGCAGCGGGAAGCCGCTCGACGGACTGCCCTCCCCGGACACCACCGAAACCGGCGCGCTGATCACCCAACCGTTTAACCCCCTGCAGCGAACCCCTATCGAGCATGTGCTCGACACCGGCGTGCGCCCGATTAACGCCCTGCTGACCGTGGGACGCGGACAACGTATGGGCCTGTTCGCCGGGTCAGGCGTGGGTAAATCCGTCCTGCTCGGCATGATGGCGCGCTACACGCAGGCTGATGTGATCGTTGTAGGTCTGATTGGCGAACGTGGTCGTGAAGTAAAAGACTTTATTGAAAACATTCTGGGAGCGGAAGGCCGCGCCCGCTCGGTGGTCATCGCCGCGCCGGCGGACGTGTCGCCGCTGCTGCGTATGCAGGGTGCCGCGTATGCCACCCGTATTGCCGAAGATTTCCGCGACCGCGGCAAGCACGTGCTGCTGATCATGGATTCCCTGACCCGCTACGCGATGGCACAGCGTGAAATCGCGCTGGCCATCGGTGAGCCACCGGCGACCAAAGGCTATCCGCCTTCGGTCTTCGCCAAACTCCCTGCCCTCGTTGAGCGCGCGGGGAACGGCATCAGCGGCGGCGGTTCCATCACCGCGTTCTATACGGTACTGACCGAAGGCGATGACCAGCAGGACCCGATTGCCGACTCCGCGCGCGCGATCCTTGACGGCCATATTGTGCTGTCGCGTCGTCTCGCCGAAGCCGGACACTATCCGGCCATTGATATTGAAGCCTCTATCAGCCGCGCAATGACGGCGCTGATAACCGAGAAGCACTACGCCCGCGTGCGTAACTTTAAACAACTGCTCTCCAGCTTCCAGCGCAACCGCGATCTGGTCAGCGTGGGGGCGTATGCCAAAGGCAGCGACCCGATGCTCGACAAAGCGATTACCCTGTGGCCGCAGCTGGAGGCATTTTTGCAACAAGGCATTTTTGAACGCGCCGACTGGGAAGATTCAATTCAGGCACTGGAGCTGATTTTCCCGCAGGTGTAACACAGGTGGAGGGCGAAGGTCATGGCGCAAAACAGCGCGTTATCAACGCTGAAAGATCTGGCTGAAAAAGAAGTTGATGATGCCGCATTGCAGCTTGGCGCAATGCGACGCGGGTGCCAGCAGGCTGAAGAACAGTTGAAGATGTTGATCGACTATCAGCATGAATATCGCACCAACCTCAATACCGATATGACACAGGGCATTGGAAGCCAGCGCTGGATTAACTATCAGCAGTTTATCCAGACGCTGGAGAAGGCGATAGATCAGCATCGCCAGCAGCTTAACCAGTGGACCCAGAAAGTCGATACCGCGCTGAATTTCTGGCGTGAGAAGAAGCAGCGGCTGCAGGCCTGGCAGACTTTACAGGACCGACAGATCGCGGCAACGACCCTGGCGGAAAACCGTCTGGATCAGAAGAAAATGGATGAGTTTGCCCAGCGCGCATCAATGAGGAAACCGGAATGATCACACTGCAACAACTGCTGATGAGCGACAGCGACCTGTCAGGCGGCACGCAAACAGGGAAAGGCACCGACGGTGCACAGGACTTTCTCTCTCTGCTGGCGGGCGCCCTGTCGGACGCAACGGGCAAGGGCAAAGATGCGCCGCTGACCCTGGCTGACCTGAAAGCCGCCGGCAGTAAGCTGTCAAAAGAGGCTCAGGACGCCAAAGGGGATACCACCCTGCAGGCCAAAATTGCCGACCTGCTCTCGCGCCAAACCGCGCTGAATGGCAATGAAACGTCGCCCATCACCTCGCTTGATACGCTGGTTTCCGGGCTGGTTCCGCTGTCTAAAGGTGACGCACTGAAGACGCTCAATGCGGCAAACAGCAAGGATGACGGTAAAAGCGAGCTGAGCGAAGAAGAACTGGCCGGATTGAGCGCCCTGATGGCGATGCTGCCGCACCAGCAAACTACCGCCTCTCGCGTGGCGGGCAGTGACGGCGTTTCGGCCACCGCAACGCTGAATTCCGCGACGCTTTCGCACAATGGTGCGGACCAACCGTCCCTGAACGCGCCTGCAGGAAGCCATGATAAAGCACAGGATTCTACACCTTATCAGAGCCAGGTGAAAAATAACGAACCTGCCCTGTCGGGCAACGCGCCGACAACCCCGGCCCTGGCCGCGGCGGCAGAGAAGCAGGAGCTCGCCAGTTCCTCCTCCTCAGCCTCCCCAACGGCTACCCTGGCACCGATTATGTCCAGCCATGCGACCAGTCAGACGGCCGCCACCGTCGCCACCGCTCCGGTGTTAAGCCAGCCTCTGGGCTCCCACGAATGGCAGCAATCCCTGAGCCAGCACATCACCCTGTTCACTAAACAGGGCCAGCAGACAGCCGAGCTGCGTCTGCACCCGGAAGATCTGGGTCAGGTGCAAATTTCGCTTAAGCTGGATGATAACCAGGCGCAGCTGCAGATGGTCTCTGCGCACAGCCATGTCCGTGCGGCGCTGGAAGCCGCGCTGCCGGTACTGCGGACCTCACTGGCGGAGAACGGTATTCAGCTTTCGCAGAGCAGCGTCAGCAGCGAGAGCTTTGCCGGGCAGCAGCAGTCCTCATCCCAGCAGCAGCATCAGGCTTCGCGTTCCGGCAACGCCGGCGGTTTTAATGAAGAGAGCGATGAGCTACTGCCTGTTCCTGCTGCCCTGCAATCCGCCGCACGCGGTAACAGTGCCGTAGACATCTTCGCCTAAACGCCAGAGGTAGCGTGATTATCCCCGTCTTTTCCACGCTTTGACGACAGCAGGACACGGGATAATCACCTTATTAAGCTGTACCGAAACAGGAAGCTCGTATCAGATGACTGACTCCGCTATCACCAAAAAAAGTAAGCGCTCCATCTGGATCCCGCTGCTGGTGTTGATCACGCTCGCCGCCTGCGCCACTGCGGGCTATAGTTACTGGCGTATGCAGCAGAAACCTACCACCGCTGCAGCCAAAGCTGAAGCGCCGCCTCCGCCGGCTCCAGTTTTCTTCCCGCTGGATACCTTCACCGTCAATCTGGGTGATGCGGATCGTGTGCTTTATGTTGGCATTACGCTGCGCCTGAAAGATGAAGCCACTCGTTCACGTCTGAACGATTACCTTCCGGAAGTGCGCAGCCGCCTTCTGCTGCTGTTCTCTCGTCAGGACGCTTCGACGCTGGCCACCGATGTGGGTAAGCAAAAGCTGGTCGACGCCATTAAACAAACGCTGGCGACCCCGCTGGTAAACGGCCAACCTAAGCAGGAAGTCACTGACGTTCTGTATACAGCATTCATTCTGCGGTAACGACATGGGCGACAGTATTCTTTCTCAGGCAGAAATCGATGCGCTGCTTAACGGCGACAGCGATAACAATGATGATCCTAAACCGGGTATTGGCGGCGATAGCGATATTCGTCCCTATGACCCGAATACCCAGCGTCGCGTGGTACGTGAACGTCTGCAGGCGCTGGAGATCATTAACGAACGTTTTGCACGCCAGTTCCGTATGGGGCTGTTTAACCTGCTGCGTCGTAGCCCGGATATCACGGTCGGTGCGATCCGCATTCAGCCGTATCATGAGTTTGCCCGCAACCTGCCGGTGCCAACCAACCTTAACCTGATTCATCTGAAGCCGCTGCGCGGCACCGGTCTGGTGGTGTTTTCCCCAAGCCTGGTGTTCATCGCGGTGGATAACCTGTTCGGCGGCGACGGGCGTTTCCCGACCAAAGTAGAAGGTCGTGAATTCACCCACACCGAACAGCGCGTCATTAACCGCATGCTGAAGCTGGCGCTGGAGTCCTACAGCGACGCGTGGAAAGCGATTAACCCGCTGGAAGTGGAGTACGTCCGTTCTGAGATGCAGGTGAAATTTACCAATATCACCACCTCCCCGAACGATATCGTCGTTAACACCCCGTTCCACGTAGAGATCGGTAACCTGACCGGCGAGTTCAACATCTGCCTGCCGTTCAGCATGATCGAACCACTGCGCGAGCTGCTGGTTAACCCGCCGCTGGAGAACTCCCGCAACGAGGACCAGAACTGGCGTGAGAACCTGGTCCGCCAGGTCCAGCATTCGCAGCTTGAGCTGGTGGCGAGCTTCGCCGATATCCCGCTACGGTTATCTCAGATCCTGAAATTACAACCCGGTGATGTTTTGCCGATAGAAAAACCCGACCGCATTATTGCCCATGTGGATGGTGTCCCCGTGCTGACAAGCCAGTACGGCACGATTAACGGTCAGTATGCGTTACGCGTTGAGCACTTGATCAACCCGATTTTGAATTCGCTGAATGAGGAACAGCCCAAATGAGTGACATGAACAATCCGTCCGATGAAAACAGCGGAGCACTGGACGATCTGTGGGCTGACGCGTTAAACGAGCAAAAAGCGACCCCGGCCAAAAGCGCAGCGGATGCCGTATTCCAGCAGCTCGGCGGCGGTGATGTCAGCGGCACGCTGCAGGACATCGACCTGATTATGGATATCCCGGTTAAGCTGACCGTTGAACTGGGACGCACCCGCATGACTATTAAAGAGCTACTGCGCCTGACGCAGGGCTCCGTGGTGGCCCTTGACGGTCTGGCCGGTGAGCCGCTGGATATTCTGATCAACGGCTATCTGATTGCTCAGGGTGAAGTGGTGGTGGTGGCCGATAAATACGGCGTACGTATCACCGACATCATTACCCCGTCTGAACGTATGCGTCGTCTGAGCCGTTAAGCATGAAAACCCAGGCAACACTATCGCAACCTTCTGCCGTTCCCGGCTCGCCTCTGCTCCAGGTGAGCGGGGCGTTGTTCGGTATTATTGCCTTTATTCTTATCGCCGCCTGGCTGGCAAAGCGCTTTGGCCTGGCGGGTAAAACCGCCGGTGCCCGCGGCCTGAAGGTCAGCGCCAGCACCACGCTGGGGCCACGCGAACGCGTGGTCATCGTCGAGGTGGACGACGCGCGTCTGGTTCTGGGCGTAACGGCCTCAAACATCAGCGTATTACATAAACTGCCGCCCGCCCCTGCTGTGGTGGACGAGCGTGCAGAGGCCCCTGCGGATTTTCAGTCCGTCATGAAGAGTTTGCTTAAGCGTTCCGGGAGATCCTGATGCGCCGTTTGTTATCCCTGACGCTTGCGGGCGTTGGCCTGTTTGCTCCCGCGGTTTATGCACAGCTGCCCGGTCTGGTCTCCACCCCTCTCGCGGGCGGCGGACAAAGCTGGTCCCTTCCGGTCCAGACGCTGGTGTTCATCACCTCGCTGACGTTTATTCCGGCTATCCTGCTGATGATGACCAGCTTCACCCGCATCATCATCGTCTTTGGTCTGCTGCGAAACGCGCTGGGCACCCCTTCCGCACCGCCAAACCAGGTTCTGCTTGGGCTGGCACTGTTTTTGACCTTCTTCATAATGTCGCCGGTGATCGATAAGATTTATACCGACGCCTACCAGCCGTTCAGCGAAGATAAAATCTCCATGCAGGAGGCGCTGGATAAAGGCGCGCAGCCGCTGCGAGAATTTATGCTGCGCCAGACGCGCGAAGCCGACCTGGCCCTCTTTGCCCGCCTGTCCAACACCGGCGAGCTGCAGGGACCGGAATCTGTGCCAATGCGTATTCTTCTGCCTGCCTATGTCACCAGCGAGCTGAAAACCGCGTTCCAGATTGGCTTTACCATCTTTATTCCGTTCCTGATTATCGACCTGGTGATCGCCAGCGTCCTGATGGCGCTCGGGATGATGATGGTGCCGCCCGCGACCATTGCCCTGCCCTTTAAGATCATGCTTTTTGTGCTGGTCGACGGCTGGCAGCTGCTGGTCAGCTCGCTGGCGCAGAGTTTCTACAGTTAAGGAACGGCAATGACACCCGAATCGGTCATGATGATGGGCACGGAGGCGATGAAAATCGCGATTGCCGTTGCCGCTCCGCTGCTGCTTGTCGCGCTGGTTACCGGTCTGATTATCAGTATTCTGCAGGCCGCCACGCAGATTAACGAAATGACGCTGTCGTTCATCCCGAAAATCATCGCCGTGTTCGTGGCGATTATCGTGGCCGGACCGTGGATGCTGAACCTGTTGCTGGACTATATGCGCAACCTGTTTACCAATCTGCCGTACATCATCGGCTGACCTGACGATGCTGCACTTCACCAGCGACCAGTGGGTTCAGTGGCTCGGCGTCTATTTCTGGCCGATGCTGCGCATCATGGCGCTAATCTCCACCGCCCCCATTCTTAGCGAGAAATCGATACCCAAGCGCGTCAAGGTGGGGCTGGGCATTATCATCTCCATTATCGTCGCGCCCTCTCTCCCCCCTGTGGATATTCCGATCTTCTCGGCGAACGCGGTGTGGGTCGCCCTGCAACAGGTGATGATTGGCGTCGCCGTCGGCTTTACCATGCAGCTCGCCTTCGCCGCGGTGCGTACCGCAGGGGAACTGATCGGTCTGCAGATGGGGTTATCGTTCGCCACGTTTGTTGATCCCGGTAGTCATCTCAACATGCCCGTGCTGGCGCGCATTATCGATCTGCTCGCCATGCTGCTGTTCCTGTCGTTCAACGGCCATCTGTGGCTTATCTCCATGCTGGTGGATACGTTCCATACGCTGCCGATTGGCGAAAATCCGGTGAACAGCAACGCTTTCCTGGCGCTCACCCGCGCGGCGGGGCTGATCTTCCTGAACGGGCTGATGCTGGCGCTGCCGATCATCACCCTGCTGCTGACCGTCAACCTGGCATTAGGTTTACTGAACCGAATGGCGCCGCAGCTTTCGGTGTTTGTCATTGGTTTTCCGCTGACGCTGACGGTTGGAATTTTATTAATGTCATTACTGATGCCACTTATCGCTCCCTTCTGTGAACATTTATTCGGCGAGATATTCAACCTGTTAGCGGATATTGTCAGCGAACTGCCTCGTAAATAATAGCCCGCACTGTTGCTACTGTCTTTCTGAGGATATTCCTAAAATAAAACGCGAAAAACATCTTCCAGGATATATCTGACGCGGTTTAATTGTTTCTAACCATCTCACAATACTTAATATTTACTTTACTTTAAGAAGATTCCTGGCAAATTATACGTAACTTTACGGGATAGTGAGTCCGCCTGAAAGTCTTTGTCATGCTCACAGGTTTATTATTTTTTTCCATCCCGTATGGCTGTTTTGAGCTCTCAGGCAGATGGTGAATTATCGTTACGCATTGAGTGAGGGTATGCCATGTCAACGATCATTATGGATTTATGCAGCTACACCCGGCTAGGGTTAACCGGGTACCTGGCAAGCAGAGGGGTAAGAAAGAGAGACATCAACGATGCACACACCGTTGACGAACTCGCAGCCGCTTGTGACGAACTAAAACCAGGCGTGGTGTTTATTAATGAGGACTGTTTCATTCACGATCCAGCCAACAGTCAGCACATTAAGCAAATCATTAATCAGCATCCTAAAACCCTGTTTATTGTTTTTATGGCGATCGCGAATATCCATTTCGATGAGTATTTGTTGGTCCGTAAAAATTTATTGATCAGTTCTAAATCGATTAAACCCGAGTCGCTGGATGACATTCTGGGTGATTATTTGAATAAAGAAGTTAAGAATGTAGGAGCGGTTAACTTACCCACCCTATCATTAAGCAGGACTGAATCAAGTATGCTGCGAATGTGGATGGCGGGACAAGGAACTATTCAGATCTCGGACCAGATGAATATTAAAGCGAAAACCGTTTCGTCACACAAAGGAAATATTAAACGGAAAATTAAAACGCATAATAAGCAAGTGATCTACCACGTGGTACGCCTGACCGATAATGTGACGAACGGGATTTTCGTCAACATGCGTTAGTCGCTTAAGACCCTGTGCACCCTACCTTTGATCTCTGGCCTGGCCAGAGATTTTTGCTTCTATGAGGTTGTCGGGCACGCGCTGTGCTACCCGACGCCGTGCTAGTCAGCTTTCTCAACAAAAATGCCGTCCGGATGCCCCAGTTCGTTAAAAAACCAGATGCCGAGCGGGTAGTCTTCCAGTGATACCAGATACATTGTACCTTCGCTAAACTCTTCAATTGCCAGCACCACGCCCGGGCGGCGTGGCCCACCGTCCGTTTTAACCGTTACCCGATCGTTGACCTTCATACATTCCTCCTCTGGTTTTGAGCCAGTGTAGAACAAAACGCAAAAACACACATCGCCGCCCGGCGTGAATGGCGTTTTTATCTACAGTCTATACTTAGCGATGGACCCGGCTGAATGAGGAACCCCGCAATGAAGACCGATAAAGAGTACAGCGACACCATCAAGCGCGAAGTCGAGGTGGATGTCGATGCCCTGCTGGCCGCCATCAATGAGATCAGTGAGTCAGAAGTCCGCAGGACGGACGACAATTCGGACCGCGTCATTGTTAACGGAAGGGATTATCACACCTATCGTGAACTGGCCGAGGCCTTCGAGCTTGATATTCACGACTTTAGCGTGTCTGAAGCCAATCGGTAAGGCGAAAAAAATCCCGGTCATGGGGATGACCGGGATCAAAACTTGCTTATGCAAGAAGCACTTGAAAATTCGTTACACCAGGAAATCTGATGTACACGCCACACTATCCCCAACGAATTTGTCTGACAAGCATATATTCTTATGATGAATATAATATTTTTAACATAATGCTTTTTGTTATGAGCAATAACATACGCCGAATGCGGGTTTGCCAGGGACTGTTCCCATTTCTCCTGTTAACACTTCGGTTATTTTTTAGGAATTTTCTTAGAGTTAAACGCAGCTATCACGGGAGTCACTATGCCTTCACTGCGGGATACCTTGCTGATTTTTTCTGACCTGGATGGCTCGTTGCTGGATATTCATACCTATGAGTGGCAGCCCGCAATGCCCTGGCTGGACAGGCTGCTGGATAATCAGATACCGGTTATTCTCTGCAGCAGCAAGACCGCGGCAGAGATGCTGGATATCCAGCAGGATCTCGGGCTGGAAGGCTTGCCGTTTATTGCCGAGAACGGCGCGGTAATTCAGCCTGACGTGCGTTGGGAGAAGGTTCAGCGCCAGATCAGGGGGATGACGCACCGGGATATTCGCCCGCGGGTCGAACACATTCGCCTGCAGACGGGCTTTAAGTTCACCACCTTTGACGACGTGGACGATCGCGTTATTAGCGAGTGGACCGGACTGACGCGCTACCGTTCGGCGCTTGCCCGCAAGCATGAAGCATCCGTCACGCTCATCTGGCGCGATACCGACGAGAAACTGGTTCAGTTTGAAGAGCAGCTGGCGCACAGCGGTCTGAAATGCCTGCAGGGAGCGCGCTTCTGGCATATTCTGGACGGCCGCTGCGGTAAGGACGTGGCGGTTAACTGGCTGATTGCGCAGTACCGCGAGCAGGAAGAGATCGAACCCACCACGCTGGGGCTCGGCGACGGCCCTAATGATGCACCGTTGCTCGACAGCGTTGACTTCGCGGTGGTCATCAAGGGTATTAACCGCCAGGGCATCACGCTACGGGACGATAACCCCGGGCGGGTTTATCACACCCGGCAGCCCGGCCCCGCGGGCTGGCAGGAGGGACTGGATCACTTCCTGTCCTAATCCCGCCAGACGACCCGATTACGGCCGCACTGTTTGGCCTGATACAGCCGGGCATCCGCCACGGACTGCAGCTGTTCAAACTCGTAGTTACCCGCTTCATCCGCGCTGCTGACCCCCAGCGATGCGCTGATGCGCAGAGTCGTGCTCTTCTTCACCAGGATCTCCTTGCTGTCGATCCGGCAGCGAATGCGCTCGGCGACGCCTCTCGCCTCTTCCAGACCGATCCCCGGCAGGACAACGCAAAACTCTTCCCCGCCTACACGCCCTGCCACATCATTTTTGCGTAGCGCGCTGGCAATCAGTCCTGCTGTATGCGATAGCACCTTATCACCGGCCTGATGGCCGAAACGGTCGTTGATGTTCTTAAAATGGTCGAGATCGATCTGAATCACCGAGAACGGCAGCGACTGCTGGCGACAGGTTTCCGCCAGCAATTTTGCGCGATCGAACAGCGCGCCGCGGTTATTGAGCCGTGTCAGCGGATCGTGCCAGGCCTGCCACTGGAGCGAGTGCTGAAGCGTGTACATGTTACTCACCATCCGACGGATCACCAGCCACGAGATCAACAGCATGGCGGTAAAGAGCGCCCACAGCAGCGCCAGAACAATACTGATGCTGCCGAAGTCGTCCTGCACTCCTTCGTGCAGGGTGTGGATCCGCAGGACAACGCCATCGAAGTGATCGAGCCGCTCCCAGCTAACGAAACGGCTTCCGAGGCGGATCCCGCCGCCGGTAGCGTGCTCAATAGCCTGAGCAATCTGCGCCGTTTCGCGTTCGTCAAAATGGTTAACCGCGTTTTCCGCGTGGGCTGAGGTGGCAATCATATTGAGCCGGGTATCGTACAGCTGATACTCCCCCTCCGTTCGATCTTCCGTCGCATCGGCCAGCAGACGCTGCATCGTGCTCAACGTAAAATCCATCGCCACGACGCCATACCAGTAATGATCGAAATAGATGGGAACGCTGGCGGTGATCGTACGTTCATCATTGGTCCAGGATGAAGGGGTAGAGATAAACCAGCGCACCGCGCGAGCGCGATTGTTCCGTTCCGACTGCTGGGTAAACCAGGACTGCGTGACCAGATGATAATAGCGGGAGGTAATATCACCCGCCTGGTCCGGCGTATCCGTGGAAACGAAAAATCCGGCGCGGGACACGTAGATCACGCGCGCTTCCGTTTGCGCTCTCGATGACGCCAGCCTGAGCAGATACCCCACTTCGAGCGCGGCAGAAATTTCGTGGCTGATGCGCTCGGCGTCACGATTCAGAAGCGTGGTTTTTTCGACGAACGCGTCCGAAACGCCATTAATGGGAAGGGTGCGTTTTTTATCAACGGCAAGCTGCCAGGTGGGGAGCGTGCGGACGGTGTTAAAGCGTGACACCGCGTTCTGTAATGCATCAAATGCCAGCGGCGTCTGGATTGCATCACGCATGCCCTGACGGAACAACAGCATCCTGTCCACGCTGTTCTGTAACTGCCTGTCCAGCGAACTGGCCACCGTATCCAGATGGTTGCGCTGGCTGGAGATATACGCCTCTTCGAGGACCACCACCTCACGCCAGGTCAGAAGCGTGGAAAACACCAAAACGACCAGAAAACAGAGATTAACAATCAACCCCGGATTGCTACGCTTATGCAGCCATTGCAAAAATGATTGTCTTACAACAAAGGTATCGCGCTGCACACACACTCCATGATGACGGCCTTACACCCGGTACGTGAGATAAAAACGCCCGGCAAAGCCGGGCGTTATGTGATTAAGCCTTGTCCCGCTGGTGCTGCCCGTCCCCCGGCTGAAGCTCATCTTCACGAAATGCTTCCCGCTTGATGCTATAGCCATCGTGCCACCGACATTCCACCATTCCGCTGGAATACCCGGTGACAATCATACGTGGGCCGCCCTTCTTAGGCTTAACTTCATCACTGACCAAAAAGACCATACCTGCCTCCTGTATCAGGGTGAAACTGTTTCAATTTAGACGAGGAATGGTCTTTTTGCATCCCACAACGGGTAACAATTAGTGCGACGTGCCGCGTATTTTTTCAACCAGCTTGACCGCCGCGACCACGATAGCGCCAATGATAAAGCCCAGCACCAGATTCAGCAGCGTGGGCAGAATCGCCGCGACAACGGCACCCTGCGTCGAGGAAAAATGTTCGATAGCATGGTGCAGCGGCGCAATGCCGTGAACCACGATCCCGCCGCCCACGAGGAACATCGCCAGCGTGCCCACTACCGACAAACTCTTCATCAGCCACGGAGCCAGCACCAGCAGGCTTTTGCCGATGCCTCTTGCTACCGCGCTCGACTTTTCTTCCAGCCAGTAGCCGATATCATCCAGCTTCACGATCAGTCCCACCAGGCCGTACACGCCTACGGTGACCAGAATGGCGATGCCGGAGAGGATAAGAACCTGATTCAGGAGCGGTGCGTCGGACACGATGCCCAGCGTAATGGCGACAATCTCCGCGGACAGGATAAAGTCGGTCCGAATGGCGCCTTTGACCTTATCGCGTTCGAAGGTTTTCGGATCCTGCGCGGCCAGCGCTTCAAGACGCTGCTGGCGTACCTCCGGCGTATCGCTCTGCTTGCGTGCGCTAAAGGAGTGCAGAACCTTCTCAACGCCCTCGAAGCAGAGAAATGCCCCGCCAATCATCAGTAACGGCGTGATGGCCCAGGGAATGAATGCGCTGATCAGCAGCGCCAACGGCACCAGAATCACCTTATTCAGGAAGGAACCTTTTGCTACGCCCCACACCACCGGCAGTTCACGGTTTGCCCTCACCCCACTCACCTGCTGGGCGTTAAGCGATAAATCATCTCCCAGCACGCCTGCGGTTTTCTTCGCCGCCAGTTTTCCCATCACTGAAATGTCATCCAGTAAGGTGGCAATATCATCCAGCAATGTTAATAAGCTACTTCCTGCCAAAATCTTAATCCTTCATTTTTTGGTAATTAAGTGAATAGTATGGAGCAAAAGCGCCAACCCGGAAACAGGCACCTGACGTCAACAAAAAATTCACATCCGCTACACAATTAAAGGGCTCGCCAGCGAGATAGTTTTCGCGTTTACTATCAGCGAACTTTTTATTTCGTCGTGAGGGATTATGCGTTTCCGGCAATTGCTACCGCTTATCGGGGCACTCTTTTCGCTGTACATCATCTGGGGGTCAACCTACTTTGTCATTCGCATCGGCGTGGAGAGCTGGCCGCCGCTGATGATGGCGGGCATTCGCTTCCTCTCGGCGGGCATCCTGCTGCTGGCCTTCCTGCTCCTGCGCGGGCATAAGCTTCCCCCGCTACGCCCGATGCTGAATGCCGCCCTGATCGGCCTGCTGCTGCTGGCGGTGGGTAACGGGTTTGTGACGATTGCCGAGCACCAGAACGTCCCGTCCGGGATCGCCGCCGTGGTCGTTGCCACCGTACCGCTGTTTACCCTCTGCTTTAGCCGCCTTTTCGGCATCCGCACCCGCAAGCTGGAATGGCTGGGGATTGGGATTGGCCTGGCCGGCATTGTTCTGCTCAACAGCGGCGGCAACCTGAGCGGGAATCCGTGGGGCGCGGTGATTATCCTGATTGGCTCGATGAGCTGGGCGTTTGGTTCCGTCTACGGTTCGCGTATCGAACTGCCGACCGGCATGATGGCCGGTGCGATTGAGATGCTCGCCGCGGGAATTGTCCTGCTGCTGGCCTCGGCGCTGACGGGAGAAAAGCTGACCGCACTGCCGGACCTGTCGGGCTTTCTCGCGGTAGGGTATCTGGCGCTGTTTGGCTCTATCATCGCCATTAACGCCTACATGTTCCTGATCCGCAACGTCTCCCCGGCTGTCGCCACCAGCTACGCCTACGTCAACCCGGTCGTGGCCGTACTGCTCGGAACAGGACTGGGAGGAGAAACGCTCTCACCTGTGGAATGGATTGCTCTTGGGATCATCGTGTTTGCCGTCGTGCTGGTCACGCTGGGCAAATACTTGCTGCCGGCAAAACCGGTGGTCACCCCTTGCGAGGTTGAGAAACCGTAAGCAGGTGAATGCCCTGCGTGTCGATCTGCGCGGTCTGGCCGCCGCCGCAGATCCACTCTTCCAGCCGTTCGCTCAGATCGGCATCGTTCAGCTTTAATCTGCCTCTCAGCGCACACTCCCAGACGATCAGTACCCGCCAGCCCTGCGCCAGCAGCGTGATCAGATCCCGCCTGTCGCGCTCGACGTTCTTGCCAATCTTATCCAGCCAGAAATCGGTGCGCGTCGCCGGGACTTTAAACAGATAGCAGTCGTGGTGGTGCCAGAAACAGCCGTGGGTAAAGATGATGCACTGCCAGGCGTCGATGACGAAATCCGGGCGACCCGCAAGCGCGGGATCCTGCACGCGGAAGTCAAAGCCCGCCTGCGTCAGCAGCCCGGCCAGTCGCTTTTCGATGGCGGTATCACGCGTGCCGATGGCACGCATGTTTTTGCTGCGCGTCGCCTTATCGTGAACATCCGTCATTGACGGCCTCACCCTGACGGAGCGCCACCGCCTGTCTGATGCGCGAGGCCAGCAGTTTGGCCACAGCGGCGAACGCGGGAACCACCACCGAATTACCAAACTGGCGGTACGCCTGGGTATCCGAGACCGGAATGCGGAAGCGATAACCCTGCGGGGTCTCAAATCCCATCAGCCGGGCGCATTCCCGGGGCGTTAAGCGTCGCGGACGGTGACGCTGATTATGCGGATCGTCGAAATCTTTTTCACCCAGCGCCTTGTCCCACCCTCTGTCGATCAGGATTTCCGCGCCGTCTTTGTAGTAGCGAGCAGACAGCGTGCGGGTCACGCTGTGCGGATCGTTCGGGTTTACCATCCCAAAACCGAAGCCGTTACCCTTTGCCTGATGTTTCTTGGCATAGCGGTAGAGGTATTTCCACAGCACCGGGGTGAGGATAAATTTCGCGTCAACGGCGGGTTCCAGCAGGTCGGCCACGGTAGGACGCCGCTCGGGATACAAAGACGGGATATCCCGCAGGGTGAAATCCCCCTTGAGATTGAGATCGCGGCGGAAACCCACCAGCACGATACGTTCGCGGTGCTGGGGCAGGAAATGTTTCCCATCAATGATTTTGGGATCGTCCGCGCCCATGTCCTGTGAATCGGCCACGTCATAACCCAGCTCATCCAGCGTTTGCATGATAATGCGGAAGGTTTTCCCGCCGTCGTGGCTTTTTAAGTTTTTGACGTTTTCCAGTACAAAAATGGCCGGACGACGGGCGTCAATAATGCGCGCCACGTCAAAAAAGAGCGTTCCCTGGGTATCACAGGCGAAACCGTGGGCGCGTCCAAGAGCATTTTTTTTAGAGACACCGGCCAGCGAGAAAGGCTGACACGGGAAGCCGGCCAGCAGCACATCATGCGCCGGGATCGTCTGACGAATGTGTTCGGCGGCCTGTTCATCGCTCACGCCGCTTTTATGGCTCAGGGTGACATCGCGGATATCCGCGTTGAAATGATGCTCGTGCGGATCGCAGTACCAGTTGGCCTTGTAGGTACGCACGGCGTGTTTGTTCCACTCGCTGGTAAACACGCACTGGCCGCCGATGGCTTCAAAACCGTGCCGAATGCCGCCGATACCGGCAAACAGATCGATAAAGCGGAAGGCATAGTTCGGGTGCGCGGCAGAAGGACGCGGAAGCAGGTTTTGCAGATAACGAAATTCGCCTTCGCTCAGGCGACGCCCTGCGCGGTCGCTGGTCAGCAGACGTTTAAGGATCGCCGGGCTCCAGTGGCTCTCGCCGTGCGCCACCAGCAGACTGGCCAGCGTTTTAGCATCATAGATATCCAACAGCTGGCGCAGTAAGGCCTGCACCGTTGCCGTTGATTTCTCAGCCTGCGCGGGCGCGGGCTCTGTCACTGATCGATTTTCCTGCATTCTTTTAACCGGAGAATAAAGACTGGGAACAGATTACCACAGTTCAGTTGCGCAAACTGCGACGGAAGCGGTTCAACACCTGGCTATCCAGCCCGATGCAGTCGCCGTGTAATTCGGCGCTGAGTTTCGCCATAAACTGGATCAGGAAATCGGCATTGTGACGTGCCAGTTCGCGGCCCATTTCCGTTTGCATTGTATCAGGCAATCTCAACAGCTTGGTCTGAAAATGGTCGAGGGCAAACGCACGGTCGTCGAGGGGACGCGCATCGGCAAAGGGATCGTCGGCGTCAAAAAGCGGCACGCCCAGCGCGCCCGAGATGGCAAAGACGCGCGCCAGGCCAATAGCGCCTAACGCTTCCAGCCGGTCAGCGTCCTGCACAATTTTGGCTTCTATACTTTGCGGCGCAATGCCGGCGCTGAAGCTGTGTGCCTCAATCGCGTGCGCAACGGCGGCAGCGTGCTCTGGCGGAAAGTCCGGGAAGTCGCGGCGCAGAATGTCACCCGTCTTGCGTGCTGCCAGCTCTGATGACCGGCTGCGTTCGGGATGGTTCTTCGGCAGGCTGACAATATCGTGAAAATAGCATGCGGTCAGGATCACCAGCGGCTCCACCGTGTGGTGAACCATGATTTTTTGCGCCGTCATCCAGACCCGTCGAAAATGCGAAATGTCATGTGCGGTATCGTCGGTGCTGTGGTTTTCCTCGAGCCAGCGCTCAAATCTGTGCTGCCACCGGGCAAGTTCCATCGTCATGTCCTGTTTGTTTAATGAGAATGAAATATAAAATAGCTGAATTAAAACAATTTAAAAATAGAATTCCGAAATACTTAACAATAATTACACCATATAAATTCAATGAATTAATTCACTTGAATAATAAAGAGATTAATAGAAATATTTAGCAATATTTCATCGAATTTAATTACATTTATTTTTGAAACTAAATAACATCTTCTGGAATAGTATCGACCCTGTAATTACGGAGAGTGATTACATATATTCATATAAATTATCTTTTAAGGGAATATATAATGAAAAGAAAAGTTCTGGCAATTCTGGTACCCGCGTTATTAATGGCAGGCGCAGCAAATGCGGCTGAGATGTACAACAAAAACGGCAACAAAGTTGACCTGTACGGCAAAGTCGATGCGCGTCACACCTTCTCTGACAACCCTGGCGACGACGGTGACGAAACCTATGTGCAGATTGGTTTCAAAGGCGAAACCCAGATCGCTAACGACCTGATCGGTTACGGCCAGTGGGAATACAAAACCTACGCTAACGATACCGAAGGCGCGGGTGACAAATCCTTTAACCGTCTGGCATACGCTGGCCTGAAATATGGCGAATACGGTTCATTTGATTATGGCCGTAATTACGGCGTCGTGTACGACGTTGAAGCCTGGACCGATATGCTGCCTGTATTTGGCGGTGACTCTTACACATGGACCGATAACTTTATGAACGGTCGTGCGAACGGTCTGGCAACTTACCGTAACCAGGATTTCTTCGGCCTGGTTGAGGGGCTGAATTTCGCGCTGCAGTATCAGGGCGCGAACGAAGGCCAGGATGCAACAGAAGATCAGGAAGGCACGAAAAACGGTCATAAAGACGTACGCTTCCAGAACGGCGACGGCTTCGGCATGTCTACCTCTTATGACTTCTCTGGCGATCTCTCCGGCCTGAGCCTGGGTGCTGCGTACTCGTCTTCTGACCGTACTAACGCACAAGAAGCTGCGGGGGTGAATAATGCGCGCTTTGCCAGCGGTAAAACAGCAGAAGCATGGACCATTGGTGCGAAATATGATGCCAATAACGTCTACCTGGCGATGATGTATGCTGAAACCCGCAACATGACGCCATACGGTGATTATGGTATTGCAGATCAGACTCAGAACTTCGAAGCGGTAGCACAGTACCAGTTCGACTTCGGCCTGCGTCCATCCCTGGCATGGGTTTACTCCAGGGGCAAGGACATGACTTATCCAGGCAACGCCAGCAACCCTCAGGGTCAACATGGCGACATGGACCTGGTTAACTATATCGACCTGGGTATGACCTACAGCTTTAACAAGAATTTCTCTACCTATGTTGACTACAAAATCAACATGCTGGACAACGATGATAGCTTCTACGAAGCCAATGGTATTTCCACCGATGACATCGTTGGCGTAGGCATGACCTACCAGTTCTAATCTCCAAAAATATCAAAGGCCGCAATTGCGGCCTTTTTTATATCTTCACTTTATATTACGGCGCTTCCTGCAGCGCCACGCGGATAAACCCGTTATTCTGCGCCAGCAGTTCATGGGCTTTCCACGCATCCAGCCCAGTCAGCACCATCAATACCGCCGTTTTACAGTGATGGTTACAGCTCTCCAGCGCGGCTTTTGCCTCCGTCCTGCTGCATCCCCCCGCTTCCATCACAATCGCGATTTGTCGTTCAGCCCATTTGGTTGTGCCTGCCTCAAGATCCACCCGCAAGTTGCTGTAAACCCGTCCGGTTCGGACGGCCAGCCCGGTGGCGATCATCGAGAGGATCATTTTCTGCGCAATCCCCGCTTTGGTGTTGAGATAGCCTGCGACGACGTCGGCCCCCAGCTCCGGAGCGATAACCATGCTCGCCAGCTGTGCAGCTTCACTTTGCGCATCACCGGTAATAATGGCGACCGGTGAACCCAGCGACCACGCATGGCGCATTGCCCCCCAGACCCACGGCGTTTTTCCGCTGACGGTCACGGCCAGCATCATATCGTGTTCACCAAACTTGATGGCCTGCAAATCGGCAACGCCGCGCTCGTAGCTCCCTTCACCTTCTTGTGCCGTAACGGCCACCACCGGGGTTTTGCCCGGCGCATAATCATCGGCAACCTGTTGCGCAATGCGCCCTGACGGCCCAGCGCCAACGATGACCAGTCGACCGCCGTGGCTGAGCGTCGCAGCGGCGTTGTCCACCACGCGGGCGAGAGTAGGTAAACAGGGGGTAATCGCAGCAGAAATGAGTGCATCATCCTGGTGAATGACTTTGAGCATGTCCAGCGTGGACAATCTATCAATATTCATCGTGCTGGCGTGCCGTCTTTCCTTGACCGAACCGGTAAGCATAATGCTCATAAACAGCCTCCTTATTATGAGTACCCACACACTATAAAGTGTTTTATATAGATGACCTGCGAGGAGGGTCACGAAAAGAGGACCAAATCCACGCCTTTACACGGCTTTAAGAAAAGCGCGTCATCGGCGATAATTACCCCTTTCTTAATCATCGCGGAGTGTTGATGAGCGATTTGCAGCCTTTCCTTTCGACGCGCAAGCGCCCCATGAAACTGAACACGCTGGTCACGTTGATGGTGTGCGCGATTATTGCCTCTGTGCTGCTGGTGGTTTTTGCGCTCTACTCCGTACAAATCACCCGGGCGACCCGCGATGATGTTAAAGACACTGCGCTCGGCATTGCCCGCACCCTCGCCGACAGCCCCGAGATACAGCGCGGCCTGATGCAGGCACCGCAGGAGAATATTATTCAGCCCATCGCCCAGGCGGTGACAAAACGAAACGATCTGCTGTTCACCGTGGTCACCGATATGCGCGGGATCCGCTATTCACACCCGAACGAGGCGCTGCTGGGGCTGCATTTTATCGGCGATGATTTAACCCCCGCGCTGGAAGGCAAAGAGAACGTATCGGTTAACCGGGGCGCGCTCGCCGAAGCGCTACGCGTTTTTACGCCCGTCTACGACGGCCAGCACGAGCAGATCGGCGTGGTGGTGGTCGGTATCTCCCTGAATAAGGTTGAAGAGCAGATTGCCCGCGGGCGGCTAAACGCCGTCTGGACCATTTTATTCAGTATTTTTATGAGCTCCATGGCAATTTGGGGCCTGGTGCGGGTACTGAAACGCATCCTGTTCGGACTCGAACCTTACGAAATTTCCGCCCTGTTCGAACAGCGTCAGGCAATGCTGCAGTCGCTTCGCGAGGGGGTGCTGGCCGTCGATATTCACGGACGGGTGACGATGATCAACCAGACCGCCAGAGAAATATTGCTTCTCCCCTCCGGCAAGCAGACCGAAAACGCCAGCGCGCCCCTGCTGGCCAGCCTGCGTGAAGTCTCGAAGACGGGCGTCCCACGTCAGGATCAGGAGATCAGCTGTAACGGGCGTCTGTTGCTGTGCAATATGGTGCCTGTTAAAAGTCAGGATCGGGTGATCGGCGCCATCACTACCTTCCGTGATAAAACGGAAATCAGCCAGCTGATGCAGCGTATTGATGGCATGGTCAATTACGTCGACGCCCTGCGCAGCCATACGCACGAGTTTATGAATAAACTGCATGTGATCCTGGGCCTGCTGCACATGAAGCGCTACGACAAGCTGGAAGAGTACATCATTCAGACGGCACAAAATTACCAGACGGATATCGGTACGATACAGAGCAAGGTAAAATCCCCGGTTATCGCCGGATTCCTGCTGGGTAAAATCAACCGGGCGAAAGAAGCGGGCGTCACCCTGACGCTGGCAGATGAATGCCAGATACCGGATACCGCGAGTGAAGAACAGGTCGCGGTGCTGATCACCGCGCTGGGTAACCTCATTGAAAACGCGCTTGACGCGATGGAAGGACAGCAGGAAGGTGAGATCGGCCTGCTGCTGCATTATCAGAATGGCTGGCTAAGCTGTGAAGTCAGCGACGATGGCCCCGGCATTGATCCCGCTCAGCTGGAGTCTATTTTTACCAAGGGCTTCTCAACAAAAGGTGAAAACCGCGGCGTTGGGCTGTTCCTTGCTCGCCAGCAAATCCAGAACCTCGGCGGCGATATCACCGTCGAGTCTGAGCCAGGCGTATTTACCCAATTTTTTGTTCACATCCCCTGGGATAGCGAGAGGAATATCGCGTGATAAATGTATTAATTGTCGATGATGACGCCATGGTAGCCGACCTCAACCGTCTGTATGTCAACCGTGTTGAAGGTTTTAGCTGCTGCGGCGTCGCCTCCACGCTAAACCAGGCCGAGGCCATCATTAATAACCCCGGACAGCCTGTCGATCTGGTGCTGCTGGATGTCTATATGCAGCAGGATAACGGTCTGGATCTGCTGCCCGTTATTCGCGCATCCGGTCGCCCAATCGATGTGATTATGATCTCGTCCGCTGCCGACGCCGCCACGATCCAGACCTCCATTCATTACGGCGTGGTGGATTATCTGATCAAGCCGTTCCAGTTCCCCCGCTTTGAAGAGGCGCTGAACGGCTGGAAGGCAAAGCACAATCTGATGGGTTCGCACCAGTATTATGAGCAGGCCGACGTCGACCGGCTGATCCACGGCGGGGCGCCGGAACTGGCCGACAGTAAAAAGCTGCCGAAGGGGTTAACGCCGCAAACGCTGCGCACGATTTGCCAGTGGATTGACGCTCACCCGGAGACGGAGTTTTCTACCGATGACCTGGCAAACGCCGTCAATATTTCCCGCGTGTCCTGCCGTAAATACCTGATTTGGCTCGCGCAAATCAATATTCTGTTCACAAGCATTCATTACGGCGCCACCGGCCGTCCGGTGTATCGCTACCGTCTCCAGCCGGAGCAGACCGGCCTGCTCAAGCAATACTGTCAGTAACGCGGTAGTCGTTATCCAGCAGGGTAAAGCGGAAGTGGTGCATCGAGGAGATCACCACTTCTTTTGTTTTGGTCACAAAGATTGCTTCAATATCGGGTCGCGCGCGCAGGGCAGCACAGCCCTTCTCCACACCCATGCCGTACATCAGCGTGGTCCAGATATCGCCGTCGATGGAGTCTTTCGAAATAATCGTCACGCTGTCCAGTTCGTTGTCCAGCGGATAGCCGGTGCGCGGATCGAGAATGTGGTGATAGCGCTTGCCGTTTTGTTCGAAGTAGCGCTCATACGTTCCCGACGTCACGACGGACAGGTTCTCTACGGTCATCGTGCCGATCAGCGCGTCACCGGCGAACGGTTTTTTCAGCCCCACGCCCCAGCCCCCCTCCGGCGAGCCTAACGTCTGGATGTTTCCGCCAAGGTTGATCAGCCCCAGCTCAGCCCCCTCTTTACGAAGGTAATCACGCACCCTGTCGGCGATATAGCCTTTGGCGATGGCCCCCAGATCGATCTCCATCCCCGCCCGGGTCAGAAACACGCTGCTGCTGGCCACATCAAGGAGAACATCCTCTGGGCGGGTCATCGCCAGCAGCGACGCGATTTCATCGGCAGGCGGAACGCTGTCCCCCTGAAAACCAATCTTCCAGCGCTTCACCAGCGGACCGATCGCCAGATTAAAGGCGCTGTCCTTGAGCAGGCTTGCCGCTTTTGCACAGCGGATCAGATCAAACACCGGTCGGCTGACGGTGACCGGATGCTGGCCGGCCGCGTGATTGATGTCCATCACCTGCGAGTGCGCGCGGTTGACGGTGAGCAGGTCTTCATACTGTTTGATCAGGCGAAACACGCGGGACGCGAGGGCTTCGTCATGGGAGAAGAGCTTCAGGAGGATGGGTGAGCCCATCAGGACGGCGGAGTAGCTGTAAACACGATGGCTATCAGGCATGGTATGAGTCCTCAGATGTAGCCCCGGCAAGCACCGCGCCGCCGGGGAAAATGCCGGATAGCGCTGCGCGCATCCGGCCTACATAGCAGGTGCCTTACCTCTTTTTCGAACGCAGAGCCGCCTGATGTCCTGCAAGGGTACCAAAAATAATGATATCTGCCACCGCGTTACCGCCGATACGGTTACCGCCGTGGATCCCGCCGACCACTTCACCGGCCGCAAACGCCCCTGGCAGCACGTTGTGGTTGCTGTCCAGCACGCAGGTTTCGGTGTTGATGGTCACGCCACCCATGGTGTGGTGCACGCCCGGCGCAATCTGAATGGCGTAGAACGGCCCTTCGTTGATCGGTGCACGCAGCGCGGTGGTACGACCAAAATCGTCATCGTGCTGTTTCTCAACGAAACCGTTGTAACGTTCCAGGGTCGCGAGGAAAGCGTGGTAATCCATGCCGAGCGCTTCTGCCAGGGCTTTAGGCGAGCTGGCGCTGGTCACGAAGCCTTTGGCAATGTACTCATCCGCGGCTTTGTTTTTGGCGCGTACGTGCTCGTCAAAGACGATGTAAGCGTATTTCTCCGGCAGCGCGATGATTGACGCCGAGACTTTATCGCGGGTCGACATTTCGTTGTAGAAGCGCTCCCCTTTCTGATTGACCAGAATCGCCCCGCCGCCGCGGATGGATTCGGAAATCAGGTACGAGGTTTTCTGCTCGACGGTTGGGTGAATTTGGATTTCGCCCATATCCACAGTGCCCGCCCCGATGCGTTCCAGCAGCGCGATGCCGCCGCCGGTAGCCCCTTTGTGGTTGGTGGTGACGAACCCTTCCAGATCCGGACGGTATTTCACAACCATCTGGCTGTTGGCGCTGAAGCCGCCGGTTGCCACAATCACGCTTTTCGCTGCCACGGTGACGGTTTCGTTCTCTTCAGTGGTCAGACGTACGCCGGTCACTTCGCCGTTCTCGAAGAGAATGTCGCTGACGGAAGTATCCAGCATCACCTCGATGTTGCGTTTGTTGACGTTACGCACCAGGCCGCTGATCAGATAGCCCCCCACCGCAGAACCGTCTTTTGGACGGTGAGTACGGTCGATGCTCATCCCGCCAGTGGTAGTGATGTCGTTCAGCATAATGCCGCGCGTTGCCAGCCACTCAATCGCCTGTGGCGCGTTCTCGACAAAGCGGCGCAGCAGTTCCGGGTTGTTCTTGTTGCCGCCGCCTTTCAGGCTTTCCTGGTAGAACAGCTCTTTGCTGTCCTGAATGCCCTTCACGCGCTGGAAGCGGGTTTCGGCGGCATTCATACCGGCAGAGGCTTTAATGGTGTTCCCGCCGATGGTTGGCATTTTCTCGACAATCAGCACGCTCGCGCCTTCGTCGTGCGCCTGAATCGCCGCCGCCAGACCGGCGCCGCCGCTGCCGACAACCACCACATCCACGCTGCGGGTTTCA
The DNA here is from genome assembly GCF_048684445.1 of Enterobacter sp. BNK-34. Taxonomy (NCBI): domain Bacteria; kingdom Pseudomonadati; phylum Pseudomonadota; class Gammaproteobacteria; order Enterobacterales; family Enterobacteriaceae; genus Enterobacter; species Enterobacter sp. BNK-34. The sequence goes on from NZ_JBLQUA010000001.1 coordinate 4,291,476, forward strand.
TTCGGGTCAACACCCTCTTCCGCTGCCAGCGCTTTGCTGGACTTCAGCATCGCTTTAGAGACCGCTTTCTTCACCGCTTCACTCTGGCTGGTTGCACCGGTGATGGCATCCACGTGCGGGGTATTAGCGTCCAGAATGCGGGTACGGATCTCTTCAAAGCTGGTCACAAACTCAACGTCTTCGCTCGGGCCGGAGGCCAGCTCGATGTCCGCAATACGGTCGGTTTCCAGGCTGACGTTAATCACCAGTTCGTTAGCGTCATCCTGCACTTTCTCAGCAAAGGTACCCGGTTTGAATTTGGATTCGCCCATGCTCATGTCGCGGATCATCGCTTCTACCAGCGAGAAGCGCCACAGCGGTTCAGGAATGCTCAGCGCCTCGCGTTTGGTGCTGTCCATAAACAGCTCAAGGCTTTCGCCAGCCGCGATGCGGTCTGTCCAGTCAGGATAAGCGATGGTGGCGCGGCCCACGGCAATCAGGTCGTAACCGTGATCAAGCGCTTTATTCACGTCTGAAGCATTCACCACGCCGCCCACGCCCATGACCGGAACCTGCGCCAGCGTTTCAGAACGCATCGCGCAGTATTTTTCGATAAGCGGCGTCGGGTCCTGGGTGTCGACAATGGAAGGACGCAGGGTCGCGCCGACGGAGAAGTGCAGGTAGTCCACGCCGCGTGCCGCCAGCTTTTCCAGCAGGTACATGGTGTCGTCAAAGCGGATGCCCGGGATTTCCATCTCTTCAGGGGAGAAGCGGTAGCCAATAATAAACGCGTCGTCCGCGTACTGGCGCACCATCTTATGGGTGATATCCAGCACCGCCAGCGGGAACTTCGCGCGGTTATCGCGGCTGCCGCCCCACTCGTCATCGCGCTGGTTTGAATTCGGTGAGTAAAACTGCTGAATCAGATAGGTATTCGCCCCGTGGATTTCCACGCCGTCGAAACCGGCCTGGATGGCGCGGCGCACGGCCTCACCAAACTTGCCGATCATGCCTTCCACTTCTTCAGCGGTCAGAGCTACTGGCGTTGCGGCACCTTCACGCGGCGCAGCTACGGCGCTCGGGCCAACCGGGGTACGGCCACCAATCAGTTTCGGGTCAACCATGCGGCCGCCGTGGTAGATCTGCAGCAGCGCCTTAGAGCCTTTGGACTTAATGGCCTCTGCGATTTTCGCCAGCCCGGCAATTTTCTCGTCATTATCAATACCGATTGCGCCCGGGAAGGCAAGGCCGAGATCGTCGACGAAGCAGCACTCCACAATGATGGTGCCGATACTGCCGGAACGGGCACGATAGTACTCCACCAGTTCACTGGTAACGGTGCCGTCGTAATAGCCGGTACAGGTGGTCATAGGGGCCATTAACAAACGGTTTTTCAGTTCAGTACCATTCGGTAATGTGAAGGGGCTAAGAATGCGTTCGTTAGTGCTCATAATAGAAACTCCAAACTTTAAAAATTAAGAATTCGTTATCGGATTGGTTTTTTAGTTCGTCGTTATTTGCCGATGTCATGATATTAATATAATGATTTTTTTAGTTTCTAAAGTTATTACGTTAGTTAAAAAACTATTTAATCCCTGCAATAACACAAATAACACATTGGTGTTAGCGGATGTAATTCAGTCATTCACAATAATTTAAAATTCGTTAAATAATCAATGGTAAAACCATTTCACCGAAACACATTAAAATCATTTAAAATCAATACAATAGAAAATAACAAAAGGTAAAAATGTTACAAGAATGATAAAATTTACTCATAAAATACGCAATACCCACATACGCCTGAGTGGTTATTAATAAAAGCATAAAAATAACGCTGCAATTCTGTTTTTTTGATCCCGATCAATAGTTATGGCATCCAAAAGCGCAATATAAAAACATCATCATTTTTTAATTTAGCGCCTCAATAAAAGCGTTAAATTGCTATTACTGAAAATACAAAACAGCATCTTTAATAACTAAAAAAAGCAAAGAAACTTAAGAAAGTGATTTTGTTTTTTCAGTACGACCGAATCTTTGACAACTTAAGACGTGAAACTATGAATACAAAAACTGCTGTAACGCCCCCTGTGGCGAACCAGGCATCAAATGGAAACGCAAAACGATTGCTGATGATGGCGTTACCCATCGTCGTCGCCGTACTGCTGCTGTTTGTTCCGGTACCGGAAGGACTGCCTCCTTACGCATGGCACTACTTCGCCATCTTCGTCGGCGTGATCGTCGGTTTGATCTTCGAACCCCTGCCGGGTGCGGTGATCGGTCTGACCGGCGTGGTCGCCATTGCCCTGTGCAGCCAGTGGGTGCTGTTCAGCCCTGAGCAGCTGGCTGACCCGAAATTCAAGCTGGCAGGCGCCTCCTTTAAGTGGGCGGTGAGCGGGTTTGGTAACTCTACCGTCTGGCTGATTTTCGGTGCCTTTATGTTCGCCGCAGGCTATGACAAAACCCGCTTCGGCCGCCGTCTGGCGCTGATTCTGGTGAAATACCTTGGCCGTCGCAGCCTGACGCTCGGTTACGCGATTACGTTTGCTGACCTGCTGCTGGCACCGTTCACCCCATCCAACACCGCGCGCAGCGGCGGGACCATCTACCCGATTATCGCTAACCTGCCGCCGCTGTACGGTTCAAAACCGAACGACCCAAGCGCGCGTAAGATTGGTTCTTACCTGATGTGGGTGGCGATCACCGCGGCCTGTATCACCAGTTCAATGTTCCTCTCCGCCCTCGCACCGAATCTGCTGGCTCTGGCGCTGGTGAAAAGTACGGTTGGTATCGACATTTCCTGGGGCACCTGGTTCCTCGCCTTCCTGCCGCTGGGTATCCTGCTGATTCTGGCCATGCCGCTGCTGGCCTACTGGTTCTACCCACCAGAAGTGAAGGTGAACAACGAAGTGCCGCTCTGGGCGACCCGTGAGCTGGAAAAACTGGGCAAACTGTCCCGCAATGAAATCCTGCTGCTGGTGTTCGTGTGCTGCGCGCTGCTGATGTGGATCTTCGCCGCTGCGTGGATTGAACCCGCTATGGCTGCCCTGCTCATCGTGGGCCTGATGCTGTGGACCGGCGTGCTGGAGTGGAACGATATCACCGGTAACAAAGCCGCATGGAACACCTTCGTCTGGTTCGCGACCCTGGTTGCGCTGGCGGATGGCCTCTCCTCTACCGGCTTTATCAGCTGGTTAGGCAAAGAAGGCGGTCTGTTGATGAGCGGTATCTCTCCGGGCGTGGCGACCATCGTCCTGCTGCTGGCGTTCTACCTGCTGCACTACCTGTTTGCCAGCACCACCGCGCACACCACGGCGCTGCTGCCAGCGATGCTGACCATCGCCTCCACCATTCCGGGCATGAATATGGAAGTGTTTGTTCTGCTGATGGTGACCTCGCTGGGCGTGATGGGGATCATCACCCCGTACGGTACTGGCCCAAGCCCGATTTACTATGGTAGCGGCTACCTGCCAACCAAAGACTACTGGCGCCTCGGCACCATCTTCGGTGCCATCTTCCTGGCGGCCCTGTTGCTGATTGGTTATCCGTGGATGTCCATGATGTTCTGATTCCTGACCGCCGGACTTCTCCTCCGGCGGTTTTATTTTTGTGGAGCAATACGCTATGTCAAACAAACCGTTTATCTACCAGAACCCCTTCCCTCTTTCGCATGACGACACCGAATACTACCTGCTGACCAAAGAGCACGTCTCCGTTGCCGAGTTCGAAGGCCAGGAGATCCTGAAAGTGGAGCCGGAAGCGCTGACTCTGCTGGCGCAGCAGGCCTTCCACGACGCCGCATTTATGCTGCGTCCTTCCCACCAGAAGCAGGTTGCCGCCATCCTCAACGACCCGGAAGCCAGCCAGAACGATAAGTACGTTGCCCTGCAGTTTCTGCGCAACTCTGAAATTGCCGCAAAAGGCGTGCTGCCAACCTGTCAGGATACCGGCACCGCTATCATCATGGGTAAAAAAGGCCAGCGCGTCTGGACCGGCGGCGGTGACGAAGCGGCCCTGAGCCAGGGCGTGTATAACACCTACATTGAAGATAACCTGCGCTACTCGCAGAATGCGGCGCTGGACATGTATAAAGAGGTGAATACCGGCACCAACCTGCCCGCGCAGATCGATCTCTACAGCGTGGACGGGGACGAATACAAATTCCTGTGCATGGCAAAAGGCGGCGGTTCTGCCAACAAAACCTATCTGTACCAGGAAACCAAAGCGCTGATCACCCCGGCAAAGCTGAAAAACTATCTGGTTGAGAAGATGCGCACTCTGGGAACTGCGGCCTGCCCGCCTTACCATATCGCGTTTGTGATTGGCGGTACGTCAGCGGAAAGTACGCTGAAAACCGTGAAGCTGGCCTCCACGCGCTACTACGACGCACTGCCAACCGAAGGCAACGAACACGGCCAGGCGTTCCGCGACGTTCAGCTCGAACAAGAGCTGCTCCAGGAAGCGCAGAACCTCGGCCTCGGCGCGCAGTTTGGCGGTAAATACTTCGCCCACGATATCCGCGTGATCCGCCTGCCGCGCCACGGCGCCTCCTGTCCGATCGGCATGGGCGTCTCCTGCTCCGCGGACCGCAACATCAAAGCGAAAATCAACCGCGATGGGATCTGGATTGAAAAACTGGAGCACAACCCGGGCCAGTACATTCCTGAATCACTGCGCCAGCAGGGTGAAGGCGACGTGGTGAGCATCAATCTGGACAAGCCGATGAATGAGATCCTGGCGCAGCTCTCCGCTCACCCGGTCTCTACCCGCCTGTCGCTGAACGGTACCATCATCGTGGCGCGCGACATCGCCCACGCGAAGCTGAAAGAGTTGCTGGATAACGGTGAGGAACTGCCGCAGTACGTCAAAGATCATCCGATCTACTACGCTGGCCCGGCCAAAACGCCGGAAGGCTACGCGTCTGGCTCACTCGGCCCGACCACGGCGGGACGTATGGACTCGTATGTGGACTTACTGCAGTCCCACGGCGCGAGCATGATCATGCTGGCGAAAGGCAACCGCAGCCAGCAGGTAACCGACGCCTGCCATAAGCACGGCGGCTTCTACCTGGGCAGCATCGGCGGCCCGGCGGCGGTACTGGCGCAAAACAGCATTAAGAGCCTGGAGTGCGTCGCGTATCCGGAGCTGGGCATGGAAGCCATCTGGAAGATCGAAGTCGAGAACTTCCCGGCGTTTATCCTGGTGGATGACAAAGGCAACGATTTCTTCCAGCAGATCCAGAACCAGCAGTGTAAAGGCTGTTCACAGCGCTGAGTAAGAGATGCCGGGCGGCGCAACGCTGCCCGGCGGTAACTGGTTACTCTGCGTCTGCGTTATGTCACAAAACCGAGATATCAGCCACTTAGCCACATTAGGTGAATAAAAAATCAATTAGTTGTTAAGTTATTGTTGCCATTAATTGTATTTGTCCGGCGAATAATATTCATGCAAAAAATGCATCAGCCGATGCGGCATTTGCGCTTATCTATTTCCTCATCCTGATCCAGTTTTCAGAAACAGACGCGTAAAACGTCAACAATAAACTGGAGATAACCATGTTTTCCTCAACCTCACCTGCAACCGTACGGTCGAAGGCGGGCGCGATACTTCGCGTCACGTCCGGCAACTTTCTTGAGCAATTCGATTTCTTTCTGTTCGGCTTCTATGCCACCTACATCGCCCACACGTTCTTCCCGGCGAGCAGTGAATTTGCGTCGCTGATGATGACCTTCGCCGTCTTCGGCGCGGGCTTTTTAATGCGTCCAATCGGTGCAATCGTGCTTGGCGCGTATATCGACAAGGTGGGGCGCAGAAAGGGGTTGATCGTCACGCTGTCCATCATGGCGGCGGGGACATTCCTGATTGTGCTTATTCCGTCTTATCAAAGCATCGGCCTGTGGGCGCCGCTGCTGGTGCTGACGGGGCGTCTGCTGCAGGGCTTTTCCGCCGGTGCCGAGCTTGGAGGCGTCTCAGTCTATCTGGCCGAAATCGCCACGCCGGGCCGCAAAGGGTTTTACACCAGCTGGCAGTCCGGTAGCCAGCAGGTCGCCATTATGGTCGCCGCGGCGATGGGCTTTGCCCTGAATGCCCTGATGGAGGAGAGCGCTATTCGCGAATGGGGCTGGCGCATCCCGTTCCTGTTCGGCTGTTTAATCGTGCCGTTTATCTTTTTCCTGCGCCGCAAGCTGGAGGAGACGGAAGAGTTCAGCGCGCGCCGCCATCATCTGGAGATGCGTCAGGTCTTTAAAACGCTGCTTGGCAACTGGCAGGTGGTGGTCGCGGGCATGCTGATGGTGGCGATGACCACCACCGCGTTCTATCTGATCACCGTCTACGCACCCACCTTTGGCAAAAAGGTGCTGATGCTGAGCGCCTCGGACAGCCTGCTGGTCACGCTGCTGGTGGCGATCTCTAACTTCATCTGGCTGCCGGTGGGCGGTGCCCTGTCGGACCGTTTCGGGCGCAAGCCGGTGCTGATTGCCATGACCCTGCTGGCGCTGGCGACCAGCTACCCGGCCCTGACGCTGCTGGCGAGCGCACCCAGCTTCTCGATGATGCTGAGCGTGCTGCTGTGGCTCTCCTTCTTCTACGGCCTCTATAACGGCGCAATGATCCCGGCTCTGACGGAAATTATGCCGGCTGAAGTGCGCGTGGCGGGCTTCTCGCTGGCTTACAGCCTGGCAACGGCGGTCTTTGGCGGCTTTACCCCGGTCATGTCCACCGCGCTGATTGAATACACCGGTGACAAAGCCTCGCCGGGCTACTGGATGAGCTTCGCTGCGGTATGTGCCCTGCTGGCAACGCTCTACCTCTACCGCCGCCGCGCGGTATCGCTGCAAAACACCGTCAAGTCAGAGGGGGCAGTATGAAACGCACTTATCGCTATACCGCCAGCGCGCTGGCGCTGACGTTCCTGAGCGTCAATGCCTTTGCCCAGGACGTGAAGGTGATGATCTCAGGCGGTTTTAAAGCCGCCCTTGAAAAGCTGGCCCCGGAATATGAACACCGGACCGGGGATAAAATTGTGATCATCCCCGGCCCCTCAATGGGCAATACGCCGCAGGCGATCCCAAACCGACTGGCGCGCGGCGAGAAGGCCGACGTGGTGATTATGGTGGGCGATGCGCTGGAGAAGCTCGAAAAAGCCGGCCAGACCCAGCCGGGTTCGCGAACGGAACTCGCGGATTCTCCCGTTGGCATGGTGGTAAAAAAAGGAGCGAAAGTACCGGATATCAGCAGCGACGCGAAACTGCGTGAAACGCTGCTGCAGGCCAGCTCCATCGCCTACTCTGACAGCGCCAGCGGCAGGTACGTCAGCCAGGCATTATTCAAAAAGTTGGGAATAGAAAAAGAGGTGGCGGGTAAAGCGACAAAGGTCGAGCGTATTCCGGTTGCCTCAGAAGTGGCCAAAGGAAAATACACCATCGGTTTCCAGCAGGTCAGCGAGCTGCTGCCGGTTCAGGGCGTCACCTTTGTCGGGAAAATCCCTGACAATGTGCAATACATCACGCGCTTCGCGGGTGCGGTCACCCGCCATGCAGAACATCCTGCGGAGGGGAAAGCGCTGTTGACCTATCTCGCCTCACCGCCCTCAAGGGCCGTCATCACGGAGACGGGGATGATCCCCGTTACGTCCGGCGATACTGCTCGGTGATCTGCTTTTCCAGTTCAGCCGCAATGTAAGACTGGATGCGCCCCCGGCGCCGGATAAGCCCCACGGTGCGTTTCACTTCCGGCGCCACCAGCGGCAGATGCGTCAGCAGCGTGGGCTCTGAAGTCGGCATCGACATGGCGGGGACGGCAGCGATGCCGATCCCCGCCTCTACCATACCGAGCATCGTGGTGACGTGGCGTGTTTCACAGACGCTGGGGCGCTCGGGAACAATATCCCCCAGCATCCGATCGAGCAGGTTACGGTTGCCTGACGTTTTATCGAGGGAGATATAATCCTGCTGGTAAAACGCCTTCCAGCTCAGGTGACTCTTCTGCGCCAGCGGATGATCCTTTCTGCACGCCGCGACGTAGACATCCTCCACCAGCGGGAAAAATTCGATTTCAGACGGCAGGTTTCCTGCAAAGCAGATACCAAAATCCGCCTGGCTGCGGGCCACGGCGTCAATCACATTGCCCGCGCTGCTGTCGATGAGCTTAATGCGAACGCGCGGATAGCGAGACTGAAAACGCCGGATCACGTCAGGCATAAAGTAACAGGCCGCGGAAGGGACCGTGGCAACCGTGATCAGCCCCGTCCGCTCTTCGCTGGCCTTATCGACATCCGCCAGCATTGACTCAACGCTGTCGAGCAGCTGCGCGGAGCGCTCGGCAAAGTTTTGTCCGTAGAGCGTCAGCGCCACGCGGCGGGTGGTGCGATCGAACAGCCTGTTTCCCAGCGCGGCTTCCAGCTTTTCAATCCTGCGGCTCAGCGCCGACTGGGATAAACAGATAGATTCAGCGGCGACACGGAAGTTACCGTATTCCACTAACGCTCTGAAAGCATAAAGATCGTTAAGGTCAAAATTCACGGGCATAGCGTCTGGATGTCCTGTCAGGGAATACGCAACAAAGTCAAAAATAATAGCGTCTTATTGACCTGCCGCAACCGCCCAGGCGTTGAAATACCGCTCAGAGGTCGTTGAGATGCAGGCGGACGTACCCGGCGCGGTCTGCAATGGCCTGCCGATCCTCTTCCGTCATGTCCGCTAGCTGTTTAAAGACAATGCCCAGGCGGGGATTGTTATCGAGACGCGCCTTATTGCGCGCAAAGAAGTCCCAGTAAAGGGCATTGAAGGGGCAGGCCTGCTCTCCGGTACGCTGGTTGTGTTGATACCGGCACCCCTGACAGTAATTACTCATCTTATGAATATATGACGCGCTCGAGACGTAGGGTTTACTCGCCAGTAACCCGCCATCGCCAAACTGGCTCATGCCGAGGGTGTTGGGCAGCTCCACCCACTCAAAGGCATCAATATAGACTCCCAGATACCATTCATGGACCGCCTGCGGCGACAGGCCGCTGAGCAGGCTAAAGTTGCCAATGACCATCAGGCGCTGGATATGGTGGGCGTAAGCCTCGGTGAGCGACTGCCCAACGGCATGCGCCAGGCAGCGCATCTGCGTCTTGCCCGTCCAGAACCAGTCCGGCAGCGGGGCATGCTGATCTAAGGCATTAAGCTCCCGATAGCCCGGCATCTGCGACCAGTAGATCCCGCGCACATACTCCCGCCATCCGAGAATTTGTCGGATAAACCCTTCAACGGCAGGCAGCGGAGCGTGGCCCGAACGCCACGCCTGCTGGGCGGCCGCGACCACTTCCCGCGGATTCAGCATTTTAGCGTTCAGCGCAAATGAAATTAACGAGTGGAAAAGAAAAGGTTCCTTCGCGTGCATCGCATCCTGCCAGTTTCCAAACTGCGGGAGCACGTGCGTGATAAAATCATCCAGCCTGGCTTTGGCTTCCGCACGGTTGAGCGGCCAGCGAAAATTGTCGGCCTGCGGTTCGCCGAAGGTCTTTACGCCGCAGCGTTGGATCTCAGCCCATAAGGCGGAACGATCGTGGCAGGGACGCGCGTCCACCGGCGCGGGAGGCTCGCCGGACCAGCGCTTGCGGTTTTCAGCATCGAAATTCCATTTCCCCCCTTCCGGCTCGCCTGCTGAGGTCAGCAGTACGCCGTGCTGACGACGCATTTCCCGGTAAAAGTACTCCATTCGCCAGCTTTTGCGTGACGCAAAGAACGCGCTGACCTGTTCCCGAGTGGTGAAAAAATGCTCGCTGCTGACGCAGGCCGTTTCAACGGAGACCGTTTTCGCCCACGCCTGCAGCTGCGTATCAAGACGCCATTCGTCGGGCTCCTGCCATGTCACTCTGCCAGCGCCGTAATGCGCGACAAGCGCGTTGAGATTGTCTTCCAGCGCGCCGCGGTTTGAGCTGTCAGAAAGTCGGACATACCTCACCCGATGCCCCTTCTCCTTTAATGCAGAGGCAAACGCGCGCATGGCGGCGAAGATAGCGATAACTTTCTGGGCGTGATGAAGCACATAGGCGGTTTCTGCCCGGAGTTCCAGCATCACGTAAATGATGTTCGGACTGGAGGTATCAAACCAGCTGTGATGCGGATTAAGCTGATCGCCCAGGATCAGACGCAGCTCGGTCAACGGTGGCTCCTGCGGCAACGCTCAGAACAGTATTTAACCTCATTCCAGCATTTCGCCCATTTCTTGCGCCACGTCATGGGCCGCTGGCAGTGCACACACAGTCGACTGGGCAGGTCCTGCTTGTTACCTTTGAAATCGCTCATCTTTTCAATACCGCACTGATTAATTCACCCCACCTGCGGATAAAGGCCACGACAGACTTCACAAAATGAAGGTGATGCCCGCAAACCGCTACCCACCGCTACGTACGAAATGATAGTTTATTCAGGCTGGATTTGTCGCAGTGAGCGATTTTCTGGCATCTTAACCGAACCTGACTTTCCCATTTTTGTTCAAGTGACGAGTTTGCGAGCAAAGCGATGATAAAGTGGCCCTGGAAAACGAATGAGGCTGGCCGGGATGTGGCGCTGCCATGGGATGACGCGCTGACGATCCCTGTTCTGGCTAATCTAAACCCGGATGAACAATCGAAACTGGTTCAACTGGCGGATCGTTTTTTGCAGCAAAAACGCCTGGTGCCACTGCAGGGTTTTGAACTCGATCCCCTGAAAAACGCCCGCATCGCCCTGCTGTTCTGTCTGCCGGTGCTTGCACTCGGCATTGAGTGGCTGGACGGTTTCCACGAAGTGCTTATCTACCCCGCACCGTTCGTGGTGGATGACGAATGGCAGGACGATATCGGGCTGGTGCACAACCAGCGCGTGGTGCAGTCCGGACAAAGCTGGCAGCAAGGGCCGATAATCCTCAACTGGCTCGACATTCAGGACTCGTTCGACGCCTCCGGTTTTAATCTGGTTATCCATGAGGTGGCGCACAAGCTGGATACCCGCAACGGCGATCGCGCCAGCGGAGTGCCGCTGATCCCGCTTCGCGAGGTGGCGGGCTGGGAGCACGACCTGCACGCGGCGATGGATAACATCCAGGATGAAATAGACCTGGTCGGCGAAAGCGCGGCCAGCATTGACGCCTATGCGGCAACCGACCCGGCCGAATGCTTCGCGGTGCTCTCGGAGTATTTCTTCAGCGCGCCCGAGCTTTTCGCGCCCCGCTTCCCGGCGCTGTGGCAGCGTTTCTGCCAGTTTTATCAGCAGGATCCCCTGCAGCGTCTGCGGCAACATGAGGAGTCTGGCGGGCATTCCTCCCGCCAGGTTCATTAAGCTTTTTCAGCAGGGGTACGCTCGGTTGACCATACCCCTATGCTCAGGGCTAAAAACAGCACCGCCATTCCCCATGCGGCCACCGTTAAAGCCTGCTCCCCGTAAAAGCGCGTCACGACCGGCACCAGCAGTGCGCTGACGCCGTAGCCTAACGTGTGGCTGGTGGCGATGACGCCCGCGCCTTTCCCCGTCGTCAGCCGATCGTTCAGCAGAAGCTGGTAGCCCGGCGTGGCCATCGCCGCCCCGAGTGACGTGATAACAATCCCTACGTAGAACAACGCTAAACCGGAGACAGACATCAGCCCAAGCCCGGCCACCATCAGCACCGCCGCGATACAGAGCAACGTCACCGGGCTGAAATGCTGCGGGCGGACCACCAGAAACTGCGCCGCGAGCGTGGCCAGCGCGGCCAGGCTCAGCAGGAGCGCGACATGATGGCTGATCTCCCGGGCGTTACCGTCCAGCAACGGGCTAAGATGCGGTGACAGGCCAATCTGCATCAGGCTCACCAGCGCCGCCAGCAGCAGCGCCAGCAGCAGGAACGGCAGCATGGAGGCCTGCAGGCGGGTTGCCTGGTGGGCTACCGGCGGCAGCGGCGGGTCAGCGACTTCGCGAAGCACCAGCAGCAGAGCGAGAAGCGGCGCAACCGCCATCAGCCAGAGCGGCGCCACCGGATTAACGCTGAGCATCAGCGCCGCCAGCGGTGGGCCGAGCAAACGCCCGCAGCTGAGGCCGGAGCTTATCGTCGCCAGCGCCGCCATTCTTTTCTCCAGCCCTGCACGCTGAATCGCCCACGTCTGGGCCGCAGGCACCAGCCCCGAGACCGTTAGTCCGTAGAGCAGGCGCGAGAATATAAGCCCCGCCAGCCCCCAGACCGTATCCAGCCTTCCGGCCGCCATCGCCCAGACCACCAGCGCCATCACGGCAAAACTGGCCAGATAGCCGCTTAGCGAGGCCAGCATGACGGACTTACACCCCTTCCGCTCGCTCTGGCGTCCCCACCAGGGCGATGCCGGTAAAAAGAGCATGGATCCAAACATCAACAGTCCGGCCCAGACCGAGAGCGACAGCCCGGTCTGGGTGACCAGCTGCGGGAGCATCACCAGCAGGCCGTTTTGACCGATGCCCAGTAAACCCGCAGATAGCGCCAGGGGCCAGTTAGCTTTTGAGGTGACGTTTTCGGTCAATATTTCAGAGTCAGTGCGCATGAGAATGTGAACATAGTGTCAATAAATGTGTGGAAATTATGAAGTTTATGAAAACAAATATTGCAAAAATGGTTGCGACTGTAAACAGAATGAATATCATAACGAGAATCATTATCAATCATGGAATGAGGTACATCTATGCGTGCTCTGCTCCGCGCCGCCGGTACAGACGTTGCAGCCCAGTGTTTTTTAAACGCCCTGTTGCGCGAAACGAAGGACTGGCGCTATCTCCCCGCTACCGATGCGGATGCGCTATCTGAGATCCATATCCCGCTTTCCCAAACCCAGGCGCTTCGGGTGCCGGTACGCTATTTCTCTCCCACCCAGCATCATCAGTACCGTTTCCCGGCAACGCTTATTCAGAGCAATAGTGATAACGGTGACGCCGTCACATTCGGTCAACTTGTTGATTTAATTCTTGAAAAACCGTCGGTTAAAGGCTCGCTGGATGCCAATACGCTGGCGCGTTTTAAGCAGCGCGTTCTCGAAAGCCATGTGCACACCTGGCAGGCGATCGATCTGCGCCACGGCTGGGCAACCCTGCGCGATAAGCCGCTGACGTTTGCCGAAGCGGAACAGGCGCTGCTGGTCGGCCATGCGTTTCACCCGGCACCGAAGTCGCACGAGCCGTTCAACGAAACCGAGGCGCGTCGCTATCTGCCCGATTTCGCCTCCCGCTTCCCGCTGCGCTGGTTTGCCGTTGAGAGCACGCTCGTTGCCGGCGACAGCCTGAACGTCTCCCTGCGTGAGCGTCTGCTGCGCTTCGCGGCCCAGAGCGCGCCCGAGCTGCTCGGCCACTTCACGGACACCCGCTGGCTGCTGCCGATGCATCCGTGGCAGGCCGACTATCTGCTGGAGCAGGAGTGGTGCCAGCGTCTGGCGGAAGACGGTTCACTGCAGGATCTGGGTGAAGCGGGCGCACAGTGGCTGCCCACCAGCTCCTCCCGCTCGCTGTACAGCGAGACCAACAGCGACATGATTAAGTTCTCCCTCAGCGTGCGCCTGACGAACTCCGTGCGCACGCTGTCGGTGAAAGAGGTGAAGCGAGGCATGCGCCTGGCGCGCCTTGCGAAAACGGAACGCTGGCAAGATTTGCAGGCGCGCTACCCGACCATGCGCGTGATGCAGGAAGACGGCTGGGCGGGACTGCGCGATGACAGCGGCGTCGTTCAGGAAGAGAGCCTGATGGCCCTGCGCGTTAATCTGCTGTTCGATACGCCAGACACCCAGACCAACGTGCTGGTGAGCCTGACGCAGGCCGCGCCGGACGGCGGTGACAGCCTGCTCGCCGCGGCAGTGCGCCGTCTGAGTCAGCGTCTTGATTTACCGCTCGCCCAGGCCGCCCGCTGCTGGCTGGACGCCTACTGCAACCGCGTATTGCTTCCGCTGTTCAGCGCCGAGGCGGACTACGGTCTGGTCCTGCTGGCGCACCAGCAAAATATCCTCGTTGAGATGCAGCAGGATTTCCCGGTCGGGCTGATCTATCGCGACTGCCAGGGCAGCGCGTGGACCGAAAGCGCAGACGCGTGGCTGAAAGAAGCTGGCGAAACTGAGGTGGAAAACCGCTTTGGCGAGAGCCAGCTGCTGCGCTACTTCCCTTACTACCTGCTGCTGAACTCTACCCTTGCCGTTACCGCCGCCCTTGCTGCCGCCGGTTTTGACAGCGAGGAGAGCCTGATGTCCCGGGTGCGCGACGCGCTGGCGGAACTGCGCCGCACGGCGAAGCAGACCCGCTGCCTCGACTACGTGCTAGACAGCCCGACCTGGAACTGCAAAGGCAACTTCTTCTGCTACCTGCACGATCGCAATGAAAACACCATCGCCGATCCGGCGGTGATCTATTTCGACTTTAGCAACCCGTTCTACAAGGAGAAGGCGTGATGGCTATCGCGAATATCGTCCATTCCGGCTACGGCTTTCGCTGCACCGCCACGGATCGCACCCTGCCGCTGGCGTTGGGTCTCGACGGCAGCGCGGTGCTGGAGCGTCTGAAGGGGATCCCGGACGGCTGGCTGGTGGAAGCCCTGGATCAGCTGTTTGTGGCCGCCCCCGCGCTGACCGGCATTACGTTACCCTGGGCGGACTGGCAGGATGAACCCCAGACGCAGGCGCTGTTTGGCCTGTCCCATGGGGATTATCTGGCGCGTGACGCCTTCTGGCAGTTGCCGCTGTGGCTGAAAGGCGAACGGCATCAGGCGAGCGGCGGCATGCAGTTTGACGAGAGCCGTCAGCTGTACTTCCCGCTGCGCCCTCACCGCCCGCAGGGCGAAGTGTACCGCCGTTACGATCCGCAAATTAAGCGCACCCTCAGCTTCCGCGTCGCCGACGTGGCGCTGGACGGCGAGCGCTTTACCCGCTGGATGAACAACCCGCGCGTGAACGCCTTCTGGGAGATGGCGGGCCCGCAGGCCGAGCAGGAAAGCTACCTGCGTCGTCAGCTTGACTCGACCTACTGTTACCCGGTTATCGGCTGCTTCGACGACCAGCCGTTCGGCTATTTTGAGCTCTACTGGGCCGCGGAAGACCGCATTGGCCGCCACTACCGCTGGCAGCCGTTTGACCGCGGCCTGCACATGCTGGTGGGCGAAGAGAACTGGCGCGGCGCGCAGTACATTCGCAGCTGGCTGCGCGGGTTAAGCCACTATCTGTATCTCGATGAACCGCGCACCACGCGCATCGTCGCCGAGCCGCGCTTCGACAACCAGCGCCTGTTCCGCCATCTGGCCTCCGCCGGTTTCGACACGGTGAAGGAGTTCGACTTCCCGCATAAACGCTCGCGCCTCATCATGAGCCAGCGTCACCGCTTCTTCAGCGAGGTGGGCCTGTGAACGCGCTCTG
Organism: Enterobacter sp. BNK-34; assembly: GCF_048684445.1. Taxonomy (NCBI): domain Bacteria; kingdom Pseudomonadati; phylum Pseudomonadota; class Gammaproteobacteria; order Enterobacterales; family Enterobacteriaceae; genus Enterobacter; species Enterobacter sp. BNK-34. The sequence continues at coordinate 4,306,810 of NZ_JBLQUA010000001.1, forward strand.
GGAAAAAGTGAACCGCGAGATGGTGGCGAAGATCCTCGCCGAGCTGGAGTATGAACGCACCCTGCGCGCCGAGCCGCTTGAGTCTGACGCCTGGCGCATCACTATGGGCAACGAGTCCTGGCAGTTTCGCGCCACGCGCGGGATCTGGGGCTGGCTGCATATCGACCCGGACAGCCTGACCACCGCCAGCGGCGATGCCATCGAAGCGGAAAGCGCGCTGCTGCAGCTGGCTGCGGTGCTGGAGATGAGCGACGCGCAAACGGCAGAGCACATGGAAGATCTCTACGCCACGCTGCGCGGCGACATGCAGCTGCTGCAGGCGCGTGAAGCGCTGGACGCGGACGCGCTGATCCATCTCGACCCGGACGAATTACAGTGCCTGATGCGTGGTCACCCGAAGTTTATTTTCAACAAAGGCCGCCGCGGCTGGGGTCTGGACGCGCTGCGTCAGTACGCGCCTGAGTATCGCGGACGTTTTCGTCTGCACTGGGTTGCCGTTCAGCGGGAGCATCTGGTCTGGAGCAGCGACGGCGATTGCGATATCAGCACCCTGCTGGCTAGCGCCATGGACGAGGCCGAGTGCGCCCGCTTTGACGCCCTCTGGCAGGCGCTGGGTCTTGACGACGGCTGGCTGCCCGTGCCGCTGCACCCGTGGCAGTGGCAGCAGAAGATCGCCATTCATTTCCTGGCGCAGCTGGCGCGCGGTGAGATGGTTGAGCTGGGCGAGTTTGGCGATGAGTACCTGGCGCAGCAGTCTCTGCGCACGCTCACCAACGCCAGCCGTCGCGCGCCGTTTGACATCAAGCTCCCGCTGACCATCTACAACACATCCTGCTATCGCGGTATTCCGGGCAAGTACATTGCCGCCGGACCGCTGGCCTCGCGCTGGCTACAGCAGCAGTTCGCCAGCGACGCCACGCTTGTCCGCTCTGGCGCGCAGGTGCTTGGCGAACCCGCAGCCGGATACCTGTCACATCCGGGCTATGCGGCGCTGCCGAAAGCGCCCTACCGCTACCAGGAGATGCTGGGAGTGATCTGGCGCGAGAACCCGTCCTGCTATCTGCAGGACGGCGAACAGGCGGTTCTGATGGCGGCGCTGATGGAAACCGATAACGACGGGTGTGCGCTGATCGACGCGTGGATCAACCGTTCCGGGCTCAGCGCCGACGCGTGGCTGGAAAAGCTGTTTGAGGCATCGGTGATCCCGTTCTATCACCTGCTCTGCCGCTACGGCGTGGCGCTGATCGCCCACGGCCAGAACGTGACGCTGGTGATGAAGGACTCTATTCCGCAGCGCATTCTGCTGAAAGATTTCCAGGGCGATATGCGCCTGGTGGATGAAGATTTCCCGCAGGCCCAGAGCCTGCCGGAGCAGGTGAAGGCCGTCACGGCACGCCTGAGCGCGGATTACATTATTCACGACCTGCAAACCGGTAACTTTGTGACGGTGCTGCGTTTTATCTCACGCCTCACCCTGCAAAGCGGCATCAGTGAAACGCGTTTCTATCAGATCCTCGCCGGAGTGCTGCACCGCTATATGGCCGCGCACCCCGAGCTTGCCGATCGCTTCGCGAAGTTCGACCTGTTTAAGCCGCAAATTATTCGCGTGATCCTCAACCCGGTCAAACTGACCTTCTCCGAACACGACGGCGGCAGCCGCATGCTGCCGAACTACGTCACCGACCTTGATAACCCTCTTTTTCTCGCCTTCCGGGAGTCAGCGCAATGAAAACCTATGATTTCATCGGCATTGGTATTGGCCCGTTTAACCTCAGCATCGCCGCGCTGGCGGAAGGGCTGGACGGCTTTAGCTCGCTGTTTCTTGAGCGTAAACCGCACTTCTCCTGGCACCCCGGCATGATGGTGCCGGACTGCCACATGCAGACCAGCTTCCTGAAGGATCTGGTCAGCGCCGTGGAGCCGACCAACCGCCACAGCTTCCTGAACTACCTGGTGCAGCGCAAAAAGTTCTACCGCTTCCTGACCACCGAGCAGCGCACCGTTTCCCGCGAGGAGTTTGCGGACTATCTGTGCTGGGCGGCGGAAAACCTCACTAACCTGTCCTTTAGCCAGCAGGTGCAGCAGGTGAGCTTTGATGAGAAAAGCGGCCTGTTTGAGGTGGCGACCCAGCGCGACCGCTTCCTGGCGCGCCACGTCTGCGTGGGGATTGGCAAACAGATCAACCTGCCTGACTGCGTTACCGTGCAGGACGATACCTGCTTCCACGCCAGCGAGATGATGCTGCGCACGCCGGATCTTGCGGGCAAGCGCGTCACCGTCGTCGGCGGCGGCCAGAGCGGCGCCGACCTGTTCCTGAATATTTTCCGTGGCGAATGGGGCCAGCCGCTGAGCCTGAACTGGGTCTCGCGGCGTAACAACTACAACGCGCTGGATGAAGCCGCCTTTGCTAACGAGTATTTCACGCCGGAGTACGTGGACAGCTTCTCCACGCTCGGTGAAGAGGCGCGTCGGCAGATGCTGCACGAGCAGAAGATGACCTCCGACGGTATCACCACCGAGTCACTGCTGGCGATTTACCGCGCCATGTACCACCGCTTCGAAGTGCTGCGTGAAAAACCCTGGGCGCACCTGATGCCGTCCCGCTCGGTGACAGCCCTGACGCGCCTGGAAAACGGCCAGCGCCTGAGCATACAGCATCACCTTGACGGCGGCCGCGAGCAGCTGGAGAGCGACGTGACGATCTTTGCCACCGGCTATCGCGCCGTGCAGCCTGCGTTCCTGGCGCCGCTGTCTCACCGCCTGCATCTGGATACGGACGAAGCCTTCTGCATCAACAACGATTTCACCCTCGAATGGGACGGTCCGCAGAGCAACCGCCTGTTCGCCGTGAATGCCGGGATGCACCGTCTCGGCATTGCCGAACCCCAGCTCAGCCTGATGGCCTGGCGCGCGGCGCGAATTCTGAATCGCGCGCACGCCGACGAGCCGTTTGAGCTGGCCACCACTCCTGGCGTTATCCACTGGCGAAGCACCACCAGCCCGGAGAACAGTCAGGTTTTTAAATCATTAGCAAAAACCACCGAGTACTGACACACACAATCAGGGTCAATATAACAATGAAACGTTCTCATCTTTGGGTTTTAAATCCTTGTTTGCTTGCAATGCTTTCTACCTCTGCGTGGGCGGAAGAACAAAAGGAAGAAAATATCGTTGTCTCCGCCAGCCGCGCGCACCGCAGCGTGGCGGAGATGGCGCAGACCACCTGGGTCATTGAGCGGGCTGAAATTGAGCAGCAGGTTCAGGGCGGGAAAGAGATTAAAGAAGTGCTGGCGCAGCTGATCCCGGGCATGGACGTCAGCAGCCAGGGACGTACCAACTACGGCATGAACCTGCGCGGCCGCTCCATGATGGTGATGGTGGACGGCGTGCGCCTGAACTCGTCCCGCAGCGACAGCCGCCAGCTCGACTCTATCGATCCGTTCAACATTGACCGTATCGAAGTCATCTCCGGCGCCACGTCACTTTACGGCGGCGGCAGCACCGGTGGCCTGGTGAACATCGTCACCAAAAAAGGCCAGCCGGAAACCGAAGTTGAGTTCCAGACCGGGACAAAGAGCGGATTTAACAGCCACAACGACCACGATGAGAACGTGTCGGCAGCGGTCAGCGGCGGCAACGATAACGCTTCCGGTCGTCTGTCGGTGTCGTATCAGCGCTACGGCGGCTGGTATGACGGCAACGGCGACGAGGTAATCATTGATAACACCCAGACCGGCCTCCAGTATTCCGACCGTATTGATGTGATGGGAACAGGCACCATCAATATTGACGAGCACCAGCAGCTGCAGCTGACGACCCAGTACTACAAGAGCGAGTCCGACGGCAAGCATGGGCTGTATCTCGGGAAGAACTTCTCGGCGGTAACGGGGGATGCGACCGCCTACAACAAAGGTAACCTCGATTCTGACCGCGTGCCGGGTACCGAGCGCCATCTGATTAACCTGCAGTATTCCAACACCGACTTCTGGGGCCAGGATCTGGTCGCGCAGATTTACTATCGCGACGAGAGCCTGACCTACTATCCGTTCCCGACCCTGACCAAAGGCGTAGTGAGCAGCATCGGCGCGTCGCAGCAGAAAACAGATTTCTACGGCGGCAAGCTGACGCTAAACAGCAAGCCCGTGGACGATTTAACGCTGACCTGGGGTATGGATGCCGACCACGAAACCTTCGACGCCAACCAGCAGTTCTTTAACCTGAGCAAATCCGCGGCGAGCGGCGGCATGGAGCTGGATAACGCCTACAACGTGGGCCGCTACCCGGGCTACAGCGTCACCAACCTCGCCCCGTTCCTGCAGGCCAGCTACGATATTGACGCCATCACCCTGAGCGGCGGCGTGCGCTACCAGTACACCGAGAACAAGGTGGACGACTTTGTCGGTTACACCCAGCAGCAGGCCATCGCCACCGGGAAAGCGACCTCCGCCGACGCGGTGCCGGGCGGGAAAACCGATTACAACAACTTCCTGTTTAACGCCGGGATCCTCGGTCGCCTGACCGAACAGCAGCAGGTATGGTTTAACTTCTCCCAGGGCTTCGAAATTCCGGACCTGGCGAAGTACTACGGCTCCGGGACCTATCAGCTCAGCAACGGTCACTATCGCCTGCTGAACAGCGTCAACGTGAACGACTCGAAGCTGGACGGTATCAAGGTCAACGCTTATGAGCTGGGCTGGCGCTACACCGGGGATAACCTGCGCACGCAGGTTGCGGCGTATTACTCGCTCTCGGATAAAACCATCACCATCAACAAGACGGACATGACCATCAACCTGGAAGACGACAAGCGTCGTATCTACGGGGTGGAAGGTCAGGTGGACTATTTCTTCACCGACAGCGACTGGAGCACCGGGGCGAACTTTAATGCCATCAAGTCTGAAACCCGCGAAAACGGGAAATGGGAGAAGCTGACGGTCGACAGCGCCAGCCCGTCGAAAGCCAGCGCGTGGGTCAACTGGGCGCCGGGCGACTGGACCCTGCGCGTACAGAGCACGCAGACCTTTGACGTCTCTGACGCCGACGGCAAGAAGATCGATGGCTATAACACGGTCGACTTCCTGGGCAGCTACGCCCTGCCGGTGGGTAAAGTCAGCTTCAGCGTGGAAAACCTGCTGGACAAAGACTACACCACCGCCTGGGGCCAGCGCGCACCGGGGCTGTATAGCCCAACCTACGGTGCACCGGGTCTGTATACCTACAAAGGCCGCGGACGTACCTTTGGTCTGAACTACTCCGTTCTGTTCTGATCCTGCGCGCCGCCTGCGGGCGGCGCATTTTGTTGTGTAATTTCAACGCGAATTTGCCATAAAATCAGCAATTTGCTGAAATTGTCGGCAAACGAACGAAAAGTGCGTTTTCACCCTTTGACAAGGCGTACCGAGGTCGCTACTATGCGCCTCGTTCACACGATTCCTCTGTAGTTCAGTCGGTAGAACGGCGGACTGTTAATCCGTATGTCACTGGTTCGAGTCCAGTCAGAGGAGCCAAATTTGAAAAGCCTGCTTTTAAAGCAGGCTTTTTGCTTTTCATTATTCCCACGCTAGCTCAAGATAGCCTCTCGTTAGGCAGACCCTTCATTTGCAGCACCATAAGAATGCGTTCCAGTTGTTTGAACGCTAATTCCTCTCAGTAAAACTGGAAAACATATTAGCCGCTGTTACTCATATTGTATTTCCATACAAAGATGCCCCCTTTGGTAGGGTTAAAATATCTGCCTCTGTGTTATTCTCTAACCATTATTTTCAGGGAGATACTCAGGTTAAGGCTCTTTTAGCATGATGCAAAACTCGTCTAAAGATATCCTTTCAGCGTGGCATGATTATGTGAAATTCAGTGGCGCAGAAAAGAGTAAAATACCGGCCAGCAAGGTGCATGAGCACCAACAACTCATGCTCGGTATAAATAACTGTGAAGAAAACCAGAGCGGGGTAATACTCCGTGTTACGCCTGAAATGCGCAACCACTGGTGCCAGCGTTTCGTCGAATATGACGAAAAGGGTAGAATTACCCATATTGAGCCTGTTAACCTGCTTTTTCCGGTACTGCGCTGTATCGAAAACGAGCGAGGTAAGGCCAATGTAAAATACCTTCCGCTGTTCTCTTTCCCCCTCCCCAAATCATTTTTTGAACAGAACGAAAACACCCTGCTAGTTCCCGTCAAAGATGGACAACTTGTTAGCGCATTCCCCTTCGCTTTTCGCGAAATGTTTGGTATTCAGCTGGATGAGCTCGGTGAAAACCGTCATATGATGAGTATCGTTAGCGCGCTCACGGGATGTAAATATGACACGTTCCTTGAGGCGTTTAAGGCTCTTCAGAAATGGGTCACTCAGCAATCAAACAGTAAATATCAGGGGCTGGAAACTGCGTTTAATGCCCTAGTGGCTCCGCTGCATAATGAGGATTACAACCTCAAGCGTGATGCGGAAGATTTCACCTGGCTGTGTAATAACGCAGTTGGTGATTTCCCGTTACTGGAGCAGTATCTCAGCCATATCCATAGTGACGAGAAGGCCCCACATATTCACGAAGTGGTGACTGGCGGTTTGTTTGAAACACAATATCCTCTGGGCCATGGGCAGATGGCGGCAATACAGGCGATTAATCAGGATGAGCGCCTGGTTGCTGTACAAGGTGCGCCTGGTACGGGTAAAACCACGCTATTCAAGTCACTCATCGCACAACAACTGGTTGCCAGAGCACTGGCGATTGCTGATGGAAAGGACCAGAATTTCGGCATGCTGGTCACGTCCACGGCAATAAAAGCGGTGGAGAATATCATTGACGATCTGCGCAGTGACCCTGCAACTGAGGATCTAGACTGGTTATGGTTTCATAGCGGCTCGAACGAACAGGTTCAGCATGAGCTTACCCGGCTTGAGAAACTGATTGGTCGTTGGCGACAGGAAAGCTATGACCAACAGCAGCAGCACGATTTTTTAGCGGTTTTACTCAAGCATCGTGACGAGATGAACGCTTGTTACCGGGCGTATCTGAATGAAAAGGCAGTAGCGATACAATCTGTTGTGGATTGTGGTCTGGACACCCAACTAGTAAAAGAGCTACCAGCTCGTTTCATGGAAAAAATTCCCTCGCTCGCCGCTCATGCACAGGTACTCGGAATTGATGTTTCGCTTCATCACCCCGACGACCTGGATACCTTAGCCTGTCAGTTAGAACAGCGCCTGCAGGAAATTAGGGAGATAAAAACGCAGCGTCTACAGGCCAGCAGAATTTACCAGACGTTGCAGGCGACATGGCCGCAGCAGCATAGTCTGGAGCAGATACTTAGCTGGATGGATTCACCGCTACGCCCAGCCCTGGAGCTGCATTACCGCGACTATCCGCGTAAAGGGATAAAGCGTTATCTGGCTCGTTTTTTCGAGAGGAAATATCCAGCAAGGTTGCAACAGATGAGCCTGGCTGCACCGGAGGACTTTCTCAAATTCAGTCTTTCTTCCCTTCCCCATCGTCAGCTGGCTGCTCTGGCTGATGCTGGGGAAATGCTTTCACAGCAGGTAGATAGCCTGGCGCTACTGGCGCTGCTCCTGCATGCGGAACCCGAAGCTCAACAGGAAGTTGACCTGCTGACTCTTAATACTGAAGTAGAAGAATTGCAGGCACAATGGCGTCAGGTCATCCGGGCGCAACAGCTAACGGTACAGTATCAACAGCGTTATCCGGAAGGTAACTGGGGCGACATTTTGCGTAAACGCTTTATCAGGCAACACCGGGAAATGTTCGAAGCCGCTATCGGTTATCTCTGGCAGGAACAACTGAAACGGAAAATTGAGCTTGAAGAGGTGCTTACTCACTGGCGGGCCCTGATGAGTAAGCGTCGCAGTGCGGGCTACTATCGCTGGCTGGATAAGCTAGATGATTTCTATCGCGCACTGTCTCTTGTATATCCGGTAATGGCGACCACGCTGGTTTCCGCGTGGAAGGTTGCTGGTTATCGTAAGCTCGATGAACTCAAGGGGCATAAACCATGGCACCTGGCACTGTGCGACGAAGCGGGCATGATTTCGCTTGAATCCCTTGTGCCCCTTTTGAGTCGCAGTGAGAAAGCGATGATTGTTGGCGATCCTCTGCAAATTGAACCCATTAGAAACCTGTCAGAAAACATGCAAACACAGTTGCGTGAGCGTCATTTCGCCAGCAACAATACGTTGTATGAGCGTGTTTCACCTGCAAGCGTCACGGGCTGGCACCGTGCTGCTGGTACGCTTTCCGGCAAGGTAGACGATACGGGTAATGGCATCATTCTCGATGAGCATCGCCGGTGCCAGCAACCTATTGCCGACCTTTTCATCCGACTGGCGAACTACCATGGCGTCAGCGTGGAAACTGCCCCCCCTTCCAGCCGTATTGCCAGCGCGTTTGAGAAATCAGGCGGGCATCATTTGATGTTCTACAGCGTAGAAGGCCAGAAAGGCGATACGGTTAACACTAATCTGGATGAAGTTGATGCTATCGAGCTATTGCTGGATAAGCTGGAAGAAGCTGGTTACGATCTGACTGCCGATGTTGGTATCGTCACTCCCTATAGCAATCAGAAGTCATTGTTGATTAAACGTCTTGCGCAACGAATGAATCACCGGCAGAAAAACTGCATTGGTACAGTGCATCAGTTTCAGGGCGTAGGCTTTGAGGTCATCATTTATAGTCCTGTTATTTTTCATCCTCTTGATAATCCGAATTTTCAAAACGACGCACCAAACATGCTGAATGTCGTGGTTTCACGCGCAAAGCAGCAATTTATCGTCGTAGGTAACCATCATCGATTGCGGCAAGCAGGTGGATACCTGAAAGTCCTTGCAGATAGCGTTGCCGAAAGCTTCCTGCTTGAACAGGGTAGCCAGCATCCGAATTTTGCCAGTCTAAGCCAGACTCCCCGTCTACAGCGTTATTATCGCGACTGCGAACATATTGCCGCATTTAGCGCTCTGGCCAGCCAGTGTGAACAGGAGCTGGTTATCATCGCTCCGTGGATCCGTCGAGGAGGTAAGAATTATCAGAGGCCGGAGCTGGCGCAGTTGGTAGCCACGCAGCGGCGTGGTGTCAGGGTTAAAGTTTATTACGGCTACTATCACCAGTGCATGGATCGTGCGGAAGATAATGATGAGACTCTGGTTGCCGAGTACCGCGAACAACTAGGAAAAGAGAATATTATCCGGTTGACGGAAGGGACACATGAAAAGGTAATGATGATCGATGGCCGCTACATTGTTCTCGGGAGTTGGAACTGGCTATCTCATGGTTATCACCATAGCTGCGAGCGCAGTAAACAGTTCACTAATGCGATTCGTCATGAGATCAGTGCAGAGCTGGATGATGCATCGCTGGTGAGGGAGCTTAGGGAGAGGTTGCGGCTGGAATAACAGACTCATTGAATGCTCCCAGTCTGATGAGACAAATTTGAAAAGCCTGCTTTTGAAGCAGGCTTTTTTATTTTTCTCCTCCACATCAGAAGAATTACGAAGTCGTGATGAGGTCCCCCGTTCATGGCTTCATAACGATACGACCAAGCGGTTTCGCTGTCTCAGCGTATTCATGGGCCGCAGCGGCGTTAGCCAGGGGGAAGACACGGTCAATGACAACCCTGATGTGCCCTGCAGCCACAGCCTGCAACATGTCGTCCACGCTTTTCCGAACGCCAGGCCTTTCAAAAAGAGGCCCCATAAATACCCCCATGAGCGTCTGGTTAGACTGCATTGGCGGCCACAGGTCGACGGTCAGGCTACCGCCGCCCGCATTACCGACGAAGACGAGACGTCCTTCCGGAGCGAGTGCAGAAAGCGAAGCTGGCAACGTCGTCCCTACCGGATCGATGACGAGGTCAACACCGGTGCCATGGGTGAACTGTCGGACACTGTCCACAACGTTATTCTTTGCACGATCCACGACGTGATCGGCACCAAGTTCCAGCAGCCGGTTTATTCGCTGCGTTCCGCTTGCCACGGCGATGACCGTCGCGCCTGCCTGTGAGGCAAGCTGAACGGCCGCGAGCCCCACGCCCCCCGCTGCTGCCTGAATCAGGACGGTTTCTCCATGCCGGAGCATGCCTCGTATGAACAGGCAATGATGTGCGGTTCCAAAAGAGAGCGGTACCACCGCCGCGTCTGCTGCATCCACCCCATCCGGTATAAGCCAGGTACGTTCCGCCGGCACAGCCCAACGTTCCGCATGCGATCCCTGCATGCTAAAAGCAGCCACTCTGTCTCCAACCTTACGGCTACGGACTTTCGATCCAACGGCAACCACTGTGCCCGCGGCCGCGTAGCCGACGACCCATGAAGGGCCAGGCGGCGGAGTTGAGCGGCGGTTGATCAAATCTCCCCCTTCAATCGAGATAGCCTCGACAGAAATCAGGACATCGTCAGGCCCTGCGACCGGATCCGGGACATCGATATATCGCAGGACGCCGGGAGCGCCTTCCACATCATAAACCGCTGCTTTCATCAATTTACCTTTGTCTTATCATGACTCGTGGGCAGCCGGGCAATCACCTTAATCTCAAACTGGAATCCGTACAGCCACGTCACGCCGATCCCCGTCAACGTAGGGTAAGGCGCTTCCCCCCAATATTCTGGCAGGATACTCCAGATAGCGTCGAGGTTTGACTCGGGATTGACGACAAAGAGGGTAACGTCAACAACGTCATCGAACGTGCAGCCCGCAGCCTTGAGCACAGCATTAAGGTTATCGAATGCCAGCCGGATCTGCGCGTTGAGATCCTCTTCAGGCGAACCATCCTCCCGGCTACCCACCTGCCCCGAAACAAACAGGAAGCCGTTAGATTTGATGGCGGGTGAATACCGATTGCGCTCATAGAGCGCCTGGCGTCCGAAGGGAAAAACGGCTTCGCGTGTTGTCATGTCTGTACCTTTGCAATGGGGCGAAATCTGCCCGGTGAATATAAAGACACTTTACAGGCGCCACATCGGACGGATAAACAAGCGACTTTGTCCATCATTGTTTGTAATATCCAAACAATCGGTGAAAAGAGAGGACAAGGGATGGATCGTTTCGATGCGATGCGCGCCTTTGCTCGCGTGGTGGAAGCAGGCAGTTTCACAAAGGCTGCCCAAACGCTTCATATGAGCAAAACCACGGTGACGCAGCTTATTCAGCAGCTGGAAGCGCGCCTGCGCGTCAGGCTGCTCCATCGCACTACCCGCAGGCTCGGTGTGACTCCTGATGGCGCGGTCTACTACGAGCGCGTAATCCGTCTGCTGGCGGACATGGAGGATGCTGAAAACAGCCTCTCCAGTGCGACGATGACCCCCAGGGGACGCCTGCGGATAGATGTGCCCACTCCTCTTGCCCGCTTTGTTCTGGTGCCCGCGCTACCGGCTTTTCATGCACGCTACCCTGATATCCAGTTCGACATGGGCGTGAGCGACCGGGTGGTGGATCTGATCGGCGACAATGTGGATTGCGTCCTGCGCGGTGGCGAAATCAACGACCAGTCCCTGATCGCACGCCATGTCGGCGATTTGCAAATCGGTGTTTACGTCGCACCGAGTTATGTGGAACGCCTCGGCGCCCCTGCGCACCCGCGAGAGCTGGAAAACACGGACCATCGCATAGTGGGATTCTTGTCCTCACGCACCGGTAAGGTTGATTCTCTGGTACTGCATGGTGAGAGTGAACATATTGAAATCACGGGTAACTATGTACTTGCCGTGGATGATGGCAATGCTTACCTCGAAGCTGGATTAGCCGGGTTAGGCGTGATTGCGCTACCCGCCTATATGGCGGCAGCACATCAGGCTTGTGGCTCCTTGATTCCGCTATTTGAACAATGGCGGATTAAGCCAATGCCCCTGTACCTGGCATTTCCGCCGAACCGCCATGTCAACGCCAGACAGCGCGTTTTTATTGATTGGATCGTTGAATTGATGCAGCAGCATGTCCCTAATTCCAATAATAAGTCACTCCCTCCCAGCCCCTGATTCGCTCATTAGGGTTGGTTACTTTCCACAGCACTCACCGCTCGCCGCCAGGCCGCCACTTCCTCCTCCAGCCATGCCTTAAAGAGTGTCACCTCCGGCTTCACCTCCGTAGACTGCGCCGTTACCAACCAGTAAGGCCAGGGATATGGTGCGGTGATGGAGGTTAGCTGGACCAGTTCACCTCGGGTGATGGCATCCTGAACCAGAGAGCGACGCTCCAGCGCGATACCTTTCCCGAGTCGAACGGCTTCGATAATGATATTGGAGTCGTTAATGCATAAACCGTCAGGCACGATCTCTTTCTCAAGACCCGCATTCATGCACCACGTTTTCCACGACTCCATAGAGAAAATAATATGACTCTTTGCAATCTCCGCTGGCGTAGCGGGCAGCACGCCCCTGTTAAAGCCCGGTGCGGCCACCACAATAAGCTCATCGGAAAAAAGGTAATGGCTTTCACTCCCTTCCCAGTTCCCCTGCCCCATCCGTATCGCGATGTCTATCCCTTCCTGCAGCAGGCTGGTGACCGTCAGGCTGGCCTGGATCCGCAGGGTGATAAGCGGATATTTCGCCCGAAAACGAGCCAGACGCGGTAATAACCAGTGGCATCCAAATGACGGCACCATCGCCAGCGTCAGCTCCTGCTTTCTCGGCTTCACCTGTACGAGTCGGGTGGCATCCGCAATATGGTTCAACGCCTCGCGTACCTGTAAGGCATAGAGCCGCCCTTCTTCGTTGATCTGCACTCCTCGCCCCTGACGGATAAACAGCTTTACGCCCACCATCTCCTCCAGCACTTTGATCTGCTGACTGATAGCGGAATGGGTAACGTGGAGTTCTTTCGCCGCCAGCGTCACGCTGCCAAGACGGGCGACGGCTTCAAAGCTTCGCAAACTGGCAATGGGTGGAAAATCCGACATGAAAGCACTTCCTTATCTGTGCTGAATATACAGCGGCAACCTGACCATATGTCAGTAATACTAACCCTTACGGTAAGATACTGAAGATATTCGCCATGCAAATTGTATTGTAATGTCTGGTCATCCTCTTCAATGACGCGTTATTTCACAGAGACAGGAAAACGGGAACGATGATTAAGCTTGTTGGCATGATGGATTCACCTTATGTACGGCGCGTGGCGATCTCCCTTGAGCTTTATGGCGTTGAGTTTGAAAGCCAGCCGCTGTCAGTCTTTAGCACCTTCGACGCGTTCTCCCGGATCAACCCCGCGGTAAAAGCCCCGACGCTGGTTCTGGATAACGGAATACGGCTGATGGACTCCTCGCTGATACTGAACTATTTTGAGGCTCAGGCTGCCCCCGAGCGGAAACTCCTGCCCGTCGCGCCGGATGCGCTGGCAAAGGATCTTCAGACGCTGGGCTTTATCCTCGCCGCCGCTGAAAAAGCGGTGCAAAATGTGTATGAACACAACCAGCGTCCGGCGGAAAAGCAGCACGCTTTATGGGTCGAACGCATTACAATTCAGCTGCTGGCGGCCTGCAGGGAATGGAATGCCTTACTGGAGACGCGTCCGGCGACCGCAACTCCCGATCAGGTTGCCGTCACGAGCACGGTTGTCTGGACGTTTATTCAGTCGATGATCCCGCACGTCGTTAACGCAGCGGATTTTAGAGAGATTCAGGCGTTTACCGAATCATTCGAATCACAGGCGGTCTTCAGAAAATACCCTTTCAGTTAAGTGATGAGCCCGGTAAGCACTCGCCACCGGGCAAGCCAACACTTAAATCTGATAATCAATCGCCACTTCTTCCGGCTCCATGACCTGACGTTTAATCTCATCCACCGACAGCCCGGCATTGCACAGCTCGATAAAGCGCCACACATAGTTGCGCTGCAGCTGCCCGCGCTTCAGGCCAAGCCATACGGTATTGGCGTCAAACAAATGACGCGTATCAAGACGTACCAGGTTCCCGTCCTCGCGTTCTCCGCTGGACTGTTCCGCCACCAGGCCAATGCCCAGACCCAGCTCGACGTAGGTTTTAATCACATCAGAATCCTGCGCGCTCAGCACCACGTCCGGCGTTAGCCCTTTGCGGTTGAAGGCCTCGTCTATGCGCGAACGTCCGGTTATGCCCTGCCGGTATGTGATCAAAGGCCATTTCGCAACGTCTTCCAGCGTCAGGGGAGAGACCTGATTCAGCGGATGATCGACCGGAAGTAATAAGCTGTGGTACCAGCGGAACCAGGGGAACGCCACCAGCAGCGGGTCGTTGCTCAGGCGTTCGCTGGCAATGCCAATATCCGCCCCACCGTTTTGCAGCAGCACTTCAATTTCCTGCGGCGTGCCCTGGATAAGCTCCAGACGGACGTCAGGGAAAAGTTCGCGGAACGCTTTAATCACCGGCGGCAGGCTGTAGCGCGCCTGGGTGTGGGTGGTGGCGATGGTGAGCACTCCCGAGGCGTCATTGGTGAAGAGATCCGCCAGGCGACGCACGTTGCTGGCCTCGTTGAGGATCCGCTCAGCGATGGTTAGCAAAGCCTTACCCGGCTCCGTCATGCCGAGCAGCCGCTTGCCGCGACGGATAAAGATCTCTATACCCAGTTCCTCTTCCAGCTCGCGGATATGGCGGCTGACGCCGGACTGAGAGGTATAAAGCATATTGGCGACCTCGGTCAGGTTGTAGTCCCGCCTGGCCGCCTCACGGATAATTTTAAGTTGCTGGAAATTCACGATTCACTCCGGCGCATCTGACATAGCTCTATTGTTAGAGTCAGCCGAGCTGCAGAACAAATAATAAAAACCAGCATCTTATGCTTTTATGGAATATCAGCTCACGAGCTGGAGTTCACGGTTCTCAAGCGATGGCTTGCTGACCAGCGACATCAAAATCTCTTTTACCGCCTGCGCCTGTGGCGACAGCGAACCGCGTGCAGACATGTTCAGCGATAGCGGCAGGCTCATCGAAGGCGTGGTGATCCGCGCCATCCAGCCGTTTGCCGCGCTGCACAGCGAGCGGGCTGCGGATTCCGGCAGAACGGTCACCCCCATGCCGCTGGCAATGGCTGCGGTCAGCGTGGAGATCGAGTCGATTTCGCCGATGATTTTGGCCGTCAGGCGGCGCAGGGAGAACGCTTCGTCCACGCGCACGCGCACGGCGCTGTAGTCGCGCGGCAGATAGAGGTTCATCTCTGCCACGGCGGCAAGGTCTACGCTCTGGCCCGGGCAGTCGCGGGTGCCTACGAGGTAGAGATCTTCTTTCAGCAGCGGCTGACTGGTGATGCCGGCGACCGGTGAGCGATCGTAAAGGACCGCCATATCCAGCTGGCCGCTGAGCAGTTTGTCATTCAGTACGGAACCGCTGTTTTCATGCAGGTATACCAGCACTTCAGGCAGCTCAGCGCGAACGGCCTGCAGCAACGGCATGGTAATTGAGGACGCGGCCGTTCCCGGCGCCAGGCCGATAGAAACGTGCCCGCTCAGGGTCTGACCCACGTTATTCACCGCCAGCTGCGCCTGTTCACACTGGCGAAGAATGGTGCGCGCATGGGTATACAGGATCTTACCGGCTTCCGTTGGCGTGACGCCGCGTTTGGTGCGGATCAACAATTGCTGATCCATCTCGCCTTCCAGAGTAGCCACCTGCTGGCTCAGCGCAGGCTGCGCGATATGCAGCACTTCTGCCGCTTGAGTCAGGCTGCCGATATCGACGATTTTTACGAAGTATTTCAGTCGTCTTAAGTTCATTTTGCCCCCTGTTCGAAATGCTGTGCCGGAACCGGCTGTCGTTGTTGAACAGGTTTTGCAATATGAATGCCACTTTTACCAGGCGGTCTGAATTGTTCGCTAAGCGTCTGAAAATAAGGAATCCTAATTACAGAGGGGGATTTAATTACCGAAACAGCAGTTTATGATCTGCCCCATTAGGGATATACCCGCACCAAAGCGGTGCATTCCGCTGCCAAAAACATCACTTTGCCGATTTTGTCAGCAAACGATCGAAAGGCGGCGATCCACCCTTTGACAAGGTGAACGCAGGTCGATAATATGCGCCCCGTTCACACGATTCCTCTGTAGTTCAGTCGGTAGAACGGCGGACTGTTAATCCGTATGTCACTGGTTCGAGTCCAGTCAGAGGAGCCAAATTTGAAAAGCCTGCTTTTAAAGCAGGCTTTTTGCTTTTCTGCACAAGGTAAATGCAAAACGGCAACAAGGTTGCCGTTTTTAGTGTGTGCACCCTCTCCCGTGGGAGAGGGCACCAGCCCGCACAATCCCCTTACATGCCTACCTTAACCGGCATCCCTGACCGCCGTTCCAGTTCGGCTCCCGCCCCCTCGTTTATCAACTGCGTCCGCTGCGCGGCTGACATTGGCAGAGGCACTTTCCGGGTCGATTCAAACTCCGCGCGGTTACGCGATAATGGCTCGTGAACCTCCACCCAGCGGCTGCCGTCCGGTTCCGTGGTGACTTTAACGGGCCGATCGATAAGCTGCACGCGAGTTCCGACGGGAACATGATCGAAAAGGTATTTGATGTCGTTATTACGCAGGCGAATACAGCCCTGGCTCACCCGCAGCCCGATGCCAAAATTCGAGTTTGTGCCGTGAATGGCATAGAGCCTGCCGATATAGATGGCATACAGCCCCATCGGGTTATCCGGCCCGGCGGGCACGAATGCCGGGAGCGTTTTCCCTTCTGCCGCATAGGCACGGCGCGTATTCGGCGTCGGAGACCAGGTTGGCCCCACCTGCTTACGCTCAACGGCCGTCACCCAGTTACGCGGGGTTTCACGCCCGGCCTGACCGATGCCGATGGGCAGCACTTCAACGGTATTGCCACCAGGCGGGTAGTAGTAGAGGCGCATTTCCGCCACGTTAACGACAATCCCCTCGCGAACGGTGTCGGGCAAAATGAGCTGCTGGGGGATCACCAGCCGGGTGCCGGATTTGGGTAAAAAAGGATCCACCCCCGGGTTCGCTTCCAGCATATTGCTTAGCCCCTGCCCGTACTGCGCGGCAAAGGCCTCAAGCGGTAATGTATTATGATCCGGCACGGTAATGACCTGCGAACTCCCTACCAGACGGCTGCCCGCCGGCGGTAAAGGATAGCTCACCGCCTGCACGCTCTGGCTGATAAGTAATGCAGCAAGACAGCCCAACGCCTCTTTACGACACATCTTCCCTTCCTCAGTCGCTTCGCTCTTTATTAAGCATAGCGTAGCCGTTTTGCATTACCCATCAGGAAATAAAATCAGTTTGCACAGGCCCCCTGTCGCGGTAGTCTCATAGATTCCGTTTATATGACGGGCGCAATGTGAGTGACCTTTTCTTATACCAATAATTAAAAATAAGTGCAGACAGGACAACTATGGACTCCACCCTCATCTCCGATCGTCCCAACGAGGAGACCCCTTCGCTCAATCGTGCCCGCCGCGCCGCACTCGGCAGCTTCGCGGGTGCCGTCGTCGACTGGTATGATTTTCTGCTTTACGGCATTACCGCCGCGCTGGTGTTCAACCGCGAGTTTTTTCCCCAGGTCAGCCCCGCGATGGGCACGCTCGCCGCGTTTGCCACCTTCGGCGTCGGCTTTCTGTTTCGCCCGCTGGGCGGGGTGATCTTCGGCCACTTCGGCGACCGTCTTGGCCGCAAGCGCATGCTGATGCTCACCGTCTGGATGATGGGGATCGCCACCGCATTGATTGGCATTCTCCCGTCGTTTTCCGCCATTGGCTGGTGGGCCCCAGTGTTGCTGGTGACATTACGCGCCATTCAGGGCTTCGCGGTAGGCGGCGAATGGGGCGGTGCGGCGCTGTTATCCGTTGAGAGCGCGCCAAAAAATAAGAAAGCGTTTTACAGCAGCGGCGTGCAGGTCGGGTACGGCGTAGGGCTGTTACTTTCTACAGGGCTGGTGTCGTTAATCAGCCAGCTCACCACCGACGAGCAGTTCCTGAGCTGGGGCTGGCGCATTCCGTTCATCTTCAGCATCGTGCTGGTCATCGCCGCGCTGTGGATCCGTAACGGGATGGAAGAGTCGGCTGAGTTCGAAAAGCAGCAGGAAAAACCGGCCGTCAAAAAGCGGCTGCCGGTGATGGAAGCCCTGATTCGGCACCCTGGCGCTTTTCTGAAAATTATCGCCCTGCGCCTGTGCGAGCTGCTGACGATGTATATCGTCACCGCCTTTGCGCTGAACTACTCGACGCAGAATCTCGGCCTGCCGCGCGAGCTGTTCCTGAATATCGGCCTGCTGGTCGGCGGGATCAGCTGCCTGACGATACCCTGCTTCGCCTGGCTGGCGGACCGGTTTGGCCGCCGTCGCGTCTACATCACCGGCGCGCTGATTGGGAGCCTCAGCGCCTGGCCATTCTTTATGGCGCTGGAGGCGCAGTCGATCTTCTGGATTGTCTTCTTTGCCATCATGCTCGCGAACATCGCTCACGATATGGTGGTCTGCGTACAGCAGCCGATGTTTACCGAACTGTTCGGCGCCAGCTACCGCTACAGCGGCGCGGGCGTGGGTTACCAGGTCGCAAGCGTGGTCGGCGGCGGGTTTACGCCGTTTATTGCCGCCGCGCTGGTGACCTTCTCCGGCGGAAACTGGCACAGCGTGGCGATTTATCTGCTGGCCGGCTGCCTGCTGTCGGCGGCAACGGCGCTACTGATGAAAGAGACGAGCCACCGCTGATCTCACTTTTGTTTCACAGGCGTGTGACATACTATCGGGTAGAGTCGCATACCTGTGGAACAAGGAGACAGAGATGAATAATAAGGGCTCCAGCCTGACCCCGGCTCAGGCGCTGGAAAAACTCGACGCGCTGTACGAACAGTCCGTCAACGCGCTACGCGGCGCCATCAGCGAATATATCGAAACAGGGAAACTTCCCGACGAAAAGGCCAGAACCGAGGGCCTTTTTGTTTATCCATCGCTCTCTGTGACCTGGGACGGCAGCGCCAGCACGACACCGAAAACCCGCGCCTACGCCCGTTTTACCCACTCCGGCTGCTACAGTACCACCGTTACCCGCCCGGCACTTTTCCGCCCGTATCTTGAAGAACAGCTGACGCTGCTGTATCAGGATTACGGCGCGCACATTCACGTTGAGCCCTCGCAGCATGAAATCCCTTATCCGTACGTGATAGACGGCTCGGCGCTAACGCTGGATCGCTCAATGAGCGCGGGGCTGACCCGCCACTTCCCGACGACGGAGCTTTCACAGATTGGCGATGAGACGGCCGATGGGATCTATCACCCGGCAGAATTTTCTCCCCTGTCGCACTTTGATGCCCGCCGGGTCGATTTCTCCCTGGCGCGACTGCGCCACTACACCGGCACGCCCGTCGAACATTTCCAGCCGTTCGTCCTCTTTACCAACTACACCCGCTACGTTGACGAGTTTGTCCGCTGGGGCTGCAGCCAGATCCTCGACCCGGAAAGCCCGTATATCGCGCTGTCCTGCGCGGGCGGGATCTGGATCACCGCGGAGACCGAAGCGCCCGAGCAGGCTATCTCCGACCTGGCGTGGAAAAAGCACCAGATGCCCGCCTGGCACCTGATCACCGCCGACGGCCAGGGCATTACGCTGATTAACATCGGCGTGGGCCCGTCAAATGCCAAAACCATCTGCGACCATCTGGCGGTGCTGCGTCCGGACGTGTGGCTGATGATCGGCCACTGCGGCGGCCTGCGTGAAAGCCAGCTGATTGGCGACTACGTGCTCGCCCACGCCTATCTGCGTGATGACCACGTGCTGGATGCGGTGCTGCCGCCGGATATCCCAATCCCGAGCATCGCGGAGGTACAGCGCGCGCTGTATGACGCTACCAAAGAGGTCAGCGGCATGCCGGGTGAAGAAGTTAAGCAGCGCCTGCGCACCGGTACGGTCGTCACGACGGATGACCGCAACTGGGAGCTGCGTTACTCCGCCTCCGCGCTGCGGTTCAACCTGAGCCGCGCGGTGGCAATTGATATGGAGAGCGCCACCATCGCCGCGCAGGGGTATCGCTTCCGCGTTCCCTACGGCACCCTGCTGTGCGTCTCAGATAAGCCGCTGCACGGCGAAATTAAGCTGCCGGGGCAGGCCAACCGCTTCTATGAGGGGGCTATCTCAGAGCATCTGCAGATTGGTATTCGCGCCATTGACCTGCTGCGGGCAGAAGGTGACAGGCTCCATTCCCGCAAGCTGCGCACCTTCAACGAGCCGCCGTTCCGCTAATAACGATAAGGAAAAACAATGTCCAGCACATCTCCGCTCTCTGCCCTGCGCCGCTGGCTCGAGGCCAGCCATCTCGACGGGATGATCGTCCCGCGTGCGGATGCGTGGCAGAGCGAATACTGCGCGCCCTACGACGAAAAGCTGGCCTGGCTGACGGGCTTTGACGGTTCGGCCGGCGTGGCGCTGGTGCTGAAAAACAAAGCGCTGCTGTTCGTCGACGGGCGCTATCAGGTTCAGGCTCGCGTTCAGGTCAATACGGATGAGGTTGAGATCCACCACCTGCACAACGAGCCGCTGGCAGAATGGCTGGCGGAAAACGTGGAGGCCGGGACGCGCATCGGTTTTGATCCGCTGCTGATGACCAACTCGGAGTTTGAGCAACTGTCTGCCACGCCGTGCGAGCTGGTTCCTCTCAAGGCCTCGCCGTTTGACGCCCTATGGACTGACCGCCCTGCCGCACCGGCGGGGCTTATCCGGGAAATGCCGGTTGAACACTGCGGTGAAAGCAGCGAGGACAAACGTCTGCGCGTCGCCGCCGTGCTGGCCGCAAACAATGCTGATTATCTCGCCGTTACGCTGCCGGATAACATTGCCTGGCTGCTGAACGTGCGTGGCGCGGATATCCCTTACAGCCCGGTACCGCTCTCCTTTGCCCTTCTTGGTCGTGACGGTCACGTTGAGTGGTTTGTTAACGACAATAAACTCAGCGCCCTGCCTGGAGAAGTACGCAATGCGTTTACCATTGCGCCGCAGGACGCTTTTATCGAACGCTGTCAGCAGATTGCTGAAGGCAAACGGGTGATGATTGATGCCGATTCCGCGCCGGTGGCTCTGCGCTTCGCCATTGAGCCACGGGGAGAAATTGTCTGGCGGACTGACCCCATCACCCTGATAAAGGCCACCAAAAACCCGGTCGAGCTGGCAGGTTATCGCGAGTGTCATCACCAGGACGGTGCCGCCTGGGTCAACTTCCTGGCCTGGCTGAGCCGCGAAGTGCCGCTGCGCGAGGCGGCAGGGAATCCGCTAACAGAGCTGGAGGTTCAGGCGCAGCAGCTTGCGTTCCGTCAACAGCAGCCTGGGTTCATCGAGCAGAGTTTTGCAACCATCTCCGCCTCTTCGAGCAATGCGGCAATGTGTCACTACCATTCGAGCGAGGCCAGCAATAAGCCCATCGGCCATAACCATTTTTACCTGAACGATTCTGGCGGCCAGTATGTGAATGGCACCACCGACGCTACGCGCACGCTGGCATGGGGTAAGGTCGATCCGCAGCAGCGCCTTCACTACACCGCCGTGCTGAGAGGCTTCCTGTCGCTGATTACCCTGCAGTTCCCTTCCGGGACTCAGGGGCATCAGCTGGATGCCTTCGCGCGTCGTCCGCTGTGGGAAATGGGGCTGGATTACGATCACGGCACGGGACATGGCGTGGGACACCAGTTGCTGATCCATGAGAACCCGCATCGCATCGCCAAAAAGGTCAACCCGTGGCCGCTGGTGGCGGGCAATATAATGACGATTGAACCGGGCTACTATCTGGGCGACAGCCACGGTATTCGTATCGAAAACCAGGTGGAGATTGTGGAGAGCCGTCCAGGGTTCTGCAGGTTTGCCTCGCTGACGCTGATCCCGATCGACTTAAGTCAGGTTGAGCTGCATCTGTTGAGCGATCAGGAAAAGCAGTGGCTGGATGCGTATCACCAGCAGGTACGCGAGGCGCTGTCACCTCTGGTGAACAGCGATGCGCGTCCGTGGCTGATTGAGGCGACGGCGCCGATTAGTTTGTAATTTCGTGCGGTCTGGTGCCCTCACCCCAACCCTCTCCCACGGGAGAGGGTGCACACACTAAAAACGGCAACAAGGTTGCCGTTTTGCATTTACCTTGCGCAGAAAAGCAAAAAGCCTGCTTTAAAAGCAGGCTTTTTAAATTTGGCTCCTCTGACTGGACTCGAACCAGTGACATACGGATTAACAGTCCGCCGTTCTACCGACTGAACTACAGAGGAATCGTGTGAACGAGGCGCATAGTAGCGATGCCTCCCCGGGATGTCAAAGGCAGAATGCATATTTCCGATCGTTTGCCGAATTATTCTCCATTTCGCGCAATTGTCAGGCATTTTTTCGCGGATATTTCCACAGCCAGCGCCCGCTGACCATCCGCCAGTAGAACAGCGCGCCCCGCACGGCCCAGTCGAGGAACATCCCCAGCCAGACGCCGACCACTCCCCATCCGAGCATCACCCCGAGCGTATACCCCGCCACGACGCGACATCCCCACATGCCTAGCATCGACACCCACATCGCAAAGCGGGCATCGCGCGCGCCCTTTAGCCCGGCGGGCAGTACCCATGAGGCCGCCCAGATGGGCATAAAGGCCGCATTGAGCCAGATGAGGATCTTAACGACCTCTTTAACGTCGTCTTCGTGGGTATAGAACGAAGCCATCAGCCCGGCAAACGGGGCGGTTCCCCAGGCAATCACGGTCAGTCCAATGGTCGACAGCCAGAAGACGTGCCGCAGCTGTCGCTCCGCCTGGCCTATCTGCCCTTTCCCGAGCCGTTTCCCGGTGATGATGGTTGATGCAGAGCCCAGCGCGTTACCCGGCAGGTTAATCAGCGAGGCGATGGAGAAGGCGATGAAGTTACCGGCGATCACGTCGGTGCCCATGCCGGCGACAAACATCTGCGTCAGCAATTTCCCGCCGTTAAACAACACCGACTCAATGCTTGCAGGAATGCCGATCCCCATCACTTCCCAGATAATGGCAAAATTAAAGGGGCGGAAATAACTTTTCAGCGTCAGACGTAGCGAGGGAGTGATCCCCGCCATCAGCACCCCGATGATGGCTGCCGCACCGATATAGCGTGAAATGGTCAGCCCCAGCCCGGCGCCGACGAACCCCAGCCCGTCCCACGAGAACACACCGTAAATCAGCACGCTGCTGATAATGATATTCAGGATATTCATTCCGCCGTTGATCAGCAGCGGAATTTTGGTGTTGCCCGCCCCGCGCAGCGCACCGCTACCAATCAGGGCGATGGCCGCCGCCGGATAGCTGATGACGGTCATTTCCAGGTAGGTCAGCGCCAGGTCTTTAACCTCGTTTGTTGCCTCCCCGGCGACAAAGTCGATAATCTCTTTGCCGAAATAGTGGATCACCGCCGCCAGAACAATTGAAAAAATGGTCATGATCATCAGCGACTGGCGGGCCGCCTCGCGTGCACGTTTGGGGTCCAGCTTGCCGAGGCTAAAGGCCACCACCACCGTCGTCCCGAGGTCTATGGCGGCAAAGAACGAAATCACCACCATGTTAAAGCTGTCCGCCAGCCCCACCCCGGCCATCGCCTCTTTCCCCAGCCAGCTCACCAGGAAGGTGCTCAGGACCCCCATCAGCAAAACGCAGGTATTTTCCAGGAAGATAGGCACGGCAAGGGGGGTGATTTCACGCCAGAAGAGAACCCGATAGCTTTTACGTTTTGCATACCATGGCGTGCGCACGATCGCCTGGCGTAAGGAGGCAGTAACGTTCAAAATGGACCTTAGCGAGAAAAGTTGAAACTCCATTTCAAATGATGGGGGAGAAATGCTCATCCTGCAAAGTATTTTCCGGAAAAAGATGTGTGGATTTACAACAAACTGACGACAGAATCAGCAATCAGTCGATTTTCCCTAAGATCAGGTTTGACAAAACTTTTTTCGCCGCTAAGATAAGCCTCCACAACGATTCCTCTGTAGTTCAGTCGGTAGAACGGCGGACTGTTAATCCGTATGTCACTGGTTCGAGTCCAGTCAGAGGAGCCAAATTTAAAAAGCCTGCTTTTAAAGCAGGCTTTTTGCTTTGCGGATGAGGGAAAATGAACGCTCTGTTTGTCTACGGCACGCTGCGACCGGGCCACTCTAATGCGCATATTCTTGAAAAGATTGGCGGCGAATGGCTGGCCGGTTCCGTATCCGGTACGTTTTACGAACGCGGCTGGGGCGCTGCGGCGGACTTTCCGGGGATCGTGCTCCACCCTAACGGACCCCGCGTCGAAGGCTATCTGTTTATCTCTGATAGCCTTGCCGCACACTGGCCAATGCTGGATGAGTTTGAAGACGGCTACGATCGGGTTGAGGTCACGGTGACCACTGCTGAAGGCAAGCAGGTCCAAGCCTGGATTTATCAGCTACAGCCCCATTCTGCGTCATAAAAAAAGGCTCTCTGTCACCAGAGAGCCTTTTTCACTATTCGCTGCGATTACTCGCTTTTTGCTTCGCCGTTTTTGATTTCGCCCATCACTTTCAGCTTCTTGGAGATGTCGCGACGCTCTTTGGACAGCTCAGCGTTTTTGATGATGTAGTCATCAACACGGTCTTCATAGTCGCTCTTCATGCTGGCGATGATGCCCTGAATAGCTTCAACGCTCATGCCTGGCTTGATGTAGTCGCTCAGGTTGTCGAGCAGCAGAACACGTTTCTGGTTGTCACGGATCTTCTTCTCAACGTCCTGGATTTCACGCTGCAGTTTGTTTTTGCGGCGGAACAGGCGGACGAATTCCAGAACATCCTGGAACGAAGGCTTGGTAGTTTCCATTTTTACACCCCTGATAATGTGAGATTCGGATTCGTTAAGGCAACCGCTGTAACAATAACCTTACTGACAGCGGCTGCGAATGACAATGAGTATATCGTTTAAAGCTATCATAACCCCAATTGCTGCTGAATCGAAGCAGCAGCCGTCACATACGCCTTTTATTTGCGCAGCGCCCGGCAAATCAGGTGCGATAACAGCTCAAGCTGCCGCGCCAGTTCCATGCTCAGCCAGACATAGCCATGAATAGGCGTTTCCGCCACGTTATCGCTCTGGCGTTCATTGATTAACTGCTTCAGCTCCGCGACAATCTCGTTCAGTCGCTCGCTGTTGGCCAGTATCGGCTGCGGGTTCCCTTCATAAAGCGCATGAGCGATGGTCAACAGCGTTTGCTGCGTCATCTGCTGGGTCTCTTTGAGGGTTTGCGCGTTAAGCATCAACAGATGGCTGGGGCGCGTGGCCCAGTGGGCGTTGATTTGCAGCTCAAGCATGCAGACCAGATTGCGGCTTACCGTCTGGATAGCTTCGAAAATTGATTTCTGAATATGGGTTTCTTTGCTGGCGGGCGTGATCAGGCCGCGCATTTTGACCACGTCGTTAAGGATGGTCTGCAGGTGCTTTTCCAGGCGCGGGCGTTCAACCAGATTCGGGGAAAAACCGGCCTGATAGACGCGGTTAAACGCGGTGACGTAGCTGGCCATCTGAATACGCCAGTGCAGAAAAGCACGCTGCGGCCAGATACCGGTGAAGAGCATCGCCAGCAGTGAACCCAGGATGACATCCCCGCTTCGCCACAGCGCCGTGGTCATATCCCCGGCGGGCGCACCGACCACCACCGCGAGCGTAATACCGATCAGCAGCGCCTGATACGGCTTTTTACCCAACGCCAGCCAGCCGCACAGGAACATGGCGGCACCGCACCACGCCAGCATAACGGGAAATGAGATGAGCTCCAGCTTCAGAGCAATAAGCCCAAGGGCTGAGCCTAAAACCGTCCCACCAATTCGCTCTAAAGCGCGCGGAACAACGTTCCCCCAAAACGAGATGGGCCCCATCACCACCACCAGCGTGATCAGCGGCCACGTCCCTTCCGGAACATCCAATAAACGCACCAGTACAAACGTCAGCACGAAAGCCAGCGCGATGCGGCACCCATGCACCACGCGGTAGTGTTTGTACAACCGAATTTCAAAAGGGGTTAATGATTTGTCGGGACGCACACCCGCTCTCCAGCTACACGGCAAATCACAATTGTACTGTGTTTTCGGCCGGGCGGATCGCTCCCGGCTGAAAAACCCTTCACTTAGCAGGCTTAAACCGTTTTATGCTCTACCGCGATATACATTTCGATATCCCAGTAACCGTCCGCATTGCCGTCATTGAGATAGCGTTCGAAGCAAGGTTTGAGCGCCATCTGGTACTTATTGTCCTGCAGCAGGGAATTGAAGAACTGATACCACGGCGTGGCGAAGTCGTAGTTTTCCACGCGCGCCGTCGCCACGGCATAATCCCCGGCCGCGATTTCCGTCATCATGACGCCTTCGCTGTTTTCCGGGATAACGAAATCATCCGGTACCGTAACGGCCGTATCACAGCGCAGTTTTTCTGGCGGGACTTCATCCGGGTTATCGTAGTAAACTGCAACCCACTCCAGCGGCTCAATGTGACGCCCATCGACCCACATCACCAGCTGTTCAAAGCCCTGTTTTACCGTTTGCTCCCACGGTCCGACCAAATGAAAACCGGCAATCTTACGTTTCTGTTGCTGCTTAATGCTGTAGTCCATGCTGCCTCCGCTTATTACTGTATATTTATACACTATAAAACCGGATTACTATTATCAGCAAACGAGGAGTGTTTATTATGTGAGCAGACTCGCAACCCTGCCAGTCTGCTCATCTGCCGTTAGAGCGTGTGGTGCAGATAATCGCTCAGACGAGAGAACAGGCCGCCTTTATCAACGGCTTCCAGCGTCACCAGCGGCCAGTGCGCCACCACTTTGTCCCGGTCGTAGAGCTGGATCTCCCCGACCCGCTGGTGCGCGGAAATCGGCGCTTCCAGCTCTTTTTTATCCAGTACGTATTTGGCTTTGATGTTAGGCACTTCCGCTTTCGGCAGGGCCAGCCAGAAGTCCTGATCGGTACCCAGTTTCACCTGCTCCTTATCGCCGTACCAGATCCGCTCTGTCCCCACTTTTTTACCGCTATGCAGGATCTGCACCGTATCGAAATTCTGCTGCCCCCAGTGCAGCAGTTTCCGGGCCTGGTCTTCGCGCCCTTTCGGACTGTCCGCCCCCATCACTACCGCGATTAACCGGCGCTGGCCGTCAACGGCGGACGCAATCAGGTTAAAACCCGCCCCCGAGGTATGCCCTGTTTTCAGCCCGTCCACGTTCATGGTTTTATCCCATAGCAGGCCGTTACGGTTTTGCTGGGTGATCCCGTTCCAGGTCAGGCTCTTTTCGCTGTACATATGATAAAACTCGGGCTCACCGTGGATGATGGCGCGGGAGAGTACGGCCAGGTCATAGGCCGAGCTGTGCTGGCCCGGCGCATCCAGCCCGTGGACGGTTTCAAAATGCGTATCGCGCAGGTTCAGCTTCTGCACGTAGTCGTTCATCATCTTCACAAACTGCGGCTGACCGCCCGCCACGTGATCGGCCAGCGCCACGCAGGCGTCGTTGCCGGAATCGACAATCAGGCCGCGACTTAAGTCGCGCACGGAGACGCGATCGCCTTCTTTCAGGAACATCAGCGATGAACCGTCAAACACCGGGTTCCCTTTTGCCCAGGCATCGCGCCCTACGGTGACGATGTCGTCCGGGGTAATGCGGTGGCTATCAATAGCCCGATCCACCACATACCCCGTCATCAGCTTGGTCAGGCTCGCCGGATTGCGTTGTTGATGTTCGTTGCCCGCCGTTAAGATCTGACCAGTCGTGTAATCCATCAGCACCCAGGAGCCAGCCTGAATGGCCGGAGGCTGCGGCGAAAAATCCAGTGGTTCGGCCGCAAAAGCAGATGAGACACTCGAAGCGAGTAAAGAAACAGCAATAAACAGACGGCGTTTCAACGGTATATCCTCAGGTCATTAAAAATCGATGACCTTTTTACGGGAGTTCTGATGTCGTTACCTGGCTTAATTGCAAAAAAATGTGACAGAACGCAGATTTTTCTCTGAAGCTGGCGCGCAAATCTGCGATGCGGAGGTGCTTTTTATTCGGTCTCGACCGCACGATCGTTTACCATAGTGACGTCATTTTTTAACAGGATGGTATTACTGGTGTCTGACTCTGCCGCTCGCCCGACTTTTTTATTTCATGACTATGAAACCTTTGGCACTCACCCGGCGCTGGACCGACCGGCGCAGTTTGCCGCCATCCGTACCGACGACGAATTTAACATCATTGGCGAGCCAGAGGTCTTTTACTGCAAGCCTGCGGATGACTACCTGCCGCAGCCCGGCGCGGTGATGGTCACCGGGATCACTCCTCAGGAAGCGCGGGAAAAAGGCGTTAACGAGGCAGAATTCGCCCGACGCATCCACGACCTGTTTACCGTCCCCAATACCTGCGTGGTCGGTTACAACAACATCCGCTTCGATGACGAAGTGACGCGCAATATCTTCTATCGTAACTTCTACGATCCCTATGCCTGGAGCTGGCAGAACCGCAATTCGCGCTGGGATTTGCTCGACATCATGCGCGCCTGCTACGCCCTGCGTCCCGAAGGCATTAACTGGCCGGAAAATGAGGAAGGGCTGACCAGCTTCCGGCTGGAACACCTGACCCGCGCCAACGGTATTGAGCACAGCAATGCCCACGACGCGATGGCGGACGTCTATGCCACCATTGCCATGGCGAAGCTGGTGAAAAGCGCGCAGCCACGACTGTTCGAGTATCTGCTGAGCCACCGCAGTAAACAGAAGTTGACCACGCTGATTGATGTGCCGCAGATGAAGCCACTGGTGCATATTTCCGGCATGTTTGGCGCCTGGCGCGGTAATACCAGCTGGGTCGCCCCGCTGGCCTGGCATCCGGACAACCGCAATGCGGTGATTATGGTGGATTTGGCCGGCGATATTTCGCCGCTGTTGGAGCCCGACAGCGATACCCTGCGCGAACGGCTGTACACGCCGAAGAATGAACTCGGCGATCTGCCTGCGGTGCCGGTCAAACTGGTGCATATCAATAAATGTCCGGTCCTGGCGCAGGCCAATACGCTGCGCCCGGAAGATGCAGACAGGCTGGGCATTAACCGGCAGCACTGCCTCGATAACCTGAAAGTGCTGCGCGAAAACCCGCAGGTGCGCGAGAAGGTGGTCGCCATTTTTGCCGAAGCCGAGCCGTTCGTACCGTCAGAAAACGTGGATGCCCAGCTCTATAATGGTTTCTTCAGCGATGCCGATCGCGCTGCAATGAATATCGTTCTGCAAACCGAGCCGCGTAACTTGCCTGCCCTGGATATCACCTTCGCCGATAAACGTATTGAAAAGCTGATGTTTAATTATCGCGCGCGTAACTACCCGGGAACCCTGGATGAAGCAGAGCAGGAACGCTGGCTGCAGCACCGTCGCAACGTGTTTACGCCAGAGTATCTGCACAGCTACGCCCAAGAGCTGGAAATGCTTTATGGCCAGTATGAAGGGAATGCTGAGAAACAGGCGCTGCTGAAATCCCTGTTCCAGTACGCGCAAGAGATAGTTTGATCGATGGGTATAAAAAAGCCGGAGGCGATGTCTCCGGCTTTTTTTTGCCCGCTTGGGTTTTGTAGGTCGGGTAAGGCGTAGCCGCCACCCGACACAGTCTTACGCGACGTCTTCGTACTGAGGAACCGGGTTACGGAAGCTCTTCGTGACGCAGGCCAGGTAAACCAGGCCGATACCCGCCCAAATCAGGCCAAGCACCATCGAGCTCTCTTCCAGGTTAACCCACAGCGCACCTACGGTCAGGGCACCACACATCGGCAGGAACAGATACTGGAAGTGATCTTTCAGCGTCTTGTTACGCTTTTCACGGATCCAGAACTGAGAGATAACCGACAGGTTAACAAAGGTAAACGCCACAAGCGCACCGAAGTTAATCAGCGCCGTTGCCATCACCAGGTCAAAGTTAATCGCCAGAAGCGCGATCGCACCGACCAGGATAATGTTCATCGCCGGGGTACGCCATGTTGGATGCACGTAGCCGAAGAAGCTTTTCGGGAATACGCCATCGCGGCCCATTACGTACATCAGACGCGCAACGCCTGCATGAGCGGCCATACCGGACGCCAGTACGGTGATGGTGGAGAAGATCAGCGCGCCGACCTGGAACGCTTTACCCGCCACATAGAGCATGATTTCCGGCTGAGACGCATCCGGATCCTTGAAGCGAGAGATATCCGGGAAGTACAGCTGCAGGAAATAGGTCGAGAAAATAAAGATCAGACCGCCAATCAGCGCCGTCAGGAAGATGGCGCGCGGGATCACGCGCTCTGCATCTTTGGTTTCTTCAGACAGGTTGCTGATCCCGTCAAAACCGGTAAAGGAGAAGCACAGAATGGTTGCCCCGGTAATCATCGGGATCACATGCGCATCACCAGACCAGAACGGTTTGCTGCTCGCCAGCGTGCCAGCGCCTTCACCGTGGAACACGCCATAGATCACCATGCCAAGAATAACGGCAATCAGGACAACCTGAAGCACAACGATAACGGAGTTAAAGTTGGCAACGGACTTGATGCTGCGCAGGTTAAAGGCCGTCATAAAGGCCACCAGCGCCACGACGAACATCCAGGAGGGAATCGACGGCACCAGCGCTTCAAAATAGATTTTTGCCAGCAGAATGTTGATCATCGGCGCGAACAGGTAGTCGAGCAGCGAAGACCAGCCCACCATAAAGCCAACCGTCGGGCTGATGGATTTCTGGGCATAGGTGTAGGCAGAACCGGCAGACGGATAGCGACGCACCAGCTTACCGTAGCTCAGCGCGGTAAAGAGGATCGCAATCAGCGCGAAGCCATAAGCCGTCGGCACATGACCGTCGGTGAGGCCCGATACGATACCGAATGTATCGAACAGCGTCATTGGTTGCATATAGGCCAGGCCCATCATAACAACCGGAATCAACGTAAGCGTTTTACGTAATTCCACGCGAGAGGTGTTTGGAGTTGCGTTATGCGACATAGTTATTCTCCTTTACGGTAATAACCGCCACGTAAGCGAAAAATTGCCCCATTTCTTTCTTCCTCAGCGACAACAACTGTCGGATTTTAGTAAATATCTATCCGGTACGAAGCCCGGCCTCTTGGTTTTTAGTTTCGTTTCGTACATGCAAAAAAAAATAACCGACGCCTTTTATATCGTCGATTATTCATTTGGTTGCAGCGGCGGCATTTTGCCCCACATCGGATACAAAAGGCAATACTTTGCAACGCAGCGGGTAATTTTCTTTTTCCTAACTGGCTGATTTCTCGACACTGCCCTGAGCATATACAGCGGCGATAGCACTATTTGCTAAAATTTCGTCCCGCCACCAGGCGCTGGCCAGCCCGGAGGTCTGTTCATTCCAGCCCACCCATACCGATTCATGGCTGTTTTGAGCAAGTACCTGTTTTTCAACAAGCGCACCGCTGTCAATGTACCGCTGTGCCAGATAGCGGGGTAAATAGCCGCAACCCAGGCCGCTGATTTGCAGCTCCAGCTTGGTTTTAAAGTCGAAAACGGTGATAGCCTCCTGCTCGTCAAGCAGCTGCGAGGAAACCGCACATTCCGGACGAGAGCTGTCCCCCACCACAATCGCGCGGTAGCCTTTAATCACGCGGCGGTTAAGCGGCTCAGGCTCCTGAGCCAGCGGATGATGGGGCGCCACGGCGAACACCTGCTCCAGCACGCCCAGACGCGCAAAACCAAACTCGCTCAACTGGGGAGGCTCGTGGAGTGCACCGACAAAAATATCCGCCCTGCCCTGGGTTAAGGCATCCCAGGAGCCTCCCAGCACGCCGTTTATAAAAATGAGTCGGGTCACGCGGTGGTGTTGATAAAAGGCTTCAATCAGCGGCGTCAGGAGAGAAAAGGGAAAAGTATCATCCACGCCAATCACCAGCTCGTTTTCCCAGCCCTGGTGGAGTTTTACGGCCTGTTTTTCGAGTTCACGAACGGTATGGAGGACTTCGCGTCCCTTTTCCAGCAGCATTTGCCCGGTACGGGTAAACCGCGCGCGGTGCCCAGAGCGATCGAGGATCTGGATATTGAGATCGCTTTCCAGTTTTTGAACGGTATAGCTCAACGCAGATGGGGTTTTGTAGAGCTTTGCCGACGCAGCGGCAAAGCTCCCCTCTTTTTCCAGTGCATCCAGAATAATAAGAACATCCAGCAGCGGTTTCATGCTCGCCCCCTTCTGGTGTGCGATCGTCTCCGCTGCGGGACTTATTCCATGGGCATCACCAGCGGATCGGGATACTGATACTCAAACCCCAGCTCATGACAAATGCGATTGCCATCAACAATTTTGCCTTTACTGTCATCCTTTGCCTCACCAAAGACCGGCGGCGCCAGGCCCAGCTGACGTGCCATCAGCGGGTAAAACGTGCTGCGCGCCGGATGAGACGGTGCACATATATTATAGATGTGTCCACCTTTCGGAGCCTGTAAGAGTAGCTCAATCGCGGCAACAACATCGTCAAGATGCACAAGATTGACAACATGCTGGCCATCTGGCGCAGACTTCCCGGCGAAAAAGCGTCCCGGATGACGGCCAGGGCCCACCAGCCCCGCCAGACGTACGATATCAACCTGCGTGCCGGGAAGATTATGCAGCCAATCTTCCAGCTCTTTCAGAACCTGACCGCTGGCCGTAACGGGACGGCGCTCGGAACTTTCTTTCACCACGCCCTCAACCTCACCATAGACCGAGGTCGAGCTGGTAAAAATGATGCGGGGAACATGGTGCGCCAGCGCGCTGTCGACAATCTCCTGCATCGCCTGCAGATAAAACGACTCGCCCGGGCCACTGCGCCGTGCGGGGAGAGTGATCACCAGCGCATCGACGTTCATCAGCGTGTCCAGGTCGTCAGCGTCACACACCAGTTCCGGTTCAAGACGCAGTTCAACGCCATCAATACCGCACATGCGCGCTGCCTCTACCCCATCCGCCGTGGTTTTGCTCCCGGTCACCTGCCAGCCTTTCGCGGCTAATGACATCGCCAGCGGCATTCCCAGCCATCCTAAACCGACAATCGCGACCTTTTTCATGCGAATTCTCCTGACTCTCACTCGTCTTTTATAAGGCTACGCCAGCCCGGCAGAACACACAATTCATAGCATCAATATGAAATGAATTAATGATCAAAAAAAGCCCTTGCAATATGTCGTACAACTGGTTTACGTTAAAAGACATCAAATGAATAAGCATTCATCGAGAATTTATATGACACGCGTTCAATTTAAACACCACCATCATCACCATCATCCTGACTAGTCTTTCAGGCGATGTGTGCTGGAAGACGTTTGGATCTTCCAGTGGTGCATGAACGCATGAGAAAGCCCCCGGAAGATCTTCTTCCGGGGGCTTTTTTTTGGACCGAATTCAGACAGGTTAAAACAGGTTAACGAGGAATAAAGAATGTTAGATAACTCACGTTTACGCATAGCTATTCAAAAATCAGGCCGTTTAAGTGACGATTCACGCGAACTGCTGGCCCGCTGCGGGATTAAAATTAACCTGCACACCCAGCGCCTGATTGCTCTGGCTGAAAACATGCCCATCGACATTCTGCGCGTGCGTGATGACGATATTCCCGGCCTGGTCATGGATGGCGTCGTTGACCTCGGCATCATCGGGGAAAACGTGCTGGAAGAAGAGCTGCTGACCCGCCGCGCGCAGGGCGAAGACCCGCGTTACTTCACCCTGCGTCGTCTGGACTTCGGCGGCTGCCGCCTGTCGCTGGCGACGCCGGTTGATGAAGCCTGGGACGGTCCGGCCGCGCTGAACGGCAAACGTATCGCCACCTCCTACCCTCACCTGTTAAAGCGTTATCTGGATCAGAAAGGCGTGCAGTTTAAATCCTGTCTGCTGAACGGCTCTGTTGAAGTGGCCCCGCGAGCGGGTCTGGCGGACGCCATCTGTGACCTCGTGTCTACCGGCGCGACGCTGGAAGCGAACGGTCTGCGCGAAGTGGAAGTGATCTACCGCTCCAAAGCGTGCCTGATTCAGCGTGACGGCGAGATGGCCGACGCTAAGCAGCAGCTGATCGACAAACTGCTGACCCGTATTCAGGGCGTGATTCAGGCGCGTGAGTCCAAGTACATCATGATGCACGCCCCGACCGAGCGTCTGGATGAAGTGATTGCCCTGCTGCCTGGCGCCGAGCGTCCAACCATCCTGCCGCTGGCGGGCGATCAGCAGCGCGTGGCGATGCACATGGTGAGCAGCGAAACCCTGTTCTGGGAAACCATGGAAAAACTGAAGGCGCTGGGCGCAAGCTCCATCCTGGTGCTGCCGATTGAGAAGATGATGGAGTAATGGCCATGAGCTTTAACACAATCATCGACTGGAATACCTGTAGCGACGCACAGCAGCGCGAGCTGCTGATGCGCCCGGCGATTTCCGCCTCAGAGAGCATCTCACGCACCGTAGCGGAGATTCTGGATAACGTCAAAGCCCGCGGCGATGACGCGCTGCGGGAATACAGCGCAAAGTTTGATAAGACGGAAGTCGGCGCATTACGGGTTACCGAGCAGGAAATCATTGATGCCAGCAATCGTCTGGGCGATGACATCAAGCAGGCGATGGCCATAGCGGTGAAAAATATTGATACCTTCCACACCGCGCAAAAGCTGCAGACCGTAGATGTGGAAACTCTGCCCGGCGTACGTTGCCAGCAGGTAACCCGCCCGGTTGCGTCCGTCGGCCTCTATATTCCTGGCGGCTCTGCCCCGCTTTTCTCCACCGTACTGATGCTGGCGACTCCCGCACGCATTGCCGGGTGTCAGAAAGTGGTGCTTTGCTCGCCGCCACCGATTGCCGACGAGATCCTGTACGCGGCGAAGCTGTGCGGCGTGCAGGCGGTATATAAAGTGGGCGGCGCGCAGGCGATTTCAGCCCTGGCGTTCGGCACAGAATCCATTCCCAAGGTCGACAAAATCTTTGGCCCGGGAAATGCGTACGTGACCGAAGCTAAGCGCCAGGTCAGCCAGCGTCTGGACGGTGCGGCCATCGATATGCCCGCCGGTCCGTCTGAAGTGCTGGTGATTGCCGACAGCGGCGCCACGCCGGACTTCGTGGCGTCCGACCTGCTTTCCCAGGCGGAACACGGCCCGGACTCGCAGGTCATCCTGCTTACGCCGGATGCCGATATGGCAAAACGCGTAGGCGAAGCCGTGGAGCGTCAGCTTGCCGATCTGCCCCGCGCCGACACGGCACGCCAGGCGTTAGCGGCCAGCCGCCTGATTGTGGCGCGCGACCTGGACCAGTGCATTGCCATTTCTAACCAGTACGGCCCGGAGCACCTGATTATTCAGACCCGCAACGCGTGCGATCTGGTCGACAGCATTACCAGCGCGGGCTCAGTGTTCCTCGGCGACTGGTCACCGGAGTCTGCGGGCGATTACGCCTCCGGCACCAACCACGTGCTGCCAACGTATGGCTATACCTCAACCTGTTCCAGCCTGGGCCTGGCGGATTTCCAGAAACGCATGACCGTGCAGGAACTCTCCCGCGAAGGGTTTGCCTCACTGGCGTCTACTATTGAAACCCTGGCCGCCGCCGAGCGCCTGACCGCCCACAAAAATGCCGTTACGCTGCGCGTTGCAGCCCTGAAGGAGCAAGCATGAACATTGAAGAATTAGCCCGCGAAAATGTCCGTCGCCTGACGCCCTATCAGTCTGCGCGTCGTCTGGGCGGTAAAGGGGATGTCTGGCTGAACGCCAACGAATATCCAACGGCGGTGCAGTTTGAGCTGTCGCAGCAAACGCTGAACCGCTATCCGGAGTGTCAGCCAAAAGCGGTGATTGAAAACTACGCGCAGTACGCGGGCGTGAAGCCGGAGCAGGTGCTGGTCAGCCGCGGCGCGGATGAAGGCATTGAACTGCTGATCCGCGCCTTCTGCGAGCCGGGCAAAGATGCGGTGATGTACTGCCAGCCAACCTACGGCATGTACAGCGTCAGCGCGGAAACCTTCGGGGTGGCGTGCCGCAACGTGCTCTCACTGGAGAACTGGCAGCTGGATCTGCAGGGCATTGCCGACAATCTTGACGGCGTAAAGGTCGTGTTTGTCTGTAGTCCGAACAACCCCACCGGACAGATTATCAACCCGCAGGATATCCGAACCCTGCTGGAGATGACGCGAGGCAAAGCGCTGGTGGTGGCCGACGAAGCCTACATCGAGTTCTGCCCGCAGGCGACGCTGGCAGGCTGGCTGGAAGAGTATCCGCACCTGGTGGTGCTGCGTACGCTGTCGAAGGCTTTCGCCCTCGCGGGCCTGCGCTGCGGCTTTACGCTGGCCAATAAAGAGGTCATCGACCTGCTGCTGAAGGTGATCGCTCCGTACCCCCTCTCCACGCCGGTTGCCGACATTGCCGCACAGGCGCTGGCGCCGCAGGGCATCAACGCCATGCGTGAACGCGTGGCGCAAATTCTGGAAGAGCGTCAGTACCTGGTGACGGCCCTGAAAGATATCCCGTGCGTGGAGAAGGTATTCGACTCGGAAACCAACTACATCCTGGTGCGCTTTACCGCTTCCAGCGCCGTATTTAAATCTTTATGGGATCAGGGCATTATCTTACGAGACCAGAATAAACAACCTTCTCTGAGCGGATGCCTGCGCATTACCATCGGCACCCGTGCAGAGAGCCAGCGCGTGATTGACGCCCTGAAAGCGGAGAAAGTATGACCCAGAAGATCCTTTTCATCGATCGTGACGGCACCCTTATTTCGGAGCCACCAGCTGATTTTCAGGTCGACCGATTCGACAAGCTGGCGTTCGAACCTGACGTAATCCCGGTGCTGCTTAAGCTGCAAAAAGCCGGATACAAGCTGGTGATGATCACCAACCAGGACGGTCTGGGTACCGACAGCTTCCCGCAGGCAGACTTTGACGGCCCGCATAATCTGATGATGCAGGTTCTGACCTCTCAGGGTGTGGTTTTTGATGAGGTACTGATTTGCCCTCACATGCCGGCCGACGAGTGTGACTGCCGTAAGCCAAAGGTGAAGCTGGTCGAGCGCTATCTGGCGGCGGATGTGCTGGATAAGGCCAACAGCTATGTCATCGGCGATCGTATCACCGATATTACACTCGCGGAAAACATGGGCATCGCGGGGCTTCGCTACGACCGCAACAACCTTAATTGGGCGATGATTGGCGAACAACTGACAAAACGTGACCGCTTCTCGCACGTTGAACGCAACACCAAAGAGACGCAGATTGATGTGAAGGTCTGGCTGGACCGCGAAGGCGGCAGCAAGATCCACACCGGCGTCGGTTTCTTCGACCACATGCTGGACCAGATTGCCACCCACGGCGGTTTCCGCATGGAGATCACGGTAAAAGGCGACCTTTATATTGACGATCACCACACCGTGGAAGATACCGGCCTGGCGCTGGGCGAAGCTCTCAAGCTGGCGCTCGGTGATAAACGCGGCATCAACCGTTTTGGCTTTGTCCTGCCGATGGACGAGTGCCTGGCGCGCTGCGCGATGGACATCTCAGGTCGTCCGCATCTGGAATATAAAGCAGACTTCAATTACCAGCGCGTGGGCGATCTGAGCACCGAAATGGTGGAGCACTTCTTCCGTTCATTGTCCTACACCATGGGCCTGACGCTACACCTGAAGACCAAAGGCAAGAACGACCACCACCGCGTAGAGAGTCTCTTCAAGGCCTTCGGCCGAACGCTGCGCCAGGCAATCCGCGTGGAAGGCGATGCCCTGCCCTCATCAAAAGGAGTGCTGTAATGAACGTGGTGATTCTGGATACCGGATGCGCCAACCTGAACTCCGTAAAGTCGGCGATTGCGCGCCACGGCTACGAGCCGGTGGTCAGCCGTGACCCGGACGTGGTGCTGCGTGCAGACAAACTCTTTTTACCGGGCGTGGGAACCGCGCAGGCCGCGATGGATCAGATTCGCGAACGCGAGCTGGTCGATCTGATCAAAGCCTGTACCCAGCCGGTGCTGGGGATTTGCCTGGGCATGCAGATCCTGGGCCGCCGCAGCGAAGAGAGCAACGGCGTTGACCTGCTGGGCATTATCGACGAAGACGTGCCGAAAATGACCGATCACGGCCTGCCTCTGCCGCATATGGGCTGGAACCGCGTGTACGCCAAAGCGGGCGACAGGCTTTTTCGCGGCATTGAAGACGGTGCGTATTTTTACTTCGTGCACAGCTACGCCATGCCGGTGAACGTGAATACGATCGCCCAGTGCACCTACGGCGAGGCGTTTACCGCGGCCGTACAGAAAGACAATTTCTTCGGCGTGCAGTTTCACCCGGAGCGCTCTGGCGCCGCAGGCGCGCAGCTGCTGAAAAACTTCCTGGAGATGTGATGATTATTCCCGCTTTAGATTTAATTGACGGCACGGTTGTCCGTCTCCACCAGGGCGATTACGGCCAGCAGCGAGACTACGGAAACGACCCGCTGCCACGTCTGCAGGATTATGCCGCCCAGGGGGCTCAGGTGCTGCATCTGGTCGATTTAACGGGTGCGAAAGACCCGGCAAAACGCCAGATCCCTCTGCTGAAAAATCTGGTTGCCGGTGTTGATGTGCCGGTACAGGTGGGCGGCGGCGTACGTACAGAAGATGACGTTGCGGCACTGCTGGACGCGGGCGTAGCACGCGTGGTGGTCGG
This sequence comes from Enterobacter sp. BNK-34, assembly GCF_048684445.1. Lineage (NCBI taxonomy): Bacteria > Pseudomonadati > Pseudomonadota > Gammaproteobacteria > Enterobacterales > Enterobacteriaceae > Enterobacter > Enterobacter sp. BNK-34. The sequence goes on from NZ_JBLQUA010000001.1 coordinate 4,345,351, forward strand.
TTCAACCGCGGTGAAAGAGCCTGAGATCGTAAAAGGCTGGTTTCGCCGCTTTGGCGCCGACGCGCTGGTGCTGGCGCTGGATGTTCGTATTGACGAACAGGGTAATAAGCAGGTGGCGGTCAGCGGCTGGCAGGAAAACTCCGGCGTGACGCTGGAAGCGCTGGTCGAGATGTATCTCCCCGTCGGCCTGAAGCACGTGTTATGCACGGACATCTCTCGCGACGGTACGCTGGCGGGCTCCAACGTCTCGCTGTATGAAGAGATCTGCGCGCGTTATCCGCAGGTGGCGTTCCAGTCTTCGGGCGGAATTGGTGATTTAAACGATATTGCCTCGCTGCGCGGAACGGGCGTACAGGGCGTGATTGTGGGCCGAGCCCTACTGGAAGGTAAATTTACGGTGACGGAGGCGATTCAATGCTGGCAAAACGGATAATCCCTTGCCTGGACGTACGTGACGGCCAGGTCGTGAAAGGCGTGCAGTTCCGCAACCACGAGATCATTGGCGACATCGTTCCGCTGGCAAAACGCTATGCTGATGAAGGCGCAGACGAGCTGGTGTTCTACGATATTACCGCGTCCAGCGATGGCCGCGTAGTCGACAAAAGCTGGGTAGCTCGCGTGGCGGAAGTGATCGATATTCCGTTCTGCGTGGCGGGCGGGATTAAATCCGCTGACGATGCGGCCCAAATTCTCTCGTTTGGTGCCGACAAGATTTCCATCAACTCCCCTGCCCTGGCCGACCCGGAGTTGATTACTCGCCTCGCCGATCGTTTTGGCGTGCAGTGTATTGTGGTCGGGATCGACACCTGGTATGACGCCGCAACGGGCAAGTACCACGTCAATCAATATACGGGTGACGAAAGCCGCACGCGCGTAACGCAGTGGGAAACGCTCGACTGGGTGCAGGAAGTGCAGAAGCGTGGCGCGGGCGAGATTGTCCTCAACATGATGAACCAGGATGGCGTGCGTAACGGGTATGACCTCGGGCAGTTGAAAAAAGTCCGTGCGGTCTGCCACGTTCCGCTGATCGCCTCCGGCGGCGCGGGCACCATGGAACACTTCCTCGAAGCCTTCCGCGATGCCAACGTGGACGGTGCGCTGGCCGCGTCCGTGTTCCACAAACAGATTATTAATATTGGTGAGTTAAAAACGTACCTGGCCGACCAGGGCGTGGAGATCAGGGTATGTTAACAGAGCAACAACAGGCGCAGCTGGACTGGAAAAAAACGGACGGATTACTGCCGGTAGTTGTCCAGCATGCCGTCTCAGGCGAAGTGCTGATGCTGGGGTATATGAACCAGGACGCGCTGGCAAAAACGATCGACAGCGGCAAAGTCACGTTTTTCTCGCGCACGAAACAACGTTTGTGGACCAAAGGGGAAACCTCGGGTCATTTCCTGAACGTGGTCAGCATAACGCCTGACTGCGATAACGATACCCTGCTGGTGCTGGCAAACCCAATCGGACCGACCTGCCATAAGGGCACCAGCAGCTGCTTCGGTGAAACGAGCCACCAGTGGTTGTTCCTGTATCAACTGGAACAGCTGCTGGCAGAGCGTAAAACGGCGGATCCGGAGAGTTCTTATACTGCGAAGCTGTACGCCAGCGGGACCAAGCGTATCGCCCAGAAGGTGGGAGAAGAAGGCGTTGAGACAGCACTGGCCGCGACCGTGCATGACCGCGAGGAACTGACGAATGAAGCGTCTGATTTGATGTATCACCTGCTGGTGCTGCTGCAGGATCAGGAGCTGGATTTGACGGCGGTGATAGAGAACCTTCGTAAGCGTCACAAATAAAAAAACCGGGGTATACCCCCGGTTTTTTTTAATCTGCAAATCAGGCTGTTGGTTTGTAGTTGCGTAAGGCGTTACGGCCAAGCACGAAACCTGAACCGATAATACCACCCAGCAGCACGGCAAGAATCAGAACAACCGCTTTTTTCGGACTGTCACGATGTACTGGGAGTTCCGGCTTCATGACATACCGGTAAACGTGGATCGTGTCAGGGTTTACATTCAGATTCTGGATGTCCAACAGATTTCGCTTGGTCTGGTAATAGGCCGTTGGGAAGACCAGCGGACGAGAAGCCTCATTGTCAATCATCGATTTCAGCCCCTCGCTACCCAGCAGGAACAATGTTTCCTGAGTCACTTCTTGGGTTTGCTGGACCTGCGGCGAGGTTATTTTCGCTGCTTCAGCGTTCTTGAGTGCCTCAGCAATCTGTTTGATACGCAGATCTTTTTGCTCCTGAGCAACCTTCTCCTGGTTTTGCAGGGAGTCATTCAGGGTTTTTATCTGTTCCTTGATGTTGTCCTTAAGGTCAACGGCAAGTTCTTTCGCCGTTTGCTCATCGACCTGCTGGATATACTGCGCCAATTGCTTTTGTGCGGCTTCTGCGGATGTACTGGTATAGGAGACGCTTAATGGTAACGGCTGTCCTTTAACCGTGGGCTCAATGGTAAGTTTTTCAGGCACTGACTGATTTTCCAGCGCCTGCGACAACGCGGAGAATGAGGAGTTAAAACGACCAATAGCACGTGTTTGATTATCAAGCATTGAAGGTGCTGCGGTACCGTAGAGGATATTCAATGCATTAGAATAGCTGGCTATCTGAGCAGCATCAGGTTGTGCAATAATTGCACTTGACGTCCATTTTTCCTTTACAATAGATAAAAAACCAATAGCAAGGGCAATAAAAACAACAACAAAGACTGCTATCGTCCACTTTCCACGCCACAGTTGCAGTACTAAATCAAATAAATCAATTTGCTCAGGGTCATTGCTTCGGCTGACCTGGCTATTGTTGTTTTGTGTCATACAATCCCTAACAGATGAAAAAGGGCAAACATAATGTTGTTCGCATAGTTTATCTATTGCTGGCAATTTTTCTATAAGAATCCGATGAGTAATATCGGAAAGATCGGTTATGTAACTTACCTCCCTTCGCGGTATCATAGAGGCCATGTGATGCGCTATGGCATCTGTAAGAATATAGGCTATGAGGGAAGAGATGAAATTTCTGGTAACGGGTGCAGCTGGTTTTATCGGTGCAAATGTCAGTAAACGCCTCCTTGAGGCCGGTCATCAGGTTGTCGGTATTGATAACCTTAATGAATACTACGATGTCAACCTGAAGCTGGCACGCCTGGAACTGTTAAAATCTGAGAGTTTCACCTTTCACAAGCTGGACTTAGCTGACCGGGAAGGTATGGTCACGCTTTTCGCCAGTGAGAAGTTTGATCGTGTGATTCATCTTGCCGCGCAGGCTGGCGTACGCTACTCCCTTGAAAACCCACATGTGTATGCTGATGCCAACATTATTGGTCATCTCAACGTGCTGGAAGGCTGCCGCCATAACAACGTTCAGCATCTGCTTTATGCCTCATCCAGCTCCGTATATGGCCTCAACCGCAAGATGCCCTTCTCGACTGACGATTCCGTGGATCACCCGGTTTCGCTTTATGCCGCGACCAAAAAAGCCAATGAGCTGATGTCGCACACCTATTCGCATCTCTACAACCTGCCGACAACTGGGCTGCGCTTCTTTACCGTATACGGTCCGTGGGGACGCCCTGACATGGCACTGTTTAAGTTTACCAAGGCGATGATTGAAGGCAAAAGCATCGATGTCTATAACTACGGTAAGATGAAGCGCGACTTCACGTACATTGATGATATCGCTGAAGCCATTATTCGCCTTCAGGATGTTATTCCTCGGTCAGACCCAAACTGGACCGTTGAGGCCGGCTCACCTGCGACCAGCTCAGCGCCTTATCGGGTTTATAACATCGGCAACAGTTCACCAGTAGAGCTGATGGACTACATCACCGCTCTGGAAGAGGCCCTGGGTAAAAAAGCGGAAAAAAATATGATGCCACTCCAGGCCGGGGATGTTCTGGAAACCAGCGCCGATACCCAGCCACTTTATGACGCGATCGGATTTAAACCGCAAACCTCGGTTAAAGATGGGGTGAAGAACTTTGTAGACTGGTACAAACGTTTCTATAAAATTTGAATACATTCAATATGTCTACGCAAAAAGGAACTGCTATGTCTATTCCAGTAATTCACCAGACAGATCTTATCGTAGGTCGCTCTGTTAAACTTCGAAATGTAAAAATCGATGACGCAGCTTTCATTGTTGCGCTGAGAACGAATGAGAAAAAGGGTCGATTTATAAGCACGACCTCTGATGATACTAAGGCACAAGAAAAATGGATCGAAGGTTATCTGAAAAGTGAGGGTCAAGCCTACTTTATCATTACCGATCTCGAAGATATACCTTTTGGTACGGTAAGAATTTATGATCAGCAACAAGATTCTTTCTGCTGGGGATCATGGGTCATTCATGAGGATGCACCTTCACATTTCGCAATTGAGTCGGCGCTTTTAGTCTACTACTACGCGTTGAAATTAGGTTTTACCCGCGCCCACTTCGATGTCCGTAAAGGTAATCTTTCTGTCATTAGGTTCCACGAGCGTTTCGGTGCTGTTCGTCAAAAAGAAACAGAAGATGATATTCTTTTCACTATTTCGAAAGACAGTATTCAGGACTCAATGAATAAATTTAAGAAATACCTTCCTCAGCATATTTTAATTAAATAAAAGACATTTTCCTCAATTAACATCAAATATAAAAAAGGACAGACCATTACGGTCTGTCCTTTTAAAGAACATTTTTTATTAATCACTACCAAACAGATCGCGGGTATACACTTTATCCGCCACGTCAGCCAACTCTTCCGCCATGCGGTTTGAAATGATGACATCGGCTTCTTTCTTAAATGCGTCCAGATCGCGGATCACCCGTGAATTGAAGAACTGATCCTCCGGCATGGCTGGCTCATAGATAACAACCTCAACCCCTTTCGCCTTAATGCGCTTCATGATCCCCTGAATAGAAGAAGCGCGGAAGTTATCGGAGCCACTCTTCATGATCAGACGGTATACGCCGACGACTTTCGGTTGACGCGCAAGGATGGAATCGGAGATAAAATCTTTACGTGTACGGTTAGCATCAACAATCGCCGATATCAGGTTGTTTGGCACAGCCTGGTAGTTTGCCAGCAGTTGCTTGGTGTCTTTTGGCAGACAGTAGCCACCGTAGCCAAATGAAGGATTGTTGTAGTGATTACCAATGCGCGGATCGAGACACACCCCTTCAATAATCTGACGGGTGTTCAGTCCAAGACTCTCTGCGTAACTGTCGAGCTCATTGAAATAAGCCACTCGCATTGCCAGATAGGTATTCGCGAAGAGCTTAATCGCCTCAGCTTCAGTGGAGTCGGTAAACAACACCTGAATATCTTTCTTAAGCGCCCCTTCCTGAAGCAGCGCGGCAAAGCGCTCAGCACGCTCAGAGCGTTCGCCAATAACAATACGCGAAGGATGCAGGTTATCGTAAAGTGCTCTCCCCTCGCGCAGGAACTCCGGCGAGAAGAAGATGTTATCAATCCCAAACTTCTCTTTGATGGATTTAGTGAAACCAACAGGAATCGTTGACTTAATGACCATCACCGCACGAGGGTTGATCGCGATAACGTCTTTGATCACCGCTTCGACGGTTGAGGTGTTGAAGTAGTTGGTTTTGGGATCGTAGTCAGTAGGCGTCGCAATGATGACGTAATCCGCATCGCGATATGCATCTTCTTTGTCAGTCGTGGCGCGGAAATTCAGCGGCTTATTGCTGAGATAGTCCTGGATTTCTTTATCGACAATCGGCGATTTTTTCTGATTGAGCATGTCCACTTTGGCCTGCACGATATCCAGTGCAACCACTTCGTGGTTTTGAGCAATCAGAATGCCGTTAGAGAGACCGACATACCCTGTTCCGGAAATTGTTATTTTCATTCGCTAATGACTTCTATGAGTTAATTGTACTGATGGTCACCTGACCATCGCGATAAACATAACTGTTGGGCTTTGTACCTCCTGGCAAACAGAACTGTCAAGGCAAACCAGGAGTAATCACTTCGAGTGGGATGAGATTCAGACTACTTCGAATATAAGGCAGCAGTTTTTGCATAAAAAAACCCGGAGACGAGCTCCGGGTTGCGATGACAGCGAGTGCGTTAACTCATTCCATCCACTCGGTATGGAATACGCCTTCTTTATCAGTGCGCTTGTAGGTATGCGCGCCAAAGTAGTCACGCTGGGCCTGAATCAGGTTAGCAGGCAGAACGGCCGCACGGTAGCTGTCGTAGTAGGCTACTGCAGCAGAGAAGGTTGGAACCGGAATACCGTTCTGAACAGCGTAGGCAACCACGTCACGCAGCGCCTGCTGGTATTCGTCCGCAATCTTCTTGAAGTACGGTGCCAGAAGCAGGTTGGCGATACCGGCATTTTCAGCATAGGCATCGGTGATTTTCTGCAGGAACTGGGCACGAATGATACAGCCCGCACGGAAGATCTTCGCAATCTCACCGTAATTCAGGTCCCAGTTGTTCTCGTCTGATGCCGCACGCAGCTGAGAGAAGCCCTGCGCGTAAGAAACGATTTTACCCAGGTAAAGTGCACGACGCACTTTTTCAACGAATTCTGCTTTATCGCCTGCTGGTTTAGCCTGTGGGCCAGACAGCACTTTAGACGCCGCGACGCGCTGCTCTTTCAGGGAAGAAATGTAACGCGCGAAGACAGATTCGGTGATCAGAGACAGCGGTTCGCCCAGATCCAGAGAGCTCTGGCTGGTCCATTTACCGGTACCTTTGTTCGCTGCTTCATCCAGAATCACATCAACCAGGTATTTACCCTCTTCATCTTTTTTCGTGAAGATATCTTTGGTGATGTCAATCAGGTAGCTGTTAAGCTCGCCTTTGTTCCACTCGGTAAAGGTTTCAGCCAGCTCTTCGTTAGAGAGGTTCAGACCGCCTTTCAGCAGGGAATAAGCTTCAGCGATCAGCTGCATGTCGCCGTATTCGATACCGTTGTGCACCATTTTCACATAGTGACCTGCACCGTCCGCACCGATATAGGTTACGCAAGGCTCACCATCTTCAGCCACGGCTGCGATTTTGGTCAGGATAGGTGCAACCAGTTCGTATGCGTCTTTCTGGCCGCCAGGCATGATGGATGGGCCTTTCAGCGCGCCCTCTTCACCACCGGAAACACCGGTACCGATGAAGTTGAAGCCTTCTGCGGACAGTTCACGGTTACGACGAATGGTGTCCTGGAAGAAGGTGTTACCGCCATCAATGATGATGTCACCTTTTTCGAGGTAAGGCTTCAGGGAGTCAATCGCTGCATCGGTACCTGCGCCCGCTTTCACCATTAACAGGATACGACGAGGCGTTTCCAGAGACTCAACGAACTCTTTCACCGTATAGAAAGGAACCAGTTTCTTGCCTGGATTCTCGGCAATCACTTCTTCGGTCTTATCACGGGAGCGGTTGAAAACGGAGACGGTATAACCACGGCTTTCGATGTTGAGCGCCAGGTTGCGCCCCATCACTGCCATACCGACAACGCCGATCTGTTGCTTGGACATTACATACTCCTGTCAGGTGTGAATAGTTGTAATTTCTAAATATGAGATATGGTGATTATACAGTTAAGATGTGAGTTTGGGAACAAAGTATAGCGATGACACTAAACCCTTATTTTTTGTATCTGAATTTTAACCATCGATTTCGCAGTGCTTTATTAACAGGAACCTCGAATAATTTAAATATAATAACAGATCCTAAAACAGACAAAATAAATGCAGTTAAAGCCGTCAACATTATAGCTAAGATATCATCAGCATGATTGTCATTTGTTATTTTAAAAATAACCCTTATGACAATTAAATGAATCATATAAAAAGAGAATGATGCCTCTCCTAAAAGAACAAAACAACGATGCGATAATAATTTAGAAATGACCCCGCCGTCATAAGAAAAAACAAACACCATAAATGCCATTGCGGGTATAAATAGCAAATCATAGCGTAAATTCATATCAGAAATAAAATTAGTAGAAAGATACAACGTCAACCCTAACAAAATAACTGATAATATCTCCATGAAACTAAACATACTTTCAGACAATACAGGCATTTTTGAAACATGCATGCGACATAAAAGCATACCAATAATGAATCCATTAATTCTAAAGAAAGGGTTTATGTAGAACAGCCAGTGATCAGATACTAGGTCTTGTGGGTGAATCAAGAAATAAAATTGAAGCACTAGTATCATTGCTAACAAAATTAGTAAAAAACGAGTTTTTAACACTACTAAAAACACAAAGCTACAATAAAAGAAAAGTTCGCAAGAAAGACTCCAACTCACTGGATTAAATGAAAAATAAACATCTTCCAATGGAATAAATGCATGCAGCAAAAAAAAGTTAAAAATAAGAGCAATGATGTGCAAAAAGTCAAAATTAGAGAAATGGCTAAAAACAAAAAAAGAAAACAACAATGTTAACCAATGGACAGGAAATATCCTAACGACTCTAAAGAAAATAAAATCCTTAGAATCAAAATACCCATCCGCTTTATGTTTCCTGAAGCTATACGATATTATAAAACCGGACAATATGTAAAAAAAAGTAACTCCAGCATAGCCAGAAAAAAAATATCTTGCGAAAGATTTTATTATTGGATTGTCAACTGAATTAAGAACGCCTAGATGATGCAGAAATACGCCAACTGCTGCAAAAAAACGTAGTGATGTTAAACTAAAGATATGTTTATTTAACATTAAAAAATAACCTATGAATTTTCATTGCTTCCGCATGACTGAATATATTTTTCTAAATAGGGTTATTGGCAACAATCTTGGAAGAGAGCGCAACAACAAGATGCACGAAGCGGATAAAAAATTTTGAAAACCAAGTTTATGTTTAAGTCTCGCCAGTATTAACTCGCTGTGGATATAAGACAAACCACGACGACGGTTTAACATAGCATTTCCAGTTCTTGCGTAGACTAATATATCAGCTATATTACCTACAGTTTTCCCTTTTGATAAAACTCTTAGCCATAAATTATAGTCCTCCATAAAATGGTGATGCATATAACCACCAACGCTCATAATTTCATCTTTTTTGAACATAACCGTCATATGATTAAAGGGGTTTTTTAAAACTGCATATTTCAAAATATCCACATGCGTTTCAGGTACTTTTCGAACGCCGGTAGAAATATTAATGTCGTTTTCAAATTCGCTGATTGCCCCTCCTAAAATACAAAGTTCAGGGGATTCACTAAACTTTCTTATCTGAAGCTCAAAGCGATTTGGCACACAAATATCATCGGTATCCATTCTCGCAATTAGAGCATGATTACAACTCTTCATTCCAATATTAAGCGCATTGCCTAAACCAACATTATTTGGTAGTGGAACAATATGTAGTGGTAAAATCTCCGCCCACTTATTTATGACGGAGTGTAATTGTTCGTTTATCGGCCCATCCAGCACTACAATAATTTCGTTAGCTTGATAGGTTTGATTAAAAAGACTTTCAAAGCATTGCTCCAAATTACCAGGGGTCTCTTTAGTATATAAGGACATTAGAACACTAAAATCGATCATTTCTTTATTAAATCCCTATAGCAAGCACGGTATTTTGATGCAACGACTGACATGTCATAATTTTGACTAACCATATTATATAAAGACGAAATCAATTCTTCATTGCAAGTATCCATGGAGTTAACTACTTTAACGAAATCTGAAACAGTACCATCAAAGAAACAGATATTGTCATTTTCCAGGAGTTCTCTATAAACTGGCAAATCACGACATATAATTGGAAGCTTAGCAATTATGGCTTCAAATAAACTTAGCCCAAAGGATTCACTTGAACTTGGCATTGCATAAATATCAAATGTCTTAAGATAAGGGAGTGGGTTTGCTCTAAACCCAGTAAATATGCAACGATCATAAACCTTCAAACTAATGGCTAGATCTATTAACTCTTTTTCCCTGGCACCACCGCCGACAAAAATAGCGGCATGATTCGGTAAAAAAGGTAGGGCATGGACGATGGTATCCAGATGCTTCCCTGATGTAATAATAGAAGTTGAACCAATAATTTTCAGATTTCGTTTTACTAAAGAGGCGGCGGCTTCAATATATTCATCTTCAAGAACTGAGCTTTCCTCAATTTTACTTTCAACTGCTAACACATCGATTCCACTGCTAACAATATAAACATCTCCATTTGAAAAAGAACTGTAATAATTTTTCGCTATCGATGTGAATACAAATTTATTAGGGATAAATGAGAGAACAAGCTTCCATAAAAAGACAGATATTCTTGCTTTCATTGGTTTATATCTTGAAAATATATCCTCTTTAAGAAAGTTATGCATTGTTGTTACAAATGCTGCTCTAACTCCAGAGCAGCGCAGCAATACAAGTAATAAATCAGGGAAAAAACCATGGCTGTGAACAATATCGAACCCACGAAATTTATTAATGGTACCTAAAGAAAAATCCACCCTATTTTTCTTTATCCCAACAAAATTGAGTTTGTTCTTTGTGTTTTCACGCAAATAAAATATTTCTACATAACAACCCTGTGCTGTAAGCAGCTTGCACAAAGCTTCCACTTGAATCCCAGGACCACTTTTTGCAAGGCTAGGTAATATCATTGCTATTTTCATAGGTATCATTACTTATCCGATATGAGCTCGCTTGTCACCAGAGCATTTTTGAAATAGGTTTCATATACTAATGAATCATAGTTGACATCATTTAATACAAACGGGATGAAATTAAATGTTAAGTTATCAAAGGAAATAGGAGCTATATCGTTTTTGAAATATGAAGCCATACTAAACAAGCTATAAAACAAAACCAACACAAACTTCAACACAACTTTCCTACCTATCTGAAAATATTTAAAGTAGTTATTAATCGCGACATCATAAAATAAAAATATAATAAAAAAAGTCGACATTCGTGACATGAAAGGTATAAAAATACCGACCAAGAAGACCAAGCCTCCAAAGAAAAGCTGTCTTTTTAAGAATACAACTGAATAATCTCCAGTATATTTTAGCTCTCCAATGTTTTTAAATTGATATAATAAGTAAATAATTGAGAAAATAAGAGAAGGCCCAACATGTAATGTTAAATCTGTGATTTCACGATAAACTTTAATCTTGAGAAAAATAACAGGCAGTAACTGCACACCTATATTCACCAGAGAGTCACTGGTCAGCAACAGCAAAAGAAAGGAGGCTATAGAGAGAGAAATAAATATAAAAGCTTTAGAATTCTTTATGCTCGCCAAAAGAAATGCACATCCGACAATAACTGCTGATGCATGAAATGCTATTGCAAGCAAAAGATAGAAATTAGACTTTTTTTTGTTTAAATTTAATCTAGTAGTTAATGCACATAGTGCTAATATTGCGGAAACAAACTGTCTTAACTGCTCTAAAATTAATGTATTACCAAAACAAATAATAAGCAATAGTAAAAAAAATGGTAAATTACAGTCTTTATTATCAAGGACAAACTTAGTAAGTATAGCAAATGACAACAGGAAAAACAGGAGCGTTGTGATGCCAAAGTTATAATGAGACAAGAATGACAAGCATGAATACAATAAATAAAATCCAGGCTCAAACCATGCAGTTCCTTCACGAGTGAAAAAGTTTACATAATAATTTACCCAATCTTCTCCATTAAGGTAAAAAGCTGTGTAAGCCACGCCCAATAAAAAAACCAAAGAATAAGCGACTATTCTTTTTAAAGAAGCCTTAAAGTTTGGCCAAAGTAATGACAAGAACAGAAGCGGCATACATTGCGATAAAATAAACATTATTTACATAACCTATTATATAAAGATATATACCATTGAAAAAGATCAATATATTTCAAGAACCTCAATCTTTTATTGGAATTAGCTATGATCTGAATTAAGTTATGAACATAAGGAGCTTTGTATCTTTTTCTTACTGAAACATTAAACTTTAATAAATCTTTTTTTAATAACTCGCTGATGCCCGAAGACGTTACCTGGTTTTGATGAATACGATACTTTACAGTTATTACTGAACAATATGAAATACATTCATTATTCGAAAATAATTTATACCAAAGAGGTAAATCTTCTAGCAAGTAATAACTTTCATCATACCCATGATACTTGTCAAATGTTTCTCTGGATATCATTACCCCTGGAGCAACATTTGAAAAACCAAGTAAGAAGAGCCAGTCTGAGTATTTAGAATTTTGTTCCGACTTATTCTTTATTAAATTCCATGTAAAGGAATATGGGAAAACTTCAGTTGAAACATTTTCTCCAAATGTTTCAAATCGGGAAAACACAATACCGGTATTACTTTTTCTTGAAGCCATTAGATCTTCAATTGCTGTAGCTTCTAACAGATCATCTGCACCTAAAAACTTAATCCAGCTACCAGATGAAGCCATCGCACCTCTATTACAATTAGCAGGTATCCCAGCTCGTAGTTCACTAGTGATCACTTTAAATTTAACTTGTGAATTATTTTTTTCATTCCATTGTTTACAACAATTGACAGTATTATCTGCCGAGTTATCATCAGAAACTATAATTTCAATGTTAGAATAAGTCTGTTTTAAACAACTATCTAGCGTTTCTTCAATAAAATCAGCAGAATTATATGTCACTATTACGATAGACACCATTTCTTCATGGTTTAACATTTCGAAATCCATATATAGCCTTAAGTACCATAAACTTGAAGAGAGACCAAGTTAGTAATTTTTTATTATGCTTAGTAATTTCTATTATATTTTTAAGCTTAACTTTCTGAATTAAACTGGAAACCGCCAGGTCCCATTCACTTTTATTATTTATTTTTTTTCGCCAGAGGGACCTTTTTATTGTTAAATTAGTAGCAACTCTGATCATATACAAATGAACGGCAGGAATTAACAAGCTTAATGATGGAGTATCGGTGATGATGTCTGCTAATCGTTGAGCTGTAAATGCCATTTTAAACAAATTTCTATTAACTCTTCTGGTTGTTGAAAGTGTGTTTTCTGCATAATAATACTTCCCTTCAGATAGAGTAATTTTTCGGGCATTTAACATAGCCATCCGAGCTATTAACTCATCATCATTGACATTATTAGCTAAACCTCCAGCAATATTTTTGATTGCATTATAGCCAGCCAGAATCGTCTCTTTCCGATATATACCAAACGCATGAATACCCCATAACGAAATTGTATTCTCGAATGCAGTATATCCAGAAATCGGCCAATTTTGAATTGTGTAGTTAAAACGTGTGGGCTCCTTTTGAGTAGAACACACATAATAATCAAATAAAGCCAGATCAATTTCTTTATTGTTCTCAAATTCGGCCAATGCTTTTTTTATAGAAAATTGATCAAGTTTGTCATCGCAATCACAAAAAACAATAAAATTACTTTCGGAGTTATTAATCCCTACAAGGCGCGCCTCTGCAGCACCTCCATTTTTTTTGCTAATAACCCTGATATTTTTATTATTACGTATAAAAGAGTCATTAGAGATGATCTCAAATGTTTTATCAGTAGAACCATCATCAATGAGTACGAACTGTATTTGAGGGTCATATATTTCACACAGCATGTTTAGAAAAGCATTAATATTTCGCTCTTCATTATATACTGGTGTTATGACTGAACATTTATATGGATATTCTTGACTCATGCTATATCACTAACCTTTTGTAGCCTCTTAATATGAGCAATATATATAAGTATAGAAACTATTAAATAACCTAAATAGGTTATACAGTATGCAATGCTTACCCCAGTAAATGAGAAATACTTTGTTAACCCCCACGTTAATAAGGGAAATAAGATTGAAAATGTGATCTCCAGTATAGCATTAATCTTAAAATATCCCTTAGCTAATAACACTGTTGCAAATAACCAACTTGTTATTCTGAAAACATCACCCAAATTCTGAAATAAGAACAATTGTTTTGCTGCAATAAATTCCGAACTGAATAATATCTTCAATATATATTCTTTACCCCAAAATATACTCATAGCAAACATGCAGGCAAAGGGAATAACAATGAGACTGCCTGTTTTTAAAACAGAAATATGTTCTTTAACTGTCTTGGCGGCTGCTGTTTTGGGGAAATAATATACAGTTAGTGCGGTTGTCAGGACTGCCAGGTAAGCTTCAGATAACTTCGATACAGACTGCCAATAGCCAGCATATTCTGCTGAAAAATCTTTGGTTAAAATAGTCCTCACTAGAATGAGAGATACAGGGCCGGTCAGTGCGCCAATTATGCCCATGAAAAAATAATTTCTCATTTCAGATATATGAGACGAGGTGGTTTTACCAACCCAGAAATGATATTTGAACCAATCGCATTTCATGACTACAAATACAAGCCATAGGCCTGCAATTGCATTATTCAATGCCGCAGCAATCAATGCTCCCTTTAACCCAAAAAGATATACCAATAACATCATAGAGATGGCAGAAAAAACAACAGCACATCCATTAGCAACAAAAAACCTATAATGGTCTCCAAGACCATTGAGCACACCCAAGAATATATTATTTATAACATTTAGCGGTACAACAATCAAAGCAAGTATGACTATCCAATAATAAGCTTTCGTTGAAAATAAAAGCATTGATATATTACTTGATAGAATGCACCCCAGGCAAATGATAAACAGGCATGCTACTACAGAGAGCTTTAAGGCAGCTCTCCAGTAGTATTTTGCACTTTCATAATCATTTTTATTTTCTGCGGAATATCTGTTTATCCCCTGAGAAACCTGCGAGGATACAAAACCATTTATGAACGTCACCAGATTTTGTAATTGCCCTAATCCCGCAATCCCCACTGGACCTGTATATATTGCAACAACTTTTGATATCGCGAAACCGCATAATAGTCGCAGAAGTGTCAATATTCCGCTAAAAATAGTTACTTTTGCAAAATTCAAATTTGCCATCCATTTATTTTTTGAATGACAAAGTCGACCTCATCATCGGTCATAACTGGCGAAATTGGCAAAGAGAGTACGGAATTATGCAACATTTCTGAGACAGGTAAGGATAAATCTGAAATTTCTGAGTAAGCCTTTTGATGATGAGGAGGTATCGGATAGTGTACAAGGGTTTGTATTCCCTGATCATTCAAATAGTTAACAAGACTATCCCTATTTACTGTTTTAATAACATATAAATGCCATACGTGTGAAACATCATTGTCAGGATGAACTGGAAGAGTAATATTTTCGTTAATAATATTCTCTTGATATTTCTTAGCTATATCTCTTCTGCGTTTATTTTCATTATCTAAATTTGGTAATTTGACGCTTAAAAGCGCTGCCTGTAATTCATCCAGTCGACTATTTACCCCTTTATAGAGATTTTGATATTTTACATGTGAGCCATAATTACGAAGAGCTTTTAGTGTATCTGCTAAGCCATCATCACTCGTTGTGATCGCACCAGCATCACCCAGAGCACCTAAATTTTTCCCCGGGTAGAAACTAAACGCACCTGCATCCCCCCAACTGCCTGCCTTGATTTTAAACTGCTCAGCTCCTTGTGATTGCGCACAATCCTCAAGAACTAATATATTGTTTGCAGCAGCATATTCCTGTATTTCTTTCATCGGTGAAATCTGACCGTAAAGATGAACAGGAAGGATCACTTTTGTTTTTGTCGTAACAGCTGCTTTTATATTTTCTAGAGATAAGTTAAAAGTATTTACATCAGGTTCTACAAGTATTGGAGTTAAATTATTTTCAGATATTGCAAGAATAGAAGCAATATATGTATTAGATGGTACGATAACCTCGTCACCTTCTTGCAATTTACCCATTTCTTTCCAGGCGCGTAAAACCAACACCAGGGCTTCTAAGCCGTTCGCTACACCAATACAGTGTTTAACACCACAGTAATTAGCAAATTCAGACTCAAACTTTTGGAGATGATTTCCCATTACATACCATCCCGAATCTAACACAGATTCGAATGCACTCATTAACTCCGCATGATAAACCTGATTTATTTTTTGAAGATCAAGAAATTTAATCATTTAATAACACACCCTATAATTTGTACTGTATATCAAAAAGTAAATTTTTTTAATGTTGGCTTTTCACTAACCCTAGTCGTTTTAATTTTTGAGGTCAGTGATCGCTTTGAAAGAAGCATAGTCTCGAATATAATCACTTTCATCATAATAATCATCGGCCAGAACCATTAAGACACAATCGTCGCTGAAATCATACATTTCATGCCAAACCATGGGTTCGATTATTAATCCAACCGTCGGTGAATCCAAAAGCACATGCTCAACTTGTTTTCCATCATCAAGCAAGAACTTACAAGATCCCTTAACAGGAACAGCTATTTGCGTTAGTTTTTTATGGGCATGAAAGCCTCTTCTGACGCCTGGTGTCGTATCAAACATGTAGTAGACCCGCTTGATATCAAGCGGTATGTCTTTTTCTTGCTCAATAACTACCAATGCACCCCTGTCATCACCTTTTTTGTTTAGCTGAATCAAATTCATTGTATTTTAATGCCCTTTTACTAATTTTAATAAATACTGTCCATAATGGTTTTTTGCTAATTTAGAACCAATAGCCGTAAGGGTCTCATCATTTAACCATCCATTTCGCCAGGCAATCTCTTCTGGACAAGCTACCATCATACCCTGACGTTTTTGAACTGTTTCGACAAAACTTCCGGCCTCAATTAAACTATCATGGGTGCCGGTATCAAGCCATGCAAAACCGCGACCTAACAATTCGACATTTAAATTATTATTGTTAAGGTAAATTTCATTGACTGTTGTTATTTCTAACTCGCCTCTTGCCGACGGTTTTATATTTTTTGCAATATCAATGACGTTATTGTCATAAAAATAGAGTCCCGTCACCGCCCAATTAGACTTAGGCTGAGCTGGTTTTTCCTCTATACTTATTGCCTTGAAATCACTATTAAATTCAACCACACCGAACCGCTGTGGATCCATGACTTGGTAGCCGAAGACTGTTGCCCCACTTATTCTACTACTCGCCAGCTGTAATTTAGGTGTGAATCCTTGTCCGAAGAAAATATTATCGCCTAATACTAAACAGACTGGCTCTTGCCCAATAAAATTCTCACCTATAATGAAGGCCTGTGCCAAACCATCAGGATTTGGTTGAATAGCGTAACTCAAATTAATACCAAATTGACTGCCATCCCCCAAAAGTCTTACAAAACCGCTCTGATCTTCAGGTGTTGTTATTATAAGTATATCTTTGATACCTGCCAGCATTAAAACGGACAAGGGATAATAAATCATTGGTTTATCATAAACGGGAAGAAGTTGTTTAGATACTCCCAAAGTTACAGGATACAGCCTGGTACCAGAGCCACCAGCGAGAATTATACCCTTCATTCATTATCTCCATATTGTTTTGATAACCAAGATGTGTAAGCACCACTTTTCACATTATTGATCCACCCTTGATTATTGAGATACCATTCAACCGTTTTACGAATGCCACTGTAAAAAGTCTCTTGTGGTTTCCAGCCTAATTCTTCAGCTATTTTGTGCGCATCGATTGCATATCTTCTGTCATGGCCTGGGCGATCAGCTACATAACGGATCTGACTGCGGTAAGATGTCCCTTTAGGTACAATTTCATCCAACAGATCGCAAATCGTATGGACCACGTCCAGGTTCTGCTTCTCGTTATGGCCGCCAATGTTGTATGTTTCACCCGGTTTCCCTTGAGTGACAACGGTGTAGAGTGCACGCGCATGATCTTCTACATACAGCCAGTCACGGATTTGATCGCCTTTACCGTAAATTGGCAGAGCTTTACCTTCCAGCGCATTCAGAATAACCAACGGGATCAGTTTTTCCGGGAAATGGTACGGGCCGTAGTTATTCGAACAGTTGGTGACGATAGTCGGGAAACCGTAGGTACGAAGCCAGGCACGCACGAGATGGTCACTGGAGGCTTTCGACGCTGAATACGGGCTGCTTGGTGCATACGCGGTGGTTTCTGTGAAGAGTGGCAGCTCAGTTGATTCCGGATGTTCATCAGGATGCGGTAAATCACCATACACTTCGTCGGTAGAGATGTGATGGAAACGAAACGTTTTCTTCGCCTGCTCATCCAACGTAGACCAGTACGCTCGAGCGGCTTCCAGAAGCACATAGGTGCCGACGATATTGGTTTCGATAAACGCAGCCGGGCCGGTAATTGAACGATCGACGTGACTTTCAGCTGCCAGGTGCATCACCGCATCAGGCTTGTGTTTTGCGAAAATGCGATCCATAGCGTCTTTGTCGCAAATATCTGCATGTTCAAAGGCATAGCGGTCGCTTTCGCTGACTTCACTAAGCGACTCAAGATTACCGGCATAGGTCAGCTTATCCACATTGACGACGTCGTCCTGGGTATTTTTAATAATATGTCGTACAACTGCTGAGCCGATAAAGCCGGCACCGCCCGTCACAAGAATTTTCACGTTATCTGTTCCGTCTGTTGGAAATGTCTGGATACTGACGCTCTGAAACCTGACCATTTAGAAACGGTTTCAGAAATTGAGCACGCTACCGCCCCTGGCTTAACAGCTACCAGTGTACTGAGCGGTGTTTGATTAAATGATTTTTCTTGTCTGGATACAGACAAAAACTGGCGTTAATTGTCGTCCTAAACGACCTTAGAAACAAGCACAAATCGCTACAAACCTGCTCAGGCTTGAATCAGATAACTCAATGTTATCATTAGTATTAATAACGAAAAACGGCAGTCATCATTATGGATATGCTTCAACACACCTTAATGATGACTGCCGCTGGTTCAAGCCGTGGCAGGAATATCAGTCGTTATTAGCCAGCAACTTTTCAATACGGCTTCTGAACTTCGCCCCTTCTTTCAGGTTACGCAGCCCATAATTTACAAACGCCTGCATATACCCCATTTTCTTACCGCAGTCATAGCTATCGCCGGTCATCAGCATGGCGTCCACGGACTGCTTCTTCGCTAACTCAGCAATCGCGTCGGTCAGTTGGATGCGGTCCCAGGCGCCTGGCTCGGTTTTTTCAAGTTCCGCCCATATATCTGCGTTCAGAACATAACGGCCAACCGCCATCAGGTCCGAATCAAGCGTCTGTGGCTGATCCGGTTTTTCAATGAACTCGACGATGCGGCTCACCTGCCCTTCCGTCTCAAGCGCTTCTTTCGTCTGAATTACGGAGTACTCAGAGAGATCGCCTTTCATGCGTTTAGCCAGGACCTGGCTACGCCCTGTTTCATTGAAACGTGCCACCATTGCCGCCAGGTTGTAACGTAGCGGATCGGCAGAAGCGTTATCAATGATGATGTCCGGCAGCACAACGATGAACGGGTTATCGCCCACTACTGGACGGGCACACAAAATCGAGTGGCCGAGACCCAGCGGCTGCGCCTGGCGCACGTTCATAATGGTCACGCCTGGAGGACAAATAGACTGAACTTCCGCCAGCAGCTGGCGTTTGACTCGCTGCTCCAGCAACGCTTCGAGTTCGTAAGAGGTGTCGAAGTGGTTTTCAACCGCGTTCTTGGACGAGTGGGTAACCAGGACGATTTCTTTGATCCCTGCAGCAACAATCTCGTCGACAATGTACTGAATCATTGGCTTATCGACGATCGGCAGCATCTCTTTTGGAATGGCTTTTGTGGCTGGCAGCATATGCATGCCCAGACCTGCTACCGGAATGACTGCTTTCAAATTGATCATTATCTCTTCCACCTTAAAATGGTTGACGAAGTATAAACCGTGTCAGGAAAAATGCCTGATAAAGAAAGTCTACTGCGTCGAATGCAAATCACGTTTAGTTCAGAACGCTGATTACTTAAGTTCATTACGCTATAAGTGTGACCCAGAATCGTCAAAAACCCTATCAATAAAGAAGCCGTAGAGTCTGTTTCCGACAAATCCCAGATCAGCAGCCGCTATTCAGAAACGAACGTGATGTCATCTTTCTTCTCATGAACGAACTCATACTTCAACGTACGGTCCAGCCCTTGAGATAAGGTATAAGGCGCTTTAAAACCTGATGTGTGTACTTTCGTGGCATCAAATTGAGTGGTGGCACAGAATTTTTTGACACGAACGGAACTGATCGCATACTTCTTACCAGTCACTTTGCTAAGAATATCAAAGCAAAAGCCACCAAGCATACCTAAAGGATAAGGGAGATGAACTGATGGGATTTTTTTGCTAAGGCTCTTTTCCACCTCAGCAACCAGCTGATTCATATTCAGATCGGGCTTATCGACATAATTGTATACGTCGTAGCCAGGTTTGACGTTGCTCAATCGGAATTTGATAAACTCCACAATATTGCCGACATAAGCCATAGACTTGTAGTTAGTTCCGGCCCCCACCATTGCGAATTTGCCACCCGCAATTTGCTTAAGAAGATTGAAGACATTGCCACGATTGCGTTCACCAAAAATGACCGTTGGACGAACAATTGTCAGAGATCGCTCTTCTGGAGCTTTGTTGAACCATTCACGCAGCACCTCTTCCGCCTGCCACTTACTTTTACCATAGTGGTTAAAAGGATCGTGCGGGTGAGATTCGTCAGGATTGACTTTATTGAGACCATAAACAGCAACTGAGCTGGTAAAAATAATGTTCTTAACATTATTTTTTTCCATCGCTGCCAGTACATTACGTGTACCCTGAACGTTTACATCATAGTAGAGCGACGTTGGGCTGACATCATCACGATGCTCGGCGGCGAGCAATACCACCGTGTCGAAACCGGCAAGAGCCTGATCGAGTTGCTCCTGATTGCGTACATCTCCGGAAACAGTAATCTCAGGGTAGAAATGGCTTTGCTGTTTGTCGAAGTTGGTGACATCAAACTCAGCCTTTGAAATCTCGATCAAACGAGTCCCAACGAAGCCGGACGCGCCAATAAACAAAACTTTATCGTTCATAAACCACTCAGTGCATTTGTGTTTGGCAAACCTCCGGTAATCTCTGCATTCCCTGAGGTATCGCTAATGATAAGACAGAACTGACGAAAATGTGGCACGGATTATAACCCCTAAAATCGCTGAGTTCAGTAACAAATTTTAGGGGTTACCGCGCACTCAATGAGATATGATGTCAAGACTTACTTCCTGAAGGAAGGAAGCACAAAGTTCAGCCTTTCCACATTCACCACCTGCTGGTCGACGCGGTCAATATCCACCGAGCTTTGCCCCTTCTCATTAACGGCTTTTATGTTCGCCAGCGACAGCAGCGTCTCGTCTTTCGCCATAAATTTACCCCGCACATCCTTGCGCAGGTCGAAGTTGATCTTCAGGGCGGGCCCCACAGCAGCTTCCTGCATCACATTGATGTTGCGTAAAAAAAGATGTTGCGGCTTGTTGTGTAATTCAAGCGTAGCACGCTGCATATCCACGTTGGTTATCGCCACAAACGAGGTCGCGTTACCGGATGAAATCTGTATTCCTCGCAATTTATAGGCAAGCTGGCGGTTATCGAGGTGAATATTGTTGAGCTTGAAGTTCTGCGGGATGGACAAATAATCGCCTTTTATCACCCCATAGCCAATTAACATTCCGGCACTGTTCACCATATCGACATTATCAATAATGAAATTATCACAGCCATAAATGGCCACCGTGGCGTTGTCTATTCCCGCCTTTTTACTGAAGTCGGGAGTAATATTTTTGGCCTTAATATTGCGGATAACAAAGTGTTTGCCGTTTTCCACGTGCACCAGTTGGCGACAGTTGCTGCCGGTAATGTTGGCCACCACGAAGTTCTTGACGGTTTGCTTCTCCGGATAGTCATTATCGTAGGTGCTGCCGGCGAGGCCAATGCCGATGCCCCAGTTGATCTTGCCGTTGGTGCAGTTGATGTTGTCGATGACATGATCGGAGATCAGGATATTGCGATCGTTGATGGCGACGTTCCACTCGATCGCATCGCCCTGCAGGTGACTAAATTTGCTGTTGGTGATGCGCGCTCCGTCCACCTGGTTATGGAAACCCTGACGCAGGATGGCGTAGTTGGCCTGACTCACGCTGATGTTATCAATCAGCAAATTGCGCATCACGCTGGGTTTCTTGCCGCCGATGTAGATCTGCGTCACCGGGCCAAACCCGCTCATGGCCAGCCCTTTGATAACGCAGTCAGAGCCGCGAACGTCGAGCGTAATGTTCTCCGTGCGGCCCGCACCTTCACCTATCACTTTGCTGCCTTCCTGCAGAACAAAGCGGCCGCGCCCGTTACCGGTTAACGCCCCGCGGATCAGCAGCGTTTTACCGTCGGGAATGAAAATACCCGTGTTGATGTTTTCGCAGGTGAGCCCGGCAGGGACCACAACCGTGTCGCCATCAGTAAATGCCTGCTTAAAGGCGGCGATCCAGTCGTTGTTATTGTACTGATTAACAGAGACCGTTCTTCCGGTTGCCGCCCGCGCAATGCGTGACGACAGCAGCGGCGTGGCCGCCAGAACGGACAGAGAAGAGACAAATGTGCGTCGGGTAATCTTTTTCAGCATACATCCTCGGCGTTACAACGTTTGCAGCAGGCTCGCTAACTGGCGATTAATCACCTGCTGGTTAAATTCGGTTTCAACTTTTTGCCGTGCATTATGAAGCACGGGCTCCAGCGTCTGCTGGTCGATGTCGCTGAAGGCAGCTAATCGGTCCGCAAGGGCTATCGCGTTATTCTCCGGCACCAGCCAGCCGGAATGGTCAGACTTAATCAGCTCCGGGATCCCGCTGTGCAGGGTCGATACCACAGGAATACCTACGGCCATCGCCTCCATCAGCGCCACCGGAATGCCTTCCATATCGCCATCGGCGCCCGTCACCGAGGGCAGCAGAAACACATCCGCCTCGTCGAGCATGGCCTTGACCTCGTGGCTCGGCTTGAAGCCGGGCATCTCTACGACATCTTCCAGCTGATACTGTTCGATAAGCGTGCGCAGACGACGCTCCCACGGCCCAATCCCGAGAATGCGGTAGTGGAAATCCACCCCGCGCGCTTTCAGCTGGCGGCAGGCTTCAATCGCCACATGCAGCCCTTTCTTCTCGGTCAGACGCGCGACGGAGATGATCTGCAGCGGTGTTCCCGGCACCTTTACAGGACGACGCGTGAAGCGCGTTAAATCCACGCCCATACGCGAAACGGCAATTTTCTCTCCCGGACAGCCCATGTTTTTCAGCCGTCCGGCCCACAGGTCGCTGATCGGCAGCATCATGTCGCCGCGTCGGAAAAGCTGCTGATACTCCGGGGTGTAGTGGTTCAGCACTTCACGGCTGGAGATGTCGATACCGTGGAAGATGGTCGCAATTTTACCGTCAATCACCCCCAGTTCACGCAGCTTCGCGGCGGTGACGCCCGCCGGGCCAAAGTGGGCAATAAACACGTCGGCACGATACGGCTGCGCCGTTTGCCCGCAGATGGCCGACAGGATCAGATTGCGTGACTCAGCCCCATAGCGGGAAACATTCAGCGCCCGCCACGTCGACGCGCGGTGGATCCCGCGTAAGGTCAGGCTGGCCCGGTGGCGCAGCTTGCTCAGCTTCCCGGACGGCTCATCCTGCAGCCAGCGGGTTTTCGCCTCCAGCCCATACTGGGTATACGCCGCATGGGTGTTTTGGGTATCGCCCTTTTGCAGGGCGATAATCTCCACGTCATATCCCATATCGATAAACGCGGTGATTTGGTTCAGAACAAAGGTTTCGGACGACAGCGGAAATTTCAGTAAGAAGAAACCAACCTTCATTTCCCCTCCCGTACGCGATCGAGTACCGATTTCACCATCCCAATGCCCTTCTCGCGCTCGGCTTTCACCGCCACCGCCAGACGTTCATTGATAGCAGGCAGTTGGCCGAGCGTGTCCCCCACCATCGCCCCGAGCGATCCGTCCAGCAGATGACGAATATCCACCGCCATTTCCGGCATACCGAGCTGCTGCATAATCCCGGCGGACTTGTGCTCATAGTTAATGGCAATGGCCGGCGTGCCGAAGTTCATGGAGATAATGGCGGAGTGCAGACGGGTGCCCACCGTCAGGTCGCAGGCGGAGAGCAGCTTGCCCATCTCCAGGTCGTTCAGTTCATCCATCACCACGTGATAGCGGGACGGATCGTTCACAAGATTGCGCAGGTTCAGCGCCACCATACGGTCGTCTTTGTTGTAACTGTCGATACCGGTGCAGGTTGAGAGCGCCAGCACCTGGTAACCGCTGTCCAGCACGCGGTTTACCACGTCGGCGAAGGCTTTCTCATACGCCGCCTGCGTCGTGCCTAAACGTTTATCAAAGGGCGCCAGCTCGCGCAGGGTTATTGCGACGGTTTTCTGTTTCGCCGCCACGTCGAGCCAGTGCTGCACCGCGTAGCTCGCCTGGAAGCTGTCGTCCTGATGATCCACCAGCCAGGCGGTATCCACGCCGTGCTCAACTTTTGAGGTGTCAATTTCGCTGCGCTTCATCATGTCGAGGCTGACCGACTCGCGCAGGATCAGCGCATCGCAGTGGCCAAACACATAGTTCGCCAGCTGGTTAAACTGCGGATCCTGGAAAGGCCCCACGCTGTGGCCGATCATAAACAGCGGCTTTTTCGCCATGAACGTGCACAGCGCATGCTCAAACTGCGGCACGCCGTAGAGATCGACGAAGAACGAGCCGCCGACCTGGATAATGGCGTCATAGCCGGACAGCAGGCGAACAAAGTCGGTAAAGCCCTGCGCGATAGCGATGTTGCGCAGCTTGCCGGTATCGGTCACACGGGAAAGCAGCACCTGGTGCTGATAGCGACGACGCAGCACTTTCTTCACGCGGCCCATCACTCCCGCGGCGTTGTTATGCTGTTTCATCTGGCTGTAGAGCGGGTCGCCCATCACCGGGCGGTTCAGTAACCAGGATGAGCTGACCGGATAACGGCTCATCACGTCCACTTCGGTCTCAGGCTTAAGGGTGTTAATTGCATCCAGTAAACCGCGCAGGATGGCGCTGTCGCCACGGTTGCCGCAGGTATGGTTGCCAAGAATTAATAATTTCATAATGGCCTCTTAAATAACTAGCCTGCGCGAAGCAGCGTTTTCATTTTTTCGTTACGGCAAAACTGGCGCTTCATCTCTACCACCAGCGCATTGCGAGAAAGTACGATCATCACGACGAAGGCCAGCACTCCCGCGGCAACCTGCACCGCCAGCAGCGCGGCCAGCGGCAAGTGGCCGCTGAGGATGATGCCCAGGCCGTAGCTCACCGCCAGGGTTGGCAATGAGAGATAGAACGGCAGCCACAGGCTCAGGATGTACTGACGGTAGCTGGAACCCAGCACCGGCTTGATCATGATGAAGTAGCTCAGAACGGTATTGACGATCTGCACCAGCAGGAAGCCCAGCGTCACGCCGATGGCGCCCGCCATATGCCCGCCGACGATAATCGCCGGAATAAACAGGAAGGTTTTGAACACATTGAACTTAAAGCTGATGTCCACGCGCGCTTTTGCCATCAGCAGGGACCCAATTGGATTCCCCACGGAGCGCAGCAGCCCTACCACGCACAGCAGCTGCAGGATCGGAATGATGCCGTTCCACTTTTCACCAAACACCAGCGGCACGAAGTTGCTGGACACCACCATCAGCCCCAGCAGCACCGGGAAGTTAATAATCCCCACCACGGAAAGCAGCTTGTAGAAGTTGACGCGCAGCTTCTCGGTGTCGTCCTGAATCTTGGCAAACGCCGGGAACAGGACGCGGGTGATAATCGGGTTCAGCTTCATCGGCGGCACCACCGCGACGTTGTAGGCCAGGTTGTAGCCCCCCGCCACGCTCGCGCCAAGAATACGCGCCAGCACCAGCGTCGACAGGTTGGTATTCACATAGTTGATGATGCTGTCCGCCGTCAGCCACGCGCCAAAGCGCAGGTTGGACGAGACGGACGCCAGCGAGAAATGCAGCCCCGGACGGTAGATCTTGCGGCCAAAGTAGCCGAACAGCAGCGTACGGACGGCAGAGTTAACCAGGTATCCCAGAATAGCGGTCATCGCCAGCGGCCAGAAATGGGCGCTCACCACGGTGAAGGTAAAGCCCGCCAGAACGGCGCTGGTCTCAATCATGCCGATCTTGTTGAACTCCAGCTCTTTCTGCATCAGCGCGCGGAACTGCTGTCCGTGCGGGATCACCACGAAAGCAAACGACAGCGTGCGCATCAGCGGAGCGAGATCCGGGTTGTGCAGCACGCTGGCGATGGTATCGCTCAGCAGAAACACCAGCACAAACACGAAAATCCCCAGCCCCACGTTCAGCCAGTAGAGCGTGGTCAGCTCCAGATGGCTAATCTCTTTGCGCTGGATAATCGAGTTGGCGATACCAAAATCAGACAGCGTATCGGCCAGCGCGATAATCACCAGCGAGACGGTCAGCAGGCCGAACTGGTGATTATCAATAATGCGCGCCAGCACGGTCATCTGCACCAGACCGAGGCCAATGATTACGATGGTCGCCATCGCTGACCACTTCGCCCCGCTGATGGTTTTTTCACGTAAGCTCATCTTAGTACGCCGCTTTGTTCACGAAACCTTTGAAGATGGTCAGAAAAACAATCTTGATATCGAACCAGATACTCCATTCACGGATGTACTCCAGATCGAATTCGATACGTTTTTCCATTTTTTCCAGCGTGTCGGTTTCGCCGCGCCAGCCGTTGATCTGCGCCCAACCGGTGATGCCCGGCTTCACCTTATGGCGCAGCATGTAGCCCTCAATCAGCGAGCGATACTGCTCGTTGTGCGCCACCGCGTGCGGACGCGGGCCAACAATCGACATGCCGCCGGTAAAGACGTTGATAAACTGCGGCAGTTCATCCAGCGAGGTGCGGCGCAGGAAGTTCCCCACGCGGGTGACGCGCGGATCGTTCTGCGTTGCCTGGGTCACCACCTTGTCGTTTTCCATCACCTTCATGGAGCGGAATTTCCACACCATAATCGGCTTACCGTCCATACCGTAGCGGGTCTGGCGGAAGATAACCGGGCCGGGAGAGCTCAGCTTCACCGCCAGCGCAATGCAGCACAGAACAGGCGAAATCAGCAGCAGGATCAGTGAAGAGAGCACGATATCTTCCACGCGCTTCAGCACGCGGTTAATGCCCGACAGCGGCGTGTCGTATAGCGGTACCACCGGCACGCCGTTCACCTCTTCAATACGGGAGTGAAGGATGTTGAAGGTAAACACGTCCGGGATCAGGATCACGGAGCAGGTGGTGTCCGCCAGCTCGCGC
The DNA here is from genome assembly GCF_048684445.1 of Enterobacter sp. BNK-34. Lineage (NCBI taxonomy): Bacteria > Pseudomonadati > Pseudomonadota > Gammaproteobacteria > Enterobacterales > Enterobacteriaceae > Enterobacter > Enterobacter sp. BNK-34. Next base: position 4,372,553 of record NZ_JBLQUA010000001.1, read on the forward strand.
ATCAGTTGCTTAATGCGGGATTCGTCTCTCATCTGCATGGCAATGTAGACGTTGTGAATTTTGCCGGCTTTCGCGTCTTCAATAAGCTGGTCGTAATTACCCGCCCAGTCCGCAGGCACGCCGCCCGGCTTCGCGTCGTGATAAATCCCCACCACTTCAAACCCTAACCATGGCTCTTTGCGGAAGCTGTCGAGCAGCACCTTCCCGACCGGCAGATCGCCCGCCACGGCAACGAAGCGACGGTTATAACCCCGGTTACGCAGCCAGCCCGCACCAAAGCGGATCAGGGAGCGGCACACCACCATGCCGACGCTGGTTAACAGATACCAGCAGAGATAGGTGACGAGGCGATTGTCAAAATCATGGCTGAACGCCACCAGGCCTGCGCTGAAGATCAGGCTAAGGGTCCAGTTCTGCAGCAGCAGCATCAGTTCGGTAGTCATTTTGACGCCGCGCCACGAGCGGTAGAAATCGGTCATTCCGCCGATCATTTGAAACACGACCAGCGCAATCAGGGCCATCAGCAGATGCATATATAAGAACGGCAGCCCGCTGATCCGACACACCGCCCACAATCCACCGACCATGATGGTGATATCAGAAAAACGCTGCACCATAGAGATTAACGATGCATTCGTTCTCGCTCGTTCGCGTTTTTTTAGATTCGTCATCGTTGTTCCTGTATTCGGTTCCCCCTCCCACCGGGAGGGGCAATTATTACTGATTCAACAGCGCCAGAATGTCCTTCGTTCGGGCTTCCATCAGCGCGGTGTCAGCACGGGACTCCACGTTCAGGCGCACCACCGGCTCGGTGTTGGACGAGCGCAGGTTAAAGCGCCACTGCGGGAACGCCATGCTGATGCCGTCCGTACGGTCAATTTCCAGCGCGTGAAGCGCAAAATGCTGCTCCACGCGGGCAATGGCCTCGGCCGGCTGCGCCAGCTTGCTGTTGATCTCCCCGCTCGCCGGGAACGCCGCCATGCGGTCACGCACCAGCTCGCCCAGCGTCTGCCCCTTCAGGCACAGCAGCTCGGTGACCAGCAGCCACGGGATCATCCCGCTGTCGCAGTAGGCAAAATCACGGAAGTAGTGGTGGGCGCTCATCTCGCCGCCGTAAATGGCGTCTTCTTCGCGCATGCGCTCTTTGATGAAGGCGTGGCCGGTTTTGGACATCACCGGCGTGCCGCCTGCCGCGGACACCACGTCGACGGTGTTCCATGACAGACGCGGGTCATGAATGATTTTCGCGCCCGGGTTTTTCTCAAGGAACGCTTCCGCCAGCAGGCCGACAATGTAGTAGCCCTCGATGAACTGCCCTTTCTCGTCGAACAGGAAGCAGCGGTCGAAGTCACCGTCAAAGGCGATACCCATGTCCGCACCGTGCTCAATCACCGCGTTGCGGGTGTCGTCGCGGCACTCCGGCAGCAGCGGGTTAGGAATACCGTTCGGGAAGTTGCCGTCCGGGGTGTTGTGCACTTTGACGAAGGTCACCGGCACGTTCAGCGCCTTAAAGCGCGCTTCAAGGGCATCGACAACCGGGCCGGCCGCGCCGTTACCGGAGTTGATCACCAGCTTCAGCGGCTTGAGGTTCGCCACGTTGATGTAGCCCAGCAGGTGGTCGATGTACTCTTTCTGCAGGTTGATTTTTTTGTAGCTGCCGCGCTTAGCCTCATTCACCGGCGGGAAATCGTTGGCTTCCGCCAGACGCTGCACGTCGCGCAGGCCGGTGTCGCCGCTGATAGGGCGTGCGCCCTTGCGCACCAGCTTCATGCCGTTATAGTCCATCGGGTTGTGGCTGGCCGTCACTTCGATACCGCCGTCCACGCCCAGGTGGAAGGTGGCAAAGTAAATCTCTTCGGTGCCGGAAAGACCGATGTCCAGCACGTCCACGCCCGCGTCCTGCAGCCCTTTCGCCAGGGCCAGCTTCAGGGATTCGCTGGTCAGGCGCACGTCGCCGCCCAGCACGATGGTCTGCGGTTTTAAGTATTCGCCGTACGCGCGGCCAATGCGCCACGCAATGTCTTCATTCAGCTCTTCGCCCAGCTTGCCGCGAATATCGTAGGCTTTAAAACAGGTTAATTTTTCCATGATGACCCCTTTTTCAGGCAACAGTCGGCCCTGACCACTAAATGGCCAAATTAATTTTTTTGTCATTCGTAGGCCCGGTAAGCGCAGCGCCACCGGGCATAATGCAGAGTGCTACACCCGCCCGTAGCGGTCCTGGAAGCGCACGATATCGTCCTCTTCCAGATACGAGCCGGAACGCACCTCAATTAAGTCGAGAGGAATTTTCCCCGGGTTCTCCAGACAGTGCGTCGCCCCCAGCGGAATATAAATGGACTCGTTTTCACCCAGCAGTTTGACTTCACCGTCGATAGTGACTTTGGCGGTACCCGCCACCACCACCCAGTGCTCGGCGCGGTGATGGTGCATCTGTACCGACAGCCCCTCGCCCGGCTTCACGGTGATGCGTTTCACCTGATAGCGGTCACCGGAATCAATGGAGTCATATTTCCCCCACGGACGGTACACTTCGCGGTGAATATGGTGCTCGTGGCGACCATCCGCCTTAATTTTCTCCACCACTTTTTTAACGTCCTGCACGGCGTTACGGTCGGCAATCAGCACGGCGTCTTTGGTCTGGACAACCACCAGATCTTTCACCCCGACCGTGGTGACCAGGCCGGACTCGGCGTAGACGTAGCTATTTTCCGTTTTGTGGCTAATGACATCGCCGTGATGGACGTTACCCTCCGGGGTATGGGCGCTGATCTCCCACAGGGAGGACCAGGAGCCCACATCGCTCCAGCCCGCATCCATCGGCACCACAACGGCATCTGCCGTGCGCTCCATCACCGCGTAGTCAATGGACTCTTCCGGGCAGGCGAGGAACGCCTCTTCATCCACGCGGATGAAGTCGAGATCCGGGTCCACCACCGCCATCGCTTTCTCGCAGGCGTTCAGAATATCCGGGCGGTATTTGCGCAGCTCTTCCAGATAGCGTCCGGCGCGGAACAGGAACATCCCGCTGTTCCAGTAATACTCACCGCTGGCAACGTAGGCCTGCGCGGTTTCCAGATTCGGTTTTTCGACAAACTGCGCCACGTCAAACGCCACGCTGTCGCCTTCACCCGGCGCCACGCTGCCGCGACGGATGTAGCCGTAGCCGGTTTCCGGCAGATCCGGCACGATGCCGAAGGTCACCAGTTTGCCGCTTTCGGCGTAAGGAATGGCCGCACGGACCGCGTCGCGGAATGCGTCTTCCTGTTGGATAACGTGGTCTGCCGCCAGAACCAGCATCAGCGGGTCACAGTCCGGGCTGCTGCGTTTTGCCGCCAGCGCCGCCAGGGCGATCGCAGGCGCGGTGTTACGACCGGCAGGCTCCAGGATGATGTTTTCAGTAAGTTTGTTCAGCTGGCGCAGCTGCTCGGCAACAATAAAGCGGTGCTGTTCGTTACAAATTACCACCGGGCTTTCACACTCCACGCCGTGCAGACGGTTGACCGTCGTCTGCAGCATGGTGAGATCCCCTTTCAGACAGAGGAACTGTTTTGGATAGAGCACGCGGGACAGCGGCCACAACCGGCTACCAGAGCCACCAGCCATCACAACCGGATACAAAGTGGTTTGACTCATGATTTATCCCCGTATATCTGCAATAAATTGGCTCAGCACGTTCTCTTTCTCGAGCGTGCGTTCGGCATATTCACGTGCCACCGTGTTCACTTTTGGCATGGCAAGTGCCTGCTCAATTCCGGTGACCAGCGCCGGGACCGATTCCGGCTCCACGCACACGGCAATGCCCGGATAGCTGTCACACAGCTGGCCTAATTCTGTTTCGGCTTCTGCCGTAATCACCGCGTTGCCGCCCACTGCCAGAATGTTGGTCAGCTTGGACGGCAGCACCGCATCCGCGGCACCGCGTTTTTGCACCACCAGATGGCAGTCACCCATCTTCAGCAGCGCAGGCAGTGCCTCGTAAGACTGAAGCGGGAAAAATTTCACGTTGGTCAGGCCGCGTTCGCCGACCATTTTTTCCAGCCGCGCTTTTCCACCACCCTGCCCGACAATCACAAACGTCCACGGATGTTGGTTCAGCAGTTGGGCCGCTTCAATCACACTCTCCAGCCCCTGCTTTTCGCCGATGTTGCCTGAGTAAAGAATGATTTTTTGATCTTCAGGCAAGCCAAGCTGCGCGCGCAGCGCCTGAGCGTCTTGCTCAGTCACGTCGCGAAAACGCGCCACTTCGGACCAGTTCGGGAAGAAGATCACCTTTTCCGCCGGGACGCCCTTCTCCTGCGCCTTGTTCATCATCGAGCGTGAAATCGTTGAGACGTAATCCACGTTGTGTAAGCCACTGCGCTCAAACGCGCTGGCGAGCTTAGCCACCTTGCCGCCCTTGCTTTTGCCTGCCATCCCCAGGCCCAGCATGGCGTCAACTTCATAATCCTGAATGTGCAGCAGGGTGCGCGCGCCGGAGAGTTTGCCCAGCAGGCGCATGCCCGGCGTGCAAAACAGCGTTGGCACCACGCCGATGATGCGATCCGGCTTCCAGCGGCGCTGCGCCATCAGCGGGAAGAAACTGCTCAGGGCAAAGCTGCCGAGATGAATCAACCGTTTCAGCGTCGAGGGCTGCTTAGGCACATACAGCGGGCAGCGCCAGACGGTCGCTGCACCCTCTTCGCGACGGTAGCGCCAGCTTGAGTAGCGCTCCCCGACTTTCCATTCCGGGTAGTACGGCGGCGCGGTAATGACCCGCACGTCATGTCCCTGGCTCGCCATCCACTCGACCATCTCGCCGGTGTATTTCCCGATGCCGGTTAGCTCCGGCGAGTAGTTGATTCCGTACACTAAAATTTTCATAAGCCCGGCACTCCGGACTGACGATCGGCCAGGAAATAGGCACGGCTGTTGTCGTGCACATTGTCGCTGGCCAGCAGCGCCTCTGGCGTCTGCCAGCGGTAGTCGTCATGCTGAGAATCAGGCAGACGCAGGTCTGCCTCACTCACCTTCAGGCGGAACCCCAGCACGATGTAGTGCGTGGTGAACCCCGTGCCCGAAAAGTTATCGTCATAGAAGTGCTGCCAGACCCCGTAAAACTGGCCCGCCGCCATCGGCAACTGCAGGCCCAGTTCCGCCAGAGTGAGACGCTCAAACGCATCGCTCAACGTCTCATCCTTCTGCACGCGCCCGCCGGGCACGAACCAGAAGCCCTGTGCAGGACGGTTGGTTCGTTTCCCCAGCAAGAACTCGCCGCGTTCGTTCTCCACGATCAAATCAATTGAGATGAGCGGAGTGGAACGCACTACCGTGGCAAAATCTTCCTGACTTAAAAACATCGTTACCCCCGGAAGCGGTGCTGGTTTTCCAGGAACCACTGGTAGGTACTGGCCAGTCCCTGCTCCAGTGACACCTCGTGATACCAGCCCAGCTGATGCAGACGGGTCACGTCCAGCAGCTTGCGCGGCGTACCGTCCGGCTTGGTGGCGTCAAACACCACGCGACCTTTGTAACCCACCACCTGCGCGATGGTTTGCGCCAGCTCGCGAATGGTGCAGTCCACGCCGGTACCGACGTTGATATGCGACAGCATCGGCTCGGTGTTCTCCTGCCACACTTCGCGATCCAGCTCCATCACGTGAATGCTGGCGGCAGCCATGTCGTCCACGTGCAGGAATTCACGCATCGGCGTACCGCTGCCCCACACCACCACGTCCGGTGCGTTCTCGGCAGTCGCCTCGTGGAAGCGGCGCAGCAGCGCCGGGATCACGTGTGAGTTGCTCGGGTGGAAATTGTCGTGCGGTCCGTACAGGTTGGTCGGCATCACCGAACGATAGTCGCGGTTGTACTGACGGTTATAGGACTCGCACAGCTTGATCCCGGCAATCTTGGCAATCGCGTACGGCTCGTTGGTTGCTTCAAGCGTGCCCTGCAGCAGCTCGCTTTCGGCGATCGGCTGCTTCGCCATTTTCGGGTATATACAGGATGAGCCGAGGAACAGCAGCTTGTTCACGTTGTGCAGATGCGCCGCGTGAATGATGTTGCTCTCGATCATCATGTTCTCGTAGATGAAATCCGCCGGGTAAGTGTTGTTGGCAACAATGCCGCCCACCTTCGCCGCCGCCAGATACACCTGGTCAATGCGTTCGTTAGCAAAGAAGTCCTGTACCGCACGGCTGTCGAGCAGGTTCAGCTCGTCGCGGGTGCGGACAATCACTTCTACGTCACCGCGCTGCTCGAGCTGGCGCACAATCGCGGACCCCACCATTCCGCGATGACCGGCGACAAAAATACGTTGTTTTGTCATTCTCAGGACTCCAGCGCGATGGCAACCTCGTAGCCATGAGACTTGAGCAGGGAGTGTTTTTTCGCTGCTTCAAGATCTTTGGCAACCATCTCGGAAACCATCTCCTGCAGAGTGATTTCTGGTTTCCAGCCCAGCTTCTCGTGCGCTTTGGTTGGGTCACCCAGCAGGGTTTCTACTTCAGCAGGACGGAAGTAGCGCGGGTCAACCTGCACAATCACGTCGCCTGGCTTCACGCCCGGTGCATCGTGGCCGGTCACGGACACAACGATACCTTTCTCTTCCACGCCGGTACCTTCAAAGCGCAGTTTGATGCCCAGCTGTGCCGCGGCCATTTCAACGAACTGACGTACGGAGTACTGCACGCCGGTCGCAATCACGAAGTCTTCTGGCTGTTCCTGCTGCAGCATCATCCACTGCATTTTCACGTAGTCTTTGGCATGGCCCCAGTCACGCAGGGAATCCATGTTGCCGAGGTGCAGGCAAGACTCCAGACCCTGCGCGATGTTGGCGATAGCGCGGGTGATTTTGCGGGTCACGAAGGTTTCGCCACGACGTGGAGATTCGTGGTTGAACAGGATGCCGTTACAGGCGTACATGCCATAGGATTCACGGTAGTTCACGGTGATCCAGTAGGCGTACAGTTTTGCTACCGCATACGGAGAGCGTGGGTAGAACGGCGTGGTCTCTTTCTGTGGGATTTCCTGCACCAGACCGTACAGCTCAGAGGTGGATGCCTGGTAGAAGCGAGTTTTCTTCTCAAGGCCGAGGAAGCGGATCGCTTCCAGCAGACGCAGCGTACCCATGGCATCAACGTCAGCGGTGTATTCCGGGGACTCGAAGGAGACCGCTACGTGGCTCATCGCGCCCAGGTTGTACACTTCATCCGGCTGCACTTCCTGCAGGATACGGGTCAGGTTGGAGGTATCGGTCAGGTCGCCGTAGTGCAGGTGGAATTTCGGGTTCGCCGCGTGAGGATCCTGATAGATATGATCCACACGTTCGGTGTTGAAAGAAGACGCACGACGTTTAATACCGTGGACTTCATAACCTTTTTCCAGCAGGAACTCTGCCAGGTAAGAACCATCCTGCCCGGTAACGCCGGTGATGAGAGCGACTTTAGACATGTTTATATTCCTCTACTTATGAATTTAATCAGTTTCAACGCGTTCGCGTATCACCACTGCGGGGTTGCCACGGCAAACTTTATTTGCCGATAGCGATTTAAAAACGCTGCTGCGGGCACCGACTACCGTGCCATCGCCAACAGAAACACCCGGTGCAACAAAAACATCCGTTGCCAGCCAGCATTTTTCGCCAATCACAATAGGCGAAGCGGTAATATCAAAATGCTGACTCATAAAATCGTGACTGCCGGTGCACAAATAACATTTCTGTGAAACCACCGAATTTGCGCCAATCGTAATCTCGCCCAGGGTATATAACACCGCGTCATCCCCTACCCAGGCGTAATCCCCAAGCGTTAATTTCCACGGATAGGTAATTTTTACCGAAGGTCGGATGACTACGTTTTTTCCTATTTTTGCGCCAAACAGGCGCAATAAAAATGCTCGCCAGCGGTACAGTATTTGCGGTGACCAGGCAAACAAGGTGGCCTGAACGGCCCACCACAGCTGCACTTTAATACCGCCCGCGCCCCGAAAATCTTTCGGTACGGAGAAACCTTTCAGATCCTGCATTACGTTTCCTTATATTCAGGCTTTGTTATATAAGGCTTTCGTTTTACCCGTGGTGCGCACGCGTAATAAATAAGACAATTCCGCCCAGAATGCCGGCACGCGTAATATTTTACGCTGTACTTTTTTGGCATCCTGGCACAATTCCAGATTATTAGACGTTGACACGCCGCCCATTGAGAATTCAGATACCAGCCCTTTAATTCGACGGAACGGGTAACCTGATTTGTACAGGCTGGCAGCCAGTGCATAATCGGAAGACACTTTATACTGCAAATCGTAAGGCTGTTTTTTCAGACCTTTTACCGGGAAGAAAATAGCCTGATGGCTGGCCGGTAAGCTGTGATAGATATACCAGCCTGGCTTCGCGCTGCGGCACACTTTATGTCCGTCGCCAAAATCGAGCAGCGCATCGCCAATATACATGGCATCCTCTTTCTGGCGCGCCAGCTGACGGGCAAACAGCGCCACGTCATCATGGAAAATGTCGCCCGAATTCAGGAAGATGGCATAACGGCCTTGTGCCATGTTGATGCCTTTATTCATCGCATCGTAGATGCCTTTATCTTTCTCGCTGATGTAGCGTAAGTTGAACTCACCGTTGAGTTTTTCCAGAAACTCCGCCGTGCCATCGTTCGAGCCGCCGTCGACCACAATCCACTCAAAGGTGAGGCTTGGATCGCGCGCCAGGTTGCGCAGCGAGCGCCAGGTTTTTACCACCCCTTCGTAATTACGAAAAGCGACAGTAATGACGCTAAGAAACATAAATCACCTCATTTCGTCATACGTTCGTAATATTAAGCGCCTTGCGCAGAATAAACGGACAGACAATCAAGAAAGCATATTCCGGGCTAAATATTGACCCGGTAAAAAACAGCGACACCGGAGTAAACAGATAAAGCTGAACGCGAAAGTTCTGGTTATCACCAAACGCGTTAATCATCATTTTGAAAACTTTAAACAGATACCACAGGGTCAACAGTACGGCGAACCACGAAAAATAAATAATTAACAGATACAGACCATTGTCTATGGTTTTACCGACATCCGCACCGTTAAAGATTCCGAATGATGCAACATATTCGTAAAGTGAGCCGAATCTTACTACCCCATCAATATGGGTTAAGGAATAACCCACCATCACCAGTGGCCCAATGATGCGATAATAGGACGAAGATCCTTCCGTTCCCAAATCACCCAGACGTTCTGAGATGTACGGGAAGGCAAATATCACGCCTACCATAAATACCGTCAGAGAGATAATCGCCAGCGGCAGTTTTTTCTTAATCGCATCTTTGTTCAGGTACTGGAACGCCCACTCCAGCAGGTAAAACAGGATAAATGTCATTACCCCTGAGAACGATCCAGACAGAACAATTCCTGCAAGAATCATAGCATCGGTCTTAGGCGTTTTGATACCAAACTGTTTGATGCTGAGCCAAATTGAGATTAACGCCAGAGCGAAAAACGCCGGTTCAAAATAGAGGGCTGTAGTACGCTTCCCGCCAAACTTGATGAAGTTCAATACATAGCTGTTACTGTAAATGAGATATTTCGAAATTATCTCCATCAGGCTGCTGCCACCGGTTAGAATAATTTGCGCCATCTCCATGGCAGCAAGCATAACAATTAACGCAACGGCAATATAAAAGAACCTAAGGATTTTCCGATAATTGTGTGGAGAAATAGTTTTAAACCGAATACTCCAGACCATACCGATAATAATGACGATATAAACAAACAGCATGGTTGACGTGACGTATTTACTGGCATCCAGCGACTGGCCAAAGATGTAGTTAAACAGCGTCAGTCCCGTGCCCAGCCCTAAGGCAATCATCAGCTTCTTCAGGTTGATTTTATCGACATACAGCAGAAGCAGAACGGGCAAGAAGGTCACGATGGTTATCGGGAAGCTTTCGCCGAGCTGGGCAATTTTGACGTTGACCAGCAGGTAGATCAGCGGCAGCAGCAGATAACTACAGACTCTGATAGAACGAGACATATTCCTCCAGCATCTGTTGTCCGCTGTAGGCCTTGCGGCTGCGGTTGCGGAACGATTCCAGGTCAGTGCCAAAAACGATCTCAGCAATCTGCGCCTTCGGCAGCTGTACCAGGGGCAGGACCTCCTGCTCCGTGAAGGTTTTCCCGCCGGATTTTTCCAGCACTTCACGCGCCGCATCGCTGTGGGTGGCAATCACCGGCACGCCGATTGAGAGCGCTTCGCAGAGGATCAGCGGGTAGTTATCCACGCGGGAGCTGAACACCAGCGCGTCCATTTCATTCAGCGCGCTCATCAGCTTGCGCTTGTCGGTCTCAAACCCGTGGTTCACCACGTTGGCCCCTTCGAACGGTGAAAACTTGCCGAAGGTATGAAGCTCTATCTTGTCCCCCAGCGCCATCATGTCGCGCACCAGCTGCTGGTTGGTTTTACCGTCGTAGCGCAGGTCATGCGCTACGATAGCGATTTTCGGTTTGCCTGCGGTTTCCGCCACCGGGGTCAGCTCCGCAAGAATGGCTTCCGTCGCCACGTCGATGCCGTTGTTGATAATCTGACAGCGCCCTGCCCCGTACAGGCTGTTGAAGGCATCGGCCACGTGCTGGCTTGGAGAGATAAACGTACAGCCGAGCGAGAGCATGTCGCGGAACAGCTGACGCTTTCCGGCCACCAGCTGATGCGCGCGATCCACCTTCACCGGCGGATAGTTGCTTAACGTCGGGCACTTCTGGCAGTTATCTTTCCAGCCTTCGCAACCGTCGGTAAACGCGCAGCGCCCGGTTACGCTCCAGTGATCGTGCAGCGTCCAGACAAAGCGGGTGTCGGGCTTGTGGGCCTGCACCTTCTGACAAAACGCCACCACCTCTTCCAGATTCAGCCAGTAGCTGTGCAGCACGTGAAAATGCAGCACAACCGGGCCCGTGGTGCGGGTCACCGTGCGGTAAAGATTGTTCAGGTTGCCAAACAGATCGCGGTTAAACAGGCGGAACAGCGCGATGTTGGCAATCGAGGTCAGACGCGGCGTGTGCTTGTGCACCTGCGGGAAGTTATCGTGGCTGACGCTTTTCTTGCCGCCTTTGCCGTAGCCATAAATAAAACGCGACTGAAGTCCTTTTTGCAGCGCGCGCTGGTGCAGATCCAGGGCCACGCCTGCCGCTCCGCCTTCTGCGAGGCGTACGTTAAATTGCAGAATGTTCATTTAATCACCTTCACGCGGGCTTTTTCTCCCACCACCAGCGCGTTATCCGGAATGCTGTCCAGCACCACGCTGCCAGCACCAATCGTGACGTTATTACCAATCGTGATGTCACCGATGATCACCACGTTCGCCCCCAGCTCGACGTTATTGCCGATGACCGGGCAGGCCAGGCTGTCAGGCCCACGGTTGCCAATGGTGACCGCATGACGAATGGTGAAATCATCCCCGGCGACCACGAACTTGTTGATCACCACCGCATAGCCGTGGTGGATGGTAAAGCGGCGGCCAATGGTGGCAGCGGCCTGGATTTCATAGCCAAAAAAGCATTCGGTGATGATGCGATACAGCACCAGCACGGGTGCCGCCCAGATGTTGTTCAGGACGTTTTTCTTACGCCACACCGAGCAAAAGTGCGCGATGCGGTACGCCAGAACCATGCAGCACGGACGCAGGCTCCAGCTGTTAGCGCGGCAATCTTCCAGAAACATTATTTCCCCCGAAGCCCGTCAGCCAGGCGCTTGCCGTTACGCACGGAAAGCAGCGTCAGCAGCGTGCGCCAGTTCATGCGCTTATTGCGGATCTGATAGAGGGTAAAGAGCTGATATTTACGGCTGGCACGGTCAAACTTGTCCTTGTGCTTGCGGTAAAAATGGAAGTAGCCGGAGAACTTTTTCGGCGAGGAGGTGATTTGCATCTCCCCGTGGTTGATGTGCAGGATCTGCGTGGCCTCTTCCACTTTCCACGGTTCACCGTATTCCACCACCATGCGCAGGAAGATATCGTAATCCTGCGCGGCCTTGAGTTCGGTATCGAACAGGCACTCTTTGAAACGCCACGCCCAGGTGAAGACCTGGTTACCAATAATGTTGCGCTTGTAGAACAGGCGGCGAGAGTACGGTGATTTCGGATATAGCGGCAGACTGGCGGGCTGCGAGTAAACTTCGCCCTGGCAGACATAGTCGTTGGCATACAGAAAAGCGTGCGTAACCAGCTGTTCTTTATGCGACAGGAAGATAGACAGGCGGTTCGGCGTCCATTCGTCATCGTCGTCGATACCGGTCAGATACTGCCCTTTGGCCTGCATAATCGCCTGATTACGCACCGCACATGCGCCGGAGTTAATGGCGTTATGCGTATAGACCACCCGCGGGTCGTTGAGGTCAGTCACAAACTTTTGCAGCTGTTCATACGAGGAAGAGCAGTCATCAACGATGATCAGCTCCCAGTTATCGTAATCCTGACGTAACACCGACTTGATTGCGCGGATCGCCAGCTGCTGACGATTCCATGTCGGCATATAGATTGAAACTAAAGGGCGTTGTGTGGTCATTTTTTCCCCTCACCCCGGCCCTCTCCCCAAAGGGGAGAGGGTGAAAGGCAGCCAGTGGTTATCATTACGTTCGTCCCCCAAATCCAGCACCGAACAGTCCCCTCTCCCCTTTGGGGAGAGGGTTAGGGTGAGGGGTGTGGGGTGTGTTTTTTTATTTACTGTCAGACTTATATTCGTACTCGTAATACCCGTAATCCTGGTACCCGGTCGCGCGGCGGAAGATGGAGTTCAGGATCACCCCTTTCACCTCAATTCCGTTCTGCTCGAAGCGGCTCAGGCTGGTTTCCACCTCTTTCAGGGTGTTCACCGCGTAACGCGCTACCATCAGCGTGGTGCCCGCATGGCGGCCAACAACGGCCGCGTCGGTCACGGCCAGAATTGGCGGCGTATCGATCAGCACCAGGTCGTAGTTTTTGCTCGCCCACTCCACCAGCTCGGTGAAGCGTTCGCTCATCAGCAGCTCGGACGGGTTAGGCGGCACCTGACCGCGTGGGATCAGGTCAAATTTCGGCACCGTTGTTGGTTTCGCGCTCTGGCTAATGTCGCCTTTGCCGAGCAGGATTTCCGACAGACCGTTAACGTTGTTGGTGCCCAGCAGTTCGTGGGTATAGCCCTTGCGCATATCGCAGTCGATCAGCAGCACGCGCTTGTTGGTCTGGCTGACCACCGCCGCCAGGTTGGCGCAGACGAAGGTTTTACCGATTGACGGGCTAACGCCGGTTAACATCAGGACGTTGTTTTTGGCCTGCATCATGGCGAAGTGCAGACTGGTACGCAGGCTACGGATCGCTTCGATAGCGAGGTCGGTCGGGTTACCCACCGCCAGCAGCTGGCTCTGTTTGTAACGCTTAACGCCCTTGATGGTTTTGACACTGTCACGGGATTTTTGCCACTCAGACAGCGGAATGCTGGCATAGACGTTGATACCGCTCTCTTCCAGCACCTGCGGGCTTTCGATACCGCGGTTGAACAGGGAACGCAACAGCACGCCCACGATAGAGAGCATCAGGCCGAGAATAATGCTGCCGAGAATGATCAGCGCTTTCTTCGGCTTCAGTACGCCAGGCTGGGTAATAGCCGGGTCGACGATGCGCACGTCACCCACGGTACTGGCTTCGGTGATTTTCAGCTCCTGCTGCTTGTTCAGCAGCTGCATGTAAACCTGCTGTCCGGACTCCACGTCGCGGGTCAGACGCACGATCTCCTGCTGCGTTTTCGGCATCGCGGTCACGCGGTCATTGAGCTTCGCTTTCTCTTCTTCCAGCGTACGGCGCTTCTCGAGCAGCGTGCGGTAGGCCGGGTGACGTTTGGTATAAAGCTTGGAAATCTCCGCCTCTTTGAAGGTCAGCTCGTTGAGCTGCGCATCAATGTTAACCATCGAATCGAGGACCGATTTCGCCTCCAGCGGCAGGTCAACGGAGTCTTTATCCTGACGGTAGGCGTTCAGCTTGTTTTCGGCATTATCCAGACGGCCGCGTACTTCCGGGAGCTGTTTCGCGAGGAAGGCCAGGCTTTTCGCCGCTTCCGCCGACTTACGCTCAACGTTCTGCTCAAGATAGTTGCGGGTAATGCTGTTCAGGATGTCGCGGATTTGATCCTTATCTTCACCGGTAAAGGTCATGCTCAGCACGCCGGTGTCCTTACCGTTTTCGGTGACGGTCAGGTTATTCTGCAGATTGTTGATCATCCCCAGCGTGGAGAATTTGGTGACGGTGAATTCACCGCCCTCCTGGGCGTTGATCGCGCTGACCATCATGCTGACGCCGTCTTTGGTCAGCATCTGCCCTACTTCACCGCGCGCGCTAAAACCTGCGTCGCTGGTTAGCTGGTACTGTTTCGGACCAAGCACCGTCAGGGTAAACGTCTGATCGGCAGCCCCTTTCGGCAGCACGAAGTCAGTCACTTTCACCGTGTCGTTGCTTCGCCCCATCAGACGATCCCAGCCGGCACCAAAGACCGGGAAGGTATTTTTGGTGACGGAGATATCGAGCCCGAGGTCGTGAACCGTTTTACCCAGCACCAGACGTGACTGGATGAGCTGAATTTCGGCGTCGGATGCCGGCGGCTTGTTCGCCAGCGCGGAACCGATGTCCTGCACCAGCGAGTTGCCGGTATTCTGCTCGATCTGCACCAGCGCGTCGGCGCTGTAGATAGGGGTGGCGAACAGCGTGTAGACGACGGCCGCCGCGGCAAATACGGCGGTAATGCCAAGCACCCACCACTTTGCCTCTACAACAGTGCCGACCAGGCGCCCAATATCAATTTCATCACTGCCCGAAATCGGGGCGGCAGAAGGTCTTGTTTTTTCTGTCATTGTTATCCCTGCTGAACTTTCAGTGCCTGCGCCCACTGTTGGGCAGACTGGTCAAGTAAGGTGTAAACCGCCTCAAAGGCCTCATGGCTTTTGCGATACGGATCGGGGATTTCACGTTCATTGTCCCAGTGACCAAACAGCATCACCTTGCCGCGCATCTCCGGAGCGATATCGCACAGCGCATGAATATGGCGTTTTTCCATCGTCAGGATCAGGTCATACTCCCGGCACATGCGGCCAGTGACCTGGCGGGCCACGTGGCCGTCGAGAGAGAGGTGATGATCCCGCGCCACGCTCGTAGCGCGCTCATCGGCACCTTTACCGACCAGTGCACCCAGCCCTGCCGAATCAACGGTCAGTTCGGGCTGGTAGTGTTTCAACAGCCGTTCAGCCGTGGGGGAACGGCAAATGTTCCCCACGCATACCACCAGAATTTTGTTAAACATCGCGGATTACCAGGTATGAATGTCGCGCGCCGTATCCGTCATGTAGCGAACGCCACTGATGGTTGGCAGCAACTGGTTGATCAGACGGTTCCAGCGGGCAACCGGCGCGGTGGTAACGTACACCACATCGTATGGCTGGAGACGGAACTCCGTCGCCATCACCAGAGAGGTCGCATCGGACATATCCAGCTGGTAGATGTTGGCGATCTTGCCTTTCGCACTGCCCTCACCTTTAAGCGGACGGATCACGAAGATACCGGTCGCGTTAGAGGTCGTCAGATCGATACCTTCAGCATTGCCCAGCGCTTCGGTCAGGGTCATACCGCTGAAGTCCATTTTGAGGGTGCTCTGTTTCTTCACTTCACCCATCACGAAGACTTTCAGATCGTCATTGCGCGGCACGTAGAGAATGTCGCCCGGATAGAGCAGACGGTTCTGGGTCAGATCGCCGTTTTGCATTAGCGCCTGCAGCGAGATGCGCTGCTCCTTCCCGTTGTGGGTGAGCACCACGTTGCGCCAGTCGGCGCCGTCGGTTAACCCGCCCGCGGCGTTAATGGCATCCAGTACGGTCAGGGGAACGTTGGTGATGGCCTGCTGGCCGGATTTGTTCACCTGGCCGGAGATATAGGCTTTTTGCGAGCGGAATGCGGCGATATTAACGTCCACCTGCGGATCGGCGATGTACTGCGCTAAGCGGCCGGTAATATCACTACGGATCTCGGCAAGCGTTTTCCCTGCAACATGAACTTTACCAATGTAGGGATAGAACATGGTGCCATCTGACTGCACCCAGTTACCGGTGTCGCTTGAGCTGCGGTACTGGCCCGCTGGGGTGGTCAGTTCCGGGTGGTCCCAGACGGTCACGTTGATCACGTCACCCGGCCCCACGCGGTACTGGTAGGACGCAATTTCCTGGTCCAGCGACATATTCGGCTGGGCAACATTCGGACGTGGACGTAATTGTTCGACCAGACGAGGCGTAAGTGGATAAACATTCACCATTTTGTCGAGATCAAAATCGGCATCCTGTTGCTTGATCACATCCTTACCCATTGTTGACATATTGCTGCCGGGAAAGACCGTGCAACCACTCATCAAGGTCACAGACACCAATAATGGCATCAATTTCATTTTGGATTTCATCATTGATTATTTATCACTTTGGCAGAGTAATTACCCTGTGCAATTTAAATAAGCTCGAGTCGTATTGGGTTTCAGCATGCAGTTAATCAAATAGAAATATAACTGGCATCAGTCCTAAAAAAAGCTTATTCATCCATTGGCTATTGACAGAATAATCGGGGCTGATTCACACGCTTTCAGGCACGCTACCGCCCTTGGCTTTCAGTTACCAATCCACTGACTAAACAATGTGTTATGGATAGACACCCTCTTGAACAAGGTCTTCTGGAAATATATCAGCCGCTTGAGAAACCAGACGGATAATGAATAACCATCCCTGAAGACCGAACATTAATAGCAACACCGAGATTTAACATTTGATGCTGGGAGAATTGTTGCAGCTAACCTAATAGCAGGCAAGGAGACAACTGTCCTAATATCAGTTTTTAAGATTAATATTAAGAGCAAATTTTTGACCTTTTAGGAATTTCTTTATATTGACAAAAAGAGACTAAAAACCATTATCTGCGATATATCCTAAAATGCTTTCTTTGTAATTAAATATACGTATTTCGCTTATTTACACCCTGTTGAGAATGCTCTCTTTTTTACCCCTCGTATTAAGAGAAATCTCAGCCCGGCATTGCAATTTCCCCCAGCTTTATCCATGATCGAAGTGTGACATTCGTCATATAACAGAAGGTATTACTATTACTATGGAATGGATTGCCGATCCCTCAATCTGGGCCGGGCTGGTTACGCTGGTCGTCATCGAGTTAGTGCTCGGGATTGATAATCTGGTCTTTATCGCCATCCTCGCTGAAAAACTGCCCCCTTCCCAGCGCGACCGCGCGCGCGTGACGGGTCTGCTGCTGGCGATGGTGATGCGGTTACTGCTGCTGGCCTCTATCTCCTGGCTGGTCACGCTCACTCAGCCACTGTTCTCCATTCACGGTCTGAGTTTTAGCGCACGCGATCTCATCATGCTCTTCGGCGGGTTGTTCCTGCTGTTCAAAGCCACCGTGGAACTCAACGAGCGGCTGGAAGGCAAAGACAGCGAGAACCCAACCCAGCGCCGCGGGGCGAAATTCTGGCCGGTGGTAGCGCAGATCGTGGTGCTGGATGCGGTCTTCTCCCTGGACTCGGTGATCACCGCCGTCGGGATGGTGGACCACCTTGCGGTGATGATGGCCGCGGTGATTATCGCCATCACCCTGATGGTGATGGCCAGCAAGGCGCTCACACGGTTTGTGAACAGTCACCCGACAATCGTCATCCTCTGTCTGAGCTTCCTGCTGATGATTGGCTTTAGCCTGGTGGCCGACGGTTTTGGCTTCCATATTCCGAAAGGCTACCTGTATGCCGCCATCGGGTTCTCCGTCATGATTGAAGCGCTTAACCAGCTGGCGATATTTAACCGCCGCCGCTTCCTGTCCGCGAATCAGACCCTGCGTCAGCGTACGGCCGACACGGTTATGCGCCTGTTAAGCGGTAAGAAAGAGGATGCGGAGCTGGACGCCGAATCCTCAGCCATGCTGGCCGACCACAGCGACGGGCTGATCTTTGATCCGCAGGAACGGCGGATGATCGAGCGGGTGCTCAATCTGAACCAGCGGACGGTCAGCAGCATCATGACCTCACGACATGACATTGAACATATCGACCTGACGGCACCGGAAGAGCACATTCGCGCCCTGCTGGATAAAAACCAGCACACCCGCGTGGTGGTGACCGGCGGTGAAGAGGAAGAGGAGCTGCTGGGCGTGGTGCACGTTATTGACCTGCTCCAGCAGCAGCTGCACGGCGAGCCGCTCAATCTCCGCATCCTGGTACGCCAGCCGCTGGTCTTCCCGGAGGGGCTACCGCTGCTCTCCGCCCTTGAGCAATTCCGTAACGCGCGCACGCACTTTGCCTTTGTGGTGGATGAGTTTGGTTCGGTGGAAGGACTGGTCACGCTCAGCGACGTAATGGAAACCATCGCCGGTAATCTGCCAAACGAGGTGGATGAGATTGATGCCCGCCACGACATTCAGAAAAACGCAGACGGTTCGTGGACGGCTAACGGCCATATGCCGCTGGAAGATCTGGTGCAATATGTCCCGCTGCCGCTGGATGAAAAGCGGGAATATCACACCATTGCCGGTCTGCTGATGGAGTATTTGCAGCGTATCCCGCAGCCGGGGGAAGAGGTTCAGGTGGGCGACTATCTGCTGAAAACCCTGCAGATTGAAAACCATCGCGTGCAGAAGGTTCAGCTCATTCCGCTGCGGGATGAGGAAGAACTGGATTTTGAGGTATAAAAAAGCCGGGTGGCGCTTCGCTTACCCGGCCTACGATGTTCGGTTTTTGTAGGCCGGGTAAGGCGGAGCCGCCCCCCGGCGCAACAGGCATCACAGCTTATCCAGCAGCTTTTTCACATCCTTGCCGTCCTGTGAATCTTTATTACGATCCGCCCAGCCGCTAAGCCGACGTTTCGCTTCATCCTGCAGATGCTTACGCAGGATCTGATCCACCTGCAGGCTGTAATTCAGAGCCTGCCATTTACCATATACGGTCAGCGGAACCGGCGTCTCTTTCAGGAAGTCGATGAGCTTGCTCTCACCCTGCCAGCCGGAAAGTACCCGCACGTTAAAGCGCGTGTCCGCCGTCTCTTTCACCAGATCCAGCTTACCGTCACCCGTCATTGATAACAGTGAAGAGGTGCCCTGCATTCCGTCGAGAGAAAGTTGTCCGTTGTCCAGCGTCAGGTCCGCGGTGAAGCTGTCGAGGCGCGTGGCGCTGTCATAGTTATCCTGCGCTTTCACATCGCTGCTGCGCTCAACCGCCTGCTGCACCAGCTGCTGGAAGTTAAGCCCTTCCATACGGGAGTTTTTCAGATCAAGATGCGCCTGCCCCTGCCACTCGCGGCGGAAAGCATCGGCATCAATTTTCGTGCCTGAGAAGTCACCCGCTAGCGTCAACTGCCCCGTCAGGGATATCGGGTAGTTAAACGCTTTCAGGATGGTACCTATCTCAACGTTGTCGAGACGCGGCTGGAATTCGGCGCTGGCAACGTCTTTACGGACATCCAGCGTGCCGGGCAGCGAGAGGTTCCCTGCGCCCATCTTACCGCTCAGTTCGGAGATCACCAGCAAACCGTTATGGTTAAACATCTGGCTGCTCACGTCGGTAAAATCAATACCGCGCCAGCGCAGGCTATTGGCTTTCAGCAGAATATCCGCCGTGAATCCGCGCAGGGCGTTATAGTCAGGTTGATCAAGATTAGACGAGATAACCGGACGCGATACCGGTGCCTGGCTTTGCCCCGTCTGCGTGGCATCGCTGTCGGTGGCGCTGGCTGGCAGCGGCGGCAGCAGGTTTTCCAGATTGAGCTTGTCAAACTGCAGATTCAGCACCCACTTCGGCTTCTCTTCGAGCGTAACGCTCGCCTGCCCCTTCAGGCTACTGTCATTTGCCTGCAGGTTGAGATTATCCAGCTCCAGCTGCTTTTGTTCTTCGCGCCAGACGGCCTGCAGCGTTCCCTGCCCGGTGATCCCCTGGGTGGGAAGATCGGCCCCCGTCAGCTGCCAGTCCAGCTGCTGAATGTCGGCGGTGAGCTGGTGCGGATAGTCTGAGGCATTGACGCTTGCATTCAGCGACAGGGTCAAATCGCGCTGATCGCGATTCACGCGCCCGCTAAACGCCACCGACGCAAGATGGTGCGCATCCTGTTCCATCTGCAGGTTAATGTTACGAACGGTCACCTGCTCCTGGTGCTCATGCTGGAAAACCAACACGCTATCGGCCACTTTCAGCTTGCCGATATCAAAGGACCAGCCTGTATCAGACGGCTCATCCGGCAGGGTATTTTCGCGCGGTGCAACCGGCGCATTTGCATCGCGCACGGCTTCGGATTGCGGGGTGAGCTGAATCACCGCGCCTTTCAGCATCACCTGTTTAACCTGCAGCTGATGGGAAATGAGCGGGAACAGCGCCACATCAAGGCGCATGTTGTCTGCGGACACCAGCGGCTGGGATGCCCCCGGTGCCGTAAGCGACATGCGGCCAGAGAGAATGCTGAGCTGCGGCCAGACGTGCCAGCGCAGCGGCCCGTCAAGCTTCAGTTGATAACCACTGCGTGCCTCGACCTGCCGCACCATGTAAGCGCGGAAATCGTTGGGGTTAACCAGCAGAACCAACGCCGAAAGGCCGGCCACCAGCACCACCAGCAAAATCATCAGCGTTGTCAGAACTCTTCTCATGGCATCCTCAATGGGCTAACGATCAGTCTTTATCAATACGGCTGGCAACCGCGCCCTGCTGGTCGCGATATTTTGCGTCCTGCCGACGGTTATAAGGACGATCTGCCGGGCCTGACAGCGGTTCAAAGCTCAACGCGCCGATCATCATCCCCGGGCGCAGCGCCAGCGGCAATTTACCGGCGTTGAAGAACTCCAGTACGATACGCCCCGACCAGCCTGGATCGATACGGTGCGCGGTCACGTGGACCATCAGTCCCAGTCGTGCCAGCGAAGAACGGCCATCAAGCCAGCCGACCAGGTCAGGAGGCAGGGTGACGGATTCAAACGTCACCGCCAGGGCCAGTTCACCTGGGTGCAGATAAAAGGCTTCGCCCTCGTCGATAACGATTTCGTCACTCATCACGCGATCGAGCGCGGCGCTGACTTCGTCCTTCGGCCCGCTAAGGTCAATGAACGGTGCGGTATGGCCGCTAAAGGTGCGGAATTTATTACCTAACCGTACATCAACGGTCACGCCATTGATACGCTCAACAGGTGGACGTGGGGTAATAGACAAACGGCCTTCATCCAGCCAGGCTTCTATATCGCGATCACAAAGACGCATGGCACTTTCTCCTTTCATGCATCGTACCCTGAAGCGGTAAGCGCTCAGGGTAAAACCAGGTTATCTCTGAACGGTACACAATTCACGCGGCTTATTCAAAAAACTGGCTGATTTTCGCTTTTAAGATATCAATAGCAATGCGGTTTTTACCCCCGCGCGGCACGATGATATCGGCGTATTGTTTGGATGGCTCAATAAACTGCAGGAACATCGGGCGGACCGTTTTCTGGTATTGCGCCATAACGGAGTCCATCGAACGTCCACGTTCATTCACGTCGCGCTTGATGCGGCGCATCAGGCAGATATCCAGCGGGGTATCAACGAAAATCGAGAAGTTCATGGATTCACGCAGGCGGGCGTCGGTCAGCAGCAGGATGCCTTCAAGGATAATGACCTTTTTCGGCTCGATGCGGATCGTTTCCTGGGTGCGGGTGTGTTCTACGTAGCTGTAAACGGGCAGCTCAATCGCCTGGCCGCTCTTAAGCGCTTCTAAATGCTGGAACAGCAGGCTGTGATCCATCGCATTGGGGTGGTCATAGTTGGTTTTGACGCGTTCTTCCATCGACAGATGGGATTGATCTTTGTAATAGCTGTCTTCGGGAATGACGCCGATATGCTCATCACCTACTTGTTCACGCAGTTCGCGATAAAGCGTACTGGCAATTAGACTTTTACCTGAAGCCGATGCGCCGGCGATGCCTATAATGACGCACTGATGAGACTTATCAGTCATAAATTTAGCGACCTGATTAACCTGGATGTTAAGGAAGGACGACGCCGGAGCGTCAAACGCGGCAATTATAGGGATTTCGCGGGCGTGATACCAGTCGAATGCACAGGTTCTGCGAGACTGGCCGAAAAGTGACGTTTTATTCCCTGAGTGAAATTTAAATGAACGTTTTTTCAGCGTTTAATCGTTTTTTTTAACGGAGTAAGTATTTAATAAGTCTATGGTGTCAAATTCTGAGCGGTCACCATATGAATTGTAAATTGTTTGTACTAGCATAAACCAAATTATCAAATTCACGCGTTCGGACATCTTCCCTGACGGCATGGCGTCTCTGGATAAAGCGGTAATGAATAAACAATACCAGCGGGTTTTGGTTACCACCCCACATCCTCTAATACGACTTGTCTGTCTGGGCCTGGTCACCTTTATCTTTACCTTATTTTCGCTGGAGCTCACCCGCTTCGGTACCCTGCTGGCCCCGCTCTGGTTCCCCACCGCCATTATGATGGTGGCGTTTTACCGCCATGCGGGGAAAATGTGGCCGGGAATCGCCCTGGCCTGTTCGTTCGGCAATGTTCTGGCCTCGTGGATGCTGTTTTCATGGGGGTCGGTCAGCTTCATCTACCCTTCTATCAACGTCATTGAGGCCGCTATCGGCGCGCTGTTTCTGCGCAAATGGCTCCCGTGGTACAACCCGCTGCAGAATCTGAACGACTGGATCCGCGTGGCCATCGGCAGCGCGCTGGTTCCGCCGCTGGTGGGCGGTATTCTTGTGTCTCTGCTGGCACCCGGCCCTGAACCCCTGCGCAATTTCTTCGTCTGGGTGTTGTCAGAAGCCATTGGCGCGCTGGCGCTGGTGCCGCTGGGCCTGCTGTTTAAACCCCATTATCTGCTGCGCCACCGTGACCCGAGATTGCTGCTGGAAACGCTGACCACGCTGGCCGTAACGTTAGCCCTCAGTTGGGCAGCCATCACCTGGCTGCCGTGGCCTTTCACCTGCGTGATTGTTCTGCTGATGTGGAGCGCCGTGCGCCTGCCACGGATGGAAGCGTTTATGGTGTTTCTGGTCACCGTGATGGTTGTGTCGCTGATGATTGCCCGTAACCCTCTGGCGCTGACCACCCAGCACGCCGGGCCGATGCTGAACGCCCCCTGGCTGCCGTTCCTGATGCTGCTCCTGCCCGCTAACGTGATGACCATGGTGATGTACGCCTTCCGCGCCGAGCGCAAACACATCACCGAAAGCGAGGAGCGCTTCCGCAATGCGATGGAGTATTCGGCCATCGGTATGGCGCTGGTCAGCATTGAGGGCAAATGGCTTCAGGCTAACAAGGCGCTGTGCAATTTCCTCGGCTACAGCCAGACTGAGCTCCAGTCGCTGACCTTCCAGCAGCTCACCTGGCCGGAAGATCTGCACACCGACCTCGAACAGCTTGAACAGCTGGTCAATGGCGACATCAATACCTATACCCTCGAGAAGCGCTATTATACCCGCGACGGGGAAGTGGTCTGGGCGCTGCTGGCCGTCTCCGTCGTGCGTCATGCCGACGGCTCGCCGCTCTATTTTATCGCCCAGATTGAAGACATTAACGACCTGAAGCAGACCGAATGGGTCAATAAGCGCCTGATGGAGCGCATTACGCTTGCTAACGAAGCGGGCGGCATCGGCATCTGGGAGTGGGATCTGGAGCCAGACATTATCAGCTGGGACAAGCGGATGTTTGAGCTGTATGAAATCCCGCCGCACATCAAGCCCACCTGGCAGCTCTGGCATGACACGATGCTGCCGGAAGATCGCGCCCACGCAGAGAAGGTGCTGCGGGACTCTCTGATTTCCCGTCTGCCGTTTAAGCTGGAATTTCGCATCCGCGTGAAGGAAGGCGTGCGCCATATTCGCTCCCTGGCGAACCGGGTGCTTAATAAGCAGGGTGAGGTCGAACGGCTGCTCGGCATCAACATGGACATGACCGAGGTTAAGCAGCTCAACGAAGCCCTCTTCCAGGAAAAAGAGCGTCTGCACATCACCCTCGATTCCATCGGTGAAGCGGTACTGTGTACCGATATCAACATGAACGTCACCTTTATGAACCCGGTGGCCGAGAAAATGAGCGGCTGGCTGCAGACCGAGGCTATCGGCCAGCCGATCCTGAAGGTGTTGCACATCACCTTTGGTGAAAAAGGGCCGCTCATGGAGAATATTCACAGCGGCGATATGTCCCGTTCCGATATCGATCAGGACGTGGTGCTGAATTGCCGTACCGGTGGAAATTTCGATATTCATTACAGCATTACGCCGCTCAGCACGCTGGATGGGCAGAATATTGGCTCGGTTATCGTGATTCAGGACGTGACCGAGTCGCGCAAAATGCTGCGCCAGCTCAGCTATAGCGCCTCCCACGACGCCCTGACCCATCTGGCAAACCGGGTCAGCTTCGAAAATCATCTCAAACGCCTCCTGCAGACCGTTCGCGAAACGCGCCAGCGTCATGCCCTGGTCTTTATCGATCTCGATCGCTTCAAAGCCGTCAACGATACGGCAGGCCACGCGGCGGGCGATGCCCTGCTGCGGGAACTCTCTTCCCTGATGTTGACCATGCTCCGCGCCAGCGACGTGCTGGCGCGTCTGGGCGGGGACGAGTTCGGGTTACTGTTACCGGACTGCAATATTGAAAGCGCGCGCTATATTGCCGGTCGCCTGATCCAGACGATCAATGACTATCACTTTATGTGGGAAGGCCGCCTGCACCGGATCGGCGCCAGCGCCGGCATCACGCTGATTGATGAAAATAACCATCAGGCGTCGGAGATCATGTCGCAAGCGGACATTGCCTGTTATGCCTCAAAAAACAGCGGGCGCGGCATGGTGACGGTTTACGAACCCCAGCAGGAGCGGGATCACCAAACGCGCAGCATGATGTCGCTTGATGAACAGTGGCACATGATTAAAGACAATCACCTGATGATGATTGCCCGCAGCGTCGCCTCCCCGCGCATCCCGGAAAGCAGTAATTTCTGGCTGCTGTCGTTACGCCTGTGGACCAGTCAGGGCGAAGTCCAGGAAGAGCATGCTTTCCGCTCGGGCCTGGCGGAGCCTGAGCTTTTGCACGCCCTCGACAGACGTATTTTTAGCGAGTTTTTCCGCACCTATGCCGCCCAGATCGCCAGTAAAGGCATGGGTGTGGCACTGCCGCTTTCTGAGGCCGGTTTAGCCAGCGTGACGCTGGTCGATGAGCTTCTCGATTTGCTGGATAAAAGCCCCATGCCGGGTCGTCTGCTACATCTGGTTATCTCTGCCGATGTGGTGTGCAGCCCGGATAAGAACCTGCAGCGGAGTCTGCAAAAGCTTCGCCAGGCGGGCTGCCGCGTGATCTTCAGCCAGGTAGGACGCGACATGAACGTCTTTACCCACCTGACCGCGAATATGGCCGACTATCTGATGTTGGACGCTGAGGTGGTAAGCAACGTGTATGGCAATCTGATGGATGAGATGATGGTGACCATTGTGCAGGGCCACGCCCAGCGTCTGGGAATGAAAACCATCGCGGGCCCCTGCAACCAGCCCATCATGATGGATACGCTCTCCGGCATCGGCATTGATTTTATCTTTGGTGACACCATCGCCGAGCCGCAGCCGCTGGATCTACTGCTCAACACCAGCTATTTCGCCATCAACTGACGGCGACCAGCCGTCGGTGTACCAGATGTGCAGCAGCGCGTAAGAGCGCCACGGCTGCCAGCGCTCGGCATAACGACGAATTTGCGCGGGCGTCATCCCGGCAAAGCGTTGTTTAATCAGGTAATCATCCGGAAGAAATACATCTTTCGCCTGCCAGCCGCGCAGGGCCAGATAATTTGCCGTCCAGCGCCCTATCCCCGGCCGCTGCTGTAGCGCTTTCATCCCCTCTTCTATATTCGCGGGTGGGAATAGCGGAAACGTCCCGTCGAGGACCGACTGCGCCAGATGAATCAGCGACTCCGCACGCTTTACCGGCATACCTAACGCTTTCAGCGCCAGAGGATCCGCTGCCGCCAGCGCCTGCGGCGTGGGGAAGCAGAGATAGCCCGGGCAATCCGCCACGGGTTCGCCGCATAACGCCACCACGCGCGACGCCAGCTTCGCCGCCATCGCCACGCTCACCAGCTGTCCGAGAATCGC
The DNA here is from genome assembly GCF_048684445.1 of Enterobacter sp. BNK-34. Classification (NCBI taxonomy): domain Bacteria; kingdom Pseudomonadati; phylum Pseudomonadota; class Gammaproteobacteria; order Enterobacterales; family Enterobacteriaceae; genus Enterobacter; species Enterobacter sp. BNK-34. The sequence continues at coordinate 4,398,691 of NZ_JBLQUA010000001.1, forward strand.
CCGGACGCCCTGCTCGTACGCATCCATCGCTCCCGGCAAGCGTAAGCCTGGCCGGGCAGCACCGAGATCGCCCAGCGTATCCGTGATGTGCTGCGGATTGCAGGCAAGATCGAACAGGCGTTCGATGCGTTCAAGGCACGTCTGCGCAACCGGAATTAACCCCGGGCTGAGGGTCACGGTCAGCGTATGGGTGGCGATATCCGGCGTCACGCGGAAGATCCCCTGATTTCCTTCGCAGGCAAAACTGCGCTCGTAGTAGTCGTGTGTGACGGTTTCAATGCCCGTTACCGCACGCGCGCCAAGAAAGCCAAACATCCACTGCCAGTCATAAGGGGGAAGCCAGGTGAGGGTATACATCGTTACTCCTTTTTTAGTGTTATCAGCATAAACGGAAAGACCCTGTATTGCCTTGCTTTCATATTCCTGTTGTCGCCATGCAGACATTTCGTTAAAGTCTCGCCCCTTCTCACCGGCATGGGGATTCATCGTGTTTATTGGATTTGACTACGGTACGGCAAACTGCTCGGTTGCGATTATGCAAAACGGGCAGCCACAGCTCCTGAAAATGGAAAAAGAGAGCACGCTGCTGCCGTCTATGCTCTGCGCACCGACGCGTGAAGCGGTGAGCGAATGGCTGTTTCGTCACCATCAGGTTCCGGCCACGGCGGCGGAGACCCAGGCGCTGCTGCGCCGGGCGGTCAGCTTTAACCGCGAGGAAGACATCGACGTTACGCCGTCCAGCGTGCAGTTCGGTCTCTCTTCGCTCGGGCATTACATTGAAGACCCGGAAGAGGTCTACTTCGTTAAGTCACCAAAATCCTTCCTCGGTGCCAGCGGCCTGAAGCCGCAGCAGGTCGCGCTGTTCGAAGACCTGGTGTGCGCGATGATGCTGCATATTCGTCATCAGGCGCAGACGCAGGTCTCCGATGCGATTACCCAGGCGGTGATTGGCCGTCCGATCAACTTCCAGGGGCTGGGCGGCGACGAGGCCAACCAGCAGGCGCAGGGGATCCTTGAGCGTGCGGCGCACCGCGCGGGCTTCCGCGACGTGGTGTTCCAGTATGAGCCGGTTGCCGCGGGGCTGGACTTTGAAGCCACGCTGACGGAAGAGACGCGCGTATTAGTCGTGGACATCGGCGGGGGCACGACGGACTGCTCCCTGCTGCTGATGGGGCCAGAGTGGCATAACCGTCGCGATCGAGAAAATAGCCTGCTCGGGCATAGCGGCTGCCGCGTAGGCGGTAACGATCTTGATATCGCTCTGGCATTTAAGAGCCTGATGCCGCTGCTCGGCATGGGCGGCCAAACGGAAAAAGGCATCGCCCTGCCGATCCTGCCGTGGTGGAACGCGATTGCCATCAACGACGTGCCTGCGCAAAGTGATTTTTACAGCACCGCCAACGGCCGCTTCCTGAACGATCTGATGCGTGATGCGCAGGACGGCGAAAAAGTCGCCCTGCTCTATAAAGTGTGGCGCCAGCGTCTGAGCTACCGCGTGGTGCGTACCGCGGAAGAGAGCAAAATCGCCCTGTCCGATCGCGCTGAACAGGCGGTCTCCCTGCCGTTTATCAGCGACGAACTGGCCACCGCCATTTCGCAGGACGGGCTGGAGGCGGCGCTCGCGCAGCCGCTGCAGCGCATTCTGGAACAGGTGCAGCTGGCGCTGGAGAATGGCAAAGAGAAGCCGGACGTTATCTACCTGACCGGGGGTAGCGCCCGTTCGCCGCTGATTAAAAAAGCGCTGGCGGAACAGCTGCCGGGTATTCCGATTGCGGGTGGAGATGACTTTGGCTCCGTTACCGCAGGGCTGGCACGCTGGGCGCAGGTGATGTTTAGCTAGTGTTGTTGCGGTGCGGTCTGGTGCCCTCACCCCGGCCCTCTCCCACAGGGAGAGGGAGAAAACACCCAAAACGGCAACGGATGTTGCCGTTTTGGGTGTTTTCTCCATTCAGACCATTCCTGACAGTCTTCCATATTTCCTCCATTTTTCCGCTGTGTTAGCTGACTAAACTAGTATCATTCCCCGAAGTCTTCAGGATGAGAACGTATAACGATGAAAGGCAGTAACAAATCCCGCTGGGCAATCGCCGCTGGCATCATTGTGGTGGTCCTTGGCGCCGCCTGGTACTGGCACAGTCAATCCGCGAATTCCGCCGCACCCGCTGGTGCTACCAGCCAGGCACAGCGCCCGGCAGGCGGAGGGCGCCACGGCATGCGCGGCAGCGCGCTGGCGCCGGTCCAGGCGGCGACGGCGGTGAATAAAACCGTTCCTCGCTATCTCACAGGTCTCGGGACCATTACCGCCGCCAACACCGCCACGGTGCGTAGCCGCGTCGACGGCCAGCTGATGGCTATTCACTTCCAGGAAGGACAGCAGGTTAAAGCAGGCGATCTGCTGGCCGAAATCGACCCGAGCCAGTTTAAGGTCGCCCTCGCCCAGGCGCAGGGGCAGCTCGCGAAAGACAACGCGACCCTCGCCAACGCCCGTCGCGATCTGGCCCGCTACCAGCAGCTGGTGAAAACCAACCTCGTGTCTCGTCAGGAGCTGGATACCCAGCAGTCGCTGGTCAGCGAAACGCAGGGCACCATCAAAGCCGACGAAGCCGCGGTAGCCAGCGCCCAGCTGCAGCTGGACTGGAGCCGCATCACCGCGCCGATTGACGGACGCGTGGGCCTGAAACAGGTCGATATCGGCAACCAAATCTCCAGCGGCGACACCACGGGCATCGTGGTGATCACCCAGACCCACCCGATCGATTTAGTCTTTACCCTGCCGGAAAGCGACATTGCGACCGTGGTACAGGCGCAAAAAGCCGGTAAAGGCCTGGTGGTGGAAGCCTGGGACCGCACCAACAAGCAGAAATTAAGTGAAGGGTCTCTGCTCAGCCTGGATAATCAGATCGACACCACCACCGGCACCATCAAGCTGAAGGCGCGCTTTAATAACCAGGACGATGCCCTCTTCCCGAACCAGTTTGTCAACGCGCGAATGCTGGTCGCCACCGAAGAAAACGCGGTGGTGATCCCCACCGCTGCGCTGCAGATGGGTAACGAAGGCAACTTCGTCTGGGTGCTTAACGGCGACAATAAGGTCAGCAAACACCTGGTGAAAACCGGTATTCAGGACAGCCAGACGGTGGTTATCAGCGCTGGCCTTTCCGCAGGCGACCGCGTGGTTACCGACGGCATTGACCGTCTGACCGAAGGGGCCAAAGTGGAAGTGGTTGAACCTGCGAAACAGGGAGAGAAATCCTGATGCAGGTTATGCCCCCAGGCTCTACAGGCGGGCCGTCACGCCTGTTTATCCTCCGTCCAGTCGCCACCACGCTGCTGATGGTGGCGATCCTGCTCGCCGGGATTATCGGCTATCGCTTCCTGCCCGTGTCGGCGCTGCCGGAGGTGGATTACCCCACCATTCAGGTGGTGACGCTGTATCCCGGTGCCAGCCCGGACGTGGTGACGTCCGCCATTACCGCCCCGCTGGAGCGCCAGTTCGGCCAGATGTCGGGGCTAAAACAGATGTCCTCCCAGAGTTCAGGCGGGGCGTCCGTCGTGACGCTGCAGTTCCAGCTGTCGCTGTCGCTGGACGTCGCCGAGCAGGAGGTACAGGCCGCTATCAACGCCGCCACCAACCTGCTGCCGTCGGACCTGCCTAACCCGCCGGTCTACAGCAAGGTGAACCCGGCGGATCCGCCGATCATGACGCTTGCCGTCACCTCCTCCGCCATGCCGATGACCCAGGTCGAAGACATGGTCGAAACGCGCGTGGCTCAGAAAATTTCACAGGTCTCCGGCGTTGGCCTCGTCACCCTGGCGGGCGGCCAGCGCCCGGCAGTGCGCGTCAAGCTGAACGCGCAGGCCATCGCCGCGCTGGGGCTCACCAGCGAAACCATCCGCAGCGCCATCAGCAATGCCAACGTCAACTCGGCGAAGGGCTCGCTGGACGGCCCGACCCGCGCGGTCACACTTTCCGCCAACGATCAGATGCAGTCCGCCGATGAATACCGTCAGCTGATTATCGCGTACCAGAACGGCGCCCCGGTGCGTCTGGGCGACATCGCCACTGTAGAACAAGGTGCCGAAAACAGCTGGCTCGGCGCCTGGGCCAACAAACAGCAGGCGATCGTGATGAACGTGCAGCGCCAGCCGGGGGCGAACATTATCGAAACCGCCGACAGCATCCGCACCATGCTGCCGCAGCTGATCGAAAGCCTGCCGAAATCGGTCAGCGTGAAGGTGCTTTCCGACCGCACCACCAACATTCGTGCGTCGGTCACCGACACCCAGTTTGAGCTGATGCTGGCGATTGCACTGGTGGTGATGATCATTTATCTGTTCCTGCGCAACGTTCCGGCGACCATTATTCCTGCGGTCGCCGTACCGCTCTCGCTGGTCGGCACCTTTGCGGTGATGGTGTTCCTCGATTTTTCGATCAACAACCTGACGCTGATGGCGCTCACCATTGCCACCGGGTTCGTCGTGGATGACGCTATCGTGGTCATCGAGAACATCTCGCGCTATATCGAGAAAGGCGAAAAACCGCTGGCCGCCGCGCTGAAGGGCGCGGGCGAAATCGGCTTTACCATTATCTCGCTGACCTTCTCGCTGATTGCGGTGCTGATCCCGCTGCTGTTTATGGGCGATATCGTCGGGCGGCTGTTCCGCGAATTTGCCGTGACGCTGGCGGTCGCCATTTTGATCTCCGCCGTGGTGTCGCTGACCCTGACGCCGATGATGTGCGCCCGCATGCTGAGCCACGAGTCCCTGCGCAAGCAAAACCGCTTCTCGCGCGCCTCCGAGCGCATGTTCGAGCGCATTATTGCCGCCTACGGTCGCGTGCTGGCGAAAGTCCTTAACCATCCGTGGGCGACCCTCGGCGTGGCGCTCGGCACGCTGGCGCTCAGCGTGATGCTGTGGATTTTTATCCCGAAAGGCTTCTTCCCGATCCAGGACAACGGCATTATTCAGGGCACGCTTCAGGCCCCGCAGTCGGTCTCCTTCGCCAATATGGCGCAGCGCCAGCAGCAGGTGTCTGAGATTGTTATGAAAGATCCGGCGGTAGAGAGCCTGACCTCCTACGTCGGCGTCGACGGCACCAACCCGTCGCTCAACAGCGCGCGTCTGCAGATCAACCTTAAGCCGCTGGATGAGCGCGACGATCGCGTCAACGCCGTCATTGAGCGGCTGCAAAACGCCGTGGCCCGCGTGCCGGGCGTTGAGCTTTACCTGCAGCCGATTCAGGATTTGACCATCGATACCCAGGTCAGCCGCACGCAGTACCAGTTCACGCTGCAGGCCACCACGCTGGATGCCCTCAGCACCTGGGTACCGCAGCTGGTGAACAAGCTTAACACCCTGCCGCAGCTCTCCGACGTCAGCAGCGACTGGCAGGACAAAGGGCTGGCGGCGTACGTGAACGTCAACCGCGACACCGCCAGCCGCCTCGGTATTACCATGGCAGACGTGGACAACGCCCTGTATAACGCCTTCGGTCAGCGCCTGATCTCCACCATCTACACCCAGGCCAACCAGTACCGCGTGGTGCTGGAGCACAATACGGAGAACACGCCCGGCCTGGCGGGGCTGGACTCGGTGCGCCTGACCAGCAAAGACGGCGGCATTGTGCCGCTGAGCGCTATCGCCACGGTGGAAGAGCGCTATACCCCGCTGTCGATCAATCATCTGGATCAGTTCCCGTCCACCACCATCTCCTTCAACGTGCCGGACAATTACTCTCTCGGTGAAGCGGTGGAGGCCATTCAGGCGGCTGAAAAAGAGCTCAGCTTCCCGTCCGACATTCAGACCCAGTTCCAGGGCAGCACCCTGGCGTTCCAGGCTGCGCTGGGCAACACCATCTGGCTGATCGTCGCGGCGGTTGTGGCGATGTACATCGTGCTCGGCGTGCTGTACGAAAGCTTTATCCACCCGATCACCATCCTCTCTACCCTGCCGACGGCGGGCGTGGGGGCGCTGCTCGCATTGATGCTGGCGGGCAGCGAGCTGGACGTCATTGCCATCATCGGCATCATCCTGCTCATCGGGATCGTGAAGAAAAACGCCATCATGATGATCGACTTCGCCCTGGCCGCCGAGCGCGAGCAGGGCATGTCGCCGCGTGATGCGATTTTCCAGGCCTGCCTGCTGCGTTTTCGCCCTATCCTGATGACCACGCTGGCCGCCCTGCTCGGCGCGCTGCCACTGATGCTCAGCACGGGCGTCGGCGCGGAGCTGCGCCGTCCGCTGGGTATCGGCATGGTCGGCGGTCTGCTGGTGAGCCAGGTGCTGACGCTCTTCACCACGCCGGTGATCTACCTGCTGTTTGACCGCCTGGCGCTGTGGACCAAAAGCCGCTTCCCGAAACGTGAAGAGGAGGCATAAGTGAAGTTTTTCGCCCTCTTCATTTATCGCCCGGTGGCGACGATTCTCATCTCGCTCGCCATTACCCTCTGTGGCGTGCTGGGCTTCCGGCTGCTGCCGGTGGCGCCCCTGCCGCAGGTGGATTTCCCGGTGATCATGGTCAGCGCCTCGCTGCCGGGTGCCTCGCCGGAAACCATGGCCTCGTCCGTTGCCACGCCGCTGGAGCGCTCGCTCGGGCGGATTGCGGGGATCAACGAGATGACCTCCAGCAGCTCGCTGGGCAGCACGCGCATTATTCTGGAGTTCAGCTTCGACCGGGATATTAACGGTGCGGCGCGCGACGTGCAGGCGGCCATCAACGCCGCACAAAGCCTGCTGCCGAGCGGGATGCCGAGCCGCCCAACCTACCGCAAGGCCAACCCGTCCGACGCGCCGATCATGATCCTGACGCTGACCTCGGATACGTACTCGCAGGGGCAGCTGTATGACTTTGCGTCTACCCAGCTGGCGCAGACAATCTCACAAATTAACGGCGTCGGTGACGTGAGCGTCGGCGGGAGCTCCCTGCCCGCCGTGCGCGTAGGGTTAAACCCGCAGGCGTTATTCAACCAGGGCGTGTCGCTGGACGACGTGCGCTCCGCCATCAGCAACGCCAACGTGCGTAAACCGCAGGGGGCGATTGAGGACAACAGCCACCGCTGGCAGATCCACACTAACGACGAGCTGAAAACCGCCGCGGAATACCAGCCGCTCATCATCCACTATAACAACGGCGCCGCGGTGCGCTTAAGCGACGTGGCCAGCGTCACCGACTCGGTGCAGGACGTGCGCAACGCCGGGATGACCAACGCCAAACCGGCCATTCTGCTGATGATCCGCAAGCTGCCGGAAGCGAACATTATTGAGACGGTGAACAGCATTCGCGCCCGTCTTCCGGACCTGCAGCAGACCATCCCGGCAGCAATCGATCTGCAAATTGCCCAGGATCGCTCCCCGACCATTCGCGCCTCGCTGGAAGAGGTGGAGCAAACGCTGGTGATTTCCGTCGCGCTGGTGATCCTGGTGGTCTTCCTGTTCCTGCGATCCGGCCGCGCGACGCTGATCCCGGCGGTGGCCGTGCCGGTATCGCTGATCGGTACCTTTGCCGCCATGTACCTGTGCGGCTTTAGCCTTAACAACCTGTCGCTGATGGCCCTGACGATTGCGACGGGCTTCGTGGTGGATGACGCCATCGTGGTGCTGGAGAACATTTCCCGCCATCTGGAAGCGGGCGTGAAGCCGCTGCAGGCTGCCCTGCAGGGCACGCGCGAGGTGGGCTTTACGGTGCTCTCCATGAGCCTGTCGCTGGTGGCGGTATTCCTGCCGCTGCTGCTGATGGGCGGTCTGCCGGGCCGGCTGCTGCGCGAGTTTGCCGTCACCCTCTCCGTCGCCATCGGCATTTCGCTGGTTATCTCCTTAACGCTGACGCCAATGATGTGCGGCTGGATGCTCAAGCGCAGCAAACCGCACTCGCAGCCGCGCCGCAAAGGCTTTGGCCGTTTCCTGATGGCGATGCAGGAGGGCTATGGCAAATCGCTGAAGTGGGTGCTGAACCATACCCGACTGGTTGGCCTGGTGCTGATTGGCACCATCGTGCTCAACGTTTGGATGTATATCACCATCCCGAAAACCTTCTTCCCGGAGCAGGACACCGGCGTGCTGATGGGCGGCATTCAGGCGGACCAGAGCATTTCGTTCCAGGCCATGCGCGGCAAGCTGCAGGACTTTATGAAGATCATTCGTGAAGACAAAGCCGTGGATAACGTCACCGGCTTTACCGGCGGGTCGCGCGTCAACAGCGGGATGATGTTTATTACCCTCAAACCGCGCGGCGAGCGCAACGAAACCGCCCAGCAGGTGATTGACCGCCTGCGGGTGAAGCTCGCCAAAGAGCCGGGGGCAAACCTGTTTTTGATGGCCGTTCAGGATATCCGCGTCGGCGGGCGACAGGCGAACGCCAGCTATCAGTACACATTACTCTCGGACGATTTGGCCGCCCTGCGCGAGTGGGAGCCGAAGATCCGCAAGGCGCTGGCCGCCCTTCCCCAACTGGCGGACGTCAACTCCGATCAGCAGGACAACGGTGCCGAGATGGCCCTGACATACGACCGTGAAACCATGTCGCGGCTGGGCATCAACGTTGAAGCCGCCAACAGCCTGCTGAACAACGCCTTCGGCCAGCGCGAGATCTCCACCATCTACCAGCCGATGAACCAGTACAAGGTGGTGATGGAAGTTGACCCTCGCTATACCCAGGACATCAGCGCCCTGGACAAGATGTTTGTGATTAACAACGACGGCAAGGCGATTCCGCTCTCCTACTTCGCCAGCTGGCAGCCTGCCAACGCGCCGCTGTCGGTGAACCATCAGGGGCTGTCGGCGGCATCGACCATCTCCTTTAACCTGCCCGCCGGTTCGTCACTGTCTGAGGCCAGCGACGCGATCAACCGCGCGATGACCCAGCTTGGCGTGCCGTCCACCGTGCGCGGCAGCTTTGCCGGGACCGCGCAGGTGTTCCAGGAGACGATGAACTCGCAGGTGATTTTGATTCTGGCCGCCATCGCCACGGTCTATATTGTGCTGGGCGTGCTGTATGAGAGCTACGTGCACCCGCTGACCATCCTCTCGACGCTGCCGTCGGCGGGCGTGGGGGCACTGCTGGCGCTGGAGCTGTTCGGCGCGCCGTTCAGCCTTATCGCGCTCATCGGGATCATGCTATTAATCGGCATCGTGAAGAAAAACGCCATCATGATGGTGGACTTCGCGCTGGATGCCCAGCGCAACGGCAATCTGTCGCCGGAAGAGGCGATCTTCCAGGCCTGCCTGCTGCGCTTTCGTCCGATTATGATGACCACCCTGGCGGCGCTGTTTGGCGCGCTGCCGCTGGTGATCTCGGGCGGCGACGGCTCGGAGCTGCGCCAGCCGCTGGGGATCACCATCGTCGGCGGCCTGGTGATGAGCCAGCTGCTGACGCTGTACACCACGCCGGTGGTCTATCTGTTCTTCGACCGCCTGCGGCTGCGCTTTTCGCGTAAAAACAGAACCACGGTGACTGAGTAGATGACCGATCTCCCCGCTAACGTTCGCTGGCAGTTATGGATAGTCGCCTTCGGCTTCTTTATGCAGTCGCTGGATACAACCATCGTCAACACCGCCCTCCCCTCCATGGCGAAAAGCCTGGGGGAGAGCCCGCTGCATATGCACATGGTGATTGTCTCCTACGTGCTGACGGTTGCCGTGATGCTGCCCGCCAGCGGCTGGCTGGCCGATAAGGTCGGCGTGCGGAATATCTTCTTTACCGCCATCGTGCTGTTTACCACCGGCTCGCTGTTTTGCGCCCAGGCCAATACCCTCGACCAGCTGGTGATGGCGCGCGTGCTGCAGGGTATCGGCGGGGCGATGATGGTGCCCGTCGGGCGGCTAACGGTGATGAAGATTGTGCCGCGCGAGCAGTACATGGCGGCGATGACCTTTGTCACCCTGCCCGGTCAGGTGGGGCCGCTGCTGGGCCCGGCGCTCGGCGGCATTCTGGTGGAGTACGCCTCCTGGCACTGGATCTTCTTAATCAATATTCCTGTTGGCATCATCGGCGCCATCGCCACCCTCACGCTGATGCCGAACTACAAAATGCAGACGCGGCGCTTTGATTTCTTTGGCTTTATCCTGCTGGCGGCGGGCATGGCCACGCTTACCCTGGCGCTGGACGGGCAAAAAGGTCTGGGCATTTCGCCCCTGACGCTCGGGCTCCTGATCGCGCTCGGCGTTACCGCTATACTCTGGTACCTGTGGCATGCCAGAGGTAACGATAAAGCGCTGTTCAGCCTGAACTTGTTTAAAAACCCTACCTATCGCCTTGGCCTGTTCGGCAGCTTCGCCGGGCGCGTCGGCAGCGGCATGCTGCCGTTTATGACGCCCGTTTTCCTGCAAATCGGGATGGGATTTTCGCCGTTCCACGCGGGCCTGATGATGATCCCGATGGTGCTCGGCAGCATGGGAATGAAGCGCATCGTGGTACAGGTGGTGAACCGCTTTGGCTACCGTCACGTGCTGGTAACCGCCACGCTGGGGCTGGCGCTGGTCAGCCTGCTGTTTATGTCCGTGGCGCTGATGGGCTGGTACTATGTCCTGCCGCTGGTGCTGTTCTGCCAGGGGATCGTCAACTCCATGCGCTTCTCGTCGATGAATACACTGACGCTGAAGGATCTGCCGGACGATCTGGCGAGCAGCGGCAACAGCCTGCTGTCGATGATCATGCAACTCTCCATGAGCGTGGGCGTGACTATCGCGGGGTTACTGCTCGGCATGTACGGCCAGCACCACCTCAGCGTCGACACGCCGGTGGCGCATCAGGTCTTTTTGTATACCTATCTCAGCATGGCGGTCATCATCGCCCTGCCCGCTTTCATCTTCGCCCGCGTGCCGGATGATACCAGCAAGAACGTCGTCATCAGGCGCGGCAAAAGGAGTGGCTCATGAAATTCTGGCGTCCGGGCATTACCGGCAAGCTATTTGTGGCGATATTTGCCACCTGTATCGTCCTGCTGATCACCATGCACTGGGCGGTGCGGGTCAGCTTCGAGCGCGGTTTTATTGATTACATCAAGCATGGCAATGAGCAGCGTTTGCAGGGCTTAAGCGATGCGCTGAGTGAACAGTACGCCCAGCACGGCAACTGGCGTTTTCTGCGCAATAACGACCGCTTTATTTTCCAGATCCTGCGCTCGCTGGAGCACGATACCGGCGACGATCGTCCGGGTCCGGGCATGCCGCCGCACGGCTGGCGCACCCAGTTCTGGGTGATTGACCAGGATATGCGCCCCCTGGTTGGGCCGCGTGCGCCGATACCGCCGGACGGCACCCGTCGTGCGATTAAAGTGAATAACGCCACCGTTGGCTGGGTGATCGCCTCCCCGGTGGAGCGCCTGACGCGCAACACCGACATCAACTTTGATCGCCAGCAGCGTCGCACAAGCTGGCTGATTGTCGCTCTCTCCACGCTGCTCGCCGCGCTCGCCACCTTTCCGCTGGCGCGCGGTCTGCTCGCCCCGGTGAAACGCCTGGTGGAAGGCACGCACAAGCTCGCCGCCGGGGATTTCACTACTCGCGTCGATACCCGCAGCCAGGACGAACTGGGCAAGCTGGCGCAGGACTTTAACCAGCTCGCCAGCACGCTTGAGAAAAACCAGCAGATGCGCCGCGACTTTATGGCCGATATTTCACACGAGCTGCGTACGCCGCTGGCGGTGCTGCGCGGCGAGCTGGAGGCCATTCAGGACGGTGTGCGCCAGTTTACGCCCGAATCGGTGGCCTCTCTGCAGGCAGAGGTGGGCACGCTCACCAAGCTGGTGGACGATCTCCACCAGCTCTCCATGTCCGACGAAGGCGCACTGGCCTACCAGAAGGCGCCCGTAGACGTCATTAACGTGCTGGAGGTGGCGAGCGGCGCCTTCCGCGAACGCTTTGCCAGCCGCAACCTGAAAATCGACCTCTCCCTGCCGGACAGCGCGGTGGTGTTTGGCGACAAAGATCGGCTGATGCAGCTGTTCAACAACCTGCTGGAAAACAGCCTGCGCTACACCGACAGCGGCGGCGGGCTGCTGATTTCCGGCAGACAGGAAAGCGGGCGCTTTGCCCTTACCTTCGCGGATTCCGCACCCGGCGTGCAGGACGCACAGCTGGAAAAACTGTTTGAACGTTTCTACCGTACCGAAGGCTCCCGCAACCGCGCCAGCGGCGGTTCCGGCCTGGGGCTGGCGATTTGCGTTAACATCGTCGAGGCGCATAATGGCACGATCCGCGCCGCCCATTCGCCTTTTGGCGGGGTTAGCATTACAGTAGAGTTACCTCTGGAACGGGATTTATCGAGGGAAGTATGACCGAGTTACCGATTGACGAAAACACGCCGCGCATTTTGATTGTGGAAGACGAGCCCAAGCTTGGGCAGCTGCTGATCGACTATTTACGCGCGGCCAGCTATGCCCCGTCGCTGATCGGCCACGGCGATAAAGTGCTGGCATACGTGCGCCAGACCCCGCCGGACCTGATCCTGCTGGATTTAATGCTGCCGGGCGTTGACGGACTGACACTGTGCCGGGAAATTCGTCGCTTCTCCGACGTGCCGATCGTCATGGTTACCGCCAAAATTGAAGAGATCGACCGCCTGCTGGGGCTCGAAATTGGCGCAGACGATTATATCTGCAAACCCTACAGCCCGCGCGAGGTGGTCGCCCGCGTAAAAACCATTCTGCGCCGCTGCAGGCCGCAGCGCGAGCTTCAGGTGCTGGACGCCGAAAGCCCGCTGATTGTTGACGAAAGCCGCTTCCAGGCAAGCTGGCGCAGCAAGCTGCTGGACCTGACGCCTGCGGAGTTCCGTCTGCTGAAAACCCTCTCCCACGAGCCGGGCAAAGTCTTCTCCCGCGAACAGCTGCTGAACCACCTGTATGACGATTATCGCGTGGTAACCGACCGCACCATCGACAGCCATATCAAAAACCTGCGCCGCAAGCTGGAGGCGCTGGACGCCGAGCAGTCTTTTATCCGCGCGGTGTATGGCGTGGGGTATCGCTGGGAAGCGGATGCGTGCAGGATTGCGTGACCTTTCGACGAAGAAACCCGCCCTAAGGCGGTTTTTTCTTTTCTGGAATCAATTCAGGAATCAACCATACTCTTTTTACCGGTTCGCTTACTGATAACTGGTGCCTCTCATTTTACTTTCGATCAAGGAGTTCCTATGTCTGGTTGGTTCGAATTAAGTAAAAGCAGTGATGGTCAGTACAGGTTTGTGCTGAAAGCGGGTAACGGAGAGATCATTCTTACCAGCGAGCTTTACACCAGTAAAAGTGCCGCCGAAAACGGTATTGCCTCCGTACGCACGAACAGCCCCCTGGACGAGCGCTATGAGAAGAAAACGGCTTCTAACGGTAAGTACCATTTCAATCTCAAGGCGGGCAACCATCAGGTGATTGGCAGCAGCCAGCTTTATGCAACGGAACAGTCGCGTGATAAGGGTATCGCCTCGGTCAAAACTAACGGGTCTACCCAGACGGTAAAAGACAATACCTGACAGCACGACGCGCGCCGGGAGAGCGGTGACGCGACCCGGCGCTTTACCTCCCCGCCCCGCAGCGCTACAATGCCCGCCCTTAAAGTGGGGGATCTCCCCTTACCGCTGCACCAGGTGCCGCGGATCTGACCTGTCATCAGAACGAGAACAAACATGTTTAAACCGGAACTCCTTTCCCCGGCGGGAACGCTGCAAAATATGCGTTACGCTTTCGCCTATGGGGCCGATGCTGTCTACGCGGGCCAGCCTCGCTATTCGCTGCGCGTACGTAACAACGAATTCAACCACGAGAACCTGCAGCTCGGCATCAACGAAGCGCATGCCCTGGGCAAGAAATTCTACGTGGTGGTCAACATCGCGCCGCACAACGCCAAGCTGAAAACGTTCATCCGTGACCTGAAGCCGGTGGTGGATATGGGGCCGGACGCGCTGATCATGTCGGACCCGGGTTTAATCATGCTGGTTCGGGAGAACTTCCCGGAGATGGATATTCACCTCTCCGTACAGGCTAACGCCGTCAACTGGGCGACGGTCAAGTTCTGGAAGCAGATGGGGCTGACCCGTGTCATTCTTTCCCGCGAGCTTTCGCTGGAAGAGATTGAAGAGATCCGCACCCAGGTGCCGGATATGGAAATCGAAATCTTCGTCCACGGCGCGCTGTGCATGGCCTACTCTGGCCGCTGCCTGCTCTCCGGCTATATCAACAAGCGCGACCCGAACCAGGGCACCTGCACCAACGCCTGCCGCTGGGAATATAACGTCCAGGAAGGCAAAGAGGATGACGTCGGCAACATCGTCCACAAGCACGAGCCTATCCCGGTGACCAACGTCGAGCCGACGCTGGGCATCGGCGCGCCAACCGACAGCGTGTTTATGATTGAAGAAGCCAAACGTCCGGGCGAGTACATGACCGCCTTTGAAGACGAGCACGGCACCTACATCATGAACTCGAAAGATCTGCGCGCCATCGCCCACGTCGAGCGTCTGACCCAGATGGGCGTGCACTCCCTGAAGATTGAAGGCCGCACCAAATCCTATTACTACTGCGCGCGTACCGCGCAGGTGTACCGCAAAGCCATCGACGATGCGGCCGCCGGTAAACCGTTCGATACCAGCCTGCTGGAAACTCTGGAAGGCCTGGCGCATCGCGGCTATACCGAAGGCTTCCTACGCCGTCATACCCACGACGACTACCAGAACTACGAGCACGGCTACTCCGTATCCGAGCGCCAGCAGTTTGTCGGCGACTTCACCGGCGAGCGCAAAGGCGCGCTGGCGGCCGTCGCGGTGAAAAACAAGTTCACCAAAGGTGACAGCCTGGAGCTGATGACCCCGCAGGGCAACATGAACTTCACGCTGGAACATCTGGAAAACGGTAAAGGTGAAATGATTGAGGTGGCACCGGGTGACGGTCATACCGTCTGGCTGCCGGTTCCTGAAGAGGTGGAGCTGAAATTCGCCCTGCTGATGCGTAACTTCAACGGTGAAAGCACCCGAAACCCACACGGCAAATAGTCAATCAGGGAAATTTTTTCGCGCTGGGATAATTCTTAGAATCGGATCACATACCGCTTCGTTCAATACGGGTATTATCCCTCCGCTGAAAAACATAACCCATAAATGCTAGCTGTACCAGGAACCACCTCCTTAGCCTGCGTAATCTCCCTTACGCGGGCTTATTTTTTTGTACAATTCAGTCCACTTAGTCAGAATGAAATTGCACCGCCCCACCAAATGAAGGGTGTTGATTCGCGCCAGCGTCTGCTGGAATATCTTTTAGGAAAATCGGGCGGGTATATGATATCCATCACAATTTTCATTGATTCTGGCAGGATGGCGAGTTATTCGGATCATTCCTAATTTCCGTCCATAACATGCCCTTTACTCTTGATTTCTTAGCGTTATACGATTTCACACGGACGGAGAGACACATGACTTTTCCTGGTCAGATTTCAAAGGATATTCCGGATTACGAACTCGCCCGCAGTCTGGGTCTAGCCTCCGGGGGCGATATTGATTTCACCGCCCTTGCCAATCAGCTGGACTGTAGCCGTAACTTTAGCCAGGTTGGGATCATCTACTCAGACGGTGCGCGTCAGTGGTTAGTGAGACCCTCAAGACGGATTGCGACGCCAAACGAAAGCTCGGTGAGTCATGTCGTCATCACTAAAGTAAACGCCTCATCAAGTAATCCTCTCCAGGCAACGACGACGACGATTCAGTCACCTTCATTAGCGACTGAAATAGGTTCTACGGCGATTTCTTGCGGAGCTGCCATTCTCACTGTCGTACTTGCTGCAGGTGCAGGTATGGCCATTCCTCTCACCGCAGGTTCTTCCGGTGCTGTTGCCGCTGTGATTGTCGCTGGTGGCGTAGCAACAGGAATTCAGTGTGCAAACGGGCTTGGCCGCTTGTCACTTATTGCCATGAATCATAATGACTATGTTGCGTGGATGGATTCCCAGGAGTGGTATACCGCAACCAATACTGCTCTTGATGCGATTTCACTTGCCGGGGCTGCTGCGGGTCTAAAAAGCGCTGTATTAACCTACCGCCTACTTAATCGCTCAACGTCTGAAAGTTTACTCTCGTTATTACAAAAAATGAGCCGGGCAGACCGCACGCGGTTAACTGAGGAAATCATTCGTATCCGAAATCCCGGGATCTCTAATTCAGGGGTTAAAGCAGCGATGAAAGCTGGCGTTTACCCTAAACGTTACCCCTCGGAAGCGCTGCAGCTGCTCTTACAGCGAGAGCTGTTGAATGCTATTTCAAACTCCTCAGCATTTGTTGGCAGTGCTGTCTCGGGTACAATCCGGAATCCTCAGAATATTACACAATCTGGTAAATACGTTTTTGGTTTGATTCAGTCTTTTTCATTTACAGGAAGTTATTGACCCGGACATGATAAATTACATCAAAAAGAGCCTTTCATTAAGTGCTGTGATAACAGGTGAAATGGCGACTGACGATTGCCAACGGCTTGAATCATTGAAAAATCGCTTAAAAGGTCAGTTCGGTGTTCCTGTGGGTGTACATATGACAGGCATACCCTTAGCAATAAATACCTTACTCACTATTTTTTGCTACGCTATGCTACAAGTTTCTGTCTGGATGTTGCTCTTTCGCCTGCTCGGCTTACCTGAATTTAAGGTAATGATGGGAGTATTCCTTGCAGCAGTGGTGTATTGCATGATTGTAATGAGCACGATGTTTTTAACGGCCAGAGGTTCCTTAACGGGATATAAACTGCATATTTCTGTCATTACACTGACCGGCTTGATGAGCATCGTGTATTTTATCTGGACGTGGATTTCGCTTTTATTTGGCTCTGTAGAGAATTACACACCGCAAATAACCTCACTATTAGGATTGGGATTTTTCGGCCTGAATATCGTGTGGATGAATACGTCAGTCTTTTACCGTTCAATTGCGCTAACGCTACATAATCGGGTGTGGCGTAAACAGTTGAAAATTGAGAACAGGCAAATGGCAGGGCTCAAACGTTGACAGCAAGCGTCAATTGAGGGACCAGCGTATAAAAGGTAAACGCCACGAAGGGGGATAAATCCCCTTTCCGCAGCCTTATTTTTTTCCTTTCATCCTGTTCTTACCCGCTTTTTTCCTCTCTGCTATACACTCTTACTAACGCTAAAAAAGGGAGCAGCGCGGATGGCAACCTATCAAGACAGTTTATTGATTCTCAATGGCAAAAGTGCGGGCAACGATCTGCTGCGTCAGGCAATTCAAGGTTTGCGTGACGACGGCGCGCGCATCCACGTAAGGGTAACATGGGAAAAAGGCGACGCGGCACGCTATATCAATGAAGCCCTCGGGCTTGGCGTCAACACCATCATTTCCGGCGGCGGCGATGGCACCATCAATGAGATCGCGTCAGCGCTGATCGACCTGCCCCCGGCAAACCGCCCAGTGATGGGCATTTTACCGCTCGGCACCGCCAATGATTTTGCCACCAGCGCTGGGATCCCCGAGGAGTTAGAGAAGGCGCTCCAGCTGGCGATCCTCGGCAAGGCCACCGCTGTGGATATTGCGCAGGTGAATGATAAAACCTGCTTTATCAATATGGCGACCGGCGGGTTTGGCACGCGCATCACCAGCGAAACGCCGGAAAAGCTGAAGGCGGCGCTGGGCGGCGTGTCGTATCTCATCCACGGCCTGATGCGCATGGACACCCTCAAGCCTGACCGCTGCGAAATTCGCGGCGAGGATTTTCAGTGGCAGGGTGACGCGCTGGTGATTGGCATTGGCAATGGTCGCCAGGCAGGCGGCGGGCAGCAGCTGTGCCCGGAGGCGCTGATCAATGACGGCCAGCTACAGCTGCGTATTTTTACGGGCGACGGTCTGCTGCCCGCGCTGTTTACCACGCTGACGCAGCCGGAAGAGAGTCCGAATATCATTGACGGTAAATCCGCATGGTTTGAGGTGAATGCGCCGCACGGGATGACGTTTAACCTCGATGGAGAGCCGCTGAGCGGAAAACAGTTCCGCATTGAGGTGTTGCCCGGCGCGCTGCAGTGTCGGCTGCCGCCGGACTGTGTGCTTTTGCGCTGATGTTTCACACGATGCGCGGTGATGCCCTCACCCCAACCCTCTCCCACAGGGAGAGGGAGATGGAGGCGTCAGGCAATCGTGACTTTGCTATCCAGATAGACATCCTGCACCGCATTGATCAGCTTCACGCCGTCGGCCATCGATTTCTTAAACGCCTTACGGCCAAGGATCAGCCCCATGCCGCCCGCGCGTTTGTTGATAACCGCCGTACGCACCGCGTCTGTCAGGTCGGTATCACCGCCCGCCGCGCCGCCGGAGTTAATCAGCCCCGCACGGCCCATGTAGCAGTTCGCCAGCTGGTAGCGCACCAGATCGATCGGGTTATCGCTGGTCAGCTTGCTGTATACGCGGTCATCGGTATAGCCAAAGTTCACCGCTTTATAGCCGCCGTTATTCTCGGCCATTTTCTGCTTCACAATATCTGCGCCGATGGTCGCCGCCAGGTGGTTCGCCTGCCCGGTCAGGTCGGCCGACACGTGGTAATCCACGCCGTCTTTCTTGAACGCATTGTTGCGCAGATACGCCCACAGTACGGTGACCATGCCCAACTCGTGCGCGCGTTCAAACGCCGCGGAGATCTCTTCAATCTGACGACGAGACTGCTCAGAACCGAAATAGATGGTCGCCCCTACCGCCACCGCCCCCATATTGAACGCCTGCTCGACGCTGGCGTAGAGGGTCTGGTCATATTCGGTAGGGTAGCTCAGAGTTTCGTTGTGGTTGAGCTTCACAAGGAACGGAATGCGGTGGGCATAGCGACGCGAAACCGAAGCCAGCACGCCGTAGGTGGAGGCTACACAGTTACAGCCCGCTTCAATCGCCAGCTCAACAATGTTCTTCGGATCGAAGTAGAGCGGATTCGCCGCGAAAGAGGCACCCGCCGAGTGCTCAATGCCCTGGTCTACCGGCAGAATAGAGAGATAGCCGGTGCCGCCGAGCCGTCCGGTGTTGTAGAGCGTCTGCATATTTCGCAGGACCGCAGGCGGACGGTTGTTATCGATCATCACGCGATCAACGTAGTCATGACCAGGCAGATACAGCTGGTCGGCTGGAATGGTCATACAACGATGCTGTAAAAGGCTGTCGGCGTCTTTGCCAAGCAACTGCGCAATATCAGTCATGTGATACTCCCGTAAGTCCGACGTCGTGTCGGTGTGTGTTTATCCAGTCCCATCTTTTATGGGCAGACTAAGCCTGGTACCGACTTAACAGATTTTCCACCCTTTGCATTTTTTTTCAGCACAATCTGCTGGCTCGATTCGTGTACAACAAAACTGTTACATTGATCAAACAATCGCCGCAAAGGTATTTAAAAGGTATTATTAAGTGGTATGTTAAAGGCGTACCCTCTCTGACATGCAGGATTAAAAAATGAAAACGAAAGTCCAACTGTCATTCATGATGTTTGTTGAATGGTTTATCTGGGGCGCGTGGTTTGTGCCGCTGTGGCTGTGGCTGAGCAAAAGCGGTTTTACCGCCGGGGAAATTGGCTGGTCTTACGCCTGTACCGCCATTGCCGCTATCCTCTCACCGATTCTGGTCGGCTCGCTGACGGACCGCTTCTTCGCCGCACAGAAAGTGCTGGCGGTGCTGATGTTCGCCGGCGCCATTCTGATGTACTTCGCCGCACAGCAAACCCAGTTCAGCACCTTCTTCCCGCTGCTGCTGGTTTACTCCCTGACCTATATGCCGACCATCGCGCTGACCAACAGCATTGCCTTCGCCAACGTGGATGACGTAGAGGCCGATTTCCCGCGTATCCGCGTGATGGGCACCATCGGCTGGATCGCCTCCGGGCTGGCGTGCGGATTCCTGCCGCAGATGCTGGGCTACAGCGATATTTCCGATACCAATATTCCGCTGCTGATGACCGCAGCCAGCTCAGCCCTGCTCGGCGTGTTTGCCCTGTTCCTGCCGAACACCCCGCCGAAGAGCACCGGCAAGCTGGACTTCAAGGTGATGCTGGGGCTGGACGCGCTGATCCTGCTGCGCGACAAAAACTTCCTGGTGTTCTTCTTCTGCTCGTTCCTGTTCGCCATGCCGCTGGCCTTCTACTACATCTTCGCTAACGGCTATCTCACCGAAGTGGGGATGAAAAACGCCACCGGCTGGATGACGCTCGGCCAGTTCTCCGAAATCTTCTTTATGCTGGCGCTGCCGTTCTTTACCAAACGCTTTGGTATTAAGAAGGTCTTACTGCTGGGTCTGATCACGGCCGCTATCCGCTACGGATTCTTCGTTTACGGCGGTGCGGAACAGTACTTTACCTACGCCCTGCTGTTCCTCGGCATTCTGCTGCACGGCGTGAGCTACGACTTCTACTACGTTACCGCGTATATCTACGTGGATAAAAAAGCGCCGGTGCACATGCGCACCGCCGCGCAGGGCCTGATTACGCTGTGCTGCCAGGGCTTTGGTAGCCTGCTGGGTTATCGCCTGGGCGGCGTGATGATGGAAAAAATGTTCGCATACAAAGAGCCGGTGAATGGGCTGACCTTCAACTGGGCCGGAATGTGGGCATTTGGCGCAATCATGATTGCCGTGATTGCCGTGCTGTTTATGCTGTTTTTCCGCGAATCGGACAAAGAGATCACCGCAATTGAGGTGGTTGATGGCGATGCCGCGCTGACACAAGGGGAAGTTAAATGAAACAAGAACGTGTTCTCGGTGCCCTTTACGGGCAGGCGTTAGGGGATGCGATGGGCATGCCGTCGGAGCTGTGGCCGAGAAAGCGCGTCAAAGCGCACTTCGGCTGGATCGACCGCTTTTTACCCGGCCCGGCAGAGAATAATGCGGCCTGCTATTTCAAACAGGCAGAGTTCACCGACGATACCTCAATGGCGCTGTGCCTCGCCGATGCGATCGTCGAGTGCGACGGGGAGATTAACCCGGACGTTATCGGCAAGCATATCCTGAACTGGGCGCTGGATTTCGACGCGTTCAACAAGAATGTGCTCGGCCCGACCTCAAAAATCGCGCTTAATGCGATTCGTGACGGGAAGCCGGTGAGCGAACTGGAAAACAACGGCGTGACGAACGGGGCGGCGATGCGCGCCTCCCCGCTGGGCTGCCTGCTCCCGGCGACGCGGCTGGAACACTTTGTTGAACAGGTGGCGCTGGCCTCCAGCCCGACCCATAAATCGGACCTCGCCATTGCCGGCGCGGTGGTGATTGCCTGGGCGGTTTCCCGTGCCATCGACGGCGAAAGCTGGCAGAACATCGTTGATGCCCTGCCGGGGATCGCCCGCTATGCGCAGGAGATGAAAACCACCACTTTCAGCGCGTCGCTGGCGGCGCGTATTGAGCTGGCGCTTAAGACCGTGCGGGAAGCCAACGGTATTGAGTCCGCCAGCGAGCAGGTGTACCAGCTCGTGGGGGCCGGAACCAGCACCATTGAGTCCGTTCCGGCAGCTATTGCGATGGTCGAACTGGCGGGAACCGACCCAAACCGCTGCGCCATTTTATGCGCCAATCTGGGCGGCGATACCGACACCATTGGCGCGATGGCGACGGCCATCTGCGGTGCGCTCCACGGCGTGCAGGCGATTGACCCGGCGCTCAAAGCCGAACTCGACGCCGCCAACCGGCTCGATTTCGGCCACTATTGCGAGAAACTGCTGCACTTCAGGGAGCAAAGGGAGGGCGTATGAATGCATTTGCCCAACGTCTCGACAATCTGCACGCCACGCGCCCGGTGACGGTGCTGGGCGCAGCGGTGATTGACGTCATCGCCGACGCCTACGCCCTGCCCTGGCGCGGGTGCGATATCGAGCTCAAACAGCAGGGGGTGAATATCGGCGGCTGCGCGCTGAACATTGCCATCGCCCTGAAACGGCTCGGCATTACGGCGCAAAACGCCCTGCCCGTCGGCCACGGCGTGTGGGCGGACATCATTCGCAACGCCATGGCGAAGCAGGATCTGCACAGCGCCATTGAGGCCGAAACCGGCGATAACGGCTGGTGCCTCGCGCTGGTGGAGCCAGACGGCGAGCGCACCTTTATGTCCTTTAGCGGCGTGGAGAACCAGTGGCAGCAGCGCTGGCTTGATGTGCTTAATATCCCGTCGAACAGCCTGGTCTATTTGTCCGGCTATCAGCTGGCCTCGCCCAGCGGCGAGCTGCTGACACGCTGGCTGGAGGGGTTACCGGACGTGACGGTCTTTATCGATTTCGGTCCCCGTATCGCGGATATTCCCGACGCGCTGATGGCGCGGATTATGGCCTGCAGGCCGATTGTGTCGCTTAATCGTCAGGAAGCGGAGATCGCAGCCGAGCGACTGGGTGTCGCGGCTGAAGATCTGGGTGCGGAGTGGCCGCTGCGTTTCGGTGCCGCGCTGATTGTGCGGCATGATAAAGACGGCGCCGCGTGGTATGACGGTAAGACCTCGGGCGTTGTTCCGGCGTTCCCGGCGACGGTCGTGGACACCATTGGCGCTGGCGACAGCCACGCGGGCGGCACGCTTGCCGGGCTGGCGGCGGGATGGTCACTGGCAGACGCCGTTCTGCTGGGGAATGCCGTGGCGTCCTGGGTAGTCAGCCACCGAGGCGGAGATTGCGCCCCGACTCGCGACGAATTACTCCTCGCACACAAAAACGTATAGATCGCTGCGACAGTAGCTGATGCTGTACTCAATCGGCCGGTGCTGCTGGTCAAGCGCGACCTGCTTGATCACCAGCACCGGTATTTTTTCGTCCATCTTAATGTGCGCCTGAAACTCGCTGTCCGGCATGCGGGCGCTCACCCTTGAGCGGGTGCGCTGCGGGAAGATATTCTGGCTGCGGAAGTAGTCGTAGAGCGAAATGCCAATCGCATCCGGGTCGGGAATTAACGCGACCGGGACCCAGGACTCTTCAATGGACACCGCATCGTCATCCACATAGCGAATGCGCTTGAGCAAAAAGACCTCGCTGTCCGGGGAGATCGACAGGTGGTTCGCCACCTCTTCCGGGCACTTCACCACCCGCTTGTTGACCCATAGCGTATTGGGCTTTTGACCGCGAAGCACCACCTGCCGGGAAAAGCCGCGCGCCTCTTTCAGCGAATATTCAAAGATGTTGTTGATTTGCGTCCCATAGCCACGGGCGCGCGTAACTACGCCCTCTTCCTCCAGCGCCTGCATCGCTTTTCGCACGGTAATGCGCGACACGCCGGTTAACTGGCTCAGATCGCGCTCGCCGGGCAAAATATTCCCGTGCTCCAGCATGCCGCTGCGCACCGCGTTTTTTACCGTTTCGGCAAATTTCAGGTACAGCGGCGTGTTGTCAGGCGCGGCGATCCGTTCATTCAGTTGAGCGATTAACCGGGTATGCGCTTGTTCCATCTCTGTTTTCTCAGGCGTGGTGTTTCCTGCCAGTATACTGGGTTACCACCATGCATGAAAATGATGAACCGGCCCAATACCGTGACCCACTTCCAGAGTATCGGCTTTCGCCAGCGCCGCCGAGAGCCAGGTTTTCGCTTCGCGCACCGTATCGGCCCAGCTGTCATGCCGTGGACGCAGCGCCGCCAGCGCGGCCGAAAGCGTACAGCCCGTGCCATGGGTATTTTTGGTCTGCACGCGCGGCGCGGTAAAGCGCACTTCGCCCTCGCGGGTGAAAAGCCAGTCCGGGCTTTCCGCGTCATCCAGATGCCCGCCCTTCATCAGCACCGCACCGCAGCCCATTGCCAGCAGCGCGTTCCCCTGCGCTTTCATCTCGCGTTCAGTTTGCGCGTGCGATGTTCCTAACAGCGCGGCGGCTTCCGGCAGATTGGGGGTGATAAGCGCCACCTGCGGCAGCAGCTTTTTACGCAGGGTTTCCACGGCAGAGGCAGAGAGCAGCGGGTCGCCGCTTTTTGCCAGCATGACGGTATCCAGCACCACGTTTTGCACCGCATAACGCTTAAGCCGCTCGGCCACCGCTTCAACAATGTCCGTCTCGGCCAGCATGCCTATTTTGGTGGTATCAATGCGCACGTCGCTGAACACGGAATCCAGCTGTGCGGCAACAAAATCCGGCTCAATATGGTAGACCGACTGCACGCCGCGCGTGTTTTGCGCCACCAGCGCGGTAATGACCGAGCAGCCGTACGCACCAAGGGCAGAGAAGGTTTTCAGGTCAGCCTGGATGCCCGCGCCGCCGCTGGGATCGGTGCCGGCAATGGTCAGGGCGTTAATCCGCTTCATGCTTGCTCCTCCAGCGTGTAGAGCGCATCGAGGAACGCGCAGGCAAAACTGCCCGGGCCACGCGACTGCGCAACGGCCACCGTTCCAGCCCGCTTCATCCATCCGCAGGCAGCAGCGATATTATCCAGACGGTCGCCCGGCAGCGAGCAGCTCGCCGCGACGACGGCGGAGAGAGCGCACCCGGTGCCCACTACGCGCGTCATAAGCGGGTCACCACCGGTTACCGTTCGGGTGCGTTGTCCGTCAGTGATGTAATCCACCTCACCGGTGACGACCACAACGGCATTGGTCTGGCGGGCCAGCGCCTGAGCAGCGGGCACCGCGCTGGCGGTGGTATCGGTCGTATCGACGCCGCGCCCGCCTGCGCTCATTCCGGCAAGAGCAAGGATTTCTGAGGCATTGCCGCGAATGGCCGCCGGTTTAAGGGCAAGAATCTGATGGCAAAAACGGGTACGGAACGCGAGCGCGCCAACGGCAACCGGGTCCAGCGTCCAGGGTTTGCCTGCCGCCACCGCGCTTTCTATTGCCCGACGCATCGACTGGGCGCGCGGCGCGGTCAGCGTGCCAACGTTAACCAGCAGCGCATCGGCTATCGCGGCAAACTGCTCGGCCTCTTCGGCCTCGATCACCATCGCCGGTGATGCGCCAAGCGCCAGCAAAACGTTGGCCGTAAAGGTCTGTACAACATCGTTGGTCATACAATGGGTCAGCGGAGAACGGGTGCGGAAGTGATGTAAAACGTGTAAATCGAGCAGGTCAGGCTGCATGGGTTCGCTCCTGCCTTGCGTGAAGAAGCGATGACCGGGAAGGCATCTGACTTCCCTACGCTGGCATTATCCAGATCAGGTAATACGGGTATTTCTCAGCCTTCACAAAGAAGGGCACCCCGAGTCAAAGTACTTTTAAAACAATGATTTATTGAAAATCCATGTCGTAATTTAGTGTAACCGGGGCCACAGGCCAGGCGCAAGAGGTTTCGATTTATCAAGGAAGCGATCGCGTGATGAATCTCCCTAAACACTTTTTCGCTAGTCTCTTCAACATAAATATTTTTTCCTGGTATATCCCGGAACAAAAATGACCTCATTTCATTTTCATTCGAAGCAGAATGGATATTCGATAATAAATAATCGGCAATAATATATAAATTTACATAAACTGTTATCTGTATTTTTAATGATTTTTCACCCAAACACTTAAACATATTTAATGTATAGATATTTTATTTCTCATTTCTCCTCCATTCATTACAAATATCTAACTCGTTGTAATATATAATTATATACCCCAACCCTTCTTAATCGACTCGTTTAGCTATTCCTGCTGTTTATGATCCAGATCAATAATCAAAATTACACATTCATAGATAGTTATTACACGTTACGAAATAAGTTATCAAACCAAAATTTTCAACGTAAATCGTGAATTAATTCAGATATAACAAGACGTTGTATCTTCCCGTCAGGATAGCGCCCTAACTTTATTTTTTGCATTGATGATGAGAGCTTTCAAATGAGATTTTTAAATAAATCAACTATCGCTGTTGTATTTGGTGTTGTGTTTGCTAATACAGCTAATGCTGCTGCATTTAATGTTACTTCTGATCAAGACAACATTACGATTATTGGTACACAAGGTGCCGGTTATGATCTTGATTTAATGGCCAACAAGGTTATTACGAATCAAAACGATATCACAGGTTTAAAAACTGAAAATACTGATCAATGGAATGCAATTAGCGCCGCTGATAACCTTGCTGGTAGTGCTAAAACTGATGCTCAAACTGCTAACACTAATGCTCTTGCTGCTGATGCAAAAGCTACTACTGCTAATACTATAGCGACATCGGCTAAAGCCGCTGCTGATCATGCTGAAATCACCGCCACCAATGCGAACAACAAAGCAGATGCTAATACACAAGCGCTTGCAAGTAAGGTCGATAAAAGCATTTTCAAAGCCGATCAGGATAGACAAGATCACGCCCTCCAGGACGCCTCTGACAAAGCGACTCAGGCATTTAATACGGGCGCTTATGCGCAATCTTTAGCTGTAGATGCACAAACGGTAGCCGCAGCGAATAAAGCTGCTGTTGCTAACGTCCAGTCACGCCAGCAAACACAAGAAGCGACGATTCAGAATCACAGCGCACAATTAGCGAATCATGAATCACGTATTACGTCGTTAGAGAATCAAAATAACGCTAAGTTCTCTTCTCTGGAGAATCAGCAGAATGAGGATCGCAAGGAATATCGTGCTGGTATCGCTGGCGCTGCTTCTCTTGCTGGTTTGCATTACGTTGATACAGATAATGCGGTTGCCGTCGGCGCTGCCAACTTCAAAGATGCGCAAGGTTATGCAATCGGCTACCGTCATAAGTTCGCTGAGAATGTAGCCGCTACCCTCTCTACATCAGGTACATCCAACGGTGATGAAATTGTTGCGGCGTCCGCATCTTACGGATGGTGATGTTACAGTATTAAAATAAAATGCCAGCGAACCGCCAGTAAGCTAAAAAAACTCGCACATGAGTTTTAATTAGCTGGCTATAACTCTATACAATGCTGCTCGCAAAGAAAATGACAAAGTACATTTTTATTTCCGCTGTTCTATATCTCACTTTTATTTTATTAGGGATATGGATTGAATTGATGTTAGGCACTTATATTTATAATTGTAATTACTGAGGCAATAATGAAAAAGTTAATGATGATAGCGGCTGTATTATCTCTTGCTGCGTGTTCCTCACCTGCTCAACGGATGGCGGATTGTCAAAGCAAAGGAGTGAGTAAAGATGCTTGTTATATAGCAGAGCAAAACCGCACTACAGCCATTAACGCTGCTGCTGAAAAACAGGCTTTGGAGAATGCTGCTCAACTTGCACAATCAGCACATAAGCATCTTCCTGAAGGCTGCACTCAGGTTATGGATGCTGCGGGTCGTTGTGAGAGCAAGCCTGCCAAAGCAAGCGGCGATTTTAAACAGTTTTCAGGTGAAGCGGATCGCGTTATGAATAAGCCAATCTCTGATGCTGCTGAATATCTGCTTTCGAAAGGCTGGAAGCCAAATAAGGGTTCATGGCACAAGGGTGGCTATATTATGCAGCTGGTTGTTGAAAAAGAGAGAGTTGTAAACGCACAATTATCAAAAATGTGATCTTAGCACAACCCTACCACCTGATAAGATTTACGTAGCCCCATTTGTATGGGGCTTTATTTTAGCTCGTGACTAAATATAAATTTACTCTAACTGCCAGGCCCCGCCATGAATAAGCGACGCTCTCCCCGCCCAGGCAAACAACGCCAGCTCGCGGCCGTCTGCATCAGGATAAATACGGCTGCTGAGGCACGCTTCCCCCTCATTGACAAACACCTCCACAGACGAGCTATCAAAGAAAAGGCGCAGGTTCAGCATGTCGTTCAGGTTAAGCGCGACGCTTCGGGTACCACACAAGCCATACTGCGGATAGTGACGCTCCAGCACCAGGCGCTGCATCTGGGCATCAACATAGATGCGTAGCCCGTCGCCGAGACGAATGCCGTATTGCTCCGCGCTGCTGTTCGCGCAATCCCATTGCAGAGTGACCTCCATCGCATCGCAGTGTTCCACCAGCGTCATCTGCTGGTTATTAAGCGTAGTTATCGGCCAGGGGAACCACGCCCCGCGCAGGGTTTCAACTTCTCTGGCTGGATGCATTTGCAGATGATTATCCGCACTCAGCGTCAGCTCGCGAGGTAAGGAGAGCATACCCGCCCAGCCATCCCGCTGTTCCGGCAGTGGTGATTCCCACATGTCCAGCCAGCCGATGACGATGCGTCGACCATCCGGCGTCAGGAAACTTTGCGGCGCATAGAAATCATGCCCGTAATCCATCTCTACAAATTCACCTTCACGCACAAAGGGCTGGCCGGGCTGCCATTCACCTACCAGATACCCGCTCTGGAAAAGATTACGGTTTTTGAATCCGTCCGCCGCCAGCCCCTGAGGAGAGAACATCAGCACGCGTTTACCATTAAGGGTGAAAAAGTCCGGACATTCCCACATATAACCCATCTCTTTTTCAGCCACCGCGAGCACGCCCCTGTCCTGCCACTCTCGCAGATCGGCAGACCGGTACGCACGCACCTGGCCCGTATCACCCTCTCGCGCGCCAACGACCATGTACCACCACTCCCCTTCACGCCATACTTTCGGATCGCGGAAGTGATGCAGTCCAGGCGGTGTGTCAATGACGGTCCCGTGCCGCACAAAGTGGATGCCGTCTCGGCTGGTTGCCAGGCACTGAACCTGGTAGAGATTAGCCTCATCGCCGGGATCGCCGTGGAATTTGTGGCCGGTGTAGATCAGCGCCAGCGTGTCGCCATCCACCACCGCTGAGCCAGAAAAACAGCCGTCCTTGTCGTCTGGTCCTTCCGGTGCCAGCGCAACCGGGAGGTGTTCCCAGTGAACTAAATCTTTGCTGCGCGCATGGCCCCAGTGCATCGGCCCCCACTGGGTCGAATACGGATGATGTTGATAAAAGGCGTGATACCAGCCGTCAAACCAGACCAGGCCATTCGGATCGTTCATCCAGCCGGCACGCGCGGCGAGGTGGTAACGCGGATACCAGCGCAGGTTAAGCCCTTCGCGTCCGGACTGCAGTTCCTGTTCTGCTTTTGTAATGGAATACGTCATTTCTCTACTCTTTAATCAGATAGTGGAAGGTTGCGGCATGAGCGGGTCAGAAGAGGACTTACCCGAGCGCAACAGGAAGATGGAGATAAGCGTGGTGCTGAAGACCAGTAGCCCCATGATGAGATAGGACTGGGCAAAGCCGTATTTCTCATAGCTGTAGCCGGCCAGCGGCGACAGTACCGAGGCAATCACCGAGCTTGTACAGGCAAAGCCCACCAGATAGAGGGTGGAAGAGAGCCGCTTATCAAAATGCAGGCTGTTGTATTTAAAGATGGAGACCAGCAAAACGGGCAGTTCAACCGCGTGCAATAGCTTGGTAATGGAGATCAATACCGGCCCCTCAACCAGACCCGATGCCACCATACGCATCGCCATCACCATTCCGGCGAAAATCAGGCCGTTTTTCGCACCGAGGCGATTCACCATCCACGGGGCGCAAAACATGCCCGCCGCCTCCAGGAAAACCTGGAAGGAGTTGAGATAGCCGTACATGGCGTTCCCTTCCTGTAACGTCGGGAACTGGGACGAGAAATAGACAGGGAACTGCTGGTCATAAACGCCATAAATACAGGTGCCGATAACGAAAAACACCAGCGCCCAGAAGCGCGGCAGCGTCAGCAGGCGCAATGCATCCTCCAGCGTGACCTTACCGCCGGACACCGCTTCCTGCATGGCGTGCGGGGCGGAAGAGACCCTGAGGCGCGCCAGCAACACAAAAAACACCAGCCCGGCGCAGCTCGCCACCGCGAAGTTCAGCTTCGGATTAATGTTAAACAGGAGCCCCGCAAAAAAGGTTGCCGCCGCCCAGCCCAGCGATCCCCACATCCTCGCCTTGCCGAACTCGAACTGGCTCTGGCGGGCCACGCGCTCGGTGTAGGACTCCAGAACCCCTATTCCGCCGTTAAACGTCAGCCCGATATAAACCCCGCCGAAAATACTGCCGAGTAATACGTTAATTTGCAGCAGATAACCAAACAGCAGGAAGGCTGGACCGGAAAGAATGAGCAGGCTGGTCAGAAACCAGAGCAGGTTTTTGCGCAGACCGAGCTTGTCCTGAATGAATCCATAGCAGATTTGAGCAAAAAGCGCGGAGACGGAAAGCACGGCATAGATAATGCCGGTATCCCCCGCTTTTAGGCCCACCTCCTGATGAAGCCAGATGGAGAGTAACGAGCCGGAAGATGACCAGGTGACAAAAAAGAAAAACAGTAATGCGCTCAGTAAAGGGTAGCTGTGAGAGCGATGCGTTTTCATCATGACATTCTCATGTTGGAGTAATGACACAATGGTAACGTTAACATTGATTCTTTCTCATGCTGTTTGGTGAAGATTTAAGATGTTAATCACGAAAGTTAACGTTAACATCAAGAGAATGAGATCGCGATCAAATATTCATCACGGAGGTAAGCCTGACCTGGCATGTGCATCAGCCTTCCTTTTACATCAGCGACTTAGTTGTATACCCTTTCACACAGAGCATTAACGGAGTAAGAAAATGGCTTCCCTGAAGGACGTCGCAAAGCTGGCTAACGTATCGCTGATGACGGTCTCCCGTGCGCTGAACAGCCCGGAGCGCCTTAAGCCGGAAACGCTGGCGCGCGTTCAGCTGGCTATCGAGCAAACCAGCTACGTGCCCGATCTTTCCGCCAAGAAAATTCGCGGCGCGCATGCCTCGCCTAAAACCATAGGCGTACTGGCGCTCGATACGGTGACGACGCCTTTCTCGGTGGAGATCACGCTGTCGATTGAAGAGACGGCCAGAATGCACGGCTGGAACAGCTTCGTGATGAATATGTTTACCGATGACAACCCGGACGCCATTGTCGACCTTCTCCTTTCTCATCGGCCTGACGGAATTATCTACACCACCATGGGGTTACGTCAGGTTCCTCTCCCGGCCAAACTCCTCACCCTTCCCTGCGTGCTGGCCAACTGCGAAAGTGACGGCGAAAAGGTCGCCAGCTATATTCCCGATGATGAACAGGGGCAGTATACCGCCGTACGGGCGTTACTCGCGGAGGGTTATCGACGCCCTCTCTGCCTGCATTTGCCTGAGGGGCATCTGGCCACAACCCGACGTCGTCAGGGGCTGGAACGTGCATGCCGTGAAGCGGGACTCGACCCGCACAGCCTGGCGCACAGCTATATGGCGCTCGGCGATGAGCACTATCGTGACATTCCGTCAGTATTGCTGGCGCACATGCAGAATGGCATTCCCCGGTTCGACTCCGTTATCTGCGGCAACGACCGTATCGCGTTTATGGTCTATCAGACGCTGCTGGCGCAAGGGCTTCGCATACCGGAAGATGTCGCGGTAATCGGCTATGACAATATGGTGGGTATTGGGGAGCTGTTCCTGCCTCCTCTCACGACGGTTCAACTGCCACACTATGAAATTGGTCGCCTGAGCGCCATGCATATTATTAACGGTGAAGAGCATCAGAACACCATGCGCGTTGAAAGTCCTTTTTTGATGCGTGATTCCGTTGTGCATGCATCATGAGCACCGCTTTTTGCACATGACGCAGGAATAGAGACAGCCAGCCTCCTTTTTGCCATTCGATGGCACGTTTTGTCACACTCTTTTCTGCGACTGTACACGCCGGACAAACAGCCTGTAACAGGCTGTTTTTATTTGGCATAAAATGCAATTTTCATTTTAAAAATGGGGATATTTTCTCCCCACAGCCCCGTGTCACAAAACAGTAAACAAATTAACCATTGAGCCCCGTGGCAAAAGGCTCTATATTGGCGGCGTTTTTTTCAGGCCCCCATCTGTTTTTTAACTTTTTATTCAATCGTGGCTCATAACGAAGCGGCGGTTGTAGGAGTGATATGATGACGGATAAAGTCCGTATTGACACCGTAGATGCCCACAAAAGCAACGAAACCTATCTGGCCCGTCAGGCCGAGTTTGAATCTAACGTCAGGAGTTATCCGCGCAAACTGCCTTTAGCCATCACTAAAGCAGAAGGCGTGTGGATCACCGATGCAGATAATAAAGAATACCTTGACTGTTTAGCAGGCGCAGGGACCCTTGCGCTTGGCCATAACCATCCTGATGTGCTGAAAAGCATCCAAAATGTCATTACCAGCGGCTTGCCGTTACATACTCTGGATCTGACGACGCCTCTGAAAGACGCGTTTTCTGAATACCTGCTCTCTCTGCTGCCTGGTCAGGGCAAAGAGTACTGCCTGCAGTTCACCGGTCCATCCGGTGCTGACGCCGTTGAAGCGGCGCTGAAGCTGGCGAAAAAAGTGACCGGTCGTAGCGGTATCATCAGCTTCTCTGGTGGTTACCACGGTATGACCCACGGCGCGCTGTCCGTGACCGGCAACCTGTCTCCGAAAGAAGCGGTTGACGGTATGATGCCAGAAGTGCAGTTCATGCCTTACCCACACGAATACCGTTGCCCGCTGGGTATCGGTGGTGAAGCGGGCGTGAAAGCGCTGACGTACTACTTCGATAACCTGATCAACGACGTTGAAAGCGGCGTGCGTAAGCCTGCTGCGGTGATCCTGGAAGCGGTTCAGGGCGAAGGCGGCGTGAACCCGGCTCCGGCTGAGTGGCTGCAGCGCATCCGTAAAGTGACTCAGGAACACGGCATTCTGCTGATCCTCGACGAAGTTCAGGCTGGCTTTGCCCGTACCGGTAAATTCTTCGCCTTCGAACACGCTGGCATTGAGCCAGACATCATCGTGATGTCTAAAGCCGTCGGTGGCGGTCTGCCGCTGGCCGTGCTCGGTATCAAAAAGCAGTTCGATGCATGGGCACCAGGTCACCACACCGGTACCTTCCGCGGCAACCAGCTGGCGATGGCAACCGGTCTGACGACGCTGAAAATCCTGAAAGACCAGAACATCGCAGGCAAAGTGGCTGCACAGGGCGAATGGCTGAAAGGCCAGCTGAAAGAAATGGCGAAGCGCTACCCGGTGATTGGTCACGTTCGCGGTCTGGGCATGATGATTGGTATTGAGATCGTTAAGCCACACGAAGCGGCTGACCACATGGGCTGCTTCCCTGGCGACGGCGAGCTGTCTGCACTGATTCAGAAGAAGTGCTTCGAAGCCGGTCTGATTCTGGAGCGCGGTGGCCGTAACGGTATCGTTCTGCGTCTGCTGCCGTCTCTGCTGATCAGCGACGAAGAGCTGAAAATCTTCCTGGATAAATTTGAGCAGGCACTGCTTGCTGCGGGCGTTCGCCCGGCGTAACCGGAGTTGTTGATTACGATGTCTGATTCAAACCCAATTTTGTTCTCCTCTGCGCAGAGCATTGAAGCTTACCAGCAGGCGATTGAACAAAGCACTCAGGCTGTGATGCAGTGGCTGAAACAGCCTGAGATGTACCAGGGCAAAACGGTCGCAGAACTGCGCGACCGTATTAAGCTGGATTTCAACCCGAAAGGGCTGGGCAACGAAGCGGCGATTGAACGCGCCGTGGAGTTCTTCCTGAAAGACAGCCTGTCCGTTCATCACCCGCAGTGTGTGGCGCACCTGCACTGCCCAAGCCTGGTCGTAAGCCAGGCGGCGGAAGTGCTGATCAACGCCACTAACCAGAGTATGGACTCCTGGGATCAAAGCCCGTCCGCAACCATCATTGAGATCAAACTGATCGAGTGGCTGCGTACCCGCGTGGGTTATCAGGCCGGCGACGCAGGTGTTTTCACCAGCGGCGGGACTCAGAGCAACCTGATGGGCCTGATGCTGGCGCGCGATGCGTTCTTCGCGCGTCAGGGTCATTCCGTTCAGCAGGACGGTCTGGTTGGCGATCTGCGCAAAATTCGCGTGCTGTGCTCCGAAAACGCGCACTTCTCCGTGCAGAAAAACATGGCGCTGATGGGCCTGGGCTACCAGTCCGTGGTGCAGGTGAAAACGGACGAATTCTCCCGCATGGATCTGACCGATCTGGCGGCGAAAATCGAACAGTGCAATGCGAACGGCGAGCAGATTCTGGCCATCGTCGCGACGGCAGGTACCACCGATGCCGGTGCTATCGACCCGCTGCGTGCGATTGCAGAGCTGGCCGCGAAGCAGAACATCTGGGTACACGTTGATGCGGCCTGGGGCGGCGCGCTGCTGATGTCTGAGCAGTATCGTCACTACCTGGACGGCATCGAGCTGGTGGATTCCGTCACCCTGGACTTCCACAAGCAGTTCTTCCAGACCATCAGCTGCGGCGCGTTCCTGCTGAAAGAAGCGCGCCACTATGAGCTGATGCGCTATCAGGCGGCTTACCTGAACTCTGAGTTCGACGAAGAAGCCGGCGTGCCTAATCTGGTTTCCAAATCTCTGCAGACCACCCGTCGTTTTGACGCGCTGAAGCTGTGGATGAGCCTGGAAGCGCTGGGTCAGGAGCAATACGCGGCGATCATCGATCACGGCGTGACCCTGGCACAGCAGGTTGCGGCCTACGTGAAAGCGCAGCCTGCGCTGGAGCTGGTTATGCAGCCGCAACTGGCAAGCGTTCTGTTCCGCTTCCGCGGACAGGTGCAGACGGATGAAGCGGGTATCGCCCTGCTGAACCAGAAAATTGGTGACGCGCTGCTGGAATCCGGCCGTGCGAACGTCGGTGTGACCGAGCATAACGGCGTCACCTGCCTGAAGCTGACGCTGCTGAACCCAACCGTGACGCTGGAAGATATTAAAATCCTGCTGTCTCTGGTTGAGCGCACCGCGCAGGAAGTTCTGGCTAAGTAATACAACACCCCTCTTCCGCCGGGAGAGGGGTTATTTTTATACGCCTGCCCACCACATCCTTAATTTTAATCCCCAATAGCTCGTCCAGCCCGTCGTGGTACTGACCACGTTCCCCTTCGACACAACCACCAGCGTTGGCGTGACGCTCACCTGCCACTGCTGCGACAAAGCACCGTTTGCATCGTTAATCACCGGCATTTTTAGCTGTTTCTTATCAACCCAGCGCTCAAGCTTTGCGTTGTCACCAGAACGCATGGCGATACTCACCACGTTCCCGCCCTCTTCTGCCAGTTGATTAACCGCAGGCGTCGTGTAGCGGCAAATGCTGCACCAGGTTGCCCAGACGTAGATCAGCAGCGGACGATCCTGGCTGAGCGCCGCAATATCGTGAACGTTGCCGTCGATGCTCTGCATCGGCGTTGCACTAAAACTGGCGGGGAGCGTCGGTTTTCGGTACTGATCAACACCCCATACCACGGCCAGCGTCAGCAGAACGAGTATGATCCCTTCCCGCGCCCAGCGGCGCAGTCGACTGATTTTGCGGTTATCCATTGTGACCTCTCAATTTAACCGGAGGTCATCATAGCGGGCGAGTTTGCGTCATGCTGTAAAGAAGTGTCGTGCTCCTAGCGGAAAACGATCCCCGGGTTATGTTCAGTTTTGTTACATTTTTCCTGGAACAAGCCATAGTCTGATACATAAAATAGTCAGGTTGCCGTATTGTTGACGTGCAAAAGCAAAAAGTAAAAACAGGTTAACTGGAGAAAAAATGGCTAAGTGTAAATGGCTGCTTCTGGGTGTCGTGATGACCCTGGCAAGCGTGGCTAACGCAGCACCAGCAGCATCAGGCATCAGCGCTTACGAAGAACAAGAGTTCATCGCTGACTTCACGAAATTCAAGATTGGCGACACGGCGCCGGCTCAGTATCAAACGCCGGAGTACACCATCAAACAGTACCAGCTGCGTAACCTGCCGGCGCCGGATGCCGGAACCCACTGGACCTACATGGGTGAGAACTACGTGCTGATTGGCGATGCTGATGGCAAGATATACAAAGCCTACAATGGAGATATTTTCTATCACCGCTAACGCAATCCTGATTCGCCCCTGGCAGGAAAGTGACCGCCCTTTCCTGCGCACGCTCTACCTCCACGCCCGGCGTGAAGCCTGGCCATGGCTGGAGAGTGCAGACTGGCAGCTGGAAGACTTTGACGCGGCAACCCGTGACGAAGTGATTTGGGTTGCCACGCAGAACGGTCATCGCCTGGGTTTTGCCTCCGTCTGGACGAACGATAATTTCCTGCACAACCTGTTTGTTGACCCGCAGTATCAAAGTCTCGGGGTCGGGAAGTTGCTCCTGGAGCAGGTTCAGAAGACGTTTACCAGTACGGGTTCGCTTAAGTGTCTGGTGAAGAATGCGCGGGCTATTGCGTTTTACCAGCGACACGGCTGGCACATTGAGGCGACGGGTAATTCTCCGGACGGAGAGTACTATCTGATGCATTATCGGCTTGGGTAAAGTCAGGTGGCGCTTCGCTTACCTGACCTACAAAACCGTATTTCGTAGGCCGGGTAAGGCGAAGCCGCCACCCGGCACTAAGCGAAGAGGTATTACACCGCGCGGAACGCGATTTCACCTGGGATGATTTCGCCCTGCCAGTAGAGCTGCGCCACAACGCGTCCCGCCAGCTGGCGATACATTTCTGCAAATTCGCTGTCCGGACGGCTGACCACCGTCGGCTTGCCGCTATCCAGATCTTCGCGCAGGGTAATGTGAAGCGGCATCTGTCCCAGCAGCTGGGTGTGATACTTCGCGGCCAGTTTTTCTGCGCCACCCGTGCCGAAGATAGGTTCGTGGTGGCCGCAGTTGCTGCAGATGTGCATGCTCATGTTCTCGACGATACCGAGCACCGGCACTTCCACCTTCTCGAACATCACGATGCCTTTTTTGGCGTCGATCAGCGCGATATCCTGCGGCGTGGTCACAACAACGGCTCCCGTCACCGGAATGTTCTGCGCCAGCGTCAGCTGGATGTCACCGGTACCCGGCGGCATGTCCAGCACCAGATAATCCAGATCCGGCCACATCGTCTCCTGCAGCATCTGCAGCAGCGCCTTGCTGGCCATCGGGCCGCGCCAGACCATGGCGTTATCGTCAGTCACCAGGTAACCGATGGAGTTGGTCGCCAGACCGTGGGCCATGATTGGCGCCATGTGGGTGCCGTCCGGCGAGGTTGGGCGCTGGTTTTCCGCGCCCAGCATGTTCGGAATAGACGGACCGTAGATGTCGGCGTCCAGAATACCGACCTTTGCCCCTTCCGCTGCCAGCGCGAGCGCCAGGTTAACGGCGGTAGAGGATTTCCCCACCCCGCCCTTGCCCGAGCTGACGGCAATGATGTTTTTCACACCGTTCACGCCAGGCTGGTTTTTCACGCGCTTCAGCGTGGCGATGCTGTGGCTCAGCTTCCAGTCGATCGCCTTCGCGCCGGTCATGCGCAGCAGCTCAGAGCTGGTCTGCTCTTTCAGCGCGTCAAAGGCGCTGGTCCAGACGAACGGCATCTGCAGCTCAATGTGCAGCGTGTCGTCCAGCCAGGCGACGTGGTGTAACGCTTTCAGCGTAGTGAGATTGTGCTTCAGGGTTGGATGCTGAAAGTTAGCCAGCGTCCCGGCGACCATTGCTCGTAAGGCTTCCGGTGATTTGGCCTGGGATTGAGAACTCATCCCGACTCCTTTG
The DNA here is from genome assembly GCF_048684445.1 of Enterobacter sp. BNK-34. Lineage (NCBI taxonomy): Bacteria > Pseudomonadati > Pseudomonadota > Gammaproteobacteria > Enterobacterales > Enterobacteriaceae > Enterobacter > Enterobacter sp. BNK-34. The sequence goes on from NZ_JBLQUA010000001.1 coordinate 4,435,988, forward strand.
TTCTTGTGAATAAGACCTTAGATGAACAAGTTTACCTGAAAGGCCGTGGTTTGTGCTTACTTAATAATGCCCCTTTTGGTAATATCAAAAACCCTTTTCACAGTTAAAAGAAGTAATGCCTACTATGACTCAAGTCGCGAAGAAAATTCTGGTAACGTGCGCACTGCCGTACGCCAACGGCTCAATCCACCTCGGCCACATGCTGGAGCATATCCAGGCTGATGTCTGGGTCCGTTACCAGCGAATGCGCGGCCACGAGGTTAACTTCATCTGTGCGGACGATGCCCACGGCACGCCGATCATGCTGAAAGCGCAGCAGCTGGGGATTTCCCCGGAGCAGATGATTGCCGAAATGAGTCAGGAGCATCAGACCGATTTTGCTGGCTTTGACATCAGCTATGACAACTATCACTCCACGCACAGCGACGAAAACCGCGAGCTGTCGGAGCTGATCTACACCCGTCTGAAAGAGAACGGTTTTATTAAAAACCGCACCATCTCGCAGCTGTACGATCCGGAAAAAGGCATGTTCCTGCCGGACCGTTTCGTCAAAGGCACCTGTCCGAAATGTAAATCCCCGGATCAGTACGGCGATAACTGCGAAGTGTGCGGCGCAACCTACAGCCCGACCGAGCTTATCGAACCGAAATCCGTGGTATCCGGCGCCACGCCGGTGATGCGTGACTCCGAGCACTTCTTCTTCGACCTGCCGTCCTTCAGCGAAATGCTGCAAGCGTGGACCCGCAGCGGCGCGCTGCAGGAGCAGGTGGCGAATAAAATGCAGGAGTGGTTCGAATCCGGCCTGCAGCAGTGGGATATCTCCCGCGATGCGCCGTACTTCGGCTTTGAAATCCCGAACGCGCCGGGCAAATACTTCTACGTCTGGCTGGACGCGCCAATCGGCTACATGGGCTCCTTCAAGAACCTGTGCGACAAGCGTGGCGACACCGTCAGCTTCGACGAATACTGGAAGAAAGATTCCACTGCCGAGCTGTACCACTTCATCGGTAAAGACATCGTTTACTTCCACAGCCTGTTCTGGCCGGCGATGCTGGAAGGCAGCAACTTCCGCAAGCCTACCAACCTGTTCGTACACGGCTACGTAACGGTGAACGGCGCGAAGATGTCCAAGTCCCGCGGGACGTTCATCAAGGCCAGCACCTGGCTGAACCACTTCGACGCGGACAGCCTGCGCTACTACTACACCGCGAAGCTCTCTTCCCGCATCGACGATATCGACCTGAACCTGGAAGATTTCGTGCAGCGCGTGAACGCGGACATCGTCAACAAGGTCGTCAACCTGGCGTCCCGTAACGCGGGCTTTATCGCGAAGCGTTTTGACGGCGTGCTTTCTGCCGAACTGGCCGATCCCGAGCTGTATAAAACCTTCACCGATGCCGCCGCTGCGGTTGGTGAAGCCTGGGAAAGCCGTGAATTCGGTAAAGCGATTCGTGAAATCATGGCGCTGGCCGATGTTGCCAACCGCTATGTGGACGAGCAGGCCCCGTGGGTTGTTGCGAAACAGGAAGGCCGTGACGCCGACCTACAGGCGATCTGCACCATGGGTCTGAACATGTTCCGCGTGCTGATGACCTGGCTGAAGCCGGTTCTGCCACAGCTGGCAGCCCGTGCTGAAGCGTTCCTGAACACCGAACTGACCTGGGATGCAATCCAGCAGCCGCTGCTCGGCCACAAGGTGAACACCTTCAAGGCGCTGTACAACCGCATCGAGATGAAGCAGGTTGAAGCCCTGGTAGAAGCGTCTAAAGAAGAGGTGAAGGCGGCTGCGGCACCGGTTACCGGCCCGCTGGCAGACGATCCGATTCAGGAAACCATTACCTTTGATGATTTCGCCAAAGTCGACCTGCGCGTGGCGCTGATCGAGAACGCGGAATTCGTGGACGGCTCTGACAAGCTGCTGCGCCTGACGCTGGATCTCGGCGGCGAGAAGCGCAACGTCTTCTCCGGCATCCGTTCTGCCTATCCGGACCCGCAGGTGCTGATTGGTCGTCAAACCGTGATGGTGGCGAACCTGGCGCCGCGCAAAATGCGCTTCGGCATCTCTGAGGGGATGGTGATGGCCGCAGGCCCTGGCGGGAAAGATATCTTCCTGTTAAGCCCAGACGAAGGCGCGAAGCCGGGTCAGCAGGTGAAATAACAAAAAAGCCGGATTCTTATCCGGCTTTTTTTTGCCGGGTGGCGGCTTCGCCTTACCCGGCCTACAAAACCCGTAGGCCCTGCAAGCGCAGCGCCGCTGGGCAAATCACACTTTCGGGTGATGCACCCGGTGGGTCAGACCACGCAGGAAATTACGCAGAAACTGATCGCCGCACTCGCGGTAGTTTTTATGATCCGGCGCGCGCATCATGGCGGTGACTTCCGGCACGGATACGCGGAATTTTTGCTCGGTCATGATCGCCACGATATCGTCCGTTTTCAGCGAGAACGCGATGCGCAGCTTTTTCAGCACCGTGTTGTTGTTCACGCGACGCTCCAGCGCCAGCTCTGGCGCGGCCGGATCTTTGCCACGCTTATCGTAAATCAGGCCGTTCAGGAAACCCGACAGAATGATATCAGGGCAGCGGACAAATCCCTCTTCGTCTTCTTTAGTCATCCACGTGTCAAAACTCGCAGACGTGGATTCCATGTCGGACAGCGCAAGAATGCGCACCATGTCGTTATTGTTCGCTTTCAGGGTGTAGCGCAGGCTACGAAGAATATCGTTACTTAGCATAGAGCCTTCGAATGTCGATGATGCAATGGCGCGCAGTGTACCAGCTTTACAGCCCAATCGCCTCTTTCAAACTCTTCAGGTAGCGACGGCTGACGGGTACCGTTTGTCCGGCACGCAGCACCAGCTCGGCCTGGCCGTTATCTTCCAGGCGGATCTCCTTCAGGTGCGCCATGTTCACCAGATACTGGCGATGGCAGCGGATAAGCGGCGTGCGGCTCTCCAGCGTGCGCAGGGTCAGCTCGGTAAACCCTTCGTTCCCTTCCGCGTTGGTGACAAACACCCCGCTCAGACGGCTGCTGACAAAGGCCACATCATCCATCTGCAGAAGATAAATCCGGCTGTGCCCGGTGCAGGGGATGAACTTCAGCGGCTGCTGGTTTTCCGGCAGCAGCGTGACGTCCTGTACGGTGCGCTCCTGACGTAAACGGGTGAGCGTTTTTTCCAGCCGCTTCTCTTCAATCGGCTTGAGTAAGTAGTCAAACGCATGCTCCTCAAAGGCCTTAACGGCATATTCATCAAACGCCGTCAGAAATACGATGTAGGGGCGATGTTCCGGGTCGAGCATGCCGACCATCTCCAGCCCGCTGATGCGGGGCATCTGAATATCGAGGAACAGCACGTCCGGGCGCAGTTTGTGCACCGCGCCGATGGCCTCAATGGCGTTCGCGCACTCCCCCACAATCTCAATATCCGGCTGCTCCTGCAGCAGAACGCGCAGGTTTTCCCGTGCCAGCGGCTCGTCATCCACAATCAGCACTCTTAACATGCGTTTTCCTCCAGCGGCAGTCGTACGGTAATACGGGTAAATCGGTCGGGCTCGCAGGCGACGGTAATGCCACAGTCATCGCCAAAATGGGCGCGCAGGCGTTTATCCACCAGGCTCATCCCTAAACCGCCGGAGGCGGAAGGCTGATAAAGCCCGGCATTATCTTCAATATCCAGCACCAGGTGATGGTTGAAACGGCTGGCGGCAATGGTTATCTCCCCCGTTCCCAGCAGCTGCGACGTGCCGTGCTTAATGGCGTTTTCCACAATCGGCTGCAGGGTAAAGGCCGGGAGATGCTGATACGCCAGCTCATCAGGAACAGAGAGCGACACCTGAAGACGCGACTGGAAACGCGCCTGTTCAATCTGCAGATAGGCATTCACGTGCTCAATCTCATCGGCGAGGGTCACGATCTCAGACGGCCGTTTCAGGTTCTTGCGGAAAAAGGTCGACAGAAACTGCACCAGCTGCGCGGCCTGATCGCTGTCGCGGCGGATCACCGCTTTGAGCGTGTTGAGGGCGTTGAACAGGAAATGCGGATTGACCTGGGCATGCAGCAGCTTAATTTCGGACTGCGTCAGCAGCGCTTTCTGCCGTTCATACTGCCCGGCCAGAATTTGCGCGGACAGCAGCTGGGCGATCCCCTCCCCCAGCGTGCGGTTGATCGAGCTGAACAGACGGTTTTTCGCCTCATACAGCTTGATGGTGCCCATCACCCGCTGATTCTCGCCGCGCAGCGGAATCACCAGCGTGGAGCCCAGCTTGCACTGCGGATGCAGCGAACAGCGATAAGGCACCTCGTTACCGTCGGCGTACACCACCTCACCGGTTTCAATGGCGCGCAGCGTGTAGGCTGAGGAGATGGGTTTCCCCGGCAGATGGTGATCGTCCCCGGTGCCGGTAAAGGCCAGCAGCCGCTCGCGGTCGGTGATAGCCACCGCGCCGATATCCAGCTCCTTGTAGAGCACCTGCGCGACCTTCATGCTGTTCTCTTCGTTGAACCCCTGGCGCAGGATCCCTTCGGTCGAGGCGGCGACCTTCAGCGCCGTCGCGGAAAAGGCCGAGGTGTACTTCTCAAACATGGCGCGCTTGTCGAGCAGAATGCGCATAAACAGCGCCGCACCCACGGTGTTGGTTACCATCATCGGGGCGGCAATACTGCCGACCAGGTGCAGCGCATCCTCAAACGGACGGGCAATGAGCAGAATGATCGCCATCTGCGCCATTTCGGCTACAAAGGTAATGGCACCGGCGGTGAGCGGGCTAAAGACTTTATCCGGGCGGCCGCGTTTGATCATGTAGCTGTGCACGAGCCCGCCGAGCAGACCTTCCACGATCGTGGAGATCATGCAGCTGAGCGCCGTCATCCCGCCCATGGAATAGCGATGCAGCCCCCCGGTTAAACCGACAAGGCCACCGACGACGGGACCGCCCAGCAGCCCGCCCATCACCGCGCCGATAGCGCGCGTATTGGCAATAGAGTCTTCGATATGGAGACCAAAATAAGTCCCCATGATGCAGAAAATAGAGAAGGTGACGTAGCAGAGCAGCTTATGCGGCAGACGTACGGTGACCTGCATCAGCGGGATAAACAGGCGCGTTTTGCTCATCAGCCAGGCAATGACAAGAAACACGCACATCTGCTGAAGCAACAGCAGCACCAGATTAAACTCGTACATACTCAAAACCGCACACGCTAAAAACGCGTAACATACACTGATGCGGGTTTACTTTCTTTGAAGCATTCCAAAAAAGCGCAAAATCGTGTCCGTTATCACACCTTTTTCTGAATATCGCGCATGCTTCGCATTGTTTGTTCAAAAATCAATCAATCTTTCCTGGTTCGCCAAAGTGAGTCTACAGTTAAGCTGGGGACGCGTAAGCCAGGGGGCGAATATGGCGCTTTACACAATAGGTGAAGTGGCACTCCTTTGTGATATCAATCCCGTTACCCTACGGGCGTGGCAGCGACGGTATGGATTACTCAAACCGCAGAGGACCGACGGTGGGCATCGCCTTTTCAATGAAGCCGATATCGACCGCATTCGCGAAATTAAAAGCTGGATCGACAACGGGGTGCAGGTCGGCAAGGTGAAGTCCCTGCTGAGCCACGACGACCCGGACACGCAGCACCTCTGGCGCGAACAGCAGGAAACCCTGCTGCGACTCCTGCAGGCGGGCAACCTTCAGCGCCTGCGCGCATGGATAAAAGAGCAAGGCCGCGATTATCCGGCACAGACGCTGATCAACCATCTTTTCATTCCGCTCCGTCGACGCCTGCAGTGTCAGCAGTCCACCCTGCAGGCGCTGCTCAGCATGCTCGACGGGGTGCTGATCAACTACATCGCCGTCTGCCTTGCCTCGGCAAAGAACAAAGCCGGAAAAGATGCGTTGGTGGTCGGCTGGAACGTGCACGATACCACCCGCCTGTGGCTGGAAGCGTGGATTGCCACCCAGAAGGGCTGGCGCGTGGATGTCCTGGCGCATTCGCTGGCGCAGCTTAAGCCTGAGTTTTTTGAGGGCCAGACCCTGCTGGTCTGGTGTGGTGAAGTACCGTCCGCCACGCAGCAACAGCTGCTGACGGAATGGCGTGAGAATGGTTACCCGGTTTATTCCCTTGGCCCGGATGAGCCATAACGGCATTTTATGGTTCATTAACAGCTGCGCTTCACCGTATAATTGTTCCGTTAACAACAGGAGCACATGATGAAGGCAACCAAACTGGCCATTATTACCCTTTTTGTCCTGATGGCCGTAAGCGGTATCGGCGGCGTGATGCTGGCAGGATACTCGTTTATTGTTCGCGGCGGTGTCGGCTGAGGTATAGCGCGAGCCGCTCAAAAAGGCGATCGACGACGATTGCCGCCAGCGCGACCAGCACCGCTCCCTGCACTATATAAGCCGTATTAAACCCGCTCAGGCCGATAATAATCGGCGTTCCCAGCGTATTGGCACCAACCGTAGACGCAATGGTCGCCGTCCCGATGTTAATGATGACCGACGTGCGGATCCCGGCAATGATAACCGGTGCCGCAAGCGGCAGTTCAACCTTGCGCAGCCGCTGGCCGCGACTCATCCCCATCCCTTCAGCCACGCTCAGCACCGACGCCGGTACCGCCGCGAGGCCCGCCAGCGTGCCCTGCAGAACCGGCAGTACGCCGTATAAAATCAGCGCAATAATGGCAGGCTGCTGGCCAAAGCCCATCACCGGAACCGCTATCGCAAGCACCGCCACCGGCGGAAACGTCTGTCCAATGGCCGCTATCGTCTCTACCAGCGGACGAAACTCACGGCCCGCAGGCCGCGTGACCGCGATGCCTGCCCCTACCCCCAGCACAACCGCGATGGCGCTTGAGAGCGCCACCAGCCAGAGATGCGCCAGGGCGAGATTAATAAAGCTCTCCTGCTGATAGACCGGCCGCGGCAGCCCGGGAAAAAGGGCGTTAAACAGCGCCGCGCTGTGAGGCATCAGAAACAGCAAGGCGACAAAGAGCGCTACCAGCCAGAGGAGCGGATCACGCAGTGCCTTCACGCGTCACCTCCCCGGCCAGCAGATCGCGAAAATGTAAGGTTCCGCACGGCGTCCCGCGAGCGTCCGAGACGGGCAATACCTCGCACTGGCGCGCGACAAACGCGGACAGGGCATCCCGCAGGCTCATCTGCGCCTGCAGCGGTTCGCCGCTTAGCGATGTCTCCTCCCGACGCATATAGTCGCTGACCGTCCGCAGGGAGAGCAGCCTCACGCCCAGCTCGCTGCGGCCAAAAAACTCGCGCACAAAGTCGTTCTTCGGCCAGGTTAACAGCTCAAGCGGCGAGCCCTGCTGCACCACTTCGCCATGATCCATCAGCACCAGATGGTCGGCCAGGCGCAGGGCTTCATCAATATCGTGCGTCACGAGTACGATCGTGCGTCCGAGAATGCGGTGAATACGGGTCATCTCCGCCTGCAGCGCCCCGCGCGTGACCGGATCCAGCGCGCCAAAGGGTTCATCCATCAGCAGCACCTGCGGGTTGGCCGCCAGCGCGCGCGCCACGCCCACGCGCTGCTGCTGGCCTCCGGAAAGCTGGTGCGGATAGCGGTCGCGCAGCGCGGGCTCGAGCCCCAGCAAAGACATCAGCTCATCCACCCGATCGGCAATTTTTGCCCGCGACCATTTTTCCAGCTGCAGCACGGTGGCGATGTTCTGCGCCACCGTCCAGTGTGGAAACAGGCCGATAGACTGAATGGCATAGCCCATCCGACGGCGCAGCTCCAGCACCGGCAGGCTGCGGATCTCTTCTCCGGCAAAGCGGATCAGCCCGCTGTCGTGCTCAACCAGACGGTTGATCATCTTCAGGGTGGTGGATTTTCCCGAGCCTGAGGTGCCAATCAGCACGGAAAACGCCCCCTCGGCAAAGTTCAGGTTCAGGTGGCTCGCCGCCGGGCGACCGGCAAACGTTTTACTGACATCGTGAAATTCAATCATTGGCTCTTCTCCTGAGCAGCGCGAGCCATAAGGCAAACAGCGCGTCGACGACAACCGCCAGCGCAATCGTCGGAACCACGCCCAATAACACCAGATCGAGCGCACTGCTTAGCAGCCCCTGGAACACCAGGGCGCCAAAGCCGCCCGCACCAATCAGCGCCGCAATCACCGCCATGCCGACGGTCTGTACCGTTACCACCCGCAGGCTGCGCAGCAGCAGGGGCAGCGCCAGCGGGAGCTGAATTTTCCAGAAACACTGCCGCGCGCTCATGCCCATCGCATGGGCGCTTTCCAGCACGTCAGGTGCGACCTGGCCCAGGCCCGCGACCACGCCGCGCACCAGCGGCAGCAGGGCGTACAGCACCAGAGCGATAAGGGCGGGCGTTAACCCCGTTCCGGCTATGCCGAGCGTCCCCAGCACCGGAAATGACTTCACCAGCCCGGCCAGCGGCGCAATCAGCAGGCCAAACAGCGCAACGGAAGGAATGGTTTGGATCACGTTGAGCACGGCAAAGACACCGCCCTGACGTGAAGGATGGCGATAGCACCACATGCCCAGGGGGATCCCGAGCAGCAGCGCCGGAAAGAGCGTGCCGAAGAGGATCGTCAGGTGTTGCGCCAGGGCATCGTCAAACACCTCCTGGCGGTTGGCGTACTCTTTTAACAGCGAGAGATTGTTCAGTTCCCCGCTGAACAGCAGGAACAAGGGAATGCACCATATCTGCGCGTTGAGCACCCAGCGCCAGACGGCGCTGGAGATGAGTCGACGAATGGCATCGCTGCTGACCAGCAGACAGAGCGCCAGCCACAGCCAGAGGCCGCTACCCACCGTGGTTCTCGCCAGCGGACTTTCTGCCGACGCCATGTGCGTCGCCGCCAGCCCGCCACTCCAGAACAGAATGATAAACAGCCCTTCAGCGAGGAGCAGCGTCAGCCACTGCGCCGTGCGCCCTTGCCAGAACGATAGCGCAACCCACGCGGCCAGCGCCGCCGCCAGCCACCCCGGCGTGAAAGACCAGACCTGCCAGAGCGCTTTGCCCTCCCCCGACATCAGACGGTTTGGGGCTACGTTGACAAACGGCAGCGCGACCGCCGCGATGGCCACGCAGGCCAGCAGCAGCAGGACGCGGTTATGACATTTTATTGGCACAGCCCTTTCCCGTTACTTCACAAGCCCTTGTTGTTTCAGGAAGTCGGCGGCCACTTTTTTGGCATCCAGCCCCTCGACGGCAATGCTGGCATTCAGCTGTTGCAGCGTTTTTTCATCCAGTTTTTCGAAGACCGGTTTGAGCCAGTCGGCAATCTCCGGATAGGCTTTCAGCACCGCCTCACGCACGACCGGGGTCGGGGCGTAAATCGGCTGTACGCCTTTAGGATCGGTCAGGGTTTGCAGGCCGAGCGCCGCCACCGGACCGTCGGTACCGTAGGCCATGGCCGCGTTAACGCCAGAGGTTTGCTGCGCCGCCGCTTTGATGGTCACCGCAGTATCCCCGCCCGCCAGAGAGAGCAGCTGCGCCTGGTCGAGCTTGAAGTCGTAGGCTTTTTCAAACGCGGGCAGCGCGTCGGGACGCTCGATAAACTCCGCAGAGGCCGCGAGCTTGAAATCGCCCTTCTCTTTCAGGTAGCGGCTGAGATCCGCAAGCGAGGTTAACTTGCCTTTCTCCGCCACGTCCTTGCGCACGGCGATAGTCCAGGTGTTATTGGCGGGAGCCGGGGTCAGCCAGACCAGTTTGTTCTGTTCCGCGTCGAGTTTTTTGACTTTCTCATACCCGGCGTTAGCGTTTTTCCATGCCGGATCGTTTTCTTGTTTGAAGAAGAACGCGCCGTTGCCGGTGTATTCCGGGTAGATATCCAGCTCGCCGGAGGTGATCGCACCGCGCACGACGGGCGTAGTGCCGAGCTGAACTTTATTGACGGTTTTCACGCCGTGGCTGTCCAGCACCTGCAAAATAATATTGCCGAGCAGCGCCCCTTCGGTATCGATCTTTGAGCCCACCTTTACCGGCTCCGCCGCCTGTAGCGGCAGACTTAGCGCCGCCAGCAGCACCACAGATCCCAACATCCCCTTTGCAATCGTCATTCTACTATCCTCATTTATTTTGCTGCCTTTTTCAGAGGCTTGAGAGAAAAGCGTAGCTTAAAACGGCAGAATTAACCGTCAAAATGCCTTTTTAGCATAAGGTAAGACGCCTCCCCCGCAGGACGGGGGGAGGCAAAGGAGGGACAGGTTACAGCAGTTCGAACTCGCCTTTATTCACGCGGGCGGAGTCCACGCCGATAAAGACGTTAAACTTGCCCGGTTCCGCGTCATATTTCATCTGCTGGTTCCAGAACTTCAGCGCATCCACGTCGATCGGGAAGCTGATAGTTTGGGTTTCGCCAGGCTTCAGGTTGACCTTCTCAAAGCCGCGCAGCTGCTTCACGGGACGGCTCATCGACGCGGTGACATCCTGAACGTACATCTGAATCACCGTTGCCCCTTCGCGCTTGCCGGTGTTGGTCACCTCAACGCTAGCGGTGACTTTGCCGTCACGCTTCATCGTAGGCGCTGACATTTTCACGTCAGAGACCTTGAAGGTGGTGTAGCTCAGGCCGTAACCAAACGGATACAGCGGGCCGTTAGCTTCGTCGAAGTAACGAGACGTGTACTTGTTCGGCTTGTCGGCGTTGTACGGGCGACCGGTGTTCAGGTGGCTGTAGTAGACCGGGATTTGCCCGACGGAGCGCGGGAAGGACATCGGCAACTTGCCCGACGGGTTGTAATCGCCAAACAGAACGTCGGCGATGGCGTTACCGCCTTCGGTACCGGCGAACCAGGTTTCCAGAATGGCGTCAGCCTGCTGGTCTTCTTTCACCAGCGCCAGCGGACGACCGTTCATCAGCACCAGCACCAGCGGCTTGCCGGTGGCTTTCAGGGCGGCGATCAGATCGCGCTGGCTCTGCGGAATGGTGATATCGGTCCGGCTGGAGGCTTCGTGCGCCATACCCTGCGCTTCCCCCACGACCGCGACAACGACGTCAGACTGCTTCGCGGCGTTCACCGCCTCGTCAATCATCTCCTTCGGCGTGCGCGGATCGACCTTGACCGCTTCCTCGTACTGGTTGAGGAAAGTGACGATGTCTTTATCGTTGGTGACGTTCGCCCCTTTGGCGTAGACCACTTTGGCGTTATCACCGACGGCACTCTTGATACCGGTCAGCACGGTCACCGACTGGTCAGCCACGCCTGCGGCAGACCAACTGCCCATCACGTCGCGCTTGCTGTCGGCCAGCGGGCCCACCACGGCAATGGTGCCAGATTTTTTCAGCGGCAGCGTGTCGAGGCGGTTTTTCAGCAGCACCAGGCTTTCGCGCGCCACGTCACGCGCTTCTTTGCGGTGCAGACGGCTTTCGGCGTTGGTATCTGCCGGGTCAGACTCTTTCGGGCCCAGGTGGCTGTACGGATCGTTAAACAGCCCCATGTCGTATTTCACGTTCAGCACGTGGCGCGCGGCATCGTCCAGCTCCGCCATCGTTACCTTGCCGCTCTTCACCAGCCCCGGCAGGTATTTGCTGTAATACTCATCGCTCATGCTCATGTTGATGCCGGACTTGAGCGCCACGCGCACCGCGTCTTCCGGATCGGAGGCGGTACCGTGCTTGATCAGCTCTTTAATCGCGCCGTGGTCAGAAACGGTGATGCCTTTAAAGCCCCACTGGTCGCGCAGAACGTCTTTCAGCAGCCAGGAATCGGACGTCGCCGGCGTGCCGTTCAGGGAGTTCAGCGCCACCATCACCGCGCCGCTGCCCGCATCCAGCCCTGCCTTGTACGGCGGCATATAGTCGTTAAACAGGCGCTGCGGGCTCATGTCGACGGTGTTGTACTCTTTACCGCCTTCCACTGCGCCATAGGCTGCGAAGTGTTTGACGCTGGTCATCACCGAGTAGCGGTCCGCCGGGCTTTTGCCCTGCATCGCTTCCACCATGGTTTTGCCCATCGTGGAGGTTAAATACGTATCTTCACCAAAGCCTTCCGAGCCGCGGCCCCAGCGCGGATCGCGCGAGACGTCCACCATAGGTGCCCAGGTCATGTTCAGGCCGTCGTCCGCCGCTTCATAAGCCGACACGCGCCCGACGGTTTTCACCGCGTCGAGGTTAAAGGAAGACGCTAAGCCGAGGCTAATCGGGAAGACGGTACGCTGGCCGTGCACCACGTCATAGGCAAAGAACAGCGGAATTTTCAGGCGGCTGAGATCCATCACCTGGTCCTGCATCTTGCGGATATCCTGGCGGGTGACGGTATTAAAGATGGCCCCTACCTGACCGTCTTTGATCATCGCCCGGATGGCCTCTTTCGGGTTATCCGGGCCGACGCTGATAAGGCGCAGCTGGCCGATTTTCTCATCGACCGTCATTTTCTTGAGCAATTCCGTGACAAACGCATCCCGTGCTTCAGGCGTGAGCGGGTGATTGCCAAACAAATCCTCTGCCAGCGCAGGTTGCAGCGCCAGGCTGACGGCGACACCTACAGAACATAGCCATTTCATGTCGTTTTACTCTCTCATCAATAACCGCCGGACGATCTCGGCCATACCGTGCGAAAAGCGCAGTGTGCCACAAACCCTCAGAACGTTGCAGGGTTATTCTCTGATTTTTCTCGTGAATACTCGACCGCTTAACAGTTAATCGCGCTATGCTTTACAGCGAGAAATTTGCCCCACCACAAGGAGTGGAAGATGTCTTCTGTTCGAACAAACGATAACACGGCTTTTATTAACGAACTGTCGCGCCTGGTTGGCTCCTCTCACCTGCTTACCGACCCGGCCAAAACCGCCCGCTACCGTAAGGGTTTCCGCTCCGGCCAGGGCGAGGCGCTGGCGGTTGTCTTCCCCGGCACGCTGCTGGAGCTGTGGCGCGTGCTGAGCGCCTGCGTCGCCGCCGACAAGATCATTTTAATGCAGGCCGCCAATACCGGCCTGACCGAAGGCTCCACGCCGAACGGCAACGATTACGATCGCGACATCGTGATTATCAGCACCCTGCGCCTCGACAAGCTGCACCTGCTGGACAAAGGCGAGCAGGTGCTCGCGTTCCCCGGCACCACGCTCTATTCCCTGGAAAAAGCGCTTAAGCCGCTGGGTCGTGAGCCGCACTCGGTGATTGGCTCCTCCTGTATTGGCGCCTCGGTGGTCGGTGGGATCTGCAACAACTCCGGCGGCTCGCTGGTGCAGCGCGGCCCGGCCTATACCGAGATGTCGCTGTTTGCCCGTATTGACGAAAACGGCAAGCTGACGCTGGTCAACCATCTGGGGATCGATCTCGGCGTGACGCCGGAACAGATCCTCAGCAAGCTCGACGACGATCGCGTGAAGGACGAAGACGTGCAGCACGACGGCCGCCACGCGCACGATCACGACTACGTGACCCGCGTGCGGGATATCGACGCCGATACACCGGCGCGCTACAACGCCGACCCGGACCGCCTGTTTGAATCCTCCGGCTGCGCCGGGAAGCTTGCCGTTTTTGCCGTGCGCCTGGATACCTTCCCGGCAGAAAAAAAGCAGCAGGTATTTTACATTGGTACCAATCAGCCTGAGGTTCTGACCGAGATCCGCCGTCATATTCTGGGTGAATTCACCCACCTGCCGGTGGCGGGCGAGTACATGCACCGGGACATTTACGACATCGCCGAGCGTTACGGCAAAGACACGTTCCTGATGATCGACAAGCTGGGCACCGACAAAATGCCGTTCTTCTTCACCATGAAGGGCCGCACCGACGCGATGCTGGAGAAAGTGTCGCTGTTCAAACCCCACTTCACCGACCGCTTTATGCAGAAGCTGGGCAACGTTTTCCCGGCGCATTTACCGGAGCGAATGAAAACCTGGCGCGACAGGTACGAACACCACCTGCTGCTGAAAATGGCCGGAGACGGGATCGCCGAAGCGCAGTCCTGGCTGACTGAATTTTTCAAAACCGCTGAGGGTGATTTCTTTGCATGCACGCCGGAAGAAGGCAGCAAAGCCTTCCTGCACCGCTTCGCTGCTGCGGGTGCCGCCATCCGTTACCAGGCGGTGCATTCCGAAGAGGTGGAAGATATTCTGGCGCTGGATATCGCTCTGCGGCGTAACGATACCGAGTGGTTTGAACACCTGCCGCCGGAAATCGACAGCAAGCTGGTGCATAAGCTCTATTACGGCCACTTTATGTGTTATGTCTTCCATCAGGATTACATCGTCAAAAAAGGGGTCGATGCACACGAACTGAAGGAGCAGATGCTCGCCCTTCTGCGTGAACGTGGCGCACAATATCCTGCGGAACATAACGTCGGACATCTTTATAAAGCCCCCGACGCACTTAAGCAGTTTTATCGCGAGAATGACCCTACAAACAGCATGAATCCCGGCATCGGTAAAACAACGCGGAAGAAATACTGGAAAGAAAGCGCGGACGCGGAGCAGCGCATAACGCAAGCGTCTGATTAATTCCTACAGCCAAATTTGAGAGATTGTTAAGCGCTCCTTAATCGTAATAGAGTAACTGTCTGACGCCGGAGAAACGTTTCTCCGGCTTTCTATAACGAGGAGCAGGCTCATCATGTCGGCTATTGATGTTTTATCCGAGACCGAACTGGAAGTGCGCGATGCCCTTCCCGATGATGTGCATGCCATCGCCGCGATCTATGCCTGGCATGTGCTTCACGGGCGCGCGTCATTTGAAGAAGTCCCCCCCACTATCGACGAAATGCGTCATCGAATGAAAAGCGTGGCTGAGAATGGTTTACCGTGGCTTATCGCGCTGTATCGCGGCATCGTGGTGGGCTACTGCTACGCCACGCCTTACCGTCCGCGACACGCCTACCGCTATACCCTGGAAGAGTCGATTTACGTGGATGCCAGCATCACCGGGCGCGGTTTTGGCACGGCGTTAATGTCTGCGCTAATTGAACGCTGCGAACAAGGTCCGTGGCGGCAGATGATTGCCGTGGTGGGAGATGGCAATAATAATGCCGGTTCGTTACGCCTGCATAAAAAGCACGGCTTCGTGATTGTCGGTCAGCTGCGCAGCGTAGGCTATAAGAAAGGCGACTGGCGGGATACGGTGATTATGCAGCGCCCGCTCAACGATGGTGACTGGACGCTGCCGGAATAAAAGCAAAACGGTAACCTGGGTTACCGTTTTTAGTGTTTTCTCCCTCTCCCTGTGGGAGAGGGTCGGGGCGAGGGCATCAGCGCGCAGAGGCGCATCAGTCGTTCTGCGCCGTCGCCATCTGCTCCGCTTTCTGCTTTTTATACGTCAATGCGGCGGCCGGAACGGGCTGCACTTTTCCTGTTTCAATCCAGGTACGCAGGCGGCTCGCATCCGCAAAGTGCGTGTATTTGCCGAAGGCATCCATCACCACCAGCGCCACCGGCTTACCGTTAAACACCGTGCGCATCACCAGACAGTGCCCTGCCGCATTGGTAAAACCGGTTTTTGTTAACTGAATATTCCAGTTATCACGGTAAACCAGATGGTTAGTATTGCGGAACGGCAGCGTATAGGCCGGGTTCGCAAAGGTCGCCATCTCTTCACGGGTGGTACTGAGCTGACCAATCAGCGGGTACTGTTTGCTGGCAATCAGCAGTTTCGTCAGATCGCGGGCCGTGGAGACGTTGCTGATCGACAGACCCGTCGGTTCAACATAATGCGTATTGTTCATCCCCAGCGATTTGGCTTTGGCGTTCATTGCGCGGATAAACGCGTCGTAGCCGCCCGGATAATGGTGCGCCAGGCTCGCCGCCGCGCGGTTTTCAGACGACATCAGCGCCAGCAGCAGCATATTTTTACGGCTGATTTCACTGTTCAGCCGCACGCGGGAGTAGATCCCTTTCATCTCCGGCGTGTGGCTGATATCCACTTTCAGCTTTTCGTCCAGCGGCAGATGGGCATCAAGCACCACCATCGCGGTCATTAATTTGGTAATCGAGGCGATCGGGCGCACCAGGTCCGGATGGCTGGCGTAGATCACCTTATTGGTGTTGAGATCGACAATCATCGCGCTGCCTGAAGCAATTTGCGGTTGGGCAGCGGCAGCGGTCACCGCGGGCGTTTTGGCGACGGCCGGCACGGCAGCGGACGCACCCAGCAACAGCGCCAGGCTAAGTAAAGAGACTCGGAATTTCAGCATGGTGAGACTTCTGATAATTATTCACGCACGTCATGACGTACACCGCCTGTATCAACGGATAAACACAGGCTGGCTTCGGCATCATAGCCGTCAGCGGGCGTTGTCGCCAGAGGATAATCGTGAACAGATGCTGCATTGCTGGCATTTACGCCAGCAATGCAGTGAACTCAGAAGAGACGGTATCCATAACCCCAAAGGATCACCGTCAGCGCCAGTAGCGCCTCCAGCACCAGCACCCCGATAGCGAGTGTTGAACTGGAAAAACTCAGGCCTTCTTCTTTATTGATATTCAGGAAGGTTGGAACCCCCAGATACAGCAGATACCCGGTGTAAAAGAGGGCAATGGTACCGATCAGCGCGCACAGCCAGACCAGTGGATAGAGCGCAACAATACCGCTTAAGAACAGCGGGGTCGCGACATATCCGGCAAAGACCATACAGTGCGCCAGCGATGGACGTTGCGGGTAGTTACGCGCCATCCAGTGAATGACTCGCCCCATGACCGCCACACCCGCCAGCATCAGACCATAAAAGACGATGGCCAGATAGAGTCCGGTAAACCAGGAAAGCTGAACCACGGTGCCATCACCGAAGTTCCAGCCGATTTGTGTCGTTCCGATAAAAGCGCATATTACCGGCACCGCAGCCATCAGCAGCACGTGGTGCGTGTAATGATGCGAGACCGTTTCGTTCTCACTTTTAATGACATGCATTTCACGATCGGGATGGGAGAAAAGTCCCCAGACATGGTTCATAGCGCCCCCTTGTTGTCGGCCCGTCAGCGATACCTTAAGTATAATGCAGGCTTTAGATTATTTTATGTACAGTGGGAAATTTCCGTTGATTTCCCCGCTGTTGATTCATGGGGTATATGATTAAACGAGGTACGCAGAGGGAGATAACAGTTACGTAATGGATATTAACGCACTCATTGAACAATATGGCTATGCCGCGCTGGTCATCGGTAGCGTGGCAGAAGGCGAAACCATCACCCTGTTAGGCGGCGTCGCCGCGCATCAGGGATTGCTGAAATTCCCGCTGGTCGTCGCCGCGGTTGCGCTGGGGGGGATGATTGGCGATCAGCTGCTCTACTTTCTCGGGCTGCGCTTCGGGCCAACGCTGCTTAAGCGTTTCACAAAGCATCAGAAGAAAATTCGCCGCGCTCAGCGGCTCATTCAACGCCACCCCTATCTGTTCGTCATTGGCACGCGCTTTATGTATGGCTTTCGCATTATCGGGCCGATACTCATTGGTGCCAGCCATCTGCCACCAAAAATTTTCCTGCCGCTCAATATTGTGGGTGCGATTGCCTGGGCGCTGATCTTTACGACGCTCGGTTATGTGGGGGGCGAAGTGATTGCGCCCTGGCTGCATAATCTCGACCAGCACCTCAAGCACTGGGCGTGGCTGATTCTGGTGGTCGTGGCGGTGATTGGGGTTCGACTGTGGCTGAAGCAACGGGAAAAGAGGCGGGATGAGGAGTGAGTGCGGCCTGATGCCCTCACCCTAACCCTCTCCCACAGGGAGAGGGAACTAAAAACACCCTCTCTCACAGGGAGAGGGGAACCTACCCCTCCGGCTTAAACTGCGGGTTCGCCAGCATAAAGCCCCCGTCGACGATAAACGATTGCCCCGTCGTGTAGCTGGCGTCGCTGTCGCACAGCCACGCGACCAGGCTGGCAATCTCTTTGGTATGGCCCGGCCTTGCCAGCGGGATTTCCGGCATTGAACCGTCCTTCACTTCGCTGTCGTCCATGTCATTCATCGGCGTGGCAATGGCACCCGGCGCGACGGCGTTCACCAGAATATTGTGCTTAACCAGCTCCATCGCCATGGATTTGGTTAACCCGCCGAGCGCGTGTTTCGCCGCAGTATAGGCGCTGGCCTCCGGAAGCGGCGTGTGCTCATGCACCGAAGTGATGTTTACAATCCGTCCCCCTTTCCCCTGCTTCACCATCTGCCTTGCGGCAATTTGTGAACAGAGAAACGCGCCGTCCACGTCGACGGTGAAAATGTTCCGCCAGTCGTCAAACGGCATCTCGAGGAACGGCGCTTTGGTCATCGCCCCTGCATTATTGACCAGCACGTCCAGCCGACCAAAACGCGCAATCAGCGTTTCAATAGCCTCAGCGCCTTCCGGCAGCGTGCTTAAATCAAGATGGATAGCCTCCGCGCGCTGCCCCTGCGCTTCGACTTCGCGGCAGGTTTCCAGCGCCCCTTTCTCATCCGAGTGCCAGGTGACGCCAATATCAAACCCGCGCTCAGCCAGCATCAGGGCCGTGGTTTTCCCAATCCCGGAATCCGATGCGGTAACAATCGCTACTCTGGTCATACTCACCTCCTGAAAAACTGCAAAGAGGTAAGTATAGATAATGGCCTTTTTTAGCCATGATGATAGCCACCGCCCAGCGCCGAGGTCAGCTGCAGGGTAGCGTCGACATATTGCCCCTTCAGCAGCACGCCTTCGAGGTGCTCTTTGAGGGCCGGTATTCTGGCTTCACTGACACGGGAGCCCGCAATTATCCCCGCGCTGAAACGCGCCTGTGCCAGCGCCACAACCCGTGCCGCATCTTTTTCAACATGCTGCTGATGGCTGTTCTTCGCCATTAGCGTTTCGACTTCGCTGGCGGTGCGTGCCACCTGATTGACGGCCTCCACCACCGCTTTGTTGTAGTTGGCTACCGAAAGGTTGTTCTGCGCCTGGGCGATATCCAGGCTGGCGTTCAGCCTGCCGCTGTCAAAAATCGGCAGCGTCAGCCCGGCGGTGACGCCCATCTGCTGCGCGGATGAACGGAACAGATCGCTCAGGTGGAGGGCATCCTGCTGTAAGAACGCCATCAGGTTCACGTCAGGATAGAACGCCGCTCTGGCGGCCTCTACCTCGCTCATGGAGGCTTCGATATACCAGTGCGCCTCCTGAAGATCCGGACGGCGTGCCAGCAGTTCATATCCGAGCGTCGACGGTAACGAGGCTTCCACCGTCGGCAAGGCGTGCCGCGTTAGCTTCACGGAGGAGGAGTTCGTCAGCGCGACCAGACGCGCCTCTATGGCTTTCATCTTCCCGTTGACCTCGGCCAGCTGCTCTTCGGTTTTGCTGGCGTTGATATCCGTTTCGACACCCTCCACGGAGGAGGTGATGCCGTGCTGATACAACTCGCGATCGGCACCGATAATATTGTCCTGCTCATGTTTGATCTGCGCGAGAACCTCCCCCGCGGCGGCCTGAGTTTGCCACTCCCAGTAGAGCCGCGCCACGCTGCTGGCCAGCAGCTGACGGGTCTGCTCCAGCTCCGCTTTTTGCGCATTCACTTTGCCAATCCGGGCTTCGACCTGCGCGCGATTTTTACCCCACAGATCGAGATCCCAGCCTGCGGTCAGGCCAAAGGTGCCGTTGGTGTACCACGGCCCGGTGGTCCCTGCCGCCGGGTCGGTAATGGCAAAGGGCCCCATCAGCCCTTCGGCGGACATTTTCTGGCGTTCAGCATCGGCGGAAAAATCAATTTGCGGACCGTCGGCAGCCATAGCCGCTTTGGCCTGAGCTTCGGCAAGCGTAATCCGCTGACGGGCAATCTGCATATCCGGCGCATCGCTTAATGCTTTTGCAATAAGCCCGTTAAGCTGGGGATCGTTATACGCCTTCCACCACGCATTTTTCGGCCAGTCGGTATAATGCAATGAGGTATTCACAGACTTGGCGGCCGGTTGTGTATTTAGCGGAGAGACGGTGGCATGTTCAGGTGCGCAGGCTGCCAGAATTAATGCAAAGGGGACACTCAGAGATAAAATAAGAGAACGTTTCATTACGCCATATACTCAAAAAATAAAGGCGAAAAATACGCTTGATACTATTTATTTTTTTAGTAATGCGTGGCAATCCGTAAATTGTTATACATTTACATAATCAGAAAATTATTCACCAAATGAATAAATTACTTTGACTGAATAACCCGTGCAATATCAGAGGACGTCTGTAATGTACGAATCTCCTGAAATAACCCCAGCGCTTCATCGTACTCTTTACGTAAATAACTCAGCCACTGCTTAATTCGCGCGACGTGATACAAACCGGTGTCCCCCTGCTTTTCCAGACGACTGTATTTTTGCAGCAGCGTGACGACGTCTGCCCAGGGCATACGCGGTTCGTTATATTTCACCACCCGGCTGAGGTTCGGCACATTCAGTGCGCCGCGGCCAATCATGACCGCATCGCAGCCGGTGGCATGCAGACAGGCCTGCGCGCTCTCGTAGTCCCAGATTTCGCCGTTGGCGATCACCGGAATGGTGAGGCGTTTGCGGATCTCACCGATCGCCTGCCAGTTAATGCGATCGGCTTTGTAGCCATCTTCTTTGGTACGGCCATGCACCACCAGCTCGGTGGCCCCGGCCTGCTGCACCGCATCGGCGATTTCAAACTGCCGCGCGTCGCTGTCCCACCCAAGGCGCACCTTAACCGTCACCGGCAAATGCGAAGGCACGGCCTCGCGCATGGCTTTCGCGCCGCGGTAAATCAGCTCAGGATCTTTCAGCAAGGTCGCCCCGCCGCCGCTGCCGTTGACCAGCTTCGACGGGCAGCCGCAGTTGAGATCCACCCCGTAAGAGCCCAGCTCAACCGCGCGGGCGGCGTTTTCCGCCAGCCATTCCGGATACTGGCCGAGCAGCTGAATACGCACCAGCGTGCCGGAAGAGGTTCGGCTCTGGTTGTGCAGCTCGGGACACAGTCGGAAGAAGGATTTTACCGGCAACAGCATATCGACCACGCGCAGAAACTCCGTCACGCAGAGATCGTAATCGTTCACCTCGGTCAGAAGCTCGCGCACGAGGGAGTCGAGCACGCCTTCCATTGGGGCCAGTAAAACACGCATAGCAGTACCTGTGAAAAAAGACGCGCTATAGTAGCCGCTCTCTATATCGCTGGGAAGCGCTTCTGTTCAGGCAGAAAGTCACCCGGCGTTGCCCCAACAATGGCGCGAAACGCCGCCGCAAATGCCGCCGGGCCGGAAAAGCCCAGCATCCAGGCCACCTGCTTAACCGGGTATCCGTTGGCGAGCAGGTCCAGCGAGGCACAAATCCTGGCACGCTGTCGCCAGGCCCGGAAGCTAAAGCCGGTATCGTTGATAAACGCGCGTGAAAACGTGCGTTCAGACATCGCGGCCCGTTCCGCCAGCCTTTCCAGAGAAAGATCCCAGAGATTGTTGGCAATGATGTCACAGGCAATGCGATGTAAGCGCTCATCCACGGGCATCGGTAATTCGGCCGAGATTTGCTGAGCTTCACTGAGGATATCGAGCAGCAAAACGGCCATGCTGCGCTGACTGGCTGGCCGGTATTCCGCGCTGAACAGCCCGGCAATCAGCTCTTTGAACAACGCTGTGGCCATAATCACATGAACCTCGTCTTTCCGTTTAAAAGGCTCGCATTGCGCTATCAGCGCCGGGCTAAACCAGACCGCGCGCAGCTCCGTTGTGGATAACACGCTGTAGGTATGCTCCTGAAAGGGAGGGATCCACAGCGCGCGCTGTGGCGGTATGACCCAGCGTTTGCTGCCGGTTTCGACCAGCATGACCCCTTTGATGGCAAACAAAAGTTGTCCCTGCGAATGCTGGTGAGGCGGATCGACTTCGCCGCGCGTATAGCGAATCGCCCCTCTTGACCATCCGATAGCATCGTCGTGAATTGGCGTTTTATCGATAACGGTTGGCATTTCACATTCCCCCCTTCCTCTTATGATGCTGCTTGTACATGTAACCAGAGAGAGACGCAATGCACATCCATTTTATTATTCATGAACATTTCGAGGCGCCAGGCGCCTATGAAATCTGGGGGAAAAGTCGCGGCTGCAGTCTGAGCTACACCAGAGTGTATCAGGGCGATCCTGTACCCGAAACGCCAGGGCACACAGACTTGCTCATCATCATGGGAGGCCCGCAGTCACCCGCCACCACGCGTGAGGAATGCCCCTGGTTTGATGCGCAGGCGGAAAAGACGCTCATCAGCCGCGCGATAGAGGCGGGTAAAACGGTGATTGGCGTTTGTCTGGGCTCGCAGCTTATCGGCGAAGCGCTGGGCGCAGCGTTTTGTCATAGCCCGGAAAAAGAGATCGGCAAATTCCCCATCAGGCTCACAGATGCAGGCAAGGCGAACCCGCTGTTTGAGGATTTTGGCAGCGTGCTGAACGTCGGTCACTGGCATAACGATATGCCTGGGTTGACGCCACAGGCTAAGGTGCTCGCTTACAGCGAGGGCTGTCCCCGCCAGATCGTGCAATACAGCGAACGGGTTTACGGTTTCCAGTGCCATATGGAGCTGACGCCGGAGCTGGTAGAGTTGCTGATTGAGCATTCGCAGAGTGACCTCCGCCGCGCGGGTGAATTCCGTTTTGTCGAAACGGCAGAAAAACTCCGCTCCCATGATTATTGCGAAATGAACCAGGTGCTGTTTTCTTTTCTCGATAAACTGACAGCCTGTCGCTGATACCTTCTCTGGCACGCCGTTTCGCCAGCGCAATCCCTTTCCTCTAAACTGTAGCCTGCACCGTTATGGTGATACCGGACGTTCCATTCCGGAATGTCTGGTGTGCTCAAAATTCATGATGTGATCCATGGCACATTTTTAGGTTTAATTGTATGATGAATGCGTTTCAGCAAGGACTATCACCATGAGCAAATCATTGAACATTATCTGGCAATATCTGCGCGCATTCGTCCTGATTTACGCCTGTCTGTATGCCGGGATTTTCATCGCGTCGCTGCTGCCCATCACCATCCCCGGCAGCATTATCGGCATGCTGATCCTCTTCGTTTTGCTGGCGCTGCAAATCCTGCCCGCAAAATGGGTCAACCCCGGCTGCTTCGTCCTCATTCGCTATATGGCGCTGCTTTTCGTGCCTATCGGCGTCGGGGTCATGCAGTATTTTGATTTGCTCAAGGCCCAGTTCGGCCCGATCGTGGTCTCCTGCGCGGTCAGTACGCTGGTGGTTTTCCTGGTGGTGAGCTGGAGTTCACATCTGGTGCATGGCGAACGTAACGTGATCGGGGAGAAAACAAAAAAATGATGGCCAATATCTGGTGGTCGCTGCCGTTAACCCTGGTGGTGTTCTTCGCCGCGCGCAAGCTTGCCACACGTTTCAAAATGCCGTTGCTGAACCCGCTGCTGGTGGCGATGGTGGTGATTATTCCGCTCCTGCTGCTTACCGGTATTCCTTACGAGCGTTATTTTGCCGGCAGCAAAATTTT
Organism: Enterobacter sp. BNK-34; assembly: GCF_048684445.1. Lineage (NCBI taxonomy): Bacteria > Pseudomonadati > Pseudomonadota > Gammaproteobacteria > Enterobacterales > Enterobacteriaceae > Enterobacter > Enterobacter sp. BNK-34. Next base: position 4,459,335 of record NZ_JBLQUA010000001.1, read on the forward strand.
AAACGACCTGCTGCAGCCCGCTGTCGTGGCGCTCGCCTTTCCTTTATACGAGCAGCTGCACCAGATCCGCGCCCGCTGGAAATCCATCATTACCATCTGTTTTGTCGGGAGCCTGGTGGCGATGATCACCGGTACGTCGGTGGCGCTGATGATGGGTGCCTCGCCGCAGATTGCCGCCTCTATTCTGCCAAAATCGGTGACCACGCCTATCGCGATGGCGGTTGGGGGCAGCCTCGGCGGTATTCCGGCCATCAGCGCGATGTGCGTCATTTTCGTCGGTATTCTCGGCGCGGTGTTTGGCCACACCCTGCTGAACGCGATGCGTATTCATACTAAAGCGGCACGGGGGCTGTCGATGGGCACCGCCTCCCACGCCCTGGGCACGGCCCGCTGCGCGGAGCTGGATTATCAGGAAGGGGCGTTTAGCTCCCTGGCGCTGGTGATCTGCGGGATTATTACCTCCCTGCTGGCCCCGTTCATTTTCCCGCTGATTCTGGCGGTGATGGGCTAAAATTTGCGATGCGTCGCGCAAATTTCATTTTGATTTCATAAGTTGCATACATAATGAGAAGTGGATCACATATAAAGCCCTGACGGCTCCGTAAACTACCGATCCATTAACCTTTATGAGGCAAACGCCATGCACCCACGTTTTCAAGCTGCTTTCGCCCAGCTTGCAGAGAATTTGCAGTCAGCCCTTGCTCCCGTTCTGGCAGATGCGCACTTCCCCGCCCTGCTGACCGCGGAGCAGGTCACGATGCTGAAACAGGCAACGGGACTGGATGAAGACGCGCTGGCTTTCGCACTGCTTCCTCTGGCTGCTGCCTGCGCGCGGGCCGATCTCTCCCACTTTAACGTCGGGGCCATTGCGCGCGGCGTCAGCGGCACCTGGTACTTCGGCGGCAACATGGAGTTCCTGGGCGCAACCATGCAGCAGACCGTTCACGCCGAGCAGAGCGCCATCAGCCACGCCTGGCTGCGCGGTGAAAAAGCCCTGAGCGCCATTACCGTTAACTACACCCCCTGCGGCCACTGCCGTCAGTTTATGAACGAGCTGAACAGCGGGCTGCAGCTGCGCATCAATCTGCCAGGCCGCGCGCCGCACACGCTGGGGGATTATCTGCCTGACGCGTTTGGCCCGAAAGATCTGGAGATCAAAACCCTGCTGATGGACGAGCAGAACCACGGTTTCGCCCTGTCCGGCGATGACCTGAGCCAGGCGGCGATTACCGCCGCCAACAAGAGCCACACGCCGTACAGCAAGTCCCCGAGCGGCGTGGCGCTGCAGTGCCGCGATGGCCGAATCTTCACCGGCAGCTATGCGGAAAACGCCGCGTTTAACCCAACGCTGCCGCCGCTGCAGGGCGCACTTAACCTGCTGAGCCTGAACGGCTATGACTATCCGAACATTCAGCGCGCCATTCTGGCCGAGATTGCCGATGCGCCGCTGATCCAGTGGGATGCCACCGCCGCAACGCTCAAAGCGTTAGGCTGTACGACAATTGACCGCGTACTGCTGGCGTAATCCTTCCGGCGGGCAGAAATGCCCGCCAGTTTGCTGAAAAACCCCTCAGTTGAGTCGCTGTTTCTTGCGCTAACCAGGCGGGTAAAGTAGCCTGAGTTAAATTTCATCCACGCACGAGCCATCTGCATGTTAAAGCGCGTTTTTTACAGCCTGTCTGTCCTGGTCGGCATACTGCTGTTGATCGTGCTCGGTCTCGACCGCTGGATGAGCTGGAAAACCGCCCCCTACATCTTTGACGACCTGCAGGACCTGCCCTATCGTCAGGTTGGCGTGGTGCTCGGCACCGCCAAGTATTACCGCACCGGCGTCATCAACCAGTATTACCGTTACCGCATTCAGGGCGCGCTGAACGCCTACAACAGCGGCAAGGTGAACTACCTGCTGCTGAGCGGGGATAACGCCCTGCAAAGCTACAATGAACCGGTGACGATGCGTAAGGACCTGATTGCAGCGGGCGTGGATCCTGCCGATATCGTGCTCGACTACGCCGGGTTCCGCACCCTGGACTCCATCGTGCGCACGCGCAAAGTCTTCGACACCAACGACTTCATCATCATCACCCAGCGCTTCCACTGCGAACGCGCGCTGTTTATCGCCCTGCACATGGGCATTCAGGCACAGTGCTACGCGGTGCCGTCGCCAAAAGATATGCTGAGCGTGCGCGTCCGCGAGTTCGGTGCCCGCTTTGGTGCCCTGGCCGATCTGTATATCTTCAAACGCGAACCGCGCTTTTTAGGCCCGCTGGTGCCGATTCCGGCGATGCACGAAGTGCCGGAAGACGCCCAGGGTTACCCGGCCGTCACGCCCGAGCAGCTGCTCGATATGCAGAAAAAAGAGAAATAACAGCACCGCCTTTATACTTTCTTTACGCCGGGCCTGACGCTTTTTATCTCCCCTTTACGTCGGCTCTTTTAAGCTGAGTTCACTGCCGCTACGGCTTCATTGAAGAATGACTATGAACTCGATAATGAATGCGTTTTTCCTCAAAAGTCTCCGTCCGTATTTTAACCTTCCCGGTTTATCACTTCCTGGCGCACTCAATTCCGGTCTCTGGCTTGATGAAAAAATTGACGCCCTGCAGCACAACATTTCAGTGGAAGTAGCCGATTACCTGGAACGTTACCCGCAGACGAAACATGTAGACGTTTACCTGAACGATATCAACGGCACGATGCGTGGCAAGCGTCTGTCGGTGGAGAGCATGCTGAGTCTGGAAAAAGGCTGTTACTTTCCCCTTTCGGTCTACTCGATGGATCAGAAGGGAAAAATCGCCGCCCCGCTTCATGATGAACCGGACCGACTCTGCGTTCCGGTCGCCGGCTCCCTGCGTCCCTGCCCGCAGGATCCGCAGCACAACGCGCAGATCCTGCTGACGATGAAAGACAGCGACGATAGTCCCTGCCCGCTTGAGCCGCGCGTGATACTGCAGAACGTACTGGCCCGCTTCCACCGGCACGGCCTTTTCCCGGTGATTGCCCCGGAAATCGAGTTCTATCTGACGGGGCATGACGATCGGGATCCGCAAAATCAGGGCTGTTTTCATATGGATACCTCGTCGGCGCATGCCGCGCTGTTTGACGAACTGGAACAGCTGGCGCACCTGCAGCACATCCCGCTGTCAGGGGTCGTAGCGGAAGCCGAGTCCGGTCAGTACGAATTAAACCTGAAGCACAGCCATCGCGTCGTTGAGGTCTGCGATAACGTGCTGGCGCTGCGTCGCCTGACCCGATACGTTGCCGAAAAGCACGGCCTGCAGGCCAACTTTATGGCCAAGCCCTTCAGCGAACTTTCCGGCAGCGGCTTGCACTTCCATTTCAGCCTCAACGACAGCCGCGGCGAAAACGTCTTTGCTTCCCCGGTTAACGCGCTGAACAGCATGGTGCGTTTGTGCATCGCGGGCCAGCTGGCGCTGATGCCCGCCTCTATCGCCATTCTTGCGCCAGGCGTCAACGCGTTTCGTCGCCTGCGTAAAAACCTGACGGAACCCGTATTTAACTCCTGGGGCTATAACACCCGCTCCGCCGCTTTGCGTATTCCCTGCTCGGAAGACCACAACCGTCGTATCGAGTACCGGCTGGCCGGGGCTGACGCCAATCCGTATCTGGTGGCTGCTACTATTCTGACCGGCATGCTGTACGGGCTGGAAAATATCGACGAGGAGGAGTTGCCCGAACCGCAGCACGATCAACCTGAACTGCCGCTGTTTCAGCAGGAGGCGATTGAGACTTTTGCCCGCTGTCAGTACCTCACCGACAGCCTGGGCGACGCCTTTTCCGAACAGTGGATCGCCTGCAAGCTCTCTGAACTCGACTGGTTTGAACGCATTGTGACCCGAGAGGAGTCACAGCTGGCATAAGGCATAAAAAAAGCCCGCTCGGTGAGCGGGCCGGGTATCGCGAGAGACGATTATTTCTTACGCGCGTACTTCAGTGAATCCAGCGCAACCGCGAAGATAATGATGGCGCCTTTGATGATGTACTGCCAGTACGGGTTCACGCCGATATAGGTCAACCCGTAGTTGATGACGGTGAAGATGATCACACCAGTCACCACGCCGAGTACGGTACCCACACCGCCGCTGAAGGAGACGCCTCCCACCACACAGGCTGCGATCGCATCCAGCTCGTACATGAAGCCAAGGTTGTTGGTTGCAGAGCCGATACGGCCGGCTTCCAGCATCCCGCCGAAGGCATAGAACACCCCGGAAAGGGCATAGATGATGAGCAGGTTCAGGGCAACGTTTACGCCGGACACTTTCGCCGCTTCCGGGTTACCGCCGATGGCGAAGATGTTTTTGCCAAAGCGCGTTTTGTTCCACAGGATCCAGACGAAGGCGACCGCAATCAGCGCATAGAAGGTGATATACGACAGGCGGAAGCTGCCCAGCGCAATAAACCCTTGCGTAAAGGTCGAGAAGCCGCTGTCAAAGCCCGAGATGGGTGAAGCACCGACAAAGTCGTAATACAGGGAGTTGATACCGTAAACGATGATCATCGTACCCAGGGTGGTGATAAATGGCGTCACGTTCAGGTAGGCGATGATGATACCGTTGATCAGACCAATCACCGCACCGATGGCGCAGACAATCAGGATCACCACGAAAATCGGCATAGTGGCCATTTCCGGGAAGACCTTGTTGGCGTTTTCCATCGACTGCAGCAGGGTTGCCGCGATAACCGCCGCCAGACCCACCTGACGACCGGCAGAAAGGTCCGTCCCCTGGGTCACGATCAGGCCCGCCACGCCCAGCGCAATGATAATACGCACGGAGGACTGGGTCAGAATGTTACTCAGGTTCAGCAGGCTTAAGAACGTAGGGTCCTGGAAAATAATGATAGCCAGCAGTACTAAAAGAACAACGTAAATACCGCCTTCTTTCAGGTAAGTGAGAAAACTTTTTTTATTTAACGCACTCATGAGGAGCCCCTGATCTTAAAGGTGCAAAGACGCAAGACGCAAAATTTCGTTTTGCGTTGTCGTTTTGGTGTCAACAATACCGGCGACGAGACCATTGCTCATAACCAGGATACGGTCTGTGATCCCTAACAATTCCGGCATTTCGGAAGAAATAATAATGATCCCTTTATTCTTTTTCGCCAGCTCGGCAATCAGCTGATAAATTTCAAACTTCGCGCCGACGTCAATACCGCGGGTCGGTTCATCCAGCATCAGAATTTCTGGCTGGGTTAATAACCAGCGGCCGATAATAACTTTCTGCTGGTTACCGCCTGACAGCGAACCAATTTGGGTGCGGTGGCCTGGCGTTTTCACGCGCATGGAGTCAATCACCCATTGGGTATCGCTCTTCATGCGGGAGTTATCCAGTAGCCCGACTTTGTTTTTGTAATTGCGAATGTTAGAAATTAACGAGTTAAAGTTAATATCCAGATAGGCATAAATACCGGTCGAACGACGCTCTTCCGTCACCAGCGCAAAACCATTATTAATGGCTTCGTTGGCGTTGTGGTTATTGATTTTCTTTCCGTGCAGCGTAATGGTGCCTTCGGCTTTCTCACGAATGCCAAACAGGGTTTCCACGATGTCGGTACGCTTTGCCCCCACCAGCCCGGCAATCCCCAGGATTTCACCCTTGTGCAGGTCGAAGGAGACATCGCGGATAGACGGTTGACGCAATGAGGTCAGATTGCGCACTTCCAGAATCACTTCACCCGGCTTGTTTTCTTTGTCCGGAAAGCGCTGGTTCAGGGAACGGCCGACCATCATGGCGATGATCTTGTCCATGTCCAGTCCTTCCAGCGGCTGTGTGGCAATCCACTGGCCGTCGCGCAGGATGGTGATCTCATCGCACAGCTGGAAGATCTCTTCCATTTTGTGAGAGATATACACAATGCCGCAGCCGCGATCTTTCAGCTTGCGAATAATGGTAAAAAGGTGATTAACCTCTTTTTCCGTTAATGACGATGTCGGTTCGTCCATGATGACGATTTTCGCATCATAGGAGAACGCTTTGGCGATTTCGATCATCTGCATCTGGGAGACGGATAATGTTCCCACGCGGGCGCGCGGATCGATATCAATATCCAGCTCGTCGAAAATCGCTTTGGTGTCGCGATACATTTTGTCCTGATCGACAAAGACACCTTTGGTGGGATAACGCCCCAACCACATGTTATCCATGACTGAACGCTGCAGCACCAGGTTTAATTCCTGGTGAACCATCGAGATACCGTTTTCCAGTGCTTCTTTCGCTGAATGGAAATCGATCTCTTTCCCCTGAAAAAGAATGCTGCCAGAATCTTTTTGATAGATCCCAAAAAGACATTTTAATAATGTTGATTTACCCGCACCGTTCTCACCCATTAAGGCGTGAATAGAGTGAGGACGAACTTTTAAATTAACATTATCGAGTGCCTTAACGCCGGGAAATGACTTGTTGATACCGCTCATTTCCAACAGGTATTCACCGGATGACTGAGTAGTTGTGCTGACCATAATTATACCTTGTTGGCCTCGCATATCGCGTTATAAAAGGGCGCAACGAATTGCGCCCAGTGGAGACAGTACCGCTAACTTATTTACCGATAAACTCAGCCAGGTTGGACTGGTCTACGCCCACGTAAGGTACGCGAACGATTTTGTTTTCAATTTTCCAGTTGGTGCCGTCTGCCGCACCTTTGCCATCGGCCAGGTTTTTCGCCAGATCGAAGGTCGCTTTCGCCTGGTTGTTGGCATCGTTCAGAACGGTACCGGCCATCGCACCGGATTTAACCAGCGCCAGCGCTTCTGGCAGCGCATCCACACCGAATACCGGGATGGACGATTTGTTGTGCGCTTTCAGCGCTTCTACCGCACCCATTGCCATCGCATCGTTGTTGGCGATAACCACTTCGATTTTGTTCGCGTTAGGGCCGGACAGCCACGCGTCCATCTTATCTTTCGCCTGAGCGGTATCCCACATCGCGGTATCTAACGCCAGCTGCTGGGTTTTCAGACCCTTGTCGTTCAGCTCTTTGATAACGTAAGTGGTACGCGCTTCAGCATCCGGGTGGCCTGGTTCGCCTTTCAGCAGCACGAACTGAATCTGACCGTCTTTGTTCAGGTCCCAGTTCGGGTTCGCCGCCCAGTGTTTGGCGATCAGATCGCCCTGAATAATACCGGACTCTTTGGAGTCGGTACCGACGTAATACGCTTTATCGTAGCTATCCAGCGCCTTACGGGAAGGTTCTTTGTTGAAGAAGACGATCGGCACGTTCTGGCCGCGCGCTTTTTCAATAACCGTGCCTGCTGCAGCCGGGTCAACCAGGTTGATGGCCAGGGCTTTCACGCCTTTCGCCAGCAGAACGTCGATCTGATCGTTCTGTTTGGACTGGTCGTTCTGGGAGTCGTTCATCAGCAGCTGAACGTCTGGCGCTGCTTTCGCATCTTTCTCAATCGCTTTACGCACAACAGACATGAAGTTGTCGTCGTATTTATAGATGGTCACACCAATACGGGTATCCGCAGCGTGCGCTGCTGCACCAAAAAGCATGCTTGCCATTACAGCAGACAGGGTCAACACCTTCTTATTCATGGTATCTCCGGTTTTTTTATGCAGGGTAGTTCTTGTGAATAACGATCGGCGGGCAGGTGTTAATAAAACGTTACTGACAGCCGAAGTTCACTTATAAAATTTCTATCTTCCGTGTTCGGTAACGCTCCAGAAATGCGTTTTATTCGTTGTTTGCGGCACGTTGGCTATAGTGAAAGTGAATAATCACCGTTACATAGCGTTTCAGCTCCTAAAACGCTGACATCATAGTCAGCGCCTTGTTAAGATACTGTGAATTTACTCACAGATTGAAAACGGTTACATCACCTCATGTAATCAGTTAGTGATCGGAACCACAGTTTGCCTGGCCGCGACGGAGTGGCGGCGCACTAAAGTCGGCATGAAACAGTGCGTTGCGCCCGGATCCAGCAGCCCTGCCGCCCCCTGTAACGCCAGCTCAGTCGCCAGTTTCGCCATAGAGGCAATGGGGTAGCGCACCGTTGTCAGCTGCGGGTCGGTGTAACGGGCAATCGGAATATCATCAAAGCCAATGAGTGATAAATGCTGTGGCACCGCAATGCCGTTATCCTTCAGCGCAGTCAGGGCCCCTGCCGCCATGCTGTCGTTATAGGCAAACACCGCAGACAGCTGCAGGTTGCGGCCCAGCAGCTCCACCATCGCCGCTTCACCGCCCTGCATGTCCGGCGTACCGGTTCCCACCCAGCTTTCGGATGGCATAATGCCGTGCTCTTTCAGGGCGTTTTGCCACCCTTCGCGCCGCAGGTCATCATCTTCGATCTGATGGCTGGAGGCCAGATAACCGATCCGCTGATGCCCGTTGTTAATGAGCATTTTCGTGGCCATCATGGCACCGCTGACGTTATCCAGCCCGACGCAGCGATGGGCATAGCCGGGGACGATACGGTTAATCAGCACCATGCCCGGGATCTGATCCATAAAGCCGGTTAGCTCTTCATCGCTCAAGGCTTTTGAGTGGACAATCAAGGCGTTACAGCGCTGGCGAATCAGCACTTCGATGGCATGGCGCTCTTTTTCCGCCTCATGATAGCTATTGCCGATCAGGACATATTTCTGATGCTGCTGGGCGACCACGTCGACCGCTTTCACCAGCGCGCCGAAAAAGGCATCTGATACATCCATCACCACCACGCCGATGGTGTCGCTGACCTGCGTCGCAAGCGCCTGCGCATTGGCATTTGGCCGGTACCCGAGCTGGGTCACGGCTTTCATTACGGTTTCACGGGTTTCAGGGCTGACCAGCGCGCTGTTGTTCAGCACGCGCGAGACGGTAGCCACAGAAACGCCCGCCTGACGGGCGACGTCACGAATGGTGATCATATTCACCATCCTTCAAAGGATTGCAGCAACTCACAGACACCCCCTGTGTTTAGCAAGGTGGCTATTTTGGCAGCGAGAGAAAGGGGACTACGTGAAGAAGCTCACACTCATGAAAACGTTTACATCCGTTTTGTTAATGATTGTGATCCAGATCGTTATCTGGATGTGTTTTTCAATGATACCCCTGAAGCATGTGCGGTTAACTGACGCCACACCCACTCCAGCGGTCCCTGGCGGAAATAACGTAGCCAGAGAAAAGAAAACGCCAGGTTAACCACCCAGACCGGGATAACAAACGCCAGCAGCGTGAGGCGGTCGAATTTCATAAACAGGCCAAAGCGATAGAAAAGCGTGGTGCAGAGAAGCGTTTGCAGGAGGTAGTTGCTCAACGCCATACGGCCCACGCAGGCGATAGCGCTGACGATCCACAGGCGGGAAAGCGTTGGCCAGAAGCCATAGATCAGCGCCGCGTAGCCGATGGTCTGGAACGGTGCGCTCAGTTCGCGCGGCACCTGGAGCAGGAACGCGCACCAGCGGTAATCCCAGTGGATGTGCCACTGCGTAATGACCGCCGGGAGGTTAATCAGCACGCCGAGCAGCACCAGCCCCACACCCGTTCGCCGATAGTGACGCAGGCTGAATTCGCCTTTCAGCCAGCCGGTGCGCATCAGTGACGCGCCCATCAGCATCATGCCCGCCAGCTGCCAGCCGTATTGCGCGCCCAGCGCAAGGAGGTTGTCCCCCAGCATATCCGCGCGGTTGCTTATCGCTTCCGTACCGCCTTTCAGCTTCCAGAACTGCTCGTACTGCAGGTTAGCGGCATCCGGGATCCAGGCACGGTTTGTCGTCTCGCCGGAGATCATCCCCAGCAGCAGCAGTACAGCAAGCCCCATGACATAGAGCATCACGCCAGTGTTAAACAGGCTTTTAACGCTGTGCGCATCGCGAATCAGACGCCAGCAGATGAGCCCGACTAACCCATACGCGAGAAGAATATCGCCGTCCCAGAAGAACAGGCCGTGAATAAAGCCGAGGATAACCAGCAGCGTCAGGCGCGACTGGATCCAGCGCGTACCGCGTTTGAGGAGAAGCTGCAGGCCTGCGCCAAACAGCAGGGCAAAGAGCGTGAGGAATTTGACCTGCGCAAAGAGATCGAGGATCGCCCACGTCCAGGCATCACTGCGGGTGATGTCGCCATACCATGCAGGATTGAGATAAGCCGCCTTCGGCAAACCGAAGGCGGTGATATTAAGCAGCAGGATACCGAGAATGGCGACGCCGCGAACAAAATCGAGCGTGACGTTTCGCTCCATGGTCCCTGCCCTGTAAGACTTAGTTGTGGTGACGTACGGCGCGCAGGAACTCCTGGCGGGTATTCTGGCTCGATTTAAACAGACCGCCCAGCGAGGTAGTGGTGGTCGCACTGGTGGCATCGCGCACGCCGCGCGCCTTCACGCAGTAGTGAACCGCATCGATAGAGACGGCTACGTTATTGGTGCCCAGCAGCGTTTGCAGCGCGGTCAGGATTTGCTGGGTCAGGCGCTCCTGCACCTGCGGACGCTGAGCGAAGAACTGCACGATGCGGTTGATCTTCGACAGGCCAATCACCGTGTCTTTAGGGATATACGCCACGGTCGCTTTACCGTCGATGGTCACGAAATGGTGTTCGCAGGTGCTGGTCAGCGTGATATCGCGAACCGTCACCATCTCATCCACTTTCATCTTGTTTTCAATGACGGTGATTTTCGGGAAGTTGGCGTAATCCAGGCCGGAGAAAATTTCGTCGACGTACATTTTCGCGATGCGGTGCGGCGTCTCCATCAGACTGTCGTCACTCAGATCGAGATTCAGCAGCTCCATGATGTCGGTCATATGACCGGCAATCAGACGCTTGCGGGTTTCATTGTCCAAGTCCTGTACGGGCGGACGCAGTGGCGTTTCAAGACCGCGCGCAACCAGGGCTTCGTGGACCAGGGCAGCTTCTTTACTGAGTGATGACATTTTGTTCTCCTGCAGGTGTGGCGTCTTTTGCCCTCGTTGTGGCAAAAGTATGCGTTCATTGTGCGTGAGGCGGCGCACATAATCCAGTATTCACGACGATAATTATTGCAATTGCTGTTGCCTTTCAGCGTGACGATTCCAGACCAGGGCTCCTCCAACGAACAGCGCCACGCCCGCCAGCCCCAGCGCCGGCTCCAGCCGGTGGGTAAGCCAGGTTGATAACGCCGAAGTGACGGGGCCAATCAACTGCCCAATCGCATACCCGGTGGTGAGCAGGCCCGCCATATAGCGCGTGTGGTTTGGCGCCAGCTCGCGACCGTATAAAAGAGAGAGCTGCACGGCACACAAAAAGCCGCCGCCCACCAGCAGCCCGCCCGTCAGTAACCCGCCAATCCCCGGCAGCAGCCAGGCCGCCAGCACGCCCGCCCCCTGTAACCACAGTACGATAGCCAGCCTGCGGTTAGCCGTTGAGGTATGGCGTAACAGAATACTGAGCGCAATCCCCACCACGGCGGCGAGACCAAAAATCGGCCAGACAAACTGGGCAAACAGGCTGCCGGGAAAACGCACGGCCGCCATTTGCGACAGGAAGGTCGCCGGAAGGATATAGCCAAACCCGGCCAGGCTGTAGCTCCAGACCAGACGCGTTAAATCCGCCGTCAGCACCAGCGGCTCCGGCGCGGTGCCGGGTCGATGGAGCTGTCCGGATCGCGGCAGGTAGCGCGCCACCAGGGCAATCAGCACCAGCGCCAGCACGCCGTAGATTTGCCATGCCGCCCCGGCCGACAGGGACTTCGCCTGGATATAGACGGCGAGCAGCCCGCTCAGGGCGATGCCCGCCCCCGGTCCGGCAAACACCGCAGCGCTCAGGCCCGGTTTACCGAGCTGCCCCAGCCGTTCGTTAGTCCAGGCGGCAATGAGTACCATCGACCAGCCGCTCATGCAGCCGATGACAAAACGCAGCAGGCCGTGCACGACGGCGTTATCCGCCGCCGCGGAGAGCAGCGTCAGCGCCACCGCGCCGGTGATGCCAAGCCAGAGGCGCGTTTCCACAAAGCGGTGCGCACGCATGGCATCCCATGCGCCCACCAGATAGCCCAGGTAATTCATCGCCGCCACCAGACCCGCGCTGGTCAGCGTAAGCTGTCCGGCAGCAATCATCAGCGGCACCTGGGGCGTAAAGGCAAAGCGCCCTATCCCCATCGCCACCACCAGCACGACAAACCCACTGAGCGCAATACGCAGCGCCATGACCGCTCCAAATGTTAAAGAAAAGTAAATTTATGATGCAGCATCTCGCCCTCTGGCGAAAGTGAAAGTTACTCACAGGCCAATGAAAAGGCTGTATTATGGTTTTTATGAATACGCATTCTCATTAAGGAGCCCTGCATGGAACTGCTCGAAGAGCACCGTTGTTTTGAAGGTCGACAGCAGCGCTGGCGGCACGACTCCACCGTCCTGAACTGTGCGATGACGTTCAGCATTTTCCTGCCCCCGACGGAAAATCCGCCGGTTCTGTTCTGGCTGTCAGGTCTGACCTGCAATGACGAAAACTTCACCACCAAAGCGGGCGCGCAGCGTATTGCCGCCGAGCTGGGCATTGCGCTGGTGATGCCAGACACCAGCCCGCGTGGCGATGATGTGGCCGACGATGCAGGATACGACCTGGGCAAAGGCGCCGGGTTTTATCTCAATGCGACCGAGCAGCCCTGGGCGCGCCACTACCGCATGTATGATTACCTTCGCGATGAGCTGCCCGCGCTGATACAGTCCGGGTTTGCGGTAAGCGACCGCTGCGCCATCAGCGGCCACTCCATGGGCGGACACGGCGCGCTCATCATGGCGCTGAAAAATCCAGGAAAATACGTCAGCGTGTCGGCATTTGCGCCAATTGTGAACCCTACTCAGGTGCCGTGGGGGCAGAAAGCCTTCGCGAACTATCTGGGGGAAGATGAAGCGAATTGGCAGGAATGGGACAGCTGTGCGCTAATGCTGGCCAGCAAAGCGGAAGCGGCGATTCCCACCCTTATCGATCAGGGTGATGCGGACCAGTTCCTCGCCGGACAGCTGCAGCCTGCGGTGTTTGCTGAAGCCGCGCGCCAGAAGGACTGGCCGCTGACGCTGCGCATTCAGCCGGGATACGATCACAGCTATTACTTCATTGCGTCCTTTATTGAGGATCATCTCCGCTTCCATGCGGAGCATTTGTTCGGGTAAGTGCGGCCGATTGCCGGGTGGCGGCTTTGCCTTACCCGGCCTACATTCGCGGGTTTTGTAGGCCCGGTAAGCGAAGCGCCACCGGGCATAAAGGTTACATCAGAACTTATAATCCACACCGACAAAGTAGCGACGGCCATCTTCCGTGTAGCTGTAATCGTCGCGGCTCAGATCTTTGTCCAGCAGGTTTTGCACGCCCGCACGCAGCTTCACGCTTTTCGTCGCCTGCCACGCGGCGCCGGTATTCCAGATAACATAGCCACCCGGCGTTGGGTCGCTGCTGGTCAGCGCGCGTTTCTCACCGGTGTAGTTGCCCTGAACATAGAACGACCAGTCCTGCGTCGCCTTCCAGTCAACGGTCCCGTTGGCGGTGTGGAACGGCAGATCGGACAGCGGCTTGTTGCCGCCGTTGCTGATATCACGACCGTCGTTGTAGGTGTAGTTCAGCGTCACTTTCCAGTCGTCCGCCAGCGGGAATTTCAGCTCGGTCTCCACCCCACGGATGCGCGCCTTGTTGACGTTGTAATAGCGGAATATCGGTTCACCGTCAGCATTCAGGCCAACGTAGTTAGGGTAGCTCTGCGCCTGCTTCGCATTGGCCGTACGGCTGATGCTGATGCGGTCATCGACGTTATTCTGGAAGGTGGTCACGCTGGCCTGCACGCCCTCTAACCAGCCCTCTTCCCCGCTGTAGTAGAGACCTAACTCGAAGCTCTCGCTGGTCTCTGGTTTCAGATCCGGGTTACCGACAATCTCACAGGCACCTCGGCACGAGCCGGTGACCCAGTCCGGGCTCAGCTGCAGCAGTGACGGCGCTTTAAACGCGGTCGCCCAGCCCCCTTTCACCGTTACGGTATCGGTCGCGTTGTAGACCAGATAGGCGCGCGGGCTCCAGTGGTCGCCGTAGGTATCATGGTCATCCATACGGATGCCGGTGGTCAGCGCCAGAGGTTCAAAGATACGCCACTCGTCCTCCAGGAACAGGGCATACTGGCTTGTCGACGTACTGCTGCCGGAACCGCCCGTCAGGTTGACCGGATCCTTCAGCTTATCGTGACGCCATTCGCCGCCGAAGGTCATCAGCTGGTTGATGTCGCCCAGCGGCAGCACGTATTTCCCGTCCACCGCGTTGCTCTCGGAGGTGATCGGATTGCTGTTGCCCGGGTTTTTGTTATCCACCTTCTCGCCGTACACCTTCAGCTCGCTGTTGCCGACGCCCCAGCGGCCGTTGTGGCTGAGAGAGTAGTTCTGACGCTCAAGGCGGTTTTTGTCGAGAGAATCCGAGTCACGATCCTGACGGTCGAAACCGTAGCCCGCCGTAAAGTCATGATTTTCAGACGGCGTCCAGGCGAATTCCACATTCGCATCGCGGCTGGTGAAGCCTTCAATGCGCGGTGTTTCACCGCTCGCCGTGGTAGAGGACTTCTGCTGACCGTCTTTCTCACGCTTTGCGAGGCTACCGTAGGCTTTCAGCCCCAGCAGACCGTCCACCAGCGGACCGCTGGTATAGAATTGACCGTTGTAGGTGTCTCCACGGTCGCGATGTTCCTGAACCGTGGAATCTGCGCTCAGGGTACCCGTCCATTTCTGGCCGATTTTTTTGGTGATAATGTTCACCACGCCGCCCAGCGCATCGGAGCCGTAAAGAGAAGACATCGGTCCGCGCACCACTTCAATTCGTTCGATGGCGTCAACCGGCACCCAGTTGAGGTCGAAATCATTATGGCGGAATACCGCGTTACGGGAATTGACGCGCTTGCCGTCAATTAGGATCAGCGTGTAGCTGCTGTCCAGTCCGCGAATACTTACCCCTTTACGGTTGTCCCCTTCGCTCGTGAGCTGCACGCCCGGCACATCCCGTAACACATCTTTCAGGTTCTGAACGGGTTTGCGCTGCAAATCTTCCTGGGTGATGACGCTGATGCTTGCCGGTGCGTCTTTCAGGTTTTGCTCGGTCGCGGAGGCCGTGATAACCATTGTGTCGCCGGATTCCGCTGCGATAACAGGCAGGGCCAGGGACATTGCGGACGCGCAAAGTCCTCCCCTGACGAAGGGATTCAACCTAAACATTCCATATCTCCATGAGGTAAATACAACTCAATCAAATCATCATTGCTCACAGCGTCTTCCCTGCCGCCCACATCTGCGGTGGGTCGGTAGCACGCTTATTTTTGATAACGATAAAGCAAACGATAATTATTATCAATTGAATTGTTAAGAAATATATCTTTGTTTCAGAATGTGGGAATAAAAAAGCCCGCTCAAACGAGCGGGCTAATAGAGAGGAAGTGCGGTTATTGTTTAAATCGTTCCGGGAATTCCATTTCACTGTAGCGAACGAATTTTGTTCCTTTCGTCAGCTTGTAACCAAACCAGATAACGAGGAACAGCGGAATACCAATGTAGGTCGCCGTGACGGCGCCCCAGTCAATGGTGTCCGCCAGGAACGCTTCATAGTTCTGTCCCAGCGTAATGATCAGGCACAGAATGAAGGCGAAAATGGGACCCAGCGGGAAGAAGCCGGAGCGATACGGCAGCGAGTTAATATCGTGACCCTGTTTGACGAAGCCGCGGCGGAAACGGTAGTGGCTAATGGCAATCCCCAGCCAGGCAATAAAGCCCGTCATCCCGGACGTGTTAAGCAGCCACAGGTACACCGTCTGGTTGCCAAACATAGAGGTCAGGAAGCACAGACCGGCAATCACCGTGGTGGCATACAGCGCGTTACGCGGAACGCCGCCACGGGACAGCTTCGCGAAGATACGCGGGGCTTTACCGTCGCATGCCAGCGTGTAGAGCATACGGGTGGACGCGTACATCCCGGAGTTACCGGCTGAAAGCACAGCGGTCAGGATAACGGCGTTCATCACTGCCGCAGCAGAAAGCAGACCGGCGTGCTGGAAGACCAGCGTGAACGGGCTGACGCTAATGTCTTTAACGTCATTACGCAGCAGGCTGGGATCGGTGTACGGAATGATCAGGCTGATAATCAGGATCGCGAACACGTAGAACAGCAGGATTCGCCAGAAGACCTGACGAACCGCGCGCGGAATATTTTTCTCCGGGTTCTCGGATTCACCGGCGGCGATACCAATCAGCTCGGTCCCCTGGAAGGAGAAGCCGACAATCATCGCCACGCCAATCATCGCCGACAGTCCACCGGCAAACGGCGCATCGCCTGTTGTCCAGTTACTCCAGCCCGCAGGTTCTGCGCCTTTGAAAATACCAACGATCATCGCCACACCGACGACGATAAAGATGATGACGGTTGCCACTTTGATCAAAGAGAACCAGTATTCCGCTTCGCCGAAACCGCGCACGGAGATGTAGTTCAGCAGGAAGATGACGGCCAGGAACAGGGCGCTCCAGATCCAGCCCGGCGTATCGGGGAACCACCAGTTCATTACCAGCTGCGCGGCGACAAGGTCAACGGCGATAGTGACCGCCCAGTTGTACCAGTAGTTCCAGCCCAGCGCGAAGCCGAAGCCTTCTTCAACGTATTTTTGACCGTAGGTCGAAAACGAACCGGATACCGGCATGTACGCGGCCAGTTCGCCGAGACTGGTCATCAGGAAGTACACCATCAGTCCAATCAGGATATAAGAGAAAAGTGCCCCACCCGGGCCGGCTGCCGAAATCGTTGCGCCAGAGGCAACGAAAAGACCTGTACCGATTGAGCCTCCAATGGCGATCATCGTCAGGTGACGCGCCTTGAGTTCACGACGTAGCGTGGGCGCTTCTGTGGTTTTAATTTCTGAAACCATATGAAAATGCTGTCCATTTAATAAATGAGGCGCGATTGTAGCAGACGATCCGCGTTCCTTCCGGCAGAAATACTCAGTTATAAGAGAGCTTCATGACTCGGCCAGGATTATAAGTAAAGCATAATTTTTCCCTCTCCCCTTTGGGGAGAGGGTCAGGATGAGGGGAAGATTACATCTCGCAGTAGCGCAGAAAACGCTGCAGCGAGCTGGAAAGGTGTTTCTGACGATGATGGATGCACCACAGCGTGCGCACCAGCTTCGGCAATGGAACCGGGATTTCAACCAGCGACCCCGTTTCAAGCTGTTCGGCAATGACGCGCCGGGAAAGACAGCTGATCCCCAGGCCATGACGCACCGCGTGCTTGATGGCCTCAGAGTTCCCCAGCTCCATCCCTAACTGGAAATGCGGCAGATGGGAAAGCAGCAGATAATCGACAATTTCACGCGTGCCGGAGCCCTGTTCACGCAGGATCCACTGCGCCTGCGCCAGGCGCTCCAGCGTCACCTCGCCCTGCAATAACGACGAGGCCGGGGACGCAAACACCACCAGCTCATCTTCCAGCCAGGGCTCGGCAATGATATCGACGTTATGGCAGGGTCCTTCGATGAGACCAATATCCACGCGGAAATCGATCACCGCGTTGATGACGTCCTGGCTATTGCCCACGCTCATCTCCAGCGGCAGAGTCGGGAAATCCCGGCGGTAGCGGGCAATCACTTCCGGCAGGATGTAGTTCCCGATGGTGCTGCTGGCATAGACGCGGATCGCACCGTTGTCTTCGCGGAACAGCTGCTCGATTTCGATAGCCTGCTCCAGCAGCGCCAGCGCGCGCGGATAAAGAAGACGGCCGTGCTCGTTCACCACAAGCCGCTTCCCTACCCTGTCGAAAAGCTGAACGCCCAGCTGTCCTTCAAGATCGGTCAACGCCGCGCTGACCGCAGACTGCGAGAGCGCCAGCATTTGTGACGCCTGGGTCGTCGAGCCGCTTTTCAGCACCTCGGCAAACACTTCCAGCTGACGCAATGTAATGTGCATGGTTGCTTACCACTTATATAGATTGATTATAAGTATATAATCAATTTTATTTTTAAGCCAGAGCGCCGTAACCTTTAGCCAGACAAAGGAGAAGGTTATGTCAGAAATCACCTTACAACATCATCGTACAGTGTGGCACTTCGTGCCGGGTCTTGCGCTCAGCGCCGCAGTGACCGCCGTCGCGCTATGGGGCGGCAGCATCCCGGCTATCGCAGGCGCAGGTTTTAGCGCGCTGACGCTCGCCATTTTGCTGGGCATGGTCGTGGGTAACACCGTTTACCCACATATCTGGAAATCCTGCGACGGCGGCGTGATCTTTGCCAAACAGCACCTGCTGCGTCTCGGGATCATCCTTTACGGCTTCCGTCTCACCTTTTCGCAGATTGCGGATGTGGGCGTGAGCGGAATCGCCATCGACGTCCTGACCCTGACCAGCACCTTTTTGCTGGCCTGCTTTATCGGCCAGAAAGTCTTTGGCCTGGATAAGCAAACCAGCTGGCTGATCGGTGCCGGGAGCAGTATCTGTGGAGCCGCGGCGGTGCTGGCAACAGAGCCCGTCGTTAAAGCCGAAGCCAGCAAGGTAACCGTGGCGGTGGCGACGGTGGTGATCTTCGGTACGCTGGCGATCTTCCTCTATCCGGCCATGTATCCGCTGGTGGCGCACTGGTTTAGCCCGGAAACCTACGGCATCTATATCGGTTCGACCATGCACGAAGTGGCCCAGGTGGTGGCGGCAGGACATGCCATTAACCCGGAAGCTGAAAACGCGGCGGTGATTGCCAAAATGCTGCGCGTGATGATGCTGGCCCCGTTCCTGATTTTCCTTGCCGCTCGGGTTAAACAGCTGGCTCCGGCGGGCGGCAGCGAGAAAAGCAAAATCACCATTCCGTGGTTTGCGATCCTGTTTATCGTGGTGGCGATTTTCAACTCCTTCCACCTGCTGCCGAAAGCCGTTGTCGATATGCTGGTAACGCTGGATACCGTGCTGCTGGCGATGGCCATGGCGGCGCTGGGTGTCACCACACACGTCAGCGCGCTGAAAAAAGCCGGTGCGAAACCGCTGCTGATGGCGCTGGTGCTCTTCATCTGGCTGATTGTCGGAGGCGGTGCCATTAACCTCGCGGTGCACAGCCTGATGGCATAAACCATCTCGTCCTTCTCCTGCTAACCCGCTATCATAAGCGTTTCGGGTTAGCAGGAGTTTTTTTATGAAATATGTTGGAGCGCACGTCAGCGCTGCAGGTGGCCTTGCGAATGCCGCCATTCGCGCCGCCGAAATCGAGGCGACCGCTTTCGCCCTGTTCACCAAAAACCAGCGCCAGTGGCGCGCCGCAGCGCTCACCGCCGAAGTGATTGATGATTTCAAGGCTGCCTGTGAGAAGTACCACTACGGGCCAGGACAAATCCTTCCCCACGACAGCTACCTGATCAACCTCGGTCACCCGGTTGAAGAGGCGCTGGAAAAATCCCGCGAGGCGTTTCTTGATGAAGTACAGCGCTGCGAACAGCTCGGGCTGACGCTGCTGAACTTCCATCCGGGCAGCCATCTGATGCAGATCGACGAAGATGCCTGCCTGGCGCGCATTGCCGAGTCCATCAACATCACCCTGGACAAGACCAAAGGAGTCACCGCGGTGATTGAGAATACCGCCGGTCAGGGCAGCAACCTCGGCTTCAGGTTCGAACATCTGGCGGCGATTATCGACGGCGTGGAGGATAAATCCCGCGTTGGCGTGTGCATTGATACCTGCCACGCGTTTGCCGCCGGCTATGACCTGCGCACAACCGAGGCAACGAAAAACACGTTTGATGAGTTCGAGCGCATTGTGGGCTTTAAGTACCTGCGCGGCATGCACTTAAACGATGCGAAAAGCGCCTTTGGCAGCCGCGTTGACCGCCATCACAGCCTCGGCGAAGGCAACATCGGCCACGATGCGTTCCGCTTCATTATGCAGGACGCCCGCTTCGACGGTATTCCGATGGTGCTGGAAACCATTAATCCGGACATCTGGGCAGAAGAGATTGCCTGGCTGAAGGCACAGCAAACCGCTGAACAGGCGGCATAAAAAAAGCCGGGTGCGTAATGCAACCCGGCTTTTTTGTTGTTTATCGCTTACGCTGCTTTTGCCACGACTTCCGCTTCCGGACGTTTCAGCACTGCGTAAGAGAGACCCGCCACCAGCGTACCGGCAACAATCGCCAGCAGGTAGCCCAGCACCGGCGTGATAGCGCCAGGGATCAGCAGCACGAACAGACCGCCGTGTGGTGCCATCAGCTTCGCGCCAATCGCCATGGAGATTGCCCCCGTTACCGCGCCACCCGCGATACAGCAAGGCAGTACACGCATTGGGTCACGGGCCGCGAACGGAATTGCCCCTTCGGTGATGAAGCACAGACCCAGCACCAGCGCCGCTTTGCCGCCTTCCTGCTGTGCTTTATCGAACTTACGACGGGCAATAATCGTCGCCAGGCCGAGCGCCAGCGGAGGCACCATACCTGCCGCCATGATGGCTGCCATTGGCGCGTAGGTCTGGGTACTCAGCAGGCCAACACCAAAGGCGTAAGCCGCTTTGTTCACCGGACCACCCATGTCGGTACACATCATGCCGCCGAGGATTGCACCCAGCAGAACCGCGTTTGCGGTACCCATGGTTTGCAGCCAGTGGGTCAGACCCGCCAGGATGCCCGCAACCGGCTTACCAATCAGGTAAATCATCGCCAGACCGACCACCAGGCTGGAAATCAGCGGGATGATCAGGATCGGTTTCAGCGCTTCCATACTCTGCGGCAGCTTGAGCTTCGAGCTGATGAGCTTCGCGACGTAACCGGCCAGGAAGCCCGCGATAATCCCGCCGATAAAGCCGGAACCCGTGCTCACGGCCAGCATACCGCCGATAAGGCCCGGCGTCAGGCCAGGACGGTCAGCGATGGAGAAGGCAATAAAGCCCGCCAGTACCGGCACCATCAGAGCGAAGGCTGAGCCACCGC
The DNA here is from genome assembly GCF_048684445.1 of Enterobacter sp. BNK-34. Taxonomy (NCBI): domain Bacteria; kingdom Pseudomonadati; phylum Pseudomonadota; class Gammaproteobacteria; order Enterobacterales; family Enterobacteriaceae; genus Enterobacter; species Enterobacter sp. BNK-34. The sequence goes on from NZ_JBLQUA010000001.1 coordinate 4,480,214, forward strand.
CGATCTGCATCAGCGCAGCCGCCAGCGTCCCTTGTTCTTTAAACGCGGTGATACCAAACGCGAACGAGAGAGCGATACACAGACCACCCGCCACCACCATCGGCAGCATGTAAGACACGCCGGTCAACAGATGGCGATAGGCGCCCGCAGACTCTTTCTTACCTTCCGTCGCGGTTTGACGCGCGCCGGTTGCCTGATACGGCTTCGCTTCCACCAGCGCTTTATCAAACTCCTGCGCGGTCTTTTTCAGCGCCAGGCCGGTAGACGTACGGTACATTGGCTTACCGGCAAATTTCGCCAGGTCCACTTCAATATCCGCCGCCACGATCACCAGATCGGCCTCAGCCACTTCTTCTGGGGTGATAGCGTTGCCGGCACCGACGGAGCCACGCGTTTCAACTTTTACCCACCAGCCGCGTTTTTTCGCTTCGGTTTCAATGGCTTCAGCCGCCATAAAGGTGTGAGCCACACCCGTCGGGCAGGCCGTCACCGCAACAATGCGTTTTGGACCCGTGGCCGCAGCCGGTGCCGTCGCGACAGGCGCGCTGTAGACAGACGCGTGACCTTTCGCTTCGCTCAGGAACAGTTCCGGGTGTGCCACCGCGCGATTAATATCACCCAGCCACACTTTTTTGCCGTTCAGCGCACTGTCAGCCGGGATTTTGTCGCCCAGTACAATGGCCAGTTCTGCATCGCCTGGATTATCGATAATCTCCAGATGTGCTTTTTGTGCCGCAGCGCCCAGCAAGGTCTTCGCCATATAGGCGCGAGCCTGTCCGAGACCGGAGTCAATGATCAGCAGCGTTTTCATTATTCCTCTCCTGCTGTTAGTTAAAAGGTTTTAAGTCAACGCGCGCCATCATCGCGGCTAACTGGGTACGATCGGTAATACCGACATTGCTCTGGCTGACGGCCAGGGCAGCAACGGCAGTGGCAAGACGTAAAGTATGTTCACTGGATTCACGCATCAGCAGACCATAAATCAGGCCGCCAACCATGGAATCCCCTGCGCCAACGGTACTCACAACTTCCATTGACGGCGGTTTGGCGATCCATTCGCCAGACGCGTTAACCCACAACGCGCCTTCTGCACCAAGCGAGATCACCACGTGAGCGATACCCTGCTCGCGCAGCGCATGGGCAGCGTCAATCACATCTTTTAATTCTGGCAGCTTACGACCCGCCCAGATCTCCAGCTCGCGGCGATTCGGCTTCACCAGCCACGGCGAGGCTTTCAGGCCCGCAACCAGCGCATCGCGGCTGCTGTCAAAAATGATGCACGGGCACTGGCTGCGCAGGCGCGTCATCCAGTCGGTAAACGCTTCCGGGCTCACGCCGGACGGCAGGCTGCCGCTGACGCAGACCATGTCAAACTGACCGAGCCAGGTCAGAGAATCGTTAACAAAACGCTCCCAGTCTGACGGCGTCACTTCGAAGCCAGAGAAGTTCAGGTCAGTCACTTCACCGTCTTTCTCCGTCAGCTTAACGTTGATGCGGGTACGGCCCTGAACAATCTGAAAACGGTTGGCAATGCCCAGCTCGCTGAACAGCTGCTGGAAACCATCCTGGTTATCTTTACCGAGGAATCCACCCACGGTGACGTCGATACCGAGATCCTTGAGCACTTTCGCGACGTTAATCCCTTTACCCGCAGCATGCAGGCCAGTGGTACGCACGAGGTTGACTTCGCCGCGCTCAATTTCCGGGCAAAATCCTACCAGGTCATAAGCCGGGTTCAGCGTAATAGTCGCAACACGTCTGCTCATTATGCGCCCTCCCCCAGACCCGCCGCGATGGCATCGCCAATCGCTTTCAGCGCCTGTTCAGCATCAGCACCCTGTGCGGTGAAACGCAGACGGTGCCCTTTCTTCACGCCCAGCGCGACAACTTTCATCAGACTACGGCCGTTGGCCGGTTTGCCCGTGCCATCAAGATTCGCCACGGTGATCTCACTCTCGAATTGTTTAATGGTATTCACCAGCATGGTGCCCGGACGGGCATGCAGGCCGTGCTCGTTACGTACCACGAACTCAGCGGTCTGCACGTCTTCAGTCGGCGCATCATCACTGGTCAGCAGTGCCAGCACGGTGGAGGCATCAGCGTTCAGCAGTTTTTCAGCTTTGTTGTTCAGCAGCAGATCGCCCAGACGCTTCAGCACGGAAACCGGCTGTTCATCGTTCATCGCCACGGTCACCAGCATGGCTGCAGGCTCGCCTTCTACTTCAAACGCATTGGCCGCGCGGCTCACGGCGATAGCGCTGCGCAGGTTGCCTTCAGCACTGTCGTTCAGCCAGATACCCTGACCCAGATTCAACGGCTTATCGTTAATCACGCGCGTCACAAACGTGGCATCCGCCGCGCCGGCTTCTTTCAGACGGCCCGCGTTCAGCGCCTGCAGCGTCACCAGATCGGAGGCAACCACATCCAGCGTCAGCGTTTCATTATCCAGTTTCAGCGCTTCGCTCTGTTTTTCGCCCATCAGCAACGCACGCAGCTCTTCAGCTGTGGTGGCGGACTTAAGCTGTTCAGCCACATCGTCATCGCTCAGGACATGCGTCAGCTGACGCAGCAGGCCTAGGTGTTCGTCGCTGCTGGCCGCGATACCGATGGCCACATAGGCTACCTGACCGTCGCCCCAGAGCACGCCCTGTGGGAACTGATAAACCTTAACGCCGGTTTTCAACACCTGATCGCGGGTATCGGTTGTGCCGTGCGGAATGGCAATGCCATTGCCGAGGAAGGTTGAGGTCTGCTGCTCGCGCGCCAGCATGCCGTTGACATAGCCGTCCGCGACGTTACCCGCCTGCACGAGCGCAGCGGCAACCTGGCGAATAGCCTCTTCTTTATCCCCGGCCTGAGCGCCCGGGTGGATATCCTGAACAGATAACTGGAACATGGTTCTCCACTCCTGCTGAACTTGAATCGTTTCAGCTTTAATGAGAAAAAATGCGCTAGCCTGCTCCGTTTGTTAAAACAAGATAGCGCTGAAACGTTTCAAAAAGTCTTGCGCTTTCTGCAATGTCTTGCAAGTAAACTCGTATTTCCGATCTCAGAATTTAGAGATACAGCACATTTCTTCTTCGTTCAGCTGAATTTTGCTGAAGTTCAGCAAGCCAGTTTCAGCTAAGGTCAGCCGGGTGAGAGGTAAGTTGAAATGCCATTTTGATTTTTCGTGGCATCATTGACCGCACCCACTGTTTATTTTTTAGCTGACGGCGTAAACTCCGCCCCTCTCTGCTACTCGCTAATTATAAAACATGCATAACACCCCTGCGGCGGTCTCGCCGAAGCCCTTTGATTTGACCTCTGCGGCATTCCTCGTTGTTGCCTTCTTCACGGGCATTGCCGGCGCGTTACAGACGCCGACATTGAGCTTATTCCTGACAAATGAGGTTCACGTCCGTCCGGCGATGGTGGGATTCTTTTTTACCGGAAGCGCCATTATCGGCATCCTGGTCAGCCAGTTTCTGGCGGGGCGATCCGACAGAAAAGGCGATCGTAAGAGCCTGATCGTTTTCTGCTGCCTGCTGGGGGTCATGGCCTGCGTTCTGTTTGCCTGGAACCGCAACTATTTCATTCTGCTCTTCGTCGGGGTATTTCTGAGCAGCTTTGGCTCAACGGCAAACCCTCAGCTGTTCGCCCTTGCCCGCGAACACGCCGACCATACCGGACGTGAAGCGGTGATGTTCAGCTCTGTCCTGCGTGCGCAGGTATCGCTGGCATGGGTGATTGGTCCACCGCTGGCCTACGCGCTGGCGATGGGTTTTGGCTTTACGGTGATGTACCTGAGTGCGGCCGTTGCGTTTGTGGCATGCGGCGCGCTGGTGTGGTTCTTCCTGCCGTCCATGCGCAAAGAGCCCAAAGTGGCAACGGGCGTGCTGGAAGCGCCGCGCCGTAACCGCCGCGATGCCCTGCTCCTGTTTGTTATCTGCACGTTGATGTGGGGCACCAACAGCCTGTATATCATCAATATGCCGCTGTTTATTATTGATGAACTGCACCTGTCGGAGAAGCTGGCGGGCATCATGATGGGCACCGCGGCCGGGCTTGAGATCCCGACGATGCTCATCGCGGGCTATTACGCTAAGCGCTTCGGAAAGCGGTTTTTAATGCGCATCGCCGCTGTCGCCGGTCTGCTGTTTTATATCGGTATGCTGACGGTACATACGCCTGGGCTGTTGCTGGCGTTACAGCTGCTGAACGCCATCTATATTGGCATTCTCGCCGGGATAGGCATGCTCTATTTCCAGGATCTGATGCCGGGTCAGGCAGGCTCAGCCACCACCCTTTATACTAATACCACCCGCGTGGGCTGGATTATCGCGGGCTCAATGGCCGGTGTCGTGGCCGAAATCTGGAACTATCACACGGTGTTCTGGATTGCGCTGGTGATGTGTGCGCTGACGATGGGCTGCCTGGCGAGAATTAAAGACGTTTAAGGCGCGGTGAGCGTTTCAAGTTCAAGAAGGTACGTCATCGCCTGCTCTCGCGTGCTGCCGCACATTTCGGCAGCGGGCTGAAGCCCGGAGCAGACTTTCGGGCGCAACGGTGAGCCAAAGATCATGCACAGGTTCGTTTCCGAGAGCTGAACGCAGCGGGTATTGGCAGGCTTGCCCTCGGGCATTCCTGGAATGGGGCTTGAAATGGACGGTGCAGTACAGCACGCGCCACAATCGGGACGGCAATCCATAAATGCTCTCTTTCGCTGACGATCGCCCGCGAGTCGGGCATCGCGCGCACAGTAACACCTTTTGCGTATTGATAGCAAAAGCCACGAATTCCTCTTGCCTGAAAGGCCGCGCGCGAGTAATTTGGCGCGATATTTTTTACCTCCCGTAAACAGGATTACTGCAATGCCAAGAGCGAACGAAATTAAGAAAGGTATGGTGCTGAATTACAACGGCAAACTGCTGATTGTGAAAGATATCGACATTCAGGCCCCGAGCGCCCGTGGTGCAGCAACGCTGTACAAAATGCGTTTCGCCGATGTGCGTACCGGCCTGAAAGTGGAAGAGCGCTTTAAAGGTGACGATATCGTCGATACCGTGACCCTGACCCGTCGCTATGTTGATTTCTCCTACATCGACGGCAACGAATACGTGTTCATGGATAAAGAAGATTACACCCCGTACATCTTCACCAAAGATCAGATTGAAGAAGAGCTGCTGTTTATCCCTGAAGGCGGCATGCCTGACATGCAGGTTCTGACCTGGGACGGCGTGCTGCTGGCGCTGGAACTGCCTCAGACCGTCGATCTGGAAATCGTTGAAACGGCGCCTGGCATCAAAGGCGCATCCGCCAGTGCCCGCAACAAACCGGCTACCCTGACGACCGGCCTGGTTGTGCAGGTACCGGAATACCTCTCTGCTGGCGAGAAGATCCGCATCCATATCGAAGAAAAACGCTATATGGGTCGCGCTGACTGATTGCGGCGTTTGTCGGGTGGCGCTACGCTTACCCGACCCACGAAAAAAACCGGCCCTGAAGCCGGTTTTTGTGTTTTTGTAGGCCGGGTAAGGCGAAGCCGCCACCCGGCAACTCCGGTTACAGAAGTTCCGGATACTTCGTCATTTTCAGCGCCAGCTCAACGCCGCGCACTTCCGCCATGCCTTTAAGACGGCCAATCGCCGAATAGCCCGGGTTGGTTTTCTTACGCAGATCGTCCAGCATCTGGTGACCGTGATCCGGACGGAACGGGATAGGACGCACATCGCCCGCCTGCTTACGACGCGCCTCTTCCGCCAGAATGGCGTCTACCACCGCCACCATATTCACATCGCCGCCCAGGTGCGCCGCCTCGTGGAAGGTTTTTGGATTCTCTTCGCGGCAGGTCGCTCGCAGATGCGTGAAGTGGATACGATCGCCGAAGGCTTCAATCATCCGCACCAGGTCGTTATCCGCACGCACGCCGTAGGAGCCGGTACACATGGTAAAACCGTTGTAAATGCTGTTTACCGTCTCTTTCAGCCACTGCATATCTTCAATCGTAGACACGATACGCGGCAGGCCGAGGATAGGACGCGGTGGATCGTCCGGATGCACGGCCAGGCGAACCCCTACCTCTTCCGCAACCGGCACGATAGCGCGCAGGAAATACGCCATGTTTTCACGCAGCTGCTGCTTATCAATATCGCCGTATTCCGCCAGGCGCGCGCGGAACTGATCCAGCGTATACCCCTCTTCAGCCCCGGGCAGGCCCGCAATAATATTACGGGTCAGCTTTTCGATGTCCGCATCACTGGCAGCGTTAAACCACGCGCGCGCCTGCTGCTGCTCTTCCGCGGTGTAATCCGCTTCGGCGCCAGGGCGTTTCAGAATGTGCAGCTCGAATGCCGCAAAGGCAATCTGATCGAAACGCAGCGCTTTCGAGCCGTCCGGCATCTGATATTCAAGGTCGGTTCGCGTCCAGTCGAGGATAGGCATGAAGTTATAGCAGACCGTATCAATGCCGCAGGTCGCCAGGTTACGGATGCTCTGCTGGTAGTTAGCAATCCAGGTCTGGTACTCCCCTGAATGGGTTTTAATGTCTTCATGAACCGGGATGCTTTCCACCACAGACCAGGTTAACCCCTTCTCCGCCAGCAGCGCCTGACGCTGTTGAATTTCCTCTACCGGCCAGACCTGACCGTTTGGAATATGATGCAGCGCCGTGACGACACCCGTTGCGCCAGCCTGGCGCACATCATCAAGAGAAACCGGATCGTTCGGCCCGTACCAACGCCAGGTTTGTTCCATTGCCTCACCCTCTTAAGTTGTTATACCAATATGTGCTACTGCAATGACGACTACCATACATGTTTGCCGTGAAGGGTCAATACACCGCCACACATTGATTGATCAAACTCACATAACGGGGATATTTACGGCTCACCAATTTTATTTGCTGTCATATAACTTTACACTGGCATTGTTAATTAATGGTTAATCAGGTGTGTACCTCATGAAGACAATTGCCTCCACCGCCCTTCCTGCCCGGGTTCAGCAACCGCGCTACGATCGCACGCAATTACGCTCCCGCATCGTCCACTTTGGCTTTGGCGCGTTTCACCGTGCGCACCAGGCATTGTTAACAAATCGGGTGCTGAATGAAAAAGGCGGCGACTGGGGGATTTGTGAGATTAGCCTTTTCAGCGGCGATGTGCTGATGAGCCAGCTGCGCGCGCAGGATCATTTGTTCACCGTGCTGGAGAAAGGTGCAGAAGGCAATGAGGCCATTATCGTCGGTGCCGTCCATGAATGCCTGAACGCAAAGCTGGACTCCCTGCCCGCCATTATTGAGAAATTTTGCGAGCCTCAGGTTGCGATTGTCTCGCTCACCATCACGGAAAAAGGCTATTGCATCGATCCCGCGACCGGAAAACTCGATCTGAATAACCCCCGGATCGTCCACGACCTTGAAAACCCCTCCGGGCCACATTCGGCCCCAGGGATCCTGGTCGAAGCCCTCCACCGCCGCCGCGAGCGCGGCTTGCCTGCGTTTACCGTGCTGTCCTGCGACAATATCCCTGACAACGGGCACGTGGTGAAAAACGCGGTGCTGGGCATGGCGCAAAAACGTTCCGCAGGGTTATCTGAATGGATTGATAGCCACGTGAGTTTCCCGGGGACGATGGTCGACAGGATTGTGCCCGCCGCAACGGAGGCCTCGCTGGCGGAAATCACCGACGCGCTCGGCGTGGAAGATCCGTGCGCCATCAGCTGCGAGCCGTTCATTCAGTGGGTCGTAGAAGATAATTTTGTCGCCGGGCGTCCCGAGTGGGAAGTGGCGGGTGTCCAGATGGTGCAGGATGTGCTGCCGTGGGAGCAGATGAAATTACGCATGCTCAACGGCAGCCACTCTTTCCTGGCGTATCTGGGGTACCTCGCGGGCTACGCCCATATAAATGAATGCATGGAGGACTCGGCGTTCCGTGAAGCCGCCCGTCGACTCATGCTGGACGAGCAGGCCCCAACATTACGCATTAAGGATGTCGACCTCACCGCCTACGCCGATAGCCTGCTGGAGCGCTTTGCCAACCCGGCCCTCCAGCACCGGACCTGGCAAATCGCGATGGACGGTAGCCAGAAACTTCCGCAAAGAATGCTGGACGGGATCCGCGTTCACCTTGAGCGAAAAACACCGTGGTCGCTGCTGGCCCTGGGCGTGGCCGGCTGGATACGCTACGTCAGCGGCACCGACGATCATGGCAACGCGATTGACGTACGCGATCCCCTTAGCGATAAAATCCGCGCCATCGTCAATGCCAGCAGCGACGCCAACCGCGTCCACGCGCTGCTGGGGCTGAGTGAGGTCTTCGGTCACGATCTTGCGCATAATCGCGTTTTTGTGGAGGCTGTCAGCCAGGCCTATGAGCGCATAACCCGCCACGGCGCACGTCAGGCTGTTATCGAAACGTTAAATCTTTAACGATTATTGCGCTTAATGCGAACGGATGAGGCCTCCGTTCGCCCTTCCCCTTCTCACAGGGCACGTTTTTCGCCAGGATAGAGAATAGTGTTATAGCATCACCATTCTCATCCGGAGCGCACGTGACCAAAACCAACCTCATCACCGGTTTTCTCGGCAGCGGTAAAACCACCTCAATTCTCCACCTGCTGGCAAATAAAGATCCGGCCGAGAAATGGGCCGTGCTGGTCAATGAATTTGGCGAGGTGGGCATTGACGGCGCGTTGCTGTCATCCAGCGGCGCAATGATTAAAGAGATCCCCGGCGGGTGCATGTGCTGCGTCAATGGCCTGCCGATGCAGGTCGGGCTCAATACCCTGCTGCGTCAGGGCAAACCTGACCGCCTGCTGATTGAACCCACCGGGCTGGGTCACCCGAAGCAGATCCTCGATTTACTGACAGCCCCGGTTTACGAGCCGTGGATCGATCTGCGCGCCACCCTGTGCCTGCTCGATCCGCGTCAGCTTCTGGATGACAAGTCGCTGGCCAATGAGAACTTCCGCGATCAGCTCGCTTCGGCTGACGTTATTGTCGCGAATAAAGCCGATCGCGCCACGGCTGAAAGCCAGACCGCGCTGGAGTCGTGGTGGCAGCATTTCGGCGGCAATCGCACACGGGTGCAGACTACCCAGGGGAATATTGATAGCGCCCTGCTTGACCTTCCTCGTCTGAACCTGGCTGAGCTTCCGGCCAGTGCGGAACACGCTCATCGCCATCCGGTGAAACAGGGTTTAGCTGCCCTTAGCCTGCCAGAACACCAGCGCTGGCGCCGTAACCTGAACAGCGGTCAGGGATATCAGGCCTGCGGGTGGATTTTTGATGCTGAAACCGTTTTCGACACCATTGGGATCCTCGAATGGGCCCGACTTGCGCCCGTCGATCGCGTGAAAGGGATCATGCGCACGCCAGACGGGCTGGTGCGAATCAACCGTCAGGGCGACGATTTCTTTATTGAAACGCAAAATGTGGCGCCGCCTGACAGCCGTATAGAGTTAATTAGTGCGGTTAACGCCGACTGGAATGCCCTCCAGTCCAGCCTGTTGAGGATTCGTTTAAGTTCAGGCGGCTAACGTTGCCCCTGTTTTCACACTATACAGAACGTTATGACAACTCGATTTCCCCTGATATTACTGCTTAATGTCGCCGGTCTGGCGCTTTTCTTCTCCTGGTATATCCCGGCGGATCATGGTTTCTGGTTCCCGCTGGATTCTGCCATTTTCCACTTCTTCAACCAGGAGCTGGTGAAGAGCAACGCGTTCCTGTGGCTGGTAGCAATTACCAACAACCGCGCCTTCGACGGCTTCTCGCTGCTGGCGATGGGCTGCCTGATGCTCTCTTTCTGGCTGAAAGAGGACAAAGCCGGGCGCCGGCGTATTCTGATTATCGGTCTGGTGATGCTGCTGTTTGCCGTCGTCATTAACCAGCTGGCCACCGCGATTATTCCGGTTAAGCGCTCCAGCCCAACGCTCTTTTTCACCGATATTTATCGCGTGAGTGAACTGCTGCATATTCCAACAAAAGATGCGTCGAAGGACAGTTTCCCCGGCGATCACGGCATGATGCTGCTTATTTTTTCCGCAATTATGCTTCGCTATTTCGGCAGAAAAGCGTTTGCCATAGCCCTGATTATTTTTGTGGTTTTTGCCTTCCCGCGCGTAATGATTGGCGCTCACTGGTTCACCGATATTGCCGTCGGTTCGCTCTCCGTTGCGCTGATTGCGCTGCCGTGGTGTTTGATGACCCCACTGAGCGACAGGATAATAGCGCTGTTCGATCGTTATCTTCCCGGTAAAGCGCAACAATAATTGAACAAATAACTAACCTAAATTAACGTGAGCTATCAGGGATCGACATGATCCCTGATAGTCTTCCCGCCACGATCTTTTCCCAGTGTCATATTCTTGTCATCACATTCATGATAAAAATGAAGCAATTGCGCGATAAAGCCTCGGATCTGACCGCATTTTAAGCAATTACGGATTTTTACTTTCTGTATCACATTTTCTTATAAAAAAAAGGCTTTTTTTACTCGCAATACCCCTGGCAATCGGTTAATCTCGAACTCGTTTTGCCCCATAGGGATAATTATTTCGATGGTGAATAATTTTGTGCGCTATGCCACAAATGTGACCAGAAAGAATTGTCTCAATGTGAACAGATAATTAGTCTCGTCACGTTTGGCATTTTTATAACGATATTTGTCGTTAAGGACTTCAAGGGATAATAAACAAAATGGTCAAATCTCAACCGTTTCTGAGATATATCTTACGGGGGATCCCGGCGATAGCAGTCGCGGTACTGTTATCTGCATGTAGTACATCGAACACCGCAAAGAATATGCATCCTGAGACGCGTGTTGTGGGAATGGAAGATTCCTCGTCACTGCAAGCCTCTCAGGATGAATTTGAAAATATGGTACGTAATCTGGACGTGAAGTCCCGCATTATGGACCAGTATGCTGACTGGAAAGGCGTGCGCTATCGTCTTGGCGGCAGCACAAAAACAGGTATTGATTGTTCCGGTTTTGTACAGCGTACGTTCCGTGAGCAATTTGGGTTAGATCTTCCGCGTTCAACCTATGAACAGCAGGAGATGGGCAAGTCGATTTCACGTACCAAACTGCGCACCGGTGATTTAGTCCTGTTCCGTGCCGGTTCTACAGGTCGACATGTTGGCATCTACATTGGTAACGACCAGTTCGTACATGCCTCCACCAGCAGCGGTGTGACCATTTCCAGCATGAATGAACCATACTGGAAGAAGCGCTACAACGAAGCACGCCGCGTACTGACCCGCAGTTAATATGACTATTGTATCGTTGGTTATCCCTTGGCTGACGATATGATGAAAAAAAGCACTGCTTCGGCAGTGTTTTTTTTTGCCCATTACACTGAATACATCCAGCGGCATTTCAGGAATCACGACGTCTATGCTCACCCGCTACTTCTCCAGTAATCGTAAGATACTGATCCTCAGTATTATCACGGGTCTCATCACCGCCCTGCTCCTGGGTTCACTGCAATTTTCCTGGAGTTACCACAAGCGGGAAGTCAAATTCGACACTCTGGTGAATGATGTAAGCGCCTATATGGGGAGCTATTTCGACGATTTAAAAAAAGCGGTCAATGTTCTCCAGCCCCTCACGCTGAACACATGCCACGACGTCAATCAGGAACTCACCTCACGCGCGGCCTTCAGCATTAACGTTCGCGCCTTCCTGCTGGTCAGGGACAAGATGGCGTTCTGCTCTTCCGCCACGGGCCCGATGAATGTCCCGATGGAGACGCTGATACCTGAGCTGAATATCGATAAACCGATCGATATGGCGCTGCTCCCGGGTACCCCCATGCTGCCTGATGAACCTGCAATTGCGATCTGGTACCGCAACCCATTAGTAAAGGGCGGCGGTGTGTTCACTTCAGTGAATATTAATCTGACGCCTTACCTGCTCTACACGGAGCGCCAGGACGAGTTCGCGGGTATAGCCATCATCATCGGCGATAACGCATTGTCGACCCAGTCCAGTACCCTGGTTCATGCGCACGAATTACACGACATCCCGGTCCGCACGGCGACGCTGAAAGACGTCCCCCTGACCATCAACCTGTATGCGGACGCATGGACCAGCGATGAAATTCTCTACGCCGTGTTCTTCGGGCTGGTATGCGGCATTTGTGCCGGATCGCTCAACTACTACATCCTCAGCATTCGGCTCAACCCGGGTAAAGAGATTTTAAGCGCCATTAAGCGCGGCCAGTTTTACGTGGTCTATCAGCCCGTCGTTGATGCCAAATCGCTCAAAATGACCGGGCTTGAAGTGCTGATGCGCTGGAAGCACCCGACAATGGGGGAAATTCCGCCTGACGCGTTTATCAATTTTGCCGAAGCGCAGAAGCTGATTGTCCCACTGACGCTGCATCTCTTTGACCTTATCATTCACGATGCACCCGTGTTACAAACGCTGTTACCCCCGGGTGCCAAGGTGGGCATTAACATTGCACCGGGGCATCTGCACGCGGAAAGCTTCAAGGACGATATGCGCACCGTCAAAGCGCTACTGCCGCCGGATTATTTCCAGATCGTGCTGGAAATTACCGAACGCGACATGCTGAATCATCGGGAAGCCAACAGCCTCTTCGAATGGCTGCATAACGAAGGGTTTGAAATCGCCATTGATGATTTTGGAACCGGCCACAGCGCGCTGATTTACCTTGAGCATTTCACCATGGACTACCTCAAAATCGACCGTGGTTTTGTTAATGCGATCGGTACTGAGACCGTGACGTCGCCGGTGCTGGATGCCGTTCTGACGCTGGCAAGACGACTGAATATGTCGACCGTCGCCGAAGGGGTAGAGACGCCGGAACAGGCGGCCTGGCTGCGCGAACACGGCGTTAACTTCCTGCAGGGATACTGGATTAGCCGTCCGATGCCGCTGGCGCAGTTCCGCGAATGGCGTCCTGATATTTCGCCCGAGGGCGATTAATTTCACATTGTCCGCGACGTCACTTATTATTCAGCTTAACCGAGCCGGTCTGTAAAAGAGGGAGCCGCCGCGAGATGCTTATGCGCTTTATGTTGCTGATGTTGGCATTCACCAGCCTGTCCAGCCAGGCGCAAGCCATCAAAGAAAATATCGCCTTCGCGGTGATTGGCGAGCCGAAATACGCGGTCAATTTTACGCACTTCGATTACGTCAACCCTGCCGCGCCGAAGGGCGGTAAGGTGACGCTTTCCGCCACGGGAACCTTCGACAACTTCAACCGCTTCGCCCTGCGCGGCGTGGCGGCAGCGCGGACGGAATCGCTTTACGATACGCTCTTTGTCACCTCTGACGATGAACCCGGCAGCTACTATCCGCTGATTGCCGAGAACGTGCGTTACGACGATAACTTCGCCTGGGCGGAAATCTCGCTGAACCCGCGGGCACGTTTTCACGATGGCACACCGGTTAAAGCCAGCGACGTTGCGTTCACCTTCCATAAATTTATGACCGAAGGCGTGCCCCAGTTCCGCATCGTATATAAGGGCGCGTCCGTCAGAGCCATTGCGCCGCTCACCGTGCGCATCGAGCTGAGCGAACCCAATAAAGAGAACATGCTGAGCCTGTTCTCGCTGCCGGTAATGCCTGAATCGTTCTGGAAAAATCATAAGCTAAGCGATCCCCTTTCGACTCCCCCACTGGCAGGTGGCCCTTACCGCATTACCGACTGGCGCATGGGGCAATATGTCGTCTATTCCCGCGTCAAAGACTACTGGGCGGCCAATCTGCCGGTAAACCGCGGACGCTGGAACTTCGACACCCTTCGCTATGATTACTACCTCGACGATAACGTGGCGTTTGAAGCGTTCAAAGCCGGGGCCTTCGATTTGCGCGTCGAGAGCAGCGCCAAAAACTGGGCGACCCGCTATATCGGCAAAAATTTCGCAAAAGGCTATATCGTCAAAGACGAGCACAAAAATGAGTCTGCCCAGGACACCCGCTGGCTGGCGTTTAATATTCAGCGTCCGGTATTTAATGACCGCCGGGTGCGGGAAGCCATCTCCCTGGCCTTTGATTTTGAGTGGATGAACAAAGCGCTGTTTTACGGGGCCTACAGCCGCGCCAACAGCTATTTTCAGAATACCGAATACGCCGCGCGCGATTACCCGAAAGCCGACGAGCTGGTCCTGCTGGCACCGCTAAAAGCGGAGGTTCCGCCGCAAGTGTTCACCACCGTGTTTCAGCCGCCCGCATCGAAGGGTGACGGCTACGACCGTGACAACCTGCTGAAGGCCAGCAAGCTGCTGGATGACGCGGGCTGGCACCTGAAAAATCAAAAGCGTGTGGATGCCAAAACGGGTAAGCCGCTCAGCTTTGAGCTGCTGCTCTCGTCCGGAGGCAACGATCAGTGGGTGCTGCCGTTTAAGCACAATCTTGAGCGGCTGGGTGTGACTATGAACATTCGCCAGGTGGATAACGCGCAGATCACCAGCCGCATGCGCAGCCGTGATTACGACATGATGCAGCGCCTGTGGCCCGCCCAGCCGTGGCCCAGCTCGGACCTGCAAATCTCCTGGGCCTCCAGCTACATTGACTCCTCGTACAACGCGCCGGGGGTAAAAAGCCCGGCGATTGACGCGCTGATTGCGAAAATCGTGGCGGCGCAGGGGGATAAAGAAAAGCTCCTGCCGCTCGGGCGCGCCCTCGACAGGGTCTTAACCTGGAACTACTACATGCTGCCGATGTGGTATATGGGCGAAGATCGCCTTGCGCGCTGGGATAAGTTCTCCGTGCCTGCCGTGCGCCCTGTCTACTCCCTGGGCTTTGATACCTGGTGGTATGACGTTAACAAAGCCGCCAGACTTCCCGCTGAGCGGCGATAAGGAATTATCATGGGTGCCTATCTTCTCCGCCGTCTCCTGCTGGTCATCCCCACCCTGTGGGCCATCATCACGATTAACTTTTTTATCGTGCAAATCGCCCCCGGTGGGCCGGTCGATCAGGCCATTGCCGCCATTGAATTTGGCAACAGCGGCGGCATGCCCGGCGGCGGCGGTGAAGGGATGGGCGCCAGCCATGCGCGAACCGGCGTAGGGAATATCAGTGAAAGCCACTACCGCGGCGGACGCGGGCTGGATCCGGAAGTGATCGCCGAGATCACCCACCGCTACGGCTTTGACAAACCGATTCACGAGCGCTATTTCAAAATGCTCTGGGATTACATCCGCTTCGATTTTGGCGATAGCCTGTTTCGCAGTGCGTCAGTGCTGACGCTGATCAAGCAAAGCCTGCCGGTTTCGATCACGCTGGGGCTGTGGGGAACGCTGATTATCTATCTGGTCTCTATTCCGCTCGGGATCCGCAAAGCGGTGTACAACGGCAGCCGGTTCGATATCTGGAGCAGCACGTTCATCATTATTGGCTATGCCATCCCGGCGTTTCTGTTTGCCGTCCTGCTGATCGTCTTTTTTGCCGGGGGAAGCTATTTCGACCTCTTCCCGCTGCGGGGGCTGGTTTCCGCCGATTTCAGCTCCCTACCGTGGTATCAGAAAATCACCGACTACCTCTGGCATATCACGCTGCCGGTGCTGGCCACGGTCATCGGCGGGTTTGCGGCCCTGACCATGTTGACCAAAAACGCCTTTCTCGATGAAATTCGTAAACAGTACGTCGTCACGGCCCGCGCCAAGGGCGTGAGCGAGAAGCAGATCATGTGGAAACACGTGTTTCGCAACGCCATGCTGCTGGTGATCGCCGGATTTCCGGCCACGTTCATCGGCATGTTTTTTACCGGCTCGCTGCTGATAGAGGTGATGTTTTCGCTCAACGGCCTGGGGCTGCTGGGCTATGAGGCTACCGTGTCGCGCGATTATCCGGTGATGTTTGGCACACTCTATATTTTCACCCTGATTGGCCTGCTGCTGAATATCATCAGTGATATCAGCTATACGCTGGTCGATCCCCGAATCGATTTTGAGGGCCGCTGATGCCGCGTTTAAGCCCCGTCAATCAGGCCCGCTGGGCCCGTTTTCGCCACAACCGCCGCGGCTACTGGTCGCTGTGGATTTTTGCCGTGCTGTTTGCCTTAAGCATGTGTTCGGAGCTGATCGCCAACGACAAACCGCTGCTGGTGCATTTTAACGACCGCTGGTACGTGCCGGTTATCGCCAGCTACACCGAAAGCGACTTTGGCGGCCCGTTTGCGACCCCGGCTGAATATCAGGATCCGTGGCTTCGCGATCAAATCGACAGGCACGGCTGGGCGCTCTGGGCACCGGTGCGCTTTGGCGCAAACAGCATTAACTTCGCCACCACGACCCCCTTCCCTTCCCCGCCCTCCGCGCAAAACTGGCTGGGAACCGATGCGAACGGCGGCGACGTGCTGGCCCGCATCCTGTACGGCACGCGAATCTCGCTTCTCTTTGGGCTGATGCTGACGATCTTCTCAAGCGTCATGGGCGTCGTGGCGGGCGCCGTTCAGGGCTACTACGGCGGGAAAATTGACCTGTGGGGCCAGCGGATTATTGAAGTCTGGTCAGGCATGCCGACGCTGTTTCTGATCATCCTGCTTTCCAGCGTCGTACAGCCCAACTTCTGGTGGCTATTAGGCATCACCGTCCTGTTCGGCTGGATGGCGCTGGTGGGCGTGGTGCGGGCGGAGTTTCTGCGCACCCGAAATTTCGACTATATTCGCGCCGCGCAGGCGCTTGGCGTGAGTGACCGCGGGATCATCTTCCGCCATATGCTGCCCAACGCGGTGGTAGCAACGCTCACCTTCCTGCCGTTTATTCTGTGCAGCTCCATCACCACCCTCACTTCGCTGGATTTTCTTGGTTTCGGGCTACCGCTGGGTTCCCCGTCGCTCGGCGAACTGCTGCTGCAGGGTAAAAACAACCTGCAGGCACCGTGGTTAGGCATCGCCGCCTTTCTTTCCGTGGCTGTTCTGCTGTCGCTGCTGATTTTTATTGGCGAAGCCGTGCGCGATGCCTTCGATCCGAACAAGGCGGTATAAAATGCCCCAGCCTCTTCTCAGTATTGATAACCTGTCGATTGCTTTTTCAACGCAGGGCGAGACGCGCACCGTGGTCACCGACCTGTCGCTGCAGATCCAGCGCGGTGAAACGCTGGCCCTGGTGGGTGAATCGGGTTCAGGCAAGAGCGTTTCGGCGCTCTCCATCCTGCGGCTGCTGCCCTCTCCGCCGGTGAGCTATCCGCAAGGGGATATTCTCTTTCACGGCAGCTCGCTGCTGCACGCCGACGAACAGACCCTGCGCGGCATTCGCGGCAACAAAATCGCCATGATCTTCCAGGAGCCGATGGTTTCCCTCAACCCGCTGCACAGCCTGGAGAAACAGCTCTATGAAGTGCTCTCCCTGCACCGGGGGATGCGCAAAGAGGCCGCACGCGGAGAAATTCTGGACTGTCTGGAGCGAACAGGCATACGCAACGCGGCCAAACGGTTGAATGATTTTCCGCACCAGCTCTCCGGCGGCGAACGCCAGCGCGTGATGATCGCCATGGCCCTGCTCACGCGCCCCGAACTGTTGATTGCCGACGAGCCCACAACGGCGCTGGACGTAACGGTACAGGCGCAAATACTGACGCTGCTGCGGGAACTGCGTGACGAGCTGAACATGAGCCTGCTGTTTATTACGCATAACCTGAGCATTGTGAGAAAGCTGGCCGACAGCGTCGCGGTGATGCAAAACGGACGCTGTGTTGAACAGAATACCGCGTCAACGCTGCTGAGCGCGCCGCAGCACCCCTATACGCAGCGCCTGCTTGACAGCGAACCCTCCGGCGACCCGGTTCCTCTCACGGCTGACAGCACACCGCTGCTGCGCGTTGAGGATCTGTCCGTCTCGTTCCCGATCCGCAAAGGTATTCTGCGGCGCATTGTCGATCGGAACCCGGTATTGAAAAACATCCGCTTCTCGCTGCGCCCGGGAGAATCCCTGGGGCTGGTGGGCGAATCCGGCTCGGGTAAAAGCACCACCGGTCTGGCGCTGCTGCGCCTGATCGCCTCCCAGGGCGAGATCCTCTTTGACGATATGCCGCTGCACCGCTGGAACCGCCGTCAGATGCTGCCCGTGCGGCCCCGCATGCAGGTGGTGTTTCAGGATCCTAACTCCTCGCTTAACCCGCGGCTCAGCGTGTTACAGATTATCGAAGAGGGTCTGCGCGTCCATCAGCCCGACCTGAGCGCGCAGCAGCGCGAGCAGGAGGTCATTCGGGTCATGGCCGAAGTGGGTCTAGATCCCGAGACGCGCCACCGCTACCCTGCGGAATTTTCCGGTGGGCAGCGCCAGCGTATCGCCATTGCCCGCGCGCTGATCCTGAAACCGGAGCTGATTATTCTGGATGAACCGACGTCGTCGCTGGACAGAACCGTTCAGGCGCAGATCCTGGCCCTGCTGAAAGGGCTTCAGGAAAAGCACCGGCTGGCCTATATCTTTATCAGCCACGATCTACAGGTGGTGCGGGCGCTATGCCATCAGGTGATAGTGTTGCGACAGGGAGAAGTGGTCGAGCAGGGTGAGTGCCAGCGCGTATTTAGCGCGCCAACGCAGCGCTACACGCGCCAGCTGTTGTCGGCAGACTAGCGGTCAGAACGGGTACTGGCCGGAGAAAGGCTCAGCGATGGCAACGCCAAAATTCTTCAGACGGCAGGTGGCGGCAAATTCGTCCTGGCTTTTCACAAACAGGCACGGCTCACCTTCACACTCCAGGACGGAACTGTCCACTTCGATATCCGTCAGGGCCTGACTGAGACGCTCCATCACCCGCCATGCATTTTCGTCGCTCGGGCTCAACAGCTTGAGTGCCACCAGACAATTTTCACAGCCCGCGACGTTTTGCGGAATCGGTTCAACTTTCAAACCTGCAAAACCCGCCGACCAGCGATAGCTCTGGGGCAAGCGATGGACAATGGAGAGTTGTAATGTATTCACGTTCGTTCCCCGGAAGCAAAATTTACTTCACAATTTATTTACATTTATAGTAACACATCATCGCCAGCCTGCACTATTCAGCGCTTTTTTATCCGTTTCCAGGCTCGCGTCGGCGCTATATGTACCCGTTTCTGCGATCTAACTCAACCTTTTTGAATACAATGATGTGACTTTTTACACAAATAGATTTTACATAAAATAAACAAACACGGAATAAACGAACGAGGGTTTGGTTGATATGCATCAACAAAAAAGGCCCTGCCGGGCCTTCTCTGTGTTTTAGTGGGCCGCTTTTCGCGGTCGACTGGCGTAAAGATAGAAGAGTATCGAGCTGGTTGCGCAAAAAGCCATCGCCCACAGCATGGGCCATGCCGTCGTAAAGGTGGCCATCGAAAGCAACGCGCCAACGATAGCGCCGATGCCGAAGCGGAACGTCCCTGCCAGAGATGATGCGGTCCCCGCCATGTGCGGGAACTCATCCAGGATCACCGCCATCGCATTGGATGACACCATCGACACGCAGCCGACAAAAGCCGCCACGCCGACCACCAGCGCCCAGAAGCCCACGCCCAGAAACGCGCTCACCACCAGCCAGATCGCCATCACAAACTGTATCCACAGCCCGGCGCGGAACATGTTCAGCGCCCCCACCCGCCGGACAAAGCGGCTGTTGATGATGGTCATGATGAACAGGAAGACAATGTTCAGGGCAAAGTAATAGCCGAAGTGCTGCGGGGAAACGTGGTTCAGCTCGATGTAGACAAACGGCCCGGCGCTCAGGAAGGAGAACATCCCGGCGAAGCTGAACCCGCTTGCCAGCATATAGCTGAGCACGCGCTTGTGGCGAAACAGCGAGGCAAAGTTGCCGATGGTGGTTCGGATGTGGAATTTCTGCCGGCGCTCGACGGGAAGCGTTTCATCAATAAAGAAGAAAATCATCGCGGAGGCCAGCAGCGCGGCCAGGGCCAGGATCCAGAAAATCACATGCCAGCTAAACCACACCAGCACCGCACCACCGGCCATGGGTGCCACCAGCGGCGCAATCGTCGTCACCAGCATCACGAACGACATCATGCGGGAGAACTCTTCCTTCGGGTAGATATCGCGCATCAGGGCGTTAATCACCACGCTTGCCGCTGCCGCCGCCAGACCGTGGAAGAAGCGCATGACAATCAGATGATCGATGGTCTGCGCCAGCGCACAGGCAACCGCAGCGGCCGCAAAGACCAGCGTCCCGCCCAGAATGACGGGCTTGCGTCCAAGGCTGTCCGCCATCGGGCCATAAAACAGCTGGCCGAGGGCAAAGCCAAGAATATAGGTGCTGAGCGTCATCTGCGCGCTGCCCGCCGGGACGCCAAACTGTGCAGAAATCACCGGCAGCGCAGGCAGGTACATATCAATAGACAGCGGCATCAGCATGGCCAGCAGGCCAAGAATGAAGACGATTTTGAACGACGAGTGTGGCCTGGTGGTCACAGAGTTCTCCTGAAATTAGTGCGAAGGCAGACCGACGCTGGCGATCTCTTCTTCCGTTAACGGGCGATATTCGCCTGGCGCCAGCTCGGGATCGAGTTCGATCGCACCAATCCGCTCACGATGCAGGCCAACAACGTGGTTCCCCACCGCGGCAAACATACGTTTCACCTGATGGTAGCGCCCCTCGCTGATGGTCAGGCGGACCTCCGTCGGGGTGATGACTTCGAGCACCGCCGGTTTGGTCAGATCTTTTTCATTATGCAGCTGAACGCCTTTCGCGAAGTGCTCTGCCGTGTCATCCGACACCGGCGACTCCAGCGTCACGAGGTAGGTTTTCTCGCAGTGGTGTCGTGGAGAGGTGATGCGGTGCGACCACTGCCCGTCGTCGGTCATCAGCACCAGACCGGTGGTGTCGATGTCGAGGCGGCCTGCGGCATGCAACTTGTGCGCCACCGGTTCGTCGAGGAAATAGAGCACCGTCGGGTGATCCGGATCGTCCGTTGAGCAGACGTAGCCTTCCGGCTTATTGAGCATGAAGTAGCGCGGACCGTGCTGCTGGGTCAGCGGATTGCCGTCATACTCCACCTGATGGTCAGGTTGCAGTTTGAACGCGCTGTCTCTCACAATGTCGCCATCCACGGTAACGCGGCTGGCGCGAATTTCGCGCCCGGCAATAGCGCGGCTTACGCCGAGTTGCTGAGCGATAAACTTATCAAGTCGCATGAAATCTTTTTAGCCTTAATGGTGCAGGAAGTCGGACAACAGGTCCGATAAAAGAAGCAGTCTGGAACGGTTCAGTATAATGGTCTGGTTGCGCCACTCAAGGGAAAAAGTTTCGTGGCATACTATGTGCGGAATAACGAAACCGAGACCCCATGACTTTTACACTTCGTCCCTATCAGCAGGAAGCCGTTGACGCCACCCTCGCCTGGTTCCGTAAACATCGCGAGCCGGCGGCGATTGTGCTCCCGACCGGCGCAGGCAAAAGCCTGGTCATTGCCGAACTGGCGCGTCTGGCCCGCGGCCGCGTGCTGGTGCTGGCGCACGTTAAAGAGCTCGTCGCGCAAAACCATGCCAAGTATTGTGCGCTTGGGCTGGAAGCCGACATTTTCGCCGCCGGGCTAAAGCGTAAAGAGAGCCACGGCAAAGTGGTGTTTGGCAGCGTGCAGTCGGTGGCCCGCAATCTGGATCTGTTTCGCAGCGAATTTTCGCTGCTGATTGTCGACGAATGTCACCGCATCAGCGATGACGACGACAGCCAGTATCAGCAAATCCTGTCACACCTGAAAGCGGTGAACCCTCACCTGCGCCTGCTGGGCCTGACGGCGACCCCGTTTCGCCTGGGGAAAGGCTGGATCTATCGCTACCATTATCACGGCATGGTGCGCGGCGATGACAAGGCCCTGTTTAGCGACTGCATTTACGAGCTTCCGCTGCGCTACATGATTAAACATGGCTACCTGACGCCGCCTGAACGGCTGGATATGCCGGTGGTGCAGTACGACTTCAGCCGCCTGCAGGCGCAAAGCAACGGGTTATTCAGCGAAGCGGATCTTAACCAGGAGCTGAAAAAGCAAAAGCGCATTACGCCGCACATCATCAGCCAAATAGAGGAGTTTGCGCAGACGCGCAAAGGGGTGATGATCTTTGCCGCCACCGTTGAGCACGCGCGGGAAATCACCGGGTTACTGCCTTCCGGCGACGCGGCGCTCATCACCGGCGAGACGCCCGGCCCGGAGCGCGACAGCCTGATTGACGCGTTTAAAGCCCAGCGGTTCCGCTATCTGGTTAACGTGTCGGTATTGACCACCGGCTTTGACGCACCGCACGTCGACCTGATCGCCATTTTGCGCCCGACCGAATCGGTGAGTCTGTATCAACAAATTGTTGGCCGCGGCCTGCGCCTGGCCCCCGGGAAAACCGACTGCCTGATTCTGGATTATGCAGGTAACCCGCACGATCTCTATACGCCTGAAGTCGGCGCGCCAAAAGGGAAAAGCGACAACGTGCCCGTGCAGGTCTTTTGCCCTGCCTGTGGGTTTGCCAACACTTTCTGGGGCAAAACCACCGCCGACGGCACGCTGATCGAACATTTTGGCCGCCGCTGTCAGGGCTGGTTTGAAGATGATGACGGGCATCGCGAGCAGTGCGATTTTCGTTTCCGCTTTAAAAACTGCCCGCAGTGCAACGCCGAAAATGACATTGCCGCTCGCCGCTGTCGGGAATGTGACACGGTGCTGGTTGACCCGGACGACATGCTGAAAGCAGCATTAAAGCTGAAAGATGCGCTGGTACTGCGCTGTTCCGGCATGGCGTTGCAGCCCGGCGCCGATGAAAAAGGCGAATGGTTGAAAATCACCTATTACGACGAAGACGGGGCGGACGTCAGCGAGCGCTTCCGGGTCCAGACGCCTGCTCAGCGAACGGCCTTCGAACAGCTGTTTATCCGCCCGCACACCCGCACCCCGGGCGTGCCCCTGCGCTGGATCACCGTGGCCGATATCGTGCGCCAGCAGGTGCTGTTGCGCCATCCGGATTTTGTGGTCGCCCGTAAGAAAGGCCAGTTCTGGCAGGTGCGCGAGAAACTCTTTGACTACGAAGGTCGCTTCCGTCGCGCCAATGAATTGCGCGGTTAGCGGGACTTTTCATTGATGTGAGGGGCATTTGAGTATAAAATGCCGCCCGCTTCACATCCGTGAGGCAGAACACTCACCTGCTGCTGGGTCGCCTGTAGTAGGGTTTTAAATACAGAGAGAAATCAATGTTTACTATCGAAGCAGAAGTACGTAACGTGCAGGGTAAGGGTGCGAGCCGCCGCCTGCGTACCGCTAACAAGTTCCCGGCTATCGTTTACGGTGGCGAAGCTGCTCCAGTTGCAATCGAACTGGATCACGACAAACTGTGGAACCTGCAGACCAAAGCTGAATTCTACAGCGAAGTTCTGACCATCGTTGTTGGCGGTAAAGAAGAAAAAGTGAAAGTTCAGGCTGTTCAGCGTCACGCGTTCAAGCCAAAACTGACTCACATCGACTTCGTTCGCGCGTAATCGCAAACCTGTCGAAAAAAACCCCGCTTCTGCGGGGTTTTTTGTGCCTGCTATTTACCGCCCGAGGTGCGGCGCTGAAGCTGATCGCGCAGATTCGGCGGCGTACCCTTAATGGTCAGCGTATCGGTGGCCGGATCCCAGAAGATACGTTCCCCCAGCAGCATCGCATCAAAGTTGATGGTTAACCCGCCGCCGCTGCCGGCAAACTTGGTTAACTGGCGCAGCGTGCTGCGATCCGCCGGGAAGCTCTCTTCAAGCTCATAGCCCTTTTCTGCGGTAAATTCCTGGAAGCTGACTTCGCTGACGCCTGCCAGCTCTTTTGACAGCGACTCCAGCTCAATCTCTTCCCCTGCCTGCAGCTGTTCGTTGCAGTAGCTGTAAACCTGCTGGCGCACCGTCTGGCGCTCGGATTTATCGAGCTGCGCTTCTGCTGTGAAATCGTCAACCGCCTGGAGCAGCCCTTTGTTCTGCGCTTTGGCGTTAAGCCCTTCACTGGCACCGAGGAAGTCCATAAAGAAATCCGCCACTTTGCGGCCCACGCGCCCCTTCAGGAATGTCAGGTAGCGGGTCGATTCCGGGTTGGTTTCCCACTCGGTCAAATCAATACGCGCCACGATATCCGCATGGTTGATATCCAGATAATGCGTCGAGCTGATGTCCAGCTGCTCATTCACGCGCATGCTGCTTAAGTTATTCAGTACGGTAACCAGCAAATACTCGACCGCCAGGTAGCGGTAGTGGCAGAACAGCACGATCCCACCATCGGCGAACGGATATTTCGCCAGCTCGTCGCGCAGACGCCCGGTTGCCGCACGGCTAAACGCCAGAAAATCCTCTTCACCCTGACGCTGCAGGCGCAGGCTATCGGCCAGCTCACTCTCTTCGCTGAACAGGCCATAGGCTTTATTTTTGGCGCTGTAGACGCGATGCAGCTCTGCCATCATCTCCACAACGGTCGCCGTGGGTTCCAGTAACGAATCGCGCAGCACCACTTCAAGGGTTTGCTCATCACGCTTGATAAGCTGGTGCAAGGCAATCTGGTTGATTTCCAGACTCATGATAAACTCTCCTTTTAGACCGGGCGGTATTCAACCACCACCAGGACATGTGTGCAACAACAGATAAAAAAGGGGAAAAAAAGCTGTTGCTACGGTAATATGTTGCCCTTTCATCAACAAACTGATTTTGATTTATGCCACAACATTCCCGCTACAGTGATGAACACGTTGAACAACTGCTCAGTGAGCTGGTCAACGTACTGGAAAAACATAAAACGCCGACCGATCTCTCCCTGATGGTTTTGGGAAATATGGTCACCAACCTGATTAACACCAGCGTTGCTCCGGCTCAGCGTCAGGCGATCGCAAAATCGTTCGCCCAGGCTTTACAGTCGTCCGTCAGCAACGACCCGGCCCATTAAGGGATACGAACAACAGTTTATGGTGACGAATCGTCAGCGCTACCGTGAAAAAGTCTCCCAGATGGTCAGCTGGGGGCACTGGTTTGCCCTGTTCAACATTCTGCTGGCGACGGTCATTGGCTGTCGTTATCTGTTTGTCGCAGACTGGCCAACAACGCTCACCGGGCGTATCTACTCCTGGATAAGCGTTGTCGGTCACTTTAGCTTTTTGGTTTTCGCCACCTATCTGCTGATCCTGTTCCCCTTGACGTTTATCGTCATGTCGCAGCGTCTGATGCGATTCTTGTCCGCCATCCTTGCGACGGTGGGGATGACGCTGCTGCTTATCGACAGTGAAGTGTTCACCCGCTTCCACCTGCATCTCAACCCCATCGTCTGGGAACTGGTGATTAACCCCGACCAGAACGAAACGGCCCGTGACTGGCAGCTGATGTTTATCAGCGTCCCGGTGATCCTGTTGATTGAGATGCTGTTTGCCACCTGGAGCTGGCAAAAACTGCGTAGCCTGACCCGGCGACGCCACTACGCGAAGCCCGTCGCCGCGCTCTTCTTCGTCTCCTTTATCAGTTCGCACATCATGTATATCTGGGCGGATGCGAACTTCTATCGTCCTATTACCATGCAGCGCGCGAACCTGCCGCTCTCATATCCGATGACGGCCCGTCGCTTCCTCGAAAAACACGGCCTGCTTGATGCGCAGGAATATCAGCGCCGTCTTATCGAGCAGGGTAACCCGGAAGCTGTCAGCGTGCAGTATCCTCTGAGCGACCTGAACTACCGCGATATGGGACGAGGCCAAAACGTCCTGCTGATCACCGTCGATGGACTGAACTATTCCCGTTACGAGAAGCAGATGCCTGCGCTGGCCAATTTCGCGAGTCAAAACGTCTCGTTTACTCAACATATGAGCTCCGGTAACACAACCGACGCGGGCATCTTTGGCCTTTTCTATGGCATTTCAGCCGGCTACATGGACGGCGTACTGTCTACCCGCACACCTGCGGCGCTGATCACCGGGCTGAATCAGCAGGGCTATCAGTTAGGGTTGTTCTCATCCGATGGCTTTAACAGCCCGCTCTACCGCCAGGCGCTGCTGTCTGATTTCTCACTGCCGACGGCACAAAATCAGTCTGATGCGCAGACCGCCAGCCAATGGATAAACTGGCTGCAGCGCTACGCCCAGGAAGATAACCGCTGGTTCTCATGGGTTGCCTTTAACGGCACAACGCTTGCAAACAGCAATAAGAGTGATTTTGCGCGCCGCTACGGCCGCGCGGCGGGTGATGTTGATGCGCAGATTGGTCGCGTGCTTGACGCGCTACGTGAGTCCGGCAAGCTTGATAACACCGTGGTGATCGTGACCGCAGGCCATGGCGTCCCGTTAGGTGACGAGACGAAGAGTATGAGCTGGTCACGCCCGAACCTGCAGGTTCCGCTGGTGATCCACTGGCCGGGCACCCCGGCGCAGCGCATCAATATGCTTACCGAGCATAAAGATGTGATGACCACCCTGATGCAACGCCTGCTGCACGTCAGCACGCCAGCAAACGAGTATTCGCAGGGCCAGGATCTCTTCAGCGCCGCGCGCCGCCATAACTGGGTCACGGCTGCGGGTAATAATACGCTGGTGGTGACTACGCCGAAGCTGACACTGGTGCTGAACAACAACGGGAATTATCAGACGTATAACCTGCAGGGTGAACGACTGAAAGCCCAGAAGCCGCAGCTGAGCCTGCTGCTGCAGGTTCTGACGGATGAGAAGCGCTTCATCGCTAACTGATTAATAATAAACCAGTTAGCGACGGATTCCCTTGCATTCAAAACGGAATCGAGTAGTATTCTTTTCATGCGTCGGCACGTAGCGCAGCCTGGTAGCGCACCGTCATGGGGTGTCGGGGGTCGGAGGTTCAAATCCTCTCGTGCCGACCAAAATCACATTGAAAACCAGCCTCTTATGGCTGGTTTTTTTATTTCGCCTC
Organism: Enterobacter sp. BNK-34; assembly: GCF_048684445.1. Taxonomy (NCBI): domain Bacteria; kingdom Pseudomonadati; phylum Pseudomonadota; class Gammaproteobacteria; order Enterobacterales; family Enterobacteriaceae; genus Enterobacter; species Enterobacter sp. BNK-34. The sequence goes on from NZ_JBLQUA010000001.1 coordinate 4,507,015, forward strand.
GTCCGGCGTTTTGCGCAGGTACACCAGCGTAACCAGACAAATCACCGCTCCGGCATAGAACGTATATTCTGCGCCAAACGTCTCCCAGATGGCTCCTGCCCCCAGGCTGGCGACTAACAATCCCACGCCGCTGACCAGACTAAAAATGCCGTAGGCGGTACCGCGCAAATCCGCAGGCGCAGTTTTCGCAATCATTGCCGCCAGCAGCCCCTGCGTCATCCCCATATGCACTCCCCAAAGCGCAACGCCCAGAAGCATTCCAGCCCAGTGGGTGCTCAGCGCCAACACAACATCTGCTCCAATCAGCATCACCAGCCCCCACTGCAGTAATCGGGTGTGGCACATCCCGTCAGATAACTTGCCAAACGGATAGGCAGAGAGGAAATAGAGCAGATTCATGGCCACCATCACCAGCGGGATCAGCGCCAGCGGCACACCCGACTGCTGAGCGCGAAGCACAAGAAATGCTTCACTGAAACGTGCGAGCGTGAAGATGGCCCCCAGACCAATAACCCACCAGCAGCCTTTCCCGAGGCGCCTGAGGTTCTCTTTTTTGATAGGGTTCGTTCGTTTGTGCTCGACAGGGGTTTTAGGCTCATGCAGGCCGAAGAAAAGCAGCGCCACGGCGAGCACGCCGGGGATCACCGCGATCCAGAAAATGGTACGAAAATCATCGTTCCACAGCAGCATTAAGCCTACGGCCAGCAACGGCCCGAGAAATGCGCCAATGGTGTCCATCGACTGACGCAAACCAAAGGCCGCGCCGCGGAGTTCCGGCGGCGTAACGTCAGCGACCAGCGCATCGCGCGGCGCTCCCCGGATCCCCTTCCCCACCCGGTCGATTAAGCGAGCCCCAAGGATCATGCCGGAGGAAGAGGCAATAGCAAACAGCGGTTTACTCAACGCGCCAAGACCGTAGCCCAGAACAGCCAGCCCTTTACGCTTGCCCAGATAGTCACTGATGGCGCCGGAAAACACCTTGATAAACAGCGCCGTGGCCTCAGCCAGGCCTTCAATCAAACCAATGAAAATCACGCTGGCTCCCAGCGTCGTAACCATAAACAACGGCAGCAGGCTATGAATGATCTCCGAAGAGATATCCATCAGCATACTGACGCCGCCCACAACCCAGACTCCTTTCGGGATCCGGCTGAGCGTTGCAAACCGGGATAACATTGCGCATCTCCTGCTTTATGTCGAACAGTCTTGTTCGAAACAGAATATCCTGGAAATGCGAATAAAAATCATCTGATATAAAAAAAGCCAGCCCGCAGGCTGGCTTCATTATCTGAGGTGAAGGCTTAGTGCTTCTCACGTCCGCCCAGGAAGAAAATGCCCAGCGGGATGGCCAGCAGAACGGTGAACACCAGACTGTAGACGAAGATCATCGCCGATTGCAGGACATACATGCTGGTTGTCCAGGCAGAGAGAGGAATGTTGTACTGTTCGATGACGCCAACAATGGTGGCCCGCCCCACGCATGCGGCAGCAATCATAAACACGACCAGCAGCGCCAGGAGGAACTTGCGGCCTTCAGGCGTTTTCAGTTTTGCTCGAACCATCTCTCTTCCCTTTTACAGATGAATAACATTATAGAGGATCTAAAATAACACAAACGCCTGCCGGACTCCACGCCAGGACAAACATCTACCTAAATGGCAAATATGTGGTTTATTACGCTATTCATATTGAAAATGTAAGTAAATAACACCAATCATTCATAATTGATATGTTAACCTGTGCAGGATCGTTTTGACATAAAGGAATGACAATGAAAAACGCACCTAAATTTGCCATCGCACTCATCGCCGCCGCGTGTGTCAGCACCAGTGCTTTCGCCAGCGAAACACCTAAAGAGCAGCCGCTGGAAAAAGTCGCCCCGTATCCGAAAGCGGATAAAGGGATGAAGCGTCAGGTGATTCAGCTGCCGGCACAGCAGGATGAAGCGAATTTCAAAGTGGAGCTGTTAATTGGCAAGACGCTGGAAGTGGACTGCAACCAGCATCGCCTGGGTGGTCAGCTGGAAAGCAAAACGCTGGAAGGCTGGGGTTACGACTACTACGTCTTTGATAAAGTCACCTCGCCGGTCTCCACCATGATGGCCTGCCAGGATGGCAAGAAAGAGAAGAAATTTGTGACAGCGTATCTGGGCGACAATAGCCTGCTGCGCTACAACAGCAAGTTGCCGATCGTGGTCTATACGCCTGAAAACGTGGAAGTGAAGTATCGCGTATGGAAGGGAGAAGAGACTGTCGGACAAGCGGTAGTACGTTAAAAGTCGGGTGGCGGCTTCGCCTAACCCGACCTACAAAACAACACCGAACATAGGCCGGGTAGGCGTCAGCGCCACCCGGCTTTTTTACCTTACAGCGCGATATCCGCAACCGGTTTGTTTTCCGGCTGAGGCTTCAGCTCCGCTTTTGGCGCAGCATCCGCAGCCTGCGGTTTGATGTACTGCAGCTGCAGTACGCGGCTGGTGTATTCCAGCTCCTGCTCCGTCGCGCTCACGTTGCCGTTCAGCTTCGTGCCATAGGATGGAATAATGGTTTTCAGCTTCGCCTGCCATTCCGGGCTGGCGATTTTATCTTTAAACACTTTTTCCATCAGGTGCAGCATGATTGGCGCAGCGGTAGACGCACCCGGTGACGCACCCAGCAGCGCGGCGATGGTGCCGTCCTTATCGCTCACCACTTCGGTGCCCAGACGCAGCACGCCACCCTCTTTCGGATCGCGCTTGATGATCTGTACGCGCTGACCCGCCTGCCACAGACGCCAGTCTTCTTTCTTCGCCTGCGGATAGTACTCTTTCAGCGCCTCGAAACGATCGTCGTCAGAGAGCATCACCTGGCTAATCAAGTATTTCACCAGGTCGAAGTTATCCAGACCCACGTCCATCATCGGCTTGACGTTAGAGGTGGTGGTTGCGCTGAGCAGGTCCCACAGGGAACCGTTTTTCAGGAACTTCGTGGAGAAGGTCGCGAACGGCCCAAACAGCACCACGCGTTTGCCGTCAAGCATACGGGTATCGATGTGCGGAACAGACATCGGCGGTGCGCCAACAGAGGCCTGACCGTACACTTTTGCCAGATGACGGTTCACCACTTCCGGGTTATCGGACACCAGGAACTGACCGCCCACCGGGAAGCCCGCGTAGTCGTCAGCTTCCGGAATACCGGACTCCTGCAGCAGCTTCAGCGCCGCGCCGCCCGCACCGATAAAGACAAACTTCGCCTTGATGACGTGCTCGGCTTCGTTGTTTTTCAGATCGGCAACGGTCACGCTCCAGCTGTTATCCGCGTTGCGCTTGAAACCACGCACTTCAGTGCTGAGCTGCAGGTTGAAGTTCTCTTTTTTCTTCAGAGACGTCACCAGCTGACGGGTAATTTCACCGTAGTTAACGTCGGTACCAATTTCGGTACGGGTCGCCGCCACTTTCTGATTCGGGTCACGACCTTCCATGACCAGCGGAGCCCACTCTTTAATCTGCGCGTGGTCTTCAGAATATTTCATCCCGCGGAACAGCGTGCTCTGCTGCAGAGCGGCGTAGCGCGCGCGCAGGAAGTTGACGTTCTGCTCACCCCACACAAAGCTCATGTGCGGTACGGTGTTGATGAAGGAGTGCGGGTCGTGCATCACGCCGCTGTTGACCTGATGAGACCAGAACTGGCGAGAAACCTGGAATGCTTCGTTGATCTCTACCGCCTTCTCGATACTAATGGAACCGTCCTTTTTCTGCGGCGTATAGTTCAGTTCCATGAGTGCCGAATGGCCGGTACCGGCGTTGTTCCAGCCGTTCGAACTCTCCTGCGCCACGCCATCAAGGCGCTCGACCATGGTCATTGACCAGTCCGGCTGCAGTTCTTGCAGATAGGTTCCCAGCGTGGCGCTCATGATACCGCCACCAATTAAAAGGACGTCCGTTTCCTGCTCTTTTGGTGCGTCAGCTTTCGCCGCCATGGAGACGGTGTTAAGCCCCACGGCCAGAGAAAAGAGCATGGCAGTCATTTTTTTCATAATTTATGCCTTAGTGTAAAAGTGCTTGATGCGTGGAAATTGCAGGTGAAAAAAGCTGCGGGGGCACGGTAACAACTTTTAAATATTGTTTAAAGGTTACGAAATTATTGTAATTGTGAAATTTAATGATGGATTGTTTGTGAGGAATTATCGATGCGTCTGGTAAAGCGCGGTTTTACTGGCTAGTATGTTGCGTTTTGTGATCGCGCGCACGGAAGCCTGCCCTAACCAGCGAACTGTTATGTCCTTACCCCATTCTGCCGTATCCCCCGAAGACCGCGTAGCCAACGTACTGCGTTCCCCTAAGCAGCTGACGCGTGAAACGCTGGCGGGCGTGATTACCGCCCTGGCGCTGATCCCCGAGGTCATCTCATTTTCGGTGGTGGCGGGCGTTGACCCGAAGGTCAGCCTGATCGCCTCCGTGGTGCTGTGTCTTGCCCTGTCCGTGCTGGGCGGTCGTCCGGCGATGGTCACGGCCGCGGCCGGTTCCGTGGCGCTGGTTATTGGGCCCATGGTGCATCAGCACGGCGTACAGTATATTCTTCCCGCCGTGCTGATGGCAGGCGTAATTCAGATTCTGTTTGGCGTGCTGGGCATGGCAAGGCTGATGCGCTTTATTCCCCAGTCGGTCATGACCGGGTTTGTTAACGCCCTGGGCATTTTGATCTTCTTCGCTCAGGTGCCGCATTTCTGGAGCCGAAGCCCGCTGATTGTGGGCCTGTTCGTGCTGACGCTGCTGATCGTGCTGTGGGTGCCGCGCTATCTCAAAAGCATCCCTTCCCCGCTGATTGCGATTGTTGTGCTTACCGTGTTCACCGTTTCAACCGGTCAAATCCTGCCGACCGTGGGCGATGAAGGCTCCATGAGCGGCGGTTTACCGGGTCTTACCGAACTTCTGGTCCCCCTCAATGTACAGACGCTGAGCATTATCTGGCCGTGCGCGTTGAGCATCGCCTTTGTCGGCCTGCTGGAATCCCTGCTGACGGCAAAGCTGGTGGATGAGCTGACCGCAACGCCGTCGAGCAAGCGCCGTGAGAGCATCGGGCTGGGCGTGGGTAATATTCTGGCCGGATTTTACGGTGGTATTGCGGGCTGCGCGATGATTGGGCAAACCATCGTTAACGTGGAGATGGGAAAAGGCCGAAGCCGCATTTCAACCCTTGCAGCGGGCATTGTGCTGCTGATCCTGGTCACGGCACTCAGCGACGTGATGGCCAACATCCCGATGGCGGTGCTGGCGGGCATTATGGCGATCGTCGCCGTCAAAACCTTCAGCTGGCACAGCCTTCAGCCCGCCACGGTGAAAACGGCCCCGATTGCAGAAACGGTCGTCATGCTGGTGACCGTTGCCGCCACGGTATCAACCGGCAATCTGGCGATTGGCGTGCTGGGCGGGATTATCGTTATGGCGCTACTCCCCGCCCGCATTAAGCGTCGGCTTAAAGAAGAAAAATCGTCGCCAGCCCAAGAAAAATAAAGAAACCGCCGGTATCGGTGATGGCGGTGATCATCACGCTCGACCCCACCGCGGGGTCGCGCCCCAGTTTGGTCATCGTCAGCGGGATAATGACCCCCATCATCGATGCCACCAGCAGATTTAGCACCATCGCCAGCATCATCACCCCACCCAGCGCCATATCGTTATACAGCCACCAGGTAATGCCGCCCATAATACCGCCCCATACCAGGCCGTTGATCAGCGCCACGCCCATCTCTCTGAAGATCAGAAAGGCGAAGTTACCGGGCTGAATATTTTCCAGCGCCAGCGCGCGGACGATCATGGTGATGGTCTGGTTTCCGGTGTTGCCGCCGATTCCGGCCACAATCGGCATCAGCGAGGCCAGCGCCACCAGCTGCGAAATGGTGTGTTCAAAACCGTCAATCACCCGGGAGGCGATAAAGGCGGTACACAGGTTAATGGCCAGCCACGCCCAGCGGGTTTTCACCGCCTTGCCGACGGAGGCATGGACGTCATCTTCGGCGCTGATCCCCCCGAGCGCACGCAGATCGTTGTCGGTTTCTTCGTAGACCACATCAACGATCTCATCGATGGTCAGACGCCCCATCAGTTTGCCGACGGAGTCCACAACGGCGGCACTCACCAGGTCATCACGTTCGAAGGTACGCGCCGCTTTCTCCGCATCGTCTTCCGGGGAGAAGACCATCGGCTCGTTTTCCATCACCTCGCTCACCTTCCGCTGGGTGCTGTTGAGCAGGATGGTTTTCAGCTCCAGTTCGCCGAGCAGGGTTTTATCCCGGGAGGTGACAAACAGTTTATCGGTGTTGTCCGGCATTTTTCCCAGGCGACGCAGGTAGCGCTGCACGGTACCCAGCGTCACGTCCGGGCGCACCGTGATAACGCCGAACTCCATGATCGCGCCGACGCTGTTTTTCTCGTAGTGCATCACCTGACGCACGCGCGCGCGTTCATCGGCAGGCAGTGATGCCAGCAGGCGACCGGTCAGGTTGCGCGGCAGGTGCTGAACGAGGTAAATCTGCTCGTCGATATCCAGGGTTTGCAGAGCGTCAAGAATATCCCGGTCGCTCATCTCGTCGATCAGGTCATCCCAGACGTTTTCAGAGGCCTCGAGCAGCACCTGCCCGCGCTCGTGATCCTGCACCAGACGCCACAGGGCGTGACGTTCTTCCGAGGGAAGCGCTTCCAGGGTATCCGCCAGATCCGGCGGGGGTAAGTGAGCAACCAGCGCACCTACCTCAGCAATATCGTCGGCTAAAGTGCCGACATCATATTGCTCAGCCAGGGTGAGTTTGCCTAATAGCGTAGAGGTGACCGCTTTATCGGTCGTGAGAAGCCAGATCAGTCGCGCGCGCTCCTGGTCACGCTGTCTGGCGCTGTTTTTCTTTAATACCGACATCAATCATAAATCCATTAAATGAGTTGGGGTTAAGCATAGCGCGGGGATATGTAAATAAGAATAAACAACGGGGTGGGATGGAGAAAAAAGCGGCATTACGGCCACGATCTATCCCCTCTCCCTGTGGGAGAGGGTTAGGGTGAGGGCTTCAGGCCGTACGCGCCACCGCGTCACGCGAGGCTGCATCGCGCTCTTCACCGGTCAGCTCGCTCAGCCTGCCGTCGCGCATCTCCAGCAGGCGGTCAGCATGAATGAAGTAGTGATCGTCATGGCTGATGGCGAAAATGGTTTTGCCCATCTCCTGCATCAGCGGCAGCAGCACCTGATAAAACTCGCGTCGGAAGTGCGGGTCCTGATCCGCCGCCCACTCATCCAGCAGAATGATGTCACGCTCTTCCGCTAGCGCCAGCAGCAGCGCCACGCGCTTTTTCTGCCCTTTGGAAAGCTTCAGATTCAGGATCTTCCCGTCCTGTAACTCCAGCTTGTGCGACATCTGCAGCTGCGCCAGCCATTTTTCCACCAGCGCAGGATTGGCCTGCTGCCCTTCCGGACCCAGCAGCCGATCGAACAGCCAGACGTCGGTGAACACCGCCGAGAAAAGCTTGCGGTAATCCTCGGGTTTCTCCGCGCTCAACGCTCTGCCATCCAGCAAAATCTCGCCCGACTGCGGCTGATAAAGCCCGGTAAGCAGCATCGCCAGCGTCGATTTACCGCTGCCGTTGCCGCCGATCAGGAACAGCAGCTCGCCGCGACGGATTGTCAGGTTGACTGGCCCCACGGAGAAGGCGCTGTCCTGATAGCGGAACGTGACGTTACGCAGCTCCAGCGTCTGCCAGTTCGGGAAGGCCTGCGGGCGCGGAAATTCGGCCTTAAACGGCGCGAGATCGAATTTTTTGAGCTTATTAAAGGCCACCTGCGCACTCAGCAAGGTGGGCAACGCGCCGACCGCCGAGAGCAGCGGCGTGCGCAAAAACAGCAGCGTCAGCGAGTAGGTTGCCGCGACGTTGGTGTCCGCCCAGCCCAGGCTGTTCGCCATCCAGAATACCAGGCCAATGGCACCCAGCATCATGATGTTTGACCAGTTCACCGCACTCAGGTGGAAGGTATCGGCGCGAATAATATGATGACGATATTCGCGCGCGTCCGGGATATAGAGATGGTTAAAGATATACTCGGCGCGCTCGCGGTTCAGGGTGAGCTCTTTGCGCCCTTCCAGTACCGTCTGGTAATCGTTATAGAGCTTATCTTCGGTTTCACGCAGCACCGCCATGTGTTTGTAGACGCGCGACACCAGCACAAAGCCGCCCCAGATGGTGATGGCAATCCACAGCGCGGTCACCGCCAGCATTTTGCTGGAGAGCCAGGCGAGATAAGCGGCCGATCCAAAGGTCAGAATGATCCCCTGCACCAGCTCCGGCAGACGAACGAACGCGATGGTAATGGCGCGCACGTCGCTGGTCAGCCCCGCCAGCAGGGAAGCGCTCCCGAGCTGCTCAACGCGCTCTATCTGGGTGTCCAGGATCCGCTTGATAAACTCACTGCGCAAACGGAAAACGAAATGGTGCCCAAGCGCGGTCAGCGCAAGCTGGGAACCGAGCGTAACCGCCATCAACAGGAGCAGCAGACCGAGAAACTCCGGCAATACGGAGAGCGAGGTGTCGACCATTTCAATCAACCGCACGTTAATGAACGCGATCAGGCCAATACCCAGCGCGGCGCTGGCAAGGCTTAATGCCATTACGGCAATGAAGGGCCAGCGATACTGACGCCAGACAAGGAGAAGTAGTTGCATGCAGGCAATCCGGACAATAAAAATCAGCCAGCAGTGTAAACTGCCAGGCGCGTACATCAAGAATAATTCTTATTTTTGTTTACGCATCCCCGCCTGACGGAAGGTCAGGTTATAACGGTACTCGCCCGTGAGGGGGTGGATCCCGGGTTTCAGCGGCTGAATGCCGTGATAATAAAGCCGAGATTCCCTGCCCCACACCACCACATCGCCATGTTCCAGCATGATGCGTTTGAGCGGATCGTTGCGGCGTAATCCCCCGAACTGGAAGACGGCGGGCAGACCTAACGATACAGAGACGATAGGCGCGCGCAGATCGGGCTCATCCTTGTCCTGATGCAGCGAGAGCTTCGCACCGACGGCGTAGCGGTTAATCAGACAGGCATCAGGGCGAAAGTCAGGATAATCCGCCGCCACGGCAGCCTCGTGGCAGAGAGCCTGAAAAACGGCAGGCATCGGGGGCCACGGCTGGCCGGTCGTGGGGTCGTGCGGGGCATACAGATAGCCCCGCTCGTTCGTCGCCCAGCCCAGTTCCCCGCAGTTGGCCATGGCCACCGACATGGTGTAGCCGCCCGGCGTCACCATATGGCGAAACGGCGAAACCGCCGTCACCTCGTCGATACCGGCAAGCAGCGCCGCCGCACGGGAGAGTGCAAAGCGGCGCAGGATCGCTGCCCCCGGCGCAAGCGGCTCCTGCCAGGGTTCAGCATCCGCAAAAAGATCGAGCATTATCCCTCCTGGCGTTTCGCCTCACGTTTCAGTAATAGCGCTTTTCGCGCCGTCCCCCAGCGGTAGCCCGACAGCGCACCGTCGTTACGAACCACCCGATGACAGGGGATCACAATTGCGAGCGTGTTTGCCGCACAGGCGCCTGCTACGGCGCGTACCGCATTAGGTTGACCAATCGCCTGCGCCACCTGCTGGTAACTTGCCGTTTCGCCGCAGGGAATGTTGCGAAGGGCCTGCCAGACGCGCTGCTGGAACGCGGTTCCGCGAATATCCAGCGGCAGCGCAAGCGGTACATCGCGGTTATCAATACTGGCAATCACCTGGTGGATCCGCTGCACAAAGGCGTCGTCCAGCGGTGCGTGCGCAGCTTTTGGAAATTGCGTGGCAAGCTCTGCGGTTACTTCCGCATCGGTGTCACCCAGCAGAATCGCGCAGATTCCCCGCTCGCTTTCTGCGACCAGACAGCGTCCTAACGAACAGTCATCGATGGCATACCGCACGGCCACCTCTCCTTTACGGTACTGCTTCGCCGTCATGCCCAGCGCATCGTCGGCTTTACGATAATAGCTGCTGCTGTCAGGAAACCCCGCCGCCAGCACGGCGTCGGTAATTTTGTCTCCCTGTGCAAGCGCGGCGCGCAGGCGCTGGCCCCGTGCCGCCTGCTGCCAGGCTTTTGGCGTCATGCCGGTCACGGCCTTAAACAGACGGTGGAAATGGAAAGGACTCATGGCAACCTGCTGCGCCAGCCCTTCCAGGGTTAGCGTAGGCTCCTGCTCCAGAAGACGGCAGGCCTGTTCCACTTTCGCCAGCTTCTGCGCCTGCGGATCGCGTTTGTCCGGCATGCAGCGCTTGCACGGACGAAAGCCGGCCTGTACGGCATGATGGGCATCAGGATAAAAGCGGACATTTTTACGCAGCGCGTGGCGGGCACGGCATGACGGGCGGCAGAAAATACCCGTGGTCTGCACGGCGAAGACAAACTGATCGTCAGCGATCGGATCGCGGGCCAGCACGGCCTGCCAGCGATCCTCATCGGTAATAAAGGTTGAGTTTCTCATTATCGGCTCCTCTTACAAGCATACATAGAGCGTGCCTGAGCGCCACTGATAAAAAACCCGCAACCTTGCTTTTTAATTTTTGTCGCTAACCAGGAAACTGTTGAACTGCGGCGAGCTCCAGGTTTTGAACCCGTCGCCCTCTTTGGTGATCATATAAACCGCCAGCCCTTCCTGACGAACCACCTCTTTGGCTTTTTCCGGACCGAGAACCATTAATCCGGTATCCCAGGCATCCGCTTCCAGCGCGGTGGGGGCAATGACCGTCACCGAGACCAGGTTATGCGTGATGGGGCGCCCGGTCTGCGGATCGATAACGTGCGAAATACGCTTCCCCTCAAGCTCGTAATAGTTACGGTAGCTGCCGGAGGTACTGATGCCATGTCCGTTGATATCCACTATCGCCTGCACGGCATTTTGCCGATCGGTCGGCTTTTGAATCGCTACGCGCCACGGCTTATCGCTGGCGTTCATGCCCCGACTGACCAACGCGCCGCCCACCGAGACCAGATAACGGGAAATTCCTTCCTGGGCCATCAGCGCAGCAAGATGATCCGCCGCATAGCCTTCCCCGACCGTCGACAGATCGACAAACAGATCGGGGATATCTTTTTGCAGGTACTGTTGCCCGTACTGATTGATCACCGTCAGATGCTGCAGCCCTGTCCTGGCGCGGGCGTCATCAATGGCTGCCTGTTCGGGCGTCTTCACCGGCTGTTTATTCGGGCCAAATCCCCAGAGGTTTACCAGCGGTCCGACGGTCACATCCATCGCCCCGTTGGTTTTGTAACCCACGCGCATTGCCTCGGTCACGATATCGGCCATCGCCTCGCTCACTGGCCACAGGGAGGTGCTGGTTGAGAGGTTAAAGCGCATCAGCGCCGAGTCATTTTTATAGGTCGACAGCAGCTGATCGTCGGCGTCCAGCTGCGACTGGATTTTGCCGCGAAGTTCGTCTGTGCGTGTTTTATCGAGGTTCATCACGCTGACGCGCCAGAAGGTCCCCATCGTTTTGCCTTCGAGCACCGTCGCGGCGGGTGCGTCGGTTTTCGCCACGGGTGTGGGATCGTTACACGCGGTCAGGAAAAAAAGCATAGCCAGAAAGCTGGCGCGTAAAAAAGTCATGTCCATTCATTATTATCCTCATGCCAGGGCGGCAAGAGTACACCAAAACGGGTGAGTTGTGAGAATCAGAGAGGCACAAAAAAGGGGCCATCAGGCCCCTTACGTCACACGATGACGCGATTAGAACTGGTAAACCAGGCCCAGCGCGACGATATCGTCAGTACCGATACCCGCCTGACGGGTAAATTCATTTTCATCAACCAGGTTGATTTTGTAATCAACATAGGTGGACATGTTTTTGTTGAAGTAGTAAGTCGCACCCACATCAACATATTTCAGCAGATCCTGATCGCCGTAACCTTCGATGTCTTTGCCTTTAGACTGCAGGTAAGCCACGGATGGACGCAGACCGAAGTCGAACTGGTACTGAGCAACCACTTCGAAGTTCTGCGCTTTGTTAGCGAAGCCGTAAGCGGTAGTCGGGTTGCTGCCGTTAGAAGTACCGAAACGGGTTGCGTTGTAGGTCTGAGAGTACTGCGCTGCCAGATAGATGTTGTTGGCATCGTATTTCAGGCCACCAGAATAGACTTCTGCGTGATCGCCATTACCGTATACGCCAGCTGCATTCTGGTCGGCGGTACGTTTGGAGGAGGACATCGCACCACCCACGCTGAAGCCTTCGCCCAGGTTATAGGTCACGGATGCACCGTAGCCGTCGCCGTTCTGGTTCAGCAGGCTGCGACCGTTAGTGTTTTCACCCTCTACGCTGCCGTTTTTGCCCTGATACTGCAGAGCAAAGTTCAGGCCGTCCACCAGACCAAAGAAGTCCTGGTTACGGTAGGTCGCGACGCCGTTAGCACGTTGCTGCAGGAAGTTGTCAGCGCCGTAGGTATCGCCGCCAAATTCTGGCAGAACGTCAGTCCAGGAAGTTACGTCGTAGATTACGCCGTAGTTACGACCGTAATCGAAAGAACCCGCCTCAGCGAATTTCAGACCCGCAAACGCCACACGCGTCCATGACTGATTGTCACCTTCAGTGGTGTTGCCCTGAATCTGGTATTCCCACTGGCCGTAACCGGTCAGCTGATCGTTAACCTGAGTTTCGCCTTTGAAGCCAAGACGCATGTAGGTCTTGTCGCCGTCATTACCCTTGTCGTCAGAGAAATAGTGCAGACCATCAACTTTACCGTACAGATCTAATTTGTTGCCATCTTTGTTATAAATTTCGGCCGCATTTGCTGCGCCTGCCACCAGGAGTGCTGGTACCAGGAGGGACAGTACTTTAACTTTCATTTTATTAACCCTCTGTTATATGCCTTATAATTGCCACTGCTTACTGGTTAACCCTCATTAACCAGTCGGCAATTTCATTCTCCGCAAAATCACAGAATAATCCAATGCGAATATGATACGAAAACTTTGAAGATGTTTCATTTATCCATGAACATGTTTCAAAATGTAAATATCAAGGAACTTTTACAAAGCACAAATAGCTTAGAAATTTAGCACTTATAATCAAAAGAAAAATAACACACATAAAAATCAACTACTTATAATAAAAATCGTTACAGCACTGAATGACAAAACAAGATCGCGCCTAATCTCTAAAATATCTCTCGCTATCATCATTAACTTTATTTATTACCGTCATTCAGTTTTGAATGTCTGTTTATCCCTAATTGAGCCGAATGCTTCGCATTCGGTTTTTTTTTACCTTTCTTTACGTAACTTTTGATTTTTTGTGCTACCGCACCGAAACTGTAACGACTATTAACTAAATCCTCACCGCTATCCTTCGCTGGCGAAATATTGATGTAAAACTTAATTTCTTGTTAATTCGTGCTATTTGCTGGCTAAGCGCACTTATTATTTGTACGCGCACGGCGTGTTTGTACATGTTTAGTGCGCCACCTGCCGCCGATATTGTCCGTTGAAAAAGTCGACTCTTCCCGGGCAGTGGCGCTGGAAATTCAGTTATTACCCTTTATACTGCCCTATCGCCACAGAGCATGACCATGACGGGTTAAAGATATCAATGAGTCAGACTGAAACTACCGCCCCGAGCAAATTTTCCCTCCTTCCCGGGAGCATCACCCGTTTCTTTCTTCTTCTGATCGTTGTGCTGTTAGTGACCATGGGGGTGATGGTACAAAGCGCGGTTAACGCCTGGCTGAAGGATAAGAGCTATCAGGTCGTCGATATCACCCACGCCGTGCATAAGCGCATCGATACCTGGCGCTACGCCACCTGGCAGATTTACGACAATATCGCGGCCGCCCCGGCCTCCTCGTCCGGAGATGGACTTCAGGAGACACGGCTTAAGCAGGATGTCTACTATCTCGAAAAACCGCAGCGTAAGACCGAGGCGCTTATTTTTGGCTCTCACGACAGCGCGACGCTTGAGATGACGCAGCGTATTTCGACCTATCTGGATACCCTCTGGGGTGCCGAAACGGTGCCATGGTCGATGTACTATCTGAACGGTCAGGACAACAGCATGATCCTGATCTCCACGCTGCCGTTAAAAGATCTCTCTTCCGGGTTTAAAGAGACCACCGTGGGCAGCATCGTCGATTCCCGCCGGGCAGAGATGCTGCAGCAGGCGAATGCCCTCGATGAACGTGAGAGCTTCTCTTCCCTGCGTCGTCTGGCCTGGCAAAACGGTCATTATTTTACCCTGCGCACTACGTTCAACCAGCCAGGACACCTGGCGACGGTGGTGGCCTTCGATTTACCGATTAATGATTTAATCCCACCGGACATGCCGCTCGACAGCTTCCGTCTGGAGCCCGACAGCAGCACCCAGAACATGCGGGCGGCGTCTGACAAAGAGGCCGCAGAGAGCGTATCGATCTCCTTTAACGGCTCGAAAATCGAAATTGCCTCATCGCTGAATTCGACCGGTATGCGTCTGGTGTGGCAGGTGCCGTTTGGCACGCTGTTGCTCGATACCCTGCAAAATATCCTGCTGCCTCTGCTGTTAAATATCGGTCTGCTGGCGCTGGCGCTGTTTGGCTACAGCACCTTCCGTTTCCAGACGGGGCGTCAGAGCGACGCCTCTGCGGTGCCGGCCGGCACCAGCAATGAGCTGCGCGTATTGCGTGCATTGAATGAAGAGATTGTTTCCGTGCTGCCGCTTGGGGTCTTAGTTCACGACCAGGAGGCGAATCGTACGGTGATGAGCAACAAAATTGCCGACCATCTGCTGCCGCATCTTAACCTGCAGAACATCACCACCATGGCGGATCAGCATCAGGGAGTGATTCAGGCCACCATCAACAATGAACTGTACGAAATCCGTCAGTTCCGCAGCCAGGTGGCTCCCCGCACGCAAATCTTCATTATTCGCGACCAGGATCGCGAAGTGCTGGTCAATAAAAAGCTCAAGCAGGCACAAAGACTGTATGAGAAAAACCAGCAGGGGCGCGCCGCATTCATGCAGAACATTGGCGATGCCTTCAAGCAGCCGTTAAAAACGCTGGCAACCCAGGCGGCGGCGTTAAACACCGCTGAAAGCCACCAGCTTGCCTGCCAGGCCGATTCGCTGGTCAGAATGGTCGATGAGATCCAGCTGGCGAACATGCTGGAGAATGATTTCTGGAAGGGTACGCCAACCCTCTTCTCCATTCAGGAACTGATCGATGAAGTGGTGCCGGAAGTGCTGCCCGTCATTAAGCGCAAAGGGTTGCAGCTGCTGATCAATAACAATCTCCCTGCGAATGACGAACGCCACGGCGATCGTGAAGCGCTGCGGCGCATTCTGCTGATGATTATTCAGTACGCTGTGACCACCACGCAGATTGGCAAGATCACCCTCGAAGTTGGCACTGAGGAGTCAGCAGAAGACCGCCTAACGT
Source organism: Enterobacter sp. BNK-34 (assembly GCF_048684445.1). NCBI lineage: Bacteria > Pseudomonadati > Pseudomonadota > Gammaproteobacteria > Enterobacterales > Enterobacteriaceae > Enterobacter > Enterobacter sp. BNK-34. The sequence continues at coordinate 4,522,400 of NZ_JBLQUA010000001.1, forward strand.
TCCGCATCCTGGACACCGGGGAAGGCGTCACCACGAGTGAAATTGATAATCTGCACTTCCCGTTCCTGAATGACACGCAAAGCGATCGCTACGGCAAGGCCAATGCCCTGACCTTCTGGCTGTGCGACCAGCTGGCGCGTAAGCTCGGCGGCCATCTGAATATCAAAGCCCGTGAATCCCTCGGCACCCGTTATTCTCTGCACGTGAAAATGGCGGCCAATCCGCAGGAAGAAGATGAAGAACGTCTGCTGGATGATGTTGTGGTGATGGTCGATGTGACCTCGAACGAGATCCGCAATATTGTCGTTCGCCAGTTAGAAAACTGGGGTGCGGCCTGCATCACGCCGGATGAAAGACTTGCAAGTCAAGAATTTGATCTGTTTTTAACTGATAATCCGTCTAATCTTACTGCCTCCGGCTTGCTTTTAAGCGATGATGAGTCAGGCGTGCGGAAAATCGGCCCTGGCCAGCTGCGCGTCAACTTTAATATAAGCAATGCAATGCAGGAAGCTGTACTACAACTAATAGAAGAGCAGCTGGCGCAGGAAGAGATAGCGGAATCCCCGTTAGGCGGCAATGAAAATGCCGAGCTTCACGCCAGCGGATACTATTCACTCTTTGTTGATACAGTACCAGATGATGTTAAGCGGTTGTATACTGAGTCCGCTGCGAATGATTTTGCAGCGCTGGCACAGACAGCACACCGGCTTAAAGGGGTGTTTGCCATGCTTAATCTGGTTCCCGGCAAGCAGTTATGTGAAACGCTGGAACATCTAATTCGTGAGAAAGATGCCTCTGGCATTGAAAAATACATCAGCGACATTGACGCCTACGTCAAAAGCTTGCTGTAGCAAGGTAGCCTTATACATGAACAATATGAACGTAATTATTGCCGATGACCATCCGATTGTACTGTTCGGTATTCGCAAATCACTTGAACAGATCGAGTGGGTGAATGTAGTCGGTGAATTTGAAGACTCTACAGCACTGATCAATAACCTCCCAAAGCTTGATGCACACGTGCTCATTACCGATCTCTCCATGCCTGGAGACAAGTACGGTGATGGGATCACGCTCATCAAATATATTAAACGCCACTTCCCGGATATCTCGATCATTGTTCTGACCATGAACAACAACCCGGCGATCCTGAGCGCGGTACTGGATCTGGACATCGAAGGGATTGTGCTGAAACAGGGCGCACCGACCGATCTGCCAAAAGCGCTTGCTGCGCTGCAGAAAGGCAAGAAGTTCACGCCTGAGAGCGTCTCTCGTCTGCTGGAAAAAATCAGCGCGGGTGGCTACGGTGACAAACGCCTGTCGCCGAAAGAGAGTGAAGTTCTGCGCCTGTTCGCCGAAGGTTTCCTGGTGACCGAGATCGCCAAGAAGTTAAACCGCAGCATTAAAACCATCAGCAGCCAGAAGAAATCAGCGATGATGAAACTGGGCGTGGACAACGATATTGCACTGCTGAACTATCTCTCCTCCGTCACGCTGAGCGCAACGGACAAGGATTGATCTCAACGGGTGTGCGGCCTGATGCCCTCACCCACCGGGAGAGGGTGAAAAGCTTAAAAGGCCCTTGCGGGCCTTTTTTATATTCTTGTTTTTCTCACGCGCTCCGCGTAAATCGACAATGTCTGCTTCAGCACGTCCAGCGTCACCGGTTTCGACAGACAGCTGTCCATGCCTGACTCCAGACAGCGCTGCTTCTCTTCCGCCAGCGCGTTCGCCGTTACGCCCACCACCGGCAGCGTCAGGCCCAACTGTCGGATGCGCTGCGTCAGACGGTAGCCGTCCATGTTTGGCATGTTGACGTCGCTAAGTACGATATCAATATGATTTTTACTCAGCACGTTCAGCGCATCCACACCGTCATTGGCCGTTTTGCACTGGTAGCCCAGCGATCCAAGCTGGTCAGCCAACAGGCGGCGGTTAATCGGATGGTCGTCCACCACCAGAATCATCATATCGTCATTCACTGACGCCAGAGACTCGGGTGACGGCAATCCGCCCGCGCCGTCGCGCTCTTCCAGCTCCACTTTGTAGATGCGCGCCAGCAGGCTCAACAGCTCGTGCGGGGTGGCGACACTGTGTACCCATTCCCCAGGCGCACGCTCGACAGGAATGCCGATGTGGCGACGACAGAAGAGCACCGACCCTCTTCCCTGCCACGGCTGATCCGGCATCTCGTCGGCGATCAGCACATCGTCCACGTCCGGCGTTTGACCTTCATAGCGGCACACCCTCACGCCGCTGTGGGCAAGCAGCGCCGTCAGGTAGTCATTCAGCGAGGCGTTATGCACCGCCAGCCAGCAGCGCTTATCGCTCAGCCCGTCTACCGTGGATTTTGCCGGATACTGCGCCGAATAGAGCGGAATGCGGATGGTGAACTGGCTGCCCATGCCGGGCTCGGTATCCACCGAGATATCACCGTCCATCATGCTGACGAGCTTCTCACAAATCGCCAGCCCCAGTCCGGTTCCCTGGAAGTTACGCTGCACGCCGGTACCGACCTGGAAGAACGGATCGAACAGACGAACCACTTCTTTCGCCGGGATGCCGACGCCCGTGTCGCGCACGCGAATGCTCAGGTAATCCCCCGCCCGACAGACGTGCAGCACAATACAGCCGGTATCGGTGAATTTAATGGCGTTGCTGAGCAGGTTAGAGATGACCTGCTGCAGGCGCATCGGATCGCCGTGCAGCGTCAGCGGCACATCCGGCTCAATAAAGCAGTAGAGCCCCAGCTGTTTACGCACGACCAGTGGCAGATAGTTGGCGCTGATATGGTTCATGACCTCGCGCGGCGAGAACTCCCGCGGCTCGATTTTCAGCTGCTCAGACTCAATTTTAGAGAAGTCGAGAATATCGCTGATGATTTTCAGCAGCAGGCTGGAGGAGTTGTTCATCGCCGTCACCAGCCTGTCGACCCCTTTCGGCAGCTCTTTCGTCTGCAGCAGGTCGAGGTTACCGATGATCCCGTACAGCGGCGTTCGCAGCTCGTGGCTGACGGTCGCAAGGAACATGGATTTCGACTGGCTGGCCTGCTCTGCCGCCTGCGCCATCTCCTGCAACGACTCTTCCATTTTCACGCGCGCGGAGACATCCACCAGCACGCAAATCGCCACGTTTTCATTGCGATAGCGGGAATGGACAAAGCTAATCTGCAGGTTGGTGTGCGTGCTGGTAAGCACGTCGACAAAGTTAACCTGCTGACCGCAGATAATCTGCGTCAGCCTTTGCCGGTCCTCATGCGTCAGCATATTCAGGTAGTTATGCGCCAGTTCGTTACTCAGGATGTTGGTCCCGTCCTGGGTACGCAGAATACAGATCCCCACCGGCGCCGAAGCGACAATCTTCCGGTTAAACTGCTCGTGTTCCTCCAGCCGCTGGGCGTCGCTCTCGGCGGGAATAAAGATTTTCCGCTCATACATGCGCGCCAGGGTGAACAGCGCCCCACCCGCGATCAGGTTCAGCAGAATGGCATTCATGATGAGAATGCGTATCCGCTCAAGCACCATATCCACCGGCAGCGAATAGACGATACTCAGCGAGGAAGGCGGCAGGCTCTTCTTCAGCACCAGCTCGCGGAAACCCGAGGTATAGCCAAACCACGACCGCTCCTGCATCCAGTGGGGTTCGACGTTAAGCCGGTTATCCGGCCCGGCAAGCGAGATCAGCTGATGACCGTTTTCATCCAGAATGGTCACCCCCATGGGCAGGCTGCCCGGGGTGAAGAAGTTTTCCATGCGAATGGTCTGCTCAATCCCCAGCAGCGCCTGCAGGCGATTACCGAGATACACCGGCGTCAGGGCGTAGAAATAGCCTACGCCCGGACGCGGGCCCTGGCTCACCCAGAAGATGTTATTGCCGCGCTCGTCCTGCGGCGCATTGCGGTATTTGACAATACGTTCATGCAGGCTTTTCAGCGCATCGTCACGCTCAACGGGCACGTCGCGCAGGCCAAAGTCAGCCATGCAGAGATTCTCGCTGCCAATCAGAAAGACGCGGTTCAGGTCATAGGCGGCGGAGAAATTGTCGCGCCAGTAGCGCATAAACCAGGCAAGGGACTCCAGCGACCCGCGCCAGGAATTGCTCATGGTGGAGCAATCGGAGTCCGGGAACAGCGGCTGGAAGTCCGGAACTTCGGTTTTGTCATCACGCCCGCGAAGCGCAAGGATGCCGTTTTCCGCCGTCAGACGATTTTCGGCAATATACTTCAGCTCCTTCATCACGTCAGACGTTCGCTGAATGTAACGCTGGGCCTGGTCGGAGCTTAAGTTAAACTCCTGGCGGATCTCCGCTTCTTTCTGGTGCAGCGCGTTAACGATGTAAAACACCGAGAACAGGGCCACCAGCAGCCAAAGCAAGAGCGCCAGCGCCCGAAACAGATAGCGAGAGACTTTCAGCGTAGTACGAAAGGAGACGAGGTATTTCAAGGGGGCGAGGCTCCGCCGTCGGGGTCAAAAGAATGTGGTTAAGGTAGCGGTAAACGCGCCAGGTCGCAACGTTGACTTATCTGCTTGTGCAAAAGAAAAGGGCCGGAATCCGGCCCTTTTTTGCATCAGAAGACATTACTCGTCAGCGTCATCCGCTGCGTCATCGTCAGTGTCGACTTCCGGCGCGATATCATCATCGCCTTCCGCAACGCTACCGTCGATGGAATCGAGCTCTTCCTCATCCACCGGCTCAGCAACACGCTGCAGACCCACCACGTTCTCATCTTCCGCTGTACGGATGAGGATTACGCCCTGGGTATTACGCCCTACCACGCTGATCTCAGACACGCGGGTACGCACCAGCGTACCGGCATCGGTGATCATCATGATCTGGTCCGCATCGTCCACCTGCACCGCGCCCACAACGGAACCGTTGCGCTCGGTAACTTTGATAGAGATAACGCCCTGCGTGCCGCGAGACTTGGTTGGGTATTCCCCTTCCGCCGTACGTTTACCGTAACCATTCTGCGTTACGGTCAGGATAGCCCCTTCACCGCGCGGAATAATCAGAGAAACCACGCTGTCTTCGCCAGCCAGCTTGATACCACGCACGCCCGTCGCGGTACGACCCATCGCACGGACGGCGTTCTCTTTAAAGCGCACCACTTTACCGGCCGCAGAGAACAGCATCACTTCATCAGAACCGGAGGTCAGATCCACACCGATCAGCTCGTCGCCTTCGTTCAGGTTCACGGCGATAATACCGGCAGAACGCGGACGACTGAACTCGGTCAGCGCGGTTTTCTTCACGGTACCGCTGGCGGTCGCCATAAAGACGTTCACGCCCTCTTCGTACTCGCGTACCGGCAGGATGGCGGTGATACGTTCGTCCGCTTCCAGCGGCAGCAGGTTAACGATTGGACGACCACGTGCGCCACGGCTCGCTTCCGGCAGCTGATAGACTTTCATCCAGTACAGACGACCGCGGCTGGAGAAGCAGAGGATCGTGTCATGGGTGTTAGCCACCAGCAGGCGGTCAATAAAGTCTTCTTCTTTAATACGTGCCGCAGACTTGCCTTTACCGCCACGACGCTGTGCTTCGTAGTCGGTCAGCGGCTGATACTTCACATAGCCCTGGTGAGACAGGGTGACCACCACGTCTTCGCGGTTGATCAGATCTTCAATGTTGATATCAGAGCTGTTCGCGGTGATTTCGGTGCGGCGCTCGTCGCCGAACTGATCGCGGACCAGTTCCAGCTCTTCACGGATCACTTCCATCAGACGCTCTGCGCTGCCCAGGATGTGCAGCAGCTCAGCAATCTGTTCCAGCAGCTCTTTGTATTCGTCGAGCAGTTTTTCATGCTCAAGGCCGGTCAGTTTCTGCAGACGCAGATCCAGAATCGCCTGGGCCTGCTGTTCAGTCAGGTAATACTGACCGTCACGCACGCCGAATTCAGGTTCCAGCCACTCAGGACGCGCCGCGTCATCGCCCGCACGTTCCAGCATCGCGGCGACGTTACCCAGATCCCACGGACGGGAAATCAGGGCAGCTTTCGCTTCCGCCGGGGTTGGTGCACGACGGATCAGTTCGATGATCGGGTCGATGTTGGCCAGCGCAACCGCCAGCGCTTCAAGGATGTGCGCACGGTCGCGCGCTTTGCGCAGTTCGAAGATGGTACGGCGGGTCACCACTTCACGGCGGTGACGCACGAACGCGCTCAGGATCTCTTTCAGGTTCATGATCTTCGGCTGACCATGGTGCAGTGCAACCATGTTGATACCGAAGGAGACCTGAAGCTGAGTCTGGGAGTACAGGTTGTTCAGCACAACCTCACCCACCGCGTCGCGTTTAATCTCAATCACGATGCGCATACCGTCTTTGTCAGACTCGTCACGCAGCGCGCTGATGCCTTCAACGCGTTTTTCTTTTACCAGCTCGGCGATTTTTTCAATCAGACGCGCTTTGTTCACCTGATACGGGATCTCGTGAACAATGATGGTTTCACGGCCGGTTTTAGCGTCCGCTTCCACTTCGGCGCGGGCACGGATGTAAATCTTGCCGCGACCGGTGCGGTACGCTTCTTCAATACCACGACGACCGTTGATGATCGCCGCCGTCGGGAAGTCCGGGCCCGGGATGTGTTCCATCAGCCCTTCAATGCTGATGTCTTCATCGTCGATATAGGCCAGGCAGCCGTTGATCACCTCGGTGATATTGTGCGGCGGAATGTTGGTTGCCATACCGACCGCGATACCGGACGAACCGTTAACCAACAGGTTCGGGATCTTGGTGGGCATCACATCTGGGATGCGCTCGGTGCCGTCGTAGTTATCGACGAAATCAACGGTCTCTTTTTCCAGGTCGGCCATCAGCTCATGAGCGATTTTCGACATACGGATTTCCGTATAACGCATCGCCGCAGCGGAGTCGCCGTCGACTGAACCAAAGTTACCCTGGCCATCTACCAGCATGTAGCGCAAGGAGAATGGCTGCGCCATACGAACGATGGTGTCATAAACGGCGGTATCACCATGCGGGTGATATTTACCGATGACGTCACCGACGACGCGGGCAGATTTTTTATAGGCTTTATTCCAGTCATTGCCCAATACGTTCATGGCGTATAGTACGCGACGGTGTACCGGCTTAAGGCCATCGCGGACGTCCGGCAGCGCACGGCCAACAATGACCGACATCGCATAGTCCAGATAGGAGCTCTTCAGCTCTTCCTCGATGTTAACCGGTGTAATTTCTCTCGCAAGGTCGCTCATCTAACCGCTATCCCTCTACTGTATCCCGGATTCAAAGGTCGCAAATTATAACACAGCCGAGGTGATTGAGGTAAACCTATACGCTTTATTCACGGGGATTGCCTGATATACTCATTCGTCTTGCTAAATAAGGAGTAAAAGCGCCCATGAATGCCGAAAAATCCCCGGTGGTTCACAACGTTGACCACGAAGAGATTGCCAAATTTGAAGCGGTGGCGTCCCGCTGGTGGGATCTCGAAGGTGAGTTCAAACCGCTGCACCGTATTAACCCGCTGCGTCTGGGCTATATCGCGGAGCGTTCCGGCGGTCTGTTCGGTAAGAAAGTGCTCGACGTCGGCTGCGGCGGCGGTATCCTGGCGGAAAGCATGGCGCGCGAAGGGGCGAATGTTACGGGCCTGGATATGGGCTTTGAACCGCTGCAGGTGGCCCGCCTTCATGCGCTGGAGTCCGGTATACAGGTGGAATACGTGCAGGAAACCGTAGAAGAGCACGCGGCAAAACACGCCCATCAGTACTATGTGGTGACCTGCATGGAGATGCTGGAGCACGTTCCCGATCCGCAGTCGGTGGTGCACGCCTGTGCAAAACTGGTAAAACCGGGCGGCCAGGTCTTCTTCTCAACCCTCAACCGCAACGCTAAAGCCTGGCTGATGGCCGTTGTCGGCGCGGAGTATGTGCTGCGCATGGTGCCGAAAGGGACCCACGACGTGAAGAAATTCATAAAGCCTGCAGAGCTGTTAAGCTGGGTTGATCAGACGTGGCTCAAAGAGCAGCACATCATCGGCCTGCACTACAATCCGCTGACCAATAAATTCAAACTCGCACCGGGCGTTGATGTTAACTATATGTTGCACACAACCGCCAAAAACGACTAACGTCATTCGTTATTCTTATAAAGATTGCGCGACATCATGTTGCGCAATTCTGACCTCTCGTTGAAGAAATCAGCACTCGATCAAATTTTGAATTTTTTTTCTTAATTATTGACATGTCTTCCAGGCCTTACGGTACGAGGACTTAGCCTTTTTTACCCTTTCACAACCTCAATTTAACGTCAAAATCAACCCTTGTGCTGAAAAGATTCGATACTAGAATACTCACCATATAGCGTTTTTCTTATCGCAAACCCCCTATATGTAGTATTTATCCACAGAGTTAGTCACAAGACGGATCTGTGGATAAGCGGGGGATATTTTTTATTTCACGGACAGGTAAAACCCACATGAATCAGAGTCTGCTGGTGACAAAGCGCGACGGTACTACCGAGCGTATCAATCTGGACAAAATCCATCGAGTTCTCGACTGGGCAGCAGAAGGACTGAACAACGTATCTATCTCCCAGGTTGAACTGCGTTCTCATATTCAGTTCTACGACGGCATCAAAACGTCTGATATCCACGAAACCATCATCAAAGCGGCGGCAGACCTCATCTCCCGCGAAGCACCGGATTATCAGTACCTCGCTGCACGTCTGGCGATTTTCCACCTGCGTAAAAAAGCCTACGGCCAGTTTGAGCCGCCGAAGCTTTACGATCACGTGGTGAAAATGGTTGAGCTGGGCAAATACGACACGCATCTGCTGGAAGACTATACGGAAGAAGAGTTCGAGCAGATGAACGGGTTTATCGATCACTGGCGCGACATGAACTTCTCCTACGCGGCGGTGAAGCAGCTCGAAGGCAAATACCTGGTCCAGAACCGTGTAACCGGTGAGATCTACGAAAGCGCCCAGTTCCTCTACATTCTGGTGGCCGCCTGCCTGTTCTCTAACTACCCGCGTGATACCCGTCTGGATTACGTGAAGCGTTTCTACGATGCGGTATCGACGTTCAAAATCTCTCTGCCGACGCCAATCATGTCTGGCGTGCGCACCCCTACCCGTCAGTTCAGCTCCTGCGTCCTGATCGAGTGTGGTGACAGCCTGGATTCCATCAACGCTACCTCCAGCGCCATTGTGAAATACGTTTCCCAGCGTGCCGGTATCGGCATCAACGCCGGCCGCATCCGTGCGCTGGGCAGCCCGATTCGCGGCGGTGAAGCGTTCCACACCGGCTGTATCCCGTTCTATAAGCACTTCCAGACGGCAGTAAAATCCTGCTCTCAGGGCGGCGTGCGCGGCGGTGCTGCGACCCTGTTCTACCCGATGTGGCACCTGGAAGTGGAGAGCCTGCTGGTTCTGAAAAACAACCGTGGTGTCGAAGGCAACCGCGTGCGTCACATGGACTACGGCGTGCAGATCAACAAGCTGATGTACACCCGTCTGCTGAAAGGTGAAGACATCACCCTGTTCAGCCCGTCCGACGTTCCAGGCCTGTATGACGCGTTCTTCGCCGATCAGGACGAGTTCGAGCGTCTGTACACCAAATATGAAAAAGACGACAGCATCCGCAAGCAGCGCGTGAAGGCGGTAGACCTGTTCTCCCTGATGATGCAGGAACGTGCCTCTACCGGCCGTATCTACATCCAGAACGTTGACCACTGCAACACCCACAGCCCGTTTGACCCGGTTGTTGCACCAGTGCGCCAGTCTAACCTGTGCCTGGAGATCGCTCTGCCGACCAAACCGCTGGAAGACGTGAACGACGAAAACGGCGAAATCGCGCTGTGTACGCTCTCCGCGTTCAACCTGGGCGCGATTAAAAGCCTGGACGAGCTGGAAGAGCTGGCCGTGCTGGCGGTTCGTGCCCTCGACGCCCTGCTGGACTACCAGGATTACCCAATCCCGGCAGCGAAACGCGGTGCGATGGGCCGCCGTACCCTGGGTATCGGCGTGATCAACTTCGCCTACTGGCTGGCGAAAAACGGCAAGCGTTACTCCGACGGCAGCGCTAACAACCTGACGCACCAGACGTTTGAAGCCATTCAGTACTACCTGATGAAAGCCTCTAACGAGCTGGCGAAAGAGCAAGGCGCGTGCCCGTGGTTCAACGAAACCACCTATGCGAAAGGCATTCTGCCGATCGACACCTACAAAAAAGACCTGGATGCGATCGTCAGCGAGCCGCTGCATCTCGACTGGGAAGGCCTGCGCGAGTCCATTAAAACGCACGGCCTGCGTAACTCCACGCTCTCAGCTCTGATGCCGTCCGAGACCTCTTCGCAGATCTCTAACGCCACCAACGGTATCGAACCGCCGCGCGGCCACGTCAGCATCAAAGCGTCGAAAGACGGCGTGCTGCGTCAGGTCGTACCGGACTACGAAACGCTGGGCAACAACTACGAGCTGCTGTGGGAAATGCCAAACAACGACGGCTACCTGCAGCTGGTGGGTATCATGCAGAAGTTTATCGACCAGTCGATCTCTGCCAATACCAACTATGACCCGACGCGCTTCCCGTCAGGCAAGGTTCCGATGCAGCAATTGCTGAAAGACCTGCTCACCGCCTACAAGTTTGGCGTGAAAACGCTGTACTATCACAACACCCGTGACGGTGCGGAAGACGCGCAGGACGACCTGGTTCCGTCAATTCAGGACGATGGCTGCGAAAGCGGCGCATGTAAGATCTAATGTAAATGCCGGGTGGCGCTACGCTTACCCGGCCTACGTTTTTAGGACACACTCATGGCATATACCACCTTTTCACAGACGAAAAACGACCAGCTCAAAGAGCCGATGTTCTTCGGCCAGCCGGTCAACGTGGCACGCTACGATCAGCAAAAATATGACATCTTCGAAAAGCTGATTGAAAAGCAACTCTCCTTCTTCTGGCGCCCGGAAGAAGTGGATGTCTCCCGCGACCGTATTGACTACCAGTCGCTGCCGGATCACGAAAAGCATATCTTCATCAGCAACCTGAAGTACCAGACGCTGCTGGACTCTATTCAGGGCCGTAGCCCGAACGTGGCGCTGCTGCCGCTGATCTCCATTCCAGAGCTGGAAACCTGGGTGGAAACCTGGGCGTTCTCCGAGACGATCCACTCCCGCTCTTACACCCACATCATCCGCAACATCGTGAACGATCCGGCGGTGGTGTTTGACGATATCGTCACCAACGAGCAGATCCAGAAGCGCGCGGAAGGCATTGCCCATTACTACGACGAGCTGATCGAGATGACCAGCTACTGGCATCTGCTGGGCGAAGGCACCCACAACGTGAACGGTAAAACCATCACCGTAAACCTGCGTGCGCTGAAAAAGCAGCTGTACCTGTGCCTGATGAGCGTCAACGCGCTGGAAGCGATCCGCTTCTACGTGAGCTTCGCCTGCTCCTTCGCCTTTGCCGAGCGCAAGCTGATGGAAGGCAACGCCAAGATTATCCGTCTGATTGCCCGCGATGAAGCCCTGCACCTCACCGGTACCCAGCACATGCTGAACCTGCTGCGCAGCGGTACGGACGATCCGGAGATGGCGGAAATCGCCGAAGAGTGCAAACAGGAGTGCTACGACCTGTTCGTACTGGCGGCTCAGCAGGAGAAAGAGTGGGCAGATTACCTGTTCCGCGACGGCTCCATGATTGGCCTGAACAAAGACATCCTGTGCCAGTACGTTGAGTACATCACCAACATCCGCATGCAGGCTGTCGGTCTCGACCTGCCGTTCCAGACGCGCTCTAACCCTATCCCGTGGATCAACACCTGGCTGGTGTCCGATAACGTGCAGGTCGCGCCGCAGGAAGTGGAAGTGAGTTCTTATCTGGTCGGTCAGATTGATTCTGAAGTCAACACCGACGACCTGAGCAACTTCCAGCTCTGATGCCACGCGTCACGTTAAGTCTTTCCGGCACTGAGGTACTGTGTCGGGAGGAGCACCCTTCTCTGCTGGTGGCGCTTGAGGCGCATCAGGTAGAAGTAGAGTACCAGTGTCGTTCCGGCTACTGCGGCTCCTGCCGCTGCCGTCTGGTCGCAGGCCAGGTAGACTGGCTGACCGAGCCGCTGGCCTTTATCAACGAAGGGGAAATTTTGCCCTGCTGCTGCCGGGCAAAAGGCGATATCGAAATCGAGATGTGATTGCCCTTATTCCCTCTCCCTGTGGGAGAGGGTTAGGGTGAGGGCATCAGGCCGCAGAGCCTGATTGTCGGGTGGCGGCTTTCGCCTTACCCGACCTACAAAACCTACTTCCGGTGAATGAATTCAACCGCTTTATCCGGGAAATCCGTAAACAGTCCGTCCACGCCTGCCTGGTTATACAACACCTCATAAAGCTGATTCACATCCGTGGCATACGGCGGCAGCTGGTCTGCACGCACGGTATACGGATGCACCTGCATCTTGCTGGCGTGCGCCTCTTTCACCATCGCCGTCAGCTTCACGTGGCCCGGCGCTGAACCCTCCGCCACCAGCATGTGATAATCCGGCCCGATGCCGTCGGCGTACTGCGCAATCTGCTTCATCGCGCCCGGCTTAAACATCCAGTCGTAGTTGTAGTTCACCCACTTCCCGTCCGGCTGTTTCTCCTGAGTTTCATTCCAGTCAGTGTAGGCAATCAGCTGCACCAGGTTGAGGTTCATGCCCATCTTCGGCTCCAGCTCGGTTTTGATGCGCTTCAGCTCGGCGGCATCAAAACACTGCAGGTAGACTTTGTCCTTCTTGCTGGTGTAGCCGTACTGCTTCAGCACCTCCAGCGTCTTCGCGGCAATGTCTTTCCCTTCCTGATGATGGAACCACGGCGCTTTGATCTCCGGGTAGATACCGATATTTTTACCGGTTGAGTGGTTCAGCCCCTGAACAAACTCAATCTCTTCCTGGAAGGTATGAATGCGGAAGTCAGATTTGCCCATCGGGAAACGTCCCGGATAGACCTGCACCTTCTTGCCGTTTTCAATCTCGAAGCCTTCGGTAAACTTCAGGGAACGGATCTCCGCCAGGGTGAAATCAATGGCGTAGTAGCGGCCATCTTTTCGCGCGCGGTCCGGGAAACGCTCCGCCACGTCCGTCACGCGGTCCAGATAGTGGTCATGCAGGACCACCAGCTGGTCGTCCTTCGTCATCACCAGATCCTGTTCGAGGTAATCCGCGCCCTGCGCATAGGCCATCGCTTTCGCCGGCAGCGTATGCTCCGGCAGATAGCCACTCGCGCCACGGTGGGCAATAACGATTTTATCCGCCGCCAGCGCGGAGCCTGTCATCAGGCCCGCCAGCAGCAGGCCTGTCGCTAACTGAGTTAATTTCATCGTAAAGCTCCTTATTGACGACGTGCCAGCACTTCCGCGTGGTGACGTTTCTCACCGATCATCACAACAATCAGCAGCAGTACCGCCAGCACGCTACCGCCGATCATCACCATAAAGCCGCCGTCCCAGCCGAAGAAGTCAACGGTGTAGCCCACAATGGCGCTCGCCGCGACCGAACCGCCGAGGTAACCGAACAGGCCGGTAAAGCCTGCCGCCGTGCCTGCCGCTTTTTTCGGTGCCAGCTCCAGCGCATGCAGGCCGATCAGCATTACCGGACCATAAATCAGGAAGCCGATGACGATCATGCAGGCCATGTCTACTGATGGGTTGCCCGGCGGGTTGAGCCAGTAAACAACGGTCGCGATGGTCACCAGGGTCATAAAGAACACGCCCGTCGCACCGCGGTTACCCTTAAACACCTTGTCCGACATCCAGCCGCAAAGCAGCGTGCCTGGGATCCCGGCGTATTCATACAGGAAGTACGCCCAGGAGGATTTATCCAGCGCGAAGTGCTTCACCTCTTTCAGGTAGGTTGGCGACCAGTCGAGGATGCCGTAGCGCAGCAGGTAAACGAACACGTTCGCCACCGCGATGTACCACAGCAGCTTGTTCGGCAGGACGTACTTCATGAAGATCTGTTTTGCGGTCAGCTCCTCTTCGTGCTCCTTGCTGTAATCATCCGGATAGTCGTTTTTGTACTCTTCAATCGGCGGCAGGCCGCAGGACTGCGGCGTATCACGCATCAGCGCGAAAGCGAAAATCGCCACCACGATGGCGCCAAAGGCAGGCATATACAGCGCAGCGTGCCAGTCGTTGAACCAGGCCATCCCCAGCAGGAACAGCAGCGGCGGAATACCGCCACCCACGTTATGGGCACAGTTCCACACCGACACGATGCCGCCGCGCTCCTTCTGCGACCACCAGTGCACCATGGTGCGTCCGCACGGCGGCCACCCCATCCCCTGGAACCAGCCGCAGAGGAACAGCAGCACGAACATGATGGCAATGCTGGAGGTTGCCCACGGCACAAAGCCCATGAACAGCATCACCGCGGCCGCCAGGATCAGACCGGCGGGCAGGAACACGCGCGGATTCGAGCGATCCGACACGGAGCCCATGATGAATTTGGAAAAACCGTAGGCGATGGAGATCCCCGACAGCGCGAACCCCAGATCGCCGCGGGAAAAGCCCTGCTCCACCAGATACGGCATGGCGAGCGCGAAGTTTTTACGTACAAGGTAGTACGCCGCGTACCCGAAGAAGATCCCCAGGAAGATTTGCCAACGCAGACGGCGATAGAGCGGATCTATTTCTGCCTCTGGCAGACGCGCCCTGTGGGGCGCAGGTTTGAAGATACTGAGCATAACAGCCTCCGTGGCCTTGAAATGAATGAGCAGGTGGCTCGCACCTGAATTCCAGAGGCGGGGATGTTAAGAAATCACGGTGATTGTTACTGTGAATCAACGCACAGATTGTTACAGAAATATGACAGAATGCGCAAAAAAGCGCATGAAATCACGTTTCACTTTCGAATTCCGCGCGTTTATGTTCGAAATCAAACAAACCACAAAATTAATATGGCTAAATGATAAAAAACGAACATAGAGGGTAAACAATGACCATTCACGATCCTCGCTACAGCGATGTGATAATCATTGGCGGTGGCGCAACCGGCGCCGGGATCGCACGCGATTGCGCCCTTCGCGGCCTGAGCGTCACGCTTCTGGAACGCCATGATATCGCTACGGGCGCAACCGGGCGTAACCACGGCCTGCTGCACAGCGGCGCGCGGTATGCGGTCACCGACGCTGAATCCGCGCGCGAATGTATTGCTGAAAACCAGATCCTCAAGCGTATCGCCCGCCACTGCATTGAGCCGACGGACGGCCTCTTTATTACCCTTCCCGAAGATGACCTGGCCTTTCAGGACACCTTTATTACCGCCTGCAGCGCCGCGGGCATTCAGGCTGAGGCCCTGGATCCGGCGCTGGCGCGGCGGCTGGAACCGTCGGTTAACCCGGCGCTTATCGGCGCGGTGAAGGTCCCTGACGGCACCGTCGATCCGTTCCGCCTGACCGCCGCCAATATGCTGGACGCCCGCGAGCATGGCGCGCATATCCTGACCGGGCATGAAGTGACCGGGCTTATCCGCGAAGGCCATCGTATCTGCGGCGTGCGGATTCTTGATACGCAATATAACGAACACAGCGAGCTGTATGCCGCCGTTGTGGTCAACGCGGCGGGGATCTGGGGGCAGCGGATTGCGGAATACGCGGACCTGTCGGTGCGCATGTTCCCGGCGAAAGGCTCGCTGCTGATCCTCGACCACCGCATCAATAACCACGTGATCAACCGCTGCCGCAAACCGTCTGACGCCGATATCCTCGTGCCGGGAGATACCATTTCGTTAATCGGGACGACCTCAACCCACGTGGACTACAGCGAGATTGACTACAACCGCGTCACTGCTGAAGAGGTGGACATCCTGCTGCGCGAAGGGGAAAAACTGGCGCCGGTGATGGCGCAGACGCGCATTCTGCGCGCCTACGCGGGCGTGCGTCCGCTGGTCGCCAGCGACAACGACCCGAGCGGACGTAACGTCAGCCGGGGCATCGTGCTGCTCGATCACGCCGAACGCGACGGCATGGACGGGTTTATCACCATCACCGGCGGCAAGCTGATGACCTACCGCCTGATGGCCGAGTGGGCGACCGATGCCGTCTGCCGCAAGCTGGGCAATACCGAACGGTGCGTAACGGCAGAACAAGCCCTGCCCGGCTCGCGTCAGTCCACCGAGAAGACGCTGCAAAAAATTATCTCCCTGCCCGCGCCGCTGCGCGGGTCCGCTATTTACCGCCACGGCGACAGAACGCCACAGTGGCTCGGTGAAGGACGACTGAGCCGCAGCCTGGTGTGCGAGTGCGAAGCCGTCACCGCCGGTGAGGTGCAGTACGCGGTGGAGAATCTGACGGTCAACAGCCTGCTCGATCTTCGCCGTCGCACCCGCGTCGGAATGGGCACCTGTCAGGGCGAGCTGTGCGCCTGTCGTGCCGCCGGTCTGCTGCAGCGTTTTCACACCACCACCGCCACCCAGTCGCTCGATCAGCTCAGCGCGTTTTTAAACGAGCGCTGGAAAGGCATTCAGCCTGTCGCCTGGGGCGATGCCCTGCGCGAAAGCGAATTTACCCGCTGGGTCTACCAGGGGCTTTGCGGTCTTGAGAAGGAGCAACGCGATGAAATTTGATACCGTAATCGTCGGCGGCGGGCTGGCAGGCCTGCTCTGCGGCATCAAACTCACGAAGCAGGGGCTGCGCTGCGCCATTATCACCCGGGGCCAGAGCGCCCTGCACTTCTCGTCGGGCTCGCTGGATCTGGTGGACGAAGCGTACCGCGATAAGCTGCCGCCGGAGCACCCGTATCACCTGATTGGCGCGCAGCATATTGACCGCTTTGCGCTGGAAACCGAAGCGCTGCTGGCGGACTGCGGCGCGCGTCTGCAGGGCAGCGCCCGGCTCAATCACCAGCGCGTTACGCCGCTCGGCACCCTGCGTTCCGCGTGGCTCAGCCCGGAGGAGGTGCCCATTGCCCCCATTCGCGCGGGACGTGTGCGGGTGGTAGGGATTAGCGGCTTTCTGGATTTCCAGCCCCATCTCGCAGCGGCGTCGCTCTGTCGCCAGGGCGTTAACGCGGAAACGGCAGAGATAGAGCTGCCCGAGCTTGATGTCCTGCGCGATAACCCGAGCGAGTTTCGCGCGGTGAATATCGCCCGTTTTCTTGATAACGAGGACAAATGGCCGCTGCTGTATGACGCGCTCAGGCCGCTCGGCGAAACCTGCGATGCCCTGCTGATGCCCGCCTGCTTCGGTTTACGTGACAACCGGCTCTGGCGCTGGCTCTCGGATCGTCT
Source organism: Enterobacter sp. BNK-34 (assembly GCF_048684445.1). NCBI lineage: Bacteria > Pseudomonadati > Pseudomonadota > Gammaproteobacteria > Enterobacterales > Enterobacteriaceae > Enterobacter > Enterobacter sp. BNK-34. The sequence continues at coordinate 4,539,631 of NZ_JBLQUA010000001.1, forward strand.
GCCCTGCTCGCTCGGCCTGCTGCCAACGCTGCCCCCTTCCGTACCCGGCATTCGCCTGCATACCCAGCTCCAGCGTCAGTTTGTCGCGCAGGGCGGCGTGTGGATGGCGGGTGATGAGGTGAAAAAAATCACCCTGACCGACGGCGCGGTGAGCGAAATCTGGACGCGCAACCACGACGATATTCCGCTTCGCGCCCGCTATACGGTGCTGGCAAGCGGCAGCTTCTTCAGCAACGGACTGCTGAGCAGCCGGGAGGGCATCCGGGAAGCCATTATGGGGCTGGATGTTCGCCAGCATGCCTCACGCGCGGACTGGTATCAGAGTGATTTCTTCTCGCCGCAGCCCTGGCAACAGTTCGGCGTGATTGTCGATAACCAGCTGCATCCGCAGCTTTCCGGTAAACCCGTCAGGAATCTCTTTGCCATCGGCTCGCTGCTGGGCGGGTACGATCCCATTGCCCAGGGATGCGGTGGCGGGGTCTGCGCCGTCACGGCGCTGTATGTGGCAGAGCAGATTAGCCAGCGCACGGAGGCTGAACAATGAACGACACCCGTTTTGAAAGCTGCATCAAATGCACGGTGTGTACCACCGTCTGCCCGGTCAGCGGCGTTAACCCACGCTATCCCGGACCAAAGCAGGCCGGGCCGGACGGCGAGCGCCTGCGCCTGAAGGACGGCAAGCTGTACGATGAAGCGCTGAAATACTGCATTAACTGCAAACGCTGCGAAGTCGCCTGCCCGTCGGATGTGAAAATCGGCGATATCATTCAGCGCGCCCGGGCGCGCTACAGCACGCAAAAACCGACACTGCGCGATGCGATCCTGAGCCACACCGATCTGATGGGCAGCGTCTCGACGCCCTTTGCCCCCATCGTGAATGCCGCGACCGCTCTCAAACCGGTGCGTCAGCTGCTGGATGCCACGCTGAAGATAGACCATCACCGCAGCCTGCCGAAATATTCTCACGGCACCTTCCGCCGCTGGTACAAATCCGTCGCGGCGCAACAGGCGCAGTACGCCGACCAGGTGGCCTTTTTCCACGGCTGCTATGTGAACTACAACCACCCGCAGCTGGGTAAAGATCTGCTGAAGGTGCTGAATGCCATGGGCACGGGCGTTCAGTTACTGAACAAAGAGAAGTGCTGCGGCGTACCGCTAATTGCCAACGGGTTTACCGATAAAGCGCGCAGGCAGGCTCAAAGCAATGTCACCTCTCTGCGCGAAGCCATTGTCGATAAAGGTATTCCGGTGCTGGCGACCTCGTCCACCTGTACCTTCACCCTTCGCGATGAGTATCCGCATCTGCTGGACGTGGATAACACCGGCCTGCGCGAGCACATCGAGCTGGCGACACGCTTCCTGTGGCGCAAACTGGATAGCGGGCAGACGTTGCCGCTGGGGACATTACCGCTGAAAGTGGTCTATCACACGCCGTGTCACATGGAAAAAATGGGCTGGTCGCTCTATACGCTTGAGCTGCTGCGGCTTATTCCAGGCCTGGAGCTGACGGTGCTGGATTCGCGCTGCTGCGGGATTGCGGGGACCTACGGCTTTAAGCGTGAAAACTACGAAACGTCACAGGCAATTGGCGCCCCGCTGTTCCGTCAGATTGAAGAGAGCGGCGCGGATATCGTGGTAACGGACTGCGAAACCTGCAAGTGGCAGATTGAAATGTCCACCAGCAAGCGCTGTGAACATCCGATTACCCTGCTGGCGAAGGCGCTGGGCTGAACAGTGCCGGGGCGAAAGGCCCCGGCACAGGTTTTACTCGATGAACAGCGACTCGACCACATGGATCCAGCCGTGCTCGCTGGCAACCTCTTTGCCATTCAGCCAGCGGCGCAGCATGTTCAACGCCATCATCGCGCAAACCTCCTGACGCACCGCCAGGCTATGGCGGGTGATGCTCATTTTAACCCGCAGCGCCCAGGTGCCTTCCGGCGTCGCCAGCGCGAAGTTAAGGTATTCCTCGTCCAGCCCCCCGACAAACAACGCCAGACCGGCAAAATGCTTCACCCTTCTCTCGGACGCCCAGCGGGCGGTTTGCGCGAGAGTCTCCTGCTGGAACGGCACCACTTCGCTGGCCAGCAGCGGCGCGTTGACGCGCGACAGCTGCAGCGCCAGCAGGCCACCGGTGAACTGCTCGCTTAAGGTCACGCTCAGCTGACGCGCCTGCAGATGCGTCGCAATCTGCGCGGGCAACCCTTCCGTCCCTTCAAAGATCAGGCTTTCGCCCGCCACGCGCTGCACCTCGGGCCACAGGGCCAGCATCGCCTCTTTCTGTTCGGCCGGGCCTGTCAGCTTAAGTTCAATGATCGGCATGGAGGAGCGATAGCCCATGGACACGCCTGGCGGCAGCGGAAGATGATCGAGGCTCTGGGCCAGATCGCTTTCCGAGCGGCCAAAGGTGGTCAGACGCAGGCACAGCGGCGGTTCAGGCAGGGTAAAACGATCGCGAAGGCGCGGCAGGATCTGCTGCTCGACCATCACTTTAAATTCTGAGGGCACACCCGGCGTAAAGAACATCAGGCAGCGGTTCAGCTGCATAGCAAACCCGCACGCGGTACCCACCGGGTTATCGACCAGTTCAGCACTGGCGGGAATTTCAGCCTGTTTGCGGTTGCTTGGGGCCATGACGCGGCCACGTTCGGAGAAAAAGCGCTCCATCTGCGAAAGCCACGCCTCGTGCAGCACCAGCCCTTCGCCTTTTGCGGTCGCGGCGGCCAGCGCGCTGAGATCGTCGCCGGTGGGGCCGAGTCCGCCGTTCACAATCAGCACGTCGCAGTGCTCGCTGCGCTCACGCAGAATAGCGACCAGCGACTCAAGATTGTCGCCTACGGTATTGCGGCGCGTTAACGGTAATCCTTGCTCAAAGAAAAGATCGGCAAGCCAGGCAGCATTGGTATCAATAATTTGTCCATGCAGCACTTCGTCGCCGGTGGATAACATCTCCACGTTAATCATTATGTTCTCCCGCTTATATGGTCAAAACACTATAGCGCAAACGCGGGGTGGAGAAGAGAGAAACTGGCGCGACAGAACGCCGCGCCGGAGTGATTAGAAGCCTGCGCTAACGCCCACGTACGGGCCGTCGGCCAGCGCGTTGTCACGGTTGCCGTCTTTACCGGCCAGGTTCAGATAGCGATAGCCAGCTTCGATGGTAATCGGACGCATGATGGTCCAGCGCGCACCGGCGTTGGCCTCTTCATAGCTTTCGATACCGCTGGAGAGGGAGTCCGGCGAATAGTAGTACTCACCAAACAGGCCGACGCTGTCGCCAATTTTCCACTGCAGGCCGCCGCCCACTGCCGCCGCGTACCCTTCATCACCGTCATTTGGGTTGGTATAGATACCTTTACCGCCAACGGTGGCCAGGAACGGGCCAAGAGGAACGTTGAGACCCAGGCCGAGGCTGGCCGCGTCGCCGTCGTCATCGTTATGCGTCCAGCCGCCGGTCATCGCCAGACCGGATGTCTCGGTACCCATGCCAAAGCCCAGGTGGGTATAATCCTGACCCGCCGAGCCGTTAATGCTGATGGCGTTCGCCGCCGCCGATACAACCATCAGGCCGAAGCCCAGTGATGCCACTTTTTTCATTGTCGTGATCCCGCACAATTATTATAAAGAAGTCCCAAAACCGCGAGATTTTAACCGGAGTCTCCCGGGGATCAAGCACTCTGCGTGCGGCCGGTCAGTAGATTGTAACTATTTGAAACGGCTATTATCCCTTCAGCGATGCGTTCACCCACTGCTGCAGCGCGCGGCGTGAGACTTTGATGCCGCCATTTTTGAGTTCAGTCGGCAACAGCAGCCAGCGGACGGGTTGCTCAAAACGCGCGACCTTATCCCTGACCCAGTCGGGTAAGCAGGTGATATCCGTTCCCGGTTCGCACTCCACCACCGCCACCGGACGTTGCCCGAACTCAGCGTCGTCCAGCGGGACGATAAACACCTGGTTAACCTGCGGGTGCGTGGCGATAACGCGCTCCAGCGATTCCGGCTGGATCCCTTCTCCGCCGCTAAAAAAGAGGTTGTCCATGCGGCCGAGGATCGTCAGACGGCCGTCATGCCATTCGCCGCGATCGCGTGTGGCGAACCAACCCTGCGCGTTGGTCAGCGGAATCATTTCGCCGTCTCGCCAGTAGCCTGAGGCCATGCTTTGCGCCCGGATCCAGACTTCACCGTTAACCACCTGCACCTCTCTGCCCGGCAGCGCACAGCCCACGTCCGGCTCGCCGTCCGCCTCTTTCGCACAAACGGTAGAGGCAAACTCGGTCAGACCGTAGCCGCAGAAGGTGCGTATATCCTGCTCTCGCGCCTGTTCGGTCAATTCAACAGGGATGGCCGCCCCGCCCAGCAGCACCGCTTTCAGTGCGACAGGCTGGTGCGCATTCAGCAAGCGCCAGAGCTGGGTCGGCACCAGTGAGGCGTGGGTGCAGCCGCGCAACGCCTGCTCAAGAGGCTGTTTCTCGCGTACGGTTAACCGCGCGCCGGCCTGCAGCCAGCGCCATAAAATTCCCTGGCCGGAAACGTGAAACAGCGGTAGCGAGAGCAGCCAGTCGTCGTCTTCACCGTAGGGCATCAGCGACAAAACGCCGCGCGCGCTGGCGAGATGCGCCTCGCACGTATGCACCGCTGCCTTAGGCCGCCCGGTGGAGCCGGAGGTCAGCGTCATGGAGGCCAGCCGCGCCGGTTGCCACGCAGCGCAATACGCATCGGCTGTCTCGTGCATGCGCAGGGCAGGAAGAGCGTCGTAGCTGCCGTCCAGCACCAGCGCAAAGCGCAGCGTCATCTGCGGGAGCAGCACGTCCAGCAGCGGACGCGGCAGCTGCGGATTAGCGGGAAGAATACGCGCCCCGCACTGGAGCAGCGCCAGCCACGCCAGCAGGGTTTGCGGATGATTATGGGCCTGCAGCAGCACGCCGCAGCCCTCCTCCACGCCCTGCCGGTGAAAGCCTGCCGCAAGGCTGTCGATGCGTGCGCACAGCTGTTGCCAGCTGAGCACCTCGTCGTTCAGCCTCAGGGCCGGTTTATCGGCAAACAGCGCGCACCAGTGTCGCCACGGCCAGTCGGTAAAACTCATCGCAACGGCTCCAGCGCCGCGACGTCGAGGCACGGCAGCGCGCTGTCCGGCCAAGGGCGGAGAAGCTGAGCCTGCATCAGGTTCAGCGTGTCGAGGCCAGGAACCGTATCCGGCGTTAGCCAGGCGGCCACGCGCGCCAGCTGGGTTAGCCCAAGGCTGGACTCAATTGACGAGCTGATCACCGCCGTCAGCCCTAAGGCGTGCGCCGCCGCGACCTGCTCGCGCACTTTCGCCAGGCTGCCGGTCAGCGTCGGTTTAATCACTACCGCGCTGACGCCGGGCTCGGCAGCAAATTCAAAATCGGCCTCGCGCAGGCTTTCATCCCAGGCGATGGCAATCCCCGTTTCGCGGGCGAACGCGCGCGAATCCTCGCGGGTTTTGCACGGCTCTTCGAGGAAGGCAATGCGGCTGCGGTACGCCGGATTGACGTACTTCGCAAACTGCTGCGCCTTAAGCGGGGTCCAGGCGCGGTTGGCGTCCAGACGCAGATGCAGATCGGGGATCGCCTCCAGCAGCAGGTTGGCGACCATGCCGTCACGCACCGCTTCATACAGCCCGACTTTGATTTTCGCCACCTTCTCGCCCGGCATGGCGGAGAGCAGCGCGAACAGCTCGTCCGGATCGCCCGTGCAGAGCGGCGCCGCGCGGTAATTCCCCGCTTCCGGCAGGCTGCCGTCCAGCTCCGCCAGCGCGCAGCTGATACCAAAAGCCGCGGAAGGCACCTCCGGCAGCGCCGGATCCGCACCCTCGCGCCACGCGTCCGCCCACGCCAGCAAGGCCGTCTGAGCGTCATCCAGCGACTCGAGGCTAAAGCCCGGCAGAGGCGAAATCTCGCCCCAGCCTTCCCGCTCGCCCTGCTGCAGATGCACGAAGAAGCCGTCACGGGTTTTTAACCGCCGTTCACGCAGCACCACGCCCGCGTCCATCGGTATCTGCCAGCGGTAAACCTGCGCGCGACGCATTACGGATTCCGTTTGTATTTGCTGAAGTTTGGCTGGCGTTTTTCGTTAAACGCGTTGCGCCCTTCCTGACCCTCTTCGGTCATGTAGAACAGCATGGTGGCGTTACCCGCCAGCTCCTGCAGACCCGCCTGACCGTCGCAGTCGGCGTTGAGTGCCGCTTTCAGGCAGCGCAGCGCCATCGGGCTGTTTTGCAGCATTTCACGGCACCAGCGCACGGTCTCTTTTTCGAGCTCGGCAAGCGGCACCACGGTGTTCACCAGGCCCATATCCAACGCTTCCTGCGCGTTGTACTGACGGCACAGGAACCAGATTTCGCGGGCTTTTTTCTGACCGACGATGCGCGCCATGTAGGAGGCCCCCCAGCCGCCATCGAAAGATCCCACTTTCGGGCCCGTCTGGCCAAAGATGGCGTTCTCGGCGGCAATGGTCAGGTCGCACATCATGTGCAGCACGTGGCCACCGCCGATAGAGTAGCCCGCCACCATCGCCACCACCGGTTTTGGACAGGTGCGGATCTGACGCTGGAAATCGAGGACGTTCAGGTGATGCGTACCCGCGTCGTCCTGGTATCCGCCGTAGTCACCGCGCACTTTCTGATCGCCACCGGAGCAGAACGCTTTCTCGCCTTCGCCGGTCAGGACAATCACGCCGATGTTGTCGTCGTAGCGCGCATCCGCCAGGGCCTGAATCATCTCTTTCACGGTCAGCGGACGGAAGGCGTTACGCACCTGCGGGCGGTTGATGGTGATTTTGGCAATGCCGTCGGTGGATTTGTGGTAACGAATGTCGGTGTAGCCTTCGGAGCAGTCCTGCCATTCAACCGGAGCGTAAAGCATGTGTTCATCAGGGTAGATCATAGAGTGTCCTTTATTCGAAGACGCAGTATCTGAGCCAGACTTGCCGCAACCGCATCGGGATTTTCCCGGTGGGCGTTGTGTCCGGCGTTGGGAATTGCATGGCGAACGGCGTTCACTTCCGCGGCAAGGGCCGCGAACTTCTCATCACGTTCGCCATAGAGATAATCAAAAGAGAAATCGCGCGCGCTCAGGGCAGTACGCAGGTCGGGCTGCACGGCCAGCGACGTTGCCTCGAGCATCATCGCCAGCATCGCGCCGTTGTTCTGGCTGCGCAGGGTAATCAGCGCGTCGCGCTGGACGTCCGTCAGGGAGGCAAACACGGGCTGTTGGTACCAGTCAGCGAACACCTTATCCAGCGGTTCGTTGCGAAAACGTGCTGCCCAGCGGCGGTCGGATGCCAGCCGCGCCTGTCGCACATCGGCATCCTGCAGGCCCGGATGTCCCCCTTCTACCGTCAGGCCCAACAGCCCCTTTGGCTGCTGGCAGGCATGGAACATCGCAATGCGGCCGCCGAGGGAGTACCCGACGAGCCAGAATTTCAGTATGTTGTAACTAATCAGAGTTCGGGTGAGCAACGCGCTCATCTCGTCAAAGCCCGCGACGCCCAGATTCCGGGATCCACCGTGCCCCGGCAGATCCAGATACAGCCGGGGGTAGTCACGGAGTCGCTCACCAACACCCTGCCACTCGCGGCAATCTCCGGAAAAACCGTGCAAAAAGACCAGCCAGGGATAGCCTGATTTTCCGTCATGCTGCACGCCCGAGAGGATCACAGCTGGCTCACCTGCGCCAGCAGGCTTTGCAGGGTCTGCGCACCGTCAGCATCGTTTACCACCAGCTCAATCAGTGTCGCACCCGGCTGCTTCCAGGCGCTGCTTAACGCCGCGTCCAGCTGTTCCCAGCTTTCCGGGCGATGATATTTCAGGCTGAACATCGCCGCGGCGTGTTCGAACTGCACGTTCTGCGGCATCAGATAGAAGCGCTCGCGCTCGCTCTGCGGCGTAGGCAGCAGGGAGAAAATCTGCCCGCCGTTGTTGTTGACCACAATCAGCACAAACGGGGCTGACGCCTGACGCAGCAGCGCCAGCGCGTTGAGATCGTAGAGCGCGGAGAGATCGCCCACTATCGCCAGCGTTGATTTCGCGCTGGCGCGCTGCACGCCCGCCGCCGTGGAGATCAGCCCGTCGATACCGCTGGCGCCACGGTTGCTGTACACCGGGTAGCCCGCGGGCAGCTTCGAAAAAGCGTCAATCAGCCGCACCACCAGGCTGTTGCCGACAAACAATTGCCCCTGTTCAGGCAGGCACTGGCGAATACGGTGCGCCAGTCCGGCCTCGCTAAACGCTTCACAGTGCGCTTTAGTCAGTTCCCACGCCTGGCGCGAAAGGTCCGGGATGGCCACCGCCCAGGGCTTGCGTTTTTCAGCCGGATGAAGCGTCAGCCAGGCGTCGATATGGCTGACCAGACGACGTCCGCGATGGTGCGCCGGGTCAAGCCGCCCTTCCAGCGCGTCCACCAGCCAGTACTCTTCCGGCGTGCAGGTGGCCTGCCACTGCAGTAACCGTTTGCCGGTTAAACTCGATCCAAGCTGAACCACAATCTGCGCCTGCGCCAGCTCGGTGACCGCTTTGGCATTACCCAGCCAGAGGTCGGCGCACGGCAGCGGCTGACCGGTCTGGGAAAGCACGTCGCCTATCAGCGGCCAGCCCAGGGTTTGCGCCCATTCGGCGACCAGCTTGCCTTCGGCGGCGCTCATGCGCCCGGCAATCACCACGCCGCGCTTCTGCCGCCAGAAGAACCAGTCGCGCTGCTTCGCGCTCTCAAGGTGCGTCTGCTCGCGAAGCCACGGTTTTTCACTCTCCCACCAGTCGCCAAGGGATTGCTGCCAGTCAAGACCCGTATCGTCCAGCTCACCGTACAGCGGCTCGGCAAACGGGCAGTTAATGTGCAACGCCCCGCTGCGCAACGTCTCCAGAGCGTGATCGACGGTGGAGACCAGCCAGCTTGCCGGAATATCCTGGGTGGGACGGGGCAGCGAAATCGTCTGCGAAGGATGCGAAGCAAAGAGCCCCGGCTGACGGATGGCCTGATTGGCGCCGCAGTCGATAAGCTCAGGGGGGCGGTCGGCCGTCAGTAAGATCAGTTTTTCACCGGTTAACCCGGCTTCAATCAGAGCCGGATAGAGGTTCGCCACGGCGGTACCGGAAGTGACGATCACCGCCACGGGTTCTTTGCTGACCTTCGCCAGACCCAGCGCGAGATGCCCGAGACCACGCTCATCAAAGTGGGTGTGGTGAATCAACGCCCGGTTTTCAGCGGCCGCCAGCGTAAGCGGCGTTGAGCGAGAGCCCGGTGCAATACACACGTGCCTGACGCCATGGCGCGTCAGGGCTTCAAGGATCACCGCCGCCCAGCGTCGGTTAAAAGAACTTACTGACATGAGATTGTCCGGTATCAAGAATGCGACACAGTATAAATAATAGAAAAAATTGGAATTTTGATATGAATCGGGATTGCGCGATTCAGTATTAATCCCTTAGGAGCAGAGAGCGCAATCCGGCGGCTTTGTTTTCGATCTCCTGCCACTCCTGTTCCGGGTCAGACCCGCTGACAATGCCGGCACCGGCATAGAGCCGCAGGGAGTCATCCTGGACGCGCGCGGAGCGCAACGCCACGCAAAATTCACTCTGGTCAGGCGATAAATACCCGGCAGAACCGGCGTACCACTCGCGGTTAAAGGGCTCAACCTTCTGAATAAACTCGCGCGCAGGCTGTCGGGGTAATCCGGCTACGGCCGCGGTCGGCTGTAGCATGAGCAGACACTGCTCATCATCGGCCTGTTTGAGCTCGGTCCAGATACAGCGGCGCAAATGCTGCACTTTACGCAGGCGCACCACCTGAGGGGGCAGTACCTCAAGCGTCTGCGTGTAGTGCTGAAGACGCTGACAGATATCTTCCACGACCAGCATATTTTCGCGCTGGTTTTTATCGTCGTTAAGCAACCACTCGCCGAGACGCTGCGCCTGGCTATCATCGGTATGGCTGGCAACGGTGCCCGCCAGCGCTTCCGTGCGCAGCAGCGTGCCGCGCCGCCGCCAGAGACGCTCGGGCGTCGAGCCAAGAAACGCGTTGCTGGCGTTGAATACCATGCAGAAATGGTAGCAGTGTAAATTCAGGGCGCGGCTGGCCGCCATCAGCGCGACAGGGTTAACGCGCTGTGTAACCTGAATATCGGTTGCCCGGGCGAGAACCACTTTTTCAAAATCACCGCGCGCGATGGTCTCTGTCGCCATGCGGATAAGCGTCATCCATTCGGCCTGCTGCGGCTGATGGGTTTCGTGCTCAACCTGAACGGACAGCGGACGGATAGATCTCGCAGGACGGAGCTGCTGTAAAAAATCCAGCGCGGCGCGGGCATCCTCCTCAAGCGAGCGGTCGCTCCACAGCTGCAGGCGCAGCGTGGCGTTGCCGGCGGTGCGTCGCCAGAGCAGCCGCGGTAAAAAGAGGCTGCTCTGCTCCGGATTAAAGGCGTTCAGCCCGCAGATACAGGTATCACCTGCTGCGTTTTGCTCGCGCAAAAACTGCGAGGCTAACGCCAGAGAGGAAAAAGGGATAACCGCTCCCAGCGCAGCCAGCTCTTCATCGCCGTTACGCTGCTGCCAGTAAAACTGCGGATAACACTGCTGCTCGCCCAGCCAGGCGAGGGGATCAAAGGCGTCGTTTAACGGGAAAGAGACGTCGAAATGACGTATGCCGGGTGCTGCGGGTAACGCTTGCGATAGCTGGGTACGCAGTTGCTCCAGCGCGAGGAAAATCGAATTCACGCGAACCTCTCCCTGTTAAAGCCTCGTATTATACGGGGTACCATACGAAATATCAGTACCCACGTATAGGGAGTGGTTAAACGGCTTAACGACGGGCCAACAGCAGCCCCAGCACCAGGCCTACGGCAGCACCTACTCCAATGCCCTGCCACGGTTTTTCATGCACGTAATCATCGGCACGGTACACCGCTTTTTTAGCGCGGTAGTAGTAGGTATCAGACGCATGGCTGACGCGGTTTTTCACTTCATGCAGCGCCTGCTCGGCGCGGGCTTTTAGCTCAATATATTTCTGATCGGCAGGGTCGCCCGAGGAACGTAACACCTCTTCCAGCGTTTCGCTCAGTAAGGCCAGGTCGTCGTCGATACGGGTATCCCAGGATTGAAATGACATATTTTTCTCCATGTTAGTACACCAGTCCGCTAACTATAGCCAACGACTCGCTATTACGCCTGCTTCGCTTCTCGCGCCATGCCGACGTGGGGAATACCATCTTCATCGTACACCTCGGTGACGGGCACGAAACCAAAGTGGCCGTAGAAGGACTGCAGGTGCGCCTGCGCACCCAGGTATAACGCCTTGTTCGGCCACTGTTTCTGGCACGCCTCCAGCGTTTTTTCCATCAGCTGATAGCCGAGTTTTTCACCACGCGCGCTACCGCTGATGATGACGCGGCCAATGACAACAGGCTCAAAATCGTCTTCGCTTTTCAGAATCCTCGCATACGCCACCAGCTCGTTATCCCGCCAGCCGAGGATATGGCGGTTCTCGCCAACGAGGTCATCGCCGTCTATGTCCTGATACGGGCAGGTCTGTTCAACCACAAACACTTCGCAGCGCAGCTTCAGCAGGGCGTAAAGTGAATGAACGGTGAGGTCACTATGGTGTAAATCTTGCCACTGGATCATGTCAGTCTCCTTCCTGGGGTTCATCACGTTATACTAAACCCCTCCCCGTTCGGCAAAGGGCTGATTGCGTTATGGAACTGATTTTTCTGGGTACGTCCGCTGGCGTGCCAACCCGCTCACGGAACGTGACGGCGATCCTGCTGGATCTTAAGCACCCCACCCGCGGTGGGCTGTGGCTGTTTGACTGTGGTGAAGGGACGCAGCATCAGCTGTTACATACCGTTTATCACCCCGGCAAGCTGGATAAAATTTTTATTACCCATCTGCATGGCGACCATCTGTTTGGCCTTCCCGGTCTGCTGTGCAGCCGCTCGATGGCCGGTAACGCCAACCCGCTGACGATTTACGGGCCAGTGGGTATTCGCGAATTTGTTGAAACCACGCTGCGCCTGAGCGGGTCGTGGACCGATTATCCGCTGGAGGTCGTTGAGATTACCGAAGGCCTGGTATTCGATGACGGGGATTATCGGGTTACTGCTCAACCACTTAATCATCCAGTGGAATGCTATGGCTACCGTATTGAAGCGCATGACAAACCCGGCGCGCTGGATGCCGCTGCGCTGATGGCCGACGGCGTAAAACCCGGACCGCTGTTCCAGCGTCTGAAGCACGGTGAGACCGTCACGCTGGAGGACGGGCGCGTCATTAACGGCCAGGATTATCTCGCCGCACCGCAGCCCGGCAAGAAGCTGGCAATTTTTGGCGACACGGCCCCGTGCCCGGCGGCGCTCACGCTGGCCCAGGGCGTGGACGTGATGGTGCATGAAGCGACGCTTGAAAAGGCGATGGAAGAGAAAGCCAACAGCCGGGGACACAGCTCCACGCGTCAGGCGGCGCAGCTTGCCCGTGACGCGGGCGTCGGGAGGCTCATCGTCACCCACGTCAGCTCGCGCTACGACGCGCGGGGATGCGCAAGCCTGCTGGCAGAGTGCCGCACGCTGTTTCCGGAATGTGAGCTGGCCGAAGATTTCGCTCAGGTCAGCGTTTAGTCCTTCATTTTTCCCTCAGGATGCCGATAACGATTAAAAGGTCAGCATTTCTCTCGAGGGTAGAATGGATAATTTCCAGAAAGATATTGATGACAGGGCGAATCTGACCCTGTCGAACCGTTTTGAACTGTTGCTGTTCCGTCTTGGCACCTCTCTGAACGAAAATAAATCTGAGCTGTTTGGCATTAACGTCTTTAAGCTGCGTGAAATTGTGCCGATGCCGGAGTTCACGAAACCCGCCGGGATGAAGTCACCGCTGATGGGAATGGTGAATATTCGCGATCAGGTGATCCCGGTGATTGACCTGGCCGCCGTGGCGGGCTGTAAGCCCACCACCGGGCTGAACATTCTGCTGATCACCGAATACGCGCGCAGCGTGCAGGCGTTTGCCGTGGAATCGGTTGAGAACATCATGCGTCTGGACTGGAAGCAGGTGCACGCGGCGGAAACCGCCGTCAGCGGCCGCTACATCACCAGTATCGCGTGTCTTGACGAGAAGACCGATACCAACGATCTGGCGATGGTGCTGGACGTTGAGCAGATCCTGTATGACATCACCCCGGCCAATCACGATCTGCACGCCACGAACCTGAAGACCACCAAATTCCATATCAAGCCAGGCGCTGTCGCCATCGTCGCGGAAGACTCCAAAGTGGCGCGCTCGATGCTGGAGAAAGGTCTGCAGGCAATGGAGATCCCGGCCCAGCTGCATATCACCGGCAAAGAAGCGTGGGAGAAAATTGGCGTGCTGGCGGCACAGGCCCAGGCTGAAGGGGTTCCCATCACCGATAAGATCGCGCTGGTGCTGACCGACCTCGAAATGCCAGAAATGGACGGCTTTACGCTGACGCGCAAAATCAAAACCGACCCGGTACTGAAAGATATTCCGGTGGTGATCCACTCTTCCCTTTCCGGCAACGCCAACGAAGACCATATTCGCAAGGTGAAGGCGGACGGGTATGTGGCGAAGTTTGAGCTGAACGAGCTGTCGTCAGTGATTGAGGAAGTGCTGGACCGCTCGATGAAGAAGATTGACGGGCCGTTGATTAGCCGGAAGCAGCTGGCTTAAGCATGGTGCGGGCTGGTGCCCTCACCCCGGCCCTCTCCCACAGGGAGAGGGAGAAAACCATAAAAAAACCCGCCGAGGCGGGTTTTTTGTTTTTACATTAATGGCATTGCTCGCTGCACGATCTCAATCAGCGGTTGCGGATAGATACCGAAGATCAGCACCAGCAGCGCGGAGATAAGCACTACGATACCACCGGCGCTGTACTGCCAGTTGGTTGGGGCATCGCGGTTGAGCTGCTGAGGCGCGCTCAGGTACAGGCTCACGGCCACGCGCAGGTAGTAGTAGAGACCAATCGCGGAGCCGATCACCACGCCCGCAGTCAGCCACCACAGGTGCGCCTGCACACCGACGGCCAGCACGTAGAACTTACCGATAAAGCCGAGCGTCATCGGAATACCTGCCAGAGAGAGCATCATCACCGTCATCACTGCGGACAGGATCGGACGGTGCCAGAACAGACCACGGTAGGAGAACAGTGAATCGGCATCCGGACCACGGTACGGGCTGGACATCAGACTCACCACGCCGAAGGCGCCGAGGCTGCTGAACAGGTAACCGGCCAGATAGACGCCCACGGCTTCCATCGACATCTCACCGCTCTGCAGCGCAATCAGCGCCACCATCAGGTAGCCCAGATGAGAGATAGACGAGTAGCCCAGCAGACGCTTGATGTTGGTCTGGCTCAGCGCCATCAGGTTACCGAAGATGATGGAGACGAACGCGATAATGCCCAGCACCACGCGAACCGCTTCGCTGTCACCTACCGGTGCGTACAGGAACAGACGCATGACCACACCGAAGATAGCGATTTTGCTCGCCGTCGCCAGGAAGGTCGACACCGGAGCCGGAGCGCCCTGGTATACGTCTGGCGTCCACAGGTGGAACGGAACCAGAGAGAGTTTAAAGCCGAGACCAACGATCATCATGCCCAGACCCGCCAGCAGCAGCGGCTCATGCAGCATGCCGTCACCGAGGCTCTTGCCGAGCGCCATGAAGGAGAGGTTACCGGACTGTGCGTACACCAGCGCAATACCAAACAGCAGGAACGAGGACGCCGCCGCAGACAGGATGGTGTACTTGATGCTTGCTTCCAGGGAGCGCTTCTGGCGGAAGGCGTAACCAATCAGACCGAACAGCGGCAGAGAGATCAGCTCAATGCCGAGGAACAGCGCGGCCAGGTGGTTCGCATTCGCCAGCAGAATGCCGCCCAGCGCGGCAATCAGAACCAGCAGGTAAAACTCTTCTTTGTTGTCGTTGTAGCCTTCGAGCCACGGGTACGCAAAGGTACAGGTTGCCAGGCTCGCCAGCAGCACCAGACCGGTATACAGCATGGCGTAACCGTCAACGCGCATCAGCGGGGTGACGTCCATCGCCCCACCCTGACCAACAAACCAGAGAGAGACTAACGCGGCGTTCAGGCCGATGACCGACAGCGTGGCATTCAGGAAGTGATTGCGTCGCCACGCAATGGAGAGCATCACAACCACCACCGTCAATCCGACGATCAGCAGCGGTAGCAGCGCGATCAGTTGTTGTGGAGTTATTGTCATGGCGAATTACGGCCTTGTAGTAGAAACAGAATTAACAAACCACTGCTGGATATTGCCCATCGCGCTGTGCGAGGTATCCAGAATCGGCTGCGGGAAGAAGCCCAGCAGCACCAGCAGTACGACCAGCAGCAGGATGATGAACAGCTCACGCAGCGACATCCCCGGCAGTTCTTGTGCAGCAATTTCGCTCTTCGCTTTACCGAAGTACGCGCGGTGCAGCATCGCCAGCGAGTAGACGGAAGCGAACACCAGACCAAAGGTGGAGATCACGGTAATCACCGGTACCACTTTGAAGCTGCCGAACAGAATCATAAATTCGCCGACGAAGTTACCGGTACCCGGCATCCCCAGAGTCGCCACCGCGAAGAACATGGAGAGCGCTGGCAGCCACTTAATTTTGCTCCACAGACCGCCCATCATACGCATGTCACGGGTGTGCAGACGTTCATACAGCTGGCCGCACAGAATGAAGAGACCGGCTGCGGACAGACCGTGCGCAATCATCTGGATCACCGCCCCCTGGTACGCCAGCTGGCTGCCGGTGTAGATAGCAATCAGCACGAAGCCCATGTGGGAAACGGAGGTGTAGGCAATCAGACGCTTGATGTCGTACTGCGTGAAGGCCATCCAGGCACCGTAGAAGATACCGATCACACCCAGCCACATGGCAATCGGTGCGAATTCTGCGGAGGCGTTCGGGAACAGCGGCAGAGCGAAACGCAGCAGACCGTAGGCCGCCGTTTTCAGCAAGATGCCCGCCAGGTCAACGGAACCCGCCGTTGGTGCCTGAGAGTGCGCGTCTGGCAGCCAGCCGTGCAGCGGAACCACCGGCATTTTCACCGCGAAGGCGATGAAGAAGCCCAGCATCAGCAGGTATTCAACGCCGTGGGACATTGGCGTCTTCAACAGTTCTTCGTAGTTGAAGGTCCAGGTTCCGGTCGCGTTATGGTGAACAAACACCAGCGCCAGAATGGCAATCAACATCACCAGACCACTCGCCTGGGTATAGATGAAGAACTTGGTTGCCGCCGTGATACGCGTTTTACCGTCGGACGCCTTGTGGCCCCACAGCGCGATCAGGAAGTACATCGGCACCAGCATCATCTCCCAGAAGAAGAAGAACAGGAACATGTCGATGGCAAGGAACACGCCGATCACGCCGCCCAGGATCCACATCAGGTTCAGGTGGAAGAAGCCCTGGTATTTTTCGATTTCACGCCAGGAGCAGAGTACCGCCAAAACACCGAGCAGACCGGTCAGCACCACCATCAGCAGCGACAGACCGTCAATCGCCAGGTGGATCGTAATGCCGAAACGTGGGATCCACGGCAGGATGAACTCAGACTGCCACTGCGGAATGCCCGCAGACTGGGTCAGTGAGTAACCGCCCTGCAACCACAGTTGCAGGCCAAGCGCGAGCGTCAATCCCATGGTGATCAGCGCAATCCAGCGCGGCATCTTCACGCCAAAGCGTTCAGTCTGCCAGCACAGGAAGCCGCCGATGAAGGGAATTAATATTAGCCAGGGTAGTAACATGGCGATTTACATTCCTTTTTAAGGCCCCCAGTAGGGGCCTGATTTTCAACGAATTCGAATAAAATTCACTTAACGATCAACGCAACACCATCAGCAGCGCCAGCACGACAACCGCACCGATGCTCATGGACGCCACATACCAGCGCAGGTAACCGTTCTCGCTGTACAGCAGGCCTTTACCTGCAAAGCGGGAGAGGATCGCCGGGATATTCATCAGGCTGTTCAGTGGGTCGCGCTTCACCAGCCACGCAATGCCCAGGAACGGCTTAACGAAGATCATGTCGTACAGCCAGTCGAAGCCCCACGCGTTGTACCACCAGGTGCCCAGCAGGCGGCCTGGCGCACTGTTGGCAACGGCAGTCACCAGCGTACGTTTGCCCAGCCACAGCCATGCAGCGATCAGGATGCCCACGATAGCGACCACACCGGAGGTGATTTCAAGCGTCAGAACGCGACCGTGCTCAAGCTCGGTGGTGTCTGGCAGTACGCCCTGCAGCGGCGGCACAATCATCGCGCCAACGAAGGTGGACAGTACCAACAGCACAATCAGCGGCAGGTGATGGGTAATCCCCTTCCCTGCGTGAGCGTGAATTTGTTCTTTACCGTGGAATACGATGAAAATCATACGGAAGGTATACAGGGAGGTCATGAACGCACCGACCAGACCCGCAACCATCAGATTGATATGACCATTCGCCATGGCACCCGCAAGGATTTCGTCCTTACTGAAGAAGCCCGCGGTGATCAGCGGCAGTGCCGCCAGCGCCGCGCCGCCCACCAGGAAGCAGACATAAACCAGCGGAATGGACTTACGCAGTCCGCCCATTTTGAAGATGTTCTGCTCGTGATGGCAGGCCAGGATCACCGAACCGGATGAGAGGAACAGCAGCGCTTTAAAGAACGCGTGCGTCATCAGGTGGAAAATGGCTGCGTCCCACGCCTGAACGCCCAGCGCCAGGAACATGTAACCAATCTGGCTCATGGTGGAGTACGCGAGGACGCGTTTGATGTCGGTCTGCACCAGCGCGGCAAAGCCTGCCAGCACCAGCGTGACCGCACCGACGATACCCACCAGATGCAGAATTTCCGGGGTCATCAGGAACAGGCCATGGGTACGCGCAATCAGGTAGACACCGGCGGTGACCATGGTCGCAGCGTGGATCAGCGCGGAGACAGGGGTTGGACCCGCCATCGCGTCGGCCAGCCATGTCTGCAGCGGCAGCTGCGCGGATTTACCCACAGCACCACCCAGCAGCATCAGCGTTGCCCACCACAGCATGTTGTTACCTGCAGCGAAGTGCGCTGGCGCCAGTTCCACCATTTCGCGGAAGTTCAGCGTGCCCAGTTCGTTGTAAAGAATGAACAGCGCGAAAGCGAGGAAGACGTCACCCACGCGGGTCACGATGAACGCTTTCATGGCCGCTGCGCCATTCTTCGGATCGGTATAGTAGAAACCGATCAGCAGGTAAGAACACAGACCCACGCCTTCCCAGCCCAGATACATCAGCAGCAGGTTATCGGCCAGGACCAGAACCACCATGCTGGCGATAAACAGGTTGGTGTAGGCGAAGAAGCGGGAGTAACCCTCTTCACCGCGCATATACCAGGAGGCGAACATGTGGATCAGGAAGCCAACGCCGGTAACCACGGAAAGCATGGTCAGCGAGAGGCCGTCCAGCACCAGGTTGAAACCGATGTTGAAATCACCGACCGACATCCAGGTCCACAGCGGCACGCTGAAAGGCTGACGCCCGTTGTTAAAGAAGTCGATACCCGCATACGCTGTCACCAGCGCGGCCAGGCCAACAGAGCCCATGCCAACGGTTGCAGACAGATTCTCAGACCAGCGGCCGCGAGAAAACGCCAGCAGCACGAAGCCAATCAGCGGGAAAATAATGGTTAAGGCAAGCATGTTCATCCACGCAACTCACTTACTGAATCGATGTTCAGATTCTGGCGGCGACGATGGAGCTGCAGCAACAGCGCCAGGCCAATACTCGCTTCGGCAGCCGCGAGGCTGATGGCGAGAATGTACATCACCTGACCATCGGTCTGGCCCCAGTAGCTTCCGGCGACCACGAAGGCCAGCGCGGAGGCGTTAATCATGATTTCCAGCCCGATCAGCATAAACAGCAGATTGCGGCGGATAACCAGACCGGTCAGACCCAGAACGAATAAAATCGCAGCGAGGATCAGTCCATGTGTTAAGGGGATCATGCGCGCTCCTCCGTTTTTCTTTTCGCGCGGTCGTCAGTGCGGTTGCTCAGCACCTCGCCAGCACGCTCTTCACGGCCAACGTGGAAAGCCACAACCAGACCTGCCAGCAGCAGCATTGAGGCCAGTTCCACTGCCAGAACGTATGGGCCAAAGAGCGTGATACCGACCTCTTTCGCGCCAATCGGCGTGCCGTCGATGCCCTGATCGTTAACACCCAGAATGGCGTAAACGATCACCACCAGCATGATGGCCGACAGAATTGCCGGGCCAATCCACACCTGCGGTTTTAACCACTGACGTTCCTGCTCAATTTCAGAGCCGCCCAGGTTCAGCATCATCACCACGAACACGAACAGCACCATAATGGCCCCGGCGTAGACGATGATTTCCAGCGCACCGGCGAAGTGCGCGCCCAGTGCAAAGAACACCCCGGAAATGGCCAGCAGCGAGATGATTAAGTACAGCAGCGCATGCACCGGATTGGTGTGCGTGATCACTCGCAGCGTAGCCAGGATGGCGATAAGGCCACAGATATAAAAAGCGAATTCCATTGCCCTCTCCTTACGGTAACAGGCTCTTGACGTCGATAGGCTTAGCTTCGTTCTCTGCTTCGCCCTTATCTTTGCCGTCGATTGCCATACCCGCCATCCGGTAGAAGTTATATTCCGGGTATTTGCCCGGACCGGAAATCAGCAGATCCTCTTTCTCGTACACCAGGTCCTGACGCTTGTACTCACCCAGCTCGAAGTCTGGAGTCAGCTGAATCGCCGTGGTTGGGCACGCTTCTTCACACAGACCGCAGAAGATGCAGCGTGAGAAGTTGATGCGGAAGAACTCAGGGTACCAGCGGCCGTCTACCGTCTCGGCTTTCTGCAGAGAGATACAGCCTACCGGACACGCTACCGCACACAGGTTACAGGCAACGCAGCGCTCGGAACCGTCCGGGTCGCGCGTCAGCACGATACGGCCACGGTAGCGCGGCGGCAGATATACCGGCTCTTCCGGGTACATCCGGGTTTCGCGTTTGGCAAACGCGTGCAGGCCGATCATCCAGATACTGCGTACCTGGGTACCGAAGCCTACCAGTAATTCTTTTAAGGTCATGGTCTATTGCCCCTTATGGCTGCTGCCAGAGAATGACAGCGGCCGTTACCAACAAGTTGACGAGCGTCAGCGGCAGGCACACTTTCCAGCCGAAGGACATTACCTGGTCATAACGCGGACGCGGTAACGCTGCGCGAATCAAAATGAACATCATCATGAAGAACGCGGTTTTCAGCGCGAACCAGATGAACGGCGGTAAGAACGGGCCATGCCAGCCACCGAAGAACAGCGTTACCATCAACGCGGAAATGGTGACAATACCGATGTACTCGCCCACGAAGAACAGACCGAATTTCATACCGGAATATTCGATGTGGTAACCGTCGGCCAGTTCCTGTTCGGCTTCTGGCTGGTCAAACGGGTGACGGTGACACACGGCCACGCCCGCGATGGCAAAGGTGATAAACCCAAAGAACTGCGGAATAACGTTCCAGATGTCGGCCTGGTTGTTGACGATGTCGGTCATGTTGAATGAACCGGCCTGCGCCACCACGCCCATCAGGGAAAGACCCAGGAACACTTCGTAGCTCAGGGTCTGCGCGGAAGCACGCATCGCCCCCAGCAGCGAGTATTTGTTGTTACTGGACCAGCCTGCGAACAGGACCGCGTAAACCGCGAGGCCTGCCATCATCAGGAAGAACAGAATGCCGATGTTCAGGTCAGCGACCACCCAGGTCGGGCTGACCGGCACGATAGCAAACGCCAGCAGCAGCGAGGTGAAGGCGATCATCGGTGCCAGAGTAAAGATCACGCGATCCGAGAAGCGCGGGATCCAGTCCTCTTTAAAGAACATCTTGATCATGTCCGCGACCAGCTGGAGTGAACCACCCCAGCCCACGCGGTTCGGTCCGTAACGGTTCTGGAACAGACCGAGCAGACGACGTTCACCAAAGCTCATGAACGCGCCGCAGGTGACCACCACCAGCAGGATAACAACCGCTTTCAGAATGCTCAGCAGGATGTCGATAAGATCCGGCGTTAACCAACTCATGCTTTTGCCTCCTGCAGGTTATCAAGACGCGCACCCGCCAGAACCGGCGCGATGCCAGGCATACCCATCGGCAGACCGACCTGCCCTGCTGTCAGGCTTTCAGAAATAATCAGCGGCAGGCTGATGGTCTGGCCGTCATAGCTAAAGGCGATGTTCGCACCCGCGTTAACGCCAAGCTTCGCGGCATCCGCCGGGTTAAGCTTGATGTACGGCTGCGGCATACGGGTCTGGAAGACCGGTGAACGCTGGGACAGCTCGTCGCTACCGAACAGGTGGTAGTACGGCGCAATACGCCAGCTACCGTCCTGCGCCTGGAAGCTCGCCGGTACGGTGGTGAAGAAGTCCAGACCGGTTTCAGAAGCTTCAATCAGACGCACGCCCGGATCGCCGTGGCGCAGGGAGCCGCCCACTTCAGCCTGGAACTTGTTCCATGCCTGCGGGGAGTTCCAGCCCGGTGCCCATGCGAACGGGATTTGCGAACGCGGCGCAGACGGCTGGTTATTCCCTTCCATGGAGAAGGCGAACATGGTGTCTTTATCCTGCGGCTGGCGCGGTTCGTGCACGCTGATATTGGCGCGCATTGCGGTACGGCCGCTGTAGCGGTGCGGTTCACGCGCCAGTTTCTGGCCGCGAATGCGGAAGCTTGCTTCAGGCGCGGCATCTTTAATGCCTGCCAGCTGAGGCAGTTTTTCGACTACCGCGTCGATAACGTGGTCGAGCTGCGTCCAGTCCACTTCACGGCTCTGCACGGTGCTGTGCAGGGAGTGCAGCCAGCGCCAGCTCTCCAGCATCACGGTGTTGCTGTCGTAGTACGCCGGGTCATAAACCTGGAAGAAACGCTGGGCGCGGCCTTCGTTGTTAATAACCGTACCGTCGCTTTCTGCGAAGCTTGCCGCAGAGAGCACCAGGTGAGCTTTGTCCATAATCGCGGTGCGCTGATGGTCAATGACCATCACCAGCGGCGCTTTGGAGAGCGCGGCGTCAACGCGAGCGGCAGAGGCGTGGCGATGCAGGTCGTTTTCCAGCACCACAACGGCGTCAGCAGAACCGGATTCCAGTTCGCTTAACGCAGCTTCCAGCGAGCCGCCGCCGATCATGCCCAGACCAATGCTGTTCACCGCACGGGCAATCATGGTCACGCCGACGTCAGCACCGCGGCCTTTCAGGGCTTTGGCCACGTTGGCTGCCGCCTGAATGATCTCCGCGCTGCCGGCGTTGGTCCCGGAAATAATCAGCGGTTTCTTCGCACCTGCCAGGGCCTGAACAATCACGTCAACCTTGTTCTGCAGGTCGCGATCCAGTTCTACCGCCGGTGAGCTGTTGTCCAGCGCGTGGGCAATGGCAAAGCCAAGGCGCGCCTGATCTTCAACCGGTGCGCAGTAGGTCCACGCCGCGATGTCGTCCAGACGGGTGTTGTCGACGTTGGTCACAAACAGAGGATGCTTCGCGCGCTGACCGATGTTCAGGATCGCCGCAATCTGCCAGTCAGCCACTTTCTGCGCCGCTGCCATTTCACGTGCTTTACCCTTCACCGCCTGACGAACCGCCAGGGCCGCGCGGGCGCCGGTCTGGGTCAGGTCTTCACCCAGCACCAGGACCGCATCATAGGATTCGATTTCGCGCAGCGCAGGGGTATGGATACCGCCTTCACGCAGCACTTTCAGTACCAGCTGCAGACGTTCCTGCTCGCCCTGGGCGATGCCGGTATAGAAGTTTTCCGCCCCGACCAGCTCGCGCAGCGCGAAGTTGCTTTCGATGCTGGCCCGCGGGGAGCCGATACCGATCACTTTCTTCGACTGGCGCAGAATATCTGCCGCGCCCTGCATCGCCTGTTCAGCGTTCAGGGTAATGAAGTCGTCGCCACGGCGCTGAACCGGCTGACGCGGACGGTCTTTCAGGTTCACATAGCCATAGCCGAAACGACCGCGGTCGCAGAGGAAGTAGTGGTTAACGGTACCGTTGTAACGGTTTTCGATACGGCGCAGTTCGCCGTAGCGCTCACCCGGGCTGGTGTTACAGCCGAGGGAACACTGCTGGCAGATGCTTGGCGCAAACTGCATGTCCCATTTACGGTTGTAACGCTCGGAGTGAGTTTTATCCGTAAAGACGCCGGTCGGGCAGATTTCTACCAGGTTACCGGAGAATTCGCTCTCCAGCACGCCGTCTTCCGGACGACCGAAGTAGACGTTGTCATGCGCGCCATACACGCCCAGATCCTGACCGTCTGCATAGTCTTTGTAGTAACGCACGCAGCGGTAGCAGGCGATGCAGCGGTTCATTTCGTGAGAGATGAACGGCCCCAGGTCCTGGTTACGGTGGGTACGCTTGGTAAAGCGATAGCGACGGAAGCTGTGACCGGTCATCACGGTCATATCCTGAAGGTGGCAGTTACCGCCCTCTTCACAAACCGGACAGTCGTGCGGGTGGTTGGTCATCAACCACTCCACCACGCTTTCGCGGAACTGTTTGGCTTCTTCGTCATCAATCGAAATAAAGGTGCCTTCGGTGGCTGGCGTCATACAGGACATCACCAGGCGACCACGCGTGTCTTCCGCGTTTTGATATTGCTTCACCGCACACTGGCGGCAAGCACCGACGCTGCCCAGCGCCGGATGCCAGCAAAAGTACGGAATATCGAGGCCAAGAGACAGACAAGCTTCCAGCAGGTTGTCCGCCCCGTTGACTTCGTATTCTTTGCCGTCTACATGAATCGTAGCCATTAGCATGCTTCCAGTTGGCTCGGTCGAAACCGAGCGTTAATCAAAATTCTTGTCGTTACCAGCGCGCTTTAAGCAGGTTCGGCTGAATCCCATTGATCGCATGGGTATTGCTGAACGGCTGCTTGATGCCTGCTTCGAACTCGTCGCGGAAATATTTGATCGCGCTCTGCAGAGGTTCGACGGCACCCGGTGCGTGGGCACAGAAGGTTTTACCCGGGCCTAAGAATCGACACAGTTGCTCAAGCGTCTCGATATCCCCAGGCTGGCCTTCGCCACGTTCGATTGCACGCAGGATCTTCACGCTCCACGGCAGACCATCACGGCACGGTGTACACCAGCCGCAGGACTCGCGGGCGAAGAACTCTTCCAGGTTACGCACCAGCGAGACCATGCCGATCTCGTGGTCGACGGCCATCGCCAGCGCCGTACCCAGACGGCTGCCTGCTTTACCAATGCTTTCGAATTCCATCGGCAGGTCAAGGTGGGCTTCGGTCAGGAAGTCAGTCCCTGCCCCACCCGGCTGCCAGGCTTTGAATTTCAGGCCATCGCGCATGCCGCCCGCGTAGTCTTCAAGAATTTCACGTGCGGTAGTACCGAACGGCAGTTCCCAGACGCCAGGATTTTTAACGCGACCGGAGAAGCCCATCAGCTTGGTACCGGCATCTTTGCTTGAGGAGATGCCCTGATACCACTCCACGCCGTTGGCGAGGATAGCCGGAACGTTACACAGGGTTTCGACGTTGTTTACGCAGGTCGGTTTACCCCATACGCCGGAGCTTGCCGGGAACGGTGGCTTGGAACGCGGGTTCGCGCGGCGGCCTTCCAGGGAGTTAATCAGCGCGGTTTCTTCACCGCAGATGTAACGCCCGGCGCCGGTGTGCACGAACAGTTCGAAGTCAAACCCGGTGCCCAGGATGTTTTTACCCAACAGGCCCGCTTCGGTGGCTTCGGCAATCGCACGACGCAGGTTTTCCGCCGCTTCGATGTACTCACCGCGCAGGAAGATGTAGCCACGGTACGCTTTCAGCGCAAACGCGGAGATCAGCATGCCTTCCACCAGCAGGTGCGGCAGTTGTTCCATCAGCAGGCGGTCTTTATAGGTGCCCGGCTCCATTTCATCGGCGTTACACAGCAGGTAACGGATGTTCATGGATTCGTCTTTTGGCATCAGGCTCCACTTCAGACCGGTGGAGAAGCCCGCACCGCCGCGCCCTTTCAGGCCAGACTCTTTAACCGCGTTAACGATGTCGTCCGGCGCCATGCCGCCAAGGGCTTTACGCGCGCCGGCATAGCCGTTTTTGCTCTGGTATTCGTCGAGCCATACCGGCTGTTTGTCATCGCGCAGACGCCAGGTCAGCGGATGCGTCTCAGCAGTACGAATTACAGTTTTCATTTGTACTGCTCCAGCAGGTCAGGAATCGCTTCCGGCGTCAGATGGCTGTGAGTGTCCTCATCAATCATCATGGTCGGCCCCTTGTCGCAGTTACCCAGGCAGCAGGTTGGCAGCAGAGTAAAGCGTCCATCGAACGTGGTCTGGCCCGGCTTGATATTGAGCTTCTTCTCAATCGCAGCCTGAATGCCCTGATAACCGGTGATGTGGCAGACTACGCTGTCACAGTAGCGGATCACATGGCGGCCTACCGGCTGACGGAAGATCTGGCTGTAGAACGTGGCTACGCCTTCTACGTCACTTGCCGGAATACCCAGCACTTTCGCGATCTCATAGATCGCCCCATCCGGCACCCAACCACGCTGTTTCTGTACGATTTTCAGCGCTTCAATGGACGCCGCACGCGGGTCTTCGTAGTGGTGCATCTCGTGCTCAATGGCGGCACGTTCTGCTTCACTCAGCTCAAAAGCCTCGGTTTGTGGTTGTTGATTCTCGTGCATAATTAGCGGTCCACATCTGACATAACAAAGTCGATACTACCCAGATACACAATCAGGTCGGAGACCAGACTGCCGCGGATGGCGGACGGGATCTGCTGCAGGTGCGCAAAGCTCGGCGTACGCACGCGGGTACGGTAGCTCATGGTGCTGCCGTCACTGGTCAGGTAGTAACTGTTAATACCCTTGGTCGCTTCAATCATCTGGAAGGATTCTTGCGCCGGCATGACCGGACCCCAGGAAACCTGCAGGAAGTGGGTGATCAGGGTTTCGATATGTTGCAGCGTGCGCTCTTTCGGTGGCGGCGTCGTCAGCGGGTGATCCGCCTTGAACGGGCCTTCCGGCATGTTGTTGAGGCACTGCTCAAGGATGCGCAGACTCTGGCGCAGCTCTTCTACTTTCAGCATCACGCGGGTGTAGCAGTCGGAAACACCGCCGCCCACCGGGACTTCAAAGTCGAAGTTCTCATAGCCAGAGTAAGGACGGGCTTTACGCACGTCGAAATCAATACCGGTCGCACGCAGACCTGCACCAGTCGTCCCCCACTCCAGCGCTTCTTTCGCGCCGTAGGCAGCAACGCCCTGGGAACGGCCTTTCAGGATGGTATTGCGCAGCGCGGCTTTCTCGTAAGAGGCCAGACGTTTTGGCATCCAGTCGAGGAATTCACGCAGCAGACGGTCCCAGCCGCGCGGCAGATCGTGCGCCACACCGCCGATACGGAACCAGGCCGGGTGCATACGGAAACCGGTAATCGCTTCCACCAGATCGTAGATTTTCTGACGGTCGGTGAAGGCGAAGAAGACCGGGGTCATCGCGCCGACGTCCTGAATGAAGGTGGAGATATACAGCAGGTGGCTGTTGATACGGAACAGCTCTGACAGCATGACGCGAATCACGTTAACGCGATCCGGCGTAACGATACCCGCCAGTTTCTCAACGGCCAGCACGTATGGCATCTCGTTGACGCAGCCGCCGAGGTACTCAATACGGTCGGTATACGGAATGTAGCTGTGCCAGGACTGACGCTCGCCCATCTTCTCAGCACCACGGTGGTGGTAACCGATGTCAGGTACGCAGTCGACAATCTCTTCGCCATCAAGCTGAAGAATAATACGGAATGCACCGTGCGCAGACGGGTGGTTCGGACCGAGGTTAAGGAACATGAAGTCCTCGTTGTCGGTACCGCGCTTCATGCCCCAGTCTTCCGGTTTGAAGGTCAGCGCTTCCATCTCCAGATCCTGCTTGGCTTTGGTCAGCTCAAACGGATCGAATTCGGTGGCACGTGCCGGGTAGTCTTTACGCAGCGGGTGGCCTGTCCAGGTCTGCGGCATCATGATGCGCGTCAGGTGCGGGTGGCCGTCAAAGGTCATGCCGAACATTTCCCAGGTTTCACGCTCGTACCAGTTGGCGTTCGGGAAAAGTTTGGTGATCGTCGGCAGATGCATGTCGTTTTCAGACAATGCCACCTTGAGCATGATATCCGTATTACGGTCTATTGAGATCAGGTGGTAGAAAACGGAAAAATCCGCAGCAGGGAGACCCTGGCGGTGGGTACGCAGACGTTCATCCATGCCGTGTAAGTCAAACAGCATGACGTACGGTTTTGGCAATTTCTTGAGGAAATCGACAACTTCCAGCAATTGCTCACGCTTCACCCAAACAACGGGTACCCCGGTGCGGGTAGCCTGAACAGTAAAGGCATCCGGCCCAAAACGGTTGCGCAGTTCGCCAATGACTGGGTCATCCAGATGATCCCGGGTCTGCCAGGCGGCTTCTTGCGCGGTTAAGTCGGTCATATTGTTCACCATTGCAAATGGTCCGTGGTGACTGTTGAGCCTGGCTTCGCGCTATTTGAGTAGTGATATGCGAAGGTGTTCTCCAGGCCTACAGGCGCAAATTAAATTTCGTCAGGCGTACGCAGATTGGTGACGGCAATACGTTCACCACGTTTACGCTCGCGCTCAGACTGCATGTTCGCGCGATACACACCCTGATCGCCAACAACCCACGACAGTGGGCGACGTTCTTTACCGATAGACTCCTGCAGCAGCATCAGCGCCTGCATGTAGGCTTCCGGACGAGGCGGACAACCCGGGATGTACACATCCACTGGGATAAACTTATCTACGCCCTGCACGACGGAATAGATGTCGTACATACCGCCAGAGTTTGCACATGCGCCCATGGAGATAACCCATTTAGGCTCCAGCATCTGGTCATAAAGACGCTGAATAACAGGTGCCATCTTGGTAAAGCAGGTACCGGCTACCACCATCAGGTCAGCCTGACGTGGTGAAGCACGCAGTACCTCGGCCCCAAAACGCGCAACGTCATGCACCGCAGTGAATGACGTCACCATTTCAACGTAGCAGCAAGAAAGGCCAAAGTTGTACGGCCAGATGGAGTTCTTACGACCCCAGTTGACCATATCGTGCATGGCATGTTCGAGTTTGCCCATGTACACGCTTTTATTGACTTCTTGCTCCAGGGGGTCGGTTACGATCTCCTGTTTTTGCAGGGGGTAACGGTCATTCTCACCGTTAGGATCTATGCGGGTGAGCGTATAATCCATCTTATTGCCTCGCTGTTACTGCTGACGATTAGAGATACTGTTTTCCGGGTTGATGTGTTCACGACGTGAACGCGCAGGCGTCCAGTCAAGCGCGCCAATACGCACCAGATAAACCAGACCGGCCAGTAGCACTAAAATGAAAATTGCGGCCTCGACAAAGCCCACCCAACCACTTTCGCGGATGGACGTTGACCATGCGAAAAGGTAAAGCGCTTCCACGTCGAAGATGACGAAGAACATGGCTACCAGATAGAACTTGGCAGACAGGCGTAAGCGAGCGGAACCTACTGAATCAATACCTGATTCGAAAGGTGTGTTTTTGTGCCTTGCGCGGGCGCGACCGCCCAGGAACCAGCCGCCGACTAACATCAGGCAGCACAGGCCAATGGCTACAATAAGAAAGATTGCGAATGCCCAGTGATGAGCGATGACTTCTGTGGATGTTGACATACTCATTGCTTACTCATCAAAAGTGATACCAACGACACTGCTCTTGCTGGCAGATGGGCATCACATCGATTCATGGGGAGGAACAAATAACCTTACACTAACTGTCAGAAATGAGACGTAGACAGCAAAATGATGGGGTTTTTTACTCCTTTCTATAACCTATTGTCAACTTTAACAAAGGTTTCTTCACATTAAATTACATCGAGCGATTCTCATTAACATTTGGTGCCCTTTAACCCTGGTGGGTCCATGACTTTCCGTCAAATGTATGTTGTTGAATCGTGTCCGTTTCGGAAGTAAAAAAAATAACCCTCCTATTTTGACAGGATTTGCCAACGATTCCTCCCCCCAAATAGGAGTATTTTCTTGATCTGTGACACGCTTTTGTTAATTCAACCAGGAAAACGGCAACATATTTCCTGTTTTTTTAACATGGGAGGTAGGTGGTTGAAGTTAGAACGGAAAACGGACAAGTTTTAAGCAAAAGCATTTAGCATGTTGATAAATATGAAGTATCCTGAAAACCCATACGCCATAAGCGGATATTTTTGCTAAAAAAAAGCCACTGCATGTGAAAATCACACGAGTGGCTTTTTTTTACACTTACATTTTGTTACCAGAATTTTGAGCTATCGATCACTCGAAATCCCCTTCAACGATCAGGGAATCATCCCCCCCTTCGGAGGTAACGCGTTCGAACTGCCACGGGTTATGGTAGTTTTCCATCGCCTCGAACACCACTTTGGCCAACTCGTTATGGCTGGACGAATTGTGGCAGAGCAGATACTCCGTATCCGGCAGCGCAGGAAGACCATCGGATTTTCCCAGGACGCGCAGATCGGGGCTCATCATCTCAACCGGACGGGCCGTCACACCCAGACCGGCCTTCACGGCAGCACGGACCGCTGGCAGCGTAGAAGCCACATACGCCAGACGCCACGGAATGTTGGCCTCATTCAGTGCCGTGAGCACCATATCGCGGAACGGGCTCGGGTCATCCAGTAAGACCAGTGGAACCGGCTCCCCTTTTTGCAGCACATATTCGGCCGCGCAATACCAGTGCGTAGGCGATGTACGCAGTGTCAGGCAGTCAAACTGCCCGGGACGATGCGTGGTGACCACCAGGTCAACTTTATTCTCATTTAACATCTCAACCATAAAGGCATTACGCTTTACGCTAACGTCCAGCGCAAGCTTCGGATAAACCGAACTAATACGATTGAGTAGAAACGGCAATATAGTATCCGCTGACTCATCAGATGCGCCTAACGTTAGCACCCCTTGAAGGTTGCTAAACATTAATGACATACATGCTTCATCATTAAAGCGAAGAATTTTCCTGGCATAACCCAGAAGCTGAATACCGTGTTCCGTTAAGAGCTTATTACGCCCATGACGCGCAAAAAGCTCTTTACCAACCAGTTGCTCCAGCCGCTGCATTTGCTGGCTGACGGCAGACTGAGTTCGGCAAACGGCGGCAGCAGCGGCTGCAAAAGTGTTGAGATCGGCGACCGCAACAAACGTTCTCAGCAGATCGAGGTCGAGATTCATTATCGGACGATTTGCATTTATCATATCTATTCACTTTCAGGTTGCTCGTGCGGAGCTGCCCGGGTTGAAGCTGTGTGTGTACAGTTAAGCAATTCCCTCTGAAGATTTTCCCTCGCATCCCGGCCCGGCAGACTGCCTGACAGATAGTTATTGTGCTGCTTTATATCAACAGTCAGAAAGCACGTTTCATGACGTTATTTTTATTCTCTTAAACGTTCAGGATATTTAGATGTTCGCAGGTTTATGTAAATTACATTAAAGGTATAACACCTTTTCTGCCATCTGTATCGCAGCGCTGTCAACGTAGCAGGAGATGTTCGACACATTCCAGCCAGAGATAACTCCAACAATAACAATCAATTAATGAGGAAAACCAGTCACAGATATACAAAAAACGTGTATCTGCACTCTGCTTTCCTGGAAGACATCTTAACCCAAATCCACTTTATTTATAAGTCTTATTGCAATATTGAGGATTAAAGAAGAATGTTAAGCTTCTAAACTAATTTTATTAGAATTAACTAAAGTTGCATTTTTTAGGTTAATAATAAATAAATTTTAATTTAGATTAAGACCATTCATTAATGGCACTTAACATTAATTTCACATGAGTAACTTTTAGCCACAGCATGCTATTACAGAAACAGGTATCAAGCATTCAGGTTTAACGAAATGTCACTCAAGGTGATTGCCACCTTTGTCCTGCTTTCCACCTATTTTCACCAGCACAATATACACAATTTTGACAAATGAATAGCACATTTAACCCAATATGGCACCGTGCGCACAACTTTAAGCCAGCATAAAAGCATACACCCAGAGAAAAAGATTTATCAAAATTTTGCTCCCGGCACAAAATCTTCTACTGCACACCCTTCAAAACGAAGCGAGGGGGGAGTACATTATTCCGTGCTGACTTCCACGGCAGGGAGTGGCAATCATAGCGAAAAGGTTAAAGGTTCATGTCCCCTATCGAAAAATCCAGCAAGCTAGATAACGTCTGTTATGACATCCGCGGCCCGGTTCTGAAAGAGGCAAAACGCCTTGAAGAAGAAGGCAACAAGGTTCTGAAACTCAACATTGGTAACCCAGCGCCATTTGGTTTTGAAGCGCCGGATGAAATTCTGGTTGATGTGATCCGCAACCTTCCTACTGCACAAGGCTATTGCGATTCAAAAGGACTTTACTCCGCACGTAAAGCCATCATGCAGCACTACCAGGCACGCGGTATGCGTGATGTTACCGTTGAAGATATCTATATCGGCAACGGCGTCTCCGAACTGATCGTGCAGGCGATGCAGGCACTGCTGAACAGCGGTGACGAAATGCTGGTACCCGCGCCGGACTATCCGCTGTGGACGGCAGCCGTGTCACTGTCCAGCGGTAAAGCGGTGCACTACCTGTGCGACGAGTCCTCTGACTGGTTCCCGGACCTCGATGATATTCGCGCGAAAATTACGCCCCGCACGCGCGGCATCGTGATCATTAACCCGAACAACCCAACGGGCGCGGTATACTCGAAAGAGCTGCTGATGGAGATCGTCGAGCTGGCCCGTCAGCACAACCTGATCATTTTCGCCGACGAAATCTACGACAAGATCCTGTACGACGCGGCACAGCACCACTCAATCGCTGCGCTGGCCCCGGATCTGCTGACCGTCACCTTTAACGGCCTGTCTAAAACCTATCGCGTGGCCGGTTTCCGTCAGGGCTGGATGGTACTGAACGGTCCGAAAAAGCACGCCAAAGGCTATATTGAAGGGCTGGAGATGCTGGCCTCCATGCGTTTATGCGCCAACGTTCCGGCGCAGCACGCGATCCAGACGGCGCTGGGTGGCTATCAGAGCATTAGCGAGTTCATCGTTCCCGGTGGTCGCCTGTACGAACAGCGCAACCGTGCGTGGGAACTGATCAACGATATTCCGGGCGTCTCCTGCGTGAAGCCGAATGGCGCGCTCTACATGTTCCCGAAAATTGACGCGAAGCGCTTTAATATTCATGACGACCAGAAAATGGTGCTCGATTTCCTGCTCCAGGAAAAAGTGCTGCTGGTTCAGGGTACGGCGTTTAACTGGCCGTGGCCGGATCACGTGCGTATCGTGACGCTGCCGCGCGAAGATGACCTGGAAATGGCCATTAGCCGCTTCGGGCGCTTCCTCTCCGGATACCATCAGTAATCTTAAAATCAGGCTACTTCGGTAGCCTGATTTGCATCTTCCCTCCCCTCCCCGCACAATGAACGCCTGTCGCAGTGAAGACAAAAGGTACCCTATGAGTCAGAGTCATTTCTTTGCCCACCTCTCCCGCCTGAAACTCATCAACCGCTGGCCGCTGATGCGCAATGTCCGCACGGAAAATGTGTCAGAGCACAGTCTGCAGGTTGCGATGGTCGCTCACGCGCTGGGCGCCATTAAAAACCGCAAATTCAACGGTCAGGTCAATCCAGAGCGCATTGCCCTGCTGGCGATGTACCACGATGCGTCAGAAGTGCTGACCGGCGATCTGCCTACGCCGGTAAAGTATTTCAACTCGCAGATTGCGCAGGAATATAAGGCCATCGAGAAAATTGCCCAGCAGAAGCTGATTGACATGGTGCCTGAAGAACTGCGCGACATCTTTGAGCCGCTCATCGATGAGCATCAGTACACGGAAGATGAAAAGTCGCTGGTCAAACAGGCCGACGCGCTCTGCGCCTACCTCAAGTGTCTGGAAGAGCTGTCCGCGGGGAATAACGAATTTTTACTGGCAAAAACGCGTCTGGAAAAAACGCTGGAATCCCGCCGCAGCGAAGAGATGGATTACTTTATGCAGGTGTTTGTGCCGAGCTTCCATCTATCGCTGGATGAGATTAGCCAGGATTCTCCCCTCTGACTGTCGCCCAGCGGCGCTGCGCTTGCAGGGCCTACGGGGTTGTAGGCCGGGTAAGGCGTAGCCGCCACCCGGCAAAATGCTCAGAACGGGAACAGAACCGGTATCAATATCACGCATACCACCATCACCAGCACGGTGAACGGCACGCCCAGCTTCACGAAATCACTGAATGTGTAGTTCCCCGGCCCCAGCACCAGCGTGTTCACCGGTGAAGAAACTGGCGTCATAAATGCCGCTGAGGCCGCCATTGCGACCATCATCGCAAAAGGATACGGCGACACGCCCATGGATTTGGCCATCGCCAGCGCAATCGGCGCCATCAGAACCGCCGTCGCGGTATTGGAGATAAACAGACCGATAGTGGCACACATGATAAACAGACAGACCATCATCATGTACGGCCCATACCCGCCGCCCACGTCCATTAAGCCTTTAACGATAAGATCCACCCCGCCGGTTTTTTGCAGCGCCAGGGCGAAAGGCATCATCCCGACAATGAGAATGATGCTCGGCCAGTTAATGGCTTTATAGGCGCTTTCGGCGTCAATACAGCGGAATTTGCCCATCAACAGGCAGGCAATAATTGCCGCGACCGGATTGGGGATCTCATCGGTCAGCATCAGCGCCACCATCAGCACCAGACAGAAAATTGCGTGCGGGGCCTGGCTGTGCGCCGGGGAGGCATCGCTCTCCTCAACAGGCATGTTGAGCACCACAAAATCACGCCCTTTTTGCCCGAGCTGGCTTATCAGCTTCCAGTTACCGACGACGAGAAAAATATCGCCCAGCAGGATCGGTTCATCCACCACCGCCCCTTCCATCGCTACGCCATCGCGCTTCAGCCCCACGACGTTCAGGCCATAGCGGGTTCGGAACCCCATTTCCCGCACGGTTTTGCCCAACAGTTCCGATTCAGGGATGAGCGATACTTCGGCCATGCCAACATCCAGCGCCTGATCGGAGAAATACTCCCCGCGCAGCACCATTGGTTCCAGCAGCTGTTCGCTGCAAAACTCGCGCAGATCCACATCCGCGGTGGACATATCAATCAGCAGGACGTCCCGCGCGCGGAATTCCGACACCCCGTTGACGTTGACGATCACCCGACGAAACCGCCGCCAGCGCTCTACGCCGATCACATTCGCGCCATAGCGCTCACGCAGCTTCAGGTCATCCAGCCGCTGCCCCACCATCGGCGAGCCAGGACGAATAGCCAGACGGCGCGCGCGCCCGGTAAGGCGGTACTCTTTAATCAAATCGCGGAAGGTGCGTCGCTTCCACCCTTCTTTATTTTTTTCCTGTTTTTCACCTTTCAGGGCAAACCGGGTCAGCAGCATGTAGACCACGCCCAATACCAGAATGACCAGCCCCAGCGGGGTGACGCTGAAAAAGCTGAAGCCCTCAAATCCTTCGCGGATCAGTTCGCTGTTGACGACCAGGTTCGGCGGCGTTGCCACCAGCGTCATCATGCCGCTGATCAAACCGGCAAAACTCAGAGGCATCATCAGGCGTGACGGCGAGCTCTGCATCCGCATGGAGACGCTCAGCACCACCGGGATAAAGATGGCGACCACGCCCGTGGAGCTCATAAACGCCCCCAGCCCGGCGACGGTCACCATCAGGTAGATCAGCATTTTGGTTTCGCTGTTGCCCGCCACCTTCACCAGCCACGACCCCATGATGGTCGCCACACCGGTGCGCACCAGCCCATCGCCGATGATAAACAGGGCAGCAATCAGGATAACGTTGGGATCGCTAAATCCGGAGAAGGCTTCCGGTAGCGTGAGCGTACCGCTCAGCACAAACGCGACGATGACAAACAGGGCGACGGCGTCCATGCGTACCTTGCCCGTTGCAAAAAGAAGGATGGCGATTAAAAGCAGGCTCAGGACCCAAATCAGTTCACCGTTCACAACTTATCCTTGTCAGTGGAAGATGAGGAATTTTGCCATAAAAAAGCCCCAGCAATGTGGGGCCATATCATGGGATTACACTTTTAGCGAGACGGTTACAACTCCGTCAGAGGCTTTTGAAACAGACAGGGCCGTCAGTGAATCCAGCACCAAATCTGCCTCGTCCAGCCGGGGGGATCCGGCCGGAACGTTAACAGCGATGACGTGACTTCCTGCGTTCAGCCCGGCCAGTACGCCAGCGGCAGCGTCTTCCACCACCACACACTCTGCGGGGTCGAGGCCCAGCAGTTCAGCCCCCAGTAAAAATGCATCGGGTTCAGGTTTGCCGCGCTTAACGCGCTCCGCGGTGATAAACACTTCCGGTTTCGGTAAACCTGCTGCCTTATGACGGGCGTGGGCAACCGGAATGGAGCCTGAGGTGACGATAGCCCACGGGATCTGCGCCTCGTTCAGATGCTCAAGCAGCTCGCGCGCGCCCGGTAACGCAGTAATGCCGTCCGTATCCGTGGCTTCAATGTGTTCCAGGTATTTGAACTCCGCCTGAATTTCTTCCTCAGAACGTCCGGCCAGGAAGTGCCGTAACGAGGTAATGGCCTGTTTGCCATGGATAAAATTCAGCACCTCCTGATGGTCGATGCCATGTCTGTCAGCCCAATGGCACCAGGAACGCTCCACCACCGGCAGCGAATCCACCAGCGTACCGTCCAGATCAAACAGAAAACCTCTACACTGCACACGTACCTCCGTCAGGCATTAATGATTTGTTGAATTTCGTTGCTGCTTAAATGGTACTGACGCGGACAGGCATGCCACGCGCTCAGCATACGCTGATATTTATCCCACATCGGGGTCTGCGCGTTGAAGCCGTGGGTGCCCGCGTCAAAGTGGGTATAGCGCCCTTCCGTATTCACCATAAAGCGAACATAGCTCAGATAACGCGCTTCCGTTGCCGCATCAAAGCCTAAGAAGGTCACACGGCGCTCGTCAATGGACTGCTGATCTTTGAGATTCGTCCAGGAGACGTGCAGGGCGTGATACATCTCCATAATGTCGATCACGATGCGACAGGTTTCTTCTTTCAGCTCGCCAAACTCGCGGTCCAGTTCGCGCATTTGCAAACCAAAGCCGCGTTCGACGATGGTTTGCAGGCGGCTGTAGCGCGCAGCGTTATCGGGATCAAGCATAGTCATCATTTTGTACTGATTGGACAAAATCAGACGTTGAGCATGGGTCATTTCCATCTTTCGACTCCTGTAGCGCATTGCACTTAAAAAAAAGACACGGTAACTGATTGTTACTGTGCCTTCTTTTCGTCGTCGTTTCGATGATCAATCACAAGTCATCGAGGAATGTTTTATCGAGTTGCTTAAAAGCACGCTTTAACGTGTCCGCCAGCGCCTGGTAATCCGGCTTGCCTTCCACCGGGGCGAGCGCCTGCCCGGCCTCTTCCAGCTTACCGCGCACTTCATAAAACCAGTGTAAAATAGAAGGGGGAAGTGGCGTGATGGACCGTTTACCTAACCACCACAGTCCCTGCATCGGCAGGCTTAATGCGAAGAGCGCCGTCGCGACCGCAGGTCCAAGCTGCCCGCCCAACGCAATCTGCCAGCACAGCGTAAAGATAGCGACAGGCGGCATAAAGCGAATCGCATAGCGCGTGGCGCGGATGGTGCGATTCTCAATAAACATAGGCGCAAGGCGCTTTTCCATCGGCCACGTCTTTGCGTAATGCTGTCCCCGACGAAACAGACTAAAGAAATTTACGGACGGGTTCTCTGGTGTCGACATGGCTGTACCTCAACTTCACATATAAAAATTAAAATTTTCGTGCAAAACCACAACAAGCTATGACAACGTTCAAAATATTTTGTCATCTCTACCCCGTATCGGGTATCCTGTGCCAGCCTGATAGGGCCATAGACGAGAATCAGTAACTCGTCAAATTATTGCATATTATGCCATTGGCTGAAAATTGTGCAAAATGGCATAAAATCATAGTTATTTCTTCCATCATGCCACAATGTTCGTTTGGCATGATGTTAATCATAAATGTCTGAGTCATCATGCGTTACGCTGTTAGACTCACTGACGTTTTTTTAGCCACGTATCAATAATAGGTACTTCCATGTCGAGTAAGTTAGTACTGGTTCTGAACTGCGGTAGCTCCTCACTGAAATTCGCCATCATCGATGCGCTCAACGGTGACGAATACCTCTCTGGTTTGGCCGAATGTTTCCATCTGCCTGAAGCACGTATCAAGTGGAAGATGGACGGCAGCAAACAAGAAGCGGCTTTAGGTGCAGGCGCCGCTCACAGTGAAGCGCTGAACTTTATCGTTAACACTATTCTGGCACAAAAACCAGAACTGTCTGCTCAGCTGACTGCAATTGGTCACCGTATCGTCCACGGCGGCGAAAAATACACCAGCTCTGTCGTTATCGACGAGTCTGTGATTCAGGGTATTAAAGACTCTGCATCCTTCGCACCGCTGCACAACCCGGCTCACCTGATCGGTATCGCTGAAGCGCTGAAATCCTTCCCGAATCTGAAAGACAAAAACGTGGCCGTGTTCGACACCGCGTTCCATCAGACCATGCCGGAAGAATCTTACCTCTATGCCCTGCCGTACAGCCTGTACAAAGAACACGGCGTACGTCGTTATGGCGCACACGGCACCAGCCACTTCTATGTAACTCAGGAAGCGGCAAAAGTGCTGAACAAGCCGGTTGAAGAAGTGAACATCATCACTTGCCACCTGGGCAACGGTGGTTCTGTTTCTGCTATCCGTAACGGTAAATGTGTTGATACCTCCATGGGTCTGACCCCGCTGGAAGGTCTGGTGATGGGTACCCGTTCCGGTGACATCGACCCGGCGATCATCTTCCACCTGCACGACACCCTGGGCATGAGCGTTGACCAGATCAACAAAATGCTGACCAAAGAGTCTGGCCTGCTGGGTCTGACCGAAGTCACCAGCGACTGCCGTTATGTTGAAGACAACTACGCAGACAAAGAAGACGCTAAACGTGCAATGGACGTTTACTGCCACCGTCTGGCGAAGTACATCGGTTCTTACACTGCGCTGATGGAAGGCCGTCTGGACGCGGTTATCTTCACCGGTGGTATCGGTGAGAACGCAGCGATGGTTCGTGAACTGTCCCTGGGTAAACTGGGCGTTCTGGGCTTCGAAGTTGATCACGAGCGTAACCTGGCTGCCCGCTTCGGCAAGTCTGGCTTCATCAACAAAGAAGGCACCCGCCCGGCTATCGTTATCCCAACTAACGAAGAGCTGGTCATTGCGCAAGACGCGCACCGCCTGACTGCCTGATTCCACACCGCCAGCAATGCTGGCGGTGCTGTTTTGTAACCCGCTACATTTGGGCGGTAACGAAAGAGGATAAACCGTGTCCCGTACTATTATGCTGATCCCTACCGGAACCAGCGTCGGCCTGACCAGCGTCAGCCTTGGCGTTATCCGTGCTATGGAACGCAAAGGCGTTCGTCTGAGCGTCTTTAAGCCAATCGCCCAGCCACGTGCCGGTGGCGATGCGCCAGACCAGACCACCACCATCGTTCGCAAGAATTCCAATCTGCCAGCGGCTGAACCGCTGAAGATGAGCCACGTTGAGTCTCTGCTGTCCAGCAACCAGAAAGACGTGCTGATGGAAGAGATCATCGCCAACTACCATGCTAACGCGCAAGACGCGGAAGTGGTGCTGGTTGAAGGCCTGGTCCCGACCCGCAAACACCAGTTTGCCCAGTCTCTGAACTTTGAAATCGCGAAAACCCTGAACGCAGAGATCGTTTTCGTGATGTCTCAGGGCACTGATACCCCAGAGCAGCTGAACGAGCGTATCGAACTGACGCGCAGCAGCTTCGGCGGCGCGAAAAACACCAACATCACCGGCGTGATCGTGAACAAACTGAACGCACCGGTGGATGAGCAGGGTCGTACTCGCCCTGACCTGTCCGAGATCTTCGACGACTCGTCCAAAGCGAAAGTCATCAAAGTTGACCCGGCTAAGCTGCAGGAATCCAGCCCGCTGCCAGTACTGGGCGCGGTGCCATGGAGCTTCGATCTGATTGCCACCCGTGCAATCGATATGGCGCGTCACCTGAACGCCACCGTGGTTAACGAAGGCGACATCAACACCCGCCGCGTGAAGTCCGTGACCTTCTGTGCGCGCAGCATTCCGCACATGCTGGAACACTTCCGCGCAGGTTCCCTGCTGGTGACTTCCGCAGACCGCCCTGACGTGCTGGTTGCAGCCTGCCTGGCCGCGATGAACGGCGTGGAAATCGGTGCGATCCTGCTGACCGGTGCCTACGAGATGGACCCACGCGTCAGCAAGCTGTGCGAACGCGCGTTCGCCACCGGCCTGCCGGTCTTCATGGTGAACACCAACACCTGGCAGACCTCCCTGAGCCTGCAGAGCTTCAACCTCGAAGTGCCGGTTGATGACCACGAGCGTATTGAGAAAGTTCAGGAATACGTTGCAGGCTACATCAACGCAGATTGGGTCGAATCCCTGACTGCGACCTCCGAGCGCAGCCGCCGTCTGTCTCCTCCAGCATTCCGTTACCAGCTGACCGAGCTGGCGCGTAAAGCAGGCAAACGCGTTGTTCTGCCAGAAGGCGACGAACCACGTACCGTTAAAGCGGCGGCTATCTGTGCAGAGCGCGGCATCGCGACCTGTGTGCTGCTGGGTAACCCGGATGAGATCACCCGCGTAGCGGCGTCTCAGGGCGTTGAGCTGGGCGCTGGCATCGAAATCGTTGACCCGGAAGTGGTTCGTGAAAGCTACGTTGCCCGTCTGGTTGAGCTGCGTAAGAGCAAGGGCATGACCGAAGCCGTTGCGCGCGAACAGCTGGAAGACAACGTGGTGCTGGGCACGCTGATGCTGGAGCAGGACGAAGTTGACGGTCTGGTTTCCGGTGCGGTTCACACCACGGCGAACACCATCCGTCCACCGCTGCAGCTGATCAAAACCGCACCGGGCAGTTCTCTGGTTTCTTCCGTGTTCTTCATGCTGCTGCCTGAACAGGTTTACGTTTACGGTGACTGCGCGATCAACCCGGATCCAACCGCAGAGCAGCTGGCAGAAATCGCTATCCAGTCCGCGGACTCTGCGATTGCCTTCGGTATCGAACCGCGCGTAGCGATGCTCTCCTACTCCACCGGCACCTCGGGTGCAGGTAGCGACGTAGAGAAAGTGCGTGAAGCGACCCGTATTGCTCAGGAAAAACGTCCTGATCTGATGATCGACGGCCCGCTGCAGTATGACGCCGCGGTTATGGCTGACGTTGCGAAATCCAAAGCGCCGAACTCGCCGGTTGCAGGTCGCGCTACCGTGTTCATCTTCCCGGATCTGAACACCGGTAACACCACCTACAAAGCGGTACAGCGTTCTGCAGACCTGATCTCCATCGGGCCGATGCTGCAAGGGATGCGCAAACCTGTGAACGACCTGTCCCGTGGCGCGCTGGTTGACGATATCGTCTATACCATCGCTCTGACCGCGATTCAGTCTTCGCAGCAGCAGTAATGTTAAAAAACCCGGTGGCGCTAGCGCTTACCGGGCCTACGGTTTTGTAGGCCGGATAAGCGAAGCGCCATCCGGCAAGAAAGGCGACAACTTAACCGGTCGCCTTTTTTATTTACAGCAGCTCGCGCGCCGCCGACACAATGTCATGTGCCGTCAGGCCATACTCCTTCTGCAGGAAATCCTGCGTCCCTACCTGACCGTAGCGCTCCTTGACGCCCACCCGCCGCATCGGCACCGGGCAGGTTTCCACCAGCACTTCCGCCACCGCCGACCCCAGGCCGTTGTGAATGCTGTGGTTTTCACAGGTGACGATGCGTCCGGTTTTCTCGGCGTAGTTTTTCACCAGCATCCGATCGATGGGCTT
The DNA here is from genome assembly GCF_048684445.1 of Enterobacter sp. BNK-34. NCBI lineage: Bacteria > Pseudomonadati > Pseudomonadota > Gammaproteobacteria > Enterobacterales > Enterobacteriaceae > Enterobacter > Enterobacter sp. BNK-34. The sequence goes on from NZ_JBLQUA010000001.1 coordinate 4,580,593, forward strand.
CAGGGTAAACATGTCGATGACCGCCGCGCTGACGCCCTCCTGCTCAAGCTGGCGTGCCGCTTCCAGCGCTTCCGCCACCATGATGCCGTTGGCAATCAGGGTAATATCGGTTCCTTCACGCAGCACGTTGCCTTTGCCGATGGTGAAGGTGGAACCCGGGGCATAGACGCTCGGCGCCTGCTTACGGATGGTCCGCACCCAGTAGAAACCTTCGAGGTCGATAAGCTGGCGCAGCACGTCCTCGAACATCACCGCGTCGGTCACCTCCAGCACCACCGAGTGGGCCAGACCGCGTACGATGCCCATATCCTCAAACGACATATGCGTTCCGCCGTTGTGGCAGGCCGTCACGCCCGCGTCCGAGGCAATCACCTTCACGTTGTTGCGCTGATAGTCCAGGGACATAAACAGCTGATCAAAACAGCGGCGGCTGGCAAACGCGGTGAAGGTGTGCACGAACGGCTTGCGTCCGGTCAGCGACAGCCCCGCCGCGGTGCCAATGACGTTGGCCTCCATAATGCCGCAGTTAATCACGTGCTGCGGATAATCGCGCGCCACGCCGTCCATCGCCATTGAGCTCATCAGATCCGCTTCCAGGGCGATAATCTCGCTTCCTGCCTCAATCTGCTTTGCCACAAAGCCCGCGTAGACCTTACGCATCTCAACGGCGTCTTTCTGTCCTGCCGGTGCAACCTTAATCATGTGAAGCCTCCAGTTGGCGAATGGTCTCGTTGAGGGCCGCTTTGCTCTCCGCGGTCAATCGCAGGTGGTGCGAGTTGCTGAGCTGCTCCAGATACGGCACACCCTGCCCTTTGATACTGTCGAGGATGACGACTAACGGACGCGCATCAGCAGCCGGAACCCGCGACGTCACCTCCAGCAGCACAGGAATGTCGTCCCCCTTCACCGTCACCACATCAAAGCCAAAGGCGCGGAATTTGCCCTCCAGGTCAAACGCGCTGATGATCTCGTCCAGCTCGCCGTCGAGCTGCTGTTTGTTCCAGTCGACAAATACCGTCAGGTTATTCAGGCGATGGTGGGCAATAAACTGGAACGCCTCCCAGCACTGCCCTTCGTTCAGCTCGCCGTCGCCGACGATGCAGAAGACCCGATTCGGTCGCCCGGCCAGCCTGTGCGACAGCGCCATGCCGCCCGCGATGGAGATCCCCTGCCCCAGCGAACCGGTGGTGGCGTCCACGCCGCGCGTTTTCAGGCGGTCCGGGTGGCTGGGCAGGCGCGTGCCGTTCTGGTTTAGCGTGCTCAACTCTTCTGTCGGGAAGTAGCCCTTGATCGCCAGGGTACTGTAGAGCGCCGGGCCCGCATGGCCTTTCGACAGGACAAAGTAGTCTCGCTCCGGCCAGTCCGGATCCGCCGGGTCGATTTTCATCACCGCGCCGTACAGCACGGCCAGGGTTTCGACCACCGACATGCTGCCGCCATAGTGGCCAAAGCCGAGCTGCGTCAGGGATTTCAGCGTCTCAAGACGGATCTGACGCGCGAGTTCGGTTATCTCTTTCTCATTCATGATTTGGCTCCGGTGTTTTCCTGCGCGTTACCGCCCGCAGGTTTGTTTTTCGCGAAGACGTTGTACGCCACCAGCAGCGCGAACAGCGCCACGACCAGCCCGGTGATAGCAAGCGGCGACAGGAAGCGCGCAAGGTTGCCGAGGACAATCCCGACCGCGCCGAAGTCGGCGTCAGAGAAGGTGGTGTTGGCAAAGCCAATGGCGCCCAGTACCGGCAGCAGCAGGACCGGCAGGAAGGTGATCAGCAGGCCGTTGGCAAAAGCGCCAATCATCGCCCCGCGACGTCCGCCGGTGGCGTTACCAAACACGCCCGCCGTTGCGCCGGTGAAGAAGTGCGGTACGACGCCCGGGAGGATTAGCACCCAGCTAAACTGACCGCAGATGAACAACCCCACAATCCCACCAAGGAAGCTGAACAGGAAGCCAATCAGCACCGCATTTGGCGCATACGGATAGACCACCGGGCAGTCCAGCGCAGGACGCGCATTGGGTACCAGCTTTTCCGAGAAGCCGGTAAAGGCAGGAACGATTTCCGCCAGAATCAGGCGTACGCCCTGCAGGATGATGAACACGCCTGCCGCAAAGGTAATCGCCATGATGATGGCGTAGACCAGGTAGTTCTGACCGCCGCTGAAGGTGGCCTCCACGTACTCGCGCCCGGCGCTCACCGCCATGATCAGGTAGATAATCATCATGGTCAGGGAGATGGAGATCGAGCTGTCGCGCAGGAAGCTCAGGTTCTTCGGCAGGTTCATCTCTTCCGTTGAGCGGGAGCCTTTGCCGACCTTGCTGCCAATCCAGCCGGACAGCACGTAGCCCAGCGTGCCGAAGTGGCCGAAGGCAATCTCATCGTTGCCGGTAATGCGCTTCATGTAGCGCTGGGCAATCGCCGGGAAGAAGGCCATGATCAGGCCAAGGATCAGCGACCCGGTAAAGACCAGCCCCACGCCCTCAAAGCCCGCCACCGTCAGGATCACGCCAATCATGCACGCCATGTAAAACGTGTGGTGTCCAGTCAGGAAGATATACTTCAGGCGGGTAAAACGCGCGACGATAATATTCGCCACCATCCCGAAGGCCATAATCAGCGCGGTCGCTGCACCGTATTTTTCCAGTGCAATGGACACGATCGCTTCATTGTTTGGAATAATGCCCTGGATAGTAAAGGCGTGTTCAAACATACCGCCTAAGGGATTTAATGACCCGACCAGCACCGTGGCGCCGCCGCCCAGTACAATAAAGCCCAGGATGGTTTTAATGGTCCCTTTCACCACGTCGGAAAACGCTTTTTTCTGCGCAACCAGACCGATTAACGCAATTAACCCCACCAGCACCGAAGGGACTTTTAAAATATCAACAACGAAATTCAGCGTTTCAAGGATAAACATATCCACCTCGCCTTATCAGGGTTATTGTCTTTCGAACCAGCTGCGCAGCTGCGCTTCAAGTTCGTTGATGTCGATGATGTTGTTGATCACCACCAGCTGGCTTTCCGGCACGCTGGCGCTGGCGGCAATGTCTTTTGCCATCACGAACAGATCGGCCGCGCCCGGCGTGGCTGAGGAGAGATCGGAGTGTTCAACCTCAGCTTCAATCTCCAGCTTTTTGAGCACCTTTTTAATATTCATTTCGACCATAAAACTACTGCCCAGGCCAGAACCGCAAATAGCCATGATTTTCATTGTTGTCCCCTTATTTTGAGTAGAGTACGCCCCATCACGCTGACGCGTAATGTTGTGAAAAATCGGATTAAAGAATTAAATCAGAAGCGGTTAATAATCGTTTTAATTTCCTCCAGGGTATTCACCTGATGCAGTTCGTCCATATCGGTATCGCTGGAAAATAACTCTGCCAGCGACGAGATCATCTCGATATGGCTATTTTTGTCGGGTGCCGCGAGCATAATAATGACGTCGACAGGGTCAAACTCACCGGCACCAAACGAGACGCCCTGTTTTAGTTTTAATAACGACAACCCCAGTCCTTTGGCGCCTTCCTCCGGCCGCGCATGCGGCATCGCCAGCCCTGGTGCCAGCACATAATAGGGTCCTAACGTGTGGTGCTGCTGGATGATGGCGGTGACGTATTCAGGCTCAATCACCTGCAAATCCAGCAGCGGCTTCGCGCACAGCTCCAGCGCCTGCGGCCAGCCTTCCACGCTCTCCTGCAGCGTGATGGTTGTATCATATATCCATTTTTTGAGCACTTTTCACTCCCGCGACACGCTTAAGATGAGCAAACTTTATTCAACGCATCAGTGATTGACTGTGATCGCCATCACAAAGATAGCGCTACCAATCGTTATCATGCAGAAATGTGATAGCGCTATCAAATTGCAATCACGTTGCTAAATCACAGCAAAAAAAGGGATTTAAGGCGTATACTGCCTGTCACGTGAAACGAAGGAAAAGAAGAACGCGTCTGGTCAGCAGGAAGGTGTATGTCTCTAACCCGAAAACGGCGCAGTACTGGTAAAGTGACACTCGCCGATGTCGCACAGCTTGCCGGTGTGGGCACGATGACCGTGTCCCGTGCACTCCGCACGCCCGAACAGGTTTCCGATAAACTACGTGAAAAAATTGAAGCTGCCGTGCAGGAGCTGGGTTATATGCCTAATCTTGCCGCCAGCGCGCTGGCCTCGGCGTCGTCATGGACGATAGCCATGGTGGTGCCTAATCTCTCCGAAGCCGGCTGCTCGGAGATGTTCGCAGGGCTACAGCAGGTGCTACAGCCTGCCGGGTATCAGATCATGCTGGCTGAATCCCAGCATCGTCTTGAGCAGGAGGAGAAGTTGCTGGAGACGCTGCTGGCGTCGAATATTGCCGCCGCTATCCTGCTCAGCGTTGAACATACCGACACCGTTCGCCACTGGCTGAAAAATGCCTCTATCCCGGTGATGGAGATGGGTGCCATGCGCGCCGATCCGATTGATATGAATATCGGGATTGATAACGTGGCGGCCATGTATGAACTCACGGAAATGGTGATTAAGCGCGGCTACCAAAACATAGGCCTGCTGTGCGCCAACCAGGAACAGTGGATTTTCCAGCAGCATCTGCAGGGCTGGTACAAAGCCATGCTTCGCCACCATATGTCGCCGAACCGGGTCATTAACGCGGCGATGCCGCCGAGCTTCTCGACCGGTGCAGCACAGCTGCCCGAGTTCCTGCTGGCCTGGCCGGAGCTGGATGCGCTGGTGTGCGTCTCTGACGAACTGGCGTGCGGCGCGCTGTACGAGTGCCAGCGCAGGCGAATCAAAGTGCCGGACGATCTGGCGGTGGTAGGCTTTGGCGATAGCGACGTGAGCCGCGTCTGCCAGCCGCCGCTGACGACCATGGCGGTGCCGCATCGTAAGATTGGTATTGAAGCCGGGAAAGCGTTACTGGAGCGCCTGAATGGCGGAGACTGGCGCGATCAAAAGCCCATCGCGTCCAGTCTGTGTCTGCGAGAGAGTTGCTGAAGCTTACTCAGCCTCTTCCTCTTTCTCTGATTTTGTCGATTCGTTATTGGCGTTGCGGCTCATCCAGAGCGCCAGCGCTTTTAACGAATCCGGCGTGAACTCGTCGCAGCGCGCGGTGATCTCTTCCGGCGTCATCCAGCTGACCTCACTCACCTCTTCTTCCTGCAGGGCAAACGGGCCGTGAGAAACGCAGCTAAACAGCCCGCCCCAGACGCGGCAGTTTTCGTCTTCAAAATAGAACTGACCGTGCTCGGCAAACGGCACACCGGCAATGCCTAGCTCTTCTTCTGCTTCACGACGTGCGGAATCCAGCAGTACTTCATCTGCCTGGACAACACCGCCTGCAGTGGCATCCAGCATACCCGGGAGAAAATCTTTGGTATCCGTACGGCGCTGGACCAGAATTTTGCCCATCCCGTCATGCACAACGATGTACGTTGCGCGGTGGCGCAGACGCTCCGCACGCATTTGTTCGCGGCTGGCCTGCGCGATCACTTCATTCTCTTCGCTGACAATGTCAACCCACTCTGTACTTGCCAAATGACTCTGCTCCACCATCGGGAAACCTTCTCTTCTAAGCGCTCTTTCGGCGCGTTTGCAGTTGAGGTGTAACTTACGGATTAATCGCTACTTGCGCAATAACTTGCTGATCATTAAGTGCGATAACACTCAGGGTATTTCCATCCAGCATGCCATAGCTCGCAGAATACCCACCTTTCGGGATACTGACCGAACCCGGGTTGAAGTGATAAATCTCACCGCGCTTTTCAGCAACCGGAATATGAGTATGACCGTAAACCAGGACATCGCCACCCGCGAGCGCCGGAAGATTATCCGGGCTAAAAAGATGCCCATGGGTCAGAAACAGTCGGCTTTGTTCCAGCAGCACCTGCTGCCACGGCGCAGTAAGGGGAAAATGCAGCAGCATCTGGTCCACTTCGCTGTCGCAGTTGCCGCGAACGGCGATGATGCGCGAGGCATACGGGTTGAGCTTTTCCGCGACCTGCGCAGGGGCGTAGCCTTCCGGCAGCGCGTTGCGCGGGCCATGATTGAGCACGTCGCCCAGAATAATCAGCCACTGCGCGCCGCTTTGTGCAAACAGGGAGAGGACACGCTCGGTAGCGGGCAGCGATCCATGGATATCCGACGCAAACATCAGTTTCATCAGTCACTCCTCGGGAAAACAGACTGCCCCCATCATACCTGAAGCGTCAGGGCTTATCAGCCCGCACGCTTAGCCGAGAGTGCCACATAGCGCTGCACGGAGGCACGCTGCCACTGAAACGCGGCATAATCCACCAGCAGTTGCGGCACCTCATCGCCGTTGAGGATCAGGCGGTTTAGCATCAACGCCAGATCGGCATCAGCAATGCACCACTCGCCGAACAGGTTCGGGTTGCCGTGTGCGAGGAGCGAGGTGGCGGTTTCAATGAGTTTTTGCGCGCTTTCTGCACCTTCTGCGCTGAGAGCTGGTTTTTTCACCCCGGCAAACACGACGTCCGTCGAGCGTTCCACGCGAATCGGTACCAGATCGCTTCGCAACCACGCCTGGATCTGCCGCGCCCGGGCGCGTTTTTGCAGGTCGTGAGGATAGATGCGCTCCCACTCCGGCGGCGCGAACCGATCTTCCAGATATTCATCAATCGCCGAGGATTCGCTCAGGGCAAAACCGTCAATCTCCAGCACCGGCACGCGTCGGGTCAGGTCGTAACCCTGCCACTGCGGTTTAAGATGTTCACCGCCGTCGAGATCAACGGTCTTCAGCGTAAACGTGAGCCCTTTTTCGGCCAGCGCAACGTATACGCTCATAACATAGGGAGAAAAGAAATTCGCATCGGACCACAACGTGATGACGGGCTGGTTCATAACATCCTCATAGGCTGATCGGTTTTTACTCAACATATAATCTCTTTGCCTCGCTGTCACTTGATGAAAACTCACGATTTACAACAACCACCTATACTCATTTGTCATGGCACCACTCTTCGCATGGACAGGAGTTGAGAATGATCGACCTTTATTACGCCCCTACCCCAAACGGCCATAAGATCACCCTCTTTCTTGAAGAAGCCGAGCTGGATTACAGGATCATTCGCGTGGATATCAGCAAGGGCGAACAGTTCAGCCCCCTCTTTCTGGCTATCTCGCCGAATAATAAAATCCCGGCCATTATTGATAACCATCCGGCGGACGGGGGCAGACCGTTGAGCCTGTTTGAATCCGGTGAAATTTTGCTCTATCTGGCAGAGAAAACCGGCAAGTTGCTGAGCGGCGAGCTGCGAGAGCGTCACCATACCCTGCAGTGGCTCTTCTGGCAGGCGAGCGGGCTGGGGCCCATGCTGGGTCAAAACCATCACTTTACCGCTTACGCCCCGCAGCCCATTCCCTATGCGATAGAACGCTATCAGGTCGAGACGCAGCGGCTCTATGACGTTCTGAACCGTCGGCTGAAGAAAACGCCATGGCTCGGGGGGGATCATTACAGCATTGCCGATATCGCCTGCTGGCCATGGGTGAATACGCATGAAAAACACCGAATTGACCTGGCCTCTTACCCGGCGGTGAACAACTGGTTTGAGCGCATCCGGACCCGCCCGGCGACCGAGCGGGCGATGCAAAAAATCCAGCAGATTTAACCCCCTATGAGGCTGGGTGCCTGCGAGCCTCTCATGTATGATGAGCAGGAAATACTGACACGGAGAAGACCTGCAATGTCACAGCCAGATGCTGTTATTCGTATAAAAAATTTACGCTTGCGTACCTTCATCGGTATCAAAGAGGAAGAGATCGCCAACCGTCAGGATATTGTCATTAACGTGGTGATTCACTATCCCGCAGACAAAGCGCGCGCCAGCGAAGATATCAATGACGCGCTGAACTACCGCACAATCACCAAGAACATTATCCAGTTTGTGGAGAATAACCGCTTCTCTCTGCTGGAAAAATTAACTCAGGATGTGCTCGATATCGCACGCGAACATCACTGGGTCACTTATGCTGAAGTTGAGATCGATAAACTTCACGCCCTGCGCTACGCCGATTCCGTCTCCATGACGTTAAGCTGGCGGCGCCAGGCGTAAACCTGGAGGTTGTATGAAGATTTTGCTGACCGGCGGTACAGGCCTGATTGGTCGTCACCTCATTGCGCGTCTGCAGGCCTTGCATCACGACATTACCGTGGTCACGCGCAGCCCGGAGAAAGCGCGTCAGGTGCTGGGGGCGGGTGTCGATATCTGGAAAAATCTGGCCGAGCAGCAAAATCTGGACGGTTTCGACGCCGTCATTAACCTCGCGGGTGAACCCATCGCCGATAAGCGATGGACGGAAGAGCAAAAACAGCTGTTATGCAGCAGCCGGTGGAACATTACCGAAAAGCTCGTCGAGCTGATCCGTAATAGCCACACCCCACCTTCAGTGCTTATTTCGGGTTCAGCGGTGGGCTATTACGGCGATCTCGGCGAGGTGGTGGTGACCGAGGAAGAGCCGCCCCATAACGAGTTTACCCATAAACTTTGCGCCCAGTGGGAGCGTATCGCCTGTGCGGCGCAAAGCGATCGTACCCGCGTCTGCCTGCTGCGGACCGGGGTCGTCCTCGCGCCGAAAGGCGGCATCCTGGCGAAGATGCTTCCCCCTTTCAGGCTCGGACTCGGCGGTCCCATCGGTAATGGCCGTCAATATATGGCGTGGATCCATATCGACGATATGGTCAACGGTATTCTCTGGCTGCTGGATAACGATCTGCGCGGGCCGTTTAACATGGTCGCGCCGTATCCAGTGCGTAATGAACAGTTTGCCCACGCGCTGGGGCATGCCCTGCACCGTCCGGCGATACTGCGCGTGCCTGCCACGGTCATTCGTCTGCTGATGGGAGAAGCGTCTGTACTGGTATTAGGCGGGCAGCGGGCGCTGCCAAAACGGCTGGAAGCGGCCGGCTTTGCGTTCCGCTGGTATGAATTAGAAGAGGCGCTGGGGGATGTGGTGCGGTGAATATGTTACAGTGACAGGCCATGTTCCGAAAATATGGCGTCACAATGGCAACGATCACCACTCCCCGGCTTTACCTCACCCCTTTCGAACCCACTGACTGGGCCTTCTTCCGCTCGCTGCGTGAAGATCGCCGCATCATGCGCTACATGGCCGCCATCGCGCCAGAAAAAGAGACCCGACGCGTGTTTGCCGCGCGACTCGCTGCTGCTCATGTGTTTGTCATTCGCGCCCGGGATGATGATACGCCGCTTGGCGATATCGGCCTGCAAATCAGCCCTGAGAATCGTGAGGAGGCCGATATCGGCTATACGGTTGTACCTGCCGCGCAAGGGAAAGGTATCGCCAGCGAGGCGCTGCGCGCGGTGTGTGATTATGCGTTCAACCAGACCAGCGTGAAGGCGATTAACGCGTACGTGCTGGCGGACAACGGCGGATCGGTGCGCGTGCTGGAGAAAGCCGGGTTTGTGCGTACGCAGGTGCTGGAAAAGGCGTATGAAATTGACGGCGTGCGCTATGACGATTGGGTCTATCGGCTGGCGTATGCCGGCCAGCAACAGAATTAGTAGGCCCGGTAAGCGAAGCGCCACCGGGCGATTGGGCTGTACTGCGGCCTGATGCCCTCACCCCGCCCCTCTCCCACAGGGAGAGGGAGAAAGGCAAACCTACTTCAACGACCCCTTCAGGAACTGCTGCAAACGTGGGCTTTGCGGGTTCGCCAGCACCTCGTCCGGATGCCCCTGCTCTTCAATTTTCCCCTGATGCAGGAAAATCACGTGGTTCGAGACGTTACGGGCGAAGCCCATCTCGTGCGTCACCACCACCATCGTTTTGCCCTCTTCAGCCAGCTTCTGCATGATGCGCAGCACTTCGCCAACGAGTTCCGGGTCGAGCGCGGAGGTCGGTTCGTCGAACAGCAGCACCTCGGGTTCCATCGCCAGCGCGCGCGCGATGGAGACACGCTGCTGCTGACCGCCGGAGAGATGCACCGGGTATTTCATCTGCTGGCGCTCGTCGATGCCCACTTTTGCCAGATATTTCACCGCACGCTCGCGGGCTTCCTGCTTGCTCAGCCCCAGTACCTGAACCGGCGCTTCCATCACGTTCTCCAACACCGTCATGTGGCTCCAGAGGTTAAAATGCTGGAACACCATCGTCAGGCGCGTACGCAGCAGGCGCAGCTGGTGTTTATCCGCCACCTTCAGCTGACCGTCTTTGTCACGCACCAGGTTGATGTTCTGCCCGCTCACCACGATCGAGCCTTCGCTCGGCTTTTCGAGGAAGTTAATGCAGCGCAGGAAAGTACTTTTACCCGAGCCGGATGAGCCGATGATACTGATTACATCGCCTGCGTTAGCCTGCAGCGACACCCCTTTCAGCACTTCATGTTCGCCGTAGCGTTTGTGCAAATCAATAACGTTTAATTTGTTCTCAGCCATCATCTTTCTCAGTGCGTCGAAGAAGGTTTTATATGCTGCAACCAGCGTTTTTCAGCCTTACGGAACAGGCTAATCAAAACATAAGAGATAATTAAATAGAGCACCGCCGCAATGCCAAACGCGGTAAACGGCTGATAGGTCGCGGAGTTAATATCGCGCGCGATTTTGAGCAGATCCGGCACCGTCGCGGTAAAGGCAAGCGCGGTGGAGTGCAGCATCAAAATCACTTCGTTACTGTACGCCGGTAACGCGATACGCAATGCCGACGGCAGAATAATGCAGCGATAAAGTTTCACTGAGGAAAAGCCGTACGCGCGCGCCGCCTCAATTTCACCGTACGGAACCGAACGAATGGCTCCCGCGAAAATCTCGGTGGTATAGGCGCAGGTGTTGAGCGTCAACGCCAGCACCGTACAGTTCAGACCGCTGCGGAAGAACGCATTCAGCATCTCAGTGCCTTTTACGATCTCAAGCGTATACATCCCCGAATAGAACACCAGCAGCTGCACGTACAGCGGCGTACCGCGAAACACGTAGGTAAACAGCCAGATCGGGAACTGGATAAATTTATTGTTCGACACGCGGCCAATGGCAAGAAACACCGCCAGAATGCCGCCCATCACCACGGAGGAGATCAGCAGCCAGAGCGTAATCGCCACGCCGGTAAAGCGGTAGCCATCTGTCCACAGCAGCGATTTCCAGTATTCCTGAATAATCTCAATCACAGGTCAGCCCTCTTCACACCCACGGAGTAGCGACGCTCGAGCAGAAGCAGCACACCATTGGAGACGGTCGTAAAGACCAGATAAATCACGCCGCAGACCACCGCAAAGTAAAACGGCTCCCAGGTGCTCTTGCCCGCCAGCTGAGTCGCTTTCACGACGTCTTCCAGACCGAGCAGCGAGACCAGCGCTGTCGCTTTGAGGATAACCTGCCAGTTGTTGCCGATGCCCGGCAGCGCGTAACGCATCATGGCCGGGAACATAATCCGACGAAACGTTTGTGAAGAGGTAAAACCAAATGCGGTTGCCGCCTCAATGTGCCCCTTCGGCACGGCCATGTAAGCACCGCGGAAGGTTTCGGTGAAGTAGGCACCGTAGATAAAACCGAGGGTAATAATACCGGCCACCATCGGGTCGATATCAATTTGTCCCATCCCCATCGCGTCCGTCACGCTGTTCAGCGCAATCTGCAGACCGTAAAAGATAAGCAGCATCAGCACCAGATCGGGAACGCCGCGAATAAGCGTGGTGTAGCCTTCAAAAATTAGCGCCAGCGGTTTGTTAGCCGAAAGCTTCGCCCCTGCGCCTGCCAGACCTATCAGCACCGCCAGCACCACGGAGCTGATAGCCAGCTCAAGGGTGACAAGCGCGCCATGTAAAATAACGCCAGAAAATCCGTACAGCATACCGCGAGCCCTGTCGTATCGTGAGTGGTGGAACCGTGTCTTTCCCCCTCCCACGGAGGGAGGGGCCGCACGTTATTTGACGGGGCGATTAGCCGCCGTAAACATTAAAATCAAAGTACTTTTTCGCCAGCTTGTCGTAGGTGCCGTCAGCGCGCATTTCAGCAAACGCTTTGTTCAGCGCCTCACGCAGCTCGTTGTCTTCTTTGCGCAGGCCCATACCGGTGCCCACACCAAACAGCTTCACGTCCTTAATGGACGGGCCGCCAAACTTGTAATCTTTACCGACCGGCGTTTTCAGGAAGCCTTCGCTTGCCGCGACTTCATCCTGGAATGCCGCATCAATTCGGCCTGCCGTCAGGTCAGCGTAGATATTTTCCTGGCCCTGATAGGAGACGATTTCAATCCCCTTCGGCGCCCAGTGTTCGTTACCGTAGGTTTCCTGGGTAGTGCCCTGCAGCACGCCGACACGTTTACCTTTCAGGGACTCCAGCGTTGGCTGAACGTCAGACGATTTAGCCACCACCAGACGAGAATCGGCCGCGTAGAGTTTGTCTGTGAAGGCAATCTCCTGCTGGCGTTTTTCAGTGATGGAGAGCGAGGACATGATCACGTCGATTTTTTTCGCTTTCAGGGACGGGATCAGCGCATCCAGCGGGTTCTCAACGTAGGTACACTGTGCTTTGATGCGTTTGCACAGCTCATTGGCCAGATCGATGTCAAAACCAACCAGTTCACCCTTTGAATTCTTCGATTCGAACGGCGCATAGGTGGGATCGGTACCGATCCGAATTTTCTGCGGAATGGCTGCGAATGCCGCGGTAGCGCTGGAAAAGGCCAGCACCAGAGATAGTGACAACACGAGTTTTTTCATATTTGTCCTCAACAAACTGTCTTCATACGGGATTTTTACGACGACGGGGTGGTGCTAATGTGCCATTAATTCCCTCTGACAGGCAAAGACTAATGCCCTTCAGGCGGGAATTTTTGCATTATAAATGCGTAAGTATGCACAAAGCGATCCAATACGGTGCAACGAGCGCACCGTATTGGGTCAACCGTTCCCGTAACGCACCTTTCCGGTGCGTTAGAGCCAGGTATTATTCACCGTATACGTTGAAGTCGAAGTATTTCTTCGCCAGTTTGTCGTAAGTACCGTCTTTACGCAGCTCTGCAAAGGCTTTGTCGAAGGCGGCTTTCAGCTCGGTATCATCCTTACGCAGGCCAATACCGGTGCCGTCACCAAAGTATTTTTTGTCTTTCACCGACGGGCCCGCAAACGCATAGTCTTTACCCGCAGGCTGTTTCAGGAAGCCTTCGCTCGCGGCGACTTCATCCTGGAATGCGGCATCCAGACGGCCTGCGGCCAGGTCAGAGTAAATCAGATCCTGGTTCTGATAGGCCACCACGTCTACACCCTTCTCACGCCAGGTAGCATTGGCATAACCTTCCTGGGTCGATCCCTGAAGCACGCCAACATGCTTGCCTTTCAGCGAGTCGATGGTTGGCTTAATCGGGGAGCCTTTTGGCGCAATCAGGCGAGAATCCGCGGCGTAGAGCTTGTCAGAGAAGGCAATCTCCTGCTGGCGTTTTTCGGTGATGGAGAGAGAAGAGATAATGGCGTCGATTTTCTTGGCTTTCAGCGACGGGATTAACGCGTCAAAGTCGCTGCCCACCCATGTGCATTTCACCGCAATGCGCTTGCACATTTCATTTCCCAGATCGATATCAAACCCCACGAAATCGCCTTTCGCATCCTTGGAAGAGAATGGCGCGTAGGTTGCGTCTGTACCGATACGAACCGTCTGTGGAAGCGCTGCGTAGCTACCTGCTGCCGCACTTAACCCCACGAGCAAAGACAGAGCCAGAACCGTCTTCTTCATACATTTACCCTCAAGTACCGTGATTTTATTATGTATTGTGTTGTGTGTTGTGTTGCAGGCTTCATCTTGCAGGTCTTATGCCACATTGCCGTCTGGTCAAAACTTCGACGTTAAATATGTTAATAAAACGTTGCGATACTGCCTTAATGGTGAAAGATAGCAGGTCTGCCGAACGAACCGGAGAGAGAAAAAGGGAAAAAACGAATTAAATGTCGAGGATATGATCGCCGTTGCATAATTGCCCTGAAACAGGGCAACTTGTCTTTTCATGCACCTGGTTTGTGCACAGATTCAGGCACCCTGCCAGCGGGTGAAGAGATCTTCAGGCAGGTCGATGTCAAACTGATCCAGCACGCGGTTAACGGTCTGATTAATCACATCATCCAGCGAGGTCGGGCGATGATAAAATGCCGGTACCGGCGGCATGATGATGGCTCCCAGCTCCGCGGCCTGGGTCATCAAACGCAGGTGGCCAAGGTGCAGCGGCGTTTCCCGCACGCAGAGCACCAGAGGACGACGCTCCTTCAGCACCACATCCGCCGCGCGCGTTACCAGGGTATCGGTATAGCTGTTCACAATGCCGGAGAGGGTTTTAATGGAACAGGGCAGGATAACCATGCCAGCCGTTTTAAACGAGCCTGAGGAGATGCTGGCGGCGATATCACGGGCATCGTGAACCACGTCCGCCAGTGCCTGAACATCGCGCAGGGAGAGATCGGTTTCCAGAGAGAGGGTCTGACGCGCCGCCTGGCTCATCACCAAATGGGTCTCGACTTCCGCCACGTTACGTAGAACCTGTAACAGACGTACGCCGTAAATCGCGCCGCTGGCGCCGCTGAGCCCAACAATGAGTCGTTTCATGATTTTCGCCCTTACTGATTTCAGGGCAGACTGTGCAGGATTTTGCGGGGAGTTGCAAGTGAGGGCATTCGCCCTCACCTGCCGGAGCATCAACCTTCGTTGTGCATCTCTAAACTTTCGAGATCGTTCTGCATCTGGACGGCTTTCGCATCGTCGTTGCGCAGCGAATCAAGATAGTCGAGGTACTGCTGGTCAACGTCTTTGGTCACGTAAATACCGTTGAACACGGAGCATTCAAACTGCTGAATTTCCGGGTTCTCGGCACGCACCGCGTCGATGAGATCGTTCAGATCCTGGAAAATCAGGCCGTCGGCACCGATGATCTGGCGAATTTCATCCACTTCACGCCCGTGAGCGATCAGCTCGTTGGCGGTTGGCATATCGATGCCGTACACGTTCGGGAAGCGAATCTCCGGCGCAGCAGAGGCCAGATAGACTTTCTTCGCACCCGCTTCGCGCGCCATCTCGATAATCTGCTCAGAGGTGGTGCCGCGAACGATGGAGTCATCCACCAGCAGAACGTTCTTGTCGCGGAATTCCGCGCGGTTGGCGTTCAGCTTGCGGCGCACGGACTTACGACGCAGGTGCTGACCCGGCATGATAAAGGTGCGGCCAACGTAGCGGTTCTTCACGAAGCCCTGACGGTATGGCTTGTCCAGAATGCGGGCGATCTCCAGCGCGATATCGCAGGAGGTCTCCGGGATAGGAATCACCACGTCAATGTCGAGATCGTCCCACTCGCGGGCAATCTTCTCGCCCAGCTTGGTGCCCATGTTGACGCGCGCGCTGTAGACGGAAATCTTGTCGATGAAGGAATCCGGACGGGCAAAGTAAACGTATTCAAACAGGCACGGGTTGCTGACCGGGTTGTCGGCACACTGGCGGGTAAACAGCTGGCCCTTCTCGGTGATGTAGACTGCTTCGCCCGGCGCAACGTCGCGCAGGAATTCGAAGCCCAGGGTATCCAGCGCCACGCTCTCAGAGGCAACCATATATTCAGTACGGCCATCGCCGAGGTCGCGCTTACCGAGCACCAGCGGACGAATGCCGTTAGGATCGCGGAAGGCGACCATACCGTGACCGATGATCATCGCAACGCAGGCGTACGCGCCGCGGATCTGACGGTTTGTCGCGGCAATCGCGGCAAAAATGTTGTCTGCTTCCAGCGGATAGTGACGGAAGTTATCCAGCTCGCTGGCGAACACATTGAGCAGGATTTCAGAATCAGAGGTGGTGTTAATGTGGCGACGTTTCTCTTCGAACAGCTTTTTACGCAGCTCATGCGCGTTGGTCAGGTTTCCGTTATGAGCAAGAGTAATGCCATACGGTGAGTTGACGTAGAAAGGCTGTGCCTCAGAGGCGCTGGAACTGCCAGCAGTAGGATAACGAACGTGACCGATCCCCATATTACCTTGCAGACGCTGCATATGGCGGGCTTCAAACACATCGTTTACCAGGCCATTCGCCTTGCGTAAACGGAAGCAGTTGTTTGCATCAATGGTGATGATACCCGCAGCATCCTGCCCACGGTGCTGAAGCACCGTTAACGCGTCATAAATCGACTGGTTTACCGGCATGAAACCGGCGATACCGACAATACCGCACATTCGTCTTTTCCTCGTTAAGCCACATCTCAGGGTTTATGCCCTGGGCAAAAAACTTGACGAGCTTTGCAGATAGTCAAAGAACCATCTGATGATGAAGCTGAACTCTGGAATGAGCTGCGATTTTTGCCAGTCTTCGCTTTTGGAGAACCCGGTGAAGGTATCCAGGAAGAACAGGATCGCGGCCACAATCAGCACGCCTCGTAATGCCCCGAAACAGATCCCGAGCACTCTGTCCGTTCCTGACAGACCGGTTTTCTCGACCAGCTGACCTATCACGTAATTCACGATAGCGCCGACAATCAGCGTTGCGATAAACAGCACCGCGATAGCGATTCCATTTCGGACCAGTTCATCTTCAAAGCCCGTGAACCAGACAGACAGGTAAGTGTAGTAATGACTGGCAACAAAGAAAGCACAACCCCATGTCACCAGCGATAACGCTTCACGAACAAAGCCACGGATCAGGCTAACCAGACAGGAAAAACCAATCACCGCAATGATGGCGTAATCAATCCAGACCATATGTGTCCCACGATTTAACGCCCTGTCATCCAGTTCGGGGCGAATTCTAACAGAAAAAGAAAACGTTTGCGTAGGGATTTCCTTCCCGCGCGTAAATAAAAAAGGCGCTGAAAAAATGTTCAACGCCACGGTCCATTTGACGTCTCTGTGGACGTCTGCTCTCCACTCACCCCAACCCTCTCCCTCAAGGGAGAGGGAGCAAACCATTCCGGGGATGGGTAAGATCTTATCAGTTCGCGCTGTAGCCCATCACCACACCGCTCAGGCCGGAGATCTGCTTCAGCTCACCGAGCGAACCTTTAAGCTTATCTTTAGACGCTTCTGGCCCCACGAGGATACGGGTAATTTTACCCTGCACCGGCGTGGAAGGTGAAGTGTAAACACGATATCCCGCACTGCGCAGTTTGCTCACGACCTCGTTGACCTTATCGGCGTTTTTCAGCGCACCAAGCTGCACCACGTAGGCTCTACCCGTTGGGGCGGCGGCATCCTGCTGCGCCGGTTTTGCTGGCGGAGGTGTCTCTGACGCCGCGGCTAGCTGTTCTGCTGCTTTATCCCGCTGCGGTTTCGGCTGCGGCTTCTCAACCGGCTTCGGTTTTTCAACCGGTTTAGGCTGCTCGACCGGCACCGGATCGATATCGCTGTTGCTCGCTGCCGCCAGGCGAGACGGATCGAGCGATGGTGCGGCGGCATCGCCTGCACGCACCTCTTCCGCCGCCCCTTCCGGCGGCTGAGCAGGCAGCGCCTGCGTCGCCGCGGGCAGCATATCCGGCTCATCGCGGTCACCCGGTTTCGGCACCAGCGGAATAGCGGCAAACTCATCCTGATAATGCTTTTTCTGCCCGTCGAGCAGACCCGGGAGAATAATCACCCCGAGCGCGACCAGCACAATGGTTCCTGTTAAACGGTTCTGAAACTTACTCGCCACCGGTTCTCCCCGCGTCCATCACTTCCATGACATGTGCCACCGTGTGGAATGACCCACACACCAGCACGGTATCTTCTGGTTTAGCATCCGCCATCGCGGCATGCCAGGCCTGAGCCACGCTACTGTAGATTGCGCCTTTGCCGAGATGTTCCATCAGTTGCTCAGCCGTCGCGCCGCGCGGCCCCTCCAGAGGAGCACAATACCAGCTATCGACCACACTCTCCATGCAGGCCAGCGTCCCGCCGATATCTTTATCATGAAGCATACCGATAACCGCCAGCACGCGCCCGGTTTTTGGTAACGAATTGAGACGTCCCGCGAGATACGCCGCCGCATGGGGGTTATGCGCCACGTCCAGAATCAGGCGCGGTGACTCGCTGACGATCTGGAAACGCCCGGGCAACAGCGCATTCTTAATGCCGTCGCGGATCGCCTGCTCGCTGACCGTGAGGCCACTGGCGCGCAGTGCCGCCAGCGCGGTTGCTGCGTTCGGCTGCGGTACCTGCGGCAGCGGCAGGTTGTCGAGCGCGCCCTGCGCGTCGCTAAAGCGCCAGCCGTTATCCTGGACCTCGTACTGCCAGTCAACATCGCGGCGCAGCAGACGCGCGCCCTTCTCGTTCGCCACGTCAGCAATGGTATGCGGCATATCCGGCTCGCCGACCACCGCGGGCTTATTTGCGCGGAAAATACCGGCCTTCTCGCGGCCAATGCTTTCACGATCCGGTCCCAGCCAGTCGATATGGTCCAGCGCGATGCTGGTGACCACCGCCACGTCCGCATCCACCATATTGGTCGCATCAAGACGTCCGCCGAGGCCAACCTCAAGAATCACCACATCCAACTGCGCCTGTTTGAACAGCCACAGCGCCGACAGGGTGCCGTATTCAAAATAGGTTAATGAGATCTCACCGCGTGCGGCTTCAATTTCCGCGAACGACGCCGTATGCGCCGATTCCGGCAGTTCGCGGTTCTGCACACGAACGCGCTCGGTATAGCGGACCAGGTGTGGCGAGCTGTACACGCCAACTTTGTAACCCGCGGCCATCAGGACAGATTCCAGCGTGCGGCAGGTCGTGCCTTTACCGTTGGTCCCCGCGACGGTGAACACGAAAGGTGCCGGTTTGAGCACATCAAGACGCGCGGCGACCTGGCTTACGCGCTCAAGCCCCATATCGATGGTTTTACTGTGCAGGTTTTCCAGATAAGAAAGCCACGCGGCCAGGGGCGACGTGGCTTGGGGAATGCTTTTATTTTCCATAATGCCCGGTTGTCATTAACAGATTAGAAAGCAAAAGGGCAGCGCCAACCGGCCCTGCCCTTTTCAGTTATCAGGCCTCGGGTTCCTGATCCGGTACCACCACGCCTTCGCGCGGCTCATCCGGGTTCGGCGCTGGCAGATTCATCAGCTTCGCCAGGATGCTCGCCAGCTTCAGGCGCATTTCCGGACGGCGGACGATCATGTCGATGGCGCCTTTCTCGATGAGGAACTCACTGCGCTGGAAGCCCGGCGGCAGTTTCTCGCGAACGGTCTGCTCGATAACGCGAGGACCGGCAAAGCCGATCAGGGCCTTAGGCTCAGCGATGTTCAGGTCGCCCAGCATCGCGAAGCTCGCGGAGACGCCGCCCATGGTTGGGTCGGTCAGCACGGAGATGTACGGCAGACCGCGCTCCTGCATTTTCGCCAGCGCAGCAGAGGTTTTCGCCATCTGCATCAGCGACATCAGCGCTTCCTGCATACGCGCACCGCCGGAGGCAGAGAAGCAGATCAGCGGACAGTTGTCTTCCAGCGCCTGCTCAACGGCACGCACGAAGCGCGCACCAACCACAGAGCCCATTGAGCCGCCCATAAAGGAGAACTCAAACGCAGCGGCAACAACCGGCATCTCATGCAGGGTGCCTTTCATGACGATCAGCGCGTCTTTCTCGCCAGTCTCTTTCTGTGCAGAGGCCAGACGATCTTTGTATTTTTTGGAATCGCGGAACTTCAGCACGTCTTTTGGCTCAAGTTCGCTACCCAGCTCTACCAGAGAGCCTTCGTCCAGCAGGCTATGCAGGCGGTTGCGCGCCGACATACGCATATGGTGGTCACACTTCGGACACACCTCAAGGTTGCGCTCCAGCTCTGCGCGATACAGAACCTGACCGCAGCTATCACACTTCGTCCATACCCCTTCAGGAATGCTCGCTTTACGCGTTGGGGTAATGTTGCTTTTAATTCGTTCAATCCAGCTCATTGATAACCTTTCTGCCTGAACCTGGTCGTTTGCCAGTTTTGCTATAAGAGGCGAATAATGCCATTTTTGCCTCCAACAGACCATGAATGTTGCACATTAAAACATAACAGCCCGAAACTTTGGATAAAAAAGTGGTCGAACCGCCAGCGTGCATTTACTTCGCTTGTTTTGCCGCCGCACGTTTATGACGAATAATTTCGATAACGCCCGGCAGTACGGAAAGCACAATAATCGCTACAATCAGTAACTTAAGATTTTCCTGAACCACCGGGAGATCGCCAAACAGGTAGCCTGCATAGGTAAACAACAGCACCCACAACAGCGCCCCCACGACGTTATACATGGCAAAATGACGATAGGACATATGCCCCATTCCCGCCACAAACGGTGCAAATGTGCGCACAATAGGCACAAAGCGCGCAAGGATAATGGTTTTTCCGCCATGGCGTTCATAAAACGCATGGGTTTTGTCTAAATAGCTGCGACGGAAAATTTTCGAATCCGGATTGCTGAACAGCCGCTCACCGAATACGCGTCCAATCGTGTAGTTGACCGCATCACCGACAATAGCGGCAATCACCATCAGCACCACCATAAGATGCACGTTCAGATCGTTAGTGGGTAACGCCGATAGCGCGCCGGCAACGAACAGCAGGGAATCCCCTGGCAGGAATGGGGTAACGACCAGACCGGTTTCACAAAACAGAATGAGGAACAGAATAGCGTAAACCCAGACGCCATACTGCGCGACCAGCTCCGCCAGGTGAACATCAATATGCAGGATGAAATCAATCAAAAAACGAATTACGTCCATATTGTCTAAGCCCTAATTGCACCTTTGTTTAGTCCGCTAAAAAAAGCGGGCCCATTGGCGGTTTCGGCAGGTCAAACCGATCCGGATAGTCTACCGAGACCAGATACAACCCTTCCGCTTTCGCCGTAGCTGCCGCAAGCGTTCTGTCCTTCGCTGCCAGCAGGTCTGCAATCCAGCTCTCCGGCTGGTGTCCGGCGCCCACTTCCATCAGGCTGCCCACAATATTCCGAACCATATGATGTACAAAGGCATTGGCTTTGATATCCACCACCACATACGCGCCAAAACGGCTGACGTTTATGTGCATGACGTTTCGCCACGGCGTGCGGGACTGACACTGCACCGCACGAAACGACGTAAAGTCATTTTCACCAATCAGACACTGCGCCGCGCGATGCATACGTTCAGCATCAAGCGGTTCATAAAAATGCGTCACGCCCTGGCTTAACACCGCCGGACGCAGGCGCTGGTTGTAGATGACATAACGGTAGCGACGCGCCGTGGCGCTGAAACGCGCGTGAAAATCATCCGGCACAGCTTTTACCCAACACACCGCAATGTCACCAGGCAAATTCGCATTTACACCCAGGGTCCAGGCGGCATCCTTACGCACGGCGGTGGTTTCAAAGTGCACGACCTGCCCCGTACCGTGAACACCCGCGTCCGTACGTCCTGCGCACAGGACGTTAATCGGCTCGTTTGCCACCTGAGAGAGCGCTTTTTCCAGCTTCTCCTGGACGCTGCGCACCTCGTTCTGACGCTGCCAGCCATAATACTTACTGCCGTCGTACTCAATGCCGAGGGCAATTCTATGGACCGGCTTTTGTTCCACGTCTGACATCAGTACAGGTACTCCTGCACCAGTTTTTCAGCAATTTTGACCGCCATCAGCGCGCCGCCAAAGCGAACGTTGTCGGCAACGGACCAGAACTGAACCTGTTCCGGCATGCCGTAATCGTTACGCACGCAGCCAACGGAAAGATGCGCGCTGCCGGTGGCATCGCCCACCTGGGTCGGGAACTCGCTCTCTTCAGAGAGCACGATGTCTTCACCGCGGCCAAACGCATCGCGCGCCTCTTCTGCTGCCAGCGGACGCAGCGCTTCAAAGCCGACCATCTGCGCGTGGCCGTAAAAGACCGGGGACTGCACGACGTTCGCAGAGATCATCAGGCCATCGTCCTGCAAAATCTTACGCACTTCATCGACGATACGACGCTCTTCGCGCACGGAACCCTCGCGGTCCGGCAGCAGCGGCAGCATGTTGAACGCCAGCTGGCGGCCAAAGAAATCATCTTCATCAATCGGGATACCGTTCAGCAGCTTCGCGCTCTGCCCGGCCAGCGCGTCAACGGCCTTTTTACCGTTCGCGGACGCGGACAGCAGGCTGGTGACGGTAATGCGCGACAGGCCGCCGTCGTCGATCAGCGGTTTCAGGGCAGTCAGCAGCTGGCTGGTCAGGCTGTTCGGCACCGCAATGACGTTACGGTTGCGGTAGTCAGCCAGCACAAACGGGTTCACGTCCGGCACCACCAGCGGCACATCCGGCTCCATCGAGAACAGGCCGCTCAGGTCGATCACCAGGCAGCCTGCGTTGGTCGCCTCTTCAACGTACGCAGCAGTGGCTTCAGCGCCCGCAGCGAAAAACGCCAGCTGCGCCTGGGTCCAATCGAATGCTGCCGCGTCCTGGACCATCACGGATTTACTGTTAAAACGCAGATGCTCACCTGCACTGTCGGTACGCGCCAGCGCATAGATATCGCCCACCGGGAACTGACGCTCAGCAAGGGTTTCGAGCAGGGCTTCGCCCACGGCACCCGTGGCACCTAAAATGGCAATGTTCCAGCCTTCAGACATGGTGGTTTACTCCAGAAATAAAAAAGCGTCCCTGTCAGAGTATCCGACAGGGAGCATTAAGAAGACATTAACGTGCCGGATGATGAACGGCGTTAAACCCCAGCTTATGCAGCAGCGTCGCCGCCGACGCGTCGTCGCACATCACATACAGGGAAGACCACTCGCGGCGCTCAACATAGTTCTTGCGCAGCTTATCAAACTCACCCGGGATCCCCGCCACTTTACGCAGCAGCGCATCATCGCGGCGCACATCATACACCAAATGCACCAGCCTTTTCAGCGTTGCCTGATCGAGCGGACCATGCAGGGTAATGCGGCCAAATTCAGGCGCGGGGAGTAAGGTATCCAGCGCCACCTGCTGCGGATGGCCGATAAAAGCGCTGTAGGCCTCGAAGACCTGCGTCGTGCCGCGCGCTTTCCCCTCGAGGGTATAACCGGCGATATGCGCTGTGCCCACGTCCACCTTGTTAAGCAACTCAACGTTGAGATCCGGCTCCGGCTCCCAGACGTCCAGCACCACGCTGAGGTCTTGTCCTTCATTCAGACATGTCAGCAGCGCAGCGTTATCTACAACCGGACCACGGCAGGCATTTATCAGAATAGTGCCAGCCTTCAGACGACGGATCAGCGCCTCGTCAGCAAGATGCAGCGACTTATACGGCCCCTCTTTAAACAGCGGCGTGTGGAAAGTCAGCACGTCGCATAGTTCGACCAGCTCGTCCAGCGAGCGGAAATCCCCGTCATCACCGTTGTCTTTGCGCGGCGGATCGCACAGCAGCGTGCGGATCCCTAACGCTTCAAGACGCTTTTGCAGGCGTCCGCCGACGTTACCCACGCCAACAATCCCCACGGTGCGGTCCTTCAGCGCAAACCCGTCGCGCTCGGCCAGCATCAGCAGCGAGGAGAAAACGTATTCCACAACGGCAATGGCGTTACAGCCCGGCGCGGCGGAAAAACCGATTCCAGCCTGCTTCAGCCACTTATCATCCACATGATCGGTCCCTGCCGTTGCGGTTCCGACAAACTTAATCGCTTTACCGGCGAGCAACGCCTCATTTACTTTGGTCACCGAGCGCACCATCAGCGCGTCTGCGTCATCCAGTTCGTTGACCGGGATCGGGCGACCAGGGACAGCCTTAACGTTACCCAGGCGGCTAAACAGCTCACGGGCATAAGGCATATTTTCATCAACGAGGATTTTCACGTCTGAGTACCTGTTTGAGAGGAAGAAAACCTGCCAAGTGTGCCATAATCTGGCCGCCAGGCATATACGTATACCTGGTTTACGCTGAGTTTTGACTTTAAGGATTTTTGACGATGCAGCCCATTTCAGGTACGCCGCCACGCCCTCCGGGTGAAGGCCCCGTCACGCCAAACGTTGCC
Source organism: Enterobacter sp. BNK-34 (assembly GCF_048684445.1). NCBI lineage: Bacteria > Pseudomonadati > Pseudomonadota > Gammaproteobacteria > Enterobacterales > Enterobacteriaceae > Enterobacter > Enterobacter sp. BNK-34. The sequence continues at coordinate 4,604,492 of NZ_JBLQUA010000001.1, forward strand.
GGTGAACAACCGCTATCCACGCAACAGCGCACCGTGCTGGAGCGACTGATCACGCGCCTGATTGCGCTGACTTCACAGCAAAATGCGGAAGTCTGGGCAGGGGTAAAGCATGATTTAGGCGTGAGGAACGACGCACCGCTGCAGTCGCGTCATTTCCCTGCTGCCGAGCAAAATCTGAACCAGCGTATTACGACCGCGCAGCAGAACCACACCACGCGCCAGATTGTTGCTCAGCTGACGGAGCTGCTGGGCCAGGGTAATAACCGCCAGGCGGTGAGTGATTTTATTCGCCAGCAGTATGGTCAGACCGCGCTAGGGCAGCTGACGCCCGACCAGCTTAAAACCGTGCTGACCCTGCTGCAGAACAACGAGCTGTCTATTCCGCAGCCTCAGGTGCGCCCGTCGACCGAGCGTCCGCTGCTGCCCGCCGAGCACAACACGCTCAAGCAGATGGTGACAAAGCTGGCTGCGGCCACCGGCGAACCGACGAAGCTTATCTGGCAATCCATGCTGGAGCTGTCCGGCGTGAAGGCGGGTGAACTGATCCCGGCCAAACAGTTTACTCATCTGGTGACCTGGCTCCAGGCGCGCCAGACGCTCAGCACCCAGAACGCCCCTACCCTGCATACCGTCCAGGCGGCACTGAAGCAGCCGCTTGAGCCGCATGAGTTCGACGTGATTCGGGATTACGCCCAGCAAAACTGGCAGGCCACGCCGCAGACGGTGCTGACCACCGCGCAGGTGCAGGATCTGCTCAATCAAATCTTCGTTCGTCGCGCCGAGCGCGAGGGCGGCGTGCCGGAGGTGAGAAACGTTCAGCCGATCTACAGCCCGCTGTTTGCGCCGGTCGTCGAGACATTCAGAACGCTCTCTGCGCGTCCGGGGTTGATGTTAATTGCACTGCTGATTGCGCTGGCGATTTTCTGGCTGGTTGCTTAATACTGCCGGGTGGCGGCTTCGCCTTACCCGGCCTACGGCTAGTGCGGTTGTAGGCCCGGTAAGGCGAAGCGCCACCGGGCAAAAACTACGACCTGCGAAACGCCACCAGCGTCACCACGATCCCCACCACCGCAGAAACCGCACCGGCCAGAAAGACGGACGGATAGCCAAACGAGGTGGCTAACACCCCGGCCAACGGCCCGGTTACCCCGTATGAGATATCCTGAAATGCCGCATAGCCGCCGAGCGCCGTCCCGCGCACCTGCGGGGCCACGCGCTTCACCACTTCAACACCCAGCGCCGGGAAGATCAGAGAACAGCCGCAGCCGGTCAGCGCCGCACCCAGCAGGGCCACGGATGCCACGGGGGCATTCCACAACAGCAGAAGACCGATAGCTTCAATGACCAGCGATGCCGCCGCCACCTTCACGCCGCCGAAGCGATCCGGCATCCAGCCAAAAAGCACGCGCATCAGCACAAACGCGCCGCCAAAGGCAGTAAGCGTAAAACCGGCCATCGCCCAGCCTCGGCTCATAAAATAGAGCGATACAAACGTCCCTATTACCGCAAAACCCACGCCCTGCAGCGCCAGGCCCAGGCCCGGCTGCCAGATTTGGCCGACCACGCTCCACAGGGAAGGACGCTCGCCTTTGTGCGCAGGTACCTTACGCACCGAGCCGTTAAACGCCCATGCCACCAGCGGCAGCGCCATGGTCGTTGCAGCCAGCGCCGCAAACCCGAACTGGCTGTTGATCAGCAGGCCAAGCGGTGCACCGGCGGCCAGCGCGCCGTAGATGGCCATGCCGTTCCAGGACATCACCTTGCCGGAACGTGCTGGCCCCACCAGCCCCATTCCCCAGGTCAGGGTGCCGGTCAGCAGCTGGCTTTCACCGAAGCCAAGAATTAAACGGCCTAGCACCAGCAGCGCAAATTTATACGCGGCGTCTACCGGCAGGAGAGCCGCCAGCAGCCAGGCGCCGCCCGCCAGCCCGCAGGCAAACATCCCCTGCAGCGCCGAGCGTTTGGCACCGTGCTGATCCGCCAGCCGTCCGGCGTAACCGCGGGTTAATACCGTGGCTAAAAACTGAATGCCCACGGCAATGCCGACCATGGTGTTGCCATAGCCCAGCTCCTGATGAACGAACAGCGGGATCACCGGCAGCGGCAGGCCAACGGTCATATAGGTCAGGAATACCGCAAAGGCGATACGGAACAGCGAGACGTTCGCTGAAGGGGTTGTTTCTGTTTGAGTTACTGCAGTCATGCTTTACTCCGAAATGAAGAGTAAGGCGAGGAAATGCCACGCCCCCTCTACCTGATAATCAGGATTAAGGTGCGTTGGTTGACGTTAAACGCTTACGCATTATCGTGAGGATAATGTTGAGGGGTGAAGTTTGCCTGTGAGATCAGCTGCTTGTCAATGCATAAAAAAGGGAGCCTTATGGCTCCCCTTCTGAATCAAATATAAAACTTATGCTTTCAGCTTACGCATGACCAGCGTGGCGTTGGTGCCGCCGAAGCCGAAGCTGTTGGACATGACGGTGGTCAGCGTCGCTTCCGTTGGTTTGGTCACGATGTTCAGGCCAGCAGCCTGCTCGTCCATCTCTTCGATATTGATACTTGGGGCGATAAAGCCGTTTTCCAGCATCAGCAGCGAGTAGATCGCTTCCTGAACGCCAGCCGCACCCAGAGAGTGACCGGTCATGGCTTTGGTCGCGGAGATCGCCGGGCTGTTGTCGCCGAAGACTTCACGGATCGCACCCAGCTCTTTTACGTCACCTACCGGCGTAGAGGTACCGTGGGAGTTCAGGTAGTCGATTGGGGTGTCAACGCCGTGCATCGCCATCTTCATGCAGCGCACCGCGCCTTCGCCGGATGGCGCAACCATGTCGGCGCCGTCAGACGTTGCGCCGTAGCCCACGATTTCAGCGTAGATGTGCGCGCCACGCGCCAGTGCGTGCTCCAGCTCTTCAACCACAACCATACCGCCGCCGCCCGCGATAACGAAACCGTCACGGTGTGCATCGTAGGTACGAGATGCTTTGTCCGGGGTCTCATTGTACTTGGTGGACAGTGCGCCCATCGCGTCGAATTCACAGGCCATTTCCCAGCCCAGCTCTTCGCCGCCGCCAGCAAATACGATGTCCTGTTTACCCAGCTGGATCTGCTCAACAGCGTTACCGATGCAGTGCGCGGAAGTCGCACACGCGGAGCTGATGGAGTAGTTCACACCGTGGATTTTGAATGGGGTCGCCAGGCACGCGGAAACCGCAGAACCCATGGCTTTGGTGACCACGTACGGACCTACCGCTTTCAGACCACGCGGGCTACGCATTGCGTCAGCACCGAATACCTGCGCTTTAGATGAGCCGCCGGAACCGGCGATCAGACCCACGCGCGGGTTGTTCTGATAAACCTCTTCGCTCAGGCCAGAATCTTTGATCGCTTCCTGCATGGAGAGATAAGCATAAATAGAGGCATCGTTCATGAAACGAACCACTTTGCGGTCAATCAAACCGGTGGTGTCCAGTTTGACGTTACCCCATACGTGGCTACGCATACCTGAATCTTTAAACTCTTCAGAGAAAGTGATCCCGGAGCGTCCTTCACGCAGAGATGCCAGGACTTCCTGCTGGTTATTACCGATGCTGGAAACAATGCCCAGGCCAGTAATCACTGCACGTTTCATTCAATACCTCTGTAAGTCGCACTATAGTAAGTTTCGAGTCGCACAATAGCGTACACTTGTACGCCGAACAAGTCCGATCAGACATTTTCTGCGGAAATTTGCACCGATGGACTCACATCGTTAAGATCGTGCCACTGCCTGTCAGACGAGTAACTTACGTGAAACAAAACGCTATACAACCCGCCAACCTCGAATTCAACGCTGAGGGTACACCTGTTTCCCGAGATTTTGATGACGTCTATTTTTCTAATGATAACGGACTCGAAGAAACTCGCTATGTTTTCCTCGACGGAAACCAGCTCAGCACCCGCTTCCCGGCGCACCCGCGGAGCCTGTTTGTGGTCGCGGAAAGTGGATTCGGCACCGGGCTGAATTTTTTAACCCTCTGGCAGGCGTTTAACCAGTTCCACGCTGCTCACCCCGAGGCTACGCTACAAAGATTACATTTCATCAGTTTCGAAAAATTCCCGCTCACCGCGCACGATCTGCGGCTCGCTCATCAGCGCTGGCCAGAGCTTGCCGCCTGGGCGGAACAGCTTCAGGCACAGTGGCCGCCTCACATCGGCGGCTGTCACCGTCTGATTCTGGACGGCGGACGCGTGACGCTGGATTTATGGCTTGGCGACATCAATGACCTGACCGATACGCTCGATGATTCGATGAATCAGAAGGTCGACGCGTGGTTCCTGGACGGCTTTGCCCCCGCCAAAAACCCGGACATGTGGAGCCAGCATCTGTTTAGCGCGATGGCCCGGCTGGCGCGCCCTGGCGCAACGCTTGCCACCTTCACCTCGGCGGGCTTTGTCCGCCGCGGGCTGCAGGAGGCGGGCTTTACCATGCAGAAGACCAAAGGCTTTGGCCGCAAGCGCGACATGCTGGTCGGAAGGATGGATCAGACGCTGGACGTTCCCGCTCAGGCGCCCTGGTTTGCACGCCGCGCCAGTGCATCACGTGAGGTGGCGATAGTCGGCGGGGGGATCGCCAGCGCCCTGCTGTCTCTCGCGCTTCTCCACCGTGGCTGGCAGGTCACGCTCTACTGTGCTGACGATGTGCCAGCTAGCGGCGCGTCCGGCAACCGCCAGGGGGCGCTCTATCCGCTTTTAAGCGCGCACGACCCGGCCCTGTTCCGGTTTTTCCCGGCGGCGTTTACCTTTGCTCGTCGCCTCTACGACGCCCTGCCTGTGGCGTTCGATCATGACTGGTGCGGCGTGACGCAGCTCGGCTGGGATGAAAAGAGCCAGCAAAAAATCACGCAGATGCTGTCGCTGGGCCTGCCTGGCGAGATTGCCCGCGCGGTAAGCGCGCAGGAGATGGCAGCCACCGCTGGCGTGGAAACCGGCTGTGGGGGCATTCAGTATCCGCTCGGCGGCTGGCTGTGCCCGGCTGAACTGACCGCGGCGGTCATTTCCCTGGCGCAGTCGCGCGGGCTGACGGCGCATTATGCTCACACCGTTGAATCGCTGAGCCGAAGCGAGCGCTGGAATCTGCGTTTTGCGGATGGCAAAGCGGTAAGCCATGCCAGCGTTGTGCTGGCAAACGGGCATAACATCAATCAGTTTATCCAGACAGAAACGTTGCCGGTTTATCCGGTCGGCGGCCAGGTGAGCCATATTCCTTCCGCACCCGAACTGAGCAAACTGCATCAGGTGCTGTGCTATGACGGCTACCTGACGCCACAAAATCCGTCTAACGGCCATCACTGCATCGGGGCCAGCTATCATCGTGGCGAAACGGATATGCGCTACAGCGACGCGGATCAGGTGCAAAACCGCCAGCGCCTGATTGACTGTTTCCCGGATGCGGCATGGGCGCAAGAGGTTGACGTCAGCGAGGGGGAAGCGCGCTGCGGCGTTCGCTGTGCCACCCGCGATCATCTGCCGATGGCGGGAAATGTGCCGGACTATGAGGCAACGCTTGAGGCCTATCAGGACCTTGCTGATAACCGGGATAACGCGGTAAGCGCGCCGGTTTATCCGGAGCTGTATATGCTGGGTGGATTAGGGTCTCGCGGGTTGTGCTCTGCCCCACTGCTGGCAGAAGTGTTGGCCGCGCAAATGAGCGACGAGCCGGTTCCGCTGGACAGTGTTACGCTTGCGGGGCTGAATCCGAATCGCTTGTGGGTACGGAAACTGCTGAAGGGGAAGAAGGTTAAGTAGGGGGCGGCCTGGTGCCCTCACCCGTCCCTCTCCCACAGGGAGAGGGTGGTGAAACACTTACTTCGCTTTCGCCTGCTGGAACAAATTGTCCCACATACCCAGCACCAGTGACTGGTCGCGCGGAGAGAGCTCCCCGGCCAGAATGGCTTTTTCCAGGCTGCGGGTGACTTCAGCGTGAACAGCGTCGGCAGAGTGATCGTCACCCGCTTCCAGCTCGGCTACCGCGAGCGTCAGGTGACCACGCAGATAACCGCTGGCGAACAGCTCATCATCACTGGCGTGTTCCACCATGTCATCAATTAACGCCAGAATGCGTGATTCAAATTCTGCGATCATCTTCTTTCCTCTGTTAAAGATCTTCCGGCCAAGGGAAGCATTCCGCCGCTATCGCCGGCGTGTGGTAATAATTCTGTAAGGCCTCGATCAGGCGCGCCGGACGTTCCGGGATGCCTTTCTCAAGATATTCCATCACCTGCGCATGAACGCGGCGCTGGAAGACGATACGGTCTGGCTCGAAGTCGCCTTCAAGGTTGTCACAGCTCACGTTGAACGGGAAACCCGCCGCGACGCAGAATAGCCATTCCAGCGCCTGCGGCTTCACTTCCACATCCTCAAACTGCCCCTGGGTGGCGGCATCACGTCCGTCCGGGCAGTACCAGTAACCGAAATCCACCAGCTCGCGCCGCGCTTTCCCCGCAATGCACCAGTGCGAAATCTCGTGAAGACCGCTGGCGTAAAAGCCGTGCGCAAACACGATACGGTTATACGGAACCTCTGCATCAGCAGGAAGATAGATCGGTTCGTCGTCGCCTTTAATCAGACGGGTATTAAAATCGTCAGCAAAACAGCCGTCGAAAATCTCAATCAGCTGTTCGTAGTGATGCGTACTGTTCATTAATTCATCCCCAACCAGGTGAGGATCTCCTGTCCATGGCTGTCATAAAGAAGTTTGGCGCTCATTACGGCCGAGACGATGACAATCATCGGGCGAATAAGTTTTTGTCCTTTGCTTAACACCAGACGCGAACCCGCGCGTGCGCCCAGGAACTGCCCTGCCATCATGACGAATCCGGTTGCCCAGATGACCTTGCCGCCAATGATAAACAGCAGCAGACCGCCGAGGTTCGAGGTCGCGTTGAGCACTTTGGCATGAGCGGTCGATTTGGCGAGGTTAAACCCGGCCAGCGTCACGAACGCCAGCGCATAAAACGAGCCTGCCCCCGGGCCGAAGAATCCGTCGTAAAAGCCGACGCAGCCCCCGGCAATCAGGGCAAACGGCAGGCCGTGCAGACGACGCTGGCGGTCTTCCTCGCCGAGCTTTGGCATCAGCAGGAAGTAGAGACCGATGCAGATGACCAGAACCGGCAGGATCTGGCGCAAAATATCCGACTGCACGTGCTGAACCAGCAGCGCGCCCGACGTGGAGCCGATAAAGGTCATCAGGATATTGAGCTTCTGGTCGGCCAGGCTCACCACCTTGCGGCGGATAAAATAGAGCGACGCCGAGAGCGAGCCGCCGCAGGCCTGCAGCTTGTTGGTGGCAAGCGCCTGCGCCGGGCTCATGCCCGCCGCCAGCAGCGCGGGTACGGTTAATAACCCGCCACCGCCCGCAAGGGCATCAATAAAACCGGCCAGCATGGCCACGAAGAACAGCACCACCAGCAGCAGCGGTGACACCATAAACAGATCGACGAAATTATCCATTAAAGTACATGCTCATCCAGTAGCGCCTGGCAGGAAGGCGGCAACGGAGGCGGTGTCTTCTTCTCAGGCTTTGAGGTTCCAGGTTTTGCCGGTTCAAACCAGCTTTGCAGTTCCGCACCGCAGCCATCGCCTGGCGGAGGTAGCGGCTGATCTTCACATTCCAGGCTATTCGCCGGACAGCGCAGACGAACGTGCATGTGCGCACGATGCTGGAACCACGGGCGCACTTTGCGCAGCCAGTCGCGATCGGTTCCGGCATCCAGACAAAGCTGCTGCTTGATGGCCGGGTTAACGAAAATCCGCGTGACGTCGTTATCTTCCGCGGCCAGCTTGATCATGCTGGATACGTCCCGCGTCCACAGGGATGGCACAACGCGCTTGCCGTCGCTCGCCACCAGATCCAGCGCCTGCGGCTTCAGCAACTGGGCGGAGGTCCAGCGGGTTTTCGGCAGCTGCAGGAAGATATCGACATCCAGTCCGGTCTGGTGACTGGCGTGTCCACCGTTAAAGCGACCCCCGGCAGGCATCCCCATATCGCCAATCAGCATCGTGCCCAGCCCCAGGTTATGCACCTGATTTCCCAGACGCTGGATGAACAGCACCAGATCCGGGTGGCCGAAATAACGCCGCTGATCGGTGCGCATCACCTGATAGGTATCAGACTGGAGAGGAAGCTCCTGGGCACCGACGATACAGCCGTTGGAAAAGGCGCCAATGGACTGCGCGCTCCCCGCCACCGGGTGGATGATTTTTTGCCATGGCGTTGCGGCCAGACTGGCTCCACTGGCCAACAGCGCCAGCAGAGCAATTGCGGTTTTTTTCATGTTTACCAGCGTGGAATGGTGGTCGTCACGTCCGCATTCTGCGCGCGCTGGCGCAGGAAGTGATCCATCAGCACGATCGCCAGCATCGCTTCTGCGATCGGCACCGCGCGGATCCCCACGCACGGATCGTGACGTCCTTTGGTGATCATCTCAACTTCTTCGCCATCGCGGTTAATCGTGTGGCCCGGCACGGTAATGCTGGAGGTAGGCTTCAGCGCGATGTTGGCAATAATCTGCTGCCCGCTGCTGATACCGCCCAGAATGCCGCCCGCGTGGTTGCTCTGGAAGCCCGCCTTCGTGATCTCGTCACGGTTCTGGCTGCCGCGAAGGGATACCACGTCAAAACCGTCGCCAATCTCAACGCCCTTCACCGCGTTGATGCTCATCAGCGCGTGGGCGATGTCGGCGTCGAGACGGTCAAATACCGGCTCGCCCCAGCCTGGCGGGACGCCGTCGGCCACGACGGTCACTTTCGCCCCAATGGAGTCGCCCTCTTTTTTCAGGCCGCGCATCAGTTCGTCCAGCGCGTCCAGCTTGTCGGCATCGGCACAGAAGAACGGGTTTTGCTCGACCAGATCCCAATCTTTGATCGCCAGCGGAATGTCGCCCATCTGGGTCAGACAGCCGCGGATAACGATGCCAAATTTCTGCTGCAGGTATTTTTTGGCAATGGCGCCAGCCGCCACGCGCATCGCGGTTTCACGCGCGGAAGAACGCCCGCCGCCGCGATAGTCGCGGAAGCCGTACTTTTGTTCGTAGGTGTAGTCGGCGTGGCCCGGACGGAACACGTCTTTGATGGCGCCGTAGTCCTGGGAGCGCTGATCGGTGTTTTCAATCAGCAGACCAATGCTGGTGCCTGTAGTGCGTCCTTCAAAGACGCCAGAGAGAATTTTGACCTGGTCCGGCTCGCGACGCTGCGTAGTGTAGCGAGAGGTGCCCGGACGACGGCGGTCGAGGTCGTGCTGCAAATCGGCTTCGGTCAGTTCGATGCCTGGCGGTACGCCATCAACGATACAGCCCAGCGCCAGCCCGTGCGACTCGCCAAAGGTGGTCACGCGGAATAACTGTCCAATACTGTTTCCTGCCATCACGGCTCCGATGTTGTTGTTTGTGTTTGAGCGTTGTGAAACGGGCCGAAGCCCGCTGGATTAATCTTTATAGATGCTGAAGTGTTCGCGCGCGTCGAGCAGTTGCGCTTTCGTCAGCATAAAGACGCCGTCACCGCCGTTGTCGAACTCAAGCCAGGTGAACGGCACATCCGGGTACTGCTCTATCAGATGTACCATGCTGTTGCCCACTTCACAAATCAGAACGCCGTCGTCGGTCAGATAATCCGGCGCGCAGGCCAGAATGCGGCGGGTCAGCTTCAGGCCGTCAGATCCTGACGCCAGACCCAGCTCCGGCTCGTGACGGTATTCGCTCGGCAGATCGGACATGTCTTCCGCATCGACGTACGGCGGGTTAGTGACGATCAGATCGTACTGCAACGTCGGCAGATCGCGGAACAGATCGGAGCGAATTGGCGTGACGTGATGGATCAGACCGTGCTCTTCAATGTTGTGCTCGGTCACGGCCAGCGCGTCGGTGGAGATATCGACGGCGTCCACTTCCGCTTCCGGGAAGGCATAAGCGCAGGCGATGGCGATACAGCCGCTGCCGGTACACATATCCAGAATGTGCTGCGGCTGATGGCCGATCAAGCCTTCAAAATGGTTGTTGATCAGCTCACCAATCGGCGAGCGCGGCACCAGCACGCGTTCATCGACATAGAACTCGTGGCCGCAGAACCAGGCTTTATTGGTCAGATAGGCGACCGGAATACGTTCGTTCACGCGGCGGATCACGCGCTCAACGATGCGGTGTTTTTCGCTGGAGGTCAGGCGCGCGGTGCGCATGTCTTCCGGAATATCCAGCGGCAGGTAGAGGGACGGCAGCACCAGCTGCACGGCTTCATCCCACGGGTTATCGGTACCATGACCGTACCAGATATTGGCGGCGCTGAAGCGGCTAACCGACCAGCGCAACATGTCCTGTATGGTATGCAGCTCGTTTACTGCTTCATCGACGAAAATTTTATCCACTCTTTCCTCCAGGGCATGCTCGCATAATTTTCGGCGGCTAGTTTGCCATGAAGACGGCGATAAATCAGCAATGACGCGTCTCGCTTGAGGTTAAAAAATGCGTTTAGTCGGGTACACTGTCGGAAATACGAGATGAGAATGACGAATGAAAAAGAAAACATCGCTCAGCGAGGAGGATCAGGCGCTCTTCCGGCAGCTAATGACCGGGACGCGTAAAATCGCGCAGGACACCATTGTCCATCGCCCGCAGCGTAAAAAAATCAGCGAAGTACCGGTCAAACGTCTGCTGCAGGAGCAGGCGGATAACAGCCACTATTTTTCAGATGAATTTCAGCCGCTGCTCAATACTCAGGGTGCGGTGAAATACGTACGCGAAGACGTCAGCCATTTTGAGCTGAAAAAGTTACGTCGCGGAGATTATTCGCCGGAGCTGTTTCTCGATCTGCACGGTTTAACGCAGATGCAGGCGAAACAGGAGCTGGGGGCATTGATCGCCGCCTGTCGACGCGAACATGTTTTTTGCGCCTGCGTGATGCATGGCCACGGTAAACATATCCTCAAGCAGCAGACGCCGCTGTGGCTGGCTCAGCATCCACACGTGATGGCGTTTCATCAGGCACCCAAAGAGTACGGCGGAGATGCCGCATTGCTGGTGTTGATTGAAGTGGAAGAGTGGCAGCCGCCAGAATTACCCTGACAGAATGGCGGGAAACATATTGCCCCCGCCATATCGCACGTCACGTCAGATGGCTTTTGCCATCTTCAGGTTGCACGGACTCATTTGCCAGTTGAAGACACCTTTGCCCGTTTCGTCGAGAGAAACATTAGCAATGGCGGATGTCGTGAACATCGGCGGGGTCTCGCCAGGGCACAGCTCAGATACCAGATAGCCAACCAGTGGCAGGTGGGAAATGACCAGCGCGGAAGCGACACCTTCATTGCACAGCGCCTGAAGATAGGCGCTGACAAGGCCGACATCACCACACGGGGTGAGTTCAGGGAGAACATCCACACTGGATGGCAGGTTCATACACTCCCCTACCACGTCCAGCGTCTGTTCTGCACGCAGGAACGGACTCACCAGAACGCGTTCGATGTCCACTTTTTGACCGTTAAGCCAGTTCGCCATCAGACGAGATTCGTCGCAGCCACAGACGGTCAAAGGACGTACTGAGTCACTGGCGGCATCGAGTGCCGCGTCGCCGTGACGCATGATAAAAACTTGCATATTGCACCGCTTTTGTTAACCAGAATCACCGGCGTTAACTACCCGCGATAAATGCTGCGAGGTAGAAAACCCGATGGTCGGGCATTGTGCCTGATCCATTCGGTGAATGAAACGCTGTTTTTTACCTCAATGGCGTAAGTATAGTCAATCTCTGTTTACAAAATCGCCAGAACAGGTTCATTCACTTCAGGATTTACCCTTCTTTGACCTCAGCTTACGAGGACAGTTTCCCTTGCAGGCCAAAATGTCTGGCCCCGTTCCGCCATCTGCAATAATTCGTCACACGGTGTAAACCGTGGACCATATTGCGAAGCCAGACGTTGCAGGATAGCAACCACTTCACCCGCGCCGAGCGTATCCATGTAACGGAACGGGCCGCCAAGGAACGGCGGGAAACCAATGCCAAATACCGCGCCGATGTCGCCATCGCGCGCGCTCTTGATCACCTGTTCACCAAAGCAGCGCGCCGCTTCATTGAGCATCATCATCACGCAGCGTTCAGCGCACTGAACAGCGGACAGTTTTCCCTGACCGATGGTCGAAATAAGCCCATAAACCGAAGGGTCGACCTGTTTCTTGCTTTTACGCCCTTTCGCGCCGTAAAGATAGAAACCGCGTTCATTTTTTCTGCCTTTGCGATCGTCCTTCAAAATTGCAGAAACAATGTTTGCAGGCGGGCTAAAACGATCGCCATAAGCCGCCTCCAGTACAGGTATAATTTTAGTGCCGGTGTCTATTCCCACCTCATCCAAAAGTTGGATTGGGCCAACGGGGAAACCAAACTTTACCAGCGCCTCGTCGACATGTTCGATCTTCTCGCCTTCCGTCAGCAGCCGCATGGCTTCATTAATGTAGGGCGCCAGAATGCGGTTGACGTAGAAGCCGGCTTTGTCTGCGACCACGATCGGCGTTTTACCCTGCTTCTTCGCAAGCTTGACTACCGTGGCGATGGTTTGCGGACTGGTGGTCGCGTGTGGAATAACTTCCACCAGCGGCATTTTTTCGACCGGGCTAAAGAAGTGAAGTCCAATCACCTGCTCCGGACGCGCGGCTTTCGCCGCGATATCGCCAATCGGTAATGATGACGTGTTGGAGGCAAAAATGGTATACGGGGCGCAATGGTGCTCAACGTCTGCCACCATCTGCTGCTTAAGCGCCAGATCCTCAAACACGGCTTCAATCACCAGATCGCGGTGCGCAAAACCGCTGTAATCCGTCGTGCCGGAGATCATCGCAAGGGTTTTATCGCGCTCGCTTGCCTTGATATGGCGGCGTTTGACCTTTTGATCAAGGTTCTGCCAGCTGTACTGCAGCGCGTGGTTGATCCCCTTAGGAGTAATGTCTTTGATTCGTACCGGCAATTTGCCTTTGCTGGCGGTAACAAAAGAGATTCCGCCGCCCATGAGCCCACCTCCCAGCACGCCAATAGCACGCAGCGGAGCGGGCTGCGCCTCGCTACCGGGATCTTTTTTCACGTCCGTGCTGGCGAAGAAGATGCTGCGCAGCGCCTGTGACTGCAGCGTCATCGCCAGTTCGCCAAAGGCTTTGGCCTCCGCGGCATAGCCGCTGCTGCTGCCCTGCGACAGCCCGGTTTCGATTACTTCCAGGATCCGCTTTGCCGCCGGGTAATTGCCTTTGGTTTTTTGTTCGGTCTTTTTGCCCACCATGCTGAACAGGAGCGTTCTCCCCAGCGGACCGGCCAGCACGCGCTCGCGTACCGGCAGAGGCCGTCTTGCCTGACGCCCTTTCAGCGCAAGCTCAACCGCGGCCTCCAGCAAAATGGAGTGAGGCACGACGTCATCGACCAGACCGGCCTTCAGCGCCTGACGAGCTCGCAGCTGTTTACCGGTTAAGATCATCTCCAGCGCCGTGCTGACGCCCACCAGGCGCGGCAGTCGTTGCGTTCCGCCGGAGCCAGGCAGCAGCCCCAGCTGCACTTCCGGCAGGCCCAGAATGGTTTTCGGATCGTCGGTACATATACGGCTGTGGCACGCCAGAGCCAGCTCCAGCCCGCCGCCCAGACAGGCACCGTGGATCGCGGCAATGACCGGGATCGGCAGGCCGTTTATCTCCGCCATCACCTGCTGGCCCTGACGCGCCAGCTCTTCGGCTTCCCGCGCGCTTTGCGCCCGGGCGATCATGTTGATATCGGCCCCGGCGATAAAGTTATCCGGCTTGGCAGAGATAAACACCAGGCCGCGAATGGCTTTGTTCTCGCGGATCTGCTTTAGCATCGCGCGCACCTGAACACCAAATTCGGCCTTCAGGGTATTCATCTTTTCATCCGGCACATCAATAGTGATAACGGCCACGTTATCGAGGCGAACCGTCAGATTAAATGCAAATGGCATATCCATTATTCAGCCTCCAGAACCATTGCTGCGCCAAGGCCGCCCGCCGCACAGGCGGTAACAAGGCCAAACCCGCCGCCACGGCGACGGAGTTCATGTAATGTTTGCGTGATCATTCGCGCGCCGGTGGCGGCAAACGGATGACCATAGGCGATAGAGCCGCCCAGCACGTTGAATTTACTCTGATCCACTTCGCCCGTAGCATGGGCGCGGCCCAGCACATCGCGTGCGAAACGCTCGCTTGCCAGCAGCTGGACGTTGGCCAGGGTTTGCGCGGCAAACGCTTCGTGCATATCAATCAGGGTTAAATCCGCCAGCGTCAGCCCCGCGCGATCCAGCGCCAGCGGCGTGGACCATGCCGGACCTAACAGCATGTCCTGCCAGACATCAATGGCGGTGAAGGCATAGCTGCGTAAATAGCCGAGGGGAGTAATGCCCAGCTCCTTCGCACGGGATTCGGTCATCAGGATCACGGCGGCCGCCCCGTCCGTCAGCGGCGTACTGTTCGCCGCCGTCACCGTGCCGTGCTTGCGGTCAAACGCCGGGCGCAGTTTGGCGTAATCTGCCAGCGTCGAGGTGCCGCGAATATTGTTATCTTCCGCGAGCGGTTCCCGGTAGGGGGGAATATAGGCGGTCATGACCTCGTCGGTCAGCTTGCCTTCCGACCAGGCTTTTGCCGCAAGCTGATGTGAACGATGCGCCAGCGCATCCTGCTGTTCACGGGTAATGCCGTAGGTTTTCGCCATCTGCTCGGCGGTATCGCCCATGCGCAGACCGGTGGAGTATTCCGCTACGGCAGGTGGCACGGGCATCAGATCGCGCAGACGTAAACGCGAGAAGAGTTTGAGTTTCTGACCCGTCGTACGGGCTTTGTTAGCATCGACCAGGATACGCGCCAGCCTTTTACTGACCCCAATCGGCAGTACCGAAGAGGAGTCCGCCCCGCCCGCAATCCCGGCGCGGATAGTCCCCGCCATCAGGCTTTCGGCGACGTTAGCCACGGCCTGGAAACTGGTTGCGCAGGCGCGGCTGACGCTATAGGCATCGGTATGCACGTTCATCCCGGTACCGAGGACGATTTCCCGCGCAATGTTGGGGGCTTCAGGCATCTGCACAACCTGGCCGAAAACCAGCTGTTCGATGACCTCAGGCGGAATTTCGCTGCGAGCCAGCATCTCCCCCACTACCATTTTCCCCAGGTCGACGGCCGGTATGCCATGAAACGCCGTTGCCTGACGCGCAAATGGCGTGCGCAATCCACTGACTATGGCAATGCGATCGCCCTGACGGGTAATAAGCGGTAATGCCTGACTCATAACACTCCCCTGTAAAAAATTTTTGCAAACTCAAAGTGGTCTGACCTGATAATAGTCTTAACCATTTTTTTACATTCAGCCAATCGGGGAAACGAAAAAGTGCGAGCTAAAACACAGAGAAGAAAAAGAAAATGCCCCTGCATGGCAGGGGCATTTGTGCGGTATGTTGCCGGGTGCGCAAGGTAAAAGCAAAACGGTAACCCGTAGGTTACCGTTTTTAATGTTTGCGCCCTCTCCCGTGGGAGAGGGTCGGGGTGAGGGCATCAGGCCGCAGAAATTAACGCAGACCCAGCTGGAAAATCAGCGTTTCTGCTTCGCAGGCGAAGACAAAGTCGATGTCCAGCTTCACGCCACCTTCCACTTCGGTAAAGGTAGACTTGATTTCACAAGGATCGGATTCAACGTCACGCGCACGCTTGCTCAGCGCAGTAAGGGTCTCTTCCGCTTCGGCACGGTTGGTGAATACGCGGCTGTAAGAGGCGGTGCAATCGGTGTTGTCCATGATGGTTCCAACATCCATACAGCAGCAAACCGGGGTTTCATCAGCACTGCATTTACTCATAGCTCAATTTCCTCTGTACTCGCGCAGCGCGCGAGATAAACACGATGCTGCTATTTTACGCCCCGGCGCGGGCTCTCTCCAGCCGTTAATGGCGCAAAATCGGATAAGTGACCAATATCACACTAAAAAATGATCTAAAACAAAAACCACCCTTTTGGGTGAGTCTCGATGGTCACAATTTTGCCAACCAGATCTCGTTTCACGAAACATGTTTGAAAATATTAATAAACAAACTTGCAACATTCCGGCTGGTCAGACCTATACTCTGGCCACTGGTCTGATTTGTCTGTCATACCTCAGACCCTACACTTCGCGCTCCTGTTACGGTATGTAACAATTATTGAATAAAAATAACTCAATGAGGTTATGGTCATGAGCCAGAAAACCCTGTTCAACAAGACTGCGCTGGCAGTCGCAGTGGCACTCGTCTCCACTTCCGCATGGTCAGCGGGCTTTCAGTTAAACGAATTTTCTTCCTCTGGCCTTGGCCGCGCATATTCCGGGGAAGGCGCTATTGCTGATGATGCAGGTAACGCGAGTCGTAACCCTGCATTGATCATGATGTTTGATCGTCCGACCTTCTCTGCTGGTGCGGTTTATATCGATCCTGATGTAAACATTTCCGGTAAGTCGCCTTATACGGGTGCGAGTCTTAAAGCGGACAATATTGCCCCAACAGCATGGATCCCTAACCTGCACTTCGTTGCGCCTATCAATGAACAGTTTGGCTGGGGTGCATCCGTAACGTCTAACTACGGCCTTGCTACCGAGTTCAATAACAACTACCCGGCAGGTGAATACGGCGGTAAAACAGACCTTACCACGCTGAACCTCAACCTGAGCGGTGCGTATCGCCTGAACGATAACTGGAGTTTTGGCCTGGGCTTTGACGCCGTCTACGCCGATGCCAAAATCGAACGTTATTCCGGGGAACAGACTGCTCGCCTGCCAAAAAACAGCAATAAAATTGCCAGCCTTGAAGGTGATGAGTGGGGCTATGGCTGGAACGCCGGTATCCTGTACGAACTGGATAAAAACAACCGCTGGGGTCTGACCTATCGTTCCGAAGTGAAAATTGACTTCGACGGCGATTACAAGAGCGGCATCCTGAAGCCTGTGAACAACCTGGTTCCAGGCGCAGGTACCACCATTCCTTGGGGAACGTCAAACCAGACCGTTCCAGGTTCACTGTCGCTGCATTTGCCAGAAATGTGGGAAGTGTCCGGTTACAACCGCGTTGCACCACAATGGGCTATTCACTATAGCCTGGCCTATACCAGCTGGAGCCAGTTCCAGGAGCTGAAAGCGACCGGAACCAATGGTCAAACGCTGTTCTATAAGGATGAAAGCTTCCACGACGCCTATCGTATTGCGCTGGGTACCACCTACTACTACGATAAAAACTGGACTTTCCGCTCCGGTATCGCATTTGACGACAGCCCGGTTCCGGCAGACAAGCGTTCCATTTCGATTCCGGATCAGGACCGCTTCTGGTTAAGTGCAGGCGCGACATATGCGTTCAACGAGAATGCATCCATCGATGCGGGCGTTTCTTATATGCACGGTCAGAAAGTGACGTTCCAGGAAGGCCCTTACGAGTTTACCTCTGAAGGTAAAGCCTGGCTGTTCGGTACGAACTTCAACTACGCGTTCTAATCGTACTGGAATCAAAAAAGGTGAGCATTGCTCACCTTTTTTATTTACTGTGAATCGATATCTTTTAGTTCGTTTTCGATAGCCTTCGCGTTTGGATTCTCTTCCGGCTTCAGCTTACCGCCGTTGGCGATAAAGTCATGATTCTGGAAGTACGCTTCACGCACCATAATGTACGGGTCAGAAGACTGGCGCAGCAGACCGTCAGAGTCGAGCAGTTGCGCGCGGGTTTCAATCCCTTCCACCGTCCATTTACCCACCGACAGCGGCCAGGTCAGCCACGACAGAACCGGATACAGCGTATCGACCATATCACCGCCGTCATCACGCACGGTGAAGCTGCCATAGAACGGCAGATGAACGTAAGGGCCGTAACCGACACCATAATGCCCCAGCGTACTACCAAAACGGTGCGGCTGTTCACGCTGCAGTTTCGGGTTCGCCATACCTGCGACATCAATAAAGCCGCCCATCCCCAGAATGGAGTTCAGGAAGAAGCGAGTAAAGTGCACCATCCCCTGATACGGATCGCCCTGCAGGAAATAGTTCACCATTACCGCAGGCTCTTCGAGGTTGCTGGTAAAGTTACTTAATCCGTTACGCGCGGGCTGTGGAACATAATCGCGCCATGCTACTGCCACCGGGCGAACCACATACGGGTCCAGCACGTTGTAGTTGAAGCTATACATTGAGCGGTTAAATCCTTCAAGAGGATCGGAGCGTCCCGTTTGCTCACCGGAGCTGGCGCAGCCCACAAGCATCGTCGCGCCCAGCGCAAGCGCCGACAGCCGAAGTTTCATAAATATCTCCCTGTTCAGTATGGCTATCGTTGATTGCCATCCGTAACGGAGCCGTTGACGCTCCGTCTGTAAACGTGCAAGCGATTGTAACAGCACGTTTACCGATGTCTATGAGCACAATTACGGGCAGTAACCACCGTGACTCTGATCTCAGCATAGCCTGGCTTTTGGAATTCGTTTCGCTGGCAATTTTATAATGTCTTTTGAAAGAGATGTATCACCTTTGTTGCCATTGCCGCCAATTTAAGAGCATCCCCACAGGCATTCCGATAAAAGCCGCTACGCTTAACAAAAAGATCAACCTCCGGGAGCAAATATGAAAGACGTGGGCGAAGAAAAAATTGGCGAGAACAGTGAGGAACTTGAAATTGAAAGCGAGGAGAAAGCGCGCGGCGAGAAGATAGAAATTGATGAAGATCGCCTCCCCTCCCGCGCGATGGCCATCCACGAACATATACGCCAGGACGGTGAAAAGGAGATGGAGCGCGACGCGATGGCCCTCTTCTGGTCAGCCATCGCTGCCGGGCTCTCAATGGGCGCATCTCTGCTTGCGAAAGGGATATTTCATGTGCAGCTGGAGGGTGTGCCCGGCGGATTTTTACTCGAGAATCTCGGCTATACCTTCGGCTTTATTATTGTCATCATGGCCCGCCAGCAGCTGTTTACCGAAAACACGGTGACCGCCGTTCTGCCTGTAATGCAAAACCCCACCCTCGGCAATTTCGGTTTATTGATGCGTCTGTGGAGCGTCGTCCTGCTGGGTAATATCATCGGCACAGGCATCGCGGCCTGGGCGTTTGAATACATGCCGATCTTTGATGAACCCACCCGGGACGCGTTTGTAAAAATCGGCATGGATGTGATGAAAAACACGCCGGTGGAGATGTTCTCGAATGCCATCATCTCCGGCTGGATCATCGCCACAATGGTCTGGATGTTTCCTTCAGCGGGGAGCGCCAAAATTGTGGTGATCATACTGATGACCTGGCTGATTGCGCTGGCTGATACCACGCATATCGTGGTCGGTACCGTTGAAATACTGTATCTGGTCTTCAACGGTACGCTTCACTGGAGCGATTTTTTCTGGCCGTTCGCCCTTCCGACACTGGCAGGAAACATCTGCGGCGGAACGTTTATCTTCGCGCTGTTAAGCCATGCTCAAATCCGTAACGACATGTCGAACAAACGCAAAGCCGAGCTTAAGGCCCGGGAAAATGATGATAAATCGACAAAAAAACCGACCTGAATGGTGACTCTTTGAGCAGTCAGGCGGCGATGCGCTTAACGCATAGTGTAAATAAGGCTATACTCGTGCCGCCTCGTCCCCTTAGTTAAATGGATATAACGAGCCCCTCCTAAGGGCTAGTTGCAGGTTCGATTCCTGCAGGGGACACTTTGACTTCCACGCGTTGTTGAACACATTCGCCTGTCCACCGCAGAGTACACTGCGAAGAAGAATCCCGTTTTATTTGAGCGTAACGCGTTGCCAGCTGTTTAAGACGCAACTCCAGCTGGGTCTTTTCGGCTTCAGGAAGCACACCTCCTGTTGGATGCTGTGACAGGCGTCTGAGTTGTTCTTCAGCCGGTATTGTTTGGTTAAATGACTGTATAGTCGAAAAAACCACCGATTTAAGCTCACTCACCGTGATGTATTTTCCTTTTTGCTCATCCAGACTACTCAGCCGGTGGCTCAGTTGCTGAAGCTTCATCATTCCCTGATACCAGCTGTTCATGGCCTCAGCAGGCAACGCCGCCGCGTTAAATTTTTGCTGCCACTGTACGGCGAGCGGCTTTGCTTCCTCCGGCCGCAATGCCTGGAGTTGCGCTAACAGCTGAAGGCTGTAGGAAATATTCCAGTCAGGAGGCAATTTATCCAGTCGGGCAAGCTGCTGCTGCGTTTCTGTGATAAACGTGGACGGGAAAGTGCCTCGCTGTGCTAACGCGTCTTGCTGAGCAGGTGTAAGCGCTTCAGGTAACGGTGCCAGCGAGGCAATAGCCTGAGCCGTTAAAGGATCGGGTCTGGACAGAAAGCCCCCTCCCCACGCCACGGCGACGCTGACCACCAGCATAGAACACATCCCGGCGACAAAGGGTTTCCATGGTCTGACAGCCCCATGCGCTGTCGCACGATCCTCTGCATTCGGCTGATTTTCCGGCTGCACAACATAAACCCATTTCACTTCGTCACTCGGTTCTGCCCTCTCCAGAGGTAATTCGCGACCGGGCATTATGCTCGCATTCAAATCTGATGCGTCATTACTGTTTTCCAGCCGTTCGGCATTTGAACGTATCAACGTTCGTAACGTATCGAACTGGCTAAGGTGTTTGAGCTCAAGGCGCCGGAGCACCGCACTCAGGCGGGTAAGCAACGCTTCAGCGCTATACAACTCACTAAGACGGTTGTTGTTGAATGGAAGCATACGCATGCACTGCTGCAGGCGCTG
This sequence comes from Enterobacter sp. BNK-34, assembly GCF_048684445.1. Classification (NCBI taxonomy): domain Bacteria; kingdom Pseudomonadati; phylum Pseudomonadota; class Gammaproteobacteria; order Enterobacterales; family Enterobacteriaceae; genus Enterobacter; species Enterobacter sp. BNK-34. The sequence goes on from NZ_JBLQUA010000001.1 coordinate 4,625,239, forward strand.
GCTCAGGCTGCTCAGGATTTCCATACGAGCGTGTAGCGTCTTCGGCCAGAAAACGTCCCACTGGTGGCTAATCAGGGCCTCCAGAATCGCTAGCCCTTCGTTCATGCCAGCCACCACGCTTTCCCCGCCAGCAGTATTATTTTGTACAGACATGAGCATTCCTTGATTAATCCGTTAAAACAGCATGATGGTTAAGGTTTTTTTGAAGCCAGTGCGGATAGTTCATTTCGCAACTCAGCACTAAGTGACTGGTCAAGAACGATTTTCTCCAGCTCTTTTCGGAAAGTCTGGTTATCCAGCAGGTTGGCTTTCAGATCGCGGAGCAAGTTGCGCATCGCCAGCATCGCCTTCAGCTGTGGAATTTGGGCTGCCACCTGCTCTGGCGTGAAATCTTTCATGCTCTGGAAAGTCAGCTGAATGTTGTCCTCACCACCATCGTCAGACAGCGTATTTTTAACGGCCAGATTAACTTTTGTGGAATATTCGGAAAGAACGCTATCGAAATTATTTTTCGTGATGTTAACTTTTTCACGATCAGATATTGAAGAAGACTCCCGCCCATTACTGAAATCACCTGTAACCAGTAATTTCAATGGCAATTCCATTTTCTTGCTTGCCCCGCCAGTATGCAGATCAAGCTTCAGGTTAATACGTGCCTTAGGCACCTCATTCTGAAAACTGTCAGCCATCTAATCATCCCTCTTTGTTTTGCTATGCCAACTTCACGGTATCGTTCTTGATGCGCAATAATAGAATAATGATCGGAACAAAATCAAATACACAGATCATTAATCCGAAACAAGAATTTTCTTAAGAATTTTCCACTAAGACATTATCGTAAATAGGCCAACTAAATCAGGAAAAGAAACTGCTCTTTTCGCACAAATCGAATATTTGTATCGCAGAAGGGGTTGTAGCCAGAGAGATGTTTATAAAAACATCTTGTTTTGATTTGCATCACAGCATTACGTCAAAAAGCGCGAAAGAACGACAATATCTTATTGCGGCACGATTAAAAGAAGACAGGAATGGATGAAAGCAGATGACTATTCCATTGATGGTATGAATAACGCTTAAGAATTTTCACGAAGAAAATTCTTATTTATTATGCGGAGGAATAAATAAAGGCGTAAATGTTTAATTTGGCGCAAATCAACTATGCCGTTTTTTTCTTTACGCCTTCCCTCTGAGCGCTAACGCTTTTGCCTTTCGCTCAGGCAGGAAAGGCGCTTTCATGCGACTGCCTATAAAATCTGTAAAATCAATCACCTTCCTAACTGCCGCTTTTTTAATCAAAAACGAGTAATAGCACATATCGTATAACGGTGCTACATTACGCCGCCCGCCCAAATCAGCAGTGGCCAGGCAACGCCGTAAAGTTCGGTAAAGCCTGCAACCATCACCTTGAAGAACGGTCTTATCGGCACGTCGTATCGCAAACTCTGCGCTACCTTTACAGGCTTCACATAGGTTTTACTATTTTGTCTCAATCCAAATTTCAACGCGCGTTTTTACACCCGCGTTACTGGTTTACATGGTTTGGTCTTGGCGTTCTCTGGCTGCTGGTTCAACTTCCGTACCCTGTACTGCGTTTGCTGGGGTCGAAACTGGGCAGCGCTTCCCGCTTCTTCCTGAAACGTCGCGAATCCATCGCGCGTAAAAATATTGAGCTTTGCTTTCCGCAGTACAATGCCGAAGAGCGCGAGAAGCTCATCGCTGAAAACTTTAAGTCTATCGGCATGGCGCTGCTTGAAACCGGCATGGCCTGGTTCTGGCCGGATGAGCGTGTCCGCAAGTGGTTTGACGTGGAAGGCCTGGATAATCTTAAGCGCGCGCAGATGCAAAAACGCGGCGTGATGGTCGTTGGCGTTCACTTTATGTCGCTGGAGCTGGGCGGCCGCGTGATGGGGCTTTGTCAGCCAATGATGGCAACCTACAGACCCCACAACAGTGCGCTAATGGAGTGGGTACAGACGCGAGGCCGCATGCGTTCCAATAAGGCGATGATCAGCCGTAACAACCTGCGCGGCATGGTCGGTGCCCTGAAGAAAGGTGAAGCCGTCTGGTTTGCACCCGATCAGGATTATGGACGTAAAGGCAGCAGCTTTGCGCCTTTCTTTGCGGTTAAAGATGTTGCTACGACTAACGGCACCTTTGTCATTTCTCGTTTGTCAGGCGCCTCCATGCTGACCGTGACGATGGTGAGAAAAGCAGATAAGTCAGGCTATCGTCTGCACATCTCCCCTGAAATGGCTAACTATCCGGAAAACGAGTGCGAAGCCGCAGCGTTTATCAATAAAGTCATCGAAACTGAAATCATGCGTGCGCCAGAGCAGTATCTGTGGATGCATCGCCGTTTCAAAACCCGCCCTCTTGGCGAAGCCTCTCTCTATATTTAAGTCTTTCAGGAAGGTTAGTTTCGCTAAGAAACTAACCTTTTCAATCACCTGTCATCCCGTTGAGAAGCCCTCTTTCATTGCGTCGCCCAAAGTGAATTTATTGCGATGCGAAATCAAACTGTCGCCGTTCCACGACACTCGTAAGTAACGGAAATTATTTAAAAAAATGCCTCTTGTCACCCCTCATTTTTAGGCGTACATTAGCGCCGTCTGGCAACAGGAAAGCACAGAATTCTGAACTGGAGTTAACGGCGTAACGGGAAAATTCTCATTTTCGTTTTGACCGGATTTCAGTTCTCTATAATCAGGTGGACTCTGTTTTTAAATGCGTACCACAAGATACGCGGAGCGATGAAACGTGAAATATTTCTTTATGGGCATTTCGGTGATTGTTTTAGTCTGGGCCGGAACCTTTGCCCTGATGATCTAGTGAAGAACATGCAGTCAAAAAAACAGGAGCCATCGGCTCCTGTTTTTTTATGTCATGACGACGCGGGATGTTCAGCGACGCTCTTTGAAGTGAGAAGACCGTCGGCCCGGAACATACTCTTGATGCCCCTCACCGCCTGACGGATACGATCGCTGTTTTCAATCAGGGCAAATCGCACATGGGTGTCGCCGTAATCACCAAAGCCAATGCCCGGTGACACACACACCTTCGCATCCTGCAGCAGCTTTTTGGCAAACTCCAGCGATCCCATCGCCGCGTACGGCTCCGGAATTTTCGCCCAGACGTACATGGACGCCTTCGGCATTTCCACCATCCAGCCTGCTTCATGCAAGCCCTTTACCAGCACGTCACGGCGGCGCTTATACTGGGCGGCAATCTCGTGAACGCACTGCTGGTCGCCTTCCAGGGCAGCGATAGCCGCGACCTGTAGCGGCGTGAAGGTACCGTAGTCGTGGTAACTCTTAATGCGCGCCAGGGCACTCACCAGCGTTTTGTTACCCACCATAAAGCCAATACGCCAGCCTGCCATGTTGTAGCTTTTTGACAGCGTAAAGAACTCTACCGCCACGTCACGCGCCCCCGGGACCTGCATAATGGAAGGGGCTTTCCAGCCGTCATAGACGATGTCAGCGTAGGCTAAATCATGAACCACCAGCACGTCATAACGTTTAGCCAGGGCGACGACTTTCTCGAAGAAATCGAGCTCCACGCACTGGGCCGTTGGGTTCGACGGGAAACCGAGGATCATCATCTTCGGTTTCGGATAACTTTCGCGAATCGCACGCTCCAGTTCGTTAAAGAAATCGACACCTTCCACCAGCGGAACGGAACGGACCTGCGCCCCGGCAATCACCGCGCCGTAGATATGGATCGGGTAGCTTGGATTAGGCACCAGCACCGTATCGCCATGATCCAGCGTGGCCAGCATCAGGTGTGCCAGCCCCTCTTTCGAGCCGATGGTGACAATCGCTTCACTTTCCGGATCGATATCAACCTGATAGCGATCCTGATACCAGCGCGAGATCGCGCGACGTAATCTGGGAATACCGCGAGAGGTTGAGTAGCCGTGCGTATCCGGACGCTGGGCAACCGTGCAGAGCTTTTCAACGATATGCGGCGGCGTTGGGCCGTCAGGGTTACCCATGCTGAAATCAATAATATCTTCGCCGCGCCGACGCGCAGCCATTTTCAGTTCAGCAGTGATATTGAAAACATAAGGGGGGAGACGATCGATACGCGTAAAACGGCGTTCAGGACTGAATTCAGCCATAGATTCCTCAGATTAACGTTAGCGCCCGGACCGTCCGAGCGACGCTGCCACCGATGTGGCATGCTTAGAAAATAACCTGAAAAAAATCATGCTGTCGAGAGGGAAATGAAAAAAAAGCGATCGCCTGAAAACCGGAACCCGGCAGTGCCAAAAAGCGGAAGCCCCTGTTTCAGGGTTGGCTTTCTGATAGCCATTATTTAACAGGATGATATCAAAACAGTTACCTGACGATGCGCTGGCTATAAAAAATCAGGCCGTGTCCGTTACCGCCGGACAATCCCCTTTAAGAATTATGGTTTTTCCTCATTTGATAAACCTGACGGATAGCTGGTCAATACGCGCCAGGTTTTTTATCATGGTTCTTTCCCGTTTTCCCAGGTCTACTCGTGCACGAAATATTCACTATGCTGCTGGCGGTTTTTGACCGTGCGGCATTAATGCTGATTTGCCTGTTCTTCCTCATCCGCATTCGCCTGTTTCGCGAGCTGTTGCACAAATCCGCCCACTCGCCAAAAGAGCTGCTGGCCGTTACCGCCATCTTTTCGCTGTTCGCCCTGTTCAGCACCTGGTCAGGCGTGCCGGTAGAGGGCTCGCTGGTTAACGTGCGCATTATCGCCGTGATGTCCGGCGGAATTTTGTTTGGCCCGTGGGTGGGCGTTATCACCGGCGTGATTGCCGGAACCCATCGCTACCTGATTGATATCGGCGGCGTAACGGCGGTGCCGTGCTTTATTACCAGCATTATCGCCGGGGTGCTCTCCGGCTGGATCAGCCGCAAAATCCCGAAAAAACAGCGCTGGCGCGCCGGGATCGTCGCAGGCATGGTGTGCGAAACGCTGACTATGATCCTGGTCGTCGTCTGGGCCCCCACCACCGCGCTGGGGCTGGATATCGTCTCGAAAATCGGGATTCCGATGATCCTGGGCAGCGTGTGCATCGGTTTTATCGTGCTGCTGGTGCAAAGCGTTGAAGGGGAAAAAGAGGCCAGCGCCGCCCGTCAGGCCAAGCTGGCGCTGGATATCGCCAACAAAACGCTGCCGCTTTTCCGCCACGTTAACGCGGAATCGTTGCGTCAGGTCTGCGAGATTATCCGCCACGACATCCACGCAGACGCCGTCGCCATCACCAATATTGACCACGTGCTGGCCTATGTTGGCGTCGGGGAACACAACTATCGCGATAATGATGACACCATCAGCCCGACCACCAGACAGGCGATCAATTACGGTAAAATCATTATTAAAAACAATGACGAAGCCCACAGAACGCCGGAAATCCACTCCATGCTGGTGATTCCGCTGTGGGAGAAAGGCGTCGTGACGGGCACGCTGAAAATTTATTACTGTCACGCGCATCAGATCACCTCCTCCCTGCAGGAGATGGCGATTGGCCTGTCGCAGATTATCTCCACTCAGCTGGAAGTCTCCCGTGCAGAACAGCTGCGTGAGATGGCAAATAAGGCAGAGCTGCGCGCGCTGCAGAGCAAAATCAATCCCCATTTCCTGTTTAACGCGCTGAACGCGATCTCCTCGTCCATTCGTCTTAATCCGGACACCGCGCGCCAGCTGATTTTTAACCTGTCCCGCTATCTGCGCTACAACATCGAGCTGAAAGATGACGAGCAGATCGACATCAAAAAAGAGCTGTATCAGATCAAGGATTACATCGCGATTGAACAGGCGCGCTTTGGTGACAAGCTCACGGTCATTTACGATATTGATGAAGAGGTCAACTGCGTGATCCCGAGCCTGCTTATCCAGCCGCTGGTCGAAAACGCGATTGTTCACGGCATTCAGCCCTGTAAAGGCAAAGGGGTGGTCACCATCAGCATCACCGAAAGCGGTAACCGGGTACGCATTGCCGTGCGCGATACCGGCCACGGGATTGACCCAAAAGTCATTGAGCGCGTGGAGTCTAACGAGATGCCCGGGAATAAAATCGGCCTGCTGAACGTGCACCACCGGGTCAAGCTGCTTTACGGCGACGGACTGCATATTCAGCGTCTTGAGCCGGGCACCGAAATTGCTTTTTACGTCCCGAATGAGCGCTCTCCCGTTCATTCGACAACATCACTGTTGCCCCAGGTGGAGTAACCCATGAAAGTTATCATCGTAGAAGATGAATTCCTGGCTCAACAGGAGCTCACCTGGCTTATCAACACCCACAGCCAGATGGAGATTGTGGGTACGTTTGATGATGGTCTGGACGTGCTGAAGTTTTTGCAGCATAACCGGGTCGACGCCATCTTCCTGGATATCAACATTCCGTCGCTGGATGGCGTATTGCTGGCGCAAAACATCAATCAATTTGCCCATAAGCCGTTTATTGTTTTCGTTACCGCATGGAAAGAGCACGCCGTAGAGGCCTTCGAGCTGGAGGCGTTTGACTATATCCTTAAGCCTTACCAGGAGTCGCGGATTGTCAGCATGCTGCAAAAGCTGGAGGCCGCATGGCAGCAGCAGACCGCCCCCGCTAGCGCCACCCCAACGGTACGGGAAAACGACACCATTAATCTGGTCAAAGACGAGCGCATCATCGTGACGCCGGTCAATGATATCTACTATGCCGAAGCCCATGAAAAGATGACGTTTGTTTATACGCGGCGGGAATCTTACGTGATGGCGATGAACATCACCGAGTTTTGCAGCAAGCTGCCTGCGTCGCACTTTTTCCGCTGCCACCGCTCGTTCTGCGTGAATTTAAACAAGATCCGCGAAATCGAACCGTGGTTTAACAACACCTATATCTTGCGTCTGAAGGATCTGGATTTTCAGGTGCCGGTGAGCCGCAGCAAGGTGAAAGAGTTCCGCCAACTGATGCACCTGTAAAGAAAAAGCCCTCTCCAGCGGGAGAGGGCTATACGTCACAGGATTTGACCGAGAACCTGACGCAGATGGGCACCCGAACCCAGCAGGCCTGGATTATCATGCACGATCAGATAAACCGGAATGTCCTGCACGTAGCTTCTGAAGCGCCCTTTATCCTCAAACCCGCCGCGGAAGCCGGAGGCTTTAAAGAAGTCGAGGAAGCGCGGCACAATTCCGCCTGCGATATAAACGCCCCCGAAGGTGCCCAGCGTCAGCGCCAGGTTGCCGCCGAAGCGTCCCATAATCACGCAGAACAGCGACAGCGCACGACGACAGTCAATGCAGCTGTCCGCCAGCGCGCGTTCGGTGACGTCTTTCGGCTGCAGGTTTTCCGGCAGACGACCGTCAGATTTCACAATCGCACGGTACAGGTTCACCAGCCCCGGACCCGAAAGGACGCGCTCGGCGGAGACGTGGCCGATCTCAGCGCGTAATTCTTCAAGGATAATGCCCTCTTCTTCGCTGTTTGGCGCAAAATCTACGTGGCCGCCTTCACCCGGCAGGCTCACCCAGCGCTGAGCAACGTGCACCAGATGTGAAACGCCCAGTCCGGTACCGGCCCCGTAAACCGCAATCGGCTTACCTTCGACAGGTTCAGCGCCGCCAAACTGGATCAGATGCTCCGGCTTCAGCATCGGGATCGCCATGGACACCGCGGTGAAGTCATTGATGATTTCAAGATGCGCAAAGCCGAGGTTTTTTTTCATCTCGGCGATGGAGAATGCCCAGGTATGGTTGGTCATTGCGACCCAGTCGCCTGTTATCGGACAGGCAATGGCGATGCAGCCATCTTCGACGCTAACCTGATGCTCGTCCAGATAGACGCGGACAACGGCCTCAAGGCTTGGATAATCCAGCCCTGAGTAGGTTTTCGCCCGGGAAATTTCACCGCTACTTACATCGCATAATGCGAGGCGCGCGTTCGTGCCGCCCACATCACCTACCAAAGCATACTTTGTCATTCTTCTACTGCTCCGCTAAAGTCAGAATAAATCTTTGGGACACTGTAAATTCAAGGCGTGATAACAACAACGGCCGTAAGGTGAATGCCCATGGATTATCGATCTTCGTCACAGAATAACTTTACCGTTTCAGCACCTTTTGCACTATTGCCATAAAGCTTAATGTGCAAAGTAACGTAATACCGTTTTGTACAAGGAAATCATCATGCTCCACCCGCGAGCCAGAACCATGCTGTTGCTGGCCATTCCGGCGCTAATCATTGGCGTGGTTTCAAGCCTGGTGCTCATTGTCGTGATGAAAGTCGCGTCGGTGCTGCAAACACTATTATGGAACGCGCTTCCTGCAGGACTGGGGGTCACCGCGGATTCTCCTGCCTGGATCGTTGTGATGCTAACGTTGACCGGTATTGCGGTGGGCCTGGTGATCCGTTTCAGTCCTGGCCATGCTGGACCAGACCCGGCACAGGAACCGCTGATTGGTGCCCCGGTTTCCCCTTCGGCACTGCCGGGGCTGATTATTGCGTTGATTCTCGGTCTGGCCGGCGGCGTCAGCCTGGGACCAGAGCATCCGATTATGGCGGTCAACATTGGCCTGGCGGTTTTCCTCGGTTCACGCATTTTGCCCCGCGTCGGCGCGCTGGACTGGACCATTCTCGCCTCCGCAGGCACCATCGGGGCGCTTTTCGGTACACCCGTCGCTGCCGCACTGATCTTTTCGCAGACGCTCAGCAGCAATAACGACGTCCCCCTTTGGGATAAACTCTTTGCGCCGCTGATGGCCGCCGCCGCCGGGGCGTTGACCACCAGCCTGTTTTTCCATCCTCATTTTTCACTCTCACTCCCCCACTACGGCCAGATGCAAATCGCCGATATTTTCAGCGGCGCCATCGTCGTCGCTATCGCCATTGCGCTGGGGATGGTGGCGGTATGGTGTCTTCCGCGTCTGCACCGGCTAATGCATAGACTCAAACACCCGGTGTTAATTCTGGGGGCTGGCGGTTTGATCCTCGGTATTTTAGGGGCAATCGGTGGGACGGTGACGCTGTTTAAAGGTCTGGACGAGATGCAGCAGCTGGCCTTCAGCCAGGTATTTAGCGTCTCCGACTATCTGCTGTTTGCCGTAATCAAGCTGGCAGCGCTGGTGGTGGCGGCCGCCTGCGGTTTCCGCGGTGGACGCATCTTCCCGGCGGTCTTTGTCGGCGTCGCGCTGGGGCTGATGCTGCACGAACATGTCGATGCGGTGCCGGCGGCGATTACCGTCTCCTGCTCTATTCTGGGACTGGTTCTGGTGGTCACGCGCGACGCGTGGCTCAGCCTGTTCATGGCGGCGGTAGTTGTACCGGATTCGACGCTTTTCCCTCTGCTTTGTATCGTGATGTTGCCCGCCTGGCTCCTGCTGGCGGGCAAACCGATGATGATGGCCTGGCGAAACGACAAGTAGTCAGGCGTTATTGCGCGCTTCCAGCGCTTTGGTAAGCGCCCCCAGCAGCGGTGGGATATCTGCTTTCGGCAGCATCACCTCAATCAGCGAGAGCCGCTCGTGGTGCGCTACTTTTTCAAGGACGTCCGCCAGCTGCTCCGCTTCACTGACCCGCCAGCACTGGGCCTGAGGATCAAGGCTCAGTGCCTGCGGGATTTGCGTCCAGTTCCATAACGCAATGTCGTTATACCGCTGCTCCGGCCCGTGGATCGCCCTTTCTACCGTGTACCCTTCGTTGTTAAGGACCAGAATGATGGGGTGCTGTTTATCCCGCAGCATCGAGCCTAGCTCCTGAATGGTGAGCTGTGCCGCGCCATCCCCCGTCAGCACAATTACGCGCCGGTTCGGACAGGCCGTTTGTGCGCCAAATGCCGCCGCCAGCGTATAGCCGATCGATCCCCACAGCGGCTGGACGATAAAATTCACGTCAGCCGGCAGACGAAGGTCGATCGCGCCGAAGGCCGAGGTGCCCTGATCCGCAAGAATGATGTCCCCCGGGCGGATAAACGTCTGCAACGTTTTCCAGAAATTCTCCTGCGTCAGCGAGCCATCCGGCTGCGGGTAGGCCATCGCGCTTTGAGAGGCCGGTACCGGCGTATCGTGCACGTGCTGTTTACACAGCTCCACCAGCGTTTCGATTGCCTGGAGCATGGGGATGCCGGTAAACCAGATATCACCGACGCGTGAGGCGTGAGGCTGAACTTCTATCGTTTGAGCCGGGGTAAGCTGATGCGTGAAGCCGGCGGTCAGGGTATCGGTAAAACGTGTGCCGATGCACAGCACGGTATCCGCCCCTTCAATCGCCTCTTTTACCGCGCCGGCGCTCGCCGAACCGCTGTACGTGCCGTAAAAACCGGCGTGACGCTCGTCGAATATCCCTTTGCCCATCAGCATGGTGGCGTGTGCCATCGGCACGTCTTTTACCCATTTCTGTAGCGCATGCTTCAGGCCATGGCGCAGGACAAGGAAATCGGCCAGCAGCGCAGTACGCTTGCTCCTGGCAAGCCTGTTCTCTGCGGCATCCCGGAACGCTTTCAGGCAGGCGCTATCGGCATGCGCGTGCCGGAGCGTGAGAGCGTTTACAGGCGGTGTGGCGGCCTTTTTAGCCACGTCGGCGGGCAGCATCAGATAGCCGGGACGACGTTCCCGAAGCATGGTCGTTAATACCCGGTCGATTTCATAACAGGCGTTTTGTTCGGTCAGGATCGCCTGTGCAGCGGTGATCGGCTCGCTCATATGGTAAAAATGACGAAACTCACCGTCGCCCAGCGTATGGTGCAGCAGCTCACCTCTTTGCTGTGACGCCGTACCCGGCGCACCCACAATATGCAAGACCGGAACGTGCTCGGCGTAGCTGCCCGCAATGCCGTTCATGGCGCTTAACTCTCCTACGCCAAATGTCGTCAGCAGCGCGGCGAAGCCCTTACATCGGGCATATCCGTCCGCGGCGTAAGAGGCGTTTAATTCGTTGGCACAGCCCACCCAACAGATATCCGGGCTGTCTATCACATGGTCGAGAAACTGCAGGTTATAGTCGCCCGGCACGCCAAACAGATGATCGGCTCCACAATCTGTAAGACGGTCCAGCAGGTAATCGGCGACGCAGTATGGGGTACGCATAAACAGGTATCCTTCTAATGTTTTGACCTCACCTTGAGTATTAAATAAGCGTGATGGCTGTCCAGAATTGGCGATAAGAAGACCATGGAAAGAATGCTTTACAAAAAAGGCTGCGCTATGCTGCTTTTTTTCACGTAAATGTAAACGCATACACTGATTTTTTACTTCAGCGCCAGAGGTTACGAAAATGGGTTATCAGCCGGATAAAAATCGTTACGGGACAATGGAGTATCGCCGCTGCGGGCAAAGCGGGCTCAGGTTGCCCGCCATCTCGCTTGGGCTGTGGCATAACTTTGGTGACGCCACCCTTATCGAAAACAGCCGTCAACTTTTACAGCGTGCGTTCGATCTGGGCATTACGCATTTCGACCTTGCCAACAACTATGGCCCGCCTCCCGGATCGGCCGAACGTAATTTCGGCCGTATTTTGCAGGAGGATTTCCTGCCCTGGCGCGATGAGCTGATCGTCTCTACCAAAGCGGGTTATACCATGTGGGAGGGGCCTTACGGCGACTGGGGGTCACGCAAATATCTGCTGGCGAGCCTCGATCAAAGCCTGAAGCGCATGGGGCTGGAGTATGTGGATATCTTCTATCATCACCGGCCAGATCCGGAAACGCCGCTGCAGGAAACCATGAAAGCGCTTGACCATGTGGTGCGCCAGGGAAAAGCCCTGTATGTCGGGTTATCCAACTACCCGGCGGTTCTGGCTCGCCAGGCGATTGATATCCTTAATGACCTCGGTACGCCCTGCCTGATCCACCAACCGAAATACTCCCTCTTTGAACGTGCGCCGGAAGCGGGACTGCTGAACGTGCTGCAGGAAAAAGGGGTTGGCTGTATTCCCTTCTCGCCCCTGGCCGGCGGGCAACTGACCAACCGCTATCTGAACGGCATTCCGGCAGACTCACGCGCGGCAAGCGGCAGTAAGTTCCTTAACCCTGACCAGATAACCGAAGAGAAGCTGGAGAAGGTTAGAAAGCTGAATGCCATGGCGGAAGAGCGCGGCCAGAAGCTGTCCCAGATGGCGCTGGCCTGGGTATTACGCCATGAGAATGTGACGTCAGTACTGATTGGGGCAAGTAAAGCGGCGCAGATTGATGACGCCGTGGGCATGCTGGCAAACCGCCATTTCTCTGCGGAAGAACTGTCCCGTATAGAAGGCATTCTGAACAGCTCAAAATAGAACCACTTTTAGCAAAAAGTGCTCTCCCTCAGGAATTCGGAGTTGAGGCGATGAAACGAGGCTTTACCAACTCGTAAAATTGCGTTAACAGGCCCCACAAAGGCCCCGATCGTGAAGGAGAAAGAGTATGTTCAGGTCACTGATTCTTGCAGCGGTATTACTGGCTTCAGCCCCGCTGATCGCCACTGCGGGCGAAATCACCCTGTTGCCATCAGTAAAATTACAAATTGGCGATCGTGATGACTACGGCAGATACTGGGACGGTGGCTACTGGCGCGACCGTGACTACTGGAACCGTCACTATGAGTGGCGCGGAGACCGCTGGTGGAAACATGATAACGGCAGACACCGCGGCTGGTATAAAGACAGCGCCTACGAGCGCGGCTACCGTGAAGGGTGGAACGATCGTGATGACCGTCGCGGCGGCTGGGGTCGCGGCAAAGGTCACGGACATGGCCACCACGGTCATGACGATTAACAGCAAAAAGGAGCCTCACGGCTCCTTTTTCTTTTAGAGTCCCAACGCTGTCCCAATCAGCAGCCACAGGTTCAGCGCCACCACCACCACCACGATGGCCCACCCGGTCCGTTTCACCAGCGTTGAGTTGACCAGTTCACCCATCAGGTTTTTGTCGCTGGTAAAGATCAGCAGCGGCACCAGCGCCAGCGCGATACCAAAGCTCAGCAGCACCTGGCTCATGACCAGAATTCGCGTGGGGTCGAGCCCCATCAGAATCACCACAAATGACGGCAGCATGGTGACGGAGCGACGCACCCACAGCGGAATATGGAACCGGACAAACCCCTGCATCACCACCTGGCCTGCCAGCGTGCCCACCACCGTGGAAGAAAGACCGGCAGCCACCAGGCTAAGACCAAATATCGTGGCGGCAGCATGGCTCAGTAGCGGCTCCAGCGTGAGATACGCCTGGTCGAGATCGGCAATACCGGTGTGACCGTTAAAGTGGAAAGCGGCAGCTGCGGTAGCCATCATCGCCAGATTGACAAACCCGGCGATGGTCATGGCGATCGCCACGTCCCATTTGGTGGCGGAGTAACGCTCTTTGCGCGTCCCACCGTGGAGATGCTGCGTCAGCGAGGAGTGCAGGTAAATCACATGCGGCATGATGGTCGCCCCCAATACCCCGGCGGCCAGGAACACCGCTTCCGAGGTTGGCAGGCTTGGGATCGCCATCCCTTTAGCGAGCTGCGCCAGATTCGGCTGTGAGAAAATCAGCTCGACGATATAGGCCGCCGCGACAAACAGCAGCAGACCGCCAATGACCTTCTCCAGCGGCTTTTGACCCCGACGCTGTAGCATCAGGATTAGGAACGTGGCAATCCCGGTGAGTACCGCCCCCTGCAACAGCGACACGCCCAGAATCAGCTTAAAGCCGATCGCTGCGCCGATAAACTCAGCGAGGTCAGTGGCCATAGCGATGATTTCCGCCTGGATCCAGTAGAGCCAGACGGCCGGACGCGGATAATGGTCGCGAATTTGCTCCGCCAGGTTTTTGCCCGTGGCAATCCCCAGCTTTGCAGAGAGCATCTGAATCAGCATCGCCATCAGGTTAGCCCAGACGACCACCCACAGCAGCTTATAGCCGAAGCTGGCCCCGGCCTGAATATTGGTCGCAAAGTTACCTGGATCGATATAGCCAATGGCAGCGATGAACGCAGGTCCCATTAATGCGAACCGCAACTTGCGCGCGGCTCTGCCACTGCTACCCTCTACGCGACTGTTTGTCATTTCTGCCTCTGAAATATAGCCTTTGCTATGTTTAATGCTATCAAAATGAGAATGATTATCAAGTTCATTTGTGAAGTTTACAGTGATTTCTCTGATAGCTTTGAACGATAGACGGGCGGGTAAGTGGGGCGATCTAACAGAAACTGAAATCGCGCGCGCTTTTGTGAAGACTAGCACACAAACTTAACTTTTCACTCATTTACCTAACATAACAAAAATGTATTGTGGATCACTATTTTTGAGACTCGTCACAGGATGTAACTATAGTGTGTCCTCGATCTCGTTTTCTTTTCCCTTGTTACATAGAATGTGCACGAAAATTAAACCTGCCTCATATTTGGAGCAAATATGGACCGCGTCCTTCATTTTGTCCTGGCACTTGTTGTCGTTACTGCACTCGCATTGCTGGTCAGCACAGACCGCAAAAAAATTCGTATCCGTTATGTTGTCCAGCTGCTGGTCATTGAAGTTTTACTTGCGTGGTTCTTCCTGAACTCCAACGTAGGCCTCGGCTTCGTAAAAGGCTTCTCCGAAATGTTCGAAAAACTGCTCGGATTCGCCAATGAAGGGACCAACTTTGTCTTCGGAAAAATGAACGACGAAGGCCTGGCGTTCTTCTTCCTGAAGGTTCTCTGCCCAATCGTCTTCATCTCCGCACTGATCGGTATTCTGCAGCACATCCGCGTTCTGCCGTTCATTATTCGTGGAATTGGCTTCCTGTTATCCAAAGTGAACGGCATGGGCAAGCTGGAATCCTTTAACGCCGTCAGTTCCCTGATCCTCGGTCAGTCTGAGAACTTCATCGCGTATAAAGATATTCTCGGCAAAATGTCCCGTAACCGCATGTACACCATGGCGGCAACCGCAATGTCTACCGTTTCCATGTCTATCGTGGGCGCGTATATGACCATGCTGGAGCCAAAGTATGTTGTTGCGGCGCTGGTTCTGAACATGTTTAGCACCTTTATCGTTCTGTCGCTGATCAACCCGTACCGCGTTGACGCCAGCGAAGAGAACATCCAGATGTCAAACCTGCACGAAGGCCAGAGCTTCTTCGAAATGCTGGGTGAGTACATTCTGGCCGGTTTCAAAGTGGCGATTATCGTTGCCGCCATGCTGATCGGCTTCATTGCGCTGATTTCTGGCCTGAACGCCCTGTTCGCCGCGGTGCTGGGTATCTCCTTCCAGGGGATTCTGGGCTACATCTTCTACCCAGTTGCATGGGTGATGGGTGTTCCGGCTCACGAAGCGCTGCAGGTGGGCAGTATCATGGCAACCAAGCTGGTTTCTAACGAATTCGTTGCGATGATGGATCTGCAGAAAATTGCCAGCACGCTTTCTCCGCGCGCGGAAGGCATTCTCTCCGTGTTCCTGGTCTCCTTCGCTAACTTCTCGTCAATCGGGATTATCGCGGGTGCGATTAAAGGCCTGAACGAAGAACAGGGTAACGTGGTTTCTCGCTTTGGCCTGAAGCTGGTTTACGGCTCTACGCTGGTGAGCGTCCTGTCTGCTTCCATCGCGGCACTGGTACTGTAACGTTTACCGTTAAACAAAAAACCGGGAGCCTGGCTCCCGGTTTTTTTATGCCCGCAACTCTTCCAGCGGTTTGGGTTTACCTATCAGGTAGCCCTGCAGGTAATCCACGCCGAAGCGAAGCAGCATCTCCCGCTGCTCAGGTGTTTCTACATATTCCGCAACAACGCACAGCGATTTCGTCTTCGCCAGATTACACATCGACTGGACGATCATCGCATCCATATCGTCGGTACAAATGTCTTTAACAAAACAGCCGTCAATTTTAATGATATCTGCCTGCAGGCGTCTGAGACGCTCGTAGTTGGCGTAGCCAGTACCAAAATCATCAATGGCAATCCGGAAACCGTAATCCCGCAGCTGCTGAATATTGTGGATGCTGCAGCCAGAGTTTGAGAAGGCCTGCTCTTCGGTGATCTCAATCACGACGGCCTGCGGCGCAACGCCGTAGCGTTCAAAGAGCGCGCAAATCTCGTTCGCCACCTCTTTTTGCATCAGCGTGAGCGGCATCAGATTGACGGAAAAACGGGCACCGGCCTGCGTTGCAGGGTGATCGCGCAGCCACAGCAGTAATTTCTCCATAATGCACATATCAAACCGATGGCTGAGGTTGAACTGGGCAATCAGCGGAATAAAGCGGTCAGGGGTGAAGATCTCGCCCTCGCTCTCCATACGCGCCAGGATTTCGTAATACCCGCTCCCGTCCGCCTTCTGGATCGGTTGCGCGTATAAATGGAACTGCCCCGCCTCAAGGGCATGCTTAATTCGCGCCAGCATCAGGACACGCTCTGTCGTTTGGCCTGATGCCGCCTCAAGGCTATTTGTGAGCGCGAGAACGTTTTGCTCTCCGCAGGCCTGCTCTGCCAGCCAGCTCAGCTGTCCCAGCGTGTGATGCAGCTTTTCGCCGTTTTCGACCATTCCCCAGGACGCGCCAAATTCAATATCCAGCCCGGTGTTGTTCCAGAAAATCTTACGGCTGTTCAGCCGATCGACCATGTGCTGGAGACGCTCGGCGGTTCCCGGTCCCAGTAATACCAGCACCAGTTCGCTTCCCGGAAGCTGGAAGAGCGTCTCATCTTTCTGCAAAAGCGGCTGTAGCGACGTGGCGATCGTACGTTTGCAGTGGACCCGCATGATAATCCCGTAGTGGCGGCTCAAAAACTCCAGGTTATCCATACGCAGAATGCACACTTTGGCATCCGGATGAATCTCTAGGTAATCCTCCAGCGCACGAATATTGGGCAAACCGGTCAGCGGATCGGTCAGCGCCCTGCCCTGCCAGCCCCGTTTCAGCCACTCGCTGCGCTGGTAAATTCTTGACATGTAAAGCAGACAGATAGCAAAAGAGATAAGCACGGACAGGATAAAAGAGAGCGAATGGCCCGATTCCACCCCGTTAAGGAAGTTGTAGTTGTAGGTCAACAGCAGGAGCGCGGATGCCGCCCACAGCAGAGAGATAAGCGCATAGGTCAGGCGGCTTATCGCTAAGGTAAAAAGAATAAAAATCAGCGGCATCAAATAGCCCGCAATGACCGGTGATTCAAAAGGACCACATAAAATGACGAGAATGAAGCCTAAAAGCGTCAGCCAAACAAAAATAAATAATAGATTCTTGTGATAAAACACGGGCTTCACGCTTCGCCGCCAGAAGGTCATGGCATAACGAGGATTAATTATCATTCTTAATGGGTAATAGAACATCATGGTAAAAATCAATGCCGCACATATCAGGCTTTGTATATCCACAACGTTATAAATTACCGTTCCTTCGCCGAAAAAGGTGGAAATAGTCACCGGAAAATCAAACAAATAGCCTGCCATATACATCGACAGTTTAATACCTAATGGCACAATAAAACCGAGCCAGAATATACGTAGCCCGATGTGCTTGTTAGGGATGCTGTGACGCCAGCGCTTGCCCAGCATGAGGCGTAACAGGCCGCACGCCGCGAACAGCGCAAAGGTCTGACAGAACAGTAAAACTGAATATTGTAGCGGTGCTAAATTAACATAAAATAAATTAGTGACAGTAAAACCTAACACAATGGGAAGAATTGCCCTGCGCCCAAATAGCAGAATTACTGCCAGCATAACGCTTAGCGGTAGCCATGCTAAATAAACGTCGTGACCATTAACCATTGCGCGGGGGGAGAGATAACGGGAGACAGGTACCGCAATCAGACAAAGTGTCAGGGCAATTATAAATATCTTTACATTATTGTACGTTTTTCTATTCATTAAGCTGATGAGTATATTATCCGTTCGAATCATTGACCGGGTGGATAATAGGTTTATTAATTGCACGAATCAAGTTCAAGTCTATTTATAGACTGCTTTATTGATGTCGATTGAGGTGAGGTACGAGAATACCTTCTTTTTGATAACAAAATACGGGAGAGGGTGTTACAAACACATAAAAAAACCCTCGTCTTTTGACGAGGGTTTACAATTTTGGTGGAGCTAAGCGGGATCGAACCGCTGACCTCTTGCATGCCATGCAAGCGCTCTCCCAGCTGAGCTATAGCCCCACATGTTACTTTACTAACCGCACTCTGTTGGGTTCAGAGTTTGGTGGAGCTAAGCGGGATCGAACCGCTGACCTCTTGCATGCCATGCAAGCGCTCTCCCAGCTGAGCTATAGCCCCATCGTAAAGCTGTCATGTTGACGGGCGGCATAATATGAATTCCGCTGCGGAGTGTCAACGGCAAAATCAATTCAAGCCATTCAATCGCCGAAAAATCATGCAAATGAATCACTTTGCGAGCCTGCTCGCAGTCAGGAGTTAAGCCTGTCACGTTTTCACGTAAAACGGTGCTATAAAATGAGCCGTTAATTAACCCCACAGATATTCAGGAAATTGCATGATCAAGGAACGAATGACGCCAGAAGAGTTAGCCCTCCTCACTGGCTATAGCCGCCAGACCATCAATAAATGGGTACGCAAAGAGGGTTGGATTACATCACCAAAGCCAGGCGTCCAGGGCGGGAAAGCGCGCCTGGTGCATGTGAACGAAAAAGTCCGTGACTTTATCCGCAGCGCACGTCGGGCAAGTGAAACGTCCGAACTGCCGGAAGGCACCAGCCTTGACGGTTCGCTTCACACCCTACTCCTGACGCTAGCCAATGAAATGACGCCGGAAGAGCAGAAGCAGATGACATCGCTGTTAATGCGGGAAGGGATTACCGGATTGTTGCAACGTTTAGGGATTCGCGATCAGAACTGATATGAAAAAATTACGTAGCAAAATGACCACGGAAGAGCTGGCGGAGTGTTTAGGCGTTGCCAGACAAACGGTTAATCGCTGGATACGCCAGCAGGGGTGGAAAACGGAAGGACTCAACGGCGTAAAGGGGGGTCGGGCTCGGCTCATTCATGTTGATGCGCGCGTGAAGGAACATATTATAAGCCTTCCAGCGATCCGTAACCGTCAGGCGGTTTACCATCTCGCTGAGGCCACGTCTGCCTATAATGGACCCTCTTCAAACCTGTCTCCGGGCATTATTGAGACGCTGGAGAGTATGACTCCGTCAGAGCAGAAGCGTCTGGACGCTTTATTGAAACGCGAGGGTATACACGGTTTTCTTACACGTCTGGGTATCGCGGAAAAAGAGGCATAAAAAAACGGCAGGTTACCCTGCCGTTTTTGTAGACGTGATTACTGCTGATTTTCACGTTCAGCGATGAAGTCCAGCGCCTTGTTAATGCGCGCCACGCTGCGCGACTTGCCGATGGCATGAACCGTTACGTCCAGCGCCGGAGACTGACCCGCACCGGTCACCGCGACGCGCAGTGGCATACCGACTTTACCCATGCCGACTTCCAGCTCGTCTGCCGTCGCCTGAATGGCGTGATGCACATTCTCAGCGGTCCACTCGGTGAGGGCAGCCAGCTTATCACGCACCACTTCCAGCGGCTGACGTGCAACCGGACGGAGGTGTTTCTTCGCGGCGTCCGCGTCGAACGCATCAAACTCTTCATAGAAGTAGCGGCAGCTTTCGGCAATCTCTTTCAGGGTTTTGCAGCGCTCGCCGAGCAGTTTCACCAGATCCGCCAGCTCAGGGCCAGTGCGGGTATCAATATTTGCCTGCTCAATGTGCCACTGCAGATACGTCGCCACATATTCTGGCGGCATGGTATTGATGTAGTGATGGTTCAGCCACAGGAGCTTGTCGGTATTAAATGCGCTCGCTGATTTGCTCACAGAGCTCAGAGAGAACAGTTCGATCATCTCTTCGCGGCTGAAGATCTCCTGATCACCGTGGGCCCAGCCCAGGCGCACCAGATAGTTCAGCAGCGCTTCCGGCAGATAACCGTCGTCACGATACTGCATGACGCTCACCGCACCGTGACGTTTAGACAGTTTTTTGCCGTCATCACCGTTGATCATGGAGACGTGCGCATAAACAGGCACCGGCGCGTTCAGCGCCTTCAGGATGTTGATCTGACGTGGCGTGTTGTTGATGTGGTCTTCACCGCGCACAACGTGGGTAATTTCCATATCCCAGTCGTCAACCACAACACAGAAGTTGTAGGTTGGGGAACCATCGGTGCGACGGATGATCAGATCGTCCAGCTCCTGGTTGCTGAATTCGATCGGGCCACGGATCTGGTCGTCAAAGATCACCGAGCCATCCTGCGGGTTAGCAAAACGCACGACGCAAGGCTCATCAGCAGCATGCTCGCTGTGGTCGTGGCGGCAGCGGCCGTCATAACGCGGCTTCTCACCGTTCGCCATCTGCTCTTCGCGCAGCGCATCCAGACGCTCTTTTGAGCAGTAGCACTTATACGCCGTGCCCGCGACCAGCATCTCATCAATGACGGCGTTATAGCGGTCAAAGCGTTTGGTCTGGAAATACGGGCCTTCGTCCCATTCCAGATTCAGCCAGTTCATCCCATCCATAATGGCTTCAATTGCTTCCGGCGTGGAGCGCTCAAGATCGGTGTCTTCAATACGCAGCACGAACTCACCTTTGTTGTGGCGTGCGAAAAGCCAGGAATAGAGAGCGGTACGTGCACCACCGACGTGCAGATAGCCTGTCGGGCTCGGCGCGAAGCGAGTTTTGATTTTCATGAAATGGCCTTACGTTATAAAGATGCCGGCAATCGGCAAATCCTGGGGAAAAAACGATGGGCAATATTCTATCACTGTGGGGGGAATCCTCAATGTTGATCCCTTTATCATGACCGGGTTTGCGATTTTTGTTTAGAAATCATGCGCCACAGCCCGTTTCGCGATCGTTTTGTTTAATTTTACGACGAACGAATAAAAACTTTAGAAAATGCGTTGACTCATTTTCAACTCTCCCTATAATGCGACTCCACACAGCGGGGGTGATTAGCTCAGTTGGTAGAGCATCTCCTTTACACGGAGGGGGTCGGCGGTTCGAGCCCGTCATCACCCACCATCTACTTCGGTAGACTCGCAGTGTAGATAAGAATTGAGATTGGGCGATTAGCTCAGTTGGTAGAGCATCTCCTTTACACGGAGGGGGTCGGCGGTTCGAGCCCGTCATCGCCCACCATTCTCACCTTATCGCAGCAGTTCCGAAATGGGCGATTAGCTCAGTTGGTAGAGCATCTCCTTTACACGGAGGGGGTCGGCGGTTCGAGCCCGTCATCGCCCACCATTTCGGGTCGTTAGCTCAGTTGGTAGAGCAGTTGACTTTTAATCAATTGGTCGCAGGTTCGAATCCTGCACGACCCACCAATGTAAAAAAGCGCCCTAAAGGCGCTTTTTTGCTATCTGCGATTTGTCTACTTCCCAGCCGTCAACGTCGCAATTAACGTCTTCACCGCTGGCGTCGCCTGCTTCTCGTCATACACCACATATAAATCTGCCGGTATCCGCTCTTTCAGCGGACGGAACACCACGCCCGGCCACTGCATTTGCGCGTAGCTGTCTGCGGCGAGCGTAATTCCCATGCCCATGCTGATCATCGCCAGCACCGTTTGCGGTTCAACGGCTTCGCGCACAATCATCGGCGAAAAACCGGCCTGCTGGCAGACGCGATGTAAAAACGCCCAGTCAGAGTGAGCCGACGGCATCGTGACAAAATACTCGTCCTGCAATTCTGCGAGCGCAATAGAAGGTTCCCTGACCAGCCGGTGATCTTCCGGCATCGCCACCAGAAAAGCCGCCTCACGTAACCGCACGCTGGTAAACCCCGCGGTAGGTTCCGTTGCCATTCGCCAGATCCCGACATCCAGCTCCCGGCGCTCAAGCAGCGCCATCTGCATGACCGGGGATTTCTCGCGAAAAACGACATCAACATTCGGATGTTCTTTCAAAAAAGCGCGCATAACCGTGCGCACCTCACTCCACATGGCGGTGCCCACAATCCCCAGCTCAATGCGCCCTGCTTCCCCCCGGCCAATTTGCTCGACGCGAGCCAGAGCCTGGTTTGCGCTGGCGAGCAGCCGCCGTGACTCTTCCATCAGCACTTTACCGGCATGCGTCAACGCGACGCTCCGCGAGTGGCGAATAAACAATAACGTGCCCAGCTGGCTTTCCAGCTCTTTAATATGCAGGCTTAACGGCGGCTGAGACATATTGAGACGGGCCGCAGCCCGTCCAAAATGCAGTTCCTCCGCCACGGCCAGAAAATAGCGCAGCAGCTTGAGATCGGTCCGATAGACGCGTTCCATCAAAACATATCCTGGCGATAACACTTATGCGCCTACCTTAAAGCCTTTCCGCGTCCGGAGGGGAAATTTAGTGCGCAACTGTGCGCATCCCGCTGTTTTTGCTGGTGTGGCGATAGTTAAAGCTGAAGTAAAAGACTACCGCGAGCGCCAGGGCATAGGCCGCAAATACCAGCCAGATCGTCTGCCAGTCCTTCACCCCGTCCAGCGAGAAATAATCAACGGCCATACCGCTCAATACCGATCCGAAATACGCCCCGATACCGTTAACGGTCGTCATAAACAGCCCTTGCGCGCTGGCGCGGATATCGGCGCTGACCTCCTGTTCAACAAATACCGAGCCGGAAATATTGAAGAAGTCGAACGCGCAGCCGTAGACAATCATTGAGAGCATGAGCAGCACGAAGCCCGTCGCGGACGGATCGCCAAAGGCGAATAGACCGAACCGCAGCATCCAGGCCACCATGCTCATCAGCATAACGGCTTTAATGCCAAAGCGTCCGAGGAAGTACGGAATGGTCAGAATGAAGAACACCTCAGACATTTGCGAAACGGAGAGCAGGATGGACGGGTATTTGACAATAAAGCTATCTGCATACGCCGGATTACGCGCAAAATCATGCAGAAAGGGGCTGCCAAACGTGTTGGTTATCTGCAGCACGGCGCCCAGCAGCATCGCGAATAAAAAGAACACCGCCATGCGGGGCTGTTTAAACAGGATAAACGCATTGAGGCCCAGCTTGCTTGCCAGCGACTGAGAGGTTTTCGCCTGTGCAACTGGAATGGCTGGCAATGTCAGAGAATAGAGCGCCAGCAGCAGGGACGCGGCAGCCGCAATATAGAGCTGCACGTTGCTCAGCTCCGCCCCCATCAGGCTTATGGCCCACATCGCGGCAATAAAGCCCACGGTGCCATACACCCGTCCTCGCGGAAAATGGCTCACCGTATCCAGCCCTGCCTGTTCAAGACATGAGTAAGAAATCGTATTCGACAGCGCAATCGTGGGCATGAAGGCCATCGCATTCACCAGCATGACCCAGAACATCAGGCCAGGCTCATTGACCTGTGCGGCATAGCAGAGCGCGACGGCGCAGACGAGGTGGCAAATCACGTAAGCACGATCTGCCCGCAGCCATTTGTCGGCAATAATTCCCACCAGCGAGGGCATAACAATCGCGGCAAGTCCTTTGGAGCTGTACACCATGCCCACGTCGGAGCCGGTAAAGTGTAGGGTGTTAATCATGTAAGCGCCGAGGGTTACCAGCCAGCTCCCCCAGATAAAATATTGCATAAAGGACATCAGCTTTAAGCGAGTCGTGATGTTCATAACCCATTCCTTATAGCATTGTGGCCCTGGCGGGCCACTTTATTGTTTTACTCAGGCAATATGGCGAAGAAAACCGCAGATAAGATTGATAAAGTTCTGGCGGGAGAGCTCGGCGGCAGCGAGGGTTTGTTCATGCGAGAGTTTGACCTCCCCCAGCCCTTCGGCGAGATTGGTAATTGCAGAAACGGCCACGACCTTCAGGCCGCAGTGACGGGCGGAAATCACTTCCGGCACCACGGACATGCCCACCACATCGCCGCCGATAATTTGCATCATGCGGATCTCGGCCGCCGTCTCAAAGTTCGGGCCGGGATAAGAGACAAACACCCCTTCATGCAGCGGGAAGCCTTCTTTCGTTGCCACGGTTTGCAGAACGGCACGGTAATCCGCGTCGTAAGCATTGGCCAGAGAGAAGAAACGATCGCCAAAGCGCTCATCGTTCAGCCCCACCATCGGCGTGCCCGGCATGGTGTTGATATGGTCGCTCAGGGCAACCAGGCTTCCTGGCTGAACCTCCGGGCGCAGTGAGCCCGCCGCATTGGTGCTAAACAGCAGCTCGCACCCCAGCAGCGTAAAGGTGCGGATCGCATCGGTCATGATGGTCATCCCGCGCCCTTCATAGAAATGGCCGCGCCCCTTCATGCAGGCAACCGGCACCCCGGCCAGATGCCCGAGCACCAGCTCGCCGGCATGGCCATGCACGGTGCTCACCGGGAAGCCCGGCAGCTTTTCGTAGCTCAGGGAAACGGCGTCATCAATCTGGTCGGCAAGTGCGCCCAGGCCAGAGCCGAGAATAAACGCCACGCGAGGCGTGAAGTTCGGCTTAGCGGCGCGAATGATATCGGCGCAGTACCACGGGTTATTCGAGAGGGTCATAGAGGCTCCTTAAGGATGAAAATCGCGATAGCGGGGATCGCATGACTTACGTCTTATATCCGCAGCCTGCCGGTGACCTCCAATACACTTTCACCGCACCATCAATACTGATTGTGTATCGATGCAACTCCCTGCCAGATATGGCAGTTTTGCTCAAGCTAATCCCGTCGGTGCCGATACCTCTGTTTTATAACGCGAGGAAAAAGTATGACGACCATTCAGGCTTCAACCCAACAGATTCAAACCAGCGGCGCGAGTGGCACTTCGAGCAGTAACGATATCTCTGCGCAAATCACCCGCATTCTCGACAAGATCAAAAAGCTGACCCAGCAGTTAAAAGAGCTGGCGAACAGCCCCGTCAGCACGGATGAGAAGAAGAAGCAGCAGGAACTTATTCAGACCCAGATCAAAGTGCTGCAGGCGCAGCTCGCCGCACTGCAGCGCCAGCAGGCTGAAGAGGCCCAGAAGAAGCAGGATCAAAAACTGGGCAAAGTGGAAGGAGTGAACAGCCCGTCAGACAAAAATCAGATCGATATCTACATCTAATCTTCTGATGCGTTAAACAGTGGGTCGCGTATGCGGGCTTCGGTTAATCGTTGTGCCTGAATACGCACCACTTCCCAGATAGCCTGCGCCGCCCCCGAGAGTGAACGATTTTTTCGCCGCACCAGCATCAGCTTTCGCTCGACAACGGGCGTTAATCGCTTGACGGCCAGCCGGCTTCCCTGCGGCAGGGGAAGCGCCAGGGCTGGCAACACGCTGATGCCAATCCCGGCTTCCACCATCGGAAACAGCGTCGCCGGGTGACCAATCTCCTGGACAATCGTTGCCTCTACGCCCTGATTCACCAGCGCGGAATCAATCAGCGGACGGCTGCCCGAGGCATAATCCTGTAAAACCAGGTTCGCGCCCTGCAGGGACTGCCAGCTGACTTCCGGCAATGTGGCCAGCGGATCGTCGTCACGACAGAGCAGCAAAAAGGGCTCCGAAAGTATGCTTTCGCACGCCAGATCGCTCACCTGACCGGGATCGATAACAATACCAAAATCCACATCTCCCTGACGGATGCTCTCCAGCACCCACTGTTGCGGCCTGTCATGCAGGACAAAATCAATGTCCGGGTAGCGATGACTGCCCTCGGCTATACACTGCGGAATAAGGTGCGCAGAGATCGTCTGGCTGGCCGCGACCCGCACGGTACCCGAAAGCTGCTGCCCCAGCCTCCCCACGTCTCTGAGCGTGCTGTTCAGCTCATCCAGCAGCCGCTCGAGGCGCAGGGCCAGCTGCTGACCTGCTTCGGTCAACACCACTTCGCGCGTGGTGCGGTCAAGCAACTTCACCCCGGTCTGATTCTCCAGCTCTTTCACGCTGTGGCTGACCGCCGACTGGCTCAGGCCAATCATCTCCCCTGCCCGGCTAAAACTACGAGCCTGCGCCACGGTGACAAAAACACGAAGCTGACGTAATGAATAATTCATCTATTTAATTCATGAATGGATGCAATAAATCAATTTTATTTCTCAAACGGAAGAAAGCACAATAGCGACATCTGTTTTCAGGAGAGATTATGAAACTTTTTCGTATCCTTGATCCGTTCACGCTTACCCTGGTGGTTACCGTTTTACTGGCCTCGTTTTTCCCGGCTCGCGGCGGTTTCGTCCCATTCTTTGAAGGCTTGACCACGGCGGCCATCGCCCTGCTGTTCTTTATGCACGGCGCCAAACTCTCCCGCGAAGCCATTATCGCAGGCGGCGGACACTGGCGACTGCATCTGTGGGTGATGTGTAGCACCTTTATTCTCTTCCCGATCCTCGGGGTGCTGTTTGCCTGGTGGGCACCGGTTAACGTCGACCCGGCGCTCTACACCGGCTTCCTGTATCTCTGTATTCTGCCGGCCACCGTGCAGTCCGCCATCGCTTTTACCTCGCTGGCAGGCGGCAACGTGGCGGCCGCGGTCTGCTCGGCATCCGCATCCAGCCTGTTAGGGATTTTCGTCTCTCCGCTGCTGGTGGGCCTGCTGATGAACATGCACGGGGCGGAAGGTAACCTGGAGCAGGTCGGAAGAATTTGTCTGCAGCTGTTGCTGCCGTTTGTCCTGGGCCATCTCTCCCGTCCGTGGACCGGCGCATTTGTGGTGAAGCATAAAAAGTGGATCTCAAAAACCGACCAGACCTCGATTCTGCTGGTGGTTTACTCTGCCTTCAGCGAAGCGGTCGTGAACGGGATCTGGCACAAGGTGGGGGCAGGCTCGCTGCTGTTTATCGTGGTGGTCAGCATTGTCCTGCTGGCGATTGTAATAGCGGTAAACGTCTTTGTGGCACGCAAGTGCGGCTTCAACAAAGCGGATGAAATTACGATTGTGTTCTGCGGTTCGAAGAAGAGTCTGGCTAACGGTATCCCGATGGCCAACATTCTGTTCCCGACCTCGGTGATTGGAATGATGGTGCTGCCGCTGATGATTTTCCATCAGATCCAGCTGATGGTCTGCGCGGTGCTGGCGCGTCGCTACAAACGCCAGACCGAAAAGCTGGCGCAGGAAGAGACCCGCGCCGCGAAGGCTTAAGGGCGTTTCAGGGGCTGAACCAGCTGGGTCAGCCCCTCGGTTTTGATCAGTAACGTGATAGCCATCAGCTCGCCCAGTCGCCCTGCCGGGAATTCATCCTTGCGGGCAAACCACAGCAGATACTCCTCCGGCAAATCGATCAGCCTGCGGCCCTTGTATTTACCGAACGGCATCTCGGTATTGGCGATCTCAACGAGCTGCTCTTTCTCCACGTTACTCTCCTAACAGACGCATCATTTCCGCTTCGTCGATAACCTCAATGCCGAGCTCCTGGGCTTTCGCCAGCTTAGAACCCGCCGCTTCCCCGGCGATCACCAGGTCGGTTTTCTTCGACACGCTGCCCGCCACTTTTGCCCCCAGCGCCACCAGACGCGCTTTTGCATCGTCGCGTGAAAGCTGGCTCAGGCTGCCGGTCAGCACCACCGTTTTACCGGCGAACGGGCTGTCGATCTCTTCGGCGTTGACCACTACCGGTGCTGGCCACCTGATGCCCTCTTCCAGCAGTTTGCCGATGACTTCGCGGTTGCTCTCTTCGGCGAAGAAGTTAAAGACGTGCGTGGCGACAACGATGCCGACATCCGGAACTTTCTGCAGCTCCTCGATGCTCGCCTTTTCCAGCGCCTCCAGCGTACCAAAGTATGCTGCCAGACCTGCTGCGGTTGCTTCACCCACTTCACGAATGCCCAGCGCGTACAGGAAGCGGGCGAAGGTGGTCTCTTTGGCGGCTTCCAGCGCGTTAACCACGTTCTGGGCTGACTTCGGCCCCATGCGGTCCAGACCAGTCAGTTTGCCCGCCGTCAGTTTGAAGAGATCCGCTGGCGTGTGGACATACTCTTTCTCAACCAGCTGATCGATAATTTTATCGCCCATGCCGTCGACGTCCATCGCCCGACGGGAGACGAAGTGCTTCAGTGACTCTTTACGCTGTGCGCCACAGATTAAGCCCCCCGTGCAGCGCGTCACCGCTTCACCTTCCACACGCTCTACGTCAGATCCGCACACCGGGCAATGGGTCGGGAAGACAATTTCGCGCGTATCATCAGGACGTTCTGACTCCACAACGTTAACCACCTGCGGGATCACGTCGCCCGCGCGGCGAATCACCACTTTGTCACCAATGCGCAGGCCCAGGCGTTCGATTTCATCGGCGTTATGCAGCGTGGCATTACTCACCAGCACGCCCGCAACCTGCACAGGCTCCAGACGGGCAACCGGGGTAATGGCGCCCGTACGGCCGACCTGGAACTCCACGTCGCGGACGAAGGTCATCTGCTCCTGAGCCGGGAACTTAAACGCCACCGCCCAGCGCGGCGCGCGCGCCACAAAGCCCAGCTGCTCCTGCAGCGCCAGTGAGTTCACCTTGATGACCACGCCATCAATATCAAACCCGAGCGTCGGACGGTCCTCTTCCACTTTGTGGTAGAAAGCCAGTACCGCTTCCGGCGAGTCGCAGAGCTGAACGCGGTTGCTCACCGGCAGGCCCCACGCTTTAAACTGCAGCAGACGCCCGAGATGGGTATCCGGCAGCTCGCCGCCCTCCAGAATACCGACGCCGTAGCAGAAGAAAGTAAGCGGTCGCTTCGCGGTGATACGCGGGTCAAGCTGGCGCAGAGAGCCCGCCGCCGCATTACGCGGGTTAGCAAACACCTTCCCACCGGTGCGACGCGCCTCTTCGTTAATTTTCTCGAAGCCCGCCTGGGGCAGGAACACTTCGCCGCGCACTTCCAGACGCGCAGGAATGTTGTCGCCCTGCAGCTTCAGCGGGATCGCTCGGATGGTACGCACGTTGGTGGTGATGTCTTCACCCGTCGTGCCGTCGCCACGCGTCGCGGCGCGTACCAGCACGCCGTTTTCGTAGAGAAGGCTGACTGCCAGGCCATCCAGCTTCAGCTCGCAGCACCAGGTGAGGGAGTCGCTGCTTTTCAGGCGATCCTGCACGCGCTTGTTAAACGCGAGGAAGCTCTCTTCATCGAAGACGTTATCCAGCGACAGCATCGGCACTTCATGACGCACCTGGCTAAAAGCCCCCAGCGGCTCAGCGCCGACGCGCTGGGTGGGGGAATCCGGTGTGATGAGGTCAGGATGCTGCGCCTCTAATTCGCGCAGCTCGCGCATCAGGCGGTCATACTCCGCGTCCGGAACTTCCGGTGCGTCCATAACATGATAGAGGTATTCATGATGGCGAAGCGTGGTTCGCAGTTCAGTGAGTTGTTGTTCGATTGAGTCCATATCGCACCATCAATGAGAAAAAACCCCCGACAGGCGGGGGTTGAGGAGGAGTTGAAGTCAACGCGGCGATTACGCGTTGGCTTCCTTAACTTCGCGGATGCGGTCCTGATACTCGCGCAGTTTCTGCGGGGTCATCATTCGACGCTGATCGTCGAGCACCACACCGCCGACTTCGTCAGCGATATGCTGGGCAGACTGCAGCATCAGCTTAAAGTTTTGCAGTTCGTCGCCGTAGGACGGCACCTGCATAAAGATAGTCACACCCGGGGTCACGAAATCACCGGTCATTTCCGGATCAAAGGTGCCAGGGTTAACCATGTTGGCCAGGCTGAACAGCGCCGGGCCGCTACCGTCAGGACTCAGGTGGCGATGGAAAATGTTCATATCGCCAAACTTGAAGCCTGCCTGTTGAATACTGTTAAGCAGCACGTCACCGTTGAGATGGCTACCGTGATGCGCGGCCACGTTCATAATGATCACCGCTTCTTTACGCTGCGGTTTTTCAACAACCGGCTCTGGCTCTACAACGGGCTCAGGCTCAACGTGCGGTGCCGGAGCGGGCTGAGGCGCAGGCTGTACATGAACAGGCTGCTGCGGTTGTTGTACCGGCTGAGCAGGCTGTTGTTGCACGGGCTGCTGCACCGGTTGCTGTTGAACCGGCTGGGCAGGCTGCTGATAGACAGGCTGTTGCGGCGGCTGGCGCACCGGCTCTTCCACAGGCTGCTGCGCTGGCTGGCGCGGCTGTGCGGAAGCATACGGCGGTTGATACTGGTGCTGCGAAGGACGAGGTGCTTCTTGCTCCCCATGGCCTGCGCCGGGCGCAGTATTGACCCGATGAACACGAACTTCACCCACGCCGTCGTCGTCGCTGCCGTCGATGTCATCTTCACTGTCATCGTCATCACGACTGGACTTCATGCGCTTCAGTGGGCGATCGCGAAACATCGAGGAACGCTCTTTACGGCTGGTCCAGAAACCATGTACCAGTAAAGCGATTATGGCGATCGCGCCAACAATGATTAATATCAGACGCAAATCCTGCATCATTATATTCTCTGTTGTTCTAACACCTTGCCACCACGGCAAACATTTACTCACTAAGAGTATTTGCCGTTTACGTCAAGTGCAAGTGTGTGCAGAGCATTCACAGCATAAAGATGAAGGAAATCGTGCTTTTTGCTGGTTTTTCGAACATTTCCGAACTGGTCATTGCTCCGTAAGTGGATAATATAGGCGGGCAATTCCACTGGTTGTGTAAAAAGGAGTACAGCCTGGCTATGGTTTCAACATCTTCTTCTCCCCCGCGCAGCGGCGTCTGGTATTTTTCTCAGGGCTGGAAACTGGTCTCCCTGCCGGGGATTCGACGCTTCGTCATTCTCCCACTGTTGATCAATATTATTCTGATGGGCGGCGCGTTCTGGTGGCTGTTCACCAAGCTGGAGAGCTGGATCCCGTCGCTGATGAGCCATGTGCCGGACTGGCTGCAGTGGCTGAACTACCTGCTCTGGCCGGTGGCGGTGATTTCCGTGCTGCTGGTGTTTGGCTATTTCTTCTCGACGATTGCGAACTGGATAGCCGCACCGTTTAACGGTCTGCTGGCGGAACAGCTGGAAGCGCGGCTTACCGGCGCGACGCCGCCGGACACGGGCATATGGGGGATCATGAAAGACCTCCCTCGCATTATGAAGCGTGAATGGCAGAAGTTTGCCTGGTACCTGCCCCGCGCGGTTGTGCTGCTTATCCTCTACTTTGTGCCAGGCATTGGCCAGACGGTGGCACCCGTGCTGTGGTTCCTGTTCAGCGCCTGGATGCTGGCCATCCAGTACTGTGATTATCCGTTCGATAACCACAAGGTGCCATTTAAAACGATGCGCACCGCCCTGCGCAGCCAGAAGGTCGCCAATATGCAGTTTGGCGCGCTGACCAGCCTGTTCACCATGATTCCCTTCCTGAATCTGTTCATCATGCCCGTCGCCGTCTGCGGCGCGACGGCGATGTGGGTCGACTGCTACCGTGCTAAGCACGCGTTATGGAAATAATGCAAAAATGTGTAAAGCAGGGGTGGCTTATGCCGCCCCTTATTCCATACTGATCCCCATTATTTCCTTGCAGTATATAGATATGCGAATTCCTTACTTCCCCCTACCTGCTCAACAGGTATGCTGGGTCGGTATCCCAATTTCATACAGTTAAGGACAGGCCATGAGTAAGATTTATGAAGACAACTCGCTGACTATCGGTCATACGCCCCTGGTTCGACTGAACCGTATCGGTAATGGACGCATTCTGGCGAAGGTCGAATCACGTAACCCGAGCTTCAGCGTAAAATGCCGTATCGGTGCAAACATGATTTGGGATGCTGAAAAACGTGGCGTACTAAAGCCAGGCGTTGAGCTGGTGGAACCGACCAGCGGCAATACCGGTATCGCCCTGGCCTATGTGGCTGCCGCGCGCGGCTACAAGCTGACGCTGACCATGCCAGAAACCATGAGCATCGAGCGTCGTAAGCTGCTCAAAGCGCTTGGCGCGAACCTGGTGCTGACCGAAGGCGCGAAGGGCATGAAGGGCGCCATTCAGAAAGCCGAAGAGATTGTGGCCAGCGATCCGGCTAAATATCTCCTGCTGCAGCAGTTCAGCAACCCGGCTAACCCGGAAATTCACGAGAAGACCACCGGTCCGGAAATCTGGGAAGATACCGACGGCCAGGTTGACGTCTTTATCTCCGGCGTGGGTACCGGCGGTACGCTGACCGGCGTGTCGCGCTATATTAAAGGCACAAAGGGTAAAAAAGACCTGATCACCGTTGCCGTTGAGCCAACCGACTCACCGGTTATCACCCAGGCACTGGCGGGTGAAGAGCTCAAACCCGGCCCACACAAAATTCAGGGTATTGGCGCAGGCTTCATTCCGGGCAACCTGGATCTGAAGCTGATCGATAAAGTGGTTACCATCACTAACGAAGAAGCCATCTCTACCGCGCGTCGCCTGATGGATGAAGAAGGCATTCTGGCGGGTATCTCTTCCGGTGCGGCCGTTGCGGCAGCGCTCAAGCTTCAGGAAGATGAAGCCTTTACCAATAAGAATATTGTGGTTATCCTTCCGTCCTCGGGTGAGCGTTACTTGAGCACCGCACTGTTTGCCGATCTGTTTACCGAAAAAGAACTGCAACAGTAGTGCCAGCATGTTAATAACGCGTAAAAAAGCACCTTTTCAGGTGCTTTTTTGTGGCCTGCTTCAAACTTTTACCCCTCCTGGCATTGCTTCACCCCGAAGGGTCTGGTATTTAAACCAGCAATTATTTTGATGCGTGAAATTAATCGGCAAACGAAATAGCCTTGCTGAATCGATTTTATGATTTGGTTCAAGTCTTGCTTTCGCTGCATAATGTTTAATGACGATCGAAACGTCAGCGCTAACAATACAGGCTAAAGTTCAGTCGCCAGGCTAGACTTTAGTTCCACAACACTAAACCTATAAGTTGGGGAAATACAATGTTCCAGCAAGAAGTTACCATTACCGCTCCGAACGGTCTGCACACCCGCCCTGCTGCTCAGTTTGTTAAAGAAGCAAAAGGCTTCACTTCTGAAATCACTGTGACTTCCAACGGCAAAAGCGCGAGCGCAAAAAGCCTGTTCAAACTGCAGACTCTGGGCCTGACTCAGGGCACCGTTGTCACCATCTCTGCAGAAGGTGAAGACGAGCAGAAAGCAGTTGAGCATCTGGTTAAACTGATGGCTGAGCTCGAGTAAGTTTCCGGGTTCTTTTAAATATCAGTCACAAGTAAGGTAGGGTTATGATTTCAGGCATTTTAGCATCCCCGGGTATCGCTTTCGGCAAGGCACTGCTGCTGAAAGAAGACGAGATCGTCATCGACCGGAAAAAAATTTCTGCCGACAAGGTTGATCAGGAAGTTGAACGTTTTCTGAGCGGTCGTGCCAAGGCATCTGCGCAACTGGAAGCAATCAAAACTAAAGCTGGCGAAACTTTCGGTGAAGAAAAAGAAGCCATCTTCGAAGGGCACATCATGCTGCTCGAAGATGAGGAGCTGGAGCAGGAAATCATAGCCCTGATTAAAGATAAAGGCATGACGGCCGACGCGGCTGCGCATGAAGTTATCGAAGGTCAGGCAACTGCCCTGGAAGAACTGGATGATGAATACCTGAAAGAGCGTGCGGCTGACGTACGTGACATCGGTAAGCGCCTGCTGCGCAACATCCTGGGCCTGGCCATCATCGACCTGAGCGCGATTCAGGATGAAGTGATCCTGGTTGCCGCTGACCTCACCCCGTCTGAAACCGCACAGCTGAACCTGAAAAAGGTCCTCGGTTTCATCACCGACGCGGGCGGCCGTACCTCCCACACCTCTATCATGGCTCGTTCTCTGGAACTGCCTGCCATCGTGGGTACCGGTAGCGTCACCTCTCAGGTGAAAAATGGCGACTATCTGATTCTGGATGCCGTAAACAATCTGGTTTACGTCAACCCAACCAATGAAGAGATCGATAAACTGCGCGCGGTTCAGGAGCAGGTTGCGACTGAAAAAGCGGAACTCGCTAAGCTGAAAGACCTGCCAGCCATCACCCTGGACGGCCATCAGGTTGAAGTGTGCGCAAACATCGGTACCGTCCGCGACGTTGATGGCGCTGAGCGCAACGGTGCGGAAGGTGTCGGTCTCTATCGTACAGAATTCCTGTTCATGGACCGCGACGCGCTGCCAACGGAAGAAGAGCAGTTTGCTGCTTACAAAGCCGTGGCTGAAGCGTGTGGCTCTCAGGCGGTTATCGTCCGTACCATGGACATCGGTGGCGACAAAGAGCTGCCGTACATGAACTTCCCGAAAGAAGAGAACCCGTTCCTGGGCTGGCGTGCCGTGCGTATCGCGATGGATCGTAAAGAGATCCTGCGTGACCAGGTTCGTGCGATCCTGCGTGCCTCTGCTTTCGGTAAACTGCGCATCATGTTCCCGATGATCATCTCTGTTGAAGAAGTGCGTGCACTGAAGAAAGAGATCGAAATCTACAAACAGGAACTGCGTGACGAAGGTAAAGCGTTTGACGAGTCAATCGAGATCGGCGTGATGGTGGAAACACCAGCGGCGGCGACCATTGCGCGTCATTTAGCCAAAGAAGTTGATTTCTTTAGTATCGGTACCAATGATTTAACGCAGTACACCCTGGCAGTTGACCGTGGTAATGATATGATTTCACATCTCTACCAGCCAATGTCACCGTCCGTACTGAACTTGATCAAGCAAGTTATTGATGCTTCTCATGCAGAAGGTAAATGGACTGGCATGTGTGGTGAGCTTGCAGGCGACGAACGTGCTACACTTCTGTTGCTGGGTATGGGTCTGGACGAATTCTCTATGAGCGCCATTTCCATCCCGCGCATTAAGAAGATTATCCGTAACACGAACTTCGAAGATGCGAAGGTATTAGCAGAGCAGGCTCTTGCTCAACCGACAACGGACGAGTTAATGACGCTGGTTAACAAGTTCATTGAAGAAAAAACAATCTGCTAATCCACGAGATGCGGCCCAATTTACTGCTTAGGAGAAGATCATGGGTTTGTTCGATAAACTGAAATCTCTGGTTTCTGATGATAAAAAAGACTCCGGAACTATTGAGATTGTTGCTCCGCTCTCCGGCGAGATCGTCAACATCGAAGACGTGCCGGATGTAGTGTTTGCTGAGAAAATCGTTGGTGATGGCATTGCTATCAAACCAACTGGCAACAAAATGGTTGCACCAGTTGACGGCACCATCGGTAAAATTTTTGAAACCAACCATGCGTTCTCTATCGAATCTGATAGCGGTATCGAACTGTTCGTTCACTTCGGTATCGACACCGTTGAACTGAAAGGCGAAGGCTTCAAACGTATCGCGGAAGAAGGCCAGCGTGTTAAAGTTGGCGACCCGGTGATTGAATTCGATCTGCCACTGCTGGAAGAAAAAGCCAAGTCTACCCTGACTCCGGTTGTTATCTCCAACATGGACGAAATCAAAGAACTGATCAAACTGTCTGGCAGCGTCACCGTGGGTGAAACCCCGGTTATCCGCATCAAGAAGTAATTCTTGCCGCACAGAAAAATGGCGCCTTCGGGCGCCATTTTTGTTTATGCGGGAAGAATGAGCTCGTCGTAGCCTTTCGACTGGGTATAAAGCATCACGTCCGTCACCCGATCGCCGGCCATGCGAATGGCATCGGCAACGGTTTTCCCCTCAACAATGCCGCTCACCAGCTCTGAACAGAACAGGTCTCCCGTCCCTTTCAGATCGGTTTCTACCCGCGGATGCGCGCTGACGGTCACGCCTTCATTCGTCACCAGCACCACGTGGATGTTTTGCGGGTCGTCAGCGACCGGCGCGCTGGTGATCGCCACCCATTTCAGGCTATCAGAGAGCAGTCCCTGTGCCGCCGCGATGGCGCTTTCCGGCGTGCGGCACGGTTTGCCGCTTAACACTTCCAGTTCATAGACGTTTGGCGTAATCCCCTGCGCCAGCGGCAGCAGGTGCTCCCGATACGCTTCGGGGATCTCGGGCTTCACGTACATTCCGCTGTCGATATCGCCGATAACCGGGTCGACAAGCACCAGCAGGTCGGGATGCTGCGCTTTGACCGCCTTCAGCCACTGCGCCAGCAGAACGATCTGGCTGGCACTGCCCATATAGCCGGTGGTGACCGCTTTAAGCTCGCGCAAGATCTCGCGCTCTTCCAGCGCCTTAAGGTAGCCGCTGAACCACTCGTCGGGGATCACTCCACCATAAAATGTGTCGTAGTGCGGCGTGTTGCTAAACAGTACCGTCGGCACGGCGGTAACGTTCAGCCTGTGGGTACGAATATTCGGTACCGCAATGCTGTTCCCCACGCTGCCGTAAACCACCTGCGACTGCACGGCGACAATATCGGTTTGCTGCGCCCGGGTATTATCCCGGAATAGAATCATCTCCATGACGCTTAAATCCCCGCCCCCTGCGAATAACTCTCTTCACCAAAGACGCCGGTAGACAGATAGCGATCGCCGCGATCGCAAATAATCGCCACCACCACCGCGCCCGGATTTGCCTTTGCTACCCGAATCGCACCCGCTACCGCGCCGCCCGAGCTGACGCCGCAGAAGATGCCTTCTCGCACGGCCAGCTCACGCATGGTATTTTCCGCCTCGCGCTGGTGAAGATCCAGCACCTGGTCCACAAGCTGCGCATTAAAGATGCCGGGCATATACTCCGCAGGCCAGCGGCGAATGCCCGGAATGCTGCTCCCCTCTTCCGGCTGCAGGCCAACAATGGTGACGGCTTTATCCTTCTCGCGCAGAAAGCGCGATACCCCGGTAATGGTGCCGGTAGTGCCCATGCTGGAGACAAAATGAGTGATCCGCCCGTCGGTTTGCTGCCAGATTTCCGGGCCGGTGGTGGTGTAGTGCGCGTACGGGTTGTCCGGGTTATTAAACTGATCGAGCAGTTTACCTTCGCCGCGCTCGGCCATTTCTAACGCCAGGTCGCGCGCGCCTTCCATCCCCTGCTCTTTGGTCACCAGAATCAGCTCGGCTCCGTAGGCACGCATCGCGGCGCGGCGCTCCTGGCTCATGTTGTCCGGCATCAGCAGCTTCATGCGGTAGCCTTTCAGCGCCGCAATCATCGCCAGCGCGATACCGGTGTTGCCGCTGGTGGCTTCAATCAGCACGTCGCCCGGCTTAATCTCGCCGCGCTTTTCGGCCTGGACAATCATCGACAGCGCCGCGCGGTCTTTCACCGACCCCGCCGGGTTATTGCCTTCGAGTTTGACCCAGATTTCGCTGCCGTTGTCTGGCCCCATGCGCTGAAGCTTGACCAGAGGCGTGTTGCCGATGGTGTTTTCGAGTGTATTCACGTTTTTTACTCAATAAAAAAGCCGGGCGCGCGCAGCGATCCCGGCCTACAAGACGCAGTGATAACTGTAGGCCCGGTAAGCACAGCGCCACCGGGCGATAAACATCCTAATAACCTATCAGGCTGACTCCGCCAGAGCAATATCCTCGCGCGTCTCGATGCGCTCCTTGCCGTGATAGATACGGGCGTGCTGCAGACCGACAAACAGGCGCTCTCCCCGGTGCGGCGGCACGTCGTCGCGCATGACCACGGTCAGCGGCTCGGTATACCAGCCCAGGGGCTGTACCACCAATTGGGTGTAGTGACCTTTAGGGCTAGCTTCCAGCACCTGCACCGGCAGCGGTGAATCCAGGCTGGTTCGGCGGCTCACGTCCACTTCCCACGGACGCAGGAACAGATCGACCGGTCCCTGATGCGCGGAGGTATAGCCCAGCGGCCAGCGGTGCGCGCCCACGTGGAACTGCCCACCGCGTATAGTACCCTGAAGACGGTTTACCTCGCCCATAAACTCCAGCACGAAGCGGGTCGCCGGTTCGCGCCAGAGCTGCTCCGGCTCGTCAACCTGCTCAATGTTGCCCTGGCTCATGACCACCACGCGATCCGCGACTTCCATCGCCTCTTCCTGGTCATGGGTTACGAAGACGCTGGTGAATTTCAGCTCTTCATGGAGCTGACGCAGCCAGCGGCGCAGCTCTTTACGCACCTGTGCATCCAGCGCGCCGAAAGGTTCATCCAGCAGCAGAATTTGCGGCTCAACGGCCAGCGCACGCGCCAGCGCCACACGCTGTTTCTGCCCGCCGGACAGCTGGGCCGGGAAACGGTCCGCCAGATGAGCCAGCTGCACCATCTCCAGCAGTTTGGTCACCTTCGCCTTAATGGTTGCCGCATCCGGGCGCTCGCGACGCGGCAGCACGGTCAGGCCAAACGCGATGTTGTCGAACACGGTCATGTGGCGGAACAGCGCGTAATGCTGGAACACAAAACCTACTTTACGATCGCGGGCATGCAGGCGGCTCACGTCGGTGCCGTGAAAGCGGATATGCCCGCTGGTCTGATGCTCAAGCCCGGCGATAATACGCAGCAGCGTAGTTTTACCCGAGCCAGACGGCCCCAGCAGCGCCACCATTTGTCCGGAAGGGATATCCAGCGAGATATCATTCAGCACCTGGGTGCGACCAAAAGACTTCTTAATATTGGCAATCTCAATGCTCATGATTTCCCTCCTGATGCTGACGTTTTTCCTGATTTTCTAAACGCCACTGCACCACACTCTTCAAAAACAGGGTCAAAATGGCCATCAGCGTCAGCAACGCTGCGGCAGTAAACGCGCCGATGGTGTTGTAGTCCTGCTGCAGCAATTCAATCTGTAGCGGCAGCGACAGGGTTTCACCGCGAATGGAACCGGAAACAACGGAAACGGCACCGAACTCGCCAATCGCGCGGGCGTTGGTCAGCACCACGCCGTAAAGCAGCGCCCAGCGAATGTTCGGCAGCGTCACGCGGCGGAACATCTGCCAGCCCGAAGCCCCCAGCAGCACCGCCGCTTCGTCTTCGTTGCTCCCCTGGCTTAACATCACCGGCACCAGCTCGCGCACCACAAATGGACAGGTCACGAAGATGGTAACCAGCACCATACCCGGCCAGGCGAACATGATCTGCAGGTTATGCGCATCCAGCCAGCCGCCAAGCGGGCCGTTGGAGCCGTAAAAGAGCAGGTACACCAGACCCGCCACCACCGGCGATACGGCGAAAGGAATATCCAGCAGGGTCAGCAGCAGCTGACGTCCCGGGAAGTTAAAGCGCGTCACCAGCCAGGCCAGCAGAGTCCCGAACACGAGGTTCACCGGCACGGTGATCAACGCAATCATTACGGTCAACCAGATGGCATGCAGCATATCCGGGTCTGCCAGGTTTTCCAGCGCGGGCATCAGGCCCTTGCTGAACGCCTGAACGAAGATATAAACCGTCGGCACGACGAGAATGAGGGCGGAAACCAGCACGCCCGCCCCAATCAGAAACCATTTACCCCAGTTGATGCGGGGTGCATCGTATCGCTTCAATTGCGTAACTTCCGCCATCAGTGACCTACCACACGTCGACCAAAGCGACTTTGCAGAGTGTTAATTGAGTACAGCAGCAGCAGCGAGGCTGCGAGGATCACCGAGGCAATTGCGCTCGCCGCCGGATAATCAAACTCCTGCAAACGGATGAAAATCATCAGCGAAGTGACTTCCGTTTTCCAGGCGATGTTCCCGGCGATAAAAATCACGGCGCCGAACTCGCCGAGGCTGCGGGTAAACGACAGCGCGACGCCCGCCATCAGCGCCGGAGAGAGCTCCGGCAGCACCACCTTGCGGAAGCTCTGCCAGCGCGTGGCGCCCAGCGTTTCCGCCGCTTCTTCGTATTCCGGACCCAGCTCTTCCAGCACCGGCTGCACGGTACGGACCACAAACGGGATGCTGGTAAAGGCCATCGCCACCGCGATACCGAGCCAGGTATAGGTCACCTTGATGTCAAATTTCGCCAGCCACTCGCCGTACAGCCCGTTCACGGAGAAGAGCGACGCGAGGGTTAAGCCCGCCACCGCCGTCGGCAGCGCAAACGGCAGATCCATCAGAGCGTCAAGCAGCGTGCGGCCCGGGAAGCGATAGCGGGTTAAAATCCACGCCATCAGCAGGCCAAACACGCCGTTAAAAATGGAGGCGACAAACGCCGACAGCAGCGTCACCTTATAGGCCGCCACCACCTGCGGGTTGGTGACCACGTCCCAGTACTGCGCCCAGCTCATCTGCGCAAGCTGCATCACCAGCGCGCTGAGCGGCAACAGCAGGATCAGGCAGACGAACAGCAGGCTGGTCCCGAGGCTTAAGGTAAAGCCCGGCAGCACGCGTTTTGTCGAAACTGCAAACATTACTTATGCCCCGCCGCCAGCAGTTTGTCTAACTCACCGCCGCTGGCAAAATGCGTTTTCATCACATCAGGCCAGGAGCCAAAATGATCTTCCACGCGGAACAGCGCGGTCTGCGGGAATTTATCTTTCAGTTTGTTCATTACGTCCGGGTTGTTCACGCGGTAGTAGTAATCGGTAATGATGGTCTGCGCCTGAGGGCTGTACAGGTAGTTGAGATAGGCTTTTGCCGCTTTCTCGGTACCGTTTGCCTGCACGTTTTTATCCACCCATGCGACCGGGAATTCGGCCAGAATGTTGGTTTTCGGGATAACCACCTCGAAGCCCTGCGCTTCG
Source organism: Enterobacter sp. BNK-34 (assembly GCF_048684445.1). Taxonomy (NCBI): domain Bacteria; kingdom Pseudomonadati; phylum Pseudomonadota; class Gammaproteobacteria; order Enterobacterales; family Enterobacteriaceae; genus Enterobacter; species Enterobacter sp. BNK-34. The sequence goes on from NZ_JBLQUA010000001.1 coordinate 4,665,508, forward strand.
TACTGTTTGCGGATGTTGTTCACTTCCGATTCAAAGCTGATCAGCACATCGCCGAGACCGCGTTCTGCGAAGGTCGTGGTCGCCCCACGGCCGCCGGTATCAAACACTTCGACGTTTTTCAGGAACTGGGTCATGAACTGCTCGGTTTTGGCTTTATCGTTACCGTCAGCCTTGTCCGCCGCGCCCCACGCGGCTAAATAGGTATAACGCGCGTTACCGGAGGTTTTTGGGTTCGGGAAAATCAGCTTCACGTCGGAACGGACCAGGTCGCTCCAGTCGTGGATATTCTTCGGGTTGCCCTTACGGACCAGAAAGCCCATGGTGGAGTAGAACGGCGAGCTGTTGTTCGGCAGACGGCTCTGCCAGTCCGCCGGAAGCAGCTTGCCTTTGTCGTGCAGGATCTGCACGTCAGTGACCTGATTGTAGGTCACCACATCCGCTTTCAGGCCCTGCAAAATCGCCAGCGCCTGCTTGGACGACCCGGCGTGGGACTGCTTGATGGTCAGCTTATCGCCGTTATTGTCTTTCGCCCACTGCTGTTCGAACGGTGGGTTAAGGGCGGCAAACAGCTCGCGGGAGACGTCATACGAACTGTTTAAAAGTTCAGTCGCCTGCGCCTGTGCCACCAGCAGTAAACCTGCCAGCGCCAGAGTTCCTTTTTTTAGTACAGTAACGGCCATTGCGCACCCTTATAAATGTGATGACTATCTTATAGTCATAATATTTATAACGGGGATGAAAGGAGTAACGGTTTTATATACCGTTTGGTGATTTAGAAGCAGAAAAGGGAATAAGGGGTGCGGGGAAAATTGCCGGGTGGCGCTAACGCTTACCCGGCCTACGTATGGAGAGCGGTTTTACAGCGCCAGCAGACGCTCAACGGACGGCGCAAAGTAGTAGCCGCCGGTCACCGGTTTGGTGAAGCGCAGCATGGCGTCGCGCTTACCGTCGGTATCGCCGAACATGCTCAGCAGCTGCTGCTCAATGTTATACAGGCGCGCGCAGTAGGCGCAGAAGTAGAGGCCGTGCGTGCCGCTTGCGGTACCGTACGGCAGGCTCTGGCGAACAATCTTCAGCCCTTTGCCGTCTTCCTTGAGGTCAACGCGGGTCAGGTGAGAGGTAACGGGACGGTCGTCGCCGTCGATCTCTTCGTTGGCTTCTTTAGTACGACCAATCATCATCTCCTGGTCGTGCACGCTCATACGGTTAAGCTGCTTGAGGTTGTGCTCCCAGCGCTGCACGAACACGTAGCTGCCGCCCGCGTCCACGCCGTCTTTAATCACCGCCACGTCGCGACGAACCTCTTCACCCGCCGGGTTTTCCGTCCCGTCGACGAAGCCGCTCAGATCGCGCTCTTCGACCCAGCGGAATCCGTGAACCTCTTCCTGCACCTCAATGCTGTCGCCAAAGGCCGCCACAGCGGCCTGGGCAACGGAAAAGTTCACGTCGTGACGCAGGGAGAGAATGTGGATCAGCACATCATATTGGGTCGCAGGTGCCAGACCTTTGCCGTAAGGGATGAAGTCCTTCAGCTCTTCCGCCCCTTCGCCACCGCTCAACTGACGCCAGACGTTATTGCCAAAGGCAACAACGGCGCCGAGGTGGGCTTCCGGGAATTTGGCCTGGAAGGTGGCCAGCTTATCAACAAACGCTTTACTGGCCGCACGCAGGGCATCCACGTCCCCCTTAACATTGGCTTCAATCCAAATCGCCGCACGGCAATGTTCTGGCAAAATGCCACTCTGAACCTGAGACATCGCTCCTCCTGAAATAAAGATGCCACGTCAGCGTGGCATTGATGGCGGGTATTATACCCGGATTTCAGCGAGGCGGTTTGTTCAGGCGCAAATTACTGCTTCCAGAGTATTTTGCTCACTTTCCAGCTCTTGAGCGTGTCGTCAGACGGCATCAGTCCTTCCGGTCCGCTCCAGGTTCCGGTGAAGACATAGCTGATGTGCTGGCTGCCTTCCGCCTTACATTCCACCGCGACCTTGTCGTCAGACGGCAAGCTGGTGCAATTGCCAAAAGCCTGCTTATAAAGATCGCTAAACGGGGTCCCTACTTTCACGCCGCTAGCGGTCGGAATATCTTCATCCATCACCGCAATTCGGTTTACCGTGCCTTTGTCACCGTTGATCACCAGCGCCAGCTTATCGCCCTTCAGCGCTTCGTAATAGCGAACAATATTGCCATTCTCCGTTTTCATGCCGCTGCGCAGACGGTAATCGCTGCTGAGCGCATCCTGAATAGCATTCTGATCCAGCGCCGTCGCGGCGGTAATTTTCCCCACGCCCTGCTCGGTCACTTCCGTTGATGAGCCAAACCAGTTCCACGGATACGCGGCGGACCAGTTAATGGAGGAGAGCGTCGAACAGCCGGTCAACGCCAGCGGGAGAGCGCATAAAAGTAAACGCAGCGATTTCATTGAAACGTCCTTTCTAATTAAATCAACGCTTGTTGGAGTGCGACATCGGCAAAAAGTGCCGGATTAATCATCCTGAGGCGCAAAACAGGCGCGAAGACGCGGGTTTGTCAGCAGCCACAGCAGCGCCACAATATCGGCAACCACCAGCGCAACGCCGGTGCCCGTCAGCGGCTCACCGTACCACCAGAGTACCGGCTGCCAGAAGAGCAGCGCAATCTGGGCAAGGATCAGCAGCCCGAGAAGCGCGCGCCACAAACGCGGGATCGCCTGCCGCCGGCCGCTGCACAAAAACGCCACCACCGCCGGTACGCCCGGCAGTAGTCCGAGCCAGAAGGCGTCGTGATCGGGATAAAAGAGATTCAGCAGCGTGTCGCCCTGCCCGCGCGACGCGGCGGCCATCACAAACAGCACCCAGGTCCGGGCCTGGAGCAGCAGAACGCACCAGAATAAAAAGGGCAGCCTGACGCGGCCCTGCGCGTCATAGTCAGCCGGATGGATCTCAGTACTCTTCATCTTCGATCAGACGCTTGCCCAACGTCAGCACGTCAGCATGTTCATAGCCCAGACGCTCATACATGCCCAGTACGACGTCGTTATCTTCCCGCACCATGATCTGGATTTTTGGGCAGCCGCGGGCGATCAGCTTCTTCTCGAGTCGGTTCAGCAGCGCATTGGCAATGCCGCGGCCACGGTATTCCGGGTGAACGCCCAGATAATAGGCCGAGCCGCGATGGCCGTCGTAACCGCCCATTACCGTCCCCACAACCTCGCCATTGACTTCCGCGACCAGAAACAGACTGACGTCATGATTCACCTTACGTTCGATATCCATTTCCGGATCGTTCCACGGACGCAGCAGATCGCAGCGCTCCCAAAGGGTGATCACCTCTTCGAAATCTTCCTGGCGAAAAACGCGTATCTCCATGGTATTAACCGCCTTTTCGGGTTTAAAAACAGTGATTATGGCGCGAAGCACGCCTTTAGCCAATAACCGGGGAAAATCTCGCCAAAATTTGGCATAATGTCACTTTGTCACGTATTGAAATGAAAAGTAAAACAATTCTCGATATGGACTGTCGTAACGGGAAACACGATACGATATAACACCAGGACCCCATTTTTTAGTATTCAGGCCGCATGAGCACATTCAAACCATTAAAAGCACTCACATCGCGTCGTCAGGTTCTCAAAGCGGGGCTGGCGGCCTTAACGTTAACGGGCATCGCAAAGCAGGCTCAGGCGAAAGACGAGAGCACGCTCAAAACCAGTAACGGACACAGCAAACCGAAAGCCAAAAAGCCGGGCGCGAAGCGTCTGGTGATGCTCGACCCAGGGCACGGCGGCATTGATACCGGCGCCATCGGCAAAAACGGGTCGAAAGAAAAACACGTCGTGCTGGCAATTGCAAAAAATGTGCGCGCAATTTTACGCAGTAACGGCATTGACGCCCGTCTGACGCGCTCTGGCGATACCTTTATTCCGCTGTATGACCGCGTAGAGATCGCCCACCAGCACGGTGCGGATCTGTTTATGTCGATCCACGCCGACGGCTTTACCAACCCTTCTGCGGCCGGTGCCTCGGTGTTTGCGCTTTCCAACCGTGGCGCCAGTAGCGCCATGGCGAAATACCTCTCCGACCGCGAAAACCGGGCGGATGAAGTCGCCGGGAAGAAAGCCACCGACAAAGACCACCTGCTACAGCAGGTGCTGTTCGACCTCGTGCAGACGGATACGATCAAAAACAGCCTGACGCTCGGCTCGCATATTCTGAAGAAGATTAAGCCAGTGCATCGTCTGCACAGTAAAGGCACCGAGCAGGCGGCGTTCGTGGTCCTGAAATCACCGTCCATCCCGTCCGTGCTGGTGGAAACCTCCTTCATTACCAACCCGGAAGAGGAGCGACTCCTCGGCACCACGGCGTTTCGTCAGAAGATCGCCAACGCCATCGCCTCCGGCATTATCAGTTACTTCAACTGGTTCGATAACCAAAAAGCGCACTCCAGGAAACGTTAATGAAACCCGATGCTCAACTGGTCAAAATCTTCCTGCTGCAGCTGCAGGATGAGATCTGCCAGAAACTGGCCGCCGCAGACGGCGGTGAATTTCAGGAAGATACCTGGCAGCGCGAGGCCGGAGGCGGCGGGCGCAGCCGCGTGCTGCGAAACGGCGGCATCTTCGAACAGGCGGGCGTGAATTTTTCCCACGTTCACGGCGACGCCATGCCTGCGTCTGCGACGGCACATCGTCCCGAGCTCGCAGGCCGCAGCTTTGAGGCAATGGGCGTCTCGCTGGTGGTGCATCCGCACAACCCGTTTGTGCCGACCAGCCACGCCAACGTGCGCTTTTTCATTGCGGAAAAACCGGGCGCCGACCCGGTCTGGTGGTTCGGCGGCGGTTTCGACTTAACGCCCTATTACGGCTTCGAAGAGGATGCCGTGCACTGGCACACCACCGCGCGGGATCTTTGCCTGCCGTTTGGCGAAGACGTCTATCCGAAATTTAAAAAGTGGTGCGACGACTACTTTTACCTGAAGCACCGCGACGAGCAGCGCGGCATCGGCGGGCTGTTCTTTGACGATCTCAACACGCCGGATTTTGATACCGCGTTCAGCTTTATGCGCGCGGTGGGTGAAGGCTATACCGACGCGTACCTGCCGATTGTCGAACGCCGTAAAAACACCAACTATGGCGTGCGCGAACGTGAGTTCCAGCTCTACCGTCGGGGGCGCTACGTGGAATTTAATCTGGTGTGGGATCGCGGGACGCTGTTCGGCCTGCAGACCGGCGGGCGCACGGAGTCGATTTTAATGTCGATGCCGCCGCTGGTGCGCTGGGAATATGACTGGCAGCCGGAAGCGAACAGCCCGGAAGCCGCCCTTAGCGAGTTTATTCAGATCCGCGACTGGGTGTAGTTTACCTGACCTGATGACGGCTAGCGCCTTATCAGGCCTGCAATGACTGAGGCACCGCCCCGCAGGCTGGATAAGGCGCAAAGCGTCGTATCCGGCACAATAATGTCATCACGCCCACTGGCGCATACGCTGATGCAGCGTCAACGACGGTTTCTCCGCAAACAATTGCTGATAGTCAGTGGCAAACTGCCCCAGATGCCAGAATCCCCACTGCATGGCGGCGTCTTTTACCGTCACGCTTTGCGACCACGGGCTTATCAGCTCGCGACGCACGGCGTTCAGACGAATACGTTTTAACCAGGCATTCGGACCAATTCCGAGTATCGTATGAAAGGCGTTTTGCAGCGTCCGACGGCTGACGTGCAACTGATTACACAGGTCAAGTACGGTCAGCGGCTCTGACATATTTTCCAGCACATATTCGCGCGCACGCGACAGCAGGCGACGATAGCTCTGATGGCTGATACTCTCGGCCGTGATTATCGGCTGCGCTTCTTCCAGCATTGTGCCCATCGCCAGCAGCAGGTTGTCGCCCAGCACTTTGCGTACCGCAGGTTGATGGAGGTTTACCGGATTCTCGCTAAATGTCGCCAGCGCCTGCTGCACAAAGCCCCATAGAGCAGCTTTGTGTTGTTCTTTCACTTCCAGCGCCGACTGGTTACGCAGCATATGCATCACCCTTTCCGGGTTATGCAGGAAGTTGGCCTGACGGGCAATGGCCTCTTCAGAAATGACGACGCCCAGAATGGTGTAATCATCCGGCGTACTCAGTTCAAACTCCGTCCCGCCCGGGCGGGTGGCAATTTCAGCGTTACCCAGACACTGGGTGCCAATAAATCCCTGTTCGCAGCGCGTGGCCGGAATACCAAACCAGAACGAGTTCGGCCAGACAAGACATGACTGACGCAGCGCCAGTCCGGTGTATTCACGGAACACCTGAATATCGTCGAGCAGGATTTCCGTGAACTCGCCATGAAATTTTCCCGGATGCAGCTGGTCGTAGATTTGCTGCCAGGCGGTAATCGTCAGCGCATGCTCATACACATCCGTTGTTCGCCGCTGATGAACGTTGTCCACCTCCACTTTCGGCGTAAGTTTAACGTCTTCGGGTAATGCTTCATGATAAAGATGGTGCAGGTTTGCAGTTCGGGTCTTTTTCATGATCTTTTAAGCCGGAAGCCTCCACGAAGCCCCGGCCCTCCGACAGGTTAATTTTTTAAGCGATAGCGACTACTGCGTTTACGCAACGCTCCGTGAGAAAAGAGCTCTTCCAGCGCCTTTCTGGCTTCATCAAGTGACCAGCCAAAGTGGGCAGCCACTTCCCCTGCCGTCATTCCTTGACGGACCGATGCCAACAGCGCCAGAAGTTGCTCAGAGGATTCAGACGTCAACGGGGCATCCTGCGTCTTCTGCGGATTTACCTCTGTTTTCACTTCTGGCTTCTGTTCTGGTTTCTTCGGCTGGCGCGTAAAACCGCCGATCAGCCACTGGGTGTCATCGTCCGGCCGGCCTATTTCCTTACGGCTGATAACACGGCCTGTACGCGCTGCGGCAGCGCTGCCGGCATCCAGTGCTGCGCGGCACGCAGCCAGATCGCCTTCCACCACCAGCGTCAGCCGGCCAGGATCGAGCACTTCGTGGCTCAACAGACGCACGTTAGCGGCTTTCAACATGGCATCTGCCGCGTCGACGGCAGCCACCATGCCATCCACTTCCAGTAATCCCAGTGCATTGATCATCACTACCTCTCTTACGCGCGCTGGACTGGATTACGGGCAATATCCAGCACGGCATCAGCAAAGGCGTTACAGGCGGCTTTACAGGCGGCCTGGCTACCTGTCAAAAACGCGGCCGAATAGTTGGTTTCTGACGGTGGCGGCACATAGGTGACAATCTGCACATCAGCAGATTTCAGCGCAGCATCAATACCCAACGTCGCCTCCAGCGGCGGCGCCACCAGATACGCCATCGGATCGCCAGGTCGGCATCCTGCGGTCGCCGAGAGATACGACCCGGTACGCGAAACCACATGCGCCAGGAAAGCGGTATCTTCTGCGTCATTTGCCCACTGGAACGCCGCACCGCTTTCAATATTGGCCACCATCGCGTCCAGACCTGCGCGAACTTCGGCCGGGTTTGGCCCTCCGAGCATAATCAGCACTTCGCCCGAGGTTGGAGAGGGGCTGTGCGCCGCGCCGGCATACAGCGAGCGGCCATAAACCACTTCGACCATTGCCTGTTTTGTCGCTTCGTCTGCGGCAATATACGCCACGTCATCAGAATCTGCTGTGATGAGTCCAAGGCTACGTATATGTGGCGGTAATTTAAGTTCACGGGCAAAACCGTCATTTACCGAGGCAATCACGCGCATTGCGGTGACTGAAGGTCTAATCAAATCTAATGCTGGCATGATGCCTCCTTAACGGGTCATATTGATGCCGGATGCTTTTTGCTCCAGCATGCGCCTGGCCAAATCCACAATCACCGCCGCCGCTTCAACCGGTGGCGTACCGCCCTGATGAATATTCGAGATACAGGTACGGTCAGCTTCAACGGTCGTCGCCACGCGCGGCGAATAGACGGCATAGCAGGAAAGGCTTTCAGACTGGCCAAGGCCCGGACGTTCCCCAACCAGCAGGATCACCGCTTTCGCACCAAGCAGTTCGCCGATCTGATCTTCGATTTTCACGCGACCATAGCGAACAAAGAACGGTGTCCCAACCTTCAATCCGGCCTGTTTTAAGCCCGACAACAGCGGCGGCAGGATCTCTTCGTAGTTGGCGGTGATGGCGTCGGTAGACAGGCCATCAGAGATAATCACCTGCACATCCGGGTTCATTACACACTGTGATTTCAGCGCTTCAATGGCTTCCGCACTCAGACGACGCCCCAGATCCGGGCGCGTCAGGTACAGGTTTTTGTCACTGATTTCCGAGCGTACTTCCAGCAGCCCCTGGGCTTTTACCCACTCTTCGGGCACTTCTTTCAACACCGTGTCTTTTGAACGCGAGTGATCGGCCAGGAAACGCAGCAGCGCCTGAGTGCGCGGGCGTGGACCGGCACGGCCGGTACATACACGCGCGGCGGTGCTGCGACGCAGCTCGGTTAACACCTCTGCGCGATGCGGGTTCTCAACGCCAATCCACGCTTTGGCCTCGGCTGAGCCTAAATCCATTGCACAGCTTTCACCCGTTGGTGCAGCACACTGCGCGGTGCTACATTTCTCTTCAGGTGACGACGCTTGCGCCTGCGGCTGCGACTCTCCCATTGACGCCATAACGCTGCGTACAATTTCTTCAATCTGTTTTTGATCCATCGTGTGTCATCCCCGCGTCATCAGAAGAACAGTGACGGATCGCCCGCCCGTTTGGTCAGGCGACCGTTTGCCATAATGCCCATGGTTTCCAGCCAGCGTTCAAACTCCGGCGACGGCCGTAAATTCAGCAACTGACGGACGGTGGCGGTATCGTGAAAGGCGGTGGTCTGATAGTTGAGCATGATGTCGTCACCGAGCGGCATGCCCATGATGTAGTTGCAGCCAGCGGTGGCGAGCAAAATCATCAGGTTTTCGTTGAGGTTCTGGTCAGCATCAGCATGGTTGGTGTAGCAGCAGTCGCAGCCCATTGAGATGCCACTCAGCTTGCCCATAAAGTGATCTTCCAGACCCGCGCGAATAATCTGACGATCGTTGTACAGATACTCCGGCCCGATAAAGCCCACCACGGTGTTCACCAGAAACGGATCGTAGTGACGCGCCAGCCCGTAGTTACGCGCTTCCATCGTCACCTGATCGGCACCGAAGTTAGCGCCTGCGGAGAGCGCAGACCCTTGTCCGGTTTCGAAGTACAGGCAGTTTTCACCGGCGATGCGGTTGAACTCCGCACCCACCGCACGTGCTTCATCCAGCATGGCCAGCTCAACGCCGAACTCTTTTAAGCCTTTCTCGCTGCCGCAGATACTCTGGAAAATCAGTCCGCCCGGCGCGCCGCGACGGATCGCTTCGATCTGGGTGGTAACGTGTGCCAGTACGCAGCCCTGGGTCGGGATGTTGAATTTATCGATAACGCCGTACACGGTATTCAGTACGCGGCTTAAGTTTTCCACATCATCCGTTACCGGGTTTACGCCAATTACCGCATCGCCCGCACCGAAGGAGAGTCCCTCGTAGATTTGTGCCGCAATACTCTGCACGTCATCACGGGTGTCGTTCGGCTGTAAACGGCAGCTGAAAGTGCCAGGAAGACCAATAGTGGTGTTGGCCTTTTTGATCACCGGCATTTTCTTACCGCCGTAGATCAGGTCCGCGTTAGAGCAGATTTTTGCTACCGCGGCGACCACTTCCGACGTTAACCCTTTACGCGTAAACGCAATGTCATCAACGGAGGTTTCATCGCTCAGCACGTACTCGCGCAGTTCGCTGATGCTCCAGTTTTTGATGCGGTTATAGGCCGTTTCGTTGACGTCATCCTGAATCAGACGCGTGACGCAGTCCTCTTCATAGGAAATCACCGGGTTATTGCGGATATCCGCCACCGTCATTTCTGACAGCACCTGCTTGGCCGCCACGCGCTCCTGCGAACTGGTTGCAGCTACCCCTGCCAGCACATCCCCCGAACGCAGTTCGTTGGCTTTTGCCAGCACCTCTTTCACATCCTTAAACTGATAAACATTGCCGAACAATGTGGTCTTTAGTTTCATAAGTCGTTCCCTCAGGAAGGAAATGCGAGTGATTTCACCGTCACCGGCACAACCGATCCGCCAAAAAGAGGCGTACCAATGTCGATATAGTCCCCCGCCCGAACAACCACCTCATCGATGACCGCCAGCGGGTGTTGCTGTAACTGTGGGCGTAACAGCATGCCCAGGGCTTTACCAAAATCCTGCTCGGCTACCACCAGCAGGGGATGCGGATTCGGATAGCGCGCGACAAAGGCCAGCAGCGCATCAATCACCGTTAATAGCGCGGCGTAGCGCACCGGCAGCGAACCGGGCAGCGCCAGCACGTAGGCGTCCGTTTGCGGATCCAGATCGAGTTGCATCAGCGCTTGCTGCCAGGCGGCAACCAGATCAGCCTCATCAACCGGAATCGCCACCGGCAGATTGCGCAGCGGAAGCGCCACGCCTTCCAGCCAGATAGTGCTGCCCGAAAGCGACAGCGTATGCGCACCGGCACCAATCACCGTGGCACGCACGGTCTGCGCCGGGAACTGCACGTTCATCTCACGCAGACGCGGATGTTCATGCAGCGCCGTGGCAAGAAGCGGCCCGATATCGGAAAAACAGAACGGATCGGCAGGTTGGTTGCGGTAGCATTCGCCCACTCCCCCTGAAAGCGTAATCACATCCGGTTTCACACCCGCAGGCAGTAAACCGGTTTGCATCATCGCCTGCGCCAGCGGTGAAAGCGTGCCGTCAATCACCTCCACAATCAGCGCCGCCATCCGTCTGGCCACCTGAACAAGCTGCGCCGCATTGAGGGCTCGGGCGTCAAAGCCCGGACCAAATACGTCATCAACAATCATCTGCCCCGGTTGATGCGCATGCACCACTCGCCCCTGACCGTCCGTTTCCAGAAGCCTTCCACCAACGTTCAGGCAGGCCGAACCGCTGACCTTTCCGGCATCGAACAGGACGTAGTTCGACGTCCCGCCGCCGATGTCGATATTCAGTACCCGGCACATTTTTTGCTCGGACAGGGTTTGCACTCCCGCGCCTTGACCGGCAATCACCGATTCCAGATGCGGGCCGGCGCTGGCAACCACAAAGTCCCCCAGCGACTGGGAGAGCGCCATCACTGCGGGTCGTGCGTTGCGGGTTTTGGCGCTTTCTCCGGTAATGATGATCGCACCGGAATCGACGGCCTCAGGCTTGATGCCCGCCGCCTGATACTGGGCGAGGATCAGCGCCTTAAGTTCGGCCTCTTTCAACCCGCCCTGTTTATCAACCGGGGTAAAGAACACCGGGCTTTGCCAGCTAATTTCGCGTTTGATGAATTCGTAGCGCGGCACCTGCGACACTGCCGCACGGTTGACCAGCTCAAGGCGCGAGAAGATCACCTGAGTGGTGGTGGTGCCGATATCGATACCGACGCTGAGTAGCTGGCGAATATTCACGATTGCGCCTCCGGATGAGTGTCTGCTGGTGCCGGAACATCTTCATCTTTCGGTACTAACAGCATAGCCACGCCAATCGCCGTCACACCGCCGATCAACTTGCCGACAATCATTGGGAAGATCATCGCGTTCATGTTGGCAGCAGCGAAGCCTAAGTGGTCCCCCAGAGCAAAGGCCGCAGAGACCGCAAAGGCGCAGTTGATCACTTTGCCGCGGGTATCCATATTCTTCATCATGCCGAACATCGGGATGTTGTTCGCCAGCGTCGCGACCATCCCCGCAGCCGCAATGTTATTAACGTTTAACAGGTTGCCGACGCTCATCAGCGGTTTTTCAAACCAGCGGGTCAACAGCAGCACCATCGGGTAGGCGCCCAGCAGCACACAGGAGATAGAACCGATAACTTCGATGGCGCGCATCACTTCACCCGGCCTGTCTCCCGGTGCCATGAAGATAGGATCAAGACCCGGAATCAGCTCCCAGCCGAGCAGGAATTTGATCACCGCAGCCGCCAGACCGAGGGTGATCAGCGCCACAAGGAATTTCGCGAAGATCTGGAAGCCGTTGATCATTTTTTCCGGGATGAATTTCAATCCCAGCGCCACCAGCACGGCCACGATCAGCACCGGGATCATGTTCATCAGGATCAGCGCAAAAGTGAACTCTACCGGCTGACCATTGATTTCGACGCTGGAGTACATCGCGACCAAACCACCCGCAATACAGCCAACTGGAATGGTGACAATACCGGCCAGCACGCCCAGCGCCAGATAACGACGATCGGACGGTTCAATAATTCCCAGCGCAACCGGAATGGAGAAGACCAGCGTCGGCCCCATCATCGCTCCGAGGATCAGGCCAGAGTACAGCCACGCCGCAACGTCGCCGCCCGCCAGTTCTTTCGCCAGGAAGAAGCCGCCCATATCGCACGCCAGCAGCGTTCCGGCAAACATCGACGGGTTTGCGCCCAGCATTTCGTACAGCGGAATAATCACCGGCCCAAGCACATGCGCCAGTACGGGTGCCAGCGCGGTCATACCGACCATTGCCAGGCCCAGCGCGCCCATCGCCATGAAACCTTCTTCAAACTGGCCGCCCGAACCCTCAATACTCTTACCGAACTTACCGAGGAAGCGCGCCGAACCGCCGAACTGCGACAGGATCCTGTCCACGGCGGCAATCAGCATAAAGAACATCATGATGTACATGATGATTTCGTTAATTCCCATAACCTTCACTCCCTGTCATATGTGTATTTATTGTGCCGTCGCATACAACGCGATAATGTCGGCCTGCGTGGCGGTGCGTGGGTTACTGCGAATACAAATATCCTCCAGCGCGGCATGCGCCCATGCGCTGTAATGCTCGGGCTTTGCCCCAACGTCAGAGAGTCGTTTTGTCTGGCCCACTTCACTAATCAACTCGCTGACGGCGTTGATGGCATCGCGATCGTCCGACTTCTTGTTAGTTAACGCCCGTCCGATATGGCTGAAGCGCTCACGACACACCATGCGGTTGAACCCCATTACCGTGGGCAGCAGCATGGCGTTAGCCTGTCCGTGCGGGATATGCAGCGCAGCGCCCGGCTGGTGCGCCATCGCATGACACAAGCCCAGTCCCGCGCTTGAAAACGCCATTCCCGCCATGCAGGACGCCAGCAGCATGCTTTCCCGCGCCACCAGATCCTGACCGTAGCCGACGGCCTTTGGCAGCGATTTACCGATCATCGCAATCGCGCCAATCGCCAGGCTGTCGGTAAACGGCGTCGCGTTCAGCGCGCTATATGCTTCAACGGCGTGCGTCAACGCATCGATCCCGGTCATCGCCGTGACGTGTGCGGGCACACCTTCCGTCAGCGCGGCGTCAAGGATCGCCACATCCGGCATCAGCAGTGCGTGGGCCAGCACTTGTTTAAGTCCTGTCGCGGCGTCGATAATCACCGTGACGTTAGTGGTTTCTGAACCCGTTCCGGCGGTAGTTGGCACCGCAATCAGCGGCAGACGCGCACGCAACACGCTGTGCTCCGTCATGTCAGCCAGCGTCTGCGTGGGGTTGGTCACCAGCAACGCGACTGCCTTTGCGGCATCCAGTACGGAACCGCCGCCGAAGGCCACAACGCTATCGCACTTCGATTCACGCAATTGCGCGACCGCCGCGCAGACGTCCGTAATGCACGGTTCGCCCGCCGGACATGGCCACAGCGTCATCGCCACGCCTTTCATCGCCAGGCTGCGCTCCAGTGCAGCGGTCATCCCCGCCTGATGCAGGAAACGATCAACCATGACGAACATATGCGTCAGTCCGCGCGCTTTTGCTTCCTGCCCACAGGTACTCAGCGCTCCCAGTCCACATAACGTAACCGGTGGAACGCTAAACGTTTTTACGCGTTGCAGATTCAGGGTATCGAATGCCTGAAAGAGCGCGGTCTGCAATTCAGCTTGCATAGATTCCCTCCGCTTTTTCTTTTCCGCTATTTGCAATCGCCAGCGGAGTCATAAACAGGCTGTGCTGGGGTAAATGCACCTGCAGCTTCGGGAAACGCTTACGGAACAGTTCATCAACGCCCGGCTGCATACAGGAGCCACCGGCCAGCCACAAGTCAGCGACGCCCTGTCCGGCTATATGGTGAGCCACGATTTCCGCCATCTTTTCGTAGACCGGCTTAACCACTGGCCAGATTTCTTTGCCATTGCTGCGCTTGTACTGCTCGGCTTCCTCCAACTGGATGCGACGGTTCCCGGCGAGCGTCAGGGAAATATGGTGCCCGCCGGTCGCTTCATCGGCGGAATAGATCACTTTGCCCTGTTTAACAATGGCAATCCCGGTGGTACCGCCCCCGATATCCACCACGCCAGCGTTATCGAGCTGCAACAGGTCCGCCACCGCGGTCGGTTCGTCGAGCACATGACTCACTTCAAGTCCGGCAGACTCCAGCACGTTGATCGAAATGCGCCGGTCCGTTCCCGGTGGAAACGAGGTTGCCGCATGGGTAAAGCGGCAACCCAGCTGTTGTTCGAGCGTATCGAGATGGCGACGAACGAGGGTCACCGCGCCGAAGAAATCCCAGACGATGCCATCGCGCACGACATCGGCCCAGTCCAGGCAAACCGCAACCGGCTGTCCGTCACTGTCGACAACCATCGACACCACATCACACGTTCCCAAATCAACGCCCAGCCACAGCGGTGAATCGCTCACAGCAGGCGTCTGGTTACATAGCGCTGCCGCTTTTAGCAGCCTGGGTGTCAGCCAACGCTGTTCGTCGTGCGCCATCCCTTTTACTCCTTATACAATTCTGAAGGCGTCCACCAACACACAGCGACGCAGACGCACAAACGTGCGCGCGCTGGTCACCCCTTCCCCGGTTGGTGTGGTAATGGTCATCGTGGTCCAGCCTTCGCCGCCGAGTCCAAGCCCCGCAATACACGGTCCGTTCTTGACGAAAATGCTGGTATCAATGGCGTTTGCCATGCGGTTCATGTTGTCGATATTGCGCGAATGCATCGCCGCCGTATGGTGACAGCCGCCTTCAAGCTTGACCGCCAGTTCAATGGCCTCATCGACGCTGGCGACCCGCACGACAGGCAGCACCGGCATCATCAATTCGGTGACGGCAAACGGATGCGTCGCTGAGGTTTCGACGAATAACAGCCGCGTTTGCTCTGGTACGGTCAGACCAATCGTCGCCGCGATTTTTCCTGCATCGCGGCCTACCCAGTCACGACTGACCGTGCCTTTACCGCGCTCATCGATATTTTTCAGCAGCACAGGTTGCAGCTGTTCGGCCTGAGCCGCTGTCAGTTTCACCGCATGCTGGCTTTCCATCAGGCGCATCAGTTCGTCGGCAACGCTATCCACGACGATCAGGACTTTTTCATCGGCGCAGATGATGTTGTTATCAAACGATGCGCCTTTGACGATCGACTGCGCCGCGCGGGCCAGGTCGGCCGTTTCATCCACCACCACCGGCGGGTTACCCGCGCCGGCGGCAATCAGACGCTTGTTGGTGTGCTTACGCGCAGCATCCACTACGGCTTCACCGCCGGTCACCACCAGCAGGCCGATGCCTGGGTACTTGAACAGGCGCTGGGCGGTTTCGATATCCGGATTGGCAACGGTCACCAGCAGGTTTGCCGGGCCGCCTGCGGCAACAATCGCCTGGTTAAGCAGCGTAATGGCGCGCTGAGAGACTTTTTTTGCCGCAGGATGCGGAGCGAAGACCACGCTGTTGCCAGCGGCAATCAGGCTGATGGCGTTGTTAATAACGGTTGCGGCAGGGTTGGTAGACGGCGTCACCGAGGCCACCACGCCCCACGGCGCATTTTCAATCAGCGTCAGGCCGTTATCGCCGGTCAGGACCTGTGGAGACAGGCATTCCACCCCCGGCGTACCGCGTGCCTGCGCCACGTTTTTGGCAAATTTATCGTCAACGCGTCCCATGCCGGTTTCTGTGACGGCAAGTTCCGCTAATTCTCTGGCGTGCTTTTCGCCCGCCTCGCGAAGAGCCGTGATAGCCAACTGACGCATGGCGACGCTTTTCAACCCCTGCTGGGCCAGTTTTGCTGCCGTCACTGCGTCATCCAGGGAGGCAAAAACGCCCATTTCTTGAACGGCACTGACGGGCTGGCTGCTGTCTTTCATTTTCAGCAGCACCGCTTTCACGACCTGTTCAATATCCTGTTGATTCATGATTTTCTGCCTTATTTATGGAAGATCACCTGGCCACCAGCCACCACTTCATCGACGATGCCAATCACGCACAGATCGACAGGTGATGATTCGTGACGGTGCGCCTGACGGGCTGAGCTGCCGCTGACCAGCAGCACCCACTCCCCGGTTCCCGCTCCGATGCTGTCGATAGCAACAGAGCACTGGCCGTCGGGATTACCCTGGGCATCAATCATTTCCACCATCAGCAACTTGTCGTGCGCGAGCCCCTGATGGCGTACGGTACAAACAATTTGTCCTGTGACGATTGCCAGTTTCATACGCGCCTCCGTGGCATATTTCAGGTAAAACCTCCCCCTACCCTCCGCAGAAGGTAATGTGAAAAGGAGAGAGGGTGACGCCAGCAATGAAATTTGTGGCGTCACATGGACGACTTACATGTCGTTGCTGTCGCCTTTAAAGCTAATCGGGAACACTTCTTCCAGATCGCCATGCGGACGCGGGATCACGTGTACGGAAACCAGCTCGCCAATACGCTGTGCAGCCGCAGCACCTGCGTCTGTTGCCGCTTTACATGCCGCTACGTCGCCGCGGACCATAGCAGTGACCAGACCGCCACCGATCTGCTTCACGCCAACCAGTTTCACACGTGCCGCTTTAACCATTGCGTCAGAAGCCTCAATCAGTGCAACCAGGCCCCGGGTTTCAATCATTCCTAATGCTTCCATTTTGCTTTCCTCTTAAGTCACAGGGGTCCAGAACGGGACCTTATACAACCAGTGTGTGCGAGGCGTTTTCACGACTCACGTCAGTCTGGCGCGGCACAGCGGCCACCAACGCCAGTTCGATAATTTCCTGTACGCTACAGCCGCGAGAGAGGTCGTGAAGCGGTGCGGCAAGCCCCTGAATCAAGGGGCCAACGGCGCGATACCCTCCCAAACGCTGGGCAATTTTGTAGCCAATATTGCCTGCCTCCAGCGACGGGAAAACCATCACGTTGGCATTGCCCTTTAACGGACTGGCGGGCGCTTTTTGCGCGGCGACTTCCGGAACAAAGGCGGCATCAAATTGCAGTTCGCCATCCACGATAAGCTGCGGGGCACGCTCACGAACAATCTCCGTCGCCTGCTGCACGTTAGCGACGTTGGGATGGCGAGCGCTGCCATTACTTGAAAACGACAGCATGGCCACGCGCGGCTCTTCCCCCGTGATCCCCTGCCATGTCTGCGCGCTGGCAATCGCAATATCCGCCAGCTGTGCGGCGGTGGGCTGCGGCACGACGCTGCAATCGGCAAACCCTAATGACGGCCCGAGATACTGCGGCAGCATCAGGAAAATTGACGACAGCGTTTTACAGCCTGGCTGTAGCCCAATAATGCGCAAACCGGCGCGCAGCACGTTGGCCGTCGACGATAGATTGCCCGCAATACAGACGTCAGCTTTACCCGCGCTGACCATTGCCGCGGCGAACATCAGCGGATCGTTGAGTTTTTCCCGGGCATCCGAAGGCGTTTTATCTCCCGCGCGGGTCAACCAGCGCAGCGCAAACTCTTCACGCATTGGCAGGTTGCTTTGCGGATCGATAACCTGAATGCCATCCATCGCCACCCGGTGGCTGAGAGCAAACTGGCGCAGCGCAAACGGACTGGCGACGAGAATGGGACGCGCCAGACGGTGCTGATGCAGATAATTTGCCGCCTTCAGTACCCGAACATCCAGCGCATCCGGAAACACCACCCGTGCAGGTGAGCGGTGGGAGAGTTGACGAGCACGTTCAATGATCATGGTTTCTCCCCCAGTCGCTGTTGAATTTGGCTAACCGTCAGCGGGTGCTTCGCAACGCTCAGAATCATCATGACGTAGACCGTACTGGAAAGGCGGTTGAGCGCCTGCATGATGTCCGGTCGCATGACTTCAAAACTACGGGTGATGAAAACCTGGGCCGCCACCGTCTCCGTTTCACGGACTTTGGTACGCAGCAGATTAAGCAGCGCGCAATCATGTCCGTGACTGGCTTCAGGCACCAGATGGTCGTGGTCCAGATAGCGCAGCGGCTGATGCGAAAGGCGGTGTAAATCGTCGTCACTTAAGCCGACGATAGCTTGTGCTCCCAGCAGCTCGTCCATCGCATCGGCGCGCATAATGTTGCCCAGGCGCGAACGGATATCCGAAAGCCACGGCTGCCACGGTTGCCCAAGCTCTATCTGCAACCACACGGCCAGCGCGATGGTGCTGTCCAGCGCGGCGCGAAATCCCAGGCGCGGATCACTTTTGGCAACCATCTTGTTCGCCGTCAGATGCGTCAGCGTGTCAGGTTTCTTCACCACCGGTTGATGACACAGTTCGCAGCTGGCCTGTGGATGCGTATCGCTGCTGGTTAACCCATGCACCGGCTGCGGCTGCTGGTCTTCGTCAGCAATAAACAGGCTGCCCTGCTCGTCGATAAACTTAATGCGCAGATGTCGGCTTTCCAGTAATTCCCGGGCAGACGGCGTCAGGCGAGCGTCAGCGGGGAGATGAATTTCAGCCCCTTCGCTGAGCGTATGATTCGCTCTGAGCCATGCTTCGGTAATGAAATCCTTCATACATCCGCCTTAGCAGGACTGCCAGTTCGCAGGCCAGGCCACATACAGAAACTTCACCGTCGAGGGCGTACCAAATTCGATGCTGGAGCCTTTCGGGATAAACATCACGTCCCCGGCTTTAGCAATCATGGTTTCACCTTCGTGACGAACGTGCAGCTCACCTTCCAGAATCATGTCGATTTCGTCGTAGTTCAGCGTCCATGGGAAAAAGGCGTTATCCCACTGCATGAACCCGGCGGCCATACTGCTGCCGTCCTGGTCGGTCACCAGATCGGTTAACCCCACACAGTGCGGCTGTGCGCCGTCAAAACGACCAAACTTCACGCTACTGCCGTCGATGACTTTGACGCCGCCTTTGCCAGTTACCGAGTTAAAGCTCGGCTGCATTCCGCCCTGCTCCAGCGACTGCTTCTCCTTCATGACTTTGTCCATCAGTTGGGCAACCAGGCTTTCGGTAAACTGTCCTTCCGGTAACTGTGCAATGATGGTTTCGCGAATGCGTTGGTTTTCCGTTTTGCCATCAATCACCGCAGCCGGTTTAGCAGCGGCTGCGCATGGCGTGGATTCATCGCATTCGCTGATGGTGACGCCCAGCAGCTCCGCAACTTCGCGCGCCTCCGGGGTGATGATGCTGGCGCGCAGAACAACTGACATTTCCTGTTCGCCGCGTGCGTGGGCCGCACGAATATCGTTAGCTGTGATGAGTTTTTTCACCTGCCCTTTCCTCCTTTTGGCTGAGCTCAGTCAGATAATCCACCAGATGCTGCACGCTGCGCGGGTCATGGCTATTGAGCTCAAAAATCGGCTCCTGAAACCCCATCCCGCAAAGAAGTTGTTGCGTTGCGGCGACGTCGGCATCCGGCAGGTCCGTTTTGCTGATAACGGCGATTTGTCGTTTACTTGCGCCAATATCCAGCAGCCCGGCAGGTAAGCGACTTTCTTTATCATTTGCCGCATGTATATAAATCAACGTATCGACATCCTGCAGCGTGGTAATTAAGGCGTGATACCAGCGAGGATGGCTAAAATATTCCCCTGGCGTATCGATATCGCCATTCTCATTAAACTCCACGGCCTGTGTTTTTCTGGCGAGGGAATAATTTCCCTGTAGCGCATTAAAGAGCGTCGTTTTCCCCGCCCCCACCGTACCGACAAACGCAATACGTTTCATCGCCGCCTCTGATTAACTTTTTGTCAGATTGCACAATGTGAAATTTAATAACCGGCCCAGACCACTTACCGTCTGTAATAACGCTTCTTCTACCGCGCCTACCGAGCCGTAGATAACCAGCGCACCGCTGAATCTATCGAGAAAACCGATATGTACATCTGCCGCCTTCAGGGCTAAGTCACCGGCAATCATCGCCGTTTCCCCTGGCGTCAGCGTCATGATGCCGATGGCACCGGCTTCGGGAACGCCGATCTTTTTTGCCAGTTCCTCTCCGGGGTGCGCAATGAGATGCGCCAGCGTGACCTGTTTCCCCGGCACAAATTCCTGAATAATGCGTTCTTTTTCCATTGCTCACCGCCTCCTCTAAAACTGCCCTCATCGTGGCAATTTTTTGTCAGAGCAAATAACAAAATTCGGCAACCAGGTTTAAAAGGTGAAGTGGATCACTAAGAAAGGGAAAATAAAAAGGCGCGGGAGAAACCCGCGCCGGAAATAAATTAAAGTGATATTACAGCGGCTGCGTCTGCGCCTCAACCACCGCCAGCGCCACCATGTTCACGATACGACGCACGGAGGCAATCGGCGTTAACACATGCACCGGTTTTGCCACGCCCATCAGTACCGGTCCTACGGTCACCCCTTCAGAGCTGGAGACGCGCAGCAGGTTATAGCTGATACGTGCCGCTTCCACGTTCGGCATAATCAGTATATTGGCCGATCCCTTCAGCGGGCTGTCCGGCATACGTTCGTTACGGATGCTCTCTACCAGCGCCGCATCGCCATGCATTTCCCCGTCAATCATCAACTCCGGCGCGCGCTCGCGCACCAGCGCCAGCGTCTCACGCATTTTGCAGGCCGCCGCGGATTTAGACGAACCAAAGTTAGAGTGCGACAGCAGCGCCACCTTCGGCTCGATACCAAAGCGACGCAAGGTCTCGGCGGCCATCACGGTGATCTCCGCCAGCTCGTCCGGAGTCGGATCGTCGTTAACGTAGGTATCA
This sequence comes from Enterobacter sp. BNK-34, assembly GCF_048684445.1. Taxonomy (NCBI): domain Bacteria; kingdom Pseudomonadati; phylum Pseudomonadota; class Gammaproteobacteria; order Enterobacterales; family Enterobacteriaceae; genus Enterobacter; species Enterobacter sp. BNK-34. Next base: position 4,686,383 of record NZ_JBLQUA010000001.1, read on the forward strand.
GCAATAAAGGTGTTGCCGCTTGGCAGCAGCAGCGCGTTCATCGCCCCGGCGGTATGGACGCCATCGCGATAGCCAAAGATCTCCTGCACCACGCTAAAGTGCTCGTGGTAATCGCCGATGGTGCCGCAGATCAACGCATCCGCCTCGCCGCGATGGACCATGATCGCGCCGATCACCGTCGTGTTGCTGATCACCGCTTTCTGCGCCTGCTCCTGAGTGATCCCCCGACGCTTCATGATCGCGTAGTATTCGCTCCAGTACTCTTTGAAGCGCGGATCGGATTCGTTGTTGACGATCTCGAAGTCGACGCCCGGCTTAATCTGCAGGCCCAGCTTCTGGATACGCATCTCAATCACGCTCGGACGACCAATCAGGATCGGTTTCGCCAGGCCTAAGGTGATCAGCTCCTGGGTGGCGTGCAGCACGCGCGCCTCTTCCCCTTCCGCCAGCACTACGCGCTTCGCGTCGGCGCGCGCCTGGGAGAAGATCGGCTTCATGAACAGGTTGGTTTTATAGACAAACTCGGTGAGCTTATCGACGTAAGCGTCGAAATCGTGAATCGGACGCGTCGCCACGCCGGAGTCCATCGCCGCTTTGGCCACCGCGGGAGCAATTTTGACAATCAGACGCGGGTCGAACGGTTTTGGAATGATGTAGTCCGGACCGAAGCTCAGATCCTGATCGCCGTACGCAGACGCGACCACTTCGCTCTGCTCGGCGTGCGCCAGTTCCGCGATGGCGTGAACGGCGGCAAGCTTCATCTCTTCGTTGATCGCCGTTGCGCCGACGTCCAGCGCACCGCGGAAGATGAACGGGAAGCAGAGCACGTTGTTGACCTGGTTCGGGTAGTCAGAACGCCCGGTACAGATAATGGCGTCTTCACGCACCGCTTTCGCCAGCGGCGGCAGGATTTCCGGTTCCGGGTTCGCCAGGGCCAGGATCATTGGCGCACGCGCCATCTTCTTCACCATCTCCTGGGTCAGCACCTTCGGACCCGAGCAGCCGAGGAAGATATCCGCGCCGTCGATCACGTCGTCCAGGGTGCGTTTACCGTCGTCTTCCACCGCATAGGCCGCTTTGGTTTCCGCCATGTTCGGCTCGCGGTCTTTATAGATAACGCCTTTGGAGTCGCAGACCACAATGTTGTGTTTCTGCATACCCAGCGCCACCAGCAGGTTCATACAGGCGATGGCCGCGGCGCCTGCGCCAGAAACCACCATGCGCACGTCGGAGAGATTTTTCTCTACCACGCGCAGGCCGTTCAGAATCGCGGCGGTGCTGATAATCGCGGTGCCGTGCTGGTCATCATGGAACACGGGAATGTTCATACGCTCGCGCAGCTTCTGCTCGATATAGAAACATTCCGGCGCTTTGATGTCTTCCAGGTTAATCCCGCCGAAGGTCGGCTCCAGCGCGGCCACCACGTTGATGAATTTGTCAGGGTCGAGCTCATCCACCTCGATATCGAACACGTCGATACCGGCGAATTTCTTGAACAGTACCCCCTTCCCTTCCATCACCGGTTTACCGGCCAGCGCACCGATGTTGCCCAGCCCCAGCACCGCCGTGCCGTTAGAGATCACGGCGACAAGGTTGCCACGCGCGGTGTATTTGTAGGCCGCCAGCGGGTCTTTTTCAATTTCCAGACACGGGGCAGCTACGCCCGGCGAATAGGCCAGCGCCAGATCGCGCTGGGTTGCCAGCGGCTTGGTTGGGGAGACCTGGATTTTCCCCGGGACAGGAAACTCGTGAAAATCGAGGGCACTCTGTTTTAACTGATCGTCCATCTTGTTATTCCTTTTACGTATCGGTCAGATAGTATCGCCGCAGGACAGCGCATAAACTTTGAAGGCTGCCAAACTCTCACCATCACACATTAAAAATTGTTATCAATTTATAACAGCCATGTTACCCGTCTCAAAAGCAATGCCTCCCCCGTCTGCTATGCTTTTTTGTTAAGTCCATCATGATTTTTCCAGAAGTGTGAACTAACGCACTCAGCTAACGCTTTTATTTCCAAGGAGTAATCATTTATGAACCAGCTAGACGGCATCAAAAAATTCACCACCGTGGTTGCAGACAGCGGCGATATCGAGTCGATTCGCCACTATCAGCCGGAGGATGCGACCACCAACCCTTCGCTGCTGCTCAAAGCGGCCGGGCTTGCCCATTTTAGCCATCTGATTGATGACGCCATTGCCTACGGTAAACAGCGCGGGAAAACGCAGGAGCAGCAGGTCGCCGAAGCCAGCGACAAGCTGGCGGTTAATTTTGGTGCAGAAATTCTGAAAAGCATTCCGGGACGCGTCTCGACCGAAGTCGATGCCCGCCTCTCATTCGATAAAGAAAAAAGCATTAATAAGGCGCGTCGTCTGGTGGAGCTCTACCAGGATCAGGGCATCGATAAATCACGCATTCTGATCAAGCTCGCCTCCACCTGGGAAGGCATCCGCGCGGCAGAGGTGCTGGAAAAAGAGGGTATCCACTGCAACCTGACGCTGCTGTTCTCGTTTGCCCAGGCGCGCGCCTGCGCGGAAGCGGGCGTGTTCCTCGTCTCGCCGTTTGTCGGGCGCATCTACGACTGGTATCAGGCAAAACAGCCGATGGATCCGTACGTGGTGGATGAGGATCCGGGCGTGAAATCGGTCCGTAACATCTACGATTACTACAAACAGCACCGCTACGAAACCATCGTGATGGGGGCCAGCTTCCGCCGTACCGAGCAGATCCTCGCCCTGGCAGGCTGTGACCGTCTGACCATCTCCCCTAACCTGCTCCAGGAACTACAGGACAAAGAAGAGACGGTGATCCGTAAGCTGGTGCCCACCTCTACCGTTCTGCCAAAACCGAAAACCATGACCGAAGCGGAGTTCCGCTGGGAGCACAACCAGGACGCAATGGCTGTGGAAAAACTGGCGGAAGGTATCCGCCTGTTCGCCGTCGACCAGCGCAAACTTGAAGACCTTCTCGCCGCCAAACTTTAACCTTGCCACGGAGTGAACTATGTCCCGTAAAGAGCTCGCCAATGCCATTCGCGCCCTCAGCATGGATGCCGTGCAGAAAGCCAATTCCGGCCACCCCGGCGCACCGATGGGCATGGCCGATATTGCCGAAGTGCTGTGGAATGACTTCCTGAAGCACAACCCGAATGACCCCACCTGGTACGATCGCGACCGCTTTATTCTCTCCAACGGTCACGCCTCAATGCTGCTCTACAGCCTGCTGCACCTTTCCGGCTACGATCTGCCGCTTGAGGAGCTGAAAAACTTCCGCCAGCTGCACTCCAAAACGCCGGGGCACCCGGAGATTGGCTATACGCCGGGCGTGGAGACCACCACCGGGCCGCTCGGTCAGGGGCTGGCCAATGCGGTCGGGCTGGCGATTGCCGAGCGTACGCTGGCGGCACAGTTCAACCAGCCGGACCACGAGATTGTCGATCACTACACCTACGTGTTTATGGGTGACGGCTGCCTGATGGAGGGGATCTCCCACGAGGTCTGCTCGCTGGCAGGCACGCTGGGGCTCGGCAAGCTGATCGGGTTCTACGATCACAACGGCATCTCCATCGACGGGGAGACCGAGGGCTGGTTTACCGACGACACGGCAAAACGCTTCGAGGCCTACCACTGGCACGTGGTGCATGAGATTGACGGTCACGACCCTGAGGCGGTGAAAAAAGCGATTCAGGAAGCGCAGAGCGTGAAGGACAAACCGTCCCTGATTATCTGCCGCACGGTCATCGGCTTCGGCTCGCCGAACAAGGCGGGCAAAGAGGAGGCGCACGGCGCGGCGCTGGGCGAGGAGGAAGTGGCGCTGACCCGGCAGAAGCTGGGCTGGAAATACCCGCCGTTTGAGATCCCAAAAGAGATCTACAGAGCCTGGGATGCCCGTGAAGACGGCGAGAAGGCCCAGCACGCCTGGAACGAGAAGTTTGCCGCTTATAAAAAAGCGCACCCGGAGCTGGCCGCCGAGTTCTCCCGCCGCATGAGCGGCGGTCTGCCGGAAGACTGGGACGATAAAACCCAGGCGCTGATTGAAAACCTGCAGTCCAACCCGGCGAAGATCGCCACCCGTAAGGCGTCGCAAAATACGCTGAACGCAATCGGCCCTATTCTGCCCGAACTGCTCGGCGGCTCGGCGGACCTGGCGCCAAGCAACCTGACGATCTGGTCCGGCTCGAAATCGCTGAAAGAGGATATTGCCGGGAACTATATCCACTACGGCGTGCGCGAGTTCGGGATGACCGCGATCGCCAACGGCATCGCCCATCACGGTGGGTTTGTGCCGTACACCGCCACTTTCCTGATGTTCGTCGAGTACGCCCGTAACGCGGCGCGCATGGCGGCGCTGATGAAGGCGCGGCAGATTATGGTCTATACCCACGACTCCATCGGTCTGGGAGAAGACGGCCCCACCCACCAGGCGGTTGAACAGCTGGCTAGCCTGCGCCTGACGCCAAACTTCAGCACCTGGCGTCCGTGCGATCAGGTCGAAGCGGCGGTGGGCTGGAAGCTGGCGGTAGAACGCCACAATGGTCCAACGGCACTGATTTTGTCACGCCAGAATCTGGCGCAGATTGAGCGCACGCCGGAACAGGTGAAAAACATCGCCCGCGGCGGCTACATTCTGAAGGACAGCGGCGGCAAGCCGGACGTGATCCTGATTGCGACCGGTTCCGAGGTGGAAATCACGGTGAAAGCGGCGGAAAAGCTGACTGCAGAAGGCCACGCGGTGCGCGTGGTGTCCCTGCCTTCTACGGATATTTTTGACGCTCAGGACGAGGCGTACCGGGAGTCGGTGCTGCCCTCTAACGTCGCGGCGCGCGTGGCGGTGGAGGCCGGTATCGCCGACTACTGGTACAAGTATGTCGGGCTCAAAGGGGCGATTGTCGGCATGCGGGGCTACGGTGAGTCCGCCCCTGCCGATAAGCTGTTCCCGTACTTCGGCTTTACGGTTGAGAACGTGGTGGAGAAGGCGCTGAGCGTGCTGTAGTGCGGTCTGCGTTGCCGGGTGGCGCTGTCGCTTACCCGGCCTGGAAAATCGGGTGGCATTGCCACCCTTTTTTATACCACCCGGACGCCCGCCGCCATCGCCCGCTCCGGCGTTAACAACACGCTTTCGCTGGCGTCATCGGTTTCCGCGCAGAGCAGCATGCATTCAGACGTTTCGCCGCGCATCTTCGCTTTCGCCAGATTACACAGCACCACCACCGTTTTTCCCATAAGCTCTTCTTCCCGGTAATACGGCACCAGGCTGGTGACGGTTTGCAGCGTTTTTCCGCCCACATCAATCTGCGCGATATAGAGTTTGTCTGCGTTGGCGTGGCGCTTAACGTCCACAATCGTCCCCACGCGGATCTCCAGCTTTGCAAAGTCATCGTAAGCTATCGTGTCCATGCTCTCTCCTTGGTAAAGTTTTACTAAATACTAGCACGCTATTTGCCGGAAGCAATGGGCAGGATATTTAGTAAAAACGGATGCATGTCCTGATTCATCCTTTACAATGGGTCATCACGTGGGGGAATAAGGACAAACATGGCTACGCTCAAAGACATCGCGACGGAGGCTGGCGTTTCGCTGGCGACGGTATCCCGGGTTTTAAACGATGACCCAACGTTGAACGTAAAAGAAGAGACCAAGCACCGCATTCTGGAGATTGCGGAAAAGCTGGAATACAAGAGCACAACGTCCCGCAAAATGCAGTCTGCCGCGGTGGGTCAGCAGCACATTCTGGCGCTCTACAGCTACCAGCAAGAGCTGGAGATTAACGACCCTTACTACCTTGCCATCCGCCACGGTATTGAGACACAGTGTGAAAAGCTGGGCGTCGAGTTGAGCAACTGTTACGCCAATGCCACCCTGCCAGAGAGTAAAAAACTTACCGGCGTACTGATTGTGGGCAAGCCCTCTTCAGCCGTCCTGCGCGCTGCAACTGCGTTAACGGACAACGTCTGCTTTATCGATTTTCACGAGCCCGGCAGCGCGTTCGATTCCGTCGACATTGACCTCTCGCGCATCAGCAAGCAGATCGTTGATTTCTTCATTGATCAGGGCGTTAAGCGCATTGGCTTTATCGGCGGGGAAGATGAGCCCGGCAAAGCCGATATCCGCGAAGCCGCTTTTGTCGAGTATGGTCGCCTGAAAGGGGTGGTGTCAGAACAGGATATCTGGCGCGGCGGTTTTTCCAGCTCATCCGGATACGAACTGGCAAAAACCATGCTGGCTCAGACAAGCTGGCCTACCGCCCTGTTTGTGGCCTCTGATTCGATAGCCATCGGCGTCTTGCGCGCTATCCATGAAAAAGGGCTGGCGATCCCGGAGGACATTTCGCTCATCAGCGTGAACGATATCCCGACCGCCCGCTTCACCTTCCCGCCGCTCTCTACCGTACGCATCCACTCGGAAATGATGGGCAGCCAGGGGGTTAACCTGCTGCTGGAAAAAGCCCGCGATGGCCGGACGCTGCCGCTGCAGGTTTTCGTGCCGAGCGTGCTGAAACTGCGCGGCACCACCCGCTAATTCCCCTCGTTTAACACACTGCCGGGCATGCCCGGCATTTTTTATTTCGTGATCGAGTTAAAGCAAATCAATTTTACTGATTTTATTTAGTAAAATATTTACTAAAATCTCCAGCAATGATGTTTACCCCCTACAGGGAGATCGCATGAATCGCTGGGAAAATATTCAACTCACGCATGAGAACCGGCTTCCGCCGCGGGCGTACTTCTTCTCATACGACACCGTCGCGCAGGCTCGCACCTTTGCCCGCGAGGCCAGCAGCCGCTTTCTGTCTCTGAGCGGTAAGTGGAACTTTCGCTTTTTCACCCACCCCCTTCTGGTACCGGAAAACTTTACCTCTGAGTATATGGCCGACTGGGGCGACATTACCGTCCCCGCCATGTGGCAGATGGAAGGCCACGGCCAGCTGCAGTACACCGACGAAGGCTTCCCCTTCCCGGTCGACGTGCCGTGGGTGCCTACAGACAATCCGACCGGGGCGTATCAGCGCCACTTCACGCTATCGGACGGCTGGCAGGGGAAGCAGACCCTCATCAAGTTTGACGGCGTCGAAACCTATTTCGAAGTCTACGTGAATGGTCACTACATTGGCTTTAGCAAGGGCAGCCGGCTGACCGCCGAGTTTGATATCAGCCACGCGGTGCACGGTGGGCAAAACCTGCTGTGCGTACGGGTGCTGCAGTGGGCGGATTCGACCTACATTGAGGATCAGGACATGTGGTGGACGGCCGGTATTTTCCGCGACGTCTATCTGATCGGCAAAAATCCCACTCACGTGCGCGACGTCACGATCAAAACCACCTTCGACGAGGCATGGAAAGACGCCACCCTCTTCTGTCAGCTTGAGCTGGAAAACCTGGCCCCGCACGCATCCGCCGTGTCGCTGGAGTATGCCCTGTATGATGGCGAAGCAGCGATCCATCAGGGCTCGACCGACAGCCTGACCGTGACCCGCAGCGCGGAAACCGCCTTTAGCATTGAGGTCAAACAGCCTCAGCAGTGGTCTGCGGAATCGCCCTACCTCTACCATCTGGTCGTAACGCTTAAAGATGAGCACGGACAGACGCTGGAGGTTATCCCTCAGCGCATTGGGTTCCGCGACATCAAGGTGCGAGACGGCCTGTTCTACGTGAACAACCGCTACCTGAAGCTGCACGGCGTAAACCGTCACGACAACGATCACCAGAAAGGCCGCGCCGTGGGCATGGATCGCGTCGAGCGCGACCTGATCCTGATGAAGCAGCACAACATCAACTCGGTACGCACCGCCCACTACCCTAACGATCCGCGCTTCTACGAGCTGTGCGACCTCTACGGCCTGTTCGTCATGGCGGAGACGGATGTGGAATCCCACGGCTTTGCCAACGTCGGCGACCTGAGCCGCATCACGGACGATCCGGTGTGGGAACATGTCTACGTTGAGCGCATCGAGCGCCATATTCACGCCCAGAAAAACCACCCTTCCATCATCATCTGGTCGCTTGGAAACGAGTCCGGCTACGGCTGCAATATTCGCGCCATGGCCCGGGCTGCAAAGGCGCTGGACGACACGCGCCTGCTGCATTACGAAGAAGATCGCGACGCCGAGGTGGTGGATATCATCTCCACCATGTACACCCGCGTGCCGCTGATGAATTTGTTCGGCGAGTATCCCCACGCCAAACCGCGCGTTATCTGCGAATACGCCCACGCGATGGGCAACGGCCCCGGCGGTCTGAGCGAGTATCAAAACGTCTTCGATCGCCACGACTGCATTCAGGGCCACTACGTCTGGGAGTGGTGCGACCACGGTATTCAGGCGGTAGATGCCAGCGGCAATACGTATTACGCCTACGGCGGCGACTTTGGTGACTATCCGAATAACTACAACTTCTGCCTCGACGGGCTGATCTACTCCGATCAAACGCCGGGTCCGGGGCTGCGCGAATATAAGCAGGTGATTGCCCCGGTCAAACTGCGCTGGCAGAACGGCGAGCTGCACGTTGAAAACCGCTTCTGGTTCACCAGCCTGGACGATTACACCCTGCTCGTTGAGGTGCGTGCCGAAGGTGAAACCCTGCACAGCCAGCCGCTGACAATTACCGGGCTGGCCCCCAACAGCACCCGCAGCGTGAGCCTGAACCTGCCCGGACTCGACGAGCGCGAAGCGTTCCTGACCGTGCGCATCAGCAAAAACAGCCGCACGCGCTACAGCGAAGCCGGGCACGAGATTGCGGTGTATCAGTTCCCGCTAAAAGCGTGTACGGCTCACGTCACGCCGTTTAGTAACGCTAACGCCACACCGCTGCGGCTGGCAGAAGACCGTCTGAACTGTACCGTGATCGGGCATAACTTCCGCGCACGCTTCTCAAAAGTGACGGGGAAACTCTGCTCCTGGCTGGTTAACGGTGAAGAAAGCATCACCCGTGAACCAAAGATTAACTTTTTCAAACCGATGATTGATAACCACAAGCAGGAGTATGAGGGGCTGTGGCAACCCAACCATCTGCAGATTATGCAGGAGCACCTGCGCGGTTTTGAGGTCGAGCAGCAGGACGATGCGATCTTCATTACCACCCGCACGCTGATTGCCCCGCCGGTGTTTGATTTTGGTATGCGCTGCACCTATCGCTGGCGCATTGCCGCCGACGGGCAAATTAACGTTGAGCTGAGCGGTGAACGCTACGGTGATTACCCGCACATTATCCCGTGCATCGGCTTTACCCTCGGCATCAACGGCGAATTCGACCAGGTAAGCTACTACGGACGCGGCCCTGGAGAGAACTACCCGGACAGCCAGCAGGCCAGCACCATAGACCTGTGGCACACCACGGTGGACGAAATGTTCGAAAACTACCCGTTCCCGCAGAACAACGGCAACCGTCAGCAGGTGCGCTGGGCAACGCTCGCCAGCCGTCACGGCAGCGGCCTGCTGGTAGTGCCTGAACAGCCGATTCACCTCAGCGCCTGGCGCTACACGGCAGAGAACATCCACGCCGCGCAGCACTGCAACGAACTGCGTCGCAGCGAGGATATCACCCTCAATCTCGACCATCAGGTACTGGGCTTAGGCTCTAACTCCTGGGGAAGCGAAGTGCTGGATAGCTGGCGCGTCTGGTTCAGGCCGTTCCGCTACGGCTTCACCCTGCTCCCGCTGGAAGGCGGACACACCGCCGCGCAGGCACTGGCGCGCCATCGGTTCGGCAGCGGTTTCTTCTCCATGAATTCGCACAGCGAGGCAGAAAAATGATCGTTCTCGACAGCCTGGAACAGTTCCAGCAGCGTTATCGCACGGGCCGCAAATGGCAGCGCTGCACAGAGGCCATTAATAACATCGACCACATCCAGCCCGGCGTTGCCCACTCGATTGGTGACTCTCTGGCCTATCGCGTGACCAATGATGCCAGCACCGACGCGCTGTTCGTCGGCCATCGCCGCTATTTCGAGGTGCATTACTACCTGCAGGGCGCGCAGAAAATTGAGTACGCCGCAAAAGACGCCCTTCAGCTTGTGGAGTGCTACCGGGATGAAACCGACCGCGAATACCTGAAAGGCGTGGGTCATACCGAACAGGTGCGGGAGGGACAGATCGTGATATGTGAAAACCACGAGGCGTATCGCTTTATCAGCGAAACGCCAGCCAAAAAAGTCGTCCTCTATGTGACCATCGAAGACGGTTATTTCCATAACAAATAAAAAATCCAGCGGTGCCAATGAAGCACCGCTATCCTCCTCGTACCCGGAGATAGGTTATGTCTGAAACTACCAAGCGTAATACCATCGGCAAATTCGGCCTGCTGTCGCTGACGTTTGCCGCCGTATTCAGTTTTAACAACGTGATTAATAACAACATCGAGCTGGGGCTGGCCTCCGCGCCGATGTTCTTTTTAGCCACCCTGTTCTACTTTATTCCTTTCTGCTTAATCATCGCGGAGTTTGTCTCCCTGAATAAAAACTCCGAAGCGGGCGTGTACGCCTGGGTGAAAAGCTCGCTGGGCGGGCGCTGGGCGTTTATTACCGCCTACACCTACTGGTTCGTGAACCTGTTTTTCTTCACCTCGTTATTACCGCGCGTCATCGCCTACGCCTCTTACGCCTTTTTGGGCTATGAGTACATTCTTACGCCGTTTGCCACCACGGTACTGAGCATGGTGCTGTTCGCCTTCTCGACCTGGGTGTCCACCAACGGGGCGAAGATGCTGGGGCCGATCACGTCGGTGACCTCAACGCTCATGCTGCTGTTGACCCTCTCCTATATTCTTCTGGCCGGCGCGGCGCTGGTGGGCGGCGTGCAGCCAGCCGACCCGATTACCGTTGACGCGATGATCCCCAACTTCAACTGGGCCTTCCTCGGCATCACCACCTGGATATTTATGGCCGCCGGGGGCGCAGAGTCCGTTGCGGTATACGTTAACGACGTGAAGGGCGGCTCAAAATCCTTTGTCAGGGTGATCATTCTGGCGGGGATTTTCATCGGCGTGCTCTACTCCATCTCCTCGGTGCTGATTAACGTCTTTATCAGCAGCAAAGAGCTGAAATTCACCGGTGGTTCGGTACAGGTGTTCCACGGCCTGGCGGTATGGTTTGGCCTGCCGGAAGTGCTGATGAACCGCTTCGTCGGCCTGGTCTCCTTTACCGCGATGTTCGGCTCCCTGCTGATGTGGACGGCAACCCCGGTCAAAATCTTCTTTTCTGAAATCCCGAGCGGCATCTTTGGGCCAAAAACCGTGGCGCTGAACGAGAACGGCGTACCGGCGCGGGCGGCGTGGATCCAGTATCTGATCGTCATTCCGCTCATGATTATCCCAACTATGGGGTCGAATACCGCGCAGGAGCTGATGAATACCGTCATTAATATGACCGCCGCCGCGTCAATGTTACCACCGCTGTTCATTATGCTGGCCTACCTGAACCTGCGCCGTAAGCTCGATCATCTCCCGCGCGACTTCAAAATGGGCTCACGCACCACGGGCATGGTAGTGGTGTCGATGCTGATTGTGATTTTTGCCATCGGCTTTGTGGCCTCAACTTTCCCCACCGGTGCCAATATTCTGACGATTATTTTCTATAACGTCGGGGGCATTGTGTTATTCCTCGGATTTGCCTGGTGGAAATACAGCAAATACGTCAAGGGATTATCAAAAGAACAACAACAAACAGAAGCGTCACCTGCCTCAAATCTTCACTAACGCTGAAGACATGGATATTTTTTCACTGGGATGAGTGCATGAAAATTAAAGAGAAAACAATTGGGGCACTCGCTGCCCTCTCTTTCTGCTGCCCGGCATTTGCCGCAGAAGAAGCCCGACCCGCTGAACATGACGATACCCGAACCCCGGAAATTACCTCTCCGTCGTTTCGTTTTTATGGCGAGCTGGGGGTTGGCGGATATATGGATTTAGAAGGTCAGAATAAACATAAATACAGTGACGGCACCTACATTGAGAGTGGTCTGGAAATGAAATACGGGCACTGGTTCGGCCTGATTTACGGCGAGGGCTGGACCGTACAGGCTGACCATCAGGGGAACGCCTGGGTGCCCGACCACAGCTGGGGCGGATTCGAAGGTGGGCTTAACCGCTTTTACGGCGGCTACAAAACCGACGGCAACACCGAGATCATGCTCAGCCTGCGTCAGGACTCCTCCCTTGATGACCTGCAGTGGTGGGGAGATTTCACGCCCGATCTGGGCTACGTGATCCCCAACACTCGCGACATTATGTACGCGCTCAAGGTACAAAACCTCTCCGGGAACCTGCGCTACAGCGTCACCGCCACGCCTGCGGGGCACCATGACGAGAGCAAAGCCTGGCTGCATTTTGGTAAATACGATCGCTATGACGATAAGTATACCTATCCGGCGATGGCGAACGGCTATATCCAGTATGACATCGTCAAAGATGTCACCTGGATGAACGGACTTGAGGTCACCGACGGCACGGGACAACTGTTTCTGACCGGCATTCTGTCGCCCAACCTGGCAGCGCGCGCCTGGCATCACACCGGACGCGCCAGCGGCAAGGACGTCTCCGGGACTGAAACCGGCTATATGGTCAGCGCCATGGTTGAAGCGTTAAAAGGCGTCTATCTCTCCACCGCTTACAGCTACGCAAAGCATCGCCCGGACAATGCCGCCGATGAAACGACCTCATTTATGCAGTTCGGCATCTGGTATGAGTACGGCGGTGGACGCTTTGCCACCGCAGCCGACAGCCGTTTCTATATGCAAAATGCCTCCGGCGACCCGAGCGACCAGGTCTTCCTGATGCAATACGTCTACTGGTAAAAGGATCTTCCAATATGAAACTCAGCCTTACACCGCTGGCCTGCGCGCTGGCGCTCAGCTTTTCGGCTCACGCCACCGCTCCTGCTGATTTTAAAAACGTCATCAACCGTACCGGTGCGCCGGAATACATGCACGATTTCGACGCTGACGACCACCAGCGGTTTAATCCCTTTTTCGATCTGGGTGCCTGGCATGGTCATTTGCTGCCGAACGGGCCGCAGACCCAGGGAGGATTTCCCGGCGTAGCGCTGCTCACCGAAGAGTACATCAACTTTATGGCGACCAATTTCGATCGCCTGAATGTGTATCAGAACGGCAAAAAAATCGATTTTACCCTTGAGGCTTACAGCCTTCCCGGCGCGCTGGGGCAAAAGCTGAGCGCGAAAGATGTGCAGATCGTGATGACGCTGCGCTTTGCCACCGCGCGCACCTCGCTGCTGGAGACCCGCATCATCAGCAAGGCACCGCTGGAACTGGTGTGGGACGGCGAACTGCTGGAAAAGCTGGAGGCCAAAGAGGGCAAACCGCTGTCGGATAAGACCATCGACGGCGCGTATCCGGACTATCAGCGCAGGCTGGTCCCCACCCGTGACGGCCTGAAAGTGACCTTTGGCAAAGTGCGCTCCATCTGGGATCTGCTGACCTCCGGCAGTTCCGAATATCAGGTGCATAAATCCCTCCCCGTCGAGACCACCGTCGACGGGCATCGCTTTACCAGCCGGGCACACATTACCGGCAGCACCACGCTGTATACCACCTACTCCCATCTGCTGAATGCCGATGAGGTGAAGCGCGAGCAGGTGCAGATCCGCGATATTCTGGCGCGCCCGGCCGCTTATATGACGGCCTCGCAGCAGCGCTGGGAGGGCTATTTGCAGAAAGGGTTAACTAACCCTAACGCCACGCCAGAGCAAACCCGCGTGGCGGTGAAGGCCATCGAAACGCTGAACGGCAACTGGCGCTCGCCGGGCGGCGCGGTACGCTATAACACGGTGACGCCATCCGTCACCGGACGGTGGTTCTCCGGCAACCAGACCTGGCCGTGGGATACCTGGAAACAGGCGTTTGCCATGTCGCATTTCAACCCGGATATCGCCAAAGAGAACATTCGCGCGGTCTTCTCCTGGCAAATCAAACCCGACGATCCGGTACGCCCGCAGGATGCCGGCTTTGTGCCGGATCTCATCGCCTGGAACCTGAGCCCGGAACGCGGCGGCGACGGCGGCAACTGGAATGAGCGCAATACTAAACCGAGCCTGGCAGCGTGGTCGGTGATGGAGGTATATAACACCACGCAGGATAAAGCCTGGCTGGCAGAAATGTACCCTAAACTGGTGGCCTACCACGACTGGTGGCTGCGCAACCGCGACCATAACGGCAACGGCGTGCCGGAGTACGGCGCGACGCGTGACAAAGCCCATAACACCGCCAGCGGGGAGATGCTCTTTACGGTCAAAAAAGGCGATAAAGAGGAATCGCTTTCCGGCCTGAACAACTATGCCCGGGTGATCGACAAGGGCCATTACGACAGTCTGGAGATCCCGGCGCAGGTTGCGGCCTCGTGGGAATCAGGTCGCGATGACGCCGCCGTATTCGGTTTTATCGATAAAGCCCAGCTGGATAACTACGTCGAAAACGGCGGCAAGCGCAGCGACTGGACGGTGAAGTTTGCTGAAAATCGCGATAATGAGGGTAAGCTGCTGGGCTATTCGCTGCTGCAGGAGTCCGTCGATCAGGCGAGCTACATGTACAGCGACAATCACTATCTGGCGCAAATGGCGAGCCTGCTGGGTAAAGAGCAGGAGGCCAGCCGCTACCGCCAGCTGGCGGATAAGCTCGCGACCTACATCAATACCTGCATGTTCGACGCGAAGAGCGGTTTTTACTACGACATCCGTATCGAGGATAAACCGCTGGCGAACGGCTGTGCGGGCAAGCCTATCGTCGAGCGCGGTAAAGGACCGGAAGGCTGGTCGCCGCTGTTTAACGGTGCGGCAACGCAGGCGCATGCGGATGCCGTGGTGAAGGTGATGCTGGATCCGAAAGAGTTCAACACGTATGTGCCGCTCGGGACTGCCGCGCTAACCAACCCGGCCTTTGGTCCGGATATCTACTGGCGTGGCCGGGTGTGGGTCGACCAGTTCTGGTTTGGGCTGAAAGGGATGGAACGCTATGGCTACCGGGAGCAGGCTCAAACGCTGGCAGAAAACTTCTTTAAGCACGCGAAGGGGTTAACGTCCGACGGCCCGATTCAGGAAAACTACAACCCGCTGACCGGCGCGCAGCAGGGCGCGCCTAACTTCTCCTGGAGCGCGGCGCATCTTTACATGCTGTATAACGACTTTTTCCGTAAACAGTAACGAGGGTGCGGTCTGCTTTGCCGGGTGGCGCTGGCGCTTACCCGGCAGAAAAGCTACCGCGTGATCCACAGCGTGGGCCAGGCATCTGGCCCATTCCAGTTGTCGCAGCTGGGCTCCTCGGCGTAGCGCACCAGGCGGAAACGCTGGCCGTCAAAACGCCAGCGCGTCTGGATCCCGCAATCGCCCATACCGCGTCCCAGCGCGAGCGTTGTCAGCTCGCGCGTCTTCTCATCGAAGCTGGCGTTCATCAACTCCATCTCACTGCCGTCGCTTGACGGCGTAAACGGCAGACGCAGCCTGACGCTGCGGGCGGTGAACGGTTTTTTACGTGATACCAGCCACGCCAGATCGACCGTGTTATAGGCCCCCGCCTCGCAGCTGACGATCAGCAGCGCTTTATCATCGGTTAACGCGGTGACGCGCACTTCCCGGCGGTTAGGATCCAGCGAGCACTGGCTGCTGTTCATCCGTCCGGTACCATAGTCCAGCAGGTCGTTCAGTTCGGCGTGGGAGAGTGGCGTCGGGGTCGGGTTGACGACCGCCACCTTTTTTAAGGCGGGTGCAGGCGGAACGCTTAACGGCGGATCGTCACCTTTCTTGATCCACGCGGTTTCGCTGCCGACGCGCTTTTGCTGCGCATCAATGAACAGCAGCGCGGCTTTCAGACCGCTCAGTGAAATGACCTGCTTACCACCGCGCAGGGTCAGGGACTTCCCTTCCTGGATGTTTTTCAGAAAGGCGGTGATGGTGGCCGCATCGTCCGTTTTCAGATGCCAGGGCGTGAGCTGCCAGCGCTGTTTGTCGAGCTTCAGAGGAACGTTATCCAGCAGCAGGCGGGGAGCAATCTCAGGCTCTTTAACGGAGGGCGTATCAAGACCGCCGAGATCGATACGCAGCGTGGCATCCGTTTTCGCCCCGGCGCTTCGGGTGAGCGTCATGACCAGGCCACGATGTTCGCCCGTGTTGCGGGCAAGGCAAAAGTTCTGGTTATTGCAGGTCACCTGCCAGTCAGAAAAGGCTTGCTGCGCGGGTGCAGCCCGCACCTGCGGCGCGAGGAGCACCCAAAACAGGGAAAATAAAAAGACGCTGTAGCGCATGAATGACACAATCCCGGAACGAAAACGCATAACTGGGCAGTATCTTCGTGTTCCCGCCGGGGTTGCTCAATCGGATTTATCAGATATACCCGAAAAACAGGCTATATCCGTTCGAAAGGGGTATTCATCAGCCCGGTAGTCTGTAAATACTGCAGTAATATCACCGCCTTACCATCCCTGATTTCCCCTGATCGCACCATCTCCAGCGCTCGGGAAAAAGGAAGCTCCAGCACTTCGATATCTTCATCCTCGACGCCACCGCCCCGGTGAGTGCGCTGCGCGTCGCTGTATTCCGCGATGAAGAAATGGACGATTTCCGTCACGCCGCCGGGCGACATAAACAGCTCGAAGACCTTTTTGACCTCGCCCACTTCGAAGCCGGTTTCTTCAACGGCCTCTTTGCGGATGCAGACTTCCGGCTCATCATCATCGAGCAGGCCCGCGCAGGTTTCAATCAGACGTCCGTCAGGGTTGCCATTGACCCATGTCGCCACCCTGAACTGGCGGATCAGCACCACGCTCCGCTTTTCACGGTTATAGAGCAGAATAGTTGCTCCATTGCCACGGTCGTAGACCTCGCGTTTGTGGCGGATCACTTCACCGTTGTTACGTGTAAGATCATAGGTGATGTTACGCAGGACAAAGTAGTTTTCAGAGAGAATTTTGTCTTTGATAACGTCAATTTTCAGGGTCATACGGGCTCCACGACACAATGAGTCGCCCTATACTACGCCGTGAATCCCGCTTTGTCGCCCGCCGGTTTAATGATGTTTTGGCGCGTTAACCCCAAGCCAGTCGAGTATCCCTTGCGCCGCATGACGCCCTTCCGCCATGGCGGTCACCACCAGATCCGCGCCGCGTACCGCATCGCCCCCGGCGAAGATCTGCGGGTTAGTCGTCTGGTAACGGTAACGGCTCTCGACCGAGGCTACGATCCGCCCCCAGTCATCCGTTTCGACACCCTGCGCCTGCAGCCACGGCATCGCGTGCGGGTTAAAACCAAACGCCATGATGACCGCATCCGCGGCCATCACGAACTCACTGCCCGCCACGGGAACCGGTCGCCGCCGTCCCTGCGCATCCGGCTCTCCGAGCTCGGTACGCAGCATCCGGATACCGTTGACCTTACCGTTCGGATCCAGCGTCAGCTCAACCGGCTGGACGTTAAATTCAAACGCCGCGCCCTCTTCTCTGGCGTTCTTCACCTCTTTCTTCGAGCCCGGCATGTTGGCCTCATCCCGACGATAGGCGCAGGTCACCTTCGCCGCACCGTGGCGTAACGCGGTGCGGACGCAGTCCATGGCGGTATCGCCCCCGCCAAGCACCACCACGTTTAAGCCATGGGTGTCGATGAACGGTTCGCTGGCCGTCGCCTCCAGCCCCATAACATGCCGCGTGTTGCCCACCAGGAAAGGCAGCGCGTCATAGACCCCTGGCGCGTCTTCATGCGGGATACCCGCCTTCATCGAACGATAGGTTCCCACGCCAATAAACAGGGCGTCGTAATCGTGCTTTAACTGCGACATCGACACGTCCTGGCCCACCTCGCAGTTCAGCTCGAAGCGGATCCCCATCGCGGTAAATATCTCTCTGCGCCGCGCGAGCAGCGATTTGTCCAGCTTGAATGCCGGGATGCCAAAGGTCAGCAATCCACCGATTTCCGGATGCCGGTCATAGACCGTCACGCTCACGCCGCGACGCGCCAGCACGTCGGCGCACGCCAGCCCGGCAGGCCCCGCGCCGACAATCGCGACACGTTTATCTGTCGGCGTGACGGCGGACATATCCGGCCGCCAGCCCATCGCCAGCGCCCGATCGGAGATATAGCGCTCGATGTTACCGATGGTCACGGATCCCGCCTCTTCACGTATTGTGCAGGCCCCTTCGCATAATCGGTCCTGCGGGCAGACGCGGCCGGTAATTTCAGGTAAACAGTTGGTCTGATGAGAAAGCTCGACCGCGCCGGCGATATCCCCCGCGTTGAGGCGCTCAATCCACTGTGGGATGTGGTTATGCAGCGGGCAGGTCCATTCGCAAATGCTGTGCTCTCCGCATTTCAGGCAGCGCGACGCCTCGCGGGCGGCCTGCCCGTCCCGAAACGGCAGGTAAATTTCGTTAAAATGGCTTACGCGCTCTGCGGCAGCCAGTTTGTCGGGCTCGCCGCGTGGCGCCGTCCCCTGCATCTGCTGCAGTTTGGTGCGCGGAGCATCTTCTCCGACGGCCTCCGCATGCCAGGGCTGCGCCTCCAGGCAGGCCGTGCGCTGTCGGCGTGATTTCGCCAGATTATCAAGGACAGCCGGCGTCGCTAGTGAGAGGACATCTGCCGGGCAATTTTCGATACAGGCCGGGCCGTGTGGCCGCGTCAGACAGAGATCGCATTTATCCGCCGAGGCCTTCACGCTGCCGTTGTCGAGCGGGGTGACGATAATCTCCATCGTGCCAAACGGGCAGGCCACTACGCAGGCCTTACAGCCGATGCATTTTTGTTGATTCACCTGTACGCTGTCATCGCATTTGCTGATGGCACCGTTCGGGCAGCTTTGCGCGCAGGGTGCATTTTCACAATGATGACAGGTCACGGGGCTGCTCTTCTCACCGGATCTCAGGACCGTAATACGGGGATGAAAATGGCGCTCGCTCAGGACATGCTGCTCATCGTTGTGCGCCATCACGCAGGCCACTTCGCAGGCGCGACACCCAATGCACTGCTGGCTGTTAGCCATAATAAAACGATTCATAACCACACCTGTTTTTGGTTCAATAACCTTTCTTTTTATAAGAGTATGGTATTTACGCATCACGGCGCGATCGGGCAATGTTCAAATGCCCGGAATGCCCAATTATTTCCAGTGAACCTGTGGCAGATCAATTTTATTCAGAGAGCCGTTCTGTGACCGTTAAACGACCCGTTTCCGGAAGCCTTGCCTGGGCTTTCTTTTCGATCATTGTCTTATCCGTGCTGACCAGCACCGTCGCGCTGCTGACGCTGGCCAGCAGCCAGCGTGACGCCGAAGCCATCAATATCGCCGGCTCGCTGCGCATGCAGAGCTATCGTCTGGGCTACGAGATGCAGCGCAACAGCCCTTCCCTTGCCGCGCATCGCGAGAGCTGGCAACAGACGCTGAGCGCGCCTGCCTTGCAGAAGCTGAACCGCTGGTACGTTCCGGACAATGTTAAAGCGCGCTACCAGCAGTTGCATGTGGCCTGGCAGGAGATGGATGCTCACATCGCCCGCGGCGACAGCGCGTGGTATCAAACCCATATTGAGGATTTTGTCGGCCGCATTGATGCCTTTGTGCTCGCCCTTCAGCACTACACCGAACATAAAATTCAGACGGTGACCCTGCTTTCCCTGGCAGGCGCTCTCGGGATCCTGCTGCTGACGCTGTTTACCCTGCGACGCATCCGTCGCCAGGTGGTGGTGCCGCTTAACAATCTGGTGGCGGCCAGCGAACGGGTTGAGCGCGGGGAATTTGCAACCCCGGCGCCGGATTCCGCCCTGCCGAATGAGCTGGGCCAGCTCTCCCGCGCCTTCAACCACATGTCCGCCGAATTAGATACGCTCTACCGTTCGCTTGAGGCTTCGGTCGCGGAAAAAACGCGGCACCTGCACGAAGCCCACCAGCAGCTCGACATGCTGTTCAAGTGCTCGCAGGCGCTGAATACCGGCCAGATAGACAGCCACTGTTTCCGGCATATCCTGCAGATTGTCCATGACTATACGCAGATGAATTATCTGGAGCTGCGCACCAGCGACGACTGGCGGCTGTGTGAAGGGAAGGAGTCCAGGGGGATCCCTCTACAAAACCTGCCGGTACTGATGCAGGACACCCTTTACGGCGAGCTGCGCTGGCAAAGCGAAACGGACAGCGTCCCCCTTCCGCTGATGAGAAGCGTGGCGACCATGCTCGGGCGCGGGCTGTACTTTAACCAGGCGCAAAAACATTACCAGCAGCTGCTGCTGATGGAAGAGCGCGCCACCATCGCCCGCGAGCTGCACGATTCGCTGGCGCAGGTGCTGTCGTATCTGCGCATTCAGCTTGCGCTGCTCAAACGCGCCGTGCCGGAGGAAAATACTCCGGCGCAGGCCATCATCTCCGACTTCTCCCGCGAGCTGAACAACGCCTGGCAGCAGCTGCGCGAACTGCTCACTACCTTCCGCCTGACGCTGAACCACGCGAATTTACCCGCGGCGCTGCAGGAGTCCCTCGACGTCCTGCAGAGCCAGACGCAAGCTAAGCTGCATCTCGACTGTCGCCTCTCCTCGCTGGCGCTGGACGCGCAAAAGCAGGTGCATCTTTTACAGATCGTGCGTGAGGCCGTGCTAAACGCCATTAAGCACGCGCAGGCCAGCGAAATCGCGGTGAACTGCGTGACGGCAGCGGACGGTACGCACTGCGTCAGCATTCGTGACAACGGGATCGGAATTGGCGAGGCCAGCGAGCCGCCGGGACACTACGGGCTGAACATTATGCGTGAACGCGCGCAACGGCTTGGGGGAACACTACACTTTTCACAGCCGCAAAACGGCGGCACGCTGGTCAGCGTGACGTTCCCGGTGCCCACACCGTTAACAGGTAAATAACGGTAAAGGGACAAGCGCAGGGAAAAGCGCATGATAATTTACATTATCTCCTTTATTTCTCCACGTTTGACCTTGCCCTTACCGCTAAAGTTATGCGGGCAATAAACAATAATGACGTGCAGCAAAACGAGGTCACACTTTCATGGCGAATTTCTTCATCGATCGCCCCATTTTTGCCTGGGTGCTTGCCATCCTGTTGTGTCTGACAGGTGTCCTGGCGATTACTTCACTTCCCGTTGAGCAATACCCCGACCTGGCACCGCCGAACGTGCGCGTCACCGCAAACTATCCCGGCGCGTCGGCACAAACGCTGGAAAATACCGTGACGCAGGTTATCGAGCAGAACATGACGGGTCTGGATAACCTGATGTACATGTCCTCACAAAGCAGCGCCACGGGACAGGCGACGGTCACCCTGAGCTTTAAGGCGGGCACCGACCCGGACGAAGCGGTGCAGCAGGTCCAAAACCAGCTGCAGTCGGCCATGCGCAAGCTGCCCCAGGCGGTGCAGAACCAGGGCGTGACCGTGCGTAAAACCGGTGATACCAACATTTTGACCATCGCGTTTGTCTCGACAGATGGCTCGATGGATAAACAGGACATCGCGGACTACGTCGCCAGTAATATTCAGGATCCCATCAGTCGTATCAACGGCGTCGGGGATATCGACGCCTACGGCTCACAATACTCCATGCGTATCTGGCTCGATCCCAACAAGCTGAACAGCTATCAGATGACGGCAACCGACGTGACGGATGCCATTAAAGCCCAGAACGCCCAGATTGCCGTGGGGCAACTGGGGGGAACGCCTTCCGTTGATAAGCAAGCCCTGAACGCCACCATCAATTCGCAATCCCTGCTGCAGACGCCGGACCAGTTCCGCAACATCACCCTGCGCGTGAATCAGGACGGGTCGGAAGTGCGTCTGGGCGATGTCGCCACGGTGGAAATGGGGGCGGAGAAATACGACTACCTGAGCCGCTTTAACGGCAATCAGGCCTCTGGCCTGGGGATTAAACTGGCCTCCGGCGCGAACGAAATGGCGACGGCGAAACTGGTGTTAGATCGTCTGGACGAGCTGTCGCAGTATTTCCCGCACGGGCTGGAGTATAAAGTCGCCTATGAAACCACCTCCTTCGTTAAAGCGTCGATTGAGGACGTGGTGAAGACCCTGCTGGAAGCCATCGCGCTGGTGTTCCTGGTCATGTACCTGTTCCTGCAAAACTTCCGCGCGACGCTGATCCCCACCATTGCCGTCCCGGTGGTGCTGCTGGGGACCTTTGCGGTGCTGTACGCGTTCGGGTACAGCATTAATACCCTGACGATGTTTGCCATGGTGCTGGCGATTGGCCTTCTGGTGGATGATGCCATCGTGGTGGTTGAAAACGTCGAGCGCATCATGAGCGAAGAAGGACTCACTCCGCGCCAGGCGACGCGCAAATCCATGGGGCAAATTCAGGGGGCGCTGGTCGGGATTGCGATGGTGCTGTCGGCCGTCTTTATCCCGATGGCCTTCTTTGGCGGCACCACCGGGGCGATTTACCGTCAGTTCTCGATAACCATTGTCTCGGCGATGGTGCTCTCCGTGCTGGTGGCGCTGATCCTCACCCCCGCGCTGTGCGCCACCATTCTGAAACCGCTGCACAAAGGGGAGCATCACGGTCAGAGAGGCTTCTTCGGCTGGTTTAACCGGATGTTCAACCGCAACGCCGCGCGGTATGAATCTGCCGTCGGTCGCGTACTGCACCGCAGTCTGCGCTGGATGATGATTTACGTTGTGCTGCTGGGCGGCATGGTCTGGCTGTTCCTGCACCTGCCCACCTCGTTCCTGCCGATGGAAGACCGGGGGATGTTCACCACCTCGGTGCAGCTTCCGAGCGGCGCAACGCAGCAGCAGACGCTGAAAGTGGTCCAGAAAGTGGAACAGTACTTCTTCACCAAAGAGAAAGATAACGTGGTGTCGGTCTTCTCTACCGTCGGCTCCGGTCCGGGCGGGAACGGGCAGAACGTCGCCCGCATGTTCGTCCGCCTGAAGGACTGGGACGAGCGCGATACCAGAACGGGAACGT
This sequence comes from Enterobacter sp. BNK-34, assembly GCF_048684445.1. Taxonomy (NCBI): domain Bacteria; kingdom Pseudomonadati; phylum Pseudomonadota; class Gammaproteobacteria; order Enterobacterales; family Enterobacteriaceae; genus Enterobacter; species Enterobacter sp. BNK-34. The sequence continues at coordinate 4,709,277 of NZ_JBLQUA010000001.1, forward strand.
CATTTGCCATCATTGAACGTGCGACCAAAGCCTTTGCGCACATCAAAGAGGCGCGCGTCTTTGCCAGCAGTCCGCCGGCGATAAGCGGGCTGGGCAGTTCTGCCGGTTTCGATATGGAGCTGCAGGATCACGCCGGGGCGGGCCACACGGCGCTGATGGCGGCACGCGATAAGCTGCTAGCGCTGGCGGGCAACGATCCGGGCCTGACCCGCGTTCGCCATAACGGTCTTGATGATAGTCCACAGCTCCAGGTGGATATCGATCAGCGTAAGGCACAGGCGCTGGGCGTCTCGATCAACGATATCAATGACACCCTGCAGACGGCGTGGGGCTCGAGCTATGTGAATGACTTTATGGACCGCGGCCGCGTGAAAAAAGTATATGTCCAGTCCGCCGCGCCGTTCCGCATGCTGCCGGATGATATCAACCGCTGGTTTGTCAGAAATAATGCTGGCGGCATGGTGCCGTTCTCCGCCTTTGCTAATTCGCACTGGGAGAGCGGCTCGCCGCGCCTGGAGCGCTATAACGGCTATTCTGCGGTTGAAATCGTCGGGGAAGCCGCGCCAGGCGTCAGTACCGGTACTGCCATGGACACCATGGAAAAACTGGTGCAGCAGCTGCCCGCCGGTTTTGGTCTCGAGTGGACGGCCATGTCTTACCAGGAGCGTCTCTCCGGGGCGCAGGCCCCTGCGCTTTACGCGCTCTCTCTGCTGGTGGTCTTCCTCTGCCTTGCCGCACTGTATGAGAGCTGGTCGGTCCCGTTCTCGGTCATGCTGGTGGTGCCCCTTGGCGTCATCGGTGCGCTGCTGGCGACCTGGATGCGCGGCCTGGAGAACGATGTCTACTTCCAGGTGGGCCTGCTCACCGTTATTGGGCTGTCGGCGAAAAACGCCATTCTGATCGTTGAGTTTGCCAACGAGATGAATGCCAAAGGCCACGAGCTGATGGCCGCTACGCTGCACGCCTGCCGTCAGCGCCTGCGTCCGATCCTGATGACGTCGCTGGCGTTTGTCTTTGGTGTTCTGCCAATGGCAACCAGCACGGGCGCGGGCTCCAGCAGCCAGCATGCGGTCGGGACCGGGGTGATGGGCGGCATGATTTCGGCCACCATTCTGGCCATTTACTTCGTTCCGCTGTTCTTTGTGCTGGTGCGTCGCCGCTTCCCGCTGAAGGAACGTCCTGAGTAAGTGGTTGAAATAAAAAAAGGCGGCTTTATCGGCCGCCTTTTTATTGTGTGATTAATTCACACTATGGTTATTTTAGTGCTCTTGCAATTCTTACTGAATGTCATTTACGAAGCATGCCTTCGATAAAATCTTTCCAGTTCCCCAGTTCACGTTCAATCATAACAACCTCTCTTATTATTATGCGCATTCTACAAAAACGTACCATCATTGTGAAGACTATTTAACCAATTGCTGTGATTGTACCCCACGTCCCGCGGGGATTTATGATAAATATGAACGGAGAGCCCTCAATTTTTTGTGACGGCCAGCAATATTTTGAAATAACCCTACGGACGGGTGAGTTTTATTTTATTGGCTGACTTTATTGGGTTTTTAAAGTTTATGGACATCTATGCTTAAATGATGAAAGAATATTCAGCGTACAGTTGTGAGTCGAATTAAGAAGACACATTAATCCAGACGATTCCTGAATGTGTTATATTCCACTTAAGGATATATCTTCGAATTTACTGAACATTTAATTATCAGAACATCAAAAGGATTCACCATGGTTGTGATGTACGGCATTAAAAATTGCGACACCATCAAAAAAGCCCGCCGCTGGCTGGAAGCAAACAGCGTGGCGTACCGCTTCCACGATTACCGTGCCGATGGGCTCGATGCAGAATTTCTGCATAGCGCTATTCGCGAACTGGGCTGGGAAGCCCTGCTGAATACCCGCGGTACCACCTGGCGTAAACTGGACGACTCTCTGCGCGCCAGCATCAAAGATGCCGACAGCGCGGCAAAACTGATGCTCGAGATGCCGGCAATTATCAAACGCCCATTGCTCTGCGCGCCAGGGCAGCCTATGCTGCTGGGTTTCAGTGAAACCCTTTATTCCGACTTTTTTCGTTGAGGTGTAGTTTATGTCATGCCCGGTCATTGAGCTGACTCAGCAGCTTATTCGCCGTCCTTCCCTTAGCCCGGACGACGCAGGTTGTCAGGCTCTTATGATTGAACGCCTGCGTGCCATCGGTTTTACCGTTGAACACATGGATTTTGGCGATACCCAGAACTTCTGGGCGTGGCGCGGCCAGGGTGAAACGCTGGCCTTTGCCGGGCATACTGACGTCGTTCCGGTAGGTGATGCGGATCGCTGGATTAACCCGCCGTTTGAGCCGACCATTCGCGATGGCATGCTGTTTGGTCGCGGCGCGGCAGACATGAAAGGCTCTCTGGCGGCGATGGTCGTGGCGGCAGAGCGCTTTGTGGCGCAGCATCCGAACCACAAAAACCGTCTCGCGTTTTTGATAACCTCCGACGAAGAAGCCAGCGCCCATAACGGTACCGTAAAGGTCGTTGAAGCGCTGATGGCGCGCAACGAGCGTCTGGACTACTGCCTGGTCGGTGAGCCGTCCAGTACCGAAGTGGTGGGTGATGTCGTCAAAAACGGGCGCCGTGGCTCGCTGACCTGTAACCTGACCATTCACGGCGTTCAGGGGCACGTTGCGTATCCGCATCTGGCCGATAACCCGGTACATCGCGCTGCGCCGATGCTGAACGAACTGGTGGGCATCGAGTGGGATAAAGGCAACGAATTCTTCCCACCAACCAGCATGCAGATTGCGAACGTCAAGGCCGGGACCGGCAGCAACAACGTGATCCCGGGTGATTACTTCGTCCAGTTTAACTTCCGCTTCAGCACCGAACTGACCGATGAGATGATCAAGGCGCGCGTTATCGCCCTGCTGGAAAAATATCAGCTGCGCTACACCGTGGAGTGGTGGCTTTCCGGCCAGCCGTTCCTGACGCAGCGCGGTAAGCTGGTGGATGCGGTGGTGAACGCCATCGAGCACTATAATGAAATTAAGCCACAGCTGCTGACAACGGGTGGCACTTCAGACGGACGCTTTATCGCCCGTATGGGCGCCCAGGTTGTCGAACTGGGGCCAGTAAACGCAACCATTCATAAAATAAATGAGTGTGTCAATGCGGCAGATTTGCAACTGCTGGCCCGTATGTATCAACGTATTATGGAGCAACTCGTCGCCTGACGAACGCTCTGAGAGGAATAGCGAATGGATTGGCTTTCAAAGTACTGGTGGATTCTGGTGTTGGTTTTTCTGGTTGGCGTATTGCTGAACGTGATTAAAGACCTTAAGCGCGTGGACCATAAAAAATTTCTCGCCAACAAACCGGACCTTCCCCCGCACCGTGATTTCAACGACAAGTGGGACGATGACGACGACTGGCCGAAGAAAGACCAGAAGAAGTAATCGGTCTGTATCCCCTCTCCTGTAGAGAGGGGATAACCTCACATAAACTCAACAATATCATCATTATCCGGCTTACCGCCGCTGAGCGCTTCATCAAAGTAGTGCTTCGGTACGGTATAGCGCAAACGATCGAGCGCGAACTGCATGCTCCGGTCGTCGATGGCGTGGCCCAGATCGTCAACGATATCCAGCGTCACATCCCCACCTTCGCGAATCAACGCTTCCTGGGCAGCAACCGCATGCGAGAGCTCGATCACCCGGTCTTCGCCGCCGTGGATCAGGTGGATCGTGGTCTGCGTGGTTGCGCTTGTCGGTAACGTCGCAAAACGGCCGTTAAACGCGATCACCCGTGAAACCAGACCCGGCTGCGCTTTAACGCTTTCCAGCGACATGATTGACCCCTGCGAGAAGCCAATCAACGCGGTCGCGTCGGCACCCACGCCGCTCTGCTGTTGCCAGTAGCGGACGATATCGATAAAGGTCGGCATGATGGCATCAATGCGCGCCTGACGGTTCTCTTCCGTCACGCCCTGAACCGAGAACCACTGGCGCCCGTTCGGCCCGCATGGCTCTACGCCACCGATGCTGACAATCAGCGCTTCGGGGAAAACGGGCGCAAACCAGCTGCCAATCTGACCCATATTGACGGCATTATCGCCAACCCCATGAAACAGAAGCAGTAACTGTTTAGCCGGTTTGTCAGGGCTTTGAACAACAAAATGGTCGTGTTTCATGGTGGTCTCCTTAATAGATGACCTGGATTCTACGCCTCCCGGCGGGAATGACCATGCCACTTTACTGAAGAAGTCATTGAAAAAATTGCCATTGCAAAATGGCTTCCTTCAACCGCTGGCAGCGCGGATAATCAAGGCTTTCAAGCGCTTGCGCGGTTTCACTGCGCAGCTTTGCCAGCAACGCTTTTCGCCCGACCTCATCCGCTTTCCCTGCCATTTTCCCCCGCAGGGCCGGAAGCGGCATATCAATGGTGAGCAACAACCGCGTCAGCGCGGCAACCGAGGTTGAAAACGCCCGATGGGCGAACGCAAACCCCGCCAGCTCCCGCCAGTCGTCACTATTAAGGGTAGCTTCCCAGCCGTCTTCCACCGGGATCTTTTCACCGTTCCGGGCCGACAGGACGCGCATATCCCGGCACAAACGCTGATGTTCCTGCGCGCACAGCTGACGCCCGGCTTCGCTCAGCGGCAGCAGCGCCATCGCCGTGTAGCAGCCGCTGCTGGCTTCCCGATGGCTCCCCATCCGCACCAGCACAAACCCACATTGATGCCAGAAATGCCACAGCTCGTCGGTATAACCAAAACTCACCGACAGATAGTCTTCCCCGCTGGCGCTACGGATAAGCCGTTGCCCGATGCCTTCCCGCTGGCGCAGGGGGTGAACCGCAATGCGGCTAACCCGTCGCCCTTTCAGCGTCGCCGCGAGTGGCGATCCGCCGTGCGCCGCCAGCGACTGCGCCACGAGATTCCCGCGTGGACGCCGGTATCCCGCCCACACGGCGCGGCTAAGCTCAGGGGACAGCCCGCCCTCTTCCACCAGCCAGAGCGCGCCGGCAATCTCTGCCTCCGTCCCGGCAACAGCAAAGTGCTGGCCGGGCGCGTCCATCATCCGGCGTAAATCGAGCGGTGAAGTACGGTAATGTGCAGCACACAGCAGTTCATAAACGCTTGCCACGCATGCCGGGTCACTATCCCACGTCCGCGGTGTCAGCGGCTTTATACGCACATCGCCTTCCGGTTTGCGATCGATAAGCGCATCATCAAATAACAGCGCATTCGCCACGAATCGCTCAAGCGGGCATCCGGCAGCCCAGCGAATGGGGGTCGATAAGGCATAATGCCGCAATCCACTGAAACGAGCGCAGAACTTCAGCAGGAATCCCCTGCCCGTCCCCTCATAGCCCTGGACCGTGGTGGTTAACACTACGCGCGGAAAACGCGTCACCAGCTTCTCCAGCAGCGGACCCGGGATCGCAGCCGCTTCATCGACAATCAACCAGTCAGCCTGATGTGAAGAGGCCAGCAGCGCGTCCGGAGCCATAAAGTGGAAATGCTCGCCCGCAAAGCGCGCAATGACATCCGTTGCCCCTTTAGCCGGTGCAGTGACCACCGCACTCCCCTGAATGCGACTGAGCAGCATCCCCGCCAGCGCTGACTTTCCGCGTCCGCGCGGTGCCGTTACGGCTGCAATGCCCGCAGGCATGGTCAGAAGCACGTCGAGGATCTCCGCCTGCTCGCGCTGCGGTGCGCCGCTGGCAGGCTGCCAGGCGGGTAAATCCGGCGCAACGGGAACGGACAAGGGACGATGCTGATGCAAGACAATCGCATCCGAATCGGCGGCAAGCGTCCGGCAGAAGTGGTGCACAAAGTGTGGAGTGGCGATCGGCTCCGCGCTGTCGCTCCAGCGCAAAGAATCGCTGTCAGGCCTGTCGGCCCAGTCAGTAAGCGGCGGAACCCGCAACACCAGAAGGCTTCCGGCGCTCAGCGTTCCACTCAGGGCGGCAAACGCGGCGACATCAAACCCGGTGCTGGCGTCAAAAACGGCATGCTGGAACTCGCGTCCCAGCAGGCTGCTGATGGCTTTTGAAGGATGTTCGTCAAGCCTTACCCAGTCTCCGGGCAAGGCGTCACGCAGGGCAACCGCCTGGCTTAACGTCCACTGCGCCTCACCGCTGAGCACCACCAGCCGACGATGGCCGGTGCGCTCAAGCTCGCGTATCAGCTGATCAAACGCCAGCATTACATCGCTTTGCCGAAGGTATTACACTGCGCCGGGTCGCCGCTGTCGAAACCGCGTTTAAACCAGCTGTAGCGCTGCTGTGAGGTACCGTGAGTGAAGCTGTCCGGTACGACGCGCCCCTGGCTCTGCTGCTGAAGACGGTCGTCACCGATAGCCTGAGCGGCATTCAGCGCCTCCTCAAGATCGCCGGATTCCAGCACGCCCTGCTGCTGCATGCTGTGACCCCAGACGCCCGCGAAGCAGTCCGCCTGCAGCTCCATTTTGACGGACAGGCGGTTCACTTCTGCCTGCGACGCATTTTGCTGCAGCTGGCGTACTTTTGGCTCAATCCCCAGCAGCTTTTGCACGTGATGGCCAACCTCATGTGCGATCACGTAGCCCTGAGCAAAATCACCGTCGGCACCAAGCTTGCGTTTCATGTCATCGTAAAAAGAGAGATCGATATAGACGGTACCGTCTGCCGGGCAGTAGAACGGCCCCATCACGGATTGTCCGGTGCCGCATCCGGTGCGGGTTGCCCCCCGGTACATCACCAGCTTCGGCTGCTGGTAGGTACGCCCCATTTTCTCAAACAGCTGACTCCAGGTGTCTTCTGTTGTGGCGAGAATAACGGAGGTAAATTTGGCCGCTTCATCTTCATTCGGGCTGATGGAGCGCTGAGAATGCTGCTGCTGTTGCAGCGGCTGACCGGTCATCAACCCGGTGAGGTCAACGCCGTAGTAACCCGCGACTAACACCACAATCAGCAGGATGATGCCGCCCTTGCCGCTGGGTAACCGGAAGCCGGGCCCCCCCATTGAAGGACCGCCGCCACCATCACTGCGTCTGTCTTCTACATTGTCACTTTCACGACGCCCTTGCCAGCGCATAACCACCTCGAACTATTCCATTTATAATAGCTATGATCGTAGGCGGTTAACGGCAAGATTACCATAGGAAACAAAGGTAAGACGCCAAAGGATGCGAACATCCTTTGGCAGGTGAGGGAGTTAGTCGAGCTTAACGCCTAAACGGTGAGCAACCGCTTCGTACGCTTCAATCAGGCCACCCAGGCTCTGACGGAAACGGTCTTTGTCCATTTTATCCAGGGTTTCTTTGTCCCACAGGCGGCTACCGTCTGGAGAGAACTCATCGCCCAGCACCACTTCGCCTTTGAACAGACCAAACTCCAGCTTGAAGTCGACGAGGATCAGGCCCGCGTCATCAAACAGTTTTTTCAGCACGTCGTTGGCCTTATAGGTCAGCTCCTGCATACGCGCCAGGTTCTCTTTGCTCACCCAGCCGAAGGTTTCGCAGTAGGATTCGTTGACCATCGGGTCGTGCATGGCGTCGTTTTTCAGGAACAGGTCGAACAGAGGTGGGTTCAGCTCGATACCTTCTTCAATGCCGAGACGCTTCACCAGGGAGCCCGCCGCACGGTTACGAATAACGCACTCAACCGGAACCATATCCAGTTTCTTCACCAGACATTCCGTATCGGACAGCAACGCTTCCATCTGGGTCGGGATACCCGCTTCGGCCAGTTTGGTCATAATGAAGTGGTTGAACTTGTTGTTCACCATGCCTTTACGATCGAACTGCTCAATGCGTGCGCCATCCCCTGCTGACGTATCATTGCGGAACTCGAGCACCAACAGATCCGGGTTTTCCGTGCTGTATACGGTCTTCGCTTTGCCACGATACAACTCAGCTTGCTTCTGCATCTTCATTACTCCTGGTGTGATGATTTGTGTTCAAAACTGGGCATATTATGCCACGCACACGTTTGCGTGGCACGAAAATAAAAAGGGCTGGATTCACCAGCCCTCGTATTTATTTGCTGAATGCTGCCTGGAAGACAGCGACCAGCGCATCGTTCTGCGACTGGGTCAGCGTGTGACCTTTCGGATCGATAAACTGCAGGCTACTGCGGTTATCAAGGTCACCGACCTGAATTTTGTAGTCACCGGAGGCAAGCTGAGGATCTTTCGCGCCCAGTTCCTGCCATGCGCTGTCGGAGAGCGGCTTATAGGTTGCCGTCATGCTACCGGTTGAGCGGGTGCTGTCGGTCACTTTCATGCCCACTTTTTCCAGCGTCGCTGGCAAACGCTGCCAGGTCTGGTTAAACGGTGCACGAACCACCAGCATTGGCAGACCGGTATCATCCGCACCGCTTTGCACATCGAAGGTCACACCGTTGCGGCTCTGCGCGGCGTTGGCGGCATCGGTCGCGGTTTTATCCAGACCCGCGGCAATCACGTTCAGCATTTCGGTGCTGTAACGCTGCAGGGACGCGGCATCCGCAACCGGTTTACCCGCCTGCTCCAGGTTCAACAGCTTAACGTTAACCGCCTGCTGGTAACCCTGTGGTTTTACGGAGACTTGATAACGACCGCGGTACTGCTGGTCTTCATCCAGACGGTTCCACTCGATCCAGTCGGTGGTTAACGTCTGGCTGGCGTCATCGCGTTTATCGATGGTGTAGTTCTTCGACTGAATGACGCTGACAACCTGCGGCCACAGCGTGCTACCGCGCGCGCTCTCAACCATCAGAGACGCCGTATCACCGGTGAACTGGGTACGCGCCCCGTTAACCAGCGCCAGAGGCTGTGCTGGCGGACGAATATCAAGCGCTTTACCGACCTGGCCGCTGCCGTTGGTCACGGGAATATTATAATCGCCGTTCTGAATCGGCAGGATCATACCAGCCGGTGCGTGAAGTTCAGCAAGCGGGGTCGCATCCAGATAGGATTCATCACCGCTCACCTGGCGCTTGTAGCGCGAGTCTGAACTACAGGCAGCGAGCAGCATAACAAGCGAAACACTCGCAACCTTCGCCAGGCGCGACTTCTGTACTGAATAAGCCATCAAATCTCCCTAAACTCTACAGCAAACCGGCATGCTTCAGCGCCGCCCTGACGATGTCACGACCGTGGTCGGTAATCGGTGTCATTGGCAGACGCAGCGTATCGGTTGCTACAAGCCCCAACTCCTTACATGCCCATTTCACTGGGATCGGATTGGGTTCGACAAATAATTTATTGTGCAGCGGCATCAGACGCTGATTAATGACACGGGCTTCATCAAAGTGACCAGCTGCGGCCAGTTTGCACATTTCAGCCATATCGCGCGCCGCAACGTTTGCCGTTACGGAAATCACGCCATGGCCACCGAGCTGCATAAAGTCCAGCGCGGTCGCATCATCACCACTCAACAGGATAAAGTCGTCTGAAACCAGCTCTTTGATCTGATGAACGCGGCTTAAGTTCCCTGTCGCCTCTTTAATACCGATAATATTTTTTACTTCCGAGAGACGACCAACGGTTTCCGGCAGCATATCGCAACCGGTACGGGACGGCACATTATACAGAATTTGTGGCAAGTCAGTATGCTCAGCGATGGCTTTGAAGTGCTGGAACAAACCTTCCTGAGTAGGACGGTTGTAATAAGGGGTCACCGTCAGACAGCCAACGATGCCGCTGTCGTTAAAACGTTTGGTCAGGCTGATAGCTTCTGCGGTTGCATTAGCCCCTGTCCCCGCGATGACCGGAATACGTCCGTCAGCCAGTTCCAGGGTCAGCATCACTACATCGCCGTGCTCGTCGTGGCTCAGCGTTGCGGATTCACCGGTAGTCCCTACCGAAACGATCGCCGAGGTTCCATTGGCGACATGGTAATCAATGAGCTTCTTCATGCTTGACCGGCAGACATTACCTTTTTCATCCATCGGTGTAACAAGCGCGACAATACTTCCCGTGAACATGAGCCATCCTCTGTGCGAACAAGAGCCTCAATGTTACGTTTGGAACTGTAATAAAAGCAAGCGACCTGAGGCTCTCAGGCGGTTGTATGCATGTTTTTTTTATGCTTTCCTTAGGAAGACTTAACCATGCAAAGGAAGAACAGGTTTGACAACCTCATCACAACATTACCTGGTTATCACTGCGCTGGGTGCCGACAGGCCGGGTATCGTGAACACCATCACCCGCCACGTAAGCAGCTGCGGCTGTAATATCGAAGACAGCCGTCTGGCCATGCTTGGCGAAGAGTTCACATTTATTATGTTGCTTTCCGGGACATGGAACGCCATTACGTTGATTGAATCGACCCTGCCGCTGAAAGGCGCCGAGCTGGATTTGCTGATTGTCATGAAGCGCACCACGGCGCGACCGCGTCCGGCTATGCCTTCTACCGTCTGGGTGCAGGTTGAAGTGCCTGATTCTCCCCATCTGATAGAGCGCTTCACCGCGCTGTTTGACAGCCATCAGATGAACATTGCCGAGCTCGTTTCCCGCACACAGCCGGGCGACGCAAGTACGGTTCCCACGCTCTTTATTCAAATTACCGCGCACAGTCCTGCATCACAGGATGCGTCAAATATCGAGCAAGCGTTCAAAGCCCTCTGTACAGAATTAAACGCGCAGGGCAGTATAAGCGTCGTCAATTATTCGCAGCACGAACAGGATGGAGTTGAGTAATGAACCCACTGAAAGCCGGTGACATCGCACCGAAATTTAGCTTACCGGATCAAGACGGCGAGCAAGTAAATTTGACCGACTTCCAGGGACAGCGTGTTCTGGTCTATTTCTACCCGAAAGCCATGACCCCCGGCTGCACCGTACAGGCCTGCGGCTTACGCGACAACATGGACGAGTTGAAAAAAGTCGGCGTGGAAGTGCTGGGTATCAGCACGGATAAACCAGAAAAGCTGTCACGATTTGCTGAAAAAGAGCTGCTGAACTTCACGCTGCTTTCTGATGAAGACCATCAGGTGTGCGAGCAGTTCGGCGTCTGGGGCGAGAAGACGTTTATGGGTAAAACCTACGACGGTATTCACCGCATCAGCTTCCTGATTGACGCTGACGGAAAAGTTGAACACGTGTTTGACGACTTCAAAACCAGCAACCACCACGACGTGGTGTTGAACTGGCTGAAAGAAAGCGCCTGATAAACAGCAAAACGGCAACCCAGGTTGCCGTTTTTCGTGTTTTCCCCCTCTCCCCGTGGGAGAGGGTCGGGGTGAGGGCATCAGGCCGCTCAAAACTACTTCTCTTCCACCGCCGGCACATCCGGCCACGCGTGGACCACGGCTTTAATCAGCGTCGCCAGCGGAATGGCGAAGAACACGCCCCAGAATCCCCACAGCCCGCCGAAAATCACCACCGATAAGATAATCACCAGCGGATGCAGGTTCACCGCTTCGGAGAACAGCACAGGTACCAGCAGGTTACCGTCCAGGCCCTGAATAATCAGGTACACCGCGAAGCAGCTCCAGAACTCAGTTCCCAGCCCAAACTGGAACAGCGCCACGCCAACCACCGGAATGGTCACCACAAACGCACCGATATACGGAATCAGGACAGACAGCCCCACCAGCACCGCCAGCAGCAGCGAGTAGTTCAGGCCGAAAATCAGGAAGCCAATCCAGGTGGCGACCCCCACGACAATCATCTCCAGCACCTTGCCGCGAATGTAGTTGGTGATCTGCTGGTTCATCTCTTCCCAGACCTGCCCCGCCAGCCCGCGGTTGCGCGGCAGAATACGGCGAACGGCGTTGAGCATCTGGTCTTTATCTTTCACCAGGAAGAAGACCATCAGCGGCACGAGCACAAGGTAAACCGCCAGCGTCAGCAGTCCGACCAGCGAGGCCAGAGAGTATTTCACCACCGAATCGCCCATCGTCATGATGCGGGCGCGCATATTTTCCGCCATCGCGTCGATAATCCCGGCATCCATCAGGGCTGGGTAACGGCGCGGCAGCGTGGCGGCAAAATCAGAAAGCTTGTTCAGCATGCCGGGCATATCGCGAATAAGGTAGATCCCCTGCTGCCAGGCAACCGGCATCACCACAAAGGCCATTAACAGCAGGATACCGACAAACAGCACCAGCACGATGCTGGTCGCCCAGCGACGGGAACAGCCGATGTGCTCCAGGCGCACCGTTGGCCACTCCAGCAGGTACGCCAGCACAATCGCCACCAGCAGGGGCGCGAGCAGGCCGCTGAAGAAGAACAGAATACCGAACCCGGCAACCAGAATAACCAACAAAGCAATGGCTTCCGGGTCGCTGAACCGACGCCGGTACCACTGCATTAACATTTCGAGCATACAACCCTTCCCTGAATCGAATGGCGGGAGTGAGACGATGAATTGTATCTAACTGTCACAAAAAAGACTTTCGCTTTTTGTATCCCGATCACAATCCGCAAAAGCCTGATGAATTGGATTTTCTTCATGCTACAACACGGCTACACTCCCAGAGCAGCAGAGATGAACGATATACCGGTTCATCGGTCAAATTAGCACATCCAACATACAGGACAGTGGTTATGTTCAGGCAGTTGAGAAAAACACTGGTTGCGACACTGATTGCCGCGGTGACGGTCGGTCAGGTGTTGCCCGCTTTTGCTGACTCGTCCGATACATTGCCGGACATGGGCACCACAGCAGGAAGCACGCTCTCTATTGGGCAAGAGATGCAAATGGGGGATTACTATGTTCGCCAGCTGCGCGGCAGCGCCCCGCTGATTAACGACCCTTTGCTGGTACAGTACATTAACGGGCTGGGGATGCGTCTGGTTTCGCACGCCGACTCGGTAAAAACCCCCTTCCATTTCTATTTAATCAATAACGACGAAATCAACGCCTTCGCCTTCTTTGGCGGTAACGTGGTGCTGCATTCGGCGTTATTCCGTTACTCTGACAACGAAAGCCAGCTGGCCTCGGTAATGGCGCACGAAATTTCGCACGTCACCCAGCGTCATCTCGCACGTGCGATGGAAGACCAGAAACGTAACGCCCCCCTCACCTGGGTGGGTGCACTGGGCTCTATTCTGCTGGCGATGGCCAGCCCGCAGGCCGGGATGGCAGCACTGACCGGTACGCTGGCGGGAACGCGCCAGGGGATGATCAGCTTCACCCAACAAAACGAGCAGGAAGCGGACCGCATCGGGATTCAGGTGCTGCAGCGTTCGGGCTTTGACCCGCAGGCCATGCCGAGCTTCCTCGAAAAACTGCTCGATCAGGCGCGTTACTCTTCCCGTCCGCCGGAAATTCTGTTGACCCACCCGCTGCCGGAAAGCCGTCTGTCGGACGCACGTAACCGTGCCAACCAGATGCGCCCGGTCGTGGTCCAGTCTTCGCAGGATTTCTACATGGCGAAAGTGAGAACGCTGGGGATGTACAATTCCGGGCGTAACCAGCTCACCAGCGACCTGCTGGATACCCTGGCGAAAGGCAACGTGCGCGAGAAGAACGCCGCGCAGTATGGTCAGGCGCTCCAGGCGATGGAAGCCAGCAAATACGACGAGGCGCGTAAGGCGCTGCAGCCGCTTCTGGCAGCCGATCCGAACAACCCGTGGTACCTCGATCTGTCGACGGATATCGATCTGGGGCAGAAGAAGCCTGCCGATGCGATTAACCGCCTGAAAGGGGCGAAAGACGTCCGTACCAACCCGGTGCTGCAGCTTAACCTGGCGAACGCTTACTTGCAGGGCGGCCAGCCCGGCGAGGCGGCGACCATCCTCAACCGCTACACCTTTAATAATAAAGACGATCAAAACGGCTGGGATCTGCTCGCTCAGGCGGAAGCCCAGCTCGGCAACCGCGATCAGGAGCTGGCGGCGCGTGCCGAAGGTTTTGCCCTGGTGGGCCGCCTCGATCAGGCGATTTCCGCGCTCAGCAGTGCCAGCTCGCAGGTCAAACTCGGCAGCCTCCAGCAGGCTCGCTACGACGCGCGTATCGATCAGCTACGCGGTCTGCAGCAGCGCTTTAAGCCGTACGAGAAGATGTAATAAAGGAGAATTCACGTCATGACAGACGCCGTAAAAATCTATCATAACCCTCGCTGCTCCAAGAGCCGCGATACCCTGAGCCTGCTGAAGTCTAACGGCGTGGAGCCGGAGGTGGTGCTGTACCTTGACACCCCACCTGACGCGCAAACCCTCCGCCAGCTGCTGCACATGCTGGGAATGGGCAGTGCAAGAGAACTGATGCGCCAGAAAGAAGATCTGTATAAGTCGCTTAACCTGGATGACAACCGTCTCACCGAGGCTGAGCTGGTCCAGGCGATGGTTGAAAATCCCAAGCTGATTGAGCGCCCGATTGTGGTGGCGAACGGCCAGGCGCGCATTGGACGCCCGCCGGAAGACGTGCTCGAGATCCTCTAGTCCTTATGCCGCAGCGCTTCCAGAAAGGCCTGCGGCGTACTCTCTCCCAACTTTTTCTGCGTTTTTCCCCGGTTGTAAAATTCGCACAGCTGGATCAGCAGCTCGCCTGCCGGTTCACTGTTCAGACGTGGAATGATGTCGCATAGCGGCAGAGCAACCTGAACGGCGGGGAATTGCTGTGGATGCACTGTCACGGCGGTATTGCGTTTCTCAAGCTTCACCTCGAAACCAAAAGTCTCAATAGATTGAATATCAGCCGGACAGGCTTCCAGCACGTCGTTCACCCAGTGGACCAGCAGCTGTGGAGAAATGCCCGCGTACAGCCGGGCGGAGCACCAGCCGCTCACGGGCTCACGCGCCCAGAGCAGGTGCTGTTCACCGCCATCGTCCATATGCAGAGACAGAGGCTGATGATGTAACAGGATTTTTTGCGGTACGATGCCTGCCTTCAGCGCCTTTTTCCCCTGCAACGTCGCGCCCTTCTGCTTTACCGAAGCCGGTTTAAGGTAGCGGTTCAGGGTCGCTCGGGATACGGCGATCCCGAGTCCGTTATTGACCATCTGCAGCAGTTCGTCCAGCGGGGCACCCGTGATATCCCGCAGGGCATTAACCAGCGCAACCTGCTCCTGTCTCAATGCTTTGTGTATCACTTTTGGCGTCGTGTGGTTATCCGAAACCTGGTCGCGGTTACGCCAGCGCCTGACTGTAGTGACCGAGATCCCCAGCTCAACGGCCAGCTCCCTGTCGCTTTTATCTGATTGCTGAAGATAGCGACGGATGCGCGGCGTCGTGGTGGCATTAGCATGCAGTTTAATTTCCATCGCAGGATCCTCAGAACCAATCTTGTGAGATTTATACTATACCAGCGATTGCTTTGTGACCGATTTCACCTTTCGCTCGCCACGCTTCACTGATAATCCTCAGACATAACACAAACAACACCCCTCAATCTTGTACGGAGTTCACAATGAACAATGTTCTGGGATTTCTTGAAGCAAAACTGATGCCGCTGGCGGCCAAAACGGCCCAGCAGCGGCATCTCGGGGCCATTCGCGGCGCCTACGTCTCCTTCATGCCGTTTATCATCGTCGGCTCTATTCTGCTGGTGATCTCGTCGTTCCCGAATCAAGCCTATCAACAGTTTATGTCTCAGGCCTTTGGTGAGAGCTGGAGCGCCATTATCGAAATCCCGTTCAACGCGGTGTTCTCCACCATGTCGCTGTTCATCAGCTTCCTGGTCGCCTTCCGCCTGGCGGAACACTATGGCGAGGATCGCATCTCCTGCGGCATCCTGGCGCTGGTCGCCTTTCTCATCCTGACGCCCTTTATCAAAGTGGCGGAGAACGGCGGTATTACCGTCATTCCGGTGGAATGGATTGGCAGCAAAGGGCTGTTCGTGGCGATGATTGGTTCCCTGCTCTGGACGGAGCTGTTCTGCTGGCTCAAGCGCAAAAAACTGGTGATCAAAATGCCGGACGGCGTGCCTCCGGCGGTGCAGGAGTCGTTCGCCGCGCTGATCCCGGCCCTGCTGGTGATGATTCTGGTTCTGGGTATCCGCATCGTGTTTGAAAACACCCACTACAACACCATCCACCAGTTTATTTACGAAGTGGTCGCCACGCCGGTGCGCCACTACGGCACCTCTTACTTTGGCGCGCTGATGACGGTGTTCAGCATCACCATTCTGTGGTCAGTGGGCATTAACTCCGGCTCGATGATCAACGGCATCATTCGACCGCTGTGGATGGAGAATCAGACCGACAACATCGCCGCGATTCAGGCAGGCACGACGCCGCCGCACATTATCACCGAACAGTTTTTTGACATGATCTGGATGGGCGGCGCGGGGGCCACGCTGTCGCTGGTGATTGCAATGCTGATTTTCGCCCGCAGCAAAAACATGCGTGAAGTGGCGCGCCTCGGCGCCGGGGCATCGGTGTTTAACATCAACGAACCGATCCTGTTTGGCCTGCCGGTGATCATGAACCCGATCATGCTTATCCCGTTCAACCTGGTGCCGCTGGTGCTGGTCACCGTGCAGTATGCGGCAATGAAGATTGGCGCGGTTGCCGTCACCACCGGGGTGTTTATTCCCTGGACGCTGCCGCCGGTCATCAGCGGTTTTATCGTCACCGGTCACCTGAGCGGCAGCGTGATGCAGCTTATCAACCTGCTGATTGGCGCCATGCTGTATCTGCCTTTTATGCGTATCGTGGACAAACAGTACCGCGCGGCGGAAATGGCCACCGTTACGCAAACCGACACCACCCTTGCAAAACAGGAGTAACGCATGTGGGGAATTATCGCGACCTGGCGAATGGCGCTTGAAGGCGTCACCGAGTCTGCATCTGCACTGGCTGCGGGGAAACCGGTCTCGGCAGCGGTGGTGGATGCCGTCGCCGCCGTCGAAGACTTTCCGTTTTATAAATCCGTCGGCTACGGCGGGCTGCCCACCGAAAATGGTGAGGTGGAGCTGGACGCCGCCTACATGGACGGCGACACGCTGGCGTTTGGTGCCGTGGGCAACCTGGTGGATATCGCCAACCCGGTGCGCGTGGCGCATGCGTTAAGCCGCCAGCGCTACAACAGCCTGCTGGTCGGCCAGGGCGCGAGGGAATGGGCGCTGAGCCAGGGTTTTGCCGACAAAACCATGCTCACCGACCGCGCCATGCAGCACTACCGCAAACGCTGCCGCGAAACGCTGGATAAGGGCTTAAGCCCTTACGACGGACATGACACCGTCGGCATTATCGGCCTCGATAAACAGGGCTCAATGAGCGTCGCCACCTCCACCAGCGGCCTGTTCATGAAAAAACGCGGTCGACTCGGGGATTCGCCCATTATTGGCTCCGGTTTTTACTGTGACAGCGAAACCGGCGCCGCAACCGCCACGGGCGTCGGTGAAGATCTGATGAAAGGCTGCACCAGCTACGAAATCGTTCGCCGCATGGCGCAGGGTATGACGCCGCAGCAGGCAGCAGATTCGGTGGTGTTCGAACTGGAGGACAAGCTGATGTCGCGCTTTGGCCGCGTGGGCGATCTCTCCGTGGTGTGCATGAATAACAGGGGCGAATTTGGTGCCGCTACCAACATCAAAACCTTTTCGTTCGTGGTGGCGACGGCTCGCCAGCCCCTCACCGTTTTTCGTACCGAACGCCTGCGGGAGAAAACGCATTATCACGCGGTAGACGATGAGTGGATGCAGGCCTATGCCGCGCGGATCCGCGCGCCGATTGAGGAGTCATGATGATTACGTATCAGTTTATCACCGCGCTTTCCGACGCGAAGCCGCAGAGCCATTTGATTGCCTCCGCCTCCTGTACGCTTTTGCCCGAAACGGCGCTTGTCGCGGAAATGCGCGAGTCTGCCAGCATCGCTGACACCCGCTTTGGCTGCGCCCCGTTTGCCCGGATCACCCTGCTGTCCGATGCGCTCTGGCAGGATAGCCTGACCGAAGAATTACTGACGGCGCTGCGCCCGCTGCTGGCCTCGCCCGTCAGTCCCGAGCTGATACTGGACGTGACTGATATCGACGATGTGGTGCTGGCGCAGGTGCTGCGTTTTCTCTTTAATCAGGCGCACAGGCTAAGCGATTTGCAGTTGAAGAAAACCAGCGACAGCGTCCGTCTTGAGCGCATCACCGCGCTCTGCTTACCCGAACAGCAGGAGCGACTGGCGGTTATTTTCCGCCAGCAGCAGGCCATCGCCCACGGCATGGTCGCGGCGCGACGTCTGGCGGATACCCCGTCCGACCGCTGCACGCCGCAGTTTGTGGTGGAAGAGGCGCAAAGACTCTGTGCCGCCTTCCCTGCCCTGCGGTGCGAAGTGCTGAATGAAAAGGCTATTGCCGAGCACGGTCTGGGGCTGCTGCACGCCGTCGGCAAAGGGGCGACCTGTCCGCCGCGCCTGCTGGCAATTCACTATGACGGTGTCAACGACGGCCCGGTGCGCTGCTATGTGGGTAAAGGCATTACCTTTGATACCGGTGGCCTGTGGCTGAAGGAAGGCGCGGGCATGTACACCATGAAATACGACATGTGCGGTGCGGCTAACGTGCTGGGCCTGATGCTGACCGTCGCAGAGCTGGCGCTGCCCGTACGCATCATGGGCGTGCTGGCGCTGGCGGAAAACGCCATCGGCCCGGACGCCATGCAGCCCGGCACGGTAGCAACGGCCTGCAACGGGATCACCGTTGAAATCAACAACACCGATGCCGAAGGCCGACTGGTGCTGGCGGACGCCATCGCCTGGGCCAGCCAGCGCCATCCGCAGGCGCGCTATATCATTGATATGGCCACCTTAACCGGTGCGGTCGTGAAGGCGCTGGGGTATGAGCTGAGCGGGCTGATGACGCAGGATGAACCGCTGCGCGCGGCGCTGACGCTGGCGGGTAAGCAGAGCGGCGATGAAGTGTGGTCCCTGCCGCTGGATGCGCGGCTGAAAAAGCAGACCGACAGCGCGATTGCCGATCTGTGCAACACGCCGACCAACAATGCGGCGATCAGCGCCTCGGCGGCGTGGCTGCTGCATCACTTCTGCCCGCCAACTATTCCGTGGGCGCATCTGGACATCAGCGGTACGGCGCTGTGGCGTGAAAGTGGGCGAAGCGTGGCATCGGGAAGACCGATTCCACTGCTGGTTGAGCATCTAATGGGGGATCTTTAGCCGAGTGGCGGCTGCGCCTTACCCGGCCTACAAAGTGCGGCAGGTTTTCGTAGGCCCGGTAAGGCGAAGCCGACACCGGGCGAGCAAATTCAAAGCTTGAGAATATCTTTAACAAACGGGATGGTCAGCTTGCGCTGGGCGGTAATGGAGGCGCGATCGAGCTGATCGAGCGTATCAAACAGCGTGCGCATTTCGCGATCCAGTCGTTTAAGCAGGAAACGGCCCACGTCTTCCGGCAGCTCAAACCCGCGCTGCTTCGCACGCAGCTGTAACGCCTGAAGCTTATCTTCATCCGACAGCGGCTGAAGCTTGTAGATTTGCCCCCAGTCCAGGCGAGACGCCAGATCCGGCAGTCCCAGATTCAGCTGGCGAGGCGGACGATCGCCGGTGATCAGCAGCCGTGTTTTCCCCGATTCCAGAATGCGGTTGTAGAGGTTAAAGATCGCCATTTCCCACGGCTCATCCCCCGCCACGCATTCGATATTATCAATGCACACCAGCGAGAGATGTTCCATTCCCTCAAGCACCTCAGGCACGAACCAGGTACGTTTATCCAGCGGCACGTAGCCTACCGCATCGCCGCGCGCCGAAAGCTCCGCGCAGGCGGCATGCAGCAGGTGGCTGCGCCCCGCGCCTTCGCGTGACCAGATATAGATGTATCCGCTGTGTTCCTGGCGCAGCACGTTTTGCAGTGCAGCCAGTAAAGAGGGGTTATCACCCGGCCAGAAACTCGCGAAAGTTTCGTCGTCAGGGAGATAGAGTGGCAGAGAGAGCTGTGCCGGTCCGTTCAGAAGTACCTCAACCAGATCTTACATAAAATCGGCATGGAGTTTAACACGGAACCTGCAAGGAGAGAACCGGGCGGATCGTCCACCCGGTTATAGGATCAGTGTGACGCTTTTTCGTTTTCGTCAGCGTCCAGCACCACCTCTTCCGGACGGATCACGGAGATCAGCTTGAAAATCAGGCTCAGGCCCACGCCGACGATGGTCGCCAGCGCCATGCCTTTCAGCTCGGCCGCACCAATGTGCACCTTCGCGCCGCTCACGCCGATAATCAGGATCACCGAGGTCAGGATCAGGTTCTGCGCCTTGCTGTAATCCACTTTGGATTCAATCAGCACGCGAATACCGGAGGCACCGATCACGCCGTACAGCAGCAGAGAAACGCCGCCCATCACCGGAACCGGGATGATCTGAATCGCTGCCGCCAGCTTACCGACGCAGGAGAGCAGAATGGCGATGATCGCCGCGCCGCCGATAACCCAGGTGCTGTAGACGCGGGTAATCGCCATCACGCCGATGTTTTCACCGTAGGTGGTGTTTGGCGTAGAACCAAAGAAACCGGAGATGATGGTGGAGAAACCGTTCGCAAACATGGAGCGGTGCAGACCCGGGTCGCGGATTAAATCGCGCTTAACGATGTTCGCCGTTACCACCAGGTGGCCGACGTGCTCCGCAATCACCACCAGCGCCGCAGGCAGAATGGTGAAAATCGCAAACCATTCGAAGCGTGGCGTATAGAAGGTTGGCAGGGCAAACCAGTGCGCCTCGGCAATCGGAGTGGTGTCCACCACGCCCATCACGAAGGAGAGCGCGTAGCCCGCCAGCACGCCGATCAGGATCGGGATAATCGCCATAAAGCCGCGGAACAGCACGGAACCAAACACCGTTACGCCCAGGGTCACCAGCGAGATGATAATGGTTTTGGAATCCGGTGACTGGCCGTCAGCAGGCAGCAGGCCGGCCATATTCGCCGCGACGCCCGCCAGCTCAAGACCGATGACGGCCACGATGGCGCCCATCGCCGCAGGTGGGAACATCACGTCCAGCCAGCCGGTACCGGCTTTCTTCACAATGAAGGAGACCAGGCAGAACAGCACGCCACACATGATAAAGCCGCCCAGCGCGACCTCATAACCCAGCGGCAGCAACAATAACACCGGAGAGATAAAGGCGAAGCTCGACCCGAGATACGCCGGAATTTTGCCTTTACAGATGAAGAGGTACAGCAGCGTACCGATGCCGTTGAACAGCAGCACGGTAGCCGGGTTAATGTGGAACAGGATTGGCACCAGCACGGTTGCGCCAAACATGGCGAACAGGTGCTGCAAACTAAGCGGGATAGTCTGTAAAAGCGGCGGTCTTTCACTCACCCCGATAGCACGGCGCGTCATAGTGTTTTCCTCTGAGTAGTATCGTTGTTGGTGTTTTATTCAAAAAAAAGCCGACTATCAAAGTCGGCTTATTTATCGTTATTCGATTATTTCGTACCAAAGATCTTATCGCCGGCATCGCCGAGCCCCGGGATGATGTACCCGTGCTCGTTCAGGCCCTGGTCGATAGAGGCGGTATACAGCTCAACGTCCGGGTGCGCTTTTTCCAGCGCCGCGATCCCTTCCGGTGCCGCAACCAGCACCAGCACTTTAATGCTGCTGCAGCCCGCTTTTTTCAGCAGGTCGATGGTGGCAATCATTGAACCGCCGGTTGCCAGCATCGGGTCAACCACCAGCGCCATACGCTCGTCGATGTTGGACACCAGCTTCTGGAAGTAAGGAACCGGCTCGAGGGTTTCTTCGTTACGGTAGATCCCGACCACGCTAATGCGCGCGCTTGGCACGTGCTCCAGCACGCCTTCCATCATGCCGAGACCGGCACGCAGGATTGGCACAACGGTAATTTTCTTACCTTTGATCTGCTCAACCTGCACCGGGCCGTTCCAGCCTTCGATGGTGACTTTTTCCGTTTCCAGATCGGAGGTCGCTTCGTAGGTCAGCAGGCTGCCGACTTCAGAGGCCAGTTCACGAAAACGCTTCGTGCTGATGTCATGCTCACGCATCAGGCCCAACTTGTGTTTAACGAGTGGGTGTTTCACTTCCACAATCTTCATTCTCTTTCTCCTCTGAATGGCATCCGCAAAAAAATCGCGGGATTATACCGCTTTTTTCGGATTAGGCCATACCCATGTTGCTTGACAGGGATCAAGCAAAGACAAAAAAGCCGGAGGCTGAGTTCCGGCTTGGGTGCGGGTTCTGCCCGGTGGCGCTGCGCTTACGCGGGCCTACGTGTATTGTAGGTCGGGTAAGCGTTAGCGCCACCCGACAATTACAGGTTATCCCCGTTGCTCGCAATCACCTGCTTATACCAGTCGAACGACTTCTTCTTGCTGCGGTTCAGCGTGCCGTTGCCTTCGTTGTCTTTATCGACAAAGATAAAGCCGTAGCGTTTTTTCATTTCGCCCGTACCGGCAGACACCAGGTCGATACAGCCCCACGGGGTATAGCCCATCAGGTCTACGCCATCTTCCACCACCGCTTTTTTCATCTCGCTGATGTGGGCGGCCAGGTAGTCAATGCGGTACTGGTCGTTCACCGTGCCGTCACTCTCCTGCACGTCGATTGCGCCAAAGCCGTTCTCAACGATAAACAGCGGCAGCTGGTAGTGATCCCAGAACCAGTTGAGGGAGTAGCGCAGCCCCACCGGGTCAATCTGCCAGCCCCAGTCGGATTTCTGCACGTACGGGTTAGAGACCAGGCTCTTGCTCTCGTCGTAATCCAACTGCGGGTTGTCCGCCGTCGCCTTGGTGGCGAAGGACATATAATAGCTAAACCCGATGTAGTCCACGCAGCCCTGCGTCAGCGCCGCTTTATCTTCTTCGGTAATATCCAGCGCGAAGCCGCGACGTTCGAAGTAGTTGAGCAGATGCTGCGGGTACTTGCCACGCACGTGCACGTCGGTGAACCAGTAGCGGCGGTGCATGGCGTTCATCGCCATCATCATATCGTCCGGCGCGCAGGTCAGTGGATAGATAGGACACATGGCAATCATGCAGCCGATCTGCAGGGACGGGTTAATCTCGCGCCCCGCCTTCACCGCCAGCGCGCTGGCCACCAGCTCATAGTGCGCGGCCTGGAACATTACCGGCTCGCGATCTTCGCCCGGCGCGTACTTCAGCCCCGAGTTGGTGAATGGGGCAAAGTCTTCGTGGAAGTTGGCCTGGTTGTTGATCTCGTTAAAGGTCATCCAGTACTTAACCTTGTGCTGATAGCGCTGGAAAACCACTTTTGCAAAACGAACGAAGAAGTCGATCAGCTTACGGTTGCGCCAGCCGCCGTATTCCGTGACCAGATGGAACGGCATCTCGAAGTGAGACAGGGTAATAACCGGTTCGATGCCGTGCTTCAGGCACTCGTCGAACAGGTCGTCATAGAATTTCAGGCCTGCCTCGTTCGGCTCAAGCTCGTCGCCTTTCGGGAAGATCCGCGTCCAGGCAATAGAGGTGCGGAAGCATTTGAACCCCATCTCGGCAAAGAGTTTGATGTCTTCTTTATAGCGGTGGTAGAAATCGATGGCTTCATGGTTAGGGTAGTTTTTCCCGTCCAGCACGCCGTTGGTGATTTCACGCGGCACGCCGTGCGCGCCTGCGGTCATCACATCGGCCACACTCACCCCCTTGCCGCCCTCTTTCCAGCCGCCTTCGAGCTGGTGCGCCGCAACCGCACCGCCCCACAGAAAATCTGCTTTAAATCCTGACATTCACTTTCCCTCATTCTGCGTTATTTTCTGCAAAAACAATTACAGAAACCGGTTTCAGTTGAATGATGTGCAAAGCCGTTTCGGGTTGCAAGGAGAATGCCGAAACCGGTTTCATTTTCGTGAACAGACGCAAGTTTGGGCGCACTGGCAGGCTGCGCGTAAAAAAAGATCCCTACGTCCAGAATAGGCTCGCAAACGTTTGCCTGGACTGTTAGAATTGCGCCGATTTTTCTTACTAGCTATGCAATCGCGTGGGGATTTAAGCCGTGACCAACAAAACTTCTCTCAGCTACAAAGATGCCGGTGTTGATATTGACGCAGGTAATGCGCTGGTTGACCGAATCAAAGGTGTGGTGAAAAAAACCCGCCGCCCGGAAGTGATGGGTGGTCTGGGTGGATTCGGCGCACTGTGCGCGCTGCCGCAAAAATATCGTGAACCTGTTCTGGTCTCGGGAACTGACGGTGTAGGCACTAAACTGCGCCTGGCGATGGATTTAAAGCGTCACGACACGATCGGTATCGATCTGGTCGCGATGTGCGTGAATGACCTGGTGGTTCAGGGCGCAGAGCCGCTGTTCTTCCTCGATTACTACGCGACCGGCAAACTGGACGTAGATACCGCGGCAAGCGTGATCAACGGTATCGCCGAAGGGTGCCTGCAGTCTGGCTGTGCGCTGGTTGGCGGTGAAACCGCGGAAATGCCGGGCATGTATCACGGCGAAGATTATGACGTCGCGGGCTTCTGCGTCGGTGTAGTAGAAAAATCAGAAATTATCGACGGCAGCAAAGTGGCCGATGGCGATGTGCTGATCGCGCTGGCCTCCAGCGGCCCGCACTCCAACGGCTACTCCCTGGTGCGTAAAATCATCGAAGTGAGCGGCTGTGACCCGCTGACGACCGAACTTGACGGTAAACCGCTGGCTGACCATCTGCTGGCCCCGACCCGCATCTACGTGAAAAACGTGCTTGAGCTTATCGAGAACGTCGACGTTCACGCTATCGCTCACCTGACCGGCGGCGGCTTCTGGGAAAACATCCCGCGCGTCCTGCCGGACAACACCCAGGCGGTGATCGACGAATCCTCATGGCAGTGGCCAGCCGTGTTTAACTGGCTGCAGACCGCAGGCAACGTGAGCTCCCACGAAATGTACCGCACCTTTAACTGCGGCGTGGGCATGGTTATCGCCCTGCCGGCAAGCGAAGCGGATAAAGCGGTCAAGCTGCTGACTGAAAAAGGTGAAAACGCGTGGAAAATCGGTACGATTAAAGCCTCCGATTCCGAACAGCGTGTGGTCATTGAATGAAAAACATCGTGGTGCTCATTTCCGGCAACGGAAGCAATTTGCAGGCGATAATTGACGCCTGCAAACAGAAGAAAATCAATGGCACCATTCGGGCAGTTTTCAGCAACAAGGCCGACGCGTTCGGCCTTGAGCGCGCGCGGGAAGCGAACATCCCTGCGCACGCGCTGGAAGCCAGCCAGTTCGCCGGGCGTGAAGCCTTTGACCGCGAGCTGGTGCATGAGATTGATGCCTACGCGCCGGACGTGGTCGTACTGGCGGGCTATATGCGTATTCTGAGCCCGGCTTTTGTAGAACACTTCGCCGGACGTCTGCTGAATATCCACCCTTCCCTGCTGCCGAAATATCCCGGCCTGCACACCCATCGTCAGGTTCTGGAAAACGGCGATGAGGAGCACGGCACCTCCGTGCATTTCGTTACCGACGAGCTGGACGGCGGTCCGGTGATCCTGCAGGCAAAAGTCCCGGTCTTTGACGGCGATAGCGAAGAAGACGTGACCGAACGCGTGCAGACCCAGGAGCATGCCATCTACCCGCTGGTGGTAAGCTGGTTTGTCGACGGGCGTCTCGAAATGCGCGACGGCGCAGCCTGGCTGGACGGCGTGAAGTTACCCCCGCAGGGTCATGCGGCGGAAGAGTAGTTTGTTATGTCGGGTAGCGCAGCTGCGCTTACCCGACCTGTTCATTGCATTACCCGATATCCCCTTCTCCAACCCTCTAAAATCCCCAACAAAAAAAATAACTGTCATACTTTTCTGGCACTGTTGGACATATCGTGGAAATGCTCGCCATAATAAGGACGAGACGGATTTACCACGTCCTGTGATTGAACTGGAGTGTGAGCTGTAATGGGTCAGGAAAAGTTATATATCGAGAAAGAGCTAAGCTGGTTAGCATTTAACGAACGTGTACTCCAGGAAGCGGCAGACAAAAGTAACCCGCTGATCGAGCGCATGCGTTTTTTGGGCATCTATTCCAACAACCTGGATGAGTTCTACAAGGTTCGCTTTGCCGAGCTGAAAAGACGCATCATCATCAGCGAAGAACAGGGCCTAAACTCGCACTCGCGGCACCTGCTGGGCAAAATCCAGTCCCGCGTGTTGAAAGCCGATCAGGAATTTGACGGCCTGTATAACGAACTGCTGCTGGAGATGGCGCGTAATCAAATCTTCCTGATTAACGAACGTCAGCTTTCCGTTAACCAACAAAACTGGCTGCGCCACTATTTTAAACAGTACCTGCGCCAGCACATTACCCCGATTCTCATCAACCGCGAAACCGATCTGGTGCAGTTCCTGAAAGATGACTACACCTATCTGGCCGTGGAAATTATTCGCGGTGAATCCATCCGTTACGCGCTGCTGGAGATCCCGTCCGACAAGGTGCCGCGCTTTGTGAACCTGCCGCCGGAAACCCCGCGCAGACGCAAGCCGATGATCCTGCTCGATAACATCCTGCGCTACTGTCTGGACGATATCTTCAAAGGCTTCTTCGATTACGATGCGTTAAACGCCTACTCGATGAAGATGACCCGTGACGCCGAATATGACCTGGTGCACGAGATGGAAGCCAGCCTGATGGAGCTGATGTCGTCCAGCCTGAAACAGCGCCTGACGGCCGAGCCGGTGCGCTTTGTCTATCAGCGCGATATGCCGGACGCCATGGTGGAGATGCTGCGCGAGAAACTGACCATTTCGCGCTATGACTCCATCGTACCGGGTGGTCGTTACCACAACTTTAAAGACTTTATTGGCTTCCCGAACGTCGGCAAAGCCAATCTTGTGAACAAGCCGCTGCCGCGCCTGCGCCATCTGTGGTTCGATAAATTCCGCAACGGATTCGACGCCATCCGCGAACGCGATGTCCTGCTCTACTATCCGTATCACACCTTTGAGCACGTGCTGGAACTGCTGCGTCAGGCCTCGTTCGACCCGAGCGTGCTGGCGATCAAAATCAACATCTACCGCGTGGCAAAAGATTCCCGCATCATCGACGCGATGATCCATGCGGCGCACAACGCCAAAAAAGTCACCGTGGTGGTTGAGCTGCAGGCGCGCTTCGACGAAGAGGCGAACATTCACTGGGCGCGTCGTCTGACGGAAGCCGGTGTGCACGTCATCTTCTCCGCGCCGGGGCTAAAAATTCACGCCAAGCTGTTCCTCATCTCCCGTAAAGAGGGCGACGAGGTAGTGCGCTACGCCCACATCGGTACCGGGAACTTTAACGAGAAAACGGCGCGAATCTATACCGACTATTCGCTGCTGACCGCCGATGCCCGCATCACTAACGAAGTGCGCCGGGTCTTTAACTTTATTGAGAATCCGTACCGTCCGGTGAACTTTGACTATCTGCTGGTCTCGCCGCAGAACTCGCGCCGTCTGCTGTACGATATGATCGATAAAGAGATCGCCAATGCCCAGAAAGGGCTGTCGTCCGGCATCACGCTGAAGCTTAACAACCTGGTTGATAAAGGGCTGGTGGACAGGCTGTACGCCGCGTCCAGCTCCGGCGTGCCGGTTAATCTGCTGATCCGCGGCATGTGCTCGCTGATCCCGGAACTGGAAGGCATCAGCGACAATATTCGCGTGATCAGCATTGTTGACCGCTACCTGGAACACGATCGCGTCTATATTTTCGATAATGCGGGTGATAAACAGGTCTATCTCTCATCGGCAGACTGGATGACGCGCAATATTGACTACCGAATTGAAGTCGCGGCACCGCTGCTGGATCCGCGCCTGAAGCAGCAGATCCTCGACATCATCGAGATTCTGTTCAGCGATACCGTGAAAGCACGCTATATCGACAAAGAACTCAGTAACCGCTATGTGCCGCGCGGCAACCGCCGCAAAGTGCGGTCGCAACTGGCGATTTACGACTATATCAAATCACTCGAGCAACCCGATTAACCTATGCCGATAAATGATAAGACCCCACGCCCGCAGGAATTCGCCGCGGTCGATCTTGGCTCTAACAGTTTCCACATGGTCATCGCCCGTGAGGTGGATGGCGCGCTGCAGATCATCGGTCGTCTGAAGCAGCGGGTACACCTGGCGGATGGCCTTGATGAACGCAGTATGCTCAGCGAAGAGGCAATGGAGCGTGGGTTAAACTGCCTGTCGCTGTTTGCTGAACGCCTGCAGGGCTTCTCGCCCTCCAGCGTGTGCATCGTGGGCACCCACACCCTGCGCCAGGCGCTAAACGCGCCGGAGTTCCTCAAGCGAGCTGAAAAAGTGATCCCCTACCCGATTGAGATCATCTCCGGCAACGAGGAAGCGCGTCTGATTTTCATGGGCGTTGAGCACACCCAGCCGGAAAAAGGGCGCAAGCTGGTTATCGATATCGGCGGCGGCTCAACGGAGCTGGTGATCGGCGAAGACTTTGAGCCTCGCCTGGTGGAAAGCCGCCGTATGGGCTGCGTCAGCTTCGCGCAGATGTATTTCCCGGGCGGCACCATCACCCGCGAGAACTTCCAGCGTGCGCGTATGGCGGCCGTCCAGAAGCTGGAAAACCTGGCCTGGCAGTACCGAATTCAGGGCTGGAACGTGGCGCTGGGCGCGTCAGGCACCATCAAAGCGGCGCATGAGGTGCTGCTGGCGATGGGTGAAAAAGACGGGTTTATCACGCCTGAACGCCTGACATTGCTGACCGAAGAAGTGCTGAAGCATAAAAGTTTTGACGCCTTAAGCCTGCCGGGTCTTTCCGACGAGCGTAAGGCGGTCTTCGTGCCGGGGCTGGCTATTCTCTGCGGCGTGTTTGATGCCCTCGCCATTAAAGAGCTGCGCCTTTCCGACGGCGCGCTGCGCGAAGGCGTGCTGTACGAAATGGAAGGCCGCTTCCGCCATCAGGATATTCGCAGCCGTACCGCGCAAAGCCTGGCCAACCAGTACAACATCGACCGCGAGCAGGCGAAGCGCGTGCTGGACACCACGGTGCAGATGTACGAACAGTGGGAAGAACAGAATCCGAAGCTCGCACACCCGCAGCTTGCTGCGCTGTTAAAATGGGCCGCGATGCTGCACGAGGTGGGGCTGAACATCAACCACAGCGGGATGCATCGCCATTCGGCCTACATTCTGCAAAACAGCGATCTGCCTGGCTTCAACCAGGAACAGCAAACCATGATGGCGACCCTGGTGCGTTATCACCGCAAAGCCATCAAGCTCGACGATCTGCCGCGCTTCACGCTGTTCAAGAAGAAGCAGTTCCTGCCGCTTATTCAGCTGCTGCGCCTGGGCGTGCTGCTCAATAACCAGCGCCAGGCCACCACCACGCCGCCCACGCTGAAGCTTAAAACTGACGATCATCACTGGACGCTGAGCTTCCCGCACGACTGGTTCAGCCAGAATGCGCTGGTCCTGCTGGACCTGGAAAAAGAGCAGCAATACTGGGAAGCGGTCACCGGCTGGCTGCTCAAAATTGAAGAAGAGAGCGCCGACGTCGCCGCGTAACGGCTCAGGTGTCCGCGCAGGACGTCTCAGCTTCCAGCAGTGACTCAAGCGGTGCCGGCCTGCCAATCAGATAGCCCTGCACATAATCGATACCTAGCGCGTGAACCGCGCTACGTATCTCTTCCGTCTCGACGTACTCAGCCACCACCAGCATCTTCTTCATGCGCGCCAGATGGCAGATAGACGCTACGATCTGATAATCCAGGCTGTTATTGACGATATTGCGGATAAAGCTGCCGTCAATCTTGAGAATGTCGGCATCCACGCTTTTCAGCCGCGCATAGCTCGCATACCCGGTACCAAAATCATCAATCGCAATGCGTACCCCCATTTTCTGCAGCTGCTGGAGAATATGTAGCGCCTGCTCCCCGCTGCCGAAGGTGCTGCACTCCGTCACCTCAAAAATCAGCTGCCACGGCTCAATGGCGTATTTTGCCAGCAGGCGACTTACCTCAAGCGGGAACTGTACCCGACACACGGTCGACGGGGCCAGATTAATGGCAAAGCGCTGACCGGGAAGTGTTTCGCGATGCGCAGCAAGGAAGCGCAGGGTATGCTCCAGCACCCACAAATCCACCCGCGAGGAGAGACCAAACTCCTGCGCGACGGGCAGGAATTGGTCGGGGGAGATCAATAGCCCGTTGATATCCGGCATCCGCAGCAGAACTTCGTGATAGCGATCGCCACGCAGGCCGCGAACGGGTTGAACCAGCAGGGCGAATTCGTCGTTATCGAGTGCCTTTTGCAGGCGGCTCATCATCGCGACTTTATCCTTCAGGCTGCGCTGCAAATGGATGGCCCCACGCTGCTGAAGATTTTCCGGATGGTTGGAGGAGAGCGACAGATCGGCAACCACGCCCAGTTCGCCCAGCACCAGATAAAGATGGTTAACCGGGGAGCGGACATAGCAATAGCTCACGCCCACCTGCGGCTGCAGCGGCATCCCGTCCCAGACAAAGCGAAACTGTTTGATATGCTCGTCCAGGGCTTCAATCCGCTGCTGGTGTGATTCCGCATTGAGTCGTACCGCCATATCGTACCCGGTCAGGTGATACACCTGCTCATTGGGCTGGAGCGTGCCATTCACCCACTGCGCCAGCTGCTGTTTGTACTGAATGCGCAGCAACACGCCGTAATTTCGGCCCAGAATTTCCAGCTCCGGAATGCGCAGCAGGCAGAGAGCCGACCACGGATTTTTCGCCAGATCGCGCGACAGCGCCCGCAGGTTAGGCATATGGACGACCGGGTCGAGTAGCGCCAGCCTGCGGGAGCGTTTGTTCACCGCGCGCTGCCGGGTCGCCAGCATCGACATATAAATCACCACAAACGAGAAGACCAGGTAACTGGAAGAGGTGATCGCCAGCTGAATGTCATCCCCCTGGTTCACCGGGATATAGTGGTAAAAATAGTGAATAGACACCAGCAGCACCGGTATCCAGATCAGCGACACCAGCTTATAGCCAAAACGCATCGCGCCCCAGAGCATCACCGGCATCAGCAGCGACAGGGTGTAGTTGGTGGTAAAAATGGAGCTGTTTTCATTCATCGGGAGCAGCAGCAGCGAAAGCAGCCCGCCAAGCGCGATTGCCCACACCAGAAACTCAACGATCGTCACCTTTTTGTCTATCTGGGAACGGACCTGCGAGATAAGGCTTTTAAGATAGCGCGGATGACGAATCAGGCGGATCAGCAGATAGCTCAGCGGCACGCCCGTCAGTCCGCTGACCAGCAGCGCCTGGTAGTTGATGAGCGTGCGAATATTAAGAGGGTTTAATCCCGCCAGGCTCTGGCGGCTCTCATACACGCCTAAATACACCGCAAACTGAAACAGCAACAGAAACAGCGTCGCGGGGCAGAAGGCCTGCCAGAAGATACGCTGCGCCATCAGCCGGATGTCGCCGTACGCGGTCATATTCCGTCTGGGCGCAAACACCCGGTAGCCGCCCCAGCTGAGCACTAAAGGGACGATAAAATGGAGCACGCCGGCGACGGTTTCAAACATCCCGACCGAGGGGTAATAGCGGATAAACAGTGACAATACGATCCCGGGCAGCGCTTCCAGACCAAAGAACATCATCAGCGAAAGCAAAAATGAGAGGGGTAAATAATAGAGTGCCACAATGCCGTCGCCCAGCTGCGTGAGCGTATTCGCAATGCTCAGCACGGGAAGTAAAACCACCGGTAAAATAAGCGGCAATGCCCACCAGCGGTTTTCATTTTTTTTCAGGAAAGCGAGAATGTTCATAGATGCCCGGTTAAACCCCTATCGCTCCAGAGGGAAATAAAGACAGGCATCCGACCTGACGTACGTCCCGCCCGGCAGCGTGCCGGGCGAACAGTGTGGAGGAAGGATTTTAAATATCAGGGCCAGGAATCCGTTGACATAAATCAAACTACTTTACGCAAATAACGTTTTGCGACGTTTTTCTACAATTATTTTCTTCATATTATCAATATGGTAAATGTATTAATTAATCTCAATAACATTAATTAATGTAAACATTGACGGTTATTTACACATCACAGAATTGACCCCATCTTCCCGCTGTGCCTTAATATCCTCATCGCCCAAAAGGGCTTACCCAGGAAAAACAGAGTGAGTCAGGTCACGCGTATGCGCAAACGACATCGATTTAACACCCGAATGACCCGCATCATACTGCTCATCAGCTTCCTGTTTTTCTTTGGCCGCTTCGTTTACTCTTCGATTGGCGCCTGGTACCACCATCAGGATAAAACCCAGTCACAGCAATCCAGCCTGACCGTCGACACCGCTGACCGCTAAACCGCCGAAGGATATTGCACGAGCCGAATAAGGGCCGCGATCCCTTTGCTGAGGATTTTGTCCTGTCGCATCACAACGGCCAACTGCCGCTGCAGCATGGGCGTCAGCGACATCACGCATAGCCCTTCACGATCGACATCCTGTTCGACCGCCATGCGCGGCACAATACTGTAGCCCAGCCCCGCGCGAACCATGCGTTTGATCGCCTCGATGCTGCCAAGCTGCATCACCGGCGCGATTGCTAATCCACTGGCTGCAAACCAGCCATCGATCAGCGCCCGGGTCCCGCTGCCTGATTCAAAGGCAATCAGTGGATGAGCGTGCAGCGCCTCCGGCGTGAAATCCCGGAAAACATCCTGCTGCTCCCGCGAGGCGATAAACACAAACTCTTCGTCCATCACCGGCATGACGTCCAGCGCTCTGCCGCTCACCGGCAGCGTGACCAGCCCCACATCGAGACGGTTCTCTTCGATGGCCCTGACGATGTCGAGGGTGTTGCCCGTTGTCACCCCCACGCTCAGGAGCGGATAGTCGCGGCGCAACTGCTCCAGCAGGGGCGGGAGAAGATGGATGCAGGCCGTTGCCCCCGTGCCAAGCGTAATGGTGCCGCTCACGTCGTGACTGAACGCACTCACGGATCGGATGGCGTCATCCACCGCCTGCTGAATACGCTCCCCATGCGTCAGCAAAGCCTGCCCGGCAGCCGTCGCCTTAATCCCCCGCCCGGTACGCTCTACCAGCCGCGTTTGCAGAAACTGCTCCAGCTGGCGTATTTGCAGGCTGACGGCGGGCTGTGAAATGCCCAGCACGTCCGCTGCCGCTGAAAAGCTGCCGCGCTGGATCACCAGACGGAAGGTGGCGAGATAGCCCAGATTAAGCGTCGTCATTCAAAGTTTCTCTTATACCGCGCATAAGGTTACGGCCCTGCCAGCACAATACCGCGCCCGTTATGCTCAGGACAACTGCATAACGGAATGAAAAATAATGGAAACACCTGCCCTGCCACGCCGCCTCGCTCTCATGGCGGGATGTAATCAACTCATCAACTGGGGGATCTCGTTTTATATGCCCGGCACCCTTGCGCTGGCCATTTCAGCCGACCGGGGATGGTCGTCACCGCAGATTTACCTCGGCCTGACGCTGGCGATGCTGGTGATGGCGGCGGTTTCGCCGTTTGTGGCCCACCTGCTGGCACGCTTTGGCGGCCAGACGGTGGTGATGAGCGGCACGCTGCTGATCGCCGCAAGCTGCGCAGGGATGGCGTATACCCAGACGCTATTTGGCTGGTACTGCGCCTGGCTGGTCACCGGCGTAGGAATGCGCCTGTCGCTGTACGATGCGCTATTCGCCGCGCTGGTGAATCTTTACGGACAGCAGGCGCGAAGAACGATCTCACGCGTCACGCTGGCGGGCGGGCTGGCCTCCGCCGTCTTCTGGCCACTGGGCGATGCTCTGCTTCAGGTGATGAGCTGGCAGGGGGCGCTGCGCGTCTATGCTCTCTTCGGTCTGCTGAGCGCGACGCTGATAAGAACGCTCCCCCGTCAGCGGCTGACGGTGACGACACAGGTCGCCGCGCCGCCCCTGAACAACGAACGGCGCAACGGCTGGCTTTATGCCGCCTTCATTGCCCTCATCACCTTTGTCTCTAACGGCACCTCCACCCATCTGCCGGAGTTTATTGCCCACTTCGGCCTGCCGGTCGCCATCGGCATGCTGTGGGGGATCGGCCAGACGGCTGCTCGCTCGCTGGAAGTGCTGGCGGGTGCCCGTTTAACCCCCTTCAAACTCACGCTTTTTACCGCGCTCGCCATGCCGCTCTGCTTTCTTCTGGGGTTGAGCAGCGCTCTGTTTGTATGCTGTGCGGCCGGGTTTGTGCTGGGCTATGGCGCCATGAACGGGCTGGTCACCATCGTGAAAGCCACGCTGCCGCTGGAACTGTTCAGCGCGGAAAGCTATGCCCGCCGCACCGGCACGCTGCTTATCCCCGGCCAGCTGATGGCGGCAGCCTCGCCGTTTGCCTATGCGTGGCTGAACAAAACGCTGGGGATCGCGGGTGCAATGTGGGTTTCAACCGGGCTGACGCTGGTGATTGCCGGGCTGGCGATAGCCATTGTGCGCCGTCCCGGCAGGCAAAGTGTATCGCACTGTATCCCACGGGCCACGGTGACAAACGGGTACAAAACGCCCCCTCCGGCAAATATCTCCGATACATAAAAATGGTTTTCTTTCCCTGTCGCCATTGAGAACCGATGAGGAGAGAGAGCAATGATTCGTCGCTATGTACTTTTCCCCCTGCTTGTCCTGACATCTGTAGCACGTGTCCAGGCCACACCGCTGGACAATCTGAGCGCCGCTGACGTTAACGGCCCCGCCGCCGTTGCCCCGTTGGCGCAGCCGCAGCCGCCCGCAAAGCTGATCGTCGATCCGCCGCTTGCCGGGCCGCTGAGCAAAGGCGCGGTGTTTATCCAGTACCGTGCCGAAAACCTTCGCATCGAACCGGTATTCGGCCCCGACGCGCTCAAGGTCACCCCGCGCATTGGGCACATTCACGTGGTGGTGGATGACGCGCCGTGGCACTGGGCTGACGCCAGCGGAGAGCCGGTGATCCTGGTGGGGCTGCCCGCAGGGAAACACAAGGTGACCATTATTCTGGCCGGCCCGACGCATAAGCCGCTCGATCACAAAACCCTTGAATTCACCGTACCGCCCCACGCGGCGGTCCACCATTTTTAAGGAATCTGAAAATGAAAGCACTGTCTGTACTGACGGCAGGCCTGCTGGCGCTTTCCGCCAGCGCCTTTGCACAGAGCAAAACCAGCGTCGTGCTGGTACACGGCGCATTTGCCGACGGCAGCAGCTGGAATAAGGTCATTACCCTGTTGCAGAAACAGCACGCAGAGGTCATTGCCGTCCAGCTACCGCTCACGTCGCTAAAAGATGATGTTGCCGCCACGCGACGAGCCATCGAACGCGCCCAGGGGGATGTCGTACTGGTGGGTCACTCCTGGGGCGGCACCGTGATTAGCGAGGCAGGCAACGATGCGCGAGTAAAATCACTGGTGTATGTGGCGGCGTTCGCGCCGGATTCCGGTCAGTCGACGGCGGATCTGGCAGAAAGATTCCCTGCGCCGCCGGGCAGCGCGGGCATTGCCAAAACGGCGGACGGCTATTTATATCTGCCAACGGACGCCGTCAGGAAGGATTTCGCGCCGGATGTGACGCCAGACATTCAAAACACGATTGCAGCGACGCAGGGGCCGATTAAGACCGAGGCGTTTGGTGAAAAGGTCGCCCACGCGGCGTGGCATGATAAACCGAGCTGGTTTGTGATCAGCAAGAATGACCGAATGATCAACCCCGATCTTGAGCGTGCGATGGCAAAGACGATCCATGCGAAAACCGCAGAGGTGGCCGCGAGCCACGTGTCGATGGTCAGCCAGCCGCAGATCGTTGCCCGCACGATTGAGCAGGCGATCAGGAGCAATTAACAACAGCGGCGGCTTATTCAACTTTCTGCACTTCCGTATCCCCAGGCAGCAGCACAGTGCCGTCCTGCGCTGCTGGCGCCATAAAGGGAACCGGTTTGCCCGTTCGCCTGTCGACCAACAGCGAGTGGCGCTCGCCCTGCGCAAACAGATGCTGTTCTCCCCACTGACGCAGCGCCACGACCACGGGGAAAAGGCTCTCACCTTTGTCGGTCAGGACATATTCCTGATACGCCGTGCCGTCTGATGCCCCCTGTAACGTCAGGATGTCCGCATCTACAAGCTTGCGAAGCCGGTCAGAAAGGATGTTGCGCGCTACCCCGAGGCTACGCTGAAAATCCCCGAAGCGCGTCATACCGTCAAACGCATTGCGCACGATAAGCAGCGACCAGCGATCCCCGATCGCCTCGACGCTGCGGGCAACGGGACAATATTCCGCTTTAACCGTCTTTTGGGACATCTTGTATTTTCCTCGCAAAGGCCACCCCGCAACCAGTTGCATTTTAAAACCACATAGCCTAGCATTCAACAAGTTTCATTTTAAAACCAGGTTATCTCAGGCGAGGAATGTTAAACATGTCAGTGACATCAGCCCCTCTTTCAGCCGACATGCCACGCAGCATGGTCTGGCTGTTCGCCACCGCCAGCGGCTTAAGCGTGGCAAATGTCTATTACGCCCAGCCTTTGCTTGACGCGCTGGCGAACGATTTCGGCATCAGCCATGCGGCCGTGGGTGGCGTGGTGACCGCGACACAAATTGGCTGCGCGCTGGCTCTTTTGCTTGTGGTTCCTCTGGGTGACAAAGTGGATCGTCGAGGGCTAATGGCAATACAGCTGATTGCTCTGGTGGTTGCGCTGGTTTCCGTCAGCCTGGCACAGTCCCCCTCGGCGCTGCTTTTCGGTATGCTTGCGACCGGTATGCTGGGTACGGCCATGACACAGGGGCTGATTGCCTACGCCGCCAGCGCCGCGTCGCCGCATGAACAAGGCCGCGTTGTCGGCGCAGCGCAGGGCGGCGTGTTCATGGGTCTGCTGCTCGCGCGCGTCTTTGCTGGCGGCATCAGCGATATCGCGGGCTGGCGCGGGGTTTATCTGTGTGCCGCCGCGCTGATGCTCATCATTGCGTTACCGCTGTGGTGGAGGCTCCCCACTCTGCCAGCCGTCACTGCCACGATGAGCTACCCGCGGCTGATTGGCTCAATGCTTACACTGTTGCGGCAGGAAAAAGTGCTGCAGATACGCGGCGTGCTGGCGCTGCTGATGTTTGCATCGTTCAACATTTTCTGGAGCGCGCTGGTGCTGCCGCTGAGCGCCCCGCCCTTTAGCTTCTCGCATACCGTGATTGGCGCGTTTGGACTGGCAGGCGCGGTGGGGGCGCTGGCGGCTGGCCGGGCAGGACGCTGGGCCGATCGGGGATATGCCCAACGCACCAGCGCCGCGGCGCTGGTGATGCTGCTGTTGGCATGGTGGCCGTTGTCGCTGATGGACCGTTCACTCGGGATCATGCTTATCGGCATCATACTGCTCGATTTGGGGGGACAGGCGCTGCACGTCACCAACCAGAGCATGATCTTTCGCACCCGTCCCGAGGCGCACAGCCGGCTGGTCGGGCTTTACATGCTGTTTTATGCCGTCGGCAGCGGGCTCGGCGCACTCGGCACGACGATGACGTATGCCTTTGCCGGCTGGCCGGGCGTCTGCCTGCTTGGCGCCTCGGTCAGCCTGCTGGCGCTGGTGTTCTGGTGGCTAACCCGCGTTAGCTAGCGCCATCCGCGGGATAATCCCGATTAATCCAAGCGTGGTCCTCCTCCCAGGTGAACATCCATTTGCGCACCGGCCCCGCCATCACATTGAGGTAGTAGCTGTCATACCCGGCCATCGTCGCCACCGGATGGTAGCCCTTCGGCACCATGACCACGTCACGGTTATAGACCGCCATACACTCATCCAGCGTTCTGTCGTCGGTGTAGACGCGCTGCATGCAGAACCCCTGCTCCGGGTTGAGGCGATGGTAGTAGGTCTCCTCCAGATACGTCTCCTGAGGCGGGTTATCCGTGTCGTGCTTGTGGCTCGGATACGAGCTGGTGCAGCCCTCGTTGGTCCACACCTCCACCACCAGCAGGCTGTCAGCAGGCTTGTCTTCCGGCAAAATGTTATGCACATAGCGCTGGTTGTGCCCCTTACCGCGCGCTTCGCCGGCGATATCCTGCGGGGCAATCAGCCGTGTCGGATGCGTGCCCTTGCCCGGCGCGGCGCAGACCGCCAGCTCCAGCGT
Organism: Enterobacter sp. BNK-34; assembly: GCF_048684445.1. Lineage (NCBI taxonomy): Bacteria > Pseudomonadati > Pseudomonadota > Gammaproteobacteria > Enterobacterales > Enterobacteriaceae > Enterobacter > Enterobacter sp. BNK-34. The sequence continues at coordinate 4,747,120 of NZ_JBLQUA010000001.1, forward strand.
CGTCAGCGCCTTCACCTGCACCGTCTCCTGCGGGGTGACGTACACCGCCCACGGCTTGATGCGCTCGAACGGGCTCATCCGCTCGCCGATGTCGTCAAACTGCGCGGAAGGCGTGCTGATGGAGGCGCGTCCGGCGACCAGCACCAGACAGCGCTCTTCGCGCACGGCGGGCAGCGTCAGCGTCTGCCCCTCCTGCAGCTCATACGCCTCAAAACCGACGTATCCCCACCCTGCGCTCTCCGGCGTGACGGACTGGGTGCGCCCCTCCGCGTTCGGCTGTTGCCAGCGTGATAACAGACGTGACATGTCACCTCCTTAAATCAGTCCGGCGTCGCGCGCCAGGCGGTTCAGGTTGTTATATCCCAGACGGGCGTAGGTCAGCGGATGGGCGATGGCCGGATCCTGCTCGGCCTCGACCACCAGCCAGCCGTGATAGTCCTGCGCCTTCAGCAGCCGCATAATCGGCGGATAATCGACGCAGCCGTCGCCCGGCACGGTAAAGACGCCGCTCAGCACCGCGTCGAGGAAGCTGGTTTTACGGTTTTTCACGTCCGCCAGCACGTCGGCGCGCACGTCTTTACAGTGAACGTGGTTGATGCGCGACGCCCAGCGCTGCGCCACCGCCAGCGGATCGGCCCCGGCAAAGGTCAGATGGCCGGTATCAAGCAGTAGCCCCACCGCGTCGCCGGTGTGGGTCATCAGGTTGTCCACGTCGTCGGCGGACTCAATCACCGTGCCCATATGGTGATGGTAGGCAATCTGGACTCCCTGCTGCTGGGTGTAGCGGGCAAATTCGGTGAGCTTCTCGCCGTACTCTTTCCAGCGCGCCTGCGGGAAGCGCGGGCGCAGGTGCACCGGGGTCTGCTGCTCGCCGTGAATGCAGCCGCTCACTTCCGCAAAGACCAGCACCTTCGCCCCCAGCTCGCGCAGCAGCGTCAGGTGAGACTGCACGGCGGCAATCTCCTCCTCCACGCTGCGCTCCAGCAGGCGGCCGGAGTACCAGCCGGAGACCAGCTGCAGGTCGTGGCGCTGCAGGATGGGGCCAAGCAGGCGCGCTTCGCGCGGGAACTTATTGCCCAGCTCGAAACCGACGAAACCGGCCTCTTTCCCTTCACTCAGACAGGTCTCCAGCGACGTTTCCGCGCCGAGAGAAGGCAGATCGTCATTCGTCCACGTCAGCGGGTTAATGCCCAGTTGTACACTCATTGTCGTCTCCATTATGCGTGTCCGCGCTCGCGCCACCAGGCGATAAGCTGCAGGTAGTTGTCCCGGATGCGCTCCACCAGCTGCGCATCGTCAATATCGTGCTTCAGCCACGCGCGGGAGGCATCGCCAAACAGCGTGCGCCCCACGGCGAAGCCTTTCACCAGCGTCTGCCCCGCTGCCGCTTTAAAGTCGGCGCGCAGCTGTTCCGCCGGGGCGTCCAGACCGAGGATCACCACCCCGCGGCAGTGCGGGTCCCGGCGTTCGATAATCTCGCTCAGCGCCGTCCAGCCGTCGGCGGAGAGCGGCGGTAGCTTCCACCAGTCCGGGTAAATGCCGAGGTTGTAGAAGCGGGAGATGGCGCGCAGGTAGAGCTCGTCGCTGCGCGGCATGGTCGCAGGCAGGATCACCTCCAGCAGCAGCTCGTGCCCGGACCGGCAGCAGGCGTGGTACACCTCAGCGATTTTCTGCTCCTGCTCCAGGCGCAGGCCGTGGGCATCTTCCGGGTGGAAAAAGACCAGGCACTTCACCACATGCTCCTGCGGCCAGCTGATAAGCTGGGTGCCGATGTTGCCATGCTCCATCTCCAGCGGACGCGAGCCCGGCAGCTCGATGGGGCGACCAATCCACCACCCTTCCCCGGTGATGGCGTTCAGCGCGTCCTGACCAAAGGTGCCGTCGCACAGCAGACCGGCTTTGCCCTCCAGCCCCGCGCGGCTCGCCGCCTCGCGGCTGGCCTGCAGGATCAGCTGCTTCAGCGCCGGAATGCGCTTAAGCGACGCGCCGCACTGCAGCGCCATATCCTCAAGCTGGCTGCGGTGGTCGAAGGCCATCACGCACAGCTCCGGCCACTCGCGGCGGCGGGTGGTCACCCGGTGGAGGTGGTTAAGACGCGGGTCGAGATCCGGGCGCGGCACGTTCGCAGCGCGGGTGAGATAGTCATCCAGCTCGATTTTGCTCGGCATGGCCGGGGCGCAGCCGTGGCGCGAGACCACCAGCGCGCCGCAGGCGTTGGCGTAGCGGCACGCCTGCTCCCAGCCCTCATCGTTCAGGTAGCCGCGCAGCAGGCCGGACATAAACGCGTCCCCCGCCCCGAGGACGTTCAGCACCTCCACGCGCACGCCGGTCACCGTCAGGCCGTCGTCCAGCCGGGGCGGAATGGCGTCGGTGTAGACCGAGCAGCCGAGCGCACCGCGTTTGCAGACCAGCGTAGCTTCACTGACTGAGCGCACCTGCCCCAGCGCCTGCAGGGTCTCCGTGCTGCCGCCCGCAATGTGAAACTCCTCTTCGGTGCCGACAATGACGTCGAAGAGGTGCAGCACCTCCTGCAGCTCGCGGGTGACCTTATCGGCGGCGATAAAGCGCGTTTCACCGTCGCCTAAGGAGGTCAGCCCCCACAGCACCGGACGGTAGTCGATGTCCAGCACCGTGCGCACGCCGTGACGGCGGGCATAGCCCAGCGCCGTCAGCACCGCCTCGCGGGTCTGAGGATGAGAAAGGTGAGTCCCGGTGATGGCAAGACAACGTGCGGAGGCAATGTAGCGTTCGTCCACATCGCTGGCCGTAATGGCCATATCCGCGCAGTTATCGCGATAAAAAATCAGAGGAAAGGTGTCCCGGTCTTTAATGCCGAGTAGCACCAGCGCCGTGAGGCGGTCTTTATCGGTGATCAGATGGCTGGTATCGCAGCCCACCTGGTTGAGCTCTTCGCGCAGGAAGCGGCCCATATGTTCATCGCCGACGCGCGCCAGCATCGACGAACGTAAACCCTGACGCGCGGTGCCGTACGCCACGTTGCCCGACGACCCGCCGAGATATTTGGCGAAGCTCGACGCGTCCTCCAGACGGGCACCAATCTGCTGGCTGTAGAGGTCTACCGCCACGCGGCCCATGCATATCACATCAAACTGCTTTTCCACGTTGATACCTCATCAGACAATGTCGTTCACGTTCAGCCAGCGGCCTTCCCGGTGCGAGAGCGCGATCGCGTCCAGCACGCGCGACACCTTCCAGCCCTCTTCGAAGTCCGGCCACATCGGCGCGTCGGCGGCAATCCCGTCCACCAGGTCGCGCACCTCCACCGTTTTTTGATCGTTAAAGCCAATCCCGTGGCCTGCGCCCATGCAGAACGCGGCGTAGTCGGGGTGCGCCGGGCCGACGAGTAAGGTGCGGAACCCCTGGCGGTTTACCGGATCGTCATGCAGATAGAGCTTCAGCTCCGCCATGCGCTCCTGGGTGAAGCTGATGGCGCCTTTCGTGCCGGTAATGACGTACGACAGCCCCATCTTGCGGCCGCAGGCAACGCGGGAGGTTTCAATCACGCCCTGCGCCCCGCCCGCGAAGCGCACCATCGCGTGGGCCTGATCCTCGTTTTCGACGGCAACCATGTCCGACGAGCCGGCCTTCGCCGGGCGTTCCGGGACCACGATCTTCAGGTCGCCGCAGACCTGCTCAATCTCCCCGACCAGGTACTGGGCCATGTTGACGATATGCGCCGCGAGGTCGCCCAGCGCCCCCAGCCCGGCGGTCTCTTTAAAGCAGTGCCAGTGAATGGGCGAGCGCGGGTCGGCCATATAGTCTTCGTTGTGGGTGCCGTAGAAGTGGATCACCTCGCCAATCTCGCCGCGGGCAATAATCTCCTTCGCCAGCTGCGCCGTCGGGTTTTTCATGTAGTTGAACCCCACCAGCGTTTTCACCCCGGCCCGCTTCGCGGCGTCGACCATCTCGCGCGCGTCGTGGGCGTTCAGCGCCAGCGGCTTCTCCGAGTAGACGTGCTTGCCGTGGCGGATCGCCTCCAGCGCCATCTCCTTATGCAGATGGTTGGGTGAGCAAATATCCACAACGTCAATCGCCGGGTCGGCCACCAGCGCCCGCCAGTCGCCGGTGGAGCGGTTGAAGCCAAACGCCTGCGCGCGCGCTGCCGCCAGCTCCGGCGTGACTTCCGCCACCATCTCGCGCACCAGCCTGCCGCGCAGGTTGAACACCGTCGGGGCCTGGGCATAGGCGATAGCGTGCGCCTTGCCGATATACCCGGTGCCAATCAATCCAATACGAACCTCTTTCATCGTGATCCTCACAGTGCGCCGCGACGGCTCTTGGCGTAGGTATCAAACGCCACCGCCAGAACGATAATTAATCCGGTGATAATCTGCTGGTAATAGGCCGAGACGTTCATCAGCACCAGGCCGTTAATCAGAATCCCCATGATGATGGAGCCGATAATGGTGCCGCCGATGCGCCCGTAGCCACCCATCAGCGAGGTGCCGCCAATCACCACCGAGGCAATGACGCGCAGTTCAAAGGAGATCCCGGCCACCGCCTCGGCGCTCCCCAGGCGCGCGCTCAGAATGAAGCCCGCCAGCCCCGCCAGGCAGCCAATCAGCACGTAGACGCTGACCAGCACGCGCTTGACGTTCACCCCCGCCAGGCGCGCTGCCTCCGGGTTACCGCCGATGGCGTAGACGAAGCGGCCCCAGCGGGTTTTATGCAGCGCCAGATAACCGCCGAGGGCGACGATGGCGAAGATCCAGATCGGAATGGAGATGCCGAGCAGCTCCCCGCGCCCCCACCAGCGGTAGCCCTGATCGAAACCGGCGATCGGCGCGCCGTCGTTGATCACCAGCGTCAGGCCGCGCCAGATGGTCATCCCGCCGAGGGTCACGATGAACGGCGGCAGGCGCAGGCGGGTCACGCCCAGACCGTGCAGGAAGCCAATCGCCGTGCCCATCGCCAAACAAATCCCCAGCCCGATCAGCCAGCTCATGCCGCCCCAGGCGTTCGGATCGACGGTGGTGAAGTTGTCGCCCTTAATCACGTACGCCGCGGTCATGGCGCACACCGCCAGAATGGAGCCCACGGAGAGGTCAATCCCGGCGGTCAGGATGACAAAGGTCATCCCCACGGCCATGATCCCGTAGATGGAAACTTCGGTCAGGATGTTGAAAATATTGCGTTCAGAGAAAAAGTTGCTGTTCTGCGACTGGAAGAAGATCAGCAGCAGGATCATGAAAATCAGTACCCCGAAGCGCTCGAAGAAGGCGATGGGATCGATGCGTCCGGCGCGTTTGACCGGGGCCTGCGTTTTAGAAATCATCTGCGTCATGAGAAACTCCGTTATGCCGCGTTCAGGGCGTTGTGGTTGATGGCCATCATCGTCATCAGCCGTTCTTCGTTAGCGTCGTCACCGTGGATCTCGCCGGTCACCCGGCCTTCGCTGAGGGTGATGATCCGGTCTGACACCGCCATCACTTCAGGCAGATCGGAGGAGATCACGATCACCGCCACGCCCTTTTTCGCCATGTCAAACAGCACCTGGTGCACTTCCGATTTGGTCCCCACGTCGATGCCGCGCGTCGGCTCATCGACAATCAGCACCCGCGGGTTGAGCGCCATGCAGCGCGCGAGGATCACTTTTTGCTGGTTGCCGCCGGAGAGCTTGCGCACCTCCTGCGCGCTGTTGACCATTTTGATCTGCAGCGCCTTGCGGTAGGACTCGATCAGATCGTCCTCTTTGCGGGTGTTCACGAACCAGCGCCACTGCAGCAGCGAGGAGAGGCAGGAGAGCGACAGGTTGTCGCGAATCGACAGCCCCAGCACCGCCCCCTCTTTTTTGCGGTCTTCCGGCACCAGCGCCACGCCCTGATCGAGGGCATAGAGCGGGTCGCGCGGCTGGTACGGCACGCCGTCCAGCTCAAAGCTCCCAGAGGTAAACGCATCTGCGCCAAACAGGCAGCGGGCCACCTCGGTGCGTCCGGCGCCCACCAGCCCGGCAATGCCTAAGACTTCCCCGGCGTGGACGTGGAAGCTGATGTCGTGCAGGGCGATGCCGTGCGGATCCAGCGGCGGCTTTTCGCGGCTCAGCCCCTTCACCGCCAGGCGGACGGGTTTGTCCTCATGATGCGTTTCGCTGGCGGGGCGACGGTTAAAGGCCACGTCGCGTCCGACCATCAGGCGGATGAGCTGTTCGACGTTGGTCTCCGCCACCGCGCCGGTGCCGGTGAAACGGCCGTCCTGGAAAACGGTGAAGCGATCGCAGAGCTGGAAAACTTCGTGCAGACGGTGGGTAACGTAAATAATGCTCACGCCGCGGTTTTTAAGCTCCCGCACCACGCGGTGCAGGCTTTCCACCTCGCTGTCGCTCAGCGCAGCGGAGGGTTCGTCCATAATGATGAGCCTGGCGTTGAGGGTCAGCGCCCGGGCGATCTCCACCATCTGCTGCTGGGCAACGCTCAGACGGGCGACCGGCGTGGTCGGCGCAACGTTCAGCTGCAGATAGTCGAGAATGACCTGCGCCTCCTGATTGACCGCCTTTTCGTCGACGATCAGATTACGTTTACGCGGCTCGCGCCCGAGAAACATGTTTTCCGCGACGGTCATGTTGGGCAGCAGGTTGAATTCCTGATAGATGGTGATAATGCCCTTGTTCTGCCGTTCCACCGGGGAGTCGTCCACCGGCAGCGTTTCGCCGTTGAACCAGATATCCCCGCGGGTTTGCGGCTGCGCCCCCGCGAGCGCCTTCAGCAGCGTGGATTTACCCGCCCCGTTTTCCCCCAGCAGGGCGTGGATCTCGCCCGCGCCGACGGTCAGCTGGGCGCTGCTTAACGCCCAGACGCCGGAAAAGCTTTTTGCCAGGTCGGTCACTTTCAGTAAGGGTTGCGACATCAGTCTGCTCCTCCTCATGATGAGCCGCCAGAGGCGGCTCGGGACATATTAGTTACCGGCCTCACCGATACGCTCAGCCTGCTGCAGGTTCTCTTTGGTGATCAGCGTCGGCGGGTAGTCGGCACCGGTGATGGCTTTCTTCTCGCGCACGTTGGCCACCAGCTGGCTCATCGCCGTCTGCACCGCAAAGCCCGGACGCTGGTCCGCCGTCACCGCCAGCCAGCCATCGCGCACGCGGGCCAGCGCTTCCGGCACCGCATCAAAGCCGGTGACCAGAATTTCGCCCGGCTTCACGCCCTGGCTCTGCAGCGCTTCAATCGCCCCCAGCGCCATGTCGTCGTTAGCAGAGAGGATTACCTGCGGGCGTTTCGGCAGAGAGGGCAGCACGCTTTCCACGATGCGCATCCCTTCAGAACGCATCCAGTTGCCGGTCTGATCGGCGACGATCTTGTACTTATCCCCGCCCGCCTTCAGGCTGTCGCGGATCCCTTTAGTGCGTTCGATGTTGGAGGAGGAGCCCGGCTGGCCGGTCAGCAGAATGATTTCCGCCCCGTCGGGGAATTTGGTTTTGACGAAGTCGCCAATCGCCTGGCCGCCCTTGTAGTTGTTGGCGCCAAAGTGCGGCACCTTCTTCTGGCTGTCGACGGAGCGGTCAAGGGTGACCACCGGCAGCTTCGCATCCTGAATTTCATCCACCGCGCTGGAGACCGCGTTCACGTCATTCGGGGAGACGATAAAGCCCTGCGCCCCGCGGGTGATGGCGTTTTCCAGGTCAGCCACCTGCTTCGGCGAGCTGCCCTGCCCGTCCAGCACCTGAAGCTTCACGCCCATCTCTTTTGCGGCTTTCACCGCCGTGCGCTGCATGTGAACTTCAAACGGCATGGCCAGGTTTGGCGTACTGAAAACAATTTGCTCGTTTTCGGCGAGGGCGGCCCCGGACGTCATGGCGATGAGGGCGGCTACGATCAGTTTTTTCATTATTATGTCTCTCTGTGTAGGGTTGTTGTGTTTAGAGGACGATCTCGCGCTGAGTACGCAGCGACTCCAGCGCTTTATCCGCAAGGTACAGCGCACGTTCACCATCATCGCCGCTGCAGTCAGGTACCGCTTCGCCGCGCAGGACCGCAACAAAGTGTTCCCATTCCGCGGCGTAAGCGGATTTGTAGCGCTGCAGGAAGAAGTGTTCCGGCAGCGCGCTGGTGCAGCCCTGTTTGCCGTAGTGCTGCACCTGGTTTTCCAGAATGTTGCCCGCGCACAGCAGCCCTTCGGAGCCGTGCAGCTCCAGGCGCTGGTCGTAGCCGTAAGATGAACGGCGGCTGTTAACGATGGTCGCCATCGCGCCGGAAGCGTATTTCAGAACGATAAACGCGGTATCGATGTCGCCTGCCTCGCCAATCGCCGGATCCACCAGGTTGCTGCCCTGGGCATACACCGACACCGGCTCTTCGCCCATGATGAAGCGGGCCATGTCAAAGTCGTGAATGGTCATATCGCGGAACATGCCGCCGGAGACGCGCACGTACTCCGCAGGCGGCGGAGACGGGTCCCGGGAGATGATGAGCAGCGATTCCGGCTTGCCGATGCGCCCGGCCTGCGCGTCGGTTTTCACGCGGCGAAACTGCGGGTCAAAGCGGCGGTTAAAGCCGATAAACAGCGGCACGTCGTACTCTTTGACCACCTTCAGGCAGTCGCGCACGCGGGCGAGGTCAAGGTGGACCGGCTTTTCGCAGAAGATGGCCTTGCCGTGGCGGGCGGCCATTTCAATCAGGTCCGCGTGGGTATCGGTCGCGGAGGCGATCAGCACGGCGTGAACGTTAGGGTCGGTCATCGCCTCCTCCAGGCTCTGCTGGCGGGCCTGATACTGCGCGGCGAGACGGGTGGCAAATTCCTGATTCGGGTCAACCACGGACCAGAGCGTGGTCGCGGCGTGGCTGGCGATGTTAGCTGCATGTACCTGGCCAATTCGGCCAGCGCCCAGTAAAGCAATGTTAAACATAACGGCTCCCGGTGTTGGTGAATGCTGTGAACTAACGACCCTATAAATAAAACATTTATTTCATTTTTATAAATAGTGAAAATTATATTTTTGAGTGTAGGTTAACACTTTTGAGATGAATGAGATAAATTTTGTTATCAATCTCACAACATGGGAGGACATACAGCAGCTCCCCTCACCCCGGCCCTCTCCCCAAAGGGGCGAGGGAGAAAAGAGTGCACCACACCATCCCCTCTCCCCTTTGAGGAGAGGGTTAGGGTGAGGGGAAAATGAAATGAAAATTTCGTTACGGCGGAAAATCTTAATACTGACGGGCTTTTTTCACCTGCGCCTGCGTTTGCTCCGCGGCCTCACGCACGGCAGACGATTCCGCCACCTGCGCATCACCGGTTCGCCACCAGGAGGCGTAGTCGTGGGTCATGGTCTTCGGCAGCACCTTGATGTCCAGCAGCGTCGGGCCCGGATGGGCGCGTGACGCCTCCAGCGCCGCCAGCAGGGTTTGCTCGTCGTGCACCCGCCACGCGCGGCAGCCGTAGCTTTCCGCGTTTTGCGCAAAGTCGACCTTCACCAGCGGCCCGTCAAGCCGTCCGGTTTCCGGGTTGCGATGACGGTTTTCCGTGCCAAAGCTGCCCATGCCGTGCCCCATCTGCAGGTTGTTAATGCAGCCGAAGCTGGCGTTATCAAACAGTAGAACGGTGATCTTAATCCCCTCCTGCACGGCGGTTTGCAGCTCGGAGTGCAGCATCATGTAAGAGCCATCCCCCACCATGGCATAAACCGGCTGCTCGGGTCGGGCAAGCTTCGCGCCGATAGCCGCCGCAATCTCATAGCCCATGCAGGAGTAGCCGTACTCCAGGTGATAGCTTTCCGGCGTTTTGACCTGCCAGAGGCGCTGTAAATCCCCCGGCAGCGAACCGGCCGCGCCCACCACGATGGCGTTATCTTCAATATGCTGGTTGATCAGCCCCAGTACCCGCGTCTGGGTCAGGCGGGTGTTGAGCGTCTCGCCGTACTCCGCCAGCTGCGCGTCCAGGTGCCCCGCCACTTCGGGCGCGTCGTCCGGACGCCACTGGCGATCCCACAGGCGACGGCACTCGTCGCGCCAGGCGGACTTCGCCTCAGCGATCGCCTCTCCCCAGCCGCTGCGGTAATCACCGAGCATGTGGGTCAATGCCTGGAGCCCGGTTTGGGCATCGGCAATCAGCGCCGTAGCATCCAGCTTCAGGGCGTCAAACTCGGCCACGTTCAGCAGCAGAAATTCGACGTCCGGATGGGAAAAGAGCGCCTTGGAGCCGGTGGTAAAGTCGGTCAGGCGCGTGCCGATACCAATCACCAGGTCAGCCTGCGGCGCGAGCTGGTTGGCCGCCATCCCGCCCGTCACCCCTACGCCACCGAGGTTAAGTGGGTGGTCACTCACCAGCGCCCCCTTTCCGGCCTGGGTTTCGGCAAACGGCAGCTGCAGCGTCTCGACAAAGTCGCGAAACGCCTCATGCGCGCCGGAATAGCGCACCCCTCCGCCGCATACCACCAGCGGACGCCGCTTGCGGGCGATCAGCGCCCGCGCCTGCGCCAGACGCTGCGGATCGGGCGGACGACGCTCGATGTGGTGCACGCGACGCGCGAAGAAGCTCAGCGGGTAATCCCACGCTTCCCCCTGCACGTCCTGCGGCAGGCAAATCGTTACCGCACCGGTATCTGCCGGGTCAGTAAGCGTTCGCATCGCGCTGAGCATCGCGCTCATGAGCTGCTCGGGACGGTTAATGCGGTCCCAGTAGCGGGAGACCGGACGGAAGCAGTCGTTGGTGCTGATGCTGAGGTCGTGATACTGCTCGATCTGCTGCAGCACCGGGTCCGGCTGGCGGCTGGCGTAAATATCGCCCGGGAGCAGCAGCAGCGGGATGCGGTTCGCCGTGGCGGTTGCCGCCGCCGTGACCATATTGGCGGCGCCCGGCCCGACGGAGGAGGTGACGGCAAAGATGCGCTGACGACGGTGCTGTTTGGCGAATCCCGTCGCCATATGGGCAATGCCCTGCTCGTTGCAGCCCTGCATCACCTGCAGATGACCGGGGTCCTGCTCCAGCGCCTGGCCGATACCCAGCACGTTGCCGTGCCCAAAGATGGTGGCGACGCCCTCCACGAAGGGCGTTTCGTTGCCGTCCACGCTAACGTACTGTTGATTAAGGAACCGGACCAGCGCCTGGGCCATGGTCATACGTTCGGTTTGCATAACGCCTCCTGTCAGCCCAGCGTCGGCATGGAGAACGCAGCGCCTGTCTCCTGCTGCATTTCCGGCCAGCGCGCGGTGATGGTTTTCATTCGGGTGTAGAAACGCACGCCGTCGTTGCCGTGGACGTTGAGCGCCCCGAAGATAGAGCGCTTCCAGCCGCCGAAACTGTGGAATGCCATCGGCACCGGGATTGGCACGTTGACCCCCACCATGCCCGCCTGCACCTCTTCGCAGAAGCGGCGCGCGCAGCCGCCATCGCGGGTGAAGATTGCCGAGCCATTACCATATTCATGGCGGTTAATCAGATCCACCGCGCTTGCGTAATCTGCTACGCGCACCACAGAAAGCACCGGGCCGAAAATTTCTTCTTTATAGATGGTCATCTCCGGGGTGACGTTATCGAACAGCGTCGGCCCGACGAAGTAACCCTGCTCGTGCCCCTTCACGCTGAAGCCGCGACCGTCCACGCGAAGTTTCGCTCCCTGCGCTTCCCCGCTGTCGATATAGCCCAGCACCTTGCTGCGGTGTGCGGAGGAGATAAGCGGTCCCATTTCGTTTTCCGGCGTCTGGTCAAGACCCGGTCCGACGCGCAGCGCGGCAATCTGTTTTTCCAGCCGGGCGCAGAGGTCATCGGCGGTGTTATCCCCCACCGCCAGCACCACCGAGAGCGCCATGCAGCGTTCCCCCGCCGCGCCGTAGGCCGCGCCCATGATGGCGTTGGTCGCCATCTCCATGTCCGCATCCGGCATTAAAATGCAGTGATTTTTCGCGCCGCCCAGCGCCTGGCAGCGCTTACCGTGGGTGGAGGCGGTCTGGTAAATGTATTCCGCAATCGGCGTGGAGCCGACAAAGCTCACCGCCTGCACGCGCGGGTCGGTCAGGAGCACGTCAACAGACTCCTTATCGCCCTGCACCACGTTGAAGACGCCGTCCGGCAGGCCGGCCTCTTTCAGCAGCTGCGCCAGCGCGAGCGCGAGTGAAGGATCTTTTTCCGACGGCTTCAGCACGAAGGTGTTGCCGGTCGCCAGCGCAATCGGGAACATCCACATCGGCACCATAGCCGGGAAGTTAAACGGCGTGATCCCGGCGCAGACCCCGAGCGGCTGCATCAGCGAGTGGCTGTCAACGCCGGTACCGACGTTCGCCGAGTGTTCGCCCTTTTGCAGATGCGGAATACCGCAGGCAAACTCCACCACCTCCAGGCCGCGGGTCAGCTCGCCCACCGCGTCGGAGAAGACCTTGCCGTGCTCTTCGCTGATGAGGCGGGCCAGGCGATCCATGTTCTCTTCCAGCAGCGCTTTGAAGCGGAACATCACGCGCGCGCGCTTAAGCGGAGCATGACGCGCCCACGCCGGAAACGCCTGCTGCGCGGCGGCAATCGCCTGCTCCGTTTCCTGTGCCGTACTCATCACCACCTGGCGGATCTGCTCGCCGGTGGCCGGGTTGAAGATCGCCTGAACGCGCTGGCCTGAACCGGTGACACATTCGCCGTGAATAAAATTCGCTACCGTCTCCATCCTTAACCTCTCGCTGTTGATACGTGACTGTGACCTGAACACTGTGTACTGACCACTATATATGAAACAAATATTCCATTTTAAGTTGAAATAAAATAAATGATGATTATTGTGATCAAGGATGGATTTTTATGTTAACAGCCAGCACCACTGACGCAGCGTGCGCTATTAAGGGATTTCGGGCGAGGAAATGACTGAAGCTTCTGTTTCATTTTTGCTGCCAGATGGATGGCCGACATTTAAAAGACGCGGTTTTGCGTTTAGAATCATAAGACTGTATTTGGGGGATAAGATGACGACAGCAACCAGCCTGAACGAACTGCAGCAGCAAATCCGCGATCGCTACGATAGCCTGAGCAAGAGGCTGCAGCAGGTCTCCCGCTACGTGCTGGACAATACCAACAGCGTGGCCTTCGATACGGTTGCCGTCATTGCCGAGCGCGCCGACGTGCCGCCCTCGACGCTGATCCGCTTTGCTAATGCCTTTGACTTCACCGGCTTCAACGAAATGAAACAGCTGTTTCGCATGAACCTGGTGGAGGAGACCGCCAGCTACAGCGACCGCGCCCGACTGTTCCGCGAGATGGAGAGCGAGGCCGTGCCGGAAACGCCGCTCGATATCCTGCAGGAGTTCGCCCGTTCAAACGCGCAGGCGCTACAGCAGCTGGCCGCCCGCGCCGAGCCGGAGATGCTGGAGCGCGCGGTACAGCTGCTGGCCGATGCCGACACCATCTACATCGCCGGACTGCGTCGCTCCTTTAGCGTTGCCGCGTATCTGACCTACGCCCTGAGCCACCTGGAGTGTCGCCCTATCCTACTCGACGGGATGGGCGGCATGCTGCGCGAGCAGATCAGCCGCATTAAGGCGCGCGACATCGTGGTGTCGATCAGCTTCTCGCCGTACGCGGAAGAGACGGTGATGGTCAGCGAAACCGCCGCCAGCGTCGGCGCGCGGCAGATCGTGATTACGGACAGCCAAATCAGCCCCCTGGCGACGTTCAGCGATCTCTGCTTTGTGGTGAAAGAGGCGCAGGTGGACGCGTTTCGGTCTCAGTCGGCGACGCTGTGCCTGGTGCAGTCGCTGGTGGTGGCGCTGGCATATCGACTGGGGAGCGGGGAGAAATAGCCCCCAATACACTTTGGTGGGCCGGGTAAGGCATAGCCGATACCCGACCACCTGAAGAGCATCAGCCAGACATTAACGGCTCCTTATCTCGGGGCAATCAGAATAACTGACGGAAGAGAGGGAATTCAGACGTTGCCCCGTAATCTGTAACACCCGCAATAAAAGCATAATGCCGCGGCGGGTATCAGGATCGTTAAGCATGGTGAACACCTGCCGAAGCGAGATATCCCCTTCCCGGTTAATTTGCTCTCCCCACGCCATGCGTAGCGCGGTTCCCCCTTCCCAGCCGACTGTCACGACATCTTCAAAAACGCCAGCCAGTTTTTCGACCATCGCGCTATCGGCCATTTCCAGCAGGTCTGCGACGACGGCGAGCAGATCAACCAGATTATTCAGGCGATTGCCCGCCATAAGCGGGGCAAGGCTTTTTAGTAACTGTTCCTGGTCACTCATCAGAACATCCCCCTCACGACGCCCCAATACAGTCCACGGTTAAAACCGTTTCGCAGCATGCCGCCGAGTTTAGTCGCCGGCGTGGGGGTCACGTCATTGCGATAGTCATATACCAACGGCATGCCGGCCCAGAGCCCCATCTGCGCGACGGCCTGAACCCGTCCATCATAATGGTTACCGCTTCCGGGCGGTCTGCCGTACAGCTCCGCCACAATGTTGTCAGCAATGATGGGCGCCTGGTTGTGGCACGACCCTCCCGCTTTACTGATCGGGAGGTCAACGGTATCGCCGATCACATACACGCCTTCTAAGCCGTAGACGCCGAGCGTCTGGTGATCCGTCGGCAACCAGCCTTCACCGTTCTGAACCTCACTCAGTCCCGTATCACGCACCGCTTCGACCGCCCTGATGGGAGGCGTTGCCATCAGGATGTCGAAGTTCTGTGAATCGCCCTCGGCGGAATAGGCAATTTTGCTGTCAGGATCGACATGGCTTAGGGTAAAACCGCGCTGATGCTGTATTCCTTTGGCGGCAAAAATATCGCCCAGCGCCTCCCCCACCGGACGCTGCAGGAACAGACAGTTTCGCAGCAACTGCGCGACGGTCGGATAGGTATAAACAATCTCAACCTGATTACGCACCCCACGCTGGCGCAGATAGTCGTCAACCATCAGCGTGGTTTCAATAGGGGCAATGCCGCACTGGTGGGGAACATTCGGCGTTTCCGGGAAAGAGACGGTAATAAATATTCGCCCCTTTTTGATGGTGGCGAGCTTATGCGCTAGCTGTCTTGCCGCCGCATATTGATAAAAATGGTCGCCCGCGTCGGCAAGGCCAGGGATTTTTTGGGGGAAAGGCGTGCAGCCCGTTGCGATAACCAGCAGGTCCCAGTCGTAATATCGTTTACTGGCACCGTACAGTCGCCGCTGCTTAAAATCGAAAGATTCAATCCTGTCGGTAATAAATTGAATTTCAGGACTCAGTAACTGCCGTTCAGGCCGGGCCAGCTCATGATGATGGAAGAGGTTAAAAGCGACGTACATAAAGGCGGGTTTGTAGTAGTGCACCGGTGATTCGGAAATCAGTACCAGCTCTACCTGACCGGCAGCAATTTCACGTCGTAATTTCCTGGCCAGAAGGTTGGCGACAATTGTTCCTCCCGTGCCG
Organism: Enterobacter sp. BNK-34; assembly: GCF_048684445.1. Taxonomy (NCBI): domain Bacteria; kingdom Pseudomonadati; phylum Pseudomonadota; class Gammaproteobacteria; order Enterobacterales; family Enterobacteriaceae; genus Enterobacter; species Enterobacter sp. BNK-34. The sequence continues at coordinate 4,762,470 of NZ_JBLQUA010000001.1, forward strand.
CCGCCGACAATCATTATGCGGTTTTTCATTCCTTTATTCGCTCATGGTAGTGAATGGGAATTCACGTAACCAGACCGCTTCACTGTTACGCTCAGCTAAAGCGTAGTAACAGAGTAATATTCCGCAATGCAACCATTAATAAGAAATTTAATTTTGACAAACAGATCATCATTTATAATATACACTACAAAATATAATTTATATCTCTATAACGTCGCCTTTCACTGTGGTCTCTTTTCATCACCATTATTCGCCAAACAGCAGCGTTGTGTACTTTTTAGATACCGCCCCGGAGCGCTGTCCGTTCGCGCCATAATAGCGATCTTCACGGCACAGTCGCTCCTTCACATTGCAGAAAATACCGTTGGCAAAGGTGAATTCAGTCAGATCGACATTGCTCGACGTGAACACCTCGTTTGCAGCAGCCTTCTTACCGAGATAGGTCTCTGTCAACGCGCGGGATAATCCCTTGTCATTGGCGCATACATATCGGTCGCAGAGCACGCCCGATACTGGCGACTTGAGCCTGGCGGGGGTCCTGGCCTGGGCGGACATGGCGGACACGGCCAGCAGCGCGGCCACAGAGCATGCGAGTATTGACTTGTTCAAGATGATAATCTCCGTTGGTTAATGAGTGTCGGCTTTGCACCGGGCGCGGTGGAACCATGATGAGGGTGAAAAATCCTGGAGGGTTCTGAGTTTCAGCAGGAAATGCCCCGTATGGCTTTTTGTTGACCTAACAGTTGTCGAAAGTTCGGCTCGGAGGCAATTGTAAGGGCCCTATCCTGGTTAGGTCCAGTGTGAGCAAGGAGCGGATCTACAGTTATGCTATTTTTATCAACAGTGCATGTCTTTCCCACAGTACTTCAGCCGGCACTACGGGCAAGCTCATCTATTTTGGTGCCAAAAACCCGATGATAGTTAACACTCTTGATAACTTGAGCACCGAGAGACTCATAAAACTTCTGCGCCAATGGGTCTGCTGCAACAGATAACCAATCGAGTTGTAAACACCCCCGCTCTTGTGCTCGACAGGCTATAAAACTCATCAGCTTTCTACCAATTCCAGTCCTTCTGAAAGGTGCAGAAACAAAAAGCTCTTTGATAAACATTTGCCCGCTGAAACGTGGTGAAGGGTACATCACTGATACACATGAAAACGCAGCTATTACTCCATCAAAAACCACTTTGTGAACTTCGGTATTAGAGCCGACGGCAAAGACCTTATCCCTCAGATATGCGGTCATGTCATTCCTGGACAAGCAAAGCTCCTGATTATAGTAGTTTTCCATCTCGAGAAAAATATCAACTAAATCAGGATATTCGTGTGGTTTGCAGATGGTAATGTTCACGCATGCCTCCTTAAGCAAAATATATCAATTTAAAATTAATATAAAAGCAATAAAGCTATATCTATAAAGTTTCTACCGCAAATTGTTAAAATAACGCAGTTGTTCCATAGTTGATTAAAGCATTTTTAGCGAAAAGCGGACGCTGACCTTTCAGCTTTGTACGATTTACGCTCTGGCCTGATCTGACGTATGTATCATAGATACATGAACTCACTAGCATGATCGGAGATTGCATATGCTGATATATAACGTTTTTGGACGGCATATTGGCGTTCAACGTAAGCACGATCGGTGGCTGGTATTTCGTGCTGACCTGACGGAGAGAAAGTTTTCTCGACTCTATGACATCGCTATTCCAGACGATATGGCTGAAGGCGATATTGCCGGCTGGCTGGGTGACATTTTCCATGAATCCGCAAACGATCGTCATCCAAATGTGGAACGCATCGAATAAGGATTTAATGGATAGCATTACGTTGCGCCCGCACCTGGCACTCACCTGACATGATGCTACCAGCCATGGCCCAAAAAAAGCCCGCAATCCGCGGGCTTAGAGATAATTTAGAACCTGTTAGTACCAGACGTATCCGGTTGGGAAATCATTCCCACTCAATCGTAGCCGGTGGCTTACCGCTGATGTCATACACCACGCGGGAAATACCGTTCACTTCGTTGATGATGCGGTTAGACACGCGGCCTAAGAAGTCATACGGCAGGTGCGCCCAGTGCGCGGTCATGAAGTCGATGGTTTCCACCGCACGCAGGGAAACAACCCAGTCGTACTTGCGGCCATCGCCCATTACGCCGACGGAGCGAACCGGCAGGAACACGGTGAACGCCTGGCTTACCTTGTTGTACAGGTCAGCTTTGTGCAGCTCTTCGATGAAGATCGCGTCCGCGCGACGCAGCAGGTCGCAGTACTCTTTCTTAACTTCGCCCAGCACGCGCACGCCCAGACCCGGGCCCGGGAACGGGTGACGGTAGAGCATGTCGTACGGCAGACCCAGTTCCAGACCGATCTTACGCACTTCGTCTTTGAACAGCTCGCGCAGCGGTTCAACCAGACCCATCTTCATCTCTTTCGGCAGGCCGCCCACGTTGTGGTGAGATTTGATGACGTGCGCTTTACCGGTGGCGGATGCCGCGGATTCGATCACGTCAGGGTAGATGGTACCCTGCGCCAGCCACTTCACGTCGTCCAGCTTCAGCGCTTCTTCGTCGAACACTTCCACGAACACGCGGCCGATGATCTTACGTTTCGCTTCCGGATCGTTCTCGCCTTTCAGCGCGTCCAGGAAGCGCTGCTCGCCTTCTACGTGAACGATGTTCAGACCGAAGTGGTCGCCAAACATGTCCATAACCTGCTGGGCTTCGTTCAGGCGCAGCAGGCCGTTATCCACGAACACGCAGGTCAGGTTTTTACCGATGGCGCGGTGTAGCAGCATCGCGGTCACGGAGGAGTCCACGCCGCCGGAGAGGCCGAGGATCACTTTGTCATCGCCAACCTGCTGGCGGATACGCTCAACGGCGTCGTCGATGATTTTTGCCGGGGTCCACAGGGCTTCACACTGGCAGATGTCACGCACGAAGCGCTCCAGCATGCGCATACCCTGACGGGTGTGGGTCACTTCCGGGTGGAACTGCACGCCGTAGAAGCGTTTTTCTTCGTTCGCCATGATGGCAAACGGGCAGCTCTCGGTGCTGGCAACGGTGACGAAGTCAGACGGGATAGCGGTGACTTTGTCGCCGTGGCTCATCCACACGTCCAGCAGCGGTTTGCCGTCTGCGGTCAGGGAGTCTTCGATACCGCGCACCAGCGCGCTGTCGGTCACCACTTCTACCTGCGCATAGCCGAACTCACGCTCGTTAGAACCTTCTACGTGGCCGCCCAGCTGCATTGCCATGGTCTGCATACCGTAGCAGACGCCGAATACCGGCACGCCAGCTTCGAACACGTACTGCGGCGCGCGCGGGCTGTTCTCTTCGGTGGTGCTTTCCGGGCCGCCGGACAGGATGATGCCGCTTGGATTGAATTCGCGAATCTGTGCTTCCGTGACATCCCACGCCCACAGCTCACAGTAAACGCCCAGTTCACGTACGCGACGCGCCACCAGCTGAGTGTACTGAGAACCGAAGTCCAGGATGAGAATGCGATGTTTATGAATGTTTTCCGTCATTGACGCTAATTCCGAGGCAAGTGAAACAAAAACAGAGCGCCCGGCAGAAGCCGGGCGCGGAAACTTATCAGGAGCCCAGACGGTAGTTCGGGGACTCTTTGGTGATCGTCACGTCGTGAACGTGGCTCTCCTGGATACCCGCACCGCTGATGCGTACGAATTCCGCTTTAGTACGCAGCAGGTCAATGGTACCACAGCCGGTCAGACCCATACAGGAGCGCAGGCCGCCCATCTGCTGGTGAATGATCTCTTTCAGACGGCCTTTATAGGCAACGCGACCTTCGATACCTTCCGGTACCAGTTTGTCAGCGGCGTTATCGGTCTGGAAGTAACGGTCAGATGAACCTTTGGACATCGCGCCCAGGGAGCCCATGCCGCGGTAGGATTTGTAAGAACGGCCCTGGTAGAGTTCGATTTCACCCGGGGATTCTTCGGTACCGGCCAGCATGGAGCCTACCATCACGGCAGCTGCGCCCGCAGCGATCGCTTTGGCGATATCGCCAGAGAAGCGGATACCGCCGTCAGCGATAACCGGAATACCGGTCCCTTCCAGGGCTTCAACCGCGTCAGACACGGCGGTGATCTGCGGAACGCCCACGCCGGTCACGATACGCGTGGTACAGATAGAGCCAGGGCCGATACCCACTTTCACCGCGCTGCAGCCAGCGTCAGCCAGCGCACGAGCGCCTGCGCCAGTGGCCACGTTACCGCCGATGATCTGCAGGTCAGGGTATTTGGCACGGGTATCACGAATACGCTGCAGAACGCCTTCGGAGTGGCCGTGAGAGGAGTCAATCAGCAGGACGTCAACGCCCGCAGCAACCAGCGCGTCAACGCGCTCTTCGTTACCGGCACCTGCGCCAACCGCAGCACCGACGCGCAGACGGCCATGCTCGTCTTTACAGGCGTTCGGTTTACGTTCTGCTTTCTGGAAATCTTTAACGGTGATCATGCCGCGCAGGTGGAAGTTGCTGTCAACAACCAGCGCTTTTTCAACGCGTTTTTCGTGCATTTTTGCCAGCACCACGTCGCGGGTTTCACCTTCGCGAACGGTGACCAGACGCTCTTTTGGCGTCATGTAGACGCTGACAGGCTGGTTCAGGTCAGTCACGAAACGCACGTCACGACCGGTGATGATACCGACCAGCTCGTTCTCCTCGGTCACAACCGGGTAACCGGCGAAGCCGTTACGTTCGGTCAGGGCCTTCACTTCGTGCAGCGTGGTGGTTGGCAGAACGGTCTGAGGATCGGACACGATGCCGGATTCATGTTTCTTCACGCGGCGAACTTCTTCCGCCTGACGTTCGATAGACATGTTTTTGTGAATAAAGCCAATGCCACCTTCCTGTGCCAGGGCAATAGCCAGGCGCGCTTCAGTCACGGTGTCCATTGCCGCAGAGAGCATAGGAATGTTCAGGCGAATGGTTTTCGTCAACTGCGTGCTGAGATCGGCAGTATTCGGCAGAACGGTGGAGTGAGCGGGAACGAGGAGGACGTCGTCAAACGTCAGTGCTTCTTTAGCGATACGTAGCATGGGCAATATCTCTGACCTGGGTGGTTAAATATTGCCGTGGCATTATACAGAGCGTAACCGATTGCATCCACACTTTTTTAAAAAAAATGCTTGCGCTCACCTCTCAGCAGGTTACTATCGACTGAATAACTTGCTGATTTAGAATTTGATCCCGCTCACATGTTATCCTCTCAATCCCCCTCAATTTATACCGTCAGCCGCCTGAATCAGACGGTGCGTTTGCTGCTTGAGCAGGAAATGGGGCAGGTCTGGATCAGCGGTGAGATCTCTAACTTCACGCAGCCCTCCTCCGGACACTGGTACTTTACCTTAAAAGACGATACCGCCCAGGTGCGCTGCGCGATGTTCCGCAACAGCAACCGCCGCGTGACGTTCCGTCCTCAGCACGGCCAGCAGGTTCTGGTGCGCGCCAATATCACCCTGTATGAGCCGCGCGGTGATTATCAAATTATCGTCGAGAGCATGCAGCCTGCGGGCGAAGGCCTGCTGCAGCAAAAGTATGAACAGTTAAAGGCTAAGCTCTCGGAAGAGGGACTTTTCGACCAGCAGTTCAAAAAGCCGCTACCCTCGCCTGCCCACTGCGTGGGTGTCATCACCTCGAAAACCGGTGCAGCACTGCACGATATTTTACACGTTCTGAAGCGTCGCGACCCTTCCCTGCCCGTGATCATCTACCCGACCGCCGTGCAGGGTGACGATGCGCCGGGCCAGATTGTGCGCGCCATAGCGCTGGCGAACGCGCGTCAGGAGTGCGACGTCTTAATCGTCGGACGCGGCGGCGGCTCGCTGGAAGATCTGTGGAGCTTCAACGACGAGCGCGTGGCGCGGGCAATCTTTGCAAGTCAGATCCCCGTGGTGAGCGCCGTCGGCCACGAAACGGACGTGACGATTGCCGATTTTGTCGCGGATCTGCGCGCGCCTACGCCGTCCGCGGCGGCGGAAGTGGTCAGCCGAAACCAGCTGGAGCTGCTGCGTCAGATTCAGAACGGCCAGCAGCGTCTTGAGATGGCGATGGACTACTTCCTTGCCAACCGTACCCGCCGCTTTACCCAGCTTCATCACCGTCTCCAGCAGCAGCACCCGCAGCTGCGCCTGGCGCGTCAGCAAACCGTGCTGGAGCGTCTGCGTCAGCGCATGAACGTGGCGGTGGACACGCAGATCAAGCGCGCGGTGTCGCGCCAGCAGCGCGTGACGCAGCGCCTGAACCAGCAGAACCCACAGCCGAAAATTTATCGCGCGCAAACGCGGATACAGCAGCTGGAGTACCGTCTGGCAGAGACTCTCCGCGCCCGACTGAGCACCACCCGCGAACGTTTTGGCAATGCGGTGACCCACCTTGAAGCGGTCAGCCCCCTCTCCACGCTGGCGCGCGGCTATAGCGTGACGACGGCGACGGACGGCAAAGTGCTCAAGCAGACCAAACAGGTAAATACCGGCGATGTGCTGACGACGCGTCTTTCAGACGGCTGGGTAGAAAGCGAAGTGAAATCAATTAAACCGGTGAAAAAGACGCGTCAGCGTAAAACCGGATAATTCTTCGCCGGTTACTTACTATACTGCTGCTATTCCCTTTTTTAATAAGGAGAGCAGCATGTCCCATCTTTATAGCGTGATTCCCCCTTATATTCTTCGTCGTATTATCGAAAGCGGTTCCGAACCGCAGCAGCGCTGTGCCCGTCAGACCTTAACCCACGTCCAGACGCTGATGGCCCACATGCCGGGCAAACCCGCCGCGCCGCATGTGAATAAAGTCGGACAGCTGGAGCGGGACATCTACGATGCGAAGCAAACTCAGGAGCTGCCGGGTACGCAGGTGCGTTACGAAGGCCAGTCGTCGAACGGCGATGTGGCGGTAGACGAAGCCTACGATTATTTGGGTATTACCCATGATTTTTTCTGGAAGGAATATCAGCGCGATTCGCTCGATAACAAAGGGCTTATTTTAACCGGCACCGTTCATTACGGTCGGGAATATCAGAACGCCTTCTGGAATGGTCAGCAGATGGTATTTGGCGACGGCGACGGGGAAATATTTAACCGCTTTACCATCGCCATCGACGTGGTGGCGCACGAGCTGAGCCACGGCGTGACCGAGACCGAAGCCGGGCTTATCTACTTTGAGCAGTCCGGCGCGCTGAACGAGTCGCTGTCGGACGTGTTTGGCTCACTGGTGAAGCAGTACCATCTGAAGCAAACCGCCGATAAAGCGGACTGGCTGATTGGTGAAGGGCTGCTGGCGAAAGGGATCAACGGTAAAGGGCTGCGCTCAATGTCTGAACCCGGCACCGCCTACAACGATCCGCTGCTCAGCAAAGACCCGCAGCCCGCGCACATGAAAGATTTCATTAAAACGCGCGAGGATAACGGCGGCGTTCATCTCAACTCCGGCATCCCCAACCGGGCATTTTATCTGGCCGCGACGGCGATCGGCGGCTACGCCTGGGAAAAAGCGGGTTATGCCTGGTACGACACGGTTTGCGATCGCAATCTGGCGCAGGATGCAGATTTTGAGGCCTTCGCAAAACTGACGATCGCGCACGGAGAGAAACGCTCCGGCGGCGACGTTGGGGCGGCCATTAAACAAGCCTGGGAACAGGTAGGAGTGTTGTAAATGCAGGTTCCGGAACTGACGGATGACGCCGTGGTTGAGCTGGCCCGGGAAGGCGGCGTCGCCTATATTCCCAAGCTGAGCGGCCAGCGCACCATCGCGCTCTCATCGCTCAATGAGGCCCAGCGCCAGCGTCTGGTAAGCATCCTGGAGCAGGCCTTTCCGCGCGGTCAGCCGCCGGGACAGGCCTCGTCACCCGGCAGCGGCGACCAGCGCTATTTCCGCATCCAGATTATCTGGACCGGGCAAAATCAGGCGCACTACGCCGATATCATCGTGCTGGTACCGGAGCAGGAAGCGCCCGAGTCGCTGGTCGAGCTGTGGAAGAAAGGCGAAGGCTGCGTGTGCGATTAACCTTCGGCCCGAACAAACTCCACGCGTTTTTTAGAAATAAGACCGTGGCCGTTCTGACAGAAATAATCCACCGCCCCGCAGGATTTTAAGACCTGGAGTGGCTGATGGCACTCCGGGCAGCGGGCTTCAAGCGCAATATCCTTATTACAGCTCTCGCAGTGTGCCACCCCGTTCAGGGGCTCAAGCGGTGCCTGGCAATCCGGGCAGGTAATCGTCATGGTGACTCCTTAATAGCATTCTGGTCTGCAATAATTTTACCACGTTGCGTTCAGTGCGGGCCACGCAGCTGTTGCTGCAAGGTCAGCAGCAGCGTCACTTCCTCGATTCGGCGACGCGTTGTGCGGATCACCTCGTGCGGATCCCGTTCAAACAAGCTGTTGGTGCCCAGAATATGCCCGGCAAGACAGTGCTCGTAGATTGTGCCGGGAATTGTCCAGCATTGCCGCGTGTCGCCATCGATCATCTCCAGTACATCTTCAGCGCCGCGCCGGTCGTAACTGATGGTCCGCCCGTCACGCAACCAGAGCCGTAAGCCTTTTTGCCCGCCAGCGGGTCCCGCATATTTATTAAGCCAGATATCCACCGGCACGCCGCTGATGAGGCCCTGCAGATGCGCCTCGCCCTCCGCCGTGGTCAGGTCGCCTTTTGCGATATCGCGGCCCAGGCGGTCTTTAGCCGTCACCACCTGCAACGTCATCTCATCATTCCCTCCCAGATAACGCACCGTTTCGCGCAGCATCTTCAGCACGTGCGTACCGATATCCAGAATCACGCCGTCCGGGTGGCGAAGCGTACGGGTGTCCGGCTCGCCGGTGGCAAAGTTAAGCGCGATGGGTTGCCCAGCGGCGTTAACTCCGCTCGGCTCCTGCAAAAAGCCGTCGATTTTGACGATGTCAGAGACATTGCCAACCAGCGACCGCTTCACCGTTTCGATGCGCGCCATCCAGTGATCGAGCGCCAGCACGCGGGATGCGACGTTGGGGTTTGCCAGCAGCGCGTTGAGCTTTTCGATTTGGGACAGCGTGGCGACAATCGGTTTTTCAACTACGATGCGGGAAACCGATGAGGCGAGAGCGTGTTCAAGCACCTCAAGATGGTGCAGCGACGCCGTGGTAATAAACAGGGTATCAAGCGGCTGGGAGAGGAGTTCAGCCAGTGTGGCGCAGCGCGTTACCCCCTCCGGCTGTTTTACGGGCTGGATATCAAAGCCTAAACAGTGAGGGGGATTATCAAAGCATTTTCGTATTGCGGGCAGGTAAGCTGTTTCAACGACTGCGCCAAGACCCACAAACCCTAACAGCATATTCTTACCTCGTTGAGTAAATTGCCGGGGCATAACGCCGCCCCGGCAAGCTCGAGGTTTATGAGGCGTTAGCTGCCGGTTTAGTCTGCGCATTTTCCAGCATGCGGCGTACCGGAACAATGAGGACGATCAGTACCGCGGCACAAATCAGCAGCGCGACGGAGCAGCGCGCAAAGAGATCCGGCAGCATATCCAGTTGGTCGGCCTTCACGTGGCCGCCAATCAGGCCCGCCGCCAGGTTACCCAGCGCGCTCGCACAGAACCACAGCCCCATCATCTGACCGCGCATTCTCTCCGGCGCCAGCAGCGTCATGGTCGCCAGGCCAATCGGGCTGAGACACAGTTCGCCGAGCGTCAGCATCAGGATGCTGCCCACCAGCCAGAACGGCGACACGCCCGCCCCACCGTTGCTCAGCACGTTTTGTGCCGCCAGCATCATCAGGCCAAAGCCCGCTGCGGCACACAAAATACCGATAACAAACTTGGTGATGCTGCTCGGGCGAATGTTCATGCTCGCGAGCTTCGGCCACGCCCAGCTGAACACCGGTGCCAGCAGGATGATGAACAGGGCGTTGATTGACTGGAACCACACCGCCGGGATTTCAAAATCGCCGATCATGCGGTTAGTGTAGTCGTTGGCAAACAGGTTGAACGAGGTTGGCTTCTGTTCAAACGCGGACCAGAAGAACGCCGCGGAGATCAGCAGAATAAAGCAGACCAGCAGTCTGGCGCGCTCTTTACGGTTCAGACCCGCAAAAACAAACAGATAAATGAAGTAGAGGGCAACGGACGCCGCGATCACGTAGACCAGCACGCTAGCCACCGCGACCGGGTTAATCACAATCACGCCCTGCGCAATCAGCGTTACTATCGTTGCCACGCCAGCCGCCAGCGCCAGCAGCCAAACGCCCACGCCGTTACGCTTCACCACCGGGCTATTCCAGGTGGAGTCGAGGCCGACTTCGCCGTCATAGCGTTTCATTGCCGGAACGGCAAACACGCGGAAGATAATCAGCGCCACCAGCATCCCGATACCGCCAATGCCAAAGCCCCAGTGCCAGCCGTGGGTTTTAATCAGCCAGCCGGAAATCAGCGGCGCGATGAACGAGCCCATGTTGATACCCATATAGAACAGCGAGAAGCCGCCGTCGCGACGCGCGTCGCCTTTTTTATACAGGGTACCGACCATCACTGAAATACAGGTCTTGAACAGCCCGGAGCCGAGCACGATGAACATCAGGCCGATAAAGAACAGGTTGTTGCCCATCACCGCCGAGAGCGCAATCGACAGGTGACCGAGCGCAATAAGGATCGAACCGTACCAGACGGCTCTCTGCTGACCGAGCCAGTTATCCGCCAGCCAGCCGCCCGGCAGCGCGGCCAGGTACATGGTACCGGCAAAGATGCCGACAATCGCCGAGGCGTTTTCACGCGCCAGGCCCATCCCGCCGTCATAGACGGTGGCGGCCATAAACAGGATCAGTAACGGACGAATGCCGTAAAACGAGAAACGCTCCCACATCTCGGTGAAGAACAGCGAACCGAGCGGATACGGATGGCCGAAGAACGTTCGGCTCTCTTTTTGATTAACAGTGGTTTGCATAATTCTCCCGAAAGGTATGTCGTCGTGCTTGTAAACACCAGCAGGTACGCCGGCCAGTTACGTATCTGGCCGATTTTTTACGTGCGGCGAAAAGTTAGTTAACCATTTGATAACCAGGCGCTAGTTTTGTCTAGTACCGGACCCTGGACTTTAAGATGAAAATTCGACGATTGTCTACTTTCTTAGATTTAAACATGGTTAAAAGTGAATAGTGATTGACTTCACACTGAGAAAACCGGCGGTATGATTCGGCAAAAAAAAAGCCCGCGATAATCGCGGGCTTTCATGAGAGCGGCAAAGCTTATTTGCTTTTCTTAATGTGCTTAATCAGGCGTTTACGCTTACGCATCTGATTTGGCGTCAGGGTGTTGCGCTTGTTGGCGAACGGGTTTTCCCCTTCCTTGAACTGGATACGGATAGGCGTGCCCATCACGTCCAGCGATTTACGGAAGTAGTTCATCAGGTAGCGCTTGTAGGAATCCGGCAGGTCTTTCACCTGGTTGCCGTGGATCACCACGATTGGCGGGTTATAACCACCGGCGTGGGCATATTTCAGCTTCACGCGACGGCCGCGCACCAGCGGCGGCTGATGGTCTTCTGCAGCCATGTTCATGATGCGCGTCAGCATCGCGGTGCTCTGACGACGGGTGGAGCTGTCATACGCTTCACGCACGGATTCGAACAGGTTACCGACGCCGCTGCCGTGCAGCGCAGAGATGAAGTGCACGCGGGCAAAGTCGATAAAGCCCAGACGGAAGTCTAGGGTCTCTTTCACCTGCTCACGAACCTCGTTGCTCAGGCCATCCCATTTGTTGACCACGATAACCAGTGAGCGCCCACTATTGAGGATAAAGCCGAGCAGAGAGAGGTCCTGATCGGAGATCCCTTCGCGTGCGTCGATGACGAGCAGCACGACGTTGGCATCTTCAATAGCCTGCAGGGTTTTGATAACGGAGAATTTTTCCACCACATCGGTGATTTTCCCGCGCTTACGCACCCCGGCGGTGTCGATGAGGACATATTCACGCTCATCGCGCTGCATAGGGATGTAGATACTGTCGCGGGTGGTGCCCGGCATATCGTAAACGACCACGCGCTCTTCACCCAGAATACGGTTAGTAAGTGTAGACTTACCTACGTTTGGACGACCCACGATTGCCAGCTTGATCGGCAGATCCTGCGGGTTGAAGTCGTCTTCAGGCTCTTCTTCTTCGCCCTCTTCTCCGTCTTCGAACTGCGCCCAGTATTCAGCGTCTTCGTCTACTTCTTCCGGCGGGTTCACTTCGTCAACCCACGGCAGCAGAACGGTTTCCAGCAGGCTGGTGACGCCACGGCCATGCGATGCCGCAATCGGGTAGATTTCACCCAGGCCCAGAGACCAGAAATCCGCGATGGCCTGATCGGCATCGATGCCGTCGGTTTTGTTCGCCACCAGGAAGGTCGGTTTTTCGCGTGAACGCAGGTGCTTAGCGATAGCGGAATCCGCCGGCATCAGGCCAGCGCGAGCATCCACCATAAACAGCACCACATCCGCTTCTTCAATCGCCAGCAGCGACTGTTCCGCCATGCGGGTTTCAACGCCGTCTTCTGTGCCGTCAATACCACCGGTATCAATACAGATGAACTCGCGTCCTTCCACCTCTGCACGACCGTACTTACGGTCACGCGTCAGCCCCGGGAAATCCGCAACCAGCGCATCACGGGTGCGTGTTAAACGGTTAAAAAGAGTGGATTTTCCAACGTTAGGGCGCCCGACAAGCGCGACCACAGGTACCATGTTTGAAGCCTCATAAAATTCAAAATAACGTCGCTTTCGCGGCGTTTTTAAAAATGTCAAAACGGCTCCTGAGTGAACAGGAGCCGTTTAGTATACTACAACCGCCGGGTAATTAACGCGTGATCGCGTACAGCGTGCCGTCTTTTGCCTGAATCAGCAGCTTGCCATCGGCCACAACCGGATCGGTCAGGAAACCAGAGCTGTCGACTTTTTGCTGTGCAACAAAGCGGCCGTTATCCGGATCGATCCAGTGCATATACCCTTCGCTGTCGCCCACAACCAGGCTACCGTTGTACAGCGCTGGCGAGGTCAGCAGACGGTGCAGCAGGTCGCTTTGCGTCCACAGCGTTACGCCGCCTTCGGTGCTCAGAGCCAGCAGACGGTCGTTCTGGTCAACCATATAGATACGGTTACCCTCAACGATGAAATCGTTCACAGAGCCCAGCTCACGTTTCCACATGATCTGGCCGCTGCGCAGATCCAGCGCGGTCAGGTTGCCGTTATAGGCCAGCGCGTAAACCACACCGTTAACGATGACCGGCGTTGTGTCTACGTCGCTCAGACGGTCAATTTCCGTTGAGCCAGTGGCCTGAGAGATACGCTGCTGCCAGATCATCTGGCCCTGCTGCATCAGCACTGCGCTCACGCGACCGTTGTCACCGCCCACAATGGCAGCGCCAAATGCGGTAGCCGGAGCGGATTCGCCGCGCAGAGAGAGTGCAGGCATATCCAGGTTAACGGTCCATTTCACCAGACCGTCCGCTTCGTTCAGCGCCTGCAGCTGGCCGTTGCTGGTATGAATCAGCACCAGGCCGTCGCTCACCACCGGGCGAGACAGGGATTCACCCGCTACGGTTGTTTGCCAGGCAATGGAGCCGTCGCTGCTGTTCAGGGCATAAACCTGCGCTTTTTCGCTGCCCACGTAGACGTGGCCACCGGCAACGGTCAGGCCGCCAGACAGCAGTGCAGGCTTACGGGAGAACCAGCCGTCTTTTTCCGCCAGGTTAACGGACCACACTTCTTTTCCGTCATCGGCGTTCACCGCTTTCACGGTACCTTTGCGGTCAGCGGCATAGACAACGCTGTCTGCATAGGCCGGATGAAGGTTGGAATAGAAATCACCAATCCCACTGCCCACGGAGACATCCCACGCGGTGGATGGGGTAAACTGGTTTTCAACCGTCGGCAGTGGGGACATTTTCACAACGTCTTCTTCGCCACTGAACAGTGAACAACCACTCAATAACGTAACAGAAAGCAGTCCTGGCAGAAGTAATTTACGCAATTGCATCGGGTCCCTCTCAGACGGACAAATTATTTATTTTCATCTGCATCATTTCGCTCAGCGCAGGTGAAGCGTTGCTCTCTACGCCAGCTTGCCACGCTTTACGCGCGCCCGCTTTGTCACCTTTGCTCAGCAGTGCTTCACCGCGCAGATCGGCAACGATGGCAGCAAAACCTTCGCCTTTGATGGTATCGAGCGTTTTCAGCGCATCGTCAGCTTTCTTCTGCTGAACCTGAATACGTGCCAGGCGCAGATTGATCACCGCTTTCAGGTTATCATCGCTGGCCGCAGCAAGGCTCTGAGAGAGCTGAGCAGCGGCTTTATCCAGTTCGTTCTTATCAACGTACTGCTGAGCCACTTCCAGCGCAGCCAGTGCACCGTAGGTGTTTTTGTTGTCAGCCGCAAATTTCTCTGCCGCCGTCAGCGTTTGCGGCTGATCGGCACGAATTGCGCTCACGGTATTTTCATAGGACAGGGACGCGCCGCGCGCAGAATCTGCCTGATGATTGTTCCAGTAACGCCAGCCCACCAGCGCACCGACACCTAAAATAACCCCAACAACCAGCGCTTTGCCGTTTTCAACAAAGAAGCGTTTAATCGCGTCGACCTGATCGTGTTCGTTCTCGTAAATTTCCACGCAGTCCTTCTCCTTAGCCCAATAGAGTGCGCAAGTGCGCCGCAACGCCGTCCTGCGTTACCGTTGTCTGCTCACCAGAGCGCAGGTCCTTCACCACCACTTCGCCGTTAGCCACTTCGGACTCGCCCAGCACCAGTGCAATACTTGCGCCCCACTTATCGGCACGAGCAAACTGTTTTTTGAAGTTGCCGCCGCCATGGTTGGTCATCAGCTTAACGCCCGGCAGCGCATCGCGCACGCGTTCGGCAAGCTGCATCGCCGCAGACTGCGTTTCCGCGCCTGAGGCCACCAGGTATATATCGACAACGGATTCTGCTTTAAATTCCGGATTAACTGCCTGAACCAGCAAAACAAGTCGTTCAAGGCCCATAGCAAAGCCCACAGCAGGCGCTGCGCGACCACCAAGTTGCTCAACCAGACCGTCATAACGGCCGCCCGCGCATACGGTGCCCTGAGAGCCGAGGCTGCTGGTCACCCACTCAAACACGGTACGGTTGTAGTAGTCCAGTCCGCGCACCAGGCGCTGATTCACGGTATAGGCGATGCCTGCCGCTTCAAGCAGCTTGCACAGGCCCGCGAAGTGTTCGCGAGATTCTTCATCCAGGTAGTCGCCAAGCGCAGGCGCATCGTTCAGCAGTGCCTGAACATCCGCGTTTTTGGAATCCAGAACACGCAGCGGGTTGCTGTACATGCGACGCTTGCAGTCTTCGTCCAGCTTCTCTTTATGCTGCTCCAGGAACGCAACCAGCGCATCTCGGTAGTTAGCGCGAGCTTCCAGAGAACCAATAGAGTTCAGTTCAAGGGAAACGTGATCGGCGATACCGAGCGCACGCCACCAGCGGGCGGTCAGCATAATCAGTTCGGCGTCGATGTCCGGGCCCTGCAGACCAAAGACTTCCACACCCAGCTGATTGAACTGGCGATAACGACCTTTCTGAGGACGTTCGTGGCGGAACATCGGGCCGATATACCACAGGCGCTGCTCCTGATTGTACAGAAGACCATGTTCGATGCCGGCGCGTACGCAGCCCGCCGTACCTTCCGGACGCAGGGTCAGGCTGTCGCCGTTGCGGTCCTCAAAGGTGTACATCTCTTTTTCAACCACGTCGGTGACTTCACCAATCGCGCGTTTGAATAACGGGGTCTGCTCTACAATCGGCAAACGGATTTCGCTGTAACCGTAGCTGCCGAGCACCTGCTTCAGTGTGCCTTCAATGCGCTGCCAGATGGCGGTTTCGCCAGGCAGATAATCGTTCATGCCGCGGATGGCTTGAATGTTTTTTGCCACGTTTATTCTCTTTCTATATACAAAAAAAACCCAAAGAATGGGTTCAATCATACATGGGAAGCGGCACGCTTCCCATCACGTTATTTTTCAACCTGCTGAACGCTGATACGCTGTGTTTCGTCCATCATGGCGGCTTTGGCGCGGATGCGGGCTTCAAGCTGGTCGATCATGTCGCTATTATCCAGACGATCTTTACGAACGCCATCTTCATAGAGACCACTTTTCTTGTTACCGCCGGTTACGCCCAGGGTTGACACCAGCGCTTCACCCGGACCGTTTACCACACAGCCGATGATGGAAACGTCCATCGGGGTGATAATGTCTTCAAGACGTTGCTCAAGGGCATTCACCGTCCCGATCACATCAAACTCCTGACGTGAACAGGTTGGGCAGGCAATGAAGTTGATCCCACGCGCGCGAATACGAAGTGATTTCAGAATATCGAAACCGACTTTGATCTCTTCGACCGGATCGGCCGCCAGCGAGACGCGCAGGGTGTCACCGATCCCTTCAGAGAGCAGCAGCCCCAGACCGATCGCGGATTTTACCGAACCGCTGCGCAGGCCGCCCGCTTCGGTGATCCCGAGGTGCAGAGGCTGGTCGATCTGCTTTGCCAGCAGGCGGTAAGATTCTACGGCAAGGAACACGTCGGACGCTTTTACGCTGACTTTGAACTGATCGAAGTTGAGACGATCGAGATGATCGACGTGGCGCATCGCGGATTCGAGCAGCGCCTGCGGCGTAGGCTCACCGTATTTTTCCTGCAGATCTTTTTCCAGTGAACCGGCGTTAACGCCAATACGGATAGGAATATTTTTATCCCGGGCGCAGTCCACGACCATGCGGATACGCTCTTCGTTACCGATGTTGCCCGGGTTAATACGCAGGCAATCGACGCCGTATTCGGCCACTTTCAGTGCGATGCGGTAGTCGAAGTGGATATCAGCCACCAGCGGAACGCTGACCTGCTGTTTGATCAGTTTGAACGCCTCAGCGGCATCCATGGTTGGGACGGAGACGCGAACAATGTCCGCGCCTACACGTTCTAATGCTTTGATTTGATTGACCGTCGCTTCCACATCGGTGGTGCGCGTGTTGGTCATCGACTGAACGGCGATAGGTGCCCCATCGCCGATTGGCACATTCCCAACGTAAATCCGTTTCGATTTTCTACGTTGAATCGGAGCCTGGTTATGCATGAAAAATCTCCCGCGTTGCCCGTCTGTTACTGTGCTGCTGATTGTTCGGCATTAACGGTAAGACGTGCAACCTGGTTAGTTCTGATAAAGCGGCTCAGGTCGACAGGTTTTCCTTGATACTGGATCTGTACCGCTGCCGGAGCGCCGATTTTAAGTTTATAAGGAGCCTGGCCGGTTAGGTTTAACGTGCCATCTTTGCGCTGCAGGCCGCTGAACAGTTTTTTACCTGTCGCGTCAGTTACTTCCAGCCAGCAGTCGGCGCTGAAGTTCATCACCAGCGCGTTGGGATCGGCTGCTGTCGCCGTACCCGCCGGGCTGGTTGGCAGAGTCGCTGCGCTATTGTCTGCAGGCTGGGTAGCCGCAGGCGCGTTCGCCGCCGTATCAACATTCGCCTGAGAAGGGGCAACAACCGCGTTTTGATCCTGAGCCTGCGGCGCAGCGGTGTTAGCCGTTGCTGCCGGGGCCTGTGCTGCACCGGTCGCCGACGCGTCTGGCGCTGCGGTCTGTGGCTCGCTGGAGGACGCTGCGCCGTCGGTATTCAGCGGCACGCTCTGGCCGTTCTCACTTCCGGCCTGGTTAAGTTCGGCGGAGGATTGATCGGCCATGGTGGTGATCTCTTCCTGCTGCGCCTTGTGGTTTTGCCACCACCATGCACCGGTCAGACCGATGACCACAAACAGCACCAGCCAGGTAAAGCTCATCAGCCAGCCATCACGTTTTTTACGACGTTTCCCCAGGGAGAAGGTCTGCATCGGCGCAACTTTTGCTGCACGGACCGGCGCCTGCTTCTCCATCATTGGCAGTAATTCGTTTTCGGGGATGTGCACCAGTTTTGCGTAAGAGCGGATATAACCGCGCAAGAACGTTGAAGCCAGATCGGCAGGCGCCTTATCTTCTTCAATATCGCGAACCGTGGAAACCTTCAGGCACAAGCGTTCCGCAACGGCTTGCTGGCTGAGTCCGAGTTGTTCACGGGCGTTGCGAAGACGAACGCCAGTGGAGAGTGCTTCATGTTGGTCGTGAGTGGCTTCAGTATTCATTCGCTACAACTACTGGTACGTGAAAAATAAGGGTTCAGGCGCCGGTGAGTCACAATGCCACCCGCACCGCGAAACTTCTGGTCAGTTAACCTTGAACAGAGAGTATAA
Source organism: Enterobacter sp. BNK-34 (assembly GCF_048684445.1). Taxonomy (NCBI): domain Bacteria; kingdom Pseudomonadati; phylum Pseudomonadota; class Gammaproteobacteria; order Enterobacterales; family Enterobacteriaceae; genus Enterobacter; species Enterobacter sp. BNK-34. The sequence goes on from NZ_JBLQUA010000001.1 coordinate 4,780,735, forward strand.
GACTGTCAGCCCAGAGATGACAGTACAGCCCTGCCCGTACGGCTAAACTGTTGTTACGTCGTTACATACTGCCCGAAAGTCGAATGAAACGCACCGTAATTATTGATCAGTCATCACGAATCTGACTGATTATTCAGTAAGGTTATGCTTCACGGCGCAGATAATGCGCCGCGAGTGCATAATAATCAAACAGCTTTAACCGCGATCGTCTCGCCCTGCATGCGTTTACGCAGGGTACGTTTAGTACGGTCAATGACATCACCTGCCAGCTGTCCGCATGCGGCATCAATGTCGTCACCACGGGTTTTACGCACGATGGTGGTGAAACCATACTCCATCAGCACCTTGGAGAAACGGTCGATACGGCTGTTCGAGCTACGGCCATACGGCGCGCCCGGGAACGGGTTCCATGGGATCAGGTTGATTTTGCACGGCGTATCTTTCAGCAGTTCAGCCAGCTGATGCGCATGTTCGGTGCCGTCGTTGACGTGATCCAGCATCACGTACTCGATGGTCACGCGGCCCTGGTTGGCGTTGGATTTCTCCAGGTAGCGACGTACGGCAGCGAGGAAGGTTTCGATATTGTACTTTTTGTTGATCGGCACAATTTCGTCACGAATTTCATCGTTTGGCGCGTGCAGGGAGATCGCCAGCGCAACGTCAATCATGTCGCCAAGCTTGTCCAGCGCAGGCACAACGCCTGAGGTAGACAGCGTGACGCGACGCTTAGACAGACCAAAGCCAAAGTCATCCAGCATGATTTCCATCGCCGGAACGACGTTGGTCAGGTTCAGCAGCGGCTCACCCATCCCCATCATCACCACGTTGGTGATAGGACGCGTGCCGGTCACTTTTGCCGCGCCCACGATTTTCGCGGCACGCCAGACCTGGCCGATAATTTCTGACACGCGCAGGTTACGGTTAAAGCCTTGCTGCGCGGTTGAGCAGAATTTGCACTCCAGCGCACAGCCAACCTGGGAGGAGACGCACAGCGTCGCGCGGTCTTCTTCAGGGATGTAGACGGTTTCAACGCGCTGATCGCCGACCGCAATCGCCCATTTGATGGTGCCATCCGCGGAGCGCTGCTCTTCCACCACTTCCGGTGCACGGATTTCAGCCACTTCTTTGAGCTTATTGCGCAGGACCTTGTTGATGTCAGTCATGTCATCAAAATTGTCGCTGCAGTAATGGTACATCCACTTCATGACCTGATCGGCACGAAACGGCTTTTCGCCCATCTCTTTAAAGAACTCGCGCATCTGCTGACGGTTCAGATCCAGCAGGTTGATTTTTCCATTTTTATTGGGAACCGCAGGAATGGCGACTTCGGAGGTATTCACTAGTTCAGACATAATATTTTCCGGCCTCGTTGTTACACGTTATGGCCCATGGAGGGTTGAATAGAAACGCCCCGGAAAGCGGTCTGCTCGTCCGGGGCGTTGCATTGTACAAAGTCTGGCGCAGGGATGCCACGTCTGGACGCGGCATTTACGAAAATAATGTGTAAACGAAACCGTTAAATTAACGGGTACGTGGACACACTTCGCCTTCTGCAAAGAAGAAAGCGATTTCGCGTGCAGCAGATTCAACAGAGTCAGAACCGTGGGTGCCGTTCTCGGTGAAGCTGTCAGCGTAGTCAGCGCGCAGAGTACCGGCCAGCGCGTTGTCCGGGTTGGTTGCGCCCAGCAGGTCGCGGTGACGCTGTACTGCGTTTTCGCCTTCCAGCACGGATACCACGATTGGACCGGAGGTCATGAACTCCACCAGGCCGTCAAAGAATGGGCGACCTTCGTGCTCAGCGTAGAAGCCGCGAGCCTGCTCAACGGTCAGGTGCAGCATTTTGGTGCCAACAATTTTGAACCCTGCAGATTCAAAGCGAGCGAAGATGCTGCCAATAACGTTTTTTGCCACCGCGTTTGGTTTGATGATGGAAAAAGTACGTTCAATAGCCATGATAACCTCTGTCAATGTTCTGTTGTTTTGCATACCTGAGTATGGTGTGGCGCGGATTATAATGAGCAATAGCGCCATTGCCTATGGATTCAGGTAACATTTTTTTAAAATAAGACGAGTTTTAGCAACAGCTCACATCTGAAAGCTGTTTTCAGATCACTGCAGCGTAAAATTCACCGTCGCGACCTGCCCGGTCTCATCCATAACGAGTAACTGATAATCACCCGACTTATCAAGCTGTAATGTGTAAACCCTTCCCTTCACACTCAGCGGTTCACCGTTCAAAAACCACCAGCGCTCACCGCTGTTGCCGGTCGCCTGAAGCGGCAGCGAAACGCGGGATTCACCCGGCAGACGTTTGATAACGGCCCCTTCGCGTACGCCTGTCAGGATGAGTGGCGCAGGTGAGTCCTGCGACAGCGGAGGACAGGTTGTTGATGAAGGCGGGATCCGTACCGCGCGACGCTCGGTTGCGGGCAGCCACGGTTCCAGCGGTAGCGGCCAGACATCCAGGGCTTTTTCAGTTGCATCAGGGCAATCTGCCGCCACACGTTTACCCGTTTTATCCAGCCAGACCGGGAAACGAATGCCGCGTATGCCTTCCTGCTCCGGCAACAGCAGCGTGGGCGGTTCACTGCCTTCCAGAAGCCAGGTCGACAGGCGACGTCGACAGTTTTCACTGCCTTCCGGCAGCGGTTGGCCACCCGGCCAGCAGATCACGCCCCGCCCGACACTCTCCGGACGCGGATCGCGAGGCAGGCGGGCTTCGTCTACCGTTGAGCGCGACTGAAGCAGGTTATTGACCTGGTTTAATAGCGGAACCGCGCTGGCGAAACCAAACTGCCCCGCCACCGGCGTGCCGTCCGGTCGTCCGGTCCAGATGCCAATCACGTAGCGGGCATTCAGACCAATGGCCCAGGCATCACGGTAGCCGTAGCTGGTGCCGGTTTTCCACGCCAGGGGCGCAACCTGCGGTAGCGCATTATCCGGTAGCGGCTGCGCTTCATTGGCCAGAATACGGCGAATAATCCACGCCGAGCCTGATGATAACAGCGGACGTTCAGTCAGTGGATCGCCCGGCTGCAGGCGCAGCCGTCCCGCCTTACCGTGTCGGGCAAAGGCGCTGTAGGCAGCGGCGATATCTGCCAGCCGCGCGCCTGCCCCGCCGAGGATCAGAGAAAGATTCGGCTGCGCCCCCGCGGGCAGGATCAGCGGCAAACCTGCGTTACTGAGCATACCGGCAAATCGTTTTGGTCCGTAGGCTTCCAGCACCTGTACCGCGGGCAGGTTGAGGGAGCGCACCAGCGCTTCACTCATGCTGACCGGCCCGTGGAACCCGCTGTCAAAATTCCCTGGGCGATAATCACTGGTTTTTCTGGGAACGTCCTGAAGCAGCGAGGCGGGATGGATCAGGCCATCGTCCAGCGCCATACCGTAGATAAAGGGCTTCAACACCGATCCCGGGGAGCGGATCGCATTGACCATATCCACGTGGCTAAAACGACTGTCATCGTTAATATCCACCGATCCGACCCAGCCGCGCACTTTCATATCGGTATGATCGACCACGATCATCGCCAGCGAGCTGCGTGCCGGCAGGCGGGATTTCCAGTTCATCGCCAGTTCTTCCAACTGCCGCTGTAGCCCGGCATCCAGCGTGGTGACAATTTTCGTGTCGCGGCTTTTGCCGAGCATCATGCGCGCAAAGAGCGGCGCCAGCTGCGGCATCTGCCGGGGCGCCAGCCATACCGATTCTTCCCGTGACTCTTTGACCTGCTTCGCGGGCCAGACGCCCTGCGTCGCCATGCGGTCGAGCACTTTATTGCGCGCCGCTTCGGCCCGTTCAGGCCAGCGATCCGGGCGTAAACGACTAGGTGCCTGCGGCAGCACCGCCAGCAGCGCCGCGTCGGAATAGCTGAGCTGCGACGGCGGCTTGCCCAGATACGTCCAGCTTGCCGCCCCGACGCCCTGCAGCGTACCGCCAAACGGCGCGCGGTTGAGATAAAGCGTCAGGATGTCGCGTTTAGAGAGGTGCCACTCCAGCTGCATCGCCCGCCAGAGCTGACGAATTTTGCCGCCAAAGGTGCGGGGATGCGGGTCCAGCAGGCGTGCCACCTGCATGGTCAGCGTACTGCCGCCAGAGACGACTTTGCCAGAACTGAGATCCTGCCAGGCGGCGCGCAGGACAGAGAGCGGGTTTACGCCGGGGTGATCCCAGAACCAGCGATCTTCGTACTGGATCAGCGCCTCAAGATAACGGGGAGAGACCTCTTCGATCGTCACCGGATAGCGCCAGATCCCGTCGCTGTCCGCAAAGCGCCACAGCGGCGTGCCCTTCTCATCCACCACCACCCGGGCGGGGTTAACCTCTTTCAGCGGTAACGGCCACAGGCGGTCGGCGGCGACAATCAGCCCCCATAAAACGAGAAGCGCTCCCGCCAGCCACAGCCAGCGGGAGCGTGTCAGACGTGCCATTCGCATATTACGGAACAACAATCAGCGGGCCGCTGGCCGCCCCCGTTGCCCGCCACTGCGGCACATACATAGACTCGACCATCGGCACCGGCACCTGGTAGGTTCCTGGCGTCACGGCACGGGCCAGATAGACCAGCGTGACCGGCTGACCTTCGTTTACCGGCACGGCAGCCACAAAGCGGTCATCGCGGAATTCCATATGCTGAATATCCGCCTGCTGCATCTGGCTGAGCAGGTTCTGCACTTCGCTACCGCTGTCCTGCAGGCTGGCGCTGCTGCTTGCCAGGTTCTGGTTTTCCAGCTCCAGACCCGCAGGGAGGAGATCCACCACCAGCGCGTCCGGCACGTTCTGGCTGGCTTTAACTTCCAGCCACACCAGCACCAGTTCGCCGCTCTTCAGGGAAGAGAGCGATTTACTGCTGCCATCGGTTGCCAGGATATGACGTTCAACCTGCAGCACGTTCGAGCTCGGCTGAGGAGCATAGTCAGGATAACCGGTGCTATCAAGGCGGACCCACAGCGGTGTCGTTCCGGTATTGGTGACCTGCAGCGCGCCAAGCTCGTCGCCGTTCACGTTTTGCACCAGTGACTTATCGCCGCCTGATGCTGTCTCAGACAGAGAGGTTTTCGCCTGCCACGTACCGGACAAGGTTTGCAGCGAACGTCCTGCCAGGAACAGCGCGTTGCTCTCCTGCGTTGACAGCCAGCGCTGGCTGAAGGCCTGTTCAGACAGGGCATTCAGCAGCGTATTTTGCGCATCCGGCAGCAGCTTGTACTCCTCGAGAAGAGAGAGCATCAGCGCGTTATCGCGAAGCTGGCTGCCATAATCGGCCATCCAGTTTTTGCTGTCGTTACGCGGCGTTTTAAGTGCCAGGTCCAGCGCCTGCTGGCTGCGCGGCGCATCGCCCATCAGTTTGAGCGCCATGCCCAGCTGCATCAGCGGCAGACCGGAAGCCGCCTGTCCGTGACGATCCCAGATTTCACGCAGCGCGCCCAGCGGCGCTTTTTGCTGACGTGCCAGTACCAGTGCGGCATAGGCCTGCACAGCGAACTTGCTGGCCTGAGTATCGTCGCTATAGCGAATGGACATCATGCCCGGGTCCTGCAGATAGCGCAGCAGGCGGCTATTGGCGTTATTCACTGCATCTGCAGGTACGCTGTAACCCTGCTCGCCCGCGCGCACCAGGAAGTCGGTCACGTAGGCCGTCAGCCAGTACTCTTCCGGACCGTTTTTATCCCACAGCGCGAACCCGCCGTCTTCACGCTGCATCTGCAGCAGACGGGAGATGCCAATATCAATCGCTGCACGGCGCTTGTCATCGGTGTCGCCCTTGATGCCAAGTGCAGTAAGCTGCGCCGCGTTGGTGTAGAGCGACGGGAACAGTCCGCTGGTGGTTTGCTCCAGGCATCCGTACGGGTAGGCCTGCAGTTCACGAATATAGCGCGCCAGGTTGAGCGGTGGTTTGCCGCTCAGCAACAGTTGCCCCTGCAGGGCGGCAGGAGAGAAGCCGTTGCTATGCTGCGCCGGTGCGGTCCACGATTCGCCAGGGTTCAGCATGGCACCGGTATTGACCGTCTGCGCCGGGAACGCCGGACGCACGCCGATTTTCCAGCTCTTTTGCTGCGGTGCGAAAGTCTCGCCCGGAAGCTGCAGGCCGGTCACCTGCGCGGTCACTTCACCGTCACCATAGCCTTCCAGTGCGCGTACCGGAATAAACAGCGTGCTGCGCGCACCTGGCGGCAACTGAACCGGCTGCGGCTGTGCGCCTTCAAGCACCAGTTTGCCGGTAGAGGTCAGGGCAACGTGCAGCGTTTGCGGCTTGTCGGTCAGGTTGGTGATATCCAGCGTCAGCCGCGAGGTATCTCCGCTTGCCAGGAAGCGCGGGGTATTCAGCTCGGTAATGACCGGCGCGGCCACAATAACCTTGCTTTCACTGCTGCCGAAATCGTCTTCCGTCCAGGCCTGCGCCATCAGACGCAGCTCGCCGTTGAAATCACCAATCGGCAGCGTAATTGTGCCTTCCCCGTTGGCATCCAGCGTGACCGGCTGTGCCTGCTGGGCAATGATGGTGACGTGGTTCACCGGCGGTTTTCCGCCGCGCTTCAGCTCATCACCGTCACCACCAAAGCGCAGCGCGGCCAGGCGGCCCTGCCCTTCAATGACCTGGCCATAGATATCGTAAATATCCGCGCCGTAGCGCTTCTGACCAAAGAAAGCCTGCCACGGATCCGGCGTGACGTAATCGGTAATGTTCAGCACGCCGCTGTCCACCGCCGAGACCAGAACGTTCACCTTCTGCGGCACGGCCCCCTCTTTCACGCTGGCTTTCACCTTCACCGAGAGCGTCTGGTTTGGACGCATCTTCTGCGGGTTATCGAGCGCAATATTCAGGCGGCGATTTTCGTCGCCCATCGGCAGATGCAGCAGGCCAACCGCGCGCTTCGGCGTGGCGGATTTGGATTTATCCCCAGGCCGTACCACCAGCGTACTCAGGTAGAGATCGTGACGTTTCCAGGCCTTGTCGACCGGGATAGCAAGATCCAGCCCGTTTGCCGGTACGTCGATCTCCTTCCACCACAGCGGCCCTTCGCTGGACTCGATCATCGCATAGCCCTTGCCTGCGGCTGGCGCGGCAATGTGCAGGTTGATGGTGTCACCCGGCTGATAGGCTGGCTTATCCAGCTTCAGCGTCACGCGGTCAGGGCGCGCAGCCCCGGTGCCGTCGCTGTTATCCTGCCAGCTATACCCTGCCCAGAAGCGCACGCTGCTGACCATCTCATCAGGTGCTTTCACTTCGAGACGATAAGAGCCCCACTCCACCGGGAAGGTGACTTTACCCGTCTCGTCGGCCTTGAGCGTCAGCTCCTGCTCGCCTTCAACCAGGTCTTTCTGATCGAACTGAGACTGCCAGCCTTCGCTCTCAGACCAGTTCCAGAAGTAGTCACGGCGCTCGCGGATCAGGCGAACCTGCAAACCGGACACCGCTTTTTTCGCGCCGCTGGCATCGGCGTAAACGATATCGAAGCTGGCGTTGCCGTTCTCGTCAACAATCGGCTGGTTGACGGTGGTATCGGTGCGGTAGTCGTAAACGGCTTTACTGGCGAACTGAGGGCGAATACCCGGCAGCTCAGCCGCCGGCCAGATGGCCTGCTCAGCACGACGCGTTACCGGGCGGCCGCCGGACTCCAGCAGGCTGGCCTGCAGAATCAGCTGCAGCGGAGAGTGCACCTCTTTCCACTGGCTTTCGGTAGAAACCTGTCCACGCCCCTGCTCATCCAGCGTAAGCTGCACCTCATCCAGGCTGCGGCTCAGGTTCTCCTCGGCGATATCGCCAAACTGGAAGCCCGGCAGCGCTGCCACCGCGTCACGCAGCGGACGCAGGAAGAGCTGGCCCTGCAGAGAATTACCGTTGGCCGGAGCGCCATACAGGTAATAGCCCACCACGTTAAAGTCCACGTTATCCTGCGGTGAAACCGGCGTTTTTTGTCCGCTCAGGTTGAGCGACATGCGCTCTGGCATGAAGTCTTCGACGTGGAAGTCCCACAGGCGCTGCAGGTTATCGCCGGTGTTGGCGCGGATATGCCACATACCGGTCTGCGCCCCGCTGTCCAGCGGATAGTTGAAGCGATAGAGACCGTTCTCTGGCTTGACGACAATCGTACGGGCGACCTGTCCATCCGGACGCAGCACGTCGAGCTTCACAGGCTGATCCGGAAGTGGCTTACCGTCACTGTCGCGCAGCAGACCGTTGAGGATCACCGTTTCACCCGGGCGGTAGAGATCGCGTGGGCCAAACATAAAGAACTGCTTGCTGTAGCCCGGGCTCCCCGCGATATCAAACTCCGCCAGATCAAGAGCCGGCAGCTTGAGATCGAGCAGCGTGGTCTGGCCATCTTTACTGGCCAGGATCAGCGCGGCCTCTTTGTCGGTCTCAAGCTTTGCGTGGCCATCACCGTCGCTTTTCGCTTCGGCAAGCGTCTGCCCTTTGTCGTTCAACAGGGTGACGGTGACGCCGGACTGCGCCGCACCGTTTTCCAGGCTCTGGGTGAAGATGTCCAGGCGGTTGTGATAACGGTGAGCGGACAGTCCAATATCGCTTAAGGTAAAGAGCGTCGCGGCGTTGCTGTAGTTGTAGTGCCCGGCCTGGTTCATGACCGCAATATAAACGCCAGACTGCTGGAGCGGTTTAATATCCTTCAGGGGCAGCAGCAATTTTTCGCGCGTATTGCGCGCCGGATTAAGATCGAATCGACCGGTGTAAACCAGCTCCGCCATCTTCAGCAGGTTATCGGACTCCCAGTTGGTCAGCGAGTTACGGTACTCCCACTGGCTGACAAGAGAGGCCAGCGATTCCGGCTTCACGCGGTAGAAGTTGACGTCAACATTGTTGACGTTGAGCGCCATCACCGGCAGACCTTCCACCACCTTACCCGGCAGCAGCGAGCCGCGGCTGGCAAAACCAACGGTGGGTTCAACGTCCCGCGTGGTCAGGGCTTTCTCATAATCAATGCCGAACGTCGCCTTGTTCAGCGCCTGCAGGCCCCGTTCAACGGTGACGACCAGGTTGCGGTTGGGCTCAAGATGGCGCAGGCGAAGCTCTTTCAGGTTAGGCGCAAGTTCCCACGCCCCGTCAACCTTGCCGCTTTTTTTATCCACGACGTGCACTGTTTTCGCGAAATCCTGATCGGGATTCAGCGGAACCGAGAATGTCAGCACCAGCGTGGCGGCACCGTCGAGCTGAACTTCAGAGGTATCCAGCAGGGTCAGCGCTTTTCCCTGACTCTGGGCGGCGAGCTTAGCCAGCGTTTCAGCATTTGGCTTTTCCGCAGCTTTCGGTGTGGATGCGGTGGATGCCGCGGGAGCCGCAGCCTGAGATTTATCGTCGCTGTTATCACAGCCGACAAGCGTAAACGTGGTAAGCAGCGCGAGAGAGAGCGCGGCTAAGCGAAACGGTTTCATCCTTTGTCCCTGGCCCATGGAGCCTGTTGGTCGTCGTCCGGATAAGTATTATCCGCAAGTTTCATTAATTCAAAAAGTCCAATTTTAGAATCTGGAAAGCGCCTCGCAGAATGGCAACACGCCGCTACGCCGTGATGGAACCGCGATCACAGCACATAACGTCACATGTAACCTTTTACGTCATTTGTTTTTAAAACAAGAAGATAGCTGGATAAGCGCGCCTGAAGACTGCTAGTTTTATGACCATGACGCACCCCGAGTGCGCGGTTCAATAAGAGAGAAAGCCATGAAACGAGCCGTGAACGCCCTACAAAATTTCGGAAAATCATTGTACGGACCGGTACTTATCTTACCGATCGTCGGTCTGTTTATCGCCTTTGGTAACGTGCTGGGTAACGGTAATCTCGCGGAGTATCTGCCGTTTCTTGGCCATCCCCTGATTCAGCATATTGGTCAGCTTATCGCGAAATCTGCCGTGTCGGTGCTGGTGAACCTGGCGCTGGTGTTTGCCGTAGGGATCCCGATTGGTCTGGCGACGCGTGATAAAGGCTATGCCGCGCTGATTGGTCTGGTGACCTTTGTCGTATTCATCAACGCCATGAACGTCACGCTGCAGCTGCAGGGCGCGCTGGCGCCAGCTGCTCAGATGAAAGCGGCCGGACAAACCATGGTGCTGGGCGTGCAGGTGCTGGAGATGGGCGTTTTTGCCGGGATCCTGACTGGTGCGCTCTCCGGGTATCTGTACAACAAATACTCCGGCGTAGAGTTTAACGGCGCGATGGCGATTTACTCCGGCCACTGTTTTGTCGCTATCGTCATGCTCCCCGTCTCCATGCTGCTCGGCGTGGTGATGAGCGAACTGTGGCCGTTTGCCCAGCACGGCATTAGCGCCCTGGCGCTGGCCATCAAAGGCTCCGGGCCGTTCGGCGTGGCAATCTACGGTTTCCTGGAACGCATTCTGGTCCCCACCGGACTGCACCATCTGGTTTATACGCCGTTCCTCTATACCGAGCTGGGCGGCACGCAGGAGGTATGCGGAGCAACCTATCAGGGCGCGCGCAATATCTACTTCGCCGAGATGGCCTGCCCGGACGTGAAGCAGCTCAGCAGCACCGTGGTGTGGGACGCGCGCGGCATCAGCAAGATGTTCGGCCTGCCTGCCGCCGCGCTGGCGATGTACATGACCGCGAAGCCGGAGCGTAAAGCCATTGCGAAAGCCATTTTGATCCCGGCGGCGCTGACTTCGCTGCTGGTCGGCGTGACCGAGCCGATTGAGTTCTCCTTCCTGTTTGTCGCCCCGCTGCTCTTCGTGGTGCACGCGGTGCTGACCGGCATCGGCATGATGCTGTTCTCGCTGCTGGGCGTTCACGCCATCGGTGCCAACGGGATTATCGACTTCATCCTCTACAACCTGCCGCTCGGCACGGAGAAGTCCAACTGGCCGATGTATATCGTGGTCGGGCTGATCATGTTTGCTCTCTACTTCGTGGTGTTCCGCTTCCTGATCCTGCGCTTCAACATGAAAACGCCGGGCCGTGAAGATGAGGACCAGGAGACGCGCCTCTACAGCAAGCAGGAGTACCAGGCTAAAGGCAATAACGACGGGCTGGGCGAGTCCATCGTGGTGGGTCTGGGCGGTCGGGAAAACATTGAAGTGGTGGATAACTGCTACACCCGCTTACGCGTCACGGTGAAGGACGTCGCCATCATCGACGAGCCGCGGCTGAAGGCGACCGGCGCGAAAGGGATTATCAAACAAGGTAACAACGTTCAGGTGGTCTACGGGCTGCACGTCAAAAAAATGCGAGAAGCCGTTGAGACGTTTCTCTGAAAGGAGCTAAAGATGTTTACACCCCCATTTATCCTGTCGATTGCCGGCGGCGGCAGCACCTACACGCCGGGTATTGTGAAAAGTCTGATGGTGCGCCTGCAGGATTTCCCGCTGGCCGAAATTCGCCTTTATGACATCGACGAGGCGCGTCAGAACATTATTGCGCCCGTCGTAGAGAAGGTCATTCGCGACCACAGTCAGAGCATCAAATTTACCGTCACCAGTGACCCGGAAGTCGCCTTCAGCGGCGCGCATTTCGTCTTCGCACAGATGCGCGTCGGCCAGTATAAAATGCGCGAGCAGGATGAGAAGATCCCGCTGCGTCACGGCGTGGTCGGCCAGGAAACGTGCGGACCCGGGGGTCTGGCGTACGGACTGCGCACGATCCTGCCGATGGTGGAGCTTATCGATCTGGTGGATCGCTATGCGCACGAGAAGGCCTGGATCGTGAACTACTCCAACCCGGCGGCGATCGTCGCGGAGGGCGTACGCCGCCTGCGCCCGAACGCGCGGGTGCTGAACATCTGCGATATGCCGGTAGCCGCGATGCGCAATATGGGGGCGATTCTGGGCGTCGATCGCCACAAGCTCGAAGTCGACTACTTCGGCCTGAACCACTTCGGCTGGTTTACCCGCGTTCTGGTGGACGGCGAGGACAAGCTCCCGGCGCTGCGTAAGCATATCGCGAAGTTTGGCCTGCTGACGGAAGATGCAGCTAAAACCGACCCGCAGCACTCGGATCCTTCGTGGGTAAAAACCTGGCGCAACATTAAGCCGATTATGGACAACTTCCCGGAGTATCTGCCGAACCCGTATCTGCAGTATTACCTGATGCCGAACCAGATTGTGGCGCACCAGAACCCGGACTATACCCGCGCCAATGAAGTGATGGACGGGCGCGAGAAAAAGCTGTTCGCCGCCGCCGAAGAGTATAAGCGCACCGGGATCCTGCCGGATGCCTTCCACGTGGGCGTGCACGGCGAGTTTATCGTCGATGTCGCCCGCTCGCTGGCCTTTAACCTGCGAAGCCGCCATCTGGTGATGGTGGAAAACTGCGGCGCGATTACCAACCTGCCTTACGATGCCGTGGTGGAAGTACCCGCTTATATCACCTCCGAAGGCCCGGAACCGATTCGCGTCGGTCAGGTGCCGCTGTTCCATCAGACCCTTTTGCAACAGCAGCTCGCCTCGGAACAGCTGCTGGTGGAGGCGACCATAGAAGGCAGCTATGAGAAAGCCCTGCAGGCATTCACCCTCAACCGCACCGTGCCGACCATGGAACATGCGAAAGCAATTCTGGATGAGATGATCGAGGCCAACCGCGACTACTGGCCTGCGCTGCAAAAAGCCTGGCAGGACGGCGAAACGGTGAAAAAATAGGGGCTTGCTCGCGAGTTGAACGTGGTTTGCTTGTCGGTGTCAGAAAAAACACCGACAATCCTTTTTTACGGAAAAGAATGGAGGCAACCCATGTCCACCTCATATTTTGTCGCCGCCGACTGGCTGATTGAGCACGGCGACGATCCGGAAGTTCAGATTATCGACGCGCGTATGGCCCCTCCGGGACAAGAGCATCGTGACGTGCCCGGTGAATACCGTGCCGGGCATCTGCCGGGTGCGGTATTTTTTGATATTGAAGCCCTCTCCGATCACACCTCTCCCCTGCCGCACATGCTGCCGCGCCCGGAAGCGTTTTCCGTGGCGATGCGCGAGCTGGGCATCAGCAAAGACAAACACCTCGTTGTCTATGATGAAGGTAACCTCTTCTCCGCACCGCGCGCGTGGTGGATGCTGAAGAACTTCGGTGTGGAAAAAGTGTCGATTCTGGCGGGCGGGCTGGCGGGCTGGAAGCGCGACGAGCTGCCGCTTCAGCAGGGTGACGTGACGCTGCCGGAAGGTGAATTCGACGCGACCTTTGACACCCATGTGGTAAAACGCCTGACCGACGTGCTGGTCGTGAGCCACGAAAAAACGGCGCAAATCGTCGATGCCCGTCCTGCTCCGCGCTTCAATGCCCAAGCGGATGAACCGCGTCCGGGGCTGAAGCGTGGACATATTCCGGGCGCGCTGAACGTGCCGTGGGGCGACCTGGTGTTTGAGGGCGAGCTGAAAACCACCGACGAGCTGCGCGCCATTTTTGACCGTGCTGGCGTGGATTTACATCGTCCGATTATTGCCAGCTGTGGCTCCGGTGTTACGGCCTGCGTGGTGATCCTGGCGCTCGCCACGCTCGGTGCGAACGACGTCACGCTCTACGACGGCGCCTGGAGCGAATGGGGTGCGCGAGACGATCTGCCTGTCGAACCCGCGAAATAATGGATAACCGCCTGGCCACGCTGTTAACGCGCGGGGCATCGCTGACCCGCGCGGAGTATCGCGTCCTCGCCCACCTCACGGAGCATCCGCTGCTGGTGGGCAATATTACGGTTCGCGAGCTGGCACAGGCGACGTTCGTTTCTACCGCCACCATTATGCGGCTGTGCCAGAAGCTGGGGTTCAGCGGCTTTAGCGAGTTTATCTGGCACTGCAAGCAGCTGCTCTCCGACACGCCGCATATTGCCGTTCAGGGGCAATCGCGTCCTGAGCTCCCGGCGCTGTTTAATCAGTTTATCGCCAACTATCAGCACACCTTTCAGTGGGTCACGCAGGAGAAGCGACAGCAGTTTGCCGACCTGCTGCGCCAGAAAGAGAGCTTCTTTCTCTACGGCGCCGGGTTTTCCTATCTCTTTGCGGAGTACCTGACCAAGAAGCTGCAGGTGTTGGGCAAAACGGCGTTTATCTCCGGGCCGGGGGACAGCAGGAATATTTTCCTCAGCAACGCCGCGCGCTATCAGGTGTTTATTGCCGTCTCGCGCAGCGGCGAAACGGAGCAGGTGCTGGATAAAGCGCGGATTGCCAAAAACGTCGGCATGACCATCGTCGCGTTTACCCGCGCCTCGGCCAATACGCTGGCGGGGATGGCGGACGTGCATTTTGCGCTCTATGACGAAGCGGTACACTACGCCGCCGAAGCCGCAGGGGTGACGTCGTTTGAGTCGAATCTGGTGCTGCTGATGGATTTACTGCTGCTGGAAGCAACGGGGTGACATTCACCCCGCTGAAATCAGATGATGCGGTTGGTTTTGAGATCGCGCAGGAAGCCGCCCCAGCGACGCTCGTAGAACGGGGTGATGTGCTCGGTAATAAAGTGGCTGATACCCTTCTCACCGTTTTTCACCTGACAAATATCAATCGGCTCATCGCCCGGTAGCGTGTCGGTCGCCACGCTGCCCGCAGCCTGAACGATCTCGTCGAAATCGCCATCGGCCTCAATACCGATCAACAGTACCGGCTTTTCGTCCGCGCGCTCTTTGATGGAGCAGAGAAACGCGCGCCTGACGGGCTTGAGCGTTTTGAACAGCGTCGTCAGGGAATCAATCATCTGCGCGGGCGGCTCGGCCACCTCAGACAGCAGAAGCGTTGCGCCCCCTTCAAGCACTTCCTGGGTGCTGAGCGGGTTGCCCTCTTCACCTATCAGGTGGCTGATTTCACGCGGCGTGAACTCTTTCCCGGTCGGCAATTTAGCGTTGAGGAACAGCGTCTGGCCCAGCGTCATTTCAAACAGGGTACGCACCGGCATTACCACGAACGCCTGTTCGTCTTCTACCGCTTCCTGCAGGGCTTCCAGCGAAGTAAAGAACGGGATCACCGACGTGCCGTCATCTTTCTCCCAGTGCAGCAGATCCAGCGCGCTGTCTTCGACAACCTGCTCACCTTCCGCCGCGGTGCCCGGCACCCAGACGGTGGATTCCAGCAGCGTGCGGAAAAATGCCGGACGGTGGGCGGGCTCGGTCGCAGCCTGCTCCAGCAGGGTTTCTAATTCGTTTTTGGTATCTGACATAGTTTGGCTACTTCAAAAAACGCCGGGTGGCGCTTCGCTTACCCGGCCTACAAAACCGTAGGCCCGTGCAAGCGCAGCGCCGCCGGGCAATATGATGACTCCGAAGGCGCGCGTAAGCGCAGCGCCACCCGGCTAAAAAGATTACTCAGCCGTCAGCAGGTTCGCCACGGTACGCACGCCCAGACCGGTTGCGCCCGCAGACCACTGCTCAACCGCGGCTTTACGGTACGTTGCGGAGCAGTCGATGTGCAGCCAGCCTTCATGATAATTCTCGACGAAGTGAGACAGGAAGCCTGCCGCGGTGCTTGCGCCCGCAGGGTACGCCGCGCTGGCGGTATTGTTCAGCTCGGCAAAATTGGACGGCAGCTGGCTGCGGTGGAACTCGGCCAGCGGCAGACGCCAGAACGGTTCATTTTCTGCAGCGGCGCTGGCCAGCAGGCGAGCGGCCAGCTTGTCGTCGAAGCTGAACAGCGCATGGTAGTCGTTACCCAGCGCGGTTTTCGCCGCGCCGGTCAGGGTCGCCATATCGATAATCAGCTCTGGCTTCTGGGCAGACGCGTCGATCAGGCCATCGGCCAGCACCAGACGGCCTTCGGCGTCGGTGTTCATCACTTCGACGTTTTTGCCGTTGCGATAGCGAATGATGTCGCCCAGCTTGAAGGCGTTACCGCTCACCATGTTGTCCGCGCAGCACAGGTACAGCTTCACGCGCTTGTTCAGACCGCGGGTAATCGCAAACGCCAGCGCGCCGGTGATGGTGGCCGCGCCGCCCATGTCGGACTTCATGGAGTCCATGAACGCGCTCTGCTTCAGGCTGTAGCCGCCGGTGTCGAAGGTGATGCCTTTACCTACCAGGCAGGCAAAGACAGAAGCGTCTTTATCGCCGGTTGGGTTGTAGTCCAGCGCCAGCAGCACTGCTGGACGCTCAGAACCACGGCCCACGGTATGGATACCCATGTAGTTCTGCTCGCGCAGGTCTTCACCCTTGGTGATGCGGTAGGACATCTTGTCGCCCGCCACGCCGCACAGCAGGTCAACCGCGCGCTGCGCCAGCTGCTCAGGGCCTAACTCTTCCGCCGGGGCGTTGATGGTGTCGCGCACCCAGTCGATAATTTGCAGGCGGCTTTCAAGCTCTTTCTGACCAGCGGCATCAAGGTTTGCCCACTCAATTTTGCGGGTGCCTTTTGGGCCTTTGTAGCCTGCCCAGAATGCCCAGCTGCGGTCGGTGTCCCAGCCTTCGCCTTCCAGGGAGACATGCTTAATGCCCAGGCCATCAATTTTACGCGCGGCTCGCTGGATCAGGCCCAAATCATCGTTGCCCGTCAGGTGCAGGGTAATACCGTCGTTGTTGATGCTGTAGCTGGCTTTCTCGCCCCAGCGCGCGTCGGCGGGCTGCGTAGAGAGCGTAATCTTCATCGCTTCGGTCATTTTATTTTTCCTTATTAGCAACTAGCAAACGGGCCGCCTGAAGGCAGCCCGTTTTGTTATTTATTCTGCTTCATCTAACCAGACTAACAGAATCGCCTCCAGAATTTTTTCATTGGATGCGTTTGGATCGTCGTCGAAATCCTCTAAATCGCAGATCCACTGGTGCATGTCGGTGAATCGTACGGTCTTCGGATCGAGATCCGGGTTCGCGTCGTAGAGCGCTTCGCCGATTTCACGGCTGTCTGTCCACTTCAGTCCCATATTAATGCTCGCGTGCGTGGTTGATGGTGTAGCGTGGGAACTCCACGACCAGATCTTCATCAGTCACCGCAGCCTGGCAGCTTAAGCGGCTGTCTGGCTCCAGACCCCATGCTTTATCCAGCATGTCGTCTTCGTCTTCGGTGCTCTCGGCGAGAGAGTCAAAACCTTCACGCACGATGCAGTGGCAGGTGGTGCAGGCACAGGATTTTTCACAGGCGTGTTCCACTTCGATACCTGCACGCAGGGCAACATCGAGAATGGTTTCACCGGTCTTCGCTTCCAGAACAGCGCCATCCGGACAGAGGTCCGCATGAGGCAAAATTACAATCTTTGGCATATTAAACCTCGTCCACGGACTGGCCTTTCAGCGCGACGCGGACAGATTTGTCCATGCGGCGAGCAGCAAAGTCCTGGGTTTGTTTATCAACGTTTTTAATGGCTTCTTCTATTGCGTCAGCGTCATTACCTTCGGCCACGACGCTTAAGCGCGCGGCGGCTTCGTCAATCACCTGACGCTCAGCGGCGCTGAGCAGCGCGGCGTCGGCAGCGAGCGCGCCGGTCAGGCTTTCCAGCACGCGGGCGGCTTCAACTTTCTGCTCCGCCAGCATACGCGCCTTCACATCCTGCTCGGCGTAGCTCATTGAGTCCTGAATCATGGAGGCGATTTCGCCATCGGTCAGGCCGTAGGACGGCTTCACCTGGATGGACGATTCCACGCCGGTGGATTTTTCCATCGCCGTGACGCTCAGCAGGCCGTCGGCATCCACCTGGAAGGTGACGCGAATATGCGCCCCGCCCGCAGGCAGCGCCGGGATACCGCGCAGCGCAAAGCGCGCCAGAGAGCGGCAGTCCTGCACCAGCTCGCGTTCGCCCTGCATTACGTGGATGGACATCGCGGTCTGGCCGTCTTTAAAGGTGGTGAACTCCTGCGCGCGCGCCACCGGAATAGTGGTGTTACGCGGGATCACTTTCTCCACCAGGCCGCCCATGGTTTCTAACCCCAGCGACAGCGGGATGACGTCCAGCAGCAGCATTTCGCTGTCCGGCTTGTTGCCGACCAGAATATCGGCCTGGATCGCGGCACCTACGGCAACCACTTTGTCCGGGTCGATGGAGGTCAGCGGCGTGCGGCCAAAGAATTCGCCCACGCGCTCACGCACCAGCGGCACGCGGGTCGAACCGCCCACCATGACCACTTCCAGCACCTCGTTCGCCTCAACGCCCGCATCTTTCAATGCGCGACGGCAGGCCAGTAAGGTGCGTTTCACCAGTGGGGCGATCAGATCGCTGAACTGATCGCGAGAGATCTCACCCTGCCAGCCCGCAACATTGACGGTAACCGTCTGCGCATCGCTCAGGGCGATTTTGGCGTCGATGGCCGCATCCAGCAGTTCACGCTGTACGCGCGCATCGCTGCGATCGCTGATGCCCGCCTGCTCGCGGATGTAGTCCGCCAGAAGATGGTCGAAGTCATCACCGCCCAGCGCGGAATCCCCGCCGGTCGCCAGCACTTCAAACACCCCGCGGCTCAGGCGCAGGATAGAGATATCAAACGTCCCGCCGCCAAGATCATAAACCGCGATCACCCCTTCCTGACCGGAATCGAGGCCGTAGGCAATCGCCGCCGCCGTCGGTTCGTTCAGCAGACGCAGCACGTGCAGGCCCGCCAGACGCGCGGCGTCTTTGGTGCCCTGACGCTGTGCATCGTCAAAGTAGGCAGGAACGGTGATCACCACGCCGTCCAGATCGCCACCGAGCGTTGCCGTAGCGCGCTCAGCCAGCGCTTTGAGGATGTCAGCAGAAACACGAATCGGGTTCAGCAGACCGGCCGCGGTCGCAATCATCGGCAGGCCGTTTTCACTTGCCTGCAGCTGATACGGTAGATGCGGGTAGCGGGTCTGAATATCGGCCAGCGAGCGGCCCATCATGCGCTTGACGGAGCTGATGGTATTCGCCGGATCGCGCGCGGCATTAGCGCGGGCGTCATAGCCTACCGCGTGACCCTGCTGCTGGTAGTGGACCACGGAAGGCAGCAGATGGCGCCCCTGCTCGTCAGCCAGCGTTTCCGCCTGGCCGCTGCGCACGGTCGCCACGAGGGAATTGGTGGTGCCCAGGTCAATACCCACCGCCAGACGACGCTGGTGCGGTGCGGCACTTAAGCCAGGCTCACTAATTTGTAATAAGGCCATAATTGCTTCCGAAATTAAAAATCGAGCAGCTTTTCTTCGAGTTGTTCAGCACTGCTTCGCAGTTTATCGAGAAAACGGAGTTTGCGCACAGTATCTGCCGCCACGTCCCAGGTCTCGTTGTTCAGTTGCTCCACCATCTGCTGATGGCGGGTATCGAACATGCCCTTCACGCGCGTAATAAAGCTTTCCAGACGCGCTTCGTCTTTGGCCTGTTCAATCTCATCGAGCTCTTCGCGAAGCTCCAGCTGCTCCATCAGAAACGCCGTGTCACGCACGGTATGCTGTTCGCTCGCCAGATCAAAACCGTGGAGCGAGAGCAGATATTCAGCGCGCGCCAGCGGATGGCGCAGCGTCTGCCAGGCCTGGTTGATGGTGGCAGAGTGGGAAACCGCAGCCAGCTGCTCTGCCTGAGTACCGCTCGCGAATTTGTCCGGATGGTACTGACGCTGCAGATCCTGAAAACGGATCGTCAACGCCTGGAGATCAATCGGGTATTGAGCGGGTAGTCCGAAGAGAGTGAAGTAATCCATAACAATCTCAGGGGTAGCCTGTTAAAACAAACCCCACGCGTAGCGGGTAACGCCACGGTGGGGTTTCGGATGACGCGCGGTTAAACGTGGAAGCTTTCGCCGCAACCACACTCGTCTTTGACGTTCGGGTTCGTGAATTTGAACCCTTCGTTCAGGCCTTCTTTAACGAAGTCCAGCTGAGTGCCGTTGAGGAATTGCAGGCTTTTGCCATCGACCACCACCTTCACGCCCTTGTCTTCAAACACGGTGTCGTCAGACGCCGGTTCGTCAACAAACTCCAGTACGTAAGCCATACCAGAACAGCCGGAGGTACGTACACCCAGTCGCAGGCCAAAGCCTTTACCACGGTTCGCCAGAAAAGAGCTTACTCGCGCGGCAGCGCTGTCGCTAAGGGTAATCGACATACTCAAACCTCAATTATTTTGCTTCACGTTTGCTTTTGTAATCCGCAATGGCGGCTTTGATCGCGTCTTCTGCCAGAATTGAGCAGTGAATTTTCACCGGTGGCAGTTCGAGTTCTTCAGCAATATCCGTGTTCTTGATTGCCTGTGCTTCGTCCAGAGACTTGCCCTTCACCCATTCGGTGACCAGGGAGCTGGACGCAATTGCAGAACCGCAGCCGTAGGTCTTGAAGCGCGCGTCTTCAATGATACCTTCATTGTTGACTTTAATCTGCAACTTCATCACGTCGCCACACGCTGGCGCACCGACCATGCCGCTACCAACAGATTCGTCGCTGTTGTCAAAAGAGCCAACGTTGCGTGGGTTTTCGTAATGATCGATGACTTTTTCGCTGTATGCCATGATTGAATTCTCCTTATGTACCGATTAGTGATGTGACCATTCAATGCTGTTCAGATCCACGCCCTGCTTGAACATTTCCCACAGTGGAGAAAGGTCGCGCAGACGGCCAATGGAGTTGCGAACCAGCTTGATGGTGTAGTCAATCTCTTCTTCGGTAGTGAAACGACCTAAAGAGAAACGGATAGAGCTGTGTGCCAGCTCGTCAGTCATACCCAGCGCGCGCAGCACGTAGGATGGCTCAAGGCTTGCAGAAGTACAGGCAGAACCGGAAGAAACGGCCAGGTCTTTCAGCGCCATGATCAGCGACTCGCCTTCAACATAGTTGAAGCTGACGTTGAGGATGTTTGGTGCGCCCTGCTCGAGATCGCCGTTCAGATACACTTCTTCCATATCTTTCACGCCGTCCCACAGACG
Source organism: Enterobacter sp. BNK-34 (assembly GCF_048684445.1). Taxonomy (NCBI): domain Bacteria; kingdom Pseudomonadati; phylum Pseudomonadota; class Gammaproteobacteria; order Enterobacterales; family Enterobacteriaceae; genus Enterobacter; species Enterobacter sp. BNK-34. The sequence continues at coordinate 4,801,460 of NZ_JBLQUA010000001.1, forward strand.
GTTACGCAGCGTGCGCAGGCGTGCCATCTCGGTTTCCATCTCTTCTTTTGCAATGCGGTAAGCTTCTCCCATGCCCACGATCTGGTGAACAGGCAGCGTACCGGAACGCATGCCACGCTCGTGACCGCCACCGTGCATCTGTGCTTCGATGCGGATACGTGGTTTACGACGAACGTACAGCGCGCCGATCCCTTTCGGGCCATAGATTTTGTGGCCGGAGAAGGACATCAGGTCCACTTTCAGTTGGCTCAGGTCGATAGGCAGTTTGCCCACGCTCTGGGTCGCGTCCACGTGGTAGATGATACCGCGCGCGCGGCACATTTCGCCGATGGTCGCGATGTCCTGCACCACGCCGATTTCGTTGTTGACGTGCATGATGGAGACCAGAATGGTGTCATCACGCATGGCCGCTTCGAGCTCTTTCAGGTCGATGATGCCGTTGCTCTGTGGCGCCAGGTAGGTGACTTCATACCCTTCACGCTCCAGCTGACGGCAGGTGTCCAGCACGGCTTTATGTTCGGTTTTGCTGGTGATGATGTGCTTGCCTTTTTTCTGATAAAAGTTGGCTGCACCTTTGATCGCCAGGTTGTCGGATTCGGTCGCACCGGAGGTGAAAACAATCTCACGCGGGTCGGCACCCACCAGGTCAGCAATCTGATTACGGGCGATATCAACCGCCTCTTCAGCATGCCAGCCAAAACGGTGTGAACGGGAAGCTGGGTTACCAAAGTTTCCGTCCAGGGTCAGACACTGCATCATTTTCTCGGCAACACGCGGGTCCACCGGCGTGGTTGCGGAGTAATCGAGATAAATCGGTAATTTCATTGCTCTTTAAACTCCGTACATCGCTTCAATGCAAGGAATCAGGCAACCGGCTGGATGTACGACCGAGTACACGGGGCGAGTCTTCGCCCCGGCCTGATTCTGAAATACTTATCGTTTTATTACGCGCGCAGTTTGACGTCGATAGCGTCCTGCGCGCGGGTGCTGCGTTGGGAATCCTGACTGTGCTGACGGCCCGAAACATCCAGAACTTCCTGGTTATTGACCAGTTCACCCAGGGTGATGTTGTTCAGGAAGCCGGTGAGACGGTCGCTCAGATCGCGCCACAGCGCGTGGGTCAGGCACTTATCGCCGCCCTGGCAGCCGCCTTTACCCTGGCAACGGGTCGCGTCAACGGATTCGTCAACTGCGCTAATCACTTCACCAACTGCAATACTGCCCGCGTCTTTACCCAGCAGATAACCGCCGCCTGGGCCACGAACGCTGGAAACCAGTCCATTTTTACGCAGTCTGGAGAACAGCTGTTCCAGATAAGAGAGGGAGATCCCTTGTCGTTCAGAAATATCAGCCAACGGAACCGGGCCCGCTTCGGAGTTGAGCGCAACGTCCAGCATCGCGGTCACGGCATAACGCCCTTTAGATGTCAGTCTCATGTCTTACTTAACCTCAAACTCGCCCCTGCCCGGGGTTTTTTATAGTAAAATGGGGTATTGCATAGCAGGGCCAAGTCTGACATTCCTGACTAAAATGGTCAACTATTTACTTGACTGTTTTAGTCAGGTATTTAACCTTCTGTGCCTTCATAATACAGGTGCGGCCTGATGCCCTCACCCCGCCCCTCTCCCACAGGGAGAGAGAAAACAAACCGGCACTACTCTTTATTCTTCTGCTCAATCGACGCCAGAATTCCGCGCAGGATGTTCAGCTCCTGGCTTTCCGGACGCGCGCGGGTAAACATACGGCGCAACTTGTTCATTACCTGGCCCGGGTGGCCTTCACGGATAAAGCCGGTTGAGAGCAGCGTCTGCTCCAGGTGACCGTAGAAACGCTCAAGGTCGTCCACCAGCGGGTAAGCCGTCTCTTCTTTCGGCTCGACCTCTTTTTCCTGCGTTGCCAGCCACGCCATACGGACTTCATAAGCGATAACCTGCACCGCCATCGCCAGGTTCAGCGAGCTGTACTCCGGGTTTGCCGCAATCGCGACGTGATAATGGCACTTCTGCAGCTCGTCGTTGGTCAGGCCAACGCGCTCGCGGCCAAACACCAGCGCAACCGGCGCCTGTTCTGCCTCCGCGACACTTTTCAGGCCGCATTCACGCGGATCGAGCATTGGCCACGGCAGCGTGCGCGAACGCGCGCTGGTACCCACAACGAGGCTGCAGCCGGCCAGCGCTTCGTCAAGGGTATCGACGATCTGGGCATTACCGATCACGTCGCTGGCCCCGGCCGCCAGCGCGATAGCCTGCGAGTCGGGTTTCACCAGCGGGTTAACCAGCCACAGGTTCGTTAAGCCCATGGTTTTCATAGCGCGGGCAACGGAGCCCATGTTGCCGGTGTGCGATGTTTCGACCAGCACGATTCGAATGTTTTGCAGCATAATTTTTAATGTCTGAATTCAGCGTCTGAAGAATATTCGGGCATATTATCATAAACGGGAGACATAATCCGATCCCGCTGCTATACTCTGCGCCGATTTTCCTGTTCTTTAACATCCAGTGAGAGAGACCGATGCATCCGATGCTGACCATCGCCGTGCGCGCAGCGCGCAAGGCGGGTAATGTAATTGCCAAACACTACGAAACGCCAGACTCCGTAGAAACCAGCCAGAAAGGCAGCAATGATTTCGTGACGAACGTCGATAAAGCCGCAGAAGCGATTATTATCGAAACGATCCGCAAATCTTACCCACAGCACACCATCATCACCGAAGAAAGCGGTGAACATGAAGGTACCGATCAGGATGTTCAATGGGTTATCGATCCACTGGATGGCACCACCAACTTCGTCAAACGCCTGCCACACTTCTCTGTGTCTATCGCAGTACGCATTAAAGGCCGTACTGAAGTCGCCGTTGTGTACGATCCAATGCGTAACGAACTGTTCACCGCGACCCGCGGTCAGGGCGCACAGCTGAACGGCTACCGTCTGCGCTGCAGCAACGCACGCGATCTGGACGGCACCATCCTGGCGACCGGTTTCCCGTTCAAGGCAAAACAGCACGCGACCACCTATATGAATATCCTGGGCAAACTGTTCACCGAATGCGCGGACTTCCGTCGCACCGGTTCTGCTGCGCTGGATCTGGCCTATGTTGCCACCGGCCGCGTTGACGGTTACTTCGAACTCTCACTGAAGCCATGGGATTTTGCAGCGGGCGAGCTGATCGCGCGTGAAGCAGGCGCCATTGTTTGCGACTTCACCGGCGGCCATAACTATCTGTCTACCGGCAACATCGTTGCGGGTAACCCACGCGTTGTTAAAGCCATGCTGGCAAACATGCGTGATGAACTGAGCGATGCGCTGAAGCGTTAATCCCGGTAATTCCCTCTCCCTGTGGGAGAGGGAATTGAAACTAAAAAGGCCGCAATCCCCTTCCCACCGGCACCGCACTCATCCACATCGTTACCGCCGCTACCAGCAGAATCACCCCGCCCGCCAGCGCGAGCGTTGTCCAGCCAACCTGCCGCCACAGCACCGGTGTTTTATTGCCGCTGAGTTTGACCGCCAGCTGACGGAAGCTGTGTACCAGCAGCGCTAAAGACGAAATGGTGAGAGAGGTTCCTGCCGCCATCGCCAGCGCGGACAGCATGCCCCAGCCGAACACGCCTATCACCTTACTGAACAGCAGCACCATGATGGCACCCGAACACGGGCGCATGCCCATAGAGAGAACAATCACCAGCCGCGCGCGCCAGTCGTCGCCGTTCTGTAATTGTTCCTGCGTGGGCAAATGCTGATGCCCGCAGCCGCAGTTTTCATCATGAACGTGGTGCGGCGTAAAGGTTTTGAATTTCGGCTTTTGCAGCAGCACGCGCAGCTTTTTGAGCGCCCGCCAGCAGAGGATCAGCCCCAGCAGGCCCACCAGCGCGTAGCTGCCCTTCTCCAGCCAGAAGCTGCTCAAGTGCAGCTGGCGCGCGGGAAGCTGTAACAGCGAAAGCACGACCACCACGAGCGCAATCGCCACGCCGCCCTGAAGCAGCGAGGAGGCCAGCGTCAGGCCGATACTCGATTTCAGCTTTGACGGATGGGTGGCGAGCCAGGTCGTGATGACGATTTTGCCGTGCCCCGGCCCCAGGGCGTGCAGAACGCCATAGACAAAACTGAACGCCAGCAGGGAACCACCCGCTTTGGTCGGGTTCTCCGCCACCGCCTTCAGCAGACCGCTCATCTGCTGGTTAACCTCACGCTGCCAGATAATGCTTTTCATCATGACCTGCGGCCAGGCCTGCCACAGCCACAGCGCACCGCCAGTTGCTAACAGTAAAAAGAGCGCCAGCGGCCAGAGGTGCAGCCAGCGGCGCGGTTTCCGAACCGGAGAGGAGATCACTGACATTGTAACGTCACCTCCTGCGCAAACTGTTTACCCAATTCCATATCCTCGGGCGGTGCATCTTCTTTATCAAGCGAGACCGCAAAGTTCAGCGTCTCTTCGCTGGGTTTGGGGGTGTGCACGCCAATTTTGCAGCTTTTTTGCAGCGCGTCCGGCAGCCGTACGTCGCTGTCTTTGTCATAGCGCATGTCAACATAGTAGGTAGGGTCAAAGGTGGAAAAGCGGTACGTTTGCCCCGCCAGCGGCTGCGGATGCGCCAGCGGAAGCACGAACGTCAGCACCGCCTGGTGCCCTTCACGCGTCATCCCGTATTCCGTGGGTCGGTTCAGAAATTTGACCTTTTGCCCGTTGTGCCAGAATTCAGTGAAGTAGTGCTGGCCGAGCACGTTGGCCATTACTTCCGCCGCCAGCTTTTTCCAGATTTCATCGCCGGGCTTCGCATTTCCCGCATCGTAGAGCAGATCGGCCGAGGTGATTTCATCCATCGTCCAGCGCATTTTCAGGCCGCTCAATTGCGTGCCGTCGGTGACCAGCTCGGTTTTGAGGTCGATAAAGCTGTGAGGGTGTGCGCTGGCGGTTAAGCTGATAACCGCCAAAAATAACGCCATCGCACATTGTTTAACTGTTTGCATCAATTCCTCACGTCAAAAATTCTGTGATGTTCCCCAGCAATCCTGAGTGAAAGGCCTGCCGGCGCGCTTTTCAGCGCTCATCCTTTAGCTATTCTTATCAAACATTCACACTGGATACCCGACAGATGATGACGACGCTTGAAATTCCATCTGTGCTTTCCAGTTCGCAGCGCCGCTGCCAGGTGCTTTTGATGCTTTACCTGCCCGATGCTGCCGTCACCGCACAGAGCATAATCGCTGCCAACGGCGTGGACGACGCGATGGCACGGCAAGATATAGCCGAGACGCGCGATGAAATCCAGCGCTATCACCGGCTGGATATCGTTACGCACCACGACGGCTGCTACCGGATTGAAGGCACAGCCCTGAATCAGCGTTTATGCCTGCTGCACTGGCTGCGCCGGGCGCTGCGGCTTTGCCCGCAGTTCGTCTCGCACCAGTTTACCCCCGCATTAAAAACCGCGCTTAAACAACACGGCATCGCGCGGCCGCTTTACGACGATGCGAACCTGCGGGCACTGATCGGCTTCTGCTCACGCAAGCTCCAGCGCCAGTTTGAATGCCGCGACGTCCAGTTTTTACAGCTTTATCTGCAATACTGCCTTATTCAGCACCAGCTCGGGAATACGCCGCAGTTTTCCCACGTTCAGCGCAGCTGGACCCAGTCGAGAGGGGAGTATTTTACGGCGCAGGAGATCGTGCGCCACTGGAGACGGCGCGTCCCGCAGGGTGCCCACGGGGATGAACAGCTGTTTCTGGCGCTGCTGTTTATGATGCTCCGCACCCCCGATCCGGTGCTTGATAAGCACCAGCAGGATCAGCGTCTACGCCGGGCCATCGTGCGCATGGTGGCCCGCTTTCGTTCCCAGACCGGGATGAACTTCAGCGATGAACAAGGGCTGACCGATCAGCTGTATATCCATCTGGCTCAGGCGCTGGACCGTTCGCTGTTTGAGATCGGCATCGACAATAGCCTGCCGGAGGAGATCCACCGCCTTTATCCCCGACTGTTACGCACCACGAAAGAGGCGCTGTTTGAGCTGGAGGCGGAATTTGGCCTGCGTTTTTCCGATGAAGAGATGAGCCTCGTGGCGGTGATTTTTGGTGCCTGGCTGATGCAGGAGACTGACCTGCATGAAAAACAGGTGATCCTGCTGACGGGAGACGATAAAGCCAGCGAGGAGCAGATCGAACAGCAGCTTCGCGAGCTGACGCTGCTGCCGCTCAACATTCGCTACCTGACGCTGCAGGCCTTTCAGAAAGAGGGGGCACCGCGCGAGGCCGCGCTGGTTATCACCCCCTACCCTACAGCCCTGCCGCTGTTCTCGCCGCCGCTGATCCATGCCGTTGAGACATTGAACGCGCAGCAGCAAGAACATATTCGCGCCATGCTGGAATCATAGCGACGCGCGGGCGGCCACTTTAGGGCGAACAACGATGGCGGGCAAGGCGACCAGCGCCATCACCCAGAAGACGCCGTGCCCCAGATGCTGATAGAGGAACCCCGCAAACACCGTCATGATCGCGATACTGCCCCCCATTGCCACTGCCGAGTAGACGGCCTGCAGGCGAATCACGTCCCCGCCCTCACGCGCAGCGATATAGCGCATGGCTGCCAGATGGCACACGGTAAAGGTGCCGCAGTGAAGAATTTGCGCCACAATCAGCCACGGCAGATCGGTCGTCCAGCCCATAATCCCCCAGCGCGCCACCCCACACACGGCGGAAAGCAGCAGCAGGTCACGCGCGCCAAAGCGGCGGAACAGTTTTTTGCTCAGGGCAAAGATAATGACTTCGGCCACCACGCCCAGCGACCACAGATATCCCACGGCGGAAGCGGAATACCCTGCCCCCTGCCAGTAGATAGCGCTGAAGCCATAGTACGCCGCATGTGCCCCCTGAAGGAGGCACACGCACGCCAGAAAACGCCAGCTCTGTGCGACCAGGCTCCGCCATGCGGGCCAGCCGGCGCTCTCCTGATGGCGGCTTTCCCCTTGTGGCATCACCGACGGTCGCAGCAGCATGCCCAGCAGCATCGAGGCAATACCGATGCTCAGCAGGGCAAGAATGGCGCGATAATCGTAAAGGCTGACCAGTTTGCCCACCAGCGCCGAGCCAATCACAAAGGCGATAGAGCCCCACAGGCGCACGCGACCATAGTCCATGGTGATCTGCTTTTGCCAGGTGTTCGCCAGGGCATCCGTCAGCGGCACCAGCGGTGAGAAGAACAGGTTAAAGCCGACCATCACCACCATCAGCCAGGCAAACTGGTGGCTGACCCAGAAGCAGGCCACAAAGACCAGGGTCAGCAGAGCAAGAATGCGCACGGCCTTGATCAGTAAGGAGGGATCGCTGACGCGCGGGGCAATCAGCAGGCTGCCGAGGAAACGCGCCACCAGCCCGGCCCCCAGCAGGACGCCGATGGTCTCGGGCGTCAGGCCGATACCCTTGAGCCAGACGCTCCAGAAGGGCAGAAAAATGCCGTAGCTAAAGAAATAGGTGAAATAACTGAGCGCCAGCCAGCGCGTGGAATGCAAGACCATGAATCCCTCCCGAAATCGAGGCCATAGTCTGGCGAGAATATAAAAATTAAGCAAGTAGATAGCCTGCTATAAATTAACGAAAAATTAACATCTTGTGCAGTCGCCTGGCTTATGGCAGGGAATGGAAATATGTATTACGTTTAAATTACTCCACTTGCAGAGGTTTTCTGCCATGAACTCACTACGTTATCTCGATTTCGGTCAGTCGCGTCACCTGCTGCTGTTGATCGGCCGCATCGCACTTGTCGTGCTGTTTATTATCTTTGGTTATCCAAAACTGACGGGATTTAGCGGCACCGTACAATACATGACCTCGCTGGGGACGCCGATGCCCATGCTGGCGGCCATTATTGCGGTGGTGATGGAAGTGCCTGCCGCTATCCTGATCGTACTGGGCTTTTTCACCCGTCCTCTCGCGGTACTGTTTGTGTTCTACACCCTCGGAACGGCGGTGATTGGGCATCACTACTGGGATATGACCGGTGATGCGGTCGTACCGAATATGATTAACTTCTACAAGAATATCAGTATTGCTGGCGCCTTTATTTTGCTGGCGATTGTTGGTCCCGGCGCGATTTCCCTTGACCGGCGTTAAGCCATAAAAAAAGGCCGCAAGCGCGGCCTTTTTTATTTCTGCAAAGCAGAGGAATTATGCGTATACCGGGAAGCGTGCGCAGATATCCAGAACTTTGCCTTTGACGCGCTCGATAACCGCTTCGTCATTGATGTTGTCCAGAACGTCACACATCCAGCCAGCCAGCTCTTTCACTTCCGCTTCTTTGAAGCCGCGGCGAGTCACGGCCGGAGAACCGATACGGATACCGGAGGTCACGAACGGGCTCTTCGGATCGTTTGGCACGCTGTTTTTGTTCACGGTGATGTTGGCGCGGCCCAGGGCAGCGTCAGCTTCTTTACCGGTCAGGTTCTTATCAACCAGATCCAGCAGGAACAGGTGGTTTTCAGTACCGCCGGATACCACTTTGTAGCCACGGTTCAGGAACACTTCCACCATCGCTTTGGCGTTCTTAGCAACCTGCTGCTGATAAACCTTGAACTCAGGCTCCATCGCTTCTTTCAGCGCGACCGCTTTTGCCGCGATAACGTGCATCAGTGGGCCGCCCTGCGCGCTTGGGAACACCGCGGAGTTCAGTTTTTTGTACAGCTCTTCGTCACCGCCTTTCGCCAGGATCAGGCCACCGCGTGGACCCGCCAGGGTTTTGTGGGTGGTGGTGGTCACAACGTGAGCGTGTGGAACCGGGTTCGGGTAAACGCCTGCGGCGATCAGACCCGCAACGTGCGCCATATCAACGAACAGGTAAGCACCGATGCTGTCTGCGATTTCACGCATTTTTGCCCAGTCAACGATACCGGAGTAAGCGGAGAAGCCACCGATGATCATCTTCGGCTTGTGCTCTTTAGCCTGCTTCGCCATGTCTTCGTAGTCAATTTTACCGGACTCATCGATACCGTAAGGGATGATGTTGTACAGTTTGCCGGAGAAGTTAACCGGGGAGCCGTGAGTCAGGTGGCCGCCCTGCGCCAGGTTCATACCCAGAACGGTATCGCCCGGCTGCAGCAGCGCGGTGTAAACCGCGAAGTTAGCCTGAGAGCCAGAGTGCGGCTGCACGTTCGCGTAGTCAGCGCCAAAGAGTTCTTTCGCACGGTCGATAGCCAGCTGCTCAACGATATCAACGTACTCGCAACCGCCGTAATAGCGTTTGCCAGGGTAACCTTCAGCATATTTGTTGGTCAGCTGAGAACCCTGCGCCTGCATGACGCGCGGGCTGGTGTAGTTTTCGGAGGCGATCAGTTCGATGTGCTCTTCCTGACGTACTTTTTCCTGCTCCATAGCCTGCCACAGTTCGGCATCATAATCGGCAATGTTCATTTCACGCTTTAACATCCGCATCTCCTGACTCAGCTAACAAGTAAATTTTGGCCTGAAAAGGCAGTCCTGTTGGACGACGGGCAACAGTATAACTGATTAGTTCTGTGATAACAGGTCTTGACAAACGATTTTACGCAAACGTTTTCCTACCCGCCACGCAAGGGTTTGAGGAATAAAGCTCTCGCCCTTTCCAGCGGATTTCTTTTCAGGTTTGTGATGCATATTTTTCATCTTGCAAAGAACCATTTACAACGCAGGGGTATTTTTTATAAGATGCATTTAAAATACATCATTAAAGTGACATCAAAAGGACGCGCTCATGCTCGACGCTCAAACCATCGCTACCGTAAAAGCCACCATTCCCCTGCTGGTGCAAACCGGCCCTAAACTCACCGCTCATTTCTACGATCGCATGTTCACGCACAACCCGGAGCTCAAAGAGATTTTCAACATGAGCAACCAGCGTAACGGCGATCAGCGTGAAGCGCTGTTCAACGCCATCGCGGCCTACGCCAGCAATATTGAAAACCTGGCTGCACTGCTGCCCGCGGTGGAAAAAATCGCGCAGAAGCACACCAGCTTCCAGATCCAACCCGAGCAGTACAACATTGTGGGCGGCCACCTGCTGGCCACGCTGGACGAGATGTTCAGCCCGGGCCAGGAGGTGCTGGACGCGTGGGGTAAAGCCTACGGCGTGCTGGCAAACGTGTTTATCAACCGTGAAGCACAGATCTACAGTGAAAACGCCAGCAAGAACGGTGGCTGGGAAGGCACGCGGGCGTTCCGCATCGTCGAGAAAACCCCGCGCAGCGCATTGATTACCAGCTTTGAGTTTGAGCCGGTGGACGGACAGCCGGTGGCCGATTACCAGCCAGGGCAGTATCTGGGCGTGTGGCTGAAGCCAGAAGGCTTCCCGCATCAGGAGATCCGTCAGTATTCTCTTACCCGCAAGCCAAACGGCCAAGGCTACCGCATTGCGGTGAAGCGTGAGGACGGCGGTCAGGTTTCCAGCTGGCTGCACAACGAAGCGAACGTGGGCGACGTGGTCCATCTGGCCGCGCCGGCGGGCGACTTCTTTATGGCCGTTGAAGCAAACACCCCGGTTACGCTGATCTCTGCGGGCGTCGGCCAAACGCCAATGCTGGCGATGCTCGATACGCTGGCAAAATCACACCACGGTGCGCAGGTAAACTGGTTCCACGCTGCGGAAAACGGCGACGTGCACGCCTTTGCGGATGAGGTGAAAACGCTCGGGGCCTCCCTGCCGCGCTTTACCGCGCACACCTGGTATCGCCTGCCGACGGAGGCAGACCGCGCAGCTGCACGCTTTGACAGCGAAGGTCTGATGAATTTAAGCCAGATGGAAGGGGCGTTTAGCGCGCCGGACATGCAGTTCTACGTCTGTGGGCCGGTGGCGTTTATGCAGTATGCCGCGCAGCAGCTGGTGGGGCTGGGCGTGAACAAAGACAGCATTCATTACGAGTGCTTCGGCCCGCATAAGGTGCTGTAATGCAAAAAGCCCCTCGGTCGAGGGGCTTTTTTTCGCCGGGTGGCGGCTGCGCCTTACCCGGCCAGGAAAATGTTTAAATCGCGGCGTCGTCTTCTTCGCCGGTACGGATACGGATCACGCGCGCCACGTCAAAGACGAAGATTTTACCGTCGCCAATTTTGCCCGTCTGCGCGGTGCGGATAATGGTATCCACGCAGGTATCGACGATATCGTCGCTGACCACGATTTCAATTTTTACTTTCGGCAGAAAGTCGACCATGTACTCTGCGCCACGGTAAAGCTCGGTGTGGCCCTTCTGACGACCAAAACCTTTCACTTCCGTCACGGTCATCCCGGTGATGCCGACTTCCGCCAGCGCTTCACGCACATCATCCAGTTTGAAAGGTTTAATAATCGCATCAATCTTTTTCATGGTGGGTCCTTAAACTCTTGCCTGTAAGCTGCCTCGTAATCGATTGCTCACAGTACCATACGGCATTACTCTTTAAAATCGTTTGCTTCCAGCTCGTGGCGCGACAGCAGCTTGTAGAACTCGGTGCGGTTGCGTCCGGCCATGCGCGCGGCGTGGGTCACATTGCCTTTGGTGATCTGCAATAGCTTGCGCAGATAGTTGAGCTCAAACTGATTCCGCGCTTCCGCAAACGTCGGCAGCGCCGTGTTTTCCCCTTCCAGCGCCTGCTCCACCAGCGCGTCGCTGATGACCGGTGAAGAGGTCAGCGCCACGCACTGCTCAATCACGTTGACCAGCTGACGCACGTTGCCCGGCCAGCTTGCGGCCATCAGCCGCTTCATTGCATCGGTGGAAAATGCGCGCACGAATGGTTTATGGCGATCGGCCGCCTGGCGCAAAAGATGGTTCGCCAGCAGCGGAATGTCTTCCGCCCGTTCCGCCAGCGCCGGGATCTTCAGGTTCACCACGTTCAGGCGGTAGTAGAGATCTTCGCGAAACTCGTTGCGGGCCATCACTTTCGGCAGATCGCGGTGGGTGGCGGAAATAATTCGCACGTTAATATCAATGTCGCGGTTGCTGCCCAGCGGACGCACTTTGCGCTCCTGCAGCACGCGCAGCAGCTTGACCTGCAGCGGCGCGGGCATATCGCCAATCTCGTCCAGGAACAGCGTGCCGCCTTCCGCGGCCTGGAACAGCCCTTCCCGGCTGCTTACCGCCCCGGTGAATGCGCCGCGGGCGTGACCAAACAGTTCAGATTCGAGCAGCTGCTCCGGGAGCGCGCCGCAGTTAATCGCAATAAAAGCGTTCTTGCTGCGCGGGCTGGCGTTATGGATCGCCTGGGCCAGGATCTCTTTCCCGGTACCGCTCTGGCCGTTGATGAGCACGCTGACGTCGGACTGCGCCACCATCCGGGCCTGTTCAAGCAGACGCAGCATCACGGGGCTGCGGGTGACGATGGACTCCCGCCACGCTTCATCCCCCGCCGGGACGGCGTGTTCCAGCGCGCTGTCGATTGCCTTATACAGCGCGTCTTTATCTACCGGCTTGGTCAGGAAGCTGAATACTCCCTGCTGCGTCGCGGCAACCGCATCCGGGATCGACCCGTGCGCCGTCAGGATAATCACGGGCATACCCGGCTGCTGCTTCTGGATCTCCGCGAACAGCTGCAGGCCATCCATTTCGTCCATCCGCAGGTCGCTTATCACCAGATCGATTTTCTCGCGGCTGAGGATCTTAAGCCCCTCCATCCCGCTTTCCGCGGTCACGACGCTGTAACCTTCACTCACCAGACGCATGCCCAGCAGCTTTAACAGCCCGGGATCGTCATCCACCAGTAACAGATGGGCTGGTTTACGGCTCGTCATGCTTCACATCCTCTTGTTTCGGCGTATCGCTGTCCGGTGCCGCAGATGAACTCCCCGGCTGATATTTGCGCGACGAGAGCTGCCTTTCGATATCGGTCAGGTTTTCCAGCTTACGCGTTGTGGTATCGAGCTGCGTACGTAAATGTTGCTGCTGCTGACGCAGCGTATCAAGCTCGCTGTCGGTTGACTGTTGCAGCTTGCTGTAGCGGGAGCGTTCTTCAGACAGCTGAAGCTGTAATGTCTGCCCATCGCGCCAGAGCTGGTATACCGGGCGTACCTGCACGGGAAGATTGACCACGAACGTGTCCAGTCGGGTCACGTTGGCGCGCCGTTCGACGGGGGTGATTTTCGCATCAGCCAGCAAAATGCCGCGCTTGAAAGCGTCCTGCCAGGTGTCGTCATCCAGCATCGCCGCCTTCGAGCGAGCGTCTACCGGGGCCAGACGCTGGGCGCAATCTATTCCACGCAGCCAGAACAGCGGGTTGCTTTCAACGTCATGACCTGACAGGTTCCAGATATCGTCGCAGCGGGTTGAGAGGAAATCGGCCAGCTGGTTATCGGGCCATTTATCTTCTTGTTTATCGCTAATTGCACTTTGTGGCGCATGGGAAACACACCCTGCCAGAAATAAACAGGGCAGGCTCAGGCGAAGCGTGTTGCGGGAAAACACCGCGCGTACGGCGCGGGAAAAGACGTGTGACATACTCACCAGACATAGATTCATTTTATTGATTTTTCCGGCTCAGGGGCAGTTCAATACGGAAGCAAACATCCGAACGTTCGTCCGTGGCAATGTTTAGCTCACCCTGCATGCGTCGTATGCAGTCCCGGGCGATGCTCAAGCCCAGACCACTGCCTTTCACCGCACCTTTCCGCTGATGACTCCCCTGGAAAAAGGGCTCGAAGATCATGGTTTTTTCGTCATCGGGGATCGGGGTGCCGGTGTTAGCGACGTCTATAAACACCCGGGAACCCTTCGTATAACTTCGGATATAAATGTTACCGGATTCAGTACCATAGTGCACCGCATTGGAATAAAGATTATCCAGCACGCTCATTAAGAGCATGGGTTCAGCGAGACAGGTCGGCGCATTCAGTTCTACACCGGTATGCATCATTTTAGCTCTTGCTGGCAAGCTATGGGCGGATATCACCATATCCACCAGAGGCTCAATCTCAACGTTTTCCAGAACGACCGCCCCGTCAGCCAGCTTGCGGTTGTAATCCAGCAGTTGCTCAATCAGCTTTTGCAGATTGCGGCTGCTGTTATCCAGGATCTCGACAATTTCTTTCTGTTCTGGCGTAAGGGGTCCTGCCACTTCGTCCGCCAGCAGCTCCGTCCCTTCGCGCATGCTGGCCAGCGGCGTTTTAAGCTCATGGGAGATATGGCGCAGGAACTGATGACGCTGTGATTCAAGCCACGCCAGGCGCTCGGACAGCCAGATAATGCGCTGGCCTACGGATCGCAGCTCGCGCGGACCTTTAAAGGCGACCGTATCTCCGAGCGATTTCCCTTCACCCAGGCGGTTGATCATCCGCTGAATGCCCTTCACCGGGCCGATGATCATGCGGGTAAAGAGCAGAACCAGCCCGAGGCTCACGAGGAACAGCACCAGCGCCTGCCAGCCGAAGAACTGGCCGCGCTCGGCAATCTCCTGCTGGAGCTGCTGGCCGCGAGAGAAAATGACCGTGCGCGTTGACTGCACCATCTCGGTGTTGGCGCTGGCAAAAGCTTCAAGACGCGCGGCGGCGGCGGCATCCGGGCCGCTGTTACTGCACTGTAGCTGCGCAAGATCGTTTAAATCCTGACGTAACGCCTGATAGAGCTTGTCGTCAGGCAATACGCCGGCGTGGGCATCCAGCATTTCGCTGTAGCGCTTGCGCTGACTCTGATACACCTTTTCCAGCGTCCGATCGTCAAGCACGCAATACTGACGATAGCTACGTTCCATCTCCAGCGCGGCGTTGGTCATCGCTTCACTGCGTCTGGCGTCGATGAGCGTCGTGCGGTTGGTCAAAGCCGCCTGCGCGCTCAGCGCGTTCAGACTTTGCCACGCCTGCCAGGCAAGGATCAGCAGCGGCAGCAGGATCAGCAGGAAGGCCATCATGACAAGCTGTCGCAGGGAGCGGGGAAAAACGGGCCAGCGTTTCAACGCATTACTCTCTTAATGGGGGTTTACGCAGAGCGTAACTGAGTCTGCCCTTCAGATACAACAAAGCCGGGTAAAAACCCGGCTTTGTCATGGAATGAGGCGGTGCCTAACTCGACGTTTCGCCCTGGCCTGATAAAGCATCGCTATGATCAGTAGTTGGACGGCAGGCACCTTTTTGTGCGTCATTCGAAGTTTATGTAGCGCGTCCCGAAGGGGCTGACATAAGAAGGTGAATGAGCCACTGGTTAATATTATGCAACACCCGTGCCAGAACGCAAAACAAAATATTAACACATTGAAATATATGATTTTTACTTGTTAAACCTGTTAATTATCGGTTGAATGATTTCCAGGCTAAGTGTCGCTATTAAGCAACACCTCAATGGGAACCTTTACTGCTATATATAAATCAATAAGTTAAATGTCTCCTTTTGGAGACACTCAAACCAGAGGGTTGTCGCGATTTTGCGACAGAGACAAAAAAGCCCGGTAGCGCTCACGCTTACCGGGCCTGCAGGTGTTGCCTAAAACTTAACCCAGCTGTTTACGCGCGTTGCGGAAGATACGCATCCACGGGCTGTCCTCGCCCCAGTTTTCAGGGTGCCAGGAGTTGCTCACGGTGCGGAACACGCGTTCCGGGTGCGGCATCATGATGGTCGCACGACCGCTTTCGCTGGTCACCGCGGTAATACCGTTGGCGGAGCCGTTCGGGTTGGCCGGGTAGGTTTCCGTGACCTTGCCGAAGTTATCGACAAAGCGCAGCGCCACCAGACCTTTGCTCTCCAGCTGAGCCAGATGCGCGGCATCACGCACTTCTACCTGACCTTCGCCGTGGGAGACCGCGATTGGCATCTGTGAACCGACCATTCCCTGCAGCAGCAGAGACGGGCTTTGGGTCACTTCCACCAGGCTGAAGCGCGCTTCGAAGCGGTCAGACTGGTTACGCACAAAGCGCGGCCAGGCTTCGCTGCCCGGGATCAGTTCGCGCAGGTTGGACATCATCTGACAACCGTTACACACGCCCAGCGCCAGGGTCTGCGGACGGTGGAAGAAGGTTTCGAACTCGTCGCGCACGCGGCTGTTGAACAGGATGGACTTCGCCCAGCCTTCGCCCGCGCCCAGCACGTCGCCGTAGGAGAAACCACCACACGCCACCAGCGCCTGGAAATCTTCCAGACCGATACGCCCGGCCAGCAGGTCGCTCATGTGAACGTCGATAGCGTCAAAGCCCGCACGGTGGAAGGCAGCCGCCATCTCAACGTGGGAGTTAACGCCCTGCTCGCGCAGCACGGCCACTTTCGGACGCGCGCCGGTCGCAATGTACGGCGCGGCAATGTCTTCGTTGATGTCGAAGGAGAGCTTCACGTTCAGGCCAGGATCCTGGTCATTGGCCTTCGCGTTGTGCTCCTGATCGGCACATTCCGGGTTATCACGCAGGCGCTGCATCTGCCAGGTGGTTTCCGCCCACCACATGCGCAGCGTGGTGCGGCTTTCGCTGAACACGGCGTGACCGTCTGCTTCAATGACGAAGCGGTCGCCCTGAACGGCTTTACCCAGATAGTGCACGCAGTCTGCCAGACCGTGCTTCGCCAGAATCGCTTCAACCGCGTCGCGATCTGCCGCGCGCACCTGAATCACGGCGCCCAGCTCTTCGTTAAACAGCGCCGCCAGACGGTCTTCGCCCAGCGTTGCAATGTTGGCTTCAACCCCACAGTGGCCGGTGAAGGCCATCTCTGCCAGCGTCACCAGCAGGCCGCCGTCGGAACGGTCATGGTAGGCCAGCAGCTTACGCTGCGCCACCAGCGCCTGGATGGCGTCGTAGAAGCCTTTCAGCTGCGCCACGTCGCGCACGTCGGCTGGCTTGTCGCCGAGCTGACGGTAAACCTGCGCCAGAGCGGTGGCACCCAGCGCGTTGTTGCCTTTACCCAGGTCAATCAGCAGCAGGGCGTTGTCTTCGGTGGAAAGCTGCGGCGTAACGGTATGACGCACGTCTTCCACGCGGGCAAACGCGGTAATCACCAGCGACAGCGGAGAGGTCATCTCGCGCTGCTCGCTGCCTTCCTGCCAGCGGGTTTTCATCGACATGGAGTCTTTACCCACCGGAATGGTCAGGCCGAGAGCAGGACACAGCTCCTCGCCCACCGCCTTCACGGCTTCATACAGGCCTGCGTCTTCGCCAGGGTGACCGGCAGCGGCCATCCAGTTTGCGGAGAGTTTGATACGTTTGATGTCGCCAATCTGCGTCGCGGCGATGTTGGTCAGCGCTTCACCGACCGCCAGACGGGCAGAGGCCGCGAAGTCCAGCAGCGCCACCGGGGTGCGTTCGCCCAGCGCCATCGCTTCGCCGTAGTAGCTGTCGAGGCTCGCGGTGGTCACGGCGCAGTTCGCCACCGGGATCTGCCACGGGCCAACCATCTGATCGCGCGATACCATACCGGTCACGGTACGGTCGCCGATGGTCACCAGGAAGGTTTTCTCAGCAACAGCCGGCAGGTGCAGCACGCGATTAACGGCTTCAGCCACGGTGATGCCCTGGCGATCCAGCGCTTTGCCCGCCGCTTTACGGGTCTGCACGTCGCGGGTCATCTTCGGCGTTTTACCGAGCAGAACGTCGAGCGGCAGATCGATCGGCTGGTTGTCGAAATGGGTGTCGCTCAGAGTCAGGTGCTGCTCTTCGGTCGCTTCACCGATGACGGCATACGGCGCGCGCTCGCGGCGGCACAGCTCGTCAAACAGCGGCAGCTGATCCGCCGCAACGGCCAGCACGTAGCGCTCCTGGGATTCGTTACACCAGATTTCCAGTGGGCTCATGCCCGGCTCATCGCTCAGGATATCGCGCAGGTTGAAACGGCCACCGCGGCCGCCGTCGCTCACCAGCTCCGGCATGGCGTTGGACAGACCGCCCGCGCCCACGTCGTGGATAAAGAGGATCGGGTTAGCATCGCCCAGCTGCCAGCAGCGGTCGATCACTTCCTGGCAGCGACGCTCCATCTCAGGGTTGTCACGCTGCACGGAGGCGAAATCGAGATCCGCGTCAGACTGGCCGGAGGCCATAGAAGAGGCCGCTCCGCCACCCAGACCGATATTCATCGCCGGGCCGCCGAGCACGATCAGCTTCGCGCCGACGACGATCTCGCCTTTCTGCACGTGATCGGCACGGATGTTGCCGATCCCGCCCGCCAGCATGATCGGTTTGTGGTAGCCGCGCAGCTCTTCGCCGTTGTGGCTGTC
The DNA here is from genome assembly GCF_048684445.1 of Enterobacter sp. BNK-34. Taxonomy (NCBI): domain Bacteria; kingdom Pseudomonadati; phylum Pseudomonadota; class Gammaproteobacteria; order Enterobacterales; family Enterobacteriaceae; genus Enterobacter; species Enterobacter sp. BNK-34. The sequence continues at coordinate 4,819,565 of NZ_JBLQUA010000001.1, forward strand.
CACTTTCTCTTCATAGGTACGGAAGTAACCGTTCAGCGCCGGACGACCAAATTCGTTGTTAAACGCCGCGCCGCCCAGCGGGCCTTCGGTCATGATATCCAGCGCGGTCACAATGCGCTCTGGCTTGCCGAAATCTTCTTCCCACGGCTGTTCAAAGCCCGGGATACGCAGGTTAGAGACGGAGAAACCGACCAGACCCGCTTTGGGTTTTGCACCACGACCGGTCGCCCCTTCGTCACGGATTTCACCGCCGGAGCCGGTCGCCGCACCCGGCCACGGGGAGATCGCGGTCGGGTGGTTGTGGGTTTCAACCTTCATCAGGATATGCGCGGGCTCCTGATGGAAGTCATAGCGCCCTGCTTCGCGATCGGCGAAGAAGCGGCCCACCTCGGAACCTTCCATCACCGCGGCGTTGTCTTTATAGGCAGACAGCACGTGGTCAGGGGTTTGCTCCATGGTGTTTTTGATCATTTTGAACAGCGACTTTGGCTGCTGTTCGCCGTCAATAATCCAGTCGGCATTGAAAATCTTGTGGCGGCAGTGCTCAGAGTTTGCCTGCGCGAACATATAGAGTTCGATGTCGTTCGGGTTACGGTTGAGCTTAACGAACGCATCCTGCAGGTAGTCGATTTCGTCTTCTGCCAGCGCCAGGCCGAGACGCAGGTTGGCGTCAATCAGCGCCTGACGGCCCTGCCCCAGCAGGTCTACGCTCTGTACCGGCGCAGGCTGATGGTGAGAGAAAAGCTTCTGCGCGTCATCGAGAGAGGCAAATACGCTCTCCATCATGCGGTCGTGCAGTTCAGCCGCAACCGCCTGCCACTGTGCTTCGCTCAGGGTAGAGGCTTCCACGTAGTACGCCACGCCGCGTTCCAGACGGTTAATCTGGCTCAGGCCACAGTTGTGGGCGATGTCGGTGGCTTTGGAAGACCAGGGGGAGATGGTGCCCGGACGAGGCGTCGCAAGGATCAGTTTGCCGGTTGGCGTATGGCTGCTCAGGCTTGGGCCATACTTGAGCAGGCGTTCCAGCTGTACGCGCTCCTCTGCATTCAGGGGGGCATTCAGGTCAGCAAAATGGACATACTCAGCGTAAATATTGCTTACCGGAAGGTCGGCCGCCTGAAAACGTGCCAGCAGTTTAGTGATACGGAAGGCAGACAGTGCAGGCGAACCACGCAGAATTTCCATCATAAGTCTCTCGTCTTCGAAGCGCCGGGGCGCTTACAGTGTGCGCAAGGGGGGAAAACGGGCGTCATTATAGAGAATCCTGAGCGCCGACGAAACCGTTTGCGTCGAAATAAAATTTGCACAGAGATTTAACAATAGATGTGACCAGTCTCTCTAATTGGTTGCCAAGTGGCGCAAGTTTACGCAAAATGCCGCTCATTCAATGGCAAACCTTATGATTAACATGGCTACAGCAGACTGAGGCAACCGGCGTCGCAGAGAATTAACTAATTGAAAAAATTAAAGATTAATTATCTGCTCATCGGCATTGTAACGTTGCTGCTGGCAGTGGCCCTCTGGCCTTCCATCCCCTGGTTCGGCAAAGCCGAAAACCGTATCGCCGCCATTCAGGAGCGGGGGGAATTGCGCGTCAGTACCCTCAACTCTCCGCTGATTTACAGCGACATCAACGGTAAAATCATTGGTCTGGATTACGAGCTGGCACAACAGTTCGCCGATTATCTTGGCGTGAAGCTTAAAATCACCGTCCGCCAGAATATCAACCAGCTGTTTGACGACCTCGATAACGACGATGCAGATATGCTTGCCGCCGGGCTGGTGTATAACAGCGAGCGCAGCAAAAACTACCAGCCAGGCCCGACCTACTACTCCGTTTCGCAGCAGCTGGTTTACCGCGTCGGGGGCCTGCGCCCGCGTTCGCTGGCCTCGATTGACGATCGGCAGCTGACGATTGCGCCTGGCCACGTGGTGATTGACGATCTGCGTGAGCTCAAGGAGAAGAAATATCCCGACCTGAGCTGGACGGTGGATCCGAAACTCGGCACGACGGAGCTGCTGGAGCAGGTAAAAGACCAGAAAGTGCCCTACACCATCGCCGATTCGGTCGCGATCAGCCTGTTCCAGCGGGTGCATCCTGAAATCGCCGTGGCGCTGGACGTCACCGACGAGCAGCCTGTGACCTGGTTTAGCCAGCTTGATGACGATCAGACCTTCTCTGCCGCGATGCTTGATTTCTTCAACACCATCAATGAAGACGGTACCCTGGCGCGCCTGGAGGAGAAGTACCTCGGTCACGGTGACGACTTTGACTACGTTGACACCCGCAGCTTCCTGCGCGCGGTAGACAGCGTCCTGCCAGATCTGCAGCCGCTGTTCGAAAAATACGCCCAGGAGATTGACTGGAAACTGCTGGCGGCTATTTCGTATCAGGAATCCCACTGGGATACCCAGGCCACGTCGCCCACGGGCGTACGTGGTTTGATGATGTTAACTAAAAATACCGCGCTGAGCCTGGGCGTCAATGACCGTACCGATGCCGAACAGAGCATCAGCGGCGGTGCGCGCTATCTGCAGGATATGATGGCCAAAGTCCCGGAAACGGTGCCGGAAGAGGAGCGGATCTGGTTTGCGCTGGCGGCCTACAATATGGGCTATGCGCATATGCTGGATGCGCGAGCGCTGACGGCTAAAACGAAAGGCAACCCGGACAGCTGGTCAGACGTAAAGCAGCGGCTGCCGCTGCTGAGCCAGAAGCCATGGTATAACAAGCTGACATACGGCTACGCGCGCGGACATGAAGCCTACGCCTACGTGGAAAATATCCGTAAATATCAGATTAGCCTGGTCGGGTATCTGCTGGAGAAAGAGAAAGAGGCAACGGAGGCCAAACAGCTGGCTCAAAGTTACCCGGTCGTGGCGCCGGACGAGCTTAATCGTCCGACAGCTTCAATTCTGCCTTTTGCTGCTTTTTCTGCTGACGGCGCATTCGAAAGAAATCGCTTAATAGCCCCGAACACTCTGGTGCAAGCACCCCGCCGATAGTCTTCACCTGGTGGTTCATCCCCGGGTGACCCAGCACGTCCATCAGCGAACCGGCCGCACCGGTTTTTTCATCCCGCGCACCGAAGACCAGAGTCCCGATCCGGCTGTGCACCATCGCGCCGGAGCACATCACGCACGGCTCCAGCGTCACATACAACGTAGTATCAAGCAGGCGATAGTTTTGCAGCACCAAACCGCCCTGGCGAAGCGCCATGATTTCGGCATGTGCAGTAGGATCGTGGCGGCCAATGGGACGGTTCCACCCTTCACCAATCACCTGGTTATTGTGGACCAGCACGGCGCCTACGGGCACTTCGCCCTCGTCCCAGGCACGCTGAGCCAGCGTCAGCGCATGGCGCATCCAGTATTCATGGTCGAGTTCAGGGTTGGACAACGGTTGATACTCCAGTCGAAAAGCGGGCGGCATTATACACGCCCATTATGGATAAGACTATTCGAGTTGCTGGAGTTCACCTGATGGCGTGACGCGCCAGCGATGCTGGCAAAAATAGAGCAGCGGGTTGTCCTGTTTACTGTCGCTGTAGCCGCTGTACAGGCGCAGCGGCGTACCGATGCGTTTCTCCAGCTGGACCACTTTTTCATGCCCCAGGCAGCGCATCGTCAGCACCCAACCGCCATAGCCGCGGGCAATTTGTGTGGCAATAAGATTCACGCGAGGAAGCCAGGGGGTATCAAAATAGACCTGCTCCACCAGCGTCTGCGGGGAGCCGGTAATCAGCCAGATGTCGGCATCGTTCGCGTCGAGGTAGCCAGTCAGGCGCGCCTGCACCACCGGAAAGGCGGCGACGTGGCCACGGAACCAGTGCGCAAAATCCTTTTCGAGCTGTTTGAGGCGCGCTTCGCTGTGCCCAAAGGTACATCCCCACAGCAGCAGACTCATCGGCCATCGCGCCGCACGGCCTTTCACCAGCTGCGCGATACCGATAACCGGTAAGAGCGGTAGCACGAGCAACGCATTCAGGGGCTGACGCCGCAGCAGGTAACGCATAAACGTACCAAACATATCCTGCTGATGCAGCGTTCCATCCAGGTCGAAAAAGACAACGCGACGCGCGTGATTTGCCAAACCTTACTCCTCTGGATCGTTGAAACCTAACAGCCAGGTAAACAGGAACCCGGCGATCACCGCTACTAAATAGCCTAACAGATAGAGCATCACTTTTCCGGTCACGATGGTTAATGCCAGCGGTAAACCGGAAAGCCCAAAGGTGATAACGGTGGCGACCTTCCAGTAGCTGATCAGTGCCCCACCTACCGCACCGCCCAGACACGCCGCGAGGAACGGTTTACCCAGCGGCAGCGTAACGCCGAAAATCAGCGGCTCGCCAATGCCGAGCAGTCCAACCGGGAGTGCGCCTTTAATCACTTTCTTCAGTCGCGCGTTGCGGGTTTTCATCAGTACGGCAATCGCCGCGCCGACCTGCCCCACGCCCGCCATCGACAGGATAGGCAGCAGCGCGTTATAGCCGTGCGACTGCACCAGCTCGACGTGGATCGGCACCAAACCCTGGTGCAGGCCCGTCAGCACCAGCGGCAGGAAGGTACCTGACAGCACCGCCCCCACTAACAGGCCGCCGCGATCAATCGCCAGCGACGCGCCGTGGGCGATGGCTTCAGAGATCCACCCGCCTAACGGCTGGAGGGCCACAATCGCTACGCTACCGGTAATCAGCGTGGTCAGCAGCGGGTTGAGGATAAGCTCAATCGAGCCGGGCAGAACCGCGCGCAGCCTTTTCTCGATCCAGCACATCAGGATGACCACCAGCAGCACGGCGATCACCCCGCCGCGCCCGGGCTGGAGCGCCTCACCAAACAGCGTGATCTGCGCCAGCTGCGGGCTGGACAAGATGCCCGCCATCACGCCGCCCATGGCCAGCGATCCGCCAAACACCTTCGCGGTATTCACCCCGACGAGAATGTTCATGATGGCGAAAACAGCGCTGCCGAAGATCCCCAGAATCCCCAGCAGGTTCGGATACTGCGTGGCGAAATCCCCCACAATATCCGGCCGCTTGAGAATATTGATGATCCCGGTGATCAGGCCTGAGGCAATAAACGCCGGGATCAGCGGAATGAAGACGTTTGCCAGCTGACGCAGCGCATCGCTCATCGGGGCTTTGTATTTGGCCTTTGCCTGCGCTTTGGTGCGCTCCGCATCGTCAATCGACACGCTCGCGCTAACGCCCATCAGCGCTCGCATGGCATCGACAACCTGCGCCGCTTTCCCCGGCCCGACGATCAGCTGATGCTGCTGGCCCTGTTTCACGTAGCCGCTGACGCCGGACAGTTGCTTCAGGCGCGGCACGTCAAGCTGGTCGTCGTTATGCACCTCGACGCGCACGCGCGTCATGCAGTTTTCGAGACGCTGAATATTTTTTTCCCCACCGATCCCCTGCAGGATACCGCTGGCGAGCGCTGCTGTTTTGTCCATACACGCCTCTGTTAGTTTTCTAATGCCGCCCGTAAGAAGCCGTTATGCGCATCGAGTTTGGCTCTGGCGCTTGCCGCATCCAGCCCGCTTAAGATCATCAGAATGGCCGGTTTAACATCGTGATCGGTCTGCTTGAGTACCGCTTCTGCCTCTTCACGTCCTGCGCCCGTCGCCTCCATCACCATGCGGCAGGCTCTGTCCACCAGCTTGACGTTGGTGGCCTGCATATCCACCATCAGGTTCTGATACACCTTGCCGAACTTCACCATCGCGCCGGTGGAGATCATATTGAGCACCAGCTTTTGTGCGGTCCCGGATTTCAGGCGCGTGGAGCCGGTGAGCGCTTCCGGCCCAACCACCGGAGAGATAGCGATAACGGCCACCTGTGCAATCGGGGAGCCTGGGTTACAGGAGATGGCGACCGTCGTGCAGCCGGTCTGGTTAGCGTATTCCAGCCCGCCAATCACGTACGGCGTGCGCCCGGATGCCGCCAGCCCGACCACCAGATCCTTTGCCGTCAGATTCAGCGCCTTCAGGTCATCCTCGCCCAGCTGTTTGTTATCTTCCGCCCCTTCAACGGCTTTCAGCAGCGCACCGGGTCCACCGGCAATCAGCCCAACCACCAGACCATGCGGCACCCCAAAGGTTGGCGGGCATTCTGACGCGTCCAGGACCCCAAGACGCCCGCTGGTGCCCGCGCCCATGTAAATAATGCGTCCACCGGCCTTGAGGGATTTCGCCGCCGCATCGACCGCTTTCGCCACCTCGGGTAATGTCTCTTTCACAGCCTGCGCGACCAGCGTATCCTGTTGATTAAAGCGGTGAACCAGCTCCAGGGTGGAGAGCGCATCCAGATCCATGGTTTGCGGGTTACGCGTTTCAGAAACAAGTGAGCCAAGATTCATTTTTGTACCTCAAGAATTTTTAATTCATAATAATCACACTATAATGGAATATAAAATTCATTCAGGCGAGCAAAATCCGTATTTGCGCAGATAATCACATTTTCGCCAGGAGACCGTATGAACTGTTTAATTCGCATTCGCCAGCGCTACGCAGGCTTTGCCCAAAGCGACAAGAAGCTGGCGGATTTTCTGCTTTCTCAACCCGATCGCGCGCGCCATCTCAGCTCGCAGCAGCTGGCGAGTGAGGCCGGCGTGAGCCAGTCCAGCGTAGTGAAATTTGCGCAGAAGATTGGCTTTAAAGGGTTCCCCGCCCTCAAGCTGGCGATCAGTGAAGCGCTGGTCAGTAACCCCAACCCGCAGTCCATGCCGGTGCATAATCAGATCCGCGGAGACGATCCGATGCGGCTGGTCGGCGAAAAGCTGATCAAAGAGAACGTGGCGGCCATGCATGCGACGCTCGATGTGAATACGGAAGAGAAGCTGCTGGAGAGCGTGGCGATGCTGCGCGGCGCGCGGCGGATCATTCTGACCGGCATCGGCGCGTCCGGGCTTGTGGCGCGTAACTTTGGCTGGAAGCTGACAAAAATTGGGCTTAACGCCATCGTCGAGCAGGATATGCACGCCCTGCTGGCGACCGTACAGGCGATGGATCCTGACGATCTGCTGCTGGCGATCTCCTATTCCGGCGAGCGCCGCGAGATCAACATGGCCACCGATGAAGCGCTGCGCGTCGGCGGTAACATTCTGGCGATCACCGGTTTTACGCCGAATGCCCTGCAGCAGCGGGCCACGCGCTGTTTATATACCATTGCCGAGGAGCAGGCCACGCGCAGCGCGGCTATCTCGTCCACCAGTGCACAAATGATGCTGACGGACCTGCTGTTTATGGCGCTGGTGCAGCAGGATCTGGAGCGTGCGCCCGAACGCATTCGTCACAGCGAAGAACTGGTAAAGAAACTGGTTTGACGCGTATAATGCCCGCCCAGTTTGTGTTGTTTCTGAGAATTTCCTGATGGCGCTGTTAATTACCAAAAAATGCATTAATTGCGATATGTGCGAGCCCGAATGCCCAAACCAGGCGATTTCGATGGGCGACAGCATTTATGAGATTAACAGCGACCGCTGCACGGAATGCATCGGCCACTATGAAACGCCGACCTGTCAAAAAGTGTGCCCGATCCCGAATACCATCCTGAAGGATCCGGCACACGTCGAGAGCGAAGAGCAGCTGTGGGATAAGTTTGTCCTGATGCACCACGCGGACAAGCTTTAACTTTCGATGATCACCGTTGCGCTGGCATAGTGGCGTTCATCGGCGATCGTCACGTGCACGTGATTCACCCCCAGCTTTTCTGCCAGCTTTTGCGCCTCACCCCATAAGCGCAGGCTTGGCTTACCCAGCTCATCGTTAAACACTTCAAACTGGTTGAACGCCAGACCGTTACGAATTCCGGTCCCGAAGGCTTTGGCGGCCGCCTCTTTTACCGCAAAGCGCTTTGCCAGAAAGCGCACCGGCTGCTGATGCGCTTCCCAGATGGCCCATTCGTTATCGCTCAGCACGCGTCTCGCCAGGCGATCGCCGCTACGGGCGATCACCGCTTCTATGCGGGCTATTTCAACGATATCGGTGCCTAAGCCCAGAATGGCCATTACTGACGCGCTTCCTGCATCAGGCGTTTCATTTCTGAAACCGCCTCTTTCAGGCCGCTCATCACCGCGCGGCCAATGATGGCGTGGCCGATGTTCAGCTCGTGCATTTCAGGCAGGGCGGCAATGGCTTTCACGTTGTGGTAGGTCAGGCCGTGACCGGCGTTAACCTTCAGCCCCAGGCTCGCCGCGTAGGTGGCCGCTTTAGCAATACGCTCCAGCTCTTTGGTCTGCTCGGCATCATTTTTGGCATCGGCATAGCAGCCGGTGTGGATTTCGATATACGGTGCGCCCACGTCGGCTGCCGCTTTAATCTGGGTGAAATCGGCGTCAATAAACAGCGAAACCAGGATACCGGCATCCGCCAGACGTTTGCAGGCATCGCGCATTTTGTCGAGCTGACCGGCCACATCCAGCCCGCCTTCGGTCGTGACTTCCTGGCGTTTTTCCGGCACCAGGCAGCAGAAATGCGGTTGGGTCTCGCAGGCGATGGTCAGCATCTCTTCGGTGACCGCCATCTCCAGATTCATACGGGTGTCCAGCGTCTGACGCAGAATGCGCACGTCGCGGTCAGTGATGTGGCGACGGTCTTCACGCAGGTGAACGGTAATGCCGTCGGCGCCAGCCTGTTCAGCGATAAACGCCGCCTGAACCGGATCGGGATACGCCGTGCCGCGCGCATTACGCAGCGTGGCGATGTGATCGATATTGACGCCTAACAGTAATTCAGCCATGACAATCCTCGGTTTTCTTTTCGATTCTGTGGTCTAACGTTTCGGTACAAACTGCCTGAATAATTCGCGGCTCTTTAAGGGCTTGCCGCCAAGATACGGCTTGAGGGCAATCCGGGTAAAGCGTTTTGCTGCGCGCAGGGTATCCTGATCGGGAAACTCGCGCTCATACAGCGCCCGGAGCTGGCGCCCGGTAAAGGTGCTGTTGTCTATCACGATACTGGCAATGAAGCCCTTTTCTTCGCGGTAGCGGTAGGTCATGGTGTCTTCCACTTCGTCACCGCTGCCCGCACAGTGCAAAAAATCGACCCCGTACCCAAGATGGCCCAGCAGCGCCAGTTCAAAACGACGCAAGGCGGGTTCGGGCGTGCCGGTTGCGCCAGCCAGCGACTGGATACAGTGCAGATAATCGAAGAAAAGTTCAGAGAAGCGAGTCTCATGCTCAAGAACCCGTGAGATGAGTTCGTTGATATACAGGCCGCTGTAGAGCGTGATGCCAGAAAGAGGAAGCGCCAGAGAGACGGCTTCGGCACTGCGCAGGGTTTTGACTTCCCCTCGCCCGCCAAAGCGAACCAGCAGAGGCGTGAAAGGCTGTAGGGCACCTTTCAGATTAGAACGTTTGGAACGTGCGCCTTTCGCAACCAGGCGCACGCGACCCGACTCTTCCGTGAAGACGTCCAGCATCAGGCTGGTTTCGCTCCAGGGGCGACTATGCAGGACGAAAGCGCGCTGCCATCCATCCATATGCTCGTCGTCTTAAGTTACTGGTCTTCGCCGTAACCGAGGCTGCGCAGAGCACGCTCATCATCGGCCCAGCCAGATTTCACTTTCACCCACAGTTCGAGGTGAACCGGCGCTTCAAACATCTCCTGCATGTCCTTACGGGCTTCAATGCCGATGGTTTTGATTTTGGCCCCTTTGTTGCCGATCACCATCTTCTTCTGCCCTTCGCGCTCAACAAGGATCAGGCCGTTGATGTCGTAGCCACCGCGCTCGTTGGTCTGGAAACGCTCGATCTCCACCGTTACAGAGTACGGCAGTTCAGCGCCCAGGAAACGCATCAGCTTTTCACGGATGATTTCAGACGCCATAAAGCGCTGAGAGCGATCGGTGATGTAGTCTTCCGGGAAGTGATGAATCGCTTCCGGGAGGTGCTTACGCACGATGCCCGCGATGGTGTCCACGTTCAGCCCCGTCTCCGCAGACAGCGGGACGATATCAAGGAAGTTCATCTGGCTACCGAGCCACTGCAGATGCGGCAGCAGGTCGGCCTTTTCCTGCACGTTATCAACTTTGTTGACCGCGAGGATGACCGGCGTTTTGCCGTCACGCAGCTTGTTCAGCACCATCTCGTCGTCCGGCGTCCAGCGGGTGCCTTCCACAACGAAAATCACCAGCTCTACGTCGCCAATCGAGCTGCTCGCCGCCTTGTTCATCAGGCGGTTGATGGCACGCTTCTCTTCCATGTGCAGGCCCGGGGTATCGACGTAGATCGCCTGATACGCGCCTTCAGTATGGATGCCAACGATGCGGTGACGCGTGGTCTGCGCCTTACGCGAGGTGATAGAAATCTTCTGCCCAAGCAGATTATTCAGCAGGGTGGATTTGCCGACGTTCGGGCGCCCGACGATGGCAATAAATCCGCAATAGGTCTTTTCTTCGCTCATTCCAGCTCCAGCATTTTTAACGCCTGTTCGGCGGCAGCCTGTTCAGCCTTACGACGGCTTGAACCTGTGCCCACCACCGGTTCACTCAGGCCACTGACCTGGCAATGGATGGTAAATTCCTGATCGTGCGCTTCGCCACGAACCTGCACCACCAGATAAGATGGCAGCGGCAGATGACGACCCTGCAAATATTCCTGCAGACGCGTTTTCGGATCTTTTTGTTTATCGCCCGGGCTGATTTCGTCCAGACGGGTCTGATACCAGTTCAGGATCAGCTTTTCTACGGTCTGGATATCGCTGTCCAGGAACACACCACCAATTAATGCTTCGACCGTATCGGCAAGAATAGATTCACGACGGAAGCCGCCGCTTTTCAGTTCACCCGGTCCAAGACGCAGACATTCGCCCAGTTCAAATTCGCGCGCGATTTCCGCAAGGGTATTACCCCGAACCAGCGTGGCACGCATGCGGCTCATATCACCTTCATCCACACGCGGGAAACGATGATAAAGCGCATTCGCAATCACGAAACTTAAAATAGAGTCGCCTAAAAACTCGAGACGCTCATTATGTTTGCTGCTGGCACTGCGGTGGGTTAATGCCTGTTGCAACAACTCCTGATGATGAAAAGTGTAGCCCAGCTTCCGTTGAAGCCGATTAATTACGATGGGGTTCATGCGATACCAATAAATGAATGCGTCAAAAATGCAGCACACGAAACCGACCTGAGAAAACCAACGCGGTTTCGTGTGCCGTGGCACCCTTGCAGGGCCAACCTTAAACTTCGGGGGAATATTCTATACACAACGACAGGGGATGTCGTTAGTTCGAAGAGATTTATCGGTGAAATAATTCGTGTAGCCGCTTTAATTAGCGGCTACACGTTCATTTAGTGAGAATTAATGGATTCCGCCGATACGACTCAGGCGAACACCGGTCGGCCATTCGCCTTCCTGTTTCTCAAAACTCATCCAGATGGCGGTGGCTTTACCGACCAGATTCGCTTCCGGCACAAAGCCCCAGTAACGGCTGTCCGCAGAGTTATCGCGGTTGTCACCCATCATGAAGTAATGTCCTGGCGGTACAATCCAGCTCGCCAGCTGCTGGCCCGGCTGGCGATAGTACATACCCAGCTGATCCTGTGCGATTGGCACGGTGAGGATCCGGTGCGTCACATCGCCCAGCGTCTCTTTGCGCTCCACCAGACGAATGCCGTCCTCTTTGGTTTCACCTTTCGGTACCTGGAAGAATCCGCTGGTCGCTTCGCCGCCGTTACGACGGGCGAAGGTCTGCACAAAATCACTTGGCTCAACGTTTGAGTAGGTGATTGGCAGCGCGTTTTCGCATGCGGTACCGGAGCTGCAGCCCGGCTGAACGGTGACTTCTTTCGCAACCGGATCGTAAGTCACTTTATCACCCGGCAGACCTACCGCGCGCTTGATGTAGTCCAGGCGCGGATCTTCCGGATATTTGAACACCACGATGTCGCCACGTTTCGGATGACCGGTTTCGATCAGCGTTTTCTGGTAGATCGGGTCTTTAATGCCGTAGGCAAACTTCTCTACCAGAATAAAATCACCAATCAGGAGCGTTGGCATCATTGAACCTGATGGGATCTGGAACGGCTCGTAAATAAACGAACGTACCACCAGCACAATCGCCAGCACCGGAAATACCGAGGCACCCGTTTCCAGCCAGCCCGGTTTCGGGCCGACTTTCTTCAGGGTTTTCGCGTCAATCCCATCGCCAGTGGCTGCCTGTGCGGCAGCCTGACGTTCACGACGTTTTGGGGCGAAGATAAACTTATCCAGACACCACAGCAGACCTGTCACCAGGGTAGCAATGACCAGGATCAGGGCAAACATGTTCGCCATGCCAACTCCTTAGGGTTATTTGCCGTCTTTACCAACATGAAGGATGGCAAGGAATGCTTCCTGCGGCAGCTCGACGTTACCGACCTGCTTCATACGCTTCTTACCTTCTTTCTGCTTCTGCAGCAGCTTTTTCTTACGGCTGACGTCGCCGCCATAGCACTTCGCCAGAACGTTTTTACGCAGCTGTTTCACGGTGGAACGCGCGATAATATGGTTGCCAATGGCCGCCTGAATCGCGATATCGAACTGCTGACGCGGGATCAGATCTTTCATCTTCTCAACCAGCTCGCGGCCACGGTACGGCGCATTGTCGTTGTGGGTGATCAGCGCCAGCGCATCCACACGCTCGCCGTTGATCAGCACGTCCACACGCACCATGTTGGAGGCCTGGAAGCGTTTGAAGTTGTAATCCAGCGACGCATAGCCACGGGAGGTGGACTTCAGACGATCGAAGAAGTCGAGTACCACTTCCGCCATCGGGATCTCATAGGTCAGCGCCACCTGGTTACCGTGGTAAACCATGTTGGTCTGCACGCCACGCTTCTCAATACACAGCGTAATAACGTTACCCAGGAATTCCTGCGGCAGCAGCATGTGACACTCTGCAATAGGCTCACGCAGTTCCTGAATGTTGTTCAGCGGCGGCAGCTTGGACGGGCTATCGACGTAGATCACTTCTTTCGAGGTGGTTTCAACTTCATAGACTACGGTCGGTGCCGTGGTGATCAGGTCCAGATCGTATTCACGCTCCAGACGCTCCTGAATGATCTCCATGTGCAGCAGACCGAGGAAGCCACAGCGGAAGCCGAAGCCCAGCGCCGTTGAGCTTTCTGGCTCGTAGAACAGGGACGCATCGTTCAGGCTCAGTTTACCGAGCGCATCACGGAAGTTTTCGTAGTCGTCAGAGCTAACCGGGAACAGACCCGCGTAAACCTGCGGTTTTACCTTTTTAAAGCCTGGCAGCGCTTTATCTGCCGGGTTACGCGCACCGGTCAGGGTATCGCCCACCGGCGCACCGAGGATGTCTTTGATGGCGCATACCAGCCAGCCTACCTCGCCGCATGTCAGCTCGGTACGGTCAACCTGTTTTGGCGTGAAGATGCCCAGACGGTCGGCATTGTAGACCTGTCCGGTACTCATGACCTTGATTTTGTCGCCTTTACGCATGGTGCCGTTTTTAATACGCACCAGGGAGACAACGCCCAGATAGTTATCGAACCAGGAGTCGATAATCAGCGCCTGCAGCGGAGCATCCGGATCGCCTTCCGGGGCCGGAATGTCACGCACCAGGCGTTCCAGCACGTCGGTCACGCCCACACCGGTTTTCGCGGAGCAGCGCACGGCATCGGTCGCGTCAATGCCGACAATATCTTCAATCTCTTCCGCAACGCGCTCAGGATCGGCGGCTGGCAGGTCGATTTTGTTCAGAACCGGCACAACTTCGAGATCCATTTCCATCGCGGTGTAGCAGTTTGCAAGGGTCTGGGCTTCTACGCCCTGCCCGGCATCCACTACCAGCAGCGCGCCTTCACAGGCCGCGAGCGAACGTGAAACCTCATAGGAGAAGTCAACGTGGCCTGGGGTGTCGATAAAGTTCAGTTGATAGGTTTCACCATCAGCCGCTTTATAATCAAGCGTAACGCTCTGCGCTTTGATGGTGATACCGCGTTCGCGTTCCAGGTCCATGGAGTCCAGAACCTGGGCTTCCATTTCACGATCAGACAGGCCACCGCAAATCTGGATAATACGGTCAGACAGCGTCGACTTACCGTGGTCAATGTGAGCAATGATCGAAAAGTTACGTATGTTCTTCATATAGTTAAATAATTATGCCTTACGAATTCCTGGAGGCCGCTGTTCTTAGCCTGACGTTTTTCAGTGCGAAAACGCAGCATTCTACACTACATCCTCGCTACCTGGAAATGCACTTAGAGGCAGCTATAGCGTGAAGAAAGGACGTTTTCTGTTTTGGAACGTAAAAAATGATAAAGCCCGATGGATCACCGGGCCTCAGAAGAGAGCGTTTCAACACGAAGCTGGTCTGGCGCCAGCCCAACGCTGAGAATGACAGGCTGCCACTCCTCGCGTGCGGCGAGCGTCGGGGAGAGGCCTTTGGCGAGCCAGAATCCCCCCAGACCACCTAATGCGGCACCGCACATGGCGGCTCCGTCGGTGCCAAACAGCATCTGGAAAACGCCGCCCATGATAAACAGCCCGATCAGCGGAGAGAGATAGACCAGCATGGCGGAGCTGAGCAGACTGCCTTCCGCGATGCCCAGTTCAACCTTCTGCCCGGCCATCAGCGGCTGTTCACTTGGCACAGAAATCGTGTGCGATGTTTGCGGCCCGAGCTTATTCAGCACGCGGCTACCGCAGCCGGCCCGGGATGCACAGCTATTACATGAAGCTTTTACATCGCAGCTCACCAGCGCAATGCCGTTCTGCCACGAGACAACCGTCGCCCACTCTTTGATCATTGTGCGGCCCTGAATTTAATGCTGTCGGAAATGCGCTTCGCCGTTTGCGGAGGGAGTTCTCCCACAATGGTGATCTCCGCGTTATCGCGTACCGTTGTACTCACCGTACGGCGCCCGGTACGCAGCATTTGTTCGGCGCTGTTTGCCGTTGCGCGATTGATATTCACCGAGAAACTGAACAAACCATCGGAATAGAGGCGCGATTCCACTGGCGTTTCAATCGTTGGCAGCTGACGACGGCTGCTGGACACTTCGCTAAACCCTTGCGGGATCCAGGCAGGTACCCAGTTGAAATTAACGGAGTCTCCTGCCGGAACAGAAAGCAGCGGCGGCAGGCTGGCCTTAGCCAGGTTCTGCATGCTGTTACCAACCTGATTGTTCACGCTGAAGGAGATAACGCGGAACTGTTCCAGCGTTTCACCGTCGCGGTCGAGGAGGTCAACACGCATGGGGAGTTTGGTTTCCGCGTCGATCCAGACAATATAGCTGTAACGCGTTCCGTCCCGGGCAACAACCCGAATCACCTCGCACAGTCTGTCCGCGATACGGGTACGCCCTACCGAAATAAAATCGTAGTAAGGGGCAAGCCGTTTGAAATCGGTGTAAATGAGTGACGGCAGAGAATCAACGATATAATCGCCATTCAGCGTGAAAGGTTCCAGGCCTGGCTCGAAATAGCTGATTTCATTACCACGCTGGACAACTTCCCGACGCGGGCCATCCATCTGTAAAAGCTGGGCGAGCGGCTGGTTATCAAGACGGGCATGACGATAGCGTAACGACTCGACGCCCTGCTTATTGATGCTGATAAATGCCAACTCGTAATTGAGTGACTGGCTGGCCAGATTCATTTGCTGCAACAACGCCCCGGATGATACATCAGCCGAGGCGTTGGCAGAGAAGAACAGGCTACCCGCCATCAGAGACATGGCGAACCAAAGTTGCTTCATTACTGCGATTGCGTTCCTAAAGTTTGGTTTCCGGGCACCTGCACAGCAGCTTGCTGTGTCTGGGCCTGCTCAAACTGAAGCTGTTCAGAGTGCAGGCGACGCTGCAACTCGTAATCCTGCAACATCGCATTAATGCGACGGCGCTGCTCCTGAACCTGCTGCTGCTGACCGCCGCTGGCGGAAGCATCAGCCGGTACGCCCAGGCTTACCGGGCTGGCTTTGCCCATCATCGGCAGTGTGTTAAACACTGGCGCTTCTGGCTGCTGATTAGTTTCAGACTGAGTATTATAGTGCTGGACGCCAACGATAACTGCAAGCGATACGCATGCAGCCACACCCATTTGGGTAAGCTGGCTGGCCCACGGACGCACCTTTTGCCAGAACGGCATTTTCTGCCACTGGTGAGGTGCGGGTTGAGCTTCAGGAATCAGCGGAGTGGTCTGATGAACAGGCTCATTCTCAATCGCCGCCATGACGCGGGCTGAGATATCGAAATGGAGAACCTCGCCGGTGTCACCGCGAAGGGTGTCACGGATGAGATGGTAACTCTCCCAGGTCTCTTGCATTTCGGGAGAATGAGACAGCTCGTTGAGCAGCTCACTATCAACCGTTTCACCATCCATTAAAGCGGAAAGTTTTTCTTTCTGCATGCCTAATACCTTTTCCAGTATCCCGCTATCGTCAACGCCTGATAAGCGGTTGAACTTTATTATCAATAGCTTCTCGCGCACGGAAAATTCGTGAACGTACCGTGCCGACCGGACAATCCATGATAGCGGCTATCTCTTCATAGCTCAGACCATCAAGCTCCCGTAACGTAATTGCCATGCGTAAATCTTCCGGGAGCGACTCGATCGTGCGAAAAACGATTTGTCTCAGTTCTTCTGACAACATTAAGTTCTCAGGGTTCGAAATTTCTTTCAATGCGCCGCCACTTTCGAAGTTTTCGGCGTCGATTGCGTCCACATCACTTGAAGGCGGACGACGGCCCTGAGCGACCAGATAATTCTTTGCCGTATTGACCGCAATACGGTACAGCCAGGTATAAAAAGCACTATCTCCCCGGAACGAATCCAGCGCGCGATAGGCCTTAATAAAAGACTCTTGCACCACATCAGGCACATCGCCTGACGGTACATAGCGGGAAACCAGGCTCGCCACCTTATGCTGGTAGCGCACCACCAGTAAGTTAAAGGCTTTCTGATCTCCCTTCTGGACCCGTTCAACCAGGACCTGGTCCGTTAACTGCTCGCTCATCCGAGGTAATGTCTCCCCAAACCTAAATTCCACGCGTTATCGAAACGCCACTCTAAAAATACCGCACTTTGAGCAAGCACCGAATTAGAGTGTCTGATCTTCAATAAGTTCCGTAACGCCTTTGTTTTTGTTCATCGCGCCGCAGACTGTTCATTTTCTCTCATTATAAGTCTGTTCACGATACGCACCACTTTCTGACAAGAAACATCTTTTTCCCGCCAGAAGAGTAACGCAACACAGGCTTTATTTCATCACAAAATCTGACGCTAACGATCTGCTTCGCAAAATAATTTCACTCATTTACCCTCCGTTTACCTCTGCTTACGCGTTTAGCCATTGCAACAGCCTATAAAAAAAACGTGCGATAAATCGCATTCGAGTGCTATTCTGACCCAACACTGTTTAGTAAATTAAACAACAATCATGAACACAACACCTGAACTCCATTGTGATGTACTGATCATCGGCAGCGGCGCTGCCGGTCTCTCTCTGGCGCTGCGCCTGGCCGAGCATCAAAACGTTATCGTTCTGAGTAAAGGACCGATAAGTGAAGGTTCCACGTTTTATGCCCAGGGTGGCATTGCCGCCGTGTTTGATGAGACAGACAGCATTGCTTCCCACGTCGACGATACGCTGATTGCCGGGGCCGGGATCGTGGATGCGCATGCCGCAGAGTTTGTCGCCAGCAATGCCCGCCACTGCGTGCAGTGGCTCATCGACCAGGGCGTATTGTTCGATACGCAGGTTCAACCCAACGGTGAAGAGAGCTACCACCTGACGCGCGAAGGCGGCCATAGCCACCGCCGCATCCTGCACGCAGCGGATGCCACCGGTAAAGAAGTGGAAACGACGCTGGTCAGTAAAGCGCTGAACCATCCTAATATTCGGGTGCTCGAGCGAAGTAACGCCGTTGATCTGATTATCTCAGACAAGATTGGCCTGCCGGGCACGCGTCGCGTCGTGGGCGCCTGGGTCTGGAACCGCAATAAAGAGAAGGTGGAAACCTGCCAGGCGAAGGCCGTGGTGCTGGCCACGGGCGGCGCCTCTAAAGTGTATCAGTACACCACGAACCCGGACATTGCCTCCGGTGACGGTATCGCGATGGCCTGGCGCGCCGGCTGCCGGGTGGCGAACCTCGAGTTTAATCAGTTTCACCCAACCGCCCTGTTCCACCCTCAGGCGCGCAACTTCCTGCTGACGGAAGCCCTGCGCGGTGAAGGTGCTTATCTGAAACGCCCTGACGGCTCCCGCTTTATGCCGGACTTTGACGCCCGGGGTGAACTGGCCCCGCGCGATATCGTTGCCCGCGCCATCGATCATGAAATGAAGCGTCTTGGCGTGGACTGCATGTATCTTGATATCAGCCATAAGCCAGCAGCATTCATTCGTCAGCATTTCCCGATGATCTACGAAAAGCTGCTCAATCTTGGCATTGATTTAACGCGCGATCCGGTGCCGATTGTGCCAGCGGCCCACTATACCTGCGGTGGGGTCATGGTTGACGATCATGGGCGTACCGATGTGGATGGTCTGTATGCTATCGGTGAGGTCAGCTATACCGGGCTACACGGCGCGAACCGTATGGCCTCTAACTCACTGCTTGAGTGCCTGGTGTACGGCTGGTCAGCAGCGGAAGACATCGCGAAGCGCATGCCTTATGCCCGTGAAACAGAGCATCTGCCTGCCTGGGATGAAAGCCGGGTGGATAACCCGGACGAGCTGGTCGTGATCCAGCACAACTGGCATGAGCTACGGTTGTTTATGTGGGACTACGTGGGGATTGTGCGTACCACGAAACGCCTGGAGCGCGCCTTGCGCCGCATCACCATGCTGCAGCAGGAAATTGATGAGTATTATGCCAATTTCCGCGTATCCAATAACCTGCTGGAGCTGCGCAATCTGGTGCAGGTTGCCGAGCTGATCGTTCGCTGCGCGATGATGCGTAAAGAGAGCCGTGGACTGCACTATACGCTGGACTACCCGGATCAGCTTGCTGAATCCGGCCCCTCGATCCTCGCCCCTCAGGTTTACATAAACAGATAAAACGCCTGGGTCAGAGCAGTGTAATCTTCGGAATAACGCTGGTCTGGCCCACGGATCACCATTCGGTCATTAAAGCATTCACCCTCTTTTGGCGAGAGCGCCAGCAGCACGCGGTGCGGCAGTCGTCCTTCCGTATCCGAAATATCGGTACGCAGACGTAACGTCCAGCCGATCTCCTGCGCGATACCGATGAACGTGTTGCCGGTACTCTCAGGCAGGACCACGCAGAAAAAACCTTCTTCGGAGATGAGTTCCGCCGCACTGGTGAGCAGCGCTTTATGATCGAGGGAGCCGGTATAACGCGCCTGTTCACGCTCGGGTGTCCCGCACTCAACGCCGGGCTCGTAGTAGGGAGGGTTACTGACGATCAGATCGTAACGCGCGGTTTGTTCAGGTGCCCAGGCCAGCACATCTGCGCATTCCACCTTCATTCGGGCTGCCCAGGGAGATTCGGCCATATTGTCACTCGCCTGCTCTGCGGCCTGAGCATCCAGTTCGACGGCATCGATGGTGACATGTTCTTCCGTACGCTGCGCCAGCATCAACGCCACCAGCCCGCTGCCGGTACCGATATCAAGAATACGCTTAACACCTGCGACAGGCGCCCACGCTCCCAGTAAAATACCGTCTGTACCGACCTTCATGGCACAGCGATCGTGAGCGACAAAAAATTGTTTAAACGTAAAACCATCGCGGCGCAGCTGCGCTTTGAGTTGAGACATGTCAGGGCAACCTTCTAAGTGAAACTGGAGTAGCATAGGGGAAAGCGAAGTGGCCGAAAAGCGATATCCATACAAACAGATGAAGATTACAGCCGTAACGTCTATAATCAGCGCCCCACACAGAGGTAGAACATGACTGTAACGACTTTTTCCGAACTTGAACTCGATGAAAGCCTGCTCAATGCACTTGAGAGCAAAGGCTTTACACGCCCGACCGCCATTCAGGCAGCGGCCATTCCGCCTGCGCTTGAGGGCCGCGATGTGCTCGGTTCTGCGCCAACCGGCACGGGGAAGACAGCAGCCTATTTGCTGCCTGTGTTGCAGCATCTGCTCGACTTTCCACGTAAAAAATCTGGCCCGCCGCGTATTTTAATCCTGACGCCTACGCGCGAACTGGCCATGCAGGTTGCCGATCACGCGCGTGAACTTGCGGCAAATACCCATCTGGATATCGCCACCATTACCGGCGGCGTTGCGTATATGAACCACGCCGAAGTGTTCAGCGAAAACCAGGACATCGTCGTTGCGACGACGGGCCGCCTGCTGCAGTACATTAAAGAAGAGAACTTCGACTGCCGCGCGGTTGAAACGCTGATCCTCGACGAAGCCGACCGCATGCTGGACATGGGCTTCGCACAGGATATCGAGCACATTGCCGGGGAAACACGCTGGCGTAACCAGACGATGCTGTTCTCTGCCACCCTCGAAGGGGAAGCGATCAAAGACTTCGCAGAGCGTCTGCTGGAAGATCCGGTGGAAGTCTCAGCGACGCCGTCCACCCGTGAGCGTAAGAAGATCCACCAGTGGTACTACCGCGCGGACAACCTCGAGCACAAGGTCGAATTGCTGAAACACCTGCTGAAGCAGGAAGATGCGCTGCGCACAATCGTATTTGTGCGTAAGCGCGAGCGCGTGCACGAGCTGGCTGAAATGCTGCGTAACGCCGGGATCAACAACTGCTATCTTGAAGGCGAGATGGCGCAGATCAAGCGTACCGAAGGCATTAAGCGCCTGACCGATGGCCGCGTTAACGTGCTGGTTGCCACAGACGTTGCCGCTCGCGGGATCGACATCCCGGACGTCAGCCACGTCATTAACTTCGATATGCCGCGCAGCGGCGATACCTATCTGCACCGTATTGGCCGTACCGGCCGCGCGGGCCGCAAAGGGATTGCTATCTCACTGGTTGAAGCACATGACTACCTGCTGCTGCAGAAAATTGGCCGCTATGTTGACGAGCCGCTGAAAGCGCGCGTTATTGACGGCTTGCGCCCAACCACACGTGCGCCGAGTGAAAAAATGACGGGTAAACCGTCCAAGAAAGCGCTCGCGAAACGTGCTGAGAGAAAAGAGAAAGAAAAAGAGAAACCGCGCGTGAAGCAGCGCCACCGCGATACCAAAAATATTGGTAAGCGCCGTAAGCCAAGCTCTGCCGCACCAGAGACGAAAACTGAAGAGTAAAAAAAGCCGGGGAAATCCCCGGCTTTTTTATTCCCCCCTGCTGAAGCCGTTACAGGCTTTCAGTAAAGGTACGGGCGATAACGTCGCGCTGCTGTTCTGGAGTCAGTGAGTTAAAGCGAACCGCATAGCCGGACACGCGGATAGTCAGCTGTGGGTATTTTTCAGGGTGCTCAACCGCGTCCATCAGCGTTTCGCGGCGTAGTACGTTTACGTTCAGGTGCTGACCACCTTCGACGCGCACTTCCGGTTTCACTTCCATTGGAATTTCACGGTACTCGATTTCGCCCAGTTTGCTCACCGGCACGATTTCATCTTCAGCAAAACCCGCTTTCGCAACGACACAGCGCGCTTCGTTTTTCTCGCTGTCCAGCAGCCAGAAAGAATTGAGCAGATCGTCATTTGCAGCTTTAGTAATCTGGATACCTGTAATCATGTGTTGCCTCCCTAGGCTACATTAACTGATGTCGGCCTCTCGCGGCCAATTGGTAAAACCATTGTTTCTTGTGTGTATATATATCATTCACACTCCGGTGATTTATTGATTTAAATCAACAAAAATACCAACCACATAAAGAGTGTGGTTTGAATTTATTGTTTTAGATCAATTTCACAACCTTACCAATTCAACTTGTACTGCATCTTTTCAAAATAAATTTAGCCACTTAGCGCACATTTCAGCGTGTAATTTTGCTCACCGGGGTTAAACAGGTAAGCTAGTCACAGATTGAGATTCGCAGGAGAGCGAGATGACAACACCTTTAACCTGGCATGACGTGCTGGCAGAAGAAAAGCAGCAGCCTTATTTTGTCAATACGCTCAGCACCGTTGCCGCTGAGCGTCAGTCCGGACAGACGATTTACCCGCCGCAGAAAGATGTGTTCAACGCCTTTCGCTACACCGAACTGAGCGATGTGAAAGTGGTCATTCTGGGTCAGGATCCCTATCACGGCCCGGGTCAGGCGCATGGGCTGGCGTTTTCCGTCCGTCCGGGCGTGGCTATCCCCCCTTCTCTACTCAACATGTATAAAGAGCTTGAGGGAACCGTGCCCGGTTTTACCCGGCCAAACCACGGCTACCTGGAAAGCTGGGCGCGTCAGGGCGTGCTGTTACTGAATACGGTGCTTACCGTACGGGCGGGCCAGGCGCACTCGCACGCCAGCCTTGGGTGGGAGACCTTTACCGATAAAGTCATCAGCCTTATCAACGAGCATCGTGAAGGGGTTGTGTTTTTACTCTGGGGATCGCATGCGCAGAAGAAAGGGGCGATTATTGACCGTCAGCGTCATCACGTGTTGAAAGCACCGCACCCGTCACCGCTGTCTGCACATCGCGGTTTCTTTGGCAGTAATCATTTTGTTCTGGCGAATGAATGGCTGGAAAAACGTGGCGAAACGCCGATTGACTGGATGCCTGTGTTACCGGCAGAGAGCGAGTAGGATTTGAATGTGCCGGGTTAGACCCGGCACACTAAGAGGCTTATGCCTTGTTCTGACGCCACCACTCGGCCAGCAGCACGCCGGTCGCAACGGATACGTTCAGACTTTCCACGTTGCCTGTTCCGTCGATAGAGACGCTCAGATCCGCACTCGAGAGCGCCGCGTCAGACAGACCATCACGTTCCTGACCTAATACCAGCACCATTTTACGCGGCAGCGTCGCTTTAAACAGCGGCGTACCGGCATGGCTCGAGGTAGTCACGATGGAATAGCCCGCTTTACGGAACTGCTCAAGGGCATCCAGAACGCTGTCGCCGGTGATCGGCTGTACGTGCTCGGCTCCGCCTTCCGCAGTACGGATCGCGGCGCCGGACTCCAGCAGCGCGGCATCCTGCAACAGCACGCCTTTCACGCCAAAGTGCGCGCAGCTGCGCATCATTGCGCCCAGGTTGTGCGGGTTACCCACATCTTCCAGCGCCAGCACGCAGTCATCGGCATCCGCCTGGCTGACCCACTGCTGCACGGTCGTGCCGTTACGTTTTTTGATCAGGAAGCAGACGCCACCGTGGTGTTCAGTACCGGAGGCTTTGGTCAGCTCGGCATCATCCACGACGTGGTAGGCTTTACGGTTCGCGGCCATCCAGCGCAGTGCTTCTTTAAAGCGCGGAGTCACGCTCTGGATGAACCAGGCGCGGACGATACACTCAGGACGGCTCTGGAACAGCGCCTGGCAAGCATTCTCACCGTACACGCGGGTCTCTTCCGCACGCTGACGGCGCAGCACTTCCGGATCGATAAAGCTTTTACCGCTGATACCGCCGTGATCGGCTTTTTCCGGCGTCTCATCGCCAGGGGCGCGAGAAACGGTGCGCCACGGGGAGCCGTTATCGCGTGAGAAGTCATCACGCGGACGATCGTCGCGTGGACGGTCACTACGTGGGCGGTCGGAACGCGGACGGTCATCGCGTTTGCGATCGTCACGTTTGCGGTCATCACCGCGGGAATTTCTGTCATCGCGGGCGGGGCGACGGCCACCGTCTGCACGAGAAGACGCCGGACGCCCGCCACCTTTTCCGGTACGCGGATTTTGGGTGCGTTTATCAGAGTCATCATCACTGCGGACATACATCACTTTGACCTTGCCGCTTTTGTTTTTCATTTCGTCGTTCATGCTTTTCTCCACCAGCGCTGCGCGAAGCGCGCAGATTACCCGATGTGCCAGCGCATAGCCATAATTTCGTACAAAAGCCTGTGACTATTGTTCTCATTGAATAAAACGCATTGTTGTTTCAAACAGGCTCATTGATAATATGTAACATATTAGAAACATTATCGGCGTTCTGCCGCTGTCCCACGGCTCTATCAGAGGTTAGTTATGAATACCGTATGTGCCAACTGTCAGGCTCTTAACCGCATTCCGGACGATCGGATGGAAGATGGTGCGAAATGCGGACGTTGTGGCCATGAATTATTTGATGGCGAGGTCATTAATGCGACGGGTGCTACGCTGGACAAACTCCTCAAGGACGATCTTCCTGTCGTGATCGATTTCTGGGCGCCATGGTGCGGCCCATGCCGTAGCTTCGCGCCGATCTTCGAAGACGTGGCCGAAGAGCGCAGCGGAAAAATACGCTTCGTGAAGGTCAATACCGAAGCCGAACCCGAACTGAGCGCCCGTTTTCGTATTCGCAGCATCCCGACCATCATGATTTTCAAAAATGGTGAAGTGATCGATATGCTTAACGGTGCGGTTCCAAAAGCACCTTTTGAAAGCTGGTTAAACGAGTCGCTGTAACATTCACGGGGCACATCTTGTGCCCCGCTCCCACCTCTGCGAAAATAGTGTTTTTCCTGCATTTCGCCCATGACTGATAACGCTGTTCTTCAATTACGCGCCGAACGCCTTGCGCGCGCTACCCGACCGTTCCTCGCCCGAGGCAACCGTATTCGCCGCTGTCAGCGCTGTCTGCTGCCGCTGAAGGTTTGTCTGTGCGAGACGCTGGTCCCGAGTACGGCGGAGAGTCGTTTTTGTCTGGTCATGTTCGATACCGAGCCGATGAAACCCAGCAATACGGGGCGTCTTATCGCCGATATTCTGCCGGATACCGCCGCGTTTCAGTGGTCCCGTACGGAGCCGCCTCAGGCCCTGCTCGATTTAGTGGCAAGCAAGGACTATCAGCCGATGGTCGTTTTCCCTGCGTCATACGCAGGTGCGGATCGCCAGGTGCTTTCAGTGCCGCCATCCGGCAAACCACCGCTGTTTATTATGCTGGACGGCACCTGGACTGAAGCGCGAAAAATGTTTCGCAAAAGCCCGTATCTCGACGCACTGCCGGTGATTTCTGTCGATCTTTCCCGCGTCTCCGCCTACCGCCTGCGTGAAGCGCATGCTGACGGGCAATACTGCACCGCTGAAGTAGCCATTGCGCTTCTGGATTTAGCGGGAGATACCGCTGCGGCTGGGGCTCTTGGTAACCATTTCTCATGCTTCCGGGAGCGCTATCTGGCGGGAAAAACAGTTCATAAGGGCAGCGTCACAGCAGCCGAGACGGAAAGCGTTTAAAATCATCAGGTCGCTTGCATTCACAGGAGGCCTGCATGAGCCAGCGAGGGTTAGAAGCGCTACTTCGTCCTAAATCCATTGCCGTCATTGGCGCATCAATGAAACCGGATCGTGCTGGCTATCTGATGATGCGTAACCTGCTGGCCGGGGGGTTTAATGGCCCCGTTATGCCCGTCACGCCGGCGTATAAGGCGGTTCAGGGAGTGCTTGCATGGCCTGATGTACAGAGCCTGCCTTTCGTGCCGGATCTTGCCGTACTCTGTACAAACGCGAAGCGTAATCCGGAACTGCTGGAATCGCTCGGCAAGAAAGGCTGTAAAACCTGCATTATTCTCTCGTCCCCCCCTGAACAGAAAGCGGAGCTTCTGGCCTGCGCCAGCCGCTATCAAATGCGTATTCTTGGGCCAAACAGTCTGGGCCTGCTCGCCCCCTGGCAGGGGCTGAACGCCAGTTTCTCTCCGGTTCCGATCCGCAAAGGCAAACTCGCGTTTATCTCGCAGTCGGCTGCGGTATCGAACACCATCCTTGACTGGGCGCAGCAGCGTGAAATGGGATTCTCCTACTTCATTGCCCTTGGCGACAGTCTGGACATCGACGTTGATGAGCTCCTGGATTTTCTGGCGCGCGACGGTAAAACCAGTGCGATCCTGCTTTATCTTGAGCACCTCAGCGACGCGCGTCGTTTTGTCTCGGCTTCGCGAAGCGCGTCGCGCAATAAGCCGATCCTGGTGATCAAAAGCGGACGTAGCCCTGCGGCACAGCGTCTGCTGCATTCGCATTCCGGCATGGATCCCGCCTGGGACGCCGCCATCCAGCGCGCGGGGTTGCTGCGGGTACAGGATACGCACGAGCTTTTTTCCGCCGTTGAGACCTTAAGCCATATGCGCCCGTTGCGCGGCGAGAAGTTAATGATTGTCAGTAACGGTGCAGCCCCTGCGGCACTCGCCCTGGATGAGCTGTGGCGGCGCTTCGGCAAGCTGGCAACGCTGAGTGAAGAGACGCTGCAGCGCCTGAAAGACGCGCTTCCGACCAGCGTGACGCCCGGTAATCCGCTTGATTTACGCGATGACGCCAGCAGCGAGCGCTATATCAAGGCAATTTCCATTTTGCTGGATAGCCAGGATTTCGATGCGCTGATGATTATCCACTCCCCCAGCGCGGTCGCGCCGGGCAGCGAAAGCGCGCGCGCGCTCATTGACGCCGTGCACAACCATCCGCGAGGCAAATATGTCACCCTGCTGACCAACTGGTGCGGCGAGTTTTCTTCGCAGGAGGCCCGGCGCTTGTTCAGCGAGGCCGGGCTGCCAACCTACCGCACGCCGGAAGGCACCATCACCGCCTTTATGCATATGGTGGAATATCGCCGCAACCAGAAACAGCTGCGTGAGACGCCGGCTTTGCCCGGGAATCTGACGGCGAACACCGTCGACGTTCACCGGCTGTTGCAGCAAGCCATTGAAGAAGGCGCGACGTCGCTGGATACGCATGAGGTCCAGCCCATTCTGGGCAGCTACGGGATGCAAACCCTGCCGACCTGGATCGCCAGCGACAGCGCTGAGGCCGTGCATATTGCCGAGCAAATTGGCTATCCGGTTGCCCTGAAGCTGCGCTCTCCGGATATCCCGCATAAGTCTGATGTTCAGGGGGTGATGTTATACCTGCGAACGGCGACTGAGGTGCAGCAGGCCGCCGATGCCATTTTCGATCGGGTCAAAATGGCCTGGCCGCAGGCAAGGATCCACGGATTGCTGGTGCAAAGCATGGCCAACCGCGCAGGCGCTCAGGAATTACGGGTGGTGGTCGAACACGATCCCGTCTTTGGCCCGCTCATCATGCTGGGAGAAGGTGGCGTTGAGTGGCGTCCGGAGGAGCAGGCCGTGGTCGCTTTACCGCCGCTGAACATGAACCTGGCGCGTTATCAGATCATCCAGGCAATTAAAAGTAAAAAGATCCGTGGCCGGAGTGCGCTGCGTCCGCTTGATATTGCCGGGTTAAGTCAGTTCCTGGTGCAGGTGTCTAACCTGATTGTGGATTGTGCCGAGATCCAGCGGCTGGATATTCATCCGCTGCTCGCCTCCGGCAATGAGTTTACGGCGCTGGACGTAACCCTGGATATCGCGCCCTTCGAAGGAGACAGAGAGAGCCGTCTGGCGATCCGCCCGTATCCCCTGCAGCTGGAGGAGTGGGTTGAGATGAAGAATGGGGAACGCGCCTTGTTCCGCCCTATCCTGCCGGAAGATGAGCCCCAGCTGCGGGCTTTTATCTCTCAGGTCACGAAAGAGGATCTTTATTATCGCTATTTTAGCGAAATCAACGAATTTACCCACGATGATTTAGCCAATATGACCCAGATCGACTACGATCGAGAAATGGCGTTTGTTGCCGTTCGCCGCTCCGAAAAGGGAGATGAGATCCTCGGCGTCACGCGTGCTATTTCTGACCCGGATAACGTCGATGCGGAGTTTGCGGTGCTGGTGCGCTCCGATCTTAAAGGCCTGGGTCTGGGAAGACGGCTGCTGGAAAAACTCATCAGTTATACGCGAGATCACGGATTATTACGCCTCAATGGCATTACTATGCCTAACAATCGCGGTATGGTGACCCTGGCGCGAAAACTTGGGTTTGACGTTGATATTCAGCTGGACGAAGGTATTGTGGCTTTGTCCCTCAGTCTGACATCAGCAAACAAACGCGAGTAAGCTACTGGAAATGTTACCCACTTTGGACGGGACTGGTGGTATCATTGTCCGCTTATGTTGTTTGCATGGTACAGACAACCCTTCAATGAACAGAGAAGAAACGCACTGTGATGTTGTCAAAATTTAAGCGTAATAAACATCAACAACACCTTGCTCAACTACCGAAGATTTCTCAGTCAGTTGATGATGTAGAGTTCTTTTACGCTCCCGCTCATTTTCGGGAGACGCTTCTGGAAAAGATTGCCAGCGCCACGCGACGCATTTGCATTGTGGCGCTTTATCTTGAACAGGATGAAGGCGGGCGCGCGATCCTGAACGCGCTCTATGAAGCCAAACGTCAGCGGCCGGAACTTGATGTTCGCGTGCTGGTCGACTGGCATCGCGCTCAGCGTGGCCGTATTGGCGCTGCCGCGTCAAACACCAATGCCGACTGGTATTGCCGCACGGCGCAGGAAAATCCTGGCGTTGATGTGCCTGTTTATGGCGTCCCGGTGAATACCCGTGAAGCACTCGGCGTTCTTCATTTTAAGGGGTTCATCATTGATGACAGCGTGCTTTACAGCGGCGCAAGTCTGAATGATGTTTACCTTCATCAGCTCGATAAATATCGCTACGACCGCTACCATCTGATCCGTAATCCGCAGATGGCCGATATCATGTTCAACTGGGTTGATAAAAATCTGGTCCATGGCCGCGGCGTTAATCGCCTTGACGATCCCGAGCGCCCTAAAAGCCCGGAAATCAAAAATGATGTTCGCGCCTTCCGCCAGGAGCTGCGTGATGCGGTCTATCATTTCCAGGGTGATGCGAACAACGAAGAGTTATCCGTTACCCCGCTGGTCGGGCTCGGCAAATCAAGCCTGCTGAACAAAACGATTTTCCATCTGATGCCGTGCGCGGAGCAGAAACTCACCATCTGTACGCCGTACTTCAACCTTCCTGCCGTGCTGGTGCGTAATATCATTCAGCTGCTACGCGACGGTAAAAAAGTGGAAATCATCGTGGGTGATAAAACGGCAAACGACTTCTTCATTCCTGAAGATCAGCCGTTCAAAATCATCGGTGCGCTGCCTTATCTCTATGAGATTAACCTGCGCCGTTTCCTGAGCCGTTTACAGTATTACGTCAACACTGACCAGCTGGTTGTGCGTCTCTGGAAAGACGAAGATAACACTTACCATCTGAAAGGAATGTGGGTCGACGATGAGTGGATGCTGCTGACCGGTAACAACCTGAACCCACGCGCGTGGCGACTGGATCTGGAAAACGCTATCCTGATCCATGACCCGCAGCATGAGTTAGCCGCAAAACGTGAGCGTGAGCTGGAGCTGATTCGCACCCACACGACAGTGGTTAATCATTACCGAGAACTGCAGAGCATTGCCGATTACCCGGTGAAAGTCCGCAAGCTTATCCGCCGCTTACGTCGTATCCGTATCGACCGACTTATCAGCCGTATTCTGTAATATCCAGGCCCTGCCACCCGCAGGGCTTTTTTATGGGGCCCGTTGATGCGTATTCCTCTGTTACTGAGCGTCTTCTTCCTGAGTGGCTGTAGCCATATGGCCAACGATAACTGGTCCGGACAGGATAAAGCACAGCATTTCCTCGCTTCTGCGATGTTGTCCGCAGCTGGTAATGAATATGCGCAGCATCAGGGATACAGCCGGGATCGTAGCGCGGCGATAGGGCTGATGTTCTCAGTGGGTCTTGGGGCATCAAAAGAACTGTGGGATAGCCGCCCCGCAGGGAGCGGCTGGAGCTGGAAAGATTTCGCATGGGATGTCGCCGGCGCAACGACCGGCTATGCCGTGTGGCAGATGGCACGCTATTAAAGTCGAATACCTTTCCCTTTCCGATGCAGCATCAGGGAAACAACAAAGGCCAGTGCACCCATTATCGTTACGTACCAGAAGAATGTCGTTTCACTTCCCCATGATTTAAGCGACAACGCAACGTACTCCGCCGATCCGCCAAATAGCGCATTAGCCACCGCATAAGAGAGCCCTACCCCTAAAGCACGTACCTGCGCCGGGAACATTTCAGCTTTCAGTATCCCGCTGATAGAGGTATAGAAACTGACAATCACCATCGCCAGCATCACCAGTGCAAACGCGGCATAGGGCGAAGTCACATGCTGAAGGGCAGACAGAATAGGTACGGTACATAATGCCGACAGCCCGCCAAAAATCAGCATCGACGTACGTCGACCGATTTTATCTGAGAGCGCACCGATAACGGGTTGTATGAGCATAAAGACAAACAGCGCAACGGTCATGACTACGCTGGCGACATTTGCGTGCATGCCGGTAGTGTTCACCAGGTACTTCTGCATATAGGTGGTGAACGTGTAGAAACTGAGAGAGCCGCCCGCCGTAAAGCCAAGCACCATAAGGAAAGCTTTGCGGTTACGCCATAACCCTTTGAATGTTCCCGCCTCCTTCAGCATCCTGACCTCTTTCTGAGAGGTTTCATCTAGCTGACGGCGTAGCCAAAGTGCAACGACCGCCAGTACAGCGCCCATCGCGAAAGGAATTCGCCATCCCCATGCATGAAGCTGTTCGTCCGTCAGAATCTGCTGCAGGATCACCACCACAAGAATGGCCAGCAGCTGACCACCAATCAGCGTGACGTACTGGAATGAGGCGTAAAAACCTTTACGGCCCTCGAGGGCAATCTCGCTCATGTAGGTCGCACTGGTACCGTATTCACCACCCACCGATAATCCCTGGAACAAGCGGGCCAGTAAAAGTAGCGCCGGTGCCCAGGTGCCAATTGATTCATATCCCGGTAAGCAGGCGATCACCAGCGAGCCAAAGCACATCATACAGACCGAGATCAGCATTGAAGCCTTACGCCCGCGACGATCCGCAATGCGACCGAACAGCCAGCCCCCGATGGGGCGCATTAAAAACCCTGCGGCAAAAACCCCCGCCGTTTGCAGCAGTTGCGTTGTGGTGTTGCCGGATGGGAAGAAAATATGTGCGAAGTAGAGTGAACAGAATGAGTAGACGTAAAAGTCGAACCATTCAACCAGATTCCCTGAAGAGGCGCTGATGATTGCCCATACCCTTCTTCGGGTATCACTGTGAGCCAGCGTCCCGTTTGATGTCATGCTTTCTGTCATTGTGATTATGCTCCTGCCATAAACTGCGGCGTATTGAGCCAGAAGACTCAACAACCTCGTAAATGAAATGTTATAATTTTGTTATAAATCACATTGAGACAGAGATCACACATTCCATTAGCAGGATAAGGGATTAGGAGAAAGGCCAGAGAGGGAAAGCACAAAGCAAAAAACCCCGCACCTTACGGTACGGGGTTTTTCTTAA